>CAVTGN010000001.1:0-3513 GCA_963734265.1 Terriglobia bacterium
CCGCGCCGTGGTGGTGGTGCATCCCAACAACCCTACAGGGTCGTATGTCAGCGAGAGCGAGCGAAATCTGCTGAATTCGTTCTGCCGAGAGCATGACCTGGCCGTGATTGCAGACGAAGTATTTCTCGACTACGCGCACGATGACGTCCCACGCCCGAGTTTTGCGGCCAACCGCGAGGTCCTGACCTTTACCCTCAGCGGTGTGTCGAAAATCTCCGGGCTACCGCAGATGAAGTTTGCCTGGGTAGCCACGAGCGGTCCGGAAGCAGCGGTTCACGCGGCCATGGAACGTCTGGAGATGATTGCAGACACTTACTTGTCGATGAATGCCCCCATCCAGTTAGCCGCACCTGTTCTGCTCGGCGAACGAAAGAACATCCAGCCGCTCTTGCTCGAACGCGTGCGAGCAAATCTTGCTACGCTCGATGCTCAACTGGCGAAACAGAAAACATGCGCACGTCTCGAGGTTGAAGGCGGATGGTACGCAATCTTGCGCGTGCCTGTGACTCGATCGGATGAGGAACTGGCGATTCACATCCTCCGTCAAACTTCGGTGCTGGTTCATCCCGGCCACTTCTATGACTTCCCCAGCGATGGGTACCTGATAGTAAGCTTGCTGACGCCGCCGGAGACATTTCGCGAGGGCATAACGCGAACGCTTGAGCTGTTGAATCTTTGAAATTATTTCTACCTCAATGATCGTGACCACCAACCATGGGCCGGTAAGGGAGCTTCGGCTGAATCGTCCGCCAGCCAATGCACTCTCTCCGGCGCTGATTACCGCACTCAAAGACGCAATCGAAGCCGCTCCCGGCAACGGTGCCCGCGCGCTGGTGCTCTCCGGTACTCCCGGCATGTTCTCGGCGGGTCTGGATGTTCCGCTGCTTCTCACTCTCGACCGTCCAGCCATAGCTCAAGTGTGGCGGGATTTTTATGGGCTGATGCGCGCCCTTGCTCGTTCGTCGATACCGGTTGCGGCGGCCATCAACGGGCACGGTCCGGCGGGAGGAACTGTGCTCGCACTGTTTTGCGACTGGCGAGTAATGGCGGAAGGTGACTGGAAGATGGGATTCAACGAGGTCCAGGTGGGAATTCCCCTGCCGCCGGTAATCCTTTCAGCACTAAGGCGTCAGGTTGGCGCACGGCAGGCTGAACGACTGGGCACCGGCGGACTTGTGATCTCGGCCGTGGAAGCGGCAAGAATCGGAGTCGTGGATGAGTTGGTCCCGCTGGAGAAAGTTGTGGACCGGGCCGTGGATTGGTGCCAGGGCCTTTTGAAACTGCCGGAGCGGGCCATGACCACGACCCGGCAGCGAGCCCGCGCAGACTTATCTGCCCTATTTCAGGACATCGATGATGAAATTGACGATGTCGTCTCCGCCTGGTGGACTGACGAAGCGCAAAAAGTGCTGGGAGCGCTGGCGGCGAAACTCACGAAGAAAGCGCCCGGCTAATTCTCGGCTAGCTTTCTATCTCTTTACCAGGAAGGGATTGCTTTCCCGCTCCTCGCCGATCGTGGTCAGCGGACCGTGGCCAGGGACCACCAGAGTGTCATCTGGCAGGGCCAACACTTTCTGCTGCAGGGAGTCGATAATTTTTTCCGATGATCCGCCCGGCAGATCAGTGCGGCCAATGCTGCCCGCGAACAAAGTATCGCCCGCAATGAGCATGCGCTCGGCGGGGAAGAACAGGCAAACACTGCCCTCGGTGTGTCCGGGAGTATGAATCACGTCGGCTTTCAGGGAGCCCGCCTGCACCGTGTCGGACTGTCCGATGCTTCGATCGATATCTACCTTGCCGGGATTTTTCACTCCGATCCATGCCGCCTGCACGTCCAGCATTTTCAGCAGAGCATAGTCATTCTGATTAAGCAGGATGGGAGCGCCGGTCGCGGCTCGCAGCTTCATGGCACCGCCCACATGATCAATATGGGCGTGAGTAATCACGATCTGTTTGACTTTGAGATTGTGCTTTTGGATCAGCCGCAGAACGTCTTCAATGTCGTCGCCCGGATCAATCACCAGGGCTTCATGGGTGGCTTCGTCCCCGATGACGGAGCAGTTGCAATGAAGCGGGCCGACAGGAAGAATTTCGTGAATCATGGAATGGTTGTAGCGGTTGTTGGTTGCGACCGGTTATTGATCGTTAGCCGTGGGGATAGACTTCGAGCCGTGTCCTTAATGATGCGGGGCGGGTTTGGCCAACGACCAACGACGAACGACCAAAGACGCTCCGCCAGCTACTTCTGCGGCGCCGGAGGCTTCGCCGGAACTGCCGGCTGCGTCTTAGTCTGCGAAGGCGTAATCCCCTGCAGGACCGAGTTCGAGCTGCTCCCGCCGCGCGACGCCATGATGGATAGCGTGATCGAGGTCAACATGAATATGACGGTTGACCAGGTAGTTGCCTTGGAAAGGACGGTGGCCGAGCCGCGCGGGCCAAATGCGGTCTGGCTGCCCATTCCGCCAAATGCGGCTGCAATGTCACCGCTCTTGCCGCTTTGCAGCAGCACGACGATGATCAGGAAAAAGCAAACAATAATGTGGATGATCGTAATCAGAATAATCATGCAGGTTTCGCTGTCCTTGCCTCTCAAATTCTCCGAAAAATAAGTGCGATGGTGCGGAAGGGGGGATTTGAACCCCCACGCCTTTCGGCGCCACCCCCTCAAGATGGTGTGTCTGCCAGTTCCACCACTTCCGCAGGTTTTACTACAGAACTTTAAGATACCCGTTAAATCTTATCATGGGGATGCGGTCCCTACCTCTTAAAGGCCCAGTCGCAAGCCACGAGTTGGACCAAGGTCTCGTGCAATAGAACTTTACATAAATTTAGTGCTTCCCCGGTTGCATCGATGTGCGCGTTGAAATACTTTACTCGGTATCACACTTCATGGAGGCGAGATTGAAGACGCAATCTCTTTCCGCGGCACGGCTGGGCAAGAATACGCAACCAGCACCTTCAAGCCGGCGTGACTTTCTACGCCTGGCGGGCATCGGTGGAACCGCACTCCTGGCCTCGGGCCTGTCTCCGAAGCTGATGGCTTTCTCTCCGCAGCAAACTACGATCTCGCCCGACATGGTTGCGCAGATGCGCGCCGCCGGCGCAACCGCGGTGCTGAAAACGGAAAAGTTGCGGGACCGGGTGTACGTGATTACCGGATCCGGCGGCAATGTCGCCGTTCTGGATGGACCCGACGGCAAGGTCATGGTGGACAGCGGCTTTGGGACCTCCGAGAAGCAGTTTCGCGCCGCGCTGGCCGACATTGGGAGCGAACCACTCAGGCTCCTTATCAATACGCACTGGCATTTCGACCACACCGACGGAAACGAATGGCTGCACAAGGCGGGCGCGACGATCGTGGCCCATGAAAACACCCGGCTGCGGCTATCGACGCCCCAGGATATTGCCGCCTACCACCTGCACTTTGATCCCTCCCCGGCTGGCGCATTGCCGCAGCAAACTTTTCTCGAGCAGAACAAGCTCTATCTCAACGGCGAGATTCTGGCGCTGGAG
>CAVTGN010000002.1:0-515220 GCA_963734265.1 Terriglobia bacterium
GCCTCGGCTATCGCGTGCACCACGGCACGGCGGAAAAGTGCGCAAGGTGCGCGACTTCATCGCGTTCGACGATCCCAGCGGCAACCGCGCTGGTCTGGCGCCCGGCCCATGGCGGGCAGCGCTATCACGGCGTGCGCGACGCCGGCATCACCGGCTTCAGCCACATCGGCCTGTGCACCACCGACGCGGCGCGCGACGAGGCGTTCTGGACGCAGGTCTGCAATGCCCGCGTGAGCGACCGCATCGGCGAAGCGCCGCTGCTGCGGATCGACGAGATCCACCACACCATCGCGATGTTCCCCGCCGGCGGTCCGGGCATCCAGCACATCAATCATCAGGTTGAGAGCGGCGACGACGTCATGCGCTCGTTCCGCTTCCTGACCGAGCGCGGTGTGCCGATGGTGTTCAGGCCCGGGGCGCCGCCCCAGCTCGTCGGCGAAATTCCTCTATTTCAAGGGGCCCGACGGGACGGCGTTCGAGTACTCCTCGGGAGTGAAATCGATCGCGGACGAGCTGCTTTATCGCGAGCGGCAACTGCCGTTCGATCCCGCCGGCTTCTGCGAATGGGGCGCGAAGCCGGAAATCCCCGAATTTCGAGAATGAGACGACAGGTCGGAACCGCGAACGCCAAATCGGCGTTTGCCGAATGGTAAGCTTGTCGCGCTAACCTATTGCGTCCAACCGGCATATCGACCGCGGTACCGCCGGATGGTTATAATTCCATTGTCAGAGCCTGACGCGCGCGCGATCAAAAGCAGAACAGCGTGCGCATGTCGTGCAGTAATGGATTTCTCTACAATGCGAGATTCCGCGAAGCGCGCGCCTCAGACGCAGGCAACACAAGATCGTCTGCGCGATCTTCAAAACCGGATTTCGCGCGACGTGCGTACCAGTTGGCTTAACGCGAATACAGTTTACCAGCGAGTCAGCCGTTACTCAACAACTGCTGGACCAGGCCAACCTTTCACTCGATCTTGCCCAGACACGTTACCACCTTGGCCTAAGTTCCATTGTTGAGTTAAGTCAGGCGGAGCTCCAGCAGACACAGGCTCAAATCAGCAGCGCTCAAGCGGGTTACGACTACAGGCTCTCCCTGGCCGTGTTGCGTTACCAGACGACTGGTATCTGACCGCGGAGTTTATTTCGGCATCACCACGACCTCTTCCTTCGGGATAGCGTCGAGCGTCGCCTTATCGATACCGAGGTGAGCCATAACCAGATCGGGTGGCGTGTGGGTGAGCCACTCCGAGAGGGCAAGGTCCTGATAGACGCTGCTCTTGAACATCTCCAGAAATTTCAGATCGGTGCTTGCCGGTATTTTCGACATAGTGCGGCAGCGTTTTCTGGACGTAGCCGACGTCTCCGGCCTGGAAGTCCATGGTGCGGGCGCGTCCTCCGGTAGCGAACACGGTCATTCTTCCTGTGCCGCTGATGTAGTACTGCCATTCGTCCGCATTGGGATGCCAGTGCAGTTCGCGGATTCCTCCGGGATGAACGGTGACCATCGCCGCTGCAATCGTCGTAGACACCTTGAACTTGCTGGAGTCGACGATCTTGACCTCTCCGCCCTTGGTGCGCTTCGTAACCGGCTAGCTGTGCCGTGCGAAAAGCGAAATCCAGAGTCGACACGCCAAGCGAACCGGCGGCGGCTTTCTGGTCCACAGTGAGCGGGCCAGGAACGGCGGCCTGAAAAATAAACTTTTCTCGCCGGGGCATGTTTTCCAGGACCTCTCAATCGACGCCGAAATTCTTGGCCAGTACATCGTGCGGAGTGTGCGCCATCCAGTCGGTCAGCAGCACCGTTTCGTATTCCGAAAAGTTCCCGTCGTCGAACACCAGCAGGAATTCCGCGCCGTCCGGATTCAGTCCTTGAATCGAATGTGGAATTCCGGTGGGAAAGTACCAGAGATCGCCTTCGGTTACGTCGGCGACGAAACTCTTGCCATCCAAGTCAATCGCGGTGATGCGCGCGTTTCCGTACAGCATGAACGCCCACTCCGCGGCGGTGTGCCAGTGCAACTCGCGCACGCCTCCTGCGGTCAGCCTCATGTCCACGCCGGCAATCGACTTTGGAGACCGCAAGCTCGCGGACCGTGACCTCGCGCGACCATCCGCCTTCTTGCATCCGTTTGTGAGAAAGCGCGAATGGATACTTAAAGGTCTGCACGCCGCCGGCGTCCGTGGCGGCGGCAGGTTGGAGTCGGGATTTTGCGCATCGAGCGGGGGATTGGTTGGACCGGGAGCGCTGGCGCTTCGATCGCATTTGGTTGGATAAGGCCGTTGTTCCTGGGCAGACGGCATCGCTCGCCGACACCAATCCGGCAGCCGCCAGTGCCACCGAGCCCATTCCCAGGAATCCACGGCGCGAATATGTATCTCTGTCGGCATCTTCGTCGTTGCTTATGGATTGTTCTTTTCGGAGCACAGGTGAGCGGCGCCTTTCTAGCCGCGGCAGCTATTTCTGCAAACCATACGGTAGCCACCTGACGGTGTCAATTCTCGGGTCGAAACGAGCCCGGAGCGGCGCAATACGCTTAATGGAGCAGAGCCAGGAGCGAGGTGTGTCTTTTCATGTCACCCGTCATGTCACACGCGGAGAATCATGACCTCGGTTGCTTTAACCAGAGCGGCCGCAGTCTGGCCGGGCTTGAGCTTCATTTCGCGGGCCGAACTGGCAGTGATGATCGAAGTAATTTGCTGATCGCCGATTGAGACCTTCACCTCGGCCATGAGCCCGCTTATGCGGACGGTATCGATCCGCCCTACCAGTTGATTCCTTCCACTGACGCGGCGAATCACCAGATCCCGCTCCGGGTCGGTTTTCCCCCGGGTTCGGAACAGCAGTCGGTCTACTTCACGCTGCGGAATGCGGTGGTGCCCTCCGGCGGTCCTGACACTGCGAATTTTCCGCTTGTAAATCCACTGCTTGATGGTGGGAAAGCTAACACGAAGTTCCAAGGCCGCTTCGCGCAGCTTCAGCAACTTCTCATCGCCTGGTTTCGAATTCCGAGTTTTGCGCGCGCTGGCCATTTCGAGGGGAATCGTACAATCGCGTCCTGCTCCCGTCAATCAATCGGCGTCGGAAGAGCCGACGGCGAAGCAACTAACGATGGCGATTTGTTCCACCACCAATACTAATGATATATAACCGTATTTGATTAGACAGAAGAACTGAGTTAACTATACACTTCAAATCCCACGCTCGCGGATTGCCTCAGGGAGGACAGAGTTATGCACAACGACGTTCCAGATCGAAGCCGGCTGCACACTTCGGCGCCAGGACGATCGCATGCCCTCAAGGCGAATCTTCGGAGAGCTAGGGTGGCCGGGCGTTCTTCCATCCTTCTATTGCTGCTCCTTTGTTTATGTCATCCAATTGTTTCGGCCCAGGTGGCAGCGACCTTGACTGGGATCGTGACCGACCAGTCTGGCGCATCCGTTGCTGCGGCAAGTGTCACAGCGCGAAATCTGGATACGGATCTTTCGCGGGAAACGGCCACCGACTCGGCGGGCCGGTATCAATTGTTTGGTCTTCCGTTGGGACAATATGAGGTTCGGGTCAAGAAGAATGGATTTGCGGAAGCAGTCCGATCCGGAATTCGGCTCGTGGTTGGGCAGGATGCCAGGGTCGATCTGACCCTGCGGGTGGGGGCGGTCAGCGAGGAGGTGAAGGTGAGCGGGGACGCGGCCATCGTAAGCGTCACTACCCAGGACATCTCGGGCCTGGTCGGTGAGCAACAGGTGAAAGACCTTCCGCTGAACGGGCGTAGCTACGATTTGCTGCTCACATTGAACCCGGGCATCGTTAACTTCACGGCGGAGAAAACGGGAGGCATCGGGGTATCGAATTCAACGACCGGAAATAATTTCTCGGTCTCCGGAAATCGGCCGCAGCAGAACCTTTTTCTGCTGAATGGGGTTGAGTACACGGGGGCAGCGGAAAATAACATGCAGCCCGGAGGAACCAGCCAGCAGTTACTGGGGGTTGATGCAGTGCGTGAATTCAATGTGCTGCGTGACTCTTACGGCGCTGAGTACGGGAAGCGGCCGGGTGGCCAGGTAAGTATCGTGACCCAGTCGGGTACGAATCAGATACACGGATCGGCATACGACTTCTTGCGTAACAACGCTCTTGACGCGCCTAACTTCTTCGATCAAGGGTCGGCGCCGCCTTTCCAGCGCAACCAGTTCGGCGCATCTCTCGGCGGACCGATCCAAACCGGCAAGACGTTCCTATTCGGCAACTATGAAGGATTGCGTCAGCACCTGCACCAAACCTCGGCGGCATTTGTTCCGGATGCCGTATCACGCGCGGCCGCCGTGCCCAGCGTGCAGCCTCTGCTCAACCTGTGGCCGATCGCTCCTGCCGGCGCCCCAGACTTCAACGGGATAGCTCAAGTGTTCAGCAGCCCGCTGCAGGTCATTCGTGAGGATTTCGGCACTGCCCGGCTGGATCACATTATTTCTTCGCGAGATAATCTAGCGGGCGTTTACACCATCGACGATGGAGACGATCTCACTGCGACCATCCTCGATCCCTATAGCAGTGACGTAGTCAGCCTCAGAGAGCAAGTTTTCAGTCTGGAAGAAACGCACAGTTTTTCAGCCGCAACGTTGAATGTCGCCCGGGTCGGTTACTCGCGTGCAGGTTATTTTTTTACGGGGGAACCGACTCCGGGCACGCCGGCAGCCGATGTGCCCGGCTTTTTGGTGGGACATCCAGTCGGCGCGGTGGTCGTAGGCGGCAGCGCGGCGTCGAATCCGCAGGCGCAAGTTGGCCTGGCGGGTAGCAACAACGGAAGTAATTTGCGGATCGCACGCAATCTCTACACCTTCGAAGATCGCGTCACTCTCACTCGGGGACGTCATCAAATCAGTCTCGGCGCCTGGTTCCAGCCTTTTCAGTCGAACGAGACGATCGCGCTCAGCCAGTTCGGGCAGGCAACCTTCACCAGCCTGCAGACATTCCTGCAGGGAACGACATCGAGTTTTCTGTACGATCCCTCGCCCACCGAGATGAACTGGAGGTCTCTGTTCGGCGCGTGGTACGTCGAAGATGTGATTCGCCTGACTCCGAAGCTGACAGTGTCGCTGGGCTTCCGCGATGAATTTACTACCGGCTGGAATGAAGCGAATGGCCGGGCCGCCAACTACACGTTCAATAACGGCGTCATTTCGAGCCAGCCTAGAATTGCAGATTCGCTTTTCACCGTGAACAACGCAAAGTTCCTGCCGCAGCCGCGAGTAGGAATTGCCTGGAGTCCGTTCAGTTCGAGAACCGTATTTCGCGGCGGCTTCGGAATGTACAACGATCTTCAGGATGCACTGGGGTATCGAACCGATCAGAATGCGCCGTTCAATCCCACTTACAGCATCGCGGCCTTGCCGGTTTCACAGCTTCCCATTGACCCGTCTGCTCCGGTACCTGCGAAGGCGCTGCTGGTGCCCGGCGGGGTTCAGCCGGACATGAAGACACCGACTTTGATCTCATGGTCGCTCAGAGTGCAACAGGAAGTTACGCCGAATACATCGTTGAGCGTGGCCTACGTCGGATCTCACGGTTATCACGAAATTATCGGTGCAGACGGCAACGAGCCAATTCCGACGATTTGTCCCGCAGCGCCATGTCCCGCCGACTACCCAAGTACGTTCCCCGGTGCGTTGAAGAATGCTCCAGTTCCTGCGGGAAGCTACTACATTCCTGCGGGAAGGCCCAAGGCGAATCCCACACTGGCGAACACGTGGACCTGGTTCTCGCTGGGGAACAGCAACTACAACGCGCTGCAGGTGGACGCAAATCACCGCTTCAGCCACGGCGTGGGTTTACGCGGAGTCTACACTTGGTCAAAAGCGCTGGATAACGGAGATTCGCTGAACGCCACGACCTCAGCGAACGCGCCCGCGCTGACGTCAAATCCCTTCAACCTGCAAGCGGATTACGGCCTCGCCGGATATGACATCAGGCACATCGGCGTGATTAGCGCCATCTATGCGCTGCCCTTCGGTCGCGGGCAAGCGCTGGCAAGCGATCTGGGAGGTTGGGGGAACGCGCTGGTGAGCGGATGGTCGGTGAACAGTATCGTCACGCTTCAGGATGGATTTCCCTTCACACCGCAGCTCAGCTACAACCCAGCGAACAACGGAGACACGCGAAATCCGGTGCGGCCGTTTCGAAATCCGGACTTCACCGGACCGGTGATTCTGGGCAATCCCAATCAATGGTTTAACCCAAATGCGTTTTTGCAGCCGCCGGCAAACAGCGGGTTTTACGGGGATCTTGGGCGAGACACGTTCATTGGTCCAGGACTTGCGACCTGGGATTTCTCGGCGCTGAAAGAGACATCGATTCACGAACGATTGAGCCTGCAGTTTCGCGCGGAGATTTTTAACCTCCTGAATCGAGCTAATTTCAATACTCCGAATCTGATCGTGTTCACCCCTTCCGGAGTTTCGGGAACCGCAGGGGCGATTACCAGCACCTCAACCACATCGCGGCAGGTGCAATTCGGATTGAAACTGATTTGGTAGGAAACCCCTTCCTCTGATTGCGGGCAGTTCGCCCACAGTCCGAACAGGTTGGGCGGAAGTTTATTACTGTGAAGGACGGAGCATCGATTTACTTCAAGCTTTTCTACTGCACTACCAGCGCGTAAGCCTTCCCGGCGCTCAAGTCGATCGACCCTGTAGCGAGCGGGGTCACACCGTCTTCGGCAAACATGTGGATCGTCCCTTGCAGTTTCCCCGATCCGTCGGTCGCACTGAGTTCCTGCGGGAGTACCGCAACCAGCCATGGTTCGCCAAATACGCTTGCCGTGTTGCTTGTACCTCAGGCAGAACGTGCCTGAGGGCTGGGTTTTGGACTTTGGATTGACCTTCCGGTAGGTGCGAACGCTACTTAACCGAATGTAGAGACCAACAGTTTCTCTCGCCATATATTTCTCCTGTTTAGGGTCAATACTGGCGAACTGGAAGAAATCAGGATTTTCTGGGTAGCCGGGTTTGGGGTAACCGGTCCCCCAACGGTCTTAGATAGGACTCTGGCGGAGCGCGCAGTCTCGCGCTAACCCTTCTCCGCCAAAATTCCCTGCTAACAGGGAAAAATACAGGGAATTTGTGGATTTCTGCTCTCGAAAATGCACGTTTTCTCTATCTAGGCTGCAGATTTCGCTGTGGAAAGTAGCCGGTTCAGTCCAAATCGTAACAGGGACGATCAGGAACGTTCAGGGAACTAGACCACCTGATTACGATTCATTGCAGGAGAGACACACCCCGAACGATGGGGACCAATTCAGCGGGACATGGTTGTACAGATTCTTGAACTTTAAAGCAAGCGGCTGACGTCCTTCCAGGATTGCCTCAACGTGGGCGGTTGCCGACGTGACGAAGGTGCCGAAGAAGTCACTGCCCTTTTGTTTATCTTTCAGAGTAATTTGTCTGTAGCTGTCGTGCCAACTCGAGGAACGGGATGCTCCAAGAGTTGTCTCGCAGTCTAACCTCATCAGGGGCACGCTGGTGCGTATGCCCGGGCCGGGATGGCCCAACCTGAGACGACGGAGCCGGGTGGGACGCTCGGGGCTCCTTTCTAAAAACACTTAGTCACATTTCACACAAGCGCTGCCGCGTGGCTCCATTGCATCGCAGCGTGCGGACTGACATTCGTTTGGTGCGCCTTCTCGCGCCGTGGTGCTGATCCGACGGGAGCGTTGAGCTGCGCCCAAAATGCCTAAGGAGAATCTTGCATGACTTCGTCCACTCGTAAAGTCGGTGAAACTGTAAATTCATCGTTTTCCAACCTAACGGTTATTTATCGCAAGATCGAAGAGCTTCAGGTCGATCCAAAAAACCCACGGCTTCACTCGAAACGGCAAACCCAACAGATCGCCGACAGTATCACAGCCTTTGGGTTCAATGTGCCATTTCTCGTCGATCGCGATTCGAGACTGATCTCGGGCCACGGTCGTCTATCTGCCTGCAAACTCCTTAACATAAAACTTGTTCCCACCATCTGCCAGGAGCACCTTTCCAAGAATCAGGCCAGCGCCTTCATGATTGCCGACAATAGGCTGGCAGAAATCGCGACATGGGACGATCAGTTACTAGCGGAAGAGCTCAAGAATCTTTCGGAGCTTGATCTCGACTTCAGTCTCGAGGCTACGGGCTTTGAAATTGGGGAAATCGACCTGATGCTCGAGGAATCGGCCGGTCAGCCAGTTGACGGAGAGAACTCCGCGGAGCAGATTCCTGAGGTTGACGAAACGCTCCAAGTTTCCGAACCTGGCGACCTGTGGCTCCTTGGGGACAACCGGCTTATCTGCGGCGATGCTCTGGACGAGCAAACCTACCATTCGTTAATGGACGGTGGTCAGGCCGCGGCCGTTTTCATCGATCCCCCGTTTAACGATCCAATCGACGGGTATGTCACAGGCTTCGGCAGAGTTCATCACTCTGAGTTCACGGGATTTCTGTCCACGGTGCTTCGGCATTTATCGGGTGCCAGTGTCTCGGGTTCACTCCACTTCATTTGTATCGATTGGTGCCACATCAAAGAATTACAAACCGCCACTGAGGGAATTTACTCCGAGCTCAAGAACATTTGTGTATGGGTTAAGGAGAGTGGCGGACAAGGAACGCTTTACCGAAGCCAATACGAACTGGTGTTCGTGTACAAAAATGGAGCCGACAAGCAGCAAAATAATATTCAACTTCGCCAGTTCGGCCGCTACCGAACCAACGTGTGGAACTATCCCCGAGTTAATTCCAAGCTTGGGAACAAGCAGCAGAGTCCTCTCGTCCGTCTCCATCCTACAGTCAAACCGGTCGCAATGGTCGCCGACGCGATCATGGATTGTACAGCGCGCGGAGAAATTGTCTTAGACGCCTTCGTCGGAAGCGGAACGACGCTGATCGCCGCTGAACGCGTAGGCCGTGTTGGTTATGCCATCGAGCTCGATCCATTCTACGTAGATCTCGCCATCCGACGCTGGCAAGAATATACCGGCAAAGCGGCAATTCAGAAAAGATCAATGCTGTCCTTCGCTGAGGTCCAGGGGAAAAAGTATGAGGGATAACAACGGGCCGGTCGGATACCGTAAACCCCCAGCAAAGTCGCGCTTCCAACCGGGGCAGTCTGGCAACCCACAGGGCAGGCCCAAGGGAAGCCTCAATGTCGCAACCGTATTGATGAAGACATTGCGCGAAAAAGTAGTGATCAACGAAAACGGAAGGCGGAAGACGATCACTAAGTTCGAAGCGGCTTTAAAACAATTGGTCAATCAAGCCGCCTCTGGGGACTTGCGCGCACTTGCACACATGCTGCAGATGACTGCCATCGCCCAGCAGATCACAGCCCAAGAGAGTCCATCCCCTGAGCCTCTCAAGCAGCCAGATCAGGAAGTCCTGATCGACATTCTAAAGCGGTACCGACAGTTTATAAAGGCGGAGGACGATCATGAACCCAATAGTGACTAAGCGGGAGTATGCAGCGCTGCTGAGAAATGACTTTATGGCATTCATCCACCGCAGTTTTATTGAATTAAATCCCACCACCGAATTCAAGCACAACTGGCACCTCGAAGTAATCGCCCATGAACTGGAACAGCTACGGCGTGGAATCTTCAAGTATTTGGCCATCAACATTGGTCCGAGATCACTGAAAAGTCACTGCGTGTCCCTGGCCTATGTTGCCTGGCTGCTCGGTCACGATCCCAGCGCACAAATCATTTGCGCCAGCTACGCACAAGATCTGTCCAACAAACTGGCCAGCGATTGCCGTACCCTGATGATGAGCCAGATGTACAAAGAAATCTTTAATACCCGACTTGTGTCGCAACGCCCCAGCGTTCAGGAGCTCATCACAACAAAAAAAGGGTTTCGCCTGGCAACGTCGGTGGGCGGCGTTCTCACGGGCCGAGGCGCGGGCTACCTGATTATTGATGACCCATTGAAGCCGGAGGAAGCGCTATCGGAAACACAACGGCAGAATGTAAACGATTGGTTCGATCACACTCTGTTGACCCGACTGAACGACAAGCGGGAAGGCCGAATTATCGTCATCATGCAGCGGCTGCATGAAGATGATCTGATGGGTCACCTTCTTCGTGACGGAAAGTGGCGCGTCCTCCGCTTTCCCGCCATTGCCGACTGTGACGAAGACTACACCATCCAGAATCCGCTAGGACATCCAATCACATTCCGAAGGCGAGAGGGTGAGCTTTTACATCCCGAGCGCGAAAATCGGGAAACTCTGGATGCGCTGGCCACAACCATGGGCTCTTATCACTTCGCCGGACAATATCAACAGTCGCCCTCTCCCCTCGGAGGGGGCCTGATCAAGGAGAGCTGGTTTAGGTGGTATCCCCCCGCGGAGCTACCCCAGGAGTTCGATGTCGCCGAGTTCACCAACACCACCGGCGATCCAGTCTTCGACGGTGCGTTGCGGCAGGGGCTATCGTCGCAACTGGAGCAGTCGCCATTTCTGCGCTTGCTTTCTGACCAGCGTGTCGCGCAGACGCTGGCTCTGATGGCCCAGCCTAAAGATGCCAGGCTCACGCGCGAGTTGGCCCGCGAAGTCTGCCAGCGCACCGCCAGTACCGCGACCATCGAAGGCTCGATTTCCAGCCTGGGCAGCCAGTATGTCGTGGGGCTAAAGGCTGTGAACTGCCGCAACGGCGATGTCCTGGCGGACGAGCAGTCCACCGCCAGCGGCAAAGAGCAGGTACTGAAGGCGCTGGGCGAGGCGGCGACGAAAATACGCGAGAGGCTCGGCGAATCGCTGGCCTCAGTACAAAAGTATGACGCACCGGCGGAGAGCGTAACTACGCAATCGCTCGAGGCGCTGCAGGCCTACAGTCTGGGTTACCAAGCGCAGATGGCGAAGAACGACTCCTCGAGTGCCATTTCATTGTTCCAGCGGGCCATCAGCCTCGATCCCAACTTTGCCATGGCCTACGCGCGCCTGGGAACCAACTACAACAACCTGCGCCAAAGCGCTCGTGCCGCCGAATTTACGCGCAAGGCATACGAACTGCGCGAACGGGTAAGCGAGCGTGAAAAGTTTTATATCCTCTCGCACTATGACAATTTCGTCACCGGGAACCTGGAAGCAGCGCGGAAGACCTATGAGTTGTGGGCGCAGACCTACCCACGCGACGATGTTCCAATTGGCAACCTGGGAATCATCTACCTTTATCTGGGTGACTACGACAAGGCCTTGGCTGCCATGCTGGACATGATGAAGGCCGACCCCGGAGGTGGGCTGTCCTACTCGAATCTCGTCAGCTCCTACGTACAGGTAAATCGTCTGGACGAGGCCAGAGCCACGGCACAGGAGGCCCAAGCCCACAATCTGGACAATCCATTGATTCACTTTAACCTTTACAACATTGATTTCCTACAACACGACCCAGCAGGAATGGAGCGTGAAGCCGCCGCGCTGATGGGAAAGCCGGGATTCGAAGACCTTATTCTGGACACCGAATCCAACACCGCCGCCTATGGCGGGCAGTTTGCCAAATCGCGGGAGTTATTGCGGCGTGCGTCCGACTCGGCACAGCGTACAGATGAAAAAGAAACGGCGGCGGCCTATGAGGCCGAAGGTGCAGCTCGCGAAGCGCTGGTCGGCAACATGGGGCCAGCCAGGCAGCAAGCACAAGCCGCTCTCGCTCTGTCGGATGGCAGAAATGTTGAGGCTGGATCGGCCATCGCGCTGGGCCTGGCGGGTGACGCCCCTCAAGCCACCCGGCTGGCCGCAGATCTGGCCCAACGGTTCCCCGAAGACACGATCGTGCAATTTGAATACCTGCCGATGATCCGTGCTGCCGTTGCTCTCCAAAGCGGCAGCGCCACCAAGGCACTCGAAGCGCTCGCCCCTGCTGCGCCCTATGAACTCGGGTCGACCGGTGGGGTAACGTTGTACCCCATTTATCTGAAAGGCGAAGCTTATTTGGCTGCACACCAAGGCGGCGCAGCTACAGCGGAATTTCAGAAAATCGTTGGTCATCCTGGCATCCGCCCGACATTTGCCGAGCATTCATTGGCAAAACTGGGGCTGGGTCGCGCCTATGTGATGACCGGGGATGCTGCAAAGGCAAGAGCTGAGTATCAGGACTTTTTCGCCCTCTGGAAAGACGCCGATCCCGACATCCCCATCCTCAAGCAAGCCAAGGCGGAGTACGCGAAGCTGCAGTAGCCAGCTCTGAGCGCCAAAAAAAAGCGGTGCTCCCGTAACGATGCACCGCCCTTCTCGCTGCTACACCCTTACAGCGAAGCGACGATTTTCCGATATTCCCCTTCGGTAAAGGCTTTCATGGTTTGGGTGGTCACGTTGCCCAGCGCTCCCGTGGCCAGCATGAATTTTGCACTCGCCTCATCATTGGGAAATTCCGAGATGATCACGGCGTCGTACTTCCCCATGGTCAAGTACCAGGCGTGAATCGTTCCTCCCGCTTTCTCTGCAGCCTTCTTGGCAGCGTCGAGCCGCGCCGGGCTTTCCTTGATTTTTGCGGCTCCTTGTTGGGTGTAGCGGATCAGCGTAACGAAGTGCGACATACGGCGTTCCTCCTGATTCGAGACTTAGACCTAACCGGAACTTCCTTGTTGGTCAATCGTGATATTACGCCAACATCCCTTTTGAGATACCGCCAACTCACCACGTTTCATTGACTTGCCCTCGTACCCCACCTACCATGGCTCATTCCATGATCGGTCAAACCCTTTCCAGAATGTCTCGACGATTAATTATGGTTGCAGCACAAACTCAACTTTGCCATTCTGCAACGAGGAGGGAATAATGAAGCGCACCTCAGATTCCCGGATCGCACTGCTGCTGATAGCTCTTGCCATCCCGCTTGCCTCGGGCCAAGCTCCCGGCAGGCCAGCGACCAACCGAGCATCTGGCAAGAGCGAGGATTTTGCTGCTGCAATCGAAAGAATCCGTCACACTTGGGTGCAGGAGTTCAACGCCGGTCATGCAGACAAAGTCGCCGGCCTCTACGCGGACGAAGCCGTGCTCATGCGTAGGAGCGGCTCGGTTCACAACCGTGACTCCATTCAAGCAGACCTGCAACGTTCGATTACTGCGGCTCAAGCGCGCAACTACATCGTCCAGAGCTTGCACTCCGAGGGCTCAGAGAACATCGGCTACGACACCGGGATGTATAACGAAGATGTGCGAAGTCATGTTGCGGAGGGCAACTATCTTATCGTGCTGCAACGAATAAGTGGAGAGTGGAAAATTGTGGCGCATGCCCTCGTACCGAATCCACGACAGAACTAGTGAGAGTAAGACCTAATTACGACGAGGTTGAGCAGTTCGGCGGTTTGTGTGGCGGAATTGCGTAATTCAGGGGCACTATCGCAGCGATCAACCGCCTAACCGTTCCGGCGCCTCGTTGCGAGGTCGAAGCACGAGCTCGGTTGGCGGCATCAATCCGATGATTGCCCGCCGATTCGGCCACCCCATGGCTGGAACGCCCCTAACACCGACCTTGAACCCGTCTTCGATGAAGGCGTCGAACTTAGCTGACAATTTTAAGGCAGTCATCACCACCGCTGCGTGGAGAAGCAAACCAAGCTGGATGTTGGTGGGGGAAGCAGACAGAACCATCAACCCCGAACTCGAACGCTTGTAGGCTTGGCTCTGGGTGATGAATTTGGCAGAAGTTCGACTGCAAGAGGGCGAGTCGTTGGAGAGCGCTCTTCGTCGGTTCAAGCGCAAGGTTCAGACGGAAGACATCATTAAGGAAGTGAAGCGTCACTCCTACTACCTGAAGCCGGGCGAGAAGCGCCGACTGAAGCAAGCTTTGGCGCGAAAGCGTGCCCGAAAAAAGAATCGCAGAGAGCCGGATTAAGTTGCAACAACTAGGGCCGCTGCTGCCAATCAGCGGCCTTCCGTTTCGCCCGGCAAGGTTTCTCTGCTGGACAATCGTTCTACTTCTTGGAGCGCTTGGGCTTTATGGCTGTACCGAGTTCAATCCAAGGTAGACAGCCCAAGCTGCGATTGCCAAGATCATCAGGCCCGAAGTTGCGCCTACCAGTTTCACCAGAGGATTTATCTTGTTCACTTTGGCGATCAGTTGGCTTTGTTCCGTTGCCTTTGATGAGGAAGACTCATCAATGAAAAGCTGGTCGTCCTCTTGCCTAGTCAGGGTACTGCGGTAGAAAAGGAGGATGAGGAGAATTCCAGTCACAATGCCCCACGCAATCAGCAACCATTCCATTCCCTGAGTCATTGGTCACCTCCACTAATAATTTCGAGCAATTGAGACGCGAAAGGGCCTGCTTCAAGGCTAGTCTTCGGCATCAGCAATAGCAATGCGATTCGGGTAGTGTTTTCCCACAGGGTGGCGAAATGGTCTCCGCTCAAGCAGCTAGCGCGTGTCGGCTACTGGCGTACACGAGGAGAGCCATCATTTCTTCTATTGTGGGAATGTAGAACTCTGAGATCGATCTGGCACGTTTCAGTCCGTTGCGGACTGACTTGGAGGGATTGAACAGCAAGAACCGGATGTTGTGATCTCGTGCCCATCGTCGCAGAAACACCAGCATGCCCAGACCGCCGCCTTCGATGGCATGCACCTCCGACAGTTCAAGTACAACGATCCGGGCGTCTGTTTGCGAGGTCACGGCTTCGCGCAATTTGAAAGCGGCCTCGCTCTGCACAATTCTGCCCTCGCACTCGACGACCGCCAATTCACCTATGTTCTCAACGGTTACGTTCAGCATGACTTCCTCCCGATGCTTGTTTCCATCGAACACTGTTCCTCTAGAGCACGGCCAGCACCATCCCTGTATTATGTGCAAGATGAGTCGTGCTTTCGAGGCGGCACAGGAAAGTTCGGCATGAAACGAGCAAATCTGGCTTAAAGCAAGAGGTAACTCTTACTTGCCCGCTGCCCACCGTGTCTATTTTTCATCCAGCAGGCGGGTGAAAACTCAGTCCGCCCTACATTGTCCCCGCACCCGGATCTACCGGATTCACCCGATGGTCAATACCGGACCCGAATTTTAACCTGACCACACCTCAAACGCATGTTTCAACTGAGGGATGCCCCCACGCTGCGGAGTCGTCCCTCTTTCTATTTCAGGGATTAAAAGCACCATGCCAGCGTCCAGCATAGAAGAGCGCATACGTCGGCTCACTGATCGGGCCACCGCCGCCAAGAGTCAGAGCGAACTGGACGCCATTCTGCCGGAACTGAAAGCCGCTATCAGGGATCACATACGCTAACTGCGGGCCATCGCCGTCGAGACAATTCCTGAGACATTCGGGGAGAGCAACGCGGCCTAACTACCTCGCAGACCATCGTGAGTCATTATGGGAACGATCATTCCGGTATTGCTAATTCTTTTGCTGGCCGTCGTTCTCGTGCACATCGGAACTTGGTGGTACAGAAGAGATCGTCGAGGCGCAAGAGGACCGCTTCGCGGAAATCGGAGGAAAGGTATTCGCTGACGGGAACCTTTTGTATAAACTGCTCGCCCTTTATGTGATCACAATTGCACAGATTAAATATCCCTTAGAAAGGTATTTTGGCTATGCCTAGAATGCTATTCGCAGGTGGGTGTCATGGATGTAAACCAAAGACAAATCGCGCTCTCGGTCCTGGAAAGCCTCAGAGCAGATCTGATGTACGCGCATCTTAATAGCGGGAGTCGTGTACTCGATGTAGCTGACCTTCGCCAGTTTATTTATGAACAGATGGGCAGGATAAGAACAAATGCCTTTGTGTTGGATGGATTGTACGGTACCCACAACGGTCCCGGGCAAGACACAAGCAACGGCAACGGTCACAACGGCAAAACGAAGGTGTTCTAGCGAAGGTGGTCCATTGACGACGCTGATGTGAGAATCAGGTTGTACGGTATGCGGTGATTACCACGTAACGAGTTGGTGCAGGAACCCGCTCCAATTTATCTACCGTATCCGCATTGTTGACAATCACTCAGCGGAGTCGGCGAGATCGAGAAAGCATTCTATCGAAGAAGGCTCGAATTTTCCGTCTGCTCCTTGCGTAAAGCACTCGATCTTGCAGTTACCTTGAATAGTCATTATCAGTTCTCCACACTTGTGCCTCAGATTGCGCACCATACCCACGCCAATTGGCGGTTCTGCGCCTAAGACTTGATAGGTCTTATGACAGCTTGGGCACTCTCTTTCCATGGTGGAATGTTATCCTGCGCTTGGTCGCCTGACAAGGCTAGTTAGTCTTCGCTCTTCTTGACACGGTGATCCAGCATCTTCCCCGGTGCGATACCCAATTGCAAGCGTCACTGATAGAGTGATGCTCGATTGAAATGACTGACAAGTTCAAATGTCCAAGCTGTGGGTCGATAAGAACTAAACCTGTGTCAATGGCAATCACTGAAGGAACTAGACGCAGGAACACAGTCGGGTTTTGCAGACGCTCAGTGTGGACCTCAACCAGCACATATAAGTCAGACTTGGTTTCAAGCCTTCCCGCACGCCCCTCCAACAGCGGTGCATATCTGTTAATTGTTCTAGGAGTATGCGGTTTACTGTTTGCGCTGATGATTGGCTCGCACAAAGGGACGCAAGGACTGGCAATTAGTATTGGCCTGCTAAGTTCCTTGTTTGTTCTGGGTGGCGTTGGCGCGATGAAACCAGCAGACCAACTGGCAAATTCTCAAGCCAGTTGGGACAAACGTTGGATGTGTGCTCGTTGCGGTCACCAGTGGGAAACTTGATGGGTGCCGCTCTCAGCATCTGTTAAGCCTTGGACTTCCTCACCTTGGCCCAACGTCGTCGTTGTGCTGCGGCGATCTTCGCCCGAGCAGCGGCACTCATCTTCCGCCGTTTTCGACTCGGCTGCCCGTTGCTGTAGACACCCGCAAATGCCCTAAGCGCAGCGTCCATACCTGATAACTGTTTTGCAACGCGGTCACGTTCCCGCTTCAATTGACTAAATATTGAAGACACGTTCGCCATTGTTTGAGCCCCTCGGTCGTGGATTGTAAAACACCCCGACACAATGTGATCGCCACGTTGGGGTGTTTGATGGACCGACTGGGAAGCGACTACCCGGGCCGTTCTCTAGGTAAGACCCTCCCAGGTCTAACCTCCCGGTCGGCGTATCCGCATCTCGTTTGAAGCTGATCCTATTTCACCTTGTCGTAGACCATGGTAGTGGTGACGTCCCCATTCGGGGTCTTGTGAACTGCCTTATTTGTAAGCGTCTTGCCATCGTCTGAGATGACCGATGTTCCTGTCTCTACTACATTGCCGCTTTTATCCCTTGCCTCCCACCCACCGCTTTTCAGAAAGGCAAAAGAGCCTCCATCAGGGTTGCCCGTCGGACGGGGTTTATCATCCGCAGCCCCATCGAACGACATTTGAAAGGGTTTGCCGTCCGCACCGACGCCCCGCAACGTGAACTTCCTATCATCATCCGAATTACCTGCGATTATCACCAGAGTTTCACTTTTCGGAATGTACGCAGCGGGCATCTTCCCGAAGTCCGACTTTGCCACGTTTAACTTCCATGTGCCTACGTAAGGACTCGGTTTTGTATCCTGTGCATAGGCACTCAACAGCGTGAGGCATACCAAAGTGCATACAACTGCCGCCTGAAGAGAGTATCGGCTGTTCCTCATGAAGCACTCCTTAATTCTTGTGTGTCTCAAAAGGCCCAATTTCTATGGCCAGCAGTCTTTCTCTTGGGCTTCGCCTTTGTCAACCACAATTCCATTTGAGCTAAGCACAGCGACGCAAAAACGATAGGGTACGCTGCGCGTCTTTCATGAGTTGCCGTTCTTCGTGATGGTCACTATCGTACTGCAAATCCCGCAGGCGACCATGAATCGCAGCTTCAGCCGCATCCACGCGCTCAGTGACTTGCTTGGGTTCTAACTCAAGAACGGCAGAAGCGTATAGCCCATACCAAGGTTGAGATTTACCGTCATTCACGCGAAACCTGATTTCTTCAAAGCAGTATTTGAAATGAGGGTAGAGAGACGATAGGGGATGCTCAGAATGCAGTCTGGTCAATATTGCTCTGTGGAAATAAGCAGCCATGAGCAAATCTGACCAGCGAAAACTCTCCGCGTGATGGTCGCTGTCGTGTTCAAGATCCTGCAATCTTCGGGCAATAGCCCGACGTTAGGGGGCCGCCCAACGTTGTAAACTTGGCCGGATCGGATCTGTCTTGACTGAGAGTCCAGCGTGCTACGAGATCGTGCTAAGGCTGATCTTTTGCTACCAATCGGCGATCACGATGCGGGTCTGTGCGGGTTTGACCAGTGCTGAGCTCACACTTCTCCCCCGGAGCGGCTCCACAAGTCGGACAGCGAACAGCGAGTACCTGCTTCGGGCTGAGTGGTTTTGTCACACAAACCTCCATGTACAAAAGGTGGTCAACTAGACCAGTTCCCTCATGTGGACGGCCTACGCTTTCGTAACAACGGACATGGGCCGACTTTGCAGAAAGCCGCTGATAACTGCGCTATTTATTTGCAAACCGCCGTTGTAGCTGACGAAGCCCTTCTTCTTGAACGCACTCATAAATTTACTGACCCTTGCGCGGGTGGTACCAACCATCTCCGCGAGGGTTGCTTGGCTCACCTTCAGGGGGTGCTCCGGCTTTGATTCCTTGATTATTTGCCCAAACAGCAACAAGACCCTTGCCAGGCGCTTTTCGCTGAAATTGAAGAATTGATCTACCAAGTCTTCCTCTACTCGAATGACGCGGGAAAGCAAATATGCAACAAACAGCGTTGCAAACTGCGGGTCTCGCTTGAGCGCCCGAACCGCGCTCTCCTTCCGCAGGCGAGTGATGCTGGAGGGCCCAATTGATCTCGCCGTGTAAATCCGCAGAGATTGCCCGCCTAGACAGCCTTCGCCAAAAAAGCTACCCCGCAGCAGGACAGCAACTATAGCTTTCTTGCGCCGCATGGCGGCTACCGTGAGTTTCACCGTGCCACTCTGGACGTAGAACACTGCATCGGCTGCATCACCCTGCGAAAAAATGACCTCGTTGTCTCGGTAGTTCCGCACAGTCATTCCAGCACGGAACTTTTTGCGGAACACTGAGGAACTGAAACCGAGAGCATGTTTCGCCATCCGTCTCCTTGGCCCGGTCAATTCATCTGCGGAACTGCCGTTCTCTAGAAAAAGAGGCTAAATCTTACCGCTCAGGAATCTGGCTCCGCTGGTCAATATAGGTCATACACAATTGCACACAGTGCCTAAGTGGTAATCTCGGGAAAATTTCTTTAAAGACGTCGAGGTTCTGCACACGAGTCTGTGCTGGGCGAATAGGCCATGGAACTTTTTTTAGCGCTTCGCTCGGCTCGTGAACGCCGCACGGGAGTCACGAAAAAGCAGCGAGGGAGAACTCAATTGACAGCTCGGAAACGTCGCGATTTCGGGGCGGCACTTACTGCATCTGACAGTTGCTTCCTAAAGTGTGCAAAGCATACATCGCGTCCTCTAGAGCCTCTTTCTCTTCGCCGTTGTCGTCGGCAGCCTGAAACAACTCCCGCGCTCTTAGCACAACCGCCTTCTCTGCTTCGGCAATGCGCTCGGGCAGTTTGCTGTTACCAATCTCAGAGACTGCAGCTTTGTAAAGCGCTCTCCAATATCTGCTGTCTGGAGACTTGCAAATACCAGTACTCATAGTGGGCCTCCTCCGTTTGGCATCGGGAGATCTGAACGAGATAGATAAAGACCGAGAAGGCGGAGTTAACCGTCTTCTCGTGCGAACAGCTCCACCGACCCTATACGGCGGCTGCAGCTGCAATCTTATGGAACGTGGAGTTGATCACGTCACCGGCCTGAACCTTGGGAGTTCCGTCGATAAATCTCCCCAAAGTTTTCAACACTTCTGGGTAGGCCTTAGTGTTGTAGGCCTCTGCATTGGCTTTGTTGTCCCAAAGACTGATGGCAGTGATTTCCGTACCGCTGGGACTGGAAAAGGTGATTTCGTCCTTAAAACCATTCTGTTTACGTAGCAAAGGAAGAACTTCCTTCTCGAATGTCCGCGTGTAATCGGAAAGCATATTCGGTTTCAAGTGAATAGAGACATTACGTGCAAACATGGCAACCTCCTTAAGGTTGGAGTTGCTAAGAAGGACATCTTCAGATGGGCTGACTTAGTTCAGGGGACCTGAAAGAGTAAGAAGAGGTAGCTTGCTCAATAACAATGCTAGGCTTGGGCGCTACTGTTGTCAAGGTTCGGCGCGAGATTGGCGGTGTCTTGAATACTGCGATTGCTGAGGAAATCTAAGGATTTGGCGGCTGATCGCGACGGTGCAGGTTTTTAGGCTGGGAATTCTTCATCCTCTCAAGGGATCGTTCGATGGATATTAATTGCTCACGAAGGATACCGATTCTATCGAGAAGACTGTCAATGGTGTCTTCACGAAGTTTTGATGGTTCAACCACAATGCGGCCCACTGTAACAAGGACGCCCTGGAGAAGTCGGCACGCTGGCGCACTGTCCAAGGTCTGACGCTGCATGGGGCAGAGGGCTCAGGGGAATGGGCGAGGCGATGCCAGGCCGACGCCTTAACGGGCAAATTGCTACCTCTTTGACAGCTCACCATCGAAATGACTTTCGACTGTCTCCCGGCTCAGGGGTTTCTCTATTTTGGTCAACAAGACTGAGTAAACGACTCTGTTTCCTTCAATCTGGGCAGTTATGAACGCCCCGCCGTCTGGCAGTTCCTGGTACGTGAATTTCACTTTCGTGTCGTCAGCAAGCGCCTTAATCCAGTCTTGATCTCGCATTTTGGTCCCGGTCTACTGCTAAGAGGATAACGTTTCTCAGCGTGAAATGTCTGCGTCGAGTTCGGGAGCTTCGATCTGCTCTGTGCTGTCCAACGCCCGTCATGATAACAGCGTATGATCGTAGTCATGATGGATACGAACCACATTTCGGAGCGCCTCGCCAGTATGAGGCAGGTGATGGACGAAATAAGAGTCATAAATGCCCGGTATTGGGTTAAGAGTCGGCATACCACGCTGGATAAATCGGCTCACGCTTTACGGGAAGGAAGACTTCTGGGGATTAGGCAAGAACTGTCGGATATGATGAAACGCTGTGCCTAGCCCCTCTTGCAGCAACTACTTGATGGCATCTCGCCAAAGGACTGTTCGACTGCGCGGAATGGTCAGTTTTAGGCAAGTCAATGCTTTGCGGGCAAAATCGACTCGTCCACGCACCAACGACCGGTCCGTTTTCCTTCCTTAATTGCTCAACTGTTACGGTTCATCCAGGTCTGACCATTCGTCGTCCAGCTTGGGCGCAAGCGTGGCGACTACTCGGCTGCGGTCCGCTGGCGTTAATCCAAATCTAGAGAGCAAGCTGGTGAGCTGGGATCTCTCAGCTCCAGTGATAGTGCCTGCCCTAAACTTCGCCATAGCACAGACCACGATTTCCACGGCCCAACGGTCCGAATAAGTTGCCACACCCGCCGGAACCATCTTCGCGAACTCTCGCCAGGTCTGCTTCTGCTCGTCCGTGAGAGTCTTTGGTGGACTGCCGAGCTTCTTCGTCACGACAGGTTCTCCTGCCCGGGCGTCCTTGCGATTCTTATGGCTGATGAACGAGCCACGCGCTTCCAAGATAGCGGTTGGTGTGCGGTTTAGTCCCATAAATATGGATTAGAAATTCGGGTTAAGCATAAATTTATGCAGACGGCGGTTCGCGGCCGATAGGGGTGAAGGTTTTGCACCCCTATATCCCCTCATTGGGTCGACGTGTTGGATCCGGTGCATATTCCCAAGACCCAGAGCCTGTTCCTGTGTCTGCTGCCCCATGAACACTGACGGGCCCAAGACGCGGCGACACAGACGAGTAGGCCAATACCCAAGTACAAGAAGATGTTCGCTACGACGGAGGTTCCAATCACAAACGCTACACACGGTGGGGTGTGTGGGCCCGCCGCCATCAGGAATAAACCGCTCGCCCATAGCAGACGAGTGCAAGCCCTGTCCGAGCCCCATATTGAGCGCAAAATGATCGCAGGGGAGTCCGACTCTTGGCTGACTTTGGTCACGTCTGCAAGGGTCACCCACGCCGGAAGTTTGTGCCGAAGGGTTAATTTTTAACCCCGAAGGGTTAATTTTTAACCCTGAAGGGTCAATTTTTAACCGTCGCTCTTGGTTTCGGGGAAATTTCCACAAGCCCGTCAAGCCTATTTGATTGAATTTATTGGCCTTTTCCACTAGGCCTGAGGCAGGACGGTTTGGCACGGGGCTTGCTTATACCCAAACAAGACCGGACAGAGTGGGCAGATGAGACCCGGTTGAGAAATCAAATCCAACTTTTGACGGAGGACGTCATGTCAGTTCAGAAGAAATCATTGATCAGCCAACGGTCCGCTGTAAAGAGTGCCCTTCTGGCCACAACCGCAACTTCGAATTTGAAACCGGCCACCAAGTCGTCCGTCAAGCCGGCGTTGTCGAACAAAGTGGCGACAGCCCTGTCGCACCGCATGGCCGTGAGGCCGTCGATACAGGCGGCCAAGAAGGCGGCGGTCAGAGGCGGTGGCTAGCTGACGCTTCTCGCCCGATGAATCGAAAGGCCGGCAGGGGCAACCTCTGGCCGAGACTATCGGCCCCTGAGTGGTTTTAGGCGGGCCGGCTGCAAATAAAAGGGGCCACAAAAGTTCTTGCGGGCCCCTTTTCTTCAACACAGCGGCGGACAAACAGACCCGGCAGCGTCTGGCTCTTCTCCGAACGAGGGCATCAGCAGCCACACGGCGATCAGGAAGATCTGGGTCTGGACGATGCAGCCCTGATCTTGCTAGCACCGGCAAAGCAATTAGGTGAGCGGGCATCCGCAACCCGTGCGTAGGTATCCCCAACCATACCGGAGCATGTGCCTCTCGCGGAACTCTCCAGCAGTCTCTAGTGGTTTTAAGGACTGGGTAGATTAGTTAGGGGCAGGTTTGGGCGTGCTACAATCCGCGCCATGCCAATCGAGCAGATTGTGCAGCCACTCCGTGCAGAACGCGACCGCATATCCTCCCGCTGTTTAAGAGTCTGCTTTGCTCCTCAAGAAGGCCGCACATCCAAGTGCTTATATCTCGTATACGCCCCGAGACGGAAGGCGCGAAAGATGAGAATTACTACCATGACACAGAACAGGTGGAAGTGGGTGTACACTCGATGCCGTTTTCGCGGACCATGAAGGAGATTCCAGAGAGAAACTGGGTCAAACAGGCCAATTGCACGGTTCGAAGTCGCAGGTTTAGGAGTGCGATATGCGCAAGATGCTGTACTTCTCCTCTATGCTGGCGTTACTGACAGCCTTTTTTGCTTCGACCGCCTCAGCCCAGACCACTTTAAAACAGAATAGCAAAATTGTTCAGTTCAAGTGCCCCACGTCAGATTTCGGCTTTTGCCGGGAAGTGAACGTTCACAGCGAGTATGTGACCAAATACATCGGTCATGATGAGCCGGCGATAAACTTCTACTCGAACGTCCCCGGATCCGGCAACTCTGGCGTTTATTTACTCACGCTGCCCCTTGACCCACCGAAACCTCCCGTTCAAGACGGGGGTGGAACATTCAATTTCCAGTTGCATGTAGCTTTCTGGATTGGGATGAACATGTGTGATAGTCAGTCCTATCCGGAATTCACCAACACCTGTGTGCCTGACACAGACGACAATATTTTTGACAGCGCCAACTCCAATTCAGATCACTTTATTGGTAAGCATCCTGGCACCGCTTTCATGGAGCTGCAATTTTACCCTCCCGGCTGGGTCGCTTCACCGCAGCTTATTGACGCGAACAATTACTTCTCGGCGCTGAACATTGATAGTCTTGGGCTGAGTGGCGCCACGGGTATTCCTAACAATCAGGACTGCCTGAACAGGGTTGGCGAAGAGCCGGTCAACTTTGCAGTGATTACCAAGAATGGCGTACCCCTCACACCGTCCAATCCTCTAGGAGTGAATTTTGGCCGGAACAAGTTCGACCTGAATAATGTTCTTTTCATGGCTCCGGGTGACCAGATCCTGATCATTCTGCATGACAAGAGCGACGGGCTGGAAGTAATCCTGGCCGATCTGACCAATGGACAATCCGGTTCTATGGTGTCGAGCAAGCATAATGGTTTCGGCCAGGTGCTCTATCAGCCGGACTCGCGTACATGTAAGGTCGCGCCCTATGACTTCCACCCGATGTATTCGACTTCTAGTTTGCATACGAATACGCCCTGGGCGGGTGGCACCGACAATACCACCTTTTCTGACGAACTTGGCCACTTTGAGTTTTGTGATGCCGCCGATCCCAATACCTTGAACTGCCTTGTGCCGGGCATTCAGGAGGGTTCGGATGGTCTGGATGCGGACGATACGATCTGCATCTCCCCGGGCGGTCCATTTCTTCCGGGACCTCCATTCATTCAGGTTGGAGGCTGCCTCCAGGACGATCTGGACTTTGACGGCCAATCTTACGGGCTGAACTGGCCGGGGACGTTTAACAACGTTAGCAAAGACCGGCGGCTGCATCCCCAGCCCATTCGTTTCACCAGCCCGCTCTTCTTGAGTGCGAACGGAGATTTGCGGAATTACGATCAGGTGGCCTTTGAGACCGACATCCCCTCCTTCGATCCCAATTGCAATGGCCTTACCGGAGCAGGCTGTAGCGTGCCCGCCCAAGGAATGCAATTCTATCCTTTCTATACAACCGGCGAGGATCCCCACGACGGCACTTGCCGCTGGCAATTCGGCGGAGGACTGATTCCGGGTACAACGAACGACTTCGGCGGCAATGCCACGACTGCGTGGGGACATCTCTTTAGTACCTTATTTCAAACGGGTCCAAACAGCGCCCAAAAATTCATCACAAACTTTCGGCGGCCACTGAACGATGACCCCTGTCGGGTAACTCTTGGCAATCTGACCGACACCATCGACCAATTAATGCGGCACTGAATAAGTTGACAAAATTAGGCGATTACACCAATAGTCCCGTGATTGGTGTAATCGCGATGTCTACGCCAACAACCCTTTTTAGACACCGCGAACTCCACGGGCTTTCATTGACTTGCACTCACACCCCACCTACCATGGCTCGATTCTATGATCGGCCAGACCATCTCGCACTACCGCATCGTCGAGAAGCTCGGCGGCGGCGGGATGGGTGTGGTCTACAAGGCCGAGGACATCAAGCTCGGACCGCTTTGTCGCCCTGAAGTTCCTGCCCGACGACGTTGCCAAAGACCCGCAGGCTCTAGCCCGCTTCCAGCGCGAAGCGCAAGCTGCCTCCGCCCTGAATCATCCCAACATCTGCACCATCTACGAGATTGACGACCAGCACGGCGAACCTTCATCGCCATGGAGTTTCTGGACGGGCTGACGCTGAAGCACCGCATCGCAGGACGACCGCTGGAGACCGAACTGATTCTGTCGCTCGCCATCGAGATTGCCGACGCACTCGATGCTGCCCACGCCGAAGGCATCGTCCATCGCGACATCAAGCCTGCCAACATCTTCGTGACCAAGCGCGGACACGCCAAGATTCTGGATTTCGGGCTGGCGAAGGTCACGCCTGCAGCAGTTCGTCGAGCGAGCATTGCGGCACTGAGCACCGCCGACGAGTCGGTGGACGCGAGAGCATCTGACCAGTCCCGGCTCTACGCTCGGCACCGTCGCCTACATGTCGCCGGAGCAGGCGCGGGCGAAGGAACTGGACGCCCGCACCGATCTGTTCTCGTTCGGAGCGGTGCTGTACGAGATGGCGACGGGGCAGTTGCCGTTCCGTGGCGAGAGTTCTGCGGTCATCTTCAACGCCATTCTGGATCGCGACTCCGCCGCCTGCGGTGCGGCTGAATCCCGACGTGCCCGCCGAAGCTGGAACGACATCATCAACAAGGCGCTGGAGAAAGACCGCAATCTGCGCTATCAGCACGCCGCCGAGATGCGAACCGACCTGCAACGGCTGAAGCGGGACACGGAGACGGGACGAGTCGCAGCTGCGAGTTCCGGCACGGTCGCGGTCGCACAGGAAAGCGGCTGCTCAGGTCGCCCAACCGCCGTCGCCAGCATCCGGCTCCTCGCCTGCGCTTGCTCCGTCTCCGTCATCGAGCGCGGTGAAGGTGGCCGAAGTTCCCGTCGCGGGCAGGAAACTCTGGAAGATTCTGGTTCCCGCCGCCGTGCTACTTGTCGCGGTTGCAATCGCGGGAGCGTTCTACTTCCGCTCACGCCAGACCACGCACCGCCTGACCGAGAAAGACACCATCGTTCTCGCCGATTTCGCCAACAGCACGGGCGATGCGGTCTTCGACGACACGCTGAAGACGGCGCTCAGCGTTTCTCTGCAACCAGTCGCCGTTTCTGAATGTGCTCTCCGAGAGCAAGGTCGCGGCGACCTTGCAACTGATGACCCGTCCGGCCGACACGAAACTCACGCCCGAGGTGGCCCGCGAGCTTTGCCAGCGGGCGGGCAGCAAGGCTTACATTGCCGGATCGATTGCCAGTCTGGGCAGCGAATATGTGCTGGGATTGAAGGCGGTGAATTGCCAGAGCGGAGACCCGCTGGCCGAGGAGCAGGTGACGGCGGCGTCCAAGGAGAAGGTGCTGGACGCGCTGGGCGAGGCGGCATCCAAGCTGCGCGACGAGTTGGGCGAATCGCTGGCGACGGTGCAGAAGTTTGATGTTCCGCTGGCAGCAGGCCACCACGTCTTCGCTCGAAGCTCTGAAAGCGTACAGCCTTGGCCGAAAGGCCGATAACGAGAAAGGCTCCGCCGCAGCCCTGCCTTACGATCAACGTGCCATCGAGCTTGATCCGAATTTTGCCATGGGCTACTGGGCAGTGGGCAACGACTACTTCAGTCTCGGCGAGCTAGGGCGGGCCAGCGAGTACTTCACCAAGGCATTCCAGTTGCGGGAACATGCCAGCGAGCGGGAAAAGCTGGCGATCACCGCCGACTACTATCAGAATGTAACCGGGGAACTGGATAAAGCGGCCCAGACGTATCAGGAGGAGATTGAGAGCTACCCGCGGGACTACCGCAGCGTACGGCAATTTGGGCATCGTGTACGCCGCAGCAGGGGCAGTATGAGAAAGCCGCGGAGGTCACACGGCAAGGCCTGCGCCTTGCACCGGATCAGTGTAGCTCTCATACGCGAATCTCGCCAACAACACCCTTGCCTTGCAGCGCTTCGACGAAGCGCGGCAGATCATCCACGAGGCGCAGGCGCGAAAACTGGATGATTACATACTCCACAATGCTCTCTACGCTCTTGCCTTTCTCGGGGCGGACTCCGCGGCGATGGCGGAACAGCAACAGTGGTTTGCGGGCAAGCCCGATACGAGAACTGTGGACTTGCGCTGGCATCCGACACCGAGGCGTATGGCGGTCATCTGGGCAAGGCGCGGGAACTGACCAAGCGGGCTGTGGACTCCGCCATCCGGGCGGACAGCAAGGAAAATGGGGCAATCTGGCAGGCGAATGCTGCTCTGCGAGAAGCCGCTTACGGCAATGCTGCGGAAGCGCGGCAGACAGCGGCAGAGGCTTTGAAGCTTGCTCCCGCGAGTCAGGGCGTCGAGGTCGAAGCCGCGCTTGCGTTTGCCATGGCGGGCGATACGGCACGAGCCGAATCCTTGGCACAAGACTTGGGGAAACGCTTCCCACTGGACACCCAGATGCAGTCGCTTTGGCTGCCTGCGATTCAGGCGCAATTGGCGCTGGACAAAAAGAATCCGGCTGCTCGCCCTGAATGCCCTGCAAGCTGCTTCACCCATCGAGTTGGGGCAAATTCGGTTCGTCACCAATATTTCCTGCCTCTATCACGTGTACGTACGCGGAGAGGCATACTTGGCAGCCGGACAGGGCAGTGCTGCCGCCGCCGAGTTTCAGAAGATTCTCGACCACAGCGGCATCGTCTGGAACTGCTGGACGGGAGCGTTGGCGCATCTGGGAGTGGCTCGTGCCAATGCCTTGCAGTCGAGAACCTCGCAGGGCGCGGATGCCGATGCCGCCCGCGTCCGGGCGCTCGCCGCCTACAAAGATTTCCTCACCCTCTGGAAAGACGCCGACCCCGACATCCCCATCCTGAAGGAAGCCAAGGCGGAGTACGCGAAGCTGCAGTAGCGTGCTCGGCACTGATTGACTTGCAACGACGCACGCCATAGCATTCCCGCAAATGATCGGCCAGACAATATCGCACTACCGCATCGTCGAGAAGCTCGGCGGTGGCGGCATGGGTGTGGTGTACAAGGCCGAGGACACTAAACTCAGTCGTTTCGTGGCCCTCAAATTTCTGCCTGATGAGATCGCCAAAGACTCACAAGCTTTGAGCCGCTTTCAGCGAGAAGCCAAGGCTGCCTCCGCGCTCAATCATCCCAATATCTGCACCATCCACGAAATCGACGAAAAGGATGGAAGGGTTTTTATCGTCATGGAGTTTCTCGACGGCATGACATTGAAGCACCGGATTGCGGGTCGGCCGCTGGAACTCGAGGACGCTTTACCCCTCGGCATTGAGATCGCCGATGCACTCGACGCTGCGCACTCGGAAGGCATCATCCACCGCGACATCAAGCCAGCCAACATCTTCGTCACGAAGCGGGGTCACGCGAAGATTCTCGACTTCGGGTTGGCGAAGGTGACGCCCCTCATTGGCAGAGTCATTGAAGGCGCTGGGGTGTCGGCGCAGTCGACCTTCGTCAGTGAGCAGCATCTCACCAGCCCGGGTGCAGTCCTCGGTACAGTCGCGTACATGTCGCCCCGAACAGGCAAAAGGAAAAGTGCTGGACGTCCGCACCGACTTTTTCTCCTTCGGCGCTGTTCTCTATGAAATGGCCACCGGAACCATTGCCTTCCGTGGCGATACTTCAGCGCTCATCTTCCAAGCCATCCTGCTTCATTCCCCTACCGCGCCCGTTAGGCTCAATCCCGACCTTCCAGCCGAACTGGAACGAATCATCAACAAGGCACTAGAGAAAGATCGCAACCTGCGCTATCAGCACGCAGCTGACTTACGTACCGATCTTCAAAGGCTGAAGCGCGATACCGATTCTGGACGATCGGCCATCCAGGGCACATTGTTGGAAGCTACGGCTGTGTCTAACACCTCGGCTGACGCCGCCTCGGCGGCCTACTCTGGGCCAGTCGGTTCAGCACCTAAGAGCGGCGGTTCGATGCTGCAGCCAACTACCTCGACCGGAACTGCGCCAGTGGTGGTTTCGCGTAAGCGCCTCTGGAGACCTACCGTCGCCCTTATGGTGCTTGCGGCGGTCGTTGGCGTCGGCCTTTACTTTCGGTCGAAAAAGATGCAGGCACTAACTGAGAAAGACACCGTCGTGTTAGCCGACTTCGTCAACACCACCGGTGATCCCGTATTTGATGGCACCCTGAAACAGGCTTTGGCCACAGACCTGGAGCAGTCGCCTTTCATAAACATCCTCTCCGATGACAAGGTAAGCGCAACGGCACAGTTGATGGGGCGCCCTCCAAGCGAGCCGCTGACCAAGGAGGTCGCCCGGGAAATCTGCGAGCGGACCCAGAGCAAGGCACTGCTGGCGGGCTCGATCGCTAGCCTGGGCAGCAACTATGCGATCGGGGTAAGCGCAGTGAACTGTCAAACGGGGGATTCACTAGGAAGTGTGGAGGGCGAGGCGGATAGCCGAGAGAAGGTTTTGCAGACACTCGGCAAAGCAGCGACGACACTACGCGGGAAGTTGGGCGAGTCTCTAGCCACAATACAGAAGTTCGACAAGCCACTGGAAGAGGCGACGACCTCGTCGCTGGAAGCCCTAAAAGCTTACACGGAGGCCAGGAACGTTCAGGGCGAAAAAGGCGAGGAGGAGGCTATTCCTCTGCTCAAACACGCCACGGAGTTGGATTCCAACTTTGCTCTTGCCTACGTCGACCTGGGGATCTTTTACTCCGGACTCGGGCAGACCAGCCTCAGTAGGGAAAATCTACGGAAGGCTTACGAATTGAGGGATCGGGTGAGTGAGCGGGAGAAGCTCTACATCTCGGCTAGTTACTACTCAAGTGCCACCGGGGAGGTGGAAAAGGCTGTTCAGCAGTACGAGCTCTGGATTCAGGAGTACCCCCGGGACGAGGAAGCACACAACGACTTAGGAGTTAGTTACGGATCTTTAGGGCAGTACGACAAAGGCGTCGCCGAGATACGCGATGCCCTGGCCCTCGATCCCAATAATGGCGTCATGTTGGCCAATCTCGCAGGATGTTACGTTTCCCTCAATCACCTCGACGAAGCGAAGGCAATCGTAGATCAGGCTTTGGCGCGGAGGTTGGACTACCCTGGGCTTCACGGAGTCTTGTACATCTTGTACTTTCTGCAAGACGACACGACAGGGATGCAGCAGCAGGTCGACTGGGCCATGGGCAAGCCGGGAGCGGAAGACACAGCGCTCTTCGATCAAGCGGCGGATACGGAGGCGTACCATGGCCGGCTTGAGAAAGCGCGAGCGTTCGCCCGGCGGGCAATTGAATCCGCGCAACACAACGATGCCAAGGAGAGGGCAGCATTCTACATGGCCCGTACTGGTTTATGGGAGGCCAATTTCGGCAGTGCAGCGAAGGCACGTCAGGCGGTTACTGAAGCCTTGACTCTGGCTCCCGGGCTCAGGGTTAGGATCGTGGCGGCACGAACGCTGGCTATGACGGGCGATGCCGCTCAGGCCCAGAAGCTTGCGGACGAGCTGCGCCATGATTTCCCGTTGGACACACTGATCCAGAATTATGCGCTTCCAACGATCCGGGCCGAGATCGCATTGACACGAGGCGATGCACCCGAGTCAATTGAGATCTTGCACGCAGCCGATCCTTATGAGTTAGGCGGAGTGGGGACAATGGCGCCCGTGTATACGAGAGGACTGGCCTACCTGCACGCACGAAACGGGGTGGCTGCTGTTAGGGAGTTCGAAAAGATGCTGAACCACCGGACGATGTTGGGGAATGACCCGCATGCGGCGCTGGCACATCTGCAACTGGGCAGAGCCTATGCGATGGCGGCCGACATAGCCAGAGCCCGCAGCCGCCTATCAGGACTTCTTTGCCCTCTGGAAGGACGCCGACCCCGACATCCCCATCCTGAAGCAAGCCAAGGCAGAGTACGCGAAGCTGCAATGAAGTTCAATGGCGCGGTTTTTCGTCACAGGACACTCAAGGTATGAACCTGAGTATCTTCGCACCATGTTCAGTATCTTCGTTGTTGAGTTTGAAAAAGAGGACAAGCAAGGAAAACCCAACTGCCAATCCCGCGACACAAATGATGGACAGCCAGCCCAAAACCTGCGACAGAATATCGGTCAAAGAATTGACCATAGACACCGCCCTGGCAAAGCCGACAAGAACACTATGACCCGTTTTTACAGTGGAGTCTGATCAATTCGGGACACAAACAACAAAATGGCGGTGAGGTAGAAGAGGTTGGCGAGAAGCACGGCGCGAACCGGACGAAACTATAGAGGAGTTGCGAATGGACAACTGCCCGCGATTTGGCGGAAAAGAGGAGGCATCAACCTAGCTAGCCTGCACCCGCGCCCGGGATGCAGGCTATTACAGCGTAGTCGAATTGCTAATATCGCCTTGTGTTCAATGACTTACAGCTGTAAGGTCACCGCTCTAGCATCAACGACTAGACGCTTGAGTAGTCACATCTTCGGTTTCTGGGAGGGCATGCTCGTCGTCCTCGACGAGTGCAAGTGACTGGATTGTGCGGATAGCATTCACGCCGGCACGATCTGGAAATGACCAAGGCGCAGGCGCACTAATGCTGCATCGTGCGCGAGGTTGTTGGACCAGTTGCGGCATTTGCACGATTCGTAGTCCAGGAACGCTGGGAACTAAAAGCGGCCACTTGTGAACTTCGCAGGTTTACAAGTGGCCAACTCATGCCTCTGAAACTCGATCAGTCTTCGTGCTCGTGCCCGTGTTTTACAACGACTGTCATCCGCATCCATGGGTGGACGCAGCACTCCCATCGGGAAACCCCGCTCGGCAAAACAGAGCTGCCCGCAGTGGGTCCTGGCTCGGTTGTCCCCGCCTCGACGAAGATGTTGCTATTGGTTTCTGGTTGGGGCACTAGCGATCCATCGCCGAGAACTTTGGCACACTCCGGAGCCGGTACCGGATTACCCGTCAGGCCGTTAAGCAGAGCAATGAACCCACCCGCGAATTTGTCGACTCGGGTGAAGGTGTGAGTTTCGCCGCCGTTATTCACTAGGACAGTTTGGTCTCCCGGAGCAAGTTCCACCTTGACCAACTTGAAGGTTCCAGGCGAAACATCCAACAACGGATCGAATCGCCAGCCACCAGCGATGTGGTCGGTTTGCAATTCCCCAATGAAATCACCTAGGACAGTCTGCCCGTGGTGGCCAGGAATGCACGTCCCCGTTCCAAGCGCCGCGTTAAAACTATCTGGGTCACAAGCGTCCCACATCTTGATGGTCGTCGTGGTCGTCGTACTTGTTTTCTTCTGGATTTGTGCGTTGCCCTGTGCAAGACAATTGGACAGCAGCGCTACTCCGATTGCGACAGCGAGCCGCTTCATAAATTCCTCCAAAGGTTGTCGAATCTGGTTTCAGCGAGCTGGGCCGAAGTGGGAAGATCTTGCTACCATTGGAGCTGGAAGTCAAGCTGGACGCGGGTTCGGAGCATCCTAGTCAGGGTGCGCTAGGACGCCCGCTCAACCTGATCGCCACGACAGAAAGACGCCGACCCCGACATCCCCATTCTGAAGGAAGCCAAGGCGGAGTACGCGAAGCTGCGATGAGAGAACTTAAGCTGCCGGGGTGGAGGTATTTTTCGGTGGTTGTAATGACACCCGATTATTTCAGATGTTTATTGACCGCCTTGGTCATCTGAAACATGTCCATCTTTTTCCCGCCAAAGATAGGCTGTAATTTATCATCGGCCAGGATTTCTCGTTTGTTTTTTGGGTTCTGCAGCTTGTGCTTCTTGATGTGCGCCCAGATCTTTTTCGTGACCTCAGTGCGCGGAAGCGGTTCCGTGCCCACAATTTTGGCCAAGTGCTCGGAAGGTTGAACTGGCTTCATGAACGCGCTATTCGTTTTTGCTTTTGCCGCTTTTGCCATCTGTGACTCCTTAAATTGTGTCGCGTCTCAAATCACCAAGGCGTAATGGTAACGCGTTTGGACCAGGCGTCTGAAAGGGTTGAAAGACTGGAGCGACTCCCACAAGCCTCGTAAACCAACGGTGTCGTATCGAGAACCCTCACGAACGTTGCTTCGGTATTCTCGGCGAGCTGAACAAACAAGGGCCAGGGCCCTGCTCACGGCGTGTCGTCTCACGTTAGATTTCAACGTAGTCATCGCCCGCTTACTTCATGTCATCTTTCTCGGTCTCACTTGCGGTGGGCATCTTCACTTCTACTATGTGGATTGAATCCTTGTCCGGGTAGACGTAAGCCTTCGCGTGCACGTAGTGTCCTTCGTGACCGTTAAGGATCTCAGGATTGTCCACATTCCAGGCTCTTTGGTCGGTTACGAACCTCGATTTGTCGCCATCTTCCTGAATTGTGCCCATGATGGTTGTAAGCCGAGCTCCCGTGGCGGCCTGAGTCTTCCGTGGCGCCTGATTGGGAGCTTCCTGCGAGAGAGCGACTACGCTCAGGGCAACGCACAGAGAGACTATGGCCAATAAAAGGGTTTTCATGGAAGGAACCTCCGTTCCGAACGATTATGCCTGGGCACTTTGTAAAGCCGAAAAGGCGGAGTTAACTCCGCCTCCTCGTACGAAAGGCTCGCAGCGCTTACGCTGCTACTCCAGCGGAGATCTTATGGAAGGTCGAGTTGACCACCTCACCGCTCTGAACCCTGGGCGTTCCCTCAATAAATCTTGCCAGGGTCTTCAACACTTCGGGGTAAGTAGTGGTGTTGTATGTTTCTGAACTGGCTTTGTTGTCCCACAGACTGATCGCGTTCACATCGATTCCGCCGGGTCCGGAGAACATGATTTCGTCCTTGAAGCCGTTCTGCTTGCGCAGTAACGGAAGAATATCCTTGTCAAATGTTCGGGTGTAATCAGAAAGCATATTGGATTTCAGATGAAACGATACATTGCGTGCAAACATGTCAACCTCCTTAAGGTTGTTATTCGCTAAGATGAGGGAGAACTTCAGATGGGCTGACTTAGTTTCAGGGAACCTGAAAGAGGAGCAAGGACGCTCGCTCCACCTAACTGTTGCATTTGAATGGCCTTCTGCAGCAAGCCCGCAACTTGTTGTTTCGATACGTCACAGAGCCGATCCGGCAATGCAAGTCCTCGGTTCCGTCGTGTACCTTTGGCGGAAGCATGCACAAATGGCAACCGTCAACCACTCCGCTTACTCCGACGGCGTGTGTGGTTGTACCCCGTACCGACAGCACAAGGGTAGGAAGCTGGTGCTGGGCGACCGTACTGAGGCGCTGGTCTACATCCTATCGGCACATGCATCAGCAACACGGGTACACTCCAGCTTCCCCGTGGGCCGGGTCAAGAACGCACGGGGCCGCTATTCAGAAGTCTGCACTGGCGTGCGGTCGATAGCGATGGGTGGAGGAACGGACGTTCGCTTGGTTGAATCAGTTCCGGCGGTGCGCGTTCGATACGAGAAGCGGGCAGCATTCACGAAGCATTTCTATCCTGGGCTGTCCTCTGATCGTGGGAAACAAGCCCGCAATGCGTTGACTCGCCGCAGATTGGCTCCTAATATAGTCGCGCACAAAGCGAGCCTTGTTCATTGATCGGCCAAACCATCTCGCACTACCGCATCGTCGAGAAGCTGGGTGGAGGCGGGATGGGTGTTGTCTACAAGGCCGAAGACGTAAAACTGCACCGCTTTGTCGCCTTGAAGTTCCTGCCTGATGAGATTGCTAAGGATGCGCAGGCTCTAGCACGCTTCCAACGCGAAGCGCAGGCCGCTTCCGCCCTGAACCATCCCAACATCTGCATGGTCTTCGAAATCGACGAGCGACAGGGTCAACACTTCATCGCCATGGAGTTTCTCGACGGCGTGACGCTGAAGCATCGCATCGCCGGAAAACCCATGGAGACCGATGTTTTACTCGGTCTGGCAATTGAGATCGCCGATGCGCTCGATGCCGCGCACGCGGAAGGCATCGTTCATCGCGACATCAAGCCTGCCAACATCCTTGTGACCAAGCGCGGGCACGCCAAGATTTTGGATTTCGGGCTGGCAAAGTTACCCACACGGGCAAAAACGGGCAGCAGCAGCGACAGTCTGGATACCATGTCAATCGACTCCGGGGCGGCTTACCTGACGAGCCCGGGAGCGATGATGGGTACGGTAGCCTACATGTCGCCGGAGCAAGTGCGGGCGAAGGAATTGGACTCACGTACCGACCTGTTCTCCTTCGGGGTTGTTCTCTACGAGATGGCGACGGGGACAATACCGTTCGAAGGCTCAAGTCCCGGGGAAATCTGCGGCGCGATCCTGCACCAGAACCCGACGCAGGCATCGCGGCTCAATCCTCAGGTTCCGAAGGAAGTCGAAGCACTGATTACCAAGGCTCTGGAGAAAGACCGAAACCTGCGCTACCAGTCCGCGGCTGAGATGAGGGCTGACCTGCAAAGGCTGAAGCGAGACACAGAAACGAACCGCGTGCCGGCGGCTGGTTCTGGGACGGTGCCGGCAGCGCAAGAAGGTGGTTCTCAAGCAGCAGCATCGCCTGTAGCCTCAAACTCTCGTTCGGCTCCTCTCGCAGTTTCTTCATCTTTGCCGCCTGCCGCTCAGAAAGGGAAACTCCGCAGGATTGTGGCGCCGACGGCAGTATTCCTGACCGCCGCACTCATCGCGGGTGTGCTTTACTATCGCTCGCATGAGACCAAGCCACTAACTGAGAAGGACACTATCGTTCTCGCCGACTTCGACAACAAGACGGGCGACTCGGTGTTCGACGATACCCTGAGGCTGGGACTTTCGGTGCAGATTGAGCAATCGCCCTTTCTTGACTTGGTCTCCGGGAGCAAAGTGATCGAGACTTTGAAGCTGATGGAACGTTCGGCCGATGAGCGCTTGACGCCCGAGGTCACACGAGAAGTTTGTTTGCGCACGGGCAGCAAGGCCATGCTGGCCGGCTCGATTTCTAGTCTGGGCAGTCAGTACGTGATCGGATTGAAGGCGGTGAACTGCAGTACGGGCGACGTGCTGGCAGGGGCGCAGGAACAGGCAGCAAGTAAGGAAGCGGTGCTCAAGGCGCTGGACATTGCGGCGGCTAGTTTACGCGGCAAGCTGGGCGAATCGCGCACCTCTGTGCAAAAATACGCCACCCCGGTGGAGGAGGCGACCACGCCATCCCTAGAAGCGCTGAAGGCGTATAGCTTGGGACGAAAGATGATTGAAAAAGGTGATGACACCGAGGCAAAGTCCATCTTCGAGCGTGCCATTCAGCTCGACTCGGGTTTTGCAATGGCATACGCTTCGCTCGGGGTGGCTTATCACCACCTCGGCGAATTTAGCCTCGCGGCGGAAAACACGCGGAAAGCTTATGAGCTTCGCGACCGGGTTAGCGAGCGGGAGAGGTTCTATCTTGAGACCCATTATCATGGTTACGTTACTGGAAATATCGAAAAGGAGAAGCAGGTGTACGAACTATGGGCACAGACATACCCGAGAGATGACTTGCCGGTCTTCAATCTAGGTGCCGTTTACTTGTCCATCGGACTGTTTGACAAAGCACGCGGGCAATTCGTTCAGACTCTGCGCCTTAATGCAGGGAGCGCCCTGAATTATTTTAACCTCGCAAACGTCTACATCTGTCTCAATCAGTTCAACGAAGCCAGAACCACTATCGACGAAGCGCAGTCGAAGAACCTCGATTCTTCCGGCATGCGCTTTCTCCTGTACCAGCTTGCGTTCCTGCGGAATGATTTTGCTGGGATGACCCAGCAGGTGGCGTGGTCAGCAGGCAAACTGGGAGTCGAAGATGTGCCGCTAGGTTACGAGGCGGACACGACGGCATACACTGGAAGAGTAGCGACAGCGCGGGAATGGTCCCGCCGGGCAATCGCTTCGGCGGAGCGAGCCGACCAGAAAGAGAGTGCGGCCACCTATCAAGCCCTTGCGGCTCTGCGAGAAAGCCTCTTCGGGAATGTCGCTCAGGCGAGACAGCAGGCAACTGCGACATTGGAGCTTTCGACAGGGCAGGGACCACGGTACGGAGCGGCTCTGGCTCTGGCCTTGGCCGGAGATGCGTCCAAAGCTGAGAAAGTCGCCGCTGATTTGGCCAAGCAATTTCCTGAAGACACGCTGGCGCAATTCAACTACTTGCCCGCAGTTAACGCCGAAGTTGCTCTGGCGCGCCACGATTCCTCCAAGGCTCTCGAAGCTCTTCAGACCGCCATTCCATACGAATTGGCGTCATATTACATGCTTCCCCTCTATCCCGTGTACGTGCGCGGCGAAGCTTATTTGGCGGCGCATCGGGGCAGCGAAGCCGCTGCGGAGTTCCAGAAAATCATCGAGCATCGAGGCCTTGTCTGGAATGAGGCAATAGGCGCATTGGCGCATTTAGGTCTCGCTCACGCCTATGTATTGCAAGGCGAGACCGCCAAAGCCCGCATCGCCTACAATGATTTCTTCACTCTCTGGAAAGACGCCGACCCCGACATTCCCATCCTGAAGGAAGCCAAGGCGGAGTACGCGAAGCTGCAATAGCCCCTCTTCTGTGCTGAGCGTTGCAATTGACCTTTGGCAACATACGACCTAACATTCCCGCCAATGGGCACGCCTAGCAAACTCATCGGCCAAACCGTATCGCATTACCGCATCGTCGAGAAGCTGGGTGGTGGCGGGATGGGTGTCGTCTATAAAGCCGAAGACACCGAACTTGGTCGCTTCGTCGCCTTGAAGTTCCTTCCCGATGAGTTGTCGCGAGATCCACAAGCACTAGAACGCTTTCGCCGGGAGGCGCGGGCGGCGTCTGCTCTAAATCACCCCAATATCTGCACGATTCACGAAATCGGCAAAAACGGTGAGCAGACATTCATTGCCATGGAGTTTCTGGACGGGGTGACACTGAAGAATCTGATCGCGGGAAGGCCATTAGAGAACGAAACTCTGCTCTCGCTTGCCATTGAGATAGCCGATGGCTTGGACGCGGCGCATTCGCAGGGTATCGTTCACCGCGACATCAAGCCTGCCAACATATTTGTCACCAAGCGCGGACACGCCAAGATCCTCGATTTCGGGCTGGCCAAGGTCACTACCTCAGCCAGTGCGTCCAGCGAGAACACATCGGCTAACACGCAGACGTTGACGGTTGACCAGCAACACCTGACTAGTCCGGGTGCAACGTTGGGCACAGTTGCGTACATGTCGCCGGAGCAAGTCCGAGCCAAGGACTTAGACGCACGCACTGACCTGTTTTCATTCGGGGCAGTGCTCTACGAGATGGTGACAGGCGCGTTGCCGTTCCGAGGTGAAAGCTCGGGAGTCATTTTCAAGGCCATCCTGGACGGGAGTCCAACCTCTGCAGTGCGGCTGAATCCAGACCTTCCACTCGAGCTCGAACGGATCATTCACAAGGCCCTGGAGAAGGATCGGGATTTGCGCTATCAGCATGCGTCCGAGATGCGTGCCGACCTAAAGCGCCTAAAGCGTGAGACGGAATCGGGCAGGACAGGTACAGAGACCGCATCGGCCACGTCCACTGCTGATCGGTTTCCTCGCAATGTCGCCTACGCAGTTCTTGCCATCATTCTACTTATCGCTGTCGGTTACCGAGGACTCAGGATCCTGAAGAACCCTGGCAAGAAGCCCACAACCGAGCGTCAATTGACGTTTAACTCCTCGGAAAATCGAATTTTGTGGAGTGTTATTTCGCCCGATGGCAAAAATCTTGCCTACACAGACAGCCGGGGGCTTCACTTCAGTTCCATTGATTCGGGAGAGTCGCACGACTTTCCCTTGCCACCAGATCTGCAGCGTCAGATTGCAGCTATCCTTTGGTTCCCCGATGGAAATAATTTACTGCTTGGCGTGCAAAGCCCTGAGGGACGTTCCATATGGACAGCATCCGTTTTTGGCGGAGCCCCGCGTCTGGTGAAATCGCAAATCTGGATACCGGCCATTTCCCCACAAGGAACATCGATCGCTTATGTGGACAACACCCGTCACCGGCTCTGGGTGATGGATGCGAACGGAGACAACGCCCACACGGTTCTCGAAGAGATGGCGGGCGAGGTTCTTACTCTGGCTTGGTCTCCCGAAGGCCATCGGCTTGCCTATCTCGTGGAAAGCCAGAACAGCGAAAGCATCCGCACCATCTCGCTCACCGGAGGAAAACCATCGGACATTATTTCGGATCCCAACATCGCTACGGTTCCCCTATATGGGTCCGCATTGCTGTGGTTGCCGGATGGACGTCTCTTGTTTCCTTTTCTTGAGCCAGCGAACGACGGATCAGTCAACCTGTGGGCCGTTGCGACGAATCCGGAAACCGGAGCAGCGTCGGGCAAGCCTATTCGGATTACCAACTGGCAACGCTCGTTTCCTTTGGTTCCCACAGCCAGCAGCAGTGGTCAGCGTTTATTGGTGCTTAGAGCCCACACGGCATCTGATGTGTTCGTGGCTGAGTGGAAGAAAGACAATGCGGGCCTGGATGTTCCCAGGAACCTTACGCAAGGTGATACCAATCAATCTCCAGACGGCTGGTTCGGCGATAGTCGTGCCATCCTTTTCACATCGGATCGCACTGGAAGAGGACAAATTTCACGGCTGCAATTGGAACCCGTGATCACCGCCGCCATTGCTCCGGGCCCAGACACCCAGGTTGCTCCCGAAATTAGTCCTGATGGTGCGTGGATTATCTACTGGTCTGCGTCCGACACTAAGGCCGCCACACTTAGAGTAATGAGAGCGCCTGCAGCGGGGGGAAGTCCACAGGAGATTCTGCAATTTCCTCCTGATAACACTACGTACATACATTGCCCTTCACGACCCGAAAGTTCTTGCGTTCTTAGCCGGATGGAAAGCGATCAGCTAACATTTTATGCTTTCGATGCCTTGAACGGGCAAGGCAAAGTGCTCGCAAAGACTCATTTGCAGTCGCCTAAGTTTTTAACGTGGAGCATTTCGCAGGACGGCGCCCGAATCGTGCTGGCTAGCGAGGATTTTTCGCCGGGGCAGGTCCGAATCCTTGAGATGCGGACAGGGAGGCAAAACAGTCTTTCTCTTCCGAAAGGCTCGCTCCAGGGTATTGGTTGGACATCGGACAGCAAAACTTTGATCGTTTCGATATGCTCGGACGAATGTTTTCTTGCCCGCGTTGACTTAGACGCGAAGCCTACCGTCCTGCTGTACGGAGGCCGGAACCAAAACTACTCCAACCCTGTCGCATCCCCTGACGGACGAAGGATGGCTTTCGGCCAGCAAGTCTCGAATAACAACGCGTGGCTCCTTGAACATTTTTAAGTGCGCTAGGACCCAGCTGCGCTCAACTTGATCGCCGCCCCTGGAAAGACGCCGACCCCAACATCCCCATCCTGAAGGAAAAATGGAGTCCGACCGCAGTTAAAAGATCGCGCCAATTTCTGTACGCGTATTCCGCCGAACTTGCAGCCCTACAAGACACAGCGAACCTAGCCGAAAGACTGATTAGATCAATCATCAAACCAGCCCACCTCGAGATCCATCAGGTCGCGGCGCGAGCCAAGAGCCTGGACTCAATGCGGCTAAAGCTGCGAAGAAAGTGCTACCAAAATCCCGAAAACCAAGTAAAAGACAAGATCGGCGTGCGGGTCATAACCTACTACATGGACGACGTCGACAGAGTCGCGGACCTACTTAAGATGGAATTCAAGGTCGACAAGCAAAACTCCGAAGACAAGCGAACTGTATTGGGCACCTCCGCCTTCGGGTACAGGTCAGTGCACCTGATCGCGCGGCTGAGCGGAAGCCGACTATCGTCTCCGGAATACACCAGCCTGCGTGATCATTGGTTTGAGATCCAAGTGCGCAGTCTTCTCGAACACGCCTGGGCTGAGATAGAGCACGAAGTCAAGTACAAACCGCGAGTCGACTATCCGAGCGAGATCACGAGGCGATTTGCACGCATAGCTGGCGTCCTAGAGTTTCTCGACTCGGAGTTCCAAGCACTAAGGCTCGAACGGGACCGACTGATCGACGGCTATCGAGACGGATACAGAAGAAAAAGGGAGTACGATTTTCCTTTTGACTCGGCACGCCTGCTCGGATTTCTGGAATCAATACGCCCTGACGGGATGAGTTGGAGAAAAGCCAGCACTGAACGAAAGCCGTTTCCATTGCATATCGAGGCAAGCTGCGTCGACGCGCTAACAACGCTCAAAATCAACACCCCACAAAAACTGGGGAAAGCTCTTGCGCGTAGAGATGTGAAGGCCCAACTGCGCCGCTTCGCCGACGTAGCAGGTGTCAATCCCTCCGAAATTTCACATCTTGCGATCATCCTTGTCCTTGTTCAGACGCTTTCTCCCACGAGGCTCGCCGACCTATTCCCCATCGAAGTGTGCAACTCCTCCGAACTCAGACAAATGCGACACAAAGAGCCCCCTCCCGACGATACTGGCATCGTGGCAGCCGCACCAGCCTGAGCGCGGCATGATCTCAATCTCTGAATAGCTGGCACCTCCGTTCGCTGCCTTCGGTGTGGTTGCCTAGTCAAGCACCGTTCCAAAAACGCCTTCGGGAGTCTCCATCTCGCCAGCTCGAGTTATCCAACAACTTAGCCAGGTGCCTCTTGTGCGTTACAAAAACGACCGTTTTCGGGCACCACCCAGCAGAAAGACGAGCGACCGAGAGCAGTTCAAAAAGATGTTCTCCGCCGCTTCGGAGAAGCTCGCCAAGAAGATTTGGATGATGGCTGAGAGCAAGGACCACAGATTGGGGATCATTCCGGCTCAGGCGCAAGAAATCGATGACTTCAGTTCGCTCAATCGCGGCTGGCAATAACTGAACACCCGATCCCTTCCTCATACCTTGGTGTCAGTTGTGAGACACGCAACGCACTCTTGCGTTGGCAAGGAAGTTCATCCTACGGTCAACAGAGGAGATCGCGGTGCCCTGCATTCTTGTGCATTTCACTGTATTAGACAAAGATTGAGTCTGCTTTTGCCCGAATTGTTCTCCATTTTGTTCTCCAAATCAGGTCTTCAAGGCTAGAGCCCGGGGCGGGTGAAACGGCCAACTACTTTATTTCTTAGTAATATGGCGGAGAGGGAGGGATTCGAACCCTCGGTACCGGTATTAGCCAGTACAACGGTTTAGCAAACCGCCGCATTCGGCCACTCTGCCACCTCTCCGGCGTGCGGAAGTCAAGTTTACCACGGTCCGGATAGATAGCTTTCTGCAAGGCCTTGACCGGTTGCGCGCCCAGCCCCAGCAACGTCGCGTACATGGATGCTGAAAGACTTTGTTGTATCGCTTTGGAAATCGTTGTTACTCTTTTTGGCAAAAAACTGCTTAACAAAGAACTGCCGCCGGATAGATTTTCACCACTCCGCCGAATCCTCAAGCTCGCTTGCGGCTAATCGTTCAGGCGCGTGGCCGACCACTCCCCGGGTCTTCCGTGGATGCCCCATGTCCCATGCATCGTGTTGCCATCGACCATTCCCCGGAAGGTGAGCACGTTGCGAGTTTTCGTGCGGAATACGATGTGCTTTCCGTTCACGGTTCCTTCGATCCCGCCCGACTGATTTGGCCCTTTGAAATGGCCGGTCAACTGGTTGCCATTCTGTTTGAGTTGAACCGATTTGGTCGCCGTTTTTCCGTCCCAGTCTTTCGAATAAATTGCCCAGTTGCCTTCAACGTTGGCGAGAGTCGGCTCTGGCGGAGCCGCCTGTGCAAGGGCGCGGTGGGGCGCGTTGCTTAGCAGGAGAGCAAAGCTGATCAGGATCAACCCGGTTTTGTATGCCTTCATGAAGTCCTCAGGTTGCATTATTTCCATTCGCATCCCCATAATGCAAACCGGAGACCAACTCTAAACGTTAAACAGGCTATTTGCGAAATGGCGGAGCCTACCACGCCGCATTCGGGAACTACTGCGGGCGGTTCTGATGAAAAGTGAGGAGATAAAGACATGCCGGGAACGTTCAGCAGACGGCGATTGATCAAGCGCTTGTGCGGCACTTTGGCGGCGGGACTTGCCGCGCCGCGACTGTACGGATTTTCGCTCCAGGAGCAGCAGCCGCCTCAGGGCGAAGAGGCCGCGGGCGGCGGACGGGCGCAGATGTTTCGCATAGGGCGCGCGTTTATGGAGCAATTTTCCGTGCCCGGGCTTTCCGTCGCCGTCACGCGCAATGGCCGGTTCGTCTATGAGCACGAGTTCGGTATGGCAGACCGGAAGGAAGCGCAACAGGTGCTCTCCTCGAGTCTTTTCCGCATCGCGAGCGTGACCAAACCTATCACCTCGGTGACCATCTTCACCTTGATCGAGCAAGGCAAGCTCAATCTGGCCGATAAAGTTTTCGGACCCTCCGGCGTCCTGGGAACAAAGTTCGGGAAGCCTCCCTATCAGCAGTACGTAACTGACATCACCGTCGACCAGCTGTTGACCCATACCTGCGGAGGCTGGCCCAACGATTCCACCGATCCCATGATGCGTTTCAAATCGTGGGACCAGGAAAAGCTGATCACCTGGACCCTGAAGAACCTTCCGCTGACCTATCCGCCCGGCCAGCACTGGGCCTACTCCAACTTCGGATACTGCGTGCTGGGGCGGGTGATCGAGCAAGTCACAGGTCAGCCGTATGCCGACTATGTCCAGAGCAAGATCCTCGCGCCATGCGACATTGGCGACATGAAAATTGCCGGGAACAAGCTCAGTCAGCGCGCTCCGAACGAGGTGGTCTATGTCGGACAGTACAGCGAGAACCCATACGATTTGAACATCACGCGCATGGACTCACATGGCGGCTGGCTGGCGACCCCTACGGACCTGGTCCGATTCCTGAACCACGTAACTGGGTTTGCCGACACTCCCGGCCTTCTTAAGCCGGAAACCATTCGGGTCATGACCACGCCCAGTCCCGCGTATCCGCAGTCCTCGCCGGCCAAGTATGCCCGAGGCTGGATGGTAAGAGATAACGGAGCGGGCAACTGGTGGCACAACGGCAGCCTGCCCGGATCGACGACCATCATGGTGCGCACGTCGACTGGCCTGTGTTGGGCGGCACTGACTAACACGCGCACCGAACCGTCCGATGTCATCAACGCTGCCCTGGATCAAATGATGTGGGACATGGTGCGCTGCGTGCCAGCCTGGGGGGCGTAACTTCGGCTCCCAGATGTGAACCTGCACGAAAGGTTCAGGCGATGTTGCGTCTGGATTTTGCCGGCCGGGGCGCGGGGCCGAATTCCACCCGATTGCGGCCGGATTGTTTGGCGCGGTACAAGGCCTTGTCGGCGGCTTGAATGACCTGCTCGGGTCCGCGAGCTTTTGCATCCGGCTCGGCTACCCCGATACTGACGGTCACTGAAAGTTCGCGATTGGCGGCTTCGGCAGAGGCAAAGCGGGTGGATCGGGCGCGGCTGCGCGGCGCGGGAGTGCGGCGAGTTTCAGCGCGGCGCTCGGCGGCTCGGCGATCGCGGCCCTGGAACTCCTCGCTTCTAGAATCCGGATTCCGCCGTTCCTGACTGCGGGGGTTCGGCTCGCGGGACTGCGGGCCCGTGGCCAGGCTGCGACGTTCCTGCCCTCCACGCAGATGAAAGCTCGATACTTCGATCACCGACCGCAGCAATTCCAGGTGGGGCAGTACTTCTTTCGCTGATTTTCCCGGGAACAGGATGGAGAACTCCTCGCCTCCGACGCGATAGGCGCGGCCGCCGCCGGTGACCCCGGCCAGCTTGGCTGCCACCAGGCGCAGAACCTGATCGCCGGTTTCGTGGCCGTAGGTGTCGTTGAACTTTTTGAAGAAGTCGATGTCCACGACCGCAACCGCGTACGGTTCCTCAAGGCGGAAGATGGCGTCATTGAAAGCGCGGCGAGCCGGCAGCGTGGTGAGTTCGTCGTGGTAGGCGAGAAGGTACGAAGTTTCGATGATGGAGCTGACCAGGATCAAGCCGGCGGTCGCCCAGTATGCCGTGGCTGCCGGTCCGACGCCTCCGGCCTGGAAGGAGAAAAAAGTCACGACCAGCGTCCATAGCAGACCGCTCTCCGCCGGTTTGCCGTGAAGCAGGAAGCGCGTCAGCAAAACCGCTAGAGCAGCGGCGTAAGCCAGCAGGGCCAGGGTGGGAATTCGCGTCCAGGGAAAACTGCCCAGGAAACCGGGTTGGAGAAAGGCCGGGCCGGTGGTAGCTCCGGGACGGCAGATGACGGCAACGAAAACCGATTCAAAGAACAAGAGCGCCAGCGGGGAGAGGATCGCTGGAAATGCCGCTCCGCGCTCCCGCGACAGGGAAAAGATAATGAAGTTCAGAGGCACTAGAAAGGCGACTGCTTCCAGCGCGATGCGTCCTGGTCCGGCTGCAGCAATCCGGCCGTCGGAAAAAAATTCCAGAGCGCGATGGGCAAGCAGCAGGGTCAGCAGCACGAACAGGACCCGGCTGGAGTGAAAGCGCCAGGCCAGCAGAATTCCCGTGGCGAAAACCGCGTAGTAATAAAAGCTGATGGCAGTGTGGGGAATGGGTCCGAAGGCGCCCCGAAAAACCACGCTGGCGGCCAGCAGGAGTATGCCCCCGGGCAACACCAGCGACTTGAGCGTTTTCAGGCTCCAGAGATCCACGCTAGAAGTGTCCCCCCATCCAAACCACTATTTTGACCGGTTTTCCCATTATCTCCAAAGGCCGGACAGGCACGTGAGTGACCGCACAGGTTCCGGGAGAACCGCGCCCGTTCCTTTTTGGCCTTCGGTTCGTTTTCCGGAAGAGTAGACCTTCGGTCAAGCTCGAAACTCTTGCCCCGTGCCGCTTCCTGGCTAAGAATCAGAATAGTTCAAATTAGAGCAAGCTTATGCGAATTCTGGTGGCGGAAGACGATGCGGCGCTGGCAAGTTTCCTGAAAAAAGGCCTGGAATCCGAGCACTACGCGGTGGATCTTTCGGCCGACGGGGAACAGGCGCGTGCCATGGCAGGGGAGCTTGATTTTGATCTGGTGGTGCTCGACCTGAATCTGCCGCGACTGGATGGGGTGGCCGTGCTGCGATTCCTGCGCACCCGGAAACCCAGCATGCCGATCCTGGTGTTGACCGGGCGCACCCGGGTCGAAGACCGGGTGCAGTGCCTCGATCTGGGGGCGGACGATTACCTGGGCAAACCGTTTTCCTTCACCGAACTGTCAGCCCGCATCCGGGCCTTGATGCGGCGCAGCCACTTGCCAGCGGAGTCCGTGCTGGCGGTGGACGACCTGAAGCTTGACCGGGTGGAGCGGCGAGTGGAGCGGGCCGGGCGGCGGATCGAGTTGACCTCGAAGGAATTTTGCCTTCTGGAATATCTCATGCGCAATGCGGGGCGGCGCATCACTCGCGCAATGATCATCGAGCATGTCTGGAATCTTTCCTTCGATACCTGCACCAACGTGGTCGACGTTTACGTCAACTACCTGCGCCGCAAGGTGGATGACGGATATGGCAAGCATCTGATTCATACCATCCGGGGCGTGGGCTACGAATTGAGTGTGCGCTCGAACGGGGAGTTAGCTGCCGGAACGGGCGCCCAACGAGGGGCTCAACCATGAATCCGTCGACGGCAGGCGTCGCGCCGGTGCTGCCGGATTGCGAGTCGCCGCGCCTGCTGGCTGATCTGTTTCATGCGCTCAGCCAGCCGCTGACCACACTATGCTGCTCGCTCGAGCTCACCCTGCAGCAGACCCCCACGGAAAAGCAGTATCGCGAGAGCGTGACCCGTGCCCTGGCCCAGGCGGAGCAGGTCTCGTGGCTGGCTACGGGCATTCGGGAGTTGTTGGATGCGGGCGATGCGGGCCCAGACCTTGAGGTTCTGCAAATGCAGGCCGCGGTGCATGACGCGGTGACCGATTTGCTGTCGGTGGCGGAGCTGGCGGGAGTTCGGATCTGCTATTTGCCCCGGTCCCCTGGGTCGGTCCGGTTCGAAGCACGGCGGCTGCGCCGGGGATTATTCCATCTGATGGGCTTTGTAGTCGGCTGGGGCGGCGGCGCGGTAGTCAGGATTGAATTGTCCGAGAGCGGAGAACAAGTCGTGCTGGCGCTGACAGTTTCTGGTGAAGGAATTTCTCGCGAAGCAATGGAAAGCGCGGAATCGCCTGAGAGTTCATCCCCTGCGAGTTCATCCCAGGATGCCCTGCCCCGCGATCTCACCCGGCGGTTGGGGCTGGGGATTGCCCGCGCCACCTTTGAGGCCGCAGGCGGCAGTTTTCGCGCCGAGCGCGGGATTGAATCCATGATCGTAGAAGTCCGGCTGCCGCGGGTCGCCGCAATAAAAAGCGGTAAACCAGTGCTGCCTACATTAGAAGCCCTCCCGTTTCCGCACACTTCCTGAAACTGAAAAAGATTTGGCGCTAACAGACTTATCTAATCTTCGACTCATCTCTTTCTTAACTTCACGGCATGAAATGGGAACATGGTCATTCCCGCACGGCCGGAGCCGAAGGAAGAAGAAAGGGAGCGCTTGCTGGTCGAGCAACTTCCCCAGGTGCGCTACATCGCGCGCCGTATCCACGAGCGCCTTCCCCGCCACGTGCCGCTGGAAGATCTGGTGCATGCCGGCGTGGTAGGACTGATCGACGCGCTCAACAAGTACGATCGCGGCAAGCACGTGCAGTTCGGCTCGTACGCCAAGTTCCGCATCCGCGGCGCCATCCTGGATAGTCTGCGGGAAATGGACTGGAGCCCGCGCGATCTGCGGCGCAAAGCGCGCCGCCTGGAAGAGGCCCATCACAAGTTGAGGTCTTCGCTGGGACGCAATCCCAGCGAGCCTGAGCTGGCGGCGGAGGTGGGCATGGACCTGCGAGGCCTGCAGCTGCTGCTGGGGGAAATATCGGGACTTGAAGTTGGCAGCCTGCGAGTGGAATCTTCGCGGGATGGACGGGACGAGGACTTGTGCGAATATCTGCCCGACGATTCCGAGGAGACGCCGCTCTTTCTCTGCCTCAGGTCGGAGATGAAACAGCAGTTGGCCAGCGCCATTGCGGAGCTGCCCGAAAAGGAGCGCCAGGTGCTGGCGCTCTACTACTACGAAGAGCTCACCATGAAAGAAGTTGGAACCATCCTGGGAATTGGAGAGTCGCGGGTTTCCCAGATTCACTCCATGGCGGTGATCCGGATGCGGGCCCGGCTCAGCGAACTGGATGGTGAGCGCCCTTCGCCCGAGTGTTCGCGCGGTGCGACCAGCGGAGCGTAAGCGGTAGCGCGTCTCAGCGCGTTACTTAGGTGCTGGGAGCTGCTGCTTCGCGGACGAGTTGGAAAGCGACACGAAGGCCCCGGTTGCAACGTAACCTGTTGAAAACAATCTTGGAGATGGATCGCTGAAACACCCGGACGACCTCGAACGACAACCGAAAGCCCCGAGCGCAGGCTCGGATTGGCTCAGATTAAAGATTTCTAACCGGCCGCCGATACCTTAATTGCAAGGCAATTCAGCCGGAGGAGAATCGATGAAGACCGATCGTGCCGCAAAAGCCCCAATGGAGACTGGAGAATCAGTTCCGACTGCCGCAGCGTCCAAGCCTTCCAAGTCTCGCGATAAAACCCCAACCCCCAGGCCGGCGGACCTATCGCCCGTCCTGTTGCGTGGGTCTTCGCGTGCTTCCTCGCCTGGTTCTTCGCCAGAAGAGTCTGAGGCGAAGCCGTTGGCGGCGAAACTGAGACAGCTCCCTGAAACCGGTGGCGAGAGAATGCAATCGCTCAAAGATGCCCTGCAGAAGGGAAGCTACCAGGTCTCGCCAGAGCAGACGGCGGAGGCGATTATCTCCGAACTTGAAGTTCGAGCCGAGCCTCCCGGAGAGGCTAAGGCTGGAAGAAACCCCGCAGCGGCGGCTGCGCCGCTGAAACTATACGCCCAGCGAGAATCTGGCTCGACAAAACGAAAGCAGAGTGCATCTCGCGATTCCTGTGCTGACCAGTTCGGGGAGGATTCGGGGGCGTCCCGTAAACCGGCGGGTTCAGATCAGATGGACAGTTCGGGTTAGCCGGTTTCGATGGCCGCGTGCGCGATCGCGCCAGCAAGTCGCTCGTGGAAACGCTCGCGCTTATCTCGAACTGGCACGCAGAGCTTCGGTGACTTTCTGTACCAGCGCCGCCCCGGAAAATGGCTTAGGCAAGTAAAACCATTCGCGGCGCCGAAATCCTTTTCGTACCACCGCGTTTTCAGGATAGCCAGAGATGAAAACAGTCGGGACGCCGTGGCAGAGGAGGGCGAACTCGGAAGCCAGATCGCAACCGTTGCGGTCTGGTAATACGACGTCGGTAAGTAACAACTCGACTTTCTCCCGATAGCGGTGAAAAACAAAGAGGGCCTCGGCTGCATTCTGCGCTTTCAGCACGCGATAGCCGGCAGAACATAAAACTTCGCCAACCACTTCACGAACGAAGGCCTCATCCTCAACCACGAGAATGGTTCGCACTGCATGGCCATAATCGAACAGCGCGGAACCTGGAGTCGCAACGATATCTGCTACGCCAGTGCCACCAAGAACAGCCTCAGCAGCACCAGGCTTAGCTACGACTGGAACCGCTACCGCGGGCTTCATTGCCGCGGGCTTCATCGCCGCAGGCTCCAGATCAGGTTGATACAAATCTCACCTCCGAGGCCGCATGAGGGTAGTGCATTTCCGTCTCCATCCACGATCTGATGGCCTGCGACAAGATGGTGGCGGGACGATGCAGATAAGCATCGGGTTATGGGGATCGCGAGTGACCGAGCGAAATCGGTCACGCCGGAAGAGCAAAAATGTTTTCTGTTTCGGGACGGGAGTTGGCTGGTTTCGGGAAGAGCGCCCCCGCTTATCGAGGTCGGGTCAGCAAGGTCTGGTAGGGATCAAGTACGACCTTGCGTGTGCCGGCCGGCGCAGATAAATGAAAACTGGTCTCGGGCCCGTCGGCGAACACCCTCCCCAGCAGCACCGTTTTTCCCGGAAGAACCGCATAAATCGGGACGGGGGTTACGAGATCCTTGGGTGCGTCATCCTGCGAAATTGTGCCGGTCACGACCGAGCCGCCGGGCTTCTCGGTAAATTTCACACTCCGCAGGTTGAGCCGTGGAAGAGCGGTGCCATTTACCCATCCCTGATAAAACCAGTCTAACGATGGCTTGCCTTCGTACCACAGCGACGGCGGCAATTCCTCTTCGAACACCCGCAGCAGCTCCCGGGTATTGATCGACTTTTCCTGAAAGCGATCTCTCACCTTGCTGAGCGCGTGAAAAAACGGCGCGTCCGCCTGCGCATCGGTGACGCTGCCGGAATGCTCTCTGCGCTTCCGCTCCGCATCACGCATCATGTAGCGCAGCATGTGAAACAGCCAGGTGCCGCGGCCATAGCTGATGGCTTCATAACCGCCCGGAAAGTGAGAGCTGTTCAGGCGCACGCCGAATGTGACTGGACCCGCCTCCGCCAGTTGCGATCCCTCCTTATTCTTGGCCAGAAGATCCTCGCGGTATTTCTCCATCACCGTACGAAATTGCGTCGGAGAGTCGGACTCGAGCAACATCAGGGAGCTGTAGTTCGCCAGGGCTTCAGAGAGCCATTGATCACGGTAACTCTTCCAGGCCACCAGATCGCCCCACCACTGATGAGCGGTCTCGTGGGCAATCACGTTGTCGCTGAGAATCCGGGTCACGAAATCCATATGCAATTGCGATTTTTCTTCTGGCGTAAGAAAAGAAAAGCTGCTGAGAAAGATCAACGATGGCCATCCCTGGCTGACCTTGCCCGGCATTTGGGTCAAAGCCAGACTGGTATAGGGGAATGGACCAAAGCGGCTGGCGAAGAACTCAACCGAGCGTGCGGACATGTTAGCCACAGCTTGCGCATTACGCGCCGGAGAGGGCGGAGGGGTGGCGACTCTAACGGCCTGTGGCGGCCGCGCCAACTCGAAGGGAGTAACGGGTTGCGTTGCCAGAGCGTCCGTCGTGCCCTTCGGAAACGATCGCTCGACGCCGGCGGCGGCATAGGCTTCGACCTGAACCTGGCCGGCGCGCGCCTCCACGCGCGAGTATTTGCCCAGAGTTAAAACCGGCGATCGGCATGGGGCGCTCCGACACCCAATGACTTACCTCTTCTCCGGGCGTCGGAGATGGAGCTGCGCTTTGGCCTTCCGATCGCTTTCCTGTCGCGACCAGGGTCCAACCGGCGGGATAGCGAAATTGCAAATCGAAGCTGGCCATTTCCAATCCACGATTCGGGTACCAGGTGCCGCGAGCGCCGACATACAGCAATCCCGCACCGGCCTCGGAAATCACCTCGCCGCCATAGACAAAGTGCAGCTCAATTTTTTGCCCTGCGCGTAGAGTCCGGGGAAAGATGACCGCGACCGAGTCGTTGCCGCGCCGGGCCAGTTGCGTGCCCTCGAGCGCCTGGTTGTGAATGAACTCCACCGGTTGTCCATCGGCCTCCACTTTCTTGATCTGGAGGAACCTGGACAGTTCGAAGAGCACGGTCCGCTGGCCGCTCTGCCGGACCTCGAGCTGCAAGGTAGCGTCGGCGTCAATTTTCGTGGGGGGTTCCACCTGCGTCTGGATTTTGTAGTGCGAAACCTTGACCACATCCGGCTTGGCCTCTTCACCCAGGACTTCCGGTACAGCACCCGCACGCCCACCGGGTTGGCCGAGAGAGAATGACGTCCACACGTCGTAGTAGTTGTCGCCCTCGACCGTCTTCAGTTGACCTGCCCAGATTTGCTCGGTAGCCAGAGAGTCGAAGTAGAGGTCGAACGTTCCCAGCTTTAGTCCCTGGACGCGTGCGTGCAGCATGTGATCATCGCCCGGGGGCGAATCGGATTTCGCGTCGGTATTCTCTTCCGGAGGCGAGGATGGCAGAAATTTGCTGAAGCTCAGGAGCAGCCGCAAAGCATCGATTTCCGCCAGATTGCGGGAAACGCTCTTCCACTGGGAAACAAATTCTTCAGGGTGATCGGCCGGCCTGAGCGAAGGCTGCAACTCGGCAAACGTGTCGTCATTGAAGCGGAAATATGCGGTGGCAAATCTTTCTTCCAGAATCGCAGCCCCGGTGAAGAGCGCCAGCGACGCGCGCTCGGCTTGATCCGAGGGGACCAGCAAAACTTCACCTTCCCCCGAGAAAAATGCGCCGGTGACGTGGCCGGCTACGTCTTCGGTAAAGCCGATCGTGCCATCCTCGAAAGTGATATGAATCGCTCCGCGCTCCAGGGTGAGGTCGCGAATGTTGTATACCCTCGACGGGTCCAGCCCTACGCTACGAAGTTGTGAGTACAGAGTCTCAGCCGGATGCTCCGGCTGCGTCGCCGAGCTTGAGGGGGAGGGCGGAGCCGGCGGACTCTGCGCCCAGCTCGACGGCACTGCGCTCCATATCATTATCGTCGCCGTCAACAAGGCCAGCAGCGCCTTACGGGGAATAATCCTGATTACCATGGTCACGTGGGCTGACTCCGTTCCCGTTGCTAGAATGCGCCATAGTGCGGGTAACTGTCATCTTCGTATTTTTATCGGGTCTGTTGCTGGGTGCGGTCTGCGCTTCTGCCGAAGTCATCCATTTAAAAAACGGCCGTACTATTTACGCCGATCAGGTACGCGAAAACGGCAGCCACCTGGAGTACGACGTCGGAGAGGATTCCTACGCGATTCCGAAGTCAGTTGTCCTGCGCGTCGACGCCGGCGGTATTCGTCCGGAAAATGCCTCGACATCGGGCGGACCGGATGCGCATGCTGTCCCGTCATTTACGCCAGCCGATAATCTGGCGGGCGAGCCCGAACTTACCGACAAGCTGATTCACGATGGCCAGGTGGATGCCGATGCGCTGGCTGCCCTGGAACAACGGGGCAACGCCCGGGTAACTGCCGCGGGATATTTCATCGCTGGAAAATTCGAGATGGAGCGTCAGAATTTCAGCAAGGCTCGAACTTTCTTCGAAGCCGCGCTCCGTTTCGAGAGCCAGAATCCCACCGTATTGAATTATTACGTAGCACTGCTGCTGCGAACCGGAAATGCGGTGGAAGCCTTGCCCTATGCCGAACGAGCAGTGCGCGCCGCGCCCGATTCTCCCGACACGCTGGCTGTGCTGGGCTACGCCCAATACGCCAACGATCGCATCAAAGACGCGATCCGCAGCTGGAAACGATCGTTAGCGCTTCGTCCCGACGGCCAGATTCAGAGATACCTGGAGAAAGCTGAGCGGGATGCGAACGCAGAATCGGATTTCACGCAGAACGAAACCAGCCACTTCACCCTGAAATTTGAAGGCCGGCAGACGCCGGATTCCCTGCGCCGCGATCTGGTGACGACCCTGGAATCTCACTACGGCGATCTGGTGCGCGATCTCGGCGTTGCCCCACGCGGCAGCATCGCGGTCATCCTCTACACCGACCAGGCTTTCTTCGATGTTACCCAATCACCCTCATGGGCTGGCGCAGTGAACGATGGCAAACTCCGCATCCCGGTGAATGGAATGACTTCTGTTACTCCCGAGCTGTCGCGCGTCCTCAAGCACGAACTGGCGCACTCGTTTATCAATCAGCTTTCGGGGGGCCGCTGTCCGCAGTGGTTGAATGAGGGCATCGCGCAAGCTCTGGAACCGAAATCGCTGTCTTCGCGCGGACGCCGCCTGGCGGGTCTCTTCAAGGCGCAACAGGAAATTCCGTTCAATGCGCTGGAGGGAAGCTTCATGCGCTTCTCGCCGATGGAAGCGATTCTGGCTTACGACGAGTCCCTGGCGGCGGTGCAATTCATTGAAGACACTTACGGAACCAGCGACCTGCAACGCATTCTGCAAAGGCTGGGAGAGGGCAATTCCACCGAAGCGGCTCTACGCGCCACCATCCACGACGACTACGGACAATTGCAGGGCGAAGTCAGGAAGTATCTGATCAGCAAATATGGCGACTAGGCCTTATTTCTGAATCTAATGAGACGGGCCAACCAGCACCTCATAGTGGATGACCTTTGGATCGAGCCGCAGCAGAAACTTTTTGTCCTCGGGATAGTAGACGGCCTTTTCGTATTCTGATCCGGCGAACGCCTTCACCGAGTCAAATGATTCCCACAAGGAAATAAAAACAAACTCCGCTTTGCCATCGTGGACTCGCCGCAGTAACCAGACGCCCTGGTTCCCTTTGACCGCTTTGCATTCCTTGACGCCGGTTTCTTCGAGATACTTCAGGTAAGCGTCGGAATCTGGCTCTCGTGTTTCACCAATCCATTGTCGCGCGATCATGGTGTTTCTCTCCGTTTGCCTGTGGCGAGTTGCCTGCGTCGTTTAATGGTATAGCAGAGTGGGAGGATACTTCAGCGGTGCGAAGAATCCGCGGGCGAGTCGCCCGCGGCACACAGTCAGGGCGAGCGTTCTTACTCGATCTGAACCAGGTTGCCTGCTGCCGATGACACTACCGCCGGCGCTGGAAACTGCGGAGCCCGCCACGAGTCGAAGACAGAAACCTGGTGTACGCAGGAGACCGTGCAGTTGGGGGCGCAGGATTTCTCCGACACATATTCGCGGCGAATATCTTCAGTGCTGTACTTTTCCAGAGGAATGGCGGGATAGCCACGCTGCTGGGAGCAGTAGTGCACCAGGCCGTCTTCGCAAATGTAGAGATAGCGGGCGCCGGCGCGGCAGCGCCACTGATTGGGGCGGCCGTCCGCAATGTTGTCCTGGAAGCCATTGATGCGAGTGAAGCTGCTCTTCTCCATCGACTTCATCTCGTGATAAATGCGCCGCTCTTCCTGGTTCAGCGGCTGTAACTGTCCGGACCCGTCGTGGATGATGCCGATGGTGGAGCTGAAACCCAGCCCCAGCGCGCGTTTGCCGATGGTCGAGCGCATCTTGCGGATTACGAACGCCGCCACCGACCACCGAATTGATGTTGACGTGGAAGTCCGCGTACTCGGCGAGCAGTTCCAGCTTCTTATCCAGCACCTTCAGGCTTTTCTTCGAAACATCGTCCGGCGTGACGTTGTCGATGGAGATTTGCAGCCACTCCAGTCCGGCGCGGTTCAGGCGTTCGATACGTTCCGCGACCAGAAGATAGCCGTTCGTGATCAGGCCTGCGATCATGCCGCGCTTGCGAATGCGGCCGATGATCTGGTCGAGTTCGGGATGCAGCAGGGGCTCGCCGCCGCTGATGGTGATGACCGACGTTCCCAGTTCCGCCAGCTTGTCGATACGCTGGAACATGAGTTCAGTGGGAACGGGTTTGGAAAAATCGTCGTACTCGTTGCAGTACTCGCAAGCCAGGTTGCAGCGGCGGATGGGAATGATATGCGCCAGCAGCGGATGATCCGTTGATGCGAACGCTCCGGCGATCATGCGCGCACCGCGGAGGTTGCGGTGGAATGCCTTCAGGCGGCGCCGCAAACTAGTCTGGATTGAGGCCATAATGCTGCATTTATTAAAGCATAGGCATGCTTGAAGCGCATCGTTTGCACAGTGTTTGGAGCGATTTGCGTAGCGAATGGAGAGTGCTGGGCTTCCTTTGACAAGGCGAAGAAAAGGCAGGGGCGCCGGTTCCCCTGAATTCCTCACGCCATAAACTGATGCCCTGCGGCCTGAAGTATTTCCCGGGCCGTTCCGGCGTGCTCTTCTTTCACCAATACATAGTCTGTGTCAAACGTCGAAATCGCAAAAATTGAAACTCCCTTTTCAGCCAGGGGATCGATGAATGACGCGAGAACTCCGGTTAGCGAAAAGGGGAACGGGCCCTCGAGTTTGAAGCAGGTCCACGGACCTTCACACTTTGCGTTTTTCGGAGCCTGATCGGTCGGGCAGACAATTGACAGCTCATCAGCGCTTCGAGTGATCGAGGTGAAAGGCGCGGCCGGGCTGAACTGTGGAATGGAAGCATCCGCTGGCAAACGGCAGATTGCGTAGGCGCCGGAGAGTTGTCGAAATTTTAGGTGCATGGGCGCTATTCGTCCTGCAAGTAAACCGCCGGCGCTGAGTTATACATTTGCCACTGCTTTTTTTACTGCAGCCTTGGCCAGCAAGCGGGTCGAATCGAGCGTTGGCAGTGAGGAGGATTCCGGCGTGACCAGCAATGGAATTTCGGTGCATCCCAGGACCACCGAGTCGCAACCTTCGTCCGCGAGGGATCGAATGACGTCCTGAAAATACGCCAACGAAGGCGCGGTGAATTGCGCGTTGACCAGTTCGTCAAAGATGATCTGGTTGATCTGCTCACGTTGTTGCGGGTCCGGAGTGCGGTAGTCGAGACCGGCAGCCTTCAACTTTTCCGGATACACCGGCCCTTCCATCAAATAGCGCGTGCCCAATACGCCTAAACGCGTGTGGCCACCTCGGTGAGCCTCGTTGGCCACCTCTTCCGCAATGTGCAACCAGGGCCGCGGAGAGCGGCTTTGCACCAGATCCAACGCCTGGTGAATTGTGTTATCGGGGCAAATAAGAAAGTCGGCTCCTGCTTTTGCCAGCTTCTCGGCCGACGAAAGCATCAGCTCCGCCACTCCTGACCAGTCGTTGGCGTAAATGCACTTCATGTACCGAGCCAGAGAATGATTATGCATCGAGACCTCGGGATGGTCGTGAGGCCCCATCAGCTTCGCGCCTTCCAGAGCGATGGTGCGATAGCAAAGCGCGGCGCCCTCCGCACTGCAGGCGACGATGCCGATATGTTGAGTCATGACAAATGTTCAGTTTTGCAGCCGAGTCACTGCTGGCCGGCGAGAGTCTCGACTTGTTGCAGCATTTTGTCCAGCGCGGCGCGAGAATAATACTTGCCACCCAAAACGACTCCGAAAATCTTGCGGGTGTTGCGAATGTCGTCCAACGGATTTGCGTCGAGCAACACCAGGTCGGCGACTCGCCCAATCTCTGCGACTCCATATTTGTCGCCTTTGGTCAGGAAGAGCGCCGGGTTGAAGGTAGCGGCCTGCAGCGCCTGCAGCGGAGTGAATCCACTTTTTACCAGCCACTCCAATTCTTCATGCAGACTGAAACCGGGAAAGACGTAGGGGTCGGGGCCGTCGGTACCGGCCATGAACTGCACGCCGGCACTGTGCATGGCCTTGACCAACTCCACGTGGCGCGCAGCCTCAGTTTTAAGACTGGCCAGTTCTTCCGGAGAAACCGATTGCCGCAGCTTCACGGGATCCCACTCTTTTCGGACCGAAGACGGAACATACTTCAAGCGCGGATCGGACTCCGAGACTGGAGTCGTCAATCCGGCTGTTGGCCTGGGTCCACACCAGGGTCGGCACCTGCCAGGTATTGCCTTGCGCGATCTGGAGAAACAGGGCGTGCGCTTTCGACTGATCATAGGTGGCCATGACCTCGGTCCCAAGTTTCTGATAGGCCGCGTAATCGTGATTTGCCAGTGCGGTCAGTTCCTGGCCGCGAAGTTCGTCTTCGCGCGAAGAGCAGGCAAGCATGAATCCCGTCAGGTGCTCGATACTTTTCTGCCCTGCGGCGGCAGCCTCGCGAACGCTGATTGCATAAGGGACATGTCCAACGAATGAAATGTTCTGTTTTGCCGCCTCATCGGCAATGGCAAAATATGAATCGCGAGGAACGTTCGAAAGTATTTTCACGAAATCGTCGCCCTGACGTTTCACCGTGTCGACGGCACGGCGCGCCTCTTCGGGATTGTTTACCGCGATGGTCTGGTGGATCGCTCTTGCCGCCCGCCAGAAACGGGCCGCCGAAGATCAGATGCGGACCGAGCAACTCTCCGCTGTCGATACGGGTTCGCCGGCTCGCGAGCACCTCGGGATTTCCCCCCATGTCGCGAACGCCGGTCACCCCGTTGGCGATGTAGAGCGGGTAAATTATTTTTTCATCCCAGACCGGCGATATGAAGGCGCTGTGCACGTGCATGTCCCACAGCCCCGGGATCATGAATTTGCCGTGGGCATTGATGATCGTGTTGTTTCGGCCTTCGTCGACAAATCCCACCTTGGCCATTCCGGTGATCTGTCCTTTTTTGATCACGACCGTCACATTTGGCTCGATCCCACCGTTTCGGGTGCTCACCACGGTGACGTTCGTGAAAATGAGCGCCTCCGGCCCGTTCTTCGGCTTCGACTCGGCGCGAAGCAGAGTGGACAGACACAGCCAAACGATGAGAGATGCCCTCATGCCCCAAGCTCCAGTATGAAAACCAAACGGAAAGGCTAAGTGTGGGCCGCCGCGGCGTCAAACAAATTCAGGAATGTCAGCTTCTTTTCCGCGGGAAGGAACGATGCTTCGAAAGAATTCCGAGCCAGTTCTCGCAGATGCTCGTCGGTGAATCCGAATAACTGCTGCGCCAGCTGATACTCACGTGCCAGGGATGTACGAAACATCGCAGGATCGTCAGTGTTAAGCGTGATCATGACCCCTTGATCGAAATACTGACGCACCGGATGGGAATTAAGCGAGGAGCAAGCGCCGGTGCGCAGATTGCTGGTAAGACAAATCTCGAGCGGGACTTGCCGGGTGGCCAGCTCCTCAATGAGTTCCGGATCCTGCGCCGCCGTCAGGCCGTGACCGATACGTTCCGCGCGGAGATTCAGCGCGCCCCATATGGATTCAGAACTGGCATTTTCACCGGCGTGGGCCGTGAGATGCAGCCCGTGGTCAGCGGCGTACGCGAAGGCTTCGCGGAACAATTCCGGCGGACCCTTCTGTTCGTCGCCCCCAATGCCGATAGCCACCACGTCACGCTCGCGATGGCGCACAGCCGCGCCGAAAACCTCGCGGGCGGCGCCCGGTCCAAACTGACGCACCGCGTCGAAGATCCACAATAACGAGACGCCAAAATCGCGCTCGCCCTTGCGGCGTCCCCGATCCAGACCTTCGAAGATGGCGTCGAAATCCTGCTTCCGCCAGAGGCAGATTCCTACCGAAACGTAGACTTCGGCGTGCAGCACATTCTCCAATTTGAGCTTTTCCATCAGGCGGTAGGTGATGAGTTCGTAGTCGTCCGGCGTCTGCAGGTCTTCGGTCACCGCCTTAAACGCCATCAGAAAGCCGTTGAAGTCGTCGTAGCGGTAGAGCTGCTCGATCTCAGCGAGCGTGCTGGTTTTTCCGTGACGCCTCCTGAGTTCGACCAGAGTGCCGGGGTCGATCGAGCCCTCCAGGTGCAGATGTAGCTCGGCCTTGGGAAGCGTGACCAGGAATGAACTGGGCTGCGAAGCCATAACTAAGATTGTAGATGGAAGAGGACAGATTTGCTGGCCAAATCAAATTTTAGATTGAAGATTTAAGATTGCAGATTGAAAACAAAGTCGACGCAATCTCTTGGTACTTTCAATCTGCAATCTAGAATCTCAAATCTGCAATCTCACTGCCCCTTGGCTCTGGCAAACTCGCTGTGACGACGGCTGTAAAGAACGTAAATGAGCAGTCCAAGCGCCAGCCAGATGACAAAGCGCAGCCAGGTAATCACGGTTAGTCCGGTCATCAGCCCGCCGCACAACAGCACCGAGATCAGCGGAAACCACGGAACAAACGGAACGCGGAAGGCGCGCGGCCGGTCGGGCTGCCTGCGTCGAAGGAAGATGACGCCCAGCGATACCAGAACGAATGCGAACAGGGTGCCGATGTTGGAGAGGTCGGCGGCGTCGCCGATGTCCACCAGGCCGGCGGGAATTCCTACTGCAAAGCAGGCAATCCAGGTGGACCAGTACGGGGTTTTGAACTTGGGGTGGACGGCGGAAAAAAGCTTGGGCAGCAGGCCATCGCGCGACATGGCATACCAGATGCGCGCCTGCCCATATTGAAAAACCAGCAGCGATGAAATCATCCCGGTCAGCGCGCCCACCACAATTACCGAGCGGAAGAACGGATGCGCGCCCAGTTGCTTCAGGGCGTAGGCGACGGGAGCTTCGGCGGCTTCGCCGGAAACGAACGTCGTGTACTTCATCATGCCAAGAAGCACGACCGCGACGCCCACGTAGAGAATGGTGCAGATGATCAGGGAGGCGATGATCCCGAAGGGCAGATCACGTTGCGGAGTTTTACACTCCTCGGCGGCGGTGGAGACGGAATCGAAGCCGATGTAGGTAAAAAAGACGATGGCGCCGCCGGTCACAATTCCGGCAAAGCCGGAGGGAGCAAAGGGCGTCCAGTTGGCCTTGTTCACCAGCATGCCGCCCACGACCAGGAAGGTCAGAATGGCGCCGATCTTAACCAGCACCATAACGTTGTTGGCCCCAGCCGATTCCTTCACGCCGCGGACCAGCAGCAAGGTGAGAATGAATACGATCAGGAAGCCGGGCACGTTGAAATAGGCGCCCGTCCAATGTCCCGACGCCCACACCGGACTCGCCCACCGGTCCGGCAAGTCGATACCGAAAGCCGCCAGTTGCGCCTTGGTATATCCGCTGAAGCCGACAGCTACGGCGACGTTGCTCACCACATATTCCAGAATCAGATCCCAGCCGATGATCCAGGCGAAAATCTCACCCAGGGTGGCATAGGAATAGGTGTAGGCGCTGCCCGCGATGGGGATCATCGAAGCCAGTTCGGCATAGCACAAGCCGGCAAAGCTGCAAGCCACCGCCACCAAGAGAAACGAGATTGCGATCGACGGGCCGGCGGCCGGACGTCCGTGCATCAAGGCGCCCGCCGTGCTCCCGGTGCGCAATATGTTGGAGATGAGGTCGAGAACCTGGGCGTGCAGGATCGACGGAGCCTCGAAGTGCTCTCCCGCCGCCGCGGTGCCGGTGAGAACAAATATCCCTGATCCAATGATCGCGCCGATGCCGAGGGCGGTCAGCGACCACGGGCCCAGGGTCTTCTTGAGCCGATGCCCGGGCTCGTCGGCATCGGCGATGAGTTTGTCGATGGACTTGCAACAGAGAAGCTGGTGTTCAGACGTGCGGACCGTCGCGGCCTTTTGATCAGTGGAGGTTGGTTGTGGCAAAGGGTTTCGGTCTCCCAAAGCTTATAGCAACTGGCACTGAGCGCTTAGCCGGCAAACATCCGATCCGAGAATCGTAGTTCGTGGCCAATTGCCAAGTGCCAGGCGCCGTTTTCTACCGTTTCGCCGTGCCGCGTGCCAGCTTTTTCACTTTGCGCTTCGCCGAACCGCGAGCGTATTCGCGGGGCTTCAACGGATTTTCCGCTTTTTTCTTCTTGCGGACCGCGCGCTTTGCTTTCTTACGTTCTTCCTTGCTCAGCTTGCTTGTGTTTGCCATGAGTGCTGTGTGCTTCTCCTTACAAAATTAGCTTTTCGCTATTAGCTTTTCGCTCTTAGCTTTTAGCTTTCAGCCACGACATCACAACCCTGGATTCGGAAGCTTACCGCCCTGGGTAAAAGCCAAGAGCCAACGGCTAAGAGCTGCCCTTCTCCAGTTGCGCGTACTTCTCAACCAGCTTCTTCAAACCGAAGCGAGGGAATTGTACCGTAATCTTGGCATCTTCACCCTCTCCTTCGCGCTGGTAGACCGTGCCTTCGCCATATTTGGGATGGCGGACCTTCTGCCCCGGGCGAAATCCCTTGCGGCCCTTGGGCTCTTCCAGATGCGGTTTGGGCAGGCTGAACTTTTTCCCTCGCGAAGCGAAAAACTCGGCAATGTTGTCGATGGAATTGTAGGATTTGCCGGAATACGACGCAGTCTTTTGCCGGGGTTGGCTGACCCAGCTCGCGCTCTGGTCTTCGTCTTCGTAGGCGTAATGGGTGGACTCTGGATCTGGTGGCTGCGAGCGATGGCCATACGCGGGCGAGTCGCCCGCGGCCACACGAGCTCTTTTTCGCGATCCGCCCAGTTCTTCCACCAGCCCCGCCGGCACTTCTTCGAGAAAGCGCGATGGGATGCTGGCCTCAGGCAGATCGGTCCCATAGCGACGCCGGTAAACCGCGCGAGTCAAAATCAGCGTGTCCATCGCGCGCGTCATGCCCACATAGCAAAGCCTCCGCTCTTCTTCGATATCATCCGGCTGCAGAAAAGTTCGCGAGTGCGGAAACAGCCCTTCTTCCAGGCCACCGAGAAATACCAGCGGGAACTCCAGCCCTTTGGCCGCGTGCAGCGTCATCAGGGTAATCTGGGCTGCTTCGTCGTAAGCATCGGCATCGCTGACCAGTGCGGCATGGTCGAGAAACTGGTCCAGAGTTTCACCACGATCGCGGGAATCCATGGCCGCATTCACCAGTTCGCGCAGGTTCTCGATGCGCGAGTAAGCCTCAGGCGTGTCTTCCTGCTCGAGCAGTTTGATGTAGCCGGTGCGGTCGATGAGGAATTTCAGAATATCGGCCGTGCTGGGGTTCGGGGTGGTAGCGCCGGCATCCTGCCGGCTGTCGTGGAGGCGTCCCGCCTCCACATCTGCGTCAGGCTCGATCGCTGCAACCTCCACCGACAAGTCGTTCTCGGGAAGACGTTCCTCGGGAAGATCTTCCGTTACCGGACCGAAATCAAACGAGAAATTATCTGGACTAAAGTCGGTGTCGTCCTCTGCCTGGACCTCGCCCGCCGGATCGTCCGCTTCTCGCGGGCGAGTCGCCCGCGGCCACACGGCCGCTTCCTCTGCCGACGACCTTGCTGTCTCTTCCAGACGCTCGGCGTAAGTGCCGCCCAGGATGGCGCGGCCATCTTCAATCAGGCTGGTGAATGCTTTGAGGGCGGCCACCGCTCGCTGCGGCAGGAGCTGACGCTCGATTACCTCCGCGATGGCACCCCACAACGACAGCCCAGTCTCAAGCGCGACCCGCTCCAGAGTTTCAATGCTGGTCTTGCCAATCCCACGCACCGGGGTGTTGATCACGCGCAGCAGCGAGATCGAGTCGTCCGGATTATGGATGACCTTGAGATACGAAATCATGTCCTTGATCTCGGCCCGCTCGTAGAACGAAAAGCCGCCCACCACGTGATACTTCAACTGATAGCGGCGCATGGCCTCTTCAAACAACCGCGACTGCGAGTTGGTGCGGTAGAGCACGGCAGCGCGGGCATTCTCGCCCTGATCCACGGCTTCGCGCAGATATTTCGCGATGTAGTCGGCGGCGAAGAGGGCCTCGTTTTCGCCGTCGGGAGCTTCGTAGTAGCCGATCTTCGTGCCGCCCTGGCGCGAGGTCCACAGATTCTTTCCCTTGCGCTTGAGATTGTTCGCAACCACCGCTGAAGCGGCCTGCAAAATGTTTTGCGTGGAGCGGTAGTTCTGCTCCAGACGAATAATCCTGGCTTCAGGAAAGTCTTTTTCAAACTCCAGAATGTTGCGAATGTCCGCCCCGCGCCAGGAGTATATGGACTGATCCTCATCGCCCACGGCGCAAATGTTGTGATGGCTGCCGGCCAGCAGCAACATAAGTTGGTACTGCGGGCGGTTGGTGTCCTGATACTCATCGATCATCACGTACTGAAAGCGCCGGTTGTAGTAGTCACGAACCGCCGGCACCGCCTTGAGCAGGCGCACGGTTTCCAGCAGCAGGTCGTCGAAATCGAGGGCATTGGCTTTGCGCAGCTCCTTGCGATACTCCTCGTAGATATGAGCCACTTTTTCCGTGTTGGGATCGCCCGACTGCAGATAAATTTCCTGCGGATCGAGCATGTGATTCTTGGCCCACGAAATATGGGACAGCACCGAGCGCGGCGTGGTCTGCTTGTCGTCGATGCCGAGACGCCGCATGACCGACTTCACCAGTTGCTGCTGGTCGGACTCGTCATAGATGACAAAACTCTTGGTCAGACCGATGGGAGGCACCCCGGGCACGGACGAAGGAATGCGCAGCTGCTCGATATCCCGCCGCAACACGCGCACGCAAAAAGAGTGAAAGGTCGAGATCACCGGCTTGGCGACGGAGAGGCCGCCAACCAGCTTGTCCACCCGTTCGACCATCTCTTGCGCGGCTTTGTTGGTAAAAGTCATGGCCAGAATGGAGTCGGCCATGACGCCGCGATTCTCGATGAGATAGGCGATCCGGTAGGTGATCACCCGGGTCTTGCCGCTGCCCGCGCCGGCGAGGATGAGCACCGGCCCGTCGGTGGTTTCGACGGCTTCGCGCTGCTGCGGGTTGAGTTTTTCGAGAAAAGACAATTCCTAAGTTCCTAAAGAAGCTGCGATTCATTTCGGCCGGCCGATTTCTCCAACTGTCTTCGAGCGAAGATCCTCCCTACATACCAAAACATCCAGAAAAATAACGGCAACAAGAGCAGTCGGAACCAGTCCGGCAGGTGCAAACCAAATCTGGAGGGCTGAAAAATCAGAATAGACCCAACGCAAATCAGCCCGCCTTCGACCAGCACGAGCGGCAACATTTCCAGCAAAAACACCCAGAGATTCCCATTTACCCGCGGAGCCTCAGTTACCCTCGGGATCTTCGCCTGGTCAACCATCACCAGACCGTAGAAGTCCTCCTTGCTGAGCGCTTTGAGCGCTGCCTTCCATGAGGTTCCGCCGTCTTCCGCCTTTTTGTCACGTGCGTACGATCTGGCAAGCAATTTTGCGACTTTGGACTCATATTCGTCCGAATCGTAATCTTTTTCGAATTTTTCGTTCGCCTCGAAGTCAGGCCTTCCAGCCAATTCCGAGAACAGAAACATCCTCCGCTCGATCTCATCCAGGGCGACACCGTCACGACTGGCCTGTTCGTCTAATTTGGACAGGAGAAACTGTTTAGCGGAATCGGAAGTCAACTCCATAGCGGGTGGGCCCACTCTCGCCCGACTAGTTCGATCTTACAACCCTGTCTATCCTGTCTGTGCTTTCGTGCGCGCTCCTTCGCATTCCTCGCAAGGGCAAACATCGCGCAGAAACTGCCACGAATAAATCCCCAGCTCATGGCCGTCGTTCCAGTGAAATTTGATGGCGTACTTGCCGACTCCTTCCGCGGATAGGGGCTTGGCCGCCTGCTTGAACATGGGCAGGGCGCCAGGGGCCGGTTTGGGCGGCTCGCCGGGCCGACGATCAGACTTGCCCCGCTCGTCGTCACACAGGGCGCAGGGACAGGCGTCACGCAGGAAGGAAAATGGGTAGTGAGAAACGTGGCCATCCTTCCACTCGATATCCATTCCTGAGCCGCTAGTCAGGTTAACTTTGACCGATTTCGGATCGGGATTCGTCACTTTTCCAGTATCGCACAGTCCCGTAAGAGCCTATCTCCATGGCGGACTATGAGATACGTAGGTGCTAAATTACCCCTTGACATGATGATCAAAGGTATTTAAGTTAACAGTGTTAAGTTAACATCGTTAAGTAAAGGAACGCAGTAACGGAGACGGCAATGGGCGTTAAAGAACGGCGCGAACGAGAGAAGTCAGAGACCCGGGACAAGATCCTGGACGCTGCCCGCGAGCTGTTTATCACGGAGGGCTACGACGGCGTTTCCATGCGCCAGGTGGCCGAGAAGATTGAATACTCGCCCACCGCCATCTACGTCCACTTCGCCGACAAAGAGCAGCTTTTTCACGAACTGGTTCACGAAGACTTTGCGCGCCTGGCAACGGTGTTCACCAGCGCGGCCATGCCGGCCAATCCAGTCGACCGGATTCGAGAGATCGGCCGCACCTACACCCAATTCGGCGCGCACTATCCGAACCACTACAAGCTGATGTTCATGACGCCGCATCCGCCGGCGGAGCTCGACGAGCTGGATCGCGAAATCAAGGGGAATCCCGAGAGCGATGCGTATGCCTTTCTGAAGCTGTCGGTCGAGCAGGCGATTCAGGGAGGTTATTTCCGCGATGAACTGCAGGACGCTGACCTGATTTCGCAGACGCTCTGGGCGGCGGTGCACGGTGTGATTTCCCTGCAAATCGCAAAATGCAACGACGGCTGGGTGGATTGGTGTCCGTTCGAAGATCGCGCCAACTTCATGCTGGACCTGACTCTGCGCGGCATGCTGAAGGAGAGCAGATAACATGCCTCCTCTGGCGCGGCGAAACCTGTTCCACGACAAAGTGCGGCTGACGGTGACGCTCACCGGAATCGTATTCGCGGTGGTGCTGATCGTGGTCGAGCTGGGACTCTTTGTCGGCTTCACCAGCACCACTTCCGGCCTGGTGGATCACTCCGGCGCCGACTTGTGGGTCGCCTCGAAAAACGTGCCCTACATCGAGCAGGGAGTCGCCTTCAGCGAACGCCGGCTGAATCAGGTGCGAGCCATTCCCGGCGTGGGTGAGGCGCAGAAATACATCGCGCACTGGACCCAGTGGAAGCGTGGGGACGGCAGCGAAGAATCGGTTCAGATCGTCGGATTCAACCTGGATTCGCAAATGGGCAGACCGTGGAACCTGGTCGAAGGACGCGTCGAAGACCTCAAGACGCCCGACGCCATCATTCTCGACGAACTCTACAAAGAAAAGCTGGGCGTTAAGCGTGTAGGCGAAGTCTTTGAAATCCACGGCCGCCGGGCGCGTGTGGTCGGCTTTACCCACGGCATTCGATCTTTCACGACCTCGCCTTACGTTTTCACCAGCTTCAAGAATGCGCAGGACTACGTCGGCCTGCGCCAGGATCAAACGTATTTCCTGCTGGTCAAGCTTGCTCCCGGGGCCGATCTGGAAACAGTGCGGAGCGCGATTCGTAGCCAGGTGAAGGATGTTGAAGTCCTCACCAGCCACGAATTCAGCCGCATGACCCAGATTTACTGGATGTTTACGACGGGCGCGGGCGTGGCCGTGTTGCTGGCCGCCGCCCTGGGATTGATTGTTGGCTTCGTGGTCGTGGCTCAAACCATCTACGCCACCACCATGGACCACTTACGCGAGTTCGGCACGCTCAAGGCGATGGGCGCAGCCAACAGCTATGTGTACAAGGTGATCATTCAGCAAGCCGCCATGAGCGCCGTGATCGGTTATGTGCTGGGGATGGCTGTCAGCTCGTTCGTGGTGCGCGCCAGCCAGCACGGCGGCGCGGCCATTCTGATGCCGTGGCAGATGGCGGTGGGAATGTTCTTTCTCACGCTGACCATGTGCATTGGCGCGGCGCTGGTTTCGATCAACAAAGTTACGCGGCTCGATCCGGCGATTGTGTTCAAAGGATAGGTTGTCATCCTGAGCGGAACCAACCGATTCGCGAAGCGAATCGGACGGTGAAGTCGAAGGACCCCTAGGAGCTTAACTGCACGCGGTGTGATGAAACGTACAGAACGTTTGCCAGTGCGGATTTCGACACCGCAGTCGTGACGCGAGCAGGGGCCCTTCGACTACATGACTGCTTCGCGAAGCGAAGCAGTCATTCCGCTCAGGGTGACAGGGAAATTGTTTCAGTGAGTGACAACGGGAGAAGATTATGCAACCAGCCATCGCAGTACGCGCCGTACAGAAAACTTATGCCGAAGGAGCCGCCGGCGTTCCGGCCCTCCGCGGCGTCGATCTGGATGTACAGCCTGGAGAACTGGTGATGTTGATGGGGCCATCCGGCAGCGGCAAGACTACGCTGCTTTCCATCATGGGCTGCATCCTGTCTCCCACGTCCGGCAGCGTGCGCATTGCGGGCAAGGAAGTTGGCAGCTTGAGTGAGAAGCAGCTTCCGGCGATCCGGCTGGAACACATCGGCTTCGTCTTTCAGGGCTTCAATCTCTTCCCGACGCTCACCGCCGGAGAGAACGTCGAGCTGATGCTTGACCTGAAAGGTATTCGCGGCGACAAGGCAAAGCGGCGCTCGCTGGAATTGCTGGAGCAGGTTGGGCTGGCCGAGAAATACGCCACCTTCCCTTCCGATCTGAGCGGGGGGCAGAAGCAGCGTGTCGCCATTGCGCGTGCGCTGGCCGGCGATCCGCAAATCGTTCTGGCGGACGAACCGACCGCCGCACTCGATTCGCAAACCGGCCGCACCGTGATGGAGATGATGGCCCGCCTGGCGCACGAGCGCGACCGCGCCGTCGTAATCGTGACCCATGACTCGCGCGTACTTAGCTTTGCTGATCGCATTGTCCGAATCGAAGATGGCCTGATCGCAGACAGCTCGATGGCCAGGAAACATCCTGAGTCAGAGGTTTCCCCGGAACTGCTTGTGCCATCGGCGATGGCGTCCGGTGGAATTCATATCGCGTAATGACGGGTTAGAACCCGAGTGGGAGCATTCTTATGACTAGCAAATTGAGCAGGAAATACATTCTCTTGATCGCATCGGCAGCCGTCATTCTGGCTGTTTCCTTGGTGTCGGTTCACTCGCGGGCTGCCAGCCAATCCAAGGCCGTTCTCGCGCCGGCGTCCGCGGCATCCTTTATCGTCGCGGGCCCGGGGAGTGTGGAACCGTTGTCGGAAAATATTCAGATTGGCTCCGAGTTGAGCGGCAAGATCAGGTCGGTCAGTGTGGAGGAAGGCGACGCCGTCCGCAAGGGGCAAGTACTCGCAGTGCTGCAAAATGACGACTACCGGGCCGAAGTGCTATCCGCGCAGGCTCAGGTGCTGGCCAAGGAAGCCACGCTGCGAAAGGTAGTCAACGGCGCCCGCACCCAGGAGCGCTCCGAGGCTTTGTCGACCGTGCGCGCTGCCGAAGCTGTCATGAATAACGCGCGTTCGGAAATGGATCGCCGTCAGAAGCTCTTCGACGCCGGCGTAATCTCGCGAGATGAGTTCGAACGTTACGCGCGCGAGTACGACGTGGCGAAAGCGAACTATCAGGAAAACGTCGAGCACCATTCGCTGGTCGATGACCATGCGCGCGAAGAAGATCGCAGCTTCGCCGAGGCCGACTTGCAACTGGCGCGCGCTCAACTGGAACAGGCCCAGGCAAAATACGAAAAGACGCTGATCAAGTCTCCCATCGACGGCACGGTGCTGCGCAAGCATCATCGCAACGGCGAAAGCGTGTCCAACTCTTCGACCGTGCCTGACCCGATTCTGACCGTGGGCGACAAAGACGTGCTGCGGGTTCGCATGGATGTCGACGAAAACGATGTGAACAAAGTCCACGTCGGCCAGAGGGCCTACGTCACCGCCGACGCCTACGGCAAACAGAAATTCTGGGGGAAGGTGGTGCGGGTCGGCGAATTGCTGGGGCCGAAAAACGTACGCACCGACGAGCCTACGGAACACGTGGACAAGAAAATTCTGGAGACGCTGGTGGAACTGGAAAAGGGCGTGGATCTGCCGGTCGGCTTGCGGGTGGATTCCTACATCGTCGGCGACGGCGAAGTAGCAACAGCGCAGACACGCTGAGCCGTGTGGGGCGGGCGCCCTCGCCCGCCGTCTTTGAAGTTGATCTTGAGTGTTGAGTTCTTGTATTGCTGTTGCGGGCAGAAAGGCCAAGTCAAAGGCGGCGGGCGAGGGCGCCCGCCCCACACATGCTAGTCAAAGCGGTGAGATTCCGTTAAAATAGCTGTTTGCACATCAAGTTCTGAACTGATCTGGAGCAGTCTCATGGCACATGTTTGTGATATCTGCGGCAAGGGGCCGCAATTCGGCAACAATATCAGCCACGCCCACAACGTGACCAAGCGGCGCTGGAACGTCAACCTGCGCCCGGTTCACGCCAAAGTCGGCGCCGCGACCAAGCGTATCCGCGTCTGCACTTCCTGCCTGCGCAGCGGCAAAGTCGTTAAAGCATAACCTCGAGGTTCCTGCCGACACATTCGGCTGAAGCGGCAGACTCCGTGCGCTCCTCTTAAATGTCCCAAAAAAGAAGTGCTAAATGGTGCTGTTCGGGATTCCGAACAAAGACAAAATTGTGACATCGTTAAAAACTCCTGTTAGTACACTTTAGGGCCGGGCTGGGCATGTTTGACTGCGGCGGAAGTCTGCGGCGCATGACGAATGCGCTTGTGCCCAGCCAATTTACTCTCCCCCTGACAAGGCTCACGTCCGAGCCCACAGAACCGTACTGACACGCGCAAGATCCTTCACCCGGCTCAGGATGACGCACTGTTTTAGGGGAGCAGGGGAGATTCGGGCGCGTCGTCGGCATTCATTCGGTTAGTTCGTTCCTTAAGCTTTCCCCTTGATGGCGTCATCCTGAACGGCCTTCAGGCCGTGAAGGATCTGGCGCGCATCGGCAGGGACCCGCTTTACCGGCTTATACACGTCCTGCCACTCCGCCGCCAAGTCATGCCAATGCGGATTCATGCCTTCGATCAAAGCGATCTTTTTGCCCCGTCGCCAACCTTTGATTTCTTTTTCGCGCATGATCGCATCCCCAGGATAGGCAAACATCTCGTAATAGACCAAGCGAGTAAGGTTGTAACGGCTGGTGAAACCGGGGTAGAGCTTACTCTTGTGTTCGAAAACCCGACGAGGAAGGTTTCCCGTCACTCCGGTGTACAAGACGTGGGAGCGTGGTCCATTCGTCATGATGTAGACGTAGAAATGCTTCGGCTTTCTCAACCGAGTCTCCTGATGTGGAATATGAACCGGGCAGGAGTGAAAGTCTGTGATGGAGGTCACAACTGAAGCCTTAATGCCGTGCCGATACGCGCTAGATCCTTCACCCCGCTAAAGCCGAGCTCACGATGACGCATTGATTTGGGGGAAGGGAGAGATTCGTGCCCGGGCGTCGCTGCCGTTCGCTAGCCTTCGTCCCTATCCTAGCCCTTCACGGCCTGAAGGCCGTTCAGGATGACGTCCCTCAAGGATCTGGCGCGGATCGGCAGGAACCTCGGTTACCGGCTTACATTGCTTGGCTTCTCAACGGGTCCTGGTGGGCAGTGTGGTGAGGCGAAACTCCTTGACGAAGGTCACAACTGGACCCGTAATACCGTGCCGGTGCGCGCCAGATCCTTCACCCGGCTGAAGCCGGGCTCAGGATGACGTATGTTCTGGAGAATCGCAGCTTTGGCGTCGAGGTTAGATTACTGTCTCTTCTGCGCGGCGACGATCAGGGGGCGCAGGGCCTGGACTGAGACGCCCAGGGTGCCACCGGAAAACCCATCAATGTAGGCTTCGTTGATTCCGATCACCTCGCCTTGCGAGTTGAAGACTGGGCCGCCGCTGCCTCCGTGGGCCGTGGGCGCGTCGTAGATCAGCTTGTCACCCACCACATCCCCCAAATGCCCGCAGGTCGCGGACGGGCGAATTAGCGAGAGCGCGGCTAGTTCGTTAGCGGCGCCAATGTCGTCACGGCGATAGGCCAGACGGTCATACACCGCGGGTGGTGACTTTGCCACCATCCCCAAAACACCCATCGGATAGCCGACGACGGCTACCAACTCCCCGGGATTCGAGACTTCCGCGGCCAAGGGCAACGGCCGCAAGCGGCTGATGGCTTCGGAATTCTCGACCCGCAATACAGCCAGATCGCCATGCGCCGAAAGCACCAGCGGCGTGATATCTACGGGCAGCGGAAATCCGGGGAAGAATGCGACCAGCTTTTCCAGTTGCGGCTTTGCTCCCTTGACGATCAGGGCATCCGCCTCCGAGTCTCCGTACCAGGGCTGGGCAACGTGGCGATTGGTAGCCAGCAACCCCTCAGCGACCACGAATCCGGTTCCAGAAATTCGGGCACGCAGGGCTGGACGCTTCCCCGGCATTGCCACTCGATAGACGCCGAATATGTAACAGATTGAGTTGCGGTATCGGTTTAAAACCAGGGCCGGCATGGCCTGTTCCTGCTTCAGTTCATCCACATCGCGGGTAAGCTGCTGGAGTTCGTTCTGCTGCAGTTCGCTCTGCCGCTCGGCCCGTTGGAACTCACTCTTATGATCGTCGTTGGGTACAGGCGCGACGGGCGCCGGCAGCGAGAGGGGCGAGGGCGGGGCGTAGTAGTGGACCATGACGCCGGTTCCGACCAGCAAGAAAAGGCCCAGCACAACTTCGATCAGCCGTGACCATGTCTTGCAGACCGGTTCTTCTTCCGATGGATTGTGCTCGACCATGAGGAAGCCGTTCGCCGGAGGAATCGAGGGGGAGGGAAAATCTGTGTCCGCCGGGCAGACCTCACCTACTATCTTGCCGCCTGCGGGCGGGGTCTCCTAGGGTACGGAAGGTGATGTACGGGTGGTCCTATGGTTGCGGTAATACCCAGGCGTTCGGACATCTCGTCGTAGAGGAAGCCTTCGCCTACACGGTAGGGCTGGACCCATTCGCCGTCGATGACAAATTGCGGGATGGAACGCTTGCCGGTGCGGGCAACCACTTCGTCAGCCGCTCCGGGCGTGTTTTCGATATCGACCTCGGTGAAGGGGACATTGTGCTGCTGCAGGAAGCGCTTGGCGACACGGCAGTCAGGGCACCAAAATGCGGAATAGACTAGTACTTTCATATTGTTGAGAACTTCTTAGCGTCCAGAGCTTTTCACCGCAAAGGACGCAAAGGTCGCAAAGAAAACAAGGCCACCATAAGCGATCACATCTTAAGATCTTTTTCTCGGCGTCCTTTGCGCTCTTTGCGGTTACGAGCTTTTGACCGCAAAGTTCGCCAAGGAAAACAAAGCCGCCAGCATAAGCTGACGGCTGATAGCTGATAGCCCTGACAGCTAGTTCTCGTACAGCAGCACACCCTCGGTCTTCTCCGAGTCCACCGGACGGTAGTACAACTTCTCGCCGTCGAGGAAGACTTCGATGAAAGCCGGCCGGGTGGTGATCGTGCCCTGAATCAACGCCTCTGACAGCGGGTCTTCGATGTACTTCTGCAAAGCCCGCCGCAGCGGACGCGCGCCATAGCTGCGATCGCCCAGAGTCTGGTTGAGAATCCACTTCTTGGCTTCGTCGGTCACAGTAACCGTGATCGACTTCTGCGAGAGGTTCTGATTCAGCAGGTTCACCATCAGTTCGAGAATCTGGATCAGGTCCTGCTCGCTGAGCGCGGTGAAGAGGATGATTTCGTCCAAACGGTTGAGGAACTCCGGATTGAAGGTGCGTTTAACCTCGCCCTTAACCAGGTCTTCTACCTTGCTCGAAATCATGTCCTCGTTGGTCGACTGGAAACCCAGGCCTTCGCGCTTCTGCAAGTGGCGGGCTCCGATGTTCGAGGTCATGATGATGATCGTGTTTTTGAAGTCGACCGTGTTGCCGAGGCCGTCGGTCAACTGGCCATCTTCAAACACCTGCAACAGGATGTTGAACACGTCCGGGTGCGCCTTCTCCACCTCGTCCAGCAGGACGACAGAGTACGGAGCACGCTTCACGCGCTCGGTGAGTTGTCCGCCCTCTTCGTAACCTACGTAGCCTGGAGGCGAACCGATCAGCTTCGAGACCGAGTGCTTTTCCATGAACTCGGACATATCGAAGCGGACCAGCGATTTCTCGCTGCCGAACATGAACTGCGCCAGGGTGCGTGCGACTTCGGTTTTACCGACGCCCGTTGGTCCGAGAAACAAGAATGAACCAATAGGCCGGTTCGGGCTCTTCAGCCCGGCGCGGCTGCGGCGGATGGCACGGGCCAAAGCCAGGATCGCTTTGTCCTGCGAAATGATGCGCTTGTGCAGCTCTTCTTCGATGCGCAGCAGTTTCTGCGACTCTTCTTCTTTAATCGAGGTGATGGGCACGCCGGTCCAGCGCGATACCACGTCCTCGATGTCCTCCCGACCGACAACGCCGGTGGAGGACTCATCGAGGTGGTATTTTTCGCGAAGAGCGCGCAGGTTCTCGCGCTCCTTGCGTTCCTCATCCGAGTAGAAGCGCGCCTTCTCGAACTCGTGGTTCGCGATGGCGTTCTCCATACGGTGGACGATGAACTTGATGCGCTTCTGGACTTCAGTGATCTCCTCGGGCAGCGAAGTCTGGCGCAGCTTTAACGCGCGCTCCGGCTTCGTCGATAAGATCAATTGCCTTGTCGGGCAGGAAGCGGTCCGGAATGTAGCGATTGGAATGCGATACGGCGAAGTTGATGGACTCGTCGGTATAGGTGACGGCATGGAACTTCTCGTACCGGTCTTTGATCCCGAACAGAATTTTGGTGGCGTTGACTTCATCCGGCGGCGGAACTTTTACCGCCTGGAAACGCCGCTCCAGCGAACGATCTTTCTCGATCGACTTGCGATACTCGCCCGGAGTGGTGGCGCCGATGCACTGTATTTCGCCGCGCGATAGCGCCGGCTTCAGAATGTTGGCCGCGTCAAGCGAGCCTTCCGCCGATCCTGCGCCTACCAGGGTGTGCAGCTCATCGATGAAGATGATGGAATTCTGAGACTCCATCAGCTCCTTCATGATGGTCTTCAGGCGCTCTTCAAACTGGCCGCGATACTTGGTGCCGGCGACGATCAGGGAGAGATCGAGTCCCAGGATGCGCTTGTCGGCCAGGAAGGATGGCACTTCTCCATCGGCGATGCGCTGGGCTAATCCTTCGACGATGGCAGTCTTGCCTACGCCGGGTTCACCAATCAGTACTGGATTGTTCTTGGTGCGGCGGCAGAGAATCTGAATCACTCGTTCCAGCTCGCCTTCGCGTCCTACCAGCGGATCGAGCTGATTGTCCATGGCGGCCTGAGTCAGGTCGCGGGAAAACTCGCTCAGAAGCGATGACTCACGCTGGCGCTGAGGCTGCGATTTCTCCTGGCTGCTCCGCGCAAGTTCTTCGCGGATGGTCGAAAGCCGCAGTCCGCGCTCGTGCAGAATCTCGGCGGCAAAGCACTTTTCTTCTCTCAGCAAACCCAGGAGCAAGTGCTCGGTTCCGATGTGTTTGTGCGAAAGACGTTCCGCCTCTTCGGCGGCGTAGGCCAGAACCCGTTTGCATTCATTGCTTAATGGGAGGTCAACGGAAGTCGAGACCTTCTCCCGAATCGTGGTATGACCTTCGATCTGCTTGCGGATGGATTCAACTGAAGCGTGCGAGCGCAGGAACCGATTAGTCAGGGCTTTGTCTTCGCGCAGAAGTCCCAGCAGCAGGTGCTCCGTTTCAATATAAGGAGACCCGAACTGGCTGGCTTCATAGCGCGCAAAAAAGATGACGCGCCTAGCTTTTTCTGTATAACGTTCAAACATAAAGCCCTACCCCCCTGGCTCTCCCAGGACCCCAAATGATGTCCTGCGGCCGCCCCTGGGAAACCACTGGCCCCAAGATCATTATGCCGTCAACCAACAACTACGTCTATGGCCCGGAAGCGCCGTTTCGTAAACCTTAGTTTACTTCCTTGCCTCGTTACCGAAGAAACCTCGCCTCAACTTCCGCGAAGACTGGCAAGGCGTTACAAATGTTTCGCCCTTTCCTCGGGCTTGCGCCAATTCCCTTCACTCTGTCAGCCGGAAAGCGTCTCCGGAGCAATCTCTTCCACGTGCCCGCGTTGCAACCGCAGCACCCGATGGCAGCGGCGCGCGAAGGCAAAGTTGTGGGTGGCAATAAGAGAGGTCAGCTGGTAGTCGTGATGTAACCGGGCGATCAATTCGAAAACCGAGTCCGCTGTGCGGCTGTCGAGGTCTCCGGTGGGCTCGTCCGCCAGCAATAACTTGGGCTGGGTGATGAGCGCCCGGGCCAGAGCCACTCGTTGCTGTTCACCGCCGGAGAGTTCACCGGCGCGGTGATGCGAACGCTGCTCCAGTCCTACCTCGTGCAGCCATCGCGAAGCTTCTCCCTCCGCTTTCTGCTGGGATACACCCCGCAGCAGAAGCGGCATGGCCACGTTTTCCAATGCCGTAAATTCCGGCAGCAGGTAGTGGAACTGCCAAACGAAACCAAGTTCATGATTACGGAACCCGGCCGCGTCATCTTCTGAAAGCGAACTCAATCGCAAGTGGGCGCAGTATACGTCACCCGCAGAAGCCCTATCAAGAGCGCCAAGGATGTGCAACAAGGTACTCTTGCCCGAGCCCGACTCACCCACGATTGCCAGCAGTTCTCCCTTTGCTACCTGGAACGATAAGTTTTCAAAGAGCACCAGATCTGACTCGCCGGAACGGAAAACCTTCTTGAGGCCTTCCACGCGCAGAATCATTTCTCGCTGTATTAGATGCAAAAGGCCGGCTCCTCGGCTCACTTGGGCGGCTGGTTAGCTTTCAGCTATCGCTAAGCTTCAGATGTGGCCGCCACCCTCATTAAAACATGAACGCCGGACCGGAACCTTTTCTCCCTCTTGGGGAGCATCCATGAGGGGAACTCTATGCCCAAACCGAGGCAAATACGACATGACCATGGTCACCGAGTGCAGGAAATCCGGGCGTGGCCGAGGGTCATTCGTAGCGCAATGCTTCGGCGGGAAGAATACGCGCCGCGGACCAGGAGGGATACAGAGTTGCCACCAGGGAAATCCCGATAGCAACCAACGCCACGATAAGACCGTCGCTGGCGCGCGGAGCGAAGGGCACATAATCGATCGAATAAACTTCAGGCGCGAGCGAGAGCAGATGGTAATGCCCGCCGGCCCACGAAAGCGCATAACCCAACGCCAGTCCGATGGCGGTCCCGACGAAGCCGATGAGCAACCCCTGGGTGATAAACAGCCGGCGTATCTGTGACTTGCGAGTTCCCATCGACATAAGAACGGCGATATCCCGCGTTTTCTCCATAACCATCATAGTCAGCGAGATCAGAATATTTAACGCGGCCACGAAAACGATCAGTCCAATGGTAATAAACGTAACCAGTTTTTCCAGCCGCAGCGCCCGGAACAAAGCCTTGTTCTGCTCCATCCAGTTCGTGGTCATGAAACCTTTGCCCGCAGCCTGTTCCAGTTCCTGTGAAATCTGGCCTGCCTGGTAAATGTCATCGATCTTGAACTCGAGGACGGTGATCTGATCGCCGAGGCCCTCAAGTTGTTGCGTGTCTGCGAGGCGGGTAAATGCCCAGGAACTGTCATAGTCAAAAAAACCGGAGTTGAAAATTCCCACCACGCGAAAGCGAACGTATTTTGGCACCAGCCCAAATGGTGTAAGTTCGCCCTGCGGACTGGTTACCAAGACGACCGAGTTGAGGGTGGCCGCCAGATCCTCGGCGATGTCTTTTCCGAGAATGATGGGCGGCATCGCGGCCACGCGCTCCTGAACCGAATTCATCGCGTCGGGAGAATTGTTTTCAGGAGATTGCGTGCCTGCCTGGGGACGGGTCACGCTCGGCTGTCCGCCGGTGTTCTCGGCCAACGCATCCATCGAACCAAACTTCACCGTGCTGAGTAAATCGCTGACTTTGCTTTCGTACGAGGGAATCATGCCTTTCAGCACCGCCCCGCGCGCCCGCGGTCCTCGCGAAATCAATACCTGTTCATAGATCGCCGGGGCCGCAGCCACCACATGGGGCTGCCTGGACAACCGATCCATCAGAGGACGCCAGTCCTTGATCCCGTCACTCTCGATGCGCAGGAGATTGATGTGCGAGGTCGAACCCAGCAGCCGGTTCTGCAGGTCCTGGCGAAATCCGTTATTGATGGCGAGCGCGACCACGAGTGAAGCCACTCCGGCCGCAACCCCGGCAATCGAGATACCAGTAATGACGCCAATCACCGCCTGTCGCCTTTTGGCGCGAAGGTAGCGAGTGGCGATGAAGAGTTCGAAGCGCATGAAAGAAGCTATCAGCTGTCAGCTCTCAGCTAGTGCTGATTATAGCGATTGAATTGAACGCTAGCGGCTTTTCGATTCGGCCTCGGCGAGTCGCTTAACCAGAAACCGTCGTTCGGTCTCGTTAGTGACGAGCGAAATTGCCTGGCGATAAGCTTCAGCGGCTGCGGACCATCGCTCCAGACGTCGAGCCATGTCTCCGCGGGCTGCAGGCAGCAGGTAGTAACCTTGAAGTTCTGCCCGCTTTTCGAGTTCGTCGAGCAGGTGAAGTCCTTCGGACGGGCCTCGAGCCATGGCTACGGCTGCGGCGCGATTCAGTTCGATCACCGGCGACGGTTGCAGACGCAGCAACACATCGTAAAGCGCGGCGATTTGAGTCCAGTCGGTCCCCTCGGGGCGTTCCGCTTTGGCATGAACGGCGGCAATCGCCGCTTGTACCGAGTACGGGCCGGGCGGCGCGCTTCGCAGAGCTGACTCCACCAGAGCCAGGCCTTCGCGAATCTGCTCCTGATTCCACCGGCTGCGATCTTGTTCTTCCAGCAGCAGCATATCTCCGTTCGAACTGATGCGGCTATCGCGGCGCGAATCGTGGAGCAGCATCAACGCCAGAAGTCCGCGCGCCTCCGCCTGTTGCGGCACCAGTTCGCAGATGAGCCGGCCCAGGCGAATGGCCTCGGCACAAAGTTCGCGCCGTACCAGCGCGTCCCCCGAAGCCGCGTTGTAACCCTCGTTGAAAACCAGATAAACGACCAGCAAGACGGCCGAGAGCCGCTCACCGAGTTCTTCTTTGGGCGGAACGCGGTACGGGATGCAGGCGTCCCGTATCTTCTGTTTCGCGCGCACCAGGCGCTGCGCCATGGTCGGGAGCGGAACCAGAAACGCTTTGGCAATCTCCTCAGTGCCGAGACCGCAAAGGGTTCGCAACGTCAACGCGACCTGGGCTTCGAGATTGAGGGCGGGATGGCAGCAGGTGCAGATCAAGCGCAAGCGGTCATCGCCCACGTCGTTGCTTAACATATCGTCATCCAGCCCGTCATGCTGCGGCTGGTCACCTTCTGCACTGCCTGAGTGGGAGAGGTTCTGCCGCGCGATAGCCAGGCGCTGCAGTTCTTCATGCTTTTTCTCGAAGCGAGCGCGGCGCCGCAGAAGATCGACAGCCTTGTTCCGGGCGGTAGAAACCAGCCAGGCGCGAGGATTCCCAGGAATGCCTTGCGCCGGCCACTGCTCGACCGCCACGGCAAAGGCTTCCTGAGTCGCCTCCTCGGCCAAATCAAAGTCGCCAAGAAGGCGAATCAGGGTAGCGAGGATTCTTGCCGATTCCTCGCGATAGATTCGCTCAAGCAAGATTCGCTTATTAATGACTCGTTCCAGATTCGCCATCCACCACGCTACCCCTGCAGAGAGTAGAGAGTAGCTGGCAAGGCTGCCATCCGGCCAGCCGTCTTTTTATCTGCTAAGGCATGGGATGAAAAATAATAGGCCGCACTTCGATCGATCCCCAGCGGACTGACGGGATCCGCGACGCCACCGCGATGGCATCATCCAGGTCTTTGGCTTCGATCAGGTAGTAGCCGCCCAGTTGTTCCTTGGTTTCGGCAAAAGGGCCGTCGGTGACCAGGCGCTTGCCGTCCCGCATGCGCACGGTTGTGGCGGTGGAGGTGCGGCCCAACTCATTGCCGCCCTTAAGGTGTCCGCTTGAGGCGATGCTCTTGGTGAAGTCCGCGTATTCCTGTGAGATCTTCCCGTGTTCCGCCTCGGTCATCTTGTTCCACAGGGGTTCGTTTCCGTAGATAAGCAGCAGATATTGCATTTGTCCCAGGCCTCCTTTGCCTGCACTACCAGTTAGTCGAACAGGGAGTCGATTATCGACAGCTCATCTACCAATTTTTTCGTTCGCCCCAGCCAGCATGGGGCTTCAACTTTTGGCTTCAAACTCTAGGAATGACTGCCGGAACCTTCTGCTGGTACTCGCGGTATTCGTCCCCGAATCGACGCTGCAGTTCCCTGTCTTCCAATCGGATCATGATCGCGCCCGAGAACACGGCGAATGCGGTCAGTCCGTAACAAACTGCCAGCCCCGTACCAATGCTCCAGGCCATCATGGCGCAGAGATGCCCCAGATACACGGGGTGGCGAATCCGTGCACGAATGCCCGACGTTACCAACCGTTGTTCGCGATGGCCGGAGACAACCTCGGGAAGACCGCTCAGTTGGGCTCCACTGAAGCCGGTTCCGGAACGCCTGTAGATCCACAAGCCCGTAGCAAAGAGAAAAGCTGCGGGAATCCAGAGCCACGGGTTCTCATACAGCGACACCTTGCGCCAAAAAGCGGTGATCGCGCTCAGAGCGATCCACATTCCGATCCAGATCGGGATCAGCAGGCGATAGGGAGAACGCCCCCGCGAGCGCCAGTACTCGGCGCGTGGATGGATGATGAGCCAGAACGACGGAATGGTGGCATAGACGACGCACGCCAGCCATCCGATCGTGTGGAGAAGCGCGAGCATGGCGGGATTCTAGCAGCGAGGTCACCTGCGGTTGGGACAGCTCATCGTCGAAAGCGCGATTTTATGGCAGAGTAGTTGAGGATGGCAGATTCCGCCGAACCCAGGCTCGCCGGCCGTATCGCATTCACCTATCCCGATTTCACCCTGTATCAGGCAGCGAGATTTTTCATCGTCGCCGCGCTGGAAATGCAATCGGTCGCGGTGGGATGGCAGGTTTATGAAATCACCCGGCGTCCGCTCGATCTCGGCTTGATCGGCCTTGCCCAATTTCTGCCCGGCGTCCTGCTGTTTCTGGTCTCGGGACACGTGGCCGACCGCTTCGACCGGCGCAAACTGGTCACGCTCTGCTACTGCGGATTCGCCGTGAGTTCGGCTCTGCTGTGGACGATCTCCTGGCGGGCCAGCCATTCCGTTCATTTGATTTACGCCGTGGTCGTAATGATCGGCGTGGTGCGCGCCTTCAATGGCCCGGTGAGCCGCGCACTTCTTCCTCAACTGGTTCCGGGCGAACATTTTCCTAACGCGGTGGCGTGGAACGCCAGCATCTTTCAAGCCGCGACCATACTGGGTCCTTCGGTGGGAGGATTTCTGTATGCATTTTCGCGTGGCCCTTCCGTGGTGTACATGACCGCGACAGTCACGGCGATCGCCGCCGTCTTTTCCACTTTGAGAATCACGTTGCAAACCCAGGCGCGGGCCCGCGAACCTGTCACCTTGAAAACTGTTATGGCTGGTCTCCGCTACATCTGGGATCACAAACTGGTCCTGGGCTCGATTTCGCTGGATATGTTTGCCGTTTTGCTCGGAGGCGCAGTGGCCCTGCTGCCGGTTTATGCCAGCGAGATTCTCAAGACTGGGCCGTGGGGGCTGGGGCTATTGCGCAGCGCTCCCGGCGTGGGAGCGGCCGCCATGGCGATTCTGGTGGCGCATCGTCCGCTGCGGCGGCGCGCGGGCTTGACCATGTTATGGTGCGTCGCTGGATTCGGTGTCTGCACGATTATCTTCGGACTCTCTCGCAGCCTGGCGCTGTCTTTGATTTCGCTGCTACTGCTGGGCGCAACCGACATGATCAGCGTCATCGTGCGATCCATCCTGGTTCAGTTGGGAACGCCGGATGAAATGCGCGGGCGGGTCAATGCCGTGGACATGATTTTTATCGGAGTCTCCAACGAACTGGGGCAATTTGAGTCAGGACTGACGGCGCACTGGTTCGGGACTGTGCCGGCGGTGGTGCTGGGCGGAGTCGGAACCCTGATCGTGATTGGAATATGGGCGTGGATCTTTCCGGAACTGCGGAAGGCGGATCAGATCAGCTAACCAGAGACCATCTAGAGACGAACCATGTGGGGACAGCCGCCCTCGGCTGTCCGGTCGAGCGAAAGCTCGACAGGTTCTTGCTGGAAATCGCACTGCGGAGCTTCGCTCCGCCGGACAGCCGGGGGCGGCTGTCCCCACGTGGTTCTACTTGCTGCGGATGACCGTTTTCGCCGCACTCATGTTGTCGAAACGATCGTAGACTCGCACCACGACCACGTGCTCGGTAGACACGTTCTTGCTTTCCGGCGAACGCCCGGCCGAAGGCACGGCTACCTGAAAGTCATAACTCGCTGTTTTTGAATCAGCGAGTTGCCCGACCGGTTCCACGTACTGCCAGTCGCCGGCGTCCACGGAATATTCGGCTCGCTTGATATTGGAGAATCCATCGGCCGCGCGGAAGCTCACATGAATCTGCGCGCCCTCCAGGGCTGCCTTGAGGTCGTCGATGCGCGGCGGCGTGGTATCCACCTCAAAGCGCGCGCTGTCCCTAACCGACGTGAGTGCCTGGCCGGGGGAATGCGAGGGCGCATCCGAAGCCAGAACTTCAACGGTGTATCCGCCATCCGGCAGAAGTGACGCGTCGAAGGAGTAGAACTTGTCAGTCAGATTGTCTTTCAGCAGCAGCCACCGGCTGTCACCGTCGCCGCGATAGAAAACCGAGTACACCATCTGGTCATCATTGTCGTCGCGAACCGTCCATCTCACGCCAATCGATTCGCGGTCGCGCGTGCTCGGAGGCGGCACGTCGATGCGGGGCTGGGGATTGCCGCTGTCGGGCCCGCCGATGGACTTGGGCATAGGCTGATAGCGCGTGCCCACCTGCACGGTAACGTCATCGAAGTCCGGAGCGACATTCTTGGGCAGGTAGTTCAACAACACACTGTCCACGCTGGGAGCGGGAGTGCCTCCGTGCAGCACTGCCTTCCATTGCACGAATCGCGCCGGCGGAACGTTCAGTTCAGGGTCTTTGCGGAGATCGACCGGCTTCCATGCGCTCCAGTTGCGGTCAGGATTGTCCACGTTGCCGCTGCGCGCAAAAAGCTCGACGTTGCCTGAGCCGCGGAACTCAGCACGCCCCCAGCGGGAGAAGACCTTGGCGTCAAACACATCGCTCTCGTAGCTGCCTTCAGATTCGGGAGATCCGCCCAGCAAGAATACTTTGCCGAGGTTGCTGGTTGAAGCATAAAGTCCGCCCCCGGGAGCCTCAGCGAATGCAGTCACCTGGGATGCGCTGGCTTTGAGCAGATCGACAAATTGATCTTCGCCGGTAATGGCGAAAACGTGGCCGCGGTTTCCCGTTCCCGCCAGCAAACGGCCGGACGGATCGAACGCCAGCGCGTAAACCAGGTCCTCACGCGAACTCCACACCCGGCTGGGTGATCCGTCCGGCGCAATACGATAGATTTCCGAACCTCCGGTAGCGCCCGCGCCCGGAAAAGGTATGCCGCTGCCGAGACCGGAAAGGCTGGGAGTGACGTTCAAAATCACCATGCCAGATTGCGCCGGGCCGCCGGCCGGTTGCGGCGTCGGAACGGTCAATGGAGAGGGGAACAGCGTGGGAGCGCTTCCCGGCCGCTTTTCTCCTCCGCCGGCGGCGAAGATGTTTCCCGATTTATCGATGGCCAGCGCGGTGATTTCTTTCTTGGGCGCGCTGTAAAGCACAAAGCCCTGGCCGTCAGGCTTGATCTGATACACCAGCCCACTGCCATCCGAGCCCGCGATCAGGTTGCCCTTGGCGTCCACAGCCAACACGCGGATATGCGCTTCGTCACTCTTGAAGAAAACTGAGTGCTCGCCCTTGGGCGTAACCTTGAAAATTTCCCCGTGATCTCCGGTAGCAACGTACAGGTTGCCGGCGTTGTCAAAAACCAAATCCCAGATGTACTTGGTGCCGGGATCGAAGAAAACCGAGGAGGAGAATTCGCTGGTCGATTTTGGTTTTTCTCCTTCCGTTTTTCCCTGGTCTGTCGAGGAGTGACTCACAGGAGAATGGCCCGCCGCGGCGTTGGCCAGATGTTCTATGCGATAGACCTTGCCATCGGGGTTGGTGGCGGCGTAGAGAACGCCGTTCCTGTCCACAACCAGTGCCTGCACCTGCAATTCCTGAGGTTCAAAAATAGTGGTGGATTGGCCTTGCGGTGTAATGCGATACACGCGGGCGGGAGCGCCAGTGGCGGCATACAAATTTCCGCTGGGGTCCGCGGCAACCGACCAGATATAGGTGGAAGGTGTCGTCGAAAGAGCCTTAAACGCGGGCGCGAGTTCGAGTCCGCCGGTACTGCGAATGGCCACGCCGGTGGCCGTTCCCTTACTCAAATCGTCAAATTTGGATTGTTCCCAGGTGCGAGTGCCTTCGCAGAAAGCGAAGTGAACCACGGTTAGCATGAAAAGAGAAACAACAAGTAACTTACGGATTGCCAATTTCATACCTCATCGCCGATCGTGAGCGGAAGAATTCAGATTATCACGGAGCAAGCGTGTGGGGCGGGCGCCCTCGCCCGCCGCTGTTGGAGTTGGGGTAGCCGCTTTTGAAGTTGGTTTTGTAGACTGCTTTTGAAGTTGGTTTTGTGGCCGTGCCGGGGGCCGATCGCCTGATGACTCTCGCGGAGGCGAAGGCAAACGCAAAGGCAGCGGGCGAGGGCGCCCGCCCCACACGCCCACACTTATTTGATCGTTATCGTCAGCACTTGCGCGCCGGCTACAACGTAGTCGAGCGGTCCGGTGGCGGTTTCGTTCACCGAGGATTCGCCTTGCACCACCATTTCCTGGGTGCCGCGCATGCCATCCATCACATTCATGATGGAAAGCGGCAGGGTAGGCATGACTTTGTCCGCAACCGTGGCTTCAGGATCGGCTTCCAGTAGCGACACATAAACCCGGTTGTTGACGTGCTGTTTGTTCAGCAAAGCGATGGTCGACGCCAGGTCCAACTTGCGCCCGAGGGCGGGGTTAGCGCGGCGAACCCGGTCGAGGGTTTCGCCATCACTCACCAGGATGCGCAGCGAGCCTTTGGATGTGGAGGTGGGAATATGAATCGGAATCTGGTGGAGGATCAACTCTCCGCGATAGGGACGGAGTAGAGTCTCGATCGTGATCTCGTCGCCCGGACGCGCCTCGGTTACGTCTGTGCGGGCGCCCTCCAGCCGGGCCCAGCGGCGTTCGCGGACCAGATCGAAATCAAGTTGCACGCCGCGAATGCCAGGCACGTTGTAGGGATTGTCGTAGATGCGGCTGAAGCGTTCTCCCAGAGAGAGTGCCGCCATCACTGCAGCCGGCTGTCCGCCATCCGACGGAGCAAACATGTTCTGCACGGTGACGTCGGGATATCCATCCACGCTAATCCTGCCGTTCATGCGGTAGGTCGTATCTTCCCCGTACTCGTTCACGCCATGCAGCGCGTTGAATACCGTAGCCATCATGGCCAGGGGGCTGAGATTCGAATTGTTCAGCACTTCATAGTGAAATTGCTTGCTCGCCGCGCCGCCGTGGATATTCAGCGTTACCGGGATCATGTCCGGCTGCTTGCCAAATTCTCCCAGAATGCCGGTATGACGGTCCTGCACGAACGCGCCCACAGCCTCGGTAGCGTTTACGATTTTGAAAGCATTGAGCGGGGAAGGCAGCGTAGCCAGAACCTCCGCTTTGGTCATGGGCAGATCCACCATGCCAAACTGAAGCAGGGGATGACCGCAGGCCAGCAGGTGCTGCGCATCCATGTAGGTCACGGTGCAGGTCGCGGCAATGTCCATATCGCCACGCACCAGGATCGCGCTGATGGCGGAGCCCGGTTCCAGCGGTTCAGGCTGCTTCACATCGCTGACTGAACCCACACCCAGGACGGGCATAATACCGGCTTTCGCGAATTGCGGAGCGAAGCGTTCCATCGCGTCCTGGGAAAAGCCGCTAAACACCAACGGGGTCTCGATCGGCTTCAGGTAGTTGGCGTAATCTTTTCCGGAAGCGGCGTCCGACGGCGCCTCACCCAGGCCCGGACCGGACGTCTTGCTGGCAGCACTGGCGGCCCGGTTCGCGGTGGCCGCGCTGTTTCCTGCACTGCGGTCCATGGCATTGATCTCGAGCATCTCGGCGATGGGAGTCACGCCCGCGATCGGCTCCTTGGAGAATTCCCCGATTCGAAAAGCCAGGGCCCCGGCCAGCTTGCCGTCCAGATAGACCGGGCTACCGCTCATACCGGCAACCACGCCGGTGTATTCCGCTTTTTCACCGGACAGGCGAACCAGGATGATGTCCCCTTTGGGACCATTTGCGTTCTTCAGAATCCCCAGAACTTCAACCCCCATCGCTTCGGGCTTGGTTCCCTGAAATACGGTGTAGGCGACGCCGCGCATGCCGGCGTGAATCTCACTGACCGAAATCGTCTGAAAGGATTTCGTAAGCTGGATTTCTGGGATCTGGGTTTGAGAAGCTCGCGTTGGAGTAGTCTGCGTCTGAACTTGAGCCCAACTTGGCAGCGATAGCGATAACGACAAGAGGATGGCGGTAGTACCGATGAACAACACACGTCTCATGAATTTGCCCTGGAGCCGTAATGCTCCGTGAATCAAAAACTAGAACTTGGCTTGCCCCAGGTGATGTGCCGGGTGGGAGAGAAAAGCATAAGCCAAGGCCGTGCAAACATCCCAATCGCGAAGCCGTGCGTCTATACTAGCATAAGGATTTACCGAGGAATTCCATGTTTCCCATGCACTGGATTAGAAATTTGAGGCTAAGCCGCGGCCAATTTTCGACTATCCCATTGATGACATTGGCGTTGGTACTCTTGCCGATGGGGACTTCCCGGCTGATAGCGCAGGACCAGTCCGAACCGGCGAATAACGGGCAAAAGCAGGACGCGCCACCGGAAGCGGGTGGCCCCCAGAACGACGTAGGCCCGTACGCCATTCCGAAGAAGAAGGAAGAGCCGCCACCTCCGCCGCCCCCGGCAAAGCCAAAAAAGGTCGAAGGCATGCCGGACTATTCCATCAAGGCGGACGTGGCCTTGGTGAACGTGGACGTTCTGGTCACAACCAAAGACGGTCAGTTCATTCCCGGCCTGAAAAAAGATAACTTCCGCGTGATGGAAGATGGCGTCCAGCAATCGGTTACCAACTTCGATATCTCGCAAGCCCCCATTACGGCCGTGCTGCTGGTCGAATTTGCTTCCACCAACTACTCCTTCATGGTGGATGCGCTGCAGGCCAGCTACGCGTTCGCCAACTCGCTCAAGAAAAACGACTGGGTCGCGGTGATCTCCTACGATATGAGGCCGCACATCCTGGCCGATTTCACGCAGGACAAGCAGGCAGTTTACGGTGCGCTGAATCAGTTGAGAATACCTGGCTTCGCCGAGACCAATCTGTTCGATGCCCTCTATGACACCCTGGACCGCGTGGACCAGATCGAGGGACGCAAGTACGTCATCCTGGTGACCACCGGAGTAGACACCTTCAGCAAGCTCAACCTCGACCAGATCATGAAAAAGATCAAGGCCACGCATGATGTAACGATCTTCCCCATCAGCGTCGGATTCGCAGTGCGCGAATACTGTGAAACCCATTCCTGCGGTTACACCCACGGAATGGGCATTCCCGTCGGTCAAATGGACTATCTGCAAGGCGACAATGAAATGAATACTTTTGCGCGCATGACCGGAGGACGCGCGTACTTCCCAAGATTTCAGGCTGAGATGCCCCAGATATTTCACGACATCACCGGCGACATCCGGAACCAGTACAACCTGTCCTACCATCCCACGAACCCCAAACTTGACGGCACTTACCGCAAGCTGAAGGTCGAGGTGGTGGCGCCCGACGGCGGTCCGCTCAAAGTGAAAGACCAGAAAGGCAAGGACGTTAAATACTCGGTAGTGGCGCGAGAGGGTTATACCGCGAAACACACTGTCGAATAGAAAATAGTACGGAAGAATAGAAAACCAGTTGTCAGTTAGGTCAGTTGTCAGCGAATAATTAGTGGACGTGGGCGAGCTTATCCAGCAGAAAAAGCAAACCTACTCCAAGAAAAACCACCAAAGCCATTCTCACGCCAGGCTCGCGGTTGACCTCCGGCATTAGGTCCGAAGCGGCCACGTAGATCGTTACCCCGGCCGACAGCGGCAATCCAAAACTCACCTGATGGCGAAAAATCGCCATGGTCAGCACACCCGCAAGCGTGGACGCCCCCAAGAGGATAGATGCGCCCCAGGCAATGCGCCGGCTCTGCCCACTGGCCAGCATGACCGACGCAATGGTGAATCCTTCGGGAATTTTGTGCAGGAAAATCGCCAGAAAGATAACCCACCCCAGCCAACTGGAGACGATGAAGCCCGAGGCGATCGCGATTCCGTCGAAGAAAGTATGAATGATCAGGCCCATGAGCACTGAATATCCGCGGTGGCCGTGGACGAATGCGTCCTTGTGGGTTTCCTCGCCAAAGTGAAAATGGGGCGTTACCGTGTGTTCGAATAAATGCACGATAAGATAGCCGGCGAGAACCAGCAACGGGGCGCTCTTGCCACGAAGCTCCAGACTCGCCGGGAAAATCTCCACTATCGCGGTCGCCAGCATGAATCCCGCACCCAGCGCAACGAAGTATTTGAGGTAAGAACGGTCCCAGTTTTTCTGCACGATGATGGCGCCGCCGAAAACGTTGGCCGCCGCCGCTGTAAGCCCGAGCAGAATACTAAGGAGAATGGGATGCATGTACGCGGGCGATCATAACAGTTTGCGGTTCCTGGTTCTCCGTTCTCAGTTACGCTGCCGGACGAATGGCGCCGACCAAGCCGTTCAGAATCTTCCCCAGTTCAGCTGCTTTGTCGAGAAGGTGATGGCCGTGCTCGGGAGTAAAGTATGCCAGGTTCTGAGCGATCATCAGTTGCGTTTCGACTTCGACCAACGATCCTCGAGCTCTTCCCAGAAAGAAATGGAATTCATTCCCGGAGAAGCGCGCCTGGCCTTCGGCAATGTTGGTTGGAATTGCCACCGCCGCCCTCCGCAACTGACCGGCCAGCGCATAGGTCTCGTCGCGGGGAAAACTCTTGGTCGTCCTGTAAACGTCCATCACAAAATCCATGGCCTTCTGCCATGCAATCAGGTCCCGGTACGACTGCCCCATAAGTAATTCTCCGGGGATAATCATGCCTAGAACCAAATTAGAAAGCTGTGACGGATGAACACTGAATAACTGGGAACTGAGAACTGCGAACTAGAAACTGATTGAACACCAGTTCCCAGTTCTCAGATAAGAGTTCCTAGATTGGGAAGAGTATGCCTTTACCCGCTATGCCGGATATGCATCACATCGCCATCCTGCACGATGTAGTCCTTGCCTTCAAGACGCAGTGTGCCCTTGGCACGGGCATTGGCTTCGGAACCGGCTTCAAGTAGCTGGTCCCAGCGGATGGTTTCGGCGCGAATGAAATGTTTCTCCAGATCGGAGTGGATGGCGCCAGCAGCTTCCACGGCTCGGGTGCGAACGGGGATGGTCCAGGCGCGGCATTCGTCTTCGCCGGCGGTGAAAAATGAAATCAGCCCCAGCAGAGTGTAGGTGGTGCGAATCAGGCGCACCAGTCCGCTTTCTCGCAGGCCATAGCTGGAAAGGAATTCGGCCGCATCGGCGTCGCTCATCTCGGCAAGCTCCGCCTCGACCTTTCCGCAGATCGCGGAAGCGCCCGCATTGGGGCGCGACGCAACTTCGGTCAAGTTGTATTTTCCGATCGCGTTCTCGAGATCGTTGCCCAACTCCGTGCTTTCTCCCACGTTGAGGACATAAAGAATCGGCTTTTCACTCAGGAACATGAATCCGCGCAGACGCTTCTTGTCTTCGGGCGTCATTTCCATTTCTCGCAATGGCCGCTCGGTTCCCAGGTGCGCATTGGCTCGCTTCAGCAGGTCGAATTCTTTTTCCAACTCTGGAGTGCGCATCTTCTTCAGATCTTTTTCCAGACGCTCCAACCGCTTTTCGATCTGGCCAAGATCGCTGACCATGAGGTCGAAATCTACGTTCTTGATATCGCGAAGCGGATCGACCGGCCCGACGTGCGGAATGGATGGATCGTCAAACGCCCGCACAACGTGCGCCAGTGCGTCTACATTGCGCAGGTGGCCGACGTAAGCGCTCTCTTTAAGCGCTTCCTGCCCGATCGCCCCCACGTCCACATACTCGACGGAGGCGTGAGTGAGTTTCTTGGGATTATAAAGAGCGGCCAGGCGATCAAGGCGGTCGTCCGGTACCTTGGCCACCCCGATGTGAGCCTCACGAGGATTGGCATATGCCTGGTCGGAAAGATGCGCTTTGGTGAGAATTCGGAAAAGAGATGTCTTGCCTACCTGGGGCAGGCCAATGATGCCGGTTTTCATATTGAGAGAAGAGAGATCAAGAGATGATAACAGTCGTCAGGCGAGTGACCGCGAGACCAGATATGCCACCACCAGGCCCAGCAGCAGGACTCCGCCTTCCACGCGCGTGGACCAGCCGTGCAAGGCGTCAAACTGCACGCGCGCCGGGTTGTCAGCTGGCGCTGAATCGATTTCGCCTAACGACGCCCGGAGCGTATCCATCCGCGGAATGATGGCGAATTGCGAGATAAGCGTGAGCGCGAGCATCAGACACACCAGAACATTGCGCGCGGCAAACCCATGCACGGTTCCTTTGCTCAAGCGGCTGTAAAGCAATGAACTGACCAGAAAGATCAATGCGGACACAATACCCATCCAATGCAAAATTCCCAGTGACCGTCTCACCACCAGCCCGGCGAGATGTCGCGTAGGCAGCACCGTGAAAGCCGTCTGCGCCACCACCGGGAAGAAAATCAGGCCGCCCAGCCACACAATGAGAGAGAGCAGCATCAGGAAACGAAGAAATGACATATCGGAGGACTATTATGAACGCGGGAAGGAATGAAAGCCAACTGGCAACCGAGAACTTGCAACTGACGACTGGCTTAAATTTCTTTAAGCGCTTTCCACTGGCTGTCTATACCGGCACCCGAACGCTCTCCACGATTTCCCGCACCAACTGCTCGGCCTGCTCGGATTTCTTCACCGAGGAAGAGTAGCGTCCATTCACCGCCACCCGGTGGGCAAACACTGCCACCACCAAGGGTTTGAAATCTTCCGGAACACAGAAGTTCCGGCCATCGAGAAAAGCCATCGCCTGCCCGGCGCGGTAGAGCATCTGCGAACCGCGCGGCGAAACGCCCAGAGAAAATTGTTCCGAATCGCGGGTCTCGCGGACAATCGCGAGCACGTAACTGACCAGCGCTTCATCCACCCGTACTTGAGTGACTGCGTGTTGCATTTCTAAAACGTCGGCGCCGCTCAGAACCGGTTCCAGCAGTTCCAATTGCGCCGTCCCCGCCTCTGAGCGCAAAATCTCTCGTTCGGACTCGCCGTCGGGATACCCCATCCGCAACCGCATGAGGAAGCGATCCAGTTGCGACTCAGGCAGAGGGTACGTCCCGTGATGTTCCACGGGATTTTGCGTGGCAATTACCAGAAAAGGTTGAGGCAGCGAGTAAGAGTGTGAATCCACCGTGACCTGGCCTTCGTTCATGGCTTCGAGCAGGGCGGACTGGGTCTTGGGCGTGGTGCGGTTAATCTCGTCGGCCAGCAGGACATTGGTAAAAATCGGCCCACGCTTGAATTCAAATTGCTTTTCCACGGCCGAGTAGATCGAGATGCCCAGAACATCGGACGGCAGCATATCGCTGGTGAACTGCACCCTCTGGAAACCGCAGTCGATGGCCCGCGCCAGAGCATGGCCAAGCGTAGTCTTGCCCACTCCCGGAACGCCTTCAATCAGCAGATGTCCACGGGCGAGCACAGACACCAGGGCGAGGCGAATGACATCGTCCTTGCCGCGAATTACCTTGCGGAGCGCGTTTTCCAGTTTCGTCGCTCGGTGGGAAGCGGCGATGGCAGTTTCGGGCGACATTAAAGAAATTCTACTATGCACGCGCGGGTATCGAGGCGGGTGTGGAGCGTTACGAACGTCACATGAAAGCTGTCAGCTATCAGCTCTCAGCTGTCAGTAAAACCAGCGTTTTGGCTGATAGCTGAGAGCCGACAGACTGAGAGCTTTATTGCGTAAACTCTGCCGGCCTGCCCGTCAGGCGCTCAATGCGCTTGGCGATTGGCGGATGGGTCGAGAACAAGTTGCCAAAGCTCATGCCCAACAGCGGCTGAATGATGAACAGATGCGCCGTCGAAGGCGTGCCCATCATGGGTACGCGTCGCGAATAGGCGTCCAACTTGGCCAGAGCGCTCGCCAAGGCGTAGGGATTGCCGGTAAAGTGCGCCCCGGTTTCGTCGGCTGCGTACTCGCGTGAGCGCGACACTGCCATCTGGATCAGCATGGCGGCAATCGGAGCAAGAATCAGCATCAGAAGGCCGCCCATGCCGCCCCCGCGCCGGTCTTCGCGATCGCCAAACCCTCCAAAATACGCGCCGTAGCGCAGCCAGGTAATCGCACCCGCGATGGTGGCCGCGACCGAGCTGATCAAAATGTCGCGATTGTTCACGTGCCCAAGTTCGTGCGCCAGCACGCCTTCCAGTTCCTCATCATTCAACAGATTCAGAATGCCCTGCGTGACTGCCACCGAAGCATGTTTCGGATTGCGCCCGGTGGCGAAAGCATTGGGCGAGTCGGTGGGAATGACATAAATCTTCGGCATGGGCAAGCCGATTTTCTGGGTCATCCGCTCGACCACGCTATAAACGCGCGGCAACTGCTCGCGGGTGACTGGTTGAGCGCGATAGGTTCTGAGCGCAATCTTGTCGGAAAAAAAGTAGGCGACGAAGTTGGTTACCGCGGCGATGCCCAACGCGAGCAGCATCCCGTTCTGGCCACCCAAGGCGCGGCCCACCACCATGAGCAGGAGCGTCAGGGCAGTCAAAAGAAACGCGGTCTTGAATGTGTTCCCCATAGGAGTACCTCTCTAAGTATTAGATGGTACGCCCAACAAAGGGATGCACGCGTGGAGGAGCCTGTGTGGGGCGGGCGCCCTCGCCCGCCGCTTTTGAAGTTGGATTTGTCTTCAGTTGCGATTGGGCTGGCTTCGAAGTCCCTGAATACACAAATCCAAGTCAAAGGCGGCGGGCGAGGGCGCCCGCCCCACACTTACTTCAAGGCTGCGCGTTTGAGGGCGCGCTCCAGAGTCTGGTCGAGTGCTGCGCGGGCTTTCTCGTACTCCTGCTGCGAGATGCCGCCCTGTTTGTGCTCCACTTCGAGCTGGAACAGCTCGTCCTTCAAGGCTTCGAGGAGGAGTCCGGAGCGGGCTGACAGCAGGCGGCCTGGCTGGCGTCTCAGGCAATTGAACATCGGAGGCACCGAAGTCGGGAACGGACGCAGCTCTGGAGCGACTGGTGATGTAGACGCCACCCGCAGCCAGCACAGCCGCGAAGCCGCCCAGGATGTACCAGCGATATTTTTCCAGAGGATCGGGAGCGTCAATCGGTGGGCCCAAGTCCACCGCCGGGGCGAGCGTCGCGTCCAGTCGTCGCGCCAGTTCCGCTGTCGGCGGGAGTTGGACTCCCCTGGCTGTCATCGCCGGCTTCGCCCAAGGCGCCGGTGCCAGAAATCTTGAATGTCAGCGGTTGTCCCACCTGCGTATTGGACGCCACCTGAACCAGAGCATCGGACTGGCGCGGGTCCTTCATCGATTTGAACTCGGTGCCGGGCGCGGCGACAAACTGCATGGTCTTCGGCACCATCACCACAAAGTGCTGCGCACCATAGAGCGGTTTCGGATCGATGCTGATCTCGCCGCTATAGGGAACGTGAAAAACCACCTGAAACTGGGTTTCGCCCGGCCGCAGGGGAAAGACGAACCCGTAGCGGTTCTTCTCTTTTTCCGGGACTGGCGAAGAATTAATCGGCTGGCCGCCCGCGGTCATCGCCATGGCCTGATCAATCTGCGCCCCCTCGGGCAGAAAAAACTCGAAGTGATCGTCACCCATCTGGGTATGCGGCGGGCTGGAGTTGTTATCAACTGCGAACAAACGAATCCCCTGCAGTTCGTTGGCTTGAGCTTGAAAACGCATCACATCGGCCGTGACGCTCACCCCGGCGACTTTCTTGGACACGTCGTACACCGTGACCTCGACGGAATCGACTCCCGGAGGCGCCATCCGGTGATAGGTCACCCCCTGGTGAATCGCTCGAATCAGGTGTGGACCAGCGTCGGGGAGTTTGAAGCTGAATCCGCCTTTGGCATCCGACTTGGTGCGGGCAGCTTCCTCCATGCCCTGCGCCAGCTTGATCAGCACCACGTCATCCCCGGCCGCGGGCTTGCCGGTGGTTCCGTTCTTCAGCGTCCCGTTCAGGGTTTGCGCGGAGGCGACCGTAGATACGCAGAGCAGGAGAACGACGACAATTTTTGGGGAAAGCTTCAAACCCTGGTTCCCTTTCGGCTGTTCAGTGCGGAAGCGGCAGCTTGTTCAAGCCCGGACATCTCCGCCAAAATGCCCGCCGCTTCTCCCTCCAGGGAAGACTTCAGCGACTGGTAGTCGAGATCGGGGAGCTTGCCCGCTTGATGTTCGAAGTTCAGATCGCGCAAGTTTTCGTAAACAGCATCCTTGCGCTCCTGCAGATAGGACAGCCGGGTTTTGTCCGGACCCATCTGTAGTCGTCCGGGAAGATAAAAGACATAGAACAGCGTGCCCAGAGTCACCATCGCGCAGGCCAGCATTGCGACCGTCATACTTCGGTGTCCTTTCTGGCCTGGGTACGAAAACGTTCGAGATCCGCGCCGCTGACCGGCAATACCCCGCCCGGCGCCGCCAGAGCTGGTCTCTTCCTCCACGCCAGCACGATAAATATGGTGGTCGTCAAGCCGAGCACCAGAGCAAGAAACGGCATGACCCAAGCCACCCGGTTGAATCCGGTAGCAGTCGGCGCAGCCAACACCGTCGGGCCGTACTTCTGGACGAAATCCTGCAGCGTCAAATCGTCGTTCTCGCCGCGATCCAGCCCGGCGATTAGTTCGCCACGCATGCGGTCCGAATAAGTGCAGCCCACGTGATTGCATTCCAGCAGAATCTGGTTGCAGCCGCAGACGCACATCAACTTGTGGCCCAGGCTGTTGAAGCGCGCCGACTCGTCACCTGCACCCAGGAAGGCAAACACCGCCGGCAGAGCAGCGCGACCTGCAGGCTGCGCCCGGAATTGGAGATGACTTCAAATTCAGATTTCGATCAGATTCTGATTTCAGATTGCGATTCATTCAAGTCTCTGGCCTTACCGGCTTCGATAACAGTGGATCCATCTGACATCTCAATCTCAAATCGCTCAGCCCAATCTCCCGCGCCTGCCGGAGCAGGCTCGATCCGCGCCGGGGCGGCGACCCGGACCGGCGCCGCATTCGGAATCAGGCCCAGCACAGTTCCGCCAATCATGATCAGCACTCCCACCCAGATCCACATCACCAGCGGATTCAGGTGCGCCTTGATGATCGGCCGGCCGGTGGTCTCATTGAGTCCTTCATAGGTCAGATAAAGATCTTCTTTGACCGTCGAGCGAATTCGGGGCAAGGTCTGCGGCTGCTGGCTGGCCTTATAAAAGCGCCGCTCGGGATACATGGTCGTGATCTGCTTGTCACCCTTGAAAACGTTGATGATGGCCCATTCGTTGCTGTAATTCGGATTGTCGTCCTGCGTGTATGACTCGCAGACCAGCGTGTAGGGGCCGATGGTCATCTTGTCGCCATAGCCCATTTCTTTTTCTTTGTCCTGATTGAAAGGCGTGCCCAGGATTCCGATGATCACCACGGCCACGCCGAAGTGCACGATGTATCCGCCGTAGCGGCGAGTATTGCGATGCCACAGGTGCACCATCGAGGCCAGCAGATTTTGACCGGTGTGGCGCGAGATCACGCGGCCGCCGCGGATAAACTCCGACAAGACGGTCAGACCTACCAGCGCGGCCAGCATCGCCGCCATCAGCGCGTAGAAATAAGCGATGTCGTTCCAGGGGCGAACGCCCGAGGGCGATCATCAGAACGCCGACCGCCAGCGCGCCCAGTGCCGGCCACATGAAATTGCGCTTCAGGCTTTCAAGCGAAGTCTTGCGCCACGCCAGCAGCGGGCCGACAGCCGTGAGCAGCAGCAACAGCAACGCAACCGGGATCGCTACCTTGTTATAGAAGGGTGGACCCACGGTGACTTTGTTGCCTTGCACATACTCCGAGATCAGCGGGAACCACGTGCCCCATAGCACGGTGAAGCAGGCCAGCAGCAGCAACAGATTATTGAACAGGAAACTCGACTCACGCGAAATCAGCGACTCGAGCTTATGCTCGCTGCGCAGATGCGACTTGTTCTTGAAAAAGAAGAATGTGAACGTGGCCAGGGTGATCAGCAGAAACCACTTGAACCATCCGCCAATCGAAGATTGCGCGAAGGCGTGCACCGAACTGATGATTCCGCTGCGGGTGAGAAACGTCCCCAGAATCGCCAGCCAGAAGGTGGCAAAGATCAGCCACATGTTCCACATCTTCAGCATGCCGCGCTTTTCCTGCATCATTACGGAGTGCAGGAACGCGGTGCCGGTCAGCCAGGGCATGAGCGAAGCGTTCTCCACCGGATCCCAGCCCCAGTAGCCACCCCAGCCCAACACTGAATATGCCCAGTGCGCCCCCAGGAAGACGCCGCAGGTCAGGAACGCCCAGGTCACCATGGTCCAGCGGCGAGTGATGCGAATCCACTTCTCGCCGGGATAGCGCATGATCAGCGCGCCCAACGCAAAGGCAAAGGGAACGGTGAATCCAACGTAGCCGAGATAAAGCATGGGCGGGTGAATCACCATCTCGGGATACTGCAGCAACGGATTCAGCCCGGCGCCGTCGGCGGGAAGCGTGCCGGTCATAAGGGCAAAGGGATGAGCCGCGAAATTCAGCAGGAGCAGAAAGAAAATCTGTACCCCGGCGATGATGACGGAGGCATAGGCGAAAAGCCGTGTGTCAGTCTTGTGCCGCAGCCGGAGAACCAGTCCGTAGGCCCCGAGCAACAGCGACCAGAACAGCAACGACCCTTCCTGTCCCGACCACAGGGTGGCAAACTTATAGGGCGCCGGCAGATCACGATTGCTGTGATGATAGATATAGGCGATGGAGAAATCGTCCTGGAAGGCGGAGGTCACCAGCACGACGGCGGCGAGAAACACCAGGGCAAAGGTAGCAATACCCGCCCGCCGTGCGGTCTCGCCCAGCCTTTCCGATCCTGGGCCCGGCCGCGCCAGAGCCAGCGCTCCCGCGAGGAATGAGTACGCGCTCAAGGCCAACGCGAGCAGAAGCGCAAAGCTGCCAATTTGGGACATGGATGACCCGAAGCAGTATTTTTTCAGAAAGAGAGGGCGGAGGCAACCGGCGAATCACGCAGAAGTGCAGATGGAAGGGCCGGGTAACGCGTTTTTTCCACGTTACCCGCCTCTGTAATCGAAATCAGAGTGCACGGCAATTCCCTCGGCCGCGCACCCGCCATCGGTGCCGGCAAAGTCGCATCAACCTGCCGAATCGGTGAACTAAGCGCTCCGCTGGTCGTTGGTACCGTGCAGAATCTCCCGCTCCGCGACCAGCCAGTCTTCGTTCTCGTGACCTGGAGTGTATCCCCGCTCTTCATACAACTGGTAGGCGCGGATACGGATTTGCTCCTCCAGATTTACCGTGGACGTGTTTTTCTTAGCTTCCACCGGCTTCGGTGAAGGCATGGTTGCAATCTGCTTTCGACTGGTGCTGCCATTCCCAGGGGTCTTTACGCGAGCCATAAACGGATACTCCTTACATATGCCAAGGTTCACAAATGAACCGAATTGATGAATGAGCCACATGGACGTTCGACACGCAGTGGGCCCGAATAGAATGTGCGAATTCGCACTTCAATCATAAACCGAATACCTGTGGATGCGGGAGAGGAGAATCAGGAAAATATTGGTTTGAATGGAACAATTTTGGTAATCGCTTACCTCGGGAGCTAGTGAAAATCGTGCGAACTGGTCTCAGCCCGGGTAATCGACAAGGGCATTACCCTCCGTGCCTTCACCGAAACCACGTTATCCTGATTTTGCAAAATCCCTTCCACCATCAGAAACTGTTCCGAAGTCACCAGCAAACGGTTTTTCTGAAACAGATCGGGCATGATGATGGCATTGGCCACGCCAGTCTCATCCTCCAGACTGAGAAAAACAAAACCTTTCGCGGTGCCGGGACGCTGGCGCGCGATGACGCATCCTCCAATGCGGAGATATTTACCGTTGGGAAGGGCTGCGAGATCGCTGGCCTTACGGACTCCGATCGCGTCCATGCGCGCCCGGTGATAGGCCATGGGGTGCGGGCCCACGGTCAAACCCGTGCCGCGGAAGTCGGCGACCAGCCGCTCTTCCGGGTTCATGGGGGTGAGCGGCGAACCGGAGTCAGGCTCGGAAAGTTCATCCAGCAATGGCCCGGAACGACGGACCGAGCGCTCGATCTGCCAGAGAGCGTCACGGCGATGCAGTCCGGGAACCGAGAACTGAAAACTGGAAACTGAATTTAATGCCCCGATTTCCGCCAGCGTATGCAGTTCGTCCTTGCGCAATTCAGGAACGCGATGGACGAGATCGTCAATCGAAGTGAACGGGGCAAGATTGCGCTGATGGACGATTGCGCGAGCAGCCTCTTCGCGCAATCCGCGCACATAGCGAAGCCCAAGGCGTAGCGCCGGCGTCCCGCCGGCAGAGCTCAGAGCAGTCCGGTCGGGCGTCCGGGGGGCGACACGCCCGCCGCTTATAAAATTATTCAACAGGTTCAGCTTCTTTCGCCCCTCCGGGGCTTTATTCTCCGTCATCCCTGTCCCACGGCTTACGCCGTGGGCTACATTCTCTCGCCGCTCCGCGGCTGGTTCGGCGTCATCTTCGGGAATGTTGTCCTGCGAACGTTTTTGGCCAACGACCAACGACGAACGGCCAACGACCGCCTTGACCACCGTGCACTCCCACTCCGATTTCATCACGTCGATCGGAAACATCTTCAGTCCGTGCCGCTGCGCATCCGTCACAATCGTGGCGGGACGATAAAAACCCATGGGCTGGTTATTGAGCAGAGCGGCAGTGAACGCCGCCAGATAATGACACTTCAGATAAGCGCTGGCATAGGCGATCAGCGCGAAGCTGGCGGCGTGGGATTCGGGGAATCCGTAGAGCGCGAAAGAAGTAATCGAAAGCACAATCTGCTCCTGGGCTTCGCGCGAAATGCCATTGCGTTCCATGCCGGCACGCAACTTGGACTCAATTTCCTTCATACGCTTTTCCGAGCGCTTGAAGCCCATGGCCCGGCGCAGATCTTCCGCCTCGCCGCCGCTGAATCCCGCAACCACCATGGCCATGCGCAGTAACTGTTCCTGAAAAAGCGGCACGCCCAAAGTGCGTTTCAGCACTGGCTCGAGCGAAGGATGGGCATAAGTAATTTCTTCACGCCCCATGCGGCGTTGCAAAAAGGGATTCACCATCTGTCCCACGATCGGTCCCGGGCGAATGATGGCAACCTGTACCACGATGTCATAAAACTTTTTAGGCCGCAGGCGCGGCAGGCACGACATCTGGGCCCGGCTTTCCACCTGAAACATGCCAATAGTGTCGGCCCTTTGCAAAGTGGAATACACGGTGGGATCGTCCGCCGGCAGGTGGGCTAGATCCACTTCTTCGCCATAATGATCGCGAATCAGGGCAATAGAATCTTCCAGCACCGCCATCATGCCCAGGCCCAGCAAATCCACTTTGACGATGCCGAGATCAGCGCAGTCTTCTTTGTCCCACTGCACCACCACGCGGCCCGGCATGGACGCGGGTTCGAGCGGCACCACGGAATCAAGTTGCCCCTGGCAGATGACCATGCCGCCGGAGTGCTGTCCCAGATGGCGCGGCAGATCCTGCACCGCTTCACACAACTCAAAATATTTGCGCAGGCGGGGATGGCGCAGATCCAACCCGGCGTCGTGGAAGCGATGATCGAGCCGGTCATGGGAGTCGCGATATTCCCAGGTGGAAACAGCAGTGGAAACCTTGTCCAGCGTCTCCGGATCAAACCCCAGCGCCTTGCCCATTTCCCGCCCCGCCATGCGGTTGCGGTAGGTGATGACATTGGCGGTCATGGCCGCGCCGCGCTCGCCATAACGCTTGTACAAATATTGAATGACGCGCTCGCGCTGGTCGCCGCTGGGCAGATCGAGATCAATGTCCGGCCACTCGCCGCGCTCTTCGGATAGAAAACGCTCGAAAAGCAGTTCCATGCCAATCGGATCGACGGCCGTGATGCCGAGCGAATAGCAGACGGCGCTGTTGGCGGCGGAGCCGCGTCCCTGCACCAGAATGTTTTGCTCGCGGCAGAAGCGAACCAGGTCCCAGACGATCAAAAAGTAGCCGGCCAGTTTGAGTTTCTCGATCAGCGCCAGTTCGCGTTCAATTTGCCGCTGGGCGCGGCCTTTGAGCCCGGCATCGGCCCGGCCATAACGCTGCTGAAAGCCCTCCCGGGTGCGCTCCCGCAGGAAGGACGTTATGGTCTCGCCTTCCGGCACAGGATAGCGGGGAAATTCGTATCCCAGGTGTTCCAGCGTAAATTCAAGCCGTGACGACAGCTCCACCGTATTGGCCAAAGCCTCGGGGAGATCGGCGAAAAGTTGCTGCATTTGCTGCGGCGATTTCACATGCCGCTCGGAGTTGCGCGCCAGCAGGCGCCCGGCGGTGGCCAGCGTGCAATGGTTTCGAATCGCGGTGAAGACGTCGCAAAGTTCACGCTCCGGCGGCGCCGCATAGCAGACCCCGTTAGTCGCCAGCAAGGGCAGTTGCAGCGAGCGGGCAATTTCGATGGCGGCCCGGTTGCGGGCTTCCTGCTCACGATGAAAGTGCCGCTGCAGTTCCACATACACATTGCCGTGACCAAAAAGACCAGTCAGGCATCCGACGGAACGCCGGGCCTCTTCCATACCGCCCCGGGATAGTGCAGTGGCCAGCGGACCGTCATCGCCGCCAGTAAGACAGATCAGCCCGGCGGCGTGCTCCTGCAATTCGTCTTCACCAACGCTGCCTTCGCCTTTCTTCGAGCGCAGCTTCATTTTGGTGATAAGCCGGCAGAGGTTCTGGTAGCCGGCGCGGGAAGAGACCAGCAGGGGCAATCGGCAGGAAGTGATCGCCGAATTATGGATTGTCGGATTTACGGATTTACGAATTTTCGAATTGAAAATCTCCCCTGAGCTTGGGGTTTTAAATTCGTCAATTCGAAAATTCGTCAATCCGACAATGTCACACGAAACCTCCGCCCCCAGATGCGCCTTGATCCCAGCCTTCTTTGCGGCCATATAAAACCGGGGCGCGCCATAGACGCCATCGCGGTCAAGCAGTGCCATGGCGGGCATTTGGAGTTGAGCGCAGGCGGCGATCAGGTCTTCAGGCAGGGCGGTGCCTTCCAGAAAGCTGAAAGCCGAGCGGGAGTGGAGTTCGATAAACATCGTCCCTGGCTGGAGGGAAGAGTTTTATTTCGCTATTTGTTCGCCTTATTTTGATGCGATTGCGGCAGGTTGTCAAGAACGGTCTACTGAGAACTGACAACAAAAAACTGACAGCTGGTTTCTTTCTAAATTAATTCCAACAGCTTTCCATCGCCGAAATCGAGGGGCGATTTTCATCTCGCTCTCGGCGGTTAGAAAATAAAAGTAAGAAAAATACACCAGTCCCCAGTTTTTAGTTCTCAGTTCTCAGTAAAGAAGTGCCAGCGCCATTTGGTCAGCGCTAAATTTATGCCGGCACTTTCGTCCGCTTGCTGGTTTGTTTCACGGTGACGGGATCGAGGAAGGTCATCATGGCCCGCAACTCTTCACCCACCTTCTCGATTTTCTGCTGCTGTTCTTTCTCGCGGGTGGCGTCGAACCATTCGCGGCCCGTCTCGTTTTCTTTAATCCACTTCTTGGCGAAAGATCCGTCCTTGATTTCGCGCAGCATCTGGCGCATGGTTTCGCGGGTTTGCTCGGTGACGATGCGCGGCCCTCCGGTGTAGTCGCCGTATTCAGCGGTATCGCTGATCGAGTAGCGCATGTAATTCAGGCCGCCGCGGTAGATCAGGTCCACGATCAGCTTCAGTTCGTGCAGGCACTCGAAGTAGGCAATCTCCGGCTGATATCCGGCTTCGACCAGGGTCTCGAATCCCGCCTTCACCAACGCGCTCACGCCGCCACACAGGACAGTCTGCTCGCCAAAGAGATCGGTTTCGGTTTCTTCCGAGAAGGTAGTTTCGATGACGCCGGCGCGGGTGGCTCCGATCGCCTTGCCGTAGGAGAGCGCCAGTTGCTTCGCGTTACCGGTCGCGTCCTGATGAATCGCCAGAAGCGCGGGAGTTCCTCCGCCCTCGACAAACACTTCGCGCACGCGATGCCCTGGCGCCTTGGGCGCGATCATCGAGACATCAACGTTGGCCGGCGGCTTGATCGTCCCAAAGCGAATGTTGAAGCCGTGGGCGAACATCAATGTCTTGCCGGCGGAAAGATGCGGCGCCACGTCCTTTTTGTAGACCTCGGGCTGCACCGTGTCCGGCACCAGGATCATGATGACGTCTGCCCAGGCCGCTACTTCAGCAACTGTCCCGACAGCCAATCCGCTGGCCTTGGCTTTGGCCCGGGATTCGCTGTTGGCCGGCAACCCGACTCGCACATCCACTCCACTGTCTTTCAGGTTGAGGGCGTGGGCATGGCCCTGGGAGCCGTAGCCCACGATGCCTACTTTCTTTCCCCGGATGAGTGCGATATCGGCAGCATTCTCGTGATACATCTTCGGCATGATGTTTCCCTTTCGCTAGAAGCGCAGTTGGATTGCGCGGAACTGGATTAAACAGAACTCGGTTGAAAGAAATCTGGTTAGACAGAGTATGAAACATCTTCGTCGGCAGCGGCAATCTGCGGCGCCGACGTCTTGACCGGGTTCAAGGTCGATGAAGCCGTTCCCCGCCGCATGGCTACAATACCGGTGCGAACCATTTCCACCACGCCGTAGGGTCGAAGAACCTCCAACAGGCCGTCAATTTTGTCTTCGCCACCAGTGATTTCGATGGTGAGCGATTCGGGCGCGACATCCACCACGCGAGCGCGGAAGACGCTGGCCAGTTCCAGCACATGCGAACGAGCTTCATGGGTAGCGGCCACCTTGATCATCGCCAGATCGCGCGCAATCGACGGCTGGTGCGTGATGTTTTCGACCAGCAGCACGTTTACCAGGTTATAGAGATTGGCTTCAATCCGCCGCGCCTGGTCCGGGTTGGTATCCACGGTGATGGTCATGCGCGACACTTCAGGCTTTTCCGTACGCCCGACAGTCAGCGAGTCGATGTTAAAGGCGCGGCGGCGGAACAGCGATGCCACCCGGGTCAGAACGCCTGGCTTATTTTCGACGTACACCACAAATATGTTCAGCATGTTTACCTTATTCGTCGGCCGCAGTTTCGACGATGGGACTGGGCCGCCGGATCATATCGTGCAGCGAAGCTCCGGCCGCGACCATCGGATACACGGTGTCTTCCTGCTCGACTTTGAAGTCGAGCAACACCGGCCCGTCATGCTCCCGCGCCGCGCGCACCGACGGCAACACCTGTGAGCGCTCGGTTACAGCCATACTCCGGATGCCATAAGCTTCCGCCAGTTTCACGAAGTTGGGATTCAGCAGCGGCGTAGCTTCATAGTTGCGCTCGTAGAAAAATTCCTGCCACTGGCGAACCATCCCGAGAAAACCGTTGTTGATGATCGCGATATTGATCTTCAGCTTTTCCTGCACGATGGTCGCGAGTTCCGACATGGTCATCTGGAAGCCGCCGTCGCCGACGATCACCCAGACCTCGGCCTCCGGACGCGCCACCTTGGCTCCGATGGCCGCAGGCAATGCAAAGCCCATGGTTCCGAGCCCTCCTGAAGTAATTAAAGAGCGCGGCTGTTCGTGCTTGTAGTATTGCGCCTCCCACATCTGGTGCTGGCCAACATCGGTCACCACCACCGCGTTGCCGCTACGGGTTTCGCGCCACAGATCGTTGATCACGTGAGCGGCGTACAGATGGCCGTTGTCGGGAAGTTTCTGAATGTCGCGGACCGCGGAGTCGCCCTTGAGCCGGTCAATCGAATCCAGCCACTCGCTGTGATCGACGGACTTCACCCGCGGCAACAGCTCCTGCAGGACTTCGCGCAGATCCCCAACCAGAGCCACGTCCACTTTGACGTTCTTGTTGATTTCCGCCGGATCGATTTCGATGTGGATCTTCTTGGCATCGGGCGCGTAGGTCTTTAAGTTGCCCGTGACCCGGTCGTCAAAGCGCATGCCCAGCGCAAGCAGAAGATCGGCTTCCTGGATGGTGTGGTTGACCCAGGCTTCTCCGTGCATTCCCATCATTCCAAGATTCAGCGGATGAGAAGCGGGAAAGCCTCCCAGACCAAGTAGCGTGAGAGCCACCGGGATGCCGGCCTTTTCCGCCAGGGTCAGGACTTCCTTCATGGCGCCCGAGACGATGATGCCGTGGCCGGCGAGGATCACCGGCCGCTTGGCGCTGTGGATCAGCTCCAGAGCCTGGGCGTATTCGGATTCGGCGGGAGACAGGTCAGGACGGTAGCCGGGGGTTTGCGGCTTGGCCGCCTCCCAATCGAACTCGCAGGAGGACTGTTGCGCGTCTTTGGTGATATCGACCAGAACCGGGCCAGGGCGTCCGGAGCGAGCCACATAAAAAGCTTCGCGCAGCACCCGCGCCAACTGATCGGCGTGAGTCACGAGGTAGTTGTGCTTGGTGATGGGCAGGGTGATGCCGGTGATGTCGGTCTCCTGAAAGGCATCGGAGCCGATCAGCTTGCTGCCCACTTGCCCGGTGATGCAAACGATGGGGGACGAATCCAGCATGGCGGTGGCGATGCCGGTCACCATATTGGTAGCGCCCGGGCCTGAGGTGGCGACGGCGACCCCAACCTGGCCGCTGGCGCGGGCGTAGCCATCCGCCATGTGGGTGGCGCCTTGCTCATGGCGCACCAGGATGTGATGGATGTCGCTGTGCTTCAAGGCGTCGTAGGCGGGCAGGATTGCTCCACCCGGATAGCCGAAGACGTGCTTTACGCCCTCGCGCTCGACGCATTCCCAAAGAATTTGCGCTCCCGTTTTTTTCATGCCCCAGTCCTCGGTCCTAGCTGCCGACCGGTCGGTCGGTTTCAAATACTAATATACTACCCCGCGCAATCATACCCCCCACAAATAGTCTTCCTGCTCGCCTTCGTGGCCGTGACCGTGGGCGGCGTGGGCCTTTTCCCTGGCCCCGGCGGGCTCGGCCGGCGCCGGATGCACGTCACCATGCCTCGCATCACCGTGATTTACGTCACCACGACTGATGGGAGCCATCCAGGTATTGGCCGTCTTTGCCGCACTATCCGGGATGGTCGAGGTGCGAGCCGGCACATCCCGAACCAACTGCATCAGGTGACCGTCCTCAACCGTCTTGATCTTGTCCGCCAGGGTCACAAAACGGCGATAGATCTCATCGAGCTGGGTCCGGTCAAAGGTAAAGCCCAGCTTCTCGTAACGCACCCGCAGGGCATTTCGCCCGGAATGTTTGCCCAGGACCAACTCGTTCCGAGGCGCCCCCACCGAGTGCGGAGCGATGATCTCGTAGGTCGACGGGTCCTTGATCATTCCATCCTGGTGGATTCCGGCTTCGTGTGCGAACGCGTTTCTGCCCACAATGGCTTTGTGGGGCTGCACATAAACGCCGGTAATTTCGGACAAGAGCTGGCTCGACGGAAACAGATGCTCTGCAACCACCGAGGTCTCATACGGATAGTGCTCCGCCCGGACCCGCATCACCATCACCAGCTCTTCCAATGAGGTATTGCCGGCCCGCTCGCCAATGCCGTTGACCGTGCATTCCACCTGGCGGGCGCCCGCCCCGATGGCTGCCAGTGAGTTTGCCACAGATAGTCCCAGATCATCGTGGCAGTGAACCGAAATGGTCACACCACCGATGCCCCGGACGCGGCGCCGCAGGGTCTGAATCAGTTCGGCAAATTCGTGAGGCACGCTGTATCCGACGGTATCCGGGATGTTGAGCGTGGTCGCGCCCGCCTCGATCACCGCCTCCATCACCTCGCACAGGAAGTTGATATCGGTTCGGCTGGCATCCTCGGCGGAGAACTGCACGTCCTTGCAAAAAGTGCGTGCCAGCTTCACGCCGTCGCGGGCCTGTTCCAGACACTGCCGGCGTGAGATTTTGAGCTTATGGTGCAGGTGGATATCGGAGGTGGCCAGAAAAGTATGAATTCTGGCGCGTGCGGCTCCTTCGAGGGCGTGCCCGGCTCGTTCGATGTCGCCCGGACAACTTCGCGCCAGCGCGGCAATTATGGGGCGGCGAATCTCTCGCCCCAGCGCCCGCACAGCGTCAAAATCTCCCTCCGAGGCGATGGGAAATCCGGCTTCGATGATGTCCACGCCCAGGCGGTCGAGTTGGTACGCCATGCGCACCTTCTCTTTGCCGTTCATGCTGCATCCTGGCGATTGTTCTCCGTCGCGCAGGGTAGTATCAAAGATGGTTACCTTCTTTGTTGACGCCTTGTCTGGTGTCACTTCGTTTCGATCCGCCAAGTCATCCTCCCCCGGCCTGACTCTCAGGCCTGTGCATTCTACATAAAGCAAAAAGGCCATCATCCGATGCGGTGGATGATGGCCCTGTGCTGAACTCTACTGTCCCTAAATCATCCGCCGCTTTCTTGAGGTGCAAGCACCAGGCCAGGAATGGCCACGCTAAGGGCGAGAAGGAGCACTCGCACCTCCTGTGCCGCACGGCTCACGACGATTGCTTTCCTGTTCATTTTGAAGCAAAACTCACACGGTCAAAAGCTGCCTAATCGGTGTTCAAAGAGCTTATCGGCTGCCCCGCGCTGGTGTCAATCCAAATTGCTGCTTAGGGTTATCACTTTTTTCGATTGATCGCATTACCTACGCAGGCGATTTCGGCTCTGCAGCCATCCCGCAGAATCATTAGCACATACAGCTCTCCCCACTCCGGTCACTTGCCGACGAGCTGGTTTTACGGTGAAATCGCAACTGCTATCCGGGAGGAAATATGGGCCGGACCTTAGGCTTCGTCGGCACAATCATCGTGATGGCGATCGTGGTGTACGTCTACTCGCTGCAGGTGCGGAGCTCTGCCCCTGGCGCTGGCGCCAGCCCGGCAGGCTCGGCTGACATCGCCGGCGTGAAGAACGATCTCATCAGCATCGCCAACGCCGAGCGCGGATATATCGCTTCGCAAGGAAAATCCGCTTCGCTCGACGAGCTGATTTCCGGAAACTACATCACCATCCAGAGAACCCGGCCACCTTACGTTTACGATATCGAAACCACTTCCACCGGCTTTCGCGTCACTGCCACCCGCGACACTCCCGGGGCTCACGCCCAGTTCTGGATCGATGAGAGCATGGAAATCAAAGAGTCGGATTGAGCGTACTGGCGGGCAACGACGGGTAACAGCACCGCCCAGGTCCTTCCGTAATCTCCTATTCTTCTTTGACGAGTAGCATACTCAGTCCTGTGAACGCCCTCCCCCAACCAAAACCTGATTGCCGAGCTCCGCGATTCAATTTGGCCGGTGTCACTCCCGCTGTTCTTCGATTTCAGGATGGACGAAGAACCCAGGCGCGGTTAGAAGTCGTTTCTCTCACCGGCGGCATGTTAAGCCTGCCTAAACCGGTGGACCGGAAATCCCAAGTAAAACTGATGTTCTTGACTCCAACTGGACCCGTTCTGGGCACGGCAGAAATGTTGCCACCGGTTTCGTTAAGTCAGCAACCGTTTCGTTTCGTTGCGCTCGAACACGACGACCAACACCGGCTGCAGGCGTCCATTCAGTCGTCATTTGGCCAAGCCAGCGAGGAGTTGGAGTGGATTGAAAAATACCGGGCTACGCTGGATCAGAGGCGCGCGCCGCGAAGGCGGCTCTTCAGTGCGCCCCTGGCGGCTTTCACTCTAGCCATGCTTTCGGTGGGCAGTGCAATCTATCTCTTCAGCATCTTCAACCTTCTCCATATTCATCTCAAGTAACGCCCCGCCTTTGGACATCACCGAGACCTAGTGCGAGTTGAAGGACTGCACCGCGGTGTTCTCGTCTTCGAAGATCTCGAACAGATTCAGTACACCGATCAACTTCAGGGTTTGCACCACGAACTTGGAGGGGCTGATTAGTTTCACGCCGCCGCCACGCTGTTTCGCCGATGCCATCGCCTTGACCAGAATTCCGATGCCGCTGGAATCCATCATAGGCACTTCGGCAAAGTTGATCGCCAGGCGGGTGTCGCCGGCGGCCAACGCATCGTCGATGGCGTGTTTAAAACTGTCCACTCCGGCGCCCAGCCTTAAAGCGCCGCGAATCTGCACCACCTGAACCCCTGAAAGCCTGCGGACGTTAATCTCCATCTTGCTCCTCTAGGGACAATCTGGGCGCACGGCACCTACCCAGACACATTGACAGCAGCAGGGCGATTTGTTAGATTGCCCGCGCCCAAGTTACGGGAGCCGCCGCGAATTTGCAAGTGTGCGGCCGCTCGCCCTCCCCTATTACAGCTTCGCAGGCTTGCGTCCCGCCACTGGCCCGAAACAAGAAATGCCCAAATCGACCTCTGTCGAGTTGCAGGCCCGGTTCCTGAGTGCCTTACTCCAGGAGCGTGAAGTCCAGCCTCGCGCCATCTTGCTGGCCCAGCAGATCACCGAAGTCCTGCCCGGCTCCGCGGCGGTGGTCTATCTGCTCAAAGAACATGAAGGAGCCAGGTACTGGTCTGCCCAGGCGATCGCCGGGGATATTCACCTAGACGATGCCGCCATCCCGCTGAATTCGGGCACCTTGGGGCTCGTGGTCAAAGAGAACCAGCCCTTGGTTTTGTCTGGCACAGCTCTGGTGCGGGAGGATTACGCCCACCTCCATACCCGGCGCACAGTCCTGTCCCTGGCCTACGTTCCACTTGCCGTTAACGGCGTACTAATCGGAGCCGTGGAAACGGCCACATTCGACGAGGTCATCGACGAATCCGACCTGGCCGGACTCATTGAACTCGTCGAACACGCCGCTCCTGCATTCTCGAGTGCCGCGGACTATGAGGCTGAGCGTAACTCTCATCTGGAGTCCATTTCCCGGTTGACCCAGCTCTATGACGTTGAAAAAGTTTTCAACTCAACCCTGGAAATGGATGAGCTCACTCCCATCATCACGGCGAAAGTGCGCGAGCTCCTGGAAGCTCAGGCAGTCAACCTGTGGCTGGTGAAGGACGACCAGGAATTGCTGTTGATGAACCGCGACGGGGAAGACCCTACCCGCGTGGTCGGCTCCGCCGAGAGGACCGGCGAGGGCTTTGTGGCCGATACCTCCGACTCTGGCGAACCCTTGCTAATCGCGGACCCGAATGACGAGCGCCTGCAGAAGCGAAACGCAGACCACCCGGGCAGTATTTTTTCCGTCATCGTCGCTCCCCTAATCGCCAAGGGATTCGAAGTGGGCGTGCTCGAGGCCATCAACAAGCTGGATGGAACTCCCTTTCAGGACGACGACCTCTTTCTGCTCAATTCCGTGGCGGAGAGCGCAGCCTCGGCGCTGAACAACGCCGGATTGCTGCAGGCGGAGCGCAAAGTCGAGATCCTCGAAACTCTGGTCAAAGTCAGCGCCGAAATTACCTCGACCCTTGATCTGGATCGGGTGTTGGACGCCGTCGTCACCGGACCTGGAGCGGTGATTCCATACGAACGGGCAGCGATCGCGCTGGAAGAACGCGGCCGCTTGAAAATCCGCGCTATCACCGGCGTGCCCCGGATCAATCCCCAGGATCCGAATGTCGCTCGGCTGCAGGACATCCTGGAGTGGGCGTCTCTCTCTAAAGAAGCAGTCCTGTTCTCACAGCATGGAGATACTTTCGAAGATCCGCGCCAGGAAACCCAGGCCAAGTTCGCCAGATATTTCTCCGAGACCGGGATGCGCGGCTTCTACGCTGTCCCGTTGACCGACGATGATGGCCGGGTCGGAATTCTCTCGTTCGAGAGCAGCAATCCAGACTTCCTCGGGCCGGCGCACCTGGAAATGATCAAGGTTCTGTCGGCGCAAGCGACCGTGGCGCTGCGCAATGCCTCGCTCTATCGCGAAGTTCCTTTCATCGATCTGCTGAAGCCGGTGCTGGACAGGAAACGCAAGTTCCTCGCCCTCGAAAAAGGCCGCCGTACCCTGTTGGTGGTTGGAGCGGTCGCCGCGCTCCTGTTTTTGCTGATCTTTCCCCTGCCGCTGCGGGTGGTTGGCGATGCCAGCGTGAGGCCGGCGCAAAGCGTTTTGATACAGCCTGAAGTAGAAGGCGTAGTACAGCACGTTCAGGTTCGCGAAGGCGACGCCGTAACCGCGGGAACAACTCTCGCTACTCTTTCCGACTGGCAATATCGCGCGCAACTGGCGGCGGCGCAGGCCAGGTATGAAACTGCCGTCTCGCAGATGAATCGCGCGCTGAATAGCAATGACGGAGGCGAGGCCGGCGTTCAGCGTATTCAGGCGGACTATTGGGCCTCCGAAGTGGCGCGCGCCCGGGAGCGTTTGGATCGCACTCAGTTACGTTCCCCCATCAATGGCGTAGTTGCCACCTCGCATGTCGAAGACCTGCTGGGACGGAAACTCATGCCGGGCGACACCTTTGCCGAAGTCGTCGACACCTCGCGCGCCATTGTGGATGTGGCCATTGACGAAGACGATGTCCTGCTGCTTCATCCCGGCGAGAAAGCTTCCATAAAGCTGGAAGGATTTCCTACCCGCACGTTCCATGGCGAGGTCACGGTCGTCAGCCCTCGCAGCAAAGTAGAAGGAGCAGACCGCGTTTTCTTTGCCCGGGTCGCCGTAGCCAACCCCGACGGCGTGATTCGTGACGGCATGCAGGGCCGCGGCAAAGTTGTCACCGGATGGAGTCCAGCCGGAAAAGTCCTTTTGCGAAGACCGGCAATATGGATCTGGTCAAAGCTATGGTCATGGTTTGGATGGTAGAAGTTGTAGCGCCGGGTCCGCCGGCTGTCCGGCGGGCCTTCGCGAGGTTGAGTAAATCGGAGGTCTTATGAAACGGGTTCTTGCGCTCGCTCTGTTGTTGGCAATTGCGCTGACCCTAAGCGGTTGCACCGACTCAAGCGAGACCACCAAAGTGGCGGCAGCCGCTCCGGTAGCGCATCCGGCTGCTCCAACTTCCGCTACCGATGAAAGCGTTTTCGTCGCCTCCGGCCCCGTAGTGGTGGAGAATCAGGTCGACGTAGCCGCGCTGCGAGAAGGCGTAGTCGTCTCCATCCTGGCCGAGCCCAACACTCACGTGCGCAAGGGCCAGCTTCTGGCTCTGCTCGACGACCGCCAGATTTCCGCCGATCTCGACGCCGCTTCGGCCAAGACTCGGTCCATCCAGGACGATTTGAAGAACTGGCAGGCTGAGACCAGGGTGCTTGAGTCCGATCTCGCCCGCGCCCAGAAACTCTGGGAGGCGGGCGTGTTCACCAAAGAAACGCTGGAGCACGCGCAATACAAGGTGGAAGCCGACAAGTTCGAAATCAGCCGCCAAACCGAACTGCTGACGAATGCCCAGGCTACCGAACGATCCCTGGAACTGGAGAAGGAAAAGACTCGCATCACCGCGCCCTTCGACGGAATCGTTGCCCGCCGCTATGTGCGCGTGGGACAAAAAGTTGGCATCAGTGACCGCTTGTTCTGGGTCACCGCGGTGGCCCCGCTGGAAGTCAAATTCACCTTGCCGGAACGTTTTCTCGGGAGATTAAAGAACGGGCAAACCGTGAGCGTTGAATTGGCCGACGGCTCATCGTCGCTTCATCACAGCGCCGCAGTCACCCAGATCAGTCCGGTGGTTGATCCTTCGAGCGGGACCATCGAAGTGCTGGCTCGGCTCCAGGGCGATGCTCCGGATCTGCGCCCGGGAATGCTCGCAAATATCCGCCTGGCCGATCCGAAATGAATATCCTCGAAGCTCTCGAGGTCGCGCTACCAGACCTTCCGGCCACGACGGCGCAGCGCCGCTACCCCAAGCTCGATCCCCGCGTAATTTACAAGGAACATGTTGAGCAGGGCGAGCGTGTCATGCTCGCGAAAATGCCTGGCACCGAAGTTTTTCTTCGCTTCAGCATAGAGCAGTGGCGATTGCTCCAGCTATTTAACGGTGAGAGATCGTACCAGGAGGTTTCAGACCTGGCGGTGCGGGAAATCAACGTCGCTTTTGCGGAAGAGGATGTCAGGGAGTTCGCTTCCTACCTGGAAGAAAAAGGGGAACTCTTCTATCAGACGCCGCTGGAAAAGAACACCACGCTCAGACAGAAGATGAGCAGCGAGCGTCAGAAGCGGGGGCGATTTCATATTGCGGACGTCACCGACATCACCCTGCACACGTGGCCGCACGCCGACGACTACCTGACCAAAATCCAGCCTTATTTCGAATTTGTTTACACACCCTGGTTCGTCATGCTCACCCTGCTCAGCTTTGCCGTTATGGGTTGGATGTGGGCGGACAAGTTTGGCGAGGTGTGGAGCGATAGTTTCGCCTTCTACAACGTCACCAGGAAGAGCACATGGGACCTGGCTGAATTATGGATTCTTTTCGGCACGCTGGCTTTTTTTCATGAATCGGGCCATGGCCTGACCTGCAAGCACTTCGGCGCCAGGGTGGAGAAAATGCAGTTCATCCTGATGTATTTTCAGCCCACCTTCGTCTGTGACTGCACCCAGGTATGGATTGTGGGCGAAAAGAAAGCCCGGATTTCCACCATCATCGCCGGAATCTGGATCGATCTCATTCTCTGTATGGGAGCGACGGTCATCTGGTGGGGCACGGCCACCGGCATGTTCATCCACGACTTCTCCTACAAAGTCATGATGGTGACCGGCATCGGCGTGACCCTTTTGAACCTGAACCCGCTCATCAAGTTGGACGGCTACTATCTTTTGTGCGAACTGGTCAACGAATCCGACTTGAAAGAACGGTCCACTGCCTTCGTCTCGAGTTGGACCCGCAAACATATCTTCCGCTTGCCGGCCGAGGTCGAATACGTTCCCCGGCACCGGCGTGGATTGTATGTGGTTTATGGAGTGCTTTCGGGCTTGTACAGCTACGCTCTCTTAACTCTTGTCGTCGTCTTCGTTTACCACGTCCTGAGAGCTTATACGCCGGAGTGGGCCTGGCTGCCCGCTCTTCTGCTCGCCTTGCGCCTGTTCAAATCACGCATCGTCATGCTGGAGAGATTTATGAAAGCGGTTTATCTCGACAAAAAGGAACGGGTGATTGCCTGGTTCACTCCTACGCATACGGCGATCGTGGCTGTAGCGTGTCCTGGCCCTGCTGTTTGCGCCGGTATGGCCGGTGTTCGTCAGTGGCCAGTTCACCCTGGAGCCAGTTCGCAGAACGTTGATCCATACCGAAGTGCCGGGAACCGTGACCGAGATCCTCGCCGACGAAGGACAACCGGTCGCAGCCGGTGAACCGATCCTGCGAATGCGCAATCTGGAACTGGAGTCTGCGACAGCGCAGTCTGGCGCCGACTTGCTGAGCGCTTCGGCCCGGGCTACCCAGGCCAGCATGCGGTATATGAATTTTGGAGCGGCGGAACACGAACGTCAGCAAGCGACCCAGCGTCATCGCAGCCTGACGGAAGAGACTAAACACCTGCAAGTGATCACTCCCATAAAGGGCACTGTCACCACCCCTAGGCTGCATGATCTGCTGGGTACGTACTTGAAGCCCGGGACCGAGGTCGCGGAAGTGGCCGATTTGTCTACTATGACGGCACGCGTCTACATTCCTGAATTTGGCATTAGAGACGTCAGGCTTGGAGCTCCGGTTCGGCTTCATGCCGAAACCCAGTTCAAAGCGTGGTCTGGAACCCTGGAGTCGCTCGCACCCGCATCCTCTTCGATCGAAAGCGGATTGATGGAGGAGGATCAACTGAAAGGTATTCGACCGCCCAAGTTCTACGTGGGAAAGGTGGAGTTGCAAAACTCTGGTGAATTGAGAGAAGGAATGAGCGGCGATGCCAAGATTTTAGTAGGACGCCGCAGCGCCGCTGGGCTGACGTTGCGTTTCGCCCGGGATCTGGTTGGCCGTCGTATGTGGTAAAGAAAAAAGAAAAAGGGCTGCGAAGTTTCGCAGCCCCGTTCGTTTGCAGCAGGCCCGCCGTTGAATCGCCTAAACCACTCAGGGGCGGCAATCTCGGCCAGAGGTTGCCCCTTTCCGGCGTGCCGGTCGGGCGAAAAGCGCCAGCTAGCCGGGTTGCCTCATCCCCGCCTTCACTGCGTGCTTCAACGCCGGCTTCAAGGACGGCTTCAAGGCGGGCTTCAACGCGACCTTCAGTGACGGCCTAATGCTGCCTTTCGACATCGCCGGCTTGATGGCTGACTGGGTGGCGGGTTTCAAATTGGAGGTCTGCGGCGTGGCCAGAAGGGCGCTCTTTACCGCGGACCGTTGGCTGATCAATGATTTCTTCTGAACTGACATGACGTCCTCCGTCAGAGTTTAATTTTTGATGTCTCAACCGAGGGTCTGATCTTGTCCACCCTGTCCGGTCTGGTTTTGTTGTAAGCAAGACCTGTGCCAAAACCGTTCGACCTGGCTTTCGTCGATGAAAAGTCAATGAATTCAATCAAATAGGGTCGCCAGATTCCGGGAAATTCTCGCGAAAACCGAAAACTTCAACGGGGAGGTCAAAAATTAACCCTGGGAAGGTCAATAATTAACCCTGCAGGCCATACTTCCGACACAGGTACTTCATCTTCTGAGCATTGATCTGAAGCAGCGCCGCCGCCGCCACCTTCTTCCCGCCGGTCCGGCGCAAAGCGGCCTGTAGATAGGCCAGCTCGATCCGGGCCATCTCCTCGTCAAACGATATTCCCTCTTCCGGAATCAGCAGCGCCTCCTGCTTGGCGGTGCTGCTGTACAGAATCTGCTGCGGCAGGTGTTTGGCGGTGATCACTGCGCCCGAGCCCATAATCACCAGCCGCTGCACCAGGTTCTCCAGCTCGCGGACGTTGCCCGGCCAGTGATATTCCTCCAGAATCTCCAGCGCATCGGCGTCCATCCGTTTCAGAGGAAGGCTGTTGGCCGCGCAATACATGCGCAGAAAATGATCGAGCAGGATGGCCACGTCTCCCGGCCGTTCCCGCAGCGGAGGCAGAACGATGGGCACCACGTTGATGCGGTAATAAAGATCCTCGCGGAAGCGCCCCGCCCGCACTGCCTGTTCCAGATCCTCATTGGTAGCGGCAATCAGCCTGAAGTCGATTCGCTTGCTGCTTCTGCTGCCGATGCGCTGAATGACATGCTGTTCCAGGACCCGCAACAGCTTGCTTTGCAGGCCCAGTCCCAGGATTCCAATCTCGTCCAGAAACAGGGTTCCGCCGTGCGCCGCCTCGATATGCCCGGCCCGGGATTCGTGCGCATCGGTGAACGCTCCCTTCTCGTGCCCAAACAGCTCCGCCTCGATCAGGCTCTCCGGAAGCGCGGCGCAGTTGACGCTGACAAACGGCTTCTCCCGCCGGGGGCCGCTGGCGACGATGGCCTGCGCCACCAGTTCTTTCCCGGTCCCGCTTTCCCCGCGAATCAGTACATTGACATTGCTCTCGGCCACGCGGCTGATGGAGTCATAGACCAGGCGCATGGTGTCGCTGCCACCGATCAGCTGACAAAACGAGTTTCGTCCGCGAGCCTCTTCCCGCAGCCTGCTGTTCTCGATTTCCGTCGCTCGTTCTTCCAGCCCGCGGCGAAGGACACTCTGCACTTCCTCAAAATCCACCGGCGCGACGAAAATGTGCGCGATGCCAGCCTGTTCGAATTGATTGCGGGCAGCTTTGTTGTGCGAACGGGTAAATCCGAGCAGAACCAGATGCTGGTCATGTTCGCGCAGACGCCGAATCAGGCGCAGCATTTCGTGATCGGAAGCGGGCGCAGCTTCCAGATCCAGAATCAGCGCTTCCAGCGAGACTTCGTCCAGCAGGGGCAGGATCTGCTCGCCCGAGTCCAGAAGCGTGGTATGGAATGCGGACGCCAGCAGCTCCTGGGCGGCCAGTTGCACTGATTCGTCGCGGGTCACAATCGCGATGCGCGGGGCCGCGCCGGTGGGTATAGAATCCATCGCCATGGAATCCTCTGAACGATCTCGATTGCGTTTCTGTAGAGACGTAGCTGGCTACGTCTCCCGCCCGGGACGCAGAAAGCAGACGTAGCAAGCTACGTCTCTACGAACTCGGGCGAGGGGATTATAGGTCAATTTTTCACCCATGCATGGGGAAATTATCGACCTTTTCTGGAAGCTCTTCATAGCGTTACCGTGTCCAGGGAGAATGAAAAATGCTGGCTTCAGGCAAGATGATTGGCTTTGTTCCCACCAAGGACGCCCAGAAGGCGCGCACCTTTTATGAGGGCAAATTGGGATTCCAGTTCGTCAGCGATGATCCCTTTGCCCTGGTGGTCCGGGCCGGCGAGAGTACGATCCGCGTCGCCAAGGCACAGGATTTCACGCCCGCCCCTTACACCGTCCTGGGATGGGAAGTGAAGGACATCGACGCCGTGGTCCGCTGGCTGCAGAAGCAGGGCGTGGCGTGTGAAAAGTATCCTTTCGTGGAGGATCGCGAGCTCGGAATCTGGACCGCCCCGAGCGGCGACAAGGTGGCCTGGTTTAAAGATCCGGACGGAAACGTGCTCTCAGTAAGCCAGCATAAGTAGCCCCGAACCACGTGGGGACAGCCGCCCTCGGCTGTCCGGCGGAGCAAAGCTCCGCAGTCTCGGGGTTAACTTAAACCATGATCCAGTTACACCAAAAAACACAGGCGAGCTTTGCTCGCCCGGACAGCCGGGGGCGGCTGTCCCCACGTGGACTGTGGTGGGCCACAAAAAATCGGGAGATGGGTGCGAACACCCATCTCCCATTGAGGAGGAAACCAACTGCGCTGCTCGACTAGCTTACATACCGCTGCCGTTGTCGCTGGCCTGCGCCGAGTGCAGCACACGGAAGGTATTGCCTCCGTTCGACCACACCAGCACCAGCGCGTCCTGACCCTTGGGCACGCTGCTGAGCGCCTTCTGAACATCAGCTGCGCTCTGCACCGGCTTGCGATCCACTTCGACGATCACATCACCAGACTGCAGTCCGGCGTTGTCGGCTGGGCTGCCCGGCTGTACCTGCTCAATCACCGCTCCGTGAAGATCGCGCGGCGCCTGCAATTGCTCGCGCATGTCCGGAGTGATGTCAGCCAGTCCGATTCCCCAGCGTGGTTTGTCGTGTCCGGCGTCAGACACCTCTTTGCCTGACTTGTCACGGCTTCCCATCGCTTCCAGGGTCACGGGAATGGTCACGTTCTTGCCATCGCGCATGACTTGCAGATGGATGGTGTTGCCCGGGTCCTTTTGTCCCACGACCACCTGCAATCCACCCGCATCGCTGACTTCCTGTCCATCGATTTGAGTGATCACATCGCCCACCTTTAAGCCGGCTTTGGCTCCGGGCGAGTCGGGCTCGACCTGAGTTACAACCGCGCCTACGGCTTTCGACATGTTGAAGAACTTCGAGTTGTCGGGAGTCACGTCGGAAATTCCGATTCCCATGTAGCCGTGCGTGACTTTGCCATACTTGATCAGCTTTTCCACCGTGGGGCGGACGATCTGCGTCGGGATGGCGAATCCCATCCCCGAGAACGAACCCGACGGAGAGATCAGGAATGTATTGATCCCGATCACTTCGCCGCGCGCCGTTCACCAGCGGGCCGCCGGAATTGCCCGGGTTGATGGCCGCATCGGTCTGGATGAACTCGCCCAGGCTTGCGGGCATCGTCGGTAGACGGATTGGGACGGTTCAGCGCGCTCACGATGCCGCGAGTCACGGTGAAGCGGAAACCAAACGGGTTGCCGAACGCCAGCACTGTCTGCCCGGGATGAAGTTGCGTGGAGTCTCCCCAGGGAGCGTTGGGGAAATCGTGGCCCTCGACCTTGATCACCGCCAGGTCGGTGAGCGGATCGGTTCCGATCACTTTCGCCGGCAGGATTCTGCGATCGCTCATGGTGACGCGCACGTCGGTCGCGCCATCCACCACGTGGTTGTTGGTGACGATGTAGCCGTCCGGCGAGATGATCACCCCGCTGCCCAGCCCGTGCTCAACGCGTGGCTGCCGCGGTTGCATCTGCTGTCCGAACATGCGGCCAAAGGGGCCGAACTGCTGCATGTCGTCGGCGTCCCCGCCTGCCATGTTGGGTTTCTCGTGTGACGTCACCGTCACGTTCACGATGGCGGGGGTGACTCGCGCGGCCAGAGTTTCCATGGCCTGGTCGAGTGAAAGCAGCGCCCCTACGCTGTTGTTATCGAGCGGGGTCGTGGTGGGGCTTGCCATGGCGGCTGCAGCTTTTGCCGGCATTGCCTTCACGAAATCGTAAGTGACGAACGAACCCACCATTCCAATCGCCAGAACCGGCATGATCAGACGGCGTGTCAGTTTGCCTTTCAAGTTTGCTATCCAGCTCATTTCTTCTCTCTCCTGTTTGTTTAAGCAACTAATTCTTTAGTTGTTAATGGTTAAAAAAAATTACGTGGACTTCGCGACCATCCCCGGCTCCAATCGATTCTGAGCCGGACCAACCACGGTTACTCGCCACACACACAAATCCCAAACCACAGCGCCGGAAACGTCATACCGCGCGCTTTGCATAACCAGAATCAAAGTCTGAGGCGCGACCGCATCCTCGGACATGCTGCTGCGGATCAGCGTCGGCTGGTTCACGCGCCGCTGTTTCACCACTGCGGGAACCACCGCAGACTTCGCCTGGCTCCGTATCTTTTTCGCCGCGGACGCAGAATTCATCGCTTGGTTTGGCAAAGCTGTCGGCACATCCGTCCGAGCGTTCGTGCGTGCCGAACTACGAACTTCGCGGGCACAACTTGGGCACCCATCGCCGAGACTGAGTTTTCGTCTTCCGCGATGCGCCGGTGCGAAATCGTCGAAGCCGCAAGCGTCGCAGTCTGCGTGGAATTCGCCGGACTATCTGCGAACGAAACCAGCCGGGGAGCGTCTGAAAACACCATCAGGCAGGCCAGCGACATTCCGGTCAATAGCACCGGCGCGGGCCTCCACACTCGCGTGGCGCCGGGGCGCTTTTCGTCGAGTATCTGTGCCACTCGAAGCGACATGTGCCGCATTCGGCCGACCGCCGCCTGGGCTAAAGCCAGCCCCCGGCGCAGCAGGCTTTTTTCGGCCAGCGAAACCAGGCATTCCGCGTAAACCTGCGGGCTCGCAGCCTTGGCCAGCACCAGGTCATCGCACGCCATCTCGCGTTCGAGCTCCAGCTTCTTCTCGATCCACCAGACCGCGGGATGGAAGAACAAAAGAGCACCCAAGACTTTCTGAATCAGGTTGGTCCAGTCATCCCAGCGCCGCAGATGCGCCAGCTCGTGCAACAGAATCGTGTTCAATTCGCTCGCGGACAGCTCCTGCATGGTCCATGACGGGATGACAACCAGGGGCTTTATGAATCCGATCGCCGTCGGAACTCGCAATCGATCTGACACGCAGACCGACACGGACCTTGGCGAATCGAAATCTTCCAACGTCTTCCGCAGCAGTGGATCGAGGGCAGCAGCATCAACCGGAACGCAACTCTTGCGTAGCTGCCGCAAACGCCAGAAGCCGACCCCGATTCTGACCAGGCCTGCCCCCGCCATCAGTAACCACGCGGCAAATAAATAAAATGCCCACGCAGCCGGCATGGTGATCGGCGACGATTTCGTCATTGCGGCGCCATCGGAACCGAACTGGCTGAATAAAGGAAGCGCGGCAATTCCGACCAGCGCCAGGAACCACACGGCAAATCTCGTGCCGGAGTTCTGCCTGCCCAGCAGGCGCAGCAGAGCCCATGCCAGCAGGGCGATTACGATTCCCTGGACCGTGCAATTCGAGCATCCGCGCAGCGGAAAGCTGGGCGAACGATTGCACATCATTCCCTGAAAGGTTGAGAGACCCGGATTGGAGAAGCGCGGCAATCATTTCTCTTTCTCCGTCTCTGTCCCGGTTTCTTTTCTGGTCTGGAGCAGTTGCCGCAGCCGCTTTAACTCACTGGCTTCGATCCCCCGGTCTTCCAGAATGTTCAAGACCAGCAACTCATGGGAATCCTCGAAGAATCTGGTTACCAGGTGGCGGATTTCAGATCGGGTGGCATCCTTGCGCTGCACCGTGGGCTGGTACACGTGAGCCCGTCCGTCTTTGACGTGCTTGACGTAGCCTTTGCTCTCGAGGACCCGGATGGTGGTAAGGACGGAGTTGTAGGCCAGCGCCGGCTTTTCGGGAAGCCCGTCGAGAACCTGCTGAACTGTCGCTGAGCCTTTCAGCCACAGCACGTCCATCAGCCTCAATTCGGCTTCCGTCAGCGTTTCAGACTTCCTTGGGGGCACGGACCCAATCTCCTTGGTTATTTAATAGACGGCATTTATTAGACGCGGCCAGAGGTATATAGGTCAACTAATATTTTAGTTGCTAGGTCAGGGTGAATTGGTTGCCCCTGGGGGTTCAGAACGCGGACGGGCCTCAATGTAAACCAATTGTCAGAATTTACTGGTCAGCCGGGCCTCTCCTTGGGTATAGCTATGCATCTAGCCACTTAAGGTTAAATTAATTTAGGGCATCTGGCTGGTGGGGCTGCGTATGAACATTCGTAGAAGCATGGTCGAAGTTCCGGCGGGCATTGCGCTGGCCATTTCTCTTCTCGCGCTAACCTCCTCTGCTCAGGAAAACCAAGAAAATAAAGAATTTAGCTACGCTGTCGGGCCTGGAGCTGTGATTTCTATCACCAACAACTACGGTCCTATCACGGTCAGACCTTCCGGGAGCGGGCAGGTTGTGGTTCAAACGGTATCCCATTCGGACGCGATCAGCCTGGTAAACGAGCAGCATGGGGACCGGATCGAGCTGCGCTCCAGTTCCAGCCGCCCGGGAACAAATCTGGTGGACTACACCGTGCTGGTTCCGGCCGCCGCCTTCGTCAGCCTGCGATCCTCCGACGGGACTCTGCGGGCGCAGGGACTGCGCGGCGATGTAGTCCTCGAAGCCGCGTCCGGTTCGGTGGAAGTCACCGACATCAGCGATGCCCACCTGCACGTGAGAACCCTTAGCGGGCCCATTACGCTCGGCGACATTCGCAACAGCCATCTGGACGTCCATTCAGTGAGCGGCGACGTCAGCCTCCACAATGTGACTGGACCATCGGTCGAAGTGAATTCGGGCGCCGGCAGAATCTCGTACGACGGCGATCCTGGACGGCTGGGAGAATATTTGCTTTCCAGTCATTCGGGAGACCTGGACGTGTCGATTCCCGCCAGCGCCTGGGTGGCAATCAAGGCGCGGTCGATCAAAGGTCAGTCCGATCCGGAATTTCCGATTGCCGGCGATGCATCTACGTCGGGCCAGAAGAATCTTCTGTTGAAACCTGGAATGGTGGTTGGATCCCGCTTCGAAATACGATCATTCAGCGGCAAGATCCATCTGAAGCGTCCGTAGCATGCGAAAACATCGGCGCCTCTTTGCAGAGTTCCAGGGGTCTTTGCGGATTAAGGATTTAACAGCAAAGGACGCAAAGCACGCAAAGGGGCAGGCACCTTCGGTACAAACTGCACCGCCTCGCCGTCATTGCGTTCGGTTCTGTTTCAGGTGTAAGTTTTAGAGACCTCGTTTTTCTGGGCAGCCGTTATGCAGTCGATCTCGAAAAAGATAGCGTTGCTGTGTTTGCTGCTGACTTTCTGTTCAGCGGCAGCATTGGTTTCGCATCATCACACGAGCCCGACCGACGCATTGAAGTGTACGGTTTGCGTCACTGCTCATTCGGCTTCTCCTAAAGTCGCTTCCGCCCTCCCCAGCCAGACTTTCGTTCGCGTTTCCGTCATCCGGCTGGCGCCGGTTTCTGCCAAGCAACGCCTGGTGGCGTTTGCCCTCAGTGTCCGCCCGCCTCCTGCAGTCTAGAAATCGAATTCAACATATTGAATCGACCGGGTGCGCCTAAAGCGCGCTCTGTTCCCCATTTCTAGACTTCTTTGGAGGAATCATGCTGGCTTTATATAAGAGGCCGCTATTTGCGGCTTTTCTGGCAGTTTTCTATTTGGCTTTTGCCATCAACGTTAACGCGCAATCCGGCGGAAGTTCGACATCGGTAACCGGCACGGTCGCCGATCCAACCGGCGCCGTAGTTGCGAACGCAGTCGTGGAAATTCGCAACCCGGTCAGCGGTTTTGAGCGAACCGCCAACACTGACGCTGCGGGAAAGTTCACTATCCCCAATGTTCCCTTCAACCCCTATCACCTGACCGTCGCAGGTCCGGGCTTCGCTCCTTATGCGCAGGATGTGGATGTCCGATCTGTTGTTCCGGTAAACGTCAACATAACTCTGCAGGTCAAAGGCTCGGCGGAATCGGTCACCGTTGAAGCCGAAGGCGGAGATCTGCTGGAAAACACTTCGACTTTCCACACTGACGTCGATCGCGGACTATTCGACAAAATGCCGTTGGAAAGCAGGTCCTCGTCGGTGAGCTCGCTGGTGACCCTTTCTTCGCCGGGAATCGCCGCGGATTCCAATGGCCTCTTCCACGGCCTGGGCGACCACGCGGAAAATTCGTTCTCCGTCGATGGCCAGCCCATCACCGACCAGCAGAGCAAGGTCTTCTCCAACCAGATTCCCCTGGATTCGATCGAGTCTATGGAAGTCATTTCCGGGGCGCCGCCGGCGGAGTTTGGCGAGAAGACGAGCGTAGTCATCAATGTGACGACGCGCTCGGGTCAGGGCCTCACCACGCCGAAGGGAAGCGTTACCGCTTCTTACGGAAGCTTTGGCACCGCCGATCTCGGGGTCACCTTCGGGTATGGCGGCCAGAAGTGGGGCAATTTTATTTCCGCGAATGGCCTGAACAGCGGCCGATTTCTCGATCCGCCCGAGTTTGCCGTGATGCATGACAAGGGTAATGAAGAAAATATTTTCGATCGCGTGGATTTCCAGGTATCGCAAGCAGATTCGATTCACGTGAATCTGGGCTTTACCCGTTCCTGGTTCCAGACTCCGAACTCGTTCGACAACCTGAACGTGCTTGATCAGAATGGAAATTCGGTGGGGTCGACCGATCAGCGTTCGCAGATCAAGACCTTCAACATCGCTCCATCCTGGACCCGGGCGCTCAACCCCAATACGGTTTTCACGCTGGGTGCTTTCATCCGCAGGGATCAGTACAACTACTATCCCAGCAACAATCCTTTTGCTGACCTTGGCCCCATCCAGCAGGAAACCGTCAGCCAGAGCCGGACGCTGGCCAACGCCGGACTGCGCTCCGATGTCTCCTACGTCAAAGGCATTCACAACATCAAGGTGGGGGCCACCTATCAGCAGACTTTTCTGGACGAGAACACCAGATTCGGAATTATCGATCCACTGCTGAATGCGCCCTGCCTGGACGCATCTGGCTCTCCCGTAGCCGGCTTCAACAATCCATCGGATTGCGTGGCTCCGAATCAGCCCAACGTCGCTTCCAACCCGAATGCGACCACGCCGTTCCTGTCGTTCCTGGGATGCTATGACCTGACTCGTCCAACTCCGGCATCCGGAGATGGGTGCGCCAGCCCCACCAGCAGCTTGTTTCCCTTTCTCGGGCACACCGACGTCAAACAACTGGCGCTGTATGCCCAGGACACCATTACCAAGGGAAATTTGTCCCTCAATCTGGGATTGCGTGGTGATCTGTATAACGGACTGACCACGCATCGCGAGGCCGAACCTCGCCTGGGCGTCGCATACAACGTGAAGAAGACCAACACCGTGCTACGGCTTTCGTATGCGCGAGTGCTCGAAACTCCATTCAATGAGAACCTGGTGCTCTCCAGCACAGGATGCAACTCGCTCGTCCTGTCTTCATTGCTGGCGTGTGCCACGCCCGGAGTGGCAACTCCGTTCAGTCCCGGCTGGCGCAATGAATTCCACGCCGGCCTGCAGCAGGCCTTCGGGAAGTATGTGGTCTTCTCCGGCGAATACATCTGGAAATACACCCACAACGCCTACGACTTCAGCGTGCTGGGAAGCACTCCCATCACCTTCCCCATCGAATGGCACAACTCCAAGATTCCAGGATTTGCCGGGCGCGTGAGCGTGCCCGACTTCCACGGATTCTCGGCGCTCATGGTCTTCTCCAGCGTTGCCGCCCGGTTCTTCACTCCCCAGATCGGTGGGGCGGGTGCGGTTCCCTCCGGGACGGTCGGGGAGGCATTCACTCCCTTCCGCATCGACCACGACGAGAAATTTAACCAGACCACGCATTTCCAGTATCAGCCCTGGAAGCGCGGTCCATGGCTGGCTTTCAACTGGCGTTATGACAGCGGCCTGGTCGCCGGCGAAGTGCCGGTCGCCGACGCCTCGGGAACGGTTGACCTGTCCGGTCTGACCGGTGATCAGCAACTTCAGGCCGGTCTTTTCTGCGGCAACCTGAAACCGACGTTGACGCAGCCGCTGGGAGTTTGTACTTCCGGCTATGGTTCAACCTTGATCAGTTTGCCCGCTCCCGGGAAAGAGAACGACGATACCAATCCTCCACGCGTTGCTCCCCGCAATCTTTTCGATCTTGCGGTGGGCGACGACAATCTTTTCCACGGTGAGCGCTACAAATGGAGCCTTAGCCTTACCGCTATCAATGTGACCAACAAAGTGGCGCTGTATAACTTCCTGTCGACGTTCAGCGGCACGCACTACGTTACGCCGCGGGCGCTGACAGCCGAGTTAGGGTTCCACTTCTGAAGATGACTCCGTGATGGTTGGGACGGCGCGATCGAAATCGATCCGTCCCAATCGAATACCAGCCCGGACAACCCGCAATCTATAATGCCGGACATGTCTGTCCGGCTTGGAGATAGGTTGTGCTTGCTGGCTCTGATCGGGGCCTTATTGGCTGCCCCGATGGCGGGCGCTCTTGTCGCCACCTGGAACGGCGTGTTGCGCGACGCCGCAGGAAAACCCATCAATGCAGCCAAGGTGAGACTTCACGCGAAGGCAAACGGTCGAGACTACGAGGCCACAACGTCTACGGGCGGGACCTTCGCATTCACCGGAATTGTTGCAGCCGAATACGAACTTTCAGTCGAGGCCGGAGGGAAAATCTGGCGCGCGTCGGTTCCCATCATCATCAAGGACGGGACCGCCCTCACTACGATCCTGCAGGCTTCGGCTGATTCCAGTGAATTACGCCTTCTGCCTGCCAGTGAAGCCATCTCGGTACAGGCGAGCGGCGGCGAGCACCTCTCCAGCGGAGAAGTTTCCAGCCTGCCGCTGAACGCGCGCGACTTCAGCAAATTGCTGTTGCTGGCGGCGGGCACCATGACCGACACCAATGGCGCCGCCAACTTCACGCAGCAGTTTGCGGTAAACGGACAACGCGGCTCCGCCACCGTATTTGCTCTCGACGGCTTCGACACTACCGATCCGGAGTTGGGTGGCGCGACATTTTCCAATTTCAACGTCGATGCGATTCAGGAAGTGCAGGCCAGTTCAGGAGTGATGCCCCCGGAGATCGGCCACGGCGCGGCGAGTTTCACCAATGTAGTCACCAAGTCGGGTGTGAACCAGGTCCACGGCAGCTTCTTCGAATTTGCCCGCAACGCCGCCTTCGACGCGCGAAACTATTTTGATCACAAGAGCGTCGCCGACGAACGCCGCATTCCTCCATTCGTCCGCAACGAATTCGGCTTTACCAACGGCGGGCCGGTGGTGATTCCAAACGTCTATGACGGCCGCGACCGCACTTTCTACTTCGGCCAGTACCAGGGCTTTCGCCAGGTGCTGGGCACCACCCAGGTCTTCCCCGTGCCGACGGCAGCGGAGCGCCAGGGAATCGACACGTTCACCTTTCCCGGCGACACCCTGACGATTCCCGTGAATCCGGCGATTGTCCCTGTGCTCAACCGCTATCCTCTGCCCAATGATCCATCCGGAGCCTTCGGCGAACGCACCTACGCCGCCTCCTCGAAGATTTATACCCGGACCGATCAATTTTCGGTGCGCATCGATCACCACATCTCCGACAAAGCCACTTTGCTGACCCGGTTCAGCCTGAACCAGGTGACCGGGCCGCTTACCAATCCAGACCAGACCGCAATTGACCCCGACTTCGGAGTTCAGTTCTTCGATCACCAGCGCAATGCCGGGGTGAAATATTCGCGCATTATTTCTACCCATCTTCTTTCCGACACTTCGTTCAGCTACATTCGCAGCACGCCATTTTTCCCCGCCATCAATCACACCGAGCCCGCGCTTAACTTCGGCGATGGACTGTTTCAGAGCTTCAATGCTCCGGGCGGCTCGATCTTTGGATCGTTTGGCAACCTCTTCCAGTTGAAGCAGGACATGAGTTATGTGCACTCTTCCCACGCCTTCAAGTGGGGCGTGGAAATTCGCCTCAACCGCGACACCACGATTTTCGGAACCGATCCCAACGGCAGCTACAGCTTCGGCGGCGGTACCGCCTACTCTCCGGTATTGATCACGTCGGCCAGCGGCACGCACGATATCCTGCCCGGAGATCCGCTTCCCGACTCCCTTACCGGACTGCTCACCGCCACGCCTTATTCGTATAGCGTGATTGCCGCCGCCAGCGTCACCGCCACCGGCGATCGCTTCGACGAAGCCGCGGTCCGCCGCCAGGCTTATAACTTCTACTTCCAGGACACATGGAAAGCCACTCCGCGCCTCACCCTCAATTACGGATTGCGCTACGAGGTGAACAGCCGCATCAAGGAGGCCAATAATCGGACTTCGCTTCCGAGATTTGTCGACGCCAACGGCAAAGATGTTCCTTACTCGGATCACACCGCGAAGCAGATTTTTCTATACAATCCGCAGCCTCCGTATGACCAGGATTGGAACGGTTGGGGACCGCGGGTGTCTGTCGACTACGCCGCCACCAGCCATACCGTGCTGCACGCAGGCGGCGCCATTACCACGCTTCTGCCTAATCTCTGGCAGGACAATTTCATTACCGGCGCAATTCCGCTTGCGGTCAGTCTCTATGCCAGCGCCTTGCCGGGCGTTCCTCTGCCCTTCCAGAACTCGGTCGTGCCGGTAAATCTGCCGCCCCCATACACCACTTCAGGGCAGTTGCTTTTTCCTGGCGGAGATGCCAATCACGTTGCCCCAAATACAGAAGTGGACTTGCAACGCTATCAGGAAGATCTGAGAGCCCTCACGCCGGGAAACCAGGTTCAGTTGCTTTCCATGATCGGTTTCGCCAAGAACTTCCGCAACGGCTACATCGGAAGCTACACCGCGGGCATCGATCATGATTTTCACGACGTCAAGTTCAGCGCCGCCTACGTGGCCACAGCGGGCGTCCATCTGGACAGCGTGTATTCTCCGAACAGTTACGGTGGCGCCGATCCCGCCTTCGCGCCCTTTACCCAATTCGATTCCGCCGGCAAAGCGATTGGAGGCTTTGGGCCAGAGAGCATCATGACCAGCCGCTCGCACTCCAGTTATCACTCGCTGCAAACCAGCGTCAGCAAGGATTCCGCGCGAGCCGGGTTGGGACTGCAGGCCAGCTACACCTATTCCAAATCTCTCGATGACACCAGTTCGGTTCTCGGCGGATTCGTCTCCGGCGCGGGTGCGGTGCTGCAGACTTTCCCGCAGAATCCGTGGAATCCCGATGCGGAGAAAGGGTCCTTCCACCTTCGACGCCACTCACTCATTCACTTTGAGTCTGATTCAGGTGCTTCCGCTGGACCGCGTGAGTTTTCTTCGCCCGCTGGGAAAAACGCTCACCCGAGGCTGGCAATTTCTGAACATTACGACGCTCACCAGTGGGCCGCCGTTCAGCGTGTACTCGGGAGTGCAGCAAACTGGCGTGGGCGCAGGCGGTGCCGACCGGCCCGATCAAATAAAGGAGCCGCATTTTTCCACCAGCGGCCCGGTGCGTGAGGATTATTTTGGCCTGGGCACGAACAATGGTTCATTCTTCAACATTCCGATTAACGTGCCGGGCGGGACCGGACCGAATCACGGCCGCTTCGGCACTCTGGGCCGCAATACTTTCCGCGGACCTGGTTTCCAGGATTACGACATCGCCCTGATCAAAGACACGCCCTTTGGACATCGCGGCAACGCGGAACTCGGCACAGTGGAATTTCGCGCCGAGTTTTTTAACATCTTCAATCTGGTGGATTTCGGCCTGCCCTCGAACATTCTGCGCGGCAGCGGATTCGGAATCATCAGCAAAACCGCCGGGCCGTCACGCCAGATTCAGTTCTCACTAAAACTGATTTATTAGGCAAGGATGCAGCGGGATAGAGAGGAGTCCGAGAACCCCTCTAGGGCCGGCGTGCCGGGGCAGGGCCCGGAGGAAGAATCTCGGCATCTCCAACCCGGCCACTCTGAAGAGTCACGTACAGGACAGCCGCAGTCCAGGTAGGAAACAGATCAAGGCCGGGGGTCGCCTCCGCGAGAAGCGTGGGCAGGAAAGCCCAATGCCATCCCAGCAGCCGGATCATGACCACCGCCATCACGGCGTCCAGAAGAGTGTCTGCCGGTGAAAACCCTCCCTCCGCAAAGAAGGGCAATGCAAACATCTGCAGCGCGTCCCCGGCAACGGCAAGCAACAGGGCCAACCTGTGCTCGGGAGACGCAAGCGCCTTTCGCAAACTAGCGATCCACATAAACACCTGCATAGGTAGGATACAGCGGGCAAAGATCGAGATGTATCTTTTATACAAATATTCAAAGTCGCGCCAAGAGACTGAGCGCATTGCCCGCCGCTACGTACGCCATTTAGGTATTTCTGTGTGAAAATGTCTGTCGCTATCGCAGAGGAAACTAAAGCACGCAACGACTAAAAAATGGCCCTCGCTCCAGCCACCACCCACCGGCAAACTTCACTCGCCAGCGACAACACAATTCTGATCGCTCTGGCCGCGTGTCTCACCCTGCTGCACGTCCTCACGAACGGACAGTACGGATTCCATCGCGACGAACTAGCCACGCTTGACGACGCACGGTATCTGGCCTGGGGATACGTGGCTTATCCTCCGGCAACACCATTTCTGGGACGCATTTCTCTGGAGCTTTTTGGGACGTCGCTGCGTGGAGCCCGCTTCTTTCCCGCTCTGGCTCAGGCTGTGTGCGTCATCCTGGGCGGGTTGATGGCTCGCGAAATGGGAGGCAAGCGCTTCGCACAGGTGCTGGCTGCGCTGGCCGTAGCGGTTGCCCCAGTCGCGCTGGCTTCCGGCGCTCTTCTCCAATACGTGGCCTTCGATTACCTGTGGTGGGTACTTACCGCCTACTTCGTAATCCGGCTGCTTCGCTCTGACGATCCGCGCTGGTGGTTGGGCATCGGCGCCGCTATCGGCTTGGGCATGTTGACCAAGTATTCGATGATCTTCCTGGTTGCGGGACTGGTCGTGGGACTGCTGTTGACCGATGCAAGAAAGTATCTCAAGAGTCGTTGGCTGTGGATGGGAGCTGGCCTTTCGCTTTTGATTTTTCTGCCAAACTTTATCTGGCAAATGCAGCACCAGTTCATCTCTCTCGATTTTCTGCGTCACATTCACGCACGCGACGTCCGCATTGGACGCACCGCCGGCTTCCTGCCCGATCAACTGAAAATCGCCGCCAACTTCGTGACTATTCCGCTATGGATAGCCGGGCTGATCGCAGTATTGACCGCGCGCGACTTCAAACTCTTCCGCCCGGTTGCCTGGATGTTCCTCGTGCCATTCGTCCTTTTCGTGATCGCAAAGGGGAGAGGATATTACCTGGCGCCGGCTTATCCCATGCTGCTCGCGGCGGGCGCAGTCGTGGAAGAACGATGGGTCGCGTCATTGCCGGCTTTATGGTCTCGCATGGTGCGAACCGCTACCTTCGCGGCGATCGCGCTGGGAGGCGTCCTGGTGGCTGCGCTGGCTTTGCCCGTGATTCCTATAAGCTCCCCCTGGTGGGCCCGAGCCGACAATGGCGACTTTCGGGAAGAGATCGGGTGGCCGGAATTGACCTCGGAAGTTGCCCGCATCTGGAACACTCTACCGGCTGACGAAAGAAATAAGACTGCGATTCTTGCTGCCAACTACGGCGAGGCTGGAGCGATCGATCTCTACGGCGCAGCTTTCGGCCTGCCTAAGGCAATTAGCGGAGTGAACTCCTACTGGCAGCGTGGCTACGGCGATCCCCCGCCGCAGACTCTGATTGTCCTGGGGCTTTCCGCCGATGACGTTCACCATTTGTTTGAGTCTTGCGAGTTGTCCGGCCACACCACGAACAGTTATGGGGTCAAGAACGAAGAGACCATGGATCATCCTGACATTTTTGTCTGCCATCAATTGCGCTATCCCTGGCCTGAGTTTTGGAAGAAATTCAGACACTTTGGCTGACATTGCCCTAGTATTTCCTTACTATTGTTCAAGTTGCTACCCACATTTAGGGTGTTCACTGCCATGCGATGGAACGACCTAAAACTTCGCCTTAAACTAAGCCCGGTTGCGCGCAAGCGCCTGGGCGTGGTGGCCGTCGTGCTGGTGGTGGCTTACATCGCTTTTGGAAGCGTGGTCTGGTGGGCGATGAATCAGCCCCCGGAAACTTTCGGGCGAGTAATGAAAAGAATGCCGGGGCCGGTCCTCTTTCTTCTTTTCCCTTTCGAGAGCGCGTGGCTCCATGCGCGCGCCGGGAAACTGCAGGTTGGAGACGCCGCACCTGATTTCAACCTGCTCAAAGTCGACAAGACCGAGCGGGTTCAACTCTCCACCTTGAACAAGCAGCAGCCGGTGGTGCTGGTGTTTGGCAGCTATACTTGACCGCCATTCCGGCGGGAGGTTCCTGCCCTCAACAAGCTTTACGAGCAGTACCAGAATCGCGTCGCCTTTCTGGTGGTCTATATCACCGAGGCTCATCCCAGCGACGTCTGGCAAATGCAGAGCAATATAAAAGATCAGGTGGTCTTCGCCAGTCCCAAGGATGAAGACGAGCGCGCCTTTGTGGCTGGCGCGTGTGTCCGAAAGCTCGGGATAAAATTCCCCAGCGTCCTCGATGAATTCGGCAATGGGACGGAACGGGCTTACACCGGCTGGCCCGACCGCCTGTACCTGATCGACTCGAACGGCCGCATTGCATATAAGAGCGCGCCCGGCCCCTTCGGTTTTGAGCCCGATCAGTTAAGTGCGGCGCTAGCCCGCACCGTGGGAACCGCGAAAGCGAGCAAGTAAAAAAGCCACGGATTCACCCTCCGTGGCTGATTATTGCTTTGCCGGCTAACTACTCGTTGGCCGCGCGATTCCGCTCTTCGACTTCGTCTTTTTCTTCGTCGGTCTCGGTGGTCTCGCTGGTGCCGGGCTTCTTCACAGCGTCCTTTGCCTTGCCCCAGGCATTCTGAACTTTGCCTTCAACCTGCTTGGCCGCGCCTTCGGCCTGATCTTTCGTGCTCCCGGTCCACTCTCCAACCTGGCGCTGCGTCCGTCCTGCGATGTCCTTTACTTTTCCTTCCACTGTGTCCTTGTTCATTATGATTTCTCCCAACCTGGATTTAGTCTAGTTCAACGACACCCACCATATTCCTCGGACTGCGGCTGGGCCATCGGCAAAATCCTGTACCCGGCGTGGGATCGCCTTGTAGGGTTCTTTTGTAAGTACTCCTTTACAATCTTCAACTTGAACGGGTCGTCGATAGCCGGATCACGAGTTTGGGTTCGATCAGGACTTTCTTAGGTTGCAGCTTGCGTTTCGAAGCGATGCGTTCGATCAGGAGGTCGGCGGCTCGCTTGCCTATCTCGGAAGTCCCCTGATCCACAGTAGTGAGTGGAACGGCCAGAAAATCGGAATAATGAACGTTGCCCGCGCCGACAACAGCAATATCATCTGGCACTTTGAGCCCGGCTTCGGAAATAGCCCGCATGGCGCCGATCGCGACCGGATCGTTGTAGCAAACCACCCCATCCGGCACAGGTTTCATTCGCAGCAATTTGCGCATCGCCTCGTGCCCGGTGTGATCCTGATAGCCCGCCTCCACGATATAACCCGGAGGGACAGATAATCCGTGTTTCTCCAGAGCTTGCCGGTAGCCCTCCATTCTCCCGGTCGCAATACTGATTCCCGGACCACGCAGGTGCGCAATTCGCCGGCATCCCCTCTCGATAAGGTGAGTGGTCGCGAGGTGCCCGATCGCCTGATTGTCAGCGCCTACAAAACTGGCCCGAACCCCGGCGATGGGCCGGTCAATCAAAACGAACGGCGTGTCTCGGTTCACGATGTGCTCGAAAGCGCCCGCTCCGGACTGCGCCGACGCCAGGATCAGCCCGTCCACCTGCCGGGCCAGCAGAGATTCGGCTTCATTCTTCTCCAACTGAGGATTCTCTTCGAAGTACGAAATGATGACGTGATAGCCATGTGGACGTACCGTGTCGGCAACCGCCTTGGCGATCTCCGCGAAAAAAGGGTGGGTAAAATCTGGCAGCAGCAGCCCGATGGTGAAGGTACGGCGGGTCACCAGACTGCGCGCGATCCAGTTGGTCTGATAGTTAAGCTTTTTCGCCCGGTCCAGGACCCGCTTTCGCGTCGCGGCGCTGATCTTCCCCTTATTGCGCAGGACTTTGGAAACCGTCACCACAGAAACGTTCAAGCCCCGGGCGATGTCCTGCATGGTGACTGCCATGGCCGGGGAAGGATATCACTTACGCCGGATTTGGAGGGAAGGAAGATTCGAAGCAGTTGGCAAATAGCAATTAGCAATTAGCAATTGGCACTTGGCACTTAGCCAAAGCGAAATTGCTAATTGCCAAGTGCCAATTGCCAAGTGCTGTCCTACGCCGGGACCACGGGCTTCGATCCCCGGAACGCAAAATAAGCGATGTAGAGATAACAAATCGCCGGCAAAATAAATGCATGGTGAATTCCGATGCGATCCGCCAAGGCTCCCTGGATCAAGGGAATGATTGCGCCTCCCACGATCGCCATCACCAGCAGGCCGGAACCGTCGCCGGTCAAAGGACCCAGTTTCGCGATCCCCAGAGTGAAAATGCTGGGGAACATCACCGAATTGAAGAGGCCCACGAGAATGAGCGTCCACATCGCGATATGCCCGAAGGTAAGCATCGAGATCACGACCAGCGCACACGCCACCAGGGCCACGCACCCCAGTACGCGGTCGGTACGAACTTTCTGCAACACCGCCGACCCGATGAACCGGCCGATCATTGCGCCCAGCCAGTAGAACGAAACGTATTTGGCGGCTTCCAGTTCCGAAATGTTGCCGATGTTGGTCTGGGTGAAATAGTTAATCAGGAAGCTGCCAATCGAAACCTCAGCGCCCACGTAAACAAAGATTCCAACTGTCGCCAGCACCAGGTGACGATACTTCCATAAGCTTACTTTCGGGCCTGAGGCTCCGTGGCGTTCTGCTTCCGGCATGGCCGGCAGCTTGAACATGGCAATGGCAATTCCCAGCGCCATCAGCGCGAGTCCAATGACGAGATAGGGCAACTTGACTGATGACGCTTCCTGGATTCTGTAAGCCTTCAACGCTTCACTGGACATTTGGCGGACCGCGTCCATGTTCTCCCGGTTGGCATTCAGAATGAACATGCCGCCGAGGTAGGGTCCAATCGTGGTGCCCAGCGAATTGAACGCTTGCGCCAGATTCAGGCGGCTCGATGCCGTCTCTGGCGGTCCGAGCACGGCTACGTAGGGATTGGCAGCCACTTGCAGCGCCGTGATCCCCGCAGCCAGAACCATCAGCGCGCCGAGAAATAGCGGAAACGAAGGAACGCTCGCGGCCGGAATGAACAGCAACGCCCCCACGCCCATGGTGAACAGGCCGACCACCATCGTCTTCTTGTATCCGATCCAGTCGATCACCTTGGCGGAGGGAATCGAGAACAGGAAATAAGCCGAGAAGAAAGAAAACTGGATCAGCATCACCCTGGCGTAGTTCAGGTCGAAGATCGCCTTTAGGTGAGGCACCAGCACGTCGTTCAAAACGGTGACAAAGCCCCACATGAAAAACAGAGTGGTCACCACCGACAGGGCGACTCTGTTGCTCGACGCTGGCGCCCCGGTCGCCGCCGTAGCAGTGCGTTGGGGTACGTTTGTGATTGCCATTGCTTAGTTCCCGATATTGCCTGCCGAACGCGGTCTCGCGTAACCGTAGTATCGGCCAGAATCATACCATCGCGCGAAACTGACGCCGGGATTATTCAGTGGTTAGGTTATCGGTTACCCTGAGTCCGTGCTTGAGCCGTTCTCTCCTGCTGCTCTAGGGGATTTCCGTACCAGGAATACCCGCAGGACTGTACGGCGGGTCCGGCTTGCTGGCAATCTAAGTAATAGCTTGGAGGCGAATTCCATGAAACTAGTTGGGGCAGTGAGCGTGACTGTTCTGTCCTTGTTGCTGGCTGGCGGCATCCCCGCGCACTCGCAGCAGGACCAACAAGAACAAAAAGATCGAAAAGAATCGAAACCCGACAGGCAGGCTAAACCTGCCGAGCACCAGCAGGAGAGTCGTCCTGAACCTGGTGTACAGAAGCCGGCGCCGCAGCAGGAGCAACAGCAGCGCATGCAGCAGGAGCGCACACAGCAACAAGAACAGCAGCGTACGCAGCAGGAGCGCACGCAGCAGCAGCAACAACAGCAGCGCGCGCAACAACAACAGCAGCAGCAACATCAACAACAGCAGCAGCAACATCAACAACAGCAGCAGCAAGAGCAGCAGCAGCGAACCCAACAAGAGCGGCAGCGAGAACAGACTCAGCAGCAACAGCAGCGTGCCGAACAGCAGCAGCAACAACTAGAGCGCCAGAGACAACAGACCCAACAGCAACAACAGCAACGCGCGCAGCAGCAACAACTGGAGCACCAAAGGCAACAGACACAGCAGCAGGAGCAACAACAGCAACTGGACCGCGAAAGACGTCAAACCCAACAGCAACAGCAAGTCCAGCAGCAGCAGCAGCGACAGAGGCAGGATGTCGAACAGCAACAACAGCGCGCTCAGCAGCAAAATCGCCAGGAGCAGAATCGCCAGCAACAGGCCCGCCTGTCACAGGAGCGCCAGCAGCAACTGATCCAGCAACAACAACAGCGGGTCGTCCAGTATCGCGAACGTTGGGATCAACAGGAACGGGTTGCCCAGCAACGAACCGCCGCCCTGCAGCAGCAAAGGCGCATGTCGCAGTACCGCTTCCAGCAGGAATATTTCCAGCGCGAACGGGATCAGCAATTGCGCTGGCGCAACGAGCATCACGACTACGAACACGACCCTTACTTCTATACCGCTCCGATTTATCGCTACAATCGCGGCGGCTCATACTATGAGATCAACCAGTATGGCGCTGACTTGTTGCGGCAAGCGGTGAACTATGGCTACCAGGAAGGCTTCCGGGCTGGAGTCGCCGACCGCGAGGACCGCTGGCGCGCGGACTATCAGGACAGCTACGCCTATCAGGACGCCAACTACGGCTACAGCGGCTACTACGTGGACCAGGCGGATTATAACTATTATTTCCGCGAAGGCTTCCGTCGCGGCTACGAAGATGGCTACGACAATCGCTACCAGTACGGTGCCTATTCGGATGGCAACTACAGCATCCTGGGCAACGTTCTGTCAGTAATTCTCAACCTGCAGCCGCTGCAGTAGTTCGAAAACAAAAAGAAACGGCATGGCCCGCGGCGAAAGCCGTGGGCTACGTCGTCCGTTGCGCCAAGACAATTCTCGTGGTGGTGATGGCCTGTCCTACATGGCGCTGAGTGTGGTCGGCGACATGCACCAGCAGACCTGCAACTGTAGTCGGCATCCGTCGCTTTCCCACGCTCCGAGCCTGTTCTAGATCGGAAACCTGAAATGCCCGAATCCGGGCGGCGCTGTCCTTTAATGCTTGCTCCACCTCCGAAAACAGCTCACTCTGTTTCGCTCCAGGATCCAGCTCCGAATTCAGTGCAGCCAGCTGCTCAGCCGTCAGCGATTGTCCTTCGGCATACGTCAGCAACCGATCGAGACTTCGCGCGATATGCCTCAAATGAAACGCCACCGGCGCCAACCCGAAAGGGCGGGCATTCATCTCTTCGTCGCTCAGGCCGCCACACCATCGTCTCAGATCTTCTTCCGCCAACTCCAGCGCGTGCAAAACCGCCCGCGGTACGGCTGGAACTTCTGTCAACGTGCCTCGCAACCACGGCTCAGGCAATCTATTCTCACTCATCGCTCACCCCACCATGCCCCGCCCGGGGCTTTTCGGAGCTACAATGTAGACGATTTAGCCGTCCGCAGAAAGCCGGACCCGTAGCTCAACTGGATAGAGCACTGCGCTTCGAACGCAGGGGTTGGGAGTTCAAGTCTCTCCGGGTCCACCACGATTTCGCTCTCAATTTCCGCGACTCATCTTTTGTAAGGCGCAAGCGTACGACGCAAGAAGGAATCCCAACTCAACATGCCTCGCTTCGATGTCACCATCGCCGGAGAACTGAACCTCGACCTCATCCTCTACGGACTTCCCGACGAACTTCCGCCGGAGCGTGAGCTTCTGGCCGACCGCATGATGCTCACTCTGGGCAGCTCTTCCGCCATTGTCGCCCACAATCTGGCGGCGTTGGGAAGTCGCGTCGGGTTTCAGTCGCTGATTGGCGACGACCCGCTGGGACAGATTGCTCTCGACCGCCTGTCCGCCGGCGGCGTCGATGTCTCGGGCGTTCGGCGCAAGCCCGGCTCGATCACGACCGGGCTCACCATCATTCTGCAACGCACCGGCTGGCGCAACATGTTGACCTACGCCGGAACCATTGCTGAGCTCTCGCTCAAGGATCTCGACTTCGATTCTCTTTTGGATTCCCGGCATTTCCATCTGTCGTCGCTCTACCTGCAGCGTGCGTTGCTGCCGGACGTGGCCGAATTGTTTCGCCGGGTCAAGGCCGCAGGCCTGAGTATTTCTCTCGACACCAACGACGATCCCCAGGATCTCTGGGACGGCGGTCTGAAGAACCTGCTGAAATACGTTGACGTATTTCTTCCCAACATGCGCGAAGCCACCAGAATCACCGGAACCGATGACATGGAAACCGCCGTAAAGCGGCTGGCGGAAATTGTCCCGCTGGTGGTGGCAAAACTGGGGACCAGGGCGCGCTGGCGCAGCGTGGCAAGGAGCGGTTCGCCAGCCCCGCGCTGAACATCACGGCCGTCGATGCTGTCGGCGCCGGTGACAGTTTCAACGCCGGCTTCCTGCACGAATACCTGCGAGGCTCCGACCTCGTCACCTGCCTGGCCAGCGGCAACCGCGCCGGCGCTCTCTCGGTGACTCGCCCGGGAGGAACGGAAGCCTTCCGCGACGAAGAATATCGCGAGCGCTTCCTGCGCGAACACCCACTCTAGCTCTTATATGTCCGTGTGGGGCGGGCGCCCACGCCCGCCGCCGTTGGGTTTGGTTTAAGAATTTGACTTTGACCTTTTTAAAATCTGCAGATCAGTCTGCCTTCCAGAAACTGGTTTCGCACACCCCATCTTAGATCAAAATCAAACCCGACAGCGGCGGGCGAGGGCGCCCGCCCCACACACGCTTACGGCTTCACTTCCAGCAGCAGATGATCCTTGAACTCGGTCTTAAGCTTAGGAGCTGCGCCAGCGGTAACTTCCACCTTAGCCGAGATCTTTGCCTTGATCGTAGTCCGTCACCTGATAGCTGCCCGGCTCTAACCCCCGCAGCTCAACCTCTCCCTTCCACGGCGCCGCCGAAGGAGCGAAAAACGCGTAGTACATCCGCCCATCTTTTTCGATCGCATATCCTTCGGGAGCGTCATAGCCGTAGATGTAGAAATTGCGGAACGTACCCTTCGACAGCATCTTCTGGTTGTAAATATCAATCCACTTTTTCCAGTGTTCTTCCTTGCTGGTAGTCAGCATCACCGGCTTGAATTTCGGACCCGGATCGGGCCACACGAATTTCGTTCCTACGACTCCACCAGCGCCGATGGTCGAAGCGAAGTCCTCGCCATGCTCGCGCCAGTTGTTGCCGATCCGGTCCATGGCGGAGAGTTCGACGTGATCGCCGTACACCGCGGACTCCGGCCCCAGCAGCGCTTTGTACATTTTGATGCGCCGCCGCACCTGCACCGCGCCCACCGGATCGGCAGTCACGGCCTGATCGATAAACGGCAGCCAGGCCAGCGACGGCGGCGTGCCGCAGGGACAGCTCTGGGTTACGCTCTCCGGCTTGATCGCGCGGCTGGTTTGAAAGATCGTCTTGTACACATCCGCCATGGCATTGACCGAATCCTGCGGAGATTTGTGATGATGCGCCGGGTTGTAGCACATGGGCACGCTGTAAATATTGTCCAGCTTCGACCCGTCGAATCCCCAGTCGCCAATAAATTTCTCCGTCAGCTTCTTGTAAAACGCTTGCACCTCAGGCACCGCCGGACATAGCGTCGCCAGGTCGCGCGTCATGCGCGCATGTTTCCCGTCCTTGTCGAGGATGAGCCATTCGGGATGCTCCTGCGCAACTTTCGACATCATGTACTTGTGCGATTCGTACTTCCCCTGACCGTCCTCCACTCCCAACGGCAGCCACCACAGTTGCACCAGGATTCCCTGCTTGTGAAAGTCGTCGGTCATCTTCTTGATGGAATCGCCGGGAAAAGTGTCGGAGCGTGGATTCCAGTCGCCATAAGTATCGAACCAGCGGTCGTCGAGCGTGGCCCACTTGATCCCCAGCTCTTTCAACTTCGGAACCGTGCCCAGCATCTGCGCCGGCGTGACGTTGAATTCGTAGCCCCATCCGCACCAGCTCACGTTGTAGGCCTCTCCGGACGGCTTCGGAATGTCCCATCCTTCTTTCTGCAAGACGCTCGACCAAAGATGCAGCGGCTCGTAAAAATCTCCCGCGTAGACAGAAACGAAACTGCGCGGCGTGGAATAACTTTCTCCCGGTTTGAGCACGGTATCCGCCGTGATGTCCACACCGGCATCAACCCCATCCGCTCCAACTTTGACCGGCAAAGACAGCGTCAGCGGCACCGTCTCCACGTGGCCCACCGCTTCGCCGACAGCTGCCGTCCAGAAAGCCACCACCGGGATGCCGCCCCCGTAGCCGCCTTTGACCGTCGCACCCATCAGGTTCGGTTGCGAGAAAGAACGGGTCAACTTCACCACGTCATCTTTTCCCCAGTCATAGCTTGATCCGTGGAAACTCCACATGTCGTAGGGCTGTGCTTTTTTATCCGCAACGCTGCCGTTAAACCGGTGCTGCTGCTCGACCACGCGGTCGATGCGTAGATCTTCGCTGCCGCCGTTCTTGTATTCCGCACTCGAGAGCAGAACATTCGGGAAGTCGTCGTAAACTTCTACCCGCAGCGTGCGCTGAATCTTGTCCGCTGATGCGTCCTGTGAGGTAGCGGGGATTTCTACCCGCTTGCCCCGGCCTAACTTGCCGGCACTGTCCTGAACCTTCGCTTGACTGAAGTCCAGCGCAAACTGAACTTCCTTACCATCGTGCAGCAGAAAATCGCTGCCGCCGGCGCGCGGATCGTCCAAGGTCAGTTTCTGATCACCCTTGAGCAGGGAGGCCTGAACGTATCCGGAAGGCAGAATCTGAAACTCGGCCGAAGTGGTGGTAAGAATTACGGGCCCGCCCGGTTTCACATCCACTTTGATCTGAGACGGCGGCGCTGTGGCAGGCTCCGCTGGAGCTGCCGGCGGGCGAGTGCAACTGCCGAACAGGAGACACACTCCAGCGAGCAAGAGTCCTGCCGTCCGGATTGCACGCGAAGAAGACTTGGCCGTCACCGCATTCCCCGATTTCATTGCGCGCGGCTTCATTGCGCTCCTCTTCATTGCGCTCCTCCCTTGACCCCACCTTTGAACTGGCGAAACACCCGCTCTGCGTTCAAGTGATAGATTTTCTCCAGCACCGGTCGGGCAATCCCAGGCCGTAGATTTCCCAGCGCCCCTGCGCCGGATAGCCCCAGTAGTCGAACGATTCGTCCCCGGTCTCGAGCCAGCGAAATTGATTGCGATACATGGCTTCGTCCATGCCATTGTCGGTGCCGAACATCACCCGGTCCTGATACTTAAGAAAAAGCTCGCGCGTCTTCGCCGGCTGCCGTCCCAACTCGGCTTCGCGCGCGCCAAACTCGACCATGACATTCGGGTGCTGGTCGAGCATGCGCGACACCCAATCCAGATTCTCCGGCCAACCCATGTGCAGCGAAACGAAGAGCGTTTCCGGATGTCGCGCAAAAACCCGGTTGCGGGCTTCCAGCAATTGCTCGAGCGATGGAAACTGCGGGCCGTAAAAACTCCAGTCCGGATGCTCGGTCAACTCCTCATAGCGCTCGTTGCGCGCGTCCGTGGGAAGAAAGAAAGCCTCAGGATCGCCGGTGTGAATGAACACCGGAATCCCGAGACGCCCGCATTCGTGCCAGACCGGATCCAGCCGCGGATCGTCGATCGCGAGCAGCTTCCCGGACTTATCGCGCACTCCCAGACCCAGGTCTTTCAGAAACTTGAGGCCGCGCGCGCCGCGGGCGACGGAATCGTCCACCAGTCGCACCATCTCCTCGCCGAAATTCGGGTCGTCGATCTTGCTGTAGTCCAGTTGCGTGAAAACCATGAACCGCCCGGGATACGGCTTCACCATTTCGTCAATCACGTGCTGCAGCTTGTCGCCCCACATGCCGGTGAGAATCACCACTGTCCTCACATTGGTGTTATTCATGATTTCGACAACCCGTTCGGGCGGCATGTGTTCCTCGATCCGGGCAGCATCGTTGATGTGGTTGTGCACGTCGATCACATAGAACTTCGCTTTGGGGACTTCGTGCGTGGAGACGTGGAGCATGGAAACAGGATGAAAATCTCGCAGCAAGAGAGTTTTCTTCTGCTCGGCGTCGGCGGCTGACTTGTAGCCGATCTGAGCGGCGGGAGAAGCGGCCTGGTCTTTTTCCGGAGCTGGGTTTGAGGTTTGAGCCTGGACGGTCAGGACGCACGCCAGAAACGTCAGCACCAGTTTCGTTTTCGAAATCATGCAAACCCTCCGCTCAGCGCGCCAAACAATTTTCAGCGCGTAATGGCATTCGTGTCTAAATGAAAGTAAAGGTAAGCAATCGCAACTATACAACAAGCAGGCGCCTGAGTTCCCAAAAAGGAGCCAATTGCGATTTTCCCGATCTTCGTCGTCTCCAAAACAAATCCCGTCAATCCCGGCTGTGCAAAAGATCGCGCCAACTGTTAGGCTGCCTTTGGCATCTTGATACTGGCGGGTTTACTCGTCCGGAGAGACACAATGAAATCAAGCAAACAAAAAGCTTTTGCTAATTTGGCGCTGGGCACTGCCATCTACCTGCTGGACTCCATGCGCAATCGCATGTCAGGCACGGTCGAGGACCTGAGGTCCAGAGCGCAGGACACCTATGAAACCGCGGCCGACCGCGTCAGCCGAGCCACCGACGTCATTCGCGGCGAAGATGGCAGCAATTTCCTGGGAACCGCTGGTGCGGCGCTGCTCGGCTTGGGCATTGGCGTGGGCATCGGTTTGCTGCTGGCGCCAGCCAGCGGTGAAGAAACCCGCAGCAATCTGGCCGACAAGGCGCGCGACATCCGCGACCGCGTCTCCTCCCGCGTAGGCGCCACCGGCACGTACGGCGGCTAGGGGCTTGTGGCCGTTTGTGTGGCCGCCGGCGACTCGCCCGCGATCCAGGTAGACTTGCTGAACGAATTGGCGGACCTCGGCTGGACCGAGGTCCGATCGATTCTGCAAAACTTGTAATCTTGTGCGCCGTTCAAAGCCGGCGCTTGTAGTGAATTGGCCAGACCACGGTCCAGGTCTTGCCGCCATCTTTCGATCCCTCCCAACTCCAATCAAACTCATCGTGGGTAATGTTCTTGAATACCATCCGCGATATTCCCTTGGTGCCATCGGGGCGCACGGATTCGCGCGAGAGGATCATCTGCCCATCTTTGGATTCGCCCACAAAATCGAGGTAGCCGCCTTCATTGTCCACCCAGGTCTGCTTCCACTTGCCGGCGCGCACGTCAAAGATTGAAACACTCTGTCCGCGCAGGTGCATGGCATCGCCGCCGGAGAAATTTTCTTCGACGATACATCCGTCGAGAATGCGCCGCACGCTGTTCGTTCCGTGCGCAATCTCGCCGGCGTTGGTTCCCGGCCACGTAAGGTCCCATTCGCCTACCCAGAACTCGAGTTGCTTTTGCTCTGGCTCCGAGCAGGGCGTGGGTTGGGCGGCAGCCGTCTGCGCAAGTCAGAATGAGCAGGACAAGCACTAGCCAACAGGTTTTCGAGTTCTGCATCGACGCTCCTTCGAGTGTCCTTGCCATCAGACGGGGATGATCAGTAAACGGTAGCAAGACAACACCACGAACCACGTGGGGACAGCCGCCCTCGGCTGTCCGGCGGAGCAAGGCTCCGCAAAGGTTCGAATCTCTACAAGAGCACGACCCGCGATGTTGGAATCTCCGCAAAAAAGTCGAGCTTCGCTCGACCGGACAGCCGGGGACGGCTGTCCCCACACGGTTCGTGGTGAAGCAACGGTCTGTGCTAGATCAATGGGGCTCGTGGTAAGGTCTTCCGCCCTTGTGATAAACCTTTACCCTTGATTCCCCAACACGCCATCTTCCTTTTCCTTGCCGGCATTGTGGGCGGAGCACTGAACGCGGTCGCTGGCGGGGGCAGTTTTGTCGCCTTTCCTGCATTGCTGTTCATCGGCGTCCCGCCTATACCAGCAAACGCTACCAATACTTTGGCACTCTGGACCGGTGTGACCGCCAGTGGCGGGGCATATCGCAATCGCCTCGACGTGCCCATGCGAGTGCTGCTGCCGCTCCTGCTCACCAGCCTGGCTGGCGGAATCGCAGGCGCAGTTCTTCTGCTTCGGACCCCGGCACACACCTTCCTGCAAGTTCTGCCCTGGCTCATGCTGGCGGCAACTCTGCTCTTCATCTTCGGCAAGAAATTGGCGGGCGGCCGCGCTTCCAGCGTCGGACATGGCGCTACTACCGCTGCCATAGTGGGCGCGTCTGTTTTTGAACTCGTAGTCGCTGTTTATGGCGGTTATTTCGGCGGCGGCGTGGGCATCGTCAACCTGGCCATGCTGGCTGCAGTCGGCATGACCGATATTCATGCCATGAATGCGTTGAAGAGCATTCTGGGAATCGCCATCAATGGCATTGCCGCACTGGTATTTGTGATGAAGGGCGCGATTTACTGGCCGCAGGCGATCGTCATGATCGCTGGAGCATTGGTGGGTGGATATTTCGGGGCGCACTACGCGCAGAAGCTGCCGCAAGCGTGGATACGAGGATTCGTGATTCTAGTGGGGACTGGGATGACGATTTACTTTTTCGTCAAAGCTTACTGAGCGTCGCCACATCCAGCAATTAGCAATTAGCAATGGGCACTTAGCTAATTGCTCTAGTTGCCAATTGCTTTATGGAAGTTGCACGTCGAGAGCGTAGATTTCCTGGGTGCTCATGTCTCGAACAAAAAGCGGAGTGCCATCCGGAGCCAGGCCGCTCCAGGATCCGATCCAACTGCCGTAGCGACGCATGCCTTTCAAGTTGAGGACCTCCTCGGACTTGGTCTCTCCCACCTTAATTCGACGGTAGAACTGGTCATTCGAAAAAGTGCTGTCGTAGTAGAGATATTTGCTGTCCCGTGACCAGTTGGGAAAACCGACGGCGCGACTCTCGCTCAACCAGTTGGTCCACTTTTGCGTCTTGAAGTCGTAGAGCATCACCTTTTGGGAGTCGCCGGTGAGCGCCGCCAGAAATCGCCCGTCCGGAGACCAGCGTGGGCTGAAAGTTCCCTGGGAGCCGGGCAGCGGGGAAAACTGGTGTGTCTGCAGGTCGAGAATATTGATTACTTGAGCTTCGGGGACATCCTGCCTTCCAAAAGCGATCTGCTTGCCGTCGGGGGACCAGGCGGGGTCGAACTCGCCGCGGTTCTCCGACAATAATTCCTGGGGTTCGCCACCTTGCGGGGAAATCAGGAAAATCTTCCAGGCTTTCCCGTACTGCGCACCGTCGAAAGCTATCTGCTTGCCGTCGGGCGACCATCGGGGAAGGCTGGTGTACATAGGCGCATAAGTGAGCTGCAGACGCTCACTGCCGTCCACTCGACTGCGCCATAGCGTCCCCTCAGGGACGGTCACGTATGCCACCCACTGTCCGTCCGCAGAGAAAGCAACTTCCTGGACAGAAATTCCGGAAAGGTATGGCAGGAATTTCTGGGAGCGGGAGTCGTAGCTCACCAGTTCGCCACGCGGTTGCAGTCCGAAAGCAAATATCCGGCGACCGGCAATGGGCAAGGCCTCATCGAAAAACAGGGGGCCAGTGGTGAGCTGAACCGGCGTCGAGGACTCCTTGCGAAAGACGCTGTGGCTGTCGGGTAAAACCCAGATGTTTGAACCGCCGGTATCACTGCTGTGGGTGAAAACGAAGTAGGCTCCATCGGGCGTCCATCGGCCGCGAGCCTCCGATGGCGGATTACTCCAGCCAGGAAGCAGGGGGTGAAGGGCGGTCCCATCGGCCTTGGCTTCCCAGAGAGAACTGGTGTTCAGTTGCGGATCCACTACCGTGAATCGAATTCGCGCCCCATCCGGGGAAAACCTGATCGCGTTTGGTACGCCGGACGCTGTGAGCAGCTTGCGAGATTCACTGCCGTCGGATTTTGCCAGAACGAGGTCTTTCCCTTTGGCATAGATTAGCTGGCGGCCGTCGGGCGAAAAAGTAGCGTCATGCCCGGTTATGTCGCCCAACCTGCGCGGGGATCCGGCAGGCAAGGGCACGATCCAGAACGGATCTGCCAGCTCCGTTCCCACAAATGATACGACCAGAAGCTGCGAATGGTCGGGGGAGATATCCAGGGTTTGGGCGTTAGGGAATGGAGTTGGAATCGCTGCGACATCGCCGCCATTGATTGACACTTGAGAAATAGTCAAGTTGTCAGGGGCCTCGCCGAAGTAAAGGCGCACGCCATCTGTGAGAGTAGCTGGGTTCTTCCTGATACCGTCGCGGGTAATCTGGGTAACGCTCAGAAGTCTCGGCGGCGGCAGAGGCGACCGCAACCACCAGATCAACGCCGCGACGGCAACCACCGTCGCCATCGCGCCCGCCGCCCAAGGCCAGGAAAACCGAGTCCTCGATTCCCGGGCGGACAACTTGGCGGCGCTCACTTTGCCCGAGGTAGTGTCGCGCTTGAGCCGCGTCAGGTCCGCGCGCAAGTCCGCCGCGCTCTGGTAGCGAACGTCCCGCTCCTTGTCGAGAGCCTTAGCTGATGATCCGTTCCAGTTCCCCCGGCAGGTCTGGATTCGCACGCAGCGGAGAAGCCGGCTCTTTGTTGAGGATCGAGTTGAAGAGCGCAGCCGAGGTGTCACCTTTGAAGGGAAGCGTCCCGGTGGCCATCTCGTAAAGCACCGCTCCGAAAGAAAAGAGATCGGTGCGAGCGTCCAGGTCTTTACCCAAAGCCTGTTCGGGAGACATGTAGGCGACCGTTCCCAGGGCGCTGCCTGGACTGGTCAGATGCTCTTCGGTCATCGTCTTGGCTTCGCCGGATTTCGAACCGGCGGGCGCGCTGATCTTGGCCAGACCGAAGTCGAGAATTTTCGCGTGGCCGCGATCGGTCACGAATAAGTTGGCAGGCTTGATGTCGCGATGAACGATGCCTTTGGCGTGAGCCGCGTCCAGTGCATCGGCGATCTCGATGCCCAGATCAACCAGACGGTCAGTTTCGAGCGGGCGTCCCAGAATCGCTTCCCGCAGAGTCTTACCTTCGAGATACTCCATCACAATGAAGCGCAGGCCGCCATGTTCGCCAATTTCGTAAATGGTGCAGATGTTGGGGTGGTTCAAAGCGGAAGCGGCGCGGGCTTCACGGCGAAAACGCTCGAGCGACTGGGGATCGTGCGCGATGTTGTCGGGCAAAAACTTCAGAGCGACAAGGCGACCCAGGGAGGTATCCTCGGCGCGATACACCACACCCATCCCGCCGCCGCCCAGCTTGTCGAGAATTCGGTAGTGGGAAACCGTTTGCCCAAGAATCGATTGCGTATCGGGCATGAGAGCAACATGTTAGCAGAGCAACGGAGCACGGCCCGGGAAGGGATCCGGACGGGGCGACCCCGTCCGGTTTGACTGCGGCTACTGCAATGGCTCAGACGTGTGCTCGTGCACGATCATCCATTTGCCGCCCTGTTTCTCGAAGATCACCGTCCAGCGCAGCGTGGCCAATTCGTGTTTGCCGGCGGTCGTGACCGCGTCTTCTTTAACAGTCGCGGTGGCCCAGGTGAGATTGCCGTCGGTGTGGATCTGGGCGTCGTCATTCACCGTCAGCTTGATGGTCTTGTAACCCTTCAGGATCTCGGTGACGCCCTTCTGGTACTCCGCCCAATTGTTGTACTTCAGGGGAGCAATGTCGAAGAAAGTGTACTCGCCCTGGTCGTAATACTGGGCCATGTTGGCTGGGTCCCCCGTACTCCACCCGGCCATGAGTTTATCCAGATACGCTTTGTCGGGAGCGCCGGGTGCGGCGGTCTTCTTCTTTGTCTTGGGCGCGGCAAGAGTGGAAAGGCTAAGTATGAGCACACACATCAGAACGGTTAAAAGACGCTTGTGCATTGGTCCTCCTCCAATTCGGCGGAGGATTGTCGCACAAAACAGGCCCAGACCACAAAGGGACTTTGACTTCCAGTGGCCGCGTCCCTAAGATGGCATCGCTGACGCACGTCAGCCTTATGATCGGCCAGACCATATCGCATTACCGCATCTTGGATAAGCTGGGCGGTGGCGGCATGGGCGTGGTTTACAAAGCCGAAGACAGCCGCCTGCACCGTTTTGTCGCCCTCAAATTTCTTCCCGATGAAGTAGCTCGCGACCCTCAGGCTCTTGCCCGCTTTCAGCGTGAAGCGCAGGCCGCCTCGGCGCTGAACCATCCCAATATCTGCACCATCTACGATATCGGGGAGCAAGACGGAAAAGCCTATCTGGTGATGGAGTTTCTGGACGGGACCACGCTCAAGCACATGATCGGCAATCGCCCGCTGGAGCTCGACACTCTCCTTTCGCTGGGCATCGAGATCGCCGACGCGCTTGACGCTGCCCATTCCAAAGGCATCGTCCATCGCGACATCAAGCCGGCAAACATTTTCGTGACCGATCGCGGTCACGCCAAGGTTCTCGACTTCGGCCTCGCCAAGCTCACGGCCGCGGCCGCTCGAACCTCGGATGCCGACGGCATGACCGCGCAAGCCACCGCCATCGGCGAAGAGCACTTGACCAGCCCCGGCTCGACGATCGGCACGGTGGCCTACATGTCTCCCGAGCAGGCCAAGGGCAGAGACCTGGATGCACGTACCGACCTGTTTTCCTTCGGCGCCGTCCTCTACGAGATGGCTAGCGGTACGTTGCCCTTCCGCGGCGATACTTCAGCGCTCGTCTTCCGGGCGATCCTCGATCGTGCTCCCATTCCGCTGGTGCGGTTAAATCCTGAGCTGCCGCCCAAACTGGAAGACATTATCGGCAAGGCGCTGGAGAAAGACCGTAACCTTCGCTATCAGCATGCCGGCGATATCCGCGCCGATCTGCAGCGGCTCAAGCGGGATACTGAGACCGGGAGAGCCGTGGCAGCCAGCTCCGGGTCAGTGCCCGCCGCTCAATCGACGCCACCGCCGTCCACGATTCCCCAAGCTCCGCCTGCATCCTCGGGCTCAATTCCAGTTGCGCCTTCGTCGGCATCGGTCAAGGTGGCCGAGCCCGCTGCCCCAGCCGGCAAGAAATTGAATTGGAAAACGCTGGTCCCGGTAGCTGTCGTCCTTATAGTTGCGGCGCTCGCCGGCAGCTTTTACTTCCGTTCCCGCAGCGTCGCGAAAGCTTACCGAGAAAGACACGGCTCTGGTGGCGGATTTCGTCAACACCACCGGAGACCCGGTCTTCGACGACACGTTGCGAAAGGCGCTTACCGTCGGACTTCTTCAGTCGCCTTACCTGAATGTTTTCTCCGACGAAAAATCTCGCCAGACTCTGAAGCTCATGGGCAAGCCCGCGGATCAGCGAATCACGGCCGAAATTGGACGTGAAATCTGCCAGCGCAACGGCGTGAAAGCCTTGCTGGTGGGATCGGTGGCGAATCTGGGTAGCGAGTACGTGATCACGCTCGATGCGATCAACGCAGCCACCGGCGATTCGCTGGCTCAAGTGCAGGGCCGCGCCTCCAGCAAGGAGCAGGTGCTGAACACTCTCGACAAGACCACGACCGAGCTGCGGGAAAAGCTGGGCGAATCGCTGGCCTCAATTCAGAAGTTCGACAAGCCGCTGGAACAGGCCACGACTTCTTCACTCGAGGCGCTGAAATCATACACTTTGGGAGATGTGAAGCACTCCGCGGTCGACGAAGTCGGGGCCATCCCTTTTTTCAAGAGGGCCATCGAACTGGACCCGAATTTTGCCATGGCTTACGCCCGGCTAGGCGCGATCTACAGCAACCTGGGCGAAGTAGACCTTGCTGAAGACAACCGCAAGAAAGCGTTTGACCTGAAGGACCGCGCCAGCGAGCGTGAGCGGCTCTACATCACGGCGCATTACTACACCGACAGCGGGCAACTGGAAAAAGGCATCGCCGCCTACGACCTGTACAAGCAGACCTATCCCCGCGAAAGCACTCCTTACAGCAATCTCGCCGTGGAGTATGTGCTAGCCCTCGGCCAGTTCGAAAAGGGACTTACCGAGGCGCAGGGAACGATTCGCGTCGACCCTGATGACTCGCGCGGGTACTTCCTCTCCGGAGCGGCCTACATGGGCCTCAACCGCTTGGATGAAGCCAAAGCTGTCCTGAGAGCGGGGTTGCAGCGTAATCCCGCGTTCCTCAATTTGCACGATTGGCTGGCGCAGGTTGCTCTTGCCGAGGGCGACCTGGCAACCATGGAAAAGGAAGAGGCCTTCCTTCATGGCGATCCTTATTCGGAGATGGGCGTCAAGTCACGACACGGAGACCTGGCGGCGTCGCATGGGCAGCTTAAAAAGGCCCGGGAATCCTACGATCAGGCACGTCAGATCGCGCAGCGCTTGCAGATCAAGGAGGCCGAAGCTGGAGCGTTGAACTCCGAAGCCTGGGTCCAGGCTGTATTTCAGAATCGGAAGGAGGCAGTAGAATCGGCCAACGCGGCTCTGGCAGCGTCGCAGAGTTACATCGCGCAATTTTTAGCAGCCGCGACTCTGGCGCTGGCAGGCGAGAACAAGAAAGCTCTGGCCGTTGCCGCGGATTTGGCTCGAAAACGTCCCGAAGATACTTTGGTTCAAAACGTTTCCTTTCCGGTTGTGCAGGCCGTCGCCGCTCTCAGTGCGGCGAACGGCGCGAAAGCGATCGACATACTCAAAGTCGCCGCTCCTTACGACAACGGCTCCACTAACCTGCTCTACGTCCGCGCTCTTGGTTATTTGAAGGCCGGCCAAGCAAATGAGGCCATTCAGGAATTTCAGCGAATCTTGTCCCTGCGAAGTTTCGCCCCTGCCGATCCTTTGATTTCGCTTGCTCACCTGGGACAGGGCCGCGCCTACACGCTGTCCGGCGACTCCGCCAAAAGCCGCAGCGCTTACCAGGACTTCTTCGCGTTATGGAAAGACGCCGATCCCGACATTCCCATCCTGAAAGACGCCAAAGCGGAGTACGCCAAGCTTCAATAGAGCAGTCGGCAAGTCAGTCTGGTTTGACGCTTTTCCACAGCGCACGCTAAAATGGATGGGTTTGCCTGTAGTTGCGGCTCCGTTCTGGAGTCGTCCCGCATTGGTTGCCCAAAGCGTCGAGGCGGAAAGCAGCAAGCACAGCATCAGGTTCCCCGGAATCGCGCCAGGCCGCGACCGGCATAGGATTGGACGGAGGCATAAGTATGTACGCGGTCATCCGCGCCGGCGGTAAACAGTACCGGGTGGCGCCCGGCGACGTGATTCGATTGGAAAATCAGGGCGACGGCACTGACGGCAAGATTGAGTTTAACGATGTGCTGGCCGTCTCCGGCGAGCCCGGACAGATCGGCGTCCCCAAGTCGGCGGCGCTGGTGACCGGCGAAGTCGTGGAGCAGGGCCGCGGCGCGAAGATTCTGGTTTTTCACTACAAACGCAAGAAGCAGTACAAGAAACTCCGCGGACATCGTCAGGGCTACACCGCCATTCGCATCACCGAAATCGCGGTCGACGGACAGAAATTTACCGCCCCCGAGCTTCCCAAGAAGGAACCGAAACCGAAAAAAGTCGTTGCGGCCGAAACCGGGGAAGCTCCCACGGCCAAAGCAGCTAAGGCTCCAGCCAAGAAGCTGCAGCCAAGAAGGCAGCAGCCAAAGAAGGCCGCAAAAAAGAAAAAGTAGGCCGCCCTCAAAAACGAGGGCAGGTCAGCTGTCCGGCGGGCATCTTGCCCGCCGAGCTGAAAATTAAGAGAAACTGGAAACCAATTCATGGCACACAAAAAAGGTTTAGGCAGTTCACGAAACGGACGCGACTCCAACGCGCAGCGCTTGGGCTTCAAGGCTTTCGGCGGACAAGTAGTCCCGGGCGGCACCATCATCGTGCGTCAGCGCGGAACCCGGGTGAAACCCGGTTTGAACGTTGGCCGCGGCAAGGACGACACTCTCTTCGCCAAAATCAGCGGCCGCATCAAGTTCCTGGACAAGGGCTCGATGGGCAAGTTCGTCATGGTCGAACCGCTGGAAGCGAAGTAACCGTACACATCACGCGGACCGAGGTCCGCCCTACAGCCTCGCCTTCGGGCCGGGGCTTTTCTTTTAGCGGTCAGTCTGTCAGCTATCAGCCTTCAGCTGAATCCCAAATTTGCGAGGGTTAGCTGAGAGCTGACTAACTGAAAGCTGACAGCTGGTTTCCCATGTTCATCGACGAAGCTAAAATTCGCGTCAAGGCCGGCGATGGCGGCAACGGCTGCATGGCCTTTCGCAGGGAGAAGTTTGTCCCCCGCGGCGGCCCCTCGGGCGGCGACGGCGGCAAGGGTGGCGACGTCATTATGGAGTCCAGTGAGCGCCACAATACTCTGGTTCACTTCCGATTTAATCCCGAATATAAAGCTCAACGCGGACGCCACGGCGAAGGCTCCAACAAAACCGGGCGGGAAGGCGTTGACGTGCTCCTGAAAGTCCCCGTCGGCACGATTCTCTACGACGACGAAACCGGCGAGAAAGTGCATGATTTCTCGCGTCCCGATGACCGCATCGTCGTGGCCTGCGGTGGCCGCGGCGGCCGGGGAAATGCCAGGTTTGCCACATCCACGCACCAGGCGCCGCGCGAGCACGAGGACGGACGGCCGGGCGAAGATCGTGTGTTCCGCCTTGAACTGAAATTGCTCGCGGACGTTGGCCTGGTCGGTTATCCCAACGTCGGCAAGTCCACCTTGATCTCTCGCATCTCAGCCGCCCGTCCCAAGATCGCGGACTATCCCTTTACCACTTTGCAGCCCAACCTGGGCGTCGCGGTCGCTGGGCAACCACCCAACGAGAAAAGTTTCGTGGTCGCCGACATTCCTGGACTGATCGAGGGCGCGCACGCCGGAGCCGGGCTGGGCATTCAATTCCTGCGGCACATCGAGCGCACGCGCCTGCTGGTTCACCTAGTCGATGTCTCCGATGCCAGCGGCCGCCCCGATCCAGTCAAGGACGTCGAAGTGATCAACGAAGAATTGGCCAGCTTCGGCGCCCATCTCGATGAGAAGCCGGTAATCATGGTGGCCTCGAAGATCGACATCGCAAACAAAGAAAAGCTGGCCAAGCTCAAACGCTATTGCAAAAAGAAAGTTTTGGAATTATTTCCCATCTCTGCGGTCACAGGAAAGGGAGTGGACGACCTGAAATACGCAATCGCGGATAAAGTCGAAGAACTTCGCGAGAAGCAAGCCGACGTCCAGCCAGAACTGACAACCGGCAACTAATCACTGACAACTGGTTTTAAATACAAATCTTCCACCGCCCGGTGCACCTTGTCCGAAAGTTCTTCCATATTCCTTAAAGAGTAACCGGCCGTCGAAATCGGCTGCCCCACGCGCATTTCGAGAGGGCGGCACTTGATGTGGTAAGTGTCCATGGGCAGCAGTTCGTATGTTCCCACAAGGGCAACCGGCACGACGTCCACCTGCGCTTTAATCGCCAGGAAGAATGCTCCCGGCAAAAACGGCTTCACTTGGCCATCGGGCGTCCGTCCGCCCTCGGGGAAGATCACCAACGGCATGCCGCTCTTCAGGCTCTTCAAGGCCGAGCGAATACTGCCGATCGACGCCGCCGGATTCTGCTGGTCAACGCAGACCTGTCCCGAACGGCGCAGATGCCATCCCACGATCGGGTAAGCCAGCAATTCTTTCTTGAAGGCGATGCGAAACTGGAAGGGCAGATAAACGTACAGCACCGGAATATCCAGCGCCGAGGCATGATTCACCGCATAGACCAGCGGCTTGGACGTATCAATCTTGTTCAGCCCGGTCACGGTCGTGGGCGAGCAGACGATCTTCATGATCAGTTGCGACCAGAACCGGGCGAAGCCGTGAAGGATTCGGCCCTTCTCTCCCAGCAACGAAACCGGAATGGAAACAATTCCCAGGACCACCGTGATCAGCCAGATCAGCGGATCGAAGATGAAATACGAGCGCAGCCGACTGGGCCATCCGTAGTGCCTGGACCTGACAACCGTCGCGGAGGAACGCGGGCGCAACTCTGCGGCTGAATCCGCCGGTTCGGCGGCGGGATCAATCTCGGTAGTAGGTGTCTTCACTGACGGCACTGCTCTTTTTAGATGCGCACGCCAAGGAGTCGCATCGCCTCTCCTACAATGTATATCGAACCGGTAATAACCACCAAGGTATCCGCTCGCACCGAAGTTTTTGCCATTGCCAGGGCGGCCGCCACATCTGCCGCTTCTTCAATGATGATCGAGGTTCGCGCTGCTGCCTCCCGGATTTCGCCGGTTGTTGCCGCCCGCGGATTGTCGGCGTGGGTCGCGATCACTCGCTCCGCCAGGGGAAAGAGAATTTCCGCCATTTCGCCGATTGCCTTGTCGCGCATCGCCCCGAAAATGAATGTGAGCGGCCGATCGGCATAACCCGCCGACAAAGTCGACCGCAGCGCCCACGCCCCCGCAGGATTGTGCGCCACGTCGAACACATACTCGGGCGCATTCTCAGTCGCTGGCAGGGTCTGGAATCGTCCTGGCCAGCGCGTCTCGCGGATACCAGACTCGATCGAAGCTGCCGTCACCGGGAAGCCCTGCCGACCCAGTTCTTCTGCTGTAGCAATCGCCAGCGCCACATTTCTCAGTTGATGCCGTCCAATCAGCGGAGTCTCAATCAGAATCTGCGACCCCATCACCTGCAGCGGATAGCGGGAAACAATCGTCTCCTGGCCGGCCACGAGGTATTGCGCGCTGGCAGGGCTGACCGGCGGCACGTAGGGCACGGCACTTACTGCTCGCGCTCCTAACTCCATAATCGTGCGTCCGATCACGTCATTGGCCTGCGGTTGTTGCGGCAGGGTCACAACCACCCCGCCGGACCGTATAATTCCCGCCTTTTCAACTGCGATCTCGGCGACGGTATCACCCAGAAATTTCTGGTGGTCCAGGGAAATATCGGTAATGACGCTGACCCGCGGCTCGATGACGTTAGTAGCGTCCAGCCTGCCGCCCATACCTACTTCGAGAACGGCAATTTCAACCTTCCGGCGGGCGAAATATTCGAACGCCATCGCGGTCAGCATCTCGAAAAAGCTGGGATGCCAGGGCAATTCGCCCTCCCCGACCAGACGTTCGGCGGTGCGGTCCACCAAGTCGTGCACTAAAGCAAAATCGTCATCGCCAATCTGTTCCCCATCGATCTGGATGCGCTCATTAATTCGGGCCAGGTGCGGAGAGGTGTAGAGCCCGGTGCGCACGCCCGAAGCGCGCAGAATCGAAGCCAGGGTGGCCGCCGTCGAGCCTTTGCCATTCGTGCCCGCAATCAGCACTCCGGGGAAGCGCCGTTCGGGATTATCCAGCGCGCTCAGCAGGACCCGCATGTGCGCCAGGTCAAACTTCTGCGACGGCATTTGAGCCAGTTCGTGGCCCAGGGCGTACATCCGAGCAATAGCAGTTTCGTAGGACATTACGAAAGTCTCACAGGACCAAACAGGAAAAGAGTGCATCTCGACGGAAGCAACTGACCACTGAGAACCAAAAACTGATCACTGGTCTTTGATCACTGGTCTCAGGCCGAAGCCAGCCCCTCGGCCACCGGCGATTGATCCATGAACTCCAAAGCTCGCGCAATGTAAGACTTCAATTGCTTGCGGTGCACAACCGCGTCCAGCATCCCGTGTTCAAGCAGGAACTCGCTCCGCTGGAAGCCCTGCGGAAGCTTCTGCCTTATGGTCTGTTCGATCACGCGGGGCCCAGCGAATCCAATCAAAGCTCCGGGTTCCGCGATATTCAGGTCGCCGAGCATGGCAAAGGATGCGGTGACGCCGCCGGTCGTGGGATCGGTCAGCACCGAAATGAACGGGACTTTGGCTTCATCCAACCGGGCCAGTGCCGCGGAAATCTTGGCCAACTGCATCAGGCTGATTACGCCTTCCATCATGCGCGCTCCGCCCGATGCGGACACGATGACGATCGGCGCCCGGGTTTCTGTGGCCTGCTCAATGGCTCGAGTGATGCCCTCACCTACCACTGCCCCCATGCTTCCGCCAATGAACGCGTATTCCATGGCGCTCACGATCACAGTGCGCCCATTCAACTTGCCCCGGGCATTGATCAACGCATCCTTGAGACCAGTGTCGGCCTGGGCCTGCTTCAGGCGCGCCGAATACGCCTTGAGGTCTACGAATTTCAGGGGATCGGTCGAGGCCAGGTTGGAATCGAAAACCTCATACTCGTTGTCGTCAAGGAGCTGGGCCAGGCGGGTGCGCGCGTCAATGCGGAAATGCCGGTCGCATTTAGGACAGACGTTGAAGTTCTCTTCCAGATCCTTCTTCCAGATGATCTGGCGGCAAGTGTCACACTTCACCCACAGCCCCTCGGTGCGAACTTTCCGTTCCCCCGAAGTATCCAGCTCACCGGCTTGTCGCTTGAACCAAGTCATAAATTCGGTCGTCGGTCGTTGGTCGTTGGTCGTTGGCCAAAAGCTTAAAGGTACCCGGTCCGGTGCTGCCGGAGAATGGCCAACGACCAAAGGCCAACGACCAACGACGACTTTTCAGTACTCAATTCCCCTCTGCGCCATCACACCTTTTTCGTACGCATGCTTGACCTGTCGCATTTCGGTCACGGTGTCGGCAAGCTCGACAATTGTCGGATGGGCGTTCCGTCCGGTCAAGATAATGTGCACCATTTCAGGTTTGCTTTTAAGAGTCTCCACGACCTTCGCCGGATCGAGCATTCCGTAGCTGATCGCATAATTGATCTCGTCCAGAATCACCAAGTCCCAGGCGCCCGATTGAATCTCCCGCACCCCTTCCGCCCAGGCCTCTTCTACCATCCGAACGTCCTCCGGATCGGGCTTCTCGGCTCCCACTTTTACGAAGCCCCGGCCCATCTGCTTCATGATGAACTTGTCGCCGAACGCCTGTACTGCGTCCAGTTCGCCATAGTGCCAGGACCCCTTCAGAAACTGGAGCATCAGCACGCGCATGCCCTGACCCACCGCCCGTAAAGCCGTCCCCATGGCAGCAGTCGTCTTACCCTTGCCCGGGCCAGTGTTGACGATAATCAGACCACGGCGAATGTCGTCCATACCAGGCGAATCTTTTATTGTACCTGTTCCGGCAGATGCAGGCGCGAGCGTCCCGCTCGTGCGTCCGTTAAATGATTGATGTCAAACGAGGATTTTGAATTGTGGATAAGAACGAGGAACGCCCTGGCATCGGCCAGGAGGCCGTCGCCAAGATTGTTTGTGTTTACCTGCAGATGAAAAACGAGGAATTTCTGCCTACGGCATTTCGATAACCGAGCGCAGATCCACCTTCGACTCGGCCGGCGCTGGATTCTCGTCTCCGATCAACCGTATGGCGACTCGCAGTGCATCAACTTCTTTCCTGACCTTCACCACTTCCTGCTCTTTGCTCTTAAGCACTTCGAACGGATTCTTCATTCTTATAAGTCCTTTGGGGGAGGGCTAAAAAAACTCGGCAATATCGCGCCGTAATCAGACTCTAGACTCGTCGAGCCCAGAACGGAACATCACGAAGGTACACGCCTGAATTCCTGCCGCTTTCAATGTCCCAGATGGTAGGGGTGACCCTTTAGAATGGTGAAGGCCCGGTAAAGTTGCTCCAGTAGCCACCACCCGCGCCAGCTCGTGGGCCAGCGTCATTTTGCCCAGCGAGAGTATCAGAGTGGCTGTCTGCCGGGCCTGGTCGCTAAACCCATCTGCCGGTCCCACGCTGAAAAGAAGTGGCAGTGGATTTCTATCCTGATAATCGGCTAAGAATCTGGCCAGATCTTCCGACGATAGCTGCTTTCCCCGTCCATCAAGCAGCACCAGAGTGTGCCTGGCGGGGCGAGCATCGCGCCCGCACAGTTTCAATAGCGCGGCCTCGTCTTTGAGCGCAATTCCCTCAACGTCGGCGTAGCGCGATAATCGCTTCAGGTACTCATCGGTCAGAGACTGGATCGCCGCTTCCTTCGTCTTGCCGATCCATGCGACCTTGAGCTTCACCAGACGAGTTTAACCACGAAGGACGCTCAGGCCCGTTTCTTTCTCAAGGCGCGCGCCGGCGCCCGCTTTCGTTCCCGGCCCACGGCCACCAGCTCTGAGGGTTCAATGCGGCGCGCCGATTTCCACAGCCGCTCCAGATCGTAGAACTTGCGCGCCTTTTCCGAGAAAATGTGGACCACAAAATCAAAGTAGTCTAGCAACACCCACTCCGCCTGCTTGTATCCCTCAACCTGATTGGGCCACAGGCCGGCTTTTTTCAGACGAGTTTCCACTTCGTCGGCAATCGCCTGCACCTGCCGCGGATTGGTCCCGTTGCACACCACGAAGTAATCGGTGAATGCGCCCGACCCTTGTTCCAGTTCCAATATGGTGATTTCTTCTGCCTTCTTCTCCAGGCAGGCACGGATAGCTTCAGAGATCTGTACTTTCGATTCGTTCTTCTTCATGCGGAGATCAGTCGTCAGTCCTCAATTCCATTGTAGCCGACACCCCAACTGACAACCGAGAACCAGGAACTGAAAACTGAATCACTTGAAAATGAAGACTATAAATACAGCCCTTCCTTCCGGATGTACTCCTCCACCCCGGCATCCACAAATTTACGCAGCGGCTTCTTGGCCGTCACCGCCTCGCGTATCGCCGTAGCCGAGACCGGCTGATGCACCCCGTCCAGCAAGTGAACCGTCGCTCCACTCAACACCAGGTCTCCTTTGGCCGGCTGCTTGGCGAAAGGTTGGCTGACGGCGCGAGCCGGGCGAAGCTTCTCTGGCAGTGCATTGGCCACGTCGGCTAGCGAATATCCGGGGCGGCTGGCCACAATGAACTCGCATTCGCGCAACAGCGCCTCAGGCTCCCGCCATTGCGCGATGTCGGCAAACGCGTCCATGCCGATCAGAAAAAATAGCCGGTCGATCTTCTTTAACGATTCTTTCAGACGCCGTACCGTGTCGATGCTGTAGTTCGCCCCTGCCACGGCGTGCTCAGCCCGCTGCGATTTGCCCCTCTTCCCGCCGCCCACAACCACCCCCGGTGCCTCCAGCAGCGACGGTACAAACGCCTTCTCGCCCAGGGTGCCTAACACCACCATCGCGTAGCGGTGAAAATAAGGGGACAGCGGCTGCTTCTGTTTGTGGGGAGGAACGTTGGCCGGCACGAAGTAGATCCGGCTGAGCTCAAATCGTTCCTTGGCCGCTCGCGCCAGCGCCAAATGCCCGTGATGAATGGGATCGAAGGTCCCGCCAAACAGCCCAATGTTCATAATTCAGCTTTCAGCTCTCAGCCGTCAGCTCTCAGCTCATCGATTCAAACTGACCACTGAGAACTAAAGGCTGAAAACTGAATTTCTAACCAGAGTGACCGACTCGCCCGCAGACAGTTGCCTGATTTCTCAACCTTCAGCCGTCAGACTCCACCGATCAGCTGAGAGCTGAGAGCTGAACGCTAGAAAGGGCCGATTGGCCAGCCTTTTCATGCACTCCCGTAACTCGCGTCATCCCATTCTGGGAATTACATTCTTCTTATGCGAGCGAAGCTCCCCCTTCTTCGCAAACGCTACATTCCTCCGGCTCGGGCTCCCATCCTCCGATACGGCGTCGCCGTTCTCAGCATTATTCTCGCCCTCATCCCAGCCTTCCTGCTCTCCGACGTGGTCGAGAGCCGCCTGGTGGTTTTCGCCGTCGCCATCATGGTCAGCGCCTGGTACGGAGGCTGGAAACCGGGCCTCGTCGCGACTTCTTTCGCTTTAACCGTGAGCGCGTACTTCTCCTTCGCGGGCGCGCGCACCTCGTCCGACTATCGCAAAGCCATCATACATCTCACCCTGTTTGTGTTCGTCGCCGGCCTGATTTGCTTCTTCAATGCGGCGCTGCGCTCGGCCCAGGAGGGATTGCGCCGCTCGGAAATCAACTTCCGTTCCCTGGTCACCCACGCGCCCTACGGCGTCTGCCGCTGTGACGCGGACGGCATTCTGCTCGATGTAAACCCCGCTCTGGTCGCCATGCTGGGTTATGAGACGGGCGCGGAACTCGTAGGCCGCAATCTGGCCAACTTGTATTCCGATTCCCAGCAGTGGTTCAGTCTGGCCGACTTCCTCCGCTCGTTGCAAAAGTTTCACGGCCTGGCTGCCGACTGGGTGCGGAGGGATCGCACCGCCATCAACGTACGCCTCTCGGGTCGCGCCTTCCGCGACGACGGCCACGCCATCTACTTCGAGCTTTTCGCCGAGGACGTCACCGAACGCCGGCTTCTCGAACAGCAACTCCGCCAGGCCCAGAAGATGGAGGCCATCGGCCGGCTCGCCGGCGGAATCGCCCACGACTTCAACAACTTGCTCATGGTGATCTCGGGATACTCCGAATTCCTGCTGGAACGCATCGGCCCCGACCCCGCGCTCCGCGGCCCCGCGCAGGAGATCGCCAACGCCGCCGAACGCGCTACTTCGCTCACTCGCCAGTTGCTGGCCTTCAGCCGCAAGCAGATGCTCGCCCCCAAGGTTGTGGACCTCAATGGCGTGGTCACCGAAAGCCTGAAAATGCTGACCCGCCTGATTGGCGAGGACATTGATCTGGTCATGGTTCCGGGCGCCGACATCGGCGCGGTCAAAGCCGACCCCGGACAGATCGAGCAAGTGGTCATGAACCTCGCGGTCAACGCTCGCGATGCCATGCCCCAGGGCGGAAAGCTCACCATCGAGACCGCCAACGTCAATCTCGACGCCAATTACGCCCGCTTTCATTCGCCGGTAAAGCCCGGGGACTACGTGATGCTCGCCATCAGCGATACCGGCATGGGCATGGACATCGAAACCCAGACCCACATCTTCGAGCCTTTCTATACCACCAAGGGACTGAAGGGCACCGGCCTCGGACTCTCCACCGTGTACGGCATCGTCAAACAAAGTGAAGGCTACGTCTGGGTCTATAGCGAAACCGGCAAGGGCACAACCTTCAAGATTTATCTGCCGCGGATAAGCGCCGATCTGCCGATTACGAATGCAGAACCAGAGGTAGCGCAGCCTGAGACCTCGAGCCCGCCGCCCAGCCAGGGCCGTGAAACCATTCTGCTGGTCGAGGACGAAGACAATCTGCGACAGCTGACACGTCAGTCTCTGGAAAACCAGGGATACAGCGTGGTCGACGCGGCCGACGGCGCTGCCGCCATCCGACTTTCCCAGTCACACCAAGGCCCCATTCACCTGCTGCTGACTGACGTCATCATGCCGGGAATGAACGGGCGCGAACTGGCCAATCAGGTTTCCCCAAGCCGGCCCGAGATGAAGGTGCTTTACATGTCGGGCTACACCGAAAACCACATCGGCCACAACGGCACGCTGGACGAGGGCATCACCCTGCTCCAGAAGCCCTTTACCCTCCCCGCATTGCAGGCCAAGGTGCGGGAGGTGCTGGACACCCCACCCCCAAAGGAGATTCAGATGTCTGCTCGCTTAGCTCAAACTGTTCCACTCGCTCGCACTCGTAACAAAATATCCTCCCCCTTCCGCGCCACCCGCTTCGATCTTCGCCTGCCGTTGAAATACCGGCGGGTCGGAGAGAGCGGCTGGCGTGAAGGCACCACCGAAAACATCAGCCGCTCGGGAATGCTTTTCCAGGCGGAAGAATCCATCGCTCCCAGCGCGCTGCTCGAAATCAATCTGGTGTTGCCCGCTGAGATCGCAGGCCTGGCCGCGGCTGAAGTAGTGTGCCGTGGCGAAGTCGTACGCACCATTGATCCGGAGTCAGGGAACGTCAGTCCAACGCTGGCAGCGAAAATCCTGCAATACCACTTCCAGCACGGCTCGCGCCTCTCCGAGGCATGAAGTGCACAGGTATAGGCGTCCGCGTCCGTAATGTGGGCGCGGGCGTCCACGCCCGTGCAGGCGAGCAAAGCTCGCCGGAGTTTGTTTTGGAAGGGCATAATGCGGGAAGGGCACGACACGAAATGGGCACAGCAAGGGAAGGGCACGACTTCAGTCGTGCCGCAAGGATGCTACAAGTAGATGCGGCTTTAGCCGCTGAGGTCCGCTTTAAGTTGAGCTCACAACCTCACGGGCGAGGGCGCCCGCGCCACACAGTGCCGAGCCGATTCTCAAAAAACTCTTCCACACTGGACAGAATCTCCACCCTGCTCTTCGACTCGTAGATCGCCTTCCGCAGAGCCGCCCCGCCCGCCACTCCATGCGTGAACCACGAGGCAAACTGCTTCATCTTGCCCTCCGCCCCGGGCATCTCTTCTTCGATCAACATCTCGAAGTAAGTGCGAATCATCTGGTACCGGTCAGACTCGCTAGGCTCGTCATAACCACGATCCATGTGGGGACAGCCGCCCTCGGCTGTCCAGGCGAGCGCAAGCTCGCCAGAGCTGCAATACTGCTCGATCTGCCGAAAGATCCACGGATTCGACGGCGCCGTCCGCCCAATCATCACCGCGTCGCATCCGGTCTGCGCCACCATCGCACACGCGTCTTCCGGCGTGCGAATATCGCCGTTCCCAATCACCGGAATCTTCACCGTTTGCTTGACCGCCGTAATCCAGTCCCATCGCGCTTGCCCGCTGTAACCTTGCTCGCGAGTCCGCGCATGCAGCGCCACCGCGCACAGTCCGCAGTCTTCCGCCATCTTGGCCAGCTCGACGCAAACCACGTTCTCGTCGTTCCAGCCGGCGCGAAACTTGACCGTAAACGGAATCGTGACCGCCGAGCGCACCGCTTCGAAGATCTTCCCAATCGCCGGCAAGTCTTTCAGCAGTCCCGAGCCACCGTTGCACTTCACCACTTTCTTGGCCGGACATCCTAGGTTCAGATCGACCATGTCGAACCCAAGGCCTTCTACGATGCGCGCCGCTTCCGCCATCACTTTGGGATCGCTGCCAAAAAGTTGCGCCGAGATGGGATGCTCGTCCTCATAGAAATGCAGATAGAGTTTGGCCTTCTTGTCTTTGGCCCGCAGAATCCCATCGGCCGAGGTGAACTCGGTCATGATCAGCCCGCACCCGCCGAGGTTCCGTATGAACCGCCGAAAGACGGTGTCAGTCACCCCCGCCATCGGAGCCAACACCGTCGCCGGAGCAATGCGCACCCCGCCAACCATCACCGCCGAAGGAACCGCCACTGCAGGTGTGGTTGCCTGTGTGGCCGCGGGCGACCCGCCCGCGCCCGGCCCGGAAGTATCCCAATACTTTCGCATCGCCCCTATTCTACCTGTCCCCAAAAAACTAAGCCCCCGCCAAAGCGAGGGCTTAAAAATCGAGCAAATCCGTGGCTGTGCCTTTACTTCTTGGCCGGCTCGGCTTTCGCATACTTCCGGCGGAAGCGCTCCACCCGGCCAGCCGTATCCAGAAGCTTCTGCTTGCCGGTAAAGAAGGGATGGCAAGCCGAGCAGATTTCCACGTGGATATCGCCTTTATGGGTCGAACGGGTCGTAAAACTGCTGCCACACGCGCACATGACGCGGATTTCGTTGTAAGCGGGATGAATCGCTGCCTTCATAGGGTCTCCAAACTTTACTCGAGACATTAGATTCTAAAGGATTACCGCAGGATTCAGCAACCCGCGACGGGCCAGTCGAGTAGCGCCGGCGTCCCGCCGGCTGTCCCGAGGGCATCTCGCCCTCGGCGGCTGAGGCAGATATTTCAGTACAACCCCAAGCACGCGGGCGAGGGCACCCGCGCCACACAAAACCCCTACACAAACAAAAAAACGGCAGGACCGACCTCCTGCCGTTCTAACTCTCTACGTGAATTTGGCCCTTATTTACCGCGGTTAACGGCCTTCTTGAGTTCGGCTCCGGATGAGAACTTGGCGACTTTCCGGGCGGCGATCTTGATGGTGGCGCCCGTTTGCGGGTTGCGCCCGTTGCGGGCTTTTCTCTGCGACACAGAGAACGTGCCAAAACCAATCAGCGCTACCCGATCCCCTTTTCTCAGAGCAGAAGTGATGCTGTCGACAGTAGTGTCGATAGCCGTGGCTGCCTGGGTCTTGCTGATATGGCAACTGGCTGCGATTCGGTCAATGAGATCAGCTTTGTTCATCTTCTCTCCTGGCAGGTTTCGTTGGTCCCCCAGCGCGCACAAGGGGAGGAGAACATTCGCACTCGCTGAGTGGGAAACCCGCGGCCCTATTTAGCTACCGTCCGCCGCGAATGTCAACTGTGGAAATCCGCGCCGGATGCCGCTTTTGAGTCATCGGCACATTCCAGTCCAGCCAGGGGCAATAAAAAAGGCCACTCTCCCGCCAGGGACGCCTGGAAAGTGGCTCTTCGGCCGAAAAATCGTTACACGCGAAATGACTTGCCCGGCTCCATCTCTCGCATCGGAATTGGTGCAGTCGCATGCTCGCTCGACGCAAACTGCTCCGCCTCAGTCGAGCCTGCCAGCGCGGTCGTAGAGGAGTTTCCGCTCGCGATCACCTGAGTCACCATGTCGAAATATCCCGTCCCCACAAAACGCTGATGCTTCGCCGCCTCGTAGCCCAGCGCCTCACTGCTGAATTCCTGCTCCTGTAGCTTCGAGTAAGCCGTCATTCCCGCAGTTTTGTATTCCCGCGCCAGTTCGAACATGCTGAGGTTCAGCGCGTGGAAGCCGGCCAGCGTGATGAACTGAAACTTGTAGCCCATCGCGGCCAGTTCGGTCTGAAAGCGCGCGATGGTGGCGTCGTCCAGCTTCTTCTTCCAGTTGAATGACGGTGAGCAGTTGTAGGCCAGCAGCTTGCCCGGATACTTCGCGTGAATCGCATCCGCAAAGCGCCGCGCCTCTTCAAGATTAGGTTCCGAAGTTTCCCACCAGACCAGATCCGCGTACGGCGCATACGCAATGCCACGCGCAATCGCGGAGTCCATCCCGCCCCGAATACAGAAGAATCCTTCCGCGGTCCGGTTGCCGGTGAGGAACTCGTGATCCCGCGGATCGGTGTCGCTGGTCAGCAGGTAGGCGCTATGCGCGTCCGTGCGCGCCATGATCAGCGTGGGCACACCCAAACAATCCGCCGCCAGCCGCGCCGCGACCAGCTTCTGAATCGCTTCTGAAGTCGGCACCAGCACTTTTCCGCCCAGGTGTCCGCACTTCTTGGCCGAAGAAAGCTGATCTTCAAAGTGAACGCAAGCCGCGCCCGCCTCGATCATCGCCTTCATCAGCTCGAACGCGTTGAGATTTCCGCCGAAACCCGCCTCCGCATCGGCGACCAGCGGAGCAAACCACTGCATGCCGTTCTTGCCCTCGGCGTGATGAATCTGGTCGGCGCGGGTCAGCGCGTGATTGATGCGCCGCACAACATTGGGCACGCTGTCGGCGGGATACAAACTTTGATCGGGATACATTTGCCCGGCATCATTGGCATCGGCAGCCACCTGCCATCCGCTGACATAGATCGCCTGCAGCCCGGCTTTCACCTGCTGGATCGCCTGATTGCCCGTCATCGCGCCCAGCGCGGGCACGTGCGATTCCGTATGCAGCAGATGCCACAACCGCTCTGCCCCATGCCGCGCCAACGTACATTCAATGTGCAGCGAGCCCCGCAACCGCTCGACATCCTGCACGCTATATGGCCGCGTGATTCCAGCCCACCGCGCATCCGAATTCCAATCCGACTTGCCATTCGTCCCCATAAACGTGTCCCTTTTGTAGCGCCGAGATTTTTGTAGCGCCGGCGTCCCGCCGGCTGTCGGGAGGGCGTCTCGCCCTCCCACTTCACACCGGATCAAACTCCCCGTTCAAAATCATCGCCTCGCTCATCCGCCGCGCCTCACGAAACGTCTCCGCCGTCCCCAGATCTCGCCCCGGATTCGCTATCAACTTTTCCAGTTCCTCATCGAACAAACGGCTCACCAGCTCCGGCGTATGCACCACCATCTTCCCCGCCTCGTCAGTGACTGGAACATGCCCGTTATGCCGCAGGCGCTGCGCGATCATCAGCCGGTAAATGCGATCAGTGGCCAGGTCTTCCATGTATCCATCGAGCAAACTCGCGCCCCGGCCATTTAGAACGCCGTTGCGGTAGCGAATCACCGTGCGCACCGCCGCCCGCGTCCCGGCTAGAGTGTGCTGGCCTACCTGCTTCGGCACCGGCCGCAAGTTGGGATAACGTTCCGCCTGGGCCCGTCGCCCCTGCAACTGATTGGGAAAAGGAAACTGGTCAAGCGCAATCTGGTTCTGATCGGGATGCCCGGTCCAGGCGCCATCCATCATGCTGTTGGCTTCGTTCTTCTTGTCTTTCTGCAGCGCGTCCAGCGCCCGAGAATTCAGCTCGCGATCTTCCCGGCTGGGATACAGCGCCGTCATTCCGCCAATCGCCAGCATCCCTCGCTTGTGGCAAATTTCCGGCATCAACTCGCGCAGGTTCTGGAAAAATGGCACGTTCGAAGGAATCGTATTGCGATCGGGCAGCACCCATTCCGGATCGTCCAGATTGAAGTGGATCAGGCTGGCCATGTAATCCCAGCGCCCCAGATTGAGCCCCAGAATGTGCTCGCGCAGGTTGTAGAGAAACTCTTCCATCTGGAACGCCAGCGGATGTGACTCCACCAGCGCCATGCACTTGATGTAATTGCGCGGCCATCCGCGCGCCTCAGCCAGCGCCTGAAACAGATCGCGCCACCACAGCGCTTCTTCCGCCGACTCGGATTTTGGAATATAGAAGCACAGCGGATGCTTCAGTTCGGCCGGATCCACCCGGTATACGACGCTCGCCACATCGAACAGCGACGCCGGCGTCAACTCCTCGCCGAAGATTCCGCCCTGATGAATATGCAATCCGCGCGCCCGGATCCAGATCACCGTCGGCGAAGTTCCAGGCTTGGACTCGATCCCGACCAGCCGGTCCCGCTTCTTGTCGAAATAAGTAAGCGTGCCCCGCAGCGCCTGCAGAATGTTTTCCACGCCGATTCGCTGGTGCTCCCATTCGTTGACCATGGAATCTTCCAGGTCGAGCATCACCCCGGGCGCGCCCGAGTTGAGCATCTTCACCACCAGGTCGCTATCGTCGGCCGGGCCGGTCATCTGGTTGCGCTGGTCCTGGCACCACTCCGGCAATTCGATCCGCCAGCCCCGGCGCACTGCGTCCCCGGGAAACCGGTGCGTCGGTTTCTCGCCTTGATGCGACTCCGCCAGAATCTGCTTACGCTCCTCGATCAATGACCGCTGCCAGGGAGCGAAACGCCGGTGCAGTGGCGCCAGAAACTCCAGAAACCCCGGCGGCAGGTCTTGCTTGGGATCAAAGGCTGAGGGCGGGCGATTCACGGGAAAGCCCTCCAGAGAAATGTTCGCGGGAATTGTGGCCATATCGGGATTGGCTCCTGAACATCAGATTGGCGGGGAAGACATTTTCCACTCTGAGGTAACAATCTTGCACACGGCGCAGGCTCATCCAGCCCGCTGAAAATGGCCTGATTACAACGGCCACGGAGGCTGATTCTGCGCAGTTTCCGCGTCCTCGGTCAAACGGAATGTTTGAATCATACTGATAACTAATATCTATCAATAACCGTGTCTTGATAGTAATATGTTGTCAGACTGGGAACAGAGAACTGAAAACTGAGATCTGGGTTTTTCGAACCATGGAAATCGATCAAATCAAAACCTTCCTCGCCGTAGCCACTTTTGGCGGATTCCATCGCGCGGCGGAAGCTTTGCGCATTAGCCAGCCCGCGGTGAGTGCCCGCATCAAAGCCCTTGAGGAATCTCTGGGAGCAACGCTGTTTGCCCGTTCCCGCGGGGGTTTGACCATGTCCGAAGCGGGCAGAATTCTGCGTCCCTATGCTGAGGAATTGCTGCACACCGCGTCGCTGGCTTCACAGGCGGTGCACGAACTCAAGCCGGCCGGAGTCGGCCCGCTGCAAATCGCGGCCGCCCACTCCATCTCGGTCTACTTTCTGCCGGATTTCTTGAAGCGCTTTCAACGCGCCTACCCCAAGGTCGTCATTTCCATTCGCGCCGGACACTCCAAAGAAGTGCTGGAGATGGTTCTAAATCAGGAAGCAGAAATCGGCCTGGCTCGATCGCTCAACCATCCCGAGGTCGAAACTCAAAGCCTGCGCGACGATCCTCTGCTGCTGGTCGGACATCCGAAACAAGGCCCCACTCGCTCGCGGCGCGCGCGACTGGAACAGGTGGCAAGCTGGCCGCTGATTTTCTACGAGCGCGGATCGAGCGACTGGACCCTAACTCACAGCCTTTTCCGCCGCGCCGGCCTGGTTCCAAACGTAGCCTTGGAAGTGGACACCATCGAGACCGCCAAGCGCATGGTCGATCGCGGCCTGGGCATGGCCTTCCTTCCTCAGTTAGCAGTAGGTCAGGAACTGCGAGCCGGGAAACTCGTCACCGTGAAACTTCTTGACGCCGAACCTCTGGGCCGAAGCATCGACGTCATCCACTCGCGTCACCGCCCCCTCCGAAAAGAGGCTCAGGCGTTTCTGCAGGTCATCAAAGAGGCCGTGAAGGAATCGTCCAGCATTGCCAAGAGTTCGCGAGCTCGTCGGCGGCGATAGGAATCACGAGAAAGTGAATGTACTTCATTTCCTCAGCGCTCCACAGTTCGATTCACAACTCCACAGGATGTACACAGCCTGATCGTCTTTGCCACTTGCACAAAATGCGCCAGGGAGTGCAGTCTAATTAAGAGGAAGAACCCGGATTTATGGAACCCAGGTCATGAAAGTTTCAGTCGAAGTCTGTTCTCTGTGTGAAGGTACCGGCTGGAAGTCAGTTTCTATCGGTTCCGAACGGCGAGTCACCCGTTGCGATTGCCGCGTGCAGGCGCGCACCCAGGCGCTGCTGACCGCCGCCCGCATTCCCAAACGATACGAACATTGTGAGCTCTCGAACTTCGAGTTCGATGGTCCTCACCGCGCGCTGGCTTCGTGCCGTCTGGCTGCGTGCAAATTTGTAGAGGAGTACCCCGTCGACAACACCGGACTCCTACTGATCGGCAGCATCGGTGTCGGCAAAACCCACCTGGCCGTCGGCATCGTCAAGGAACTGATACTCAGCAAGGGCATTGCCTGCCTGTTCTACGACTATCGCGAACTGTTGAAGCAGATCCAGAACTCCTACAACGATTCGGTAAAGGCTACCGAACTGGAAGTCCTGCGTCCCGTCTTCGAAACCGAAGTGCTCGTGCTGGACGAACTCGGCGCCGTCAAACCCACCGAATGGGTTTGGGACACGGTAAGCCTGATCCTCAATACTCGCTACAACGACAATCGCACTACAATCATCACCAGCAATTTCGACGACCGCCCCGCCGGCGCAGTCGCAGGACCGCGCGGCGCTGCCCGCGAGGAGACTCTCGGCGACCGCATCGGCGAACGCATGCGCTCCCGCCTGCACGAAATGTGCCGCATCATCAAAATGGAAGGCGAAGACTTCCGCCAGAAATTCCGCAGCGCCAGCTTCAGGTAACCACACACTGTGTTAGGATGGCCGCCCTCGGCCGTCCAGGCCGAGCCGGGCTCGGCAGCGGTTTTCCCGCCAGCAAAACCACCACAACCCGCAAAACGAACTTGGCTACTTCTCGAGCTTAGATCTGTGGAATCCGTGTGAATCCGTGGCCGCCTTCCCCTTAAACTACAATGAATCCGTGCTGACCGAGCGCCTCGAGTTTGATCCAGCCCGCGACGCCGAAGCCTTCGCCGCCGCTCCAGCGGCCCCGGCCGTTTTCCTCCTCCGCGGCGACGATCCGCAAGCCGAGCCCTACGTCAGCAAGACCGCCAACCTGCGCCGTCGTCTGCACCGGCTCCTCGGCCCTCCTGAACACAGTAGAAGATTGAATTTGCGCGATCGCGTCCGCTGGGTCGAGTTCACCGCCACCGGCTCCGATTTCGAATCTGGATTTCTCCTGTACCGTGTGCTGCGGTCCGCCTTCCCGAAAACTTACAGCGACCGCCTCCGCCTGCGCTTCGCTCCGCTGCTCAAGCTGCACCTGGAAAACGAATATCCGCGCGCCTCCGTCACCACCCGCCTCGGCCGTCTGGGCGGAAAATCCCTCTACTACGGACCCTTCCCCTCGCGGACAGCCGCGGAAAAGTTCGCCAACGATTCTTTGGATTTTTTCAAGATGCGCCGCTGCGTAGACGATCTCCATCCCGACCCCAAATTTCCCGGCTGCATCTATTCAGAAATGAAAATGTGCCTTGCGCCCTGCTTCAAAGGCTGCACCGACGACGAATATCGCGCTGAAGTGGCGCGCGTGCAGTCGTATTTCGACAGCGCCGGCGACTCCCTGGTACGGGAAATAACTCAGCAACGCGACCACGATTCCGCCAATTTAGAGTTTGAAAGCGCCGCCGCTCAGCACGCCCGGGTAGAGAAGTTGAAACCTGTCCTCGGTCAGCTTCCCGAAATCGTGCACCGCATCGATCAGCTCACCGCGGTCATGGTGCAGCCTTCCGCCGTCCCCGAGTCGGTTACGTTTTTCTCCATCGACGCTGGAGTCATCACCGGCCCGCTTTCGTTCTCCATCCAGGCCAGCGAACACACGAAATCGCAATCCATGGAGTCTCGGGTACAGACGGCGCTGGCTGCGCTTCCGCCCGCGCCGCCAAAAACCGCCCTGGAAACCATGGAGCATCTGGCGATCCTCAAACGCTGGTTCTATCGCAGCACTCGCACCGGAGAGATTTTCTTTGCCGACGTCAAGACAGGCCTGCCCCTGCGCCGCCTGGTGCGGGGAATCGCCCGCGTCTACCGTGGCGAGAAACCGGATGAAGCAACTAAAATCTAAAACAGCCGCGAGCGTCCACACCGGTGTGGAGGCCCGTCACCAATCGGCTCTAATTCCCAGGGATGCCAAATATGAAAGTGAACTCGGAACGCTCTCTACGCCAGCATCTGGTTGACCTGCTCAAAGGCGGCAACGCTCACGCGGGTTTTGACGACGTCATCGCAGGAATCCCGCCGCAACTGCGAGGACAAAAACCGCCCGGCCTGCCGCACTCGCCGTGGATGCTGCTGGAACATCTGCGCATTGCGCAACGTGACATCCTCGATTTCAGCCGCAACCGGAAACACGTCTCCCCCGCATGGCCCGAAGGCTACTGGCCACGCAGCGATGCTCCGCCCAGTGCGGCTGCCTGGACCGCAAGCATCAAGGATTTCCGCAAAGACCTGAAGGCCATGCAGAACCTGGTCACCAATCCGAAAACCGACTTACACGCACGTATTCCCTGGGGCGAAGGCCAGACCATCCTGCGCGAAGCCTTGCTGGTGGCCGATCACAACGCCTATCACCTGGCGCAACTGGTGGACGTCCGCCGCCTGCTGGGAGCGTGGCCGGAAAAAAGCTGAGGGGAAGAGTGCTGATAGCTAAATGCTGACTTCTTTCAGCTTCAGTCGCATTTCGGTGGTGGGTTCGAAGCCGAGAGCTTCATATAACGGCTTCCCGTTCTTGCTGGCGTGCAGGTAGACAGCCGCAAAGCCCTGCTCGCGGCACCAGTCGATCATGGTTTGCATCAATCGGCGCGCGATGCCTCTTCGGCGGAACTCCGGGTCGACATAGACATTCAGGATTGTGGCTCGGCGGCATTCCAGATCATAGGGATGACTTGGCCAGGGGCTGATCAGAATCGCGCCACCGGCCACGACTCGTTCTCCCTCGAGCGCCAGCCAGCCGCGGAACGAACCGTTGGCCAGCGCCGTGGTCAGATACGGCGCGCTGGTGGATTGCATCGCGGAAAGCGCCTGCGCGTCGTTGTAGTCCATATCCTCGTACATGCCGCGCCGGTGGCGCAGGATGTCGGGGACATCGCTTGGTGTGGCTTGCCGGATGAGCAGGTCAAGGCTCATTTGCCGTCTCCAGAATTCATGATCGACGACTCACAGTGATGATTTTGACTTCGGCTCAAACAAAAAGAAAGCCGAGCAGCTTTGCGCTCGGCCTGAACTCGAAGACTCGTGCCCACACGGTTTGTGCTGGCTACTTGTTGTCGGAATCTTCCTTGGCCAGCTTCATTTTGGCGGATTCCAGTTTCTTCTGCACCCGGGCCACGTCGTTCTGATCGACTTCCGCGGCTACGGTCTTGTTCCACTCGTTGAGTGCCCGTTCCCAGTGCGCCGCTGCCAGCTTGAGGCGCCCGGTCTTCTGGTAGAGATCGCCGAGGTGATCCTGCACCGTCGGGTCGGTCCCAATACGCTGTGAGGCTTTGATCAGGCTGTCTTCCGCCGGTTCGTATTTGCCCAATTTGAAGTAGGCCCAGCCCAGCGAGTCGAGGTATGCGCCGTTTGAGGGGTCGAGATCGACGGCTTTCTTGATCATGCCCAGCGCCTCTTCCAGCTTCACGCCGCGATCCGCCAGCATGTAGCCGAGATAGTTGAGTGCGGTCGCATTCTGAGGATCGCCGGACAGCACCTTGCGGAACGCCTCTTCCGCGGGCTCGTATTTTTTCTGGCGCTCGTAGGTCGAGCCGCGCAGGAAGTAGATGTATTGCTTGTCTTCGTCCTTGGTAGAGAGCGGCTCCGCCTTGTCGAGCGCTTCTTCGGCTTCCGGCCAGCGCTTCAGCCGGCTGTACATCTGGGAGAGAGTGATGTAAACGTCACGATCCTCGGGCGTGCCCTTGAGCAGGGATTTCACCTGCTGCAAGCCGGCGTCGGCCTGTCCCATGTCGGCAAGCTGAGCGGCGTAAACCATCTTCAGCGCCCGGTTGTTGGGCAGCTTCTGCACCGCTTCCTTGGCGGTGTCCGTGGCCTGTTGCCACTGCTTGGCTTCGCGGTAGGTATCGATAATCTGCTGATAGCCGCGTTCGGCATTTTCGTCGCCGAGTGCCAGCATTTTCCGGAAGGTCTCAATCGCCGCGGCATCGTTGTTATTGTCGCGGTAGATCGTGCCTAAACGCTCCAGAAAGACCGAGCGATTATTCTTCTCGGCCTGGGAATAGCTGTTGTCGGTCTTCTCGCTCTTCTTGAGCAAGTCCTGCATGACCTGGATGGCTTCGTCGTAACGTCCCTGCGCCTGGTAAACCGCCGCGATGTTGTACGGGGCCTCGAGCGAATCCGGCTGCATGGATTGGGCCTTCTTCAGGCTCTCCAGCGCCAGGTCGAACTTGCCGCTCTTGCGATAGATTTCCGCGATGCGGAGATACGTCTGCCAGTCTTCCGGATTCGCATCGGCGATGATCTTGTACTGTTCGAGCGCGGCGTCGGTTTGACCGTCATTCGTGAGGTTCTGGGCCAGCCCGCGGATTGCGTCCAGATTCTCGCGGTCCAGTTCGATCGCCTTGCGGTAGGCTTCGATCGAATTCTTGTACTGCTTCTGCTGTTCGTAGGTGTAACCCAGCGCCGAATACAGCTTGGCGGAGCGGGCCGCGTCGGGGATGGAACTGAGCACTTCGCCGGCCCGCGCGGTGTCGCCTTCTTCGTTATAGAGATAGGCCAGCGTGGTCACGGCTTCTTCCGAGCTTGGATCCAGTTTGACCGCAGTCTTGAACTCGCCCTCAGCCTTCTGTAAATCGTTGTTCAAACGATACAGACGGCCGAGCAACAGGTGATCGTCCACGTCGTCCGGTTCGATCTTGATGATCTGCTCGTACTGATCGATGGCCAGCTTGAGAACGTTCTGGGAGCCCTGTCCGGCCTGGATATCGCCCAGAGAACGCAAGTAGATGCGCCCCAGCAGCTTGTGCGCTTCCAGGTTATTGGGATCGCGCTTCAGAATGTCCTGGGCTTCCATCACTGCGTCGCGGATGCGCCCGGTCTTGGCGTAGAGTTCGGCCAGGGCGGAGGTCAGATATTCGGAGGTAGGATCGGCTTCAATCGCCAGGCGATATTCCTCGATCGCCTTATTGGCCAACTCGCTGCGGCCATATACGGCTACCTGTTCCTCGTAAACGTGCGCCAGGGTGTAGTGGTAGTAGGCGGCGGCTTTGTCCAGTTTGCGAGGTGTGGGCGTGGGTGCCGGTTTAGCGTCGGCGGCCGGGGTCTGCGCGACGGAAGGAATAGCCCCAACCAGCAGCAAAATAAGAGTGCAATAAATACTTTTCATCGAGAACCTTCGGCTTCCCTGAACCATAGCGATTGGATGCCGAACCGCTGCGGGCGGGTGCTTCTTATGATTGTAAACCGTGTTGACAACAGAAGGCGAAAAAGCCGGTTGCGGAACCGCCAGAAGCAACGATCAGAAGTACAGGGACGAATGGTTCCCGCCACCCCACTGACAACTGAGAACTGAAAACTGACCACTGATCTTAGATGATTAGACCCGGATGATTAGACCCGGATTGATTAGACCGGTTTATCCAACCCGCCTATCTGACTGAGCCATTCGATTAACGATTTCCGAGCCTCGCCACCCGACCCAGGTGACTGACTGCTAACGGGGAACGCGACAAACTGGCCGACTTTCAGCAAGATAATCCCTATACTGCGGTATCAGAGGGCCACTGATGAGGTTGACACTTTTGTTGTTGGTTTTGTTTTGCGCCATCCCCATGCTCCTTTATGCGCAGGACGACAGCGAACATGGTGTTCAATCCAGGATCATTGCCCTGGAGAAGGCCTGGAACCAGGCCTACAAGCTCGGCGACAAGCGGGCCCTGGACGCCATCCTCGACAAAGATATTGTGCTTATTAACGATGACGGCTCGGTGCAGACCAAAGCCGAGTTCCTGGCCAGCGTCACCGCGTCCAACTCCCAGGAGCAGCAAGTGGCTCCTGAATCGATGAGCGTGCGGGTTTTCGGAAATACCGCTGTCGCCACCGGAGTATTCAGGGCAAAAGGAGTCGAGGGAGGCAAGTCTTATGTGCGGCGAGAGCGCTTTGTCGATACCTGGATTTTCAAAGAAGGCAAATGGGTTTGTATCGCCACCAATGCTACCCCCGTGCTGCACTGATACTGAATTAAGAGAGCAAACGGCGCCGCGATCTCCAGGCCGCATCCCAAGCTAGTGCCGCCGCTAGTGCCTGAAGTGCCTCACTCCGGTGAAGATCATGGCCAAGCCAAGCCGGTCGGCGGCCTCGATAACTTCCTGATCGCGAACTGATCCGCCGGGCTGGATGATCGCGCTTGCGCCTACTTTCGCGATTTCTTCCACCCCGTCCGGAAAAGGGAAAAACGCATCGGAGGCTGCCACCGTTCCCTTCAAGGGCAGGACGGCTTTCATGGCTCCGATCTTACAGGAATCCACGCGGCTCATCTGTCCGGCGCCGACTCCGACGGTCTGCCCGTCCCGGGCATACAGAATCGCATTGGACTTCACGTGCTTGCACACTCGCCAGGCAAATAACAGGGCGCGTTTCTCCTCCGGTGTAGGTTGCCGTTTCGTGACCACCTTCAGATCGGCTTCCCCCAGCGGGCGAACGTCCGTGTCCTGCACCAGGATTCCCCCGGAGACATTTTTCAATACCCACTTCTGCGGAGCGTTGGCGATTTCCACCAGGCGCAGATTCTTCTTGCTAGCGAACTTTGCCTTGGCGGCCTCGTCAAAACCCGGCGCGGCGATCACTTCGAGAAAGAGCTTGGCCATTTCTTCCGCCGCCTCGCCATCCACAACCCGATTCACGCCGATGACTCCTCCGAAGGCTGATACCGGATCGCATTCCAGGGCTTTCTTGTAAGCCTCAACCAGTGACTCACCCGTCGCCGTGCCGCACGGGTTCGTGTGTTTAATGATGGCGCAAACCGTCTCATCGAATTCCTGGGCCAATTCCCATGCGGCCTGCAGGTCGACGATATTGTTATAGGAAAGCTCTTTGCCCTGAATCTGGCGGGCATTGGCGACGCCACTGTCCGAGCCGTCGGAGTACATGGCAGCCTTCTGGTGCGGGTTCTCGCCGTAGCGCAAATCCATCACCTTGTGGAATGACAAGCGCAGGTTTTCCGGAAAGCCGGCGTCGGGATGAAATTCGAAATGTCCATTGGCGCTCACCCGCTCCAGCGTGGATGCGATAGCCGAATCGTAGGCCGCCGTGGTCGCGAAAGCCTTTTGCGCCAGATGCCATTTTGTGGTCGCGGAAAGTTGGCCCCCGGATTTGCCCATCTCTTCCGCAATCGCGTCGTAATCGCCGGGCGAAGTGACTACGGCCACGTCTTGAAAATTCTTGGCAGCGGAGCGGATCATCGATGGTCCGCCGATATCGATGTTCTCGATGAGATCTTCAAAAGGCACGCCCGGCTTGGCCGCGGTTTTCTCGAAGGCGTAAAGATTGACCACGACCATGTCGATCGGCTCAATGCCATGTTCGGCGACGGCGCTGCGGTGCGACGCATTTTCGCGCCGGTGCAGGATGCCGCCATGCACCTTGGGGTGCAGAGTCTTCACCCGCCCGTCCAGCATTTCCGGGAAGCCGGTGAGTTCGGAAATGTCTTTCACGCTCACGCCGGAATCCCGCAGCATCTTTGAAGTGCCGCCGGTCGAAATGAGTTCCACTCCCATGCCGGCCAGTTTGCGGGCAAACTCCACCAATCCGGTTTTGTCAGTTACGCTCAGAATGGCACGCCGAATTTTCGTCTGGGTCGCGGACATGGCAGACCTCGAATGGAAAAGGGATTGTGCCTGGGAAAGGCAGGAAGAAATTCTAACAGCAGTCGTTGGTCCGTGGTCGTTGGCCTTTGGCCAAAAACAAGATTCGCTAGACTGCCACTTCGGAATCGGTGGCAGATGAATGACTAAGTGGGATGCCTGCAGTGCCGGGCCAACGACAACGACAACGACTGTCGTCCGACGACTAGGTCTTCGCTTTTGCTTTCAGCTTGACCTGACCGTTCTGCATTTCGACCGTGTATTCGACCGCCTCGCAGCCGTATTGTTTGCGGATCTGCTCGGTCTTCTTCTGCACGAAGGACGAAAAACTGTCGAGGTTGCCGGAGACAGTTTCCCCGGATTTCTTCTTGGCCTCGGCAAGCGCCTGGTAAAGCTTTCGCACCTGATCGCGCTCTGCGAGGGGATTGCCGCACTGCACGCTGAACGGCTTTTCCTCCCGAGCGGCAGCGGCGGCCGCGCCCGTCGCGGCAACTGCTTCCGCCCCTGCGCCTTCCGCTGCAATATGACCGACTCCGTAAACCTTGTGCTCCGGTTCGTGTTCCGCCAGGCGCACTCCCTGGACAGAAAGCAGCGCGTCCTGCGGACGGCGGTAGCCTTCTTCGCGAATCCGGCTCTTCTTGCGCCAGAGGTCGCTGTAGATGGCATAGCGTTGCGCAATTTCGTTGTAGCGGAAGCGCTGTGAAAAGCTCATGCGGGTGCCATCGCTGAACTTGCGCAGCAGGGCCAACACCTTCCATTCAATATCGGCGGGAGGCCGTTTGGTCGGATTGCTGAAGAAAATCTCGTACTCGATCTTCAGCCGGCGCAGATGCGAGTCCAGTTGGCTCAATTCTTCGTCGATTGTCACCCGGGATCTCCAGCCGACAGTGTAGGGGTTCGCCGCCCAGTGGACGAGATTCCCGTGGGTCACGAGAGGGATGGAACGAAAGTACCTAAAGCTGTCAGCTCTCAGCTATCAGACTTCAGCAAGAGCCCAAAAGCCGAATGAGGTCAACTGATAACTGATAACTAAAAACTGAGATCTGATTTTCGATAAAACAGCTATCAGTCTGTCAGCCATCAGCTATCAGTTTTCACCCGAGCCCCAAAAAGGCGGTATTCCACTTCTGACCTGTACGGTAGCGATTTTAGCTGAAGGCTGATAGCTGAGAGCTGACAGCTTACTTCGCTGCCATCTTCTTGACCATGGCCAGCACCAGTTTGCGGTCGCTGTCGTTGAGACTGACGGAGTAGCGGCGGATCTGGCTCAGGAAGCGGACTTCGTCGTCGGAGAGTTGCGGCAGGTTCTTGGAACCGTTGGTGTGTCCGGATTCGGAGAAGAATTGCGAGAGCGCGATTTCCATGGCGCCGGCGATCTTGGCCAGCGTGTCGAGCGATGGGATGGTGTGCCCGTTCTCTACCCTCGACAAATAGCAACGCAATAGCCCGGTACGCTTTTCAATGTCGCCCTGGGACATGCCTTTTTGCAGCCGGTAGTTGCGAATGGTCTCGCCGATGTTCATAGAGAAAGCAACCAAGACAAGCCCCCGGTGATGACGTGCATAGTAACCAGAGTAGTACCTTCTGGCAAGAACAATTTCGTTGCACCAGGAGTGGTGATGAAGGTAGGGACGAGAACCTTTGCCGGCTGGAGCGCGCCAATCGCCTGTTTGCGTTAACTCGATTCTTGCAAGAGCGCCCGGCTCTACAAAACCAGCTCCATGTACAACGCGCCGGCGATCGGGTTGGCTCGATAGGGTTCAATCTCGACGAATCCGAGCCTGCGATACATGGCTACGGCATTCGGCATCACCGGCTCCACGGTGTCGAGTCGCATTTTAGGATAACCGAGGGTGCGAGCCTCCGCGATGACCGCTTCCGCCAGCACCCGTCCCAACCCTTTGCCCCGAAATTGCGGGCGCAGGTAGAGCCGCTTCATTTCGCAGAGTCCGGATTCCAGTTTGTGCAAAGCGACGCAGCCCGCCAATTGGTCGCGATATTCGGCCACCAGCAACCGGCCGGTCGGAGGGGCGTAGTCTCCAGGAAGTCCTGCCAGTTCCTGATCGAAGCTCTGGAAACATAAACTGAAGCCAAGCGATTCGGCGTACTCGAGAAAGAGTTCTCGGGCCTGGGCAATCTGGGCGGGTGATTGCGCTTGCCTCAGGGTAAGTCTGGGATTCACGATCGGATCATTCCTTAGATTTGCTACCCGGCTCCACTTTGCGTCCTTTGCGACCTTTGCGGTTAGATCACTTCGCCCGGCACCGCTAACCAACAAACGCCAGCAACCAAGTCAAGAAAGATACTAGCCCATGAGCATGCCGCCGTTCACGTTCAGCACGTGCCCGGTAATGTATGAAGCTTCGTCGGACGCCAGAAACGCCACCGCGCTCGCTACATCATCGGGCGAACCCACGCGACCGAGGGGAATCATCTTCACCGCATTCTGCTTGAAGTCTTCGCCCAGTCCGGAGGTCATGGCGGTTTCGATGAATCCCGGAGCCACCGCGTTACAGGTAATGTTGCGTGAACCCACTTCGCGGGCAATGGCCATGGTCAGTCCAATCAACCCCGCCTTCGAAGCCGCATAATTCGCCTGTCCGGCCTGACCCATCTGGCCAAAAATCGAAGTGATGTTGATGATCCGCCCCCAGCGTTGCTTCAACATCGAACTGATCGCCTGCTGAGTACAGAGATATGCCGAGGTCAGATTGGTATTGAGCACGCTGTCCCAATCGGCGCGCTTCATGCGCATCACCAGTTGGTCGCGGGTGATGCCGGCGTTGTTTACCAGAATGTCGATCTTGCCGAATTGCGCAATGACCGCCTTGAAGGCGGATTTGATTTGCTCCTCGTCGCCGACGTCGAGCGGAAAAGCTGCCGCCTTTCCCCCGGCGGCTTCAATCTGCTGGACAAGTTCCTGCAACTTTTCCTGGCTGCGCGCCGCCAGCGCCAGCGTGGCCCCAGACTGGGCCAGCTTCAACGCGCAAGCGTGGCCGATGCCCTGCGATGCACCCGTCACCAGCGCAACCCGCCCCGAAAAAGTCATGAACTCTCCTCACCCGCAGAACGTGGAATTATACCGGGTTCAATGTAGGCGCGAGCGTCCCGCTCGTGCGCTTCGAAATTACCCGAGACCACGTGGGGACAGCCGCCCTCGGCTGTCCGGCGGAGCAACGCTCCGCCTTTTCTCATACCGGTATTTCGCGTAGCAGGAAAACCCGTCGAGTCTCTGCTCGACCGGACAGCCGAGGGCGGCTGCCCCCACATGGCTGCTTGTGGCTCCACACATGGAGTTTCATGCCGACATTGGTTTGTATGCAAGAACTGCAGGGGCAGAATATGGGAAGAAAATGTGGGCGCGAGCGTCACGCTCGCGCCCACATGATGCTCCTTACTTTATGTGGCAGGTCGCCAGGCCCCGCTTTTCCAGATACTGCTGGTGATAGTCCTCAGCAGGGTGGAACGTCACCGCGGGAACAATCTGCGTGACGATTGGCTTCTTGAAGCGGCCGGATTTCTCCAGTTGCTCCTTGGAAAGCTTGGCTTCGCTTTCCTGCTCCGGAGTGTGAAAGAAGATCGCCGAACGGTATTGCGATCCCCAGTCAGGGCCCTGCCGGTTGAGCTGCGTAGGGTCGTGGTTCTCCCAAAATACCTGGAGCAGCTTGTCGTAGGAGAGTTTCGCGGGATCGTACTCGACTTCCACGGCTTCGGCGTGGCCGGTGTTATCGCTGCAGACATCCTTGTAGGTGGGATTGGCGAAGTGCCCGCCCGTATATCCCACGCGGGTTGCAATCACTCCCGGCAATTGGCGGAACGTGGCTTCGACTCCCCAGAAACAGCCAGCGGCAAATGTGGCTTTGGCCATATGAGTGAGACTCCTCGATTGAATTATATCGGTATTTATTAGATGTTCTGGGCTCTGGAAAGTGACATCGGCGCCGCCGGGGCAGGTGCCCACGGAAAGCAGTTTCCAGCCGGGCGAATTTGGCATACCATGTCTCGCCTCGATTCGCCCTACGGAGAACATCCTATGACGTTTATGACTGTCAACCTGTGGTCTGTTCTGGTCGCTGCCGTTGCCACCATGGTGGTTGGCTTCCTGTGGTACTCACCCATGCTGTTTGCTCGTCCCTGGATGGTCGAGATGGGCTACAACCCCGACGACAAAGCCAAAATGCAGGAGATGCAAAAGAGCGCCGGCAAGAGCTATGGCATATCTTTTGTCGCCAGTCTGGTGAGCGCATTCGTTCTGGCCAAGATCATCCATGTCGCCTGGATCAATACGCCGCTCTACGGGATGAAAGTCGGCTTCGCAGTCTGGCTGGGTTTTGTGACCACGGTGCAGTTGACCGCCAAACTATTCGGCAACCAGTCAACCAAACTGTATCTGATCAATACGGGTTATCAACTGGTGTGCTATCTGGTGATGGGAGCGATCCTGGCAGTATGGCGGCGGTGAAAACGATCCCGCGACAGTAGCGCCGGCGTCCCGCCGGCTGTCCGGCGGGCGTCTCGCCCGCCCATCACGGACGCCAACCTCACTCCACGATCAAACCGCCGGTCAGTGCCGACACGCGCTCAACCCGGTGCATCATGCACCAGCTTTCCAGTTCGCCGGCAATCTTCTCGGTCGCGACCGGGTCCCAATAGCTGGCGGTTCCGATCTGCACCGCGGTGGCGCCGGCCAGCATGAACTCGACAATATCCGCTGCGGTCGAGATTCCGCCCATGCCGATGACCGGAATCTCAACTGCCCTGGACGCGTCGTACACCATGCGCAGGGCAATTGGTTTTATCGCCGGGCCGGACAGTCCGGCGGTGACGTTAGCGATGCGAGGCTTGCGAGTTTCGGGATCGATGGCCATGGCCACAAACGTATTCACCAGCGAGATCGCATCCGCGCCCGCATCCTGGGCCACACGCGCCATCTGGGCGATGCTGGTCACATTTGGCGAAAGCTTCACGATGAGCGGACGCCGCGATATCCGCTTGGCGGTGTTCACCACCTCATCGAGCGACCGGGTGTCGCTGCCAAAATGGATTCCGCCCGCCACCGTGTTGGGACAAGACACGTTCAACTCGTAGGCGGCAATATCCTCGCCTTCATTCAATATTTCTATGGTTCGCTCGTACTCTTCGCGGCTGTAGCCGAACACGTTGGCGAAGACCACGATATTTTTCATCTTGCGCAGCTTGGGCAGCTTTTCGTCGATGAAGGCGCGCGCGCCGATGTTTTGCAGTCCGATGGCATTCAACATTCCCGCCGGGGTTTCATACAGGCGCGGAGGCGGATTGCCGGCCATCGGTTCGGCCGAAAGTCCCTTGACCACAAAACCGCCGAGCTTATTGAGGTGCACCACATCTTCAAACTCAACGCCGTAGCCAAAGGTTCCGCTGGCGGCAATCACGGGATTTTTCAGCTTGATGCCGGCGAAGCTGACGCTGAGATCAGGAGCGGGAGCGGTGGCTGGAGAGTTCATCGCGAGACCTGCGCCATGTTCGAGGCTTCGGACGGAGCGGCCTGAATTACGCCTTTTCTGACGTTCTCCCCCTCCACGGCGGGCGAGCTCCGATCCTCGCCGCTGCGGCCGGAATTCGCCGTGCGGCGCGGCGGCGCCAGTGCCTCGGTCAGGACCCGGCCCACCGCGTGAGTGGGAGCGTTGATGCCAAGGAGTGAAGCCAGAGTCGCCGCCAGGTCCACAGGTTCAGCGTGGGTGCGATAAGTTCCCGGCTGGAAAGCGAGGCCATAGAACGCCAGAGGCACATGAGTGTCGTAGGTGTACGGGGTAGCGTGATCGGTTCCGCCCACGAAGCCAATCGTAAATGGTGGCGGAACGCCCAGCACATACCATCCGCCGAGTGACGAATAGCTGTGCAGATACTTCAATCCGATTTCCGTGTTGGGAGCGTCTCCCCGCTCCAACTGGGAGCGCGTGTAATAAGCGCGCAAGCCGACCTGCTTCAAAGCCTCTCCCACGTCGCGTTCAGCGTCTTCTTCCTTCATCTTTAAAGCCGTGAAGGCATCCGAATTCAGCCAGGCCACGGGATATTCGAAGGCTTTCAGATATTCAGCCGGATGAGAAAATCGAGTCGAGAGAGCGCTATTCATCTGGCTGCGCAGTTTGTCGCCGGAGACATTTGACGCGGGAATGTGCAGCGCGGCAGCCACCACGGGCACAGGCGCTATTCCGTGATCGGCCGAGAGCGCAATCCATACGTTGGCCAGTCCAAGCTGGTGTCCGAGAAAATCGAAGAATCCGGCCAGTTGCCGATCCTGCGCCAATGCCATGGCCTGCATCTCCGGAGAATCGGGGCCAACCTTGTGGCCAAGAATATCGTTGGCCGACAAACTAATGACGAGCAGATCGGTGGCCGGCCCGTTGCCCAGTTTTTCGTAGGTGATCAATTCCCTGGCAAATTCAAATTCGTAGTCGTTGGCCAGGGGAGTGGAACCGACCAGCTCGTAAAAGCTGCCTTGCTTCCCCTCCACAGGTTTGGTGGTGCGCAAGACGGTTCCGTTGCTGTCCTTCCATTCCTGATTCAGATACTTCTCGGTCCTCTTGCCGTCGTTGAAATCCTGGACCCACTTCGGAAGTTCATTGCGATAGTAGGTGGAAGTGATCCAGGTGCCGGTTTGCCGGTCGATCCAGTAAGCGCCGTCGCCCGCAAAGCCAGCCGGGATGACAGAAGCCCGATCCTTGAGCGCGATGCCAAAGACCCGAGCCTTGCCTTGCGTCGCCAGCTTAAGTTCGTCCCCCAGGGTGTCGGCAAGCAGGTAGTGAGGCGAAGCCCCGGATGCGCCGCCCGGAACGCCGACCAGTTTCATCTGATCATCGTCCACTGCGGCGACCATAGCCTTTTTCTGCGGGTCCCACCACTCGTTAGCCAGGATGCCGTGGCCATTGGTGTACGCCCCGGTCAGCAGGGTGGCATGCCCCGGAGCGGTTCGCGTGTTGGCGTAGTTGTAATTGCAGTCGGTGAAATTCGCCCCATGATCCATCAGAAGACGGAACCCGCCTTCGCCCCACTGGTCGTGATAACGCTCCAGATAGTCGCCGCGAAACTGGTCAATCACGATGATGACTACAAGTTTGGGCCTGGCGTTGTACGCCGAACCGAATGCACTCGTGACCCAAAAGCACAATAGAAATCCGAAGCGTGATGGCGCGAGGGGAGAATCGCATCGCGGTAGTTTACAGCCTGCCGGTTTTACTTGCAGCCGTGTTCCTCGCGTCCGCGTTTCTTGCGGCCGTTTCTTTTGTGGCCGTCATCCTGAGCGGCCTTCAGGCCGCGAAGGATCTGGCGTGGAGCGGCTCCGCAGCGAGGTTCGTGCCGATCCGCGCAAGATCCCTCACCGGGCTGAAGCCGGCGGGTGCTCGACGATGACGCCCCATCACCGTGGATGATCCGCGCGCCAAGGGCCAATGCAAGAAAGGCGACGTGCACTCCTTGCCTCTTTTTCGATACAGTAGTTACCTTCATGCTTGATCTCAACTTCGTCCGCAACAACCTGCCGTTGGTCGAGGAAAAACTACGTCAGCGTGGCATGGATCCGGCGCTGGTGTTGAAGGACTTCCTCGAAGTCGATGCCCAGCGGCGCCACGCCATTACCGAAGCCGAAACCATGAAGGCCCGGCGCAATCGCGCATCGGAAGAAATCGCAAAGTTAAAGAAAAGCGGGCAAGACGCCACGGCGCAAATGTCCGAAACCAAGGAATTACGCGAGCAGATCCAGCGCCTGGAAAAAGTGGCCGCGGATTTCGAGGCCAACCTGCAAACCACCCTCGCCGGTATTCCCAACCTGCCCCACAGAGCGTTCCCGTGGGAAAGACCCCCGAAGACAACGTCGAAGTACGCCGTTGGGGGACGCCGCCCAAATTCGACTTCACGCCCAAGCCGCACTGGGAACTTGGCGAGCAGCTTGGCATTCTCGACCTGGAACGCGCCAGCAAACTTTCAGGTGCGCGCTTCGCGGTGTATATGGATCAGGGCGCCAAACTGGAGCGTGCCCTGGCAAACTTCATGCTCGATCTGCACACCCGACAGCACGGTTACACCGAGGTCCTGCCTCCTTATCTGGTGAACTCAGAGTGCATGTACGGCACCGGGCAGTTGCCGAAGTTTGCTTCTGATTCTTTCCGCGTGCCTCATGGGGAAAACGATCTCTGGCTCATCCCCACGGCGGAAGTCCCGGTCACCAATCTTTATCGTGACGAAGTGCTGGAAGCTTCCCGCCTGCCGATTTCGCTTACTGCCTACACTCCCTGCTTCCGCAGCGAGGCCGGTTCGTATGGCAAGGACGTGCGCGGCATCATCCGGCAACATCAGTTTCAGAAAGTCGAACTGGTCAAATTCGCGCGGCCGGAGACTTCGTACGAGCAATTGGAGAAGCTGACTCACGATGCCGAGGAAGTTCTGCAAAAGCTCGGCTTACACTACCGCGTCGTGGCGCTCAGCACCGGCGACATGGGATTTTCTTCCGCCAAGACCTACGACATCGAGGTTTGGCTCCCCGGGCAGCAGCTCTTCCGCGAAATCTCTTCGTGCTCCAACTTCGAGTCGTTCCAGGCGCGCCGGGCAAACATCCGCTACCGTCCCGAAGGCAAGAACAAGACCGAGTTTGTTCACACCCTGAACGGAAGCGCACTGGCGGTCGGCCGCACCTGGGTGGCGATCGTGGAGAATTTCCAGCAGGCCGACGGCAGTATCAAAATCCCGGAGGCCTTGCAGGCGGCGATGGGCACGGATCGCATCGGACCAAAAAAGGCATAGTCGCGACCGGCGATGCGTGCAGGTTGGGTTTGCCAAGGTAAGCAGCAGAGCCTAGACTTGTCCGGGGCAGAGTTGTCCGGGACCAGGATGAACACAACCATCGTCGACGCTCCCGCCGTGCCTATGATCAGGTTCTGGCGCACAATCCGCGACTACATTCTTTGGTCCTACGAGCGCGGCACCATCCAATATGACGTCATGGTCACGCTCATTTTGCTGTTCGTTTTTTTCTCCCCGTACTGGATCAACTTCCATGACAAACCGGTGGAACGCAATCCGCATCCTACCGGAGTAGTTGTTACCCCGGAGGCGGGCGGCCAATTCATATATCAGATCGACGGCGCTGCCATCTCCGGAAAAGATGACGCAACCGTGCGGGCACAACTGCTGCGAATTGTGGAGCCGATCTCAGGGGAAGTAAGCATCACCCGATACGAAGCTGTGCGCGATCGTCAGGGGCGCGTGCTGACCTACAAGGTCTGGGTACACAAGGAGTAGCCGTACCGCTCCAGTTGGTACTCGGCGAGGCGGAACATGAAAGTGCAGTCACTTCGCTGGTTGCTTCTGACGGCTGTCTGTCTGGTCCCTTTCTCCTGGGCGCAAGCGCCCGCCGATTCCCCATCTAATGCTGCCCTGGAGCGCGTTCTCGGCCAGATGGACACGGCGGCAGCGAACTTCCACACCACCGAAGCCGATGTGGTCTGGGATCAATATCAAAAAGTGGTGGACGAACACGAAGAGCAAAAGGGAAGAGTTTATTTCCGGCGCGCCGGAAACGAAATCCAGATGGCGGCTGACATCACTCAGCCCGATCAGAAGTATGTTCTCTTCAACGGCTCCCGGGTGCAGGTCTACCAGCCCAAGATCGAGCAGGTAACGGTTTACAGCACGGGCAAGAACCGCGAGGAAGTGGAGAGTTTTCTGGTTCTGGGTTTTGGCGGCCGCGGCCACGACCTGCTCAAATCCTTTGACGTCAAGTCCCTCGGCAGCGAAAAAGTCGACGGCCTGGATACGGCCAAGCTGGAACTTGTTCCCAAGGCCGCCAACGTGCGCAACAACGTCGACCACATCTTCTTATGGATCGATCCCGCCCGGGGAATTTCCCTGCAACAGCAGTTTTTCTTCGGAGTTTCGGGCGACTACCGTCTTGCCAAGTATTCCGATATAAAGATCAACGAAAAGATTCCTGACTCCGTTTTCAAGCTGAAAACCACAGGCAAGACCAAGGTGATATCCCCACAGGGCTGAGAAAATCTCTACCAGAATCTGAATATTGGGGCTGAAAATCCCATAGCGGGAGGCTATACTGCTGGGGTAACTTCAAAAATCACATCGGACACCCGAATTGCATGGCCAAAGTATTTACCATCCCGGTTCCTCCCAAGATTGGACGCAAGCGCCGCGAGCGCACTACCGATCCCCGCTATGTGGACGGCCAGCGCTTGCTGGTGGAAGCTATGAAGTATCTGGCGCAAGCCGATCCGGTCGCCAACCGCGGAGCAATCGAACTCCTTTCCGAGCACGTTCGCACTCGATTCCGCATGAGCGATTCCCCTCTGAGTTGAAGGCCTTTCGTCTCGCCGTGGATCATTAGAGCAGTTTCATTCTGTGTCCCACACCCCGCTATCGTTCACAATGTTAAGGGTGTTATGTCTCTATTGACTGATAGTCATATCAGTCGCAACAGTTTTTTATTCTTGATAGTTGCTTGGCTTGCCGACTAGACTTCCGGCCATCAGAACTCGCCTTACAGTTGTTGACATAACGAGGGGGCTGTATGGAACGCTACCGGGCTTTGCGGTGCGCATCTTTCTTGCTCATTCTTTTCTTGATGGCCAGTTTCCCGCTGTCCGCACAGAAAATCACCGGCGATATTTCAGGCACGGTGCAAGACACCACCGGCGCGGTCGTGAAAGACGCCAAAGTCACCGCGACCAACGCAGCCACCGGTGAAACCCGCTCCGCCACAACTTCGGAAGGCGGCTTCTATCGCATCCTGGAATTGCCACCCGGAAATTACAAGGTTACGGCCACTGCGTCCGGTTTCAAAACCTCGGCCCGCGATGCTCAGGTCGCCCTATCGATGGTGACCCAGTCTGATTTTCAGCTCCAGCCTGGACAGGTATCGGAGACCATCGAAGTGGAAAGCACGTCTCCGCTGGTCGAGACCACGGAAGACCGGCTCAGCACCTTATTTCTGGACCGCGAAGTAGCGAACCTCCCCAACAACGGCCGCGACTTCAATAATCTTTTGGATGGCGTGCCCGGTGTACAGCGCAGCCCCGGAGGCGGGTTTCAAAGTCTCAACATCAACGGGCAGCGCGCCACCTCGAACAATTTTGCCGTGGACGGTATTCCCAACAATGATCGCTACTACGGTGAGGCCTCATTGGGCCAGGCGGCCATTGCGGGTACGGCTGCAGCGTTGATTCCGCTGGAAGGAATCTCCGAGTTCAACGTGCAATCCAATCCTGGAGTGGAATTCGGAGTGCGTGGCGGGTCTGTCATTAATATCGGATTGAAGAGTGGAACCAATGCTGTTCACGGCAACGTTTTTTGGGATCGGCACACCGACGCCTTCGATGCCAGAAACTGGTTTGCCAGCCAGGTCAATCCCTTTCGCCTGAACCAGTTTGGCGCCTCTGGAGGATTCCCCATCATTAAGGACAAGGCGTTCGTATTCATGTCCTATCAGGGGTTTCACCTCAAAGATGTGTTCCCATCATCGGTAACTTTGCCCGCACAGGCGGAGATAAACGATGCCATGGGTTGTATACAAACCGGAATCAACCCGAACAGTGTCGGCGACCCGACTCCCGCTGCTTGCCTCAACACCGGTCCTGCGGCGGTCAGCCCTATAGGGGCTAACCTGCTTTCATTCGTTCCCCTCGGCCCGAGTCCCGGAGCTCTGGTCAACATATCTGCCAATAACGCGCTCGATCTGAACAACTTCCACGTAAAGTTCGACTACATCTTCAATCCGTCACAACGGGTGTCGGTAAAGTACCTGTTTGGCGACAGCCTGAATAATCAGCCGTCGGCTCCTGGAGTACCCCCGTCAGTTGGTCCGTTGGCCACCAGTTCTAGCATGTGGAACTCGGTCGCACCCTCGCGGGCTCAGTTAGCCGGCGTCAATTACACCTGGACCATCAGCGCCAATAAAGTTCTCGAAAGCCGTTTCGGCTATCAGCGCTTCAGCCAGCGTATCGGGTTCAACAACAATATCGACCCGAGCGCCTTGGGCCTCAACACCGGCCCGCTGGGCTCAGGTCCGCAGGATAAAGAGAATTTCGGTGTGCCAGCGCTGTACAACTATTCCTTCGGAAACACGACATACAGCCTTGTGGGTGGGGTCCAGGGCTATCCCATCATCACTCGCCCCGATGCATCGTACGATTGGCAAGAACACTTTACGATGACCAAGGGGAACCACACGATTAAGATCGGTGGACAATATCAGGACGCTTACACCAAGTCGAGGCGAGATCGGGCGCATACCTCACTGTACTTCGGCTACAACAACGCGACTGGCTACAACTTCGGTTCTGACGGTACCACCAGCGATGCTGAAGCCTTGCGCGTGGCAACCCTCAACCAACTGCTCTTGGGTGTGGCCAGTTCGGCCGGGAGATCATTCGGGGTTACTGAGCGGCACATTTTCCAGAAGTCGGTCGGCCTTTATGTCCAGGATAGCTGGAAGATCAAGCCAAATTTCACGCTGGAAGTGGGGACACGCTGGGACGTTGCCGGGGCGTTGGGCGAAAGGAATAACCTGGGCGCGAATTTTCTGCCCGACAGTCCCAAGGCCGATGCCAACGGGTTCGTAAGCCTGGCGCAGCAGCCGCTTTACGGCGTGGACAAGAATAATTTCGGCCCGAGACTTGGCTTTGCCTGGGACATCTTCAAGAATGGCAAGACCGTTCTGCGTAGCGGATATTCTTTGAATTACGATCTGCCCAACTTTGGCACCATCGCGGCGCCGCAGACGTACTTCAATATGTGGGCCGGCGCCCGCTCAGGTTTCTATACGCAGTTCGCAGAGGGCATTTTTGCCGTCGGTATCAGTTCCACGCCCACTGAAAACCTGGGGCTCTTTCCCGGCACCCTGCCGTGCGGTACCTTCGTTTGCATGGCGCCGGGAGTGAATATCTACGGGGCAACCAGCGGTTCCAATCCGCCGCCACCCTTTAACGTCGTCCAGGTAACGCCTGATTTCAAGACACCGATGAACCAGGCCTACAATCTGACCATCGAGCAACAAGTAAGCCTCAAGACAGCCTTTAGTATTGCTTACGTGGGTACGTACGGGAGTGATCTGGTGAACTGGCGCGATCTGAATGCCTGTCCCATCAGCACCGACGCCTGCGACAGCGCGCGGCAGCCGTTTGGTTCCCGGTTCCCGCAGTATGACCACATTCTGCAGCTCAACAACGATGGCTATTCCCGCTACGACAGCCTGCAGCTCTCATACAAAGTTCAGGACCTGCATGGTCTGACCGCACAAATGAACTACACCTGGTCAAGGTCCTTTGACACCGGATCGGCCAATCGCGGTGGAACCTTCCTCTCGGATTTCCAGAATCCTTACGACGTCAACAAAGGTTATGCCCCATCGGACTTCGATACTCCATGGAACGTGAATTTCACTCTCGTCTATGACGCTCCGCGAATTCACGCCCTGCCGAGACTTATCGGCGAAGGTTGGTCCATCAATTCGCTGTTCCGTGCCCAGGACGGTCGCCCATTTAGTGTCTACGTCAAGGGTGATCCTTCCAATCAAGGATTGAGAGAGACCTATGCTGACTACGATGGCTCGCCGCTGGACTACAACTACCACATCAAGAACGCCGCGGATACTTTCTTCAACGTAGACGCGTTCTCGTCGCCAGCCGCCGGAACGCTTGGGAATATCACCCGCAACCGGCTGCGTCAGCCAGGGATTGCGCAGCTTGATATGGGGTTATTCAAGAGTTTCAAATTCGGCGAGCGCTTTACCGCGAAATTCAAGTGGGAAGTGTTCAACGTTCTGAATCATGCCATGTTCGCTTATTCGACGGGTCAGGTTGGTGCCAGCGACTTCGGGACATACTTTGCCACACCTGACGTGGGCCTCGGGTTTAATCCCGTCCTGGCTACGGGGGCTTCACGCAACATGCAGTTCGGAGTGGAAGTGTCGTTCTAACCCCATCGCTCTGGCTCGCGACCTAGCTTGCCACCAGGGAGTTTACAAATGGTAAACTCCCTTTTCGCCTCTTATGTGTCGCTCCCGGTTACCTCTTCTCGCTCGTAATTCTGAGTGTTAGTCTCGCCGCGCACGCAGAGGCCCCCAACATCATTTTCATTACCGTCGATACCACGCGTGCTGACCGCATGGGATTTCTCGGTTCCAAGCGTGGGGTTACGCCCAACCTCGACGTGCTGGCCCGTCAAGGCGTGGTTTTCGAAAGAGCATACTCGCAAGCGCCGCTGACACCGGTTTCCCACGCCACCATCTTCACCGGCACATATCCCCAGTTTCACACCGTCACTGACTTCGGCCACCCACTGCCCGCGCTTTTACCTTTCGTGCCGGAGATTTTGCATAACAGCGGCTACCACACCGCCGCCTTCATTGGTTCAATCATCCTTGATCCGAAGGGCAATATGGCGCCGGGCTTTGATCGCGGCTTCGATCACTTCGATGCCGGATTCCACATGAAGCGGGACGCCCAGGAATCCCGGTACGACAACGTCGAGCGCAGGGCGGGCGATGTAGTTGGACATGCGATCGCCTGGCTGAAAGTGAACCGCCAGTCCCCTTTCTTCATTTGGATACATTTGTACGATCCGCACGCGCCCTATGATCCCCCGCCGCCATACGATAAGCGCTTCCGCGATCCCTACGACGGCGAAATTGCCTATGCTGACGCTTCTTTGGGCAAGCTCTTCCAATACTTGAGGCAGCGCGGTCTATACGATCGCGCATTGGTTCTCATGATGTCGGATCACGGCGAGTCGCTTGGCGCGCACGGAGAGGCCATGCACGGCATTTTCCTGTACGACGAGACCATTCAGGTTCCTCTGTTTTTCAAGTTGCCGGGTGCCCTGCTGGCTGGCCGCCGGGTAACGAGCCGGGTGCGACTCGTCGACGTTGCCCCGACTCTATTGAGCATGCTGAGTTTGCCGCTCCCCCCAACTTTTCAGGGCGAATCGTTGGTGCCATTAATGAAGATGAAATCGACCAAGGCCGCAGCAGACCTGCCTGCTTATGCCGAGACCGACTACCCTCATCGGGCATTCGGCTGGAGCGCGCTGCGCGCCATGCGCACCGGAAAATATCTGTTCATTCGCGCCCCCAAGCGGGAGCTTTATGATGCGACTTACAGGATCAGGGCGCGGAACACAACCTCGCGGAAAAGTCTCCTGCTGTAACCGGGACTTTGCAGGCTCAACTCGATCAGTTTCATCGTGACACCAGCAGCTTCCCAGAAAAATCAGAACAGAAATCGCTGACCTCCGAGCAAAGCGAAAATTTAACCGCTCTGGGATACGTCGGCTCGGATTCCTCAGGCGCGTCAACCGACCCTCTACAAGGCGCCGATCCGAAGGACAAGATCGAGATCTCGAACGTCCTGCAAGATGGCATCATTGCCGTCGAAGACGGGCACTATGCCCAGGCCATTCCTCTGCTCCAACATGTTCTGCAGGATAGCCCCCTGGTTTCTGTTGCGTACGTTCAACTTGGTATCGCGCTGAGAAAAGTCGGGCGCGCCTCCGACGCGGTCGTCCCCTTGCGCCAGGCGGTCAAGCTTTTGCCCGATTCCACCGAGGCGCAGTATGAGCTGGGCCTGACGTTGTACGAGGCTGGCGCCTGGCAGGAGTCGGTGCCCTACTTCGAATTCGTCGCCAAGAAGCGCCCCAAATTCGCGGACGCGCAGTATTCCCTGGCTTCCGTCTACGCCCGCGTCCAGCGCGTGCCCGAGGCGGTTGAACTGCTGCAACAGGTGATTCAGGTGAATCCCGACCACTTTCGCGCCAACCTGCTGCTGGGGCGGATCTACACCTTGCAGGGCAATCCTCTGGGCGCGCTGAACAACCTGGAAAAAGCCACGCAAGTGCAGCCCGCCTCTCAGGAGGCGCATCTGTTCCTCGCCGACGCCTACTCTCAGCTCGGACGTTCAACCGACGCCGAGCGTGAGCGCGCACTCGCCCGGAAATTGAGCGGTCCGCCTGCCCCCTGAGCGGTGCGCCCTTTCTCTATTTAAGAACGACGCGCTTCTGCATCGCGGCGTCTCTGCCAGGCAGCAGCGGCAAGAACAATCACCACCGGATAACACTCAAGTGTGTATCGAGGCTCAGGATTTTCCAGCGTGCTCAGGAAAAGAGATCGCAGCACCACGAAAATCAGCAACAGCCCCAGCCATGGAACGTTCCGGCACTTCACCAGGCCCACGGCCGCCATGGCTAAGTACAGCAAGCCGATCACGCCCAGCGTCACCGCCAGCGCCGACCACTTCGCATCGTCGTTGAACTCCCACCAGCGCGTGTCGGACGGCAAGGTTTCGGTACGCGGCCGCAGCCACATATCCGCGACCCGCAACAGCGGCAGCCACACGTAGTAACGCAAGGGCGCGGCTCGAATGCGTTCATCCGCCAGAATGGCGAATCGGGCATCCAGTTCCGGAGTGATGTGAAGCGCGTCATTGTATTCCGCTATTAACTGAACCGTTTGCTGGTGCTCCGTTTCTGAATCGGAGGCGCGGGCGGGAAGTTTGCCGGCATCGACGGTGCTTCCCGGTACAGGCCAGTAGATTTCTTCGACCGACGAGTAGTCAGCGATCCAGGTTTTGACCCAGCGGTTGAAGCCGGCCGGCACGAACTCGTCTTCTTCATTGGCATAGCGGGGCGCGAGCGGCTGAAAGCGATGCAACGTGTGCACATTCCTCCACGCCCAGGGAACCAGCGGCGCCAGAGAGATCAGCCCGACAACGAGGGCCGCCTTAAGAAGGCGGTTCGCAGATAGATGGTGGGGCGCAGAATGTCCGGCTTGCGCCCCGCTACTCGACACGCGCACTAGCAGCACCAGCAGATACAACTCGATCGCCATCAGCAGCAAGCCGCCGTCAGGACGCAGGAGAATCGCGCCGCCGATCGCAAGCCCGCAACCAACCCACGGACTCATCCCCCGCGCAGTCGTTAATCCTGCTATGGCGAAATCGAGAGCCAGCGCGGTGAAGAATATTTCCAAGGTCTCGGTCAGTGCCGCAGCGGCATAGCTCGCGAGAAACGGACAAACTGCCGCCAGCAGAAACGCAGCTTTCGCCGCCCTGGGCGAAATCAGTCGCCGCGCCATGTCGGCGATCACAAAGCACGTCCCGATATCCACGACCATCTGCACCATCAAAACTGCCCGGTAGTGCTCCATCCCGAAAATGGCAAACACCGCAGCCAGAAAAGCGGGATAGCCGGGCAAGCGAATGTAGGTAGCGGAAATTTCGTCCGGACCGCTCAGGCCATAAATTCCGTGCTGCAGCCAGTTCTTGGCGATGTCGCCATAAACGAAGGAATCTGTGGTGACTCCAGGGAAGCGAAAAATGAAGAGCAGCCGCAGCCCCACGCCAGCCAGCGTGGCCAGAAGAAAGAATCGAAGGTGTTGGCGCACAAGTTGGCGCACGCTAAGAATATACCCCAGAGGATGTGCGCGCAGTTTTCGAAACCGTTAACCACAAAGGGCACGAAGTACCGCGAAGGAATGAACTTCAGATTTCCTTCGTGATACTTCGTGCCCTTGGTGGTTCAAGCATTTTTTGCGGGTTATCGTGAAACTGCCCACATCCCTGGATTGACCGTCTTTCCCCCTCAGCTTAGGATGGATGCACACCAATTTTCATGGCGCAACCTGTTTTTTACGATCCTCGCAAGGCTCGCTGGAAGCGGATACGACTGGCCTTTGACGTCATTGGCGTCAGCATCACTTTGCTGGTCGTTTTTTTCGCTTACACCGCATTGCGCAGCCAGCCTTTGCCCGATCTGCTGCTTCCGCCGCAGAAGCGGCCATACCATGCTTTGAAAGAGAAGGAAAAAGAAAAGGCAAAAGAGCGGCGAAAGCTGGCGGCCGCACACCGCGGCCATCGCAAGTCCAAGTCGGCGCCGTCTCAGGTGAAGTTGAACGCGGAAGAAGGTATCCGCGCCGCCTTCTACGTGCCCTACGACGCTGCCAGTTTTTCCTCTCTGCGCGAATACGCGCCCCAGATCGATCTGCTCTTCCCCGACTGGCTGCACATCATTACTCCCGACGGCCGCCTGCAGAGCATCGACGAACAAACCAACAAATTCTTCGACGTAATCCAGGATTCCACCGTCCGCTCCGTGGATGAGAAGGTCATGCCCTTCCTTAAGTCGGAAGAGACCGGCATGGAAGTCTTCCCCATGGTCAACAATTTTGACGGCGTCGACTGGGTGGACATCACTCCTTTTCTGAATGACGCCGACGCCCGCGAACGCTTTCGTAGTGAGATCGCCGCTTTCCTGGCCACGGACAAGTATCACGGGCTGATGATCGACTTTGAAACCTTCTCCAAGAAAGGTCAGGCGGGTTACCTGGCTCTTTTGCGGGAACTGTCCGACGACCTGCACGCCAAGGGCATGAAGCTGTACGTCAGCGTCCAGGCTCGCAACTCGGAATACAACTACGCCGCCGTCGCCTCCCATGCGGATGGCGTGGTGCTGATGAATTATGACGAGCACTATCCGTCCCCCGGTCTGGCCGGCCCGGTCGCTTCGCAGGACTGGTTTACCGACAACCTGAAGGCGGCCGTCAAGGTGATTCCCCGCGAAAAGCTGATCTCAGCCATCGGCAATTACGGTTATGACTGGGTGAAGAAGCCGACGCACGGATCGCTGCCGCCCGGAGTGAAGGACATCAATGTTTCGGTGCAGGATGCGTGGCTGACCGCGCGCGATTCCGAAGCGGACGTGGACTTTGACGGCGACAGCCTGAATCCCCACGTCAGCTACCTGGATGAGCACAATCTGCAACACGACATCTGGTTTCTCGATGCCGTGACCGCCCTCAACCAGATGCGCGCTGCCCAATCCCTGGGCATTCAGACTTTTGCGTTGTGGCGGCTGGGCTCCGAGGACCGATCGCTGTGGCGGGTCTGGGATGTGCCCGGCGAATCTGGCGCGGAGAATAAGTTGAAGGACGTCCCTCCCGGTCAGGATGTGGACATGGAAGGCAACGGCGAGATCCTGCGCATCGAGGCCCGTCCGGCGGACGGCCAACGATCCATCACTTTGGATTCAGCCACCGGCCTGATCACAGATCAAAGTTTCGATTCTCTACCCGAGCCCTACCGCGTGGCCAAGTACGGTTCGAGCCCGGACAAGGTCGCCCTCACCTTCGACGACGGGCCTGATCCGGAATGGACGCCCAAGATCCTCGACGTGCTCAAGAGCGAACAGGCGCCCGCGGCTTTCTTTCTCATCGGCATCCAGGCCGACAAGTTTTCCGACGTGACTAAGCGCATCTACCGCGAGGGTCATGAAATTGGAAACCACACCTTTACCCATCCCGATATCAGCAACATTTCCCGCGGCTTCATGCGCGCCTTCGAACTCAATCTTACCGAACAGCTTTTCGCCAGCCGCCTGGGAATCCGCACCATCCTGTTCCGTCCGCCCTATTCGATCGATTCCGAGCCCGACACCGAGGACCAGGTCCGCCCGCTCGAGACCACGCAGGACATGGGCTACGTCACCATTGGCGATAAGGTTGACCCCAACGACTGGCGCGACAATCCCCGTCACAGCGCCGATCAGATCGTCGCCGACGTCCTCGACCATCTCCCGCCCTGCGCCGCCAACGACATCCGCTGCGGCAACATCATCCTGTCTGCACGATGGCGGCGGTAATCGTGAACAAACCGTATTGGCTCTGCCCAGAATCATCGCCGGAGCGCGCGAAAAGGGACTGAAGATCGTTCCGCTCTCGGAACTCCTGGGCCGCACGCGGGCGGATGTTATGCCGCCCATTCCCTCGAACCAGCGCTGGATCGCGCGGCTGAATCTCTTTGCCTTCGCGCTTTTTCCGCTCACCTTTAACATCATCACCTGGATCTTTTTCGTCGGCGACGTACTCATGACCGGACGCCTTCTGTTCATCGGCGCTTTCGCCATCTACGACCGGCTCTGGCCCAGGCACTTCGGAACGCTCGACGAAGCCAACTGCCTATCGTCCTCAGGTTGCGATTCTGATTCCGGCCTTCAACGAAGAAAAAGTAATCGAGCGCACCATTCGCGCCGCGCTGGCCGCGGACTATCCCCATCTCCGCGTTATCGTGATCGATGACGGATCCAGCGACAGCACCCTCGAAGTTGCGCAATCAGCCTTTACGCATGAGGAAGCCACCGGCAAAGTCCTCATCCTGACCAAGCCGAACTCGGGCAAGGCCGATGCCCTCAACTTCGGATTGGAGCACCTGCGCGACGAGGAAATCTTCGTCGGCATCGACGCCGACACGGTGGTTGCTCACGATGCCGTCTCCCGCCTGGTCCCACACTTTCTCAACCCAAAGGTTGGCGCAGTCGCGGGCAATGCCAAGGTCGGCAATCGCATTAACCTTTGGACGCGCTGGCAGGCGCTGGAATACATCACCAGTCAGAACTTCGAGCGTCGCGCCTTGAACACCATGGGCGCGGTCAGCGTAGTGCCCGGAGCAATTGGAGCCTGGCGGGTTTCCGCGGTCCGCGAGGCGGGTGGCTTCCATACCGATACCGTCGCCGAGGACGCTGACCTCACCATGGCTCTGCTGCAATTGGGATATCGCGTCGAATACGAAGATCTGGCACTGGCCTACACTGAGGCTCCCGTAAACGCGCGCGGGCTGATGCGTCAGCGCTTTCGCTGGTCGTTCGGCATCCTGCAGGCGGTATGGAAGCACCGCGGCGCGTTTGCCCGCGAAGGAGTGCTGGGCTGGATCGCGCTGCCTAACATTGCCATCTTCCAGGTCCTGCTACCCCTGGTTTCGCCTTTCATCGACATCATGTTCTCGCTGGGCGCAGTCTGGTATTTCGTCCAAAAATCCTATCACCCCGAGTCCACCGATCCCGCCAGCTTTCAGCGTCTTTTCGTTTTCTTTGTCGCCTTCCTGGTAATGGACTTCCTGGCTTCGGCGATTGCATTCGCGCTCGAGCGGCGCCGCCCGGAAGCGCCCGAAGATCCCTGGCTGCTCAGCCAGGTGTGGCTGCAGCGTTTCGCTTACCGGCAACTGTTTTCCGTAGTCTTGCTGCGCACGTTAAAGCGCGCCGCTGAAGGCCAACGCTTCGCCTGGGACAAGCTGGAACGCACCGCAGCCATGAGTTACAAGCCGGCGGAAGCCCCCGAATCAGTAAAAGTTCCGTAAAACGGCGCGAGCTCCTTCCCGACTGTCATCCTGAGGAAGCGGAGTCCTCGCAACGCGAGGACTCCTGACGAAGGACCTATGCATTTCCGGCAGCAAGCAGACCCGACATTTTTCCTCGCCGGTGGCACGACCGGCCGTTCCCGGCTAAACTGTTGACCATTTCGGAGGCGGACGAGGCCAATGAATCCTGGAGAGTTGGCAATCGCGGTCGCGATCAGTCTATTCGTCGGCATGCTCGTGTGCCTCGAACTGGGTTATCGCCTCGGCCGCTACGCCATTGAAAAAACCGCATCGTCCCACGAAGGCACGGGCACCATCGAAGCCGCCGTCTTCGCCCTCCTCGGCCTGCTTCTGGGTTTTACCTTCGCCAACGGCATCTCGCATCTCGATAGGAGGCGCGAGCTGATCGTCCAGGAAGCCAATAGCATCGGGACCGCCTATCTCCGCCTCGATCTGCTGCCCGCCAACCGCCAGCTTGAAATGCGTCACCTCTTTCGCCAGTACCTCGATATTCGCCTTCAGGTTTACGAAAAACTTCCCGATCCGCAGGCCGCCGAAGCCGATCTTGCCCGGGCTGCGCAACTGCAGCAGGAAATCTGGTCGAAGGCAATCGCCGCCAGTCTCGAAGACCCCACGCAGAACGTAGCCAGGCTCCTGTTGCCCTCGCTGAATGACATGATCGATGTCACCACTGCGCGCACCATCGCCCTCCACACTCATCTGCCTTCGCTGATTTTCTCTCTCTCGATTTCCGTGGCCCTGTTGAGCGGATTGCTCGCCGGCTACGACATGGCCAAACGCAAGCAACGCAGTTGGTTTCACGTGACCCTCTACGCCATGGTGATCGCCATCACCGTCTTCACCCTCCTGGACCTCGATTACCCGCGCTTCGGCCTCATCCGTCTGACGGCAGCAGACCGCGCCCTCGTCACGTTGCGCGATTCCATCCGATAACGTCCGCCGATGATTGGAAGACATGCGTGCGCTTCTAACACCTCCCTTTTCGCCGCTCCCGCCCGCGCAGCAGGTTCCATCCTTCCATATATTGCGAGAACTTGTGCCCCTTTCGCGGCGTCAGGTTCAACGAGTAATTGTCTTCCACCACACCGAACGGAATGATGTACCACACATCCACTGGCACCAGGTACACCGCAAAAAAATCTATCTTGCCCCAGCCATAGCGCTCATGCTTCGGCCCCACGATGTTGCAGGTGTACGATCCCTTGCGGCAAGACGTCGTGGACTTAACCTGAATCCGCAGATACCTCCCGTTCTGCTCCACTCCCACGTCATAACTGGCCGAATCCCCATGCGGTTTGGAGACATTCAACCCACGCTCCGCTGCCCGCGCCATAAAACAAAGCTCTGCCCATTCGCCCCGTTCCTTGCAAGTTTTCACGGAACCCCTACGGTTTTCCACATAGTCTCCCACCTGCCGATTCGCGTCCAATAAAAAAGCGGCCTCGTCGGGCCGCGCTTTGACTCTGATCCTGTAATTCCAGTATATCAATAAGATATATATAAATGGGACATAATATCTTTATATATATCTGCTATCCCCACATCACGATACAGCCATTCGCGTAATTTCTACCTATTGACAACATAACGCCTCCGCCTCCGACCGGCCACGTAGGGACAGCCGCCCCGGCTGTCCAGGTCGAGCGCAGCTCGACGAGGCAGCTCAATCGAACCCTGCTAAACTAATCCAACCCAAAACCCATATTCCAAGGAGAAAACAAAATTATGGCGGACGCGAAAATTCTATCCAACCAGAAGACGATCCTCACCAACCAGGCCACCATCGTGAAAAATCAAAAAGCAATCCTCTCCAACCAGTCCACTATCGTGAAAAATCAAAAGACACTCCTGGCCAACCAGGGCATAATCAAAAAGAACCAATCCGCCCTCAGCGAAATCCTGAACAATCAGAAAGAGATTCTGGCCGCGGTAAAAAAGTAGTTGCCGGATCCCTGTGGCCGCGGGCGCTTCGCCCGCGCCGCGACCCTCGTTTGACTTGCCCGCCCCCCGGACATACCATGTGCCCGGCCCGAACCCGGTGTGGTCCAATCAGCTCCAAAAAATAAACTACACAATAAAGAGAGGGAAGCATCAATGAGAAAGACACTGACAAGAACTACGGTTGTGGCTGTCACGATTTTCCTGCTCGTCTGCGCAGCCTCCAGCGCCGCCTTCGCACAAAAGGGAACCGTTCTGCGCGTGGTCGTGGTCAAGACCGACAATCCCGCCGCTTACGTTCAGGAGATCGAAAAAGGCCGGCAAATCATGAAGAGCCTGGGAATACAGGGAACAACCCGAGTCTGGCAGGCCAGATTCGCCGGACCGGAAGCCGGAGCCATAGTCTCCAGCATCGAGTATCCCAGCTTCGACGCCCTTGCCGACGCCTACAAAAAGACCAACGCCAGCCCCGAATACCAGGCTTGGCTGAAGGATCTGGAAAAAATAAGAAAGATCGTCTCCGACAGCCTCTACACCGAATGGTAGCCAGGAAATCGGAGTGCAGCACCACACCCAAGGGTGCCCCATCCTAATTTCGCGCTTTTTGCGAAATTAGGGTGGGGATTTTGACCTTAAAGCCTCAGCCTCCCCAGCCCTGTCATCCCGAGCGAAGTCGAGAGCCTGCCCTGAGCGAACTCCGAGTGCCAACGAGGGGGAGTCGAATGGGGACCTTGTGTTTGCTCGCATCGCCACAGGCCCAAATAGTGATCGTGCGCGACCGCAAACGCATTTGCCGTGACGGCAATCACGCACCCACCCTCCCGCAAAGAACGCGAAAGAATAGGGCACCCTCCGATCGACATGAGCTATGTCACTTCCTCAGTCCATCCCTCCAAGCCATCACTTCAAGTTCGACCCGAACTGCATCCTGGACAGCAATTACCGGCCTCGCCTCCATCGTAAATGCCGGAAGCATCGAGCAAAACTTGTGAACCGCCAGCGGATCGTCGCAGTCCACCAGCAAATGTCCACCCCAGTCGCCCACCCGCACCACGAAGAACTCGATCTTGAAATTAGCCGGCGCCTTCCACTGCCCAAACACCTCAAGGATTCGCTTCTGCGCATTCTCGTACTCCGCAGGCGACCCTTGCGGCCGTTCGTTCCAGCTGATCACATATTTCATCTCATCTCCTTTTTATGACAAATGGTCTGACCGATCAGAACCGCTAGAGTCTACTCCTCGGCATCTGGAATCGGGAAAGCGGTAAAGAGAACGGAGGGCGGCCAAATCGAGTGAGAGCAACCCACGAGGGTGCCCCATCCTAATTTCGCGTTCTTTGCGAAATTAGGATGGGGATTTTGACCTTAAAGATTCAGCCCTCCCCAACCCTGTCATCCCGAGCGAAGTCGAGGGACCTTGTGTTCCCCTGCATCGTCACAGACACGAATAGGCGCGCCCATCTCCGCAACTCTAGCCCTGCGCAAGAAAAGATTTTGTTCTCCGAGTACCCCAAGATTGAAACTGAGTACTCCCTCCTAGAGCCACACTGTCATCGGAGATATGGCCACCCGCCTGATGCTCTTTCATCAGGGAACGAACGCACCCGCACCTCTCTAACCGCAACCGTGAGCTAAACTGACCAGCCAAAAGCCGTCATTGTCTGCATACTTGATATGTCTGACAGTCAGGCAGGAGGTTCTATGTTAGGTTACGGTTTGGCAGGAACGGTTCTGGTAGTTCTCTTGATCGTTTTTCTCGTGCGTGGAAATCTCTGAACGCAACCTGGGCGCTCCCAGCGCCCATTTCAATCGTTCGCGTCGCTGGTTTTTTCTCCCCCGCCCGCCCATCTCCACGACTCTGGACCTGCGCGAGAAAAGATTTTGTTCTCCGAGTACCCCAAGATTGAAAACGAGTATCCCTTCTAGAGCCACATTTTCATCGGAGATGTGGGCCACCCGCCCGCTCCCGTCCACAATCTCCAAACTCTACGCAAGCTTCTCTTTGAGCAAAACCAAATCGTTGCGATAGTTTGGGCTACCTTTACCCACCCCTAAGCCTAGATCAACCTCATGAAGAGCTTTGACGTCATCTCCTCTCCGGAGTGCCTCGCATGCAAGCTCAAGATGCATTTTCTGTTTGACAACAACTGCAAGTTCTCTGTGGCCGAGTCCTGATGCGACATTAGCCGCGGATTTGTAAAGTTCACGTGCCTTCGCAAAATCGCCTTCTCGGAGATAAAGTAGACCGCGCGTGGCCATCAGTGGAAAATACTTCTCGGTTTTGGACAGCATGGTCTCGCTCTCTAGTAGTACCCTAGCGGCTTGGGTATGCCCGAGCATCAAGTGGACATAGGCTAGGTTGTTAATTAGCCAGTCGTCAGCTGAAAACTTCGGATATACCTTCTCTAAGAGGGCGAGTGCTCTTTCGTAATCATGCTTCACATCCGCGAGGAAACCGGAAAGCATGCCGTAAGCCTGGATGTTGTCAGTCCCCTTAGAGACGAGCTGCTCTAGATCGGAGATTGCGCGGTCATAGTCACCGAGCTGCGCACGCACGTAACTACGGGCGACGATCGTGTATTCGTCATCTCCGAAGATGTCGGCGCACTTATGCAGCACATCCAAAGCCTCGTGATATCTCTCCTGAATGCTGTAGAGGTGAGTGAGATTCCGATAGGGAAGCGTGCCATGACTACCGGATTCCTTTATAGACTTCTTGAACCACTCTTCAGCTTCGTTTTGTTTTTGCTCACGGAAATAGGTAAACCCAATGTCATTGGACAATTCCGAACTTCGATCGGCCTTCTTGTCATCTGTAGGCAGAGACTCGAGAACCTGCATAAGTTGAGTTCTCGCTGCCGCATACCTCAGTTTGCCCAGATACGCACCGGCCAGAATGCGGCGGGCCTCCCAGTCCCGGGGATCCCGATCAAGATGCGCACTCAACACTTCGATGACAGCGTCAACCTGACCTGCTTTCAGAAGCGTATTAGCCAAGCCTTTCACCGCTGACCCGAGATTTGGAGATAGGGTCAGCGCCACTTTAAATGATCTAAGGGATCGCTCATTCTGTCCTGCAAGAGCAAATGCAACTCCCAGAACCTGATACAGATCGGCCGACCTGACATTGTGACGAAGAGCCGTCCTCAAATGGCTGATAGCTTCCTTTGCTTCACCCTTCCGTAGCAGCAGAACCGCCAAATGGTAGAACGGAACAGGCGTGGCGGGCCTTCTGTCGATAACCTCACGGAACAACTTCTCTGCTTCCTCAAATTGATCCCTTCGCATGGCCAAATACGCCAAGGACATAAGAGGAGTTACATTGTTCGCGAAAGACTGGCTAAGGCGTCTGTAAATCCTCTCAGCTTCTTCGTACTTGCGAACCTCGATGAACACCTTCGCGAGGTTACTTCCGGCGATGTAGTTGCTCGGGTCCAGTTTCAGAGCCTTCTCGAACGCAGAGGTTGCTTCCGACATCGCGCCAGCATTCAAATGTGCAACCCCAAGGTTCGTATAAGCTCGGCTACTTGATGGAAATCGCTCCACTGCTTCAAGCGCTCCGCCGAGAGCTTCTGCGGCAAGCTTCCCGACCATTCCGTCGGACTCGCTCGGAGCGGACACGTCCCAGGAGAACGAGATATTTTTCCCTTCCTTCACCAGAGACACGGCCGCGCTTGGCATCAGCGGATTAGTCGCTGGTACGACGACCTTGTAAAAACTCCGCGGAGCGGTCTGCTTCACTTCTGGCTGGTGGTTGGTGGCAATCATGATCTTTCCTTCTTTTCGGCTTCAGCTCGTATAGTGCATCTCACAAGTCGCGCTTCTCGAGCAGCCTTAGCTCGCTGCCTTCGCTCGCGTAGCTTTCTGTATGCTTCTTCGTTCTTCAAGACCTTGAGACAACTTTCAATTCTCAACCAGACTCGATCAAAATCGTCGAGTCGCTTTCGATAATCAAGGTGCGCCATCTCCTTGTAAAGGCCATCGAGCAACGGCAAGATCGAGAGGGGCACCGTCGGAGCGAATGTAAACAGATTCGGCAGAGGATGACCGTCTGCGATTGAGGGGATAAGGCGATCAAACATTTCTTTCCTTTTCCCCTTTTTAATCGCCGCCATCATTTGCGTAAGGTCGTCTCGGTAGCGCGCATCAAACAACTGCAGACCAAGAACGGCTCCGGTTACCATTTCGAACAAGACAGCACCAAGAGCAAACTTATCCGCTATGAAAGCCAGCTTTGGATCATCATCTAGCAAAGCGGCTAGGATTTCGGGAGCCGCATAGATGAGGTCTCCTGGGGGGTAAACATAACTCGCCGAGAGTGCGGGTCTGGCGTCGGTGAGCTTCTTGGCGGTTCCAAAGTCTGACAAACGGAGAGAGCCATCCGGCATGATCAGGAAATTTTTCGGTTTGAGATCGCGATGCACATATCCCCAGCGATGAAGCCGCCTAACGGATCTACACATCGAATGGAACCACTGCAAAGTGTCTTCCGCCGTAAGGGCCTGCGAGTTGATTACGGAATCCAAATCGGTTTCCGCCAGCTCGAGCGCAAAATATGTAAAGGGCAGGTCTAGAGTTATGCCGCCAGCATCAAGCTTTTCCGTGAACTGACTGATGGGCGAGATCCAACCGATGATGTCTGGTTCGCCGCGTAACTCTTCAAGAATTTTTGCTTCCCTTTGAAAACTCCCTATTCGGTATGGGGCGTCCGGCGCAAAGGTTCGAAGGGGATCGTAAAATTTCAGAGCCACGTCCTTGTCAGTTATTTTGTCGTAGGCTCGGAATAAAATCGAGAAGTAACCTTGCCCTCCAGACGGCCCCAAGCGTCGAATATTGCTGAAGCGCTTATCCAGTTCGGTTCGCCGCTCGACGATTTTTATGATTGCCTCACGGTCTTTGCTTGCTGGCATCACCACCACCACCGCCGAACCGATCTTTCAAGAATTCAAATGCGTCTTCCGGATGCTCCTGCAATATTTTCAGTACATCTCGCGGCACTTTTCCAGCCGCGAGCATCAAAGGATTAGGGTCACAAGAAAAATATCGTGCTGCCCTGTAGACCAATTCTTCTGACGGAAGAGTAGTTCCGTTTTCAAGCTTGCTTAGATAGCTATAAGTTACGCCCAGATGCGGAGCGAGCCGCTTTATACCCATTCCTGCTTCCTTCCGCAGGTGCTTAAACATTCCACCGAAACCTTTTCTCTTCATAGGGTTGATAATTCTGTCAACCCTTAGAATTATGCGACCGGGTGTCATAGTTTGTCAACCCTAGAATCTTCTGAAATTGGGGAAATCTGGTGGGGAGAATGCGACTCTGCCGGCAACGCACCACGATTCTTGAGGACTCACGGGAGCGCAAACCAAGGGACTGGCGGGACGCGCTTCTGGAGCTGTGGAAGAGCGCATAGATCATCCTCGAAGAGCGAATGATCCGAGCGCGGAGAAAAATTCCGCAGAGCTTCGCTCCGCTGGGCAGGTGCGGACACCTGCCCCTACGTAAACAAACCTAGCTACACCCGCTCGTACTCCCGCAACTCCCGCACCGGTAGCAGCTTCCATTGCGCCTCGTACTCCCGCAGCTCCCGCACCGGTAGCAGCTTCCGTTGCGCGTCATGATGGATCCGCAGAAGCTGCAGGTGGGGGCGTCGCCCAGGTCGATGAGTCCGGCGAGAGCGTCGGCGGCGTGTACTGAACCGGGCGTCGGAGGCCGGACTTCAGACCTCTGGTCGGCAACCACGGAGCCGCTCGCTTCTCCGGAACCTTCGGCGTGCGATACGGCGCCGGGTGTCCGCAGGCGGAGGTTTTCGAACAGCATCCCCTGCTGGCCGGTGAGGAAGCGCAACTGCAGCCAGCGGAAGATGTAGTCCATGATCGACTTGGCGAAGCCGATGTCGGGATTGCCGGTCCAGCCGCTGGGTTCGAAGCGGGTGTGGGCAAACTTTTCGCAGAACAGTTTCAGCGGCACGCCGTGTTGCAGCGCGATGGAGACGGCCAGAGCGAAGCTGTCCATCAGGCCGCTGACCGTGGAGCCTTCCTTGGCCATGGTGATGAAGAGCTCGCCCGGTTCACCATCAGGATAAAGCCCGACCGTGATGTAGCCCTCGTGGTCGCCCACCTTGAATTTGTGAGTGATCGACGCGCGCTCTTCCTGCAGCTTGTGCCGGACGGCGCGCGGCGGAGCGTTGAGATTATCTTCTTCGACGTGCTGCGCGGCCAACGCGGCCGCAGCATCGCCCTTCTTCGAGAGCGCAGTCGTGGTGCCGGACGCGCTCAGCGGTTGCGACTTCTTGCATCCATCACGGTAAACGGCCACAGCCTTCAACCCCAGTTTCCATGCCTGGAGATAAGACTCCATGATGTCTTCCACAGAGGCATTCTCCGGCAGGTTCACTGTCTTAGAGATGGCGCCGGAAATAAAAGGTTGCGCCGCCGCCATCATTTTCAGATGCCCCATGTAATGGATCGACCGCGTCCCCTTGGCCGGCTTGAACGAGCAGTCAAACACCGCCAGATGCTCGTCCTTAATATCCGGCGCCCCTTCGATCGTCCCGGTCGCGTCAATGTAAGAAACAATCTTGTCAGCTTCGTCGTGATCGTAGCCCAGCTTAAAAAGGGCCGTAGGCACAGTATTGTTCACGATCTTGATCATCCCCCCGCCCACCAGCTTCTTGTACTTCACCAGCGCCAGATCCGGCTCAATCCCGGTAGTATCGCAATCCATCATAAAACCAATAGTTCCTGTTGGAGCTAGGACAGTTACCTGGGAGTTGCGGTAGCCGTGTTTTTCGCCGCTGGCGAGGGCTTCGTCCCAGCAGGCTTTGCTGGATTCGTAGAGCGCGGTTGGGACATTCGTCTTGTTGATGTTGTTGACTGACGCGCGGTGCATGCGGATTACGTCGAGGAATGGCTCGCGGTTGATGTACCAGCCGGGGCAGGCTCCTCCGGGCATGACGTTTGCGCCGAGGTTGGTTTCAGCCAGGCCTTTTTGTGTGGGCTCGGTGGCTGGAACTAATGCCGGGCAGGACTCGGCGATGCGCGACGATTGCAGATAGGCTTCGCCGCACATGATGGCGGTGACGCAGGCGGCGTAGTCGCGTCCGGCGTCGGAGTCGTAGGGGAGGCCGGCGGCCATCAGCAGCGCGCCGAGATTCGCGTAGCCTAGCCCCAGCGGACGGTAGTCGTGCGAATTCTTGGCGATCATTTCCGTCGGGTAGCCGGCGTTGTCGACCAGAATTTCCTGTGCGGTGATGAGCACATCGACGGCGTGGCGATAGGCTTCCACGTCAAAGGTGCCGTTGGGCGCGAACTTCAGCAGGTTCAGGCTGGCCAGGTTGCAGGCGGAGTCGTCGAGGAACATGTATTCCGAGCACGGATTGCTGGCATTGATGCGAGCCGTGTTCTTCGACGTGTGCCAGCGATTGACGGTGGTGTCGTACTGCATGCCGGGATCGCCGCAGCGCCAGGTGGCGTCGGAGATCCGGTAGAGCAGGTCTTTGGCTTTGAAGTTCTGCATGGGGCGTCCGTCTTTGACGGCGCGCGTGGTGAAGCCGTTGTCGCGCAGGACCGAGTACATGAAGTCATCGGTGACGCGGACGGAGTTGTTGGCGTTCTGGAAGAAGATGGACGAGTAGGCATCGGAATCGGGCGAAGACCCGTCGTATCCCGACGCGATCAGAGCGTGCGCCTTGGCCTCTTCTTTCGATTTGCACTCGATGAAGTCAACGATATCCGGGTGGTCGATGTTCAGGATGACCATCTTGGCGGCGCGGCGAGTCTTGCCGCCGGACTTGATGACGCCTGCGAAGGCGTCAAAGCCCTTCATGAAGCTGAGCGGACCGCTGGCGGTGCCGCCGCCGCTGAGGCCTTCGGTCGAAGATCGCAGCGAAGAGAGATTCGTGCCCGTGCCTGATCCCCACTTGAAGAGCATGCCTTCGGTCTTCGCGAGGGTCAGGATGGAATCGAGCGAGTCCTTCACCGAGTTGATGAAGCAGGCCGAGCATTGCGGCGTGCTGTAGCCTGTCACGCTGAATTCGACGCGCGCGCTGGCCGGATTCCAGTGCCAGTTTTGGGCGTCGGAGTTGGGCTCGATGCGGTCGCAGCCCACGTTGAACCACACCGGCGAATTGAAGGCGGCGTACTGGCGGAGAAGAATGTGCGCCAGTTCGTCGTGAAAAGTTGCGCCGTCTTCCGGCGTCTTGAAATAGCCTTGCGACATGCCCCAGTCGCGGATGGTCTCAGCCACGCGAGTCACCAGGGCGCGCACACCGCTCTCACGCTCGGGCGTGCCTAGCGTTCCATGCAGATATTTGCTGGCCACAATATTGGTGGCGGTCACCGACCAGTCCTTCGGGACCTCTACATCTTTCTGCTCGAAGATGGGGTTGCCCTTGGCATCGGTGATCAGCGCGGTGCGTTTTTCCCACTCGATTTCGTCATAGGGGGAAACGCCCGGCTTGGTAAAAAAACGGCTAAACGACAGGCCCGGGGCCTTCTTGCTGGGTGTGGCGGCGTTTACCGGGGGCGCGCTGGGGACAGCGGTGGTCTCGGCGGCGGTGGGGGCTCCTTTTTCTTTTACCTCTGCCATTTCTTCTCTTCTCTCCTATGGATTCTTTGCTGCCGTTTTAGTCCGCTTCGATCTCGAGATTCCTTATCGCTCGGCTGAAACTTGTTTCAAGGGCCTCAGTAAGTAAACCCAGTTCTCAGTTGCTGGTTCTCAGTTCTCGGTTTCCTCGTAGGAAAGGGATTGCGAGCCCTTAAGTCGAGGCATTTTCCACAACTGAATTGTCAAATGTCGTCACTCCCTCGGGAGGAGTTCCGCGAACCGCACTTTACGTAAAGAACGAGGGAGTGGCCACCGCACCAAGCATCCTGCCCCAAAATGGGAAAACGCCAAGCCACCTCGACATGGCGTCAACCCTTTATTTTCTTACACTTGCTGTGCGTCGCCATTGACTCGTTTCGGCGACGCCGAAAGCTCTATGGGATGCAAACAGTACGCCCGTATGTTGGGGCTGTCAAGAGGCTATCCCCATATATTGTATCTCAGTCTTAACAAGTGGGATGCTGCCCCTACCACGGATTTTTCCACAAAAGGGGGTTCCCCAGGTGGACGGAGAAGGCGAAAAAGTTCGGTGGCACGATTGCGATCCGTGCCACCTGTTTGCGGGGCCGCTCACGCCAGCATCTCGGCCCGGGACGAAGCCCGGCGCTTGAGATCTGGAATGGAATAGTTTCGCCGGGTCAGCGACGGCCACTTCTCAACGGCGAGACCCATAGCTACGTAGACATCCTCGAAAATTTCCCGGGGCGCAATTCTTTGGGTCCCGTCGGAGGATTCCACAAGGTAATCGCCTCTTTGACCACGATGTTCACGTCCGAGCGCATCCCGGAACTCCAGGGGACCGGTGAGTTGCCTGGCTCGAATCAGAAATCGTGTCCGATAGACTTGCCATTCGCTTTCTACTTTCCTCACTTTTTCCGCCCTTGGGGGAGGGGAAAATTACTGGGATTTAGTCTTCCGCAAAAAATACTTTTGCTGGCTGGATTTTCAGTGAAGGTGAAAAAGAATCTACGCGTGATCTCCGGTGCGGTCAATCCCAAAACTTTGGTGCAATTTTTAAAAATCAGGAAAATAATTCTGGCGCGTCAGAATGAGCGGAAACGCACGAAGCACGCGGCTTGAGCGAGAAGACGGGGCGGGCGGGCGCAGGCCAAAGCGAAGCGCATGAAAATTGCATGCTGGAATTTCCACAAGCAAAGCACAGGCAACACGAAGCCGATTGTCCCGGGAACGGCTCACTTGTTCGCCTCAGTTCGACGTCGTACACTCCATGTCGCCTATCGCCCGCTCACACACCATGCAGGATGACATTCATCTTCGCCTTCGCGGCCCGGGAACTTTTCCCGCGACGCGCTGGTCGCTGATTGTGGCCGCGCGCAGCACACACGCGGAAGAGCGGCAACGCGCGCTGGAAGTCCTGATCGCCGCTTACTGGAAGCCAGTCTACAAATACATCCGTCTGCGCTGGGAAAAGGACAACGAGCAGGCCAAGGATCTTACCCAGGATTTTTTCTTTCATCTGCTGGAAAAAGGTTTTCTTGCAACGCTACGACCCGCAGCGGGCCCGTCTGCGAACTTTTTTGCGGGTGTGCGTGGACCGCCTGGTGGCCAATGAAGACAAAGCAGCGCGACGGTTGAAGCGAGGAGGAGAAGTACAGTTTCTCCCGCTCGATTTCGAATCGGCCGAAGGCGAGTTGCAGTCTGCCGAAATACCGTCACCTGAGCGCATGGACGATTTCTTCGAACGGGAGTGGGTGCGAAGCGTATTTAGTCTCTCGCTGGAGCGCTTGCGGCAGGAGTGCGAAACCCGCGGCAAGCAAACGCATTTTCGTCTGCTCGAGTTTTATGACATCGACGAGGCCGGCAAAGAATTGACCTATGAGCAAGTCGGGCGACAATTCGGATTGAAGACTTCCGACGTGACGAATTATCTAGCCTATGCCCGGCGCGAATTTCGCCGGATCGTGCTGGAGCAGTTGCGCGAGATGACGGGAAGCGAGGAAGAGTTCCGGCGCGAGGCGCGAACGCTTCTAGGAGTGGACGCGCCATGAAGTGGTTGTCAGACCAGGCGCTGGACCGCCTGCGCGCGGCTGCCGAGATGCCCGACCTCAACGGCACGGGTTATGTGCTGCTGGACAAATTGGGCGAAGGCGGAATGGGCGGAGTCTTTCGCGTCCAGGATACGACGCTGGGACGGCAGGTTGCTCTCAAGGTGATCGGCATTGTTGACTCCAGCGGCGAACTCTCCGCCCGGCTGTTGCGAGAGGCAAAAATAATCGCCCGCCTGGAGCATCCGGGCATTGTTCCCGTGCATGACGTCGGCACCTTGCCCGATGGCCGTGTCTTCTACACCATGAAGCTGGTGCAGGGGCAGCGACTCGATCAGCATGCGGCCGAGCTGGGCGGCGTGCCTGAGCGCTTGCGGACCTTCCAGAAAATTTGTGAAGCAGTTTCATTCGCGCATGCTCACGACGTGGTGCATCGAGACCTGAAGCCGCAGAACATTATGGTCGGGCGGTTCGGGGAAGTGTTGGTGATGGACTGGGGACTCGCCAAGTTACTGAATACGAGGACGGCGATCGGATGCGCGAGAACATCGGCACGGAAAAAGCCCGGGATGAGCAGGCATTGGCCACGGACACCGGGCACGGTGTAATTCTCGGCACGCCCGGCTACATGGCGCCGGAGCAGGCGCGCGGGGAGGTTGCGGCCATCGGTCCGCGCGCTGATGTCTACTCGCTGGGCGCGGTGCTGAAGTTCTTGCTAGACGGTGCAGGTTCAGGTCCGACGCCCAAGGCGCTGGCCGCGATTGCGGGCAAAGCCACCGCGGAAGATGCGGAGCAGCGGTATGGTTCGGTGGAGGAACTGGCAAGCGACGTTGCCCACTATCTGGACGGATTGCCGGTTCGCGCTTATCCCGAGGGGCCGATTCGTCGTGCGTGGCGATGGGTGATCAAGAATCGGGCGTGGATTCTCTTGATCGTGGCTTATCTGGTGATGCGGGCGTTGTTTATTTTGTGGCGCGGACGGTAGGAGAGCCGATTGCAGATTTCAGATTGAGATTTCAGATTGCATCTCTCGGATGTCGCGTTTTCAAATCTCAAATCTAGAATCTGAAATCTACAATTCGCCACTAAAGGATTTTCTGAGCGCGTTGAATAGAAGACAGTAGCGGGCAACTGCCCGCCTGGAGAAGATATGAACAAAGTCGTGCTGGGTTTGCTGGTGGGCGGACTTCTGGGCATTTTCGACGGGCTGACCGCCTGGTTCACGCCTGAGGTTCGGGCACAGTTGCTGGGCATCGTGATCGGGTCCACGGTGAAAGGTCTGATCGCGGGTGTGCTTATCGGATACTTCGCCAAAAAAGTAAACTCGCTTCCGCTGGGACTACTGTTTGGCCTGGGCATTGGCCTGTTGCTGGCATTCGGAGTTGCCGCGATACCGAATCCTGGCGGCAAGCACTACTACTTCGAAATCATGCTTCCGGGAGGCATTGTGGGCATGATTGTCGGGTATGCCACGCAGCGGTTTGGACAGGCCACGCAGTTAGCTAGCCGGTAGGCGGATTTGATTTTCTGGGTGCGGTGTCTGCCGCGCCCAGCACGAGCGGGACGCTCGCGCCCACATTGATGGCCTGGCGGTGCAGGTTGTAAAGTGTCGGGCATGGCCAATGAACTGGAGAAGGAAGCGGCAGCGCGCGCCAGCCTGAAATTCGTGCGCGAGGGGGACATCGTTGGGCTGGGAACGGGATCGACGGCGGCTTACGCGGTTCGTTTTCTGGGCGAGCGGGTGCAGGCCGGTCTGAAGATTCTGCGGCATCCCGACTTCGATCCATACTCGAGACCTGGCTGCCAGCCTGGGGATTCCGCTGACCACTCTCGATGAGTTCCAGCAAATCGATGTCACCATCGACGGCGCGGATGAACTCGATGCCGATCTGCGACTGATCAAGGGCGGCGGAGGCGCGCTGCTGCGGGAAAAGATTGTGGCCTCGGCCACCAGGAAAGAAGTAATCATTGCGGATTCGAGCAAGCAGGTCGCGGTGTTGGGGAAATTCCCGGTGCCGGTGGAAGTGATCAAGTTTGCCGAAGCGCTGGTGGCGAAAAAGATTGCCGCGCTGGGGGCGGCGGTCAAGGTCCGCAATGACTCGTCCGGCGCCCCTTTCGTTACCGACGAAGGCAATCACATTCTGGATTGCAGCTTTGGACGAATTCCTGACCCTTCCGGACTGGCGCGCGAACTGGAGGCTATGCCCGGCGTGGTCGAGCATGGGTTATTTATCGGGATGGCTTCGCTGGCGTTGATCGGCAAGGGCGATCAGGTGGTGGAACTGCGGGGATCTGGTGAGTCTGGCTAGTCGCCAGTATTGAGGGTCGGTACTGAGAGAATTTGGGTTTAGCTAAGACTTGGGTTTAAGAAAATCTGTGTTTGGGAATCTGTGTTTGGGAAAATCTGTGTTAGGAGAATCTGGGTTTAACAAAATCTGGGTTAAGAAAATCAGTTGTCAGTGATCGGTTGTCGGTTTTCAGTTTTGGCTTGCGATCTCTCTTAGGGCCGTCAAGAGCCGGGCGATTTCTTCGGCGGTGTTGTAGTGGGCTATGCCGATGCGCAGGAAGCCTCCATCTTTTTCCACGTCGAGCCGCTCGGTGAGGTTCAGGGCGTAGTAGTTGCCATCCCAGGTAAAGAAGCCACGTTCGCCCAGCGCAGTAGCGAGTTTCAGCGGTGTGTGGTTGGCGATGCGCACCGCGAACGTAGGACAACGGCGGTCAAGTTTCTCCGGATCGGCGATTCCGTAAAGTTTGAGGCCGGGAATTTCCAGCAATCCCCGAACCATGGTTTCCGATAGCCCGCGCTCGTGTTGCTGGATGGCTCGATAGGCCGCCAGTATCGCCGAGCGCCGATCGCCGGTGGAAGAATCTACCTGACGCCCCAGGTCGGCGAGATAGTTGACGCAGGCTGCGATTCCCGCGATGCATTCATGGTTAAGCGTGCCCCACTCCCAGCGATTGGGAATGGCATTTGTGTTAGGGCGGACTTTGTAGGGTTGCAGGTGCTGCAGGTGTTCGCGCTTGCCATAGAGAACGCCCATGTGCGGGCCGAAGAACTTGTAGGTCGAGCAGGCCAGGAAATCGCAATCGAGGGCGCGGACATCAATCGGGCCGTGGGGCGCGTAGTGGACGGCGTCGATGTAAGCCAAGGCTCCCTTTTTATGAGCCAGGCGGACGATTTCGGATACGTCGTTGATGGTTCCGACGGCGTTCGAAGCATAGCCGACGGCCACGACCCGGGTTCGGCTGCTGATTTTTTGCGCCAGGTCAGCCATGTTGAGGGTGCAGTCGTCGTGATTGATTTCGGCGAAGCGGATGGTTACGCCGCGTTCCTCGAGGGCCTGCCAGGGCGAGACGTTGGCATCGTGATCGAGATAAGTGAGCAGGATTTCGTCGCCGGGACCGAGTTCGCGGCCGATGGAGCGGCTGATGGCGTAGGTCAGCGTGGTCATGTTGGGACCGAAGACGATTTCGTCATGATCGGAGCCGAGGAAGTCCGCCATGGCGGCGCGGGCTTCGGCGATTATGGCGTCGGTGCGGCGACTGGTGGCGTAGGCGCCACAGGTGTTGGCGTTCGAATTCGTCAGATAGTCGGTGATGGCGTCGATGACGCGCTGCGGAACCTGAGTGCCGCCGGGACCGTCGAGGAAGACCGCGGGCTGGCCGTTGACGGTCTGGCTCAAAGAAGGAAATTGCGAGCGGACCCAGGTGAGATCGAGTGCAGTGGTTTCGGTTTGTGCAGTTGGCATGGGTTTCCGGATTCGTGAATCTGTTGTTGAGCGATCGCGAGACGTTTATTAGCCCATCTTTTCTTAGCCCATCATGGTTGTGTGCTCGGGCTGGATTTTGTAGATGACGCGGGTTTCTGAAGGCTGGCGGTAGGGGTATTTGTCCACACCCAGATATTTCTTGGCCAATTTGTCGATGTGGGCGTCGGCGCCCTGCTCGGTGATTTCCACGACGCGGCCGCGAATTTCGAGATAGCGGTAGGGGTTGTCGGGATCGACGATGGCCAGAGCGACGTGCGGATCGCGTCGCACGTTGCGATCTTTCTGACGGCCCTTGGCGGAATTGAACAGCACGTGGTCGCCTTCGAGATCACACCATACGGGCGTGACCTGGGGGCGGCCGTCAGGCATGAGGGTGGCCAGACTGGCGAAGGCGCGTTTGCTGAACAGGTCGCGATACTTTTCGGGAATAGCCGAGGACATGAGTCCCTCCTGGGGGAACGGAACTTAGGATATTTTCCGCCTGGGAGATTATAGACGTTTACGGCATCGGGGAAACGGCGGGCTGGTTGGGCGGTGGTTTGGGGTCGTTTACAATGTCACACTCAACTCAAGTTCAAACGGGGTTCTATGGGCAATTCTTACTTACGCTCGCGAGCAGTGCGGCTTTCGTGGATGGTGGCGACATTTCTATTGGCGGTGAGTTGGGCGCTATCCGCGCATGCGCAGGAGGCGCTGGCGAAGGCGCCGCCGACCGTGGTTTTCATGACCGATTTCGGCACGGTGGACGATTCCGTCGCGCTGTGCAAGGGCGTGATGTATTCGGTTGCTCCGGAATTGCGCATTGTCGATCTCACCCATCAGGTCACGCCGTTCTCCATTCTGGATGGAGCGCGGTTTCTGTATGGGGCGACGCCTTATTTTCAGCCGGGGACGGTGTTTGTCGTGGTCATCGATCCGGGAGTGGGCAGCGCGCGGAAAGCCGTGGTGGTGAAGTCGAAGCGGGGGCAATATTTTGTGCTGCCCGATAACGGACTGATGACGCTGGTGCAGGATCGCGACGGGATTGAGTCGGCGCGGGAGATTACGAACCACGATTGGATGATTGGCGCGGCGCTGTCGTCAACTTTTCATGGACGCGACATCTTTTCCCCGGTAGGGGCGCATCTGGCGCATGGAGAGGACTGGACGCAAGTGGGGCCGGAGATTCCGGTCAACAAACTGATCCGGCTGGATGTTGCGCCTTCACGGCTGGACGACAAAGGGTTGAGCGGCGAAGTGATCGCGACCGACGGGCCGTTCGGCAATCTGGTGACGAATATCAGCGGCGAGGATTTTCTCAAGCTGGACTACGGACATGGGCAGAATGTTCACATCACGGTTGGAAAAACGGAGATGAATGTTCCCTTTGTGCGGACATTCAGCGATGTGGCTTTGAAGAAGCCGCTGCTTTATATCGATTCCAGGGGGCACATCGGGCTGGCGGTAAACCAGGGTAGCTTTGCCGCCACTTATGGGATTCAGCCACCGGTGCCGATCCTTATCTCGCGTCCCAAGAAGTAACCGAATCCCGGATCCGGATTGGGACATCTGTAGGGCATACCACTCGGTTCGTCCACTCGGACGCGAATCTGATTTGCCAGGGAGTAACAATTCTATGAGCACCCACCAGCCAACTTCGACCAGTTCCTGCGCGAAATTCAAGTCTCTAAGCACCGTCGCGGTGTTGTTTTGCCTGTCCTGGCTGGCTGCGGCGCAGAGCTACCGGGGTTCGATTCGCGGTCACGTGGTCGATCCGAGCGGCAGCGTGATGGCGGGCGCCAAGGTGACGGCCAAAAACACGGCTACAGGGATCAGCCGCGACACGATTACCGGCTTCGACGGAGGTTATGTTCTGGCGGAGTTGCCCGCCGGGAGGTACGTGGTTCTGGCGCAAGCGCCCAACCTCAACCCGGTAGCACAGAATGTGGTGGTGAATGTGGGGCTTGATACCACTGCGGACTTCGACCTGACGCAGGTGGAAAGACGGCAGGAGCAGATTAACGTCACCGAAGAGAGTCCGCTGGTCGACAGCACGCGGGATGTGCTGGGCGAAGTTGTGAGCCAGCAACTGGTGACGGATTTGCCGCTGAATGGGCGCGATTTCGGAAAGCTGGTGGCGCTGGTGCCAGGCGCGACGGTGGAACCTTCGGGCGTCGCCGCGATCCAGAGCGGGTTTGGACAGTTCTCCATTAACGGCAGCCGCGACCGCTCCAACAATTACACGCTCGACGGCACCGACAACAACGATCCCTTTTTCAACAATTCGGCATTCAACCAGACCGGCATCGGCGGCGCTCCGGCATCAATTTTGCCTATTGACGCGATCGAGGAATTCAATCTGCAATCGCAGTTTGGCGCCGAGTACGGGCGCAACAGCGGTTCGGTGGTCAACATCATCACCAAGTCGGGGACGAATCATCTTCACGGATCGGCGTTCGAGTTTCTACGCAATGACGCCATGGACGCGCGAAACTTTTTTAACCGCGATCCGGATCCGAAGAGCGCTTTCCGCAACAACCAGTTCGGCGCGTCGCTGGGCGGACCGATCATCGAAGACAAGACTTTCTTCTTTGGCGCCTACGAAGGACAACGTGAGCGCGTGACATCGGACTTCAGCCTGCTGGTGCCCACGCAGACGCAGATCACGCAAGCTCAGCAACTGGTGGCGGGCAATGGCGTGGTTCCAAGTCAAGCCCTCACGAATATGCTCGCGTTGTTTCCAGCGTCCACTACGGGAACCGCGCCCGGCGCCGTAGAGGACAAGAACGATGTGGACAGCTTTATTGCAAAGATCGACCACCAGATCAATTCGAACGAGTCGCTGGCCGGACGGTACGCCTTCGCGCGCAGCCAGCAGGTTTTTCCGCTAGGAGGGTTGGGTTTTGGCGCGGGTTCGCGCTTGCCACAATTTGCCCAGAGTTCACCCACGCGAGTCCAGTTGGTGTCCGCCAGTCTGCTGTCGACGCTGGGCTACGGCAAGATCAACGAAATACGCTTTGGATACAGCCGATATCGCACGTCGTTCAACTCGCTCGATGCGGGCTTCGATCCGGCCAGCCTGGGCACGCCAACGTCCACCTTCGATCTGGGCACGGGCAAACTCGGCCTGCCGGAGATTGATTTCGGCGGAGTTTTTGAAAACCTGGGCGCCAGCGCCTTCAGCATTCCCCGCGGGCGCACCAGCCAGAGCTTTCAGATTCTGGATAATTTCACCTGGATTCGCGGACGCCACACGCTCAAATTCGGCGGCGAATACCGGCGCGCCCAGATTGACAGCTTCAATGACAACCTGGAGCGCGGACTATTTTCCTTCAGCACAGCCGATCCCACGGCGCTCGCCCTGTGCCCCGCCGCCCCGGGATGCAACGATCCGGGGGTGCTGACTCTGGTCAGTTTTTACAATGGCGATACTTTTCCCTCGGCGGATGCCGGCAACACGCAGCGCAACACCTTCAACAACGGCATGAGTTTCTTCGCCCAGGATGACTTCCGGGTTCGTCCGAACTTCACCCTCAACTTCGGAGTGCGCTGGGAATATTTCGGCCCACTCGGTGAAAGCCACAACCTGCTTTCCAACCTGGGACGCGACGGCAATCTGGCCCTGGTGGGAACGGATGGCTTGAACGGCGCCTACCAGCGCGATCTCAACAATTTCGGACCGCGTGTCGGTTTCGCGTGGAGTGCGCTGGCCAAGACCGTCATCCGCGGCGGATACGGGATCTATTACGACTACATCCCGCAAGATCTGATGATTGCGAACTTCACGAACTCCGCGGGGCTGGCGACAAATCCGATTGGGCCGCAGGCGGTAGTGTCTTTGGGAAACAATTACGATCCCACGGCTTTCAACGGCAGTAATTTCGGAGCGCCGATCTTTACCACGCCGGCGCCTCCGTTTCCTCCTGCAGGCGCGGACATCTTCTTCACTCCGCGGAACCTTTCCACGCCGTATGTGCAGAACTGGAATTTAAATCTTCAGCAGAACCTGTCGGATAGCGTGGCATTTCAATTAGGCTACGTGGGCAGCAAGGGCAGCAGGCTAGTGCGCCTGCGAGACGCCAACCAGCCGGACGTGAACGGCGATCGTCCTAATCCGAATTACGGTTTTATGGATGAATTTGCCACCATCAGTTCGTCGACGTATCACGCGCTGCAGGCCACGTTGCGCACACGAAGCTGGTATGGGCTTTCAGGATTCGCGGGTTACACCTGGTCCAAATCGCTGGATGACGCTTCGGATGGCATTGACTTCAACTTCGCAACCGTCGCGCTGCCTCAGGATTCGAACAACCTGAGGGCCGAACACGGTCCGTCAAATTTCGACACCCGCGACCGTTTCACCGCCGCCTTCAGCTACAGCCTGCCCAATTTCGGCGGACCCAAGCGCCTCACCCAGGGATGGCAGCTCAACACCATCATCACGGCGCAGAGCGGGCGGCCGGTTCCGATTGTGAATTCCGACGACACCAGCGGGGCAAACTCCGACGTGTTTCCCACGCCTTCCAATTTTCACCAACGGCCGAACGTGGTGCCTGGGGTGAATCCGATCAACTCCAATTGGGAGTCGGGACCGGACACGATCGGGTATTTGAACGGCAATGCGTTTGTCGATCCTCCGTTTGGAACGTTTGGCGATCTTGGGCGGAACGAAATCTATGGGCCGCATTTCTGGAACGTGGATTTTGCGGTCAGCAAGAACACGCAGCTTTTCGAGCGGGTGAATCTGCAATTGCGGGCGGAGTTTTTTAATATTTTCAATCATCCCAATTTTGCGTTGCCGAATTTTTTTGTGGTGCCGGGATCGAGTGCGGCGGGATTGATTACGCAGACGCCGGATCAGGCGCAGACCAATCCGGGGCTTGGGGGCGGCGGGCCGCGGGTGGTGCAGTTGGCGGCGAAGTTTACGTTTTGACGGGGCCGGTGCTTGGGTCTAAGCCGGGTCTTTCGCCCCTTTGGGGCTTCGGCGTTCGATGTTAATTTTTCCCACGGCTTGCGCCGTGGGCTACATTTTTTGCGCCGCTCCGCGGCTGGGCTTGTGATTGGCCGCAGGGGTTCGGTGATGGCGCTGGTTATGTTCTTACCGAGCTGGGCTCGCGGGCGAGTCGCCCGCGTCCACACGTTCAAACTGCGATTTCTTTTACGTCTTTTGCGATCTCCGGCAGAACTGCCTGCAGCAGGGCCAGGAAATCACCTTTTACTCGCTCTCCGGTCTCCAGCACTTCGTCGTGGGTGATGGGTTGATCGATAATGCCCGCTGCCATATTGGTTACGCAGGAAATCGCGAGGACTTTCACTCCCATGTGGCGGGCGGCAATCACTTCGGGGATGGTGGACATGCCCACCAGATCGGCGCCGATGGTCCGCAAGTAGCGAATCTCGGCCGGAGTTTCGTAGCTTGGCCCCAGCAAACCCGCGTACACGCCCTGATAGAGAGTTTTCCCCAGCTTTTTCGCCGCTTGCAGAGCCATCTCGCGATAGGGCTTCCAATAAGCCTGGCTCATATCGGGGAAGCGCGGTCCGTAACGCTCATCGTTGGGACCGGCCAGCGGATTTTGTCCCTGCAGGTTGAGGTGGTCGGTGATGACGACCAGCGCTCCCTGTTTGTATTCCAAATTTATGCCGCCGGCCGCGTTGGTAAGGATCACGGCATGAACGTCCATCTGGTCGAACACGCGCATGGGGTAAGCGACTTCCTGGGCGGAGTAGCCTTCGTAAAGGTGGACGCGTCCCTGCATGGCGGCGACTGGAATGCCAGCGGAAGTGCCGATCACCATTTGTCCGGCGTGGCCGACGGCGGTGGAGCGCGGGAAAAATGGGATGTTGGCGTAGGGGACCCGGGTCGCACCGGACAGTTCATCGGCAAAGCCGCCTAAACCGGAGCCGAGAACCAGTCCGATCTTGGGGCGAAGCTGGGTTTGCGACAGCAAGAATTTCGCGGCGTGTTCGGCGTGGGTGAAGTCGGTTGGTTCGGTCATAGAATTTCTCCGGCTCTCGTTCGGGGGCCTGGGTGAGTTTTTCGGAAACCAGTTTTCAGTTCTCGGATTACGGTTCTCAGTCTTTGAATTGTTGCTCAAATTCGGTGAAGTCGTGTTCCAGTTTCTGTTGTATGCGGGTTCGGTCTGTGGCATTTAGAAAACTGTGTTCCAGGCTCTGGCGTGCCATGCGCTTGAGATCGGAATAGGTCAGAGCCGTTGGCTTCGACGGCGCGAACGTATTCGTGAGTCATGTCTGAACGCGATACGCCTTGATCGTCCGTGGCCAGGGCGACCGGAACGCCGTATTTCATGTATGTCTGCAAGGGATGCTCCGGGCCGCGCACGCCGAGAATCAGGTCGTTCGAAGTGAGGCAGATTTCGACCAGCACCTTGCGCTGCGCCATCTCGCGGAGCAGAGACAGTGAATCCTGTTCGTTCGTGACGCTAACGCCGTGTCCGATGCGCTCGGCGTGACCTCTCTCGATGGATTCGCGAATGTGAAAGGCCAAGCCTTCGGGGGGAACCAGTCCCATGGCCAACTCGCCGGCGTGGAGACTGATGTGGACGCTGGGATAGACGCCATGCAGGAAGTCGAGCATTCGCATGTGCAGATCGAAGTCGTGCATGGGCACGTACCAGTCCTCGGGCATGACCAGGTTGAGTCCGACGAAGCGCGGATCTGCCTGGGCGAGTTCGAAGCCCAGAACCATCTGCGCGAAAACTTGTTCTTTGGGGAGCCCGCGCAATACCTGGTAGAGATAGCGGACGGTAACGTTGCATCCCGCGTCAGGCTGGGGAGAATCGCAACGCAGGACCTGGCGGGATTTTGCTTCGTTACGATCCAGTTGCTGGCGAGTTGCGGCGGCGACATCTTTCAATCCGCCGGCGAGGAGCTTCTCTCGAAGCTTTAAGAAATCGTCGTCCCATCCTACTTTGGCGCCGAGATTCGCGGATTGCATGCCATCGGCGGTGTGCATGAGTTCGAGGTATTGCAGGTGGTCGGCGGCGGCGCGGGCTGCGGCTTCCGCGATCGCGTCACCGATGTGATCGAACATCGCGTTTTGAAATTTGTCGAAGGTGGCGAAGAAGTGGTCATGACCGGGCTCTTCGCCGGCCCAGTTACGCATGGACCAGGCGTCGATGATGGAGTTGTAGAGGACTTGATCCTCGATAGGAGCAGGCGATGCGCGGCTTGCTGGAGAAGCGGTCGCAGGCGTCATCGCAGGGAGGGGCGATCAGGATGGAAGTGGTGCGGTCGACGCAAAAGCCGTCCTGGGCGGCGAAGTTGATGAGACTTTCCGCGTAGATGGCACCGTAGAGGTGATTGTGCAGGTCGCCGCCTTTGGGCATGTCGCGCAAAAAGGCCAGGAGAAGAGGAGGCTGATGGCGAATGGACTCGAGATGGCGGGAGGCTCGCTGCTCTGGTGTCGATGCCTTCTGGCCGCCGGCATGGGCGACAGGGAAGAGCGTCAGCGCAAGAACAAGTATCCCGGGCAGTCGGCTCATGAGGTTCTCTTTCTTTGTGCTTGTGCGGCATTTTAAACGACGGAGGGCGATTCACCGCAAAGAGCGAAGAGTGCGAAGGACGCGAAGCAATGCGAAGGAAAGCCGCATCCAGTCGAGTTCCAGACGGGATTTTCACAGCCTGCATCTTGCGGGTGTCTGGGCGGGCGAGTTCGGCGTGTACGCGAGAGATAGCGGAAAACGCAGATTGGGAGGGATGGAGGCCAATGTTTTCTTTGCGGGCTGCACAATAGCTGCAGCACCCGGTTGTGGATGGCATGCACTTCATTGATTTTGCGGCAGATAAAAGATCGGGTTTTTTATTGACTCTAAAAATGAAAGGAGTAAAAACAAACTCGTTCTTTGACAGCTTCTGAAGTTTTCCCGGTTGGTGCAGCGTCCGGGGCTCAAGCGAAGTCACCCTCTGCATTGCAAAATGACGGAGGGAGGGTGAGCAAGGGTCTATAGCAAAGCGCTGGTCGAGGCGAACAAGAAGATATGTCGGAGGCAAGATAGAGTCCCGAGGCGTCAGGCAGGTTTGTCCGGTTGGCGGTGAGCCCGGAGCCCGAGCATGATCGCGCGAAGCGGCCCGCAAGGGAAGCTACGAGAGCAGGTCGGCAAGGGTCTAACGCGAGCTACTGGCCGAGATGAATGGGCGTGACATCACCTCGGGATTCTTATTTTTGGGGTATCGTTTCGCTTCCCTGCGAAACCCGCCAAGGTTCTACACTCTCCCGAGATCTTTCACATTTCCAACCCTGATTAGGGGCCTTGCTGGACCTGGAGTTTTTCCTGGGTCGCAAGGTGGACGCGATGGATTGTGTTTGTGGCGGCGACTTCAGCGATGGCGTCGGCGTCGAGCTCGTAGGTTCCAAACGGGAGATTCTCTCCGAACGGGATTTCAAACTCGTCGGTGTTTTTCTTCAGCGTGAAATGCTGATAGCCGACTGCAGTGGCGCGGCCGGTCGCGTCCACGGCTAAGGCGATAAAGGTGAAATCGAAATCCTGGTCGGTCTGGTTGGAGACTTTGATGGCGCCTTCCACTCTGCGGCCGTTGACCTTGGGCTTTTTGCTCCACTCGACCAGTAAGGGAGCCACGACGTCGATGGTGAATTCCTTTTTTTGCGAGCGGGCGGGCTTGCCGCTGTCGGTGATGGTCACGATGAAGTGAAAGCTGTCAACCTCGGAGGGCGCTCCGGTCAGGTTGCCGTCGATGGACAAATCGACGCCCGGGGGCTGCGCGCCGGCGGTGATCTCCCATTTGAGAGGAAGGATTCCGCCTTGGGCTTCGAGCTTGAAATGATAAGGCTGGCGCAGGAAGCCCTTGGGCAGGGATGTGGTCTGAAGCACGATGGGCTCGCCGATGGCTCCCCCTTGCTGCGCGGACGAGGTCGCGAGCAGCGTGAGGGCCAGCAGAATCGATGCGGCGAGTTTCAGGATCATGCGGCCTTTGATGGTATGTGGTCAATGTAGCATTCGGGTGAAGGTTGCGCAGAGACGAAAGGGCAGGGTTCACGTGGGGGTGATGTTGGCGGAACGGCGGACCTCAGCGGCTGAAGCCGCGATAAGTGCGTTCGTGGGGCGGCACGACTGAAGTCGTGCCCTTCCCGGCTCGGGCATCTCCAACTCGGGGCACTGCGGAACTACAGCTCTCGGTCTTGGGTGCCCCAGGTTTGCCCGATTTTGGCAAACCTGGGACTGGCCCGAAGGCATAGAGTCGGGCTCGTTGAACCGTGACATCCTCGGGTTCCGTCTTCTGAAGCCCAGGTCTCGCAACACCGGCGAGACCTGGGGCACCCGGCTTCTCCTTACTTCCCGAGGAAGTCTTCGACGGCCTTTTCGAACATTGCCGGTTGATCCACGAAGGTCATGTGGCCGGAGTCGGGGAGGATTACCAGCTTCGAGCCGGCTATTTTTTCGTGCATGACCTTGGACATGGAGGGATCGGACTCGTCATGGTCGCCTACCAGGATTAGCGTGGGGACCTTGATTGTGGACAGGCGGTCGGTGTACTCGACTGACTTTAAATTGCCGTCAATTATGAATTCTCCGTGCGAGCCCCACATCTCGCGGTAGAGAGCCCAGGACATTTTCCCGTTATCGACCGGGTCGTAGTTGGGGTCGGGACGATTGCGGTAGACGTAGGGGAAATATCCTTCGCCCCAGGCGGCAATCATGTATTCATTGGGGTAGCGGTTCTTTTCGTAATCCTTGCCGTGGCCGTATAGGCCTTCGGATTCCATTTTGTTGATACGGTCGCGCAGGTCTGCGGGCATTTTTTCTTTCATGCGCACGAAGACCTCGTTGATGGCCTTAGTGCTGGAGAAGGTGCTGCCCAGGATCAGGTGCGAAAGATTCTTCTGATACTTCAAGCGCGTAGGCCTGCGCGAGTACGCCGCCGTAGGAGTGGCCGAGCAGGCTGATCTGGCCGAGATTCAGGGCCTGGCGAACCGCCTCGACGTCTTCCACCATGTTTTCGACGGTGTAAGCGGAGACGTCGTCGAGGGTCTGGGAGCGGCCGGAGCCACGTTCGTCGATGAAGATGAGCTCGTAGTGCCGGGCGAGGGGAGTCAGATAGGGCAGAAAATAATCGTGCGATGCGCCGGGGCCACCGTGGGCGATGAGGAGAGGCTTGCCGCGTCCAAAAGTTTTGTAATAGATCATGACGCCGTTCGCGTCCACGTAGCCTTCACGGATGGGATAGACGTTTTTGCCCGGGGCCGGCTGCGCGGCGGCGGTGGCGGGAAGCGACAGCAGGATGAGTGCGGAGAATGCAAAGAATGCGACGAGAGTCTTCATGGCCGCCCATCCTAATTTGCGGCTTGCTTTGACGCAATCGGCCGATTTTGCATTGCCGGACGCGCGTGAGGCTCGCATCTACATGCACAACCGGGTACTCGACGCGTGCTGCTCAGCCACGGTAAGCTAAATCGTTTTGGTTTCGGGGGGCTTGCATGCAACATGCGGTGGCCAAACTGTGGCCCGAGATCGAGTGGATCGAAGATAAAAAGCTGCGCAGCCAGGTCGCGGAGACCTGGGTCAAGGCGCTGGAGCGCAGTCCGCTGAAGCCGGACGACCTGAACCGGATCCCTTTCACCCTGCTGGTGCCGAATTGTCCCATCACTTTTATGGAGCACAAGCGCTGCGTGGTGCACATCGCGCGCCAGAGCGCCGAGGCGATGCAGGAATTCATGGGGCGGGCTCTGCCTATCGACATGGACACGGTGATCGCGGGGGCGATTCTGGCTGACGTCGGCAAACTGCTGGAGTACGAGTTGGACAAGGACGGCAAGAGCCGGCAGAGCGAACGCGGTGAGGCGCTGCGGCATCCTTTTACTGGCGTGGCGCTGGCGCTGGAGTGCGGCGTGCCCGATGCTGTCTGCCACATCATCGCCGCCCACGCCGCCGAAGGCGACCTGGTGAAGCGCACCACAGAGGCTTATATCGTGCACCATGCCGACTTCATGGCGTTCTTACCGTTCAAGAATCCCAAGAACATTGTGCTCAGTCCCACTAAAGCGAAATAGGAGAGATCGTGTCCGCTACGCTTGTGTCCGCGAAAGAAACCGGTGCCAAGGAAACCGTTACGGCCAGGATGTCCCGCTGGGCCGCGGGGCTCAGCTACCAGCAGCTCTCTCAGGAGGCCGTGTACCAGGCCAAGCGCTTTCTGCTGGATTCCATCGGCTGCGCGCTGGGCGGCTACCAGCAGCATGATGTGAAGATCGCGCTGCAGGTGCTGGACGAGATTGCCGGCCGCGGCCCGGCTACCGTGATCGGCACCGGCAAGCGCGTCGACGCAGTCTCGGCCTCGCTAGCCAACGCCTTGATGATCCGTTGTATGGACTACAACGACATTTACTGGAAGCAGGACCCGTCGCATCCGTCGGACATTTTTCCCGCGGCGCATGGCCTGCTGCGAGCGGGCGAAAAGTAATGGGAAAGAGTTGATTGTTGGGCTGGTGCTGGGGCACGAGTTTGAGATGCGGTTTTGCGAGGCGGCATTTCCCGGAATCCGCGAACGGGGCTGGCATCATGCGACGCTGACGGCCTTTGTTTCACCGATCGTGGCGGGGCGCGCGCTGCATCTGGGCTGGGAGCAGATACAGCATGCCATCGGCATCTCGGCCAGCCGTCATGCGACGCTAGGCGCGGTGACCGCCGGCAAGCTGACCATGATGAAGAACACGGTCGATCCGATGGCGACGCAGAGCGGAGTGCTGGCCGCGCTGATGGCGGAAAAAGGTTATACCGGTCCCGAGCACGTGGTGGATGGCAAAGAGGGACTGACGCATTGCTTCGGTCCGTCGTGGAAATTAAATCTGCTGACCGACGGACTGGGCGAGTCCTGGCGGATCACGCAGTGCGGCATGAAGGCGTTTCCCACCGAGGCGCTCACGCACACGCCGATTTCCGCGGTGCTGGATATTGTGAAGTCGAACGATCTCAAACCGGAGCAGGTGGAAAAGGTGCAGATTCGTTCTCTGGCGCGCGCGGCGGATATCCTTTCCGATCCCAGCAAATACGATCCGCAATCGAAGGAGACGGCGGATCACTCTCTGCCTTACGTGATTGCGGCAGCGATCGCCGAGCGACAGGTCACGCCGGTGCAGTTTGAGATGAAGAAGATCATGGACCCGACGATTCGCGCCCAGTTGAAGAAAGTCGAGGTGGTGGCCGATCCGGAGATCGAGAAGGTGTTTCCTGCATTGCAGCGGGTGATTGTGAACCTTACGACGGTTGACGGGCGGACGTTTACCAAGCAACTGGACTATCCCAAGGGTGATCCGCGGAATCCGCTTTCGGATGCCGAGGTTGAAGAGAAATTCTCGGCTCTGGCGGAGGGAGTGTTGTCGGCGGGGGCACAGAAGAAGTTGAAGGATGCGATCTGGAATCTGGAGAAGGCGGGGTCGGTGAGCAAGTTGATGGGGTTGATGAAGGCGGATGTGAAGAAGAGGGCGGTGCCGCGGACGGCGGCGTCAACGAAGGGTAAAAGCCGGCGATAGTCTAGAGGAGTACCAAGGCTAGCCGCGAAGCGGCGCGAGAATATAGCCCGGGGGCGCAAGCCCCGGGGAAGAAAGCAGCAACGATTTAGCCCTGAGAGGGCGAAAGAAACCGGCGGCGCAGGGTTTTGCTGAGCGAATGGGAACAGGCGAACGCCTGTATAGCCCGGTGGCCGCCGATTAGACCATAGGGGTCCTTCGACTTCGCGTTGCATTTCGCAAGCGAAATGCAATGCTCCGCTCAGGATGACAGGTTGTTGAGGACTGGAGAGATTTAATGGGTCAGACCATCGTTGAGAAGATTGCGCAGGCGCATCTTGCCGAGGGGCCGAAGCGGCCTTTGCGGACGGGGGACTTTGTCGCTATCCGGCCGCATCGGGTGATGACGCATGACAACACTTCGGCGGTGATGAAGAAGTTTCAGACGATTGGGGCGAAGAAGATTCACAACCCCAGGCAGTTGGTGTTTGCGCTCGATCACGATATTCAGAATCAGGAAGATTCGAACCTGGATAAATACCGGGCGATTGAAGGATTCGCGAAACATCACGGCGTGGATTTCTATCCGGCGGGTTCGGGCATCGGACACCAGATCATGGTGGAGCGGGGATATGTCGTGCCCGGATCTTTTGTGGTGGCGTCCGATTCGCATTCAAATATGTACGGTGCGTTGGGCGCGGTGGGGACGCCGATCGTGCGCACGGATGCGGCCGCGGCGTGGGCGACAGGAGATTTCTGGTGGCAGATTCCGCGATCCGTCCAGGTGGTGCTGGAAGGCACGCTGCCGGCGGGCGCTACCGGTAAAGACATCATCATCACGCTGTGCGGACTGTACAACCACGATGAAGTGCTGAACTCGGCGGTCGAATTCAGCGGGCCGGGCGTAGCCAGTCTTTCCATGGACGCACGGTTTTCCATTTCCAACATGTCCACGGAGTGGGGGCCGCTGGTGGGCTGGTTTCCGGTGGATGGAGTCACCATCAGATATCTGGTCGGCGTGAAAGAGCGGCTGGGAGCGCAGAGCGTCACGCGCTTCAGCGATGACGATCTTTTGAATTGGACAACCAAGCCGCCGGCGCCCGATCCGGACGCGGTTTATGCGGCGCGAATCGTGCTCGATCTGTCGCAGGTGACCCCGCACGTGTCGGGTCCGGACACGGTGCAAATCATGTCGTCGCTGGGAGAAATGGAAAAGCAGAGAGTGGTGATTCAGAAGGCGTATCTGCTTTCCTGCGTGAACTCGCGTCTCGAGGATTTGGCGGCGGCGGCGGACGTGCTGCAAGGCAAACAGGTGGCGCCGGGAGTGAAGCTGTATCTGGGCGCGGCCAGCAAGTGGGTGCAGGAGGAAGCGGAGAGGCGCGGCATCTGGAAAGCCCTGTTGGACGCGGGAGCGCATCCTTTGCCGGCGGGATGCGGGCCGTGCATTGGCCTGGGAGTGGGACTGCTGGAGGCGGGCGAGGTGGGAATTTCCGCCACCAATCGCAATTTCAAAGGCCGCATGGGATCGCGCGACGCGAAGTGCTATCTCGCCAGTCCGGAAGTTGTAGCCGCGTCCGCGCTGGCCGGATATATTCGCGGGCCGCTCAAGATGGCGGATCGCACGCCGGTGAGGTCGTACCAGGAATTCCCGACGAGCGCTACGGCCGAGAAGGTGGAGATTCTTCCCGGCTTTCCCGAGCGGGTGCGCGGGCGGCTGGTGTTCATGCCGGTGGACAACGTGAACACCGATGCCATTTATGGAAAGGACTACACTTACCGCGACGACGTCAGCCTGGAAACGATGGCTAAAGTGGCGATGGAGAATTACGATCCGCTGTTTTCGCCGCGCACACACCAGGGCGACGTGATTGTGAGCGGCTTTAACTTCGGAACCGGGTCCAGCCGGGAGCAGGCGGTCACGTGCCTGAAGGCGAAAGGGATTCCGCTGGTGATTGCCGCGAGTTTCTCGCAGACCTATCTGCGCAATGCTTATAACAACGGATTTTTGTGCATCGAGGTGCCGGAACTGGTGAAGCGGCTGCGCACACAGTTTGCCAAGGAGATCGGGGTGAAAGAGAAGACGATTATTCCCGGGGACGAGATTGATATTGATTTCACTTCGGGAGTGATTACATGGCGCGGGGAGAAATTTTCTTTTCCTGCGCTGGGGAGCGTGCCGCAATCGCTGGTGATCGCGCAGGGAGTGGAGAAGCTGGTGGCGAAGCGGTTGGGGCTGGGGTAGGCCTGATGTAAAAGGTAGGGGTCCTTCGACTGCGCGTTGCGTTTCGCGTGCGAAACGTAATGCTTCGCTCAGGATGACATGAACTTATAGGACACGGGAGAATTGCACGGATGGCGAAACGTACGGTTGTGACTATGCCCGGGGACGGGATCGGAAATCAGGTTCTGCCTGAGGCCTTGCGGGTATTGAAGGCGGTGGGATTCGATGCGGAATATGTCCATGCCGATATTGGATGGGAGATCTGGTGCAAGGAAGGCAATGCGCTGCCGGATCGAACTCTCGAGCTGCTGACGAAACACAAGCTCGGGCTGTTTGGGGCCATTACTTCCAAGCCGAACAAGGAAGCGCAGGCGGAATTGCGGCCGGAGCTGCGCGGCAAGGGGTTGGTTTATTACAGTCCGATTGTGACTATGCGGCAGAGGTTCAATCTGGATATCTGCATGCGCCCGTGCGTTGGGTTCATCGGCAACCCGCTGAATTTTATTCGCAAGCGGGTGGACGGGGGCTTCGATGAGCCCAAGATCGACAGCACCGTGTTTCGCCAGGGGACCGAGGGCATGTACGTGGGGGTGGAGTGGACGAATCCGCCGGAGAATGTGCGCGCCGCGCTCAATACCCATCCGCGGTTCAAGGCGTTCAACAGCGTGCCGGGTCCGGACCTGGCGGTGAGCGTGCGCATTATTACGCGGGCGGCGGCGCGGCGGATTGTCACCGCGGCTTTTGAGTATGCCAAGAAGCGCGGCTTCAAGGGCGTGACCATTTGCGAAAAGCCCAACGTGGTGCGGGAGACTTCCGGAATGATGGAAGAGACTGCCAAGGAAGTGGCGAAGAATTATCCCGGGATTGCGCTGTGGTCGACGAATATTGATGCGCAGTTGATGTGGTTGAACAAGAATCCGGAAGACTACAACGTGATTGTGGCCTCGAATCTGTTTGGCGATATCTTGTCGGACGGATTCGCCGGGCTGGTGGGCGGGCTGGGCTTTGCCGCGTCGGGCAATATCGGAGATGAAGTCGCGGTGTTTGAGCCTACGCACGGCTCGGCGCCGAAGTATGCGGAGCTGGATCCGCCGATTGTGAATCCGATTGCGATGATTCTTTCCGCGGCCATGATGCTGGATCACATCGGCGAGGGCGCGAAGGCCGACCGTATCCGCACGGCGATTGCGGAGGTGGTGAAAGAAGGCAAAGTGCGGACCTATGACATGATGCGGATTCCTGGCGGGGCGAAGTCGATCGCGCAGGGCGCGGCGAGTACGGTGCAGATGGGGGACGCGATTGTGGGGAAGTTGAAGTAGGGCGCGGGGCTTGTGGTGGCGAGGGCAGGATGCCCTCGCGACAGCCGGCGGGACGCCGGCGCTACGTTGCGGAGTTGGACAGCCGGGGCGGCTGTCCCCACGTGAAGCGTGGTCGGATCGCACACTATTTCTATGACAGGTTCAGTGGAAGCCAAGTCGGCGGGGGAGGCTGGGCATTTTGGCAAGGATGTCCGCTCTGATCTCCATGTTGTGGTCGAGGCGCGGGATGGTGGCGGCCTTGAGATCACCATGGAGTCCCGGGTTGCGCCTTACTACGGCAGTTCGATACTGACGCAGGCGCGGCAGGTGCTGGAGACGCTGGGGGTGAAGCATGCCCGCGTCGCGATTCATGATGAAGGCGCCCTGCCTTTCGTGATTTCGGCGCGGATCGAGGCGGCGGCGAAGCGGGCCGGATTGGGGCTGGGACGGAAGGCTTCACCGGAGCAGATCACTTTGCCGGAGCCGTCGCCCCGCGATCGTATGCGCCGGTCGCGGCTCTACCTTCCTGGGTCGGAGCCTAAATATTTCATCAATGCGGCGTTGCATGGTCCGGATGCCATCATTCTGGATCTTGAGGATTCGGTTCATCCCGCGGAGAAAGATGCGGCGCGAATTCTGGTGCGCAATGCGTTGCGGGCGGTGGATTTTGGCAAGTGCGAGCGCATGGTGCGCATCAATCAGTTGCCGCTGGGGCTGGAAGATCTGGCCGAGATTATTCCCGAGTCGCCGGACATGGTGCTGCTGCCCAAGGCCGAGCGGCCGGAGCACGTTGCGGAAACGAATCGCATGATCGGAGAAATAAAAAGCCGCTACGGAATTACGCGTCCCATCTGGCTGATGCCGATTCTGGAGTCAGCGCTCGGCATCGAGAATGCGTCGGCGATCGCGAACGCAAGCAAACATGTGGTGGCGTTGTCGATTGGGCTGGAAGACTACACCGCTGACATGGGCGTGGTTAAGACGGCGGAGGGCCGCGAGTCGCTGTATGCGCGGATGCGGCTGGTGAATGCCGCGAAGGCCGTGGGAGTGCAGGCGACCGATTCGGTTTATGGCGATGTGGGCGATATGGACGGCTTGCGAAGCTGGGCGGAAAATTCGCGCGCTATGGGGTTTGAAGGCATGGGCTGTATTCATCCCGGGCAGATTGCGGTGATTCATGAAGCCTTTGCGCCTTCGCCGGCGGAGATCGAGAAGGCGGTGAAGATCGTGGCGGCGTTTGAGGAAGCACAATCGCGCGGGCTGGGCGTGGTCAGCCTGGGATCGAAGATGATCGATCCGCCGGTGGTGGAGCGGGCGCAGAAGCTGGTGGCGCGGGCGAAGCGGATGGGGAAGGCGTAAACACTGCCGGCAAAAAGCTTTTAACCACCAAGGACACGAAGGTACACGAAGGAATTCCTTGGTGATCCTTGGTGTCCTTTGTGGTTATCGGTTTTGATCACGGGAGCGAAATGGGTGAGCGAGTGGAGCTGGTGCAGAACGCGGCGGGGCGCATGGTGCCGGCCATGGTCAATGGCAAGCCGCAGATTCCTTATCTGGGTGTTGCCAAATATCAGCCGCGCGGGCGCAAGGCGGCACCTCCGGTGCGCTCGAGCAAGGACTATCCCGACAACGGCGACAAGCGGGTGGCGGATCTCGAGACGGCGCTGCGCAAGTGCGGACTGCGCGATGGGATGGTGATTTCGAATCATCATCACTTGCGGGATGGCGATCGCGTGGCGCTGATGATGCTGGAAGCGGCGGCGCGAATCGGCGTCAAGGATCTGATGTGGTTTCCCAGCGCGTCTTTTCCTTCGCAAAAGGGCGCCATCGATCTGATGCAGTCGGGGGTGATTCATCACATTGAAGGTTCGATGAACGGCCCGCTGGGCGATTACTGCACCCAGGGCAAGATGCGCGGCATGGGAGTGCTGCGGTCGCATGGCGGGCGCTGGCAGGCGATTCAGGATGGCGAAGTTCATATTGATATTGCGGTGATCGCGGCGCCGACTGCCGACGCGTTCGGCAATGCCGACGGCTCGCATGGCAAGTCGGCGTGCGGATCGCTGGGATTCGCTTTGGCGGATTCGATGTATGCCGATCAGGTGATTGTGGTCACCGATAATCTGGTTCCGTTTCCCTGCATTCCCTGGCAGATCCAGGGGAATAACGTCGACTGTGTGGTGGAAGTGGACTCGATTGGCGATCCGGCGAAGATTGTTTCGGGGACGACGCAGATCACGCGGTCGCCGGACCGGTTGCGGGTGGCGGAGTATGTGGCGCGATTTCTGCGCGATGCGGGAATCATGCGCAACGGGTTTTCGTTTCAGGCGGGAGCGGGCGGGATCGCGCTGGCTTTTGTGGATTATCTGCGGCGCATGATGAAAGAAGATGGCGTGAAGGCGCGCTTTGTGCGCGGAGGATCGACGCGCTATCTGGTGGAGATGCTGCAGGAAGGATTGACCGACTACATCCTGGATGGGCAGACGTTTGATCTGGACGGGGTGAAGTCGATTGCCAGCGATCCGCGGCACGTGGCGACGTCACCGTTTACTTCTTACAACTATCACGGCAAGGGGTCGTTTGCCTCGATGGTCGATGCCGTGGTGCTGGGCGCGACCGAAGTGGATGTGAATTTTAACGGCAACGTGGTGACGCACTCCGATGGGCGACTGTTGCATGGGATTGGCGGCTGGCAGAATTGTCTGGAGGCGGGCTGCACGATTCTGGCGGTGCCTTCGTTCCGCGATCGCATTCCGGTGATTGTGGATGAAGTGACGACCATGACCGGGCCGGGAGAGTTGATCGATGTGGTGGTGACGGAACGCGGGATTGCGATCAATCCGCGGCGTCAGGATTTGATGGATGCGGTGAAAGGATCGTCGTTGCCGATCCGGCCGATTCAGGACATCAAGGCGGAAGTGGAGCGGATTTGCGGGGGCAAGCCGGCGCGGCCGAAGTTGGGGGATAATCCTGTCGCCGTGGTGAAGTGGGTGGACGGGACGGTGTTGGATACGGTTTGGCAGGTGGGGTAGACCGGCCCGCTCCCACGAAAATTCCAGATTGCAAATTTTGATTGCGGATTTCGGGTTTTCCGAATGCTTCGTGCTATTCCTCGATTTAGTGGGGACTAGAGGCAGTTTCTAGTTCTCAGTTCTCAGTTTTCGCTTCTACTCATTCTTCATGGCGTCAATCAACTGGAAAAGCTGGGTGCGGTCTACGACTTCGACGAACGGCTTGCCTTGCGTCTTGTTGCTGACTACGTAGATCGTGGGAGTGTGGTTGATGCCGACACGCTGGCCCAGATTTTTGTCCTGATTGATTCCTTCCGCCAGCTTGCCTTGTGGATCGACGACGAAAGGAAGTTCGACTTTGTGGTCGGTGGCGAACTTTTCCGCGTAGGCGCGCAAGGTCGGAGGCGTGATCTCAGGTTGATGCTCAAAAATGTAATTTCGGAAGTCGCTGCCGAGCTGTTTGGAGCGGGTGTCAAAATAGCGCGCGATGATGGCGGCGTCATAAGACCAGTTGTGCATGGGCAGCGGGAAATCGTGAACGACAACCGGGATTTTGTAGGTTTTGCCGGCTTCCTCAAGCAGGGGCGCGGCGCGGCGGCAGTCGGGACACTGCAGGTCTTCGAAGACCACGATTGCGACTTGCGCGCCTTTGGGCGGCCTTAGGGCGGGATCCACGGTTTGGGCTGAGGCCAGGGACGCGACCAGCACGAACGCAAGAGTAAAGACGAGGTATTGATTGCTCATATTTTCTGCCTTCTATGGTAACTGATGCGGCTTGGAGGCACACGGGAAAAGCTTTGAACCACCAAGGACACGGAGTTACACGAAGGAACTACAGCAGGCGGAGTTGGCGGCGTTCCAGGGCCAGGAGTTTTTCTTTGATGGGCAGGCCACCGCCGTAGCCGGTGAGTTTTCCGTTGCTGCCGATGACGCGATGACAGGGAATGACGATAGGAATCGGGTTGGAGCCATTGGCCAAGCCGACCGCGCGCGAGGCGTTGGGATTGCCGAGGCGGCGGGCGAGTTCGCCGTAGGAGATGGTTTCTCCGTAGGGGATTTCGCAGAGTCTTTTCCAGACGGCGAGCTGGAATGCGGTGCCCTGCGGGCGAGAGCGGGAGATCGAAATTTTCCAGGTCTCCGGCGAAGTAGGCGCGGAGTTGACGGACGGGTTCCTGCAGGCGTTCCGGGTCTTCATGCCAGGCGGGATTGGGCGATGCCGGGCGCCGTCCGTTCACGAAATCGATGCTGCGCAGGCCGGTGTCATCGGCGGCGAGCAGGAGCGGGCCGAGCGGACTTTCGATTTGAGTGAAAGTGACGGTCTGAACGGCGCGGGAAAGCATGACGCCAAGATTTAACCACACGTCGGACAGGGCGTGCAGAGGAAATCTAGGTCGCTTCCACTCTGCAGTGACACTAGATGGCGGCGGCTTGCTCGCGGCGCTTGGCCTGGATTTCGATGTAGACGTGGACCAGGGAAACTGCGGCGGGGGTGACGCCGGGAATGCGCGAGGCGTGGCCGAGGGTGCGAGGGCGAATTTTGATCAGTATCTCCTGCATTTCGCGGGAGAGGCCGCTGACCGAGCCGTAGTCGAACCATTGCGGGATGGTGTGCTGCTCGGCTTTTTTCAGGCGTTCGATGGCTCGCTGTTGTTGCAGGAGGTAGCCTTCGTACTTGATTTCGGTTTCGATGGATTTGAGGTCGTTGCGGGTAGAGGAGGAAATCGGCGACGAGATTCCGGCCACGGATTCTCGCGGATTTTCGCGGATTTCTTCTGCTTCGAAAAACTCTGGAGCTGATTCGCGGAGGATCGGGAGCAGGTGTTCGATCTGGATTTCCGGGCGCTTCAGGAGTTGGGCCAGGCTTTGGCCTATGGCTGAAAGGCAGTCGTTGGTCATTGGTCGTTGGTCGTTGGCTTTTGCCGAGCTTTGCTCGGCTGGACAGCCGGGGGCGGCTGTCCCCACGTGGTCCTCTATTTTTCCCAGCATCTGCTGCGGTCAGCCTGGTTCGGTCCAGAAAGCGTTGCATCGATTCGTAGCGCTTTTGCTTTGTCTGGAAATCAGCCCAGGCGGCGTCGGAAATCAGGCCGACTCGGCGGCCGTGCGGGGTCAGGCGGCGGTCGGCGTTGTCGATGCGGAGGTGGAGGCGGAACTCGGCGCGCGAGGTGAACATGCGGTAGGGCTCGTTGGTGCCCTTGGAGATCAGGTCATCGATGAGAATCGCGGTGTAGGCTTCGGTGCGATCGAGAATCAGCGGCGCGTCCTTCTTTATCTTGCAGCGCGGCGTTGATGCCAGCCATCAGTCCCTGGCAGGCAGCCTCTTCGTAGCCGCTGGTGCCGTTGATCTGGCCGGCCAGGAAAAGGTTGGCGATCTTTTTGGTTTCGAGGGTGCGTTCGAGTTCGGTCGGGTCGATGGAGTCGTATTCGATGGCGTAACCCGGCCGCAGCATGTCGGCGTTCTCGAGGCCCGGGATCGACTTCAGAATCTCAAGCTGCACTTCCACCGGCAAGGATGTGCTCATGCCGTTGACGTAAATCTCGTGAGTGTTCAGGCCTTCAGGTTCGAGGAAGAGCTGGTGCGTGATCTTGTCGGGGAACTTGACGATCTTGTCTTCGATCGACGGGCAGTAGCGCGGGCCGATGGAATGAATCTGGCCGCTGTACATGGGCGAACGATGGACGTTTTCACGGATGATGCGCTGAGTTTCGGGCGTGGTCCAGGCGATGTAGCAGGGGACCTGGGAATCGTGATGGGCGACGCGGCGGGTGCGAAAGCTGAAAGGCGTGGGATCGACGTCGCCGGGTTGTAGTTCGAACCGGGACCAGTCGATGGTGCGGCCGTCGAGACGCGGCGGAGTTCCAGTCTTAAGGCGGCAGCCGCGCAGGCCAAGTTGTTTCAGGCTCTCGCCGAGCAGTATGGCGGCGGGTTCGCCGGAGCGTCCTGCGGGATATTGCTGCTCGCCGCAGTGGATCAGGCCATTCAGGAAGGTGCCGGTGGTGATGATGACTGCCTGAGCGCCGACGGTGCGGCCGTCGCGCAGGCGGATGCCAAGGGCTCGCTTGCTCTCGCCGTCGTTGGCCGTTGGTCCTTGGTCGTTGGCTGAACGACTGCGTCGCCGTCGGGATTGAAAAGACCAGTCTCCAGTTGGTAGTTCCCAGTTCTCAGTCTTGGGCTGACGGCTGAGGGCTGAGTGCCGACGAGCTGTCCTCAAGAATCAGTTCCGCCACTTCCGCTTGCTTGATCTTCAGATTGGGTTGGGATTCCAGGACCTCGCGCATTTTCAGGCGATAGGCCTGCTTGTCGCACTGGGCGCGCGGGGACCAAACCGCGGGGCCGCGTGAAGTGTTGAGCAAGCGGAACTGGATGCCGACGGCGTCGGTGATCTCGCCCATGATGCCGCCCAGGGCATCAACTTCGCGAACCAGATGTCCCTTGGCGATGCCGCCGATGGCGGGGTTGCAGGACATCTGGGCGATGAGATCGACGTTGAGGGTGTAGAGGGCGGTTTTCAGGCCCATGCGGGCGGCGGCCATGGCGGCCTCACAGCCGGCGTGTCCGGCGCCGACCACTACTACGTCGAATTGTTCAGTGAAGCGCTGCATGGCTGCTGTTTCTTATTCTAGCAACAGCTGACTAGAATGCAGAGCAGAGGCCGTAATCACGTGGACCATACAGAGCTCAAAACGAAGGCTGATGCATTCCGCGGCATGCATCATGGCAAGCGAATTCTGGTGTTGCCCAACGCCTGGGATGTGGCTAGCGCACGCGTGTTTGAGAAGGCTGCGATTTGGAGCGATTGCCACTACCAGCGCCGGTGTCGCTTTTACCCTGGGATATCCCGACGGGCAGCGCATTTCACGCGAGGAAATGCTGGGAGTGGTGCGGCGGATTGCCGCGGCGGTCAAGGTTCCGGTTACGGCCGACGTGGAGGCGGGATACGGCGACCGTCCGGAGGATGCCGCTCGTACCGCGCGCGATGTGCTCGCGGCCGGCGCGGTCGGAATGAATCTGGAGGACGCGACCGGTGATCCCGAGCGTCCACTTTTCGACCTCTCGTTGCAAATCGAAAAAGTGAAAGCCGTCCGGGAGACGACCGCGGGGCTGATTGTGCTGAATGCCCGGACAGATGTCTATCTGTTGCAGCTCGAAACGCCGGAAAAGCGCTACGACGCTGCGCTTCGCAGGCTCGCGGCGTTTCGGGATGCAGGTGCGGACTGCGTTTTTGTGCCTGGACTGCGGGATAGGGAAACTATCGGGCGCCTGGTGAAGGACTTGCGGTGTCCGGTCAACATTCTGGTTGGACCGGGATCTCCTTCGGTTCCGCAGTTGCAAGAGATGGGCGTGGCGCGGGTTAGCGTGGGTTCGGGTGCGATGCGCGCGACCCTTGGGCTGGTGCGGCGCATTGCGGAGGAACTGAAGGGGTCGGGAACCTACGAGACGCTCGGCGGCGCGATCGATTACGCGGATGTGAACCGGATGCTGGGATGAATCGAATTCGAGCTGCAGTCGTAGGCTGCACGATGAAATCGGCAGTTTCAGTCCGCGGATGTAACATTGGGCAGTGGGCAAGCTGGCAGAGAGCGTTCTCGAATACATTCGCGGGCAGGGCTTTCTCAAGGCCGGCGACCGCGCCGGGGTTGCAGTGTCAGGCGGAGCGGATTCAGTCGCGCTCTTGCGTCTGCTGCTGGAGTTGCGCCGGGAAATTGGGGTGGTGCTCTCGGTAGTTCACTTTAATCATGGCCTGCGGGGGAGCGAATCTGAGGCCGACGAACGATTCGTAGCGCAGCTGGCTGCGTGTCATGAACTGGAACTGCATCGCGATCACGGGGATGTGACCAGCCACGCCCAGGTCCAGCACCTAAGCATTGAGGCTGCGGCGCGCGATCTGCGTTACCAATACTTTTATCGATTGATGGGAGAAGAACGGCTGAGTTGCGTCGCTACCGGGCACACGCTGGATGATCAGGCGGAGACGGTTCTGCTCAGATTGGTGCGCGGGGCGGGCACTCGGGGGCTGGCTGGGATTTATCCCGAATTAACTTACCCTTCGACTCAGCTAGGTCGAACTGAGTCGCATTATCCCGAGTCCGTTAACCCTGCTTTGAAGACAATTCAACCCCAGTTATCAGTTTTCGGTTCTCGGTTCTCGGTGATTCGGCCTTTGCTTCGGACTGAGAGGGCGCAACTGGAAAGCTTATCTCAGGGAGATCGGGCAGGACTGGCGTGAAGATTCCAGCAACCGCGACCTGCGCCATGCGCGCAACCGGGTGCGGCACGGGATCATCCCCAGGCTGGAACGCACCCTGAATCCCAAGGTGAAGGAAGCGCTGGCGGAGACCGCCGAGATTGCACGCTCAGAAGAAGATTACTGGCGAGGCGAAGTGGAGCGGCGTGCTGCCGGAAGTGTGGGATGCTCCGCAGCAAGAGGCTGAGGAGCCTGGGCGAGCTGCCGTTAGCTTTGCGTCGGCGCGTGATCAGAGCGGCGGCGGAGTCACTGGGCTTGACGCTGGAGTTCCGGCACGTGGAGGAGATCCTTGGGCTGGGCCTGGAGACGACGAAGTCGGTGGAGTTGCCGGGGGGCTGGACGGTCGCCAGAGCCAACGACGGCCTGCATTTCACACTCGCAGCCGAAGTTGCGGTTTCGGACTACGAATACTTCCTGGCGGTGCCTGGAGTGGTTGAGGTTCCTGAAGCCGGGTCTTCGTTTGAGGCGGCAGTTGTTTCTGGGGGCGCAGCGCCGGGTTATAATCCCGACCACATGTTGGATCCGGCATTGCTGAAAAAAGATTTGATCGTGCGCAACTGGCGCGCGGGCGACCGCTTCTGGCCGGCGCACAGCAAGTCGCCGAAGAAGCTCAAGGAGTTGCTGCAGGAACGCAAGCTTGCTGGACGAGAACGCAAGCTGTGGCCGGTGGTAGTAAGCGGCGGGGAGATCGTGTGGGTTCGCGGTTTTCCGGCGCCGGCGCGATTGCGTCCGCGGGAGGGCGCGACCGAGGCCCTGGTCATTCAGGAGTACCGCAACGCATGAATCAGATTTTGAAATCCGAGCAGCCGCGCACCGTGATTCCGGCCGAGCAGATCCAGAAGCGGGTACGAGAGATGGGGCGCCAGATCTCCGACGACTACCGGGGGCGGACCATCCACCTGCTGGCGCTGCTGGAGAACGGTTTCATCTTCATGGCGGACCTGGTGCGGGCGCTCGACGTGCCGGTGATCTGCCAGTTCATCAAGCCGCAGATATCATGAGGATAAGGCCGATGGCGCGAGCGGAATACTGGAGATTTTCTTCAGCCACCAATCCGACATTCGCGACCAGCACGTCCTGGTAGTGGAGGGTTTGGTTCATTCCGGAATCACCACGGAATTTCTAATGAGCGACCTGAAAGCCAGGGGAGCAGCCTCGGTAAAGCTGGCGACGTTGCTGGACCGGCAGTCGGCGCGAAGAGTGCAGTTACAGCCGGATTATTTCGGGTTTCTGGTGGATGAGGCCTTCCTGGTGGGTTATGGCCTGGGTTCGCCCGAGCAGACCAATCGAAATCTGCCGTACGTTGGCTCTGCAAGTTGAAGTGAATTCGTGACTTAAGTCACTCGCAGAACGCCGACCTTTTTTCTCTCAGAACGGTTAGAATACGGGTTTGGCACCTTGTCCGATCCAAACCCCTCGGGCCGGCATCTAATTCAGGTGCGGTAGCTTATCCGGCTTCGTGTTGGAGTGTTCTTAATTCTCAGGAGTCTTCGGTGAATTCTACGGTAAAGACGGTGGTTTTCTGGTTGGTGATCGTGCTGTCGGCCTTCCTGCTGTGGGAGGTCATGAAGCAGGGGAATGCTGCGCAAAAAGATAAAGAAGTGAACTTCTCGCAGTTCATGGCGGATGTGGACCAGAGCAATGTGAAAGAGGTCACCATCACGGGCATGGAAGTGCGGGGCCATTACCGCAACGACAATTCCCCGTTCCACACCACTGTTCCGGTGAATTATCCCGACATTTACAAGATGCTGCGGGATAAGGGCGTCACCATGAATATCCGCGACATGAGCAGCGGCAGTTGGCCGTTGCAGTTGCTGGGAACATGGGCCCCCCTGATCCTGCTGGCGGCGCTTTGGTTCTTCATGATCCGGCAAATGCAGACGGGCGGGAACAAGGCTTTGTCCTTCGGCAAGAGCCGGGCCCGGTTGCTCTCCATGCAGCAGAAGAAGGTCACGTTCAAGGACGTGGCGGGCGTGGATGAGGCCAAGGAAGAGCTGAAAGAGATTATCGAATTCCTGCGCGAGGCGCAGAAGTTCCAGAAGCTGGGCGGACGAATTCCCAAGGGAGTGTTGCTGGTCGGGCCTCCGGGAACGGGCAAGACCTTGCTGGCACGAGCGGTTGCCGGCGAAGCCAACGTGCCTTTCTTCTCGATTTCCGGTTCGGACTTCGTTGAAATGTTCGTTGGCGTGGGCGCCAGCCGGGTTCGCGACCTGTTTGAACAGGGAAAGAAGAACGCTCCCTGCATCATCTTTATTGATGAGATTGACGCTGTCGGACGCCACCGCGGTGCTGGTTTGGGCGGCGGTCACGATGAGCGCGAGCAGACCTTGAATCAGTTGCTGGTCGAGATGGACGGATTCGAGTCCAACGAAGGCGTGATTCTGATGGCTGCCACCAACCGGCCGGACGTGCTTGATCCGGCACTGCTGCGGCCGGGTCGATTTGACCGGCGAGTGGTTGTTAGCCGTCCCGATGTGCGCGGGCGCGAGGAGATTCTGCGGGTTCACACCCGCAAGATTCCTTTGGCGGACGATGTGGATCTTTTCGTGTTGGGCCGCGGAACCCCGGGCTTCTCGGGAGCGGACCTGGCCAACATGGTGAACGAAGCGGCATTGGCGGCGGCGCGGCAGAACCGCAAGGCTGTGCTGATGTACGACTTCGAACTGGCCAAGGACAAAGTGCTGATGGGCGTGGAGCGCAAGTCCATGCTGCTGTCAGACGACGAGAAGAAGAACACGGCGTATCACGAAGCCGGCCATGCGCTGGTGGCGGCGATGCTGCCGCATTCCGATCCTTTGCACAAGGTGACGATCATTCCTCGTGGCATGGCGCTGGGCGTCACCATGCAACTGCCGATCGACGACCGGCACAACTACTACAAGAATTATCTCGAGACCTCGATTGCCATCCTGATGGGCGGGCGCATCGCGGAAGAAATTTTCCTGAACTCGATGAGCACCGGGGCCGGCAACGACATTGAGCGAGCCACTGAAATGGCGCGCAAGATGGTGTGCGAGTGGGGCATGAGCGACCTGGGTCCGCTGACCTTCGGCAAGAAGGAAGAGCAGATATTCCTGGGCCGCGAGATTGCGCAGCACCGCGACTACAGCGAAGCTACAGCAGTCAAGATTGATGCTGAAGTGCAGAAGCTCGTGGGCCGAGGCTACGCCGCCGCGAAGGATATTCTGTCGACGAACCGGGACGTGCTGGAGCGGATCGCGCATGCGTTGATCGAGCGGGAAGTGCTGGACGCGGCGCAGATCAAGATGATCATTGAAGGACAGGAGCTGCCGAAGATCGTTCCGCCGCCCAAAGCGGACGACGGAGTGCAGCAGGTGATCAAGCCGGACCTGCAGCCTGGAAGGGCTAAGGGCGGAGAAAGACCGGCGCCAGCGTAGAGCGGACGTCAGGCTTTGAAGCAAAGGAATAGGGCGGCCAAAAGCCGCCCTAATTTTTTGTCTAGCAAGGCTCACTTGGGGACAGCCGTCCCCGGCGGTGCGAAGCTCCGCTTTTAGTTTCCAGCGACACCGGTCGAGCTTCGCTCGACTGGACAGCCGGGGCGGCTGTCCCCACTGATCCGGATTCTTTAGGCGCTGATTGTGATCAGTGGCTTGGTTCGTTCCAGCACTTCGCCGATTTCGACGGCTGGTACGCCGGCGGCCTTGAGATCTCGAATCAAGGCTGGGGAATTTTCCGGCGCAACAGCGATGAGCAGGCCCCCTGCGGTTTGAGGATCGAAAAGGATTGTCTTCAGCTCCTCAGGAATTCCTTCTTCGTAGCCGACTACACATTCGGCGAAATCGCGGTTATTTTTCAGACCGCCGGGGATGTTGCCGGCACGAATGCAATCTAGCGCGCCTTCCAGCAGCGGGATTTGGTTGATGTCGAAACGCAGTGAGACATTCGAGGCCAAGGCCATTTCGCGGGCGTGGCCGATGAGGCCGAAGCCGGTCACGTCGGTGAGGGAGTGGATGGGTGCGTTGGCCGGTGGTGAAGGACGCGATTACTCTCGGCTGCCGGCTTTGTTCAGCGTGGTCATCGAGCGGGTGGCGGCGTCGATCCATAACTGCTTGGCGGTGCCTTGCTTGATGGCTGTGGAGATCACGCCTGTGCCAATCGATTTTGTGAACAACAGGCGGTCGCCTGGTTGAGCGCCGCCGTTGGTGAAGATGCGGTCGGGATCGATCAGGCCGGTGACGGAATATCCGAACTTGGTTTCTTCGTCGCGGATGCTGTGGCCGCCGACTACCGTGCAGTTCGCTTCCATCATTTTCGAGAGACCGCCGGCGAGAATCTGTTCCAGGACTTCGAGGTCGCCACTGGCGGGGAAGCATACGTGGGCCAGCGCGGTGATGGGGCGTCCGCCCATGGCGTATACGTCGCTCAGCGCATTGGTGGCGGCGATCTGGCCGAAGGTGTAGGGGTCGTCGACGATGGGCGTGAAGAAATCGACAGTCTGCACCAGCGCGAGATTGGGGGCGATTTTGTAGACGCCAGCATCATCGGCATGATCGAAGCCGACAAGGACGTTCGCATCGTGTTGCCGGGGAAGCTTGCTTAGGACTTTATCGAGGACAGCCGGGCTTAGCTTGGAGGCGCAGCCTCCGGCTTTGACGGTCTCGGTGAGCCGGGTTTTGAGTTCGGGCATGAGGATATTGTAATTTAGGGATTGTCGGATTTACGGATTTACAAATTGAAAATCAAGAGACCTCGGACTTCAAAGTCTTTCAATTCGAAAATTTGCAAATTTTTAAATCCGTAAATCTACCGATTCGCAGATCACTTCACTGCGACGTCAGTGACTCGCATCTCGGGATACTCGTGGTTCCAGTCGGCGGTGACGTGTTCGAAGGTCAGGCGGAAGGGCTGGCTCTGGCCGGCAGTCAGCGGCGAGATGCTGAGATCGACTGCCTCGGTGTAGGGGCCGGTGTTCTGAAGAACATGCAGAGGGACGTCTTCAGCCTGAGCGACCTGGCCGAGCGAGTCTTTGAAGGTGACGTGGACGACGGCATGACTGACGGTTTTGTCTCCGGCGTTGGTGACGGTGCCGTCGAGGTAGGTGACGGTGGTGCCGATAAAGTTCTCGGCCGCGCTCATCTTGAGGTCGGAGAGTTTCAGATTGACGGCATAGGGGTGAGGAGGATTGGCGATTTTGGAGTCGGTGCGTAACAGGAAAGCGCCGATCACCACCACCACGAGCACAAGCGCCAGGCCTAGGAGAATGGGGCGCAGATTTGATTTGGCGTCTTCACTGGCCGGAGATGGCTGGAGCAAGCTGCCCATGAGGAGATTGTACTGGGAATTGCTGATCCTGCGGTTCGGGTGCGTGCGGCGTTTCGGGATTTCTTTGCGTCCCTTGCGATCTTTGCGGTTGAAAGCTTTGAACCGCAAAGGACGCAAAGAAAACCATGAGCGCTTTTTATTCGCCGCCGACTACCAGCCCGTCGATGCGGATGGTTGGGCAGGCCATGGCGCCGCGAAATTCCAGGTCGTTTCCGATCTCGGAGATGTTGAAGAACAATTCCTTTAGGTTCCCTGCAACCGTGATTTCTTCGACCGGGTAGGTAAGCTCACCGCCGGAGATCCAAAGGCCGGATGCGCCGCGGGAATAGTCGCCGGTCACGAGGTTGGCGCCGTGGCCGAGGAACTCAGTGACGTACAGGCCTTCGGGGATGGCAGCGATAATTTCTTTCGGCGTCTTTGGTCCCGGTTGCAGGAAGTAATTTCCCGGGCCGATTCCTGGCGTGCCGGCGAGTCCGCGAGAGGCGTTGGCCGTGGTCTGGAGGCCTAGTTTTTTGGCTGTGTAAGTGTTCAGCAGATACGACTTGAGTACGCCATTTTCGATCACGACCGTGCGCCTGGTCGGTATGCCTTCGCCGTCGAACGGCGCGGTGCCGAAGCCGCCGACCATGGTGCCATCGTCAATGACAGTAACGTGGTCGCCGGCGACTTTCTGGCCCAGTTTGCCTGCCAGGAAAGATGCGCCGCGATAGACCGAGTCTCCGTTGATGCCTTCGAAGATGTGACCCAGGATGGAGGTGGCGACCATGGGATCGAGGATGACCGGGACGCGGGCCGTCTTCACCTTGCGGCCACCCAGCCGCCGCAGAGTTCGTTGTGCCGCGATCTTTCCTACTTCTTCTGGGGAGTCGAGGCGCCCCAGATTGCGCGCAACTGAGAACCAGTAATCGCGCTGCATGCCACCGGTTTCGGTTTGCGCGATGGGGACAGCGGCGACCGAGCAATAAGACCGGCGATATTCGCCGACGAAGCCGTGCGAATTGGCCAGAACTTTGTGGCCGGTGGCGGCGTCGAAGGAGCCGCCTTCGGAATTCTTGATGCGCGGGTCGTAATCGAGCGCGGCTTTTTCCGCTCGACGAGCGTAGTTGATACGCTCTTCGCCGGGAAGTGAATACACGTCCGCAGAGTAAAGATCGAGATCGCCGGGGAGAGAGCCAAGCTGGGAAGCTTCCGGGATGCCGCTGAAGGGATCTTCCGAGGTGATTTTGGCCAGCTCCAACGCCGACTTCAACATGCGGTCGAGAGCATCGCGGGAGAAGTCGCTGGAGTAGGTGCTGGCGGAGCGCTGTCCGTGGAACACGCGCACACCAATGGATCTCGAGCCTGCTTCCTTTAACGTTTCCACCTGCCCCAGGCGGACCAGGGTGGAAAATTCGTCGCCTTCGCGGACAACGCATTCTGCGGCCGTGGCGCCGCCTTTCATGGCGCGGCGGACGATGTCCTGGGCTATCTCACGAAGATCAGTTTTCAGTTCTTTGTTATCAGTTGCCAGTTCTGTGGGCATGAGTGATTTCAAGTTACTGCATGAATCCGCCGGGATCTTTCCTGGCGGTGCCGCCGACGGTCAGGCGGTCTACTTTCAGTGTGGGAATGCCGACGCCCACGGGGACGGCCTGTCCGTCTTTGCCGCAGGTGCCGACGCCTTCGTCGAGTTTCAAATCGTTGCCCACCATGGAGACACGGGTGAGGACGTCAGGGCCGTTGCCGATTAAGGTCGCGCCCTTGATGGGTGCGGTGACGTGGCCGTCTTCGATGAGGTAGGCCTCGGAGGCGGAAAAGACAAATTTTCCGCTGGTGATATCCACCTGGCCGCCGCCGAAATTCACCGCGTACACGCCGTGCTTGACGGAGCGGATGATGTCTTCAGGATCGTCCTGGCCCGCAAGCATGTAGGTGTTGGTCATGCGCGGCATGGGAATGTGTTCGTAGCTTTCGCGACGGCCGTTGCCGGTGTCGGCCATGCCCATCAGGCGGGCGGAAAGCTTGTCGCTGAGATAGCCTTTCAGGATTCCCTTTTCGATCAGCACAGTGTTCTGCGTGGGCTGACCTTCGTCGTCGACGTTCAGCGAGCCGCGGCGCCAGGGCATGGTGCCGTTATCTACCACCGTGCATTTCTCGCTGGCTACGCGCTTGCCGATGAGGCCGGCAAAAGCTGAGGTTTGCTTGCGATTGAAGTCAGCTTCGAGGCCGTGACCTACGGCCTCGTGTAGAAGGACACCGGGCCAGCCGGGGCCGAGCACGACTTCCATTTCACCTGCCGGAGCTTCGCGGGCGTCGAGTTGGAGGATGGCCTGGCGGGCGGCTTCTTTTGCGAAATATTCGGGAGTTTTTTCACCGAAGAAGAAGTCGAGAGCCACGCGTCCCCCGCCGCCCGAGCTGCCGCGGGCGGAATTGCCTTCGGTTTTCGCGATGCAAGAGACATTCATGCGAGCCAAAGGCTGCGAGTCCTCGGCGAAGGTACCGTCGGAGCCGACCACCAGAATATTGCGCAACTCGTCCACATAGCTGGCGCGAACTTCCTGGATGCGCGGGTCGTAGGACCGAGCCGACTGATCGGCGCGCATTACCAGCTCTACTTTGGCGCTGATCTCGGCGTCCACCGACGGAAGAGTTATTGGATAAAGACTGCGGGCAGGCTTTTCCTGGAACCCTACGGACGGTGTCTTGGCCGGGCCGCTGGCGATCAGCGCCGCAGTGCGAGCCGCGTGCAGGATGCGGTCGGAGGAAAGATCGTCCGTATATGCGTACCCCGTGCGTTCGCCGACAACTACACGCACTCCGCAGCCTGCGGAAATTCCCTGGGACGCGGACTTCACCATGGACTCGTCAACCGTCAAAGAAGTCGACGATAAATATTCGAAGTACAGGTCGGCGTATTCTCCGCCAGCTGACAGGGCGGCTGAAAGATAGCGTTCGAGATCATGTTCCGTAAGGCCGTAATGCTGAAAGAAAAACCGATTCTTATCCACGGTAATTAGATGTCCTTGGGGCGGGAAAGACTCCCGCAGCTAAGTCAATTATCCCACACAGGTTGATGCAGGCCGGGTGGCTTGTTGGGACCATTTCGGACCTGGGGTATGGCACGTGGCTTGCGATCATGGCGGGCTTCTCATTCGGCCTAAGCTGATGGTCGTGTGTCACAGACAGATCGTTCGGAAGATGAAAGCATTCTCATCTATGACGCCTGAGGACCTTATCCGCACCGTGGAGGACTTTCTTGCTGGGGCGCGAGATGCTGTGGTGCTGGATGACGGAGCGGTTTTGTTTGACCTGGCGCAGGCGAAGTATTCGGTTTCAGGGGAGCGGCACAAATGTTTGCTCCACTTTTGGTCAGAGGAGCGGAATCTGGTTCGGCGGGTGCTTGATGTTGAAGTCAAGCATGAGGTGCTGCGGTTGACGGTGCAGCGTCTGGGGCAAACCCGTCCAGGGAAACTGGAGATCTGCCGGCAACGTGACCGGCGCACGCCAACGGCGGTGCGTGCAGCTCGATTGGCTTACCAACGGGCTCTGCAGGGCACGTTGGAGCGCCGCTTTTCCGCTTATGACGCGTCGCGGCTTACGACATCTGCCGATCTCGAGCACTCGTTTGGGCCGATTTATGCGCGGGGACTTTTGCGGCGCGGGCAGTCCGGCTTTGCCGTGCTCGGGGTGAATCCACAGGAGACGCAATCCTCGATCGATGCCGCGCTGACGTTTGGCATTTTGTGGCTTGATCTTTGCCGTGTTGTGCAAGCCGGGAAGATGGTAGTCGAAGGTTTGAAACTGTTCTTGCCGGTGGGCGCGTCGGCGCTGACGCGGGAGCGCATGGCGCATTTGTGCCGCGACGCCGCAAAGTGGCAGCTCTACGAGGTCGAAAATCGTGAGGACATATTGACGGAAATTGATGTGTCAGACCGCGGCAATGTGCGAACCCGGCTGGTGCACTGGGCCGATGAGGATGGCGTGCAGGAACGGTTTGCAGAGCCAATCCATCGAGTGCGGGAGCTGATGCCCGAAACTGAAATCGCGGTGCTCTCGGCGGGGGAAATTGCGTTTCGTTGTCACGGGCTGGAGTTTGCGCGGGCGCGACTGGCGCACCAACTGGGGTCGTTACAAAGCAAAGCGGAAATTGTTTTTGGAGTCGGCGCGGCGGAGAGAATTTTGGGAGAAGAAAACGCGGCCGCCTTCCGGCAGATCGTGTTCAGCGTAGGAGAAGTTCGCCATCCGGAAGGTCCCCGCGACCATCCTCTCTGGAGGATGCACCCGGAGCGCTGGCTGGAGTCGTTAGTAGTGCAGACCGTCGGAGCGGTCGATGAACGGCTGGATAACGATGCGCTCTATTCACAGGTGCCGGCATTTTCAGCGTCGGATCGCGCCATGATTGATGTGCTCACGGTCACGCGCGAGGGGCGATTGGCGGTGGTGGAGTTGAAGGCCGATGAGGACATCCACCTGCCGCTGCAGGGCTTGGACTATTGGTCGCGGGTGGCATGGCACCACGCGCGCGGCGAGTTCCAGCGCTTCGGATATTTTCCCGGGCGTGAATTGACGATGGAGCGGCCATTGTTGTTTCTGGTTGCGCCCGCACTGCACGTGCATCCCGCGACCGATACCTTGCTGCATTACGTTGCGCCCGAGATTGACTGGGTCGTAGTCGGCATTGACGAGCGGTGGAGAGATGGCGTGAGGGCGGTGTTCCGGAAACGGCCGGGCCAGGATTCCGCGAGCAGACGTGGCGACGGAAGAGAAGCGAAGGATTTTTCAGGACTGGCCAGACTCAGGACCGGCTAGACATAGCGGCTGGATTTAGCGATGCGGCGAAGTTTTGCGTCGACCACTGAATGCTGCATGCTCCTCAGTGCTAAACTTTCTCCATGCTGGCCGACTACGCCGTGCGGGTCGAACAATCCCGCGGACGCCGCATTCCCGAGCCCCAGCATCCCTACCGCAATGCCTTCCAGCGGGACCGCGATCGGGTTATCCACTCGCGGGCATTTCGCCGGCTCGAAGCCAAGACTCAAGTCTTTACCCGCCGCTTCTCCGACCATTTCCGCAATCGGCTGACCCACACCATTGAAGTAGCCCAGATCGCCCGCACCATCGCGGCCCAGCTTGGGCTGAACGTCGATCTGGTCGAGGCGCTCGCCCTGGTCCACGACGTCGGCCACCCGCCTTTTGGTCACGCAGGCGAGAAGGTGCTCGACGCGGTGATGCGCGAGCATGGCCTTTTCTTTGATCACAACCTGCACGCACTGCGCATCGTCGAAGATTTCGAGCTGCGCTATGCCGCCTTTCGCGGGCTGAATCTTACTTTCGAAGTGCGCGAAGGCATCATCAAGCATTCCCACGACTATTCCGTAAAACAGTTTCCCGAGCTGGCGGAATATCTGCTCGATCAGCGCCCGCCGCTGGAGGCCCAGCTCATCGACCTCGCCGACGAAATCGCGTACGACACCGCCGACCTCGACGACGGCTATGAATCCCGCCTGCTCACACTCCCGCAGATTCGAGGCGGCGTTCCGGGGTTCGATCGTTTTTATCGCGAGGCCGACGAGACGTACCCCGACGTGGTCGAGAAGCTGAAGTTCAACGAAGCGGTGAAGCGCATCCTCGACCGCATGGTAGGCGACTTGATCGGCAATCTGCAGAGCCAGATCAAGGCGGTCGGCATCCGCACCCTGGAGGATGTCCGCGACTGTCCGCGCCGGCTGGCCACCTTCAGTCCTGAGGTGGAAGAAGAGAGACGAGTCACCAAGGAATTTCTCTACCAGAATCTTTATTTCAGCGCCGCACTCGAGCCGGAAAAAATTGACGCTGAACGCGTCATCCGGCAACTATTTGAATTCTGGATGGCACAGCCGGAGAACCTTCCTCACAGTTATCAGGAGAAGGCGGAGCAGGAGCCGCTGGCGCGCATCGTGTGCGATTACATTGCGGGCATGACCGATAACTTCATCTACGAACAGCACGAGAAGTATTGCGGAAAAGTCGCTATCACTTCTCCCACGTCACTCGATAAATCACTCCTGCCGAATCGTCGCTGACATACATGGCGCCGTCGGGACCGACTGCGAGGCCAACCGGCCGCCCCATCCACACACCTTTTTTGGTCTCGCCGGGACGAAGCCATCCGCTGATGAAGTCTTCCGGCGGGCCTTGCGGTTCGCCTTTGTCGTTGACCTTGATGCGGACGACTTTATATCCAGTAGGCACGCTGCGGTTCCAGGAGCCGTGAAAAGTTACGAACAAGCTCCCGCGATACTCCGCGGGAAACATGTTGCCGTCGTAGAAGAGCAAGCCCAGCGGCGCCGAGTGCGCCTGCATCAGCACTTTCGGCGCGACGGTTTTGGAGCAGTCGTAGTCTTTGCTTTGCGAACGGTCCGCAACCTGGTCGCCGTAACAATACGGCCAGCCAAAGTTTCCGCCATTGGCGCCCAGATCGTTTACTTCCTCGGGTGGAAGATTGTCGCCCAGCCAGTCACGTCCGTTGTCGGTGGCCCAGATGCTGCTGGTCTTGGGATTCCACGTCAAGCCAACCGCGTTCCGAAGTCCCGAGGCGAAAAGCCGCTCGCCGCTTCCGTCATCGTTGAACTCGGTCACGGCGGCGCGGCGTTTGTCATCTTCCACGCAAACATTGCAACTCGATCCCGCGGCCACATACATCTTGCCGTTGGCAAAAAGAATGGTGCGAGTCGAGTGGCCGCCGCCGCTGCCCGGCAGGTCGGCGATCTTCTGGCCGTTGCCGGCGCGCATTTGCGATTCATCCCAGTCATAGCGCCGGACTGCGTTGATCTCCGCGATGTAGAGCTTGCCATTGTGAAAGGCAATGCCGTGGGGAGCATTCAAACCGGCAAGCACGGGAACCGGTCGTTCCGCATGCCCGGTGTTTTTGGGATCGGGATAGGCCAGCACCGTGCCATCGCTCATATCGGTGGCGAGCAAAACTCCACCTGGACTGAAGGCCATCTGGCGCACATGGGGAGCGGAGGCGAACACCGCAATATGAAAACCAGGCGGCAGCTTCAAGCGCTCGAGATCCAGCTTCTCCGCGCGAGTGCAGGCGAGCAATACAAGAGGAAGGAGAGCAGACAACCAGACTCGCATGGGAATACCTGAACCTCGACTACCTGAACCTCGATTATTTGAACCTGAAACGGCTGCTGGGACGTATTTATCGGGAACCGTGATGGTTACGGTATTACCGCAATTTCTTGCAGTCTTTTCGCCTGCGCTGGACACGCAGTTTTTATACCAGATTTCGCCAAAATTACCCGGCGCCAGCATATTTTGGGTCCCGCCCAGGGGCCGGCAGCGTTACAATGTGTTGTTAGGAAATGACTTACATTTCCTGAGGTTTGGCATTCGACCTGTTATATACAGGGCAGGCGTTGAGCAGTTCAGAACGCCGATAGTTTTGATTTATTGCTGGAGTGGAGCCCCATGCTCCCCCACTTGGAGGACGTAGAAATGAAGAATCGCCTATATGTAGCGCTGCTTCTGGCCGTCGTGCTGGCGCTTCCAGCTCTGGCTCAGCAGGCCAGCTCAACCACGCAAGATCAACCCGCCGCTGCGGCGCAGTCGACGGATCAAAGTGCCGCCTCAGCAACCGGCGCCAGCGGCAAACCAGCTTTGCAGCCGGACACTCATGAAGGTTTCTGGGGCAAGATCAATCCCTTTGCCCGCAAGAAATATGTGCAGCGGCAGACCGCTCCCATCCGCGACCGCGTGAATGAACTCGATGAGTTGACCTCCTCGAACACCAAGGCGATCAAGGATACCGACTCACGCGCGCAGGCAGGCATTCAGCTGGCCTCAACCAAGGCCAACGAAGCTGACCAGCACGCGATCGATGCCGGCAACAAGGCGCAGTTGGCGCAGCAGACCGCAACCCAGGCCAACACCCGCTTGACCACGGTCGAACAGGTGGTCGGCAACATCGATCAGTACAAGGCCTCCACCCAGACTGAGATTCGCTTCCGTCCGGGTCAGAGCGTCCTGAGCAAGAACGCCAAGTCTGCGCTCGATGATATGGCCACCCCGCTGAAAGATCAGCGCGGCTACATCGTCGAAGTGCAGGGCTTCTCCTCGGGACACGGCCAGGCCGCAATCGCCACTTCGCAGAAGATGGCGGATGCGGTGGTTCGCTACCTGGTGCTCAACCATGACATTCCGGTCTACCGGATTTACGTGGTGGGCATGGGCAACGCTCCGGTACAGAGCGCCAACGCCGATGATGCCAAGACCAAGCGCACCAGCGGTGGTCGCGTAGAGATCAGCCTCCTGAAGAACGATCTGGAAACGCTGGCCTCGACTTCGTCCGCTCCTGCTGCCGCTCCGGCGACTCAGGATCAGGCGCCGCCGAAATAGTTGAACGCTTCGAAAGCAAAAGGCCTCCTGCGCAAGCAGGGGGCTTTTTTCTTGGTGCGTTTCTACTTGGCAACGTAATATCTCCGCATGTTCGCGCCGTTCTACACCCTCTACCTACTGATCGTGGTAATCGCGATCGTGGTGTGGATAGTAATCCGGCGCCTCCAATGAGGCAGACGTAAAGCCGTCGCCCTGTCGATCCGGGTTAGAACGCTCCAAAATCCTCGCCTGGAGTTTTTCTGGACTCCTCCCCGTATAATCCACCGCGTGTCCAGCCCCGCCAAATCCGCCCTGCGCAAAGCCGGTCTCTTTTACTTCGTCTGGGTCATGTTCTCCTACTGCACCGGCGGTCCCTTCGGGCTCGAGGACATGGTCACCACCTCCGGCCCCGGCATGACTCTCATCTACCTTCTGGTGATTCCGTTTTTCTGGTGCATTCCGGTGTCACTGGTTTCAGCCGAGATGACTACTGCCATGCCGGTGGAAGGCGGATTCTATCGCTGGGTGCGCGCCGGGTTTGGCGATCTTTGGGGATTTCTTGCCGGATGGTGGAACTGGTCGGCGTCCTTCCTGCTCGGGAGCGTCTACGCCGTGCAGTTTGCCGACTACCTGCGCTTCTATTTCCCCGAACTCATCGGATGGCGGCATTGGCTGGTCTCCCTCGCCATGGTCGCGGTCATCACCTATATCAACGTGCGCGGAATTCAGATGGTGGGCAAGTTCGCCACCGCGCTGGAGCTTTTCATCCTGCTTCCGGTGCTGGTTCTGGTGGTGATCGGATTGGCCAAGTGGCATCACAACCCGTTCGTCCCCGTCGTGCCTCCGCACCAGCCGCCGTTCAGCGTATTCGGCGTGGGACTGGCGCTGGGGCTATGGCTTTACTCCGGATACGAGCAATGCTCTACGGTGGCGGAAGAAGTGGAGAACCCGCAACGCAGCTATCCCATTGCGCTGGCGCTGGTCGTCCCCATGTCGATCGCGGCTTACTTCCTGCCCACGCTGGCGTCGCTGGCGGCGTTGGGAAACTGGAGCAGCTGGCATACCGGGTATTTCTCCACGGCAGCGCAACTCATCGGAGGCCCCTGGCTGGGCGCATGGATGACGATCGCCGCCATGATCACCTACGTTTCCCTGCTCAATGCCACCATCCTGGCCTCCACCCGAATGCCCTTCGCCATGGCGGAAGACGGATACCTGCCGCACGTCCTCAGCGGCAAACATCCGCGTTATGGAACACCGTGGATCGCGATCATCGTGTCGTCGGTGGTGTACGCCCTGCTCGCCCTGCATTCCCTGGTGCAGCTCATCAGCATCTATAACTGGCTGCGAGTCGCAACCACAGTGATGACCGTCCTTGCGGCCTGGCAACTGCGCCGCAAAAAGCCCGACATGCCGCGGCCATTCGTCGTCCCCGGCGGACGGACCGGACTCTTCTATTGCGTAATTGCAGTCCTGATCATGAGCGCCGTCGCCCTACTGGGCAGCGACCGCTATGGACTCATCTGGGGGCCAGTGGCGCTGGCAGCGGGGCCGGTGGTGTATTTCGCGTTGCGCGCAGCCAGGCAGTCGGCATGAACCACGTGGGGACAGCCGCCCCGGCTGTCAGGCCGCGCCAAGCGCGACTTGTTGAATCCAGAGGAAAGCGCTTGGGACATCCCAGCCGGGTGCCCCATTTCTCGCGTCTTTTGCGAGAAGTGGGGCCCATATGCTCCGAACACCAAACCTGCTAACTCCCCAATTCAAAACGACATCATACATTTATATACGCACATTATGGTACCAACAGAATGTTCCACGTGGAACGCTTCTTCAACTTCTCTCAACTCACCCAGTCCAGAAACTTGTACCAGGCACCGGCAAACGGCAGGAACCAGGGCTTCCCGTTATAAAGCCCCAGCGGTGCACCGGGAAACGGAATACCCACGAATGGATTCTCCGGCTTCTCGCCGGCGATCAACTCCGCCATCTTCTGGCCCTGCCAGGTGGCCATGGCGACACCGTGTCCGGCGTAGCCGACCGCGTAGTAGATGCCGTCCATCTGCCCGGCGTGGGGCATGATGTCGAATGCGAAGTCGAGGGTTCCGCCCCAGACGTATTCGACTTTCACATCGCGCAGTTGCGGATAGACATCGATCATGCCCCGGCGCAGGATCTCCGCGCTTCTGCGGATTGAATCCGCGGTCTCGGGGAAGAACGCCGCCCGGCCGCCGAAGAGCATGCGGTTGTCGGGCGTGAGGCGGTAGTAGTAGAGATAATTCTTGGAGTCGTAAATCATGCGATTGCGCGGGCTCAACTGGCGCGCCAGGGCCTCGGGCAAAACTTCGGTCGTGATGATGTAGGAGCCAATGGGAATGATCTTCTTGCGCAGTGCCGGAGTGGCAGAGCCGGTGTAGCCGCTGGTGCCGACGAACACGTTCCGCGCCCAGATAGCACCGCGAGAGGTGCTCACCCGCCAGCCTGGAGACGATTGCCGCGACTCGCGTCTCGATTTTCTGCACCTTTGTTCCTTCAAAGATTCGAGCACCGGCGTTTGCCGCCGCCTTCGCCAGACCGGCCACGTAACGCGCGGGATTCAGACCGGCGCTGATTTCATCCACCATGCCACCGTAATAAATTGACGACCCGATTTCAGATTGCAATTCGCCCCGCGGCACGATGCGCAGCTGGTGATTGAATTCGCGGGCAATCACTTCCACCTGGCGGGCATAGTCGTCGAAATGCTTTTGCTTGCAGGCAACCTCGAGATGCCCGCTGCGGGAGAAGTCGCAAGAGATATTTTCCTCGCGGACAATTTGCTCCACGCAATCAATCGAGGCCAGCGACGCCGCGTACATGCGCTGGGTGCGCTCGCGGCCGTACAGCGAAATCAGCTTATTGACGCCCAGTTTGAGGCCGGTGAGGACCATGCCGCCATTGCGCGAACTGGCCCCCCATCCGATGGTTTCAGCCTCCAGCACGGCCACCGTCGCGCCGCGCTGCGCCAGGGTACGCGCCGCGGAGAGGCCGGTGAAACCGGCGCCGATGATTGCGACGTCGACGGTTTCGGGCAATGGGGACGGCGCGGGTTGCGGCATCTCGGTTGTGGTCAGCCAGAAGTTATGTTCGCTTGGGGGCATGGTTTGGTTGCTCCACACTATGTTGCGGCTGTATTACCGCCTCCTCAACACAAGGTCCCTCCACTGCGCTCGCTGCGCTTCGCTTCGGTCGGGATGACAGAGTTTTTTTAGGTACCTCAACGGCGTCTTACAGCACCGCCGTTTCCTCGATCATCCGGCCTTCGGCGAAGCGGGATAGACCTAGCAGCGAGGCGTCTACCAAATCCGTTTTGCCGTGCAAAATCAGATCTGACAGGATTTTTCCTGTGGCCGGCGCATGCATTACGCCGTGGCCGCTGAATCCGTTGGCCAGGAAAAGCCCCGACACTCCGGGCGCCGAGCCCAGGATGGGATGATGGTCTGGCGTCATCTCATAGAGGCCCGGCCCAGGCGCGCTTGGGATTTACCGCGAGATTCTCAAACAGGGGGACACGGTCAGCCGCGCGGGTCAGAATCTTTTCTATGAATGCGGGTTCGAAATCGGTTTTGTAGCCGGGCGTCTCTTCGGGATCGTTCCAGGCCAGCAGAAATCCCAGGCCCTCGGGCCGGAAGTGAAAGCCGTTCGACATGTCGATGATCATCGGTGCGCTATGCGGAAATTGATCGAAAGGCTCGGTCGGGACCAGCATGCGGCGCAGAGGTTCCACCGGCAGATCGATGCCGGCCATCTTCGCCTACTGAAGCCGCCCACGCGCCCGCGCAGTTCACCACGCTTCTGGTTGCCACCGCCCCTCTTGTGGTCTCGACTGCGGCTGACGCCCTGGCCGTCGCGCTGAATCGCCGTGACCGTCGCGTTCTTCCACAGCGTGGCGCCGTGATCGGCGGCCCAGGTCATGAACCCGATCATGGCGCTGTAGGGATCGACGAAGCCGTCGCTCGAGCAGAAGCTGCCGCCGACGATGTCGTCGGAGCGAAGCTGGGGGAACATGGCGCGGATTTCGTCCGCGGAAATCAGGCGCACGTCTTTCAGTCCCATTGCCACCTGCTTTTCGTAGTTGGTGCGCAGGTAGGCCAGATGCTTTTCGTTGGTGGCGCAAAAAAGATATCCCTGCGGCCGGTATCCTGCGGGATGCCCCAGACGCTCGTCAAACGAGGCGTAGAAAGGGATGGAGTAGAGCGACATCTGAATATTTACCGGAGTGGAGAACTGGGCCCGGACACCACCCATGCTCTTGCCGGTGGAACCCTTGCCCTGAGCGGTTTCCCGCTCCAGCACCAGGATGTCGGTACACCCCGCGGCGGCGAGGTGGTATGCGATGCTGGATCCGACAATCCCACCTCCGATGATGACAACTTCCGCCGTCTGCATGAAAATCCATGGCCTCCGGGCCAGGAGCGACTGAGCATTGTAGTGCATCGCTACCGGCCACGTGGGGACAGCCGCCCCCGGCTGTCCGGCGGAGCGAAGCTCCGCTATCAGACTCGTATGAAAAACCTGTCGAGCTCCGCTCGACTGGACAGCCGGGGGCGGCTGTCCCCACGTGGTCCGTGGTTGGGCCTGTTACCGCTGAGCCTTGAAGCCTTTCATCCATACGCTTAAACTTGAGTTATGCACGTGCATGCCGGCCATGGCGGAGGCGAAAGGACCTCGCGGGTTCTGCGAGTTTCGCTGGTGGTTACCGCCGCCTACATTGTTCTTCTGGTAATTGCCGGGATTCGCGCCCACTCGCTGGCGCTGCTCTCCGAAGCCGGACATAATCTCTCGGACTTTTTTGCTTTGCTGCTTTCTTTGACTGCGGTGTACTTGCAGTCTCGCCCGCCCAGTTCCACCAAGACGTATGGCTATCACCGGGCTGGAGTGCTGGCCGCGCTGGTGAATGCGGTTTCACTGGTCGCGGTTTCGGGCTTCATTTTTTACGAAGCGTTCCGGCGGTTGCAGAATCCCGAGCACGTTCATGCCGGCGTGATGATCTGGGTGGCTGCGGCTGGCGTGGTGATGAACGGAGTTATCGCGCTATTGCTGTATCGCGCCGGGAGTGACGTCAACATTCGCAGCGCGCTGCTGCACGAAATCGGCGACACGCTTTCGACTGGCAGCGGTCATCGTGGGCGGGTGGATTATCCTGGCCACGGGCAAGTACTGGATCGATCCGGTTTTATCGGTGGCGATCGGCGTCCTGATCCTGTGGTCGGGATTCGGCATCGTGCGCGAGACGCTCAACATTCTGCTCGAGGGCACGCCGCGAGGGATCAAACTCGAGCAGGTTGAGGCTGCCATGCGGCGGATCGAAGGAGTCAACGACGTTCACGATCTGCACGTGTGGAACATCGGATCGGAAACGCGCGGCGCTCTCCTGCCACATTTCGATCGCCGACATTCCGCCCTCGGTCAGCGAACGTATTCTGCGAGATTTGAAGGAATGCCTGCGGGTAGATTTTCACATCGCCCACACCACCATTCAGTTCGAGAACGAAGTCTGCGAAGTGGCGCATGGCTGCGTGATTCCCGTGGCCGAAGAAGCGCATCACGGTCACAAACACTAAAATTTACGGATTTTATAATTTACGAATTGTCGAATTTAAGACCGGAACGGCCGTTGCCTGGTTCAGAGTTTTAAAAGGCTTCAGGTTTCAAATTCGTCATTTCTAAAATCCGGCAATTCGGCAATCTTTTATTTCCTGTCTTGCTTCTCAAAAATCTCTCTCGCCCTTTCAATGGTGTCTGCCTCTTCGGGCAGCTTGTCGGGACGCAGGCGCACGATCCTGGGGAAGCGCAGTGCGTAGCCGCTTTCGTGGCGGTCGGAGTGCATCATGTTGTTGAAGGCAACTTCCAGGACGATCTTTGGCTCGACAATCAACCGGAAACCCTGATCTTCGAGCTTGTGCTCCAGAAACCACTTTGTCATCTCGGAGATTTCGGCGTCGGTCAAACCCGAGTAAGCCTTGCCGATGTTGACCAACTTTTCTCCATCGCGCACAGCGAAGGTATAGTCGCTCAATACTCCGATGCGCTTGCCGTGGCCGTACTCGACGGCGGTAACTACTACGTCGAGTGTGGCCAATTCGCGTTTAAGCTTCAGCCACGATTTGCCACGCCGCCCTGGGGTGTAAACCGATTCGGGATCTTTGATCATCAGGCCTTCGTTGCCGCGGGCCTGTGCTGCCTCGAAGAGTTGATCGAGTTCCTGGGGCGTGGAAGCCTGGAACACCGGGGCGCGGATCACTTGCGTGTTCGACGAGACGGCGTCATCGCCGAATTCAAGACTCGCTTGGCCCATTGGCGGAGCGTCGCGCAACTCGAGATTTCCTTGGAGACGCCAGCAGGCTATCGAGAATTGCCTCACGCTCGCGCAGGGAGCGCTCCAGCAGCAACTCGCTGCCGGCATAGAGGACATCGAAGACGAGATAGGCGATAGGCACTTCCCGTCGCAGCTTTTCGCTGACTTGCTTTCTTCCCAGGCGTTGCTGCAGGACGCTGAAGGGGAGAGCTTGGCCGGTGCTCGAGTCGGCGACTTCCGCTGTGCTTTCCTCGCGGTGGGCGGGACGCCCGCCGGACAGCCGGCGGGACGCCGGCGCTACTTCGCTGGGGCTGGGGTAGCTCCAGGCTACGATTTCGCCGTCGAGAATTGCGTCTTGCGGCAGTCCGGCCAGGGCGTCGGGCAGTTCGGGAAAAGATTCCGTAATGTCGTCGCGGGTGCGCGAGAAAATGCGCACTTCGCCGTCGGAGCAGTGCGCCTGGGCGCGGATGCCGTCGTATTTGTCCTCCACCAGAGCGTTCTCGAAGTAGCTGAGAGCCTGTTCCGCCGACTCTGCCGGACTGGCCAGCATGAAGCCCAGGGGATGGAAGAGGCGCATCTTCGCCTCGTCCAGCTTGCCGGCGACGGCCAGCTTTAAGGTTTCCCCGATGTCGCCCAGCAACATGTTGGCGCGCTGGACCTCTTTTAATGTTCCGCCGTAGGCCTTGGCGATTGCCTCCTCTACCAGACTTTCTTTCAGGCCAATGCGGAGATCGCCGGTCATAATTTTGATGATGTACTTGGCTTCTAGTGGCGTGGCCTGGGTAAGAAGGTCACGTACCAGTGCGGACTTGGCTGCCGGGCCGCGTGCGTTTGCGATCTGGCGGAAGGCTCCGGCGACGTCTGGGATAGTTAGAGATGAACTGCCGGGCTTCGCCCGGCCTGGACGGGCGGGGGCGCCCGTCCCCACGTGACCTGGGGTGGTGGAGGCTGGGAGGACCTTTTCTGCGACTGCTCCCAGATCACCGAGCTGACGGTAGGCTGCGGTAAGCTCCGCTTCGCTTTTTCCGGAGATCTCGGCGACGATCCGCCACAATAGCGAGCCGCCGACTTGCAGAGTGGTCTCTTCCCAGACAGGAAACGGCCTGCCGGAGAGGAATACCGCTGAGAGGGCCGCGTCTTCCGGCGGGCTCGACTTCAGATATTCGGCGACGATCGCGGTCTTCTCGAGTTTCTTCGTGGTGGCAGCGATTCGTTCCGCGGCTTCGGCTAGCTCGATCATTTGTTTTGATGTGGGCGCGAGCGTCCCGCTCGTGCCGTCCTGGTTACCGGCATTTCCTGGTGTTTCCGAACTCACTGTTCCAGACGCTATGATGTCCGCCCCTGCACGAGCGAGGACGCTCGCGCCCACATTTTCTTGGCCGTGTAACTCCAGTCTCTTTAGTTACTTAAGGCGACTGGAGCCATCCTAAACGAAATGGGCTGTGTTAACCTTGTGGTTTGAGCCTTGCTCGTTGAAAGGGCATCTAATAGGCATGCGTTTCTTCAAGACATGGTGGCGTTTCCTGGTGGCGGTGCAGCTGTTGCCGGCGCTTGAGGGCGGCGAGGAAACACTGGTGGGCGGCCAGGCGGTGCTTGAGGGAGTGATGATGCGCTCTCCGCACGCGTGGGCGATCGCCTGCCGCAAGCCTTCCGGTGAAGTTTCCGTCCACAGCGAACCGTTGGAAAGGCTTTCCGAGAAACGCAAGTGGATGGCGTGGCCAGTGATTCGCGGTGTGGTCACGCTGGGCCACGCGATGACTCTGGGCTTCCGCGCTCTGAAGTTTTCCGCCAACGTGGCGCTGGATGAACTGCAGCCCGAGGTGCCGGAGAAGAAGAAACTCGAAATCAGCGGCTGGATGGCGGCGGTCAATATCGTTATCTCGGTCGGCTTTTTTATTTTCATGTACAAGTTTCTGCCGCTGCTGGCGGCCACTGAACTGAAGCGGGTGAACCCGGTGTTCGGCGAGCAGGTCATCTTCAATCTGGTGGACGGCGTGATCCGGATCGCGCTGTTCCTGCTGTTCATCTGGGGCGTCTCGCTGATGCGGGACATTCATCGGGTGTACGAGTATCACGGCGCCGAACATAAAACGGTTTATGCTTTCGAGAACGGCGATCCGCTGGAAACCGCCTCGGTACAGAAGTATTCGACCTACCATCCGCGCTGCGGCACCAGCTTTCTGATGACGGTGATGATCATTTCGATCGTGGTGTACATTCTGGTTTCAGCGGTGTTTCCGATCACCACGTTCTGGGCCAAGTTCGCGGTCCGAATCGCCCTGCTGCCGGTGATTGCCGGGGTTTCGTATGAGATTATCCGGTTTGCCGCCAAGCATCGCGGCTCGCTGTTCGCCATGATGACAGCGCCCGGCCTCTGGCTGCAGCGCATCACCACCCAGCCTCCGTCGGACGATCAGGCCGAGTGCGCGATTGTCGCGTTGGACCACGCCATGGAACTGGAAAAGCAACACGGCGGCGAACTGGTGATTGCTTAGAAGCTGTCGTTGGCCGTTGGCCCTTGGTCGTTGGCCTCATTACCCAACTCCTCTTTAAGGTTGCTCATCACATACAACTGGACTGATGAGGCGCTAGGGTTAGGGCCGGGGGCATCGAATGTCGACATCATCGTTCCGGGACTTGAGGGTTTGGCAGGAAGCCATGAAACTGACGGCTGACATTTACCGCAGTACGGCCAATTTTCCCAGGCACGAGCTTTATGGTTTGAGCCAGCAAGTCCGCCGCGCCGCGGTTTCCGTTGCCAGCAATATTGCGGAAGGCAAAGGTCATCGTACAGATAAGGAGTTTGTACACTTCTTGTTTCACGCGCGCGGCTCGCTGTTGGAGGTTCAAACACAGCTTCTGATCGCCGAGGAATTACAATATTTATCGAATGACGAAGCGCAGCGATTGCTGGCCGCCGCCGAAGGGGTAGGCCGCGCGTTGAGCGGCCTTATTAACTCCATGCGTCCGCAAGCGGCATAAGCTCGATTGGCCGACGGCCAACGACGAAAGACCAACGACCGATTTTATGTTCGAACGACTGGACCAAATCGAAGCCCGCTACGAGGAGCTGACGCAGGCCCTCGCTTCGCCGGAGATCATGGACGACTCGGCCAAGTTTCAGAAGACGGCCAAGGCGCACAGCGAAGTCTCGGGCATTGTCGAGAAGTATCGCGAGTACAAGGATCTGAAGCGCGGCATCGCCGAAAGCAAGGCTGTCCTGGCTGACGAAAAAGACGCCGAGATGCGCGCTTACGCGCAAGAGGAACTCGACAAGCTGGAAGCCCGCGTCGGCGGGGTGGAAGAAGAACTCAAGGTTCTGCTGCTGCCCAAGGATCCGAATGACGAAAAAGATGTGATCCTGGAAATCCGGGCGGGCACCGGCGGCGACGAAGCCACGCTGTTCGCCGCGGAGATGTTCAGAATGTATACGCGCTACGCGGAGACGCAGGGCTGGAAGGTGGAAGTGCTTTCAACTTCCGATTCTTCCGTCGGCGGATTGAAAGAAGTGATTGCCATCATCGAAGGGCAGCGCGTTTTCTCGCGGCTGAAATACGAGAGTGGCGTACACCGGGTGCAGCGAGTGCCGGCGACCGAGCAGCAGGGACGGGTGCACACTTCCGCGGTCACGGTGGCAGTGTTGCCCGAGGCCGAGGATGTGGACATCAAGATCGAAGCCAAGGATCTTCGCATTGACACATTCTGTTCTTCTGGCCCGGGCGGGCAGTCGGTGAACACGACTTATTCCGCGGTGCGGATTACGCACATTCCGACCAACACGGTCGTCAGCTGCCAGGATGAGAAGTCGCAGATCAAGAACCGGGAGAAGGGGATGCGGGTGCTGCGGGCGCGCCTGTATGAAGTGGAGATGCAGAAGCAGCAGGACGCGCTGGCGAAAGAACGCAAGGCGATGGTGGGTTCGGGCGACCGCAGCGAAAAAATCCGGACTTACAACTTTCCCCAGAACCGGGTCACCGACCACCGCATCGGCCTGACCATTCACCAACTTGAGCAGGTCATGGACGGAAAGCTCCAGCCTTTGATTGACGCGCTGATTACTCACTACCAGGGCGAAAAAATGAAGGCCGAGGCGGCCGGAGGCGTGTAAGCGACAGGCCTGCGGTTTGTGGTGACAGACAACCCGGCGGACCGCATCAGCAACTTAAAGCGTCATTGCCAGGAGTGATTGGCTTATGTCTTTACTGCGAAAATCCCGCTCAGCTCTTGCCCTTGCCGGGTTCGGTTTGGCCACCGCCGGGGCAGCCTGGTTCGGTTCCCACTATAGTCCCGCCAAAGGGCGTTCGCGCGAGTGGTACCGCGAGCTGGACAAACCCATCTTCACTCCGCCGGACGCGGTGTTTCCAATTGTCTGGACGTCGCTTTACGCGATGATGGCGTGGTCGGGATGGCGGGTCTGGAGCGCACCGCCGTCGATGAATCGTTCCCTGGCGCTGCGCCTGTGGTTCACCCAGCTTTCCACCAACGCGAAGTGGTCCAAGCAGTTCTTTGGGAAGCAGCGCCCGGATCTGGCGCTGACCGATCTGCTGATGCTGGAAGCTTTTGTGCTGGGATACATCGCGGCTGCGCGCAACGTAGACCGGGCTGCTTCGCAAGCGTTCGTTCCGTATGCCGTCTGGGTCGCGTTTGCCGGATTGCTGAACGCGGAAATTGTGCGGCGAAATCCGGGCTTCGCCGAAGCCGCGGGATAAGGCGGTCGCGGTTTTCGACCGACTGCTTGAAGCTACTTCGCAACCCGCTCTGTGGTGAAATAGGATCGTGCCTTCGCTCCGCGACGTTCTCACCACGGCGGTGAATCGCCTGACCGCTTCCCAAGTCCCCTCGCCTCGCTTGAATGCCGAACTGCTTCTCATGTTCACTTTGGACTGCGACCGCGCCTATCTCTTTGCCCATCCGGAGCGCGAGTTGAGTATGGAAGAACAGGCCCGATATGACGAAGCTCTTGCCGAACGCGTCCGCGGCGTGCCGGCGCAGTACATCACCGGCCACCAGGAATTCTGGGGCATGGATTTTGTCGTGACGCCGGCGGTGCTGATTCCGCGGCCTGAGACTGAGCATGTCATTGAGACTGTGCTGCGGCTAAGGGCGGCGGGCGAGGGCGCCCGCCCTACACGAGCTTTGCGAATTGTGGATGTCGGTACCGGGTCTGGTTGTATCGCGCTTGCGCTGGCCAAGGAATTGCCGCAGGCCGAGGTCGAGATTCATGCGACGGATATTTCTTCCGCCGCTCTCGAGATCGCGCGGGTGAATGCCGCACGGCTTCAACTCGATGGCCGGGTACAGTTTCATGAAACCGATCTGTTGCAGGGGCTGGAGCCAGGTTCGTTCGATTTCGTCGTCTCGAATCCGCCTTACGTTGGGGAATCGGAAGAAGACCAGGTCCAGTTGGAAGTTCGCAAATTCGAGCCGCGACAGGCGGTGTTTGCTGGAGCTACTGGGCTTGAAGTGATTTTGCGTCTGATTCCGCAGGCCCGGCGACGCGCTCAAGCCCGGGGGCTGGCTGGTGATGGAAATCAGCGGAACGATTGCGGATGGAGTGCGGGGGCTGTTCGACGGATGGGACGATGTGCAGATCACCAAAGATCTGCAGGGGATTCCGCGGGTGGTTTCAGCACGGACCGCTTGCTAGGGCGGTGCTGGTGCATGGGAGTACATTAACCACCAAGGACACGAAGTTACACGAAGGACTTCCCACGCTAGGCTTGAGGTTTGAAGATGGCTTGGGATTTCCTTTGTGAACCTTCGTGACCTTGGTGGTTAAAGCCTTTGCTTAAGGCTCGATTGCGGCCGGCTGAATTTCTTCTACGTCGACCCACTTGGTGGGATAGACGCCGGTGTAGCAGGCGGTGCAGTAGGTGGTCTTGTCGCCGTCGGCGCAGGCCTTTTTCATTCCTTCGAGCGAGAGATAGGCCAGAGAATCGGCGCCGATGAATTCGCGGATCTCGTCGATCGACTTGTTGGCGGCGATCAACTCCTTCTTCGAAGGAGTGTCCACGCCGTAGAAACAGGGCGAAACCGTGGGCGGGCAGGAGACGCGCATGTGGACTTCTTTGGCGCCCGCGTTGCGAATCATGCGTACGATCTTGCGGCTGGTGGTACCCCGTACGATGGAATCGTCAATCAGCACTACCCGCTTGCCCTGCAGCAGGGTGCGTACCGGGTTCAGCTTCAGCTTCACCCCGAAGTCGCGAACGCTCTGCCGGGGCTCGATGAAGGTGCGCCCCACGTAGTGATTGCGGATGAGTCCGAAGCGAAACGGAATGCCGCTTTCCGCGGCATAGCCGACGGCCGCGGTCACGCCGGAATCGGGCACCGGGACGACAACATCCGCGTCCACCGGCGCTTCCCGCGCCAGTTGTCTGCCCAATCCCTCGCGGCTCGCCTGCACTGGACGCCCGAAGACCATGCTGTCCGGCCGGGAGAAATACACATGCTCGAAGATGCAACTCGACTGTGCCCCTACCGGAGAATAAAAGCGGGAAGCGATGCCTTCGGGGCCTACGATGACCAACTCGCCCGGCTTGACCTCGCGCTCATAGGTGGCGCCGATCAGATCGAAGGCGCAGGTCTCGGAGGCAAACACGATCGTGTCCTGCTTCTGGCCTTCGAGGCGCGGGATTCGTCCCATGGCCAAGGGGCGGAAGCCGCGGGGATCGCGCGCGGCAAAGACGCGATCAGAACTGAGCATGACCAGCGAAAACGCGCCTTCGACGCGACGCAGCGCGTCGGCCATCGCGTCGGGCAAAGTCTGCTCTTTGGAGAGCGCGATCAGGTGAACGATGACTTCGGTGTCACTGTTGGTCTGGAAAATCGATCCCTGGGCCTCCAGCCGGTGCCGGATTTCCTGCGCATTGACCAGGTTGCCGTTGTGCGCCAGCGCAATCATGCCTTTGTTCGACTGCACCATGATGGGCTGAGCATTGAACAAGCGCCGAATCGCCGGCAGTCGAGTAGCGGGTGTGTCCGATGGCCAGCGAGCCGTGAACCTGGGACAGAACTTCCTCGGTAAAGATGTCGGCGACCAATCCCATGGCGCGGTGGGCGCGCAACGTCAGCCCATTGGAGGTGACAATTCCGGCTGACTCCTGGCCGCGATGTTGCAGCGCGTGCAGGCCAGGTAGGCGAGCTTTTCCGCCTCAGGATGAGCGTAGATGGCGACGACGCCGCACTCGTCGTGGAATTTGTCGGTTCTTTGCATTTAGCAATTAGCCTTTAGCTCTTGGCCAAATCCATCAACGCCTACGTTTCAATCCGCCGCCATCTTGTCCGGTTCGGTCTGCAGCATGCGCTCCAGCGAGCCTTCGTACGCTTCCCGCAATTCGGAAACCTGGGCCGACACTACCATCCTGCCATCGAGCCTGATTTCTACTTGCTCGGGCGCCGTTTCACCAATCGACTCTGCCGCGATGCCATATTTTACCGCTACTTGTTGGATGGCGCCGAGTTTATCGCGGTCGCACGAGATGACAACACGGCTGGCATCTTCGCCGAACAGGACAAACTCCGGCGGCAGGCCCTGAGAAGTCAGATCGATGCTCATTCCGATGGAGTGAGCGAATCCCGACTCGGCCAGCGTTACCGCAATTCCGCCGTCGGAACAGTCGTGAGCAGAATCGAGCAATCCGGCCTGGGCCAGTTCGACCAGCGCCTTCTGCAATGACGCCTCCTTTTGCAGCTCCAACTCCGGGGGATAGCCCCAGACGACGCCCAGAATCTCCTTGGCGTATTCAGACGAACCGAATTCGGACTCAGCATCGGTAGCATCGCCCGATTCGCCGGCGCGCAGCAGAACGATCGAGCGTCCGGGTTCGCGAAAGTCCGGACGCACTGCCTTATGCACGTCCTCAAGAGTGCCGACGATTCCTAATACCGGCGTGGGATAAATTCCTTCGCCCAGAGTCTCGTTATAGAAGCTGACGTTGCCTCCGGTGATGGGAATTTCGAGTTCTTCGCAGGCCTTGGTGATGCCATCAATCACCTGCGAGAACTGCCACATGATGTGGGGCTTTTCGGGATTGCCGAAGTTCAGGCAATTGGTGCCGCCGATCGGGGTCGCTCCGGCGCAAGCCACGTTGCGCGCCGCTTCCGCCACGGCGTGCATGGCGCCCAGGCGCGGATCGAGGTAGCACCAGCGGCCGTTGCCGTCGAGCGCCATCGCCAGCCCGCGCTGCGAACCTTTTATACGGATGACGCCGGCGTCGCCGGCGCCCGGGCCTTCCACGGTGTTGGTTTGCACCATGGAATCGTATTGCTGCCAGATCCAGCGCTTGCCGCAGATGTTCGGGCTGGCAAGCAGGCGCTTCAAGTTTGACGTGAGATCGGAAGCTTCCGCCAGCTTGACGGCGGCGGGCATTTCGCGCGACACCGGCGGCTCCCAGCGCTCGAGCGGCCGCTTGTACACGGGCGCGTCGTCGGTGAGGGCCTGGTTGGGAATTTCGGCGACAACCTCTCCGTGGTGCAGCACTCGCATCTTGCCGTCGGTAGTGACGCGGCCCACTTCCACCGCGTCCAGTCCCCATTTTTCGAAGACGCGGAAGACTTCCTGCTCGCGGCCTTTTTGCGCCACCAGCAGCATGCGCTCCTGCGACTCGCTCAGCATGATTTCGTAGGGAGTCATGCCGGTTTCGCGCTGGGGCACGAGGTCGAGTTCGATCTCGGTGCCCACGTTGCCGCGCGCGCCCATTTCGCAGGTCGAGCAGGTGAGACCGGCCGCGCCCATGTCCTGAATGCCGACGATGGCGCCGGTCTGCATGGCCTCGAGGCAGGCTTCGAGCAGAAGCTTTTCCAGAAACGGATCGCCGACCTGCACGTTGGGCCGCTTGGCCTCGGAGGCCTCGCTGAACTCTTCGCTGGCCATGGTGGCGCCGTGAATGCCGTCGCGGCCGGTCTTCGAGCCAACATAAATTACGGGATTGCCTTCGCCCGCGGCCTTGGCATAGAAAATCTGGTCGCGGCGGACCAGTCCCAGAGCGAAAGCGTTGACCAGCGGATTGCCCGAGTAGCAAGGCTCAAACTTGGTTTCGCCGCCCAGGTTGGGGACGCCGAAGCAGTTGCCGTAGGAAGCGATTCCGCTGACTACGCCTTCGAGGACGGAGTGGTTCTTGCCGAGTCTCCGCAGCCGAGCTTCGCTCGGCCGGACGGCCGGGGGCGGCCGTCCCCACGTGATCCGTGAATGGGGCCGAAGCGCAGGGAATCCATTACCGCGACCGGTCTTGCGCCCATGGTGAAAATATCGCGCAGAATTCCGCCGACGCCGGTGGCCGCTCCCTGAAATGGCTCAATGAAAGACGGATGATTGTGGGATTCGATCTTGAAGGCGCAGGCCCAGCCATCTCCGATGTCGACGATGCCCGCGTTCTCGCCTGGCCCCTGCACCACGTGGCGGCTGCGCGTGGGCAAGCGTTTCAGATGAACCCGCGATGACTTGTAGGAGCAATGCTCGCTCCACATCACGCTGAAAATGCCGAGCTCGGTCAGGGTCGGTTCGCGTCCGCCCAAAAGCTGTTTGATCTTTTCGAATTCATCAGGCGTGAGTCCGTGCTCCCGGATGAGTTGTGGAGTGAGGCCCACGGTCGGAGAAGAGGTCATAGGGGAAACTCTATTGTCGCACCTCGGGCGAGCGGAGGAAAGAGTTTCATGGCTGGGCCAGTGCGTTTTTTAACCACCAAGGACACGAAGTTACACGAAGGAGCAAATCTTGAATGGCTTTCCTTCGTGTAACTTCGTGTCCTTGGTGGTTCATGAATTTAGGGCCGCCGCAGCTAGTATCATCATCTGGAATGAAATCGGTCATCATTGGCACGGCTGGGCATATCGACCACGGAAAGACCGCGCTGGTCAAGGCGCTGACTGGCATTGACGCCGATCGTCTGGAAGAAGAAAAACGCCGCGGCATCACCATCGACATCGGCTTTGCGCATTTGGATCTCGCCCTGCCGGGCGGCGATACTCTGCGTCTGGGCTTTGTGGATGTTCCCGGGCACGAGCGTTTTGTTCGCAATATGCTGGCCGGAGTGGGCGGAATCGATCTGGTGCTGCTGGTGATCGCGGCCGATGAATCGATCAAGCCGCAGACCCGCGAGCATTTCGACATCTGCCGTCTGCTCTCCGTGCGCCGGGGCATCGTGGTGTTGACCAAGTCCGATCTGGTTGACCAGGAGACTCTGGATGTAGTGCGGATGGAAGTGGAGGAATTTCTACGGAACTCCTTTCTGGACCCAGCACGTTCCCCGATTGTCGCCGTCAGTGCGCTGAACCGGGGCGGGCCTCGACGATCTCCGCAGCGCGCTGGTGCAGGTCGCCGCCGATGTTCAACCAAAAGACTCAACTGCGCTGGCGAGATTGCCCATTGACCGCGTCTTCACCATGAAAGGATTCGGAGTGGTGGTGACGGGAACGCTGGTTTCCGGCACGATTCGCAAGGAAGATGAACTGGAAGTTTTCCCATCAAGACAAAGAGTGCGCGTCCGCGGAGTGCAGGTACACGGACATCCCGCCGAACAAGCGGTGGCGGGACAGCGTACGGCACTGAACCTGGCCGCCGTCACGTATGCAGGAACTGAGGCGCGGGATGGTTCTGGCGCCACCCTCGACTTTTCAATCCTGCTCGCGAATGGACGTTACTCTCTCGCTGTTGCCCGGCGCCAGGCCACTGAAAGACCGCGCCCGGGTGCATCTGCATGCCTACACGTTTGAAACTGTCGCCACAGTTTCGCTCTATGGCAAGAAACAGGTGCAGCCGGGAGAATCTGCCTTCGCGCAACTTCGCCTGGCGGATCCCACTCTGCTCTTGCCCGGAGATCGCTTCATCATGCGGCAGTTTTCGCCGGTAGTGACAATCGGAGGCGGCTTGGTGCTCGATGCGGCACCGATTCCGAAGGCGGCTGAGTTGGACTCATTCTTGAAAGTTATGGCTGGGGGCGATCCTTCGGCGGTTCTGGTGGCACGCATCGCGCGGCGAACTCATGATGGAATCACTCTTTCACAACTCGTCGCTGAAACTGGTTGGTCCCGCAATGTGATCGCGGCAGGTTTGGCCGATCCTCTGAAGCGCGGCGTGGTTCTTCGATTCGGCGACCAGTTTGTGCATGCGCCTGCGCTGGAGGACCTGAAGTCACTCATTGCCACTACTGTCACCCGGTTTCATAAGGAGAATCCCCTGGTTGCGGGCATCGGCAAGGAGGAGCTGCGTGAGCGAGTGGAAACGTCGAATGATTCGTTCAGCGCGGCTTTGGGAATGCTGGTTGGAGAGAAGAAGCTGGTGGTGGCGGGAGAGGTTGTCCATTTGCCGGGGCGCGGCGTGGTGATGAAAGATGAAGAAAGCGAATCCAAAAAGACGATTGAAGCCGCATTCGCCTCGGCTGGACTCAAGGTGCCGGCGTTAAAAGACGTGCTGGCCGGCCTGAAAGTGGACAAAGCCCGAGCCCAGAAAATCGTTACGCTCCTGCTGCGCGACAAAGTCCTGGTGAAGATATCCGAGGATCTGGTCTTTCATCGCAGCGCTCTCGAGGACTTGCGCAAGCGGATGGCACTGGAAAAAGCGAAGTCAGCAAAGATCGAAGTCGCCCGCTTCAAGGATCTGGCGGGAGTCAGCCGTAAATATGCCATCCCCTTGCTGGAATATCTCGACCGGGAACACGTTACACGGCGGGTCGGAGACGACAGAGTGATCCTTTAGCTGGGGAATCGGGGGCAGGGGAATCAGGCAGAGATCCGCGGCTGGAAATCTGCATGACAGGAGCAGTCGCGATGAGAGTGCTTGCAGCTTTTTTGCTGATCGTCATTTCTGCGTTTGCGTCTGCGCTTGCGGTCGCGCAGGACCGTGCGGGGCTGAGCCCCGACCAAAGCAGGATTCTGGCCCTGGAGACTGCCTGGAACCGGGCGGAAGAGCAGAAAGACGCGAAGGCGCTGGACGGACTGCTGGACAACACGCTTCTGTATATCGATTACGACGGCACTCTGATGAATAAAGCTCAGTTCTTAGCCAGCGTGAAAGCGCCGTCGCTCCATCCGGAACAGATTGTCAACGAGTCCATGACGGCACAAATGTACGGCTCGACCGCGATCGTGAGCGGAGTCTACCGCGAGAAGGGCACTGCCGGAGGCAAGCCTTACCTGCGCCGCGGGAGATTTATCGATACATGGATCAATCAGGACGGCACCTGGCGATGCGTGACCAGCCAGTCCACTCTGATCGGTCGCTAGGCTTGAATTGCAGGTGGTGTCCGGCGTGTCTGGAGGAACTTGCCATGCTTTCAATTCGCCCTGCCAACGCCGGTGACGTGCCGCTCCTGGTCACTCTCATTCATGAATTCGCCGCATTCGAACGCTTGCCTGTCACTGTGACCGAGGCCAGCCTGCTGCGCGACGGGTTCGGCCAACGTCCCAGATTTCGAGTGCTCATGGCGGAGTGGGACGGACAGCCCGCTGGGTATGCCTTCTTCTTCGACTATTACTCGACGTTCGAAGGCCGCGCCGGACTCTTTCTCGAAGATGTTTACGTGCGCGAGCTGTATCGCGGCAGGAAAATTGGAAACGAGCTGATGGCCAGGGTCGCGGCCATTGCGCGCGAAGAGAACTGTTTTGGCGTGCGCTGGCAGGTGCTCGACTGGAACACTCCCGCGATCGATTTTTATCGCAAGATCGGGGCGGAGTTCCTGGATGAGTGGAAGACCGTAAGCCTGCAAGGAGATGCCTTTGACCGCCTGGCGGCGGATGGTGCCCGGAGCGCAGAAAAACGATGACGAGATCGGTCCGCATCATCGGTGCTGGGCTGGCCGGATCCGAAGCAGCGTGGCAGTGCGCCCGGCGCGGCGTCGCCGTGGAATTGTGCGAGATGCGGCCGGTACGTTCAACGCCGGCGCACCAGACCGCTGATTTCGCGGAACTGGTCTGTTCGAACTCACTGAAATCAGACAGCGAGAACACGGCGCCCTGGGTGCTGAAGGAAGAAATGCGGCGGGCGGGATCGCTGCTGCTGAAGATCGCCCGCGAGTGCGCGGTCCCCGCCGGGCACGCGCTGGCTGTCGACCGCACGACCTTTGCCGCCCGAGTGACCGATGCCATTACGCGCGAGCCGCTGATTACGATCCGGCGCGAAGAAATTACGCGCGTCGACGAGGGTCAGACCACGATCATCGCCACCGGCCCCCTGACTTCAGACGCGCTCTCGCGGGAGATCGCGCGGCTGAGCGGTTCAGATCATTTGTACTTCTTCGATTCGATCAGTCCCATCGTCGAAGCCGATTCCATCGACATGTCCAAGGTGTATCTGGCGGCGCGTTATGACAAGGGCTCGGCCGACTACATCAACTGTCCCATGTCGAAAGAGGAGTATGACAACTTCTGCGATGCGCTGGTCTCCGGTCAATCGGCCGAAGAGCGGGACTGGGAAAAACTGAATTACTTCGAAGGCTGCCTTCCCATTGAAGAAATTGCCCGCCGCGGACGCGACACCTTGCGCTTCGGCCCCATGAAGCCGGTCGGACTGAAGGACCCGCGCACCGGACGCATCCCATACGCGGCGGTGCAGTTGCGGCAGGAAAATCTGCGCGCGGATTCCTACAACCTGGTGGGCTTCCAGAATCATCTGAAATTCGCCGACCAGGCCCGAGTGCTTCGGCTGATCCCCGGCTTAGAGAATGCGCGTTTTCTGCGTTACGGGCAGATTCACCGCAACACCTACATCAACGGTCCGACTTTGTTATCCGAGTCGCTGCAGATGAAGAAGTATCCGTCAGTATTCTTTGCCGGACAGATCTGCGGCGTGGAGGGTTACGTTGAATCGATTGCCACGGGACTGATGGCGGGAATTCATGCGGCGGCGCTGGCATCAGGCTCGAATCCGGTGGCTCCGCCGCGGGCGAGTGCGTTCGGTTCTCTGGTTCATTACGTAACCCACGCCGATGCCGAGGAACTTTCAGCCCGCGAACATTACATTCGACCTTCTGCCCCCGCTCGAGTACAAAGTCCGCGACCGCCAGGAGAGACACCGGCAGCAATGTGCCCTGGCGTTGCGGGAATTCGATGCTTGGCTGGACAAGGTTGTGCCAGCAGTGGCCGTAAGATGAAGCAGGTTCGGGTGTGGATTCGGAGTCGGAGCACGGCCTAAGAGGACACTAGCCGACTTAACTGCCGACCTTCGCTCGGCCTGGGCGGGTCGGAGACTCGCCCCTACATGGGGCTTGCCAGTCACCGTGAACAAAATCAGGCTGATTCTCGTATATGAAGCTGTGGGCTGAGACCCGTCCCCGGCTTACGTTCGGGCGGCTTCCGCGTCCATAACAGCAATGGTTTTCCGCGATCTCATTGGCGATGTGCTCCGCACCCTCTGGGCCCACAAACTGCGCACCTTCCTCACCATGTTCGGGATCGCCTGGGGCATTGTTTCTATTGTTCTGATGGTGGCGGCTGGTGAAGGCCTGCGCAAAGGGCAGGAAGATCAGGCCCGGAATCTCGGGCAAAGACATCCTGATCGTATTTCATGGCCGCACCAGTCTGCAGGCCGGAGGGGCTCGGGCCGGACGCGCGGTGCACTGGGAAGACGCCGATGTTCTCGCCGTGCAGGGGGAGGCGCCGGATTGCGAATACGCCATCCCGGAACTCGAGCAGAACGACGTCCGCGCCCACAGCAGCTTCAACAACGCCGCCTTCACCGTCACCGGTTCCCATCCGCCGTTCGCCTACATTCGCAGCCTCGATGTGGGCGAAGGCCGCTTCTACAACTGGGACGATCAAAAGGAATCGCGGCGGGTTGCCTTCCTGGGTAGTGACGCCGCGAAGCAACTTTTTCCTGGCCGCAATCCGGTCGGCGAAACTGTGTATCTGAACTCGTTCCCTTACGAAGTCATCGGCGTAATGGCCAAGAAGAAACAAGACTCCAGCTACGACGGCTGGGATGTCAGCAAAATATTCATCCCGTTCGCGGCCATGCGGCGCGATTTTCCCGACAAGCCTCCGGGGACGTCCACAACATTCGATCAGTTGCTGGTTACGCCCAGGTCCGTAGACCAGCATGAGGCGTGCAAGCACCAAATTCAAACCGTGCTGGGGCGAATGCACAACTTCGATCCTCACGATAAGGAAGCGTGTCCGATCTGGGACACGGTGCAGGAAGCCAAGGCATTCCGCCAGATGACGGATGGCATGAAGTACTTCCTGGGCGCGGTGGGAATTGTGACTTTATTTCTGGGCGGCCTGGGCGTGATGAACGTCATGATGGTCGCGGTGCGGGAGAGAACCCGCGAGATCGGCGTGCGCAAGGCATTGGGAGCTCCAGCGCGAACCATCCTGAAACAGTTTTTCATCGAGGCGCTGCTGATCGCTTTTCTAAGCGGCGCGATTGGCATGGGAATCGCCTACGGAATCTGTTTTCTGGTGAACCTGCTGCCCATGCCGGATTTCTTTGCCGGATTGCTGGCGACGTGGCAGTCAGGACTGGTGGCATGCGGACTGCTGGGAATCGTCGCGATTTTCTCGGCGCTGTATCCGGCGCGTAGAGCGGCGTCGATTGATCCGATTGAGGCGCTGCGGTATGAAGCGGGTGGGTAGAGGCTTGAACCACCAAAAGCTTGAACCACCAAGGACACGAAGGATCACAAAGGAAACCCTTCGTGTTACTTCGTGTCCTTCGTGGTTCAAGCTTTTCGATGTAAAGCAAAATGCTGACTGAAATCATTCTCGAAGCCTGGGTCGCACTCAGACGCAATTACACGCGCAGCCTGCTGACCATGCTGGGCATCGTCTGGGGCATTGCGACCGTGACTTTGCTGATCGCCTATGGCAGCAGCTTCCGTCACATTCTGGTGGGCGGGTTCGATGCCTTCGGCAAGAGCGTCGTGGTGTGCTGGCCGCAGCAAACCAGCGAGCAACCGGGCGGGCAGCGCGCGGGCAAGAAAGTAGTGCTGGAACAGGCCGACGTAGACATCGTCAAAGAAATGGCTCCACTGGTGAAGCATGTCTGCCGGGAAACGGTGCACCGCCCAGGCGTCGCGTACGGCGAACGCATGGTGGGGACGGCCGCGGTGCGCGGCGTATGTCCTGAATATGGCGAGATGCGCAACGAAGTGGCCGCCCAGGGGCGTTGGCTAAATTCCGGCGACGAACTGGAGCGCCGGCGGGTGGTTTTTCTTGGAGGGCGGGTGCGTGAACAGTTGTTCAGCGGCCGGCCCGCTGTCGGGGAGACGGTGCAGATCGGCGGAGTTCACTTCACAGTTGTCGGGGTGATGGCGCGAAAGATCCAGCTTAGCAATTATTTTTCCAGCGACGACGATTCTGTCTGGATCCCCTTCAGTGCCGCGGGCGACCTCTGGAATACGAAATATGCCGAGGTGATGCTCTTCGAGCCGATCGCGCCCCAGTTTGAAAAGAAAGCGTCAGCTCAGGTACTGGCTGCCGTCGCGACCCGACAGCAGTTTTCTCCCACCGACCCAAAAGCCTTTCAGATGTTCGGGCGCGATGAGTTCCGCCCGGTCATCGACGGCCTGACCATTGGACTGCAAGTTCTGCTGACCTTTGTCGGCACCCTGACCCTGGGCATCGGCGGCGTGGGAGTGATGAACATCATGCTGGTTTCGGTGGATGAGCGCATTCGGGAGATCGGTCTGCGGCGAGCTTTGGGCGCCAAGAAATGGCAGATCAAGGTGCAGTTTCTGGCTGAAACTTTGCTCATCATGTTGCTGGGCGGGGCCGCCGGTGTTTTGCTCTCCTACGGGATCGCGGCCGCCGTCGGCACTCTTCCACTTATGGGACCGCTGTTCGAAGACGATTCCGGCAAGGCCGACATCCATCTGCAGATTTCGTTTGCGACGGTGATGCTCTCGTCCCTGGTGCTGCTCGCGGTCGGAGTTGCCAGCGGCCTGGTGCCGGCCCTGCGGGCGTCGAAGCTGGATCCGGTGGAGGCGTTGCGGTACGAGTGAATCCGCAGTCGTCTGAGCGCGCGCGCTGTCATCCTGAGCGAGTCCGGTGATTCGCTCGCAAATGGTCGGACAGAGTCGAAGGACCCCTTGCAGCCTAACGGCATCGCTCTTTGTTGGAGCATCACGGTTATTGGGTTTAGCGCGTTCGCGGAGCTTCGCTCGGACACGTAGGGGTCCTTCGACTGCGCAGCGGTTTCGCGGTGCGAAACCGTTGCTCCGCTCAGGATGACAAGCGGTAAGTACAGCCGCTGTCAACGTTTTCTCCCTTCGCAACTTGACGTCCTTCCCGCTTCGCAGTACCTTGCCGTGAACTTGCCTCACCGAGGTGCGTCTTGCCGATTTCCGCTGTGGATGCAATTAATCCGGCTTTCCAGCACGCCCGCCAGCAGCTTCTGCAGCCCTTCCGGAGCAGCCAGTGGACCAAGCTGGCGCTGGTGATTTTAATGGCCGGTGAACTGAGTTCGGGCGGTGGAGGCTGCAATCCCGGCGCCTTCCAGATGCCCACGCATCCTAACCGCTCCCAGCATTTTCTCCAGACCGGCCTGGCCGGCGTCAACCCCATGGTCTACGCCTCGCTGATTGCGGTGCTGATCGTGGCCGGACTGGTGCTGCTGGTTTTGTTCCTGTACGTGAGCAGCGTCATGCGCATTGTTCTTTTCGACAGCGTGGTGGCGAAGGACTGTCGCATCCGCGAAGGTTGGAGCCGTCGCCAGAGTTCGGGGCGGCGCTATTTCTTCTGGCAAATTCTGTTTTTCCTGGTGTCGGGGGCGTGTTTGACGATTCTGGTGGGAATTCCAGCAGCCTTCGCTTTTATGGTGGGCTGGCTTAAAGAGCCCAAAGAGCACATGATTCCGCTGATCCTGGGCGGTATGGCTCTTTTCTTTGTGCTGTTGCTGTTTATCATCACGCAGCTTGTGGTTCATGTCATCACCAAGGATTTTGTGATTCCGCAAATGGCGTTGGAAGAGATCAGCGCATTCGAGGGCTGGCGGCGATTGTGGCCACAGATCAAAGCAGAAAAAGGCGGATACGCGGCCTACCTGGGACTGAAAATCGTGATGGCGATCGGCGCCGCCATCATCCTGGGAATTGTTTCCGCCATTGTGATGCTCTTGTTTTTGATTCCCGTCGGTGGACTGGGCGCGGTGGCGGTGATCGCGGGAATGGCGGCCGGGCTGACCTGGAACCTCTACACCATCACTCTGGCAGTGGTCGCGGGATGCCTGGTGATCCTTTTCGTGGTGTACGCGCTGGCACTGATTTCGGTGCCTGCCGTTGTGTTCTTCGTGGCATATGCCGTCCACTTTTTCGGATCGCGCTATCCGGCGTTGGGCGGGCTGTTGCATCCTGCAACGCCACTCGCGGTTTCACCGCCTCCGCTGACTCCACCACCGACGGAACCACCGCCACTGCCGCCCATGCCGGAACCGATTGGATGATGTCTGTAGCGCCGGCATCCTGCCCCCTGCGCGGGCGAGACGCCCCCGCGACAGCCGCCAGGACGGCGGCGCTACCAGAACCTTCCACTCACTTTGTTTCCGATTTCAATCCCGCGCCCGGTTCTTGATCCAGATTGGCGTCCCGACGAAGCCAAACGCGTGGCGAATCTGATTTTCCAGAAAACGCTGATAGGCGAAGTGGAGTTTTACTTTGCGGTCGGTGAAGATGACAAATGTCGGCGGGGCGACTGCCGCCTGGGTCATGTAGAAGATTCTGACCTGCTGACGCGCGGGCACGGAAGCGCGTTCGAAATCCACGTGCTTGAGAAAACGGTTCATTTCTCCGGTTCCAATGCGCCTGCGGCGTTCAGTCGCCACTTCTTCCAGCAGGGGGAAGATTTTCTCGGTGCCCTTGCCGCTCGAGGCCGAGACAAACAATATCGGAGCATAGGCCAGAAATTTCAGTGCATCACGCACTCTTTGCTCGTACGCCTCGCGATCAGCCGGACGCTTATTTTCTCGCATGCGGGAGGATTTCGTCTGTCGTCCGGTCCCCTCTTTGCCGCTGATCACCAGATCCCACTTGTTCACGATGATGATCATCGAGCGCCCGCTTTCGTGAGCATAGCCGGCGATGGAGGCGTCGAGCTGGCTCACGCCTTCGGTGGCATCGATCACCAGCAGCGCCACGTCAGCCGCCTCAAGATGCTTGCGTGCCATCACCACGGAAAGCTTTTCCGCCATCAGGTGAGTTTTGCCTTTGCGGCGAATGCCGGCGGTGTCGATAAAGCGGAAGCGCTTGCCGTTGCGCTCAACGATTTCGTCGACCGCATCGCGCGTAGTGCCCGGGATGGGCGAGACGATCGAGCGATCCGCGCCGGTGAGAAGGTTAAGCAGAGTGGACTTACCCACGTTGGGATGTCCAATAATGGCGACTTTGGTTTCGTGGGCTTGCGGTTGTTCTACTTCTTCTTCCCTGTCTTGCGCGTCGTCATCTTGCGCGTCCTCGGTCGTCAGTTGTTTTTGCGGCGGCAATATCTCGAGAACCGCGTCCAGCAGATCGTCCAGGCCGCGAGCGTTTTCCGCGGAGAGCGGGAACAGCTTGCGAATTCCGAGGCGATGGAAGTCGTCGGTGAGGCTCTGCTGCTTCTCGGTGTCAACCTTGTTCACGGCAAGAAAGAGCGGTTTGCCGGTACGGATGAGCTGGCGTGCGAGATCGATGTCGGGAGAGGCCATCTCGGTGCGTCCGTCCACCACCATGATGACGGCGTCCGCCTCTTTGAGCGCTACCTTGGCCTGGCGAAAGATTTCCGCGGGAATGAAATCTTTATCTTCGGGGAGAATGCCTCCGGTATCCACAATACGCAGGTGGCGCCCGCGCCATTCGGCCTCGCCGTAAAGCCGGTCGCGGGTGATGCCGGGTTCATCACCGACAATGGCGCGCCGCGATCCCACCAACCGGTTGAAGAGTGTCGATTTGCCGACGTTGGGACGCCCCACGATGGCGACCGTGGGAGTGCCGGCTGCGACCGGCGATGAGTTTAAAGTTGGATGAGCCATAGAATTTTGTGATGACGGGCGCGGATCGTTTTCGCGCAAGGCCCGTGCGGGTCGGGCGCAAACCGGCAGTTCTCAGCGTGCAGTTCGCAGTTCCCAGTTGCGGGATGCTACACAGCCGGTTGCAAGTATTATAGTGACTTCGTGTCTCCCGCCTCCCAGCCCGTCCCCGATACCAAGAAACGGGATGTGTCGCTTTACCAGTTCTTCGCCCCCGGCGGCGTGCTGTCGCGCACTCATCCGGCCTACGAGTTTCGCCGCGGACAATTGCAAATGGCGCAAGCGGTGGAGCAGGCGCTGGAAGAAAGACGCCACCTGATCGTGGAAGCCGGTACCGGTACCGGCAAAACGCTGGCCTACCTGGTGCCCGTCATTCGATCGGGCAAGAGGGTCATCATTTCGACCGGAACCAAGAATCTGCAGGAACAGCTCTTTCACAAGGATATTCCTTTTCTCGAGCAGGCGCTTTTCCCCAACGGCGAGGGCAAGCTCAAAGTCTGTTATATGAAGGGGCGTAACAATTATCTGTGCCGCAAGAAGCTGTATGACCTTACCGATCAGCCGGTGCTGAGCGGACTGGAGGAGATCGAGCACTACCGCGCCATTGCGGCGTGGGAAAAGGTCACGCAGAGTGGGGATAAGGCCGAACTGGCGTCGCTTCCGGAGGCCAGCGCCCTCTGGCATAAGCTCGATGCCCGCTCCGACACTTGCCTGGGGCAGAAGTGCAGCGCCTGGGAGCGCTGCTTCATCACCGAGATGCACCGCTGGGCGATGGAGAGCGACATCATCATTGTTAATCATCACCTGTTCTTCGCCGACCTCTCCATCAAGCAGCAAGCCGAGTACGCACCGGATGCGGGAATCCTGCCCGAGGTCGGCGCCGTAATTTTCGACGAAGCCCACGAACTGGAAGATGTGGCGGGAAGCTACTTCGGAGTTTCGGTCAGCAACGCCCGCTTTGAGGAGCTGTGCCGTGACGTGGAAGTCTCGCTGCAGCGCAATCACATGCTGTCAGCGTCCATTTCGGGGGCGCTCAAGAGCATTCGCGAACGGGCCCCGTTTTTCTTTGCTCTTCTGCCGCCAGGGGATGGCCGTTTCGCGTTTGAAAACCGGCGCGAATTCATGGAAGAAAACGGGGATGAGTTCCTGGGATTGCGTCAGTCTCTCACCAGGCTGGGAGCAGAGTTGGAAAACCTGCCGTCCAAGCCGGAAGAAGTGTTCAACTTTGCCCGGCGGACGCAAGAGTTGCAGGTGCAGCTGGCCTTTCTGATGGAATCGGAGGATCGTAACACCGTCTTCTGGATCGAGCGGCGTCGTGGCGGGCGAGACCGGCAGAATGTTTTTCTGCAGGCCACGCCTATTGATGTGGCGCCGATTCTTAAGACCTGCCTCTTTGACAAGCTCGAGTGTGCGGTGCTGACTTCGGCGACCTTGGCCGTGGGAGGCGGTTTCGAATACATGCGCCAGCGACTGGGACTGGAGCATGTCCGGGAAAGTGTACTGCCTTCGCATTTCGACTACGAAAGTCAGGCGCTGTTCTATGTGCCACCTGATCTTCCCGACCCTCGCACGCCGCAATTTGCAGCCAAGGCCGCCGATCGCATCCGACGCATCCTGGAAATTACGCGAGGGCGCGCGTTCGTCCTCTTCACCAGCTACGCGCAGATGAACGACGTTTACCAGCGGCTGTTGGGCGAACTGGAATTCCCCTTGCTGCTGCAGGGCGACGCTCCCAAGACTGCGTTGCTGGAGGAATTCCGGCTGACTCCTCACGCAGTGTTATTCGCAACCTCGTCTTTCTGGCAAGGCGTGGATGTGCAGGGTGAGCAACTCAGTTGCGTGATTATCGACCGTCTGCCGTTCGCCGTGCCCAGCGATCCCGTCGTGGCGGCACGGGTGAAGTTGGTTGACGCCGAGGGAGGAAACGCTTTCTTCCAGTACCAGGTACCGGCGGCGGTGATTACCCTGAAACAGGGTTTTGGACGCTTGATCCGGTCGCTGCATGATCGCGGTCTGCTGGTGCTTATGGACAATCGCATCCTGAAGAAGCAGTACGGAAGAGTATTCGTCGAGAGCTTGCCGGCGTACCGCAGGACCACGGACTTGAAGCAGGTGGAGGAGTTTTTCGGGGTTCAATAGCGGTCCTAGCTGTGTGGGGTGGGCGCCCTCGCCCGCCGCTTTTGACTTGGACTTCAGCGAACCTCTGGAATGAGCTAAGCAGCCACGAGAAACGACAAACCAAGATCAAAATCAAGGGCGGCGGGCGGGGGCGCCCGCCCCACATGCTGGGTATCGGGGTAAAATAGAGGGTTGGGTCATGTGTCACGATGGCCGGTCGAGAGGATTCATGTTCGAGGTTACGGTCGAAGAGTCGTTCGCCGCGGGGCACTACTTGCGCAACTACAAGGGCAAGTGTGAGAACCCGCATGGGCATAACTACAAAGTGCGGCTGACCCTGGCGGGCAAGGAACTGGACAAGGCCGGGCTGCTGCTCGACTTCAAGGAACTGCGGGAGGCGATGAAGCCCGTCATTGATCGCCTGGATCACCAGATGATCAACGACCTGGAGCCTTTCAAAGTGCTCAATCCCTCGGCCGAAAATTTGGCCAAGTATTTTTACGATCAGACCAACGCGGGGCTCGATCGCGTGACCCAGGGCCGGGTCCGGGTCAAGAATGTGACCGTATTCGAAACCGAAACCACCGCCGCGACTTATTCGGAGTGATGTTCGCCCCTCTTCAGCAATGTTCCCGATGACGCTCTTTTAGACTTCGCTCGGGATCACGGGAGGCGCGGAGAGCTGACGGCTGAGAACTAAGAGCTGAAAGCTGTATTTCATGCAAATCACAGAAATCTACAAATCTATTCAGGGCGAATCCACACATGCGGGGCTGGCTTGCGTGTTCGTCCGGCTCACCGGCTGTAACCTGCGCTGCTCCTGGTGCGACAGCGAATACACCTTCACCGGCGGTCACCGGCAAACTTTGGAAGAGGTGGTCGCGGAGGTAAAAAGTTTGAGCCCGAGCGGCGGAGCGGTAGAAATTACCGGCGGAGAGCCTCTGCTGCAGGAGCGCGAGGTCGTGCCGCTGATGCAACGCCTGCTGGATGAAGGCTACAAGGTTCTATTGGAAACCAGTGGCGAGCGCCCGCTGGAACGCGTCCCGGAGGCAGTGATCAAGATCGTGGACGTAAAGTGCCCTAACTCCGGCGAGCCTGAGTCTTTCCACATGGAAAATCTGGATGCGCTGACTCCGCGGGACGAGGTGAAATTTGTACTGAGCGATCGGACCGACTACGAATTTGCCCGTGATTTCGTGGCGCGTCACCGTCTAGACCAACGGGTAAACGCGGTGTTATTCTCACCTGCTTTCAGCAAGCAGGCCAGCGGCGCCCGCGACGCCTCGGGCTGCCTGTTGGATCCCCGCGAACTTGCGGAGTGGATGCTGGCGGACGAAGTGCCGGCGCGGCTGGGGCTGCAAATTCACAAGTTTATTTGGGATCCCGCGATGAAGGGCGTCTAGGAAGATTTCGCTTCCCGGGCCTGTTCCGGGCGGCGATACGATTCCACCTGACATCTAACTGTCGGAAGTATTGAAACTGTGATGACGAAAGGAAAACAGCGCGCGGTCGTCCTGTTGAGTGGCGGGATGGACTCCTGCGTCTGCGCCGCCCTGGCCGCACGCGATCATGACGCCGCCGCAGTACACGTGAGCTACGGGCAGCGTACCGAAGACCGCGAGCGGCGGGCTTTTCTTGCCATCTGTGACCGCCTGGGAATTCCGGACCGGCTGCTGGTGAGGAACGAAGCGCTGTCCGCAATAGGCGGCTCGGCGTTGACCGACCCCAATATTGAGGTTCCGGAATCTCATGCCATCGGGCACGATGTGCCGGTCACCTATGTGCCCTTTCGGAATGCGCACTTCCTGTCCGTGGCCGTGAGCTGGGCGGAGGTGCTGGGCGCCAGCCAGGTATATATTGGCGCGGTCGAGCAGGACAGCTCCGGCTATCCCGACTGCCGCCCTGCTTATTACCAGGCGTTCAACCAAGTTGTTAGGTTAGGCACGAAGGACGGCGGGATCGAGATCGTGACCCCCTTGATCCAGTTGCGCAAGGCCGAAATCGTGAGGCTGGGCCTTGAATTGGGCGCGCCCTTGGATTTAACGTGGTCGTGCTATAGCCGGGAAGATAGCGCTTGTGGGGTGTGCGATAGTTGCGTGCTGCGTCTGCGGGCATTTCAGGACGCAGGCATCGGTTGACCCCATCCCATACGCGGCGCTGGCGACAAGCTAGCAGTTAAGAATTTGGGAGTGCCGGCCTCCGGCCGGCCCGATGATTGGGCGGGACGCCGCCGTTACAAGAATCAGTTCATGAGCCGGGAGGCCAAAAAAATGAAGCAACGTTTGCTGATGGTGATGCTGGTAGTGGCAACAGTGGCGCTGTGTGTCCCCCCAGTGTTTGCCCAAGCCACAGGATCGGTCAAGGGTATCTGCAAAGACACGACCGGTAAGCCGATTGCCGGCGCCAATCTGGAATGGTTCAACTCGGACAACGGGCGGAAATATAACCTCAAAACCAACAACAAGGGTGAGTACTTTTCCCTCGGCATCGAACCCGGCAAGTACAGAGTGACCCTTACCCAGGATGGCAAGCAACTGGACCAGGTCACCGGCTTTCCGGTAGGGGTCGATGAAGCCACGCTCGATTTCGATATGAAAAAAGCGCAGGCCGAAGCCGCTCAAGGGAAGGGTTTGACCCCTGAACAGTTGAAGCAGGCGGAAGAGCAGCAGGCAAAAGCAAACAAGGAAGTCACGACCGTAAAGACACTGAACGAGAAGCTGGCCGTCGCCAATCAGGCGATGCAGACGGGCGATTTCGAGACTGCGGTAACCACACTGAACGAAGCCACTCAGATTGACGGTACGCGTGATCTGCTCTGGGCCCGGCTGGGCGATGCGTATCTTAGCTCAGCTCCCAAGCAGACAGACAGCGCGGAGAAAGCCAAGCGTTACGGCTCGGCCGTCACCAACTACCAGAAAGCCATCGAGCTCAAGAAGCAAGCCATGGCGGCTACCCCCAAGCCCGATGACGCCAAGAACCTGGCCGCCTACTACAACAACCTGGGCCAGGCCGAAGCCAAGACCGGACAACTGGATGAGTCCGTCAAAGCCTATGACCAGGCCGCGCAGCTCAATCCCCCTGGAGCCGCGCAGTATTACTACAACCAGGGTGCGGTGCTGACGAATAGCGGCAAGGTGGATGAGGCCAATGCCGCTTTTGACAAGGCGATTGCGGCTGATCCCGCCAAAGCGGACGCCTATTATCAGAAGGGCGTGAACCTGATCAATAAAGCCACCACGGACAAAACCGGCAAGGTTATTCCGGCGCCGGGAACCGCGGAGGCGCTGAACAAGTATCTTGAACTGCAACCCAACGGACCATTCGCCGATGGCGCGAAAAGCATGCTGCAGTACATTGGCAGCAGCATCGAGACCAGCTACGGGGCGAAGAAAAAGAAATAACCTTCAACTGCGGTCATCCGGGGGCGGCCCATGTGGCCGCCCCTTTTCTTCTCCCGAAGTGTTCCCGGCGTGCTGGTTACCAAGGTCTATGTACGGCACGTTCTTCGTAGAAGCGCGCTAACGTTTTCGCTACAGTGAACTAGATCGAAAAGGAATCCGGGACCACGCCCCGCAGCACCGAACTCTCTCTCCCATTCGGGCTCTCATTCCTGGCTAAAAGAAAATGGCATCACCAGGCATAGCACCGCTTCAGGTTACGCTCGAGCCGGCATCGGCCTCGGGTGCGGCAGCCACGCATGCGCTGCTGGCGGCCATGTTGCGTGCCACCGACAAAGTCAGCGACCTTATTTTTTCGCCCGGGCGGCCGCCGCAGGTCGAAGTTTACGGACAGCTGATTCCAGTGCAGGGCCCCGGGCTGCGTTTGCTCAACGCGGATGATACTCGCCGCATCGCATCCGATCTGATCGGCAACAACAAACAGGCGATTAACATGCTGCGCGAGCAGGGAGCCTGTGACATCTCCTTCGGTTTACCGGGACTGGCGCGCTTTCGGGTGAATGTCTTCATCCAGCGAGGCAGCTGCGCCGTGGTGATGCGGGTGATCCCAACCACCATTCCAGAGTTTTCCACCCTGGGCCTGCCATCGCACCTGGGTGAAATCGCGGGTCTGCGGGACGGCATTGTTCTGGTGACGGGAGCGCGAGGGGCGGGAAAGTCCTCTACGCTGGCTGCGTTGCTCGATCGAATCAACGAAAAACAGACGTGCCACATTATTACGATCGAAGACCCCATCGAGTTTCTGCATAACCACAAGCAGGCCACCATCCATCAACGCGAATTGCACAGCGACACACCAAACTTCGCACTGGCTTTAAGGGCGGCACTGCGGCAAGCGCCAAAAGTGATTCTGGTGGGCGAGTTGCGCGATCGCGAGACCATCGAAATGGTCCTGGATGCGGCTGAAACCGGTCACCTGGTCCTGTCCAGCCTGAACGCGCCCAATGTCGGCAAAACTCTGGAGCGCATCGCCAACGCGTTCCCGCCGGCGGAGCAACCGTCGTTGCGCGGCCGCCTGGCCAAAACGCTGCGCTATGTAATCTCGCAACAACTCATCCCGCGAAAAGAGGGTGGCCGCGTGGCTATCCTGGAAGTATTCAAAAATACCTCACGCACGGTGAGCCGTCTCGACTCCGAAGACCTTTCCGGCGAAACCCTGCTTGAGACCTTGAAAAATGGCTCCGGGGATGGCATGCAGCACTTTGACGCCGAAATTGAGAAATTGATCCGAGCCGGAGTCGTAGATCCGGAAGTCGGACTGAGCTACGCCAGCGATCCTCAACAATTGCAACAGGCGCTGGGCCAATAGGCTCCATCCCGACCCATTTCCGATCCCAGTTTGGCATCCCAGTTTGAGCAGGTTTTCCACAGGCAATCCTCGTTTTCGGTAGTCCCTCGTTGCCTCATTCCCCCGGACTTGGGAAAATCAAACAGATTCCCCGCTGAATCGCAAGGCGCGATACCATCATCTGAGACTCTTACAGAGGAGAAAAAATATGGCTTTTGAACTACCCCCCTTGCCTTACGACTATTCCGCTCTTGAACCCACCATCGACGCCGCGACTATGAAATTGCACCATGACATGCATCACGCGGCTTATGTGAAAAATCTGAACGCCGCTCTGGAGAAATATCCCGCACTGCAGTCCAAGAGCGCCGAAGACCTGATTCGTGACCTGAATGCTGTACCGGAAGATATCCGTGGCGCCGTGCGCAACAACGGCGGCGGGCACGTCAACCACAGCATGTTCTGGAAAATCATGAAGCCCAAGGGCGGTGGAGATCCCAGCGGCCCGGTCGGCGATGCCATCAAGAAGGCGTTCGGCAACTTCAAGGATTTTCAGACCAAGTTCAACGATGCCGGCGTCAAGCAGTTTGGCAGCGGCTGGGTTTGGCTGGCCGGCAAAAAAGGCGGCGACGTGCAGATTCTCAGCACCGCGAACCAGGACAATCCTATTTCCCAGGGGCTGTTCCCGATTTTCGGAAATGATGTTTGGGAGCACGCCTATTACCTCAAGTACAACAATCGCCGTCCTGAATACCTGGCGGCGTGGTGGAACGTGGTGAATTGGGACGAAGTCAACAAGCGCTACGAGAGCCTGAAGTCCGGTCAACTCGAGCCCGCGCTGGCTCGCTAGTTGTTTCGTAGTCACGCCCCAGCCTCAGCAGGTGAAAGCCTGCTGAGGCTTTTTCAATTCTGGCATCGCGGACGAAATGTAAGTTAGCACTCAGCACTTAGCAATTGGCAATTAGCCTTACCCGAATTGCTCGTAACGTCCGTCCCGCGGTCATTCTAAGTGCTAATTGCTAAGTGCTGACAGCTTGCTGGTTTCGAGGTCTGCCTGATTCGACTCGAGCAACTATTAAGAGGTAATATTTCCCGTCTATCGTCCTCTCGGACGGCACCCACCTGGAGTTCGCTATGAAATTTTCTTTCCTGGTGATCCGCGGGTTCGCCCTCACGCTCGCGTTGTGCGCGGTTCTATCTGTCACCGCGTACTCCGACTCTGTTGCTCCGCCCAGAGACTATTCCTTCACCATCTCGACCGCCCAGCCCTGGACTGACACCGGGGTTGACCTGCAGGGTGGAGAACTTCTCGAAATCAGTGCCACCGCGCGCTCGGGGGGCTGCGATCCGAATGGAATGAGTGGCTCGGCGCAAGGAAACGCAAACCTGCCGGTTGCCTCCGCCTCGGCTGGAGCCCTGATCGCGAAGCTGCAGGAACAGGGAGCAGCGGTCCTCGTCGGCAGCAGCCACCAACTCAGGGCGGACCAGCCGGGTCATCTTTTCTTCGGCATGAATGTTCTCGGTGTAAATGGGCAATCCACGCCAGCCTGCAGCGGCAGCTTTGCGGTCAAAGTGCATGTCACCAGCGCCGGCAGCGCGGCACCCGCGACAGCGGCTGGCAACAACTTAATGTCCACGTCGGCTCCACCATCGGCCCCAGCATCGCCGACTGCATCCACATCCACCACGGGATCAACAGCCGCGTCGAAAACCGCACCAGATATCAAGTCGAAGCTGGCCAGCGCCGCCCAGGTTTTCCTTGCGGGACAATTTGGCACAAGCGCACCGCCGACCAGTTCCTCGGACGCGCCCACATCCAACGGCATGGTTTCATCGAGCGCGGCCACACCTGCAACCCCGGCATCGGCGACGGCGTTGAATGTCTCCACGATTGCTCTGGATGCGGGGCTGCAAAAGGCTATCGACGGCCTGCCCCGCCGCGTCAACGATCAGTTCAACAATCAGGGTGACATGGTGAATTTCGTTCTGGTGGGTTCGCAGGAACAAGTACAAAGCGCGCTTACCGCCGCGAACTGGCATGTCGCCGACGTAGACAACAAAGAAGCCGTCATGAAGGCTGTGCTCGAAACCTACGAGAAGCAGGACTACCTGGCGATGCCGATGAGTCAGCTTTATCTTTTCGGACGCAAGCAGGATTTCGGCTACGAACTGGCCCAGGCATATTCGGTCGTGGCCAGCCGCCACCACTTCCGCATATGGAAAGCCCCCAGCACCTGGAATGGACAAACCATGTGGGCGGGAGCGGGAACCCACGATATCGGATTTGAAAAGGATCAGCGCAACGGAAGCGTGACCCACAAAATCGATCCGGCGGTCGACGGCGAGCGAGAGAATATCGGTCAGACGTTGCAGCAATCGGGCAAGGTGAAAACCATGTCCTACTATCTGCCGCCCGATCCGGTGCAGGGAGCAAAAAATGCTACCGGCGGCGGATACCACTCCGACGGCAGGATTCTGGTGATTGTGCTGCAGTAGCGGAAGCTGTCGCGACAATCTCTACTGCAGTTTCGCGTACTCCGCTTTAACCTCGCGCAGCACTGGCACATCCGGATCCGCATCCTTCCACAAGCCCAGGAAGTCCTGGTAAGCCACGCGGGCGCGGGCCTGATCGCCCGCCATGACGTAAGCGCGGGCCAGACCGACTTTGGCCAGAGGCATGATGGGATCGACGGTAATAACGTTTTTCATGTCGAGCAGGCGCTGAAAGGCCTGGACTGCATCGCTGCCGCGTCCGGCCTTGAGATAGGCGTTGCCCCTGACGTAGAGCACCCCGGAATTGGCGCGCGCATACACTAACGCGCTATCGAGCAGGTCAATCGCCTTCCCAGGATTGCCGTGATTCAGCTCAATCTGCGCTTTCACCAGCGGCGTCTCAACGAACTGCACCAGGGTGTCATAAGGACGCTTCTGGGCGATGTCGTCGGCCAGTTTGGCCGCTCGTGCGTCCTCTCCAACCATCGCCAGTACCACGGCGCAGGTGTTTACCACGTTCGGGGACTGCGACAACTTGAGCGCCTGGCTCACATCCTCGAGAGCATGAGCCTTGCTCAGGAAAGTGGCCTCAGTGTATGCCTCCTGCGCATATTCGTAGGCTACAGCCTCCTTGAAGCCCAGGCGTCCGGCTGCTTCTCTCTGTTTTTGCCCGAAAGCCTTTCCGGCTTTCACCTGGCCAACGTAAGCAGCCATCCCCGAACGGAGACCGTTGATCTGCAAGTCGCCCTGGGGATCGTTCTTCAACGCGTCCAGCTCTCGCTCGGCGCCGTCTTTGTCGCCCTGCAGCCAGGCGATTATGGCCAACGCAGTATGCGCAATCGAGGGGCCAGCCTTGCGCTGTAGAGCTTGCTTAAAGGTGGCCTTGGCCTCGTCGAGGCGGTTCAAACCGGCATAGGCAAAACCTACGTTCGAATATCCGCTGGCGCCGTCGGGATCGAGTTGCACCGACTGCCGGGCATTGTCGAGCGCGTTCTCATATTGTCCCATCTGGTTGTAGACCACCGCCAGATTGTTGTAAGGAATCGAGTCCCGCGGGTAGGTCTGCTTGTAGAGTTCAAGGGCCGTGATTCCTTTTTCAAGCTGACCGGAATCCACATAGTAGTGCGACATGATGTACAGCTTTTCGTGCTCGCTGGTCCGGTCACGCAATTCGAAGGCTTTCTGCCGATTTTGCTCCGACAGCTCGCTTTGTCCCAGGTTGTTGTATACCGTGCCCATGCGGGCATATGCCATGGCGAAATTCGGATCCAGTTCCATCGCGCGCTGATACAGCGGCAGCGCGGCCAACTCATCGGACATCTGGTGCTTGCTGTCGCCCAGGCTGAACGCCTTGAGCGCTTCCAGCGAAGAGGTGGTGGCTTCCGAGAGCGGCTTGTCGTACTTCTGCACCGAGGCCAGCGACTCTCCCAATTTCTTCCGCAGACTGGAGCCGGCCTGGTGCAGCGAATTCAGCACCGTTTCCTTGCTGCCGGCCTGCACTTCTTCCCGCGCCAGCGATTCTCCCGATCCCGCGTTTACCGCGTCCAGGGTAATCACGTACTGGCTGCCGATATTGGCGATGGAGCCATTCAGCATGGCTTTGATGCCGGCGCGCTGGCATATTTCGCGTCCCACGTCGCCGGTGATGCGCTCGTCCGGCGTGCGTCCCATGAACTGCAAGGTCTGCCGCACTTTTTGTTCGGGGAAGACATTCAAATAGGGAGATTGCTCCAGATCCACGGCCAGCGCTTTCTTGAGAGTGCCGTCGAAGACGGGATCGGCCGTGGTATTCACGAAATCGGTGACCAGGATTGCATCTTTATCCGACATCACAGCCCGGGTACGGCGCATGAAGACGGTCATCGCCAGCCCCAGCACCGCGAGCACGACCAGGGCCATGACTGCCAAATTCCAAAGTCGTGCCGGGCTTGCGCACGCGGGCAGCGCGCAGCGTGCCCGAGCTCGCCGCTGCGGAAATCAATCCCGATTCGGTGTCCCGCTTCAAGCGTTTGAGATCAGCCCGCAGTTCGGCGGCGCTCTGGTAGCGAAGGTCGCGGTCTTTTTCCAGCAGTTTGAGGATGATTTCTTCCAGCTGCAGCGGCACATCGGGATTCAGCCGCACCGGCGGCACCGGCGGACGGTTCAGGATGGCCTCGAACATGACCGGCGAAGTGTCACCGCGAAAGGGCAGCGCTCCGGTCGCCATCTCGTAAAGCACCGCGCCGAAAGAAAACAGGTCGGTGCGCGTGTCCAGTTCTTTGCCGCGGGCCTGTTCGGGAGACATGTAGGCCACCGTGCCTACCGTCGAGCCGGGACTGGTCAGCAGATGCTCATCCACGGTCACGGCGGCGCCCGCGGTTGCCCCGCCCATCACGGCCTCGGCTTTGAGCGTCTGTTTCGCCAGACCGAAATCCAACACTTTTGCCTGGTTGCGAGCCGTCACAAAGATGTTGGCGGGCTTGATGTCGCGGTGAATAATACCCTTGGAGTGAGCCGCCTCCAGCGCGTCCGCGATCTGGATCGCCAACTCGAGGAGCAGATCCATCTCCAACGGTTGCTTGCCGATGCGCTGCTTGAGCGTCTGCCCTTCCAGCAGCTCCATGGCAATGAAGTAGCGGCCATCGGCCTGCCCAATTTCGTAGATGGTGCAGATGTTGGGATGGTTCAGCGCCGACGCAGCCCGGGCCTCGCGCTGGAAACGTTCCAGCGCCGACGGGTCCTTCTCCATCTCTCCCGGGAGAAATTTCAAGGCGACGTGCCGGCCAAGATTGACGTCCTCAGCTTCGTACACTACCCCCATGCCCCCGCCGCCGAGCTGGTGCAGGATGCGATAGTGGGAGATGAGTTCGCCGGTGATCAAAAAGAAACTCCAGAATGATTTCCGATGTTAGGCTGCGCTCACCGGGTAAGTCAATGTCAGGAACGGGTTTATGAGCCCCTGAACATCCGCATCTGCCGGCCAAGAGCCGGGACGGACCTCGACTCTGACTGTATCCATGGAAGATACGCGTTCTGGGATGGTTTTGTTCAGACCTTGCGCTGGCAAAGTTTGCTATGGAGAAGTGGAGGAGGAGCGGGCCAGGAATGGCCAGTCACATACTCTTCGGAACTCTCAGAACCGCCAGATGAGCACGACAACCGTGGCCGCCACGACCAGCACGGTCGCGACCAGATACACGTGAGATCGTACCCAGCTCACGTCGGAAGAAGATGCCTGACTGAACATATCGGCATCCTCTGCTTCCAGATCTGTATTCGGAGTGATGGCTTCGCAGTCCAGGCATAGCCTGCGGCCCGGGGACACGGGGAATGCGCAGGCCTGGCACCTTCCTACATTTCCGAAAGGGATCGGCCCGGTCAGAAGAGGTTCGTCTGGTTCGCCCAATGCCGCCGTGATCTCTGCTCGTCGCGAGATTGGTATCAAGACCAGGCGCCACCTCGGTGACGGGGGCGGATTTTGTCGCGGTCTCTAGTTCAGTCCTGCCGTTGGGCGGAGCAATTTGTTTTTCTAAACTTGTTTCCGCCGGACTAGCTGCAGGTTTGACGACTTCGGACACGGGTTTGACGACTGCTGTCACCGCTGACCCCGGCTTTCCACCCAATTCTTTTTCGGCGCGCCGCGCCGCTTCGGCATGTTCCACCGCAGTTTGGATCATCTCCGCCAGGCGTTGCAGAGCCACAAAGTCGCGCTCTTCGAAGGCATGGGGTCGGCTCGCCAGCAACTCAAACACCCCGAACACTTCTTCGCCTCGCACCAGGGGCATGACCACGACGGATGCGATCCCGAATGCGCGGCAACTCTCGCGGTTCACGCGGGAATCGTTCGCCGCGTCTTCGCAATGCAAGGTCTTCCGTGTGCGGACACTTTCCGCCGAAAGACCGGAATCAATTTGCAGGTGCGCGCCCAGTTCCGGCGCCGAGGTTCCGACGCTGGCGCTGCAGATCATGTCATCGCCCTGGCGCAGTGCGATCGCGACTCCGGATGCTCCGGTGATGTATTGCGCGCGCTCGGCCAATAACTGCAGCGTGGCATCCAGATCACGCTGTGCCATCTCGCTGAGCGATTTGCCGCCATCCTCGCCGGGAAACCGGAGAGTCTCGCGCGCTCTGGCCGGCGCCGCCGCCGCGCCCGCCGAGCTTGACGCTGGACCCGAAAAGACAATGCTCGGAGAGGCAGTTTTTGGCGCTGCCTGGGAAGAGTTATTGTCCAGGATAGAGTAAGTATCCATACTAAAAATGTAGAGAGATCTCTAAGCCGAGTTTCGCTCCCTGAAGATATGGTGTCAAGGATAAACCTGACGTACACGGCCTGAAGTTACTTTCGTGCAAAAACAAAGAAGAGAGAGCAAACGAAGTGTCGCGCCCCGCCACGCTAACTTATCGGATCGCCGACGTGGATTGTCCCTCGGGTCAGGATTTGCGCGCGCAAGCCGCCACGGTGAGTGAGCCCGCGAATCACTTCGCGTCCGGTCAATCGCTGCAAGTAATCGCAAGGTTCGCACAGACGAATTCCGCGAATCTTGACCTCGCCAATCTTGAACTCTTTTCCAACCAGATGGTTCAGAGCCACGCCCCGAGTAACTACATTGCGGCGAGCTTCACCCGGAGCCAGCTCGAAGTGGTATTCGTGCTTCAGGGCTTCAATGGCTTCAGCCTCAATCAACGTGAGCTCACGATCGGGCAGAGGTTTCGAGAAAGTACCTACACCCAATGCATAACGGTCGCCTTCCAACCCAACACCGGGAACGGCACAAGCCTGATCCACCGCATGAGTCGGTACACCGGCTGCGGAAGCGACGTAGATGAATTCGACGGTTCCAGTGTTCATGAAATTCCCCAACCAGTTAGCTCTTCGATCTCCCGGCGCCTCAGCGAGGGCGAGACGCCGGCGCTACCGACTTCAGCTACGCGTTTTTTCGGCGATCGCGATGCACTCGTCGAGGACATCGACTGCCACGTCAGCTTCGTCCTTGGTGACAACCAGCGCTGGCGCGATCCGAATCGTGCTAGGGCCGCAGCCAAGGAACAGGACGCCACGGTCAAAGGCCAGTTCGATGATGCGGTCGCGTAGTTCGGGCGCATACTCCCTGGTCTTCTGATCCTTGACGATTTCGACGCCGACCATCAATCCGCGGCCTCGCACATCGCCCACCGGCTTGTGTTTGCGTGGCCAGTCCGCCATGCGTTTCAGCATGTGGTTGCCCACTTCACTGGAGTTCCGCAGCAGGCCTTCTTTCTCGATCACATCGAGCGTGGCCAGCGCGGCAGCGATACAGACAGGATTGCCGCCAAAAGTTGACGCGTGCGAGCCCGGCACCCAGTCCATGATGTCGGCGCGGCTCATGGTGATGCCGAGCGGCATGCCCGAAGCAATGCCTTTCGCCATGCAGACGATATCGGGCTGCACGCCAGTATGCTCGATTGCCCACCACTTGCCGGTGCGTCCGGCGCCGCTCTGAACTTCGTCCGCAACCAGTAGAATGCCATGCTTGTCACAGATCCGGCGCAACTCCTGCATGAAGACGGTAGGCGCGATTACGTAGCCGCCCTCGCCCTGCACCGGTTCGACAAAGATGGCCGCAACTTCTTCCGGAGCCAAAGTCGTCTTGAATAGCTTGTCCTCGATGTAACGGGCGCAGCCGAGCGCGAAGGCCTCGGCATCTTGAGGCCCACCTTCGCATCCGCGATAAACATCGGGATAGCGCACGTGAGTCACGCCCGGAACTCCGGTGCCGAAGCGCCGCTTCTGCTGCGGCTTGGAGGCGGTCAGCGAGAGCGCACCCATGGTGCGGCCGTGAAACGCTCCGAAAAATGCGATCACGTTCTGCCGCCGGGTGTGATAGCGCGCCAGCTTCAGTGCGCACTCCACTGCCTCCGCCCCTGAATTCCCGTAGTAAATCTTGTGCGGCCCGGGCATGGGCGCGATCTTCGACAAGCGCTCGGCCAGCGTGATCATGCTCTCGTAATAAAAATCCGTCCCTGACATGTGGATGAGTTCAGCAGCCTGCTTCTGAATGGCGGCCACCACATCGGGATGGCAGTGTCCGGTCGAGGTTACGGCGATGCCGGCGGAGAAATCGAAAAATTCGTTGCCGTCCACGTCGGTCACCACAATGCCGCGGCCCGTTTTAGCTACCAGCGGGTAGGAGCGCGTATAAGACGGTGAAATGTACTTCTCATCGCCCGCGAGAACGCGCTTGGCGTTGGGGCCGGGCAGAGCGGTCTTGATCTTCGGTCCAGCAAGCGTCTTGGTGGTCATGGAATCCTCCGGAAAGCAATCGTCGTTCGTCAGTCGTCAGCTTCTGGGCGGTCCCGCCCAAAAAAGGCGGATTCATCCCCTAAGCCACAGAATCTGGGAGGATTGGAGAACTAGTCGCTACCGAACAAGCTGGGGCGCGCCTGGGAGGGCAACACTGCCAGGTGACGGCGCGGGCAGACCAAAAAGTCGAGCCAGCACACGGGCAAGTGCGAATTGGGGTTCTGATGGCGCATCGGGCAACATTCCTTCGTCATTATAGCTTGCGCGGACGAACGGCGTAACCCCCTAAAGCTACTCGTTAGTCACCTTCCAAACCCTGTCATCATCCCGACCGGAGTGAGCGAAGCGAGCGCAGTGGAGGGACCTTGTGTGTTGGGGGCAGCGCCACGGAACAGGAAGTTCGCCAAAATCACTACGACCCCGCGCGGTGCCGCCAGCAGCAGCAACACAAGGTCCCTCCACTGCGCTCGCTTCGCTCGCTCCGGTCGGGATGACAGGGGCTTGCGGATTTCGGAGCCTGATTGGTCAACGAGTTACGTGGAGCTGAGTCGAATGGCCCCCGCCGCCGTCTGATATGTTCTAGCTTCGCCTCCATGACCTCAGCCCAGCGCCAACATCGTTTTGCCGTGATCCTCGCCTTCGCGCTGGTGTATTTCTTCTGGGGCTCGACTTATCTCGGCATCGACATTGCGGTCGAGCAGATTCCGCCGGCACTGATGTGCGGCATCCGCTTCCTGATTGCGGGTGTCTTCATGCTCGCGTTTTGTGCGCTGCGCGGACGCAGAATTTCTTACACACCCAGGCAGTTGGGACGCATGGCGGTAGTCGGCGTCCTGCTGCTCATGGGCGGCAATCTCACACTCTCCTATGCGGAAAAGCATGTGGCGTCCGGCCTGGCGGCACTGATCATCGCGGTGACGCCGCTCTGGTTTCTGGTGCTGGACTCGCTGCTGCTCGGCGATCACCACATTGCGGTGCGCGGAAAAATCGGCCTGGGCCTGGGAGTGGCCGGCCTGGTGGTGTTGCTATGGCCAGATCTTAAGTCCGCCACCGCTTTGGGACGAGTTCAGTTCTGGGCTTCCATCAGCCTGTTAGGTGGATCGTTCAGTTGGGCGCTGGGTTCAGTGTTGGCGAAGAAGTGGAAGTCGCCCGACGTTGATCCATTCTCCGCCACGGCCTGGCAAATGATCGCAGCAGGAGTGGCAAACTTTCTGGCCGCATTCGCGCTGGACGATTTATCACGAGTGGTCTGGACCGCGCGCGGCGTCGGCGCCATGCTCTACCTCGTCGTCTTCGGATCGTGGGTGGGATACACCGCATACATCTGGCTGCTGAATCACGTGCCCACTTCGAAAGTTTCCACCTACGCATATGTCAACCCGGTCGTAGCCGTGTTTCTGGGTTGGCTGGTCCTGCATGAACGAGTGGACGGTTACATCCTGGCGGGCAGCGCGGTCGTGGTAGCCTCAGTGGCCCTGGTGACCAGCGCCCAGGTGACGGCCAGAACGGTGATCGAAGAAATGCCCGCCGTCGAATCGATGGGAGACTAAGCCGAAAGTTACCATCTGACGGAGTAGCGCCGGCATCCTGCCGGCTGTCCGGAGGGCATCTCGCCCTCCGCCTTGGGACGATGGCGCTACAGGTTTAGCGAGCAAAAAGCGGAGTCGATGTCATGTCAACATGTGTTCGGTGCGGTCGCGAGCTACCGTCGTCGGCTGGAGAATACGATCCTCTCTGCCGCGATTGCCGCGCCAAAGCGGCCGCGGTCGTCCGACTTCCCACGAAGGTTACGATTCTCCCTCGCCGGTCCGGAACCGCCAACCGTTTCTCGTGACCCAGATCATCGTCGGCATCAACGTCCTGGTTTTCGCCGCTATGGTGCTTTCGGGAGTGTCGCCGATGACTCCCACCGTCCAGCAACTGATTATCTGGGGCGCGAACTTTGCCCCGTTGTCCCTGGGATTGCAGCCCTGGCGGATACTCGCCTCAAACTACGTTCATATCGGGATCATTCATATCTTCTTCAACATGTGGTGCCTGTGGAACCTGGGCAGGCTGGCGGAAAGGATATTCGATCGTTGGACCTACGTGATGGTGTACACCGCCAGCGGGATCGGCGGCAGCCTGGCCAGCCTGTGGTGGCATCCGAAGGGCGTTGGTGCGGGAGCCTCGGGGGCAATCTTCGGACTCGCGGGCGCTCTCATCGCGGTGCTGTATTTGGGAAAACTTCCAATTGCGAAGGAAGCTCTGAAGCCAACCCTCAAGAGTCTGATCAGCTTCGCCGCCTACAACCTGTTTTTCGGCCTGGTGCCGGGCATCGACAACTCCGCTCACCTGGGAGGACTGGCCACGGGGCTGGCACTCGGAGCCGTCCTGGCAACAAGTGTGACGGAGCCTCCGGACATCCGCGCCCGGCGGCGCAACTATGTCTTGATTGGAACTACAGCGCTTCTGCTGGCGGGATATAGCTACGTCAAGCAGAAGTCGGGCCCGGTAGCACCCCCAGCCACCCTCTCTTTGTCATTCCGACCCGAGCGCAGGCAGCGAGCAAAGGGCAGGGCGTGAATCGGGAAGGGCACGAGTTCACTCGTGCCGCTAACTCGCGAGAGTCAGCGCGCTTTAGCGCCTGCGGTCCGCTGTTCCGGAAACCAGCACACCTCAGCGGCTTAAGCCGCCGCCCGAGAGCTTGTTGCGGCACGACTGAAGTCGTGCCCTTCCCGCTTGTGTCGTGCCCTTCCCGCTTTTTATTGCGAAGCCTTCTCTTCCTCCGCGTCGTCGTCACTTACCAGATCCGCTGCATGTCCCCGCACCGAGTATGTGGATTTCTGATTTTCGTCAGCCTCGAAGGTGACTCGCGCCGGCCGCCGCTCCCACACTGGCGCCGGGCATTCTGAATCCGGCATGTCGTCTTCGGCAGTTTCGCCGAGCGCTTTCTTCAGCACCGGCTTGCGCCGTCCCACCTGGAACACCATGGCAAAAAGTTTCTTGCCGTCATCGGAGACGCCGCAGTAGGCCGCGTAGTCGCGATACCAACTGGCCACCGAGTAGTAGGAATCGAACTCGGGCAGGCTGATCGCCGAAACGTGTCCGGTCACGCGGTCCACCAGAAGCCATCCGCCACGCTGCCACTGCCATCGCGGCGGAGAACGCGGTTTCGCTGGGTAAGCTATCGTTCAGGCGGAAAACGCGTCGCACAACGAACAGGCGTTCCGTGATTTCATGCGGCGCACCCAGAGTAAATTCCTTCATCCTGCCGTCCACGTACAAGGTGCGAACTTTCAAATCAACACACTTGCTTTCTTCGGCGCCGACACACCACTTGATCGGGGTCCACTTGCCAAAGTTGACCACGTGAGGCTTGGGCACGCCCAGCGCCGCGCCGCTGAACAGCAAGATTCCCAGGACGATGTACGCAAACTGAAACTGAAATCGATGCATGCTGCAAACCTATGCATCCGGAGACCCAGCGCACAAGGGCACTCGTCACATCACGAATAGAGGATTTCCCAGATCAGGAACGAATTCAGCGATTGCCGTTTTACCGCCCGCGAATCCAGTACAATCATCCTGTCACGGTTGGAAGATGAGCCCCCGCCAGAAACTACCGACCTCCATCTCTGCCCCATCCCATTCGTACAAGGATATGGGCCAGGATATCGGCGGCATTCGGCGGCACACGCCGCGAATTCTCGTGGTGGACGACAACGAAGACATCATGCTGCTGATGCAGGAACTGCTGGCCACCCGCGGCTATGACGTGGTCGGAGTTCCGGACGCAGTCCGCGCCGAAATCGAAGTTCTTCGCCATCCTCCCGACCTGATTCTTTCGGACGTGATCATGCCCGGCAAATCAGGGTACGAGTTGTGCCGCGACATGAAAGGAAATCCGGCCACCCGCCTGATCCCATTCGTGCTGATCACCGGCCTCACTGATCGTCAGGACCGGCTGATGGGAATTGAATCGGGCGCCGACGATTTTCTGAACAAGCCGATCTTCCCGGAGGAGCTCTTTGCCCGGGTCAAGTCTCTGCTCAAGCTCAAGGAATTCACCGACGAACTGGAAACCGCGGAATCGGTTCTGTGTACGCTGGGCCTGAGCGTGGAGAGCCGCGATCCTTACACCGAGGGCCACTGCGAACGCCTGGCGCGTGAATGCCAGCAACCTGGGACGCCATCTCGGCCTGGATGAAGAATCCATCGTCGCCTTGCGCCGGGGCGGCTATCTGCATGATCTGGGCAAAATCGCGGTGCCGGACGAAATCCTGAAAAAGGGAACCAACCTCACAGCGGAAGAATGGGCGGTGATGAAACTGCATCCCATCACCGGCGAAACCATCTGCCGGCCGCTCAAGTCGTTGCGCCTGGTGCTGCCGATCATCCGCAATCATCACGAGCATTCCGACGGCACCGGCTACCCCGACGGCCTGCGCCGGAACGAAATCCCGCTGCTCCCCAGGGTCTTGCAAGTGGTGGACGTCTACGACGCACTACGCACGGCGCGCCCCTACAAGCCCGCGCTCAGCCACGAGCAGGCCGCCACCACCATGCGAGAAGAAGCTCGAGCCGGATTCTGGGATGAAGAACTCGCAGGGGAATTCCTCTCCCTGCTGGAAAAACAGCGGCAAGTGGCATAGCGCCAGGGATTAGTAGCGCGGGGGTTTAGTAGCGCCGGCGTCCCGCCGGCTGTCCTGCGGGCATCCTGCCCGCAGCCTTAATCGAATTCCAGCAGCACACCTTCACGAAGCCGACGCGGCTCGACTCTGCGTTTCACTCAACGAGACCGTGGTAAGCCCGACCCCCTCGCTGTAGTTGAGTGTCAGCTTTGCCGGAACACTCGTCGCACAGCCAGAAAAATTCAACGTGATGAACAGACTTTTCGGGGCGCTGACCAGCAGGGGATTCCGCAGCAGTATCGAAATCGGAAGAGCTTGCCCTGATGCAAATAGAGAAACGAGGCCGGGCAGCCCGGGTTGGCGCATTTGGAAAGCATTTCTGCCTCCCCTCGGGCGAAAGAATGTTGTTGAGGTGATCCTACTCCAGCAAGCTGAAGATGCAGTACGCTCTCGCGGAAAAACTCTGTGGAAATTCTGCGACCGCGTTTCGAAGTCGGGATCAGCTCGCCGCTTTTTTCTCCGCCGGCTGCGATCGCTCGCGAACCGCCTCGGCAACTCTTTGCCCCATTTCGGACGTAGTCAGAACTTTCTGTCCGGGCCTGGCCGATATCTTTGGTGCGGGCTCCCGCGCCCAGAACGCTGGCCACAGCCGACTCGACGCCGGCCGCTTCAGCTTCCAGTTTGAACGAGTATCGCAACAACATCGCCGCCGAAAGAATTGCCCCCAGCGGATTGGCGATACCCTGTCCCGCAATGTCGGGAGCGGAACCGTGTACCGGCTCGTACAGTCCCACCGAGCCGCCGATGCTGGCCGAGCCCAGCATTCCCAGCGATCCCACCACGGCGCCGGCCTGGTCGGAAAGAATGTCGCCAAACATGTTTTCGGTCAGCACCACGTCGAATTCCGCCGGCCGCGCCACCAGCGCCATGGCCGCCGAATCCACGTACATGTGGGAAAGCTTGATGTCGGAATATTGTTGCCCCACCCGGGTCACCACATCGCGCCATAGCCGGGAACAATCCAGAACGTTGGCTTTGTCCACGGAAGTGACTTTGCGGCGCCGGGATCGCGCCAGGCCAAAAGCCACGTGCGCGATGCGTTCGATTTCCGCCTCGCCATAGCTCATGGTGTCGATCGCCGAGCGATGGCCCGCTGTCCCGGTCGTGGCGCGCGGCTGGCCGAAGTAGATGCCGCCCAGCAACTCGCGCACGATCATGACATCGGTTCCGCGCACCACTTCCGCTCGCAGCGGAGAGCAATCCTCCAGCGCGGGGAAACACAGCGCCGGCCGCAGATTGGCAAACACTCCCAATTCCTTGCGCAACCGCAGCAAGCCGCTCTCCGGACGAAGATGGCTGGGGAAACTATCGAACGCCGGCCCGCCGACCGCCCCCAGCAGCACCGCGCCTGAACTCAGACAGGCCTGCAAGGTATCCGGCGGCAGCGGATCTTTGACGGACGTCAATGCCGCTCCCCCGACCGGCTTGCGGGTAATGTCGAGTTGATGATGGCCAGTTTCGGCAACTGCTTCCAGGACGCGAATCGCTTCGTCAGTGACTTCCGGCCCAACGCCGTCGCCGGGTAGAACTGTGAGTTTAAGGAGCATGCGCGTTATTGTATGACTGAACCGGGTCGGGAGAGAACCGCGGCGATATAGAGAGCCCGGTTCCGAGTAGTGGGGGCTGTAGGATTTGAAGCTATCTAATGTGGGCTTTCATTCACTGGACCTCGGATTGTTTGTCCTTGATGAAAGCGCGTAACTCGGACACGGAAATGGCCTCGCCTATCATAACCTGGGAAGTTTTATAAAACTGATCCAGGATGGCCGCCAAGATTTGCGCTTCGGAGACCATCTTCGGTTGTCCCTTTTCATCAAGTATCGGATTCCCATGATCATCAAGTAGACCGTGCATCATTCCAGAGCCGCTCTGACTTAGACCCTTTATCATGTTCTCAACGAAAGGAGGATAGAGCTTGACCTTGGCAACAACTATTCCGATAACTTTGTTGTCCTTATTGCGTAACAACGGCCCTCCTGAATTGCCCGGATTGAACGCGCCGTTGACCACCACGTGCTTGACCTCTTTGCCGTCCTCGCCATCTTTTACATATCCAGCCACGTAGCCCACGCTTAGAAGTGGCGCAGGTCCGTTGTAATTCAACGGAAATCCCCAAGTCTCTACGCTCGTTTCAATCAGCGGGTCTTGATCGGCCGCGGATGCAAGTTCCAACCCGCCGGTGAGGTGTTTGGCGGGGTGAAGCAAGGCCAAATCCCGGCCTTTGTCGGTCACCATCTTTGTGAAGCCGAATACATCCGCCTGAGACCAAGGGTCCGCAAACATCTCATCTTTCGTGCATCCTTCAACCACATGGTTGTTGGTCACGATCAGGCCGTTGTTTAACAGAAATCCAGTTCCTTTCATTTGTGTCTTGGTGCATAGAAGCAAGAAGACGGACTTGATGGCGGTCCTTTGAACGGGACCAGCGGCCGCGCTGATCGTCCACTCAACCGCCGTTGGAGAAGTGCTCGGCTTTTCGGGTTCTTGTGCGTAACACGCGGACACCCCAAGCGCGAGCGCTATACACGCGGCAAATACTTTCAGCATTTCCATGATAGTTCCAGCCCCTTACCTCTCAGAACGACTGGATCAGCCCATCTTGCACACCAAAAATTGTAGGTCACGATTTAGGCGAAGACAAGGCGAATCTAGATCGAGTATGCGCACGGTTACCAAATTCACTCGCCGCTCTCCGTGTCCGGGGGTATATTTTCGGTCCACGGAGGATCACCCGATGGACCAAACAGAATTCCTCAAAGGCCCACCCGGTGAACCGGTGCCGCCAGGTTGACCCGGAAGATGTAAGAGCCGTTTGGAAATTGGGCTTGGGCAGAAGTATGGAAAGCGGACGTCCAGGCGGACAGCGTGCAATCGGTGTAGAGGTATGCAGGCTCGCCTGCAAACCCGGCGCAGATATTTCGGCAGTGTGCTACCGCGGAATGATGCTTGGACTGGTAACGCGCCACGCGCAGGAGCAACTAGCCCCCTGGGTCAATCAAGCTGAAGTCAATCAAGCTGAAGTCAATCAAGGTGAAATGGATGACGCCATCTTCCGCGCCATCGCGGAGGTTCCGATGGAATGGATGGGAGTCGGAATCGTGCGGCACGGCCCGCCGTTCGATTTTGAGGATTTTATTCGCCGGGTGCGTGAAGCCGCCGAGGATCCCAAATCTCCGGCCTCATAAGGGCGGTATGGGGAAACCGCGACACCGGCAAGCCAGAGAAAAGGCAGGAAAAACTTCCAATTCTTTACACGATGGTGGGCGCTGTAGGATTTGAACCTACGACTTCCACCGTGTGAGGATGGCACTCTACCGCTGAGTTAAGCGCCCACTCGAACCGTCGCTATATTGTAGCAAACGAACCAGTTTCACGTATCCACCCGCCATGATAGGCTAGTTCTCAACCCCCGGATGGCCCGTTTTCCGGGATTCCAGGCTCCACGGGCAAAACCCCAAAATGCCGAACGAACCCAGACCCCCGAAAGTACCCGCAGCCCATAGTACCGAGGGCACTTCCGGGCCGGGATCGGCTGCCACCGGGGCGCAACTTTCACCCTCGGCAAGGGTTGAATCAGATGTGAGCAGCGTAGCTATGGATCGCGGGTTGCTTGCCATGGCGGGCGTGCCCAAGCCAGCGGTCTTGGGAGCTGACGCCGGTGCGTCCGGCGAAGAGCGCAGTGATGCCGAAATCATGCTGCAGGTGAAAGCCGGCGACGACTCCGCTTTCGCCTACCTGGTCCAGAAATATCGCCGGCCGATGGTTAATTTCATGTACCGCATGGCGCACAATGCCGCCGGAGCGGAAGACCTGGCTCAGGAAGTTTTTCTGCGAGTCTACCGCTCGCGCGAGACTTACGAAGCCAGCGCCAAATTCACCACCTGGTTGTATCGCATCGCCACCAACCTGGCGGTGAATCACGCGCGTGACACGCGTCACGAACGCGCCGAGAACCAGGTCAGCCTGGATGAGCCGGACGAGGAGAGTGGACGCACTCTGGACCTGCCCGACCGGTCGCCCAGCGCCGAGGAAAATCTGGTGCAGCGCGAACGGCTGGCCGCCATTCGCCAGCGCGTGCAGGCACTGCCGGAACGGCAGCGAATCGCCGTTCTCATGCACAAGTATCAGCAGATGGATTATCGCCAGATCGCCGAGGTGTTGAAGCTGAGCGAGTCCGCCACCAAGTCATTGCTGTTCCGGGCGTATGAAACGCTGCGCGAACAGCTCAAAGAGTTTGTTTAGAGAGTTTGCTGAGGAAGAAGGAAGCTGTCATGAAGTCCAATTGCCGTTGCGAAGATATTCGTGAGTTGATGCCGGACCTGGCCGCCGGATTGATCGCGGCCACGCCCGAAGTAAAGAGCCATCTCGATTCCTGCGCGGAATGCGCGGGCAAGCTCGAGGCGTTCCGCCAGACCATGTCGCTGTTGGACGAGTGGCAGGCTCCGGAGCCGTCGCCTTATTTTGATGTCCGCCTCAACGCACGTTTGCGGGAAGAGGCGGCAACCGCGAAGCAGCCCGCGGGCTGGCTGCAATGGCTGCGCAAGCCGGTGCTGGCTGCGTCGTTCGCCCTGCTGATGGTCGTGAGCGTGACTCTGGTTCGCATGAACAGCGGGCGCAGCAGTGACACCGCTAATAATGCGTCGCCGGCGGCGGCGGTGCAATCCGCGGTCGAGCCGGGAACGGCAGTCGGTGATTTACAGGCGCTGGATAAAAACCAGAATCTGTACTCCGATTTCGAAGTACTCGATGATCTCGAAGTACAGCAGGACGTAACCGCGAATCCGTAAATTTCTTCGCGCCCTGGCGGCATTCCTGGCGACCGTCGCGGTTGGAAGTTTCGAAATGCCGAAGAAAAGACGAAAGTGTCAGACCTCAAACCAATCACGGCGAAAATGGCGGCAACGCTCACCAGCCTCATGCTGGCGCTCGTCATTTTGCCGTGTGCGGCCCAGACGGGCCGCTTCGAACGCATCCAGAAGCGTGAAGAACGGCAAGCCGCGCGGCAGCAGGCCCAGCAGGGCAATCATGCCGGGCAATGGCTGCGCCGCTACCGAAGCCTGCCTCCGGATCAGCAACAGAAGGCTCTGGATAATGATCCCCAGTTCCGCAATCTGCCAGCCGAGCGCCAGCAGCGATTGCGCGATCGGTTGCAGCATTTTAATAGTCTCCCACCGCAACAGCAGGACCGGATTCTGCAGCGCATGGAAACCTGGGAGCACCTGACTCCGGACCAGAAGCAACAGGCGCGGCAGCTCTATTCGCAGCTTCAGGGCGTCCCTCCGGAGCGCAGACAAAAGTTGCAGACCGCCATCCGCGATCTGCGCGCCATGCCTCCCGGTCAGCGTCAGCAGATTATCGAGTCCGAGCGATTCAAGAGCCAGTTCTCTCCCCAGGAGCGCGACCTGCTCAGCGGCGCTTCCCGCCTGCCGCTGGCCCCAGCCGAAAATCACGCCAACGAACCGGCGCCTGAAGAATAACGGGATCTCGCCCGAGGTCTGGCGGAATTAGCCGGCACAGGGCAGTCCAAATCATCCAACCGGTCGGGCAACCTGAAACCCCATATCAGCAACCAAGTTCCGAACGGTTCGAACGGATGCAGCGAAGGAGACCAACATTATGCGCTGTGGATACAGATATCTCAGTTCACTCTTGCTGGCCGTCGCTTTTCTCGCACCAGCCCTGACCACGGGATGTGGAGGTCGAGGCTATCGCGTGTACGACCCGTACTACAACGACTATCACCGCTGGAATGGACATGAAACCGTCTATTACAATCAGTGGGTCACCGAAAATCATCGCGAGAATCGCGACTTTCGCAAATTGAATCATGACGATCAGAAACAATACTGGACCTGGCGGCATGGTCACGACGATCATCACGACGACCACCACCACTAGAGACCAGGATTCGCCAGGATCAATGATTCCGCGTAGCGCGGGCAACCTCAGCCCGCGCAACCTCCGGCCCATCGCCGGGTAAGCTCGAAACTCAAAACACACTCGGCTTCAATCTGGCAGAATAGCTGTCAGAGGAATCCACCATGGCGCAAAAACGAATTCTTTTATTGGCCGGCGATTACGTCGAAGACTACGAAGTGATGGTGCCGTTCCAGGCATTGCAGATGCTGGGACACACCGTGCACGCGGTGTGTCCGGGGAAGAAGTCCGGTGAGTTCGTTCGCACCGCCATCCACGACTTCGAAGGCGATCAGACTTACAGCGAAAAACGCGGCCACAACTTCATGCTCAACGCCACTTTCGACGACGTGAAGGCGGACACCTACGATGCGCTGGTCATTCCCGGGGGCCGCTCACCGGAATATCTGCGCCTGAATCCGAAGGTGCTTGATTTGGTGCGGCATTTCTTCCAGGCGACGAAAGCCGGTGGCCGCCATCTGCCACGCCGCGCAACTTCTGGCCGCAGCGGGCGTGCTCGAAGGGCGCCGCTGCAGTTGCTATCCCGCGGTCGCGCCCGACGTTACCGCAGCTGGAGGCACCTACGTCGAAGTGCCGATGGACAAAGCCTGCGTTGACGGCAACCTGGTCACCGCGCCGGCATGGCCGGCCCATCCCGCATGGCTCTCGGAATTTCTGACGGTGCTGGGGACAAAGTTCGAAGCAACCGAACGCGTCGCGTGAATTCCCGGTGCAGCACAACAATTAGTGATTGACGCGGACCAGTTCTCCGCTCTTGACGAACGCAAGTCGCTCCAGAATGTCGGGTACGTGAGGAGCAGGTCAGCAAGACGGCTTGATTTGGCGCTTACGACGATGACGGCGATTTTGCGCCCGCTAAGGTTTTGTTCAAATTCAATACCTTGATCGACTGTCACAAATACTTCGAATCCGGCGTTTTCCGCCAGCGCCAACAGTTCGCCATTTTTCTTTCCGGCTAATCCCGCGTCAGGAACAGTTTGGCACTCGTGTCCGGTCAAAGTGTTCTTGAGTTTTCTGGGGACGCACTCGTCAAGCAACAACTTCATGGCAGTTGACTGACCACCAGCGACTTCGCATGTTCCAGGACATGCACCGCTGCCTCGCGAGTCACAGTCGGAAAATCATCGAGAAAATCGTCGAGGGTTTGTCCACCTTCGAGATAGTCCAACAAAGCCTGAAAAGGCACACGGGTGCCGCGGAAAACAGGAGTGCCCCCCAGCACATCCGGGTCTTTGATGATGATATCGCTCGGGGTGGGCATAGCGCCGTCTCCAGCAAACTAGTATCAGGGCTAAGTCTACTCCACCACCGAGGACTAGAAAACTGTTGGGGATGGATCGTCGCCTTCGACTGGTCAAGGTCTTAGAACTTGACCTAAACATTCGCAGGCCGGCCACGAACCGGACACGCCGCATATCCGCGGGTCACAGTTGACCTTTCACAAACCACGTATGCTCCCTCCGCTCCCGCGTCCGCGTAGGTTACACTAGAGAACTTTCACCACTCTCAGGAGGAATCAGCTATGCCCGAAGCCACCCTCAGTGGCGCAGATTTCAAGAAGCAACTGCGCGAAGGCCTGCCTAAGATGGGCTTGTTCCTGAACGCGCACAGTCCGACCGTGGCCGAGCAATTGGCCCACAGCGGCTACGACTGGTTGCTCGTGGACACGCAACACGGTCCCATGGGCTACGAAAAACTTTCCGCTATGCTGGCCGGAATCTCGAACGGCGGCGCCAAATCCCTGGTGCGGGTTGGCGGATACGACGATCGCCCGGGAATCCAGCAAGCACTCGACATGGGCGCCGACGGAGTGCTGGTCCCCTACATCAACACCGCTGAAGAGGCGCGGCAGGCGATCAGTTGCACCAAGTATCCCACTGTCGGCACCCGTTCGGTTTACTTCCCGCAGCGCAGCATGAACAAGGCCGGACTGCTGGGCTACGCCGGCAACTTCAACAACAACGGCATCGTCGCGCTGCAGGTTGAGACGGCTTCATGTATCGAAAACATTGCGGAGATCGCCGCCGTGCCAGGCGTGGATATTCTGTTCCTGGGCCAGAACGACTTGTGCATGTCGATGGGACTCTACGAGAAGTACGAATTTCCGCACATGTACACCTCGCCCGAACTCGATGCCGCCACAAAAAAGCTGATCGAGCACGCCCGCAAGAATAAGCTCATTCTCGGAATCTTTCTGTTTGGTACGGCTCGCGTGGGTGAGTTCCTGGAAAAAGGATTCACTTTCATCAGCGTCGGCAACGACCTGCACCATGTTCTGACCCAGTCCGGCGCCTACGTCAATGACATGGAAAACATCGCAAAAGAAAAAGGCAAGAACTGGAAGCGGCGTCCAACGGCGCTGTTCTAGGCAGGATGTTGTTGGCGCGGGGCTGGAGCGCCCGCGTCAACAACTCTTCACATTGCCGGCATCTGAATCCCCATCTCCTTGCCCAAATTGAGCTGCTGGGTCTGGAATTCGGCTAACGCCTTTTCCAACTTGTCCGCCGTGCTCGCCATCGCGTCGCTCTCGCCCTTGGAGTGTTCAAGCCGCTGATCCAGCGCCTTCCTCTGCCTCCCAACTTCGGAATCTGCCTTCTCCAATTTCTTCGTCAATTCCTTCAGGCCATCCTTCTGGGGCTTCGAAAAGCTTTTCACAAAATACTTGTTGCCGCCTTGCGCATCTTCCACCGCATCCTTCAACGCGGCGGTTTGTTGCGAGAGATCAGCCGAGCGATTTGCCTTGGCCGCCAGTTGCAGAAGCTCTTGCGCCTGTTTCCTGGCTGACTCCGTGCTCTTCGCCAACGCCTGAAACTGGGATACCTGATCGGGAGTGGCCTGCACCGCCATGGCGTGGTTGAAATCCTGCAGGTTCTTGTCAGAGGTGTCGCCGGTACCGGTGCTTCGCGGGCGCGCCGCCGCGCCCGCCGCCGTGGCCCCCGTGCTGGGCCAGCATGGCATGAGAAGAAAACAGCAGAATCATTCCCAGGGCCCAGGCGGTCAGTCGTTTCATGTGCATTTCCTTTGTTATGCGATCGAGGATGACGGGATCCGCAGTCACAACTCTCCCCATTATATTTTATGAAGGAAGAGACGTTGCGCGATGTAAAGACACCGTCAATTCCGGCAAACATTTGTAAAGCGAAAAAGGCCACGCCCGCAGGCCTGGCCTTCCTCTCATTGCCAGATCGGTGCCTGCGAATTTAGAACAGATTCCACAGGAACTGATTGTAAACGTCGTGGTGATACTGCACTTCCGGCGCCTTCACAAACGTGCCCAGCAGGCGCGGACAACGATCGGCGGCCGCTTTTTTCAAGTCCGCATATCGCCCCTTCACGTCTTCACCAAGAAGCTTGGTCGTCCACTCCGCCTTGTTGAAATTCGCCATCGCGTCATAGATGTTGTCGGGCAGGTAACGCTCGGCCTGGCGGAGGTTCTTGATTTTCGCCGTGTCCCCATCAATGCCGGTCTTGAAGATCGAGAGCATCACCATGTAAGGATTCGCGTCCGGAGCCACCGACCGCACTTCCACGCGCATGCTCTTCTCGTTGCCGATCGGAATGCGAATCATGGACCCGCGATCCACCGCCGAAGCCTTGAGCTGGTTGGGCGCTTCGAAGTGCGGATCCAGCCGGCGATAAGCGTTCACGCTCGGATTGAGCAGCAGACAGATGTCATTGCCGTGGGTGAGAATACGGTCCACAAACGCCCAGCCCAGCTTGCTGAGCTTTTCCTCACCCTTCGGATCCCAGAACAGGTTCTTGCCGCCCTTGCTGATGGACACATTGGTGTGCATGCCGCTGCCATTCACGCCCACCACGGGTTTCGGGAGGAAGCTGGCGGTGAGACCCATGTTGGTCGCGACCTGCCGGCAAACCAGCTTGTAGATCTGAATCTGATCGGCCGCGGCCACCACTTCTCCGTACCCGTAGTTGATTTCAAACTGTGAAGGCGCCACTTCCGGATGGTCTTTCTCGTTCTGGAAGCCCATGGCACGCTGCACTTCGGCAGTGGTGTCAATAAACGTGCGCAGCAGATCGCCCGGCAGCGAGTGGTAATAACCGCCGGTGTTGACGTACTCGAACTTGCCGGTTTCGTGGTATCGCCGCTCCGCATCCGGTCCCTTAAAGAGGAAGCCTTCAATCTCGTTGGCCGCGTTCAGGGTGTAGCCTTCATCCTTGTAAAGCTTGTCGGCATACAGTTTCAGGATGCCGCGAATGTCGGCGCCGTAAGGCGTGCCGCCCTTGTCAATCACATCGCCGAACACCAGCACTTTGCCCGAGCCAAAATAATCCGCCGGCGCCCAATAAAACGCGGACCAGTCGATTCCCAGCCGCAGATCGCTTTCCCGCTGCGCCGTAAATCCGCGGATGGAAGATCCGTCAAACGTCAGGTTGTCCCAGCTCTTGATGAGAAATTTCTTGTCGTAGTCCAGCATGTGCAGCCGGCCTTCGAGATCGCTGAAAAGAACGGTCACGGCCTTGATCCGCTTCTCGTCCGTCAGGTACTTGATCCGCTCCTCTTGAATCTTGTGCAGGGCAACGCGGTTCTTGCGCTGCTCCTTCGCCTTCAGATTCAGCTGCTCCAATTCGTCATACGAGAGAGCCAGGAAGTTGCGCAGTTCGTTCGACATGAATCTCCTTAGGTGTGACTAACGACTAGACATAAGTATGGGGATGAGACGGCTGGTTTCGCACTCGGTAGAATATCGCCGAAGGCCCCTGTGCGTCTCATTAAAAAAGCTTATAACCCATATCGAAGAGATTTATTTTAAGGTCCCGCATGGCGCTAGTCGAAATCGACCTTCTCGAATCCCAAGCCCTGCAGCAGGCTGGTAATCGTCGAGGACGCATTCTGCTGAGCGGTTCGCAAAATACCGTCCGCCAGGGCGGCGGCTTGCAGCTCGCGTTCCCCCTCCTGCCGGACCTGGGTTTCCAGATTCGGGTCGGTGGGCACCAGCAACCCGGTCTGCCGCGAATACACCCGCGTCTTTTCGCTGTCGAGCCGGGTGCTGAACACCTGCGATGCGGGAAGATGCAAGCGAACTTCCTTGCCGTCCACCCGGACATCGCCCGGCTTTAAACCGGAGAAATCAATTCCGGCGACAACTTCGCCGTGCACCAGCATCAACAGGCGATCGCCGGCCAGAAAATCCGGAAAGATGGGGTTTTCTTTTGCGCCGGTCACCAGTTTGTCCATGGTATAGACCACGGTCTCCAGCCGCTGCAGGCGCTGGATGCGATCGACGACGGTGGGCTGACTCACATCGATGCTGAGAGTTCTGCCCGTCACCGCCGACCAGGCGCGGCTCAACAATGCTCGCCCGGAAGTCCGCGACAGCATCACCCATCCAACCGAGCCGATAGCCACGATTCCGAGCACCAGCCCGAGGACGCAGCGCCAGCACAAACGAAGACCGTCCAGATTGACTAGCGGAGGGGCCCACATCAGGATCGCGAGGCATACGACAAGGTTATCACCACGCGGGAGTGCTGTTGCTCGTACCTTCGGCGTTTCTCAAAACCGCTCGCCTCGCGAAACCACCGTCAATCATCCATCGTCGACGGGTCAATCCACCGGCAGCAGGTATCCGGGATTCGCGGCCAGTCGCCCGCCAAGGGCTTGCGCGTCGAGCACGGCCATGTCCCAGGTGAACCATGAAACCGGCGTGAGTCGAATCGTGACATCATCAAACGATGCAAACACCGGCCCTACGTGGGGATCAGACAGCGCCGCTGCACTCATATATTGGCTGTGTATGCGCCGGTTTATTTCCTTCGACTGATTGCCTGAAATCACTTCCGCCTTTCCGGCGGCGGTGACACCGCGCTCGGTTCCAGGTTTTCGCAGGTCCACCATCAACGAAGCTTTCGGCCGCGCCGCCACGTTGCGAGCTTTTTGCGTCTTCGAAGACGTTGCGATGTACAGGCTGCCAGCCTCGAAGAGATACCAGACCGCAGTCAGGTGGATACTTCCGTCGGCGCTCTCAGTTCCGAGCGTCGCAATGTGACGCCCTCGCAGCAATTCCTGGAAAGACGTGTCGAGCGTTTGAGTCGGCATTTTCTCTCCGCATCTTGCCTGATTCGCCAAATCGCTGGAAGTTTTTCCTGCCGGAGCGGCCCCGAGTGTAACGAGAAAAGTCGAACGGGATCTGCGTCTCCAGCATCCTAACCGACAAAACCCCCGCCCAAGCAGAGCTTGGACGGGGCACCCTCGAGATTGGGACGATTACAAACCCTCGACCTAATAAAGTATCGACGGAAGATAAGCCCCAGCGGGCTCGTTGTAGAAGCCAAGAGTCATCAGGGTCATTGGCTGCACCACGCGCAGGCCGTTCTCCAGGCACCATCGGAACAGACCCGCGTTTCGCGTCGGGACCAGAATGCCCGGCCCCAGAAACACATCAGCGTTTGCGATCAGCGCCTGGACATCAGCGTTGCTCTCGCCGACCGTGTGCCCGAAGAATCCAATCGAAGTGGAATACGCTACGATCCGCCCGTCGCGCTCAGCGACGACTGCCGTTCCTTGCTCGATTGCATCGCGCAGCTCGCCGCTGCGGTCGTGACCATGCACCCTTCGACAAAGCCGGTTGCATTCCTCCAGATCCGACAAGCGCGCGGGACGCACGCTGTATCCCGGAGTCGAGGCCTTGATCGCTGGCCCTTGCATCGTGGATATCGGCTCACGCGTATCAAACCCAAGCTTGGTGTAAAGAGAAAGAGACCGGTTGTGAAACGCCGCCTGCAAAAGGCGGGCGCCCTGAAAGCCGCGTTGCGCCGAGCGCGCCAGCACCGCTTCCATAAGCGCGCGTCCGACGCCCTTGTTCTGAACCTCAGGATCGATCGTAATCGGCCCAACCCCAGCAATCGCCGAGCGCTCGTCCAGACAATTGCTCCCCAGAATCTGCCCGCCCGATTCGGCCACCACGCAATAGAAACCGGGATGACTGAACATCATGGAAAGAACGCCCGTCGCCACCTCAACCGAGGGAAAGTCAGGAGGAAAACCGTGCTCAGTCGAAATCTTCGTGAAGGCCTCATAGCAGATTCGGCCGCAGACCGGAGCGTCCTCCGCCCGAGCTTTGCGGACTGTTATAGGTGAGGTATCAAACGCGGGCTGGCGCAACGTTGCCACAGTCATCTCCCGATTCAGGTTGGACGCGGAAGTGTATCGCAGATGTGGCCAATGTTCCAGACGCCGGGGTGCCCCATCCTTGCGCGATCTTTGCGCAAGGGTGGGATTCCACTGACACATCTTACAAGGCCTTTTCTTGACTCCGTCAGAAAGATAAAGGATGAAGAATAAAGAGCGAGCCACCCGCCAAGACTCTTGCGACTATCCATTTCTGTGACTAACTAAGGATCGCGCGGGTGATCCCCTGCCACCAGGAGGGATTGCTTCGCCACATGTACACCGAGAGGCTTTGGCCAATGATCAACAACGGCGCCGCATAGAGATACACCTTATGGACGCGCCGATCAACCAGCAGGTCGCGCGCAACGCCGAGAATGATCAGCAGGTCCAGGCAAGGATAGAAGAGATTATTGTTGAACAAGTAGTCGAAGCGGCCCAAGGCCGCGTCCATGAGCCCGCAGGTTGCGATGAAGATCAGCCGGCGATGCAGCTCTGGTTTCGTCCGCCAATAGATGGCCAGCGCAATGCACACGCCAAAGGCGATCATGTCGTAGAACGGAATGCTCAGAAAAGCATCCGCGCCGCTCTGATGGAGTTGAACCGTGTCAAAGCGGGCCATGATGATGGCGGTAGTAACGCCCAGGGGGACCATCAGCGTCGCGAGCCCGGCGCCAAACCACCCGGTGGAGCGATGCCAACTGACTTTGTGTACACGGACCAGCGTGGACTGAAAAATGAAGAAGATCACCCACGCAGTGAAAGCTGAGGCATGAATCCAGAGAATGAAGGGCCGCGGGATGGCTGGATGAAACAGGTTGTCGTTGACGGTTCGCTTGAAGCCGCTGACCACAATCACCGCCAACAGCAGCGACATCGCGAAATAAAAATAGCGACACAAAATCCCGTTGCGACCGGCGAAGGTCGTCGTGCCCAGTTTTTTCTCTGGGCTCATTACAGTCCCGACGCGTTCTACGTTGACAGTGGACATAGAAGGATGAGCCGGGACTTCAATGGTTCGTGCCCGGCCCACGGGAGCATACACCTCAAGTGCCCGGCTCGTCATCTTTTTCGGATTCGCTCAAGAGACGCGCTTTCCAACTGGCCCTCGGCTCACCGTTCCCGGATCTGGCCGTCAAAACAGCAGCTAAAGACTGGGCGGGGCCCAAATTTTCGCAGCACGGAGAATGGCATGAGGACAATCGTTTCTGCAGGCCTGTGGGTTTTGCTTTCCTCTCTGGCGCTGGCGCAGGGACCTTCCGCACCGCAGCTACCTCTGCAGCGCAAAGTCGACGGCCAAACCATCGTCTCAAGAGAGTTACCCGCCGCCGAATTTACTTTCGGCAAAGACTTCCGCTACGTCGGCGGCCAGGTCGTCAACCTTTACGGCAAGGCGGACGCCGAGCAGCATCTCTTTGTGAAGGCTCCGAATGGTGGCGTGGTCGAGCGCTTCTACTGGGTGCAGTTTGAGCACTTTCTACCCAGCAATGCGCTGACTTACCACTACAAACCAGACCGGACAACGGACAGAGGCGGCCTGCAATTTATCTATGACGTGGAGGCGTATTCGGATTATGCGGGCCTGGAAAACGCGGATCCGGCTACTGATGGCTTCGCTATCCACAAGTTGCTGGCGCAGCACAACCTGGCGTTCCCCAAGCGGGCGGCGCGCGTTCGTATGTTTCATCTACCGACGGCCGACCGCCGCAACGAACTCATGATTATCTACGGAGAATCATTGCCCGCGGATTCCAAGGTCCCAGTCGCCGCTGACGGTCTCGCCCTGGATGACGCCTCTCCTGCTTCTCGCGAAGACGGTCCTCGACCATGCATGGGAAGGGCTGACGATTCAGAAGCGCTGAACAGGTTGATGAAAACGGGGACAAACAGAAAAGCCATGTTCACTCCTTGAGCATGGCTTTGATTCAATGCGGGGTGCCCCATTCTTGCGCGTCCTTTGCGCAAGAGTGGGATTCCACGAACGCATCCCTCTGGGGCTTCTGTATCCAGAGACGCTAGGCGGTTCACAAAGCTTTTTTCTGATTCCTCAAAAAAACGTGGGTCGCATTCTCTCCAGCAAGGGTTTTGTCCGGAACGAAACCAAGCTTGGAGAGATTGATTCCGGAAAATAAGTGTTCCCCTTCGCCCAACAAAACCGGCGACATGGCCAGGTGCATTTCGTCGATCTGTCCTGCGGTGAGATATTGACGAATGGTGGAAACTCCACCGCCGATTCGTACGTCTTTGCCCTGAGCCGCTTCCCTTGCTTTATTTAACGCCGACTCCGCTCCGTCGGTGACGAAGTGGAAGGTGGTGCCGCCTTCCATCGCGAGCGCGGATCGCGGGTGATGCGTGAGCACAAAAACCGGTGTGTGGTACGGAGGATTTTCACCCCACCATCCTTTCCACGAATCGCCCGGCCTATCGTTCCATGGACCCCGAACCGGTCCGAACATATTACGGCCCAGTATCCAGGCGCCGACATTTTCGAAGGATTGCTCGGCCACATCGTTGTCAATGCCCTTCGTCCCGTCGCCTTGACCGTGCATCCTCTTGAATGCGTCTGTGGTGAAAAACCACCCGTGCAGCTCCAACCCGCGAACCCCAAGCGGATTCTGTAAATCTTGCAACGGGCCAGCCCCAAACCCGTCGAGTGAAATCGAAAACGCAGCGACTCTGACTTTGCTCATGTTTTCCTCTCTGCGATATCGCCATGGTATCAACCTGTGCGTGTGAATGTTGCGGCACCCTCAGGTTCTGAGGAGACGGTTCTGAGGAGACAAAGAGTAGGCCGGCCCCCTCTCGCGGTTTTCCTGTAACCTATAACAATTCCTGAGATTGGGGCAAAATCCATGAGCGTCGAACAGCAGGTCGCGAACTACTACACGCATGGAAAATTGGAAGACAAAATTATGGGCGTGCTGCGCAGCGCCGGCAAGAACGTTGAGCAATTACGCGCCGACGACCTTGCTGCAATTGACGAATTCCATCTTGGCGGGCGCGAAGCGACTCAGGCTTTGGCAGACTTCATGCAGCTTCGTCCCGGCATGCATCTGCTCGACGTCGGCTGCGGCATAGGAGGCCCGGCGCGCTACTTTGCCGGGCGCGGCTGCCAGGTCACGGGCATTGATCTGACCGAGGAGTTTGTTCGCGTAGCGGAGAGCCTCACTCGCCTGGTCAAGCTCGACCACATGGTGACATTCCGCCAAGCGAGTGCGTTCGAGCTGCCTTTCGCTTCGGATACGTTCGACGGCGCTTACGAAATCCACGTCGGCATGAACATCGCCGACAAGACCGGGGTCTTCCGCGAGGTGGCGCGCGTGCTCAAGCCGGGTGCCCGCTTCGCCATCTACGACCTCATGCGCAGTAACGACGCAACGCTCGCCTTCCCCGTGCCCTGGGCACAGACGCCCGAGACCAGCTTCGTCGCCAGCGTGGACGACTATCGCCAGGCGCTGCAGGCAGCGGGATTTCGCATCGATCATCAGCGCGACCGGCGGCAATTCGCCATCGAGTTCATGCAGCGCATGATGGCGCAAAGCGCATCCGGTCCTCCGCTTCTCGGAGTGCACGTTTTGATGGGCGAGCAAGCGCCCCTGATGCTCAAGAATGTGAATATGGCCCTCATCTCCGGAGGGTTGACGCCGGTGGAATTGGTGGCGATCGCCGGCTAAGCGCGAGGGGTTCTTCGCCCTAATTCAGGTCGGTCGGAGGCCCCCACTCAAGCCAAAACCAGGCTTGAATGGGCCACCCGTCCTTTGATAAGGGGTTAGGCTTAGCAATCTGGAGGCGAGTCGGGCGATGGGTGCCCCATCCTTGCGCGCTCTTTGCGCATGGGTGGGATTCCACGGACTCAGCCAACAGGCCTCTCTCTGATTCTTCTCGGACGATCTGGAGGTGCCCCAGCCGTCTGAAGTAGACTTGTCCCGATGAACGCCTCGGGTTTCAAGGACTACGTTACCGACGCCATCAAATTCTGGGAACGTTGGCGGCTTGCCTACAACCTGGTACTCGCGGCCATCGTGATCATCCACTTCGCAGCCGGATATCCCGCATCCAAGGCGATCCTCACGCTTGATTCGCTTTGGGTCTTTTCCTGCTGGCGGTCGTGGCCAACATCGCATACTGCGCAGCCTACATCGCGGATATCTTCGCTCAAGCCTCCGGCTTCCGCGAACTCTGGCAACGATATCGCTGGCTCCTCTTTGCGATCGGAACCACCTTTGCCGCCATCATTACTCACTTCGTTGCCACGGGCATATTCCATCCCGTCAAAGAATTTTGATATGAGACGAACTGAGCCCCAACCCCGATTCGTCGTGTGCGTGAATAACAAGGACTATCCCGCGTCGCTCGAGCTGCGAAAGCTGTACCAAGTCATCGCCGACGAAGCCGCCGCCAAGCACCATCAAATCCGCGTGATTGACGAGTCGGGCGAGGATTATCTTTATCCCGAAGAATATTTCGTCCCTGTCCAGTTACCCCAGGCGGCTGAGAAGGCCGTGCTGCGTGCGGCAAACCTCACCTCTGCGAAATAACTACGTCCAGGAATGGACAGCGGGGTGCCCTATCCTTGCGCTTTTGCAAGGGTGGGATTCCACGAATAATGTTTACAGAGCTTTTCCGCTGTTACTCGGAAGACTCAAGGGCCCTCAATTCGTGAACGATGGTGAGCCGACTGCTCCCGGAACTCGAATACGAGAAGAGGTGTCTAACCAGAATAAGGATCAACCAATGATCTCACTGCGCTACGACACACTTTCCTGCCGAGTTCTCAGTTTCGCTGTGCTCTTGCTGTGCCTGCCCACTCTTGCCCTTTGTCAGAACCGTGACCCTGTTCACGATCGAATTGCGGAAGAGGAGAGCATTCGCGAGGCAGTGATTCGAAAACAGATGGAGGATTGGATCACGCACAGCGATGACAGTGAGGCGAAGGCCAAAGACGACATCGAAAAGAGCGTCGCAAAGTTATTTAACTTTCGAGTCTTTTTCGTTTCGATCAACAACCAAGACCCAAGCAACAGCCTCGTCAAGCGCCTGCAAGACATACACAGAATCGTCAAAAAGGTGTCGGCTTCTGAGATTAGCAAAACGCAGCGAACTCCCGTGATAGATCGAGTCACAGGCCAGAGAGGAATCATATTTGCGGCTGATAAGATTCGATGGCTTAAAGATGACGCTGCACAGGTTGAAGGCGGATATTACTGCGACGGTCTTTGTGCCGCTGGAATAGTGTTCGAAGTCGGTCGAGAAGGTGGTAGATGGGTAGTGAAGAACAAGAAGTTGCAGTGGATTTCCTAAAATCCAACACCACAAGTGAAGCGGAAAAGGCCACGCTGCTTTCGCAACGTGGCCTTTATTTAAGCCGGCGACGACCTACTCTCCCACACCCGTGTGGCGCGGGCGCCCTCGCCCGCGAGACCTGTCCCTCGGCAAGACAGCGTCTTCCCGAAGGCATTTGCATCCCCATGTTCACATGTCACAGACAAAGATCAGGGGGCCGGTTACGCTGCGGGCTGAAGGCGGCCGGGGCGGCCGCCCCACACAATCAACCCTGCATGTCTACCAGCCAGACACTCGCGAAGTACCGCTACCGAAGGCGGCTTCCTCACCTGCAGAAAGCGGACGCTGCTCTATTCGTCACCTTCTGCACCGGCGGACGAATGATTCTGCCGGAGCGAGCTCGCGATCTGGTTCTGGAACATTGTCTTGAGAGAGGCTGGGATTTCGATCATGGCGGGCGAGGGCGCCCGCCCCACACGTGCAGCGCGGATACATCCGCGCGCCGTCGTGGTCATGCCTGACCATGTCCACCTGCTGATGATGCCGCTTCGGCGAAATGCAGACGGCTGGCCGTTTCCGCTGGTCGACATTCTGCAATGCCTGAAGAGCACGACGGCTCATCGGATCAATCGACTGCTTGGTATCTCAGGGCCGGTCTGGGAAGAGGAATCGTTCGATCATGTGCTGCGGTCGGACGAGAGTTTGAAGGAAAAGTGCGAGTATATCCGGCAGAATCCGGTGAAGGCAGGTCTGGTACAGAGGCCGGGAGACTATCGTTGGCTTTGGGTGGAACCCCGAGCTTGAATGTTGATTCCGGCTTTCGCGGGCGGGGGCGCCCGCGCCCACATCCATGGCCACAGCCACATGCCCGCAAAAGGAAAAGGCCGACCATGTTTCCATGATCGGCCTTTATTTAAGCCGGCGACGACCTACTCTCCCACACACTTTCGCGTGCAGTACAATCGGCCCTGCGGGGCTTAACTTCCGTGTTCGGGATGGGAACGGGTGGATCCCCCGCGGTAAGATCACCGACAACTGAAGCAGCTTTTAGCTATTAGCTCTTGGCTTTTAGCTTGTCGTGCCGATCGAGGAGCTTGCGCTCAACCCGTCGAGCGAACGACTGGCTGCAATGTCGTAACTATTGACTCCCCGCGCTTTCAGCACGTCGCCCAACTTCTATAGGAAACAAGCTAAGAGCTAAGCAGCCAATAGCTGATTTTCAAAGAGCGTCATGAGGACAATGCCTCACAACTGAATAGATTGGTTGCAGCTTACTCTCTTCTTGGTTTACTTCCGATTTCAGCTGCACACTACAAAGCTTGGCTTTATCACAAAGCTCGTCGGCGCCCAGTTGTCAGCGGGTTCTTCTATCCCCGGCCCCAGGTTCGGGCGGGAGGGAAAAATTCTGCTTTCAATCAGCTCAGGTTCTAGCTGAAGGCTGAAAGCTAAGAGCTGACAGCTGGTTTAATGCACCGAGTAAATTTTATGGTCAAGCCGAACGGGCGATTAGTGCGGGTAAGCTTCACACATTACTGCGCTTTCACTTCCCGTCTATCAACCAGGTGGTCTTCCTGGGCCCTTCTTATCCCTTACGGGTTGGGAGATCTCATCTTGAGGAGTGCTTCCCGCTTATATGCATTCAGCGGTTATCACAACCGAACTTCGCTACCCAGCTATGCCGTTGGCACGACAGCTGGAACACAAGAGGTTCGTCCATCCCGGTCCTCTCGTACTAAGGACAGGTCCTCTCAAATCTCCTGCGCCCACAACAGATAGGGACCGAACTGTCTCGCGACGTTCTGAACCCAGCTCACGTACCGCTTTAATAGGCGAACAGCCTAACCCTTGGAACCTTCTACAGCTCCAGGATGCGATGAGCCGACATCGAGGTGCCAAACCGGAGCGTCGATATGAACTCTTGGCTCCGATCAGCCTGTTATCCCCGGCGTACCTTTTATCCGTTGAGCGATGGCCCTTCCATGCAGAACCACCGGATCACTAAAGCCTACTTTCGTACCTGCTCGTCTTGTAGGACTCGCAGTCAACCACGCTTATGCTTTTGCACTCGTCGGCTGATTTCCAAACAGCCTGAGCGTAGCTTCGCGCGCCTCCGTTACCGTTTAGGAGGCGACCGCCCCAGTCAAACTACCCGCCTTACTATGTCCCTCTCCCGGTTTACGGGAGTAGGTTAGAACCACAGAACTCGCAGGGTGGTATCTCACCGTTGGCTCCTCCAAGCCCGAGAGCCTGGAATCAAAGCCTCCCACCTATCCTGCGCAGCAAGTGCCATAGTTCATAGTAAAGGTATAGTAAAGGTGCACGGGGTCTTTCCGTCTAGTTGCGGGCAACCGGCATCTTCACCGGCACTACAAGTTCGCCGTGTCAGTCGGCAAGACAGTCGCACTTTCGTTACGCCATTCGTGCAGGTCGGAACTTACCCGACAAGGAATTTCGCTACCTTAGGACCGTTATAGTTACGGCCGCCGTTCACTGGGGCTTCAGTTCGAAGCTTCACCTTGCGGTTGACCTCTCCCTTTAACCTTCCAGCACCGGGCAGGCGTCAGCCCCTATACGTCGTTTTCGACTTTGCAGAGACCTGTGTTTTTGTTAAACAGTCGCAGTGCGCATTTCTCTGCGGCCTCTTCGGGCTATAAACCCTAGTGAGGCACCCCTTCTCCCGAAGTTACGGGGTTAATTTGCCGAGTTCCTTACCAACTGTTCTCACGAGCGCCTTTGGATATTCTCCTCGTCTACCTGTGTCGGTTTGAGGTACGGTTCCCTTACGTTCTCCTTAGAGGTTTTTCTCGGCAGTGTGGAATCGGCAGCTTTCCTCCATACGGAGTACTGCTTTGCGTCTCAGTGATAACTTCCTCGCGGATTTTCCTACGAGAAACACCTTACACGCATCGACCGTCATAGCCATAGGACGGCCTGCTTATCCTACTGCGTCACCCCATCGTGATAACGAACACAAGGGAGGTCCGGAATATTAACCGGATGTCCATCGGCTACGCCTTTCGGCCTCGCCTTAGGGACCGCCTGACCCTGAGCGGATTAACCTTTCTCAGGAAACCTTAGACTTTCGGCGCGGAGGGTTCCCACCTCCGTTATCGCTACTTATGCCGGCAGGGTCTCTTCTCAACCGTCCACCAGTCTTTTCAGTCTAGCTTCAAACTGTTGAGAATGCTCTCCTACCACGCACACCCGTAAGGATGTGCATTCGCTGCTTCGGTACCAAGCTTGAGCCCCGTTATATTGTCGGCACCGGACCGCTTGACCAGTGAGCTATTACGCTTTCTTTAAAGGATGGCTGCTTCTAAGCCAACCTCCTGGCTGTCTGGGCGTTCCGACTTCCTTTCCCACTTAGCTTGGATTTGGGGACCTTAGCAGGCGATCTGGACTGTTTTCCTCTCGACGACGAAGCTTAGCCCCCGCCGTCTGACTCCCGGATTGGTTGTTCTATGGCATTCGAAGTTTGATTGGATTCTGTAAGCTGGAAAGCCCCATAGTCCATTCAGTTCTCTACCACCACGACAAATCATCCGAGGCTAGCCCTAAAGCTATTTCGGAGAGAACGAGCTATCACGGAATTTGATTAGCCTTTCACCCCTACCCTCAGCTCATCGGAGCTTTTTTCAACAAACACCCGTTCGGCCCTCCAGTAGGTTTTACCCTACCTTCAGCCTGGCCAAGGGTAGATCATCCCGCTTCGCGTCTATTCCTGCCAACTGATTCGCCCTATTAGGACTCGCTTTCGCTGCGGCTCGCTTTCGCTTAACCTTGCTGACAAGAATAACTAGCCGGCTCATTATGCAATAGGCACGCGGTCAGACTTTCGGCTTGCGCCGCATAGTCCTCCCACCGTTTGTAGGCACACGGTTTCAGGTACTATTTCACTCCCCTCGCAGGGGTTCTTTTCGCCTTTCCCTCACGGTACTGGTTCACTATCGGTCAGAAGCTAGTATTTAGCCTTACGGGATGGTCCCCGTAGCTTCCCGCAAAGTTTCTCGTGCTCCGCGGTACTCAGGTATCGACTTCGAGTCCAGTTCGTTTTCGCCTACGTGGCTATCACACCCTATGGCTCCGCTTTCCAGCGGGATTTGGCTAACGACTGGATTGGTAACTCTACTGTTGTCGACCCTACAACCCCGGCCACACCCGAAGGTATGACTGGTTTAGGCTAATTCCGATTTCGCTCGCCACTACTCTCGGAATCGAGGTTTCTTTATTTTCCTCCAGGTACTGAGATGGTTCACTTCCCTGGGTTCGCTCGTTCCCAACTATGGATTCATTGGGACGTACGAGGGTTTTACCCTCGTGGGTTTCCCCATTCGGAAATCCCCGGATCAATGCCTGCTTGCGGCTCCCCGAGGCTTATCGCAGCTTGCCACGTCCTTCATCGCCTGCTTCTGCCAAGGCATCCACCATGCGCCCTTAGTAGCTTGACCATAAAATTTACTCGACACACGGGCGGCTTCGCCGCCAGCTTCTAGCTTTTGGCTATTAGCTCTTAGCTCAACCTCCCACACACCGCGCAAACTCTATGGGCCTAGATCCTGCTCATCGCACACAACATAGGTCTTCCTTCGTGAACCTTCGTGCCCTCTGTGGTCAAAGCTTTTGACTTTAACTTCGGAGGCCACTCGGGCCCAGAAGAAATCCGCGCTGCGTACACCAGCAGGTTTCTCTCAGGCACTCATAAAAATTTACAACGCCTTGTAATTTACCCAATCTATTCAGTTGTCAAATATCGTCCTCACTGAAGCCGTCGTTGGCCGTCGGCCTTTGGCCATCGGCCAAATACCTAAAACCAGCACTGCCTCAGATCACCCCGCCTAAGCGGGTATGGGTCTTACTCAACTCCCAGAGTGTGCAAACTCCGAAAGTTTTTCCAACCCAATGTTCGGCGTCAAGCGACTTTCATTAGACCGTGAACGGAATCACGGTTGTCGCAGTTGACGCCCAACATTGAATTGGTCGTTGGTCGTTCGTCTTTGGTCATTGGCCAACGACGAACGACCGACAGCCAACGACTGAATTTCTGGTGGAGCTGACCGGGATCGAACCGGTGGCCTCCTGGTTGCAAACCAGGCGCTCTCCCAGCTGAGCTACAGCCCCAAACCCGTCGTTGGTCGTTCGTCTTTGGCTGTTAGCCAACGACCAACGACCAAAAGCCAACGACTGATTCTGGTGGGCCTGGGTAGAGTTGAACTACCGACCTCACCCTTATCAGGGGTGCGCTCTAGCCACCTGAGCTACAGGCCCGGTCTTGCATGCACAAAATTATCCGGAGCCTGAATTTTATCACCGGCTCCAGCCACTAGCCGCTAGCTTCCAGCCAAATCTTTTGAGACGATTTAGCCAGGAGCTAGAAGCTAGTAGCCAGAAGCTCAATATTTTTTCGAGGACAAGGTTGAACGTACATCCCAGCTAAGCCGGGACTGACCATCATGCGGATAGGACTCGAGCAAGAGAGGTCCGAACGGGTTTCCTATTCCACTTCACAGGTTTGCCCTTGCGGGTTATCAAGAAGCGGGACAGGGTACACGGCAACATCTTCCGTATGTTTAATTCCCGTTGATTCAAAGCCGAAGCTTTGAAGAGCGCAGGGACCGCGGAAGTGCCGTGACGTTCTCTCTAGAAAGGAGGTGATCCAGCCGCAGGTTCTCCTACGGCTACCTTGTTACGACTTCACCCCAATCATGAACCATACCTTGGACGGCTGCCCCCTTGCGGTTGGCTCACCGGCTTCTAGTGCAGTCCACTTTCGTGATGTGACGGGCGGTGTGTACAAGGCCCGGGAACGTATTCACCGCGGCGTGCTGATCCGCGATTACTAGCGATTCCAGCTTCATGGAGTCGAGTTGCAGACTCCAATCCGAACTGAGGCCGGCTTTTTCCGATTAGCTCCCCTTCGCAGGTTTGCGACGGTTTGTACCGACCATTGTAGCACGTGTGTAGCCCTGGACATAAAGGCCATGAGGACTTGACGTCATCCCCACCTTCCTCCCCGTTATCCGGGGCGGTTTCGCTAGAGTGCCCAGCTTGACCTGATGGCAACTAACGATAAGGGTTGCGCTCGTTGCGGGACTTAACCCAACATCTCACGACACGAGCTGACGACAGCCATGCAGCACCTCCACAGCAGTTCTTGCGAAAAGGGATATTTCTACCCCGGTCCACTGTGCTTCGAGCCCAGGTAAGGTTCTTCGCGTTGCGTCGAATTGAACCACATGCTCCACCGCTTGTGCGGGCCCCCGTCAATTCCTTTGAGTTTCAGCCTTGCGACCGTACTCCCCAGGCGGGATGCTTATCGCGTTAGCTTCGGCACGGCCGGATTGGGTACCGGCCACACCAAGCATCCATCGTTTAGGGCTAGGACTACCAGGGTATCTAATCCTGTTTGCTCCCCTAGCTTTCGCGCCTCAGCGTCAGATGTGGTCCAGTGCGCCGCTTTCGCCACAGGTGTTCCTCCCGATATCTACGCATTTCACCGCTACACCGGGAATTCCACGCACCTCTCCCACCCTCAAGCACGGCAGTTTCGCCTGCAGGCTCTAGGTTAAGCCTAGAGGTTTCACAGGTGACTTACCGCACCGCCTACGCGCCCTTTACGCCCAATAATTCCGAACAACGCTTGCCCCCCTCGTATTACCGCGGCTGCTGGCACGAAGTTAGCCGGGGCTTCTTCCACCCGTACCGTCATTATCGTCCGGGTCGAAAGGAGTTTACGTCCCAAGGGACTTCATCCTCCACGCGGCGTTGCTGCGTCAGGGTTTCCCCCATTGCGCAAAATTCCCCACTGCTGCCTCCCGTAGGAGTCTGGACCGTGTTTCAGTTCCAGTGTGGCCGTGCGCCCTCTCAGGCCGGCTACCGATCTTTGCCTTGGTGGGCCATTACCCCGCCAACTAGCTAATCAGCCGCGACCTCCTCCTTAAGCGAATTGCTCCTTTGATCCCCAGTACTTCCGTTCCAAGGATGTTATGCGGTATTAGCCCCGGTTTCCCGAGGTTATCCCCCACTCAAGGGTAGATTGGTCACGTGTTACTCACCCGGTCGCCACTTTACTCATGGATTGCTCCACTTTCTCGTTCGACTTGCATGTGTTAGGCACGCCGCCAGCGTTGATTCTGAGCCAGGATCAAACTCTCATTTGAAACCTGTCGTCTGCCGACGGGTAGTTGGCAGACTGCCACCACATCCTCGAAGAGAAGTGGTGGATCTATCTTGTGAGATCGCTCGGATTTCAACCCGAGCCTTCCTCTCACGACTGGCACGTTCAACCTAGTTGTCAAAGAACCGATCCGCTACCGCCTGAGCGGGCGCCTTCAGTTCAGAGCAGAAACACACGAGTGCGTCCCTGCCTGTCCTCGAAACTTGTACAAACTACGCGTCTTGCGCGGCTACTGTCAACCCGCTGCGATCACAGGATATCCACCTGTTTTCCACAGCCGGGGAGCTAAATCACTCAATTGAGAGGAGCTCTCTGCACGCGACAAAACGCATCTCCCACTCCGCACCCATGCCATTTCGGCACAAGCCGAGGCGGAAGACCATTAGTTTGAGAAAAGATCACTTGGAGGTTCTTGCGAACAACGCTTAAACCCTTCGAGGATCCTTGTCCCCGAATGAAGCCCCGTGGCCGGGACTGATTTGCAGGAATTACCTGTATTTAGTTTGATGCCGGACAAGCGACGAGAGTTTCACAAAATTCGCCCGGCTAGCCACACACTGCTCTCGGTGAATTGTTTATACCAGATGAACGAGGAAAAACGCAAGGGAGAATCTGTTTTGTCACTGCAACAAACACAAGGTCCCTCGACTTCGCTCGGGATGACAGAGTTTGGGTGGGGATTTTAAGCTCGGCGTCGCTTTAGGATCTCGCTTCCATACCAGTCGGCAGCCAAATCTCTGAACTCTGGGTTCATGCCCGCAATCAACCACAACTTCTTCTCTCTCCGCCAGTTCTTCAGTTGCTTCTCGCGAGCGATGGCTTTGTGCACATCGTCGAAACTCTCCCAGTAGACTAGGCGGACAGCGTCATAGCTGTCGCTGAATCCCTCGAATTCCTGAGTCTTGTGCTGGAAGACCCGCCGGTGGAGGTTGTTCGTCATGCCGATGTAGAGCGCGCGGCGGGAGCTGCTTTGCATCATGTAGACGTAGTAGCGATGTTCCCGAGGCATGAACTACCAACCAACCTGTCATCCCGAGCGAAGCGCTGGTTTCGCGGAGCGAAACCAGCGCGCAGTCGAGGGACCTTGTGTTTCTGCGCTCTGAATTGTGCGCCTTGCTGGTAGACAGGTCTGTGATGGATATCACACTACCGCGTGGGTAACGGCCGAACGCAAGGTCCCTCGACTTCGCAGCGATTCGCTTTGCGAATCTCTGCTACGCTCGGGATGACAGGTGTTTGGTGATCCCCACCTACCTCGGCGCTGGCAGCCTCCACACCTTCGTCACTAGCAGCGCCACCGCGATTCCCAGCGACACTTCCACGAAGCGGTGATAGGACGACGACCCACGGCGGAGCCGCGTGCGCGATCAGCAGCACGATGGACAGCGTGATGGCGGCAAAGCGATATGCGCCGCCCAGGCGCAGCACGCCGGAGAGCAGTCCGCAGACCACGATTCCGGCTCCGTACACCCACCAGTTCATGGGGAGAAAGCTCGCGATCAGGGCGCCCACCACCGCGCCCAGCGCCGTCCCGGCAAAGCGCTGCCATGCCAGGGTGAGCGGATCGGTCGGGGAAAGCAGAATCACGATGGTTGAAATTGGCGCCCAGTAAAATTCCGGAAGTTTCAGCGCGCGTGCCAGCAGCATCGACGCCACCGCAGCCACGGCGGTCCGGAGCGAGTGCAGGAGAACTTCGCGGCTGAGTCCCAGGCGGGTTGCCCATACGGCCATACAGCGGCCAATTGTATCGTGCAAGTGACGGCACTCACCCTCGACTCGGCTTAATGCGAAGCACGGCCCGACCTGGACGGGCAGAATGTACCAGGCGCAGGACCTGGCGGTCACCACGGTCATCCGGAACCCAATAATCCACTCTTTCCCCCGGCAAAGCGCGTTACAATCGCGCCAAACACCTGTGGAACTCAAACGCCTCATCAGCACCTTCACTTACCGCATCGAGGCTAAGCCTGAAGGCGGATTCGTCGCCCACGCCAGCGACTCCAGCCTCCCGCCGCTCGAGGCTCCCACGCGCGCGGAGCTGCAACAGAAGATTCAGGACAACATCGGCGCCGCCATGGCCAGGGAATTTCCCGGATTAAATCTTCAGTCCGGAAATGCTGCTTCTGGAAACAGGGAACTCAAGTTTGACTTCCACATTGAAGCCAAGCCGGGCGGTGGATTCACACTCCATTCCAGCGATCCGAACGCCGCGCCGATCGAAGGAGCCAGCCACGAAGACATCGCGCATCCTCTCGCGGAAAAGCTTGCCGGCATGGTCGGCAACTATCTTCTGCCCAATGAGCTGACTGAGGCGCTGGCCCGGCAGGGCGGCTCCGGGGACGTGAAAGTATTCGTGAACCGCAAGGCAGGCTTCGCCGCAAACACCGGCTCCCAGAACCTGACTCTCGACGATGCGCAAGACTTCCAGCCATCCGGCACGATTCAGCCCGGCGCCAACCTGGGAGATATTTTGAACCCGGGAGACAGCTCGCCAATCACACGCGAGAAGAGCAAGAGCTGGCCCATCATCCGTTTCTTTCTAACCTTCCTGGTGATCGCGGCGCTGATGTACTTCTTCAGTCACCGCTGAAGCGGCAGATGTGCGGCCCGCCGGTCTGCCATAACATCAATCCGCTCAGTGGCTTGAGAATATGTTGTCTATATTGTACGTACAATATAGACAGTACAAAATGTTCCACGTGGAACATTACGCGGTTTCGACCGCGTTTCACGGAAATTCCAGTGTGATGAACTTTGCATTCTGCTGGCCGGAGTTGGTCACGGTGTTGGTGATGCCGCCCTTGATCCAGGTTATGTCTCCGGCCTTGAGTTGAATGCTGGAAAAACCTTTGCCCTCGAGGTCGCTGCGCAAATTCAGATCGCTCACGGCGACCAGCAGCTGTGGTCCCGCGTGATGATGTCGGGGAACGACTCCGCCAGGGTTGAGTTGAAACTCCGAGGCGCGCACGCCGTCTTTCACGAAGAGAATGTCCTGGGTGCCCCCGTTCAGGATGTGGAGGCCGCGGTCTTCGTCCCACTTGGGCGGCGGCGACTGGCGCGACTTCTCGTCTTGCAAAAGTTCGATGGTGATATTGCGGAAGGGCTGGTCGGAGAGATTCTTTGCGATGTGGGCGAACCCGCCGGGGAGGAACCGGGTTTCGCCATCCTGCAACGTGAGCTTGACCGGCGGCTTTCCCGCAACCTGGTTTTCCACGACGGTCGGTCCCAGGGTGACGAAGATGTAGTCGTGGCGGTGACGGTGCATGAGCGTGGCCGCGTGGGGCGGAACTTCCACCTTGAACACGCGCACGTATTGGTTTTCGAGCGCCAGATGATGACCGGGCTCGGCCGTGATCTCAACTTCAGAAGGAGTTTGGGCGGAAAGAATGAAGAACACAGGATAGAACAACCGGAAGAGGCCGCCGACGTCGCATGGGGCGAGATTCTAGCATCTTGCCCGCGAAGCCTGCCGCAAAGCGGCAACGGGTTTAGACTGAGTTCGATGAGTGATCTGGGGAAATTGCTGGTGGTGGCCGGGGCGATCGCCGTGGTCGCGGGAATCGTGCTTATCCTGTTGGGGCGAACCAACATCCCTCTGGGGAGGCTTCCGGGAGATATCGTATATCGCGGCAAGAACACCACGTTTTATTTTCCGTTGGCCACGTCGATATTGGTTAGCGTCGTGTTGTCGGTGGTGATGTATTTGATTGGGCGGGTCAGGCGGTAGGGAGGCATTAGCAATTAGCAATTGGCATTTAGCATTCGGGATTCAGCCCATCAGGCTTAAGCATTTAGCAATTACGTTCGGTTCTTTCGCCCCTCTGGGGCTCGACCTTTTTCGTTTTCGCACCAACGGCTTGCGCCGTGGGCTTTATTCTGGCGCCGCTTCGCGGCTGGGATTTGGCGTTTCATACATGACAGGCCGACGGCGGTGAACTGAGAGCCGAGCGCCGACGGCTGACTGCTTCCTTTGCGGTAAACTCCACAACGATGGGCGCTGCGGATCAACTCGGGTTCAGTTTCAGGCCTCTGGACCGTCGCATATGGTCGGTGCGCGAGCTGGTGGCGGCGGTGCGGACGCATATTGAACGGGACTATGGCGATACCTGGGTGGAGGGCGAGATCTCGAATTTCAAGGCGCATGATTCCGGGCATCTCTACTTCACTCTGAAGGACCAGAATTCGCAGATTCGAGCTGTTATGTTCCGGTCGCAGGCGCGGTTGCTGCGCTTTCGTCCCGAGAATGGCATGCAGGTAGTGCTGCGGGGGCGAGTCACGATCTATGAAGATCGCGGCGAGCTGCAGATTTCGGCCGAGTATCTCGAGCCCAAGGGTGCGGGCGCGTTGCAAGTCGCCTTCGAGCAGCTTAAGGCGAAGCTCGAAGCTGAGGGACTGTTTGATTCCGCGCGCAAGAAGGCCATTCCCACGCTGCCGCGGCGCATCGGAATTGTGACCTCGCCGCAAGCGGCCGCGTTGCGTGACATTCTCAATATTCTGTTGCGCCGTCACCATACGGCCAGCATTTTGATTTTTCCGGCGCAGGTGCAAGGTGAGGCCGCAAGCGTGGAGGTGAGCGCGGGCGTCCGCTACTTCAATAAGGCACGCAGCGTGGATGTCATCATCGTGGCTCGCGGAGGAGGCTCGGCGGAGGATCTGGCGGCGTTCAATAACGAAGCGCTGGCGCGGATTGTCGCTGCCTCTGAGATTCCCGTCATCTCCGCGGTTGGGCACGAGACCGATTTCACCATTATTGATTTTGTGGCCGACCTGCGTGCCCCCACGCCTTCCGCGGCGGCGGAAATGGTGATTCGGTCCCGCCAGGAAGTGGAGGAACAAGCGGAAGGGCTCCGTCAGCGACTACTGCGGGCTGTGCGCTACCGCTTGCTGATGGGCCGGCAGGCGCTTACAGAACTCGCGCAACATGGCGCCTTTGCGCGCATGGTGGACGTCATCAACCGGCGCCAGCAGAAGCTGGATGAGTTGAAGAATCGACTGGAGCGGGGCGAGCGCCAGATTCTGGAACAGGATCGTCGCCGGGTAGAGACGGCGGCCGCCGCGATTCGCCACTACGATGTGCGCCGCATGCTATCGAGTGTCCATAAGGAACTCGATGCGCGCGTCGCCGGAATGCTGGCAGCGGCCCGCACCATATTGCTGCGGCGAAGAGGCGAGTTGAATCAACTTACGGGACAGCTCGAGGCGCTTTCTCCGCTCGCGATTCTCGATCGCGGATATGCCCTGGTGTTTGATTCGTCCGGGGTGTTGCTGAAAGATGCGAATCAGGTGAAGGCCGGGGACGAGATTTCGGCGCGATTGGCTAAAGGGAGCTTGACCGCGACGGTCAAGCGAGGAAAACAGAAGTAGCGCCGGATCTCAAGTCCCTCAATGTACCCGGTGGTTCTGTCCCTTTCTTAATTTTCTACAGTTCTTGCCAAATCTTTACAAAGACTTCATTCCATTGACGTTGAGATAACTCGACCCTGGATTACAATTGAACTGTCCCAGGGTCAGGCCAGAATTGATTTCTTGGAAAGGGGCGGCAGGTGAGGCAATTTTCAGCGGCGTGGCCACATGCGTCGGCGATCGCGATCGTCGACATTCTGCTGGTCGCCATCATTATTTACGAACTGCTGGCGCTCATCAAGGGCACCCGCGCCGCCTACATGCTGGTGGGCGTGGCCGGACTTGCGCTGGCCTTTTATTTTTCCCGCCTGGGTGAACTGACGACCCTGAACTGGCTGATCAGCACCCTGTTGCCCTACGCAGTGTTTGCGCTGATCGTAATTTTTGCGCCCGAGATCCGGCAGGCGCTGGCACGGCTGGGCCGCGGGATCCTGTTCAGCCGGGGTACGGCCTCCGAAGCGGATGCGTACGACGACATCGTGCTTGCCGCCAACCTGTTTTCCCAGAACCAGACCGGTGCGCTGATTGTGATCGAACGCGAAATCGGGTTGCGCACCTACATCGAAAGCGGCGTGCCCCTGGACGCGCGGCTCTCTTATGATTTGCTGGCGACCATTTTTCGTCCCAGCGCTCCGTTGCACGATGGCGCTGTGATCGTGCAAAAAGATCGCATCGCTGCCGCGGCCTGCTTCCTGCCTCTTTCGATGAATCCTGTCCTCTCGACTCAACTCGGCACCCGTCATCGGGCGGGTATCGGCGTCACTGAAGAGACGGACGCCATCGCCGTGATCGTCTCCGAAGAAACCGGCGCCATCAGCCTGGCAGTGGGCGGGAAGATTGAACGAGACGTGACCGTGGAGCAGTTGCGCGAGCGTATCGGAGAGCTGCTGCGGCGCTATGTGCCTCCGTCGACCTTGCCCACTCCGATCACCAACGGCGCAGAGGAACTTACGAACGCCGAGAATAGCAGCGAGCGGCTATCGTTGCCGCACGCGGCGGATTCGCGGCTGGACTCGCGCGCTGTGGAGTCGCGCATAAAGAGCGGCGGTGAGCGCTAGATGAAAGCTTTTTTTCAGCGCCACGTATTGCATAATCTGGGCCTGAAGCTGCTCTCGTTGGCGCTCGCACTGGGCCTGTGGCGCGCGTTGGCGCTCGATCAAGTGACGGAGATTGCGGTTGACGTGCCCATTGAGTTTCATAACATCCCGGAAAATCTGGAGATCAGTTCTGAATATATTCCCCGAGCGCAGATTCGGGTGCGTGGTCCGCAGCGCGTGGTGCGCCGTCTGCAAGCGGTCGATGTTTCCGCCGACATCGAACTCAGCGGCATGAAGCCGGGGGAGCGCACGTTCGATCTTACGGCCGACCAGATTCATCAGCCGAGGGAACTGGAAGTCGTGCAGATCATTCCCAGCCAGTTTCATCTCGCCTTCGACGCGCGGCTCAGCCGCCAGGTACCGGTTCGTCCGCGGGTGGTCGGCACCTTCGCTCCCGGCTACGCGATCGGGCACATCGTCGCCGAGCCGTCCATGGTTACGGTCAGCGGACCTCAGAAGCGAGTGGAGGCGGTTGAGGCGGCGATTACCGACCCTATAGATGCGAGCGGAACCACGGACCGCGGCACCTTCGTCCGGCATGCTTACATTTCTGATCCCCTGGTCCAAGTGATGAACGCCAATCCGGTGCGGGTGACGGTTATTATGGAGAAGGTGAGCGCCGGAACGGACGTCCACTAAGCACTCTTCGTTCATAATATTCCGGACATGACATCCAAGAAATGACAGCCCCTACGCGACAACTCTTTGGAACCGATGGGATTCGCGGTGTGGCCGGCGAATTTCCCCTGACCCAGGACAGCACTTACATGATCGGACGCGCGCTGGGCCATGATCTGAAACACAGCGGCGCGCCGGCGCGAGCGGTGATCGGTCAGGATACGCGTGAATCGAGCGCGTGGATCGCCGACCGGGTCACGCACGGTCTGACTGCCAGTGGAATTGAAGTCCACAGCGCCGGCGTGATCACGACTCCCGGGGTGGCTTACCTGGCGCGTTCGCGCAAGTATGCGGCCGGGGTGGTTATCTCGGCGTCGCACAATCCCTGGACCGACAATGGCATCAAGATTTTTTCCGGCGACGGTTACAAATTGCCGGACGCGCATGAGATCGCCATCGAGCAGGAAATCTTTTCCCTGCTGCAAAATCCCGAGGAGCACGTGGACTCATCTTTCCAGCCCACTCCGAGTCTGCCGGGGCAAGCAGAGCTGCGCCATGCCTACATCAAATGGCTGGCCGCGAGTGTGAGCACGGACTTGAGCCGGCTGCGGGTGCTGGTGGATTGCGCCAATGGCGCGGCTACGGCTGAAGCGCCCGAATTGTTCCGGCTGTGCCGGATTCAGGCCACTTTTCTTCATTCGGCTCCGGATGGCAAGAACATTAATGAAGGTTGCGGCGCTTTGCATCCCGAAACATTGGCCGAAGGCGGTGGCGGCGAAGCCCGGTCAATTCGATCTGGGCGTAACTTTCGATGGGGACGCGGACCGAGCGCTCTTCTGCGATGCGAACGGGCGGGTTGTGAACGGCGACGCGGTGCTTCTTATGGCCGCGCGGCATATGAAGTCACAGGGCACACTGCCGGAAGAGACGATCGTGGCAACCACCATGTCGAACATGGGGCTGGAGATTGCGCTGCGCAAGTCCGGCATTCGCATGCTGCGCGCCAACGTCGGTGACAAGTACGTATTGGAAGAGATGCAGAAAAGCGGGTCAGTGCTGGGCGGCGAACAGTCAGGCCACATTATCTTCCGCGACGGTGAAGCTACCACCGGCGATGGTTTGCTGACAGCGCTGCGGGTGATGGAGACGATGGCGAAGGTTGGAAAGCCGCTGGCGGAGCTGGTGAGCGATCTGAAAGTTTTTCCGCAGACCATTCAGAACGTCCGGGTGCGAGAGAAAGTGCCCTTCGCCAGCGTGCCGAAAATTCAGAACGCGATTGACGTCGCCGAACGCGAGTTGGATGGCAACGGGCGCGTGGTGGTGCGGTATTCGGGAACCGAAGCGCTGGCGCGGGTCATGATCGAAGCGGAATCGGAAGAGAAGATGAAAGCGCTGGCCCAGGGAATCGCGGGCGCGATCAAAGAAGCGCTGGGAGCGTAGAGAATCACGTGGGGACAGCCGCCCTCGGCTGTCCGGCCGAGCGCATAGCTCGGCGGTTGGTTTGTGGGGTTCTATGTGCGGGTTCTTTGATTCCGTCGAGCTACGCTCGACCAGACAGCCGAGGGCGGCTGTCTCCACGTGGTCATTGTTGGCTACGCGAATCTAGTCGCCTTATTCCAGGTCCCGCCAGTTTTTGCCTGCGCCTACTTCTACCAGCAGCGGCACCGATAAGTGGTGGACCTGCTCCATCTGATCGCGCACCAGGGTGCGCATGCTGTCCACTTCATTTTCCGGAACTTCGAAGACCAGTTCGTCGTGAACCTGCAGGGTCATGCGGGATTTCAAGCCCCGCTCGCGGAGAGCAGCGTCGATGCGGATCATGGCAATTTTGATCAGATCGGCGGCGGTGCCTTGCAATGGCGTGTTGACCGCGGTGCGTTCGGCGAAGCCGCGCAGGTTGGCGTTCTTGCTGTTGATGTCGGGAATGGGGCGCACACGACCGAACAGCGTCCGGACTTTCTGTTCGCGGCGGGCTTCTTCCAGAGTTCGGTCGATGAAGGCGCGCACACCTTTGTATTTTTCGAAATACGCGTTGATGAACTGCTTGGCCTCGGAGGGTTCGATGCCGAGAGTTTGCGACAATCCGAAGGCCGACAGGCCATAGACGATGCCGAAATTCACCACTTTCGCCTGGCGGCGATGATCGGCGGTGACCATCAGCGGCGGCACGCCGAAGACCTGCGAGGCGGTCAGGGTGTGAATGTCGTCGCCGCGGCGGTAGGCTTCGACCAGCAGCGGGTCGTTCGAGAAGTGGGCAAGCAAGCGCAGTTCGATCTGAGAATAATCGGCGGCCAGCATCACGTGGCCTGGTTCCACGGTGAACGCGGCGCGAATCTCACGGCCAAGTTCGGTCCGAATTGGAATGTTCTGCAGATTGGGATTGGCCGATGAAAGTCTTCCCGTTGCCGTGCTGGCCTGGGCGAAGGTGGTGTGCAGGCGGCCGGTGACGGGATTCAGCAGCGCCGGCAATGCGTCTACGTATGTGGATTTGAGCTTTGAAAGCTGCCGGTATTCGAGCACCTTGCGGGCAATGTCGTGAGTTTCGGCAAGCCCTTCGAGAACATCCACCGCGGTGGAGATGGTCTTGCCTTTGCCGTACTTCACCGGCTTGGGCAAATTCATCTTGTTGAACAGCACGTCACCCAGTTGCTTGGGGGAATTGATGTTGAATTCGGACCCGGCGAGCTGATAGATTTCGCGCGCTTTGGCGTCGACCTCGAGCTCCAGGCGTGACGACATCTCTTTCAAGACTTCGCGGTCGATTTTGACTCCGGCCTGCTCCATGCCCGCGAGCACCGGCACCAGGGGCAAATCAATTTCTTCGTACAACTTCAGAAGCTTGGCCTCTTCGACTCCGTGACGCAGCGCGGCCGCAAATCTTCCGGTGACGTCGGCCGATTCTGCCAGCGTGCCGCTTAGTTTGAGATTGAAGCGGCGCAGCGCAACTTCCGGGAGGCGGTGTGAAGAATAGGTTGGATCGAGAAGATAGGAATACAACATGGGGTCGTGCCGAACGCCGCGCAGCGTGATTCCTTGCGGAGCGAAGGCGTGAATGGCGGCCTTGTAATCGTGGACGGCCTTGGGAACATCCTCGCTTTGCAGCGCGGATTTCAATCGCGCACCGGCGGGATTGTTCAAAGATATGGTCAGAGCCGTGCCTGCGCCGGTAGAGACGGCGACAACCTGCGCGGGCACCGGCTCGGTGGGCGCGGCCGCGAGCGGCAACATGCTTTCTTGGGACTCGTCTGCTTCGTCTTCTTCGTCTTCGGTGTCGACGATCGCGTCGGCTTCGATCGCCACCGCCAAGGTGTTCCCGGCAGAAACTGTTTTCAGCACAGCTTCGACCTCGGCCGCGGATTTGGCTTCCGTGTAGTGCGCTTCCGTGACTTCCACTACCGGCAGCAGTTCTTTCAGCAGGGAAGTGAATTCCAATTCAGTGAACAAGGCGCGCAGAGCTTCGACGTCGGGGGCTCCGGCGCGCATCGCTTCAGGATTCAGATCGACGGGGACGTTGCAGTCGATCGCCGCCATACGTTTGCTAAAGAGAACGATGTCGCGATTGTTTTCGAGCGATTCGCGGTAGGATTTTTTCTCGATTTCAGAGGCGCGATCCAACGCCTGCTCGACTGTACCAAAGCGTTTTATCAGTTCGACGGAACCTTTGTCACCGATGCCCGGAGCGCCGGGAATGTTGTCGATGGTGTCTCCGCGCAGAGCCATCACGTCCACAACGCGCTCCGGCGGCACGCCCAGGATCTCTTCGACTTTCTGCGGGTCGCAAATCAGATTGTCCTTGGGCGGATTCAGCACCAGGACGCGATCGTTGACCAGCTGCAGCATATCCTTGTCGCTGGAAACCACATACACCTGATACTTCTGCTCGACGGCTTTGCGGGCCAGGGTTCCGATGACGTCATCGGCTTCGTAGCCGGAAAGTTCGAGGATGGGAATGCGGTAGGCCTCGAGGGCGCGGCGGATGTACGGCACCTGCTGCACCAGCTCCGCCGGCATCTCGCTGCGGTTGGCTTTGTAGCCACGGTATTCGATTTCCTGGAAAGTTTGAGTCTTGATGTCGAACTTGCGAACCTTGGTAATTGCTTCCGCCGCTTGATCGCGGAAAGTTGGCGCGGCTACGTCGAAAACGGCGGCCAGGTATTCGGGCGCGAAGTCTTCACGCAGTTTTCGGAGCATGTTGACGAAGACATAAGTTGCCGCGGTGGGAAGCCCGGTCTTGGTGGACATGCCGCGCTGGCGCGCCATGGCGTGATAGGCGCGGAAGATGAATGACATGGCGTCCATGAGGAAGATGCGGCGGCCGTCGCTCGGCTTGGGCTTAGGGGCCAGGGAAGGCGCGGGCGTGGCCGTTTCAGGCGGTGTGATCGAAGATGTTTTTCTGAGGGGCAACGCTTAAGTTTAGCAGGACAGTTATCAGTTATCAGTTCTTAGTTCTCAGTTCGGTTCTCTGAGATCTAGGCCTTTGCCGGCTTTCCGTATTCGGTTTGATAGTGCAGCTTGATCACGCCGCAGGTGCCTTGTTCCTTTGAATAGACGACGCAGGTGTCGAAGGGGCGGGAATACACGTGCAGACTTACCGCGCGCTGGCCGAAGCTCGCGGGGATTGTAGACGCGGTGAACCGGCTCCAGGGGATCGACGGCACAGGGCTGGGTTGGATTCATTTCGACGGTGTCGGCGGTTTCGAGGTGGCAGGTGCCGGCATCCAGATTCTGCGCGACGACACGAAAGTTCTCGACCCGAAGCCGTCCCACTGGAACCGCCATCCAGCAGTTCTGCTCGCGGTGGTTGTGCACGGAACTGGTCTGTCCCACTTCCCAACAAATGGCAACCAGTTCGTAGAGCGGTGTCTTGTCGATCAGATTGCGGGTGTAGTGCTGCTTGTCCCAGGTGAGATAGGGGGCCAGGGTGTCGGGCATAACCGGGGTGTTCTGCAGGAAGCGGATAATCTGATCGACGCGATCGAAGGCGGGCTTGGGAAACTTTCTCAGTTCAGCGACGAAATCGTGGATGGGAACCGGCTTCGATAGCGCTTGTGTGGTCATATTTCGCTCCCTGGGAAGGTAAGTATATCGCTACGCGGGACTCAGGACATTAACCGCAAAGGGCGCAAAGAACGCAAAGAAAACCTTTTTCTACCCCACGAACATGCAGTCGCCGTAAGAATAAAAGCGGTAATGCTCGTGAACGGCGTGGCGGTATGCCTCCAGCAGTTTATCTTTGCCGGCGAAGGCCGATACCAGCATGAGGAGCGTCGATTGCGGCAAATGAAAATTTGTCAGCAGCGCCCCCACCACTCGGAACTCATACCCGGGATAAATAAAGATGTCGGCTTCGCCCCTTTCGGCCTGTGGCCTGCCAGATGTCGATCTTCCGGCTGAATACTCGAGGGTTCTGACCGTGGTTGTGCCCACAGCAACGATTCGCCGTCCGGCGTCCATGGCCCGATTGATGGCGGCCGCGGCTTCTGGGGAAATTGAATAGGCTTCGCGGTGAAGCTTGTGATCTTCCACGCGCTCCTCGCGCACTGGCTGGAATGTTCCCAGCCCGACGTGCAGAGTGACTTCCGCGGTCTCAATGCCGCGCGCTCTGATTCGAGCCAGGATTTCAGGGGTAAAGTGCAGCCCGGCGGTCGGGGCAGCTACCGAGCCCTTTTCGCGGGCGTAGACGGTCTGATAGCGCTCATGGTCCAGAGGCTGATCCGCGCGATCGATGTACGGCGGCAGCGGGACATGGCCAATGCGCTCTACGACGGTGTAGAAATCGGGCACGGAAGCGAAGCGGATGCGGCGTTCCCCAAAGCTGCTCCGGGCGATTACTTCTCCCTGCAAATCGTGATGGTCTCCGAAAAACAGATGTTCACCGAGTCCGATTTTCCGGCCGGGGCGCACCAGGCATTCCCAATCGTTCGGGTCTTCGGAGACTTGGCGGGTCAGTAGGACCTCGATGGTCCCACTCAGAAACTCGCGTGAAGCCGGGTTGCGAGGGCTGAGGGGTTGGGCCTTTGTACCGCTCCTGCGACCGTAGAGGCGAGCTGGAAAGACCCGTGTGTTGTTGAATATGACCAGGTCGTCCGGCCTCAAAAGGTCAGGGAAGTCGCGGAATTGACGGTCGTCTAAGTCCTGCTGGTCACGTTTCAGATGAAGCAACCTCGAAGCGGAGCGATCCGCAAGCGGCTCCTGGGCGATGAGTTCTTCGGGGAGGGAAAAGTTGAAATCGGAGACCAGCACGCAGGTGATTATAGGATTTCTCACTGCGCTTCACGGAGAAGCGCTCCCGAACTGCCCGAAGAAGAATGTAATAGTGTGTAAAAGCGTTTGTAACCCCCAACCGACTGGGTTACCATACGCGGCATTGAGCCGGGGCTTGCCGTTCCCACCCTTGTTAGACCATGCCTAGCGAACGCCAACATCGCCGCGAAATTGTCCTCTTTGGAGGGGCATTACACCAGCGCGGCTATGTGGCGGCAATGGATGGCAATCTTTCCGTTCGGCTTGACGATCGCCACATTCTTGCCACTCCCACGTCGATGTGCAAAGGCATGATGAAGCCTTCGGATCTGGTGATCGTGGACATGGAAGGGCGGCACGTGGCGGGGCGCAGGAGCGTCTCCAGCGAAATCGCCATGCATCTTTTGATCTACAAACTGCGGCCTGACGTTCATGGCGTGGTGCATGCGCATCCGCCCACAGCCACCGGTTTTGCAGCGGCGGGCCTGGCCCTGAACCAGCCTCTGGTGTGTGAAGTGGTGATTGGCCTGGGCTCAATTCCGCTGGCTAAATACGGCACGCCGGGCACCCCCGAACTGACTCGGGGACTCGAACCCTTGATTCCGCAATATGACGCCATCCTCATGTCGAACCATGGAGTGGTGGCGTACGGTGTGGACCTGCATTCTGCCTATATGAAGATGGAAACCGTGGAGCATTTCGCCCAGATTGCCCTGGTCACCCATTTGCTGGGAAAGCAGCAACCCCTGGGCAGCGTGGAACTCGAGAAATTGATGGCGGCGCGGAGCAAGTATCAGGGATCGACATCTTCCGCTCCACTCCCCCTGGCTGTTCCGTGCGACGGAGACGGCGGTTACGATTCTCAACCGCAAGAAGAAGTGCCGGCCGTCGCCAGACCCTCGCGGCGAGTCAGCTCGCGGCATCGATAGTCCAAGGCAAAAAAAGCGCGGGCGAGTCGCCCGCGGCCACACTTAGACCGCTACTCTCCTCCGATTCGGAATCTCACGCCGGCCCGCACGTTAATCCCCAGTGCGGGATAACCCACGACTTCCTGGTATTGCTTGTCCAGCGCGTTTTCCACGTTTACATAACCGGTGATTCGGGAAGTCACTGCATACCAACCGCCGATATCGACGCGCGCATATCCGGCCGCGTGGTCGATGTTGTATCCCAGGAAATCCGAGTCGGGCCGCCTTCCGATAAAACTTCCGCCGAGATTGGCTCCCCATCGATTGCTGAGGTAGGTCAGCACCATCGTTCCAGAATGCTTGGGACGCCGGATCAATGGCTGGCCCGGCTCGAGGAGAGGATCGAAGGCAAAAGGCTGTTCGAGGATCTGGGTCGAAGTGTAGGTATAGGATCCGTCGAACGACAGCCTGGACAAAGGTCGTCCGTGAAACTCCAGTTCGGCTCCATGCGCGAGGGCCTCATTGACATTGACATACTGTCCGCAGAAAGCGCTGGGCGGCGGGCAGGCCGTGCCGGTCAATGAGTTGAAGTCGATCTTGTCGCGAAATAGCCCATTGAAGTAGGTGCCGGTCAGGGAATAATTCTGCGAGAACTTCTGTTCAAAGCCGGCTTCGAATGAGCGCACCCGCTCGGGCTTAAGGGCATCATTGGGGATGACGGGGAAACCGCCTCCGTTTCCGAAAGACTGGGCGAAGCTCGGTTCTTTGATGCCGGTGGCATAGGAAAATCGCAAGCGCGTGCCGGAAAAGAACTGTCCACCGCGGAGGGCGGTAAAACTCAGAGCAACTCTGGGCACCCCCCGATTTCCAAAACTCCCGTTGTGGACGAAGCGTGCTCCGGCCACCACCGAGAGCCGTCCCAGGGTCAGAACCTGTTGTCCGTAGACGGCGTGATTCAGGCGCACGCCGTGGCTCAGCGAATCGGGAAGACTGCCGGTGGTTCCGTTTTCGTCTTCGAATTCGTAGCCGACTGTGGTATGGGCCCAGCTTCGTTCCGTGTAATCGCCCTGATAGTCGAGGCCCGCGCGGTTGATGTTGTCGATGGCATGGAAGGGAGTGTCGATCTGGTCGCCGAACGGATCCACACGGCCGGGCTGATTGACCGGCTGGATGTTGGTGCGATGCAGCGTGTAGTCGAAGCCGGTGAAAGTATGTTGCCAACGCGACGGCCCGGCGATGGTGAGCTGGGCGCTGGCCAGCAGATTGTTCTGCCGGGCGCGCTGATCGAAGTCCGGAGGAAGAATTGGGTCCCCATTGAAATTCCACTCGCCTTGCACTCCGGTGACGCTGTTGGAATGGCGGGCCCGAACCCGCAACGATGCCCAATCGGTTAATTTCGCGCCGACATTCACACCCTCCAACGAGTTGGAATAATCGTCGTTCGGCCCCTGACCCATGGTGTTGAACTGGTCGGCGAACAGGTTGTAGTCGAAGCGGCCATAGGCACCGGCAAGCGTCGCGTAACCATTCGCCGTTCCCTGATTTCCGCCGTCCGCACCAAAACGAAATTCGGGGACGGGCGTGCTGCCGGTGCGGGTAAAAACCTGTACCACGCTGGTCATGGCGTCGGAGCCATACAGCGTGCTCTGAGCGCCGCGAACAAATTCCACGCGATCCGCTCCCTGGAGGGGAAGAACCCCGAAGTCGAAGGTACCCCCCGGATCATTTACCGGCACGTCGTCCACGATGACCTTGTTGTACGTGGAGTCGCCGCCGCGCACGAACAAAGACGAGAGACCGCCGCGTTGCCCGGTCGTGGCCACCACAGCGCCGGGAAGAAAATGCAGCGCGTCGTCGGCCGCCACTGGACGCATGACCTCCAGTTGTCCAGCGTTCAGGACGTCAACATCCGCACCGGCCGCGTTGGTTGGAACCGGTGTTCGAGTGGCGCTCACGGTCACCGTTTCCGCCGCCGGAGCCAGGCGAAGCTGGACGGTATTCACGTCGGAATCGGAAGCCGTAACATCGGTCGTTTGCTCGGCAAACCCTGCGGCCAATATCCGCACGCGAAAGGTCCCAGACTCGGTTCCGCGAAATGTAACCAGTCCATCGGGCGAGGTGGTCTGAATGGCCGCGGGGATGGATGTGTCTCCGTGGAACAGTTCCACTTGAGCACCCGCCACGGCAGCGGAGTGCGGATCGACAACTTTGATTTTAATTTCGGCGGCGGAAGCAGCCGCCACCAGGACCACGAAGCTAGCGATAATACGAAGAAACCGCATGCACTCCTCCTTTGACACGCGAAAGGGGTTAAATAAGCGGTTCACGCCGGTCTCCTGGCTTCGCGAGTAAGGACGTTGATTCGACGCCCGACAAATACAGCCGGCCTTCCCGGGTTTACCCCAGTGACCGATTGCGATTTCCTCGCTTACAGTTGCGCGGCAGCGCGGGATTCTCACCCGCTTCCCTCCTCGTCAGGTCGACGAGGATGCGCGAACCAAAGAAAATTGTGAAAGAGCAGAATTGAGGTTCGAGAAATTTACTCGTTTGAGGCGGGGAAAGTCAATTTGCCGTGAAGGAGCTTTTGGTTTCATCGCCTTGTCAGTCCAATGCCGAGACGTGGTGCAGACCACCTTCGGGAAACCACAGGCATCGAAGCGCGGATGCCGAAACCTCCGCCCAAGCGCGATGAAGAACTTGGCAACGACACTCGCCGGCTGACCGCTCCGGAAATCTTTCACAATGTCGTGGAAGATGCACGAGCAGAGCTGAAGCGGTCTTCGACAGAAGCTGGCATTTTCCGGACTTGCTGGCGGCCTGACCCTGGGACTCACCGGGCTTGCGGTGGCCTCGATTCGCGCCCTGCTGGGTCGAGGCGGATGGCAGGACTTAGTTTCATATTTAGCATATCCCATAGGTTTTATTGCGGTGATCATCGGGCGGGCGCAGCTCTTCACCGAGAACACGCTGTATCCGGTGATTCTGGTGCTCGACGAGCGCCGCTACTTGCTTGAGACCTTACGTTTGTGGGGCGTGGTTTTCGCTTCCAATATTGTAGGTGCAATGTTGTTCGCCTTGCTCGCCATCAAGTCGGGCGCGCTTCTGCCCGGAATCGCGAGTCAACTTGTGGACCTCGGCATGGAGGCTCTCCAAGGTTCCGGCGCACACATCTTCTGGAGCGGCGTGATCGGGGGATGGCTCATCGCGCTGGTGGCCTGGGTCGTCACTGCGAGCCAATGGACGATCGGGCAGATGGCGATGGTCTGGGTCCTCACTTTTGTTGTCGGTGTGGGCAAGTTTTCTCACTGCGTGGTCACCAGCGGGGAAATCATTTCCGCGGTTCTGGCGGGAAGCGCGACCGCAGGCGAATACCTGCGCTGGCTGCTGCTGGCCACGTCGGGGAATGTTCTCGGCGGGGTGGTGATTGTCAGCGTGTTGAATTACGGGCAGGTTCGCGAAATATAGATGATGGTCGGCTAGGCACGGCAACTGCGCTGTCGAGCTGCGCTCGACCTGGACGGGTCGGAGACCCGTCCCCACACGGTCCTTACAGGGTGTGGAGGTACGCCAGCAAATCCTGGACTTGCTGCTGCGACATGACCTGGCCGAAGGCGGGCATCATGTTGCGGCCGGTGACGATCAATTCGCCGACGCGTTCGTCGTTGGCCGGCATTCCGCTTTGCGGCAGAAATTGTTTCTTGAATACGCCCTGCAGGCTGCGGCCTTTCTTGTCGCGGGAGGAATAGGGCTCGTGACAACGGTCGCAATATTGATCGTAGAGACGCCGTCCGGCGGCCTGTTGCGGAGTCAAGCCCAGTTCGGCATCGCTCTTGCGCCGCTGGACGTCGCAGGCGCAGAACGCAAGGACGACCGAGCAAATGAGCGCAGCCTGGCACAGCCGATTGCGGGGCGACTCGCGAGCCGATTTACGAAACTCTGCAGCACGAGGTAATTCCATGCGTTCCTTAGAACGAAATCCGTGATCCACTTCTGTCCAGCCAGCCAGAAGTACAATAGTAAAAGTACAATAGCAAGATACCGCGATGCCCTCCGCCGTCAAACACATCACTGTCAAACGCGTGTATGAGAAGCCCGCCCGCGGCGATGGCTACCGGGTTCTGGTGGACCGGCTGTGGCCTCGCGGATTGAAGAAGTCCGCCGCTGCGCTGCATCAATGGTTGCGCGACCTCTCGCCCTCGGACGAGTTACGCATCTGGTTTCATGCCCGACCCAATCAGTGGCTGACCTTCCGCAAACGATATTTGAAGGAGTTGGCTCTGCCGCGCGCGGCGGACTCTCTCGACGAACTTTACCGGCTGGCCAGCAAGAGAAAGAATCTGACGCTCCTTTTCGCCTCTAAAAACGAGCAGCACAACAATGCGGTGGTACTGAAAGAGTTGCTGGAAGGGATGCGCAAGCCGCCCACCGGCACCGGGCCTGGCGCTCTACGCAGTATGCGCGCACGTCAGGCTAAGCGCATGCCCAGATAACTCCAAAAGTATTTTCGCGTGCCCGCCCTGCACACGCATTCATTTCTTCTGGCCGTCGTCCAGGATTGCTCCCACGATGTTGTCGATAGCTTCGTCTATGCGCTTGTCCGGCAGATTGAAATTGTTGGAGAGGATGGAGAACGCAACTTGGTCGCCACGATTTGTGGTGGCATAGCCGGACAGGGTCTTGACCCCGCCCAGCGAACCGGTCTTGGCGCGCACCCGGCCCTGGACATCCAGAGTCTTGAAACGGTCAGAGAGCGAACCGTCGGTTCCGGCTAAAGGCAGGGTGTCGCGGAAACTTGGCCCCCAGGATTGCGAGTCGGCATAGCGAAGCAGTCGTACCACGGCGTTGGGCGTGACCAGGTTTTGCCGCGAGAGCCCGGAACCATCGTGGAACGCATACTGGTCGCTGGGAACTCCGGCCTGGTTCAAAAATCCGCGCAGGACTTCGAGGCCGCCTTCGACCGTCCCCGCCGTCCCTTTTTCCCGGCCCAGCAGTCGCAGCAGAATCTCGGCGTGCAAATTCTGGCTCACCTTGTTGATGACCCGGACATCTTCGATAAGTGGCTTGGACTGATAACTGGCCAGCACCAGAGGCTGGTTCTGAAACGAGCGTGTGGTTTCGTCGCCGCCGCGCGCTGCCGCGGAAGCGGTCACCGTCAAGGTGGATAGACTGGAAAGCTCGGTGTGACGCGTTTTCTGCCGGCCGTAGACGGCGATGCCGCGCATTTCAAGAAGCTGGCGAAAGAGGCCGGCCGCAAATTCCGCGGGATCTTCGATCGCCAGAGCCTCGTTTGCCCCAGCATCGTCCAGCGGCATGTTTCCCCAAAGCGTCAGCACCGTGGCCCCAGGTTCGCGGTTGATGAAAATTTTGCGGCCGGTGCCGGCGGGCGTGGTGATGATGCGATTGTCGATTCGATAATAGTCCGCGAACGGAGTGATGCTTACGAAGGCGCGGTCACCGGCGCGGTCGGCAGGGAGAATGTTCACGAAAATTACGTTGTCGTTGATGGTGAGCGCCGAAACCGGAGCGCCGTCGGCCCAGACCAGGTCATCCTGGCTCCAGCCTTCGCCATATCGCTCGAAGGCGAAGTAGGAGTCGTCGGCGATAATGTCGCCGTCCACATACTTCACGCCTTTTTGCGCCAGCGTGTCTGCCAGTTGCTCGAGCACGCGAATGGGATGATCGTTGCGCTGCGTATGCAGGGTGTAGGGAAGTTCACGTCCCGAAAGATTAGGATCGCCGCGGCCGACCAGCACGAGGTCTCCGGTGAGACGCCCGTGAGTATCGAGGGTGCCGTTGGTTTCCACCGTGGTGTGAAAGCTGTAATCCGGCCCAATCAGCGCCAGAGCTGCCGCGGTGGTGAACAACTTGGTGTTGGACGCGGGAGTGAACAGCTTGTCTGCGTTCTGGGCGTACAGAAGTCTATCGGTAGAAAGCGAAACAACTTCGATGCCCCAAAATCCCCGGCTCAGGTCGGCATCGGCAAGAATCGCGGCAACGCGCTTGTCGAGAGGTTTATGCGAGGCGGCGTGCAGTTGCGTCAACAGCAACAGACACAGGGCCACTTGCGATAAGAGGCGCGGACGGCGCATCGCAAGCTGATTGTAGCATTGCAAAAGGGCCAGTTAAATTTCGATCAAGGTCCGCCATGTCGACGGATGACAACATTCCGCTGCTTCAGGGGCGCGAATATTAGAACCCGGAAATCCGCGTCCTTCGCGGGCTGAACTGGGTCCCAGGTTTAGAATCGTTGCCATGCGTCCGGTCTTTGAGTGGCAAATCGGCTCTCGTGCATTGCAGTTGGGAAAACGCACGCTGATTATGGGCGTAGTCAATGTCACTCCGGACTCGTTTTCCGACGGAGGTCAGCACTTCGATCGCGATCATGCGGTGAAGCACGCGCTTGAACTGTTGCAGGCTGGCGCTGACATCGTCGACGTGGGTGGAGAGTCCACGCGGCCGGGAGCAAAGGTGGCGGGTTCTGAAGCGGATGCGGTCAGCGAGAAGGAAGAACTGGAGCGGGTGATCCCGGTTATCACCGAGGTGAAGCAGAAAAATGCCAAAGCGGTAATTTCGGTCGACACCTACAAAGCCGCCGTGGCGCGCGCGGCCGTCAAGGCGGGGGCGGAGATCGTCAACGATGTGAGCGGATTTCTCTGGGACGCAAAGATGGCGAAGACATTGGCCGAGTTGAAGTGCGGAGCCGTGCTGATGCACGTGCGCGGGCGTCCGCACGAATGGCGGACGCTGCCTCCGGCGGCCGACATTGTGTCCCTGGTGAAGCGCGAGTTGCGGGATCGCACCGAGGCTGCGGTGCTGGCGGGAATGAAGCGGGAACGCATGGTGATCGATCCCGGCTTTGGCTTTGGCAAGAACCATGAGGAGAACTATCCATTGCTGAGGCGCTTCGAGGAATTTCATCAGCTGCATTTCCCGCTGATGGTGGGGATTTCGCGAAAGTCATTTATCGGACGGGCGCTGGCGCGCGATGGGAAAGATGCGTCGGTTGCGGATCGGCAATTCGGCACGCTGGCGGCGGAGACGGTCGCCATATTAAAGGGTGCGCAGATTATCCGGACTCACGACGTACGGGCATGTGTCGATGCGGTACGAATTGCCGATTTGGCTGCGGGTTAGTTTCTAGCGGCACGGCGGAAGCCGTCGCTTCCCACGTCGCTCCTTCCCCGAATTTCACAAATTTGCGCGCGCCGGCAGAACAATCTCCGCGAATTTTCTGATGATTTCGGATTCCAGCTTCTTGTTCCAGGCCATTCCTATGTCCCAGTCGGCATATTTGTCGTGCACAGGCGCGAATTTGACTCCGGCGATGTGCATGGCGCGAGCCGCGCGAGGAACGAGAGAAACGCCGATTCCGGCACTGACCAGATTGAGGATGGTGAAGGTGTCGTTGGCTTCGTAGACGATGCGGGGCGCGAATCCCGAGCGATCGCACAGACTGATGCAGTGATCGTGACAGGTGGCGGAGACGCCGCGGTCGATCAGAATGAATGCCTGCTCCTGAATGCCCTTCATGGTCACCGGCCCGGTGAACTTGGCCGAGGTCGCGATGGTGAGGCGTTCGGTCAGAACTTTCCGGATGGCAAGTTGGGGATGGTTGACCGGCAGGCGCACGAAGCCGACATCGATGCGGCCCGCAATCAAGGCTTCGATCTGGTCCAGGGTGGACATATCGGCGACCTCGATTTCAACTCCGGGGCGGGCCTCGCGAAACTTCAGCAGAGCACGTGGAACCAGACTGAGGATGGTGGACATGCCGACGCCCAGTCGCAATTTTCCCAACTCGCCGCTGGCGGCCGCCCGGGCAGTTTCAAAAGCAGTGTCCAGATCATGTGTGACGCGGCGGCACTCCTTGTAGAACATGGCGCCCGCGGGGGTGAGCGTAACTCCGCGCCGGTTGCGAATGAGAAGCGGTCCACCGATTTTTTCTTCGAGACTCTTGAGGCGCTTGCTCAGCGCGGGCTGCGAGACGTGCAGGCGAGCGGCGGCGCGGCCGAAGTGCAACTGTTCGGCCAGGACTGCGAAAGAGGACAAGTCACGAGTTTCCAGTTGCATACACTAAAGTTATCACAGGCTTGCAATCATTTCATTGGACGAATCGCTGTCCCCGGCTGTCTACTTAAGCTATCTACTAAGTAAGAGTATGGGGAGTAATCCAGTATGACGGTAACTGCGTTGATAGGAACGGTGGCAGCCTTCTGCACAACAGTGGCCTTCGTTCCGCAGATTATTAAGCTTCGAAAGCAAGGTGGAGAAGATCTCTCCTACCAGATGCTGTTTCTGTATTTGACCGGAGTGCTGCTTGTGGCTGGTTTATGGCATGCAGGTCCATGCCGTGGCAGTGATCTGGGCGAATGCGCTGGCCGGGTTGATGGTATTGATTTCCATCATCCTGAAGGCGAATCCTCCCGCGAAGAAGTTTGGGCTGGGGTCGCAGGTTGTGGCGTCACACGGTATCGGCTCACGAAGGCTTCGCATTGCCGTGGACATGGACGAAGTGATTGCCGATAGTTTCGGCAAACAGTTGAGCTGCTACAACCAGCGAACCGGCCAGAAACCTGACGCCGGAGCTGGTCGCAAGCAAAGGGCTGAGCTCGTTGATTCCACACGATCGCCGGGAGGAGTTTTCCGGCATTCCGCACGAAGACGGATTTTTTGCCGACCTGGAGCTGATTGAAGGCAGCCGCGAGGCTTTGCTGGCATTGTCGCAGGATCACGATATCTATATCGCCAGCGCCGCCATGGAAGTTCCTTCATCATTCGCGGCGAAGTACGAATGGCTGCAGAAGAATTTCGCTTTCATTCCGACCAGCCAAATTGTTTTTTGCGGGGACAAGAACGTCATCAACGCCGACGTTCTGGTTGATGACCGCTCGCGCCACTTCAAGGAGTTTCGGGGTACGGGAATTCTGTTTACCGCCCCGCATAATGCCAAAGAGGACGCGCCTTTGCGGGCGAACAACTGGAATGACGTCCTGCAGATTCTGGGGAGCGGGCAGCCTGAGCCTGCCGGCGAGGAGCGGCTGGCTAGAACGCTTTCGATGAATCCAGCAGGATAGTCACAGGACCGTCGTTCACCAGTTCGACCTGCATCATCTCCTGAAACTTTCCCGGTTTCGCAGGCCAGCCCGGCGCTGCGAATGCGCTCGACGAAATATTCGTAGAGCGCACGAGCCTTTTCGGGAGGAGCGGCAGCGTCGAATGACGGCCGCTTGCCGCGCCGGACGTCGCCGTAAAGAGTGAACTGGGAGACGACCAGCACTTTGCCGCCGGCTTCACCCACGGCTCGGTTCATCTTGCCGCTGTCACCTTCTTCTTCCGGAAAAATGCGTAAGCCCACAATTTTGTCTGCCAGGTAGTCGGCGCTGACCTGGTTGTCTTCGTGCCCCACACCGAGGAGGACGAGCAGCCCGCGGCCAATCTCGCCCACGACTTCGTTGTCCACCGTGACTTGGGCACGGCTCACTCGCTGCACCACCGCGCGCATTATTTCTCCGATCCGATTTCTTCGGTTCCGGTTTTCAATTCCGGCAGCAGAGTTTCCTGCCCGGCCACCGCTAGCCAGCGCTGATCCCGATAAACGAAAATGTCGGTGAAGCGGACTCGGGCCAGAGTTTTTCCCTGTGCGTCGAGCACGGTGTTCAGCCCGCGGACGTATCCGGAATCTCCGAACACATGAGGATCGAGTTCGCTGAGGACATTCTTGCCGGGACGACGGTGTGGAATCTGGGCCAGAGTTTCGGCGCGATCATGAAGCTTGCCGTTGGGATCCGCGTCCTGAAATTCCTTGGCCAGAATGCAGCTCGACGGCGTCGACGTCGTGACTTTCCAGGGCCTGAGCCCAGGTCTGCTCAAGCTGGATGAGAGCGCTACCGTCCTTTGGCTGTGGAGCTTGGCAGTTGGCTCCGAAGAGAGGCAGTGAAACTGCAGCCAGCAACGACATCCATAACGAATACAGTAATTTCATGTTTTGTTGAGTCTGAGAGATTAAGAAAGTTCGCTTCATGATACAGCGAGCTCAGCGAATCCGTTGTTTCGCGCTGGTTGACGCCCTCTTCATTGACTCTTAGAATCCCCGGTTCCGTGTTTCTCAAAATTCCTGCGCGGGAGTTGTTCACGATGCGTTGGGTCACAAGATTGCTTTCACTGACGGCTCTCGGAGGGCTCGTTCTCGCGGCTCTGCCGCCTCGGGTGTCGGCGCAACAAGCGGCCACATCGCCATCCCATAGCGAAGTACTGATCAAGAACGCTGTGGTGATGACCGTTACCCACGGCAACATTCAGAACGGCAGCGTCTACATCAAAGACGGCAAGATCGCCGCGGTGGGGAAGGACGTAAGTGCGCCCTCTACAGCGACTGTGATTGATGCCGGAGGCAAATACCTGACGCCGGGCATCATCGATTCACACTCCCACATCGCGCTCGACGACGACGTCAACGAAGCCACCAGCCCGATCACGCCCCAGATGATGATGATCGACGCCTTCGACTACCAGGACAAAGCTATTTATCGCGGACTGGCGGGCGGGGTCACAACTTCTCTGTTGCTCCACGGGTCGGCCAACATGATTGGCGGACAGGCAGTGGTGATCAAACACAAATATGGCGCAAGCCGGGATGCCATGTTGTTTCCCGGCGCTCCGCAATCCATCAAGTTCGCCAGCGGAGAAAATCCAAAGCGAGTGTACGGAAGCAGGGATCAACTTCCTTCCACGCGCATGGGCAATTTCGCGGTGCAGCGCGCCGCGCTGGTCGAAGCGCAGGATTACATGCGCGAGTGGGACGACTACAACGCCAAGGTCAAGCGCGGCGACAAGGATGCCAAAGCTCCCAAACACGATCTCAAGCTGGAGGCGCTGGCCGACGTGCTGCGCGGCAAGCTGCTGGTGCAGATCCATTGCTATCGCGCCGACGAGTTGCTCACCGAGATGGCGATGGCGAAGGAGTTCGGCTACAAGGTGCGGGCGTTCCATCATGCGCTTGAGGCTTACAAGGTCGCGGACGATCTGGCGGCCCAGGGAGTGGCCATCGCCACTTTCTCCGATTGGTGGGGATTCAAACAGGAGGCCTGGGACGCGATTCCCTGGAATGCGGTCATCTCCATGCGCAAGGGCGTGCGTGTGGCCATCAAGAGCGACTCCGATGATTTTGCGCGGCGCCTGAATCAGGAGGCGGCCAAGACCATTCGCTACGGAGGCGCAACAGAAGAAGAGGCGCTCAAGATGATTACGATCAATCCGGCGTGGATCATCGGCGTCGATGATCGCGTGGGATCGATCGAGGTGGGAAAGGACGCCGACCTGGTGATCTGGGATGGATATCCGCTCTCCAGTTTCGGGGTGCCGAATAAAGTTCTGATCGACGGCGACATTTATTTTGATCGCTCGCTGCCGGGGTTCGGCATGCCGCACTACAGGGAGGGAGAGTGATGGAGAGTCAGTCGTCGGTCAGCAGTCATCGGTCGTCAGATGCCGTCGTTGGTCGTTGGTCGTTCGTCGTTGGCCTTGTTCTCCTTCTTGCGGCGTTTTGCCTCCTGTCAGCTTCGGCGTTTGGACAGCAGAAAATTCTTGTCCTCAAGGGCGGGAAGCTGCTGACCGTTTCGCATGGAGTGATTGAGAACGGCGTTTTGGTGATGTCTGCGGGCAAGATCAGTGCGCTGGGTGCGAGCTGGCTCGGTCGCGATTCCCAAGAACGCACAAGTCATCGACGTTACCGGGATGACGGTATATCCCGGGCTGATCGATTCGGAGAGTTATCTGGGCCTCACCGAGATTTCGGCTGAGAAGATGACCAACGATCTGATCGAGACCAGCGACGAGATCATGCCGCACATGCACGTATATGACGCCTTTCATGCCGAGTCGGCGCTGATTCCAGTGGCTCGGCTGAATGGAATTACCAACGCCATTGTCGCGCCGCAAAGCGAGGACACCCTCCCCGGCCAGGATTCGTTCGTTCAGTTGGATGGAAACTCGGCGAATGAAATGCTGCTGGTCCGCGATATCGCGTTGCCCCTGAACTTTACGGGCGAGCAAAGGCGTAACGAGTCCTGGGAGAAAAGGAAATTCCCCCAGACCCGCATGGGTCTGGCGGCGCAACTGCGGCAGGCGTTTCTCGACGCCCAGGACTATGCCGACCGTTGGGCTGAGTACGAAAAGAAGAAGGCTGATGCGGCCGCGAAACCTGACGAAAAAAAAGGCCCGCCCTCGCCCTTGAAGCACGATCTGAAACTGGAGGCATTGCTTCCTTATCTGCAGGGCAAGAAGCCGATCGTACTGGCGGCGCAGGAGCCCAGTGATCTGGAGACTGCGGTCGGACTGGCAAGGCAATTCAATTTGAAGTTCGTGCTCAATCACATCAGCCACTCGCAACCGGTGCTTGATTATGTCGCCAGTCTGAAGGTGCCGGTGATCGTGGGGCCGATCTACGAGAATCCCAAAAATTACGAACGCTACGACGCGGTTTACAGCTTGCCGAGCGAGCTCTACAAGCGTGGGGTGAAAATCGCTTTCGCCTCCTACGACGCTCACACCGTACGCAACCTACCTTATGCCGCGGGATTCGCCACCGCGTTTGGTTTGCCACATGACGAAGCGCTGAAGGCCATCACGCTGAACCCGGCGGAGATTTGGGGCGTCGCCGATCGACTGGGATCGCTTGACGTCGGAAAGACCGCGAACGTCGTCGTCGCGGATGGGGATCCCTTGGACGTTAAGTCTGACGTGAAGCGGGTATTTATCGATGGCCGGGAAGTCCCGATGACCAGCCGGCAGACCGAGTTGCGGGACCGGTATTCCGGGCGGTAGCCGTTGTGTGGGGTGGGCGCCCTCGCCCGCCGCAGTTGACTTTGGGTTTGAAGGCCGGGCGCTCGGGCTGGGAGTGAAAATCGAATACAAAGTCAAAATCAAGAGCTTGAACCCCAACTTCCAGCCCAACTTCAACGGCGGCGGGCGAGGGCGCCCGCCCCACATACCACGGACCACACGTTGACCCCCATCGGCTGACGGCAGTAGGATTTCGTCTGGGCGATTGAGGAATTGGCGAGGCCTTTTCCACCCGCGTTCCTTTACATCAATTCGTGCGGGCCAGTACACTACCTATTCCCTTTAAATTCAGGAGGTCGGATTCTTATGGCTGGCGAAGAAAAGAAAGAAATTGTGGAGAAAGTGAAGCAGATCATCTCTGAGCAGTTGGGCGTCGATGAAAACGAAGTCACCCCCAGCGCGTCTTTCGTGGACGATTTGGGTGCGGATTCACTGGACCAGGTCGAGCTGGTGATGGCACTGGAAGAGCATTTCGGCGTCGAGATTCCCGACGAGGATGCCGAGAAGCTGCGCACCGTGCAGGATGCCATTGCCTATATCGATAAGCATGCCAAGGTGAGCAAGTAGCAGCGTTTTCGGAACTGTTCATCTCCGCCCGGCAGCCGGAAATCGCGGCGGAGTTGGATGGCTATTCCGAAAATGCCCGTGCCGATACCTGTGCGGGAAAGATTGCAATCGAGGAGAGCTCATGGCCGCCGTTGACGACAAAGTAAAACAGATCATCGTGGAACAACTGGGCGTGGACGAAGGCGAAGTTACCTCCAACGCCTCCTTCGTGGACGACCTGGGCGCCGACTCCCTGGACACTGTAGAACTGGTGATGGCGTTTGAAGAGGCCTTTGAGATCGAAATCCCGGATGAGGATGCGGAGAAAATCCGCACGGTACAGGACGCGGTCGACTACATCGGCAAGCACGCGAAAGGCGGGAAGTAGTTGGGACGTAGGGTCGTAGTCACTGGAATCGGCCTCATTTGCGGGGTCGGAAACACCGCCGAAGAGGTATGGAAGAAACTGCTCGCCGGCAAGAGCGGCGTGGCCCGCATTACCCAATTTGATCCCTCCCAGTTTGCCTGCCAGATTGCGGCTGAAGTCAAAAACTTCGATCCCCTGAACTTTATCGAGAAGAAAGAATTAAAGAAGATGGGCCGCTTCATCCATCTGGCCCTGGCCGCGGCGGATGAGGCGATGAAGGCCTCGGGCCTGGAAGTGACGCCCGAGATTTCGGAGCGGGTGGGGGTACACATCGGATCTGGAATTGGCGGATTCGACGTCATCGAGCGCGAACATATCAGCCTGCTGAACGGCGGGCCGCGCAAAATCTCACCGTTTTTTATTCCGGCGGCGATCGTCAACCTGGCAGCCGGGCACGTCAGCATCCGCTATCATGCGCGCGGCCCGAATGAGGCTACGTGCACGGCTTGCACCTCGAGCGCGCACGCCATCGGCGATGCTTTCAAGATCATCTCGCGTTGCGATGCCGACGTAATGATTGCCGGCGGCACCGAAGCTGCGATCACTCCCATGGGAGTGGGCGGCTTTGCCGCCATGCGCGCGCTTTCCACCCGAAACGACGATCCCGAGAAAGCCAGCCGGCCCTGGGATTCAGGCCGCGACGGATTCGTGATCGGCGAAGGCGCCGGCATCGTGGTGCTGGAAGAACTGGAGTTCGCCCGCCGCCGCGGCGCCAGGATCATGGCGGAAATCGTGGGCTATGGCATGAGCGGGGACGCTTATCACATCACTCAGCCGGCTGAAAATGGCGACGGCGCCTATCGCGTCATGTTGAATACGCTGAAGGATGCCAAAATACAGCCGCAGCAGGTTCAGTACATCAACGCGCACGGAACCTCGACCGACATCGGCGACAAACTGGAAACGGTCGCAATCAAGAGGGCTTTCGGCGACCACGCTTACAAGGTTGCTGTGAGTTCCACCAAGTCCATGACCGGCCACCTGTTAGGCGGGGCGGGCGGACTGGAAGCTGGAATTACCCTGTTGGCACTGCGCGACCAGATCTTGCCGCCCACCATCAACCTCGAAAACCCCGACGCGGAGTGCGATCTGGATTACGTCCCCAACCAGGCCCGCAAGGCGGAAGTGGAGTACGCCATGTCGAATTCGTTCGGATTCGGCGGAACCAATGGCGCGTTGCTATTCCGCCGCTGGAGCGAGTAGTTTCCGCGGCAAACCCACTAGTCACCGCTCCCTGATTACCACTGGCTGATTAACCCTTGCTCATTACCAGCGAGCGACGTAACTCCCGCAAAACTTTAGCTTTACAAACTCCGGTCACCACTCGGCGGTCCATCCAGGTAATGCGACCTTGGTACCGGACATTGGCCTTCTTCGCCTTTGCCAAGGCCTCGACCGGAGGCCAGAATGGATGTTGTAAGGCGTTCCCCAAAGCCATGCTAAAAGCTTCAGGAGCTGTTCTCGCGCCCCCTCGTCCCAGCAAGAAAACCGTGGCCCGGGTTGCCCTCGTCGATCTCCGCGAACCCGCAGGTTCGCTTTTGTCGGAGTGTTTCAGGCAATTCGGCATCGAAACCTCACTGATGACCGGCAACGTGCCGGAACGCATGCAGAGTGAAAAGTTTGAAGCCTGCGTTCTGCACCTTGTCCCCGAATCCGCTCTGGTGATGGATTCGGTCCGGCGCTCGCCCTCGAATTCCCGGATGGTCATCTATGGATTGGGCGGCAGCGCCCAGGAGGCGATGCGCTTCTCGAAATATGGCGTCAACGCCGTATTCCAGGAACCGCTGGAACGCTCAACCGCGCTGAAGCTGGTGCGGGCCACCCAGATGCTGGTGATGCACGAGTTCCGCCGCTATGTGCGGATTCCCATCATTACGGAAATTTCCATGGTGACTGAGGACAGTCGGCGGTTTACCGCCACCAGCCAGGAAATCAGCACGGGAGGAATGTCGGTAAAGAGCACGGAAGACGTCGCTCCCGGCACCGCGCTCGAAGTTTCTTTCGCTCTGCTGACTCTGCCTCGCATTTGGGTGCGAGGGCAGGTCACGTGGCGCAAGCCCAACAAGACCTTCGGAGTTCGGTTTGACGCCAAAGATGAGCGCCGCATGCGAATCAAAGAGTGGATCGAAGCCTACCTGGAAAACTAGGGCGACCGGGAAGGAACGACGTCGTTATGCACGACCGGGAAGGGCACGACTTCAGTCGTGCCATAAATCGCACTGAACATTTCGGCTTTAGCCGCTGAGGTTAGCTGTTCATCTCCAGAAACGCCTCCCTGCGCCTTCAACCTTCGCACCCAAACAGAATTTGCCCTGGACACGCTTTCGCGGGCGAGTCGCCCGCGGCCACACTGGTCCGATTCCGCCGCGCCGGCGGTTGCATGTAAAATGACAGGAGATATGTCAGCTAGCTCCCAACTGGTGCAGATCGCCGTCGGACCTCCCGTCCGACAGGCCAAGCCTGACTGGCTCCGAGCCAAAGCTCCGGTGGGCGAAAACTTTCATAATCTGAAGAAACTGGCGCGCGGTCTGGGCTTGCACACGGTGTGCGAATCGGCGCAGTGCCCCAACATCGGGGAGTGCTGGAATCAGCGCACCGCGACCTTCATGCTGCTGGGAGATATTTGTACCCGGCGCTGCGGATTTTGCGCTGTCCCCAAAGGCAAACCCGGTCCGATTGAGTGGGACGAACCGCGTCGGGTTGCCGAAGCAGTTGCAACTCTCGGCCTCAAGCATACGGTCGTCACGAGCGTGAATCGCGACGACGACAACCTGGGCGGCGCGCGCATTTTCGCTGAGACTATCCGCCAGATCCGCGAGTTGTCCCCCGGTTGCCGGGTTGAAGTCCTGATCCCTGACTTCCAGGGTCTCGAGGACGCGCTGAAGATTGTGGTCGACGCCCAACCTGACGTGCTCAACCACAACACCGAAACCGTGCCCAGGCTGTATCGCGTGGTGCGCTCCGGCGCGCGTTACGAACGCACTCTTCGATTGCTGGAAAATGCCAAGGCGCTTGCGCCGGCGATGGTGACCAAATCTGGTGTGATGGTTGGCCTGGGCGAAACCATGACCGAACTGGTGGACGTTTTCCGCGACCTGGGTTCGCGGGGCGTGGACATTCTTACCGTCGGGCAATATCTGCGGCCCTCACGAGATCATCTGCCGATCTCACGTTTTTACACGCCGGACGAATTTCAATTTTAAAAGACGAAGCGCTGCGATTCGGATTCCGCCATGTGGAGTCAGGGCCGCTGGTGCGTTCCAGTTACCACGCGCACGAGCAGGCTGAAGCCACAAAACCCGTGTAGGCGCGAGCGTCCCGCTCGTGCGTCCCAATCCTGGAAAAATCAACCAAGAAATGAAATTGATGTGCAGATCCTGCACGAGCGTGGACGCTCGCGCCTACATGCTCAGAATACTTTGAAGTGGATGGTCAGGTACTTCTTGGGATTCTCCCGGATCGACTTGACCAGGCCGCGGGTTTCCACCAGCATCTGGTCGGCATCGGTGAACAGTGACGGGTCGCGAAGCAGCTTGCCGGCGGTGCCTTCGCCCGCCTCCAGACGATCGGAGATGAGGGAAAGCTTGTCCATCACGTTTTGCAGCTTTTTGGCGAATTCCTCATCCTTGGCTAGCTTGCCGATGGCGCCCTTGCCGGCATTGATGTCGTCGGTAAGTTGTTTCACGTTGGCAATGGTTTGGTTGGCGGTGTCATAAAGCACAGGATCTTTGAGGAATTTCCCCGCGCTTCCCTTGCCGGCGTTGAGATCGTCGATCACCGTGTTCAACTTGTCCACGGTGCCGTTCACCTTCTGGTACAACTCTTCGTCAGAGAACAGTTTGCCCAACGTGCCCTTGCCCTGGGCAACCTGATTTACCAGTCCCTGGAATTCGGTTACGGTCGAGTTCAGGCGGTTGTAAAGCATGGGATCGTAAATCAGCTTGCCGACCGAGCCCTGGCCGCTTTCGACGAATGCAATGATGCGGTCCAGGCGCTTCAACAAGGCGTCCATGTTCTGTAGTGTGCTTTGGCCGGAGCGCACCATGTCGCCAAAGTCCGGCACCTCGCGGCTGGGCAATACGTCTCCGTCCTGGACTTGCGGCAGCTTGGATTGCGAGCTGTCTATGTTGATGTAGGTTTCGCCCAGTACGCCCGCGGTCGAGAGCAGCGTCAGAGAATCCTTGCGCAAGTTAAAAAGATACCGGGTATTCACCTTCATGGTCACTTCGACGGGGGTGAGTTGCTTCCCCCTGTCCGACACCACCCGGATACCCGCTACGTTGCCGATATCTACCCCGGCAAGACGCACCGGCGCTCCCACGCGCAAGCCATTGGCGTCATCAAAATAGGATTTCAGCTCGATTTTGGTGGTGAACAGGCCACCGGTACCGCTCATGAGAAAAATCAGGACGCCAAGAGTGACGCAAGCGGCCAGCACTGTGAGCCCGACTTTGAGTTCAGACCACTTTAGCTGCTTCTGGCTTGGCACGCATTCTCCCGAGCGATGTCATTTTCCGTGACCCACGGATACAGCGTGTAATCCCAGAATAATAGCAGAATGCCCCGCCGGGTCACGCTACTTTGGGGGTGCGGCGAAGCGTCCCGACCAGGACGAGCGCCACGAGATATGCGGCCGCCCCGCAGGCCAACGTAATATTCAGTCCGAACTGGATGGCGATGATGATGGCCACGACCGAACCCAGAACGCTCGAAGCAGCGTTCATCGCCCAGGCCCATTCCACCAGGTTGCCGTGATCATCTTTTGTCACGGACGCTTCGATTGCAGGACTGGCCCCCAAGGCTCGCAGCCCGGTCGGGAAGGGCATGCCCATGGCGAAGCCCAGAGGGATCAGAAGTCCGGCGCTGACCAGAAGTTTGACAGGGAACGGCAATCCCACCAGACGGTTCAGCAAGCCGGGCAGGATCACCACATAGAGCAACAATGCAGCCGCAATCAGTGTGAGGGGAAGCCAGATCCGCGCAGTCTCAGCCAGCCACCAGCGGCTGATCATGCTGCCCGCGCCGCTCGAAAGCAGAAGCAGGAATACCACGACCGTAAGCGCATAAACGGGGTGGCCCAGAAAAAGCACAAAGCGCTGGATGAAAGCAATCTCCACCAGAATGTAGCCCAGCCCCACGGCGATGAAGTAAAGCAGGCGGACCGGTCGTTGCTGCTGTCTCTGCGCGCCAAACGTCAAGGGAACAATCAGAAACAGCACTACTGCCAGGAGCGAAATCAGCAAAACCATTCCCAGCACGGCGACGCCCAGATTCACTTTCCAATCCATCTCCTGCTGGTGCGACGCGGGACGCAAAATCTGGCCAAGCTTCAGGTTGAAAAAGAAAAAAGGAGCGTTGTCGGTAACGGGCGAGACATCGTACGGGTAGCGAGCCGCGAAGCCTTGCGGGTCGTTGAGCTGAATCAAGTGGGCGAAGGCGTTCACATCGGCGTGCTCCAGTTGGTTCGACGTCGTTAAGTTGGTATCCGACGGCGAATACACAAGAAACAGCTTCGGATTGGCTGCCAGATGCGCCCGTACCTGAGCTTATTCCTCCGGAGTAAAGGCAGTGCGCTTGGCCAACACGACTACGGGAATGCCGTCTTTGTTGAAGTGCCCCTCGGAAACCACCAAAAAATTGCCTGCGGTATTGGCCACGCCCAACTCGTGCAGGGCTTGCATGGCGACCGAAACCACGCGCAAAGCTTCGCGCGGCTGCTGAAATTCCCAGCGCGTAATGGCAATCATCCCATCCGGCTTCAGGTGCTCGAAGTATTCGCGAAACGCTTCGACCGTGTAGAGGCTGTTTTCGCTCAGGGCAAATGCGCCGGCTGCGGTGGATGCCCAGGTATCGACCAGCGTCATCTGCACCACATCGAATTGCTGGCCGGAATTGCGCACGAACGATCGCCCATCGGTGACATGAATGTGAACTTCCGGGCGCTCATAGAGGTGATAGACGTAGTCGGCGTAGCGGCCGCGCATGATGGTGTTGGCGATGATGGGATTGATCTCGATTCCGGTGACACTCGGACTGCCGTTCGCCAGGGCGCGCACCACATCCACGCCGCCGCCGGGGCCGATAATCGCGTAGTCGCCGTGAGGGCGCAGGACGTTGGCGAGCGCCGGCGGTCCTGACATTAATTTCTTCTCCCACTCCGTTCCCTGCCAATCTTTGGGATTCACATTCATCAGATAGGTGGAGGCGTCGGCGTCGATCACGATTGCCCTGGCATCGCCCTGACGATCCACTTCCACGCGCGAGATCGCATTCCAGCGCGCGAACTCGACCCAGGCCGCGTCCCGAAATCCGCCTTTGGCGTAAACAATGTCGAAAAATCTCCCCGAATAGTTGATGGCGATTAAGAAAAGCAAGAGGACAGTTCGGGCGGCGGCAGAGTTCCGTGTCTTTCGGTCCATCGCCCACACCATTCCGGCGACGCCCATGCAAGCCCCGGTGAAAAGTACGGTATTGGGCCCGCCCAGCCAGTTGAGCAGCGGCACGATCGCGAGACACGCCAAGGCGCCACCCGCCAGGTCGGCGGCATATAAAGCGCGAGATATGTTTCGCCTGGCGGGCAAACACCACGGAGAATTCCAATCCGGTGACAAAGAAGGGCACGGCTGAAGCCAGGTAAATTGCCGTCAGCCGGAGAAAATTCGCCTTCGAGATGTCCAGCGAAACCGGGATGCGCAGCACAATCACCAGCAGGACCGGGACAATCAGGGCGTTGATCCCGCACAGCCGCGCCACCAAAGGACGCGTCTCGAAGCGGGCCAGCTGATTCTTCCTGAGGTGCGCGAACACGCCCCCGGCGCCGAGTCCAAGCAAAGCGATCGAAATCGCGAGGAATGCGAAGTGATAAAACAAAACCACGGAGAACAGCCGGGTGAGCGCCAGTTCAAGCAGCAGGGCGGCAAAGCTGCTTAGGGCGGTGCCGACCAACATGGCGCGGTCGGGGGTTTGTTTTGTACTGCTGGTGGGGAGCAGGAGAGCAGTGTCACTCATCGCCAGGGTTCGTCGGGAAGGCGACAGTCTAACAGAAGGGCAGTTGTCCGTTGCCAGCGATCAGTTGTTAGTCAGATCTCTTAATTAATCAATCGCTTTCGAGGATCACTTGCGCGATTGCCTGTTCGGCGGTGTGTGAAAGCGAGAGTGCGATGTGGACTGCGCCCAGGCGCGCGGCAAACTCCGCCGCTTTTCCATGGAATGCGATGGTGGGCCGGCCTCCGGGCTGGCGGCAGACTTCAATGTCGCGCCAGCGCACGCCATGATTCCACCCGGTGCCGAGCGCTTTCATGGACGCTTCTTTGGCGGCAAAGCGAGCGGCGTAACGTTCGATCCGGTTGGCCTTGGAATCGCAGTAACGAATCTCACCGTCGGTGAATACACGATGGAGGAAGCGGTCGCCGTGGCGGGACAGGGCTTGGGCGATGCGCGGCACTTCTGCGATGTCGATGCCGGTGCCGACGATCATGGCGATTACGTTAGCATCATCGCAAGCGAAGCTGCTACCGCCAAGGCTCGGGCGGGACGTCCGCCCGGTTGCGATAGTGGCGAAACTCCAGTGTCGTCACCACGATTAAGGCGACCCCTGCTATCACGGCAGCAGCCGGGAAAGCGAAGTGGCGGTACGCCAGGGCCATGTCGGGATGAACGCCGTGGAACCGCGCGCTGATCGCCAGCCCCAGGATTCCCAGCAGCAGGCACACCGCAAAGGAAAGCAAAGACAACAGAAAGCTCACCAGCAGTATGCGAAGCGGGATCCAGAACCAGCCCTTCGTCGAAGGTGGCTTGGTGGAAGGCATTTCTTCTTGATTGTAGCGGTTCATAGTTCGCAGTTCCCGGTTCTTAGCAGAGCAATCGGGGAGCGCGTGCGCCACGGGTTTAGGCCGGCGTACTGCCTCCAGTGCGCTAGAATACTCACCATGTCACAAGTTGCGCCGCCCATTACACGAGCCCCGGCGGAGGTTGTCCGCCAGACTCCGGTTTCACAAGCTCCCAATGGAATTTGTTACGCGGCTTCAGGCGAGATTACCGTTCCCGAGGCTGACCTGCAGCGCATGGTGGCCGCCGTGCCGGACGCCGCCGCGGCCGCTCTGAAGCGCAAGGCCTACTACTTTGTTCCGTTAACTGTGAACCAGGGCGACGACACCGTGATCGCCGACCGCTACGACGTCGCCTTAAGTGATAACGCGGTTTGCCATCGCAATCTCGATCTGGGCGACTCGCAATGCGTTTTCATCTCAACGCGGCTGATGGACGACAAGTTCTCCGTGGCCTTTGAGTTCTATATCAATGTTGGACACGCGGTGGTCGAGAAGGCCGGCGTCTCGCAGGCCTTTGCCGATCTGGCATGGAAGCAGGTGCAGGCCGGAGCGCGCGGGGAGACCTCGCTGGATGCGTGGGAATCGCGCAAGCTGGCAACAGGCCCGGGGCCGGACACCGAGAAGTACAAGAACGAATATCTTGCTGCAAGCTTTTCCGACGCTATCTCCATCTACCTTCTGTCTTTGTTCATTGACGTGGACTACTACGATCTGCGCGAGCGTGACTACCCGCTGCTGGCGCCAGCCCAGATGGCGGAGCGATTGAAGAAGGTGGCGGAATTATTCCCCGCGAACCCGGGGTTTGAGTTCACTATTTACTACAAGCGGCGGACGTAATCATCGTTCCATGCCTGTAACCGTCCGATCCTTCGCCAAGATTAACCTCGGCTTGAGCATTGGGGCGCTGCGCCCGGACGGCTTTCACGATCTGCGGACGGTGTACCAGACCATTGCCCTGCACGACATCATTCGCGTGGAGGTGGGGCGCGGGACTGGAATTGAGATTCGATGCGAAGATCCGCGCGTTCCGAAGGACGCGTCAAACACCTGCTATCGCATTGTGGAACGAGCCTTGCCGGCGCTGCAGGCACGCGGTCGCGTGGTTATTACCATCGACAAACGACTGCCGGTGCAAGGCGGCTTAGGCGCAGGCTCGGGGAACGCGGTGGCTACGCTGCTTGCCCTCGAAAGGGCGCTGAAAAAGAAAATACCAGGAGCGGAGAAGCTACGGATCGCTGGCGCGGTCGGCTCGGATTTGCCTCTGTTTCTCGTCGGGGGGACGTCTCTAGGCGTGGGACACGGGGAAGAGGTTTATCCGCTGCCTGATTTGCCGGCAACAGTTTGCGTCGTGGCCACCCCGGAGATTGGGGTTTCGACGCCCAAGGCGTTTGCGGATTGGGATACGATGATGGGCGGGAGTCTGAAGAATCCTGCCGAGCTGCGCTCGCCTCGGACGGGGCAGAGCCCCGTCCCCACACCGTCCGTGGATCGTGCCACTTTGACGCCTTCGCCGCCCTCCGATAGAATGTTGGAGGTCGGTCGCGCGATTTCTGCGTGGCTGAGTGGTCAACCTTTATCCGGTGTCCCTGTGAGTAAAGGCAGGGGCCGGGCCGAGACCTCGCTTCTCGACCTTGTCCGTACCGGGATTGAAAACGACTTTGAACGAGTCGTCTTTCCTGAATATCCCGAATTGCGCGAGGTCAAAAGTGTGCTTCAGCGGTCGGGGGCGTTTTACGCCTCGCTGTCCGGCTCCGGTTCCGCTCTGTACGGGCTTTTCAGATCGCGGATGGCCGGTGAGAAGGCGGCGGCAAGGCTGCGGCGCAACGGCATTCCGGCGGTGGTCACGACTACCCTGGCGCGACGGCAATACTGGAAGAAGATTTTAGATTAAGGATTTTAGATTGCAGATTGGTGATTTGTAGTTCGAATCCCCGGCGTTTCAATCTACAATCTAAAATCGCAAATCTGCAATCAACACTGGGCCGTCGACTAATGGTAGGTCAAGTGCCTTTGGAGCACTTTGTCTAGGTTCGAATCCTAGCGGCCCAGCCAGAAAACCAGCTCTTAGCCATTAGCTTTTAGCTCTTAGCTGCGCACAAGAGCCGAAGGCCATGGATTCGAGCTAAAGGCTAAGAGCTAATTGCTAAAGGCTGCTTCTATGGCAACTCTTGCGACAGCGACGGAAAAGAAGGCCCAGATGAGCGCCGACGAGAAGCCGGAGCGCAAACCGCAACGTGGCCGGGTGGACGACAAGTTCAAGATTTTCTGCGGCACGTCCAATGAACCGCTGTGTGATGAGGTCTGCGCCTTTCTCGGACTGACTCGCGGCCAGGCCCTGGTCACGCGCTTCAGCGACGGCGAGGCGTACGTCCAGATTCAGGAGAACGTGCGCGGCGCGGATGTTTTCGTTCTACAGCCGACTTGCCACTCCGTGGATCAGCATTTGATGGAATTGCTGTTGATGATCGACGCGCTCAAACGAGCGTCGGCGCGGCGCATTACCTCAGTGATTCCGTATTTCGGCTACGCGCGGCAAGACCGCAAGGATAAGCCGAGAGTACCGATTTCCGCCAAGCTGGTGGCCGATCTGCTGACGACGGCGGGCGCCGACCGAGCGTTGATTGTGGATTTGCATGCGCCGCAGTTGCAGGGCTTTTTTAATATCCCGGTGGACCATCTGTTCGCGTCGCCGGTGCTGGTGGACCATTTCAAGCGGCTGAATCTGCCCAACCTGACCGTGGTTTCTCCGGACGCAGGTGGCGTGGAGCGCGCCCGGTTTTTTGCCAAGAAGATGGACTCAGCTCTGGCTATCGTGGACAAACGCCGCTCGGAGATGAACGTTGCAGAAGTGATGAACGTCATCGGCGATGTCAAAGGCCGGACTTGCCTGGTCATCGACGACTTGATCGACACGGCGGGGACGCTGGTAAAAACCGCCAGCGCTCTCATGGAAAATGGCGCCAGCCAGGTTTATGCCTGCGCTTCGCACCCGGTGCTTTCGGGTCCGGCGGTAGAAAACATTTCGCAGTCCTGCATCACTGAAGTGATCGTGACCAACACAATCCCGCTAAGCGAAGCTGCCAGGCGGGAGCCGAAAATTAAAGTGCTTACCATCGCTGGGCTGATCGGACGCGCAATCCAGTCGATTCACGAAGAAACGTCCGTCAGCAGACTGTTCTTATAGGAATCAAAAATTATGGCAACGGCAACTGAAAGCAACGTTTTAGAAGCGCAACCGCGAACCCCGGGCAACAAGAATGTGGCCCGCCGGGTGCGTCAAGGCGGCAAGATTCCCGGCGTGCTGTATGGCGCGGGCAAGCAGTCTCTGACTGTGACTCTCGATCCTCGCCAGGTGACGCGGATTCTTCATTCCGCGACCGGCCACAACACCATTTTCGATCTCGCGGTCGAAGGCGGAGAGAGCACCAAGGCCATGATCGTCGACTGGCAGTATGAGCCCATCAAGAGCCATCTCTTGCATATTGACCTGAAACGCATCGCCATGGACCAGAAGCTCACCGTGAGCGTGCCGATTGTGCTCAAGGGAGAAGCTGCCGGGGTGAAACAGCAGGGCGGCATCCTGGAGCAGATCCTGCGCGAGGTGGAAGTCGAGTGCTTACCGAGCGATATTCCGAGCGCCATCGAAGCGGATGTCAGCGAACTGGTATTCGGCAAGGTGCTGCGCGTCTCTGATCTCACCCACGACGAGAAGAAGATCACCTTCATCACCGACGCGAACCAGCCCGTGGCCCACATCACTACGGTGAAGGAGGAAGTGGCGGCTACTCCGGAAGCAGTCGCTGCCGAAGCTGGCGCCACCCCGGCCGAGCCCGAGGTCATCAAGAAGGGCAAGCAGGAAGTCGAGGGAGAAGAGGGTGCAGAAGCCGCGCCCGAGAAACCGGAGAAGGCAGAGAAAAAAGAGAAGAAAGAGAAGTAGCCACGGACCACGTAGGGACAGCCGCCCTCGGCTGTCCTGGTCGAGCGAAGCTCCACTGTGGTTGGGTTCGAATTCGGGCTACGTACTTGTCGAGCTTTGCTCGACTGGACAGCCGAGGCGGCTGTCCCCACGTGGTCCGGTAAGGGTGCGGGGCGGATTGACGCAGCGTGAAACTGATTGTCGGGTTGGGCAATCCGGGTATCGAATACCAGTTCACGCCGCACAACCTGGGCTTTCTGACCATTGACCGCATTGCGAACGACTGCGGCGTGGAAGTAAGAAATCGCCAGTGCCGCGCGCTTACGGCACGGGCGGAAATCGGGGGCGAGCAGGTTTTGCTGGCCAAGCCCGAGACTTTCATGAACCTGAGCGGCATGTCGGTTCGTGAACTCGCGATCAAGCATGAAATCAGGACCGAGTCGGACCTGATTGTGATTTACGACGAACTGGACTTACCGCTGGGCACGATCAGGATTCGCCAGCGGGGCAGTTCGGCGGGCCACAACGGCATGAAGTCGGTGATTGCGGCGCTGGGCACACAGGAGTTTTTGCGCATCCGGCTGGGGGTTGCGCCCGAGCGAAAGATCGCGGATGGCGTCAAGTTTGTGCTCACCCCATTCCGCAAGGCGCAGCTGAAAAAGGTGGACGGAGTGCTAGACACCGCCGCGGAAGCGGTAAACGTAATTCTGAAAGAAGGTCCGGCGGCGGCCATGAACCGCTTCAACCGGAAGGCAGAAGCGGAATCGGAAGAAGATTAGTGACGTATGGAGAGAGTCAATGAATCGCACTTATGAACTGATGTTTATCGTCCGTCCTGACATGGTGGAAGAAGAGCAGGACAAGCTGATTTCAACGCTGGAAACTGCGGTCACATCCTCGGGCGGAAAAGTAAAGAGCGTTGAGAAGATGGGCAAGCGCCGCCTGGCTTACATGGTCCGCAGGTTTCACGATGGCGTCTACGTGCTGCTGACGGTGGAGGGCGCGGGCGGGCTGATTCATGAACTCGAACGCCGCCTGCGAGTCACGGAACCGGTGATCAAGTTCATCACCGTGCGCATTGATGAAGAACAAAAGCGCCTGGACAAGATCAAGGCGATTCGGGACGCGCGCCGCAAAACACCACCGGCTCCGCCCGCCACTCCGACCCCGGCGGCAGAAGCTGGCGGAGAAACCCCTGCGGCAACGGCATAAAACCGTCGTTGGTCATTGGTCGTCGGTCGTTGGCCATAAGCGTTGGCTGTACGGCGGGAATCGACGCCATGAACCGCGGCAAGCGATCTAGAGGCCAACGACCAAGGACCAACGACCAACGACAGATTTTAAGGAGCATCATGGCTGAAGAAACTAGAGCAACGGCAACAGCGGGAACAAGTTCTGGGGGGGAGCGCCCTGCGGGCGGGGATCGGCCCTCTGGAGGAGATCGTCCGTCGTTTGGCGACCGGCCCGATCGCGAGCGCCGCCCCCCACGTCCGGGCGGACCCGGTGGCCGCGAAGGTGGACGTAAGTATTTTCGCCGCAAGAAGGTCTGCAAGTTCTGCGTGGAGAAAATTGAGGCCATCAACTACAAAGACGTCCGGCTGCTGGCGCAGTTTGTGGCGGAGAGCGGCAAGATCGTTCCGCGCCGCCTGACCGGAGTCTGCACGCCGCACCAGCGACGGCTGTCGTCCGCCATCAAACAGGCGCGCAACATCGCACTGCTGCCGTTTGCCGGGCGCGCTTCGTAAGGAACTAACTGAAGCGGACCGCGCCATTGCGTGGCGAAAGAATTTCTACAGGAGTCATTCATGGAAGTCATATTGAAAGAAGATGTGCCCAAGCTGGGCTCGCGGGGCGACGTGGTAAAAGTCGCCGAAGGTTTTGGACGGAACTACTTGCTGCCGCGCAAGCTGGCGATCGAGGCCTCTAAAGGCAACAAGGCGGTCATCGAACAGATGAAGGCGGCATCCGTCCGCCGCTCGGCCAAAGAGAAGACCAGCGCCGAAGCCCTGGCCAAGCAGTTCGAAGGAGTGTCGGTCTCTTTCCAGCGCCGCTCCGGCGAGCACGATCAACTTTTCGGGTCAGTCACCTCCGGCGATATCGCGGACGCGCTAGCGAAAAAGGGCTTTGACCTGGACCGGCGAAAGATTCAAATCCACGAGCCCCTCAAAACTGTGGGCGAGTTCACGGTTCCCATCCGGCTGCACAAAGACGTCACCACCCATCTGAAAGTGGTTATCGAGAAGGAAGCAGCGGAGCAGTAAACCTCGGAACCGGGCCGCGGGCGGATCGCCCGCGGCTACACGGCTGGCTGCGCGCCACGATGGTTCGAAAGGCGGACAGCCCTCTGAGGTGTCGGCTGACAAGTCTTGTGCCTTGAGTACTCTACAGAGCAAGAATCCTGCCAAACTCCTATAATTCCTGCTCACGGTTCTTTTGCTGCCACGTCCATAGCTATGCAACCGGGAAGAATGGCAAGGCACCCGGGTTAGCCAAGGACAGGAAACGATGCCGGCCGATGTATGGGCAGTACCCTTTGCGGTTGGCGAATATCCTCATCAGGGCGCGCGCCGCGCTCCGATGGAAGGAAACAGCGAAACCCAGGACCCCTCAGTGCGGGGCCAAATGGCTGGGCACAGTCTAAGCCGCATCGACGACAGCTTGTTGGTCCGCGAAGCGCAGCGTGGCAATCGCGCTGCCTTTGAGGAGCTGGTGCGGCATTACGACCAGGCGGTGCTTCGGCTGGCCATGCATCTGACCGGATCGGAACACGAAGCCCAGGATATTTACCAGGAAGCGTTCCTGAAGGCGTACAAGAGCGTGGGCAATTTTCGCTTCGAGTGCTCCTTCTACACCTGGATCTACCGCATCGTTACCAATCTTTGCCTGGACCACTTGCGCAAGAAGCAGGTGCGCAAGGAAGATGCGCCAGTCGCAGTGGATGCGCAGGGCGAAGCTTACGATGTTCTTGCCCAGGTTCCGGACGGCCGGTCTGGCGCCAATCCGGAACGCGACTTGATGCGGCGCGAATTAGGAACGCGCATCAATCACGCCCTGGAAAAACTCACGCCCCGCGAGCGCATGGTTTTCGAATTGAAACACTATCAAGGATTGAAATTGCGGACCGTGGGCGAGATTTTGAATACCACTGAAGAGACTGCGAAGAACACTTTATTTCGAGCCACTCAAAAGCTGCGTGGCTCTCTGGCGGATATGCGATGAACGGATCTGCGATGAAGAAGATGAGCCTCCCCACTACGGGGGTGAACCAATGAAATGCGAATGGGTACAAGAAAATATTCTGCTGCACATTTACAACGAGCTGCCCGACGACGCTCGCTATGAACTGGAACAGCACCTGGCACGTTGTGCCGAGTGCACCGCCGAACTGAAGGCCGCCCGGCAGTTCCACACCACCATCTCCCAGTTTCCTGTCGAAGAACCTACCCCCAATCTGATTACAGCGTCGCGCATGCGCCTGCAGGAGTCGCTCGAAACTGCGGAGCAAGGCGGCTTTTGGCAACGCCTGGTATTCGACCCCGGCGCCTGGCTTCGCCCCATCAAGCTGGCTCCGGCCCTGACCGCGGCCATCTTCATTCTGGGCTTCGCCGGGGGGATTGGCGCCACCTATCAAGTAATGAATAGCCGAAACCCCGCCGAGATTCCCACCGCCGCTCCCACAGAATCCTCCATCACAGGCATCCGTTCCGTGACCCAGCAGCCGGGGTCTTCTCAAGTCAGCATCAAGTACGACACCGTTTCCACCCAGGAAGCGCAAGGGTCGCTGAACGATCAGCGTATCCAGCAGTTGCTGCTATTCGCCACCCGCAACAACTACAACTCGGGAGTGCGGATGGATTCGGTGGATCTGCTGACGCAGACGCCGAACGATGCTCACGTGCGCGAGGCTCTGTTGTATGCCCTGCGCTATGACTCGAATCCCGGCGTGCGCCTGAAGGCACTCGAGGGCCTGGGGTCATATGTAAAGGATGATCTGCGAGTGCGCGATGCGGTGCTCGAGGCGCTGATGAACGATTCCAATCCAGGCTTGCGAGCCCAGGCGCTGCGCCTGCTCGAACCGGTACGTGCCGACAGCAGTGTGCGCCTGGTCCTGCAGAAACTGGCGGAGAAGGATTCCAACCAGTTCATACAGTCGCAGGCTCGCAACGTGCTGGCCCAGACTGCGGGAATCGATTGAGACTGAAATTGACCGGGCGGCAACTTGCTGGCCTGGCGAGGCGGTAAGAAGAGAAGAAAAGCGGTAGAGAGAATCGGAAGGTGAATGTGAACCGACTAAACAAAATCGCTGCGGCCTTGCTGCTGCTCCTGCCTCTGGCGGTGGCGCAAGAAATCCGCCCAGACGAACAGACTCGCGTTTTTCAGGAACATGGAAGATGGTCGCGGCAGATCACGGGTTCTCTGCCGGCCGCGAAGAATCTTCACGTGAAGGTGGATTCGGGCTCAGTGCGGGTTCAGGGCGGGTCGCAGCAGACCATCAACTACTCCATCAGCAACCATTCTTATGCCGCAACGGAAGAGAAGGCCCGCCGCGAGTTCGATGGCTACAAAATCAGCGCTTACGTTCGTGGAGACACGGCGTGGGTGGTTGGCGAGTGGGAGGGAAGTGCGCCGCGCCGATCGTCCAGTGAATTCGTCATCAACGTTCCCCGCAATGTGGACCTGGTAAAAGTCTCGACGGACGGCGGCGATATGGTCGCTACTGAAGTCGCGGGACGAGTGGAAGCGGAGAGCGGCGGTGGAACGATTCACCTCGACAACATTGGAGGCGCGATCAACGCCGAGACCGGAGGCGGCAACATCGATGTGGGCACGGTGGGCAGCGAACTGACTCTGCGCACCGGCGGCGGCAGCATCAAGGTGATGGCGGCCAAGGGCAAGATCAACGCGGAAAGTGGCGGCGGCAGCGTGGTGGTGGTTTCCGGCCTGCAAGGCGCCGTGCTGGAAACCGGCGGCGGCAGCATCGAGGTACAACACTGTGGCGGACCGTTGAAAGTCACCACCGGCGGCGGTAGCATCGACCTGGGCGAGATCGCCGGACCGGCCGAAATTGAAACCGGCGGGGGCAGTATTCACCTGAGTTCGGCCACCGGGGCGGTGCGGGCGGAGACCGGCGGCGGCAGCATTACACTTAACGGTGTAACGGCCGCCCGGGCTGAGACAGCGGCGGGTGGGATTGTGGCTAAGTTCGTATCCGGCTCCGAGCGTACAGACTCGTCGTTGGAGACTTCGGCCGGCGATATCACGGTCTATCTGGCGCCGAACCTGAGCATGACGATTCGGGCTTCGATCGAACTGGCCAATGGCCACCGTATCAGCTCGGACTTCTCCGAGATTCGGGTGGTTTCTGAAGGCGGCGAGTGGGGTCCAGGAAGCGCCACTGCCGAAGGGAATCTGAACGGCGGTGGGCCGGTCCTGAAGGTGCGGACCACCACCGGAAACATCAGCTTCCTCCGCGCCAGCCGCTGAGAGTTTTAACTAAGGGGGCGAACATGCGCAACTCGATCCTTAGAGTGCTGATTGTGCCAGTGTTTCTGGCGGTTGCTTACGGGGCTCAGCTTTGTTCTCAGGAGCCCTTCAGCGAGTCCTTTGGTTTCTCCAGTGAGGACTTCGGCGGCGGATCGTACCTCGGAGTTGATAGTCGCGACATCACCGCCGATCGCCTCGGCGACCTGAAACTCAAGGAAGAACACGGCGTGGAGGTCACGCTGGTCGATCAGGACGCTCCCGCAGGCAAGGCCGGGCTAAAAGAGCACGACGTTATTCTCACCATCAATGGAAGCCAGGTGGAAAGCGTGGAGCAGCTACGCCGCATGATCCATGAGATTCCCCCCGGACGCGTAGTAAACCTCGGCATCAGCCGGGATGGGCAGCCGATGACTCTGAAGGCCCAGCTCGCGGATCGTAAGAGGACTTTTGCCGGACCTACTCCGGGCAAAGCGTTTGCTTTTGCCATGCCCGCTATGCCGGCGATACCCGCTGTACCGGCCATCCCAGCCATGCCGGCTATGCCCGAGATGGATATGCCGGTCTCCGTCGTTGTGGTGCACTCCTCGGCACGCAGCGGCCTGATGGTAGAAAACCTCACCCCTCAACTGGGAGATTTCTTTGGCGCGAAAAATGGCCAGGGAGTGCTGGTGCGCTCGGTGGAAAAGGGCAGCCGCGCCGAAAAAGCGGGCTTCCACGCCGGCGACGTGATTGTGAAGGTAAATGGCGAATCCATCAACGACAGCGGCGATTTCACGCACGCTCTACGCGGCCGCAAGAACAACGCGATCAATGTCAGCATTATCCGCGACAAGAGGGAACAAAACCTGACTCTTTCCCTGCCTGAACGCAATCAGTCGCAAACGCTGGACGAGAGTTTCGAGGCTCCTGAGATTGACGCCGAAACCGTGATCGACTTGAGCCAGGTCGAGTCCCAGATGGCTCGCGTAAAGCCCGAAATCGAACGCGCGGTTCGCCAGATCGGGCCCGAAGTAGAGGAAGCCACGCGGGAAGTCCGGGCACATGAGCGGGAACTGAAGCAGGAAATGCGCGAATTGCAACGGGAGCTGCGCGACGAACAACGCGAGCTTCAGGAGAATCAAACCCAGAAGATCTGGCAAGCCCCGGCAGATATATAGTCTCGTTCGAGTAGCGCCGCCGTCCGACGGCTGTCCGGTGGGCGTCCCGCCCACCGCGTGGAAAGACGCTGCGCACAAGCGCGGACGCTTGCGCCTAGACTGGCTGGCTGACAGTCAGCGCTCGATCCTGCTGAACCAAGGAACCCACCCGGACACAATTTCTTCCCGCCACCTTTGAGGCGTACAGACCGGCGTCTGCAGCTTTCACCAGTTGGTCGCGGGTGACGCCATGATCGGGACACGTGGCCACGCCAGCGCTGATAGTGACTGGGCGCGGCACTCCGGGAAACTGCCAGCTCTCGATCAATTTCCTCAATTTCTCGGCGACTCCCATCGCATGTTGCAGGTTAGTTTGCGAGAGCAGGATGGCAAATTCCTCGCCACCATAGCGGCAGACTACGTCGATTTTGCGCAGTTGCTGGGAGAAGATCGAGGACACCTGGCGCAACACTTCGTCTCCCAGCAGATGTCCGAACTCGTCGTTCAGCCGTTTGAACTGGTCGATGTCGACCATGATTACCGCCATACCCGAATCGAACCGGCGCGCCCGTTCCACTTCCTCTTCGATTCGCAATTCAAAGAAGCGGCGATTGAAGATCCCGGTGAGGCCGTCCAGATAAGCCAACTGCTTGACTCGCTCGACGTAGTGAGCATTCTGAATCGCAGTGGCGCAGATGTCGGCCACTGATTCGAGAGCCTCGCTGTCGCTTTCGCTGAATGCGCCGGCGCGGGCGCTGTCCAGCACAAGGACACCCAGGGTTTGCCCGAACGAAATCAGCGGAATGCACATACGGGAACCGGTTTCTACATAGATTCCCACATACTCCGGGACTTTCCTTATATCGTTCTCGATTAAGGTCTTGCTTTCGGACATGGCCAGACCCAACAGTCCGGTTCCGGGGGCCACTCGTCCGCCTTCCGCGATTTTCAGCGTAAGTTCGCCATGGTGGGCACGCAGCACCAGATCTTCGTCATCTTTTAAAAGCATCGATACGTGAGAAACCTGGAAAGCCTTCTGAATCTTTTCGCTGGCATTGGACAGCAGATTCTTTATGTCGAGGACAACCGTAGTTTCCCGGGCGATGGCGTTGATCGCCTCCAGTTGCGAGGCGCGCCGGCGTTCCAACGAGTACAGCCGGGCATTCTGCAGCGCCATCGAAGCCTGGGTGGAAAACAGAGTAAGCAGATCGACCGTCTCCGAATCAAAGTGATCCGGGTTTTCGCTCTGACAATCGAGCACGCCTACCATTTCATCCCGCACCATCAGTGGAATGGCTAACTCCGAGCGAGTCTTCTTGCCCCAGGGCACATAGCGGGGATCCTGGCTGAAGTCAGGGACGTAGAGAGGACGCTTTAACTGGGCGGCGGTGCCGATCAGGCCTGTACCTATGGCCACACAGATATCTTCGAAACCCGGTTCTCCACCGATCTGCGAGCGCGTGCGCAGCTGATCTATATCCTTATCCAGCAATAAGATAGCCACGTTCTGCAAATGGAAGTAATCGCGCGCGATGATCAAGATGCGCTGCAGCACTTCGTCCAGATCAAACGTGGAAAGCACCGCTTGACTGGCGTCGTAGAGGATGGCGATTTTTTGCATGGTGCCAGCGGGATTGTAACCTTTCCCGAATCGCGGACCGAAGTTCCGAAAGTAACGGGTAGGGGCGGGAAAAATCACCGTTTGGGCAGTTTTGAGTCGTGACCGCGGCCCGTTACCCACTTAAGAATTCCGTACGCGATAAGGCAAAAGCCGGCGTCCACCGCTAGTCCGAAATCGATCTGGAACGGGACATGACGCGCCGGCACTGGCAGGTGAGGCATCAGCAAAAAATAGGCGGCATTCCCGGCCAGAACGGCCGCCAAAGCATGAAGAAAATTTGTCATTGATTTTCTAGAACCCTTCATTATCTGTCATCCCGACCGAAGCGAAGCGCAGCAAGCGGAGTGGAGGGACCTGCTCTTCTCAGCACGCTGAGCGAACCCGCTTCACATTTGTTTGCATCGCCGACTTCTGACTAGCCCGTAGCAAACTGCAACGCCTACTCCAAATGCCAAATGCCGATCCTGCTACCATTCCTTCCAGATGCTCGAACCCACCACCTCGGTCCAATACGTCAAGGGCATCGGCCCTCGCCTGGCCGAAGTGTTGGAGGCCAAGGGCATTCGTACGGTCGACGATCTGCTGCACTACCTGCCCTTCCGTTACGAAGACCGGCTGAATCCTCGCGGAATTTCCGAACTGCGCGCGGGAGAAATGGCCACGGTCATCGCCGAAGTGCGTACTTCAGGCCTGTTCCGCACCCGCCGCATGCCGATTTTTCAGATGACCGCCGGCCAGGGCAGAAGCCGGCTGAAGTGCACCTGGTTTAACGCGACCTATTTACGCGACCGTTTCAAACCCGGTCAACTGGTGGCTCTCTACGGCAAAGTCGAGCAGGACCACTACGGCGGCGAGCTGCAACTGATGCAGCCGCAGTTTGAGATCCTCGGCGAGTCTTCGGAAGAAGGCGACGGCGGCGAACAGAAAGCCGCCTCATCGCTGGAAGTTGGCCGGATTGTCCCCATTTACGAATCCGCCGGACAGGGACGCCTGACGCCCCGCTGGTTTCGTCGCATTATCCACACTGCACTCGAGAATCTTCCGCCGGAAATCGCCGACCCGGTTCCAGCCGCAGTGCGCCGCCACCTGAGTCTAATCGCTCCACGCGAGGCTCTGTGGAGGGTGCACTGGCCCGATCCCGGCGAAAGCTTCCAGGACTTGCAAGCCGCTCGGACGCCTGCCCATGTCCGGCTGATCTTTGAGGAACTTTTCTTTCTGGAACTGGGGCTCGAACTCAAGCGACGGGAGCAAAAAGCGCAAACCGGAATCGCGTTCAGCCTGGACAACCAGGTGCGGGAGGCCATCAAGAAGATTCTTCCCTTCCATCCCACGGCGGCCCAGAAGCGGGTGCTGAAGGAAATCGCAGCCGACATGGAAAAGCCCTTCCCCATGCGGCGACTGCTACAAGGCGATGTCGGATCGGGCAAGACCATCGTGGCTTTCGAGGCGGCCATCATCGCCATTGAAAATGGACATCAGGTCGCGCTCATGGCGCCGACCGAGATTCTTGCCCAGCAGCATTATTTTTCCGCCCGTCGCATTCTGGAGAATGCCGGATACCGGGTGGTGCTGCTCACTGGTTCCGTCGAAGAAGATCGCAAACGCGAAATTCGCCGTCACATAGCCCAGGGGAATGCTCAGTTGGTCATCGGAACCCATGCTCTGATCGAGCAAAAAGTCGAATTCGCCAAGCTGGGCTTGGTGATCGTCGACGAACAACATCGCTTTGGAGTGATGCAACGCTTCAAGCTGATGAAGAAAACCGGCGATGGCAGCGGCAACGGCCGCGTAACGGCGGGTGGACTTACCGGCCGAGCCGAGCAAGGCGCAGTCTCTCTTTCTCGGAGCAGACTTTCCCCGGATGAGCTTTCTCCAGGCGAACCCGACATGCTGGTCATGACTGCCACACCCATTCCACGCACTCTCGCCCTGACCCTCTACGGCGACCTCGACATCAGCGTTATCGACGAAATGCCGCCCGGCCGCACGCCCATCGTCACTCGTCGTGTCTCAGACGACCGCGCCGATGAAGTCTGGCAATTCGTGCGCAAGCAGGTGGCTGCCGGACATCAGGCTTATGTCGTCTACCCGGTGATCGAAGAAAACGAAGAGAACGCGCTGAAGGCCGCCAACAAGATGTACAAGGAGCTGGGCAAGAAGATCATTTCCCGACCTGCGCGTCGGCCTCTTGCACGGCCGCATGGATTCCGATCTGAAAGAAGATGTCATGCGCTTGTTCCAGAAAGGCGAGCTGGACATTCTGGTCTCTACCACGGTCATCGAGGTCGGAGTCGATGTGGCCAACGCGACCGTGATGGTCGTGGAGCATGCGGAACGCTTCGGACTATCGCAACTGCACCAGCTTCGCGGACGCATCGGCCGCGGCGCCGCCAAATCGTTTTGCATCCTGATGACCGGCGGCAAGGTTTCCGAGGACGGCGAACGCCGTCTCGACGCCATGGTTCGCACTACCGACGGCTTTCAGATTGCCGAACTCGATCTTGAACTGCGCGGCCCGGGTGAGTTTTTCGGCACCCGTCAAGCCGGCATGCCGAGCTTTCAGGTCGCCAACCTCATTCGCGACCGCCAACTGCTGGAAGCCGCCAAGCGCGAAGCGGCCGCGGTGCTGGCGGGCCCCAATGAAGAAGTCTCGAAAGAAGAAATCGATCGCGCCCTGCGCCACATGCGCACCCACTGGCAAAAAACCTATGGCCTGGTCGAAGTAGGATAGCTGCACGTGTGGTCGCGGGCGACTCGTCTAGCCGTCCTTCCCGCCTTTGGCTTCCGCTGCTCCGGATGGGATAATCGTCACCGGTGCCTGTCTCTTCCAAAGCCGAACTTTACCGCAAGCTTCCGGCGGTGGATGATTTACTACGCAGCCCCGAATTGGCTCCAACCGTCCAGCGCGAAGGGCAGACCTCGGTTGCCGACGCAGCCCGTGCCGTGCTGTCCCGCATACGGGCAGAGATTGCCGCCGGACGATTGGACGCAAGCGCTGTCGACCTCGCGCTTACTGGAATCTCTGGCGCTGTCGAGCGGCAGGTTCGGCAGTCGTTGACCTACTCGCTGCGTCCGGTCATCAACGCTACCGGCGTGATCCTGCACACCAATCTGGGACGCGCACCCCTGGCGGACTCCGCGCTGGAGCATATCAGAGACGCTGTTTCCGGATACTCGAACCTCGAGTTCGATATTGAGACTGGCGGGCGTGGGAAACGTGATGTACACGTCGACCGCCTGTTCCGCAAACTGCTGAATCAGGAACTCGCGGGTCAGGGCGAACGTGCTACGCGTGATGTTTCGACCATCGTCGTCAACAACAATGCCGCCGCTGTCCTTCTGGCTCTCAACACCCTGGCCGAGGGCGGCGAAGTCATCGTCTCGCGGGGAGAGTTGGTCGAGATCGGGGGATCGTTCCGTATTCCCGACGTTATGTCGAAATCCAACGCCACCTTGCGCGAGGTGGGGACAACCAACCGCACCCGCATCACCGACTACGAACGCGCGATCAACGACAATACCCGGCTGCTGTTGCGAGTGCACCGGTCCAACTTCGAGATTACCGGTTTTACGGAGCAGCCTGGGCTTGCTGAACTCTGTGCCCTGGCAAAAAAGCGGAAGATCCCTCTCATGGAAGATCTGGGGAGCGGCGCATTGATCGACCTGCGCTCGTTGGGAGTGGATGGAGAGCCGGGCGTACTCGACAGCCTTCGCGCCGGCGTGGATGTGGTCAGCTATAGCGGAGACAAACTGCTGGGCGGACCACAGGCCGGAGTGCTGAGCGGACGCAGCGATCTGATTGCCCGGATGCGGTCGAACTCGCTGTTTCGCGCCCTTCGCGTGGATAAATTGACCTATGCTGCGCTTGAGGCCACGCTGCTCGCCTACGTAAAGCAGGACCACGAAGCCGTTCCCGTGTTGCGAATGATGCAGTTGTCGCCAGACGAAATTGGCAAGCGGGCGGAGGCTGTGGCTGAGAAGCTGCAGTCGTCAAAACTGTCACTCGAGGTCATTGACGGCCAATCGGTGATCGGCGGCGGCGCGGCGCCTTCCGCAGTGCTGGCCACTCGCCTGCTGGCAGTGAGCTGCGAAGGTCTGAGCGCCGATGAAGTTTCAGCACGTCTGCGAGCCTCGAACCCACCCGTTATCGCTCGCGTGGAAGAAGGCCGTGTTCTGCTGGACTTGAGGACTGTGTTCCCGGAGCAGGAGCAGTTCGTGATTGCCGCCCTGCAGCAGTTGACTCGCTAAAACCACGCACATTTCGGATGGCTAGCCATTCTTTCGTGACCACCCTTTTCACCATCGGCCACTCCACCCGCACTTTCGAGGAACTGAGTGAGGTTCTCCGTGCTCACTCCATTTCGACGCTGGTCGACATTCGTTCCTTCCCCATGTCCCGGCGCCTGCCTCATTTCAATCGTGAATCGCTGGAGAAGGCTCTGCCGGACGCCGGAATCCGCTACGTCTGGATGAAGGAACTGGGTGGCCGGCGCAGTAAGATTCGAGACGACTCTCCCCATGTCGCGTTGCGCAGCCCCAGCTTCCGCAACTACGCTGACTACATGCTGACGCAAGAATTTCAGCACGGCGTGGGGCAACTGATCGAGGTGGCCGAACGCTCACGCACCGCCTACATGTGCGCCGAGCGCGTCTATTTCCAGTGCCATCGCATGCTGGTTTCGGACTGGCTTGTGGCTCACGGACATGAGGTCCTTCACATCGACGGAACTGGGCCGACGAAGCCACACAAGATGCTCGCCGAAGCGCGTGTGATCGATGGCGAGCTCATCTATCGGGGCGACCAGCTGTTCTAGAAGTTTCTGCGATGACCGGCGTCTTTGCTCGACTCGCACGAGCGTGGACGGTCGCGCCTACATTACATTCGCGCGTACATTACAATCGTTGGATGCTGCCGCGAATTGCCATCCCTCTCCCTCACTCCGGAGATGCAGAGTACGCCGAACGGGCGTTGCCACAATATGTGCGGGCTGTCGAAATGGCGGGCGGAGAAGCGGTACGCATTCCTCTCGATTTGTCCCAGGCGGAAGTCTTGAAACTGATCGAAGCCTGCGACGGAGTACTATTGCCCGGCAGCAAGGCCGACGTCGATCCCGCGAAGTATGGTGCTTCGAGAGACCCACACACCGCCCTGGCCGATTCCGGACGCGATATCGTCGACGAATTTCTCCTGCGGGATGCCTACGCCACGCGGAAGCCAATACTTGGCATCTGCTATGGGCTGCAGATTCTGAATGTGTATCGCGGCGGGACACTGCTGCAGCATATCGAGTCACCAATCAATCATGAAGCGGGAAGGGCAGTCGCAATCGCGCATACGGTTGAGGTGGACGCGGGCTCCACGCTTGGCGGCATCGTTGCTCCGGACATGTCGGGGAAACACACGTCTGGGAAGCAAACGATCGCGGTCAACTCAAGTCATCACCAGTCCGCACGGGCCGCGGGCGACGGACTACGCGTCGTGGCCAGGTGTCCGCAGGATGGGATCATCGAAGCGTTGGAGGGTACGTCCCCGGACCATTTTGTCGTCGCCGTGCAATGGCATCCGGAACGTTCGGTGGAGGATGATGCAGCTTCCCGGGCAATTTTCCGCTCGCTGGTTGATGCGGCACAGGTGCGACCAGGTACGACGACCCGAGAACAGCAATTCGAAAAGTCTGAGCCTCGGAAAAACGCTTGAGCGGTTGATTATTTCTTCGGTTTTCTCGGCTCCGTTGGCTTGGCCACCTTTCTCTCCAACAGCACGACAGCATGCGCGATCGCCGCGTTATCGGTTCCCATACCTTCCGGAGTCTTGGCCTTCAGGCCGATGCAGTCTGACGGGATTCCCAGCAGTTGTGCAAGACGCGCGCGCAGCGAAGCCGCATGCGGGCCAATTTTGGGCGCGGCCAGGATGAGCGTCGAATCCACATTGACCACGACGTAGCCCGCTGCCTTCACCCGTTTGAGCGCTTCCGCCAAAAAACACCGCGGAGTCCGCGCCCTTCCAGCGCGGATCGGAAGGCGAGAAGAGAGTGCCAATATCCGGAGCGGCAACGGCGCCGAGCAGGGCATCGGTCAGGGCGTGGAGAAGCACGTCGCCATCGGAGTGCCCCCCTAAGCCCCTGGGATGCGGCAACGTAATTCCGCCGATCTTCAGCGGAATGCCGCGCTTGAATTCGTGAGAGTCCCAGCCGTAACCGATGCGAGTTTCTGGTTTCAAGTTTCGGGTTTCCAGTCTGGTTGCTTGGTCGTTCGTCTTTGGGCTTTGTCTTTGGTCTTGGTTGAAAACGCGCTGCCTTTACTTTTTCAGGAAGAACTCTGCCAACTCCATATCGGCTGGAGTTGTGATCTTTATATTTCGCGGTGAGCCCATCACCACTGCCACTTCATGACCTGAGCGCTCGACCAGGGAAGCTTCATCCGTGCCGAGAAATCCGTCTGCCGTGGCCTCGTCGAACGCCTTCTTGAGCACACTATATCGAAAACCCTGCGGAGTTTGCGCCATGACTACACGTTCGCGCGGGATGGTGGCAGTGATGACGGCGCCTTCCGAGATGCGCTCCACCTGCTTGACCGTATCCATCGCCGGCATTCCCGCGATGGCCGCGCCATACTTGCGGACAGCCTTGATGACATCGTGAATGATCTCCTCGGTAACGAACGGGACGAACCGCGTCGTGTACCAGGACAATGTCATCCGGCGCCGCCGAGACTGCCGCGATCGCATGAGCCACGGATTGCTGGCGGTGCTCGCCGCCCTCGACCAACTCAACCTTCTTCTTCGATAGGTTGCCGGCTTCATTCTCCAGGCGAGTGCGAAATCCCGCGATCTCGTTGGCCCGCAGGGCGACGTAGATTTCCGAGACCTCGGGACTCAAGGCAAATTTTCGCAGGGTGTGAATCAGGATGGGGGTTCCGCCCAACTCGGAGAACTGCTTCGAGGCCGAAGGCTTTTTGCTCTTGGCATCCGAGGCGGGGAGCATGCGCGTCCCCAGTCCAGCCGCCGGAATGATCACTACCACCTTCATAGCGGCCTGTAAGTATAAGGGGTGGGCTGAGAGTGTTCAAATCTGAGAGGCACGCGAGGGTGAGTCAATTTAATAACAGCGCCTCGACCGGCGTCACTAGCTCGACACTATGCTCGACACTATGACTTGCTCTCCTTCGGCGGCTCCGACAACTCGAGCTCTTACGTCGCGCTTCTCCTAATTTCCCAAGAAAGGCACAGGGCCGCTTGATGCGGTCCCGCTTACGGAATCGCGAAGCCATTCTGATTCCGTCGCAGAGTTCCACGCCGCATTTCTAAAGCATTCCGTGTACCGACATTTTGCCCGCTTCGTGAATTTTTTGCCACACGATGTGTTGCTGTATCTATCGTGCAATGTGTAAGTTCCAAACCGTCGATCTCGTCCGAGCTGGCGAGCTGGTCGGGCGGTGCAATCCGGCATTTGATTTCAGCAACTTAAGCGCCCAGTTTGATCGGCACTAGAAATGCTACGCAAGAGGTTGGATCAAGCCTCACAGGGGCGACGAATGACGGCGGGGACGACGAACATGGTTGCGACGAATAAAGACCAACGTGGTTCGTTGCTGGCGCTGGTCGTGATTTGTAGCGTGGCAACTTTAGCCGCGGCCCTGGGATTTGGGGCGCTGTTCGCCGGCGCGCCGATAGTTTTAGCGGTCGGACATTCTTCGTCACAGCCGGGAGAGAGTACGTCGCCGTCTTACGTATTGGCGTCTCTTTCGAGTAACCACGGTGACCAGGCAATCAGTGAGCCGGCCTCCGGAAACCAACCGGCGACAGCGGTTGCCTCCCAACCCCAGCGGGTGAACGAAGCGGACGAGAACGGCGCAGAATCTGGAAGGACTTTCGCGGGCATGATCACCGATTCCCGCTGCACCGCCCGGCATTCCATGAAGTCAAACAAAACCTCAGCGGAATGCGCCCGAGCATGCGTACGCGATGGTTCGCGTTATGTGCTGGTCGATGGCGAAGAAATTCATGCTCTGGCGGGTGATCCGAGCCTGCTCGATCGATTGGCTGGGGTGAGAGTCGAAGTGGTCGGTATGCTCGAAGGTGACACGATCAGGATAAAATCGGTCACGGCCCGCTAAGCCGCTTAAGGCAAGCCTGCCGTGACTGCCCCAAGCCAAGATCGGGCTTGAGTGGGTCACCAACCTACTGCGGCTGCATCGGCCAGAAATCTCCCCTACTCGACAGGCCGTTCCACCATGATCGGCTGAGCTTTTTTTACCTCTCCGTTTTGGACGGCGGGCGCGGCGTTCACCGCGGTGCGCGAGTCATGGCGACTCCCGTTACGTTCGTCCCACTTCCCGAAAATCATTTTCCCAGCCGTGGTCTGAAGGACCGACGTTACAGAAATGTCGATGGTCTTCCCAATCATCTTTCTCGCATTGTCTACAACCACCATAGTTCCGTCGTCGAGATAGGCAACGCCCTGGTTGTATTCCTTGCCTTCCTTCAGAATGAAGACCTTCATGGTTTCGCCGGGCAGCACAATCGGTTTCAGGGAATTGGCCAGTTCGTTGATGTTGAGCACCGCCACTCCCTGCAGTTGCGCGACCTTGTTCAGGTTGAAATCGTTGGTGATGATCTTGCCCTCATATAATTTGGCCAGTTCGATGAGCTTGAGATCCACTTCACGCACGGCGGGAAAGTCGTCTTCGACGATCTGAATCTGCAGCGAGGCCACCTTCTGCAGACGTTGCAGGATGTCGAGACCACGCCGGCCCCGGTTCCGTTTCAGAGAGTCGGCGGAATCGGCCACCAGTTGCAGTTCACGCAGCACGAACTGGGGCGTCACGATAATGCCGTCGAGAAAGCCGGTCTCGGCGATGTCGGCGATCCGGCCGTCAATAATGACGCTGGTATCGAGGATCTTGTAGCTTTTCTTGCCCTGCTTTTCGCCGCCGAAGACGCCGCCCAGCGCCGACAGATTCAGCAGGTCGCCCTTGTTGGCGCCTACGATCAGTCCGACGTAGGCCATCAGCAGCATTACCAGAATTTGCAGGAAACTCTGCGTGTGTCCGGGAGCGACACTGTTGCGAATTACCAGCGCAAACAGATAGGCGCCGAAGATGCCGAGGATGCTGCCGATGGCAGCGCCAATCAGGCGGGTCAGGCTTACCAGGCGCAATCGCCACTCGAACAGGACGATAGCCAGGCCGATGATCGCGCCAATACCTGCATCCATTTTTGCAGGCAGGCCAAAAGGATCAATCAGGTAACAGGTAACAGTAATAATAAGAACAAATAAAAAACGCACCAAGACCAAGTCCACCGATGAACCTCCCCGGAACCCGCTTGCGGACCCCTTCCGCGAATGCAAGTCCCGCACTGGTTACCAGGCGTTTCCTTTAATCGGTACCCAGTGATCTGTTAAAACGGAGCCGATGAATGATATTGATAAAGATGAAAAAGCTCCGGCGTCCCGTCCCAAATCTCGGAGCGGGAACCTCAACCCAGGTTAGTGGAAGTATATACCTGCCGCCAAAGAACGAGGTTTCGAGGCTGCAAACCTTTGCGCTTTCAGGTGCGCGTTGGCGGTTCAAGATTCTCATAGCGGCCTTTGCGGCTTTCTTTGCGTTCTTTGCGGTTATGCTCTTGTGTTCAGTCCGATGCCTCAGATAGACGCAGATTCCAGCCGCAAGGCACAGAAACAATCATGCTGTTAAACTCTGGCACATGAAAGCCGTTGTCATCCCGCGCTTGGGAGATGTGGACGTCCTGGAGGTCGCGCAGGTCGAGGAGCCGGTGCTTGCTCCCGGACAGGAGTTGGTCCAGGTCGAGGCAGGTGGAATCAATTTTGCCGACATCATGACGGCGCAGGGAGGATATCCGGGGACTCCAAAACCTCCGCTGATTGCGGGACGAGAGTTTTGCGGGATTCGAGCCAGTGATGGAAAGCGGGTTATGGGCTACATGCAGTGGGGCGCATTCGCCGAGCGCGTCGCAGCCTCGACTGCATTGCTGTGGCCAGTGCCCAGAGAATGGAGCGCGGAAGAAGGCGCCGCATTTCCGGTCAATTACTTCACCGCTTATTTCGCTTACTGGAAGGCCGGGCTTCTCGAAAAGCCGGCGGACGCGCCCACGCCACGAGTTCTCATTCACGCGGTGGCGGGCGGAGTGGGAACAGCAGCCGTGCAAATCGGAAAACTGTTGGGCGTGGAAATGTATGGAACGTCTTCTTCGGAAGAAAAATTGGCGCGGGTAAAAGCGCTGGGCCTGCAGCACGGAATCAACTACCGGCAGTGTGATTACGCAGAAGCGATTAAAGACCTGACTCATGGCAAGGGCGTGGATGCAGTGTTTGAAATGTTGGGCGGCGAACACACCATGAAGAGCGTCCGCTGCCTGGATGATTTTGGCCGAGTCATCGTGTATGGTGCAGCGACCGGACAGCCTGCGCTGGTCGATGCGCGCATGCTCTATGCCAAGGGCGCGAGCGTGCACGGATTGTGGCTGAGCTACTTGTCCGCAAAACGAGACTTGATGACGAAGGCATGGGAACAGCTCTCCGCATGGATGGCGCAAGGCCACTTGCGCCCTGTGGTGGGTCACGTCCTGCCGCTGGAACGGGCCGCGGACGCCTACCGCTTATTGCTCGAGCGAAAAAACTTCGGCAAAGTTGTTCTGAAGTTGACCTAGCCAATCGCATAGGCCTTGCGGCTATCCCCTCCAATCAATAGTCAGAAGCGGCTTTTCGTCAGTCAAGCTCAGCGCTGATCAAGACACAAGACACTTTTGGCGGAACAATTGCGCCCGGGTGTTCGTTATGTGTCGGAACCGCCTTCTGCAACACACAACACAGATCGTTAGTGTCTGGCGGTTTTCGAAGGAAATTGCTAACAACCAGGCGGGGAGGGCGTCCAAAGAGGTGATGCGAAACTGATGTGCGGCGGAACTTTTTAGCAGTGAACGCCGTACCTTGCAATGATCGAAGCCGGGACTGAAAACGTGTCCGGCGTTGGAAGAGAAGAAGACTTTCAGGGGTTAAAGGGATTGGCCTCAAACTCGGTTTGGCGGCCCAGGTGAGAACAATCCCCGAGCAGAGAGCACGAAGCCTTGCGGCCCAGCCCTCTTTGCTTAACCCCGAGGCAGCATTGTAGGCCTTCGGCGACGAAACGCAAGAATTTCGTTTCGAAGGCGAGTCCAGGCCGCCCAGAACCGGTTCCCGACGTCTTCGGGAAAGAAAAAAGGAGTGCAAAATGAAAGCGTCGAAAATCTCCAAGGGCTTGCTGCTGGGACTGACATTGCTGCTGGCGACGAGCCTGTTCGCAGCCAACAAGGGTTCGCTTCAGGTGGTCGATCCTTTAATCGTCAACGGAACACAGATCGCTCCCGGTGACTACACCGTGAAATGGGAAGGCGCTGGACCGACCGTCGAACTCAATATTTTGCAAGGTAAGAATGTTATCGCCACCGTGCCCGCGCGTCTGGTTGATCTCAATCACACACCCGAACGCAATTCGGCAGTGACCACGGTCAACAGTGACGGCAAAAAGTCGCTGAATGAAATTCGCTTTTCCGGAAGAAAGTACGCTCTGGCGATCGGCGCGGAAACAGCCAAAGCGGAGTAGGGCACACCAGCAAGCAGATTTGTGAGAGCTGATAAAAAGGGGAGCGTGTCTCCCCTTTTTGATTCTTCGTCGATGGTTCTTTTTTTGCACGCTCCATTCGCCCATTCTCTGGCGAAATCGCGACTCCACGCTTCTGCGTCCTGAAACAGAAACCGGCGCAAATCCCCTTCCAGACCTCCCTTGCACAAAGATAGGTGCGACAAACCCTCCACAGGTCTATAATCACGCCTTTGTCCGGTGACGTGTGCGCGTCCTTCTACTTAGCGATATTCATAGCAACCTCGAAGCCCTGGAAGCATGCCTTGCGGCAGCTCCGCCTCACGACCTGGTGGTCAACCTGGGCGACGTCGTGGGCTATGGCGCCAGCCCCAATCAGGTGATCGAGCGCACCCGCGGCCTGGGAGACATTTTTGTCCGCGGCAACCATGACAAGGCAGCCAGCGGCGCAATGGAATTGAGAGACTTCAATCCCATCGCCGGACTGGCCGCCCTGTGGACTCGCGATCAACTGGTTCCCGAGCACTTGACGTGGCTGCGAGCCCTGCCCCAGGGACCGGTTCAGATCAGCGAACTCCCCGGGGTGCAGTTTGTGCACGGTTCTCCCGTCGATGAGGACGAATACGTGGTCACGCTGCGGGATGCGATCGAGCCCCTGCTCACCTCCGCCACTCCGGTAACATTTTTCGGGCACACTCATCTGCAGGGAGGGTTCTCGACCAACAACATCGCCAGCGACTACTTTCGCCCGGTGTACAACACCGTAGGACAGAGCGAAGCCACAGAATTCCCCCTCAAAGAAGGCATGCGCTACCTGGTCAATCCAGGCTCGGTCGGCCAGCCTCGCGATGGTGACTGGAGAGCCGCCTTTGCCGTATTTGATTCAGACGCCGGCGTGGTCACCTTCTGCCGCGTACCCTACAATCTGAAGCAGGCGCAAGAGCGCATATTGACCGCGAACCTGCCGCAACGCCTGGCCACCCGCCTGGCCGCCGGAAGATGACAAGTCACTTCAGAAAGTTCCCTACCCTGACTTAATCCCAGCGGTCAGATCCGGAGCGAAGCAAAATAGACGGATCGAGCGACGTCCCTGCAATGTGGATGTAAACTTTCTGCATGCCCTCTTATCCATCGCGTAATTTATTTTCTTCCTCGCATGCCAGGACTCCCGAAAAATACTTGATCGCTCATAGTGACGGCGGCGCCCGCGGCAATCCGGGGCCGGCAGGCTACGGCGTGGTGATTCAGGATGAAGCGGGACGGAAAATTGCCGCGCTCAGCCAATATCTCGGTCATCAGACCAATAATTTCGCCGAGTATCAGGGCCTGATCGCGGCGCTTGAGTACGCGATCGAGCACGGACATAAGGCGCTCAAAGTCATCAGCGACTCGGAACTGCTGGTGCGGCAGATCAAGGGCATATACAAGGTAAAGAACGCGACGTTGCAGGAACTTCACGGCCGGGCCAAACAGCTCATCGCCCAGTTGGATTGGTTCTCCATCGACCACGCCTTGCGCGAACACAATCAGGAAGCGGATGATCTGGCCAATCAGGCCATGGACAAAGGAACCGGCCGTGCTCCTGGCACAATCCGTGTGGCCGCGGGCGACTCGCCCGCGCGGGCCGCCGCAGTCCCGCAGGAGTTTGAGGGCATAGTTCAAAGCGGAGTGGTCAAACTGCTCAAAGGAGACCTGCCCGAGGGAACCCGGGTGCAGATAAGAATTAAAAAATGAAATTCGGCTTTACTTGTCCTGAAGAGGCGACCTCGACAGCCCGCCGGCTCACTCCTCCAGCGAAGTGTGGTCGTGCACAATCTTCCATCCATCCGGAAACTGGCGAAACACCAGCGTAAACAGTCCATGCGGAGTTTTGCCGTCTGACATGATCAGTTTCCACTGCCCTCGCACAAACGCCGCGTTCGGAGCCAGAGCTTCGATCTGCAAGCCGGAGAATTCCAACTTTCCCATCTCGTGCCCTTCACTCTGGTAGCTCTTGCGATATCTCTCCAAGGTGGCTTGCCAGCCTGATGTTTTCCTGCTGCCGAAGAATGTCAGGTCGGGCGAATTCCAATAGCCGGACATGAAGGCGTCCAGGTCGTGACGGTTCCAGGCCGCCTGCTGTTGTTGAAGCACTTGCTGTACCGCCGCTTCCTGGGCTGCCAGTGGGGAAAGCAGAGCAATGATCAGAAGGAGGATTCTCATGAGTTTCTCCGGGAAGAGTTTTCGCATAGAAATAATATAGAAATGAGGTCGAGGAAATCCCACGAATGCTCAGGCAGTCGAGGCGGCAGGGGTCCTTCGACTTCACAATTCGATTCGCGATGCGAATCGAATTGCTGCGCTCAGGATGACAGGGCAATGAACTTCAGGTAGGCAAGGGGACTGAACTTAGGCGCGGCCCTTTTTCGCTGCAGCCGCAGTCAGAGTGCCGGCTTTTTCCCAGGGACGCTTGGGGCGCTCCGCTTTGGGCTTATCGCGATCCTGTATGCGATCGTACTGGTACGAATCACTCACCGTGCCCAGCGATTCGTTGTACAGTGTCGGCAGTCCGAGGCCTTCTTTTAGCTCCTCGGCGAATTGTTGCAACGCTTTCAGATGATCGGCGGTAGCCGGGACTTCGGTCTTGGCGGTTTTCAGAAACTGCTGGTAACCACGATTGATCAGCTTGGAAATCTCGCTGCCGATCAAGTATCCGGGATAGGCAAAAATCTTCACGCCATCGTCTCCGTCTTTCTGGATCGCGGCGGAAACGTTGTATTTCTTTAGAAACACACGGGCCTGCGTGCCGGGAGCTTCGATCAAATCGAATCCGTGATCGCGCAGCCAGCTTAACGCGTCTTCATAACTTCTTTGTTCTACCTTGGTTGTCATTCGCCTTGGGTTTCCAATCTTTTTAAACGCTTACCGCTCTTCTACGTGTCCATCTCCATGATCAGATGCCAGATTCGGAGGAAAAAGTGCATTTCCGCATCTTTCTCATAACCGGGCCATATCTGCACCGGAATCGAACCAGCCTCTTTTATAATCCAATCAATCGTCGCTGAAGTCTTTATTCAAGTCCCGAATACATTACGATAGTCACGCAGATCAGCTGAAAATTTATGCCACGGCCCTCAATTAGACGATCGGAAGTGCCTGATTCTTCGACGCCTGCCCGCCCTGAAGCAGAATTGCGCCAGACTGCCAGTCCGCTCGGCCGCCGGAGCCTGGAACTGATCGGCAACACTCCGCTGTTGCGCCTCGACCGCTTGACTCGCGATCTGCCCGGCGTCCAGTTACTCGGCAAAGCTGAGTGGTTCAACCCCGGCGGATCGGTGAAAGACCGCGCCGCTTCGAACATCGTCGCGCAAGCGCGAGCCAGCGGCAAATTCGGACCGGGAAAAATCCTGCTCGACTCTACCAGCGGAAATACCGGTATCGCCTATGCCATGATCGGAGCCGCCGAAGGCTTTCCGGTGACCCTGTGCATGCCCGAAAACGTTTCGATGGAACGCAAGCACATTCTGCATGCCTACGGCGCCAACATTATTTATACCGATCCCGGCGACGGTTCCGACGGCGCCATCCGCGCCGCCCGCGAACTCTTCGCCAGGGAACCTGACAAATATTTTTACGCCGACCAGTATTCCAACGACGCCAACTGGCAGGCCCACTACCATGGCACAGCCAACGAAATCTGGCAACAAACAGAAGGGCAGGTCACCCATTTTGTGTCCATGATGGGAACCAGCGGAACCTTTGTCGGGACCACGCGACGGCTGAAGGAGTTGAACCCAGCGATCCAGTGCATCTCGCTTCAGCCTGACTCGCCCTTCCATGGCATTGAAGGTGCGAAGCACATGGCCAGCGCCATTATTCCAAAAATTTACGACGCGACGCTGGCCGACCAGGATATCGGCATCTCGACCGAAGAGGCCTATGTCATGGCCAGGCGGCTGGCGCGCGAGGAAGGGTTGCTGGTCGGCATCTCTGCGGCCGCGGCCGTTGTGGGATGCTTGCAAATGGCGCGCCAGCTGGGTAAAAACGAGCCAGCCGTGTTCGTGACCATCCTCTGCGATTCCGGCGACAAATATCTGAGCGAGAGATTCTGGGACGAAGGATGACCTTACAGAGAACTTCAAACTGCGAACCGGGAACTGGGTTTTTAAATATCGCAATCTGCGCGGCCGGCGGCAGACTCCAGATTTGATCCTGAATTGTCGTTGATTGACCTCATGTTGAATATCCAACGCAAAGATTACGAAGCTATCAGGCAGCACGGCGAGGAAACTTACCCCCACGAATGCTGCGGCGTGTTACTTGGACAAATGAATGAAGACGGCGTGCGCGCAGTAAGCTCAATCGCCCGGGCCGGCAATACCCGCACCGATTCCGCCCATAACCGCTACAACATCGACCCCAAGGAATTGATCCGCATCCAGCGCGAAGGCCGCCAGCGTGGCGAGGACATTATCGGTTTCTATCACTCGCACCCCGATCATCCCGCTCAGTGGTCCAAAACCGATCTTGCGGAGGCCCACTGGTTCAGTTGTTCCTACGTGATTACGAGCGTCGAAAAGGGAAAGGCTGTGCTGACCAATGCGTTTGAATTGACTGGCAGCGACGAGAACGACAAGCAACTCGTGGACGAAAAGATTGTGATCGTGTAGGGCGGGCGCCCTCGCCCGCCGCTGTTGAAGTTGCTTTTGGGTTGGCTGTGACGTCGGAGTCTGGAGTCAAAAAGACAAATTCAAAAGCGGCGGGCGGGGCGCCCGCCCCACACGTGGCCCGCCTGAATCTTCTGCCTGTTTTGTGGCATCATCTATACCCTATGCCCAAGATCCAGATCCCCACGCCCTTGCGCCAATACGCCGGCAAGCAGCCTGCGGTTGAAGTGAAGGCTGCAACCATCGGCGAAGCCCTTTCCGGTCTCGTCGCCCAGCATCCTGAGCTGCGCCGTCATCTCTATACCGACGACGGCAAGCTGCGCGCCTTCGTCAATGTGTACCTCAACGATGAGGATGTCCGCTACCTGCAGAAGGACGCCACGGCGGTTAACGACAGTGATAGTATTTCGATTGTGCCCTCCATCGCTGGAGGCCGGAATTGATTGTCCAATTGCCGGATTTTAGGATCTTCGAATTGAGAGCCAAGCTCACATTCCGCTGTTGTTGTCCCACCTGTCGATAGCTGTTCAATCCGTCAATTCGTAAATCCGGTAATTCTTCAGTTGAGAGGTTTTCATGGCCACAACATTAGAAGTCAAACCCGAAGCCGCAACCCTCAGTAACGACGAAATTCAGCGCTACTCGCGCCATCTGATCATGCCCGAAGTCGGCATGGAGGGTCAGCTCAAGCTGAAAGCCGCGCGGGTGCTTTGTATCGGCGCCGGTGGCCTGGGTTCGCCGCTGGCCTTGTACCTGGGCGCGGCCGGCGTAGGCACGCTGGGCATCGTGGACTTCGATGTCGTGGACTACACCAACCTGCAGCGCCAGATCATTCACTCCACCGCGGACGTCGGTCGCAAGAAACTGGATTCTGCCGCCGAGAAGCTGAAGGCCATCAATCCCTTCCTGAACATAAAGAAGTTCGACACCCGGCTCTCGAGCGAAAATGCGCTCGAACTCTTCCGCGAATTCGACATCATCGCCGACGGCACTGACAATTTCCCTACGCGCTACCTGGTGAACGACGCCTCAGTGCTTACCGGCAAGCCCAATGTCTACGGATCGATTTTCCGCTTCGAAGGCCAGGCCAGCGTTTTCGCCACCAAGGATGGGCCGTGCTATCGCTGCCTCTACCCGGAGCCGCCACCGCCGGGGCTGGTTCCATCGTGCGCCGAAGGCGGCGTGCTGGGCATCCTGCCGGGGCTGGTGGGCGTGATCCAGGCGACGGAAGTCATCAAACTGATTCTGGGCAAAGGCGAACCGTTGATTGGCCGCCTGCTATTGATTGATGCCCTGGACATGAAGTTCCGTGAACTCAAGCTGCGGAAGAATCCCGATTGCCCGGCTTGCGGAACTCATCCCACGATTACGAAATTGATCGACTACAACGAATTTTGTGGAATTCGAGGTGAGGAGAAGCCAGTGCAAACAGCAGAAGCAGTGGGAGAAATTCAGGTGGAAGAATTAAAGAGGCGGCTTGACGCAGGCGAAAACCTCTTCGTCCTGGATGTGCGCGAGCCCCACGAATACCAGATCTGCAATATCGGCGGACATCTGATCCCCCTCGGCGACCTGCCGAAGCGGGTAAACGAATTGGACTCAAGCCGCGAGATCGTCGCTCACTGCCGCTCCGGAGTGCGCAGCGCCAAAGCTGTGGACTTCCTGCGCCAGGCCGGCTTCAAGAAAGTTCACAACCTGGCCGGCGGTATTCTGGCCTGGGCTGACCGTGTAGATTCGAAGATGCCAAAGTATTAAGTTCGCTGGCGGCAACTGCATCAACCACCAAGGACACGAAGTATCACGAAGGAATGAACTTGGATTTCCTTCGTGGTACTTCGTGTCCTTGGTGGTTGATGCTTTTAAGTCCAGATAAGATCACCCCGCGTTCACCACCGGACACCTCGCCCAATGCCCACCTGAAACCTCCACTAGCGCCGGCAAACTGCGCCCACACTCCTCCACCCGAAAATCACAACGCGGTTCGAACGGGCATCCGGCAGGAATGGAATGCAGCGGCGGTACCGTCCCTTCGATGGTCTCCAACGGTCGGCCGCGATCAGTCTTCAACGTAGGCACGGCATTGAGCAGTCCGCGCGTATAAGGGTGCGCCGGCGCCCGAAAGATGTCGCGCTTCGATCCCAACTCCACCAGATTTCCCGCATACATCACGGCCACGCGGTCGGCCACCTGCGAAACCACTGCCAGATCGTGAGAAATAAAGAGCATGGTCAGTCCGAATTTTTCCCGCAATTCAGCCAGCAGATCGAGAATTTGCGCCTGGATGGTGACATCCAGCGCGGTGGTGGGCTCGTCGGCGATTAAAAGCTGAGGACGGTTCACGATGGCCATGGCTATCATCACCCGCTGGCGCATGCCGCCCGAAAGCTGGTGCGGATAGTCCCGCGCTCGCCGTTCGGAATCGGCGATGCCAACTTCCTTCATCGCCGTGACTGCCTGATTTCCGGCGTCTTTCTTCGAGACTTCACGATGCGCCAGAACCGCCTCTGCAATTTGGTCGCCTACGCGCATCACCGGGTTTAGCGCGGTCATTGGCTCCTGGAAAATCATCGCCAGTTTCGAACCGCGCAAGGGACGCATCGCCGAGTCGGACAACCGCAGCAGATCGCAGTTGCCATCTCCATCTGAAAATCGGATTTCGCCACTGGCCCTGGCGTTCGGTGGAAGCAATCGCATCAGCGCGAGTGAAGTAACGGATTTTCCAGAACCAGATTCGCCCACCAACCCCAAGACTTCGCCCGGCGCGATGGAAAAGTTGAGGTCACGAACCGCGGTCAGCGCAGTAGGCCCGCCGGCGTTCGCGTGGGGAAAGACAACATTCAAATGCCGTACGTCCAGAAGATCAGCCATGTCCCAGTAGCGCCGGCGTCCCGCCGGCTGTCCTGAGGGCATCCGCGCCCTCAGTCTTTATCTTCCTGCACCTTTCTGTCGCCTACTGCCCCAAAATCAGCGGCAGCCCATTTTTACTATTCCCGATCACGACTACTTTGGAGTTGTTGCTCTTGGCCAGGCTCTCGGTCGCCTCAATGCCCTTCCACTCCAGCAACTGCGGGCTGATGCCCTGCGCCACAATCTGCTGGAAGTCGCGGATGCCGCCTGCCTCAATGCGCTTGCGTTGCGCCTCCTGCGTTTCCTTTTGCAAACGGAAGTTCATGGCCAGAGCTTCCTGTTCGGCCTGCTGCTTGGATTCGATCGACGACTTCAACGTCGCCGGCAACTGGATGTCGCGCAGCAGCACGCTCTCTACCAGGATTCCGCGCTCTCCGAGCTTGTCGGCAAGTTGGGAGTAGATTTGTTTGGCGACCGCTTCCCGCTCGCCGGTATACAAAGCATTGGCCGAGTGTGACGCGGTCGATTCGCGAATCGCCGCTCGCAGATTGGGTTCCACCAGTACGGCCATGTAATTCGGTCCGATTTTCTGGTAGACCTCGGCGGCCTTTTCGGGATTCAGATGATAGATCAGCGAGGTGTCCAGGTTCATCACCAGCCCTTCGCTCGAAGGCACGCTGGCGGATTCCTTGATCTCCTGAGTCCGAATCGACAATTCGTTATTGGCCTTAAACGGGTTGACCAGGTGAACTCCCTCGGGCAGCACTTCCCCAGTCACCCGTCCGAAAAGCGTCAGCACCCCGACATGGCCCGAATCCACCCGCGCTACGGACGCGAACAACGCAATCGCCGCCAGAAACGCGAGAACAGCGATTCCGAACAACCGAAACACCGACCCGGAATTCGCGTCAATCACTCGTCCCCGAGCGTCATTGAAGATCGTCATGAAAATTCCCTCCCGTGGCGATTGTAATGCGAACGCCCCGGTCCGCTAAGTGGCGGTCACGACACGTGACGCAGTAAGAACCATGTGGGGACGGCCGCCCCCGGCCGTCCAGGCGGAGCAAGGCTCGGCAAGCCTCGTCCGTCTCTGTGGTTCGAACGCCAAGAAAAAATGAGAGCACCGCACTGCTGCTGATTTCTCCGCAAATTTTCACAAGAGCAGAATATCCACAGAAAAGCTTCCCCTCCGTGCTTACCGAACAAACTCCCCGGAAATCGCTCGCGCCATGCCTGTGTCCATGCGGAATTTCAACGCAACTGCACCAAATTCGGTCACCCCCTTGTGGAGAGGCTGCACTCCATTGCATGCAAACGAGATAAACCACCGCGTTTTTTATTGACTATAAAAATGAGAGGAGTAAAACCAATCTCGTTCTTTGACACGTTCTAAAGTTTACCCGGTTGGTGCGGCGTCCGGGGCTCAAGCGAGATCACTCAGAACATCGCAAGATGGATCAGGGAGGGTCAGCAAGGGTCTATAGCCAAGCGCTGGTCGAGGCGAACAGGAACACCCGTCAGAGGCAAGATAGAGTCCCGAGGCGTTGAAACAGTTTTTCCGGTTGGCGGTAAGCCCGGAGCCCAAGCACAGATCGCGCGCCGTCGCCTTCGCAAGGGGGCCACGAAAGCAGGTCAGCAAGGGTCTAAAGCGAGCTACTGGCCGAGACGAACAGGTTCAACACCACCTCGGGGCTCTTAATTTTTTTCCGCAACAACTTCGTCTGTTGTCTCTGGCTGGTCGTCCTGTGTTCCCCATGGCCGTTGCAACCAAGACTGCGCTGTCTCCCGCTGGTTCCGCGTCGATTGCGGCGGGAAAGGTTGCTCTCCCCGCACCAGCATTCACCCCTAAGCCCGTGAAGCTGGACTTCGCCGCCAGCGCGAAGCGCCATCCCGTAAACGGCAGCGGAAAAGTTAAGAAGGCGAGGCCGAATCCACGAGTAGACTTGTCGCCGCAGCTGAAGTTATCGCTGGACGTCCAATGCGACACAGTTGGGGAACAAGAAGTCCGAAATAGAGTGGTGGCTCTCGGCTATGCGGTGACCTGTACCAGCGGGCTTCCACGAAAAGACTTCAAGATCGCCTGGGCGAACGATAGACAACTTAGCCGGTCGGGAACGGGCGCAGCAACGCGCCTGGGATATTCATCGTAAGTGCGGCCATCCAATTCCCTGCCGTTCTTGGTTTTTCTTACCCCTCCCCATTGTTTGAAAAAGAACGGCACACCGTAAGCTTCGCACTGCTGCCGAATGGAGACTACCCACTGTTTCTTCATGGGGCGCGCTCCGGGCCCGCTTTCTCCGCCGACAATGACCCAACTTATGCCCGATAGATCGAACGAGCCAAGATCTTCCAACAGTGGCTCGATCGACAAAAAGCGCACTCTTGCAGGAGCTTCCTGAAGGTCCTCTATTCGAGGCAGGCCATACTTGCGATCTTCAACGCTAACGCCCCACCAAATATTCTCTTTCAGCGCAGCAAATTTCAGTTTGCCATTCAGAAGGTCTCGCAATCGCCCCGACCGCTTAGTCAGGACCTGATAAGTATGCCAGTTCGCCTTGGCCATTACCTGCGAAACGGCAACGGTATAGTCATCTGACACGCCTTCCTGAAACAGGTCACTCATCGAGTTCACAAAGACGAGTTTGGGCGAGCGCCAGGCAAAAGGCTCGGTTAGCTTCTCCGGCACCAGGCGCAGATCGAACCCTTGTTCGTAGGGATGGCCTTTGACTCCGCGGAAGCGCTCGGCAAAGGTCTCGGCATAGCAATGTTTGCACCCGGGACTGATCTTCGTGCAGCCGCGCACCGGGTTCCAGGTTGCGTCGGTCCATTCGATGTGGGAGTTGAGTGACATTGTCAGTCTCTCCGCCTGCCGAAGTTGTCAAAAATATATGTGACGATATGCTCGGCTGTATCTTTGTGCGAAGCAAAAAATAGATAGTAAATCGTAGACCCCTTACTATTTCGCATCGGCAAAGGTTCGGGGACCCTCTTGAACCCGGCAATTTTCTTTAACCGATCGCGAAACGCCTCTGCGAATCGCTGGTTGGAGACTTTTTCTTCCATCGTTCCGAAGAGGCCTTCGGATTTCTCATATGCGACATCCCGCCACGACTCATCACCCCAAAAAGCGCTCAATCGCGCAATGTTAGCGGGGGAAGCACCGTCAGGATCGTGATGCAAAACGGTTCGGTTGATGTCATGGATCGGGAAATTTATGAAAATGTCCAACGACTTCATCGATCCCGCCTCTCGAATGACTTCCCAGTTGAGGGTCAACTTGTATGGGTCGAGCAGGCACAATCCCCTTTTGAACCCTCCATCTTTGAAATCCTGGCGCTGTACCTTTGGGAACACCTCTTGCAGCAGAACCTGATTGCAATTTCCTTTGTACAGGAAGACATCCCGTCGCTTACCGATCCTCTCATTCAGTCCGTCTATCTTGTCACCGTCCAAGTCGATGAGGTGATATTCGCGAAAGGGAGGTCGCACTTGCAATGCGTTCAGGGGACTTCCCAGCACCATTTCTCCCGTTGTTTTGGAAAGGTGATAGCCGGTTCCTGCGAAGGCGTCGATGTACACGTGGAAAAATGAGGGATTCCTTTGACTCGACAATATCTTGGAATACTCAACCGCATATCGTTTTAGTATGTTGAGTTTTACTTCCGACCAGCGCCCGATCTCATCTATTTTCGGTGCTGCCATGGCTGTATTCGTCTTTTATTCGCCCATCATACATCTCTGAGTCGTCATCGTGCAAAGTCCGCCTCACAGCGGTATATTCCCATGCTTCTTCAGCGGATTCTTATCCCGCTTGGTCTCCAGCATGGCCAGCGCCTGAATCAGCTTCTTGCGCGTCTCCCGCGGCTGGATGACCGCGTCCACGAAGCCCCGATCGGCCGCCACGTACGGATTGGCAAATCTTTCGCGAAATTCTTCAATCTTCTTTTGACGAACCGCTTCGCGATTGTCGGCCTTCTCCAAATCGCGCTTGTACACAATATCGACCGCGCCCTCCGGTCCCATGACCGCGATCTCAGCCGTCGGCCAGGCATAATTCACATCAGTCCGGATATGCTTTGACGCCATCACGCAATACGCTCCGCCGTAGGCCTTGCGCGTAATCACCGTAACTTTCGGCACCGTGGCCTCGGCGAACGCGAACAGTAGCTTGGCACCGTGCTTGATAATTCCGCCATACTCCTGCGTGATGCCCGGCAGGAATCCGGGCACATCTTCAAACGTCACCAGCGGGATGTTGAAGCAGTCGCAGAAGCGCACAAACCGCGCGCCCTTGGTGGAGGCGTTGATATCGAGAGTGCCCGCCAAAAACGCCGGCTGATTGGCGACGATCCCGACCGAACGTCCATTCAGCCGCGCAAAACCCACGACAATATTCTTCGCGTAGTGCTCCTGCACTTCAAAGAAGTAGCCATCATCGGCGACGGCATGAATCACGTCTTTAATGTCGTATGGCAGGTTGGATTCGTCCGGCACCATGCGGTCGAGCGCGGCATCGGCGCGATCGACGGGATCGGTACAAACCCGGCGCGGCGGATCGTCGAGATTATTGGACGGAATAAAGCTCAGCAGCTCACGCACCATGGAGAGGCACTCCGCATCGTCGTGCGCCATGAAATGCGCCACGCCGGAAGTCTCGTTGTGAGTGTGAGCCCCGCCCAGCTGTTCTTTCGTGACCTCTTCGTGCGTCACCGTCTTGATCACATCAGGCCCGGTGATGAACATGTACGAGGTTTTTTCCACCATCAGAATGAAATCCGTAATGGCCGGCGAATACACTGCACCGCCCGCGCACGGTCCCATGATCGCCGAGATCTGCGGCACCACGCCGCTGTACAAGGTGTTGCGCAGAAAAATATCGGCGTATCCCGCCAGCGACATCACGCCTTCCTGAATGCGGGCGCCGCCGGAATCATTCAGCCCAATCACGGGCGCGCCCATCTTGGCCGCCAGGTCCATGATCTTGACGATCTTGGCCGCGTTGGCTTCCGACAGCGACCCGCCGAATACGGTGAAGTCCTGGGCAAAGACGAACACCAGTCGTCCTTCAATGCGTCCGTAGCCGGTGATGAAGCCATCGCCGTAGTATTTCTGCTCGGCCATGCCGAAGTCGTTCGATCGGTGCGTCACCAGCCGGTCGGTTTCCTCGAACGTTCCCTCGTCGAGCAGAAATTCAATTCGCTCGCGGGCCGACATCTTGCCTTCCTTGTGCTGCCGTTCGCGGCGCTCGCTGCCGCCGCCTTCCGCGGCCAGCCGATCGCGCTTCTTCAGTTCTTCGAGCTTCTGTTCGAGGTTCATGGTGGAGAGATTATATCCAGCGAAGCTCGTCGGACCACGTAGGCCCAGTCGCTCCGGCTGGGTGGCCGAGCAAAGCTCGGCAGAGATGGGCCTCGGACCCTGATCGAGAATAGTTTCAAAACCCAATCGCCCTCCGGGCGATTGGACAGCCGGGGGCGGCTGTCCCTACGCGGCCTCGGGAGCTTCCCCCTCACTACTCCATGCCGGACCCGATCGGCTGGTATCTGTACTTCTTGCCGTCCCAAAAAATTGTGGAGGTCATATGATCGCCGCCAGTTTCGTCGGCATAAATCGCCATTACGGTTTTCTTTTTTACCGCCAGCTTTTTCACCGTGATCTGCCGGAAGGGCAGATTGATAATCACGAACTTTGCCTTCGGCTTATCTGCGCGCCAGGCTTCTGGGCCGGATCCGTGGATCACCAGCAGCACCAGCCCTCGCATCGCAGGATCTTCGGACGAAAACTGGGTGGTGATCTTGGTATTTCCGTAGCCGTAAAAGCTGTTGTACGGATCGATCACGGTAAAATTATTCTCTGCCTGGTCCACCAGCGCGTTGGTACAACGTCCGGCCACCACCAGGTCCTCAATGCCGTCGCCATCCAGATCCGCCTTGAGTTGCGGCGGCCCCGGCATCAGCGTGCACGTCGATCCAAACTGTTTCTGAATGAAAGTGTTGTCGATGTCCGCAGATGGGGTTTGCTGGCCCAGCGCCGGAAACACGACCCCTAGAACCATGATGAAGATGCGAATACCACGAAAGGACTGCATGGAACTACTTTAGCCCTCTTCGATATCGGAGAGTAGATGCAGAAGAGGTGACCCAATGTAGGCCCGAGCGCCTACATCAACTCCGCCTTCCTGAAGTGTTCCCAACCCGCCGGCGGCAGTTCACGCTTCACGCCGTCTTCCGACCGCAAACAAATCCTCCGCCCACGAGTGACCTTACCAATCCGGCTGACCTTAACTCCCTCAATCCGGGAAGGCACACGCGTCCCTGGCCGCGCCGTGAACAGCAGTTCGTAATCCTCGCCGCCGTTCAAAGCGAAATCCAGATTGACCTTCCGCGCCGGCCTCCCAATCAATGCTAGGGGAACAGACGCCGCATCCACTTCCGCTCCTACCCCGCTTTCCTCGCAAATGTGACCCAGGTCGGTGGAGAGACCATCGCTCAGATCAATCATGGCAGTCGCCAGTTTCCGAGCCCGCAGAAAGCGGCCCACTTCCACTCTCGGCACGGGATAAAAGTGACGCGGAAAGTCCGCCGGTCTAAGTTTTCTCTTGCGAAGCAGGCTGAGAGTTGCTGCCGAAGCACCCAGTTCCCCGGTCACGAAGATCGCATCCCCCGGCCGGGCGCCCGAACGCAACACCGCCCTTCCCTTTGGGACTGACCCTAGAACCACGATGTCAGCCATCACGCCACCGGGAGATTCGGCGGTATCGCCTCCGGCCAGTCTTATCTTGAATTCCGCGGCTAGCTTCATCAATCCGCTGAGGAAGCGATCCACCCAGCTTTGGGCCAAATCTCGTGGGAGGGCGAGCGAAAGAAACGCCGCCAGCGGTTCGCCACCCATAGCGGCGATGTCGCTTAACCCACGCGTCAGGCAACGATGTCCAACCGATTCAGGCGGGTGCCAGGCCCGGCGGAAATGTATGTTTTCCAGGCTGAAGTCGGTTGTGACCAGGGCCTCGTGACCCCGAGGAATTTGCGATCACCGCGCAGTCATCCCCAATGCCAGTTCCGCCATCCAAGGTAGCGCCACTTCGTTTAGCTTGCCTGCGAATGCGGGCGATGAGAGTTTTTTCAGGGAGGAGCAAGGCGCAATCAATATAGCAAGAGCAGGCTGAGCAGGCGTGTGATGGGTTTCGCATGGACGTAGCTGGCTACGTCCGCGTGTGTATTCCAATGTCGTGTACCGCAGACTCAGGGACACGTTACCCCCCGTCCTACAGTCACCACCGAGTAACTCGTCCTCTTGGGCAAGGCGGAGCACCCCGCCTTGGTAAGGCTCCCTTACGTTGACAGGGGGGAACCTACTTTGTTACCGTTGCCATGCTGTTCAAACGCATATAGCCGAACTAAGTGCTGCATCCAGTAGGGATTGCGGACAAAGACTTTCGGTTATCCCGGTTCCGGTAGGGTTCGGGCGCGTGGTGGCCTCAAGTCCCAAGATGGGAGGCCAGCCCGAAAGTGAGGATGGCAGGTGGAGCTGCTCGTAAACCGCGAGCGGCCCTGGATCGCGCTGTCCTGCTTACTAGCGGAAGGAAAAAATTGCAAAAACGCTTTTACATTCTTTTTGTCGCACGCGGTGATGACGGTCAGCTACGCAAGGTCCATATCCCCGTTCACTACCTCTACGTGTTCCTGGTGGGTGCGGCGATCGTGGGCATGAGCCTGACCGGTATCGCCAGCTCGTATCTGCGGATGATGATGAAGGTGTCCCGCTTTAACGAGCTGCGCACGGAAAAAGAGGATCTCAAGAATCGCTACTCCCGCCTGGAGCAAGTGGCGCAGGAGCGCGACATCCAGGTAGCCTCGCTGGGTTCGCTGGCGGGTGAAGTTTCGTCACTTTATGGTCTGAAGTCCGACCCCAATATGGTGACGGCATCGTCAGAAAATGTTCGCAAGTCGCAAGTCGTCTCTTCTCTCGACCAGTTGGGTGCCCTTAAGGCTTCGGCTCTGAACGGCGCTACCATGACCGGCATTTCTCTGGGACTTACCCGCGAGGCGACAACGGCCGACTGGCTGCGGGCGAATTCCGCTCCTAATCTCTGGCCGGTGGAAGGTCCCATTACGGGAAGCTTCGGCGAGCGGATTGACCCGTTCAACGGAGAAGGTGCATTCCACAGCGGCGTAGATATCGGATCTAAGGACGGTCAGCCGGTAGTGGCCCCCGCCGACGGTGTGGTCGTGTTTGCCGACTTCATGGGCGGCTACGGACGCGCCGTCATCGTTGACCATGGCCACGGCATCACCACCCGCTACGGACACCTGGGCAGCTTCGCCTGCATTTCAGGCCAGCATGTGCACCGCGGAGACACCATCGGCTACGTCGGTGAGAGCGGCCGCAGCACCGGTCCCCACCTGCACTACGAAGTTCGCATAAACGACACCCCGGTCAATCCCCACAAATACCTTCGCCTGACCGTTGCCAACGTAGGCGGCTTCTCAGCCGGCAGCTAGTTCAACTGAGAACCGGGAACTGCAAACTGAAAACCGGTTTTTCTCCAACCTGTCTGCTCATCACATCGGCGACTTCTCACGGTTCACCTGAGAACCGGGAACGGCAAACTGGAAACCGTTTTTTTCCACCTAATTCCACGACATGTGGTGAAGGTGGTGCATGACAGCGCAGCTGAGATGCCCTAAAACAAACCACAGCGCTGCTCCCAGCACCCGCTTGATAGTTGGCGACAAGGTAAGCCTCGTTTAGGCAGTCCAAGCTCGCTTGGACTGAGGATTTTTTTCAAAAAGAGTCCGGCCTGGAACTACTTAGTCAGCGTGGAATAATGCAAGTGAACCAGCTTCCAGTCCTGCCCACGCCTGACCCAAACGCTGGTGGTTTGGTACCTGGGGAAGTCTTGCCCATCGCCATACCGCTCAACTTCGGTAAGGACGGCAGTGTCGCCATAGAAGCGGATGTGTTGGTTGGCGACGATAAGGCGTACGTCTGAGGCCTTCTGTTTATGATGACTCGCATCCTCTATTTGCTTCGCCCTTGAAACTTCCCCGAAGTCGCCGGTCAGCACGAAGTCCGCATCCTCGATCTGATCGAGCGTGCTGACCTCTCCCGAATTGTAGGCTTTCAGCGCGTTTTCATTCAGCTGGCGGATGGCCTGCTCGTCGGCGGTGTGATCGCTCGCCGCGGAAGCGGCTTGTCCAAGGGTGAACAGGACAGAGACCCACAGAAGAAAAACAATCTCACGCTTCATGGCGGACATCCTTTGCGCTCTACTTGCGCTGTTGATTGCCCTTCAACATCTCGACCACCCGGTCGAAGTCTTCCAGTGTGGCGTACTCGATGGTAATTTTTCCTTTTCCCTTGCGGTCGCGTATGCGCACCCGCATTCCCAACGCCCGCTCCATCTCCGTCTGCGCCGCTCGCACGTTGGGATCAACCCATCGCGCCCGGGAATGTTCCTCACTGTTCTGGTTCTGCAGCGGCACGTTGGTGTTGAAGACCAGATCCTCCAGTTGCTCAACCGACAAGTGCTTCCGCACCGCCTCATCGGCAATTTTCGGGATCATGGCTGGGTCCAGCAGGGTCAGCAACACCCGCGCCTCGCTGAATCCCAACCTTCCCTCCTGCAGATATTGCATGACCGTCCCCGGCAGCTTCAGCAACCGCATGTAGTTTGATACCGACTCCCGGGAAATTCCCACCCGTTGTCCGATCTGCTCCTGCGTCAGCCCGAAATCGCGGCTGAGCTTGCCGAAGGCCGCTGCCTGCTCCATGCAGTTCAGGTCCTGACGCTGCAGGTTCTCGACCACGGTCATCTCCGCGGCCTGCTGATCGGAAACCTTGCGCACGATCGCCGGAACGGTTGTCTTCCCCGCCAGCTTCGACGCCCGGCAACGCCGCTCGCCCAGGATCAGCAGGAAGCGCCCGTCCGCGGCCGGCCGCACCACGATGGGCTGCACCACCCCGTTGGCGCGGATCGACTCTGCCAGCTCCTGCAACGCTTCGTCGTCAAAGTGGTAGCGCGTCTGATACGGGTTGTGCTCGATCTGCTCCAGCGCAATCTGGGCGACCGCATCCCCACTCGGTCGCGCCTGCGCGTGCACCTCGGGCAGCACAGTGGAATGGGCGTTAGCGTCCGCGGTCGCCGCGCCAGCGCCGGCTGGCGAACTCATCCCAGCCCCGGGCACCACCCGCGGCCCCCCGGGGAGTAGCGACTCCAATCCCCGCCCCAGTGCCTTCCTTTTTTCCGGAACCGCCTTTTCACGCTTCCGTTGCGACCTTCTCCGCTGTGGTTGTCATGACCGTCCTATGTCTGCGTGGGCCTGGTGTCTGTGTGAGCCTGTGCCTGTGTGGGCACGGGCGACCCGCCCGCGGTTTGAAAGTATATCGACGTACATCAATTTATTACATCGATTGCTATCAATATACTATGCAGTCTTGTCCATCTCCTCCGCTGCCGGTGCCGCTGGCAGATGGTGCGCAATGATCTCCTTGGCCAGCCGTATGTAACTCTCCGCCCCCTTCGACCGCGGATCGTACAGCAGCGCCGGCCGCCCGTGACTGGGCGCTTCCGCCAGCCGTATGTTCCGCGGAATGGTGGTGCTGCAGAGCTTGTCCCCAAAAAACCGCTTGAGCTCCGCCATCACCTGCTGAGCCAGGTTGGTGCGCTCATCCAGCATGGTCAGCACCACGCCTTCAATCGCCAGCTCCGGATTGAAGCTGCCTCGAATCCGCTCGACCGTGTCCAGGAGCTCGCTGATGCCCTCCAGAGCGAAATACTCTGCCTGCATGGGAATCAGCACGGCGTCGGCGGCTACCAGGGCGTTGAGGGTCAGAAGGTCAAGTGCGGGCGGGCAGTCAAGCACGATAAACTGAAATCGATCGCGCAGCACGGAGAGCGCGTCGCGCAAACGAAACTCGCGGCGTTCCGCGTCCACCAGTTCGAGATTGGCGCCGATCATGTTCTTGTGCGCCGGCACAATCCAGAGCTGCTCAACTTCGGTTGGCAATATGGCCTGCTCGAGGCTGGCCATCCCCATGAGCAAGTGGTAGGTATTGATCCGATCCGGATCCTTGACCAGGCCCAGGCCGCTGGTGGCGTTCGATTGCGGGTCGCAATCCACCAGGAGGGTGTTCACTTCCGCGGCAGCAAAGGACGAGGCCAGATTGATGGCAGTCGTAGTCTTGCCCACGCCGCCCTTCTGGTTGGCTACAGCAATGACGCGTCCCATTTAGGTTTTGAAGAACCGAGAGCTGTTCGCAGAATAGAGCGAAACCAGATTCGATTGCAATGACCCATTTCAGTGCAACCAGGCAATCCGTCCATTTCTTTTGTGGAGTGTGAGTTGTGCAGGATCGCGCGGCTCTTTCCACAGACGGGACCTTTCCGACGGACCGACAATAATGGCAGCAATGTTCCACGTGGAACATTGCGAGCACAATCTAGTTCGATTCACTTCTGTGCGCGTGACAAACTTGAGTTATGTTCCACGTGGAACATCGCGCCGCGATGGAGACTAGGGACCTGGCTCACGCGGCTGGAATCGCGTTTTCAGGATAAGTGTTCCACGTGGAACACTTCAATATCAGACCTGACCATCGAACGTCGCCCGGTGGCAGGCTGGATTTGATTTCTATGGCTTGTTCCCACTTCTACACGCCCAATAGCAAGTCTGTCGTTGCTTGCATTGCATTGCGGTCATAGGAGTATGCTTTAAGTCCCACTTGTAACTAGTTTGGTTCGCCAACGTTAACTGGAAATGTACCTGTCGCAAGTACAATCGATCACTGGCGTCGATACTGTGCATTTCCCACTTTATTGCTCGTATGACGTCATAAGTTAGTTATCGTCCTGTCTAAATTATGTGGTCAACCCACTTTAGTGATCTGGTTAACTAACTTGATTCTTTGGTTCCGATGGCCAGGAATCGCCCCGACGACTGGGGTAGTAGTGTCGTCTTGCCCCATTGAAAGCCGTGGGTCAGTCTCTTGAGTGGCTCGAGCTGGGTCTCGCCGATGAGGAGGGCCATTCGTCCACCGGGCACAACCAAATCGGCGGCTGTGGGAATAATTGCCTCGAACCGCTCTACCGCCCGAAGCGTGAGGATGTCTCCATCTTCCCCCGTGGCAGCGAGCGCATCGGCGCGTCCGGCAAACACATCCACATTCGCCAACGCGAGAGTACGGACAACTTCGCGCAGAAAAATCGCCTTCTTCTGGTTCGACTCGATCAACGTGAGGTGGATCTGCGGAGCCCAGAGCTTGATCGGAAGGCCGGGGAAGCCTGCTCCGGAACCTACGTCAATCACGTTCACGGGTGAAGTTTGTTCGGCCGATCCGCCTGGGCTCGCAGCAGGAAACAGATGTTGCGCCACAAACAGAGACTCCCCAAAGTGGCGGGTGACGATTTCTTCCGGCTGGCGGATTGCGGTCAGATTGACCCGGACGTTCCAACGCAACAGTATATCGATGTATATCGATATACTTTGCAGTTGCGACGGGGAAAGGCCGCGCTTGAAGGCGCGATCCGGCGCTTCGGCGCCATGGTCAAGAAAGGGTCTGAGTAACTCGCTGATGCGGCCGGGATCCATGGGATGGCGAGATTGTAGACGCCCGGGCGGGAAATCTTAAATCTGTCGTGGCTTTCGGCTTGCTTGGCGGACAGCGCATCCGGTTGGCACTTGAACCAGTTTTTAGTTCTTGGTTCTCAGTTCTCAGGGTTAACGGGAGACTACCTTTTCGACCGCGGAGCGCAGTTCGTCGTAGGGCATGACTCCGGGGTGGTAGAGGGCTACGCGGCCACCGCGATCGAGCAGAACCAAAGTCGGAGTGGTGCTGGCGCCGTACGAGTTGAAATTCTCTTTGCTGACCGGAACGGGAACATTTTGCAGTGCCGGGTAAAAATGCTGCCAGACCCGTTCGATGTAGGCCAATTCATCCTTCGGCTGCGCGTCTTGTCCAGCTGAGGCATACCCGTAAAGCTGAGTGGGGGCGAGCAGCATCAGGCCCTTGGCGCCGAATTCGGAGCTGAGGCGAGCGATGATCGGGCCTTCGGCTTTACAGTCGACGCACCAGTGGGCCCAGAAGAACATCAGGACGGGGGATCCGTTGAGCTGGGAGAGAGCTATCGGCTTAGGGCCCAGGTACTGGCCTACTCTTAACGCAGGCGCGGGCTGTCCGGCAAGACCGAGGAGATTGAGGTTTTTCTGCAGGCGGGGACCGATGGAGGTGTTGCGATAGGTAGCCAGGCTGCGACGGAGCAAGGCGACCGCCTGGGGTTTCTGGCCGCGAGCAGCAAGCACCTGCGCCTGGACTTCCAGGGCCGCGCCCAAAGCGACAGGCAGGTGCGGCTCCGCATCCAGGGTTCGCTTCAGCATTAACTGGCGACTTCCGCTCTCGGTTTGTTTGGCATAGCTTTCGGCGCGATCCAGATTGCTGGGCGGCAAGGTTGGCTCGGGCCATCCAGGAAAGCGCTTCGAGGTAGTCGGGAGTTACGCCCTGCTGAGTGCGATAGCTCTGAAGTTCGGCTTCGGCCGCGGCGAAATTATTCCGCGCGAGCTGATTGCGGATGTCATCGGTTATGCCGGCGAAGGCCAGGCTGGATGCGAGCAGAATCGTGGCAAACACGCGGGGCAGCATGGATTCATCATAAACATTTGCGGTTCGGAGGTCGATTCCGGGTGGTGGCACCCCCGGTTGCGACATTCGGAACTGCGGAATCCAATTGATTTGAACAAAGCCGGCTTTTGACATCGAAAACCAGTTTTCAGGGACTAGTTCCCGGTTCTCAGTGAGGACGGCACCGGGAGTGGTACAATTTGTGTGCGTTTGATCTTGCGGTTTTTTTGCTCCAGCAACCCTGCCTAACCAGCGTGACCTGCCTGCGAAAGTCCTGCGAGTACCTAAGCGCTACATCGAAGAAAAAGGAACAAGCAACATCATGGAAACAGGAACAGTAAAGTGGTTCAATGACGCCAAGGGCTATGGTTTTATCAGCCGCCAGAACGGCGAGGACGTGTTCGTACACTTCTCCGCGATTCAGGCCGGAGGATTTCGCAGCCTGCAAGAAGGGCAGCAGGTCCAGTTCGACGTGGTCAAGGGGCCGAAGGGTTGGCAAGCGGAGAACGTCAAAGCAGCCTAAGATTGTTTTGAGCGTTCGACAAGAAGGGCGGCTTCGGGCCGCCTTTTCTTTTTAGGAGTTGCTGGCCTGCTCCGCCGCTGCCTGCGATTCGAAAAAGCGAAAGAATTGCTGGACACGAGTGACTTGCAACGCGTCACGCACCCGTTGGCTGACGCCAATCAAATACAGGCCGCGACCGTCCTTCTGATGAGTGACATAAGCGCCCACCAGGGCTCCGATCCCGGCAGAGTCCATGTAGGGGACATTGGTAAAGTCCAGCATCAGAGTGCGCGAAGAATCGGCGCGCACCTTGGCCTGAAAATCGAAGAGGGTAGTAATCACGATAGGTCCGTTGAGACGAAGAATGCGTTGTCCTTCTTTCGGGCCGGCAATATCTTCTATGACGAGAGGCTCCTGAGGCATCGGAAAATATTAGCGGCTGAGCGTTCTGAGATTGTTACAACAATGTTAATTTTGCCGTTGAACCCGCCGGGGACGCGAGGAGTAAGGCTGCGGCGTTCGGTTAAGATCTTGATCGGAAGGAGAAAGCTATGGCGTTGAAGGTGGGGGATACGGCCCCGGATTTCGAGTTGCCGGCGGTGCAGGGGGAGCAGCATTTAAAGGTGAAGCTCAGCGATTATCTGGGGAAGAAGAACGTCGTGGTCAGCTTCCATCCGCTGGACTGGACGCCAACCTGCTCGGCCCAGGTGCCGGCTTTCGATTCAAATCGCGATAAATTCTCGGCGCTGAACGCCCAGGTGTTGGACATCAGCGTGGATTCGATTCCCAGCAAAATCGCCTGGCAGAAAAAAGAGATCGGGATGATGAACACCCCCATGTGCGCGGATTTCTATCCCCATGGCCAGGTAAGCAAGAAGTTCGGTATTTTTCGGGACGGGCAACCTTTCCCAGGAATCTCCGAGCGTGCGGTGTTCATCGTGGACAAGGGCGGGAAGATCGCGTTTGCCAAAGTGTATCCGCTGGACCAGGCGCCGAATAATGAGGAGTTGCTGGAGGCGTTGAAGAAGATTGAGGGTCGGTAAGTGGAGCGCGGGCGAGTCGCCCGCGGCCACACCAGCCCAGTTTGTTAGTAGTGGAATCTGTATTTCAGTTGGACTGAAATTTCTCGCGGGTTCACGAAATGCGTTCCTCCAAACGTATTGCTATTGTCCAGTAAGTAGCGGTGGTTCGATAAATTCAGTCCGCTGACGCGGACGCTCCAGCTTTCGCCGAACGATTTCCCAACCGACAAATCAAAAGTGGTGTGCGAAGGCAGATGCTCCGGGCCTTCGCCATCGACGAAGCCGGAGCCGTAGTTGGTATTGAAGTCAGTCCAGAAACGCCGAGGCAGTTGCAGGTTGACGCCGGCGGAAAGCGTGTTGCGCTGATCGTGGTCGAGAAAGAAATAGCCTTGATCGGGCGGCTCGAAGTCGGTGAGTCCTCCGGTTACAGCGCCCGCGCCCTCGGCGTATTGATGAGAGTAGGAAGCGTGGAACTGGGCAAGTTTGGCGACGCGGGGTGAGTTGGCGGTCGCTTCCCAGCCACGGATGCGGGCCCGGTCGATGGTGAGCGGAAAGAAAATGTTGGAATTGCCAAGCACATCGTGGTCGAAGAAATTCCTCGCGCCAGTGCGGAAATTGGTAACGTCAAAAACCCAGCCCTTGAGTGGAATGGTCAGGCCGAATTCGTGCTGTTCGTCGCGTTCGCCACGCAGCGGGAGAAAACCAAAACCATCTTTCGCAGCTTGATCGAGCAGCGGACCGTTCACTGTGAGCAGCGGCGGCGCCTGGTAGTAGCGACCGTAGAATCCACGCAGAACCCAGTTCAGCCGCGGAATCCGGATCGCGGCGCCGACGCGCGGATCGATGGCATTTTCGCTGATGGTTGAGCCGAAATGGGTGAGCCGCACTCCGCCGTTCAGGGTCAACCAGCTGGTGAGCTTGTACTGGTCTTCGAGGAAAAGCGCTTCGACGTTGCCCCACACCATCTCGCGCTGACGGAGTGGCGGATTGCTGCCGTCGCTGGTGACGATTCCGAAGAGTTGATTATCGCGCGCGCCGAAGACCTGGATTCCGGCGCGGGCGTTATGCTTCCCGCGATTGACGGCGAGAGAAGCCACCCCGCCGAAATAGTTCGAGCCGCGATCATCTTCCGGGATCACGACATCCGGATCGGGCTGACCGACGTAGCCGCCGGTGTAGTGAGCGCGATTGAAGTGGTAGAAGGGCGAGACCGTCAACACGGTCCCAGGATTAAATGTGTGCAGCCAGGAAAAATTAACCAGGTCGTCGCGCTCATCTTCCACGTCGCGAATGCCAAGGTTCTGCTGATCCGGATCGTTGGGAACCTGATAGTGATCGCCGCGGGCGGAGGCGACCAGGCGAAGCTGGTCGTTCGGCGTCTTGTTGAAAGTCAGGGAAGTGAAGCCACTGAGCCCGGCGCCCAAGTCGTGCAGCACCTCGGGGCTGGGGGTTTCCAGACCGAGATCGGTGCGGTTTCCGGAAATGCTGCCGTAGTAGGCGAAGCGATCAGTGTGGTCGCCGAAGCTGAACTGGTCTTCGGTTCGATTGAAGCTGCCGTAGCTGGTGACCAACTCAGCCTGGCGGTCGCGCTCGAATCCGGAGCGAGTGACGACGTTGAAGACGCCGTAAGTGCGGTCGCCGTATTCGGCGGAGTAGCCGCCGCGCTGAACCTCGAGGTAGTCGATGTCTTTGGGGTCGAACTGCGGGCCGACGTTCGAAGCGATGTTGGTGTTTGGGACGGGCACGCCGTCGATCAGCCATGAAACCTGGTGCCCTCCGCGAATGTGGAGCTGGTCGTGCACCATGTAAGCGCCGGGAACGTAGTCGGTGATCATGTTCAGGCTGTTGGTCTGATCGGCGCCGGGAGTTTCGGCAACCTGACGGCGGCTGATCAGCGTGCTGGAGGAGGACGACTCGGTATTCACACCCAGGGACGTGTCGGTGACTTCGACGGTTTCTTTGGCTTGGGCAACGCTGAGAGAAAAATGCACTCGCGCATCGCGTCCCGAGCTAAGGACAAGTTTCTGCTCCTGTGAAGCGAAGCCTGCCAGCTCAACTGTCACCTTGTACTCGCCAAGCGGAACGACGTCGAAACGAAACTCGCCGGAGTCGTCGCTGGTGACGGATTTCGTCCATGCGGAATCCGTGGCCTGCAGGGTCACCTGAGCGCCCTGCACCGGGCGGTGTTGCGGGTCATGGATAAGGCCGCTGACTGTGCCGAAGATGGTGGCGTGAGCGAACAGGCTGCTCAACAGTACGGCCAAGACGAGTATTTTTTGGTATGTCATATCTCCTGTCTGTCCTGACTGCCTAACTCGGGTCCCGGGGCTTCCGACCTGAGCGTTTTTTAACGCTGGCAGCGGCATCGCCCTTGTTGAATGCACCTGGATGGAGCGATATCCGTGTTTCGGGCGGCAAGACAACTCCGCCTGAAATTGAGGAATCAGACTGATCCCAAAATCAGGTGCAGTAAATCAGGAAAGGTTTTTAGCTGGCAGGAGGGCCGCGGACAGGGCGGAGAGTGTTTGCATAGCTGCCGCGAAAAATGGGACGCGAATCGGGCGCCAGGTAAGCCAGCGGGGGATGAAGATTCGAGTGAACTCCCGATCCTGCTTCAGCCCAATGGGCGGTGGTGACGGGCGGGCAGCAATTTTGATGGTCGCTGCCAACATTCTGGATTTCCAGGCTGCGGGAGCCGTGATCGTGCATGGGCTTCCGCATACAGCAGGCATGCGGCAACGGCGCGGAGATCGCCAGCGCTACGGGGGCAAACGTGCCCACGAGCAGCAGAACAAGCAGCAATCTGGCGGTCAAGCGGTGCATGGCTGGTTGGTAGTCCGGCAAACTTCTCAGCCAAAAGGATAGGTGATGGACGGGCCAGCGTGCAAGTCATTGCCGAATTACCCTGGATTTACCTGCACTGTCCGGCTGGAAAAAACATGGCTGTTTGAGGCAGCATAGAACAACTTATGACCACAATCGTCTTGCTCACCATTTCCAACATTTTCATGACTTTTGCCTGGTACGGTCATCTGAAATACCGGCAGGCTCCTTTGTTCAAAGTCATACTCATCAGCTGGGGCATCGCGTTTTTCGAATATTGTTTTCAGGTGCCGGCCAATCGCATTGGCTCGTATGAATTCAGCGCGGTGCAACTGAAGACGATTCAGGAAGTGATCACCCTGACTGTGTTCTCGGTGTTCTCGGTGTATTACCTGGACGCACCTATCAAGTGGAACTATATTCTTGGCTTCGCGCTGATCGTGGCCGCGGTGTTCGTGATTTTCAAGAAATGGTGAGAGAGGATCGGTTCTGGCGACCATTGCCAGGGAAGTCGAAAATGCTCAGTGGCGGGACGTGCGACCTCGGCGCGTTTCGCGCGCGAAGTCTGACATCTACTACAACCTCCTGCCTTTGTATACCGTAACCGCGGAGCCTTCGGCGAGGAATGCGGAGGCTGGGGCCTGCCTCAGTACACCAGCGAAATCTTTTCCATAAAGCTGCTCCACATCACCGTCGAACTGGGCGTTTTCCGCGTTCCAGACCCTCCACGATGGATGGCTGACGTGATATTCGATGCAGCCACTGTCTTGCTGGCGGCGAGTATCCCCAGTAATGCTCAGTAATGAACTGCTCCTCTGAGCCGGCCTTCGGAAATGCCGGGTCGCTTCTCACCGTCAAGCTCATTCGGTTCCACCGACTTCCGCATTTCCACTCGTAGCCCACGGCCAGTCCCGCATCGAGAGTCGTTATCTGATGCGACATGGGGAGGGACACATAGTTCTCGTTATAGAGTGTTCGAGCTAGAGTTGCGATTGCCCAGCGGGGAACAACCTCACGGATGAAAACGACGCCCCTCTTGAGGTCGAGTCCATCCTGGCGGCGCACGTAAAGGCGAAGGTTAACCTCTTCGAAGTTGGAATGAAGCGGAAAGGAAATCCCGAAGACTTTGGTATTCAGGAACTGGAATCCCACCAGGCTAAGGAATGCATGGCCATTCCACAGGTCCAGTTCGGTTCCGGCGGGAACAAATCTCTGGAGCAGGGTAGGATCGACGATGTAGTTCAGCATCGCAAGATGGCGCCATTGCGCCGTGAGGAATACTCTGCCAGGATTCATCCGCCAGTCGCCATTGTCTGTCAGAGTCACAATATATGAGCGCGCAAGCAGGAGTCTTGCAATCTGGATTTCAGCTCCTACCTGGACGAGCGAATTAACTTAGAACTATATTCTCTGGGGCATGATTGCGTGATTGCCAGCGCACTCGAAAATAAACACCATGACAGACCTGATCAGACTTGGCCGCTGGTTCTACGCCGTTGCAATTGCCGGGTTCGGGGTTCAATTCCTGGTGCATGCCTGGTTCAGGGGGCCGGTGCCAGGACCGCCCTGGGTGCCGGGGCGTCCGTTCCTGGCGTACTCAACGGCGATAGTCTTGATCGCGGCCGCTGTCTGCATCATGACCGGCAAGAAGGTGCGTGGGGCCGCAATGCTGCTCGCCATCATGCTTTTGCTGCGTGCGGTGTTGATTTATGCCCCCAGGATTGCCGCGAATCCTCACGATCCCGGCCCGTGGACGAGTGGATTTGAAATTCTGGCGATGTGTGGCGCATCGCTGGTCATCGCCGGGAACTTGGTTGGACTGGGACGGTTATTTTTTGCCAGCCTGCTGATCGTCGTGGGCGTTCAACATTTTTTGTATGCCCGCTTCATTGCGACATTGGTTCCTTCATGGATTCCCGGTCATCTGTTCTGGGCATATTTTGTGGGCGCGGCATTTTTCGCCGCCGCCATCTCGATCATTTCCCGGCGGTATACAAATCTAGCGACGACGCTTTTGGGACTGATGTTTTTCCTGTGGGTAATTTCGCTTCACCTGCCCCGCGTGGCCAAGGCTCCGCACAACGGCAACGAATGGACCAGCATGATTGTGGCTTTGGCGATGTGTGGAGGAGCATGGGTGATGACGGGCGGCGCGGCCTCACCAAAGAAACGTCAGGGCCGCAAATGAGTGGGCACTGAGGACCGCCCTTCCCTTTTGCTCCTCGGCTTGCGAAAATAGGCAGCCGAAAGCGACGGAGCGTACCTGCGATGCGCGCCTTTGTCTCGGCAAACGTCGGATTGGCCCTGGTATTGGCCTCGGCCGCCCAGGCCGCTCCACAAGCCGAAAGGACCGCGAAAGAGCCGGCTCTGTGCACGGTTTCCGGCCAGGTAATAACCGCGGCCGAGGGCTCTCCCATCAGATCCTCGCGGGTTATCCTGCTGGAGCGAAAACGAAAGCTCTCATCCTCAAGCATTCGCGGCCAATACCGACAGTGCCGGTCACTTCGAAATCGAGAAGATCACTCCCGGCCGGTACCTTTTTTCAGCTTCCCACGCGGGCTACATCGCCCAGCAGTATCAGGCTAAAGGAATGAGTGGCGGGGCAATGTTGACGCTTGCGCCCGGCCAGGAGGTCAATGACGCTGTGTTCCGGCTGGTGCGGGCGGCCGTGGTCACGGGGCGGGTCGTCGATGAGAGCGGTGAGCCGATGGCGAGAGTGGCGATCACGGCATTGCGCAAGCCGAGCGCCGAAGAGAAAGAGGACTATCCATCAATGAAGAAAGAACAGTTGATGTCCTCGTCCGGCGCTGTGACCGACGATCGTGGCCAGTATCGAATATTCGGGCTAAAACCCGGCGAATACTACCTGAAGGCGGCGGAATCTGACTACGCGCGGTACTTCGGCGCGACGAGTGATGACAATGACTTGAATTGGACTGCCCGGCTTTATCTCGGCAGCCAGTATGCTCCGGTCTTCTACCCTGGAGTTATCCAGGTCGATCAGGCGCAATCCCTCGTGCTTGGTCCGGGAGAGGAAGTGGATGCCGATTTTGCCATGCGCCATGTGAAAACGGTCCAGGTCGCCGGACACGTCATCGCAGTGGATGGCAGGCCGGCGACCCATGCCTATCTTGAGCTCTCCGTGTCCGAGGCGGGCTGGAGCGATGATTTCAACGCGAGTACCAGCGCCACGGGGGAATTCAGTATCAAAGGCGTTCCCCCTGGGAGCTATGTCCTCAGCGCCGTGGAAAACGATACCGACGTCCATCACAGGGCGCAGCAGAAGATCGAGGTTGGCAACGAGAACCTTGACTCAGTGGTGATCGCGTTTGGCAAAGGCATAACTATACGCGGACGGATCGTGTCCGCCAGTCCGGGGCTGAATGCCCTCGACCGAATTCGGGTTGATCTGGAGCCTATAAGCGACAGCGACACCGCGAGTTTCGATTTTGCCAAGGCTAAGCAGGACGGATCATTCCAGATTTCCGACGTTCTCGATGGCAACTATGCGCTCCGGGTCTTCGGGGCGGATCAAGGCTGGTACGTGAAGTCAGCGCGCATCGGAGCGAAGGACGCCCTGCAGGACGGCCTGGAGGTGGAGAAGGGTTCCTCTGGTGGAACGTTAGAGATCGTGCTCAGTTCGGCGAGCGCGCAACTTGAAGGGGAGGTAACCTCGGACGACAAACCAGTCGCCGGCGCGGAGGTTCGGGCCAAACCCGATCCTGAGACCCCGTATAACCGAATACGCGCGGGCGGCACCATCACCGACCAGAATGGTCACTTTATTCTTAACAATCTGGCTCCAGGAAAATACAAGATCACCGCCAGAATGCCTTCGGTTTCACCCGCCGCGCCCGCGACAACCTCTGAAGCAAAGACGGTCACGCTCGGCGAGCATGATCATCAAGCTGTGCAACTTACGCTTGCAGCGCCGCAAACCGAGTAACTCAGTCAACCGCCTCTACTTCAGGATGTCATGCTGGCTTGCAAGTCGCTCGTCCCACGTGCTCTCCGGCTTGAGCGGCCAAATTCCGCTGTGGTAGCATCCTCTGGTTTTGACAGGCTGGCCGGCTTCGGTCTATAAGTTGGCCTCTTCTTCTGCGTCCTACTATGAGCCCCTAATCGACAATCCCGTTACAACTGCCGAGCGCGGCTCGGCTGGGCAGGCGGAGACCTGTCCTTAGGTGGCTCGGAAACGGATCTGAGGTAAAGGAGCGAACCCGTGAAGGTTTATGAAGGCGCGAATATCCGGAATGTGGCGGTAATTGGGCATGGACACGCGGGCAAGACCTCGCTGGTTTCCGCCATGCTCTATGCAGGAAACGCGAGCCAGCGCATGGGCCGCGTGGACGACGGCACCTCCACAACCGATTACGACGAGGAAGAAATTGCCCGCAAGATGTCTATTTCGGCCGGACTGGCGCATGTGGAGTGGGGCAAGACGAAAATCAATATCGTGGACACTCCTGGGTTCAACATGTTCGTCCACGAAGCCAAGCTGGTGCTGCCGGTGGTGGACGCCGCAATTGTCGTCGTCGACGGCGTGGCCGGCGTGGAAGTTGTTACCCAGCGGGTGTGGAACTACTGCGAGGAATATCAGACGCCGCGACTGATTGTGGCCAGCCGCATGGATCGCGATCGCGCCGACGCCGAGCGCGTGCTTGAATCTCTTACCAATGCGTTCGGACGAGCAGTAATTCCACTCGAGTTGCCCATTGGAAAAGAGAAGAATTTTCGCGGCGTGGTCGATCTGGTCACCATGAAGGCTTATACGTACGAAATGGGCGGGAATGGCAAAGGGAAAGAAACCGAAATTCCCGCCGACATGAAGGACGAAGCCCAGGCGCAGCACGAAAAGCTGGTGGAACTTGTAGCCGAAGGCAATGACGCGCTGCTGGAGGAATTCTTCGAGAAGGGAACTATCCCCGAAGAAGACCTCATACCGGCGCTGCACAACGCCATTCGCGAGGACAAGATTTTCCCCGTGATTTTCGGGTCCGGGCTGGGCAATATTGGCGCCGACCGGGTGATGGACTTCATCGTGGACTACACCCCGGCGCCTTCGGAGCACGAGTGGGTGCAAGGCGATCCGGCGTCCTCCACGAATGGAGAGCCTCCCAAGCGGCACGAAGCCGATACCGAGCCGGTTTCGCTCTATGTCTTCAAGACCGTCTCCGATCCCTTCGCCGGGCGCATCTCCTACTTCAAAGTTTTCTCCGGCGTGCTCAAAAACGATGCCACGGTGGTGAACTACAGCCGGGGATCGCAGGAAAAGATGGCGCACATTTCCATCATGCAGGGAAAAACTGCCGTGCCGGTGACCGAATTGCATGCGGGCGACATTGGAGCCGTGGCCAAATTAAAAGACACATTGACGGGTGACACTCTGGGAGACAAGTCGGCGCCGATTCAGTATCCGCGAGTGAAGCTGCCGGAGCCGGCGATCACCTTCGCGATCGAACCCAAGAGCCGCGCCGATGAAGACAAGCTCGGCCCCGGCATCCACAAGCTGATGGAAGAAGATGCAATGCTGCGTTTCTTCCGCGATCCTCAGACCAAGGAATTCCTGATCGCCGGCACTGGCCAGCAGCATATTGAAGTGGTTGTCTCCAAGATGAAGAAGCGATATCACACCGAGGTGGTCTTAAAGGCGCCCAAGGTGCCGTACCGGGAGACCATTCGCGGCAAGGCCGATGTCCAGGGAAAACACAAGAAGCAAACCGGCGGACACGGCCAGTACGGCGATTGCAAAATCAAGATGGAACCGCTGCCCCGCGGCGGCGAGTTCGAGTTTGTGAACGACATTTTCGGCGGCTCGATTCCCAAGAACTATATTCCCGCCATTGAAAAGGGAATCAAGGATGCAGCCGCCCGCGGATATCTGGCGGGATTTCCGGTGGTGGATTTTCAGGGTGATCCTCTACGACGGGTCTTATCACGATGTGGATTCGAACGACATGTCGTTCCAGATGGCTGGCCGCATCGCGTTCAAGAAAGCCATGGAAGTAGCCAAGCCGTCGCTTCTCGAGCCGGTCATGGCAGTCGAGATCACCGTACCCGACGACTTCGCCGGCAGCATCATGGGCGACCTCAACAGCCGCCGCGGACGCATCCAGGGCATGGACAACAAAGGCGGCAACACGGTGGTAAAGGCCGAAGTGCCCATGGCCGAGATGCTGACCTACGGCGTTGATCTCACCTCAATGACCCAGGGCCGGGGGAGTTTCAACATGGAAATGCATCACTACGACACCGTGCCCGGCATGCTTCAGGAGAAGATCGTGGAAAAGGCAAAGGCGGCGCGTGGGGACGTGAAGGAAGAGGAAGAGTAATCGGGCGAGCCTGGGCAGGATTTCTTGTTTCGCGGCTTTTGAATTTGGCTTCGATTTTAAAGAAGACCGCCATCTACTTAGTTGTGAAGACGACCTGCACCGGCTCCTGAAACAAATACCAGACGATCATCACCCGCACAATTGTCCCAAGCCCACCCCACGCCAGCTTTCCGAAATGAAAATCGAGTACCGCGCTCGAAACGTCGGGCAGCAGAAACAACACTCCGATCGCAGCGGCAAGAATGGCCGCCCAGCGAGCCCAGTTATAGAGTCGCAGGAGCCCGAGCCCGACCACGATGCCGAGCAACGCGATGAGCAGGAACATGTAGGGGCCGGCCAGTTCAAGCCCGCCCAGCAATGGCGCACCCGCGGCCATGGAGATCAGTCCGGGACGGGCCAGCATGGTCAGGCCAATCACCAGCAAGTAAGCAGCGGCCAGTAGGAACGCGACTGCGATTGCGGTGACGCCCGCGGGCCGCTCCCCTTTCATTTCTTGGTTTCTTCCGGCTTCTTTTGCGCCGAAGGCGGCACCAAGCCGCTCAGCCGGAGATACATGGCGGCAGCTCCGTAATGATCCGCCCAACTGCTGGCGGTGGCGAGAGCGGCCCAGGCCCGCACGCGCGGCTTGCCGGCGAAATCCTGAATTGGATCACCGAGTTTGGAGTCTTCGGCTTTGGCAAGAGCGGTGCCGCAGAAATCAAACGAAGCTTTCACCGCAGCCACCAGTTTGTCCTTGGACGCGGTTTCGGTCAGTTCCTCCACCTTCGGCGCGGGAACGTCCCCGACCTTGGAGCAGAAGAAATAGTTGCTCTCGACGATGTGAGTGGCGAGATGGCCGAACGACATCTGGTCTGGCGTGGGTTTGAAGCCGAACTTGTCGGCGGGCATTTCGTCGATGGCGGCGACCGTGTTTTTCTGACGGCCGGCGAGAGCGTCACGCAGGGTGTCAGTGACAGGATTCTTAGACTGCTGGGCGAATGCGGCGGTACAAAGGATGAGCACGGCTAGGTGCAGTTTCATGTTGCCTCCAAAATGGGAGTAAAGGATAACCCAACGAGCGGCGGGTGGGTGATCTCATTAGCTTGTATTGGCGGCGGGCAGGATGCCCGCCGGACAGCCGGCGGGACGCCGGCGCTACGATCAGACGGCGATTTCTGGGGTGGCTTGCAACAGGGTGCGAGTGTATGGGTGCTGCGGCTGCTCCGTGATTTGCCGCGTATCTCCCACCTCAACAATTTTTCCGCGGTACATGACGGCGATGCGCGTTGCCAGGTAGCGCACTACCGGCATCGAGTGCGAGATGAAGAGATAAGTCAGGCCAAACTCGCGTTGCAGTTGCGACAGCAGATTGACAATCTGCGCTCCGACGCTGACATCCAGCGCAGAAACCGGTTCGTCAGCGACGATGAACTTGGGGCGCAAGGCCAGGGCGCGGGCGATTCCGATGCGCTGCCGCTGTCCGCCGCTGAATTCGTGCGGGAACCGGGGCAGGATGGACGGGTCGAGGCCGACGGCTCGAAGCAGTTCGGCAAGCCGGGCGCGGCGCGCGGTCAGAGTCATTTTCTCGTGAATGACCAGCGGTTCGCTGATGATGTCTTCCACATTCATTCTTGGATCGAGCGAACCGAAGGGGTCCTGGAAGATGATCTGCATATCGCGGCGAAGGCGGCGCATTTCACGGTGGCTCGCGGCTCGCAGGTCGCGGCCTTCGAAACGTATGCTGCCGGAACTCGGTTCTATCAGGCGCAGCACAAGACGACCCAAGCGTGCTCTTTCCCGATCCCGATTCGCCGACCAGGCCGAGAGTCTCGCCGGGGTAGATGTCGAGCGACACGTCGTTGACGGCGCGGACTTCGCCCTTGGCGGTGGCGCCGAACATCGACTCCCCGAGGGGGAAGATTTTGGTCAGATTTCGGATTTCGATTAGAGCCGGGTTCATGGGTGAGCGCGAACCGCTACCGCTACGACCTGTAGAGACGTAGGCAAGACGTTGCAAGCAACGTCTCTACGCTTGTCCCAGCTTCCCCTCACGCGTGGACCGGGGTTGGCTTGCTGGCAATTAACTGGCGGAGGACGAACTGCAGAATGCCGCCATTGGCGTAGTACTGCGCCTCCTGCGGTGTGTCGATTCGCACCAGGGCGCTGAACTCGGCGGTTTTGCCAGTGGATGTCGTGCGCACTTTCACCTGTCTTCCGGGCGCGAACTTTCGCACCAGTTCGCTAACGCCGGAAATTTCAAAGATTTCTTCTCCGGTCAGCCCGAGCGACTGTGCGGTTTCTCCCGAGAGGAATTGCAGCGGCAGAATGCCCATGCCCACCAGGTTCGAGCGATGAATGCGCTCGTAACTTTCCGCGATCACGGCGCGCACGCCCAGCAGGAGCGGCCCTTTCGCCGCCCAGTCGCGCGAGGAGCCGGAACCATATTCTTTTCCGGCCAGGATCACCAGCGGAACGCCCTCGGCAATGTATTTTTCGGAAGCGTCGAAGATCGACATCTCCGCACCGTCGGGGAGATGACGGGTGAATCCGCCTTCGAGGTTGGGAACCATCCGGTTACGCAGTCGCACATTGGCGAACGTGCCGCGCACCATGACTTCGTGATTGCCGCGGCGCGATCCGTAAGAGTTGAAGTCAACCGGCTTCACGCCGTGCTCGATCAGGTATTTTCCGGCGGGGCTGTCTTTCTTGATGGAACCGGCCGGCGAAATGTGATCGGTGGTGACGCTGTCGCCGAGCACAGCCAGCACGCGGGCGCCTTTGATGTCGTCGACCGGCGCGGGTTGCAGCGACATGTCGTCGAAGTACGGAGCGCGGCGAATGTAGGTGGAGTCTTTTTCCCAGGAATAAGTCTCGCCTTTGGGAACGGGCAGCCCGCGCCAGCGGTCGTCGCCGTGGTAGACCTCGCCGTAGCTGCGAGTGAACATGTCGGAGGAAATGGATTTGCGAATGGTCTCTTCCACTTCGCGCTGCGCCGGCCAGAGGTCGGCGAGGTAGACCGGCTGGCCGTCTTTTCCCTTGCCGATTGCATCTTTGCGGAGGTCAAGGTCGATTCGTCCGGCCAGGGCGAAGGCCACCACCAGCGGCGGCGACATCAGATAATTGGCACGGACTTCGGAGTTGATCCGGCCTTCAAAATTCCGATTGCCGGAAAGAACCGAAGCGACCACCAGGTCCTTCTCGTCGATCACCTCTGAAACTTCCTTGGGCAACGGCCCGGAGTTGCCGATGCAGGTGGTGCAGCCGTATCCGACGATGTGGAATTTGATTTTTTCGAGGTAAGGAAGCAGCTCGGCTTTTTCCAGATAATCGCGGACCACCTTGGAGCCCGGAGCGAGCGACGTCTTTACCCACGGCGGCACCGTCATCCCTTTCTCGACCGCTTTTTTCGCGACCAGACCGGCCGCCACCATCACCGATGGATTCGACGTATTGGTGCAACTGGTGATCGCGGCGATAACGACGCTGCCGTGGCGCAAGGACTGCTTCACATCGCCGCGCACGTGTTCCTCGTGCAATGTGTCCTCGCTTCCGACCGCGGTGGGGCTTCCACCCTCCTGCTCCCAGCGATCGACCTGCTTGGGAACGCTACCGGAAGGCGCGCTTCCGGAAGCCACAACTGGACGGCGCCGTGGTCTTTGCGGCGGACTTCGGCTTCATCAGCGAGGGCAGCGCGATCCGGAACGATTCTCCCGCCTGCGAGAGCGCCACACGATCTTGAGGCCGCTTGGGACCGGCGAGGCTCGATTCGACGGTGGCCAGATCGAGAGTCAGCAGCTCGGAGTATTCGGCGTCGGGAGTTTTCTCGTCGTGGAACATTCCTTGTTCGCGGCAGTAGGCTTCGACCAGAGCAATCTGTTCTTCGGAACGGCCGGTGAGGCGGAGGTAGGTTAGAGTTTCTTTGTCTACCGGGAAAATGCCGCAGGTAGCGCCGTACTCGGGCGACATGTTGCCGATGGTGGCGCGATCTGCGAGTGCCAGCTCCTGAAGTCCGGGTCCGAAATATTCCACGAACTTTCCCACCACGCCATGCTTGCGCAACATTTCGGTGATGGTCAGAACCAGATCGGTAGCGGTCGCGCCCTGGTGAAGCTTGCCGGTGAGCTTTACGCCTACGACTTGCGGGATCAGCATGGAGACGGGCTGTCCCAGCATGGCGGCCTCGGCTTCGATGCCGCCGACGCCCCATCCCAGCACGCCAAGACCGTTAATCATGGTGGTGTGGGAATCGGTGCCGACCAGAGTATCCGGGTAAGCAGTGCGACGGCCGTTCTGTTCCTGCACGAAAACCACTCGCGCCAGATATTCGAGATTCACCTGATGAACGATGCCGGTATCGGGCGGCACAATAGCCAGATTGCGAAACGCGGTTTGGCCCCAGCGTAGAAAAGCGTAGCGCTCTTTGTTGCGCAGGAATTCCAGTTCCGCATTGAACTGAAAGGATTGGGGCGTGCCAAATTCGTCGACTTGCACCGAGTGATCAATCACCAATTCCGCCGGCTGCAGTGGATTGATCAAACCAGGATCGCCGGACAGCCGCTTCATGGCATCGCGCATGGCCGCGAGATCGACTACCGCGGGCACGCCGGTAAAATCCTGCAGCAACACCCGGCTGGGCGTGAAAGCGATTTCCTTGTCCGGCTTCGATTTGCTGTTCCAGGCGGCCAGAGCCCGGATGTCGTTCTCGGTCACGTTGCGGCCGTCTTCGGTGCGCAACAGGTTTTCCAGGAGAATGCGCAGAGAGTAGGGAAGATGTTTTGTGGAAACTCCGTTTTCGTCCAGCGCCTTGAGACGGTAAATTTCGTATTCCTTGCTGCCCACGCGGAGGACGGAGCGGCTGCCGAAACTGTTCATAGATGATTGCCTTCCTTACTCTAGTTTAATCCTTGAATTGCGGATTTGCGTAGTTGGGCGGGTGGCCGGTACCAAAATGCATGAACCACCAAGGACACGAAGTTACACGAAGGAATGAACAGGCAAAAACAGGGATTCCCTTCGTGTAACTTCGTGTCCTTGGTGGTAAAAAAGGGCCGTTGAACGGGCATTGGCCAGGAGATTCATCTCCGTAATTGCGCCTCGAACCCGAAGCGGCTAGCATCTAACCGAATACGAATGGCGACTGCCACCACCACCGCGCCGGAACGACGCCCCCCGAAGCTGGTTTACAGCGAGATTCTGAGTTTCGCTTACGAGACTTTCCGCAGCAACAAGGTCAGGTTCGCACTCACCGCTTTGGGGATGGTGATCGGCACCGCCTCGCTGATTCTGGTCGTGACAATTGGCATGACCGGCAAGCAGTATGTGCTGAACCAGATTCAGGCTATCGGGACGAATCAGATTGAGGCGGAATACCAGAGTGGAAGCCAGCGCATCGCCAACGTCACTCCCGACCCGCTGACCATCGACGACATGAAAGCTGCCCTGGAGGAAGTGCCGGGCATCATCGCGGCGTCTCCCGTGGTTTCGCTGAGCGACCGGGTTCCAGTGGGCGGCGGTAAAGAGCGCGATATTTCGGTGCTCGGGGTTTTTCCCGACTATCGGGTAGTGCGCAATCTGGTCATCGTGACCGGCAGGTTTTTCGACGAGCAGGACGAGCAGCAACACAACAAGGTCGGCGTGATCACGCAGAAAATGGCCGACGAGCTTTTCGGGTCGCAAGCCGAGGCGATCGGCAAAATCATCAAGCTGAGCGGCTTGCCTTTTACCATCGTGGGGACGTTCCGCGAACGGGTCGACACCTTCGGACAAACCGAGGTTGTCGACTACACCATGCTGATTCCCTACACGGTCAGCCGCTACTTTACTGACACTCCGACCGTAAAACAGATCTATTTCTCGGCGGCAGATCCGGCCATGGTCCAGCCGGCGACGGACCAGATTCGGCGAGTCATTCAGAGCCGGCATCGGGCCGAGTCGGTTTATAACGTGATGAATCTCACCCAGTTGGTGGTGCTGGCGGAGAAGACCGCCAATGCTCTGACCCTGGTGTTGCTGCTGGTTGCAGCGGTGGTGCTCCTGGTCAGCGGCATCGGCATCATGAACATCATGCTGGCGACGGTAAGTTCACGCATCCGGGAAATTGGCATTCGCAAGGCTCTGGGAGCCACCAACCGCGAAATCCGTTTTCAGTTCCTGGCCGAAGCCATGACGATTTCTCTGGTCGGCGGGCTGATCGGCGTGGTCATCGGTTTGGCTCTGCCCTATTCCGTGCGCTTCCTGACCGAGTACCGCATCCCGATCTCGGGATTGTCCGCCATCGTTGCCATCGTGGTTTCTTCTTTGGTGGGCGTGATCTTTGGAACCCTTCCCGCGACGCGGGCAGCGAAACTGGATCCGGTGGAGAGTTTGAGGTACGAGTGAGAAGGCCTTCAGCTCTCAGCCTTTGGCTTTTAGCTTAAGCATCCAGCGAGACGCAGTTGACTTGGTAAATTGGGCCGGCTGAAAGCTAAGGCTGAGCAGCTGAAAGCTTTTCTCTAAAAAACAAACGCCGGGCTGGTTAGCCCGGCTTATTCGTCTTTATCACCTTGCGGGAACGGCTTGGTTCTGAGGTTCCCGTAGATTTCTTACATACTCTTGGTCACCGCTTACATCACCAGAGCCAGACCCTCCAGCTCTTTTTGCAGCACGGGCATGGAGCAGCCCGACATTTCAACCCGGCCCACGGCGTCCATGGCTGCTTGAGGCGACACTCCGTAGCCACGTCCCATGAGGAAGACTTGCAGGAGTTCAGCGGCTTCGCGCGAATCGATCAGGCCTCCCTGCAACAGATCGTTTCGCAGAGCCGTCAGCTCGGTACTGGAGAATCTATCTTTCATGGTCGTTATCACCTCCGACCTTGACCTTCTCTACTGCATTAGACTCACTAGCTGCCATCAACGTTGCATGCAATTTTGGTGCCGCATCCAGCCCACTGTTCTATATACGTTCGCAGCAGCGGATTGGTTTCTTAAACCCCTTACAATGCGGCAAGTTGCAGGCGCCCGTGATTTTTTGGTGACAAATCGGAGTGGCACGAACGGGCCATATTGGTCCGTCTCGTTCCATAACGGGATTGACACGTTGTGTCGTTCTGGGACGACAGAATATGGCTTTCAGGAGGGTTCGGTTACCGCCTCATCCACCAGCAGAATCGGGATGTCATCGCGAATCGGGTACGCCCGGCGACACTCGCCGCACTTTAACGTCTGTCCCTCATCCTTCAGGACCAGGGGCTTCTTGCAGACCGGGCAAACCAGTATGTCGAGCAAATCTTGGGGAATCATGGGACAGATTTTACGCCTAAAGGTCTCAGCCGTCAGCTATCAGCTTTCAGCTGTCAGCGTTCCAGTCTGCCGGCGTCATCCTGACGGACTACAGTCCTGAAGGATCCGGCGCGCGCCCCCGCATTTTGGCTCGGAGCTAGCTGAGAGCTGATAGCTGAAAGCTGAAAGCTGCGTTACGATAAGTTTTCCGACTTGATCTCATGCGGGAGGCGAGACTTCATGGCAGCCACCATTCTGGACGGTAACAAGATCGCCGCCGAAATCCGGGCGGAAGTGGCTTCCGAGGTCAAAAGCATGACATCTGCGGGAATGCGCCCCGGTCTGGCCGTCATCCTGGTCGGGCACAATCCTGCGTCTGAAATCTACGTGCGTGGAAAAGTAAAGAGTTGTGAAGAAGTGGGAATTTACAGCGAACAGCTGACTCCGCCCGACACGATTTCCACCGAAGAACTGCTGGACCTGGTTTTGCGCTTGAACCGGCGTGACGACATTGACGGCATCCTGGTGCAGCTTCCGCTGCCGCCTCAGGTCGATTCCAAGAAGATTCTGATGGCGGTGGACCCAGCCAAAGACGTGGACGGCTTCCATCCCGTCAACGTGGGCTTTCTTTCCACCCAGCGACCGGGGTTGGTGCCATGCACGCCGGCGGGCATCATGCAGATTCTCAAGCGCAGTGGAATCGGCGTGGCTGGGCAGGAGGCAGTGGTCGTGGGCCGGAGCGACATTGTCGGCAAGCCGGTCGCCATGCTGCTGATCAACGCCAATGCGACGGTGACTGTCTGCCACTCCAAGACCCGCGATCTTCCCGGAGTTTGCCGGCGGGCCGACATTCTGGTGGCCGCCATTGGCCGCGCGGGAATGATTACACGTGATTTCGTAAAGCCCGGGGCGACCGTGATCGACGTAGGCATGAATAAGGTAACGGATCGCGCTGAGTTCGACCGTTTGTTCGCAGGCAACGTCAAAAGAGAAGAAAGCTTCCGGACGAAAGGCTCGACGCTGGTGGGCGACGTGCACCCGGAAGTTGCTGAAGTGGCGGGAGCGATTACGCCTGTGCCCGGCGGCGTGGGACCGCTGACTATTGCCATGCTGATGTCAAACACCGTCAAGGCGGCCAAGATGCGGAGAGGTTCGCGCATCCCGGCATTAGCCGCGGAGCACGCCTGAAGTGCTGAAGGTCGGTTTGACCGGCGGCATTGCCGCGGGCAAATCCGTGGTGGGCGAAATGTTTGCCGCGCTCGGAGCCCACGTCATCCAGGCCGACGAGATTGCACATCAGCTCATGCAGCCCGGCGACGCGGTTTATCAGGACGTAGTAGCCCACTTTGGCGCCGGAATCCTCGATCCCGGAGGCAGCGTAAACCGGGCCCGCTTGGCCGAATTAGCTTTCGGAAGCAAACCTTCCCGGGTTCAGGAACTGAATCAGATCGTTCATCCGGCGGTGATTCGCAGACAAGAGGAGTGGATGAAAGAGGTGGCTGAGCGCGATCCCCATGCCATCGCTTTGGTGGAGGCGGCGCTTATCCTCGAAGCCGATATGGCGAAGAGGCTCGACCGGCTGATCGTGGTGACCTGCCATCCGGAGCAGCGTATCGAACGCTGGGCTCGGCGCCTGAACGTGGATGAGGAGACAGCACGTCGCGAGGTGAGTCGCCGTATGGCGGCACAGCTTCCAGATGGAGAAAAGATCAAAGCCGCCGACTTTGTGGTCGATAACTCAGGGTCGCTGGATGAAACCCGACGCCAGGTAAAGGAAATTTACGCCGATCTGAAGAAGGAAGCTTAAGCCTGGAGTTGGCAAGAGCCACGGGGGACAGCCGCTCCCGGCTGTCCAGTCGAGCGCAGCTCGACAGTGTTTTACTCAGATCGCCACAAAATTGCGGAGCTTTGCTCCGCCGGGCAGTCGAGGGCGGCTGCCCCCACACAGTTCTTGCTGCTTGAGAGGATTTAGAATTGGTAACGGAAGGTCTTTGGACATGAGGCTGTTGCGAACCATCCTGCTGGCAGTAATCTTCGCCGGCGCGTTTTATTTCTTCACCACCTACCGATCGGGTCAGTTCCATCCGACGGACTGGCTTGGCCGTCCCAGTAACAAAGTGAATATCACCGAGGCGGCTACGCCCGAACCCTTCGACAACGAAGAACAGAACAACATCAGCGTCTACCGCAAGAACATCGATTCGGTGGTGAACATTACTTCGCGAGCCATGGCCTTCGATTTTTTCTATGGTCTGGTGCCGCAGGAGGGCCAGGGATCGGGTTTCATCATCGATAAAGAAGGTCACGTGCTCACCAACTATCACGTGATCGCCGAAGCCCGGCAGGTCGAGGTGACGCTGCACAACCGCAAGAAATTCCGCGCCACCGTCATCGGCACCGACCGCTCCCACGATCTGGCGGTGCTTCAGATCAAGGGCGCGGAATTCACCCCCATGGTGCTCGGCGACTCGCGGAATCTGCAGGTGGGACAGAAGGTGTATGCCATCGGCAATCCCTTCGGGCTTTCGGGCACCATGACGCGGGGAATCATCAGTTCGATCCGCCCGGTGCAGGAGCCCGATGGCATGCAGATCGACGAAGCCATTCAGACCGACGCGGCAATCAATCCCGGCAATTCGGGCGGCCCATTGCTCAACTGGCATGGCGAGGTGATCGGGATTAATACGATGATCGCCTCCAGCGTAGGTCAGAGCGCGGGCATCGGTTTTGCCATTCCCGTGAACACCGCCAAAGCCGTGCTGAATGATCTGGTCACTCTCGGGCGCGTGCGGCGTCCCGCGCTCGGGAGTCCGGACGATTCCGATTACTCCCGAATTGGCCGAGCAGATGGGACTGGCCGCTGATAGCGGATTGCTGGTCGTGCAAGTCGTGCCCGGCGGAGCGGCAGACCGCGCCGGGCTGCGTGGCGGCAGCGAGCGGGCTTATCTGGGGAACATCCCGATCATGGTAGGCGGTGATTTGATCGTCGCCATCGACGGTCAGGACGTTCGGGACCAGCAGGACCTCAGCCAGGTGATGAACAATCATCGCGCAGGCGACACCGTTAGGCTCACCATATATCGCGACAAGAAGAAGATGGATGTAAGCGTGATGCTGGGCGAGGCGCGGGAGCAGGTCTGAGATAAACCGCCAAAATCTTCCGGGTTGAAAATCGGGACTTGAAACATTATCTTTGTTTCGCAGGATCTTTGTTTTCGCAGGTTAAAGTTTTTTCCGCCTATGACTGCCGTCCTCTAAATCCGCTGGTGGCTTAACCGGAAAGACGCGCGTAAGTGTGCGCGCCATTTCGCGTCTTGATTGCTGTGTTTCTAAAACCAGAAAGGATTGTCTCCCATGGAATTTGTAGACAAGGCATTCGCTCGCCGTTTAGAGGCTGCGGAAGAAATGCCACAGGTGCACTATGCCGGCCTTTACCAGAAGTTGCGCCCGGAGATAAATGCTGCCGCGGAACCAATCAGCGGCGGCCACATGATTTTCGCAGGCGTCGGTTCGCTCATCGGCCGCGCGGTCGGGATGGGTTTTGCGGGGCCGGTTTCAACCGCCGACCTGGATCGGTTGGAGGAGTTCTACCGCTCCCGCGGCGCGCCCTCCCAGTTCGACCTATGTCCATTGAGCGATGCCACGCTGCTGGAACTGGTGAAGGAGCGCGAGTACGGTCTGCTCGAGCTCAATAACGTTCTCTATCGCCGACTGGAAGGAACCGAGGACATGGGACCGGCGCCGGCGGGAATCCGTGATTCGTCCGGGCAGGAAGGAAGAGGCTGAGACCTTTTCCGGCATTCTGGAGCGCAGTTTCTTTCCCAACGGAGACGCGCCCGGCGATTTCGCGGCCATGGTCACTCCGATATTTCAGATGGAAGGAGCCCTGCTCTTTGTGGCCGAGGCGGAGGGCAAAACGGTAGCTTGCGGCGCCGGATTGCTCATCCCCGAGCATAAAGTCGTCGCGCTGTTTGGCGCGGGAACACTGCCAGAGTTTCGTGGCCGCGGGCTGCAAACGACCTTACTGCGTCTGCGGATGCAAGTGGCGGCGCAGGCAGGCTGCGAGGTGGCCGTGATCGTGACTCAGGGCGGATCAACTTCGCAACGCAACGCGGAACGGCTGGGATTTCGCGTGGCCTACAGCAAGGCCACGGTAATCAAGAAGCTTTAACTGCACGGTGGTGATCGCGCATAAAAGCGGGAGGGGTACGGCCAGGAAAGGCAAGGCTCGGGAAGGGCACGGCTTCAGTTCTGGCGGCACGACTAAACTGTTGCCCTTCCCAAGACCTTCCCAAAAACCGCGATTCACAGGGATGCGAAAAAAATGAACGTTGAACTGATCCGCCGCTTCTGTCTCGATTTCCCCCATGCCACCGAGAATTTACAGTGGGGAGACGACCTTTGCTTCAAAGTCGGTGGCAAGATTTTTGCAGCTTTGTGGCTGGGTTCGGTACCACAGCGCCTGACCTTCAAATGCGCCCCGGAAACCTTCGTCGAATTGGTGGAACAGGAGGGAATTGGTCCCGCACCCTACGTAGGCCGCTACAAATGGGTTTCGCTGGAGCGTCTGGATGTTTTGCCCTGGTCCGAGTTGAAGGATTTGTTGCAGCAGTCCTACGAGATGGTGGCGTCGAAGGCAAAGACCGGAAAGACCAGTAGGAAACCCAAGAAATCAGTCGGTGAAAAAGCGCTAGCGTTTCTTTGCGTCCTTTGCGCCCTTTGCGGTTAAAGCCTTTAACGCAAAGACCGCCAAGGAAATCGCGCAAAGTACGAAAAGAGACCCATCATTTGACTCTCCCTTATCCGCTAGGCTAGCCTCTGACAGTCCCATCTTCTATGCGCTCTCACTGCAAGTTATTCATTCTGCTGCTCTTGGTTTCAACCGGAGCAGCGACGGCCCAAGCCTCTGGCGCGGCCGTCATCCCGGTGCAGGCATCGCGCGGCATGGTAGCCAGCATTCATGGCTTGGCGTCGCGCGCCGGGGTGCAGGTGATGAAGGCAGGCGGCAACGCGGTAGATGCCGCGGTGGCCGTCGGATTCGCGCTCGCGGTGGTAAACCCCAGGGCGGGGAATTTAGGTGGCGGCGGCTTCATGCTCATCCGCATGGCGGACGGCAAGACGCGCTTTATCGACTATCGCGAGAAGGCCCCGGCGGCCGCGACGGCGAATATGTATCAGGACGCACAGGGGAACGTCATTAAAGGTGCCAGCACAGTTGGATACAAAGCCATCGGAGTGCCAGGGTCGGTCGCCGGCATGGTGTATGCCGAGAAGAAATACGGAAAATTGACGCTGGAACAGGTCATGGCTCCGGCGATCAAGCTGGCGCAGGACGGATTTGCCCTGACTGCTTCGGACGCAAAGGAGCTTCGCGACGATAAGCATCTGGCTGAATTCCCCGAGTCGCGACGCATCTTTCTGCGGGATGGAAACTATTACACGGCTGGCGAAATCTTCCGGCAACCTGAACTGGCGCGCACTCTGCAGCGAATCGTCAGCAAGCCTGACGACTTCTATCACGGCGAAATGGCTCGTGCGTTGGCGGCCTCGGTGCAGAAGGGTGGAGGCCTGATTACAGCCGACGATCTGGCGAATTATGAAGTCAAAGAACGCGAGGCGGTGCGGGGAAGCTATCGCGGATACGAAATCATCAGCGCGCCGCCGCCGTCGTCGGGCGGGATCGCCCTGATCGAAATCCTCAATATTCTCGAGGGCTACCACCTGGCGAATTCGAGGGAACGGCCGGCTCCCGCGATTCATCTGACCCTGGAGGCTTTCCGGCGCGCGTTCTTCGATCGAGCGGAGTTTCTGGGCGATCCCGACTTCTCGAAAATACCGGTGGCCCAGCTGATCGACAAGCGTTACGCGACCGCCTGGCGGGAATCGATCGATCCGGACCACGCGAATGTGAGTAAGGATCTGCGGAGACCGGCGATCTTCACTCAGTTGGAACAGTACGCGGCGCTTCATCCTCAGCCAGGCGCACTGCCCGAGCCCGACCAGACCACACACTATTCCGTGGTCGATCCGGCTGGGAATGCGGTTGCAGTCACGACTACTTTGAACAACAGCTTCGGCTCCCGTGTGACTGCCGAGGGTCTGGGCTTTCTGCTCAACGATGAGATGGACGACTTTTCCTCCAAACCAGGCGCGCCCAACGTGTTTGGACTCATCCAGGGCCCGGCCAATGCAATTGGGCCAGGCAAGCGCCCGCTTTCAGCGATGGCGCCGACGATCGTGCTAAAAGATGACAAACTGTTCCTGGTGATGGGTTCTCCCGGCGGACCGCGGATCATCAGCACGGTGGCCAACATCTTCATGGGAGTGGTGGACTACGGCATGAATATTCAGGAGGCGGTCAACGCCGCGCGCTTCCATCAGCAATGGTTGCCGGACGTCGCCTACCTGGAAGAAGGCTTTTCTCCGGACACCGTGAAGGCACTGGAAGGAATGGGATACCACATCGAGTTCGGTGTCCGGGGCGAGGAAACCTGGGATCCCTACTGGAGCGACGGCGAGTGCATCATGATTGACCCCAAGAGCGGAGAGCGTCTCGGCGCCAGCGACAAGCGTCATAATGGAAGAGCGGTTGGGTTTTAGTCGGGTGAGAATCGGGTGAAGTCTAGCCATGCTTAAGGCAATTTCCACTTGCGTGTACTTGAAAGAGCGGCTGCATCCCGGCCTGCTGGATGGCCTGGTGCGAGGCGGGGCGCAGGCCATCGAGATCTTCGCCGCGCGTCAGCATCTCGACTACGCCAATCGCAAACAGCACGTTCGCGAAATTGCAGATTGGTTCCGCACCAGTGGCGTGCCCCTGCACTCGGTACATTCGCCCATGTTTGCCGATTACGAGAGCGGCCGTTCCGGTTCGCAGCCGGTTAATGTGGCAGCAACCGACCGGGCACAGCGTATCGAGGCAATGGATGAAATCAAGCGTGCCATCGAAGTAGCGGAGCAGATTCCCTTTCGCTTCCTGGTGCAGCACATCGGCGTCAGCGGGGAATCGTTTGACGAACGCAAGTTTGAAGCCGCGATGACTTCGATCGAACACTTGCGCGCCTTCGCCAAGCCCTTGGGGGTGCGCATCCTGCTGGAAAATATTCCCAATGAGCTGTCAACCCCCGAGAAGCTGGTGGAGTTTATTCAGGACAGCCACTTTGAGGACGTTGGCGTGTGCTTCGACCTGGGCCACGCCCACCTCACCAGCAAGGTGCCGGAAGCCTTCGAAATCCTGAAGCGCTATATTCACTCCACGCACGTCCACGACAACGCCGGAGATCGCGACTCGCACCTGTGGCCAGGAGCCGGCTCGATCGACTGGAAAGAAGCGATGGAACTGCTGCGGTCGGCGCCACAGACGCCGCCATTGCTGCTGGAAGTCGAAGCCGATGAGAAAGTGAATCTGGCCGAAAAAATGGCCGAGACGTTTAGAAAATTGGAAGTTGAGTGATGGAAATTGAGTAATTTAGTAATTGTGTAATTGGGTAATTTGAAAAGCGGCCTGTTCGTTTTCAATTTACCAATTACCCACTTACCCGATTTCCCAATCCAACTATGTCTTCACCAGTCAGCACCATCGCCGATATCGGGAAACACGAAGGCCAGACCGTCACCATTCGCGGCTGGCTCTACAACCTGCGAGAAAGCGGGAAGCTGCTTTTTCCTCAATTTCGCGACGGCTCGGGCGTGATTCAAGGAATTGTGCCTAAGAGCGCGGTCGCGCCCGAGGTCTTTGATGCGATCAAGGGGCTCACCCAGGAGTCGAGCGTAATCGTTGAGGGCAAGGTTCGCGCCGACAAGCGCGCGCCCGGTGGTTATGAACTGGATGTATCGGGCGTGCAGGTGCTGCAGCGTGTTTCGGAAAACGATCCGTACCCGATTTCGCTGAAAGAACATGGCGTGGACTTCCTGATGGAGCACCGCCATCTTTGGGTGAGGAGTCCGCGGCAGGCTGCGATCCTGCGTGTGCGCGCGGAAATCATCAAGGCAGTCAGGGATTTTTTTGACGAGCAAGGTTTCACCTTGACCGACCCACCCATTTTGACTCCTGCCGCTTGCGAGGGAACCAGCACGCTTTTTCCCGTGGACTATTTTGAAGAGCAGGCGTTTCTGACCCAGTCCGGTCAACTTTATATCGAAGCCACCGCCATGGCCCTGGGCAAAGTCTATTCATTCGGGCCAACTTTTCGTGCGGAAAAATCCAAGACTCGCCGCCACCTCACCGAATTCTGGATGGTCGAGCCCGAAGTCGCTTATGCCGAACTCGACGATCTCATGGATCTCGCCGAAGGCCTGATCAGCTTCGTGGTAAAGCGTTGCCTGGAGAAGCGGCGCAGCGAACTGCAAACCATCGGCCGCGATGTCAGCAAGCTGGAGAAGATTCAGGCTCCGTTTCCGCGAATCCCATACGACGAAGCGGTCAAGATGCTGCAGGAAGCCCATGCCGCCGGCAAACTGGAGAATAAATTTGAGTGGGGCGGCGACCTGGGATCGCCCGACGAAACTTACATTTCATCCCAGTTCGACAAGCCGGTGATGGTGCATCGCTATCCCGCGCAGGTGAAGGCCTTCTACATGGAACCCGACCCGCAGCGGCCGGAACTGGCGCTGTGCGTGGACGTGCTCGCCCCCGAAGGCTACGGCGAAATCGTCGGAGGCTCGCAGCGTATGGCCTCCTACGATCTGCTGGTGCAGCGCATTCGCGAACATGGCCTTCCCGAAGAAGCCTTCCGGTGGTACCTTGACCTGCGCAAATATGGCAGCGTGCCGCATGGCGGCTTCGGCATGGGCATTGAGCGCGTGGTGGCGTGGATCTGCGGTCTCGAGCACGTGCGCGAAACCATCCCATTTGCCAGGACGCTGCACCGCCTGTATCCGTAAAGGATTCGCCCAGTCGCTCGTTGCGCAGTCACTTGAAGAAAATCGCAGAGGGAGGCGCATGAAGAGAAGGATTTTGGCCTGTCTTGTCGGATTGCTTCCGCTGATGGCTCTCGCGCAACGAACCCAGCAGAAGCCCGATGTGCCGGTCGACAAGTGGGCCGGAAAAACGATCATGCTCATCGGCGCCCATGCCGACGATGACTCCCTTTCACATGGCACCCTGGCGATGCTTCAGGCGCACGGCAATCAGGTTTACGTTGTGACGTTGACGACGGGCAACGTCGGAACCCAGGACCCGAATCTCTCGCGAACCCAACTGGCCGAAATTCGCCGGCAGGAGGAACTAGCGGCTCTTGCCGAGCTTGGCATTCCGGGCGAGCACTATATCAATCTCGGGTATGACGACGGACTCCTCGAATTTGAAGATCGGAAGGCCGTGGTGGAAAATCTGGTTCGCCTGATTCGCAAGCTGCGTCCGGATGTGTTGATGGCATGGGACCCGGGAACAAATTACCAGCGCTGGCACAAGTCCGATCACCGCGCCGCCTCCTACCTGGCAGCGGACGCCGCCCGCGCCGCCATGTGGCGGCTGCTCTTCGAGGGTCAGATCACCCAGGAGGGCTTGAAGGAGTACATGATTCCCGAGTACCTCTTCTACAACGACTACGACTATGGCGACGAGAATATCTGGGTCGACATCACCGGCTTTGTTGATAAGAAGGTTAATGCCGGAGCAAAATACGTCAGCCAGAATGGGCCAGGCTGGAAGAATTACAAAGCCAACCTGTCAGAAGCTGAGCTGAAGCAAATGAAGGATGATGTGCGAGCCAACATCCGGATAAAGGATGGCAAGCCGGTCGAGGGATTTCGCTACTACAAAGGACTGCCCGATGCGGTCGGAAAATAGCTCCTTACATAACGAGTTCCAGTTTCATTCGCTCTTATGACGAATATTACTTCCACCAGCATCGCTGCCAGAAAGATTCGCGTCATCGGCGTTCCCCTCGACCTGGGTCAATCCCGCCGCGGCGTGGATATGGGCCCCTCGGCGGTGCGCGTAGCCGGGCTGGAAGCGCGCCTGGAAGAGATTGGACATTCGGTCGAGGATGCGGGAAATATTTCCGTTGCCATCGCGGAGCAGAAAAAAGTCGGTGATCCATCCGCCAAGTATCTGAAAGAGATTACAGCCACCTGCACCAAGAACGCCGAGCTGGTCATAAAGACGCTGGAGGCCGGTATGGTTCCTCTCGTGCTCGGCGGCGACCACTCGGTGGCCGCAGGCACAGTTGCCGGCGTCGCCGAATTTTTTCGCCGGCAAAATCAGAAAGTTGGATTGATCTGGATTGACGCTCACACCGACATCAATACTCCAGAAAGCTCGCCCAGCGGCAATGTACACGGGATGCCTCTGGCGGCGACGATGGGGCTGGGGCCAGCCGAGCTGGCAAACATCTTCAACTTTTCGCCCAAGGTGAAGCCGGAGAACTGTGTGCTTGTCGGCGTGCGCGACATCGACGCCGTTGAAAAAGAAAATGTCCGCAGAGCCGGTATCGGCGTCTTTACCATGCGCGATATCGACGAGCGCGGCATGCGCACGGTCATGGAAGAAGCCCTGCGCATGGCAGGACGCGGCACTGCCGGCTATCACGTTTCACTCGACATGGACTGGATCGATCCTGAAGACGCGCCCGGCGTAGGCACCCCGGTCCGCGGCGGCGCGACCTATCGGGAGGCGCATCTGGCAATGGAAATCATCGCCGACCACGGCCGCATGCTGAGTTTTGAAATTGTCGAAGTGAATCCGGTGATCGATGAGCACAACCGCACCGCCGATTTGGCGGTGGAGTTGGCACTGTCTGCCTTCGGAAAAAAGATCCTCTAGCGGGTTGTGTGGGGCGGACCTGCCCTGAGCGAAGTCGAAGGGGCCCCCCGCCCGCCGCTTTTGCATTTGATTTTGTTTTGCTGTTCGAAGCCGAACCCCACCAAGTCCAAGGCGGCGGGCGAGGGCGCCCGCCCCACACACTCCAACCTGAATCATTTCATGCAGGGCGGAATTTCAATATTGGCCGGCCCCGTGAGCGGGCCGTAGTTCATCTGAACGCCGCCGGCGCCGTTCGGATCAACCAATTCAATCCGCAACGGCAACCCGGTGTCCTTGGCCACGAACAGGTGCACCGTGCCCTGAGTCTTCTGGTTGTCGTAGGAATAAAACTCATATCCGTCTGCCATCGCGCCGTTCACACTCTGATCGCCGATGGGATGGAAGTCGGTGAGCTGTGTCGTGGACTGCGCCCCCGGCCCGCCTTGCGGGACGTCACGGCACTGCCAGGAAAACATATCCCGCTCCTTCTTCAGCATTTTGGGAACTTCCGCATGTGTCATTGCGACGCCTGCGGCGGTCATCCCTGCGCCGATCGCGCCCATGGGTCCTTCTGCTGCGGCGCGAGCGACTACGGTCGCGGCCATGCGGTCCAACTCCGCCAGGTCGTGAGCTGCTTTTTCCTCGCTTTCCTTCAGTAATCGAGGCACCGCAGCCGAAGTAATCAGACGCGCGGCGCGGCCGTTTTGCACCACCGCCCGAATTTCCCAGTCATCCACCGTTCCCGGCACGTCGGTCGCACGCATTTTGTAGTGCATGGTGTATTGCCGCGTATCGCCCACAACCAGCATTTCCTGCGGGCTGAATATGCTCTGTGCCATCGCCGCCATTTGAGGATCGTTGGTCTGCATGGTCATGACCATGTGATAGCCAGGCTGGGTCTTCAACCGCATGAATGACGTATAGAGCGCGCTATCCAGCGGAACCGGCACACCGCCATGAGATGGAATGGAGTTGGCAGAGCCTCCTCCCTTTGCGGACCTCCTTGCGTTGCGCTGGGCCATCGAGGCTTGCATACGCTCCCGCATTTCAGGGGGCATATTGTTCATCATTTGCTGCATCTGCTGCATCTGGTCCGGCGACATTCCCTGCATCCCCTGAGGACTCATGTCTTGGGATCCCGTACCCGAAGATGCATTCGGGGTGGAATCTTGTGTAGTGGCCGCACTCGGTGCAGGTGTTGAATTTTGCGCTGCTTCGGCAGCGTTCTTCTTTTTGGCGTCCGCCGCCAGCATGGCCCGGATCACCTTGCTGCTGACGCCAGCCTGGTTCAGCGACTGCAAGCCGGTGGAGGAAAGATCGAACTGCGTGTCATTGGCGGCGATGGCGGCGGTAATCGTGCTTTCCGCCATCCCCGCCTTCACCATTTTTATGACGTCGGCGTTAGTCAGGGGAGATTGCTGCTGTGCAGCAAAGGTAGATACAGCCAGAAAAATAGCGAGGATGACGCTGGCGAACCTGGGCACCTGCATGAACAACCTCCGCTTAATCCGGTTAAGCTCCGGCAGTTAAAAGAAGGGCCCGACAGATTCGAAGACTCTAGCTGGAGAAAATTGAGAAAGGGACGGACCTCCGTCCCTCCTCGCCTATCGGTTTGGCTACTGCGTAACTGTTTTCACCGCGTCACCGGTCTTGAACCCGGTTCCTGAAATCGTGGTCGCGACCGCAGAAATATCGTCGACGTCAGTAATTTTGATCACGCCCACGGTCGTGCTCATGCGACGAATTACTTTGCCCGACGAAGGATCCTTGATTTCACGGCTGACCCGTTCAACGTTCAACTGGTCGCCAACCTTCACCCCGGCCTTCGATCCGACATTGAGAATGATCTGTCCGCCGTCGACGGCGGCGATCAGTCCCTCCACGACGATGGTTCGGGTTACCAGCTTGTCTTTGTCCGCGATCACTTCGGTGCTGGTCTGGTCCACCGCGGCTTTCACGGCTTCACCGATAATCGTGTTCTGGAAGTCGCTGCTGCCGAAGTCGACATTGCCGGCTCCAGAGCCCGCCCAGTGCCCTCCGCCTCCAAGCAGCGAAGTGCTCTCGCGCTTGGATTCGCCCCGGCCTTCAGCTACCGCCAGAATCTCACCCGTATCCACATCGATCATCCGCGCCGTCAGCGCCACGATGGCCTTGGACTTTTTGTGGCCAAATCCGCCCAGGCCAAATCCGCCCAGCGTGTTGCCCGCACCGCCCAGGTTCATGTTCTTGGTTTCGTTACCGAAGGTAGTGATGCTCCCGACGATGATGGCGTCCACACCCAGTAGTTTTCCCAGCTTGGCCGCGGAAGTGGGATTGGCGCGATCGCTATTGGAAAAATTCTGCTCGGCCATGAGCTTGTCTAGGGCCTTGCGCTCGATCACCGAGTAGCTGCCGTCCTTCACCAGGTTGGTCACCATCAGGTCGGAGATTCCCTTCCCGATATCGACGTCCTGGCCGAAAATCGAAGCCACGCCGCCGTGCACCGTGGCGTAGTCGAAGTCCATGATCGCCACCCGCTTTTTGCGTCCCTGGGTAGGAGAAGGAGCCCCCGGAGCTGGCGGTGCCGCATCCGGCGGGGCAGCAGCCGGCGGGGCTTGTGCGCTTACTGGTAAGGCAAGAAAAAGGCAAAATAGCGCGGCTAGAGACATTACTTTTCGCATGTGAGGTTTCCCCTGTGAAAGAAAATCAGGACCAAAAAGAACTCCCGGTCCCGGCCCGGGCGAGGCTAGCTCGGGGGTGCAGCCCCAGTCAACCCGGACGGTATGACATTGTGCAAGAATGGGAAGGTCTAATCAAGCCCATATCACTACCATGAAGAAACTCCGCGTCGGCATCCTGTTTGGCGGGCGCAGCGGAGAGCATGAAGTGTCGCTGCTCTCGGCCGCATCGGTCTTCAACGCCATCGATAAGGCCAAGTTTGAGGTGGTGCCGATCGGCATCACCAAGGAAGGCCGCTGGTTGACCGCGGCCGACGCCGAACGGCTGTTGCAGGGAAAGGGGGTTGGCGACTCAGGCTCCCAGGCCCATTTGCGGGCCGGAGATCCCGAGGCCACCCCGGGAGCGGCTGTCCTGGCCAGGGGCGAGGCGGTCATCGTTCCCCCGGAGCCGCAGCGGCAATCCACCTCGTTGACTCCGTTTCAGACCGACGCTGCCCTGACGCGACGAGCTTCGGACCGCGCCATCAATGTCGACATCATCTTCCCCGTCCTGCATGGGACGTTTGGCGAAGATGGGACCATCCAGGGCCTGCTCGAACTGGCCGACATTCCATACGTTGGCGCCGGGGTTCTGGGCTCGGCCGCGGGCATGGACAAGGACGTGATGAAGTCCCTGTTCCTCGCCAACGGATTGCCCATCGTGAAGCACGTCACCGTCCTGCGCAGCGCATGGGAAGACGAGCCCAAGAAGGTCCAAAAGCTGGTAGAGAGCAAGTTGAAGTATCCGGTATTCGTGAAGCCCGCGAACCTGGGATCGTCGGTGGGAATTTCGAAGGCGCACGATCGCAAGGAGCTTGGTCCGGCAATTGAAGAAGCCGCCAGATTCGATCGCAAGATTGTGATCGAACAAGGCGTAGGCGGAAATAAGCAGAAGGCCCGCGAGATTGAATGCTCCGTCCTTGGAAACGACAAGCCGGCGGCATCGGTTCCGGGAGAGATCGTTCCTGGAAAAGAGTTCTACGATTACACCGCCAAATACGTGGATGAAGGTTCCCAGCTGATCATTCCCGCCAAACTCAGCAAAGCCGAGACCAGGAAAATTCAGCAACTGGCGATCAGCGCCTTCAAAGCGGTGGACTGTTCCGGCCTGGCCCGGGTGGATTTCCTGATGGACCCGAAAAATCGGAAAATTTATCTCAACGAGATCAATACCATGCCCGGCTTTACCGCCATCAGCATGTATCCCAAGCTGTGGGCAGCCTCGGGACTGGCCTATCCTGATTTGATCGAGCGGCTGATCCAGCTAGGACAAGAGCGGCACGCGGAAAAGAAGCGCAATCAGTACAGCCGATAACCCTGTCATCCTGAGCGGAGTAGCTGCTTCGCGAAGCGAAGCGGCTACGAAGTCGAAGGACCCCTTTAAGCTAAATCGGGCCAGGACGTGCCGCGCTCACGCACCTAGAGTCCTTCTAATCGGTAGGGGTCCTTCGACTCCATCTTTCCATTCGCAAGCGAATGGAAAGATTGCGCTCAGGATGACAAAAGCTAGATCGATGACAAAGCTAAGTCAGTGCCCCAGAAAACGTTCCAGAACTTCGGCGTCGGCTTCGGCGAGATCCGCGTATTTCTTCGCTCTGGCTGCGTCTCGGTGTTGCAGGGCTTCTTCCGCTTTGAACAGATTTGATTTCAAGCTCGCCTGTCTCTCCACCATGTCGGCGCGCAGGCCATAACCGCTGGCAGCCTGCTGTTGTTGCAGATGATCCAGACCGCTGTTGACGGCGGCGGCGCGGTTGGAAAGCTGATCGACCGTTTTCTCCAACTCGTCAAACTGAGCGGAGTCGGCGGCAGCGGGCGAACCCATCGCCGCTCCGCCCTGCATTGCGTCTGCTCCCGTCACGCCGTTGCCGGCATCCTGCGCCATGAGTTTCTTGGCATGAGCATGAGCCGAACCTGACTTTCCCATCGGGACAGACGGCGGCATCTGCTGGGGCTGCATCGCGTTCGAGTTGTCCACGGACGCGGATGGCGGGGTTGGAGCGGCCGGCGTCGAATTTGAATTCATCGCGCTGCCAGCAGGACTTGCCGGAGCGGCGCTCGGTGCAGCCATGTCCGGGCTTTGGTTGGCGGTGTTCTGATTCGCCGGGGACTGACTAACTGCGTTGTCGGCACTTGCCGGCTCGGCGGCCGTGGACCTGGCATCCGGCGATCCGGCATCCGGCGATTTCGCGTGCGTCCAGTTGCTGCGGGGCACGTAGATTCCTGCCACCACCAGCACCGCCAGCACAATCAACGCTCCCAACGTCATGTAGAGGCCGCGATGACCTCCGGCCTGCGGAGGCGGCATGGGAACCGCCGTCGGGATTGGAGTGGGCGCTTTTGTGTCCTTCGGCGGCGCCGACGCCGCTACCGGCGTTGCTGCGGGACGATACGGCACCGCCGCAGTCGCCGTCGCCGGAAGCACCGGCGGCTTCATCGAGTCCACGGTGGTCGCGTTCGACGCGGCTTGCGAAGCAGCCTCCGCGGCCGTAACCGGCACGCTGCTCAAGGCGTTGCGGAAAGCTTCCGCGGTCTGGAAGCGCTGCGACGGGTCCTTGGCGATCGCCATGAGAATAATTTCGTTCAGCTCCGCAGGCAGGCCGGGATGCAATTCGGCAGGCGGCTTGGGCGTCTCTTTGACATGAGCCGCCATGATCGAATAATCGCTGGTAGCGACGAAGGGACGCTGCCCGGTCACCATCTCGTACAGTGACACGCCGACCGAATACAGGTCAGAGCGCGCGTCCGTGGGCTCTCCCTTTACCTGTTCGGGAGACATGTAGCTCAGCGAGCCCATGGTCGTCCCGGTCATGGTCAGACTGCGATCCTCGCCGCCGCGCGCAATGCCAAAGTCCATCAGCTTGATCACGCCCTGCGGGGTCAACATCATGTTGGCGGGCTTGATGTCGCGGTGAATCACGTTCTGCTTGTGGGCGTAGCTGACCGCGTCCAGAACCTGGCGAATGTAGTTCAGCGCATCGGTCGGCGGAATGGCTCCGTGCTCCAGCTTGTCAGCCACGGTCGTGCCTTCGACATACTCCATCACCATGTAGAGCTGGTTGTCGGCGGTGAAAGCGGTTCGAAGAGCCGCAATATTAGGATGATTCAGGCTGGCCATGAGCTTGATCTCGCGCTGGAAGCGCGCCGCCAGCTCCTGGCGTCCCGCCAGATCAGGGAGCAGGACCTTCATGGCTTCAATGCGATCGGTAATGACGTTGCGTACGCGCCACACTCTTCCCATCCCACCGCTGCCCAGTTCATCAAGAATCTGGTAATCGCCGATACGCTTGGTTTCGTCGGTCATGTGAAAAGCTCCTTGACGTTTTTGCTGACGTTTTGTCGAGAAATTATGCCGCTGACGCTGGCTTCTAGCCCAACTGGTCCAGGGCTGAGACTAGTAACCAGAGCTGCATTTTCGTCGGGGGATGGAACTTCAGGCCTTCGTTCTGGAGGCCACTATCGATTCAGCGGATAATTATGCTCCGCCACATTCCCGGGGGTCAAGGCTGTTGCTCGGCCATAGACTCCCAGCGCGTCCGGGCCACGGATAGCTTGTACTTGGCCGTATTCAGGCTCTTGGCGGCCTTTTGCTGGTGATCCTTCCAGCCCTCGGGCTCATCCGGATTGCGGTGGCGCATGAGCCTGAGGTTGGTTTCGGCCTCCGCCACGTAAAGCGATGCTGCTCCCATATTTTCCGCAACAATCTGATCAATCGAATTGGCGCGCTGGGTGGCCAGGCTGAAGTCCGGCGGGAGGATTCCGATTTCATCCGGAAGCTGGGGATGCTTGTCCGAAGTGATGCGCTTCAGCCAATCCTCAATGACGTGAATCGCAACCTTAAGTTGCAGAGTCACAGAAGCGATGTCGGTACGGTGCTGCTGGTCCATCTGCTTGCGTAGCAGAGAGAGTGTTTCCGCGGCAATTTCCGATTGCCGGTTCGACGACGACACCTGCTCTCGAGCCGCATCCGCCTGCCGCTTGGCATGTCCCGCATAGTAGATGTTGACCGCGGCCAGCACCACCACCAGGATCACGTTGGCGATGGCGGTGTACGCCATGATTTGATTGATGCTGAGACCCAGTACATGCTCTGACATTCAGAAGCACCGTCCGGGGAAAGTATAGACCGAGCAGGCGGCGTTTTAGTCGTGCCGGTCAGGGTGCGAGAGTTCTTTGCCACGGCGGCAGGAACCTTTACTGAGGCCATGCCCGCGGCCGTTGCGGCCTGAATGCCCATATCCGTATCTTCAAAGACCAGGCAGGATTCCGGCGCCACTCCCAATCGGGCGGCGGCAATGAGAAACGCTTCCGGATCGGGTTTGCTCTTCTGGTAGTCCCCGGCGCATACCAGCGTATCGAACCGATCGAGAATCTTCAGGGTCTGGAGCGACGCGGTCACCGAATCCCGCGTGCTCCCAGAGACCACGGCAAAGGGAATTTTGCCGTGACTGGCCTCAATGTGTTCCAGTACCTCGGGCACGGCTTTAAGCTGCGGAAGAATTTCCAGGTAGAACCCTTCTTTTCGCCGGGAGACATCCTCGACCGGCATATTCAGTCCGTGTTTTTCGTTGAGCGTGGCGATGATCTCAGCCACCGGCATGCCTCCCCAGGCATAAAACAGGTCTTCACTGAATTCGCACTTCCATTCCGAAAGAACCTTGCTCCACGCGATGTAATGAAGCGGCATGGAATCGGCGACGGTGCCGTCGCAATCGAACAAGTAGGCTTTAAAAGACCCGGCCGGCAGCTTTAATTTCATCTCTGCGCTGTCACATGACATGCGGGTTCGATGTCCGCCCATGACTGGTGGATTCATTCTCGGAGCCGCTGCTACACTCACCGGAAGGCTCCCTCTTGACGAACCCCCGCCCTCCCCGCTACCATTTATCAAGTTTGCTCTTCGGAGCAGACCTTGGATTTCATGCAGAGTGGCTGAGGGACGAGCCCTGAGAAGCCACGACAACCGGATCAGAATTCATTTTCTGGTCGCCCGGTGTCAACTCTCGCCCTGCAAAGGGGGAACATGAGATTCGGGGTGCAGAATTTCCAGCATCTCGTTCCTCTTTCCTCAATTCCAGGGAAAGAGGATTTCGCGTTTTAGGGCACTTTCCGGACGGCTCGTCCCGCAGGCTACTCCAAAGCGAGTGCCTCAATGATCTCAGAACAAGTGACGTCTGAACCAGTGACATACGAATTACGCTGTCGGGAGTGCGGCAAGAGCTGGGGAAACCAGCCCCGTTCCATCTGCGACGATTGTTTCTCTCCTCTGGAAGTCTTCTACGATTACGACGCCGTGCGCTCCACCTTCACCCGCGAGCGAATTGCTCAGGGCCCAGCCAGCATGTGGCGCTATTCGGATTTGCTGCCGCTGCCGCCAAACTTTCGGCCCACCGTTCCAGCCGGTTTTACTCCACTGCTCGAGGCGCCGCGCCTGGCTCAGAAGTTGGGCGCGCAGAACCTCTACTTGAAAAACGACGCGGTCTGTCAGCCCTCCCTGAGTTTTAAGGATCGCGTCGTCGCAGTGGCTTTGTCGCAGGCGCGCAATTTTGGGTTCGATACGGTTTCCTGCTCCTCCACCGGCAACCTGGCGAACTCGGTCGCGGCGCAAGCGGCGCGCAACGGATTCAAGGCCGTGATCTTTATTCCGGCCGATCTCGAGCCCGCGAAGATTCTGGGCACGCAAGTTTTTGGCGCGAAGCTGGTACGCATTTCCGGGAGCTACGACCAGGTCAATCGCCTGTGCTCGCAAATCGCCGACGAACGCCACTGGGGATTCGTCAACGTGAACCTGCGTCCGTATTACGCCGAAGGTTCGAAAACGGTGGGCTTCGAAATCGCCGAACAACTGGGCTGGCGCCTGCCTGACAACGTGGTGTGCCCCATGGCCGGCGGATCGTTAATCATCAAAATTAAAAAGGCATTCGATGAACTGGTCCACCTCGGACTGGTTGAAGCGAAGCCGGTGAAGTATTTCGGGGCGCAAGCCACGGGCTGCTCCCCAATTTCAACCGCGGTAAAGGCCGGCAATGTCGACATCGAACCGCAGAAACCCACGACCATCGCACGTTCACTGGCCATCGGCAATCCCGGCGGATGGGCACTACGCCATCAAGGTCATCACCAGGAGCGGCGGCTGGTCGGAGGATGTTTCGGATCCCGAACTGGTGGAATGCATCCAGCTGCTGGCGGAATCGGAAGGCATCTTCACCGAGACGGCCGGAGGCGTGACCGTGGGAACTGCGCGCAAGCTCTATCAGCAGGGGCGCATCTCTCCCGAAGAGACCACCGTGCTCTGCATCACCGGAAACGGTTTGAAGACTACCGATGCGCTCGCGGGCAAGTACGAAGTCGAAGAGCCCATCGCACCGAAGTTCGCCGAGTTCGAGAAGTACATGGAACGAACGCTGGGCGCTTCGTCGAAAAATACCGCGGAGAAAGAAGTTCCGGAGACCGTGGGAGCCTAAATGACGATCACAGTTCAAATTCCGACCGCCCTGCGCCGGCTTACCGCGGGCAATGCGCGAGTCACCTGCTCGGCTGCGAATCTGGGAGAACTCTTTACCGCGCTCGACCAGCAATTCCCCGATCTCAAATCTCATCTGCGCGATGAAGCCGGAGAGATTCGCCGCTTCCTCAATGTATACGTGAACGAAGAAGACATCCGTTTCCTGGGCGGAAACAAGTATGCCTTCCAGGAGGGGGATGAAGTGCTGCTGGTGCCATCCATCGCCGGCGGTTGCGTGCTAGCGCTGTTATCCTCCGCGTCTAGTCCCGCGCTCTGTCATCCTGAGCGCAGCATAGCGTTTCGCTTGCGAAACGCTAGTGCGGAGTCGAAGGACCCCTGCCGTACCTCTCCGTCACTCGGGAGCGATCGTTTTTGGCACAACGTGCAGGAACTCGCAGCGGCCTTTCAGATTGCAGGGATCCTTCGACTTCGAAGCCGCTTCGCTTTGCGAAGCAGCTGCTCGCTCAGGATGACAAAACGGCTACTCAATCCGCCCAGGGTTCCGGCTTGCGATCCCAGCGATGCTTTTTCAGCGCAGTGAGCAGCGCCGCATCCAGGGGTCCGGCGTCGCTCATCGCGATATTTTGCCGCACGTGATCCAGCTTTCTCATTCCAACGATAATTGTGCTCACCACGGGATTCGACAGTATGAAGCGCAGAGCCACTTCTGGGAGAGTCATCGAAGGTGGCAGCACCGCTTTGAGCTTCTCCACTCTCTCCAGCGTCGGGACGAGATTCTTGGGGCCAAAGTACATAGCGCGCCAGTCGCCCTTGGGGAATTTAGTCTCGCGCGTCATTTTTCCTCCAAGGCTGCCCTCGTCGAGCGGCACGCGCGCGATGACGCCAACGTTGAGTTCCCGGCAAACCGGGAAGAGTTTGTCCTCCGGCGCCTGGTCAAAAATGTTGTAGATGACCTGCACCACATCCACCAGCCCGGTGCGCAAGGCTTTGAGTCCGTTTTCGGGCTCCCAGCGATTGAGGCTGAGACCGAATGACCGGATGGTTCCGTCGCGTTTGAGCTTCTCCACCGTGGTGCGGAATTCAGGTTCGTCCGCCCAGCTGTCGTCCCACACATGAAATTGCAGCAGGTCGATGGAATCGGTGCGCAGTTTTTCCCGGATCATGTCAGCGTGCTTGAACACATGGGCCGCAGGAAATACATCTTGATAAAGGTATGCAGACTTGGCTGGCCACTTGCGATTGAGCGGTGGGATCTTGGACGCAGCGTACAGTCGCTTCGCCGGATTTGGCGGTGAAGGATTGCGTGACAGGATTTCGCCCAGCAATCCGTCGCTCTTGCCCTCGCCGTAGGCCCATGCCGTATCGAAGAAGTTGCATCCCAGATCAGTAGCCAGTTGCAGCGCGGCCAGCGACTCTTTATCTTCCGATCCACTCCAACCGCTCATACCCCAGAGTCCGTGCGCCATGTCACTGACTTCATAACCTGTACGGCCAAGTTTCCGGTATTTCATGAGTCTCCCTGATGAGGTGAAAGGACTTAGATTGTAGCCGTTGCGGGCGCGAAAATAAATTTGTGCGCCGGCGGAGGACTTCGTATAATCTAACTAACTAGTTAATTAATAGGGAAGGTTGGGCATGAAAGCCACTCTCTCCAAACCGCGCCTGGGCTCTCGCGGGCGGCCGGAAGAAAGCCGGGCTGCCATCCTGCAGGCTGCGGTCCGGGAATTCTCCCGCGAAGGCGTGGCCGGGGCGCGGACCGACGCTATCGCCCGCGCCGCCGGAGTCAATAAGGCGCTGCTGTACTACTACTTCAAAGACAAAGAAACGCTTTACTCGGCGGTTTTGGACCAGGTATTCGAAGGCCTGACGCAAAGTATTCAGAAGGCTTTGTCCAGTGACCTGCCTCCCCGGGAAAAGCTGCTCGCGTATGTGGGCGCGCACTTCGACTATATCGCCAGCCATCCTCTTTATCCGCGAATCACTCAGGGCGAGATGATGCGGGCGGCTCGCGGCAAGGCACCGCATCTGCAGCGCATCGCGAAGCAATACTTTGTTCCGCTGTTCCGCAAGGTCGCGGCGGTGATTGAGCAAGGCCAGGCGACGGGAGATTTCCGGCCGGTTGATCCTCTGCATTTCGTTCCATCGATGATCGCAATCATCGTATTTCATTTCACGAATGCGCCGGTGCTGCGCATGGTGGGAAAGGTCGATCCCTACGCCCCGGAGCTTATCGCCGCGCGGCGTGCCTCGGTGCTGGATTTCATATCTGCGGCGCTGTTCTGCAAGGAGGGAAAATCGTGAACGCGCGCAATAAATTTCTGATCGTCCTCGGGATTATTCTTGCCGCGTCGACTGCGTATTACCTGATTTCGACGCCGCGCTCCAGCGATCTGGTGCTGATCGGGACTGTGGATTCCAACCAGATTATCGTCAGCCCGCAGATGCAGGGCCGCATTGCCAAGTTGCTGGTTGACGAAGGGACGCAAGTAAAACAGGGCGACTTGATCGCAGTGATCGATCCGTCCGAACTGGAAGCGGAAGCCCGGGCCGCAGCCGCCATGATTGACAGCCTGCGCTCCCAGGTCTCCGCCACCCAGGCCACCAAAGAGGCAACCCAGGGTTCGACGTCGAGCAACGTGGTAAACGCGCAGGCGCGATTGCAGTCCACGCGCGCCCAATTGCTGCAGGCAGAAGCCACCCTGCAACGCACCGAGAGTGACAGTCGCCGGATGATTGAGCTGGCCAAGCAGGGAGTGGCCTCCGACCAGGATCGAGTGCAGGCCGAGAGCAATTTAAAGGCGCAACTGGCGACCGTCCAGTCACTGAAAGACCAGGTAGCCGCCGCCGCGGCCGATCTGAATACCGCCCTCGCCAATATCAACCAGGCCCACGCGGCTGCCAGCACGGTGCGAATCTACTCGCGCTCAATTGGCGAACTCCGAGGCTCAACTCAAAGAGGCGGAAGTGCGCCTGGGCTATACCAAGATTTATGCGCCGGTGAATGGAACCGTGTCGGTGCGCGCGGCTCGCGAAGGCGAGGTCCTGACCGCGGGGCAGCCGATCGTCACTATCATGGATTTGGGCGACACCTGGGTGCGGGCTGCGATTCCCGAAACCGAGTCTGACCACATCGCACTCGGAGACACGCTTCGCATTCGCTTGCCGGGCGGAACCGTTACCTCCGGAAAAGTTTTCTTCAAATCTCCGGAAGCTGATTTTGCCACCCAGCGCGATGTGAGCCGGCGCAAGCGCGACATCCGGACCATCGTGCTCAAGGTTCGCCTGGACAATCCCAGAAGCGCGTATGTACCTGGAATGACGGCAGAGGTACTCGTCTCTCCCGATCAGCTTAAGGCAGCGCCGAGCCAGGCGGAAGCTTCGGATAAGCAGCAGTGAGCGGAAACCATGGTTGCTGATTTCAAACCGAACGGCGCATCCCCGGCGAGCCAGCCTCCTAGCAGACAGACGCGGTCCGTCTGCGAATGCGGGGAACGCAATCGAAGTCGACCACATCGTCAAGAAGTACGGCGATTTCACCGCCGTGGATGACGTCTCCTTCAATGTCAAAGAAGAGGAAATCTTCGGCTTGCTGGGGCCAAATGGCGCCGGCAAATCCACGTTGATCCGCATGATGACCACGCTCATTCCAATCACCGCCGGCTCGGCGCGGATTGCCGGACATGACGTCGCGAAAGATCCCGACGCAGTCCGCCGCACCATCGGCGTGATCCCTCAGGCGCTCACCAGTGATCTCGATTTGAGCGTCGAAGAAAACCTCAGCATCTACGCCAAGCTCTACGACGTCCCCGCCAACAAACGACAAAGCACCATCGACGAACTCTTGGGCTTGGTCGACCTGACGAAGTGGCGAGACGCACAGACCAAGACGCTCTCGGGCGGCATGCGCCGCAGGCTGGAAATCGCGCGCGGCCTGGTACATAGCCCACGTATTTTCTTTCTCGACGAGCCGACCACCGGCCTCGATCCCGTTTCACGGGTTGCGGTGTGGGAAATGCTGATGAATATCAAGTCACACCGTCAGCTCACCATCCTGATTACGACGCATTACATGGACGAGGCCGACCGCCTGTGTGACCGCATTGCCATCGTGGATCATGGCAAGCTGGTGGCGCTGGACACGCCACCGGCGCTGAAGACGAGTGTTCCCGGCTCGAATGTAATCGAAGCGCAGTTCGACAATGCGCCCGCAGACTGGGAGCAAAAGTTGCATGCGTTGAGCGGCGTCACCTCGGTGCAGCATGAGGGGGCGGGTATGTATCGCATCCTTACCGGCGACGGATCGCGCGCCACCACCGAACTGGTAGAAACCGCGGTGCAGGCGGGCGTGGTCGTGAAGTCGCTGTCAGTACAAAACACTACACTGGACGACGTCTTCGTCCATTACACGGGACGGCAGTTGCGCGACGAACTGGTGAAAGCGCACAGCTTTGTCATGCCGCCCAGACCTGGAATGCAGCAATGAACCGGATGTTGGCCATTGTCGAGCGCGAAATGCGCAAGTTCTTCCGCTCCCCGGCACTGATGTTCGTGTCGATGATCTTCCCGCTGGTGCAGCTCATCGTTCTGGGAAATGCTTTCGGCGGCAAGATACGCGACGCCCGCCTGGGCCTGGTGGATCAGGATGGAGGAACGCAGGCGTTAAGAATTCGCGAGGCCTTCGATTCTGTCCGCGCCAACATGCGGACGTTTGAGCCGATCTATTACAGCGACCCCAAGAAGGCGATGGAAGACGTGCGCAACGGGAAGATCGAGGGCGCAGTCATTATTCCGCCGCAATATTCCCGCAAGGTTTACGAGCACGACCAGCCGCAGATCGCGCTGGTGGTGGACAACAGCGACAATTTCATGAGCGCAGCTCTCGAAGATGAAATGACGCAGATCACCAACGCATTGAATAATCCGGTGGTCGAGCCCCGAATCCTGCAGCAGAGCGTGCTGCAGATCGTCGAAATGTATCCCTATATCGAATATATGAAATTCCTGCTGCCGGGCTCGATCACGCTGGCCATATTCATGTCGGTAATGATCGGCGGAGGCATGCTCTACATTGACGACAAGGCCCGCGGAGTTCACGAAGGCTATCTGGTGACTCCGATCACCAAGACCGAACTGGTTCTCGGCCTCAACGCATCGAGCGCGGTCAAGGCAGTGATGGTGGGAGTGGTCATCACTGTGGTCGGGTCGCTGCTGGCCGGCGTCGGTACCCTGTTCAGTTTTTCCACGGCGCTGGGCCTGTTCATCATGATCGCGCTGACCGCAGTAGCCTTGAACGCGATGATGTTCCTGCTGGTGGTGCGGGTCGATGATCCGCTGGTGCCGCGCGCGATTTTTGGAATCCTCAACACGCTGCTGTTTTTCCCCAGCGGCGCGGTTTATCCCATCCAGGCGTTTCCCTGGTGGCTGCGAGGCATCGCCAAAGTGGACCCGTTCACTTTTGCCGTACATGGCTTCAAGACCTTGCTGCTGAAGGAAGCTGGCCTGTCAGCCATCGTTCCGGACATGATTTATTTATCGCTGTTCGCGGTGGTAGCGCTCAGCATAGCCACGCCACTCTTCAAGCGAACACTGTAGCTGTCATCCTGAGCGCAGCATTGCGTTTCGCCTGCGAAACGCAATGCGGAGTCGAAGGACCCCTACTGTTCCACCACTCGGTCCCGCTTGGGGTCTCGTGCCGCGCCCGAGTTCCGGAAGAAAAGGTACCGAACTCCAGCCCCAGTTGCTCAAAAGGGATCCTTCGACTTCGTGACTGCTTCGCGAAGCGAAGCAATTCCTCCGCTCAGGATGACAAGGGAACTTTTACCTGCGTCCGCCAATCTATTATGCTTAGAGTTCTATGACTCTGCTCGATGCCACACCATACGATCCGGGACCGGCGCGACGGCGCAGGATTAAGATTCTCGTATGCGTAGTTGTCGTAATCGTGCTGGCCATCATTGTCTGGACGAATCGCTACTGGTCGGAAGAGCGGGTGGTCGAGAAGTTTTTCGCCGCGCTGAAAAATAAAGACTACGACACTGCCTACAGCATCTATTTTGCCGACCCGCAATGGAAAGAACATCCTCAAAAATATTCCCGGTATCCCTTGAGCCAGTTCACCCAGGACTGGGGTTCGGGCGGGCCGTGGGGCGTCATCAATACGTATAAGGTGTATGGCGCGAGCAGTTGCAGCGGCGGTGGAAGCGGGATCGTAGTCGACGTCGTAGTCAACGATCGCGCCGAGCACGCGCAACTATGGGTGGAGAAATCCGATAAGACCTTGAGCCTGCCACCCTGCGAGCTGCTGTTTCGCTAACCTCGACGCGGAGCTGGCGCTCGGCATTGGGGTTCACAAGGGTTCGCTTCGAAGTGATCCTTAAAAAATAGCTTGGGTTCGAGAGCAGTCGGGTTTCGAGGACAGCCACTTTCGAGAACACCCGGGTTCGGGAAGGGCACGACTTCAGTCGTGCCACAAAGCCGGCTCATGGAGTTCGGCTTTAGCCGCTGGGGCCGTCTGTTTGATCGCTAGCCTGTCTGGCCGCCAATTGCTCCAACGTTTTCTGCAGCGACGCTTCATCGCCGACATTGAGACACGATTTCGAGCGGTCGATCTGCCGCATCAAGCCCGCACAACACTTTGCCCGGGCCGACTTCCAAGAACGACTGGACTCCTTTCGCGATCAGAAGCCGCATCGACTGATCCCATTTCACCGCTCCTGTAACCTGTCGAACCAGCGCGTCGCAGGCGATCCCGCCGTTTTCGACTAACGCCGCATCTACGTTGCATACCACTGGAATCGCCGGCTTTTCCAACTTGAGCAAGGCCAAATCCGCAGCCAGCCGATCCTGAGCCGGCTTCATCAGCGAGCAGTGAAAGGGTGCGCTGACCGATAGCATGATCGCCCGCTTGGCTCCGCGCTCACTGGCCAGCTTGGTGGCGCGCTCGACCGCTGCCGTATGTCCGGAAATTACTATCTGTTCGGCAGAATTGATGTTGGCGGGCTCGCAAATTTCGCCTTGGGCGGCATCCGAGCAAACGGTCGTGACCTTCTCCAGATCCATCCCCAGAATCGCAGCCATGGCGCCCACTCCGGCGGGAACTGCTTCCTGCATATATTTACCGCGATTGCGCACCGTGCGCACCGCATCGGAAAAACTCAGCGTCCCCGCCGCCACATGGGCGGAGTATTCGCCCAAACTATGTCCGGCGACAAAGCTCGGGTTCAAGCCCTTTTCGCACAAAACTCGCCAGGCAGCGGTCGACGCCGTGAGAATTGCGGGTTGGGTGATCTCCGTCATTCGCAACTTTTCTTCCGGACCTTCAAAACACAATTGCGACAGCTTGAAACCGAGTGCCTCATCGGCTTCTTCGAAGGTTTGGCGAGCAACGGAATATTTTTCTGCCAGTTCCTTGCCCATACCAACGGCTTGGGATCCCTGGCCGGGAAATAGAAATGCGATCGCGGATGGAGATGCAGTCATGTTTAAGTTTTGTATTGCTCTTGCTCTGCGTTGGGGGCAGCGCCAGTCTAAGCTCAGCAATTTCCGGTGAGCTTCGCTCGCCTGCCCTGACGAGGACGTCCGGGCCTATGTGCTTACCGTGACCGCGTGCCTCAGCCCCGCCAGTTCCTTGGCGATTTTTTCATTAATATTGCGTTCGGCGAATTCGGCGGCCACGCGCAGGGCATTTTTGATCGCATTCACATTGGACGACCCGTGGGTGATGAAGCACACGCCCTTCACCCCGAGCAAAGGAGCGCCGCCATATTCGGTATGGTCCAGGCGTTTTTTGAAATCGTGAAAGGCGCTGCGGGAGAGCAGGTATCCGACCTGTCGCGTAATAGTGGCCTTCAAAGTTTCTTTGAGCGTGGCGCGGACCAGGTTGGCCACGCCTTCAGACGTTTTCAGCGCCACGTTCCCCACAAACCCGTCGGCGACGATCACGTCCACCTTGCCGCTGTAGATGTCGCGGCCTTCCACGTTGCCGATAAAATTGAGCGGCAACCGCTTCAGAAGCTGGAAGGCTTCACGGGTTAACTCGTTGCCCTTGGTTTCTTCTTCGCCGATGGAGAGCAGACCGACCCGCGGACGCCGCGTGCCGAACATGCTGCGAAAATAAATCTCCCCCATGACCGCGAACTGTTCCAGATTGTCCGGCTTGCAGTCCACGTTCGCGCCGACGTCGAGCAAGATGGCGACCGTGCTTACGGCGGTTGGAAAAACCGCGGCCAGTGCGGGACGATCGACTCCCGGGATTCCTCCCAGCACCATTTTCGCCGTGGCCATCGCCGCGCCCGTATTGCCGGCGGTGACGAAACCCGCGGCGCGGCCTTCCCGCACCAGCCTTACCCCTACGTGGATTGAGGAGTCGCGTTTGGAACGCACGGCCTGAACGGCCTTGTCGTCCATGGTGATGACTTCGCTGGCATGAACGATGTGAATGGGTAGACCGGCGGCGGAAGGATAACGCTCAAGCTCGGCTCGCAACTCCGGTTCGTTTCCGACCAGAAGGGTGCTCACGCCGTGGTGCCGCGCGGCCTGAATCGCACCTTCGATTTCAGGCTTCGGCGCCCGGTCCGAGCCCATCGCGTCCAAGGCTATGACGCTTGGCATGGAGAGTTCAGGCTAGCTGGCTTCTTTGACGTCCAGAACTTCACGGCCCTTATAGTAGCCGCATTTGGGACAGGCGCGGTGCGGCATCTTGCGCTCGTGGCAGTTTGGGCACTCGGAGAGCGAGTGAGTCTTCAGTCCGTCATGAGCGCGCCGACTGCTGGTGCGCGCTTTGGAGTGTCGCCGTTTCGGATTTGGCATGATTCCTCTGGTTTTCCTTAAAGCTCAATTTCGTTTCGTCTTGTCTCGCAAATCTTGCCTAGCAAATCGCAGAACCTGTCATCCTGAGAGCCAGCGTTTTGCTTCGCTGGCCGAAGGATCTCAGTCGGCACGAACGTTGATGTTCTTGCCGCAACGATCTAGAGCCGGTGAGCGAACCTCAGTGATCCAGCTTGCCGCGAATGTCTTTCAGCGCTGACCAGCGCGGATCCTCCACAGCGTCAGCGCAAGCGCATTGTTCCGCATTCAGATTCTTCCCGCAGTGCGGACAAAGCCCCTTGCAGTCATCACGGCAAATTACTTTCAAGGGAAGCGCCAGCAAAACCTGCTCCTGCAAAACGTCTTCCAGCAGCAGCCCCTCACCCTGATAATAGCTGACTTCAGCTTCGGCCGAGGTCACCGAGAGCTCTTCGCGTCCCGCGTCCGCGCCCTGGGGACGATACAGCAAATCAAATTGATGCTTTACGTCCTGGATGACCGGCTCAAGACAGCGCGCGCAGGCCAGCTCAACCCGCGTGGCCAGACTTCCGTCTAGCCGTATGTCTTTTATTATCTTGTGCTTACCGTGCTGCTCCTCGACCAGCTGAGCGCGCCCGGCGGTATGCAGCGCTCCCACCTGCCGCAAGTCTTCTCCCAGGTCGAGCACGTCGGGAGGAATTTCCTCTTCGAAATCAATGGGATGAAGTTCTAATTCGTGAATTTCAATGAACATCAGGCACCCCCCGCGCCGCCAACCTCGTACCGCGAAGACCCGCGGAAGCACGCTCTGAAGAGCAGGTTCTCCAGGAACAGAATTCAAGGATAAAGGGCGTAGAAAAAGGTGTCAAGGAAGAGGAATGCGGCGAGAGCACACACCGGTCGGGTTTGAACTCATCCGGGTATCATGGTCGCTTCAGCGTAAGCAAACCATGAGCGAGAATGCCGCGACGTCAAAAGACTTGCCCGATCCGCGACCTTATTCTGGCCTCGCTAATTCGGGCACGGCGCCGGGGTTCGTTCTGCTGCTGGCATTTCTGCTGCGACTTTGGAAAGCCTCTGGCACTTTTCTGAACCTCGACGAGGCCATGCACTGTCTCGCCGCATCCAGGCCCTCATTGGCCGAGGCCTACCGGGCCGGCCTGGGTTTGGCGCATCCTCCTCTGCTGATTCTGTTGTTGAACCTCTGGCGGAGATTTGGAACGTCAGAATTATTTCTGCGGTTGCCGTCGGTGATTGCAGGCACGATCTTCTGCTGGATATTCTTCAAATGGCTGACCCGGCTTCTCGGTCCTGCCGCCGGATGGACCGGCTTCGTGCTGGTCAAGTTTTCTTCCGCCGTTCGTCGAGCTTTCCGCTGAAATCCGCCAGTACTCGCTGCTGCTCTGCTTCCTGATCGCGGCAGCGTATTTTCTTGAGCTCGCGTTCGCGGAAAACTCCGGGAAGGAGATGTTGCTGTTTTTCTTCTTCCTCTATCTCGCCATGCTCACTCACTTCTCTGCGATTCTCTTCGCCGGAGCCGTGGGAGTTTATTCACTGTGGCGATTATTCAGCGCCCCAGTCTCGCGAACCGTTGCGACAATTTGGATCGCTGGTCAGGCCGGGGCCCTGGGACTGTTGGCTTACCTCTACACCACGCAAATTGCGAATCTGAAAGACAGCGCATCGTCGCAGAACATGCAGATGTTGCTGGCCAACTCCTATTTTCATCGGGGACGCGATCATCTGCTTTCGTTCATCTTCGCCCGAACCTTCGGCGTTCTCCAATACACGTTCGGACAGCTTGCAGTCGGGGATATCGCGGGCGTGTTATTTATTTACGGAATCGCGCTTCTGTTGAATGCTAAAAGAATTGAGGTTGAAGGAATAAACGACCCACGCGCGCCGTCCTCCCGACAGCTGGGGATTTTTCTGATCCTGCCCTTCGTGCTGAATTGTCTGGCGGCGATTGTGGATCTGTATCCCTATGGAGGAACGCGGCACTCGGCCTTTCTTCTGCCCTTTGCGGTTACCGCTGTCAGCGTGGCCCTGGCGAAGTTGACTCGCCAAAGATTGGCTTATACCTTGTGCATCGCTTTTCTGGTGGCTGCGGTCTGCCAGGTTTCTGGCGTGCCGCATCGGCCCTACATACCTCGGGAAGACCAGCGCCGTGCCCACATGACCGAGGCCATTGCTGCCATCCGGCAACAGGTTCGGCCCGGGGACACCATCTTCGTCGATTTCCAAACCAGCTTCCTGCTGAGGTTTTATCTCTGCCCCGAAGTTGGTTACGGCGTCTTCTCCGCTGCTGGCCTCAGACAGTTTGCCTGCGGCGGAGAAAACATAATTGCGACCGACGCCGAAACCAACATCCTGACCGCGCAATTGTTCGCGCACCGCTTGGACGATGTGGTTAGAGCCTACGATCTAAAATCAGGTCAAACCGTTTGGGTATTTCAAGCAGGATGGGACGCCAACCTGGCGCGGAACTTACAGGAGAAATTTCCTGACTTTCACAACCTGCAGCCAGAATCCTTCGGCCACAACATTTCTTTATTCAAGCTGATCGTCGGACAACCTATGGCGAGCCTGCAATGAGATTCCCTACTTCATCTCCTGCAACTTCTGCGTAGCGAATTGCGCCACTTCGCTGGCGGGATTTTCCTTTTGCATCTGCTCGTAAACCCGTTTGGCTTCGGCTGGCTGGTTGGTCGACCTGTAAGTGTCTGCCAGTTCAAGCTGGGCGCTGGCTTTGCCAACGCTTCGAGTCGGCTTCGCGATCAGGCCGTTGTAGATGTCGATCGCGTCTTTGGTGCGGTTGGTATCGCGATAAATCGAGGCCAGGGCCAATTTGGCGAGCGCCGCCAGATCCTCGTTGTGAGAAGAAGCCACGTCCTTCAAGTCTCGCTCCGCCGCGGCATTGTCGCCCATTTGGGCTGAAGTAAGACCGAGAAAGTAGCGGGCAAATTCCGCCGTCCGGGTGTGAGGATACTTATCCAGTACGGTCTGGAATTTCTTGTGAGCTTCGGTCGCACGCTCCTTGACCGAAGTGAAGCTCGGAATGTCGGCTTCCGCCGGGGTGCCCGCAGGCCGCAACGAAGTGTCCAAAGTCCGAACCGCCTGGTTCAGCTCCACGCTGGCATTCTGGTCCTGCCGGTTCAGGTAATACCAGCCGCCAAAAGCCGCTCCCAGAACCACGGCCAGAATCACGGCCCCGACTACTAGCTTTGACTTGTGGTCCACAGTCCAGTCGACAGTGGCGCCGGCAGCGCCGAAGGTGGCCCGGCTGAATCGATCCTGCTTGAGTTGATGACGTGTTTCTGCGCGCACGAACTTCCCTTCTCTGAATTTAGGGCTGGGAGTTGACCGACTTTGAGTCTAACACGATGTGGAAAAGCCGGGTTCGGGTCCACCCTCGAGGTACATAGATCGGCAGTGAGTAGCGGCACTCAACTCCTCACAAGCGAAAGCCGCCGGGCTGACCGGCGGCGTCGCTTAATTAAAGAGAATGGTGCGAACTACCTTGAGGTCTCCTCCAGAATTCCCTGCTCCAGCTTCTCCTGGCATTCAATGCAGTGCCGTGTCCAGGGAACCGCCTCCAGACGCTTCGCATTGATTTCCTTGCCGCAGGCGATGCACTCCCCGAACTCGCCTTCGCGCAACCGCTCCAGCGCGCCGTCCACCATTTGCAGAAGTTGGCGGTCGTTATTGCTCTGGTGAAACAGAAATTCCTTGGTATAGGAGCTCGCCGCGCGGTCCGCGATATCCTGGGCTGAGCCCTCGTCCACAGTGCGGCCGTCCTGTTCTGTGCGGGTCACCATGCGGCGCAGTTCCACCTGCCGCGATTCCAGTCTCTTCTTGAAGTACTCCAGCTTCTTTTTATCCATGGATAATAGCTTCGCGGCCCACAGGCCTCGTCCTTAATGCGCAGGTATTTGACCGAACGAAAATGATATGCGCTCAAATTGAGATGCGTCAACTGGGCCAGAGGATTCTTATCCACAATCCGCCAGGGAACCGATTTCACAACAGAGGCAGGATGTTTAACGGCTGCGGCTACCGCGGAAGTGGATCAGGCATCGTGGCCAGCGCATATCCCATCACCGCCAGAGCGGTCGCATTTTCGCGCAATTCCTGGGGAACGATCTTGTCCAGCGTGTCCGCCGCGGTGTGATGATAGTTGAAATAGACGCGCCCATCTTGCAGTAAGCCAAAGGCCGGGACGCCTTGCTTGGCCAGAGGCTCGATGTCAGCCTCCGGGCTATCGCTGCTCAGCTCGATCAGGTTCGCCCCGAAAGGCCGAAGAACATCCTGTACCGGCTGCAGTTGGGCTTCGGCCTCCGGCGTGATCTTGGCCCGGAATCCCATGGGATGGGAGGCTCCCAAATCGCTTTCGAGCGCAGCCACATGATTGCCGATTTCCGAGGCATGCGCCCGGGCATACTCCGCGTGGCCGCGTCCCAGATTTTCCTCGTCAATCCAGGCAATCACCCGCAGCGTGCGTTTGGGATGAAGATGCAAATGCTGAATCAGTTGCGCCGTTTCCATCGCGACCGCGACGCCCGCCGCATCGTCGATCGCTCCCGTTCCCAGGTCCCAGGAATCCAGGTGTCCGGACACGATCACAATCTGCTCCGGATGCTCCGAGCCTTTCAGATCGCCCACCACGTTGTAGGTGGTCACGTCCTCCGCGGTCTGCGAGGCCAAGATCAGGTGCATGCGGACTTTGCCCTGCGCCGCCAGATGAGCAATCAGGTCCGCGTCTTCGCTGGTCACCGCCCCGGCTGGAATCTCGGCCGGTGTGCTTCCTCCGGTGTGCGGCAGGCGATAGTCTGCGCCGCCTACTGACCTGACCAGCGAAGCCACCGCCCCTAGCGCCGATGCCCTTTTTGCTCCTTGCGCGCGATAAAGCACCGCCTCGTCGTAAGCTTCGCCGGCAAACCCGCCCGCCGCCTTCTGCTTGTCGAAAGCAACATTGAACAGGACGATCTTCCCCGCGACATTCTCGCGCCCGAGACGATCGAGGTCCGCGAAGCTGTTGGCCACGACGACGTCCGCCGTAATTCCCTGCGGCGGCGTGGGATGATTTCCTCCCAGAGCTGTGAGCACGACCTTCTGTGTGGTTCCGGGCGCCTGCCCCGGATACTCCACCAGTTCGGCGCTCTCGGCTCCACGTATCCAGTGCCGCGCCTGCACCGGCTCCAGACGCACCTCGAGCCCAAGCTTCCGCATTTCGCCTGCAACGTATTCGATTGCGGCTTGCGCCTGCGGTGATCCCACCGGCCGGGGCCCGATATTCTCGGTGAGGTGGGCTACTTGCTGGTATGCGTAGTCGTCAGTCAATCCGGCGTCGCGGATGGACGTGAGTTCCTGAATCAGCGCTGGCGACAGAGTGGCCACGACTGCTGGCGGGTGGCGACGGTCGTAATCGGAAGGAACCGGGGCATTTGGTTTTTGCGCGCCCAGCGTTGCCGGAATCAGGGCCAGAAATAAAAGCACGCTTGTGTGTCGCATCGGTCCAATAGATTACCTCATTCAGAAGCGGAGGCGGTTCATCCGTAGTTTCCCTTTGCGTCCTTTGCGCTCTTTGCGGTCACGTTCTCACCGCGCCAACCTTCTCACCGCAAAGCGCGCAAAGGACGCAAAGGGGAAGTTACGTCCTCCCAAAAAAATGGCCCCATTTCTGGGGCCACTATTAAAAGAGGCAAGATGGAGGGTTGGTTCAGGAATGGCGATGCGGTGAGCCGCTCCGCCAGCCGGAACGGCAACAAGAGAGATGTCGAATACAGAGAGTGAAGGTCATTACTTTGTCAGCGGCCTCTTTTGTTGCTTCACTTAATGCACTTGCGCAACCAAAGAACCCGAATCGACACTCTTCAGACCGAATACCAGCCAACCCATTGCAATGCATTGACTTACGTAGCCTAGAACCCAGGCGCCGCGAAAATCACAGAGTGCTGCAGGAAGAGTTGGAATGCAGAATCCTGCACATTCACTGCATCGCGGTAGGCAGCACGCGTGTCACGCCACAAATAAAAAGACCTCCGAGAGTAAATCTCGAAGGTCCCTATCCGAGTCAGACGCCTGAGGTCCGAGGTCCGAAGCCCAACCACCAGGCTTAAGAGTTTCCCGCCACCATCCGCAGCTTGCCTGGCAGGAAATGATACGGCGGCCAGGGTCCGCTGATGGCCAGTTCGCAGTTCTTCAACTGCTTGGCCGCGCTGCTATAGCGATTTTGATATTTTTCCACAGATTTGGAGTCGATGAGGTGGGCAATGTCGATCAGCATTCCGTTGGAATCCACGCGCTTGCAACTGATCTCTTCTTCCAGCGGATTGAACAACTTGTGAACTTGTACGGAGAGCGCCCGCGCCTTGGTCCGGCGTTCGCGATCCTGCGACGCCTTCTCCCGAAGCTTAATAAGGTAATCGCCCCCAACCGTATCCGGCAGGATCACGTCGGCCATGGCTTCGCGCAGGGAACCGTCCCTGACCCGCAGCTTCAAATGCATCTCCGCCTTGCCCCTCAGCCGGGCAACGCTTTGACCAAAGGTCCGGCGATTGGTGCGCACGGCTTGGCGCAGAGCCTCGTCCGAATCGAAAATCGTCCCAAAGCGGAACGGCAACACCGTTCCACTGCGGAAGCAGACGCTGACCACCCGCGCATGCTCCAGGACGTTCTTCTCCCCGAACTGCTCGCCATCGCGCGCATATTCGCTGACGACTATGTTGAATTCTCCGCTGGGATAGGCCAGAACTGCGGCTCCGTTCACTCCTTGAATCCCTTCCAGTAAGGAAGGACGGCGAGAACGGGTTCCATTGGCTAGGGTCTGTTGTTCAGTGATGCAATAAGCGTACCACGCCATAAGGTCTCTCCGAACCTGTTGCGAGGCGAGATAGGGTCACCCCACGCATACTATTGACCACGTTTTGAACCGTTTGGAAGAAAGGGCGTACTGCGACGAGATTGAACGCTTACTGCCGCGTCCAGTGTGCATATTACCTCGGGCGCTACTAAAAATGCAACCATTTCGTGGCAATGGGCATCTTGCGGCGTTTTTTGGCCGGCACTTGGTACGGTCGAGTGCGAAGCACCATCAGAGTAACGATGTCCCTGGTTGAGAACTAGGCCCGGAATACCCGCCAAGCTATCCTGCTGATGAAACTGGATATCAGCAACGATGGGTATCAGCATCTACGTCGAGAGTCTCGTTCGGGGTGAGATGGACGAGCTTTGGGACAAGACGCAGGAGCCCAAACTTCACCAGCGCTGGGATCTGCGTTTTTCCGACATCGAGTACCTGCCGCGCCAGCCTGGCGAGCCTCAAAGATTTCTCTACGCCACGCGTATCGGGGCGGGCGCACGAATCGAAGGTGCGGGGGAGAGTGTTGGCGAGAGCGAAGCCGCGACCGGGCAGCGAACATCGGCGCTCAAGTTTTGGTCGGAAGATCGAAAATCGCTGATCGAGTCGGGATCCGGTTACTGGAAATATGTGCCTGGCACAGACGGCATTCAGTTCATCACTTCCTACGATTACCAGACCCGTTTCGGCATCCTGGGGAAGATTGTCGATAAGTTGATGTTTCGCCCCTTGCTGGGCTGGGCCACGGCTTGGAGTTTCGATCGCCTGCGGCTTTGGATCGAAGCCGGCATCTTGCCGGAGGATTCCCGGGACCGCGCCTTGATCTATACCTTGTGCCGCGGAACCATCGCTTTCGTTTGGCTCTATCACGGACTCGTTCCCAAGCTGATTTACAGAAACCCCGACGAGTTCAGGATGCTGCGCGAGGCCGGCGTCCCTGGCGCAAATCTGATTGGCGTAACGTCGGCATTCGGGTGGGCTGAAGTGTGCCTGGGCCTGATCATCCTGATTTTTTGGAGGTCGCGCTGGCCGCTCTGGTTCACGCTGCTTGCCATGGTTCTCGCCACCGCGGGCGTGCTGGTCAATTCGCGAGAATACGTGACGGCCGCTTTCAATCCCATCACCCTGAATCTTGCAGTATCGGCCTTGACCGTGGTTGTCCTGTGGCTCCGGCACAATCTTCCGACCGCCAGCAACTGCCTGAGGCGGCCGCGCGAATCACCGGTACGCAAGCCATGACCTGCGAATTAATGACCTGCGATTCAATGACATGCGATCAATTTACGAGCTGGCGCTAGGCGACAAATTCGGTCTTCTCCACCCGCGAATCCAGGAGCGGTTCGGATTCAGCAGCCGGGATAATGTCGCATCGATCGGGACCGGAATCATGGAAGAGATCTGGCACGGCCCACTTTATACGCTGCCGTTTCTGTACATCGGAAGTTGGCGGCAAATTATGTTCCCGGAGCACGGCCAGTCCATCCCATTCACCATCAGAAACTATGCTTACGTCGATCAGTTCGGAAGGGAAACTGTAACCTGGATTCGCAACTTCCAGACTGCACACCCGCGCCGCTTCGATGCCTACATGATCTTCAGCCAGCAGCGCGGCTGCATCGTAGATTACCTCGGCACCCACCAGCACCTGGCGGTTGATATCGATTTGTCGGTGGATGAGCGCGGAGGCCTTCGCCTTCGGTCAGACGAACAGCGCTTTTACGAAGGCTGGATCGGGTTCCGTTTCCCCATGACCTTCTCGGGCGTAGCCGAGGTCTGCGAGTGGTACGACGACTCGGATCGGCGTTTCCATATCCAGGTTGACGTCAAGAATCGGGTGTGGGGTCCGCTGTTCGGCTATCGGGGTTCGTTCGAGATCGAGTGGCGCCCCGTCACCAGAGATCAAATTCCCGCCGACATTCTTCCGGTTCGCTGCGAGCGCCGAGAGTAAGGTGCTGTCTCCGCCAGGACCCGCCCGCGTTTACAACTACTGAATCAGCGTGCCCCCGTTCACCGGCTCTTCTTCGGGCACGATCACCACTGCCGCCGCCACGCGGTCTCCCGGTTCCAGGTTCAGCAGGCGGACACCCTGCGCGGCGCGGCCGGATTCGCGGATGGTGTTTGAATCCATGCGAATGATCTTGCCGTACTGGCTGATCAGCATGACCTCGGAGTTTTCGTCCACCTGCGCGATGCCAACGACCTTGCCGTTGCGTTCGGTGGTCTTGACGTTGATGACGCCCGAACCGCCGCGTCCTTGCAGGCGGTACTCTTCGGCGGGGGTGCGCTTGCCGTAGCCGTTTTCGGTGACGGAGAGAATCAGCGTGCCCTTCTTGCCGACATCCACGACCTCGGAGGTCGCGACTCCTTCTGCCGGCACCTTGCCTGCGGCAACCGGGGTCTTGCTTCCATTTGTTACTTCGGCGCCGGGCTTTGGGGTTGTCGCCATGCCTACCAGGTAGTCGCCCTTTTCCATGCGAATGCCCCAGACACCGTACGCCTGGCGTCCCATGGGGCGGACGTCTTCTTCGTCGAAGCGAATCGCCTGGCCTTCGTGCGTGGCCAGGAAGACAATCTGTTGGCCGTCGGTGATGCGGACGGCAACCAGTTCGTCGCCCTGCTCAATGCTGATGGCGTAGATGCCGTTCGAGCGGACGTGGCAAAAATCTTTAAGCTCGGTCTTCTTGACCAGGCCGTTGCGGGTGGCGAAGAAAACGTACTTACCGGCTTCTTCGAGGTTACGCACTGCGACCATGGTGCGCACGGTCTCGCCCGGTTGCAGTCCCACCAGGTTGCCGACGTGCTTGCCTTTGCCGGCGGCGCTGATGTCCGGGATCTCATACACCTTGAGCCAGTAGACCCGGCCGGTATTGGTGAAGATGAGAATGTAGGCGTGAGTGGAGGCGATGAACAGATGCTCGACGAAATCCTCGTCGCGCGTCTTCATGCCGGTGCGCCCCTGCCCGCCGCGGCGCTGCATGCGGTAGGTGGAGATCGGCGTCCGCTTCATGTAGCCGCCGTGGCTCACCGTGACCGCAACTTGCTCGTCGGCGATCAGGTCTTCCAGGTGGATTTCGGCGGCTTCGTCTTCGATCTTGGTGCGGCGTTCGTCGCCGTACAGCTTTTTGACTTCTTCCAGCTCCTTGACGATCACGCCGCGCAATTTCTTTTCCGAGCCCAGAATGGATTCGTACTCGGCGATGTTCTCGCGCGTCAGGCCCAGCTCTTTCGTGATTTCATCGATGGAGAGCTTGGTCAGGCGATGTAGTTGTAACTCGAGAATGGCGTCGGCCTGGATCGCAGTGAACGGCTTCTCGGGATCGCGTTTGGGCGCTCGACCGGTGGTGTTGATGTCAATCTTCTTGCCGGCAAAGTAAGCGACCAGGTTCTCGCGAGCTTCGGCGCGATTGGCGCTGGCGCGGATGATGGTGATCACATTGTCCAGGTGATCGAGCGCTGCCAGGTAGCCTTCGAGGATGTGCTCGCGGTCTTTGGCTTTAGCCAGCAGGTAAGCGGTGCGGCGGCGCACCACGTCCACGCGGTGCTCGATGAAATACTTGATGGCCTGCACCAGGCCCATTTCCTTGGGCTGGTTGTTCGCCACCGCCAGCAGGATCATGCTGAAACTTTCCTGCATCTGGGTGTGCTTGTAGAGCTGATTCAGGACCAGCTGCGGCTCGCCGTCGCGTTTCAGTTCGACCACGATGCGCATGCCGTCGCGATCGCTTTCGTCGCGGATGTCGGAGATGGTGTCGACAATCTTGTCATTCACCAATTGCGCGATGCGCTCCACCAGGCGGGCTTTATTGACCTGGTAAGGAATTTCGGTGATGACGATGGCTTTGCGATCTTTGTTGAAAGTCTCAATGCCAGCCTTGGCGCGCATGATGAAGCGGCCACGCCCGGTTTTGTAGGCGTCCACGATTCCGGATTTGCCGTGAATGATTCCGGCTGTGGGGAAATCGGGGCCTTGCACAAATTTCAGAAGCTCCGCGAGTTGGGCGTTGGGATTGTTGACCAGGGTGATGGTCGCGTCCACGATCTCGGTGAGATTGTGAGGCGGAATCTTCGTCGCCATGCCTACGGCGATTCCGTCCGATCCATTCACCAGCAGGTTGGGAATACGCGTGGGTAAGAACGTCAGGCTCGATTTCGTTGCCGTCGTAGTTGGGACGGAAATCTACTGTCGCCTTGTCCAGATCCTCCAGCAGCGCGTTCGACACGCGAGCCAGGCGCGCTTCGGTATAACGATCAGCCGCCGGCGGATCTCCATCCACCGAGCCGAAGTTGCCCTGGCCTTCTACCAGCGGATAGCGCATGGCAAAGGGCTGCGCCAGGCGAACCAGCGCGTCGTACACTGCCAGGTTTCCGTGGGGATGGTACTTGCCCATCACATCGCCGACGATTCTGGCGCACTTGCGCGTGGACCGGTTGGGATACAGGCCCATCTGCTGCATGGTGTACAGAATGCGGCGGTGTACCGGCTTCAATCCGTCACGCACATCGGGCAAAGCGCGGCCGATGATCACCGACATCGAATAGTCGAGATAAGACTTCTTCATCTCCTCTTCGATATTGACGGGTTGAATGTTGAGCGCGCCGGGAATGCCGGTGCCGTCTCCGCCACCGGGCGGAGGAGTCAAGGGAAGTTCAGGATTTTGATCGTCAGCCATAAAAGCTTTTAGCTCCTAGCTACTAGCCTGGCCCGGACGCCACGAAGCCGGGCAGACAAGGCTGTCTGCCCAAACCCCTGACAATCTGGCCGCTTTTATACCCCTAAACAATTGCATTTACAGGATGTTACGATGGATTCGCGATACGAAAATTATACCATGACTTTGGCTAGCGATGTAGGTCCTTCGGAACGCGTAGAGGTGCCGAATCCGATGCCCTAAGGGCCCTAGTGCGAAGGCACCCGCGGCAATGGGATAATCCGGTCGTATCTTCAACCTTCGATAATCAACATGGACTCGCTGAAGGGAAAACTGGCTCTTGTCACTGGCGGTAGCCGCGGTATTGGCGCGGCGGTTGCGCTGGCGCTTGCCGGCGCCGGCGCCGATGTGGTGATCAATTTTCGCTCACGTTCCGACGCCGCCGAAGCGGTTTGCAGCGAGATTTGCAAACTAGGACGGCGCGCCCTGCCGGTCCAGGCTGACGTGTCGCAATCCGATCAGGTGAAAAAAATGGTCGCGCAGATTGAGCGCGAGCTGGGGGTGGTGAACATTCTGGTAAACAATGCGGCGATAGCTCGGCAGCTTAAACCAGAGGACATTACAGAAGCCGACTGGGACGAACACATCACGGTGAACTTGAAATCCGCGTTCCTAGTAACGCAGGCGGTGTTGCCGCAGATGCGGGCTCAGCGCTGGGGACGAATCATCAACATTTCTTCCGTGGCGGCCCAGACTGGCGGGCTGGTGGGGCCTCACTATGCCGCGTCCAAGGCCGGGATGCTGGGACTCACTCATTCCTATGCCGCGCTGCTGGCCAAGGAAGGCATCACAGCCAATACGGTTTGCCCGGCGCTGGTCGAAACCGACATGATGCGCGCCAACCCTCGCGCCACGTCCAGCGTGATTCCGATCGGGCGCTTCGGCACCGTCGACGAAGTTGCGTCCGTAGTGCTGATGCTGGCGGAGAATGCCTATATGACGGGGCAAACTGTCAATCCGAATGGGGGCTGGTATTTCAGTTGATATCTGAGTTTCAGTTTTTGTGTGGAGCGGGCGCCCTCGCCCGTTGTCGTTGACTTCTGTTTTGAGAGATTGGCCGATGTGGCGCGGGATCACGAAATGGCTCGGGGGCGCAAACAAAATCTTTTGCAATCAAAGTCAACGGCGGCGGGCGAGGCGCCCGCCCCACACATTTTCGCAAGGAGTAAACCGAGATGTTAAGCGAAGAAAAACAGAACTAGGGCCTCATCACGACTTCATTGGGCCCGGAAGGCAACACAAAGCTCAGCCCGCGCTCCTGGTTCTGCTTCAGCGTGGCTGGCACATCGAGGTCGGCGATCTGAATCTTCCGCGTCCACGAGCCGCTGCTCCAGTAATCCGCCTTCGAATAAATGGTCCCGCTCATGATGGTGTAGTCGCTGACTTCCTCCGTCCGCCCGTCACGAAACACAAGCACAGCCGGCGGAAGCTCGCGCGCAGCTGGTGGAGCCGCCGTCTTACGCGGGGTCAAAGAGGAAGACGAACTGCCCGCCGAGGAGCCAGACGCGGCTGCGGCCCTCGCTGGAGGATAACTCGATGAAGAAGCCACCGATTTGTCTGAATAAGACTTCTCGGAATAATCAGGCGAGTGCTGTCCCGCCGCCGACGCTTTCTGGGTTAACGTCATGCGCTCGAAGTGATCGCCCTGCCACTCGATGAGCAAAGGCTCGAGCGGCGTGGCAGGCGGCGTTTGCACAGGAGCTGCAGCCGGCACCATTACCACCTGGGGCGGTGCAGGTTCCTGCGAGTCATATTCGTAATCCGAATAGTAGGGATAGGGCAGCAGGAGCGAACCCCGCCCGAACGAGCGTCCGCGATGAACGTGAGCACCGCCGGCGCCAACCCCTGATCCCGCGAACCGGGCCGCTCCAGCCCCACGAGCTCCGGCACCCGCACCGCGAACCTGCGCCGCCGCGGGCAAGGTGAATATCAAGGTCGCAACCGCGATGGCGGAAATTGCGATAACAAACCGGTTAAGCATTTACTTGCTCGTCTCCGGCGCCGGCGGCAACTGAAAATTAATGCCGAGGTCGTCATTCTGCTTCGCGGTGGCGTTCAGATCGAGATCCGCGACCGCGATCTTGCGGTAATGTCCAGGGGTTAAATCATACAGCGTGCTGCCCACCACGGCATAGTTCTGCACTTCCAGCTGGTGGCCGTCTTTGAAGACAAGCACGGTCTGGGGTTGATCCGCGACCGGACTGTCAGGCGGCGCTGCCGCAGCCGATTCCGTCCCTGATTGAACCCGGCTGGTCCTTGGTGGATAAGCATCCATATACGAGCGCGCTGGTGTTCCTGGCCCGCGGCGATCAAAGATGGTCGGGCCGCCACGATAGTCGTCTTCCTGATTCGCATCCGCCGCGGCATCTCCCGTGTCCGTTTCCACTGGAACCGGATAGGGCACGTAATACGCTCCACCTATGGGGAAAAAAGAGCTCTGGCGGCGAGGATGATGGCGCGGGAAAAGTGGCGGGTTCGCATTCACCGGAAACAGCGGGTTGATGCAGCATGGAGGCCGAGGCTGAACCCCATTTGGTCCCATTGAAGTAACGCTGGCGGGCACTCCCGGGGCAGAGTTAAATCGTCCACCACCACCCGTTGTGACCGAGGCAGGCGTGCCGTTAAACTGTGCCGCGGCCGGCGAAGCAAAGATCAACAAAATAAAGCCCAGGAGGATGACCGCAATTGCCGCTACCGTGGCTGAATTCAGCCGTTCCACATAAGAATCATACTCCAGCCTGGCAACCATGGCGCAACCCCCGGCAAAGCCTTACTTAGTTAGAATCTTCCTGAGGACCGGGAGTTGCGTCTTTAATTTCCCATTCGCAGGCTTCGATGCCAACCCTCGTTTGTCTTATCGCTAAGTGATTGACAACAAGCAGGTGACGTTGATCACCCGCGCCCCACGCGTGCCAGTTCCCAAAGGTTCCATGCGCTGTTAGCTACCAGCAACCCCCAGATGCCGGCCAGAGCGATCAGCCGGTAGCGACTTTCCAGAAGGTCGGCCGCGATCCCGGCAACAAAGACGAACAGGAACGGAATCGCCATCAACTGGAAGCCCAGCCCGGGGTAGTGCGGCGTGCCCACGGCCAGCGCCAGGAACAAAGCGGCCACCAGCAAAGACGCCGTGTTTCCGAAGTAGCGGGCTCGCGGCCAGCAGACATACGCAGTCAACGCAGCCGGAAGCGCCACCACCAAGGCGGGGCTGCTCTGTCCCAACTGAGCCAGCACTTGACGATAGGCCAGGGGCATGGCGAACGCTGTCCACGAGACACCGAAAAAAGATGCGTGCGCGATCCCTTGCCAAAACTCACGGGCACGGAAGAAGTAGGCCGCATAGAGAAGCAGCAAACTGATCGCGCAGGCAACGACCCAGATCGCCACCGCTGCGGCCCGTCGGGTCACGGCCAGATAAAGCATGAAGCCCAGTGCGACCGGCGCCAGAATAATCAGCGAAAACTGCGATCCCACCGCCAGCGCCAGTGACAATCCCAACAGCACAATGCGCCGCCAGTTCCACAGGATCACTTCGCGCGGGGCGTACAAAGTGTGGGCCACCGCAATCGCGGTGAAGACCGCGCCAAATGCTCCCCAGGCGGCGCCGACTTCCGGTTCCGCGAACCAGAGTGCGCTGGAGCGCACGATGCCCGGCGAAAAACAGTAGAGTGCCAGCGCCACATATCCTCCGGCATTGCCAAAAAGCCGGCGCGAAACGTACCAGAGCGAAGCCCCGAGAACCAGGCCGAAAATAATGTAAGGCGCTGCCGCCAGCAAGTGCAGCTGGTGAATGCTTTCGGGGCGCAGGGAAACCGGCGACAGCAGCAGAGGAGCCGCCGCAATCAGATACCACAACGGCGAATGATTTGGATCGTGGCTGCCGTTCTCGGGGGAAATTTGAGGAGTTGGAATCGAAGCATTTGATTCTGTCTCGAAAGCGGGCGGAGTTTCGGCCGCAGGCGCCAGCACTCCGCGATGTTTCCAAAGCGAAGTCCCGCGCTCCAGCCGGTAAATTTCCTCGGGATCAACGCTGCCGGTTCGCCAGCCTCGCTCTACCAGCCACAGACACTGCGCCAGAAACGCCAGCAGCATCAGTGAAGCCAGCACTTGCGGCCGGCCAAAGCGTGCGCTCGTGAAGAATCCGCTCATCAGGGACGGCGAGTGTTTTACCATGTCGGGGGACGGTTCGGGAAACTTCCGCCGATGGATCAAGCCAAAGACGACGAGACCAAAAATGACAAGGGCATATCTAACGACAGCAAACTCGACGGTCCCGCTCCAACTTCGCCGCCCTCCGATTATGCGTTAACAGCGCCAACGTCCTCGCCGGTCGACGACTGGGTGCAGAAAATATTTATCGGTCCGGATGGTCTTCGCCCCGTCTGGCGCTTTGCGCTCTACCTGCTCCTGTACCTCGGTCTCCGCTTCATCCTGCGTCTTTTGATTTACTACGCGTTCCCACCCATGGGGCGGTTATGGTTCCAGATAACCGTCGAACTCGGATTCGCAATCATCGCTCTTACTCCCGCACTGGTTATGTCTCAGATCGAAAACCGGCCCTTCGGCATTTACGGTCTGCCCTGGCGCAACGCATTCGGCAGACAGTTCTGGATAGGAGCGTTATGGGGAATTGTTTCGCTTTCGATATTGCTGCTGGCATTGCATGGAACCCACGTTTTTGATTTCGGAGGACTCGCCCTGCATGGCGTCCGTGTCCTGAAGTTCGCCTTGTTCTGGGCCGTCTTCTTCCTGATCGTGGCTTTCTACGAGGAATTCTTCACCCGCGGCTACGCCCAGTTCACTTTGACCCAGGCGGTTGGGTTCTGGCCGGCTGCGGTTCTGCTGTCGGCGAGCTTCGGTGTGCTTCACCTCGACAATCCTGGAGAAAGCTCTGTCGGCATTCTCGGCGCCGTGCTGATCGGTTTCTTCTTCTGCCTGACTCTGCGCCGCACTGGCAATCTGTGGTTCGCGATCGGCTTTCACGCCGCCTGGGATTGGGGCGAAAGCTACTTCTACTCCGTCCCCGACAGCGGCGAAATTGCCCCCGGACACTTGCTGCATTCCAGCCTTCACGGCCCCAACTGGCTGACCGGCGGCTCGGTTGGACCGGAAGGCAGCGTCTTCCTCTTCGTCTTGCTGGCCCTGCTCTGGGTGGTATTCGATCGGTTGTACCCCGAAGTGAAGTATCCCGCCGGGATTTCGAATTCTCTCTAGATTGTTACGAACCACGTGGGGACAGCCGCCCCCGGCTGTCCGGTCGAGCGCAGCTCGACAGTTTCTTGCTGAAAACCAAAAGCGGCGCTACGCGCCGCCGGACAGCCGGGGTCGGCTGTCCCCACGCGGTTTGTGCCACTACCACGAATAGTGCACGGTATAGGTCACTACCTGCTCTCCATCCGGCGCCACCGTGACCGGGAATTCGACGGTCTGCGCGTCCATCTTGTGAGATTCCTGCGACTGCTCGGTCAGCTTCCAGTTGCTCCAGCGATAGAGATGTTCGACCACGCGTACGCTCACCGCTTCTTTCTTGTGGTTGCGCACTCGAATCTCGAATGACTCGTCCATCCAGTTGTGAGCCGAATCGACGCGGATGTTGGTGCGCTTGCGCTCGCCCACCACGTCGAACGAATTCCCGGTGAAGACGCGGATGGTTTCGTCTTTCGGGGTGTGGTCAATCACGTTCTCGCCGACAAATTCCAGATGTCCATCGGTATCGCGCCGGTAAAAACGCAGCTTGCCCTTGGGCAGCGCAATGCCGAGATGGTTTAACTCGGAGTTTTTGAACTCCTCCATCACCCAGACTTTGGGATTGGACTGCGTGCCATAGCCCTGGTCCTGGCGAATCTGCTCCATGTTGTAGTAGCCATATTGCTGCACCTGCGCTCCGTCGTAGATAAAGAGCCGCGACGCGTGAATGCCGGTGGAGCTAACGAACTCCACTTGCTTGGTTTCCTGATCGTGCAGCGTGGTCGGCCGCGCCAGAGTGTAAAGATGAAATTCGTCGAATGACTTTTCTCTGACAACCGGCGCGGCGGCATCATTCATCATGGCTTTCGCCTCGGCGGCATACATGCGCCCCGCGACCGTTCCCTGCTGAATCTTGTTGACGTCGCCGGCCATCAGTTTGATGCTCGCGTTTTCAAACGTCTTGCCGCTCTGGTTGCGCATGGTGATCCAGCCCACCATGTCGAGCAGATCGGTCTTGCTCTTGGGATTGTCGGAAACCACCAGGTTGTAATCCGCCTGCCAGCTCATGCCGCTGGCGACGTAGGAAATTTCGGCGTCAAATTTGCCCGGATCGTTGGTCTGGAGGAGCCAGCTGAGAGTTGGCTTGAGGATGGAGTCGCCGCTGAGCGCCGGAAACAGCGGCTGTCCCGGCAGCCCGAAGCGCAGCACGCCGTCCACTTCGATGATGGGCTGGGTGTAGGAGGGCTGCTGATAGTTTTGCGCATAATAAGTGCTGGGAATATAACCGCTGCGCACAACTTTGCCCTTGATGATCTGGTTCGTCGGCACCAGAAAATCGATGGTCTTGCCTTCGTAAAACGACAAGCAGCAGCTCCTGAGAGATGGGATCGTTGCGGTAATTCTGTTCCAGGACTTGCAGCGCGCGTCCGTTAGGATCGCGCAGGATTACCGAATCCGGCTCGAGGTGAGACGCGATGCCCGCATACTGCGCCCGATTCACCCCAGCCGTGAGGTCAAGCGGCACATACTCCCGTGCCACAAAGAAATTCTGGTTGTAAATGGTGAGTGCAGGTTGGTTTCTGCTGTCGGCGGCCTTCTCCTGTCCCATTAGCACGCCACACAACAGAATCATCACTAGCAGCAGCTTCTTCATCTGGTTTCCCCTTTATTCGCAGTGGACGGGAAGGAGGAGGCTTTCCCGTCCTATCCAGAGAACGCAGGGTTAGGGGAAACTTGCACAGAGTTCTAAACCACAGAGGACACAGGGAACACGGAGGTAACCGGAAGTAACCAGCCAACGTGTCATCCTGAGCGGAGGGACCGCTTCGCGAAGCGAAGCGGTCACGGAGTCGAAGGACCCCTATTTTCGGAAAGTATTCGCTGGAGAAGATTATCTCGGGATCGCGGTCAGGTGTTGATCAGGTAACGCCACCGCAGGTTCTTGCCGAAGGTAGGGGTCCTTCGACTCCGCATCTGCGTTCGCAAGCGAACGCAGTCGCTACGCTCAGGATGACATTACTCCAGCGCTTCGGGCTCCAGCCCGATGTCTTTCTCGCCGGCAGCTTTCTTTTCCATATATTTCTTGACCCAGGCTTCCCAGCTTTTGCCTGCGGCGGTGTCGCGTCCGGTAAAGGCGAGGGCCGCGATATCGGAGTAAGGAATCATCACTCGCTGGTTGGAAGTTCGGGGAAGCACTCGTACGATGGACTCGGCCAGGGTAGGGCCGCTCTTCCGGTCGAACAGATACCCTTCGATCGTGGTTCCGTCTTTGCGGGTGATGGTCACATCGCCGCGATAATCAAATGCTTTTTCGAGAGCTTTGCGGGTCTCTTCTTCCGACGCCAGCGCCGGAACCCAGCCTTCAAGTTTTTCGTGTTGCCATCCTGGAGAAACTTCAAGCGCATCAGGAGCCACGGAAGCAGGCGCTTCCGATTCGTGGGAAACGTGCCCGGCAGCCTTGCCGGTCACGCTCGAGTCTCCTCAAGGGTTTCAGCGGCGTTCGCGATCTGTACCAACGGCGCATCCTGACCGTGCTCGATGGGCTCGTCCAAAAGCCGAAGAGCGCCCTCATCTCGATAACGATGGAACAGCGTGGCCTTGGCCGTGGCCACAAACCCGCTGAGCGAGCCGAAACGTGTCGTTGACCGCGGAGGCTTCATAGCCGCTATGCACCATGCAGTTTGCGCAGTGCGGATTGCCCGACTCGGTGCCGTACTGCTCCCAGGCCGTCTCGCGGATCAGCTCGTCGAACGTGTCGGCGTAGCCGTCCTGCAGCAAATAGCAGGGTTTCTGCCAGCCGAAAATGTTGTAAGTGGGCATTCCCCAGGGAGTGCAGGCGTAAGTGCCGCTTGCCCATGAGGAATTCCATGAACAGCGGCGAAAGATTGAAGCGCCAGTCCTTTTCGCGGTTCGATAGGATCGCCCGGAACAGCCGCCGGGTGCGGGCTCGTCCCAGGAAATGCTGCTGGTCCGGCGCCTTTTCGTAGGAGTAGCCGGGGGAGAGCATCATGCCCTCAATTCCCAGCTCCATCATGTCGTCAAAAAACGCGCGCACGCTCTTGGGATCGGCTCCGTCAAAGAGCGTGGTGTTGGTGGTGACCCGGAAGCCGCGCTCTAAAGCCTCACGGATCGCGTCCACGGCGATCTCGTATCCGCCTTCACGGCACACCGCGAAGTCGTGGTGCTCTTTCTGCCCGTCCAGATGCACGCTGAAGGTCAGGTACTTGGTCGGCTTGAAGAGATGGATTTTCTCTTTGAGCAGCAGGGCATTGGTGCACAGGTAGATGTACTTCTTGCGCGCCACCAGGCCTTCGACAATCTTGTCGATCTCAGGGTGCATGAGCGGCTCGCCGCCCGGGATGGAAACCACCGGGGCGCCGCACTCATCGACCGCCCGGAAGCACTCCTCTGGCGACAGCTGGCGCTTGAGCACATGCGCCGGATACTGAATCTTGCCGCAACCGGCACAGGCCAGGTTGCAGCGAAACAGCGGCTCCAGCATCAGCACCAGGGGATATTGCTTTCGACGGGCGAGCTTCTGCCGGATAACATAGCTGGCCACCGTCCACATCTGCGATACAGGAACACTCATGCTTTACGGAATTCTCCTTCCAATATGCTAACAGGTCGGGCCGATCTAGTCCGCTGACAATGTAGGCGCCGCCACAGGCCACGTGGGGACAGCCGCCCCCGGCTGTCCAGTCGAGCGCAGCTCGACAAGGTTTTCGCGTTACCCGACAGAACAGCGGAGCTTCGCTCCGCCGGACAGCCGAGGGCGGCTGTCCCCACATGGCCCGTTTTGGCACATAAAAAACCCTGAAAATACATGGTTTACCGGCCCGGTTCCGGGGTCGAAAAAAGCGCTTCTTCGTGGTACAATTAGATACAACCTCGGAAGCCGTAAGTGTTAATAATTTCAGTAATTTGAGGCAAATTCCAGGGCATCGGAAAAGGACGCCGGTTCAGACCCACGCCCGGCCCTTTCCACGGAGCGGAATGGCTACGAAAGAAATCACTCCCATCGACGAAGCAAAGGTAAAAAACGGAAAGCTCGCGGCGGTGAGCGGGGGCAGCAGTTCGGTCTCCGCCAACCTCACCGACTACAACGCCGACTCCATCAAAGTGCTCGGCGGCATGGAAGCGGTGCGCAAACGTCCCGCGATGTACATCGGTTCCACCGGCGAGATGGGATTGCACCATCTGGTCTACGAAGTCGTGGACAACTCCGTGGACGAAGCTCTCGCCGGCCACGCCGACAAGATCGAAGTCACCATTCACCTCGACAACTCCATCACCGTCGTCGACAACGGCCGCGGCATTCCTGTCGACATGATGGACATCGATGGCGAAAAAATTCCTGCCGCGCAAGTGGTGCTCACTAAATTGCATGCTGGCGGGAAGTTCGATGCGTCTTCCTACAAGGTTTCCGGCGGATTGCACGGCGTGGGCGTCTCTGTGGTGAACGCCCTGAGCGAGGAACTGGATCTCGAGATCTGGCGCGACGGTTTCACCTGGGAGCAGACGTATTCCAAAGGCGAACCGACCAGCAAGCTGAAGAAAGCGGGCGCCAGCAAAAAGCTCGGGACCAAAGTCCACTTTTTGCCCGATCGAAGCATTTTTTCAACCACCGAGTACAGCTTCGACACCCTGGCGCAGCGCCTGCGCGAACTGGCATTCCTGAACAAAGGTCTGCTGATTACGCTGACCGACGAGCGCACCACCGATGCCAAAACCGGCGAAGCGAAATCCGCCGAGTTCAAGTACAACGGCGGCATCGCCGAATTTATCAAGCATCTGAACCGGGGCAAGCAGGTACTGCACGACAAACCTATCTACATGGAAGCCGAACGCAGCGGCGTGGTCATGGAGATCGGTCTGCAATACAACGACGCCTACTCGGAGTCGGTGTTCAGCTTCGCCAACAATATCAATACCGTTGACGGAGGCTCGCATCTCTCCGGGTTCCGAATGGCCCTGACGCGCACCATCAACTATGCAGGGCAGCAGATGGGTTTGTTCAAGGACGTAAAAGAAAACCTTACCGGCGATGACGTGCGCGAAGGCCTGGTCGCGGTCATCAGCGTAAAGCTGCCGCAGCCCCAATTCGAAGGACAGACCAAAGGCAAACTGAATTCCGATATCGCCGGCATCGTGCAGGCGTTTGTGAACGAACGCCTGGGCGCGTATCTCGAGCAGAATCCGACGGTCGGCCGCAAGATCATCAACAAGGCTATCGAAGCCTCCCGCGCCCGCGAAGCCGCGCGTAAAGCCCGCGACCTTACCCGCCGCAAAGGCGCTCTCGATGGCGGCGGCCTTCCCGGCAAGCTGGCCGATTGCTCGGAACGGCAGCCGGAGCGCTGTGAGCTTTTCCTGGTAGAGGGCGAATCGGCCGGCGGCACCGCCAAGCAGGGCCGTGATCGACGTTTTCAGGCCATTCTCCCCCTCAAGGGAAAAATCCTGAACGTAGAGAAAGCCCGCTACGACAAGATGCTGGGCCACGAAGAAATTCGCGCCATGATCACCGCGCTCGGCACTGGCATCGGCAAAGACGATTTCGATTTCGCCAAGCTGCGCTACGGCAAGATCATCCTGATGACCGACGCCGACGTCGACGGAAGCCACATCCGCACTCTGCTGCTCACTTTCTTCTTCCGCCACATGCAGGAGTTGATCGCGCGCGGCAACGTGTTCATCGCGCAACCTCCGTTGTATTCGATCAAGAAGGGCAAGACCCTGCAATACATCAAAGACGATGACGCGCTCGACAAGATCATCCTCAAGCGCGCGTCGGACAGCCTGGTCGTCCGCTACGGCGAAGGCGCGGCCAAACTTGAAGGCCAAGGCCTGTCAAAATTCGCCAGCGGGTTGAAAGAATACTTCAGCTACTTCGACAAGGTGAACAAGCGGCTGCGGGACGAGAAGATCACCGAACTGCTGCCCAGGATCGATCTTTCCAAGCGCGCCGATTTCGAAGGCGAGAAGAAAACCGCGCCCAAGAAAATCGAGAAGCTGGAAAGGGAATTGAAGAAGCTGCAGAAAGAACGCGACTTCAAGAGCGTGGAAGCCCGCTTCGATGAAGAGCACAATCTCTGGGCGGTTCACTACGTGAATTCCCAGGGCGCGGAGCACCTCATCAACTGGGAGCTGGCGTCCACTCCGGAGTATCGCCAGTTGCTGTCAAAGTTCAAGCAGATCGAACCTTACATGGAGCCGCCGTTTGTGATCGAGGCCGTCACCGACGCCACGCCCTCGAATGGCGCCGGCGAAGAAGCCGGCAGCGAAGGCGACGGCGCCAGCGCCGAGACCGAGGACGGCGGTAAGGCGCCGAAGAAAGCACCCAAGGCGGTTGCCAAAAAGAAAGCCATCGAGACCGAAGTCGTCGAGAAAACCAACGTCCGCGACCTATTCGAGTACGTAAAAGAAGCGGGCAGCCGCGGATACGAAAAGACTCGCTACAAGGGCCTCGGCGAAATGAACTCGGAGCAGCTCTGGCAGACCACCATGGATCCCGAACGCCGCACCTTGCTTTCGGTAAAGCTTGAAGACATCGCCGAGTGCGAAATCATCTTCAGCACGCTGATGGGCGAGGACGTCGAAGCCCGGCGCAAGTTCATCGAAGACAACGCGCTGGACGTGAAGAACCTGGACATCTAGCAACAGGCAGAGCTCTGGGAAATAACTAAGACTCCCGGAAGGGTCGCTGTTAGAGGTGGCAAGTCCGTTGGACTTTTTCAGATCGATCTTCATTCCAAACTGTTCAAGTGCAAGTTCACTTCAACCTCTGAACGAGACATTGATCGCGTCGGCCTTCCGTCTACCACCAGTCGATATTAGGCCTCGTGGCCAGGCGTGGCGCCTGCCATCACCACCCCTTATTGCCGCGATCATGCAGATAATTCCTGGAAGAAGCGAGATTGTTGGATTCTTCGTCCAAGGCCGCACGGACCTCTGGACGATTGACACACTTAACGCCGCGATAAACACGCCACTGGTCGCGATCGGGTAATGTGCTCAGTGAATAGAGGACGGTGATAGAATTGCGGAACTCGCGAAGGTTTAGCGGGTTGCCGCGCGCGGTTTCTTCGCTCCGAAACTTAGCTTTTCGATCAGTTCGCTTATCTCGTCTTCGCTTCCGCCGATAAACGTGAACGAAATCGCGTAACCCTTTTCCAGCATGACCAGGGAGCTCTGGCGCATGGTGAGGGTGCCGCGCGCCTTGCTGAAATCTCCGCGAACCAGATGCGTCGTCCCCAGAGAAAAGTCATGCGGATCGTTTTCCGCATGGAAGCCTTTGGCGGTGGCTAGTTCCGTTATTTGTCCGAAGTAGTCCGCCGCGGTCTTCATGTTGGAATAGGCGGAGAGACGCTCGGCCGCGATCACGACCGCCGAGTTAATGGTCTCTCCCGTGGCCTCCGGCGGACGTTCAAAAATGGCCAGCAGCAACAGAGATTTGGAGGCGTCGTTGGAGGCGTCCGGGGAATCGTCCTGCATCTCCCGGGTGCGATCCACCCAGCCATAAGGCAGCTTGCAGCTGAATCCAAAATAGGGATTGCGATACACGCCGTCGCTGAGGGCTCCAGGGTCGGCGACCGGTGCTTTGCTATGCGCGAGCGGTTTGGAGGAAGAGGCCGCCGGCACCTGCGCCCACAAGACCGCCGTAAACAGGAGCGAGAGGGCTATAGCCGGGAGTCGGACGATGATTCGTCTGACCACGATTCGTCGGACCATGATTCGATGTTACGCCCTGATTCGGCTCCACAGGTTTGAAACTGGTCGACGCAATCTCGTAGCGCCGCCATCCCCTCTTATGCTGCCTTGGCCAAAACCGGTTGTGTGCAAAAACCGCAGCGCCGCGCGTCGATGGGAATCTCGCTCAGGCATTCCGGGCATTTCTTGGTCGTGGGGTCGGCCGGCGCCGGCGCTTTGCGCATGCGGGCGATCAAAGCATTGATCGGCGTGACCACGAAGAAGTACACGGCGGCAGCGACCAGAACGAACGAGACCGCGGCATTGATGAAATCGCCCACCGGGAACGGGGTGCCGTTGATGGTGAAGCTGATCGAAGAAAAATCGGGTTTGCCTACGATGGCCGCGATGAGGGGGGTGAGCAGGTCTTTGGTGAAAGCTGTCACCACCGACCCAAAAGCCGCGCCGATGACCACGCCAACCGCCAGGTCAACCACGTTGCCGCGAAGGATGAACTGCTTGAATCCGCTGAGCATGGGACGGACCTCCAAAAAGCAAGGGGGCTAATTTACGGTGTTGGCGCAGGGTAGGTCAAGCCAAACCGTGTGGGGCGGGCGCCCCCGCCCGCCGCTTTGAAGTTGGTTTTGAGGATCTTACAGCCGCGGGAAGCTAAATAGCCTTTGGAGGAAGTGCCGGCATTCAAAAAATCAAAGTCAAAAGCGGCGGGCGAGGGCGCCCGCCCCACACGGTTCGTGGTCAGATCCGCATGGGCATGACGATGTAGCGGTACTTGTAATCTTCGCTATCGGCGGGGCGCAGTTGGCCGGCTGACTGGGCGTCTTTGAATTCGAGCTTTACGTCGCCGGCTCCCACTGCCTTGAGGAAGTCGAGAATATATTGGGCGTTGAAGCCGACGGTCAAAGAGTCGCCCTGATAGCTGGTTTCGATGGTGTCTTCCGATTCGCCGGTTTCGGTCGAGGAGGCGGAAAGCTTGAGTTCGCCCTTCTCCATGCGCAGACGCACGGCGCGCGAGCGTTCATCGGCAAACTGGGCCACGCGGGAGATGGCAGCGCTCAGATCACTGCCCGGCAGGGTGACGCTCTTGGTGTTGTCCTTGGGCAGCACCGCCTCGAAATTGGGGAACTGTCCGGTCAGTTGGCGCGAGGTCAGCAGGCGCGGCCCGATGCGGAAGTACAGGGTCGATTCGTCCTTGGCAAACTCAATGACTTCCGCGTCGGTGGAGTCGAGCAGCGACCGCAGTTCGTCCATCGCCTTTTTGGGGATGAGCGTCTTCAGTTCGCCTGAAACGCCTTCAAATTTCTCTCCGCTGCGTTCGATGTGCGCCAGGCGGTGTCCGTCGGTAGCGACCATAGTGATCGACTCCGGCTTCAGTACCATCAGGGCGCCGTTCAAGGTATAGCGCGATTCTTCGCTGGCAATCGCAAACCCGGTTTTGGCGATCATTCCACGCAACACCTGGGCCGGAATCTTGACCACACCGACAGTCGGAAATACCGGCAACGTCGGAAAATTTGACCGGGCCATCCCGACCATTTTCGTATTCGAGCGTCCACAGCGAATGCTGATCCAGTGATTTTCCAGCAGCTTGATGGTAATGTCGGCGTCCGGCAGCAGTTTCACGTAGTCATGCAGTTTGCGGGCAGGGATGGTACAGGAACCTTCCTTTTTTACCTTGGCGCTGCAGGCGGTGCGCAGGCTCAGGTCGAGATCGGTAGCGGTGAGGGATAACTTGTCGCCCGAAGCTTCAAATAAATAGTTGGAGAGGATTGGAATCGTGGTCTTCCGTTCCACCACTCCCTGGGTCGCAGTCAGTTCCCGCAAAAGTTCAAATTTGCTGACTGTGATTTCCATGGTGGCGGTCCCTGTGGCTGCGGCCATCGCTTCTACCGGCATAACCCAAATCTCCCGTCAGACGGCGCTACTTTGAGTACTTCCCTTATATCAAAATAAAAACTAATAAGACTAGTAGTAACAGTAGGGGCCGCGTAAAAGTGGAAATCCGGTCAAACCCCCACCGCGGCTGGCTTCTCCGCGTATACCCGTCTGTCTAAAACTAGACCGGCATTTGGCGGAGATGAAGGTATCGTTTGGCCGTGCCTCGCGATTCCGTCCGGCTCTTGCACACCTTCCACACCCGATTCACAGAGCCGATCAAGGAAGACTTTGCTGCTGAGTGGAAATCTGTGTAGAAGGCGCGTCTCACCCGCCCAACTGCTCAGTCATCTTATTGATCAGCCTGTTTAAATCTTTGTCGGTCTTGCGGGTGCCATCGATTTTATCGACCGAGTGCAGCACCGTGGTGTGATGCTTGCCGCCAAATTGACGTCCGATCTCCGGCAACGATGCCTCGGTCAGATGTTTGGCCAGGTACATGGCGATTTGCCGGGGGTAGACAATCGCGCGCGAGTTGTTCTTGGCCTTGATCTCCACCAGTCGCAAACCGAACTGCTCCGCCACCGCCTTCTGGATGGATTCGATGGTGACCTTGCGGGCTTGCGAGTCGATGAAATTCTTGAGCACCTGCTGGGTGTAGGGCAGCGTGATCTCGGCGCCGATCAGGGAAGAGTGCGCCACCAGGCGGATCAGCGCACCTTCCAGTTCGCGAACGTTGGAGCGGATATTCGATGCGATGTAGAGTGCCACGTCGGTCGGCAGCGTGACCTTTTCCTGCTCGGCTTTCTTCTGCAGAATCGCTACCTTGGTTTCGAGGTCGGGCGGCTGAATGTCAGCGATCAATCCCCACTCGAAGCGGCTGCGCAGGCGGTCTTCGATCTCCGCCAATTCCTTGGGCGGACGGTCGCTGGCGATCACGATCTGCTTCATGGACTCGTGCAGCGCGTTGAAGGTATGGAAGAATTCTTCCTGCGTCCGTTCCTTTTGAGCGAGGAACTGGATATCGTCCACCAGCAGCACGTCCACGTTGCGGAACTTGTCGCGGAAGCTGATCATCTTGTCGTAGCGCAGCGAGTTGATCATCTCGTTGGTGAACTTCTCGCTGGAGACATAGCAGATCGCGGACTGCGGTTGCCGGCGCTTGATCTCGTGACCGATGGCCTGCATCAGGTGCGTCTTGCCCATGCCGACGCCGCCGTACAGGAAGAGCGGGTTGTAGGCTTTGGACGGACGCTCCGATACCGCCTGGCAGGCGGCGTGCGCAAATTGATTGCCGCTGCCGATCACGAAGGCGTCAAAGGTGTAGCGCTGATTCAGTTGCGCCGCGCCGTCCCAATCGAAGCGCGATTGCGAGACATGAGTCGGGGCGGGGGCGTGAGCCGAGAGTCCGCCGTCGTGCCGCACTGGCGTGGAAGCCGGGTCATCCTCGGGCGTAACAAACTTCACTTCCTGAAATTCGCCGCCCAGGTTGTCGAGGGCTTCCTGGATCAGATCGGCATACTTGTCTCCCACGTGGCGGAACTCCGCCGTGGGCACACGCACGAAAAGGATGGCGCCGCTGGAGTGGCTGTACTTGGTGGGCTTCAGCCAGGTGTCGTAGGAATGCCGGTTGATCTTTTTTTCCAGCGCATCCAGAACGCGTAACCACGGATTGGGAGAGAGGCTTGGAACAGGAACAGACATATATAAAATTTTTTCCTCGGGCTGCGGCCAGACTCAGCGCCCGGTATCAAATCATTGCAGCAAAAATGCTTTCATTTCCAGCGGAGCAGCCTCTGCTCGTTGGGGGCAGTTACGCTGGGTTCAGAAAATTTCTGTAAGCTGGAACAGTCCGGCATACTAGCACAATTTTTTTCTCTCTGCGGGAATCTTCTCCGCAGATTTTTTTGCGCACTACGATTCAGAACCCGAACCAAACCTTCTGTCAAGTGTTCAAGTTATAACTGCCGCGCGCGTGGTGCAGAAATGTTGCTGCCTGAGGCGCGGGCGCCCCCGCCCGTCCGCTTTTGATTTGGAGTTTGAATTTCGAAAGTTGCGCGTAACCGCGTTACCATTCAGTGGGCTGGACAGACTCGCAAACCAACGTAACTTCAAAAGCGGCAGGCGAGGGCGCCCGCCCCACACAGTCCTCGTGCCTCCCGGTTTGCCCGCTTGCTGCGGCTCATTTATACTTCTCATTCGCTTTAAACGAGACTTAGTTCATCAGGAGCAGCGATTTTTCATGCCCAAGCGCACATTCCAGCCCAACCGTCGTCACCGCTCGAAGACGCACGGATTTCTTACGCGGATGAAGACCAAGGCCGGCCGCGCCGTGATCTCGCGGCGCCGCGCCAAGGGCCGCAAGCGGGTGTCGGTAAAGCCCGGCTTCCGTGAGTAGGTGTTCCTCTTTTTCGGACTCGGCAGCAGTTTTGCAATCCAGGTTGGGGGCGTGAATGGTGAGCGCTCTCGCTCCGAATGGCAGTGCCAACGTGTCCGGTTCCGCCCGGCGAAACCAGTTCCCGCGCAGCGTACGGTTGCTCCGGCATGCGGACTTCGAGCGAGTGTACAAACTGGGGAAACGTCACTTCGCCGCTTTCATGACCGTATTTTATCTGCGGCGCGCGGAAGGCGTTGGCCCGCGAGTTGGATTCACCGTCAGCAAAGTGCTGGGCGGCGCCGTGGTGCGCAATCGCATGAAGCGGCGCTTGCGCGAGGCGGTCCGGTTGCACGGCACTATTCCGGCTGGTGTGGATGTTGTGATCAATCCCAAGAAGTCGCTGTTGACGACGCCCTTCGCGGATTTGCGGAATGAAATTCGCCGGGCGTTCGAAGTAATCGAAAAGGCAGCGGGTAACAAGTAGGAGATGACCAAGATCCTGGGTGCCCCAGGTTTGCCTGATTTTGGCAAACCTGGGAGCCGATAGATTGAGGGCACACATCCGTGAGTCGTGAGGCCGTTCGAATCCCAGGTCTCGCAACCCCGGCGAGACCTGGGGCACCCGGAAGTTAGTTTGGAAGTTACGGTGAAGAACTAGCGTGAAAACCATGAGCCAGATTTTGAGAACCCTGGTGCTCGGTCTGCTCCGCGGCTACAAGTGGGCGATCTCGCCGCTCTTGTCCCCGGCCTGCCGCTATGTGCCCACCTGTTCTGACTATGCGGTGGAAGCCGTGGATCGCTACGGCGTATTTCGTGGTGGCCTGATGGCGATACGGCGAGTGCTCCGCTGTCATCCTTTTGTGAAGGGCGGTTACGATCCAGTGGCTCCGTCCCGTCCGCTAAGCTCGAAGGATTTAAACCCAGCGCCGAATGGATTGCCATCCGCGAGTTGCGCGGCTGCCGAGTAGCGAATTTGCCAGAATTTCCCAATCCTCAACAAGATCCCGGGATGGAGCGCCGGCTGCTGCTGGTGTTCGCGCTCACGTTTCTGGTCATCATTCTGTTTCAGCCGCTGCTGAAGAAGTACTTGCCGCAGCCTCCGGCTCCCGCTCCCCAAACCCAGGCGCCAGTTTCCACTCCTGCACCGTCACCTGCGATGGAGTCCAGGATCGCCGCCCCGACTACCGGGGAAGGCAAACAGGCTGCAGCGGAATCTGAAACCGTCGTCGAAAGCGATTTCTATCGCATCACGTTTACCAACCGCGGGGCTCAGGTTAAGTCATGGGTTCTCAAGAAGTACGACGACGACCACAGGCGACCTCTCGATCTGGTCAGCAAAGCGGCGGAAAAATACGGCTACCCCTTATCGCTGTGGACCTACGATGAGACGCAGCGCAACAAAATTAATTCCGCGCTCTTCGTGGCTTCCGAGTCGGGTAACGTCACTGCTCCAGCTTCAGTCACTTTCGAATACGCCGATCAGGATGTCGTGGTCCGCAAGACTTTCAGCTTTGATCAAAGTTATGTAATTCACATGGAAACCTCGGTCCTGGCCAAGGGCAGCCCGGTGACTGCGTTTCCCATGTGGCCGGCCGGCTTCGGTGATCAACTGAGTCCCGCGTCCTACGCCACCAGCCGGATCGAGCACCAGTACAACAGCGACACCACACGTCTGGACATCAAGAAAGTCAGTGGTGGCGCGACCGTGCCCGGTCCGTTCGATTGGGCGGGCGTCGTCGACCAGTACTTCGCCGCCGTCTTTCTGCCCGACGATCCGCAGAGCGCCGCTGCCGTCACTCTGCGCAATCCGGTCGATATCCCCAAAGACTGGCGCAATCCCAATCCGCAGGAAACCATCAAGGCAGACGTCCTGGGCGTTGCCGTCGGTAATCTCCGGGGACCGACGCTCGACCGCCTGTACGTGGGTCCCAAGTCGCTGGGTGTTCTCGAATCCGTATCTGTGCCCACTGTGGTCGGCGCCCCGCAGGATCTTCGCGCCCTGGTTAACTTCGGTTTCTTTGGCGTGATCGCGCGGCCTCTGTTCCTCTGGCTCAAGTGGACTTACGAAAAAGTTATTCATAACTGGGGCTGGGCGATCGCGATCCAGACCTTGATCATCAACCTGGCGTTGTTGCCGCTGCGCATCTCCAGCATGAAGTCGGCGCTGAAGATGCAAAAAGTTGCGCCGCAGATCAAGGCGATTCAGGAAAAGTATAAGAAGTACAGCATGCGCGATCCGCGCAAGCAGGAGATGAATCAGGAAGTCTCGGCCTTATACAAAGCCGAAGGCGTAAACCCGGTGGGCGGATGCCTGCCCATGGTCATCCAGATGCCATTCCTGTTCGCGTACTACAGCATGCTGGGCGCGGCGCTGGACTTGCGGCATGCGCCCTGGCTGTGGATTCACGATCTCTCGTCGCCCGACCCGTGGCATATCTTGCCCATCGGCATTATCATCACCATGCTGCTCACGCAGCGCATGACGCCGCAACCCGGCATGGACCCGTCGCAACAGAAGATGATGACCTTGATGATGCCGCTCATGCTGGGCGTCATCAGCTGGAACCTGGCCGCAGGCTTGTGTCTGTACTGGTCCGAGGGCAACCTGATCGCAATTGTGCAGCAGGCAGTGATGAACCGCACCAGCCTGGGCCGGGAGATGCGTGAGCTTGCGCTGAAGCGGGCGAGGAAGAAAGAGAAATGAGCTATTAGCTTTTAGCCTTTAGCTCTTAGCCAAGGACCCAAGGGATTGAGCTAAGAGCTAAATGCTAATTGCCAAGAGCTGCTTCTTATGTCTATTCCCGACAAAATTGCCGCCGCCAACAAGATCAACGAACTGCTGAAAGGCATCGTCAGCAACGGCGGTTTGCGCCTGAAGTACCGCATCACCGTGGATCCGCCTTTGCAGGAAGACCGGGACTGGGAGCGGCCCGAGATTCTGGTGGAGTTCGCCGGCCCCGACTCGCCCCTGCTGCTGGAACGCGGAGGCGAACTGCTGCGCGCCGTCGAATTCCTCGCGCTCGAAATGCTGCGCCTGCCCGGCAACGAACACGAGAAAGTCTGCTTCGACTGCATGAACCATCGAGGCATGCGCCTGGAGGAGTTGCGCCTGGCAGCCGGCGTGGCCGCAGAAAGAGTGCGCAAAACTGGCGCCCCCTATGAGTTCGCGCCCATGTCTTCGCGCGAGCGCCGCATCGTTCACCTGGCCCTGCGCGACCACTCCGATCTGCGCACGCAGAGCGAAGGAGAGGGCCTGCGCCGTTATGTAGTGGTGTATCCACAAAACTACAAGCCCGCAGCGGCCAGGCCTCCGCGAAAAACCCTTCCCTGAGTAGTGAAGAAGGACTGTGTGGGGACGGGTCTCTGACCCGTCCATGCCGAGCGAAGCTCGGCGGCCGGTTGCAACGAGCCCCGCCTTCAACCCGCTACAATCTCCGTGTGAATCTGGACGACACCATCGTCGCTATCGCCACTCCGCCCGGCCGCGGCGGCATCGGCGTCGTCCGCCTTGCCGGTCCCCAGGCACGCGCCATTGCCGCTCCCATGTTGCGACTGAAACACGATCTCGAACCGGGACGAGCGATATTTGGAGAGCTGATCGAACCATGTGGTCGCGGGCGACTCGCCCGCGAGGAAGTTGCCACAAACCCGAAGGTTCTTTCCACTGAAGAAGCTGCGCGGGCGAGTCGCCCGCGACCACACGAGCAGCGCATTGATGAAGTCGTCGTCACCTATTTCGCCAAACCTCATTCCTACACCACCGACGACATCATCGAGATTTCCGCTCACGGATCACCAGTGGTCCTGCGCCATGTGGTCGAACTCGCTCTGGCCGCCGGCGCCCGACTGGCCGAGCCCGGCGAATTCACCATGCGCGCGTTTCTTAACGGACGCATCGATCTCACCCAGGCCGAAGCCGTCCGCGACCTGATCGAGTCGCAGACTCTGTACCAGGCCCGGGTGGCGGCACAGCAGCTCGAAGGCGCACTCTCCCGCCGCCTGCAGCCCATCAAACAGAAATTGATAGAGCTGATCGCCGTGCTCGAAGCCGGAGTAGATTTCGCGGAAGACGACGTCTCGGTGCTGCCGCCGGACCGAATCCTCGAACACATATCCGCCGTCCGCGCGCCCCTTGAGCAACTGGCCGGTTCCTTCGCCTACGGCAAGCTGGTTCACGAAGGTCTGACGCTGGCCATCGTGGGCCGACCTAACGTGGGCAAGTCAAGCCTGTTCAACCGTCTGGTCGAAAGCGATCGCGCGATCGTCACCGCCACGCCGGGCACTACGCGCGACCTGGTGACCGAAACAGTCGCCCTCGGCGGCATCCCGGTAAAGCTGGTGGACACGGCCGGCATTCGACTCGCTCTCGACGAAGCCGAGAGCATCGGCATACGCAAGTCCCGGGAGGCGATCGCTGACGCAGATCTTGTCTTGGTGGTATTCGATTCTTCGCAGCCGGTCGGGCCGGAGGATCACCAACTGCTCGAACTGGTCGCGCAACGGCCAGCCATTCTGGTGGAAAACAAGTCGGACATAACCAGTTCAGAGTTCCAGGTTCCCAGTTCTCAGTTGCGGAGGGCTCGCGTCTCGGCGCTGACTTCGGAAGGCATCGCTGAACTGCGCGCGGAAATCTTGCGCCACGTTGGCGGCGAAACCGGCGCGCAAAGCGAAACCGGTTTTCTGACGACTGCGCGGCATCAAGGCTTGGTCCGCGACGCGCTGGCCGCGCTCGACGCTGCCCGCTCCGCCGTCAACAGTCAAATTCCTCACGAAATGGTTCTGCTCGATCTCTACAGCGCGCTGCGCCCGCTGGATGAAATCACCGGCGCCACCACCAACGATGACATTCTGAATTTGATCTTTAGCCGGTTTTGTATTGGAAAGTAGAGTTATATTGCTCTATGCCATTGCGTCGAGACCCACTTCCTTTTGTCCATTTGCGCCCGGCCCTGAGTCGTGTTGCTGACCATCCTGTGCGTGATGCCTTTCAGCGCCGGCGTCGATCGGCCGCTGGCTGCGCATGTCGAGATCACGCCCATTGCCGGTTACAGCGACTCCAGCAAGCTGCCCAAGCCTGACAAGATCCTGGTGTACGACTTCGAATTCGATCCCAGCATCGTGCAGGTGGACAAGACTCAGGAGATTCGGCCCCGGCACGTCATCGCCCGGGACGAAACTCCGAAGCACATTGGCGAGCAGGCCGCCAGGACGCTGTCCACCGAATTGATCAAGGACCTGGCCAAGACAGGCTTGCCGGTTGAGCGAGCGTCGGCAAACATGGTTCCGTCTGCCAACACCTTGATCGTGAAGGGGTCTTTCGCGTCGATCAAACAAGGCGTCAAGACGGAGCGAGTGGTGGTTGGCATGGGAACCGGCTCCGCCCAAGTGAACACCCATGTGAAGGTAGAATTGCAACTCCCTCAGAAGACCGTTCTTGTTTCCGAGTTCGAAACCAGGACTACCGAGGCCGAGAACCTTGGAGCAGGGGTCACGACTGCGGCTGGACTAAATCCGGCGGTGGCGGCCGGTAAATCCACAATCACCGATCGCAAGAAGACGGTGACGGCGTATGCGTCCAAAACCGCCGATGCGGCTGCGAAACAAATCAGGGAAGCCATGGCAGGATTGGGCTGGGTCGCGCCTGACGACAAAGCGAAGATTGCTCAATAGCTTGCCGCCCTCGGCAGTTGGTAATTGGCAATCGCTTCTTGAATTACTGATCCGAACATTATCTGATCCGAACTCCAGGCGTCCGCTACGGAGTCGGGACCAGGGCTTGAACCACGCCGGAGTAGCCGCTTTCGGCTCCGGTCGCATCCACCGCAGTCGTCACATAGTAGTAGGTCTGTCCGGCCTGGACGGAGTTGTCGGTGTACGTCGTGCTCGCATCAAGCGAAGAATTGACTTTCGCGTACGGCCCGGCCGATTGGCTGCCCCGGTAAACGTTATAGCCCACAACGGTGGAAACGCTATCCCAGGTCAGATTCACCATGTGCTGCGGGGGCGCCGTTCCTGCCCCGGTCAAGCTCTCGGAAGCGGTATTCGAGGCGTTGCTGGTAAACGAGCTTGTCGCCGAAACGCTGCCCGACGCTTTCGGAGTGAAAGTCAGCGTGAAGGGTACGCTTTGCCCGGCTGCGATTGTCAGGGGCAAGGTAATTCCGCTGAGCGAGAATTCGGCGCTGCTCATGCTGGCCGACGATATGGCAACGCTTGCGCCGCTGGCGGTCAGCGTGCCGGTCTGACTCTTGCTGGTCCCCACAATGACGCTGCCAAAGTCAGTCGAGCCTGGGGTGACGGCCAGCTGCCCTTGTGCCATGCCCGTGCCAGCCAGCCCCATCATCAACGTGGAGTTGACCGCGCTGGAATTCACCGAGACCGCGCCCGTCACGGCCCCGCCCGACAGTGGAGTAAATATCACACTGAAGGTCACGCTCTCGCCCGCAGCCAAAGTCATTGGCAGGTTCAGGCCGCTGAGGTTGAATCCGCTTCCTGTCGCGGTCGCCTGCGAGAGAGTGACGCTGGAACCTCCCGTATTCGTAATGGCGGCGGTGAGCGTCTGATTGTTGCCCACCTGTACGCTGCCAAAACTCAGGCTGCCGGGATTGCCCGCAAGCTGGCCCGGCGTCGGCGTGTTGGCGCTGGTCGTCGCAGGAGTTGCCGCAGGAGTCGCCGTGGGAGTGCTGCCAGTGCCCGATAGAAATACCGCGACCGCTGTGACCGAAGCTCTATGTTTCTTGTTGCCGTGGAGTACAGGAGCCCAACTCAACGAGAGGCTGCCATTGACCGCTCCGCTGACCTGAGGAGCGAAGATAACGCCAAAACTCGTGCTTTGCCCCGCCGCCAGGGTTATTGGCAGAGCCGGAGCCTTCAGGCTGAATCCTGATCCCGTCACCGCAGCCTGCGAAACCGTTAGACTCGACCCTCCGGAATTGCTCAGAACCAGCAACTGGCTCGCGCCGCTGCCGGTGGTGACGCTACCGAAGCTCACGCTTAGCGGATTGACGGCAAGCTGTGCGGTGGCTACGCCCGCGCACAAGAGGATGTTCAGCAGAACCAGACCGCACCCAACTACTCTCCATGGCAAATAAAGACGTTTCACAACGCCGCCTTCTTGCGCCGCGCTAGCGCGCAGCCGGGGGATGTGGAGCACCGCACCTCAATCCGGCGGGAGTGTAAGAGAGGTCTCGCGGCTCAGGCTGGATAAAGGTGCAACTCCTGCATCTTTGCCCGAATCCCAGAAGTTCCGTAGGTCACAAAGGGGAATGTTGCGGAGGTAATTGGTCCAAACAGCATTGTCCATTCGCCAGCTTCCGGTAACTGTCACGGAGGTACATATCCAACACCATTCTTGTGCGCCAGCCGCGCGCCGACCCGGGTTCCGATTTTTCGTCCTTTCCGGCGCTGCCATAGCCGGAGGCCGGCCACGGGCGCCATGATGATGCGCCGCTCGAACCGCGGGCCGGAATTCCCGGCAGACCGTTGTCGATTCGAGCGGCTTGGATTACTTTCCGTCCTGATTCGTTTTTTGGTCAGCACCTCTCGCTGGGATTGGGCCCGGAGGAAACAATTGAGTCTTCCCACCTAGACCCACGCCCGTTTCCGTGGGGCCATTCGGCTCGAAGAGATCGGTTCTGGGCCACGCTGCCGATTTCGTCGTCTTGGTTGACCGCTCCACGGCTGACCACAGCGCTTGCGGTGTGCTCGCGCGAGTTCAGGTCCAAGAATGCCACCGTCAAGGGCGCGGGCATGAAGGGCCCATAATTTTCCGGTACCGGCTTATTGCCCGTTGCCAGAAGCCAGCCTTCCCGCATGTGCCCGCGCCTGAGACGCAAATTGTTCTCAATTTCATGGTTTAGAACTTCCTCCCACTCGAACTCGAGGCCAGGGGCGAATCGATAGTTGGTTCCAGGCTCAAGTCCGCAATAAATGACATCACGATCCCATGGCGGCGTGATCTGGACATCCTGCAAAATAAAACTGCCCGATTCGGCAAAAAGTCTCACGCGAAAAACGTAAACGACGAGATGTTCATGGAGTTGGTAGATAAAGCTTGCCGGCGGCCCGGCGATCTCGATGCGAAGGGCCGGGGCCTGGTCGCGCCATTCATCTGGGATATCGATGGGAACCCGTCCGGACGATAGTTTCTCCGCGACCTGGAGATATTTTGCCTGCTCCCATCGGTTCAGCCGGGGCTTATAAGTTGGCATAAGATTTGATCCTCCTCAAAAAACGTACAAAACCTACACTTCCTGCACTGCCGTCGGGACTACCGTTTCGGGCTGCGCGCAATGGGGGCAACCCTGTACTCTGGGGAAATCAAGCCCGAATCTTCGTGCGTGTTCGTGTACGAGCCGCGTATTTTCGCCCGAAAACCTTAAAACCTTGCCACCGCCGTTGCGGCGGCGTTCAAAGCCCAAGTGGCTCAACATCCAGCCAATTTCTCCTTCGTTGTATACCCAATTTTCTCCTCGCGCTCGCAGCCGGACGTTGACTTCCTCAGTGATTTTCTTCACGGCGATCTCGGATCCTGCATGCGCCGGGTCCCAAGTCACCTCGATGAGGACAAAATTGGGGTCAAGCTTCCGGCGCGCGCTGCTTCCTCCTGTTGCGCGGAAAGCAGCGGGGTGATTTTCTGAATGAGGCCTGGCTCATGCCGCACGCAAGCGAAGAGGTTTTGTGCCAGTTCGCTCCCGGGAAAGGACACGTGTCGGTCCGCGGAAGAGGCTGCCCTTTCCTTGGTCAGCCAATCGAGCCGAAAAGCCAGAAATCTTGCCTGGAACGCCTCGGCTATTTTGCTCAATGCCGGTTCGTCGAGCAGCGGAAGACCAGGTTCGGCGGGAGGCAGGGAAATCCTGAGGGCCTCGCCACTCAAGACGTTTGCGCTGGATGTAACGCCGAGAAAGATGGCTTTTGAGCTGACCCAGTCCAGAACAGCGCCGCCTCTGCCCGGAACTACCATGCCGCGGTGGTTGGACGAGCGACACAACTGCCACATACCACGGGGTAGGTCGGGCTGGTTCAGGAACCAGGTCGGACGGAGGTGCATCGGCAAGCCCACCAGAGCAGCTCGGCTGACACCAGCAAGCTTCAAAGCTCGGCGAGAAGCGCAGCCGAGCAAAACGAATAGGGTCACGGCCGTGGACATGTCCGGTCCCCAGATCGCGAGAGCCGGCGGACTCGGTAAGACATCCGACAGCCACGTGCTGGCATTCCACAAGCTCAGCCCTTCGGCAATTTCTTCGCGAAATCCCATGTAGGTTTGAAGGAACGCGGCGAATTCCGCGAAAAGTTCAGTCGAGGTGCCACGCCAGTTGACGCTGGCCGGAAACCGGATGGCCTGTCCAATGCTCCGGTGCAACTGGGGAGCCTCATACATGACCCCGCCATACCGAATTCGTGGCGCAACGATCTCGCGCTGGCCATCCCAGAGCAAAAGATTCGGCCGGCAGATATCTCTCGAAGCCATCAAGTCGATGATTGCGTCGGAGAAAACCTCGCCCGAGGTGGCAACAACTGGATCTTTTTGTGACTTGGGTTTTGTAGTTTGACGAGTCCTGGTTCCCATGTTTGACCCCGAAGTTCGGACGCTGCTGATGAGCCGTCGTGGTCGCGCGCAAAGTGCGCGAGCCGCGGACAGAAAACATCAACCGGCGTGGATTTTTGCTACCTTGATCCAGACTGAGGTCTAACGGAGACTTACTCGTTCGAGGAGATACCGCTCATTCCAGCGAGAATACTAACCAACCGAATTATAGACCGAGCGCGTGGTTGGGGGCAAGAGCGTGTATTCGCTCAGTCGTACCGTTCGATATTTTCAGCTGAGATTTGCAGAGGAACTGCTGCCGTGTCCGCGGGCGTGCGCGCCCAGCAGCCACCCACCAAGCGGGGGCGAGGACGGCGACAGCTCACGATCGGCGCCGGCGCTGTTGGAAAGCCCGTTCGAACTCTGCGGCAGACTATGCTTTCGCTGTCGACTTGCGCGGCACGAAAGATTCGCGAGTCAGGACGATGCAAGGCCACCAACCTCGCCAGGCATTTCGCCCTGGCGATGCGGGTGGCCGATTGGGAAAGGCTGGATCTGCGCTCTGAACCATGGGCTGGTCTGGGTCTTTCGAGCTTGCGGCATTCGGCGTGATGCTTTGAGCTTCCCGTAAATCGTCATGCAGTGCAGCAGGGCAACCCCGAGAGTCACGAAGCAGCGTCCTGGACCATTTTCGATCCGGCCTGCGTTTCGCTGGACACGGAATGTCCGCAAAGAGAGAATAAGAGACATGCCGACCGCGAATATTGCCGGAGATGATGGGCACGGGCGATCTGCACGCGTTGGCCGTCAATGTGGCGACGAACGTCATCGCCTGTCACGCCCTGCGTGTTTGAGCCACCTCGTGCTACTGGTGATCCTGGCCTATTCTTGTTCTAGTGTCGCACTTTGGGCGCAAACATCCGATTCCAATACGGGTGACGCGGACAAGTCTTGGACGGCCACAACTGAGTCGCAAAGCGACAACGTCAATCCCACGCGTACCAGTGAAAGCCATACCCAGAGCGGCAATCGCGCCATGGATAACCAATCAATCCAGGTCCGCGGGCCTGACGGACATTTTGTGCCTTACCAGGACATCGAAAAGGAAACAGTGAAAGTGGACGCTACGACTGTGCGCACGATCACCCGCGCGTTTGCTCGAGACGCCGACGGGGCGAAAACGCTGGTGCAGGTTACAGAAGAAGAAAAACACACTCTCCCGGGAGGAGAATCGAACGTAGTACGCTCCATCTCGAATCCCGATGTCGACGGCAGGCTGCAGCTCATTCAGCGCGACGTTGAGGAGACAAAACCGATCGGTAAAGGTGTGGAGGAAAAAAACAGCGTCGTGATGCTTCCCAGCGTCAACGGCGGTCTGGCCCCAGCCAGGAGGGTTCAAGAGCTCCGCACACAGGGTGCGAACAATACGGTTGAATCTAAAAAGAGCGTACTGCTTCCCGATGGCGCGGGAAACTGGCAAGTGGACGAAATGCGGCAGACCAGCACCAAGCAAGAAGGCAAGAACCTGAGCAGCGAGGAGAGGGTCTCCCGCATCGGCCCCGATGGCAAGCTAGGCGAAATCTCTCGCACCGTGACTAAGGAATCTGAGGGCGCTTCGGGAGAAAAGCGCAACACGGTCGAAACCTATTCCCTCGATGTCCCGGGAACGTCCCGGGACGGCAGCCTGCATCTTGTTGAACGCGCCACCACCACTCAGCGCACGAGTTCAACCGGTCAGCAGACTACGGAACAACAAGTGGAGCAGCCCAACCCCGGCGATCCGGCCTCCGGTCTGCGAGTGACCACCCTAACTACCGATACCGTCCGCCCAGGCTCATCCGGAGCGCAGGCCACGCGAACCATTCAAGCCCGCGACGCGAACGGCGATTTTGGAGTGGTCTCAGTGGACACCTCAAAGGCCGATAACATTCACGCCATTGAGGTTCAGATATCACCTTCCCAAAAACCGAAATAGGCCGACCACGGTTTACCGCTGCATACCGAACCGATCACGCTTGACTTACCGTTGCTTGAGTTACCGTTGAAAGAAATCTGCTACGTGTGTTCACGCGAAAATTGGGTTGGAATTAGAGTCGACGGTTTACTCGTAGGGCAGCAGTGGAATACCAATCAGAACTTTCAGCGCGACAGGTTGACCATTGAGTTGAGCCGGCTGGAATTTCCACTGCGCCAGGGCAGCAAGGATGGGAGGATTCAGTCGAGCGTCCGGACTTTGCCTCACCGAGAGATGCTGCAATTGGCCTTCGGTGTCCATGATGGCGTACACCACGATCACATTGCGAAGATAAGTCCGAATCAGTTCCGAATTCAGTTTGGGGATTTCCTTGGTCAGCGGGAAAGGAGGCGTCAGGCCCTCCGGTCCACCATTGGCCGCCGGCGCTGTCTCGGTGGCGAATCGAAGTCGCGCATACTGCAGCGTCCAGGAGGGAGCGCGGTCGTTGGTGGTTCCTCGCATGTCGAGAAAAACCGTGTAAACCTTTTCGTGGGCGAAAACGCCGAGGTCAGGCAGCCCGCCGCCGCTGTCGGCGGTCGATGTAATCGTCATGCCGTAAGCCGTCTGCGGCGGAAGCTTTATTGCCGAGCGCTCCACCGAGACGTTGACGCTCCCGCTGCCGCCATTCCCTCCGTTCGCTCCTCGAGCGCCGGCGCCGCTACCGTAGCTTCCGCCTTGAATCGTGAGCCCGGAAAGCCCGCCCTTGCCCGTGCCATTGCCCGCGCCTGCGCCGCTGGCGGACGTCGTCCCCGGACCAGTTCCCAGCCCCACGCCCGTGCCCGAGCCGCGCGCCGATTCGGTTCCATTCCCGCCCTTGCCTGAGCCCTTCTCCGCCCCCACGCCTGTGCCCGCGCCGCCCCCGCCGCTGGCTGCCGCTGCTGATCCATTTCCTGAGCCGACTGCGGCATCGCCCGCGGCATCGCCTACAGTTGTGCCCGCATGTCCGATCGCGGCGGTCTCGGTCGAGCCTTCGATCTTCGATCCAGGCGCGGTTTCGGGCGCAAGATTCACGCTTGGCGAAACCGCGAACCGGCCGCGGGCTTCGCCCAGCGGCATTTCCGGATTTTGCTGCGGCAAAGTGGGTGTCGGACTGAGTGACACCAGGGCCCGCTCGTCCGTTCCGGGCGTCTGCGCCTGCTCAATCTTGGGCGGCTCAATGGCCTTATCGCCGGACTTGCGCCGCGGTTTTTCCGCCGCCGGACGAATCGGCGCCGGCGGTGGCGTGGCCGGCAACGCCAGTTTCGGCGCTTCCACCGGAGCCTGCACCGAAGGCTTAAATTCCGGCAACTCCGGCTTTCCCGACACCAGGTCGGTGGGCAGCGGAAGCTTGGGCTTCGCAATCTTCACCATGTTGGGCAAAGGTACGAACTGCTGCAGAATTTTGGGCTTCTCCTGTTCCCGCGCAGGCTGAATGATGGTCTGGCGATCGTTGGTGGGGTTCACCGGATCGGAAAGAATCGGCTGCGGTCCGGGATACGCGCGACCCTTGCTGGCGCGCGACGGCGCCGGCGACGACGCTTTGCTGGCCTCCCCCGGCGACCCTCCGGCATGGCCGTTGCCCTCGCCTCCGCCTCCCAGCACAGGAAGATAGATCACGCCCTTGGCTTCGCTCAGCTTGATGACGTCATTGAAGCTCCGCGATTCCGGCAAGCGGGTGCGGCTGAGAGTAAAGGTCAGCAACAGGATGGCGGCAACGATCAACTCATGGACAATGGCGGAGAAAAAAAGGCCTCGCCCTGGTATGTAGCCGTGACTCACATCGGGAAACGTGAGTACCGGCGGCGCGGACTCCTCCCGCATGAGCCGGATAAGCGAAACTTCGATTGGATTTTCAACGTCCAGCGGCGGTGGCGTATCCTTCAATTGCTAATTCCTTAAGCTCGGGGAGTGGGAAGCCATGCCAATAGCGACTGCGTGATAGAACAGCCCGCCGCCTTCCGCGGGTCGTCTTTCACTCGAGCTTCGTTACCTCAAGAGTGTAGCCTTAATGATGCTGAATGAGGTGGTGGAATTTAAATCCATAGTAATGCCTGGAGTACCGTGCATATTGATCTGATCCACTACGATCTGGCCCACGATTGTTCCTGAACCGGAGTTGCCACCAAAACCCATGGTCGAATTGTAGGCACTCGCCGCGTTGCAGCCAACACCGGTGTCAGCGCCGCTGGTAACACATTGGTGAATGTATATCGCACCCGAAAACAATGCCTGGCCACCTCCGGAAAAATCCATCGTCGCCGCTTTCGAGCGATTTTGGAAAAACAGAATTCCCCGTTGCTCCCCATTCAGGCCGGTAGTCCCCAGCGGATCGCCGTAGTTGAGTGGCACAGTTTGGAGCGCACAGAGTGCCTCCCGTTGGGGCCTGGCAAGGTCCGAACAGAACGGTTCCGCTCACCTGCGCGGGTACATTCGTGGGAAAGGCCGAGGCCGCGGTGCACTTCGCGCCAAACGGAATTGACCCGGAGCCGGTAGCGCTGGGGAAGTCGGGACACTTCTTCCCGGCGTTTGCAGCTGCAGATGAAAGAACTTGTGTCCGCGAAGTAGAAGGTGGTTCCTCCGCTGCCGTCCCCGACCGCCGTGCTGGGGTAGGCGCAAGAATTCGCGTCCATACTAAAGCCGGTCAAAACGTAGTAGAGACCAGGCTGAAAGATGGCAGTATTGTTCTTGACGTTGATTCCGTTTGGATAATAGCCCGGCGTAAATTCCTGGCACCCACCCGTGTCCGGACATCCGTCCACGTTGAATCCCTTTGCCACTCCGCTATTGCCAAGCGGCCCATTGGTTGGTATCGCAGGAGCCGGTATCTGCGCGAACGGGTCGGCAATCGGAGCTGAAGGCGAGAAATAATGACCGGTCGTCCCCAGGTTTACTCCTGGGTTCGCCCCGGGCCCGCCAAACACGCCAAAGTCGCTGCCCGTACCGTTCGGTCCGCCCAGGCTTAGATCGATTTTGCTGGCGCCGCTAAATGCTGTGGCAGCGTCTGAGTTGAGCTGAATACTTCTCTGCGGCCCACCGACGATGTTGATGTTCGGAGTTCCCGACAAGCTGATCGATTGCCCGGTTGGAGCAAGTACCAGCAGCGGCGTCGGCGACTGCGCCAGCACTATGCCGCACACCGCGAAGGCGCGAAGGGTCTGATTTCTGCTGCCGCTCAATAAGCCTGAAAAGTAGGTCTGGATATTGTCGGTAACGTCCACCCGCATGAACGCGTTGGGAGCGATGCCTGAAGGCGGGATGGCCGCGGACGGCACCCCAGTGACGGTGCTCGGGAAACTCACGCTCACCAGATTCCCGGGCGACGTGTTGTTGCTGTTGTAGCCGTTCATTGCCGCGTACTTGCAGGGCGAAGCGGTGGAAGTGGTCGTGCAGTTAAAGCCGGTGCCGTTGACAAAACCTTGGTGGCCCGTGGCCAGACCTTGCGCGTCCACCAGCAAGTCCATCGCGCCCGCCGTGCAGGCGGCGTCGGCCGCATTCTGCGCGGCCTGGCGGTGGAACCACAGGTTGCTCATATCCACCGACAATGCCCCTGCTGCGACAAAGACCAGGCCGAGAGCGAGCACCAGGAACACCAGCGCCTGGCCGGATTCCCTGTGATTGCGTCCCGCTGTTCTCCCACGATTGTTAATCATGTTTGCGTTCCTTCCGGATCGGGGGATATGGCACTTGACCGCTACTGGAATCTTGTCGACTGCTCCTTCAGAATCCCACTCACTCTTACCCAGGAAAAGCCTTTCTGTTCAACGCAAAGCGTTGCCTTCAAAGTGTTGTACGCAGCGTGTCGGGTTCAGCTCCATATTGACGCTAGGGGTTCCACCCAGCTTATCGTGTCGGCAACGATGTCTCCGAGTACATAGCTGGCTGATCCGGAATTACCCTGGAATGACAAAGTTCGCATTGATAGGCACCTGAAGTGGCGCAACCAGTGCCCGCGCCGGCAGTCGTGGAGTTGCATTGGTGGAAGTACATGGAGCCGGCCAGCAGGAATCGCCGCCACCACCCCAGTCCGCCGTCCCGGCATTACCTTCGATCTGCAAGAAAAAAGGATTCCACGAAATTGCTCCCAGGGGGTCGCCGTAGGTTCCACTGCAGGGGGCAGAGCAGCACGTTGCCGCTTAAAGTGGCGGGAAGGTGAAGCCTCGAGTCGGGAGCGGGTCCTCCGGGGCATTGGACCAGCGTACGTGTTGAACGGAGTCAGCCCAGACCTTGCCGGAGTTCGAGCCAACACAAACCAAGCCAGTTTGCCCGCTGCATTTTCCCGCCGTTCCCGTCAGATAGAAAATCGTTCCACCGATGTTATTCGGAGCCGCTGGTGTCACTGTGCTTGGCCGAACCGTGGAATTCGCCTGCAGTTCGAGAGGACCACCCTTGTTCGTACCATTAAGGTAGTAAACTCCTGGGTCGAAAATCGCCGTGACATCCTTTACCTGGATACCATTTGGATAGTAGCCAGCCGCATACTCGTCGCATCCCGAGGGATCTGGGCAACCATTGAGAGTGGTGCCGGTCAAGTACGGGCCGCCTTGGACCGTCATACCCGTCGTTGTCGGAGCCGGAACGCTAGCATAGGGGTCGCTGATCGGCGCGGTGGGAGAATTCCATGCGCCGGTGGTACCTGGGATAAACGTACCGGTGGGAGTCGCCGGCCCGCCAAAAGTTCCCAAGTCACTGCCAGTGAAAGCTCGACCCGCCCTTGCTGAGGTCGATGGTTCCACCGAAGCTGACCGCACTCGTGGAGTTCGAGTTAATCTGGATGCTCTGGTTCGCACCCCCTAGGATGGTGATGGACGGGGTTCCGTTGCCACTGAGAGACGCCTGTCGTCGTGGGGTTAAGCAGAAGGATAGGGATCGGCGCTTTTGCCAGTACCAAGCCACATACAGCGAAGGCCCGAACCGTTTGCGTCGTGTTCCCGCTCAACACGCCGGAAAAGTAAGTCTGAATGTTGTCGGTTACATCGACTCTATGAAATCGTTGGGAGCGAGACCCGACGGAGGTACGGCGCTAGTAGGCACACCAGCCACTGTGGCGGGGAAGCTCACACTTACAAGATTCCCCGTACCGTCGCTGTTGTAACCGTTCTTCGTAGCGTATTGACAGGGGGCCGCGGTCGAGCTTGTACTGCAATTAAAAGCTGTCCCGCTGACAAACCCCTGATGACCGGTCGCACCACCCTGCGCGTCCACCAGCAAATCCATTGCGCCGGCTGTGCACGCAGCGTCCGCCGCATTTTGCGCAGCCTGGCGATGGAACCACAGGTTGCTCATGTCGACTGAAAGTGCTCCAGCACCCACGAAAACCAGTCCAAGAGCCAGCACCAAAAACACCAGCGCCTGTCCGGATTCGTTCTGACGGACTCTGTTTTTGCGCCAACGGTTGATCACCATGTTCGCGCTCCTCTCGGGGTGCAGGGTGTTCACCTTCCCCGTCATCCTCTTCGTCCGCTTCAAATTCATCAGCCTCAAAACGTTATCCGTCCCTCGGAAGCCGCGTTCACCGTGATCGTCGGCCAGCCCAGGCCAAAGAAAGCCTGATAGGGATAACTCACCGTCACTCGAACCCGGCTTGAGGGAGTACTGGTGCCGTCGGGATAGGTCGGAGTGACCGTCATGGCTCCAGTGCCGTGCAGAGAATAGGCGGCGTAAGTGGTCACCGCGGTAGTCACCCCGGCGGCGGTGGCGTCACAAGTAACTCCAGCCGTACCGCCCGGACCGTTGCACGCGGAACTCAAGGTGCCATGCACGATTCCGTAGCGCACGCCTTCCTTGGCGGAGTCGGCGAGCGCGCTGTAGGTGTAGAGCATCGCCACAATCTCCAGGAAGCTGAGCAGGAACACCATGAGAAAAATAATGATCAGGGCAAACTCCACCGCCGCTTGCCCGGCCTGGCGTTTCTTCGGAGATCGGATGCTCTTTGCCGCGGAAAAAATCACCAAAGAGGGGCTGGCCAAACTCACCATCCTCGGTAACCCCGATAAGGTGAAAGCGGAGGCGGCTGCCAAGAACGTCGATCTTACAGGCGTGACGATCCTGGATCCTGCCGCGGCCCCCAAACTCGATGCCTATGTGGACAAGCTGGTCGAACTCCGCAAGGCAAAAGGCCTTACCCAAGCGGACGCCAAGAAGCTTTTGACTGCTCCCGACCATCTCTTCTTCGCCGGTATGATGGTTCGGGAACGGGACATCGACGGCTGCGTGGCGGGAGCCACCAGCACCACCGGTAACGTCTTGAGGGCGGGAATTCAGACCATCGGCACAGCCCCGGGGTTCAAGACGGTTTCTTCCTTCTTCGTCATGATCACCAAAAACCCGAACTTCGGCGACAACGGTATCCTTTTCTTTGCCGACTGCGGCGTCAACCCCAACCCCGATGCCCAGGCGCTGGGCGAAATCGCCGTGGCCACCGCCCGCAACTACAAGGCCCTGATCGGCGTGGATGCAAGGGTGGCGATGCTCTCGTTCTCTACCAAGGGGAGCGCCTCGCACCCGGATGTAGATAAAGTCTTGAAGGCTATGAGTATCGCCAAGGAGCTCGACCCGAGCATCCTCATCGATGGTGAACTCCAGGCCGACGCGGCCCTCATCCCCAGCATCGGGGAAAAGAAGGCCCCCGGGAGCCCGGTGGCGGGCAAGGCCAATGTCCTCATCTTCCCCGATCTCGACTCCGGCAACATCGCTTACAAACTCACCGAGAGGATCGGTGGGCGCCGAGGCTTACGGCCCCCTCATCCAAGGGCTGGCCAGGCCGGTCAACGACCTTTCCCGGGGCTGCTCGGTGGAAGATATCGTCAACGTGGCGGCGATAACGGTTCTTGAGGCCCAATAGGCACGATACGCCGTGCTGAGAGGGACCGAGAAACAGGAAAAGGCCGGCTTCAACAGGCTGTTACGAAACTCTGTGACTCTGGGGCAAGTAGATGTGAAAATGCTCTCGCGGAAGCGAGGGCATTTTTCATGGGCTTCATTCAGGGAGAAGATCGTGGGCAGGGGACGCTGTTTCCGGTGACGCTGGATGAGCTGATTCCGGAAGATCATCTTTGCCGGGTGATCGAGGCGTTTGTCGGCAGGTTGGATATGGCGGCGCTGGGCTTTGTGCGGTGCCGAACCGCCGAAACAGGGCGTCCCGGCTACGATCCGCGCGATCTGCTGAAGCTGTATCTGTACGGCTACCTGCAGCAGATCCGTTCGTCGCGGCGGCTGGAGGCTGAGTGCCGTCGCAACGTGGAGGTGATGTGGCTGCTGGGCCGTCTGGTTCCGGATTACAAGAGCATCGCCGAGTTCCGGCGCATGCATCGCGAGGCGGTGACCGAGGCGGGAGCGGAGTTGGTGCGCTTTGCGCGCTCGGTGGGACTGGTTCGCGGGGAGTGGGTTGCGATCGACGGCTCGAAGTTCCGCGCGGTGAGCAGTGCGCGAGGCGTGCGCGAACGCGATGCGCTCAGGCGCTATCTCGATGCAGGTGGAGGCGGCGGACGAGCAGGACGAAGTGGTGATCGACCACGAGCGCGGTGGCGGCGGCGCTGGAGAAACTGCAGCAGCATCCCGAGCCGGAGGCGCGCTTCATGCGCATGCAAGCACGGCAATCGCGCCGGCCTACAACGTGCAGACCGCGGTCGATGCCGAACACGCGCTGATCGTGGCACAGAAGGTGACGACCGAGGCGACCGATAACCGCAGCCTGCTGCCGATGGCCGAAGCTGCAAGCAGGCAGCTGGGCGAGTCCGCAACCGCTGAACGTCGTTGCCGATGCCGGCTACTCGAACGGCGAGCAGGCCGAAGCCTGCGAAGGCAAGGGCATCCTGCCGCACGTGCCCGCCAACCGCGCCATCAACAACCAGGGCGATGGCACGCTGTTCGACCGCACCGAGTTCGTCTACGACGAGAAGACCGACACCTTCCGCTGCCCAGCCCAGCAGACACTCACGCGCAAGCAGCTCCAGAGACACAAGAAGAGGGTGCATCTATGCGGCGGCGGCGCAGACCTGTGCGCACGTGTCCGCTGAAAGCTCGCTGCACGAACGCTCCGCAGCGGTTCGTGCACCGTCACCTCCATGACGGCGCACTGCAGCGTATGCAGCAGCGTGCCACGCCGGAAGCGATGCGGCTGCGACGATCGACCGTGGAACATCCCTTCGGCACACTCAAGTACCGCATCTTCGGACACCCGCGCTTCCTGCTGCGCGGACTCGGCGGAGCGCAGACCGAAATGAGCTTGGCAACCATGGCCTACAACCTGAAACGGATGATGAACGTGCTCGGCGGAAGCCGCCTGAGACCGCGCTCGCGAGCTGAGCGCCGTCGCAGCCTCACGTCACGACCTCAGCTCAATGTCGCGGACAAAAAACGATGCTCCGGTTATTCGGAGCATCGTCATTCATCTCAGAAAGGCCCTCGTTTCGTAACAGCCTGTTCAAGCCGACCTTTTCTTGTTTCATGCCTTCCTGTTCACTTACCGATGGCGAACGTAATCATTTAGAAACGCAATCACTCACAAAAGAGTATTCGAAGTTCATGTGGTCGGTGTAGGTGCCGTTCAGGATCGCTGCCACGTCTTCGGTGAGGACCAATTCCTCATTCGTCGGAATGACGAAGACCTTGACGGGAGAGGCGTCGGTGGTGATAACCGCCTCTTTGCCCTTGCATGCCGCGTTGTTTCTCTCCTTGTCGAGGATAATCCCCATGTGTTCCAGATTCTCCAAGGCGAGTTCCCGGATCTCCGCTCCCCTCTCGCCGACACCGGCGGTGAAGACTACCGCGTCAAGCCGGCCGAGGACGGCCATATAGCTGCCGATATACTTCTTCAGACGGTATCCCTCGATCTTCATCGCCAATTGGCAGAGATGGTCACCCTGCTCGGCATTGGCGATGACATCGCGCCGGTCCGTAAAACGCTTGGTAATGCCGAGGATACCGCTCTTCTTATTGAGGACATTGTCTACCTCTTTGACGGAGAGGTTTTCCAACTGCATGATGAAGGCGGGGATGGCCGGGTCTATGTCGCCGCAGCGTGTCCCCATGACCGCGCCCTCCAGGGGGGTGAGCCCCATGCTGGTGTCGACCGATACGCCGTTCTTGATCGCGGTGTGGGAAACGCCGTTGCCGATATGCATGGTGATGATGTTGCATTCTTTGGCCGGTTTCCCCAGCATGACAGCGGCCCTCTTGGAGACATACAGGTGGGAGGTGCCATGGAAACCGTAACGGCGGACTCCATGCTTCTCGTACCACTCATAGGGGAGCGGATAGATATACGCCTCTTCCGGCATGGTCTGATGAAAGGCGGTATCGAAAATGGCAATATGGGGGACATTCGGGAGAACGGACTGTGCCGCCTCGATCCCGGCTATGTTGGGGGGATTGTGGAGAGGCGCCAGGTGCGCGACCTCCCTGACAGCCTTCAGCACGCTGTCGTCGATCCGCACGGAGCAGGTGAATTTCTCGCCGCCGTGCACGACCCTGTGACCCACTGCGGCGATCTGGTTGATGTCCTTGAGGACACCCACTTCGGGGTCGAGGAGGGTCTTCGTCACTAGATCGATCGCCACCGTGTGGTTCGGGCAATCGAATTCCTTTCTGTACTTTTCACGTCCGGGGACCTCGTGAACGATGAAGGACCCGCCGATTGTGACACGCTCCACCAGCCCCTTGGCGATTACCTCTTTCTTCTCCCAGTCGAATAGCTGATACTTCAGAGACGAACTACCACAGTTGATTGCTAAAATATCCATACAAACACTCCTACCGCTCTTTTTTAAGTGCACGACCACTGGTTTAAATTTTAATTTTAATCTTAGAGAACAACTTTTGTCCAAACTGGCTTTCCGCGGCAACGCCATGAGGCACGGCAAAACCGGTCATGCCAAAGGTAGCGGTGATCCGATCTTCTTCCTGTACGACTCTGTGATGTTCCCGGAAACCGCAGAGAAAAACAACAGGCACCCTGGGTGGGGTGCCTGCATGTTCAAAAGATGAGACTTCATTTGCAACAGTATAAGGCTAATCCACCAATTCGAGCTTATCTCTGGATTGGGCGCATACGGCGCAGCCGGACTCATCTACTTTTTCGGCGGTGAAGCCGCACACCTGGCAGACGTAATAGCCCCCTTTGTGGGAGAGTACCTCGGCGTTTGCGGGGGAGGGATGTTCCATCTGTCTCCAGGATGCCGGTTAACAGCTCGATGTGACCTCTCGCTGAGTCCATGGCGAACTTCAAGGTGCGCTGGGCAACGGTGAGAGATTGCGCCTCGTCTTCACGAATGATGCCGGCAAGCAATATATTGACCTCGTGGTGTTCGATGGCGATGGCCGCCTTCAGGTTCTCGACGGTGGACTTGACCTCAGCGTGCACGACCTCGGAGAGACAGGTGCCACCCAGTTTGACCATGGTGGCGGTGTTGTTGGCGGCGTCGATCTGCTCGGAGCGCGAGAGGGCGCGGAAGAGGCTTCCCACTTTCAGGTAACCTTGCGTGTCGGCTTTCACGGCAAAAGCGGCATAGTGCGCCGAGGCGTTGGATTCATCGTTGGACACGACGCAGAGGTTGTTGATTGATTGTTTGCGGGTAGCCGGCGTAACGGGATTCATGAGTGCCTCCTTCAGTAATAAACTCGCCAGTTTATCCCAGTTGACGGGAGCTGAATGTGATGTTTGGCCTGTGGGAGTGTGATATTTCCGAAAACGTGCGGGGCGCTACATCACACGGTAATTTCCAGTTTTTGTTAAACGTCTGGGCTGAGTCATGCACGTTGCCGCGGAATCGGTCTTCGCGCAGTGAGAAGCGGTTCAGCGCTTCCGTCCAGTTCTGGACGGTGTGCCTTTTTCGGCCGGATTCCGCAGCGCCAAGTACATCCCTTTCAGGGCAGCATCTTCGCGAGGAAACGCGGCGTGCAGCCCCTCGGCTGCCGGCTGTGGCCACCACTCGTCGGCAAGCGGCAGCCATCTTGGAAGCCTTCCTGTGCAGCACCGTCGAAGTAGCCGATCAATCGAACATTTCCGCGAAGCGGCTGCAACTTGTTCAGAACGAGCGAAATCCACTGCCGGTAGAGGCTCGCCGCTTCCTCGTTGCCGATTGCCTGCGCCAGCCGCGTTTTCACCTGCCCTGGCGTGGGATGCTTGAGAAACACGAGAAGCATTGGCAATCGCCGGTCACTACTCACGATGCGTCCCGCTATGTCGAAGCAATGGCACCGACAGCTCGATCCTGCTCCTGCTGTGCAGCCGAAGCAGTGGCGGCCCGTCACAATTAGCCGGTGTTCGAGAAGTTCCAATCCAAAGTCTCTATGTGCTTCGGCAAGCCGCGAGCCAGCCCAAGTTCAAGCATCTGGTTAAAGTCGCAGTCGTAAAGATAGCCCTGCCAATCGACCGAAATCATCGTCCGACACATCACGCCTTCGACGGCAGCAGGATTAAAAGCACCTACCAGCCTGGTCATGTACTCCTCGTATGCTCCGTCTCAAGTAGCTCGTTCAGAAAACGGCTGGCCAATGACGCTAGCAACCGCCCGATCCTCAATAAACGTCACCAAAGGCGCATGACGAAGGAGACTGCAGGCTGCGTTCGGGGCCTCACAACTGCAAAATCTTTCCCCAAACTTCTTGCTCTCCGGCGCTAAACTTCTGCGCTGGAGGGGTTTCCATCCATGTCGGCCACGAACGTCTGGAGAGCTGTCCTCATATCGTTATTGTTGAGTCCTTGGGTCTGGGCGCAGTCCGGAAATCAATCGACGACGACCTGCAATCTCGATGACGGGCGTCAAGTTTACATTCGCTACACGGCTGTTTCCGCGAAAGAGCGGCCGCAAAATGGCAGGCCTTGGGCTCCTGGGGGCGCGCCGATGACTTTGTTCACCGAGGCCCCACTCACTCTTGGAAGCTCGCTGATCCCGCTCGGCGCATACACCGTCTATCCGATCCCGGCGAAAGGAAACTGGTCCATAGCGGTGAATAAGAATGTCACCCCCGGAGCGGCGTACGACGATAAGCAGGACATCGCACGCTCGGCAATGGAAACGGCACAAGTCGAAAGCGCGTCGGATACATTGGAAGTGGCATTCGCGCATGTTGGCAATCGCTGCACGTTGCGCGTCTACATCGGCAAGTCGGCATCATTCGTGGACTTCACCGCGAAGTGACGCCGCTTAGCGGGCGTGAGCGGAATGGGTGTCATCCTGAGCGTTCTTTGCGAAGGACGTGAATCACGATACATTTGTCCGCTGCATACGATGGTCTTTCCCGATACTCGCGAGTCGATACTATCCTCATGCGTTTTTTGTTTCTCCTCCTAACCGTCGCAACTGCTGCCGCGCAATCGCAACCTCGCGTCCAGATTTCCAATACAAGCGAGAGTCTGCGCGGAGTTAGTGCCGTCTCGCGCCGAGTTGTGTGGGCGAGCGGCACGCACGGCACATATCTCCGCACTGTCGATGGCGGAAAAACTGGATCGCTGCTCAGGTTCCCGACGCCACATCGCTGGATTTTCGTGGCATTGTCGCCTTTTCCGCGGACGAAGCGCTCCTGATGTCGAGCGGGCCGGGTGAACAATCGCGTATCTATCATACGTTTGACGGCGGAAGGCACTGGAACCTGCAATTCACGAATGCGAATCCGAAAGGATTTTTCGATTCGATCGCCTTCTGGGATCCGAAGCACGGCGTGTTATTGGGCGATCCGATTCCGGATGAAAACGGAAAGCTGAAGTTTGAAGTTCTCCTCACCGATGACGGCCAGACCTGGCATGTCGTTCCACCTACCCAACTCCCAGAAGCAATTGAAGGCGAAGGCGCTTTTGCCGCGAGCAACACGTGCATTGGGCATCATTAGGAAAAGTGTGGAAGGGTTACGTCTTAGCGGCGCGTCAGGAGCGCAGAAAGAAGGGGCTTCAGCTTCGGACGGCGCAGACCCCAATATCTGGTTCGCGACTGGAGGCAAAGGCGCCCGAGTCTTCCACTCCCCAGACCGTGGAAAAACGTGGGAAGCCTTCGACACTCCAATTGTTCACGGGCCCGAACTGCCGGGATTTTCTCCATCGCATTGCGCGACGCACAGCACGGCGTGATCGCCGGAGGAGACTACAAGCATCCGCGCGACGACGGTCCTAACCTCGCTTTCACTGACGATGGAGGCAAAACGTGGAAGCTCTCCGAGATCAGGCCGCAAGCGTATGTCTCCGCCGTTGCGTATGACCGAGTCGTCGACGCCACTGCCGTTCAGCAAGCTGCCGCGCAAAAAGCCAGAGAAGCCGCAGGCAAGAAAATCCGCGTGAAACCTGTTGCTCCCCAACGCCTCTTCGTCATCGGCCAGGATTTCATCCTTGACTTCCGGCCGCCCGCGGATCCCCGCCGGCGTCGAGCGGAAAGAAGGAACAAGGCTTCGATTTCAATGCGGTGAGCGCTTACCCGGATGGAGGAGCATTGGTTGTCGGGCCAAACGGAATCATCGCTTCAATTCCTTAGACGTGCGCCGGCGTGCAGCAGCAGATTCCTCCTGTCTCGCTGTGCTCGCGCGTCGGAATGACAAGTTTTGCGGGCAACAGCTGAAAGATCCTCACCGCAAAGGCCACAGGGAACAGGGCGAATCCCCACCTCTGGCAAAATCGGCCAGAAGCGGGGCACCCATTAATGGCATCCATCGATTGAGCCTCCAGCCGTTGGTGTTACTAAAGTCCCATCCCTTCCTGTTCTTTGAATCCCTGCGCTGATCCCGCACCATATAGGAGGATTAGAAAACTCTCTTCCTCCCCAGATCGAGAATGCTCGTGAAAAAACCGTCTCTAGCCGTCTTCGTCGCCGCCGCGGCACTTGTGTCCGCACAAGCCCAAACAACTTCGCCGTCGAACTCCGCCACTGCGCAAACGGTGAGCACAAGCACTGCGCCGACGCCTGCTCCCCGTGCCAACCGTGTCACGGACCATCAAGGCGACGCATTACCGCCTGCAAGGTGGATCGGCAAAGGTCGATTTCCACGGGTACCGACCAGATGCAGCGCGCCTCGGGCGACGCCAGGGTCGAAGGCAAGAGACGAATTTCGAAATCGATGCCAAGTTCCAGGGTTTTGAAGATGCCACGAAGTTCGGCCTTGAGTACCTGACCTACGTTCTTTGGGCCATCTCGCCCGAGGGACGCCCGGTCAATCTCGGCGAGCTAACGCTCGATCACCACGGGAACGCGCAGGTGAAGGCTTACACCGACCTGCAGACCTTTGGCATGATCGTTACTGCCGAGCCGTACTTCGCGGTGAGCCAGCCCGGCAATTTGGTCGTCGCGGAAAGCAATTCGTTAAGTGGTGCGTCGACCGATGTCGACGCCAAGTACGAACTTCCTACCGCGCGGCACGTATTCCGCGACGAACTCTCACATCAACGACGCAATCTTCGGTATCGATCCCAAGACACCGCTGGAGCTGTTTGAAGCGCGCAACGCGGTGCGCATCGCACACATCGCCGACGCCGACAAGTACGCGGGCTCAATTCTGTCGAAGGCCGGCCAGCAACTGTTGAATGCCGAAACTCTTTACAGGCAGAAGCAGAAGAAGGAAACCGTAGCGATCGCTGCGAAGGAAGCCACCGAGACCGCGGAAGAAGCCCGTCTGATGGCTGTAAAGAAAAAGGCAGAAGAAGAGGCGCAGGCGGCGGCAGCAGCGCGAGAAGCTAGGGCTCGTGCGGATGCAGCCTCCGAAGCGCAGCGTCGCGCCGAAGCGGACGCTGCTCGCGTGCAGGCCGAACAAGCCCGCGCTGAAGCAGAGAAAGCGAAAGCCGAAGCTGAGCGCATGAAGCAGGAAGCAGTAGCAGCGGCGCAGGAGGCGGCCCGTCAGAGGGAAGAGGCGGAGAAGGCGAAGCAGGCAGCGATTGACCAGCAGCAGGCCCTTGCCGCTGATGCGGCACAAGCCCACGCGGATGCACAGAAAGCCGAAAGCCTTCGCGAGCAGGCCGAACGCGAGAAGCAGGATCTGCGCGCCCGACTGTTGCAGCAGCTCGGATTCGATTCTCGCGACGCGCGACTCTGCTCGCGGACTCGTCGCCAATATGTCGGATGTCCTGTTCCGCAGTGGCAGCTACGAACTCGCCGCAGGAGCCCGCGAGCGTCTGGCGGAAAGTTTCCGGAATCGTCCTCGCCTATCCGAGCCTCCACGTCTCTATCGAAGGGCACACCGACAGCGTCGGCACTGACGAATATAACCAGACGCTTTCGGAGCGGCGAGCGCAAGCCGTCCGCGATTACTTCGTGCAGCAGGGGATTGCGTCGAATAGCGTGGAAGCGCATGGATTCGGCAAGAACGAGCCGATCGCTTCGAACGATACGACGGAAGGCCGCGCGCAAAATCGGCGCGTAGAGTTAGTGCTGTCGGGCGACGCCATCGGCATCGATGAGACAGCGCAGGGCCCGGCAACAGCGCCGCAGCAAGCCCACACCAATAAGAGCTTGTGTATCGGGGCGGACGCCTGAGTCCGCCCAGCAACCAAAGCGAGCGCTGGATTCACGTTCATTCACCGCCTCGCCGGGAAAGTCAAAAATCCCCACCCGTTCGACTTCGCTCAGGCAGGCTTTCTCGCAAAAACGGCCAGAAATGAGGCACCCAAAGCGACATCTCCCGGGACGTAGATCCCCCCGCCCTTCGGCGCATCCAATCCTGCGGAGGCACCAATGCCGCAAGATCCGCATCAATCCCTGCGCGAACATCTCGTCGCTCTCCTCAAGGGCGGACAGGCTCACGCCACCCCAGCGGCTAAAATGTTGTCCTTGCAGAGAAACCCTCTCAAGGAAGCATCCAATGCGGATCAAGACACGGTTCGTTTCAGCCTGGTTCTCCTGTTCTTTCTGCCTATCCTTCCGGCTCCCGCGCAATCCGCTGCCAGCCCCTACGACGCAGTCGATCCCTTCATCGGAACCGCGGGCGGCGGCAACACGTTCCCCGGCGCCACACTGCCCTTCGGCATGATCCAGTGGAGCCCCGACACCAACACCGACGCGCTGGTACGTCTATAGCGACAAGCAGATCGACGGCTTCAGCCTGACCCACGTCAGCGGCGCAGGCTGCCCGCTCTATGGCGACTTCGCCGTCCTGCCCACCACGGCCGAACTCAAGACCAGCCCCGGCACGAGCTTCGCACCCTATGCCGCCGCCTTCGACCACGGCCACGAAGAAGCCCACCCCGGCTATTACGCCCTCACGCTTGGCAGCGGTATTCGCGTCGAACTCACGGTGGCCGTGCATGCCGGCATCGCGCGTTTCACCTTTCCGGAAGGCGCGGATGCCCGCATCCTGGTGAACGCCGGCAGCAGCGCCAACTCCATCCCCGACAAGGACTCCAAGCCCCACGATCACGATTCATTCGGAAACCACATCCAGGTCAGGCCCGATGGCACGCTTCTCGGGCTGGTCGAGCGCCGGCCGTTTCTGCGGGTCCGACTCCCACTACAAGATCTACGTCGCCGGACGCTTCAACGAGCCGCTCATCCGCTCCACTGTGTGGCAGGACGACGCCATCCACGCCGATGCGCCCTCGGCCGAGGGCAAGCACACCGGCGCCTGGCTCGATTTCGGCAAGCAGCACGAGGTCCTGCTCAAAGTCGGCATTTCCTTTGTCAGCGAAGCCGGCGCTCGCGACAACCTCGAGAAGGAGATTCGCGGCTGGGACTTCGATGCGCTCCACGGCACAGCGCGCGCGGCATTTGGACCCAGCTGCTCAACCGCACCGTGGTCGAAGGCGGCACTCCCGATCAACGCACCATCTTCTACACCGGCGTCTATCACTCCTTCCTGTCGCCCAACGTCTTCAGCGATGTCGACGGGAATTACACCGGCTTCGACGGCAAGATTCACTCCCTCGCCGGCAAGCGCCAGTCTGTGCAGTACGCCAACTTCTCCGACTGGGACATCTATCGCAACACCGTCCAGCTTCAGTCTCTTTTCGATCCCGCAATCGAAAGCGACATGATGCAGTCGCTGGTCAACGACGCGGTCGAGAGCGGCTGGTATCCGCGCTGGCCCGCGGCCAACGACGTCACCTACGTGATGGGCGGCGACTCGCCGGTGATCCTGCTGTCTTCGTCGTATGCCTTCGGCGCGAAAAACTTCGATGTCGACACCGCGCTTAAATACATGGTGAAAGCCGGCTCGCAGCCCGGCACCGGCCCCCATGGCGACTCGGAGCGTCCGTTCCTCGCCGACTACCTCAAGCTCGGCTACGTGCCCAACGAGAAAGACGCCATCTCCGCATCGCGCACCCTCGAATACACCAGCGCCGATTTCGCCATCGCCCAGTTCGCGCGCAACACGAGCCACGTCTCCGAGTACCAGACCTTCCTCGAGCACTCGCAGAACTGGAAGAACCTCATCGACCCCGAAACGCACTGGATCCGCCCGCGCAACTCCGATGGCTCCTGGGAAGCCGGATTCGACCCCGAACATTCGTTGCCCAAGCGCGCCAACGCCCCCGTCTCCACCGACCAGAACGGCTTCGAAGAAGGCAACACCTACCAGTACTCGTTCATGATCCCCTACGACTACCCGGCCCTCTTTCAGGCCATGGGCGGCGAAGCGCAGGTCGAGCCGCGCCTCGACAAGTTCTTCACCAAGCTGCGCTGCTGGGGCGAGCCGTGCTTCAACATGGAAAACGAGCCGGACTTCGTCACTCCCTACGCGTACGTCTTCGCCGGCATGCCGTGGAAGTCGCAGGACGTGATCACGCGCATCGCCAAGGCCACGTTTACGACCAAACCCGACGGCCTGCCCGGCAATGACGATCTCGGCGCGACCTCGGGAGTCTACGTGTGGAATGCGCTTGGCTTTTATCCCGCCGTGCCCGGCGTCGGCGGAGTGGTGCTGGGAACGCCCATGTTTGACAAGGCGACATTACGCTTTTCCGGCAACCGCACGCTGGTGGTTTCGCGCGAAGGAAAAGGAGTCTACGTTCAGAGCGTCACGCTCGACGGCGCGCCGTATGCCAATTCGTGGCTGCCCATCGACAAACTGCACACCGGCGCCACCCAGCTTCATTTCACGATGAGCGAACAACCCAACAAGGAGCGCGGAACCAGCGAAGACGATCGCCCGCCCACATTCCGCTAGTGTCCTGAAGTCAGTAGTCCGCATCATCAAAAAGCACTGTCATCCTGAGCGGAGGTCGCCGTGGCGACCGCAGTCGAAGGACCTGCGGTTGCTTTTCGTCTTCCAACAAACTCAGACTCGTTCCGCTAGGAATGCTGCCGGTCTTCCCCGCGCTCGTGGATCAGCCGGTCCACGAGCGGCGTCAGCTGTTCGCCCGTGCGCGGCAGCACGAATGCCGACGCATGCGCATCCCAGTCCAGTTTGAAGCTGGTCGATAAAGCCGAGATCCAGATCTGCCGCACCGGGGTATTCGGCGTAATCACAAACTTCCCCGGCGGATCCTCGAACTGAACGTTCAGAACTCCGTTCTGTTCTTCGACTTCGAAGCCGGCGGCCTCGTCTTCTTCGCGCACGATCAGGTGCCGCTTCAATGCTTCCAGTGCGCTTTCGGCAGTGCGTCGAAATTCCAGCTCGTCCATCATGGCCCCAGTGTAGCAAGCTCCGCCTTTCCTCATTTCTCCACATCAGCCCACTCCTTCCCTTTTCACAAACCTGAAATCAACCGCCTCGGGTGGACATGCATCGTACCTGTCCAGTGTCGCCGACTAAAGGCGCGTCCCTCCGGCAGGCGCCTCGTCCCGGCACGAGCGAAGAGAGAGGACTCAGAATGTTGAAGCGCGGCGCTGCTGCGGTCCACGGCTCGTTACTCTTTTGGCAACTCGCTGCTGCCTTCAGCGCCCGATTTCTTCGGCATTTCATTCGACGATTGCAGATTCTTCACTCAAATCGGTGCAAACTGGTCCCGTACTCCAAACCTGGCACGGGAGCGTGCGGGATGCGTGTGTTCTGGGTCTTCGTGTGGACGGCTTCGGCCGCATGCGGAACCGGCTGCCTCTGGGCTCAACAGCCTGAACCGGCTCAACAACTCGTGCGCGAAGTCGTCTACAACGAGTTGCACGATCACGACACGCACGGCTATTGGCGCTACTGGATCGAACAGCGCGCCCAGAACGCTACGCTGCCTTGAAGACCAGGTCGAGACCGACGGAGGGTCCCATCGCGCGCCTGGTCGAAGCCAATGGCCGCCCGCTCGACACGCACAGCCGCGAAGAGGAACAGACGCGCCTTCAACAACTCGTGAATTCACCCCTCGAGCGCGCCAGCCATCGCCGCGCTTATTCCGAGGATGAGAAGCGAATCGGGGCAATCTTCGCGCAACTGCCCGATGCCTTCCTCTTCGACTCCCTGGGGGAAGACAACGGTTGCCGCCACCTGCGCTTTCGACCCAATCCCGGCTTTCAGGCGCACACCATTCAATCGCGCATCTTTCATGCCATGAGCGGCGAACTGTGGCTCGATACCCGCGTCAAACGCCTGCTGCGCCTGGAAGGAAGACTCGATGCCGATCTTGACTTCGGCTTCGGCCTGCTCGGCCATGTCGACAAGGGCAGCTGGTTTCAGATGCAGCGCGTCCAGGTGAGCGCAACTGAATGGAAGACCGAGCAACTCGAGATTCACATCAGCGGCCGCGCCATGCTGTTCAACACCATTGCCCGCGACACCAGCGAACTGCGCGGCGGTTTCTCTTCCGTCCCCGCGGGCCTCGACCTGGCCGGCGGCATGCGTCTCCTCGAGCAAACCGATCCCAAAACCCCGCCCAATACCGTGGCCCGCATGTCCCCCGCGCTTTTCAAAGCCCGGCGATAGTGGCGACCGAAATCCCCCGCTTGGGACGCCTGCCTCGATTGTCATAGAATCACAGGGATACCTCCAGACGTGCCAGAGGAACCATGTGACGGCGGCCCCTGAACAAAAGAATGACGCCTTGTTTTCCCCGGCCGCGAGCGAAGGAGCAAGTAAGCTTTTCGGGATCGGCGAGATGGCCGATCTGACGCGCGCATTCGATTGGAGCCAGACCTCGATAGGCCCGATCGATACGATGGCCGGAGGTGTTGCTGAACACGGTAAATACCCTGTTGAACTCGCGCCACCCGATGTTCCTGTGGTGGGGCGAAGACCTTGTTCAGTTTTATAACGACGCTTACCGGCCCAGCCTCGGTGGGGACAAGCATCCAAAGGCCCTGGGGCAAAAGGGTGAGGATTGCTGGCCGGAAATCTGGCCGATTATCTTCCCGCAGATCGACGCGGTGATGACGCGCGGCGAGGCAAGCTGGCATGAGAATCAGCTCGTGCCGATCAATCGAAATGGCAGGCTGGAAGACGTCTATTGGACCTATGGCTACAGCCCGGTCTATACCTCGGCCGGGGAAATCGGCGGCACCCTGGTGGTCTGCACGGAGACCACGAATACCATATTGGCGAAGCGCCAGCAGCAGCGTGAGATGGAACGGCTTGCAGATCTCTTCGAGCAGGCGCCGGCGTTTTTCGCGGTGATGAGTGGCCCTGAACACGTCTTTGAGATGGCGAACAGTCCCTATCAGCAGCTGATCGGCCATCGAAGCGTTCTTGGCAAATCGCTGCGCGAAGCGGTGCCGGAGGCCGAAGAACAGGGTTTTCTCGAGCTGCTGGACGGTGTATACCAGACCGGTGAGCCCTATGTCGGCCGTGGCACTCCAATTCAACTGGCCCGTCTTCCTGATCATCCCCTCGAACTGCGTTATCTGGATTTCGTCTATCAGCCCAAGCGGGAGCCGGACGGATCCGTATCCGGCGTTATCGTGCTCGGCGTCGACGTGACAGACGCCAAGAGGTCTGAACAAATCCTTCTTCAGTCGGAAAAGCTGAATGCCGTCGGCCGCCTTGCCAGTTCGATCGCTCACGAAATCAACAATCCCCTCGAAGCGGTCACGAATCTCATCTATCTGGCGCAGAACGCCGCTGTTAATCCGGAAGCCAAGCAGTACCTGGCGACTGCGGAGATTGAATTGCGCCGCGTCTCGGCGATTGCCAACCAGACACTGCAATTTCACAGGCAATCGACGAATCCGGAGCCGGTCACGGCTGCCAGCCTCATCGACGCCACCCTGCCGCTGTACCAGGGCAGAATCTCGAACGCCCGCGTGAAGGTCGAGCGGCGTGATCGCGCACGGCGGCCTGTGACATGTCTTGACGGCGAGATTCGCCAGGTATTGAGCAATCTGATCGGCAACGCGATCGACGCGATGTCCGGAACAGAACGGCGCCTTTTCATTCGCAGCCGGGACAGCACGGATTGGCGGACAGGGCGAAGCGGGGTTACGCTGACGATCGCGGATACGGGTTCGGGAATGTCTCGCCGATACGATCTCGCACGTCTTTGAGCCTTTCTTTACCACAAAGGCAGCAAGGGCACGGGCCTGGGGCTGAAAATTCTGGATAGCAACGCCAACTTTGAGGAATTCGAAGTTGACAGCCCCGAGAAGCACCTTCATATCAAGGCGCAGACTCTCAGACTTTACAACCCGCAATCCCGTCAGTGGAGCATCTATTTGCTCGATCTCGACAAGGGCGAACTGAGCGTCCCGCCCGTGGTGCGGTCAGTTCACCGGGAATCGGGGCGAGGTTTTTCACCAAGAGGACTTTAAGGCGGTGATCTCGATCTCGACAGGGCGAACTCAGCGTTCCGCCCGTCGTCGGTCAGTTCACCGGGAATCGGGGCGAGTTTATTTCACCAGGAAGACTTCAAGGGCCGGGTGATTCTGGTTCGCTACGTCTGGCTGAACATTTCGCCGCAGATCGGCGCGGATGGAGCAGTCTTTCTCGCCCGATGGCGGGAAGACCTGGGAAGTCAACTGGATCTGTGAACTTTCACGGTAAATCAGGCTTCCGCCCGCCGCGTTGGCCGGCATTTGGACTGTTCACAAAAAGAGGTGATCACATTGTCCTCGCATTTCGGTCCGATCCCGATAGGCTCCCGCCCGCCGCGTTGCCCGGCATGGGGACTGGTCACAAAAAGAGCGGCGTGAGCGCATGACTCCTGGCGAGTCGGTCCGATTCCGATGAACGTGGAATGAAGGAATCAAAACGTTACGATGGCTTCTCATTCAGAAACGGCTCCGCCTTCAGCGAGCCGTCGCGCTGCTTGATCAGCATCTGCACCTTGCCCTCGGCTTCGTCCAGTTCCTTTTTGCAGGCCGCCGACAAGCCCACGCCCTCTTCGAACAGCTTGAGCGACTCTTCGAGGGCGAGATCGCCCTTTTCCAGTTGTTCGACGATGACTTCGAGCTTCTTGAGCGATTCTTCAAATGAGGGCATAGAGGTTTCCGTTGTGCTCACACCATTGTATGACTCGGCCGGGTTGCAGCAGATTGAACCAACAGCCGGTTATCCTTCGATAGCCGCAGGCTCCGATGCGGGCTGCGGCAGCACGCTGGCGATCACTTCGGCCGCGGTCGTTGTAGCGGCCGAACGGCGCGCTCACCTGCACGCCTTGCACCATCGGCCGCACCGCCTCCAGCATCTCCTGCGCAATCTTGATTCCCTCCCGCCGCGCCGCATCGGGCGTGTCGGCCTGGGCCATGCGCAGCATGATCTCTTCCGGCATCGAGACGCGCAGATCGTTCTTCATGAACTCCGCATTGCGCAGGCTGGTCAGCGGCCAGATCCCCGCAATGACCGGAATGCGGATGCCTCGATGCGCTTGAGAAAGTCCTCCAGCAGGCGCAGATCGAAGACCGGCTGCGTGATGACGTACTCCGCGCCCGCCTCCACCTTGTACTGGAAGCGCCGCAGCTCATGCTCGATGTCGGGAACGCCCGGGATTGGCCGCTACGCCGATGGTGAAGTTGGTGCTGGCGCCGATGGAGTTGGAGCCGATGTCCAGCCCGTGATTCAGCCGCTGCACGATGTTCACCAGGCCGATCGCGTCCACGTCGAACACCGCGGTCGCATCGGGATAGTTGCCCAGCTTGGGCGGATCGCCGGTGAGGCACAGAATGTTGTGCAGCCCGATCGACGACGCGCCCAGCAGGTCCGACTGGATGCTGAGAATGTTGCGGTCGCGGCAGGTGTAGTGCAGGATCGTTTCGATCCCGGTGTGCTGCTGAATCTGGATGCACAGGCTCTGCGCGCTCATGCGCGCCGAGGCGCGCGGCGAGTCGGGCACATTGATCGCGTGCACGCCCAGCTGCGCCAGCAGCGCGCGCGCCTTCGATCTCCTTCGACGCAGTCGATGCCCCGCGGCGGCACAATCTCCACCAGGGTGACAAACGCGCCCTGCGCCACCAGCGCTCCGATGCGCGACCGCTGGCCGAGCGGCGCCGGCGGCGTCTCGGTCGATAACGCGGCGTGCGCTCCGCCTTCCGCCACGCGCGCCTGCGCATCGATGGCGCGCATCGCCGAGCGCATGGCCCGGATGTGATTGGGCGTGGTGCCGCAGCAGCCGCCCACGATCTGCGCTCCCGCCGCAATCGCCTTGCGCGCAAAGCTGGCCATGTACTCCGGCGAGCAGAGATAGATGTTGCGCCCTTCCACGGCCCGCGGCATGCCCGCATTGGGCATGGCCGCGAGCGGCAGCGTGGTCGCCGCGCGCATCGCTTCAATGGCCGTCAGCACGGTCGCCGGCCCGGTCGAGCAGTTCACGCCCACGCGCATCCGCGCCCCACTCCGTCAGCAGCGCCGCGGCCTGTTCCGGCGACGAGCCGTCGAGGCAATTGCTCTCGTCGTCCACCGTCACCATCACCAGCACCGGCAGATCGGGCGCCGCCTCCTGCGCCGCCAGCAGGGCTTCGCGCGCTTCATTCAGCGCCGGCATGGTTTCCACGATCAGCAGGTCCACGCCCGCCGCCACCAAGAGCGCGAATCTGCTCCACAAACGCCGCCCGCGCCTCGTCCAGCCCGGTCTTGCCCAGCGGTTCCAGCCGCACGCCCAGCGGGCCAACCGCACCCGCCACCCAGGCTTCGCCGGCCTGCTTTTCCTTCAGGTGGACCACCGCCTCGCGCGCCAGCCTCACGCCGGCGGCGTTGATCTCCGCCACCTTGCCCGCCAGCCCGTGGCGCGCCAGCCGGAAGCGGTTGGCCCCGAAGGTGTTGGTCTCCAGGATCTCCGCGCCCGCCTGCAGGTACTCTTCGTGCACGGAGAGAATCAGCCCCGGATCGGAGAGATTCAGCTCGTCGTAGCAGCGGTTGATGAAGACGCCGCGGGCGTAGAGCACCGTGCCCATGGCGCCGTCGGCAAGCACGGGCCGGCTGCCGAAGATGTCGGCGAAGGATGGCATTCTGTAGCCATCCTACCGCATTGGCTCCTGGCCCGAGCGCCGCGCCGCCACTGGGTCGGCCCGTACCCGCCGCATTCGGAGGCGCGGGTTGCTTTGTTATACTTCGGGAGTCAAAAGCATTGCTGGAACCGGGGTTGTACCGGATCCCCGCCGTCGATTTTCGTCCGTATTCGAACGTTCGAGCGGGGTTGCCGCCCGATCGTTGCAGGAATCGGCAACCGCCATCTTGATTTTTTCACCGCGGCCGCCGCGACCCCAATCGCGGACGTTTGCTTTCCGTCGAGGTAAGGGATTTTGAAGAAGAGCAGTCTTTGGTTGAGCGCCGCAGCAGCCCTGGTTATCGCTGCGATCCTGGCAGGTTGTGGCAAGACCACCTATTTTGCAGGCCGCCCGCTGCCGCCCAGCAGGTTGATCAACCGCGTCATGATCGCGGTTCAGAACCCGAGCGCCTTTACCAAGGGAGCGCTCCAGATCGTGGATGCCTATTACGACATCCGCTCCAGCTACAACGGCAAGACTCCCGGCTTCTCCATCACCGGCTTTTCCGGCGCTCTTCCCGTCACCATCCAGAACATGCCCGAGGAACAGCTGGGCGCCGTCTATGGCTCCGGCGACGGCAGCCTGACCTACGTCAACTACGCCAAGGAAACCACCGCCGGCACGCAATCCGGCCTGAACGGCGCGTCGTCCAGCGTCTTCACCACGCGCAACCAGGCCTATGTCTTTGCCGCCAGCCAGGCATCTCACGTGCTCACGGTTGTCGACAAGGCCGACGGGCGCGACCTATGCGCTGAGCCTTCCCGGCGTCTACCGCGTGAGCGTCAACCCCGGCGGCACGGTGGCCATGGCCTTCGTGCAGAACTCCAATTACATCTATTACCCGCGCAAGCTCACCGCCCCGAGACCATTACCTATTCCGGCGGCCCGACCACGTGGCCCAAGGCCGCCATCGACTGCGAACCGCTGAACGGCCCCGGCTGGTGCCTTTTCCAGGCGCAGAGCCCCGACAGCGTCGGACCAGTATGGCATCCCTTACGGCGCGCCCCTGGCCTTCGATCGTCCCATCAAGGCCGTCTTCTCCGCCGACGGCGGCACCGCCTACGTGCTCAACTGCGGACCGGAATGCGGCGGAACCACTGCTTCCATTTCCCTGCTTCCCGGTCGGCCCCATGATTTTCCAGGTGGGCCAGCGATCGGGCAAGCTCCCCACCACCGGACACTGTCCCCAACATTCCCATTCCCGGCGGCGCCAGCAACGCGCTGGTCACCAGGTTCGACCATGTACGTCGTGGGCCAGCAATTGCAGCCCGACGGCCTGTTCACCGGCAATCTGACCGTGGTCAACCTGGCCATCCAACACCGCCGGGAAGCCCCGTCTCCATCAGCGATGGAGCGCCCGGCGCGCCCAGCCGCATGCTCCTGGCCGACGACAACACGCTGTGGATCGGCATGACCAAGTGCACCAACGGCGAGCGCTACGCCAAGGGCCTGCCCTATGGCTGCCTGACCATGTTCAACACGTCGACCAACACGGTGACGCTGCTCGAGCCCTACCAGGGCGACCTGACCGGCATCGCCGACGTCGAGGGGCTGCACAAGGTCTACGTGGCGCAGGGCGGCCAGGTGCTACATCTACCACACCACGGATGGCACGGCGATCAACAACCAGTACGTGACCGTAACCGGCACCGCCTACGACGTGGCCTACATGGACGGCACCACCGACGCCAACAACACCGTCTACTGACCG
>CAVTGN010000003.1:0-345803 GCA_963734265.1 Terriglobia bacterium
AGAGTTCATAATCATGTCCCTTGAGAAACTTCTAATCTTTGGTTCGCTTTACTCACCTTTCTTGCTCGAACATTTGCATCAATCAAGCTGGCTAGCAATGCAACAGCGCACACGTGGTCTACACCTGTGTGTAACGGGACAAGTGGCTCGAAACAGCGGACTTCTTCCGGAGATCACGCGAATACGCCGAGGGATTTCGAAAGCGGGCTAACGCCGGTGATCGACCCTCGTCCAACTAGCGGTGACCGAATGCCAGATTCTGGGGTGTCTTCGGTGGCGGTTCGCTTTGATATCTTCGAGGTCGACCTTCGGGTGGGTGAACTGCGTAAGAAAGGTCAGCTGGTCAAGCTACAAGAACAGCCCTTCCGTGTTTTGTTTTTGCTGTTGGAGCGATCCGGCGAAGTGGTAACGCGCGACGAGCTACGCCAGAAGCTTTGGCCGGCCGACACGTTTGTCGACTTCGATCATGGACTGAACAGCGCTGTCGCCAGGCTGCGCGAAGCGCTCAGCGATTCCGCCGACAGGCCCCGCTTCATTGAAACCGTGGCCAGGCGGGGTTATCGATTCATTGGCCCTCTCGATGAGTCGGCATCTGCAGGCTCGAGGGTCCCTGATGTCTTACCGCTCGACGACACAACACCGGTTGGAAAGTATGCTCGGGCAACAACTTGGATCGCCGGTATCCGACTCCTGATTCTCCTCGGCGCGATTGGTCTCTGGGCCTTCTATCGGAAAACTGCGGAAACGCCGCTACCTTCCATCGAGGTCATGCCGCTGGTTGGACTACGGGGGTTTCAAGTTACCCCCGCTTTCTCTCAAGACGGCAAGCAAGTAGCATTTCGCGACAGCGATGGCGCCCACAATACCGGGATTTACACCGCGCTGGTTGGGGGCGAGAAATCCCTCCGCCTCACTAGCGATCCTGGCGACTGCTGTCCTACGTGGTCGCCGGACGGCCTACAGATTGCGTTCATTCGTTACGCTGACAACACGTTTTCGATCATCGTCGTTCCTGCTCTGGGCGGCACCGAACACCGCGTGTACAGCGGACCCGCTCCCATGGGAACAGGGCTCGCCTGGTCGCCTGACGGGAAGTTTCTAGCGTTCCCTGAGGCCAGTGCTGTCGATCCGCCTCGATCCTGGATCTCATTGCTGTCGTTTGCTGACTACAGCACGAAACCGCTGACTTCACCGCCCCGGGCATCACGCGACTCCGAATCCACCTTTTCCCCTGACGGCTCGCAGGTCGCTTTCGTCCGCTCCACCGTTGCCGGCGTGAGCAACGATCTGTATGTCATCAGTGCGGCGGGTGGCAAAGCCCGGCGCCTGACCTTCGATCATCGTCCCATCATCGGTCCTCCCGCCTGGACTGCGGACGGTCGCGAAATCGTCTACTCTTCCACGCGTGGAGGTCCGGAGAGCCTGTGGAGAATATCGGCGTCCGGAGGCGTACCTCGACCAGTTGCCGCTCCGATCGGCGAGGCAGGTTGGCCGTCCATCCCGGCAAAGGGTGACCAGTTGGTGTACGAGCAGGTGGTTGCCAAGTTCAACATTTGGCGCCTTGCTTTGAGAGATCAAAAGCACCATCAAAAGCCGCCCTCCGTCTTGATTTCGGAGAAGGGCGACAAGATGCGCCCCGATTTGTCTCCCGATGGAAAGAAAATTGCCTTCGAGTCGAATCGCCTTGGCTTCTGGGATATTTGGACATGCGCAACCAATGGCTCCGCTTGCGACCAGGTTACGTCCTTGCACGGAACGGCCGGACGGGCGAGATGGTCCCCCAACGGACGCTACATCGCCTTCGAATTTCATCCCAAAGAGCTAAGCGAGATTTACGTCGTCGAAGTACCTGGTGGCCTGCCTCGTCTCTTGTCCACCATTCCCGGAGCGGATAACCTTTCTCCCAGTTGGTCGCGCGATGGTCAGTGGATTTACTTCGCGTCCAAGCGTGGCAGTGAACCCTTTCAGCTCTGGAAAATATCCGTTCAAGGCGGTTCCCCCACCAAGATAACTAAGAATGGTGGAATTTCCGGAGTCGAATCTTTCGATGGGCGCTTCCTCTATTACTCCAAATACGAACTAGGAGGCGTGTGGAGAATGCCCTTGGAGGGCGGGGAAGAGACGCAAGTGTTGCCTGAGGTCCAGGGTGGCAGTTGGCCGAATTGGGCGCTCACCTCCGATGGCATTTACTTCCTCCGATTCGATAAGTCAGCTACGGTGACAATTCAGTTCGTCGATTTTGCGACTCACAAAACCACTCCCATCTGGACGCTGGAGAAGGAGCCCGGTTGGGGGTTGGCCATGTCTCGCGACGGAAAATCCATTCTCTACGTTCAGGATGAATTCGCAGAATCCAACATCATGCTGGTAAAAAATTTTCGATGAGCGTGGTTAGCGCGGAGCACGAATGCGGGGGCCACCAATTTACTCGTGCCGATAAATCCCCGCTTTATCTCTGCGTTGTGTGTCGTTCACGTCACGTCGGTACATGCTACCGTGAGCGCTTCATTTCACAGTCAGCGATGCTGACTGACGCTCCACGAGTTAAAGTCATTCACGATATGTCTTCGATCCGTCTGCGAATTCCAAGCAGCACGGGGATGTATTGGCGCACCTTCGTAAGCAGCGCTGGCTCGAACTTTGGAATGAAATTGTGCCTGGCGGCCTGCCCGGTCTAGGCTTTTCAGTTGGTCGACTAGGACCGCACCTTCTACCTTATCGACTTTGATGGGCAGCGCGAAGGGGTATGGTTTGCGCTTGCTCGTCAAAGGACAGACTACCGCCAGCCCGCTGGCTCGGTTAGCCCGGCTTTGGCGAACGGAAAAACCTTCGCATGTAGAACGCGAATGCTTTGGGTCGTCCCCCGCTTGCGGGCGACGGTACTTCGTGCGCTTACTCAGGTTTCTTTTCGGTTGGCGGAGTAGGAGGCGGGCCGCCCATGCCATGGCCGTGCATCATGCCGGGTCCCATCGATTCCATGTTCTTTTGCATTCGGTCCATGTGGGTAACCACCGTTTCCCACATATCCACGTTGTCTCGCCAGCGTGATAGCTCGTTCGGATCCTTGATCGTGAGAAGGTTAGCCTTCATCTGAGCGAGCGAGGACTTCATCTTCTCGATGTCGGCTCTCATGGCCTCCATCTCTTGTTTATGCATCTCCATCATTTCTTGGCGATGCTCGGCCCGCATTTGGTTTCCACTGCCGGGGCCGGGAGGTGCTTGTGCGGGTTTGTCCTGCGCCCACATCGCGGGCGTCAGAGCGAATATCAGGACGAGCAGGAAACTCTTAATCTTCATTGCAACTCTCCTTTCCGGAAACATCGGGCACGGTGAGTATAGACCCGAGGCATCGAGTGGCGTGCAGCCCCTGTCGTTTGCATTCTCCAACGCTCCGCGCAGGCTATAATGGCGCGCACGAATGGCTCTGACCGCTGGCACGAGACTCGGTCCTTATGAAATTCAATCGCCGTTAGGCGCTGGCGGAATGGGTGAGGTGTATCGCGCACGCGATACACGGCTCGGACCGCACCGTCGCCGTCAAGATTCTCCCTTCTCATCTGTCCGAAAACCCTGAGGCCAAACAGCGCTTCGACCGCGAGGCGCGCGCCATCTCTTCGCCTGAATCATTCCAATATCTGCACGCTCTACGATGTCGGCCACCAGGGCGGAGTCGGATTATCTGGTCATGGAATTTCTGGAAGGCGAAACTCTGGCCGACCGCTTGCGGAAAGGGTCCGCTTACGGCCGAGCAGTTGCTGAAGTACGCGAATCGAAATCTGCGAGGGCCTGGAGAAAGCGCACAAGACCGGCGTCATCCATCGCGATCTGAAACCCGGCAACATCATGCTGACCAAGTCCGGCGCCAAGCTCATGGACTTCGGATTGGCCAAGACCACTGCCAGCCGCAGAGCCTCCCGCTTCAAGTTTGACGATGACCTCGTCCGGGCCATTCGCCCGCCCAGCCGTTGACGGCGCAGGGCACGGTGCTGGGGACGTTCCAATACATGTCGCCGGAGCAGGTGGAAGGCAAGGAGGCCGACGCGCGCAGCGATATCTTTGCGCTCGGTGCGGTGCTGTATGAGATGGCCACCGGAAAGCGGGCGTTTGAAGGCAAAACCACAGCCAGCGTCATTGCCGCGGTGCTGGAACGGGACCCTCCGCCCGTCTCGACCGTGCAGCCGGCGTCGCCGCCGGCGCTGGATCGGGTCGTGAAAACCTGTCTGGCCAAGGATCCCGACGAGCGCTTCCAGAATGTGCACGATGTCAAGCTGCAATTGAAGTGGATTGCGGAAGGCGGATCGCAAGCCGGAGTGCCCGTCCGAGTCGCCACCCGGCGCAAGAACCGTGAGAAGCTGGCGTGGTCGCTGATGTGCGGATTTGCGATTCTTGCCGTCGGCTTTTGCTGTTTGGACTTACGCTTCGTCCACGCGTCCGTCAGGAGCCGGCCCGGTATTGGCGTTTGTTCCTCCGCCCACGCGACACTCGCTTCCTTGCTTTCGGCTTCGGCTCGGGACCTGCGGTGGTTTCTCCCGACGAAACAAAACTGGCATTCACGGCGATCGATCAAAATGGTTTGATTAAGCTGTGGACGCGGTCGCTCAAAGCCAACGATGCCACAGCGATTCCGGGGACGGAGGGAGCGGCGGCGCCGTTCTGGTCGCCGGACGGCCGTTCGCTTGGGTTTTTCGCCGGCGGCAAGTTGAAAACCGTGGAGTTGAACGGCGGGAACCCGCAGACCGTGGCGGATAGTTCCTCGACTTGGAATAGCGGCATGGGCGCCGGACGGCACCATCCTGTTCCAGCCAGCGTCGAGTTCGCCACTTTTCCGTGTTCCCGCGGCCGGCGGAAAGGCCGTCCCGATGCAGGCTTTAGGTGACGAACGATTACGCGGAGAGCGATCCCGCGATATTGCCGGACGGGAAACACGTTCTGGTTGTGGTCAGCGACAAAAGGCAACACCGGCGTGTCGAACTCCGGTCGTTAACGTCGTCAGAGGCCAAGGTCGTCCTCGACGATGCGCGGCAACCCGCATATGCCGGCGGATTTCTGTTTTTCATCCGGAACCAGAAAATATTCGCGCAACCTTTTGATCCCGGCTCCGGGAAAGTTTCCGGCACGGCGACTCCTCGTAGCAGATGCCGACTGGTATTCGCTGGCGGGACCGTCGGTGCTGGCGTTTCAATCTGTTTCACATGATACGCGGCTGCAATGGTTTGATACTGAGTGGGAATCCGACGGGCACGATCGGCCAGGTTGCTTATTATCTTGCTCCGAAAATTGCTCCCGGACGGCAAGCAGATTCTGTTTCTGGACGGAGGACCTCCAGAATCTAGAGTGCAACGGATTTGTGGTCGCTTCCCGCGGCCGGCGGGGTCAGCCGGCGGTTGACCTTCGGTCCGTTCTGGAAGGGTTGGAGCGTATGGTCACCCAATGGAAAATACATTGCCTATGGTGTGGAAGCTCCGGGTAAAGTCAGCATCGTGCGCAAGCCATCGGACGGGTCGGGCGCCGAAGAGACGCTGCTGACTCAGGGACCAGAGATCTCGGCCTCGTCGGTTGTGGACTGGTCGCCGGACGGCCGGTACTTGTCCTTCGACGCTTTCGACATCAATCAGGGCCGCAGGGCACATTGGATTCTTCCGCTGTTCGGCGACCGAAAACCGTTTCAGTGCGCTCCGGTGGTTGGCGGCGATCAGTACGATGGAAATTTTTCGCCGGACGGTCACTGGTTAGCCTATTTTTCCGATGAGACCGGACAGCCGGAAGTTTACGTCGTTCCATTTCCGGGGCCGGGTGGCAAATATCAGATTTCACATGGCGGCGGATGGATCGTTCGCTGGGACAAGAAGGGCGATCTCTTCTTTTTGACCATTGGCAACCAATTGATGAAAGCGGAATTGAATCTGAGCGGACAATCTTTGCAGGTGAAGGCTCTCCGCCCTCTGTTCCAGATGAATCTGGTGGACACGCCCGCTCCTTTGTTCGACGTGACCGCGGACGGCCAGCGCTTCCTGGCAGTGACCCCAGCGCGTGCCGAATCCAGCTCGATCAGCTTGCTGCTCAACTGGCCCGCACAACTGCACAAGTAATGCTGACCGGAAAGACACACGTTGAGCCAAAGAAACGGGTAGCCAAAGATCCGGCAGCACTTGAATAGGCATCTGCCTAAGTGCGGCGAGCCGCGGTAGCGGTCCAGGACGGCCCTGATATGACGCAGGAGGAGTTCGCCGGACGCATTGGCATCAGCCAGAACTATCTCTCAGCGTGGCAAGGTGGAGGTGGGGGCGGAGATCCTGCTTCGGATCAGTCGTGAGTTTGCGAAGAGTATTGAATGGCTGCTGCGCTACTTATCAACGGCTCTTTTCTTTTGCCCACGCTTACTGGCCGAATCTCTCCCATCCCCCCCTTTTTGGCGTGGTTTCTTCTGCCCCGCCCGTGGGAGTTCGTCGCGTTCCACAGGAGGATTCCCTTTTCCAGCGCGTTCGAGAATCCGCAAGGTTTCGGCGCGATTGGCACGGCGACCCCTTTCCTGAAAATACTCCTCGGTACGCAAAGCAGAGACCTTTTCTGCCACTGCCACATTGATGAGTTGGTTTAGGGCCACGCCTTCCGATTCCGCAGCCTTACGCAACTCTTCCAGCAAAGAGGGCTGTAACCGTAAAGCAAAATTACTCCGTCTCATGGCTTCGAACTCCTAATCTGTTGTAGCGCCGTTGCCGGTAGAATTACGGCGCAGCTAAAGCCTTTGGTGCCGGGTACAAAATCACGCTGATTGAAAGTCACAATTGCGCTGGCCCTGCCGTTTATTGCCGTTTCCAAAACCATGTCGTCATCAGGATCGGAGAGCCTTGGCCGCCATCGAAACGCAAGCCGAACCGGTCTCGCGACCGCCGCCAGATCATCGAGGACACGACCGACTTCGGCACTGCTCAATCCACATGCGGCCAGATGCTGCGGGCGGGTCAGGACCGCTTCGTACTCAAGTATGAGCGGAACCGAGAGCAACATTTCAAACTGCTGATTTAGCGCGGCCAGCAAAAGCTGGCGGGAAGCACCTCTGTCACTCCGCAAAGCCGCAACCATCACATCAGTGTCGAGCACGTAGGAAGCCGCCACGCCTCAATGATATTGCATGCAATATCACTAATCAAGCGACTTTGAGCCTATTTTCGCAGCGGTCTGTGCAGCTACGGCCTTCGTCAGCGGCGAGTGATTTGGGTCGCGCATCCGGGTGATGCACGGCTCTGATACGACCTAGGCGAAAGTTTCGCCGGAACCATTGGCATCAGTCAGAACTATCTCTCCACGATCGAACACGGCAAGGTGGAGATCGGAGGGGAGATCCTGCTTAGGACCAGCCGGGAGTTTGGAAAGAGTATTGAATGGCTACTGGTTGGAAAAGTGTAACCTCGCCGCTTTTCGCTGATGTTCTCCTTGATGTACTTCGCGGTTGTGAAGTTTCAGTTGATTACTTGCCGATCACAAGTATCTGGAAAGAGTGCGGGATCATAGGCGGGCGAGGGCCGCGCATCCAGGCTGGAGCGCCCGGCGGCGGACCGCCGGCAGGCGGAGTCGTGCCCGCCGCCTGGGCCGGTGCGGCCGGCACCGGGCCAAACTCGGCAGTGATCGTCAGGATCTGGTTGGTCTTTGTATCCAGAGTCAGCATCTTTGCCCGCGCCGGCGTGGCAACCGTCTGCTCAACGGAGAAGCTCGTGGGCGAATTCTCCTTGCACCACGGTGAGCGTGCCATCGCCCTGCGAGCTGAAGGCCTCCATCGTCGCCGGGTTGAAGGTGGCGCCGTCTGACCCGTTGCCGATGGGCAGATCGGTGATGATATGCCCATCCGTAGCCGACAGGATGATCATGTTCTTGTTGTCGCGGCACGAGGCGAAGAGGATATTGTTCTTCGCGTCCAGCGCAAGGCCGGCGCATCCTCCGCCCTTGCTCGAAACGTCGTACTTGCCGATCATCTTCATCGTGTTCGCGTCGATGACCGCGATGGCGGCCTTGTCTTCGATGTCGACATAGATCTTGCCGTGGCCGTCGGTGGCAGCCTGCTCGGGTGCGCCGCCGATGTCGATGGTGCCGAGGATCGAGCCATCCTTATCGTCGAGGACGGTGATATTTGGCTCCGAGTGGCTGAGGACGTAGAAGTGGTGGTTGTAAGCGTCGTTGAGGTAGCCGTCCGGATTGCCCTGCACGTCGATCTTCTTCAGAATCGCAAAGGTCTTCGAATCGAACATGGTCACCGGCTTTGAGGTTGCGAATCCGTGCCCCGTCGCGGTGTCGACCGCTCCGCCGTGCGCGCTTACGCCCGGGATATCTCCCACCTGGGCCAGCGTGTCGAGGTTATAGACGCCGATGTGCCCGGCCGGACCAGACCGAGCAACATAGAGGTTGCGGCCGTCAGGGTCGGCAGTAACGTAATCGAATCCGCCATCGCCTCCGACCAGTTGAATCTTGAGGACCTTGTACGGGCCGCTGTCCTGAGCGTGGGCGAGGCCCGCAAACGGAAGCATAACGGCGAGTGTTGCAACGACGAGCGGTTTGCATGACATGGTGGTATCTCCAATTAGGGACTTTTGCCATCCGTCGGCCCGGACTGTTTGAGTCGAGGATTGATTTCCGCTTCTTCTCGAAATCGAGCATACACGCTGCTAGGCAATGATCGCAGCTGGCCCTCTTATCCGGCAATACGGCGAGGTCAGAACCGCATCCACGGTTGACGGCGTAACATGCTCGCTGTGCAAGAAACGGTGCCACATGGGCCAATACACTCAAAGGAAAACTAGACTTGTAGAAGGTGCGCGAACAACCCCTTCAGATATCGTTGTATACTTCTTTCCTCCGCGACGGAGTTCGGAATCGTACTTCACTCGAAAGCGGCCTGATGTTTCTTAACGGTTTCTGTTCCGCTTCGTCCAGTACCCGACGCGGTCAGGCGTAATCCGGTTGTGGCTGCCGTCGATTTTTCCAGTCTTTCGGAGGTCAGGGATGCGTGACGATGATCCGAATCTCAAAGAAAAACCAAAACAACGCACCGGCGTCTCCCGGCGCGACTTCCTCAAAATTTCCGGCATTTCGGTGGCTGTGCCCGTCCTCGCCGGACCGAACGTGGTCTGGGCGGCTGGTGAGGAGGTGCCTGTCCACGGTCCTGGCAAGGTGCCGATGGACTTCACCATCAACGGCAAGGAGTACAAGGCGAACCTGGAGCCGCGGGTCACTTTGCTCGACGCCATGCGCGACCAGTTCGATCTCACGGGGGCCAAGCGTGTTTGTGATCGTGCCGAGTGCGGCGCCTGCACAGTGTTAATGGATAACAAAACGGTGTACGCGTGCTCTGTGCTGGCGATCGAAGGCCAAGGCAAGCAGATCACAACCGTGGAGTCGCTCATGCAGCAGGGTAAACTCCACCCTGTGCAACAGGCATTCGTGGACAACGACGGCTCGCAGTGCGGCTTCTGCACGCCTGGCTTTGTTGTCGCCTGTAAGGCGTTACTCGACAAGTATCCCAATCCCACTTCCGAAGACATTCGCCATGGGCTCAGTGGCAATCTTTGCCGTTGCGGCACATATCACGGGATTCAGCAGGCGATCGCGCAGGTCGCGCAGAAAGGGGCCTAAGCCATGCCGGACTACAGTTGGCCCACAGAAGACAAACGCAACCTGATCGGTAAGCGCATCTCGCGGGTGGATTCGCCCGTGAAGGTTTCGGGTCAGGCCAAGTACACGTACGACGTAAAGCGTCCCGAGATGCTGTTCGGGAAAATCCTACGCTGTCCGTATGCGCACGCGAAGGTGGTGAGCATTGATGCGAGCGCTGCCGAAAAAATGCTGGGAGTGAAAGCCGTCCACATCATCCAGGGACCTAATTCGACCATCCATTGGGCTGGTGATGATGTGGTCGCAGTCGCCGCCGTCGACGAACCTACAGCTGAGGATGCCATCCGAGCCATCAAGGTGGAATATCAGAAGCTTCCCCATCTGGTCAGCGACGCCGAGCCTGCGAAAGGCGCTGCCGAAGAACAAGGTCCACTCAGCATGGACGATATTGATGACATGCTCGACAACCAGGTTCCGGCGCGCCAGATGGTGCAACAGATTCAGCAATACGGCATCACTTCAAAACCGGATGAGAACACTCTGAAGGGGCTAAAGGAAGACGGTGCTACAGATGAAGTGATCAGCGCGATCGGCGCGGCAACCGTACATGCGGAAGCTATGAGCAGGCCAAAATCGAACTACCAGAAGACTGCTGCGGTGACGCAGGGTGAGGCGGAGAAGGCCTTCGCCCAAGCCGAAGTCGTCTCTGAAGGTTTGTACGGGGCACCGGTCATCACCCACTGTTGCCTAGAGAGCCACGGCTCCATTTCCGAGTGGACGGATGATGACCATCTGTTCGTGCACATGTCTACCCAAAACGTATCCGGGATTGCTGGCCAGATGGCGGTGCCCCTGAAGATGCCTGCCACCAACATCCGAGTGCACCAAGATCACGTGGGGGGTGGTTTCGGCAGCAAATTTGGCCCTGATCGCTGGGGCATCGCAACGGCGGCAATCTCCAAGAAAGCCGGTGGCAAGCCGGTACGCATCATGCTAGAGCGCGATTCGGAACTGAAAGTGGCCGGCGCACGCCCGTCGGCGTATGCCCGCGTGAAGGCCGGCGCCAAGAAAGATGGCACGATCGTAGCATGGCAATCGGAATCATGGGGAACGGGAGGTCCGGGGGGCGGCGGCATGCCACCGATTCCCTACATCTTCAGCGGCATCCCCAACCAGCGCAAAGAACACACCGCGATCCGCAACAACATCGGCCCGGCACGCGCTTGGCGAGCACCGAGCCATCCGCAAGCAGCAATTATTACGATGTGTGCTCTTGATGACCTTGCTGCGAAGCTCAACATGGACTCGCTGGAGTTCTTTCTCAAGAACATCGATTTGGCGACCAAGGAACGGCAAAGCACCTATCGTGAGGAACTGGGCATCGCCGCTGACTTGATGGATTGGAAACAGAAGTGGCATCCCCGGGGCAAGAATGCCTCTGGCAATCTCGCGCGCGGTGTTGGCCTCTCGATGCATACCTGGGGCGGCCGAGGTCACGCCAGCGATTGCGACCTGACCCTCTACCCTGACGGGTCAGTCGACATAAAGATGGGGACACAAGACCTAGGCACCGGTACTCGTACCACGATATTGATCGTCGCCTCTGACACGCTGGGAATCCCTATGGAGGGGATCAAGCTGTACATCGGCGACACGCTCTATCCCCCCTCGGGGGGTTCTGGCGGATCCACTACTCCCGGTGGTGTGAGCTCATCGACTCGCCGCGCTGCGGTGGACGCCCGTGACGCACTCTTCGCAAAAGTCGCACCTGCGCTCAACGCACAGCCGGAAGAGTTGGAATCTTTAAATGAAACGGTCCGAGTAAAGAGCGCCCCTAGCCGGTCGTTGACATGGAAGGAAGCGTGCTCAAAACTCGGCGCCATGCCGCTCACCGTGCGCGGCAAGAATCCCGACAAGAGCAAGCCACCTGACCTCACCAACAGCGGCGTGGGCGGCGTGGGGATGGCCGAAGTTGAAGTAGACACCGACACTGGCATCGTCAAGATCAAGAAGATGGTCGCGGTACAGGACTGCGGTCTCATCATCGATCTGAAGATGGCGGAGAGTAGTTGTTACGGCGCGATGATCATGGGCATCAGTTACGCGCTCTTTGAAGAGAAAGTGATGGACCAGGCCACGGGTCGCATGCTGAACGCCGACATGCAGTTCTATCGGCTGGTCGGACTCAATGACATTCCCGAACTCGTGGTGCACATGATGACCGGCAAAGGCTACGACGAGCGCGGTGTCATCGGGCTCGGCGAGCCCCCTGTGATCTCGCCCGGCGCAGCAATTTCCAACGCGGTGGCGAATGCTATTGGCGTGCGCGTGCCTTTCCTTCCACTCACCCCTGACCGAGTGCTCGCTGTGCTCGGTCAGAAAGTAGGTGCGTGATGCGACCTTTTGAATATGTGAGTCCGACAACTAAGGCGCAGGCGGTCAGCTTGCTCGGCAGCAACTCGGGGACAAACGGAAATCCTCGCCGGCGGCACCGACTTGCTGGCCTTGATGAAAGATGATGTCGTGACCCCCAAGCGTGTGGTGAATATCAAAGACATCAAGGATCTCCACGGAGTCAGCTACAACCTACAGGGTTTGCGTATCGGCGCACTTGCCAAGCTAGGTGACCTGGCTGACGATGCGAAGGTGCGAGAAAACTATCCTGCACTGGCTGATGCGTTGCTCGAAGCTGCCAGTCCTCAAATCCGCAACATGGCGACTCTAGGTGGGAATCTCTGCCAGCGGCCAAGGTGCTGGTATTTCCGCAACGGTCACGGCCTGTTGCCGAAAGACGAAACCGGTAAAGAGTTGGTGGTTGAGGGTGACAACCGCTACCACTCCATTCTGGGCAATGATGGTCCGGCAAAGTTCGTGAGTCCCTCTACGATAGTTCCGATGCTGATCGCCTATGCGGCCAAAGTCAGACTCGAGGGACCAAAGGGTAAGCGCGAGCTTCCGCTCGAAAAGTTTTACGTCATTCCGAAAACTGAAATCGAACGCGAGCACGACCTTCGACCAGACGAAATCGTCACGGAGGTGATAGTCCCATCCCCGAGAGGCGTGAAGGCAGCACATTACGAAATACGGCAGAAGGCCGCATTCGATTGGCCGCTTGCCATGGCTGCCGTTGCACTGAAGATGAATGGCTCAACGATAGAATCTTCGCGCGTGGTGATCGGCTACGTAGCGCCCGTTCCGTGGCGTTCACCGGAAGCGGAACAAGCTTTGACCGGAAAGAGTATGAATGATAATACAGCGCAGGCGGCTGCAGAGGCGGCTCTGAGAAACGCCAAGCCGCTTTCGCACAATGCCTACAAAGTCCAGCTCGCGCGTGTAGCCGTAAAACGTGCGCTCCTGAAGTCCGCGTCGGTAGGTGCCGCATGATCAACGAGTCCGATCGTTTCAATACGAATAATCCGAACCTCTGTCCGGCCCTGCGCTGGAAAGGTCAGTTTGTGCTTTCTGAGTCGGAATCCGACGGTGCCGCGCTCGAACGATGGTTTGTTCTGGTGCATCCATACTCAGACTTGCATCGGTCCCGACGGCGATCTAGCAGAACCCGGCAACTGCTGTTTAAGAAACGGGTGTGCCACGGAACCGGCAACTGTGGATAGTTTTGAAATAGGGCTCAGCTTGTGGGGACGCGCAACGCGGACACCGGCCGCATGCCCTTGACGGCGGCGTTTAGCCGATTTAGACCTGCCGCCACGATCTTTCCTTTCCCCGCTTCGGGGAGGAGAATTGAAGCATCTGAACGAGGTCAGGAGGATGTGCTATGCGTAATTGTCTACCTCTTCTAGTTTGCACCGTGATTGTCGTTATATCTGTATCGGCGGACGCGCAACAGATTCGCGGGGAGTACTTGGAGACACGCAGCGCCGACGTTTACACCGGCCAGTGCTTTGCCAATGGCGAGGTAAACCTCGTGGGGAATGAGGCTATTCTTGCCTGGCACGTGCAAAGCGGAAGCTGGGACGGCGTGTCGCTCGAGGGCTTGAGCATTGCCGCCGCCGTGCGAGCTAACGGCACTCTGGGTGATCCCTACGAGAACCCTTATCCCGCCGACGCCGTACTGTTGGTGGACGACCAGGCCAGCTCGCAGCAACGCGCCGCCCTCGCCAGTTTCGCCCAGCACATGGGCGGTGAGTTGTCTGAAGAACGTCGCGCAAGTGATTCCGGTGCAGATGGAGCTGGTCGTGAACGCCGAGCATCACGGCGCCGCAATGTTTCGTGCGGGCGAGTTTGCCACTGTTCAGACGCGCTCCATTGGTGAAAACGACCACCTGTGCGGCAACGAAGTCACCTACTACCCGCCGCTGACCCAGCTGACGCATTCCATGCCCGCCGTCGCTCTCACGGACGCTTACAGTGGGCCAGGCCTGGGAGTGTCGTGGAATCTTCACGGCAAACGCAGCGCCTTCGTGGGTGCATTTGCTCAATAATCTAAGACAGGAGCCCGGCGTGGGCGAGTTCGCGGCGCGAGCGTCTTCCATCGCTCTCATCGGTATTCTTGCGGCGGTCTGCAGCGCGCAGACCGGCAAGGTGGGGAAAATCGCCCTCTTGAGTGACGAAGCTGTGCGGCAGACGCTCGACCCCGCCGGTTACCGCGTTTCGCTCGATGATGGAACTACATTCTGCGAGTTGTGGCTGCGCAAGAGCGTTCCGGCCCAGGCGAAAAAGGACACCGCAGATGTGGTCTACCCGCAACTGGCCGAGTCGACGTTGGTGGGCGTCCTGCATTTTCCGAAAGGCGGCAGTGACTATCGGGGAGCACTTCAAACGACCCTATCGAAACTGCCCCGACCCCACGGACCCGCTGATCCGCGCATTTCTGATTCGGGGCAGTTCCGATAGGGATCTCTCGTTTCTGGGACCCTTACTGCCGACTGTAAGAACACTGCGCGACGTATTGCGCTCTATCGGCCAAGCCTGCCGCGATCCATCGACGTGTGCTAGTATCCGCAGAAATCGGCATGAACTGGTAGTCGGCATCGTGTGGGATTCCTTTTTGTGGGGAAGGAGGCTGATCCGCTGGCGAGGTTACTGGGCGACACAAACTATCTGAACCACCTGGAGCGGCCCGATGGTCTCCATAACACGCCCGGAACGATTTAGGTTTGCTCGGCTCAGACGCAGTCACATCGTGCTGACAACAATTGCGTTGTTGCTAGTGCTCGACCTTGGCCGTTCCATCAATGCGCGCGATGGCTACGCCGCCCCCGTATCGGAGTGGCAGCCTAGTCCGTCCGACTATGCGGATCTAGTGTGGCCCCCCCGGAGCGGACCTGCCGCCCAACATACCTCTGGGCCATCTATGCGCTCCATGCGACGCATACTCCGCCAGTCGTATTCGTACTCGACTCCGCAAAGAATACAGGCCTGGTAGTAGCGGCCGTCGGCCGCTCGCCGGGGCCACAAGAATTCATGGGGCGCAGAGAGCGTCGGGCATTACTGCGACGGCGTGCTCAGGGCTATAATTTCGCGCACAGATGGCCATCACCTCTGGCACGAAGCTCGGACCTTATGAAATCCAAGCTCCGCTGGGCGCTGGCGGCATGGGAGAGGTTTACCGCGCGCAAGGACACGCGTCTTGACCGCACCGTCGCCATCAAGGTTCTGCCGGCACATCTTTCTTCTGACCCGGAATTAAGACAACGCCTGGAGCGGGAAGCCAAAGCGATCTCCGCGCTGCAGCATGCGCAATATCTGCACGCTTTACGACATCGGCACGCAGGACGGCACGGAATTCCTGGTCATGGAGTATCTGGAAGGCCAGACGCTGGCCGAGCGTCTGCAAAAAGGTCCGCTGCCGGTCGATCAAGTTCTGAAGATTGGGATCGAAATCGCGCAGGCTCTTGAGAAGGCGCATCAGCAGGGCATCATCCATCGCGATCTGAAGCCGGCGAACATCATGCTGACGAAAGCGGGCGCCAAGCTGATGGATTTCGGTCTGGCCAAACCGAAGTTGCCGGTTGCCTCGCAGGCCGTCGGCCCCTTCACTCCGTCGACGCCGACGATGAATCTGGCTTCGCTCACCGCGGCTGCGTCGCCGCTCACGCAGAAAGGTTCGATCGTCGGAACGTTCCAGTACATGGCTCCGGAAGTCTTGCAGGGAGCGGAGGCCGACGCGTCGCAGCGACCTTTTCAGCTTCGGATGCGTCCTCTACGAAATGGTCACCGGGACGTCGCGCGTTCGAAGGCAAATCGCAGCTCAGCGTGCTCACTGCCATTCTGGAGAAGGAGCCGGAGCCGGTCAGCCGTCATACGGCCGCTTACGCCGCCCATGCTGGATCGCGTGATACGCGCATGCCTTGCCAAAGATCCGGCGGACCGCATTCAGACGGCGCACGATGTTGCGATGAACTTGCGTTGGGTCAGGGGACGCCGCGCCGGACGATACTGCAAAATCACAGCCACAATTCAACAAAGCCTGGTCGGCTGGACTTGGCGCGCTCTTACTCAGCATTGACTGGCGGTCGCCGGCTTTCTCGGCTATCGCTGGGCACAATCTTCAAATGTGCCAGCAGTCGTTGCACTCTGAAATCCCACCTCCGGAGAAATTTCTGTTCGACGCCACCGGCGACGCAGGTGGAATGCCGGTGCTTTCTCCGCAAGGCGACAAGCTGGCGTTTGTCGCGCACTCGGGCGACTCCAAGCTGCTCTGGGTTCGCTCGCTGAATAGCGACTTCGCGAAACAGCTCGATGGAACTTCGGGGGCGGCGCATCCCTTTTGGTCGCCCGGATGGTCGCTACCTCGGCTTTTTCGCGGGTGGCAAGCTGATGAAGATTCCCGCCGATGGCGGTCCGGTTGTCACTCTTGCCGATGCTCCCAATCCTCGGGGCGGCACCTGGGGCGCGGCGACGTCATCGTGTTCGCGGCAGACTATACCGGTGGGTTGATGAAAGTGAACGCTCAGGGTGGAACTGCCGAGCCCGCGACCGCGCTGGATCGAACGAAGCATTCCACTCACCGCTGGCCCTGGTTTCTGCCCGACGGCAAGCACTTTCTTTTTCTCGCCACCAACCACACCGGCGGCGATCCCCAAACAGAACGGAATTTATTTCGCGTCTCTGGACAACAAGGAAACCCGGCTGATCGTTGCCATGCGGAGTCCGCCGCTCAATACGCCTCCGGATACTTGCTTTACCGGCCGGCAACGGGCTAGTCGCGCAGCCGTTTGATCCGCAATCGGGGACTCTGTCGGGTGCGGCAATTCCGCTGGTGAACAATCTTCGCGATGACGTCGGTGTATGGCGGAGCATTTTCTCCGTGTCGCAGAACGGACTCATGACTTATGAAACCGGCAGCGCGTCCTCGGTGAAAAGCCGGATGATGTGGTTTGATCGCGCGGGGAAGTCGTCGCCCACGTGCGACCCCGAGGAAAAAGGCATTGTGGATGTGCGCCTCTCGCCGGATAACAAGAAGGCCGCGTATGCCGGCGCCGGCGCCATTTGGACCTGCGATTTGCGAGCGCAACACCAAGACACGAGTCACCTTCGACAACACGTTGCTTCTGCAACCCGCGTGGTCGCCCGACGGCAAGACGCTGATGTTTGCCGTACCGGTCGCGAAAGGCGGGGGGGACGATGTTGACATTCGCTCCAAAGCCGCCGACGGCACCGGTCCGGAAAAGACGTTGCTCCCCCAGAACGGCTATCACTACCCTGCATGGACGCCCGATGGAAAATACATCACGTATCTGTGGGGTGAGGGCGCAGAAGCAGGTTTCTCTCTGGATCCGTGCCGGTAGCTGGAGATGCGAAGCCGGTAGCGGTCGTGCAGCCGCCTTCGCCGCAGTCGAACATCACCGCATTATCGCGTTTCGCCCGACGGCCACTGGGTCGCCTACACTTCTGACGAATCGGGACAATGGGAGGTTTACATCACGACCTTCCCAGAAGGAAAGGGCAAATGGAGAGTGTCGGCGAATGGTGGAACTCATGCCCGCGTGGAGTGGAAATGGAAAAGAACTGTTCTACAAAGATCAGACCGACGATTTCTTCGTCGTGCCCAATCACCGCGAAAGGCGCGGAAGTCGAAGTCGGCAGGCCCCAGCATCTGTTCCACGCCAGCACGCCCGGAATCGGACTGTACGTTTGACGTCTCTTCGGACGGGAAGCGCCTGCTTGTGAATCATGCCGATGAAGAAATGCAGGCCCCGCTCCATTTGGTCACGCACTGGCCCGCGGAATTGAAGAAATAATTCCGGGCCACCGGTTCTTGTGCCTTCTTGGACGGATAACGGGCAACCCTTCCCTAATCCGGTAAGGTAAGAGTTGCCGACGATACGTCCTGAACGCTATGGCCGCGAGGATGGGAGAAGCTGGCACGCACCGCGCCAGCTTAGAGTTATCTTCCCATGGGTCCGATGCCCTACTCTTCTTTGCCGTCTTGGTCCTGCTCCTCGCTGACGCCGGAAGCCGTCGTAAATTCACCCGTAGCGGCAAAGATGACAGGATTGTTCGAGGCGTCTGCCGCATTGCCGGTAGCGTAGGATTTCCTCCAAAGCTGAACCGGTTGAATGCTAACGTGGTCGTTGAACCTGATCGGTCTCCCAGTGGGGAAATTGCCTTTGATAGCCGCGCTAAGTCGGGCAAGAGCCATCACTCCGTGCGCTACGAAAACGGAAACGTCCAGCCCCCGCAGACGTGGGAGAGCCTGCTTACCATCCGCCAAGACCGGATCTTTCGCGGCAACCCCAGGCTTTGATCAATTGCAGGCCTTGCCATGATCAGCATGCGCGCCTTTGGCTTTCGCCTCGGCCTCGGTCATGTACGCGCCAGCTTTAGTCTTGCCGTACCACTTCGTGCCTTCGCAGTGGTACACGTTGGTGGCGGTATTTAACCAGACTTGACCGGCCCCGCCGCCAGGCGCAGGAGCGCTTGTATTGGCAGTTTTTCTCGTTGGGGGTGCTGGGGCCGGAGCCGCCGCGGCACTGGGAGCAGCGGTAACTGGAGTTTTCGCAGGAGTTGCGGTTTCGGCTCCATACCAGTCTTTCACGCCCTTATGCCCTCGGCAGGCTCCCTTCTTGGTTGCCCCTGTGTAGTAAGTACCGTCATTACATAGGCCGGTTGAACCGGCAGGTGCACCGGCAGGTGCCTGTGCCAGACAAAGTTGCAACGCGAAAATCGCAGCTACGAGCGCAATCGAACGAGTCATGGTCTTCATGTTTACTCCGAATGGCAGCTAAGAGATAGGATCGAACTGTCCTCGATGATCCTAACGCTATGTCCAGCGCGAAATCAACACAGTCGCACAATTCCGATCACTCAACCGAAGTCCCCTTTTGCTTTCCGTCAAGGAAAGACGTTTCATTAGGCGCACCCTGCCTTTGAGACTGGCGATACTAGCATGTAGGCGGCACCCCGTGATGCCGAACAAACAATGCCGCGAAGGGCGCGGCCCGGACTTCGAGACCGTTATCACACTACCGCCGATGCCTTAGCTCCCACGAACCACGTACGACCGGCATCGGTTTCCGCTATGCAGTCGAAAAGGAGCAGAGCCCGTTTCACAGCTTTGCGACCACGTCCGAAAGTGTGCAAAATTGACCAGTGTCCGGTTCGTCTCCAGTCGATCATGTCGGCTGCTGTTGTGTCCGTCGCAAAGGTCCAAGATTAAGTCCTCCTCCAATCGCCACACCTTTTGCTGTCCTTCTTCGTTCAACATGGCAACCCATGAGGCGAAATCGGCATTTCAGTGGATGCGTTGCATATGTCATTGAACAGGGAAAACGCTTGTTCTATGCTTGAACAAACCCCGGAGGCATGCCATGAAAACTTCCTGGCCCCGTCAGCTGCTGAGTATTATTCTCCTGTTTTCGTTTGCTTGCGCCACTCTGGGTACGGATGGTCCTGAGACACCCGCTGCGGTCTTGCACGCCAACGGGAAAGTGCAGGTGAATGGCAGTGATATCCGCAAAGTCACGACTCTGTTCTCAGGCGATTCGGTACGGACTAGCGACGACTCCGTGGCTAACATTGTGGCTGGCGGATCTTCGGTCTTGGTGTTGCCGAACGCGTCTGTCAAATTTCTGGGCAACGCGGTCGAAATCACGGCGGGGGAAACGGCGATCACCACCTCGGTGGGGATGTCCGCGATGGCGGACGGTCTAACCGTTACGCCGGCGGCGAAGACGTTATCGAAATTTGAAGTCGCAGAGACCGAGGACTCCGTGGTTGTCGCCGCGCAGCAAGGCAACGTCGCCGTGAGTGACGGGCAACAGACCTCGACGACTCAGGAGGGCCAGGAAACCACCCACAAGAAGAAAAAGGAGGGGGCGCGGCTCCCGCGGCAAGCGGCACCCACGAGATTTCGGGAAAGACGGTAGCCCTGGTAGCCGGAGTACTGGGAGCATTTACGGCGGGCGTCGTGGTCATCCAGACCGCGAGCAACAAGAAGAAGTGTATAAGTTCCAACAACGACAAGAAGTGCAAATGCAAGAAAGACAAGAACGGGAAGGAAGACTGCGAAGAAGACTGAGTCTCTTCCCGTATTGTCGGACTAGCGTGTCCTTCTTTGTTTGGATCGTCTCGGGTGGCGAGCAGACGTTGCGGGGCCCGGTTTCGTTTAACTGATACACAAAACGAGAAGCGTGCCAAAGGCTGCGATGACGTTAACCAGCCCAAGCAACAACCAGGCAGCGCCGGCCGTGTCTTCCCCTAGCAACAGGCTGCCCATGCCTTTGTGGAGTGTGATCCACACCGCAAAAATCGCCCAACAGCCCGCAGAGACCGGCAACAGGTCGAGTGAGCCATAGTGCGGTCTAATGTCGTTCTTGATGATAAACAACAGGGCCGCAAATGGGGCCAAGCAGACCAAGAGCACCGGTGCGAAAGAGACAACCCAGTACCTCAGATTCGGCGCGAGCCTGGGCTTTTCTTTGAAGTGCAGAGATATCAGACTCAGCATTGTCCGGCTGTCTTCCGACACGCTTGGCGTAGAACCGCCAAGTTCCTCTGCGGCTCTCGAATCCTGGGTCATGAGTGCGGGTTTCCGGCTAGGATTTGTGCGGGCCATTTTGTGAACTAAGAACCGATTGTGGCAGAGAAGAGAAATCGTGGTGAGAAACAGTGAAGCAGGTCGGTTCTCCGACGCTAACGGAGTCGGTACTTCTTTTCAAACAGGCGATATATGCGCGGCGATGGTAGCAATCAAATTTGTGAACTGGTTGCCGACCGGAAAGACACACGTTGAGCCAAAGAAACCGATAGCCAGAGATCCGGCAGCAATTGAATAGGACATTCCTAAGTGCGGCGAACCCCCGTCTCCACCGGGGGGGAACTCAGCTTCGCATGGACTGGAATGAGACCGTTATTCCGCTCGGCAAAGGTGATGAAGGATTTGATATCGCCGGATGGACGCAAGCTATGGACGGCGTTGAATGCGCAGGACGGTTTAGTCCGGCTTTTTATTCACCTTTGCAGAGATTGCGTCAATAGCCCAGGCCATCCATTTCTGCCCGTTACCGACGGTCACGGACTGCAGTGACCTTTCGACGGCTTAAGCAATAACAGGAGAATGTCACGAGTGCGGCATCTTGTGCGGAGCTTCGCCAGTGCGTAGCAGGAGGAGTAAATGAAATTCAAGACCGTTATCGCTGCAATCCTGTTTGTATCATTGGCTCAGGCCAAAGAGCCGAAAGCGCATCAGGACGGCACCCTGCTGCAGATGGACTCGGCCGAGTGCGGGGTGGATGAAAACAGTGGCAAGAGCGTTATGGGGGAACTGGTAGGCACCGACTCGGCTCACAAGAAGACTCATGCTTTGCTGTGTCAGGAATACCTCCTGCAGAGCGACACCGTCATTTACCGTATTCGTCCTCGGGACGAGAAGCATCCCGTGCTGTTGCCGGTGGGACAAAAGGCCCAATTCCGTATTCAGAAGGACAAGATGCTGTTGCAGGTGGAAGACGTGGACAGCAAGGAGCGGGAATACAGTGTAGTATCCATGACGCCGCGCCGCGACAAATAGCCTCTCTGAAAACCCCCTCCCACAGGAATACGGTTTATTTGGGCGCGTGCGAGAGTGCGAGGCTGGCGTTATGGACGCTGAACTTACGGCGGAACAGCCCAGGCTCACCGTTGCGCGAAACGGCCAGATCTTGTGGATCCAGTATCTGCAGTCGGTTCGGTTGCTGCGGGCACGCTTCTCTCCACTCGATGCGCTCGCAGCCTTACTTTCGGCCTCAGAGCGAGTTTAAGAACGCAATCAGATCAGCTTTCTCCTGAGCTGTAAAACCAATATTGAAACGCACGTCGTAAAAGACAAGGACATCTGTCAGCGATGAGGCTGAACCGTTGTGAAAATAAGGTGCGCGGCTGGCAAGTCCGCGGAGAATCGGGCCTTTCACTTTTCCGATGTCGGCCCACTTTCCAGTAGTAAGGGCGCGACCAGGATCGGTTGTCTGAACGGTCTCCCGCGTGGTGTTGTTTACCAGTGTGAACACCGGCAGGTAGCTGACATCGAGAGGACTGTTCACGTCAGCCACACCGATGTTCAATGGCGCAGAGACGGAATGGTTACCTACATTGGGAGAGTCGTGGCAAGTTCCACATGTGCCCGAAAATGACGCAGGAAGTCCGGTTACATCGTTTATCCCGGCGACGCCGGAAATCGTAATCGGTTTCGAATTGAATAGCTCCTGACCACGGGCAATGCTGGCTCGAGAGGGCGTTCGCGAGTTTATCCAAGAATTGAAAGTGTTGAAAATATCAGGATTGAATGGCGCTCTAGTGGGGTTAAAACCAAAGCTCGCAGGAAAAGAATCGTTGATGCCAATAAAGAACGGTTGCGAAGCTAGCGCGACTGGTCCGCCGGTCGCCCTACCATCGTTTAGAAGGCCTGCCTTAAAGTCGAAAGCCTGTGCGGTCCGCAGTGCGGTCTCGAAGTTCACAATGTCTTGTACTTGCGCCGGCGTCGGAACTGCACCCTGCGCATGCCCGGTCGTTGCATCTATCGCCTGGTGAGCCAGGTCTGCCAGCAGTTGGCCAGTGTTGGGGTAGGTGATCTTCTGCGTGCTCGGTGGCGTGGACTCGCGCCCGTCCCACATGAGGGTACTGAGGAAACCAAGATTTGTGGACGGAAGCGGACGGCGGTACATCGAAAGCGTTGACGTATCACTGCACCCATAGGGGTTGTTGACGCTTTGCACGCTGAACTCCGCACCTTCCGGTAGGGTCAAGGCAATGCGAATCAGCCCCCTGCTGAGCAACAGGCTGTACGCCTTGCGCCGCTCTTCCATGGTTGAAGTTTGGATGTTTTGGTCACAGTTGGAGCCGTCGTTGGTACGGAAGATCGGATCCAGTCCTTGGGTCAGAAGAAACCGTAACTGTACTTCTTCTGCCGAGATGCTCCAGCCCTCCGTCGGCAGGTGGCAGGAGGAGCAGGATCGGCCATTGGTTCCGAGCGATTGAAAGAAAGCCCCTTTCAAGCTAATGGGAGCATTGTGGACGTTATATGTTTCCAGAAATCCGCTACGGTTTGGAAGCGGGAACAGGTTAGGCAGGGATTGACCGCTGGCTGCCGTCGTCATCATGACAGTCGCCATCAGTAGGATCGCCCCGAGTCTTATCAATTGGACCTCCCGTAGAACCTGCCTCGTAGTTAACTTCCAGTAACTTGCACACTTCGTTTGCCAGGTGTTAAACAACCCACTGTCCAGATTGGCGGTAAGCAGAGTTCGAGTGGAGGTCATGGCGCTGCTCCTACCTGTTGAATGGCTGGACTTGCGGGAAGTTCGGCGGGTCTCGCTGAGTCAGAGGTGGTAGAATGGCCGCCAATTCAGGGTTCCCGCGTTCCGCGCGGGACAAAAGCTACCTCTAATGTGCTGCTTATGTCCTAAAGCCAGTTCTCAAGTTTTCTCAAAGTTTCTCAAGATGGAGTTATGCCTAGCCTGATCAGTAACTTATACGCTTTTGGCGACTTTCGTTTGGATGCCAAAAATCGGGTCCTACGGCTGGGCGACATGCCGATTGCCCTGACTCCAAAAGCCTTTGAAGTTCTGCTGTTGCTGATTCAGCATGGCGGCCAACTAGTCAGCAAAGACGAGTTGATGCGTACTATCTGGCCTGACAGCTTCGTGGAAGAGTCCAACCTCACCCAGACCGTTTTCATGCTGCGCAAGGCGCTGGGTGAAACCGCGGAGCAGCGATACATTTTGACCATTCAGGGCCGAGGCTATCGCTTTGCGCCTGAGGTGAAAGAGATTTCCAGCAGCGTCAGCTTGGCACCAGACACTGCGACTCCTCCTCCCTGGGCAGAAGGTTCCCAGCGCAAACCAACAAACCACCATCGACACAAGAAAATGTGGCTGGTCACAGGTGTTGTGTTGCTTGTTCTTGTTGCTGCACTGACGGCTTACTTCCGCTGGTCAAATTCACGCATTCAGGCGCAGAAGGCCCGGGTTCGACTTATGCTGGCTGTTTTGCCGTTCCAGAATCTCACGGGAGACGCGGGACAGGACTACTTCACAGATGGCATGACGGAAGAAATGATCACCCAGCTCGGTAACCTCGATCCAGAGCATCTGGGAGTGATCGCGCGAACCTCCGTAATGCATTACAAGAACAGCTCTATCCCGCTGGACCAAATTGGGCGCGAGTTGAGAGTGCAGTACGTGCTCGAAGGAAGCATTCGCCGAGATGCGGACAAGGTCCGGATCACGGCCCAACTCATCCAGGTGAGGGATCAGTCGAATATCTGGGCCAGACAATACGATCGTGAGCTGCGCGATTTACTGGCGGTGCAGGGCGAGATCGCGCAGGAGACTGCTGACGAGATTCAACTCACACTGGGCGATCATAAGTCATCTGCGGCGCCAGTGCCTGCGCCTTCACCTCGGAGCTACGACGCTTATGATCTTTATTTAAAGGGACAGTACTTCCTCAACAAGAGGACGGCTGCGGACTTAGAGGAAGCTATCCAGTATTTCCAACAGGCCATAGCTAAGGATCCGAATTATGCACGCGCTTACGCCGGCTTGGCGGACTGCTATGTCTTGATGGGCGGTTACAGTGAACGCATACAGCCCGAGCGCATGCTGAAAGCGCGTGCCGCGGCACTTCGAGCGCTGCAGATTGATCAGAATCTATCCGAGGCCCACACCGCATTGGCATTGATCGCGCAGAATTATGAATGGGACTGGCAAACTTCGGAAAAGGAATTTCGTCGGGCTATCGAGCTGAATCCGAATTATGCCACCGCACACCACTGGTATGCTGAACACCTGATGTGGCGCGGTCGCTTCGATGAGGCGCTCGGGGAGAGCGAGCGAGCGCGCGAGCTTGACCCTCTTTCACTGATCATCGCCGCCGATAACGGCGCAATCTTGTATTTCTCGCGGCAATACGATGGCGCAATTGAAAAGTGGCGCTCTGTCCTGGAGATGGATCCAGACTTTAGGCGCGCTCACCTTATCATAGGTGCGTATGTGGAAAAGGGAATGTTTTCCGAGGCGCTCGCGGATACCGAGAGGGTGCGTCCAGAAATTCGGTTTCCTGTGTATTGGTCTTGGCAAGCAATTATTTATGGCCGCGCGGGCAAAACCGACCAAGCCCGTCACGCGCTCCACGAGTTGCTTCAATTAAACGAGAGTCTTTCAGTTGACCCAATAATTATCGCTTGGGCTTACCTTGGTATGGGAGACAAAAACCAGGCGCTGCTCTGGCTTGAAAAAGCTTACGTGCAGCACTCGACTGAGCTGGTTTCCCTCAAGGTGTCACCCGCCTGCGATCCGCTGCGTAGCGACCCGCGATTCCAAGATCTACTGCGCCGCATTGGCTTGGCACAATAGTCTGACCGACGCCGCACAAAGTGTGAGGTTCGCCACGCATAGTCCCGGAACGACATTGGGCACGAATCGCGTGTCATGATCGCGAGCCCTGACTAGCACATGTCGCGTCCGTAACATGAATCGACCCAAAAACCCGAGCAATTTGCCTCGTCCGCCCGCCCTCACCATCGCTAGGAGTATCTATTACCCGTTAAGACGATCACGGGCGAGCCATCTGCCACGAACGCGCAGTCGGGGGCTCCGCCAAGGTCGATTCCATGGACTGGAATGAGACCGTTATTCCGGTCGGCAAAGGTGATGAAGGATTTGATGTATCGCCGGATGGACGCGAGCTATGGACGGGCGAATGCCCAGGACGGTACGCTCTCGGTGGTCGACCTCACGACACGGACCGTGACGGCCACGTTGGACGCGAAGACGTTCGGTGCAAACCGGCTGAAGTTCACTCCTGATGGAAAGCTTGTGCTGATTTCGATGCTGGGTAATGGCGATCTAGTCATCTACGATGCAGCGTCGCGCAAGGAATTCAAGCGGGTGCAAATTGGCCACGGAGCCGCAGGCATTCTTATGGATCAGGATGGTGATCGTGCCTTCATCGCTTGTGGGCCTGACAACTACGTCGCTGTACTGGACCTGAAGAGCTTAGAGGTCACGAGCCACATCGACGTTGGCGGCGAGCCGGACGGTCTAGCCTGGGCGATCCGACCGTAACTCGTACTCAACGCGATCGCAGCAGGTCCTCATCAACTGGCCAGCGGGGCAATTCATGCCATGTTGGCGTAGGTGACTCCAGGACCGGGAATTGCACCGGCATTGAAACCATACTGTCCCGGAGCCTATTGCCCCTTTTGTTTGTGCCAGCAAAGATCGTGCACGAGGGCACGCTACTATTTTAGATTGTCACTGCGATAGAGCTGTCCCAGTTGCGTGCCGTAATGATAGGCCATCCAGCGACCGTCCGGCGTGATGGCGATCGGAGTAGCCAATGGGCTAAGGCCCACCTGATCCTTCGGTCTAATCATCTGCCACAGTTCCCGCTGGCCGGAATTCGGGTCAATCTTATTGATGATAAGGCCGGTGGGAGTGGGGATCTGGGTGAAGATGTGTTTAGAGTCCGATGTCCACCCAATGGGGAACTCACGGCCTTCAAGGCTGGGAATCGGCCGGTTGCTGCCTGCATCGATTGATCGGGCTGCCCATGCCCCTTTCTCGCGCACAAAAAAGTGTTGTCCGTCCGGCGCAACTGGCGCGTCCGAAGCCCCATCCCCTGACCACAATAATTTTGGTGCAGAACCGTTCTGGTCAGTGATGTAGAAACCCCCGGCCTGCCCCGAATGGTCGGCCAGGAGCATAATGTGTTGTCCATCCGGGAACCAGGTTGCCCAAAGCGGCTGAATGCCCTCCCAGTGCAGCACGGTAGGCCGGCCGGGGCCTACGGGCACAATCTGTACCCGCCCCGCTGGATCGCCGGGGAGAACGATCAGCGCCCATTTTCCGTCGGCGGTCAAATCGGTGGCGAAACCGCCTCCTCCGATGCGGACGGCGGGAGAACCATCCGTTTTTCGCACGTAAACCCCGTACTGATTGCCTGCCTCACCCGATTGATCAGTGAACAATATCTCCGCTCCGTCCAATGACAAGTGGGGGCCATAAGGGTTATCGAGCCAACTCAGATCACGTTCTTCGCTTGAGTTGGAGCTGGCGCCATGTTCAGCGAGTGCCATTTTTACCTGGTGCTCTTCGGTCGAAACCAGGGAGCGACCGGAGGGAGCGATGTCCTGAATGCGTGTGGGGGACGTGCTGCAGTTAACCGTCCGCTGCGTGCCCGAAAGGCTGATCGCGCGGATGCAATACTGTTCACCGGCTTCCGCGGCGGAGAACCAGATCTCCTTCCCCGAGGGCACCCAGGCCATGCCCTCCAATGACTCCCATCCAGTCGAGACGACGCGAGCTTTTCCGCCGCGGTCGATCAGCAGCACGTCGCCGCGATCATCCACGTTGGGTGGGTGGCGAAAAACCGCAACCTGCTTTCCGTCGGGAGAAACTCTAAGATCGCTGAGCCAGTTGCCGCCCTGCAGCAGAACTTTGCCAAGGGGATACTGCAAACGCCATTGGTTGTGATCGCGATCGATTACCGCCAGGTCGTTGCCGTCGGGCGACCAGTCGGCGTCGGCGACATTTTCTAGGAGTTCACGAGGCGCGCCGCCGCCCATAGGGGAAGTCGCCAGCGTGCCGACCCACTGGAAGTGGGCGAAATATTGCGGATGGACCAGGACGGCCAGCTGGCCTTGCGATGAAATGGAGAGTAGCGAAGCTCCGTGCAGGCCGAGAGGGGTGGACTCCGGATATTCGTCGCGAATGGTATAGGTGTCGAGATCCCCCCCATTTAGCCGCGCGCTGTAGATGACAGTTTTTCCGTCCGGAGCCATGCGGGCGCGAATCACCTCCCCGCGATGGAAGGATACCTTCTTGAACGCGGGCGGCGGCAACGGTCCCGGACGCAAGAACCAAACAATCGCCGCTCCCAACGCGAGAGCAAGGGCGGAAGTAGCGGCAACCGCAATCCAACCTGGGCGCGCTGCCCGATCTTTGATGTCGGGGATTGCAGCGTTGGGTGCGGATTTCGAGGAGGTCCCGGTCAACGCTTCCAATGCAAAGGCGAGATCCTTGGCGGATTGGAAGCGCTGCTCGGGTTGCTTCTCCAGGCAGCGGCGCACAATGCGCTCGAGTCCAGGCGAGACGGGATGGTCCATCTCGCTGAGTTCCGGCGGATCTTCTTTCAGGATTGCCGTCATGGTCTCTGCCGCAGTATCGCGGCGGAAGGCGCGCTGCCCCGAAATCATTTCGTAGAGCACGGCGCCGAAGGCAAAAATGTCGGTGCGCGAATCGACAACTGCGCCACGCACCTGCTCCGGGGCCATATAGCCGGTGGTGCCCATCACTGTGCCGACTTCGGTGGGAGAACTGGTGAGGGTCAAGCCCGCGGATGGTGCCGCTGCTCCCGGGCTCGGCGCCACTTTGGCGAGGCCGAAATCTAGAATCTTTACCCGGCCTTCCTTAGTAATAAAAACGTTGTCAGGCTTCAGATCGCGATGAACGATGTTCTTGTCGTGAGCCGCGGCCAATCCTTGCGCGATCTGTGCTGCGTACTCGGATGCCTTACGCGGCGTCAGCGAGCCGCGATCGAGCTCGGCGCGTAAGCTGCCGCCCTCCAACAGTTCGGAGACAATGTAGGGCGCGCCATCGTGCTCCCCAATATCGTGGATGGCGAGAATGTTGGGATGATTGAGCGCCGCTACCGCACGCGCCTCCTGCTCGAAACGCCGCAACCGGTCGGCGTCGCGCGCAAAGAATTCGGGGAGGACCTTCAGCGCGACGTCACGGCCTAAGCGGGTATCGCGTGCGCGGTAAACCTCTCCCATGCCGCCCGCACCTAGCGGAGACTCAATTTCGTAAGGACCGAGTTTGGTGCCGGAGGTCAGGGACATTCGTGCGTGCAATTATAGCTTGAGCATCACATTGCGCCGACCTAACGGATTCAGTGAGGACGCCTGATTTCACCAGAAAAACGCTGATCCAGACGTCCCCATCTTGAAGCAAGCCAAGGCAGAGTACGCGAAATTGCAATGACCGCACGCAAGCCGGGTCATCCGAAAGCATTTCGGGCATTCCTGTTTGTTTTGGTGATGCCACTTCTCGGGCTAGGGTGTGCTCTGTTGGTCAGGGTTCCGCACCCGCTTGATTCGTGGCTTTCGCGTCCTGCAGGCGGTGCCGGGTCGAACTGACGGACTCTCAGACGGTCTCTAGTCTCAGGGTTGGAAACGCAGTCTTATACAAGCGCTCATCCAGAGTTAAAAGCCGATAGCCGCGGGTATGGGCGTGAGCACCAATCAAGAAATCCGCAAGAATACGTCGGGCGCCCGAATCACGCTGTTTGCGACGCCGCTCTGCGTAAGACTGGAATGCACGCCCGGCAGATCGCCAAATTGGCTCACCCAAATCCCAATCAACCCGCCTGCCGCGGCAACCGGTGGATTACGGCACGATACGTCACCTTTTCGGCGAGCTGCAGGACACATTCGAGCAGTATTTAGGCTTTTCGAGTTCTTCGGAAGCGGGGGTCATGTTCTGGGTTTTGACCACCTGGTTCTGCGATTGTTTGTCCATTCCCCCAACCTTGTGGGCCCAAGGTGCGGAGCTCGATCTCGCCACGCGTTTTTTCCAATTGCTCCACTGCGTCTGTCGTCGCCCGCTTCGGCTCACGGGAGTCAGCCGGGCGAATTTCTTGACCCTGCCATTTGACTTCCGTCCTGTGCTGCTGATGAATCAATCCGGTCTGCCCATGAGGCTTCAGGAACTTTTCTGCGAATCGAACTCTCGGGGATCGGTAGTTTTGGGCAACCGCGGCCAGGCCTTTGATGTCACCTGTTCAAAGGCGATTTTTTTGGGGATGTGGGGAATCCCCCCGCCGCCCGACGCCGGCAATTTTCACATCGCATTGTATCCGGCCGACCACGAGCTTCCCCTACTGGATGAACGTACGTTAAATGCCATCGCCGATTATTTCCAGCCGCGTCTTTTGCAGTATCGGCTCGATTGCGCGAAGGCGGTTCGAGAATCGCAGTTCGTAGTGTCTGACCTGCGCCTTCGCACCCGTGAATTCGCGCGGATACTGGGTGCCTGCATCCAAGGCGACCCGGACCTCGCGCTCCAAGCGGTCGCGGTGGCGCGTTCGCAGGACGAGATCGCCAATCGCTGCACTCTGGACCACGCCATCATTGGAGTGTTGTGGCCCCGGGTGCACTCCAATCCTACCTCGGTCTCCACGGCAAAAATGAAAATTGGCGCGGACCTGACACCCGAGCTGAATACCTATCTGCGTGGTTGCGGGGAAACATACGAATACACTCCGGAAGAGGTGGGTAAGCGAGTAGCAAAGCTAGGGCTCTCGCGGAAGCCAACCAATGCCGGCACGGTGCTCTTGCTGGACCGTGAAACCACCCTGCGAGTACATGCACTGGCCCGAGGCTACGGTATGGATAAAAGCGTGCCTGGATGCCCCGATTGCGGACGGATCGAGCCATCGGCGGAGTGACGGATGTGAAGGGAGTGAGGGGTGTGAGGGTAAAAAAACATTTTCGCGATGGCGGAGGAAGCCATGCCAATCATGAAACGTAGACTAACTCGCTCGGAACAATTGGAACTACTGCACGGATAAACGTGTGCCTGGATGCCTCGATTGCGGGCTGATCGAACCATCAGTGGAGTGATAAGTGTGAAGGGAGTGAGGGTGGGAAGATAAAAAACACGCTATATGGGAGGAACCATGCCAATCAAATGTAGACTGGCTCGCTCAGAACAATTGGACCACCTAGCTCGAGCTAAACAAATGCGCGCCGCGGGCGTTGATGTTCAAATCCGCGACGAGTGGTGGGAAGCTGCTCGCCCTTTGAATGTCACCATCATACCCTTTCACAGTCACGTATATGACTTGCGAAGGGGTGGCGCCGCCTATGCCGTTTGGGTACGTCTGGTGGCGAGGTGGCGAACTACCGTGACCAGTTGCCAATTGCTGACCGAGCGCGACCACGGCATTGAGCTTGTAGAATTTGATGACGACCGTCCTTCCTGCTCGCTCGAACCCCAGGTCTTTCCGCTTCACCGGGTACTTAATCCGCGTTTGATGAGCCCCCTAAACTTCCATGGGCGCGACCACATGGTCGAAGGTGTAATCCTGTTCGCTGGACCGCAACTCTCGCCCGAGCTGCTGCATGGCATGGCCCTACGCTGCACGCTGACATTTTTCGACCCGAACGAAAACGAAATCTGCAAAGCTGGTCAACTATTTGTCGACCGGACCGGGAAACCGAGGAGCCAACCCCTAAGTCGACGCAGCGGTTTATACGACGACGATGAAATTTTCGTGACCAGCCGCCCACTGTTCCCTCAACGGGTGCCCGATGAATTTCCCGTGAACCGGGTCGGCCAAAAGGAAATTAAATCGGAACCAACGCGAACCGATGAAGGAGAAAAGGATCGTGGAGAAAGCACCAGTGAGGAAGAAGAATCTGGCGCAGCCGCTACGAACCCGAGCGGGACCGAGGTCCACGGCAGCTAAGGTGTACGCATTTACAACCGGGCTCGCGGTCTAACGGTCACGCCAGCGGCGAAGACGTTATCGAAATTTGAAGTCGCGGAGACCGAGGACTCCATGGTTGTCGCCGCGCAGCAAGGCAACGTCGCCGTGAGCGACGGGCAACAGACCTCGACGACTCAGGAAGGCCAGGAAACTACCCACAAGAAGAAAAAGGAGGGAGGCGCGGCTCCCGCGGCAAGCGGCACCCACGAGATTTCGGGAAAGACCGTAGCGCTGGCAGCGGCACTAGTGGGAGCAACCGCAGCGGGCATCGTGGTCATCCAGACCGCGAGCAACAAGAAGAAGTGTATAAGTACCAACAACGACAAGAAGTGCAAATGCAAGAAAGACAAGAACGGGAAGGAAGACTGCGAAGAAGACTGAGTCTCCCACTATTGTCGGACTAGCGTGTCGGTCCTTGTTTGGATCGGCTCGGGTGGCAACCAGGCGTTGCAGCGGCCCGGTTTCGTTAACTGATACACAAAACGAGAAGCGTGGCAAAGGCAGCGATGACGTTAACCAGCCCAAGCAACAACCAAGCCGCGCCGGCAGTGTCTTCCCCTAGCAACAGGCTGCCCATGCCTTTGTGGAGTGTGATCCACACCGCAAAAATCGCCCAACAGCCCGCAAAGACCGGCAACAGGTCGAGTGAGCCATAGTGCGGTCGAATGTCGTTCTTGCTGATAAACAAGAGGACCGCAAATGGGGCCAAGCAGACCAGGAGCACCGGTGCTAAAGAGACAACCCAGTACCTCAGATTCGGCGCCAGCCTGGGCTTTTCTTTGAAGTGCAGAGATATCAAACTCAGCATTGTCCGGCTGTCTTCCGATAGGCGTTGGCGTAGAACCGCCAAGTTTCTCTGCCGCTCTCGAGTCCTGGGTCATGAATGCGGGTTTCCGGCTAGGATTTGTGCGGGCCATTTTGTGAACTAAGAACCGATTGTGGCAGAGAAGAAAAATCGTGGTGAGAAACAGTGAAGCAGGTCGGTTCTCCGACGCTAACTGACATAGATGCCCGCGGCAATTCGGAAATATACTAGGCAAGAATCAGGCCGCAGAGGGGATTCATGAAGCGCACGTGGACCATCATCGGGGTAAGCGACGTCCCGCGGAGCTTCAAATGGTATCAGGGGCTGTTCGGTCAGCCGGTTACCCTTCCTGCCCATGACTACTTTGGGCAAATCCTCGATTCAGATGGGACTGTCTTGCTCTGCCTCCACAAATGGGGTGCCCACGAGCATCCCTCCTTGATGAGCCCCGATCACGGGGTACCTGGCAACGGCCTCCTGCTGTTCTTCCGTGTCGATGATTTCGACCTGGCGCTTCAAAGGGCACGATCTCTCGTCAGTCGATTCGAAGAGGAGCCACATCTCAATTCGAACACTAGAACGAAGGAGTTCTCGCTCCGAGATCCGGACGGATATTACGTCACTATTAGTGCGCTCTCTGCGGGCTAAAAAGACCTCACAGCTGCCTGACTCCCGCCAGACAGCATCCTCGCCAGTTATGTGTTCGGAAAAATGTGAAATTCCCTGAATTCTTCCCTGTTCTCGGGAAATGCTGCGGCTGTGCCGAGGGAGGTCGGGGCCGTTTTAGATTCCCCAATACCGGGCCCGAGGCCCTTGGATCCGGACCGGGAATTCTCTGGCCATCAGCCGAGAGTTTGGAAAATCTGTAGATTAGTTGCTGACCGTAAAGGCTCCCGTTGAGCCTTAGAAACGGGTAACCAAAGATCCGGCAGCACTGGAATACGCACATTCCTTAAGTGCGGCGAGCCGCGATAGCTTTAACTGACATCGAGCCGCCGCACAATCGCCTCAAACGTAAGGATCGTTACTCATAAAATACCTTTCAATTTTGGCAAATCCCTGTGTTCTCCGCCGCCTTCGGCCCACCTTAAATCACCGGCGTGTAATTGCCTACTCACGGCTGGCAAAGCTGCAAAGAGTTGCATACTCTCCCCATTGCGGAACGGGGAAAAGTGGCTTGCAACGGTAGCTGGCCAAAGAGGGCACAGATTCTACGCAGTTCTGAGCGATCAAACCTCTGGCGCCGCGCCTATTTTTCTTTGCTCTGAATGGCAAAGGTCTTGCAAGTTCCCTCTATTACTATGGGGTCCGAGTACGCGGATTTGGCAAGCCAGGCCGAGATCCCCGGTCCGTATCAGGATACGGCGGGGCGGGGCATCGCTCCGCGCCTCGACTTGAAGCGCAGCGTGCTGGTCGATTTTCTTCGTGGACTCTGTCTCCTTCTGATGACGGTAGACCATCTGCCCCTTACCCTCGTCAGAAAGTTCACCTGGCAAACATTTGGTTTCTTTTCGGCTGCGGAAGGTTTTGTCTTCTTGTCGGGCCTGGTCTCTGGCCTGGTTTATGGCCGAACCGCGATCACCGAGGGAGTCGGTGCCGCGGTGCGCCGCGCCCTGCGGAGAGCCTTCACTCTTTATGTGACTAATGCGGTGTGGGTGACGCTGGCAATTCTCGGAGCCGTGGCAGGATTTGTCACCCTGGGAGCGGGCAACCAGCCCAGTTGGACCCTGTGGAGTAGGACTCTGCTGTGCATCGCGTCCCCGGTTTACTCCGATATCCTGCGGATGTACTGTATCTTCCTTCTGCTCCTGCCAGCCGTGATCTGGGCCTTGCTGAATAAGCGCGAGGCCTACGTGGCTCTGATCAGCGGAGGCTTGTGGCTGGCGGCTTCGCGCGGATACGGGATGGCGGCGCTGCCGGGAACTGGTTACTTCGACATCATGTCCTGGCAGTTGCTGTTCATGGCAGGCGTATATCTCGGATTTCGTCGGCTGCGAAATCGCCGGGAAGTTGGCGCACCAGCCTGGGCCACGGTTGTCTGCGTCGCCGTCGCTGCAACCTTCCTTGTGCTGCGCCACTGGCATTTCCTCACGGGGCAGCATCTGCCTGCCTACTTCGAATGGCTGTGGTCCTGGAGGCGCACGCTAAGCCTGGGGCGTCTGCTGGATTTTGCAGCCTTCTCCTTCTTGGTCTATGCCACTCGCGGGCTGCTGTCTCGCCCGGTGAGGTCCTTGCCCGGCTCGGCCATCGCTTTTCTCGGCCAACATTCTCTGCAAGTGTTCGTGTGGAGCGTTTCCGCCGGCATGATCGTTTGCGAAAACGAGTCTCGTTGGACTCTCGCCTCGGCCGAGGCTCATCCCCTGCTGTACACGGTCTTGATTCTTTTCAGCTGCTTCATCCCCGCCTGGCTGCATGCGAAGTGGCAGGCGCTGCGGCGGGCAAAATCAGGCGCAGTTGCGGCGGGAGACATCGCGCAACCGGCGTTAGGGCTGCGTCCTAGGGTGGGAGATGGCGTTGGCAATCTTGCGCCGGAGTACCGATAGCCCGATTCTGTCCCCACGACGCCGTCACATGGGCCAGAGCCACTCGAAGACTAAGCGCAAACGACGCCAGAAATCCGATAAACGGAAAGACTACACGGCTGCCACAATGGCGAAGCTGAGGCAGCTGGAGCGAGCTGCCGCAGGCAAATAGTAAAAGCCCGCCGGCCCAAAAGAGGTGTCAAGGGCTGTTCGTGTTGCTGTAGGACGCTGATCTTGCTGCATATCACGTTTATCAATTCGCACCTGAAAAACTCTCTAATGGAATAGCCAAACCTAATCCAACGCTTAAGCGTCTCCTAAACAGGTCGCAGTCTTTGAACGATTTACGCATCATTACCGCCGAGGCGCTTACGAATCTTGTCGCACGATATCGTGCGCATGACCTCGCCTGGAGAGAGAAAAGAATACGCAAGGCAGCCAATCCGCTGGGACGCTAGGCGTATAATTCGCGGCGCTATGGAAAAGCAGTTTTGGAAGCAATAATTTTCCTGCCATTTTTGTTGGCACAAAAACTGGAGGACGGCATTGCGGGGATAGCACAAGGGTAGTGCGCTCGGGTCCACCCTAGAGATGGCGGTTCAACTCCTCCTCCCCGCTCCAGCTCTTGTCACAGCATCAACAACCATGCGGATTTCCCGCAGTGTTCAAAATTGATCAGCTTTCTATTCTTTCGCAGTGCATCATGGTGTCGTTCACATTTCCACTTGGTCCAAGGATAGCCACTCCGATATGGCCCTTGGGCCCTTTTCATTTGCATAGGATTTGGGAGAAGAACTCAATGGGCAGACAGATTCGAAATGACGAAGTCGTGCAGCAGTTAAGGAACTCCATGCAAGCCTTCCTCGATGATCATCGCAGCCATGCCCAGCGAGACCCGCAGTGGCTCGATGAAACATCCAGCGATAGTCCTAAAGAAATTGAGCTCAGGTGTGGTTGCGATAAGTGCCTCATAGCTGGTCAGCTTTTGAGCAGAATTTACTAGCACACGGTTGCTTCATTTCACGGAATGCCATTCCGGGAGTGTGCATGCTGGCCTGACCTTCGCCTCGCCCACACTGACGGTCAATTCCGCTGCGAATGGTAACGGCGCAGTCGGCCTTTCGGGTAATACCAGCGCATGCACCAGCTTCACCACTCGAGCCGTGGCAGGAACAAGCAGAAATCCGGTCACGATGTCGAAAGTGTTGCTCGGGCGTCAAAGCCTGATGGATTCGGCAGATGTCGTAGAACAAGTAATGTGGAGCCACTGAGTAACGGCGATTATCTATTAATCCGCGTGTCCCAAATCCCGTGTCGGTCAGGCCTTTTAACAGGGAGGGATGTACTTCTAGGCCCTTGACTCGATTTCGGATCGTGCTAGAGTCCGCTTAAGTTCTCTCTATCTTCCAGCGCCTGTAAGAAATCTGCAGCCCGGCCCGGAGGTTTTGGCCTACCTTGGGACTGTTTTGCTCGCGCTAATAAGGCGACTACGGTCCTTCCCCCGGTCGTGCCAGCATGGATCCAGCGCCACTCTCCCTAAATCAAGCCGCAGGAATCTGCCGCCGGAGTGTGTCGTGCTCCGTGCATGGAAGGCGCGAAAATGAAACCATGGAACGTGCTTGCAGCAACTTTGTGTATTGGTTTGGTCGCGCTACTAAGTACTGGAACGCTTCAGGCTCAACATGACCCTGGCCCGCGCGCTGGCACGCCAGTGGTCGGCGGCCCTTACCCGACATTAAACGCTGCTGAACAAGCTATTTTTGTCAACGGCTTGGGCCAGTTTACGGAAGTGAACGACTCCGTCCCGAGAGTAAATGGCAATGGCGGTTTGGGGCCAGGGTTTAACTCCAATGGTTGCGCCTCTTGTCATTCTCAGCCAGCCGCGCTTGGAACAAGTCCCAGTCCAACTAGCCCGCAAGTGCCGCAACCGAATCCTGAGATAGCTGCTGGATTGTCAACAGGCGCCGGAAACATTATCCCATCATTCATTACGCCGAGCGGTCCAGTTCGAGAAGCACGGTTCGTAAGGTACTCCGATGGCTCATTGGATGGGGGAGTGCATAACCTGTTCTCAATTGCAGGGAGAATGGACGCTCCGGGATGCAAGCTACCTCAACCAAACTTCGCTGCTCAGCTGCTTTCCGATAACGTGATCTTTAGAATTCCTACTCCGCTGTTTGGCTTAGGCTTAGTTGAAAATACTCCAGACGCAGTGTTGAGAGCGAATCTTGCTTCTACCGCATCTGGTCGATCGAAGCTGAACATCGGAGGCAGGTTTAACACGTCGGGAAATACCGGAAACATCACAAAATTCGGGTGGAAAGCGCAGAACCCATCGCTGGAAGTATTCGCCGGAGAGGCTTACAACGTGGAAATGGGCATTACCAACGACAATTTTCCGGACGAACGGAACGCCTATCAGGGATGCAGTTTCAACGGCACACCCGAGGATTCTCATCCTAATTCCGATATTGATGCGTTTACCGACGCAATGCGATTGTCGGCCCCTCCCGTTCCGATTGCCGCGACGACCAGCACGTCGAATGGGCAGGCTCTCTTTGAATCCGTTGGATGCAGTCTTTGCCACTCGGAAAACCTGACTACTGCCCAGTCTAACTTTACCGGGATGAGTTTCGTCACCTATCATCCGCTGTCAGATTTTGCTTTGCATCACATGGGACAAAATCTGGCGGATGGCATTAACCAAGGAGTAGCAACCGCTGATGAGTTTCGAACTGCGCCCCTGTGGGGCATCGGCCAGCGCCTGTTTTTCCTGCATGACGGACGCACGTCCGACTTATTGCAGGCTATCAAGGCCCACGCCGACTGCACTGGCGACCGTGGTCATAGTCAAGACCGTGATCACCATCAGTTCAACAACTGTGGCTCAGAAGCTTATGGGGTCATCAACAACTTCAATGCGCTTAGCCCATCGCAGCAGCAGGATATCTTGAACTTTCTGCGCTCATTGTAGCTGGCCTGACGGCGTGTGTCCCGCGCGGCGACCGCTCTCTCCGTGCCACTGCCGCCATGCGGCGGCAAACCCGTGGCGGTCGCTTTTGCGCAAACTCGTTCGCGGCGTGCGTGATGGAAGCATGGGCTTTACTCAGCCCAGACTCGAGCAATGCAAAAGCTTTGATTCTACTTTTATCTACTTTAGAATTGGCGATTCTAGAATTGGCGATTCGCAACAGTGTGCGGGTGACAGTGCGAGAATGCCCGAATACCTCCTTCGCCGGGGGGAGGCCGCCCTTTTTGTTTATACTTCTCTCTACACTATGCAGACCGCATCATACTGGGCCGTTCCATGCCAAACGTGCGGTGCCATGATTGCTGTAGCCCGCATTGAATTCGACGTAAAGAACGAAGCGATTCAGCCAACTCTACTAGAAGCGTTAGAAGTGCGTTGCAGCCTTTGCCGCTACATGAACATGTACGCCCCGCATGACTTGATCGCGTGGGAAGGACCGTTGCCCACGCACACTTTCGGCCTCATCCGGCCTTTCAATCGATCGAGGATCGGGGGTTGAGATCGGAGTCTTTTCAAAAGCGTGGGAAATCTTGATGGTAGGGCGAGAGCTTCCTCGGTTGATCCGAATGTGTAAGCGTCGTCGTTTCGACCGGGCTGCTTGCCACAGATTGCTGATTGCTGCTAAACAGATGAGCGTGATAGCGCGGGGGAAATTTAGTCCGGCTTTTTATTCAGCTTTGCAGAGATTGCATCAATCTCTGAATCGGATAGAGGATGTCCCGAAAATAACTGTCGAGTCGCCGAAACAAGTTCGTGGGTCTGACTCTGGCGAAGTGGATCGTTTAACGCCGCCTGAAGGCGGTCCTTCCAATTAGGGACTAACTGCGCAACCTGAATTGCACTGTCTCTTTCGTGCATAACAGTTTCCAAGAAACCCAGCAGAATAGCCAGTAGTTCGCGTAGAGCTTCTGGGTCGTTACTGTAATCTGGGCTCATACCGGTTCCTTTAAGCCATTTTCAGTGAGGTGAACCATGAATGTCTTTACGTGGTCAAGGATTAGCTTGGCCTCCGATGCATCGGTAAATACGACGCTGATCGTCAGCCTTTCAGTCTCCCATGCGGGGAAAGTGGGGCAAGATTCCTATCCTCTTTCGACCCACCCTGCATCAGCTCAACGATCATCGCAAACAGATGATTCCGGGTCTCAACTCTCACTCCGGCACGAGTGATATAGCGAATCACGATGTCGACACCAGCTCCCGCCGGCCTGAGATTGACCGACGGCATGGCGCTAAACTGTGGCGACCCTTCTTCGTGCGTCACCCTCTTCCATTCCGCTTCCGCCATTTTCGCATCCGCTTCCGTTGTCTTCACCGTCGCTTCGTAGATCCCCTTGATAAGAGGATGAATATCCGTGCCGGGAGGAACAGCTTACCTTAATCTCATCCCACATCCACTGTCCTACGGTGGAGAAGTTGAAATACTTGCCGCGTATGGCATAGCCGTTCAAAAACGAAACTCTTCTTCCCGTAGGATGGCCATTGGCAGTCCAGTTTCCCGTCTCCAGTAACCAGGTGCGGAACAGACCGAGCTGTACCACCTCGCCGCCGACACCATCGATCTCTACCCAGTCCCTAACCCTAACTCCGTTTGGTCCCATCAGAACAAACCAACCGCAGAATGCCAGGATGAAATCCTGAAAGACCACGGTCAGTCCTGCGGTCGCCAGACCCAGGATCGTTGGCATCTGCTGTGGTACACCGAAAATGGTCAGCAGGATTAGTAAGAGGCCGACCAGTTGCGTTCCCAGATTTAGAACTGTTTTCAACGTCTGCTTTTGGCGAGGATCGCGAACCATCTTCTCCAATGCCAGTTGGAGAGCCCAGCCCGCCAGGATCACCAACATGCAGATCGCTGCAATCAAAGCCAGAGACTGCAATATCAGGTGAACTACGATCTTTCGCTGTATCTCGACTTGCTCTCCCCATCGCCCGTAGAGTGCCACAAGCTGCTGTTGCGCTCCCAGACGATCGTTGAGGATGCTCTGGATGTTTTGCTGAGCGCTTATCTGTCGCAGCCGGTCGATTCGTTCGGAACTTGATTCTCCAACGGCTTTATCGCCAAGGCCAGCGGCTTCTGTCTTCAGCCTTGCCTGATCGGCTGTCAGCGCGGCCACGTCGGCCCTGGCCAACTGCTCAGCCTGCGCAATCAGTTGTTTCCTGTTGCGGAGGGATCGCCACGTTGATAGCTGCTGTGCTAACGTCTTGTACTGTTCGGCTGAGGCGACAGCAGTTTGCCCATCGTCCTTAGAGGCACTGTCCCTGTACTGCTTCATGGCGGCTTGGCGTGCCGCTAGTTCCTGCTGAAGCTTGACTCGCTGATCTCCGCTTTCGCGGGCGAGGTCTTCGATCGAATCGGTCAGCTCGTTTTGGTCGAGGCCAAGTTGCGCCTTCGCAATCTCCAAGTCGCTGCCATTGGAAACTGCACCCGCTGGTCTCGTGCCCGCGCCTGCACTGAGTGATGCGATCCGAGCCTGGTCGTTCTTGATGGTCTCCTGAAGCTCGGTGACCCTTTGCTGCAATGCCAATGCTTTACCGCTTAGATTTGGTTTTTCAAGGCTTGCCTGCCTCAGTGACTGCGAGAACGCCTGGTCGACTTCGTGATCCGCAAGGCGCTCGGCCTCCCGGGCGAGTTCCTTCTCCTCCGCCGACTGTGCCAAGGCCGCCAGAGTTGCCGCTGTCTGCCAGGGCCGTTGATCCACAACTCCGTGCGGTACATAGGCTCCCGTCCAGTCCCCCTTCCTGGCTTGCAAAAACGGAAGATATGCCATCACCCCGCGAGTCAGAAACGCACCTGCCAGGGTGACGGCCAGCACAATCAGCATGATTAGCACAATCACCATGCGAGCCCGATTCATACGCACACCTCTTCGTTTAAACCTCTGGTTGACTGTATCGCAAACGGAGAACAAATTTAATGTTCAACTGCAGATGGCAGGCCATCGAAGCGGAGGGGAATCACGGCCTGGGAAGCAACCCACTCGGCACAAAGAAGTCTCGTCGGTGGCGAAACAGGCGTTAGCACTCATTGACCGCCCCGGCAGCCCGTGGTGGAAGTCAGACTCTCTCGGCAAAAGGCTGCACTCATCAGCGCTGCTACGTTGAACGCTCTGCCCTGGCCATCTCATCGGCGATCCTCTTCATTCCATCGGGGAGGTTCCAGCCGAAGCCAGCAGGGTCATCCCGATCAATGCAAGAAATGACGCATTCTTGAGGCTCATGACGGAAGTATGAGCTCTCAACGTCATTCGCAAGCAAGAGCCACTCCTTAAAAGTACGAACAGCCGCACCGAAACGGGGCAACGGTCATGGCGGTCTGGAAGTGCGGGCCGCACCCTTCAGCAGCCAGGAAGACTCGACCGCTCCAATCCCGATTGTGCGGCCGGACTGGCGGCAGACCCAAGCTCCTTTGGAGTTCCCGCCGCAGGCGAAGACCGCTTCATCGCGAATTTCTCCTCACCCGAGCTTCGTACTTGCGTCGCAACGGTGGCTATCGCGGCTTTGGAACGAGGGTTGTTGATGCGGATACGTCTTCGACACGGTAGTCCAAAATGCGAGACGTCAGAGTATGGGGACCAAAAAGACGGACATCCGAGACGGCTTCCATGCTGGTTTGCAGCCAGGTTCCAGCAAAATCGCCGAACGACATTCTGATTCGAACGCTTCTCAGCCACCAGGAAGGGGTCTTTGCAGCTTCTCCTTCGATTTGGAGGATACGGAACGAACTTTTGTCCACCCAGACTGTTCCTGAGACCAAGTCTTTCTCTCGCCTCCTCGGCCTCAGTTCTAATACATAAGAAGGTCGGCCGACTAAGACGGTTTCGCCCGCTAGGACGAAATCGTAATTGTCACTAGAAAACGCGCTCTGAGCTGGATTGGGGGTGATCGCTCCGGTCTCGTGATCCAGGACCCGCTGCACAATCTGCTTGCCTCGCGTGCTACCCGACCACTTTTGAATGCTATAGCCCTTGCCGGTCGCGGGCCTGAAGTCTACTTGGGCTATCACGTCGACGTTAGCGCTCGATGTTTTCATACCGCACAAGTGGTACTCGCGAATCACCTGATAAGGAGTTTGTGGCTGAAGTTGGGCTTGAGCTTTTTGCATTTGCCGAACGATGGAAGACACAGACAGCACTCCAGTCCCGACATTCCGCTGCCCTTGACCCGAGCCGCAGAACAGAGTGATCAGCGAGCCAACAATCAGGATCGGACGTGTGATTGCCACTTTCATCCGCCTCACCTAAGATGCCCCTACACGTCAGCACGCCATGCGCCATTTTGAAGAGCCTGAAACTGTAGGGAATTGCGACTCAAACAACCCGCGACATGCACTTTCTTCAGAGCGAACTGGTGAATTTCTTCCTTCTCGCTTACTTGGTACATATCCGTCTTCAGCCGCGTACAGGATGTACCTTAGTGAGTTTTCTGTCCCAGCGTTTTACGCTTCGATGGCTTGGGAGGCGCGACTGGACTTCGTACCCTGTCCCCATCTTTACCAGTCGTAAATTGATACTGGGTCAACGCTTGCCAAGTGATTACGAATGGGGCCGGAATCGCTTCCCTTCGACGAGGTGAGGCAAGCGTTTGCAGAAATTTGATTGCCCAAGGAGGGCGTAAATGAAAGCTTTTACATCGTGGTTGGCATTGGTGGTTTTGTTTTTCGGTGTCGGGTGTTCAAATGAAAACAACATTTCGTATAAGGATGGGGTTCAGAAGGCTCTGCAGCAGGCCGATTTGAAAGATGTAACTGTTTCTGAGGACAAAGACAAAAACACGATAACTCTAGGAGGCAAGTTGCATTCGGACGACGCGAAGGCCAAGGCCGCAGAAGTGGCAAAAAGCGCTGCGGGCACCCGAATCATAGCCAACGAGATTAGCGTGCAGCCCGTTGGCTCCGAGTCAGAAGCCAGGGACGTCGCTTCCAATCTAGATGATGCTATTGAGAAAAACTACAAAGCTGCGCTGATCTCAAGCGGTCTGGAGAAACAACACGTCGACTTTAAAGCAAAGAATGGCGTCCTTACGTTGACCGGAAGGGTTCACGATGCCAATCAACGGCAGCACGCTGAAAAGCTTGCGGCTGGAATTCCAAACGTACAGCAAGTACTGAATCAAATTGAAGTACGACGATAGAGATTGGCTAAGTGGAATTCAATGAGTATCGAGACTATGCTGATTATCATCTTGGTTGTGTTTTTACTCGGCGGCGGTGGTTGGTATTACGGCAGTCGTTAGAGGTAGCGTGCTGTGTGCGCGTGAAGAAAGAAGATTGCACCATACGAGGAGCCGAGTACCTCCTCCGGTACGTTGACTCGGCAGAACAGGAGATTCTTATGTCTCAGATTCGGCTCGTCATCTCGTTGTTAGCAGCAGTTTTTCTGCTAGGGTCAGCAGTGGCCCAAAATCCTCCCAGCGATTCAGGGCAGTATCTCATTCTAAACGCTCAATACGGCACTGCCCGCCACCACGTGGACGTGACCAACCGTCTGAAAGAGCTTGCCCGTCAAGACCGTACTTTTCGGATGGGCAACAGCACGTTTGGCGTGGACCCCGACAAAGGGCAGGATAAGACACTTCGTATCTATGCCCGCGGGCCAAATGGGCAGGACCGCATGTTCGAGTATCGCGAAGGCAGCGTGATCGACGGCTCCCAGTTCCGCAGCTGGGGTGGGGGCGACTGGGGCAATAGCGGCTGGAATGGTGCATGGGAAGGCGGGGGCGGAGATAGAGATAGAGATAGAGATAGAGATGAGGACTCCGGAGCGTATGTCATCCTGAGCGCTCAATACGGAACCGCCCGCCATTACGTGGACGTCACCAACCGTCTGAAGGAGCTTGCTCGTCAAGACCGTACCTTCCGCATGGGCAATAGCACGTTCGGCGTGGACCCAGACCAAGGGCAGGAGAAGACGCTTCGCATCTACGCCCGTGGGCCAAATGGGCAGGACCGAATGTTTGAGTATCGCGAAGGCAGCACCATCGACGGCTCCCAGTTCCGCAGCTGGGGGAGCGGCGACTGGGGCAATGGCGGCTGGAACGGGAGATGGGAAGGCGGCGGCTATGAAGCACAACCCGAGATGACGGCGGCCATCCAGAACCTGCGTGAAGCACAGCGAAACCTCGAGTCTGCTTCGCACGACAAAGGTGGCCACAGGGCGAACGCTCTTCAGCTTGTCAACCAGGCCATCGCGGAGGTCGAGGCGGGCATGCGATACGACGACTCACGTTAATTGAAGGAAGACATTTCGCTTACTTTCGGTCCCATCTTCTACGTACAACGCTCAATTCGTGTGGCCGGCTACTCCTCTGTCGCGCGATGGGCTCGTTGTAGATGTTTGAGAACAAGAGTGCGGCCGACGCCGCGATGGTGTTAAATCCCAGCAGGCCACACCAATCGGCCGAAGTCAACGTCGGTCGGCGTACGAGGATTGGTTTTCCCTGGGGCCTCTGAAGAGACGGCCAATGTACACCTGACCCCTCCGGCATGCAATGACTCCCGCCAGACAGCATCCTCGCCAGTTACGTGTGCGGATCGCAAGACATGGCAGAGGGAGATACTGTGTGTTCGACGGGCAGTGGCACTGGAGTTAGAACGCCGCCACCCGTAGGGGTGCGCGCGCAAATGAGTTCGCTTCTCTAAGTTACGTTCACCTGCGTTGTGGATGGAGGGCGTGCGAAATCCGCTCCCATCGGCGTTTTCAAGTATCAGCAGAAATCACGTCAAAGGCCTTCCCCGGTGGCTATATGATGGGGATTCGATGGCTACTTACTTGATTACGGACGTTGCAGGGCTCCACGCTGGCAGAATCTTCGCTGCCATCGTTCGACTGAGCGCCAGAGGAGAACTGTAGGGTTGTCATCGTTCCCGACACGGCGCAAATTCTTGCAATTGGGTGCGACCGGCACACTCATCGGAGCCCTGGCCGTGGTTGGTGATGGCACCATCTTGGCTGCAAATCAGCCGCAACTGGTTTCAATTGAAGTTCCGCTTCCTCGTTTGCCCGAGGCGTGGGACGGATTCCGCATCGCCCAACTGGCCGATTTTCATTACGACGACTATTTCTCGGTGATACCACTCCGGAAAGCGGTTGACATGATCAATCCGATACAGCCTGACCTGGTAGTGCTGACCGGAGATTTTGTAACCTCACCAGCAAGAAAGCTGACCCGCTCGATTGCGATTCGATCCGCAAAAGCAATCGAACCGTGTGCCCTTCTGTTGGCCCAGTTGCAGGCCCCGTCAGGTATTCTGGCCGTTCTTGGGAATCATGATGTGGTTGCCGACTCAGCTCATATCATCGCTGTTCTTCAGTCCTACGGCATTTCCGTTCTGCGCAACCGCTGCGTCCCGTTCGAACGTAATGGGAAAAGGCTCTGGGTATCGGGTGTCGATGACGTCCTCGAAGGCAAGGCCGACCTTGCCTTGGCCACGAGAAATATTCCCCCAGGCGAACCGGTTATCTTGCTGGCTCATGAGCCGGACTGGGCCGATTACGTGGCCCTCCACCATCCCGTAGACCTTCAACTCTCGGGGCACTCCCATGGAGGCCAGATACGGCTTCCGCTCATCGGCCCTCCATACTTGCCCAAGCTGGCTCGAAAATATCCCTGGGGATTGCGGCAGATTGGTCCTCTGACCCTGTACACAAATTCCGGAATTGGAACAATCGGCGTGCCCATGCGGCTGAACTGTCCCCCGGAGGTCACTTTGATTGTACTGCGGGCTACTGGGGCTTCAGGAATGTTGAAAGGCCGAATGAGGCCGAAAGTTTCGGCGAAACTAGAATACTCGTTGAGATAGCTCTGCCCGAACTACGTACACGAACTCATCAAGAGTTCACTGGACGCATTGGCTATCTCTCCACGATGCTCACATTGGTCGCTCTTCGTCATTGTCTTCACAATTGCGCTCAGCTGAGTTCTTGGGCGAGTCCGATGAGAAGCCCTTCAGCAGCGCGGATGTAGCAGAGCCGATACGCGTCTTTATACTGGACTACGTCGCCTACGAGCTGCGCGCCGCGCTTGCGGAGCCTTTCAAGCGTCTCGTCGATGTCGTCCACGGCGAACATGATGCGGAGGTAGCCTAGAGCGTTCACGGGGGCGTTGCGGTGATCCGCGATGGCAGGCGGCGTGAGAAAGCGGGAGAGCTCGAGCCGGCCGTGGCCGTCCGGCGTGCGCATCATGGCAATCTCGACGCGCTGATCGCCCAGTCCAGTGACACGTCCTGCCCATTCTCCCTCGATCGTGGCCCGCCCTTCGAGCTCGAGGCCGAGCTCGCGAAAGAAATCAATCGTCCCTCCGAGGTCATCGACGACGATTCCTACGTTGTCCATCCGTTTGAGCGCCATGTGTCCAGTCTACAAACTGTCGTCTAATCTAACAACGGACCCTTTTTTGCAACGACCGAAGCACGAGCGCGACGTGGAGCCTGAGAGATCGCTCCCAAATAGCACTTACTCGGGGCGGATCACGGGCAATCCGGAAGTTGATACCAATGCACGGTGGTGGAGCTACAATGATCTTGCCCGAAGGGGCGGAATCTATACTAACGGGGAACGCTGCCTCTCCATTTCTGGCTGAACCAGCACAGTACTCTGATCCCAGTGCATCGCAAGATGTATCAGCTCCTGGCGGCAGGCAAGCTCAAGGAATGTGCTGCGGTATTGGTGCAACACCTCGACGATTCCGAGTCCCGGTTGAGCCGGGTAATGAACGGCGAGATGCCGAAGAAGAAACGAAACAGACAATCTGAAAAGGCAAGCGTTCCCCGTAAGACTCAGGCTGCTTTGAGGAGGAGAGTATGAATGCCTATTTTACGAACGGAAGTCCATGGAGCAGATTGCCGGCGCGGACCTATGCTCTGACTCTGACTATTCTCGCAAGTCTGATTCTGCCCCTGCACGCGCAGGTGGTCACGGTCACGATTCAGGGTCGGATTTATGACACCACGGGGGCTGCGATCGCTCAGGCCTCGGTTACGGCGATCAACACCGCCACCGGCTTTACGCGTTCCACGACCGCGAGTGCAACAGGTGATTACGAGGTTTCGTTCTTGCCGGTTGGTGACTACACAGTGACCGCCGAAAAGGCTGGCTTCAAGAAGGAGGCAAAAAAGGTCCATCTCGATATCGGAGCCAGCGCCAACCTTGACTTTAATCTGCCCGTAGGGCAGGTGGCTGAGGAAGTAACCGTACAGGATGTGGGCGAACTGGCGGAACCCACGCGAACCGCGGTGAGTTCGGTGATCGACGAACGCCGGATTGAGAATCTGCCGGTGAATGGGCGGCAGTTCATCGATTTCGCGCTGCTCGCCCCCGGAGTCACGATCGGAGATACCACCTCGGGCAGCACGGACGTCATCGTTGAGCCGGTCACCAAGCTCTCCTTTGCCGGCCAGAACATCCATTTCAACTTTATCGCGGTCGATGGCGCGGATGACATCTCCACCGCCTCGGGTATCCAACGCGGGACTCCATCCCAGGAGGCGGTCAGGGAGTTTCGGGTCATCAACACGGACTACAGCACGGAGTTCGGCCGTGCCACGGCGGGCATCGTGAATATCATTACCAAGAGCGGCACCAACGACTGGCACGGTTCGCTCTATGAATACTTCCGGAACAATGTCATGGATGCGAAGAGTATCCTCTCCGCACCAGGTTTCAACATTCTCCGTCAAAACCAGTTCGGCGCTTCAGTTGGCGGACCCATCGTGAAGGACAAGACTTTCATTTTCGGCAACTACGAAGCGCAGCGGCGGGCGGAATCGCCCACTTACAATTCAGCCGTGCTGAACAACATTGCCGCCATTAATCAGGTTAAGACCCAGGTCTTCGGTCTCGCCCCGGAAAACCTGTTTGTATTGCGCGACGGCAATACCGACAATGGATTTCTCCGGATTGATGAGACCCTGAGCAGCCGGAATTATCTGTACGCGCGTTATTTCATCAACGACGGCCGGTTGACCAACCAATCGCCCCTGAACAACGGCTTCGATTTACCATCAGCTTTCAAAAACAACTACATTCGCGACCAGTCGCTGGCGGGCGGTCTGACCACCACAATTTCTCCGTCCTGGATCAACGACCTTCGAATGCAGTATGCGCACCGTACCTTTGATTTCCCTGTGGTTTCGACCGAGCCGCACCTGGAGGTAGCCAATACCTTCGCCACCGGGGTGAATCGCGGGAACCCGGACATTTACCGCGAGGGACGATTTGAGCTGGTCGACCACATGACCCGCAATGTGTCCAACCACACCATAAGCTTCGGAGGTAATTTCAATCGGGTATCTACTTTCGAATCTTTTCCGTTGTTCTATCCCTTTGAGGCAGACTTCTCGAACCTGCCCGCGTATCTTGGGACGGACGGTGCGGCGGGCTGTCCGGTTGGGGTTTCATGCCCTGATCCCTTCGTGATTTTCTTCGAGCGCTTCGACAGCACAACCACCCCGCCGTTCCGCGAGCCGTCGATCGCCGGCGGGACAGCGGTTTACCAGGGTGGCGCGATATCACAAAACGTTCGGAACCAGGCCTCCTCTACTTTGGATCACACCTACAATGGCCTCTTTATCGAGGACAAGTGGCGAGCCACGCAGAACCTCACTCTGAATGCCGGCGTGCGTTGGGAATTTGAAACCTGGCCCTCGCAAGTCCTCAATACGCAGTGGAAAAATTTCGATCCACGCGTTGGCTTGGCCTACAATCTGGGTACTTCGCACAACGTCGTATTTCGCTCCGGCTTCGGCCTGTTCCACGGAATCATTCCTTCACCGCTGCTCATGTGCCAGGCGCCTTCCTGCGGCGGGTTGGGCAAGTATCCGAATCGTTCATTTGAAAATGGGCTGAATGCCAACACCGGACTGTTTAGTTTCGCCAGTTCCCCATTCATCAACTACCTGGGGTTGAGTTCCTTGCTCACGAACGGAACCTATCCCAACGGAACCCCCGAACCTTTCTGTCCGGATGGCACTTTGGCCAGTTGCGGGTTCTCGCAGGATGCAACCATCGTGCGCTTTGATCAAAATAGCCAGAATCCGTATGGGATACAGGCCAGCGCCTCCATCGAGTTCGAACCCTTTAAGGACACGACAGTGAGTATCTCGGGAATTCACCTGCGCGGCGTCCATCTGGGAAGCTTCTTCAATGTGAACCAGCCAGATCCGAGCGGCACGGTACAGGTGCACGACTCCAGCGGCGGCACCAGTTGCAAGAACGTCTATTTCGATTTCGCTTCGCCGCTCAATTCTCCGGCACCCATCAATCCCCCACCCGACTGCACGCCTTACCCGGCACAAATGGTCATTCCGGACGTGCCCCACGTGAATGGAGTGCCCGGTTTCCGAGATCAGCAGTACAGCGTATTCTTTGAGGCCGCCTCGAAGTGGGATTCGGTATATGACGGGCTGCTGGTGCACGTTGCCAAACGGCTGTCGCACAATTTCTCCTACCAGCTCAGCTATACATATTCGCATTCGATTGATGATGGCCCTAACCCGAGTTTCGTCCTGATCCCGCAGGACAGCGCCAACTTCCGTGCCGAGCGCGCAAGTTCGGCAGACGATGCCCGCCATCGTTTCGTCGGAAACGCCATCTTCTCCAGCCCGGCCGGCTGGAATGTGCTGCTGCGCGATTTCAGTTTCAGCACCATTTTCACGCTACAGTCTCCGCAGTACTTCAGCAAATACGCTGGTTTTGACGTGAATGGCGACGTGTTCGGGAACAATGACCGGGTGGGCAGCGAGCCCCGAAATACTTTTAAAGGCGATTCGCTGCAGACCGTCGATATCCGCCTGGAACGCACACTTCCTATAGGCGACAAATTGAGGCTTCAACTTGTGGCGGAAGGTTTCAATCTGTTCAACACGGTGAATGTCCGCTACTTCAACACCAGCTACGGCGCCGCGGATTTCTGCAATGTGGACGCGGGCGCGCCGGGTTGCGCGGGAGCGCCGCAGTTCTTCAGAGAGGGTTCGCCGAACCCGCTCTACGGAACGCCTAGCGCAGTGTTTAATCCGCGGCAGATTCAATTGGCGGTGCGCCTGACATGGTGAACGCATGAAGGGCGAAACGGTGTGCACAATGGCGATCCGGTCCCGTGCTATCGTGACGAACGCCGGGTAATCAAAGATTCCATGCAACGTTGCGAAATTCTCAGGGACGCGTGCCGCTCAATTCCGCAACCCGTAACAAGAGCTAGACAGGGATAACCGCATGCGATTCGGTATCTATTGCGAAATTCAGACTCCGCCCGGCAAGTCACACTACGAAATGATCTGGGAAATCATGCGCCAGATCGAGCACGCGGACGAATCCGGATTCGACGTATACTCGGTGATTGACCACCACTTTTTCCCGAAGTTTTCCATTTCGGCGAACCCGCTCGCCATGTTCGCAGCAGCCGCGCAACGCACGCACCGCGTCCGCTTCCGCACCGCGCTCCATACTCTGCCGCTGGAAAATCCCATGCGCATTGCCGGCATGATCGCCGAAGCCGACATTCTGACCAACGGCCGCTTGGAATGCGGCCTGGGACGCGGGCATGCCTGGCTGTTCGGCCCCTCCGCCTTACCGCTGGAGGAAAGTCGGCCGCGCTACGACGAAGCCGTAGACATTCTGGAGCTGGCCCTCACCCGCGATAAATTCTCGTACGCAGGCAAGTACTATAACGTCAAAGATGTCAGCGTGGTGCCGAGGCCGCTACAGCAGCCGCATCCCAAGTTCTACACTGGCGGGACCAGCGAAATCACTTATCAGACAGCAGGTGAAAAAGGCTGGGGCATCTTTGTGCCTCCGCTGCTGCCCTGGAAAGTGCTGGAAGGCCCGCTGAACATCTACAAGAAAGCCTGCGTCGAACACGGTCACCAGCCCGACATTGTTTATATCCGCCCGGTATACATCGACCAGGATGAAACGCAGATACGCAAGGAAGTCGAGCAGGCGTTGCTCAATTTCCTCGCTTTCAATGCTTCTCCGGTGGAATCAATACAGAGCGAGGAGAAGAAGGCGGAGCTTCGGGCCAAAGGTTACGGCTTTTACGCCAGCGGTGCGCTCGAATCGCTCACGAAGCTGACTTACGATGAAATTGTCGAACAGGAGATCGGTTTCATTGGTACGCCGGAAAAAGTCATCAATCAGATCCGTGCGCTACAGGCAAAAAGCGGTATCGGCGAACTGGCGATTGTCTCGAACTTTGGCGGGCTGGAGCACTGGAAGAGCATCAAGATACAACACATGTTCGCCAAACATGTGATGCCGGCGTTCCGTGCGGCCGGTACAGGGGCAAGAGCCGCAGACTAACGAACCACGTGCCCGGACAGCCGCCCTCGACTGTCCCGGCCGAGCGAAGCTCGGCGGCGGCGACAGACACAAATGGCGACGACCAGCATTACACAAAGTTCGGCGGCCACGTTATCTGCCATGGGAGCACGCCGTTTGCTGGTCTTCGGAGGCATTGCGCTGATCGCAGCCGGAATGCTTTTCGGCGATATCTTCGCCGTATTTGTGCTGCACCAGAACGGCGGGCAAACCGGCCAGGCGCTACTAGGCGCGGCGAATGCGGTTGCGGCGCAGGATTCTTCGGCGGTAAAAGTGGCATTTGCCCGGATAGGCAATCTGCTGGAAGATCGCGGCACCAAAGTTGACGCCCACGTCCACATGATCGATGCCGGCTACCTTGCGCTGCTCCTGGCACTGTTGCAACCCTACGTGAATCTTTCTTCGTCCAGCAAGAAGCTTTTGGCAAGACTCTTCCTGAGTGGCGCACTTCTTCTTCCCGTGGGAATTTTTCTCATCCACTACGTTGGCTTGGCCTACAGCCCGTTTCCGGTGATCGGATGGGCGAGCGTTCTAGCGGATTCTGCGGGAGCGCTGCTGATCATCGTTCTGCTGATCGAGGGATGGGGCTTCCGGAATTACATGCGAGACGGGAACGCGACTCCGGTCGAGCCCGAGCTTCCAAAAGATCGCACCTGGGAGAGGCGCATGCTGCTATCGGGTGGAACCGTACTGGTGCTGCTGGGTTTCGTTTATGGGGCCTGGTACGCCGGGATCAATTTGTACGAGCACGAAAACAGGGAGATGGTTATCCTGAAAAATTTGCTGGAGCAACCCGCGGGCGCAGGCGGGATTGGTTCCTCGGTGAATGCGTACGGCATGTTGCAAGCCGAGAAAGCGGTCCAAATCGCCGCGCACTCCCACATCATCGAGTTCGGAGTGCTGGCCATTTTGCTCTCTTTCGTTCAGCCTTTCGTTTTTCTCAGTGAAAAGTGGAAGAGAATCTGGGTCAGGATACTGTTGGCTGGTTCCCTGATTCTGCCGGTGTTTGTGTTGCTGGAACTGAAGCTCGGCCTGCTGGCCGGTGCCATCGCCGATGTGGGCGGACTGATGGTGGTGGTGGCCCTGGTGGGAATGCTGGTGGGCGTCGTTCGCCACACCGGGAGTCTCGACGCAGAACCCGGGAGGGCGCGATGAACCGCGCTCGCAAAGTCCTGATCTTCGGCGGGACACTTCTTGCTGCCTTTGGCATGCTTTACGGTTTACACTACGCTGTTTTTGTCGAGCACCAGACTCTGGATGGGATGGGCGGTTCGCTGGCTCGTGCTTTTACCAACGCTGGTGAGGGTCGTGCGGGTGATTCACGGCTGGCACTGACTGCGTATCGCGACATCAAGTACACCTATGTACGGCAGGTGGACCTGCACTCGCACTGGATTGGCCTGGCTATGCTGATGATCGTTTTGGGCGTTGTATTCGACGAGGTAGCGTTCGGCGAGCGCGCCCGCTTCGCGATTGCTCTGGCCATGCTGCTCGGTTCCATCGTGTTTCCGCTGGGCGTGATTCTGCAGACGGCACGGATGGCGGGGCTGGGTTCGGTATTGGCGATCGCGGGTTCGGCGATCGTCATCGGGGCGTTGGGAGCGACGGCTGTGGGATTCATGAAAGACGACAAAGGCGGCGCTACCTAAATGTATCCCCGCGCTTTTCACTATCACCGCGCGGACTCACTCGAGGAAGAGGTCACTTTGCTCCGGGACGGCTCAGGAATCGAAGTGAACTTACCCTGATAGGTTCAGATTTCTCTCCGTGACCGTATTATTCACGTGGTAGTTAACATGAGTTTTAGGAGGAATCTTGATCGTTGAGGTGCGGGACTTGTCCTTTTCCGTAGCCGAGCGATGCGAACGAATCCAACAAGGAACTCGCTGTTTTCAAACAGATGATATCCGCGTAGATCCCCAAAGAACCAGTTTTCGACGCATCTACGCCGATTCAAAATACCAATCAAGACCGATGGTTTAGCATTGGCAGCCTGAAAAGGATCCGGGCCCAGGGACTCTCTGGCGTTCAGCCGAGAGTTCGGAAAATCTGTAGATTGGTTGCTGACCGGAAAGGCGTACGTTGAGCCAAAGAAACGGGTAGCCAAAGATCCGGCAGCACTGGAATAGGCATATTCCTAAGTGCGGCTAGCCGCAGGAGCGGTCCGGGGCGGACTTAATATTATCGGTACGAATATGCGGCAGTAACCCCATCGTCCTCTCGCAGTTTATCCAGAGGACTATCCCGAAGGTGTTATTGTTCTGGCGAACCAGCTAAAGATCTGATCAGTTTGCTTATGCTGTGCGCGACGTTGAATGACTCTGCGACAGCGGACGCATCGAGCAGCCCAAGTCCGCAGGTTGCCGTGATCATCGCGCGCTGGGCAAATTTCTGCGGATCGCCAGCCAGGGATGCTGCTTTCAACCAGCGAATAAAGATGGTCGCTGAATCGACAGCGTTCAGACCTGGCCGTGTTGGGACTATTCCGTAGGCAACCGCCCCTCCCTGATTCACGAAGTCGAGCGCATGCCAGTCGGCAAAAAACAAGTCAAGTCCCTCATGGGCGTCGAACGAAATGATATCCGGCTTCACGCGGCACATGCGCTCGAAGGGGCGCGCTGCGCAGCAATGCAGTCCGGCATAGGCTCCGCGAGTTCGAGCGTCCTCCAGTGTGGCCGCCAATGCGTTGAGCCGCTGCTCCTCTGAGACAGCGTTCGCAATAGGTGCGTCCAGGCATAACGCTGGTTCGTCAACAAACAGCAGCACAGGTAGGCCAGCAGACTTCAGGCGATCGATCTGCCAGCCGATGATCTGCGAGACATGAAATGCGATGGCAGCAAAAAGTGCTGGATCGGATAGGAAGGGCCGGCCCTTGTGGAACAGATACGCCGACAGCGTGATTGGGCCTTCGATCTGCCCCTTGACAGCAACCGCAGAAGCTGAAGAGACCAGATGACAATGCTTCTTCGAACGCGCCGAAGCCTGCCGCGTTGGCCGGCGTCAACTCCCCACTACTCCGGTGGAGGATTTCGAGCACCGAATTGAGCCGGCCTTCTTTTACCTGATAACCGTAGCCTTCGTTGCGAGGCTCAATAAGATCTTCCACAATAGCGAGACCTTGGCCGACGATACTCTCCCGCTCTGAGAGTTGGGGCAGCTGAGGCCAAAAGGGAACTTCCGGCGAAAATTCGGCCACTGACCGAATTGCCGATGTAATAGACGTGAGAGGCAAACTGCCGATGCCTGTGACCGCGCCCGCCGCGACGAACGGCATTCGGCCGGTGTGAGATCTAATCGCTGTGAGTTGCACTCTTTTCAATTCTCCGCAGAAAGCCTTGCCGTCAAGGCCTTAGAAACAAAGTCTTCTTTTTCAGGCTCTTTCGGGCTCCAAGGCAGCTTCAACGCTATCACGATTACTTCAGTGATCACACGCGCCAGAGCTTGGACATCCTGCCAATCGCTATAATAAAGGAGGTCGTACTTCGCGGAAATGGTCGCAAAGAAGCGAAGCGACCCAAGACCATCAGGAGACATGACTAAATTCAACCAACATCCGCTGGAAAAGATCCTCGAAAATCGAATTGCCATCATCGACGGAGCGATGGGCACGACGATCCGCACCTATGGCATGACGGAAGCGGACATCCGCGGGGACCGCTTCAAGGACTCGACGAAGAGCCTGCTGAACAACGGTGACCTCTTCTCGCTGACGAAGCCAGAGATGATCGGCGACATCCATCGCCGGTTTCTGGAGGCCGGCGCGGACATCATCGAGACCAACACCTTCGGCGCAACCAGCATCACCCAGAGCGAATTCTTTGTCGACGATCCGCGGGAGCGCGGCGGCCGGAAGGATCCCGCGTTCTATCAAAAGGTCATCGACGATCCGTTTCTCGGCAGCCTGGCTTGGGATATCAACGAGCAATCGGCGCGGCAGTGCCGTGAATGGGCCGATCGTGTCGGGACCGCAACCTCGCGTCAGCGGTTCGTGGCGGGAGCGATCGGGCCGCTGACGGTGTCTCTCTCGAACTCGCCCGATGCCGATGATCCAGGCTTCCGGGTGGTCACGTTCGATCAGGTTAAAGCCGCCTACACGCAGCAGGTGCGTGCCCTCATGGCCGGTGGCGTAGACCTGCTGTTGGTCGAGACGATTTTTGATTCGCTGAACGCCAAGGCGGCACTGGTCGCCATCCGTGAGGTGTTCGATAAGGACGGCAAGGAGTTGCCGGTGATGATCTCGGCGGCGGTGGGGCGTGGCGGCGAGACGATGATCTCCGCGCAGACCACTGAGGCGTTCTGGAACGCGGTGCGCACGTGAAACCGTTGTCGGTGGGACTCAACTGCTCTCTCGGTCCCGATTTGATGTATCCGTTCCTGGAGGAGCTCTCGGAGAAGGCGGATGTGGCGATCTCGTGCTACCCGAATGCCGGTTTGCCGAATCCTCTGTCGGAAACCGGGTTCGATCTGGGCCCGAAAGACATGGCCCGCTATCTGGGCGACTTCGCACGGGGAGGGCTGATCAACATTGCCGGCGGCTGCTGCGGCAACACGCCCGAGCACATCGCGGCTATCGCCAAAGCGCTCGAAGGCCAGCCTCCGAGAAAGTGGGGGACGGCGCTCATTGAGGGATCCTACGCACGCCAGAGCGAGATGTCGAGCGTGAGCGTGTCCGAAGCGTGAGCGCGGCCGAGTCCACGCAGACGAAGCCGCTCCGTCTCTCGGGATCGCAGCCGTTCACCCAGCAGCCCGGCGTCTACATCATGATCGGTGAGCGGACCAATGTGGCCGGTTCGCCGAAGTTCGCCAAGCTGATCAAGCAAGGCAAATATGAAGAAGCGGTAAGCGTAGCCCGGCAGCAAGTCGAGAACGGGGCGAATGTCCTCGACATCTGCATGGATGAGGGCATGATCGACGGCGTCGTGGCGATGACACGCTTCCTGCAGTTGCTGGGGAGCGAGCCCGAAGTCGCCAAGGTGCCTTTCATGGTGGACTCCTCGAAATGGGAGGTCATCGAGGCTGGGCTGAAGTGCCTGCAGGGCAAGGGCATCGTCAATTCGATCTCGCTGAAAGAAGGCGAAGAAAAGTTTCGCCAGAACGCCGCTAAAGTTCTGAAATATGGCGCGGCGGTGGTGGTGATGGCCTTCGACGAGCAGGGCCAGGCCGCGACTTACGAGGACAAGATCCGCGTCTGCGAGCGCGCCTACCGGATACTGGTCGACCAAGTCGGCTTTCCGCCCGAAGACATCATCTTCGATCCCAATATCCTCACCGTCGCCACCGGCATGGAGGAGCACAACAACTACGCGGTTGACTTCATCAACGCCACGCGCTGGATTAAGGCCAACCTGCCGCACGCGAAGGTCAGCGGCGGCGTCTCGAACATCTCGTTCAGCTTCCGAGGCAATAACAAGGTTCGCGAGGCCATGCACTCCGCATTTCTTTATCACGCCATCACGGCGGGCATGGACATGGGCATCGTGAATGCCGGAATGCTCGAGGTGTACGAGGAGATTGATCCTGAGCTGAAGGTGCTGGTCGAGGACGTGCTGCTGAACCGCCGTCCCGACGCGACCGAGCGCCTGGTGGAGCACGGCGAATCGCTCAAGGGCGCGGGCACGGTAGCGAGTGAAAAGAAGGCCGAAGAATGGCGCAACGGCACGGTCGAGGAGCGTCTTTCTCACGCGCTGGTCAAGGGGATCGACACGTACATCGAGGTCGACGCCGAGGAAGCCCGCGTCAAACTGGGCCGTCCTCTGTTGGTGATCGAAGGCCCGCTCATGGCCGGCATGAGTGTGGTCGGTGATCTGTTCGGATCCGGCAAAATGTTCTTGCCGCAGGTGGTCAAGTCTGCCCGCGTGATGAAGAAGGCCGTGGCCCACCTGACGCCGTTCATGGAAGCCGAGAAAGTTGCGATGGCTGCATCCGGCCAGGTGGTCAAGGCGCAGGGAAAAATCGTACTCGCGACGGTCAAGGGTGACGTTCACGACATTGGCAAGAACATCGTCGGCGTCGTCCTCGCCTGCAATAACTACGAAGTGATCGACATGGGGGTGATGGTCCCATGCGAAAAGATCCTCGAACGCGCCAAGGCGGAGAAGGCGGACATGATCGGACTCAGCGGCCTGATCACTCCGTCTCTCGACGAGATGGTGCATGTGGCCCGCGAGATGGAGCGTCAGGGCTTCAAGTTGCCGCTGCTCATCGGCGGGGCAACCACGAGCCGGGCGCACACGGCCGTCAAGATTGCGCCGCACTACAGCGAGCCAGTGGTCCACGTGCTGGATGCCAGCCGGGCGGTGCCGGTGACGACCAGTCTTCTGAGTGACGAGGGCAAGTCGGCGTTCGTGGTGCAGCATCGCGCCGATTACGAGGCACTCCGCAAGGCCCACTCCGCGCCGCGCCTGACGGTCGTCTCGCTCGAGACCGCTCGCGCAAGACGGACTCCGATCGAGTGGCGTGCCGAAGACTTGCCTGTACCATCGTTTACCGGCGTGCGCGTGCTGGACAACTTTCCTCTGGCGACGCTGCGCGAGTTCATCGACTGGACGCCGTTCTTCCACACCTGGGGACTGAAGGGTGTTTATCCGCGCATTCTCGAGCACGAAGGACAAGGCGCGCAGGCGCGCCAGATCTTCACCGAAGCCAATGCTCTTCTGGATACCATCATTGAGAAGAACCTGATTACGGCGCGTGGCGTATACGGCTTGTTTCCCGCCAGCGCTGTGGGCGACGATGTCGAACTGTACACGGACAACACACGCGAGAAGGTTCTCGAGCGATTCCACTTTCTCCGCCAGCAATCAAACAAAGAAGGCAGCGAGCCGTGCCGGTCTCTCGCCGACTTCATCGCGCCGAAGGAAACCGGACTGCCCGACCACATCGGTGCGTTCGCGGTAACCAGCGGGATCGGCCTGAAGGAACTGTGCGACCGGTTCAGGTCCGAGAACGACGACTACAACGCGATCATGGCGGAGGCCCTCGCCGATCGCCTGGCTGAAGCCTTCGCCGAATGCCTGCACAAGCGGGTGCGGTGTGAATGGGGTTACGGTTGTGGGGAAGGTCTGAGCAACGCGGATCTCATCCAAGAGAAGTATCGCGGGATCAGGCCGGCTGCGGGTTACCCGGCGTGCCCGGACCACACCGAGAAGGGCCCGCTCTGGCGTTTGCTCGATGTGCAGGCGAACACCGGAATGCTGATTACTGAGTCGTTTGCGATGTGGCCCGGCTCGAGCGTGAGCGGGCTCTACTTCGCCCATCCGGAATCGCGATATTTCAGTCTCGGCAAGATCGATCGCGACCAGGTCGCCGACTATAGCGAACGCAAGGGCATGAGCGTGGCAGAAGTCGAGCGATGGCTCGGGCAAAACCTGAACTACGACCCCGCGGAATAGCATCTGGACCTGTGGCCGCCAGCGGACATCCCAACCCTTGCGAATTCGCGTCCGACCCTCCGAACCACACGATTGGAAAATTCAGGCCCTACTCGACCGCAACGGTTGAAGAACATTTGCATTCCATGGCGTACATCCTTCAGCGTATCGGTCCCAGAGATGGGTTCCGGGTCAGCCCACAACGAACCGGCTATGAACAGCGAGTTAGACTGATGTTTGCCTGTTGCGCTGATCGGCCCGTTCGGTCTGTTTCGAAACCGAGCTAACAAGTACTCCTGCTTTCAAACCGATGAATATGCGCCTAAATGCCAAGAACGAGGATTCGATCCGTCAGCGAATTCCAAGCAGCACGGAGATGTATTGGCGCACCTTGGTGAGCAACGCTGGCTCGGCTTTGGAGTGAAATTGGGCCTGGCGGCCTGCCCAGTCTAGGTTTTTCAGTTGGTCGACTAGGACCGCACCTTCTACCTTATCGACTTTGATGGGCAGCGCGAAGGGGTATGGTTTGCGCTTGCTCGTCAAAGGACAAACTACCGCGAGGCCGCTGGCTCGGTTATAGCGGTGATCGGTCAACACCAGTGCCGGCCTCCGCTTTGCCTGTTCGTGGCCCACCTGGGGGTCAAAGTCGATGAATACGATGTCCCCCGCCTCGGGTACATACGCGGTCACCATTCAACTCTTTCCTTTCCCACTTCTGGGCCCGTAGAAATCTCGGGATATCGAGTATCCGGGCTAATCTGAGAAACCAGTTGGGTTAGAGTTGGTATCTTGGTGGCCCGCCGCAGCTCAATTTGGCCCTCGCCAGCCTCGATTTCCAGGAAATCACCTTCCTTGAGGCGGGCCTCCTCGAGGATCGGCTTCGGGATGCGCACTGCCAGGCTGTTGCCCCACTTGACCATCTGAGTCTTCATATAAGCTTACTCCTTCTCTGATGACCTCGATACGCAGTATACACAATGGTATATACCTCGTCGATACCAAATCGAATGTCTCGCAGTTCCGCTTTAGCGGCTGGATGGTTTTGAATCCGCGCATAAGAAACGTCCGGAGCGCTCGCGGCCGCCGCGGAAGTGCACGGCCGGGTGTTGACTGGATATTCGGCCAATAGGGTCGGTGCTAATATGTTTCGGTTTACCGAAAGGAACGCTATGGCAAAGAAGATCGATCCACTTAACAAGAACCGGTACGGAGCAGTATCGGCCATGCTTACAGTCTCGGATATAAAAGCTTCCGCAGCCTTTTATCAGAAGGCTTTTGGTTTTACCAAGCGCGGCATCATGAACGGACCCGATGGCAAGCCCATACATGCGGAGCTGACCTTGCGCGGTACAACTTTGATGCTGGGGCCGGAAAACCCTGCGCGTGGTATGCGCAGCGCTAAGACCCTTGGCGCCTCACCAGCAAGCCTATTTCTCTACGTGGAAAAAGTGGATAAAGTCGTCGCCAAGGCAGTGGGTCTTGGAGCCACAGCCCAAGGCCAAGTAATGGACATGTTCTGGGGCGACCGCTGCGGAACGTTAGTGGACCCCGACGGATATACGTGGATGGTGAGCACACACAAAGCTGAACCCACCTCACAGGAAATGAAAAAGAAAATGGCGGAGCAGATGGGACAGCAGCCGGCCGCTGCCACAACCGTCGCGGCCTAACCAGCGACTCAAAGACAATTGTTTCAAGCAACCGAAGTGGTCACGAACGACTGGTATTCCGGGTGACTGCGGACGTATTCCTTCACAAAAGGGCAAATCGCAACGACAGTCAACTCGTTCTGGCGCGCATATTCCAATGCAGCATGAGCTAGCTCCGTGCCCAGGCCTTGGCTTTCAAGTGCTGGCGGAACTTCTGTGTGCGTCAGAAATAGTCGGTGATTCTTGAATGTATATTCGAGCACGGAAAGTTGACCGTCTATGTTGATTTCAAAACGCCGTTTGGATGGGTTATGGACGACGGCTGCGTTCTTTGCATTACGGTACTCGTGTTCTGCCATGATGTCCGGTCCCTGAGCGATCTTTGACTCAACACTGTTGTGCGCCGAAAAACTGGGAAATAATCCATTCCATCCTTGACGAATCATCTCGTTCCAGCACTGATACCCTTCGGCCTCTAAGTCACGATGTCCCGGCAACAGTCTAACGTCGGAAGGCTTGGCCTATTGCCCAAAGAGCTTGCGACGGGTGTCGGGCCAGAACTCCTTCATCACATTAAACAGGGTATCAAGGCCAATCTGTTGTCCCCACTTGTTGGCAGTGTTGCTAAAGGAACGGTCTTGAGAAGGATAATAGAGATTCGAAATACCAGCGGCGACGGCGTTTCCAGCCAGCTCCGATGTATTGAACTCGTTGTGACCGTTGTCGCCACGGGTGACGGCCTCGCGACTGATCGCGTACCCGGTTCGCTTCCAGAAGCCACCTCTTCCCTTGGTGAAGTAACGGGGATCTTGATGAAGAGTCACAGGGAACAAAGCCTCAGTCATAAAGTTGCCAATCGCTTGATCGGCGAACGCTCCCCCGTAGTATTTACCAAACCCTTCTGCCCCTTGTCCGAAATGCGGATACTGTTTTTGTGCCATCGAGATTCCTGCAAAGACCCCGGCTACGAGAAAGGCAGAGGGATCGAATGAATCGTCTACGGCGACCTTAAATTTAGCGCCTCGCGTCAAAGGCTTAAATTCCGCCTGGCTCTCATCGGCGCGGTAGTTCGGAATCACCCAGAATATGTGATTCTTGCTGATCTTATTGCGTTCACTGCTCGGCTCAGAATTCGATTGGGTTGCCTGTTGGCCCTGATTCTGCGGCTGAGGCGCATCTGGAGGCGGCACTTGCTGCGACAGCGCGGAACCTCCAATGACACCGAGACTGAGGGCAATCTGAAGGCAGGAGAGTGCTAAGAACTTCCGGGGATGCATCCAACGATAGATGCGCCGGTACATCGTGCGGGCGCATTAATCATGTATCCGCGGAACTTCGCTCTCTTGTGTGCCAACCAGTCGGTGCGGGTGCGTGAGCAGGCAGATGCGCCGGGATGTCGGTAGAAAACACGAGCGTCCACAGCGGGACCGAAAAGGTCATCCGGTTCCTGGGAAAGGAGTCTGAAGACAATGAAAAGAGAGCCGGATGCTCGAGTTGCCCAGGATTGCGGGAGTCGGCTGAAAAATGGCCGAGGATCCTCCACACTCCCCACGCTGCTGCGTATCGCTTTGGTGTTCGGGGTGGGCTCGAATACTTTCTTTACTGATGAGCGTAAGCGTCATGTGGTGGCGATTGCACGCAAGAAGGAGCGCCTGCGGTTTCCGGACAGTCCGGACGGAAGGAGCATCGCGTAAAACTTCGAGAGCCTCGACTTCAAGGCTACTGAGCGCAGCTAGATGCTTTCTATGCGGAATTCGAACCCATTGCCGCTGACAAGTCACGGCCTAACCAGCATCCGGGCGCGGAATTGCTTTATCTAATCTCCGGGAAACTGGACCTCACGATCGGCTCCGAGACGTTCAACCTCGAATCAGGGGACGCCGTGTACTTTGATTCGGGAGTGCGTCACAGCTATCACGGTGCTAGCAAAAGTCCGTGCACTGGCGTCATTGTTACCGCGTGACAAACCGCAGTCCCTACCAGCATACCGTTGAGCGGCGCGGGGATGATGACCACAACAGCCATGGTTCACAAAGTACTTGACGCATCCGTTTTGGCTTGCCTTAGGATCGGGAGGTTGAGATCGGCGTCTTTTAAAAGGGTGGGAAAACTTGATGGGAGGGATCAACCGAAGGAGCTATCGAATGTGTTGGCGTCGTCGTTTCGGCAGGTTTGCTTGCCCCAGCATTGTCGCTTAACAGATGAGCGCGAAAACCCAACAGGAGTTGAAGACAACATCTCCGAGAGCTCCCAAGCCATGATTTCCAAAGGGCAAAAACAACAACGCTTTGGGAGAAAACCGGGTGAAGAGCCTCGCTGCCATCGCTCGACCGAGCGCCAGAGGAGAACTCTAGGGTTGTCATCGGGATCAGTCGAGTGCTCTCCAAATCTAGCGCATCTTCATGGTTGTCTTATCGATAAGATTGATAAGCTTCCTTTTGAAGGCTGACCTGTAACCCCTCGCCGCGGTCCCCGCAAACGATGCGCAGCAGGCTGACGCCTTGCATGAAAGCGATAGCGACAACTTTGGATTGATCGTAAGAATCGGTTGCCGACTGGATTCGAACTCGCAACTGATGTCGACCCGGCGTCACGCGCATCACATTAAATTGACGTCCCGCGACCTTGTGGAAGAGGAGGGCATGTCGCTGCTTGTCCCCGCGCAACGCCTGGATATAGACCAAGCTGTTATCCACCCACACCGAGGCTAGCGCTTGAGTGAAATGATGCTGGATGTCTATCTGTAATGTTGCGCCTGCGGGATTCTTGCCGACAGTCGCATCTACCGGCGGGACCGAGGCTGTCAGGCGGGAAGTTGAAATATTCGACCCCGGCTCTGCGCTGGTGATCGAGACTTTCTCTTTCTTGGATACTTTATCTTCCTTGCCGTCATAGGTGTCGTCCTTGTTGATCTTGTTAACGATTCCTTCTCCCGTGTCGATTGGTCCACTTAACTTCGGCTTCTGGCCGTGCGTGTTCCAGAATGCGACGCCGACGATAGCCGCCGCCAATACACCAAAAACAAGAACCGCTTTGGAGAACTTGAACCGCTCGGTTTGAAAGAATCTGTCAATTCCAGCCGTTCGCCCTGAATCGGATGCGCGGAGCCGCAGTGACTGATCTTCCGCGCCAGCCGGGCCGTTATGGCGAGAAATCGCTCGGCCCGTACCGCTGTCGTTCGCCGGCTCAGGACTGCTGTGAACAAATTCGCTTCGCTCGCGCAATGCCTGAAGGTCAGACGCCATGGCCAACCCCGTCTGGTAGCGTTGGGCCGGGTCTTTCGCGATGGCCCGCGAAACAATCGCGTCGAGTTCGCGAGGGAGTGCCGATTGGAGCGCCGACACAGGAAGAGGCTCGTGGTTGACCAGCTTGAAGCACACGGTGGTCGTGCTGTTGCCCTGAAAAGGCCGGTGACCGGTGAGCATGTAATAAAGAATTACTCCCAGCGAAAACAGGTCGGACCGTGAATCTACGGCTTCATCCCCCAATTGTTCCGGGGACATGAACGCTGGGCTTCCCAGCACCCGGCCCGGCAGGGTCAAGTCCGTCTCATTCAATTTCGCAATGCCAAAGTCGGCAATTTTTGGGTGGCCGTCGGCAGTAACAAGGATGTTTGCTGGCTTGATGTCGCGATGCACGACTCCCTGAGCATGGGCATAGTGGAGGGCCTCGGCAATTTCTTGGATCAGGCGAAGGGTCGTGCTGATCGGCAGAGTGCGCTTCTCTTGAGTCACCAGTCGTTGTAGAGACTGACCCTCAACGTACTCCATCACCAGGTAGGGCTCGGCTTCCTCTCTGACGTCGAAAATAGTTACGATTCCCGGATGCGAAAGCCGGCCGGCGGCTTGGGCTTCCACCACGAAGCGTCTCCGATATTCCCGTTCTGCCTCGGCCTCCAGACCCGCGATAGACACGGTCTTAATGGCAACGGTTCGCCCCAGTTTCGGATCGCGGGCGCGAAACACTACTCCCATCGCGCCGCGTCCAAGTTCGGCGTCAATCTCGTATCGATCCAGCTGTGTGCCCACGCGGTTTGCCACGTTGTGCGTAACGGTCCCCAAGGACATAGTACGAGGCGTCTTTTGTTCCGAGGGTTTTTCACCCGACAGTCCTGGTTACGAACGTCACCCGCAAAGGCTATTGCGTGAAGCGTAGTTCACGTGGAGCCACTTCCCGGCGGGTGACAACTGTGAATCATGTGGATGACACTGGAAGGCTGCAGACCGTAAGCCGCGAAGAAAATCCGCTCTACTATGATCTAATCTGTGCGTTTGAGCGTAGGACGGGAATTCCTGTGATTTTGAACACCAGCTTTAACGAGAACGAACCGATTGTCTGCACTCCGGAAGAAGCTATCGACTGCTTCAAACGCACCCGTATGGACGTGCTGGCAGTCGGCCCCTACCTCGCTCTTAAGACCGAGAACTGAACCGTCACCTCCTCGGATCCGAAAAGCCAAACGATGTGCGCAAGATCTTGCACACTAGCCAGCTGTCGCCCAACCCGTCTCTGTCCCACAACAAACGCGTTGTTTCCGGGATGTGCGATTTCAAGATCGAGAGCAGCACGGAAGGGAATACCGCGAAAAGTCGCGCCAGACAAGGGATTCGGGTATACAATGACGCCGTCTCCTGGCGCCTCCCGGGAGAGCTTGGCTTTCGTGTAGCGCAATTTAGGTCGTCTTCTCCTCCGAACTGAATCCGTAGTGATTGTTATTTTTACGCTGTTTGCCTCGATCCGAAATGAAGACCGTCAAATCTAAGGAGACACTTCCAATGTCCGACACGCCCGGCGCGCCACAAAAAGTTCAGACTGACGAACACAAGGAGACCTACTACAGCTTTCAAATCAAGGGGTGGACAAATTTCGACCCCATGGGGCAGACGCTCTCTAAAATTGCGGGAAACATAGAGCAGGGTAATGGCTTTCTTAACCTTGGTCGAAATTGTAAAAAGTGAAAATGATCTTGCCGTTATCGGTGATGAGGAAGTGAAAGAGTGCTTTGCGAACGTACTGGCTGCCAAGAGGCTGGTTCGGACCGTTAATGAACTCCCAAAGAATCTGATCGAAGAACTTCGGTCGGCACTGAAAACTGAAGAGGCAGAAGTCGCGCCCAGGAAGCCGGTTGCCTCGACGGGAAAGGTACCAGGGAACGGTGAATCAGCACCACGCGCCGGGCAATGGCCATAGAATGGCAGGGTCTTGGCACGCAACAATCGTGCCGCGAGAGAAATTTCCTGTATGGCCAACGATGACAATCCGCACAACGTTACTGCGGGCCAATCACAGTCACCAGTGATGTCGGAGCCGGTCGATCAATTTGACCGCAGACTTGGGGAGTGGTTTGCCGCGCATGGTGGTGTCTGGTCTGGAACGGCGTCCGAATTATTTGCCGCGGTAAGAACTGGAGGTGAAGTCAGCAATGACTTATGGCCCGGATCTCCGGCAGCGCTTTATGCCCAGTTAGAGTCGCACCGGCAAGTGCCTCTATTCTTTGGGCGTGAGCATTTCGTTTTCCCCCGGACATCCACGCATGATATCGATTCGGTCGTCGCGGCAGGACGAACCACCCGAAACTAAACTTCCGTCCGGTCCGTCCGCTACCGATGAAATCTCCAGCCGAGAGACCTCCACAACGCAATCCAACGCTGATGGAGACAACTCCGAAGGTGCTGGCGATAATACAGCCGAAACCCTGATCGCTTTGTTGAAGACGTCCCCTGCCCCCGAGTCAACAAAGCTCAGTACGATTTCTAAATTGGCAGCCGCCCCCGCTCACCTGCGGACCGCCTTCAAGAGAGTTTGGATAAAACGCCCGCGCGCGATGTAGCGGGGTCTCGCCAAAAGTATCCAACTCTCTGACTCTTGCATATCCCCCGTTCTTGAAGACGCAAGAGTCTTGTGACGAACAAGTGCTTCCCTCCCTGCGGTAACCCGTTCTAAGAAGAGAGCAGTTCGCTCCTCCCAACGGTACGGGTGTAAACTCCCTGCGATCTCTAATCAAGGGTTAATACAGAACTCGGGAGGATTCACCATGGAACGCAGACAGCTTTTCTCGTGGCTCGCTGGATTACCTTTTTTTGCATTGAGCTCAGTCAGAGGGCAAGAGACACCGCCGAAAGCCAAGAAATTGAAGATCATGATGAAGAGTGCGTGGGGATCAGATGACCCAACCCGAGCATCATTTCCGTTTGTTCACGGACTTGTTCTGGCAGAGGCCGGTCACGACGTACAGATTTTCCTGACAGGGGAAGCCACCTATACGATGCGCAAAGAAACTGTGAACGCAATCATGCCAGTCGGGTGGCCCCCGTTGAGCGAAACCCTGGAAAAGGTTGTTGCCAAACACATTCCAATTTTTTCTTGAGGAGCCTGTTCCCGGGCCCGTGGGGTCACGGAAGCAGACTTGAACCAATGGGGAGCGAAGTTCGGTAGCCCGGCTATTTTTGTCTCGCTAGTGGAATGGGCGGATCGGATCATCACCGAATAAGTCGAGCCTCGCCCGTCTAGGTTGGCGATCCTCGCTGCGGGAGTAAGCTCGGGGCGGCGCTGACGCCTTTTTCGGTAACATGGTGTGTCCGGGCGCGGCAGTCTGCCATGATCGAGCAATTCGACTTCTCCGACATCCGCGAACTGTTTGCCAAAGCCAACGAGGAAAAATCTGGCGACCAATTGGCCGGCATTGCCGCGCGATCCGAACGAGAGCGAGTCGCGGCGAAACGCAAGCTTGCGGACTTGACCCTGGGAGAAGTGGTTCGTCGGCCTCTGATCGACCCTTCTCAGGACGATGTCACCCGCTTGATCCTGGAGACGTTCGATCAGGAAGCTTTCCGCCCGATCGGAAGCATGACGGTCGGAGAGTTTCGCGAGTTCCTCCTGGACGACGGAACTACCGGCGCTGACCTGCAGCAACTGCAAAGGGCCATCATCCCTGAAATCGCCGCCGCCGTAACCAAATTGATGAGCAACAAGGATCTGGTGCTCGCGGCTGCAAAGATTCGCAATGTCACACGTTGCCGCAATACGATGGGAGAGCGTGGCGTATTGGGCATCCGCGTGCAGCCCAATCACCCTGCCGACGACATTGGCGGCATCCTTCTGGCGGCATTCGAAGGACTGCTTTACGGGTGTGGAGACGCGGTCATCGGGGTGAATCCCGCGACCGACTCAGTGGAGACGGTCAGTTCGATCCTTGTGGCTTTGAATCGCCTGGTTGACGCCTACGAAATCCCTACCCAGACCTGTTGCCTGGCGCATATCACCACTCAACTCGCCGCACTTGATCGCGGAGCACCGGTTGATCTTCTTTTTCAGTCCGTGGCGGGTACAGAAGCGGCCAACCGCAGTTTCGGAATCACCTTGAATCATGTTGCGTGAGGGTGGCGAACAGGTTCTTGAGCATCATCGGCAGCGGGATACACACTGGGCCGGGAATGACGTGATGTACTTCGAAACTGGCCAGGGCAGCGCTCTGTCGGCCGAGGCTCATCATGGAGTCGATCAGCTGACGCTCGAAGCGCAGAGCTTACGGAGTCGCACGGGTCTTCCAGCCTTTCCTCGTCAACAGCGTCGTCGGCTTCATCGGGCCTGAGTATTTGTACGACGAGAGGCAGATCATCCGCGCCGGGCTTGAGGATCATTTCATGGGTAAGTTGCTCGGCTTACCGATGGGTTGCGATGTCTGCTACACAAATCATGCGGCCGCCGATCAAAACTCGGCTGACAATCTGCTGCTGCTTTTGACCGCTGCGGGCTGCAACTACTTTATGGGCGTGCCGTGCTCCGACGACGTGATGCTGAACTACCAATCCACCAGCTATCACGACGCCCTGGCAGCGCGACGCCTGTTCCAGTTGCGTCCTGCACCAGAGTTTCTCGCGTGGCTGCAGAATATGGGGATTTACCTTGGTACCGAACCAGCGTCCCTCGACTCGTCCGCACGGCGGCAACTCATGCGGGGGCTGGAATCGTCCCTGGAGAAGACGGTCTGAATGGCGGAGGAGGAAGACAGACTCGCGCAGCGCCATCACTTGTCTGAGCTGACTTGCCCGAGCATGACTCGTCCGAGCACGACCTGTCCGAGCCGATCTCCCGAGATCGTTAAAAAGGTGCGCGCGCAGACCCCGGCGCGCCTGCTGGCAGGGCGGAGCGGGGCGGCGTATCGAACGAATACTCAAATGGAGCTGCGCGAGGCGCATGCGGCCGCCCGTGATGCCGTGCGCGCGGAGTTGAATCTCCTCCGGGATCTCGGCGATGGCTTCATTCGGAATTGGAATCTGTTTGAAGTCTGCTCCCGGGCAGCGAGCAAGGATGAGTATCTGTTGCGCCCTGACCTGGGCCGTCTTCTGAATGACGAGTCGCGTGCGGAGGTAATCGGCAATTGCACCACGGGACACGATTTGCAAGTCGTGATCGGCGACGGGCTGTCGGTAACTGCGGTTGCCATGCAAATTCCTCGGCTGTTGCCGCTCCTCTGTGAGGGAGCAAGAACTCGAGGCTGGAGTTTCGGTCGGATATTTGTGATTCGTCACTGCCGGGTAGGAATTCTCAACCAGATTGGCGACTTGCTGGTCCCCAAAGTTGCCGTCCTCCTGATCGGCGAACGACCGGGGCTGGCAACCGCTGAAAGCCTGTCTGCCTACATGGCATACCGTCCGAAAACTTCCGACACTGACGCCAATCGCAACCTCATCTCGAACATTCACGCTCGCGGTGTGAGCACCGAGCACGCAGTCCAGCGGATTCTGGATCTGGCAGCCTCGATGATGAAAACTCACAGGAGCGGTTGCCAACTTCGTGAAGAGCTGCCGGCTGTCATTCGCCAAGATTAGATCAAACCAGGTGTCGATCCGATCCCGGCCGGTGAACGAAAAATGGGTAGTGGTGCAGTTTGACGCCATTTGACAAGCTGTGCCTGGTAGGAACAACCTTAAGAGGCTTGCTAGAAGCATCCCGATGCGGACCATGACGGCCGGTACTGGCCTACCGCGCCCGGCTGGGTACGTACGTCCATGCCATGTACTTAGGGAATTAAGTTCTATGCAAACATTCTGTTATTCGGTCGTCGTGGTGGACGCTGAAGACAGGACGAGACGTGAACCGAGAAGCCAATAAAGTTCAAGACCGCCCAGTATTGAACGTCGAAAGCTTCCAGCGACTTTTGTCGGCCGCGTACCTGCTGCAGGGACACAATGATGGTCGGACCTTCGGTCCACCCTATTGGCGCAGGCAGCCCAAGTTCTTTCGCAGCCGGGGCGATAGTCCAGAAACGAACTCCATCTATGATAATTCGAGAATCGCTGCCTCAGGTATGCCCACCTGTCGCTCTCTCTTTTGAATTCTCGAGTAATTCGGACAAATTCACTGGTTCCGATCAGCCGCGCTGCGTCACTACCTCGCCAGAAATGACATCGGTGGCAGCAAAAATACCCAGTGCCCACGGAGTAGTGCAAGAACACCTGCTTCCGGCTAGCCTTGCCCCAGTCGTTGAAGCTACGATCCGGCATAGAATGAATATTTTGTTAAGTGTGCCGATATCGTGGAAGATGATTGAGACGCTCTCGATAACTATTGTCTTCTGCATGATGACGGGACTGTCCATCCATCGCCTCTCGGCTTTTCCGAGCCGTAGCTCACTCTCCTGGAGACAACGAAATACGTCCCAGAGTGCGAACACACCGGCAACGGCCTTGGGATCGTCTCAGCCAGTAGCGATGAAAAACTCTCGCCTGTCGAGTGCAAGGGGCGGAGCCGATATCGTTGCCGAAGACTTCGTTATCCGTTACCAAAAACGTGCTGGTAGCTATCCTGGTCGAGCGGCGACGAAACCCACCAGCCCTATGGCTAGTTCCAGTCTTCTCACCCGAGGCTAAGATTTCGAGGCTGAGCGATCGACTAAGTCTCGGCCGAGTTTCGGACATGCTCCCCGCCGATTCGGTCGTCCGATACGGAGCCGACGTGACCACCTGGTTAGGACGCCGCAGGTGAGTCGGATTTGATCGTTTGGGTTCGGACAGAGTGTCTGGTGGCCAATTGGCGCAGTCGGGCCATTTCGCTAGATGAAAAGACGATCCTAGTATTGGGTGGTCTCCCGCAAATCACCATGTTGCTTGAGCGTCTGAGGCAACTCGCGGATTCAGGGAGTCATTGCGATTCCACATGTCCAATTGCGGTATTAATCAGGCAATAAGAGAACAATTCGCTGCTGCTTAGGATTTGAGAACGCGGCAAAACCTCTCAAAGTGAAACACGCGATAGTCGCTCGGCCGCGCCCCGCCAAGAAAGCAAAGCTAGAGTTGACGGGACGGCGCTGCAGGCTCGAGATTTTCGCGCCCGGGAGCAGCGGACTTCCCCGCGCGGCTACTTCTGAGGTTCCGCTCCGAGAACTGCGAAGTACCCTGCGTTTTCCTTTTTCGCCAGATCTGCCTCCGATCTTGGGGCGAGCATCTGAAGTCCGTTTTCGTGGGTGGGGGACCAGACTTCCGACAGGAAGCAATGTTCACTGTAGCAGTGGAAGATGATCTGGCCGTTCGCGCCGGCGGACTTGCCTGAGACCTCGTTGGCCAAAACCATGGCGATCTTTCTGCCGTCGGCATCCCTAATGTTGACCTGGCGCGAGACAACGATCATGGTGTATGCGCCAGCGGGGAACGTCTTCCCGGCGACGGTGAAGTTGAAGGGGATCTTTGCCTGGACCCCGCCCGACTGGGCACGAGCTGGGGCGACCGCCAGTCCGACTACCAAGCAGAGGCTAGCTAAGGGCAGAGTTTGCCGTTTCATGGAAATTCTCCTTTTTCTGATTTGCCGGACGGCTTTGACCCGTCCAGCGTGACCGTTACTGCGGCGAACATGCGCACTTTCGCTCAAAAGACAGGGGCAGAACAATGGACGGACGGTGGATTGGGTCAGGAACGAATATGGCCGGCTAATCCGTTGAAAATAATGGGAAACAAACAGAATGTGACCCGGGCGTCTGAATGTGTACAAGTCCCCTTCGGTGTAGACTCACTTGGATAACAGGGGTGAATTGGGATGGCCCAGCCCGCGGCAAATCCTAGAGTGGTCCGATTCGGCCTTTTCGAGATCGATCTGGACTCTCGCGAATTACGCAAGTCCGGGATGAGGATTAAGCTGCAGGAGCAGCCATTTCTGATCCTTGCGCTGCTGGTGGAGCGGCGAGGCGCCATCGTTTCCCGTGAAGAATTGCAGAGGAAGCTTTGGCCCGGCGATACCTTCGTTGACTTCGACCTTAGCTTGAACAGCGCTGTCAAGAAACTTCGGCAAGCGCTAAATGACGATTCGGGGAATCCGCGGTTTGTCGAGACACTGTATCGCCGTGGCTATCGATTTATCGCGCCGGTAACTGCAGCGGAGAACTCTGACCAGATTCAACTGGTGGAGAGCCGATCGGGGTCAGCGGCACCAGCCGAACCGATACCGATTCAGGCGGGTTCCAAGGCATTCATCGTGGCTGCTATCGTTGCGCTGTTACTGATCACTTTCGCAGTTTGGTTGCGGCCTCCGTTGCCCCCTCCGCGTATTCTCTCGACCACGCAGATTACACACGATAACCTTCCGAAAGACCAAGTCGTTACCGACGGGCCGCGACTCTACTTCCAGGAAACGGTGAACGATCACCAGATTCTGAGTCAGGTATCGGCTGATGGCGGGGAAGTCGTCCAGATTGCCACGCCGTTCTCGAATGTCGCAGTACTTGACCTTTCTCCAACCTCATCCGAGATCCTAGTGCAGAGTTTCGACCTAGCGAACACCTTAATGTCCACGACCTTCACGGGTCCAATATGGATGATTCCTGTACCCGCTGGCTCGCCTCGCCGACTGGGTAATCTGATCGCCACGGGGGCGGCCTTTTCCTCCGACGGAAAGAACTTGGTGTTCGCCACCGGCCAGGATCTTTACCTCGCGAATGCCGACGGCAGCAATGCCCGAAAGCTGGCTTCCGTGAGCGGGGATGCCTTCGTCCCCAAGTTATCGCCGGACGGAACGCATGTCAGATTCAGCGTGTTGGATCGAAACACCGGCTCCATTACGCTGTGGGAGGTGGCCACAAACGGAAGTGGCCTACACCCTCTCCTTCCTGCTTGGCACCAAGCATCCAGCGAATGTTGCGGCGATTGGACCCCGGATGGAAAATACTTCGTGTTCATGGCCCTCAATGCCAGCAGCGAAATCTGGGCCCTCCCGGACCGGGTCGGACTGTTTCACAAGAGCACCTCGGAACCTCTGCGGGTCACCACCGGGCCGCTGAATTATTTTTCCCCGGTCCCTAGCCGCGACGGACGCAGGTTGTTCGTTGTCGGAGAGCAACCACGCGCGGAACTCCAGCGATACGAGGCCAGCTCTGGGCAATTCACGCCATTTCTGTCAGGTATCTCTGCCGGCGAACTCGATTTCTCGCGCGACGCCCAGTTTGTGGCCTACGTGACCTATCCCGAGGGCACGCTCTGGCGAAGCCGCGCAGATGGAAGTGAACGCAGGCAATTGACCTATCCTCCCCTCATCGCTTCGTTGCCGCGCTGGTCGCCAGATGGCAAGCGCATTGCCTTCTCGGCTGCCGCGGCCGCCAGCTCTCCGCTACAGCTTGTGGTCATTTCCGCCGATGGAGGAACACCAGAGGAGCTCTTGCCGGACGAGTCGCTAAGTGTCGACGACCCGAACTGGGCGCCCGATGGAAATTCTCTGATCTTTTCGCGTAGCCCGGTCTGGGGAAGCGCCAACCCCAAAGATTTTGTCCTCGTGCGCTTGGACTTAAAGAACGGGAAGCTCTCCGAGCTGCCCGATTCTACTGGCTTGTTTGCACCTCGTTGGTCCCCTGATGGCCGCTATCTTTCCGGCCTTACTTCGAACCAGGACAAGTTGATGCTGATGCAAGTTGACACGGGGAAATGGTCGGAATTGGCAACCGGCCAGGATATCGAGTACCCAAACTGGTCGCGTGACTCGCAGAATCTCTTTTTCGAAAGCACGGTCAATGGTGGACGAGAGTTGTTTCGCGTGAATGTCTCGACCCGTCGCACGGAGCGGGTTCTGAGTCTGGCGAGGATGCGGCGCCCTTCCGTGCCATTCGGGGTCCAGTGGAGCGGTCTTGCTTTAGACGACTCCACTCTCATCATGCGCGACGTCGGAACTCGCGAGATTTATGCTCTTACCCTGGACCTGCCTTAGCCTGTAGCCGTGGCGAATGTAGCGGAATGGCGCCAGACGGCTCGACCTTAGTCGTCCGCGACATCAGTGCCCATTTTGTGAACTTAAAACCGATTGTGGCAGAAAAGAAAAATCGTGGAGAGAAGAGTAAAAGCAGCCGGTTCTCCGACTGTAGCGGAGTGTCCCAATCTCCCCATGTCACGCGGTCTAGGGTTTGTCTATATATAATGGGCCACGGTCATGGGTTGGGTTCCTGCGTCCGCGTTCCGGCGGTTATTCGATGGACAGCGCGGGACAACGAACCGTCTGGTTCCACGCTGGCTATTCCTTCGCGCACTCGGTCTCATCTATTTTTCTGCATTCTTTTCCCTGATTTTTCAGATCGACGGACTCATCGGTCCGGCTGGAATTTTACCCGCCGGAAACTACCTCCACGCCGTTGCGCAATCGTTCACGCCATGGATGCGGGTCTGGTATGCGCCCAGCATCCTGTGGTGGTCAAGCGGACCGGTCATGCTGAATGCGCTGTGCTGGATGGGCATGACGGCATCGGTTTTCTTGGTGCTGAATCTTTGGCCCCGCGGCATGCTGCTGATTTGCTTCGTGTGTTTCCTGTCCTTTGTCAACGCTGCGCAGGACTTCTCGGGCTACCAGTCTGATGGGATGTTGCTTGAGGCTGGAGCAATCGCGCTCTTCTTTGCGCCGCCGGGTTTTCGACCGGGCTTAGGCTGGGCGCATCCGCCTTCAGCTGCCAGCTTGTTCCTGCTGCAGTGGGAGTGGTTTCGCATCTACTTTGAATCCGGTGTAGTGAAGATCCTGAGCGGCGATCCCCAGTGGCGGCATTTTACTGCCATGGATGAGTACTATCAGAACGGGCCGCTGCCCACTTGGATTGGCTGGTATGTGCAGCACTTGCCGCACTGGTTCCACGCCGGGTCGGTTTATGCCACGCTCGCTTTGGAGCTGGGGCTGGTCTGGATGCTGTTTCTACCACGGCGCTGGCGCATCGTGTGTTTCTTCCTGGTGACGCCCTGGCAAATTGGCATCATTCTTACGGCCAATTACACGTTTCTTAATTATCTCGTTCTCGTTCTTGGCGTGTTGTTGCTGGATGATCGGTTTGTGTTGGAACTCTTGCCAGCCAACCTGAAGGAGCGAGTCGCAGGGACCACATCCGAAGAAGCGAACCTGTCAGCCGCACAATTCGAAGGAGCATCAAGTGAAGGCTGGCGGGAGAACTTTAGTCCAAAGTGGTCTGTCCTGAAGCTTGCCGTGAGCAGTGGGATTTTGATCTGGATCTTCTATGCGACCACCGCAGAGTTGATCTGGATGTTTGTGCGGGCACCGTTACCAGCGTCCCCGGTAACCGCGCTTGAGCCATTCCGGATTGCCAATCAATACGGCCTCTTTGCGGTGATGACGCGCGGCCGGTATGAGATCGAATTTCAGGGTTCGCAGAATGGGCAGAGCTGGGTGGCTTACCCGTTTCGCTACAAGCCGCAGGACTTGAACAAGCCGCCTGGGATCTACGCACCTTATCAGCCGCGCTTCGATTGGAACTTGTGGTTCGCATCCCTGGGTTCCTGGCGCGAGTATCCGATCGTGCCGAACACTGAGGTGCGGCTGCTTTCCAGTGACAAGGATGTGCTGGCCCTTTTTGCCGGCAATCCTTTTCCGCAAGAGCCGCCGCGGCAGATTCGTGCGGTGCTCTGGCGATACTGGTTCACGAGCATGGCAGAAAAACGCACGAGCGGGATGTGGTGGCGCCGGCAATTGTTGGGCCTGTATGCGCCAACGCTCGAACGAGAACCTGATGGAAGCATAGTGGTGACCGAGTGGCCGGCCGCGCGGCCGCAGCAATAGTTCTTGCCAACCTGCTAGGTGCTCCAAGGTGATTCGTAAATGAAGCGTAAGGCGTGCATCATCGGTGCCGGCCCGAATGGGCTGGCTGCAGCCGTTGTCCTCGGACAGGCGGGGCTGCAAGTAGATGTGCTGGAAGCGGAAGCCACACCCGGCGGTGCAGCGCGCACCATGGAATTGACATTGCCGGGTTATCGGCACGATTTCGGAGCGGCAGTTTTTCCGCTGGGAGCGGGGTCGCCATTTTTCTCCTCTCTTCCTCTGCGCGACTATGGGCTGGAGTGGATTCACTCGTCGGCCCCACTGGCTCACCCGCTCGACGACGGCACAGCCGTAATGCTGGAACGTGATCTTTCGGACACTGAGGCTTCGCTTGGGGTGGACGGCAAAGTCTGGAGAAAGCTGATAGAGACGTTTGTTGACCGCTGGAGTGAATTTGCTCGCGATGTGCTGCGTCCAGTCCCCGCATTTCCCAAGCATCCGTGGCTGATGGCACGCTTTGGGATGAGTGCGATCCTACCTGCCAGAACGATTGCCCACCGGTTTCGTAATGAGCGCACGCAGGCTCTGTTCGCCGGTTTGGCAGCGCATTCATTTCTAAGCCTGGATGAACCCTTAAGCGCAGCGCCGGGGCTGTTAATGGCGGTTCTCGCACACGCGGTAGGATGGCCGATCCCGCGCGGTGGCTCTCAGTCACTCACTGACGCACTCTGCCGATACCTGGCGACACTCGGAGGCAAAGTAAAAATATCTTCGCGAGTTGAGACACTGTCCGCGTTGCCAGGTTATGACTTGCTTCTTTGTGACGTGACCCCACGGCAGCTTCTCAAACTGGCTGAAGAACGGCTGTCGGATCATTACAAGCATCGTTTGCAGGCCTACCGCTACGGGCCAGGTGTATTCAAAGTGGATTACGCTCTGCACGCACCAATTCCGTGGAAAGTTTCCGATTGTGAGCGCGCAGCCACGTTACATCTCGGTGGAGGTTTTGACGAGATCGCTGCCTCGGAGCAGGCAGTTCGAGATGGACGGCACGCGGACCGTCCATTTGTTCTGCTGGCCCAGCCGAGCCTGTTCGATTCTTCGCGCGCCCCACAAGGCAAACACACCGCCTGGGCTTACTGTCATGTCCCGAACCGATCGAACATAGATGTGCTAAGCAAACTGGAAGACCAGATCGAACGGTTTGCACCCGGATTCCGCGACTGCGTTGCAACCCGCCACGTGTCTTCCCCCGCCGACCTCGAAAGAATGGATGCGAATCTCGTCGGTGGCGACATCGCGGGCGGAGTTATGGACATACGCCAGTTTCTGTTCCGACCCACGTGGAAGCACTACGCCACCTCGGCGAAAGACATTTACATCTGCTCCTCATCAACTCCGCCGGGCGGCGGCGTGCATGGAATGTGCGGCTATCATGCAGCGAAAATGGCGTTATCGAGGTTGAAGCTTAGTTAGGCCATCGAGAAGGCAAGCGCCTCACTAGTGAAATCAGCCCGCAAGTACGCATTTAAAGGTCAGTTGCTCTTCTCATCTGGGCTCGGAGATAGCCACGCTACGCCTTAAAGATGATACGTACACTCATCGAACAACAGAGTACGCCAGACACGCGCATTTCTCCTTTCTCGTTCATAATCGGCTGAAACAAGGAAAAATAGATTTGGCGAAGCTATGGAGTTCGATTGCGGCGTCCGACCTCTCGTGTTCTTTATGCTCCCACCGTTTAGTTGAGGGATCGTTTCCGAAAACTATGACACTGAATTTCGCTGTATCATGGCTACCGCCAATATTCGATCCAATCAGGCTAGCGCTTGGTGGAGGATGCAAGGTCAGCACAGACGCGTGAGGAGGCTCGATGTCTCAGATTGACGTCCCAATATCGCGCGCGGGTTTCGGACAAACGCAGCGAACCGACTATTGGTGGGTACAGCCGCTGGTTGTGTTTTTTGGATTGTCGGCATTCATCGTTTACTCCACGTGGGCTGCTCTGCAGGGGCAGCATTTCAGGTTCGGACCCTATCTCTCACCGTTCTATTCGCCCGAATTGTTTGGTCCCGCCCACGAGGGTTGGTTCGGTCCAAACCCAAGCTGGATGCCTATGTGGGTCACGGGAGCGTTGCTCATTCTGTGGGCGCCGGGCGGCTTTCGAGTGACGTGTTACTACTATCGCGGGGCGTACTACAAAGCGTTTTGGGCGGATCCGCCTTCCTGTAGCGTGGGAGAACCGCGGAAGACATATCTCGGCGAACGATCGTTTCCTTTGATCCTGCAAAACGTCCACCGGTATTTTCTTTATCTAGCTCTGGTATTTCTCCTAATTCTGGCGCGGGACGTGTGGGACGCATTTTGGTTCAACGGCCGGTTTGGCATCGGCGTCGGCACTCTCGTCTTGTTGACGAACCTGACGCTACTGAGTTCCTACACTCTGGGGTGCCATTCCTTGCGTCATCTGGTTGGTGGTTTTCGCGATCGGTTGGCAGGGGCGCCGGCCCGCAAGCGAGCTTACGATTGTGCGAGTTGCCTGAACCGGCGCCACATGCTGTTCGCCTGGTGCAGCCTCTTCTCGGTTGCGTTTTCTGATTTGTATGTGCGGATGTGCTCGATGGGTATCTGGACGGATTGGAGGATCGTCTAGTGAGCGAGTACATCACGCATGAGCACGACGTTCTGATCATCGGAGCTGGGGGCGCCGGTTTGAGGGCTGCCATCGAGGCCTCAGCAGCCGATGTAAAGGTCGCGGTCATTTCGAAATCCCTACTCGGCAAGGCACACACCGTCATGGCCGAGGGTGGCATAGCCGCGGCGATGGGAAATGTGGACGACCGGGATAGTTGGCGCGTTCACTTTGCTGACACCATGCGCGGTGGTCAATACCTAAATGACTGGCGCATGGCGGAACTTCATGCCAAGGAAGCTCCTGCGCGCGTGCGGGAGCTCGAGGCCTGGGGCGCGCTTTTTGATCGCACTAACGACGGCCGAATTCTGCAGCGGAATTTCGGCGGCCATCGGTATCCTCGGCTTGCTCATGTGGGCGACCGTACAGGCCTGGAAATGATCCGCACTCTTCAAGACCATGGAATCCATCTGGGGCTCGACGTTTTCATGGAACACACAGTTGTCACGCTGCTGAAGGACGGCGATCATATTGCGGGGGCGTTTGGATACGATCGCGAGCGCGGACGATTTCACGTGTTTCGCGCCAAAGCCGTGGTGCTGGCGACGGGAGGAATTGGAAGGGCTTACAAAATCACCAGCAACAGTTGGGAATATACGGGGGACGGCCATTCGCTCGCCTACCATGCCGGTGCGGCACTGATGGATATGGAATTTGTGCAGTTCCACCCTACGGGAATGATTTGGCCACCCAGCGTGCGTGGCATTCTGGTCACGGAAGGAGTGCGCGGCGAGGGAGGGGTGCTGCGTAATCGGGATGGCGAGAGATTCATGTTCAACGATATTCCGCCGCTGTACACCAACCAGACCGCCGATACAGAAGAAGAAGGTTGGCGGTACACGCAGGGTGACAAGAACGCGAAACGCCCGCCCGAACTGCTGACCCGCGACCACGTGGCTCGTTGCATCCGGCGGGAGGTTCGAGAGGGGCGAGGCACTCCTCACGGCGGTGTGTTCTTGGACATTGCCTGGATCAAGGAGAGAATTCCGAACGCGGCGGAGCATATAAAGAAGAAGCTCCCCAGCATGTATCACCAGTTCAAGCAGCTTGCCGACATTGACATTACCCAGGAACCGATGGAAGTGGGTCCTACGACCCACTACATGATGGGAGGTGTCAAGGTGGACGCTGATTCCCAGATGTCGGATGTGGTGGGCCTGTTTGCAGCGGGAGAGTGTGCGGCAGGTCTGCATGGCGCCAACCGGCTCGGCGGGAATTCACTTTCCGATTTATTAGTCTTCGGCAAGCGAGCCGGAGAGTACGCCGCAGCCTATGCAAAAGAGAACTCGCTAGGCGCGGTGAATACGGATGAACTCGGATCCGCGGAAAAATGGGCGCTGCAGGCCTTCGAGCGCAAGGGGTCCGACAATCCGTACGTCGTACAACATACATTGCAGGACGTGATGCAGGAACTGGTAGGGATAGTACGTCAGGAACAGGAGATGCTACAAGCGCTAGAGCGCATTCGAGAGTTGAAAGGTGCCAGCGAGCGGGTCAGCGTGGATGGAAATCGGGAATACAATACCGGCTGGCACACGGCGCTCGACCTGCACAGCTTACTAACCGTATCAGAAATTGTGACCTGTGCGGCGCTGCAGCGGAAAGAGAGTCGCGGGGCGCATTTCCGCGATGATTTTCCCGCCAAGGATGAGCAGTATGGCGGCTTTAACATCGTGGTGCGAAAAGGCGTCGGTGGCGAAATGCAGCTCACACGCGAGCCCATTCCCCCGATGCGAGAGGATCTGCAGCAAATCGTCCAGGAGATGAAGTAATGGCAACGGCCACGTTTCGGATATGGCGTGGGGAAAAGGGCCAGGGGAAGTTCCAGGACTACACTGCAGAAGTCTCAGCCGGCATGGTGGTCCTCGACGCCGTGCATCAAATACAGGCGGAACAGGCCGGCGATCTTGCAGTTCGCTGGAACTGCAAAGCGGGGAAATGCGGCTCGTGCTCGGCCGAAATTAATGGTATGCCGAAATTGATGTGCATGACGCGGCTTAACGCGCTCCCGCTGGATAAGCCTGTTACCGTCGAACCCATGAAGGCATTTCCGCACATGAAAGACCTGGTCACGGACGTGTCTTGGAATTACGAGGTAAAGAGGCGCATCCCGAAGTTCCAGCCGCGGCAGCCCGACGCGCCCGATGGCACCTGGCGCATTGCCCAGGAGGATGTCGAACGGGTGCAGGAGTTTCGAAAGTGCATCGAGTGCTATCTCTGTCAGGATGTCTGTCACGTCTTGCGCGATCATCACATGCACGAGCAATTCATCGGCCCGCGATTTCTGGTGTATGCGGCCGCGCTCGAAATGCATCCGTTGGATGTGGGAGATCGCGTTGAAGACCTGAGAAAACAATTCGGCGTTGGTCTCTGCAACATCACCAAGTGCTGTACCAAAGTTTGCCCTGAAGACATCACGATCACCGATAACGCGATCATCCCGCTGAAAGAGCGGGTTGTGGATCGCTTTTTCGATCCTCTGTCGAAACTGTTCCGGGCATTCAGCAATTCGAAAAGGTAGGAGATGTTATGCATTTCGAGCTGAAATCCATTTCCGAACAGAGTATTCCCGAAGCGCTGGCGAAGGTCGAACGCTACAGGCTATTGAATGAGCCCAACCTGGCGGAGAGCATTTGCCTCGATATTCTGGCCATCGTGCCCGATCACCAGCAGGCGCTGATTTCGCTTCTGCTGGCGCGAACCGACCAATTCGAATCTGATGTGCATGTGAAAGCCGCACAAGAGGTTCTTGCACAAGTTAAGGGCGAATACGAGCGGGCCTACTACCAAGGCATCATCTGGGAGCGTTTGGGAAATGCGCGCATTCGCCACGGCGGCACTGGAGCCGGCGCATCGGCATATCATGCGCTGCGGGAAGCAATGCATCACTATGAGAAGGCCATGAATTATGCGATACCCGGAAACGACGATGCCATTCTGCGATGGAACACCTGTGCGCGCGTGATCATGCAGAATCCGGACATCCGACCGGTCCCTGAGAATGAGCTCGCACAGGCGTGGGAGAACGACGAAGCCGGCTCCAGAATCGCAGACGCTTAGCACCAGACGCCACTACGTCACCGCGGTAGTAGAAGTGCGGCCCGCGGGAACCTAGCCGAGCGTTGGGATCGGATGCCCGTCAACCGCCGAGCAACTCGCGATCGCTTCCCATAAGCAAAGGACTGAGCTTCGTCCAGATAGCAACGAAAGGAACTTGAGGTGAGCGAAGATAGGTTTGCCGGAGACTGCGGCAAGCTACGGCCCGAAGCGGCATTGGTGCTTGAATGAGCCCGTCCATAAGCATGGGTCTGAGGCCGCGGATAGGTACAGCGTAATTGCGAGGGCGGAGACGCCGAACACAGCGAGGAAGGCCCAAGCCTGCCAGTAGTTAAGCGTCCCCGCCGGAACTAATAGCAGAGATCCCATGACGAGAAGCAAGAAGAAGAGGCCACCGAATGCTCTTGTATTCGGATTTGCCATTGAACTTAATTAATGGACCATAGCAGCGGGACCTAATTGAAAAAGACCGAAGAAATGAACCCTGCCGCCAAGCCGTTAACGGCCTGAATTTCCTGCCCGCAGAGGGCTGAAACTGCCATTTCTAGGCTGTCGGCTGGTCTAGTTTCCAAGTTCTACGGCAACGGGGTGGACAGGCTACCCTTTCGGGTACATCGGTTTTCAAGTTCACAGACAGTTTCTGAACCGTTGGAAAATTTTCTACTCTATTTGATTCTCCAAACAGTTACAACCCGCACGTTTTGAACCGACATGATCTGATGTAACTGGTTCTGAGCATGGAACTACTAGAGTTTTACTACAGTGTGATAGCCGCCGAGAGCGTATTCTCTTTTCCGACAGTCACCACCATTCCCTTCAGTTAGCTGCCCTGCTTTAACAGCAGCTCTCCCGCTCCGACATGGGCATGAAGCCGATATTTGCCGGGCCCCTGCTTCTCGAATGATCGGAACAATCCCCCTTTCGAAATAGCAAATGGTTCCGCGTCCAGGTCACCCGAATAAACAGAAGCGTCCACGTGAGCGTAGTCTTCGGGATTAGCTTCGACCGTCAAATCGCCGAAAGAGAGCTCCACATCCTTGTCCCCTATTATGCCCGTCACCTCGACCTCGCCAGCCATTATGCGCAGGTAGAGCTTGCAGCGTTTCGGAACTTCGACTTCGATTTTGAACTCATTGTGTGGCCCCCCGTTGATGTTCAGTTCGCCCACCTCCCCCCGGTTTTCAAGCTCACTCTAACGTCCTTGCGCTGGTCAGCATTCTTCCCGCTATAGTGGACCTGAATCTTTTTTTCGTCGCTTCCCCTGATTTTGATCGCCCCAGACCGAATATGCATTCGTATTTGTCCGTCCGATGGGAAATCCGCCTCGAAGTGATCTTGCCCCACTTCCAGAACCTTCACTGGTCCTTGTGCAAGCGCGTTGAGCAAAAAGAGGGAGGAGAGGCAGATTGAGCGGACTAGAAATTTCATAGAAGCCACCTTGTGTCCCGTGGATGAATACCAGCGGTGACACTCGAAGTTCCCCTTTTTCCGTGGGATATTACCCGACTTAACATCGCAACAAACCTGATGGCATCTAGGTCGAGTGTTTCGGTGAACCGATGCCGGCACCTAGATTTGGCTTAAGATTCGCCTGTCACAACATGCTCAGTCCAACAGAACAGCGAGCGTAAGCGCCATGAAGTCGGCTGATATGAAAATCGAAGGACCTCAGTCTCGGAGCCGGGTCGCCAATTCCGCCACTGGCAGATCCGTGGACCGGCAGGTAACCGAGGTCTATGACGCCCTGGCGGAAGCTTACACCGATTATTACGAGTCCGGAAATCCGGATCGGCCATTTCTGAATGAGTTTCTCTCCCATCTGAGAAGCGGTGCGCGACTGCTGGACGTGGGCTGCGGAACGGGTAGTGGCACAAAGTATTTCTTCGACCACGGAATGAGGGTAAAAGGCATAGACCTGTCCGGTGGCATGATTGAAGTGGCAAGGCGAGCCTATCCTGACATACGTTTCACCCGTAAGGACGTTAGGAATTCTAATTACCGAACTCGTCATTTCGATGCGATCTGGGCCGGATACTCCCTCTTTCACATGGGCCGGGAGGACTTCCGAACTGTTCTCAAGAACATTCGAAAAGCCCTGGTGCCCAACGGCATTTTCGGCCTGATCATGCAAGAAGGAAAGGGTGACGTCCAACTCCCTGAGCCGCTTTGTCCCGGCAAGAGTTTGCGTGTTTGCCTGTATTCGACGAAGGAATTGAGGACTATTCTGGGCAGCGAAGGCTTCAACGTTATTGCTCAGAAGCGACGACGGCCAGTTTCAGAGCTGGAATATCCTTACACGAAGTTGTTATTGGTTTCACAGGTTGGCAAGAAAGAATGACCAGTCATTCGGTTCCAACGCCAATCTGCGACACGGCCCCAGGATGTTCTTGTGTTGTGCAGATCCAGGGCTCGGCCAGGCGCCCTAATTTTAAGATGAACCTGCGCTTCGGGCTGATCCACTGTTCAGCTAGTAAAAGCTGGCCTGCTGATCGCGCTCGGGATCGGTGCTCTGAAGCTGCTCCATAAGGACATGGCTGAGGCAGTGGAGCATTGGGTGGGATTGCTTAGGCTCGACCCAAACAATCACGTTCCTCGAGCCATAGACCGATCCCAGACTTTCTCCAGCGCAGCATCGATGGAGCGCTGGGCGAGTGGAAAAAGTACATCGTCCCGGCCTGACCGAAGCCACACCGGGATACTTTCGATCGGTCGAATTTCTTGATCGCGTTAGAATGGCCGCCATGGTAACAGATTTCGGAACACTTCAATAAGAGCGAGTGCGGGTTCACCTGATCACTGCCGAGTCGCCGGAGTCACGACGCCTGCGCCGCGGGCGCCTGATTCAATTCCCTCAGCTGACGATGCCGCTGATCGCAGCTCTAACACCGGGGGAGCATAGCGTCACTCACACCGACGAGATCGTGGAACCGGTGCGCTTCGACGAACCGGCAGACCTTGTAGGGATTACGGCGCCAACGCCGTCCGCTCTTCACGCCTACGGTCTCGCGCGCGAATTCCGTCGTCGAGGAGTGCCCGTGGTGATCGGTGGGCCGCACGCGACAGCACTTCCCGAAGAAGCCTCCTGTCATGCAGATGCAGTCGTCGCAGGCGAAGCCGAAGACACGTGGCCGCGCGTGCTCGATGATGCTCGCCGCGGCAAGCTGCAGCCTATCTACGTTTCCACCCGGCAGGCGTCACTCACCGGCATGCCCACACCACGTTGGGACTTGATCAGGGGACGCCGTTACGGGAAGTCCGTCACCATTGCAACGCGCGGATGCCCTCATCGATGTGATTACTGCACCATCCCACTCCTCTACGGTCCTGGCACGGTCCGGTATCGTCCTATTGATGAGGTTGTGCGTGAAGTCGCGACGAGTCCGACACACGCGGTAGTGTTCTGGGATGATAACATCGGCGCCAATCCGCGCTACGCGAAGGAACTCTTCCGGGCTCTTACTCCGCTGGGGAAATGGTGGACGAGCCAGTGCACGGCGAATGCCGCGCGCGACGAAGAGTTCGTGGAGCTGGCGGCGAGGAGCGGGTGTAAGGCGCTCTTCCTGGGTTTCGAGTCGATCTCGCAGGAGAGTCTTCAGGCCACGAACAAGGCCCACAACCGGGTCGGAGACTATCGCCGGCTCATCGCGAACCTGCATCGTAACAGAGTCGCCGTCCACCTTGGCATCATGTTCGGCTTCGACCAGGACGACGTCGGGATCTTCCGACGCACTGCCGATTTTCTCGATGAGTCGGCTGTCGATGTTGCCACGGTCAGCATGGTCGTGCCGATGCCCGGCACTCCGACATTCCATCGAATGAATGCCGATGGAAGGATCCTCACCACCGACTGGTCGAAGTACGACGGGAAAAAGCACTGCGTTTTCGAGCCTGCGCGGATGTCACCGGAAACGCTCGAAGCCGGAACGGAGTGGGTGGCGCGACGCTTCTACTCCCCTCGCTCGATCACTCGCCGGCTCTCAAACTCGCGCGCCGGCATCTGGTGGAATCTTCCCAGGAATCTGGGCTACATGCTGGCGAACTTTTCGAACGCTGGGCCGTCGTGGGATCCCAGTCAGCAACTGTAGGCACTGAGGCTGGGAAACGAAGAGTGTCGAATCTGGGTACATGTCGAAAACGAAGGTGCTCTTTCCGCCTGAGCTATGCCGCATAAGAGAATCCTATTATTTCGCACTCCAAGTTTCTCGAATCCCGGGAAATCGCAGCTAAACGCTGGCTAGTCATGTTTTGCGGATTTTGGCAACTGGCGCTAGTTTTAACTAAATATCATGTTATCAATGACTTACATAGATAATCCATCATATCACCCTATACCTATCCCCTCTGACCCGCCCAAGACCCTGGGAAATCGCAGCCAAACGCTGGCAAGCTCTACCGCCCAGATCGCGCTAACCCATGTATTTTCATAGGTATGCCCCTTACCCTAGTTCGGTCGATTTTTGGCCACGGGTGTACATTCTCGACCGATAACAGACGGGAGAGCCGATGTTTCGGTGGATTATCCAAGGAGCAGCTCGCCGGCGGACCCAGAGCGAGACTTAAGAAGCAACCGACGAGCCAAGTACCTAAATCGGTTGTCAATGCCTGGCTTAAGAAAGCGAAGTCAAGCTTCGGTATTCGGTCTATCATCTGCCTGCTTGATGATGGTCAGCGTCGACTATCCAGAAGTCTTCGCAATGGGTCTGCTTTCTTGCTATCGAACGAGGGATTCCGGGCTGAACACATTTCAGTCCACAACTACAACCATCCTGCGCTCTCCGATGACGAGCTGCAGAAGGTTTGGAAAGCGTACCAGCGGCTCGGAAAGCCAGTGCTGGTCCATTGCAGCGCCCGGCATCGGCCGTTCGGGGAAGGCCGTGTCTTACATCAAGCGAAAGCTGGAAAATTAACCTCGAACATCCACAGTAACCTGCCGGGACCAAGGGCGCGATGAGCTATTCGTATCGGAGAGCCTCAATCGGATCCAGGCGCGAGGCACGAATGGCGGGCACCATACCGCTGATTAGCCCTACGGCGCTGAGGATGAGCGTGGCCACGATCAAAGTACTCGGAGCAATAATCAGGCTGACGTCGCCGCCTTCCGCGTTCTTTGCCATGGCACTGTACAGCGTGACCCTTCCGACGGAAAACGAGACTCCATAGGCCAAAACAATTCCCAGCGCGCCGCCGATGAAGGTTATGGTGAGCGATTCGGCCAGAAACTGAAAGAGGATATGCTTCCTCCGCGCGCCGAGCGCCTTTTCGACTCCAATCTCGCGGGTTCTCTGCGTCACCGAGACCAGCATGATGTTCATGAGGCCGACGCCGCCGATGCCCAACGTAAGCGTGCCGATGAAACCCAACAGAATGGTTAGGCCGAGCGTAATGAGTTCGAACTGGTGGACCTGTTCCATCAGGTTGAACACGAACATGGCACGGCGGTCAGTCGGATTGAACTTGTGCTCGATGGCCATCACCCTGCGAACGGACTGTTCCAAGCCTTCGTAGGCGGTGGTGTCATAGTTGAACCAGATGGAGTCGAGGTAGTGCGTATCCTTGAGGTCGCTCATGGTGGTGAAGGGGACGTAGATCAAGCGGTTCGTGTTGTCGTCGCCGGCCTGCATTTTGGGGCTTACGACCCCGATGACTTCAACGCTAAGGCCGTCGATGCGGATTCTCTCGCCCAGGGCGTTACGTCCTGAGAAGAGCTTTTCTTTGGCCTCGGAGCCGATTACTGCAACGCGGCCGTGCTGCATCTCGTCTTCCGGGTTGTAGAAGCGTCCCTCCGCCAGTTTGAGGGCGCGGATGGAAATGACATTGGGATAGTTGCCGGTAACGTTGAAGCTAAAGGTCCGAGTCTCGTATTGGATGTTTGCCTGCTTGGATGCTTCGGGCGTGATCTGAGCGATCTGAGGAATATTGTTGGTGAGCACGTCAATGTCGTACAGAGTAAAGCGTACCGGGGCTCCGGCCTTCTGGCCGCCGGCCTGCATGGAAGTGCGGCCTGGAACCATGATCATCAGCTTGGTGCCGAAGTTGGCGAAGATGTTGGCACACGCTCTGCCGAAGCCGTTGCCATAAGCAAGCAGCAAGACGACTGTGGCTATGCCCCAGGCCATGCCGAGCATGGTAAGGGCGGTGCGCCGACGGTTGTACTGCATGGCGCCGTAAGCCTCCCGAAGCAAATCACCTAGCATCGTCTTAGCCCTAAGTTTTATTCCTGTCGCAGTGCTTCCACGGGCTGCAGCATGGCGGCCTTGCGCGCTGGATACAGTCCCGCGACGACCCCTGCCAGCGTCAAGCTACCAATCGCCAGAATCGCGGACGCGGGCACCAGCTTGGGAGGATCAAATCCCCCCGGTCCTGGTTGCATGCCAAGCAGCGCCATCAGAGCGCCAGCCAGTCCCATACCGATCAGTCCGCTAAATAACGTAAGAAGAACTCCTTCCAAGAAAAACTGGACCAGAATGCTGCGGTTGGTAGCGCCCAGGGCTTTGCGCAATCCGATCTCGCGGGTGCGCTCGCTGACAGCCACCAGCATGATGTTGATGACACCAATGGCGCCCAGAGTCAGGGTCACCAGTCCCACAGTGCCCAGGAACATGTTCATCGCATCGAAAATCTTGCCAATCATCTCGGCCTGCTCAACCGTATCCAGGTTTTCGAATGCGTCTTCATTCCGGTAGTCGAAACCGTGATTGCGGGCGATGATCTTGTGCACTTCTTCCTTTGCCAGCAGGTGATCAGCCGGCACGCGAGGCTGATAGTTGATCAGCGAGATTGAGTTTTGGTGGTTCTCGCCCTTAAGCGGGAAGTAGGTCGCCATCACCTGGAAGGGAATGTAGCCGCGCATGTTGGTCAGGTTTTCGTCGCCGCGGCCAATGCGTTTCACGGTGCCGATGACCTCAAACCGGATGCCGTTGAGCAGAACGGTTACGCCAACCGCGGGTCGTCCGGGAAATAGATTTCTGGTCAGTTCGTCGCCCAGGACGATCACGTTTCGTCTCTGAGTCTCATCCAAGTGATTGAACCAGCGTCCCTGCTTGAGAGGAAGATAACGGATCTCATTGTACTGAGGCTCTACTCCGACGATTTGGCCGTTGGCGGTGGCGAATTCGCTGACCGCACGAACGTCATCGCGGGAAAGCACAGGCGAAGCATTGCGGACGTGGGGAGCTTCCTTGCGGATATCCGCATAATCCTGGTAAGTGAGCAGATAGTTGCGAGCGGAGCTCATATTTCCCGCGACCACCGGAGTGCGGCCCGGAAAAATGAACATGATGTTTTCGCCGAATTCGGCCAGATTGCGCTTGTTTCCCGAGCGGAAGCCTTCGCCTAGACCGACGAGTAACAGCAACGATCCCACACCCCAGGCGACGCCGAACATGGTGAGGAACGAGCGTAACTTGTGCGCCCACAGCGTACGGAAGATTTGCCCCAGAATGTCCAGGAGCATTCGCATGATCACCGATATTGTACCCTTGACGATCTCTGCGACAACAATGTTCGTCCAGGTTCAAATGGTGGGGGAAAGTCGCATGTTTTATGCGGTTCACTCAACAGCGACGGGGCTTCGACTAGGACTCCAGCGGAGCAAATCACTTCAGGGTACACCGTTGATCCGAGAACAATTGCCAAGGTGTCAGGAATGGAAGTCGTCTGCGGTTGACCGACTAACGGACGACCTGGTAGTCGGTCCCACCTTTGCTCGGGAGAGCGCATCTTAAAATCTAGGCTTATGGGGAATTTCACTCGCCGAGAACTACTGAAACTCGGAGCTGCGACGGCTGTTGCACAGTTGGGGTCTTTGGGTTTGCCCGGTTGCGGCGGCGGTGGTTCTATCACTTCTCCGTCGGTTCCTTCCTTTCCGTCCGTTTGCTCCAAATTAACTGACATCGAGCATGTGGTCATCCTTATTCAGGAAAACCGGTCTTTCGATCACTACTTTGGAAGCTACCGCGGCGTCCGTGGGTTTTCCGATCGGAGCGCGGCATTCCAGCAGCCCGATCCAGCGAACACGACGAGTTCGCCCGTGGGGGCACTGTTGCCATTCCACCTAGACACCTCCACAACGAATGCAGCCTGCACGCACGACATCGCCCACGACTGGGTATCGCAGCATCAGAGCTGGAACAACGGCGCAATGGACGGTTTTGTGACCTCGCGATTTCCGCATTAATCCCAACGACGCCGTATTGAGCATGGGCTACTACACTCGCGCAGACCTTCCTTATTACTATGCCCTGGCCGATGCCTTCACGATCTGTGACAACTATTTTTGCTCGGTGATGGGCCCAACCGACCCGAATCGTCTGTACACGATGGCGGCCTCCCTCGACCCAGAGGGAAAAAACGGTGGACCAATTTTGCAGACCATTGTCACAAACCGCACAACCGTTTACGGCCGTCTGACATATACGACCATGCCTGAGCAGCTTCAGGCACGGGGGATTTCTTGGAAGATTTACTCGTCGCCTGACGAGACTGTTCTCGGCGGGATTCTCTCGGACAATGTTCTCTCCTACTTCAAGACTTTTCAAGATCCTGCATCGCTGCTGTATCAGAATGCATTCGGACCCCAGTTTCCCGTCGACTTCCTGGCCGATGTGGTGTCTGGGAGTTTGCCACAAGTTTCCTGGCTGGTGGGGTCGGTCATAACCTCGGATCACCCGCCTGCGCCTTCGATCTTTGGTGAGAATATTCTTTCTCTCATCGTCACTGCTCTAAAAGCAAACCCAGCCCTATGGGCAAAGACGGTTTTGTTTGTCACCTACGATGAGAATGGCGGATTTTTCGATCACATTGCGCCGGTGACGGCACCTCTTGGCACGCCAGGCGAATTCGTGACCGCGCCCGCGGTACCGGACCCGACCGTAACCGGCAGTCCAGCGATTGTCGGCCCGATTGGATTGGGCTTTCGTGTCCCGATGCTGATCATTTCACCGTTCAGTCGAGGTGGGTTCGTGTCATCGGACCTCTTCGATCACACCTCGGTGTTGCGATTCCTAGAGTCTCGGTTCGGTGCTGAAGTGCCCAACTTGAGCGCCTGGCGCCGCGCCACGGTCGGGGATCTCACGAGCGCGCTTAATTTCCAAAAACCTGACCAGTCGATTCCGAATCTACCCTCCACACTTCCTGCGGTTCAGCAGGCGATCGAGCAATGTGCCGCGAACCTGGCTGGAACGACGCCCTACACCGTGCCAAGCCCGCAGACTTTCCCGTCCCAGGAATCCGGAACCGCGACGCGTCCCAGCGGAGTGTGCTAAGCAAAAGGGCCGGACATTGAGTTCGAGCCGCCACGCGATGACTCCCGGATCGTCGACCTACTTTCCCTTATGTGGAAGGGTTGCCCGTTATCCGCCCAGTGGAAAGGAACATTACGAATCAATTGGATAAAGCCTGCACCAATTCAGCCAACAGACCCTGTTCTCGGGAAATGCTCCGGCTGTGCCAAGGGGCAGGGGCCGTGTTAGATTCCGCAATACCGAGCCCGAGGCCCTTGGATCCGGGCCCGGGATTCTATGGCCATCAGCCGAGAGTTTGGAAAATCCGTGGACTGGTTGCTAACCGGAAAGGCTCACGTTGAGCCAAAGAAACGGGTAGCCAAAGATCCGGCAGCAATTGAATAGGCACATTCCTAGGTGCACCAGGAATCGCCGACTGGGAAAATCTTGAATGGGAGGGATCAATCGAGGGAGCTATCGAATGCGTAAGCGTCGTCGTCTCGGCAGGGCTGCTTGCCACAGCATTGTCGCGAAACAGATGAGCGCAAAAACCAAACAGGAGTTGAAGACAACATCTCCCAGAGCTCCCACGCCATGACTTCCAAAGGGCAAACACAATAAAGCTTTGTGCGAAAACCGGGCGAAGAGGGATCCTGCCGCGGTGACTCCGTTGCCTGCAAAGGCGGACCTCACGAGATTCGGATAAAATCCGCGATGAAACAGCATCAGCAACATCAGCTCAACCCATTTTTCTTATGCAGGCCGCTCTACAATCTAGCCAGGTCCTGAACGCACTCCTGCTTTTGGGAAAACCATTTAACGCGCCGGGTTCCCTCAGACTAGCCTTCTGCGACTAGCCAAGCGTAATTCTCTATCAATCTAAAAAATGACTAAGGTAATCGTGCCCCGCCGATTTTCCAACATTACTGCTTTCCAGGCCGCTAGCCTAATGGGGTGAGTATCTCCTACGCCGCCGATATGCGGGCGAGCCAATTTACCGTCCAGGCTTTTGCCAGCGGTTTAATCACGGCGGTAGCCCACAGCCCGAAAATTGCCATTCGTGATTGGACCGCGGAGATGAACTTTGACCCTGGCACGTTGAAAGATGCCTCCCTGCGGGTGAAGATAAAAGCGGCATCTCTTGAGGTTTTAGACGAACTCAGGGACGACGACCGACGCGAGCTTCATCGGGTGATGAACCAGGAGGTCTTGGAGAGCGCGAAATTCCCAGATATTTGTTTTCAGAGCCTTGAAGTCACGTCCGTTAGAACGAAGGCCGAACAGTTCCGGGTCCATATCTTAGGCGACTTGACGGTCCACGGCGTGACCAATAAACAAACCCTTGTCGCTCAGGTCGCGTTTGGGCTCGATAGTTTACGGGCATACGGGGAGTTCACGCTGCTACAGACTGACTATGAAATCAAGATTGCGTCCATCGCGAGTGGCACGCTGAAACTCCGGGACGGGCTGAAAGCCTCGTTTTATGTAGTTGCCAGACAACAAAAGCAATCCGCTGCGACCGCGCGCTGACCCGAGTTGCCACTTTCACTTGACCGATGTTTCAAGATTGATCTGGGTGTCACCCGCAAGTCTTCGACTTACGGCGGGGCCTTTGCTTTGTGCCGCTACGACCTGGTGGCAAGTTTTTCTAGCCCCTCGGATCACCTTGCGACGCGGCATATTCACGTTCTGACAGAATGCCAGCGTGGCCTTCGTCGCACATTTGCGTTCGTCGGTCTCGTGGTATGCGCCATCCAGGTTCTTACCAGCCTCTTTCACCTCGCCCTCTTGCTCATCCGGCTAAGCGGGAGCTCAATGACTTCCCAAAAGCCGCCTTGTCGTTACTGATCCGGGCAACGGGGCAGTGCATCGCCCCTTCCGAACAGTTGTTGATTGAGTTAGTACTCGCGAACCAGAGGAACTCAAACTGTAAGCGACATCTGGTATCGCTGAGCCTGGTTAACTCTCGGGGAGCGATGCTAGATGTCCCATCGCTCCCGACTGGTAGCGGGCGACCGCATCCTCGACCTGGCGCCGCTCATTCATGACGAACGGCCCGTCCGCGAAGACCGCTCCCCCGATCTCAAAACCCGACAAAATGATGAAGTGTGCGGGGTGGAGAGCTTCGAACCAGGGCCGAGGCAAGACGGACGCCGATCCGGCGTGAATTGAATCCTGGGACAGTCTGGCACCATCCTTAGAGACGGGCGTTATGAACGACAAAGCAGGGAAAGTCTTGGTGGTAGAGTTTGACGACGGTCTCAGGGAACACATCGTCGCGGTGTTGAGCGATGCGGGATATGAGGTCTCGACCGACTGCAGATAGAGATGATCGGACGGGGGTGGCTTGTGAAACGCGTTGCAAACACCACAAACAAAGAAGTCACGCGCAGGACAAATAAGACAGTTCCGCGCATGAATGATCCGATCCGAATTGTTCCTTTGCACCTGCCGAGCGAACTGTACCGGCCATCAGCAGGCATTGCGGCTCCTCCGGCCGCACAACTCACCTACCGGGGGGGGCCGCTGCTCGACTCGGTAAAAGTGTTCTCGATTTTTTGGGGGCAGGTGTGGCAGACCAGTCCGAACTCGGACCTGGCGAACCAGATCAACCAGTTTTTCAGGTTTGCGGTGAGCAGCGCGTTAATAGATCAGCTTGCGGAATATAGCGTGCCGAGCCAACCCATTGGGCACGGATCGTTCATCGGCACGGTGACGATCACCCAGCCCACACTGTCCCACGCAGTCACCGATGCGGCAATTCAGAAGATGTTGCAACAGGAGATCAAGAGCAACTCCTCCATTCCGCAGGCCGACGCCAACACTCTCTATTTCATCTACCTTCCGCCGGGAACGGCGGTGGTGCAGGGTGGATCTCGTTCCTGCCAGGCGTTCTGCGGCTATCACGACACTTTCGGAAGCGGCATTTACTACGCCGTGATGCCCTTTCCGAACTGCGCGGGGTGCCTGGGCGGGCTGACTAACCTGGACGCCTTGACTACCACCAGCTCGCACGAGTTCTGCGAAGCGATCACCGATCCGGTACCGGGCCAGGGATGGTACGACGACACGCACGGCGAGATTGGCGATATCTGCGCCTGGCAGACCAAGAAAATGGGAAACTACACGGTGCAGCTCGAGTGGTCAAATAGGGACGCGAGCTGCAAGTGAAGCGGTGACCCAAGATCCGCCGACTCGGGCAAAAGCCTTGTTTAGGATCGGCCACCTCCGGTTTCTCGACTACATCCAGGTACCTTCCCCTTGATTTGCCAAAAGGCTGGCTAGGCACGCGGCGAGCGGTGCGGGCATCTCCGACCTGCGACCTCAGACCACCTTACAGGCGCGTCGAGTCTCGTTTCTCACCGCTGCTCGGCAAATGAGCTTTTGATCCCGTTCGAGTCGCTCACCGCTTGGATCAGCCTACTGTTTGGTCGCCGTAAACTGACTGTTGGACCCGTGCAACTTGTCCTGGACCTTGAGGGTCATGCTTTTGCCGTCGGGACCCACTGTCCAACTCGCGACGCTGATCACCTTCCCGTCGCGCTTGTCGGTTTCCTCGATCGTGTTCTTTCCCATGCTCTTCACGGAGACGCTGGTAGTCCCGGGATCTCCTTTGTACGGCGAATCCGTGCCATCCAACTTTGCAACATAGGACTGCCCGGTCAGGTTGGTCATGCTCAGGCTATCGCCTTCCACCTTGAAGGTAACCGTGAGTCCGTTATCGGAGAGGGTCTCCATCTTCGAGGTGACCCAGGAGCCGGACACTGCATGTGAACCCGCAGGGCCCTTGGCCACTTGCGTTACGGTTCCCTTGCCCGTGACCGGGTCGGCGTTTGTGTTGCTACTGTCGGTGAACTCGAAATTCGCTGTCTTTCCGTCCTGAGACACTACGGTTTTGGAGGTGGCGACGGTCTTCCCGTTCTTCTTGTCGACCTCCTCAATGGTCCGATCATCCACCACTCTTATACTGACGCTATCGAAGTAAGGGTGTCCCTCGACCGGCTGGTCCTGGCCGTCCGCTTTTACATCGATCGGGGGCACGCAGGTCTTGCAGTGATACATCCCGTCTTGCAGCAGAAAAACGTCGGGTTTTTTGGGGAATTGCGCGTCGTTGAGATTAAACTTCCACGTGCCGTCGAAGACATTCTGTGCGATCGCTGGAACGGAAACGACCAGCACAATCAGCAGTCCAAACAAGAGTAGTTTCTTCATTGCGTATCCTCCATGGAATTCTAGGATTGGTTTTCCCTGGGGCCTCTGAAGAGACGGCCAATGTACACCTGACCCCTCCGGCATGCAATGACTCCCGCCAAACAGCATCCTCGCCACAAATCGCCGCAACTTTAATCTTTATAGTTCGCGAAAGAGAACGACCGCAACAGCAAAAAGTGGCGTGATTGGGTGTTTATCCTGGCTTTGATAATCGGCGCGGTCACAGTGTGCTGCTTGCCATTAGTACTGGCCGCGCATGTCTGGAGGGTACTTGCGATAAGCAAGTGGTAGCCGGGGGCTGCAATAGTTGGGCGTCTGCGCGGAGCAAACGTGGCCCGGAATGAAACTGGCGGGCCTCTGGACTGATGTACTTGGTGATTGCTCAGCACCGATGATCCGGAAAATGCCTAAGGTGAGCAATTTTGTACAGTCTCGTCCCCGGTGAATTCGGATACTACTTCACATAGTTACGTAGGGCTGTTCAGTGATCGCCGAGCGAGGCCTCGCTCTACGAAGGAGTATTTATTCAAGCGAGTGTCGATCGCCTTCAGGAGGTAGGAATGTTTAACACAAAGAATTGGGTTCACTTTGGCTTGGTCGTGGCCGCGCTCGGGGTTTTCATTCCGCGCACCTCAGCGCAGACTATTTCGTGTTCGTCCGACGATGGCAAGCGGCATTATTGTCAGGCGAATGCGCAAGGCCGGGTTCGGTTAGTTCAGCAGCGGAGCGAATCTGCCTGTCGGGAAGGTTACAGCTGGGGCTCGGATAGCCAGGGCATCTGGGTGGATCACGGATGCCGAGCTGATTTCGCGATCGAAGCAGAGCGAGGTTACGGGGATCGGGACCGTGATCGTGATCGCGATCGAGACAACGACGGGTATCGAGGCGACAACCAAGGGTCAGATCAGAGCGGCGTCATCTCGTGCTCGTCCGATGACGGCAGCAGGCATTATTGTCCAGCAAACGTGCAAGGTAGAGTTCAATTGGTGAAGCAGCGCAGCGACTCTCCTTGCCAGGAGGGCTACGGCTGGGGATCTGACCGTCGGGGTATTTGGGTGGACCACGGCTGTCGCGCGGATTTTGCGGTCACTCCCTACCCGGACGGGGGGTCAGATCAGGGCGGCGTCATCTCGTGCTCGTCGGATGACGGCGGCAGGCATTATTGTCCAGCGAACTTGCAAGGTAGAGTTCAATTGGTGAAGCAGCGCAGCAACTCTCCCTGCCAGGAGGGGTACGCTTGGGGGTCTGACCGTCGGGGTATTTGGGTGGACCACGGCTGTCGCGCGGATTTTGCGGTCACTCCCTACCCGGACGGGGGGTCAGATCAGGGCGGCGTCATCTCGTGCTCGTCGGATGACGGCGGCAGACATTATTGCCCGGCTGACACACATGGCGGGGTCCAGCTAGTAAAGCAACGCAGCGACTCGTCGTGCGAGCAAGACCGCAGTTGGGGCTTTGACCGTCGTGGAATTTGGGTCGATCACGGCTGCCGAGCTGATTTTCAGGTCGGCCGGTAAGCCTTTAGGATGGACAGTCGCAGGGGCGCAGTTCCTGTTGTGGCTCGAGGGCGACAATGGCCCTAATACCTTCTTGCCCACGGGAAAACACCTTTGTGGAGTGTGATCCACATCGCAAATATCGCCCAACAGGTGGGGGTTCGTCGACGCCAAGATTGACCGCGCAGACATCTCTGTAGCCCTCTACCAGGTCGCTGCCGACGTGGGTGGCTCCGCCTTGATCAAACGGATCAACCAACGGTCTCGGAAAACTGTTGAGGCGATGCTGGAGACGGCGTCTGACGTCAAGTCACCACCCGACGAATTCGCCATCGACGTAATGCTTTCAGCCATGGCGGGCGCGATGCGTTCCTTGCTGGAGGCTGGACCATCCCCTGCGACGGTCCGAAAAGCGCGAGAGCAACTCGTGCTCCTCTGTCAGTCATACATGACGGCCACGACAGCGAAACGCGTTTAGAGCACTCGCCGCGGTTGTTAGCAACAGCCTTTTTGAACATTAACTGCCCAATTGTTGGTAATCCGGAAGTTGGCCAGAAACGGGCTTGGGGGATCAATGAATGATCTCCTCGAAGCCGACTTCAGGACAAGAGTCAAATCTCGACGCCGGGTCTTTTGCGAACGCTCCTATCGTCTCCGTATCTTCAGTACTTCATAGATTATTAGGTCGCGCTGGGCTATTGCGGAGACTTCGGCCAGGGCGGTTGAGCGAGAACTGGGATAGCGGCTACAGCTTTGGCGTCCGGCAGCTTGAAGGAAAGCTGCTCCGCGAGAAAAGCGATGCGGTCGCGAGTGGCTTCGGCGTTGAGCGCGTGCGGTGCTTCATAGATCTTGAGCTTCTTGGGCTCGCTCACGATCTCGAAGTATTGCTTCGCCAGTTCGCCATTCAAAAACGGTTCGTCGGTTGCGTACTGTAGAAACATTGCCGCTGGTGCAGCGTGGGAGACGTATTTTCCACCATCCATCCAGAAATACTTGGCAGCAAAGGCATCGAATTTGTCCGGTCCGATCTTCTGCCGATATTCCTGGAAGGACTTCGTTTTCTTATCGATTTCGAAAGAGAGATCACCGGCCATGATGACAAAGGCTTTGAAGCGCTTTTCTGTGCCACTCAGGAAGCCACCGGCGGAGCCGTCACAACTGTGACCGACGTAGGCAAGACGGTTGGGATCAACGTCTTTGCGCGCGACAACGAGGTCGGCACCGCGCCGGAGGTTCACGTCCTGCTGCACCTCCACCGCAATTTGCTGGTCGTTCAGAGGTGTGTTGTCTTCCACAAAGCCAGGATGAACGATCACATGGTCGGGCAGTAGTGAGATGACCCCAGAGTGCGCCAGCACGATAGCTTCATCGAGGAACTCGGTGCGATTCTTCTTCTCAGACCCGGGCATGCACCAATGCCCGAAGATCACTGCCGGAAACCTGCCTTGTCCCGAAGGGACTACCAGGTAGGCGGTAACCTTGCCGCCGTTCGGGCCGACGGCTCCGCTCCGATCACTGACGGGACTTGAGAAAGAGATGTCATAGATCGTGACTCCGTCACGCTCGTCAACTCCAGCCTGCTTGATATTCAGCGGGGCATTCTTGTCATAATCCCAATGGTGAAGGACTTGGTCATAGGACTCCTGGGCTATGGCTGCAGCTACCAGCAGAAGGATGACAAAGACGGAACCTAGAAATCGGATGTACATCATGCGGGTCCACCATTCCGAGTTCTTAAACGCATTGTCACCCCTTTTTATTCCAGCTCAACTTCTATTTTTGCTACTTCTCGCCGCGGGTGATTCTGCACTCGATTCCTCCGGTCCAGAAACGGGCTTGGAGGAGATCAACGGCGATCTCCGCTAAGCCGACTTCTAGCCCGAATAACTTCCGGTTTGCCCGTAAACAAGGCAGAGCTGTCAAAACTAACGAGGCCAACGCGTTTGTTAGGCGCCCGCGAAACGGAATTCCTTATCTGACGCCTCGCTTTAGAGGCGGCTGTTAGATCCTGACCCGCATAAATTACTTGTGCAGTTGTGCAGGCCAGTTGAGCAGCAAGCTGATCGAGCTGGATTCGGCACGGGCTGGGGTTACTGCAAGGAAACGCTGGCCGTCCGCGGTCACGTCGAACAAAGGAGCGGGCGTGTCCACGAGATCCATCTGGAACAGAGGGCGGAGAGCTTTCACCTGCAAAGATTGTCCGGTCAGATTCAATTCCGCTTTCATCAATTGGTTGCCAATGGTCAAAAAGAAGAGGTCGCCCTTCTTGTCTCAGCGAACGATCCATCCGCCGCCATGTGAAATCTGATATTTTCCACCCGGCCCCGGAAATGGAACAACGTAAACTTCCGGCTGTCCGGTCTCATCGGAAAAATAGGCTAACCAGTGACCGTCCGGCGAAAAATTTCCATCAATGGTCCCGGGGATTCTCTGGCCATCAGCCGAGAGTTTGGAAAATCTGTGGATTGGTTGCTGACCGGAAAGGCACGCGTTGAGCCAAGGAAACGGGTAGCCAAAGATCCGACAGCACTGGAATAAGCACATTCCGAAGTGTGCGGCGAGCAGTAGGAGCGGTCATTGCTCGTCCGGTCGCACAATTCGGGGCATGCGTTAGCGTCGCCAGGAGAAAGTATGGGTATTTCAGCGAGTATCAAACTTCAGTTCGACCACTTCGTTGGTCCGCTGAGGACCTGCATCGTATTTCCATTTGCGAACTGCATCAACCGCAGCCTGGATCAGCACCGGATTCCCGCCAATCGCTCTGGTGGACTCTACCCTGCCATCGGGCGCAATGACGACCCCCAGCCTCACGGTTCCATGGATGTTTGTCTTGCGGGCTAGATCGGGGTAGGTCGGAGCCACCTTGCTCAGCACTTTGCGCGCAACTTCCGACTCGTCTTGCTGGGCGAATGAGGAACGGTGAGAAAGGACGACGACGCTAGTTGATGAACAAACCAAGAGTGCCATTGCAATGCAGCGCTTCATAGTCGCGAAGCTCAAGCTTAGTCGCAAGAGGAGGCGATCTGAAGGTAACCAAGGTAACGCCAATGGAGTTCCGATATGCCATGTCCGCCACTCACAATCTGAATGCTGCTACATACCCTCCATGATGTTTCCCTGTTCGATCAATGGTCAAGTTCTTGCCTTGGCGGTTCTATCTCTTCGACTTCGGCACAGAATCAGCAGACGATCGGCGGAAAAACGGACAATTCCCTGTATTTTTCCCTGTTCGCGGGAAATGTTGGCGGCCCGGCAACCGGAAGGAGGCCCCTGACAGCCCAACTACCGAAGCCTAGGGTCGCTAGCCGATGGTGTCGATGCGCCCTGAAGGGCGTGAAGGGCGCGAGTGTACGAAATTGTTCTGAGTCCAACCGAGATAAGGGAAGCAATTAAGATCAGACACAGGGTCGTTGGGAGCAACCAGGAATAGCAGTCTCCATCTTGAGCTGCCATTCTTTGTCGGCTTGATCGCATTTGTATTATTCCCTTATTCGCATTGAGTTTGCGCCGAAGCCGAGGGATCGGCAACGGTCCTGAGGTGGTGTTACGGGGAGTAACGGAGGTAATCGGTTAGGCAAGCGGCTAATAGGCGAGATCGCCAGAGCGTTCCGTGTGCAGTCTTTAGTCCTCACAGGCCATCGGCTATCAATCTCTTTTTATCCCTTTCCAGCAACTGCACCCTTGACGGCTTCCCGCGCTATCACCAGGAACTGGCGTGATTTCTCATCTTTTCTCAGAGGAAAATTCAGCTGTTCTAGTACCTGTTCTGGTGTCCATCTCTCCAGATTGAAACTCCTCAGAAAAGCCAGTAGCGAAGCTTCGTTCTCGAATGTGTCCGTCTTTGAAGGCTTGTCACGATCGTCTCTGACATCCACGATAAAACTTCGACTGCCTTGGTAACGGCGAATTTCAACGAAAATTAGCCCATCAATGCTCATAGCCACCTCTTCAAATTGCTGTTGAGCAAATCTAGCACGAGCAAATAATTCTGCCTGATATCCCTTTAGTCACCTTCCAAGATAAACCGCCACCCGGTCCAGGATGGCTTTCCACCGCCAGGATTTTGGAAATTTGACGGTATTGCGCCAGACACAGCGCGTGACCAAAGGCACATTGCAAAGGCTGAAAACCGTAGCTTACGCTGTCCCATACCTTAACTCCATTTGCTCGGGTCACTGGGAATCAGACGAGCGGTTCCCAGTGCTTTACCCATTGCGTTCCGCGTAATCGTGGATTGCCGCTTTCTGATTATCGATGGAGAACTGCTGACCGTCGTCTGACATTCGAACATACTGGGCGGCAGGAATACAGCGCGGAACACTGTCCGAAATACGGCGTTGCATGTGAGGTCTCCTTAAGGAGTTGGCAACAGGCCAGACAAGATAGGGTTCAAAGAAAGCTTAACCGGAAAACTCGAGGGTCAGCTCCCGCAATCCGCAGGATCTCACCCAAGAGTTCCTCTCGTCTCTCTTGTCGTTGTCGATGAGCATCCTCGTCGATGGCATCGTGTTCCTGGGTTTGGTAGTAGTGGCTGTCCCATAATTCTATTGCAGTCAGTTCCGACTTGAGTTCTTGCCAGTAGAAGCGTATCCGCGCGTTGTGTTGGCTCCCGCATTTACGGATTCAGGAAGCAGTTGCATTGCCAAAGTATAGAGCTTGCTAACGGCCCACCCATTGAAGAGAATGGAGTTTCTACCTATGGAAGGGCCGCCGATGTTTCGGCACTGGCTGCCGAGACTTCGGCTCCATGTTCGTGGCTTTATCGTGCAAGCCATTATCAGGCGATGTTCTGCGGCACTCTATTCATGAATGTTTCAGTCAAATCTGCACAGCACTCGATAGCCCTTTAAACGACTCGCGATTACCCATTTTGCAAAGGTCGCAACTGTCAGCCCGGCCTCACTTGCCCGGCAGATGGGGCTTTGGCTATAATTCCCGCCCAGCCGTTTCTCCTTCAAAGACTCAAGGTTCGCGTTTCCGACCAGTCAGCGCCATTCACTTCAAAGTTAGTTGCCTTGCTTCAGCATCAGCTCTCCTGCTCCAACATGGGCATGAAGGCGATATTTGCCGGGCCCCCGCTTCTCGAATGATCGGAACAATCCCCCTTTCGAAATAGCAAAAGGCTCCGCGTCCAAGTCACCCGAATAAACAGAAGCGTCCACGTGAGCGTAGTCTTCGGGGTTAGCTTCGATCGTTAAATCGCCGAAGGAGAGCTCCACATCCTTGTCCCCAGTGATGCCAGTCACCTCGACCTCGCCCGCCACTATGCGCAGGTAGAGTTCGCAGCTTTTCGGAACTCCAACTTCGATTTTGAACTCATTGTGTGGCCCTCCGCTGATGTTCAGTTCGCCCACCTCCCCGCTGGCTTTCAAGCTCACTCTAACGTCCTTCCGCTGGTCAGCATTCTTCCCGCTATAGTGGACCTGAATCTTTTTTTCGTCGCTTCCCATGATTCTGATCGCCCCAGACCGAATATGCATTCGTATTTGTCCGTCCGATGGGAAATCCGCCTCGAAGTGATCTTGCCCCACTTCCACAACTTTCACCGGTCCTTGTGCAAGCACGTTAACCAAAAAGAGGGAGCAGAGGCAGATTGAGCGGACTAGAAGTTTCATAGAAGTCACCTTGCGTGCCGGGAATGAATACGAGCCAATGGCACTGGGAGTTCCCTTTTCCGTGGGATTTTACCCGAGGCACACGGCAACGAACCTGATGGCATCTAGGTTGAGTGTTTCGGTGAAGTGATGACGGCCGGAGCCTAAATTTGGGTTAAGATTCGCGTGTCACAACATGCTCAGGTCAACAGAACAGCGAGCGTAAGCGCCATGAAGTCGGCTGCTGTGAAAATCGAAGGACCTCTTCGGAGCCGGGTCGCGAAGTCCGCCACCGGCAGATCCGTTGACCGGCAGGTAAACGAGGTCTATGACGCGCTGGCGGAAGCTTACACCGATCATTACGAGTCCGGAAATCCGGATCGGCCATTTCTGAATGAGTTTCTCTCCCATCTGAGAAGCGGTGCGCGACTGCTGGACGTGGGCTGCGGAACGGGTAGCGGCACAAAGTATTTCTTCGACCACGGAATGAAGGTAGAAGGCATAGACCTGTCCGGTGGCATGATTGACGTGGCAAGGCGAGCCTATCCTGACATACGTTTCACCCGTAAGGACGTTCGGAATTCTAATTACGGGACTCGTCATTTCGACGCGATCTGGGCCGGATACTCGCTCTTTCACATGGGCCGGGAGGACTTACGAACTGTTCTCAAGAACATTCGAAAGGCCTTGGTGCCCAACGGCATTTTCGGCCTGATCATGCAAGAAGGAAAGGGTGACGTCCAATTCCCTGAGCCGCTTTGTCCCGGCAAGAGTTTGCTTGTTTGCCTGTATTCGACAAAGGAATTGAGGACAATTCTGGGCAGCGAAGGCTTCAACGTTATTGCTCAGAAGCGACGACGGCCAGTTTCAGAGTTGGAATATCCTTACACGAAGTTGTTATTGGTTTCACAGGTTGGCAAGAAAGAATGGCCAGTCATTCGGTTCTAAGGCCAATCTGCGACACGGGCCCCAGGATGTTTTTGCGCTGTTTAGATCCAGGGCTCTGGCCAGGCGCCTAATTTTAAGATGAACCTGCGCTTCGGGCTGATCCACTGTTCAAGCTACTAAAAGCTGGCCTGCTGATCGCGCTCGGGATCGGCGCTCTGAAGCTGCTCCGCAAGGGACGTAGCTGAGGCAGTTGAGCATTGGGTGGAATTGCTTAAGCTCGACCCAAATAATCACTTCATCGATGCTGCGCTTGAGGAAGTCTGGGATCGGTCTATGGCCCGAGAAACGCTGAGCTGAATGGTTAAGGGAAATAATCACGAGTTCAACAATTCCGATTGAAATTTACGAGATCTACCGCCATCCAACTTCGGTTAAGATTGCGGTGCTTCTGATCAACATCGCAATAGTGGGATACCTTGTCCATCAGATTCGCAAAGGATGAGATGAAGACGAGTCGGCCAATTCTGGTCATAGACGTTGGTGGTACGCACGTGAAACTGCTCGTCTCGGGCATGAAGCAGCCCATCATCATTCCTTCCGGGCCAACTCTGACGCCGGAGGTAATGGTCCGGCAGGTCAAGTCAGCCATGAAGAACTTTCCATATGATCTAGTGTCGGTTGGCTACCCCGGTCCGGTCGTGACACGGACGCCCCTTGCGGGAACCACACAACTTGGGAGGGGGTTGGGTCGGTTTCAACTTTCCTAAGGCGCTTGGCCGACCCGTACAGGTCATTAATGATGCGGCCATGCAGGCACTTGGCAGCTACAGGGGAGGCAAGCTCCTCTTCCTCGGCTTAGGCACCGGATTGGGCTCCGCCATGATTGCAGACGGAGCGTTAGAACCGATGGAGATCGCACACTTGCCTTATAAGCGCGGGAAGACGTACGAGGATTATCTGGGGATTCGTGGTCTGAAGCGGTTGGGTCGGAAGAAGTGGGAACGGCACGTGGCTAAGGTGGTCGCGTTACTTCGTGGAGCCTTGGAACCGGAAGAGGTTGTGCTAGGAGGTGGCAACACTGCGAAGCTTAAGAAGCTGCCACCCGGCACCCGTCTCGGAAACAATGAGAATGCGTTCCGGGGAGGTTTCGAGCTGTGGAGCCAGGCCGCACATAAGCGAAGGGTGGTTGGAAACTAGTGCCGGGGATACCCCCAAAAACCTTGAGAATCCTCTCTTCTGATGTCGGAATACCCCGAACAAACTTGTAAGTAATTTATTATTAATCATTTACGTAATATCAGCCCCAAAATGCCCCCGTCCCATTTGGGCCACCCCACGTCCCGAAACCCGGCAAATCGGCGCCAAACGCTGGTAAGCCCCATCGCGCATACCGCTAACAAACGTATTTTCAGTGACATGCCAGGTTTGCTAAGTTCCACCGGTGCTGCCCTCCGAATGTACGTTCTTGCCCGCCAGGCATACAAATCAAGTCACGAGGGCCGGAGAGGCGATGTTTCGATGGGCAATTAAGGAGCAGATTGCCGCGGACTTGCCGAAAAACGATAAATAGTTTATCGTTTTTCGATAACTATTACGTTGGAACCCACCATGAAACATTCGACAGCGCTACTCGCGACCTGGGCCACTTTGCGGATCCTAATCGTCCTCAACTGGATTCTCGGAGCACTGATCTTCGCTCTGCTGGCGATCAGCTTCCAGGCTGAGGAATGGACTTGGCGCGCGCTCGGCGTCGGCGCGGTCGCGGGTCACGAGCGCGTGGTTGCCGGGATGCGCGCAATCATGGTGATCGGCATCGTAGGCACACCCATCGCTTACGTGGTGTTCAGCCGGCTGCTTAGGATCGTCGAATCGGTGCGCACGGGCGAGCCATTCACCATGGACAATGCCGGGCGGCTGCGGAGGATCGCTTGGGCGCTTCTCGGCCTCGAGCTGCTCCACATCTGCGTCGTCGCGATTGCCTCCTCGGTCTCGACCAAAGAAATGCCGCTGCGCATCAACGGCAATTTCGATCTCACCGGTTGGCTCGCCATCCTGCTGCTGTTCGTGCTCGCGCAGCTGTTCCTTGAAGGGACACGCATGCGTGAGGATCTGGAGGGCACGGTCTGATGGCCATTCTCGTCAAGCTCGACGACCTGCTGCACGACCGGCGTATGACGCTGACCGAGCTCGCCGAGCGCGTCGATATCACGCTCGCGAACTTGTCGATCCTGAAGACCGGCAAGGCGCGCGCTATCCGCTTCTCGACGCTTGAGGCAATCTGCGAAGCGCTCGCCTGCCAACCGGGCGACCTCCTGGAATTTCGACACGATTCCGGCGCCGGAGAACGACCGTCCGTGTCACTTGATGAGATTGGAGATTTGAAATGACTTTGAATGCTGCCACTGTTTCACCGTCCGCTGCGGCCCCCATCGAGAGCGAAGTCTCTCTCACTCGGCTCTACATACTGCGCGCGATGTACCTGCTGCTGGTCATCGGCGGCGCCATCGTGTTTCTGCCGCAGTTGATAGGCCATGAGCCGACGGCGCGCGGGGTAATCCCGAGCATGCTCGGCGGACTGTGGGTGCTTGCATGTTTCGGGCTTCGCTACCCGCTGCAGATGCTTCCGATACTTCTCTTCGAGCTGGTATGGAAGACAATCTGGCTCATCGATTACGGGCTACCGCAATGGCGGGCGGGCGTGCACACGGCGCAATTCACAGAGGATTTCACAGCGATCGCGTTGGGCGTGATCTTGATCCCGATTATCCCGTGGGGATACGTCTTCCGGCATTACCTGAAGAAGCCGGGGGCACGTTGGCACTAAGCACCGTGAGTATTGGGGCATCTCCGAGAGACGCGCGTATGGCCACCGCGCAGTACCGTCGAGATCCGAGCTCTCAAACACGGCTTGGACTTCAACGCTGATCCTGTTCGCAGGTTCAATAATTGGGCCAGACGCCTGGAGTGGCAAGCTCAAGCAAGTTGGCATCCGGATCCCTGAAATACAAACTGGCACCACCTCTCTCCCACTGAACTTCCGATTCAATTTCGATTCCACACTCGCGCAGTCGCGTTCGCCAAGTCTCGAGCGCGTCCGAGGAAATGGCAAAGGCGAGGTGGCCTGGTCCGCGTGTCTCATGCGGAGGGATAATGCCTCCGCGAATGACGACCGGATCGTTAGACCCGCCCTGAGTGAAGAGCAGGAGCACATCTGGACCAGCCCGCAAAGCACAGAAGCGCTCGTCGCTGGCCATGGCTTCAAAATTGAATAGCAATTGATAGAATTCGCGCGCGCGATTGATCTCCGTGACGTTGATGCAGGTCTCGACGATGCCATCCACCCGCAGATTCGAGCTCTCGATTGCTCTCATAATTTCCAATTCTAATAACACACCATAGGGGCGGGAAAGCGTCAATGGCGCGGCAACCAACACCGCGCGACTGATGAATGTGGAATTCATGTGCGAGAGGTGGGGCCAATCGATCTCTTGTGATCGGCCAGACCATTTCGACATCCTCGAGAAACTCAGCGGCGGCGGAATGGGTGTGGCCTACAAGGCTGAAGACACTCGTCTTCACCGTTTCGTTGCGCTCATGTTTCTGCCTGACGAAGTGGGCGCCGATCCACAAGCTCTGGCCCACTTCCAGCGCGAAGCGCAGGCGGCTTTCCCTAAACCATTGTGACGGCAGATGTAGCTGGAGGAGTTGTAGAGCAGCAGGTGCAGATCATTGTTTATTCGTATCGGAGGGCCTCAATCGGATCCAGGCGCGAGGCACGAATGGCGGGCACCATACCGCTGATTAGCCCTACGGCGCTGAGGATGAGTGTGGCCACGATCAAAGTACTCGGAGCAATAATCAGGCTGACGTCGCCGCCTTCCGCGTTCTTTGCCATGGCACTGTACAGCGTGACCCTTCCGACGGAAAACGAGACTCCATAGGCCAAAACAATTCCCAGCGCGCCGCCGATGAACGTAATAGTGAGCGATTCGGCCAAAAACTGAAAGAGGATATGCTTCCTCCGCGCGCCGAGCGCCTTTTCGACTCCAATCTCGCGGGTTCTCTGCGTCACCGAGACCAGCATGATGTTCATGAGGCCGACGCCGCCGATGCCCAACGTGAGCGTACCGATGAAACCCAACAGAATGGTTAGGCCGAGTGTAATGAGTTCGAACTGGTGGACCTGTTCCATCAGGTTAAACACGAACATCGCACGGCGGTCAGTCGAATTGAACTTGTGCTCGATGGCCATCACCCTGCGAGCGGACTGTTCCAAGCCTTCGTAGGCGGTGGTGTCATAGTTGAACCAGATGGAGTCGAGGTAGTGCGTGTCCTTGAGGTCACTCATGGTGGTGAAGGGGATGTAGATCAAGCGGTTCGTGTTGTCGTCGCCGGCCTGCATTTTGGGGCTTACGACCCCGATGACTTCAACGCTAAGGCCGTCGACGCGGATTCTCTCGCCCAGGGCGTTACGTCCTGAGAAGAGCTTTTCTTTGGCCTCGGAGCCGATTACTGCAACGCGGCCGTGCTGCATCTCGTCCTCCGGGTTGTAGAAGCGTCCCTCCGCCAGTTTGAGGGCGCGGATGGAAATGACGTTGGGATAGTTGCCGGTAACGTTGAAGTTAAAGGTCCGAGTCTCGTATTGGATGTTTGCCTGCTTCGATGCTTCGGGCGTGATCTGAGCGATCTGAGGAATATTGTTAGTGAGCACGTCAATGTCGTACAGAGTAAAGCGTACCGGGGCTCCGGCCTTCTGGCCGCCGGCCTGCATGGAAGTGCGGCCTGGAACCATGATCATCAGCTTGGTGCCGAAGTTGGCGAAGATGTTGGCACACGCTCTGCCGAAGCCGTTGCCATAAGCAAGCAGCAAGACGACTGTGGCTATGCCCCAGGCCATGCCGAGCATGGTAAGGGCGGTGCGCCGACGGTTGTACTGCATGGCGCCATAAGCCTCCCGAAGCAAATCACCTAGCATCGTCTTAGCCCTAAGTTTTATTCCTGTCGCAGTGCTTCCACGGGCTGCAGCATGGCGGCCTTGCGCGCTGGATACAGTCCCGCGACGACCCCTGCCAGCGTCAAGCTACCGATCGCCAGAATCGCGGACGCGGGCACCAGCTTGGGAGGATCAAATCCCCCCGGTCCTGGTTGCATGCCAAGCAGCGCCATCAGAGCGCCAGCCAGTCCCATACCGATCAGTCCGCTAAATAACGTAAGAAGAACTCCTTCCAAGAAGAACTGGACCAGAATACTGCGGTTGGTGGCGCCCAGGGCTTTACGCAATCCGATCTCGCGGGTGCGCTCGCTAACAGCCACAAGCATGATGTTGATGACACCAATGGCGCCCAGCGTAAGGGTTACCAGTCCCACAGTGCCCAGGAACATGTTCATCGCATCGAAAATCTTGCCAATCATCTCGGCCTGCTCAACGGTATCCAGGTTTTCGAATGCGTCTTCATTCCGGTAGTCGAAACCGTGATTACGGGCGATGATCTTGTGCACTTCTTCCTTTGCCAGCAAGTGAACAGCAGGCACGCGAGGCTGATAGTTGATCAGCGAGATTGAGTTTTGATGGTTCTCGCCCTTAAGCGGGAAGTAGGTCGCCATCACCTGGAAGGGAATGTAGCCGCGCATGTTGGTCAGGTTTTCGTCGCCGCGGCCAATGCGTTTCACCGTGCCGATGATCTCGAACCGGATGCCGTTGAGGAGAACGGTTACGCCAACCGCGGGTCGTCCGGGAAATAGATTTCTGGTCAGTTCGTCGCCCAGGACGATCACGTTTCGTCTCTGAGTCTCATCCAAGTGATTGAACCAGCGTCCCTGCTTGAGAGGAAGATAACGGATCTCATTGTACTGAGGCTCTACTCCGACGATTTGGCCGTTGGCGGTGGCGAATTCGCTGACCGCACGAACGTCATCGCGGGAAAGCACAGGCGAAGCATTGCGGACATGGGGAGCTTCCCCGCGGATATCCGCATAATCCTGGTAAGTGAGCAGATAGTTGCGAGCGGAGCTCATATTTCCCGCGACCACCGGAGTTCGGCCCGGAAAAATGAACATGATGTTTTCGCCGAACTCGGCCAGATTGCGCTTGTTTCCCGAGCGGAAGCCTTCGCCTAGACCGACGAGTAACAGCAACGATCCCACACCCCAGGCGACGCCGAACATGGTGAGGAACGAGCGTAACTTGTGCGCCCACAGCGTCCGCAGGATTTGCCCCAGAATGTCCAGGAGCATTCGCATGATCACCGATATTGTACCCTTGACGATCTCTGCGACAACAATGTTCGTCCAGGTTCAGAGCGGTGAACTTCTGGTGGGGGAAAGTCGCATGCTTTATGCGGTTCACTCAACAGGTACGGGGCTTCGACTAGGACTCCAGCGGAGCAAATCAGTGTGGATCTTCGCCAAGTCCCTGATACTTTCCCCGATTCGCTTCTCCCACATTCTGCAGTCGTGCGTCTCAAAAGGCATAAGTTCAAGGCACGGCGATTCGTGGCCGCAATTTCGAAAACAAAACGTTTCCCACGGCGGAAGTCTGGTAAATTGGAACACCAATCCGGAGGGTGAAAGTCTTCAGGATGGAATGAAGGCTGAAGTCGCAGCATTTCCGTCCACTGGGACAGTAACGACTATCGTCGTACCGTGTTGATCGGAGCTGATATCTAGTTGTCCACCTAGATCCTTTACGCGCTCTCGCATACCGCTCAGACCAACACCGAGCCGAGTATGATTTTGGCCAAATGCGTCCAGGAAGTCGGCAGGCATGCCACGACCAAAATCTCTTACTGCCAGCTTGGCGTGGCGATCGGCAATCATCAGGCGAATCTCAACTGAGGAACTTCCGGAATGCCGGTGCACGTTTGTAAGACTTTCCTGCAGGATGCGAAATAGGGCAAGTTCTATCGATTCTGGCAAACGATCAGCCGTCGATGGCAAGTCCAATTTTGCTTTGATCCCACTTCGCTGTCCGAAACCCTCGACATACAAATGAGCAGCGGACACAAAGCCTGCCTCGTCTAGAAGCGGAGGATGTAACAAATGGGACAGGGTTCGTGTTTCGGCTACGGCTCGCTCAAGGGACTCCTTGGCGACGGACAACATTTCAGCCTTGTTCGGCACGTCGGGGCGGCTCAATATCTCCAGACTCATCTGTACGCTCGCCAAATACTGTCCAAGGCTGTCGTGAAGTTCTCGGGCGATACGCCGACGCTCTGCATCTTGTGCCATGAGCAAGCGGCCGGAAAGCAATCGCAGCTCCTCATTCATCTCTCCCAGCTGCTGGGATTTCCTATGTAACTCAGCGAACACCTTGACCTTCGCGCGCAAGAGTTCTGGAATAACAGGAACTGAGATATAGTCGACTCCGCCGCGTTCGTACCCTTTAAGCCGATCCCGATCCGTCATGTGTACAGCGGAGACAAATATCATCGCGGTCTGCTCAAACCGCGGATGCTGGCGAATCGTGTCCGCCAATTCAAACCCGTCCATTTCAGGCATGTTCACGTCTATGAGTACGACAGCCACTTCATTTTTCAGCAGCTGTTCGAGAGCCTCCCTCGCAGAGGCGGCGTGAATCAGGTTCTCGCCTAACTCGCCCAAGATTGCTTGATAAGATAAAAGCTTGCCTGGTTGATCGTCCACCATAAGAATGTTGACTTTTTTCTTCATGTTCTCGCTATGTCCGAGCCCGCCTCCACGAAATCATGAACTAGGGACATCAACTGTCCCGCGGCGATCCGGTCTCGAACGGTTGGTTAAAATGACCGCATAATCCGCACGAGCGTATACGAAGTTTTCACGAAGCAACATCTTCCAAGATGTGTCGCGACGAGCTTTGCAGAATGTATTCAGTGTAATCATAATTCCCGGGCGCCGACAGACTAGTATTCGTGATCCTGATGCTGCTCGTGGTCCCAGCGTGGAGCAAGCTCCGGCGGAAAGCTGCGAACCCATTGAGGTCGCGAAATTTCTGCCGCAATGCACCATTTTTGGGTAATTGACCCAATCCGGTGAGCCAACATAGTGTTACGGTTTCGCATCAAAGCCCGCTGCGATATCCCGCATTTTCCTGAAAGGCATAGCATTTGATGCCCACGCCAGGCGCTAAGTTCGCAATCCTTTCCCACAGGGCCACAGACAGCCCAGCCCTCCAGGGCACGGCTGACAATGAACTAAGGGAACTCGAAAACGAGATAGCGAGCCATCGCGACCGGCCGATCTCTGTCCTCTTAAAACAAGTGGTTGAACGGATTACCTCGATCACCCTCGCAAGTGGTGCTGCCATCGCCCTCAGCGATCAATGGGGCGTCGTTTGCCGGGCCAGCGTGGGCGAAGCTCCCGAGGTAGGCTCACGACTGCGGCCCGATTCCGCGTTGACAAGAGAGTGCTTTGAGACAGGTCAAACTGTGGTGTGTCAAGACACTGAAACTGACTATCGGGTGCGCCGTTCGACCGCCGAGAGTCTGCGTCTGCGTTCAGCCGTAATTGTGCCCATGCAAACCGAAGGTTCGGTTCTGGGTGTGATCGAGGTTCTCTCTTCCCGGCCTTCCGCGTTCAATGCAGCCCACATTACCGGGTTACGGCGGATCGGGGAGTTGCTCGCCCAGGTAATAGCTCCAACCCCCGCGCAGCCGTTGCAGTCTGAACCATCCGACAGAAGCGTTTTGATCGTCGCACCCGCGCTGCCGCAAGAATCTGAGGATGCGACAGTCCCTTCGCTGGTGTCGCCTGAGGAACGAAGGTCAAGATTAAATGCTTCCCTGGTGGCCGTGGCACTTCTTTTGCTGGTTTCACTTTTGCTTTATGAGGCGGTGACCCATAAGCGGCAGGCCAGGACCGCTTCGTCTCGGGTCCTCCCCGCGTCGGTTTCGCGAAGCCCCGCCGAGGCGGCATCTCCGCCGGAAACCAATCGACCTGATAGGAACGAAGCTCGACGCCTCGAGCCCAGTGATTCGTCGCATCCTCAATTCTCGGCGCCAGTGTCATCTCCGCCGTCGTCTGTAGTCGCCCCCGCTTCGCAGGCGGGCGCAGAATCAGCCGGCACTGCATTGGCTGGTCCGCCGAGGGCGGAAAGTGCCAGTGCTGGAACCTCGGCTGCACCAGCTATTCGCCCAGCCGTGCCCGCACTCATCGTCCAAGGTGCGCCGCCGGGTACGCAGGTTTTTGTCGATGACCGGTTGCTCGCCTCTACCAATCCGTCCGGTCAGGCCAGCATTTCGACTCTGGCTACCGGCCAACACCGCCTCCGTCTGAACGTCAACGGATATCGGGATTACGATCAGAGTGTCGACGTTCAAACCGGCAAGACTGCGGCAATCACGGCGAAACTCAGGATGATCGATCCGCCGGTTTTGAGCGCACCTTCGATAGCTCCGATTCTCGGGGTCGAGCCGGCGATTCCTGCGCCCATCATATCAACAGCGACTTCACCGCCCGATTTCGTACTGGATCGCACCTTCAAAGCTCATAACGGCTGGGTCACGTCGATCGCATTTAGCCCCGACGGGCGACGTCTTGCCTCGGGAAGCTGGGACAGGACCCTTAAGATTTGGGAAGTCTCGACTGGAGAACAACTCAGTGCAATTGCCGGCAAAATGAAAGAGGTTGAAGCGCTGACCTTTAGCCGCGATGGAAATTTGATGGCGACGGAAAACTCCTCTAACACTGCAACGCTGCGCGATCCCACGACCGGGCAGGAGATTCGCGTGTTCGCGAGCGACAAGCCTTTGGGTGTACTGGGTAGCAACTGGGTCTATTCGATCGCATTCAGTCCCGATGGCCGGTGGCTAGCGTCCGGAATAGACGACAAGACCGTGCGTCTGTGGGATGTGAAGACAGGGCAAAAGGTTCGCGACCTTACCGGACTTCGCCGGCCCGTGATCTACATTGCCTTCAGTCCAAACGGGCGGCTACTCGCCACTGGTGACGACGAAAAGACCATTAGGATATGGGACCCTGCCAGTGGAGAACAGATATACAAGCTCAGCGGTCACAAGAAGCCGGTCTACGCGGTCGCCTTCAGCTCGAACGGTCGCTGGCTCGCCTCGGCCAGTGCGGACAAGACGGTTAAGTTGTGGGATCTCACGTCCGGGCACGAGGTTCGTACCTTGGCTGGTCACGGGAACGCGGTTACCAGTCTCGCGTTCAGCCATGACGGTCGGTGGCTGGTTTCTGGCAGCTGGGACACAACCCTCAAGGTCTGGGATGTGGAGACGGGGCGGGAAGTGCAAACTCTGGCCGGCCACGATCACCCCATCTATTCTGTCGCATTCGATTCAGGAGGGCGCTGGTTGGCCTCGGGCAGCGAGGACGGCACCATCAAGCTCTGGCGACTGGTCGATGGCGCTGGCCAGAACGGAGTGCGACGATGAGTAAGTGGCTCGACGAATTAACTGTCTCAAGGGCATGAAGTGAAAATCCTGGCAGGCTTCCTGGAGTAGAAGTTATGCGCATCCAAGCACAGTTCAATGAAGCGACCTCAGGCGCGAGATGGTTCAGCAGGCAACCTGACAATCATGGCGGCGATAATTGTCATCGCGTGCGCCGGCAGCACTCCCACTTTCGCTCAAAGCCTCAACTGGGAAGGACAAACTGGCGTCTTCGTTACTCCCCTGGCCTATTCGGTTTCAACCGGGAATGCGACCTTGAGCATACCGGTGGTTTCTTATCACTATCTGAACGCCGGTCCAGTCCTGGGCGGATTCCATCAGGTATCAATTACCATGGGCGCCTTCAACCGGGTAGAGTTCGGCTACACCGGAAGTCTTCATCAAGATGGAAGCACCCCTGGTCTAAGCACTTTGTGGAGCGCCGGATTCAACACGTTCCATGCAAAGGTCAATCTGTTCAAGGAGCGTCGAGGCGGATTGCCCGCTTTGTCCGTGGGTTTTATTGCGCGCACCCAGGTTCGGAATGTGGGTGGTGTTATTTTGGGCCAGGACACGCACAATCAGGATTTCTACGTCGTGGCAACAAAAACCATAACGCGCATGCGAAAGCTACCCCTTGTTTTCAATGCGGGATTTAAAGCCACCAACGCTTCTCTGCTTGGACTTGCCGGCAACGCTCCGGGCTACTACGGCCGGGGGTTCGGCGCCGCGGGGTTTGCGTTTAAAGGGCCGGGACGAAGCACCATCCTTCTCGGTTCGGAAGTAATGCAAGAGCCGCGAAGCATTCAAGGGCTGCCCGGCGCGGTAATGCCAACCACAATCACTTACGCGCTTCGCATCGTACCCTCAGGGGCATTGCCGATTCATGGGTGGGGCGTGGAAACTCCCAAGCTCACACTAGATTTTGGGATGGCCCAGGCAGCCGGCAAGGTCATGCCCGGGGTCGACCTTCAGGCACGACATCAGTTCGCCTTTGGCGTCTCCTATGGGTTTTAGCGTGCTGTTGGAGCCATTTTGCGTAGTGGAGTAGGGCGTGTGTCAAAAAACGGTAATGCATCCAGCCGTGCGACTCTGACTCTTGTTTTTGTCTTGCTGGTGTCGCTTGCATCGAACTCGCAGAACAAAGTCTTAAAGAAATCCTGCACAGAGGAAGGGCCACAATCTTCAAACGGACCTAGTTACTTTGCGCCGCCTACTACCCTGTCAGTCCAATCACCATAGGTTTTAAGATTTTTGGTGAAACGAAGCTGATCAGCGCTTGCTTCAATTGTGAATCAACTTCATCCGCGATGGTCACAACGTCCAACAACACTTTACTGAAGTCAACGCTGCGCAAATTTCGTTGCAAAGTTCTGAAGATGCTTACCTGCAAAATACGAGATTCTTCTACCACCATGGGAACGGTGTAGCCTTGTTCGCGCCGCATGTCCCCATGATCTCCGAGCAGCAATGGAACTGGGGGCCGCCAATCCCGTGTCCAAGCGCAGGCGAAGAACAACGTCTCGAAGAAGTTGAGGAAGATGCCCAGTGCGTTCGAGGCGGCTCAGCGGAATACATGTCAGTTCCGTGTCGTGGTCCACAAGCTCCAGCCAATTCTGAATGGTAATATCGGTATCGCGCTCTAATATGGACGCTACCGATTCCGCCTGCACACGTTTAACAGGGAGAGGGTTGGCTAGTCTCGTGCGAATGAGTTCCTTGACTGAGCCGATTTGGAACGGTTTCACGATGATTTCATCGGCTTGGGAGATAATCGCAGCCATTGCCTCGTCCAGCGCTGGGTAGCCGCTGAGAACCAAAGTTAACGCCTTCGGGTGAGTATGACGCATTGCACTGACCACGGTGAACCCATCCCCGGCAAGGGGCATGTGAAGGTCTGAGAGAAGGACATCAAAATGTTCCGTCGCAATATGTCTGAGCGCATCGCTCACGTTTGAAGCCGTCACTACTTCAAATCCATCGCGTTCTAGTCCTGCTTGCACCATCGTACGAACAGCATCGTCATCATCGACGACTAGGACTCTGGGGTTGTCATGGGAAACTCCTTTGATTGCTCGAATACCGCAGGGGGACTCGGAATGTCCCCTTAGGTCTGCATTGGCGGGAACTGACACTGCTACAACGTGCGTGGCGGGGGCATCAGTACCTCTTACTATTTAGATGATGACTTCTAAGACCTGCCGAATACTGAGCAGAACTGACCAGTCCCATAAGGTAGTACACAGCGGCCTGATGGCGCCGAGCAATCCAGTGACAACGACGTAGGTTTTTCCTGGAGGACCCTTATCGCTAGCCATTTTGCCGATGGACTATTAACCCATGGGTATAGTTCCGGAGAAACAGTGCAGGCGACTGTCGGAACGAATCTTTCCATTTAGATTCGAACGAGCCGAGAGAAACGGAGGCGACGCGCCCCGACCTCGCAAGATGAAAGTCCGGGCATTTTCCCTCGCCTAGTTAACGTTGCAGTAAGTGCGTGCGAACTTACTTACTTACGCTTTTGCACTCCCTCGAATCCCTTTTCAAATTGCGTGACCAGCGGAGTCTCGCCGGTCTCGAGACCGTCGCGCCCCATGACGCGCCAGAGATAATTGCCGCTGGGTCCCTGATGCCCGTCGTACACGGCCAGCAGATCTTCGGAAGGCCGGCTTGTGACGAGGATGATGATGTCGGCTTCGGAGGCCCGGTACACGAGCGTCAGTTTGCCCCAACTCTGAATGGCGCTCTGTACTGAGCCGATCGCTTCCCGATCTTCGGGAAGGAGATTCGGATCGAACTGATCTCCATCATAGGAGGCAACGTAGACATAGCGTGCATTGGCCAGAGTGCCCGGAAATGCTGGTGCGGTTGTGCTACTTGGACTAGGCGCAGCCAGGGCCAAAATCGCCGTCATCATAATCAAGATTCCCGCCAGGAGAGAAAGCCGCTTCATATAAATGTGTGCCTCTTTAATATTAGATGCCTGCGCAGAAGGCGGAGATGCTATCTCAGATCAATGGTTTACCGGGTATTTCCATCGCATGGGCACCGCCGGAGCCGTTGAGATATTTCTGCGGCTTTGAGTTCCTGATTGTCAGTCATCTGCAACACGAACATATGAAACTAGCCGTGAAGGACTTCCGATCAAACATCCAGCTCGCGTGCGAGTTCACGCCATGCTTTTCTTCTGCTCGTCGAAGAATGCTTTGAAGGGGAATGGCAGTGACAAGAATCCAGCCAGAAAGACTGCTTTGGACGGCCTGATCACCAACGCCTTTAGGAAGCTGCCCACTCTTTGGAAATGAATCGGCCAGAAAAATTGGACCACTACTTGGATGAATTGGCTGAGTGCAAACTGAATAATCATTTTCGGCTCCGGTTTTGTAGGCGACTTACGGAATTGGAGCCCGTGGGTTTCATTTCGCCGCTGCGAAGTAAACACGTTCTTGCTGAAAATTGGGGCCGAACGGAATGTTCGGTATCGCACCAGGTTCGGTGCACTCGAGGCGCTGGAACTGTTGGACCAGTCGTTTCGCAAAATCCGGGTCAAAAAAAATCTAGTGCCGAGAGTTCGGAAAAGCTGTGGATTGGTTGCTGACCGGAAAAGCGCACGTTGAGCCAAGGAAACGGTTCGCCAAGTATCCGGCAGCCATTGAATAGCACATTGCTAAGTGTGGCTAGAGGCGGGAGCGGTTCGAGAAGAAAGCCGAACCCGGCTTGATGGTTGCTACCTTGGCATTACTTCAGGGTTGCCCGTAATACGACCAGAATTCGATCGGCGGAACTTTGTTCGCTTGGTAATATCTCGATGACGGAAGGACGTTCAGCAGTAGGGAGGCGACAGCGCACACTGCGAACACATGCCGACAAGTGGATCTTCAGGTTGAGAATATTCCCCCTCTTATTTGCGTCGATACCTCGAGTGCAAGCAGCGTTTTCACGATGCGGTTAACGATCACATCGGCCTGGAGCCAGATGCGCGCTTGTCGGTACCGATCCGCATGTCCCAATCCTCAGATGCCACGCAGTCTAGGATTTGTCTATATATAATGGGCCACGGTCATGGGTTGGGTTCCTGCGTCCGCGATTCGGCGGTTATTCGATGGACAGCGTGGGACAACGAACCACCTGGTTCCACGCTGGCTGTTCCTTCGCGCACTCGGTCTCATCTATTTTTCTGCATTCTTTTCCTTGATTTTTCAGATCCGCGGGCTCATCGGTCCGGCAGGAATCTTACCCGCCAGAGACTATCTCAACGCAGTTGCGCAATCGTTCACGCCATGGGTGCGGGCCTGGTATGCGCCAAGTATCCTGTGGTGGTCAAGCGGACCAGTCGTGCTGAGTGCATTGTGCTGGGTAGGAATCGCAGCCTCGATTCTCTTGGTGCTGAATCTATGGCCCCGCGGCATGCTCCTTATCTGCTTCGTGTGTTTCCTGTCCTTCGTCAGCGCAGCGCAGGAGTTCTCGGGCTACCAGTCCGATGGGATGCTGCTGGAGGCTGGAGCAATCGCGCTCTTTTTTGCGCCGCCGGGTTTTCGACCGGGCTTGGACAGGACGCATCCGCCTTCACGCGCCAGTCTGTTCCTGCTGCAGTGGGAGTGGTTTCGCATCTACTTTGAATCCGGTGTAGTGAAGATCCTGAGCGGCGATCCCCAGTGGCGGAATTTCACCGCTATGGATGAGTACTACCAGAACGGGCCGCTACCCACCTGGGTTGGCTGGTACGTACAGCACTTGCCGCATTGGTTCCACGCCGGATCGGTTTATGCCACGCTGGCTTTGGAGCTGGGCCTGGTCTGGATGCTGTTCTTACCACGGCGCTGGCGCATCGCGTGTTTCTTCCTGGTGACACCTTGGCAAATTGGCATCATTCTTACGGCCAATTACACGTTTCTTAATTATCTCGTTCTCGTGCTTGGCGTGTTGTTGCTGGATGATCGGTTTGTGTTGCAAGTCTTGCCAGCCAATCTTAAGGAGCGAGTCGCAGGGGCCACATCCGAAGAAGCGAGCCTGCCAGGCGCACCAGTCGGAGGAGCATCGATCGAAGGCTGGAGGGAGAGCCTTAGTCCAAAGTGGTCTGCCGTGAAGCTCGCGGTGAGCAGTGGGATTTTGATCTGGATCTTCTATGCGACCACTGTGGAGATGATCTGGATGTTTGTTCGGGCACCTTTACCAGCGTCCCCGGTAACCGCGCTGGAGCCCTTCCGGATTGCCAATCAATACGGCCTCTTTGCGGTGATGACGCGCGGCCGCTATGAGATCGAATTCCAGGGTTCGCAGGACGGGCAGAACTGGGTAGCTTACCCGTTTCGCTACAAGCCGCAGGACGTGAATAAACCGCCCGGGATCTACGCGCCTTATCAGCCGCGCTTCGATTGGAACTTATGGTTCGCATCCCTGGGTTCCTGGCGCGAGTATCCGATTGTGCCGAACACGGAGGTGCGGCTGCTTTCCAATGACAAGGATGTGCTGTCCCTTTTTGCCGGCAATCCTTTTCCGCAGGAGCCGCCGCGACAGATCCGCGCGGTGCTCTGGCAATACTGGTTCACGAGCATGGCAGAAAAACGCGCGACTGGGATGTGGTGGCGCCGGCAGTTCCTGGGCCTGTACGCGCCGACGCTGGAGCGAGAACCTGATGGAAGCATAGTGGTGACCGAGTGGCCCGCGGTGCGGCCACAGCAATAATTCTTGCCACAGCTTGCCGGGTGCTCCCAGGGTGATTCGTAGATGAACCGTAAGGCATGCATCATCGGCGCCGGCCCGAATGGGCTGGCTGCAGCCATTGTTCTGGGACAGGCGGGGCTGCAGGTAGACGTGCTGGAAGCAGAAGCGACACCCGGCGGTGCAGCACGCACCATGGAATTGACTTTGCCCGGTTATCGGCACGATTTCGGAGCGGCAGTTTTTCCGCTGGGGGCGGGGTCGCCATTTTTCTCCTCTCTTCCCCTGCGCGACTATGGGCTGGAGTGGATTCAACCGTCGGCTCCGCTGGCTCACCCGCTCGACGACGGCACGGCGGTGGTTCTGGAACGTGATCTTTCAGACACTGAGGCTTCACTTGGAGTGGACGGCAAAGTCTGGAGAAAGCTGATGCAAGCTTTCGTTGAGCGCTGGAGTGAATTTGCCCGGGATGTGCTGCGTCCAGTCCCCGCATTTCCCAGGCATCCGTGGCTGATGGCGCGCTTTGGGATGAGTGCGATCCTACCCGCGAGAACGATTGCCCGCCGGTTTCATAATGAGCGCACTCAGGCCCTGTTCGCCGGTTTGGCAGCTCATTCATTTCTGAGCCTGGATGAACCCTTAAGCGCGGCGGCTGGGCTGTTAATGGCGGTTCTCGCACACGCGGTAGGATGGCCGATCCCGGGCGGCGGCTCTCAGTCACTCACAGATGCGCAGTGCCAATATCTGGCAACACTCGGAGGCAAAGTAAAGACATCTTCGCGAGTCGAGACGCTATCCGCGTTACCAGGTTATGACTTGACTCTCTGTGACGTGACTCCACGGCAGCTTCTAAAACTCGCCGGAGAACGGCTGTCGGATCGTTACAAGCATCGTTTGCAAGCCTACCGCTACGGGCCAGGTGTATTCAAAGTGGATTACGCTTTGCACGCGCCGATTCCGTGGAAAGCTTCCGATTGTGGGCGCGCAGCCACGTTACATCTGGGCGGAAGCTTCGAGGAGATCGCTGCCTCGGAGCAGGCAGTTCGAGAGGGACGGCACGCGGACCTTCCGTTTGTTCTGCTGGCTCAGCCGAGCCTGTTCGATTCTTCGCGCGCCCCACAAGGCAAACACACCGCTTGGGCTTATTGCCATGTTCCCAACGGATCGAACACAGATGTACTAAGAAAACTGGAAGACCAGATCGAACGGTTCGCACCCGGATTCCGCGACTGCGTTGCAGCCCGCTGCGTATCTTCCCCGGCTGACCTCGAAAGAATGGATGCGAATCTCGTCGGTGGCGACATCGCGGGCGGAGTTATGGACATCCGCCAGTTTCTGTTCCGGCCCACATGGAAGCACTACGCCACCTCCGCGAAAGATATTTACCTCTGCTCCTCATCAACTCCGCCGGGCGGCGGCGTGCATGGAATGTGCGGCTATCATGCAGCGAAAATGGCATTATCGAGGTTGAAGCTTAATCACGCCGTTGAGAGAACGCGCGCCTCAGCTATCTAGACACCTAACCTGGTCGGCTGAAACAATGAAAAATAGGCTTCGCAAAGTTATGGGAAATGTTGCGGCCCTGCCGGCTAAATCGGTCGACCATCCATCCTTACGGCCTGTGCCGCGTATGCCCTGGTGCTGGTGGCGTTCTGGTTGGTGGCTCGCCACTTCGACCTGGAGACCCGCATCCAGGGCCACATGGCCAGCAGTTTCACGGCGTTCGCGCTGCTGCTCGCCCCTTACTGGTTTTTCGGGTTCGGCGCAGCGGAAATGCTGCAACGGTTTCTCACGAACCGTGTCGTCCGAGTTCTGATTCCGGGAGTTTTGCTCGTACCCTACCTGATCTTTTCAGTGCCCCGCGGCGAGTTCCGATGGCTGCATGCGGTGGTGTTGTTCAGCATACCCGTTGCGATCACAGCACTGTTCGAGTTTCTGCCTACGGGCGGAGTACGACCGGCAATAGGCAAGTTGTGCTGGCAGGACGTGGTTGCGCTCGCCGTGGTCGGCCTGCCGGTGGAATTCGGGTGGATGCGAGGAAGTTTCCCACATCCCGGGCTGAGCGCGCTACCGAAGATCCTGCTCATGGATTCAGCCCTTTATGGCTTCCTGGTCGTGCGCCGGCTAGAAGGAGTGGGTTATGATTTTCGAGCCCGCGCCCGTGACGCGCTGATTGGACTGCGCGAGTGTAGTTTTTTTGCTCCGATTGTCATCGTGCTTGGCCTATGGATTGGCTTTATCGTGCCGCACGGTGGTATGCCTCCGGCTTCGTCGGCATTGGCTGCGCTGCTGGTCACATTCTTTTTCGTTGCCATCCCAGAAGAATCCTTTCTTGCCGGATCATTCCATAAATGGATCTCGCAAGTGTGGGATCTGATCCAGTGCCTGCCGTGTAGAAAGATACTTAGTTCGTGAAGGTACAGAGGCAGCCAGTCTGCTTCAGTTGGCAGGTACAGGAATTCATTTTCGAACCATTTGGCGGTCAGCAACCTTGCTGCAGGGGGGCGGCACGAACGCAGCCTGTTCGTATACGGCTATAACAGGCGGCCAGATTGTATTCGGCGGCGTGCCTTTTCATTCGCTTCCTCTTCTAATTTCTCGATTTCTCGAGGGATTGCGAATATCGTGCGATACCATGAACCCAGGAATCAAATCGATCACCTGCGGTTTCTCTTGACGCCAACTACGCGCGAGAGTAAGGATACAGTTACGTTGCAAACCACGCGGGAAGCGAGTTTGCAGCGAGGTTGGAGTTTTTAGCACACCTACGAGTGCGCGGGATGCAATCCAGGGGTATGTCGGAAACACTGAACCCCCTACGCTAAGAGGGATTCGGACGCGAGGGCAAACTTAGGCACTTTTTATTGCCGAAGGATTGCTTCGTGACGTTAACCCTTTTTGGTAGTTGTGGTCATCCATCCTCACTCCTACTCGCGGCCGCATCCTCGGTCGGCGATCCGGTTCCGAACCCCCTCAAATATCCGGGCAAAGCGCGGTGCGGATCGAGCGCGAGCCCTAGTGAATTTGCTAGTTGTGATCTAACCTTAGAGAATGCCCGCCAAGTAGATCAGGACGCCTGGTGTGGAATCTTTCCGCAGTATCAGACGAAACTCCTCCCGCTTCCGCTCATTACTGCCGCGTTGAAACGCTCAGTTAATCCAGTTGATTTCAGTTATGCCTACGGAATTCGCGGGTCAGAGTTAGCCGTCACCGGGCGCTCAGCACGACGACATAGTGAGCCTCATGGCCGGGCGACGAGGGCGATCGGAGGCCGGTATGGAATTCCGAACGCTTGAAAACCGGGTGCGGGCGCTGGAAAAACTTTCGACCCGCCTTCGGCTGGTGAAGAGGCCGGATGCCCGAGCTGCCCAGCCCATCGACAGAGTTAGTTTGCTGGCAAAGTTTGAGGAGCTTTTCAACGAAACCGAGCTCATGAAAGAAGAAGCCTGGAATGCGAGTGACCATCGTCTTGCTCTCGCCTGCGTGCGGGAATCTTGTCATCTTTTAGAAATCATCGGTCGCCTCTGCGGCGACCTAGATGGCCCAAGTTCTACAAATATCCTGAATGTCCTTTTAGATGTTGAAACCGCCACACTCATGGCGAGGACCTATCTCGCACGACACGGAAAGGTGGACCCCAATGAATGAGCACTGAGAAGATTTTGATGTTAGCTCGCAACGATCTGGCATGCTATTGCCTCGCCATGTGGCGGGGATTTGAGCTGGCCGCACACCATCAACTCATCATTGACAAGCTGGAGAGTGTTGAGCGCGGAGAAATACTGAAATTGGCGATTTGGGCTCCGCCGCGGCACGGAAAAACCCTGCTAGCAGATATCTTATATCCATTATGGTTCTTGGGGCGCAATCCTCAGAAGTCGATCATCACCATCACTTACGGGCAGCAACTGAGCGACGATATCGGACGCCGGGTCGGCAACATGATGAGGGATCCTATACATCGCGCCATCTTTCCTGAATGTCGTCTGGCTGATAACGCGGCCAGTATGAGGCGATTCTCTACGACGCTTGGGGGCCACTATTATGCCGTCGGGCGTGGCGGTCCCATTACCGGCCGAGGTGCGCACCTGTTGTTGATTGACGACCCCGTCAAGGATGCCGCTGAGGCGAGAAGCGAGGTGTTTCGTCGAGGTCTGCACGAGTGGTACTCAAGTGTAGCCCGCACTCGCTTGCAACCCGGTGGGGCCATAGTGTTGATTTCAACGCGTTGGAACGAGGACGATTTGCCGGGGCGCCTGCTACGCGAGGCCGGGGGTGAAGATTTGCAGGTGCTCCGCCTGCCCGCGATCGCAGAGAGTGACGATAGTTTCCGTCGCGCCGGCGAGGCCCTGTGGCCGGCGAAATTTCCGCTCGAGACTTTGCAGCAAATACGCCGAGATGTTGGCGACGCCACCTGGGCGTCGCTTTACCAACAACGCCCGTCTGCCGCCTCAGGAACAATCTTTAGACGAGAATGGTTCCATTATTACGGCGAGCCGCCGAGGTTCAAGCGCATTGTTCAGTCCTGGGACTGCGCCTACAAAACCGGAGCCGAAAATGATTATTCAGTTTGCACTACTTGGGGCGTAGCAGAGAACGGCTGCTACTACCTCGTCCATTATTGGCGCGGCAAGGTCGAGTTTCCCGAATTGAAACGGCGCATGTGTTGGCTGGCGTCCGAGTACCACCCAAATCAAATTCTGGTGGAGGACCAATCGAGTGGACAAAGCGCGATTCAGGAATTGCGGAGTGAAACCGCGTTGCCGATCGTTGCAGTCAAAGTTGACCGTGACAAGATTTCTCGGGCGAGAGCGGTTACCCCGCTCATCGAGGCCGGCAAGGTCTTCCTCCGGGAGTCCGCACCCTATCTTCCTGACTACTTAGATGAATTGGCTGCATTCCCGACCGGTGTTCATGACGATGCCGTGGACAGCACAACTCAAGCGCTAAATTTTATTCGCCATCAGCCGGTACATACGTGCCTGATCACCAACGCCTTTACTGGGGAGTATCTTGGCGGCTCATTTTGAAAACAACCATAGACACATACTGGCATACCGCCAAGCTTTTTTGGCGTCAGTTGCCGTGCGGTTAAACGGCTGAGAATGTAGCTAGCGATAATCATCACAAGGAGAAATCATGCAACCGTGCCAAGGTAAAACCAGAACCGGATCCGCCTGCCGGGCACCTGCCGGTTCGGGCGGGTTGTGTTTCTTCCATGCCAATCCCGGCCGCGCTGTGGCACTCGGCCAGATTGGCGGTCGGAAAAATCGCAGACCGGTCGTCGAACTGCAAATCCCAGATAACATGACCGCGGCAGACGTCCGTAACCTAACCGGCCAGGCCATCCGCTTGCTGCTCTCCGGTGAGTTGCGGGCACGCGAAGCGGGTGCTCTGGCACAACTATGCAATTTGATGTTCCGCTTCATCCCGGCCGCTGATCTCGAAGCCCGCGTGGCCATGCTCGAAGCGCACGTCGTCCAGCAAGAAAACGAAAGCCAGCCGGACCACGAGTCGACCGGGTCCTCTACGGACGAGCTGGAGGTTGTACAAACCGATCCCCCGCCAGAAGAAGAGCAGCAGCAGAACTCGCACTCGAGCGATGCCGCCGTGTCCGGCGAAGAGGGAGCCGAGTGTAACGAAAACGGTTCCGACAAAGCCGAGGAACCTTAGCAGCTAAGAGTAGAAAATGGCGAAATTTGCCGCTTCACTGGCTTAAAGCCATACAAAGGGCGAAGCCGTCCCGAGCCGGACGCACGCGGAGAATTTGGGCTTTTCAGCCGAGCAATGCGCCGCCCAAGAAGCAGGTCCCCGTCGGGTGCGCATGCTGAACACTACGCCTCTTGCGCTCATATCCGTGGAGGCTTTCTACCGCGATGTTTCTTTAAAGGCAAGAGTCTATCGCGAAAAGTATCCTGTCTTCGAACGCACCCTGAGCCCATCCTGCTTGGGTCGGATGACGATCTTGCGGAAAGAGTCGTCTTTGACGGGATTGCTCGGATAATAAGCCAGGTCGTAGGAGCTACGCAGTTCCTCGCCGATTTGATGAAAGTACGTGTGCGGGTCGATGTTTTCCGCGTCAAACGCGGTGCCACCCGTTTCTTTTGCGATGCGATCCATCACGCTGATGCCGTATTTATTGCGGGCGGTGAGCTTGCCGTGCTCCTTCTCCGTATAGCGGATGGGGAACAATATGACGTTCGCGCTCTGCGCGGTTTCAATCGCCGTCATCATGTCGTGAGAGCTGGAGTTATCTTCACCGTCGCTGAAGATCAGGAGGGCCCGCCGTCCGTTCTCATTCGCCAGTTTTTCGGCCACGGAGTAGAAGATGGAATCGTAAAACGCTGTGCCGAGGTCGCGCGATTCTTTCGGCCCGAGTTCCGGGAAATGCCCGCCATCGTGTTGATAGCGATTCAGGCCATCCAGAATTTGGGCGCTCGATTGGGTGAAGTCGCTCACCAGGCGCAGATGGTTGCCGAAGCACAGCATGAAGGCCCGGTCCTTTGGCCCAAGGACATCCTGAAGGAACACCTCCAGGTCGTGCTTGTGCTGCTTGGAGAAATGATCCTGGCTGCCGCTAGCATCCACGATCAATCCCAAGGTGAGCGGCACATCGGAACTTCGAGAGAAGAAAGCAATCTTTTGAGGAACCGCGTCCTCAAGAATCTCGAAATCGTCCTTGGTCAGGTTTTCGACCAGTGCGCCACGGGAATCCCGTACCGAGAAGGACACATTCACAAGGTTGACCTTGACGCGAACGGGTTCTTGCGAAAAACAGACGACGGCGGCGAGCAGTGTAAGCAGCAGTGCGGGGTGTCGCATGGCGATATAGAGTAAGCCATTGCTTCGGGCGGGAGGGAATGAAATCGTTTACTGCCCTGTATCAGGTCCCGGGAAACATCGTCGAGGCTAGGGCCTGAGTGGATCGTTGGCGTAACATCGTGACTCATTGACCTGATCGTGAGCATCAGGGTGGTATTCCGACCGGGGTTGTGAGTGTAATCGCCTGATTACGTCAACTGCGAACTGGACGCCCTTCTTCATCATCCGTCTAAAGGCCGCCGATCAGGCTCGCGTGAGAGAGTGCGACCAGGCAGGATGGGTGTACAATCTCGCCGCTCTTGAATTCAAAAAGGAGATTCCGGTTGATGACTCAGAACCCGACTACACCGAACCAAGATCCTCCAGCCCACTCTGGCATCCTGCAGATCGTGAACGGTGCGTATGTTGCCGGCGCGGTGTCGTGCCTGGCGCAGCTTGGAATCCCCGACTTGCTCGAAAACGGGGCGAAATCGGCTGAGGAATTAGCTGCCCAAACCGGCGCTCAACCGGACGCGCTCTACCGCCTCATGCGCGCCACCGCTTGCGTTGGAGTCCTAGCGGAAGGGTCGGACAAGAAATTCTCACAGACGCCCATGTCGGCCGTTCTGCGCACCAACGCGCACCCCAGCCTACGAGGGCTCGCCATCATGACCGGCCGGGAATGGCACGAGCGGGGATGGTCCAGGCTGGAATATTGCGTGCGCACCGGAAAGCAGGCACTCGACGAGATTTACGGCATGACCATCTTCGAGTATCTGAAGCACAATCCCGAGGAATCGCGGATTTTTGACAATGCCATGACCGGGCTTTCCAGCATTGATGGCCCCGCTGTGGCCGATGCCTACAACTTTGCCGGCGTACAAAACATTGTCGATGTCGCCGGCGGCCACGGCCTTCTGCTGGCCACGCTGCTCGGGCGGAATCCGCACTTGAAAGGCACGCTCTACGAGGTACCCCATGTGCTGGAGGGAGCTAAAACAGGTGCCCTCAAGCCATATATGGACCGGTGTACGCTGGCCTCCGGCGATATGTTCTCTTCGGTCCCTGCAGGCGCCGATGCCTACATTATGAAACACATCATTCATGATTGGCCGGATGATGCCTGCGTCAAAATTCTAAAAGCCTGCCGCCAAGGCGTAAATCCCGGCGGAAAGTTGTTGGTGGTAGATTGCGTGATTCAGCCGGGCAACGACTTCTCTCCCGGAAAATTTCTGGATTTGCAAATGCTGATTTTCCCCAGCGGACGCGAACGCACTGAACCAGAATTCCGCAAATTGTTGGAAGCGTCGGGATGGAAACTCTCGCGGATCATTCCCACGGCGGCCGGGGATTCGATCGTTGAGGGAGTGGCGTAGGGTTTGGGTTGAGCGACTCTGGTGAAAGGGCACGGCTTCAGCCGTGCCACCAAGGCCGGCTTTTGGGCACTCAACCAAGAATGACTAAGCTTGTTCCCGGAACGCTTGCAGAGCAACATGTGAAACAGGCAAGTCAATGAAAGCTGTGGAGTTGGCGGTATCTCAATAAGGATTGTTGGCGAAAAATCGCGATTACACTCACTGACCGGTGTAGTTGGTGTAAACGCCTGATTACAACAGCTACTCATTTGCCCGAGAGATCACGCGTAGAATGGGCTGCACTGTAAAAGGTCATTGTAGGCGGCGAATGATGAACGTCGTCCCCACCCATAGGAACCACGCACAGGCAGCTACCAGCAAAATCCAGAACGCAACCGTATTGAAGGGAATAATCCGGGTTGGAGCATCATTAGTCCAGTAGGTGAACCCAGCGTTGGCGCGGAACCGGAACCTGAGCACGAGAGCCGTGGCAAGAACAAGCCCTATTCCGATGAAATGCTTCATAGAGCAAACTCCGAGAACTGAGGGCTGCGACCAATTCGGGCAATTCTACAACTCGCGTCGTAGTTGGTGTAATCGCCTGATTGCAACAGTAATTGTTTGATGACCGGAGATTACTGATGAGGATGACTGTCCCTGCTTTGACCTCCCCGGGTACTCCCCGCCCTTGTCTCGAACGCAAAGACGAGGACGGGGGCACTCAGTTACTAGGTTAAGCTGCTTTCGCCGATTGGGGACGCATTCTGTTTCATGAACTCGCGCATTTTCGCGAGGTGGCCCGGAGAGCGCTTTTCGATCCAGACTTCATAGCGCTGCGCAGCCTGTTCGATATTGCCGAGGAACTGCTTGTTGGCCCATTGTTCCCGTCCTTCAGCGATCGTCGGCTTGATCCTCTCCCAGACGCCGAAAAATTCGCCCGCTGGTCTCGAAGAACAGGTCATCGTGCAGGAGTCCATAGTTCAGTAGAGCGCAGGCCTGCTCCCAGTAGCTGACTACCATCATGAAGTTGGTGCCTCCCTCTGTACCCGGTGCGGCCATTCGCATGGCATCGCCCCAGTTGTCCGCGAAATAGTTCTTGAAGAACCAGTCGCGCGTCTGACGCAGCCTACGCCTCGCGCCGCTGATCGTAAACCTGAAGGTGTAGTTGTGCTTGTTCGAACGTCGGCTTTGTACTCATGCTTAGTCACTCCTTTTGAGCTTTGTGGGTTAGGTTTCTTGATTTATGAATTGGCGTTGAGAGCTCGTTGCCTAGGCTGCCTGAGGCACACCTCAGAGCAACCCTTTCCATATATAGACGAGGGAGGCCACTGAAAATCGACATTTGTTCAAAAAAAACTGTGAAAAAGGGCTATGATCCAACACCTCACTCTTGGCGTCCCTGACCGAACGCGCTTCTTCTACAAATGTTGCACGTATTCACATGTCAGTTGGCGTCGCTAAATCGCCATTACACTCACAAATCCCGTTGAAGCGGCGCCGGGAGGATCTCCTAGGCCTGCGCTGAACCTCTTATCCCGCCTCTGCGACCTTTCCGCGGAGCAACGAGAAGCGATCGAACTCGCGTACTTTTCGGGGCTCAGCCATTCCGAAATCGCTGCGCGCACCGGCCTGCCACTGGGAACGGTCAAGACCAGAGCACGGCTCGGGATGATACGGCTCGGGATGATAGGCCTCAGGGCGGCGTTGCGGCCGTACTGGGAAGCCCTGGCGAGCAAGAAGGTGGAACTTCAGCAATCCGAATTGGGCTCCGGCCCGTATTCCGTGATGTAGGCGGTTGTTGCGGGTGCTCCGAGCAGCGCGGGCGCCAGGTCATAGAAGCGCGGCGGGAACCAAATCCAATCTTATTACTTTCAATGCAGTGAGGCTTCATGACCAGGTGGCTGGCAGTTCTTCTGACACTTCTTACGTCGCTGGTTTGGTCTCAGACGGCCGTCTCTGCGTCCTCGAGCCAGGAACACCCGGGTTTGACGTCTGAGACGGACAAACAAATTCAGTCTCTGCAAGATCGCGTGAAGAAAGTCCCCGGCGATGCTTCAGGATATGACGGTCTCGGGTCTGCCTATTTCCAAAAGGCAAGAGAGACAGGCGACATTACGTATTACGATCTGGCCGAGCAGACCCTTCGGAAGGCACTCACTCTCACACCGCGAGACTTCCGGGCGGCGGATCCTCTGGTTCACATGGCGCTGGTGTACATGGGCGAGCATCGTTTCTCGGATGCGCTTGTCAGTGCCCAGGAAGCGATCGGCCTGGGCTCCGGGAACCTGGCGGCATTTGCCATCGCCGGGGACGCTTACACCGATATGGGCGATTACGACAACGCAGCCAGCGCGTACCACACGCTGCAGGCTCTTGGCCATGCGACCGGATCACCCCTGGCGCTGGCCTACATGAGCGACAGCCGCCTGGCCTATCTGTCCTTTCTGCATGGAGACTCTGCGGAAGCCATCCGCCTGATGAAGAGTGCCATAGCGGCCGCGCTTCAAACCAACGTTCCCCGAGAAAATCTGGCATGGCTCTATTTCGAGCTAGGCGAACGCTACTTCCAAACCGGCGACCTGGAAAATGCGGGCTTGTCCTACCAGTCAGGGATCACTGCCGATCCCGATCACTATCGATCCCTGGCCGGTCTGGCAAAGGTGCGGGCTGCGCAAGGGAAGCTTGAGGAATCCATCCAGTTCTACCAGCGCTCGATTGCCATCATTCCGTTTCCCGTGTACGTGGCTGAATTGGGCGATCTTTACCGGAAATTGGGACGGTTGAACGAAGCGAAACAGCAGTATGAACTGGTCGAATACATCGGGCACCTCGGCAAGTTAAATCAGGTGCTCGCCAATCGGGAGCTCGCACTGTTCTATGCCGATCAGGGAATCAAGCTGCCGGAGGCTCTGGAACTTGCGCAGAAGGAGTTTGAGGTCCGGCACGACATTTACACATGGGACACGCTGGCCTGGGTCCTCTATAGGAATGGCCGATTCCAGCAGGCGGCAGAGGCGGTCGAGAAAGCTTTGGCTTTGCACACCAATGATTCTCTGCTCCTGTTTCATGCCGGCATGATTTACCACAGCCTGGCCAGGGATTCCGAGGCAGAAGGCTGTTTGAGGCGCGCCTTGAAAACGAACCCGTATTTCCATGTATTCCACGCCGAAGCGGCGGCCCGCACGCTGGCAGATATCTCCCGAACGCAGAGCCGAGATTTGAGGTCCAGCAATGCGCGGCAATAGTCTAGCAATGCGCAGCAATAATAATAAGGATGGCTCCGTGCGTAGGGGCGCAAGATTGGTTGTATGGCTGTTGGTTTTGCTGTCGAGCGCGGGGACAGCTTTTGCCCATCCGATGGGGAATTTCAGCATCAACCACTACGCGAAGATCAAGGTTCGCGAACGGTCGGTCGAGATTCGTTATCTGATTGACATGGCCGAAATCCCCACCTTTCAGGAGACTCGGCAGTTCAACATAACCCCGAAGGCTGACGACCCCAGCGTCGCCGGTTACCTCGGCCGTCAGGAGCAGCTCTTGAAGGCTGGCCTCTCGCTGGAAAGCGATGGCAAGTCCGTCCAGCTCGATACGATATCTCGCGAGCTGACTTTCGCTGACGGAGCCGGGGGCCTGCCGACGATGAAGATGGGATTTGTCTTCCGGGGAAAGCTCGATATCCCTGCCGGCGTTCACAGACTCTCATACGTGGACAACAACTTTCCCGGGCGGGCGGGCTGGAAGGAGGTCGTGGTTGAGGGTGACGGTGCTGCGATTCTTGACAGCTCCGCGCCGAGCACCGATCGCAGTCAGGGACTGACCAGCTACTCCAGCGACGTCTTGAACAGTCCGCCGCAGCAGGTGTCCGCGGCGGTTGGCTTCAAGACTTTGATCCCGGAGCCGATTGCATCAGCGGCTGTACCTGCAGCCGGTTTGAACTCGACGATTCCTCGCAGAACAAGCCCGGCAGATCGACGTCACGCATTTGAAGTACAACATCGAACGTCGAGTACGAATACTACAAGCGGAGCGACTTCGGCTGACCTGAAGAGCTCACCATCTTTTCGCGCCTCCGTCGCATTTCGCGCCGACGCCCCGCTTTCGGTCGCGTCCCACCCGCCGAACACGCCACGCAGCCGTTTTACCGATCTGATTTCGACCCAGGGCAAGCTCAGCTTGTGGGTACTGTTTTCGGCAGCATTGATCGCCGCTGGTCTGGGCGCGCTCCATGCCCTGGAGCCGGGGCACGGCAAGACCATCGTCGCCGCCTACCTTGTCGGTTCGCGTGGCACGGCCAGGCATGCCGTGTTGCTGGGAGTCGTTGTTACCGCCGCGCACACCGCCGGTGTGTATCTCTTGGGGGCGATCACACTTTACGCATCGCGCTATATCGTTCCCGAGCAGCTCTATCCTTGGCTTGGAGCAATTTCCGGCCTCAGCGTTGCCGGCCTCGGCATTTTTATTTTCCTGAGACACTGGACCGGCGAGACGGGAGAACATTCCCACGCCCCTGGAGAGCAACATTCGCACTGGTTTCTCTCGATGCTCAAGCCAGCTGCGCGCCCTGGATCAGCGAATCGCGTTACGGTCTCTGACGTCCCGGTCCCGGTCGAGCGCACACTTTCATTGCGCGAACTCTGCATGCTGGGCATTACTGGAGGCATTGTGCCGTGTCCGGCCGCGCTGGTGGTGCTGCTTAGCGCCTTCTCTCTTCACCGGATCGGCTTCGGTCTGTTCTTGATCACCGCATTCAGTTTCGGATTGGCCGCTGTCCTGGTGATCATCGGTCTAACCATGGTTTACGCCAAACGCGTGATGTCTTCCCATGTCCGAGTTGGCAACACGACTCTCCGCTATCTTCCATTCTTGTCGTCGGCATTCATGGTGCTGCTGGGCCTGGGGATCACAGCGTCGGCTATCGCGGTCCTTCCCATCTGGCACGGCTTCGGTGGTTCTTTTTCCGCAAACAACCTGGTGCCGTTCGCCACGGTAATTCTGCTGGGCCTGTTCCTCGGCATGCGTCATTCCACGGACCCCGATCACGTCGTGGCAGTCTCGACAATCGTCAGCCGTCAAGGTTCCATTCGCAGCTCAGCCACGATTGGGTTGCTGTGGGGACTCGGGCATACCCTGACGATTTTTCTTGTCGGATCCTTAATCATTGTCTTCGGCGTCGTGATCCCGCCCCGGGTCGGGCTGTCGATGGAGTTTTGCGTTGCCCTGATGCTGATCCTTCTCGGGATTCTGAATCTTACCGGAATCATGCGTTGGTTCACGGAACGACTTACTCCTTTCAACTCGGCCCCTATCATGCCTCAACGCGCCGTTGTCGTGGAAAACGCCCTGAAGAACTCTGAGACCGGGAACACTGAAACCGGGAACTCTGAAATTATGAACGACGTGCGGACGAGCCGAGTCGAACTCTTCTTCGAGAAAACGGTGGGAAAGCTGGGTATGTACCAAACCCTGCGACCGTTGGTGGTTGGGCTGGTGCATGGTCTGGCGGGCTCGGCCGCGGTGGCCTTGCTGGTGCTCTCCACCATCAAGAGCCCTTTCTGGTCAACGGCCTACCTGCTGGTTTTTGGTTTCGGCACCATGATGGGAATGATGCTCATGACCGCCGCAATCTCGATTCCGATGGTTTACACCAGAAAAAGATTCTTCAATATCAACCGGCACCTGGCCGTGATTTCTGGCTTTGCCAGCATGGCTTTCGGTATCTTTCTCGTGTTCCACATCGGTTTTGTCGACGGACTGTTTACTTCTCAAGTGCATTGGATTCCGCAATAACCAGGCACTGGTGCTTGGCATCGAGCCGATTCCGGAAATCCCTGGGGTTACGAGATCCCGGATTTCCACATTTCTGGAAACTTGCCCTGTCTCCTCGCCAACAATCCCTTAACCAGTCGCACCCGTAACCAGTCGCGCCTGCGATCAAGGCGGCGCAGTTTCTTTCCGATTTGGCGAAATCCACTTGCAGGACTCACGACGTAACTTGAATACGTGGGCTAGCCGGAGGAACTGCGGCACCATTTACTCACGAGCAGTTAAATCCAAGGCGACGTCAACGAATTCTGCAGAGAGGCCTTTCCCATGAAGAAGCTGAAATTGCTTGCGGCTCTCGCGATGTCGCTGTTCATGCTGGCACCTTCCAGCCTGTTCGCGTCAAGTCATCGCGAAGCGCCCATCACGGCACTGGATCGTACCGCCGATGTCACCGACTGGTACACCTTTGTCAGCTATGACAATCCTAACAACGTGACCATGATCCTGAATGTTGACCCGCTCCTCGAGCCATCCAATGGACCCAACTATTTCCCGTTCGATGACAATGTCGTCTACCAGATGCTGGTGGACAACAATCAGGATGGAATTCCGGATGTGATCTTCCAATTCCGTTTCCGTACCACGATCCGTCAGGCCGGTTTGCCGGTCGGATTCGTCGGCGGCATCGCCGGAATCCCGCCGATCACGGCACTGAACGGCAAAGGGTCTGAAGGCCTGAGCCTGAGCCAGACCTATACCGTAACCATGCTGAAGCTGACCAAGGGCAAGGTAACCTCCTCAACCTGCCTGAACGATGGAAAAACACTTTACGCTGTGCCCAGCAACGTGGGCCCAAAGACCATGCCGAACTACCCCGCGCTGTTCGCTCAGGGGATTCGCAAACTGGACGACGGAGTCACCGTATTTGCGGGAACCGTGGACGATCCGTTCTTCATCGACCTGGGTGCCACTTTTGACTCTGTGAACTACCGCGGCGTTCCGGGATCTCAGGGCAATCCTGTCCTGACCGGAGCCGTCGATGGCGACGATGCCCACAACTTCGCGCCCGACTCCGTAGGCGGCTTCAACGTCAATTCCATTGTGCTGGAAGTTCCCATCCGGATGTTAACCGTGGACGGCCAACTGCATGGCGCCAACTCGGTGAAAGCTGTCATTGGAACTTATGGCAGCACGGCTCGTCCCCAAATCACACTTCGGAGCGCGCCGTTAACAACCCTAAGCGGTGGCCCCCTTCAACAGGTAAACCGTGAAGGCAATTCGCTGATCAACGAATTGATTATCGGCACCGGATCTAAAGACCGCTTCAGCATGTCATTTCCAGTTAACGATTCGCAATTCGCGAATTTCGTTCTCAATCCAACCCTGGCAGCGGTTCTGAGTAGCGCGGGCATCCCGGTTGCCCCAAATCCGCGCAAAGACCTGCTGCTCCTGGTGCAGTACATGCCTCCCATCTGTCCGGCATGCACGTCGGCCAATGCCGGTCCGGTGGCCGATTTCCTGCGCCTCAACACGGGTATTCCGCCCACTCCGGTGGGCAGCCAAAAGCGGCTCGGCTTCATCGCCGGCGACTCGGCTGGCTACCCCAACGGACGCCGTCCGATCGACGATGTGGTTGATATCTCTCTCCGCGCCGTCGAAGGCATTCTGGTGGATTCCTCGAAGTTCGGATTGCCCCTCGGAGACGGCGTGAACACAAAAGTGGAAGGCTTCAACAATTCCTTCCCCTACGTTCTGCCGGCTGTTAGCGGACGTGACAGCGATCACGTAGGGCCTGGTCAGGAAGGCTGCACCGGCCTGCCCGGTGGCATCTGCCCTCAGTAACTAACACTTGTGGCCGCCGTTAGGATCGGCGGCCACAGTTTCTTCTCAAAAGCGAGGAACGCCGTGAAAAAAGCTGTTGAAGCGCTACTCATCATCGTTGCCACCGTAGCTGCCGCACAAGGCATGACCGGTGGGGCATGCGGCGATCTTTCAGCCGCGCCGCCAGGAATAGCCGAAGCCTGCAAGGCGATTAGCGAAAAACCAAAGGAATATGCGGGGTACAACCTGCTTGCGACGGCGCTGATTCTACACGCCCAGGAGACGTTCAATGCTGCCTTCTACCCTCAGGCTGAGGAGGCGGTGAAGAAATCTTTGGCGTTGTCCCCGGACAATTTCGAGACTCAGAAAATACAGGTTTCGATCCTTCTGGGTGAACATGAGTATCCCGCCGCGCTCGAGCAAGCCCAGGTGTTGAACAAGAGAGTGCCGGACGATCTTGCGGTCTACGGTTTGCTGACCGACGCGGAAATTGAGCTCGGCAATTATGCGGATGCGGAGGACTCGGCAACCTGGATGCTGAATTTGCGCCGGGGCAATCGGCCGGCATACATTCGAGCCGCCCGTTTGCGCGAGATCTTCGGGGACGCGGACGGCGCCTATGAGATGGCCGATCTGGCGTTGCAATCGACCATCCCGAGCGAGGTTGAGGAGCGGGCGAGCCTGCTCACTCAGATGGGCCATTTTCGGCTCGCTTCGGGCAATATCGATGCGGCGGAAAAACTCTTCCAGCAGGCGTTGGCGACCTTTCCAAACTATCCCGACGCCCTGGGAAATCTAGCACAGGTTCGCATCACACAAAAACGTTACGCGGAAGCGGTGGTTCTCCTGGAGCAACGCTATAAAGGCCTAGCCCGTGGGGAGAATCTCTATGACCTGGCCGAGGCGCTGCAATTGGCAGGACGCAATGACGAAGCGACGAAGGCGTTCGCGGAATTCGAAACGAAATCGCTTCTGGAATCGAGCAAGAAAGATAACTCCAACCGCGACCTCGTCTTCTATTACTCCGATCACGCGCACCAGCCGGCCAAGGCGCTGGATGTGGCAAAGGAAGAGTATGCATGGCGTCGTGACGTATATACTCTGGATGCCTACGCCTGGGCACTGCACGTCAACGGTCAGGACGCGGAAGCCCGCAAGCAGATCGAGATCGCCCTGGCGGTCGGAATCCGTGATTCCAGAATGTTCGCGCATGCCGGCGAAATCGCTCTGAAGCTGGGTGACCGCGCCGCAGCGCAGAACTATTTACAGCAAGCGGTGTCGCTGCACGCGATGGGATCGGAGCATGCGCAAGTTGTCCTGGCTCAGATTTCAGTGCCGAGCGAGCAACGTTAGAAGAGGGGCAATGCTAATCGGAAATGTCCCTACAGTGCAAAAACCTCGCAATCTTTGTCCTGCTCCTGGGTAGTCTCTCTCCTCCTCTTCTAGGTCAGGAGATTGGCTTGAGGGGCCGGGTCACCGACCCGCAGGGCAATGGGCTGCCCAATGCTTCGGTTCAGCTGATTCGTCACGATTCCGGTGCAAAAGGTCAGGCTCTAGGCCAAACCACTTCTGGGCCGGACGGTCAGTTCGAAATCAGAGCAGCGTCCGCCGGCGAGTTCGACATCAGGGTGGATGCCGAGGGATTTCGACAGGTCATCGTGACTCAGAACATTCATACGGGCAGAAATTCCGACATTACAGTCCAAATGAACCAGCTTTCCTCCCGCGTGGAGACCGTCACCGTTACTGCCGATGTAAACGGTACGGATGTGCTCTCCCCTGATCCGGCAGAGAAAGTGTTTGTCCGCGAAGACCTGCTGGACGCGAACCCCGGACGGCCCGGCGCCCCGGTATCGATTCCCGGATACCCCATCGAAACCGCCTCCAGCGGGATCAAAGCGCCACAGTACTTTGCACCGGGGGTTGCGGGAGATCATGGCGAACCCATTGCACAGTACATCGCCGTAGGCAATTACCTCGTGCCTAACAATCTGTCGGCCAATGCCCACGGCAATGGTTATTCCGATCCCAACATATTTATCCCGGAAGTGTTAGAAAGCGTCCAGGTCGATGGCGGGGCGTTCAACGTTCGGGAAGGAAATCATTCCGTGAATCTGGCGGCGACGTACGGACTTCGATCTCGCCTCAATCCGTTCATCACTGTCACCGGAGACTACCGCGACATTGACGTTGTGGCCGGACTAAGCCCCACTCCCGAATCGTGGGTTGCGTTCTCGGCCTCCTATGGCAACGGATTCCTCGATCGACTGGAACATCGGCAACAGTACAAATTCAATGGCGAGCGAACGTTTCACGCCGGCGACCATCGCCTTACGCTGTTTGGAGTTGGCTACTACGGTTTTTCCTACATCCCCGGACTGGTCCCTATCTTTGCCTCGAATTCCGCCGATACCAATTTCCGCAACTACGGCGACACCATCGACCCGCGGCAGAAGGACCAAACCCATACCGCGCTGGTGGCATTGAATGACGCCTGGCAACTTGGTAGCGGCCAGCAACTGGAGCTCGCGGGTTTTTTTCGCACCTACAATCTCTCCTTGTATTCGGATTTTGGACAGGGCCTTATTCGTCAAAGCGAATTTCGCACCGTGGCGGGCGGCAGCGCGAATTACGTGAACAAGATCGCCGAGTATTTTTCCCTGCTCGGAGGGCTCGACTACCTGCGCGAAGCTCCGCGACGCGACGATCTGGACCGCTATGGATTCTTTGATCCCGCGAACCCCGCCTATTACGGCCGGTTCACTCCAGTGGACGGTAATAACATCACCATCGGATCGGTGACGCCTTACATTGCGGCCGAAGGCGGCCTGGCCCATTATTTTCGCTACTATCTCGGCTGGCGCCGCGATGAAATCAATTTTGACAACGACGATCTGCTGCAACCGCGAAATTCATTTCAAAAGTGGGTGGGGGTGAACTCTCCCAAGGCCACGGTTTCTTTTCTTCCCAGGGAGTCGTGGTACGTTCCCGTCATCTCACTCAGCTTTGGCCAGGCCTTCTTCACCGAAGATCCTCGCATTGGCATTGGAAGCCCTGGCACCGGAAGCGCCGCAGGCACTCCGGTAGCGACATCGCATTCTTATCAGCTCGTCGCCAGCAAAACCATTCACCAGACCGATCTGCGAATTACTTTGGGCCACGTAACCAGTAGCGCGGAACTCGCAAAAATTGACCCGGACACCGGCCTCCAGTTTAACGAAGGGCCCAGCCGGCTTCGCTTCATGACGGCCGCGGTACGGCAAAATTTCCGCTACGGATCACTCCTGGCAACCTTCTCCAAGGCCGATGCTCGCGACCTCGATTCGGGAGAACCCACTCCAGAAGCGCCACGAACGATCGTCGATCTGATGGGAACGGTTCAGAAGCTGCCCTTTCATCTCCAGGCGCGAGGCGAATTCGAATACGTAGGCACGAAACCGTTAGGCACTGGATGCCTGCCCAACTTGAGTGCAGAGTGCACTGGAATTCCGGTGAAGGAGTTTCGCGGCGCTGTGGTTCGCCCTTTCATGAATGGACGCCTGGACGTCGGGGTAAACTTCTTAATCGCCCGCGGCTACACCGGGCAGACAACAGAGAACATCTACCCCTCCGATTTTCAGGAAGTTGTAGGAGTGCACATACCCTCCTATGCGAGCCTGTCTGTTACCTACCGGTTTGGTCACTCCGTCAGCCCCTGACTATCACGCCAGCGCGGCGCAGGACGCCGGCACCATCGTCTTGAATGCATTGTAGTTCCACCACGTCTATCGGTCTCCGGATGCGCCGTGATCCGGGACTCAATCGCCGAGACGTAAACCGAGGAATTCGGCCCGGACAACCATCCTCCCGGGAAGTAGCCTAAGGTGCACGACTTTAAAAAGGTTATGTCGAAACAACAGACGATCTGTTGGCGGGCGAGGACAGGTAGGATGGTACGGCGACATTTCAAATGGTCCAACGCCGTTGCCAATTCGCTCAGTGCTGAAAGGTATACGTGAGCTTGTCCGGTCATCCTCAAAGCAGCGACACAATACAAAGCGACGAATTAACGCCCGGCCTGAGTGAATTCGATCTCGATTATTACGGCTGGCGCGTAGTGCTGGCGGCGTGTTTAGGCGTGATGGCGGGTTTCGGCTCGCTATTCGTTTATACGTTCACGGTTTTTGTAAAACCGCTGAGCGCGGAATTCGGCTGGAGCCGCGAAGCGGTTTCGAGCGGCTTTGCCATCGGAGCCGTCACTGTTGGCCTGTGCTCTCCGCTGTTGGGCCGGTGGATTGACCGTTATGGCCCTCGACGCATCATCCTTCCCTGCATGACGGTATTTGGCTGCGGCATCGCTTCGCTGGCAATGCTGCGCTCCGCAATATGGCAGTTCTACGTGACCTGCTTCGTGCTGGGCGTAGTCGGCAACGGCGCCGCTCATCTGGCCTATTCGCGATCCATTTCCACATGGTTTCAGCGACGTTTGGGGATGGCGCTGGCTTTCGTGATGGTGGGATCGGGTCTGGGTGCGATGATCCTGCCGGTGGTGGCGCAAAGCATTATCAGCCGTTCGGGCTGGAGGGCAGCGTACGCGGCGCTCGGCGGTATCGCCTTGCTACTCGGTCTGCCGCTCAGTTGGCGTTACATCCGCGAACGCGGCTCGCTAAACGCCGGTTCTGCGCCAGACGCACATTCTGGAATGACGTTTCAGCAAGGCCTGCGTTCCTACGCTTTCTGGATTATTGTCGCCGTCCTGTGTGTGAGTTCGATCAGCATGAACGGAGCCATCACGCAGATGTCTGCATTGCTGACGGACCGAGGAATCACGGCCAGCGGCGCGGCGCTGTGCGCGAGCATACTCGGTGGCTCAAGCCTGTTCGGCCGGGTCGGCGTAGGCTGGCTGCTGGACCGGTTTTTCGGGGCGCGCGTGGCTTTTGTAATAACCCTCTCTACCGCGTCGGGCATTTTTCTCCTCGCCCGGGCCAACAGTTTTCCTGCGGGCTGCTTGGCAGCGGCGCTGATTGGCATCGGGGCCGGCGGCGAAGCAGCCATCACCCCTTACTTACTGACTCGTTATTTCGGCCTGCGCGCTTTTTCCACGCTTTACGGTGTGACATGGACGTTCTACGCCGCGGCGGCCGCCGTCGGTCCGGTGATACTGGGCCGCGCGTTTGATTCGACTGGGTCCTATACTTCTTTGCTGGTCATCCTCGCGGCGGCGCTGGCGTTGGCGGCTGCCATGAACCTCTTCCTTCCAAGGTATTCGGACTCGGCGGCAACTGAGCTCGTCTGAAATCCTCCCGTCCGGCGTCGAGTGTCCGATCTGACCTCTACCAAACGCGACAAGCGTTTTCCCGCACCATGGGCTGCCTTTTCCTGCATCCAAAGGCTTTCTGCGGCCTAGTGTTGTCGGTTGTCCTCGACCAGAGGGCGGGATTCCGGCCTTCACTCTGTATTAGCGAAAACTGTTGTAAGCTTGGCATTCTTCAACCTTCCAACTAATTGTTTCCCACTGCGTCGTATCTAGAGCACGAACCACGCCGTTCTGTATTTTGTGCAAGTTGCGGAGGGCAAGGTGTCGCGCTACCGGAAGTTCCTGCATAGGGGGAGAAAATCTGCCGTACAGGAAATGCTGTATATCCCTCTTCATGACCAATCCACCCTGCAGCTAGCCTTACGAGAGTCCAATGACCAGGGTGATCTTTGAGACGCGGGCGCGATCCCATGACAATTATGGCCAGCGGCGCAAACCAGCAGTAGGGAAACTTGCGCCGAGGAGGAAGCACATGACATCCAGAATCTTCATTGCCGCACTCTTGTTTGCGTCCTTCGCTCAAGCTAAGGAACCGAAGCAGCATCAGGACGGCACCCTGCTGCAGATGGACTCGGCGGAGTGCGGGGTGGATGAAAACAGCGGCAAGAGCGTTGTGGGGGAACTGGTAGGCACCGACTCGGCTCACAAAAAGACTCACGCTCTGTTGTGTCAGGAATACCTCCTGCAGAGCGAGACCGTAATCTACCGTATTCGTCCCCGGGACGAGAAGCATCCGGTGCTGTTGCCGGTGGGGCAAAAAGCTCAATTCCGCATTCAGAAGGACAAAATGTTGCTGCAAGTGGAAGATGTGGACAGCAAGGAACGGGAATACAGCGTAGTATCCATGACGCCGCGTCAGGACAAGAAGTCCGAAAACACTTCGCCAAAATAAGCGGCTCAGCCTTTCAGGGCTTTCCCGCCGGCACGAAAGCCAGTTTGTCGCACTTGATCTTGTCCACTGTGTTCCACGAGCAGGGGTCTTTGGAACAGGCAACGATCGCAGCTAGCGCTCTTATTGCCGGCCAGACGGCGAGGTCAGAACCGCTCGGACAAGTGAGCAGTTCCCACGTCAATTACACTCCTTGAGCACAGTGCTCCCGAAATCCGGTCGACCGCCAGGGGAGGTTTAGAAGGCGTAGAAAGCTATCGGGGTTTTCTCCAGTTTCATGCGTCGCCCGGCGGCATCGGGAAAGTGCAAAACCGCGTTGCGTCATCCGAGTTTGGAAGACGCTACGAAGCAGGGACGACGACGCTGGATTAGTTTTGCCTTTCGATTTGAGCGAGCTGATCACGCAGGCGGGCGGCTTCGGCGCGATCTTTTTCTGCTTCGATACGGTACTTGACGGCGATGACGCTGCCCGTCGCGTTGATCATCTTGACGACAGCACCAGTCTTGCCGTTGCCAGTATGTGTGAGCTGTTCGACGAGATCGTCCTGGTACAGGGCTTCGGCCTCGAGTTTGTCAATACGACCGTGAAGATCCTGGATCTTCGCCCAGCGTTGAGCTCGCGCGATGACGGCATCGCTGACCGCGACAGTGGCATTTTGCCACTCCCCTCCGTTGTCCATGAGATCGTCGGTGAGACTTTGGAGATTGTTTTTGCCCTGGACATTTCCCAGGTCGGCTGCCAAGCCATACCAAGTCAAGGCCCTGGCATTGTCGATGGCAACGCCTTGTCCGAATTGATACATCCAGCCGAGCTGGTTTTCCGCATCGCCGTTGCCTTGCGCAGCAGCTTTGTTAAACCACGACATCGCCTGCACATAGTCGGTTTTCACGCCGGTGCCATGCTGAAATATATAGCCGATGTTTTCCTGAGCCTGACCGTTGCCGTGTCCTGCGGCTTTGTAATACCAGGAAAGAGCTTCGGCGTAATTCTGTGGCTGACCCCATCCTTCGGCGGCCATGTACCCTAGCTGGTTTTCTGCGTCGGAGTTGCCGTGGTCGGCGGCGCGGCGATACCAAGCCAGAGCCTGCGCATAATCACGCTTGACCCCAAGTCCGCACTGGTAGAAGTACCCGACTTCCTTTTCGGCAGCGGGGAGACTCTGGTCGGCCGCTTTGCGGTACCACGCGATGGCCTGCTTATAGTCACGATGGACCCCGTGGCCAGCCTCGAATAAACCCGCCAGATTGTACTGCGCCGGCGCAAAGCCCTGGTTCGCGGCCAGACGGTAGTAGGTTGCGGCGCGTTTGTAATTCTGCGGCACGCCGATGTTATTTTCGTACATGCTGCCGAGCTGATTCTGCGCCGGCGCAAAGCCCTGGGCAGCGGATTTGCGGTACCAGGTCAGCATCTCGGCGTAGTTCAGTGTCACGTACCGTGTACGAAAATAGTCAGTTCGCCAGGGCGAATTGCGCCTGGGCGTTCCCGGCAGCGGCGGCCTTCTGAATATCGGCTTTCTGAATATCAGGGGTGGATGCTTGCGCAAACAGCAGTGAAGAAACCAGGCAGAGAAAAAACAGCCGGAGGGCAGAAAACTGCGCTCGCCCGAGGCCGGGGGTCTTTGCCCAAATATTCATAACCGTCTTCACTTCTTGATGTCGGTTGAGGGTAATTCTGGACCGCTCGGTATGGACCGGAAAGATAACGGAGGTAATCCGGCCAGGAATAGTTACCATTTGATCTTCAGGGGTCCAATGCTCTGGCAGCGAGTCATAACTTTCCGCGCCACAGCCTGAGGTCGGATCGAATTCCCAGCCGATTTGAACACGGGAGAAACTCAGAGCCTGGTGAATCCGTCGGGTGTCCACTGTTCTGAGCCGACTCCGTTGTGGACGAAGAAGAGTCCGTCGGGGTCGTATTTCTTTTTGATTTGGGCGAGGCGGGCGAGGTTGGTGCCCCAGTAGGAATGCTCAAAATCGGATTCGAAGAAGTTGCTTTCGGAGACGTATGCTCCGCCGTTGGAGGCGACGGCGCGGAGTTCGTTCATGCACCGGTGGACGGTGCCTGCGGCTTTGCGGCCCTTCGCAATGTCGGGCTCGTGATTGGGAATTCCTGGATACGCAGGGCCCTGGCCGTCGGCGACGATAGCCAGAGCAAAGGCACTGCACACCGAGGGATTCATCGCGGTGTCTTTTGCAGCTTCGATGGCTTCCGAAGGCGCGCCTGCGAGCCCCTTATTAAAATGAAGCTCCACCTCACTGAAGCGGGAAGCTGAGAACAATGCGTTGGCCAATTTTTCTTGTGAGTCGTCTTGCAGCAGTGAAGCGGGCATCCAAAGCGACTCGAAACCCCAAACTACCCAGCCGACCTGGCCGGCATCGCCGTTCCACCAGACGTTGATTGGGCTGGCGCTGGAGCGTGGGTCTGCTTTGAATACGTCATGGTGATGTTCTTTGCGCCAGTCAACATCCCACCAATGCCGGAATGGCATGCTGCCAATTCTGGGCTGAGATTCGATCGTGTAGGCGGTGGAAGACTGCGCCAGCCAACTGAGGAACGGCTGCCAGACTTTGCGCGATTGCTCGGTGTCCAGGCCGAGATGAACCATGCTGATTTCGAGCTTGTTATCTGGAGAGAAGTGCGCTTGTTCGCCCCAATGATCGTTGAAGAGAGCTTCGCGGTAGAAGCCGACGAAGTGGCGAATCAGGCGGCGATAGGCCTCATCTGAAGAAGCTTTGACGGCGAAATTGGCGCCGCCGGCAAGTTCTGGAAGATCTCGTACGCGCAGGGTTAATTTGCTGACTGCGCCGAAGGTGCCACCTCCGCCTCCTTTCAGAGCCCAGAACAGATCCGGATTGGTGCAAGCGTTTGCGATTCGTACTTTGCCGTCGGCGGTGACGACCTCGGCTTCAAGCAGGCCAGCAGCGGCCATACCGTAATGCTTCGAGAAGCTGCCGAAACCGCCGCTTTGAATCAGGCCCGCGACGCCGACGGTGGTGCAGCCGCCGCCTTGGACGTAGGCGCCGGCCTTGGTGGTGACCGCATCGTAGGCTTGCAACCAGATTGTTCCAGAGCCGACCGTGACAGCCCTTTGGGGAGCATGAGTTGCCTCGCAACCACGAGCAACGAAATCATGCTGGATAGTGACGTCATGCATATGACGTGTCCAGATCAGAAGAGAATCGGGCGCGTTGGATGTGCCTTGATAACTGTGGCCACCTCCTTTTACGACGAGGCGCAGATTGTTTTCGCGGGCAAAATCTACGGCGGCAGCGATATCGTCGGCGTTTCTTGCAGCGACGGCGTAGACGCTGGGCTTCGTGGCCCAAGCGTCGACCCAGCCCAGGGTTTGGGTTACACCGGGGCTGTCGCCGATATAGTAGGGATTTTTCAAATTTGCGAAGAGAGTTTCGCAGTCCTCGCTCTGTGAGGAGGACGTGCACGCGCTTATCGGAAAATCGACCTTAATCAGGTTGCCGCCAACTGCATCGTTGAGGCGCTTCCACGCTTCTTTAGAGGGCCAACCTGGGTCGGCAGGACGCACTCGGCGCGTCACGGGACTTGCGAACGAGCCGCGCGGCCACAATCCCGAAAGTGAAGCTGCCCCGGATGCTTTTAGAAACTCTCTTCGGTTCAATGTAGGTACACCTGCGTCCTGAGCGTTACTCGGAGAGTCGTCCATCTCGATGATCTTCGGCCCGTCACCGGATTCTGCGGTTAGTCATCAGCGTCTTTTCGGTTGCAAACCACCCAGTCGCGGCCCCTCCCGCAATGCTGTGTGCTTGCTAACCGATCCCCAGACTCATCGGCCATGGACGCGGCAGCAGCAGGAACATCAAGAGTGCCCCCACAAGGGCCATATTCTTGGTGAAGTTGATCATGTCGATCTGCTTCATTTGCGCGTCGTCCACCTTCCAGAAATTATGGATCTGGAAGGAGGCGCCCAGCAGAAAGACAATCAGCAGAATGATCCCGACCACAGGGTAGACGCCCAGCAACATGCTGAGCCCGCCCACCAGCAGAATGACTCCGGTTCCTGCCACTGCCAGCTTGGGAGACGGCGCTCCCTTCGCCTTCGCGTATTCACTCATGTAGTTGAGGTTCTTGAAGTGGTTGAAACTGGCCATCAACCAATACCCGCCAAAAATGATCCTTCCGATCAGGAAAGCGATGTTCATGCTCGGCTCCTTCCTTTGGGCAAATGTTGGATAAATCGTGGCGCAAAACGGATTCGCCCGCCTAGATCCCGTGACGGCATAGGACTCTTGTAATCTTCGTGCCGCACATGTTAGCAGGTTACTCCCAGTCTCCGGTGCACGGCGACGAACTCTCGCAGAGCCGCCTTCAGCCGCCTTTCAAAAGCTGCGATTAGGGTTGATCTGCCCGAAGGAGATGTCGGTTTCACTGCGGACGCTAACGTGGTAATGCGAGTCGGTCGGTCATGCTGCTCGTCCATGCAGTGCGACGCTGGCGGCTTCTAAGGTGGGATGAACTTCGAAAACGGAGGTCAAATTGGTAAGCTCCAGCAATTGACGGATGAAATCGCAGGGAGCAGCCAAAATGATGGAGCACCCGCTGGCCTGCGCTGCCACCGCTACGGAAACGAGTTCGCCAAGGCCAGCGGCGTCGATCATTTCCACGCCACTGAGATCGATCACCACTCGACGGGTTTGGGGAGCAAGCTCGGCAATTTCGCCTGAAAGCGCCGCAGCTTCAATACCGTAAACGATTCTCCCTTTGCAGGAGATCACAGCAAACTCTTCCATCACTCGGCTTTCGACACTCAACCTCAAGCCTGGCTCCTTATCCCGAATGTTTAGACGTTGCTCTTCCCACAATTCGCATGTTGACGTTTGGCTCATAGTCTTGATCCTAATGGTTGTACGAACCCGGATGGTTCCGAGACTGTGAAAAGTTTGTAAATAGTTGTTACAAAAGTTCGATTTGACGTTGTCTCGACGCGAGAGAGCAGGCCTCTGGCTTACCGGGCGGATACCCCCGGACCTTGCCCGCGCTACATTGACTTGGCTGAGTACGGCTCATAACATGGTCGCGCCACGGAGAAACACCTCCACGTGATCGGCCACACCATCTCGCACTACCGCATCATTGAAGAACTGGGCGGGGGTGGGATGGGCGTTGTCTACAAGGCCGAGGACACTGAGTTGCGCCGGATGGTGGCGCTTAAATTCCTGCCTGAATTGATCGCCCAGAACCCGGCAGTGCTTGGAGCGGTTCCGTTGGGAAGCGCGGGCCGCTTCCGCCCTGAATCATCCCAATATCTGTGTGATCTACGAAGTTGGTGAGGCGCAGCGCCGGCGTTTCATCGCAATGGAGTTTCTCGATGGTGTGACTCTGCGGCAGCGCATCGCTGAGGGTCGCCTGCCGTTGCCCCAGTTGCTGGACCTGGGTATCGAGATCGCCGACGCGCTTGACGCTGCCCACACCCATGGCATCATTCACCGCGATATCAAGCCGGCAAATATTTTTATTACCAAGCGCGGCCACGCCAAGATTCTGGATTTTGGTCTGGCGAAGCTGAATACGGGCGACGAAGCCATCCTCAGCGGCAACACTTTCGGTGGGGAGACGCGATCGCCGGAAGAACTCAATCCTCGGGGAACCACTCTGGGGACGATTCCTTACATGTCGCCGGAGCAGGCGCTGGGCCAGCCTCTAGACTCGCGTACGGATTTGTTTTCATTTGGCGTAGTGCTCTATGAGATGGCGACGGGAGTGCTGCCTTTCCAGGGACAGACAACCGCCGCGGTTTTCGACTCCATTATTCACAAAGTGCCGGAGTGGCCTCTAGGATTTGACTCGGAAACTCCTCTCGAACTTGAACGCATCGTACGGAAGGCTCTGGAGAAGGATCCGGCGGGACGATATGCGGGCGCGGCGGAGATGCGGACCGATCTGCAAAACCTCCGCCGGGCAAAAGAATCCGGGCAAGTTCTTGCCACGGGGTCTGCAGCAAGACCGGCGCCGGATTCAAAGGAAACAATCCGTCGCATCTTCGCTACTGCGGCTACTGTTCAGGCCCGCGCTCCGATGCCGCCTAAAAGCAAAGCCATACTCTGGGGAGTTTTCATCACGCTTGGGGTCATTGCGATCCTGGCTGCGGGTTGGTTCGTCCGATTGCCGGCATCCCCTCCAAGGATTGTTGCGTCGGTTCAAATTACGAATGACGGTTCACCAAAAAGGTCCCTGGTCACGGATGGCGTGCGGCTTTACTTTTCGGAATACGCGGGTGGTCATTCGGTGCTGATGCAAGTCTCAACCTCTGGAGGGGATACAGCACCACTTCCCAACCCGTTGCCGAGCGCCGACATTTACGACATTTTGCCAAGCCGCTCCGAACTTCTGGTACGAACGGGTGAGGAAGGCGTGGAACCCGAATCCGCACTTTGGGTTTTGCCGGTTCCGGGAGGGTCGCCGCGCCGATTGGGCGACATCACGGCACATACCGCCACTTGGACCCCCGACGGTCGTCATATTATTTACGGCAACGGCTCAACTTTGTACTTGTGCAATGTGGACGGAACTGAGTCTCGCAAGCTGGTGACGGTCGCGGGTGTGCCCTTCGGGCTGCGGGTTTCACCCGACGGCAGTCTCTTACGATTCAGTGTTGAGGACCCGGCCCAACATACCTCCTCGCTTTGGGAGGTTGCGACGGACGGACACGGACTTCATCCTATGCTGTCGGAATGGAACAAGCCCCCCAAAGAATCCGCTCCAACCTGGACGTCAGACGGGAAGTATTTCTTCTTTCAATCCGCTCGTGCCAATGGTCAGGACATCTGGGCCATCCGAGAACGCAAGTCGATTGCGAGCACGGCCAGTACCATGCCGATGCAGCTCACTGCCGGGCCGCTGGCTTTCAGCAATCCCGTGAGCTGGGATAATCGACGGTTGTTTGTGATTGGCCGGCAGCGTCGATTTGACCTGGTCCGATATGCGGGAAAATCACAACAATTCTCAACTTACCTGCCTGGGATTTCCGCGGGTGAGGCAGAGATCTCTCGCGATGGACAGTGGATTACCTACGTCGCGCATCCGGAGCTTACGCTCTGGCGCAGCAAGCTAGATGGGAGCTCGCGCATTCAACTCACTTTCGCGCCTCTGGAAGCGCACCTCCCGCGATGGTCACCGGATGGAACACGAATTGCTTTCATGGGGCTTCGCCCGGGAAAGCCGTGGAAGATTTTTGTCGTCTCCGCCCAGGGAGGCACACCGCAGGAGATAACCTCGGAAGGCCGCAACGAGGGTGATCCTACCTGGACGCCTCAAGGAGACTCCATCATCTTTGGAGCCATGCCGTGGTTGGAGTATGGGACATCGTCGGGCCCAAACATAAGAGTTGTGGACTTGCGGACGTCCAGCATTTCCGATGTTGCCGGTTCAGAAAGCTTATTCAGCCCTCGTTGTTCTCCGGATGGGCGATATATCGCGGCCCTTTCCGCCGACTCGACGAGACTCATGCTCTACGATTTCAAGACGAGGAAGTGGTCTCAACTGGCCCAGGGTTTGTTTGCGTTTGAGAACTGGTCACTGGACGGAAAGTATCTATATGCGGAGAACTATCTCGATAAAAGCGACGACTTCGTTCGCGTGAATGTTCCGGATGGAAACGTAGAACGTCTTTTTAGTCTCAAGGAGGTGCCTCGCGGTTTCGATCCGTGGGAATCCTGGGTGGGCTTGGGACCGGATAACTCGCCTCTTCTGATGCGGGACAAAAGTACGCAGGAAATATACCGCCTCGATCTGGACTTTCCCTAGCTTTCTGCGGGCAGGGACGTCTCAAAGATCAGGGTTGCGTTCGATGAAAGACGTAAAAGAACACCAACACGGTGAGGCTTGTGAAAACATGAGCTAGTGATGTCAAAAGCGCCACCGCTGGAATCAAATTGCGTATAACCGCCAATGTGGTCGAAATGAAACTTGCCGCGAGCAAAATGGTCAGCAGGGTCATCCCGACCAATGCCAGGAGTGCTGCATTCTTGAGGTTCATGACGGGAGTATGAATGCTCGCAACCTCATTCGCAAGCAAGAGCCACTCCTTAAAGTACGAACAGCCGCACCGAACCTGTGCAGTGGTCCTTTTTGCAATCAGCCGGGGAGTATGGCAGTGAAGGTCGGCGGTTCAGCAGCACCCACATGACCTGCCCCGTATTGCCTCCCGACCTTCCCAAACGATGACGGGAACAACCACCAAAGCTGCTACCGGGTCAGTCCAAGCTACGTGCCAAATGGCATTGACCCCAAGCCCCACCAGTGCAATCAGGGAGAGGTAAGCACACAAGGCCGATTGGGCGGAATCTGCTTTCAGCGCAGCACTGTCCGTAGCGGAGGAGAGTCTCCGTTTTTCCTTAGCAATCCAGGGCATGATTGCGGCGGCGGCCATCAAAATGGCTATCCCGAGATAGGTGGGTTTGGGTTCACTGTACCCCAGCAGCGTTAGGGCCGCTGCCGCGACCACATAGGCGGCAAGGACAAAAAGCAATATTCCCGCGATTCGGGAAGCCCGCCTCTCAGCTTGCTCTTGGACGAGGTGAGCGCGAAACCTCCACAGCACCACCGTCGCTGAGAGGAGTTCGATGGCACTGTCACCGCCGAAAGCGAGTAGGGCGGGACTGCGAGCGGCCCAAGCTGCCCATAAGGATACCGCTGCCTCGACACTCATCCACACAATCGTGATCGCCTGAATTCGTTGAATGCGGCGGATGGTGTGCTGAGTCGGAATTTGCCGTATCGAAGCCACTGAAAAGTAGTACGCACGACATGTTACCTTTGTAGCCTCGAGCGTTCCAGCCTTCGGCGGTTGGGATGAGAACTCAGAACTCCAACCGTGCTGAAGCGGCGGAATCCTTGCTCATGAATTGAGAGCCGCGATCGTTGATCGCATAGCACCGCGAAGCCACACATGACGCGGGTCGGAGTTGAGTCTCGGATGCCAGGCCATGAGGAAATGAAACGCGTGCAATTCTTGCGGTGCCTTCACCAGCCGCAACCTGCGATCGTTCTTGATAACTGATGTCATGCCGCTGGTTAGCGTAAGCACCAGTTCCGTGCCGGGAAGGCATTGCAGGGCCACGCCGAAGTAAGGCACGCGAATACAAGAACTGCGTTTTGCCCCGACAGCAGCCAGTTGCTTGTCTGGAATCGTTTGCACCCCCTCATAGGTGGCAACAACAATGTGGCTCGCGGCCAGGTATTGCTTAAGTGACAACCGGTCGCCAAAGTGGCTGTCGCGCGCCACGGCGCAGATCCAATCCTCCTTGTAGAGCCTTTCCGACTGAAAATGCGACGGCAGGAGCCCGTCATCAATGTGGAGAACAAGATCAAGCTGCCCGTGTTCCACGAGTTCTGCGATGCCGCTCCGCCAGGGCCAGAATTCAAAGTGGACTTGATAGCCTCCATTCGCGTACTGACGGCATAAGCGCGGGAGCACGACTGTACAAACATTATCTGGGCCTGAGATACGGAAATGGCTCTTCTCCCGCGCGGGATCAAACAGAGTCGGCGCAACGAGATTCTCCATCCTTGGTAGCAATCCCTCAAGCTCGTCGAGAATCTTTCGACCGCGCAAAGTCAGTTCGAAGCCATTCGGCGATCGAATCAGAAGATCATCCTGAAACATCGCGCGTACCCGCTGCAGCGCCCGGCTCACAGCGGGCTGGCTGAGGAACAGGCGGGATGCCGCTGCGGTGATGCTTTTCTCCTCGGCAATCGCGGCAAACGTAACCAGGAGATTCAAATCCGCCTGACGTAATTTCTCTAGACGCATGGACATCATGCTTATTATGCATGATCCGCATGCATGTGTCCCCTCATCTCTAGCTCTGTAAGTCGACAGAACTGCACAGAAGGAGAATTCAATGCCACGAGAAAACGGTTTCGAGAATAAGCGGGTGGTGATCGTGGGCGGGTCGTCGGGAATTGGTCTGGCAGTCGCCGAGCAGGTGGCATTGCAGGGAGCCGAGGTTGTCATCGTCTCCGGCAACGCAGCACGAGTTCAGGGAGCCGTTAAATCTATCGGAGGAAAGGCACAGGGACAGGCGGTTGACGTCTCGGACGAAAAGGCTGTGGAGAGCTTTTTCACGAACCTTGGTGCCTTCGATCACCTGGTTTTCACTGCAGGTGACAGCCTGCAATTGCACCAGCTTGCTGATACGGATCTCAAGCAGGCGAGACGCGCGTTTGAACTGCGTTATTGGTCTGCCCTTGCCGCGGTCAAATACGGGAGTCCACAAATTCGAAAGGGCGGCTCTATCGTTCTCACGACGGGAGTCGCCGGCCGACGCCCGCACAGTGGATGGGTAATTGCCGCAAGTGTCTGCGGAACTATCGAAGCTTTAACACGTGCCCTGGCGATTGAACTGGCGCCGATCCGGGTTAACGCCGTGTCGCCGGGAGTCGTCCGGACGAACCTGTGGCAGAACATGAGCTCAGCAGAAAGGGAGCAGCTCTTTGAAAGCGTGGGCAAGCGTCTGCCTGTGGGGCGAGTCGGCGAAGCTCATGACATTGCACAAGCCTATCTGTTTCTGATGCAGGAAGGTTTCAGCACTGGCCAGACCGTTGTGGTCGATGGGGGTACGGTCCTGGTTTAGGACCGTAGACATGTTTGTCCGATTGGGTACAACCGACAACTTCGTTCGCAAAGGAGATATGCAGTGAGTATTACGGCTCAGAAGAAAGAATCACTTACGCTACGCATCTGCTACTTCTCCGACATCGCTCGATCGGGCATCAACGGAGCAGCGCCAAAATTGACGCTGAAGCGTTTGCACCACACTGAAACCGCGCGATATTTCGACAAGTCCACGTCGGGATTAAGGGGATAGTTTTGGTCGCCCATATTCCCCTTGATGGTCCCTAAATCGATGAAACCCGCGCGCAGCACGCTGGCGCTGTCTTTTGCATCGTCGGCGGCGACCATGTAGACGTGCACATCAGGACCGTTTGATGTGCTAAAACCCGTAAAGCGAAGAACACGACTGCCATCTCCCATCCGGTAGATGGTTGCGGTACCTGCTGTTGGGTGCAAGATGCTGTAGAACTGTCCGGAGACAAGAGGCTGTGGCGAGGAACTACCTTGCGCGGCTGGCATGGCTTCATTGACACTCCGATTAACCACAAGCCGTTCGGGCCGGAATGCATACCAAGCGACAATAGCGGCGACCGCGGCGATAGGAATCACAAGTTTCCACTTTTTCATTTCCGCATCTCCTTTTTATTTCTTTAGCTTTTTCTCGATGCTGAATCCTAGTTTGCCAAGCACTTTTACGGCGCCGGTCTTCCCACCCTCGAAGTCACCAGAGCCAAGCTGTTGCCCCGTAGCGAACTGATAGGCTGCGCCCAAGACTGCCTTAGGCGGGTAACGGCGTTTATCCCACACCAACTCATAGGTCGTAGTAGGGGCGAAACCATACTCAGAGAAGAACTGTTCTGGGCCCAGCCGGTCGTACTCGTGTATCGCCCGCAGCACGTCACGACGGGTCACGCGATCCCATGCCACCATGTGTTTTTCCTCCCAGGATTTTAGCTCGACACTCGACGATCCACTAATCGGCGGTCGACGTTAGTCGAGGAGAGATGCGACTGTGAGCCGCCAAGAAACCGTCGACGCTCCATTGCTCGCCCCTCCCTAAATGCCTTTGATCTCGCCGCCGTCCATACGCACGGAAGTGCCCGTCATCCATTTCGCTGCGGGCGATACCATGAATGCGAGCAAGTCGGCGATTTCTTCGGGCTCTCCGTAGCGGCTAATCCCGACCTTCTCCGGAAACTCTCTCATCGCCTCTTCCACACACATGTCATGCGCCGGGGCCCACTTCTCCATGAAGGAGCGCCGTCGTCCCGTCATCACCGGCCCCGGGACAATGCTGTTGACCTGCACTCCGTCTCTGATCCCTTGTTCGGCGAATGCCTTCGCAAGCGCAGTGATGGCGGCATTAATAGCGGCGACCGCTGCGAAGGCTGGCTTCGGGTCGAGCGCTGCACTGCCGGACATGAATACCACTGAGCCTTTCGACTGTTTGAGCGCTTCCCAGGCGAGTATCGTCAACCGTCGTGCACCATGCAGCTTGAGTTCGGTACCGGCTCGCCATTGCTCGTCCGTCATCTCGAACAGATCGATTTGTGGTACTGCCCCGGCGATATTCAGCAGCGCATCGATCCTGCCGAAGCGATTGAGAGTCGAGTTGACAACCGTTTCGGCAGATTCCGTTTTGCTTAAGTCGAGATCGCAGACCAGAGGTTCCGCTCCGGCAGTCTTTACAACGCTCGCGACCTCTTTGAGCGCATCGGCGTTTCGTGCCACCAGCACAATGGCTGAGAAATCGCGAGCGAGCCGGATGGCTGTGGCGCGACCTATGCCCTGACTTGCGCCGGTGATGATGGCGACAGATTTTATACTGCCCATGTCCCTGTCTCTTCCAATAGGAAATTGCGCATTCGTTTCGGCAAGGAGCTATGGCTAGGGAGGGTCTCACGCGCCGCTTCGAGGATTATGTTGATCACAAGATTTGGCTCCGTGTACATCGGGCTGTGGTCCACATGACGCGAATGAACCTTCGCCCGCATACGATCGGCCATGAAATGCTGCGTCTTCGGATTGATCATGCGATCCTCTTCGGCGATCAGGAACCACGACGGTTTCGTTTTCCAAGTCGGCGTCGGGGCCGCCTCCTGAATGCACTGAACTGCGATTGGCCGTTGCACGGCAGTTGCAATGCTTGTTTGTTCGGCAGAGGCCTTGTGCGCAACCGCTTGACGAAACCCACCGTCCGGCATCCATATAAAGCCATGAGAATCGGGAGCCAACTTCGGCGATTCCGGGGGCTTTGGGTCGCGATAGAAAACCTGGGCCACGGTCTCACCCTCATCGGGCGCGAGCGCCGCGATATAGACCAGAGACTTGACTCGGTCTTCTCGCACGGCGGCGATCACGGCGCCAGAGTAGGCGTGTCCCACCAGGACCACCGGGCCGCTGGTCCGCTCCAGCGCCTGACTCAAAGCGGTAGAGTCGTTAGTTAAGGACGTCATCGGGATCGGCGCGCAGATGACGTGAAGACCGCGCCGTTCTAAAGGGAGAATGACGTTGCGCCAACACGAGCCGTCGGCCCACGCCCCGTGCACCAAAATTATTGTCGAGTTAGGAGGAAATTCACCCGTCTTGGAAGGCTGCGAGTTCGCGGCAGCCTCTGCAGTGTTTTGCGCCCCTGCAAGACTAGCGAGAGTGCCATCGAGAGCGACACCTAGAGATGCAGCTGTGAGCGCACCAAGAAATCTTCGACGTTCCATATCTTCTCCTCGTTCCAATTACCTCTGTCGGAAGATGAGGACGGGTATTTATCTTTAAGCCGTTCGTTCTGCTTTCAGCCGGCCGACATCATTTGCGGCGAAGAAGGTTTTCATCGCGGCCGCGATTTCTACCACGTGTGTCTCAATCGCAAAGTGTCCGGTATCGAGGAATTGCACCTCCGCGTTCGGCAGGTCCTTTTGAAAGGCCTTCGCTCCCGCGGGAATGAAGAAAGGATCGTTTTTGCCCCAGATCGCGAGCAAAGGCGGTGTGGACCTGCGAAAATATTCCTGGAATTTCGGATAAAGCTTTACGTTCGACGCATAATCCAGAAACAAATCGAGCTGAATCTCTTTGTTCCCTGGCCGTTCGAGCAGAGCCGTGTCCAAGGTGTATGACTCAGGCGGAACAGCCTCCGGATTCGCCACGCCGTGGGTATACTGCCAGCGCGTTCCTCCCGCTGTCAGAACTGTTTGGCGAAGTATGTCCCTGTTTTCTGCAGTTGGCTCGATGCCCAATACTTCCGGATCGGGCCCCAGGCATCACCAAGGCCTTCTTCGTAGGCGTTCCCGTTCTGCGAAACGATCGCTGCAATCCGCTCAGGGTGAGCCATTGCCAAACGGAAACCAGTCGGAGCGCCATAGTCGAACACGTAGATTGCGTAGCGGTCGATTTTGAGTGCTAGTGTGAAGGCGTCGATGGTGAGCGCCAATTGATCGAAGGTGTACGAATATTGCCGTTCGGACGGAACCTCTGTGAATCCAAAACCAGGAAGGTCTGGCGCGATCACACGGTAGTCATTGGCCAGGCGCGGAATGAGCTCGCGGAACATGAAAGATGAGGCCGGAAATCCGTGCAGTAAGAGAACAACGGGCGCGTTTACGTCGCCAGCCGCGCGATAAAACACCTGGACGCCATCGGCTTCGACCCTATGGATGGACGTAGTAGGTACGTTGAGTCGGGCATCGTCCTGACGCGGCATCGAGCGATTTTGTCGCTGTTCGTGACGTCGCATCACTCATAAATCCTCTCCTCACTTCTGTGGTGTTTAGCGCAGGTGGGATACCAAAAGAGGCTCAGCTCGGTCGAAGAGAGCACATTCAGCGCAAATCATTCTGGCAGTTTAAGTTCGAAAGGAAGGAGTTCGACGGATCTGAAACCGTAGCTGACAAATCTCTGACGGATGTCCGCCGCTGACGGATTTCCGTCGGTCCACTGTTACTGGTGGCGGTTTGCGGAACGGCTGGAGAGTCAGTTGTCGCCGAACCGCGCCGACGCTGCGCTTCTGTGGCACCGCGGAAGGCCGACGAATACGAAGCTTCTTCATCCTGTAGGCCAACGAGGTTCGCTTCATTCCCAAACTCGCGGCCGCGCCACTGATCACCCAGTTGCTTAGCTTCCAGCGACACGAAGGATATGATCGCGCTCGACCTCCGCGAGACCATTCATAGGGGCATTCGATTCCTTGTTGGGCTGGAATGGCTCCAGTTCGGAAGTTGGCGCGCGTAATACCGATTGTGGCGAGAGAATCACCGCGCGTTCGATAAAGTTCTGCAATTCACGAACGTTCCCTGGCCATGGGTATCGCACCAACGCCTGCATCGTCTCCGGAGGGATTACGTCAATCCGTTTGTTCATGCGCTGAGAGTAGAGCCCCGTGAAGTGCCGCACCAATCTCGGAATATCCTCTGCGCGTTGTCGAAGTGCTGGGACGTGGATCGGGAATACTTTCAGACGATAGTAAAGGTCTTCGCGAAACGTCCCTTGTTTGACCATGGCGGGCAAGTCCCGATGCGTGGCTGCGATCAGGCGGACGTCAACCTTATGCGTGCGATTGCTGCCGAGCCTCTCGAATTCCTGTTCTTGTAGAACGCGCAGCAGTTTCGCCTGAAGTTCGAGAGGTATGTCGCCGACCTCGTCAAGAAACAGGGTGCCTTTATCGGCGAGTTCGAAACGGCCCGTTTTTTGGGCGATCGCGCCGGTAAATGCTCCTTTTTCATGGCCGAACAGCTCACTTTCGAGGAGGCCGAGGGGAATCGCGGCACAGTTCAGTTTCACGAATGCCTTTTCGCTGCGATTGCCCAGCTTGTGAATCGCACGCGCAACCAGTTCTTTGCCGGTGCCCGTCTCTCCCAGGATCAGCACGCCCGAATCCGTAGGGGCAACGACCGATACCATGCTCAGCGCGGTCTTCAATGCTGGGCTCTCTCCGACGATTTCTCCTAACCCGGCGCGAATTTCCTCCTCCAGATAGCGTCTTTGTTTCGTCTCCTTGTCTCGATCCTTTGTCGCCTGTTCGTATTCCAATGTGTTCTCAACGGCAATCGCTACCTGACAGGCCACCTGCTCGAGCAAGATGACGTCGTCTTTCTCAAAGTGATTGTCCGAACGCCTGCAGAGCATCAGAACGCCAACCACGCGATCGCGGCCGATGAGCGGAAGATAACACCCCGTTCTCAGGCCTTCCTCGATCACGTGCTTGTAAAGAAGTTGGCCCTCAGGATTCCCAAAGATTTCAGGATCGTCGCGGACCTGTTCAAAGCTATCGATCCGGATGCTCTTGCCTTTCCGCAATACCTGACCCGAGATCGAACTATTCATCGGCACCAACGATCCCTCACGGAAGGGTCCTCTCGCGTCCGGATTGTGCAAGATAGTGACACGTAACGCGCCGCTCTCGGTGTCGGGCAGCAGCATGGCGGACACGTCACATTGCATTACCCTGAATAGATTCGTCGAAAGCGCCTCAACCATTTGTCGGAGGTCCAACCTCGACGTGACGCTGCTTGTGATTTCCAGAAGCAATCGCAGCCGATCGCGTTCGCGCTGCAGCGCTTGTTCGTTCATGTGGCGCTCAATCGCGATACCAGTGATGTGGCTGGCATTCTCGATCAACTGGAGTTCGTTGGCACTGGGCCTGCGTGGTTCACGATAGTTGATAGAAAATGTGCCGAGAGCTTTGCCTTCGCTCGTGAACAACGGGCGTGACCAAACGGAACGAATTCCATAAGGCAACATGCGGTTGCGATAGTGCTCCCAGATGGGATCGGTCAGGATGTCGGTTACATACACCGGTTCCTTCCGATAAATGGCTGTGCCGCAAGATCCGCCTTTCGGACCAACAGCCATGGCTCCTACGTGAGCGATGAATCCAGGAAGGCTAGGCGCAGCGGCACAATGGAGTTCCTTTCCGTCTTCGTCGGGAAGCCAAATCGTGCAAGACATGCCCTCGGCTTGCGATTCAACCAACTGAGCAATGTTCGCTAGAACCTCGGACAGAGGAGAGCCCGCGAAAATCAATTTTTGCAGGTTGAGGACAGACTCAGTGGAAAATAGCCCCAACTCGTGTTCCGACGGTGCGTCCCGCGATAGAACTTTTGCGGGAAACTGTATTGCTCTCTCCATGAATTGTCCTTCCCGGCCCTATTCGATTCGAGAAGTCGAGGTATGTCCTGTCGCAGGCCGATTTCAAAGCGCCGACTCCGGGCCGCGTCAGACACTACTTTAAGCCGGAAAGGGGCGAAACTGCCACTGTTTCGAGGAGCGAGTGAGCGACGTTGTTTCCCTATAGCAGGCCGAGATGGTCCGGGTATTTGGCCTGCAAAGCAGAGATCAGAAGTTCGAACTCGGGAAGGCTGCGCAAACTCGCGAGGCTGGGATCTTTCAGGAAATAAGGCCAGCAGGCGAATCCGGTGCTGACGCTACGCTCCAGCCACTCAAACGCGGTCTCGCGTCTCCCGGTGAGGGCGAGCGTGCAGGCGATCTGATAATACGTATGATGCGCGTGGCCAAACGACTTTGGACTCGAACAGGCCCTGGTCACACAGTCGATGGCCGCGTCTTGGTTTCCCATCAAGGCGTAGAGCAGGCCCTCCAGGCTGATGATGAGCGGTTCGTTCGGGACAAGCTGGAGTGCTTCGTCGATCCGGAGCCTCGCCTCTTTCCAGTCCCCAGTCATCATGGCAGGGAACGGAGCAAAATAAAGAGCGTACTTGTTGCCCGGACTCTCCGCCCGCCAGACTTGAATCTGGTGGCGCGCCAGGTCGTATTCCTGGCTCCAAACATAGACTTGCACGATGCTCGGGCTAATCGCCTTTCGAGGTTGAAAAGGCCGTCCCCTTTCGAACATCGCACGCGAATGATCGAGCAGTCCGATATGTGCCAGGATGCTGCCCAGACGGTTGTAGGCATGAGGCAGATTGTTCTGCAGGGTCAGAGCCCGCTTGAGATCGGCAATCGCCTCCAGATGCTGAAAGTTCTTCGACGGTCCCCAGAGCAGAAAAGCGCGCGCCACGTGTCCCTCGGGAAGATTCGCGTCAATTTCGAGGGCTCGCCGGCAGTGGAATTCCGCCTTCTCCAGCCACACGCTGGCTGGGTCGAATTCGAAATGGCGGGTTGCACAGGCAAACGAGAGGGTCGCATGAGCAAGTGCAAACGTGGGATCGCGAGTCACAGCATTGGTTAGATGATGGCTCGCTTTGTCCATCATGGATCGCATCGCCGGACGCCGTGATCCGATAGCCGCGCATGAATTCCGCATATGCCATCGGGTCCCGGCTGTAGCGTGGGCGCTGCTCGACCGCCGCCGGACTATACGGCCGGTTCAGCGTGCGGCTGATCTGCTTCGCAATATCGGCTTCGAGACTCGCAAGGCGATCCAGGTCGATGTCGCACTTCTTCGTGAAGCAGGGGCGCTGCAGGAAGGTGTCAAACATCTCCAGCGAGAGACGCCACTGCCCTTTGGACATCTGAATGGCGCCGTGGACGACAAATCGAACGCCCAGGCGAGAGGCGATTTCCGAGGGCGTTAGTTCAAGAGGCAGGTTCATGACTGCCGATGTTGGCAGCACGTCCACGCCCGATAGATTGCCGAGGAGCGACACGAGCGCGTCCGCAAACCCGAGACACAGGCCTTGGTCGTCCGTCGCCTTCTCCAGCAGCAACAGCGGCAGGACGGCGATGGAGGACCGCTCGCCCCATTCGCTCACATCTTTCCGGACGTCGCTGCGGACAGAGCTTCGTCCAGAATCCGAGAGCGGATATTTCGCGTCGATCACCCGAACCGGACCGACGAATCGATATCCTTTTCCGACTACCGTCTCAAGAAACCGCGGTCGGTCGGCGTTGTCACCCAGCGCGGTGCGAAGCTTCCGCACAATGTTGTTGACGTTTTTTTCGGTATCGATAAACAGATCGGAGCGCCACAGCTTCTTGACGATGTCGTCGCGCGACACCATCTGCTCACGGCGCTCGAGCAGAAAGATCAGCAACTCCATGGGCTTCTTCTCGAGCTTGATCCGCCGCCCGGACCGCCGCAGTTCGTAGCGTCCCAAGTCGACTTCGACCTCGCCCGTACTCTGCTTTGAATGCCCCATGGAGAACCGTTGGCCCAGCATTATCCACTAAAAATCAATCACTTGCGACGATATAAAAAAGATATCCAAAGGCTATATCGGCTGCATTGCAAAGCCCTCCATCTCACGAGATCATGCCCCATCAAGAATCTCGGAGGAGACTCACATGAAAAGAAAGCTGTTCATCACCCTGGCAATCGTTGGGACGCTGTGCTTCGCAGGCCAGCTGGCCACGATTGCTGCACATCCCGGCGCTCACGACAAGAACGCATTCACCCCGGACACAATTCAGTGGGGTCCGCCACCGCCTTTCGTCGCTCCGGGCGCGCAACTCGCCGTAATCGAAGGCAACCCGGCTGCTTCCAGCGGTGACTACACCGTGCGTCTGAAAATGCCAGACGGTTATCGCATCGCACCCCACTGGCATCCCCTGCGCGAAAACGTCACGGTCATCTCGGGGACGTTCAAGGTCGGTATGGGAGACACCTTCGACAAGGACAAGATGGGATCATTCCCCGCCGGCAGCTTCGCCTATCTCGATCCCGACATGCATCACTACGCGATGGCTTCCGGCGAAGTCATCGTGCAGGTCCACGGCAGCGCGCCCTTGCAGTTTAACTATGTCAATCCCGCAGACGACCCGAGCAAGAAGTAAATTCTTGGCCGCATAAATCGATTTGGAGGAAACCATGACTGTAGATACAAAAAAGCTGGAGCAATTCTTAGGACAGTTTGTCAACGATCTGGGAGCCACCGTTCACGCCGGTATGGTCGTGATCGGAGAACGCCTGGGCCTCTACAAGGCTCTGGCGGCCAGCCCGCTCACACCCACCGAGCTGGCAGCCATAACGCGTACCGACGAGCGCTACGTGCGCGAGTGGCTGGCTTCTCAGGCAGCGGGCGGTTATATCACGTATAACCCGCAAACCCACAAATTCGGAATGACCGAAGAGCAAGCGCTCACCTTGGCGAACGAAGATGGTCCAGCGTATATGCCGGGCGCCTTTGAACTCGCTCTGGGATCATTGGCAGCCGTTCCCCGCATCACAGAGGCGTTCCGCTCCGGCGCCGGAATGGGTTGGGGCGAGCACGAAGATCGAGTGTTTCACGGATGCGAGAAGTTCTTTCGTCCGGGCTACGCCGCGAATCTGGTCAGTTCCTGGATCCCCGCCCTGGATGGCGTCCAGGACAAACTCGTGCGCGGTGCAAAGGTCGCCGACGTTGGTTGCGGGAAAGGAGCTTCGAGCATCCTGATGGCGAAGGCTTTCCCCAACTCCCACATCTTCGGATTTGACTACCACGACAAGTCCATCGAAGCGGCGCGGGAATCTGCCAGGCGTCAAGGAGTTGCAGACCGGGTCACATTCGAAGTAGCGAAAGCCAAGGAATTCCCCGGCAAAGACTACGACTTCGTGGCGGTCTTCGACTGCCTGCACGACATGGGGGACCCGGTCGGCGCCGCGGCGCACGTCCGCGCCGCCTTGACCGACGATGGTTCCTGGATGATCGTCGAGCCGTTCGCCAATGACGACCTTCAGGACAATCTCAATCCCGTGGGCCGCGTCTACTATTCGTTCTCGACTTTGCTGTGCACGCCCTGTTCCCGATCGCAGGAGGTGGGGATGTGTCTGGGCGCTCAGGCCGGCGAGAAGCAAATGAAGAAAGTCGTCACTGCTGCCGGCTTCAGCCGCTTCCGGCGGGCCACAGAGACGCCATTCAATCTGGTCTATGAGGCTAGGCCATAACCGGGACAGACCATCAATTGCTGCTGGGGTGGGCCGGCCGACTCAATGGACCGGTATCGTGTCGGCTCATTCCCAAAAATGTTCCTATTCGCCCCCGCAACCTACACACGCGCGGACACGACTCGCGACTCCTCCGCCCGTCGTGACGGTGCTCGAAGGCTTATCGGTGGACTTTTCCGCATTTCCGATCGTTATGCGGAGAAAACCAACTGCGTCGGCCAGCCGACGAACTACAAGAAGCTGAGGGCTCCGGGATTGTCTTGAAACATGGATGTGAATTGCGCGCGATCAAACATCCAATCAGCTTCCGCCCCAAAGTCTCGGCGTCGGATGCCCGACCCCGGAGTCTTTTCTTAACCAGAATACCCCCGCCTGCCACAATGTGAAGCATTCTCTCCAGGTAGGACTGACGTATGCCTCGCAAAGCCAAGGCGAAAACCCCTTACAGCGCCCCGTTTTTCCGAAGGGTCGATGCACAAACCGCGAAAGCGGTATTAGAGACTAGAGCAGTCTCGCGGGATGCGGGTGCTGAAGCGATGATGGAGCTCATCTGCAAAACAAAGCGACGAAGCAACCATGCCGAATCGACTTTACAACTCGTAGAAAAGTTGAGGCACTAAACCATTACAGCTGTGGTTTCTAAAACGAAGCTCGCCATGCATGACCGCATCCGTTTCGTCGATCATCAGGGTAAAAAGATTCTCCTCGTCGACTTTTCAAATTGTCAAGCTAACGAAGTCGAAGAAGTTGCTCGCAGAGTGCCCGACTACGTGACCGTGCAGCCACGTGGTTCGGTCCTGGTGCTTACGGATTTCACCGGAGCGGCGTTCGATCGGGACGCCACCCGAGCGGTGAAGGAAACCGCAGTCTTCGACAAGCCTTTTGTTAAAAAGTCGGCCCTGATCGGCACAGAAGACCTTCCCGCCTCGTTTTACGAGGAGCTGAAAAACTTCTCCCGACGGGAAATGACGATTTTCGATACTCGCGACGAAGCCTTGAACTGGCTCGCGGATTCAGCGGAAGCCTAGGGTCGTGGCGCGAAGTGCCGCAGACGACTGTTTGTTCGTTTAGAAGGGGCGGAAATTTTCCGTCGTGCCAAATAGCTCTAAACTTCCCGATAAGCGGGGGCCATACTTAGCCGGGTCCTGTCCGATGGCGCGGATTGCGTTACCCTCGGGGTGAATTCGCAGCGGCCACCGTCTTGCAAAGACAGGGGCTGATTGTCATTATGGAGGCATGCAAACTGTTTTCGAGGCGGCGGGTGGCGACGACGGCCTGCGCCGTCTTGCCGGCGCCTGGCATCGTCGGGTGATGGCCGACGAGGTGGTCGGCCATGCGTTCAGCCACGGCTTCCACCCCCAGCATGTCGAGCGACTCGCCGCTTATTGGGCCGAGGCACTCGGTGGCCCCAGCAGGTATTCCGACTCCTATGGTGACGAGACCACCGTCGTCAAGATGCACAGCGGCAACGGGGAGCACGACGAAATGGATCGCCGTGCGATTGCCTGCTTCGACCAGGCTCTTGCGGATGTCGGACTAGCCGACGACGGTGCGCTGCGACAAGTGCTGCACGACTACTTCGCTTGGGCGACCACGAAAACCATGTCCCGCTACCACCAGTCCGCCGATGATGTGCCGAACGGCCTCAGCATCCCACACTGGTCGTGGGACGGACTCCAGGTGTAGGACTCCACGGCTGACGTTCAGACAACAAAAGCAATCCACTCCGACCGCGCGCTGTCGACACATTCAACCGGCTGTCCGTGGATTTTGCTGGTCAGTGCTGGAAAAGCGACGCCGCGTAGCTCAGCACTGGCTGCATCTCCACCGGAACAACGTCGGCCACGTAGATCTCGAGATAATTGACGTGCCGTCCCGCAGGGTTGGGCGCCATTCCCTTGTCGATTGATCGTCGCAATGCCAGCGGCGGATTGCCTTCGGCGCCCATGACGCGACTGGCGGCCTCGCCCTGGGACCCGCTCCGCATCTCGAAGCCGGTGATGATGCGTCCGCTGTAGCTCTTGATGAATTCGGTGTTGTCCGGCGCTTCGACGTTAGCACGACCGGCGTGGAGATCGCTGCTCTGTATCGCCAGGCGGTTTCCTAGCACCCGCATCGCCTGATCAATGACCTGTTCCTTGGCGCGCACCCGCGCGGCGCGATTCTTGGGTCCGGGGCCGAGAATCGGCAGCGCCGGCGCCGAGAGCGAAATGCACTGGTTGGGAAACGCCGTTGCATAAAAGCGAAACGCGTTGTCCCATGCGCCGAGATATCGCGTGGGCGTATATCCGTCGGCGAGCCAGCGGCGATGCGCAGGAGGCGAATTCGGCAAGGTCATCTCGACAGAAACCGATGTCGGCCCTGCGGCCGCGATCATCCGGAACGCGGCCGCCCCACCATACCGCGCGCTCAACAATCGCATGAACGCGAACCAGCGGTCGAGGTAAACGCGATCCCACGGCATCGGCAGCCGCGCCGCCGTGCCTTTGCCCGGCCCGTATTGGATCTCGAACTGATCGGTCTGCACCCCCTCGAGCGCCCAAGGCGGCGAGAAGAAGCCGGGAAACATAATGAGATGCACCCACTTCTTCGACAATTTTGCGGCGGCGAACAAGGCATCGAGTTGCGACCAATCCGGCGTTCCCTGAACCGGTTCGATATCCCGCCAATTGATCTGCACCGCGACCCCGCTCACGGAGGGGTTCTTCACCACTGCAAGATTCATTGCCCGATAATTCTGCTCGCCTGACGGCAGCAGCACGACGACCCCGTGAGGGACCGCCTCTCCCGTCGCCGCGCAGCGCACAGCTTGGCCCCGCGCCGGCAGCAAGCTACCCGCCAAGACACAAATCCCAAGCAGAACGCGAACTGCGTACCGAAGCCGTGAAGTGCACATCGAGCGCTCTCCTCCTGTTTCCCCCTTGCGGGATGGACAGTCAAAACAAACTGCCGTTTTCGGATCGGCTCTGCCAGGAGGGATTCCGATATCAAGGTCTTAGGTCGACCTGGCGCGATGAGCATACTACGGATCGATTAAACGAGACACGAGGGACCTTAATTCAGAGTTGTTGTCGTAAAATCGCGATTACACCAACCACTGAAAAAAGCTGCCGAGGCTACTAAGATGGATCAGCCACCGCCACTCCGCTGCTGGTGAGTCCATCGGAACAGGTAGACCCTATCTTCGTTGGAGTCCGGTTGGGGAGCGTCTGAGTCCGACCCCGCAGAGGACCACGAGTGAATCGGCAGGAGTGACTGGTGCGCCCCCAAGATATTTCATCATCCGGATCGGGGACTGCGACTCCGCTGCTGGTGAGCCCATCGGAACAGCTCGAGCCCACCCTTGTAGCGCTACGATTCGGAAGTGTGTGCGTCTGACCCTGCAAGGGTCCTATATTGAATTTGCAGGTGTGGCTCATGGGCTGCGCAGTCTCAGGAGTGGCTGGGTCGGGAACGGCGATACCGCTGCTGGTAAGGCCGTCCGAACAAGTCGAGCCCACCGCCGTGGCGCTACGATTCGGAAGCGTGTGGGTTTGACCCTGCAAGGGACCTCGCGTGAACTTACAGGTATGACTCATCTGGTCAGTTGCAAAAGTAGCGCTCAGCAAAAGCAGGCAGAGAGTCAGGTTCTTCATTAACGCGAAGCTCAAGATAGCGACGGGCCTATATGGCACAATTCCTCCTCAATTACGGCTCAGCGGTTTTCTGGATTTAAGGATATGGGACCAGGGTTCTTGCCAGGGAGCCAAAAACGAGTTTTCAGCTGACGTTAGTAATCGTAGTTGGCCTTAAATCGCGATTACAATCCCAACCCGTAGAAAGCTGCCTTGCTGGAGACGCTCCAGGGTCGTAGTTGGTGTAATCGCCTGATTTCGACAGGTATCGCAACGCTGGCGAAAAATGTGACGGCGAAATAGGTGTACGCAGGTCATCCTTGGCCGCTCGCCTGAGTTGATATATGATCGCGTGGCTTTTAGACGGAGCGACGTGCCCGACTAATGCCATCTTCGCAGAAACACATTGTCTGCCCCAGTCATTGTCGCCGATGACGTTGGCCGCCGCGCCCGCCGGCGGATTGCCTTGCGTCTTCTGCCTTATGTCCTCCTGCTTTACATAATTGCTTACCTTGATCGCAACAATCTTGCCACTGCAGCCCTGCAAATGCCGCACGATCTCGGCTTCGATGATCGCGTAATTGGCTTCGGAGCGGGCATCTTCGCCCTGGGCTACGTCATTTTGGAAATTCCCGGCACCCTCATCATCGAGCGTTGGAGTGCGCGGCGCTGGATCGCGCGCATCATGGTCTCCTGGGGACTAGTCACGATTGGGATGGCCTTTATCCGTACCGCGCATCAGTTCTACACGATCCGGTTTTTGTTGGGATTGGCCGAGGCAGGATTTTTCCCCGGGATCATCGTGTATCTCACCCACTGGTTTGTTTATGAAGATCGCGCCAAGGCAATTGCTGGTTTCATGGCTGCCATTCCTTTAGCCTACGTGGTCGGTTCCCCCATCTCGGGAGTTACTGCTGGGCGTCCACTGGGGCAGCCTGCGCGGTTGGCAGTGGTTGTTCATTCTGGAAGGCCTGCCCGCGCTGTTCTTTGGCGTTATGACTTGGTTTTATCTGACCGATTGGCCGCATCAGGCCAGGTGGTTGCCTCCCGATGAGCGCGAGTGGGTTATCCATCAACTGGAGAAAGAGAAACAGGCCAAGAAGTCCGTTCGCTCCTACACCGTGTGGCAAGCGCTCCGGCATCGCGACGTTGTCATCTTGACGGTATTGCACTTCGTGCAGAATGGCTCCGCCTACGCTTTGGCTTTTTGGCTACCCACCATGATCAAGCGCTTGTCGGGACTAAGCGATATCAAGGTAACGCTGCTGGTGGCCTTGCCTAACCTGCTCGGTTTTGTCGCCATGCAGGTCAACGGTTGGCATTCCGACCGCACCGCCGAACGGCGCTGGCACACAGCGATTCCGCTATGGGTAGCGGCTGGCGCGCTGCTTGTGCTCAGCAGGGCAGATTGGGGAACCGTGCCTTCTCTCTTTCTGTTCTCCATCGCAGCCGCCGGCCTGCTCGCCTTTTTGCCTAGCTTCTGGGCCATGCCGTCCGCATTCCTTTCTGATACTGCAGCGGCAATGGCGACCGGCACGATCAACTGTGTTGCGGCGGGCCTGGGGGGCTTTCTCGGACCGGCTTTGGTCGGCTACCAGGCCGCACGCACCCACTCGTTCAGGTCCGGCTTTGCGGGACTGGTGGTCGCGCTGGTGATCGCAGGTGTGTTGCCTCTCACCCTACGCGTTCGCGGCCAATCAACATTGAGACCGCTCGTGCTGAAAAAACGAGGTCGCACTTGAGGAAAACGCCCGCGAAAAAACAGCCATCCGCCTATTCTCTCGCACTGCGGTGTGTTCCTACCTGACCGCGACTGGGTCCGGCGTTCCATCCGACCACCAGCCCGCGGGAACCATGAATACGTCGATTGGTTCCGGAGCGCCACTGAACTGTGGATTCAGCATGACGGGAGAGTGGGACAGGTCTGCACCCCAAACGGCGCCGTCCATGAGTGGAGTGTAAAACATCAGGTGAGCCATCCAGTTGGGGTGACTGCCATCGTTAAGATGCTGTTCTTTCGACATCATGTAGGACATGGCTCCAGGCTCCAAAGGCGGCAGCTCTTGCTTTACGAATGTCTTGATGCCGTCGATCATCTGAGCTTTGGATTGACCGGCCAATACCATCTCCGTTCTTTTATACGTCATCGGCAGAATAGAGCGGGCAGCCGGCGGATTGAAGCAGACCGGGCCTCGTAGTTTAGGGTTCCAAAAATTAGCCGAAGCATCACCATCGAATGGGGACATCCACGCTCGCTCCACGACGCATACGAAACCGTTCTTGCCTTTGACTGCGGTTTCGTAGCCATGCCGTCCCAGGACGAGAACATCGGCATCGCGCGAGATGGCCTCCGGGGCCGCGCTCCGCGCCAGGGCAATCTCGGCGTTGCGCTCCATTAAATATTGATCAAGCGGGGCCATGCTCGGATACGAAGCTTTGGCGTCCTGTGCTTGCGCTGGCCAAGCCGTGGTCAGCGCGACCACCAGCGCGAAGCTTCCTAGTGCGATAGTCCTGACTATCTTTCGGTTCATTGATTTTCCCTCTCAGGATGTTCGGCCTTATAGACGACGCCCAACCTGCCGCTGAGATTGCGGGTCTTGGGCTGCATCCTCGGGCAGAAACTTCAAAGCCACTAGCCGGCCAAGTTCAGTATCCTCAGCCTTATAGACCACACCCACCGCCGCCCAGCTTTTCGACGATGCGGTAATGCGAGATGGTCTGGCCGATCAAAGCAGAGCTCGCCCCATTTAGCGAACATACTAGGGGCGATGACCCGCCAAGTCAAAGCATGGAAAAGGGTAGTGCACAGCGACGGTAAAAGTGACCCCGGTAGCGTCCGAGACCAAGCCTCGGATTACGAAGTTTTGCAGAGGCCAGGGAGCAATCCCAATCCTCGCCGTGATTGACACGATATTTTGCCCGATCTATATTTCCTCGTCACATCCTAAGACTGGAGGAGGAGTATGCGTCGAATCGCTTTAACGGCACTTGGTTTCGCTCTGCTGTTATCCGCAGTCCCGTTGTTCTCGCAAACGAATGCAGCCATAGAGAAGACACTCGAGAGTAATGAAAAAGCTGGCTGGCAAGCGTGGAAAGACCATGATGCAAAGCAGGCGGTAGCGTGGTTCACGAACGACTCCATAAGCATCGCCGATGGCGGGGTATTCAAGGGCAAGGAGCAGCTTGTGAAGAGTATTACGGACACGAGATGTGTGGTCAACAGCTTCTCGCTCTCCGATTTCTCCTATATGTGGCTCGATAAAGACACGGTCATCATGACCTACACGGCGACGCAGGACGCGACTTGCGACGGCAAAAAGCAAGGGGGGAAGGTTTTCGCCTCGTCGATCTGGCAGAAGAAAGGCGGCAAATGGTTGTCGCCGTTCCACCAGGAAACCGACGCAGGGAGCATGTAGTTGGTGACGAAAATTCCCACCCAAGTTCAGACGGAGCTTGGGTGGGGGCAGGATGGAATCTGCTGTATGGCGGAGGTTGGCTTGCAATCGCGTCTCGGACTCAGGTTTGGCAAGTGCTGATTATTGCTGATCTGGAATCTCCAGCCCCGCCTTACGCAAGCCTTCGATGAGGTGCTCGACCCGCTTGGAGTCCCACCACTTGGTGTAGTCTCTGCAGACGGCATCGGTACAACAATTAACGGGGCCATTTCCCCCGTTTTGGGGGCTGTCTCAAGGGTAACTGTACCAGGCTTGTCCCGAAGGTAACTTTACAGTTGTTACATTCGTGTGTATTCCAGACATGTAAAGGTATTTCGTTCCCCAAGGAGCAACCATGTTGACGATCATCTGTGTCTACCTTGTTCTGCCCGCTGCCATCTGCGCGGCGGTAAGTGTGCGTAACATGATCTTTGGCGATGTCGTCTAGGCTTTCACCCCCTGCGTATCGGGGGAACTTGTTGACGTAAAATCGCGATTACACTCACTGACCGGGAATCGTCTGCACGTACACCTACCCCGTCAATGCATGGCAGCGAGTCCCGAAATCAAAACTGGAGCTGCGCCTTTAATTGGATCATTCGTGGAGCGGCATCGCCTCCGATGCCACTACCCACGATGCTGGTCGGCGACTGCTCCAGATAGAACGAGTTCCTGGATTGTACCTCCAGTAGCGGGTGCTCTGGCAGAGCTATGCATTTATTCGCAGCTTCCTGGGTAAGCGCTCGATGATTTTCGGCGGGTGATCCTGGTGAAGTCCGCCCTCGACGTTCACATTGGACCTGTACTGACTAATTCACTTTGGCACGACGAGAGGACCGTTCGTGATAAGTTTCGAATCCACTATGCCGATCTCGACCCGGCGGTTGGCAGCCCGCGCCTGTTCGCTGTCGCCCGGAACGCGCGGGTCGGCTTTGCCAAAGCCCTTGGTGCTCATGATTGTCGCAGGGATTCCGGTTTGCACAAAGAAGTCGCGGACAGCTTCGGCACGACGCTGTGAGAGTTGCAAGTTATATGGCTGCGTTCCGACGTCGTCCGTATATCCGTAGACAGCAATCGTATATCCCTTAAGCGTCATCATGATCCCGGCGATGCGATTGAGGATGTCACGATATTCCGGTTTGATGTCCGCCTTATCAAAGTCGAAGCGAATCGACTTGCTGTCCAGCGTCATCACCAGGCCCATGGCGGTGCGACGCGTTTCGGCGATTTGCCCGAGAGCGTCTTGCAGCTGTGCCAGTTGCGCCTCTCGCTCTTGCCGATATTGCTCAGCCTGCTGTCTGGCTTCATCTGCCTTTTGCTGTTCGGCGGCGGCCTGCTGCCGCGCAAGTTGCGCCTGCGCCTCCGAGTTCGATTGATCCTGCTTCGCCAAGTCGCGCTGTTGAGCGGCCGCCTGCGCGTTCGCTGCCGCTTGCGAAGCCTGCTGAGCCAACGTCTGCGATTGCGCTTGTGCGCTCACGAGCACCCGGCTGAAATCTTCCGTCTGCTGGCTGAGCCGCGCCACCTCACGCTCCAGGCGACGGACCGAGGTTAGATAAACAACCCCAAGAACCAGGCTGAGCGCGATTGCGATCACTCCCAGAGCCAGCGCTAACTTTCCATGAGACCTGGCAGGTGGATCCCCAAGTCCACGCTCGTCCGGGTTCAGCGCCTCGCGTGAAGAGTCCATCATTTGGCAATCTTAGCGTGGAATTCCAGATTGAGGCAAAACCAGATAGCTCCCGAGTTGTCGGCAACTCGTACCTTGGGATTACTTCAGGTTTGCTCGTTTCAACCCTTAGTGCGGGGAGGTACTCAGCGCGAGGGTGGTACCCAGCCCGGCGAAGAGATACCGATCACCAAATGCCTTCTTCAGCGCCGTGAAAGCTGGCTCGCCGGTGCAGTGGCCGGGTGCGACGTACTGCACATTAAAGGTGTCGTGCAGCGCCGTGACGATCTTCTGTATGTCCGCATCGCTCGCGACTACGAGGTGAAAGCCGCCCACGATCAAATGGATGCGCGGGTCGATCGTGCTGGCCGCTTCGACGATCTTGTCAATGCCCGGATGGGAACACCCAACCACCAGCACCATGCCGTCGGGCGTTTTGATCGCCAGCGACAGCTCGTGCAGTTCCAGTGTGCCCAGTTTATCGGAGACCAAAGAGATCAGATAGATGTCGGGAGCGATCTCGACCGTTTTATCCACGAGTTGGAAGTTTGCGCCGGGCCAGGCAGATCCAAACCGCATGACGTCGGGAGGCGCACCGCCGTAATAGCGCTGTTCCGGGGGCAGAGAAGGGTCCTTGCGATAAAAGCTGCTCGGCAAGTCGGCGCCATAGACGCCAAATCCCTCCTTCGGCGCATAAATTCTTACCTGAGGGTTCACCTTCAACAGGTACGCGAGTCCTCCCATGTGATCGCCGTGGCGGTGCGACATGACAACGAAATCAAGCTTCGACAGGTCGATGTTTTTTGCCTTTGCGTTCCGGGCAAGGACCTCCGGGTTGTTGCCGGTGTCGAACAGGATTCGCTTCCCACCGTATTCCACCAGCGCAGCATAACCCCAGTCCTTCTGCATGGCAGAGTCTTTGCCGAAAGCATCATAAAGAATGGTGATTTGCGGTTTTGGAGGACCTGCACTGGCCATGGGAGCAGTGAAGGTTGCAATGACACATCCGACGAAAAGCAGGGTTACTGCGGCACGGGAAACTGCCGGGGAATAGGCTGCCATTGTGTTCTCCTGCGCGTCGACATTGTGACCATTCATGGTTCCTGGAAGAATGGGAAAACCAATTAGACTTGTGCGGAATATTCCAGTCAAGGCGACGCCCGAGGATCTACAGCGGTTGAATTTGCACTCGCGAGTAGAATCGAACGATGTTTCTGCGCCGGAAACTTACAGCATCGAGCGTGTTCCTGGGATCGCTGCTGCTTACCCGGACTCTTCCGGCACAAGTCCCTGCCGACCTCGTCTTAATTCACGGTCACATCCTCACCGTGGATGCAAATGATTCGGTTGCCCAGGCCATTGCTGTCCGCCACGGCGTTATCGTGAAGGTCGGTACCGACGCCGAGGTTCTGGAGTTCGCGGGCAATACTCCCGGCATCCGAATCATCGACCTCCAAGGTCATACCGCGACCCCCGGCCTTATCGATACACACGCCCATATCGCTGACGGAGGTGTCGAAGAACTCTATGGAATCAAGCTCTCGGATGCCGCTTCGGTAGCTGAAATCGTCACGCGTGTGAAGGCCAAGACCGCTCTCGTCAAGCCTGGCGAATGGATCACCGGCTCCGGCTGGGACGAGGGCAAGCTCGCCGAACACCGTTACGTTACCGCCGCCGATCTCGACGCCGTGGCACCCAACAATCCCGTCTGGCTCGTCCACACCACCGGCCATTACGGAGTCGCCAACTCGCGCGCCCTCAAGCTGGCCCATATCACCGCCGCCACAGCGGACCCCACCGCCGGTACGATTGACCGCGACCCCCACGGCAATCCCACCGGCGTCCTAAAAGAAGAATCGGCCATGGAGCCTGTTACCAGCCTCATCCCGCCGGTGACCCTCGAGCAGATGCGTCAGGGCATTCTCTACATTCAACAGGTGCTGCACAGCGAAGGCATGACCGCCGTAAAAGATCCCGACATTGACCAGCTTCATTGGGATGCCTACAAATCCCTGCTCGATCAGGGGCAGCTCAAGGAGCGCATCTGCGTCCTATGGCACGCCGGTTCGACGATGGAGTCGGCCCGCAAGGCGCTGGCTGAGATCAACGCCGTTCCCCGCCTGCCTGCGACTCTCGGCGACGACCGCCTGCTCTCTTGCGGCGCCAAGATCTATATGGACGGCTCCGGTGGCGCGCGCACAGGCTGGGTCTATGACGATTGGCTGCGTAACGCCACGACTGCAGATGTCACAAGTTCGGGAACGGGCAATAAGGGCTATCCGCAAACCGACCCCGCTGTGTATCAAGAGATGGTCCGGCTCTTCCACCAGAACGGCGTCCCAGTTGGTACCCACGCCGTCGGCGACCGCGCCATGGACTGGGTCGTCGATACTTACGCACTGGTCGAGCAGGAGCACCCGCACCCTGGTCTGCGCCACAGCATCATCCATGCCAACTTGCCCACGCCGCATGCCATCGACGTGATGGCCAGCCTGCAAAAGAAATACGACGCTGGATATCCGGAAATGCAGCCCGAATTCCTATGGTGGATCGGTGACATCTACGCAGCCAGTTACGGTCCCAAACGCGGCCAGCGACTGGAGCCGCTCAGGACCCTGCAATCCCGAGGTATTCTCTGGTCCGGCGGGTCAGACTACTTCGTGACCCCGGTCGCGGCGCGCTACGGTCTCTGGGCCTCGATAATGCGCGAAAGCGCCAAAGGCACATATGGACTGCAGCCCTTCGGGACCGCAGAAAGCGTGGACATCCACACTGCCCTGCGCAGCTACACGGCCTGGGGTTCGCGCCAGATGTTTCTCGAAGGTAAGATCGGCACGCTAGAGGTCGGCAAAAGAGCCGACATTGCTGTATGGGACAACGACCTCTACTCCGTCTCCAATGAGCAGATCAAAGACCTGAAATGCCTGATGACGCTGCTGGATGGCGAAGTAGTTTACACTTCGCAGGACTCATCGATAACCACCGGAGTCCGCTGATCACGCGATCTCGGTCACACGGCAAACATGGGAGACCCGAAGATCGAGCCGCGCCTTGGAATGGTGGCACTCCCGCGATCAAGAACCGCCCCGTCAAAAGTGGAAAATCAGATCGCTCGCCACGGTAAGCTGATTTTGCCGTCGACCGTTGTCGTAAGCCTTCTGATCCCAGGCACGCTCGAAACGTAATTCCGGACGCAGTTGGACGGTGGTGCCGATCCAATGACACCAGGTGATCGTATTCTCCGAGTATCTGGTCGCGTAGCCCGTGCGCTGGCCTTTCTTGTCGTCAAGAAAGTCACTACGAAACGAGAGGAAGTCATGCGGCGAGAGTTCCTTCTGCAGGAAATTAACCACGGCATATTCGGGAGCTGTACAACGCTGTTCCCCCGGCAGGCAGTATGCGGCATTGGCGCCTGTTTCCGGCTGAATATTGCCTCGCAGGGCGGGCACGTCGCGCTGATACATGTACCAGGTCTCGGTCGCCATATGCCACGTTTTCGAGAATTTGTGATACCAGGTGGCATCGTATTGCTGCAAATTGTTGTAAGCGTACTTGCCGTCATTGATCCCATTCGCGCAGAGGTAAACATTGTCATTTACCGACCGGGTGGTATAGCCCAGGCAGCCGGTACCGGAAGGTTTCGCATCCGGCGTCCACAAGGCAACATCGTGGCCGCCGGTAATGCCGAGTTGCACCAGCCACTGGTCGTTCAGCTTAACCGTCGCAATCAGGCCTGTGTCGGTAAACGGGTCGATCGCATAAAGCAGCGAGTGGCTGAAGATGTAGTTGTTCGGCGCCAGTTGGGCCTCGATGCCAGGGATGGAAATGAAGCGGCCCAGTCTTAGATTCATTCCCTGCGCAACTTGCGGAACGTAGATGTCGATGTATTCGAGGGTAGGATCAAAGCCATATTGACGATGATCGTTCAGCAACTGGCCGCTCAGGTAGCCCTTCCCGGTGGTGTAGCGATAATCCGTTCCGTAGAGAGCGGTGAGGTGGTAGCCCCAGTCGATGTGATCACGTTGCACGGAATCCGGCAGCCGTTCGACGTAGAGGACGAATTGGTTCAGCTCAAAACGATTCGAGTAGACATCGTTCGCTTCGGGTGCATTACTATGCGCGGAGTTGCTGAAGTTCACAGTCGGATCGAGCCATCCGTAGATCTTCGTCCGGCTGCGGGCCTGGTTGATGGCGGTCATGAGCGGATAGCTATTGGTGTCGGGCTCGCCAATCACTGGCGAACCGCCATAAGACCAATCTGAATTGGGGAACGGCGGTGAATCGAGCGGCGACGGAAGGCCGCGGCGCGGCGGAGCCGGCGAGGAAGCGGCTGTCGACGACCAATCCTGACGGTAAAACTGCGCCCAGCGGACAAAAAAGCTCTCCGGTTCGGGGCTTGCGGGCTTCGCCGCGTCAGTGGGCGGAGAGGTTTCTTGATCTGGCTGTTGCGCCTGCGAAAGACCGCAAGACAGCAGAACCACACCTGCCAATAGGAAGACGAAGTATTGGAAGCGGGAATGGTTGCGTGAAAGCATGAGTGTGCGGCCACCCAAGTCTACAATCCCCCGCTTCAACCTTTGCTCATTGGTGCCGAAGTAAATGGCAGCGGGAGGTCCGGAAGTGCCGCAAGTTTCTTGCCGAAAAGTTGCGGGGGTGTCATACAATCCCTTGGCCGAAACAGGCAACGTCAGCGAGCGGAAGAGGCCAAAAAATGTACACCGCAATCCTCATCGTGTTTTCCCTTCTATCCACAGCACTCATGGCGCAAAGCACAGATGCAGCGCTACGCTCCGAGCTTGAAGCCATGCACTCTAAATGGTTCAAAGCATACGACAGCGGCGACGGTGCCACGATGGATCAGATGGAGATGGATAACCTGGCGCTGGTGATGCCAGTGGGATTTATTTGGTTGAAGACCGAGGCAAGAGCGGGCAAGCAGCCGAAGCTTGATCCGCAGACTGAACGCACATTGAGCGATGTAGCTGTGCGACGCTTCGGCGATGTGGCCGTCCTCACTGGAATTATCACCAGCAAATCGGCCACGGAGAACGAGAAGGAAGCCACCACGGTGGTATTCGTGAAGAATTCGGGTAGGTGGAAAATTGCGTCAGCGCAATGGACCCCGGTTACGCCTGCCAAGTAGTACGAACTGCATCCTGGCAGCGAGAACGACATGATGAGCGCTCGCCATTGTGGACCCGAATACGATCCCGGAAGCGAAAGGCCGCAATAAATAAGGAGTCAAATTTCGCCCCTTTGAGGTCTTTGCCGGGAACGAACCTCAAGTAGCCAGCAATATTGATGTTTTCGACGTTTGCCATCCTCCTTGACCTACGTTCGTAACCTTCCGGTCTGGCATCTCTGATCTTGCCGTTCATGGTCGCTGCTCAGAATCTTCAGTGTTTGCTCTGTGGTGGTCCGCCACTGGAAGTAAAATGGCTCGCAAACGTCACGAATTGCGTCAATGACCGGCCGAGGCGCGTCATTCTGAATGTGGTGGCGCGAATTTTAGAACGAGGAAGCAGGCAGCGTGAGCAATGTCGGCGAGCAAATTGTCGGAACTTGGGAACTCGTCTCCGCAGAGGAGCACATGACGGATGGGTCGAAACGGCCCTTCCCGATCATGGGAGCGAGTGGCAAGGGGTACCTGATGTACTCCGCGGATGGCTACATGTTTGCAGCGGGTATGAATCCTGACCGTCCGGCATGGAAAGACGGAAACAAGCCGACAGACACAGAAAAGTTGCGTGCCATTGAGGGGTTCTTCGCCTACTGCGGGCGCTACGAAGTTGATGAAGCCAAGCAGGCGATCTACCACTACCCAGAAGTTGCGTGGATGCCAAACTTCGTGGGAACCAAGCAAGAGAGACCCTACCGATTCGACGGAGAGTTACTGACTTTTTCGGGCAAAGCTACAGATGAACCCGGCGTGGAAAGCTGGACAATCACATGGAGGAAGGTGAAGTAGTGTGATTCGAACGACCGGGTCGATCTCCATTTGAGGCGGGCAGATTAACCATGATATTCCCCCTGGCTTCAAGATGCGGGGCTGCGAGCAAGCAGAGGAATCGTGCAAAGCGGAAAGTTATCAGCAATGCGCCCACAAAATAGGGAGGGAATCTTGGCCGCGAAAATTCTGATGGTTCTTAGTGCGAGCATCAGCTTTACGCTCGGAGTCGTCCACCTCGTCTATACGTTCTGGGGGCCAAACCTTACGCCGCGCGACCCCGCACTGCAAATCAGCATGAACCAGATTGCACCGGTCATTACGAAAGAAACAACCATGTGGCGGTGTTGGGTGGGCTTCAATGCGAGCCACAGCATGGGACTAATTTTGTTCGGCTTGGTTTTCGGTTTTCTGGCATTGGCCCATGGTCAACTCCTGTTTCAGTCAGCGTTCCTGCTCATTGTCGGGCTGGCAATGCTTGGTGGTTTTGTTGTGCTCAGCAAGGTTTATTTCTTCAGTGCGCCTTTCGTAGGTGTCAGCATTTCTTTGGCCTGCTATGTCGCCAGCGTTGCGCTATCGCGGGCCTTACTGATGCGCTCCTGACGTAAACAGCGATAACGCACAGGACCGGACCGGCTGGTCACATGGCGCAAGCATACCGGTCGTTGGACTATCTGGAACTTCGGAGGATCCAGCGCTTGAATAGGCACATTCCCAAGAACGACGATCGGCAGGAGCGATGTGCCATGCGAGTGTAGACTGGGTTAGGGGGGACATATGGGACAGAGCCACTCGAAGACTAAACGCAAACGACGCCAGAAGTCCGATAAACGGAAAGACTACACGGCCGCCACCATGGCTAAGCTGAGGCAGTTGGAGCAAGCTGCCTCACGCAAGTAGCACGAGCCCCGCCGCCCCAAGAGTGTCAAGGGCTGCTCGTGTTTCTGGGTCGGGATCACAACAGGAAGTCAGCGGCGCCGGAAGTAATAAGTATAAGGAGGCGCTGACGTAAGACTTCAGTGAAAACCCAACAATACGCTCGAGCGGAGCTCCTTCTCCGGGAAGAGCCGGATCACGGTGCCGCGAAATTCACGGACCGGTACTGCGACAAATCCATTACTTAAGGATTTCCTCCCCACTTCTTCCTTATTCGCCACGAGCAACCAGGTGAAAAGGCATTCGGTCCCATGTTCGACAATTCGCGCCAGGAGACGACATGCGTTGACTCGCGAATGCCGCGTCCGTAAGATGAAGCGACTCGAAAGCCGGCATTTCCCGAATGATCGGCCAAAAATGATCGGCCAAACCATCTCGCACTACCGGATTGTGGAGAAGTTGGGCGGCGGAGGGATGGGTGTCGTCTACAAAGCCGAAGACACCCGGCTTGATCGCTTTGTCGCTTTGAAGTTCCTACCCGAAGGCGTGGCCCAGGACCGCCAGGCCCTGGAGCGCTTCCGGCGTGAGGCCAAGGCGGCGTCCGCCCTCAACCATCCCAATATCTGCACCATCTACGACATTGGCGAAGAGAACGGCCAGGCCTTCATCGCCATGGAGTTCCTGGACGGCAACACTCTGAAGCACTTGATCGGCAACCGTCCGATGGATCTGGAGGCGCTGCTCGCCATCGGAATCGAGATTGCCGACGCTCTCGACGCCGCCCACGCTGAAGGCATCGTCCACCGCGACATCAAGCCGGCGAACATCTTCGTCACCAAGCGCGGACATGCCAAGGTTCTCGACTTCGGTTTGGCCAAGGTCGCGGCGACCGGCAGCCGGAAGGAAATGGCCGGACTCTCAGCACAGGCGACTGCGGCGGAGAGCCTTGATCACCTCACCAGCCCCGGCTCCACGATAGGAACGGTGGCCTACATGTCTCCCGAGCAAGCCAAGGGAAAGGAACTTGACGCGCGCACTGACCTGTTTTCCTTTGGCGCCGTACTCTACGAGATGGCGACGGGCACGCTCCCGTTCCGCGGTGATACAACCGCGGTTATGTTTGATTCTATTTTGCACAAAGTGCCGGTTGCTCCGGTGCGGCTGAATCCTGATCTTCCCGCCGATTTCGAACGCATCATCAATAAGGCGCTGGAGAAAGACCGCGAGCTGCGCTACCAGCACGCTGCCGACATTCGAACCGATTTGAAGCGGCTGAAACGAGAGACCGAGTCGGGTCGAGTCAGCGCCGCCAGCGTCGTAGAAGAGGATGAAGCGCCAGCCGCCGCCGTCGTGGCGCCCGAGAGTCGCCAGCCTTCGAGCCAGTCTTCAGGCAAATCTTCAGGCCAATCCTCAGCCCAATCTTCGGAAAAGACGCGCGCTGCTTCCTCCGGGCAAGCTGCGGTGATAGAGCAAGCGACAGGCCGCCGCTGGAAAATACTGGTTCCGGTTGCTCTGGTTGTAATTGCCCTCCTGGTGGCTGGCGGTCTTTTCTACCGCTCCCACAAGACTCAAGCCCTGACGGAAAAAGATTCCATCCTGCTCTCAGACTTTACCAACACCACCGGCGATCCGGTCTTCGACAGTACTCTCAAGAAGGCGCTGGCTGTGAGCCTGGGCCAATCGCCTTATCTCAATGTCGTTCCCGATTCTAAGGTGCAGCAGACTCTGAAGCTGATGGGCAAACCTCCGGAGACGCGTCTGACCAGCGACATTGGCCGGGAAATTTGCCAGCGCGCCCACGTTAAGGCCATGCTCACTGGAACCATTGCGTCGTTGGGAAGTGAATATGTGATTACGCTGGAGGCGGTCAACGCTACCACCGGCGATTCGCTGGCGCAGGTGCAGGAGCAGGCCGCGAGCAAGGAGCAGGTGTTGAATGCTCTGGGTCTGGGCGCCGATAAATTGCGCGGCAACCTGGGTGAGTCGCTGGCGTCAGTCCAGAAATTTGATAAGCCCTTGCAGGAAGTGACCACTTCGTCGCTGGAGGCTTTGAAGGCCTTCACCCAGGCTGATGAGTTGCGAGAAAAAGGCGACGCCCTTCCGCCGGTCGCGCTGTACAAGCGCGCCATCGAACTCGATCCCAACTTTGCCATGGCCTATGCCCGCATTGGAAACCAGTATTTGACTGTGGGGCAGTTGGACCTTGCCCGCCAGAATTTTCAGAAAGCGTTCGAGTTGAGAGAGCGCGCAAGCGAGCGCGAAAAATTCTACATCACTGAAAAATATTACGATGGCACGGGCCAGTTGGAGCAGTCCATCCAGGCGATGGAGCTCTACGCCCAAACTTATCCCAGCGATCAGACGCCGCGCGTCAATCTGGCTGTCGCTTATCAAATACTCGGCGACTTTGACAAAGCCTTAACCCATAGCCTCGAAGCGATTCGCCTGGAGCCCGATTCATGGTACGGATACGTGAACGCGGCTTATTGCTACGCTGCGCTGGGAAGATTCGACGAAGCCAAAGCGGTGATCAACACAGGTCTGCAAAAGACCAATGGCGGGGTTGTTCTGCATGCCAGTTTGTACTACGTTGCCCTGGTTCAGGGCGACAAGGCGGTGCAGGACCGCGAAGAAGTTTTCATCAAAGACTCACCTGCGTTCGAGTTGGGATGGGTCTTGGTTAATCAGGCGGGGTTGGCGCTGGCGCACGGCCAGCGGCAAAACGCCCGCGAAATCTACGCCCGTGAGGGAGCGCTCGCCAAGCAACTCAGCTTTACAGAAAATCAGGCCGCTGCCATTCAGATTCCAGCCTGGATCGATTTGCTCTTCGGCGATATGGGCGACAAGAACAAGTCGGTCTCTCAGGCAACCGCAGCCGTGGCTCTCGCGAACACCCCCGATGTTGCCATCGCGTCGGCTGAAATTGCCGCCCTTGCCGGCAATGAAGCCCAGGCCCGCCATTGGATGGACGACGTGAACCGCCGCCGGCCTCTGGACACCAAGTTCCAGACCATGCTCATCCCCGTCGTACAGGCCATCCTCTTCATCAATCACGGTGAGGCCGCGAAAGCCATTGACGTGTTGAAAGCCGGCGAAGCGTATGACAAGGGTACGACCGACATCCACTTTGTCCGCGGCCGTGCTTACCTGCTGAATCACCAGCCCGCTCAAGCCGCCCAGGAATTTCAAGCCGTGTTGAACTTGAGAGGCGCGTACATCGGAGATCCGCTGATGGGCCTCGCCCAGCTATTCCTGGCTCGCGCCTACGCTCAACAGAACGATGGCGCGAAAGCCCGCGCCGCCTATCAGGATTTTCTGGCCCTCTGGAAGGATGCCGATCCTGATATCCCGATCCTGAAAGAAGCTAAGACAGAGTACGCGAAGCTGCAGTAATTCCGACTCTCCAGCCTTTAAGAGCCGTTGCAGTGAGCGCCTTCCCATGGGAACGGGCTAAAACCTAAGAGCCAAAAGCTAATTTTCAAAGACTGATGAATCGCCGTTGACCGGCGGGGATGGACTCGGCCAGAATTCGATCGGGAACTTTTTCCGCGCCTGGCCCGTATCTCGATCACGGATGGACGTTCAGAGTAGAGCTGCGACAGCGCACACCAGGAACACATGGCCGACAAATGGATCTTTAGGATGAGAATATTCCTTCTCTTACTTGCGTCGCTTCTCCCGCTGGCGGCGATTGCGCAACCTTCTCCAAATCAGGCGCCAGACCGAACCTGGATTACTGACGTCCGCATTATTTCGCCAGAGAGGCTCGACCACCTTGAGAAAGGCAGCGTGCTGATCGAAAACGGGCGCATCGTTCGCGTCGAGCGAAAAACAGGAGCGAAGAAGCCTGCCGGCGCAACCGTAGTTTCCGGAGAAGGACAGTTCCTTATTCCGGGCCTGATCGACTCGCACGTCCATCTTGCTTCTATTCCTGGAATAAAGCCTGACATGAACTTTGGTCCGGCCGAATCCAAACCCGCGTGGATCAAGGAATACTTCAAACAGCTTCCGCGTTCCTACCTTTACTTCGGCTATACCACGCTCGTCGACCTGGCGGTGCTCGACCGCCGGGTGTTGGAAGACTTCAGGCAGGCTCCGCTACACCCGGACTTGTATGACTGCGGGGATTCTTTGCCTTTTGCGAATGGATATCCGATGTCGTTTGCGCCGCCTGAAAGACGATTCGAACTGTTTCCCAATTTTATCTACGACCCTAATCAAGCCTCCACCATTCCCGCTCAATTCAAGCCGCAAGACCACACTCCTGCCACCGCGGTAGCCGCGGTCAAGAAGTCGGGCGGAATTTGCGTGAAGACTTATTTCGAGCGCGGCTTCGCGGGAGACAGGAACTTGCCGGTGATGGGCCTGGACGTTTTAGCAGCCGTCAGGGAGGCTGCAACTCAAAGCGGCCTGGTGCTGATGATGCACGCCAATTCTTTTGAAGCTCAGAAATTTGCTGTCGACGGGCACGTTGACGTTATCGCCCATGGAATGTGGAATTGGGGAGACCTCGACAAGCAGACCGAGCTCCCTCCGAACATCGTGAAAGTTCTCGATCAAATTGCGGAAGAGAAAATTGGATATCAACCGACGCTTCAGGTCATGCAGGGTCTGCGCTCCTATTTCGATCCCGAATATCTGAAGATGAGTGCAATCCCCAAGATCATTCCTGCGGGAATGCTGGAGTGGTTCGAATCTCCGGACGGTACATGGTTCAAAAAAGAAATCGCCGACAATGTACCGGATGCGACGATGCGTGAAAGATTCGACCTTGGCCCAATCCGCCAGGTGCACCAGGTGGTTGCGTACCTGGCAGGCAAAGATGCCAACTTCCTCTTTGGCACGGACACTCCTTCAGCACCTACCTATGGAAATCTGCCGGGCTTGAACGGTTATCTGGAAATGCAGCAGCTTCAAAAAGCCGGATTGTCTCTCGCACAGATTTTCAGAGCCGCCACCATCAATAACGCCCGCGAATTCAAGCTCGATTCACAGCTCGGGACTATCGAACCGGGGAAAATTGCGAATCTCATTCTGCTCAGAAAATCTCCTCTAGAAAGCGTGGAAGCGTACGACACCGTTGTCACCGTTTGGGTTCATGGAATAGCAGCTTCGCGGGACAGTTTGGCCGTCAATTCGAACAAATGATCTGCCATTGCCGAACTGGCGGAGGTTCACGCGGCGCAGCAAGGCCGGCAGGGAACGTCCAAGCTTGACGAGAAGCGGCGATCATCGCCGCGGTAATTACTGCGGTGTTCGAAAGAGGTTGCGCTGTGTAAGCAGATCAGGTGGCAGTCCGGAACAGACATGTGTGCAACATTAGTGGTTGGGTCACCGCCTCAGAGCCGTGCGGATGCGCGCCAGGTGGTGCCAGCTGTGCCGTAGTGCGTGGTCCTCAACGACGAATTGCGCGGTGACAGGCGCGCCGAAGCTAAGCGAGAAGGGAGCCGCCCGGTCCAACTCCTCATCCGTGAACGCGCGTACCGCGGCGGCGGCCTCCCGACTGTTCCGACGCAAGAGTTCGAGCGTGGCGGCCTTGGTTACGCCCGCCTGGTCGTGGGCATGCTTGGCATTCAACTCGGCGACTACCTCCCACGTGACGTCCGTAACGGCCTTGCCGCTGGCGATTGCCCGCGCGAGATCAATCTCAATAGGATAGACGCTGGCAACATGGTGCACGATGACGGCGACCGTACGGCCGTTCCTCCCACTTTCCGACACCGGTGTACGCCACTCCTCTTCTGAGAGTCCTTCAGCAAAGGCAGCCAAACCGGCAGCGCCCTCCTCGATGCGATCAGCCAGTGCCTCAGCACGACCGGTCGCCTGTGTCGTCTTCGGTTGAGTTTTGAGTTGTTGAAAGTCTTTGCTCGGCTGTATCTCGTTTGCAATCGTATTCATTCTCGTAGTCTCCTTTCATTCATTCCTTGGACCCATACTCATTGCGATCCACCTTACTCGGTGCAAGGTTCACGGAGAAAACGCTCGCAGAGAAAACCTGGAGCCTCAAGCTTTCACCGCGATCACCTCCAGATACTCCGATGAAACCACAGTGAGTTCATCCCCTCCGCGATTGTGCGCGGACCACAGGTTTTCGAGTTCTTCGCGGAGGGTCCGCGCAGCGGTTTCATCCAACGATGCGAACGCGCGATTGGTGGGCCCATAGTATTGCCGAAAGAACTCCACCACTTCAGGCGGTGGGAAGGGGTAGGTGAAGGTGTAGTGGCGCCGCGTCATCTTAAGGTCGGAAACCCCGGGGCCCAGCCTCTTGCGCACCACAGTCTCATCGCCCCACAACACCGGTGCCGGCATGCCCGAGGGAGCGATGAACCTGGCGAAGGTCTTGAACATTTGTCCAATGAATCCTTCGGGCGTCCAATTTCCCATCGCGATCGTGCCTCCGGGACTGCACACTCGCAGCAGTTCGCGAGCTACGAGTTCCGGACGCGGGGCAAACATTGCTCCGACCAGGCTGGTTACGACGTCGAAGCTGGCATCTTCGAACGGAAGAGCCTCGGCGTCACCTTCCATGAAACGAGCCTTGAGACCCTCCGCGTCGGCGCGGGCCTGCGCACGCTGCACCAGGTTCGGCGCGATGTCCACGCCTGTGACATTCACACCATCGCGGGCTGCCCAGAGCGCGACCTGGCCCGAGCCGCAAGCCACGTCGAGCAGTTGGCATCCTGCGGGAACATCGAGTTGTTCGTAGAATATGCGCGCGCCCTGCTCCATATAGCGCGAGAAGCGGTCGTAATCTCCGGCCATCCATGTTGCTTTCAGCCGTGCCTTCAGACCGTCGATTTCCGGTGCGGTTGTAGTGGTGCTCATGCTTCCTCCAGTGTTTTTTTATTCACCTGCAATAAGGGCACGGATCGCGTCGATCGTCATAGCCGACAATCCAAAGTCCCATGCCTCGCCAAGAACATCTTCGACGTCTGCCAGGGTCGCAGGGGGGATGTTCTCTTCCTCGATCGGCGCCGTGGCATCGGTGAACTGGGTGGCGATCTTCTTCCTCTCGTTCTTCTTGATAGGCGTGAAGGCTTCCTCGATCAATTTCGCATGAATCAAAGGCATGTTTGGACCCTCCATTCTCTCGCCTGCAACTTGAAGCACTCGCATCTGTGAACTCTTCGACGAGGCTCACTATGAATCGTTATCGCGGCCTATACTTACCCGCTCGTCCGGCTTTCTTGCTCACGGCGGAGTTGCCGTATGATGATTTGCTCGGGAGTCCGGAGAGGTTTGCCAGGAGTCCCGCGGGAGGGTCTATGGATGTGCTCTCCGAGGTGCTGAAGGTAGTGAAGCTCCAGGGGGCCATGTACTACAACGGGGAATTTTCCTCGCCGTGGAGCATTTGCTCGCCGCCCTCTCACGCGGCTGCGCCCTACCTGGCGCCTGGCGCCGGGCACATGATCATCTATCACTTGCTCACGGAAGGGAGAGCTTCTGCACGTTTGCTGGACGGCGAGCGCATAACTCTCGACGCCGGTGACATCGTGATCTTTCCCCACGGTGATGCGCACATCATCGAAAACGGCCCGCCGACCAAGAGTGTGGACATGTCGAAGGAATTGGCTCGGATCGTTTCCCAGGGGTTGAAGCTGGCCCGTCTGGGTGGCGGAGGAGAAGTCACGAGATTCATTTGTGGCTATATGGCATGCGAGCCCCGTCTGAGCCAGATTTTTCTTAGCGGCTTGCCACCGCTGTTCAAAGTCAGCATTCGTAACGATGCTTCGGGCAGATGGCTGGAGAACTCGATCCGATTTTCTGTGAACGACGCTGACGCTTCTCGCGCCGGCGGAGAAGCAGTCTTGGCCAAACTGTCGGAGGTTTTATTTGTTGAAACACTGCGTGCGTACATTGCGCACCTTCCAGCCGAGCAAACGGGTTGGCTGGCTGGCGCACGCGATGTGGAGGTCGGAAAGACACTTGCGCTAATGCACCGGAATCCTGCTCATCCATGGACCATTGCTTCCCTGGCGAAAGAAGCGGGGCTGTCACGTTCGGTGCTGGCGGAACGCTTCCGTCATTACCTCAAGGAGCCTCCGATGGCCTACCTCACGCGCTGGCGGCTTCAGTTGGGAGCGCAGATGCTTGCTTCGACCAGTTATTCGGTGGCGCAGATCGCATCCGAGGTCGGCTATGAGTCCGAAGCCGCTTTTAACCGGGCGTTCAAGCGCGAGTTCACTGTTCCTCCGGCACGTTTTCGCAGCCAGTCGAGGTCGACTCATGCGACTGGTCTGGCGAGAAAATCCAGGTCGAGTGACTAATTGGCTGGGAGACATGACGGCCGGGCATTCGACCGGGCGATTGCTCTGACCGAGGACCACCAAAGAAGGAGCTAATTTTTTATTTCCCCTGTCGAAATAGCCACACCCTTCCCGTCATCCTAATAGAGGCGGCTTAACGGTCAAGTCGGCCACCGCTGAACGATGTGTCCATTCTGTTTGGAGCAGAAGAAATCGTCCGAATCGGAATAAAAGAATCCGAATAACCTAATGGAGAAACGAAAATGAACGAGAGAGACAGGGAACAAGTTAAAGGGCATCCCGCGATGAAGACGCCCCCGATCGTGTCGCACCAGGAGTGGGAGGCTGCGCGCCAGCAGATGCTGGTGAAGGAAAAGGCCTTCACCCGCTCCCGTGATGCGCTGGCCGCCGAGCGTCGACGCATGCCGTGGATGGTGGTGGAGAAGAAGTACGAGTTCGACGGGCCCGAGGGTAAGGTTAGCCTGCTCGACCTGTTCGAGGGGCGCCCTCAGTTGATCCTCTATCGCGCCTTCTTCGAGCCCGGGGTGTTCGGATGGCCCGAACACGCTTGCCGCGGCTGCTCCCTGGGCGCCGATCAGGTCTCGCACCTGTCCCATCTGAATGCCCGCGACACCACCCTCGCCTACGCCTCACGCGCGCCGCAGGCGGACATCGCGCGCCTGAAGGCGCGGATGGAGTGGGAAATGCCCTGGTACACCATCACCGACAGCTTTGACAAGGACTTCGGCGTCGATGAATGGCACGGACACAACGTGTTCTTCCGCGACGGTGAGCGGGTGTTCCGCACATACTTCATCAACGCCCGCGGCGACGAGGCGATGGGGAGCATTTGGAGCTACCTCGACATCACGCCGCTCGGCCGTCAGGAAACTTGGGAGGATTCGCCGGAGGGCTACCCTAAGACCGCGCCGTACAAGTGGTGGAACTGGCACGACAAGTACGACGCCGAGGCCCCGCCGGACCAGAAGTGGGTCGATATAATAACCAACCCTCAAGAAGCCGCCGCCCGAAGGCGCGCCGAAGAGGAGAAAGCGAGCTAAAGAAAGGCGACGCGGGTCACCAACAAGCTACCCAGCCGCTGCTACGTCGGGCTCTGGCTGGCTGAGTTGGCTGTTCCGGAGCGCTCTTCCTGGATCGACTGTTTCTGGTTTGGGCGATATGGCCTAAGTTGTTCGTTCGAAAAGCCGCAACTGCCTCTTCATCACTCTCGTATGACTTGAAGACCGTGTTTAGCCTTGTCCGTTGCAGCAATTCAGCCACGCGCTGATTGGGACGCACTAACTTGATCTCACCGTGGCGGTTCCGCGTTGACGCAAGCGTTCCAACCAGGGTGCCTAAGCCGCCGCTGTCGATGTACTCTATTCCGCTTAGATTCACGACAATCTGCTGGGTCCCCAGGAGGATGTTCCGAATTCTCTCGCGGAAAGCGGCGGTCTCGTCGCCAAACACAAGGCGGCCTGCGCAATACAGGATGATCACGTCGCCCGAAATGTCAGTCTCCATCTTTAGCGGCATATGGCGGAAAGAATCTCGCTTAACTGTGGCCTCGCGGCGATGGAAGAGCATGGTAGAACGGGGCCGGGAGCTAGTCAACGAAAGGGCCACCTCTGACTTATTGAACCGTAAGATTCAACGTCGTGGTCTGCGTGACCGTTCCTGATGTGCCGGTAACCGTAAGCGTATACATACCGCTCGGAGTGCCGGTCACCGGCGAAGGGCCGCTTCCATTACCGCCACTACCGCAATCCAACACTGCCGCGGACAATAGCACGATGAGGGCAAGTATCGGCATCGTCCTTTTACGGGTTTTCGCACTCGGGGCTGGCGGCAACAGCAGCATGCCAAACATAAACGAGCAGAGCAGCACTGTGGAACAGATGATACGAAAAGACGCAGTGATGCTCTGCCCGGTGCGAAGTTGAGCTGTAGAGTGGGCCGTTGTTGCTACGGTCACGGAAAGGTTGGCTGGAGTACCGGCGGTCAGAGTAATCGGATTCGGCGACACGGAACAAGTGGACGCCTTCGGCGCACCAGAACAGGCGAAGTTCACAGTGCCCGAGAAGCCGCCTGCTGCCGTGGCCATCAAGTCGAACGTGGCCGTTGCTCCTGCGGCGACGGTTGCTGATGTAGCGGTCGCGGCCACGGCGAAGCCCGTCGAGCCCGTGCCCGTGAGTGAAATCGTTTGCGGGCTATCCGTCGCCGAGTCCGTCAGTGTCAATGTTCCAGTTCGAGTGCCGCTCGCGGTCGGAGTGAAAGTGACAGCCACGGTGCAGCTTGCGCTGGGAGACAGAGAGGCGGCGCAGTTATTTGTCTCCGAGAAATCCCCGCTCGTTTGCACGTGGCTGATCTGCAGCCCCAAGGGACCGGGATTGTTCAAGACCACGGTCTGTGCCGTGCTGGTAGTGCCCACCTCCTGGCTCGCGAACGAGACGCTGTTCGGAGTCACGGTCAGGATGGGGGTTGCGCCTTGGCCCGTTAGTTCCACCGTCCGCGGACTCCCAGCGGAATTGTCCGTGATGGTCAGGGTTCCAGTGCGCGTCCCAGTGGCCGTCGGCGTGAACGTCACTTGGATCGCACAGGTGCCACCGGCTGACGAAACCGTTCCGCAGTTGTTCTGGATGGAAAAGTCTCCGCTCGCGGTTGCATTGGAAACGGTCAGCGCGGCGCTGCCCAAGTCGACGACGGTGACCGGCTGAGGCGCACTTGATGAGCCTACTTCTTGTGCTGGAAAGCTGAGGAGGGCTGGAGACAGAGCAGCTGCCGGCGCATCGGTCGGCGAAATTTTTATCAGGAAGGCGTTCGAGGAGAAACACCGAAGACATGCTGATCCCACAGCTGGTATTGGCTGCAGTGCATTGAACACGGGAAAAGGGGAAGGCGCTTGCGTCAGAAGCGTTTGCGTTCCGGTTTCTGCAGTTCCTGCCGCGTAAATGTTGCCACCGGAATCCACACCTACACTTGAGACGAGGTCGACTTCGTCCGGTTGTGCTCCGCCGATGAACGAAGAAAACAGCAGTGCAGGCGAATTTGCGTTGGCACTGACGGCCGCGACAAATGCCGGTCCCTGGCCCGGCCCGATCGACACAGCCGGGTTCGTTTGGATCGGATTCTTCAGGGGCAGGGTCATGTCCGAGTTACCAACGGCGTAAAGGTTCCCCGAACCGTCAACTGCTACGTCGACAATCCCAGCCACGCCGGCAGCACCCAAACAAGTGGAGAATTTTAGCGCTCCAGAAGCATCGATTTCGGATAGAAAACCGCCGCCGGCAAAACTGCTGCTCGAAGCGCATGACTGAACCGAGTTGACCTCGGGAAAACCTGACGGCGTGCTACCCCCCAAATACGCATTTTTCGCGCTGTCTACCGCTACCGCAAAACCCTGCGATCCCCCTCCAGGAGGTCCCAAATAAGTGGAGTAGAGCAATGCGGAGCCAGCAGCATTTAGTTTGGCCAGGAAAGCGCAAGACGGATTCGTGACTGTCGAGCAGTTTGACTGAACTGCCCCGGAGGTAGTCGGAAATCCTGAACTCGCGGTTCCGACCACGTATGCGTTTCCCAACGAATCGACCGCCAGACTATGCGGTCCGACGCCAACTTCTGTCAAACTGGTTTGCCCCAAATATGTGGAGTACACCACGGCACTCAGACTGGGGTTCAGTTTGGTTACAAAGCCGTTTTGTCCGCTGCTGCCCAAGGTGGTTTGCAGCGCATTTTGGGTGGTAGGAAAATCGTTTGATGTCGTATAACCCGTCACATAAAGGTTACCGGCCGAATCCACGGCGATGCTTCGCAAGTCGTCAGTCCCGCTTCCGCCCAGATAAGTAGTGCCCAGCACGGCTGTCGCTGTGCTGTTCAATTTCACAATTGCAATATTTCCCTGCGTCGGCGGCGAGGCACTTCCCGCCACAAATATGTTTCCTGAGCTATCCACCGCCAGTGCCAGGAGCGGGTCTATGCCGTTTATGTACGTCGAAAACACCAAGGATTGCCCCGTAGGATCAATCTTGGAAACGAATCCGAGGCCGGCTAGCTGGGGATTGCTGGGTACGACCACTCCCGGAGTCACTGGAAAATTACCAGAATTCGTCGTGCCCCCTAAGTAGGTATTTCCCGGGCCGTCGACAAAAATTACGGCCGCACCTTGGAGGGGTCCGCCTTGGCCCGCGGCTTGTGGACCGCCAAGAAAGGTCGAATATGCGACCACCGGGTCGATCAGGAGATTACGCACAGGCTCGCGTTTAGGAGGCCGACGAAAACTAGAGGGACCAAGAAGCAGAGCGAGAGCGCTGAGAAGTATAACCAGTCGCGTCGCAGATGGCCGCATGTCGCCCTCCTTGGCTTGCCGAGAAGGATCCAACAACGCCTATGCTGGTGCATCAACTCAGAGGGCCCAGAAATCGAGCAGGAATTTACGTAGCCGGTTGGTTGACTACTCAATTATCGGACGATGAACGCGCGAAACTTTTCGGGTCTCTGCGGTATGCCAGATGACCACGCCCCAATTATTCGGAAATCTTACGTCGGTGAAAACGGCAAGTCAATCCATGCCTTGGAGTTGAGAGCACTTTGAAGCAACAGTTGTTGCAAGATTGCATTCCGGTTATTTAATCCAGCCTCTCCTTGACAGCTTAGGAGAGCAATGGTAAGTTCCCCTAAGCGGGTTAGGAAAGGACGCCTCGATGGCCAACTCCGCGGACATTCTCCCCGGCACCCTCGATTTACTGATCCTGAAAGCAGTGTCATTGGGGTCCCCACACGGATACGGGATACTTCTCCGCATTCAGCAAATCTCCAGAGGTGCATTCGAGGTGGAGCAGGGCGCGCTCTACCCCGCACTCTATCGCTTGGAGGAAAGGGGCATGCTGGCATCGGAGTGGGGCGTTTCGGACAACAATCGGCGGGCGAAGTACTACCGATTGACCCGGAAAGGTGAAAAGCGCCTGCGCGAGCAAACCGATACCTGGAACCGGCTTGCTGCAGCCATGGCCACCGTCCTCGATGCGCGGCCGGAGGAGGTCTGAGCCATGCCGGTGCAGTTTGTTCTCGACCGGCTGTTTCGCCGCGAGCGTCTTGACCACTCCATGGAAGAGGAGCTGCGATTTCATATCGCGGAACGCGCCGCCGACCTGCAGCGCGCAGGTGTGCCAATGGCGGAAGCCGAGCGGCGCGCGCAGCTCGAGTTCGGTGGAATGGAGAACTATAAAGAACAGTGCCGTGAGACCCGACGCTTTCATGGCTTACACGGCTTCTTCGCTGATCTCCGCTTCGGCTTTCGAATGCTCTGGCGCAGCCCCGGCTTTTCCATTCTGGCGATTCTTTGTTTGACTTTAGGAATCGGCGCCAATGCCGCAGTCTTCAGTTGGGTCGAAGGGATCTTGTTCCGCCCCTACCCGGCGGTAGCTCATCAGGAGCGCCTATTCGCGCTGACCGGAACGTCACGCGGCGAAGCCGATCCTACTGCGCTTTCCTGGCCAGATTTTCTCGATTTGCAAAGGGGCTGCACGTTATTTGACTCATTTCTTGTGAGCAAAATCACGGGAACCACTCTTAGCATCGGCGACCGCGCCGAGGTCACTACCGGCAGCATCGTATCGGCGAACTATTTTGATGCCATTGGGGTCCATCCGATTCTTGGCCGCGGATTCGAGCCAGGCGAAGACTCCGGGAGCAGCGCTCATCCCGTGACTGTGATCAGTTACCAGCTATGGCGGGGACGATTCAAGGGCGATCCGCAAATCATCGGTAAAACACAGCGGCTCGACGGTGTGCTACACACCATTATTGGGGTTGCGCCAGAGGGTTTTTATGGCACCTTCGTCGGCTGGGCGATGCAGTTCTGGGTGCCGGCGTCCATGGAGCAGATATTCGAAGGCGGCGGCTACAAACTGGAGGATCGCGGCGCACGCTGGATCGAAGCTTACGCGTGGCTCAAGCCCGGGGTGACCCGCGAGCAGGCGCAACAAGAAATTGCGGCAGTGGCGAAACGGTTGGAAGCGGACTATCCGGAGACGAACCGCGGCCGCAGTGTCAAGCTGTGGCCGCTATGGCAAACTCCATTCAACAATGCGGGCACCCTGCTTCCAACGCTCGAAATTATGCTCGCGGTGGTCGTTTTTGTCCTGCTCATCGCGTGCGCGAACGTGGGCAATCTCCTCCTGGTCAGGTCCTTTGCGCGGCGTCACGAGATGACCGTTCGGATGGCCATCGGCGCCGGTCGCGGCCGTCTGGTGAGACAACTGGTGACGGAAGGCCTGATCCTCTCAGCTTTTGGCGCAGCCGGTGGACTTCTGATGGCGTACTGGTGCCGGCACGTGCTTGTGCTGCTGCTTCCCACGCGGGGAGGCGTGGCTATGCACCTGCCGGGCGAAATCGATTGGCGGGTGCTGGCGCTGAGTGCCGGGGTTTGCCTGATTGCTACCCTCCTGCTCGGCCTGGTTCCCGCGATGCAAACCCGCGACCTCGATCTTTCCGGCGCCTTGAAGGCTGAGTCGGCGGGCGTCGTTGGCGGGGGCAGGAGAGCATGGGTCCGCTCGGGCCTTGTAGTGATGCAAGTGTCATTGAGTTTCGTTTTGCTGGTCGGAGCAGGGCTCCTGCTGCAGAGCCTGCAGAGGATAAGAAATACCAGCCCGGGCTTTTCGACGCACGAGGTAGTCGAAACTGCCGTCAACCTGGTGCAGGCGGGATACGATGCGCAGCGCGCCCAGAATTTCCAGGACCAACTCCTCGATCGCGTAAAGGCAACACCCGGCGTCGAATCGGCGGCTTTCGCGCGCATGACGCCGCTGAGCTATGGAAGCTATTCATCCGCGCCAATCGCGGTGGATGGTTATCAATCCGCTCCTGAGGAGCAGCCCATCGTGGAGTACAACGAAGTCGGTCCGGACTATTTCCCGACGATAGGTATCCCCTTGGTGTCCGGCCGCGAATTCACCCGTTCGGACGACGAGAAATCTGTGCTGGTTGCGATCGTGAACGAAACCATGGCCGCGAAGTACTGGCGGGGCAGAAATCCGATAGGAGAGCGCGTTCAGGTCAAGGGACGATGGATGCAGGTGGTCGGTGTGTCGAAAGATTCCAAGTACGAGAGCGTTCGGGAGACGCCGAAACCATTTTTCTACGTGCCTCTGCGTCAGAATTTCGCAATAGGAGCAGGCTTAAATATCCGGACGCGGCTCAGTCCCGAGGCAGTGACGGCGGCGCTGACCCGCGAGGTGCATGCGCTGGACCGGAATCTAGCGCTGTTCGAAGTTATCACGCTGCAACAACAGGTGGATCGCGCGACATCGCCACAACTCGTGGCCGTAACTCTAGTGAGCGTATTAGGCGGCTTGGCCCTGTTACTCGCAGCGATCGGATTGTATGGCGTAATGTCCTACGCGGTGTCGCAGAGCAAGCGCGAGCTGGGCTTGCGTATGGCTCTGGGCGCTACTCCGTCCCACCTGCTGCGACTGGTGATGTCGCGTGGCCTGGCGTTGACGGCTACCGGAATTGTTGCGGGCACAGTGGCGGCGCTAGCGTTGACGCGGCTGCTTGGATACTTGCTCTACAACGTAAGCCCGCGCGACCCATTATCGTTCGGGTCGGCATTCGTGGTGATCACGATCGCGTCGCTGGCAGCATGTTTCTTGCCCGCCTGGCGTGCGACAAGAACAGATCCGCTTCAGGCTTTGCGGGATTAGCCATCAGGACCAGTTTTATGGATGTTCCACGACCATTCGCAGCAAAGGCTCGCAGGCGGCGCCAGATCATTTATGCCGCAATCGGTTTGGCCCTGGTTGCGGGAGCGACAATGGGCGTATCGAAGCTGAAGCCGGCGGCGCCGGCTGTAGATCGCTCAGGTCTTTGGATTGACACGGTCAAGCGCGGTTCCATGATTAGGCAGGTTCACGGAAACGGCACGCTCACTCCGGAAGAGATTCGCTGGATCCCAACCATCACCGATGGACGCGTGGACAAGATCCTTGTGCGCCCAGGCACGTCGGTAAAGACGGACACAGTAATCGTCATCCTTAATAACCCTACGGTAGAGCAACAGGCCTTCGATGCTGCGTGGAAGCTCCGCGCCGAAGAAGCGCAATACCACAACCTGGAAGTCACACTGCAAAGCCAGGTGCTGGACCAGAAGGCGAATACCACAAAAGCCGAACAAGATGCAGAGGATGCGCGGATGAAGGCCGAGACCGACGCGGAGTTAGAAAAGATGGGCGTGCTTTCCGACCAGGCGCGAAAGCTCTCGGCCGGAAGTTCGCGGCAGCTCTCCGTTCGTGCTGACATCGAGGAGCAGCGCTACTCGAACGCGCAGAAGCAGCTTGAGGCGCAGCTAGCCGCGGAGAAAGCAAAAGTTGAGCAGGCGCGAGCGATCTATGACCTGCAGTTGAGGCAGAAGAACATGCTCAAGGTACGAGCGGGCATGGACGGCATCCTGCAGGAACTGACTCTGAACGGCAACACACTTCAGGAAGGACAGCAGGTGTTGGCAGGAACGACCATCGCCAAAGTCGCCAACCCGGATCGCCTTAAGGCGGAGCTCAAAATTCCCGAGACCCAGACCAAGGATGTGCAACTCGGTCAACTGGCACAGGTAGACACGCATAACGGTCTCATCGGAGGCAAGGTCGCGCGAATCGATCCGTCGGTACAGAACGGCACTCGTACCGTTGATGTGGCCCTGAATGGCGACTTGCCCCCGGGTGCGGTTCCAGACCTGAGTGTGGATGGAACCATTGACCTGGAGCGTATAACGAGCGTGCTTTTTGCCGGACGCCCGACCTACGGCCAGGAGAAGAGCACGATTGGCATGTTCAAGCTGGATGGAGACGGAAAGACGGCGACGCGAGTGCAGGTAACACTGGGTCGCAGTTCCGTGAACACGGTCGAGATTCTGGGCGGTCTGAAGGATGGCGATCAGGTGATCCTCTCCGACATGTCGCGTTGGGACCAGTATGACCGAATCCGGCTGGATTAGTTCACCGCCGAGACCTGCGGCGGAGATGAAGGGAGGCACAATGACCGAGACAGGCGACGTGCTGATTTCGATGAAGGGCATCGAGAGAGTGTTTTACACCGACGAAGTAGAGACCCACGCCTTGTCGGGCATTGACCTAGAGATCTGCAAAGGCGAGTACGTCTCCATCGAGGGCCCCTCGGGTTCGGGCAAGTCGACGCTGCTGTCCATCATCGGCCTGCTCGACTCGCCCACCCAGGGACAGTACCTGCTCAAGCGCGAGACGGTCGAGAACCTGGGTCTTTCACAGCGAGCCACTGTTCGCAACCGTGAGATTGGTTTTATCTTCCAGAGCTTCAACCTCATTGGCGATCTGACGGTGTACGAAAACGTAGAGCTACCGCTGACCTATCGCTCCATGAGCGGTCCCGAGTGCAAGCAGCGCGTAAGACAGGCCCTGGAGCGAGTGGGGATGAGCCACCGCATGAAGCATTACCCGTCTCAACTTTCAGGCGGCCAGCAACAGCGCGTGGCCGTCGCGCGGGCTCTGGCGGGACGCCCATCGATCTTGCTGGCAGACGAACCGACGGGCAATCTCGATTCGCAAAACGCGAACGCTGTGATGGAATTGTTGCATGAATTACACGAGGAGGGCGCGACCATCTGCATGGTCACCCACGACCCTCGCTTCGCGCAGCACGCCGAACGCGGCATTCACCTGCTTGACGGACGGGTGGTCAATGAACAAGAAGCCACCCGCTCCAGAGTTGACTGAACAACAAGCCATGGACGTTCATCTTCAGGAAGTGTGGCCTTGGATTGACGGCCTTTCCGCTTCAGTTGTGGGGAGGCAGTTTTTGAAACCATGAACCACAAAGGACACGAAGGTACACGAAGGAAACCCTCAAGACCTCCTTCGTGATACTTCGTGTCCTTGGTGGTTCATGATTTTGCGGGTCGTTATGAGATTGCCCGCATCCTATCGGCAATCCTTCGCCTACCATCTATTCAGGGACACTTGTTAATCCAAATTATCAGGACCTAGACTAAGTCCGAGATATTGAGCATCATTACTGGTTCAGCAAATCCAGGATTTCTTGCAAGCGATCATGCGTCCAGTCATTCAAGTTTCAGCAATCCGGAAAACGTACGGCTCTACAGTGGCGGTTGACGAAATATCGTTCGAGGTCAACGACGGTGAGATCTTCGGTTTAATCGGGCCCAACGGTGCAGGAAAGACGACTACGATGGAGTGCATCGAAGGTCTGCGGACGCCCGACCGGGGCGTCATCTCGGTGCTGGGTCTCGATCCCTTCAACGACGTGTACAAGCTGCAGGAGAGGATCGGAGTTCAGCTCCAGCAGGCGCAACTGCAGAAGCGGATCAAAGTGTGGGAGGCGGTAGACCTCTGGGCGTCCCTTTATCGGAAGAAAGCGACAGACGGTGAACGGTTGCTCGAACAGCTTGGCCTGGTCGACAAGCGGAGTGCATGGTTCATGACCCTCTCGGGCGGGCAGAAGCAGCGACTGTTCATTGCGCTTGCGCTGATCAACGATCCGGAGGTGGTGTTTCTCGACGAGTTGACCACCGGACTGGACCCGCAAGCGCGGCGCGCTATCTGGGACCTGGTGCGCGATATTCGCGAGCGCGGCAAGACAGTTTTCTTGACCACTCATCTTATGGAAGAGGCCGAACGGTTGTGCGACCGGGTAGCAATCATCGAGAACGGACGCATCGTCGACATCGACAGGCCGGAGAGCCTGGTTAAGCGGCACTGCCCGGAGCGAACCGTCGTACTTGCAACCGACGACCTCACCGCTGCGGAGCGCTTTCGAACCATCCCGCGAGTCGAAGCGGTCATCTGCAGCAACTCGCAGATCACGATTCGGGGTCGGGGCGACGATCTCGTCACCGAGGTGATTCACTGTCTATCCGAGAATCAAATCCGGGTCACGGATTTCCGCACGATTCTCCCCAACCTTGAGGACGTCTTTCTCAAACTGACCGGTCACTCGATCCGCGATTAGGCTTGAATGATGATGCTGCGTGGACTCTGGAAATTGACATGGATCGAGATCAAGATATTCCTCCGCGAGCCGCTTGGGGCGCTCGGGACGATCGGTATCCCCGTTTTGGTGTTCCTGGTGGTGGGTCGAGTGGTCGGCCACAAACTCCCACCGGCCTCACTCGCTGCCAGCAATTTTATCGGTGTCGGTCTGCCGGTGCTGGCTTCGGTCCTGATCGCCATCGGCGCCGTGCTGTCTTTGGTCACGATCATTTCGATCTATCGCGAGGGCGGAATTCTCAAGCGACTGCGCGCCACTCCGCTGCGCCCGCAGACGATCCTCACAGCCCACGTGATCGTCAAGCTGTTGCTCAGTGCGGCCACGCTGGCCTTAATGGTACTGGCGGGCAAACGCTACTATCCGGTCGGCATTCACATTCCGTTGCTTGGGTTTACGATGGCGCTTCTTATAAGCACCTGCAGCATCCTGTCGATCGGCTTTCTTATCGCCAGCATCGTTCCCACAGCGCGCTTCGCGCAGCCGATCGGCGCCGTAATCATGTATCCGATGATCGCCGTTTCGGGACTTTTCGTGCCGGTTGAAGCACTGCCGCCAGCGGCTCAAGCGGTAGCCAAAGTTGTGCCGTTGACCTATGCGGTGTCACTGCTCGGAGGAATTTGGAAGGGCGATGCGTGGTCGGCACACCTGGGCGACGTCACCGCACTAACTGTGGTGTTTATCGTGTGCACCGCGCTCTCGGCGAAGGTGTTTCGCTGGGAGTAGCAAGAATCTCTCGAAGTCCTCGAAATCTTCTTCAAGGGCGAGACGGCAGACGCCGACATCCCCATCTTCAAAGAGGCAGGGTGGAGTACGCGAAGGTGCGGTAGCTGCATTCCTTTTTCTGTGGAAACCTGCCTTCGATAACTCACCTCAGAGATGTCTATTCGTTTACAGGGCGTTATTGCCGACGCGAGTCTGGCGGCACCAGGTTGTTCGCGCGATAGTACACAACAAGCTGGCCGTAGTGCTCACCGCTGTGCTCGATGGCGAACGTCCAGATGGAGGAGTTGTGGGCCAGCCGGTTGCCGAAAAATTTCGTTGTATTGTCCAGCCCCGCGTCGCCTTGCTGTTGGATCACTTTCGCTCCGTCCGCGACGGCCTCCTGCACGAACTTCACCACGTCGGCCTTCGTCTTGAAAGCGTCACGCGAAGGATTGTCGCCCTCGCCGAAGTCGGGCCCGAGGTTTGATCCGGAAATCCTGCGTATCAGCGACGAAATCCAGTGCGGCGGCGTGAAGAAGATTCAGGGCAAAGGTGCGCTCGTCCTTCTGTACCTTGAAATCGTACTTGTCTTCGGGAAAATCCTGGGCCATGGCGATAAGTTTGTTCCCGATGTCGTTCCATCGGTCCAACATCTCATCGGATCGAGAGCGCGAAGGACTTGGAGGTTGATTCTGCGTTTGGGCTTGACTGTGAAGACTCATTCCGGCGGCAGCCAGTAGAGTGAGCACAACCACCGCGAACGAGCATCGCTTCAAAGACTGCTTCATCGTAAATTTCTCCTTTGGATTGAGTGGTAGATCGTTCCCCGAGTAGAGCGTGCGCTTCAATGCGACGTAAGGTCATTCCGGACCACCTGGCCGTCCTTCATCACAAATCGAACTCGCTCGATCTCGGTGATATCGGCGATCGGGTCTCCAGCAACCGCAACAAGATCAGCAAATTTCCCGGGCTCGATCGAGCCGATGCGGTCCTGCCAGCCCAGCATTTCTGCCGCATTGACGGTGATCGCACGAATCACGTCGAGCGGCGGCATTCCGGCAGCACGCAGGTTAACGAAGGTCGCGGCGCTGGCCTCGCCGCGCGTCTTTCCAGGATAGAACCAGCACATATCCGATCCAGCCGCAAATTTCACCCCGGACTTCAAAACTCGCGGAACCAATTCGTCGTATTGCTTTTGGACGCGTGCATCAGAGCTGGCATTGGAGGAGTGGAAGGCGGAAGACATCACTATGCTTGGCTCAGTGATCTTCATGAAAAAGCTGCCATACCAGGTGGGCGTCAGATCGAGGAAGATGCCTTTATCCCGCATCTGCTTCAGTTGTTCGTCGGTCACCTTGTTGCCATGCTCGATAGAGTCTGCGCCGGCTTCGATGGCGGTTTGAATGCTGGCGGTATCGACGGCATGGGCGGCAACCTTAAGGTGCTCACGGTGTGCCTCCTCGACCATCGCCGTCAGTTCCAGGGGTGAGATGCCATCGCCGACTGTAACCTTGATAAGGTCGACGTTGTAGAAGACGTTCTGTAGCACTGCCTGCCGTGCTCGTTCAGGACTGTCTATCGTTAGGAATTCCTGTTCTACAATCGCCTGGGCAACCGCGGGATTCAGACTCTGAAGGTATGAATCCAACGCTATAACCTTACGTCCGGATGCCAGGATCCTCGGGCCGGGAACGCGGCCGGCATTGATCGCGTCCCGCAGTGCCGCATCGCCGTCAATACCGGAGTGCCCGAGATTGCGTACCGTGGTAAAGCCACTCTCCAAGTCTTCGCGCGCCAATTGCGCACCCAGCAATACGCGTTTAGTGGGCGACTCGACAACTGCCAGCAGTAACCCCGGAGCAAACTCTCCATTGAAGTGGCGCGCGATTTCGGCTTCTGGGGGCACAATGATGTCGAGAAGCAGGTGCGTGTGACTATCAATCAGTCCGGGAAGCAAAGTGGCACTGCCCAGATCGATGGTTTTGACGCCCGGCGCATGCGCTTGCACTTGCGTCGGAGAACCAACCTCCTTGATCTTGCCGTTTTCAATGAGCACGGCTGCGGGCGAAAGCACCTGCCCGGTCCGAGGATCGAGCATCCGGCCAGCCCTTACCAGGGTCTGGACGGTAGGCGTTTGAGCAACGACGCGCCCAACTGAAAACAAGACGAAAAACAATGCAGTCAAGACCGCGCACAAGTTACGCATGCGACTCAGTCCTCCGTATCACCAGGTGCTCTTCCAGCATGTCTACTACATATCACGTTTAGTCTACTACAGTATGCGTTGACAAAGACAAGGGGTTTCAGGGAACCTCACTGCGGGCGTGAGGGCACCGCTCCGGGGCTCAGGAGGGAAGCGGTACGGCTCGGTGTGTGGTGATTCCCGGAAATTACCGCTTAACAAGAAAACAGCAAGCGGTGTGTGCCACCGTCCCAAAAACGCCCCAAAGGAGGACAGCGCCGAAGACTACGGTTAGCAGCATGCTCGCAGCGCGGTAGGCTGGTTGGGGCGGAGCGGCCAACCGGGCAAGACGATGGCTTATAAACGATGAGGCTGACGCCTGCAGCAGCAATGCCTTATCTGGATTGGCAAGTTTTGCGAGCGCAGAAACCAACTCTTCACCGTGGGCGCTCTGAATCACAGACTCGTCACAGGAGAGCTCTCGATACAGGGCAAGGCGAGAGCCGGCGATCCAGACAAGCGGATGGAACCACAACACGCAAAGGCTCACTTCATGGATCAGGCGTATTAGGTTGTCGCGTCTTCGTGCATGGGTCAGTTCGTGGATGAGAACCGCGTTGAGTTCATGTTCGCTTAACAGCCGATCAATTCCATACGGAAGCGAAACATAAGGATGCAAGACCCCGTCTACCGCTGGAGCGTGCCCAGTCTCAGCGAACCTTACCGGGACGCCCTGCGCAACGAACCCCGGCCTCGGCAGACGGCCACTCTGACTCGCCGTGACCGAGGTATCACGATGCTCAGCGCGTATCCGCAAACAAAGCCGCGTAAGCATCAGGGTTGCGCAAAGCAACCACACTACCGAAAGCGTGGTAGCGGTCCGGCCTCGAGAGATGGTATTCGCGAAGTCGCCGATGATGCCCAACGGTGCGGCCCACGAAAGGTGGGACGACCAAAACTTGTCGAGGACTGCGCCCACGGGCAGAACGAAATTGAGCGAGGTCGCTACCCAGATCCAATACTTCGTGGTGGCGCTGCCACCTCGGATGGACGTTAGAGCCCATGCCGCGAGCCCAACCACTGAGGCATACAGAAGGTGAATGTCAAAATAATACAACGCACGCGTGATGTGCTCATGCATGGCCTTTTCCTCCGCGGCTACGGCTGTTCTTGTTGCCTGGCGCCGCGTTTTGAAGAGCCTTTAAGTCTTTGAGCGTGATCGTGCCCGTTTCGAGCAGGTTTGAAACCAGTATGCGAGGGGATCCGCCGAATAAATCCAGGAGGTCTCGAACCAGCCCGCTTCTGTACTCGTTCTGGTCGATCGCAGGCTCGAATAGCTGGGCATTACCAATTTTCTTCACTTTGCGCAGAGCACCTTTTTGCTCAAGTCTATAGACGAGCGTCTGTACAGTTGTGTAAGCAACGCGCTCTTCCTCGGGCAAACTGTCGAGAATTTCGCGGACTGAACAGGTCCCCAGTTTCCAAAACTGCTCCAGGATTCGTGTCTCGGCTTTTGAAAGACGAGCTTTATTCATATCTCCTATCCACCTCGGCAATGCTACTACAACATCCGTTTCCTGGACAAGCGGCCAATTCTCTTCAGTTTGTGTTAGGGAAACCGAAATAGTTGCGGTCGAATCTTTCCTTATGCAGCGACCATCTGGCGTGACAATCAGATTGATCCGGACACGGCTGTTTCTCCATAATTCCTCCACAGTCAACCAACCCGTGTCTTTGTTCTTTCGACGAGACCGTGGGCGATAGGTTAACCCCCACTGTGAGGTACCAAATGAAGAGATTTGTACTGACCGGGGCGCCCGGCGGCGGAAAAACAGCCATAATCCGTCAACTGGAGCTTGATGGCTTCAGCGTTGTAGAAGAGGCGGCTACTGATGTCATCGCACTGCGGCAGGCACAGGGTATCGCGGAACCATGGACGCAGCCCTCGTTCATCGATTCGGTCGCCGATCTGCAGAGACGGCGACAGCTTGGCGCGTCCCGCGCGCCGGAAGGGATACAGTTTCACGATCGTTCAGCCATCTGCACGGCTGCGCTGGCGGTGTACCTTGGACACCCTGTCCCGGATGGGCTTTCGCGCGAACTTGAGCGCGTCAGGACGGAGGCGATCTTCCAGAAGCGGGTTTTCTTTGTACGGAATCTTGGTTTTGTTACGCCGACCGAAGCGCGACGGATCAGCTTCGAGGAGACCCTGCGTTTTGAAAAGATCCACGAAGAGACCTATCGCAACTTCGGTTTTGAGATCGTCTTCGTGGAACCGGGAAGTCTGTCGGACCGAGTAGCTGCCATCAAGGCCGCAATTCCAGAGATCCACAGAGTACCGTCATCAAAGTATCCGGCTTGAATCGCAATCTCCCCCGAGCGGTCAGAGCGTGGCGTTGAAGTGCTCCCATTGCTGCTTCTGCTGCGCCATGAATGAGACAAACCCCGCTTCCTTCCTCAGACTGTCCAGGTTAGAGTCGCCCTCAAACAGCGGGTAGCAGGGGAAGCCGTCATCCGCGGTTACCTGCAACCACTTGAGTGCTTCCTGTGGCCGATTCATGAGTGCGTAGGCAGACGCGATGCTGTAGGACGTGTGATGAAAGTGAGCGTAACCTTTGCCCATCTCGATGGCGCGCCGGATCGCGTCTTCGGCTTCGCGTTCCTTGCCGGCCTTGGCCAGCATCATGGCCTTGACGCTAGTCACCAGCCCGCCCTCGTCATTGGGATAGCTTTTGAGGAATTGATCGATCACCGCGGAAGCTTCCGCGTTCCGCCCCAGCCGGAACAAGGCGGTTGATGTATAAAACGCCAGCAGCGAAGGGCTCTTTTCGAGCGGCGTGCTATTGAAGATCTGGAAGGCTTCCTCGTACTTACCCCGGCACATATCAATGACGCCCAGGCGGTATCGCGCCAGGCTGTTGGCCGGGTTGATGGCTAATGCCTTTTCAATCTCTTGCCATCCCTTGTCGAGCAAGCCGATGTGAAGGTAGACGAATCCCAGCTGGTGATGGGCTTCATCGAGATTCGGATTCAATTCCAGCGCCCGTTTGTACGACCGCACCGCTTGTTCATGAGGGAAGCGCTTGTACGGGGTCCACAAAATCAGACCGCGGGCAAAATAACCCTCCGCCAGATTAGGGTCTAACGCCAGCGCCTTCTCTACATCTACCTCGGCGTCCTCATTCAACTTTTTCTTCTCTGCTACAGGCGCGAAAAAACGTGCCTTGATGCTGTAAGCCCGGGCCAGTTCAGCGTAAGCGGCAGCGAAGTTTGGGTCAGCCGCTACGGCCTGCTCGAACAGTTTGGTGGCAGCTTCATTGTCTTCCGGATTCTCGCTGCTGACGATCACCATGCCGCGCATGTAGGCATCATAGGCGGCGGGGTTGGCGGACTTCGTGCCCGAGACAGCCGCATGCGGCAACCGAGGTGACCATAAGTAAAAGCCTGCTGCCATCGCCAGAACCACGGCTGCCAGGGTCAGTTCGATCTTTCGTCCTCTACTCCATCCCCGCGAAGCGCCGCCGCTTGCTGCCTTCGGTTCCTCAGACGTCGCCGCGAACGCGGACCTGGTCGCGGGCGCCACCTGTCCGCTCTCGTGCTCGCGCCGGATTTGCTCCAGGTCAGAAGTCAGATCGCCCATCGTCTGGTAGCGCCGACCGGCATCCTTCTCCAGACATTTACGGATCAATCGGTCCTCGCTAGCGCCCACAGGAAGACCGGAGTGGCTGATTGGCGGAGGTTCCGTGGTCAGAATCGCCGAGATCACCTCCGCCGTACTCCTGGCCTCGAAGGGCCGTCGTCCGCTGAACACTTCATAGAGCACAGTGCCGAAGCTGAAGATGTCGCTGCGGCCATCCAGCTCCTCGCCGCGCACCTGCTCCGGCGACATGTAGGGCACCGTGCCCATCACCACTCCCGGCATGCTCAACATGCTTCCGGTCTGTGCGTCGCTTTCGAGAATGCCGGGATCGCGCAGCATCTTAGCCAAACCGAAATCAAGGACTTTCACCTGCCCGCGACTTGTGAGCATGATGTTTTCCGGTTTGATGTCGCGATGAATGATGCCGCGCGCGTGCGCCTCGCTCAGTGCCTCGGCAACCTGTGCCGCAATCGCGAGTGCCTCGCGCAACTCAGGCCGCTGGCGCTTGAGCCTCGCTGCCAGGGTCTCACCTTCGATGTACTGAAGCACGATGAAGCTGTGGCTGTTATCCTCTCCGACCTCATATATAGCGCATATATTCGGGTGATCGAGAGTGGCCGCGGTCTTGGCCTCTCTCAGCAGACGTTGCCGGGCGCGCTCGTCGGTCGCGACGTCCGCAGGCAGGAACTTGATAGCGACCTTTCGGCTGAGCCGCAGGTCCTCAGCCAGGTAGACTTCGCCCATGCCGCCACGCCCAAGTTTCTCGATGATGCGGTAGTGCGAGATGGTCTGCCCGATCACTGGAGTGAATCTTAGGACCGGAGGTAGGGCAAGTCAATGAAGACCGGGGAGTTGGCGGTATCTCAGAACGATTGCTGTTGTAACGTCGCCTCTGCAGCAATGCCGGAGGAGATCCTCGATACGGTATCCGAGAGGTTTCTGCTTTCGGCAGCAACCTACAGCGCGAGTCTTGACATAATCTTATATTAGACATAATCTAATCGTTCATGAACGCCGAAGCCATCAAACAGTCCCTGGAGGGCAGCGGGCTGCGGTGCACTGCACAGCGCTACGCCGTAATGGCATGCTTGATGGATCACAAAGGGCATCCCACGGCGGCGGAAATCTTCGAAGCCGTGAATCGCGTGGATCCCCGCTCTTCCAGGGCGACGACTTATAACAATCTGCGGGACCTGGTGAAGGCGGGTTTGGTGCGTGAAGTAGCCGTCGAGGGCCGCGCTGGGCGGTTCGATCTGACCGGCATGCGGCACCACCACTTTATCTGCGATCGCTGCGGCAGTCTTGAGGACATCGAGTGGTACAACGTGCCCAGGCCTGCCTCGCGTTCTCTCGGTAAGCGAATCGTTCGCGAATGCCAGCTAATTTTCCGCGGGCTTTGCGCGAAGTGCGCTCGGCGTGCTTCCCGTTAAGTCTGGAGAGGTGTGGATACTTGTTGAACCGCCGATCAAACAAGCTCGTCGGCGCAATTGTGCGAACCGCAGTCTGATGGGTTCGTAAGTCATCACAGTTTTGAACTCATTTCAAAGGAAAGACATATGGAAAATCCAAAGCAGATGGAAAACACACTTGCCTCTTCATCGGGGACGGTTTCGCCCGAAGATCAGAGCAAAAACACGTCAACCGAATCCAAGTGCCCATTCAACCACGGAGCCTCCGCTCCCACGAACCGCGACTGGTGGCCGAATCAGGTGAGCCTTAAGGTCCTGCACCAGCACTCAGACCTGTCTGATCCGATGGGTAAAGAGTTCGATTACGCCAAGGAATTCAAGAGTCTTGATCTGAATGCTGTGATCAAAGACCTGCATGCGCTCATGACCGACTCGCAGGACTGGTGGCCGGCCGACTTCGGGCACTACGGCGGCTTGTTCATCCGCATGGCGTGGCACAGTGCAGGCACCTATCGCATCGGCGATGGCCGCGGCGGGGCCGGAGCCGGGCAGCAGCGCTTCGCTCCGCTGAATAGCTGGCCCGACAACGTGAACCTCGACAAGGCGCGCCGGCTGCTGTGGCCGATCAAGCAGAAATACGGCCGCAAAATCTCGTGGGCTGACTTGATGATTCTCGCCGGCAACGTCGCCCTCGAGTCGATGGGATTCAAGACCTTTGGTTTCGGCGGCGGACGAGCGGATGTGTGGGAGCCCGAAGAGGTGAATTGGGGCCCAGAAGGCACGTGGCTGGCGGACGAGCGCTACAGCGGCGATCGTGATCTTGCAGAGTCCTCTCGGCGCGGTTCAGATGGGTCTGATTTACGTGAACCCGGAAGGGCCCAATGGAAAGCCGGATCCCATCGCGGCTGCCAGGGACATTCGCGAAACCTTCAAGCGCATGGCCATGAACGACGAAGAAACCGTAGCGCTGATTGCCGGCGGGCATACCTTCGGTAAGACCCACGGTGCTGCCGTTCCCGCTGACTACGTGGGCGCCGAACCAGAAGGCGCCGACATTCAGGACCAGGGCTTCGGGTGGAAGAATAAATTTGGTAAAGGTTTTGGTGCGGACACCATCGGCAGCGGCCTGGAAGTCATTTGGACCCAGACGCCGACCAAGTGGAGCAACAACTTCTTCACCAACCTGTTCAGCTTCGACTGGGAACTGACCAAGAGCCCGGCCGGCGCGCATCAGTGGACGCCGAAAAATGGCGCAGGCAACGGCACGGTGCCGGATGCGCACGATCCCTCAAAGCGTCACGCGCCATCCATGCTGACCACGGACCTCTCGTTGCGATTCGATCCTGCCTACGAAAAAATCTCACGGCGCTTCTACGAGCATCCGGATCAGTTTGCCGATGCATTCGCTCGAGCGTGGTACAAGCTGACGCACCGCGACATGGGTCCGATCGTGCGTTATCTCGGCCCGCTGGTTCCGAAGGAGCAACTGCCCTGGCAGGACCCGATCCCCGCGGTGAATCATCCGCTGGTCAGTGAGCAGGACGCTGCTGCTCTGAAGGCGAAGATCCTCGCGTCTGGCCTGACAGTTTCCCAACTCGTCTCGACCGCCTGGGCGTCGGCATCAACCTTCCGCGGCTCCGATAAGCGCGGCGGAGCGAACGGCGCGCGCGTTCGCCTCTCGCCGCAAAAATTCTGGGAGGTGAACCAGCCGACTGAACTGGCGAAGGTGTTAGACAAGCTTGAAGCCATCCAGAAGGAGTTCAACTCTTCTGCATCTGGTGGGAAGAAAGTCTCGCTGGCGGACCTGATCGTTCTCGGCGGCGATGCGGCGATCGAGAAAGCCGCGAAAGACGCCGGAACCGAGGTGAAGATCCCCTTCAAGCCGGGGCGCATGGACGCGTCGCAGGAGCAAACTGATGTTGAATCCTTCGAACCGCTCGAACCAAGAGCAGATGGATTCCGCAACTATCTGCGCGGCAAGCAGCGCCTGTCGCCTGAGGAGCTGTTGGTCGATAAGGCGCAGTTGCTGAGCCTGACGGCGCCGGAGATGACAGTCCTCGTCGGTGGCCTGCGCGTTCTCGGGGCAAACACCGGCAACTCCACGCACGGCGTCTTCACCAAGAAGCCAGGCACGCTGACCAACGACTTCTTCGTCAACCTGCTCGACATGAGCACGCAATGGCAGCCGTCCAATCACTCCAATGGCTCTGGGGACGTGTTCGAGGGACGCGACCGGAAGACGAACCAGGTCAAGTGGACCGGCACCCGCGTCGACCTGATCTTCGGTTCGCACTCGCAGTTGCGGGCCCTCGCGGAAGTCTACGGGTCGTCGGACGCGAAGGAGAAGTTTGTGAAAGACTTCGCGGCAGCGTGGAGCAAGGTAATGAACCACGATCGCTTCGAGGCGGCCTGAGCTCGAATCGAAGGGTGGCCCACTCAAGCCCGATTTTGGCTTGAGTGGGGCAGTTTGACGGCTAGATAGGACGTGCGGCTCGTTCGCGTTTTCGCGCCGTCTCTTCTGACGCGATCTCGAGCGTCCTACAGCCGGAGACGTCACAACAGCAGGTCCCTCCACTCCGCAGATCATCGCTTCGCGATGATCTGTTCCGGTCGGGATGACAGAGTTGAGGAGATCTGAACGTCCCCACTCAAGCCAAAATCGGGCTTGAGTGGGCCACCCGTCGCAGAGCACGGTCGAGATGTCAGGAGAGGCAAGAAGTCGGGGCGCACACTCGAAAACGAGTGCCCACGAGTTGTTAAGCTGCCTTCTCAACCGTGTCAGAGTCTGGACTGCCGACTAAATCCTGGCGGAGTTTTTCCATTTGTTCCGACGCTTCCTTTATCTGCTCGGCGTATTCATGGCCTTGCCGCGGCAGGAATCCCCCGTAGTTCTCCAGTAGCAGGCGGGCATTCGCCTCGATGGCAGAAGTATTGGAGCGGGCCTGGTTGGAAAGTGCATATGTCAGCTTCTCCAGCTGCAGATCCCGTACGGCCAGCTCTTGCCTGCTCTTGGCAACTTCCCGTTCAAGCACTTGCCCGTGGTAGCGGATGAATCCAAACAGGCACGCTGTCAAGAGGAGCAAACATAAATTCGCAACAATGATTTCTCTAAAGGCCTTGCTCAGGCCAGCGCTTCTCTCGCTATCGAATTTCGCGAAGCTGCTGGTCTCGGTCGCGGATAGCGAAGACAAAAGCGCTCGAGCTTGATCCATGTACTCCTTGCCTTCGTTCGAATCCACCAGCATGAAGGCGCGGTGGCGATACCCTTGTTGACGCAGATCAATGGACCGCTCCATCTCAGCCTGCTTTGAGTTCGCCAAAGACTCGAGCTGCGACACCAGCGAGCGCTCGCTCTCCGCTCGATTCGCCAACCCTGCACGAAGGCCGGCCAAATCGCTTCCGATCCTGCTCTTCGCGTCGGTGTAGGGCTGCAAGTACGAAGCGTCATCGGTGAGCAGAAATCCACGCTGACCGGTTTCCATATCGGTCAAATCTTTTAGAACGTTGGAAATGTTCGCCTGGATCGCAAAGCTTTCCAGCGTGAGCGTCGCCATTCTCTGCATCTGCTTTAAATGGTTCACAGCAAGATAGGCATTCCATGCCATGAAAGCGAGTAGAGCGAGGGAGCCAACTTGCAGCGCAGCTTTTCGAATCATCTTGATACGAATGATAGGCCTATTCGCGGGAGGAATGAGGTTATCAGTCTTGGTGCGCCGTATTATCGACTCTCGTAACCAGGTGAGCGAGTTGGGGCCATGAGCTATTTCAGTGTCCCGATGCCAGGTTGGTATGTGCCTCATTGCAGCCTGGCGTATTCCTTCGCTTAGCTCGGGATGGGGCCGTCTGGATCGGCGTCTAAGTCCAGGCATTCTGATTCCACAGTACTTAGACCGAAGGCTTTCAAAACGGTTCTCTCGAAACTAAATCGCTCCACCCGCAAGAGTGCAGATTCCAGAAAAGCTGTTTAGGCGTGACTGATTGGCGATCTAATTGTTGCGGCGGGTGTACGGAAGCAGGAGGCCTTCGTGGGACATCAGATTTTGGCTATCACATCTTTTCGCTTTGTACAGGCAACGGAAAAGGTGGTATTCATGGACAACTCGTCCTCTCGGTTGGTTACGGATCACATGTCGAAGGGGCGATAGCCGACTGAATTCTTGGACGAAGAGTAATAAGTCTCGGTACCAGAGCGCCTTTCGCGGGCCGTCCTAAAGAAGGAGGAAAGCCATGCGACTCTTGATCACTTTGGTCGCCCTGAGTGTTCTACTCGCCTCCTCTGTTTCCAGTCCGACCGAAGCACCTACCGGTTTCGATAACAAAAGCAACGGCCTCGCCGACGATGCGACTCATGAAGCCGATCAAATGAGATTCGAGGAAGTCGAGCTGGTGAGTGATGGCCTGGGGCCGCTCTATAACGCACAGTCCTGCCGCGAATGTCACCAGAGTCCAGTTTCAGGGGCCGCCTCCCAGGTCGCGGAATTACGCGTCGGCCACCTGGGGCCAGACGGGCATTTCCGCACTCCCGAAATCCCGATCGCTCACGGAGCCGAAGTGATCTCAGGCCGGTCTCTGGTGAATGATCGCGCTATTTGTCCCAACGCTGCTTTTCCCGACAAGGAGATTCAAGAGCGAGTTCCAGAGAGTGAGACCATCCGGACGTTTCGCCTTTCTTTGAGCCTGCTGGGAGACGGCTTTGTCGAAGCGGTTGCCGATAAAACCCTCATCGACCTCGCCGAGCAACAATGCAAGTCTTCGCATCGGAAAGTCTGCGGACAGGTTCTTGAGGTCCCGATCGTAGAAGCACCCGGACAGATGAGCGTCGGGCGGTTCGGTTGGAAAGATCAACACGCGAGTTTGCTATCGTTCGCCGGCGACGCTTACCTCAATGAGATGGGTATCACAAACCGCCTTCAACCGGATGAGGTAACCAATCTTTGCAACGCTCACTCGGAGCCCAATGACACACCAGGACCCGACGGCCTCTCCGACATTGACCACTTCGCCCGGTTTATTCGAGCCACGAAAGCACCGGCGCGTGATTCACACCTGGCGAGCGGCGCAGCGGCAAAGAAAGGTGAAAGCCTATTCGACAAGATCGGTTGTGCGACTTGCCACGTCGAAAGCTTGACCACTGCTCCCTCTGGAACCAGGATCAACGGCGGAGCGTTTACGATCCCAGCCGCGCTCGGCTCAGTCACATTTCATCCGTATGGGGATTTCCTGATGCATGACGTGGGTACTGGCGACGGGATCCTGCAGGCCACCCGGGAGCACTACGGAAAAAGAGTCTTTCAGATGATGTCGGACTATCTTTCGAAGCAGGACTTCGAGAGTAGTCGGAACAAAATTCGCACCGCCCCTTTATGGGGAGTCCGTTTGCGTCCACGGTTGATGCACGATGGCGAATCCCTGACCCTTCGCGATGCGATCCTGCGGCACCGCGGTGAGGCAACCCACGTAAGTCAGAAATTCGAAAAACTGAAGGGGGATGAGCAGGAAGCCATCATCGAGTTCTTGAAGTCTCTATAGAAACTCCAACGGCTGCGGTTTAGGCCGCAATAACCCGCCCTCCAATATCGGCGCCTATTGCACGATCAACGAAAGAGAGATGGTCTGGGTGGTCGTACCCGAAGTCGCCTTCACGCTCAAAGTATAGTTTCCGGCTGGGGTGCCGCTCGAGCCCGGCGGCGGGGTGGTGGTACTGCCGCCCCCACCACAGGAGACCACGAAGAGCGCTAGCGTTAACGGCAGGAGCCGGAGATATCGGCGCGACGATCTTTTGGACGCACGTGCTCCAGGAACAACCACCATCCCCAGCATCGCGAAGGCCGATAGCCAGGCTGCAGGCGCGAAGCCTGCGGGAAGGATTGCCCCCGCGGTGCGCGCTGTGGTTGTGACGCCGACATTGAAAGTTGTGGGGGTGGTGGAATTAAACTGCTGGCTCGCAGGCACGGTGCAGTTGGCGCCCGCCGGTGCGCCCGTGCAAGTCAACATAGCGGTCCCGCCCAATCCATCGCCTCCAATAGAAAGAGTGTAGGAGGCGTTTTGTCCGGCAGTTACCGTGGCTGAACTTGAATCCCCGCCGCCGACACCAAGACCAATGTTAGGAGTCGTCGAAGAATACGTATACCCGTTGGCCAGGGTTCCCGTCTGGCCATCCGGATTGGTCACGACTACGTTCACCGCACCTGCGGCGTGCGCCGGAGTTGTGGCTGTGATCGAAGTACCGCTCACCACGGTCAGACCGGTGGCTGGCGTCCCGCCCAGACTCAAGGTTGCTCCGGGAAGGAAGCTCGTACCCGTGACGGTTACGCTCGTACCGCCGGCAGGTGTTCCGTTATTGGGCGCGATGGCGGACACTGCGGGTGCAGGGTTGTAGGTAAAACCATTCGTCAAAGTACCGCTTTGTTCTTCTGCATTGGTCACTACCACGTTCACCACGCCTGCGGCGTGCGCCGGCGTCATTGCCGTGATCGATGTACTGCTTACTACTGTCACACCGGTCGCGACCGTCCCACCGAAGTTCACCGTCGATCCCGCCAGGAAACCTGTTCCCGTAATGCTTACCGCCGTTCCGCCGCTGCTTGGTCCTGAGGTGGGCGAGATCGCGGTCACCGTCGGTGTCGGATTGGAAATTGCCGTGTAAGTGAAGCTTTGCGCTAAGGTTCCACTCTGCGTGTCGCTGTTGGTTACCACAACATCGACAACTCCGGACGGGTGCGCCGCAGTGGTGGCTGTGATCGATGTGCTGCTTACTACTGTCACACCCGTCGCGGCCGTCCCTCCAAGTTTCACCATCGATCCGGTCAGGAAACCTGTTCCGGTGATGGTGACCGGCGTTCCGCCGCTGGTAGGTCCTGAGGCAGGCGAGATTGCGGTCACCGTCGGTGCCGGATTGGAAGCTGCCGTATAAGTGAATCCCTGCGTCAACTTTCCACTCTGCGTGTCGCTGTTGGTCACGACCACATCCACGGTTCCGGCCACGCCCGGCGGGGTCGTGGCAGTGATCGAAGTACCGCTCACAACCGTCACTCCCGTTGCCGCTGTTGTTCCGAGGCTCACGGTCGCTCCGGCCTGAAATCCTGTGCCCGTGATGGTCACTCCGGTGCCGCCGTCGGTCGTTCCCGAGTTTGGCGCGATGGAAGTTACCGTCGGCGCCGGAGCAGAAGTGCTGGTTACGAGAACCGAACTTGCAAGCGACGGGACGCCGGCGGTGTTCAATAGAAACAGCATGTAGTATCCCGGCGGCGCGATGTTGCCGTTGGACGGCGCGGTAACCGTCAAAGATCCGGAGCCCGCCGTGAACGACATTCCGACCATGCGCTGGTCCATGCCGAAGGCGTGAGTGACCGTACCGTTACGAATGAGAACCACGGAGGCAATGGTGGCCGCATCCGGTGTTTGCACGGTAAACGGATTACCGTAACTGATGCTGGCAGGTGCGTTGGTAATGGTCGGACGTGTGGCCAGGCTTCCGTCCGACTGGAAGAGATAGGGAGGCTGGTAGACCTCGACGTGTGGTTCGTAACTTCCCCGTGAAGGATTGCCTCCGGCGAGCCAAACAGTCGCGTCCGGCAGCAACAGGGCTACGGAGTGATACAAGCGCGGGTACACATTTGCCCCCGCCGAGGAAATTGTATTGCTTGGGGGATCATAGAGGTCCGCGTTCAGACTCGCGGTGCTGAGATCTTCATCGTTCACCGAACCACCCAGCGCCACAACCTGGCCGTTGGGCAGCAGCACGGCGTTCATCTCGATCCGAGGCTGCGACATGTTCGGCCCGTAGGTCCACTTCGGAGTGGCGGCGCCGAGGTCGATCGTTTCTGTCGTGTTGGTCGCCGGGCTGTCTCCGCCCAGGATAAGAACGACCGGATCATAGTTATTCGCCGGCGTCAGGCCCAGCAGAACGGAGCTTCCGTACTCCCGCGTGCCACCGTAGTTTGTGGTCGCGACATTCTGGGTCCAGCTATTGTTTGAGGGATCAAACAGGTTCGAAACTGGAGGCGCGCCGGAATAAAAAACCTTGCCGTTGGGCAAAAGATGCAGCCGGGGATATAAGTCCGGCGTAAACGGAGCGGTGAAAGGCTGGCTCCAACCTGAGCCAACGGTATAGAACTCGACGGTGGTGTTTGTGTTTTCTCCCGTCTCCAGGAAGCCGGAGAAGGTCATGATGCGGCCATCGCCGAGAGTCAGGACGGTGGGATACCAGCGGCCGTGCGCCATGTTCGGCGCGTCAGTAAAGGTGTTCGTTGCCGGATCAAAAATCGAAGACATCAACGATCCTTGAAAAGGATCGTAGGCCAGGGTGCCGCCGTTGATAAACGCGCGGCCATCGGGCAGAACCACCATCCCGTTGCAGAACATGTCCCAGGACACGTTAAATTGGGTGACGTTCCCGTTGGTGGGATCTAAAAGCAGTGCGCCCGAGTTATTCGACGGACCGAACGGCGGTCCTGAAGGACACCCTGCCAGGGACGCTGGACAGTTTCCCGAGCCCGCCACCACCAGAATTTTGCCGTTGTGCAACAGGGCCACGTGGATCGGGTTGATGGGCATGGTGTAGGACATGGTCGTCCATTGCCCGATCGTCTGAACCTGGCCCACCAGCAGGGGCCCGGAGATTCCCACCAGAAGCAAGAGAAAGAGAGAACGCCATTTGAAAGACAAGGATTTCGTGAGTTTCACACCCACTCCTCCCCGCCCAGAACGCCCCGATCCACAGCGGAGTCACTTACCAATATCTAATATCTTAAGATGCTCGTTCAGGGCGCCTGTCACCCGAAGTCGTGACGCCCGCTAAACTCACCCCCCAAGTTCACATATGCTAGCCGATCGGCCGATACTTTCGAAAGTGTCCAAATGGACTACAGGAAAGAGCACTGGCGAGGCGATTGCTATCGGCAAGTCATTGAAAACTAGAGCCGACGAGTGTGGGGGAATCTGTAAGACCAGGGCCAAATCGCGCCGTGTCGTGTCTGCACAGTGGTCTGGATTGAACATACTCAGCGCTGCTAAAGGGATACAGTCGCTGCTAGCCGGGACTCTGCTACCGGGAATCTCGAGCTGGGGAGGACGACATGCATCGTATGAACAAGTTTCTGGGTTCGCTTCTGCTGGGAATCGGGCTCATTGCGCCAGTGGGAATTCAGGCGGCCAACAATTTTCGCGACGACCGCTATCAAGAAAGGCGGTACTACGACCGCGACTACAGGGACTACCATCGATGGGATCGCCGCGAAGACGACAGGTACCGGCATTGGGGATCGGAAAGGCACGAGGTTTATCGGCCCTTCTACCGACTGGATCGCGCGCAACAGAGAGCATACTGGCGGTATCGTCACGAACATCCGGACCGGTATGATCGGCGTTAGGTAAATCGCCATAATATTGATGGGGCTTCTCTACCCTTGACGAAGCATTGCCGATGAGCCTGCCAGTAGCCTCGCTCGCGCCACGGTCGGAGCGATGATGCAGGCGCTATAATTGCCACCGGCTCATGGCTCTAACCGCCGGCACCAAACTCGGCCCCTACGAAATCCTCGCCCCCCTGGGCGCCGGTGGGATGGGGGAGGTGTACCGCGCCCGCGATACGCGGCTCGATCGTACGGTTGCGATCAAGATTCTTCCTGCCACATTTGCCGATGACACGGATCGCCTCGATCGCTTCGAGCACGAAGCCCGCCTGCTGAGCACGGTCAACCATCCGAACCTGCTCGCGATCCACGATGTGGGAGCACAGGACGGCGTCCACTATCTGGTCTCGGAGTTCCTCGAAGGGCAAACTCTGCGGGAGAGGATGCACGCTGGCCCGCTATCCCAACGGCGGGTGATCGAGTATGCGCTGGAGCTGGCCAAGGGACTGGCGGCGGCGCACGAGAAGGGGATTGTTCACCGCGATCTGAAGCCAGACAACATTTTTGTTACCAAAGATGGCCGGGTGAAAATCCTGGATTTCGGGTTGGCCAAGCAATCCTTCGCCGCAGAGATGGGCTCCAGTGAGAGCGCGACCATGACCGGTCCGACGCCGACTACGCCGGGAACGGTGATGGGGACCGTGGGTTACATGTCACCCGAGCAAGTGCGCGGGCAGACGGTCGATCCCCGCTCCGATCTCTTCAGCTTCGGCGCCATCCTGTACGAGATGATTTCGCGCAAGCGAGCGTTCAAGGGCGACTCCAGTGTGGAGACCATGAATGCCATTCTGAAAGAAGATCCGCCGGAGTTAAGCGAGAGCAAGCTGCAGGTTTCTCCCGGCCTGGAACGGATCGTCCGCCATTGCCTGGAAAAAGAGCCCGGCATGCGTTTCCAGTCCGCGCGCGATCTAGCCTTCGATTTGGAGAGTCTGTCTTCGCTCAGCGGTTCGGCGAAGGTGGCGCCGGCGCCTCGAGGGGCCAGAATTGGCCGGTTGCGCGCCTGGTTGCTGGCGGCGATTCCGATCCTGCTACTGGCCACCGCCGCTGCATTCTGGGCCGGTCGAGCCACGGTTCCAGCTTCGAATCCGGTGTTTACCCGGCTGACTTTTCGGGGCGGGCATGTAGCTTCGGCACGGTTCGCTCCGGATGGCCAGACCATCGTCTACAGCGCAACCTTCGGCGATGATCCTGTGGAGCTTTACACCACGCGGCCCGATTCACCCCAGTCCCGCGAACTCGGGCTGAAGGGCAGCAGCATCCTGGCGATTTCCCGGGGCACCGAGCTCGCGGTCACATTGGAACACTCCTTTTTCACCGCGAATGCCTCAGCCGGCACGTTGGCCCGACTTCCGCTCAGCGGAGGTGCGCCGCGCGAGGTTGCCGAAAACGTTCTTTCTGCGGACTGGTCGCCGGACGGAAGCACGCTCGCCGCTGTGCGCTTCGCCAATGGACAGATCCGCCTGGAGTACCCGTTGGGCAAAGCGATCTACACCACCGGAGGCTGGATCAGCGACGCGCGGGTTTCGCCCGATGGAGAGCGGGTGGCGTTCATCGATCACCCCATCGTGTTTGACAGCCGGGGCAGCATCATGGTCGTGGACCGCGCCGGCAACCGGAAAGTGCTAACTGAAACATTTTCCGATGTGCTCGGCCTGGCTTGGCATCCCTCGGGCAAAGAGATATGGTTCACGGGGTCCTACATACATTTGTCCAGCAACCTGTTTGCGGTCAATTTGTCGGGGAAGCAGCGCCTGGTCTGGGGCGGCGCGGGCGAAGTGATCGTGCAGGATATTTCACAGGATGGCAGGGCGCTGTTCATCCGCGGGAACCGGCGGCGCGGAATCGCGGGATTGTTTCCCGGCCAAAAAGCTGAAACCGATCTCAGTTGGCAGGACTGGTCGTTGCCCCTGGCTATATCTCCCGACGGTAAGTGGATTTTCTTCGCTGAAGAAGGCGATGGCGGCGGCGCCAAGTATTCGGCGTACATGCGAAATACCGACGGCTCTCCCGCGATTCGTCTCGGCGATGGGACTCCTTATAGCCTTTCGCCAGACGGCAAATGGGTGGCTTCCATCGTTCCAGGTGAGCCGGAACAACTAACCCTGCTTCCCACCCGGACCGGGGATATAAGAAATCTTTCGCAACCGGGATTCAACTACGACTTTGCTGACTGGCTCCCGGACGGCAAGCGGTTGCTCGTGATCGGCAACCAAACAGGGAAGCCATCGCGTATTTATCTGCAGGATGCGGCCGGAGGTCCACCAACTCCGGTGACGCCTGAAGGTGCGGTGGGCTTTTTGTGGATGGACGATAAGTCCATTTTCGTACCTCGCGACGATTCCACATGGACGCTCTACCCGATTGATGGCGGGCAGCCGCGAGATATTAAGGCAGTGCTTCCCCTCACTGCTACCAGAAACATTGCCCGAGCCGGACGCTATGTTTTCACCTCGCTTCGCCAGGATATTCCGCTCAAGGTGTATCGCTTTGACTTGGTGACGGGCGAGAAACAACTGTGGAAGAGTCTGGCTCCGACGGACCGTGCGGGTGTGTACAACCTGGGACTGCTCAATCTGACTCCCGATGCCCGCTGGTACGTGTACTCGTACGTCCGCGATCTTTCCGATCTTTACATGGTCGAGGGTCTCAAATGACTTGGAGTAAATAAGGTGGTTGAAAAGGGCGCAGAGCCCAGAAAAAGATCACAGAGAAAGATCGCAGAAAAAGACGTGCTGTTTCCAGCTCGCTCCTACTGCACCACCGAGAACGTGTCGTGCAACTCGGCCGTCGAACTGTTGCCGACCCAGACATCGAACTCTGAAGGTTCTACAATCCAACCATTCCTGGCAGCGCTCCAATAGTTTCGCTCGTCGCGACCGATGGTGAAGCTGATCTCCTGTTTTTGACCCGGCTGCAGAGTGACGCGACGGAATCCCTTCAACTCACGAACCGGTCTCGATGCCGAACCGTAGCGCTGGTGCAGATACAGTTGGACAACCTCGTCCGCTGTTCTTGCGCCGGTATTGGCGACCGTTACCGTCGCCGTGATTGAGCCATCCAAAGGAGCGGTCTTGGCACTCAGGTGAAGGTCGGAAATAGAAAACGTCGAATAGCTCAGGCCGTATCCAAAGGGATAAAGGGGCGAGGTCGGAAGGTCCCAATAGCGGGAGGTGAAGTCTGAGGAATCGTAAGGTTTATGTGAGTTGGTGTGGGCGTAATAAATTGGAACCTGTCCTACGTTGCGCGGCCATGTAACCGGCAGCTTGCCGCCGGGTACGGCATCGCCTACCAGAAGATCGGCGACCGCGTTGCCGGTTTCCGTGCCGCCGAAGTAGCAATCCATAATTGCCGGAATGTGTTCCGATGCCCAGGAAAGATCGAGCGGCCGTGTGCTGAAGAGCAGCAGCACCACAGGCTTTCCCAGCGATTGGATCTGCTCGAGAAGCTCTTGTTGCTTTCCGGGAAGGCGGAGTGATGAACGCGAGGCGTACTCAAAATCCATGCCACTCAACTCCCCAAGGGCCATGATCACTACGTCAGAGTTGCCGGCCAGCTTCAGCGCGTTCTTCATCTGGCGGTCCGCTTCTTCGGAACTCCAAGGGGTTTCTAGTTTGGGCCCGATGGTGCCTTCGAACGATGAGGGAAATTCCTTGGCGATCTGCACGCCCTCGGCGAATTCCACATGCGAATCAGGGAGCTTGGCGCGGATCCCTTCGAAGACGGAAACAGTATCTTCTTCCTTCGCGGTCAGGCTCCAGGGTCCGTTCATCTCGCCCTTATTGTTGCCGAGCGGTCCAATGACTGCAATTCGCCTGGCGGTCTTCGCCAGCGGCAAGAGAGCGCCTTCGTTCCGAAGCAACACAGCAGAACGTTCCGCCGCGGTTCGCGCTACCTGACGATGCTTTGCCACCATCTCGGAATGGGTCTGCTCCGTCGCATCGGCGTACGGGTGCTCGAAGAGCCCGAGATGATATTTCGCCGCGAGAATAGGGCGGACCAGATCATCGAGCTGCGATGCAGTGAGCTGTCCCGTATCAAGAAGCGACTTCATCTGCTCCAGATAGGTTGCGCTGCCCATATCCATATTCACTCCGGCTGTCGCACCGCGGAGCGCTGCATCCTTCTCGTTCTTGGCGAAACCTTGCGTGACCAGACTGCCGACAGCGAAGGCGTCGCTCACCACGAACCCTTTGAAGTTGAGCTCTTGCCGAAGAATCTCTCGGAGCATGTGTACATTGCCGCTGATTGGGACATCGTTCAGGTCCATGTAGGCGCTCATGACGGTTCCCGCGCCGGCCTCGACTCCCGCACGAAAAGGAGGGAGATAGACGTTCTGCATGCGCTCTTCCGGAATGTATGCCGCGTCGTAGTCCCTGCCACCTTCCGCGGCACCATAGCCGGCGAAATGCTTCAGGGTTGCCATAAAAGGCCGCGGATTTTCCGGCCTTCCTTGAAAACCCCGGACCTGGGCCCGTCGCCATTGCAGCGCCGAGGTAGGGGTCTTCACCGGCACCCTCGGAGATGCGCCCCCAGCGCGGGTCTCTGGCAATGTCCAACATCGGTGCGAAACTCCAGTGCACACCGGCGAGGGCCGCCTCATCGGCAGCGATCCCTTGCGCTTGTTCGGCCAGCGCCGGGTCCCAGGAGGCGGCCATGGCGAGAGGTACGGGGAATTCGGTGTCGAAGCCATGAATTACGTCGAAGCCAAAGAGAATCGGTATATGCAGGCGCTGCTCGGTCATCGCGATCTTCTGCAGTCGATTAATTTCCTTGAAGTCGGTGAGGAACAGAAATGAGCCGACCTGACCGTGGCGCACGCGCTCTTCGTAGGGCACCGGGTCCTTCTTCAGGCCGGCAATCGGAACGGTTATGTAGAAGGGCTGGTTCAGTTGTCCGATCTTCTCCTCGGTGGTCATCTGCTTGAGCAGCGCGTTGGCCCGGTCGGTATCGATGGGAGAAGTGGGGGCCTGGGCTTGTGCTACCGCGGAGAGAAGCAGACAGATAAGGTTGAACGAAAGACAAGTTCTCAACTTGTTCATGGCATCCTCTTACCTTTGGTGACTCATGCTAGGCCGGGAGCGGAACTCCGTCAACGTGCCAGGATTTGGCTGGCCTGCGCTCCCGCAGCAGACTGCAGAGGGTGCGACGGTGTTTGGATGGGTCCGGAGAACGCGCTACTTTGGAGGTGTGTAGAAGTAATAGTCGGCGACATAACTGCTCTTGGAGGTGGCATCCAGATTGGAAGAGGTACAGCGCGTGTGGCGGGCGGCTGTCCGCCCTTGGTGTGAATGCGCTGAATGGTGGAGACACGTGCCAGAATTCCGGTTCCTGAATGGTTGGTGGCAGTCAGCAGCAGCCAGGGAATTGCGTCGGCATCAGGCGAGTCCACCTTCGCCAGTACTTTTCCCGTGACTTCGCTCCCATCAATATGCTTCCAGGCAGGACCGGCATAATGACGCGCGATAACCCGGTCTGTGGTATCCCGAAGTTCAGCCTCGGGCGCTTTTAAAATCCAGGCAGGTTGGCCGTCTGTACCCAACTGACACGAGTAAATCTGAAATCCAGTGGCGTGCGCTACCAGGGCCAGCTCTTCGCCGGCTGGGGTTTTGATCTTGTCCGGGACCTCGGGCTTTGCGGGCTCCTGCGCCATCGCGAATGTGAGCAGGCACAGCAGACTGATAATTGTGACTCGTGAATCCACCTGCTGAATTTTATACCCGACTTAGTACCTGCCGACCAAAGTTGCTGATGAGGTTTGATGTTTCCCGGTGGCGAGATGCAACATCATCACCTCTGTCGCGCTTCGGCTTCGGCTAGCCAACCACGGCGTAGCTTTTCGGACGGGATGCTGGACAGGTAGGGTTTGATATCGAGAATCGGTGTCCCATCCAGCATATCGACGCCCCGGACGTGCAACTCGATACCGTCGCGGCGAAGCAGTTCGACGGTCGTGAGGCCAAGCGGGTTCGGGCGTCGCGGAGATCGCGTCGCAAATACACCATGCGGCCGATTATCGGAGGGCGGTGTACCGAGCAAGTCAAACCCATGGGAGCGATCGAACTCCCAGATGACGACGAGATGCGAGAAGCCCTCGATGTCGGTGAGCCCTGGCTCAAAGTCGGGCAAGATCTTGAGCACACCATCGGCTTCGTGTTTCGCGCCAAGCCCCCTGGGAATCTGACTGGTGTCCTGGTACGGACTACTCACAAATCCAATCGGCCGCGAGGTAAACATAAGGGACAGCCTCCATTTCTCTGTCTCAAAAGAGTGCAAGGGTGATGCAGATACCGAACGAAGGAGCGCCGATTCCGGCGTTTGGCTTTCGCTTTCCATCAAGAAAAATGCCCATCCATTCAGAATCGAGTGGAAGGGCATCTCTCTGTGAATATAGTCCGGCGACAAGTTTCATCCTATTGCTTGTCGTACACCGCAGTGCTCTTCAGTTTCTTGCCGGTCGAATCGGTTGTGGTCGTAGTGACGGTACGGGTTTTGCCATCGGCCGACACGACAATTCGACCACTGTTCACGACCTTGCCATTCTTCTTGCCGGTTAACGCCAGCGTGTGGCCATCAATCCTCTTAAGGGACCTTGTGTCGATATTCGGATCGCCGGTTACGGGAGAGTCTTTTCCATCGTATTTGCCCGTCCAGACACTGTGAACGGAGTTGCCGTCTTTGTCGGTTCCGTCCACCGTAACTTTCAGGCTGTCACCCGCGGCTTCGTAAACAACTGTCGAGTTCTTGGTCGCCCCCGCAGCGAACGTTGATTTAGCTTCATTCAGTTTCCAGGTTCCGATATTCGCGTCATCCGCGAAGACCACTGCTATTCCGATAAAGCACAGCGCCAGAGTGAGTATGATCGTTCTTGTTTTCATGTTTCCTCCTGTTTGCCGAGCACAATATAGGCCTCATTAGCTGCGGGCCATTCTAGTTCTGCGCGACGCCTTCAGCAAATTATCTTGGGGCTGGGACGAGAATCGGCCTCTAGTGCAGTTTGGTGTATTCCACCTTAGCTTGCATGAGGATCGGGATGTCGGGATCGGCGTCTTTCCAGGTGCTGAAGAAATCATTGTAGGCCTTGCGGCTTTCCTCACGTTCGCCTTGCAAGGCGTAGGCACGGGCGAGACCGAGTTGCGCCAGCGGAGCAAACACCTCCCACTGCGGCCATCCACGATGACTGATGACCTTGTTAAACTCGGCGGCAGCTGTGGCGTGCTGTCCTGCAGCCAGGTAAGCTTGCCCACGATGCAAAAAAACCAGTCCATTGGGGTATTGAGTGACTGGAGCGAGCAAATCCACAGCCTTAACGACGTTTCCTCTTTTGCGCTCGATGATAGACCGAATAAGCGGCAGATAAAGTTTCTGTTGTGACGTGTCCTCGGGAAACAGCCGATCCAGTTTCGCTGCCAGCTCGTCAGCCTGGGTCAGATCGCCGGCATTCCCTAATGCCTCGGCGCAAAGCCCGAGCCCGAGAGCACTGTCTTGACCCGCCTCTCCAGCTTGGTGGCCCAACTTCTGCGCCAGGGCATAGTTCCCTACGTACGATTCATCCCAGGCATGCACATCAAGCTCAAAGGCAGCATTTTCCGTCCGTTTCGCACGGCTCTGTTGCTCTACCAGGGTGTCACTCAGCGAACGAAGCTTGTTGAAGTCGCCGCGCAAGAATGCGAGATCCCTCTGCAAATGAAGCCAGGTCACATCATCTGCTGGAACGTCATGGGCGAGCCGTTCCATGGTTGCGGCGTCGTTTTCTAAGAAGGCGATTCGGTAGCGCAACATTACTTGAAATGGCGTCAGCGCCCCTTGCTGCCGCCATCGTTCAAGAATTTTCTTAGCCTCGTCAAAACGGCCCAGGATCATGAGGGCCTGGCCCGCATTGGAATAGTGCTGAGCAGAGGGTGCTGGGGAATCCTCAATTGCCCAATAGAACTCTTGCAGCGCCTCTTCCGTTCTCCCCAGTTGCGCGTAAGCGATTCCCAACAAATTATGAGCAGAGGCGCTGCGGGGATACGCTTGTTTGTACAAAACCAGGACGGCCGTTTCCTTTTCCAGGTTGCCCGTTATCGCTGAATGATAAAGAGCGGTAGTCTGAAAATTTTCTTCCTGTGTGAGGCGGCGATCCTTTAGCTCGAAGGCGGTAGCAAAATTCTTTCTGGAAGCTTCGTTGTCACCAATGCTGTGATAGGCACTGCCGAGCATGCCGTACGCAGAACAGAACTGCGGGTCCAGTTCGACGGCCCTTTCAAAAAAGGCAATGGACTCTCGGCGGTGTCCAGAACGATACTGCGTTTGCCCGGTTCGGTAGGCTTGTAACGCCTCGAGTGAGCTTGTGGTCGCAAGATCAAGAGGCGCATTGTACTTCTCGAGAGAACTTAGGCTTTCGCCCAACTGCCTTCGCAACTCCGAGCCTGCTTTGCCCAGCGCGGCGACTACCTTGTCCTTGCTCTCCGCCTCCTCTTGCCGTCGCGCGATGGACTTTTGGCTCCGCGCGTCGATTGCTTCCAGGGTGATCAGGTATCTGCTTCCGAAGGCTACAATCTCCGGCACCACTAGGGCTTTCAGACCCTGTCGTTTACAGATTTCGATCCCGAGTTCCCGCGTCACGCGCTCATTTGGATCATGGCGCATCGTGCGCATCGTCTCGCGGATATCTGCTTCCGGGAAGAGACTCAAAAAGGGAGACTCGGTGAGTTTGATTTCGAGGGCTTTGTCCAGCGAATTTTCGAAGATGGGATCATCCGTCTTGTTGACGAAGCTTGCCAGGAGGATGACGTCGGTCCCGATCAGTGCAGGCCGTGCGAAAAAGACGCGCCATGCCGCCAGTCCGGCGAAGATGATGAGGAGGGCCGCGACCCCCGCCGCAATGACAAGGCGGCGCTTCTTCCCAAGTTCAGGGCTTGGCGTTGAAGGAGCAACCGGCGCGATCTGTTCTTCGACGACCGTATTAACGACCGTGATGGGCCCGACGAAGCGGTATCCCTTACCGACCGCCGTCTCAAGATAACGTGGGGAAGCCGAGTTGTCGTCCAGGGCTTGCCGTATCTTGCGGATGGCGGTGTTGATGCCGGCGTCAACGTCGATGTGAACGGCGTCGCCCCAGACGGAGTGAACGATCTCTTCGCGGGTGACCAGCGCTCCCCGTCTGCGGACCAGCAGGGTGAGCAGCTCCATGGGAGTCTTCTCCAGTTTTACCGGCCGCCCGGCACGGATCAGCTGGAGGGCGTTGAGGTCTAGCACGAGATCCGGCACTGCCTTCTCTGGCGCCATTGAACTCACTCGCTCGGCGGGATTTTACATCCTTCATACCAATTTCACGAAAAATTCAGACATGGTCCATTGACGAGCAGCCTGGGGTGCGCCAGTCTTCGGCTGGCTCACGGTTGTGCTCTCAAGGTTGGTCCTGGTCACGACATCATCCGGAACGAAGCCGACGCACCGGCATAGGCGTCGCCGCATCGGTCCAAGACGCCAAAATCTGCCTGGGGAGGAAGTTCATGAAGCACATGGCGAAGGCTTTACTTCTTTCGGCCCTTCTTCTGCTCTGTGGGTGCGGGGGAACCATACCTTCAGGTCCACCCCCAGGTCCACCTTCGACACCTGCAGTTCCGCCCCCGCAGGCGCCGGACATCACCGGTAATTGGCAATTCAACACAACTTCCATGGCGGGGATGCCCGCCGCAGCCGTTGCCGGCAGTATCACGCAATCCGACCTTTCGATAAGCGGCGCGGTTCATGTCGACGGTTCGAAATGTTTTGATCGCCTGACGACCATCGGCCTGACCGGTACCTTGACCGGCAGCAATGTATCCCTGACCTCAACGTCCGTTGAGGGACAAGTCATTACTTTCACCGTTGCTATCAGCGACAGCGTCAATAACGGGGCCGACAGTGTCCTGACTGGGACGTACACCGTCAGCGGCGGCTGCGCCGACGGCGACCACGGAAGTATCACTGGCGACAGGATTGTCATGGCTAACCTCTTGAACGGCCCCTTCACGAGTTCCGGGGGACAGACATTCAACGTGGCAGCAAACGAGGCTTATTACAGCACTCCCAGCTCCGAGGGCAGCTTTGGGCTCGAGGGAACGGTTACTCTCAGTACGCCCTGCTTCAGTTCGGGGACAATCACGCCGGGAGCGTTTCCGTCTGGAAGCTTCATCATGGGCAGCTCGGTGGCCCTTGAAATTGCGACTGGCAACGGCACCATCAATTTCCTCGGGACCCTGAGTGATGACAGAACCCAGCTTTGCGGGGACTATACGGTCGTCGGCGGTACCTGCGAGCAGACCGGCAAGGGAGTCCTGGCGGTTTCGAGCCCCTGGGATTATTGACCCTGGCGGCATGGGAAACTCTGCGCATCAAACTTTTCGCGAGCGCGCTGTCCTGAACGGGCGATTTCACCAGATTCTTCCCACCCCGTGATCAGCGGGCGATCCGATTCGCTATAATTCGGTTTAGTCGGACCCTTCCGACATGGAACTCACTATCCTGTCGGTCCGGCGGGAGATCGGCTCCTTTTCGCCCCCAGCGATCCGAGGAGGTTGACATGTTTGCTCGCCACGTGGCCGTGAAATTGAAACCGGGCACCCTCGCTGAATTTACCAAGGTCATGGACAATGAAATCCTTCCCTGGCTCCGAAAGCAAAAGGGCTTCCTCGATCTGATCACGCTGGCTGTCCCCGGCGGCGGAGAAATCGCGACCATCAGCTTCTGGGATGAGGAAGAAAACGCGCAGATTTACAATTCGATGAGTTATCCCCAGGCGTTGGAGATCCTGAAGAAAATATTGGCGGGACCCGCCCATGTCAGAACATTTAATGTTGTCAGCTCGACCCTGCAAAAGGTTGAGCCTCCCAAACCTGTGCTTTCCACCGCTCGAGGAGGCCGGCACCGTCACGACGACACCACGACCGCGGCGAATCGAGCGCACCGTGCTTGAGTTCTTGGGACGAGCATACAGCGGACACTGTGGTTGAATTCTCGTGCAAACGGAGGTAGAGTCGCTACTCCCGGCCCACGGCCACTCCGGATGCCACCATGATCCCCGCCAAACCGGCAAATGAGCAACAGAGACTCGCCACGCTACGCGGGTATGAGATTCTCGATACCGAACCTGAAGCCGCGTTCGACGATCTCACATCACTAGCTTCCTACATATGCCAGACGCCGGTGGCACTGATTAGCCTGATAGACGCTGAGCGGCAATGGTTCAAATCGAAGGTCGGAGTCTCCGTGAGTGAAACCTCGCGTGACATTGCCTTTTGCGCCGCGGCGATTCTCCAGCCCGATGTTTTCATCGTGCCGGATGCCAGTCAGGACGTGAGGTTTGCGGAAAATCCTTTGGTCGCGTCTGACCCTAAAATCCGTTTCTATGCGGGGGCAACCTTGATGACGGACGGCCAAGCACTCGGAACCTTGTGCGTAGTCGACCGTGTGCCCCGGGAGCTGAGTCCTGAGCAGTTGGACGCCCTCCGGGCTCTGAGCCGGCAGGTGCTGGCGCAACTCGAACTTCGGCGCAACCTCTTGAGCCTGGAACGGTCCCTGGCAGCGCGTGATCGAGCTGAAGCCGAAAAAGAGCGTACGCTTCGAGAACTGAAAATAGCTCTTTCGAACATTCACACTCTGGAGGGCCTGCTGCCAATTTGCTTGTCGTGCAAAAAGATACAAGATCAGAAGGGCATTTGGCAGCCGTTTGAGTATTACGTGAGAGCCCACTCTGAAGCCAAGGTCACCCACAAAATCTGCCCGGAGTGTTCCAAAGCGATCTCGGCGTAAGGACGAGAAACGGTCGCCTTTGGTTAATTTTTTTCGAGTGTACCGTACTTCTCACTCAGAAATTCCTGCAGGCGTCGGGGCGCCACTCTGGCTATCTCTTGCCAGGTTAGGAGCTTGCATCTGAGTCGAAGATCGAGGCAGCGTACGCACTTGATCACTCGATACCAGGCCTCGATCAGCTCCGGTCTTCTGGCGTCGGTGATCAGGCAAAAGGCCCCACCGGACGCATGGGCCGCCAGCACGTTTCGTATGAGTTGATACGAGCTGTACTCGCGCGCGGTCTGGGGCAGTTCTTCACTGTCGAATACTTCGGCGAAATCGCGGTACGCGTGAACCACCTCCTTAGCCGCCTTCTGAAAATCGCTCTCTGTCAGCTTTGCTTCGACGAGCAAATCCCCGAGCCGCAGATCAACATCCGTGCGGTCGAATCTGCCATTGGCCAGAGGTACGCGAGCGCGGAATCCAAACTCCGGAATCGCTGGCGACTTTAGGCCAAGCATCGAACTGAGACGGCCATCTTTGAACACGCCCGGATAGCAAAACACGTTCATCAACAGAGCATCGGAGCTGGTACAGGCATCAAGTTCACGACGAACGCCGTCCTCCTGTCGCGGTAGCGATTTACGGCCCTGGGAATGGATTTTCTGCAAACGGCGTCGCCAATTCGGGTTCCTGAGTATGGCGCGGTAAGTAGTCGGCAGGAAATTGCCGTGGCGTGAATCGGCGTAGCTCTCGAAACAGACAGTAGGCGAGCGGCCATAGCTAAGGCAGTGCGGCAGGCCGCGTTCGCGGGCAAACTCTCTGGCCCGGTGGCTCAATTCTTGTCTCAAGGAATTTGCGCTGTTCACCTCGGCTACCGCCATTTCCTCATCTGTTTCCAGGCCTGGACGAGTTCCTGAATCGCGCGGGCGCTGGGGAAGTGGCCGGGTCCAATCCGGCACACGGAGTGCGCGCTGCGGTAGAAGTCCTGCACAGCGCTGACACCCATCATGGAGAGCCGCTGCTTCAGCTCTGCCAGATCGGTACGGCTGAGCACTTCGTCCGCAGGTGGGGGACGCCGGGCCATGATCGGGGATAATATCATGGGCGAACAAAAAACGAATACTACGATTTTTGCAGGCACTTAGAAATAGCTGAGCCAGGCGTCGTTGCGGCGCTGCTTCAAGGCCGCAAACCAGCGGCACAACGGATAAAGCGCAAGCACAACGCAAGCCCACACCAAATAGACGATCGGCAAAGAGTATCCCCATCCCGGCGGGGGAGTGATGGGGAACTGGTCGAGGCCCGGCGACTCGAACATCCAATGCACCTGCCCATAGCGCGCATAACACAGAGCGACCGCAATCAGGTGCATCAAGGGCAGGTGCAGAAGGTAGTAAAACATCGGCACCTTGCCGATAACGAGGGCCGGCCGCAGCCATCGCGGTGTCGCAGCATCGACAGCCCACAAGAAAACCAGCGCGGGGCCGAGCGTCATCAGCAGGTAGAGCAGCGATGGCGGGTACTTCGTGGTGTTAAGAAATGAGAGCACGGTAAACGCAGGGGACTTCTGTGTCGCCCAGGGCAGCGGGTCGCCGTAGAGATTGATGGCACGCAAAACCAGGAAGGCTGCGGTTGAGGCGATCCCCAGGCGTAAGAGGAACGCTTTGCGGCGCGCCGATGGCCAGCTGTAGATCTGTCCCAGGCCATAGCCGGCCGCGGTAACTCCCACCCAGGGAATGAGTGGATAACCAACGAAAACCACACGCCCCGGGTGGTTCAGGATGAGATTGGGCGAGTGCAGGATTGTCCAAAGCGGGTGGTGGAAGATTGGACGGAGTCGAGCAGATTGTGGCTTGCGATCATCACTACCCCGAACGTCGTCACTACGGAAGCCGGGAGATAAACCAGCACCGAAAGCACGATCATCGCCCAACCCAGCGCCCATAAAACAATGAGCATGGTCACCTGGTAGTCGAAATTAAACTGCCAGCCGAGACAGCGCGTCACCGTCAGTTCCAGAAAGATCAGCCAGAGGCCGCGAGTGAACAGAAACCACGACAACTCCGGTTTGGATTTCCGGCGTAACGACAGATAGGCGCCGGTGCCGGTGAGCAGGAAGAAAACGGGAGCACAGAAGTGCGTGATCCAGCGCGTGAAGAATAGCGGAATCGTCGTCGTGGCGGGATCGGTGGGATTTAAGCCGGAATTGTTGAAGAAGTCGCGCACATGATCGAGGGCCATGACGATCATGATGACGCCGCGAACCACGTCGATGGATTCGATGCGGATGCGCTTGATGGCAGCGGTTTCGCCGGCGACCGCAATGCGGTCGATTGAGATTGCGGGATGAAGTTCCGAGTCCCTCATATCAGAACCTTCCCAATTTACGCCTCGATTCGCGGCGTTAGAAAAAACCGGGGTAAAAAATGCGAACAAGACTGGTTGGGAGTGTCAATGTCCGGTCACAGCGTTAAAGCTCTTGGCGTTGATCAACAGCACCATCTGTTAGAAACTCAATGGTTCTTCTATTCGTGCGGTCAGTTCGAAAGTGAGGTGAGAACGGTGTGGAGTATTGAACCGTGGTTGGCATTGGGTGTGTTCGTATCCACCGCCGCAACAGATGCGGTGTACGTAATGTTCAACGCGGCGGTTTCGTCGCGACGACGAGTGCCGGCAGCTACGTGGAGCAGTGTGTGGTATCTGCTGTCGGCGTTCGCGGTTATCAGTTACACGAAGAACTGGGTGTATGTGGGGTTTGCCGCGGCAGGATCGTGGATCGGAGCATATATCTCGATGACATTGCTCCGGACGCCGCGTCGAACGGCCGGAATCTCAGACGCAGGCAAATGACAGGCATAGGCGAATGAGGCTGGGTGAGCACTCGACGACAACGCGCGGCAGCGCGTCGATCCGGCCGGACGTCAATCCGATCGGACGTCAGACTGACGCCGACCCCATAAAAGCGATGACTAGGATCAGAAGCAGGAAAGCCAGGATCAAGGCACCCGCGCTGACGATTATGACTTCGCTCATCACATCGGGCTTTAGTAAGTCTTCGCGACGCACAAAGCACCTCCCGAATTCGTACATGAGCAGAACGGCACTTTTGATGCCATCTGGGATACGAAAGGTGGCTTAAAACGGCTGCAGTTGCCGGTTCCGCAGGGGCGGACACCCGCAAAATCCTGCACTTTGCAGGCAAAGTTCCGCGCGGCAGCCTGCCAAGGATTCTGGTTGGATGACGGGCGGTCCCGAAGGTCACCGGAATCTAGGTACCCGGAATTTAGGTACACCGGAATTTGAAAGTAAAGAGTTCAGATCGGAATTAGCCCGCGCCGGATTCCCAGGGTAACCGCTTCCGTGCGGGTGGAAGCGCCCAGCTTTTCGAGAATCGAGCTGATGTGAAATTTGACGGTATGCTCGGAGATACCGAGACCTGCCGCGATATCTTTGTTAGCCAGTCCCTGCGCTAACATTCTGAGCACCTCGGTTTCGCGGGAGGTAATCTCTTCGGAGAATTCAGCCTTATCTTCCAGCGGCTGATCGCCGTAGATAGCTGCCAGGCTCTCTGCGGCCGGCGCGCTCAACAATACCAGTCCATCATAGGCAGCATAAATGGCGGAGAGAACGTCGTCCGGGCCGCTCTCCCTGGAAAGAATCGCGCGCACGCCGCTGCGCAATAAGAGCGAGATCGAACGCGCGTCGCTGACCTCGGTGAGCAGAACAATCGCGGCGCCCGATACGGGCTCGAGCAATAAATCGCGGATCGAATCGGAGTCGATCAGCATTACGTCCACTTCGGTGCTGCGGGCAAAGGACACCAGGCTCGCCAGCGCGGCGAAACTTCCCGCCAGATGAAAGTCGGCGTGGCCGCGGACGATGCTTTCGAGCCCGGCGCGGCGAACAGCGGAGGCGGTTCCCACCGCAATTCGGATCGCGCCTCCGCCGCTTCGCTTTGACATTCGTTATCGCGACCTCTCACCCAAAGTAATTGAAACCGGCTTGATCTCGCCGGCGCGAATTACCCTGATCTGCAGAACATCGCCAACCTTCGCGGTGGCGAGCGAGTCCTGGATCGCATCGACGTGTTCGACTGCCTCTCCGCCCACTTCGAAAAGAACGTCTCCCAGCAAAACGCCGGCCTTCCCCGCGGGGCCACCATTTTCGACGTGCGTGGCCAGCAGCCCGACTCGCGCTCCCGTGGGAAGCTTCGAGCGCATATTGTCGGGCAGCTCCACCGGTTGCATCGCGACACCCAAATAGGGCCGAGGGATATGCCCTTTTTCCAGAAGTTCCTCGACGACGCGATTGACGGTCGCCACCGGCACTGTCACGGCTCGTCCGTGGGCCAGGCCCCGCGTATTCATGCCAACCACCTCGCCTCTGGCATTGATCAGCGGTCCGCCGGAAAATCCCGGGTACAGGGCGAGGTCGAGCCGGACGTGCTGATCGAGTCTTCCGCCTCGGCGGTTCTTCCACTCGCCGCTGATGCCGCCAATGATTCCACTGCTCGCCACCAGATCGCCGCGCCTGGTGCGGCCGAGCGCAAGAACAAGATGGCCGAGTCGCAGAGCTGTCGAGTCGCCGAGTGAAGGAGGGCCCGAAGATCCTTCCTCGATTCTTAGAACGGCGATGTCCGTGCTGGGATCCCGCCCAGCCAGCTTCGCGGAAACCGTGCGACCACCATCGAGCAGCACTTTGATGTCTTCGTCGCGCTGCACGCCGTGATGAACCGTTACCACAACGCCCTTCTTCCATTCGATGCCGCTGGCCGGCATCCAGCGTCGGGCATGGACGGCAACCACGCTACCGCCCACCTTCTCCGCCGCCATCGCAAATTCGTTTGAAATTGTTTCTAAAATTGAGGTGGTCATGTCTGGTTCAAACCCCTTTCCTGAACTGTGAGAACAGGATCGACGATAGGAACAGAAGGCGCATCCGCCAAATGGCTAGGTAAAAACCAGAAGGTTGGCTAGTGAAATGGAAACATCAATCGTGGTCGCACCGGTCTCTTCGCGGGTACAGAAGAGGGCTGGGGTGCTTGTGGGACTAAAACCCGTTGCCTTCGATCACTGCAGTATTGATATTTTACCGCTGCTATTTTGTTCGACCCGGCGAAATCGGCGGATTGGGCAACATCTTTATGATATTGCCGAAGCGGTCGTAGGTGATGTTCACGGACGGCGTACCATCTTCCCCTCCGATCGTGCGGGAGGTGGTTCCTGGCATCGAGGTGTGCTGGGGCACTCTCGCCGCCGAAAGTTCGGACGTTGAATAGAGCCGAGCCCACGGTCGCGGAAACTCGGATTTGGGAATGCAGTCTACGCGTTCGGCTGTGCCATCGTAGGCAAATCCCCATTCGTTGTTCTCGTTGTAGAAGCAGCAGCCAAAGGGCAGGGTTTCTGAGGGAGGGGTCGAACTGCGGAATACGAATCGTTCGACTTCGCCCGGCAGAATATAACCCGACGCGGCTGGACTTCCCGCAAAGCTGGTTTGCCCGGTCAGGAAGCCGTAGGGCGGTGTGGAGGGAATGAGTTGCCATCCTGGCGGTGCGCTGATCGGAACTATATTCTGCAGACCGCCGGGGAGGAGAGGAACGCCGTATTGCGCTGCGATCATGGCCGCATAAATATCGAATTGACCCGCGCTGGTGTTGCGAATCAGAAAGACGTATGTAAAATTCCCGCCTTCCGAAGTCGCAAAATAGGTTGCCTTTGCAGAGGATGCCATATCGGCTCCTTGTCGATCGATAAGGTCTGGAGCCCCGAATGTTTCCGAATCTAGCCACTCAAGCTACACTGGCGGCGGCATTTCTGTCACCCGGAAAATGGTGAAGAGTCAATTCTTACCAGCGGAGAAATCTTGGGTCACGAAAATTGGGGCGCATGCAGGAATCCATTGCTCAAGGCTGCGGCTTCGGAAGCGTATGATGTGGAGAGAAAATCAGGTCGCTGACGGGAAATCGGCCGAAGAAAGTGAGGGACTTTAGAAATGAGATTGAGGCCAAAAGTTAAGCAGATTGTGTGCCTCGGACTTCTGAATCTGGTTGTGTTTTCAGGGGGGCTCTCTGCGTTGCAGGCAGAGGACAAACCTCAGAAAGCGGGCGAGAAAAAAGAAGCGCCGCCCATGAAACTGAAAGTGGGTGATACCGCCCCCGATTTCACCCTGTTTGCTTTCGACGGTAAAGAACTGAAGAAAATATCATTGCAGGACTATCGGGGAAAGAAAAATGTCGCCCTGGCATTTTTTGTCTTTGCTTTCACCGGTGGTTGAACCCGCGAAATGAAGGCTCTCCAGCAGAATTTGACCAAGCTGGAAGGCACCGACACCCAGGTGCTGGGTGTGAGCATGGACAGCCCCTTCTCGAACTTCGCATTTGCCCAACAAAATGGAGTGACCTTCCCGATTCTCGGAGACTGGGGTGGTCCAGTCACAAGCCGTTATGGACTGACCCAGAAGTTCGACATTGAGGGAATTCCGATGGAAACGGCGCGGCGTGCAACTTTCCTGATCGACAAATCCGGAAAAATCATCAATGAACAGGTCGACAATGAGGCGGTCGATCCCACGAAAACGGTAGATGCTTGTGAACGGCAAAAGCTCAAGAACTGAGCGTCGAAGAACAAACACGCCAGCATTGGAGAGACGGCCGCCGGACGGAAATTCTTCAAACGCCAGACGGCGGCCTGGGCGTACAATTCTCGGCGTTTTCAGAATCGTGTTTTCAGAATCGTCATGATTTCCGGAATCACTGGCGCTCACATCCTCCTCTACAGCGACAACCCTGAGGCCGACCGTGCTTTCTTTTGTGATGTTCTCGATTTTCGCGCTGTCGACGCCGGCGGAGGTTGGCTGCTCTTTGCGTTGCCACCGGCCGAGGCCGCGATCCACCCGTCCGACGGCGAGAGACGTCAACTTCACAGCGGAGGCAGGCTGGCGAGAGCGGACCTCTACCTCATGTGCGACGACCTGGCTGCGCTCATAAAATCTCTGCAAGCTAAAGGCGTAAAGTGTTCGACGCCGCAAAAGGAAAGATGGGGAATCAAAACAACGATCCAATTGCCCAGTGGCGCTGGAAATCGGAGTTTATCAGCCGGCCCATCCGACGGCGATCTAACCGAAGCGAAATACGGCAATTTCCACTTTCAGGAACCGCGGTTTAACCCTCCTTTCTTGAATTGCCGCGTTCGTTGACTTGCCCCTCCCGTTCTACATAAGATTCAGGCCTTGATGATCGGCCACACTATCTCGCACTACCGCATCATCGAAGAGTTGGGCGGGGGTGGGATGGGTGTTGTCTACAAGGCGGAAGACACTGAATTGCGCCGGATGGTGGCGCTTAAATTCCTGCCTGAACTGATCGCCCAGAACCCGGCAGTCTTGGAGCGGTTCCGTTGGGAAGCGCGGGCCGCTTCCGCCCTGAATCATCCCAATATATGTGTGATCTACGAAGTTGGTGAAGCGCAGCGCCGGCGTTTCATCGCAATGGAGTTTCTCGATGGTGTGACTCTGCGGCAGCGCATCGCTGAGGGTCGCCTGCCGTTGCCCCAGTTGCTGGATCTGGGTATCGAGATCGCCGACGCGCTTGACGCCGCCCACACCCATGGCATCATTCACCGCGATATCAAGCCGGCAAACATTTTTGTCACCAAGCGCGGCCATGCCAAGATTCTGGATTTCGGTCTGGCGAAGCTGAATACGGGTGACGAAGCCAGCCTCAGCGGCAACACTTTCGGAGGGGACACGCGATCCCCGGAAGAACTCAATCCCCGGGGAGCCACTCTGGGAACCATCCCTTACATGTCGCCGGAGCAGGCGCTGGGCCAGCCTCTGGACTCGCGTACGGATTTGTTTTCATTTGGCGTCGTGCTCTATGAGATGGCGACGGGAGTGCTCCCTTTCCAGGGACAGACGACCGCCGCGGTTTTCGATTCCATTATTCACAAAGTGCCAGAGTGGCCTTTACGATTTGACCCGGAAACCCCTCTCGAGCTTGAGCGGATCGTGCGGAAGGCTCTGGAAAAGGACCCGGCGGGACGATATGCGGGCGCGGCGGAGATGCGGACCGATCTGCAAAACCTCCGGCGGGCAAAAGAATCCGGGCAAGTTCTTGCCACGCGGGTCTGCAGCAAGACCGGCGCCGGATTCAAAAGAAACAATCCGTCGCATCTTCGCTACATGCGACATCCCCCGTCAAGCCGCAGTCCAAGGTGGTTGCCGCGAAGTGGCTGGCGATGGGTTTGGTCGCTATCGCGGCATTGGTGGCAATCATTCTGTTCTTAAGATCGCCAGGGGCCCCGCCGATCGTGCTCTCTTCGCTGCAGATTACAAGCGACGGCACTTCGAAGCGATCTCTGGTCACCGACGGAAGCCGGCTCTACTTTTCCGAATATCTCAGCGGCCATTCGGTGCTGAGGCAGGTCTCGACTTCGGGCGGAGAAACAGCGCCGGTACCCATCTCGCTGGTCAGCGCCGATATTTATGATTTCTATCCGGGACGTTCTGAATTGCTGATAAAAGGGGTGGCAGAAGGTTCGGAGACGGAGTGGCCAGTCTGGATATTGCCGCTTCCCGCTGGCACGCTCCGGCCCGTGGGAGACATCCTCGCGCATGCGGCGACATGGTCACCGGATGGCCAGCACATCGTCTATGTCAGAAAGTCGACGCTGTATGTGTGCAATCCCGACGGAACCGATTCGCGGGAGCTGGTTACCGTGCCGGGAATTCCTTTTGCGCCGCGATTCTCTCCTGATGGCCACCGCCTGCGGTTCACCATCCGTGACACCAACCAGCAAACTTCTTCGCTGTGGGAGATTTCGTCCGACGGCAAGGGTCTGCACCCGCTGCTGCCGGACTGGAACAAACCAGCGCAGGAATCTGGCGGCGCCTGGACGCCAAACGGAGAATACTTCCTTTTTGAATCTACGCGCGACCACATTCAGAACATCTGGGCCCGGCGCGAAGGTACGTCCCTCTTTAGCAAGGCGGCTGCCGAGCCCACGCAGTTGACCGTGGGGCCGCTCATGTTCAGCAATCCGACCCCGAGCCTCGATGGAAAGAAGCTATTCGTGATCGGCCAGCAGCGCCGCTTCGATCTGATCCAGTTAGACAGCAAGTCGCAGCAGTTTTCCATCTACCTTCCCGGAGTGTCGGCGGGCGAAGCCGACATACTGCGCAATCGCGACTGGATCACGTACGTGGCGCATCCGGAACTCACGCTGTGGCGAAGCAAGCTGGACGGAAGTTCCCGCACTCAACTGACGTATGCGCCGATGAAGGCGCACATGCCCCGTTGGTCACCCGATGGAACCCGCATTGCATTCATGGCCTCGCGTCCGGGAAGGCCATGGAAAATCTTCGTGGTGCCGGTCGAGGGGGGGACGCCGCAGGAGGTGACCGCGGGCGACCGCAATCAGGGAGAACCCACGTGGACGCCGCAAGGTGATTCGATCGTGTTCGCGGGAATTCCCTGGCTGGAATATGGAGCCGTGTCCGGGCCGAACATCCACATCGTCGACTTGAAGACCTCGCAAATCGCGGACGTGCCGGGCTCGGAAAATCTTTTTAGTCCCCGCTGCTCGCAGGACGGGCGCTACATCGCGGCCCTTTCCGCGGACTCCACCAAGCTGATGCTCTACGACATGGAGAAGAAGAGTTGGGCGCAGCTTGCGGTAGCGCGCTTCGGTTTCGAAACCTGGTCACACGATGGAAAATATCTCTACGCCGAGGATTACTCCGACAAGACCGACGACCTGGTGCGGGTAAACGTGGCCAACGGAAAACTGGAACGGTTGTTCAGCCTGAAGGAGGTTCCGCGCGGGTTCGATCCATGGGAATTCTGGATCGGGCTGGCGTCCGATGACTCGTTGCTCCTGATGCGGGATAAAAGCACGCAGGAGATTTACAGCCTCGATGTGCGTTTCCCGTGAGAGTACGAGTGGCGGGTTACCTCCGTGAGTTGCGAGGCCGCAGAGCCCGGATAGCATCTAGATATCGGAAAAATTTAAGTTGATCCCGATTGTTTTGCCTGGGGCTTTCTTTTGGGCCCGGTTTTTTTGGGCGTCCGGTGGTGGATGTTCGGGTATGGAACCGAAAGCGATTCTAGGAATGCGCCGAATTGTTTGTGGGCTTTGGGAATCGCGAGCAGTCATGGGGTGAGAACCAACGCATGGCGTCGTCGGTTCTCGCCTGACGTGCCGGGTTGGAATAAAGGAAGGGTTCTTCGAGAATTAAAGCCCAGTTGCACTTGGAGCAGTGGAATCCCTTTACGACCCCGTGAACAACAAAGGGGATCATTCGCCGTGTCGGCGAAAGGCGGGAAGGCCAGATATGGTGAAAGAGTCTCGTAGCGATCTCGCCTCCTGCAGACGGTTCGATCCCACTAGGAGTGAACGGCGGAGTAATGTTAGGCCGGGAGGGGCGATTCCGCAATTGTCCAACCTAATCCTCCGGCCTCCATCAAGCGGGGTTTGGAAAGCCGGAATCGGTGGAACAGCTTCGGTCTGAGACTATGACTTTTCCGGAAGTGATAGATTTAGAGCTAAGGCATGAACCCACCGGCAATCCTGCAGGCAAAATCGAGCTTCATCGTCCTGCAAGTCCTTGATCTGCTAACGACGTTGGTGGCTTTTCATTTCGGCGCATTCGAAGTGAATCCTCTGGTCGGACACCTCACTGCCGCCCTCGGTCCCACCGGCGGGGTTCTGTTCAGCAAGGTAATCGCCGTACTCATCGCTTTGAGGGTGCGAAAACTCCTCTGGGTGGTGAATCTGTTCTACGCTGGCGTAGTGTGCTGGAACACGTCTGTAGTTCTTACCCTGTCTCATATCCGGCACTGACACCGAATCGAAGCGACCCCCTGGTGAGTCCGAAGGATGCTCAAAGCGGCTAAAAATAAGGGTTTGACCATCCCCCGGCGGTCCGTTAGGCTGCTATTGGTTTCACGGAGGTGATCACTTGATCAATAAACGCCTACTCCTCCTGATAAGCCTGTTTGCCGCTACTGGGCTTCCGGTCATTGGACTTCCGATTAACGGGTTCGCCCAGGCTGCGGCTGAGTCAGCTTTGACTAATGCCTTGTCATCCTCATCGGCGGTAAAGGGCGGGTCGGCATTAGGCCATGCCCTGGATCGCGGGAGTCAGCAACTTGGGGTCCGCATTCAACAACAGACACAGCGTCCGGTGCAGCCCGGTCTGCAATCACCCGGTGTACGATCGCAAGGACCAGTGCGGCAGTTGAAGAATCCGCCAGCAGCCGCTCAACCTAGTGCCAACTTATACGCAGGTTCCACGGCAGGCAGGAGCGCTATTTCGATACAAGGCGGTGAGGTGGTTTGTGGGTCTGCTGACCAGGGCGCTCAAGCTTCTACGGGTATCGGCACAGGAGCGGCGTTAACCAATTGCCATCCGCAGCAAACCGCATCCAAACCTGTAACGGCCAAATCCGGAACGGCCAAATCCGGAACGGCCAAATCCGAAACGGAAGATAAGTACAAGTCGTACGTCAGGCTGCCCGCGCCGAAGTGAAATTGTTGGTTACGGAAAATTAGGATCTCCAAACCCGTTCACTGCGCCGAGATGGTGAAATTCACCGTGATGCGAGTTTCGGTGGGCGCCACCTGGTCGCCCTCGTAGTGAGGTTTGAAGCGCCACTGTTTGACCGCTTCCAGAGCAGCTTTGGTCAGGATGGCGGGACCGCTGACCACCTGCACCGATTGAACGTTTCCATCCTTGTCGATCCGGGCTTGAAGGACTACCGAACCTTGTATGTTCGCCTGTTGTGCCTGGACAGGGTAGACGGGGTCGACTCTGCGCACGACAACTGCAGCCGTCTGTGGCGAGAAACGAACCTTGTCCCCGGAGTCCGCCGTTCCGGCCGCGGCGCCGTTCGAAAGTGCGTCATCCGGCTGATCTGGATTGTGCGTTAAATCGACGCGGACGGCAGAATCGCGTGCGATCAGGGTCTCGCGTTTTCCGCTGGAATAGGTTACGTCAACCTGGAGCGGAGCCAGAACCGCTTCGTGCGCTCCTGGGAACATGAAAACGGGCGGCTGAGCGGTTGAAGATGCGGTTTTCGCAGCTCCCTTTCGCGACGACGCGGGAGGGATATTCTTCGTATTTTTTTTGAGGGTGTCGGGCGCCACCTGACTCGGCGCCTCTTCTATGCTGAGGGTGCCCATCCAGAACTGGCGATTTCTCAGGATTACTAAAACCAGAGCTGCGAACAACAGAGCCAGGGCGACAAACAATTGAGTACGACGCTTGGAATCGGAACCGCCTTTAAGGCGATCAAAATTGATTTTCGGATCGTTATTTTCTGCCAACATTGTAGGCATGCCCGCCACCTCGCCCAGTGGGGGGTCACGGGCGGCCATAGTATGCCCCTAAATTGGTGCCAAGACCAGTAGTTTTATCTCTTTGAATGTAAACGACATTTTCGCCCGAGACGGCTTGTTTCGGGCATAGTTGCGGCATGTCGCAGATGCGCGCCGAGCCAATAATAAGTCCGGAGTCGCGCCGCCGCACACGGGCTAGTGAACTTCCACGCTTCCGTGAACCTCCAGGATTGGGCGTCGAACAAAGATCCGTCCGGATTCATCCTGGTAATAGTAGTGAGGGCGGCCCTGATAAACGTAAGTGCGGCAACCGTACTTCTTGGCCTGACCGGGAGGCAGGCCGCAATTTCCCCACCCAGTTTTCTGACCGTGACTCCATCCGGGGGGATGTCCGTCATGGTCGCCATAAGTTCGATATTCAAATCCGTCGCGATGCTCCCAGCTCCGGTCATCGTCAACGTTGGCATGCTTGTTGCCGTGATGCTTTTTATCGTCATCTCCGTGATCTGCCATCACCGGCGTGCCGAAGCCCAAGGCCACGATCAGTCCGACGATTGCAAATTGCAGTATCCGCATGTGACCTCCCATAATTTTTTTGCGCGAAGCCGTGCAAGGTTTCAGCGTACTTGCAAACAGCCCACAGTTGCATGATTACGGAGGTACCGCGAGACCGGTTGTGGTCTAGCGCAGAGATGGCTCTTGCAAAGTAACTGAACAAATTGCTCGACCGAGCCTCATCTGCTGCGAAAGTCCCATAAGTTACTTCAGTAACCTGGAGTGAGTGAAACAAGCGGAGGTTATGAAGCCGCTTAGCCTTCTAGGCAACATGTTGCACCTGCGCAATCCCGGTGGCCTGGCACCTTTTTTCGCGTCCTGATTCGATTAGAGTTATCGTGCCAGCGGAGACGGCAGTTGGCGCTCGGTTTGCAGTTAAACCGGTTGCGCCATGGCCCATTCGGCAAATGATCTGATCGTTCGCCAGTTCTGTCTCCGCGAAGGCTCCTTCGGGTTCGCGCAGGATCCCCAATTTCCCGGCAACGAATTGCCGGGATCGCCTGCTGCAGAAACTCCCGAAGTCGTGTCGAGCTCTTTGGAAACCCACCCCGTAGCCGAGGAGACCGTCAAGGCGAACGTCGCCAAAGAGATCACGTTGCCAAAGAGATAGTTGCCGATGAAATCGTTCCCGCTGAAATCATTGAAGACCCCCAGCTTAAAAAGATACTGGAGGAAACCTGCGTCGCTACAGGAGCGACGGGAGCCGCGATCGCTCTGCGCCGGGGAACAGAGATGGTCTGCTGCGCCAGTACTGGCCCGGACGCTCCCAGCCTCGGTGCGCGCCTTGATCCTCACAATGGACTTTCGGGCTGCTGTATCGAAACGCGCCAGCCTCAACAATGTAGCGATACCGAGACAGACCCACGCGTCAACCTTGAAGCCTGCCGGCGTTTAGGGGTCAGATCGATTGTGGTGCTGCCCCTTCTGGATTCTGACCAGGCGTTCGGGATCTTCGAAATTCTCTGGTCACGACCGGATGGTTTTGGGCAACACGACTTGGAGACTTTGAACACCCTGGCAAATCGCATTCTCGAGTGCAAAACGTCGGGGTCAACAGGCCCTGCGACCTCGGCGCGAAAAGAGCAAGCGGCGAATCCCATGGAGGCGGAACGTCTGGCGTCCGAACTGTTTGTGGCGTCAGCGCGCCGCGATGTGCGAATCCGGCGTCGCCACAACCGAACCAGTCTGCTCATGGCAGCCGTGGTTGCCCTGTCTCTGCTGCTGGGTTGGGTGATGGGCCGCGCTGGCTGGAATATGGCAATTGACCGGGCTGAAGGCCATGCGGATGCGCCTCAGGAAGGGATCCAGAAAAGCGCGCAGGAAGTACCGGAAGTGCCCGCGGCTGCCCCGGTCGTGGAAAAAAACAGTTCGGCGCCACCGGAAAAGGCGCCAGCTTCTGAGGGTGGGGCCGGTGCGCTGCAGACGACAAAGACGGAGATCCTGAAGAATGATTTTCCCGCCGCGGCCTCGGTAGCTTCTAACGCCATCGACAGTTATCTGATCACGCGGGTTGAGCCACAGTATCCGAGCGAGGCCAAGCGGCGGCACATTCAAGGCCGGGTGGTAATGAACGTCTTAGTGGGAAGTGACGGGTCGGTTCGTAAACTCGTCGTGGCCAGCGGCAACCCTTATCTGGTCGAAGCTGCCGCCACCGCAGTACGGCAATGGCGATTTAAGCCTCGCAACCTGGACGGACAGCCGGCCGAGTTTGAGACTCGGATAACCGTGAACTTCTCCTTCAACTAGCACGAGCCGACGATACTGGTTCGTGCTCCGCTCAGGATGACACCCGCCCAGGATGACACGCGCTCAGGATGACACCGATCCTAGAAGATATTGCGGAATCCCCAGAACAGAAAGCCCGCCAGCATCATCGAGACCGGCAGGGTCAGCACCCAGGCCATGGCCAGATTGCGCACTGTGCCCCACTGCAGTCCGGTGTGATTCGCCGCCATAGTGCCGGCGATGCCGGACGAGAGTACGTGTGTCGTACTGACCGGCAGCCCAAACCAGTCTGCTGCTCCGATGGTGAACATCGCGGTAATTTCGGCGGCTGCGCCTTGTCCGTAGGTCAGGTGGTCTTTGCCGATTTTCTCGCCGACGGTCACAACGATGCGCTTCCAGCCCACCATCGTGCCCAGTCCCAACGCCATTGCGACCGCGACTTTCACCCAGCCTGGGATGAACTTGGTGGCATTGTCGATGTGCTTTTTATAGTTGGTGAGCACCTTCCAGTCGGCGGCGGAAATGTCTGGCTGGTGGGTCTTCTGCATCAGACGCAGAGCTTCACTCACCAGGTACATGTCGTTCCGGAAGTTACGGACCATGTCGTTGGGAACCCTGGCCAGCTCGCCGAACTGCACCGTCTCATTGCCGATATCGCTCACGGTCTGGCGCAGGGCCAGCATCGTGTTGGGGGTAAATTCCTTAGTGCGTACATAATTGGTGATTTCTTCACGAGCATCGCCGATGACGGCATTCGAGTTCACATACTTGTCGAGAGTGGTGGCGGTTTGCGCGGAAACCGCAATAAAGTCGTCCGACTCTTTTCTGGTCACCGCGTGGTTCAACGCATAGGCTGTGGGCACGGTTCCGATCAGAATCAGCATGATCAGGCCCATGCCTTTTTGTCCGTCGTTCGATCCGTGAGCGAAGCTGACACCGGTGCAGGTCAGAACAAGAAGAGCGCGAATCCAGAACGGCGGCGGCTCGGTGCCTTCCGGCGCTTCATACAATTTCCGGTTCTTGATGACGGCTTTCATGATAAGAAGCAGCAGGCCTGCCAGCGCAAATCCCACGATCGGGGAAAGCAGCAGCGACTTGCCGATGTTCAGAGCCTGCGCCCAATCCACGCCGCTGGTGCCGGTTCTGGCCGACATGAGCTGGTTGGCGATTCCCACTCCGATAATCGATCCAATCAAAGTGTGCGAACTGGATGCCGGCAGCCCGAAGTACCAGGTGCTGAGGTTCCAGATAATGGCTGCGACGAGCAAGGCAAACACCATCGCAAATCCCGCCTTGCTGCCGACCTGCAGAATCAGTTCAACCGGCAACAGCGAAATGATTCCGAACGCGACTAGTCCAGAGGAAGTGAGTACGCCGAGGAAATTCCAGAAGCCTGACCATACCACCGCGACATGAGGCTCGAGAGAATGGGTGTAAATCACCGTGGCTACCGCATTGGCGGTGTCGTGAAATCCGTTCACGAACTCGAAGCCCAGGGCCACCAGCAGCGCGAGGCCCAGCAAAACGTAGGGCATGATCGACGTGTTGTGAACGCCTGAAAGATCGGAGAGCAGATGCGAGCCCGCATAAACCACTCCGATAATCAACACCACTCCGAATACAAGGACGCCTATTTTTCCGGGACCTTTGCCAAGCTTGGCTTCGAGTGCGGGTACGGCGACTGGCCCCGACTTCGGCGCAGCAGGTAGGGTGGGTGCGGTAGCCATTTGGTCTCCTAAGTCCAAGCCCGAAAATTTCCGGTCAAGGCTGGCCGCCACTATACGGAGGGATTGTTACAGCAGTATTAAATTTGTGGTAAACGAGGCAGAATCTCGCGAAAGTTTTGTGCCGCCGTTTACAGCTTGTTCAACCCATCCAAGGCGGCGACCTTGTAAGCCTCGGCCAGCGTGGGATAGTTGAATACGGCGTCACGAAAATATTCGATGCTGGCGCCCAGGGTGAGCACCACCTGGCCGATATGGACGATTTCCGCTGCCCGGTCGCCAATGACGTGTACTCCCAACAATTTGAGCGAATCCGGATCGAAGATCAGCTTCAACAGACCCTGTTCGTCGCCCAGCATCTGTCCCTTGGCCAACTCCGCGTAGCGGGCCAGTCCTACCTCGTAGGGAACCTTGTCTTGGGTTAACTGTTCCTCGGTGTGTCCGACCATTGAGATCTCGGGGATGGTGTAGATGCCGTACGGAATGAGATTCGGAGGCATCTTGCCGGGCGTACCGAACATGTGACAACTGGCCAGGCGCCCTTGCTCCATGGAAGTGCTGGCCAGGGCGGGAAATCCGATCACATCGCCGGCCGCATAGATATGCGGGACGTCGGTTTGAAAATGATCGTTGACCTTCAGCTTGCCCCGGCCGTCCGGCTTCAGGCCTGCCGCATCGAGATTGAGCAAATCACTGTTGGCCTGGCGTCCGATGGTGTAGAGCAGCCCCTGGCCGTGAACATTCTTTCCGCTTTCGAGCTTGGCAAACACACGGTCGCGGGACTCATCCAGGCCGATGGAAACGACTTTTTCTCCCAGCCGAAAGACCGTTCCCAGCTGCCGCAACTGGAAGCAGAGACTCTCAACGATTTCCCGATCAACGAAGTCGAGCAATATCGGACGCTGGTCGAGAAGAGTGACTTTCACTCCGAGCGCGGCAAACATGGACGCATATTCCAACCCGATAATTCCGGCGCCAACGATCACCAGGTCGCGCGGCACCTCTTCGAGACAGTGCACCTGATCTGAATCAAAGATTCGTTTACCGTCGATGGGAATGTCGGCACTGTGTGCCGGGCGGGTGCCGCAAGCGATCAGGACGTGATGACCACGCACCAATTGAGAGCCGTCGTCGCTTTTAACTTCAATCGTATTGGGATCAATGAAGTGGGCGTCGCCTTCGAACGTCGTTACGTAATTGCGGCGGAGTTGCGCCTTGATCACCTCTACTTCGCGAAGCATGACAGACTGCGCGCGAAAGGTGAGGTCCGACATCGCGATGCGATCCTTGAGCACGTAGCCGCGGCCGTAGAACGTGCGCTGCCGGAAGCCGCTCAGATATAAAACTGCTTCTCGCAAAGTTTTGCTGGGGATGGTCCCGGTGTGAACGCAGACGCCTCCGATGGTTCTTTTCCTGTCGATGATGGCAACCTTCTTGCGCATTTTGGCGGCACAGATGGACCCCTTCTGGCCCGCCGGCCCACTTCCAATCACTACCAGGTCGTATTCGTTGGCTTCCATAATTTGCCGATTCAAGATTGCGGAGCAGAATTTTGACACGGAGAAGCTATCATCACTTTCCCTGAGAACAGAAGCGGATTGCGGGTTATGTAACAATCTATTAACAATGCCGCGGTAGGATGACGCGGTACGGCAGGAGAGCTTCGCCGATGGCCCGCGTTCGCCTGGACGACCCGCGAAATTATTTCAATCGCCATGAATCCTGGCTGGCGTTCAACCGCCGCGTTCTGGAGGAGGCCCAGGACGAAAGCAATCCCCTGCTTGAAAGAGTCAAGTTTCTCGCCATCACCGCCAGCAACCTGGATGAATTTGTCGAAGTGCGTGTCGCCGGACTTCTGCAGCAGGTGGAGCACGGGAATCCGCTCACCGGCCCCGACGGCCTTTCCCCGGCGGAACAACTCAAGCGGCTCGCCCAGGAAATACACTCTTTCGTAAGCGATCAGTACGAGTGCTGGAATCAGAAACTTCTGCCGGCGCTTTCTCGAGAGGGCATCCGAATTTTGTCGGTGGCGCGGCTCGATCGGGCGGGCAGAGATGCGATGGACCTGTTTTTTACTCGCCGCGTGGATCCCATCCTGACCCCAGTTACTATTGATCCTTCCCATCCATTCCCTCACGTCATCAATAAAGCTTTGTGTGTCGCCTTCCAGTTGCGGCATCACTCGAAGCCGGGCACTACCTATCTCGGCGTGGTGACGGTGCCGCGAAAAATAGCGCGGCTGGTGCGGGTTCCGAGCAAGCGCGACAGCATCGACTACATTTTCCTGCACGATCTGATCGAGACCCACACGCGGAACCTCTACAAGGGATACCGCGTCATCTCCTCGGGCGCGTTTCGTGCTACCCGGAACAGCAATCTGTACCTTCACGAGGAAGAATCGCGCAACTTGCTCGACCTGGTGGACACCGAACTGCACAATCGGCGGAAAGGCGACGTGGTTCGACTGGAGATCGAGGCCGACGCGGCCGCGGAGATCGTGGATCCTCTGTCCCAGCAATTCAGGCTGCAAGCCTGGCAGGTGTTCAAGACACCGGGGCCGGTGAATCTTTCTCGCCTCTTCTTTCTCGCCGATCAGACTCCGCGGCCTGATCTCAAGTTCCAGCCTTTCACCTCAAAGACCCTGAGCTTTGCGCCCAAAGTAGCGAATATTTTTGAGCAGGTAAAAGAGCAGGACATTCTCCTTCATCATCCCTACGATTCTTACGAGCCGGTGGTTTCCTTCATCGAGTCGGCGGCTCGCGATCCGCAGGTGCTCTCCATCAAGCAAACGCTGTACCGAACCAATGAGAACTCCCCGATCGTGCGGGCCCTGATAGAGGCCGCCCAGAGCAAGGAAGTCACCGTGGTCGTGGAGTTGAAAGCCCGCTTTGATGAAGCTTCTAACATCCGCTGGGCGCGATCGCTGGAGGAAGCGGGTGTCCAGGTATTTCATGGCCTCGTCGGTTTGAAGACTCACTGCAAGCTGGCCTTGCTGGCTCGACAGGATTCGGATGGCGAGATACGGCAATACGCCCACCTGGGCACTGGTAACTACAATCCGTCGACGGCGCACTTCTATGCCGATCTGAGTCTGATGACCTGTGATTCGGAAATGACCGCCGCGGTGCACGCTGTATTCAACTTCCTCACCGCGCGATCCGAGCAGACCAACTACAAGCCGCTCTTCGTCTCGCCCAGTGGATCTGGCTACGAACTGCATTGAGCTCATCGATCGTGAGACCAACCATGCGCGGCGCAAGCGGCCCGCCCGAATTATCGCCAAGGTAAATGCGCTGCTGGACCAGCCGGTGATCGAAGCGCTCTACCGGGCTTCGCGAGCCGGAGTTGAGATCGATCTCATCATCCGTGGCGCGTGCTCCTTGCGGCCGAACCTGAGAGGACTCAGCCACAGAATTCGCGTGCGCAGCATTGTTGGAAGGTTTCTGGAACACAGCCGCATCTTTTATTTCGAGAACGGCGGCCAACCCGACATGTACCTGGGCAGCGCCGATTGGATGCCGCGCAATTTGCACGAGCGGGTTGAGGTTATGTTCCCCATCAAGAGTCCAGCTTTGCGGGAGCGCCTCTTTGGCGAAATCCTGCAAAGCTATCTCAAGGACAACGACAAGGCTCGGCTTCTACGGCAGGACGGCAGCTACCTGCGCTCCTTCCAGGCGAGCACATCGAAACTCAGCAGGAATGGCAATCGCTTTAGCGCGCAAACTTTCTTTGTGGATCTGGCGGAAGGCAGAGGCGAAGCGAAGCCGGCTTCGGAGACATCCGCGGATCTGGATGCTTGATCAACCCGCGTAGTAATCCTTGACATCTCGGAGCGAAAGTTACTTCGAGAGACCAGCCAGCGCCTGGCGAAACATAGTATCGAATTGTCCATTTTTAGAGACGGAGGCGAGAACTTTTTCCGCAGCCGCTCGCTGATAGCCAAGATTCACCAGCGCGGAAAGTACGTCCTCTTCGACTGCGCTCAAGGTGGGGGCGGCTGCTGTCTCTCCCCCCTTCTCCGGAGGTAACTTGTCGCGCAGTTCCAGCACCATGCGTTCGGCAGTCTTCTTTCCGATGCCGGGGATACGGGTCAATCGCGCGATATCGTTGCTTCGAATGGCGTTGACCATTTCATCCGCCGCCATGCCGCTCAGAATCGTGATCGCAAGCTTCGGTCCGATACCGCTGACCGTGATGAGCTTTTCAAAGAGCCGTTTTTCCGAGGCGAGCAGGAAGCCGTAAAGGGCGATCGTATCTTCCCGCACGTGGGTGTGAACGTGGAGCGCTACCTCGCCGCCAATTCCGGGCAGGTCGGAAAAAGTGGGAACGCTGATGGTGACGTCGTATCCCACGCCGCCGGTCTCGACGATGGCCTGGTTGGGATGTTTGGCCAGCAGTTTTCCGCGAAGATGAGCGATCATAAAAAATCAGTTGTCAGTTGCCAGTCTTCAGTTTTCAGGAAAACCGTACTGACCACTAGAACACTGACTACTAGAACAACGAGCTTTGCTTTCGATTCGGTGTAATTCCGAAGTGCTCGTACGCCAGTTGGGTGGCGACGCGTCCCCGGGGAGTGCGATTCAGAAAGCCGATCTGGATCAGGAAGGGCTCGTAGATTTCTTCGATGGCGTCCTGCTCTTCGGCCAGCGCCGCGGCCAGGGTGTTCACGCCCACGGGGCCGCCTTGATACTTCTCGATGATGGTGAGCAGCAGCTTGCGGTCGACTTCGTCGAAACCGTGGCGGTCGACTTCCAGCATCTGCAACGCGGCCTGGGCAGTGGGCAAATCGATCTTTCCCGCTCCTCGGACCTGGGCGTAGTCGCGCACGCGGCGCAACAGGCGATTTGCAATTCGCGGCGTTCCACGGGAGCGGCTGGCAATTTCCAGCGCGCCGGCATCGTCGACTTCGACGCCAAGAATGTCCGCCGAACGCTCTACGATGATGCGCAAATCTTCATGCGTGTAAAACTCCAGCCGCAGCACGATACCGAAACGCGATCGCAGCGGCGACGAGAGCAATCCCGCGCGTGTGGTTGCACCGATGAAAGTGAAAGGCTTGACGTCCATCGTATGCGTGCGCGCCGACGGGCCCTGGCCGATCATGATATCCAGCTTGTAATCCTCCAGGGCTGAGTACAGGATCTCTTCCAGCGCCGGCTGAAGCCGGTGGACTTCATCGATGAACAGGACTTGCTTGTCGCGGAGGTTGGTCAAGATGGCGGTGAGGTCGCCCTTGATTTGCAGTGTTGGACCGGAAGTTTGCTGGAACGGCACCGCCAGTTCGTTGGCGATGATCGTGGCCAGAGTAGTCTTGCCCAGCCCCGGAGGACCGTAGAGCAGCACATGATCGAGCGCCTCGCCGCGGGAGCGCGCCGCCTCGATGGCGACGGCCAGGTTTTCTTTGACCTTGGGCTGTCCGATGAATTCGGCCAGGCGCTGCGGGCGCAGTTTCAGTTCGAAAGACGAATCGTCTTCGACCGGCGCGGCCGAAACCAGCCGCTGCTTCAGATCAGGAATGTTTTTGGCGGTAGCCACTGACTGGATGGTAAGGCGAAATCGGAAATTGAGCAACGTACGTGTTTATGTAGGCGCGAGCGTCCCGCTCGTGCGGAACTGTCACTGCCGCTGCCGTACGAGCGAGGACGCTCGCGCCTACATTGTTAGGTACGTGCGTTTGGCTGGTTCTTTTTCGCCGACGCGTTTGCTCACCGTGAAAACCATCTTCCCGGCTTTCTTGTCGGCGTCCACGACGACGTGATCGCCGTGCAGCACCTCGCCGTCCAGAATCTTCAGCGCCAGGGGATCCTGCACCAGCTTCTGAATTGCCCGCTTCAGCGGACGCGCCCCGAAGTTCGGATCGAAGCCCTCGGTGAACATCAGGTCTTTGGCGGCGTCGGTCAGCTCGAGCGAGATCTTGCGATCGGCCAGCAGACGACGGACATCTTCCAGACGCAGCTCGATGATTCTTACCAATTGTTCCTTGCCCAGCGGACGGAACACGATGATGTCATCCACGCGGTTCAGGAACTCGGGCTTGAAGTGACCATGTAGCGCATTCAATACCTGTTTGGAAGCCTCTTCGAATTCTTTTTCCGACCGCAAACCCTCGGCCTGCAAAAACGCCGATCCGATGTTCGAGGTCATGATGATCACCGTGTTGCGGAAATCCACGGTGCGGCCGCGGCCATCGGTCAGGCGGCCATCGTCCATCATCTGCAGCAGAACGTTGAAAACATCGGGATGGGCCTTCTCGATTTCGTCGAACAGCACCACCGCGTAGGGGCGCCGCCGCACCTGCTCGGTGAGCTGTCCGCCTTCTTCGTAACCGACATAGCCGGGGGGCGCGCCAATCAGGCGCGAGACGGCGTGCTTTTCCATGTACTCGGACATGTCGATACGCACCATGGAGTGCTCGTCGTCGAAGAGAAATTCGGCCAAGGCTCGAGCCAGTTCGGTTTTGCCGACGCCGGTTGGTCCCAGGAAAATGAACGAACCAATCGGACGCTTGGGATCGCTCAGCCCTGCGCGCGAGCGGCGGATGGCGTTGGCGACGCGCTGCAGAGCTTCATCCTGACCGACAACCCGCTGCCGCAGGCGCTCTTCCATGGTGACCAGCTTCTTGACTTCACCTTCGAGCATCTTGGAGACGGGAATGCCAGTCCACTTGGAGACGATTCGGGCCACGTCTTCCTCGTCTACTTCTTCCTTCAGCATGCGCTTGGCGGCGGTGCCTTCCATTTGCGCGGTCAATTTCTTCAACTCTTCTTCCGTCTGCACCAGCAGGCCGTAACGGATTTCAGCGACCCGCTGCAGGTTGCCTTTGCGCTCCTCGGCCTGCTCTTCAATCTTGAGCTGCTCGATCTTCTCTTTGAGCGTCCGAGCTTTGGCGATCAAATCCTTCTCGCGCTTCCAGTTGGCTTTCAGGGCGTTGGATCTTTCGCGCACTTCGGCCAATTCTTTCTCGATCACCGCCAGACGATCTTTCGAGTTGGCGTCGGATTCCTTTTTCAGTGCCTGCTTTTCGATTTCCAGTTGAGTTGCCCGGCGCTCGAGCTGGTCAATCTCGGTGGGCATCGAATCAATCTGGATGCGAAGGGATGCCGCAGCCTCATCGATCAGATCGATGGCTTTGTCCGGCAGGAAGCGGTCCGAGATGTAACGATGCGACAAAGTGGCGGCCGCCACGATCGCCGAATCCTTGATGCGCACGCCATGATGAACTTCGTAGCGCTCCTTCAATCCGCGCAGAATAGCAATCGTATCTTCGACGTTAGGTTCGCCCACGAACACGATCTGAAAGCGGCGCTCGAGCGCAGCATCCTTTTCGATGTACTTGCGATATTCGTTCAGCGTGGTAGCACCGATGGCGCGCAGTTCGCCGCGGGCCAGCGCCGGCTTCAGCATGTTGGAAGCGTCAATGGCGCCTTCGCCCGCGCCCGCGCCGACCAGGGTGTGCAACTCGTCGATGAACAGGATGATCTTGCCCTGCGAATCTTCAATTTCTTTTAGAACAGCTTTGAGGCGATCTTCAAATTCTCCACGAAACTTTGCGCCCGCCAGCATGGCGCCCAGGTCCAGTGCCACCACCCGCTTGTTTTTCAAGGCTTCGGGAACGTCGCCGGAAATGATGCGCTGGGCCAGACCCTCCACGATGGCTGTCTTGCCAACGCCGGGCTCGCCGATCAGCACCGGGTTATTCTTGGTGCGCCGGGAGAGCACCTGCACCACGCGGCGAATTTCTTCGTCGCGGCCGATTACCGGATCGAGCTTTCCGCGGCGCGCCTGCTCGGTCAGATCGCGAGCGTAGCGTTCCAGCGCCTGGTACTTGGCTTCAGGATTCTGATCGGTGACTTTCTGCGTGCCCCGCACCGAGGTCAGTGCTTTGAGGATGGCGTCGTAGGTCGCGCCCTGCCGCGCCAGGATCTCCTGCGCGGGATCGCGCTTCAGATGGGTGATGGCCAGCAGCAGGTGTTCTGTCGAGACGTACTCATCCTTGAAATTCGCCGCTTCCTTGAAGGCGCGCTCCAGCAGTTCATTCGCCGCTTTGGAGAGCGTGGCCTGAGCCGCGCCGCCGCCCGAGACTTTGGGCAAGCGCTCGATCTCGCGGTAGGCTTCGTTCAGGACGGTCTGGGGCGCGATGCCAATTTTCTCCAGCACCGGCTGAACGATGCCTTCCTTGTCTTCCAGAAGCGCCGCCAGCAGGTGTATGGGCAACAGCTCCGGATTGCCGTGCTCGGATGCAAGGTCATTGCCGCGCTGCACTGCTTCTTGCGCTTTTACGGTGAATTTATCCCAACGGATGGCCATAGAAACTCCTGCGAATAATTTGTTAATTTTGTAATCGGATCATGTGGGTATTTGAAAGCGGCTCTAAGCATGAACCCACCCGCGAGAGATTTCAAATTGCTCAATTCTCCGATTACCCAATTACAAAATTAACGGGAGGCTTGGTCAATACGCCTCCCGTCATAGATTGTCGAGCTGGATCGTAGAGCTGAACTGTAGAGCTTGCGCTCGACTGGACGGGCGAGGGCGCCCGTCCCCACACGGGTTTCGCCTTACGCGGCTTGGCCGGTGCTCTTTGGCTGCTTGCCTTCCACGGTCTTGTCGCCGCCTACGTTGACTCTGATTTGCTTGGGTTTGGCTTCAGCCTTCTTGGCCAGCTGAACCTTCAGCACACCCTTTTCGTAGTTGGCGGAGACGCTTTCCGTGTCCACGGTCGAGGGCAGAGTGAAGGTGCGAGTGAAGCTGCCATACTGCCGTTCGATGCGGCGATAGTTCTCTTCTTTCTCTTCCTTCTCGAACTTGCGCTCGCCATGCACGGTGAGGACGTTGTTCTCGATGCGGACGTCAATGTCCTTCTCGTCAATTCCCGGGACTTCAATCTTCAGCGTGATGTTGTGCTCGTCTTCGTATACATCCACGGCGGGAGCGAAGCTCGAGGTGGCCAGAGAGTCATCCTGACCCTGGTTGTTAAACGAATCATGGAACAGGCGGTTCACCCGATCCTGCAGGGTGTTCAGCTCGCGGTAGGGATACCAGCGGGTCAATACGGTCATAAATCCTCCTCTGAAATCGGTGGTTCTCTTGGAATTTGGGTTTGTTTTACTCGTACAGCTCATTAGATGTTGGTTAGCGTGATTGGATAATAAAATATGAGTGTATTATTGTCAACTATATTAACTGTTTTATTTGTATCAGCTTACATAGGCAATGACGCATTTAAGGTATTCCGTTTCGGGCACGTTCAGCAGAATCGGATGATCTTTCGCCTGCCCTCGGTTTTCCACGACGCGAAGATTTCTGTGGACATCGCGGGCAGAACTTCCCACCACTTCGAGGTATTGCGCAGGGCTCACGTGGTAGGAGCAGCAGCAACTGACCAGGATGCCGCCGGGCCGCAGCATCTTCAGCGCCCGCAGATTCAGCTCTTTATAACCGCGCAGGGCGGTTTCCAGGTTGGCCTTGCTCTTGGCGAAGGCGGGAGGGTCGAGGACGATGGTGTCATAGCGGCGTCCGGCGTCCGCGTAGTCGCGCAACAGATCAAAGGCGTTGGCCTCGACCCATTCGATCTCGCGATTGTTAAGCGACGCGTTGCGGTCCGCCACCTCCAGAGCGGGGCGGGAGCTATCCACTCCAGTGACACTGGAACAGGACCGGGCGAGATGCAGGGCAAAGCCGCCCTGATAGCAGAAAACATCCAAAGCCTCGCCCTGAGCGTAACCCGCCGCCGCAGCGTAATTTTCACGCTGGTCGAGGAATGAGCCGGTCTTTTGACCTTCGAGCGCTTCGTAGTGAAAGCGAACTCCGTTCATGGTGAAGATGGTGGCCGTCTTTTTATCTTCGCCCTCACTCTGGACAACACCCGACGGCCGGGCGGGAAGCTGTTCCAGTTCGCGGATGCGGGGATCGACTCGTTCGGCAATGGCCTCCGGTTTCAGCCGCTGGCTTAGTTCGGAAATGACAACTTCGCGAACCGGCTCGGCATCCATGGCCTGAGTCAGGATCTGCAGGGAGAGCAGATCGTTGTAACGGTCCACGATCAGGCCGGGCAGGAAGTCGGCTTCGCTGAAGATGACGCGGTAGGCATCAGTGTCGTGCTTGCCTACTACCCGCTCGCGATAGCTGATTGCCGCCTGGATGCGTTCGCGCAGCAGGCCGGGCAGATCATTGATTGCGTGGGAGGAAATCATGCGGATGGCGATCTGGGAAGCGCTGCTGTAAAGAGCTGTCCCCAGAAATTTTCCGCGCTCGTCGGTGACGCCCACGGCTGTGCCTGGAGCCACCCCAGTTGCGGAGACAATGTCGGAGCGGTACACCCAGACATGCCCTTCCTGCAGGCGCTTCGCTCCGCGACGGGAAATTTTCACGACGGGAAGAGATGAAGCGGCTGACTTTGAGGGCATGTATTGATCTTACATGTGTGGGGCGGGCGCCCTCGCCCGCGGCTTTTGATCCTGCATTTGATTTTGATTTGGGCACATTGAGCGAGGGTCCTTCGATTCCTAGTAAATCGGCGGCCAAAGCAATTCAAAGGCGGCGGGCGAGGGCGCCCGCCCTACATCCGCTTCAGCTGGCGGCTGGGTGCTGGGAAGGCTGCGATTCTTCTGGCGGAGCGTCTCTCAGGGCTTTTTTCAAATCGGCGTGCAGTTCGTCGAGTTCGGTCATGGGCAGCTCTGCGGCCCATTCTTCAAGCTGCGCCACATCCAGCGTGGTGTGTAATCGAACTCCGGATTTGATGTCTTCGGCGAACGCGACGCTGAAGTCACCGGGCTGATATTGAGTTTCGCCGATCTTCCTGCCGGTGTGAGCGTCGTAGAGGCGCCGGCTGGCATTGCCGTCACTGTTCAGGAAAGCGAAGAACACCTCGCCCAGGTCGTTGTAATCTGCCCGGTAGAACCAGGCTTTGTCGATATGCGTTTTCGGCCTGGCTCGACGCTTGGCAGTCAGGCTGGGACGCTCCACCGCAACCCCGGTGGCGGGATCGAAGTACAGAACTCGCTGGCAGGATTCACAAACGATAATCTGCCCGCTGCGAACTTCATTGTAAGTTTGCGGGCGCAGCATAACCTGACATCCCATGCATTTCTGATCGCGAACTTCGGCAAGCCCCGAGCCGCGGAATTTGGCGACGCGTTCGTACTGGCGCAGCAGATCTTCGTTCACTCCAGCGCGTGCTTTATCGCGCTTGGCATTCCATTCCGCCAGCAGCTTTTCGTCTTCGGCGGTGCGCTCGCGGGCGGCAGCTTTTTCTTTCTCGATCTCCGCCATCTCGGCTTTTAGTTCCAGCTCCGCGGCCTTTACGTCTTTGTCGCGGGCCTCGGCATTGAGCATCAGTTCCAGAATCTTGTCTTCGTTGGACTTGATCTCCTGCTCGGCATACTGGATTTCGTGCAGCAAGGCTTTGTACTGTTCGTTGGTTTTTACGGCGAGAGACTGGTCGCGATACTTGGAGATTTTGCCTTGCAGGTCCTGTATGGCGCTTTCGTAAGTTCTGCGGGTGGCCTCGTCGGCCTTGACGGCTGCCTTGGCCTTGTCCAATCCGGCTTTGGTCCCAGCCAGCTTGGCTTCGATGGCGGCCACGCGTTTGGGCAGCGCAGCCACCTCCTGATTCAGACGGAGAATTTCGCGGTCCGCCTGCTGTAGCTCCATGAGGTGTTGCACGTCTGGAAGCATTGGGCTGATGTAATTTTAGCATGGGGCCATCCCCAGGCCGTCGGACGGCACGATCCAAGTGCTCGAACCACGAAGGACACAAAGTTACATGAAGGAAGGAAAGCTGGGATTTCCTTTGTGAACCTTAGTGTCCTTCGTGGTTTAAAAGGGTTGCGGGGGCGTTTTCACAGCCTGGTGATAGGCTTTTACCCGAGGGACAATCTCCATGCAACGCATAACTCTGGGTGACTTTGAACTTACCGCCATCTCCGACGGCATTTACCACCTCGATGGTGGAGGCATGTTTGGCGTCGTTCCCAAGAGTCTGTGGGAACGCAAGGTGAAGTCAGAAGGCAACAATCTCGTTCCCCTGGGATTGAATGCCGTGGTGATTCGCACCGGATCGCAGACGGTGCTGATCGAAACCGGCGTAGGCAACAAGCTCTCCGAAAGAATGGTCAGGATCTACGGCCAGCCCGCGCACTTGCTGGAGGAGCTCGCCGAGGCCGGCGTCACGCCGGAAGACGTGGACATTGTCATCAACAGCCATCTGCACTTCGATCATTGCGGATGGAACACCGTCCGCCACGGCGACAGGATTGCCGCCACGTTTCCCAAAGCGAAGTACTACGTGCAGGAAGGCGAGTGGAAGCACGCGCACGAAAATCAGCGCGACGGAGTCAGCTACATCACGGAGAATTACGATCCGCTGGTCGAAAGCGGACAGATGACGCTGCTGCGCGGCGACGCGGAAATCGTTCCCGGCATATCGGTCCGCGTCTATCCCGGACACACGCGCGACATGCAGGCGATTCTGGTGAAAAGCGGTGGGCAGACGGCCTGTTACATCTCCGACCTGATTCCGACCAGCGCGCATCTTGATTTGAACTGGGTGATGTCCTACGACCTGTATCCGCTCGAAACTATCGAAAGCCGCAAGCGTTATTACGCGCAGGCTGTGCCGGAAAAATGGCTGACCATGTTTACCCACGACGCGAAATTGCCGTGGGCTTATGTGGCGAAGGATGAGAAGGGGAAAGATGGTGGTGAGGGAGGTGATCGACCTTCTTCCCAACTCTCGAGGGTGCCCCGTCCAAGCTCCGCTTGGGCGGGTGGTTTGATCTTCTCCAACGGGATTGATCATGACGCTTGGCTGACTTCAGGCCCCGTCTTTCCGAGCACTGGTGCGCCGGCTACTGAAAACCCGCCCAAGCGGAGCTTGGACGGGGCACCCTCGAAAATTCCGGTTCGTTCCCTTGAGGATGGTTGCACTTGTCCGGCACAGCTTGCTATCCCAATCGAAGCGGTCGTAACATGGCGCGTTCTTGTCCCCCACTCTCTGGAGGTGCGCTTGCTCAACCGGCGCCGGTTTCTTACTGCCTCGACCACCGCGATTACCGCCACCCTTTCCCTGCCCTCCGGCTTATTTGCGCAGTTGGAGAAAGTACCTTCATCTCTGCCGGATTCCTCTCTTTACACCCATAACGAGGACGCTTATTGGGGCGAGCTGCGGAAGCAGTTCCTCATCCCTGCAGATGAGGTTTATCTGAACAATGGCACCGTGGGTTCCAGTCCTGGTCCGGTGTTGCGGGCTATTTTCGATGGCTACAACAGCACGGAGAAAATGGACCAGCAGGACCCTGAAGACTATCCCATCTGGGGCTACGCCGCCTGGAACGAATTCCGCGACCCGTTGGCGCAGTTTGTGGGCTGCACGCGTGACGAAATCGCGCTGTTGCGTAATGCCACCGAAGCGAATAGCTACATCGCCAACGGAATTGAGATGCAGGCTGGCGACGAAGTCCTTATGACCGATCAGGAGCACCCCGGCGGAGAACAGCCGTGGAATCTAAGAGCGAAGCGCTACGGGGTGGTGGTCAAGAAAGTTACGCTGCCGAAGCCCCTGAAAGATAGCAACCAGGTTTTGAATCTCTTCCATGACGCCATTACGCCCCGCACGCGCGTGATCTTCTTTAGCCACATCACTACTGTGACTGGGGTGGTTCTACCGGCGAAGGAACTCTGTGCCCTCGCCCGCTCCAAAAACATTCTCTCGGCTGTAGATGGCGCTCACGTAGTTGGGATGATGCGCGTGAATCTGCACGAACTCGGCTGCGACCTTTATTCTTCGAGCCCACACAAGTGGCTGCAGGCGCCGAAGGGATCAGGCTTTCTCTATGTCCGTGACGAAGTCATCGACCGGCTGTGGAACACGATCGCCACGGACGGCTGGGACGACCCCAAGCTGCGTGCGGAGCGCTTTCAGCGCATCGGGTCGTCGAACGTACCGTCCTTGTGGGGGCTGCGCGCCGCCATCAAGCTTGCCAATGATATTGGTATGGACCGGATCGAGCGCCGCCATCGCCAGCTCTGTGACTACATTTTGGCCGAGATGGTGAAACGTGGCGCGGAGTCATGGACTTCGCCCGATCCTTCTCTGCGTGGTGCCATCGCGACAGTGAACGTCCCGCCGATTCAGCGCATGGATCTGGAGAAGTGGATGTGGACGAACCACAAGATTCGTATCCGCGGCGGCGAGCCATCAAAGCTGCGGCTGTCCACGCCGTATTACTTATCCAGGAAAGATATCGACCGCTTCCTGGAAAAGTTCGACGAGTACAAAAAGAATCACGGGTGAGCTAGTTGCCTTCGTGGAAGTGACGCGAGTCGGGTCGGTCATGCCGCTTGTCCACGCGATGAGACGGTAGCGAACATCCAATCAGTTAATAGTTTTACTCGAACGTTATGGGGTGGCCCCGTTTTCCCGCACGCTCCACTACCCGGCGTCGGTTTGACCCACCCCGCGCCCTCCAATAAACTGAAAACATTCCACTTCGAACCTAACCTATGGCAGACAGCATTCACGTCAAGCTTCCTGACGGCTCCGTAAAAGACGTTCCGAAGGGGACGACCCCGCTCGATATCGCGAAATCAATCGGCCAGCGCCTGGCCGATGCCACTCTGGTTGCTAAGACGAATGGCGATCTCATCGACGTTACCAAGCCGCTGGAAAAAGACACCGATCTTCGCCTGCTGACCGATCGTGATCCCGAGGCGCTGGAAGTTTACCGCCATTCGTCTGCGCATCTTCTCGCTGCTGCCGTGCTGGAATTATTTCCTGAGACCAAGCTGGGCCACGGGCCGCCGACTGACACTGGATTTTTTTACGATTTCTATCGCCCGACACCGTTCACGCCGGAAGACCTGCAGAAGATCGAAAAGAAGATGCAGGAACTGGTCCAGCAGGACATTCCCTATGCGCGGGAATTTCTGCCGCGCAGCGAGGGACTCGCGAAGTTCAAGGGCGAAGGCGACTTCATGAAGACGCCACTTCATCGAGCAGTTCACCAAGCCCGATGAAAAGATTTCGATTTACAAGACCGGCAAGTTTCTCGATTTCTGCCGCGGCCCGCACATTCCTTCGACGGGGAAGATCAAGGCGTTCAAGCTGCTGAATATTGCCGGAGCCTACTGGCTGGGCGATGAGAAGAACCCACAGTTGCAGCGCATCTACGGGACGTCATTTTTCTCGAAGAAAGACCTCGACGATTTTCTCAACAAGCAGGAAGAGGCCAAGAAGCGCGACCATCGCGTGCTCGGTCAGCAGCTCGATCTGTTTTCCATCCAGGAGCTGGCGGGGCCGGGGCTGATTTTCTGGCATCCCAAGGGCGGAATCATCCGCAAGGAGATGGAAGACTGGATGCGCTCGGAGTATCTGAAGCGCGGCTACTCGCTGGTGTACACGCCGCACGTGGCGCGGCGGCAGTTGTGGCAGACCTCGGGGCACGAAGGCTACTACGCGCAGAACATGTTCGACGTCATGGAACTCGACGACGCCGAATATCGCATGAAGCCGATGAACTGCCCGTTCCACATCCTGATTTATAAAGACTCGCTGAAATCGTATCGCGACCTGCCGGTGCGCCTGGGCGAGTTGGGCACGGTGTATCGCTACGAGCGGTCGGGAGTGATGCACGGCCTGTTGCGGGTGCGCGGCTTCACCCAGGACGATGCCCACATTTTCTGTACGCCGGAACAGGTTGAAAAAGAAATTGCCGATTGCGTCGAGTTCGCCCGCGATGTGCTCAAAGATTTCGGCTTCGATAAATTCCAGACCGAGCTTTCGACCTGGAACCCTGCCGATCGTAGAAATTTCGTGGGCAGCGATGAGCAGTGGAACAGCGCTACCGCTTCGCTCGAAAAAGTTCTCAAGGAATTGAACATCGAATACACCACCATCCCTGGAGAAGCCGCGTTTTATGGGCCGAAGATTGACATCAAGCTGGTGGACGCCATCGGGCGCCTGTGGCAGCTTTCCACGGTGCAGTTTGATTTCAATCTGCCGCAGCGTTTCGGCCTGGAATACGTCGCCGAAGACGGATCGCGCAAGCAGCCGGTGATGGTGCACCGGGCGTTGTACGGATCGGTCGAGCGCTTCTTCGGCGTGCTGATCGAGCACTATGCCGGCGCGTTTCCGGTCTGGCTGTCGCCGGTGCAGGCGGTGATGATTCCGATTTCCGAGCGCCACGCGGAATACGCCAACAAAGTTGCCGATCAGCTCAAGGCGGTCGGCGTGCGAGTCAATGTCGATGCCCGCAATGAAAAGATGAACGCCAAGATCCGCGAACACGCCATGCAGAAAGTGCCGTTCCTGCTGGTGGTCGGCGACAAAGAAGCCGAGGCCGGCAAGGTGAACGTCCGCACCCGCGGCAAAGAGAAGACTGAAGACATGCCGGCGGCGGAGTTCGTGGAAAAGATCAGGAAGTTGATCGCGGAGAAGAGCGCAACGCTATAAAGCCCGGAGGTTGCTTGTCCGGCAAGAGCTCGTCTCGGTTTGACTTAGCTCATCCAGTTTTTTCCCTCTTGCCTTGGTCTCGACCACATTTTAAAGTTTGTTCTTCCCCGCAGTTACTCGCTCAAATCAAACTGCCAACCGGAGTCGTACACCGACTCACACACGAAGGAGTGCAATATGAACATCCAGCGCTATGGATGGCTTCCAGATCTTCCGGATCAGCGCGATCACATTTATGCGGCGCCTGCCGAGTTTCTGACAGCTTTGCCTACCAATGAAGACCTGCGGCCGGGATGTCCGCCAGTCTACGACCAGGGGCAACTTGGAAGTTGCACTGCAAACGCCATTGGGGGAGCCATTGAGTTCGAACAGATAAAGCAGAAAACGAAGAGCTTCGTGCCGTCCCGTCTGTTCATTTACTACAACGAGCGCGTCATCGAGCACACCGTGAATTCAGATGACGGCGCCCAGATACGCGACGGCATGAAGGTCGTGGCCAAACAGGGGGCGCCGCCTGAGACGGACTGGCCGTACGATATTTCTAAGTTTGCAGAGAAGCCTCCGGCCATCGCCTTTACGGATGCAGCCAAGAACAAAGTGCTCTCGTACCAACGGGTAAGCCGGGTGCTCAACCAGTTCAAGGGCTGCCTGGCTTCGGGCTTTCCGTTTGTGTTCGGCTTCACGGTGTACGACAGTTTCGAAAGTGCACAGGTGGCTCGCACCGGCCATGTCCCCATGCCTCAACCGTCTGAGCAAGTTGCTGGTGGACACGCCGTGCTGGCGGTGGGCTACGATGACCGGAGTCAGTGGTTCCTGGTGCGCAACTCCTGGGGACCGGATTGGGGAATGCAGGGCTATTTCACGATGCCCTATCAATATCTCTTGGAAGAGAATCTTTCCGATGACTTCTGGACTGTCCGGCTAGTGGAAGCGTCGGCGTCTGGTAAACCGGCGAAGAGCGGGAGAAGGAAAACAGCACTAAGGGTCTGCCAAGTAGTCATTTGCGGGGTTGGATGCGGACCCAGATTTTCATATTCGCGCCGGCCCCGCCAATCCTCCACCCGCCAATCCTGCAAGCGAGTCGAATCGCGTGAAGACGTCGCGCATTGGCGTCATTTCGGATACCCACGGCCTGCTTCGCCCCGAAGCTCTCGCCGCTCTGCGCGGATCTGACTACATCATTCACGCTGGAGACATCGGCGATCTTGACATCCTGAAAAAGCTGGCTGCGGTTGCGCCGGTTACTGCCATCCGAGGCAATGTAGATCGGGAAGGCTGGGCAAAGAAGATTCCTGCGACTGATGTCCTTGAAGTTGGTGGCGTCTCTGTCTATGTGCTGCACAACCTGAGCGAACTGGATTTAAAGCCGGACGCGGCAGGATTTGCCGTGGTTGTTTATGGCCACAGCCATGTCGCGAAACAGGAAACGAAAAATGGCGTACTTTACTTCAATCCGGGCAGCGCCGGACCGAGGAGATTTCGGTTGCCAGTGACTATAGGGCGACTCACGGTGAAGGACGGAGAAGTCTCGGGAGAGATAGTTGACATTGTGCCGGGAGAGACCTAGCGGAGCTTCGCTCGGCCGGGCAGATGAGGACATCTGCCCCTACGCGTGCTGTGTACACCTACGCGGGCGCTGGAGCCGCCGGTGCGGGCGGAGCGGGAGCCTGGCCGCCTCCGGTGTTGACCAGATCTTTCAACTCTTTGCTGGGCTTGAAGAACGGGATTTTCTTGGCGGGAACTTCTACGCGCTCACCGGTTTTTGGATTGCGCCCCACGCGGGGCTTGCGCTGGCGGGTGCGGAAGCTGCCGAAGCCGCGGATCTCGATCTTGTCGCCCACGCGCAGTGAGCGCACGATGCTGTCAAAGATGGTCTCGACGATAACTTCACTGTCCTTGCGCGTCAACTCCGCCAGCTTGGAGACTTCGTCGATCAGATCGGCTTTTGTCATACGCTCCTCGGTCCGTCTGGATTATATGGGATGGCGCCTTATCGGGAGCCGAAATCCTCTATAAACTTCTCAAATTTCAGGGGTTTTGTGCAAGCGGCTTTTCCTGGCTTCGTGCCCAGGCCCACTCCCGACTAGTGTCTCTTTCGCTCCTTCGGAGCTTGTTATGGCTCGAAGTCTTCCCAGGGCTTGCGCCCTGGGCTGCATTCTTGCGCCGCTCCGCGGCTTCATTCGGGGCAGACTTTCCACTGGTTCATTCCGCAGCAGATTGTCGCGATCCAGCGCCTACTTCCACAAAAAATAGAACCCTGTGTGCTGATCCAGCAGCTTTTCCCGGCTGGGCAGCCACTCCGAGATGTCCCCAAACAGCAGGTCGAGCACCGTCTTGCGGTCTTTGTCGGGATGCACGAGAACCGGCTTGCCGGTAATATTCACCGCCTTGGCGGTATCGTCCACCGCAGCCTCAAAGTCGGCAATCTGATCGATCATGTGCATGGAAAGGGCCTGCTCGCCCGTCCACACCCTGCCATCCGCCAGGGCTTTGATGTCTTCCACTTTGGCGTGGCGCCCATCGGCCACGGCCTGGACGAACTGGCCATACATGTTGTCGATCAGTGCCTGCAGGTAAGCTCGTTCCTTGGGGGTCATGTCGCGCGACGGATCGCCCGTGCTCTTATATTCGCCGACGGTCAGCACTTCCGGCTTCAGGTGCGCCCAGCGCATGAGGTCGCCGTAATTGACCCACTCGGAGATAACCCCGATGGACCCGACGACGCTGCCGTTGTCAGCATAAATTTTGTTGGTCGCGGATGAAACATAGTAAGCGCCACTGGCGCCAACAGTTTCGATCGAAGCCACAATACGCTTCTTCTTTTGGTCGCGGACCCGCTTGACCTCGCGGTAAATCTCCTCCGACGCCGCCACTCCGCCACCCGGGGAATTTACGTGCAGGATAATGGCCTTGATGGAATCGTCGTCCCCGAATTTTTTGACCTGTTGGACCACGGTGCTGGGATCGAGAATGACGCCTTCCAACTCCACCACGCCAATCTTGTCCCCAAAACTGGCGCGCAGGGAAGCATTGTCGCCGCCGGCATGCAACGCGAGATAGACCAGGGTAAATGCGGCCAACACGAAGAGGAAGAACGCTCCTCCCCCAATCACGATCCAGAGGAATGTGCGCGAACGTTGGTTTTCAGCCATACAGATGGCATAGTTTAGCACTCAGAGCGGTTTCGCGTTTCCAGTTTCTGGTTTCTGGAAACTGGAAACCAGAGACCCGAAACTGGTTCCAAACGCCCCTTGACGTGCGCTCAAGGGCTTCGTAACATGGCGCGCCTGACAGGAGGCGTTACCCATGGCAGCATTCTGCGTGAGTTGTGGCAACCCACTGGCCGACGGAGCCAGGTTTTGCAATAAGTGCGGAGCCACCCAGCCCACCGCGCCGGCCGCGCCGGCGCCAGTCAGCGTTCCCGCTTCTACGCCGCCGGCTTCGCAAGGGACAAGTGCGGGGATGAAAATCCTCATTGGCATACTGGCTTTCTTCATGCTTTTGATCCTGGCCGTGGCGGGGAGCTGCGTGTATATCGGCTACCGGGTGAAGCAAAAGGCTCATGAATTTTCGACATCGATGGGTAGCGAGACCAAGCCTTACACCGGCAGGCGGCAGCCGTGCGCCATGCTCTCGACCAACGAGGCTTCGACTGCTCTGGGGCAAACGGTCACGGCGGTCGAGCAGCGCGGCACCATGTCTTGCGAGTACACCTACGGCGCCAACGGTCACTTCGACATTAATTACACCTGGCAAGGCGGTGGAATCACCATGGGACTGGCGCGCGGCGCCATGAAGCACGTGGCCGGAATGGACATCACTCCGGTCGAAGGTATCGGCGACGAAGCATACCTGGCTCCGGGGAACTCTGCGCTCATGATGCGCAAAGGCGACGTATTAGTTCAGATCGATCTGCGTGAATCCGGAGTCAATGCGGAGGCGGCAGAGAATATGGCGAGAAAAATTGCCAGCCACTTGTAAATCACAGGTGAGTGGAGGACGGGCGTCCCCGCCCGTCTATCCCTGCTGAATCAGTCCTGCTGAAAGAGATTGAAAACTATCGTCCGTCCGGCGCCGGAATAATTACTTTCAGCGCTGCCCGCTCCACTCTCACTTCCACCGGAGTCTGGCAGACGTACTCGCCGTCGGCGTAAACGTCCACCGGCGTTGCGGTTTCAATCCGCAAGCTTTCTGTCTGGAAATATTTGACTTCGGAAATCCTCAGGTGGCTGCCCGAATAGACCGAAGGAAACCATCGCAGCAGGCGCAGTTTTCCCATATCTCCAACTACGCAGATGTCGAGTTTGCCGTCGTCGAGGTGGGCGCGAGGAGCGATCTTGATGCCATCGCCGTACGTGGGAGCGTTGGCGAATGCGACCACAATCGCAAGCCCGTCGTGCCGAATTTCAACTGTGCCAATCGAAGCGGAGGATCCCGCCTGGACTTTGGCTAGCAGCGGTTTGAAGCCGAGCAGTGCGGGCAACAGGCTGAGCGCGTAGCCGCCGCGGCGTCGAATCCATCGCGGAAGCTGGTTGGCGCGCCGGGCGATTTCACTGTCGAGCCCTACGCCTCCGACACAGCAGAAGTAGGTTCCGGTTGCGTCACTCTCGCCGAGCCGAGTGATGACACCCAGATCAATCTGTTTGACGCTGCCGCGTCCGGAAACGAACTGTTGCCACGCCGCCACCGCGTCGGCGACGCTCCGCAGATTCAGCGCTCGGGCAAAATCATTTCCACTGCCACGGGGAACCACCAGCACCGGAAGCTGCAGACGTACCAGTTGCGCCAGGTGACGGTGTACAGTGCCGTCGCCGCCGAAGATGAGAATGGCATCGGCCTCAGTCGATGACGCGGGCAGGCCGACGAGCCACGTGGTGTTTGATTCTCGCTGGAACGGAGTGAGGTCGTTTTCGGACGACGAGAGGCCGAAGATGGCTGCGGCACGCATTTCGCCGACCGAGATTAACAAACTTTGGCGCGTGAAGCACAGTGCGGTGCTGTCATCCTGAGCGGAGTGGCAGCTTCGCTTCGCGAAGCAGCCGCGCAGTCGAAGGATCTCGGACGAGGCGACTGCTATCAGGGTTGGTCTCAACCGAAGAAACTTACTCTATCGCGACGGGAACTTTTGATGGTGGGCCCTTCGGCTCCACAGACCGCTTCGCAAAGCGAATCGGTTCGCTCCGCGCAGGATGACAAAGAGTTTGGCTGGTTCGCTGTTTAAGTGCGGGCATTTGAAGCAGTGATGCGAACTTTCTTCATCTTTTTCCCCGCTCGCAATATTGATTCCTCTCGCACATCCCAAAAAACAATGGGGTCGGTCTTCACTTCTCCATTAATTGCAACAGCTTTCTGCTTCAATTTCCGGACAGCATCGCTGATCGAGTCCGCGAGCCCGACGCGCGCGAGTAACTTGTCCAGCTTTATGCGCACCTGGGCGTCGGCAAGAATCTGTTCCATCGCGCCCGTCTCCGACGGGGCGATTACTTCCAGCAAGCTAACCTCAACTGACTCCAAGTCCTCCGGGACCTCCGCTTTTTGGAATTGCTTGGCCCAGTCCTCTGCCGCCTTTGCTGCCGCATCTGCCGAGTGGAAATCGGTTACGATCCTTCGCGCCAGATCCTTTTTCGCCTCCATGGGATGCGACTCGCTCTTCATCTTTTCAATTTCCGCGAGCTGCACATCGGTCAGCAGCTCGTAGTAGCGCCACATCATGGCGTCGGAAATCGACATGACTTTGCCATACATCTCGAGCGGCGGTTCCTGAATGCCGATGGCGTTGCCCAGCGACTTCGACATCTTCTGCACGCCGTCGAGGCCTTCGATAATGGGCGTAGTCAGCACCACCTGCGACTCCTGGCCGTAGGCGCGCTGCATTTCGCGGCCCACCAATAGGTTGAATTTCTGGTCGGTGCCGCCCAGTTCGACGTCGGCCTGCAGCGCGACCGAGTCATATCCCTGGGCCAGCGGGTAGAGCAGTTCGTGCATCGCGATGGGCTTTTCTTCCTGGAAACGTTTGTGAAAATCCTCGCGCTCCAGCATCTGCGACACCGTGAACTTGGCGGTGAGGCGAATCCAGTCGGCGGATTTCAGCTTGTCGAACCACTCGCTGTTGAAGCGGGTCTCGGTCTTGGCCTGGGAAAGGATCTTGAACACCTGCGCCATGTAAGTCTTGGCGTTGCGCATGATCTCTTCCGGGCTGAGCGGCGGACGGGTGGCAGAGCGCCCGGTAGGGTCGCCAATCATGCCGGTAAAGTCGCCAATCAGGAAGATGACGGTGTGGCCGAGATCCTGAAAGTGTTTGAGCTTGCGCAGGAGCACGGTGTGGCCGAGATGAAGATCGGGTGCGGTGGGATCGAAACCCGCCTTGACCCGAAGTGGTTTCCCGGTGGCCAGAGATTTCTCCAGCTTGGAGCGCAGCTCGGACTCCTTCACGATTTCGGCGGAGCCCTTCTTGATGTAGGCGAGTTGTTCGTCGACGGGAGGGAAGGTGGGCATTAGGGAAATTATAGCGGCGGCGAGCAATTGCAGATTTTCAGATTCTAGATTTGAGATTTAAACCCTTTGACGTCAGCAGAATGTCGAACGGCCTACTTTCCGTGTGATCTTCGTCACAAGTCGTCGTCCGCCAATCTCAAAGCGTCCTGATAGCACGATATTGATCGCCTCCGAGTAGGCCACGTGCTCCTGCTCCAGAATTCTTGCGGCCAGCGTGTGCTCGTCGTCGCTGTCCAGTACAGGCACAGTTTTCTGCACGATGATGGCTCCGTGGTCGAGTTCTTCATCGACGAAATGCACAGTGCAGCCGGTTACCTTTACGCCGTAGGCAAAGGCTTGTTCCTGCGCCTCGAGGCCGGGAAACGACGGCAGCAGCGAGGGATGAATATTAAGGATGCGCCGCGGGAACTGCTGCACGAACCAGGGGGAGAGCAGGCGCATGTATCCTGCCAGACACACCAGATCGACGCCGTATTGTTGCAGTGCGGCGACAACCTCCCGATCGTGCTCTTCGCGCTGCTTACCCTTGGAAGGGATTACCGACGCGGTGAGGCCCAGGCGGCGGGCGAGGTCAATTCCGCCGGCATCGGCCTTGTTCGAGATGACCACCGCGATCCGCGCATCGGGGATCTTGCCTGAAGCGACATTACGCGCGATGGCTTCGAAGTTGGAACCACGTCCGGAGAGCAGGATGCCGAGATTTTTCATAAGGAGCGTTTCAGTTTTCAGTCGCCAGTTACCAGTTGTCAGCCGTCAGCTTCGACCACACATGATAATTCACCTGAGCGCAGCGAAGGACCTATGCATTTTGCCTCTGAGTTGCTCGCGCCTACCACCTCCGATATAGTTTTCACAGCTATGTATCAGGACTTCCACGTAGTCGATCGCTGGAGCAAAGCCGATTTGCATTGCGTCTATCAGGCGCTCATTGTCGCCATTGCCACGCGCCACGCGGATGCGGTCGATATTAAATTTCTGGTGGGTGGACGGCCAGTCTGGGTTGCGCTGCCGCATCCCGCGTGGGTGGAATATAAGAAGCGTACCGGACAGGTGATTACCGATACGCTGGCGGTGGAGATCGCCGGCCATTATTTAAAGTATGCGGCAGAGTCGGGCGAGGGCCTGGGGCGGGAGATGTATTCGCTCACCGTGGAAGAAACGCTCAGGCATCTGGACGCTTTGGCGGACGGGGAATACTCGCGTACTCACAACCGGCAAATCAGCAATTCCCGTTCGTAAATCATCTCCGGCGGCAGATGCGCGTGCAGCAGAATGAACAGTTCTTCGTGACCGATCACCTCTGATCGCCACGCCACACGATCCACCGCCTGCAGCTTTTCAAACTTTTCTTTCGGGAAGTTGAGGCCCTTCCACTCGATGTCTTCGTAGTGCGGAGTCCAGCCGATAGGCGTTTCCTTGCCCTGGGAGCGGCCGTGCACGCGGTCCACGATCCACTTAAGCACCCGCATATTGTCGCGGAAACCCGGCCACATGAAATTGCCCTCGGCGTCCTTCCTGAACCAGTTGACGTGGAAGATGCGCGGAGTCTTGCTTAGCCTGCGCTGCATTTTGATCCAGTGGCGAAAGTAGTCGCCCATGTGGTAGCCACAGAACGGAAGCATGGCCATGGGATCGCGGCGAACTTTGCCTACGACTCCGCCGGCTGCGGCAGTGGTCTCCGATCCCATCGTCGCACCGACGTACACTCCCGCGCTCCAGTTGAAGGCTTGATAGATGAGTGGAATGGTGTTGGCGCGGCGGCCGCCGAAGATGATGGCGCTGATGGGCACCCCGTTGGGGTCTTCCCAGGCCGCGTCGATGGTCGGACATTGCGACGCGGGAGCGGTGAACCGCGCATTGGGATGCGCTGCTTTCGCCCCAGTCTTCTTGGCAATTTCCGGAGTCCACACGTTGCCTTGCCAATCCAGGCACTCCGCCGGCGGCTCGTCGGTCATGCCTTCCCACCACACGCCTCCTTCCGGAGTCAGCGCCACATTGGTGAAGATGGTGTTGCGGGAGAGAGTTGCCATCGCGTTGGGATTGGTTTTTTCCGATGTTCCCGGCGCCACGCCGAAAAACCCTGACTCGGGATTGATGGCGCGCAGACAGCCTTCGGCATCGGGCTTGATCCAGGCAATGTCATCGCCGACTGTCCAAATTTTCCAATCGTCCAGACCCTTGGGTGGAACCATCATGGCGAAATTGGTCTTGCCGCAGGAACTCGGGAAAGCCGCCGCGACATAAGTTTTCTTACCCTTCGGATCTTCTACGCCGAGGATGAGCATGTGCTCCGCCATCCAGCCTTCGTCGCGCGCAATGTTGGAGGCGATCCGCAGGGCAAAGCATTTTTTGCCCAGTAGTGCGTTCCCGCCATAGCCCGAGCCGTAGGACCAGATTTCGCGCGTCTCGGGAAAGTGAACGATGTATTTTTCGGGGTTACACGGCCAGGGAACATCTTTCTGGCCGGGAGCCAGCGGCGCTCCCACGCTGTGGATACAAGGCACGACGCGCTGCTCGTCTTTGTCGATTTCCTTGAATACTTCTATGCCGATCCGCGCCATGATTCGCATGTTCACGACCACGTAGGGCGAATCGGTCAGCTCCACTCCGATCTGCGACATCGGACCGCCCACCGGCCCCATACTGAAAGGGAGGACGTACATGGTGCGTCCCTGCATGGAGCCGTTGAACATCTCCTTCAACTTGCGGCGCATGACGTAGGGATTTTCCCAGTTGTTGGTGGGACCGGCATTGTCTTTGGACAGGGAGCAAATGAATGTACGGTCTTCGACCCGGGCCACATCTCCGGCATCGGACCGGGCCAGGTAACAGCCCGGCCACAAATCTTCATTCAACTTGGTGAGGGAGCCGCTAGCCACCATTTCCCGAAGCAGTTTGTCGTTTTCCGCTTGCGAGCCGTCGACCCAGTGGATGGCCTTCGGTTTGGTCAGTTCCGCGGTTTTTTCAACCCACTTTATGAGGTGTATATTGCGCGTGAGTGGTCCGCGCGAACGTGCAGTTTTCATAGCTATCCTGATCGGGGATTTAGTCGGTCAACGTCGGAAATCCACAAATTAGATTCTTCCATTCTGCCAGAGAAGCGGGCGCAATGCTTGCGCCCTGCCCAGACCAAAGTTTCCTAAGAGGGAAACCCTCGGGCGGGCCAGGCTGTGTAGCCTGTAAAATACTGAAATATTTACAGTTATGTAGAATCCTATAATTGTCGGCAACTACCGTCTCGGGCGGCATCTAACCAGAAAACCAAGCCTGGAAACCATATGTCCCAATCACGCCCTGGAATGACCGTGGGAGAACTGTTTGCCGCCTGGGGAAGCATCCTGAGCGGCCGGGCCCCAATGCTGTCCATCGAGATCACCCGCGAATGCCCGCTAAGCTGTCCTGGATGTTATGCCTACGGCGAATCCCACTTGGGAGGCGAGATCAAGTTGACCGAGCTTGCCGACCTGCGTGGCGACGCTCTGGTGGCTGGAGTTCTGGGCCTGGTAAAAAAGCATCGCCCGCGGCACGTTTCACTCGTGGGTGGTGAGCCCATGATCCGGCATCGGGAACTCAGCCGCATCCTGCCTGCACTGAGCGCGGAGAATATTTTCAGCCTGGTGGTGACCAGCGGGATCATTCCTATTCCCGAAGGGTGGATGGGACTTCGCCGCAGCCGAGTGGCCGTCTCCATTGACGGATTGCCGGAGCACCACGACCCGCGCCGCAAGCCCGCGACCTATTCCCGCATCCTGGAAAACATCCACGAGCGCGAGGTGAATATTCACTGGACCATCACGGGACCCATGATGAAGCGGCCAGGTTATCTGGAGGAATATCTCGCCTTCTGGGAAGCAAGACCGGAAGTGAAACGGATATGGGTAAGCCTGTACAGCCCGCAACAGGGCGAAAACAGTCCCGAGATGTTGACCATGGAAGAGCGGCGGCGGGTAGCGGAGGAATTGCCGGGCTTGCGAGCGACTTATCCCAAGTTGCTGATGAACCCAGGCATCGGGCAAGCTTTGCTCGAGCCTCCCAAAAATCCTGAGGAATGTTTGTTTTCGAAGATGTCGACAAACTTTTCCGCGGATCTCACCACCCGGGTCGAGCCTTGTATCTTCGGCGGCACACCGGATTGCAGCCAGTGCGGTTGCGTGGTTTCGAGCGGATTGCATCACGTGCAGCAGAGAAAAATCCTGGGACCGCTGAGCATCGGCCACCTGGTTCGCGGTTCTACGGCGATTGGCTCGTTCGTGAATCGCCTGCGATCCGGTTCGGTGAAGCCCTCCCGCTGGGATGAACGCCGACGGCCGCGTCCGGCCGACCTGGTCCAGATCGGTTCAGGAGGGTCGGAGTAGGGTTCACCCCAGCGTGGTCGGGGTGGTTTGTGTTTAAATTGCTGCCGTATGTTTGCTCGCAGGATTCGTGTGGAATACGAGAAGGATGGGCAGCGGCTGCCTTGCCCGCTGAAATGGCTCGACAGTTTCTCCATGCGCAATTTCACCAACGCCAGCGTGTTTGATAACACTTTGCCCCTGTCCGACGGGATCATGGAAATCGGAACCAAGGTGCCGGTGAAAGAGTTGAAGGATGCGATGGAAGACTGGTTCCAGCGGAAGAGCTATCTGCCGAAGGGATCGGCATTGATCGTCGCGGAGGCAGCCTGAAGAAATTATTTTGAGTGGTAGCGGCGCGCCGGCCCTGATGGGCCGGCGCTCCGCACACCGCTTAGTAAGGCTTGAAGTCCTGCCAGTAGGTCAGGTTCACCACGTCCTGCAACATCGGCGTGCCTGGAGGCAATTTGCTCGGATTCAGGAACGCAGTGTCGAAGTAGTAGTTACGGGTTGGCGGGCTGTACACCAGGGTGCAGCACTTGAAGGTGCCCGTGGCGTACTCGGAGTAATACAGGCTGACCAGTGAGCCGCGATAGCTGAGCGTTCCTCCCCAGGATTCGATGTACCTCAGGAAGTTGTGCACACCGCCGTCGGTCCCGAAGTCAGCTGAGGTTCCAGCGGGCTGAGGGAAGTTCATATTCTTACCACCGGCGATGGCCATGCGGTAGTAGGTGGTCGTGCCCGAGCGCCCAGCCAGGTTCGTCGGATTCTGCAGGCTGTTGAGGTCTGACCAGTTGTTCGAGAGCAAGGTCACAGCGTCCGCGATGACTGCGGCGGCGGAGTGATTAATGTCCCCGGCTCCGGTTGGATTTCCCCAGAAGGGATCAGTGGCGTCGGAGTTGTAATTGCCCAGCACATACACCGGATTCTCCGAAGCCACGGTGAAGCCACCCAGACCGTTATCCGGGCGAACCGGCAGATTTTTGAGCCCGCCGTCCACCAGTTTCAATACGTGGCGGGCGCCGGTCACAGTATTTTGACGGCCTCCAGCCAGGCAATCGATTTTCTGGTAAGGGTTGCCGGCGGTATTGATGGCGAATGTGGCTTTGAATCCATTGGCTACGTCGACCGCGCCCCAATTGTCCAGCTGCCCGTTCTCGTCAACGTCTTCCGGCGAGAAGCCAGTAGGTCCCTTGGGCTCAGGCAATCCGTCTGGAGTGCCGGTCGCAGAGGCCGAGTTGATTACGTCCTCGAAGCCGTATTCGCCTTGCGTGATGCCACCGTTAAACGGGTCGCCCATCATGCCGCGGCGGTCCGAGTAGAAGAGCAGATAGCCGTTCTGGCCGCTGAAATCCACCAGGGCTCCAGAGCCGGGAATTTTTCCCTGAATCCATTGATTCAGGTTGCCTACGTCGAGTTCGACCGCATTCATGAGCCCGTTCACATAGCACTGGGTGCCGGCCATGCCCGCTGGGACCGCGTCGCGGGGAAAGCCTTCGCGCGGATCATAAAAATTGATGGGATAGTACGCGTACTGCGAAGTAACCGCGGTAGGCGCGTCGGTCGCGTTTATCTTTCCATCCAGGTTCCGGTCGCCCGCCAGCTGTTGGAAGATCAGAATCGCGTTGGGGTCCACCGTGTTTCCGGCGAGCGGAACGGCCGGAGGAACGGTCCCGCGAGCGAAGCCCAAGCCTATCCATTGAGTGGTGATGCCGATCCAGTTGCCGGCGGTATTTTTATACTCGACGCGCAACCAGCCATCCACCAGGGGCCAGGGTTGTCCTGCCACCGGAACGCAGGCGCCGGGAGGAACTACTCCTGACGGCGGACCCTTCCAGGTAGGCTCGTTCGCCTGCCCGGTCTGAGCCATCGCCCAGGGCATGGCCACACCGTTTACGACGTCGGTGCGGTTACCTTTGCATTTCAGGTCCAGGTTAATATTTTGGGCGTCGCCGACCAGGAGAGGGCGGTCCGGCACCAGATCACCCTCGGTGCTGGCGAGCAGCACACGTATGTTGGCTTTATTGAACTCACGCGACGATCCCGTTGGGGTAGTCGGCAATTCGCCAGCCGGCGGCTTGCGGATAATCTGGATCTGCTGCGCCGCGCCATTCGCACCTTGTACGAAAGGAAGCGTCAGCGGCTGCACACCCATGGAGTTCTTGTTTCCGATCATGAAGTTGAAAGTAACCGTCGACGTATGAGTCCAGGTGGGCAGCGCGGTCTGCACACCGGCGGGCGGAATTCCCCCGCTCCAGCTGGCCGACGGGATGGTGAACTTCAGGCAGCTGGCATTGCCAGTGGGATTGGGCGGATCGCAATCATTGTTGGCAAAGGGTATATATACGTCACCCGCGTAGGCCCCGGCAGCGGTGTAATTGTTGGCCAGGCGGTCACGGATGATCTCGCCGACCGCAGTCGTTTTGGCATCGATGACCAGCGGTCCCGAGTTCGCCGCCAGGAACAGGTTGCCGTTGGTATGAACGCGGCCCTGGAAGGCGAAGGGGGGGCCAGCGAAGTAACTCAAATCGCTATCCGAAAAGACGCCGAACTGGAACACCGGGATGAGCGCGACTTCCACCCCGCGAGTCATATTTACAGATGCGCCGCCGGGCCGCGTCGCAGCCACTTTCAGCGTGAGCGGAATAATTTCCGCGGTGAGGCCGGCGTTGGTTCCGGCGCTGATGACGCTGGTGGTGCTGGCCGGGTTGCCATTGGCGTCCGGCGTCCAGTTGATGCTCTCCTGATAATTCATGCCCCCGATCATGGTCGGGTCCGGCGGACTGTTGGCCAGAGCGTTGAGCTGTAAGGGTGTCGGCGACTGCGATTGCTGGTAGAGTGCCGCGAGATTGGCCGTGAGCAACTCCATGCCCGACTCTGCGCCGTAATACGCCCGATTGGTCTCCAGATCATTGTTGCCCACCTGGCCCGCGCCCTGGACCATAAACAGAAGGCCCACAGCGATGGCGGACAACAAAGTCAGCACCAGCAGACTGGCGATAAGAGTGAATCCCCGTGATCGGCCCTTAACCCTACTCATAATGATGATCTCCTGAATACTCGTACCTCTCTTCACTGACGAATTTCTAGTTATAGCGATCCTTGAACGACAGGCTGCGCGTGCTCACGGACGTAGCCAATACCGTGCTTCTGGACCTTCCGTAAGAACTAAGCGTCTGTCCCATAATCTGAATGTTCACCTTATGAATCTGCGTCGGAGAAAAAGGGGCCAACAGCGGATTGGCCACGCCCGAGCAGTTCGGACCGTTGGTGCCGTCACACAGGTCGTAGGTGACTTGCAAATTGATAATGTTGTCGGCGACAGGCGAAGCCGGTTGTCCGTTGACCTGACGCATCAGGCGGGGCGGCTGCAAAGTCGCGGCGGCAGGAACTTCGATGAAATAGGTGACCGCCCAAATCCGGGTAGCGACCGGAGCGCCTCCGGCGATCAGGGCCTTGATGTTGCCCTTGGTTGCTCCCGACTGATTCATCTTCAGCGGATCGCCGTTGGCAAAGGTCACGTTGGTGCTGCCCGCTACCCCTGCCGCGATACCTGTGATTTCTCCGACCGCGCTGCCGCCGGGATTCTGCAGCAGGATCAGATCACCCACCTGCAGACCCGTAGACGACTGAATGGCCGGAAACCCTGCCGGCGGAACCACGGGAGGCGCGAAGTTGACCACGTCTCCGTTGGGATTGGCGGCGGGAAATGTAGCGATGTACTGATTGAGCGGGAACGCGTAGTCGGCGTAAATTGCGGTGATGGCATCCGAGCCCTTTCCCGTGGCGGTGATGGTTGCCGGTCCGCCCTTTTCAATTCCGTTGGCCGGCCCGGGAATAATGCCGAAGAGAAAATTGGGAACTGCGACTCCGCCGACAGTTCCGGCCGGGTAGCCGTTGTTGGCCAGCCAGGTCTTGGCGGGATCAACACCAAACAATGACACGGTCGCTCCACCGCCGTTGGGCAACGCCATGCCACCGGAGGGCAGGCCGGAACCGGCCATGCTTACGTCCTTCGCGATCAGGTTCAACGTGGCGCGAGCGTTTTGCTGCATCTCCGACGTCTGCGAGACCAGAATCGTCGCATCCATCCCGTTCTTGAACAGCTGCGTGGTAGCAGCCATCACGATCAGGCCCAGAGCCATGGCCACCAGCAACTCGATCAGGCTGAAGCCGCGCGCTTTAGATTCGGTGGAACTCATGTCTCTCCTCTTATTACCGGTACGACGAAATTAGTGCCTGCACTTGATACGTCTTGTACCAGCCCTGCGGCACCGGGTAGCGCACGGTGACCGTAATCTGTCGAACGTTGGAATTTCCGGGCACGTTTGTGATCTGAACCTGCCGCGTAAACTGGCCGAGGTTCACCAATATGTCTGGCGGCACCGTATTGACAATGACCCCGCTCTTCCCTGGCAATCGAATGGGCGCAGCGGGAACGTCGTCGCCGGTGTTATCCAGGCCGTCCGGACCGGGATCGGTCATCGGCGTAAATCCCACCGTGAAAATCCCCGTGCCCGCGCCCTGGTTCTGAATCTGGTCGAATACCAACTGGCTGGTCTGGCGCGCGGTGTAAATGCTTTCGATGGCCTCCGCCGCTTTTTGGCGGGCGATGCTGTCGTTTTGAACGGCAGTTGTGTTGCCAACGGCCAGGGCAAACGTGGCCAGCACGGCCAGCAATCCGATCATCAACACCACGATGGCAATCAGGGTTTCAACCAGTGCGAATCCCTTTTGCGTATGTTTCGTTCCGATCTGGCTTGGCATCTTCATGGTTCGTACCAACTTTGTTCGTCCCAACTTTGTTCGTAACATTTACTGTTCGTACCAGAGCGGCCCGCCTGAATTCAGCAGGCGCCATCCGCGAATTCTTCCGGTGGCCCCGTACAAAGTGATGGCATGCACGCTGTAGATATCTCCGGTCCGGCCGACGTAGATGATTCCGCTATTCAGGTTTCCAGCCGTATCACGCGCCGAGCCGTCGGGCATGAACATGACCTGATTCTTGATGGCGCCGCCGCCCACCCCTTGGTCAAAGTCGATAGCGACGGTCCCAGTTCCGAATCCGTCCGGCACCGTCGCCGCGGTGTTCGGGATACCATTCACAACCTGGAACTGCATGTCGGTCGGGAGCTGATTTTCGGAAATCTGCACCGCCGCCGAGAGAGCCGTACCAGCATCCCATCGGAAAACCTGAATGCTTTTCGCGGTGGGCGGGGACAGCGGGGTAAGGGCGCCGAGGGGCACCGGAGCTCCGAAGCACACGATGTATTGCTTGCGTTCGGCAATCGCGCGCTGACGGGCGATTCGCAACTGCATCAGCACGCGGTCAAAAGCCTGGTTTGCCCGTGCATCTTTCAAGGCAGGTTGTAGGGCCATGAATGTCATGCCGGCAACCACCATGAACAACGAGACCACGATCATCAGTTCGAGCAGGCTGAAGCCGCGGGAACCAGCAGAGGAGTGACGCTGCAACAATCTTGTTTGACGAGTGCGCTGCATTACCTGGCCCAGCCTCCATTTGCCGCCTCGCGGCGGATCACCTAAACCACAGTACTTGGGGAGAGAATGGCCGGAAGCGGGAGATCTCCGGTGCAGCGATTATCGTAGGGTCAGTCTGTGCCCGAGTCAAAACACTAGAGTCACTTGCAGAGCGGCACTAAAACCCGGCTTTGGTAAGTAACATCAGCGTTGGTTACTCAAGTCACACGCAGCATTTATAAGGGTGAGCGAGACAGTTCGAGGCTAATCGAGATTGAATGGACTGTCGTTGTCAGATTCTGGAAATCCTCTCGACCTGGGCAGCCTCGCTTCGCTCGCCGATGCCGATGGTTCTGTAATCCTCGGCGCCGTCGGCGAACTCAGGGAGTAAGGGCAGGAGTTGATCGAAAGCCGGCAGAGGTATTTTGGCGGAATCATCTATATAGACGCCTGCCGCTTCCATGAGATCGCGAGGGTCAATGCAATACGTCACGCAGAGACTGATGATTTTGGCGATGTGGCGCGGCAGCCTGACCATGGTCTCGTAGTCGGATAGCACGCCCAATCCAATCGCATACTCCCAGCCTCCCAGGATTTGAGCGATGACAGTCGTGATCTGATGAGCCGCACGAAAGGTCAGACCGGTGCGGCGGCGTGAGTTCCGAAGAAGACGTGAAAGCTTGATTTTCTTGCCTGCACAGGGCGAGAGGAAAGAATGTTCATAATTCGGTGGCCGGGCGACGTGTTGCGAATTGTCGGTCAAATTGAATTGCGGATCGCGTCGTGACCTGGTTTGCGAGTTATGTTGCAGGTTATAAGGTCTTATCTGGCCGCGTTCGGTCTCCACTAAGCCGAGAATTCTTGCCTCGGTCGAGAGACGCAGCGGCAAGCTTCCCCAGGGTGGGCGACTGGGCAACAAAACAATCTGGCGGTCGTCAATCCATTTGATCCGGCTACACGAAAGTCCACCGGGCAATTCGACCAGCCAGAATGGATCGTATTCAGAAGCTTGCTGGGCATGAATGCGTTGCCGGTAACAGCGATCGACGCGCACGATCGCGCCGGGCATCAGCTCAGAGTAAACCAGGGCATCAGCGCGCCCGATCTTCGCAAAGAGGTAGCGTCTATCATCATCTCGCGAGCTCAACGACGAACCGAAAGCCGGGTTGTAAAAGATGGAAGACCGTGAGCGGCAAGAACCGCTATAAGGTTCCAACGGCGTAACCAGAACCGTACGTTCGTTGTGCAGACGGATTTGCAGACGAGGAATCTGGTCGAGATCGAAACCACACACTTTCATCCAGTCGACGAAGCGGTAAGAAGTAATCTCGCTCAATGCGGCGATCTGACAGAGGTGGGGAGTGACTCCACTTCTCAACTTGTACAGGAAAGTAGGTGGAATGAAATAGGAGGATCGGCTTCCGTATCGCCTGGCAGTGTCGGTTGAGAGCCGGGTCATGGTGTAGCCCGCGTGGCTCAAAATATTCTTTATGTTCTCGACCTGAGCCCGCCGTCCATAATGCGGCACACCATCTTCGCCCGCCTCGGTTTGGCGAAATGAAATATTTGCGGGAGCCGTTCGAAACACGCCACGCACCGCGGCAGCCGCGCCCATTCATCGATAGTAGCTCGACTTCTTCTCCATCGGTGTGCACTCCCAGATGGCTCTCTTGGTGCATCCCTTCAGACAAGTATCCGGGGTAAACATGCCTGGAAGGCGTCCGGCAATCGCGAGAATTCCGCCTGCCGCCAATTGTCTTTCCGAGACATTAGCGTGCTGAGCCTTGCGGTGTTTCCCGGGCTGATCTCAGCGAGGCGTTCGCAGCATGACGACCAGTATGGATGCCCCTATATTCAGCGCTCCCAGCAACAGCCCCCATAAGGCCTGGGAGCCCATAGGATCCACGCGCTTGCCCAGTGCACGCAGCAGCCTTGACGAATCCAACCCAGCCCACAGGGAGAAGATTGCCCAGACTGCCCAGTAAGTGACTGGAAGCTCAAAAAATCGTGAGGGTTCGGTTCGCGAATCAGGATTGATTGCAAAAAACAGAACTAAGCACGGAACCACGATCAGCAAGGCCAACACAATCAGGCTTGCCGTCGCCGCCGCTCGGGGGAAAGGGGGAGTGGTCTTGCTGGATGCCATACTTTGACGTGTGAATCTGGCAGCCAGCATAGTTTTCCGGATGCCATGAATTTAAGATCGCCGAATCGCGTCGGTTGACCGACGAACCCGGAGCCCGCCGATCCGCATATTCGATCGGTTCATTGGCAGCTTCTCCCGAGAATCTAAGGGCAGTGCGACAGAATACCGGCACCGCAAAATCCGCCGGAGAGAATCCTGGGTTTGCTAACCGCGCTCTCAATTTTGTCGGTAGACCGACCATCGTCGCGCTCCAATCGCGCGCTTTTCGAACACTCCCAAAACATCACAGGTAAAAAAAGTAGGGTGTTCTCAAGTGGAATGATTTCCACCAGAGGATACTTTCATGAAGAAGCTGATTCATTTGATGCTTGCCACCCTGTTGTTGTTAGGCGCTGTGTCCACCACCTCGTTCGCCGACGGTGGGGCGCCGAGACCGGTATGCTCACCCGGTAATTGCCCCGGGCACTAGAAGCCGCCGCGCTCGAATCCTGAATAGGCTTGTGGGCCGTGTGGTTTGCGAGTAGCCTGCCATTGCGGCCCATGAGACTTGCCTCCCTTGCCTCATCCATCTTGTGGTTTGTGCCTCTTGCGCTTCAGGCGGCCATCGCCTCGGTGATGGTGTGGCGTGGCCTGGTCGGAGTATTCCCTTTTTTTTTCAGTTACACGGTGCTGGTGCCTGCGCGCGACATTCTTCTCCTGCTCTCGCCCTATACCACCGATCGCTATGCCCTGGTTTTCTGGTGGGGAGACGCGCTCGCAATCCTTCTCAGTCTGGGAGTCATTGTTGAGATCCTTTGGCACTTGTTCCGGCCCTACCCGTTCCTGCGATTTGTTTTCCGGTGGATCTGGATTGTGGCGGTCATTGCAACCGCGTCCGCTGTGGCCCTGCTTCGCACCAACGGCCCCACGGACCCTGATCGGGTATTCCAGATGATCATCTTGATGGAACGATCGGCTCGAGTTTTGCAAGTCTGTTTGCTGATCGCCTTGATTTCGCTCATGTCCCGCCTGGGCTTGACCTGGCATCACTATTCCCTGGGGATCGCTGCCGGATTCGGGATTTACTCGGCCCTCGACCTGGCGCTGCTGGAGGGTCGGTCACATTTGCATTTTGTAAGCGACACTGCCTTTGCCTTAGTGGGCTCTGCCGCATATAATCTCGCGGTCATGACGTGGGCCTTTTACTTTTTGAAGCCGCGCGCCCAAACAGCAGTGGCGAGTTTGCCCAGTCACGACCTGGCAAACTGGAACGACGCGCTTACGGAACACATCAACAAGTGGTATCAACGCTAATCATTCTCGCCGTCGCGCTCGTGTCCCTTTGGCTGGTCTGGACCATGCTTCGTCCCGGGCTGCCGCTCATCCGCGGCTTGGACGATTGGGAAAGCAAGAAACATGACGTGGATCTGGCGGCGTTTCGCATTCTTCTCGACCCGGCGGAAGAAGAATATCTGCGGAAGATGTTTGCTCCGGCAGAATTCCGCCGTTTCCAGAGACTACGGTTGGGGCTGGCACTGCGCTCACTGGATCTGATCGGAAAAAATGCCGCCATGTTGATGAAGCTGGGACAGCTGGCAAAGACGGGAGCGAACGCAGGCCTGACGCCGGGGCTAGCGAAGGAGGCGGAGGATTTGATCCATGGCGCTCTTCGGCTTCGTGTAAACTTGATGCTCGTTCAGCCCTGCTTGAGGCTGAAATGGCTCTTCCCTGGGTGGACGTTGTCGGTGCCAGCATTCGAAATTCCGTACGAGGAACTGCTTACTTACCTCAGCCGGGCCCGGCAACAACAACAGTGGGACCTTAATCAGGCTTTGAAAGCAGGTTAGGGTTTGTTTCGGGGACGAGATGCTCCCACTGCGGGTCGTCGATTTTCTTTTTCATTCAATGAAAAGCTGCAGGATAAGCGAGAGAAATTTCTCTTCCGCCTCCGGGCATTTCACAGAGCCGTATCTTGCTTTTGAGGTCAGCAAATTTGCGTTTGCGAACAGGGACCTAGGGCCACCGACATGGACTCGGGTAAATGGATTAGAGAATTACGCGAAGAGCGTTTTGTTAAGTCCAGCGACATCGAACGTATCAGCCGGTCGATCGCCGAGGCCAAGGGCAATCCCGACTTCTACGTTTCGCATTCCACTTTGGCTGACGTAGAAACCGGATCCGTTCCCAGCATCCACAAACTATTCAGCCTGGCGGCTTGCCTCAAAGTTTCCCTGGAAGAGCTCCTGCTGGTGTTCGGGATCGACGCCGGCGATGTTAGACAGTTCGCCGGGCAACTGGAGCCCGGCCTGCCCCGCCTGGAACCTCCCGAAGGACGGGAACCCAGCTTCCGCTTTCAGCTCAACTTCGATGCCAGCCTCAACAGTCACGAAACCAACCTGCTCAAGTTGAACCCGCAGGAACTGGCCGCTCTGCCACCCGCCCTGCGCAAGCGCCTGGATCCCAAACGTTATCGCTATGCCGTGGTTGGCCTGAAGGATGACACCATGGGAGATCTGATTCCTCCCGGCTCTCTGGTGGAAGTCGACGTCATGCAAAACACAGTGCAGGTTTTTGACTGGAGAAGTATGCGCGAGCGTCCGGTCTACCTGGTTTGGCATACCGACGGGCACAGTTGCTGCTGGTGTCAACTGGAAGGGAAGGAACTAACCTTGCTGCCGTACCCACTCTCGCGTCAGCCGGTAAGACGCTTCAAGGTGCCGCGCGAGGCTTCCGTGATCGGCCGGGTAATCAACGCCTGGCTTCCCTTTGAGCAATTGCCCAACGGCTCCACCACTCACTGAGGCTACTGCAACTCGGGCATGCGCTGGCTCAGGACTTCAATCGCCACACTGGTATTCAGGAAAAACAGCTCGGCTGAGGTCGAGGCCACGCCCACTGGAACTGTCGCGCGGTAGGCCTGCAGAGACTTCCACGTATTCAGCATAGTAACGGTTTCGCCGCGCGTGTAGCGGACGTATTCCCGCAACTGGCTCACATACTCCGGCAATCGTGTGGTCAGAAGACGGCGAAAAACCTGCTCATGGCAATGCCGCAAGGCTCGATCCGCCGCCTGAATTCCCTCCCGCTGGGAGAGTGCGGGATGCAGGTATAACCCGCTGTTGCAGTCCCTCAACGACGCCAGGTAGATCATTCTGGTCAGATCGTTGGGCAAGTTCAGCAGAAGCGTGCCGCTGATGTGATCTGCAAGATTTTCGGTTGCAGATGCCGGCGCCAAGACTTCAGCGCAGGGAGAATCGAAAGGTTCTTGCTCCGGCGAGGTAGACATTGCTCTTAATCCGATGCCGCGAATCGAGCGCCGCGGTCACTCTTCTGTCGCGGTATTGTACCCCGGCGGGTCAAGGTTTGAAGCGGGGGATTATAGGCGGCAAAAGAATCAGGATCGCGGCCGAATTCACTCTATGTGTGAACGTGCGGGCTCTGTCCCGGATTGGCGCGGTGCGGCGGTGGGGCCTTTACCACCTTGACCTCGAATTGCACCGGCATTTTCTTGGGCGGATAGCAGGCGGCGTTGTCGCAGGCCTGGTATTTCAGCTCGCCGCGAATCATGTACTTACCGGGTACGACATGGGCCAGGGGACGGACCTCTACATTCAAAGGGAACTCGCCGGTGTAGACGCTCAGCTTGTCTTCCGGGGAAAACGAGAAACTCATTTCTTCTCCGGCTGGGTACTCGATTCTGCCGATCACAATGTCGGTGGGCGCTTCCAACCTGAGCGCGGTGGGGATCAGAAATTCAGATTTAGGTTTGTTGGAATTGACGTGAAATCCCGAACCCACGTGAAAGCGCAAATTGACGGTGTTGGGTTTGCCCCGGGTCACGTTGACCACCGGCGCGGGCGACATGGTGATTGAAGGAGCTTTCCTTCCCGGACTGACCGGGCTCAGGGAGTTGTCCTGTGCCGCCGACACTGCGGCCAGAAAAATCAGGCCAGGCGCGATTTTTCGCAGCAGCTGCATCACTGGAATGTTAGAAGGATTCGGAGCCGTCGCCTACGTTACTTTTGCGCCTGCACGGCCTGGCCCTCGGCCAATGCCTTCTTGATGCTATCTTCGATCTCGCCTCGTCCCTTTAGACCGAACACCTTGTCCACCACCTTGCCATCGCGTCCGATGTAGAAGGTTGCCGGCAGGAATTGAACTCCGCCATAGGCGTCGCCCACAGCTTCCTTGCCCACCAGAATGGGATAGTTCACGCCCAGGTCGTGGGCAAACTCGCCAATCTCTTTCGGGCTGGCGTCGTCCATGGCAATGCCGACAATCTGCAATCCCTGCGGCCCATACTGCTTTTGCAGCTCGGCGAACCACGGCATCTCGATCTTGCAGGGCTGGCACCAGGTCGCCCAGAAATTCAACAGCACGCCTTTGCCGCGGAAGTCGGAAAGATGGACGGTCTTGCCGTCGAGCGAGTCCAGGGTGAAGTCCGGCGCCGTCTGGCCTTTCATATTGGCGCCAGCGCTGGCAATCCGGCCGGAGTTGCGCCGGGACACCTGGAAGCCGACAACCAGCATGACGGTTACCACCATGGCGACGACGATAATGACGACAGGATCGCGTTTCACGACAAACTCCTCTTAATAGCGCGAATCAGATGTTTGCAGAACTGCCATTGCGAATCGTGAGCAACCATCAAAGCGCGAACCGGTTCAGGAACGACAAATAATTCGAGATGATGGTGAAGCGCCCAATCACCAGCAGAATTCCCAGCACAATCAGCAACCCGCCGCTGGCCACTTCCAGAGCATGCATGTGCATGCGAAAACGTTTGTAAAACTTAAGAAATCGTTCGATCCCGAGCGAGGTCAGCAGAAAAGGGCACCGCCAGCCCCATCGAGTACACCGCCAGCAGGAAAATCCCCTTGGTCACCGAATCCTGGGCGGCGGCAAAGGTGAGGATCACTCCCAGAATCGGGCCGACGCACGGCGTCCACCCAAAGGCGAAAGCAAAACCGATCAGGAACGCTCCCCAGGGCGTGCTTCCACCCTTGACGCTGTGCAGACGCGCGTCGGTGTAGAGCGCCTTGATCTTGAACAAACCGGTCAAATGCAGGCCAAACAGGATAATCACTACGCCCGCAATCTGCGCCAGCAGCGATTTGTAGCGCGCCAGGAGCTGGCCCACTTCGGTGGAGATCGCACCCAGGGTGATGAAGACGACGCTGAATCCCAGGATGAAGCCAATCGAATTCAGCATCACTTTGCTGAACAGGCGCGATTCCGGCGCCTTCAGTTCCTCGACTCCCGCGCCTGAAATCAACGACACATAGCCGGGAACCAGCGGCAGAACGCAGGGCGAGAGAAACGACACCAGCCCCGCCAGAAACGCCGCAATGGGAAGAGGAAGAGTAGACATCCGGGGTTATTGTACCTGTTGGACCGAATTGGTCCTCAATCAATTTGGAACGTCAGTCGCTGACCGCAAGCCCTGTTTACCGCAGTCTTTCAGCTCAATCCAAACAGATGCCGCTCAGATTGAAAATGTTTCAGCTTACTTGTTGGGGTGCTTGCCGGCTGGAGGAGGCGTCGTCGGCTGCGTGGGTTCCGGGACCTCTTCGACAGGAGGAGCTGCGACAGCTTTGCGCAGGAATCCGGGCGGGATGGCAGCCGTCAGCACGGTGCGATCGTCGTGCTGCTGCACCTTCAATCCGTCGAAGAACGCCTTCACGTCGGGATCGTTGCCCGGCATCGAGACCGTACCCTCAGCGGTGTGAAAGAGCTGGAGAAACGTGCCCAGCTGCTCGGTCAGGCGGTGAGCATCGTCGCTGCTGCCGGTGAAGGCTTCGGCCCGGAAGTGTACTCGTCCCAGATACCGCGCCGAGGCCACCACCGTGGCCGGCTTGGTAAACAGGAACGACAGGGCACTACTGCTGGGCAAGCTGTCCACGGGATCGACTTTGAAGATCGCCCATCCCAGGCTGGCGAAAGGCACGTACTTGTAAAAATGGCGCAACAACGCGGGCCCGGCGAACGGGGACGCCAGCTTGCGCGAACGGTCGACAATGCCGCGAATCACCAACGGGTTGTCGTGGTTGGAGGCAGCCACCGTATCGAAGCCCAGAATGGCAACGCGAAGGGTGCGGCCCTCGAGCGGGATGTTGTAGATATCGATGGAATTGTAGTCGTCCACCGAACTTGCGAGTTTGCCCAGATAAGCCCGCAGGCGCTGGCCATCAATCCTGCCTACGAAGACCTCGGAAAACCGGGCAGGAGGAGGAACCGCCAGCTTGGCCCCAGGCTTGACCTCCGGATAATGGATGGCAAAGGCTGCCTGGTCGAGGTCGCGCTCGAACTGAAAACCGGTCGCCTGGATGAACTGCTCGTACTCCGGCTCATGAGGCACATCGGGCATCTGACCCGCGATGTGGGCGCGGCGTATCCATTTCAGGTCAGCGTAAAAGTAGCCGTCCGCGCCAGGCAGCAGGCGGGCTGGTTCAGGCGGGGCGTGCTTGCGCAACACTACAAGCAGGGCAACGGCGGCTGCGAACAGCACGAACCCGGACAGGATGAGAAGGGTACGTCTTCTGCGCATGAAGTATGACCGTTCACGACGGCCGAGCTCGAATGCCAGCGCCGCCAGCGACGGTCAGGGAGTGATAATCATACCATCTGGCGGCAGGCGGCCATAGGGAAGCCTTGGGGGAGGAGCGCTCGGAATCAGGCCGAAAACAGCATGAGCGGGACGCTCGCGCCTACACTAGGCTATTGCAGCTTGGCGTATTCCGCCTTTGCATCCTTGAGGATAGGGACATCGGGGTCGGCGTCCTTCCATTTGGCAAAGAAGTCCTGGTAAGCCTGCTTGGCTTTGGTGGAATCTCCTTGCAGGGCATAGGCGCGCCCCAATCCCAGCAGGGCCAGAGTGTGAAGCGGACTATTCGGGGCGATGCCCCGATGATCCAGAATCTTCTGATACTCCGTAGCGGCCTTCGCTCCATTGCGCAAACGCAGGTAGGCTTCCCCGCGAACATACATGGGCCAATACATGGCGCCGCTCGGAGGTGCGCCAAACTCGTAAGGCGCCGCAGCTTCCAGAGCATCAACCGCCTGCCCCGGCTGATTGGCTCTTATCAGGTTGGTCGCCCGTGCCACCGGCAGCCAGACCGAGTTCTGCAAAGTATCGGTGGGAAATTCCTTGGCCAATTGTTCAATCAATTTCTGCGACTGGCTGGCGTCGCCTGCCCGGGCGAATACCCAGGCCGCTTCCACGCGAGTGTCGCGATCGTCAGAAGAGGCCAGGGCTTGCGATGCTACCTGCCGGGCGAGTGACTGATTGCCGGTCTCGGCCAAACAAGCGGCGTCGAGCAGTCGAATCCCGCCGGACAGCTCCTTAAGACCGGAATTTTGAGCTGAACTGACTGCCTGGGCGAAGCTTTGCCTGGCACTCTGTATCTTACCCAATGCGCATTGTCCCTGGGCTACGAGGAACAACATGATCGGTTCAACCGATGGTCCTTTTGCCAATTCCACGGCGTGCTGCATAGCAGCCTTGTCGCCACGGTCGAACGCCATGGTGTAAAGCGAAAAATTGTCGGTGGGAGATCCCAATCCCCGGGCAGTGGCCTGTGCCATAACGGCCATGGCTTCGTCGTAGCGACCAAGTGACGTGTAAGCATCGGCCACATTGGCATACGCGAACCTATCATTCGGGCTGAGCCGCAGCGCTTCGCTGGCATTGGCCAGGGACTTTTCCGGCTGTCCCGCCGACTCGTAAAGCAGCGCCAGGTTGTCCCATGGCACGGAGTCGCGGGGATAGGTCTGTTTCCACTGCTCATAAATCGCGGCGGCCTTATCGATCTCTCGGGTGACCTCGCTGTAGTAGTGAGCCGAGATGTAAAGCTTTTCGCGTTCGCTCGCCCGATCCTTCAATTCGAAAGCCTTGCCCAGGTTCTGCAGCTGCTGATTGGTTTGCGTCATGTTGCCGTTGACCACGCCCAGCGTGGCGTACGCCATGGCGAAGTTCGGGTCGAGTTCGATAGCGCGCTTTAAATATGGAACCGCTTTCTCGTCTTCCAGCTTCGAGTGCTCGGCCTGCCCCAGGGTGAAGGCCTGCAATGCCTCCAAAGAAGAGGTCGTGGCCTGTTCCAGCGGGGTGGCGAATTTCTGTACCGACCCGATCGACTCGCCCAGCTTCTGTCGCAGACTGGAAGCCGCCTGGTCCAGCGACTTCAGCACCTGTTCTTTGCTTTCGGCCTCGACCTGCGCCTGTCCCAATGAGTCGCCGGTTTGTGCGTTGACCGCATTCAGATTGATCACATAGTGGCTGCCCAGGGCAGAAATGGAGCCGGTCAGCATGGCTTTCACGCCATCCCGCACGCAGATTTCCCGCGCCACATCGCTGGTCAAACGCTCATCGGGAGACCGGCCCATCAGACCCAACGCCGCCCGGATCCGCGATTGCGGAAGAACGTTCAGATACGGCGATTGCTCGAGTTGCACCGCCAGCGCCTGCTTCAGGGTTCCGTCAAAAACGGCGTCACCGGTGGTATTGACGAAGTCAGCCAGCAGGATGGAATCCTTCTCGGTCAGCTTTGACATCCGGCGCGAATAGAAGAAACCGCCGGCGGCAATTGCAATCAGCAAAGCCACGACCGGAACGGCAATCTTCCAGATCTTTATCTTTCGCGCGGGCTCGGAGCCAACTGCGGCTGCGATCTTGACCGAAGAGGATGAAGGAATCGAAGCCAACGCCGCCGCCGATTCGGGCCCAGCCGCTGATGGATGGGACGGATGGGATCCGGGTTGCGCTATTGCCTGCCCGGAAGGCGACTGCGGCGCGGAATCATGGGCCACTGCCACGCTGCCCGAACTGGCTGCAACCGCGCGGCTGGTGTCGGTGTCGCGCTTCAAGCGTTGCAGATCGGCGCGCATGTCGGCGGCGTGCTGGTAGCGCAGATTGCGATCTTTCTCCAGCGACTTGCTGATGATGCGTTCCATCTCTCCGGGAAGATCCGGATTGAGACGGATCGGCGGCGTGGGAAGGCGTTCCAGAATCGCGTTGAAGATGAGAGCCGACGTGTCCCCGCGAAAAGGCAGAGTGCCGGTGGCCATTTCGTACAGCACCGCGCCGAAGGAGAACAGGTCGGTACGCGCGTCGAGTTCCTTGCCCTTGGCTTGCTCGGGAGACATGTAAGCCACGGTCCCCAGGGTCGAGCCCGGGCTGGTCAGGTGCTCGTCGGTCATCGCAGTGGCCTGCGACTGCATTCCCGCGGCATCCATCGTGCCGCTCGCGCCGGTAACTTTCGCCAGGCCAAAATCCAGAATCTTGGCATGACCACGCTCGGTGACAAAAATATTTCCCGGCTTGATGTCGCGATGAATAATCCCCTTGGCGTGCGCCGCGTCGAGCGCATCGGCGATTTCGATGGAGAGCGCCAGCAGCGTGTCCATCTCCACCGGACGCCCGGCGATCAGGTACTTCAGGGTCACGCCCTCGAGGTATTCCATGGCGATGAACGCCTGGCCGCTCTCCTCGCCGATGTCGTAGATGGTGCAGATGTTGGGATGGTTCAGCGCCGAAGCTGCCTGCGCCTCGCGCTGAAAGCGGCTGAGGGCCTGGGCATTTCTGGCAACTTCATCGGGCAGGAACTTGAGAGCGACAAAGCGATGCAGCCGCGTGTCTTCGGCTTTGTAAACCACACCCATCCCGCCGCCGCCCAGTTTGGCGACAATGCGGTAGTGCGAGATGGTCTGGCCGATCATGGTTTAGCCAATCTTAATTTGGTCGATCATGAGTGCGCAGGGCGCAGAAATACCGCGACGCCATGTTAGGGGCGGTGGAGAAGCAAGTCAACGCGAGGAAGGGTATATACGGCACGAGGGGATTTGCTACACCCCGCGAGACACGGCGCTGGGAGGTGCTGGAATTCGAGCCGGGCCAGGATGAGGTTGGTCTCGAAGGAGCGCGCGGACCTAGCTCGCTGTGCGAGTGTAATCGCCCGTTAACAACAGCTAGCTTCCGGATTGCCCGTCACTCGCCCTCAATCGAGGGCAAGCAAGCACGGACATAGCTCGAATTTCGACAAGCCGACCGCAGCCTCATTGGACGAAAACTGCGTATATACTCTTCTGCTGTATTTCCCGTCGCGTCCGATCCGATTAAGTTCGAAAGGAGATTCTCATGAGCGCATCTACAGGCACGACCTCCTCCGCCAGCGTCTACACAACCCCCGCGTTCTGGGAACGCTTGTGGCGGACAGCCGGCATCCAGTCCCTCGCCTGCTTCATAGTCGCGTACATCGTCCACGGCCATCAGCCGCAAGTCGGCGCATCGGCCGACGCGCTGGCAGCCTTCTACGACGGCGATCGCATGCGGATTCTGATCGCGGCAGTGTTTTACGGCTTGGCTGTCCTCAATCTCATGTGGTTCGCGGCGGCGCTCAGGACCACCCTGGCGGATGCGGGAAAAGACGGTTGGGGCGCGGCGGCTACCGCCTCCAGTGCCGCTCTTGGAGCGCTTTTCCTCTTGCTCGTCGCGGTGGTCGCAGCCCTCGCGTACTCCATCGCCAGCTCGGGAAATCACATGCTCACATCGGGCCTGAACGACTTTGTATGGGCAGGCTTCGTCTTGACTTCGTTCCCGCGCGCGATGCTGATCATGTCCGCGGCGTTCGGGCTCTGGCGGGCCCGGCTGATCTCGAACACGCTCTTCGCGGCCGGGGTCGCCGCCGTCGTGCTCGTCTTGCTAGGCGGCACCACTTGGTTGAGCGGCGGACTATGGGCAGCGGACGGTGTCTATTCGCGCTTCGTCTCGCCCGCCATAGGGCTGGTGTGGGGCATGGTCGTGAGCGGGGTGCTCTTGACCCGAAGTCCCGCTTCACGTGCTGGATGGTGAGGCCGACGCTGGCTCGCGATCGAGCTAGTAGGCAGAGCCGGATCAGGACCGAGTAGGGCGTTGCGTCATTAATTCCCTTGTAATCGCCTGATTACAAGATGCGATTCTGTCAGATAATCTCCGCTATGAAGTCACTGTCGGTACTTCTCGCTTTTGCCGCACTCGCCGCCACCAGCGCATTCGCGCAGATGAACCAGCCCATGGTCGGCGAGAACCCGACGAAGATTTCCGACCACGTCTGGGCAATCATGGGCTTCCCGAACATTGCCATCGTGGTCGGCAGCCGCGCGACGCTGGTCGTCGATACGGGTTTGGGTCCGAAGAATGGAGCCACTGCGGCGCGCGTGGCGGCTAAACTTGCGCCCAATAATCAGAAGCTCTTTCTCACCACCACGCACTTCCATCCCGAGCACGCTGCTGGCGAGCCCGGCTTTCCTCCCGGAACCATTCTGATCCGCGACGCGGTGCAGCAGGGGGAGATGGAAAAGCACGGGCAGGAGATGATCGACATGTTCAGCCAGCGCTCGGCGCAGAATAAAGAGCTGCTGGCGGGCGTCGCACTGCGCTCGCCCGACGTGCTTTTCGAGCGGGAGGCGACCATCGACCTGGGCGGGGTTACGGCCCGCCTGCTCTGGTTCGGAGGAGCCCACACCAAAGGCGATGAGCTGACTCTTGTCGAACCCGACCGCACCCTGATTTCAGGCGACGTGGTGCAGAACAAGACCATGCCGAATATCTTCGGCGACGGCGGCACTCCTGCGACCTGGCTTGCCGTGCTGGAGAAGGTAGCCGCTCTGAACGTCGCGCATGTCTTGCCCGACCATAGCGCTCCCGGCGACGGCTCGCTGGTGTCAGCGGAATGGGACCTGATCTCCGAAATCCGCACACGAGCGCTCGCTCTCAAACAGCAGGGTGTGGCGCTCGATGATGCCGGGAAACAGATCAGCGCCGAACTCAAGACGCAGCACCCCGACTGGTCTAATACCAACGCCGCCGGATTCGTCAAAAGCGTCTACGCGGAAGTTCAGTAGTCGCAAGTGTGTAGGCGCGAGCGTTCACGCTCGTGCTAGCTTTCGGTGACCGGGGCCGGGCACTTGTGCGCATTGAACTGCTGCTGAATCACCGCCTGCGCCCTTGCTTGCTGACCCGCCGGCTGGTGCTCCGCCTGAAACTGGACTTTGCAGGCCTCACAGATTCCGATGACCGGAACGTTCTTGACGCGTTTGATGATCCGCAGATTGCGCTTGGGCATGATTACAGTCTGCCACAGTTTGCCGGGAACGCAGCGGCATTGAATTTGTAGCGCCGGCGTCCCGCCGGCTGTCCGGCGGGCGTCCCGCCCGCCGAGGTGTTGCGGGTGAGCTCGGACTGAAGCTTCTTTGCTGGCGCTGGCGATGGGGGCGGCGAGACGCCGCCCGGCCAGCCGGCGGGACGCCGGCGCCACTGGTCGAGTTCCGCCGTCATCGCGACGAGTGAACATTCTGGCAAGGTCTGACTGGGATACGTAAAATTAGAAAAGACCGCCAGGGAGCGAACATGGCATTCATCGACACCAGCAAACTACCGACTATCGAACGGCTGCCAGGCTGGCGTGGCCGCTATTTCGATTCTCCAAGCATGACATTCGCGCATTACGAGTTCGACGCGGGCTCCTCGATTCATGAGCATTTCCATCCTCAGGAAGAGGTCTACCACGTTATCGAAGGCGAACTGGAACTGGCGATTGACGGCGTTACCCAGCGGTTGGGTCCTGGTTTTGTCGGAATCGTTCCGCCAAACGCCTTGCATTCCGTGAAAGCCATCTCCAGCGGGAAATTGATCGTGGTGGATTATCCTTTGCGAACCCCGCCGCTCCAAGCCTCAACGCAGCGCTAGCGCGGTGCCTCGGTTCCCGTGATCCGCTTGCACGCAAAATGCCGTTATGGTAACTTTTAGAATTGTCCCGGACATCAGGAAGGGATCAGAAGGGCGTGTTGTCCCTGTGAAGGGACGCAGCGCGACCTGAAGAACTGCTGGCGTAGCTCAGTTGGTAGAGCATCTGATTTGTAATCAGAGGGTCAGGGGTTCAAATCCCTTCGCCAGCTCCAGCATTGATTCTGGACGCAGGATATTGGGCGCGGCGCGGCGGCTTAACAGATTTTCCAACGGCACTCCATAAGGGAATTTTCCAAGTGTGGTGTTTGCGTGCGATAGCATACTCGCGCGCATTTCTGTTCTTCACGTTTGCAAGCATTGGTGCGTTTGCAAATCCGTCTGAACGATCTCCGTACGCTGGCGGGAATATCTGCGATGAAAACCGGATGAAGTAGAACGGCCGGACTGTTCTGCAGTTCTGCACAGGTGGGTGAGTGGTTAAAGCCAGCAGACTGTAAATCTGCCCCTCCTCGGAGGTACGAAGGTTCGAATCCTTCCCTGTGCACCAGAGACTTGAATGAATCGTCTCTACATTGCGCTGACTGCCTTCGTGGTCCTGGGCGCGCTGTCGTGGGCAACCTTGAGCGATCCGCGAATCCGTTTCGCCACTCTGGCGGTTCTGGCGATGTTCGCACTCAAGACCTGGCTGCGCCGTCACGATGTGATGCATCCGGATGGCGAGAGCGAGTCTGAGTAATGAGAAGTTAAGCGGAAAAGGCGTCGCCGGGCCGGTGGTTTTAGCTGAGGGCTGACGGCTGAAAGCTGAGGGCTGATTCAAGCCGATGTAGCTCAGTTGGTAGAGCACTCCCTTGGTAAGGGAGAGGTCACCAGTTCAATCCTGGTCATCGGCTCCACGAGTTGAGGCGTTTTGCGGGCGTGAGCGGAGCGGGAGCCCGCAGTCGAAGATCTCAAGCTGCATGCACGGGAGGTTTGCAGGGCGAAGGATTGATGGAATTGGCCGGGGCCAGGGTTGTAGCTGAGGGCTGACGGCTGAAAGCTGATGGCTGGGTTTAAAGCGGGAGTAACTCAGTGGTAGAGTCACAGCCTTCCAAGCTGTTGGTCGCGGGTTCGATTCCCGTCTCCCGCTCCAGATATTTCTGAAGGAAGGAACAAGGCACGGCAAGATATGGCGAAAGAGAAATTTGACCGCAATAAGCCGCACTGCAACGTAGGGACGATTGGTCACATTGACCATGGCAAGACCACGTTGACGGCGGCGATCACGAAAGTATTGTCGAAGCACAACCCGAAGATCCAGTTCCGGTCGTTTGACTCGATTGATAACGCGCCGGAAGAGAAGGCTCGTGGCATCACCATTGCCACGGCGCACGTGGAGTATGAGACGGCGAACCGTCACTACGCGCACGTGGATTGCCCGGGCCACGCCGACTACATCAAGAACATGATCACGGGCGCGGCCCAGATGGATGGCGCGATTCTCGTAGTCGCCGCCACCGATGGTCCGATGCCGCAGACCCGCGAGCACGTGCTGTTGGCGCGGCAGGTAGGCGTGCCCTACATCGTGGTGGCGCTCAACAAGTGTGACGCAGTCGATGATGCCGAGCTGCTCGACCTGGTCGAGCTCGAAGTGCGCGAGTTGCTGAAGACCTATCAGTTTCCGGGTGACGATATTCCGGTGGTGCGTCTGTCGGCGCTGGGCGCATTGAATGGCGAAGCCAAGTGGGAGAAGCAGGTTGATGAATTGATGGCGGCGGTGGACAAGTACATTCCGCAGCCGGCGCGTGAACTGGACAAGCCGTTCCTGATGCCGATCGAAGATATTTTCTCGATCTCGGGCCGCGGCACGGTGGTGACGGGACGAATCGAGCGTGGCAAAGTGAAAGTCGGCGAGGAAGTGGAAATCGTGGGCTTCCGCGACACCCGCAAGACGGTGGTGACCGGCGTCGAAATGTTCAAGAAGCAGTTGGACGAAGGTCTGGCGGGCGATAACGCCGGCCTGCTGCTGCGCGGCATCGCGAAAGAAGACGTCGAGCGCGGCATGGTGCTGGCCAAGGGTGGATCGATTACTCCACACACCAAGTTCAAGGCAGAGGTTTACATTTTGACCAAAGAAGAAGGTGGAAGACACACGCCATTCTTCAAAGGTTACCGGCCGCAGTTTTACTTGCGGACGACGGATGTGACCGGAGTAGCGGAGCTGCCGCCGGCGACCGAGATGGTGATGCCGGGCGACAACGTGCAGTTGGTGATTGAGCTGATCACGCCAGTGGCCATGGAAAAGGGCTTGCGCTTTGCCATCCGCGAAGGCGGGCACACGGTAGGCGCGGGCACCATCAGCGAGATTATTCAGTAGCGGGATCGAGAGCGCAAAACTGAGAACTGGCAACTGAATACGAAGAACTGAAGATACTGAAGATAAAGGAACCCAGTTTTCAGTTTCTGGTTTTCAGTTCTCAGAAGGTTTGAGTTAGAAGCTTAGGAGCTGTTTTATGCCCCGAGAGATCATTACATTGCAGTGCGGTGATTGCAAAGAGCGGAACTATTCGACCACCAAGAACCGGAAGACCATGACGGAGCGGCTGGAGTTGAAGAAATTCTGCCGCGTCTGCCGCAAGCATACGCCGCACAAGGAAGTGAAATAATTGTCGAATTGCCGAATTTATGGATTTACGAATTTCCAAATTCGACAATCCGCAAATCGGTCAATTCGTCAATGAATTCAGGGGCGTAAGCTCAACGGTTAAACTGTCGGTCTCCAAAACCGAACTTGGGGGTTCGAATCCCTCCGCCCCTGCCAGAATTTGAGGGATGAAACGGACAGGTACTTGATGGGAGTCGAGACGAAGAAGATGGCAAATTCACTCGCAGCTGCCGGTGACAATTTCGGCGATCGCATCAAGTCCTGGCCCGAGCGGATCAAGACTTTCTACAACGACGTGCGCACCGAGATGAAGAAGGTCACGGCGCCCTCGTTCAAGGAAGTGCAGGCCACCACGGTGGTGGTGATTGTCACGGTTTTCCTGTTTGCGGCGTATTTCTGGGCGGTGGACCTGGTGATCGGGCATGCCATTGACTCGGTGTTCCGTTATTTCGGACACCACTGATTTAAGACGAGTCTGGGATCACCGGAGTCTAGGGAAGGAACCGAAGTGTTACAGCAGACCAGCACAGAGCAATCTATGCAGGATGAAGAAAAAAACGAAGCCGGATCAAGCGGCGGGGAAAATGCGGCTCCCGGCGGCGAGGCTCCTCGCAATCCCAACATGAAGTGGTACATCATCCACTCCTATTCGGGATTCGAACGCAAGGTCAAAGAGTCACTGGAGTCGCGGGTTCAGGCTTTCGGGCTGCAGGAAAAAATCGGCAAGGTGCTGATCCCCACCGAAGCGGTCACCGAAGTCCGCAATGGCAAGAAGTACACCGTCGAGCGCATGTTCTATCCCGGCTACGTGCTGGTGGAAATGGACATGGATGACCACGTCTGGCACGTGGTGAAATCCACGCCCCGGGTTACGGGCTTTGTGGGCACCGGGCAGCAGCCGACTCCGCTCTCCGAGGAAGAAGTTCAGCACATCGTCTATCGCGTAGGTGAGGCCAAGGACAAGCCCAAGCTTAAGGTCAAGTTCGAGAAGAACGAGACGGTACGCATCACCGAGGGTCCGTTTGCCAGCTTTACCGGCATCGTGGATGAAGTCAACGAAGACCGCGAGACGCTGAAAGTGATGGTCACGATCTTCGGACGGTCGACGCCGGTGGAGCTTGAGTTTAATCAGGTGGAGAAAGTGGCGGCGTAGGGAAGCGCGCCGAATTTTAAGAGGTTAGTCTAAATGGCAAAGAAAGCTACAGGCTCGGTAAAGCTTCAGATTGCGGCGGGCAAGGCTACGCCGGCGCCGCCGGTGGGTCCAGCTCTGGGCCAGGCCCAGATCAACATCATGGAGTTCTGCAAGCAGTTCAACGCCCGCACCGGGGCCAAGGAACTGGAAGGGCTCATCATCCCGGTGGTGGTCACGGTTTACAGCGACCGCTCGTTCACCTTTATCACCAAGACTCCGCCGGCTTCGATTCTGCTGAAGCGCGCCGCGGGGATCGCCAAGGGATCGGGTGCACCGAATAAAGACAAAGTCGGCAAGGTGACCGCCAAGCAGGTGGAAGACATTGCCAAGCAGAAGATGCCGGACCTGAATGCCGCGTCGGTGGAAGCCGCGATGAAGAGCGTGCGCGGAACCGCGCGCTCCATGGGCATTGAAGTCGTTGGGTAAAGAAGAGTATGATGTAATTGGGCAATTGGAAATCTTGGCAGTGTTGGTTTTCAAATTACAGAATTACCCAATTACACAATTACCAAGTCAAGTTGTCGAAAATCACTACGGCTGATCGGAACAACGTTCAGCGGTGGGAGACAGGAAGAAAAATGAAAAAAGCAGGCAAGCACATTACCAAGGCGCGGCAGGCAGTCGAAGCGCGTCCGTATCTGCTCAAGGATGCGGTGCCGCTGCTGCAAAAGGTTAAATTCGCGAAATTTGACGAGACCGTGGAAATCACCATGCGTCTCGGAGTCGATCCCAAGCACGCCGACCAGATGGTGCGCGGCACCGTGGTGCTGCCGCACGGTCTGGGGAAGTCGAAGAAGGTTCTGGTCATCGCCAGCGGCGACAAAATTAAGGAAGCCGAAGCCGCGGGCGCCGATTACGTTGGCGGCGAAGAAATGGTCGAGAAGATCAACAAAGAGAACTGGACCGACTTCGACGCCCTGATCGCAACTCCCGACGTGATGAAGTCGGTCGGACGCCTGGGCAAGGTGCTGGGACCGAAAGGTCTGATGCCGAATCCGAAGACCGGCACCGTGACCTTCGACGTGGCCAAGGCGGTGCAGGAAGTGAAGGCCGGCAAAGTCGAGTTCCGCACCGACAAGACCGCGCTGGTGCACGTTCCCGTGGGCAAGATTTCGTTTACCCCGGACAAGCTGGTGGAGAATGCGACGGTCGTGATCAGCAGCGTGATCAAGGCCAAGCCGACTGTGGCCAAGGGCAAGTACATCAAGGGTTGCTATCTGAGTTCCACCATGGGGCCGGGAATTTCGATTGACACGGCACAGGTGGAAGCGGCGGCGAAGGCTTAATAGGGAAGCGGCCTAGGCGCGATGTTCGCGCTTAGTTTCGACCGCGTCGCGGTCGAACGCTCATCGCAGGCCGCTCAGATCCTTCGGCGACGATGAAGCTGTCGCCTCAGGATGACAACACACACAGATATTCTAGAGGGATTGAATCATGGCGGTTAGCAGAGCGAAAAAAGTCGAGCAGGTTGAGAAGCTGGGCGCGGAGTTGAAGAAAGTGTCGAGCCTGGTGATTGCCACCTACAGCAAGCTGACGGTGGCCCAGGATTTTGAATTGCGCAAGACCCTGCGCAGCTCCGGAGCCAAGTATCGGGTAGTGAAGAACACGCTGGCGGAGCGCGCCGCCAAGGGGACTCCGGCGGAAGCGGCTCTGAAGGATCTTTCCGGGGTGACTTCGATTGCCTATACCGAGGGCGATCCGGTGGCGCTGGCCAAGGCCATCTCCAAGTACGCCAAGGACAATCCGGAGTTCACTTTCAAGGCGGGAGTGGTTGAAGGCCGCGTGATCTCGATCAAAGAGATTCAGGCGCTGGCCACCATGCCTTCAAAGGAAGAAATCTACTCCAAGCTGCTGTTCCTGATCAGCGCCCCAGCGCAGCGCCTGGTCACGGTGATGAATGCCGTGGGCAAAGACCTGGCAGTGGTCATCAACCAGGGCGTGGAGAAGAACAAGTTCAAGGAAGCCTAGGCCTGTGTGGCGCGGGCGCCCTCGCCCGCGACTGGCGGTTCAAGAGGCACGATTTCTGGTGGCAGGAAAAACGCGGGCGAGGGCGCCCGCGCCACACGAGTCCGGAAGGTTATCAAGAGCGGGGGTTGCGCGGTTCCTGACGCCGTTGTTGTCTGGCACGGCGAAAAGAGGGCTGACGCACTGGAAACCCGGCTGGCGATTAGCGGAATAGATAGACCATAAAATTCGAGGAGACTAGACAAATGGCGGATCTGCAGCAGTTGGAAGATCAAATCGTTGGCTTGTCGCTGTTGGATGCGGCAGCCCTGGTGAAGCGGCTTGAAGAGAAGCTGGGAGTGTCGGCTGCGGCCGCAGCCCCAGTGATGGTGGCGGGCGCTGGCGGGGCGGCTGCCGCGGCTCCGGCCGAGGAAAAGACCGAATTCGCCGTGGTTTTGACCGCGGTAGGAGCCAATAAGATCAATGTAATCAAGGCCGTCCGCGAAGTCACCAGCCTGGGCTTGAAGGAAGCCAAGGACCTGGTCGATGGCGCTCCCAAGACCGTAAAAGAGGGCGTCACCAAGGACGAAGCCGAGAGCATCAAGAAGAAATTTACCGACGCCGGTGCAACCGTCGAAGTGAAATAGCGGCGTTTGCGGGGCGTCTGAGCCTCGCGGCGCTATCCTGAGCCGGTTTATGGCGAAGGATTCCTGGGATAGGGTCAGATGGAGCTAAACTCCTGTCCCAGAATGGTTTTTCGCTGGACGATTTAACTGGTGAATCCTGGGCGGGGGGTGTTAGCATCTATATAACACCGCTTCCCACTTCATGGTAAGGCGGCTCTTCACTCCAACGACCTAGGGAAGCGGAGTTGAGTCGCTCACAGTTGGCAAACTGTTCCGTGACGAGCGGGACGGAAACAGGCCTGAGAACTGGCGCGGAAAGAAAAAATTTTATTGACGCAATGCGCCGCAACTGGCGCCCGTGGGGAGCTATGCCCCCAAGGGCGCATTCGTGTCTGCGGCATGTAAGCGCGATCACCGTACACAAGCGGGTCGCGTAATCGACGACCTTGTCCGGACGGGCCTGGTCCCGTCGCCACCAAAGGGCCTTTTTCGCAGCCGCCGGCTGCGCTTGAAAGATTGGGAGCCTCTGAATGTCGAAGAACAATACCTTCCGTAAACGTTTTGATTTTTCAAAAATTCCAGCCACCATCCAGATTCCGAACCTGATCGAGGTTCAGAAGCGCTCTTACGAACGCTTTCTGCAGATGGATCGGTTGCCCAGCGAGCGCGATGATGCCGGGCTGCAAGCCGTATTTCAGTCGGTGTTTCCGATCAGCGATTTTCGCAATGTCTCGCAACTCGAGTTTGTGGACTACGCCATCGGCAACTGGGAGTGCAAGTGCGGTCACCTCAAGGGACTGCATCACCTGCGCACCACTTGCAAGAACTGCGGATCGACCGTCATTACCGATCCCTTCCATCCCGGCGAAGTGCTGTGCACCAAGTGCGGCACCTACAACGCAAATACGCCGGACTTCTGCAACAAGTGCGGCGACCCGGTGGGACTGCAGCTGAAATATGACGTGAGCGAGTGCGAGGAGCGCGGCATGACTTACTCCGCGCCGCTCAAGGTCACCATGCGTCTTACGATTTACGAGAAGGACGCGGAGACCGGCAACCGCTCCATTCGCGATATCAAAGAGCAGGAAGTGTTCTTCGGCGACGTGCCTTTGATGACCGAGAATGGCACCTTCATCGTCAACGGCACCGAGCGCGTGATCGTCAGCCAGTTGCACCGTTCGCCCGGCGTGTTCTTTGAAACTGCCAACAACCGCACCTACTTCCTGGGCAAGATCATTCCCTACCGCGGATCGTGGGTGGAATTTGAGTACGACCAGAAGAACGTGCTGTACGTGCGTATTGACCGCAAGCGCAAATTCCTGGGCACGATTTTCCTGCGCGCCCTCGGCCTGCGTTCCGGCGAAGATATTCTGCGGACGTTCTACACCGTCGACCGCCTGGTCATTCGCGACAAGAAGCTGTACTGGACGCTGGATCCCACCAGCGAGAAGCCGACCAACCTGCTGGGCATGAAGCTGGCCCACAGCATCAAGTCGAAGTCGGGCGAGGAAATCGCGCACTCGGGCCGCAAGATCAATGCCGCTACCCTGAAGGAAATTCAGAAGGCAAAGATCAGCGAGATCGAGATCGACGTTTCGGACCTCGAAGGCGCGTGGGTGGCGAGCGACGTGGTCGACACCACCACCGGCGAAGTTCTGCTCGAAGCCAACTCCGAGCTGACCGCCGACAAGGTTGCGAAGATTCTCGAATCCGGAGTGGTCGAGATCAACCTGTTCTTCCCCGAGCGCGACGACGTGGGCACGGTGATCTGCCAGACCCTTAAGCGCGATGCGGTGAAGACGCCGCAAGAGGCGCTGATCGAAATCTATCGCAAGCTGCGCCCGGGCGATCCGCCGACGCTGGACACGGCGACTGCGCTCTTCCACGGCATGTTCTTCGATCCGCGCAAGTACGACTTCTCGCGGGTAGGACGGCTGAAGTTCAACATCAAGCTGTTTGAGAACCAGGACGCCCGCAAGCTCGACAACCGCACGCTCGAGCCGGAAGATTTCTACGGCACCATCCGCTACCTGCTGAAGCTGCGCAAGAATATCGGCACCGTGGACGACATCGATCACCTGGGCAATCGCCGGGTGCGCGCTGTCGGCGAACTGCTGGAGAACCAGTTCCGCATCGGACTGGTCCGCATGGAGCGGGCGATCAAAGAAAAAATGTCGGTGTACCAGGAAATGTCAACTGCTATGCCGCACGACCTGGTTAACGCCAAGCCGGTGATGGCTGCGATCCGCGAATTTTTCGGATCATCGCAGCTGTCGCAGTTCATGGACCAGACCAATCCGCTGTCGGAGATCACGCACAAGCGGCGTCTCTCCGCTCTTGGGCCGGGCGGTCTGTCGCGGGAGCGCGCGGGATTTGAAGTCCGCGACGTGCACCCGACGCACTACGGACGCATCTGCCCGATTGAAACCCCGGAAGGTCCGAACATCGGCCTGATTTCGTCGCTCAGTTGCTACGCCCGGATCAACGACTACGGCTTCATCGAGTCGCCGTACCGGCGAGTCAAGGGCGGACGCGTGCTCGATTACGTCAGCATCGTGAATGCCGGCGACAGCGAGCACAAGGTCGGCGACCATCTGGAGAAGCACGACGCCGAGAAGCTGAACAGCGAACTGAGAGACAAGAAGAAGCGGGCGGCTGAACTGGAGCCGTTCTCGTTCTATCTCTCGGCTTGGGAAGAAGACCGGCACACCATCGCGCAGGCCAACGTCGAACTCGACGACAAGGGCCGCATCGTGGGCGACCTGGTCAATGCCCGCAAGGCCGGCAACTTCGTGCTGGTCAGCCGCGACGAAGTCGATTACATCGACGTCAGCCCGAAGCAGTTGGTTTCGGTGGCGGCATCGCTGGTGCCGTTCCTCGAGCACGACGACGCTAACCGAGCCCTGATGGGCGCCAACATGCAGCGCCAGTCAGTTCCTCTGCTGCGCGCCGAAGCTCCCATCGTCGGTACCGGAATGGAAGGCGTCACCGCCCGAGATTCTGGCGCGGTGATTCTGGCCAAGCGCAACGGCATCATCGATTCCGTTGACTCGGAGCGCATCATCGTGCGCGTCGAAGGCGAGCATCATCCCGGACAGTTGTCGCGCGAGGTGGGCAGCGATATTTATCAGCTCACCAAGTTCAAGCGCTCCAACCAGAACACCTGCATCAACCAGAAGCCGATCGTGCTGAAAGGTCAGCGGGTCACCAAAGGGCAGGTCATCGCCGACGGTCCCTGCACCGATCATGGCGAGCTGGCGCTGGGGCGGAACGTGCTCGTGGCGTTCATGCCGTGGCGCGGTTACAACTTCGAAGACGCAATTCTGGTCTCGGAAAAGCTGGTGAAAGAGGACTACTACACCTCGGTACACATCGAGGAGTATGAGATCGAAGCCCGCGACACCAAGCTCGGTCCGGAAGAAGTTACTCGCGACATTCCCAACGTCAGCGAATCCATGCTGCGCAATCTGGATGAAGCGGGCGTCATCCGCATCGGGGCTTCAATTAAACAGGGTGACATTCTGGTCGGCAAGGTCACGCCCAAGGGCGAGACCCAGCTCACGCCGGAAGAGAAACTGCTGCGCGCCATCTTCGGCGAAAAGGCCGGCGACGTGCGCGACGCTTCGCTCTACTGTCCGCCGGGAATTGAAGGCGTGATCGTGGATGTGAAGATCTTCTCCCGCAAGGGACAGGAAAAGGACGAGCGCGCCAAGTCGATTGAAGCGGCGCAGATTGCCAAGCTGGAAAAGAACCTTTCGGACGAAATCCGGATTCTTACCGACGAGCGCCTGAAGCGCCTGGACAACATTCTGGGCGGCAAGGAAGTGCAGGCCGATCTGCACGACGAGCGCACCAACAAGCGCTTGCTGACCAAGGACACGGTACTCGATCGCGACACCATCGAGCGCATTTCAACCCGCAATTTGAAGCGTATTAAATACGCCGATAAAGACCCGCGGGTGAATGAGCAGATCGACGAGATCGAAGAAATGACCTCGCGTCAGATCGATGTGCTGAAGAAGATCGTCAACGAAAAGAAAGACAAGCTGACCAAGGGCGACGAGCTGCCACCGGGCGTGATCAAGCTGGTGAAAGTGTACATCGCCATGAAGCGCAAGCTGAGCGTAGGCGACAAGATGGCCGGCCGTCACGGCAACAAAGGCGTGATTGCCCGCATCCTGCCCGACGAGGACATGCCGTACCTCGAAGATGGCACGCCGATGGAGATCGTGCTCAATCCGCTGGGCGTTCCTTCCCGTATGAACGTGGGACAGATTCTTGAAACCCACCTGGGATGGGCCGGACACGAGCTGGGCAAAAAGATCACCGAGATGCTGGCCGAGAACACCAAGGAGGAAGCAATCCGTCGCGAACTCAAGGCGTTGTTCAAGGACACCACTCTGGCCGACACCATCACCGACCTCAGCGATGAGGAACTGATGGCGGTGGCGCCCAGCCTGAAGAAGGGCGTGTTCATGGGATCGCCGGTGTTTGACGGCTCGCGCGAGGGCGAGATCAAGGCCCTGCTCAAGCAGTCGGGCTTGCCGGAGTCGGGCAAGACGTACTTGTACGACGGCATGACCGGCGACAAGTTCGAACAGCCCGTCACGGTCGGCTACATCTACATGCTGAAACTTTCGCACCTGGTGGACGACAAGATCCACGCGCGGTCGATCGGGCCGTACTCGCTGATCACCCAGCAGCCGTTGGGTGGTAAAGCGCAGTTCGGCGGACAGCGCTTCGGAGAAATGGAAGTCTGGGCTCTCGAAGCGTATGGCGCAGCCTTCATTCTGCAAGAGCTGCTGACCGCGAAGTCCGACGACGTCTATGGCCGCACCAAGATTTACGAGGCCATCGTCAAGGGCGAAGCGGCCATGGAGCCGGGAGTGCCGGAATCGTTCAACGTGCTGATCCGCGAGTTGCAGTCGCTCTGTCTGGATGTGGAGCTGATCAAGGCCGGAGAGAAGAAGCCGGTCTTGAGCGCGGCAGCGGATTAAGAGAACCGTCGTTGGTCGTAGGTCTTTGGTCGTTGGCCAACGACGGCATGCTGTGCGAGTCAGATTTAGAGTCTGCGAGGTTTTCGCTGGTTTTGGCCAACGGCCAACGACCAACGACCGATTTTAAGAAATAAAGGCCGGCGGTCTTGCTCTTGGGCCGCCGAGTCTTAGAGGTTTTCGCTGGTTTAGGCCAACGACCGATGGCCAACGACCAACGACCGATTTCAAGAGCCGCGTGCGGCGGCGTACGGCCGCGGGAAAGCGGAGGACCACCTTGTATCGTTCTAGCCCCTTTGACATGGCCAACCCGATCGCCGATTTCGATGCCATCCGCATCAGCCTGGCTTCTCCCGAGAAGATCCGGAGCTGGTCGCATGGCGAAGTAACCAAGCCCGAGACCATCAACTACCGGACTTTCAAGCCGGAGCGTGATGGTTTGTTTTGCGCGCGCATTTTCGGTCCGGTAACGGATTGGGAGTGCCTGTGCGGCAAGTACAAGCGGATGAAGCACCGCGGCGTCATCTGCGACAAGTGCGGCGTGGAAGTCACGTTGTCAAAAGTTCGGCGTGAGCGCCTGGGCCACATCGAGCTGGCTTCCCCCTGCTCGCACGTTTGGTTCTTCAAAGGACTGCCCAGCCGTATCGGACACCTGCTCGACATCTCGCTACGCGACCTTGAATCCGTCCTTTACTTTGAAGCTTATGTAGTGGTCGAGCCCGGCGATGCGCCGGTCAAAGATCACGAAGTCATCAAGGACGAAGCCAAGTACCGCGAACTGGATCAGCAATACCGTCCCGCGGGCTTCAAAGCCATGATGGGCGCCGAGGCCATCAAGGAACTGCTCAAGCGGGTTGACATTGAAGGACTCTCGGGCGAACTGCGCGAGAAGATGAAGCACGAGAACTCGCTGCAGAAGCGGCTCAAGTACGCCAAGCGCCTGAAGGTCGTCGAGGCCTTCCGCAGGAGCGGCAACAAGCCGAACTGGATGATCCTGGACGTCATTCCGGTCATTCCACCGGAGCTTCGCCCGTTGGTTCCACTCGACGGTGGACGTTTTGCCACCTCCGACTTGAACGATCTTTATCGCCGCGTCATCAACCGCAATAACCGGTTGAAGAAGCTGATGGACCTGCACGCGCCCGAAGTCATCGTGCGCAACGAAAAGCGCATGCTGCAGGAAGCTGTGGACGCCCTGTTCGATAACGGACGCCGTGGCCGCGTGCTGCGTGGCGCCAACAACCGTCCGCTGAAGTCGCTGTCTGACACGCTCAAAGGCAAGCAGGGACGCTTCCGTCAGAACCTGCTGGGCAAGCGCGTGGATTACTCCGGACGTTCGGTGATCGTGGTTGGTCCCGAACTCAAGCTGCACCAGTGCGGTTTGCCGAAGAAGATGGCTCTGGAGTTGTTCAAGCCGTTCATCTATCACCGGCTGGAACAGACCGGGCACTGCACCACCATCAAGCAAGCAAAAGAAATGGTGGAACAGCAGGAACCGATCGTTTGGGACATCCTGGAAGAAGTCATCAAAGATCATCCGGTGCTCTTGAACCGCGCGCCCACGCTTCACCGTCTCGGCATTCAGGCTTTCGAGCCGGTGCTGGTGGAAGGCAAAGCGATCAAGATCCACCCGTTGGTTTGCACCGCGTTCAACGCCGACTTCGACGGCGACCAGATGGCGGTACACATCCCGCTCTCTCCAGAAGCGCAGGTTGAAGCCAGCGTGTTGATGCTTTCGTCGCACAACATTCTGTCGCCCGCGTCCGGACAACCCATCACTGTCCCCACACAGGATATGGTGCTGGGACTGTACTACCTGACCAAGGGCAAGCCCGGCGCCAAGGGCGAAGGGCGTGCGTTTGCCAATATCGAAGAAGTGCTGCTGGCGCTCGAAGCCGGCGAAGTGGAAACACTGAGCCCGATTCGTCTGCGCTACACCGGGGAAGTGATTGATCTGCTGACCGCCTATGACGATCAGGAAATTATTCACACCGAGCCAGTGAACCTGGAGCGCGGCTTCCTCAACACCACGGTTGGACGCGCCATCCTGAACGATCACCTTCCCGAGGGCATGCCCTTCATTAACGGGTTGCTCAAGAAAAAGGGTATCGGACAGTTGGTTACATACTGCTACCTGCGCTTTGGCCTCGAAACCACGGTCAAGATGCTGGATGAAGTCAAAGACCTCGGGTTCCGCTATGCCACGAAAGCCGGTCTTTCCATCGGCATCGATGACATGGTCATTCCGGACAACAAGAAGACCCTGGTGAAGGACGCCGAGAAGCTGGGCGTGGCCGTGCAGCAGCAGTACCTGGACGGTGCCATCACCAACGGCGAACGCTACAACAAGGTCATCGAAATCTGGTCGGCGATTACCGAAAAGGTCGCGGACGAGATGTTCGGGCAGATGCAGCAGCGCGACAAGGAAGGCGCGCTGAATCCGATTTACGTCATGGCGGACTCCGGCGCTCGCGGATCGAAACAGCAGATTCGCCAGCTTTCCGGAATGCGCGGACTGATGGCCAAGCCTTCGGGCGAGATCATCGAAACCCCGATCACGGCCAACTTCCGTGAAGGGTTGACCGTGCTGGAGTACTTCATCTCGACTCACGGCGCCCGCAAGGGTCTGGCTGACACGGCTCTCAAGACCGCCGATTCAGGTTACCTGACGCGGCGTCTGGTGGACGTGGCGCAGGACGTGATCATCAGCGAGTACGATTGCGGCACCGTCGACGGCATCTACGTCGAAGGTATCGTCGAAGCCGGCGAGATTATCGAACCGCTGCGCGACCGGATCGTCGGCCGCGTATCGCTCGAGAAGATCAAAGACTACGACGGCGCGGTGATCGTGGACATCAACAACGAAATCACTGAGGAACTCGCCAGCGCCATTCAGGCAGCCGGTATCGAGCGGGTGAAGATCCGTTCGGTGCTGACCTGTGAATCCAAGCGCGGGGTCTGCGTGATGTGCTACGGACGCAACCTGGCTTCGGGCCGGCTAGTCGAACTGGGCGAGGCCACGGGAGTCATCGCGGCGCAGTCCATCGGCGAGCCTGGAACCCAGCTCACGATGCGTACCTTCCATATCGGTGGTACCGCATCGCGGGTGTCCGAGCAATCGCGTCTGGATGCCAAGAGCAACGGCACCGTGCGCTTCATCGGGCTGCAGACGGTCAAATCGAAGTCGGGTGACCTGGTAGTTATGAACCGCCAGGGCTCGATTGCGGTGGTGGACGACAAGGGCCGTGAACGCGAGCGCTATGCGGTCGTGTACGGCGCCAAGTTGAAGGTCAACGAAGGCGATCAGGTCGCACTCGGACAGGTCATGGTCGAGTGGGATCCTTACACCTTCTCCATCCTGACCGAAATCGGCGGCACGGTGCAGTTCAAAGACCTGCAGGAAGGGGTCACGCTGCACGAAGAAGTGGACGAAGTGACCGGACTGTCGCGGCACGTGGTGGCGGATTCGCCCGACGAGAAGCGCCAGCCGGCCATTGTGATCAAGGGCAAGACCAGCAAACGCTATCTCATGCCCTCACGCGCTCACTTGATGGTGCAGGACGGCGACACCGCTCATCCCGGCGACGTGCTGGCCAAGATCCCGCGCGAGACGACCAAGACGAAAGACATCACCGGTGGTCTGCCGCGTGTGGTCGAACTGTTCGAAGCCCGCAAGCCGCGCGAGACTGCGGTCATCAGCGAAATCGATGGCACGGTCAAGTTCGGCGAAGTCTCCAAGGGTCAGCGGAAGATGTACGTGGTCGCCGACAACGGCACCGAAAAGGAATACTCGGTACCGCGCGGCGTTCACATCAACGTGCAGGAAGGTGAACGGGTCAAGGCGGGCGAACCGCTGATGGATGGTCCGCTCAATCCGCACGACATCCTGGCGGTGCTGGGTGAAAAGCAGTTGCAGTCTTACCTGGTGAACGAAATCCAGGAAGTCTACCGGCTGCAGGGCGTGAACATCTCGGACAAGCATATCGAGGTGATCGTTCGTCAGATGATGCGCTGGGTGAAGGTCGAGGACGTGGGCGACACTTCGTTCCTGCTGGAGCAGCAAGTGGACAAGTTCCGCTTCCGCGAAGAGAACGAGCGGGTGATCGCTCAGGGCGGCAAACCGGCAACCGGCCGGCCGTTGCTCCTGGGTATCACCAAAGCGTCGCTTTCGACCGAGTCATTTATCTCGGCAGCGTCGTTCCAGGAGACCACCCGGGTGCTCACCGAGGCATCTATCCAGGGCGCGGTCGACCACCTGCGCGGCCTGAAAGAGAATGTCATCGTCGGACGGCTCATCCCGGCCGGCACTGGCATGGAGTACTACCGCAACGTGCGGCTCTCGCCGGAAATGGAAGAGGCCGCGGCCAAGGTGCAAGAGGAGGTTTCGCAAGCCTACGAGGAAGCCGAGCGAGCGCTCGAGCTGATGCGTACGGAAGGCGAAACCGAGGAACTGACGGCCGAGTAACGGACGGTCGGGTGATAGTCAGGACGGACGAAGGGGTGGCGTACCCGCTCCCCTTTGTTCGTCCGGTTTGTTTGCACGAGTTCCCTTAATGCACGCTAACCCACAACGATTGCAGGATCAGGAACGTAGCTCCACTTCACAGTTGCATGCCGTGCCCCGGCACAATACTCTGGGGCCACTGATGCTGCGTTTCCTGCGCCTGCTTCGCCTCGCCTTCTGGCGCGCGTTTCAGCATGACGCGTTCGCCACCGCCAAAGCTTCGGCCTATTCCGCCATCCTTACTTTCTTTCCTCTCCTGCTGGTGATCGGAGCAATGCTAGCCACTTCACGCCGGACCGAGGAATACTCGCGGGAGATTTCCTACGCCCTGGGCAGGATTCTGCCTGCCGGAAGCGCTACCGCGCTGGCCTATCTCCGGGGCACGACGCAGCGCTCGGTGGGAGTGTTAATTACAGCCTCGCTGATCACGTTGTGGACCGCGTCCGGCGTGATGATTTCCTGGATGGAAGGCTTTCGCCGCTGTTACGAACTGCCCAAGACCTGGGGCCTGGTAAAAGAACGGATGATCGCGTTCTCGCTCGTGATCTTAGCCGGCATTCCGTTGACCTTCTCCACCGTGCTCGTCGCTTTCGGCAATCGCATCGAAACCCAAATTCTGTTTGAGCTCGGCCACGAGTTCGGCCCGTTCATTCTGCTGATGTGGACCGCCATTCGCTGGCTGATTGCGGGGCTTACCAGCATCGCGGTGATCGCCCTGATCTACCACAATGCGGTGCCGCGCACTCAACCCTGGCACAGCGTGTTGCCGGGCGCCACTCTGGCTTCGGCGTTGTGGTTTGCCGCTACCACCCTGTTTGGCTGGTACCTGCAGCGCTACGCCGACTACAGCATCCTCTACGGCTCGCTGGGCGTAGGCATCGCTCTGCTGGTGTGGATGTACATGATTTCGCTGGTGGTGCTGGTAGGAGCGGAGTTCAACGCCATGCTCTTCCCGCGAGCGAGACTGGGAATCGAGCTGATCGAAAGCAACGCAAACCTGAGACGGCATTAGCCGGATTAATGTAGGCGCGGGCATCCCGCTCGTGCTCGTTTTTCGTTTCGCTGCATTACAATCAATAAAACCTGCATCACTTGGATTGGGGACGCACGAGCGGGACGCTCGCGCCTATATTGAACTTGAAACCAGGCAAGCTGGATCTTGTTGCTGGAGAGCTTTCTGCGGACCTCGTCGCCGCGGCCACCCGTCGCGCCAAAATCATCTGCACCATCGGTCCCTCGTGCAACACCGAACCCATGCTCCGCGAGCTGATGCGCCTGGGCATGGACGTTGCCCGCCTGAACTTCTCTCACGGCACCCACCAGGAACATGCGCGTAATATCGCCCGCCTGCGCCGCGCCGCCAAACTGGAGAACCGCACCATCTGCATCCTGCAGGATCTGCAGGGCCCAAAAATTCGAACCGGACGCCTCAAGGGGCACGAACCGGTGGCGTTGAAGACGGGCTCGCAGGTCACCATCACGCCCCGCAATGTTGCCGGCACAGCAAACCTGATCTCGACCACATTCTCCGAGCTGGCCAAGGAAGTACGGCCGGACGCGCGCATTCTGCTGTCGGATGGGCTGATCGAGTTGCGTGTTACTCAGATCCGAGGCCGCGATGTGGAGTGCGAGGTGGTCAATGGCGGCTTGCTGGCCGAGCACCAGGGCATCAACCTGCCCGGGGTTGCGCTCTCTATTCCTGCGCTCACCGCCAAAGACCGTGCCGACCTGGAATTTGGCCTGAAGAGCGGCGTGGACATGGTGGCCCTGTCGTTCGTTCGCTCCGGCGCCGATGTTCGCGGCGTAAAGCAGATTATTGCCGCCCGGGGCCGCGAGGTGCCGGTGATTGCCAAGCTGGAAAAGCCGCAGGCGCTGAAACAGCTGGAAGATATCTTCGAAGCGTCGGATGGGGTGATGGTGGCGCGCGGCGACCTGGGCGTGGAGATGCCAGCGGAGAAAGTGCCGGTGATTCAGAAATATGTCATCCGCCGGGCCGCAGACTGGCGCAAACCGGTGATCATTGCCACCCAGATGCTGGAATCGATGATCGAAAACCCGCGTCCCACACGGGCAGAAGCCAGTGACGTGGCCAACGCGGTTTTTGACGGCACTGACGCGGTGATGCTCTCGGCCGAGACCGCCACCGGCCTTTATCCGCGCGAAACTGTGGCCATGATGGCCAGGATCGTAGTCGAAGCCGAGAGCAATATGGCGGAGTTCACGCTGCCGCGCCGGCGCCAGCAGCGACGGTTGTCGATTGCAGAAGCCATTTGCGAATCGATCGCCCACGCCGCCGAGGATCTTCACATGGGCGCGATCGCCGTATTCACAGAGACCGGAAATACCGCGCTGCTGATTTCGAAGTATCGGCCGCAAGCGGAAATCTACGCTTTCTGCCGCGCCCTTCCGGTGTGCAATCGCATGAACCTTTTTTGGGGGGTGCGGCCGGTTCTGCGTGCGCAGGCGCTTACAGCGGAAGAAATGTTGTCCGCTGCCGAGCAGGAGCTGGTTCGCCGCGGACGCGTGAAAACAGGGGACGTGTTAGGAGTGGTTGCGGGCACGCAGATGGCGTCCGGCTCGACGAACTTTATGCGATTGCATCTGGTGACGGCGGAAGAGGAGCGAGGGATTTCCCGGCAGAAGGGCCTTGGCAAGAAAGCTGCGGCTACGAGAACTGGGGCTACGAGAAAAAGAAACGCCTGATTCGTTTTGGATGTTTGTCCCCCTGCATTGCCTACCGGCTATTGATTTTAGAAACCCAGTTGTTAGTTTTGAGTTCTCGGTTGTCAGTTTCGAAGGCTTTTATGAGCGGTATCGTCCGGGCGTTTAGCGACGATTCATTCGATCTGCCGGTGCGGGGATTCATTCACCTTCCGGCAGGGAATGCCGGGGATGGGCTGGTGCTCACTCATGGCGCCGGCTCCAATGCCAACACTTCTCTCCTGATCGCGATGGCGGAATCGTTTGCCGACGCCGGTTTTAGTGTTTTGCGCTACGACCTGCCCTTTCGACAGGCTCGCAGTTTCGGTCCTCCCAGGCCGGGAGACGCTGGGCGCGATCGTGAAGGGCTCAGGAATGCCGTGGCTGCGATGCAAAAGCTAGGCAGCAAACGTATCTTCCTGGGCGGGCATTCCTACGGCGGGCGCCAGGCGACGATGTTGTGCGCAGAGGAGCCCGGTCTTGTGTCCGGCCTGTTGCTGCTTTCTTATCCACTGCACCCGCCGCGCAAGCCGGAGCAGCTTCGGGTGCAACATCTGCCGGAATTGCGTGTGCCGGCGCTATTCGTGCATGGGACGCGCGATCCTTTTGGGTCGGTCGAAGAAATGCAATCGGCACTGAAGATGATTCCGGCCAAAACGCAATTGCTGATCGTGGATGGCGCGGGGCACGACCTGGGATTCAAAGGGAAGTCGAAGATGGCGCTGGCAGGGGCAGTGGCAGGGCGTTCAGGATCTTTCGGAGACTCGCTCGCTAGTAGCCCGACGTCAGCAGCCACGTGGTCTTTCGATGGCCCAGTTAGTTGACCCAGCCGGACTTTGATCCGCCGTTCTTCTTCTCTTCGTCGGGCGGGATGTAATTGCCCTGCTCGTCGAAGGTCACGGTGCGGTCGTGCTTGCGCATGTAGACTTCAAACTTCCGTGCCGCCCGGCGCCGCTTCCAGCGGTAGTAGCCGTTGCGCAAGCCGAAGTAGCGTTCTGACATCCCCAGACGGGGAAGACCGCTGCGGGGCACAAACTTTACGTAGATGTAACCGAAGAACAGGCCGCCCAGGTGGGCCACATAAGCTACATTGCCGCCGCCCTGTATGGCGAATGCCAGGGTGACGACAATCAGAATTGCCACGAAATATTTGGCCTTCAGGGCGACCGGAAACGGAATCATCAGGATTTCGTTCTCACCGAAGACCACTCCGAATGCGATCAGGATTGCGAACACGCCGCCAGAAGCGCCCACGGTTGGCACCAGGGGATTCCCCAGCACGTGGGTGTAGGAAAGTGCGATCGTCGTCAACGCGGCGCCGACTACGCCAAATGAATATAGCTCCAGAAAGCGCCGAGTTCCCCAGGCCCCTTCAAAGGCGGAGCCGAACATCCAGATGCCGATCATGTTGCCGAACCAGTGCCAGAAACCGGCATGGATAAAGCTGTAGGTCACCAGCTGCCAGATCCAGCCATGTTGCACCACCTGCTGGGGAACGAGGCTGAGATAATCGAACACCCATCGCACCACATCCGGCAGCGCCACGCTGAACAGTTCCAGCAATAAAAAGACGGCCGTATTCGCGGCCAGCAGCCAGATCACCGCGCGAGTGAAGGGTGGCAGGCTCAACGTCATTTCCCGGCTTCGCGCCACAATCAGCTCCGATCGTTTAAGCTCTTAGATGCAGCCTTGTTAGGACAGTAAATGTTACTACTTTCTTACCTTTGAGGCTGGGGCACCACCACCAGGCTTCGGTGGCCCTGTTGATCTAGTGCCCGCACGCCGAAGATCACATTATCCTTCGAGAGCGGCAATGTGGCGTGGGTTACGTTGCCAACCGCCTGCGCATGTTCCCATTCTGGGCTGGAAGTGCCTCGCCACAGAACTTCGTAAGCAGAGGCGCCAGGCGAGGCTTCCCAGGTCAGCGTGGAATCGTTTTCCAGTTCTTTGGTTTGCAGGCGAACCTTGGCGGGCGCCGCCGGCGCCGAAGCCAGTGACGCTAGCGTCGCGGCATTCAACCGCGCCACATTCGCGACATAGTCAAAATTAACGAACTTCAGCGAATCGCCGTATTCGATGCCATTCTCGGTGCGAACGTTCTGGTGCTGGTGGTTATAGTCTTCGCGAAATTCGGTAAAGCGGACGGCGGGATAGCCCTGCTGGTTGAAAGACGAATGGTCGCCGCCGCGGAGATAGCGGTCCAGGCGAAACACCAGCAAGGGCTTGACCCCGGTGTCGTAGGTCCACGCGATTTCAGCGATATAGCGTGCGACCTGGCGCGACGCGGAATCGCTCTCGCCGCCCAGATTGCGGATCAGGCGCAGTTCGGCCTCGGTGGCCGCTACCGGCACGCCCTCCGAAAAAACGCGAACGACACTTGGGTCCTGCTGCGGATTTCGATTGCCGCCCACGATGTCATTGTTGAGCGCGGCTTCGATATCCCAGTTCTGATCCTTCGCCATCTTGGCGAAATGATGGCTGCCGTTCAGTCCTTGCTCTTCCCCTGCGACGGTGAGAAAAATGATGGTCGCGGGAAACTTCAGCTTGCTCAGGACGCGGGCGCATTCCAGGCTGACGGCGGTGCCGCTGGCGTCATCGTTTGCGCCGGGAGCGACCCCGCTAGCATCAAATGTGTCGCTGTTACGCGAATCGTAGTGGCCGGTGACCAGCACAATCCGTTTTGCGCTTTCCGGGTCGGTGCCCTTCAGGACCGCATAAACATTGGTGATTACTGTGGGCTGGGGAATCCGGTCGGCGGGGCTTTCGGTAAAGCTGTCGGTCTTGACCTCGAGACAGCCGCCGCACTCCTGCGAGTAGCGCTCGAATTCGGATTTAATCCATTCCCGCGCAGCTCCGATACCGTGGCCGGCCTTGATCGACTCGGGATCCTGAGCGGAGAGCGTGAGCCGGGTTTGAAAGCTCACTAGTTTTTCTATGTTGGCTTGAATCCGCTGCGCTGAAACTTGCGTCAGAGCCGCGGCAATCCGGGGATCGGCGGGCAACTTCTCAGGGCCGCGGTCTTGTGCCCGCAGGACGGTGCGGTAGAGTACCGACGCGAACAGCACAATCAGCAGCGCGAAAATTGAGGGAATTCTGGAACGAAACATAGGTCCACAGGGTAAGCTTGTAGCCGTGCCCTCTGCCGGCGGCCAGCCACTTGACCTCTGGCCCCGGAGAAACTAAATATTAACAGGAGCACTCTTATTTGGGATGGAGGCCATTATGATTTATTGCCCGGAATGCGAAACCAATCTCGATATTGACGAGGAAGAAGTGGATGAAGGCGAAATCGTCTCCTGCCCGGAGTGCGGCAGCGATTTCGAAATAATTACGGTGAACCCTATCGAGTTGAAGCCGGTTGAAGAACAAATCGAAGACGACGCTGAAGTCGAGGAAGCGGAGGACGGTGACTACTCTTAGGCCCTTCCGTAAAAGTCTGTGTTCCTCGCTGATCCGCTTCAGGTTCTTCATCGCCTTGCTCTGCGTCACTGCCGCTCCGATGTCCGTGGCCCACGCCGCGTCCCCAGGCCAGAGACCCGACCAACCCTACGCGCTCATTTTCGGAACCGTCTGGGGACCGGACGATCGCCCGCTCTACGGAGTGAAGGTGAAGATTCGGCGGGCGGACCAGAACAAGGCGAAATGGGAGCTCTACTCCGATCACAATGGCGAGTTTGCCCAGCGCGTCCCCGTAGGCCCGGCGGACTACCTGATCTGGGCGGATTTAAAGGGGTATAAGTCCGCGGCGGGCAAGCAGTTACATCAGGATGCCGAGGTCAAGGTCCACATCGAGAAAGACGAGCGCCAGGATACCGGCTTGCATCTAAAGTTGTAGAAGAAGTTGGCCAAGTATGGTGGTCGAGTGTTGGGGAGGAAACCTCGTGAAAAAGCGCCGCGCTGTGGCTCTAGTGCTCCTTCTATCGGGATTTGTCTTCATGCTGTCCGGCCCGCAGTCCGATGCCAAGGACAAGAGCGGCGACTCGGGGCGTCTGCTGACTGGAAAGGTCATTGATAAGCAGGACGCGCCCCTTCCCAGTGCCGTGGTTTATCTCGCCAATACCCGCACCCGCGCGGTAAAAACTTTCATCGTCGGCCAGGACGGGATCTACCGCTTCCCGGCGCTCTCGCCCAACGTGGACTACGAAGTCTACGCCCAGTACCGTGATCGCAAGAGCGATACGAAAACGGTCAGCCAGTTCGATACTCGTGCCCAGGTAAACATCAACCTGCGAATCGACACAAAGTAATCGCAGTGTGGGCGCGGGCGTCCCGGTCGGAAGGCCCCCGTCATCCTGAGCTTGCGAAGGAATCTCAGGCTGCACGGACGTCTACTCGTCAGCATGTGCCGCTTCGCGCCAGATCCTTCACCCGGCTGAAGCCGGGCTCAGGATGACGCCGTGATGGGTCGTGGTAGGCAATAAAAGAGCCGCCATCCCTGGCGGCTCAAAATCCGCGGGCGAGGGCGCCCGCGCCACACGATTGATTAGTTGTTTTCGCCGCCGGCGCGCTTCCAGGTGATCAGATCGCCGATCGTGGAACCGCCAGTGCTTGATACCGGCTGCTTGTAGGCTTCCACTTCCGAACGCGAGGCCTCTTCGCCGACTGCCTTGATGCTGAGTCCGACTTTCTTTTCTTCCGGATTCATCTTGATGATCTTGAAGTCGTGCTCGCGCCCCGGCTCCAGGGTCATGGGCTGGCCGTTGCCATCGACCGCTTCTGAATTGTGGCAGAGGCCTTCGATGCCTTCGGCGATCTCGACGAACGCGCCGAAACTGGCTACCCGCAGGACTTTGCCGTGGACCACATCTCCGACGTGATGCTGTTCGAAGAAAGTCTCCCAGACATCCGGCTGAAGTTGCTTCACGCCCAGCGACAGACGCCGCTTGTCGGGCTCGATGGCGAGGACAATAGCCTTTACGCGGTCGCCCTTTTTCAATACTTCGGAGGGATGTTTTACGCGCTTGGTCCAGCTCAAGTTGCTGACGTGGACCAGGCCGTCGATGCCCTCTTCGATCTCGATGAAAGCGCCGAAGTCGGTCAGGTTGCGCACCCGGCCTTCGACGGTCGCGCCCACCGGATACTTGTCATGCAAGGCGTCCCACGGATTGGGAGCCAATTGCCGCATGCCCAGCGAAATCCGCCGTTCCTGCGGATTGACGCTCAGCACCACGCAGTCAACCTGATCGCCGACGTTGACCAGTTTCGAAGGATGCTTGATGCGCTTCGACCAGGTCATCTCGCTGACGTGGACCAGTCCTTCGATTCCCTGTTCCAGTTCCACGAATGCACCGTAGTCGGTGACGCTGATGACGCGGCCGCTAACATGCGCGCCCACCGGATAGCGATGAGTCGCATCCAGCCAGGGATCGGGCGTGAGCTGCTTGAATCCCAGCGAAACCCGCTGCTTGTCTTTGTCGAACTTCAGCACCTTCACCTGGATCTGGTCGCCGACATTGACCAGGTCGCGAGGATGGGTGAGTCGCCCCCATGACATGTCGGTGATGTGCAGCAGGCCGTCAATTCCGCCCAGGTCGACAAATGCGCCGTACTCGGTCAGGTTCTTTACCACTCCGGTCAGCACCGCGCCTTCTTCCAGGTGCTCCAGAGTCTTCGATTTCTTCTCGTTCTGCTCTTCTTCCAGAAGCTGCTTGCGCGAAACCACGATGTTGCCGCGCTTTTTATTCAGCTTGATGACGGCGACTTCGATCACATCGCCCTTCATCACATCCAGATTGCGCACCGGACGCAGGTCTGCCTGCGAGCCCGGCAGGAACGCCTGCGCGCCCAGAATATCCACGGTCAGGCCGCCCTTGATGCGCTCCACCACGACTGCCTTGATCGGCTTTTTCTCGTTGTGCGCCTTTTCAATCTCGTCCCAGGCGCGCAGTCGCTGCGCCTTCTGGTGAGAGAGGTTGATGTAGCCTTCCTCAGTCTCACCCTTGTCCCGCATCACGTCGATTTCGTCGCCCGGCTTGAACTTGGGGTTGCCGGTGTGGTCCAGCACTTCGGCGAGAGGCAGCATGCCCTCGGACTTGGCGCCGATATCCACGACTACGTGGGTGCCGGTGATCTTCAGCACCGTGCCCTTGATCACATTGTCTTCGCGGGCGGCTTCCTCGGTTTCGGTGGTGAAACTCTCGAGCGCCGAGGCGAAATCTTCAGTTGAGGGCTTTTCGTCCGGACTCTGCCCTTCGTGTGGGCAGTCTGGGTTGGCTGGTGATGTGGTTGTTGGGATGACTGGGAGGAGACGCGGTTTACGGTCGAGCCCTCCACGGCGTCCGCGGGACGCTCAGCTACTGAAGTCGAAGTCGCGGAATCCAGGTCGTGGGCAGTGGTATCGTCAGGCAAGGTTGATGGCCTCTCTCGGGTTTACCTCGCACGTGGGTGCGGGGACGGATGCGGGGCGATTAGCGGACGGCTGGCGTTAGTCTAAGGTTGTGTTGAGCCCGCCCTGGCGGACGGACTGGAACAATCCCAGCGGTCGGACGTCTCTAAGCAAACCCGCGTCCAAAGGGAACTCTTCGAGTGTAGCAACCGCTTCCGAACAGTGTCAAACGGCAAAAGCAGCTTCTGGCTTCTAGCCTCTAGCGTCCTAGCTCAAGACGCATCTTAGCGAGGAGCCAGCAGCTAGGAGCTAGAAGCGTTCTTCTGCTACTCTGCCCTGCGATGGACTATCTCTGGACCCCCTGGCGCTACGCCTACGTCTCCGGCATCGCTAAGACCTCGGGATGCATCTTCTGCGATCTGCCCAAGCTCGGGGACGACGCCAAGGCCCGCATCGTGCACCGCGGCCTGCACTGCTACGTGGTCCTCAATACTTATCCCTACACCTCGGGACACGTGATGATCGTTCCCTTTGCCCATCTGGATGAATTGCAGAAGCTGCCGGTTGAAACCGCCCACGAAATGATGGACCTCTCCCAGCGCATGGAGCGCGTCCTGCGCCAGCTCTACACCCCTGATGGGATCAATCTGGGAATGAATATCGGCAAGGCGGCCGGAGCCGGGGTGGCGGGACACATTCACATGCACGAGCTGCCGCGCTGGGTGGCCGATGCCAATTTCATGTCGGTGGTCGCGGAAACCAGGGTGTTGCCGGAGAGTCTGGAGAGGACATACGAGAGGATCAAGGGGGCGATGCAGGGATAGGGTTGTGTGGGACCGGGTCTCCGACCCGGTCGGGCGGTGCGAAGCACCGCTGCGGTTTCGCATCGAGATAGAGCCTGCGGCCCTTTGGGCCGCCTGACCGGGTCGAAGACCCGGTCCCACACAGTCTGTGCTATTCCACACCGACTCTGCTAGCCGAGCAAGTTCCTGCATTTCTTTCTCGCCGATTACTTTCACTCCCAGCTCTTTGGCCTTATCCAGCTTTGATCCGGCATCATCGCCGGCCACGACGAAATCGGTCTTCTTGCTGACCGAACCTGAGACCCGGCCCCCGGCGTCCTCAATCATTTTCTTGGCTTCATCACGGCTGAAATGCGCCAGGGTGCCGGTGAGGACGAAAGTCTTACCCGCCAGTTTGGTGCCGCGTTCTTTTTTGGTTCCGGTCAACCGCAAGCCCAGCTTCTGGAGCTGCTCTACCAACGCCCGGTTCTTCGGCTCCTGAAAGAATTCGACGATGCTTAGCGCGATGCGCGGGCCGACTTCGTTGACTTCCTGCAACTCTTCTTCGCCTGCATTCATAAGCGTGTCCATCGAACCAAAATGCTCGGCCAGAAACTGTGCGGTGCGTTCGCCGACCATGCGAATACCCAATCCGTAAATCACGCGCTCGAGCGGCAGCTTCTTCGATGCTTCAATCTCGTCCAGAACATTCTGTGCTGACTTATCTCCCATGCGCTCGAGTTTCAGCAGATCGTCTTTGGTCAGCCGGTAAATGTCAGCGACGTTTTTAACCAGGCCGCGGTCGGTGAGTTGGGTCACCAGCGCGTCGCCCAGGCCGTCAATGTTCATCACGCCGCGCGAGGCAAAGTGCAGAATCGTTTCCCGCAGCTTGGCCGGACAGTTGGCATTGACGCAGCGATGATCGGCCTCGCCCTCGGTGCGGACGACGTGGCCTCCACACACCGGACATCTCTCCGGCATGTGAAAAAGTTTGTGCCCCCGGGGATGGTCTTTGTCTTCGACCACCCGCGTGACTTTGGGGATTACGTCGCCACCGCGCTCGACTTCCACCCAATCGCCGATTTTCACTCCCAGGCGTTCGATCTCGTCCATGTTGTGCAAGGTGGCGCGACTGACCGTGGTCCCGCCGATCGGCACCGGCTTCAAGGCTGCGACTGGCGTGAGCTTCCCGGTGCGTCCGACTTGCACCAGAATGTCTTCGACCTTGGTGATTCCGGAACGCGCGGCATATTTGTAGGCAATGGCCCAACGCGGAGCCTTCCCGGTGTAACCCAGCTCCCGTTGCAGCGCCGTGCGATCCACCTTGATTACGATTCCATCGATTTCGTAGGGAAGAGTTTCGCGCTTCGACTCCTCCTGACTGATGAAGGTCCAGATTTGATCGAAGCTCTTGACCAGCTTGCGACTCTTGTTGACCTTAAAGCCGGCTGCGTCCAGCGCATTTAGGGTTTCCCAATGCCGGTCGAGCAGCGTGCGGCCGTTCTGCAGCAGGGCGTAGGCGAAATAGTCCAGCCGGCGCTGGGCAGTGATGGAGGGTTCGAGCTGGCGGACTGTGCCCGCGGTTGCATTGCGGGGATTGGCGAAAATCGACAGTCCTTTTTCCTCGCGGTCCTGGTTCATTCTTTTGAAGGCCGCGATAGGCATGAGCATCTCGCCGCGCACTTCGAAGTCCGCAGGAATGCCGGCCTTCTTTAACTTCTCGCGGGGAATGGAAAGTGGGATGGATCGCACGGTGCGCACGTTGAGGGTGACGTCTTCGCCGGTAGTGCCGTCGCCGCGGGTAATTCCGCGGACCAGTTTGCCATCTTCGTAATGCAAGGCCAGCGACATGCCGTCGAGTTTCAACTCGCAAACATAGTCGATGTCTTCACGCCCGCTAAGTTCGTGGACTCGCCGTTCCCAGTTGCGGAGCTCGTCTTCGCTGTAAGTGTTGTCCAGCGAGAGCATGGGCGAAGAGTGCGGCGCCTTGAGGAATCCTTCACGGGGCTTGCCGCCCACGCGCTGCGTGGGAGAATCAGGGGTGATCAGTTCTGGATTTTCGCTTTCCAGTTTTTTCAGCTCATTCATGAGCTGGTCAAACTGGGCGTCTGAAATCTCCGGATCGTCGAGCACGTAATAGCGGTATTCGTGGTGGCGAATTTTTTCCCGAAGCGATTCGATCTTTTTTTCGGAGCCCTTGGTCGCAGTGGCCATGACTAGGAGATTATATTCGGGGAGCAGGAAGCCGATCGCAGGCCACGTGGTCGGTGGAGATTGATTCGTTGAGATCTAGAAAAGATGACGATTCTCGAAACTGAGCGGCTGCTGCTTCGCCAATTCGTGCCCGAGGACGTGGACGCGCTTGCTGCAGTCCTGTCCGATGCTGAGACCATGCGCTACTACCCGGCGGTACTCGATCGGGCTGGAGTGGCCGCGTGGATCGAGCGCAACCGGCGGCGCTACGCCGACCCCGGGCACGGATTATGGGCGATGATACTGATATCCAGCGGCGAGCTCATCGGAGACTGTGGCTTGAGTCGCCAGAATGTGGACGGCATCGACGAGATCGAGATTGGCTACCACGTCCGGCGCGATATGTGGGGCCGCGGCTACGCCCCGGAAGCCGCCCGGGCCTGCCAGGAATACGGTTTTGACCGGCTTGGCGCCAACCAACTCATCTCGCTCATTCGGCCGGAGAATCTGCCCTCGCGCCGGGTGGCGGAGAAGACCGGCCTGACTCTCTGGAAGGAAGTGGTGTGGCGAGATCTGCCGCACTGCGTATATGTAATTCGCCGATGATCTTGGATGTGGGGCGGGCGCCCTCGCCCGCCGCCTTTGACTTTGAGGCTGTCTTTGATTCCCGGCTTGCGCGGGCGAGGGCGCCCGCGCCACACTACACCAGATCCTCCACTTTCAATTGGGAAGGGCCTTTCCACGAAGTCTGGAATTGCTTTTGCACGAAGCCGGCGTCGTAATCCCGCTTCTGCGCCCGCAATGCCTCGGCCAGTCCGAATAGCGAGCGCGGATTGCGCGGGTGGCGATCCAGATCTTCGCGAAAGACTTTTTCCGCTGCCGCAGGATCGCCATTCATCAGCAGTGCCGCGCCCAGCGACTCCCGCACCGGAAAGAACCAATCCTCCGGTTCGTCATATTTGAGAGTGTCCTGAACCATCACCGCGTCCTGAAGTTGCGCGATTGCCGAAGCGTTGTCTTTTTTCGCCAGCGCAATCTTCGCGCCCAGAACATCCTGAGCAATCTTCAGAACGTCTTTGGCCTTGTTGTTTACCGGCATTGCGAAGACCACGTCTTCCGGCGTGTTGTTTACCGCCTCAGCCACGACCGCGTATTCTTTTTCTGCCTCAGCCACGCTTCCTTTCCCCGCCAGAGCCATGCCGCGTGCGAAATGCCAGAACACAGTGGCCGTCTTCATGTCCGGATTAGGTTTCGGCATCTTCAGAATGTCGTCCCACTTGTGGAAGCGAACGTCCACGGCCATGGGAATGGTCATGAAACCTTCCAGCGGCGGCATGTCCTTGACGAACGGGCCTACGTGGGTTGCCAGCATGTCTGCACCCTTTTTTGCTTCGGGGTAGTCACCGTCCATGGCGGAGCACATGGCGATGAAGTGCAGATTGTGGCTGTAGTACATCATGGGGTAGATTCCCTGCGCCCCACTCGCCTTGATGTAGGACTGATCCGCCAGCGCCGCCGATTGATTCGTCTTGACGGCGGCGGCGTAGTCGCCGGTGCGGATATAAACGTGAGCCGGCATGTGGACCAGGTGTCCCGCGGCTGGCGCCATGGCCGCCAGTTTGTTTGCCGCCGCCAAGGCACGCTCCGGCGATCTAGAAGCTTCGACAGTGTGGATGTAATAGTGGACCGCGCCCATGTGGTTGGGATCGCGTTTGATCACTGATTCGAGCGTAGCCACGATTTCCTCGGTGCCCGCTTCCGGGGTTCCGTCCTTATGCCACAAGCCCCAGGGATGCAGATTCATGCCGGATTCGGCGAACAGGGTGGCGGCATCCAGGTCATCGGGAAAGTCCTTGGCAACTCCGCGCATGGCATCGTGATAAGCCTCGGCGGCCTGCCTGCGATCCGCCTTGGGATCGGCGGGGAAACGCAACGCCATGGCTTGAATGTAGGCTTGCTCGGCGGGCGACGCATTGTTCGAGAGATCGACTGCCTTCTGGATGGCGTTGTGAGCTTCGATAAAACGGTCGTCGCTGGCCGGATCGTTGTAATTCGGCCCTACGGCTTCGGCTATGCCCCAATAGGCCATGGCGAGTTTCGGGTCAAGTTCCGCCGCGCGACGAAACGAGCGGGCAGCCTCGTCATGGTTAAAGGCATAGATCAGGCGCAATCCCTGATCGAAGAATTGCTGCGCTTGCGGGTTCTTGGTCGATACCGGGTGATGCAGGTCGCCCAGCCCCGGCATCAGAGTTGCCGGCTTGGATGGAGTGTGAGCGGGATGATCTTGAGCCGTAATCACGCCGCACAGAAGAAGGGTGAGCAAAACGGACCAGCAGAATTTCATGAGGTTCACCTCCTCGGGTGAAGTCAGATTTTGAGAGATGGCTGCTCAGGGCCCCTAAGCAGGGATAGCTTAGTGAAAATGCTGTGAATAGGCAACGCGTTTGCCGGAATCCGGTGGAGATTCCGGTACAATCCAGGTGATTTTATTGGCACTTCGAGTTTCCATTTTTCTTTTATTCACCGGTTCAGATGCGCAAGGCCGTCCTCCTCTACAATCCGCTCTCCGGCCGGCGTCAGGCCCGGCGATTGGTGGACGTGGAGGCAGCGGCAGCCATCCTGCGCGAATCTGGAGTAGAGGCGACCACCGAGCCCACGCGAGGCCAGGCCGACGCAGGCGGGCAGGCGCGAAAGGCCATCGCCCGGGGCTGCGACGTCATCTTCGCCTGCGGCGGCGATGGTACGGTGCACGATGTCCTGCAGGGAATGGTCGGGAGCGACGTTCCTCTCGGCATCATTCCCTTGGGCACGGCCAACGCGCTGGCCCACGACCTCCGCCTGCCGCTTTCAGCGGTCGCGGCTGCGCGAGCCAGCCTAAAAGCTAAATCACTGCGCATCGCGGTTGGCCGGGTGGAATACATCGATTTTGAGGGGAATCCCGGCTCGCGGTTCTTTACCGTCGCCGTCGGCATCGGCGTGGATGCGCACTTGTTCTACAAACTAAACCCTCTGCTAAAAGGCCGCCTTGGGATGGCTGCCTATTACGCTCAGGCCACGCGGCTGTGGCTGACCCATCCGCTGGAGAGATTTGCGGTCGATGTAGACAAGAGCGGCGCGGAGGTTTCCCAACTGCTGGCAGTTCGTATCCGGAACTTCGGGGGAGTTCTGCGGGAGCTTGCACCCGGAGCCGTCGCTCGAGCGAGACGATTTGCGCCTGGTCTTGTTTCGCACCCGCAGCCGTCTGGCTTATCTGGGCTACATCATTCGGGGGCTGGTCGGGGCAGAGTGGAAAGTGGGGGGCATCGATCTGGTTCACGGGGCAAAGGTGGAATGCCGGACAGCCGGTAATTCTGCCTCGGCATCACGCGTCTTTGTGGAAGCCGATGGGGAATTGCTGGGTACCCTTCCGGGAAAAATCACGATCCTTCCAGACGCGCTAACCCTGCTGGTTCCAGGTAGGTAGGATTTGAATGTAGGCGCGAGCGTCCCGCTCGTGCGGAACCGTCTCAGCCTTTTCATTCCTGCGATGCATTGCTTTCCTGCTGCGCATTGCCACTTCCGCACGAGCAGGACGCTCGCGCCTACATTAAGGCGTACGCGCTACAATCACTCTTTGGAGCCAATCACTCACTTTCTGACCGGCGCCTGTCTGGGCCGCGCCGGTTTCAATCGCAAAACCGCGCTAGCCACAGCTACGATGACGCTGGCAGCCGAAGCTCCTGATATCGACATCCTGGGAAACTTCAAAGATCCCGTCTTCGGCTTCGCTCACCACCGCGGCTTCACCCATTCTTTCCTGGGTCTCATACTTGTCCAGGGGGTGGTGGTCGGACTGATATACCTGATCTGGCGCTTGCGCGGACGCAAATTGAAAGACCCCAATCTGCCGCCGCGCTGGGGTTTGCTGTTCCTGTTCGCCTACCTGGCCGGCCTCACGCACATCCTCCTCGACTACACCAACAACTACGGGGTGCGCCCCTTCTGGCCTTTCTTTGAGAAGTGGTATTCCTGGGACATTGTGTTCATCGTGGAGCCGATCCTCCTGCTCTTGCTGATCGCGGGTCTGGTCTTGCCGGCGCTCTTCTCTTTGATCAATGACGAGATCGGAGTGCGCAGCAAAGGTCCGCAAGGACGGGTGGCGGCATCGTTGGCCCTGCTGGGAGTTGTTGCGGTGTGGGGTGTTCGGAGCTACGAACATGGTCGCGCGGTGAAGGCTCTCGAGTCCCGGGTGTACGACGGCGCCGATCCCCTGCGGGTCTCTGCGTACCCTTACTGGATCAATCCGTTTCGCTGGTATGGCGTGGTCGAAACCCGGGATAACTTCGCGACCATGCTGGTGGACTCCTCAATCCCGGAAGCGGATACCGAGGGGCGGATGAGAATCCGGCCCAAGCCGGAAGAAACTCCGGTCACGCTGGCGGCGAAGCGGAGCTACCTGGGCCGCGTCTATCTGGATTGGGCGCAGTATCCGGTCACCGAAACTGAGGAGAAAGACACGGGATACATCGTCCGCTTCCGGGATCTGCGTTATGACTATCCCGACCAGTCCCGCACCGGGCTTCTGGGCGCCAGCGTGGAGCTTGACCGCGATCTGAAAGTGACCGGCGAGCGCTTCGGATCGCGCAAGCGCTAGTGTGGGTGCGAGCGTCCCGCTCGTGCGTCTGAGTCCCAAGAGTCCGGACCGCCAGCGAGCGCCCGCGCTACACAATCAATCCCCAACTTGACGCCGGGGGCCGCTCGCGCCACAATCATTGCTGCACGTTGCTGAGGTGATCATGCTGGCCTACTTGTTTCTGGCGTTTGCCATCGCCGTTCGCTTTATGCCCCATCCTTGGATGTTTACCCCGGTGGCAGGAGCCCTGCTTTTCTTCGGAGCCCGCGGCTCCCGCCGATATCTGTGGGTGCCCTTCGTTGCGATGGCGGCTTCAGACGTCATTCTGACCAAGGTGGTCTATTCCTATCCGTTTGTCTGGGATCATTTCGTGACCTGGGCGTGGTATGCGGCGGTGCTGTGGCTGGGTACCAGGCTGCGAACCAACGCCAAGCCGCTTCCTGTGATCGGCGCGGCCCTGGCCAGTTCGGTTTCCTTCTTCGTGATCAGCAACTTTGCGGTCTGGGCAGCGTATGACATGTACCCCAAGAACTTCGGCGGCCTGATGACCTCCTACACCCTGGCCCTGCCGTTCTTCCGCAACGCTGTCGAAGGCGATCTGCTTTTCACGTCGGCAATGTTCGCCACGCCTTTTGTGTTGACCGCCTTGTCCGAGACTTTCGGCAAAGGCGACCACGCCGCCGCAGCCTAGGCCAGGTAAATCATCACAAGCCACGTGGGCAGCCGCCCTCGGCTGTCCGGCGGAGCAACGCTCCGAGTTATTTGCGCCACAAAACCCCAGTCGAGCGATGCTCGACCGGACAGCCGAGGGCGGCTGTCCCCACGTGGTCCGCGGCGCTACGTTTTCCTTCTCTTTAGTCTGATCCGTATCAGCCAGATTGCCAATCCCACCGCCACCGCAGCCAGCACCCAACGCCAATGTTCGTGGAAGAGAGTTCCGAAGATGTGTACAAACTGCGGACCGAAACGCAGCGTAAGTATGGAAAGCAGCAGGAAGCGCACAAACCGTCCGGCGAAAATCGCCATCAGAAAGTGGCTGAAACTCATCTCCGACACCGCCGCCGCCAGCGCAAACAGTTTGAAAGGAGTGGGCGGAGGCAGCATCGCGGGGAACATCAGGCTCCAGAAGGGATGCTTCTCGAAAGCCCGATGAAATTTCTCAAAGCGCTCCGGCGAAATGCGTTTGCGCAGCAACTCTTCGCCGCCGAGATAACCGATTCCGTAAATCACGATGCTCCCCAGCGCCGATCCGGCCGAGGCCATGAGCACATACAAAAAAAAGTGGGAGCGATTCTGGTACACGTAGGTCGCGACGATCGGGTCCATCGGCAGGCCGAGCGCGGCGCCATCGAGCGCGGCAATCACAAACACGCCCCACGCGCCCAGAGGCTTGAGCAGCGCCCAAAGGAAGGCGGTGTAGCGGGTAAGTATGTGTTTGATCGTGTTCAAAGCGTAAGACTAGCAAATTGTGTGGGGCGGGCGCCCTCGCCCGCCGCTTTTGACTTGGACTTTGACCGTTAACAACTGAAAAACTTTGGCCCCACACAAAAGCAACTTCAACGGCGGCGGGCGAGGGCGCCCGCCCCACACCAACGACCCACACAAACACCTACGTGTGCTTTGTGTTGCCGCTTAGGAGCGCCAGGGCATGGGGCAGGATGTCAATGACGGCCTCGAGTCGATTCCGCCGCGCCGCGCGGGCTGCCGGGCAAATTCAGGATCAGCGTTTTTCCGCGAACGCCGCATATTCCGCGGCTGAGGGCAGCCAGGGGAGTCTTCTTCGAGCCTTCGAAGCGCATGCGTTCGGCCACGCCTTCGAGTACGCGATCGCATATCGCGCGGGTAGCTTCCGGAGTTACATCCCGTTCGGCGATTCCCGTGCCGCCGGTGGTCACGACCAGACGCGCCTTGCCCGCCAGTCGAATGATCGCTCCTTGAATGGCGGACTGGTCGTCGGCAACGATTTCTGTCGCGACTACTTCGAAACTGCGCTTCTTAAGAATTTCTGCAACCGCTGGTCCGGAAAGGTCGGCTCGCTGGCCCCGCGCTGAGGAGTCACTGACGGTCAGAACCGCGGCCGTCATTGCTTCGGAGGTCCGGACTTCAGGAGTCGAGGAGGACATCTTCCTCTTCTTCCCCGGCGTCCCCGTCTTCATCGCGTTTGGATTCGTCCAGCATGCGCAGACCTTCCATCAGCAGGCCCTGAGTGTTCAGGGTGGTGGTTTGCTTGCTGGTCTTGCCTTCGAAGTTGATCTGGAAATTGCCGCCGGTCCAGCCCAGCACCTTGAAGACCGCGGGATCGCCAGTGAGCGAACCGTAGACAGCGTGCGTGACCTGGCCTTCCTTGAAGTACATCTCGCATTTGTCGCGGTCGAGCGTCAGAGTCAGAGCGCAGCTTTTTCTTCCCATCTCCAGCGACTGCACCAGGTCGATCACGTTCATCTGCGACAGGCTGCCGCGCAACACTCCATCCGAGGGCGCGGTCTTGGCCATTTTTTCCAGCGCGATCTTGTCGATCACGCGCTTGATGCGCTGGGTAGCGTCTTTCAGGAAAAAAGGTTTTTCGACGAAGTCATCGACCGGCTCATGGTTGGAAAATTTCTCCATGATGTCGGCCTTGCTGGCCAGCAGAATCACCGCAATGCCGGCGGTCTTGGGACGGCTCTTCAGTTTCTCGACCAGTTGGTGTCCATCCATGCCCGGCATGCGGTAATCGCTCACCAGAAGATCGGGCGGATCGTCCACAGCTTTGAGCAACGCGTCCGCCGAGTCGTTGGAGGTAGTGACCTTGGCCAGCGGGGTCAGTGCTCCCTGCAGCATTCCCAGAACCATGGGATTGTCGTCCACCAGCAGGATTTTGACGTTGTTCGCCATGCCAGGCTAGGTTTTCTTGCGGACACGGGTGTAGTCGCCGCTTTTGCCCCCGGATTTATGATCGAGCACGATCTCGCGGATCTCGATTCCCTTGTCCAATGCTTTACACATATCGTACACGGTCAGGGCGGCGACGCTGGCGGCTACCAGAGCTTCCATCTCCACTCCGGTAACTGCCGTGGTGATAACTTTTGAGCTAATAGCGACGCCATTCTCGCACAGCCGCATGGTCACATCAACGTGCGAAAGCGGCAGGGGATGGCACATCGGGATCAAATCAGCGGTGCGCTTGGCTGCCATGATGCCCGCCAGACGCGCGACTTCCAGCGGATCGCCTTTGGGATTTTTGGGCAGAGCTTTGAGGACAGCAGGCTTCAGGACGACGAAAGCGCTGGCAGCGGCCTCGCGTTTCGTCGCGGCCTTCGCGGAAACGTCCACCATCCTGGCGCGCCCGGCGCGGTCGTAGTGAGAGAGTTTTTTCGCCATCGCGGAAAACTATCTTACACGCGTTAATGTAGGCGCGAGCGCCCTCGCTCGTGCAGAAGCCGCCACCGGCCACGTGGGGACAGCCGCCCTCGGCTGTCCGGTCGAGCGCAGCTCGACAGAATTCTTCGATCGTAAAAAAATAGGTCGACAGCACTTGCCGATAATAAAAAAGCGGAGCTTCGCTCCGCCGGACAGCCGGGGGCGGCTGTCCCCACGTGGTCCGTGACGCTCGCGCCTACATCATCAGCACCGGCACCCATTCCCCTGCTGCAATTCGCTCACGATCCGGCGGAATCACGATATAGCAATTCGATCGGGCCATGGCCGCAACGTCGCCTGATCCGTGCCATCGCGCCAGTTCCACTTCCGCATTCTCGAATTCTCCCGATAGAGATCGCCGGCAGAAAGCGTTTCAAGCCGGTCTTCGTTTTTATTTCTGATTTCAACCTTGCACTCAGGAACACCAGTTTACGTGGTGTCATCCCGGCCAGCGCCTCGATTACCGGCCGGGCAAAGAGCTCGAAGGTCACCATTGTGGACACGGGATTTCCCGGTAGCCCGAAGAAATAGACGTGCTCCGGTGCAGACGCAGGCCGTTCATCGCGCGATCCGCCCGCGGCCTTGCGGGACACGGCCAAACACCACTGGCTTTCCCGGCTGAATCCGCACGCCGGTAAAGAAAAATTCGGCCTGCGATTCTGCCAGGATCGGTTCCACCAGATCGTACTTGCCCATCGAGACTCCGCCCGCCAACAGCAGCAGATCGGCTTCGAGCCCGTCGGCAATGAGTTCCCGCAACCGCTGAGGCTCGTCCGGAGCGATGGGCAAAATCACGGGCTCGCCGCCGGCCATCTGGACCTGCGCCGCCAGCGAATAGCTGTTCGAATTCCTGATCTGGTGGGGCGCAAGCGGAACGTCAATGTCGACGATTTCGTCGCCGGTAGCGAGTATTGCGACTTGTGGTTTGCGGTAGACCAGCAGGCGGCTTCTTCCCGTCGAAGCCGCGATCGCGATGGCGGCGTAGTCGAGCCGCCGCCCTTTAGAGAGGAGTAGTTCGCCGCGTTTAGCTTCCGAACCCGCCGTGGCGATATTCTCACCGGCGGCGACAGCTTTCATGATCTGAACCCGGCTGCCGACGAGCGACGTGTGCTCGACCATCACAACCGCATCGGCGCCCGGAGGCGCGGGAGCGCCGGTCATAATGGCTACAGTCTGGCCAGGCTGCAGAGTAGGAAGGCCATCCTGTCTGGCGCCGGCCTTGATTTCTCCGATTACATCGAGCGTGGCGGGAAGTGGCGAAAGATCGGCCGCCCGGACGGCATACCCATCGCGCATGGCTCGGTGAAAGGGCGGAAAATTACGGTCCGCGGGCACAGGCTCTGCCAAAACTCGTCCCGCACTTTCCAGCAGCTCCAGCAGTTCCTTGCCCCGTGGTTGCAAGCGGGTGGCATGTTCATCCACCAGGTGACGCGCTTCCTCGAAGCTCAGTACCAGCGACGGCTCGGGTAGGGCGGCCATGCAGGAGATCATACGACAGGCTTTGCCCGTAGTGCCTCTGCTGGTAACCCGGCGCCGGTTGGCATTGAGCATCGGTGCGGCTTCAGGGACAATCGATGTACGACGTACCCAGGAAATTCTCGCGTGGATGGGGAGCAATCGCTGTGCCTTGCCGACGTACTTTTGGCGTATTGCTGTTAGTCGCGAGTTGCAGTGCCCTGCTCGCGGCCAAAGATATGGCCCTGGTTTCGAATAAATCCAATGACGTAACCGAAGTCAGCCTGCCGGAGTTGATCAAGATCTGCAAAGGCCAGACCAATCGCTGGCCCAAGGGCAGACCGGTCACATTCTTCAGCCTGAACCCGGCCTCGCCCCAGATGAAGCTAGTGCTGGAAAAAGTTTATGGCATGTCCAAAGATGACGTCAGCGCCCTGATTACCGCCGCCAATCATGGCCGGGCAAATCATCCCGCCATCGTGGTCGTCGATTCCGACCGGACGCTGGTGGAAGCCGTGGAATCAACCCCGGGCGCGGTTGGACTGGTGGATGTGTACTCGATTACCGGGGGCATCACGGTATTGCGCGTTGAAGGCAAGCTACCGCTGGAAGCCGGATATCCCTTGCACGGAAATTAAATGTCGCAGCGTCGACGATAAATTCGCAAAAAGGAAACCCACGGCATGAGCACGACCGCCCCCGACGATGCATCGACCTCCAGGTTTCCGCGCCGCTTTCCCCGCTTTCCACTCAACACGAACCTCTCGATTCATGTTTTTCGTTCCGGCGAGAGCGTTTCATTCTGGGGGCGTTCGAACGAACTGGGAGAGGACGGCATTGGCGCGACCATGACCGGCGCGCTCGAACCCGGAGAGGTCGTGAGTATGGAGCTGGCACTGCCCATGGCTGCAGCTTCCCTGAAGTTCCGAGCATTGGTGCGGTACCGTGACGGCCTGCGTCATGGATTCGAGTTTCTCGCCTTGAGCAGCGCCCAACGCGATGAAATTCGGCGGGTGTGCGAGGTGCTGGCCGCCGCTCTTTAACCCAGGCCGCCGCTCTTGGCCCGGTAGGTTCCTGGCCCGGGAAGATCGCTGTCCGGAATAACTCGCCCCAGGAATAAGGACTTCCAGATCACCTGCCCTTTGGTTTGTCGTACCCTAGCCGGGATGCAACTTTCCGGCGCCAAATGCGTCATATCTGGAAGAGAATAGAAGTCAGAGCGATCGAATCCCGCCACGCAGGCGCTACGTACTGTTGCCAGAGGTTCCCCTATGCTGATCAAGAAAGCTGACGACATCCCATCATCCGAGATCACTCCCAAGAGCCTATACCTGAACCGGCGGAAGTTTCTGACGGGCGCGGCAATCGCGGGAGCGGCGGCTGTCGCCGGCCTGGGTTTGCGCGAAATGGCTTCGCCGTCGCTCAGCGTGGCAGCCGATGGCAATGCCAAAATTGATGGCATCCAGAAAAGTTCGTTCTCCACCAACGAGGCGATCACGCCCTACAAGGATGTCACCAACTACAACAACTACTACGAATTTTCCACGGACAAGTACGGACCCGCAGGCTTATCCAAAAATTTCAAGACCCGGCCCTGGACTGTCACCATCGATGGCCAGGTAAAAAAGAAACAGGTTCTTGACGTGGACTCGATCATCAAGATGGCGGCGCCCGAAGAGCGCATCTATCGCCACCGCTGCGTGGAAGGATGGTCGATCGTGGTCCCCTGGGTGGGTTTCTCACTCAGCGAATTGATCAAGCGCGCGGATCCGCTGCCCAAGGCAAAGTTTGTCCAGTTCACCACCTTGCTGGATCCCGGAAGAATGCCGGGCCAGCACAGCAGCGTGCTCGAATGGCCATACATCGAAGGTTTGCGAATGGACGAGGCCATGCATCCCTTAACTCTGTTGTGCTTCGGCATGTACGGGGAAGTGCTGCCCAATCAGGACGGAGCGCCCCTGCGCCTGGTGGTGCCGTGGAAGTACGGCTTCAAAAGTATCAAGGCCATTGTCCGGATCGAATTTACCGGCAGCCAGCCGATCAATACCTGGAACCGATCCGCCCCCAACGAATATGGTTTCTATTCCAACGTGAATCCGAATGTGGATCATCCTCGCTGGAGCCAGGCGAAGGAACGCCGCCTGGGTGAATTCCTCAAGCGGCCCACGTTAATGTTCAACGGCTACGATCAGGTAGCCTCGCTGTATTCGGGCATGGATTTGAAAAAGAACTTCTGACCAAATAGCAACTCATGATCCGCTGGTTCAAACCCGTCGTCTTTCTCGCCTGCCTGGGCCCGCTGGCTCGTCTGGGCTGGAAGGCTTACATGGGTCGGCTGGGCGCCAATCCCATCGAAGTGATCACGCACTCGACCGGCGACTGGATCCTGATCTTCCTGCTGGTGACGCTCTCCATCACGCCGTTGCGCAAATTGACTGGCCAGCTGTGGCTGATCCGTTATCGCAGGATGTTTGGGCTGTTTGCTTTCTTCTATGCGGTACTGCATTTCCTGACCTACATCTGGCTGGATAAATTCTTCGACTGGCACGAAATCTTGGCGGACGTAAGCAAGCGTCGCTTCATCACCGTCGGCTTCACTGGTTTTGTATTGCTGATTCCGCTGGCGCTGACTTCAACCAAAGGCTGGATCCGCCGTCTCGGCGGAAAGCGCTGGCAGGCCCTACACCGCCTGATCTATATCAGTGCAATCGCGGGAGTAGTTCACTACTGGTGGCTGGTGAAGGCCGATATCAGCAAACCCGAGCAGTACGCTTTCGTACTGACCTTATTGCTGGGTTATCGGGTAGTGGTGTGGGGGTTGCGAAAAAACACGGAAAGAAAGGCGGCAACCCTTTCGCCTCCGAGAGCGAAGGTTACGGAGGTTACGGAAGGATAGCCTTAGCCCTAAGATCTTGCTTTCCGGTCTGGAGCGTTTACACTCGTATACAAAAGTACACCTCGCTGTGGGACAACTTTCTCCGCCAGGTTGTGTTCAAAGGTGACAGGACTCGTTCGGCCAATGCCACATCGTCTGGCCGCATTTAAGGAGTGACGCAGCTCACCTGCATATCTGCTATGACTACCAAACTATTTCTCTTTTTGGGCGTGGTTTCGCTTTTGTTATGCGCCGGGTGCGGATCCAGCAGTGGGACTTCCGGCTTCATCCCCACGGGAAATTTCTCCACTGCCAGCCTCAACGGGCAATATGTCTATCAAATCGAGGGGTTTGACTTCAGCACGAGCACAAGTGGAGTGCCCTATCGCGAGGCGGGAGTGTTTACCGCCAACGGCGGCGGCAGTCTAACCACTGTCACCGACGACTTTTCCGAGGGCGGCAGTGTGGGCACCACCATCAGCACCGGCACTTACGGCATCAACAACGACGGTACCGGAACTTTGAGCCTGAACAACGTCCTGGGCACGGTCACATTCGAGGTGACCCTGGTCAGCACCTCCAAAATCTATCTGATCGAAGTCGATTCCCCGCTGAGCGCGGGCGGACTGGCCGAAAAGCAGAACGCGACGGCGATTGGAGCGGTTCCCGCCGGCACTTTTGTCTTCCGCGAGCACGATCTCAACTCCGTACAGTCGATCGGTAGTGTGGGCGCGTTCGCCCTCTCGGGTGGTACGGTCAGCGCCGGCAGCAAGGATGTGAATACCGGCGGAGTGCTCAGTTCCCTAACCTTTACCGCAGGCTCTTTTAATCCACCGAATCCGGCGACGGGACGGGGGAGCGGAACTTTCACCGACAGTTCGGCTGTGACCGCCAGTTTCCTCTACTACATTGTGGATGCCAATAACATACGTTTTCTGGCCAGCACTCCCGGAGTCATTGGCATTGGTCGCGCTGAGTTGCAGAGCGGTACGCCCGCGCTTTCCGGCAGCTACGCCTTCGGCAGCAAGGGAGATACCGCCAGTGTGGGCGGCGTAAATACCGCTGGACGTTTTACCGCCAGTGGAGGCAGCATTACGGCCGGCGCCCGCGACAGCGTGCAGGATGGCAACAGCGGACTGAACGTGGCTTTTACCGGATCCTATACGCAGGCTCCCAGCGGCCGCGCCTTGCTCACTCTCAGCACCCCCCAGAACAACAGCCTGGTGGTGTGGATGGTGAGCCCGTCGCGAGGTTTCTTCCTGGTCAATGACCCCACGAACGTCTCCGAGGGAACGCTCGACCTGCAACAGAGCGCCACCTTTTCTAATTCCACAACCAACGGCCAGTTCGCGTTTATCATGAACGGCTTCGACCTTCAGGGCACGAAGGATCGTGTCGGAACTCTGCAGTGGGATGGCTCGGGGAAACTGACGCTGAACGAAGTCACCAACGCCAATGGAGCCATCACCGGCCCGATTGTTCTTAGCGGAACCTACGCCGTGTCAGGCAACGGGCGCGCCACCGGTTCAATCAGCACCCTTTCCAGCAACCTGATTTTCTATCTGGTCTCGGGCACCGACGCTTACACGATTCAGAACGACACTGGAGTGGAGGTCAACGGCACGATCAGTAAACAGTAGTGAGCAACGTGGGCGCGCGTCCCGCCCGCGCGGAGGTAGCAGCGAGGGGTTCATCGTCTAACGGACGGAAGTGCGGTTCGAGAAGGCTGAGGTCCCTCGAAACGGAAGGGCGGGGTTCGGAGAGACTGAGGTCCTTCGCTGCGCTCAGGATGACATCCCTACTCGCTCAGGATGACTTCCGCACAATACTCTCGCATCTTCTACCGCCTATCCTCGCTCGTACGCGTGCTTCTGTTCCAGTTCCGCTACGGCAGCACGCATGTCGGCTTCGAACTTTTCCGCCTGGGCCATGAGTGAGGCATTGGCGGAAGCCCACTCTCCCTCCAGCGTCATTAATTCCTGATCTCTCAATTTCTGCGCGACCTCCAGTACGTGCGCGGCGGAAGTGTCGACGGACAACGCCTCGGTCGGATCTCCCACCCAGACCGGTCCTCCCGCAACCTTGGTTTGCCAATACACTTTCCGCGCGATGAGCAGGGCAATGGATTCGTCCGTCGCTTTCCCGAATACCCACTTGTTGCGTTTGAAATCGAAGTAACGGCTGGAAAACTGTACCGGAACTCGCTTCCCCGACTTTAGGAATTCGATTTGCTTGCGATCGACTTCCTTGCGCAAGGCATTGATCACCGGCGCCTCGATGTCTTTTGGCTCGAGCGAAGGCATCACTTCGTAGACGGTTGCCGACAGGTTTACCGACACCGGCGCGTGCAAGCCTTGCGAGTTCTCCAAGGTGATGTCGGCGTGCAGCACCCAGAAATCCGCTCCCGAGGTGGATTTGTGAAAGGGCCACTCCAGCTCAAATGACAGAGGCAGCCCGCTTTGACAAACGTAGATTTTCTTATCCTGCGCGTCGTGCCCTGGTATGGGATTGTTCATGGAATGTCGATCCGGAATTGCATCAGACTGGCTATTTTAACGTCTGCACTCCACTTTTGCTGCCTGAGGCAGGAAGTTTTAGCAGAAGTATCGCATCTGCCGGGTCCGTGAGCAGGTTTCTTTCCACGGGTAACCGACTTGAGTCGTGCCGATTTTGAGGCGAGCGCTCTCCGTGCCCGGGCCCCGCTCCGGAACTCCAGGGTCGTTCAGGATACAGGGCGGAGAGTGGCGATAGATTCCCACTTTTGCCGCTTTAACTCCCAGGATTCGGATACCGCTGCCTTGTTTGGTTGAGCTAGCTGCTTGTCCTCTCCACAATAAACCATCTTGAGTCTTGCCGATTTTGAGGCCTGTGTCAGCGCCACAGAATTGAGAAATGCAGATCGCAGATGTTCTTACTTGGATAACCCAAAGGAATCCGAGCTGGGTTCCACTTCTCTAAAATAATCCGGGAAATCGGCTAGAGAAAATTGTCTCGGTTTATTCCCTTTCTCCCACTGGTTTATTGTTCGGATTCGTAATCAGAAATATTCCGGACGGCCAACGACGAACGGCCAAAGACCAACGACTGCCTAAAAATAAAGGCGGCCGCTGAGCCGCCTTCGTTTGAAAAATGCCTTGGGACCAGAACTCGCGGGCGAGTCGCCCGCGGCCACACTTGCTGTGGCGCTACTTACCGGCTGCTTTGCTGGCCGCCTGTTGCGGATACATCGAGGCGATTTTCTCCAGCAGGGCATTCATGCTGCGCCCGGTTTCAAGGGTCGCATCGACCGCGTGATGGCCCTCGCCGTCGGTGTGCGTGACCAGCACCTTGGTTTCCGGATGCGACTTCTTGACCATATAAGGCAGGTGATGCCGGTCATTTTTGGTCAGGGTCGGGCCCAGGATTACCAGGTCGAAGGATTCCCGCTTCAGGGCGTCCTGCACCTGCTGGCGGCCTTCCGCCTGGGTTACTTGATATCCCGCTTGCTCAATCGTAACCGACTGTGCAGCAAGGACTTCTGAATCGCCTTCACCATACAGGATATTCAGTTTGGACGAGGATTTCGAGGTGTTTGCCATATTGGAGTCAGGCCGGCCTTTCTCTTCCCGGCTGGCCTGAACCTTAGCAACCCCCATCCCGCTTGAGAACGTCACCGAAGACCAATGAAAACTTCACGGAAGACCACGCCCGACCGGGGATGGGAGCCAGGAAAGAACGTCTCTTCAGAGAGATACGGGTCGACCCTGACACCTTCGTTGGCGTAGGAGAGACAGCAACCTGACCTGGCCGATGGTCACTCCGGGCCGGTTCCACCTGACCATCACAAACAAAGACGTTCCGCCACTGTTATAATTCGCTCGTCCCTACTGGCCCGTCCTCGGGCAGTCGATCCCTAACTCGAAAAAATTTGGAGGCACCATTGAAAAGAATCAGCATTTTGCTGTTCGTTCTACTCTCGTTCGCCGCTGTCTCGCTGGGGCAAAGCGCCCCCGCGCGCACCGATCTTTATCACGTTCACTTCGCCAAGGCTGCCCTGGGCAAGGGCGCCGAGATGGGCGAGTATCTGAAGACCACCGACCCCAAAGTGCCGATGTCGGCACATCACATCGTTCTGCGCCATCAGGACGGAGAAGATTGGGACTACGCCGTCATCGAGCATCTCGGCACCAAGACCACAGTTGAAGCCGCGGGCACCGCGATGACTCCCACCGTGCGTGACCTGTACGCCTGGCACACGGATACCTTTGTCAACGGCCCCTCCTGGCCTGAATTCGCCAAAGCGCTGGGAATCGACGAAGGCTCAGCCGGAAAGTCCGCGGGATCGGTATATGTGATTTCCGTCTATCGCTACGCTCCCGGGCATCGCGAGCAACTGGAGAAATCACTCAGCCAGAGTGCTCCCGGCGATACCGCGTCCGGAAACGTGCTGATGCAGCACGTAGAGGGTGGCCCCTGGAATTTCCTTACCGTGGTTCGCTACAACTCATGGCAGGATTTTGGCGCCGGAGAAAAAAGCGCTGTGGCGGACACGCTCAAGCCTGACGGCGGATGGCTGCAGGTTCGAGACCACGCCGTATTCCACAACGACACTTTGACCGATCGCATCGCTCCTTAATTCAATTGCGAGGTTGAGTGGAATCAAGCCCGGCCCGCTGCCGGGCTTTTTCAATTGGGTAGAAACGCAGGTGGGAAATTCTTAATTGAGTCCTTCCACCAGGACGCGGTAGTGAGAGATGGTGCGGCCGATCAAAGTTAGAAGGGCTCCCGAGCGCCGATGTTAGTGTCCTCGCGCCGCGAAGTCAAAATAACGGCCGGGTTGCTTATGAAGGATGATGCTACTGTCTCAGTCCCATCCAGCGCTCTGAAAGCACAATGGAATTCCCCGGATTCTGCGGATCGAAGCGCACCGAGGTTGGAAGCCCAAGCCGGCAGGAATGCAGATTGATGAGCTGCCGCAGATAGGTCACGTCCTGGGATGCTTCGTAGGAGACGCCGGCGACGTCATACTGATAAATCAGCAGAGTGGACGGCCGGTTGTTGGTGCCAGTCATTTCCTGAACGTCGATGACGGTGCCGTCGGTGATGCGGCCCACCTTGTCGAGCCATTCGCGCCGCTCCCGCTCGAGATCGTCCGCAGTCTTGGGCTTGCGCCGCAACAGCAGGTAGGCAAGGACCAGAACGACAACCGCGGCCAGAATCAAAATGTAGATACGAAGTGGAATCATGATTAAACGATCGCAAACAGAATAAGGCCTGCCGCGGAATCGGGGAAGTCTCGATGTAGGCGCGAGCGTCCACGCTCGTGCAGGCTGGTACGCCTGTACTCTCGGTTATCCGGTGACTTTTCCTGAAAGCCAATCGATGGCGAGGCCGATCTAACGCCCCGCACGAGCGAGGACGCTCGCGCCCACATCACGCCACGGGATTTCTCAGCGTGCCGATTCCCTCGACCGTTATTTCCATAACATCTCCGGCAACGACCGGGCCCACGCCCTTGGGCGTTCCGGTGGGAATCAGGTCTCCTGGCACCAGCGTCATAACCTGGGAAATGTAGCGGATGACGATGTCGAGCGGGAAGATGAAATCCCGCGTGTTGCCCTGCTGGCGAACCTCTCCGTTGACCCACGTCTCCACGCCGATCCCCGCCCAGGGGTCGATTTCGTTGGTCACCAGAGGACCCACGGGACAGAACGTGTCGAAGCCCTTAGCGCGCGTCCATTGGCCGTCTTTAGTCTGCAGATCGCGCGCGGTTACGTCGTTCACGCAAGTGTAGCCAAGGATGTAGGGGCGAACGTCGTCATCAGGTCCCAACTGTAAGCACGTCTTGCCGATGACTACGCCGAGCTCGCCCTCATAATCCACTCGCTCGGAGACAGCCGGGCGGCGAACCTTGCCGCCGGGAGCCAGCAACGAAGAAGGCGGTTTCAAGAAAATCAGCGGCGCCACTGGAACTTCGTTGCCCAGCTCAGCTGCGTGGTCGCGGTAGTTGCGCCCCACGCAGACGATTTTGGAAGGACGGACCGGGGCCAGAAGCGGCCCCTCCGCCAGGGCGATATGATCCATCCGCTTGGTCGGCAAGTCTTCGAGATCCTGAGCATCCCGGCTGGCGTCCTCGGGCGGGGCCAGCAGCAGACGGGTAATCTGTTCCACCCCCGCCACCGATTCCACCAGCCCGTAGTGGGCCTGTTGATTCACTTGAAAGCGGCAATATTTCATAAGACCTCGGGGAAAATCAGCAGTTAGCAATTGGCACTTAGCAATTAGCCTTACCTGAATTGCTCGTAACGTTTATCCCGCGGCCACCAAGCGCTAATTGCTAAGTGCCAATTGCTAACTGCTGATAGCTGACGGCTCTACGGCACCTGCTCACTCGCCTCTTCCGACCGCGCGCTCTCATTGTTGCGTTCATCCACGGCCGACACTGAGTAAAAATATTTCCTGCCCGGCTGCACATTGGTATCACGGTAAGCAGATGTCTTAACCGGTTCGTTATTGAGCTTTAACGGCTGACCACCTTCTTCGTGGCGGAAGATGTTATAGCCCGTAAGATCAGCTTCGGTGTCGGGGGCCCACACCAGATCAACGAATGGCGCTTGACCTACGCCTGAAAACGCTGCCTGCAAACCTGCGGGCACAGCGGGTGGGAAAACATCGTGGGCGAAAACCTGGATCACCGGAGTGTCATCGCCTTCAATCTCGACCTCGGGTTTGCCAGGCTGGGCAATGAGGGTCACAACTGACGCGTGGTAGGCGTAATGTTTTTCCCATTCGAAGGTCTGATCGAGAAATTGAGGCAGCTGGTTTTGCGTGCATTCAACGTAATTCACATCGCTGAGCCGGGCGTCGGTTGGTTTCGCTTGTTTGTCGTTCGGGCCCTCGCGACGATAGATGCGTAGTTTGTATTCGATGGGCGGATTTGACGGGACTGCGGCGGGACAGGCCCACGATAGCACCACTCCCTCGCTCTTGACCTCGGCTGTCAGATGATCCGGGGGCGGCAGCGTGGGCGCGGACGGTACCTGCACCAGGTTGGAAAGCCCCGCGGTTCGTCCACTTTCGTTCAGGACCGATACTGTGTAAGTGAGGTCTGCCGTGGGATCTTCCATCTGTAGCGCCTGCGGCAAGGTATCGGTATAGCTGGCCTGAATTTTTGGGGCTGTCTCGTTCTTCTTGGGCGCAGGCACTGGGAACTGCGACGCCGGAATCTCCGCGACTGGATTCTTGCATTCGCCGATTTCCACCTTGAGACTCCGGCATATCCGCGTTGGACCGGGATGACGCACCGACTGGTGGTCGGTGGTTTTAGAAGGCACCGTCCAGGCCAGATATACTCTGGCGCCCTTGCGCGCCGCACGTAGATCCGTAACCGGCCTGGCCAATTCCAACACCGGCGGCATTGGGACACCGGGGGTGCCGCAGGAGGCAAGCACAGTCGCACCCAGCACGCATGTCAGGAGGTTCCAGTCGGCTCGTTTCATTTCCAGCTTCTGCGTCCAGTTTCTGCGCGGAAACCCAGTTTCTATGCGGAACTAAGAGGGTAACAGAATGGCGTTATCCGACTAATTCCTTTAACGCTTCGCGGAAAACGCGAGTGTGCTGGTCTACATCGGAGTTATCGGTTTGCGGCGACATCAGCGCCATGTTGTGAAAGGGAGTCAGCAGGATGCCGCGGTTCATGGCATACAGGTGCATGAAGCGTTCCAGTTCGAAATCCATGGCGTCGTGAGCTTCAGCGCCATTCTTTGGCGGGGCAGCGGAAAACTGATATTCAGCGCGGCATCCCAGCCGTGTGACGTGCCAGGGCACGCCAGATTCCGCAATCGCTTTTTGAACGCCGGCTGTCCAACGTTCCGCCGCCGGGATCATCCGGGAAAAAGCATCTTTGGTCAGCACCTTGCTCAAGGTGGCTCGCATGGCGGCGAGCGACAGCGCGTTGCCCGCCAGGGTTCCTCCGATGCCGCCGGTATCGCAGTCTTCGAGGTTTTGGCCTTTTGCGATGGAGCTGGCTACTGCTTCCGTGAATCCGTATGCCGCCCCTGGAACTCCGCCGGCGATGGCTTTGCCAAAAATGAAAAAGTCGGGATCGAGATTCTCCGCCCGCGTGTATCCGCCGGGCCCGGCACAGATGGTGTGAGTTTCGTCGATGATAAGCAGGGTGCCGGACTTTTCGGTGAGCTCCCGTAAGGCTTGATGGTAGCCAAGTTCAGGATGCACGATGCCCACGTTGGTCATAACCGGCTCGGCCAGCACGCAGGCCACATCACCGGGAGCCAATGCCTGTTCAAGCGCTACAACATCGTTAAACTCGACCACCTTGGTCGTGACCGTTGGATCGACTGGCGGCCCGATGTTTCCCCGCCGGGCCTGCGCAACGCCATCTTTCAGCGTGATAAAACTTTCGTCCACCGTGCCGTGATAGCACCAGTTGAAGACCAGAATCTTGGGGCGCTGGGTGATCTGCCGCGCCAGCCGGATAGCGAAGCGGTTGGCGTCGGTAGCGGTCAACGCGAACTGCCAGAATGGCAAACCGAATCGCTGCTGTAATTCTTCCGCTACAAAAATCGCGTCTTCTGATGGCAGCATCAGGGTAATGCCGCGCTTGCATTGCTCCTCCACCGCCTTCACCGTGGCGAAGGGAGAATGCCCGGTCATGGCTCCGGTGTCGCCCAGGCAGAAATCGATGTATCGAAGACCGTCCACGTCATAGAAGTGGGCGCCCTGGGCCTCGCGCACGAATGGCGGGAAGGCGCCGGCCCATTTAATCATCCAGTTCATGGGCACGCCGCCAAGAAGCGATTTCCCCGCTCGTTCAAATAAGGCTTTGGATTTGGGGCGCTCGTTTACGAAGCGCTGCTGCTCGCGCTGCATAAGAGACTTCAGCCGCTGCCGATCGATCGATTTCATGGTTTGGATAATCTTAACCACAGAGGACACAGAGAGCACAGAGGAAAATCGTGTGACTTCCTCCGCGCTCTCTGTGTCCTCTGTGGTTAAAACCCTACAGAATGTAGCGAGACAAATCCTGATCCTTCACGATATCCGCCAGCATCTTGCGGACGTAATCCGCGTCGACCTTGATGTGCTCGCCCTTTTTGTCGGGAGCATCGAAGCTGATTTCATCGAGCACACGCTCCATGATGGTGTGCAGGCGGCGCGCCCCGATGTTTTCCGTACCTTCGTTCACCCGGAACGCATAGCGAGCAATTTCTTCCTGAGCCTCGCGGGTAAATTCCAGCTTCACACCTTCGGTATCCATCAGGGCCACGTACTGCTTCACCAGTGACGATTTGGGCTCGGTCAAAATGCGGATGAAGTCTTCCATGGTCAGCGATTGCAGTTCGACACGAATGGGAAAGCGTCCCTGCAGTTCCGGAATAAGATCACTCGGCTTCGAAACGTGGAACGCGCCTGCCGCGATGAAGAGGATGTGATCAGTGCGCACCATGCCGTAGCGGGTGTTCACCGTGGTGCCTTCGACGATGGGCAAAATGTCGCGCTGCACGCCTTCGCGCGATACGTCCGGGCCGTGGCCGCTTTCACGGCCCGCAATCTTGTCGATCTCATCGAGGAAAATAATGCCGGCGTCTTCGACGCGATCGATGGCCATGCGCGTGACCTGGTCCATGTCGATCAAGCGCTGCTCTTCTTCCTGGATCAGATACTCAAAGGCTTCGTTGACCTTCATCTTCCGCTTCTTGGTGCGCTGGCCGAAGATGTTGGGCAGCATGTCCTTGATGTTGACGTCCATCTCCTCGACGCCCTGATTGGAGATGATTTCGAAAGAAGGGAAATTGCGTTCGCGGACGTCAATTTCCACGGTGCGGTCGTCAAGCTTGCCCTCGCGCAACTGCTGGCGAAGCTTCTCGCGAGTGCGGCTTTGCGATTCTCCGCCTGACGCGGTTGTGCCCTCGAGCACAAGACCGCCGGTTGAACCGTCCGCCGGCCGCGGAGTGGCGGGCGGAAGAAGAATATCCAGCAAGCGCTCTTCGGCGTTGAGCTCGGCTTTGTCGGAGACGTCTTCCAGCTTTTCCTCGCGCACCATTTCGATGGCGATCTCAACCAGATCGCGAATCATGGACTCGACATCGCGCCCCACGTAACCGACCTCGGTGAACTTCGAAGCCTCTACTTTCAGGAACGGCGAGTTGGCAAGCTTGGCCAGGCGGCGGGCAATTTCAGTTTTGCCCACGCCGGTAGGCCCGATCATGATGATGTTCTTGGGGATCACTTCTTCAGCCAGATCAGGCGCAAGCTTCTGGCGGCGCATGCGATTACGCAGGGCAATGGCCACAGCGCGCTTGGCGTCCTTCTGGCCAATGACATGCTTGTCCAGTTCCGCGACAATTTCACGCGGAGTCAGTTCGTCGAGCGCAATCTGTTCTTCTTCAGCGGCAGCGGGTAAGTAAATGGCCATAAATCAGTCGTTGGTCTTTGGTCGTTGGTCTTTGGCCGTTCGGCGGCCACGCCGGTGGTCGAGTTGAAGGTTCTTGGCCAACGACCAAGGGCCAACGACCAACGACCTAGAGCTCTTCAATCGTCACCTTATCATTTGTATAGATGCACATTTTGCCCGCAATCTTCATTGCTTCTTCGGCGATCTGGTGGGCCGACAGCTGGGTGTGTTCGGCCAGGGCTTGCGCGGCCGCCTGGGCATAGGGTCCGCCGCTGCCGATGGCGGCGATGCCGCCGTCCGGCTCGATCACATCTCCCTGGCCGCTGAGCAGGAACGTCTGTTCCTTGTCGGAAACCAGCAGCAGAGCTTCCAGGTGGCGTAGAAACTTGTCGGTGCGCCAGTCTTTCGCCAGCTCTACCGCGCCCCGTCCCAGGTTGCCGTGATACTGCTCCAGCTTTGATTCGAAACGGCTGAAAAGGGTGAAGGCATCGGCGGTCGAGCCCGCAAATCCCGCCAGGATTTTGTCCTGATACAGGCGGCGAATCTTCTTGGCGGTGTGCTTGATGACGCCTTCGCCCAGCGTGACCTGGCCATCCCCGGCCATGACGACGGCGCCGTTGCGGCGAACGCAGAGAACTGTTGTGGATCGAATCAGACGCTTCGTAGGCATGAGAGCAATTCTTGATTATAACAGCCACGTGGGGACAGCCGCCCTCGGCTGTCCCCACGTGGTCATCTACTACATTGCGATCAGCGGCACTGCCAGCAGTGCGGCGAAAATACCAACCATCTTCCACCGCGTGAAATGTTCATGCAGCACGACGCGCGCCAGCAAAACTGTGATGACCGGATAGAGCGAGCTCAGCACCACCGCGGTATCCAGACGCCCGGTCTGTTCGGCGCGGATAAAGAGTGCGGTGCCCGAGACGTCCAGACATCCGGCGAAAAGTGCGAGGGCTGCGTCGGGGGGCCGCAACCGGCCGCGGCCTCGCCGGAACAATACGATCGCTCCCACAACTATCAGAGAGGCGACGCGTGAATGCACTGCTGCCCACAGCGCGGAACTCTCGCCGGTACGATCGATGCAGATAAAAAATCCCGCGAATCCAACTCCAGCCAGTGCGGCCATCAAGACACCGGAGTAATTGGTGGCCGAGCCGTCGGGACGCGAGATCAGCCATATACCGAGACCAGCGAGAAGAAATCCGGCGATGGGAAACATTCCCGGCAGACCTTGGGTGATCATGGCAAAGGCAGCCGGGATCGCCGCACCGAGAACCGCCGCCACCGGGGCGGTGATTCCCATATTTCCGCTGGCCAGCGCGCGATAAAAAATCGCCAACGCAGTTCCACCCAGCGCGCCCGCCACCAACGCCCAATTCCGATCTGCCGACGAAGGATAGGAAGCGTGCGTGAACACGGCCAGGGAGAGCATGAGCACAAAGCCGCCGGCGTGTGACAGCATCGTTACCAGGAAGGCGTCGGAGCGCCTTGCTGCGAAGCCGCCACTGAAATCACTCGTCCCCCAGCACATCGCCGCAGCCATGCTGAAGCCGAGCGGCACAAGTTGTTCGGCGGATGCCAAGTTGCTTTGCTCCTCTTTTTACCGGATCACATTTCTGCCGGATCACGAGATTAGCACGCGATAAGATGGCCCAGTCAGGCGCGAGCCGGGTTACATTCCCCTAAGACAATTGCAGTCAATGTTTTTTTGAAACGATAGAACCGATGAAACGATAGAAGCTATAGAAGCTATGGAGCAAGAATGTCGCCAGCGTTAATTCTCGGATTGGTCGGCGGTCTGCTGGTGGTGGCGTTCCTGGCCAACCGCGTCTTCGGCCTGACCCGAATCCCCGACGTGCTGGTATTGATGATGCTCGGGGTCCTGCTTGGGCCGGTGCTGGGCCTGGTGCAGCCTGGCACGCTGGCCCAAACCACCAATCTGCTGGGAACGCTCGCCATCATTCTCGTTCTCTTCGAAGGCGGCCTCGAACTCGATCTTCGCGACACCCTGCGGCATTTTCCGGGAAGTTTTCTGCTGGCATCGCTGGCCTATGTTTTCAGCACGGCCCTGGTAGCCGTAATCGTGGTCAAGGGGCTCGGCTTGCCGTGGACGGATGGGCTGCTGGTGGGAGCGGTGCTGGGCTGCACCAGCAGCACGGTCGTACTGCCGGTCTTGCAGCAACTGCAAGCGGAAGAACCGGTGCGAGTCACGCTGATGCTCGAAGCATCCTGGGGAGACGTGCTGGCCGTACTCACGGTCGGGCTTCTTCTGGGAATGCGAGGCCAGGAAGGCGCGGTTGCCCAGGGCGTGGTTCATGGCTTGTTGAATCAGGTTGGAGTCGCTCTACTGTTCGCGATCGCGGCGGGCATACTCTGGTCACGCCTGCTGCATGTGCTCTCAGAACAACGTTTCTGGCAGGTGCTCACATTTTCCATCGTGCTCGTTCTCTATGCGGGGATGGAAGCGCTGGGCGCGAACGGACTGATCGCGGTGCTCGGGTTCGGCCTGACGCTATCAAATTTTCCCGGCGTCGATCCGGGTCTGGGCCTGTCGCTGCCAATCGCGCAGATGGCGGAATCACAGCAGGCCCTACTTACGTTTCATTCCGAGCTTGCGTTTCTGGTGCGTACTTTCTTTTTCGTGCTGATCGGCGCCGTCGCCGAACTGGGAATCTTTCGCTCGCATCCACTCTTGATGGCCGGGACGTTGGGATCGTTGTTTCTGGCGCGCTGGCTGGCGATTCAGTCCAGCCACTGGGCGTGGAAGGGAATTGGCGCGCATAATCGCGAGCTCATCTTCTGGGTCTTGCCGCGCGGACTGATCACAGTCGTACTCGCTATCCGGGTGGCGCAGGCGCGAGGCACTGAACTCGAATTTGTACCAGGCCTGGCGTTCGCCGTCATCCTGGTCACGAACGCGTTGCTGGTGCTGGCCAGCTTTCGAGCCCGGCGAGTAGCCGGCGCGATTCCAGCCACAGGGTCCGATGCAAGCGCCATTGCGACTACAGCCACAGCCCAAGCTCTTCCTCATTCAGCGCATCCCCGGCGCTGGATCCTGAATGCGGTGATGCTGTTTTTCCTGGCGGTTGGAGCCTTCATGCTCTGGTATGGAAACCGTGCGGGACACCTTCGACCTGCCGAACTCGTGCAGTGGGTCCGAACCCATGTGCACCGCGGTCAGTAGAATGTCGGCGCGAGCGTCTACATTCGGCCAAATTGACTTGCCACAAGCTGCGGCCTAACATGACCGCTCAGTGATTGGGCAAACCATCTCGCACTACCGCATCCTGCAGAAGCTGGGCGGCGGCGGTATGGGTGTGGTGTACGAGGCCGAAGATCTCCGCCTGGGGCGGCGCGTGGCTTTGAAGTTCCTGCCTGACGAACTGGCTCAAGATCCCCAGGCTCTCGAACGATTCCGGCGTGAGGCGCGGGCGGCCTCCGCGCTCAACCATCCCAACATTTGCACCATCTACGATATCGGCGACGTCGAGGACCGTCAGTACATCGTGATGGAGTACCTCGACGGTACCACGCTGAAATACCGCATCGAAGGCAAACCTATTTCGGTCGATCAACTGGTGGACTTCGGCGCGCAGATCGCCGACGCGCTCGATGTAGCGCACAGCGCCGGCATCGTTCATCGCGATCTCAAACCGGCGAATTTGTTTCTAACCAAGCGCGGGCAGGCCAAGATTCTCGACTTTGGCCTCGCCAAAGTAGCGGGACACGGGATGCCTGCACCCGAGCCCTTGGGAGCCTCCGGGGCGACAGCGGCTGTTGATGCGGCGCACCTGACCAGTCCGGGCAGCACCGTCGGAACCGTGGCCTACATGTCTCCCGAACAGGCGCGCGGCGAGGACATCGATACCCGCACCGATCTGTTTTCCTTCGGGGCCGTGTTGTATGAAATGGCCACCGGGCGCCAGCCCTTCACCGGCAATACTTCGGCGGTAATTTTTGACGCCATCCTGAACCGTGCCCCCACGGCTCCAGTCCGGCTGAATCCGAATTTGCCGGCCGAGCTGGAACGCATCATCAACAAAGCTCTGGAGAAGGATCGCGAATTGCGCTACCAGGTTGCATCGGAGCTGCGCGGCGACCTGAAGCGTTTGAAGCGCGAGATCGACTCAGGCCGGAGTTCGTCCATCAGTTCGGCAACTCCCAGCGGGACAACGCCAGGCGCGGCGACACCGAGTGCGGCGGCTCCAAACACAGCGCATCCGTCTAGTTCGAGCTCGTCCGGTTCGACGCCTTCCGAGGCCGCTCCGGTGGCAGTCGCGTCTTCGGCCTCGGCGATCCAGCAGGCAGTGCCGGCGTCAGCCTCGTCACCGTCTGCGCCTCAACATTCTCCGGCGGCCTCGTCGGGATCATCTGCAGTTGCTGCTCCTCCCGGACGCAAGCGCTGGTATATCGCGGCTGCAGTTGTCGTCGTTTTGGCTGCGGCGGTGGCCGGCTTTTTCTACCGAAAGGGTTCGAGGTCGCTGACCGAGAAAGATTCCATCCTGCTCACCGATTTCGTCAACACCACGGGCGATCCGGTTTTTGACGGAACGCTGAAACAGGCTCTGGCGGTGCAACTGGAGCAGTCGCCTTACCTGAATGTCTTTCCTCAGGATCGGGTGCGGGACACTCTGAAGTTCATGGGGCGCTCTCCGGATGAGCGGCTGACTCCTGACCTTGCGCGTGACGTCTGCCAGCGCGAGGGAATTAAAGCTGTCCTGAATGGCGCCATCAGCAGCATCGGAACCCAGTACGTCGTGGATGTGAATGCGGTGAACTGCCAGACCGGCGACAGCCTGGCGCGCGAACAGGTTCAGGCCGACAAAAAAGAGCAAGTACTGGCGGCTGTGGGCAAGGCGGCTTCGAGCCTGCGTGGCAAATTGGGAGAGTCGCTGGCTTCGGTGCAGAAATTCGACGCACCCGTCGAAGAGGCCACCACGTCATCGCTGGAAGCACTCAAGGCTTTCAGCCTGGCCGAGGCCGAGCGGAACAAAGGATCCGAGTTCACCGCCATACCTCTTTACAAACATGCCATCGAACTGGATCCCAATTTCGCCGTGGCCTACGCGCGCCTGGGCCAGTCCTACGCCAACACAGGTCAGGGGGCCCTGGCCAAGGAAAACGTGACGAAAGCGTTCGAGCGGCGGGACCGGGCCAGCGAACTGGAAAAGCTTTACATTTCCACTCACTATTACGAAATTGTCACCGGCGAACTCGACAAGTCGATTGAGGCTTATCAGCTCTGGAAGCGGACCTATCCGCGGGATTCCATTCCCACCAACAATCTCGCCATCGACTACGCCTGGATGGGCAAGTTTGATCAGGCTCTTGCGGAAGGCTCAGGAAACCATGCGCCTGGATCCGAACAGCGCTTTCAGCTATGGCGTATTGGGTGGCGCCTACATGGGCCTGGATCGCTTTGCCGAGGCCAAAGCCATCCGCCAAAAGGAAGTGGGCCTCAAGCTGGATGCCGTGGGCGAGCACGTCGATCTTTACCTGTTGGCCTTTCTCGAAGGCGACAAGGCGGCAATGCAGCGTGAGGTGGATTGGACGAAAGGCAAGCCGGATGAGTTCGTGATGTTGGAAGCGGAAGCTGAAGCCACCGCCGCTTCTGGCCGGATACAGCAAGCCAGGGAGTTGTACCGGCAGGCCGTGGACAGCGCGCAGCAGGCGAAGCTCCCGGAAAATATGGCGGGAATCCTGGCCCGCCAGGCGCGGGCCGAAGCTGAAGTCGGCAATCCTGACCAGGCCCGGGAGAGAGTGCGGACTGCGCTGGCCACAGATCGCGGCCGGTTTGTGTTGCCTTTTGCCGGCTTCGCGGTCGCCACCGCGGGAGACATTGCCCAGGCAGCGGCGATCGCTGACGAACTGACCAAGCTCTTTCCATTAGACACTTTGGTCAACAATGTCTGGGTGCCGTCGATCCGCGGGCAGATTGAAGTAAGCCGAGGCAATCCCGGCAAGGCGATCGAGTTGCTCCAGGCTGCGATTCCATTCGAGTTTGGCTGGCCGGCGCGAGTCATGCCCAGTTATGTTCGCGGCCAGGCCTATCTTCACTTGCACCAGGGCAAAGAAGCCGCGGAACAATTCCAGAACATTCTCAATCATCGCGGAGTCTGTGGGACGCTGACAGCTTGCTCGCTGGCGCATCTGCAATTGGGACGCGCTCGTGCCATCTCCGGCGACAACGCCGGCGCCCGCACCGCCTACCAGGATTTCTTCGCACTGTGGAAAGATGCCGACCCGGACGTCCCCATCCTGAAAGAAGCCAAAGCCGAGTACGCCAAGCTCCCGCAATAGGGGAAGTGTGGGCACGAGCGTCCCCGCTCGTGCAAGGGAACCACCACCAGCCACGTGGGGACAGCCGGGGACGGCTGTCCCCACGCTGTCTTACATGCTCACATCTTTGATGTGCGTGGCGATGTACCACTTGTTGCCGAAAGGATCTGTCACCCCGCCGCTGCGGTCGCCGTAGGGGTGATCCTGAGGCGCGGAGATTGACGTGGCCCCCGCGGCCAGCGCGCGCCGATACAGGGCGTCGCAGTCTTCCACGTAGAGATA
>CAVTGN010000004.1:0-207745 GCA_963734265.1 Terriglobia bacterium
GTCTCGCTCGCCGAGTTGCAGAATGAATTGCAGCGCACGGTCTCGCCGTCTTCGGTAGCCAGTCCAATCGTCGTAAGCGGTTCGCTTAATGCGAGTGCCGACGCGACCTGGGGTAAGACAATGCAAGACTTGCTGGCTCGAGGTGACGCTACTCTGCAAGCGAGTACCCAACCCGCACAAGGCGGCATAGCGACTCCCATCAATGGCGTGATCCACACTCGTTATGCTGGCAGAAGTGGTCAACTGACGCTCGACCAGAGCTACCTCCGTACTCCGCAGACCTCGGTCACGCTGAACGGAACAGTCAGTGACAACGCTGCACTGCGGATTCGGTTGAACAGCAATGACTTGCATGAGCTTGAAACCATTGCCACCGCATTCCGGAGCCCGGGATCTGAACCAGTCGGTGTCTATGGCTACGCGGCACTCAACGCTACGGTTAGCGGATCGACTCGTGCTCCGCAAATCTCCGGGCAACTAACTGCCGGCAATATGAGTTTACGGGGCACCGAATGGAAGTCCCTACGGGCCAATGTCTTTGCCAGCCCGTCCCAGATCCGCGTAGAAAATGGCCAGCTCGACTCTGCCAGTCGTGGACGAGTGACCTTCAAGCTGGCCACGATACAACAACAGTGGATACCCACGAAGTCGAGCCCGTTCCAGCTGCAACTCTCCGCCTCTCAAATAAATGCGGCTGATCTGGCAAGAGCGGCCGGTTTCACTGCCGCGGTAGACGGCACGATCTCAGCCGAAATTGTCGCCAACGGCACGCAACTCGCTCCAACGGGCCATGGGACGATCAGCCTGACATCGGCGCACATCTCCGGTGAGCCGGTTCGGGCGGTGAATGTGAACTTTCGAGGTACGGGAAATCAGATCAATGCGAATCTTAAAGTTGATCTTCCTGCCGGGTCAGCAAATGGCACCGTGCAATATGAACCTGCAAGCGAGTCCTACAATGTGGAACTTCGCGCGCCGGGCATCAAGCTAGACCAGTTGGAGACAGTGAAAGCGCGTAACCTTCAGCTTCAGGGCGTCTTGGATATAAAAGCCAGCGGACGAGGCACCATACAGGACCCCCAGCTGCAGGCTGTGATTGAAGTTCCGCAGCTTCAGGTTCGCGATCAGGTGATCCACGGACTGAAGTTGCAAACCAACGTCGCGAATCACGTTGCTAATTTCATTCTCGACTCGGACGTACTCAACACTCACGCCGGCGGGCACGGCACAATCCAGTTGAGCGGCGACTACGTCGCGGACGCAAGCCTCGACACTCAGTCAATTCCTCTGGCTCCACTTTTTGCAATATATGCTCCGTTGCAGGCCGAAGTCATGAGCGGGCAAACGGAACTCCATGCCAGTCTGCGCGGGCCCTTGAAAGACAAGGCGCGCCTGGAAGCGCATTTAGTGGTCCCAAACCTGGCTGTGAACTACAAGAACAGCATTCAGGTGACGGCTGTGGCGCCAATTCGCGCCGACTACGCGAACGGAATTCTCAATCTGCAGCGCGCCACTATCCGCGGCACAGGCACGGAAGTTACCGTCCAGGCCAATTTGCCGATTGCAAAAGACGGACCGGCATCGATGCTGGTACGTGGGAGTGTTGATCTTCGCCTCGCGCAACTGGTAAGTCCGAACATCACCAGCGGGGGTGAGCTACGGTTTGACATCGACTCTTACGGCCGGCGCTCCGACCCGGATGTGCAAGGACAGATTCATATCGTCAACGCCAGCTTCGCTACCGCGGGCGCGCCTCTCGGCCTGCAAAGCGGCAACGGCGTCCTCACACTGACGCGGGACCGTCTAAATATCACACAATTTAAGGGGAACGTTGGCGGGGGTGTTGTTACCGCCAGCGGCGGCATCGTTTATCGGCCTGAGTTGCAATTCGATCTGGCCATGGCCGCCAAAGGAGTTCGCGTTCTCTACGATCAGAACGTACGCACTACGCTCAACTCGAATCTGGCGCTGACGGGGACTCTCGAGAACGCGTCCATGACCGGACAGGTCGCCATCGAGCAGCTCTCCTTCACTTCGGATTTCGATATCTCGGATCTCATGAGTCAGTTCGGCGGAGACGCTCAGCCACCCCCGACTCAGGGTTTCAGCCAAGACCTGAATCTGGATGTCGGCATCCTGACGCCCGGCGGCCTCAATCTGACCAGCCGCACCTTGAGCGTCGCCGGCTCTGCGAATCTGCACGTTCGAGGTACCGCAGCACAACCGGTTCTGCTGGGCCGCCTGAATCTGAGCAGCGGAGACCTGATCTTTTCCGGGAACCGCTACAAACTGCAAGGCGGGACCGTCGACTTCACCAACATTTCGCGGACTCAGCCGGTGGTAGATATGTCGGTCAATACAACCATCAGTCAATACAACATCCAAATGCATTTCTGGGGACCGGCCGATCACCTGCACACCAACTACACTTCAGATCCATCGCTGCCGCCCTCGGACATCATCAACTTGATCGCTTTTGGCAAGACATCGGAAGCGTCCGCGGCGAATCCTACTCCTCCTGGTACGCTGGGGGCAGAATCTCTGGTGGCATCGCAAGTGAGCAGCCAGATTACGAGTCGGGTTGAAAAGCTGGCGGGCATCTCACAGTTGTCGATTGACCCAGAGCTCGGAAGCGGTCAACAGGGCCCGGGTGCGCGGGTCGCTATCCAGCAACGAGTCACCAGCAAGATTTTCGTTACCTTCGCAACCGATGTAACTTCAACCGACAGCCAGATGATCCAGCTCGAGTACCAGGCGAACCGGAAGACCTCATTCACCGCCATCCGCGACCAGAATGGCGGATTCTCTTTCCAGACTACGTTCCGCAAGCAATGGTGAGCTGGAAGAAACAGACACAAGGAAGACTGACTAGACCACAACCGTGTACGACCATGTGTCGTCGGACACTCGAACACTCGGCACATCGAGGCGGTACCAAATTCCTTCGACATGTGTCACATGGGGCGGATTTCTCATCATATTTTTTGTGAACAAGGAAAATACCTTTGTCTCGGCAACTATAGAGGTCTATCCCGACCAGAAAGTCGTGTCGTAGGGCCTCCACGCACTCGTCCGTCACCCGATGTATATGGGCGGCTTTGTCATGTTCGTCGGCACGGCTCTCTCGCTCGGCTCGTGGTGCGGACTCTTCGCGTTCCTCGTCATGATGCCCGCGTTTATATGGAGAATCTTTGAGGAGGAAGGATTTCTGTTCAAAGAATTGGCCGGCTATGCGGAGTATGAGAATAGGCGTCACTGTTCAACCCAGCGGTCTGGAGTCAAGGACATCCCGCAGCAGCCAAAAATGAGGGCGCCATTCGGCATCCCCATAAGGCGATAAGCCATCCAAGAGTCCGGGTGATTCCTGCCACTTGCAAAGTGTCGAATCGGATTGGCGTTTACGTGAAATCCAGCTTAAACATTCCGACCGCGTCACCAGTTTTGGACGAAGAAACGTTCCAACAACTCCCCGTTCTAAGCATAGAACTACTACAGTTTTACTACAGGCTGGAAAAGAGACGCGTTTACACTCGGGTTTTTCAGGAGGAGCGGGTCCCGGATTTTGCGTGGGTTTTGAGGGGAAAACGGGTCATTTCAGGCGGATGCTGAAGGAGCGCTTCTTGCGGGTTAGTACAACTTTGCCCTCGCGCGCTAGCCACCCGATGGCCCAATCGAAGATGGGGCCCTTCGCCTCCACTAACTTCTTGAGCTGCGCAAGCGAAAGCTCGCCGTGGGTATTGAGAGCGTACCAAATGGCACCGGCCATCTGGCCTATGTCTTCCTCTATGGTAATTCCCATCCTTGCTCCATTATCTCAATTGCGCCCTGACGATAGCCAAATGGAGGCGTGGTATCAACTACTTCATCGGCGTCTTCCCCAATAGGAAGCCTTCATAGGCGAGGAACCCGGAAATGGTGAGCCCAATCCAACTTACTCAGAGGGGTACGACGGCGCCTCCTATCGTGACCTGCCACCCTTGCAAGAGGCGAACGGCGTGAAGAAGAGCTATCAGTAAGAACAATGTTGAGGTGATGAGGAGAAAACTACGCTGTGTCATTTACAACCTCCAGCGCCGAGAGAAAGCCTCACGCAGCTGCCAAAAACCGCTTGACCGTCTCGCCCCACTGTCCGCGCGAGGTGTCACCCGCGGTGACATCGCCGGGCCATGTTCGCGACAGGTATTTTGGAGGGCCCATCAGGAAAACGAACTGTTGTCGAAGACTTGCACCCTTGATCTGCTCGTAGAATTCCAGCGCTTCCGCTGGGAAGTATCTTCGAACGTCGAGCATCACGAGATTGTAGACATCGGGTTGCCACAGAAATCGCGCGGTCGAGAGATCCTCAGCTTCATGTACCTCGACTCCACGACTTCGCAGAACGGCGGCCCGCGCCTCGCGCGTAGCCTGGCAGCGGTCGATGAGGAGAACTTTTTTGTCGGCAAGAGCCGGGCGGCGACGAAGTGGTGGGCGATTCATATGACACTCCCGAAACGGGCGCGCCCTCCTTTGGGAAGGCCATTCGGCCGAAGTCTGTGCCCGGAAGGGTTGGAAGTCAACAGAAAATATGAAAGGCCCCGATCCGGATCGGGGCTTTTGGGTACTTCGGATGTCTTACTGTCGCGCGGCGCCCTTGCCATTCACCGTTGAACGGTAAGCGTCTGACCAACACACCTGTTCTGCAGTCGGGGTCTGTGCTGAAGTGTCCGGATGACCGCAAAAACAGAGTTATCAGTGCCCAAGCGACGTACCCGTGCGGAAGTTCATGTATAGGAAAATCAAAAATCCATTCCTAGTCGCAATCGTTGCATCCGCGAGGCCGAGAGCGGGCTTTACGTCGATCTTAAATCAGGAAATCGCAGAAAACGTCAACCAAGAACGCTTCTCTAGCTAGCCAAAGAGAATATGGCATTGAACTTTAGGTTTGGGTCGGATTCAGTTGACCAACCCAGCACATGCGTTCTCCTTGACTATCAATCAGGGGATCTCTTCCGAAAGACTTGAGTAGCAGACTTGCCCAGTTGAATCGGGTCGGTTTTGGGCGTTTTCTTTGCCCCAGGAGTGTAAAGACGGCGGACGAGGTGCGCGCCATGGAACGTGGCGCGAGAAGCCCAAAATATCGCATATTGTGCCGTCGAGCCTGCGGAACATGCTGCTTCAGGATATGCACAAACTTGTCAGCTGAAAATCGCATTGGCACGAATCCCGTGTTTCGAGTGTCCTTTGCTAGGTATTCAATTGTCCTATTGGAGAGAATCGAGAGGCGGTGCCGGGCAATTGGCGGCCGCCGAACGTATCTTCCCGCGTATTGCAAGAAATGCGCTTTCGACATTGCAGCACTAACGAAAAGGTGCCACTCTCGCTTTTGCTGGACCTCGAGCTCGTCCATCAGAGGTTTGCCCAACACATCGGACCTGACCAGTTTCTTCTTTAATGCTTCAGCGAAAAAGGCCAATACTGCATATCGCCATGCCCGCATTAACTCGCGCTCGTCATACTTCAATTTAGGTATCCAACGATTGTGAGCCACTTGCAAACCTCCGGCTGAGACCAAAACGTGAAGATGTGGATGAAAATTCAGCAAACCACCAAAAGTCTGCTGCACTACAATGATATGCACGGCCACTCCATATCGGGCTTTCGCCCATAGTTTGATGGCCTCGGCAGCTATCGTGGGCATCGCGTGTAGAAGATGCCGATTTTCTTGAACGACGGGCCACAACTCTGAGGGGATGGTCAGAGTGATCCCCACGTAGGGCATATCAGGCAGAGTGGCGTCCAACTCCTCCTGCCAAACATTCGTCATGCGTTGTCCACAACTTGGGCAGAATCTGGATTTGCAGGTGTGGTACACGATTTTCCGTTCCGTCGCTGAGGCGTAGACTTCCGCTCCCAGAACAATGGTTCCGCACTTGAGGATGCTTAAGAAAGTGGTGCGGATATGAAGTGGGGTGCCCGCATGATCCCACAGACTTCGCGTAAGGAACAAGATTTGCTTGAGTGGATGCACACCTATCATGAATCAAACCTCATATCGGCCTAGAAGGGATTGCAACAGCTTGTCAGTCACGTAAACCGCATTGCATGGGAGATTCAAGCGACCGATTACGAGTGGTCCGAATTCACTGCATTGTTCTGGCGACATGGCGGATAGTTGCTTTAGCACTGTCATCAGAAGGTCGGTTGTTAGCACGCCCTCGTCATGGTTGGACCGTGAGATACCGGCTACCAGGCTTCGCACTTTCTTTCGTAAGCCCTGCTCAATCCGCAGGCGTCTTAAACTTTCGAGTTGCTGTGCTTCCGGGTCGCGGCTCCATTTCTCGGCGAGGTTAATTGAGATTTCTCCTTCACGAACCGATTGCTTCGTCGAAAGAGATGCATGCACCAGCACGCGTTCTACTTTGCTGACATTTCCTGCCGAAGCGTGAGCAATCTTTGCTACCTCTTTTCTCCAATCGACCCGCTCAGCTTCCGTCAATGTTGACAGACCCTTCGTTTTACCGCCGGCCTGCTGATTTGAGCGCGCCTTGTCGCGAAAGGACGACTTAAGGTCTAGCGCCAGTTCTATTCGTCTGAATGAATTCAGACCGTCTGATCGGCGATGCTTTTGGAGCAAGTCGCACAGGGCTTCCTCTTCCGTTCTGTGGTACTCAAGACACTGGATCGTCGACATTCCTCTTTTTTTGGCAAGGTCCCACCGACCATACCCATCAATGATCAAGCGGTCTTGCGTGACATCGATGGGTAGGACGAATGCAGCGTCTCCGAGCCTGTCGAGTGCGTCGATCTGGAAAGCAGAAACGCTGAGCTTGTGTTTGACGTAGCTGGGATGGGCGTAGAGCTCATCAACTTGACACTGCAATAACCGATGCGCCTGACGAGTGATGCCTTTTCCGGCACCAGTCTCAAGTGGACCAACCTGGCCAACGGGCGAAGATGCCATCTCGAGGTGGACATGCAAATCGTGAACATGCATCCGCTGCGTGTTAGGTGTTGTTACACAGTTTTGCGATTGAGAGTGCATTCTCAAGACCCAGTTGATTCCGTCTTATATGGAGATCCCGTTGGGCTCATTAGCCCAAACGTCGGTGGTAAAAATCCACCCCCCGCAACCAAACCCTCTGCGATCCTCTCCTGTGTCCACACACTTCACTGCTCACCGCGCGGGGGCAACAAGTTCGAATCGATGAAGCGTTCAAGAGAGTCCTCCGTGACACAAACGGCACGACCCGCCTTCACGAAGTCCAAATGTTTGCGTTTCAGAAACCAATCCCGAAGAGTTGACGGCTTGAGTCCAAGCCGGTCCGCCGCATTGGAAAGGCGAATTAGCCTTCGCATTCGTCATTTCTCCTTCTGCCTCAGCCGTTAAGCGCGACTGCGGCCGTCGCCCGATGTCAAACAATAACTATTGACAGCTACAGTTACCAGAGATATGGTTACTGTGTTATGGCAACGCGACGCACGGTAACGAAATATGCCAAACAAGGATCGAGTCGAACGGCAGCGGATGCACATCCGGTCCCCCGCGCAAGTCCTCTGTCAGCGTCCGAGTCTCGTTACCTCGGCGTCCGGGACGCGGACAGACTTGCCCGGTGGCTTAATGCATCGAACGGAACTGCATCGCACGAGCGGGTCGTGCGGATCCGCCGCGAGCTGGAAGATCTGCGATCTGAATTTATGGCAAACTCATTTGCATATCAGCATATTTCCAACGGAGTTATTCAATTGGGCGAAGGGCTCGAGCATGGTCGAGACTGGCCTGAGACAAAGCTGCGGGTGCAAAGAGAACTTCACGACCGTCATGTTGCCCTGAATCTCGCCTTGGAAAAGTACGTTTTTCGTCCCCGTGCCACTTACGTCATCGCAGGCCGGGGCTGGATTTTTGGAATGGTGCCCGACGAGAACAGGCGATCGTTCCAAATACATATAGGCAATGAAACAATTAGTGAGGCTGACGCGGTACTATCCCTGGTCCGGCTGGCGGAAACAGGTGACCTTGGAAAAATTCGGCTCTGTGAGACGTGTAAGGAGGTCTGGCTCTTTGCTGCGAAACGGAACTATCGATTCTGTTCCGACCGATGCCGTGAGGGTTTTTACGCAAGATCTCCTGATTACCACAGCCGGAAAGCAGCCAACCAACAGAAATATCGTGAAAGGCTGAAGCTTAGCATGACGACCCAAGAGGCCAACTGGAAAGGAAGATAAGCATGGCTCGGAAGAGGAAGTCCTACGATGAACGGGCAATGTCCCCACTACTGGCGGTTCCGGCTCGCGGCATCATACCAGCCCCAGTCTTTCGATCGATGTATCCGCTGTGTCACGCTCTTGGTCTCAAACTCGTCTCTGTTGATGGCTACGACCATGAGGGCTTCGACGTTGATGAAGTGGAGAAGAGATTGGGTCCCCAGCGGTTCGCGGCTCTCCTGGCTGCCTTAAAAAACGTGTTCTGCTGTGGGCATCGTAAGTGGCCCGGCAATCATCCAGATCCAATCCGTAGAAATTGTGAAGTGCACTGCGTGTATGCCCGCGATGTTGAAGCCTTTTTGAACGAGCAAGAGAGACCGCGAGTGGAGGACTGAACATGGCAGTCTACAGACCAGCAAGGGATTCCAGGATTTGGTGGTACGACTTCATCTTTCAGGGGCAGCGAGTGCGAGAAAGCGCCAAGACTCGCTCTAAGACCCTCGCCAAGGATGCCGAGCGGGTCCGCCGACGCGAACTGGAGGAGAGTTACAACGGTATCAAGCGACGTGACCGTGCCAAGCTATTCTCTGTCGCCGCGGATGAGTGGCTCGTGATTAAGAGCCTCACCCTTGCCGCCTCTTCGCAGCGGATCGAGCGTGACAATCTCAAACATCTTCGCCCACAATTCGAGAAACGGCTTGTCACCGACATTCAGGCGACCGACGTGAGCCGATACCAGAAAACCCGCCTCGCGGAGAAGGCCTCGCCGAAAACCATCAACCTCGAAGTAGGCACATTGCGCTCAATCTTACGGCGCCATCGTGTGTGGGCAGACATACAGCAGGACGTTCGGATGCTCCCTACGCTCGATGACGTCGGGCACGCCATCTACTCCGAAGGAAGAAGTCGCCCTGATTTCGGCCTGTCTTAAAAGCCGTTGCCGCTGCCTCTACTTCGCCGTCATGTTGGCCCTGAACACCGGAATGCGATACAGCGAAATCCGGCTGCTCCTTTGGAGACAAGTGGATTTTGCGGCCAGGGTTCTGACGGTCGGCAAGTCCAAAACGCAGACCGGAACCGGGCGCACAATCCCACTGAACCACCGAATCCTTCGCGTTCTGCAAATGTGGGCTACGCAGTTTCCCGATCGGCAACCGGCGCACTTTGTCTTCTCGAGCGAGAAGTATGGTGCCGCGGGCGAGAAAGATAGTTTTGGCTTCACCGCGGGCCCGGTCGTCTACGAAAACGACCCGACGCGGCCCATTGGCGATTGGAAGGAGGCTTGGGAGAAAGCCAAGCAACGCGCAGGCGCGATTCTGGGCGGCAAAACGAAAGAGGAAGAGTCGGAACCACTCATGTGCCGGTTCCACGATCTTAGGCATACAGCAGTCACCCGTTTGCTGGAAGGCGGTATTCCCTATCCGGTCGTGGCGAGCATGATGGGATGGTCCGCGGCCACCGCGATTCGGATGTCGAAGCGATACGGGCACATTGGAAGCAAGGCTCTCCGGGATGCCGCCGACGTGCTCGGAGGAGTGGAAATTGCGTCCGAGTCCCTCAAGAAGTCCCCAAAGTCACCGGACGCCGGAAGTCTATCTATCCAGTAAGGGTAGGAAAAGAAATGGCTCCTCAGGTAGGACTCGAACCTACAACCCTCCGGTTAACAGCCGGATGCTCTGCCATTGAGCTACTGAGGAGTGTTGTGGGACGCGTGAGAGCACGCGTCGCCTTGCGTTAACCTTATCTATACTAGCATCCGAACCGACTCGCTGAAAACTTCCCCGCGTTGTTTTTGATACCCTATTCATCCACATCGCCTGCGAGGTAATTATGCCAGGAGGATTTCGTTTGCTCTGGATCGTTGTTTGCCTGTTGCTGTTGGCCGCCGTGGCTTTGGCCGGAGATGGATCGCCTTCTACAACGCCATCGCCCGCGGGCCCGCCCAACGTGAAAGTGGACGTCGTCGAAGAGACCATTCATGGCCACAAGATCGCCGATCCGTATCGCTGGCTCGAGGATGCCAGCAGCGCGGACTCACAGGAATACGTGCGCCAGGAATTGGCTTACACGCGCAGCATTCTCGATCCGCTGCCCGGACGCGACCAGATCCATCAGCGCCTGGCGCAACTGCTTTCGACAGGGACGATCGGCACGCCGCAAATCGGAGGACCCTACATCTTCTACACCCGGCGCGAAGGCACGCAGAACCAGCCCGTGCTGCTGGTGCGCGAAGGCGTTCACGGCAAAGATCGCGCCCTGGTGGACGCCAACCAGATGGCGGCCGACGGCACGGTCGCGCTGGACTGGTGGTTTCCCTCCGACGACGGCAAGTACGTGGCTTACGGCACCTCGTCCAGCGGCTCCGAAAACAGCACGCTGTACGTGATCGAAACCGCCACCGGCAAGTTACTGCCTGACACCATTCCGCAAGCCCGCATCGCCCAGGTTGCCTGGAAAAAAGACAATTCCGGTTTCTACTACGGACGCAATCCCAAGAAGGGTGAGGTGCCCGAGGGCGACGAAGTCTACTACTTGCACATCTTCTATCACACGCTCGGCGCCGACCCGGCCAAAGACCCGCTGATCTGGGGCGAAGGCCGCAAGAAAGAAGAAATCCTGGTTTCGCAATTGCCCGACGACGACGATCGCTGGCTGCTGCTCACCAGCTTTGAAGGCTCCGCCGGCAAGAACGAACTTTATCTGCAGGATTTGAAGGCGGGTACGCCGCCGGTCGAAATCACCAGCGGCAAGGATTTTCACTACAGCGGCGAAATTTTCCGGGGAAAGCTCTACCTCACCACCAACGAAGATGCGCCGCACTTCCATCTGTATGTAGTCGACGCAGCCAATCCTGTTCGCGCCAACTGGAAAGAAATCATTCCGTCCTCGGACGGCATTCTCAAGGGCACCGGAATTGTTGACGGAAAAATCCTGGCCACGTACGAGAAGAATGCCAGCTCGCAGCTCAAGGTGTTCGATCTCGACGGCAAACTGCTGGGCGACGTTGAACTCCCTGCCATCGGCTCGATCGAAGGAATAGGCGGCCGATGGGATCGCAAAGAAGCGTTCTTCGATTTCCAGTCGTTCACGGTTCCACCCTCCGTCTATCAGGTCGAGCTTCCCTCTCGCAAAACTTCGCTGTGGGACAAAGTCGCCACGCCCGGCATCGATCCTTCGCAGTACGAAGTTCGCCAGGTCTGGTACACCTCCAAGGACGGCACCAAGGTTCCAATGTTCGTCTTCCACAAAAAAGGAATACAGCTTAACGGCAAGAATCCCACGCTGCTCACCGGCTACGGCGGATTTAATGTGAGCCTCACGCCGACGTTCTCCGGCGCGCGCTATCTCTGGCTGGAACATGGCGGCGTATTCGCGGTCGCCAATCTACGCGGCGGCTCCGAGTTCGGCGAGCAATGGCATCGCGCCGGCATGCTGGACAAGAAACAAAATGTTTTCGACGACTTCATCTCCGCCGGCGAGTTCCTGATCTCCGACAAAATTACCGACAAAGATCACCTCGCTATTCAGGGTGGCTCCAACGGCGGCTTGCTGATGGGCGCAGCGATCACTCAGCGTCCCGACCTGTTCCGCGCGGTCGTGTGCCAGGTTCCGCTGCTCGACATGCTGCGCTACCAGAATTTCCTGATTGCAAAATTCTGGGTCCCGGAATACGGCTCGTCCGAGGACGCTCAACAGTTCGACTGGCTCTACGCTTACTCGCCGTACCATCATGTGAAAGCGGGCACCGAATATCCTGCGATCATGTTTATGACTGCGGACAGCGACAGCCGCGTCGATCCCATGCACGCCAAGAAAATGGCCGCTCTGATGCAGGCCGAAGCCGCCAACGGCAAGAGCCGCGAGCGTCCAATCCTGCTAAGGATCGACACCAAAGCCGGCCACGGCCAAGGCAAGCCCATCGCCAAGCAGATTGAAGATCAGACCGATATTTACTCGTTCTTGTTTTGGCAGTTGGGAGTCAAGCCTTGAAAGCGGCAGGTTAGCGGTAGTCGTTGCGCCCACATTCCGCCAAGTAAAATACGAGCTCTAACCTGCAAAGGAGGAGGCTTACGATATGCGCTCGAGAAACAGCCTTGGCGCAATTCTTGTCGGAATCTTCATCGTCTTTGCTGGCACGGCGCCATCGGCGTTCGCTACGCCATCTGCCGATTCCTGTACGTTCCTCACTTCGGCCCAGGTCAGCGATGCCCTTGGCGTTCCGATGGCCGCTGGTTCGCACATTACTCCGACGTCCCTGAAAACCTGTACGTGGTCCCCATCTGGCGGTGGCACGAAGGAGGTCGGCGCCATCACCTTCACCCTGCAGACAGCAGATGAATACGAAGCTGGGAAACGAACGCTTCAGCAGATGATCACATTGATGAAGGCGGAAAACAAAGAAGAGGCGCCGGTCATCACGCCGGTCAGTGGAGTCGGGGATGAGGCCTTTTACCTGGACATGGCCAAAACCATGAGCCTCATCGTCAAGAAAGGCAACGGCGCATTCAAAATCGTCATTTACGGCGGCATGTCTACGCCTAAACGTCAGAGCGCGGAAAAGACTCTCGCGCTGCAAGTCCTCTCCAAAATGTGATGCAGAGTGATGCCCGGCCGCGATCTTTTCCCGCTTGACCGATTGTCGACTAAATAAATAGAATTTATGAACTATCATGCGATGTTGTTGATCGGCAGCGGGGACGGATAGCCAAGTGGTAAGGCGTCGGCCTGCAAAGCCGATCATCGCGGGTTCGATTCCCGCTCCGTCCTCCAGTTTTTAGTCCGGTCGTTCCGGCCATAGCCATCCCACATTCAGAGGAGGTTTCCCTTGAGCAAAATCTTGACTGAGGTTCTCGAAGCCAACCGCAACTACACCGCCGGCTTTGCCGAGAAGGCCAAGCTCGGCATGCCGCCCGCCAAGCGCATTGCGATTGTCACCTGCATGGACGCGCGGCTCGATCCCGCAAAGTTCCTCGGACTGGCCGAAGGCGATGCCCACGTCATCCGCAACGCCGGCGGCCGTGCCAGCGACGATGCCATCCGCTCGCTGGTCATCAGCTACAAGCTTCTCGGCACCAACGAATTTTTCGTGATCCACCACACCGACTGCGGCATGTGTTTCTTTTCCAACGAAGTGATGCGCGGATTGCTGGCCTCCAGCCTGGAGACAGCCCAGTTGACTCCGCAAGGCTTCCGCGACGTAGGCCGCGGCCCCGGCTCACGCGAGGGCGAATACATCGACTGGCTGACCATAAAAGATCCCAACCAAGCCGTGATCGACGACGTAGCCCGCATCCGCAACCACCCACTGGTGCCGAAGTCGATCTCGATCTACGGCTTCATCTTCGACGTCCACACCGGCAAACTCAACGAGGTAGAAGGCTCCCGCCAGGTCGGCAAAGCCGCCTAAGAAATCTGGAGAGATGGGTGTCGGGTGCCCCGTCCATGCTCCGCTTGGGCGGGGTTTTTGTTGATTGGAAAACTGGACCACCGCTGGGCAGATGGAACCGATCCCAAAAAGACCAAAGCCCCGAGCAAGTGCTCGAGGCTTTATACCGTGGTGTAACCTGTCCAGTCACACCCATTATAGAGTACTGCTCTCGTGGGTGAAAGTACAAAAAGCGTGGAGGACAGTCCCCTGTCCTAGTTGCCCTCCTTGCCGTGCCTAAGTATCAGGACGGAGTGGACCCGGCGGGACTCGAACCCGCACCTCTTAACTGGACAGGTTAATGTGCTTCCATTACACCACGGGCCCACGCCGTGGATGATATAGCGAAGTAAGAAGTGCGTCGGCCAGAAAACATAGCTCCCAGTTCTCGTTTTCCCGAATTGAAAATGGGCGAATTTGTAGCACCACTGTTAGTGGAAGCGTAAGCCGGCTTTACTACTCAGCACTTCGTCCTGTGTTCGTACATTTGTCCTCCTACTTCACTGGAATACTAGCCATGCTGTGCCGGCACCGCCGCGTGATCCGGCGAGACGCCCATCGACTCCGCGCTGGCCTTCTCTTCGGAAATTAGCAGTCCGGCAAGAATGCAGGCCGCGCCCACTCCGGAGCGTCCGCCTAAACGTTCGCCCAGAAAAATAAATGACGTTAGCCAGGCAAATACCGGCTCCAGGGTAAAGATCAGCGCGGTGTGAGTCGCGGGCGTGAACTGCTGAGCCCACGCCTGGATGGCAAAGGCGAGCGCCAGGCTGAGGAACCCGGTGATCCCGATACCCCAAAGCACTCGCGGCGACCACACGACCGAAACTTTCTCCGCAACAGAAGTCGTAACGATCATGAGCAAAGCGGTGATCGCAACCTGCACCAGGGTAATCTGCTGCCAGCGGTGGGCTTGCGTCGTGTGCTCGATAAAAATGATTTGAAAGGCAAAGACCACGGCGGCGCCCAGGGTAAGCAGGTCGCCGTGATTCATGCTGCGCAGGTTGAGCCCAGCACCGGGCGATGCCGGAACCGTCAGCAGATACAATCCAACGAATGCCAGCACCACTCCCACGGAAGTCCAGCGATTGATGGCGCGCTTCCAGAACAGTGCCAGAAACACCGGCACCAGCACCACCGAAACTCCAGTGAGGAAAGCCGATTTGGAGGGCGTCGTATATTTCAGCCCCACCGTCTGCAGTTCGTTTCCGATAAATAGGAACACGCCCACCAGGCAGCCGGAGCGCAACGCGCCAGCGGTAAGACGCGGAAGCTCGCGATAAAAAATCGCCGCCAGCACCACCGCCGCCAGGCTCATGCGCACCGCGTTAAAGAAGAGCGGAGAAATATCCGCCAGCGCATTCTTGATGACAACGAAGTTCGATCCCCAGATCAGGGTGATCAGGACCAGAAGAATGTGCGCTTTAAGCGAGCGGGACACCGCTACAGAGTAGCAAACGAGCGTAGCCGGCCTTCCATTTTGTGGAGAAAAGCCGGCCCGGCTTCTTAACCCCAACCGTTTCACAGCCTTACCGGATATACAATGCACTTATGTACGTACATTTCGGTAAGTGCAAAATGTTCCACGTGGAACACTTCTCAATTTCCGCAGCCTACTTGGCTTCGTAAACTGTCTTTCCGCCAACCACCGTGCGCAGCACCCTGGTGCCAAGAATTTTCTCCGGCGCGACCGCAGTGATATCCCGGTCGAGGACCACCATGTCGGCCAGCATGCCGGGCGCCAGTGTTCCCTTCTCTTTTTCGGCGAACTCGGCGAACGCCGATCCTGTGGTGTAGGCGGCGATGGCCTGTTCGATGTTCAACTTCTGATCGGGATAGTATTCCGTCTTGCCATCTTCGCTCTTACGCGTGACCGCAGCGTACAAGCCGCGGAAGGGCGTGACCGGCTCGACGGGATAATCGGTTCCAAAGGCCAGGGTCACTCCCTTCTTCATGAACTCCGCCCAGGCGTAGGAATGCGGCGCGCGCTTGGGGCCGAGGCGCGCCTCTGCCCAGTTCATGTCGGTGAGCAAATGATTGGGCTGCAGGGAGGCGATCACCTTCAACTCCTTGAACTTCGCCACCTGCAACGGATTCGTGACTTGCGCGTGTTCGATGCGCAGGCGGAGGTCGCTGCCGCCGTTCGCCGCCTTCACTCCCTGCTCGCGCGCGGTTTGTTCGGCGGCGGCGAATGCGTCCAGCGCCATTTGTACTCCCTTGTCGCCGATGGCGTGGAAACCGATCTGGAAGCCCGCATTCACGCGCTCCTTGGTCATTTGCGTGAGCTTATCCTGCTCGTACTGAGGCAGGCCGGAATTATTGGGATCATCAGCGTAAGGTTCAATCAGCGCGGCGGTGCGCGAACCCAGCGATCCATCCATGAAACCTTTGAGCATGCCGGTATGCAACATGCTGTCCGACTGGGGATGGGCCGCGCGATGGGCCTGCAGATTACTTAGCTGATCGTTAAAGGCCATCCATTCAGAGACGCGCGTGGTCAGTTTTCCGCTGTGCTCGAGCTCCTCGAGAATCTGGAAATCGTCCCAACTTAACTGCGCGTCCCCGGCGTCGGAATTGTCCTGCGCGGAAGTGATGCCCCACTGCGCCAGATCCTGCAAGGCGGCTTCAATAGCCTTTTGGCGACGGTCATGGTTCGCTTTGGGGATCACGGCGGCCACCGCGTCACGCGCGGTTTCGCGTAGGATGCCGGTGGCCTGCCCGGTGGAATCGCGATCGATTTTGCCGCCTTCCGGATTCTTGCTGGCAACCGTGATGCTGGCCAACTGCAGCGCCCGGGTGTTAGCGACGGCGATGTGTCCATCCACGCGCTGCAGAAAGACGGGATGGTCGGTGGTGACTTCATCCACGTCCCAGCGGCTGGGGAGTTCTTTTACTGGCCACAAAGTTTCGTCCCAGCCTCCGCCGACAATCCATTCGCCGGGTCCGGCGCTTTGCACTCGCTCGCGAATGCGATCGCGAAATTCGGTCAAGGTTTTTACGCCGCCCAGCTCCACGGTCAAGCGCCGGAAGCCGGCGTTGGCCAGGTGCATGTGAGCATCGTTGAATCCGGGCATTACAAAGTGCCCGCCCAGATCGACCACCGTGGTCTCCGTTCCCTTCAGCTTGATGATTTCGTCATCCCTGCCGATTTGAGCGACGCGGCCATCCCTCACGGCCATCGCTTCGGCGCGCGGGTTGGCATGGAACGAGGACAGGTCGGCAACTCCGGTGTAAATGTTGCCGTGCAGAAAAACGATGTCGGCCTTAGGCTGCGTGGGCAAGGTCTGCGCGGCCGCGATAGGCATCGCCGCCAATAAGAAAACTACGCCTGTCATGTTCATAGGGCCCTCCCGGCGAGACCGAGCAAAGTCAGCAGAATGCGCTTGAGTCCGAGTTCACGGCCGCTGCAATCAAACCATTCCTGCAAGGTGTGGGCTCCGCCGCCGGTTCCGCCGCCGCCGATGGCAATGGCCTCAAGGCCGAGCGAGAGCGGGATATTCGCGTCGGTGGAAGCGCGTTGCACCTGGGCCGCGTTCCCCAGTTGCGCATCCACCGCCCGGATCACTTGCATCATGTGGGCCTTGGCATACAGTTCACCGGCGGGACGATTACCGATTGCAACCAGTTCATGACTCAGCCCAAAAGTCCGTCGCGGAGAGGAAGAGCGCGCCTGCGTCGCCAGCGATTCTTCCTCGACGGCTTTGTCCAGAGCCTGGCGCAGCGCCCGTTCCAGGCGCTCCATTTCGGCCATCGAAGTGGAACGGATGTCCACGCGCATGCTGGCCGATTCCGGAATGGAGTTCACCGAGGTGCCGCCGCGAATCACTCCCACGTTGAATGTGGTCTTGGGCGAGGCGGGCACCGGAATTTGCGCAAAGGCCTGGATCGCCCGCGCCAGCACGACAATCGGATTGGGAGCGCCGAAATCGCTCCAGGAATGTCCGCCCGGGCCGCGCACGATGACTTCAAAGCGGCGACTGCCCAAAGCCTCGGCAACAATCGTGTCCGCACCAGCGCCGTCGAGCACGAGACTGTAGTGGATGGAATCTTTCCAGCGCGATGAAGAAAAAATGTGTCGCATGCCGCGCAGATCGCCTTCGCCTTCTTCGCCGACATTGCCAATGAACAGCAGCGGCAGCGCATGCCGGATGCCTGTCGCCTGCAGAGCGGACGCAATGGCCAGCATCGCAGCCACGCCGGCGCCGTTGTCGGAAACTCCGGGCCCGTACAGCCGGTTGCCTTCCTGGCGGATATTCAGCGGCGTGCCGGCGGGAAAAACTGTGTCCAGGTGCGCGCTCAGCGTGACATAGCCGTGTCCGTACCCGGCGTGCGTACCGAAAACATTGCCGACTTCGTCGGTGTGAACAGGTTCGAGTCCGAGTTCTTTGAACTTGCCGGCGAGCCAGGCGCCGCGAGCGCCCTCGCCAAAGGGCGGCGCTGCAATGCGGGCCAGATCCAGTTGCCACTGCGCGAACTGCGGCTCCTGGGAGCGAAACCAGGTGAATGCCGAACGCATCTCCGGCGATGCGCAAAGGTTGGATACCTCCTGCTGCACGCTGGGAAATAGCTCCGACACTTCGGTATGCGGTCTTGAAGGCATTGGCTCGAAATCAGTGGTGAGTCATTGTCAGTCGTGCTCTTCAGAAACTGAAGGGGTCTTTAGCGATTCATGATTCTTAATAAAATTCTGTGATCAGTTGCTGGTTCTCAGTTCTCAGTCGCGATTGGATGGCGACTGATTTTTCATCTTACAATGCTGTGGGCGGAAGGTGGAGCTAGCATTTGATTACTGCTTGGAGGAGTTAACGCATTCGCGGATTTCCGGCTCGCTCAGGGTGTGGTCAGAGGCTTTGGCGCGGTTGTAGATTCGTTCCACAACGTCGTCGGTTGCCGGCACGCCGTGGCGTTCCAGCCAGAACAGGACGTTCGACTTGCCGCTCATGGGCCCAATATCGATGATTTGCTCCAGCCCGAACATCTCCGAGGGCACGCCCGAGTAGACTGCATTGGCCAGTTCGACATCTTTCTTCTTATACGCTTTGATGACAGCCGCGGCGTGAACTCCGGTCGCGGTGCGGAACGCGTCCTCACCCACTACCGGATAATTCGCTGGGATGGGTACTCCCGTGGCCTTCGATACTGCCTGGCAATATTCTTTCAGCTTTGTGAGGTCCTGCTGCGCCCAGGGCGAGATGCCCATCAATTTCAGATTCACCAGCATCTGATCCATCTGCGTATTGCCGACGCGCTCCCCGATGCCGAGAGCGCATGCGTGAACGCATTCCGCGCCTGCTATCAGAGCTGCCATGGAGTTGGCGATGGCCAGACCGCGATCACAATGACCGTGCCAGTCCACTCGAATCTGTTCACCTGAGGGCTTGACTGCTTCCTCGATGACGAAACGGACGAGGGCGAAAGCTCCCATCGGCGTGGCGTGTCCGGCCGTGTCGCAAATTACGATGGCACGGGCGCCGCAACCGATCGCGGTCGAATAGAGACGCTTGACCATCGCCGGATCGCAGCGGGTCGTGTCTTCGGTCACGTACATCGATTCGAGGCCCAGCGAAACCGCATATTTCACCGCCTTTTCCGTGGTTTCGAGGAGGAAATCATCAGTCCAGCCTTCGGTGTAGCGGCGGATCGGACTGGAGCCGATAAAGGTCGCGGCCTGGATGTTCAGCCCGGTGCGCTGCACGATTCCGGCGATGGGGCGGATGTCATTCTCATGAGTGCGGGCCGCGCAGTTAGCGCGAATCTTCATTTTGTGGCGGACGATTTCGTGAGCCAGGGCCTCACAATCCGCCACTGCGCGCGGTCCGGCGCCGGGCAGGCCGAGGTCGAGCGAGTTGATGCCGAGCGACTCCATGCAATGAAGGATTTGAATTTTTTCTTCGATGGAGGGATCGCGTACGGACGGCGATTGCAGCCCGTCGCGCAGAGTTTCGTCGTTAAGCAGCACCCGGCCACCTGGCCGCAGCCGGGCAGCGTCCATCTGGTTCCAGTCGTAGATGAGTTCCGAGGCTTTCACGGCAATCTAGTTCTTGCTCCGCTACTTCTTGGGGGCGATGGTCAATCCGAATATCGAGGTTTGTCCCTGACCTGCCACGTTCAAGCCGCTGACCCCGTCCGGATTGGGCAGATACAAGGTCTTGCAGTGTTCGCAACGATAGACTTCCGCGTTCGGCCCCCAGGCTTTTTCGGCGTCGCCGCACGCCTGCTCGACCACATCCGTAGTGTAGAACCAGCGCTTCAGATGTCCGCCGCAGAACTTGCCTTTCGCGTCTTTTTCGTTGCAGGATCGTTGTCCCGGCTTCTTGAATTTTACTTTGTGATGAGGAAGTTGCGGCGGGGCGGCGGTTGCGGTTTCGGTCGTGGCCAAAGGAACAGTCCTCGTTGCTGCGGCAAATGCGCCGCTGGATGCACGGTCCTCATTTTACTCGAAGGCGTTTCGGCGGGGCTACCGGACTTGATCACATCGATTCGCGATCACCGCGGGCGTTTGGGTTTCAGCGCGCCCACCGCTTTGACTGCGCCGCGCAGCCGCTGCGTCCATCGCCGAGCAAACTGCATATCGAGCAACCCCTCCATCTGGCCAGCGAAGGCGTTTCCATATCCGTACCACCAGACTTTTGCCGTTCCCGGCAGGCGATCGGAATCCATATATTTTGTCCGGACCATCTCTTCGAGCCCCCAGCGGCCATGCGAACGGCCGATGCCGCTTGCTTTCATTCCGCCGTGCGGCGCTTCGCTGATGCCGAAGCAGGAGAGCACATCATTCACCATCACAGTTCCGGCTTGGATGCGCCGGGCAATCGCCTCGCCACGCCGTCGATCGCAGGTCCACACACTGGCCGCCAGGCCGTATTCGGAATCGTTGGCCAGTCGGATCGCGTCGTCATCGCTGTCGAAAGGCATCACCGGCAGGACGGGCCCGAAAGTCTCTTCGCGCATGATGCGCATTTCCGGCGTCACATCCGCAAGCACGGTCGGCGCGTAGAAGTTCGGGCCTAACTCCGGCAAACGTTTCCCGCCCGCGAGAACGCGAGCGCCGTGAGCGCGGGCATTTTCCACATGCGATTCCACATTCAGCAACTGGCGTTCGTGGATCAGAGGCCCGACGTCAGTCTCCGGGTCCATGCCGTCTCCTACCCGTAACTTCGCAGTCTTGCGCACGCAAGCTTCGAGAAAAGCCTCGTACAGGCTGCGGTGCACGAAGCAGCGCTCGACCGAAAGACAGGCCTGTCCAGCGTTCACGAATGCACCCCAGATCGCACCGCTCGAGGCAATTTCGACGTCCGCGTCATCGAGCACCAGCATGGGATCTTTGCCGCCCAACTCCAAAACAACCGGCAGCAAGCGCGCTGCCGCGGCCTGGGCAATTCGCTTTCCGGTGGGAACGCTTCCGGTGAACACTAACTTGTCGATTGAAGACGGGGGCGACGAAGCACGGGGCAACGAAGTATCGACCGGCGAAGCATCGACCAGCGCAGCGCCGGTCGAACCGTCGCCAGTAATCACCTGGAAGATTTCCTTCGGCACACCCGCCTGGTGGAACAGCGACGCTAGCTCCATCGCGGTGAGTGAGGTAAATTCCGAGGGCTTCAGCACCACCGCGTTTCCTGCCACCAGCGCGGCCAGACTTTCGGTTGCCGGAATTGAAAAGGGATAATTCCATGGCGAAATGATTCCGATCACGCCATAGGGCTCACGAAGCAGGCGTCCGGACTTGGCTTTCATCGCGAGATTGCCGTGCGGGACCGGTTCGTCACGGAGCAACTGGTAAGCGTTCTCGATCAGGAAGCGGGCGGCATCGAGCACGACCAGCACTTCGGTGAGCAGGGCCTCAACGTAAGGCTTCCCGGCTTCGCGGGTCACGAGCTGTGCGACTTCGGATTTCTTCTGGTGCAGAAGATGCTGGAATTTCTGCAGGATCGCGATTCGCAGGTGTACGTCGAGCGATGCCCAAGTGGGCTGTGCAGCATGAGCGCGCGCCACCGCGGCATGGACTTCCGAAATCGATGCGCAATCGAACTCGCCAAGAGCCGCGCCGGTGGCGGGATTGACTGAAGCCACCTTGCGGGCTGCGATTTGGACGTTGGCGGACATGCTATAGGCCCAAGCTTACGCGGGCGGGGGCGCCCGCGCCACACGGCCCGCGCCACACTGTCAACAGCTCAGTATTCCACGCTTACCAGGTACAGGCCATTTGCCGGTGCGGTGGCGCCCGCGGCGGCGCGAGAGCGGGCTTCGAGAATCCGCTGCAAGTCGGACGGCTTCAGCGTGCCCTTGCCCACCAGCAGAAATGTCCCGACCAGATTGCGCACCATGTGGTGCAGGAATCCGCTGCCGCGCACCGTATAGACAAATTCGTCGGTCTCGCGTTGCCAGGTGGAAAGAAAAACTTTCCTGACGTTGGAGGCGACCTCGTCCCGATCGCGCTCCGGATCTACGGCGGAGAACGAGGTGAAATCGTGCTCGCCCACAATCGAAGCGGCTACCTGTTGCATCGCAGATTCGTCCAACGGATAGGGATAATGCCAGACATAGCGTGCCAGGAGAGGCGGACAGACGGCTCCTCGATACATTCGATAGCGGTAGGTCTTGGCTCGCGCGGATTTGCGAGCGTGAAATTCGGACGGGGTCTCGATCGCCTCGAGCACCCGGATTGCGGCAGGCAGAACGTCATTCAGCGCGGTGACCAGATTATCCGCGGGAATGGGAGACTGGGTGATGAAGGTGGCGACCTGGCCGAGAGCATGCACCCCGGCGTCGGTACGGCCGGAGCCTTGAGGCAACACATTTTCGCCGGTCACCCGTCCAATGGCGGAGGCCAATGTGCCCTGGATAGTGGCCGCCGCGGGCTGAATCTGCCATCCCGAGAACTCCGTCCCGTCATAGGCCAGGACCAATTTGAGATTGCGCATGTCGATTGTTTGGAGTCTTCGCGGTGTCGATTATCATCCAATCTCCTTGCAAATCTTTACAAAGTTTTACCGGCGGAGTGGACGATGCCAGCTCAAGTCAGGGCAGGATCGTCAGATATACTAGTCTATTCATTTCGTGGCTCGGCTGGTGTGGCGGCGTGAGTTCGCCACAGATTGGCATTGGGCCACAATCAGGAGCGAAAGCACGAGTTGCGCCTCCGGACACAAAAAACGAAACCTGGGGCTCTCATTTTGCGTACCATCGCTTGACTTCGAGAGGCCTTTGCCGTTTTCACCATCAGATTATGCAGGGAGAGAATCGAATGTTTTTGTCTGTTTTGCAGTGCGCCCTCCGGCGGACTCTTGCAGTTGTTCTGGCCGGCGCTTTGACCGCCACGGGTTGGGCTCAAACCGCATCCCAGCCGGCTCAGCCGTTGCCCGAGGGCCCGCAACCGCAGAAGCAGGGGTTCATCACCAAGGATGCCTACAAACCGCGTTCACACTTCCCTGACCCGATTGGTCCGTACCGGTCGCAGAGCGTGGCGCCGCCCAACTTGAGCAATACGCCGCGAATCGAGCAGTTGATGCAGAACGGCAAGCTCATGCTCTCCATGAATGACGCAGTCGCGCTGGCCATGGAGAACAACCTTGATATCGCCATTCAGCGCTACAACCTGAACATTGCCGACACCGACGTTTTACGCGCCGAGGCTGGCGCGAGCACGTTGGGCGTCAACAGCGGCACGGTTTCGGGCACGCCTGGCGGCGGTACGGGTGGCCTCAGTGGGTCGGTCGGCTCGGGCACTGGCGGCACGAGCGCAGGCTCCGGAGGCGCGGGAACCGGTGCTGGTGGATTGGTTAATTCCACCCTGGGCAGCGGCCCCGCCATCACCAGTTTCGATCCCGTTCTTAGCGGCACGCTGCAGATGGATCGGGCGTTCTCGCAATCGACCAGCATCTTCAGCCCAATTCCTGTGGCTAACCAGAACACCGGCACGGCGAACTTCAGCTATCTGCAAGGCTTCAAGACCGGCACCAACTTGTCGGTGGGATTCAACAACACCCACATCACTACTGATAATCCCACGGCCACTTACAGCCCCGCGCTTAGCTCAGGGTTTCAAGCCCGCTTTACTCAGCACTTGCTGCAGGGCTTCGGCTTTGCGCCGAATACGCGGTTTATCCGGATCGCCAAAAATAACCGCGAGATCTCCGACGTCGCCTTCCGGCTGCAGATCATCACCACGGTCGACCAGATCGAGAACATATATTGGGACCTGGTGTTCGCGTACGAAAACGTGAGAGTGCAGAATGAGTCGCTGGCTTTCGCCTCGAAGACTCTTTCCGACACCAAGAAGCAGGTGGAAATCGGCACTCTGGCGCCAATTGAAGTGGTTCGCGCCCAGAGCACCGTGGCCACCGATCAGCAGGCGCTGACCGTAGCCCAGACGAATCTGCAGTTGCAGCAACTGTTGATGAAGAACGCGCTCAGCCGGACGCTGGTCGACCCCAGGCTTGCCGATGCAGACGTGATTCCAACTTCCACCATGCAGCTTCCGGAAACTGAGCCGGTGGTTCCGACGCAGGACCTGGTGAATGACGCGCTCAGCCATCGCGCCGAATTGTCGGAAGCGCGGATCAGCTTGACCAACACCGAAATCAGCAACAAGGCGGTCCGCAACGCGCTGCTGCCGAGTCTCGACCTCTTTGCCTACTACGGCGGGTCCGGCATCGGAGGCAATGTGGCCCTTCCCACCTGTACCGGTCCCAACACCGGATTCGAAACCTGCTTTGACCCAACCCGTGCCGCGCCTCCGTTCCGGAATGGTGGTCCGGTCGGCTATGGCAACGCGCTGAGTCAACTGGTGGATTCCAGTTCGCCCGACAAGGGCGTGGGCTTAACCCTGACCATTCCGTTGCGCAATCGGGTAGCCCAGGCCACGCAGATTCGGTCGGAGCTGGAATATCGGCAGTCTCAGATGCGCCTGCAGCAGTTGGAAAACCAGGTTCGCATCGAGGTACGAAATGCCCAGTTCTCGGTGACGCAGAACCGGGCCAGCGTGGCCTCTGCCCAAGCCGCGGTTGACCTGGGCCACCAGTCGCTGGACGCGGAGCAGAAGAAATACGCTCTGGGAGCTTCGACCACTACTCTGGTACTGCAGAACCAGAGTGCCCTGGCGCAAGCCGAATCGACTTTGGTGTCGGCGATGGCGGCGTACGAAAAAGCCCAGGTGGAACTGGATCGGGCCACCGGGCTCTTGCTCGACCATGCCGGAATCCTGCTTTCCGACGCCGAGCACGGCGAAGTGACGCGCATGCCGAATATTCCATTCGTAGCTCCGCGGAAGGAAGTGCCAACGTCGGTGATGCAGCCACAAGCAACGCCGGATACGCAACCTCCGGCGCAGACACCGCCGCAGTAATTTGAACCAACCGCGCAGGGGCAGGTGTCCTCACCTGCCCTGCGTGAATCGCAAAGGGTAATGAGTAAAGCCTGAGGCATCCACGCGGCCATTCCGCCGCGGTCGCCTCCCGGTTTATCCTCTCCGCGTGACGCTCTCCGTGGTTTTGATCACTTACAACGAAGAATCCAATCTGGCGCGCACGCTCGAAAGCGTGAAGCCGTTGGTGCGCGACGGGCAGGACGAGATCATCGTTGTGGACTCGGGTTCGACCGACCACACTGTAGAAATAGCCAAGTCGTTCGGTGCGAAGGTTTTTGTGGAAGCATGGAAGGGCTACGCGGCGCAAAAGAATTCAGCGATCGAGAAGGCGACAGGCGATTGGATTCTGAGTCTGGACGCGGATGAAGCTGTCAGCCCGGACCTGGCGGCGCATATCCAGCGCGCAGCGACAAACCACGACTATGGTCCTTTTGAGTGGAACCTGGCACCCGCGTTCGATGTTCGGTTCGAAGACCTCCGAACGGAAATCCAGCCCTTGCCGCTTGCCTTCTGGGTCACACGGAAAAACTATTTCCTCGGTCGATGGGTCAAACACGGAGGGTTGTATCCCGATCGGAAGCTCCGCCTGTTCGCGCGAGGCGGAGCGCGTTTCGACGAAAAGCGTGCGGTGCATGAAGACGCTCAAACAAATCACAACACTGCGGTCGTACGAACTGGCTGTCTTCTCCACTACTCCTATCCGACGCTGTCCGACTACATCGATCACATGAACCGTTACTCTTCGCTGGGTGCCGAGATGATTGTGGCCGAGGGTCGAACCGGGTTCAGCGTTATCAACATCGCGATCCGGCCCTGGTTCACATTCGTCTACAACTATTTTTTTCGCCTGGGCTTCCTCGACGGCCGTGAGGGGCTGTTGCTGCATCTTTACCACGCGGTTTATGTTTCATGGAAATACGCCAAAGCGTGGGAACTCGGACGCTCGCGCAAATCCTAACCGGCTCTGGTTCCGTCCGGGACGGGGCTTTCGGGCACTGCGAGGACCGGACGCACTCCATCGGCGTATCCAATATCGAACAGCATCCCTTCCGACAATATGCCACGCATTTTTCGTGGTTCCAGATTCAGCACAAATAGCGCCTGCCTGCCCTCGATCTCTCGCGGGTTATTGCGTTCGGTTTTCAGGCCAGCAACGATGATCCGTTCGTGATCTCCGAAGCTGACGCGAAGCTGTACCAGTTTGTCGGAGTTGGGCACGTCGGTGACGGAGAGAATTGTCCCGACGCGAACGTCGATCTGATTCAGTACGTCCATGGAAATTACAGGCTTGATGGGGGCGGGCGTCATGACCCTAAAGATAACCACAGAGGACACAGAGGAACACAGGGAAAATTCTTATTATTTTCCTCAGTGATACTCTGTGTCCTCTGTGGTTAAGTTTTTGTTAGTTTCTGCCGCACAAATTCCACGATCGGAGGCGTGACATATTCCGGGGGAGAGATACGAAACATAGGCCGCCCCGCCACCGGCTTGAGCGAGAGATCGCGCCATGCCACCGGCTTCGCCGCGTTCTCATGAAGGATGACAGCGTCGGCACGGTCGAGGAATTCCTGGGCTGACTTCTTGAAGTCCGCCGTGGCGGGGTCGAGAACGGTGAGATAGAGATCGGGACGGACGAATTTGAGAATGCTGTTCGACTCCAAGATCACGTAGCCCGATTCGGCAAGCTTGCGTCGAACCGTGGGCATGGCCTCCGCCAGGCGGCCCTGCTCGGTTCGCACCCACCACGCACGAACCGCCCCCGCCGCCAGAAAGCGCGAGGTGTCAGTTTCTCCGGAGCGGTCTTTCTCTTCCGAGATCGCCCATGAATGGTCATCGGTAGCGCAGTGACATGGCGCCCCGTTGGCCGAGCAGACGCCGTGGCCATACTGCGTGATTTTCAGCGCCGTCCAGTTGTATTCGGGCAGAGCGGCGATCAGGCCTGCGACCACGCTGGTCTTGCCGACGCTGCGGGAGTGTCCGCCGATGACGATGAGGGGCATGGGTTAACTACGGTCGTTGGTCGTTGGTCTTTGGTCGTTGGCCCTTCGCTGACAGCTATTCGGCGAACCAACAGCTTTGGATTTTGCCAACGACCAAGGACCAACGGCCAACGACATTCTTGGCTACTCTTTCCTTGCAAGGCGTGCCAATGTTGCCAACTGCTTCAGGTATTCACGCAACGGGCGTGCCGGGGTTCCCCAGAACGCGACTCCTTTTCCGCGTAATACTTTGTTGGGGAGGACGCCGCCTTGTCCTCCGAGCATCACTCCTTCTTCGATGTGGGCACGCTCTCCGAGGCCGACCTGGCCGCCGAGCACAACATCTTTCTCGATGACGACGCTGCCGGAAAGGCCGGCTTGCGCGGCGATCACGACGTCCTCTCCGATCTGACAATTGTGGCCGATGTGGACCAGGTTGTCGATCTTGGAGCCGCGTCCGATGCGTGTGACTTCAAGGGCGCCACGGTCGATGGTCGAGTTCGCGCCAATCTCGACGTCATCGCCGATTTCGAGGCGCCCTTGCTGAGGAAATTTTTCGTAACGTCCGGTTGCCCGGTCGCGGACGTAGCCGAAGCCGTCGCTGCCCAGCACCGCTCCCGCGTGAACGATCACACGGTCGCCGATACGGGTGCCGGAGTAAACCGTGACATTCGGATACAGCTCGCAATCGCAGCCAACACTGACGCCCGCACCAATCACCGTGCCTGCGCCGATCCAACTCTGATCGCCGACGGCGGCGCCTTCACCGATCACCACGCGCTCCGCCACGGTCACACTTTTTCCCAGCCGTGCCGAAGCATGAACCTGAGCGCTGGGGTGAATACCTGGCGGACGGTTGGGCGCGGAGCGGAGCAGTCTTGCCGCCCGCGCGAATGTCAGTTTGGGTTGGCGTGAAATGAGCAGAGGTTTTGAAGTGGGCTTGGCCTCCGCGAACTTGCCTGCGATTACGGCAGCAGCGTGAGATTGAAGCGCAAGACTCAGATGCTTCTCGTCCTCGACAAAGACCAGGTCTGCCGGCGTCGCCCGAGGAATGCTGGCGATTCCACTGACCTCAACCGCAGCGTCGCCAATAAGTTCCGCCTGCAGCGATTCGGCAATCGATCTCAGCGAGACCTTCATGGCATCTTTGTATACGTTTGGCGCGGGAAAGAAAAGCTGGTCTCAGGCGGCGGCGACTTAGTTCGTCAGCCAGGAAGGCACGCCGAGTCGCACGAAGGTACGAATTCCGGGGGTTCCCTTCGTGTACCTTGGTGGCCTTCGTAATGCGATTGTGACAGCAGCCCGGGGCTAAAATATGGCATGGAGAAAAAGATTTTCTGGGTCAGCTTCACCGTGCTCGGGCTGGTAGCGGATTTCACTCTGCCCATCTGGTGGGCGCTGGGAGCGACCCTCCCGATCGCCTATGCGAGTTGGTGGATCGCGTATCGCAGCGATTGGTTTTGAGAGGGCAGCTTCTGGCTTCTGGCTACTAGCTGCTCTAGAACTTGGGATTCGTCCAGTAGCTAGAAGCCAGAAGCCGCCTTTCAATACAAACCCGGTTCTTCCGGAGGCCGTGTTTTCCAGCGTCGATGCACCCATAGCCACTGGTCGGGATAGCGGCGCACGTAGTCTTCAATGATCTTTGTAAACAACTGAGTGTTGGTCACGATGTCCTCTTCGTCGTTGCCGGTGCGCACCAGCTTGATCGCGGGGTCGAATCGCAACCTGTATTTTCTGAGGGTGTGATCCCAGATGGTGAAGCTCGGAACTACCGCAGCGTCGGTGCGCAATGCGATTCTGGCCAGTCCGCTGGCGGTACACGCGGGAATACCGAAAAAATTCACGAACACGCCTTGCGGCGGGGTCATGTTGGTGTCCATCAGGATGCCCACAATTTCTCCCGCTTTCATGGCGGCGAGCAGACCGCGCACAAAATTATCTTTGCTGACGGTAGCGTTGCCGTGCATCGACCGATAACGCTGGACCAGGCGGTCGAGATAGACGTTGTCCAGATTGCGCATCACAATGTGCATCCAATGACCGTGCAAGGAGTGCACAAAGGCTGAGAGTTCCCAGCCGCCGAAGTGAGCCGTGAGAAACAGAACACCTTTGCCGCGCGCGAAGGCGCGTTCATAATTCTCAAAGCCGTCGTAGACGACCACCCGGTTGACGTTTTCCAGCGTGTACCGGGGAAACTGGCAGACCTCGGCAAGCTGGCGTCCCAGCGAGGTAAATTCCCCGCGCAAAATGCGGGCCCGCTCGCGTCGGCTTTTCTCCGGAAAAGCCAGGGCCAGGTTGCGCATGCCGACCCGCCGCAGACGCACATGGAGCACGTAAACCAGCCAGGCCAGTGAGATCGCAACCGCTCGCGATAGCGGACGAGGCAACAGGCTTAAGGCCTTGATGAACGGCCAGGCAAGCGCGTACTCGAGTCGCTGACGCATTCAGGGGAGAAACTGGTGACGGTAGCAAGGGGGAATTGGGTTGTCAAACCCAGTCCGCAACCGTGAGGGCGCCCAGAATCCGCTCCCTAAGAACTCAGGCATGGGCTGCCAATCTCGCAGAGGCAAAAGAGTTTGTGTTCGAATCACTCTTTCGCCCCTCGGATGTCAGATTTATTTGCGTCAGTTTGGGCCTATTTGGCAGCGGCCGCGTTTTTGGCCCACTTGGCCAAGGTGTTCAGGAACGGATACGCGTTCTTGGGCGGCTCGATGGTCCCGGTGAGCGACGTTTTGAAAGGCACCATGCGGCCGTAGAATTCGCGGGTGGCATCCTTGTCCTGGCCGATGGCAGCGCCGCTTAGTTCGAGTCCAGCGAAGAGTCCGCGAGCGCGGGAATAACTTAGAACCTGCGCTCTCATCTTCCAATCAGTACCTGCAGCCGCCTGACGGCCCACCGGTCCAGCGGCCACGCTGGCGTCGGCTCCCAGTTTGAACTGGCTGCTCAAAAGGTTCTTCATGCCGTCCTGATTCATGATGAGCATGACCAGATCGACTGCCTGAGCCCCTATCTGCAGACCAAAGCTGCCGCCCTTGATGACAAAGAACGCAGGTGCGCTCCAGCCCTTTGGTGTGCGGCAACTGGCGACGCCACGTCCATAGCGGGCGCCCACGATGAATCCGCCTTTAAGCATGGTGGGAACGACAGCCACGCATTCAGCCGATCCCAGCACCTCTTCGGGGATGCCCTGGTCGGGAGCGGATTCGATCTCTTCCAGAACCGTCCCGGCCGCTTTAATGCGGTCTTCGGCTTTGGTCTGGTCTTTGTCCTTATCGGTGTCTTTGTCTGCATCATCAGCTAACGCGGGAATTGCAAGACATGCCACAACGCACAGAATCAGAAGTCTTTTCATTTTCCTGACTTTCGGGAGCTGTTGGAATTTTGCCGCTAATTGATGGCACTGATTCTAGCGGATTTCGAGGAAGAACGGACGCCCGGTGGAGGGAAGGCATTGAGGAAAAGGCAAAAAAATCGGGGCTAGTAGCGGTGACCCTAAATCTCCGCTTCCAACCCCGTCTCCCAGGTTCTGTGGTAGGTGAAGCGATTATGAGAGCTGGCCGCCGAGCCGACAAGATTACCTAGGTCATTGTCCTAAAGTAATCACCGCTTGCGAGCTGTTATTTCGCTGTGACCAGCGAGTGCGTGATGGCGTGAACCGACAACGCGATGCGGTTCTGCACTCCGACTTTGCGCATAAGCTTGGCCACGTGAGCCTTTACGGTTCGTTCCTCGATCCCGAGCGCGGAACCGATTTCCTTGTTGGAACGGCCTGCCACCAGCATTTCCAGCACTTCCTTTTCCCGGTCGGTAAAGGTAACGCGGCCGGCGGGGAAAATACGACCTGGAGCGGAGCTTACCCGCTCGATAAACATGGAAAGAACGCGCCGTGGAGCCCAGACTGACCCCTGGTTTACGACCCGGATCGCCTGCACGAACTCGGCCGGCGAAGCGGCTTCATCCACGTAGCCTTTGGCCCCGGAAGCAATAGCCTTCAAGATGGTTTCCTCGTCCATGCCGGAACCTGTCACAATGATGCGAAGGTCGGGGCGGCTGGCTTTAAGGCTGGCCATAAGATCAAACAGGTTCTGGCCGTTGCGGTTTCCCAGCAGGACCAGGTCGATATTGGGCAAATTTGCGATGTCGGGGAGCGAGGCGGCGATCAGCTCGAAGTCCGTCTCGGAGTCGAACAGGGCCCGGAAGCCTACGAAGCGTAATGGATCGCTCTCGACTACAGCAAGACGGATGGCCGGTTTCTTTGCCGGTGAAGCCTTCATTGCGGTTGCAGCAGCAGCCTTCATAGGGTTCCCTGTTTGGTTTGAGAAGCTGATCTAGAATAGCTACATTTGTCCGGGATTAGAACAATTGGCATGCTTCCGGCGATTACGCCGGTAACGTCCAAAGCATTCAAAAACGAGGCGAGTAACCACTCATGAAGAGACAGGAAAGCCTGGCGGAACAGCATCCGGTGCGGGATCTGGGGCAACGCAATAAACGTCTGGCGAAACCTCGCAGACTGGCCCGCTGGACTGGAGTACTTTTACTCCTGGTTTCCCTGGCGGCCGGAGCGCAGACGACCTATCAACCCAAGTTCAAGGGTGACCCGGCGCGCTCGGAGTCGGAAGCCGCCGCCTTGGGTTATATGCGCACCGTGCTGCGAGCACAGAAGCTCTATCAGAAGAAGAACGACAAATTTGCGAAGTCCCTTGCCGACCTGGTGCACACCGGTTCATTTACCCAGCGCATGGTGAACCCGAACCGCGGCGACTATTCCGTCGGCTTCAAGCCAAACAAAGACGGATTCGATCTGACCATGACACCTAAACAGCTCGATGCCGAGCACCGGTCGTTTTACGCGGACGAGGATGGCATCATCCACGGCGACGATCAGGGTCCCGCGAATGAGAATTCTCCGGTGGTGAAGTGAGGCAGTTTCCAGTGACAGTTTCCGAATAACCAGTTTTCAGTAACCAGTTTTCAGTTCTCGGTTTTTAGTTTTCAGTTTTCAGGCGTGATCATCCGCCGGCTCGAATCTCGGTTACTTTGCCGGCCTGGTAGGTAATGGTCATGGGCTTGCCGCCATTTGAGTAGTGCGCGATTTGAACCGAGGAATCGCTTCCACGATCGAGCACTCCCATCCCCAGCGCAAAATCCACCTGAAGCTGGTTCATTCCTGGCTTGACCTGGTGTTGATCAATGGCTTCCCAGATGTCCGCCGGCCAGTGTTTGTATAGTTCGTGCGGATCCTGGATGAAGAAATAATCGTCGGAGTAGATGCTGTAAGTGTTGTCGACCACCGAGCCGATCGAAACCGCGTAGGCTTTGCCATCCTGTTCGAAGACGGCCATGATCTGATGCACATGAGCGGAGTGAGGTGCGGTGTCGGTGACCACATCCTTGATATCCAACTTCTGAATGGGAAGCAGCAATCCCGCTTCGTGAGAGAAGTCGGTGCGCTTTCGCGCCAGGTCATACGGATAGTAGGTGTGGTGGTAGCCTTCCCTGACCCATACCGGCTGCTGCGTCAGTTGCTTGGCCGACTTCACGTCGGAGGGATAAAGCTTTTTGGTAACGACATAGTCGTCCGCGTTCAGCGCCGGCGCCGGTTTGTTGGCCTTGGCCGCCTCCTCAGCCCGCTCTGAATAACGTTCGTAGACGATGTAGGCGGCACGAATCCCGGTCACCACGATCAGGGCGAGCAGTGCCAACTGGATTTTCCGCTTCGATTCTGGAGTCATGGAGTGTCTACCCCGAACACCGGGGACACTGGGAAGTGTAAACTATCAGTTCAGGCACTCTGTTGTCCTGACGAGTGCTTTTCGAGGAGAATCCATGGCGGCCGTTACCGAAGATGAAGTCATGAGCGCGCTGAAGCAGTGCTACGATCCGGAAATTCCGGTGAATATTGTCGATCTGGGCCTGATTTATGGCGTCCGCTTCGAGCCCGCGCCCGAGGAGAAGCAGGATGTCACCGTGGAAATGACGCTGACGGCGCAGGGTTGCCCCTCCCATGTTCAGATCGGCGAGCAAGTGAAGGCGCGAGTCGAGCAGATGCCGGGAGTGCGCAACGCCACCGTGAACGTGGTATGGACTCCGCCCTGGACGCCGGAACGCTTGAGCCCGGACGCCCGCAAGACTCTGGGCATCGAGTGATTCAGCTGCGCAGCAGCGACTCGTACCAGCTTTGGCTGCGATCGCCCGCAGCTTCCGCCAGACGGTCTCCCACGCGGGACGCAACTTCAAGAAAATTGTTGCCGCGCTCGATGAAGTCGGGCATCCGCCTGCGAACTTCCTCGAATTTGTCCGGATATTCCGAGGCCAGCGCCGCCACGCCAACCCCTGCCAGGATGATGCCGGCCGTCCACTTTCTTTTTAGAAACAGGATTGTTCCCACACCTGCCGAACCGCCAATCAGAGCCACCTTCCAGTTTTCCATTCCAGCCTCCGCATGAACGCAATTGTACTCGAGTTACCTGCGAATACTTTATACTGCCCAACTTGCCCCGGAGAACTTTGATGCTGAAACCTGCTCGCCGAACCAGGACTTGCATTGGTTTTTTCTTTGCTGTTAGCCACGGCCGCGGCCCAATCCGAACCCCGCGCTCGTGATCTGGGCGTTCCCTTCGACGGCATACCCGGCCCATTCAACGCCATTACCGACGTCAAAGGCGTAGAAGTAGGACACACCACGCTGATTTCCGGTAGCGGCCCGCTGAAGGTAGGGGTGGGTCCGGTACGCACCGGAGTGACTGCGATTTTTCCCCGTGGCAAGGATTCCCTGGATGCCGTGTTCGGTGGCTGGTTCACCCTGAACGGTAACGGAGAGATGACCGGAACCACATGGCTGGAGGAGTCCGGCCTGCTGGACGGGCCGGTAATGATCACGAACACCCACAGCGTAGGCGTGGTGCGCGATGCGGAGATCGCATGGCGGATAAAACGCGCGCCACCTGATGAAGAGGGCTATTCATGGTCGCTCCCGGTGGTGGCCGAGACGGCCGACGATGACTTGAATGACATGAACGGCTTTCACGTGAAACCCGAACATGTTTTTCATGCGCTGGATACCGCGCATGGCGGGCCAGTTGAGGAAGGCAGCGTGGGCGGCGGCACGGGAATGATCTGCAACGAGTTCAAGGGAGGCATCGGGACCTCGTCGCGCGTGCTGGACGCCAAGTTCGGCGGCTACACGGTCGGAGTCCTGGTGCAATGCAACTACGGGCGGCGAAGTCAATTGCGTATCGCAGGAGTTCCGGTAGGACAGGAGATTTCCGACCACGTGGTGCGCGACGAAGACATCGGATCGATCATCGTAGTTGTGGCCACGGACGCGCCCCTCATCCCGACCCAATTGAAACGTGTCGCCCGACGAGTAACCCTGGGGCTGGGCAGAGTTGGAAGTTTTGCCTCGGACGGTTCGGGAGATATCTTCATTGCGTTCTCCACCGCCAATCCCGGCGTCAAGGGAGCGACGGGATTGCACCAGCTGACGATGCTTCCCAACCAGCGGCTGAACACGATTTTCCTCGCTACCGTTCAGGCCACGGAGGAAGCAATAGTCAATGCCATGGTCGCGGCCAAGACGATGAAGGGGATTAATGATTTCGAGGTCATCGGCCTGCCGCACGATCGTCTGCGCGAAGTGCTGAAGAAGTACAACCGCCTGGCGAAGTGATGTTGTGTGGCGCGGGCGCCCTCGCCCGCGAAAGCTGCGGGCAACAAAGACTCGAACAGGCTGGACAGGATCGCGTTAGAAACAGCGAACCAAAAAGAACTGCGGAGCTTCGCTCCGCCTGGACGGGCGAGGGCGCCCGTCCCCACACAACCTTTTCCTCCCCACACAGTCTTTATGCTAGTAAATCGTATATCCCGGCGCTGGGGTGCGCAGATCCGGCTTCGATGCCATCAGCAGCAATGCACCAATCTTTTTGAATGCTCTCAGATCGGCGAGGCTGTGGAATGATTTCGTCTGATAGTCATCCGGCGTCGGCGTGTCGTCGGGAATTCGCCGGGATTCGACATTCTCGAAGGCGTGCTTCTTCAACAGCTCGACATACTCCGCCTCGGACCGCACGTGCACCGGCACTTTCAGCTTGTCCACCCATTGCAGCGAATAAGGATTGTCCCGGTATAAGTTGATCAGGATAAAAAGGCGGCCGTGTGGCGCCATGACGCGAAACAGTTCCGCCAGCGACCGGTCCTGATCGGGATAGTAATAAAACGACTCGACCGACAACACTTTGTCGAAGAAGTTTTCTTCCCAGGGAATCTGCTGCGCCGATCCCCACACGTACAGAATGTTTTCGAAGTCTTTCGAAGCGGCGCGCGCCTGCCGGATCATCTCGTCTGACACATCGAGACCAACCACCTGACCAAAGCCCTCCGGTCCATCTCCCACCAGTCGCGAGAGCAGGCGTGTGGCCCAGCCCGAGCCGCATCCCAGATCGAGCACGCGCTCGCCCGGGCGGAGGTCCATCAGACGCAGGGTCTTCTCGGTGATGTCGAGATGATGGTTCTCCATCTTCTCGCCTTCACCAGCCTCTGCCCAGCGGTTGAATTCGCTTTGCAGCTTCTCGTCAGGAGTAGGGGCTTTTTCGGGCAATTGCTCTCCTTCGTGTAACTTTGTGTCCTTCGTGGTTAAAGTTTTAAGGCATCAACCACGAAGGACACAAAGTTACACGAAGGATATGCTACATTGCCTTGCTCATGGCACCAAACCCGCAGCCGGAGCCTGACCCGGAGCCACTTTACTGCCCCCGGTGCGCCCAGGAAGTGACCGATCCGCTCACCTGCGGCGACTGCTCGGCCGTCATCTGCCGTCGCTGTGGAACTCCGCTGGAATCTCCCGACGAACTGGGGATGGGATAACCAATGAGCCTGCCCACGGTTTCTCCATCGGCCACCGCGAAAAATGATTCCCAGCCCAGCCTGGTTCGAGGACTATCGCTTCTCGACTCGGTATTGTTGCTGGCGGGCGGCATTATCGGGTCTTCGATCTTTCTGACCGCCAAAGATATTGCAGGACCACTTCCCCATCCGGTGCTGTTTCTGCTGGTCTGGGCGCTGGGCGGCGTGATTTCTCTGTGCGCTTGCGTCGCCTTCGCCGAGCTGGGTTCGATGTTTCCGGATTCCGGGGGACAATACATTTACCTCCGTGAAGCTTACGGCGACCTGCCTGCGTTCCTTTACGGCTGGATGCTGTTCAGCGTTGCCAACGGTGGAAGCATTGCCGCCCTTTCGGTCGCGTCGGCCGCGTACCTGGGAGGAATTGTTCCATTCATTTCACAGGATCATGTGGTCTTCTCCGCCGCCGGCATCGTTCTTACCCGCGCTTCCGTGGTCGCCGTGATTGCCATCATCGTGGTTACGTGGATCAACGTGATCGGACTACGTTGGGGCACCATACTGCAGAATCTCGCCACCTGGGCGAAGTTCGCTGCTATGGCGGCATTTGTGATTCTGGGCTTCGCCATCGGCAAGGGCGACTGGCATCACTTCGCTGCTCCCGGTCAGAGCCTGACTCTGGGATTGAGTGCCGGACAGTTGATCTCCGCCTTCGGAGTCGCGCTGATCGCAGTGTTCTGGGCGTATGACGGGTGGGTTTACATCACCTGGGTTTCCGGAGAAGTGAAGGAACCGCGTCGCAATGTGCCCCTGGCGATGGTGCTGGGCGTGGTCGTGGTCGGCGTCATTTACGTGGCCATGAACATGACGTACGTCTACGCTCTGCCGCTCAGTGAGGTGGCAAAGCACGAGACTATCGCGCACGCCGCCGCCACCGCGCTGTTTTCTCCCGCGGCCGCAGTGTGGCTTTCGGCGCTGATTGCACTCTCCTGCTTCGGCGCAATGGCCAGTTGCACCATGAGCGGCGCCCGCGTTTATTACGCCATGGCCCGGGACGGGGCGTTCTTTCAAAAGATGGCGCAGGTCCATCCCAAGTGGCGCACGCCCGCATTCAGCCTGATTGGGCAAGGAATCTGGGGCGCAATCCTGACCGTCAGCGGCCGCTACGATCAGCTTTACACGTACGTAATGTTCGGCATGGTCCTGTCCTACACCATGACGGTGATCGGACTGTTTATTCTGCGCTGGAAGCGGCCGGATATTCCGCGCCCTTATCGCTGCACCGGATATCCCTGGCTACCGGCGATTTACATTTTGATCGGCGGCGCCTGGACTTTGAACACAATTGTCACGCGTCCCATGGAGTCTCTGGCGGGAACGCTGATTGTGCTGATCGGAGTGCCGGGATACCTGTACTGGAAGCGGATGAGCAGAAAAGTCGCTCAAAGTTCCTGATGACCGACCACATCGGTGTCATGCTGAGGGGCTTTAGTCGCGAAGCATCCAGCGCGCATCGGCACGAACCATGGGAGAAATGCGAATCGCCCCGCGCCAGATCCTCGCAAGCTCAGGATGACGCCGTATATCATATAAAGTTTTGACAGCCGTTCCGATTTTGCTGGCTCACGATCACCTGAACTTCCATACGACAGAGTGGAAAAACTAGACACGCCTCCGACCCGATAACCCAGAGTGCCGCGCGCCAGTTCTCTGCCGATCCCGAAACTCCCAACCAACCGAAGCGGGTCATGGGCTTCCGCGACCTCGTTCTGTTCTACGTGGTCACTGGCATCAGCCTGCGCTGGATCGCAACCGCCGCCGCTGCCGGTCCCAGCTCAATCGTCATCTGGATCGGAGCCTGGCTGGTTTTTTATATCCCTCTGGCTTTTTCGGTCGTGGAGCTGTCGTCGCGCTATCCCGATGAGGGCGGGCTTTACGTCTGGAGCAAGAAAGCGTTCGGAGATTTTTCCGGATTCATGTCGGCGTGGGCCTACTGGACCAGCAATCTGCCCTATTTCCCCGCCGTACTCTATTTCGCCGCCAGCAACATCATCTTCATGCGGCAAAGCGCGTGGGGACATCTCTCGAACAACGCCAACTTCTACATTATTTTCTCGGTGCTTACCTTGACCCTGGCCACGGTAGTCAACATCGTCGGTCTGGATGTGGGCAAGTGGCTGCACAACCTGGGTGCGGTCGCGATGTGGGTTCCGGCAGTCATCGTGATCGTGATGGGTGGAATCGCTTGGCACCGCTTTGGTTCGGCGAACGCATTCACGTTGCGCACCATGACGCCCAGCATTCACTTCAAGGACATCATTTTCTGGTCTCTGCTGGTATTCGCCTTTGGAGGATGTGAAACCGGATCATTCCTGGGCGGGGAGATCAAGAACCCGCGACGCACCATTCCCTGGGCAGTGTTCGTCGCGGGAATCACGGTAGCGTTCTGCTACATCATCGGAACTGTGGGAGTGCTGGTGGCACTGCCGTCGACCGAAGTCAGTAACCTGCAAGGCCTGGTACAGGCGATCGCCAAAACGGTCGAGCGAGTCGGATACTACTGGACGCTGCCGTTGGCGGCGTTCCTGATCGCGCTGAGCAACGTCGGCGCGGCAGCCGCCTATCTGGCTGCGGTGGCGCGGTTGCCGTTCGTTGCCGGCATCGATCATTTTCTGCCGCCGGTGTTTGGCCGGCTGCATCCGCGATGGAAAACGCCGTGGGTCTCGCTGCTCATACAATATCTTGTCGGAATACTGTTTATCTTTCTTGGGCAGGCCGGAACCAACGTCAAAGGCGCCTACGATGTGCTCGCCAGCATGACCGTCATTGTTTATTTCATTCCCTATCTGTACGTGTTTGCCTCCTTGATCAAATTGCAGCGCGAGCCCGCAGGGCCGGAGGTAATCCGAGTTCCAGGGCGGAAGCCTGTCGCCGTATTTATCTCCGTGATCGGACTGCTCACGACCACCGCCACAATCCTGCTGTCTGTTGTGCCTCCGGCCGATGACCCCAACAAGCCGCTCGCGGTTCTAAAGATCGTGGGGGGAACGGCGGCGCTGATGGCCGTGGGCGGCTGGATCTACCGGGGCGGAAAAAGAAAAAATATCACTCTGAAAGACTCCGTCCGAAGCTGACAGGAAGAGCTCAACGCTTCACCTTCGGGCGCTCCATTTCGAATCGCTCGGTAGTGCGAGTGTACTGCATCCCACCCATGCGCCCGACTAGATCAAGCGCCTCCGGGTTGATGCGCCCATCCTTCAGCACTTTCTCCTCAACATGCATTGAGACAATTTCGCCGATGACCAGGCTGCCACTCGGTGGCTTGCTGCCAAAATCGATGATTCGATAGGTCTTGCATTCAAAATTTACGGGAGATTCAGCAACCTGCGGAGGACGGACAATTTCCGATGGCCGAGTCGTCAGTTTTGCCAATTCAAACTCGTTCACCGACGCCTCATATTCTCCGCTGGTGACATTCATGGCAGCGGCCAACTCAAAAGTCACCAGATTGATTACAAACTCTCCGGTATCGCGAATGTTGCGCAAGGTGTCTTTGGGAGCGTGTCCGCTTTCCAGCGGCCGCAGGGCGGGGGCGAAGGCGAGAAGTGGAGGTTCACTCGAGACGCAGTTGAAAAAAGAAAAGGGAGCCAGATTGGGCTGTCCGTCCTTACTGAGCGTGGAAACCCACGCGATGGGACGCGGCACCACGGCTGTGATCAGCGCGCGATAGAACTCACGATGAGGGACTTGCCCGGGACGCAGATTCATGGCGTCAGTCTACCGCACACCGGCGATTGTCCTCATCGTCGCAGCGTCGCGAAATTATTTCTCTAAATTATTTCCCGTCGATTATCTTCTCGCGACTATTTCTCGTCGATTATTTCCCCAAGAGATTCTTCCAACGCTCCCACGATTCCTGACGTGCTTTCTTGTTCGCATCATTTGCGTCAGGCGCTTCGCCGGCGCGCATGAAGCCGTGTCCGGCGCCGTCATAGACCACTGGCTCGAACTTTTTCCCCGCCGCATTCATCTGCGCCGTGGTGTCAGGAAGCGTGGCATCAATTCGCGCATCGTTGCCGGCATAAAATCCATAGACCGGAGCCTTGATCCGGGTCATGGCATCTTTGTCCGGGGGCACGCCATAGAAGACAAAAGCCGCGGCCAGGTCGGGCCGATTGGTGGCGAAACGGAAAGTCTGCCCGCCGCCCCAGCAGAAACCTCCCACAAACAACTTGCCATTGGACGAGGGAAGCTTGTTGCCGTAGTCGGCAACGGCGTTGAGGTCGGCTGTGATCTGGTCAGGATTCAGATGGCTCACCGCTTCCGTCACCTTGTCCTGCGCAAAGTCGGAGGAACGGCCGCCGCTCGGACCCATTCCCGAGAGCAGGTCGGGAGCGATAGCGATATAGCCGGCTGCGGCTACCTGGTCGGCAAGATCCTGGACCCAATCCGACATGCCAAAGATTTCGTGGATCAGAACTACTACCGGCCTCTTGTCCTTCGACTCGGGTAAACCACGAAAGTTTCAACCGAGCGGCCGTCATGCTTGACCGTGACCCATTCGCGATGCCGGGGAGATTTTTCCAACTGGGCGCGCGCCCAGTCCTGAGCCCAAACCGCCTGCGTGAGCAAAAGAATTAAGAGCAGACTGATGCGTTTCATGAATCCTTCTTTCTCAGGACCGCCGGAACGGCGGTCAGAAGCAGCCCATTTAGCAGGAATGATAATACGAAGGCGCGCCCATTCTGCGGTAAGCGTTTCGTCATCCTCATTGCAGGACAAGATCCGAATATTCCGGATGCTTCGCCAGATACGCGTGCACGGAAGGGCAAATCACATCCACTTTGAGGTTGTGTTCACGGGCCCATTGAAACGCGGTTTCCGCTAAAGAAGACGAAAGGCCGAGGCCGCGTAATTTATCCGGGATCTCGGTATGGATCAACCCCAACACTTTTCCCGCCAAACTATACTCCAGGTAGGCGACCTGGCCGTCCCGCTCGATTTCGAAGCGGCCGGTGATTACCTTCTCCTGCGGTTGCGGCTTACGGTTGCCAATTCCCCATGCCACCATTTTGGATGCTCTCTCTCAAGACGGAATCGTTGATGTGAATGGCGATGCCGATGTCACGAAATTCCGTTTCTCATGGCGTTCACTAGCTACAACAGGATTGCAGATTCGCTCTTTATTCCGGTCATTTTTAGGATTAGTGAACGCTGATGAATGCGAAGAGGACGGCAAACACAAGCCAAAAAGGAAGGTGGCGGAGAGAGAGGGATTCGAACCCCCGTTACCCTTTCGAGTAAACACGCTTTCCAAGCGTGCGCCTTCAGCCACTCGGCCATCTCTCCTGAAACGAGTTTAGTGCGGAAAATTGCTGCTCTTTGATTCTATGGCTCGCGACGGGTTGACCGCAACCTGGCAACTTAGCGACTTAGTGATGAAAGAATGAAAAATGAAAAGCTGAACAAACGAAAAAGGGACGGTTGCCGACTACGACGGTTTGGTTGACGTTTCGGTGGTCGCGGGCAGCAGCTCGGGCGCGCTGCCATTTCCCGAGGACGGCACCGGAGCGGACGGCACTTTCGCGTTTCCGTCCAGAACCCGGTTATGCAGGCAGAACAGGGCCAGTTCCAGGCGATCGGCAACGCCCAGTTTGTCGTAGACCTTGCGCAGATAATTCTTGACCACCTGTTCGGTGGTGCCGACGCGCAAGGCGATTTCCTTGTTTTTCATGCCCTGGGTCACGCAGGAGACGATCAGCGATTCTTTCGGCGTGAGTTGCACCTTGGGCCGCGGGGACGAAGGTCGCACACCTTGTGTGCGAAAAGCTTCGAGAACCCACTGCACTCCGCGGCTATCGAGCCAGGGATGACCCTCGGAAACTTTGCGCAAGCACTCCACCAGGAGCTCCGGTTCGACTTCGCGGGAAACAATTCCGTGCGCTCCGCGGCGCAGCAGTTCCAGCGTGAGCTCCTGATCGGGCTCGGGGATGACCACCACCAGGCGAAGAGCCGGTGTCTGCCGTATAAGATCGGCAACCGCTTCAATCGGGTTCGGCGCCAGAGCAGCTTCAAAAATCAAAATGTCGGCGGTAAATTTCTTGGCGGCGGAGAGGGTTTGAGAAAGCGTCTCGGACTGGCCTACGACCCGGATGTCGTCTTCGAGGGCAAATATTTTGCGCAACCCAGCCCGAAAAATGGCTTGCGTATCGGCCACGATCACACGAATGAACTGGCCGTCAACGTCATGCGGCTGTTCGACGTTAATCTCCATACTGGCGGGATTGCTTGCCATCAGTTTCCTTGCCTACCGGCGCTCAAAACGATATTCATCGATGACTACGCCGACGCCGCGGCGGCCATCTTCTTCAAAATTTCGTACTACCCGGCCGCGGCAATCCAGTTGCACGTCGGTCTGCGCTCCCACGACGTCCGCGGGCAGCGAGATGGTGAAATCCACCAACGAGCCAATGGGCATTTCCGAGTCCACCTGAAACAGCACGCCATTGGCGGAAATATTCTGGGTTTCAGCCAGGTTGTCGCCCGATTTTGATTTCACCGAAACCGGCAGCTTGATGGGAAACCGCACCGCGCTCTGCATGTCGGGATAACGCGCCCGGCTGGCTTTCGCCGGCTTGGGATCAGAGGTCACGGGTTCAGGAGATCCGAACGGCGAGTTCTGCTCGCGTAACTCCGCACCTGCGTTGGGTTTCCCGTCCTCTGCAAATCGCCCATGATTCGACATTACGTGAGGCAGATTACACCCGGGAACCAGCCTGCAAAAGTTACGGAAGTCATGGAACTAGTAGGCGTAAAGCCTTGCGGATCATGGAATTGCGGGGGAATTAGGCAGTTGCCAACTGCCATGTGACGGACATCACTGAGCATTTGGCAATTGGCACTTAGCATTTGGTCCAGGGGCGGAGGTGGTTGGGTGAAAGACTTCAGAGGCTTGAAGGTGTGGGAGAAAGCCCATCGCCTAACTTTGGAGGTTTACAAGGCGACGAGGCGTTTCCCTCGTGAGGAACTCTTCGGACTTACCAGTCAGATGCGTCGTTGTAGCACTTCCATCGCTGCCAACCTTGCGGAAGGTTGCGGCAAGCGCGGCAACAATGAATTTCAGCGATATTTGCAGATCGCTTCCGGTTCGGCAAGTGAGCTGGACTATCATCTGCTGCTTTCGCGAGACTTGCAGTTTCTCAGCGCCGTAGATTACGAAGCCTTATCCAAAGAACTCGTGGAACTACGCAAAATGCTAACGTCGTTAATTCTGAAAGTGGATTTGGAACGACGGGTAGGTTAGTCAGCAGTTAGCGAAGACCAAGTGCTAACTGCCAATTGCTAATTGCGCTTTTAGAATTTCGTCACTTCCGTGAAATTGAAATCGCGCACCTTCATCGCGGGCGCAACCATGTCGAAGGATTCTTCGCCGCTGGCGCGCACCGGAATTCCCATGGCTTCCACGTTGGACAGCATGTGAATCAGACTTTCATTGAAACGGAAGTTGAGGATACCGTGGCGGACTTTACCGTCCTCCACGTAAAAGGTGCCGTCGCGAGTCATACCCGTAAGAATTTTTTCGTAGGGATCGACTTCCCGAATGTACCAGAGCCGTGTCACCAGCACGCCGCGTTCGGTGGAGGCAATCATCTGGTCGACGGTCTTCGGATCTGCCGGAGTTTCGAACACGATGTTCATCGGCGCTTCTCCCATTTCGTTGGGCAGCGCGAAGCCGTGGCCAGTGGCTGCCACGGGACCGACCTTGTCTTTATATTCGGAACTCTTCATTTTTTCCGCCGTGGATCGCGCATAGACCAAACGCTTGACCACGCCGTTCTCCACCAACTGCACTCGCTGCCGGGCCATCCCTTCGCCGTCGAAGGGCGTACCGGATTGGAGAGGATGGGCCACGTCATCCCAGACATTGATGTTTGGGCCGAAGATTTGCGTGCCGACCCGATTGTTCAGAAACGATCGCTGATCAAGAATCGACAGGCCGCCGAAATCGAAAAACATGAAACCCACCATATCGAGCACAGCCGCCGGCTCCAGAATGACGGTGTATTTCCCCGGGGCAAGTTCGCGCGGGCTGGCGGAAGCCAGAGCTTTTCGCGCCGCGATTTCGGCCAAACCGGCCGGATCCTGCTGGCTGACATTCGGATAGTTTGTCTTTTGCCATCCCGAGGAATCGCCCGCCAGCATGGTGATGGAAATCTCGGATGAAGTTTGGGTGTGCCAGTCGGCCAGACCTCGCGAGTTGAAAATGCCCTCTACGGATTCCGCGGACGAAAAAATACCAGCGGTGGTAAGTTTCTGTTGCGTGGCCACGCTCACGATTTTCTTCACCGCTTCGGCGCGCAGCTCAGGAGTAAGCGCTGCGGTCTCAGCAAAGTGGCGGCTGGGTCCGGCTTGTGTGGCGCGGGCGCCCTCGCCCACGCCAGGCATCGGCAGCAAATCAGGATCGGGATGCTGAACTTTGGCCAGACTCTCCGACGCCTCGACGACCCGGTTAAGACTGTCTTCGTCAAGTTTGTTGGTTGTCGCCCGCGCCGTCCGGCCGGCGAACACGGTTCGAACCGAAACCGAGTAATTTTCTTCGGCAACGTTCTGATGAATAACGTTATTGGCGAAACGGGTAAGGGCGCTCTTGCCGCCATAGAAGAGGACTTCCACTTCGTCGGCGGCGGAATACTTGCGAATGCGTTTGAAGATGTCGGCGGCTTTGTCTTTAGTCAGCATTCAGCACTCGAAAACTAAGAGAGCATGCACCGGGGTAGCGATCCTTCGACTCGTCGCCCGTTCGCAAGCGAACGGGCCACCTTTGCTCAGGGTGACAGGGTTTGAACGAATCTAGTTCCCTTTGTACGCTGTCCCCACCTTCACATTGCGAAACCGCGCCGGAGACGCGCCATGCCCGGTTCCCATAACCTGTTGCGGCTGGCCTTTACCGCAGTGCGGCGTTCCCCAAAGCGTCCATTCATCGCGCGAGCAGATCGCGTCCATCGAGTTCCAGAATTCTGTAGTGATGCCACTGTACGACGGATTTTTTAGCAAGCGGGTACGCTTGCCATTTTTGATTTCCCAGCCGGCTTCGCAGCCGAACTGAAAGTTGTAGCGCTTGTCATCAATCGACCAGGAGCGGTTGGTTTCCATGTAAATGCCGTCGCCGGTGGACGCAATAAGCTGCTCCCGAGTCAGCGGCTTCTCGCCCGGCAGAATGCTGATGTTGGTCATGCGGATGATAGGCAGGTGATTCCAGCCGTCGGCGCGCAAAGTTCCGCCGGAACGATTGACGCCGATGGTATGCGCAGTCTCGCGCGAGCTCAGATATCCGGTAAACAATCCGTTCGTGATAATCGGCGTGCATTGCGCGGGAACGCCCTCGTCGTCGTAAGCGAACGTGCCCAGACCGGGGCCGTGCTCCTGGCGGGCGTCGGCGACAACGTTCACCAGATCGCTGCCGTAGCGCAGGGTGCGCAGCTTGTCTAAAGTAAGAAAGGATGTTCCCGCGAAATTGGCCTCCATGCCCAGCACGCGATCGAGTTCGATGGGATGGCCGACCGATTCGTGAATCTGCAGTCCCAGTTGCGAGCCATCCAGGATAATGTTGAAAACTCCCTCGGGGCACTGATCCGCCTTGAGCAGCGCGACAGCTTCTTCGCCCACGCGGCGTGCATTTTCCACGAGCTTCAGCTCTTCGATCAGTTCATATCCTTTATTCTGCCACTGTCCTCCATACGAATTGGGATACGACCTCTTCTGAATCTCGCTTCCCGCAAAGGCGTGCGCGGCGTAGCCGACACCGGTTGTGTATTTTGTCTGGTGAATGTCAGAGCCTTCGGAGGAAAAGAACCACTGCTCTTCCCGGCGGAAGTTCAAATTGGCCTCGGCCATGGTGACGCCTGCGACCGAACGTAATTCAGCATCAATCTTCAGCAGCAGTTCGATATTCTGCTCGACAGAGGTGGTGAAGGGATCGATCTGGAATGGCGAAATCCACTCCGCGGTGGCAGCCTTCTCCGGGGCCAGGCGAATGTCATGCTGCTTCACTCGTGCGGAAGCCTTCGCGATTTCGACCGCACGCGCAGCCGTGGCCTCGACTCCGCCGCGGCTCATATCGTCTGAAGCGGCGAATCCCCATGCTCCGTCGGCGATGACTCGCACTCCGAAACCGAACGACTCCGCTACCGAAGCGCTGCCCACTTTGCCATTCTTCGTGGAAAGACCGCGGTGTCGATCATCGAGCCAGGCGAACATCGGCGTAGGATGCGCCGCGATGATTGGCGATATCGAGTGCCCAGTCAGCAATGTCTTTCATGGGGGAAAATCAAATCTACCACAGCGAGATATATGCGGAGCCAGGCACTAGCGCGGGAGACAAAGCACGCGGAGGGATTTTTACCAGATCTAGTTTTTAGATCTCAGTTCTCAGTCATGAAAAAAGGGCGGCTTGCGCCGCCCGCTTCCCAGGACGACCAACAACCGGACCCTTAGGTTCCTTCCGACCAGCCCGCCAGATACTCTTCCTGCTCCGCCGTCAGCTTATCTATCTTGATGCCGACCGACTCCAGCTTCAGCTTGGCCACGCGCTTGTCGAGATCGTCGGGAACTTTGTAGACCTGCTTCTCTAAAGTTTTGTAATTCTTGACCATGTACTCGGCGGAGAGTGCTTGATCGGCAAAGCTCATATCCATCACTGACGGCGGATGGCCTTCGGCGGCGGCCAGGTTGATCAGGCGGCCTTCGCCCAGCAGGTTGATCTTGCGCCCGTCGCGCAGTGAATATTCTTCGACGGAGCCGCGGGTGGTGCGCTTAGAGGATGACATCTTCTCCAGAGCCACGATATCGATCTCCACGTTGAAGTGGCCGGAGTTGGAGATGATGGCCCCGTCTTTCATGACGTCAAAATGTTCTTTGGTCAGGACGCTCTTGTTGCCGGTGACGGTACAGAATACGTCACCCAACTTGGCCGCTTCGGTCATGGACATGACGCGGAATCCGTCCATGTGTGCTTCGAGCGCTTTTGTGGGATCGACTTCGGTGACGAGGACCTCGGCTCCGGCGCCGCGAGCTCGGCTAGCCAGACCACGTCCGCACCAGCCGTAGCCGGCAACCACGAATTTGGATCCAGCCAGCAGATAGTTGGTGGCGCGAATGATGCCGTCAATCGTGGACTGGCCGGTGCCGTAGCGGTTGTCGAACAGGTGCTTGGTGTCGGCGTCGTTCACCGCGATGATGGGGAACTTCAGCACGCCTTCTTTCGCCATGGCGCGCAGACGAATCACGCCGGTGGTGGTTTCCTCGGTGCCGCCAATCACGCCTTCGAGTGCATCCTGGCGCTTGGTGTGCAGCAGAGTCACCAGGTCGGCGCCGTCGTCCATTGTGATTTGGGGCTTGTGATCGATGGCCGCCAGGATGTGGCTGTAATAGGTGTCGTTGTCCTCGCCCTTGATGGCAAAGACCGGAATATTGTGATCGTGCACCAGGCTGGCGGCCACGTCGTCCTGGGTGGACAGAGGATTCGAGGCGCACAGCACAACGTCAGCGCCGCCATCCTTGAGGCAGATCATCAGGTTCGCAGTCTCGGCGGTCACGTGCAGGCAGGCCGAAACCCGAATGCCTTTCAACGGCTGGTTCTTGATGAATTCCTTGCGGATGATCTGCAGAACTTTCATGGACTGGTTAGCCCAGTCAATTCGCTTCTTGCCGAGATCGGCGAGATCCAGATTCTTTACATCGCAGTTCACTTGCGTCGGTGTGGTTGACATACCTCTCCTGTTTCGAACTTATTAAACCTGAAATCATTAAACCACCAGGGACACAAAGTAACACGAAGGAAATCAAGTTCTTGGTTCCTTCGTGGACCTTCGTGTCCTTTGTGGTTAAAGCTTCTACTTGCGGGCGCCCGCGGTCTCGCGCAGACCGGCATCGCTGGCCAGTTTCGCTGCTTTGTCGGTGGCCTCCCAGGTAAAGTCGGGATCGTTGCGGCCGAAGTGTCCATAAGCCGCAGTTTTACAGTAGATCGGGCGGCGCAGTTTCAGCGACTCGATAATGCCCTTCGGAGTCAGATGGAAATTCGCCCGCACCAGATCGGGAATCGTGTCCGGATCCACTTTGCAGCTGCCGAAAGTATCGACCAGCACGCTGACCGGATCGGCCACGCCGATGGCATAGGCCAGCTGCACTTCGACGCGGTCGGCCAAGCCGGCGGCCACGATGTTTTTGGCAATGTAGCGGGCCATGTAGGCTGCCGAACGATCGACCTTGGTCGGGTCCTTGCCGCTGAACGCTCCGCCACCGTGACGCCCCATACCGCCATAGGTATCCACGATAATCTTGCGCCCGGTAAGACCGGTGTCCCCCATCGGTCCGCCAATTACGAACCGGCCGGTGGGGTTGATGTGATACTTGGTGTCTTCGTCGAGAAGGCTGGCCGGGATCGTGGCCTGGATGACGTGCTTCAGAATATCGCTGCGAAGCTCTTCGTTGGTGACGTTCTCCGCATGCTGCGTGGAAATCACCACAGCATCCACCCGGATCGGCTTGTGGTTCTTGTCGTATTCGACCGTGACTTGCGACTTGCCGTCGGGGCGGAGGTAGGGCAGGCGTCCGTGCTTGCGAACCTCGGAGAGGCGCATGCAAAGTTTGTGGGCGAGGGAAATCGGGGTGGGCATCAGCTCCGGGGTTTCGTTGCAGGCATAGCCGAACATCATGCCCTGGTCGCCGGCGCCGCCGGTATCGACGCCCATCGCGATGTCGCCGGACTGCTTGTTAATGCTGGAGATCACCGCGCAGGTATTGGAGTCAAAGCCGTAGAGGGCGTTGTTATAGCCAATCGCGGCGATCGTGCCCCGAACCAGCGACTGGAAATCTACGTAAGCCTTGGTGGTGATCTCGCCGGCGATTACAACCAGGCCGGTCGCGGTGAGAGTCTCGCAGGCGACGCGGCTGACAGGGTCTTCCGCAAGGCAAGCGTCGAGAATAGCATCAGAAATCTGATCGGCGATCTTGTCGGGATGGCCTTCGGTGACGGATTCGGACGTAAAAAGATATCGGTTTTTGGATGACAAGCGGCTTCTCCTTCAAAGCGATCTGGACGTTAAAACGTGGAGGGAGGCTCAGAGCGCAACAGCCTACAAATGAGTATTTTGGGGCCTCTAAGAAAATACCAGAGAAGGGGTCAGCGCCGCAATGATTTTGGCCCGGATAGCGGCGATATCCAGCGAGGGGATGCATGCCGCATTTAAGCTGCAATTAAAGGGGCTAAGCGGCAGCCTCCTATTTGCCCTTCCAGTTTGCCCTTCCAGGCTAATGGGCCTGCGGGCGCAGACCGTTGGGATCGAATCTGAGGGTCTTAACTTCCTTGTTGGCTCCGGCCAAACCGAGCTTCTTGCCATTGAAAGAGACATCGAGGGCCCCGGCATTTCCGGTCTTGATGACGATCTCATTGCGTGCCCCTACGGATTTTTCCGCCGACGCCGACAACGTCCCCTGCATGATCTCTTTTCCATCCGCACTGATGGCTACCCAGGAATCTTCATGAGCGGTTATCTGGACGAGGAAGGCGCCTGGATTCGGCGCCGAAGCCGCCGCTAGGGGGATGGTTGGCGCACTACCCGCCGCAACTATTGCCGCCGAAGATTCGGGTACCCGGGATTCGGAGGCCGCATTTCCGACTACAGGCGCTGGGCTGGGTGCAACCGCCGGCACAAGATTCGGAGGCGCGGCGGTGGAACTTTTGACCTCGCCCGAACTTGCAGGAACTGGCGGCGGAGCGACAGGCGCCGGTCGCGTCGACTTCTCTCGCGACAGAAACCCCCAAATTGCGAAGCCAAAAGCCACAATCAGGAGGGCGATCGCGAGCATTTCCCAAGGCAGACCGGCCGCACGTTCCTTGGTTGCCGATTCCCGAACCTGGGGAAGCGCCAGGTCCGCGAGCGGTTCCGGCGTCGCCTCGGGGAGGCTGGCCCCACTGGCGGTCACGTAATCCGCTACGGCCTGGGCTTCGTCAATCCCAAGATAGCGGGCGTATGCTCGGACAAAGCCCTTGCTGAAAATCCCGCCGGGGAGTTGGTCAAACTGCTCTTCTTCGATGGCGATCAGAAAGCGCGTGCCGATCTTGGTGGAGACGGAGATGTCGTCCAATGAGATCTTGCGCTGCTCCCGTTCCCGCTTTAAGCGGGCCCCGAACGATTCCACCGAGTGTCTCCTGACCCTGATCGCCGCCGCCCTCAAGAGGTCGAGAGCAGGCTTTTAAAGCCAGATCCTAAAACCCTTAAAGAGATTTAATTCCGCCGAATTAGTGCCGAAGATAAATATATGTTAATCACGCAGCGCGAGGGTCAGGTATTTGGGATGGACGTGAACCGGAATGTTAAAGAGTCCAGCCCTCAATCGGCGCACCCGAGCGCATCTATGTCGTTTTGGGACGTGGCTTTGAGGGTTCTGGTTACTAAGGTTGATTGCCCCTGCTTTCTACCACCCATATAATTTCGATACCTCCTGCCGCATCTAAGGACCGCTGTTCATGACCAAAGCCACTACTGGCGCCGACCGCAAAGCTCAGGAACTGAACATCTTCCATGATGTGGCGAAGGCGCTGACGTCCTCCCTCGACCTTGATTCCATCCTGCAAACCATCATGGAAAAGATGGCCGAGTACTTCAAGCCTGACAACTGGTCGTTGCTCATGGTGGATGAGGAGCGCGACGAACTTTACTTTGCCATCGTCGTGGGAAAAGCTGCAGAGACGCTCAAGAATGTCCGGTTGAAAGTGGGAGAAGGAATTGCCGGCTGGGTGGCGAAACATGGAGAACGCGTGGTCGTGCCTGACGTATATACCGATCCGCGTTTCGCGAAGCGCATTGACGAGATGACCAAGTGGGAAACGCGATCGATCATCTGCGTGCCTCTAAGGTCGAAGCTCCGGGTTCTGGGCGTCATTCAACTGGTCAACGTAAAGATGGAACACTTCACCGACCAGGAATCGTTTTTTCTGCAATCGATTTGCGATTACGCCGCCATCGCCATTGAAAACGCGCGCTCGGTGGAAAAGATTCAGGAACTCACCATCACCGATGACTGCACCGGGCTCTATAACGCCCGTCATCTCTACAAGACTTTGGAAACTGAGGTTTACCGCTCGGCTCGCTACGGCTACGAGTTCACGGTCCTGTTCATCGATCTCGACCACTTCAAACAGGTCAATGACACTCACGGACATCTAATCGGAAGCAAGTTGCTGATGGAGATTGGCTACCTGATCAAGGCGCAATTGCGCCTGATCGATTACGCCTTCCGCTATGGCGGAGATGAATTTGTAATTCTGCTGCCGCAAACCGGGAAAGACGCCGCCCTGGTGGTTGCGCGGCGCTTACGCGACAGCCTCCGCACCAGCATGTTCTGTCAGGAAGAGAACCTCAATCTGAACGTTCGCGCCTCGATCGGCGTGGCCACCTATCCGCACGACGCCAAAACTCCACGCGAAGTCATCCGCCAGGCGGATGAAATGATGTATCTGGTGAAGAACACTTCCCGCGACAACATTGGAATTGCCTCGCGGGGGGTGATGAAGTAGGCAGCTTTCAGCTTCGCTTCGGCTTCAGTCAATAACAGACTACGTGGGGACAGCCGCCCTCGGCTGTCCGGCCGAGCAAGGCTCGGCATCTCTGGCAATCGAATGAAACAGGTTTTAGGAAGGGCCGTACGAGACTTTTCTTCCAGAGCCGTAAAATTCTGCTGCCGAGCTTCGCTCGGCTGGACAGCCGAGGGCGGCTGTCCCCACGTGAGCAGTTCCGGCTACCTCATCAGTTCTTGCTACTTTGCTGGGACTGTTGCGGTCTGGTTGATGTGAGCTAGCTGCAGTTTTCGCTCAGGCTCGGGTTGGGCGAGCCACTTCCTGATCTCGGGCAAGGCTGCTCGAGTTGCGGCTTCTCCGGCGCGAATCAGGTCGGGCGAGCGTTCGAAATCGTCGTATTTGAATCCGTTGACGTCGGGGTCGATTACCAGGTCGGCAGCCGCCTTCCACACTCCGCAGTTCATCTCCTGGGCAATCGCGAAACACTGCCCGATCACATCGAACAGATGCCGCGGGCCGGCGTCGCCATTTGCCCAATTTCCTCGCAGGTGCACTGCCAGAACCCGCTGTGCCCCCATCTCGCGCAATGGAACTGTGGGCACGGCGTGAGCCAGCATGCCATCCACGAGGAGACGTCCCCGGATTTTTACCGGAAGAAACATGCCGGGATAGGCGCAACTGGCGCGCACTGGATCCACTAGCGGGCCGGAGTGAAACACCACGCCTGCGCCGGTGGAAAAATCTGTGGCAGTCACCGCCAGGGGAATCAGCAACTCCTCGAATGTCTTGACCTTCAGAATGCTGCTGAGAAACTTGATCATGCGCTCGTTGCTGGCGAATCCGTAGCGCGACAGCGTCCAGCGGGCGAAATCCTTAAAGCGCACGCGCGTGGACATCTGCTCCAGCTCGGAAATAGTTACGCCGCTACAGTAAGCCGCGCCGACCAGCGCCCCTACGCTGGTGCCTGCGACCAGGCTGATGGGAATATTTTCTTCTTCGAGAACTTTCAGAACGCCGATGTGCGCAATGCCACGGGCAAAGCCGCCGCCCAGGGCCAGTCCTATACCGGTGGGAGTCTGAGCTTGTCCCGCCCCTGGCACCGCAGTCAGGCCGCGTCCGAAGGCCTGTACCGAGCGAATGAATTTGCCGAAACTCTTCACCGGGAACCCCATTCCTTCCGGCTGCCCCACATGTCCAAAACCCTTCCTAGCAACTAAGATGCCAGCTGCCGAACAATAGTTCCAGGCACGTCGGATAGCGCGTAACGGTTACCTCCGCGTATATCCCGCTCCCGGTGACTAACTCCCGTAATGCTGTTAACTTGGGGGCCATGGCTCGGGAAATATCTGCGGGAGGAGTGGTGGTTCGCAGGGCCGGGGAGGGGTGGGAGGTGGCTGTGATTGAGCCTCCCGGTGAGGCTTCTGCGGGGCATCGAGCCAAGAAAAGTTCACAAAAAATGGTACTCGCGTTGCCCAAAGGGCTGGTTGATCCCGGCGAAAAACCCGAGCAAACGGCCTTGCGCGAGGTCCGCGAAGAAACCGGCCTGGTGACGACCGCAATTACCAAGCTGGGCGACGTCAAGTACGTTTACGTGCGTTCCTGGGGTGACGGGGAACGGGTCTTCAAGATCGTGTCTTTTTTTCTGCTCCGCTACGTTTCGGGCGAGATTGACGACGTCACTTCCGAAATGCGAGTAGAGGTCAAGCGCGCAGCCTGGATTCCACTCGACGAAGCTCCCCGCAAGCTGACTTATCGGGGCGAGCGGGACATGGTGAAGCGCGCGCAGGAATATTTGAAATCGCATTCCGAGGATTGAACATGGCACACGCTGAGCATGTCGAAACCCATTTCATGGCCACAAATTTCGTCCGCGATGTTGTTATCGGCATGGCGGACGGGCTCACCGTGCCCTTCGCCCTCGCCGCCGGACTCTCCGGCGCAGTGCAGAACACACGGCTGATCGTGGTGGGCGGCCTGGCTGAGATCGCCGCTGGTTCCATCGCCATGGGGCTTGGCGGTTATCTCGCCGCCCGCGGCGATGCCGAACATTACGAGCAGGAAAGGGCGCGCGAATACCGCGAGATAAAAGAAATTCCCGAGGAAGAGATGGCGGAAGTGGGCCGTGTGTTTCAGTCCTATGGCATGACCGAGAAGGAAAGTACGCCAGTGGTGGAGGCGCTCAGCCGGCGTCCCGACGCCTGGGTGGATTTCATGATGCGCTTTGAACTCGGCCTGGAAGAACCTGATCCGCGACGCGCCCTGACCAGCGCCGCCACCATCGCCGGTTCGTATATCGCGGGCGGTATGATTCCTCTCTCTCCTTACATCGTGCTGGGCAATGCCGTGCGAGGACTCGCGTTGTCGGCGGTAGTAACGCTGGCCGCGCTCGGCATTTTCGGCTATCTGAAGGGGCGCTACACCGGTACCGGACCGCTGCGCAGTTCACTACAAACTATGGTGATCGGCGGTCTGGCGGCAGCCGCAGCCTTCCTGCTGGCTAAACTTATCTCATGATCGGACAGCAAGATGCGCGAGAGAACCTTGCTGGTGTCTTGGAGTACTGGAGGTTCTCCCGCATAATTTATTGGTGAAGTCTGAATTTCTATTGACCGCTTTCTGGCGGTGGTCAGGACGAGCCCGGCAGATGTCAGGCAGGTATGTCGCTCTCCTGCTGCTGTGTCTGGGCTTCACCGTGCTGGTGGCGGTAGTGTTGTTTCCGTCCGCCCTGGCTAAGTCCAAGCCTTCGCCTTCTATTGCCGCCACTTCCGACCCGGGATATATGTCCGCCCTGGCAGCTGCCAACCGGTTTCTGCAGGCCTGGCAGAATCAGGACCACGAAACCGGGCTGCTCATGCTGACCGACGATGCCAAGCAACATAGCTCCGCGGATGGCCTGGAGGCATTCTTTTCTTCCGGTTCCGATGCTGCGTACGAAATCGCACACGGGAAAAAGCTGGCCGCCGGACGTTACACCTTTCCCGTTACCCTGTTCGCCTTCCACTCCGACCAAACCAACTCGACTCGGCCGCAGAAATCGGAGATTGTGGTGGTTCGTGCTGGCAAAGACGAGTGGGCAGTCGATAAACTGCCGTAGCAGGACCGTCGCTGACCTGGGAGTGGACACCGGCCTCGTTTAACCTCAGGGAACACAGCGGCGCGAAGACTCGCCGTGATCAATCATGAAACAAATCCATAAAGTTGCCGTACTCGGCGCCGGAACCATGGGCGCACGCATCGCCGCCCACTTCGCCAATGCCGGAGTGCCCAGCTATCTGCTCGATATCGTTCCCCCCGATGCCGCATCCGGCGCTAACGCTTCCGTTCGCAATAAGATCGCCGCCGCCGGACTTGAAGCGGCAAAGAAATCCAAACCCGCTGCCTTCTTCGAGCCCGGACTTGCGCGGCTGGTCACGATCGGAAACTTCGAAGACGATCTGAAGCGGCTCAGTGAGGTGGATTGGGTCATCGAGGCCGTGGTCGAGAATCTCGACATCAAGCGGTCGCTGCTGAAGAAAGTAGAAGCCATTCGCAAACCGGGAACAATTGTCACGACAAACACTAGCGGCTTGCCGGTGGGAAAGATTGCGGAGGGCTTTTCGGAGGATTTCCGGCGATCTTGGTTCGGCACTCATTTTTTTAATCCTCCACGCTACATGCGTCTGCTGGAAATCATTCCCACTCCGGAAACCGATCCTGCCGCGATCGATGCGGTGACCCGGTTTGCCGACATGCACCTGGGCAAAGGCATCGTGCTGGCCAAGGACACGCCTAACTTCATCGCCAACCGCATCGGCACATTCTCGGTGCTGAACGTCATGCGGCTGATGCAGGAGATGGATCTCTCCATCGAAGATATCGATGCGCTCACCGGCGAGGCCGTGGGATGGCCGAAGTCAGCAACTTTCCGCACCATCGATCTTGTGGGACTAGACATTCTAGGCCACGTGGTCGCCAACGCCTCCGCGCTCGATGAGCGCGGCGACTTGAAGCTGCCCGATTTCTACAAGCAAATGCTGGAGCGCAAATGGCTGGGCGACAAAACCAAGGGCGGTTTTTACAAGCGGACCAGGGGAGACGGAAAAAAAGAAGAGGAACGGCTCGCGCTTGACTGGAAAACTCTCGAGTACCATCCCACCAAGAAATCAAAATTTCCCGCGCTTGATATGGCGAAAAATATCGAGGACCCGGGCGCCCGGCTCCGCCTGTTGCTGGGCCTCGAAGGCAGTCCCCAGAAAAATGATAAAGCCGGTTCATTCTTATGGTCGGCTCTATCCGACCTCTGGACCTACTCCGCCAACCGCATTCCCGAGATTTCCGATTCTATTGTCGAGATCGATCGGGCCATGCGCACGGGCTTCAACTGGAAGCTGGGCCCGTTCGAACTCTGGGACGCAGCCGGTGTCGAAGCCACCGTGGCTCGCCTGAAAAAAGAAGACCGGCCGGTCGCGGCCAATGTTGAACAGTTGCTTGCCGGCGGGAAGAAGTCCTGGTACCTGGACGACCCGAAAACCCCATCAGGACGGGTTTACTTTGATCTGCGGACCGCGAAGTACGAAGCGGTGAAAGTTCCAGCCGGGGTGTGGTCGGTCGAGGTAGCAAAAAAATCCAACGGAGTGGTCAAGAAGAACTCAGGAGCGTCGCTGGTGGATCTCGGAGACGGCGTGGCCTGCATCGAGTTTCATTCCAAGATGAACTCGCTGGGTGGCGACATCGTCGGTCTGATTACTCAGACGTTGAAACCAGGCGGGGCTGGTGACGCATTCGACGCGTTCGTGATCACCAACGATGCCGACAACTTCTCTGTCGGCGCCAACGTGATGCTGCTGCTGATGTCCGTCCAGGAGGAAGAGTGGGACGACGTTGACCTTGCCATCCGGCAGTTTCAGGGCATGACCCAGGCCATCAAATTTTCCGCCAAGCCGGTAGTGGTCGCGCCTTTCGGCCTGACTCTGGGTGGCGGAACGGAGATTTCGCTTCACGCCGCCGCCCGCCAGCCGCACGCCGAGCTCTATATGGGACTGGTAGAAGTCGGAGTCGGCCTGCTGCCGGGCGGAGGCGGGTGCAAAGAAATGCTGTTGCGCGCCATCGATAGCGCGGCTGCGATTCGTCCGGGAGGCCGCGGTGAATCAGTTGAGCTGATGGAAGCGATGAAAAAGGCTTTCGAGACGATTGCCACCGCGAAAGTTTCGACTTCGGCAAATGAAGCACGTGGCCTGGGCTTCCTGCACGATTCGGATAACATCACCATGAACCGCGAACGCGTCCTGGCCGACGCGAAAACCCGCGCCCTGGAACTGGTTCGCGCCGGATATGAGCCTCCACAGCCTCGCACACGACATCCCGGCCCCGGGCGAAAACATTTTGGCCACCTTGAAGCTGGGTGTGCACATCATGCGCCAGGGTGAGTACATCACCGACCACGAAGTCAAGATTGGAACCAAAGTCGCGGAGGTCTTGTGCGGCGGCAACGTGACTTCAGGGACGCCAGTCAGCGAGCAATATGTGCTGGATCTTGAGCGCGAGGCGTTTCAAGTCATTGTGCGGCGAGAAAAAGACACAGGAGCGAATTCAATTCACGCTGAAAACCGGAAAGACGCTGCGCAATTGATCTTCCTGTAGCGGTTCCAAATTCTGCAGCACCAGTTCTGCATCACCGATCCCGCGGCATTGACTGCCTACCGAGTCGCTTCTAATATGTTCGCACTCGGGGGCGTAGAAGTTGCTGATCCAATCGATAGCGGTGCCACCTCACCGGCAGGCAAAAGGCATGGGCGCGTGTCGGCAAGAAGCGATTACAGCGCGTAGCCCTCTTCAATGGCCACGAGTGAAAGCGGTCTGGTTGCTTTGTGGTCTTCTCGCAATAGCTGGTTGCGGAGGCTCTTCGACCACCGGCTTTTCTTCCAATCCAAGTCCACCACCGCCGGTTGCCGGCCTCACTCTCCTATCAAGTAGTAACGGTCCCGATCCAGGAAGCTGGGAAGCTCTGGCTTTCGACGGGTCGCAAACTGTGTGGCTGGGCGTAGACAGAGCTGGAACGGCTTCGGTTGGCGTGGGTGAGTACGAAGTACTAAACGTCACCGACGAACGCACAACGGGTGACCTTGTCCTCAGTGGCGCAACTTTCACATCGCTGGTGCAGCAAAGCGGCACAGGTTTTGTAGAGGCGATCGGCAGCTATTCTGCGGGCGCATCCAGCGGGGATCAGCCGGCGATCTTCTTGTTGGCGCCTATTCAACTCGTGCTTCGGGCGCCTGTGATCACACCGGCTTGTCCCAACGATCCAATGCGCACTCTTCTGCAACAGGGCGCGGTGTTTTCCGGAATGGCTCTCGACGGCACGGTGGCTTACCTGGGTCTGCAGAGCGCCACCGGGCCTGCTGCGATTCTGCTAATCGATTCGACGTCAGGCAATCTCGATTGCAACCAGGATCCGATCATGGTCGATGGCAACCCGACGGATTTGCCCACCGATATTAAGGTCTCTGATTCGCAGATTTTCGTGGCCGTAACTTCGGCAACAGGATCGAACGGAGGCGTGGAAGCTTTCGACAAGACCAGCCATCAGAAACTGTGGACCCAAAGTGTGAGCCCAGGCTTTCAGGGTGCGGCGCTCGTCCTCGACGAAACCAATCATGTTGTGTATGCGGGCGGAACTCTGACCTCTCACCAAAACACATGGACGGTTGCCAAACTGGATTTCGCGAGCGGTACTCCACAAACCGGATGGCCCGTCCAGCCGATCGCCCCTCAGGCGCCTCTTACCTCAGACGCTCTCAGCGCGATGGTCGCAAATTCGGGGATGGGTGGTGGCGTGATAGCAGTCGGTTGCGTCACCAGCAAGGGCAGCTCGGACCCAAACAATCTGCAGCCCACGGTCATCGGCATCGGCCCTGACGGGAAAACGCTTTGGACGGTTCAGCCTGCAATTACGGGAGGGCTACCGGGGTGCTTACGAACTGCCGGGATTGGGGACAACACACTTCTTGTCGGTGGGTATTCCGTTCCCGGCCCGTCTGTCCAACAACTGCTGACTGCGCGGTTTTCCGTGCAGTAGCTCACGATTGATGGGCGGCGGGATCTGCTGCGTGGCGACAGGCGCCTAGTTGGGCTTCCTGTTTTTTCCGTCGGAGAGATAGCGCATCAGGGCCGCGTCGGATGCGGTCTTGAATTTTTCCAGAAACGAAGCTTCCGGTCCGAGCAATGAGTCCGCGGAAACTTTCTGGCGGATGCTTTGCCGCAACCTCTCGCCCGACTCCGATTCGTTGGTCATGACCTGCATGTAGAACCAGAGGAAATGACGCATCTGATCGACCGCGGATTTCAGCACCTGGAGCGCATCCATTTCAGGCAACTGGCTGAGGGCCTCCATGAGCTCCGGATCGCTGGGCGCTTCCATGGCGGCGCAGTTTAACTGGCGTTGAATCGCGCGCAAGTCTTCGGTCACGCGCAAAATGCGGATGTGGATTTCTTCCAGGTAGTCTTCTCTTTCCATGGGCCCCGGCTTGTTCGAGATCAATGACAAGCTCACCATCTCATTCGCCAACGCAAGCGAACAGGTACCCCATGTGCATGCGCTTTGGTAATTCAAGGTGTTACCTTGGGTACGAAGGCCAGGGTCGGACAGCTCAGACTGTGGCTATCCGTCGAAACCCGCGCGGGACGCGGATTTGCGGGACTTCCACAACGGTTACTCCCTGAGCGGGATTTTCCACCGCGAACGCCAGAGCCTGGACCATTTGTTCCAACGTAACCAACCCCAGGCGCTCAGCCCCGGCGCGCGTTGCGGGCAGCAGTTCCATCAGCTTGTACATGGGCAGCAGCAGATACGGCCACCGGTGGCCCGGTCCGAGCACATACCAGGGACGCAGAATGGTCGCGTTCATGCCGCTTTGCCGGATCACGGCTTCACATTCGGACCGAACCTGAATGTAGGCTCTCATCACCGGCGCGGGCTGGGCCACGCTGACGTAGATAAAGTGCTTTATGCCAGCGTCGCGAGCAGCCTCGATTGCGCTCTGGCCGGAAGCCAGATCCACCTTGCGGAACTCCGCGGCCTTCGACGGATTGGGATGGGCCACGCCGACCAGCTGGACGAACGTGTCGGCGGGCGCGATCTGGCTGGCGTAAGAACTGCCGTCGAGAGCATCGCCGGGAATTGCCTGACAGCCTGCAGGAAGTTTTTTCTCCGAACCCGGCCGGACTAGCGCGCGTACTTCGTGCCCTCGCTCCAGCAGGCGAGCGATCAGAGGACGGCCGACATATCCGGTCCCGCCGGTAACAAAAACACAATGCCGTTGAACATTCATGAAAGGCTTCCGCACGAGTCCCGCAGCATCAATTCATTAATACGGAGCCCATAAGCAGGTGGATTGTACTGAAATTACCGCTGGTTTGTGTGTAGAGACGTAGCTCGCTACGTCTGGGACTCTCCCGGAGACAAAGCAAGCTACGTCTCTACGCCGAAAACTTTCCCGCGGGCCTATCGCCTGCTGATAGCTGACCGCTCTGCCGCTGTGATACAAACACGGCTTGTCCGCAACCGAGCAAACCGGCCTGGTACGCGCTATTGGGCGTTGGAGCCTGGCCGCGCTGGTAGTCAACTCCATCATCGGCAGCGGCATTTTCGGATTGCCTTCGGACGTCGCCCGACTCATTGGCCGTGCCAGTCCCTGGGCGGTGTTGCTGGCCGGAGCAGCCGCGGGCGTCATCATGGCTTGCTTCGCCGAAGTGGCTTCGCAATTCACCCAGGCAGGCGGGCCGTATCTCTACGCTCGCGCCGCCTTCGGCCGCCTGGTTGGGATCGAGATGGGCTGGATGCTGTGGCTGGTGCGATTGGCGGCGCCGGCGGCTACCGCGGATCTGTTCGTAATCTATTGCGGCGAGTTTTGGCCGCAGGCCAAGGAACCGCTTCCACGATTCCTCATTTTGACATTTCTCTATGGCGTGCTGACGCTGATCAACTACCGCGGCGTGCGCGCCAGCACGCGGGTGAGTAACGTGTTCACTGTGGCCAAGCTGGTGCCTCTATTTCTGGTCGCGATTGCCGGCGCACTTTACCTCCTCGCCGGTCACGGCGCAGCGCCGGTGTTAACAACCAGCGCGGGAGGAAAATCCTGGCTTAAGGCCGCATTGCTTCTGGTGTTCGCGTACGGTGGTTTTGAAACCGCTTTGACCCCATTGAGCGAAGCCAAGGATCCGAGACGCGATGCGGTTTTCGCTCTGTTCACCGGGCTCGTCACCTGTACTTTGCTGTACTCGGTGATTCAGTGGGTGGTGGTGGGTGTGCTTCCAGATCCGGGGCACAGCGAGCGTCCTCTTGCGGACGTAGCCAGGCTGGCGCTGGGGCCGGGTGGCGCGGCTTTTGTTTCCGTGGGCGCGCTCATTTCAGTTTATGGCTATCTCAGCGCCAACATGCTGGGCGTGCCGCGCATCACCTTTGCCCTTGCCGAGAACGGAGACTTCCCTTCTATCTTCGCGGCGATTCATCCGCGATTCCGGACTCCTTATTTTTCAATTCTCGCGTTCGCCGGGTTGAGTTGGCTGCTGTCGCTTCTCGGAAGTTTTACCTGGAATGCCACCCTTTCTGCGGTTGCGCGCCTCCTTTATTACGCATTGGTTTGCGCGGCTCTGCCGGTGTTTCGTCGCAAACAGCCTGCGGCGGCGATGTTTCGCCTTCCCGGAGGAACTTACTTCGCGGGGCTGGGAGTCGGGATTTGCGCGGTATTGATCACCGGGGTGAATTTGAGCGGGTCTTTGATCCTGTTCGCGACGGCGCTGGTCGCGCTGCTTAACTGGCTGCTGGTGCGGAAGCGAACTTCTCCGCGCATCAGAGCCATGACCCCGAGCCGTGATCCCGAGAAAGAGTCCCGCGCTATAATTCTCCGCCCGTGAGTGACGTTCGGAGGGATCATTGCTGACGCGGAATCGGTTCGTCTTGCTTGCGTTTCCTGCTTTTTGTCTTACCGCTCTTCGCTCAGCGTGAACCTGTTCTCAAGCAGATTGACCTGCCGCATTCGTATTACTACCGCGAAATGTATCTGCCCCAGCTCACCACCGGGCCCAGTTCGGTGGCCTGGGCGCCCGATTCTGGCAGCGTGGTTTACTCCATGGCGGGAGCGCTGTGGCAACAAAAGCTGAATTCCTCCGTTGCGGAGCAATTGACTGCCGGGCCGGGATACGACTATCAGCCTGATTGCTCGCCCGACGGGCATTGGGTGATCTACGCTTCGTATGCCAAAGACGCCATTGAACTCTGGTCGCTGAACCTCGACACCAGGCGCTCTCAGCAACTCACGCAAGGCGGCGCGGTCAACCTTGAGCCGCGTTTCTCACCTGACGGCAAGCGAGTCGCGTTCGTTTCCACTTCGTTGAACGGGCACTTCCACATCTTTGTGGGTGCCTTCGCCGATGGCGAACTAAAAGATGTGAAACGTCTGACGGGGGAAAATCGCAGTGACCTGACTCGTTATTACTACAGCCAGATCGATCATGAGATCAGCCCCGCCTGGTCACCCGACGGAACTGAAATTCTTTTTGTTTCGAATCGCGGCCACATTTACGGCACCGGGGGTTTCTGGAGCATGAAGGCGGAGCCCGGCGCTGCAGGCGCGCGAGATTCACTATGAAGAAACCGCCTGGAAAGCGCGGCCGGATTTTTCGCCCGACGGCAAACGCATCGTGTATGCGTCGTATCTGGGGCAACAATGGCACCAGCTGTGGGTGATTCCGGCCCACGGTGGCGACGCCTTTCCGCTTTCCTATGGTGATTTCGACAACGTTGCGCCGCGATGGTCGCCGGATGGAAAACGTATTGCCTTTATCTCTAATCGTGGCGGCAATACGTCGTTGTGGGTGCAGGACATTCCGGGCGGCGCGCAGACGCAAGTCCTGGTAAAAGAGAAACATTACCTCAAGCCCGTTGGCAAACTGCGCATCTCGGTGCTGGACGCTGCCGGGCGTCCTACGGCGGCGCGTGTTTTCGTAGTCGGCGAAGACGGGCGCGCATACGCTCCCGATGACGCCTGGATGCACGCGGATGACAATTTCGTCCGCGCCGAACGGCCTTTCGAAGCGCACTACTTTCATATCTCGGGCAATGCCGAAGTGACTTTGCCCGTCGGGCACGCCGACGTCGAAGTCATGAAGGGGTTCGAATATCGCTTCGAGCGAAAGAGCGTGACGATTGCGGCGGATCAAAATTCCAGCCTGATAATCCGCTTGCAGCCTTTGAATCTGCCGAAGGATACGCGCTCCCAGTGGGTGAGCGGAGACGTGCACGTGCACATGAACTATGGAGGCGCCTATCGTAATACCCCGAAACACCTGGTGGCGCAGGCGGCGGCGGAGAATTTGCAGATCGTCGAAGATCTGGTGGTAAACAAAGAGCAGCGCATTCCTGACATCGCGTACTTCAGCACTGAACCTGACCCGGCTTCTACCTCCACCAATTTGTTGCTGCACGGTCAGGAGTTTCATACCAGCTACTGGGGACATCTGGGTTTGCTGAACCTGAACCACAATTTTCTCCTGCCCGGCTACGCCGCCTATCCCAACACCGCCGCGGCCAGCCTGTTTCCGGCAAACGCGATCGGTGGCAGATATGGCGCACGCTCAACACGCGCTGGTGGGATATGTTCATCCCTACGACTCGGTTCCGGACCCCGCCAAGGATCAGTCACTCAGCCACGAACTGCCGGTAGACCTCGCATTGGGCAAGGTGGATTACATTGAAGTCCTGGGCTTCGCCGACCACAAATCCACCGCCAACGTCTGGTACCGCTTGCTCAACTGTGGCTTCCATCTGCCGACGGGAGCGGGGACCGATGCTATGGCCAACTACGCTTCGCTGCGTGGACCAGTCGGCTTGAATCGCGTTTATGCCAATGTTCCTGCGGGCGCACTCAATATCGGTGTGTGGTTGAACGCGCTGAAGCACGGGCAGACCTTCGCTACCAACGGGCCTTTACTGGGATTCACATTAGGCGGACACCAGCTTGGGGATGAGCTTCATCTCCCTGCGGGCGAGAATAAAGTGAAATTCAGCGCCTGGCTGCGCTCGTTTGTTCCGATCGATAATCTGCATCTGGAAGTGATCTGCAATGGCCAAGTGATGCGTGATTTGAAAGTGAATCATGACGGCTCCGCTGATGTAGAGGACACAATCCCGATTTCCCGCAGCGGCTGGTGCCTGTTGCGGGCCTGGAGCGATAAGGCGGAATATCCCATCCTGGATTTGTATCCTTATGCTACGACCAGCCCGATCTATGTGACGGTCGAGGGCTCGAGCCCTGATCGCAGTGAGGATGCCGCTTATTTTGTCGCCTGGATTGACCGGCTGACGGAGAACGCAAAATCCAATCGTGATTGGAATACAGATTCGGAGAAGAACACGGTGCTGGAGCTGCTCGACTCAGCGCGGAAGATTTATGTGCGGATGGAGAAGTAAGTGGATGGACAACCCCCGCCCTGTCTCTCCCGACGAACGGGAGAGACGAGGACGGGGCACTCTTTCAACGGGCCGCTGCTTCCTGCTCGAGGTTCAATAGAGCTTTCTTGCGTCCAACTCCCCAGCGATAGCCTCCCATGTCGCCATCGGTTCGGACTACCCGGTGGCAGGGGATAGCCACGGCGATCCGGTTGGTGGCACAAGCACGGGCCACGGCCCGAGTCGCTGTGGGCTGGCCTATGGCTTTCGCGACCTCGCCGTAAGAGCGGGTGGCGCCGAGAGGAATGGACTGAAGATAGGTCCATACCCGGCGTTGAAATGCGGTGGCCTGAATATCGAGCGGCAGCGACAGAGAAGACTTCAGCCGCTCACCCTTCATCTGGGTCAGAAGATCCTGTTTCCAGCTCTCCATGGCATCATCGTCGCGCCGTCGCACCGCGAATGGAAACTCATGCTTTAGTCCGTGCTCCAGTTCGTCATCGGAATCGGCGAACTGGATGGTGCAAATCCCCTTGTCAGTGGCTGCGATGAGCATGCGTCCCAGAGGAGAATCGGCGCAGGTGTAGCGAATGGGAGCAGCGATGGCTCCGCGGCGATATTTGTCGGGAGTCATGCCCAGTTGCGAAGCCGTGCGCTCGTACAACCGGCTGCTGGAACTGTAGCCTGCGTCATACATGGCGCGAGTCACGGAGTGTCCTGCCTGCAGGTTACGCTTGAGCTGGTTCACCCGGCAGGAGTCGGCATAGGCGCGCGGCGAGATGCCGAGCACGGCCTTGAAAGATCGCTGCAGGTGGAACGGGCTCTGATGGAATTCCGAACCCAGTCGGTTAAGGGTGACGGGCTCATCCAGGTGCTGCTCGATGTAACGGCACACGGCTTTGACCATTTCGGCTTGCCGATTTCCGCCGATCGCCTTCGGACGGCACCGCAGGCAAGCCCGATAGCCGGCTTTTTCCGCGTCATCCGGCTTGAGGAAGAATGTGACGTTTTCCCGGCGCGGACGCCGCGACGGGCACGACGGACGGCAATAGACTCCGGTCGAGGAGACCGCAAAAACGAAAATGCCGTCCTGACTGGGATCGCGGGCCAGAACTGCCTGCCAACGGTTGTCTTTACGCGACTTGTCAGCGCTCGGCGCCATGTCGTTTACTTCGGTGGGATTGAGTATCGCATTGGTTGTCATAATGCCCAAAGCCTAAGCCCGCATGGCCGCGTGGGCTATCCAGTTCTTGCGGTCAAAGTAACTTTTCTGGATTATGCTAATGCGCAAGATGAAACATATACTGTGCGTTACAGCCGTCATCTTGTTCTCTTCTCTTCATATGATGAGCCAAGCTATGCCGCCGTCGCATTGCCCCACACAGCCTTCCGAAGTTGTTGCCACCTACACCGCCCGCGAGATCCCTCTGGACGCCGCCCATCCCGCGAGCGAGTGGCGGAACGCCAATCCCGTCCTCATCTGTGCCGACTGGCAGGGAAAGAATCCTGACGAACTGCGGCAGACCGAGGTCCGGGTTTTGTGGTCGCGGCAAACTCTCTATTTGCGGTTCGAGTGCCGCTATCGCGAGCTATTTCTGTTCTCCGACTCCGATCCCGATGGACGCCGCGATCATCTTTGGGATCGCGACGTGGCTGAAGCGTTTCTCCAGCCTGATCCCTCGCATGAGCACTCCTACAAGGAATTCGAAGTCAGTCCCAACGGCATGTGGATCGATCTCGACATTTTCCCCGGCGGGCCGGCGGATCTGAAAAGCGGTTTGAAGAAATCAGTCGTGCTCGACGAAAAGGCGCATCGCTGGACCGCCGAGCTGGCCATTCCCATGAAGGCCCTCACTCAAAACTTTGACCCGAAGGCAATTTGGCGAGCGAATTTTTATCGGGTCGAAGGGACTCAGGAACCGCGAGCCTATATGGCATGGCTGCCCACCAACTCGCCTGAGCCGAATTTTCACGTGCCCAGCGCGTTTGGGCGGCTGCGCTTTGCGGAACCTGCGGGAGGCAAGTAGTTGGAAGGGATTCTGGCGGTTGGAAGAATTCAAGGAGCTGAAAGAATTAGAATGGTTGGGAGGAATCGGTTGGCGGGAATTCCAGTTTCTAGTTTTTAGTTCTCGGTTGTCAGTGGGGTCCGCTCTAATGCGCCAGAGGTTGAAGCGGTCCCAACACCGCCGAGATGCCGGCACGTTTGCGTAATTCCGCAAGAACCGCCTGGGCTGCGTTGTGATAAGTCTTGGTGGGATCGGAAGGATCGGACCACACCGCATCGTAGATCAGCTGCGTGGCCTCTTTTAAATCGATGTGCAGGGCGGCCTCCAGCAGGTCGACTCGCTCCTGCAAACGGACATAGCAGCCCTGGCACACGGCTGCCGGCTCCAGTTCGCCGGAGTGATTCTCCTCCAGGCTGCAGCGGAAACTCTCAGCGACATTGATTTGGGTATGCGACGCGTAGGCCTGGGCTTTGAACTCCCGCAGGAAGCGCTCGCGTTCTTCTTCCAGAGCTGCGTCATCGAGCACAGGAATAACATCGGGCTCTGCCACTTCCGCCGTGATTGCACTGTCGGCAACCAGCGTCGGCAACACCCTTTCTTCGGCCTTGCACACCGGACACGCGGAGAGATCAGCGGCGTAATAAGTCTTGCACTTTGCGCACGGCAGCCCATACCCGCTGCGTCTGGGGCCGAGTTGCAGTGAGGTGGCCAGACCTTCAGCTGCAGCCGTAGCGCGCCGATAGTGAGTATCCGCTGGAAGTGTGTTTGCTGCGATCGAACTGAGATCGCCAGCCGCTGGCGAAGGCACGGAATTCATGAGTTACTCCCGAAGTGACCCGTTTGCGCGTCCTACATCCGAAAAAAACATTTTAGGTCCGCTCAGCCGGTTCGCCGATACACGACAGTTCATACCAGCCATTGCCCTATGGTGCATGGCGGCGCTGGAATCAAAACCGGCGGTGCAAATGAAGCAATTACGCTCTTGCCAGAACTGCTTCCTGTTCTGGAACTCGCTGAAATATTTTGCCCCGGGAGCCCCAATTGTCCGGTCTAGCGCACGTTTGAAGCCTTCATGAGCTTCAAGAGTTCTTGTTTCCGCGTTCGATAAAGACCCTGTGCCGGCTCGAGGCGGGAGGCCACGTCCAGTTCGGTAAGCGCGGCGTCGTAGCGCCCCATGCTCATCAGGCAAGCGGACAGATAGTAGTGATTGTTGGCCGTGGGCTGCAGGCGTACCGCCTGGCGAAATTCGGCTTCCGCAGCTTCGTAGTCCGCTCCGTTGAACAGCGCCGTCGCTAAATAGTGATGGGCCAGCGGAGAATCCGGATCCAACTGAACCGCCAGGCGCAGTTCGCGCACCGCCTCGGCTTGCCGGTGCACCAGCAAGAGAGCCTGTCCCAGGTAGCGGTGCTCATCGGGACTGATGGGGTTCTCCAGGACGGCGAGCTTGAGCTCCACGACAGCCGATTCGTATTCACGCTTGGACATGAGGGCTCGAGCCAGACAGCTATGCCCTCGCTGCCAACCTGAATCCATGCGGAAAAGAGCCCGGAACTCAGTGATGGCGGCGTCGTAGTCGCCTTTGTCGCAGTAAGTGTTGCCGAGATTGTTGCGGACGATCGACACTTCCGGAGCCAGCCGCTTGGCTTCCAAATATTCCGCGATGGCGCCGTCGAAGCTTCGCAGGTCGTGCAACAACATGCCCAGGTTGTTGTGGGCCTCCCAGAATCGCGGGTTCAGGGCGATTGCTTTACGATAGGCGGCTGCGGCCCCATCAACGTCACCCTTATCGCGAAGAGTGATCCCCATGTCGTAGTAGACATCGGCGTCGTCGGGCTGGCGGGCCAGTGATTCCTGGAAAGCATGAATCGCCGCCGAGTACTCGGCGTTGGCGTAGAGGCAGAGCCCAAGGAAGCGATACGCCTCCGCGTTTTTGGGATCGATACTCAGCGCGGTGCGCGCCTCGGCGATGGCACTGTACACATCGTCGGAGCGATAGAGAGTGTAGGCGAGGCGGGCGTGAACATCCGACAAGCCGGGCATCAACGTTTCTGAACTTTCGTACGAGTCCGAGGATTCATCCCAATCGCCCTGCTGCTGGTGAACATATCCCATGGCAAAGTGCAGGGCAGCGTTGTTGGGGTCGTCCGCGATCAACTTCTGCAAGATGGGTTGTGCTTCCTGATATTTCTTCTGTCGAATCAGCTGACTGGCGCTGATAAGCGCAACTGGACAAGCGGCTGCGTCTGGGTGGACCGGCGCAATATTGTGCAGATCCTGAATTAATGCTGGCCCCGCTCCGGCCGCCAACAAGCTCCTGGACGTCGCCCCGTCCAGAGAGAAGGCAAGGCCTCGTTCACGCGCGATGCGGTTCAGCCGCGAGCTGGACATCCCGCCCGCCGTCCAGGCCACGAATTGGGTGCAGGTTACCGGACTGGAACGGTTCTGCTGCCCGAAACTCGGAATGGCGTTGGCAAAGATCGTAAACAGCAGAAAAAGCAGGGCCTGAGGTCGCAATCCGACTCCTTACGATTCCCGTATCAATTACAGGACGGTAGTTGGCAACATAGAGGGCTCAGGTAAGCCAGGGTAGGTCACGAAGGTAATTGACCTTCGGCCGTGCGCAGTGGACCAGCCGGCAAGTTGACGCAAGTCCGTACTTTCGATAGTGTTGGGCTAGCTGCCAGCCGCAGGCAGCGGAGGATTTTATGTTGGATGGCCTGTTTCAACCGATGCACCTGCTGGTGATCTTCTTTATCGCTTTACTGGTCTTCGGTCCAAAGAAATTGCCCGAATTGGGTAAGGGTATCGGCGAGGGGATTCGCGCGCTGAAGGATGGAATGAAGGAAAGCTCCATCGAGCAAGCGAAAGTCTCCAGCACTCCCGTAGAGACCAAGGCAGCCGAAACTCCGAACCAGCCCAGCTAACATTAAGTTGCCCGCTGGTTGTTCCGCTCCATCACTCGCTGCTCTACCGGACCTTCTTTCAGCAAACGCTGGACCGAAGCTCGCGAACTTCTTCCGTCCCGCTCGATCGTTTGATCGTTCCCAGTCCATCTTTAGCTGGCATTTCTCAAATTGATTCGCCAGGGAGTCTCTCTAAATTTTGCTTCTCCGATCAGCTCTCATATAATTCCGAGGTCTTCGCAACCCAGGCGGAGGACTGTAAGAATGAGCGACTCACGCAGTCTGTAACCTCAGCTGTTGATCCTCTTCTTCATCTTCAGCGGTTGTCGGCGCCAGCACTTCCATGAATTAACCCGGGATTTCCTAAATCACTTCGGAGGAAAGACGTGTCGAAGCTACAAGCTCTCGCATTACTTTTTATTTTCCTTTTTCCTGTGGCGTTATTTGCCGATCAGATCGTCCTGAAAAATGGCGACCGTTTAACCGGCACCATCGAGAAGTCGGACGATAAAGAACTGGTGATCAAAACCGAGTTCGCCGGCGAGGTTACGGTGCAGTGGCCCGCGGTGCAGGAGATTACCTCCAGCGCGCCCTTGCACATCACCTTGAGCAACGGACAGACGGTAGTGGGTACGGTGACCACGGCGGATGGCACCCTCGCTGTAGCCACCGCAAGCGGAACCGTGAACGAACCCAAAGCTTCTGTCACCAAGCTGCTCAGTGAAGCCGAACAAGCCGCATACGACAAATCGCTGCATCCCGGCCTGCTGGAAGGCTGGCAGGGCGGAGCCAACGTCGGATTCGCACTCACCCGGGGCAACAGCCAGACCAAAGACCTGGCCCTGGCCTTTACCGCTGCCCGCAAAGGTTGGCACGATAAGTTGAGCCTTTACACCAACAGCGTTTACGCCACGAACGACGCGCCCGGAGCCGTCCCCGGCACTACCGCCAACGCGGTGCAGGGCGGAATTCGCTATGACCATGATTTCACTCCCCGGTTGTTCGCGTATGTGGGCGCTGATTTCCAGACCGACGCGCTGCAGACTCTCGATCTGCGTTCCGTATTCGGCGGCGGCTTGGGGTTACACGCGATCAAGAGCGACACGACAACGCTGGACTTCCTCGGCGGCATCAACTACACCCGTGAAAAATACACGCTTCTCCCGGCGCGGAGTTTTGCGGCCGCCTCGGTGGGCGAGGAACTGACCCACAAGATGGGGAAGAGCACGGTGCTCGCGGAAAAGCTCTATTTCTTCCCCGATTTGAACGACCCAGGCGAATATCGTGCGACCTTTAACTTTGGCACGGTCACCAAGATCAGCAAGTGGCTGGGCTGGCAGAACGCGTTTGGTGATATCTACGTGACCAACCCGCCGGCGGGAAGCAAGCAGAACGATATTCAGTTCACCACCGGACTGAATGTCTCGTTTGCCCATTGAGGCGGAGCGGGACGTCTGGTCGATTGGGCTGGATTCTGGGCGGATTCATCCTGAGTCTGCGTTTTCGCGTTGCGAAGAGGCGGGCGCGTCGAAAGGGGCAAATTTATTTCGCTTGTTTACGGCGTTTAAGGGTAGGGGTCCTTCGACTCCGCAGCTGCTTCGCGAGGCGAAGCAGCCACTGCGCTCAGGATGACAACGCAAATTCAATTCCCGCATTTACGAAACTTTACGGTCATTGACCAACTTTTTACCCGTCGAGCCGGGTCGGCAGTGTTCAATATATTAATGGGTTTGTCACCTCACTGGCAGTTTTGTGCCTGGCGGTTCTGCAGATGAAGCGCAGCGGCGCGTTCGAATCGAACGTCACAACGTCTTCCAACTCAAGAAGGACGTCGAACATCGGCCTGTACATGCTTGCGTTCCTGCTGCTGGCAGCTCTCAGTTCGCTCGCCAGAGCTCGCCGCCCAGGATGCTCCTGCCACCCAAACCTTTTCGATTTCGGGGTTGGTGAAGTCTGGCAATACGCCTATCCCCGGCGCCACTGTTACCGCCATCAACTCCACCGGTGAAAAGACCGCGACGTCTACCGACCTCGATGGGGCCTACTCGATTCAGGTGACGGCAGCGGGCAAATATCAGCTGCGGGTGGAAATGCCGGCATTTGCGCCCACTACGCGGGAAGTCGTCGTTGAAAACCCCGCCAGCCGTGCCGACCTTGAACTGGCGCTGCTGTCGCGCACCCAACAGGCCGCGCACACCGAGCCACGGCCCGCCGCGACGGCGAGAGCGAATCGGGGATTTCAGAGTCTGGCGGTAATGCAGGGCATGGCCGATGCTGCCGGCGGTGGAGCGGCAGACCAGATCGTGCCTTCCGGGATGCCGGTGCCAGGGATGGCTGGGGATACAGCCACCGAGTCCGTCTCCATCTCCGGCAGTGGGTCGGGCGTGGGCATGTTCGGCATGAGCACCGACGAGTTGGATCAGAGGATGCGGGAAGGCCGTGAACAGGGAGGCTTCGGAGGAGGCCAGGGAGGCCAGAATGCCGTCTACGGTGGCGGCCCGGGTGGCGGCGGTGGCCCTGGCGGTGGTGGCGGGGCTCCGGGAGGATTCGGCGGTTTCGGTGGTGGCGGAGGACGCGGCGGCCCCATGGTTCTGGGCGGCGGACGAGGAAGGTTCGACATTAATCGGCCGCACGGTTCGGTCTATTACTCGGTCGACAACTCCTCTCTCGATGCCGCGCCTTACGCGCTGACCGAAACTCCCCAGGAAAAAGCCGCGTATATGAGGCAGCGCTTTGGAGCTTCGGTCGGCGGGCCGCTCAATATTCCGGGAATCTACAAGGGCGGGAACCGGACTTTCTTCTTCGTGAACTACAACGGCGCGCGGGGCAATTCGCCCTATGACGCTTTTTCCACCGTGCCTACCCTCGCCGAACGCGGTGGAGATTTTTCCGGAGTCAACGTCCAGCTGATCAATCCCAGCACCGGACAGCCGATTCCCGGCAACAACTTTCAAAACGCCGGGCTTGCGATTAACCCGGTCGCGCAGGGCCTGCTGAAATACATTCCGCTGCCGAATGTGCCCGGAGCCGCTCCCAATGCGCAGAACTTTCATTTCGTTACGTCGACCCTGAACGACAGCGACGACCTTAACGTCCGCATCAACCAGGCTTTGGGGAGTTCCACCAACGGACGGCGCCAGCGCGGCCAGCAGCGCGGACCGCGAAATAATTTGAACGTCGGCTTTCACTATCATTCGGCCAGCGCGAATGTGACCAATCCCTTCCCCAGCGTAGGCGGAAATACCAGCACTCGCAGCTTCGACGTCCCGGTTGGTTACATACGAACCTTTGGCAAGCTGATCAACAGCGCTCGCCTCGATTTCAATCGCTCCCGCATCAGCACCCAGAACCTCTACGCCTTCAACCAGGACATTACCGGAGGGCTTGGAATCAACGGCGTTTCCACCAATCCGTTTGACTGGGGCCTGCCTAACCTGGGGTTCACTCATTTCGGCAGTCTTACCGACGTGAATCCGCAACTGTTGCGTGACCAGACCTGGACCTTCTCCGACAGCATGATCTACAACCGCGGCAAGCACACCTTCCGCTGGGGCGGGGACTTCCGGCGGATCGAGGTCAACACTCAGACCGACAGCAACGCGCGCGGGACGTTCACTTTTACAGGCGTCAATAGCGGCTACGATTTTTCAGATTTTCTGCTCGGTCTTCCCCAGTTGACTTCGGTGCAGTTCGGCGACAACGGCTACCACTTTCGCGGCAATTCCTGGGATTTGTTCGGACAGGATGAGTGGAAGCTTCGCGGAAATCTGACTTTGAACCTCGGCGTGCGCTACGAGTACTTCTCGCCGTTCTCCGAACTCAACGACCGTATCGTGAATCTGGACTTGCCCGTGGGCTTTACCTCGCCGCCTGTCCCGGTACAGGTCGGGCAGTCCGGGCCCTACAACGGTCAGTTCCCCGTGACCCTGGTCCGTCCCGACCGCAACAATTTTGCTCCGCGTCTCGGCCTGGCCTGGAAACCATTGCACGACACCGTGATTCGCGCCGGCTACGGGATCAACTACAACACCGCTGCCTATCAGAGCATCGTGCAGAATATGGCGTTTCAGCCGCCCTTTTCGACCACGGCCACCAACACTCAGTCGGCGACCAGTATCCTGACGCTCGAAAACGGATTTCCGCCGGTGCCACCGGGATCGATCAGCAATAATTTTGGAGTCGATCCTAATTACCGCCTGGGCTATGTGCAGATCTGGAATGTCGATCTTCAGCAACAGATTCGCCCAACCCTGGTTCTGAACCTTGACTACACCGGCACAAAAGGCACGCGCCTGGACATCCTGGAAGCGCCGAACCGTACCGCCACCGGAGTTCTCTTCCCCGGAGTGCAGCCGTTCTACTGGGAAGATTCGGTGGGCGACTCTACCGCCAACGCCGGTTCAGTCCGGGTTCGTAAGCGGCTTCAGGGCGGCCTCTCCATCGGTGGCCGCTATACATTCTCGAAATCGATTGACAACGCTTCGACCATCGGAAGCGGCGAGCCACTCGTGGCGCAAGGCGGCGGGCGCACTGCATTATCCGGCGTGACGAACGTGGCCCAGAATGCCTTTGATCTGGCGGCGGAGCGCGGCTTGTCCAGTTTCGACCAGCGCCACCTGTTCACCGCCGACTATCTGTGGGAGCTTCCCTTCGGACATGACCGCCGGTGGCTCACCCGGAACGGCCCGCTGCGCGCGGTGTTGGGAGACTGGAATTGGAGCGGCGACTGGACCATCGCTTCGGGGTTGCCCTTCACTCCCAGAATTCTCGGCTCGCCTCTGGATGTTAGCCGGGGCACCAACGGAACCATCCGGGCGGATGTTGTGCCGGGGCAGGCGGTGACGGTGCCGAATCCCTCCATCGCGGAGTGGTTTAATACCGCCGCCTTCGTTACTCCTGCCGGGCGCTTTTGGCGATGCCCGGCGCAACAGCATCGAAGGACCGGGTCAACGCCTGTTTGACATGTCGTTCACCAAAATCTTTCCGCTTGCCGAGTCGCGTTCCCTGGAATTCCGTGCCCAGGTCTCTAACATTTTCAACACTCCGCAATTTTCGACGATCGACACAATTGTGAACTCGCCTACTTATGGCCGGGTGATTTCGGTGGGAGCGATGCGTTCTCTGCTGCTGACCGCGCGCTTCCGCTTTTAGCTAAGGATCAGGAGCAAGCAATGGCTTCGGTCATGCAACACGCAAGCTGGGCAAAGCGGACGCTCACCACGGCGCTGGCCCTGATGTTGGCCGGTACCAGCGTGGTTTCGCAGGACACGACCGACTACACCTTCCGTACCAAGACGGAGTTGGTGCTGGTGAATGTGACCGTGCGCGACAAGAACGGCAACCCGGTGCGCGATCTTAAGCGCGAAGACTTCACCGTGCTGGAAGACAACAAGCCGCAGCAGGTTGTTTCTTTTGACCTCGAAAACACGGACGCGGTGCTGTCCACCGCCGCGACTGAGGCGCCGCTGCTGGGCAAGACTCCGTCCAAGACTCCAGCAAAGAGCACCGATGTCGCGCAAGCCATCGCCACCCGCCCGCTGAAAGACCGCCGCCTGATCATTCTGTTTTTTGACCTTAGCGCCATGCAGCCGGACGAGATCGACCATGCCACTACCGCTGCCCAGAACTATGTGGAAAAGCAGATGGTCCCTGCGGATCTGGTCTCCATAGTCTCGCTCGGAAGCTCGCTCACGGTGAATCAGGATTTCACCTCTGACCGGGCGCTGCTGAAGAAAACGCTGCAGGATTTCAACCTGGGCGCGGGCGGAGGATTTGAAGAAGGAAGCACCGGAACGACCGAGGGCACGGCCGAAACCGGCGGGTCTTTTACCACCGACGACACCGAATACAACATCTTCAACACCGATCGCCGGCTGCAGGCGTTGCGCTCCATCGCGGACAAGCTTTCTTCCATCGAAGAGAAAAAATCGCTGATTTATTTTTCCAGCGGCATGGACCGCACCGGCATTGAGAACCAGTCGCAACTGCGTTCCGCCACCAACGCCGCGGTAAAAGCGAACATGGCGATTTACACCATGGACATTCGCGGTCTGCAGGCGCTGGTGGCGGGAGGCGAAGCGCAAAACGCTAGCCTTCGCGGGACGTCGCCGTATTCCGGCAAGTCGATGTCCAGCGCCTTCGACTCGAACTTCACCACCCAGGAGACCCTGGTCACTCTGGCGGGCGACACCGGTGGACGCGCGTTTCTCGATTCGAACGATTTCGGCCGAGTGTTTACCGGGGTTCAGCAGGACACATCTCTTTATTATCTGCTCGGCTATCACAGCTCGAACTCCGCGCGGGACGGGCGCTTTCGCCGCATCACGGTGAGGGTCAACCGGCCGGGCGTGAAGATCGATTTCCGCCGCGGTTACTACGCTCCGGCGGATTTCCAGCACGCCACTCGCGACGATCGCGAACGGCAACTGGACGAAGAACTCGCTTCCGACCTGCCCACCACCGATCTTCCGGTGTACTTGTCCGCGGCGTATTTCCGCATTGCTGACCGGAAATTCTATGTGCCGGTGTCACTCATCGTCCCTGGCTCCCAGATTCCTTTCACTCACAATAACGATCAGGACCGCGCCACGCTGGACGTGCTGGGAATTGTGACTGATCCGGACAAACGTCCGGTCGGGCAAATACGGGACACGGTCAAGCTCGCGCTCAACACCAGCCAACTGGTGCAGCGCAAGAACGTGCAATACAACAGCGGCTTCGTTTTGCCGCCAGGCCAGTATCACCTCAAATTCGTTGTGCGCGAGAACCAGAGCGGCCGTCTGGGCTCATTCGAGACCGATTTCACGGTTCCCGATCTCAAAACCGCCCCAGTGAAGATGAGCTCGATCGTGCTTGCCAGCCAACTCCAGCCCACCAACAAGAAGAAGAGCGACAATCCATTGGTGCGCGACGGCTCAGAAGTGGTTCCGTCGGTGACTCATGTGTTCTCTGCCGATCAGCACCTGTATTTCTATTACGAGGTTTACGATCCAGCGCACGCCGCGGCAAATGCAGCCGCTCAGTCGAATAGTGGAAATGGTCCCGCCATTCGGCTGCTGACCAACGTCGCCTTCTTTCGCGGAAAGACCAAGGCCTACGAGACCCCGCTGGTCGAAAGCCTGCAACTGAATGCGCCCGACCGCAAGGCGGCGGTATTCCAGCTCGATGTTCCACTCAGCCAGCTCAAACCCGGTTTCTACAGTTGCCAGGTCAATGTGATTGACGATGCTTCGGGACAGTTCCGCTTCCCGCGCCTCGCGTTGCTGGTACGTCAATAAACGCTCGCCAATAAACGTACGCCGATAAGCTAATTCCCGACTGATCCTAGCCATGTTGCGTCCCACTGGACAGGCTGCGGTATAATTTGAACCTCAGTTGCAATAAGGATCGATACCATGCCGCTGCCACAAACCGAAATTCCTGGACGTCTGCAGGCTGAACTCATGTCGCGCGGACTGCGCATGACCCGTCAGCGCCGCACTATTCTTAGCGTCGTGGAGACCGCCAAACAGCACCTCGACGCCAGCCAACTGCTGCGCCGCGCGCGCCGGCTCGATCCGCAAATCGACCGGGTCACGGTCTATCGCACCCTCGGCTTGTTAAAGCGTCACGGTCTGATTGACGAACTCGATCTGATGCACATGCAGGGCGAGAAACACTACTATGAGCGGCGTCCCCAGCGCGATCACATTCACATGGCGTGTCTCCGTTGCGGCAAGATCACTGAATTTGAAAGCGATCTGTTCGACCGATTGAAGGGACAGATTCAGCGGGATTGCCGGTTCCACATCGTCGTCACCAGGCTCGAAGTCGGCGGCTATTGTGCGCAGTGCAGAACGGCCGAGCAACCCGCCGAATAAACCTCCCTCATTTCTTCAGTTCGTTTCAATTACACCGCGCGGGAGCAGTTTGTTCGTTGCATCTAATTGCAACCCGAGTGCAACAAAAAATCAAGGCAAGGATTGACCTCGTCGACGAGAGCCGTTAAAGTGGTTACAGCCTCGGTAGTTGCAACTGTGTTGCAAGTAGCTAGATGCCAATAAACTCTATGAAGACATTCATCCTTTTCCGCCTCCTTGCGTTCAGTCTCCTTGCCGCGTTTTTTACGGCCAGGGGCCAGGCTCAGGAACGGCCTTACTTCGTCACCTACTCCCACGAAATGGAAGAACCGGGCAATCTCGATATCGAGTTTTTCAATGCGGTGGGAAAGCCGCCCGGGGGAAATCGATTTATCGGCAGCAATATCGAATTCGAATTCGGCGCCACGGCCTGGTGGACCACGGAGTTTTATCTCGATGGCCAGATCACGCAGCACGACAGCACGATTTTCACCGGCTATCGCTGGGAAAACCGCTTTCGTCCACTGTTACGCGAACACTGGATCAATCCAGTCATCTACATCGAATTCGAAAATACCAGTGCGGATAAGGCGTTGCGGGAGGTGGTTGGGCATGACGGAAAGGACGACTTCCTCGAACCCAACTCGGAAGCCCGGATGGACAAGAAACGCGAACTGGAGCTGAAACTGATTCTCGGCAGCAATTACCGGGGGTGGAATATCAGCGAAAACATCATCGCGGAAAAAAATCTTTCCAACGATCCCTGGGAGTTCGGATATGCCTGGGGAGTGAGCCGTCCGTTGAAGCTGGCCGCCAGCGCTCACAACTGCACTTTCTGCGGCGAGAAGTTTCAGGCGGGAGTTGAGATGTACGGCGGACTCGGCGACCGCTACAGCTTTGGGACCAACCAGACCTCTCACTACATCGGGCCATTGATCAACTGGGCTGCGCCCAACGGCATGACGTTCTCGTTCTCGCCCCAGTTTGGATTGAACGACTACAGCATTCCCCGCTTATATCGTTTCGGAATTTCCTACGAAATCGATCAACTGTTCGGCCGGTTTCATCGAGGTGCGCGATGACGCGACGGCCGGCTTTCATCCTGCTGATCTTCTGTTCCGCGGCATTCGTGTTCGGCGTCGCCGACGGCAGTTGGTTGAAGAATGTTCCTGCCCGCGATCATGAAAGGATCAACCCGTATCACGACCAGCCGGAGGCAATCGCAGCCGGGCGCAGGGTTTTTGTCGATCGCTGTTCACACTGTCACGGCGAAAATGCCGAAGGGACCAAGAAACGTCCGCCCCTAAGAAGCCAGCGCGTGCAGCAGCAGGCCACCGAGGGCGATCTGCATTGGCTGCTGGTGAACGGAAATATGGGAAGGGGAATGCCTTCGTGGTCAAAGTTGGGGGACCAGCAGATTTGGCAGGTCATTACTTATGTGAAGTCGCTGCGGGAATAATGTCAGACGGTCGCAGCGGGACGTAATTCAGCCAACCGCGCTCGCCAAGAAAGCCGAGATATTCTTCCATGCCCTCGCCTGTTTTAGCGGAGACGCGAAAGACCCGCATGCCCGGACGCACTGCCTGAATGTTGCTATATGCGGCCTCCCAGTTGAACTCCACCGCATCCGCCAGATCGACCTTAGTGACGATAGCCACGTCGGCGCTGTTGAAGATTGTGGGATATTTCAACGGCTTGTCCTCTCCTTCAGTAACCGAGATGAGCACCAGGCGGAGGTCTTCGCCTAAGTCGTAGGAAGAAGGACAGACCAGGTTGCCCACGTTTTCGATGAACAAGAAATCCAACTGGCTGAGGTCCTGCCACTGTTCCAGCGCTTTGTCGACCATGGCGGCTTCGAGATGGCAGAGCGTGCCCGTGGTGATTTGTTTCACCGGGGCCTGGCTTCTGGCCAGCCGGACGGCGTCATTTTCGGTCGCTAGATCGCCGACCAGTGCAGCCACGCGATAGTTCGGGCGCAGCAGCGTCAGCGTCTTCTCGAGAAATGCAGTCTTGCCCGAGCCTGGGCTGGAAACCAGACTTATCACGGAGACGCCGGCGCTTCTGAAACGATCGCGAAGAGCGCGAGCCACGAAGTCGTTCTGTTTCAGAACGTTCTTTCTGACTTCAACCAGCCGAGGTTCTGGGTTCATCACTGTATCTCCAACGCAGTCACTTCGAGTTCCTTACCCTGCACGATTTCGGATGTGGGCGTTCCACACTCTGAGCAACAAAACCACTGCACGGAGCCCAGAGTGCGCTGGGCCTGGCAGGTTGGACAAAAAACCACGACGGGGACTTCTTCGAAGATCAGGCGCGAGCCTTGCAGAGGAGTATCCGCGCAAGCCATCTCATAGGACGACAAGAGAGCCTCTTTGACTACGCCGGACAAGGCTCCCAATTTGAGATGCACCGCGTTGACTTGTACGCCGCGGCGCTCGCCTTCTTCCTGTGCCATTTCCACGATGCTCATCGCGATCGAAAGCTCATGCATAAGTGGGCTCGATGGAACGTTCTCCCGGATTTCGAATGCTGTCGAATTGACCAAACGCCGCCAGGGCGGCCTGTCCCAGGCTGATTCCTCCGTCGTTAGGCGGAACCGCGTGGTTCGTCCAGGTTTCCAGCTGGCCGGTTAGGAGGGACTTCATATCCTCCAGGAGCAGTTCGTTCTGAAAAACTCCGCCGGAGAGCACGACTGTGTCGAGACCATGCGCCTGAGTGATCGAGGCAAGTGCAAGATGCAGACCCTGCGCAATCCCTCGCTGGAAAGATCGAGCGATTTCTCCGATATCGCGGCCCCGTAGCCGGTCTTCAATCAGAGCCCGGAGCAGGGGGCGGAAATCCAGTTCCTCGCCGGCGAACGGGAACGGGTAGGGCGTGACCACGCGTGCACCGCGCGCGAGTTGTTCCAGCCACATTGCCGCCTGCCCTTCGAAAGTAACCTCTCGCGTGAATCCCAAAAGCGCGGCGGCGGCGTCAAACAGCCTCCCGATGGAAGTTGTAGCGAAAGTGCGAACGTCCTTGCGGACCAGCTCCCGGGCCTTCCGGTAGCGCGCCGGAAAAGTAAAGGGCGCGGCCGTGAAATCGGAGACGCTGTCGAGTTGGGCCAGAAATCCGGCGGCGGCCTGCACCGGGCACTCGGCTGCGGCATCTCCGCCGGCAAGAGCGGCCTGGCGCAAATGCGCCACGCGCTCGAAGCCATCACGAATGCTGCCTACAAAAATCTCGCCGCCCCAGATGGTACCGTCATCGCCATATCCCGTACCGTCGAAACTGACTCCAGCGACTCGCTTTGTCCATTCCCCTCGCTCGGCGAGCACCGAGGCGATGTGGGCACGGTGATGCTGCACGGAGCGAGCGTCTTTCGAGGAAAGCGATTTCGACGAAAGCCGGTTCGACGAAAGCGCCGCGGCGTGCGCGGTGGAGACATACTGCGGATGACTATCGTGCACAATCAGCAGATCATCCCACCGAACTTCGTACATAGACACGAGATCGTTGATGGTTTCCTCGAAAGCGCGGAATGACTGATAGTGATCCAGGTCTCCGATGTGCTGGCTGACGAAAGCTTGTCCATTCACAACCAGTGTGACTGTGTTCTTGAGATCGGCGCCCACAGCCAGCAGGGGCTGGCTGATGGGAAAGTTGGCCACGGCTCCGGGAGCGTATCCCCGTGCCCGGCGAAGTACGACTGGACCGAAGGCGCCCGCGCGCGTGACCGAATCATCCACCCGGCGAGCGATGGGGCGTTGTCCGACCAAAAATGAATCCGCGATTCCGGAAAGCCGCTCGAGCGCATCTTTGTCTTCGTACGCGATGGGCTCACTGGAGCGGTTGGCGCTGGTCATGACCAATATTTCGGGAGCACCAGCGGCAAACAACAGATGGTGAAGCGGGGTGTAAGGCAGCATCACGCCCAGTTCCTTGTTTTGTGGCGCGACGCCCGGGAGTTCGATCTTCGCGGGCGCAAGGACGATGGGCCGCGGAGTTGAAGTAAGTAGTGTTTCGGCCTCGCGGTGGAAAGCTCGACCAGGGTGCGCGCCACCTGGAGATCCTTCGTCATGAGCGCAAAGGGTTTTTCTTTGCGGTATTTGCGATCGCGCAATGCCGCGACGGCAGCGGAGTTTCGGGCATCGCAAGCCAGGTGGTATCCGCCCAGTCCTTTGACGGCAAGAATCTTTCCGGAATTTAGAAGCCGCGCCGAGGCACGGATGCTGGCTTCGCTTCCCTGCGCCAGTCCGATCATGCGGCTGCAAATAATAGCTCGGGCCGCAGGCGGGGCAAGCTACGGGCTGCGCATGAAAACGCCGGTCGGCGGGATCGGAGTATTCGGAGGCGCAGTCGTCGTCGAGCAGCCAGTCGTTCATGGTCGTGTTCTGCCGGTCGTAAGGCAGACCAAGCACGACGGTGTAACGCGGACCGCAGTTGGTGCAATTGATGTAGGGATACCAGTAATGCCGGTCGGCCGGATCGAAAAGCTCTTTCAGGCAGTCATCGCAAACCGGGAGGTCCGGCGAAATGCGAACCGTGGGATGATCCCGGCGCTGGCTCGTCCGGATAGTGAACTCGCGCAAGCCGACCAGCTCTGCGGGTTTGATATCGATTTCCGCGATGCTGGCGGCAGGGGGAGGCTGAGCTTTCAGGTCGCGAACGAAAGCTTCCAGACCTGTCTCGGCACCTTCGAGGTGGATCTCAATTCCCTCTTCCGCGTTCAGCACCCAGCCATTGAGTGTGTTCGCACGCGCCAGACGATAAACGAACGGACGAAAGCCTACGCCTTGCACTACTCCTCGCACTCGAATGGAACAGGCACTGGCCATGGTTATGAATTACAGCTTGTTGATTCGTGTTTGATAATTTCCGTTGTCAGGTTTTCGGATGTCAGTTCTTAGTTATTCGTCCACGATGCAGCCGTGACCTTGCCAGCCCACTTGAATTACTTTGCCGTCTTCGACCAGGAGGGGCACGGTGCGCTGGCCGCCAGCCAGCTCGCGCATGCGCCCGCGAGCGACCGGATCGGCTTCGACGTCGTATTCGACAAACTCGCTACGCTTCCACTCCAGCCAGTCGCGCATCTCTGAGGTGTGCGGGCAGCGCGCGGTTCCAAAGAGTTCAATTTTGGCCACGGCTTAATCCCTCCAGCGATTCGCGCATGACGTGATAAATGGAAGCTTGCACTTCCTGGATGCGCGGAATGTAGTCGCAACGTACAACGATGGGAAAGTCTGACAATCCCTTGCGTTTGATCTCGCCGCCATCGTAGCCGAGCAGCGCGACTGTCAACAGACTTCGCTTGCGCGCTTCTTCGAGCGCCATGATGATGTTGCGCGATCCGCCGCTGGTTGAAATTCCGATGGCCACATCTTCGGGACGCGCCTGCGCGATCAACTGGCGCAGGAATATGGCCTCGGTTCCGATATCGTTGGCGACCGCGGTGATGTTGGCGGGTTCGAGAGCCAGCGAAACGGCGGGGATGGGCTTGAATCCGAGCGGCGGCAGCACGCAGTCGATGGCCAGATCATTGGCGTCGGTCGCGGAGCCGCCGTTGCCGAAGATGATGAGCTTGCCGCCGCGCTGCAGGCGCTCGTGAATCGCCAAGACAGCGTTGCCGATCTGCTCGGATTCTTCTCGCGCTGCCTGGGCGCGCAGCCGCGAGTCATCCTGCACCTTCATGAGAATGGAAAGTCCGACTTCGGCGAGAAGGTCGGTAGTTCCCTGCTTCTCCTGGCCCAGGAACGGATAGAGAAATCCCGACGCTCCCACATCATGTCCCAATTCGCGATGCTCGAAAAAGACGTGCACCGTTTCCCACAGCGTGTGGTACAGGATCTCCACCATCTCCTGATGCATGAACGGATCCTGAATGCCCGAATCCAGGCCATAGGAGCCTTCCGCGCCGGGGAGTGCAAATGTCATGGCGTCCTGCAGGTGAGCTTGCTGCAGTGTGGCCCAAACCTCGGGATCGCCTTCCGGAGGACCAAAGCCCATCACGATATCTTCGGGGCGGAGGATGGCTTCCATCCACGGACGAAAGAGAATGGACAAATCGAGAGCCGGCAGCGCGCGTTTGCCCACAATCACGGGATGAACAAATTCCACCGAGACATGCTGCGCGTCGGTGGCATACGGTCCGCGCCCAAAGGCCAGCAGACGCCCTCCGCGCAGAAAACGCTCGGACATTTCGCGGCACGCATCCGCCAGGCGCGGCGCTTCACGCGAGAAGAATTGCTCGAACAAATGATTCCGCTCAAGCAGCCGCTCTTCAATCTGACTGGCGAGTTTACAGGCGGTTGGCATCGTGTTGGTATCTCTACCTGGCATCTAACAAATTCGCGGCAATGGATCGCCGACCAGCATATCTACAATCCGGCTGCCGCCGTAACGGGTGGTCACCAGCACGGTGCCGGCCGGTTGATCGCGAACTTCTCCGATGATCTGAGCTTCGCCTCCGCCCGGCGCCAGGCTTAACGAATTGATGGCTGCATCGGCGTATTCCGGCGACACAACCGCGAGGAACTGGCCTTCGTTCGCGATGTGCAGGGGATCGAGTCCCAGCAATTCACATGCGCCGCGCACGGTATCGCGCACCGGAATCTGATCTTCGTGCAAGAGCATGCCTAGCCCGCAATCGCGCGCCAACTCATTGAGGGAGGTCGCCGCGCCGCCGCGGGTTGGATCGCGCATCCAGCGGATTCCCGGGCCGGCCGCGCGAATCAAGGTTTCGACCAGCGGCAGCACGGAGCGAGTGTCGGAACAAAGATCAGCTTCAAGATCGAGCTCGCCGCGCGCCAGCAGAATGGTAATGCCATGATCGCCGATCGGTCCGGAGAGAAGAATCTTATCGCCGACACGGACGGAGCGCGGATCGATGGTCACGCCATGAAGCAGGCGGCCAATGCCGGTGGTGGTGACGTACATCTGATCCGCTTTGCCGTGTTCGACAACTTTGGTGTCACCGGCTGCGATGCGGACTCCCGCCTCCCGCGCGGCTTTCGCCATGGCGCGAACTTCCGCTTCGAGGACCGCGGTGGGAAGCCCAGCCTCGAGAACGTAGGTAACAACCAACGCCTCGGCCCTGGCGCCTGAGACTGCGAGATCGTTTACCGTCCCGTTCACCGCAAGTTCTCCGATGGAGCCGCCCGGAAAACTTAGCGGCTTGACCACAAAACTGTCGGTCGTGATGGCAACCTTCGTTCCATTGATGTCGACGTGCGCGGCATCGCCCAGTGGGCCCGGCGACGAGCCAAAAAGCAGGGGAGCAAAAAGACCTTCGACCAGCTTGCGGCTGGCTTTACCTCCGGCTCCATGCGCCATCTCGATTTGGGGATCGCGGAACCGGATGGGAACGGGTTTGGCATCCATAGCAGCCGGAGCGATCGGAGCGTTTAAGCGATCGAGCTCAGGCTGACCATTGCTGCCTTGCGGTGCTCGTAGCTGTGATACGCGGCGCATGATCCTTCCGATGACACCATGAGTGCGCCGATAGGATGCTCCGGCGTGCACTCACGGCCAAAGAGTTTACACTGATGCGGCTTCAGCACGCCTTTCAGCACCTCGCCGCACTGCGCGGCCTTGGGATCAGTCACCCGGACGCCCGGAACTTCAAAGCGTTGTTCCGCGTCCCATGCGGCGTACTTTTCGTTGATGCGCAGCGCCGACTGCGAGATGAATCCCAGCCCGCGCCACTCAAAATAAGGACGCAACTGGAAAACTTCGGCCATGGCCCGAAGTGCGGCGCGGTTGCCCTCCCAGGGGACGACACGCTTGTATTGATTTTCAACCTTGGCTTCTCCCGCCTTCAACTGACGCAGCAGCATGACAATGGATTGCAGCATGTCGAGCGGTTCGAAGCCCGAGACCACGATCGGTTTGTGTTCGTTCTGGGCGATCCACTCGTAAGGCCGGCAGCCGATCACGGTGGAAACGTGCCCGGGTCCGATGAAAGCGTCCAGCCGCATGTCGGGCGAATCAAGAATCGCCCGGATCGCAGGGATGATGGTCACATGATTACAGAACACGGAGAAATTTCGGATGCCTTCGGCCTTGGCGCGCATCATCGTGAGAGCAGTGGAAGGCGCGGTGGTTTCAAAGCCGATGGCGAAGAACATGACGTGCTTGTCGGGATTCAGGCGGGCCAGTTTCAGCGCATCCGAAGGCGAATACACGATGCGAACATCCATCCCTCGTGCCTTATGCTCAAGCGGACTGCCCAGGGTGCCGGGGACGCGCATCATGTCGCCAAAGGCGGCGAAGATTACGTCGGGCTGCTGCGCGATAGATAGACCGTCGTCAATTCGCCCCATGGGGAGAACACAGACGGGGCAGCCGGGTCCATGAATCAATTCGATGTTTTCCGGAAGTATATCTTTCAGACCGAAGCGATAGATGGCGTGCGTGTGGCCCCCGCAAACTTCCATCATGCGGTAGTGACGCTTGGTTCCGGCCAGACGGCGAATCTCCTCGGCCGCGCGCGAAATCAGTTCGGGTTCGCGGAATTCATCAACGTATCTCATACCGATCGCTCCCTCGCAGGCTGGACGCGGGTGCGCGTCAATTCACTTTGCCGTTATTCGCTGCGGCGCCACTGACTTCGTCGTCATTCAGTTCGGCGTCCGCTAATTCCCCCAGGCCATATCCCTGGACTTCCTGCATCGCTCCATCAATCTCGCCGAGCATGCGGAGCGTATTCATCTGATCGAGTGCGTCGCGCTCACTAATCTTGCTCATGGCAAAGCCGACGTGGATCAGCACCCAATCGCCCGCCACCGGCCGGTCATCGTGCAGCAGACCTAAATCAATCTTGCGCCGGACGCCGACCACGTCGACCAGAGCCGAATCCGTATTATCGGGGGAAATTTCCAAGATCTTCCCGGGTATGGCTAAACACATGCGACATCCTCCATAGTGCGGTCGTTGGCCGTTCGTCGTTGGTCGTTGGCAAAACTAATAACGCCCAACTTTCCTGTCCGATTGCTACTACCGCGCGCTCTTGACTTTGGCCAACGACCAAGGCCAACGACCGAATTTCAAGCCTTGCGCGCCGTGATGTCGAAGGACAGCTTGATCTCGTCCTTCAGCCTTACCGTGCCTCCGGCAGCGGATACCGGCTTGATTTCGTAGTCGCTCAGGCGCACCGAAAAATCTCCCACGGCACGCAGGGTATCACCATTCAGCGTCACTCGCGCCGACACCGGCTGAGTGCGCGTGACTCCGTGCAGCGACAGTTCTCCATTCAGCGCCACCCAGTACTGACCTTCGCCGGTTTTGCTGGCGGTGAGTTTGGAGCACTCGTACACGATGTCCGAGTACCCGTCGGATTCAAGAACCTCGGTCTGCATCCGGCGTTCGATTTCTTCGCGATCCTTGTCGTTGATGTCGTCGGTGACCGCCAGCGACGACGCGTGAATCACGAGGTGAAGGGAACTTTCCTCCAGTGCGCTGGGATTGATCAGGGCTTCGCCTTCGAAATCCTGAATCGCAATGGTCGGGTTATGTCCAAAAGCGGAGAGCAGGCCGGTGGCAAAGGCCCGCACGATGAATTTGCTTCCCTTGCCATCAATTAGATAACGAACGGCGGCAGCCTCCGATGTTTTGGTTTGATCGATCGCGTAATGCAAAATTAGAACCTCCGGTTCCCAGCCTACTCCCTCGAGTTAGTTGCGGCGCCCGAGCTTACGTTTGCTTTCGAGCCACAACATAAAAAGAAAACTTCAATTCATCCTGCAACCTCAGCGTGCCGCCGGCAATGGATGCCACCCGAATACCATAATCCGTTTGCAGCACTTTGAACTCGCCATATCCCCGCGCACTGTCCACGCCCAGAGCCACTTGCGCGGCGAAACTATGGTCGCTGGTCACGCCATGCAGAGCCAGTTTACCGTGCACATTCAGGCGATAAAGGTCGTCTTTCTGCCGCTCCGCCCTGACCTCCGAGCTTTCAAAAATGACCTCGGGAAATCTCGTGGTTTCCAGCACTTCCTGGTTCATCACCCGATGAATCTCGCGCCGGTCACTGTCCCTCAGTTCATCCAGGACCTCGAGCGAAGCCGCCTTTACCCTGACCTTGATCGAAGCGTCTCCGAGAGTGCCGGGAGTAAACCTGGCTTCACCGGTCCAGTCCCGGATGGCGATTTTCGGACTGTGCGCAACCGCGGCCGCCAGCCCGCTGGCAAAAGCCTGCACCGTAAACTGGCTGGCCCGTGTATCCACTACATAACAGACAATCGGAGCACTTGTGGGGACCATTGAACCATCTCCCTCTGCGCCCTGACATCACTTAGCCAAGGCTGCGGTTCCTTCCCCCCTCAGCCCAGACAAACTTCATTGGCCCACAACTCTTACATGGCCCGCAGCTTCAAGTAGCGGTCCAGATCGGGCAATGCCAGACTGGCCAGGTCGCCGACTCCCAACTGTCCCATGTATTTTCTCGCGATGGGATTGGTAAGAATCAAGCCTGCGCCGAAAACCATCAGGGCCACACCGCTGAGCATGAATAAGGTGTCCCTGTCACTGAAGCTTCCGTTTCCATTTTCCATTGCCACGGCAGTCTCCTCTTGTCGGAATGTTTAATACGTCATACCAAGTTTCGAACCAGGCTCATCTCCGTTCAGGATTCTGTTCACCAGCGACTCGACCAGTTTGACCGCTTCATCGACCGCAGCCTCGACCGGCGCGCTCAGCCCCATCTGGCCTTCTTCGCCTCCGAGCGTCTCCGGTTCACAACCGACCAGCAAAACGTTCTTCAATTCGATGTTCATGGCACGAGCCATGCGCAGTACATTCATCGGATTCATGGCATGGGCTTCGATGGCGGCCTGGGGAGCTTCCGGATCATCCAGCACCTTTAAGTCAGGGGCGATCACATAGAGCGTTCCGGGAGGCTGGCCGTGCGGACACGCATCCACTAGAATCGTGGTTTCGTAGCCGTCCTGCAGCGCGTACGCCAGATCGAAGCCTCGGATACCGAAGTCGGATACACGCACGCCAGCGGGAAGTCTTAATCCCGCCATACGGCGAACGACTTCGACGCCGAACGCGTCATCGCCAAGAAAAATGTTGCCGATGCCGGCAACCAGGATGCTGGGCTTCTGCACCGTCGGGATCTGACGCGCTTCTTCTTCCGACAAGGGCTCGACTTCCTCCGCATCGAAAAAGAAGCGGTGACCGGGCTGACGAAGCAGGCCCATGTCGCGTCCCGGATCTTCATCCAGAACTACGCAGACGTGGCTCTTGCCTTCATAGTCCTGCTCGATGCATTCGATGGTGGCAACCTGTCCGGCTAGAGCGATGTCCATCACGTCGCCGCCTTTGCGGGGGCGCAGGCGCACCCGGCTTCCGGTGCGCACTTCGACTCCTGAAATTTCCAGGTGATCGACTGGAGTCTTTTCTTCGAGAAGTTGCCACTCCCACTCGTTCATTGGGTGTCCTCCTTGAGGGGGCGCAGTCCCCGCAGAACTCCGTGCAACTTCATCAACTGCTCGACTGGCATAGTTTCGGTGCGCTCCAGCATGGCGCGCGCGCGCTCGTCCGACTGGCTCATTTCAAGTTTCTCGTCGTCGGTCAAGGTCATGATGCGCAGGGAGAGAATCTCGTCAATCTCGGTGCCGTCAAACAAGTCTCCCGCACTTTCGGGAGCGATCTGGGGATAGTCGTAGAGGATGATGGGGGAGGAGAGCAGGGTGTCGCATTGTCCTTCTTCGCCGACCAGTACCGGGAATGTTCCGACGTTCTTACAACTGGCGGCAAGTTCGCTACGCGACTCCGGAGGCGCAATGATAGACACAAATCTGCCATCCTGCACCCCAAGAACGGTGTGAGTGGAGGCCAGGGAACGCAGCAGGGCCTCATCACGGCTGGAATCACTGGCCGCTTCGAAAGGCGTAGTGTTACGGATGCGAACGCTGACCTTGAACACTCCGTCCGCGACCTTTTCGCCCATGATTTCAACGGCGCCGCACAGTGCTTGCCGCTCGCGCACGATGACACCAGCGATCAGACCACTACTGTCACGCAAATACTCGAAATGTTTTTCCGCAGGAAAACTGAAAGCATCAGGCAGCATCCTGTAGCCCAATGCTTCCACGTTGTAAACCGGCAAACTGACTTCCCGCTCGACGGCTTCCTGCCAGGGCCGGTAGACGCGGCCATTCAGCGACAGTTTTTCCACCAGCCGGAACGGCGGCATCTCGCCGGATGCCAGATCGTTCACCGGGACGATCAATTCGCCCACGGAACGCGCCACCAACTGCAGGAATCGGACCCGGATTTCGAGTCCAGTCATCGCACTGCCTTCGATCAGACACTCGGTCTGCATGGTCCAGGCTTCGGTCCCGTTTTGCATCACACTGTAGGATTGCGGACAGAGCACACCAAAATTCCAGCGCTGCTGGTTTTTTACCGACGAGGGGCGATAGGGATAGAGCATGTATCCCTCGTACAGCACCGCCTTCGCGATCTGCTCTACCGCTCCCAGATTCATCAGATCACCGTCTCTTCAACCGGAATGATGCTCTCCAACACTTCTTCCCAGGTGGGAATGCCGTGTTTCACTTTGTACTGATAGAGGCGATCGAATGCATCCTTATGCAGGCGGAGCCAGGCGCTGTTGGGATAGTAGGATTCCATCATGTCGCGCCAGATTTTCACCGGTAACTTGAACCGGGCTTCCTTGTCCCAGGAAATGGGCGCCACCTGCAGCCCGCCTTCCGCGCTGGCATAAAAAACGGTGCCGCTGAACTGGACGCAAACCGGGACTTCGCCGTCCGCCAGGCCGTCGAAGTACTTGGTAGCCGCTACGTTAAAGTCGAACGTACACGGCACGGGAAGGTCGACCAGCGTGGTTCCGGTGAACGAAGGCACAACCAGATTGGCATGCGTCCACAAAAGATTTCGCAAGGTCTGACCCCATCGGCTGGGCTCGCCAAACAAATCGAGCAGGCGCTCCTGGTCCTCCGGCGTGTATTTGCGGCGGGTCACTTCCAACTGAATCTGGCAGCGCAGCGCGACCGTGTGTATGGTCTGTTCCGGATTGGCGTCAGTCAGGCGAAGTTTGAAGGCGAGCAGAGGCGAAGCCGCGTTGGCGATGACCTCGACTCCTTCGACCTGAAAGCTGAGATCAGGCATGGGACTCCTCTGGCCTCTGCTCTCCGGGCGCTTCTTTGTTCTCGCTGTTTTCGCTGTTCTCGCCGGGAACCTCGACCGCTCGCGCTTTTAAACCGGTAAAGAACTCACCCAATTGCTGCCACACTTCGGTGCCCCCGGAAAGACCTTTCCAGTGCATGCGAATCAGGCCGACCAGTTTGTAGCATTCGTCGATGGGAAGCAGGTAGTACTCGGCGGCGGAGTATCCGCGAGAATAGCCCAGGCGGTTGACCAGCAATCCTTCCACGTCGGATTCCATCTGATTCAGAATCGGATTGCGAGCCACAATATCGTTCCAGGATTCCAGCTCCAGCAGCGATTCGGTCGCGCCCGCGGGGCTGGGATAGAGCGCGACCATCCGGTTCTCCAGGCTGCTTCTGAAAAAGAACGCCATATTGATGGGGACCATCAGGCCGCTCCACTCGGCGTCACTGAGATTGAAGTTGGGAAGAGAACGCACCCGCCGGGGCACGCGTTTGAACTTCACTCCCTGGCCGCTGAATAGAATCGCGCAAGCCTCGCAGGTACAGAGGAGTTTGCGCTGCGCCACTTCGATCAGATGAGGATGACTCGACGACAAGCCGATGCTGCACAACTCGCAGCGCTCCAGAGGCCGCTCACGGCGGGCAAACTGGCGCAGGGTTCCAAAGCCGTCGGCGGATTGCGTGAACTGTCCCGAACTCATGATTTCTATTTTCCGTTCTTTCACTCGTAGCGCCGCCGGCCCGGCGCTACGAGGAAAAACCTCTTAATCCGCGCCTTGCGGCTCCAGCGTGGCTGGGCCGCCAATCAGCTTATCTAAAGCCACGAAGCCGGATGACGGCTTCTCTTCAAAGCCTTCGATGACCAGCGAGGCCATATCTGGGGCCGCGTCGTAAATAGCTCCTTCGAGTGTCGCCTGTACGGTCTTGGCGGTCGAACCGCAGGTGTGCGAACCAGTTTCGACTCGCAGACGGATGGCGCCGTCGTTCACGCCCAGCAGCTCAACTTCACAGCCCTGTTTCCGTAACGATGGCCGTATTTTGTCCACTGCCTTCACCACCCGGGTTTCGAGGTTCTCGGGATGGAGACCGTAGAGAATCAGCACGCTGCTCACCAGCGAATCGCGGCCCAGTTGGTAAATGATGTTCATTCCCGGCTCACCAGCCTCGGCCACAATGTCGAGGGCTTTTTGCAGGGCGGCACCGTGGAGATCCATCAGCGACTGCACCAGATCTTTAGTTGCCGCCCGTACCGCGGGATCGGCGATAGATTCAATTTCCTGAACCAGCCCGCCAATACGCCCCATGTCGTCGCGAAAATCTCTGTCGTCAGCCACAAGACTCCTTGTCAATCTGAACTCTGTCATCCTGAGCGGAGTAGCTGCTTCGCATCGCGAAGCAGCTACGAAGTCGAAGGACCCCTATAAGCTCCCAGCTGCGGAAGTCCCGAGGGGGACACACCGTAAAGTTGCTAGGGCTCCTTCGACTTCGCCAACCCATTCGCGAAGCGAATGAGTTGCTTCCGCTCAGGATGACAATCCAAAAAAATATGGAGTGAGAGCGCAGTATTGAGATGCCAGGTGCGTCGCGAGCGATCATACCTGACGATTCCTAACAGCTACCACCCTCACTCCTATTCAACCGTGATGCGGGTTCAGGGTTGAAGACCGAACATCGGGGAATGGTGCGTCTCCAGCACCTTGCCGTTCCCCAGATACATATGCACGCCGCAAGGCAAACAAGGATCAAAACTCCTTACCGCGCGCATGATATCGATTCCCTTGAACTTGTCAGGGCCGTTTTCCTCAAAAATCGGCGTGTTCTGTACCGCGTCCTCGTAAGGACCCGGAGTGCCATAAATATCGCGTGGATTGGCATTCCAGGGAGTCGGAGGATACGGATGGTAGTTGGCGATTTTGCCTTCCTTGATCACCACGTGATGGGAGAGCACGCCGCGGACCGCTTCGTGGAAGCCGCAGCCAATGGCCTCTTCCGGGACCTTGAATTCGGTCCAGGTTTTGGTGTGTCCGGCGTGCAGTTCCGCCAGCGCCTTTTCCATGAAGTGCAGGGCGGCGCAGGCGGCATAGACCTGGAAGTAGGTTCGGGCGCGGTCGCGTTCGATGGCATTGCTCCACTTGGGAATCTTCCACTCGAACTCGACTTCGGGCAGCGAAGTGGTCTTGGGCAGATACATCTTCACGCTGCTGCCGGTGGATTTGATATACCCAATGTCCACCAGGCCGGCCAGCGCCGTCGCCCACAGACGGGCGATCGGGCCGCCGCCGGTGTCCATCGCGAGATGGTCGCCGGTGCGCTTGTCGAACCAGCGCGGCGACATCACCCAGGTATACTTTCCGCCGAAATCACGCTTTTGCGGCCGTGGAATCGTGGTCTGGTTCCAGGGATGGTTCTTGTCCACCGGATTCCCGAGCGGATCGGTCTTCACGAAGGTTTGCGAGTTCTTCCACTCATCGTAGTAAGAACTGCCCAACAGGATGCGGATGTTGAGGTTGATGTCGACCAGGTCTGTAGTTACGAGCTTGCCGTCAACCACGATGCCCGGCGTGACGAACATGGAGTTGCCCCACTTCGTCATGTTCTTGTAGGTGTAATCGCAGACATCAGGATCGTTGAATGATCCCCAGCAGGCCAGCAGTACTCGCCGGCGCCCAACTTCCTCGTAACCGGGCAGGGCGTCATAGAAGAAGTCGAACAGGTCGTCGTGAAGCGGAACGACTTTCTTCATGAACTCCACATACTTCATCAGGCGGACCAAGTAGTCGGTAAACAGCTGAACGGTTGGCACCGTGCCTACGCCGCCCGGATAAAGCGTGGACGGATGCACGTGGCGGCCTTCCATCAGGCAGAACATCTCACGCGTCATGCGGCTCATGACCAGGGCTTCGCGATAGAAGGCTCCGGTAAACGGATTGAGCGCGGTCATGATGTCGGCGATGGTCTTGTAGCCGTGCGCATTGGCATGCGGCGATGGCGTCGCTTGCGCTTTGGCCCAGACCTTGGGGTTGGTCTCCTTGACCATCTGCTCGCAGAAGTCCACGCCGACCAGGTTGTCCTGAAAGATATTGTGATCGAACATGTACTCGGCGGCTTCGCCGAGATTGACGATCCACTCGGCGATTGGCGGAGGCTTAATCCCGAACGCCATGTTTTGTGCGTAGGTGGCGCAGGTAGCGTGGTTGTCGCCGCAGATGCCGCAGATGCGGCTGGTGATGAAGTGAGCATCGCGCGGGTCTTTGCCCTTCATGAAGATGCTGTACCCGCGAAAAATGGACGAGGTGCTGTGACACTCGACCACATGCTTGTTCTCGAAGTCGATTTTGGTAAAGATGCCCAGGCTGCCCACGATCCGGGTGATCGGATCCCAGTTCATTTCCACCAGGTTCCCTTTCTTGCTGGGAACATCCTTCGTCGGTGCAGTGATGGTGCTCATTCGATCGCTCCTTTACCTGCTCAGTAGATTTCTCAGTACGACCGCGGGTGATATCCAGTGGTCAGTTGCGATCCCGAATGACGCCACTTTGGCTCTTTGTTGGCGGTATTCTGGGTCATAGTACGAAGGGCACGAATCGCGCGGCCATAAGCGCCGACCGCTGAAGTGGAGACGCGGGCGCCCGGCGGCTCATCCATGAAGGGCATGAACTTGTCGGGGAATCCCGGCATGGTGCAGCCGATGCAAATGCCGCCCACGTTCGGGCATCCGCCAATTCCGGCCATCCAACCGCGTTTCGGCACGTTGCAGTTCACCACCGGTCCCCAGCATCCTAGCTTCACGATGCATTTCGGAGAGCCGTACACTTCGGCGAAGTCGCCCTGCTCGTAGTAGCCGGCGCGGTCGCAACCTTCATGGACGGTTTTTCCAAAAAGCCAAGTGGGACGCAGTTCGTCGTCGAGAGGAATCATGGGCGCCAGCCCGGCTACCTGGTAGAGCAGGTAGAGAACGGTTTCCATGAAGTTGTCCGGCTGCACCGGGCATCCCGGAACATTGACGATCGGCAGGCCGGCTTTAGATTTCCAGTCCCAACCCAGGTAGTCCGCCAAGCCCATAGCGCCGGTCGGATTGCCTTCCATGGCGTGAATTCCGCCGTAGGTGGCGCAGGTTCCGCAGGCTACGACTGCGAGGGCCTTGGGAGCCAGGCGATCAATCCACTCGTTGGTGGTGATCGGCTGACCAGTCTTGGGATCCGTTCCAAGTCCCGCCCAATAGCCTTCCTTTTTGATCTTCTCGTTGGGGATCGAGCCTTCAACCACCAGCACGAAAGGATCGAGCTGGCCCTTTTCCGCCTGATACCAGAATTTCAGGAAGTCGGCTCCGTTTTCATAGGCAAGGACGGGATTGTGCAGGTGTACTTTAGGTAGGCCGGGAATCGCCCCCAACAGAACGTCTTCGATGCTGGGTTGAGTTGCCGCAGTGACTGAAACCGAATCTCCGTCACAACCCAAACCGGCCGTGATCCAGAGTATGTGTACTTCAGCGACGGGCGACGGTTTTTGCGTTTTTCGACCGTACGGAACTGTTTCCGCTGCCATAGCTGGAATCTCCTTTTCCACCTCAACGTGAGGACGGAAGCTGCCGAATTTCCTTTTGCCGAATCTCTATTGACGATGAACGAATAGGTCTAAGGCCTTGTCCTGATTGCGGTTCTTGTTCATTCCAGATTGGAACCTGAAAGTGCGTTGTATTTCCGTACGACAACGGCCCTAGAATCAACCACCTTGAGAACCACCACAAGCGGGAGCACCACTTTTTCACTTTCATGGGAAGCACTATTTTTTCTATCAGGGATTCCCCGGTAGTGAGGAGAGAAAAGGGACGGAAGGAGCTCTTGAGTTCCCATTTCTGGATGGTGATTGGGCCGGAAGGTCGTCATTAACCTATGGATGACTGAAGAGCTACCTTGATGATGTAGAGGGTTTCTTCGCGATACCTTTGCGATCTTTGCGGTCAAAATCTTAACCGCAAAGATCGCAAAGGGCGCAAAGTAGAATCTCGAACCGTGAGGGCCAGGCCTCGCGTGCGCCCGTCACATTTACACCGGCTTCTCGTTCATGTTCCACTGAATCGCATGTTGCATCAGTTCGCGGGCGCTGCGCAGGGATAATTTTTCCTTGATGTGCGCCTGGTAGGATTCGACCGTTTTCACGCTGAGGTGCAGCTCTTCCGCAATCTGTCGGGTTCCGTGACCCTCTCCGATCAAACGAAAGACTTCCAGCTCACGGTCGCTCAAATCGGCGATGGAAGAGTGTCGCAGCGTCCCTGATCCGGTGATGTAGTGCTTCAGCATCTTGTTGGCAATGCGGTCACTGACATAGATTTCGCCGGCCAGAATGCGGCGCAGCGCGACTAATACTTTTTCCGTCGCCTCCTGCTTCATGATGTAGCCGTTGGCTCCCGCGCGCAGAGCGCGTTCGGCGTAAATCGACTCGTCGTGCATGGAGAGGATCAGCACCGGCAGGGTCGGGTGAAGATTCCTTATGTTTTTCAGCAGATCGATGCCATCCGGCCCGTTCAGTGAAATGTCGACGATGAGAATATCGGGCTTGGCGGAAGCCAGCACGTGCATCGCGCCCGTGGCTTCTTCGGCCTCGCCGCAAACCACCAGATCGGCCTCCTGATTGATCAGCAGCGCCAGGCCCTGACGCACAATGGGATGATCATCCACCACCAGGATTCTGCTTTTCCTGCATGCGGTGTGGTTTTGTGACTTGGGGCTGATGCCGGTGTCTGTCTTCATTCTGTCGTCCTTAGTCTTCTCAGCGATGCTTCCTTGATCGACTCGGCGGACGGAGGTTGTACAGGGAAAATGCACGTCACCCTGGTTCCTCCCGATGCGGCACGCTGTATTTCGAGCGATCCGCCAATGACGCTGGCGCGATAGTTCATCAGATGACGCCCCATGCCGCCGTTGTTGGCCGGGATGTCCGCGATTCCGGAACCGTTGTCGGAGATGGTCAGCGCTCCCTGCTCCTGGTTGGCGGCGAGCCGGATTATGATCTGGCTGGCATGGCCGTGTTTGATCGCATTGTTGACCGCTTCCCGCGCGATGTAATAAAGATGTGTCGCCACAGTGTCGTCATGAATCAGCACCGGGGCAAAGCATTGGAAGCGGCAGGATACTCCGAACAAGTCTTCCACTTCTCCTGCCCATTGCTGTAGCGCCGACATCAGGCCCCGCGCATCGGAGACGACCGGCAGCAGGCCACGCGCCAGTTCACGCGTTTTGTTGATGGCCTCATTGACCAGCTTCACGATCTTGGCTGCATCGCCGGCCTCGGGCAGGCTTCTTTCCATCAGCTTTTGCTCTTGCACTTTGCTCATGAAGGCGATGCCGGTCAAATGCTGTCCCAATCCGTCGTGCAGATCTTGCCCGATTCGCCGCTGTTCCCGGCCACTGACTTCCAGAATTGTTTTCTCCAGGTGCTTGCGTTCCGTGATATCGATTCCCGTGGCAATAATGTAAGTGGGCGCTCCGTCGTTACCTGGAAGCACTGTGCTCGACCACGCAATCAGGCGCCGCGAGCCATCGCGCTTCACCAGGTAGCCCTCGTAGTCGCTGGGCAACTGGTCGGCGCAAAGTTGTTCGAAGTCTGCGGTGAAGCGATCCACTTCTTCGGGAACCATGAATACATCCCAAATCTTCCGGCCGGAAACTTCGTCGAAGGAATATCCGCTGGTTTGTTCGCACGCGCGGTTGAAGCGGATGATTTTGCCTTGCGGATCCAGCACTACCACCAAAGCTCCCACGGTGTGCAGGATGGCGGAGACTACATTGCGCTCTTCCTGCAGTGCCTCTTCGGTCCGCTTCAGGTCAGTAATGTCGAAGCCGACTCCGTGAATGAACCACGGCTCGCCGTCCGGCTTGCGAATCATCTTGGCTTCACAATGAAACCAGATCACGCGGCCGTCGCGCGCTACTACCCGATACGCCGACCGCAGCGGGCTACCGGTCAGGAACATCTCCGCCGCCTCGGTGCTCCAGCGCTGCTTGTCGTCGGGGTGGATGTGGTTGTACCAGCGAACTGGATCTTCCAGCCATTCTTCCTGGGAAAAACCCAGCGCCGCTTCAATCTGCGGACTGACGTAGGCTTCGCCGATTCCCTGGTCCAGATACGCCATGAAAACCACGGCCGGAATCTGTTCCACCAGGGCACGATATCTGGCTTCAAGATTGGGGAATTGCGTGTCTGCGGACCAGCCATGGTCGGGCTGTTCCGGAGGATAAACGACTCGCCGTGCACCCGCAGCATTGCGTTGGCCGAACACTCCCGCGAGGCCTTGCAGAATCTCCTCAGCCTGCGAGGGGCTCACCTCCGCCCCGGTATCATCGGGAAGACTTTCGGGGGATGCGTCGTTCGCGTTATTCCACAAAAACGAAGCCATTCTCAGTCCTCGAACGACAGCCCGTCACGCTCACGAAAACGATACGGGCAAGGTTACCGCGGCCCAACATTTCCCACTGAACTTTCTTGTATCCGCCGCGTTGGCTTGCGCCAGCTCGGCTCTTTATTCAGCGACGATTGCGTGAAGCGTCGCAGCGCATGAATCGCGCGTCCATAAGTCTGGACCGCAGCCGAAGACAAAAGCGAGCCCGGCGGTTGATTCATGAAGGGCATGAACTTGTCGGGAAAGCCAGGCATGGTGCAGCCGATACAAATTCCGCCAACGTTGGGACAGCCGCCGATCCCGCCCATCCAGCCCCGTTTGCCGACATTGCACTGCACCACCGGCCCCCAACATCCCAGTTTCACGATGCAGAGAGGCGATCCGTATTCGTCTGCAAATTGTGCCTGCTCATAGAAGCCGCCGCGGTCGCAGCCTTCGTGCACTGTATTGCCGAAAAGCCAGGTGGGGCGCAAGGCGTCGTCGAGCGGAATCATGGGCGCGCGGCCGGCAGCCATATACAGTAAATACAAAAGCGTCTCCATGAAGTTGTCCGGCTGCACCGGACATCCGGGGACACACACGATGCGAATGCCGCCTTTCGATTTCCATTGCCAGCCCAGGTAGTCGGGCAAACCCATGCAGCCCGTTGGATTGCCTTCCATGGCGTGAATGCCGCCATACGTAGCGCAAGTTCCCGCTGCAATTACCGCCCACGCCTTGGGCGCCAGGCGATCAATCCACTCACAGGTCGTGATCGGCTGACCGGTCACGGAGTCAGTACCTAGCGATGCCCAATATCCTTCCTCTTTGTTGTGCTCGTTCGGAATCGATCCTTCAACCACCAGAATGTAGTTTTCTATCTCACCTCGGGCCGCCTGATGAAACGGCTTCAGAAAGTCATCTCCGTTGGCCATGGCGAGAAAGGGGTTGTGCAGGTTCACTTTGGGAATCCAGGGCAAGGCGCCCATTACAACGTCTTCGATGCTGGGTTGAGTCGCAGCGGTCATGGCAATCGTATCGCCATCACAGCCCAGACCGGCCGTGATCCAAAGGACCTCGATTTCGGCGATTGGTGAAGGCCCAATCTTCTTATCTGTCAAAGCGATATCGGCCATTATTTCAGGCGCTCTTGGATGCTGCAGCCCGGACGCATTCTACTCTGTTTTTCGGCCCCATATGGCCACTCCACGCAATGAGGTTGACTTGATCGGTCAGGACCTTCGTGCGCGGAGGTAAAGTATTCACTGTATTGACTAAGCCCGCGACGAGCGGGACTATTTATGATGAGTACGTGTTGCGCGACCGCCCAAGTATTCTGCCCCCCCGGAATAGCTGCGGTATTTGTTGCATCTCCCGCGAGTTAGCGGGAACACGAGCACCGGCGCTTCACCGACACAAACAGTACTAGCTGGGTAATGCGGAATTAATTTCGCTAAAATGTAAAGTCTTGTAAAAGCGGGGGATAGGACCGCAACCGGAATATAATTTCTTACGTCAAATGAGGGCGGTGTTCTGCTTTTAAAGAAGGCGGAAACGGCGTTCGGGGGAAAAACAGAGTGAGCATATGCATTGAAAACTGCCGGCGGGTATCAGGCAAATTCCGGAACGGCATTCGAGAAGCCGACCGATTGACTCGTCCACAAGTTCTGACGGCCCTGGCACTTTGCCTGGCCACCGCGCTTCTTCTCGGCTGTAGCGCAAACTCAAAGACCAATACTGCGCGGGCTGCTACCCAGGTCGTGGTTCCTGTAGGAGTTTCGACGGCTCAACGCCGCGACGTTCCGGTCTATCTGAAAGGCCTGGGCAGCGTCACCGCCTCCAATACCGTCAGTGTGAAGAGCCGGGTGGACGGCCAACTTGCGCAGGTCAATTTCAAAGAGGGTCAGAACGTAAAAGCAGGAGACTTGCTGGCGGTCATCGATCCCCGCCCATTCCAGGTAGCTCTCGATCAGGCGCAAGCCGCTTTGTTCCGCGACCAGGCTCAGCTTAGGGACGCGCAGCTGAACTACGAACGCTTCAAGAGTCTGCTCGACGATTCAGGAGCGATGTCCCAGCAGCAGGTGGATACTCAGAAGGCGACGGCAGATCAGTTGGAAGGAGCCGTGCGCTCGGATGAGGCTACGATTGCCAACGCGAAATTGAACCTGGTTTACTGCCACATCATGTCGCCCATCACAGGACGCGTCGGACTACGCCTGGTCGATGTGGGCAACATGGTGCATGCCGCCGACACCAATCCCCTGCTGGTAATCACGCAGTTGCAGCCCATTGCCGTTCTCTTCACCCTTCCCGAGGACAATCTGCAAACCGTGGCCAGCCACATGCGTCAGGGTCAGCTCTCCGGTTGAAGCCTACAGCCGGGACGACCAGACCAAGATCGCCACGGGAAAACTGCTCACCATCGACAATCAGATCGACCAGACGACCGGCACCGGCCGCCTGAAGGCGATGTTCGACAACCAGGACAACGTTCTTTGGCCCAATCAATTCGTCAATGTCCGCCTGCTGCTGGAAACGCACAAAGACACCACTGTCATTCCGTCGGTGGCGGTTCAGAACGGGCCGCAGGGCAGTTATGTGTTCGTGGTCAAACCTGACAAGACCGTCGAAGTACGTCCCGTGACAGTTTCGTTCACCCAGAATAACGTGGCGTCCATTACCAGCGGAATAGCTGCGGGAGACATTGTGGTGGTGGATGGACAGGACAAACTTCAGGCTGGCAGTAAAGTGGATCCGCATGCTGGTGGAAATAACGGAAGCCGGAACGCGCAGGGTTCGTCCGGACAGCCGCCGGCGCAGAGTTCGCCCACGGGAGCGCCATGAGCCCGTCGCGACTTTTTATTCTTCGTCCGGTCGCAACAACCCTGTTGATGGTCGGACTTCTCCTGGTTGGCCTGGCGGCCTACACACAACTTCCGGTCTCCGCGCTTCCTGAAGTTGACTATCCCACCATTCAGGTCGTGACGTTTTATCCCGGCGCCGATCCCGACGTCATGGCGTCGTCGGTGACGGCTCCGCTGGAGCGTCAGTTCGGAGAGGTTCCCGGGCTGAGCCAGATGACCTCGACCAGTTCCCTGGGCAGCTCCATCATTACTCTGCAGTTCAATCTCAACGAGAACATCGACGTGGAGGAGCAACAAGTACAGGCTGCAATTAACGCCGCCGCCACTTATTTGCCGGTCGATCTGCCCAACCCGCCCATCTATAGCAAAGTCAACCCGGCGGACTCGCCCATCCTGACTCTGGCGCTGACCTCCGACACTTTGGAGCTTTCGAAAGTTGAAGACCTGGCCGACACCGCTCTGGCCCAGAAGATTTCTCAGCTTCCGGGTGTGGGTTTGGTTTCTATCAGCGGCGGACAGAAGCCGGCAGTACGGATTCAGGCGAATCCGACCGCACTGGCTTCCTACGGCCTGAGCCTGGAAGATCTGCGCACCGCGCTTGCCGCGGCCAATGTGAACCAGGCCAAAGGGGTGCTGGACGGACCGCGTCAGTCTTTCACCATCGGCGCGAACGATCAGCTCAACGCGAGCGCGCAGTACAACGGAATCGTAGTGGCATACAAGGACGGCGCCCCGGTGCGGCTGTCCGACGTCGCTTCCGCGGTGGATGGCGCCGAAAACGTGAAGCAAGCCGCCTGGATGAACACGACTCCGGCGGTGGTGGTAAACATTCAGCGGCAGCCGGGCAGCAATATCATCAGCGTCGCCGACCGGGTGAAGGTCTTGCTGAAGCAACTGCAGTCTTCACTGCCGGCCGCAGTCAAGGTTCAGATTCTTACCGATCGCACCGAAACCATCCGGGCTTCGGTTAAAGACGTTCAGTTCGAACTGATGCTTACGGTCGGGCTGGTGGTGCTGGTGATTTTCCTGTTTCTGCGGAATCTCTCAGCGACCGTCATTCCCAGCGTTGCTGTCCCGCTCTCCCTGGTAGGCACGTTTGGAGTCATGTACCTGCTTGGATACAGCCTCAACAACCTGACGCTGATGGCGCTGACCATCTCCACTGGATTCGTGGTCGATGACGCGATCGTGATGATCGAAAACATCGAACGCTATCTGGAGGAAGGCGAATCGCCGCTCGAAGCCGCGTTGAACGGTTCAGGACAGATCGGATTCACCATTGTCTCGCTGACGGTTTCACTGATCGCTGTGCTGATTCCGTTGTTGTTCATGGGCGACATCGTTGGACGTCTGTTTCGCGAATTCGCCGTGACCCTGGCTGTCACCATTCTGGTCTCGGCGATGGTCTCTCTGACCCTGACGCCGATGATGTGCGCCAAACTCCTCAAGCGGCACGATCCACATCATCAAAGCCAGTTTTATAAGTCCACTGAAAATTTCTACAACCGGATCATCGAGTTCTACGGACGCACCCTGAAATTTGTCCTGAAGCACCAGACGATAACTCTGCTGGTAACTTTGGGCACGCTGTTTCTGACTCTGTTTCTGTACGTGGTCGTGCCCAAGGGCTTTTTCCCGGTGCAGGACACGGGCGTGATTCTGGGCATTTCCGAGGGGCCGCAGAACACTTCATTCACGGCCCTGGCGCAAAGCCAGCAGGCGCTGGCACGTGTCATTCTGAAGGATTCCGATGTTGCCAGTCTTTCTTCCTTTATTGGAATCGACGGCACCAACGCGACGCCCAACAGCGGACGCATTCAAATCAACCTGAAGCCGCGCGATGAACGTAAGGCGACGGCCACGGAGATTATCCGCAGGTTGCAGCCGGAATTGGCGAAGGTGAACGGCATCACCTTATATATGCAGCCGGTGCAGGATCTGACCGTGGAAGATCGCGTCAGCCGAACTCAGTATCAGTACTCGATGGAAGATACCGATGCGCAGGAGTTATCCGTCTGGGCGCCCAAATTGGTGGACGAGTTGCGCAAGCTGCCTTCCATGCGCGATATCGCCACCGATCAGCAGAATGGCGGCCTCAAAGCTCAACTGGTGATCGATCGCGATACCGCCTCGCGCCTGGGCATACTGCCGCAAGCCATCGACAACACGTTGTATGACGCTTTCGGACAGCGCCAGGTTTCTACCATTTTCACGCAGTTAAATCAGTACCACGTGGTGCTTGAGGTCGATCCGAGTTTCGCGCTGAATCCGGATTCGCTCAAGAATATTTATGTGCGCTCCGGCACCGGAACTCAGGTTCCGCTCGCGTCCTTCAGCCACTTCGAGACTTCGAACACGGCTCTGGCGGTAAATCACCAGGGACAGTTCCCGGTGGTCACGCTCTCGTTCAATCTTGCGCCAGGAGTTTCGCTGGGAGAGGCGACCAAAGCCATTCAGCAGGCGGAGCAGGACATTCACCTGCCGCCAAGCATTCACACCAGTTTTCAGGGAACGGCAGCGGCCTTCCAGAATTCGCTTTCGTCCGAGCCTTATCTGATTCTGGCTGCGATCGTTACCGTCTACATCGTCCTGGGTGTGCTCTATGAAAGCTACATCCATCCGCTGACGATTCTTTCCACGCTGCCTTCGGCCGGTGTGGGGGCCATTCTGGCGTTGCTGATCACCGGCAACGATCTGGGCGTGGTGGCGTTGATTGGCATCATTCTTCTGATCGGCATCGTGAAGAAGAACGCGATTATGATGATCGACTTCGCGCTGGAAGCGGAACGGGTGGAGCATAAACCGCCGGAAGAGGCGATCTTTCAGGCTTGCCTGCTGCGCTTCCGTCCCATCATGATGACCACCATGGCGGCCCTACTGGGCGGCCTTCCTCTGGCGCTCGGATCCGGCACCGGGTCGGAATTGCGCCATCCGCTGGGAATCACGATCGTCGGCGGCTTGCTGGTGAGCCAGTTGCTGACTCTCTATACCACGCCTGTTGTTTACCTCTGGTTCGACCGCCTGGCGCAGCGTTTTTCGCACTTGAACATTGGCAACCCGATCGAGGAGCCGAGTGGCGCTTCCGCGGACTGAGTCATGAATATCTCCGCACCATTTATTCGGCGTCCCATCGGCACTTCGCTGATGGCGATGGCGCTACTCATGGCGGGAGCGCTGGCCTTTAACTTCCTGCCGGTTGCGCCGTTGCCGCAAGTAGAGTTTCCCGTCATTCAAGTTTCAGCCGCGTTGCCGGGAGCGAGCCCGGAGACCATGGCTTCCGCGGTCGCAACCCCGCTCGAACGCCAGTTCGGACGCATCGCAGGCATTAACCAGATGACTTCGACCAGTCAGTTGGGGTCGACCAGCATCGTTCTCCAGTTCGATCTGAATCGCAACATCGACGCCGCCGGGCGCGACGTGCAGGCCGCCATCAACGCAGCCCGCAGCCAGCTTCCGGCAAATTTACCCGGCAATCCGAATTACCGGAAAGTAAACCCGGCGGACGCGCCTATTCTTATTCTGGCGCTGACTTCGGACATTCTCACGTTGCCGCAGATGTACGATGCCGCCGACTCGATCCTCTCGCAGAAGCTGGCTCAAATCGAGGGAGTCGGCCAGGTGTTCGTCGGCGGCGGCGCGAAACCAGCGGTGCGCGCCGAAGTCAATCCGACGCTGCTGAACAAGCTGGGAGTGGGACTGGACACGGTACGCACGGCCCTGACGTCCGCCAACGCCAACAGTCCGAAAGGTGAACTGACCGGCCCGGTTAATTCCTGGACGGTGGACGCCAACGATCAGATCTTTCTCGCCGATCAGTATCGCAGACTGATCGTTTCCTACAATAACGGCGCGCCCGTGCGCCTGGGCGATGTCGCCACTGTCAGCGATTCAGTCGAAGATATTCGCAACGTCGGACTCTCTGGCGGCAAACCTGCAGTTCTGATCATCGTCTCTCGGCAGCCCGGCGCCAACATCATCGCGACCGTCGACCGCGTGCGCGCTGCCTTGCCCCAGCTTAAGTCATCGATCTCGCCAGCGATTGATGTGAATGTGGTTTTAGACCGCACCACCACGGTGCGCGCTTCGGTGAAGGATATCGAGTTCACGCTGATCATCTCGGTCGTCCTGGTCATTCTGGTCGTATTCGCGTTTCTTCGCACCTTCCGGGCGACGCTTATTCCCAGCGTTGCGGTTCCCTTGTCGTTGGTGGGAACTTTTGCGGTGATGTATCTGCTGGGCTACAGTCTGGACAATCTTTCGCTTATGGCGCTGGCCATCTCGACCGGCTTCGTCGTGGATGACGCCATCGTGGTGCTGGAAAATATCACACGCCACATCGAGGAAGGGGTGGCGCCGGTGCAGGCCGCGTTCCTGGGCGCGCGTGAGATCGGCTTCACCGTCTTATCGATGAGTACGTCGCTGGTGGCGGTATTCATTCCAATTTTGATGATGGGCGGCATTGTTGGACGTCTGTTCCGGGAGTTTGCAGTCACACTGAGCGTGGCCATCGCGGTGTCGCTGCTGGTATCTCTCACGGTTACGCCGATGATGTGTGCGAAGTTTCTGCGCTCTGCGGACAAAGAGAAGCACGGCCGCATCTACCGCTTCAGCGAAAAGTTTTTCGACACTATTCTCAGTCTCTATAGCCGTTCTCTGAAAGTTGTGCTGCGCCATCAGCCTCTGACTCTGCTGATCACGATCGCGACCGCCGCCCTGAGTGTGTACCTCTACATCATCGTTCCTAAGGGCTTCTTTCCGCAGCAGGATACAGGGCGAATCCAGGGCTCAGTACAGGCCGCGCAGGATATTTCGTTCGCCGCCATGAAGGAAAAGATGACCCAGTTCGTCACCCTGATCGTTAAGGACCCGGCGGTCGAAACCGTAGTGGGCTTTGCCGGCGGCAACACTTCGGCCAACCAGGGCCGCATGTTTATCACCCTGAAGCCGCTCGCCGAGCGCAAGATCACCGCGGACCAGGTGATTGGCAGGCTGCGCCGAAAACTATCCGTGGTGCCGGGCGCGACCTTGTTCATGCAGTCCGCGCAGGACCTGACCATCGGCGGCCGCCAGAGCCAGGCGCAATTCCAGTACACGCTGCAGGGTGAGAATCTGGATGACCTGAATCACTGGGCGCCGCTTCTGTTGGATAAGTTACGTAAACTTCCCGAACTGCGCGACGTCAACACCGATCAGCAGGACAAAGGCCTCGAAGCCACCGTGATTATCGATCGCGATACTGCCTCGCGGCTGGGAGTCGACGCGGCTCAAATCGACAGCGCGCTGTACGACGCTTTTGGCCAGCGCCAAGTCTCCATCATGTACAAGCCGCTGAACCAATACCACGTGGTGATGGAAGTTGCCCCGGAATTTTCCAACAGCACGGAAGCGCTGCAAAATATTTATGTCCGCGCCACCAACGGAACCGCCGTCCCTCTGTCCTCGTTCGCCCACTTCGGGCCGTCGAATACGCCTTTGGCGGTGAGTCACCAGGGCCAATATCCCGCGGTAACACTGTCTTTCAACCTCGCCCCCAACGTCTCTTTAGGCGAGGCGACTGAGGCCATCAACAACGCTCAGCGTTCGATCAATTTTCCCACTACCATCGACGCCAGCTTCCAGGGCACGGCCGCGGCTTTCCAGTCTTCGCTGGCCAGCGAGCCTCTGTTGATTCTGGCCGCGCTGGTCACGGTGTATATCGTTCTCGGCGTGCTCTACGAGAGCTACATTCATCCCATCACAATTCTCTCGACTCTGCCCTCGGCGGGCGTGGGCGCCATTCTCGCTCTGCTGCTGACTCATAGCGAGCTGAACGTGATGGGACTCATTGGTATCATCCTGCTGATCGGCATCGTGAAAAAGAACGCGATCATGATGATCGATTTCGCGCTTGAGACCGAGCGCAAGGGAAAAGATTCGGGCGAGTCGATCTATGAAGCCTGCATTCGCCGTTTCCGGCCGATCATGATGACCACGATGGCGGCTCTGCTGGGAGGACTTCCGCTGGCTCTGGGCACCGGTACTGGGTCGGAACTAAGACGTCCGCTGGGCATCACGATTGTCGGCGGACTGATCATGAGCCAGGCGCTCACTCTTTTCACTACTCCAGTGATCTACCTCTATCTTGACAGGTTGCGCCTGCGACTGGGAAGCAAACGAGATGCACCGGATCCTAACCGGTTGCCGCCGCTCTCTCCACGTCCCACAGCGGCAGATTAGCGTTTGCATTCTTACGCCCCACAGCAGGTCCCTCGACTGCGGGAATCATTCGCTAGCGAATGATTCCACTCCGCTCGGGATGACAAGATTGCTGAGTATGCTTTCTCAGTGCCCGTGACCATGACGATGCGGATGGGAATGAAGCTCGCCGGAGTGAGCGTGGCGGTGAGCGTGAATGAGGTTTGTGCTTAGAAGCAGATCGTGATTATTCAGAATCTCTGCGGGCGTGCCCGCTCCAACTACCTGGCCCCGCTGAAAGACGTGGCAGTAATCGGCAATATCTTCGATCAGATCGAGGTCATGGGTGGCGGTGACCACCGTCTTCCGGCCTCCGCTGCATCTCACCAGAAAGTCGATCATCTGGCTCTCGCTTCTGGGATCGAGGGCGGCTGTCGGTTCGTCGAGCAGGAGGACTTCAGGATCGAGGATCAGCACCGAAGCCAGCGCCACTCGCTTCTTTTCTCCAGTCGACAGGTGATGAGGCGAGCGATTCTTCAGGTGCGTGATCTCCATCTGCTCGAGCATTTCGGAGACGCGATGAAGAATTTTCTCCCGAGGCCAGCGCATCTGCAGTGGCCCGAAGGCAACTTCATCAAAGACGGTTGGGTTAAACAACTGAACATCAGGATTCTGGAACACCAGGGCGACACGACGGCGGAATTCAAACTCGACTTCTTGCGTTTGGAGCCGGTCCTCGGTCAGGGGCTCGCCGGAAAAGGTGACGCTGCCTTTCTGGGGAAAATAAAGCCCGTCGAGGATGCTGAGCAGAGTCGATTTTCCGGAGCCATTCGCTCCCAGAAGAGCGACCCTCTGCCCGGGTTCAATCGTAAGGTTCAACCCGTCCAATGCCGTGACGTCGTGATAGCTATAGGTAACATCGCGCACTTCGAAGATGGGAGCGGTCACGAATGATCCTCGTTGCAGTTCTTTTCGCAGGTCGCTCATCGTCCAAACCAGAACGCGAGCACCGCAATCAGGGTGAAGAGCGGCAGCATGACCCAATCGGCCCAGCTCGTGCGAAACTCGTCGAGGATATAGACTTCGCCGCGAAAACCGCGCGACCGCATCGCCTGGTAGACGTCTCCGCTGAGCTGAAGCGTCTTCGACATCAACACTCCCGCGCTCGCCGTAGCCATTCGTCGAAGTTCGGGGCCGGGCAATTGCCCGAGCATTCTGCTCTTTCGCGCTTCGAACATGTCGTGCGCGGATCGGAGCAGGAGAAAAATGTAACGGTAAGTCATGCCTAAAATAACTACGAGAACGGATGGCACTCGCAGCACGCGAAGCGCCTTCAGCAGGTCGTTCCAGGGAGTGCAGAGCACGACCAGGACTGACAGAGTCGCTGCCGTCTCCGCCCGCGCGATTAGGTAGACAGCTGCACGAAGTCCCTGCGCAGTAACGTTCCAGTCGACAAGCGGAAGATGGTAGATGGGCTGGCCAGGAGTCAAAAACAGAGCCGGAAGCGCGATGACGCCGGTAAATGCGAGCACCGCCAGCCATACCCTCTTTGCCAGTGTTCCGAGAGGGACCTTCGACAACAGCGCCATCGCGAGGGCGACGGCAAAGAGGACGACAATCACCCGCAACTGCCGCGCCAGCGCTGCGATCACGATCAGGGGCAAGATGCCCGCAATCTTGATCCGTGGGTCCAGCACCTGCAGCAATCCTTTTTTCTTCGCGAGTTCTTCGGCGTCAAACGTGTGCTGAAGCGCGTCGACAAATGACGATAGGTTACGCTCCACAACGCCGCGTGATCTGGCACTCATGATCTCACACTTATAATCTCGGACTCATGATCTCGCAGTTCATGGAGAACCTCTCGTCGAGCTTCCGGTTTGTCCGAGCCATCCTATCAGGCAAAAGATTCCAAGAATTAAGCCGGAGCCGAACATGGCTGACATCACATAACCGAATGCGGGTTGGCGCACGAAGGGAGGCGCGTACTGCGGAAAGGGTGCGCTCCATAATGTTGAGAGGCGTTCCAGCCCCTGAGGCTGTTGGGCCGGCGGCGCCACGTTGCCCGACGCCGCCGCAATCTTTTGGCGCATTTCCGGGCTGGCAAAGTCTCGCGCATTCCATTCGCCCCAGGCCGCGCCTGCCGCCAAAATGCCAAGCGGCGTCAGAAGCATGAGCAGAGCCAGACGAATCCAGAGCGGCGCAGCCAGTCCCCAGTCAGATTTTGAAGACGGCTGTCGCGGTTCTCCGTCTCGAATAACCTGGGCTGAATAACTGTGGGTTAACAGCGCTGGATTTGTGCGCTGCAGATATGCCACCACTCCCCCGGAGACGAAAAGCTCAGCCAAGCCAGCGAAGGTAAGATGCCCGATCATCATCGCTGGAATCGCTACATGCAGCGCGTAAGGCGCGTACAAAGGGGCCCCAGTGGCGTCTTTGAAGAATAGTGGTTGAATTCCTAATTCACACGCAGTGCACAGGGCCGAAGCATTGATGGCCGCGTACCCTGCCAATGCCCCCGCGATCACCCGGCGCGATGACGTAAGCGCGGTTCGGCCCGCGACCAAGCGGTAGACCAGATAGGCCACCAGCGAACCCACAATCGCCATGTTGAAGCAGTTGGCGCCCAGGGTGGTGATGCCGCCGTCGCCGAAAAACAAGGCCTGGATCAGCAATGCGACCGAGAGCGAAAGCATTGACGCCCAGGGTCCCAGCACAACCGTGGCCGCTCCTACGCCCACGGCATGTCCGGTAGTCCCGCCCGGGAGCGGGATGTTAAACATCATGATGACGAAAGAGAAGGCGCTGGCCACAGCCAACAGCGGCACCAGGCGCGTATTCAGCAGTCGCTTAACCCGCGCGAACGCTCCGTACCAGAACGGAATCGCGGCGCCGTAAAGAACGGCGCACGTGGAAGGACTCAAATAGCCGTCAGGGATATGCATGGGCCAGCGTTGCCGGATCAGCGCCAAACTGACATTCCAGGGCGCCAGAGTAGCACACCTGTTGCCTTCGTGCTACGCGCCAAACCCTGCCCGGGAAGGGAAACCCGGTAGTCATAAACGGTAAGCTCCGATATTGAAAGCAATGACTCTGCCGGAAAATCAGCGCTATCGTATAACTTTGAGCTACCGCTTCGAAAGAACCGCCGCACCCTTATAGGTTGGGAAGAGCGTGACAAGGAATGCCGGCTAGGCGTCCACACCGCCGGTTGTCTCCGATCTCCAACCTTGCGAAACGATTCGTTGGCTGACGAACTGTTTACCTTCGCGCACGGTTCGGATTGCTTTCAGCAACTCCAGACCAGCATCGATTTTGGTGACATATCCGTGGCCGCCGACGTTCAAGGCATCTTTCACCATCTGCAAAGAATCGTGCTGACTCAGGAAAATGATTTGGGATTTCGGCGAGACCCGGCGTATCCGCCGGGCTGCTTCTATGCCACTGATTCCGGGCAGACTGATGTCCATGAGAACCAAATCCGGTTGAAACTCTTTGGCTTTTTCGACCGCCTGCTCACCGTCGGAGGTCTCACAAATTACATTCAGGACGGGATCGCTGGAAAGAAGCGCGCAGATGGCCCTTCGGACCATCGCGTGGTCATCCACAACAAGCACTTCAACTGAGGACATTTCTAATATCCGATCGACAACTACAAGCACTGAGGAATCGTGATCTTATCCGAAGCGTGGCCCCGGTTGCGATACCCTACAATATGTATGTTTTTTGAGTGCCGGGCGACTAACGCCGCGGCGGTTTGGACCGCAGAAGAGCGCGGATTAGGCGAGCCCAGCGGGACGCTCACTCGCTAGTCTTGATCCAGATATTCCTCGGGGACGTCGTCTTCCGGCACTTCGCGGGTGCGAACTTCCTTGCCCTCAGCATTATCGGCTTCTTCCACGCCTGAGACCGCATCGGCTTCGAACGCGTTCCCCTCCTCGAGCAGTTCATCGACGCTCTCCGAGTCTGCGCCTTCGACGTTCGATAATCCCTGCAGATCTCCCGATAGCGAGCCAGAACGCGCTTCGGGCTTTTCCACGGAGAACTCAGCGGCGTCAACGGTCGAGCTTGCCGCCCGAGCCGGTTTCTTAGGCACGATCACCGGCCTTTTCCCGGTGATTCTCCCGCCCCTGGCTTTCAGCTTCACCGGAACCTTCTTCTGAGCCGTCTTCTTCGCGACCTTCTTCTTTTTGGGAGCGCTCTTCTTTCCCTTTATCGCCGGCTTCTTCTTAGCCAGTGACTTCCGCGGCGACGGCTTTTTGCGCGAGATTCTCGACTTCGCGGATTTGGACTTCGCTGGTTTGGACTTCGCTGGTTTCTTGCGGGTCTTCTTCTTCGCGGCCATGAGCGAAGTTTATCACCGCTCTGTGCCGGCAGGAAACTGGGATGGGGAAAAACCGCGCCCGAGTTTAGCCGGCCAATGAGACGCAAACCGAAGACTGCGCTGTGATTGTGTGCCGACCACAGTTATTTCAGTTGATGGTACACGAGATATTTACGCTGCTCTGAATTTTGGAGCCGTTGGTCGTGCTGGTGCCGGTCACAGTCACGACGTAGTTGCCACTGGGTGTGCCGGAACTGTGCCCGCCGCAACCAAGGGTCATCAGTAAAGAGCTCAGCAATATCAAACCGGTGAGCGTTGAACGATGGCGCTTTCGGTTAGGAATGAAGACCAGGAAGATGCATGCGAGCATGCCGACAGTCGCACCTGACCAGGGAAAAATTCGTCGCTGGGCCGGACGCTTGCCGAACCGAGGTCATGATCGAAACCATCGCCTGGCCGCCACCGGCGACCGAGCTGGGATTTATCGAGCAGGCGGCATCCATCAGGGCAGCCGGCAAGGAACAGGATAAGGAAACGACCGAGTTGAATCCGCCCAGCGGAGTTACCGTAATTTTCGCGGAGGCTGATTGGCCGGCCGCGGAAACCACTGGACCGCTGGCGCTCAGACTGAAGCCAACTACCGTCATGGTGACGGGTTGGGAAGTCGATCCGGTATAGTTCGAGTCCCCCGAATACGTTGAGGTGACGACGTGACTGCCGCCGGCGGAGAATGCGGTTGTCCAGATTGCCTGCCCTGCGGAGACCGTGACCGGCCCCCCGCTGTCGACCCCATCTACAGCAAATTGCACTGTCCCCGTCGGAGCTGCGCTCCCCGTATTGGCCGGAACGACATTTGCCGTAAATGTGGTACTGGCTCCGACATTTACCTTCGTCGCAGGAACTCCCAGGTTTGTGGTTGTTGATATCTGCGGAGGCAGAACCTGGATTTTGCCCATCATGCCGAGATCTTCGTGGTCCAGGATGTGGCAGTGATAGACAAAAGTGCCGGAAATGTTGGTGTCCCGGAAGTCCATGCGCAAAGTCACGCTGGGATAAGCACCCGTTCCATTCCAGAAGGGCAAATCGATGGTGTCGCGGATAGCGGGATCGTTCACCGGTTGTCCGTTGATTTCGAGTACCTGAAAATGTATCTGGTGAATGTGGAAGATGTGATCCTCCGGCGACCGGTTCTCAACGATCCAGTTCTCGGTCGTCCCATCTTGCACAACGATGTTTGGAGGCTGATTCATGGCAAACACTGCGGGAGTCTGACCCTCCACAGTAATGTAGAACTCCGGCGGATTGCCGGGATGGGACGGATCTGACGGTTTTTCGGAGAAATACAAGGTTCGTTGTGTGATCGGAATGGCATCCGCCAGCTTGGCGAAACGGTGGCCCTTGGCCAACTTCGCTCTGGCAGGCACCCGCCCCGAGCTTTGCTGCGAGCTGCCGTCGGCGACGATGTTCGCGATTACGTGTTGGGGATCGGCACCACCATCGGAACCCGCGTTCCAGCCGAGAGTGACAAGTTGAGCCTGGTCGCTGCTGCCGGGAGTGGTGAGGACAAATTCCGCGCGGGAGCCGGGCGGCAAGAGAATGCTGGTCTGATTCAGCGACTGCGGATTGTCGCTTCCTCCCACGGGCACGCCATCAATAGCCACAATCTGCAATTGCTGCGGCACGTTGTTGATCGTCACTCCAAGGTCAAAGATCGTGTCGGAGGAGGCATTCAGCACGCGCCAGAATTCCTGCTGGCTTGCGCTTGTCGAAATTGTTGCCGGAGCATAATTCGGATAGCTAACAGGAACATAGTTGATGGAAATGTCGGTTCCGGGCCAGGGCGCGCCAAGACTTCCACCCAAGTTCGGCATCTGGTCACGAAGAACAAGGGTGCGCTCCGGCAGTCCCGCCAACGAAGGCACGACGCTCTGCATCCCTTCGATGATGAGAGCTCCAGCGGCTCCGCCCTGCACTTGTCCCGCGCTGAAACCGTGAGGATGAGGATGGTACCAGTAAAGCCCGGGAGGTTCGTTTTGCGGAATCTGGATTTGATAGTCGAAAGTCTCTGCAGGTTGAATCAGGGTATGGACGACCTCATCTCCATGGCATTGCGGGGGCACGTTCAGCCCGTGAAAATGGAGATTGGTGCTGGCGGCGGTCATCGTGGTGCTGTTACAGGCAGCATCACTGCTTTGTGTCTTGGCGGCCGCCGGCATTTTCATTGCCTTCATCACACTTGACCCCGCGGAAGCCGGCAAGTCGTTTTGCATGTGAATGATCAGCTGGTCGCCGGGGCTAAGGCGCAGAGTTGGAGCCTGTAGGCCGCCATCTGTGATGTAGCAATAGCGGGTATGCCCTTGAGCGTCTACCGTCGTAAGAAACTGGAAGGTGACCTCGAGGACTCCGTTCTGGCTCTGTAACTCTGGCGGGGCAGTCGCGATCGAACCTGCAGCGGGCCTCGGACAAATTTGATCCGCGGGATCCTGGGCGCGGGCCGAGGTGGAAAACAGAGCTACCGTAAAGACAAGCAGCAACAGTACTTGTAGCCTGGAAGGGACAATTCGATCATCTCGTCGGGGGAAACCGATTGCGCCGCGGGAACTGAGAATGTGGCGAATCTGAGACACTTACCCTCCCGGGTGAAAGTTGTAAGCGGGGGAGGGCCGACTCGTTACGGACTGATTCTACAATGCGAAACGTTTTGTCCAAATCACTAGTTGTCCAGGCCGCTACACCAAAGGCCTATTCCGTCAATGTCCAAAAACCAGACTCACATGGGTGCCGAAAACACGTATTGGGGGCTATCTCCGCAAACCTAGGGAACGAACCTGTAACCTGACCTGTAAACCGTTCGAAAATGTACCGGTTTTGAAACGTCCGGTTCCAGTTTCTTTCTTAGCTTCAGGATGTGATTGTCTACCGTGCGGGTTGAAGGATAGTGCTGGTATCCCCAAACCTCTTCCAGAAGTTCCGCGCGCGTGACCACGCGGTCGGGGTTGGCGGTCATGAATTTCAGCGTCTGGAATTCCTGCCTGGTCAGTGCGACCGGTCGACCGTGGCAGAAGGCCTCCATGGTGGAGAAATTAATGTTGATTCCATCGCAGGCAAAGACATCGACAATGCTGGTCTGCTTAGAGCGCCGAATCGCGGCCCGAACCCGCGCCACCAGTTCTCGTTCGACGAAAGGCTTGGTCAGGTAGTCGTGGGCGCCCATCTCCAGCAACAGAACCTTGTCCGCGAGGTCTGACTTGGCGCTCAGAACAATGACCGGCACCCGTGGAGCCCGTTGTGTGATTCTCCGGCAGGTCTCCGAACAAAATTGAGAGAGGTCCAGAAGAAGCGCGCTGGGCTCTTCCTTGAGGCCGCGTACCAGGCCGGAGGCGGCATCCGCGGCCACATTTACCACATACCCTTCGGACTCAAACAGTCGTTTTAACCGCGAGCGCGTTCTGCTGTCGTCGCCAACGACCAGGATTGGCCTCTGTGGTGACATCTGGGGCTGGTCTCCTGCCTGAAGCTGTGCCCGGGGAAAACCCGGAAGGAGATTGTGTCCGTTCTTAGGCATTCGCGAATACTCCGGCAGAATCTGCGCGACCGCTCGCGGTCCAGCGTCAGCCGGGCCGAAGGCGAAAGACAAAAATAGGGCCTAGAGACGAGCCCGGAGACGCCAGGAAAAATTGAAAGCCCGCGGGTGTGTTCTCCCCAACCCCACTGCACCGCAGCGCGCCATGTTTCTCTATGTGGGGCGGAATTGTAACGGAGTTGTAAGCTGGTTGTAAAGGAACTGACACCTCTATTCGATCCGCTCGGCATATTGCAGTTGGGGAAGGACCGTCGACGGCTCGTATCCGCGCAACGCGAAATAGAGCACGTAGCAATGGCAAATCAGCGGGACCAGAAACGCGTAGCGGATATTGCTCAAGTCCGAAATGTAGCCCATCATCGCCGGAAAGACCGCGCCGCCAATGATGGCCATCACCAGAAACGACGATCCCAGCTTGGTGTAGGGACCGAGATGTTTCACGCTCAAGGCGAAAATTGTGGGGAAAAAAATCGAGTGAAAGAAGCCGAGAAGAACCAGGGCCCAGACTGGAGCCGCCCCGGTTGCGAGCAGCACGATTGTGAGGCAGGTTAAGGCCGCAAATCCAAACCACGAAAGCAGCCGGGGAGCGGCAATGTGCTTCATGATGGCTGATCCTGTGAATCGCCCGATCATGAACCCCAGTAAGTGCAGTTTCAGATAATTGGCCGCCATTTTTTCCGGGGTGCCGGGCATGCTGTACTGAGCGAATCGAATTACGAAACTTGCCACGCCCACTTGCGCTCCCACGTAAAAGAACTGCGCGATCACGCCTTTCACCAGATGCTTGTGCCGCCAGAGACCGCGCACTCCCTCACTCAGGCTCTCCGGTTCTGCCTCCCCATCGTCTTCCTGAATTTCGGGCAAGTCCGAAAAATAGATAAGCACCGCCACGGCCAGAAACAGTCCGGTGATCACCAGGTATGGAACTTTTACGTTACTGGCTTCTGCGGCCCGATAGGCTTGCAACGCGGCCGGACTCATGGCCTGCAGCTCGGCGCGAGAGTGCTCGACTCCCGAAAGTATGAAAGCGGCGCCGATGATGGGCGTGACCAGGGCGCCGACGGAGTTAAACGATTGAGCCAGGTTCAGCCGGCGTTCGGAACTTTCCGGAGGACCCAAAACTGTGACATATGGATTGGCCGCAACTTCCAGCACACCCTGGCCGCAAGCCATCACGAAGAGGGCAAGAAGAAAAAACCAATACACCAGGATGGAAGCAGCGGGAACAAAAAGAAAGGCCCCGGTGGCACAGACGAGCAAGCCCACCAGAATGCCCCGTTTGTAACCGATCTTCTCCATCAGCCAGCCGGCCGGCAATGCGGCCAGAAAGTAGCCTCCGAAGAATGCCGTCTGGATCAACGATGAGCGGAAGTCGGAAAGGCCGAACGCCTTTTTCAGGTGAGGAATAAGGATGTCGTTAAGGTTGACCCCGAGAGCCCACAGAAAGAACAGACTCGTGACCATGATCAGGGGCGCGACGTACCGCCGCTCGGTAATGGGCACGGAAGAATTTGTCATAAGTTCTGCCAGCGGTTCTGCCAGCAAGCGAACTGCGGTCCATTAGCCCCGGAGATTCATGAAACCCCCGTCAATGGGATAATCCACTCCGGTAATGAACGCTGCTTCATCTGAGCAAAGAAAAAGAGCCAGCCCCGCGACTTCTTCCGGCGCGGCCATTCTGCCGATGGGCTGGGACTTCTCCAGCTTCTCGAACATCTCGCGCTCTTTGCCGGGATAGTTGCGATGAAGGAAGCCATCCACGAAGGGGGTGTGGACTCTTGCCGGCGAGATGCAGTTACAGCGAATGCGGTGTGACAGATAATCCTTCGCGACCGAATAGGTCATGGCCACTACCGCGCCTTTGCTGGTGGAGTAGGCAAAGCGGTCGGCAAGTCCGGATGTCCCCGCCACCGACGCCATATTCAGAATCACGCCTCCGTTGTTCTGTTTCATGTGACCAACTGAGACCAGCATGCAGTTGTACATGCCTTTTACATTTACGCAATAGATTTTGTCGAAATCGGTTTCCGGGGTAGTTTCAAGGTTGCCGATGTGCGAGATGCCGGCGTTGTTCACCAGGATATTTACGTGGCCTCTCTGGAATATCTTGTTAAAAGCGACTTTAACCTCCTCCTGAACCGAAACGTCGCAACGATAGGCCTTGGCGTTCCCGCCGGCCTGCGTGATCTCGGCCACCACGCCCCGGGCTGCGTCCTCGTCAATATCGAGAACGTGGACGCAAGCGCCGGCCTGGGCGAAGGCTGTGGCGATCGCCCGTCCAATCCCGCTCGCGCCCCCGGTCACGACGGCGACTTTATGAGCGAGACGCTGAGAGTTGCCTCCGTTTTCCAGTTGAACACCCTCCTCCACCAAGTACGTGAACCGTGCGGCGTCGCATCCGCGGCCGCAGGTCAGGCACCGCTTCCCCCGGCCCGAGCGCCCTATCTTGCCTGCGCCGTCTGCAGGCTTTCGAGAACGGTTAGAGCTTTTTGGGCGTCCGCGTCATTCGGTTGCAAGTCCAGCGCGGTGCGCAATTCTTTCTCGGCTTCGCCGATCTTGCCGGTTCGCCCGTAGAACAGGCCAAGGTTCCGGTGCAGGTGCGCGCCTTGCGAACAGTTCCCGCAAAGTTGAATAGCCTCGCTCATTTGCGCCACGGCCTGTGGCCAGTTCTGTGCATTGGCGGCTTCCAACGCGAAGTTGCCCAATTGCTCTATGCGATCGGTCACTTGCTGGCGCTTTTGCAGAGCGTCGAACCGGTCTTGATATTGTTGCGCTTCAGGATCGTGCAATTTGTTCAAGGCTCTCGCCAGGTTGTACAAGGCCTGGGAATGATCGGGATCGGCGCTCACCGCAGCCTTCCAGTGCGCCAAAGCGGCGTCCTGTTTACCCAGACGCTCCAGATTTTGGCCCAGCAAGTATTGTGCGTCCGCATTGTTCGGCTGAAGCTCAACCACCCGCTGCAAGTATTCGGTGGACCGATCCAATTGGTTGGTTTGTTTCGCGGTCAAAGCCAGAAAGTAGAGTGCTCCGACAAGATTGGGCTGCAGCCGAACCGCCGATTCCAGCTCCCGGTTTGCGTCTTCATACTTTCCGGTCTCGAAGAAAAAGCGCCCCAGGTTGAGGTGAGCCGCGGCAAAGCCGGGATTCAGGCGCGCGGCCTCGGTGAATTCCTTGAAGCCATCGGGCCGGTTGTACTGGTCCACCAGCGCAATACCCAGGTTCAGATGGGCTTCGGCGGAATCCGGTTCAAGCGCCAATGCTTTCCGAAAGGTCTGGACCGCCTCTGCTCCTCGTCCGGTCTTGACTTGCAGCATCCCCAGCGCCGAGTAGGCGCCAGGATTATTGGGATCCGCCTGAATCGCAGCACGAAATTGCTGCTCCGCCTGTTCTACGGCGCGTTGCTGGAGAAGAATGAGCCCCAAATTGACATAGGCTTTCGAGTAGTGCGGATCGCTTTGTATTGCCTGTTGGAAGAGTGCAATTGCCTCCGCGCCCCTTCCCTGCCGGCTATATAGGACGCCGAGATTGCTTTGGGCCTCGGCATATTTCGGATCAATTGAAAGCGCTTTCTTAAAGCTCTGTTCTGATGCTGTGAGTTGCCCCTGTTGCAGAGCCAGCAGACCTAACTGGTTGTGCGCTACGGCGAGATTCGGGTCAAGCTCGACGGCTTGCTCAAGCTCTTTGCGTCTCCGCTACACGATCTCCCGCCCGGTCGAGCGCCAGCGAAAGGTTGTAGTGCAGTTTGGCATCTTTGGGATTGAGTTCCAGGGCGCGGCGATAGCTCTTGACCGCAGCACTCGCATTGCCGGCCAGCAGATATTGATTGGCTTCGGCGTTCAACTTTCCTGCAGCCGCATTCCCATCCTGTTGCCCACTGAGGGTTTTGAATTTCGCCTCTTCAGCTCGCGCGCTTTCCTTGTTCCCGGCTTTTTCGACCAGCAGGGCGAGCTGGTGGTGAGTTTCCGGGTCCTTCGGATCCATTCGCGCGGCGACTTTCAGTTCCTGGATCGCGTCAGATGTCCTCGAAGCCTGCGCCAGCATGACACCGAGGTCGTAGTGAACTTGCAGCGTTGTTCGGGTCCAAACGCTCCGCTTGGCTGCAGTGACTCGATGGCATCGTTCACACGTCCAAGACACTTGTACGACAAGCCTTGTGCATGGAACCCTTCGGGATCGCGTGGTTTGTGTTTTGTGTACATCTGAAGGGCAAGCATCGAGTCCGAGCAGTTTCCTCGCGACAGCAATAAGCGCCCCAGGGCGAGCCGACTGGGCTCCATGCCGGGGTCCAGCCGCAATGCCTCCTTATATTGTGCGAGCGCGGCGTCCTGATCGGCGGGCTGACTGCTTTTGCCGTAAAGCAGCCCCAAACTGAAGTGCGCATCGGCGGAGTCGGGCTGCTTTGCGACCAGACTGCGTGAGTGTTTCAAGGCCTTTCTTTGGGTCACCGCTTTCGGCATAGGCGAGGCCCAGGCTGGCTTGCAATGCCTCCTCCTGGTCGGCGGGTGGCGATTGCTTGAGCGCGTCCTCCAGGCAAGCAATCGCAGCCGCCAGTTTTCCTTGACTGGTGAGAACCTGACTGAGCTTGAGCGACGCGGGCACGAACTGGGCGTCGATCTTCAGAGCGGTTTTGAATTCTTCAGCGGCCTCGTCCAACTTATTGTTACTTTGCAAGAGAGATCCGAGGGCGAAGTGGGAACTCACGGAGTCTGGTTTGTACCGGACCGCAGCTTCTAACTCCTGCTTTGCTCCCGCGCGATCCCCAGTCTTGAGCAGCGCGAGCGCCAGATTATAGTGGGCTTCCCAATTTTGTGGTTCTAACTTCAGGGCAGAGCGGAAGGCTGGGACGGCGCAGTTGAGGCTATCGGCCTGAGCGAACAGGACACCGAGAGTGTTGTAGGCTCCGGCTGTCGGATGACCCTGAAGGCTCTCCATCAGGGCCGCAATCTTCTCGGACTTTTGTGCCTGACTGGCGCACGCCTTTGGCAAAACCACGGAACTCTTGAAACTCGACGTACCGCTGCGGGTCGAGGGAGAGTCTTGGGCAAACGTGCAGATCGCGCCCACGACAACGACTAACGCCGCAAGCTCCAGGCGCCAGGGCATCCTCGACTCGGTCGATTTCATCCCGATTGCAGACATTCCTTTGACCGTCGGATCCTGCCACTGGACGATTGCTTGGCTACGAAGTGTGGAGCGGCTCGACACTATCCACGCAGGCATTCGAATCGGAGTACTACGCAATAAGAATTAAGAATAAAGAAGGGAACGTTTCCACCCGATAACATTCAGGCGGGGACTCGGCCAGCCGGTACCCGCCTGAATGGTTTTATCGATCTGCAAGAACAGCTTGAACCCGTGCTTGTCCTGTGCGGCCTCAGAAATAGAATTTTAGCCCGAATTGCAACTGCCGTGCCGTATTTGCGGTGCTCGACACGACTCCGAAGTTAGGGCCGTTGAGGTTATTCGCCGGCAATCCCCACACCGGAGTATTGGTGACGTTGAAAGCTTCAAAGCGGAATTCGAGCCGTATTCCCTCTGTAATCGGAACCCGTTTGAAGATCGAAAGGTCGAGATTCTTCGACCAGTCGCCACGCAGGGAGTCCCGGCCCAGATTTCCGAATGTAAATTGCGCGGGAACCTGGAACGACGCCGGGTCCAGCCACTCGTGCGGCGACTGTTGCGACGGGTAGGGATTCCCTACAAGATTGGCGCGCTCGTAGCCGTAGCCAGTGGTGTAGCTCAAATTGCCCGTGTTCGCAATGTCGCCGCTGGCGCCCGCATCAAACGGTTGCCCCGAACTGAACGACAGGATTCCGTTCAATGTCCAACCGCCGATCAGGTAGTTCACTACCCGGCTGCCCGAGCTGAATCTGTCCTTGCCAAAGGGCAATTCGTAAACCCAGGCGGCGGAGAAGATGTGCGGCAAATCGGTTGCAGCCGGACCGCGGTCGCGGTTCAAGTCGTATGGCGTCTGAGTCGAGCAACCTTCCACTCCATACCAGCCGGTGCAACCGATATCCAGTGCCTTCGACCAGGTATAGGAGACGAGATAAGTCAGCCCATGTACTGATCTGCCATTTAAGGACGCCTGCAAGGCGTTATAGCTGCTGTGACCCACGCTCTTGTCGAAGGGCGCCGGCGTCAGGTAGGGAAATGGTTGCCGAGCCGTGATTGGACCAGGTCCCGGAGTTGTGGCGGTGTCGGCGAAGGTGCTGATATCGAGATTGTCGCCATGTGAACCTACATAGTTCACGGTCAGAACCGTGTTCGTTCCCAGTTCCTGCTGCACTCCGAAGTTCCAATCATCCGAGTAGGGCCGTTTCAGATGGGGATCTGCGAACCATGTGACCTGATTGAATGGGGTCGGCGGAGGAAGCGGAGAGCCGGTGCCCAGGCTGAATGGATCTGTGACGCTGGCGGTCGGAACCGAGGTCAAGGGGTTCAAATTGCTGGCCCCGAGTTGCCCCATGTCCGGCCAGGTACCTTCGAAGTTCTGCGCCGTTTGAGTGATCGCGGCCCAGTTATCGTAGAACCTGCCGTATCCGCCGCGCAGCACGGTGCGATTGAACAATTGGTACGCGACTCCAACTCGCGGCTGCCAATTTTTGTAGTCATTGTAGAAAATTCTTCCGTCGCCCAGCGGCGTCACGATTACGTGCGGCGGCAGAGCGCCCCCTGGAATGCAGGGTGCTGCGTTCGTCTGCGAGCAATCCGGAGCATTTCGCTCCAGGATGTATGTCCCGGTGTTGAAATCGGTATCGCCGACGAAGTTGTTGGCGTGTTCGTTATCGCCGTAGCGTGGAACGAACGTGACGTCATAGCGAAGTCCCAGATTCACGCTCAACTTGCTGGTGGCCTTCCACTGGTCCATGAAATAAAAGCCGTCCACCCAACCGCCGTGCTCGGTCTCGATCGTGTTTCTGCGCGAGGCGTTGTTCGGAACGCCCAGAAGGAAAGACGCCAGGCGAGTTGCCGCCCTGCGATAAATCGGCGGCATTTCCCGTGTTGGCCGCACTGAAGATCACGGAGGAATTCAGGTAGAGCGCGCCTGCATTGTTGGTGGCGAAGGTTCCGCCCATCCGAAACGTGTGGTGAAGGTGAGTTTTGGTAAAGTTGCCCTGCCACTCCCAGATATCAGAAACGTGGGTATCGTCAGTCTGCGCGGCGCCGTGACCGCTAGGGTTCGAGTTCCCGATGAAACCCGAGATCACTGCGGTCGGAATCATGGCAACGCCGCCAATAAAGCCACCGGCAAAATTGGGCGAGAAGCCGATCTGGGTTCCGAAGTCAGCCCCAGCGGCGGCATAGTTCGTGCCCTGGTCGATGTTCACGTTGTTACGTCCGAACGTCAGTTCCAGCAATGCGCTGGTGGAAAATGAGTGGGTGTAGTTCACTCCGAAGTTGTATCCGTCTGTAACCTGATCATGGATTAGACCGGCGAACCCACCACTTCCGGTGACCGGCTGCCTGAAACTGCTGTAACGTGCCCAGACGTTGTCGCGCTCACCAAACTGGTGGTCGATCCTTGCGCTGCCTTCGTCCTGGCGAGTGATTGTCTTGGTCGTGTCCAATCCGTTGAAGTTGGGATTTCCCACCAGATTTGGTGCCGGGAACAATTTTTGAGCATAAGCGACCGTGGTTGAGTTCAACATGCTGGCCGGAATCTTGTTGCAGGGAACGCCCGCCCCTTGAATTCCATTGTTCGCGGGCAGGGGATTTCCGGCGCCGTCGCACATGAAGGGCTGATTGCTGAAGCCAGTCGGACTACCTGCATTCGCCACCACGCTGAAGGGATTGAAAATCTGTCCTGTAATCGTGGAGAGGTCTCCGCCCAAGCTGAGCTGCGGTCGGCGTGATGTAAAAGTTCTGCGAACTGTTGTGCAGACGAAATCCCTCATACGTGAGGAAGAAGAACGTTTTCCTTTGTGCGCTCTCGCCGGGAAGAGGAATGGGCCCGCCCAGGGTGGCTCCGAACTGGTTCTGTTGGAATTGGAACGGAACACCTTGAGGCAACAGGGTTGGCCGCGCGTCAGTTGATGCGTTACGCAGGAACTCCCATGCACTGCCATGAAACTTGCTGGTTCCGGATTTGGTTACGACGTTGACAATGCCGCCCATGGCGCCGCCGAAAGAGGCATCGTCGTTGTGCGATCTGCACCTTGAACTCCTGAATGTCGTCGACAATCGGGGCCACGGCGTAGGTGCTTCCGAAGGAACCCTGGTTGTTAATACCATCCAGCAGGAAAAGATTGCTGCGGTTGGTTTGGCCGTTCACCGACGGATAGGAAAAAGTTCCAATCGGGTTCGACCAGATACCGCCGCTGCCCTGGGCGTTCTGTGAGACGTTCACGGTACTGACGCCCGGAGTGAGGTTCAGGATCTGGGTGAAATTACGTCCGTTCAGCGGCAGGTCATTCACCTGTTGCCTTACGACGGCGACGCCCAGCTCCGCGGTGGAGGTCTCCAGGCCGAGAGCAGAAGCTTGCACCGTGACGCTCTCCGTGGTTGAGCCGGGAGACAAGGTCAGGTTGTAGGCTTGCGCTTTGATTGACCACCAGGTTGATGCCGGTCTGGATCGCGCTACGAAATCCCTGCTTGGTTACTTTGAGTTCGTAGTTGCCGGGCTTGACGTCGGCGATGTAGTAGTATCCGGCGTCGTTGGTCGTCGTGATGCGGTTCAGTGTGGTGTCGTTGCTATGCAGCAGCACGTCCGCACCCGCGATCACAGCGCCCGTGGTATCGCGCACCGTGCCGTTGACTGAGGCCGTGACCTGCGCTTCAGTGCTTCCGGCGATCGACAGAAACAATACCAATGCCCGACGACCAGTGTCCGGCTGAAAATCCACCGCTTGGAAGTTCTTGAGGAAATCCTGCGAGTCATCGAAGCTCCTCCTCGCGATCTTTGCCTTCGTGGGCAGCATCGCGGTTCCCGAATCTCAACCACGCTTCCGGCGAAAAACCCCAAGTCAACGAAAGGAGACGGAAAAGCACAGCCGTCGGCAGGGATGGTTTAGCACTGGCTTCGGAATGTTGTCAACCAAAAAATTTCATATACTTGAACTCCGTTTCACTATGTGGTACAAGAGCTACTGATTTTCGCTGGCGTAGTACTATTAGGTTCATCTAGATGAAATATTGTCTCATTTCTAGTCGGCGCGATGTAAGGTCGGTAGACATACCAAACTAGAGGTCGGAATTGATATGGCACGGGGGCCGAAATCCGCTTCAGCACCGGTAGGTGTGATCTCGAAAGTCTTGAAGATCCTGGAAGCGCTGCAAGGCTCCGGGTCCGGACTCGGACTCAAGGCAATCTCCGATGCCACCGGAATTCACAAGAGTACCGCTCATCGCTTTCTCAAACACCTGGAGCGGGAGGGATATCTCATCTGCACCGAAGCTGGGACGTATCTGATCGGACCCAGGCTTTCGCAGATGACCGCCCGAGTAAATCCTCAGGCCAACCTGCAGACTGTGGCGAGACCCGTCCTGTGGGAGTTGTGGAAGTCGACCCAGGAAACCGTAAACCTTGCCGTACTCGATCAAAACACCGTGCTGTACGTCGAGGTGATGGAGAGTCCCCACGAATTCCGGCTGTCTTCGCGAGTAGGAACGCGCCGGCCTCTGCATGCCACTGCTCTCGGCAAAGCGCTCGCGGCATTTCTGCCCGACGACGTGCAGAGACAGCATCTTGAGCACGGTCAGCTTTCAGCCCTCAACCCAGAAAACCATCATGAACATGGTGCAGTTTCGCCGTGAGCTTCAGAAAATCCAGCGGCAGGGCTACGCGCTCGACGATGAGGAAGCGGTGCCGGGAGCTCGCTGCGTCAGCGCTCCCATACTGGATTCCCGAGGCGAGGCGGTGGGCGCGGTCAGCGTTTCTGGTCCGGTTACCCGGTTGAGCCTTGGTCAGGTCGCAACTCTGGCCGATGCGGTTACGAGTGCCGCTCGCTCTATCTCGATAGCCATGGGATTCCATGCGCGGGTTACCGCGACAGGCGGCCCGCTCGTCCGGCGGAAAAAACCATTCTGTTCGGGCTTAGCTCGCTCGCGCGTCCACTTTGGAGTTTCGGCTTCCGGCTACTCGGGCAGACTCGCAATCCTTGGACATTTTACGGATGCCGGGATCGAGCGGAAACAGTTGCAGCTGCCTTGCCGAGCACTTCACAAGCTTCCGCTTTTTTCTGCGACAACATGTAGCTCCTGGCCAGCGACCGGTAGGATTCCGGATCGTAGGGGAACGAGATCAATTGCTTTTTGTAAGGATGCTAACCGCCTCGGATTCTCGGCCCGATGCAATCAGCAGGTTGCCGAGTTGCTGAAAATCCGCTGGATTCGTGGCGCCCTGTTTGACCGCGTCGTCAAGATAGCGAATCGCCGCCGTCACTCCTTCGCTTGTTTTCTGTTGCAGCGACCAGTCCGCCAAGCGCCTCAAGCACGAAAATGTTTTCCGGTTCGGTGGTTTCCAGTTGTTTCGCCAATGCCCAATAACGCTGCCGGTACTCGGGATGAGAAAGCATCACCTGGCCGTAGGCCTGCAACAAAGTCAGTTAGTTGGAGCATCTCTGTCGTCCAGGAATAGCACTCAAGTGAACGAGATCAGGTAGCTGTGAAGTGGTCATGTGAAAAGCAGAATCGGGAAACGATTCGTCGGCTTCGGCAACAATGCGATGGTTGGTAAGAACCGAATGCGAGATCACGGTTACGTCCCGCTTGGGCATGTGGCAGTTCGCACAATCATCAGGCGGATTTTTCCGCTGTCGAATGGTCAGCGGCACGGCGCAACTTTTCTCCGTGTGACAGGCGAGACATTTCTGCCGGAAATAGGCGGGAGCTTCCTCTCGTCCAGGCTGCGACATGCGGATCGTGACAGCTGATGCAGCCAAGCTTGCCCTGGCTGTTCCGGTAACACTTGCTGAGACGCATGGAAAGGTAATGCTCGAGCAAGTCATCCTTCGGCGCGGAGCCGGGCCCAAACGGAACCAGGAAGACAGCGAAAGTGTCGTCAAGCGCCGTGCCCGGACGAAAGTCGCGGTACTGCTTTCCTGCCTGCGGCACTCGCGCATCGCCAATCTGGTGGCAGGACATGCAAATGTTGTCGGCCAGCCAGGGCGAAAGTTTTGCCGGATTCACAATCGACTCCACCACCAGCCTCGGGCGAGATTTGCATTTCCGCCACGTGGGATTCACCAGGCCCATGGCAGTTCTCGCAGCCAATGGCGAGTTCAGCTAAATGGCGGATCTCGAAAACGTCCGTTGCCGTCGAAGATTACCTCCGGCCGGCCGCTGTGGCACTCAATGCACCCCGGCAGGATAGGACGGCTGAAGCCATAGTCTGCGAATTCGTAGCCCGGGGATAACGCCCAATTGTTCGTCTTCGAATAAAACGAGAGCGGCGCCTCGATCAGATAGTTCTCGCGACGCACGATCGCCCCAAAGCCGTTTGCTCCTGCACCGATGATCCAATCCACCTTGTGGGTGTCACGGAGGTTCTGCGCATTCGCTTCGCCTTCATATTCGCTCTGGTAAAGGCTTCCGTCTTTCACAAAGGTTTCGAAGTGGCGGTTCAGGCGCTGGTCGAAAATCGTGGCTGACGTAGAAATTTTTCCCAATAGATTTGGGGTTATCGCCAACATCGACCGGCCCATGTCGGTCCGGGAATAAGCATCGTAGATTTCGCGATGACACTGCGCACAGGCGACTGATCCGACGTAGCCGCCAGCCACGCTCGCAGTCTGTGGCGATCCTTCGCCGGCAGCCCGAGTTGGAGTGCCGGAAAGAGCGGCAAGAACCAGGGCAGCATGAAGCCAACAAACCGGCCCAGGGAAAGAACGGGCAGGACACAAAGAAACAAATCTGCGCAGGCCGCGAGTCGTCTTGAATCGCAGCCACCTTCATGGAGGGCCCGGCTTCCAGGTCGACAGTTGCTGGCTAAGCCATTGCGGACTCTTCTCCGCATGGCAGAGTAAACAGGCGTTCGGACTTTCCTGCTGACCAAATCGCAGCGTCATTTCCGCCTTGGGAATGTCATCAATTTGATGGGTGCGAGCCTCGAACAGGAGCGCATCCATGATGCGCGGCATATGACAGGCAACACAACGGCTGCCCTCGGAGTCGACGCGATGGTGGGTGTGAGCCGCCACAGCCGCGTCACTTTTGAGATCGCTGTGACAGCCTACGCACATCAGATCCGGCTGGTCGCGGAATTTCAAGGATGTCTGATTCAACCCCGCCTGTCCTTCCGGATCATGGCCATGCGGATCGTGGCTGTGCGGATCATGGCAAGTGCCACAGCTCACTTGTCCCTTCCTGAAGCATTGCGAACGCTCAAGCGCTTCGACAATGAACGTGGTCTGGCGAAATCGGCCGTCCTTGTAGAAACCCTTGCGGGAGAAATCTCCGAAAGGAATCCTCGGGATTCTCGCTGAAGAAATGATTGGTGGGCAGATAATTCAGTTCGCCCGCGGGTCCAGGCGTACGAATCGCAGATTGCATGTGGCACTGCGCGCAGATGCGCACGAAATCACGATTGCCGATGTCCTGGAAATCGACCGGCGGATCGAGCGGCTGCTTAGGATCGTGATTGCCCATCGACAAGTCCACGACGTGCTGCAGAGAGGGGCCATGGCACATCTCGCAATTGATGCCCGGCTCCTTGAACTGCAAATCGTCGACCTCAAAACCGCCGCCCTTCACATTGCGTAACTGGCTGGTATGACAGACGGCGCAGATCGCCTGATAGCTGGTAGCTGCGCCCAATTTCTCCCATGAACGCAGATCGGCCCGCTCGCTCCCCGGCAGATCAATGACTTTCCAGTAGTTGATCCACTGCTTGCGCAGAGCACTGTACTGGATCGGAAAGACATGAATCTGGCCATTGGGCAACGTCGTCGCATACGCTTGCTGAAACTTGGAACCGATGGTGTAGTCCACCGGGTAGCTGTGCCATGTGCCGTCAGAGCTGCTGGATATCGAAGTAATGCCGGCCGTCGCGGGTGATCATCCGCGCGAACAACGCTCGATCGTGATTCTCAGCTCCTTGCGGTGTTGCGGCGCTGCGACTAATTTCGTCGTCCAAATAGAATTCATTGTGGCTTTGGAAATCGCCAATCACATTCTGCGGAGAATAGGGGCGAAGCATCTTTGCCATGCCCGATTGCGACCACGCCCGGTAAATTTCTCCGTGACAGGTCCGACACGCCTCCGATCCAGCGTATTCCGCCGCCACTGGTGCATTCGGCTTCTCCGCCTGCGCGGTGGAGGTTCGTGACGTCATTTCGGATGCCTCGGATTGCTTGAGGAATTCTTCAAAACTTACTCCGGTATTCGTCTCGAGCGCCTTGTAAATGGATTGCAAATTCCGCAAAGATTCTGGCGCAAACTCGCTTCCACCCTGGTAGACCCTGGCGAAGTTGCCCGCCGCCAGATTCAAGTTTCCGGACACCAGGTGAGCCAGGCCAAGCAGGTACGTCACCTCCGGATCGGACGGATTAAGCTCTTGCGCCTTGGACAGAGACAATTCGCAGTCGCGAACAAGTAAAGTGCGTTCCTGGCCCGCAGGGAGGTCAAGCGCTTTCGCCAGCGAAGCACGTCCCAGCGCGAAGTTCGCGGAGGCAGCCAGCTTTCGTTTCAGTTCCGGCCAGTCTTGCGGCGTGACCGTGGCCGGAGGACCGAAACGATCGAGATCGTCGAGGGCATCACGCGCATGAACTATTGCGGCGTCGTTGTGGCCTTCGCGCGCCTCGACATCCGCAACCGCGACCAGCAGTAAGGAATTTTCCGGCAGCAGCAGCAGGGAGTTTTCCGCATAGCTCAAACCCGATACGATAGTCCTGCAGATCGAAACAGGCTCGGGCAGCCACTTCGTAGGCCTGTGCAAGAAAAGACGATTGCGGGAATGTTTCAAGAAAATACTTCGCGTGCTGCAACATTTGTTCGGGTGGGGACGGCTTGAAAAGAGCCAAAAACGCATCATGCTCCGCAGGATCAGTGATCTGGTCAGCGATGGTCGACGGAGTGCGGCTCTGCGGAGTGGGATTAGCATCGATGTCCTGGGCCTCGGCAAACCTGGGCGAACACGCCAGTAGTCCGAGAATTACCACGAGCAGCCGGCAGGACATTTCAGCGCACTGTAGCTAAAATCGCTGCCGCGAGCAATGGGGAGTTTTGCAACGGAAACACCGTGCGGTTCAATAGGACTCGCGCTGGCATCGCAGGCAGGCTCCGATCTAGCAGTAGGCGCCTGGAATCTCTTTTCCATTTGCTACACTGCCAGATTGATTTGGGAGAACGGAAGCATGAACAGCAAGAAACGGAACTGGATGGCTGCCGGTCTGGGACTCATCATCGCACTCTCGTTTGCGGGCGGACAGACCAGCCCGAGCTAAACCAGCAACGCCCAAAACCAGAATGACGGATGAGGCTTACAAAAACATCCAGGTTCTGAAGGGTGTACCCGCGGACCAACTGATCCCCGCGATGCAATTCATTACCTACTCTCTCGGAGTGGAGTGCAGTTTCTGCCATGTAGAGGGAGCGCCCGAGAAGGACGACAAGAAGCCCAAGCAGACTGCTCGCAAGATGATGCAGATGATGTTCGCCATCAATCAGGAAAATTTCGAGCGAAAGCGCGAGGTGACCTGTTACTCCTGCCATCACGGATCCTCTCATCCGGTAGCCACGCCAATCATCGCGGAAGCAGGCAATCAGGCTGCAGCCGGACAGGTGCAGGACGAGAAGACGAGCATGGCCCAATCCCTCCCGACGTTCCGCCCTGCCGAGCAGATTTTCGCCAAGTATCTCGATGCCCTCGGCGGCGCACCCGCAATTGGCAAGTTGTCCACGCGGGTGGAAAAAGGGACTATCAATCTCGGCGGACGGCGTTTTCCCGGTCGACATTTTCAGCAAAGTTCCCGGCAAGCGAATGTCGATCATCCATCTGCCCAATGGAGATAACACTACCGCGTACGATGGAAACTCCGGTTGGACTTCAGCTCCGAATCGGCCGGTGCATGACCTTACCGCTGGGGAGGTGGCTTCCTCCCGAGCCGAGGTGGATCTGCAATTGCCACTACACGTAAAGCAGTTGTTCAGCGAGCTGCGCCCGGGAAAACCGGAGAAAATCGGAGACCACGACGTGTATGTGGTTTCCGGGATCAATACCGGGGAACCGCCGGTCAAGTTTTACTTCGATGAACACTCCGGCCTGCTGCTGCGAGTGTTGCGCTACGTCGATTCGCCGCTGGGACGCAATCCAACGCAAATCGACTATGCGGATTATCGGGACCAGGGCGGCGTGAAGATACCATTTCAAAGAATCATCGCCCGCCCCGGCTCGCGCGTCACGATTCAAATCGAAGAAGCGCATGACAACGTGGCCGTGGACGACTCAAAGTTTGCCAGACCAGCCGACTCACCGTCCCCAAAACCTCCTTCACCTTAGGTCGAGTGGGTTTTCTGCGTGCGCTCGCTGCAAGGAGACTGATGCACTCAAACATCGGATGGGGAATCGCGATTGTGGTTCTTGCCGCCATATCTGAATGGCAGTTTTGCGGCGCCCATCAAGCGAATGACTGGGTGGCAATGGGAAAATAGCTGGCTGCTGTTTGCCTTCTCCGGGCTCCTGGTGTTCCCCTGGATCGTGACCTTTGCGACCGTTCCCAATCTGGTGGACGTCTTTGGCGGAGCATCGTCGGCTACTCTGATTCGGGTTGTGCTCTTCGGAGTGGCATGGGGCACAGGCGCAACTCTCTTCGGACTCGGCATCAGTCGAGTCGGCATGGCGCTCGGGTTCGCTCTGATCCTCGGCATCACGGCCTCATTCGGCTCGTTGTTCCCCTTGGCGATTCTTCATCCCGAACAACTCTCCCGCACCCGAGGTCTGGGCCTGATTCTGGGAACAATTGTCATGACGGTTGGGCTGGTGTTCCTCGCGCGCGCCGGCCAGATTAGAGAACGCGACCTGTCTCAGAACTCTTCCGCATCGGGCTTCACCATTGGTCTCGTGATTTGCGTCTTCTCCGGTATTTTTTCGTCCATGCTGAATTTCAGTTTCCTATTCGGCGACGAGCTGCGATTGCGCGCGCTGCGCACCGGCGCAAGCGCCGCCATGGCGGCCAATCCAATCTGGGCCTTGACCGTGACCGGCGGCTTCTTCGCAAATCTTGTCTACTGTGTTTATCTTCTCGGTCGCAACCATACCTGGAGCGTCTACCGCAAACACGGCTCGCTGGTTTATTGGCTGCTTGGTATTTCGATGGGCCTGCTCTGGTTCAGCGGAACCGTTCTTTATGGCGTGGGAGCAGCTTCACTCGGCACTCTGGGCGGAATCGTCGGCTGGCCCATCTTCATGACCCTGGACATTATCGTGGCCCTGTTCTGGGGCGCTGTTTCGGGGAGTGGAAAGGAGCAAGCCGGCGCGCCGTTGCCTACTGCTGGGTGGGAATTGCAATACTGCTGCTGTCGATCGGGGTCATCTCGGCGGCGAACGTGGTGTGAGCATTTTAGATTCCCAGCAATTTCAGCAATCTATTTTTTCTGTTGCGGCGCAGCGATTTGTACTTTGCTCGTTCCGTGCGTTTGCGCGGGATCGATGCCTCGGCCTTCAATCACGGTGTAGTACTGATTGGCGGACAGGTTCTGCAGCGTTTCCACCAACCCGCTGGGCCAGCGGATCGTCAGCCTTGTCTGCCTTCAGTGCCTTGCCCAGTCCGAAATGTACTCGCAAATCGCTCTGCGAAATGTAGCCGTCGCCGCTTCGCACTTCTTTTTCGTACTTGTCGTTTCCCTGTTCCAGAGTGACCACGGCGCCTAAAGCAGCACGATTCGACTTTGTGCCGACCAGCTTCAGGCTGATGAAATTGCCGACCGGCGCCGTGTTGTAGTAGAGCGACGGTTTTTCGTTCATGTTGTTGACCAGCGCCTCTTCGTGTCCGTCGTTGAAGAGATCTCCTAGAGCCATGCCGCGCGCGGAATGCGATTCGCTCAGCACCGCCCCGGCATCAGCCGTAATGTTGGAAAACGTTCCGTTACGCAGGTTGTAGTACGCGACCTTGGGCTCGCGATAGCTTGTGCCCAAACCTTTGCCGTCGACTTCCGGATAGACATGGCCATTCGCGATCAGGATGCCGGGCCAGCCACTGTTGTCGAAGTCAAAGAACTGCACGCCCCACCCCAGCCAATTCTTGATCCTGCCCAGTCCAGCCGAGTAGGTGGCGTCGTCAAAATTGTTGTCTCCGCGATTGAGGTAGAGGGTTGGCGCGTCGTCGCTGAAGTTGGTTTTCACAATTCCCTGATGGCCATTGTGGGTGTAGTCGGCGACGGACAGTCCCATGCCGGCCTGCATGCCGCCATCTTCGTTGTACGCGACTCCCACCTTCTTGGCGATATCGGTGAATGTGCCGTCCCGGTTGTTGTGGTACAGGATGTTCGCCGTGGAATCGCAAGCGACGTAAATATCAGGCCAGCCATCATCGTCGAAGTCGGCGGTGATCGAAGTCAGCCCATAACAGCCGGAAGTATTCAGAATGCCCGATTTCTGTGAAACGTCGGCGAATGTGCCGTCGCCATTGTTGTGATAGAGGACGTTCGCGGACATTTTCAGTCCGCGCGGCCCGCACATCACATTGATTCCCTTCCATTGGCACCACTGTCCCTGACCCGGCCGGGGGACGGAGTCGTAGCTGAAATCCACGTAGCGCGACAACGAAGAGGTCCGCCTTGCCGTCGCGGTCGTAGTCCACAAAACTGCATCCCGGTGCTCCACTCGCGGCTTGCTCGTCTTCAGACCGGCCTTCTCGGTGGCGTCGGTAAATGTGCCGTCGCCGTTATTGTGAAAAAGAATATTCTGGCCCCAGAAAGTCAGGAACAGATCCAGGTAGCCGTCGTTATCGTAATCGCCGACGCAACCTCCCTGGCCCCATCCGGAACGCGCAACGCCCGCGGGCAAAGTAACATCGGTAAACGTTCCGTCATGATTATTGTGATAGAGATGCCCGGTCGGGCGCCTGGTCTTTGGGAAAGCCTTCGACGGTGGAACCATTCGGAAGATAAATATCTGGCCAGCCATCGTTGTCATAGTCGAAAATCACAGCGCCATTGCCCGTGGTCTCAATGATGAATTCCTTGTGCGCGTCGCCGCCGGAGACATTCAGCATGTTTAGCCCCGCTTGGGGAGCGATGTCCTCGAAATGGATGACGCCGGCTTTGACGACATCAGGCCTGACGACATCAGGTTTAACGGTTTGCTCTTGGGGTTTCCTGGTGTCGGGAGTTTGAGCAAATACGGATGCCACTGCCAGTGATAAGAACATGAAGTGCCGTGGCAGGAACCAGGAAGGAAACATGGGCTTTTGCAGTCTCGCATAAGACTACTAGCGCAGCAATGAACGTGATGAGACAGGAGCGCGTCTAATTTAGTTTTTCTCTGCGAACTTTGCGGAAGTTCTCTGCGTTCTTTGCGGTTAAAGTCTTTTGACTTTTCGCGAGACAAGAGCAAGAGATTTTAACCGCAAAGTTCGCCAAGAAACGCCGCAAAGATCGCGGAGATGGGAAGCCACACGACTCGGCGCTTGAATTTAAATTTGTGCCTTGCTATAAGAACTGTCTTTCGCGAATGTGTTTCTAAAGAATTCGAAGACCGGCTATTTGCCGACAAAGGCTTGTCCAATGCCTGACTCGTTTCCCACTCTCGACTACCAACCGAAAATGCCGCGGCGCACAGACCGTGGAATTGGCATTGTCGGTGCCGGCGGAATCGTCAATTACGCCCACCTGCCGGCCTACAAAAAGGCCGGATTCAAAGTCGTGGGAATCACCGACAAGAACCATGAACAAGCTGAGCGCACCGCAAAACAGCACGGTATCCCGAAGGTATATGCGACGGTCGACGAATTGTTGCGCGCTGGCGACGTTGAGATTGCGGACGTAGCAGTGTACCCGGCGCAGCAGGTCGAAATCGTTGCCCAGGCAACCGCCGCCGGCAAACATCTTCTCTGTCAAAAGCCTTTCGCGGATGAATACGCCAAGGCGGTGCGCAGCGTGGAACTGGCCGAACAAGCCAAAGTGAAGATTGCTGTCAACCAGCAGATGCGTTGGGATGCGGGCATCCGCTGCGCGCGCCTTCTCATCGATCAGAAGTGGCTTGGCACTCCTACCTATGCCACAATTCAGGTTCACTGCAAGACCGACTGGAGTCTGTGGCCGTGGATCTATCAGGGCAAACGCCTGGAGATCATGTTCCACAGCATTCATTACATCGATTCCCTTCGATATCTATTCGGCGAGCCTGCGACAGTTTTCACCAGCGGCACGCGCGCTCCCGGCGAGACTACGGAAGCAGAAACCAAAACGCTATCCATTTGGGAATATCCTTCCGGCCTCCAGGTTCTCATCGACGTTTGCCACACGACCTGGCAGGACGATCCCTATGCCATCTTTCGCTTCGAGGGAACAGAAGGAGTGATCAAGGGCACGATCGGATTGATGTACAACTATCCCAGCGGCCGCCCTGACACGCTGGAATTCATGTCCAAACGCAATCCCGGTTACTGGTTTTCGGCCCGCCTTCAAAGTATGTGGATTCCCGACGCGTTTGTCGGCCCGATGGCTTCGCTGATGTGCGCAATCGAAGACAACTCCGAACCAGAGACCAGCGGACGGGACAATCTTCACACCTTGCAAATTGTTTTCGCGGAGTATCTCTCGATGGCCGAGAAGCGAGCGGTGCGGCCAGACGAGAGTCACCGGCTGAATCATATTTTCAGCCGGCGCCACTCCCTTTTAAATCCGAAGAACAACCGGGAGTTTGGGGCGTTACATACACTCCGTTCTCAATCCGAGCTGGAGCAACAAAATACTCCTGCAAGTGCGGAATGCATTCGAGAAACAATGCGTCGTGCCCCATCGCAATGTGATTGAACAGAACCAGGTGCTGGTGGATTTGGCCCATATCGCCAACATGCGGCACTACCGGCAGCCCAAATTTCCGCGCCATCAGGCTGACCGTTAGGAACTCCGAGATTCCTGCAACCCGGGTGCAATCTACTTGTACAAAATGGACTGCGCCTGCCTGCATGAAATTCTTGAACATGATGCGATTTGGAACGTGCTCGCCCAGCGCAATCGGAGTGGGCGCGATTGCCTCCGCCAGCGTCCGGTGCGCCTGAATGTCATCAGGGTGAGTTGGCTCCTCGATGAAATACGGTGAAACCGTACGCAGCGACTCGGCATGCCTTAAGCGCCGCCGGCAACGTCCATTGCTGGTTGGCGTCGACCATGATCAGTGCGTCGGGGCCTGCAAGGTCACGCAACATGGATGCGCGCCGGAGATCGCGCTGCTGGTCGGGAGATCCCACTTTAAGCTTGAAGGCGCGAAACCCGCGGCCCATGGCTTCTCGCGCCAGTTCCTTCACCTGGCTATCTTCATACTGAAACCAACCGACTGAAGTGTCGTATCCGGGATAGCCTCGCCTCAAAACATCCTCACGCACTGGCACGGTGGGCAGTTGTTCTTGCAGGATGGCCATTGCTTCTTCCTGAGTGAGAACGTCTTCCAGATAGCTGAGATCCAGGAGGCTTACACATTCCCGCGGGCTTAGATCAAGAAGCAACCGCCACAGCGGCACGCCTCGCGCCTTCGCCCACAAATCAAAACAGGCATTGGTGAGAGACGCCAGCGCGAGATGAATGACGCCTTTCTGCGGCCCCAGCCAGCGCAGTTGCGGATGCTGCGCCAGCCGTCGTGAGACCGTGCCGAAGTCCGCCATCAGTTCTTCGATTTCCTGGCCGACCAGACTGCTTCCAAGCAATTCGATCGCTTCGCACACCAACTGATTGCCCTGGCCCAGAGTCAACACGATCCCTGTACCGTAGAGACCGCCGCTGCCGGCCAGAAGAGTTGTGGCAAAAGCGTACTCGGAGCCGGAGTGCACCGCGTCGCTTCCCGCGCCGTCGTGCAGAGGAAAGCGCACATCTCTGGTTTCCAGCGAAATAATTCTTTGTTCTTTCATGATTTGCGATATATCAGGATCAGAAAAGGAACTTATGCCTTTCTATGGTCAACTGCCAAGAGCATCGAATATAGTGAAGCGCTCTTGATTTGTGCAACGCTTCTTGTTTTCTTTGATACAACAGCCGAGTGAACGACGAGGAGAATTGCAGCATGAAACGCTATGGTTCATTGATCGGGTTAAGGCCGGAAGCATTGGACGAATATAAGAAATATCATGCCGCGGTGTGGCCTGAAGTGCTGGCAATGATTCAGAAATGTAACATTCGCAATTATTCCATCTTCCTGAAGGACGGCCTGCTCTTCAGTTACTTCGAATATCACGGCACGGATTATCCGGCAGACATGGCGAAAATGGCGGCCGATCCGAAAACCCAGGAGTGGTGGGCCATCATGATGCCGATGCAGCGTCCTCTTGAAACTCGCGGAAAAGACGAATGGTGGGCCAGCATGGAAGAAGTTTTTCATCTCGATTGATTCGCGATTCGATGCCGCATAGTTGAATCGCATCGTCTCGCCGGAAAACAAGAATGAACATGCAAATCGTCGATACGCACCAGCATTTGTGGGACCCGGAGTTATTTCGATACTCGTGGCTGCAAACAGTCCCCAGCCTGAACCGCCCCTTCCGTATGCCAGATTATCTTGAAGCGACCCGGGGGCTGGACGTGGTGAAGTCCGTGCATCTGGAAGCGGATGTGGATGAACCATTTATGCTGGATGAAACTCGCTATCTGCTGGCTCTGGCAGACCGATCGGAAAATCCATTGGCCGGCATCGTGGCATGCGGGCGCCCCGAGAAAGAAGATTTCAGAAACCACGTCGACAAGATCGCCGGACATCCCAAAGTAAAAGGAATCCGGCGGGTGCTACATACTCAGCCGGATGAGGTTGGCCAGAGCAGAACCTTCCAGCGGAATATCGCCAGCCTCAAGGACTATGGGCTTTCTTTTGATCTTTGCGTGCTGGCACGCCAGCTTCCCATCGCCATCAATCTGGCGTCGACATGCCCGGACGTCACCTTTATTCTCGATCATTGCGGAGTTCCGCAGGTAAAAGAAAGAATTCTTGATCCCTGGTGTTCGCACATTGCGGAAATCGCAAAGCTTCCCAACGTGTATTGCAAAGTTTCCGGATTGGTTGCCTACGCCGATCCGGCGCGATGGACAGAGGACGACCTTCGGCCTTATGTGGATCAAGTGATTTCCTGCTTTGGCTGGGACCGTGTGATGTTTGGAAGTGACTGGCCGGTTTGCACTCTCTCGGCAAGCTATCAGCAATGGGTCGAGGCTTTGGATTCGCTCACGCGAGAAGCAGGCGCTGCCAATCAAAAGAAACTTTTCCACGACAACGCCATTCGTGTGTACCGCCTGGGGTGATCGAACTCTCGGAGTGATCGAACTAACAACTTCGCAGGTAGCTCCGAGCTAGAGTCCAAACTCTTTCTGAATCGCTTCCGTGTGCTGTCCTACTCCCGGGGCAAGCTGCGAGCTCTTGACCACCTTGCGATCTAGACGAATAGGACAACGGGTGGTCAGCACCTCAATGCCCTGCCCATCGGTAAGGGTCTGCACCATATCGATTTCACGGAATGCCTCGCTGGCAAAAAGTTTTGGCCAATCCAAGACCTCGGCACACCAGATGTCGGCCGCATCCAGTATTTCCAGCCAATGTTCGGTTGTGTGATTCTTCAATCGGGCGGCAATCGTGCGCTTGATCTCATCTCTTCGTCGGAAACTCTCCGTGGAATCGGCCATTTCTTTTAGCGCTGGCAGATCCAGCAGCGAAGCCAGTGTCGGCAAGTGCGTCATCGCCAAAGCCAGGTAGCCGTTCGCGGTGTCGTAGACGCCGTAAGGCGCCGCCAGATAGGCGTGCGCGTTTCTGTAGGCGCTGCGCTTTGGTGGGCGGCGTCCGTCGTTCATGTGCGTGGTCAGCACTTCGAATTGAAAATCCAGCAATGCTTCGATCAGACTGGTTTCCACCAGGCCTCCGCGGCCGGTAATACTCCGACGCACCAGGCAGGCAAGAATTCCTTCGCATAGACCGTGCCCAGCCAACATATCGGCAATCGCCAGGGCCATCGGAGTCGGCGGATCGCCGTCGTCACCGCTCAGCCACATGATCCCGGACCGTGCCTGGGCGAGCAAATCCTGCCCTGGGCGATCGGACCACTGTTTCGCATTTCCGTACCCGGAAACTGCGCCGTACACGAGACGAGGATTCGCCTGTGAGACATGATCGTAATCCAGTTTCAGTCGCTCTATGACTCCAGGCCGGAAGTTCTGCACCATCACGTCGGCCTGGCTGATCAAGCGACGCAGCCGGCTCAGATCACGCGGGTCTTTCAGATCTGCCGCGTAACTCTCCTTGTTGCGATTGATGGCGTGGAACAAGGTGTTCTCACCATGCACATCAGTGTCACTGAGATAAAGCGAGCGGCAAAGATCCCCAGCGCCGGGTCTCTCAATTTTGATGACCCGCGCCCCCAAATCCGCCAAGCGAAGCGTAGCCAAAGAGCCTGATAGAAATTGACTCAGGTCCAAAACCAAAATTCCCTTGAGGGGCTTTTGAAGGATGTCGTTACTTGACGGGAGGGATGTGGCCACGCAGGACTCCTGGCACTTTTTGAGCTAATTCAGCATTGTACACATAAAATTATATTTTCATTAGCGAAAGTACTGTAGTAGGCTAGTTCCAATTTCATGCCTGCCGGACATGCCATTCGCCGTCTCAACCGCACCAGCAGGCGCGCCATCCGATATACCGCACCGGCGCTGGAAAAAGGGTTGGACATCCTGGAGTTGCTGGCCGACGATCCCGAGGCACTCACTCACAGCGAAATCGCACATCAGTTGCGGCGCACGATTGGAGAAGTTTTCCGAATGCTGGTGTGTCTCGACGAACGCGGCTACATCAGCCAGGTGAGCACCGACGAACGCTACCAACTCACGCTCAAGTTATTCGAACTGGCTCACAAGCATCATCCTTTACAGCGTCTGGTAGGCGCGGCCAGGCCGCTCATGCAACAGGTCGCCGAAATGACCCGCCAGTCCTGCCATCTGGCCATGCTCAGCCACAGCGAGGTCATCGTGGTGGCGCAAGTCGATTCCCCCGGCAAGATGGGCTTCGCGGTCCGCCTGGGAGCGAATATTGACCTGCTCGACACCGCCTCCGGACACGTCATCCTTGCCTTCCAGGAAAAAGAATCGCAGGCGATGATTCTCAAAACCTGGCGCCGTCGCTCAGGCCGATCGCACTCCCAAAGGCCTGGCCCGTCATTTGGACGCGATTCGCCGCCGCGGGCACGAGGAATTAGCCAGCTATCAGGTGCGCGGAGTAGTGAACATAAGCTTTCCGGTGTTAAACCAGCATGGGCAGGCGGTGGGCGCCATCGCCGTGCCCTTTCTTGCCGCAGATCGGCAGTCGCATAGGCACAGCGCAAGTGAAGCAGGCGCTGGCGGAAGCGAGCAGGCACCTTTCCGCCGCCATCGGCGGCAAGCGGGCTGAACTTCTTTCCGGCGCAGGTCAGAAATGACGCGTGACACAGTATTTCGAAGATTACGTAGTGGGCGCGCAGAGAGTCACATCCGGTCGAACCATTACCGAAGCGGATGTTGTGATTCACGCGGGTCATACCGGAGACTATTTTCCTCATCACGTCGATGCGGAATTTGCGCGCCACACACAATTTGGCCAACGGATCGCGCACGGCACCATGACTTTCGCAATCGGCATCGGACTCACAGCGACCCAGATCAATCCGGTTGCTTTCACATATGGCTACGACAAGGTGCGATTCCCAAAGCCGGTTTTCATCGGGGACACTTTACATACCCGGGTCACGATCAAGCACAAAGAAGTGGATCCCAAGCGAAAGGGCCTTGGAAGAGTGGTCGAGGCTTGCGAGGTCCTGAACCAGCGAGACGAGGTGGCGTTGTATTGCGAACACATATTGCTGGTGGAGTGCCGCCCGTCTTAGCCACATCATGACTGCATAATTGCGAGGCAAATGTGGAAACCATTCTCACCGGACTGACCTGGGATCATCCCCGCGGGTACGCTCCGCTGCTCGAACGGAGCGCCGGAGTATGAGAAGCGCAATCCCGGCCTGACCATTCGCTGGGATCGTCGCACGCTGCGTGAGTTTGGCGAAGCCCCGATTGAGCAATACGTCGATCGCTACGATCTGCTCATCGTGGACCATCCTTTCGTGGGATATGCCGCTGCTCACGAAGTGCTGGTCGATCTGGGGCCGTTTCTTACCGAAGCAGAAAAGCTTCTCTGCGCCGCCGATTCCGTCGGACCCTCGTGGGACTCGTATTGGTATCAGGGCGGCCTGTGGGCGTTGCCGATCGACGCTGCCACGCAGGTTGCGTCTTATCGACCCGATTTGTTGCAGCAGTCTGGTCCCGCGCCTCCGAACACTCTCGATGAGGTTCTGACCCTGGCGCGGAAGGCACGAGAATTCGGCAAGTTCATTGTTGTCCCGGCCTGCCCCACGGATGCAATCAGTCTGTTCTTCACGCTCAGCGCAAATCTTGGCCACCCAATCGCCGAGGCCTCGGAACTCTTCGTCGACCGAGGCGGTTGGGCAAGAAGTTTTAGATCGCCTCCACACCCTGATTTCGGCAGCCCACCCCAACTCGGTGGAGTGGAATCCGATCCAGGTCTACGATTTCATGACTTCGACTTCGGATGCGATCTACTGCCCCTACGGCTTTGGATATTCGAATTATTCGCGCGCCGGCAGGGCTGTGCAGTTGAAGTTCGCCAACGCCCCCGCAGCCGGCCGGCAAGGCTGTGCGGGAACCATGCTGGGTGGGACGGGCATTGCCATCAGCAAGAAAAGCCGGCACCCGGAAAAAGCAATCGCATACGCGAAATGGCTCGTAAGTCAGGAACATCAGCGCGGAACATACTTCCGCGAAGGCGGCCAACCCGCAAGTCTGTCGGCGTGGACCGATCCGATGATCGACGCCGAAGCTGGACGGATTTTTTTCGGGAACGTTGCAGACGCTGCAAACAGCTTACCTGCGCCCTCGATTCGATGGATTTGTCCGATTTTTCGAAGCTGCGGGAATAGAAATCAACAAATGTCTGAAACGTCAGGTGAGCGACTCCCATCTGATTGCATGGCTCAACGCACGCTACGCCACGCAGCGTAAGCGCAATACGACAGATCGCTTGACTCGCGGAGGTATGATCGTGAAGAATCCCAATCCCGATGCCGCCAAACACAAAGAGATTCCGGTCTGGAACGCGGAGACCTGGCTCTACGAGGACTTCGAAGTTGGGAAAACCGCTCGCTCCATCCGGACGAACCATCTCCGAGGGCGAGAGCATGGCGTTCAACGCCCTGGTTCTTGACATGCACCCTTACGTGGCCGATGACGTGTTCGCCAAGGACGACGGCGCATTCGGCCGGCGGCTCATTGCGGGTGCCATGGTGTTCAGCCTGGGCCTCGGCTTAATGGCGCACAACAATACTCATACTTTCAGTTACGGCTACGACAAAGTGCGCTTCATCAAGCCAGTTTTTATCGGAGACACGATTTACACCATCCGCACTCATCTCGAAAAATGGCCGAAATACCCGACGCTGGGGATGGTGCGAGTTTCCTATGAGGTGTTCAAAGTTCCCGGAGAGCTGGTGCTGTATTGCGAGCACCTGCAAACGGTTGAGTATCGGAATGCAACATCAGGGAAAGTGCAGCCGGCCAAGGACTAGCTATCCAAGAAGAACCGACCAAAAAACTTCACTGCAGCTTGGCGTACTCCGCCTTGGCGTCTTTCAGAATGGGGATGTCGGGGTCTGCGTCTTTCCAGAGGGCGAAGAAATCCTGGTAAGCGGCGCGGCTTTTCGTCGTGTCGCCCGATAAGGCGTAAGCCCGAGCCAAGCCTAACCGCGCCAAAGCGGCGAGCGGGAAATTCAATACGATGCCGCGATGCACCAGGAATTTCTGGAATTCCGCCGCCGCTCCAGGACCATTGTGCGCCGCCAATTGCGCCTCACCCCTCAGATAAGCTGGGTATAGGCTGCCCAACGCAAACGGAGGCGGCTGGCCCAGTTCGTAGGGCGCGGCTGCTTCCAGAATGACCAGGGCCTGCGCAGCATTTCCGTTATTCAATTCAATTGCCGCCTTCAGAGTCGGCATCCAGTACAGTTTCAGGACGGTGTTCGATCCGTCGCTCTTTTCCAGTTCGTCAATCATTGTCTTGGCTGCGGCCGCGTCGCCCACCCGCGCCAACGTCAGCGCGTCCAGGACTTTGACGTCCCGGCCTCGAGCCAAAGCCAGCGCTGAAACAATATTCTTTTTTGCCTGCGCAGCGTTACCGAACTCTGCTTCCCGCAGGCCCGCATTCACTTGCCACAATGCGGCAGTCTCTTTCGAATCGGCGCGTACTGCCGAATCCGTAGCACGCCGCGAGAAGTCTCTCGCCTTGGTCAGCCTTCCGTAATACCCCTCCGTATCAGATTGTGCCGAAAGCAGCAGATCCTCCGCTCCCGGCTTGCCGGCTCCCCAAGCCAGTTGTTGCTCCATTCCAGCCGCATCGCCTCGCACAAACGCGAGATAGTACATCCACAGCCGCAGGCCTCCTCCGTCAAGCTTGCGTACCAGAGCCTGGTCGAATGTAGTTTTGGCTTCCTCGGTACGACCCAGGGAAAGATAGTCCTGTCCCAGATTGCCCACGCCCGCCACATTGTTTGGTTCGAGTCGCACACCTTCCTGATTCTCCGCCAATCCCTTCTCGTACTGTCCCAAAGCTGTCAGGTTAGCGCCCAGGTTGATGTGTGGAATGGCATCTCGCGGATAGCTTTGTATCCACAAAACATAAGTCTGCGCTTCTTTTTCGAGTTCGCCCGCGGCGTAGGCGTAATCGGCAGTGATGTGCAATTTTTCTCGCGCGCTTACGTGTTCTCGCAACGAATACGCTTTCTGAAGATTTTGCAGCGCAAGGCTGGGCTGACCCAGGTTGGCATACGAGATCCCTACGCGTGCGTAGGCCATGGCGAAGTCGGGATCAATTTCGATGGCGCGCTTGAAAAACGGAATTGCCTCCGCGTCTCCTCTTTCTCCCTGGGTGGTCACACCCATACTGAAAGTTTTCAGCGCCTCCAGGGATGGCGTGGTGGCCTCGATAGGGACGTCGAACTTTTGCACCGAAGCCAATGACTCTCCCAGCTTGGTTCGCAAGCTGAAAGCCACGGTGCCTAATGCCTTGACTACATCTTCCTTGCGCGACGCCGCTGCCTCCTCTTTCGCGAGCGTGTCTCCCGACCCGCAATTCACCGCCTCCAGCCCCACCATGTACTGGCTGCCCAGGCTGGAAATCGAACCGGAGAGCAGCGCTTTGCTGCCGGTCCGCAAACATATCTCCTGTGCAACTTCTCGCGTCACTCGCTCGCCGGGAGCGCGCCCCATCAGCCGGAGGGTTTCGCTCGTCCTTCGATCCGAAAGCACATTCAGAAACGGCGATTGCCCCAGATCCACTGCCAGCGCCTGCTTCAACGCATCGTCAAAGACCGGGTCGCCGGTACTGTTCACGAAATCGGCCAGCACAATGGTGTCCTTCTCGGTCAGAGGCGTGGCTTGACGCGTGCGCGAAAAATAAATCCCGCCGCCAATCAATGCCGCCACTACCAGGCCCGCCGGAACCAGGATTTTCCACCATGCTCTCGCTGGCTTCTCCTCCGGCACCGCCCGCGTCCCGGACGATGCAGCGACCCGCTGGGCGCTGGAACCACGTCTCACCGACTCTGCTGCTACCGGCGCTTCTGCTTCGATTTCTTCTGCGTGGCCGGACGATTCTTTTCGCTCCGCGCCCAGTTCCCGCTGCAGACGCTTCAGGTCGGTGCGAATGTCGGTCGCGTGTTGATACCGCATGTCGCGATCCTTCTCCAGCGCCTTACTGATGATGTCTTCAAGCTTGGCAGGAAGTTCAGGATTCAGCCTTAGCGATGCAACCGGGGTTTTATGCAGGATGGAATCGAACAGCATCGCGGTGGTATCTCCGCGGAACGGCAGCTTGCCGGTCGCCATCTCGTAGAGCACCGCGCCGAATGAAAAAAGGTCGGTGCGAGCATCCAGCGTCTTTCCTCGCGCCTGCTCCGGCGACATATACGCCGCGGTTCCAACGGTGGTGCCCGGACTGGTGAAGTGCTGATCGCTACCTTCTGTCTGGGTGATGTCGTGGGCCGCCATGATCCCCGAGGCCGCTACCTTGGCCAGCCCGAAGTCCAGGATTTTGGCATGGCCCCGCTCCGTCACGAAGATGTTCGCCGGCTTGATGTCGCGATGAACGATCCCCTTCGCATGCGCCGCATCCAGCGCATCCGCGATCTCGACCCCAAGCGCCAGCAATGTTTCGGTATCCAGTGGTCGATCCCCAATACGATGCTTCAGGGTCGTCCCCTCCAGAAACTCCATCACGATGAACGCCCGTCCATCCTGTTCGTCGATTTCATGAATGGTGCAGATGTTGGGATGATTGAGCGCGGAAGCGGACTGGGCTTCACGCTCGAAGCGGCTTAACGCCTGGGGATCTTTGGCTACTTCTTCAGGAAGAAACTTGAGCGCCACGAAGCGATGCAGCCGGGTGTCCTCGGCCTTGTAGACCACGCCCATCCCACCACCGCCGAGCTTCTCGACGATGCGGTAATGCGATATGGTTTCGCCGATCATGTTTCGCCGATCATGGGGAAAAAGGTAGTCCTGTGGCGATGCCCATATTATGGGCCAAGCTCAGGCAAGTCAATGCCTTGCGGGGAAAGCTATGTGCGAGCCGCCACCCCCAAACGTGCTTCCACCACGGCATATCCAATTTGGAATTCACTTGGGTTTCCGAAGGGGATCGAACAGCGCCACGAGCAATGATCCGAGAAATGTCCTCGCCGTAATCTGTAAGCGAAGTACGTTGCAGGATTGTCCGGGATGCAGGCTAGATTCGCACTCTCGCCTGGTTCGACTCAGTTGGCGATGGCTTCGATCACGCTCTGCGGAGCCATGGTCGGAACAATTCTCGTGAGCTTGTAGTCGGCGGCATTGAGCAAAGCACAAAACTCAGCCATGGTGCGTTCCCGTCCTCCGTTCATCACTAACATGTTCAAATCGATAAGCTTGCTGAAGGACGCCGAAGCCGCGTCCGGCACAATCATCTCAACCAGCAATATCTTGCTGTTCTTAGCCATTGCTCTTCGGCAATTTCTAAGGATTGTAATGGCACGATTATCGTCCCAATCGTGAATCACGCTCGACAGAACATAGGCGTCTGCTCCTGGTGGAACCGAGCTGAAGAAATCCCCGGCAACGTATGAGCATCGCCTGCCCCGTGCGGTGTTGCCAAGCTGTTCCTTTGCCCTTTCGATTGTCGAAGTCGTGTCGAATACCGTGCCTGTTATATCTGGATTGAACTGCAGAATCTTCTCCAGGAGCTTACCTTGGCCTCCTCCGATGTCGACGATGGAAGAGATTCCCGCGAAGTCGTAGGCCATCAAAACTGCGTAGGCCAACATTGACGAGAAATTCGTCATACCCTGATTAAACGCATCGGCGTCGTCGACGTTTTGTCCCAGGTAGTCGAATAAGTTTGCTCCGAACACGTTGTTGAAGGCCGGGGATCCGGTTTGAACGCTATGAAGAAGGTTCCCGCACGCCTGGTAGTGAATCTCACCGACCGTGATCACCATCGCCCTAAGAGATGCGGGGATATCGGTCTGAAGGCTCTCGGCGAGACGGGAAAGAGCGAAGCAATCTCTGCTGACGTGCGAAAAGACACCCACGCTTGCCAAGGCGCGCATTAAGCGGAAGAGCGACGGGGCGTCCGCTCCAGTCGCAGCGGCTAATGCGACACACGACTGGGGTCCGTCTTTCAGTAAGTCGGCGATGCCCAGCTTGGCCGCGACGTAGATTGCTTGAGAAACCCAATAACCGGTTGCCATCTGAAACAGAACAGGAGGAGACGGGTTCCCGTTCTTTCGTTGCCGCAATTCTCACCGGGAATAGTCGATCTTTCAGGAGCGGCTTCATCTCCGCCCACAAACCCATCCTCCTCGCGCGATGGAGAGACTGCAGTAACAGCCAGAAAGCCCGTCGCCGAGCTACCATCTGAGTAGTGCGACCTCCGCCGCCATTCCTGGTCCTAACGCGATCATCACTCCCCAGTCGCCCGGCCGCGGATCACCACTACGCACGACTTCGTCCAGAACAAACATGACGGTGGGGGAGGACATATTTCCGTAATTCCGCAATACGGTTCTGGAGAAACGCAACTGGGCATCCGTCATGTCGAAATGCTTTTGAACGTTGTCGATCACCTTGCGGCCACCTGGATGAACAACCCAAAAGCCAATGCGAGATCTTGAAAGTCCATGTCGCTGCAGCAACTGCTGGAGTGCCGTTTCGATCATGGGCACCGCCAGGTGTTGAATCGAGGCGCCCAGCACGATTCGCAGCTTCCCATCGCGATGTTGAAGTCCAACCTCGTCGATCTGCTCCGTATCGATGAAAGTTTCGAAGTCGATGATCTGTGGATAGCCGGGATTGGCTTGCTGCCCGTCGGCCAGCAGGAAGGCTGCGGCGCCATCGGCGCAAATCGCATTACCGACAACTGTTTCGAGGGTGTTATCGACGTAGTAGCAAGCTGAGCAAATCTCGACGGCTAGCATCAATGCCTTGCGGCCTGGATTCGCGCGAACGAAATCGACTGCCCGCTGCAATGCAGGAAGCGCGCCGGCACATCCAAGCCCAACGATGGCCGCCCTTTGTACTCTGTTACTGAACCCCATATGTGCGATGAGACGACTCCCCACGTCCGGACACACGTAGCCGGTGCATGTGCAGACCGCAAGGAAATCTACATCCCGCACGGTGGTTCCGGCGGCATCGACACAGTTCAGAATTGCGCGGCAACCTGTTTTCATGGCTCCACGCAGATAACGCTGATTCAGTTGATCAGAGCTTTCCTCGCGATTCGGCGCGCCTTCCAGATAAAAATGGCGATAATCGATATCGCTATTCAGGAAGATCTTCCGAATGCGCTCGCCCTGGTAACCCGCCGCATGAAAACTTTGCTCCTGGGTGAGCCTAAGCGGCGGGTTCGCAGTTCCGATACCGAGGATCCGAGGATGGTTCACTGGTCCCCAGCCAATTCATGTGACGTCTCGAGTCTTACTCTCGTGATGCGCGGCATCGAATTCCGCCGCAAGTTGAGACTTGAAGCCGCCGCTTGCCTTTTCGAACTGGGCTTTAGCTCGTGCCACGTGTCTCAATAATGCGTGCAGTCTGCTTCGGACCCAATACCAGCAATCCGAGCATAAGCACGAACAGGATTTCCGTTCCAAAACCCACGATTCACCCCTTGGCCAGGCTTTGGTCGTTGGCAAGGTGGTTGTTGTGCTGACCGGCTTCTCTTCATCTTTCATGGCTGACTTGAAGCCGCGAATGCCCTCTCCGATTCCTTTGCCAAGTTCCGGAAGTTTTTTTGGCCCGAACACGAGCAGGGCGATTCCGAAAATCACCACCAGATGCATCGGTTGAAACAGTCCTTCAAACATATGGCTCCTTAGGTCAATCCCTTTTTGCCTATGATCGTGTGCCAGCAGTATGTGAAACTCCGCGAGTCAAGCAATATTCCCTAATTCTGAAAATATTGTTCCTGACAAAACGGCCTTTCGCACTTTCCCCGCCGAGCGGTCGCGCCTTGGGATTATCTGCGGAGATCTTGGGCGCGTGGCATCTTCGGCGCCGCTCGTTTTTAGCGCCTCGCGAAGCTTCATTCGCGCCTTGTGTAACTGTGACTTGCTGTTGCCGACACAACATCCCAGCATGGTCGCAATCTCGTTATGCTCGTATCCTTCTACGTCATGCAGTACAAAAATCTTTCGATATCCCGGGGGCAGCGCGTCCACCGCCCGCTGCAGTCGCAGCCTGTCGATCGAGCCTGACAGGACCGGGTCTGGCGCGCCCAATTCCTTCTTCGGCGCCTCTTCCTCGCTTTCCAGCGTCTCTTCCAGCGGGACGACGGGAAGACGCTTCTTGCGCAGTTGCATCAGGACGACGTTGACTGTCATCCGGTGCAGCCAGGTGGAAAAAGCTGACTCGCCGCGAAACATTCCAATCTTGCGAAACAACTGCATGAACGCTTCCTGGGTCAGATCCTCAGCTTCCGCCGTGTTCGCCGTCATGCGGAGACATAGAGAATGAACGTGCCGTTTGTGCAGGCTGTACAAAAACTCAAACGCTTCCGCATCTCCCTGCTTGGCGCGTTCGATTGCCTCCGCTTCGGAAGGCACCCCTGTCAGAGCTCGATCTTTCATGTGGTATTCCTGCTTCTTCTCGCCCCAGCCAACCCTTCCGCCGCCCCAGATTCCTGATTCTCAGTAGCCGGCAAATTCTTCCGTCCGAATATCGTCTTCATCTACGCTCACCTCAATGAGCGTTCGGCGCGCCGCTGCAACCATCGTTGGCGGCCCAGCTATGTAATAGATCGGGCCTCGCAAGACTCCTACGTGTGTGAGAAGCATTTCCGGGCTGATGTGTCCAGTCTCTCCCTTCCAACCTCGGTAATTCTTGTCCGTGCGCGTGAGGGTCGGAACAAAGCGGAACCTTGGATTTGCAGCCTCTAACTCCCAGAGCTCGTCGATGAACGCGGCATCCTCCAGGTAGCGGTTTGCGTAGAACAGAACAATTGGATGGCGCAGCTTCTCCGTTGTTGCGTAAGAGAGCATGCTGAGGAATGGCGCGATCCCGATCCCGCCGGCGAGGAAGACAGCTGGTCTGGCTGTGTTTTTGTGGAGACTAAAAGAGCCCATGGGACCTTCAATCCTCGCCCGGCTACCGATCGGCAGCATGGATATGGCCTGCTTGAAATCTGTATTTCGCATGCGGGTCGTGACTACAAGCTCTTCGTCGCACGGGGAACTTGCGATGGAGAAGGTATGAGTCAGTCCGTTTGACAGTCCCAGGCTGGGAACCCGATAGAGTCAGGTCAATGTACTGTCCGGCCTTGAATACAAAGTGGTTTGGCTTTTCAAACTGAAATGCCATTGTGCCTTCGGCAACTTCCGTTCGACCTAAGAGCGTGCTTTGGTAGTCAATCATCGCGATCATCCTTTGGTTCGTTGACTCTAGTCCCGAGTCCGAGGCATTCGGCTGCCAATCAACCGAAACTATCTTTCTCTCAACCTTGATAACGAGCGGAATCGCCTTTTATTCCAGGAATCTCAAGAAATTAGGATGGCATAGCGCGCCTGACCGTGCACATTCTGCTTCCGTTACTGGTAATCGCGGTCCGCTACTTAGGACAGAACCCTGAGAGCAAGGGACGCACGGCAGGAGTGCGCCCTTGCCGGGGCTGTTCTTTCAGTTGATGGTGATGGTTACAGGGGTGGAATGGCTTAGCGAGCCGGATGTACCCGTCACCGTCAAAGTGACCTGAGATGCGGGCGTTTGGCCTTTTGAACTGCTGCCGCATCCGAGGGCAAACATTGAAACGAGAAGCAGCAAACCCAGTACGCTCGTCCACAGAATGCTCTTGCGTGTAAGCGGCTTCCGTTTGCGAGTCGCGAGAACGGTTCCGAACAGTCCCAGACCAGGCAGCAGGGCCGCCATGCCGGACAAGCTGTAGCCGGTAGCCGGCGGGGTCGAAGCGGCAGAGATGGTCAAGGTGGAGGATGACGCGCTCGACCCGGGAGAGATCGTCGAAGGACTGAAAGCACAGGTCAGACCAGCGGGCGCAGCACAGGAAAGCGTAATCTGACCGTTGAATCCTCCTACCGCGCTGGCGCTGATCATAAGGTTAGCCGAACCGCCCGGCGCGACCGTTAGACTTTGGGCCGAGAGACTCAGAGAAAAACCTGGGCTGCCGACCGCGGCCGCGGGGACAAGGCTAGCGAACACGCTGGTTGTGCTGCCTCCAGCCGGGAAATTGGGTTGGTTGCCGCCTCCAGCCGTGAGATAAAGAGTGTTTGGATCACCAGACGGACCGCCTCCGCCAAACACCATATCCCACAAGCCGGGATTCACCAGCACCTTGTTCGAAGAGTCGGTGAGCTGTCCGAGAAACTTCCCGGTTGTGTCGAATGCGTTGATGGTGCCATCGCCAAAATTGCCCACCAGGATGGCGTTCGGGAACGCTCCGAATGTGGCCGGAGTTGCCACCACGCCCCACGGCGCGTTGAGCATGCCGCCGGCAGCGAAGGTCTTCACGAAATTGCCGTTCATGTCGAAGATATCCACCTGCCCCAGGCCGGCGCCGGGCGTTGCATCGTGCTTGGCAGCATCCTGCATGGCATAGGCGACGAAGATCTGGTTACCGATGACGTGGATGCCATGGGGAGCGAAACCCGCGGGAAGTGTTGGATCGGTGAACGAACCGCTCAACGAAGTGAGGTTGAAGTTGCGATCGAAGACGTCGACTTTGCCGCTGTTGAAGTTCGCTGCCAAGAGGAAGTGCTGTTGAGCAAGGCGAGACCTTTGTAAACCGCGCCACTGGCGGAGTTATCGAAGGCCACTGTTGCTGTGTTGCTGGCGCCGGTCCAGTTGGCGACGATGCCATCTTCGGTGTCAAAAATGAACTGTCCGCCGCCGAAGATAGGAGCCGTTGCCGTTTGACACGTTTCCCGTAGGGCAGCCAGGGCTGCAATTACCGTTTGGATTGTGTGCGGCCCCGGGTATGGTCACTACCAGCGCGGCATCTTTGTTGCCCTGTGCGTCATAGAGCGTGGAGGTGCCGCTGTTGTTGTTGGCGATCCAGAAATCTTGCCCGGGAAGAATCGAGATTCCCCAGGGGTTCAACAGTTGAGTGTCTGTAGTATTGGCTACGCCGGCAGTATTGGAGACCAGGTTGGTCTGGGAATAGCCGGCCTGCTGGGCCCACAGCCCCGAAGGAATTGCTAACGTCATAAGTAGTGCGAATAACAAAAGTGCTCTTTTCACGTTGTCCTCCATAACCTTACTTTCAGGATTTGTACGACGCTGAACCCGGCTCAATGTCTTTTCTGCCTGCGAAGCCTGGCCGCTGGATGGGGAGGGGAATTCAGGCCTAGATGGATGCCTCCAGGCTCTGAACTCCCTGCCACAACCGTGTAGCAACCGATGTTGTACTCGACCTAGTTAGTGCTGCCAGAGGAAGACGCGTGGTGCCGAGGGAGAAACAGATCGTGCTGATTCATCTGGGCTACCTGGGTCATTGCTCGTGGTGTCCTGAAGGCATAGACGCCCCCCGGGGTCTCAACCTTGCTGAGAAAGTACTTGTTTCCTACATGCTCGAAGCTAAGCTCTGGCGTGGTCCGACGGAGCTCCATCGACCATAGCAGGGGTCAGCAGAATACGCCTGTTGTCGTCGCTGCGGATGACTACGTCTGGATCTGCAACTGAACCAGACACGACTAATGCGTGTAGGCCCGCGAGGAAGCGTCTGACCTCCGGCGACGAATTCGAATGGGACATTCACAGCGACTCTACCGGCCTCTTGGGCGCGGGCACTTATGCCCAACTCCAAGCACGCACGTCAGAGTAAGTACAGCGGCTAAATACGACTTTCTTCATGACTTCTCCTTGTTGAAATGTGTTGACATTCACTATTGATAACTGCGCTCGTGAGGTTTTATTCCACAGCTATCTACGTGAGCTCTCGGTTGTCAAATGCTTTTTCACAACGTCATACAGAGTTAGACGCAGCGACCAACGCCGAGATGCGGACGAGATGTCAATTGATTGTCAAAGTCTTTGGACCGGTTTCGTAAAAACGCGTGGTAACTTATCGGCGAGAGTCGAATGGGGGTACCAGGGTTGAATCGCCGTGGGATCAGGTTGACTTGTGGACTGCGAGTCCATATTCCATACGGTCGGCGCTCGAGCGATGCTTCGGTGACTTGGTAAAGTGATCGAGCACGTCTGAGAAATCGAGCGAGCCACGCGGGTGATTAAAGGGCCGAGGCATGTTTGGCGAGGCGGACAGGACGTCACTCGGTTCGACTCCGTGTAAGAATCTGTCCTCGCAGACTCTCTGTCCGTTGCTGGGGAGAGGTGACACTTTCTACCGGACGATAACGGTTCCCGTTATCTTCGGATAAAAAGATTACAGAAATACTGGAGCTAGCCAGGCTCCATGAAAGTACGCTGGGACCGCTGAAGTCGAACCTCTCCGAGGCCAAACTAGCTTAAACTGCGCAGCCACTCGGCGACGCCGTTTCCTGGAACCTCAACTCCTCAGCGGCCTCGCATCCTGGGCCAAACATCGCTCGCTCCGATTCCGTTTCCTTTCTGAAGTACCTGTTCAGGCGTTCACGAAGCTGCAGCCGACCTCGCCATAGCCGCGCCTTCACCGCAGCGTGACTCAAGTTCAGCACTTCTGCTGTCTGCAGCCGTTGAAAGGCCTTCAATGTCCCGCAGCACGAAGACTGCTCGCAAGATCGGCCGCAGCTCTCTCAGGGCCTTGATCAGGATGTCTCGTAATTCAGACGCTCCTGTAGAGTTGCTCAGGATTGGGGGCCCAATCGGCGACCTCCATCGGAAGCATCTCTCCATCGCCTGAAAATCCTCATCCAGGGCTACTTCTTTTGTTCTGCGCTGCTTTCGCAGCTTCATAAGCGACTGGTTCAGAGTGATGCGAATCAGCCAGGTTGAGAATTTGGAATCCTCTCGGAATTCGCCCAAGTGTTGGAAGGCCTTCAAGAAGGCCTCCTGAACCACGTCCTCGGAATCTTCCCGGTTATGCGTGACGTGTTGGGCGATTCGAAAGAGTTTGCGATCGTATCGCTTTACCAGTTGCTCGAAAGCAGCAACATCCCCATTCTTGCTGGCATGGACAAGATCCAGGTCGTCGCTTGCCACGGCCATCACTGCGAATTGTGCCGAGTCTGCAGTCATATCGTTCAAGGCGCTTTGGAGAACAACAGCTTTGTGGAAGCAATTGATGCTGCCACGAACGGAAAGCCGTTTCCGTTGCATGCCATCTGGAAGCGTCCGTGTCTCACTGCACCACGACCTTGCCGGTCATCTTCGGGTGGATCGTGCAGTAGTAGGAATACGTTCCCGCCTTGGTCAAACGTGTAGGAGAACTTTTCGTCCGTATCCAGCACCTTGGACTTGAACACACCGTCTGTGCTGACCGACGTATGGGGAATGTCATCTTTGTTTGTCCAGGTAACTGTCGCTCCGACGGGTACCGTGATCGTCTGCGGCCCAAAAACGAAGTTATCGATTTTCACCGCCGCGTTTGCCGCTGAGGGCTGATCATTCGCTGTGACCCTCGGTGATCCCGCGAACAGCAGCAGCATCGCAATCATTACCGGCGCTGCCAAACCTGCAATCCACACATTTTTCCTTGTCATTGTTCTGTTTCCTTTCTAGATTTGATTTTCTTGCTTGATCGTCTTTGTTTGGACCGGATCCTTGGCGGTCTACCCAAGGGTTGAGTTAACTCCCGCCAGGTCCGCCGCCATTCCCTGAAGCCGAAGACCCCGAGTCTCCGAGTGGCGAATCGACGACGGCAAGGCTGCGACCGCTGACCAGATAGTTCACATCGGTGATACCCAACACCCGCTGCAACTGGTCGGCTGGCACCTTCATCGGTCCGGCCGAGGGAGCTGTTCCCGGCGCAGGTTGAGGGAAAGCGGTCGACATCGCAGTGTGGAACGAAACCTTACCTTCGATCTTCTGCATGATCTGGTGAATGTGGCCGTTTAACACCGTCACGGAACCGAAACGCTTGACGTAAGACAAGGCTTGTTCACTGTCGTCGGTTCCCCAGCCCCAATCGGGATAGATGGTCCACAGCGGAATGTGCGCATAGAGCACAATCGGAGTGCTGGCAGAGCGGCCCTTGAGATCGTCCTCGAGCCACTCCAGCTGTTCGTGACCGAGCGACCCCATGCCTCCAGCTTTCAAATTGGCGACATTCACCAGACCAACGAAATGCACGCCCTTGTGATCGAAGCTGGACCAGCCAGTGCCCTTTGTACCTTTCCCGTAGCGCTGGAGAAATTGCTCGCCGTTGTCGCTGAGCATGTCGTGCTCGCCCGGCACAAAGTGGATATGCTTCGCGGACGCTCCTTTCAATACCTGGTCGAGCGTGTCGAATTCACTCGGCTTCGAGAGCTGACTCAGATCACCGGTGTGAATGATGAAATCCGGCGTGTGGGGCATGGCATTGATCTTGTTGATCGCCGTCTGCAGCGTAGCGGTGACGTCCGGATTGGCCGGCTTGTTAAAACCGATGTGGCTGTCGCTGATCTGGACAAAGGTGAAGTCCCCGCCTTTGGCGGCACTTTGGTCGTGGCCTTTGGCGAATGCCCGAGACACCGGAATGCCGCCGCTCATGGTCCAGACCAGGCCGGTACCCGCCCATGCCATGCACTTCAGGAAACCGCGACGGTCGACGCCATCGTTGTTGAGGTCTTGCAATTTCTGATCGATAAGATCTTGTTTTTTGTCTGGCATTTCTCCTCCGTGGTTTGTAGCGTTCTGAGTGATAACTGGCGCGAGTCATTTTTATTCCCGCGATTTATTCCGCCGGCTAAGTTTTTGCTGGGATAACGGACAAGAGTATCTCTGGCGGGACAAAAGCAGGTCAGCTCGGTTTACGTATTCGGTGACGAAGCAGCAGTCCGACGTGACCCGACAATTGAATGACGCGTTGCAGCGAGAGACACCTTCGTGCGCTGAGTTCTAGCCAGGCATGTTTACGCCGCTCAGAAAGCCACCCAGGTGCCCCGTCAGCGCGATGATACCGACGCCCAGAAATTCAAGCGCCAGGCGGTAGGTCGGCAAGGCTTCTGTCCGTCGCCGCGCGCGGAGATGCACCCACCAGACCAGCCAGATCATCGACGCTCGAGACGCACGCCAGTACCAGGTGCAGTAATAGGATGCCCTTCAGTTTCTGGCCCTCGAGCTGGAACTGCCACGCGAGTATTCCGGTGACCAGAACCGGGATCGTTGAAATCGCTGCCACTAACAGGTTGTAGTAGGCTGCGTCCGCAATGCCCCGCCGCTTCGTCCATTGCGCGATGAGGTCGAACCCCACTGCCGTAATGAACAGCGCGATTGGAAAATGGATCAACACCACATGTTGTGCGTGCTTGGCCAACAGTGCCGCCTTGAGATCGAAAGGATTTACCATCACCCTACTCCTTCTAAGATTCGCGCGGAGGTTGTTGCGGGGACGATGCCCAGTTGCGGCCTCCGCGCCGCTTGTCGATCACTTATGCTTGCTCCACGTCCCGAGGTATTTTTCAGTCTCCGTAGGGGAGCGAGGGCTCGGTTAGTTGCCGGCTGATCCGCTGGCTCCGAAACCACCCACAATCCGTCGCCATTCAAGACATAAATGAAATTTCGCTCGTCCTGAAGCCACTTGACCACTCCCGAAAACTTTTGCACGACTCGAGGAGCGGCTGGATTCGACAAATCCCAAAGCACAAGGTCATCAGTGGAGGTGACTGCTGCGCATCGGGAGAATCTCGCTTTCGGCAGATGATCGCCACAGCGCCCGTCAGGCTCATCCTGCTCGACAGGTCTGGATCCGGCCACGGAATTACTGCAACCGACTTTCGGTTGAGTGGGCTTGCTGATATCGATAATCGAGATACCTTGGTCTTTTGAATGCTCCACGTAGATGTAGTACTTGTCGTTCACCTTTCTCTGCATTTCCATGTCAACAACCGACAGTCCGCTGAATGAGATGTGAGCGACCACCTGGCTCCCCGCGCCAGATTCTTTAGGCTTGTGCTCCTTCGCCGACGCAGCGCTGACCGTCACAACCAAAGCGACGGTAAAAAGAGCCAATGCGCGCGAGCTGATTTCAACAAATGTGCTGGTTTTGATTTTGTTCATCATCCGCCTCCTGCGAAATGAGTCTCACTGGGTATAACGGACTTTCTGATCTTTTATTCCTCGTCGCAAATTGGGCGGTGCAAGAACTGATTTCCCTTCAATGCAATAACCAGGTCAGTCCGAATGGGCGTAATACCCGGTCTTTGCGTAAACGCGTAGCGGCGGCAGTCCTTTGGGGGGAACCAACTTGACCTTTAACTTGTGCCATTTGCCGTCGTATGCGGGATTGGTGGGGCGATATCCGAGTACGTATTGGTTGCGCAACTCGATCCCAATCTTTGTAGCAACGTCCGTCAAATCGTTGGGATTGTCGATTGAGAATGCACGACCCCCGGTGAGTTCGGTGATGTCGCTCAATAGCTGCGGACCCAGACGTTCTTCTTCAGTCGGGAAATAGTGGTCGTAGATGCCGACGGCGTAGATCTGCACGTCAGATTCCTTTACCAGGTTCTTGATCTCGGTCTCGGTGTAGCGGCTGTGGTTGTCCCCGCCGTCTGAGATGATCAGCAGCGCTTTCCTCCCATACTTGGCTTGCCTCATCTTGCTGAGGCCGAGATAAATCGCATCCAGCATGGCGGTGCGCCCTTTCGGAGCCGTGTACAGTAGCCTGCCTTCGATTTCCTCCACCGAGCGCGTAAAGTCGGTCACTTCCTCGGGCCTGTCGTTAAATGCGATCATGAAAAACTCGTCTTCCGGGTTCGCGGTCTTGAAGAACTCCACCACGGCTTCGCGGGCGCGCTCGATCTTGCTTGCCATGCTGCCGCTCACGTCGAAGATGGCGCCCAGCGACACCGGGGCATCCTCACGCGAAAAGTGCTGAATCTGTTGCCTTTCCTTGCCTTCGAAGAGTTCGAAATTCTCTTTGTCCAGCCCGGTCACCTGACGATTTTCCGGATCTACGATGGACACCGGTACCAGTACCAGATTTACGTCCACTTTGAGGGGTCTGGTATGGGTCTCCAGGGCCGGATCGATTGGCTGAGCACTTTTGTCCTGGGTGTGCTCAACCCGCGGAGTCACGTGCACGTCCTCCCCGGAACTTTGCGCCCAGGCAGATGGCAGGAGCCAAAAAACAGCGATCAGTACGGCTATCGAGGCGCACGAAATGGGAGGGCGATCAGTCACTCGGTTTGGCCTGGCGTCTGGTTAGAGCCAGGGCTTCCGTGACAATCACATACGATCTGCCCGGCTCACCGGTGATAACCGGCCAGATGGGGCTTTTATTCCCCCAAAAAACTTATTTCTCTATCGGAAGGAATAAAAGTGCCCCCCAACAGTTTAAGACTGTGTATTTGACACGCATCGACGCTCAACCCGATTCGTTCGAAGAATTGGCGATGCCGCTCTTCGACCAGCTATACAACTTTGCACATTGGCTGACGCGGAATCGCGAGGAAGCGGAGGACCTGGTTCAGGAAACCTACGTCAAGGCGTTGAAAGGGTTCTCATCATTCCAATTGGGGACTAATTTCCGGGCATGGATGTATCGTATCTTGCGTAACACGTTCTTGACGTCGCGCACGGGATTGAGCGCGACGATGACGCTATCCCTCGATTCCGAGGAAGAAGAGCCCGAACTGCCGGGGGATGGCGAAACGCCGGAAACGATTCTGATGGCGCGCTCGAACGTCCAACTGGTTCAGGGTGCGATCGATGAGTTGCCGGTGCATTTCCGGGAAGTCCTGCTTCTGTGTGACGTGGAGGAGATGTCGTACCAGGAAATTGCAGAAACGCTTTCCATTCCCATAGGCACGGTAATGTCGCGCTTATCGCGTGCCAGAAAATCGTTGCGCGATGGCCTGCGGCTACAGTTTCAAAAAGGATGAATCATGGTTTGTGAGTCCTGGAAGGCAAAACTCGACACCTACCTCGACGGTGAGCTTCCGTCGGCGGAGACGCGAGCCTTCGACGTTCATGTGCACAACTGCCCCTCCTGCTCGGCGGATGCCCTTACGCGGGTCCAGACGAAGCGCGCTATCCAAGTCGCTGGAAGACGCTTTACCCCCAGTGCTGAGTTCCGCAGAAAGATGCAGCAGCGGATTGCACCTAAACCGCGGCGGAGTCTGAGTCCAGGATGGATGTTTGCGGCGGCGGCAGCCCTCGTTCTCATCGTCGGGGCGGTGACTTCAAACTATGTGGGAACCCGGTCCGGCAGCGGCCAGGTTTTCAGCGAGATTGCAGACTTGCACGTGGCGACGCTGGCCAGTTCATCGCTGGTCGATGTGATTTCCACCGATCGGCATACGGTGAAACCCTGGTTCCAGGGAAAGATCCCCTTCGCCTTCGATTTGCCGGAACTCCAGAACTCCGAGTTCTCTCTGCTCGGCGGCCGGATGACCTATCTTGATCAAACGCCGGGTGCGCATCTCATTTACGATGTTCGAAAGCACCACATTTCTGTATTCGTCTTCCAGGACCGGTCTTTGAGACTGCCAGGCTGGACTGAACGGCAATTCTTTCACGCCGAAGAGACGTCTCGTTCAACATGGAAACATTTAGTAAAGACGGGCTGCGCTATTTCGTAGTCGGCGACGCCAGTGCTGCGGATATCGATAGCCTGGCGAAATTGTTTAAAGGCGTGTCATAGATTTGACGCCGGTAAATTCCGCCCCAAAGTTTCTTCAGGATTCGATCGCCAAACCTGAAAGCTTGAGCGGAAGCTTGCCTTTTTTCGCAGTAAAATCATGACGCGGGTAAGGCACAAATTTGTAGCCCACGCGATGCACCGTGAGAAAGTGCAAAGGGTCCGAAGGGTCGATCTCCAGTTTCTGTCGTAATCTCAGGATGTGGTTGTCCACGGTTCGGGTACAGGGGTAGTTCTGGTAGCCCCAAACTTCCTCGAGAAGCTCATCCCGCGAGATCACGCGTTCGGCGTTCTTGGTCAAGAACTCCAGCGTCTTGAACTCTTTTGCAGTGACCGCGATCTTCTCTCCGCAGCGAGTGACCTCCGTCCTGGAAAAATCCACTATCACATCCTCAAACACATACACGTTCTCCGGACTGACGTGCGCCGCCCGCCTCCTTAGCGCGCGCAGGCGTGCAACAAGTTCCGCCGGGCTGAACGGTATGGTCACATAGTCATCCGCACCCATTTCAAGGAGAAGGACCTTGTACGCAACATCTGAGCTCGCGCTCAGAATTACAAGGGGCAGACCAGGAATCAAATTCGCAATCTTTTTGCAAAGATCACATCCCGAAGACCCCGGGCGCGGTAGATCAAGGATTACCGCTGCGGGCACCCCTTGTCTCAGTCTTTCCAAACCGCAAACGGAGTCAGGGACGACATCGACCTCATATCCTTCCGAGGAGAAAATCCGCAGCAGAATCTTCCGCAAAGCGCCATCGCCCTCGATCACCAGAATCCGATCCATGGTGCCCGGTTGCAGGGCGGACATTTGAGGGTTCACGGGTGCTGCCAAGGTGGTAGTCGCCATAAGTTTTCTCCTTCCGGATCGCCGCTTGATTCATGCGTCAGGCATCGAAGCACTGTTGGATCAAGTATTTCCTCCAGTTTCTGGACCAGCCAAACGAAGCCCAGTTCTTGCATGACTCGCAGCAAACTGCTTTTGATCGACCCTTTTGGCGTCGGCCACGCGGTAGGCTCCAGCGCCGTTCTCGCCCGTTTCGATGTGATGAGGAAAGCCCCTGGATGGCGGCGCACCGGGAGCACTCACGGAGTGACTCGCGAACCGCCTTCCGGGCTCTGGCCAGGCGTGACATAACGGTTCCTATCGGGATCGACAATATTTCCGCGATCTCCTGGTAGGACATTTCCTCCACCTCACAAAGAAGCAGGGTCTCGCGGTAATGCACCGGCAGATCGTCGATGGCGCGCTGCACCAGTTGAGAATTACAGCGATTGATCAGAATCGTTTCGGGAGTCTCGGTCTCAACCGCCGGTTCAGGTCCGTCCTCCTCCGAGTCCAGCGCTTCGGTCATACGCCGCTCGAATTTTGTGCGCGAACTCAGGAAGGTGTTCCTCAGAATGCGAAACATCCACGCCCGAAAATTGGTGCCAGGCTGAAACGATGCGAAACTGCGTAAAGCCTTTAGATATGTCTCTTGCACGAGATCTTCGGCATCATCCGAGTCGTGCGCAATCCAGCGCGCGAAGTTGTAAAGGGAATCAAACAGCGGCATGGCCAACTCTTCGAATCCGGCCAATGGTTGATCGTCGCGCGAGGACGAGCTCCCGAATCCGACCATCTCTCGTAGTCCAGATCCAATACTGTTCATTTGCCTTCCCCCAAATCGCTCGACGGAGTTTCAAACTGCCGCTGGCTCGTTGCGTGACAATCTGACGCGCCTGTCGTCCGCCGTCAATTGCCGGAGAATTTTCTCTACATATCCAATTGATCTCCCGTCAAATAATTGCTGGCTAACGAGTTAGTTGTGCATATATCCTGAAAACGAGAGTTTGTGCGTGAAGTGCTAGACTTCCCTGCGAAGCCCAAAAGCGCTATGGAATCCCCGCGGCCCACGTCCGTCGTGCGATTCGGAACCTATGAGGTTTCTCTCCAGTCGGGCGAAGTGCGCAAATCGGGCTTAAGAATCAGAGTGCAGCAGCAGCCCATGAAGTTGCTGGAGATCCTTCTGGAGCGTCCGGGAGAGGTCGTCAGCAGGGAGGAATTGCGCGGCCGGGTCTGGACCAACGAAAGCTTTGGTGATTTCGACCAGGCTCTCAACATCGCCATCGCGAAGCTTCGCACTGCGTTGGAAGATTCGGCTGAGAATCCGCGATTCATCGAGACTCTTCCAAAACGTGGCTATCGCTTTATTGCCGACGTGTCAGTTGTCGATGTCAGACACCAGCCCAAAAAAGCCGAAGTCTTCGGCTGGAGATCTGCCTGAGTCACAAGAACAAGAACAAACAAGAAAAGACAGGGGCTGGACATGAGATCCAAGGCACCGGGCTGACCATTGCGCCCGCTGCACTTAAACGCCGGCTGTGGCCGACACATCGGGTTATCTTCGCCCTGGCGCTCGTCCTGAGTTTGCCGATTCTCGCAATCTGGCTATTTCGTTCGCGTGGCCATGCGCCCACGGGCATCCGATCCCTGGCGGTGCTTCCGCTGGACAACCTGTCTGGCGATGCTTCGCAAGGTTACTTCGCCGACGGCATGACCGACGAGTTGATTACAGATCTGTCACAGATCAGCGCTTTGCGGGTGATCTCCCGCACCTCCGTAATGGCATACAAAGGAGCGCGCAAGCCTCTGCCGCAGATCGCTCGCGAGCTGAACGTCGACGCCGTGGTAGAAGGCACCGTGCTCCGTTCCGGCGACCAGGTCCGCATCACGGCGCAGTTGATCGAGGCCTCTACAGACAAGCACTTATGGTCCCAGAGCTATGAGGGTGAATTGCGTGATACCTTGGCGCTCCAGAACAGGGTGGCTAGAGCCATTGCAGACCAAATTCGGATCAATTTGACTCCGCAGGAACAAGCTGCGCTGAACAACGTGAAGGTTGTTAATCCGGAGGCTTACGAGTCCTATCTCAAAGGACGCTACTTCTGGAATAAGCGAACGGCGGATGGTTTGAAGAGCGCCCTGGCTTATTTCAACCAGGCAATTGAAGAGGACCCGAAATACGCCCAGGCTTATTCGGGTTTAGCCGACACTTATGCTCTGTTGGGAGACTGGCAGTACGCAGTGATGACCCCCAAGGAGGCATTCCCCAAAGCGAAGGCGGCGGCGATCAAAGCTCTGGAATTGGACAGCACGCTCGGCGAAGCCCACAACTCGCTGGCATTCGTCCTGGATGGGTTCGACTGGGATTTGGACTCTGCGCGGGAAGGAATTCCAGCGAGCCATTGAACTGAAGCCAGGCTACGCAACCGCTCACCATTGGTATGCCTGGCACTTGAGTCTGTTGGGTCGGTATGACGAAGCGATTGCGGAGATGAGAAAAGCGGAAAATCTGGATCCGCTATCTCTTATCATTAACGCCGACTTGGCAGAGCTCCTTGTCCTTGCGCACTCTTATGACGAATCCATACGACAGAGCCGCAAGACCATCGAAATGGATCCTAATTTTGCTCTCGCACATAATCAACTCGCCCAGGCGTACCTTCAAAAACACATGTACGACGAAGCGGTCGCAGAACTGCAAAAAGCAGTCCAGCTTTCTGGGGGTAGTCCGACATGCATAGCTAATCTTGCTCGCGCCTATGTCGCATCCGGCAAGAGGAGCGAAGCGGTAAAGCTGCTGAGCGACTTGAAGAAGCGCTCAAGCCCCGGTTATTCGAATGCTTCGGAGATTGCCATGATCTATGCATCTCTCGGAGATATGGATCAAGCGATGAATTGGCTCGAAAAAGGCTACGAAGAGCGATTTAACCCAGGCGTCCTGCTGCGGCCCGGCTTCGATCCTCTCCGCTCTGATTCGCGCTTCCAAAACCTCGTGCACCGCATTGGCCTACCCGGGTGAGATAGCGACACAACTTGATCCGGTGAGAGGGGCGCTTTATTCGTCACCGTTCCGTGAGCAGCGCCAAGTTGACCGCAGAAAATTTACCTCGCCCGGGAATAAACAGCTCGTCTGTCAAGTTTTCATAGTCGACAACCCGAAACCCAGAGCGGAACGCTTCTATGATTTTAAGCGCGACGCAGTAGGGTTGCCGAAGTGTCTAAAACAGCGAAGGGGCAAATCACGGCCAGCAGTAATTACATTTCGTTACAAAATTCTTGGCTGGAACCAATTTTTGAATGTGCCTAATCACCTAGACGCCGCATCGAATCCTTTAGAGAGAGTGGCATGATTTCCTTAAGGTTGGTTCAACTGATTGAACGTCATTCCGACGAACTTGCGGCCGAGTTGGTCGCGAAACTCGAAAATTCCACCCGCACTTCCGATCTGCATAAAGTCCCGCTCGAGGAATTGCGCCAACGAATTCACGAAATCCTGCTGCACCTGAGCGAGTGGCTGATCACCAAGACGGGCCATGACATCGAGCGGCGTTATGTTGAGATCGGTGAGCGCCGCGCCTCCCAGGGGGTTGCGCTTTCCGACTTCTGCTGGGCGATTGTCATGACCAAGGAACACCTCTGGGAATTCCTTCAGCGCCAGGGGTTCCTGCGCGGTCCGCTAGAGATTTACGGCGAGATGGAATTGTTGCGCCTGCTGGACCAGTTCTTCGATCGCGCTTTGTGTTTTGCAACCGAGGGCTATGAGCAGTACCTCCAGCGGCAGGTAAGCAGTAATGCGGGTTCGTCGCCGACGGAAAGATTGGCATGGCACTGACGGCATTCAACGCGCCCATGTCGCGCTGGGTTTCCCCAGTGCGAGCGATTTAACATTTTTTGGACCACGGTTTGAGAACGTCCATTGAGTTCTTTCTTCGAAATACGTGAGAGTGAAGCCAGAGCATCGACTCACTCGCTGCCCATCCGAGTTTTGGTATCAGAACCCGATGTTGTCAGTCGCAAGCTCATTTGCTCACTGCTCGAGTGTGAATCAGGGATAACTGTGACGTGCGTGGATGACTCCAGGCTGGTGTCCTCAATTCAGGAGAGCGCCCCGGACCTCGTAATCCTGGACGTGCATACACGAGCGATTGCACGAGCCCCAAGCTGGCAGGCCGTAGGGATCAAGCGTGCACCAGCAACCATCGTCACCGCATACGATCCTCTGGAAGTGTCCCCATTCGCTTCTTCCGCTATCGACTTTCTTATAAAACCATTTGATGCCGAGCGCTTCCAATCCGCTCTGGATCTGGCAAGATCGCGAATTGCTGGTGCTCGGATGGAGATCGAAGTTGAGGAGAGGTCGAGTGCCCGGGAGCAACAACGACCGGAGCGGCGCTTCCTGCAGCGATTGGCGGTTGAAGAGAATGAAAAGATCGTGCTTGTAAAAGTCGAGGATATCCGGTGGATGCAGTCGTCAGGGAATCACATTCGACTGCATATAGGGAACACGTCCCATTTGATTCGGCAAAGCATGAAAAATATCCAGGCGCTGCTCGATCCGAATCGTTTTCTCCGTGTGCATCGCAATGCGATCGTAAATCTCGATCATGTCGAGGAATTCCATCTGCCTCCGAATGGCAATATGTTTGTGAAGCTGAACGATGGACTGTGTTTGCCTCTTCGAAAAGCCAATCGGGCGCTACTGCGAAAACTGCTGAAAGACATTTGGTAGTTTAGGTCTTAGTTGGATTCTTCGTGGTTCTCCTCCCTTCCGTTAGACCTTCATGATGTGCACAGGGCTGATTTGTATTTGTCTCCCCGCACAAAGCCCACAACAATCGTTGAAGCAGATTTACTCTTGCTGAATAACTCTTGCTTGTTGTCTTCGAGAAATCATATTTCTATGACGCTGGCTTTCAATTTTTGTATCGCTTGATCTTGGCCATCGTCGACCTGACGTTCACCCCGTTCCCGCAGCGGTTCATCCCATCATCATTGGTTACGCCCGTGCTACTGCAAGGGAAGTCTTTCTAGGAGAGCCACTGTGAAATTCAGTAGAGTACCGACCCCTCGCGACAATGGAAATAAAACCTTACAAAGAGTGACGAAAATTGACAATCACCAGATTGCCGGAGTACCGGTTAGTCGAGCGCGCAAACATCTGCTCCTGTTCGCGGTGCTCCTGGGCGCAATCCTGGCATTGCCGGTTGTGGTGAACGCACAGCTGACAACTGCAGATGTAGTGGGAACGGTAACCGACGCTACTGGAGCGGTGGTCTCCAACGCCAATGTAACCCTCATCAACCAGAGGACCAACGAGACCCGAAACACGCAAAGCAACGGCGGCGGCCAATATGCTTTCACCCTGCTGCTACCCGGAAACTACTCGGTGAGGATCGAAGCGCAGGGTTTTACAACCTTCACATCCAATGTGAACGTCTCCGCCGGCGATCGTGCCAGGGTAGACGCGTCCATGCATGTGGGCCAAAGTTCGGAAACTATTGAGGTGACATCACCAAGTCCCCTGCTCCAAACGGAGACTTCCACAGTCGAGAATACCGTGCCCGAGCAGCACGTGGAGAGTCTGCCCCTCAGTACGCGCAATTTGACGACCCTGGTCACGTTGGTGCCGGGAGCCAACGAAGGTGCCAGTGTCGATTCACTCAGCAGCGGTCAGCGTCCCGACGACCGCCGCCAGACCAGTTCATTTTCGGTGAACGGGCAGGACGTCGAACTGAATAACGCGCAGATCGATGGCACCGACAACAACGAACGGATTATCGGAACCATTGGCGTGAAGCCCTCGATCGATGCCATTCAGGAAGTGACGGTAGAAACCAACAACTACACCGCCGAGAGCGGAAGAACGCCGGGCGGCCTGGTGAGTGTCATCACCAAGAGCGGAGGCAACAACTTTCACGGTTCGCTGTACGAGTATTTTCAAAACAACGCGTTCAACGCCAGGAATCCCTTTAACCCGTCGCCGCAATTTCCCCAATCCGAGTTTCGTCAGAACGATTTCGGAGGCAGCGTAGGTGGTCCCATTATTAAGGACCGGACTTTTTTCTTTTTTGCTTACGAAGGCTTCCGCCAGGTTGCAGGCGTCCAAAATCCCATAACCAGCACCGTACCCACTGCGGCCGAACAGGCTCTCGGTCCGGCGGGAATTGTCGCTGCAGATCCGGCAACCGCTGGACTGCCGGTTGATCCGATCGCGGCAAACTTATTTAAGTTGTATCCGTTGCCCAACATTGGAGCACCCGGACAGCAAACCAATAACTTCCTCTTCGACCCAAACAGAACCCAGTTCAGTACAACGTTCGATGGGCGCGTCGATCATCGCTTCAGCAATAACGATCTTTTTTACGCGCGATTCACTTCCAACAATGTCAGCTCGGTAATTCCGACGAATTTGCCTAATGTCACCGATCAACGGGGTCAGCATCAACCCCGGCAATGGCCAGTTTGGCTTTGCTGGACCAGCGAAAGATATTGCCTATAACGGTCAACTTAACTACACCCATATCTTCAGCTCCAATCTCTTACTCGAGTTGAAGGCCGCATATACGCGGATCGATAACACCTCCAACTCTCCGAACTCAGGCACCAATGCCGCCACCGCTGTGGGTTTTCCGGGCAACATCAATTACGGCCCTTTGGCGACCTCAGGTCTACCACTCATCAACATCGCTGGCTTCGCCCCTCTTGGCGATAGCAATTTTGTTCCGATCGTAGATATCAGCAACACTTTCGAATACAGCGGAGCCATAACTTATAACCGTGGTGCGCACAGCATGAAATTTGGAGCTGCTTTAATTCGGCGGCAGGCACAAAACCAGCAAAGCAGCAACGGAGTGGGCAACATCAACTTTGGGCTACCAGAGGATGGCGGATCGGCATCACTCAACAATCTAGCCACTTTCCTGGTTGGCGCATTTACCGCAGAAGGCCGTAACACTGATCTGTTCACTCCCAACTATCGTTCGTGGGAGCCTGGCTTCTACGCTCAAGACAGCTGGAAAGTCAGACCGTGGTTGACCCTCAACTATGGCCTCCGTTATGACATATACACTCCGTTCACGGAAGCCGATGGCCGCATCTCCAACTTTGACCCAGCGACCAACACACTCCTGGTCCCGGCACATGCGCTTGCCGTTCTCAACTCCCAGGGCGTTAACACTACTGGCATCGTCGCCTCATCCGATACGGCCGGCCTCAACACTACATATTCAAATGTCGAACCGCGCGTAGGCTTTGCCGCTTCGCTGGGGCATGACACCGTGCTCCGCGGCGGCTTCGGCATTGCTTCTTTCCCTGGAAACTACACCTCGAACGCGTCTTTGAAGAACGCTCCGTTCAATGGAGTTTACGCTCCAAGCATCAACGGCCAAGGATGCCAATCTACCTTGGCTACCCAGATTGAGAGCTGCCTCGACAGGTTCTTCCACGTTGCCAACCTGCGAAACTGGTTTGGGACAGACCACGGCTTTGGGACAAGGTATTCCGATCCCGGTTCCCCAGGCCTTAAACAGTCCCAGCTTGTCTCTTCCTGATAACGTGGCGCTGAACTTCAGAACGTCGTATGTAGAGCAGTTCAATCTTCTGTTGCAGAAGGAATTTGGCCAGAACGTCATCACCATCGGATATGTGGGTTCCGTGGGGCGTCATTTGCCAGTCGTAATCAATGACATCAACGTCCCCGATCCGCTTACCGCCCCTGCCTCTTTGCGCGGTCCGGACGGACGCTTTGATACTCGCCCAACTGCCGCGATCCTGCCGGGTCTCGGCGGAGTCGGGGAATACGAGAGTATAGGCAGCTCCAGCTATAACTCTTTACAAGCATCGTTTCAGCGCCGTTATCATAACGGCCTCACCGTATCGGTCAACTACACTTACTCTCACTCTATCGACGATGCCACAACTCTGAGCTATGAGGGCCAGGAGGGATTTGGAAACGCGGATCCCTTCGCCATCAAACAGTTTGAAACCGGCAATAGCGACCTCGATCTCCGCCATCGCTTTGTTGGCACCGCTACCTATGAGCTGCCATTTGGCAAGAACTTCACCGGAGCCAAAAAACTGGCGCTCGCGGGATGGCAAGCCAATACGGTTCTCATCTGGAATTCCGGTAGCCCGTTCACCATCACCGACAACTTCACCGGCTTTGCCAATTCTGTCTTTAACGGAATCGGAGGCGGACCAACTCGTCCCGACCAGATCGCTCCCGCAACGCTGTCTAACCCCAGCATCAACGAGTGGTTTAACACAGGCGCATTTGTTATTCCCACTCTCGGCACAATCGGAACCACGCCGCGTAACAGCCTGTATGGCCCGTCCTTCCGGCACTTCGATCTTTCTATCTTCAAGGATTTCACTGTGACGGAACGCATTAAGCTGCAATTTCGCGCGGAGTCTTTCAATCTGACGAACACACCGAGCTACTTTGTCGCCAACAATCAAAATGACGCCCCCACAACCAACGCGGTTCAAGGGGCAGGCTTCGGCAAAATCGTCATAACCAACCCGAACTACACGCCGCGTGCACTGCAGTTGGCGCTGAAACTTATTTTCTAGAAAGCGCAGGTCGACGCGGCGGTTGGCGTACGCCGCTCCGAAACATGGGCAGTGATACGCCGATGGGCTTTTCTGGGCATGCAAATATGCTAGCGATAAGTTTCGGGGGAGTTGAAATGGTAGGCCCGAATGGACTCGAACCATCGACCTCCTCCGTGTCAGGGAGGCGCTCTAACCAACTGAGCTACGGGCCTATATGCGAACGGTTCTGGACTCAATTCTACGGGCAGAAGACAATTCCGGCAACGTTTGCCTCGGCCCAAGTTTTGCGGAATCACGGGCTGATCACAGGCTGGAAAATTCTTGTCGTTCTCTGTAAACCCAGGGAGTTGGCATGAAGCCTTGTGTATTGCCGACCCGAAAGATGATGGGCTCAGCCTGTCTGCGTCCGACGCTCATCCCGGTTCAAGGTCAGCAGTGGAATTGGCACTCCTGGTGCCACGATTACCTTCTCTCGTTATCACCCAAAATGACTGTCCTAGAACTCTATTCGTAAGGCGACCTGGCCAGTGCGATTCCGGCCCTTCGTGCCCGGCTCCCAAATAGATGGCTGACACCCAATTCGTTCTTCAATCCCGAGAGCGCGATCAGCGCGAGCCGCAGTATCCAGACGTTAGAGGTCGAGCCATGAAAAGCGCATGAAAGCCGCATAAAATCGGCGTAAAGTGCCAATCAAAGATTCGATGGATGTCAGAAGAAGTTTTAATCGTGAAGCCGGCGCATTGGAATCCGGTGGAAATAAATCAACCTACTGGTCTTTGGAGAAAAGCGATTTGTTCGAAGGATCGCAGAACCGGTATCCCACCCACGGTTCGGTAAAAAGATATCTTGGCTTCGCGGGATCGTCTTCGATTTTCTTACGAAGCATCCTCATGTAAGTTCGCAGGTACTCAAGTTCCTCGCCATATTCCGGTCCCCAGATGGTTTGCAGGAGTTTGGAGTGAGTCAAGAGAGCTCCTTCGTTTTTCATCAGGAGCACAAGCAGGTCGAATTCGGTGGGAGTGAGATGAATGATCTTGCCGGCACGGCAAAGCAAACGGCGGTGAAGATCCACTTCGAGATCCCCAGCCCGGAGGACGCGAATCTCCGCCGCAGTATCCGCCTGGGTACGCCGCAGCACCGCCCGTACGCGCGCCGTGAGCTCGCGAAACTGGAAACGCATGGTCACGTAGTCGTCGGCTCCGGCTTCCAGCGCCTGGACCATTTCGCTCTCGGAATCCTGCTCTGTCACCATGACGATTCCCAGTTCCGGGGCGTGACTGCGCACCCGCCGGCAGACTTCGAGTCCGCTCATTTCCGGCAGGTCGACACTGAGGATCACCAGGTCAAAGCGGTATTCATGGATACGAGCGAGTGTCTCGACGGCGCTTTGCGTACCTTCCAGCGAGAACCCGCTGTCCACCAGGGCAGTCTGTAAAGCCTTTTGCAGCGAGGCGCTGGCGCTGATCAACAGTAAGACCGGATCCCGTTGTGAGCCTGCGCTTCGCCGCATTTTGTATGGTCTCTTGCGTCAGCCACCCTGCCGCCCGGTCGCTAAATTTAACGTCGCTAGAATTTAACCAGGATGGAGAGATCAATCCGGTTCTCTATTTTGCGGAGATCAGGCGTGAACCCCGGGACCACCGATCCGAGGGGACCAGTGTTGCCGCCGGGCGGAGTGATGCCGCCGGGCCCGCTGAAGTACGGAACATTCGCAGCTCGATGGTCAAACTCCCAGCGGAAAGTAATGTATTGGCTGGGCATGTAGTCAAAGGTTGCGGAAGCGTCCCAGGCTTTGAACGGGTCTCCCGGATTCTCCGTGAAGTATGGCGTTCCTGACGCCGCTGTCGCTCCATTGATGGGCGGCAGCAGGACCAGATAACGTCCCGGGTTGTTAATCTTCCCGCCCCCCAGGGTCAGGCCATAGCGGTCTTTGTCGAACCAGAGGCGGTTGTAGAACATGTAACCTAGAAAGCTCTGCTTCTTGTCAGTTCCGTGGTCGCCGGTGCAATTCACTCCTCCACCAGTTTCGCATCCGGCATCACCGGTCAACGAGAACGCCATCCTGTGCAGGAATTTATCCGGCCGGTCGTAGTATTTCACTTCGATACTGTCATCGGTGTGTAGGCGCGTGCGATTCGGATTTCCCAAGGCATCAGCCCCCACCCCATAGTTGTTGGAAACGATGGAAATCGAACTATTGGGGCGCCACAGAATTTGTCCGCCAACCCCTGGACGGCTGTTAAACCTGCCGTAGGACTGCCATCCGTTGATGAACCACGGCTCTATCTTCAACTTTGCCGTGGGAAAGATTTGCACCCGCACGCCATTGAAGAACCATGGCGTGTTGGACGAAACGTACGAAGGTTGATAGGCCCAGTTATCGAAGTTGTAGTAACTGAAGAGGCCGATGTATGACATGAAAATTCCGGCATCGACATTGATTCCGTGCAACGCATTAAAGTGGTATCCGCCGTAAGCTTCGGACAAGTAACGATAGGCGTCGGCCAGGTCCCATTGGCCACGCGCCGGACTGGCGTCATTTCGTGGGGTGGTCTCCGAGTAGAGGCCAAATTGTGTCATCAGCCGGGCGCGAACGTTGTCATAGTGGAAGTCGCCGCCAACTCCCAACTGCGTGACGTGCACTTCATCCGACCGAAAGACCTCGCTCGACCCGCCAATCGTGTCGTCCTTGGGATGATTGAAATCGTAGACGTAGTCGACGTCTGCGCGGATTTCCGGCGTGAAGAATTTACTGTCGAAAGCAGGCTGTTTTGTCCGCGCATTGCCGTTCAGCCAGGTCCAGTCCGCGAATGCAAATGGCTCCTCCTTCCCCGGTTTGGCCACAGGAGCAGGTTCAGAGGATTGCCCGGCTACCGCCAGGACCGGCGTCGCAGCGGCAGGGATCGCTGGGGTCGTGGCGTTCGGAGTCGTTCCGTTCAGCGAGCTTGACTCCGTCCTGCTTGTGGTCGCTGCCGTGCTTTGCTGCTTAAGTTGGGCCTCCAACTCCTGGATTCGTGCCCGCATCCTCTCCAGTTCTCGAAGAATCTCCTGATTCGAAGATCCTGCATCGGGCGCGGGGCGAGCCGATGAATCGACGGCTGAGTTCTGGCTCTGCCCCGAAGTCTGGGCGAAAGCTTCCGGTCGGAAAATACTGCAGAACATAGTAGTCAAAACGATTGTGACGCAGGTTTTCGCAATTCTCGCTCGGTTGGCTCTCATAGTCAGGAATCTCAGATTTCCGTCTGTATTCAGTTCCAGACGCTGACCTCATTGGATGGCATGCTCCGTAAAGTTTGTATAAAGAGTCCATAAAAAATCGGTAAAGACCACCCGGGAAAAGCATGGATTCCGATGGGATTCATCGGCCAGCCTCTGCTGGCGTTCGGCTGGCTCGTTGTCAGCCGCAGTGAGCGTGAACTAGGCAGTGCGCTCGCCCTGGTCCCCAGTCGGAATTCGAATGATCATTAAGAATAGTCGGCAGCCGTAATGCACAGGTCCTTCGCTGCGTTCAGGAGGACAGAGTTGCAAAACTGGGCCGGTGACGGCGACAATCTTCTGTGCAACCTTCAGGTCCGAGCGCTGCCGTACCCGCCAATGCCGGGAATCCCTTTCAACCCGGCGTCATGGTGCTGGTGACGCTGGGCAATCCCCGCGAAAAATTCTGGGGCGTAATTCTCGACCTTAACGGCCAGGGACTTAGCCTCTCAGGCATCGAACTGGCTTCATTCGAAGATCTCGTCTCCATGATAAAAGCCGGGGATTCTGCAACTCCCGGTATAGTCTTCTTTCCTATGCATCGCATCGAGCGCGTGGAACTGGATCAGTCCGACGATAACGTTCCTTCTCTTTCTCAGCGTTTCGCCCTCCAGACCGGACTAGATCCGGTTTCCGTTTTCCATCCTCAGGCGCCACACACCGGCTTGTTCGGGGAGCAGAAGTGAAGTTCTCCCAACTGCTCACGGCGCCGAACCAGTTGACTCTGTTGCGCATGATGTTTGTGCCCTTCATTGTGATCAACCTGGTTGCCGGTCACTACCGCTGGGCGCTTGCCTTGTTTGTGCTGGCGGGCTTCAGCGACGGCCTCGATGGATTGCTGGCGCGCACGCTGAAGCAGCAGACGGTGCTGGGACAGTATCTCGATCCCATTGCCGACAAACTTCTGCTCAGCACCATGTTCATGGTGCTCGCCATTCTGCACAAAATTGCCTGGAAGTACACCGTGCTGGTGTTTAGCCGCGACATCTCGATTCTCTGCGCCAGCGCTGTGCTCTACGCCATCGCCGGCTTACGCGACTTTCGTCCCAGCATTTTCGGCAAGGCCAACACCTTTGCCCAGGTCGCCGCCATTTTCTTCGTGATGTTGTTTCAGGTGCAACATACTCGCTGGGTCTGGATCACTCAGGCCACGTTTCTTCACGCTACCGTCGGGTTCACGATCGTCTCGGCCGTACATTATGTGTTTCTGGTGGGGCAACGACTGCGTGCCGCACACGTGCCCGCGGAAACCTCAAAGCCGGCGGCGTAATTTGACCCTTTTTCCGATGTCCCCCTAGAATTAAAGATTCTGTCCACAAATTCCCCTCTCATCATGGCGCTGCGTTTATACAACACGCTCTCCGGCAAAATAGAAGAGTTTCATCCCTTGCAGGGCAACGAAGTTCGTATGTACGCCTGCGGGCCCACGGTCTACGACTACGGTCACATCGGCAACTTCCGCACCTTTGTTGCCGTCGATATCCTGCGCCGCTTCCTGCTGCAGAGCGGCTTCAGCGTGCGCCACGTCATGAATATTACCGACGTGGACGATAAGATCATCCGCAACTCGGCTCAGGCGGGTCTCAGCGTCAAGCAGTACACCGCCAAGTACGAAAAAGCTTTTCTCGAAGACAGCGCCACGCTAAATATCGAACAGCCGATTCTGGCGCGCGCCACCGACCACATTCCGGAGATGGCGCGCTTCGTTGCCGAACTGGAAAAAAAGGGATTCGCCTATCGCGCCGACGACGGTTCTTACTACTTCCGCATCGCGAAGTTCCCCGGCTACGGCAAGCTCTCTAAAAAAGATTTTGCAGGGATGGAAGATGGCGCCCGTGTGGATGTGGATGAGTACGAAAAGGATAGTGCCCGCGACTTCGCGCTGTGGAAGGCGCCCAAGCCGGGCGAAGCGTACTGGGAGAGTCCGATCGGGCGCGGGCGCCCAGGCTGGCACATCGAGTGCTCGACGATGTCGATTGAAGAACTGGGTGAGACTTTCGACCTGCACGCGGGCGGCGAGGATCTCATCTTTCCGCACCACGAAAACGAAATCGCGCAGTCCGAGGCGCTCACCGGAAAGCTTTTCGTCCACTTCTGGTTTCACTCGCGCTTTTTGCTGGTGGAGGGCGAAAAGATGTCCAAGAGCGCGGGCAATTTCTTTACCCTGCGCGATCTGGCGCTTAAGGGCTACAAGCCGTCTTCGATCCGGTTGTTGCTTGCATCCGTTCCCTATCGCCATCAATTGAACTTTACTTTTGATGGACTGAAGCAGATGGCCAGCAATGTGGACAAGCTGCGAAATTTCGAACTGCGGCTGAAGACTGGACAATTCCCCGCCGGTGGTGGCGATTCCACTCTCGCCCAGGAAACGATGGATCGCATGACTGCAGCCCTGGACGACGACCTGAACACCGCGCAATCCCAGGCTGCCATCTTTGAAATGGTCCGCAAAGCCAACGTCATGATCGATGGCGGGCAGATCAGGAAAAATGACGTGGCACCGTTACTTGCCGCGCTTCAGAAGTTCGATGAGATTTTTGCCGTCCTGCGCGACGACGACGGACCGAAGATGAAAGCGATCCTCGAATGGGCGAAAGCTGACGGCCGTGAAAAAGACATCAGCCAGGAACTGCTGGATGCCGTGGGCACGCAATCGCTATCCGATGCTGACATAGAAAAAAAGATCGCCGAGATGGAAGGCGCCCGCCGCGCCCGCAATTTCCAGGCATCCGACGCCATTCGCGCCGAATTGACTTCAGCCGGCTTGCTGGTTGAAATCACAAAGGACGGCGTGCGCTGGCGCCGAAAATAACGTCACCGCAAGCTGTTCCTCCACTCCGTCTTGCTCATAGTTCGCCGCTGCCGCCTGCTTCCCGGCGGAGCCGGAATCGCGTCTTGTGCTGCGATCTGGGTCCATCCCCCCGCGCCCAGCACGGAAATGTATCCACCTGACGCAAGCTGCAGCGGTTTTGAGATTCTCCGTTTGAAATCGACGCGATCAGCCCGTGTGGGCTCAAACCACGACGGGGTGACGAAGTCCGAAACCAGCACCCCGTCGATCTTATATCCGAGCTCATCTACCTCAACCGCATCGCACACTTCCAGCGCATAGACCTTGCCATCCGATCCCTCGGCGCACCAGTTGATCCAGGGATCGGCCAACATCTCCAGCAGCTCATGACTTAGAGTGACTGTCCACGACCCGCCACTTTGAATATCAAGTCCAGCAAACACTTTGCCCAGCGGCGTTCCGCGGCTGGTCAACTCGTGATAGCCCAGTGCGCCGGCCTGATCGGGATTGTCGATAACTGAAATCTGCCACCACCCGTCCGTCAGCGCCTGATCCTTGGGCACGCAGACCAATTGACAGTCCAAATCCCAATATGCCTTGAAGTCGAGACTGACCTGCTGCTGCAAAGCTGGAATCGCGGCCTCCACCTGCTCGTCACTCAAGCATGTGGAAGCATTCGTAACTGCAATTACCGGCAAGCTCATTGCGCAAACCTCGTCCGAGAACTGAAAACTGCGAACCGGGAACTGGTTTTTAGTTACTTCAACGCTCGCGCAGAGAGCGCAGCATCGAGCGCAGCATTCCCGGTGGGAGCGCATACCTGCAGGTTCCATTGTTTTTTCAAGTCCTTGGGGCGAGGGATGACAGTGTTCTGCTTTGCAGTCGTCGGAACGGAAGACGGCGCCTGCGGGATCAGCGAAGCAAAGCTGCTCACGGTAGTCAGGATCAGATTCACCGCCGCAGTAATCCTGCTGGACAGCGCCGGGTCGCTGATGTGGGCTGCCTGCAACAGGGCAGGCAGGTTTTGATTCGTGCTCTGAATCAGACTCTCGATCTTCTGCAGCGTGTCCGCACTGGGATTGGCTTTGTATTGGCTGTACAGCGACTGCATCAGGGTGAGGTCTTTGCTGGCCTCCGCGGAAATATTCTGAATTGCCAGCGCCTCCGCGGGACTGAGCTGCTTGCCGGTTTCGAGCGTCGATACCAGCGCAGCGATATTCAGCGCCATCTGCGTCAGCACCGGCAAGTCGGCCAGCGCCACACTGATCCATTGCGCGCTGCATCCGGTGGCAATCAGTGAAATGCTCAACACCACAGCCAGAATGATTCGTCCCATCGAATTCAAGTTCATGAGTGCTTCTCTCCTATAAATGTTGTCGGTCAATGAAGTTTGGTGAAGCCGCCACAGACCACGTGGGGACAGCCGCCCCCGGCTGTCCAACCGAGCGCAGCTCGGCATGCCGTGGCCCGCAAACAAAATCGCCACCGGCCGAAGCCGATGGCGATGGATGCAAAGGTGAGAGACGTAGCAAGCTACGTCTCTACGAATCTACAAATATGGATCTACAAACGTCGAAATCGAAGATTTGATTCTCTAGCTTTACGCTGCTTTCTCGCTGGCCTGCGCGACTCTCAAGATTGTGCTCTCGTCGAAGTGCCGCCCAAGTATCTGCAGTCCGATGGGCAGTTTATCTTTGGTTTCACCGCATGGCACCGAGATTCCAGGAATGCCGGCGAGATCCGCGGTGACCGTATAGATATCCGCCAGATACATCGCCAGCGGATCGTCCACCTTCTCGCCCAGCTTGAACGCCGCCGTAGGACTGACCGGGCCCACGATGGCATCCACTTTTTTGAACGCCTGATCGAAATCCTGGGTCAGCAGGGTGCGAACTTTCTGCGCCTTCAGATAATAGGCGTCGTAGTATCCCGCGCTGAGCGCGTACGTGCCCAGCATGATTCTCCGCTTCACTTCCGCGCCGAAGCCCTGATCCCGGCTGCGCCGGTACATTTCGGAAAGCGTGCGCGCGTCTTTGGCGCGATAACCGTATCGAACTCCATCAAAACGCGCCAGGTTGGAGGAAGCTTCGGCGGTGGCGACGATGTAGTAGGTCGGGATCGCATACTTGGTGTGCGGTAACGAAACTTCCACAATCTCGCAGCCCTGCCTGGCCAGCTTCTGAATGGCCGCTTCGACGGCCTTGCGGATTTCACCATCCAAACCTTCTCCCAGATATTCCTTGGCCACGCCGATCTTCAGCCCGCGTACCGGCTTCTCCAGTTCGGCAACATAGTCGGGAACTGGAACCTCGGCGGAAGTTGAATCCATGGGATCGCGGCCCGCGATGGTTCGTAAAACGATCGCCGCATCCTTCACCGTTTTCGTAAGCGGCCCGATGTGATCGAGCGACGACGCGAATGCAATCAATCCATAACGCGAAACCCGCCCGTAAGTCGGCATCAGTCCAACCACGCCGCAAAACGAGGCGGGCTGGCGAATCGAGCCGCCAGTATCGGAGCCCAGAGTGGCGACAGCCATGTCCGCAGCCACCGCCGCCGCCGATCCTCCCGAAGAACCGCCAGGTACGCGGGTCAAATCACGCGGATTGTGCACCGGCTTCCAAGCCGAGTTCTCGTTCGACGAACCCATGGCGAACTCATCGCAGTTCAGCTTTCCCAGAACCACCGCGCCCGCCGCCTCCAGACGCGCCACCGCAGTGCAGTCGTAAGGTGGAATATAGTTTCCGAGAATCTTTGAGCCCGCGGTGGTGCGCACGCCCTTCGTGACCATCACATCTTTGATTCCAACCGGCACTCCACCGAGCGGCGGAAGCTTTTCGCCCTTCGCGGCCAGACCATCCATCTCCGCGGCTTTCGCCATCGCCCGTTCTTTCGACAGGGTAAGGAACGCGCCAATCTTCGGATCATCGCTCTCGATCTTGGCGTAGAACGACTCTGCCAGCGCAGCAGCGCTGGTTTTTCGCTCCTGCACCGCGCAGCGTGCGGCGTCGATTGTGAGCAGGTTCAGATCCATTGGATCAGTCGTTGGTCGTTCGCCGTTGGTCGCTCGCCGTTAGTGGTTCGCCGCGCCGTTTTCTTTTTTTGGCCAACGACCAACGGCCAAGGACCAACGACCGCTTTCCTATCTCTCAATTACTTTTGGCACTTTGAAGAACGTTCCATCCGAATCCGGCGCATTTTCGAGCGCCACTTCGTGCGGCAGCGACTTGCGCAAGCCTTCGCGGATATCCTCCCGGCTGGCATAGGCGAAGCGCTCGCTTCCCTGCTTCGACTGGTCTACTCCATAGCGATCGGAAACCTGCGCCATCGGCTGAACATTGCTTGTGTCCAACTCGTTGAGGCTGTCAATGTGAGCCAGAATCGAGTTCAGGTCGCGCACCATGCGAGTGCGCTCTTCCCCGGTTAACTCCAGATTGCCGAGGTCAGCGACATAGGCAACGTCTTTTTCGCTAACTTTCATAGCTAGGCTGGTGTGGCGCGGGCGCCCTCGCCCGCGGTTCCGTCCGGAATCACAAACTCAATCCGCTTGACACTCTCTGCCACGTAACGATTGATCACCGCCAGATACTGCGGCGCCAGAGCCTGCAACTCAGCCCGCCAGCCCCAGTCCGGCACTTCTACGCGTAAAATGCCCTGCACGAAGTCGATTGCCCGAGTCCGCACCGCGACCGCGTGTCCGCAAGCCAAGGCCCATGCCAGCACCGGCCCTTGTCCCGCAGGAGCGCGCCGCAAGCTGCCGGCAACGATCTTTTCCAGTCCTGCGCCGGCTTGTTCCATAGTGCGGTTCATCAGTGGCGAATGTTGCGACTCAAATTCTTAGTGGGATTGATTTTGATTTTAACATTCCCAGGACTTTCAGGCTTGACCGCTTATATTTCCAGAATAACAATTCGCGCCAGGAGAATGGGACATCGGAGGAAGAAATATATTTGGTTTGCTCTCAGCCGCTTAAAGAAGAATCGGGGCCGAGAAGGACTTGACAGGTCCTTGCGCACCGTCAGTTTTGGATCGATTTGTCATCCAACAGGAAATTCCTGCCTGATGTAGTCCATCGCGCTTTCCTTCGAGTTCAGGCGTCCATCAAGCTGGGCATCTTCCACACGGGAAAGCATTTCCTTGAAACTCGGGCCCGGCTGATAGCCCGCCGCGATGAGATCGTCGCCGCTGACCAGCGGCGCCGGACGAATGGCCTCGGGTGGTATCGCCGATATTCGCTCCCGAGTGAACTGGTAGGAAGCCAGATCACCGTGACTTGCCTTGCAATCCAGCCGATGCAACTCGAGATGCTCTTCAAACCGCGGCTGCCGTACAAACTTTTTGAACGTGGAGTCCTTCATCTGCGGCACGCTGGAAAAACGCATGTGATTATCGATAAGCGCCAGAATTTGTTCGGTATCGTCGTTCGAAAAGCGCAGCCGCTTGCAGATTTCTTCCGCCATCTTCACGCCGACGTCTACATGATTGTCGAAGCGAATACGATCTGGCGCTACGCGAAATGTCGCAGGCTTGCCAACATCGTGCAAAAGCGCGCCCCAGGCCAGCGTAGGAGGGCAGGGATGCGGCAGATTCTGCAAAAGCAGCAGGGTGTGCACGAATACATCGCCTTCGGGATGAAACTGCGGAGGCTGTTGTACGCCCTTCATGGCTGAGATCTCCGGCAGCACCTCTTGCAGCAGTCCGGTTTGATCAAGCAGGAGAAATGCCTCGCGAGCGTGACCTTCGATGAGCATCTTGGTCAATTCATCGCGCACACGTTCGCGGGAGACTTGATGAATTCCTGAAGCCAGTTTCTTAATCGCCGCCAGGGTTGCCGGCTCCACGGTATATCCAAAACGCGCCGCGAAGCGGACGGCGCGCAGCATGCGCAACTTATCTTCAGTGAAGCGCAATTCGGGATCGCCGATTGTACGGATAATTTTCGCGGCCAGATCTTTTTGCCCGCCCACGTAATCGAGGACCTGGCTGGTCACGGGATCGAGCAGCAGACCGTTGATGGTAAAGTCACGGCGTTCGACGTCTTCCCGGGGGCTCTTGCTGAAGCGCACCTGATCGGGATGGCGGCCGTCGCTGTAGCCGATGTCGCTGCGAAAGGTGGCGACCTCGACTACGGCGGCGTCCTCCGCCTTCTCTGTAGAGACGTTGCTTGCAACGTCTCCCGCCGAAACATCTCTCAGCGGCACCAGAACCACTCCGAACTGTGCGCCCACAGCATAGGTTTCCGGAAAAATTCGCATGACCTCATCCGGCGTGGCATCGGTAGTGACGTCGTAGTCGGCGGGGTCGAGTCCTAGCAGGAGGTCGCGCACGCAGCCGCCCACGAGATAGGCCTGGTGGCCATGGTCGCGCAGCTTACGGATAATCGAGATGGCAAAGTCTTTCAGCATTCTGAACTCGGGAGACTTACGTGCCGGCATTCAATTGCGGACGCAGTCGCTCGCGCTCCGTTTCGCTCAATCCGAACCATGATTCCGCTACATCGCGGACTCGTTCGAGAGCGGCTTGCATCTCCGCGTGCTTGCGTTTGAGTTCTTCCGCATCGGCGTCGGGCGAAACATAGATGAGCGGAGCGCCTACCATGACTGCGCGCGAAAAAAGATGCGGGATCTGCATCTTGTCCCAGGCTTTTTCCAGGGTAAGCGCCTTTTCCACTCCGATATGAAACACGAAGATTGGCCTGCCAGTCTTCCGAGCCAGCATCACGGGGCCTGGTTTGGCGACGTAGCGCGGTCCTCGCGGGCCGTCGATGGTGAAAGCGGCATCGAAGCCCTCTTCCAGGCGCTGCGCCATCACCGCCAGTCCGCGCAAACCTCCGCGCGTCGAACTGCCTTGCGCGGTGCCGAAGCCAAAGTGCTCGATCACGCGCCGGGTCCACTGGCCGTCGAAGTTTGTGGTGTTCATCACCACGATGCCCCGGTTGCGCCAGTACCAGGTGGACGAAATAATGCAGCGATGCCAGAACGCGGAAACCACCGCCTGACCGCGAGCGTGGGATTTCTTGTAGTGCGTTCCCAGGCTTTCGAAGCGGAGCGTGGGTCCGAGCACCCGAATGATTGCAATCACGACCGAAGCGATGACGGGAATCTGCATTCTCCGCCAAAGCGAGAGCTGCGGCAGGCGAGTATCGTAAAGCGAGCTTACCGGCTCGATGTCCGGAGCTGCGCTTGGTGGTTCGCTCGGGGTGTCGCTCGGCGTATCGCTCGGCATGAATGGATATTGTAGTCGCCCGGTGGACGACCCGACAGCCGCGGACGGCGGTCACAACGCAGTTGTTGTTTCGATTTAGACTATGAAAGTGAGTGGCACGTACATTCTTGGCATTGAAAGCTCCTGCGACGAAACCGCTGCGGCGGTTGTGCGCTCGGGCGAGAAGCTGGTTTCGAACGTGGTGTTCTCGCAGATCGCCGCGCACCAGCCTTATGGCGGAGTTGTCCCGGAATTGGCTTCACGCGAGCACCTGAAGGCGATAGTTCCTGTAGTCCGCAAAGCGCTTGACGATGCCGGGCAGACTTATCAATCGATCGATGCGCTGGCGGTAACTCAAGGACCGGGCCTGGCCGGCGCCCTGTTAGTCGGCATCAGCTACGCCAAGGCGCTCGCCTTCGCGCTCGACAAGCCTCTGATCGCCGTGAATCATCTTGAAGGCCACATCCACGCCGTCCTGCTCGAGGAGCGCCAGAAAGGCAATCGGGAGATCCGGTTTCCCCTGCTGGCGCTGGTGGTTTCCGGGGGACACACCCATCTTTACCTGGCTGAGCAGCAGGCAGAAGGCTGGTCGTACAAAAACATCGGCCACACCCGCGACGACGCTGCCGGCGAAGCTTTTGACAAAGTCGCAAAGCTGTTGGGACTGGGATATCCGGGAGGCCCGATCATCGACAAGCTGTCCGCGCACGGCGATCCCACGGCGGTGAAGTTTCCGCCTTCACAACTCAAGCACCGCGACCGGAATGACAAGGGCGACGCCGGAGTCGAGATGCGTTTTGATTTCTCTTACAGCGGAATCAAGACGGCGGTGTTGCGTTACGTCGAAATTCACGATTTGAAGCCTTCGATCGAGGCGCGACGAAAGGCACTGGCTGGGATCGAGAAGCCCAGGCTTGAGGATTATCTGGCCCTTTGCGACCCCAAGACTCTGAATCTGGTGGCGTCGTTTCAGCGGGCGATCGTGGAGGATCTGACGGCCAAGACCCTGGCCGCGGCGCGCGCCTGCGATGTAGCGACCCTGTTCGTGACCGGCGGCGTAGCCGCAAACAATGAACTGCGCCAGCACTTCGAGCAGGCTGCGGCTGAAGAGGGGTTGCCGGTTTATTTCCCTTCGCGTCCTCTCTCTACCGACAATGCCGCCATGATTGCGGCTGCGGCTTATCCCAAGTTTGTGGTTGGGGATTTTGCGGCGATGGACTTTTCGGCCGAGGCGGCGTTGAAACTTTGAGGTCTTGCTTAAATCTTGAACCCAGTTTTCAGTTCTCAGGTTTTAGTTCTCAGGACTATCTGGCCGCCGCTTTGCTTTTTCCGGCGCGGGTTCCGAGGACGGCGTCGAGCGCTTTTTCCAGTTGGGCTTCAATGTCGATGTCTTTGAAGATGGCGAAGTTTGCCCGGTGTTCATGGGCGTCAAATCCACTGTTTTTCCCTGCCACGATGACGACCGGAATGCTTGCGGTCTCAGGCTGCGCCTTGAGCGCGGTGATGAGTTCAGTGCCGCTCATCTTCGGCATCTGCATGTCGGTGATGATGATGTCGGGACGGATCCGTTTGACGATGGGGAGCGCTTCTTCGCCGTTGCTGGCCGACTCCACGGTGTAGCCCCGCTGTTCAAGAAATCGGCAGACGGTGTGCCGGATGAGCATGGAATCGTCTACAACCAAGGCTACGAGCGGAGTTTGACCTTTTGCAGGCAAAATATTCCCCGCGTGACATTAACAAAGTGTTATGGAAGCAGCAAGGTCAAAGGACCTAAGCCAGGTTACCTTTGTCACGCACTGGGGTCAGTTTCGTTCGCAGGTTTGGTCTCTTCGATGGCCATGTCGCGAAACTCGCTGGATTCGAAAATTTCACGGCATTCGAGGCATTCCACGAATTCGGTGTCTTCCTCGCGGGCCACGATTTGAACGCGAGGGTGCTTGCAGGGTGCCATGGGTTTGCTCTTCTCGGGGGGTTGGGACGGCGGGGTTGGAGTCATAAATCCGGGTGCTGGGTTTCCCTGTTCGGTCGGTCCAGGGATTTCGCCGGAATTTGGCGGTATTTTAGACCGGTTGGTTGCATTGTCAAGTCCCTCGGTTGATGTTTCTGGCTGAATCTCAAGGAAGGCCGGGATCGATGCTCGGGATCACACTCTCCCGCAAGCGGTTGGCGGCCCGGCAGATACCCTTGGCTGCGATTTTTCCACCATTGCCTGTAAGGGCTTGCATTTAATCAGGTTGGACCCTAGAATAAGGATATCCGACTAAAAGAGTCGGCTTTACACTAGGCATGCTCAAACTGACCAAGAAAGCGGATTACGGGTTGATGGCCATGAAGCATCTGGCCGAGCATGCCGAGCAGGGGGCGTGCAGCGCCAAGGATGTGGCGGATTCTTACCACATCCCCCAGGAAGCGCTGGCGAAGATTTTACAGCGCCTGGTCAAAGCCGGGCTGCTGCAGTCGCAGCACGGAACCAACGGCGGATACACGTTGGCGCGCGATCCCGCGAAGATTACGGCGTTCGAAGTTATCCGCGCGATTGACGGTCCGCTTTTCATTACTTCGTGCGTCACGGTCCGTGGCGAGTGTGATCAGACCGACCGCTGCAACATCCGCGAGCCCTTGCGGCGGGTGAGTCATAGCATCGAAGAGGTGCTGCGGCGCATCACTATCCTGGAGATGAAGGAAGAATCGGCCGAGGGCGGGCCGGCGGAGTTGGTCACGATTGGATAACGGCTAAAACAGTTGACCCTACGGGTCAACCGGACAACCGAGGGCGGCTGTCCCCACGTGAATTTCTTAGGTTCTGAGGAGAGCAATTATGAGCACGGATGTAAAGACGATCCCCCAGGGGACGAACGGACACGAAAGCGCTCCGGGGCAGGAAAAGCGGACTACCGCGGACGGAGTCAAGCTGCCGGTGTACATGGACAACCACGCCACCACCCCGATGGATCCACGGGTGCTGGAAGAGATGCTGCCCTACTTCATGGAGAAGTTCGGCAATGCCGCCAGCCGCAACCACTCATTCGGGTGGGCGGGCGAAGAAGGTGTGGAGATTGCGCGGGAGCGCGTCGCCAAACTGATCGGCGCGACCACAAAGGAAATCATTTTCACCTCGGGCGCGACCGAAAGCGACAACCTTGCCATCAAGGGCGTGGCCGAGATGTACCGCGAGAAGGGCAACCACATCATCACCGCCGTGACCGAGCACAAAGCGGTGCTCGACACCTGCAAGCGCCTGGAGAAGAACGGCTACCGCGTGACCTACATGGCGGTGCAAAAGGACGGCTTGATCGATCTGGAAGAACTGAAGCGGATCATTGATGACAAGACCATCCTGGTCACCATCATGGCTGCCAACAACGAAATTGGCGTGGTGCAACCCATCGCCGAAATCGGCAAGCTCTGTCACGAGCGCGGAGTGATCTTCCATACCGACGCAACCCAGGCAGTGGGAAAGATTCCGATCGACGTAAACAAGATGAACATCGACGTCATGTCGATTTCGGCGCACAAGATGTACGGGCCCAAGGGCGTGGGCGCGTTGTATGTGCGGCGCAAGAATCCCCGAGTACAGCTTTCCGCCATCATCGACGGCGGCGGCCACGAGCGCGGCATGCGTTCGGGAACCCTGAACGTCCCCGGCATTGTGGGACTGGGCAAGGCCTGCCAGCTCTGCATGGAAGAGATGGCAAAGGAAAGCTGCCGCATGGCGGGTCTGCGGAATCGTCTGCGCGACAAGATCATGGGCCGGCTGGACGAGGTTTACATCAACGGCTCATGGGAGCACAGGCTTCCCGGCAACCTGAACATCAGCTTTGCGTACGTGGAAGGCGAATCGCTACTGATGGGCATCAACGATGTGGCGGTTTCGAGCGGTTCGGCATGCACCTCGGCGACGCTGGAGCCATCTTATGTATTGAAGGCCCTGGGCACCGGCGATGACCTGGCGCACAGTTCGATTCGCTTTGGCCTGGGACGCTTCAACAGCGAAGCCGAAGTTGATTACGTCGCGGACCGGGTGGTGGAAACGGTGCAACGGCTGCGCGAGCTTTCGCCGCTGTACGAGATGGCGAAAGAGGGTGTGGATTTGAAGAACGTGAAGTGGGCGGGCGAAGCGCACTAAAGTTTCGGAAATTTTGTAAGAGGAATCTAAGGAGAGATTTACATCATGTCTTATAGCGATAAGGTTCTCGATCATTACTCAAATCCGCGCAATGTCGGTTCCATGGACAAGAACAGCCCGGAAGTTGGAACTGGACTGGTGGGCGCACCGGAATGCGGCGATGTCATGAAGCTGCAGATCAAGGTCAACCCCCAGACCAACATCATTGAAGACGCGAAGTTCAAGACCTTCGGCTGCGGATCGGCGATCGCTTCGTCTTCACTGGCCACCGAGTGGGTGAAGGGCAAGACGGTGGACGAAGCCTTGCAAATCAAGAACACCGAGATCGTGAAAGAGCTGGCTCTGCCTCCGGTAAAGATCCACTGCTCGGTGCTGGCAGAAGATGCTATCCGAGCGGCGATTCATGACTGGAAGAAAAAGCAGGAAGCGCCGGTGACTTCGGCGGTCAGCCGCTAGTTGTTGGATGGCTTAACCACCATGACTCCAGTTGCGGAACAGACATCCACGAAGACCGCGCCGGCCAAGGGCATTCAGGTCACCGATAAAGCCCTGGCCAGGATTCGGACTGCCATCGTCAAGGAAGGCATTTCGCCCGAGCAGGGCGGTTTGCGCCTGGGCGTGCAGGGCGGCGGATGCTCCGGCTTGAGCTACAACATCCGCTTCGACACGCAGCCGCGGGAGCGCGACCGGATTTACCAGTTCGGGGACGTGCGGGTGTTTGTGGATCCGAAATCGTTCATTTACCTGCATGGCATGATTCTGGATTATCAGGAGACGCTGATGCAGCAGGGATTTGTGTTCACCAATCCGAATGCGTCGAAGTCGTGCGGGTGTGGCACCTCGTTCTCAGGGTAAGGGTGCAGGCTTTTGCAGTTAATGTGGCGCGGGCGCCCTCGCCCGCGAAAGCGTGGAGCGAGCTTGGCCTTCGGCGCTCCGCTTTCCCCGGTCTGGTTTTCTCCGGTCCATTGCTCGAAATCCCTGAGAGTTTGTTCGGCGGATACGTTGGTCGCGGGCGAGGGCGCCCGCGCCACACGACTACTCGATGGCGATTGATACTTCCAAGACGATTTCGGCTGAAGCAGGCGGCGAGTCCACTTCCAGTTGCTGGTCATGCGGCGACATGCGGGCGGCTCACTTCTGCCACGCCTGCGGCAAGGTGCAGCCTCCGGCTCCGGTGGATTACTTCAGGTTTTTTGGTATGCCCCGAAAGTTGAACCTAAATATCACTCGTCTGGAGCGGGAATTCTACGAATTGAGCCGCAAGCTGCATCCCGACTTGAACGCGCGGGCCGACAAGCGCGAGCAGGAGTGGAGCCTGGAACAGAGTTCCCTGCTCAACGACGCCTACCGCACGTTGAAGGATCCCATCAAGCGCACGCAGTACCTGCTGGGTCTGGAAGGCGTGGAACTGGAAGAGCAATCGAAGAGCGCGACCGAGAAAGCGCGCGCCACGGGCGAAGTGAAGAAACAGATCGTGCCGCCTGATCTGCTGGAGGAAGTTTTCGAGTTGAACATGCAGCTTGAAGAAGCCCGCATGAACAAGAAGATGGGCGAGAACGATCCCGCGCTGGCGAAGGACCTGGAAGCCCAGAAGGCCCAGTTCGAAAAGAAATACGACGCACTGGCGGAAGAGCTGAAGAATTACTGGGAGCAGTGGGACCAGGCAGTTGACGCCGACAGCGACCAGGCACGACGCGCGGCGCTGGACAGCATGGTGGATCTTGCTGAACCGGAGAAGCTACATCAGGAATCTGGTTCGGGATGTGAATGAAGCGCTGGAAAATTGACGGATCGACGGATTTTTGAATTGACGAATTGAGAATCAAGCACTTCAATTCGACAATTCGTAAATCCGGCAATTCATAAATTATGTCCTCTGATCGCATCGTCGGCATCGATCTCGGAACCACCAACTCGCTGGTGGCTTTCATGCAAGGGGAGAGCCCTGTCGTCATTCCGGGCGAGGATGGGCTCAATCTGGTGCCTTCGGTGGTGGCGCTCGATGACAAGGATCAGATCATCGTTGGGAACGCGGCGCGGAAGTATTTGATTGAAACTCCGGAGCGCGCGGTTTACTCGATCAAACGGCTGATGGGACGCGGCATGGAGGACATCCAGCAGGAACTCAAGCTGTTCCCGTTCCATCTGGCGGACGATCTTGAAGCCGGCGAAGTATTGCGCATCCAGTTGGGCGAGAAGACCTTTACGCCGCCGGAGATCTCGGCCTTCATTCTGCGTCAGCTTAAGCGCAATGCCGAGCGCTTCTTCAACGCGCCGGTGACGAAGGCGGTGATTACAGTTCCCGCCTACTTCAACGATGCCCAGCGGCAAGCCACCAAAGATGCCGGCCGTATCGCCGGACTGGAAGTGCTGCGCCTGGTGAACGAGCCGACGGCTGCTTCCCTCGCCTACGGACTGGACAAGAAACAGAACGGCATCGTCGCGGTTTACGATCTGGGCGGCGGCACGTTCGATGTTTCCATTCTCAAGCTGCATGACGGGATTTTCGAGGTAATCGCCACCAACGGCGACACTCATCTGGGCGGCGATGACATTGACAATCTGCTGATCACGATTGCGCTGGACGATATTCGCGGCGACATGGGTCTGGACGTATCGCGCAATGGCGAAGCGGTAGCAACCATCCGCAAGGCGGTGATTGAAGCCAAGATCGCGCTATCTTCGCAGCCTTCGACCAAGCTCGAGGTCGAACTGCCCGGCGGCAAACATTATCTGCGTGAGGTCACGCGAGAGCAGTTTGAGCAGTTGATTCAGCCCATCATCGACCGCACTGCCGGCCCGTGCAAACAGGCATTGAAAGATGCCGGCCTCAAGCCGGAGCAGATTGACGAGGTGGTGCTGGTCGGGGGATCGACCCGAATTCCCAAGGTACGCGCCCTGGTGGAAGAGATGTTCCGGCGCAAGCCGCACACCGATCTGAATCCTGATGAGGTGGTGGCGCTGGGCGCGGCGGTGCAGGCCAATATTCTTTCCGGCGGTTCGGAAGCCACCGAGAACATGCTGCTGCTGGATGTGACGCCTTTGTCGCTTGGAATCGAAGTGGCGGGCGGCGTGACTGACAAAATCATTTTGCGCAACTCGACGATCCCGGCTTCGGCGACGCAGCACTACACCACCCAGGTGGACGGGCAGGCGAATGTTGCGATTCACGTGTTGCAAGGAGAGCGGGAACTGGCGAAAGATTGCCGGTCGCTGGCGCGCTTTGACCTGAGAGGAATTCCGCCCATGCCGGCTGGAATTCCGCGCGTTGAGGTAAAGTTCCTGATCGACGCCAACGGAATTCTGCATGTTTCCGCGCGCGAACAGCGCAGCGGCAAAGAAGCGGAAATCGAAGTTCAGCCCAGCTACGGCCTGACCGACGACCAGGTGGAGAGCATGATTCTCGACTCGTTCGATTCGGCGGAAGAGGATTTTCGCCAGCGCCAGGTGATCGAGGCCCGCAACGAGGCGGGGACGATTCTGGCTGCGCTGGAAAAAGGCAAGAAGAGTCCGGCGTGGGGACATCTTTCCAACGACGAAAGAAAACAGATTGCCAAGCTGGAAAAGTCATTGAACAACGTGAAGGACGAAGATGAGTATCCGGCAATTCGTGCCGCCATTGACGCGCTGAATCAGGGCACCATGCGGCTGGCGGAATTGATGATGGATAGCGCCGTGTCCTCGGTGCTTAAAGGCAAAACGATGGACGAAGCTGACCTGGGCGAAGGGCCGAATGCGCCGCATCCGATGGCTAAGGCGGAATTTGAGTAAACCAGTTGTCAGTTATCAGTAACCAGTTGTCAGTAGCTGGTTGTCAGTCAGACTAGGAGATGGGATGGCAGAAGAGAAAAATCAGGGTGCGGGAACGGCAACGGTTGAGGCTCCAGGCGAAAATACCGTCCAGATCACGTTTCTACCCGAGGGCAAGACGGTGCAGTTCGAGCACGGCAAGCTGGCCTACAAAGATCATGGCAAGCCGGAATCGCTGCTGGACGTGGCGTTAAACTACGGCGTCAGGCTGGATCATGCCTGCGGCGGCAATTGCGCCTGCACCACCTGTCACATCTGGGTCAAAGAGGGAGCCGGAAATATTTCGGAGATGGACGACGACGAGGCCGATCGGCTGGACATGGCTGCCGATTTACAGTTAAACTCCCGACTCGGCTGCCAGGCGGTGATTACCAAGCCCGGCAAAGTCGTCGTGGAGATTCCGGCCTGGAACCGGAATTATGTGTCGGAAGAACACTAGAAAGTAGAGGCGCCTCATGCCGAAAGAATTGACCTGGGAAGATCCCGATGACATCGGAATTCTGCTCTCTGAGAAGCATCCTGAAACTGATCCGCTGGCCGTGCGCTTTACCGATCTGCATCGCCTGGTGATTGAGCTGCCCGAGTTCAAGGACGATCCGAAAAAATCGAACGAGGGCAAGCTGGAAGCCATCCAGATGGCGTGGCACTCGGAGTTTCTGGACCGCACGCAGGCTTAAAGCCAACCTTAGCCACTAAAGCCCCGTCCCTGGCGGCTTTCGCGGCACGGCTGAAGCCGTGCCCTTCCGCAAGACCAAATCCCTAACCTATCCTGGCTGGTTCTTCCACGTTGGCTTCGCGCAAGAATTTCGCCGCTTCTTCGGGCGGCGTGGGATTGATATAGAATCCCGTTCCCCATTCGAATCCGGCGGTCTTGGTCAGCTTGGGCATGAACTCGATGTGCCAGTGATAGTGATCGTTGGTGGGATCCTGCACCGGCGAGGTGTGAATGACCAGGTTGTACGGCGGATTATCCAGCACCCGTTCGGCTTTCGTGAGCAGGGTCTTCAGCGCCCTGGCCAGATTTTCAAACATGTGGGTAGATGAATTTTCGAACGCCGACTCGTGCTGTTTGGGCAGAATCCAGGTCTCGAACGGGAAGCGTGGCGCATAAGGCGCAAGAGTGATGAAGTCAGCGTTTTCCGCGACCACACGAGTGCCGGTTTCGGTCTCCTGGCGAATGATGTCGCAGAAAACGCAGCGCTCTTTGTAAATGTAGTACTGCTTGGCGCCCTCGATCTCTTCGGTCACATAAATGGGAAGAATAGGTAACGCGATGAGCTGGGAATGTGCGTGCTCGAGCGAGGCTCCCGCCGCTTCGCCGTGATTCTTGAAAATCAGGATGTACTTGAAGCGCCGATCTTTCTTCAGATCCAGAATGCGATCGCGGAAGGTCCAAAGCACGTCTTCGATCCGCTTGGGCGGAAGATTCGCCAGGCTGGCGTTGTGGTCGGGCGTTTCGATGATGACTTCGTGCGCGCCGATGCCGTTCATGCGGTCGAACATGCCTTCTGCCTGGCGACTGAGATTGCCTTCAATGCCAAGCGCCGGAAACTTGTTCGGCACCACCCTCACGGTCCAGCCCGGAGAATCGCGCTGGGGCGGTGGGCCTCCGTTGGAACTGGGTCGATAGGCCTGGATCTCGGGCGGAGTCTTCGCCTCGTTGCCATAACAGAAAGGGCAAAAACCGCCCTTAATTCTCACGCCGTCGCGAGCGAAGTCCGACGGCCGTTTGGCTCGATCGGTCGAAATAATGACCCAGCGGCCTACAATGGGATCTTTCCTGAGTTCGGGCAACTCAATCCTTTCCGACGCGCACAGCGGCAGCGAACAAAAACATTTTACGCCAAGGGGGAAACGTTCTGGAATAACTCAATCTGCGGCTGGTCTGACCGCTGATCATAATACACGCTGACGACTTCGAGCCGCCACTGCGACGACGCGGGCAAGTGGCGCAAGTATTCGCGGGCGACTGCGAGAATGTCGTGGCGCTTGTCGCGATCCACGGCGGCTTCCGCGGGCTTCACATCGTGGGTGGTCCGGGTCTTGACTTCGACGAAGCAGAGCACGTCTTTGTGCCAGGCAATGAGATCGATTTCGCCGCGGCGATTGGGAGAGCGAAAATTGCGGGCAACCATCACATACCCAAGTTTCCTTAGATAAAAATATGCGGCCTCCTCGCCGCGGCGGCCGGTACGCAAGTGATCGGGCAGGTTTTCTGTGGGCAACGTCTTTGCGGCGATCCAATCGAGGATCCGGATGGTGGCGTGGGTAAGACGGCCCGAGAACATAGGTAGACGGCATTGAGTCGCGTTGTGAGATTGCCTTCCTGGATTCTAGATAATGGCGCTCAGGGATGGCTGTGACGGATGTCACAAGACTCCGGGCAGATCGGAAATGAATTGGGGGCCCAAGCGGGCTAATTCGTATTCACTGAATTTCGTTTTTGAAAACAGCGCCAGACTTCATCACGAATTTAACCCGCTGCAGCTCGGTAATGTCTTTGAGCGGATCGCCTGAGACCGCCACCAGATCAGCCCACTTCCCGGCTTCGATCGTTCCCATTTTGTCGGACCAGCCCAGGAGTTCGGCGGCGGTGGTGGTTGCGGTGCGGATCGCTTGCTGCGGCGTCATGCCATAGCTGACGTAATATTCAAATTCCTTGGCTTCGTTAATATCCTTCCAATCGAAGCCGCCGGCGTCGGTGCCCAGGACGATCTTCACGCCCTTTTTCAGCGCCAGTTGAAAAGCCGCCTTCTCGGTTTCGACCATCTTCGGCCAGTTGCCTTGGCGTCCGGGCGCAACGTACGCGCCAACCATGATGGTCGGAACCCAGTAAATGCCACGGCGGGCCATTTCTTCCATTTGCGGCTCGGTGAGACCGTCACCATGTTCGATGGTGTCGACTCCAGCTCGCAATGCGGCGGCTATGCCATCACTGCCAATGGCGTGCGCCGCCACTTTTTTTCCGATGCGGTGGGCTTCGGTAACGATAGCTTTGGCTTCGTCGTCGGCGAAATTGACGTGGCTGTGCAGCACGCCATCGGGTCCATAAAAGTAACCGTGGTCGGAGTAATACTTGATCCAGTCCGCACCGTACATCACCTGCTCGCGAACCGCTTTGCGGGCTTCCTCCGGACCGTCAACATATTGCACACCCTGGGGCACGCGGATTTCCCAGGAATATCCCAGCGGACCATACATTCCCGTCGGAGTCATGGCTCGGGTGGCCACTTGCATATGCGGTCCCGGGACTTCTCCGTTGGCGATGGCCTGCTTGACGTCGACGTCGGCATACATCGCGCCTTCGGTTTCAAGGTCGCGCAGAACGGTAAAGCCGTGCGAGAGGGCGATCTGCGCGTTGCGTGCTCCCAGGATGGCGCGGTATGGAATGGACTGCTTGAGAAGCTGCTTGTCGTAGTCCTCCGCCGTGATGTCGCCCTGCAGCAGAACATGAGTATGGGCATCGACAAGACCGGGAAGCACAGTGGCGTTGGAAAGGTCGATCAGTTGGACGCCGGGGGGCGGCGAGCCGCCCGGAGTGACACTGAGAATCTTGTCTCCCTCGATAAGAACGAGAGCATTCGAAATTGGCTGATCGCTTTTGCCGTCAATCAAACGCCCGGCGCGGATCGCGACCCGCTTTGGAGCCGGCGGAGAAGATTGCTGGGAATTAGCGATTGCGCTCGACACCAACAGGAGAAAAGTGGTGGCAAGAAAAAGCCTCAGGCGGCAGGGTCCAATCACAAGTGCCTCGCGTGAACGGGACAGCCTACCAGAGGTGCGGGAATAATGAAAAGTCGGCCTGCGAGATCTAGTGTTCTTCCCGGGCGCGCAGCCAGTCGAGAAACATCTGTTCGATGGGTTTGTCGTAGGTCATCAAGACGTGACGGACCGTGTGGCCGCTGACAAAATGGCACACTTCCTCGGCGAGATTTTTGGCGTGGTCGCCAGCCCGCTCCAGAGATTGGGTCATAAAGATAACCTGCAGGCTGGCATGGCGCTGCAGGTTTTCCGGATTTTCGATGTGGCGAAGAAAGATCAGATTGCGCAGGCGATCCATTTCTGCGTCGGCTCTGAGCACATCCACCGCTTTCTTGACGTCGCGAGTAGAAAAGGCCGCGCCTGCATCCGCCAGCATTTTTTCGAGGACGGTTGCCATGTGAGTCAGGTCGCGCATGTCCTGCGGATCGAGCCGGGCGCAGACCGATTGCGCGCTGCTGGAAAAGCTGAGCAGGAGATCGCCGATGCGCTCCAGGCTGATCATGAACTTCATGCAAGCCAGCAGCTCGCGGGCTTCAGTTTCGCTGACTTGAGTAATGATCTGAGTCACCCCTGCATCTATTTCCATGTCCAGCCGGTCGAGTTCTTTTTCCCGGTCGCGCAGTGTGTTCAGAAGGGCAATCGATGCGGTGGCGATGCCTTCGGCAGCGGTGGAGGCTGCATCCTTGGCCACCCGGCAAGCCTCCTCGGTTCGTTTCACCAGGACGGCGTACGGAGATTCCGGTTCGGGGCTTCTCAAGATGGCAGTACTCATGCGCGAATTCCTCCCGGAAGCGACCCGGGGAGGCCGCAGCAGGTTCTGTCTCTCTCTCCGGTTGTTGGCATTACTGGTCAATACCGAAGCATAGGGTCTTTTTTCAAGGCTTTGGTTAACAGGGCGTGAATTTATGGGGTCAGGGGACGCGTTGGATACGACGACGCCGGCGGCTCACGAAGCCAGTGGCAGGGTGAACAGGAAGGTAGATCCGTGGTTGAGTTGGCTTTCGGCGCGAATGGTTCCGTGGTGGGCAAGGACAATATGTTTAGCGATGGCCAGCCCCAGCCCGGTTCCGCCGGACTCGCGCGAGCGGGCTTTATCGACCCGATAGAAGCGCTCGAACAAGCGAGCCAGGTGCTCCGAGGGAATGCCGGGGCCGAAATCCTGAATATAGAACTCGACAGCCTCCGGAACGGAACGCGCCCCCAGGACAATCCGCCCGCCCGAAGCAGCATATTTTAAAGCGTTATCCACCAGATTGGAGAAAACCTGATGGATGGCCTCGGGATCGGCTCCCACTGTCGAAGCGGCGAAGTCTTCGACTTTGAGTTCGACATTCTGGGTGCGCGCAATTTCGCGAAAGCTCTGCACCGCTTCCTGCAGAAGATCGGCAGGCGCGACGGTTTGGATGTCGAAACGTTGTTCGCCGGATTCCACTCTCGCGAGCGTGAGCAGATCCTCGGTAAGGCGAGACATTCGCAGGGCGCTTTTGCGAATGATGTCGAGAAACTCGCGGTTATGGTTGTTGTCGGGCGCGCTATCCAGCAGGGTTTCGGTATAGCCCTGAATCGAAGTCAGCGGAGTGCGCAATTCATGCGATACGTTGGCAATAAAATCGCGTCGCGTCTTCTCTACCCGCTCGGTTTCGGTCAGATCGCGCAGCACGGCCACCGCGCCGCCGCCAGGCATGGGCGCAGCGGTTACATCAAAGGTGCGGCCGGGCAGTAACGATGCGGCCCGGGCGGTGTAGACCTTGCGCGATTGACTCGCCTCCCGCACCGCGGTCAGGAAATCGGGATCGCGAACGGTTTCGACCAGCAGCGCATCCCGGCGCGTGCGTTGCGGGATCAACTCGTCCATGGCCTGATTCGCCCACTGCACGCGGTCGTCGGCGCCGATGGCAATCACGGCGTCCTGCATGCTGTTGAGCAGGGTTTCGAGCTGGCGCTGGCTGGTTTGGAGAGCGGAGAAGCTTTCTTCCAGATGAGCGGCGGTCTTGTCCAGGGAGGCCGATACCTGTCCGATTTCATCCGCCGAATTTTCAGCCAGGCGCACTTCGAAATCCCCGGCGGCGAGGCGGCCGGCAAACTCGACGATACGCTGCAGGCGCGGAGTAGTGGAGTACGCCGCAATCGCAGAGAATACGAGCGCCAGAACGAAGCCCACCAGAAGACCGGGCAAGACCCTGCCGTTGAAAATATGGGAGGTCAGCGTGGCGGCCGCGATCACCAGGGCAAAGGCAGCCATCAGTTTCAAGAAAATGCGGTTCCTCACTTCGGCCCCTCGAAGCGGTAACCGGCGCCACGCACAGTTTTGAGATAGCGGGGATTCTCAGGATCGGGCTCGATTTTTTCGCGAATGCGGCGCACGTAGACGTCCACGGAACGGGGCGTGACGTAAGCAGTGTCACGCCAAACGGAATCGAGCAATTGATCGCGAGTAAATACGCGTCCGATGTGGCGGGCAAAGTAATCGAGCAGGCGGAATTCCGTGGCGGTGGTGGTCACCAGGTTGCCGCTCACAGTGAGGGTCATAGCACTGGGATCGATTTCGATATCGCCAATCTTGACTGGCGCTTGCGACAGCGGCCGTTCGAATCGACGGAGCACGGCTTTCACTCGCGCCACCAGTTCCCGCGGGCTGAAAGGTTTGGGGATGTAATCGTCTGCTCCAAGTTCCAGGCCCAGGATGCGGTCGGCTTCGCCGCTTTTCGCGGTCAGAAAAATGACTGGCGTGGCCGCGAGCGCCGGAATTTGCCGGATCTGCCGGCAAAGCTCGAGGCCATCTTTGCCCGGCACCATGATGTCGAGAATAAAAAGCGTCGGCCGTTGCCGCTCCGAGTCGGCGATCACTGTGTTGCCGGTGGAGAATACTTTCACCGCGAATCCATCCGCCTCCAGATGGTGCCGCACCAGGCGGGAGATATCGGGATCGTCTTCGACCACAAAGATGCTCGGTTTCATGGGGGTATTGTAGCGGGCAGGTCTGCTGGACACCTAGTGTGGGGACTTGGAGGAAGGCGGCCGGACTTCAATGATCAGATTTCCTGACTTTTCCAGCCAAAAACGCATGTCTGGCGGAACTACTGTAGTGGCGCTGTATTCCGTGACGATGGCGGGGCCGGAATATTTCTTTCCGACCGTCAGAGAATCGCGGCCGTGGATTGCGGCGGTGACTCTCTTTCCGCTGAAAACGACGGAAGAGTGATCGGGCAATCCGCTCCCGACCTTTGCTCGGCTAGAGCGGCTATGTGCAACCGTCCCCGCGCGTCCGCTGGCGCTCCCTGTCGCCGTTCGCGTCTGTTGCGATTTAATGGTCGATCGCAAACGAAGCGTTACCAGTTCCAGTTCACGTTCGGGATAGCTGTAGCCGTAACGGCGCTGGTGCTCAACCCGAAAGTTGCGAATAAGGTCGCGAGTGTACGGAATGTTGAGTTCGTACCCCTGGCCTCGATAGCGAACGTCGACGCTGACCTGATGGCGGATCTTTCCCTTCCAGCGCTCAGCGCGGAAGTCGGTTTCGGATTGGCGGTGCAGCCTGGCAAACTCCTTTTGGAGACGCTCCGCCGGAACGTTAGCTGCCACCCGCCACAGCACGGTACGGGAATAATCCTTCACCACGTCGCTGACCAGAATCCCGAATGCAGAGAGAGCGCCGGGCAGCGCCGGAACAATCACCCGCGGAATGCTCAGCGCTTCGGCCAGTTCGCAAGCATGCAGGCCGCCCGCGCCGCCGAAGGCGACCAGGGTAAATTCGCGGGGATCGAAACCACGTTCGATGGAGACCACGCGGACAGCTTTCTCCATTGTGGAATTGACGACCCGTATGACCCCGGCGGCGAACTCTTCTAATGTTAGCTTCGTTGTGTGACGCTTGAGCCACTCGGAGACCAGTCGGCGGGTGCGTTCAATGTCGAGTGTGAAATCGCCACCGAGGAAGCATTGCGGCTGCAGGCGGCCGAGAAGAAGGTTGGCATCGGTCACCGTGGGCTGGGTGCCATGGCCGTAGCAGATCGGTCCGGGATCGGCTCCCGCGGATTCGGGACCGACGCGCAAAGCCCCAGCCGCGTCGAAACGGGCGATCGAGCCTCCACCGGCGCCGACGGTGTGAATATCGAGCATGGGCACGCCGATTGGGAAACCGGCAATCTCAGACTGACTGCTCGCAGCAGGCTCACGATCGACGAGAGCCACGTCGGTAGAGGTTCCACCCATATCGAATGAGATGATTTGTTCAAAGCCGCTGCGCCGCGCCATTGCCGCAGCCCCGACCACTCCTCCTGCGGGGCCGGAAAGCACCGTGCGCACGGGCTCGCGGGCTGCGGAACGGAGGCTGGTAATTCCTCCGCTTGACTGCATCACGAAAATCCGCGACTGGCCCGGTCGCGATGACGAAGAGCTTTGCGCCCTGCGTTCGAGATTCTCCAGATACAGTTGCATCACCGGCTGCAGATAAGCGTTCACTACGACCGTGCTGGTGCGCTCGTATTCGCGGAACTCGGGAAGAATTCGATGTGATACAGAAATTGGCAGGTCAAGCTTTTCCAACGCACTGGCGACAGCATTTTCGGTCTTTGGGTTGACGAAAGAAAATAGCAGCGAAATTGCAATCGCCTCGGGACGTTTTTGACGAAGCTTTTCCACCAGAGAATCCAGGGCATCTGGCGACGGCGCTTCCAGAATTTTGCCGTCGCTGCTGGTGCGTTCCTCGACTCCGAAACGCAAATCCTCGGGGACAAGGGGTTCAATGCGATCGAAAAAAAGATCGTAAAGCCGGGGGCGGGACTGGCGGCCGATTTCGATTGCGTCCTCAAAGCCAGCGGTTGTAACCAGCGCCACCCGAGCGCCTTTGCGCTGCAGGAGAGTGTTGGTGCCGACGGTTGTACCGTGCAAAAGAATCGCCGCACTGGTTAGTCCAATTTTTTTCAGTGCTTCGACGATCGCTTGCGAGGGATCAGCCGGTGTGGAGAACACCTTGAGCATACGGATGTGGCCGCGCTCCATCCAAACGCAGTCGGTAAAAGTGCCGCCAGTGTCGATGGCGATTTGCAAAGGCGGCGCTGTGGGCTTAGAGGCCAAGCGGGAAGGTTAACATCAGGGATGATAAGAGTGCAGCGCGGGCGGGTCGCCCGCGGCCACATGGTCACTAAGTTTAAGCTTTTGTGGTCAGGGCCAGAGTGACCAGGGTTTTCTGTTCCACCTCGTGCGCCTTTGCCGATCCTGTAGCCGGGCTGGCGCTGGCGGAACGCTTTATCGATAGAACCGAACGCTCACCGGCAATGCGCCGGAGGCGGGGCAGAATATAAAATAGCGCTCCCATGTTGGCCGGCTCTTCCTGTACCCAGACAATCTCTCGCGCCGATGGATACAGACCAAACACCCGTTCGAGTTCCTTCTCCGGGAACGGATAGAGCTGCTCCAGAAACACGACCGCAGTTCCCTTGGCGTTTTTCTTCTTCCGTTCACTGCGTAAGTCGTGGCCGATTTTTCCGGTGCAGAGCAGGATGCGTGTAACGCCGCCGACTTCACTATCCGGTATCTCCGTATCGGGCAACACGGTCAGAAAGCGAGGGTGGCTGAAGTCGCCGATTGGCGAGCACGCGTCCGGATGGCGCAACATGCTCTTGGGAGTGAAGACCACAAGCGGCTTCCGCCAGTGGCGCAGGGCCTGGCGGCGCAGCAGATGGAAATACTGCGCGGCATTCGAAGGCTGACAAATCTGGAGATTGTCGCGAGCCGCGAGTTGCAGAAAGCGTTCGATGCGGGCACTGGAGTGCTCCGGTCCCTGACCTTCATACCCGTGCGGCAGAAGCAGGACCAGTCCGGAAAGCAATCCCCATTTGTCCTCGCCGGCGCTGATGAACTGATCGATTACCGCTTGCGCGACGTTGGCGAAGTCGCCAAACTGTGCTTCCCACATCACCAGGGCTTCCGGATAATCGCGGCTGTAGCCATACTCGAAGCCCAGGACGCCTGCCTCGGAAAGGGTTGAGTTATAGATCTCGCAGCGGGCCTGCCCGGGAGAAATATGCTCCAGCGGAACATACTCGTGCTCGTCTTCGATGTCGAGCAATACCGAGTGGCGCTGGTTGAAGGTGCCGCGACGCGTATCCTGTCCGCTGACTCGGACCGGCACGCCAGCTTTTACCAGGCTTCCCAGCGCCAGCGCTTCCGCCATGCCGTAATCCACCGCGCGTTTCCCGGCTCCCATCTCGGCGCGCTGCTCAAGCAACTTCTTGACCTTGGGATGGATGTGGAAGCTCTCCGGATAAGTGGTAAGCCGGGCCGTGATTTCGCTAAGTTCCTCCGCGGAAAGTCCGGTGTCAACTTCGTATTCGGGCTTGTAACGCCCGCCCTTGAAGTCATGCCAATACCCGGGCAAATCCCGCATCGACGGCTTTTTTCTGAGGGACTTCGCTTTCTTCTGAGCAGCTTCCAGCTCCGCGCGAATTTCGTCTACGCGCGCTTGCGCGTTATTCGCGCCTATGTCTTCGGCGTAGACCTCCCACAACGGCGGATGGTCCTTGATCGCTCGATACAACAACGGCTGAGTAACGGTTGGATCATCGACCTCGCTGTGACCGTGGCGGCGGTAGCCGATCAAATCCACAACTACGTCCCCCTGGAAGGTGTAGCGGTACTCGAGCGCCATACGGCCCACCCGGACCACGGCGTCCACATCTTCCGCGTTGACATGAAAGATCGGGATCGATTGGCGGCGCGCCAGTTGCGCGGAAAAACGCGACGAGTGCTCCTCGTTATACAACGTGGTAAATCCGAGCAGGTTATTGGCGATGATATGCAGCGTGCCGCCCACGGTATAGCCCTTGAGATCGGAAAAATTGATGGTCTCGGCCACGATGCCCTGTCCGGCAAAAGCCGCGTCACCGTGGACCAGCAGTGGCAAAAATTTCTGCCGGCCATCTTCTCCCGCGCGATCCTGCTTCGCTCGGGTGCGGCCAATGGTCACAGGATCAACAGCTTCGAGATGGCTGGGATTCGAAACCAGGTGGATGTGAACCTTCGCCCCCGAACGAGTTACGTACTCGCCGGTCGCGCCCATGTGCCGACCGGCAGGTCAGGCTCGTCGAACGCGGCATTCGCCGTCAGCAGCGCGCCGTTGCGCAAATTGACGATGCCGAGGCTCGACGGGCCGACGATGCGCATACTGGTGGACCGCACGATGTCGGTCAGCCGGTTCTCGCGCGCGATGCCGGCGGCACCGGCCTCCGCGAACCCGTCGGACAACACCGTCGCGACAGCTACGCCCAGGCGCCCGCATGCCTCGATCGCTTCCATCGCGGCGTCAGTCGGCGCGACGATATAGGCATGCTCGGGCACCTCCGGCAGCGCCTCGAGGGAGGGCCAGGCGCGTTCGCCGAGCACCTCGTCGCGCCGCGCATTGACAGGGTAGATGCGCCCGGCGTAGCCCGCCTGGCGCAGGAACTTGAGCGGTCGCCCGGCGGTCTTGCCGGCGTCGTTGGATTGCCCGATCAGCGCGACCGATCGCGGTGCGAACAGAGCTTCGCCCAGCGTTCGCCTCGCGCTGCGGAGAAGGCTGGACCTGCGGATTTACCGCGCTATTCCGCTGCATCGGCCTGCCGCGCGCGCTGATCGAAGCGGCGGTCGAAAATGTCCTCGGCGATGCGGTTCTTGAGGATTTCCACCGACCCGCCCGCGATCATCCAGCCGCGGCAACGGCGCATGCAGTATTCCACCAGCGTGTCGCGGCTGTAGCCGGTCGCGCCCATGGCCTGCACGGCCTCATGAGCAACGTCGAAGCCGGCGAGATTGCAGGCCGCCTTGGCGAGCGAGGTCTCGTAGGCGGAGGGCAGGCCGTTGTCGGCATTGGCGGCGGCGCGGTAGAGCAGGAGCTGGGCGCCTTCGAGCTTGAGCGCCATGTCCGCAAACTTCCACTGCAGGCCCTGGAATTCGCAGAGCGGCCGGCCGAACTGCACCCGGGTCGCGACATGGTCGCGCGCCTTGTTGAAGGCGTAGCGGCCGAACGCCAGCGCGCGGGCGGCATTGCCGATGCGCTCCACGTTGAAGCCTGCGATCTGCTTCTTGAAGCCGCCGGGGCCGAGCAGCACGTTCTCCGCGGGAATCCGGCAGTCCTCGAAGTGCAACTCGCACCACTCCTCCCCGCTCATGAAGGCGGACGGCGGCCCGATGCGCAAACCCGGCGTGCCGCGCTCGACGATCACCGAGCCGATGCCGCGCACCCCCGGGCCGAACCGCGCATAGATCAGGAACACTTCGGCGTCGCCGCTGAATGTGGAAAACACCTTGGTGCCGTTGATGACGGCGTAGGCGCCGTCGGTCCGCACCGTCGTCTTGAGATCGGTCGCGGCGGAGCCCGCCTCCGGTTCCGACATGCCGAGGCTCATCACGGTGCGTCCGGCCAGCAGCGGCGGCAGGTACTTCGCCTTGAGCGCGGGCGAGGCGTATTCCGCAAATGTGCGAATTGGGCCGAAACTGCCGGACTGCACCACGTCGGCGCTGCGCGGACAGGCGAGCGCCACTTGTTCGATGGCGATCACCGCATCCATCAGCGCGCCGCCCTGGCCGCCATCGGCCTGCGGGATGGTGATGCCGAGCAGACCCTGCCGGCTCATGAGCGCGGCGACATCGAAGGGAAAGCCGGGATTGTGGGCGCGCGCGAGCGAATCCTTTTCGAGGTTCGCCACCGCGAACTTGCGTACGGCGTCCGCGAACAATTTCTGCTCGTCGGTGAAGTCGAAGTTCATGAGGCTCTCGTCTGCTCCGATGGAGCACGGGCGTCACAGCTCTGCTCACACGGAACCGTCATGGCCGGGCTTGTCCCGGCCATCTCGATTATAGCGGCACTGCGCCCTCCTGATCGAGATCGCCGGGACAAGCCCGGCGATGACGCGCAGGGATGCTTCGATCTCATCGAAACCTATTCCGGCCTTCCGGCCCCTACTCCGCCTTTGCTCCCGACCGCCGCACGATGTCCGACCACTTGGTCTCCTCGCGATCGATGTCGGCGGCGTATTGCTCCGGCGTGCTGGCGAAAACCTCGGCGCCGTCGGTATCGATGCGGGTCTGAACGTCCGGCGATGCGAGCGCCGTCCGCATTGCCGCATTGAGCTTGTCGATCACCGGCCGCGGGGTGCCGGCCGGCGCCACGATGCCGTAATGCAGGACCGCCTCGAAGCCGGGCAGCCCCGCTTGCGCCACCGTCGGTATGTCCGGAAATACCTTCGCGCGCGTCGGCCCGGTGACCGCGAGGGCGCGCACCTTGCCTTCCCGGACGAGGCCTATGGCCGGCGGCAGCGAGCTGAAATAGAGCGCCACATGCCCACCGATCAGGTCGGTCAGCGCCGGCGCGCTGCCCTTGTAGGGAATGTGGGTCATCTTGATCCCCGCCATGTAGGCGAGCAATTCGGTGCCGAGATGAATGCCGCTCCCGCTGCCGGCCGAGGCGAAGTCGATCTTGCCGGGTTCCGCCTTGGCGAGCGCGATGAATTCCTCGAGTGTCTTGGCGGGTACGGAAGGATTGACGAGAACGATCAGTGCGCTCGTCGCGATCAGCCCGACCGGCGCAAAATCCTTGCGGGGGTCATAACCGACATTGGGATAGAGCGTGGGATCGATGGCGAGGGTACCGGTGCCGCCGAGCCCGAGCGTGTATCCGTCCGGCGTAGCGCGGGCGACCTGGCGGGTCGCGATCGAGCCGCCGGCGCCGCCGCGGTTCTCGATCACGATCTGCTGCCGCAGCGCGACGCTCATCTTGTCGGCGACCACCCGCGCCATGGCGTCGTTGCCGCCGCCGGGCGTGTAGGGAACGATCAGCGTGATCGGGCGGGTCGGAAAGTCCTGCGCCGCCGCCGGATGTGGACCCGCGAGCGCCGCGGCGAGTGCCGCCGCAAGCAAGGCCGCCAAGCATTGTCTCATCGGCTCCCTCTTGTTCCGGACCTTATTCCGGCTTAGCACCGGATGCCTTCACCACTTTGGACCACTGGGCCTCCTCGCGGTCGATGTCGACGCCGTATTCCTCGGGCGTGCTCGGCAGCGGCTCGGCGCCTTCGATCGCCAACCGGCTGCGCAACTCCTCGGACATGATCGCTGTGCGCATTTCTTTGTTGAGGCGATCGATGATGGGGCGCGGCGTTCCCGCCGGCGCGGCGAGGCCGTAGCGCAGCACTGCCTCGAAGCCGGGAATTGCGGTCTCCGATATCGTCGCAACTTCTGGCATCAGGTTGGAGCGGACGAGGCTGGTCACCGCGAGCATGCGCAAGAGCCCGCTCTTGGCGCTTTCATGGGTTGCCGGGATGGGCGCGAAGGCCATGGGAATGTGGCCGCCGAGCAGGTCGGTCAAAGCGGGGCCGGTCCCCTTATAGGGAATGTGGGTGAGCTTGATGCCGGCGGCCGTCGCGAAGTATTCGCCGCCGACATGGCTGACGGTGCCGACCCCGGCCGAGCCGAAATTGACCTTGCCCGGGTTCGCCTTGGCATAATCGATCAGCTCCTTGACCGAATGCACGTTGAAGGACGGGTGGACCACCAGCGTGTTCGGCGCGGTGGCGATGCGGCCGATCGGGGCAAAATCCTTGCGCGGGTCGTAGCCGACATTGGGAAACAGCGACGGCCCGATGGCGAGCGTGCCGGTATAGCCGAGCACGAGGGTGTAGCCGTCCGGCGCGCTCTTGGCGACCTGGCGGGTGCCGACGGTGCCGCCGGCGCCGGGGCGGTTATCGACGATGATCTGCTGCCCCAGCGCATCCGCCAGGCGGTCAGCGACGATGCGGGCGACGATGGTGGTGCTCCCACCGGGCGCGAACGGCACCACCAGGGTGATGGGACGGTTGGGATAGTCCTGCGCCGCAGCGGGGGCGACGCCACTCCCCAGCACTGCGGCCGCGATCAGCAACGCCGCGGCAAGGCGAGGTGCATACATCGTAACGTCGGTTGGGACCCTTCCCTGATCGAGGGGAGGGAGATTCTCTGCGCTGATGCGTACGACGCTCGCCATGACTGCGTCCTCCCGGAGTGCTGTTCTTATGATCGGCGGCCTGCTCGTACCGCCGTCGTTGTATCCACTATGGCGCAATACGCTGCGCCGATGGGTGCCACAAGTCCTTTCCTCGTCTCCGCTGAGCATTTCAAATGCAGAATTCGCAGCGTGCAATAGCCGAGCGTATTGCACCATAGTGCCTCTCCGGGCAGTTTGCGATGCCGCGCCTCGCCCTGCAAACGAGCTCGAACTCCGCGATGAGTTCCTGCCCCGTCCGCACGTCATGCCTACGATATCGCCGCCGACCGGCGCGCGAGGACCTGAGCCATGGGCGCGCGGCAATTCGGGGCGCGGGTGCTGCGGGTCGAAGACCCCGCCTTGCTCACCGGCCGTGCGCGCTTCGTCGATGACGTAAAGCTGCCGGGCATGCTGCATGCGGCCTTCGTTCGCAGCCCCCACGCCCATGCCCGCATCGGCGCGATCGATACGGCGGCGGCACTGGCGATGCCGGGCGTTCATGCCGTGCTCACGGCAGCCGACATGCCCGGACGGCTCGCCACCGAGCCGTTGCCGATGCCGGTGCCCAATGCCGCGATCACCGCGTTGCGCACCCAGCATGCGCTCGCCCGCGGCGAGGTCTGTTATGTCGGGGAAGCCATTGCCGTAGTCGTCGCCGACAACCGCTGGCTCGCCGAGGATGCCGCCGCCGCGGTCGCGGTCGACTACGAGGTGCTCCCTGCGGTCAGCGATTGCCGCGACGCCCTCGCCCCATCGGCGCCGCGCAGCCACAGCGATCTCGCCACCAATGTCGCCGCCTTCATCCCCATGGCCTATGGCGATGTGGAGCGCGCCTTCGCCACGGCGGCCCATGTGTTCGAGGAGGAAATTTTCCAGCATCGTGGCGCCGCCATGACGCTGGAAGGCCGCGCGGTGCTCGCGAATCGGGAGCCGGCCTCCGGTCTGTTGACGGTGTGGTCGGCGACGCAGACGCCGCACATCTGCCGCGCGACCATCGCCGACCTGCTCGACCGCGATCTCGAAGATGTCCGTGTCATCGCCCCGTTCGTCGGCGGCGGCTTCGGCACCAAGGCGCCGTTCTATGCCGAGGAGATCGTCATCCCGGTCGCTGCGCTCAAGCTCGGCCGTCCAGTGAAGTGGATCGAGGACCGCCGCGAGCATTTCCTGTCAGCCACCCAGGAACGCGACCAGTACTGGAAGGTCGCCATCGCCGTCGATGCGGACGGGAAAATCTTAGGCTTGCGCGGCCAGATGATCCACGACAACGGCGCCTACCTGCCATGGGGGATCATCGCGCCCTATATCGCCTCGACCACGTTTCCGGGACCCTATGTGGTGCCGGCGTTCGAGTTCGAGACCACGGTCGTCCTTACCAACCGCGTGCCGACCACGGTGGTGCGCGGCGCCGGCCGGCCCCAGGCGGTGTTCGCCATGGAGCGGCTGATGGACCGCGTCGGCCCGCGAACTCGCCATCGACCGCGCCGAACTGCGCCGCCGCAACATGATCACGCCGGAACAGATGCCCTACCACGTCGGCCTCGTGTTCCGCGACGGCAAGCCGCTGATTTACGCGAGCGGCGATTTCCCGCTGAGCCAGACGCGCGCCATGGCGCTCGCCGACTATGACGGCTTTCCCGCCCGCCAGGCGGCTGCGCGCGCCGCCGGGCGCTATGTCGGCATCGGCATCGCCAACTACGTGGAAGGCACCGGGCTCGGACCGTTCGAAGGGGTCACCGTGCGCATCCTGCGCAACGGCAAGGTCGCGGTGGCGACCGGCGCGACCACCCAGGGGCAAGGCACCCATACGACGCTGTCGCAGATCGTCGCCGACCGGCTCGGTTGCCCGATCGCAGACATCGTGATGACGCTCGGCGACACCAACGCCATCAGCCAGGGCGTCGGCGCCTTCGCCAGCCGCCAGGCGATCAATGCGGGCGCTTCGGCCATGATCGCGGGCGACAACGTGAAGCGGCAGGTCGTCGAGCTGGCCGCGCGCAGCCTCGGCGTCGCCGAAAGCGAGATCGACGTGGAGGACGGCCGCGCCGTCGCCCGCGGCGGCAACCAGCCGATCCTCACCTTCGGCGAACTGGCGCGGCTCGCCCAGGGCATGCCCGGCTTCTCCATGGCGCCGGGCCAGACGCCCGGCCTCGAGCACACCGCCTATTTCACGCCGCCCCAGGCGTCCTATTGCAATGGCACCCACATCGTCGAGGTCGAGGTCGATCCCGAAACCGGCGCCGTGCGCATTCTCGCCTACGTGGTGGGACACGACAGCGGCGTCGTCATCAATCCGATGATCGTCGACGGCCAGGTCCAGGGCGGCGTCGCCCACGGCATCGGCAATGCGCTGTTCGAGTTCATGCGCTACGACGCCGGCGCTCAGCCGCTGACCACGAGCTTTGCCGATTACCTCATGCCGATGGCGCCCGACGTGCCGGCCTGCGTGATCGAGCATGTGGAGACGCCGAATCCGCTCAATCCGCTCGGCGTCAAGGGTGCCGGCGAGGGCGGCACCATCCCGGCGCCGGCCGCGATCATCGCGGCGATCGAGGACGCGCTGTCGCCGTTCGGGGTGCATTTCGCCGAAACGCCGCTGACGCCGGCACGCATCGTCGCCGCGCTTCACGAAGCGGGCGCGTACGAGAGGAAAGCGTGAAGGGCGGCAAAGGCGCGCACTTCGCGCCGTGCCCACGCGGCGGTGCGGCGTGGGCAGGCGCGAAGAGCACGTTTGCCCACCCTACCGCGATGTCTCCGACTACACAGGCAATCTCGCGGCCGCGGTGTTATCTTCGGCCGGCAAATGCAACAAGAGGAGCACATGGCCCACGCCGACACCCCCGATAACCAAGGCTCGCCGTTCTGGCGATTTTCGCTGCGGACCTACCGCCAGCCGGGAGTGGCGGATGCCTGCATCGCGCTGCAGGACGAGTGCGGCGTCGACGTCAACGTGCTGCTGTTCTTCCTGTGGCTCGCCGCCGAGAAGAAGCTCGTCCCGGCGGTGAATGCACGCGCGGTGTGCGAGCAGGCGGCGCTGTGGCACGACGATGTGGTGGCGCCGCTGCGCGCGGTGCGGCGCAAGCTCAAGGCGGGCTCCACGCTGGTCGAGCGCAACACTGCGGAGCTGTTCCGCACCCGGATCAAGGCGGTCGAACTCGAGGCCGAGCGGCTGCAGCAGGAGGCGCTGTTCGCGATGACGGCGAAGCTCGAGGCCGAGCCCGCCGAATCCGTCGAGGCAGCAGCCCGCGCCAACGTCCTCGCTTACGAGCAGGCGGCGGCCCGCGCCTTCACGCCGGGCGCGGTGGAGATCCTCATCGCCGCCGTCGTCGCGAACGCCGAGCCGCATCGCGCCCAACACGCCGACAGAGATCATCGAGGAAACCAGGGATGACGACTGACACTCCGCGCCGGCTGGTGATCGGCATTTCCGGCGCCTCCGGCGCGATTTACGGCGTCCGCATGCTGGAACTGCTGCGCGACACCGACATCGAGACCCATCTGGTGATCAGCCGCTCGGCGGAGATGACGCTCGCCTACGAGACCGATTTCACCACCAAGGATGTCCGCGCGCTCGCCTCCGTCAACCATCCCAATTCGGATATCGGCGCCACCATCTCGTCGGGCTCGTTCCGCACCATGGGGATGGTGGTGGCGCCGTGCTCGATCAAGACCATGAGCGAAATCGCGACGGGAGTGACCAGCTCGCTGCTGTCGCGCGCCGCCGACGTCGTGCTCAAGGAGCGCCGGCGCCTGGTGCTGGCGGTTCGCGAGACCCCGCTGCACGGCGGGCATCTGCGCACCATGACCCAGCTCGCCGAGATGGGCGCGGTCATCGCCCCGATCATGCCGGCGTTCTACAATCGGCCCAAGACAGTCGACGACATCGTCAATCACACCGTGGGCCGCCTGCTCGACCTGTTCGGCATCGACACCGCGGTGGTGAAACGCTGGCAGGGCGGGCGGGAGGAGGAGTAGAACTACGCTGACCCTATTGGTGTCATTGCCCGGCTTGACCGGGCAATCCAGTACGCACGGTCTGTGTTTACTGGATCGCCCGGTCAAGCCGGGCGATGACAGCGAGTTGAGTGTGTCAACCCAAACGAAAAATGCTTTAGATAGCCACAACAAGCATTCGATCAGGGAGGAACCATCATGACCATCAATCGCCGCACGTTTTCCGCACTGCTCGCCAGCGCTGTCGCCGCGCCTCGCGTGTCGTTCGCGCAGGCCAAGGACAATTCGGCCTTCTATTCCGGCGTCGGCGGACAATTGACCCACTACGAGGTCGATTTCGGCGCCGCGACGCTGGCCAAGCGCGCATCGGTCACGCTGCCGGGCGGCCTCCAGTACGCATGGCCGCATCCGTCGCGGAGATATCTCTACGTGGCGACGAGCTCCGGCGGCGTCGGGATTGCGCCGGTCCCCGGATATCCGCCCGACCAGCACTATCTCCTGGCGTTCCATGTCGCCCCGTCCGGCGATCTTTCGGCCCATGGCGACCCGATCAGGTTGCGGCAGCGGCCGATCCATCTGAGCGTCGACAATGCCGGCGAACATGTGCTGGTCGCGTACAACTTCCCCTCCAACGTCTCGGTGTACAAGATCAAGGGCGACGGCGGCATCGGCGACGAGGTGAAGCAGCCGGACAATCTGGAGAAGGGCATCTACTTCCATCAAATCCGCGCGACGCCCGGCCGACAAATCGATCCTGATCGTGGCGCGCGGCAACAATCCGGAAGGGACGCAAGCCGGAAGACCCGGGCTCGCTGCACGTCTACGGGTTCAAGAACGGCGTGCTGTCGAGCCGGCGCAAGATCGCGCCGAACGGCGGCTACGGCTTCGGTCCGCGCCACCTCGACATCCACCCGTCGCAGCCGTGGGTCTACCTGTCGGTCGAGCGGCAGAGCCAGTTGATCGTCTACAAGATGACGCCGGACGGCGATCTCGTTCCGGAGCCGCTGTTCACCACGACGACGCTGGCCGACCCGGCCCACAAGTTTCCCGATCCAGGGCGCCGGCCCGATCCACGTCCATCCCAATGGCCGGTTCGTCTATCTCGGCAATCGCTCGGGCGTGGCGGGCGCGGTGGTGCCCGGCGTGGAGGATGTCGGCGGCAAGAAGGTGTTCAGCGGCGGCGAAAGCAACATCGCGGTGTTTGCCATCAACCAGCAGACCGGCGAGCCGACCGCCATTCAGCACGCCGACATTCGCGCCGCGCATCCGCGCACGTTCGGGCTCGATCCCGGCGCGCGCCTCCTGGTGGCCGGATCGCTCGCTCCCACCGCGAAGCGGGAGGGCGGCAAGGTGGTGGACATCCCGGCCGGCCTGTCCGTGTTCCGCATGGGCGCCGACGGCAAGCTCGACTTCGCGCGCAAATACGACATCGATGTCGGGCCGTATACCCAATGGTGGACCGGCATGATCCCGCTCGCATGATCGGGGATTCCGGTCGGCACCCGGCATGGCTTCCTGGCATGCGCATGGTTTGCTACGGTCGGGCAAGCTCCACCGCATGCCGGGAGCCTGCCCGGCGTACCGGAAGCTCGACGCGCCGGCAAAATCAACGTCGGCACCAACTCACAACGTCACGACAGAGGAGGAAACACAATGAACCGTCGATCCGTCATCTCCATGGGGCTGCTTCTCGCCGGCTCCGCCGTATTCTGGCACGCACACGACGCCATCGGGCAGACCGGGTGGACCACCCTGTTCGACGGCGCGAACCTCAACAACTTCGAGCCCATCGGCAACGCCAATTGGCGGCTGCTCGAAGGCGGCGTCGTGCAGGCCGACGTGGGCAGCGGCTTCCTGGTCACCAAGCAGGAATACGGCGACTTCCAGCTCAGGGCCGAATTCTGGGTCGATCCCACCGCCAACAGCGGCATCTTCATTCGCGCCACCGATCCCAAGCGGGTCACCGGCCAGAACGCCTATGAGGTGAACATCTTCGATACGCGCCCCGACCCGAGCTATGGCACCGGCGCGATCGTCAATGTGGCCAAGGTGTCGCCCATGCCCAAGGCCGCTA
>CAVTGN010000005.1:0-277257 GCA_963734265.1 Terriglobia bacterium
GGACCAACGAACGCAATCTTGATCCCGGGTTTGACGCTCTTGATCTTGGCCGCAAGCTGGATGTCACCCGGAAATCCCGGTGTGCTGGTGTAGAGAACCAGAAATTCGTAGTCCTGGGCAATCTTAATGGTTTCTTCCGCCGAGACGTGGTGGGCAGGGGCATCAAGCAGGCGCGCACCCTCGATCATTCCAGCGGGGTAAGCGAGCCAAACCGGATACCAATAAGACTCAATCTCACGAGTGGCGGGCCACCGTGAGCCGGCTCCTCCGTCAAAGTTTTCAAAGGACGGCGGGTTCAGAAAAAGTGTTTTTAAAGGCATAATTGTGAATAACTTATACTAACATTTCCGCGCGGATTTAGCGCCCAGCCTAGATATAAACCAGGTACACCAAGAGCCGCTCGAAGTGACCGACTGAGCTTCGCAACTACCATCAATACATGCACTTACACCTCGCGCTTTTGGCGCGCCTACAATTAGACTATCGAGCCACCGCAACCGGCTCAAGGATTTTGACTTGAATAGCTGTTCCAGCGCCCTGGGAGGGGAAAATCTGGGTTCTGGGGCGGCTTTGATCCCTCTCCTATTTGCCGACTCCGACCCAGCTTTCCAGTTCGCCCGTGGCTCGCAGCAGGGTGATGCGCGCCCGCTCCAGTTGAAAATTCGCATCCTGTAAAGAATTGTAACGATCACTTGATTGTTCGCGCGCGTCCTGAACGTCATGCCAGTTCGCTGTCCCGGCGTCCAGACGGACCTGGAGTGATTCAAGGTCCGATCGTGCGACTCTGTATTCGAGATCGGCTACCTCTTGCGCGGCGGCCATTTGCTCCACCGAGCGCTGTAGTCGGAGTGTTTCCTCAGATACCTGATTCTTCGCGGCTTCCGCATCCTTCTTCGCCTTCAGCGCGGTGGCATCGGCCGCTTGGGCGCGGGCGCGCTGCGTGGGGCTGAAGAATGGGAACTTGATCACCACTCCGATGGTCGCGTTGTGGCGTTGGAAACTTCCCGGCTGAAAAAAGTTCTGATAATTGTTGTACGCGGCCAGCAGTCCGTACTGAGCCGCGAAGTCAACCGACGGCAACATGCTGCGATGCTCCCCGCGGGCGCGAAAAATCTCGGCTGCGGCGCGGCTATCCGCCGCTTGAATTGCTGGACTGGTCTGTATGGCTTTTCCAGGAAGATCGTCCTCCTGCCTGACTTCCGGCAGGGCAGGCATGGAATCGCGCTCGGTTTCGATGGAAGCCGCGGGTACGCCTGTGAGATGCGAAAGACGATTCCGCAGAACATCGATCGCGCCCTGCGCTTCGGCCAGTCGCAAACGCAGGCGGGCCGTGGTGAGATGCGCTTTGTTCTGCATCAGCGGATTGTCCACGCCTTCCTTGATACGTTCGGCGACCAATCCCTCGGTTTGCACCGCGGATGAATGCATCTCCTGCAGATAACTTGCCAGCGCCTCCCACTTGGCCAATTCCGCATAACTCAATACCGTGTCCTGAATTACCTGATTGCGCTGGTCTTTGCTTTGCACCGTAGTCGCCTGCCAATCAGTCTTAGCGGCGCGCACGAAATCGCGAAGCGCAGGATTGATCAACGCAGATTGCGCGTTAAAGTTCACGATCGACGGCGCCGAACCCTCCAGGCTTAACGGATATCCCCATGACTTTCCCAGTCCGGAACCGAGCACAAGCTGAGGAATGTATTGATTCTTCATCTCCTGGTAGGAAGCGAAGACACGTTGCTCGTCGGCGGTTGCAGCGCCGGCCGTTGTGCTGTGAGCCAGAGCCAGTTCGACCGCGCGTTTCAGCGGCAGGGGCTCGGCAGCCATTCTGGGGACGACACACAGGACCACTGAAATCACAAAATAGCTAATTCGTGGGATGCGGTGTGAAAAAGAGATCATATTTCACCTTTGAAGACATTCGATTCGTCGGAAAAGGGCGATTGTAAATGACAGGGCAGACTGTGCCGACGTTGCGGGCACTCCGCTTTCGGAAAAAATGCCCGTTCTTGTGACGGACGTCACAGCAATCTTCCACGGAGGCTGGTACAAGAGTGAGAAAGATTCGCAGTCAGGATGAATCGTAACAGGATGCTTCGCGTCAGATGATTTGCCTCAGGATGCTTCGCCTCAGGATGATTGCTTCATGATGCTTCGTATGAAGCCGCCCTATAACAGGACGATTCGTATCAGGGCATGGCTTTAGCCATGCCGCAAAGAGCACGCAGATAGGCGCGGCTTTAGCCGCTGGATTTCCCGTCACTCGAGCCCGCTTAATGTCGTCGCTGCGGAACGGACATTCTTTGTTACATCCGCAACCTGGGGACGCCGCCCCTTGCTCCAATCCACCCGCTCCGCCCAACTGTTCGTGCGAACTTTGTACGAATATCGGGCGCAACACAAGTACCGTCTGCATGAATTTGTAGTCATGCCGGATCATTTTCATTTGCTGATCACTGTTGGAAGCGAAATTACGATCGAGCGCGCCATCCAGTTTATTAAAGGCGGATTCGCCTTCCGCGCGGGCAGGGAACTCGGGATAAGGTCGCCAATCTGGCAAAAAGGTTTTTCCGAGATACGCGTGGCTGACTCGATCGCATTTATCCGACAGCGGGAGTACGTCCGCAATAATCCTGTTGCTGCTGGCTTGGCCTCGCGAGCGGAAGACTATCCGGAGTCGTCCGCCTTTCCTGGGCACGTGCTGGATGCGCCGCCCCAGCGGCTGAAGCCGCTTGCTAAAGGCTGTCGATTCGGCACGGCTGAAGCCGTGCCCTGATACGAATCCCTTACGGCACGGCCCAGGCCGTGCCCCGATGATATCGCCCGGAATAGTTCAAGGTCTCGGATGTTTACGGATTCAGCCGGTCCAGAGCTTCCTGGGCGCGCGAGAAGCCCTTGGCCAGGGAGAGCGCGGCGCGATACTCCTGCGCAGCCGCCTGCTTGTCGCCCTGCTTCTCAAGAGCCGTACCCAATAAATAGTGGGCTTTGAATGCCGGCGCTTCTTCGACCTTGGAATTCAACGCCAGATAGCGGCGCAAGAACTGGACCGCGGCAGGATAGTTGCGCCCGCTGCGCAGCAGAATCTCGCCCGACTCCATGAGAATTTCCGGGCGATCCAACTGCGCCGATACGGCGTGGTTGATGGCATTTTCCATTTCATCCCATCGCTGCTGGTGACGATAAAACAACGCCAGGTTAAACCAGGTCAAAGCGCTGCCATGACTGGCTTCGATGGCGGCACGATATTCCTTCTCCGCCGCTGCCGGGTCTTTCTTTTTCTCGGCGATGCGGCCGTAAAGATAGTGCGCTTTCGCAGGATCCAGCGTCGACAAGGTGTTGGCCTGGGCTTCAGCTTTGTCGCGTCCGCCGCCTACGATTCCGGGCGCCTCCAGATAGAACTCCCCCAGATCGCTGCGCGCATCCACGTTATTGGAGTCGAGTCTCACCGCAGCCTCGAACTCCTGTCGCACTTTACCGGCCAGCGAAGCCGCTTTGAAGAAAACAACCTCGTTCGCCTTTTCGCCGTAGATGCGGCCCAGCCACATGTGATAGCGGCTATTGTTGGGAGCGATCGTTATCGCTTTCTCGCAGGCCGAAATGCCGCGATCCCACTCGCCAGTAGAGAAATAGGCGCGGCAAAGCAGGTTGTAAGCCTCGCCGTCATTGGGGGAAGCGCTGATCTTCGAGCGCAGGGTGGTAATGGCATCGTCCGCCCGTCCAGCGGCCAACAAGGCAGGAGCGGATTCATCGGCCATTGCCGGAATGGCCGCCGTCAAAGACACCAGCAACAACGATGCGAGAAAAAGAAAAATAATGCGCAATTTCATTTTTAAGTAAACCGGTCTCAACGAATCACCTTTACTGCCAACCCATCGTGCAGCGGCTTGGAGTTAGTGGAAGCCAGCGCTAACAGAGCCTTGTCCGCGATTCCGCCGGTGACCTCCACCTGGGTCAGATTTGAAATGGATGTCTGAATGTTCCGGCGTTGCAGCTCGTCGTTCACCACCTGAAACACGAAAGTCTTGCCTTCGTCGAGACGAACCGCTTCCCTGGGCACCGTGAGCGCATTGGGATGCTCCGCCGTGACAATGGTCACGCCTACGTTGATATTCGGCAGGAGCTTCAGGTCCTGATTGTCGACGACGCAGGTGGTCTCGCCGACGTTTCGCGTCCCCAAAAGCTTGACCGTGGAGGGAACTGTATTCACCGAACCTTGCCAGGTACGGCCAGGTATCGCATCCCAGGTCAGTTCAATGGTTTGTCCCCGCGCCAGTCGGCCCACGTCGGGCTCGTCCACGAAAGCACGCACCAGAACTTTGGAAAGATCAGCTTCTTGCAGCACCAGGTCTCCCGGATTCACATACGACCCCTGATGGACGGGAAGGGAATAGACAATGCCGTCAAAGGGCGCGCGAATGTTCAACTGGCGCAGGATATTTTCCGTCGCCGCGTAGGCACTTTCCGCTTCGCTTTTCTGGGCTTCGACGTGGGCGATCTCAGGCTGGGAGTAGCGGTCTTTTTGTTTCTGCTGTAGCAGCTTTAGATCCGTCTCCGCGGCGGACAGTTGATCTTCCGCCTGCTTCACTTCGCCGGGCGACGCTGCGCCGTTCTGTTGCAGACGTTGCAAAGCATCGAGATTACGCCGAGCCGTGTCGCGTCCGGTGCGGGCTTTGGCCAGCTGAGACTCAATCGTCAGAACTTCTTCACGATTGCCGCCACTTTGCACCGCGCTGGTTTCTGCCTGCGCGGCTCGCACCTGAGACAGGGCCCGCGCCGCCTGGCTGCTGGCTTCGGCGTCGTCCAACTGCACCAGGAGTTGTCCCTTTTTGACGTGCTGTCCCTCCTTGACTAGCAACTTCCTGACTGTAGTTCCGACCGGAGCATGGGCTTCGAAGCTTTGCAGAGGTTCGATCTTTCCGTTGGTCGAGACCAGGCTGCGAATGGTGCCGCGCTCGACCGTCGCGACCCGCACTGGAACCACCTCTCCACGCGACATGAAAGAGGCCAGGAACACAACCGCGACCGCGATCCCCGCGGCCCACAGCAGCCAGCGTTTCCTGCCCAGAAAACCGGGTTGATTTGTGTCCAGTGCCATGCAGTATCAGGAGCCACAGAAGACGGTAAGTAATGTACCACCAGAAACCAGGGCAGACTGCTTTGACGGCCCTTGCCAGATTAGATGCGCCAATTCCCGGCCGGAACCGTGTCTTTCTACGGTTTTGGCTCCGCCCCGTAGTGGTTACAATGGCTTATGCCCAAACCGCGCTACACCCGGGGACATGCTGAAGCGGGCCTTAAAACCCGGTTCCCGGAGATCGAAACCTGGCCAAATCAGTTTCCCGGCTACGAAATCATCGTGGACGATCCTGAGTTTACTTCCGTCTGTCCCAAAACCGGGCTGCCCGACTTCGGTACAGTCACCATCCGCTACATGCCCGATAAGCACTGTTTGGAGTTGAAGTCCTTAAAGGAATACTTACAGTGCTACCGCAATCTGGGAATCTTTCAGGAGAACATCGTGAATCGCGTACTGGAAGATGTGGTGCGCTGGGCCAAACCAGTGTGGGCTGAAGTAAAGGGCGATTTTCGTCCGCGCGGCGGAATCTCGACGGTCGTGGTAGCGAGATGGCCGCGACCAGCACAGAACATGTAGGGGCAGAAGTCACACCTGCCCAGCGGAGCGCAGCTCCTGTAAGTCAGCTACATCGATCAGGCCCGCGCCTCGCTCGACTTCATCGGCTGGATGCGTTCCAATTCGGCTCCCCGTTCCGCCTTCACCCGGCTTACTTCGTATGCGCTTTGCAGGTTGAGCCAGAACTGCTCGGTTGTTCCGAAGAATCGAGAAAGACGAACCGCAGTGTCCGCCGTCACCCCTCGCCGCTTAAGGACAATGTCGTTGATGCGCGGCGCTGGAACCAGCAACCGCTTTGCCAGCTCATAGACCGACAGGCCCATTGGCTTCAGAAATTCTTCCCGAAGAACCTCGCCGGGGTGAACTCTCCAAGTGGGTGTGCCTTTCCGTGCCACGCTCATAAATTGTTTCCTCTGCGTCGCCAAGGCTCAGTGATAGTCGGTGATTTCGACCTCGTAAGCGTCGTGATCACTCCAAATGAAACAGGTACGGTATTGGTCGGTTGATGCGGATGCTGTGTTGACCCTGCCTGTTACCTCGATGCGGTTTTTCCAGCCGGTTTCCCGTCGGAGGAAGCCGCAGATCCTCCAGATTTCCTGCCGCATCCAACATCGCGAGTTTGCGTGTTCGTCACGCCAGCAGGCGGAGAACCCCTTGGTTACTGCCGGTTCTCCACTACCGCTCTCCGCCGTTCGCCCTGGTGGCGAAGCAGCTGCTTAATCACAGGTTAATCGATAACGATGCCCGTTAATAACGTCAATCGTTATTATCACACCCGTTCGGCCGCAACCATGCTATATTCCTTCCCCAAGTGACCCAACGCAAACTCTATCCCTGGACCGCGCTCGTCGTCCTGACGACGCTGAACTTTCTCAATTACATTGATCGCTCGGTCCTGTTCGCGGTGCAGCCGTTGGTGCAGAGCGAATTCAAGCTCACCAACACCCAGGTCGGATATCTGACCAGCGCTTTTCTGATCTTCTACATGATCGCTGCGCCGTTTGTTGGCCCCCTCGCTGACCGCTACTCGCGCAAGCTGATCATCGTGCTGGGTGCCGTTTTCTGGAGCGGGCTCACCTTGTTGACTGCCGTGACCCACACCTACGGAGAATTGCTGCTCCGTCACACTCTGGTGGGAGTGGGTGAGGCCACCTTTGTGACCATCGCACCCACCTTTGTCGCTGACTCATTCCCGGAAAACAAACGCGGCCGCATTTTTGGAATCTTTTATCTGGCAATTCCGGTTGGAACAGCCGCGGGCTATCTGCTCGGCGGGGAACTAGGTCCGAAGATGGGATGGCGATTTCCGTTCTACGTCGCCGCGGTTCCCGGCTTCCTGCTGGCGCTGGCAGTGTGGTTTCTTCCCGAACCGCCGCGCGGACAATTCGACTCGCAGAAGGAAACTCCAGAGCGGGGAACGCTTCGCGGCCTGGCGCGCAACCCAGCGTTCTGGGCGGTGACGCTCGGCATGGCCGCCGGCACGTTTTCGCTGGGAGGAATACAAGTCTGGATGCCTACCTTCCTGTCGCGTGCTCGCGGGTACAGTCTCGAAGCGGCGAACCTTATTTTTGGCAAGATCGTAGTGGTCGACGGAATCCTGGCGTCTCTGGCAGGAGGCTGGCTTGGTGACCGCCTGCTTCCGCGCATGAAGGGCTCCTACTATTTTGTATCCGCGGTCAGCATGGGCCTGGGTGTGCCGGTAATGTTCTTCGCTCTGTTCACTAAGGGACCCTGGATGGTACCGGCCATCGCAGTGGCGGCGTTTCTGCTCCTTTTGAACACTTCGCCGCTCAACACGGCGCTGGTGAATTCGGTAGGTTCCCATATCCGCGCCACCGCCATCGCGGTCAACATCTTCCTGTTTCACCTTCTCGGCGACGTTCCTTCACCCACGCTCATGGGATATGTTGCCGACCGTCATTCGCTGCAGGCCGCATTCATCCTGCCCGTGATTGCGATGGCGATTTCCTCCGCCATTCTCTTTTACGGTATGCGCTTCGCTCCGGTCGTCCAAACCGACAACCGGCCCGGTCCCGCCGGAGTCTCGACGGGATGAGTTATTTCCATTGGATCGCCGGCTGTACGCTGGCGTTGGCCTGGATTTGGCGTCTGGTGGATGCGGCGGTCGGCATGCCGAAACTTGCCGATATCTCCCGCCCCGAATGGGACCGGACTCCGCCTGGCCATCCCAAGCTCAGCATCGTGGTTCCCGCCTGCAACGAAGCAGCGGACATTGAGTCGACACTGAATCGCCTGCTCACCCTCGACTACGACAATTTTGAAGTCATTGCGGTAGACGATCGGTCCACCGACCAAACCGGCGCCATTATGGAGAAAATCACTGCCGCAGCGCCGCTCGGACGCCTGAAGGTAATCCACATTACTGAATTGCCCGCGGGCTGGATGGGCAAGCCCCACGCCATGTGGAGCGCGGGCAACCTGGCCACGGGCGACTGGTTGCTGTTTACCGACGCCGATGTTCTGTTCAAACCCGACTCTGTCCGGCGCGCGTTGGCTTACGCTGAATCGGAATCTGCCGACCACCTGGTTCTGTTTCCACGCATGATCATGAAGCGTCCGGGCGAAAAGATGATGATTGCATTTTTTCAGACTCTGTTTGTCTTCGGACACCGCCCGTGGAAAGTTGCAGACCCGAAGACAAAAGACCACATCGGCGTGGGGGCATTCAATCTGGTTCGCCGCAAGGTCTACGACGCGGTCGGAACCTTCGAGGCGCTTCGTTTCGAAGTGCTCGACGACATGAAACTGGGCAAGGTGGTGAAGAATGCCGGCTACGCACAACGCAACGTTTTTGGCTCCGATCTGATTTCGATTCGCTGGGCCAGAGGCGCCATGGGTGTGGTGGACAATCTCACCAAGAATTTCTTCGCCATCATGTCCTACCAGTGGCCTCGGGCGCTGGCCTCGTGCTTCGCCCTGGCATTTCTGAACCTGATGCCTTTTGCCGGAATCCTGCTGGCACACGGCTGGGCAAGACTACGCTTACGCAGTAGCGTTGTTCGGAATGCTTTCCATTTACGTGGGCATGTCCACCAAATCGGATATCCCGCCTTACTACTTCATTCTGCATCCGGTCAGCAGCACGCTGTTCGTTTACACCATGCTGCGTTCGACGTTTCTCACGTTGGGCCGCGGCGGAGTCGTCTGGCGCGGGACGTTTTATCCGCTGGAAGAATTGCGGAAAGGCATGGTTTAACCCGGGAGAACGGCCGCTCCACCGCCTCTGGAAACCATCCGGATGATAAGTTCCGTGGTAGTAAGATAAAATCTTCTTTCCGATTGTGAATTCCTGTCTTACGTATGAGGAGAAAGAAAATGCCTGAACCGAAATCTAGCGCGGCCGAAACTGAAGTTTCCCGCGATCGTCTGGCGGAGCTGTTAAACGAAGATCTTTCCCGCGAATACCAAGCCATCATTGGTTACGTCGTCTACTCCCAGGTGCTCAAAGGCGCCCAGTACATGAATATTGCCGATCAACTAGCCATCCATGCCAAGCAGGAACTGGATCACGCGCTGATCATCTCGCGGCAGATTGACTATCTCGGCAAGATGCCTACTGTGAATCCCCAGCCCGTGAAGACGTCGGAGGATGCCAAGGAGATGCTTCGGTTTGATCTGGACAACGAAAACGCCACGATTCGAAATTATCGGGAGAGAGTCCGGCAATGCGAAGCCCTGGGAGAATTCGCTCTGGCGGAACAGATCCGGCAGATCCTGGTCGATGAACAGGATCACCAGATTGACCTGGCCACAGCCCTGGGGGTGGAAGTGACCGATTTGACCGGCCTCAAAGGACGAGCGCCTCGCAAGTAAGCACCTAAGGCAGCGAGATCTACTTCGGCCTCAGTTTGTTGCCATCAACGGCCAAGACGGTCAGGTCAGTCGGAATCTTCCGGCACCTCGATCGGCAGCTTGGCCGTTTGCCTTTTCTTGGAGGCTGCCTTTCCGGCTTTCGGGTGGCTCAGGATTCCGGCGCTGTATTTGCCCTTCTTTTCGACATCATAATTTTTGGGCAGCGGCGGGATTTTGACATTCGATCCGCCCAGTTGACGGTACTCCTCGAGAATAATCTCTGCGCGGCCGTCGTATTCCTTCACTTGTCCGTGAATTTCAATCATGCGGCCCGCCAGTTGCCGAACGTCGCCGACGCTCTTCAGGTCGCCCGGAAAGACGACAACAGTAAACGGGCACAGGCGGAAATCGTCGCAGAAATCCAGGAAATGAACGCCTCGCGAGCCTTGCTTGACGCGCACAACCTTTCCGGCAAAGCACTTGATCTCGCCGACATGTTGTTTCGCCTGATCAAATGGAAGGCAATCGGCCCCGGCCAGATTTGTCAGCAGCACGGCGCTAATCAATAGCGGATATTTGTTAAGGCGCTGCATATTCAAAAAAAGCCGTTCCGGCCGAAATCACAATCGTTCCGACAAGCAGTGCGGCTTAAAGAGAATTGTAGGTTGGAGAACTGCGAACGGAGGATGGTGACGAAAAGAAACCGGCAGTTTGTCCCGAAATAGAAACAGCCGAAGGCCGGTATCTGCCGGCCCTCGCCAGAAATGAAGGGAAGTGAACCTGAAGGGAAGCTCTAGCCGAAGGACTTGACCGCGCTGGCTTCGTCGTCTTTCACGTCGAACACGGTGTACAGCTTGGTGATTTGCAGCAGGTCATGAACTTTCTTGGTCAGGTTGAGCAACTTGAGTTCGCCACCCTGATTACGCACGGTGGTGAAGGCGCTGACCAGCTCGCCAATGCCCGAGCTGTCGATATAGTTCACATCGCCCAGATTCAGCAGAATCTTCTTCTGCCCTTTGGAAAGCAGGTCGCGAACTACATCCTTGAGGATGACGCTGCCTTCGCCGAGGGTGATCCGGCCGCTGCAATCCACGATGGTGACGCCGTTAACCTGACGTGTACTGGTCTTCATGCTCACTGGGAAGCCTCCTTAGCGCCCTCGGATGGACCGGGGACGTGCTTGATGAGTTTAATTTCGGTGCCCGTCTGGGATGGGCTGATCTGCACCTCATCCATGAACGAGCGAATAAGGAAAATGCCCCGGCCTGACGTCTTCAAAAGATTTTCCGGCGCCAGGGGGTCAGGAATCTTCTCCGGGTCGAGGCCTTTGCCCTGGTCCCGGATGGTAATTACCAGGTTCTCGCCGATCCGCTCAAAGGCCAGGCTGACCTTCTTGCCGGGATCATAGGCGTTGCCATGGAGGACGGCATTGACCGCCGCTTCACGCACGGCCATGGCGATCCGCATGACCTCGTCATCGTCGAAGCCTGCTTCGGACGCGATCCGGCTGGCCGCCTGCTCGGCGCTGTCGACAGTCTCCAGCGTGGAATCCAGCGTATAGGAGACCCGTTGTTCGATCATGGTAAAGAATTAAAGAAATTAAGAGTACGACTCTGAAACCTGGAACTGCGCCGTCCTGCGCCCCGCCATGGCTGGCTGCCTGGCCATGCGCGGAAAACGCGCGGTCGGGTGAATGCGGTAGTTTGCCCTTCCGCTGTGCAAATGTCAACGCGGGAGTCATTATCTTCGCTTCTAACCCACCTTGACCGGCGGAACTGGCGTCGGCGCCTGAGCCAAAAGCCTTTCTGGATTCTTGTCTCCCACTTGAGTATTCTCCAAACTATGGTGACGTTTGCGCTTACCGAACTGCTGGGCACGCCGGTGTTTGACGCCGCCGGAAGCCGATGTGGACGGGTGCGCGAAGTAGCCCTGATTCCTCAGGAGGACCGGGCCCGGGTAGCGATGCTTGTCGTCAAGACCGGAACCGGGAACCGGTTGCTCCCCTTTACCGCCGTAACTTCCATGGACAGCGGAATTCGCACCGACTCGCCGCCTTCGGGCTGGGCCGTAACCGACGGTTCGGAAGGGATGCTCTTGCTTGGGCGCGATCTTCTGGATCAACAGGTCATCGATGTATTTGGGCGGAAAGTGGTTCGGGTCAATGACCTGGACTTGCTTCAGGAATCGCTCGGAACCCGTCCGGTGTTGAAAGTCGGCTCGGTGGATGTAGGGCCGCGCGGCGCCATTCGGCGATTGCTCAAGGGAGTGGTTCCGATCGCGGCATTGCGAGCCCTGTTGCGGCAAATCCCGCCCCGGAGCATTCCTTGGGACTTCGTCGACCTCATCGAGACCGATCCCGCCCGGCGGGTGAAGCTCAAGATCTCTCACGAACGCCTGGCCAAATTGCACCCCGCCGACATTGCCGACATCGTCGAAGATTTGGCTCCAGACGAACGCGAAGCCGTCTTCCGGACCCTCGACGAAGACGTGGCCGCCGGCGCTTTGGAAGAAGTTGAACCCAAAGTGCAGAAGGCCATTGTCGAGTCCCTCAGTTCCGAGCGCGCCGCCGGGATCGTCGAAGAGATGGAACCGGACGCGGCCGCCGACCTGCTGGCCGACCTGCCCGAAGCACGTACCTCGGAAATTCTGCAGGAGATGCAGCCTCAGGAACGCAAAGAAATGGTCGAGCTCCTCGAATTCAAGGAGAACACCGCTGCCGGCAGGATGAATACCGAGTACCTGGCCGTCAATGTGGGAGCTTCGGTGCACGACGCCGTGGAAGCCCTGCGACGCTTCGAAGGCGGGGTTGAGACTGTGAGCACGATCTACCTGATCGACTCGCAGGGAACGTTGGCCGGCGCCGTTCCGCTGGCCAAGCTGGTTCTGGCGACACCCACGACTCCCATGCTGGCGCTCACCCAGGAACCCCTGATCTCCAGCCATGCCGGCGCCAAAGAGAAAGAAGTTGCGGAACTCTTCGACAAGTACAATCTGCTGACTCTCCCCGTGGTTGACGATAACAAGAAGCTGACAGGCGTGGTCACTTCCGACGACATCATCAGCCTGCTGCGCGGCTATTTGTAGGATCTCGACCCCGCTCTCTCCCGACTTCTCTTACGGCAGTCATCCTGAGCGGCCTTCAGGCCGCGAAGGATCCAGCGCGCAGCGGTTCAGTCCTCAAGGTCCGTTAAGCCCCACGCAAGATCCCTCTCCGGGCTGAGCCCGGTTCGGGATGACGCCAGTCTTAAGCGGAAACTGAACAATGTTCGTCAAGTAGCACGATTTCAACTATCCAGAATTCCTCTCCTGCGTTTATGCTGATCGGTCGTTTGAACCGCCGGTGAAATAAGGAAGGTCAGTTTGTCCAGTCCGTCGACCACGATCGAACGTCCGAAGAAGCCGCGACGGCAGCAACTTGGCAACATCATCAGGTTTCGGATGATCGCGTTTTTCGCCGTGTTCGGCCCAGGGTTCATCACCGCCAACGTGGACAACGATCCCGGCGGAATCCTGACTTATTCGCAGGCCGGGGCCAAATTCGGTTACGCGCTCCTGTGGACTCTTATTCCCACCACCATTGCCCTCATCGTGGTTCAGGAAATGGCGGCGCGGATGGGCGCGGTAACTGGCAAAGGCCTGTCCGACCTCATTCGCGAGGAGTTCGGCTTTCGGGCCACATTCTTCACCATGCTGGTCCTGGGCCTGGCCGACCTGGGAAACATCGTGGCGGAATTCGCGGGCCTGGCCTCGGGAATGGGTTTGTTTGGCGCCAGCAAATACATCGTCGTCCCGATCGGCGCATTCCTGGTGTGGTCGGTGGTGGTAGGGAACTCCTACAAACCGGTGGAGCGAATCCTGATTGTGTTGTCGATTCTTTACTTCGCTTATCCAGTGTCAGCGATTCTCGCCCACCCTGACTGGCGGCAGGCGCTGCACGACACCGTGGTGCCGAACATAAGCCGGAGTTCCGATTATCTGATCATGGTGGTTGGCCTCATCGGAACGACTATCACGCCCTGGATGCAGTTTTACCTGCAGGCGTCGGTGGTGGAAAAGGGAATTACCAAGCGGCAATATTCGCTCTGCCGGTGGGACGTAATTACAGGTTGCATCATCACCGACGTGATCGCATTTTTCATCGTTCTGGCCTGTGCCGCTACGCTGCATGTGTCAGGATTTCACAACATTACCGACGCCGCAGACGCGGCTGCGGCGTTGCGACCCCTGGCCGGCCAGTTCGCCTATTTGTTGTTTGCGGTGGGGTTGATTAACGCTTCGCTGCTTTCTGCGGCCATTTTGCCTTTGGCTACCGCCTACAACGTCTGTGAAGGTCTGGGATTTGAATCGGGAGTGAACAAACGATTTTCTGAAGCGCCAGTATTTTACTGGCTCTACACTTTGCTCATCGCGGTCGGGGCCGGAGTCGTACTGGTCCCGCACTTGCCGTTGCTGAAAGTGATTCTATTTTCTCAGGTCATCAACGGTGTACTCCTGCCGTTCGTTCTGATCTTCATGCTGGTGCTGGTGAACCGCGAACATCTGATGGGAGAATATCGAAACTCCACGCTGGCCAATATCATCGCCTGGGGAACCAGCGTGACCGTGATCGTGCTGACCGTGGGGATGATCTGGACCAGCGCAAGAGGGCAGTAATTTAGACGACCGTTTTCAGGCAATCGTTTAAGCGATCGTGCCTTCGACCAGATTCCGCACCAATCCCAGGTCGGCTTCGAGAAAATCGAACGACGGCAGCTCCGAACGCGTCGCCCAGCGCATATCTTTGAAGATCCGATTCTCGATCTCGCCCTTGTATTCCCGCACTGTGTAGAAGCGTAATTCCACTGCCGCGCCATTCTTGTAGTCATGCCGGATGCGTGCTACTTCGTCGCCGATGGTGGCGTCGATCCCCAGTTCTTCCTCCAACTCGCGGTGCAGGGCATCGCGCGGCTGTTCGCCCTCTTCGATCTTGCCTCCGGGGAATTCCCACTTCAGCGGCATGGTCTGGTGGCGGGTGCGCTGGCAGACCAGAATCTTCTCGTCTTTGAAGATCAACGCCGCTACCACTCGCTTCACCGACACCGTGTAACCTTCATCTTGCTGCAGGCGCCAGGAACCTCGCTGCGGTTCGTGGCCGCTCTGTGGGATGCAATGGTCGTTGGTGAGAGTTTCATTGGTAAGAGACTCATTGGTTAAAGACTAAACGGTGAAAAGGTCATTGGTTCGGAGTCAGGTTTCGAGGTCATTGCGGAGAGGTCAATGGCGGGATTTTCCCAGTTGGCTGCCCACCAGACCGGCACAGTATTCCACCAGCTTCCGGTCTTCATCACCGAAGGCAGCCGGAAAGTGACTGTCGATATCCAACTCTCCCACCACTCTGCCGCCGACAAAGATGGGTACCACGATCTCAGATTTGGTTTCGGTGGAACATGCCAGATAGCGGCTGTCGAGGCTGACGTCGTCAACCACAACAGTTTTTCCGGTCGAAGCAGCGGCGCCGCAAATTCCCTGATTTAAGGGAATGCGCGTATGCGGCGTCATGGCTCCCTGAAACGGTCCGAGGGCCAGCATGCGGGGTTGCGCGTTCACCGGTTTCTCTTCCAGCATGTAGAAGCCAACCCAGTTGTACTTGAGCATGCGGTCGTGCAATAGCTTCACTATTTCCCACATGAAATCTTCGACTGAGCCGGCCGCCTGATTTAAGCGGTCGATCTCTTTCTGGACTTCTGCAATTTTCGGAGCAAAAGGCATAGGATGTCTCGGGGTCATCACGACCGAGGAACAGGAATCCTGCCGTGAGCTGCGACGATACATCTTAGACCGTCGGGTTGTGGAAAAAATTCCGGATGAATCGCCGCCGCTAACGCCCCCAGGCCAAGAACGAGAGTAGGAGCGGGAGTATTCAGGAATTCATCCCGTATACAGTACACCCGGCCCATGTGAACAGCGCGCATCGTCTCCCATCCGCGATCACGTACGATCTTCTCCAAGGGGACTCGATCGCCGGCGCCGCACCACGCCGCAATCAGGACGTCAGGGTCACTCTCCAGAATCGAGGCTGGCGATACTGTTGACCCCGAGTCACCGACGAGTTCGCCTCCGGCAGCCTCCACGAGTTCTGCCACCCACTTCTGCGATGCGATCAACGGTTTGCCCCATTCTTCACAGAAGACGCGTAGCCTTTTAGTGCCTCTTCCCTGGGCACGTGCTGCCTGCGCTTGCACACTCGCGATCTGGCGACGCATCTCCGTTATTACGGACCGGCCGCGCTCAGTCGCGCCCATTGCTCCGGCGATAGTCGCGATGTCGGTGTAAATGTCGGCCAAGCTCTTCGGCGCCAGCCCGAGAAAACGGATGCCCGCTTTGAGAATTTCTATTACTGCCTTCTCCTGATAGGGCACCGCCGCGATTACGAAATCTGGCCGGGCAGCGATAATCTCCCGGCTCTGCGCGGTCCAGGAATCAGCAATGATGGCGCGGCCGCCGCTCTTAATTTCTGGACAGACATCGGCGCAGTATTTCGTGCAAGCCACTACGCGGTCCAGCAGCCCAAGGGCCTCCAGAATCACGGTGGCGCTGGGCTGCAGACACACGACTCGGAGCGGAATGTAGTCGTGCGGCATGGAGATAGATCTATGGTACAAGCGTGGGTCGCGCGCGGACAGTCCGCTCCGGCCACCAGCCATCCAAGCTCGCCAAATAGTGTGCAGGATACAATCGTTCGCGAGCCGTTAAAATTTACCGAGGGTTCGCCGATCTATGTACATCCACATGTTCGCCTTTCGCTGGAAGCCCGGAGTCACGGACCCGCAGAAACAACGGGTCATGGCAGAAATTCGGAACCTGCAGGGAAAAATCCCAGGCTTGGTCGAGACCTGGGTCGGAGTGAACATTTCGCCGCGCGGCCAGGGGTATGAGCTCGGAGGCGTAATGAAGTTCGCCGACAAGGCTTCGCTCGATGCCTACAGCCCGCATCCCGTCCATCAGAAACTGGTGAGTTGGTTGATGCCGCTGATTGAACCCATTGAGGTTGATTTCGAAGTGGACTCCTAAATCGTAAGCCCACAATGTCCACGGACCAGGCCCGCGCCACATAGGCACGGTACAATTTCCTGCGATGTATTCCCCTCAAGTTCTCGATCACTTCCAGCACCCACGCAACCCCGGCGAGATCGCAGATCCGGATGCGTCCGTCCAACTCGACAACCCGGCCTGCGGCGACGTCCTGAAGCTTACTCTCAGAGTCGTCGATAGCCGCATCGAAGATATTCGATTTCTTGCCCAGGGATGCGTCCCCACTATGGCTTGCGCCTCGCTGCTCACCGATGTTGTGAAGGGAAAAACCATCGCGGAAGCCCGTCAGTTGCGTCGCGAGGAACTGGTGAAAGCCATCGGCGGCCTGCCCAGGGCTTCGATTCATGCCAGCCATCTGGCAATCGACGCCTTGAATGCAGCCATCAAGAAGTTATAGGCGAGCACCTACAGGGCGGGCAGCTAGAGGGGAACGACAGACTCGGGAAAATAAATTGGCCATCGCCGCTGCCGGGCGATCTGTTCCAGCTCTGCCGTCGGATTGATCGCGAACGGGTGGCGCGCGATTTCCAGCATGTCAGCATCCCAGATGGAATTTCCAAACACCGCATCGGGAGTACGACCGATCACTTCACGGATGGCCTTGGGCTTGCCCTTCCCGCTCGGCACCCGAATGACCTTATCCGTGACCTTGCCGTCCTCGACGACAACCGCTGCCGCCAGAACCCGCTCCGGCGGAATTCCAAAATGCTTCATGGCCTCCCGAATCACCCACTCGCTGGTGGACGAGACCGCCCAGATTTCGCATTCGAGAGTCTGCAGCTTGATGATCAGAGCCTTCATGTCCGCGAATATTCCGCCGGCAATTTCGCGCTCGAAGAATTCACCTGCGGCGCGCACGACCTCAGCTTCGGCCAGTCCACGATTGATAGTCACCATTTCGGCGCACATGTCATCTTCACTTACATTGCCTGCCAGGTAGTCGGCGTAGCGGGCGCGGGCCCAGCGGATAGTTTCATCCGACACCATGCCTCGGCCCAGCTCCCACTCAAAGAAGCCCAGCCCGGCATCACCCGACCATAGCGTGCCGTCGCAGTCGAAGACCGCCAGCCGCGGCTTGGCCGCCAAAACAGATTCCACGAAATCGGCAGTCTTGAGGGGGGGATTCAGATTCGCGTTTTCTGGATTCATGCGAATGAGGAAAATTATTTCGCCTGCGGAACCAATAACGCCGCATAGTCAGCGGGCGTGTTCACATTCATAGTGACATGAGGGTCGTCGACCGGGACATACGATATGTGGTTCTGCTGCTGGTGCTCGACATCTCGGGCCGTGGAAGTCGCGGGAGCTTTAAGGAATGCCTCGATCATCTCGCGTCCGGCCAGGAAGGGATGACCATGCCTGCCGTTATACTCCGGCACCACTGCCCAGATTTCGGATGGGGCGCCTTCAAACGCCGCCCGCAATATTTTTAGCGTGTCGGCGGAGGCCGGGGGACGATCAACCAGCGTGATCATGGCAGCGTCCCGCCCCAGGTTCAGAACTTCCTGCAGTCCCACCCGCAGAGAGCTGAACTGGCCCAGTTCGGGCGCGGGATTGCGCACCACGGAGCCGCCGGCGGAATATACGGCTGGAGCGACCGTCGCCTCATTATTCCCGACGACTACCACTACCTGGTCGGTGAAGGGGCTGAGGGCGCGAACCGCGCCGGAGACGAAGGTCGTCCCCGAAAACGGGATGCCACTCGCGACCGGAGGCCACGGTAGAAGCGCCTTGTCCGATCCCATGCGCGAGGACTCGCCCGCCGCCAGTATCACTCCGCACCAGCTTGGTGCTCGGCTCATGTGGGAAAGATAGCAAAAATTGACGCTTGTCGTACTCTATCGGGTGACGAACATGCCCGCCGCCGATAGAACTCCACACAGCGCCTCTTTTGAAGTTGGCAAGGGCCGGCAAAAGGTCCTGACTCTGAACGAGCAGCAAGTCGCCCACTTGCTCGACCCGGCAGAACTTCTGATTGAACTGGAGAAGGCTTTTGGAGCGCTCGCGCGTGGCGAGATCCAATGTCCGCCCCGGCCGCAGATCCAAGTCCCTGGCAAAGGGTTCTCTCTATCCATGGCAGCCTGGCAACCGGGGATGCAGATATGCGTCAAGATCGTCAACGTATTCGACGGGAACCTGGAACTCGGCCTGCCCAATCATCTTGCCGTCATCAATCTCTTCGATTCGAATACCGGGGCGGTCAGCTGCGTAATGGATGCTACTCACATAACCGCTGTCCGCACTGCTGCCTCCGCCATGCTGTCCCACAAACTTCTCTCGCGGCCGGAGAGCAGAATTGCAACCATTGTAGGAGCAGGCGTACAAGCCAGGGAGCATCTCCGCCTGCTGCCGCTGATTCGGAACTTCGATGAGATCCTGATCTCATCACTTGATTCTGACCACGCCGAAGGCTTGGCAAAGTTGCATTCGAAAGCCCGGGCGGTGACCGATCTCGAAGAATCCGTCCGCCGATCTGATGTCATCTGTCTCACCACGCACTCGCCTGCGCCTGTCATTCAAGCGGAGTGGGTAAAGCCGGGCACGCACCTGTCATCCGTGGGATACCACCCGCCGCTGGGCGAATTGCCGACCGAGCTTGCCCGCACCAGCCGATTGTTCGTGGAGACACCGGATGCTTTCGCGCCCCCTCCGGTCGGATGCGCCGAGTTGGCCGGAATCGCGCCGTCCAGGGGCACGTCGCTGGGAGAGGTAGTCAACGATCCCACAAAGGGTCGAAGAAACGATCAGGAAATAACGGTTTACAAATCGATGGGCAACGCCATGGAAGATATGATCGCGGCGAATCTAGCTTATCGAAGAGCTCTGGCTACCGGAGCGGGTGGTGAGATGGACTGGTAATCTACGGGTTCGCAGAACCCGTCCTTAGAGTTCTTCCTTTGAATCTTCCGCGATCTTCCCCTCAGCCTCCAGATCAACATCCTCAGCCTCGGGTTTACGCAAGTGAAACCAGCTCATGTGCGGCAAATCCCGCTCCACACGCCGCCGCACCGCGATCAGCTCGGCCGTGATCGCTACCGCAATCTCCTCGGGCGTCACCGCTCCTATATCGAGTCCGACCGGAGCATGCACTCGTTCGAAGAGACGTGACGCCAACCCTTCCCTGGTCAACTCGCGGAAGATGGCAATCGTCTTGCGCTTCGAGCCAATCATCCCAACGTAGCGGGCTGAAGTTTGCACCGCCCAGCGCAGAAGGCGCATGTCATCCCGGTGGCCGCGGGTGACGATCACGATGTAGGAAGACTCATTCGGAACCACTCGCGTCATGACCCGCTCAAAATCTTCGGCAATGACCTCTTTGGCGTCGGGAAAGCGTTCGCGGTTGGCGTAGTTCTCGCGGTCGTCGGCCACGGTCACGTCAAAACCGGCGCCTTTCGCCACCTTGTAAAGATTCACGGCTACATGACCTGCGCCGAAAATATAAAGTAACGCTGGAGGAAGAATCGGCTCGATAAAGATATCGAGCGTGCCTCCGCAAACCAGCCCGGTGTCGTACTTCGGATCCTGATTGAGATTGAAAGTCAGGGTGCGGGGTTTCTCGCTTTCCATCACCTCGCGGGCGGCCTGCCAAACTTCGGCCTCGACACAGCCCCCGCCAATCGTGCCCACGATGGAACCGTCGTCACGCACCAGCATCTTCGCCGTCTTGAAAGAGGGGATTGATCCGTTAACGTTGACGATAGTCGCAACCGCGCCCGGACGTCCCGCCTGGCGCAGCTTGACGATCTCTTCGTAGATGTCCATCCCTACTGATTATCAGTCGGTTAACAAGAGAACGCAAGGAGCAGTATTTTTGGCTGATTTCTCATGCATTGTTGCTCTCGGGTGCAGTCGAAGTGCGGCACAATCTTGTTTCACTGTTCGATGCGGACAAACAATCAATTACTGCGCGGGTAGTGCATGCCAGTGAAAAACTCTACGAATCACCAAACTCACAGCCTAAGATTTGGGGCTTTCTCAGGATCATTTTCGCTTTGGTGGCGTATTCCGAATTTGGGTAGGTGTTTATAAGGGTTTGGAACATCGTACGTGCAACGCTGCATTGGTTTTCTTTCACCGCCAGAAGGCCCTTTCGGTAAAGGACAGCATCCGCGCCCGCGGCGTGCAAGCCAGTGTCTGGGCAAACTTGCCTCTTAAAGACAATGTTGACACTGGCCTCACGCTCGGGCTTCAGAGGCAGGCATTGATCCGTTGAGCGACCGATCGTGACGTTCTCGTAGTAGTCAACAACATGTTGGGCGCAACCCATACGTTCTAGCGAACGATCGACCTTTCGACCGCGAGTGTCTGGAGGCACGAGTTCATCAATGATTCCATCCACCACTTCGGGTGCCATGAGCTTCTCTGGTGATCGCTGAACAAGAAGTTGTTGCGGCTTGATTTCCATCTGACAGGCCGAGCCATCAGAACCGTATTCCACTGTAAGAGCAATGCCGTCTCGTATTTTGAAACGCTCGGTATCAGACTCGCCGTAGCGCGAATGAAACTCTTGTGACGTTTGGGCACCACTCAAGCAGGCGGCTAGAACTATGGCGTACCCGATTGGCGTTCGCATGCCCTAATTCTAGGATTGCAGGCTGGTGAGAGCAACCGCGAGACCAATGTCCCCAGTTCGGCGAATTCGCCGCTACTTCGCGGCATTCATCGAAGTCTTCCAGTATGCCTGGTGGCCAATGTAGTCGTCGTCGGCCAGATTCGCGATGATCAGCCGCCTCAACGCCAGCGGATCCATCGTCCCCTGACTCTGGTACGCGACCGTGCCATCCGGCCGAATCAGCAAGGTATAGGGGACGGCCGCGCTCCAGTCCGGATCAAACGCAGCCAGCAGGGAATAGATGTCGGTGGAACCCATGATCAGATTGGTGGAAGTCGCGTGTTCATTCCCCAGCGCCTTCTGCACCCCGGGTTTCTCGTCGGGATAGTTAATGCTGACCGTCACCAGGTCGAATGCCCGGTGTCCGTACATCCGGTACATGGTTTCAAATTCGGGGAGTTCTTTCCGGCAAGGGGCGCACCATGTGGCCCAGAAGTCCACCAGCAGAAGTTTGCCGGTGGAATTCTTGCGCAGGGCTTTGAGATCGTCGGTGCTCGCGGGTTTAATTTCCACTGGCCGCTTTTCAATTTCCTCCAACTCGGCCTTCCGGCCGGCTTCCTTATACAGCCATTTAGTCGAGCAGCCGATCGAAGGAGTCTTCGCCACCGCTACCGGCGAGCCGGCCAGCAGCGCATCGATCGCGTCCCGCGCGTCTCGGTGAGTGACCAGCGGCTCGCGCACGTTGTTGTCCACCCGGCCTTCGTAGCGCAGCTTGCGGTCGGCGTCAAAAATGAAAAGATGCGGAGTGGCCGACGGACCATAGGCGTTCGAAACCGTCTGGGTTTCGCCGTCATACAAGTAAGGAAAGTTGAAGTGCCGGTAGTCGGAGCGGATTTTCATTTCCGCAAACGAATCGCCCACGTCGGTGTAACCCATCTCGTTCAGGCGTACGGCATCGGCGTTATTCGGCTCGATCGCCACCACGGCCACGCCCTTGTTTTTGTAGTCCTCAGCAATCTGTTTGATCCGCGACTCATAAAGTTGCGACGTCGGACAGTGATTGCATATGAACGCGATCACCAGCACCTTACTGGCCGCGTAATCTTTCAGACAGTGGGTCTTGTCGTCCACTCCGGGCAGGCAAAAATCCGGAGCCGGTGAACCGATCGCCAGAACCGGGTGCGCAGTTCCTTCGTCAGCGTGCGACAACGCAGGTGCACAAAGAAGCGTAGCGAGAAACATGCCGACGAGTGGAAGGAATCGCCCAACGCGGAGCTTGTCTAAATCTGAATGTCCCCGGCGATTTTTCAATAAAGAACTTACCCGTGAAACAATTCTCGACGAAACAATTTCGGCCCGACTCATGGTCTTTCCCTCTGGACTGCCTTGGCGGCCCCGTTTTCAGCGCCTATCTTAATCGCTCGATCGTGTGTTAGCTTTGAAAAGTTTTTGCCGATCCCTTGCCTCAAAAGGACCTCTGCCATGAAAGCCGTCCGTATCCATGAATTCGGCGGGCCTGAAGTTCTGCGTTACGAAGACGTCCCGGATGCCAAGCCGCGCAAGGACCAAGTTCTGGTCCGAGTCAAAGCCTGCGCCCTGAATCATCTCGATCTCTGGGTACGCAAGGGACTGCCCGGCGTGACCCTTCCGCATATTCTGGGCAGCGACGTAGCCGGCGAGATTGTTGAAGTCGGCGAGTACGTGACCGGCTTCAAACCAGGGCAGCGGGTTTTGCTGGCGCCCATGCACTTCTGCAACCACTGCTCCAAGTGCGTCGCCGGACTGCAGAATCAGTGCCCGGAATTTACCGTGCTGGGCAACCGCGTGGACGGCGGAAATTGCGAGCTGATCGCCGTGCCCGCCGTGAATGTCATCCCCATTCCCAACTCCCTGGATTTCAATCAGGCAGCCAGCGTGCCTCTGGTCTTCCTCACCGCTTGGCACATGCTGGTGGGCCGTGCAGGCATTCGCCCCGGACAAACCGTCCTGGTGTTAGGCGCAAGCTCGGGCGTCGGCATTGCTGCCATTCAGGTGGCCAAGCTGTTTCACGCCCGCGTAATCACCACAGCAGGAGACGAACATAAACTGGAGAAGGCTCGCGAACTGGGCGCCGACTACGGCATCAACCACTATCAGCAGAAAATTTCCGAAGAAGTAAAACAGATAACCAACAAAGAAGGCGTGGACATCGTTGTGGAGCATGTGGGCGCCGCCACTTGGGAGCAAAGCATGAAATGCCTGAAGCCCGCCGGCATTCTGGTGACCTGCGGCGCCACCACCGGTCCCAGCGCCAGCTTCGATTTACGCTTTCTCTATTCCAGACAACTCTCGCTCCTCGGCTCCTATATGGGAACTATGGGCGAATTGTACGAGGTGCTGGGCCACGTCTTCGCCGGACGTCTGAAACCGGTTGTGGATCGCACCTTCGCCTTGAAAGATATTCGAGCCGCACACGAGTACATGGAAAAGAGCCGTATGTTCGGCAAAGTAGTAGTGAACCCGTAAACCGGGCGATCCGCGGAAGAACCTCAGGGCGGCGAAGCAAAGAGCAAACCGTTACCCATATCCATTACGGCTTGTACCACAGTAACTTTCCCTAACCCGTACAGTGCAATACTTTCTAGACTACGGGTCTCGCCGCAGTGCTTTCTCCGCTACGCGTTGATACCTTATGAAAGCTCAAACAGGAAGTTGGGATCGATGGAGCAACAGCCAAATCGACGCCGCTGGGAGCGCCGCCCATTCGACGCACAGCTTCGCGTGGTCGTCGATCAATCGAAGGACAAGAGGGTTGTCCACGCCCGTGGCGTCCGCTTAAGCGAAGGCGGCATTTGCCTGTTTGCCGCAGCCAACCTTCCGGTAGGAAGCCAGGTTAAGGTCGAATTCAAGAATCCACGTACTGACGAATCCGTTCGAGTTCGCGGAAAAATCCGCAATCGAACCGTCTATCTGTACGGCGTGGAATTTCTTTCCGAAGAATTTGAAGATCGGCGGCGCCTGGCGCGCCTGAGCGCCGACGTCCGCAGCGACAGCAGTTTCCCTTCGGCATAGATACATTGACGGACAATAGATAAGCGCCGGTTGGTTTAGAATAGAGTATCATGTCTGGCGAACAGAACTACGGCCCCTACGTCACCACCGAAAATGGCAAGAGAGTCGTCAAAGAGCTGACCTTCGGCAGTCCCACGCCGGAAGGCGTGGTGCTCACCACACTCGATTCGGCGGTCAACTGGATGCGCAAGAATTCCATTTGGCCATTGACCTTTGGCCTGGCATGCTGCGCCATCGAGATGATGTCGATGGGCGCGTCGCGCTTCGACATTGCGCGCTTTGGCGCGGAGGTATTTCGCCCCTCACCCCGGCAGTCGGATCTCATCATCATTGCAGGCCGGGTTTCCAACAAGATGGCGCCGGTGATCCGGCAGCTCTGGGAACAGATGCCAGAACCCAAATGGGTGATCTCCATGGGGGCGTGCGCCACCTCGGGCGGTGTTTTCAATAACTACGCCCTGGTGCAAAGCGTGAACCAGGTAATTCCGGTGGATGTTTACGTCCCCGGGTGTCCGCCGCGGCCCGAGCAGTTGATCTACGCCATCACTCTTCTGCAGGAAAAAATTCAGCTGGAACGCGGCACCGTGCGGCGCGCGTTGAACCTTACCTGATTGTCCGGAATTCTCCAGGTTCGCTATGGCGCGATAAATTTGATGTTGATTCGGGTCTGCTTGACGATGGGCCTGCCATTCAGCAGATACGGAGTGTAGCGCCATTTGCTTACAGCTTCGGTTGCGGCCTTCGCCAGCACTGGATCGCCACTGACTAACGTGAGGTTCTCGATCTGCCCCTCCTGCGTAATGGTTGCCTCGAGAATCGACGGTGCCTTCCAAATGGAGCCGACGCGCTTCCGGAGGATAAGCCGGCTGCACTTTGTGAACCAGGGTCCCGCCCGCGATCCCCTCCGAAACTGGAACGCCGAGCTTAGGCAGGGCAGGCGAGGCGGAAAGCACGCTTCCAAGGGCGCTCGGGCCCGGGGAGGAAGCGGCAATCTGCGAAACATCAGCCGCATTGGGCGCTGAGTCCGTCGGCTGCTCCTGGGAGACAGGTGCCGAGCCCGCGTCTGCATTGTCCTGATCCGAAGCTTGAGGTGACGGCGGCTGGCGCCGAGTCACCTTGTCGGGTATTTTGACCGCCGGGCTGGATTTTGAGGCATGCGTTTCTTTGTTGGTGGATGAAGCCAACCGACGATTCGCGCCTGATTTCGTCGCCTTCCCAGGTCCTGCTTCCTGCTGCGCTGTCTCCGCAGCATTCACTGGTTGACTGACATCCGCGCGGTCTGCTGCCGGTTGAGCGCTGGCCTTGTGCCAGGTCTTCCACCCAATCACCGACACCAGCAGCAGTACGCAGGACCGAAAGTCCTGCCACCACTCCGAGGTGCCACTTGCGCTCGTTTTCCTGCTCGCGGCGCAGGCCGCTGGCAATTGCGTCCCCGACTCGCTCCAGTGCAATCGAAGCACGCGAGAGGCGTAACTCCTCATCAATCGGCGGAGATGTAATTGGGTCTTTCGCGGACACCGCTGGAGCTTCGCTAACAAGATCTGGCGTATGGGAAGCTTCTGCTACCGGTTCTTCGGCGATCGCTTCTTCCGGAGGTTCTGCGAGCGCGGATTCTGCAAACGCCGGTTCTGCGGGAAGAGGTTCTGCGGCCGTTCCCCGCGCCCAGGCGGCCTCGGCTAATCCAGCCAGCCGGCCCAAAAGATTCACGTGCTCTTCGGTGAAGGCGTAGGACTGAGTGGAGAACACTTCCAGCACTCCGACCCGGCCCACCTGTCCACGCAAAGGCACCACGGCGATCGATTGCAGACCGAGTTCGCGACAGACTTCGGGATCAACCTTGAAATCGCGGGCAGCGTCATCGCAGCGCAGGTTCATGCCGGTGCGCAGGCATTCGCCAGAAATGCCGGAATGCACGTCGAGGCGGGCGCCCAGGTTGGGCGCGATGTCACCGCTTCGGCCCACGCAAACCACCGCCCCATCGCGGGGCATGGCGATGGCGGCTCCGCTGGCTCCGGTTAAAGCATGAGCGGCCACAGCGATGGTGCCCAGAATTGCATCCGTTTCCTGGGTGCCGGCGGCGACCATGGCTCGCAGCTTGGCGAGAATGATCTCCGCAGCTTCGGGACGCGCGATAATTTCGTCTGAGAGCGCGGTCGGCGTCCGCACAGGAGTGCGCGTTCCCGGCGGCCCGGGAGGCGATGGAGTAAGAGGGGGGAGAGGAGCCATTTTCTACAACTTTTGCTTTTGCGAACGAACAAAACATTCGCCGCCGCCGCGGCCGTAGGCAGCAAGCTCTAAAATTCGAGTGTGCGGCAAGGAAATGGCAATGTCAACGAACCATTTGGCCAGGGGGTATAGAACATAAACTAACTTGGTAACTCTTTCGCGCGGTTACCGCCCAGTCTTGGTTCTGGACGCCGGGTAAAGCGCGCGCCCCGTCGTCTCGTGGTAAAACACTGCATGCGAAAAATAGGCCATGCGGCCAGCGACCGCGGAATCGTGGCTCACGCACCCTGCCGTGCCGATCTGGCCGGCGGGACGATCGATCTATGGCCGTTGTATCTGTTTCATCCGGACGCGCTCACGCTCAATTTCGCGGTCAACATCCTCACCACCTGCCGCATCACGCCGCTGAAAGGGAAGCGCATCCACCTGCGTTCGCTGGATACCCGGCGCGAGGAGCAGTTTCCCAGCTTCGAGGCGCTCGCGTACGGCCCGCCGATTCCGCCTTCCGCTGGCCGCGCGCCTGCTGCAATTCTTCGCACCCAAAGAGGGGGTGCTGATTGAAACCGATTCCGAGTCGCCGGCCGGCGCCGGCATTTCCGGATCGTCCGCGCTGATGATTGCCACCACCGCCGCCCTGGCGCGCTTTACCGGCCGTCATCTCACCCTGGAGCAGATGCGCGTCATCGCACAGAATGTCGAGGCGCAGATTATTCAGGTGCCCACCGGTTGTCAGGACTACTATCCGGCCCTCTACGGAGGGGTGAGCGCCATTCATCTTGACGCTGACGGCATTCACCGCGAAGCCGTGACCGTGGCCCCGGAAGAGATCGAATCGCGTTTCGTCCTCGCCTACACCGGCGCGCCGCGACAAGTCAGGCATCAATAACTGGGAGGTCTTCAAGGCGCACATCAATGGCGACCGGCGCGTGTTTCGGAATTTTGAGCGGATCGTGGCCATCGCCCAGGCCATGCATCTGGCCTTGCTCGACGCCGACTGGGATGAGGTCGCCCGGCTGCTTCGCGAAGAATGGAAACTGCGCCGCACCAACGCCCCCGGAATTACCACTCCGCTGATCGACAAGCTGATCAGCGTGGCTGCCCGGCACGGCGGCCGGGCAGCGAAAGCCTGCGGTGCCGGCGGCGGGGGCTGTGTAATCTTTCTGGTGGAAGAAGGGCGCCGCCAGCCGCGTTGCAACCGTGATCGGAGATAACGGAGGACGCGTCCTGCCCCTGCAGGTCGCCCGGGACGGATTGCGAATCTCCTCCCCGTAACAGCCGGAGGCAACATTCTGAGGGGCTTACCAATCGAATAAGTTTGAGGTTGGAGTATTTTTTCGTGCGAATGGCGCTATAATCAAGGCAATCGCCGGGCTCGGGGTGCCGTATGAACCCACGTTTCGTTCCAGTACTGTTGCCTGTCCTGCTCTTCTGCGTGGCCGTGGTTAACGCCGACGATCAGAAAGCCCAGCCCCCGCATCTTTCCCACCAAACCCGCATGGACCTGATCCGGGCCTTCAATTCCGAACTGGTCTATATTCGCTCGCCTTTTCCCATGGGAAAAACCGGCCTGACGCTCAAGGATGGACAACTCAATCCCAGCGGGGAAGAGCTGCAACGCATGATCGCCATGTGGGGTCCTGCGGTCAAGCCGGGCGATCAGGCGCGCATCAGTCAGATACTGGTCAAGAGCGATCGCATTCATTTTGAAATCAACGGCGGCGCGGTCAAGAAAGAGAAGTGGTATCAACACATTCAGTTTGGCGGCGGTGGCGGCATGATTCAGCCCGGCGACGCCAACGCCAATCCGCGCGGCTCGTATGTTGATCTGGTCTTCAACAGCTACGTACCTGACCTGGATCCACAACAGCTCAAAGACCTTCTGCGTCCGGTGTTTGACTTCAATGCCAAGTCCGCGGTGGAAGCTTATCTCGACACGCTTCCGCCCAAAGTCCGGGACGCGGTCAAGAGCCACCAGGTTCTGGTTGGCATGAATCGTGAAATGGTAATCGCTTCCAAAGGCCGTCCGCCCAAGAAGGTTCGCGAGAAAGACGGCGAAACCGAATACGAAGAGTGGATTTATGGCGAACCCCCCGAGGATGTGAGCTTCGTCCGCCTGGTGGACGGCCAGGTTGTTCGCCTTGAAATCATAAAAGTAAATGGCGAAAAAGTTGTTCGCGTCGACAAAGAGGTTGACTTGGACCAACCCACCGTCGCCAAGGGTTCCGCCGGACCTGAGGTGCGTCCCGCGAATGCGCCCACCCTGCGCCGCCCCGGAGAAGAACCCGATACCACGTCGCCAGCCCCGGCCAGCCGAACCCCTGTAGGCCCTCCGCCGCCAGATCCACCCGGCCAGGACGGCCCGCCCCAGCCGAAGTAGTGCAAGCCCTTTCGACTGGCAAGAGCCGCACAAAGTAGCGTCGGCATCCGTCGTTGGTCGTTGGCCTTGGTCTTGGCCAAGCTCCGAATGGCAGCGACATGCACCTAGGAATCAAAGTTGCCGTCGTGGTCTTGGCCAAAGACCAACGACCAACGGCCAACGACCAACGACCGAGCTCCCGGGCTGTCCTGCCCTCGGTCCAACTGCAGACGTCTCGCACCGCCGTCTGACTTGGCTCCCGCCCACTCCCGCTTTACACTGGAAGGGTGAAGATCGCGCTGGGACAAATCAATCCCACAGTAGGGGACTTTTCCGGCAACGCAGCCAAGATCATTGACTTTTCCGGCCGGGCGCGAACCGCCGGCGCGGGTCTGATCATGTTTCCCGAGCTCTCCATCTGCGGCTACCCGCCGCGAGACCTGGTGGAGCGGCCGTCTTTTGTGGCCCGCAATCGTGAGACGGCGGAACGAATTGCCGCCGAAACCCGCGGAATCTCCGTCATTTGCGGCCTGGTCACTCCTGCCTTGGCGGAGACCGGCAAGTCGGTCATGAATTCGGCCGCCTTGCTTAAGGACGGCGGCATCTCCTTCCTTCAGTCCAAAATGCTTCTGCCCACTTACGACGTGTTCGACGAGATGCGCAACTTCGCCCCCGCCAAGAGCCAGTCCCTGTTTCCGTTTTCCGGCAAGCAGATGGCGCTCACCATCTGCGAGGACGCCTGGAACGACAAGCATTTCTGGCACAAGCGTCTCTACACCGTCGATCCCGTGGAAGCTCTGGTTCAGGCTGGGGGCAACTTCGTGCTCAATATTTCGGCCTCGCCGTTCTGGCTGGGCAAGCGGGAATTTCGCCGCGAGATGCTGGCCACCATCGCGCGCCAGGACAAAGTGCCGGTGGCCATGGTCAACCAGGTGGGCGGGAACGATAGCCTGGTGTTCGATGGCTCCAGCCTGGTGCTGAATTCCGCAGGCGAGGTGATCGCGCAAGGCAAGTCGTTCGAGGAAGATCTGGTCTATTTCGATTCCGAGGGGCTTACCGGTGAAATCCACGAGCAGATGCAGGGAGAGGAAGCCAGCGCCTTTGCCGCCCTGGTCCTGGGCACGCGCGACTATGTTCGCAAGTGCGGCTTCAGCCAGGTGATCATCGGGCTGAGCGGAGGCATCGACTCAGCGCTCACGGCCTGCATCGCTGCTGAGGCCGTCGGTCCGGAAAATGTGATCGGTGTCGGCATGCCGGGACCATACTCGTCGTCAGGCTCGATCGAAGACGCCCGTACTCTCGCCCACAATCTGGGCATTCGCTTCGAGCTTCTGTGTATTACCGACATTTTTGAGAGCTATCGCAAGACTCTGCAGAAAGTTTTCGCCGGACGCAAAGAAGACACGACCGAGGAGAACATCCAGGCCCGGACCCGCGGCGCATTGCTGATGGCCCTTTCCAACAAGTTCGGCGCCATCGTTCTCAGCACCGGAAACAAGAGCGAATTGGGGGTGGGATACTGCACTCTCTACGGCGACATGGTCGGCGGGCTGGCCGTGATCTCGGACGTGCCCAAGACCCTGGTCTATCGCCTGAGCCGCTACGTTAATTCGCGTCGCGCCGTGATCCCGGAGGCCAGCCTGGAGAAGCCGCCGTCGGCGGAATTGCGCCCCGATCAGAAAGACAGCGACTCGCTGCCGCCTTACGAGATTCTCGACACTATCCTGGAAGAATACGTCGAGGACTCGCACACCGCGGAGCAGATCGCCGCCGATCATGGCTATGATCTGGCGCTGGTGCAGAAAGTGATCCGGATGGTGGATCGCGCCGAATACAAACGTCAGCAGGCCGCGCCGGGATTGAAAATTTCTCCGAAGGCTTTCGGCTCCGGGCGCCGCTTTCCGATTGCCGCCAAGATCAGCGTGTGAGACTGCGCGACCCGCTGCAGGAATCTGGTTTCAGAAAGGAAGTCATGCGTCGTTCTTCGTTTTTGTTCTTCTGCTCGCTCTTGGTTTGCTTACCTCGTTGGCCGTCGCGCAACAGAAAACCGTCGCCCAAGTCCAAGGATTCGGCCCCGCCGATTCCCAGCTTCAGCACCCGGCTTCCTTCGGAAGAAACGGTCAACGCTTTCATGAAGCAGATGTTCGGCTACGATCCGTCCGTATCCTGGAAGGTGGCGTCGATCAGGCCCGCCGAAGCGCAGGGAATCGCCGAGGTGTTGGTCGTCCTCAGCAATCCGCAAGGGCAGCAGACCAACCGGCTCTATGTCACCTCCGACGGCAAGCACGCCCTGATCGGCGACATTATTCCTTTCGGCCCGCGGCCCTTTGACGCCGCGCGCGAAGAACTGGCGCAGAAGGGCGAACGGCCCGTCGCGCGGCCCGGCCGACGCGGCCGTCACCGTGGTGGAGTTCAGCGACCTGCAATGCCCGCACTGCAAGGATGCTCAACCCACGATCGACAAACTGCTGGCCGAAGAGAAGAATGCCCGCCTGGTTTTCCAGAATTTTCCGTTGCCCTCGCATGACTGGGCCGCCAAAGCCGCCGCCTACGCCGACTGCATTGGCCGCAGCTCGAACGACGCTTTCTGGAAATTTATCCAGAGCACCTATGACGCGCAGAAAGACATCTCCGCCGCCAACGCCGATGAGAAGCTGACCGCGCTCGCCGACCAGGCCGGCGCAAAAGGCGCGGATACCGCCGCCTGCGCCGCCAAGGCCGAGACCGTCAGCCGGGTGCAGCATTCGCGTCGCGCTGGGCGCGTCCCTCGAAGTTAACGGAACGCCAACCCTGTTTATCAATGGCAGGAAAGATCAGCAACGTGGGCGGGCTTCCGTACGAAGTATTAAAAGGCCTGACAGAATTTGCCGCGCAAGACGCCAAACAACCGACAACCGATCACTGAGAACTAGCAACTGATTTTTGCGCAACTGATTTTTGACGTTCTACCTGCTTCTCATCCACACTTCCGCGTTCTGATTCAGTTCCCGGCTGATAACGCGCGGCGTGATCACCACCAGCAGTTCGTCTTCGTCTATTTCCTTGCTGTTGCTGGTCATAACCTGGTTCAAACCCGGCACCGCTCCCAGTCCCGGAATTCCCGTCATGCTGCGGACTTCGTTGCGCGAAACCGAACCGGCGATCACCGCCGGCTCCGCATCCTTCAGATTGATGCTTCCCTTGTATTCGCGATTGGAAATCACCGGGACGCTATTGATCGACTGGCCGGTAAGAGTGCGAAACTGTATTTCCAGTTGCAGGCCGACGTCGGAATTTCCGCTCACCAGGGGTTTGGCTTTGATGCTCAAGCCAATGTCTTCGTAGTTGAATGAGGGAAAAGGAGTCTGGAAAGTGTTGTTCTGAATCACCGACGCGATTGCCGGAGTATTGAAAACCGGCGCAAAACTCGCCTTCAGGATCGGAACCCGCGAACCCACCAGGAAACTTGCGTCCGTGCCCTGGCTCACGCGCAGGGTGGCATGCTCCAGCGTTTTCACGTCGCTCGAATTCAGCGACAGCTGCGCCCCCGCCGTCCCCAGGCTCAGCCCGCTCAAAGTCAGGCCGCCGCCAAAGGTGGCCAGCGGCTGGCTGAAAATCGAATTCTGTTGCCCCTGAAGTTGCGCCAGAAGGCCGGAGAGAGCCTGCGAGTTGGCCGTGTTGATGCCGCCGCTGGCGATGAGCTGGTTGATCAGCGCCTGGATATTCTGTCCACCCAGCGCCGCCAGCGCGCCGATCGGAATATTGAACAACTGGAAGTTATTGGGAATCTGCAATCCCATGTTGCGGGTGACGCTGTTGGTGATTTCATATACGTTCACGTCCAGCATCACTTGCGGACGCGAATCCCCCAGCTCTTCCAGCAGCCGCGTGGCGGCGTCGAGAAGGTTCCGCGGAGCCCGCACCATGATCGTGCCGGTTTGCGGCTGCGGCGTCACCAGCCGTATCTCCAGCAGATTGCGCAGCATGTTTACAACGTCGGTAATTTCCTGCGGCGAACTCGTTCCCGGCAGATAAAAAGTTCGCAGCGCCATGCGATCGAACTGGCGATGGTTCTGCGCCGTATCTCCCGCCAGCAGAATCTGCTTGTCATCGAGCGGCGTCCAGAAAGTGTGGGTCATCTGGCAAGCCACTTCCATGGCGGTATAGAAATCGGCCTGCCCGAGATCGAAGCGCACCGGACGGGACACCACCGACTCATCAAAAGTAGCGGTCACACCGAATGCCGACGCAATCTGGGTCAGCAAACCGCGCCCGTCGCCGCGATAGTGGAAGTCGGCCTGAACCGGATTGGGCTGTACCCGTAACTCTTCCGCGTCCTCCAGAACCTGCGGCGCTACGGTGGTTTTCGGTGCCCACTCGCCCATCGCGTCCCGCAGGCGCTGCTGGGCAAACACATTTTGCGGATCCAGATGCAGCGCGGTGCGGAAGTCGGCCAGCGCCTCGATCTGGCGGCCCTTCAGCATCTCTTCGTTTCCACGCGACAGCCGATCGAACACGATGTGCTGCCGGGTCAGCTCCCGCGCCGTCAGATAGTCGACATCTTTCGGAGCCAGCCGCGCCGCCGTCTCGAACTCATCGAAGGCCTCATCCAGGCGCTTCTCTTTTTCCAGATGGCGCCCCCGGCTGAACGCCTCGCCCGCTTCTTTCAAATCTTTTTTGGATGGATTACAGGACACAACCCCGGGAGAGCCCTCGGGACAAGACACCAGCGGCAAATTCGATGGCTGGTCGCTGCAAAAGGCTGCGGCAGCCAATCCCCAAGCCATCAGGATAAACTTCCCACCGCGCATCCCCCGATTGTACCCGGGAAGCAGGGCGCCGCCGTGGCGTTTAAAGCGAGGAGTGTACCTTCGTGTATTCCCGCCCGCGTAGCGAGTCAGGCTGGGACAAGTACACCCTCGCGTAGCATCCGCGTTTATGGCATAGTAGATTTCGTCTTGCGAGGTTCTTCAATGATAGATAAGGAAAAGGTCCAAAACGGACGACTCTGGGGTCTATGTAGCCGGTCTCGCTATTTTTGTCGCTGTGGTGGCGTGGAGACTAGTGACCCGCTGAAAACGCTGTCATCCTGAGGAAGAGGAGGCTTCGCAAAGCGAAGACTCTCGACGAGGGCCCCAGCGCATCGACTTACCCCGGTCATCGGCCGGAATCGAACGATCATTACGAATTCAGCAGCCTTCAGGCACACGTCCGTCGTTGTGGATATGTCCGCTAAGCCTGTTGCGGCATGGGCCTTGTGTGGCACTCGCCCTAGGGGTCGTCTTGTTGAAATATTTTGGGTCACAAGGTATCTTCTAGTCGCATCGGTTGGCATCAAAAGCACTACCGCTATGGCCCTCTTTGCAATCCTGGCTCCCTCGTGATGCACCCGGACTGATACAAGTCCTAGAAGCTCGCTTTAAGGATAATTATCTTAAAGTCGGACCCGGACAATGGATTCTTTCTGGGAGCGGAATCTGCCTCCGATATTTCCAAACTCATCGGAATTTCAGACAATCAAGTAGGTTCTCCCGCCATAGTTTTATTGATTGGTGGATACTTCGGAAGGGCTCCGACAAATATTTGGGAGTGGATGGCCTCTAAGGGCAGCGCTGGTGTTCCAACAGTATAGATGCCGAAAGATCGTCAAAACGAACCCGTTCGAGAGACGACACCGCAGCGGTTCGCCGATACAACCCCTATTCAAGCAATTTCCTTCGTCAGACTACAGCTTTACGTCTGCAAGCTGTGATGGAAATGCAAAAAGCTGTCGGAGCCTTAACGGACAGCCGTTAAGGTGCTTCGAAACGGCAGTCAGATAGACACGATGCGACAATTAGGAGAGATCGGCAAGGATGTTCACACCGTAAAGGTTACTGCGCGACATAATTGGTGCAGTGCTTGCGGGCGCTCTTGCATTCGGCGGGTGGAGCATCGGAAAGGCCGTTGATGTGTTTGTGAAGATTTATCAACCTTACGTGACGCAACCTCGAACGGAAATCCCGCCCGCCCAGCCTCCGAGGTAAAAAAATATCCTCGCAGAAGTTCAAAACAGCCCACTACCACCACCCGGCCCGGTTTGGAAAGTTAAAACTTTTGGCGTATAAAAGTTAGTTGCGACTTCACGCGTCATTTTCCTTCCCCCGTGCGGCCACAACAGGGTTTTTAAAACTGTGAGCGAGGGAACATGCCCAGCCTGACCAGCACACAGGCCCCCAAAGGCCTGGAAGGAATTGTCGCCACCACCTCCAGCATTTGCTACATCGACGGCGATCAAGGCGTCCTGGCCTACCGCGGCATCGATATCCACGAACTCGCTGACTACTCCAACTTCGAAGAAACCTGCTACCTGCTCTGGTTCGGCAAACTGCCCTCGCCCAGCGAACTGAAAGACCTGCGCGAGCGCCTGGCCCGGGAGCGCAAGCTGGACCCCGCCATCATCGCCCTGCTGCGCAGCGCGCCCAAACAGACCCAGCCCATGGACGTGCTGCGCACCGCGGTGTCAGCGCTGTCGTTCTACGATCCCGACGAAAAGAACAACGATCACAACGCCAATGTCGCCAAGGCGATCCGTCTGACTTCGCAGATTGCCATGATCGTGGCCGCTTATGATCGCGTGCGGAAAGGGCAGGACGTGGTCGCGCCCGATCCCTCGCTCTCGCACGCAGCCAATTTCCTGCTGATGCTGAACGGCACCAAGCCTTCGCAAACCGCCGAGCGCGCCCTCGACATTGCCCTCATCCTGCACGCCGATCACGAACTCAACGCATCCACATTTGCCGCGCGGGTGGTGGCGGCTACGTTGTCCGACATGCATTCCGCGGTCACCGCCGCCATCGGAGCTCTAAAAGGCCCGCTGCACGGCGGCGCCAACGAAGCCGTCTTCCACATCCTGCAAGCCATCGACAAAGCCGGAGTCGATCCGGTGGATCACATCAAAGGCATGCTGGCGCAGAAAAAGAAGGTGCCCGGCTTTGGCCATCGCGTGTACCACACCGAAGATCCGCGGGCAACGCATCTGCGCAAGATGTCGGCCGACCTGGGGAAGAGCAGCGGCCAGAGCAAGTGGTTTGAGATGTCACGCAAAATCGAAGAATTTGTGAAAGCCGATAAAAAACTCAATGCCAACGTGGACTTTTACTCCGCGTCCACTTACCACATCCTGGGCATTGACGTTGACCTGTTCACCCCGGTATTCGCGGTGTCGAGAATCAGCGGCTGGGCGGCCCATGTCATCGAGCAACTCGACGACAACCGCCTGATCCGTCCCCGCGCCGACTACATCGGCCCAGCCTATCCGCAACGCTACGTGGCGATCGAGCGCCGCTAGCTTCTCGCAGCCGTAACCGCAACCCTGTCATCCTGAGCGGAGCAGGATCATTCGCTTCGCGAATGATCCCGCGAAGTCGAAGGACCCCTATAATCTTATCCGCTGTAGAGATGAAGGGCAGTTGTCAGGCACGGAACCGGGTAGGGGTCCTTCGACTGCGCGACTGCTTCGCGTTGCGAAGCAGTCGCTACGCTCAGGATGACAACTCGCCCAGGATGACAGCCACGCTACGGCTTATCCGACTTCTCCCAATCGGGCTCAGGCGACGGAATTATGTCGTATTCCGTCGATTGCCTGCCATTCAGATAAATATCAAACCAACTCACGATGTGGTGCAGGCGCTCCACCCGATGCCAGGGCTTTCCCGATCGCGACAGCTCGTGAGTTTCTCCCGGAAAGCGGACCATCGCGGTAGGAATTTTCCGGAACTTCAAGGCCCGGAACATCTGGCCGCCGCCGCTGTCCGGCGGAGTGCGCAGATCGGCGTCGCCCAGAATCAGCATCAGCGGAGTTTTCACGTTGTTGATGTAGGTGATGGGCGAGCGATCGCGATAATCCTGCGGGTCTTCAAACGGAGGCTTGCGAAACCAGTTGGGCTGGAACAAGGTGAAATCCGCCGCGTACCACCAGGCGGCCCAGTCCGCGATATCGCGTTGGGAAACGGCGCCGGCAAAACGGTCGGTGTGAGTGACCACCCAGTCGGTCAGCAATCCGCCGCCGCTTCCGCCGGTGACTCCCAGATGCCTGTCGTCAATGTATCCGCGGTGGATCAGCTCATCCACGCCCGCCATCAGATCTTTGAAATCATCGCCGGGATAGTGGTACTGAATGATGTTTCCAAAGGCCTCGTCATAGGACGTGCTGCCGCGCGGATTGGGGTAGAGAACCACGTACCCCTTGGCCGCCATATATTGCATCTCGTGAAAAAACACGTAGCCATACGCGGCGTGCGGGCCGCCGTGAATGTTCAGAATGAGCGGATACTTTTTGTTCGGGTCGAAATCGGGCGGCTTCTGCACCCAGGTCTGAATCTTTGCGGCCATCAAAACTCTGATACCAGATCTCCTCTGGCGGGGTCAGATTCAGTTCCGAGAACAGCTTTTCATTGACGTTGGTCAGACGCTTCTGCGACCCGTCCGCGCCGATCGAGGAAAAGATCGTTGATCATGGTTGGAGTTGAAATTTCCGCAACCATCTGCGACCCGTTGCCGCTGTATTGAGTGACGGCTTGATCGCCTTTAGTGAGCGGAGTGACCTGTCCGGATTCGGCGTTGAATCGTTCGAGATTGGCGCGGCCTTGTTTCGCGACCAGAACCGTCAATGATTTGCCGTCGGCGCTCCACACCGGCCGAATACCGCCGCCGCCGCGGGGTGGTTCCTGGTCTCCGAGAATGCCGCCGCCAATGTCCCAGTCATATTTCGTTGTAAGGTTGCGGGGCGCGGAGCCAGGTTTGAGGTCCACCACCCACAGATTTGTCTTGGTATGTGACTGCACCGGAGTGTTGAGCACGCCAAGGAATGCAAGCCGCGAACCATCTTTGCTGAGCGCGATTGCTCCTGCGGTTCCTGCAATTCGCGCTACCTCGCTGCTTTCGCCGCCGCCGGCCGGCACCGAATAAATCGCGTTCTGGCCGAGGCCGTAGTAGGGTTCGAGTTCGCGATCCGAGGTGTAGTAAATCTTCGACCCGTCGTTCGCCCAAACAATCTCGTCTTCGTCGTAGTCGCCCCGGGTGAGCTGTTTGGGCTGGGGCAACTCCTGCGGGTTCGAAGGGAACGCGATGCTCCAGATGTGCTCTGGCCGCGAAAAGTCTAAATACCCTTCGTCATTGTTGCGGTATACGGCTCGAGTAATCACGTGGATATCGGGCTCATGTTCCGGCTTGCTGCAGGCGCTGTCGTCCTTGTTATCGTCTTTGTCTTTATCTTTACCTTTACCCTTGCTGTCTTCGCACGCGGCCTTGGCTAAATCCTCCGCATTGGTGGAGCTGCTGAAAGCCAGGGTCTTGCCGTCGGGGGACCAGACCGGTCCGGAAGCGCCTTTGGGAAGGCGCGTCAATTGCCATGCCTCGCCGCCCGCCATGGGGAGAATGAATATCTGTGGAGGCTGCGGCTTTCCATCCTTCTCGGTTGTACGTACAAAGGCGAGATACCTGCCGTCGGGCGACCATTGCGGCGACGTATCGTGCTTGCCGCTGGTGAAGCCGTGCCCCTCGGCGCCGTCCACCGAGACGCCCCATATCGCCGTCTCGTAGGAGTCTCGCTTCTCATCCACCACGATACGCACGAAGGCCACCTGTTTTCCGTCGGGAGAGATCTGCGGGTTACCGATCCAGCGGAAATTGAAAAGGTCCTTCTCGGTGATGGAACGCTTCTGCCCAAATGCCGCAGCAGAAAAGAACAGTCACACCGAAAAATACGAAGACAAGGCACAGACATACCTTCTTCATGAACAATCTCCTGAGAAAAAAGATGCAACAGCATCACACGGGAGTCACGATTGACCGCGGCAGCCGGATTTTGGCGGCAAGTCCGACGGCAAGGATGAGTAGGCTACCACGCCTGCCGCCAACCCTGAAGCGTAGAATAGACAAGATATTATGCGCCGCGTCTACCTCGACAATAACGCTACCACGCCGGTCCTGCCCGAGGTTCTGGCCGCCATGCAGCCGTATTTCGGCGAGCATTTCGGCAATGCTTCGTCTATCCATCATCATGGACAGGAGACGCGCGCGGCCGTCGAGCGTGCTCGTGAGTCAGTAGCGGCGCTGCTCGGATGCAAGCCATCGGAGATTGTCTTCACCAGTGGCGGAACTGAAGGCGATAATCTGGCAATTTTCGGCGTCACGCAGCCGGGACAGCATGTCATCACTTCGACCATTGAACATCACGCCGTGTTGAACTCCTGCAAGCATCTGGAAGCGTCGGGCTGCGAAGTGACATATGTTCCAGTGGACGGCCGCGGCCAGGTTGACCCCGATGACGTCCGCAGAGCACTGCGCCCGAATACGCGGTTGATCACCATCATGGCCGCCAACAACGAAACTGGCGTACTGCAGCCGGTGGAGGAGATCGGCAAAATCGCCGCCGAAGCCGATGTCTATTTCCACACGGACGCGGTGCAGGCGGCAGGAAAGGTCGCCATCGACGTCAAGCGCATGGGTTGCGATCTGCTCTCCATCTCCGGCCACAAGATGCACGCTCCGCAGGGCGTGGGCGCGCTATACGTGAGGAAGGGAACTGCTCTGCACCCGATGCTCCATGGCGGAAGCCATGAGCGCTCGCGGCGCGCCGGTACAGAGAACGTCCCCGGCATCGTTGCCCTCGGCAAAGCCGCAGAACTGGCCCGCCAGGGACTAATCAATGGCGATATCGCTCGCATTTCCGCCCTGCGTGACCGTCTCGAGCAAACCATCCTGGATCAGGTGGAAGGCACCCGGGTAAACGGCCACGGCGCGCCGCGCGTGCCCAACACCAGCGGCATTTATTTTGATTGCATCGAGGGCGAAGCCCTGGTGATTGCCCTCGACCTGAAGGGATTGGCGGTCTCGACCGGAGCCGCTTGCTCGTCGGGCGCGATCGAACCATCACACGTTTTGACCGCGATGGGGCTGCGCCCCGAACAGGCGCGGGGCAGTATCCGCTTCAGCCTGGGCAAGCAAAACACCGCCGAGGAAGTGGAATTCGCTCTGAGCCTGGTCCCACAGACCGTAGCCAGACTGCGAGACCTGTCACCGGTTTACAATAAGAAGCTTCTTGCTGCTAGCTGCTGGCCGCTGCCCGTCAACAAGCTGGAGGCTAGAAGCCAGAAGCTAGAAGCCAGAAGCCAGAAGCTGACCACGAGCACCGAAATCTTCGATGACCAATGCAAAGACTATCGCCGTTGCCATGTCGGGCGGAGTTGACTCCTCCACCGTAGCGGCCATGCTGCGCGCCGCGGGTCACGAGGTCATCGGCCTTACCATGCAGCTTTGGAATCAGCGGCGACTGGCTGGTCACGAGGGCATGCCTGAGTCGGTGCAGGGACGCTGCTGTTCTCTCGACGACGTGTACGACGCGCGTCGTGTAGCCGAGACCATCGGCATCCCCTATTACGTAGTCAATCATGAGGAGCGCTTTGAGCGCGACGTAGTGCGGCCCTTCGTCGAACAGTATCTTTCGGGACGAACTCCGATTCCTTGCAGCCTCTGCAACAATCACCTGAAGTTCGATCAGCTGTTGATCGTGGCCCAGCAGATTGGGGCCGACGCCCTGGCTACCGGCCACTATGCCCGGGTGGAATACGATCCCACGCTCGAACGCTGGTTGCTCAAGCGGCCGCTGGACCGCTCCAAGGATCAAACCTACTTTCTCTTCGGCCTCACCCAGGACCAACTTAGCCGCACTCTATTTCCCCTGGGCGGAATGATGAAGCCCGAGGTGCGCGAACTGGCTCGCCAGCATGGTCTGGCTCTGGCGCAGAAGCCCGACTCGCAGGAGATTTGCTTTGTGCCTGGAGGAGACTACAAGAAATTTCTGGACGCATATCTGGCCGAACAGGGCGAGACCCTACCCGATACCGCCGGCGAGTTGGTCACCACCGATGGGTCGGTCGTGGGCGAGCATGGCGGCATCCACAACTTCACCGTGGGACAGCGCAAGGGCCTGGGGCTAGCCACTGGCTCGCCGCTCTACGTGATCCAGATCAAGGGAGACGCCCGCCAGGTGGTGGTTGGTCAGCAGGAGGAACTCTACACCCGCACTCTGCGCACACATCGGATCAATCTCATCTCGGTGGACGAGTTGCGCGAGCCCATGCGAGTCACGGTGAAAATCCGCCATCGCCATGAGGGCGCTTCAGCCTTGATCGAAAAGTCTGGAGACGACGAAATTCTGGTCGCGTTCGACCAGCCTCAGCGCGCCGTCACCCCCGGCCAGGCGGCGGTCTTTTACGATGGAGATGTAGTTGTAGGCGGCGGATGGATTGCGTAACCGTCCCACGAAGGGGGCGACCCTTCGCTACGCGAAGAGCTGCCGACGAAGGGTCTGTGTATTGGAATTTTGAAGCTGGTAAGAAAATTTCTTCGACGACTAAATAAACATCTCGTCCTGAGGAACCGTGACGTCCCGGCGCGAGGAGCGTTTTTCGCCGAATAAACTTTCCAATCCTGCAGTCAATCCCTGGATTAGACCTGAGAGCTGGCGAACCGGAGAAACCACAGTCTTGTGAACCGCTTCGCTGGTATCTTCAATGCGATCCATGGTGCGATTGAGCAGCTCGTCGGCACGAATCACCTGCAGCCGGGCTCGGTCCACCACATCGGTGACGGTCGCATCAATCCGCTCGAGCTGGCCGCGAACTACAGTGGTTGTCTCGGTAACGTTCGACGCGATGGTATCGATCTTCGGCCGCAAATCGATCAGGATGGACTGTGCGGTGTCCGCCGTGGGCAGAACTTTGTCTTTGACGGCGTTGGCCAGCACTTCCATGCGCGAAGCGCTTTTGCGAACGGTTACGTACAGACCGACCAGGATGCCCGCCTGGATAACCACCGCTGCCGCGGTTACGCCGACGAAAATCGGTAGATAGTCCATAAAGTTGCTCCGCTTTACCGCGCCAATCCTAATGGCGCAACGGAGAGATCACAAATTACAGGTTCTTCGATGCGCCGCCGTCCGCTGCGGTAGCTTCGTGATATGCCTGCCGCCCGGCTTCGTAAGCGGATTTGAACTGTTCCTTCTGCTGCTTTGCGACTTCGCGGCCGCGGTCGACCAGATCGGAAGCCTGTTCGCGTGCCTTGCGGGCACGCTCTTTCACGAACTCGCGGCCATCGTCGGCCTTCGAACGCAGGGTCTCCCGCATCTCGCTGCCCGCGCTGGGAGCGTACAAAACTCCAACCAGCGCGCCAACGCCGAGTCCGGCGAGGAACCAAACGATACTAGTGCTACTGTCTCTATCTGACATAATCCAGCCTCCAAACAACGTGGCCAGCAGTCGCTGGCAACTAACCGGATGGTAGCACCCAGGGTGCGGAATTACAATTATCGGCCACTTGTCGGCGACGCGGCAAAGCGAGACAATGTCACCGCGTCCCCAGGAGATACCCTTGTCAGACCGGAAGTACCGGCAGCGCGGTTACCAGGATAGCGGCCAGCCGAGCCAAAAAAGAGACGCCTCTGAGAGGCTGGACCGTCCCGCAAAAAAAGATACGTTCGGTCCGCGGGCGATCCAGATGCCGGGTACGCGTAATGTGTCCCGCTGTTCTCAGTGCGGAACCCTGTTGCAATCCCTCAGCGAACCTGTTGGCCAGTGTCCCAAGTGCGGCTTTGAACTCCACTCCTGCAAGCAATGTACTTATTTCGATCCGTCGAGCCGCTTTGAGTGTACCCAACCTATTCCAGAACGCATTCCGCGTAAGGATCAGCGCAACGAATGTACCTTCTATTCCATCCGCGTGATGGTCGAAAAAGAGACCTCCACGCCCGCCGCATTGCGCCCGACCGACGCCCGCCAGGCCTTCGATAACTTATTCAAGAAATGAAACGGGCCGTGCGGATCGAATGAATGCTTCTACGGTTTTAAGGTTGGACGCAGCAGCACTTCGCTGACAAACGACTGTTGCTCCTGGGTCACGAGCATCGCGACTACATGCGCAACATCTTCCGGTTGCAGCATCTTCTTCGGATCTTTCCCTTCGTGCGGACTCAATTCGGTGTGTACCGACCCGGGACAAACCACCGACACCCGAATGTTGTGGACCCGCAACTCTTCCGCAACCGAATAGCTCAGCCCGTTCAATCCCCACTTGGACGCGGCGTAAGCGGCGCCGTTCGGCAGGGCATTCTTGCCGGCCAAGGAGGAGATGTTGATGATGTGTCCCCTGCGGGCGCGGATCATCATTGGACCGAAGCTGCGAATGCCGTAATACACGCCGCGCAGATTGGTATTCATTACCTGCTCCCACGAATCCGGGGGCAACTCGTGGAGGGGAGCCGAAAAGCTGCCGACCCCGGCGTTGTTCACCAGGATGTCGGCGCGCCCGAATTCCCGCTCTACCCGGGCCGCGAGCGATTCAACCGAGCGCAGATCCCTGACGTCGCATTCGGCGGCATGAGCCTGTCCGCCCGACTTCGGATATCGCCGCCGCCGTGCTTTCAAGGGGCGCGGATTGGCGTCCGCACAGCACAACGAGCGCACCCATTTGCGCCAGCTTTCGGGCGATGGCGGCCCCAATTCCTCGCCCCGCACCGGTAATGACTGCGACCTGTCCCCGCAGGGAGCTGTCCGTTGTCGGCATCAGGAATTCACCTCCTGAGCGCCTTGGGCCCGGTGTTCAACCTACCCAAGCAGCGCCTTTCCGCATCTTACAAGACGAAAGGAGGCGGTTTACGAAAAGCAAACTTGCCTTAGACGAGGCACATACTTATAATCCGCCTCACTGGAAAACGCGCTTTGGCTCTTCTGACAGTTACAAAGCTGACGGAACGGTTTCAGAGTTCGTAGCAGGGCATGAATGCTGCCCTTGTCGTGGAAGGCCCCGGGCGAGTTGGCTTGGGTTGAACCTGAGTACGATGTCGTCGCCGTTTTTCCCGAAATTTTAAGGAGCGATTCGAATGAAGACGAGCCTATTGGCGCTTTTGCTGGCGTTGGGTGCGGTGGCATCTGGTCAGGGCGGCGCAACGGCGCAACCACAGGCGTCCCAACCTGCGCAGGCCACTGCCGCAGCACCGCAACAGAAGAAAGAAATCAAGGATCCGGCGGAATACAACGCCTACGTCGGCGCCGTCCAACAGACCGATCCCGCGGCCAAGATCAGCGGCCTGGAAGCATTCCTCACCCAGTATCCCAACAGCGTGATGAAAGAAGATGCGCTGGAGTTGCTGATGGGAACTTATCAGCAGGCTGGCAATCAGGCTAAAGTCATCGACACCGCCAACCGCCTTCTCGCGGTCAATCCCGACAACACGCGCGCGCTGGTGCTGCTGGCTTACAACGAGCGAGCCGCGCAAAAATGGCCGGATGCCAAGCAGCACGCGGAACGGGGCCTGACGGCTCTAGGCAAAATGGTTAAGCCCGACGGCGTTTCCGACGCGGACTTTGCCAAGCAGAAAACTCAGCTGGGCGGTCTGCTCAATAGTGTCGCGGGCTTCTCGGCGCTGCAGATGAAAGACTACGCCGGAGCTCAGAAATATTTGCGGCCGGCGGTCGAGGCCGATCCCAACAACGTCGAAAACGTCTACCCCCTCGCGCTGGCCTATCTCACCGCGACTCCTCCGGATGACGTGAACGGCCTCTTCTTTATCGCTCGCGCTGCGAACCTGGTCACCGACCCGAAAGGGAAGGACTCGATCGTCAAATTCGGCCACAACCGCTACGTGAAATATCACGGCTCGGAACAGGGCTGGGATGATTTGCTGGCGCAAACCAAAACCAACCCCTTGCCGCCGGCGGGATTCACCATAGCTCAGTACGTTCCTCCAACCCCCGCACAGCAGGCGGCTGATCTGGTCAAGACCAAGAAGCCCGAGGAAATGAGTTTTGCCGAGTGGGAATTGGTTCTCTCGGAAGGAGCGCCGGAGGATCAGGAGAAAGTCTGGAGCGTGCTCAAAGGCAAGAACCTGCAGATGGCGGAAGTCCAGGTGATCACTGCCGCGCCAACCAAGCTCGAACTCGCTGCCAGCGTGGATGATATTGACCAGAAACGCGCCGACATCGAACTCTCATTTCCGTCGGCGATTCCGGCCCGCAGTCTCCCCAAAGTGGATGACAAGATCAACTTTGAGGGAACGCCCGTCTCCTACACCCCCAAAGCCTTTTGTCATGGTGATGGAGAAAGGCGCGCTGCTGACCAAGGCAGCCCCGGCCCCGGCCCACAAAGCACCGGTGCACAAGAAGCCGCAGTAAACAGGGTTTAGAACGAAATAATCAAGGCAGCCTCGATAGGGGCTGCCTTTAATTTTGACTCGTCAGATGAAATCGTGGGTGGATTCCGGGGCAAGTCGCGGAATTCTACGACTAGGGGATCGTAGCTACAGAAAACCGATCGAGTAAGTGCAGTGGAAGGCCCTTAGGGCTTGGCGGGCAGCGGTTGCCAGAGCTCAATCTTATTCCCATCCAGGTCATAGATCCAGGCAAAGCGACCGTAGGATTCATCCATCCGTTTGGCGTCAATCTTCACTCCCTCTTGTTTTAAGCGGTCGAGCAAAGCGTCCATATCGTCCACGATGTAGTTGATCATGAACGGTGCGGGGCTGGGATCGAAATACTTAGTGGAGTTGGAAAAAACAGTCCAAACCGTAACGTGTTCCCTTTGCGGGTCGTCGTGTTCGCGCCACGGAAGCATCGCGCCTTGGCCTTTGTCGGCGAGTCCAAGATGCTTCGAATACCATTCGCGTGTCTGATCTCGATCAGCGGATTTGAAGAAGATGCCGCCGATTCCAATGATCCGCCCGCGTTGCTCGGTTTGGACCGGCGGCTTCGACTTTTCAGGTTGCGCAGATTTCACTTCCTGTCCTCCTGTTGAGCCGGCCGAGATGAGCAACAGCGAGCCGAGCGCAATTGTGCTCCAAGGTGTTCCTTGCATCGGCGGATTATATACAAGTTTCGATTCGAACGTAGAAAAGGGTTCGGTCTTCGCTCAAGGTTCGTCGCGATTCTCTGACGAGGCTTAACTTTTTTCTGGGATATCTGAGCCGTCTGTCAGCCTCGAAACAGCTGAATGCTGACGGCTGAAAGCTGAGAGCTGCACTCAGCTCTGTCGTGCTGTCTTCTTCTCGTAAGTTACCGGACGGGCACTGCGGGGTGGGCGCTTGCCGCCGTCACGGAATTGGCGAACGTCGATCTTCAGCTCCGAAACCGTTCGGCTCAGCGTGTTGCGGTGCATGCCGAGTTCGCGCGCGGCACGGCATTGGTTCCCCTTATTTTCCTGCAACACCGTCAAAATGAACTTCTTCTTGAATTCGCGCACGGCTTCCGAGTAAAGGATGTTGCTGCGGTACATCTGCATGATGAGTGCTTCGAGCTGATCTCTCACGGCATCTCTCTTTCTGCGCGAAGAATCGCTGAAAAGCTGCCACTTGACCAATAAACTTTCAAACTTTACCGATTGCTTACTTCCCTGAGGCACTGGGTTTCGCCGCGCCGGGCTGCGGCGGATGACGCAGCAGTTCCAGTCCCTGATAAAAACGTGCCCGCAGTTCAGCAGGTGCGACCCAAATAGCCGCTCGTCCTACCGCCTGGAAGTAGGGAGCCAGTTCCGATCCTTCCAGCCATTTGGACGACGGTGTGAACGATGTCATCCCTACCAGCACGACCGCGACGATCAACGCACCGCGCAGTACTCCCAGAGCCCCGCCCAGAAACCGGTCCACCAAACGTAGACCCGATGCCTTCATGACCCACCGCGCCGTTCGTCCGGCAAAACCGGCGATCACGGCAACGGCAAAAAAAATGACCAGAAAAGCGGCACTGTCAGCGGCCCAAGGCGACTTCAGATATTTCCCGAACACCAGCCCGAGGGTCGGATACTGCCACGACGCCAGCAGGTACCCTAAAATCAGGCCCCCGAGATGAAACGCTTCCTGAAAAAATCCTATGGCCGATGCGTGCATCGCTGAAAGCACGATGACCACGATGATGACCCAGTCCGCAAGATTCATGCGGCACCGCGTTGTCCGTCGGCGCCCTTACGCATCCAGCTCGCGCCCCGTGAGCAGATGGTACGCCTCAACGTACTTTTCGCTGGTTCTGCGCGCCACCTCCGGGGGAAGAGCCGGAGCCGGCGGCTGCTTGTTCCAGCGAATCTCCTCCAGATAGTCCCGGACATATTGTTTATCGAACGACTCCTGCGAATGACCAGGCGCATACTGATCCGCCGGCCAAAAGCGGGATGAGTCGGGCGTCAGGACCTCGTCAGCCAGGGTGATGCCCCGCGCCGTGCGTCCAAACTCGAACTTGGTGTCCGCAATAATGATGCCCCTCTGCCGCGCGTACTCGGCCGCCCTGAGGTAAATTTCCAGGCTCAGGTCTCGTAGTTGGCGGCTCGATTCCTCTCCGATCAGCCGGGTCATCTCGGTGAATGGAATATTCTCGTCGTGCCCGGTCACCGCCTTGGTGGCCGGCGTAAAAATCGGTTCGGGCAGGCGATCCGACTCCTGCAGCCCCTTCGGCAAGTCGATTCCACAAACTCGGCCCGTACTCTTGTACTCCTTCCACGCCGATCCGGAAAGATAGCCTCGCACCACGCACTCCACGGGAAACATATCCGCCCGGGTCACGATCATCGAACGGCCCCGCAACTGGTCAGCATATTTCTGCAGCGCCGCAGGATATTGGCTGACGTCTGCAGTCACCAGGTGATTGGGTACAAGGTCATGCAGGAAATCGAACCAGAAAAGCGAGATCTGCGTCAGCACCTGGCCCTTGCGCGGAATCCCGGTGGCCAGCACGTAATCGAAAGCCGAGATGCGGTCGGTGGCGACGAAAAGCAAACGCTCCTGGTCCAGCACGTAGACGTCGCGAACCTTGCCGCTGGCGTGTAGTTTCAGTTCCGGAAAGTCGGTTTGCAACAGGGCGGAGTCGAGAAGTTGAAAGTTCATGACGGAGATTCTACAGGCAGAAATCGTCGCGTATTCTAGTCCTAAAGAAATTTTTGTCAACGCCTCTCTCGCGCTTCCGCAACTCCATGTATCGTTGGCGGATGCAAATTTATTGACATTGAGGGCGCACGCTGAATCGCCCGCTGGACAAAGGTTTTCAAGGGACCGGATTGTGGAAAAGCTGAGGGTGCCTGTGCAAAGATTGGAAAATTCACAGATGAAAAGCAGGAACGTCGCAGCCCTGATCCCCTGAATTGTCCACCGCGCCGTCGTGTACCAATGTTTCTTCTTTGCGATCTTCGCGCCCTTTGCGGTTGAAAAGAGTCAGGCGCAACGGCAATCCTGTACCAGCAAGACGCTCGCCCCCGCATGGCGCTATACTGAGCTTGTGATCCCGGCCGACCCGCAAAAGACGTTCTACCTGGAAGTCTTTGGTTGCCAGATGAACGTGCACGATTCCGAGAAGGTCGTCGGCACCCTCCTGGCCCAGGGATACCGCCAGGTTTCCACCGTCGAAGAAGCCGGACTGGTCCTCTACAACACCTGTTCCATTCGCGACAAAGCCGAGCAGAAGGTATTTCACCGCCTGGCGGACTACAAGAAACTACACAAACAGGGCAAACGCTTCGGCGTTCTGGGCTGTGTGGCGCAACAGGAAGGCGAAAAGATCTTCGAGCGCGCTCCTTACGTTTCCCTGGTATGCGGCTCGGCGTCATACCGCAATCTGCCGCAAATGCTGGTCCAGCTCGAGGCAGGGAACCAGCGCGTCACCGGCCTGGATGATCGCGAGACCGACGAGTGTTTTGAAACCGAATTCACCGCCCGGACCAATCCGCATCGGGGTTACATCACCATTATCGAAGGCTGCGACAAATTCTGCGCTTACTGCGTTGTCCCCTTTACTCGCGGCAAGGAGCGCAGCCGGACCTCTGACTCGGTCCTGGCCGAAGCCCGGCAGATGGCCGATCTCGGCTATACCGAAATCCAGCTTCTGGGCCAGATCGTAAATTCCTACAAGGACCCCAGCGGAAAAATGACCTTCGCCGAACTTCTGGCGGCGGTCGGCGAGCTTTCCGGAATCCGGCGCGTCCGCTTTACTACCTCCCATCCTCGACACTTCGGTCCCGACATCATCGCCGCCATTGAATCGGTTCCCACATTGTGTGACCACGTCCACCTGCCGATCCAGAGTGGCTCGACCCGCGTGCTCGAAGCCATGCAGCGGCTCTACACCCGCGAGGAATACCTGGAGCGTGTGAACTGGATCAAGGCCGCGAAACGCGAGATCAGCATCACCACGGACGTCATTGTTGGATTTCCCGGCGAGACCGACGCAGAGTTCGAGCAAACGCTCACTCTGCTCGACGAGGTGGAATTCGACGCCATTTTCGGCTTCAAGTATTCGCCGCGCCCCAATACGCCCTCCCTGCAATTGGCGGATGCAATTCCCGACGAGGAAAAGGCCCGTCGGCTGGCCGTATTGCTCGACAAACAGCGCGAAATCCAGAGACGACGCTACCAGCGCCATGTCGGCCAGACACTTGAAGTAATGGTTGAAGGTCAGAACAGCGCCCGCGGACAGTGGATTGGCCGCACTTCACAGAACAAGACGCTGAATTTCAAGGCCCCGGCGGGAGTGGTTCCCGAAGTTGGCAGCTATGTGCCGGTAGTAACGACCGTAAGCTTTCCCAACAGCTTACTGGGTGAAATGGTGATATAAGGAGCAAAGAAAGGCCGATTTCAGATTGTAAATTCTGGGTTCCGGATTTGCAGTTACTGGGGGCGCGATGGAAGTCGAGATGAAAATTCGGGGGCTCATGATGGACCCCGTAACCAACATGCCCATCGTGATCCTGAAAGACACCAGCGGCGACGCAGTGCTGCCCATCTGGGTGGGGATTTACGAGGCCAATGCCATCGCCCTGGAGATCGAGAAAGTCACCACCCCGCGCCCCATGACCCACGATCTGATCAAGAATGTGCTGGTCGGACTCGACACTCAGGTCCACAAAGTAGTGGTCACGGAGCTGCGCGAAGACACGTTTTATGCCGTGATCTGGATCGAGCGGCAGGGAAGCGTCATCAGCATCGATTCCCGTCCCTCGGACGCTCTGGCGCTGGCCCTGCGGGTGGATTGTCCCATTTTCGTCGAAGATGATGTTCTGAAGAATTCGAAGATGGCCACCAACGTCTCCGACCGCGTCACCAGCGAAGAACTCCGCAAGTGGCTGGAAGGCCTGAATGACGAGGATCTGGGCCGATACAAGATGTGAGACAGACGGCTTCTGGCTTCTAGCTTTCGGCTTCCAGCTTTCGGGCCCCGAGTTCTGGGCTAGAAGCCAGAAGCTAGCAGCCAGAAGCTAGAAGCTTTCCCCATGCCCGATCCTGCCGAGCAGCTTCAGCGTATCTATCTGGCTGGGTTTGACCTCCAGACCTTCGACCGCTTTCCTAAATGCGTCGGCGTGGTGCGCGACAACTGCATCGCACTGCTCGTCCCCGCGCGCGATGGATTGCAAATGCTGGGCACCCCGGGCTGGCGGATGGGCGAAGCGATCGGCGTATTGGTCGAAGTGGGAGGCCGCCAGGTCTTTCAGGCCAAGCAGGAAATGCTGGAGGCCACGCCGGACAGGTTGGAAACTCTCAGCCGCTTTCGTGCTGAGCTGAGTGAATTACTTGCCGCAGCCGTCAAGTAATCCGCCACGATTATTTTGTCGTTGCAACTAGGGTTGGCAGATGTCTGCGCAGTTCTTCGACGCGTTCTTTCTGGCTGTCGTTGAAAATAAGAAACTCTACTCCGTAGTGATAGCCGATCCGGTTACAGATGGTGGCATCCACTCGAATCGGAGGGGCAGAATAGGCCGGGGTAAATTCCACCGCCACCAGGTCGCCCGGCCTCAGTTCGGCGCCGGCAAATAATGCCATTCCGCCTTCGCTCAAGGAAATGCCGCGCGCGTCAAAGATCTTCGTTTTCGCCACGGTACAAACAATCACACGAATGGGAACGTCGACCTCGTAGCGCAACCAGCGACGAGCATAGGCATAGCCAGGGAGGCTTTCGGCGGACGTTGCTGCAGACATGGCTGACCTCAATGAGGAAGATCGGCCAGGGTCTCGCTGGACTTTAATGGGCCGCCACAGCAGGCTGTTTCTATCGTAGTTTACATAATATCTGTTATCGGACATTACACCTGACGCCCATGCCTTGACAGCTTTGCGGGGCCAGCCCAGTATCTCAAGCCATGAACTCCAATCGCCTGCCCGTTTCGCGCTGCGCTTTTCTGGTCATTGTGCTGGCTGGGATTGTGCTGACCGGAACGTCGCTAACCCAGACGGGCGTCAGCGCCAGTTCTCAGGCAGCTCCGGTAACCCGCCCTGCGATCGTCGGCGTCGCTCACATCGGATTGAGGACCGACGACCTGGCCGCGGCCCGCAAGTTCTACACCGGAATTCTGGGCTTCCAGGAGCCCTTCAGCCTCGATAAAAGGCCACAGGAAGGCAACGGCCTGCTGCTGACTTACTTCAAGGTCAACGACCATCAATACATCGAACTATTCCCCGAGCTTACCGATCCCAAGATGGACCGCCTCTCCCATATTTCCTTTGAGACCACCGACGCCGAACAGATGCGCGCTTACCTGGCCAGCCGCGGCGTGAAGGTTCCCGACAAGCTTGAGCCCATGCAGGACGGCAACCGCGGTTTCAACGTGACTGATCCTGACGGACACACCGTCGAATTCGTGGAGTTCCGTCCCGGCTCGCTGCACAGCCGGAATTTTGGCAAGTTCCTTCCCGACACCCGCATCTCGCAGCGCATCATCCACGTCGGAGTGGTGGTAAACGACCGGGCCGCAGCCGATCGCTTCTACAAAGACATTCTGGGATTCAAACTGCAATGGCACGGAGGCATGAACGATACGGACACCGACTGGGTCGCGATGCGCGTGCCGGAAGGCACCGACTGGTTAGAGTACATGCTCAACATTCACAACCCGGATCCACATCAGCTTGGAGTCATGCACCACATTTCATTGGGCGTGCCCAGCGTCCAGGCCGGCTATGAGCTTGCTCTCCAGCGTGGATACAAGCCATCCGAGAAGCCGCAAATCGGCCGCGACGGCAAATGGCAGTTCAATCTCTACGATCCCAACTTCACCCGCGTCGAGCTGATGGAGCCCAAGCCGGTCCAAAAGCCATGCTGCTCGCCGATATTGGAATAGTCGGGAAAGAAGCGAGTCATCCCAAGCACCTGTCATCCTGGAGCGAAGTCGAAGGACCCCAACCTTCCAGCACACTGCTGGGTTCGTGAAGTTTCCACCCCACGCACCCGTTCACCGCGTAGGGCTCCTTCGACTCCGCGCCTGCTTCGCTGCGCGAAGCAGACCCTCCGCTCAGGATGACATTTACTGGTTTGAAGCCTGCCGAACTGGCTCGCTCGCCAGCACAATCCTGGGATGGAACAACGTCCCCGCAATCCGGGTGGCGATGGCGATCAGTTCCCTTTGCCCGGCGAAGACTTTTACTTGCCTGGCCTGGGAAAGCTCAGCCAGATTCACCGCACGGCCGCTGCGAATCAGGGCCGCCGTCTCGTCGCTTGCGGTAACGCACGGAAACTGCGGCAGCAAACGGCGCGGGTGAATAAACATTTCTTCGCTCTGGCCGGCGCGAGACGCTGCATCCAATTCCTCCAGGGTGCGAGCCTCGCCGAGATCGAATTCTCCCAGCACGGTGCGCCGCAGCGACGCCAGGTGAGCCCCACATCCGATCTGCTGTCCCATGTCATGGGCGACAGAGCGTATGTAAGTCCCCGACGCCACTCGGGCACGAAAGCTGGCCTTATCGCCATCGACGGCTAGAATCTCGAATTCTTTGATCTCCACCTGCACCGGCTTCAGAGGCACATCTTTGTGCTTTCGAGCCAGCTTATAGGCTGGAACGCCCTTGATTTTCTTGGCTGAAAACGGAGGCGGCATCTGTTCAATGACGCCCAGAAAGCTTTTCGCCAACGTCTGTAATTGTTCAAGTGATACTTTAACTGTCTTGCGCCGCACCGCTTGCTTCCCCATCCGAATCGTAAGTGTCGGTCGCGAACCCAAAGCGGATCGTTCCTTCGTAAGTCTTTTCCGAGGACGTATAGAACTGTGCCAGCCGGGTCAGATTGCCGGTGACCAGCGGCAGCACTCCTGTCGCCAGCGGATCAAGCGTTCCGAGATGGCCGACCGCAGGCTGATGCAGAATACGGCGCACCCGGTTGACCACGTCGTGCGAAGTCAGCCCAGCCGGTTTATCGATGATCAAAACGCCGTTCATGAAAATTCAGCAATTTTGGTAGTTTAGTAGTTGGGTATTCAAAGCCCTGAGGCTTTACGGCATCGCTCCGCGTTCGAGGCGTATCCTTGGCCTTTCTTGATTGCCAATTAACAAACTAACAGATTGCTTGATCCCACATGATTCCTGTCCGCGACGATCAGCCCCGCTTCATCACCCCTTACGTGACTTACTTCCTGATTGCTCTCAATCTGGTTATCTTCCTGCTCGAGTCGGCCCTGACTCCTGAAAGCTTCAAGACTTTGCTCTTCGAGTTCGGAATGATTCCCGCCCATATCACCGCGTATCTTTCGGGGGCTGGCCCTCTGGGACTCGTGGCCGTCCTGCTACCCGCGTTCACTTCCATGTTTTTGCATGGCTCGTGGATGCACGTGATCGGCAACATGTGGTTTTTGTGGATCTTCGGCGACAACATTGAAGACTACCTGGGCCACTTCAAATATCTGTTCTTTTATCTAGCCAGCGGATTGGGTGCGGCTTTCGCCCAGGTAATTCTCAATCCCCACTCGCGTGTTCCGACGGTCGGCGCGAGCGGAGCCATCGCCGGAGTTCTTGGCGCCTACTTCTTGCTATATCCCAAGGCTCGAGTGCTCATCTGGTTCCCGATTTTTTTCTTTTTCTATTTGCCGGCCTGGGTCACGTTGGGTTACTGGTTTGCGATGCAGTTCATCAGCGGCGCCGCGACTTCGGCCTCCGCCTACAGCGATACCCGGGGCGGAGTCGCTTTCTGGGCGCACGTGGGAGGATTCGTGGCGGGGATTTTGCTGATCAAGATTTTGCCCCAGCGCTCTCGGCGAAATCGCTATGGCACCTGGTGAGATCTTCCCGAGAACGTCGTCGCGGACGTACTCACGCCTAAATCCCGTTGGCCCGATTGCGGATAAGCGATAGAAATTCTGTCCTCGTTTCCTGCTCCTGACGGAAGCAACCCAGCATGGATGAAGTCACCGCGGCCGAGTGCTGCTTTTCCACTCCCCTCATCATCATGCAGAGATGTCGCGCTTCAATTACGACTCCCACGCCCTGAGGCTCAATCGCTTTCTGGATCGTCTCCGCAATCTGCGTGGTCAGGCGCTCCTGAATCTGCAGACGGCGCGAGAAGATTTCGATCAGCCGCGGAATCTTGCTCAGCCCGATCACCTTGCCGTTGGGGATGTAGGCGACGTGAACCTTGCCGAAAAACGGCAGCATGTGATGCTCGCACAGGCTGAACATCTCGATATCTTTCACGATCACCATTTCGTCGTAGGTGACCGTGAACAGCGCCTTTTGAAGCATGGCGTCGGGATCTTCCTTGTAGCCCCGCGAGAGAAATTCCCAGGAGCGGCGCACACGATCGGGAGTGCGGACTAAACCTTCGCGCTCCGGATCCTCCCCGATGCGGACAATCATTTCGCGCACCAGGTCTTCGAAGCTGGCGCTGGTTAGAGTGGTCGATTCAAGCGACTGAGTCATGGCTGGTTGTACTTCCCTTCCGGAAGATAGCCGAGGGCGGCCGTCCCTGGATACTTAACGCTGCATATTAGATGCTCCGGCGTACTCGAACGAATTCATCATCGTTTCTTCGATTCGGACCTTTTCCAGATGAGCGCAGGTAAAGCCTCGCTGCAAAATGTCGTAGATCGCAGTGCACAGGTTCTCGGTCGTGGGCACTGTCTGGGCAAATTCCGCCCGGGTATTCAGGTTTTCCAGATCGAAGCGCTGCAGGATTTCGCGCTGCACAAAGCCATCCAGATCAACCAGGTTACAGACCATGCCGGTGCTGGGATCGACCGATCCGCTGACCGTGACTTCGAGCGCATAGTTGTGCCCGTGCCCGAAAGGGTTATTGCACTTCCCGTAGGTCGCAGCATTCTCGACGTCGCTCATCACGTCGCTGTGCAGGCGATGCGAGGCGGAAAACATGTAACGGCGGGTCAGATGCGCTTTCATGCTTTGTCCTTCATGACTCACCGTAGAAATCAACAAACAAGTCGGGAGTTTCGTAGACTCGCACGCGATGTAGTTTCGCGGCCTCCAGCTTGGTTGCCAGACGCTGCCAGATGGCGATCGCCAGATTCTCGGTGGTCGGAATCTGATTTGAGAACTCCGGCACTTCCTTGTTTAAAAAACGATGGTCCATCGCGTCCAGAACTTCACGGTTCAGAATTTCTTTCAACTGCTTCAGATCAACCACAAAGCCGGATCGTGGGTCGACTTCGCCCTTCACCGTGACTTCGAGCGTGTAGTTGTGCCCGTGGCCGTTCGGGTTATTGCACTTGCCGAAGATGCGGCGGTTCTCTTCCGGGGAGAAGTCCGGATTGTGATAGTAGTGCGACGCTGCGAATTCGGCTTTGCGAGTCAGATAGATCATTCGTTTGCTCTCTGCTTCTAAGCCGAGCTGCGCTCGGCTGGACGGACAAGGGCGCTTGTCTCCAGGTGTTTTGTGCCCGTACCGTAGGTTCTTCCCTTCCAGCTCACGCTTCCCTTCCTGTATGAGAGCCACGACCGGAACAAAAGATACGAAAACAACGGCAGCCCCAACAGCGACCAAGCGTTCGCCTGCCAGGAAAAATGCGCCTTGCGAATTCGACTCAGGAACAACCCACATACGATTGTGGCCAGAACCGCCGCTGCCAACGCCGGTCTGAGATGGCCGCGCATGCCGGCAGCAATCGCTGCAACGCCTCCGAACACAATCAACAAAAATTCCGTCAGTCGCAGAATTGCCAACCGCAACGGTGACGGAAAGAGCAACGCGAGATTCTTTGTCCAGCCCTCGCGTAGTTGGCTAAAGCTGCGATACATACGAGTGCGGACGGCGTCCGGGCCGTAGCGAAAGAAAATTTTGCGGCCCGAGACCTTAACCGCGCGCGCCAGCGCTACATCTTCCAGCAAACTGTCGCTGACCGCAGCATGCCCCCCAACCGCGTCATAGGCCTCGCGCGAAATCAGGATGTACTGCCCATTCGCTGCTGCCGCCGGCGATCTCGGATCGCTCACCTGCGAAGGCCGATAGGTGGCCGCCAGTTCGCCGAAAATAACCGGCATCACGGCCTTCTCCCAGAATCCGTGGACTTCCTGCTCCGGAGAATATGAAAGCATTTCGGCGCCGCGCTCCCGCGCCTCCGCCACGGCGCGCGCCAGCGAGCCCGGCTTGTGAGTAGTATCCGCATCGGTGAGGAGCAGCCACTCGCCGCCCGCAAACGACGCTCCAGAGGCCATCGCATTATTCTTGCCGCTCCAGCCCGACGGCGGTACGCCCGCGTCGACCACCCGCGCGGACGCGAACGACTTAGCAATTTCTCGGGTGCGGTCGGTCGAGGCGTCGTCCACCACGATAACTTCGAAACTCACGCCAGTCTGGCTACCGAGCGACGCCAGGCAGTCGCCCAGGCAGGCCTCCTCATTCCGCGCCGGAACGATGACCGACACGGTGGGCCTGCTCGATACTGTCTCTGGCTTCGCCATAGGCCGAATCAGCTATTATAACTTTGTGCGACGTGCTTCGGTTTTGCCCCGGATTGTAGCCCTCTCCGTCCTTATCCTGCTCCTGGCGGGCTGTTACGGAGGCAGTCGACCGCCCCGGATCGGGACCGCAGCCCCCGAATTCACCATTCAGGACAACGACCGCAAAGTCAGCCTCGATGAATTTCGCGGCAAGATCGTGGTGCTCAATTTCTGGGCCACCTGGTGCCCGCCGTGCGTGGATGAGATGCCCTCGCTGGTCCAGATGCAACAGAAAATGAGGAATAAAGGCGTCGAAGTTTTGGCCATCAGCGTCGATGCCGACCAGAGCGCATATCAGAACTTTCTCAAGGAATACAAAGTGGACTTGCTCACGGTTCGCGATCCTGCCCAGAAGAGCAACAATCTCTACGGGACATTCAAGTTTCCGGAGACTTACATCATCGACCGCCAGGGCATTCTGCGCCGCAAATTTATCGGCGCCATCGATTGGGGGCAACCGGAAATCGTGGACTACCTGGCTAAGCTTTAGAACGTTCCCGATCGTCTGCGAAGCAAGGCCGCGAACCGAACTGCACTACGCTCCGGTGTAGAATGTGGACACTTTCCGAAGAAACCGAGTCCGCGCATGTCTGCGGATTTAGAGTTTCTTCGCCGGCAGGTTCGGGACTGGTTGCATGCGAGCAAGCGAAGTAGCGCTGCTGTTACTACTCACCTGTACTGTCCAAGCTCAGGCCCAGTCTCCAGGATCAACCTCGAAAGCTGTTCCCTCCCGATCCGTTGCCTCCGCTGTCGTGAAAGATCCATTCGCCAGGGGAAACTCGGTCGGAGACGAAGCCTGCCGTCCTTGTCATCAAGAGAAAGTTGACGCCTATTACAAGACCGCCCATTACCTGACCTCCCGGACCGCTGACAAGAATTCTGTCGCTGGAACGTTCAATGAAGGTGCCAACATTCTCCGAACTTCCAATCCCAATCTTTATTTCCGGATGGATGCCAACGAGAAAGGTCTTTTCCAGACCGCGGTGACTGGAACACCGCCTGACACTTCCTCGCGCACCGAGCGGCTGGATCTGGTGATCGGCTCGGGAGGAAAAGGGCAGAGCTATTTGTACTGGAATGACGACGAGCTCTTTCAACTGCCCGTAGGCTATTCGACGATCCTGCACCAGTGGATCAACGGCCCCGGATACCGCGACGGAACCGCGAACTTCGAACGGCCAATCATTCCCCGCTGCCTGGAATGTCACACCACCTACTTCCGGCCGCTCGAGCCTCTTCCCACCGGGAACCGCTATGACACTTCTAATTTTGTGATGGGTATTTCCTGCGAGCGATGCCACGGTCCCGGGCGGGCGCATGTGGAACGATACAAATCGAAAACGCCGGCCGGTTCCGATTCCGCCATTGTGAATCCCGCAAAACTGTCGCAGGAAAGAGACTTCGAAGTGTGCTCACAATGTCACGGCGGCCAGGGAGTGCGCGAGCTCGCTCCCCCGTTCTCGTTTATTCCCGGACAACCGTTGCAGAAATACGTTGATCTGGGTCCGGTTGACGCGAACGCCGACATTGACGTTCACGGCAAGCAGGTCGTTCTGTTGGAGAAGAGCCGTTGCTTTCAGTCTTCTCCGAATATGTCCTGCGCCACCTGCCATGACGTTCACGAACCCGAGCGCGATCTGGCGGCCTTTTCTCAGCGCTGCCTGAGCTGCCACAAAATTGAACAGTGCGGGGTCTTTGCAAAAATGGGGCACGCGATCGCCGGCAATTGCATTGACTGTCACATGCCGAATCTGGAGTCAAAGGTCGTCTTTTTGGACGTGAACGGAAAGAAATTAAACCCGCGATTCCGTACTCATTGGATCAAGGTCTATCCCGAGGTCGCTGCGCCTCAACCCAGTAATTGAAATGCTTCAAGCCATCGCCGGAACCGGATCGGGTTGCCCGATCTTGTCGTCCTTATCGGAGCGAGTTTCAGGTACCGCGACCGCGATCAGCAGCAGAGCAATGGCAGCGACTCCTGCCAGGCTCAGAAATCCAGCTCGATAGCCGTAGTGGTGAACGATCGTTCCCGCAAACGTCGTGCTGGCAGCCGCTCCCAGTCCCTGGGCAACGCCCAGGGCGCCCAGCATTAGATTGAAGCGGCCAGTTCCGCGAGCCAGGTCGGCAATGACCAGCACTCCCACCACCAGGTAAATCGCATTGGCGATTCCATCCAAGACCTGAATGCCCACCAGAAACGGAGTGTACGTGGTAAGCGTGTACAGCACTCCCCGAATTGGCAACACTCCGAATCCGAGTAGAAGAAGAGGCTTGCGCCCCCACGAAGCAGCCTTTCGGCTGACCCAGACGGCAATGATCGAAATCGTGATCTGGGTCACGATGATGCAAGCTCCCATGAATAGCGATGATTGCCGTCCTCGTCCACGGGCCAGCATCTCGCCCAATTGCGGCAGCATGGCCGCGTTGGCAAAGTGAAAAAGAAAGGCGCAAATGCAGAAGACGGCAAGCTTCCAATCTTTCAGAAGGACCCCCAGGCCGGTGACATGGGGGGCGCCTCCGTCCGGTTTAGACAGCCCGGGAGCGTTCGTAGTCGATCTCGCCAGGACTGATGGCGGCTAGCGAGATCAACGTGGGAACCGCGAGTACGACCGCGGCCAAAAAAATTGCTCGGCTGGAGATCAGGTAGCCGATCATTCCCATCAGCACGGCCGCCGAAACGTTCCCCGCAGAATTAAAAGCCTGATTTCTGCCGACACGTCGACCAAGCAGCCGCGATCCCACCAGACCCAGGCTGATTGCATTCAGAGACGGCGCAAAGAGGGCTCCGAACCCGCCCAGCAATAACTGCGCGAAGATCACCGCCGTAAAAGATGGATAGAACGCCAACAGCAAAGCCGCCAGTGACCACCGCACCCACGCCCACCGCAATCACTGCCCGTTTGGAACGCGACCAATCGACCAACGCTCCCGCGGGCAACTGCGCCAGCACGCCGGCAAACGCGGCCACGCTCAGCGCGATGCCGACCCGCTGGTCGTCCCAGTGGTATGTGGATGCAAGGTAAATCGCCAGAAACGGGCCTACGCCGGTCTGCGTGTCGGCCATAAAGAAATTGAGCCAGTCCAGCCCGCGGCTGCTTCGTGGTGAGATTTGGCCGTCAAGATTCGCGGGCATCGCAACCAAGATGGCGTACCCTACGCAGCAGTTGCTTCCCCCGGCGAATCTCTACACTGCTTTACAATCGAGCGGTGAAAGCTTGGGACGTGATCGTCATCGGTGGCGGAATCATCGGTCTCTCGCTCTCGATCGCGCTGCGGAAGCGCGGCGCCACCGTCCTGGTCGTGGAACGCGGAGAGCCCGGACAAGAAGCTTCGCATGCCGCCGCCGGCATGCTGGCCGACTTTCCCCTGGAAACTCCGGCGGCCCTTCAACCCCTGGCCACCGCCAGCGCTCGCATGTATCCCGAGTTCGTTTACGAACTGCAGGACGAATCCGGCATGGACGTAGATCTCCGCGACCAGGGAACAATATTCTTTCCGTCGCCCGAGCAGATCGCCGAACGTCCGGCGCTGCTTACCGATCATCCACTTCCGTCGAGACTCACGGAACTCGAGCCGGCGCTGGCCGACTCAGTGGCAGGAGCGAACTCGCCGGCGATCTTCCTGAGGGAGCGCAGCGTGAACCCGCGCGCCCTCACCGCTGCGGCACTGAAAGCGGCCAGGCATCGTGGCGTGGATATTTCTTCAGGCACAGCCGTCACCGCAGTTCGGGTATCCAATGGGAACGCCGCGGGAGTCGCCACCAGCAGGACCACCTATGATGCTCCGGTGGTGGTGAATTGCGCGGGCGCCTGGGCAGGACAATTGCCGCCTCACCAGTTCCCCACTCGCCCGGTCAAGGGACAGATGCTGGCGGTCGCCGCCGCGTCCCGTAACCTGCTGCGCCACGTGATTCGTGCTCCCGAGATTTATCTGCTTCCGCGCAGCGATGGCCGGATTCTGATCGGAGCCACGGTAGAAGAAGCGGGCTTCGACAAGCGCACCGACCCGGACGCAATTCAGCGCATGCATCAGGCGGCGATCCGTCTGGTTCCCGCTCTCAGTCAGGCCCGCATGCTTGAGGCGTGGGCTGGGTTGCGCCCGGGCTCACCGGACAATTTACCGATCCTCGGCGAATCCCAAACTCCTGGCTATTTCGTCGCTACCGGCCACTTCCGTGACGGAATCCTGCTCGCCCCGGTGACTGCGCACGTCATGGCGCAAGTGATCAACGGCGCCGATTCCGACTTCGATCTTTCGCCGTTTTCACCGCAACGTTTCGCTGTTCATTAGTCGCGAATTCTCAGGAACCGACTCAATCGCCCATGGCCGCCACCTCTATTACCGCCGAGCAGGTTAGAGAGCATTACGATTCGCTCGCCTTCATCTATCGAACTTTCTGGGGCGACCACATTCATCATGGCCTTTTTCTCGAGGGCAACGAATCGCCCGAGGAAGCGCAAGTCCGGATGCTCGAGTACTGCGTCAGCCTTCTCGACCTTCGCCCCGCGATGGACGTCCTCGATGTGGGCTGTGGCCACGGCGGCACGTTGATCCACCTGGCTCGGTTGCTCTCCTGGAACGGAACCGGCCTGACTCTCAGCCCCAAGCAGGCAAAACTGGCAGGAGAGCGAGCCGCCAAGGCGCGGGTCGATCATCGCGTGAACGTCGTAGTCGGGAACGCCGACTCATTCCAGTTCCCTGCCGCCGCCTTCGACCTGGTTTGGACCATGGAATCATCCGAACACTTCGCCGCAAAGTCACAATACTTCGTCAAAGTTGCGCCCACCCTGCGGCCCGGCGGCCAACTGCTGTTGGCGGCGTGGACTGGTTCCATGGACAGCCCCCGCGTCAGCCAAGTCGCCCGGGCATTTCTATGCCCCGAATTGTGGACCACCCGAGCAATATCAATCCGCAATCGAGTCGGCTGGAATGAAAATCAGATGTTGCCAGGATCTCAGCGAAAACGTTGTACGCACCTGGGAGATTTGCCGTCAACGCGCCCGCTCCGCCGCACCCATCGTCAAGCTGCTTCCGCAGGCCGCGCGCGAATTTGTCGCCGGCATCGACATTATCCTGGACGCCTATCAGTCCGGCGACTTGACCTATACGCTCCTGATCGCCGAGAAGTAGCTGATAGACATGCAGGCTCGGTCTCTGGGCTCAGCCGCGTAGCGGCGAAAGGAAACTCGCACGCATCTCCGCCCTCCCGCACCCTCGGTTATACTTAAACCGTTTTGCTGATCCCAAACGCGCCAGAAAGGTCCAGCCTATGGCCTCTCCTGCTGTCGACTACGCCCGCGGCAATCAACAGCGGTTCCTGAACGAACTGAAGGATCTGCTCCGCATCCCGAGCATCAGCACTCTGCAGGAGCACAAGTCCGACGTCCAGAAGGCCGCCGACTTCGTCGCCAACGAACTGCGGCGCATCGGCATGGAGCACGTCGAAACCATTCCCACCAAGGGCCACCCTCTGGTTTACGCCGATTGGCTCCACGCTCCCGGCAAGCCCACCGTGCTGTGCTACGCGCACTACGACGTGCAACCTCCCGACCCGCTCAACGAGTGGACAACTCCACCCTTTGAACCAACCGAGCGCAACAACAACATTTACGCCCGCGGCGCGGTGGACGACAAAGGTCAGCTATGGATGGAGATCAAAGCCGTCGAAGCTCTGATGAAAGGCCACGACGGCAAGCTGCCGCTCAATGTGAAGTTCATCATCGAGGGCGAAGAAGAAGTTGGAGGCGAGTCCATCGCCGCCTACGTGAGAAAAGAGAAAGCCAGGCTCAAGGCTGATTTCGCGCTGGTCTGCGACACCGAGCTTTTTGCGCCCGATCTTCCAACTCTATGCGTCGGATTACGCGGCCTGGTGTACACCGAAATCGAGGCGGTCGGCGCGAAAACTGACTTGCATTCCGGCATGTATGGCGGAGCGGCTCCCAATCCATTCTTCGGCCTGATCGAAATCATCAGCAAGCTCAAGGATTCGAAAGGCAAGATCCTGATTCCCGGCTTCTACAAAAATGTAAAAGCGCCCGCCCAGGCTGAGCTGAAAGCCTGGAAGCGCCTGCCATTCAATCAGGAACACTATCGCAAGGTAGAAGTAGGATCGACCGTACTCACCGGCGAGCCCGGCTATTCAGTGATGTATCGTACTTGGGCCCGTCCCACGCTGGAAGTCCACGGCATGCCCGGCGGCTTCGTGGCCCCCGGCGCGAAGACGGTCATTCCGGCCAAAGCCTCCGCCAAAGTTTCCATGCGCCTGGTGCCCAACCAGGACCCCGACGACATTCTCCAGCGCTACAAGAACTACGTAAAGAAACTCACGCCCAAAGGCATTCAGACCACCATCAAAGTCTGGAGTAAAGGCCCAGCCTGCGTGGTGGGCACGGACAACAAGTACATCAAAGCCGCCACCGAAGCCCTGCACGATGTCTTCAAAAAAGAAACTGTATTCATCCGTTCCGGCGGCTCCATTCCCATCGTCACCGACTTCCAGGACGTGCTAAAGATTCCAAGCGTGATGTTGGGCTTCGGACTTCCCGACGACAATCTCCACGCTCCCAACGAGAAGTTCCACATCCCAAATTTTCATCGCGGAATCGAAACCATCTGCCTGTTCTTCGAGAAACTAGGCCAGTAGCGGCAAGGACCATGTGGGGACGGGCGCCCTCGCCCGTCCAGCCGAGCAGGGCTCGGCAGGCTGTTATTTTATTTGTCCTAAGACAGCACTCGGACACCACATCCAAAAACCACCGCGTTGTGTTCGCGCTTCACTTGCGCTAAGCTTGTTTTGCTCTCGCGATTCTTCCCTCCTTCGTCTTTTCCCACTCAATTTGCCGGCATATGCTGCATTGTGTGTGCAATCTGGCGCGGTCGATCACAAGGCCATACCAGATATAGTGTTTTCGTACTTGACCCCGGCGGGATTTCGCCGTTAGAGTAACTCTAATTTGTGCCTCGCCCTATCCAGCCTGGGACGGCATGTTGCCGAGCAACTCGCGGAGGAATCCAGCTAATTAACCCGGGCTGAGTGACCGAGCCGACCACGCTCGCGCCCTCGTCTACAGATGCGAATATTGCGTCATCAACGCGCACGCGGTTACGCGGGCAAGAGTATTCATTACAACTCGGCGCCCCCAAGGAGTAGAAGTTGCTCAAACTGAAAAGGCTTCAGATTCTCGGATTCAAATCGTTCTGCGACCGCACCGAACTGAAGTTCCACGGAGACGGAATTGCAGCCATCATCGGCCCCAACGGTTGCGGCAAGTCGAATATCGCGGATGCCATCTCCTGGGTGCTGGGCGAGCAATCGGCCAAGACGTTGCGCGGTTCGCGCATGGAAGACGTGATTTTCGCCGGCACGCGCGATCGCAAACCCACTGGAATGGCCGAGGTGTCGCTCACCCTGATCGATCCCGAGGTCTATGACGGCGCCGACGCCCACGAACCCACTGAAGTGGAAATCCAGGACGAAATGCCGTCGCCCTTGCAGGACTGGGATGAAGCCGAGGTTCGCGCCGAGGCCGCGGAAGAGACCGAGCGGCTAACCGAAGAGGCGCGGCCTGGGAAAGTCGAGGAAATTGAAGGCGCTCCCGCTGCGATGGCGACTACACCCGAAGGAGCGACGGGCGTCCCGCCCTCCCAGCCAGGCGAGGACGCACAGCGTTCCACTGAATCAGATGTGGCCGTTGCCGGACCTCACGTAGTACTAAAGATTCGCCGCCGACAGTTCAAGCAACAGTTTAAGGCTGGCGAGATCGTGGTGAACCGCCGCCTATTCCGCACCGGAGAAAGCGAATATCTACTCAACGGAAAGCTTTGCCGCCTGCGCGATATCCAGGAACTGTTCATGGGCACGGGCCTGGGCCCGGAATCCTATGCCCTGATCGAGCAGGGACGCATTGGGCAAATCCTGAGCAGCCGTCCGACTGACCGCCGCGCCATCATTGAAGAAGCCGCCGGAATCACCAAGTTCAAGACCAAAAAACGCCTGGCGGAAGCCCGCCTCGAGGAAGCCAAGCAGAATCTCGCGCGAGTCAACGACATTTTCGAAGAAGTCACCCGGCAGATGAATTCGCTGAAGCGCCAGGCTTCGAAGGCCGAGCGCTACGCCAAGCTTCGCGAGGAGATGCGGGCCAAGTTGCGTTTGGTACTGGCCAGCAAATTCGCCCAGCTGGACCAGGAAGCCGCGGCATTGGATGCGCAAATCAGTTCTATTTCTGAGGAAATGCGCCTTCAGGCCGAAAATGTTCAGCAACTCGAGTCCGAGCACTCCGACCGCACCCAGCGCGGCTACGCCATTGAGATCGAAGTCCGCGAGAATCGCGAGCGCCTGAGCCAGCTCAAGCTGGAATCCGATCGCGCCCACGCCCAGCGCCGTCACAATGAGGAGCGTTGCGCCGAGCTGGTGCTGCGTATCGCGTCGTCCGAGGCTGAGTTGGCACAAGCGCAACATCGTCTGGCCGCGCTTGAGTCCGAGCGTGATTCCAACCGCCAGATCCTGGATTCGGCGGCCGGTGACCTGGCTGCCGCGCAAAACGAATTGGCTCAGAGCCAGCAGGAAGCTACCGCGGCATCCGCGGCCCTCGCGGAAATGGAACGGGTGCAGGAAGAGTCGCGAGGCACGATTCTGGAAGCCGTCGCCGTAGCCTCCGACTTGCGCAACCAGATCACGCAGGTGGAAGAGCGCCTGGCCGGAGTCGATCGCGAGGCGCAACGTCTGCATGCGGAAATGACCGTAGGCAATTCTCAGGTCGAGGCCTTCGGAGGACAGCGTGGCCAGTTAGGTCTGGAATTTGAAACCGTGTCGCAACGCGTCGCCGGACTCGCCGAGGAATTGCTTCACACCAGGCAGGCGCTCGACTCCAAACGCCACGAAGAAACTGAAGCCAAGAATCATCTGGACAGCCTTCGCGCCGAATATGCGACCGCAATCGGCAAAAAAGGCTCACTCGAAGCCGTGATTGCTGAACACGGATATTCGACCGAGTCCGTGCGCCGGCTATTCCAGTCCGGAGTGATGCAAGGTGGCCTGGCTCCGGCAGGCGTGTTGGCCGACTTTCTCGAAGTGGAGAACCGTTACGAAGGCGTGGTCGAAGACTTCCTCCGCGATGAACTGAACTACATCGTGGTCAAATCCTGGGACGCGGCCGACGAAGGCCTGCGCCTGCTGCGGACCGATGTGGACGGCCGCGCGACTTTCCTGGTCCATCCCGAAGACTCTCAGGCCAAATTTTCTTTCGCGGTGGACGAAAACGCCCACCAGGTGCAGCCCGAACGTCCCATCATCCCGCTGAAGAATGCAATTCGAGTGCTCAACGGGTTTGGCCGGTCGCTGGAAGTCATTCTGCCCAAGTTGCGCGATGGCTATATCGTTCCTGACCCCAGCTTCGCGCGCGAGTTGGCGCTGGAGAATCCGGAGTCGTTCTTCCTTTCGCAGTCGTCAGGCGAATGCTTCCACAACGTCACTGTCACCGGCGGCAAGCAGCGCGCCGAAGGCCCGCTTTCCATGAAGCGCGAACTCCGCGATGTGCTGCGGATGCTGGGCGAGCTCGAGCTGGCGCTGCGCCATGAAGAAATGCGCGTGCTGACTCTGGGCCGCGAAATTAAAGATCTCACTTCCCTGCTGGACCGCCTGGAGGGCGAGAAACGCGAAGCCGAAAAACAGGCCATGACTTCCGGCCATCTGCTGCAGCAGTTGGAAGCGGAATTTGCCAGGGTCAACCAGCGCTTGCAAATCTCTGGCCAGGAGTTGCATCGCCTGGAAGCTGAGCGCAGCGAAAAAGGATCTCTGCTCGACCAGCTTAAAACTCAAATCGCCCATGCCGATCAGAATCGCGCCGAACTCGAACTGGCCGCGGCCCTGGCTCACGAACAACTGTCCGGCTTGCGCGACCGTCGCAACGTGGCGGCCGAAAACGCTTCTCTTCGTTTGGCGACGGTTGCAACTCTCGCGGAGCGCCATCGCTCGGCTTCGGCTGTATTGGATCGCATTGAATCTCTCGTAGTTGAAATGACACAAAGAGTCGAATCACTGCGATTGCAAATCGAATCCGCGGGCGCCGAAACCCTGCAGCGCGAGACGCGAGAATCAGGAAATCGCTCTCAAGCTGGTGGATTTCGATGCCGAGCGCAACGCCTGCGAGACTCGTGACAGCTTGTTGCAATTCGAGTCGGAACAGGTACGCACCCGCTTGGCGGAGATCGACCAGGCGCTGCACACCGCGCGTCAGCTGCTCGACCAGTCTCGCGACCGCCGCGCCGAACTTTCGGCGACTGCCGCCAGGTTGCAGTCCGACGCCCAATACATGGCGGAAACGTGTCTGAACGAGTTGAGCGTCCAGCGCCATGAACTGATGGCCGATGCCACCATTCCACTCGCCACCGGCGAGCAGTTGACCTTGGAAGATCAGGTCTACCGCGAAATGCGCACCCGGCTGGACGCGATGGGTCCGGTAAACATGATGGCGCTGGAGGAGTACAAAGAGACCGCCGAGCGGCACGCGTTTCTGGAGACGCAAAGGAAAGATCTGTACGACTCCATCGAGAACACGCAAGCCACGATCAAAGAGATTGATGTGTTTTCACGGCAGAAATTCGAAGAGGCGTTCCACAAGATCAACGAAAACTTCCAGGCCACGTTCTACAAGCTATTCGGCGGCGGACATGCCTTCATGCGCCTCACCGACGAGGAAAACAGCGCCGAGAGCGGCATTGACGTGGTGGCCTCGCCCCCGGGAAAGAAATTGCAGAACGTGTTGCTGCTCTCCGGCGGCGAGAAAGCCATGACCGCGCTGGCGCTGCTGGTCGGGATCTTCCAGTATCAACCGAGTCCCTTCTGCATCCTCGACGAAGTGGACGCACCGCTCGACGAAGCCAACATCGGCCGCTTCACCGAGTTGGTAAAAGAGATGAGCCTGCAGACCCAGTTCGTGCTCATCACCCACAGCAAGAAGACCATGAGCATCGCCCCGGTTCTCTACGGCGTCACCATGCAGGAGCCTGGTGTTTCGAAGTTAGTGTCAGTAAGGTTCGGAGCGACGGCGTAATCGTATGCGGCGGCCGTCCTCGCCCGCAGATTGTTAATTTGTCATGATTCCCGTCATGGATCGCAACTCCGGCCGCACAACACGACCGAGGTCAGAGACGCCCTGCGAGGACAGCCCGCCGCACACGCATGCGCGGCGCTACGAAACCACCAGCGCCTAGCGCGTGTCGATGGTCTTTCCCTCTTCCACAAAAGCCTGCATCCAGCCCAGCACTCGGATCCAGCCGTCGCCGTGGGCCTTCGCCTGTTCGACATTGCCGGCGAATCCATCGTGGCGGATTTTCACGAACGTGCCGGTCCCGGCTCTTTTGGGCCCCGCATGGTGCAGGTTGTGGACACCGCGAGCTTCCAATTCCCAGCGAACCACCGTTTTCGTCGCGGGGGAGTAACTTGCAATCCAGGTGTGCACCAGGAGGCGAGGCGGGTCGACCTCCAGATACTCCCCTTGAACATGGAACGCGTGGCCATCGGCACCGACCCCGTCACTGCGCCAGTGCCCACCCGGCCGCACATCGGCCTTCCACTCGGTCACTCGATACAGCCCTTGCTGTCCCCACCACAAGGGCATTTGCTGGGGATCAGTGATTGCCTGAAATACTCGCTCCGGCGGGGCAGCGATAAAAACTTCCGCGAGAACTGCGTCCTTGTCGGGAGTAACTGCGGCAGTGGCCATGATCTTTCTCCTCTTTCTCTATTCCCGCATCTCTATTCGCAATGATTTCTCAGCTTTTCCAGCACGCCCGGCCAGCCGCCGGCGTAATTCTTGCGGACGATCGGTTCGTTGGCAAGGCCGCTGTGTGTGACCTTTACCCGGGTGCCGGTCCTGGTCGCCGATAACTCCCACCGCGCCATGGACGGCCGCTCCGGATGTTCGTGCCAGTTACCCAGCCAGGTGTAGGCCAGCACGCGCGGAGGATCGAACTCCGTGATCTCTCCGTGCAGCTTGACGTTGCGCACTCCGTTCACCGCAATCTTTTCGCTGGGAACGATCAATTCGTATCGCCATTTCCCGCCCGGACGCGCGTCCATCTCCCAAAGCGCTCCTTTGGGGGTGGCTACCCACCAGAGCATCAGTTGGGCCGGATCGGTCAGCGCCTGAAAGACCCGCTCCGGAGGCGCGGCGATTTCGATTTCCGTGACCACCGCATCCTGGTCGGGCGTAATTTGGGATTGAGGCATCGTCGTCATAGTTTCGCTCCCGCCGGAGGACGGGCGCATTCGCCCGTCCTTTCCGGCAATCTGGAATCTACTTCTTGCGCCACAGGTCAAAGACTTCTTTCTGTTCCTTGCCGTGATCGTTGTAGATCCACTCTTCGGTGTGGTGATTGGCGTCCGGCATCGAGATGATGAGCCGGCTCATATGACCGGCGTCAGGCGTGGCAAGATTCGTGCCGTCGATGAAAGCGAAGGTAAAGGTCTTGCCGTCGGGTGAAGCGCTGGCCACCATGCGAGGCTGGTTTCCCGAACTGCAATAGTGGGTCATCATGATGCGGCTACCGTCTAGATTGAACATGCTGATCATGTCTTCTTTACCTTTGATTTCGCTCATCAGCGCGGATCCGTTCGAAGTCACACGATAATCCACCTCGACCGGCTGGCCGTTCTTCACGGTTCCTTCCCAGGTCCCATCCAGCGCTTTGAGGTCTTCGAAAGATTTCTGCGCCGCCGACGCGGCGAAGGCCACGGACGTGACCAGCACAAACAGCAGGGTGGTTGCGAGACGAACTGTTTTCATTTTTCACTCCTCCTTTAAAGTCGGTCGCGAGGACCGTGGTTGAGCTTGCAAGGTTCTATTACTCTTTTGCTTTCGAACGTTTAACAATCCCTGGTTTCCCGCCCCCTAAGCCGGCGGTTTCCCGGGCATGCTCGGCTTCGACAAAGGCCTTCAGACTGTTCAAATTCGCCTGCCAGAAAACCCGGTATTGCTCCAGCCACGAATCCACCGCTTTTAATGGTTCGGGATTGAGCTGATACAGGCGGTGACGTCCCTCCCGCCGCTCCTGCACCAGGTGGGCGCGGCGCAGCAACCGTAAATGTTTGGAGATAGCCGGCCGCGACACTGGAAACGCCCGCGCGATCTGTCCCGCCGGCTGACTACCCCGCCGCAACAGATCAAGCACTGCCCGGCGGGTGGGATCAGCCAATGCGTGGAACGCGGCTTCAGTGGAATATGTAACCGAACGGTTCCGCATAATGCGTAACCATACCGTTACATATAAATCATGTCAAGAGGAAAATCTAACTTCTGCGTGTCGGCACTCTGTGTTAAGGGTTAGACGATGGCACCACGCATCGCCAGAGTGGGCAAACACGGGCAGGTTACAATCCCCGCCGAAATTCGTTCACGGCTCGGGATTAGGCCGGGGGCAAGGATTTGTATAACCGTTGAGAGCGGCTGCATCGTATTGGAAATGGCTTCAGAAGCATTGGTTGATAAAACCCGCGGCATGCTTAAGGGTGGTCCTTCCCTTTCGGCGGCGCTAAAGCGAATGCGTCCACCTGACAGGTGGTGAGGCTGGACCTTTAGAAGCAGCTCGCAACTTGGCTTCTTACTTCTTACTTCCGTTCCCGACTAAATCGAGAAACGCCCGGTGCACACGTGTATCCGCAGAAAGCTCCGGGTGGAACGTTGCGGCCATCACTTTTCCCTGTCGCACGACGACAGGATCGTCGCCTTCGGTCGCCAGCACTTCAACGCCTGAGCCCACGCGCTCGATCTTGGGTGCTCGGATGAAGACCATCTCGATGGGTGACCCTCCCTGCTTTCCTGGGAGAAAGCAACCTTCGCGGATAGAGCTGTTGACCTGCCTGCCATAGGCGTTCCGCCGAATGCCGATATCAATGGCTCCAAGGCCCGTTTGCGTGGGGTTCTCGACTTCGCTCGCCAGTAGTATCGCACCCGCGCAGGTTCCAAAGGTCGGCTTCACCTGCACGAACTGTTTCAGCTTCTCAAACCCGGCTTCCCCCAGCAGCTTGAGAAACGTCCCCGACTCGCCGCCAGGAATCACCAGGCCGTCGATCTCATCCAGTTGCTCGGGTTTCTTTACCAGCACGACTTCGGCGCCCAGCTCTTCGAGGCGGCGGCGATGTGCGTCAAAATCGCCCTGTAGGGCGAGCACTCCGATTTTCATTTTTCTTTTTTATTTTTGTAAATACTTGGCGATTCCAAATATGACGCCTGCGATCACGCCCAACCCACCAAGCAACTGCAGGAGAATGAGCGCAACATCCCACTTGCTAATTGATTGGCGCTCGATTGCTTCGATCCTCTTGGAGAGGTTCTCAACGCTGAGCCTGAGGGTCGCCTCCAGCACCGGATCAATCCGCTGAACCTCAACGATCTCGTTGCGTTGATTTTCAACACGTCGACTTAGTAAGGCTATTTGACTCCGAAGCTCAGCTAGGGATTCCGCGTATTCAGTTGCCGTGAACGACGCAACGTTGGAAGAATTCGCCGTTGAACTCGAAACGAGTAACTCGATCTTATCTTGCATATCTCGCCGACCTGCAAACTCTCTTTCTACTTGTTTGACAGCGAGTTGTCTCTCGAGGAGGCGTTCCTTCCTTCGTTTGCCTATGACGATGCCAAATATGGCTGATATAGCACCAGCGAGCCCCCAGACGAAGAGTGTCGACACCCACGCAGGATCCAGGTGAGGCGGCTTGTCTTGTAACCAGAAAATTGATCCGAAAATGAACTGCTGCGATTGAGAGTGCATGAGCCGAGCCTTCTGGACTCAATAGTCCTGCTGCATCCGGTCCCAGCTCTTCTCACCAGCCCCGCGTCTGCAGCATATGCGCGTCATCCAGGCCAGACACGGCCAGGCCTTTCATCGCTCCGGTGAGATTCTCGCTGACTTCAAGTAATACTTTAGGATCGTTGAAGTGGGTGGCTGCCAGCACGATGGCCTTGGCTCGCTTCTCGGCTTCTTCAGGATCGGCAAAAGTCGTTGAATCCTGCATGAAAATGCCGGAGCCCACGAAGACCGACTCCGCGCCCAACTGCATCACCAGCGCAGCGTCGGCCGGAGTGGCGATTCCGCCAGCGGAGAAGTTCGGCACGGGCAGCTTCCCTGCCTTCGCGACCATTCTCACCAACTCATACGGCGCCTGATGTTCTTTCGCTTTTGCATAAAGCTCTTCCTCGCCGAGCACAGTCAGAATCTTCATCTCCTGCACGATCTGCCGCATGTGTTTGACCGCGTGGACGACGTCACCGGTGCCGGCTTCGCCCTTGGTGCGGATCATGGCCGCTCCCTCGGCAATCCGGCGCAACGCCTCACCCAGGTTGCGTGCGCCGCACACGAATGGAACCTTGAAAGCGTGCTTGTCCACATGATGGGCTTCATCGGCCGGCGTCAGGACTTCTGATTCGTCGATGTAATCGACGCCCAGTTCCTGAAGTATTTGAGCTTCCGCAAAATGCCCGATGCGGCACTTGGCCATCACCGGAATGGAAACTGCGGCCATGATCTCGCGAATTTTTTTCGGCGAAGCCATGCGCGCCACGCCGCCTTCGGCGCGAATCTGCGCCGGAACCCGTTCCAGCGCCATCACCGACACCGCCCCTGCCTTCTCCGCGATCACCGCCTGTTCGGCGTTGGTGACGTCCATGATGACGCCGCCCTTGAGCATTTCTGCCAGGCCGGTCTTCAGGCGCAAGCTGGTCGAGTTGCCATTGTTCTGCGACATAAGCGAAATCTCCCGTCTGACAATGAGTCTATACCTTATTCCGGCATTGGACTTGCCAGAAGGTCCATTTACGCTATTCTGTACGTACCAATTTGGTCGTTGGCCCTTGGTCGTTGGTCGTTGGCCCCGAACTCTAACTCACGCTGTGCATTGAATCCCGTGAGCTTTTGGCCAACGACCAAGGGCCAACGACTGCTCGTCTACCCATGCCCAAACTAGCCACCTCGCTCCCGCTAAGCCTTTCGGCGCCCTCGCCGGGGACGCCGCTCTATCGCTGGTTCTACGAAGAGTTGCGCTCCGCCATTCTGGAACGCCGGATCGCGCCCGGAGCAAGGCTTCCCGCCACCCGGGATCTTGCCCGCGAGTACAAACTGTCGCGTGCGACCGTTGTGGCTGCCTTCGAACAACTAAAGTCCGAAGGTTATGTAGAGGGCAAAGTCGGAGCCGGGACTTACGTCAGCCAGGTGCTGCCCGAGGAGTTGCTGCATGTCGCCCGCGTCGGGTACGGGAGCCGGTACGGGACCTCGTCGCGTGCGGTGGTCGTCCTACGCCCGTCGTCTGGCGCTCTTCCGTGGCGGCGGCGAACCACGCATCACTCGCGCCTTCCGCGCCAACCAGGCCGCGCTCGACGCCTTTCCCACCACGCTTTGGGCTCAGGTCGCGGCCCGTCGCCTGCGCCGCGCCTCCACGAAACTTCTGGCCGGCGGCGAAGCTCGCGGATACCGTCCGCTTCGCCAGGCCGTCGCTGAATATCTGAATGCCTCGCGCGGCGTGAAGTGTTCGGCCGACCAGGTGCTGATCATCTCCGGAGTGCAGGAAGCGCTGGAACGCGCAGCCCACCTGCTGCTCGATCCCGGAGATCCGGTATGGGTCGAGGAACCGGGTTATCCGGGCGCGGCTATCGTGTTTGCTGCCGTGGGCGCGAAAGTCCATCCCGTGCCGGTGAACGCCGAAGGACTGGACCTGGAATACGGCCGGCGACACTGGCGCCACGCCAAGCTGGTCTATGTCACTCCCGCTCACCAGTTCCCTCTCGGCGTCACCATGAGCCTGCGCCGGCGGCTGGCACTGCTGGAGTGGGCTCGCCGCTCGCAGACTCTGATTTTCGAAGACGACTACGACAGCGAGTACCGCTACTCGGGACGCCCCATTCCCGCCCTGCAGGGGCTCGATCGCGCCGGTGTCGTGATCTTTGCCGGCAGCTTCAACGAAGTTCTCTTTCCCGCGCTCCGGCTCGGCTATCTGGTGGTTCCTCCTGCGATGGTGGATCGCTTTGGCGCGGCTCAATCGGTCAGCATGCGTCACGCTCCTCTGCTCGATCAGGCCGTACTCTGCGACTTCATCACCGAAGGACATTTCGCGCGCCATATCCGGCGCATGCGCGAACTGTATGCCGAACGCCTGGGTGTGCTGCTGGAATCGTCCCGCTCCCGGCTGTCAGGCCTGCTGGAAATTCCCAGCGTCGAAGCCGGACTGCAGATGGTGGGCTGGCTGGCGCCGGGGATCCGCGCGGATGACGCTGCAGAAGAAGCGATCAAGCGCGAGGTCGAAGTGATTCCCTTGAGCCGCTACTCTTCCCGCCGCTACAGACGGCAGGGACTCCTCCTGGGATTTGCCGCGGTTGACTCGCGCGAACTGCGCCGCGGCGTTGAGCAGTTAGCCCGGGCGCTGGAACGATGCAACGATGTAAGACGCAAGACACGAAACTCGTAAGCATGTAACCGGGCGACGTTCCTGCCACGATTTCGTTTGCTATCCTTACCGCCTGATGGCAACCGTCCCGCCGTCGCGAACGTTCAGCGAGCCTGACCAGAAATCTTTTCTGGCGGGCGGCATGCTGATCGTTGTCGCCATCGCTCTGGCGAAATTGGTATTGCACTGCTACTTCAACAACCGCTACGGATATTTTCGCGACGAGTTCGACTACCTGGCTTGCGGCGACCACCTGGCGTGGGGATACGTCGACCAACCTCCGCTCATACCGTTTCTTGCCCGCATCAGCCGCGTGGTACTCGGAGAGTCACTTCGCAGCGTTCGCTTCCTGCCCGCCCTCGCCTCCTCGTTTTTGGTCGTACAAACCGCATTTCTGGCTCGCGAACTCGGTGGCCGCCGCTTCGCCCTTCTTCTGAGCGCAGTCACCGTCCTGATTGCACCGCAGTATCTCTCCAACGGCAGCCTGCTCGGAACCAACTGCCTGGAACCGAATCTGTGGATGGGCTGCGCTTACTTTGCCATCCTCGCCATCAAGCGCGGCAATCCGCGCTACTGGCTTGGTTTTGGCGTCGTGGCCGGACTGGGATTGCAGGAAAAATATTCCATCGCAGTTTTTGGTTTCGGGATCGTGATCGGACTGCTGCTGACCGAACAGCGTCGCGTCTTTGCCAACAAATGGATATGGCTCGGAGGCCTGACTGCATTCGTCGTCTTTCTTCCCAACCTGCTGTGGAACATCCACTACCACTGGCCCTTTGTCGAATTGATGCGAAACATCAAAGCCGAGGGCCGCGACGTCATACTCTCGGCTCCGCAATTCTTCTTTCAGCAGACGCGTTCTGATTCATCCCGTCACTGCGCCTATCTGGATCACCGGACTGCTGGCATTCCTGTTCTCGGAGCGGCTGAAGCCGTATCGCTTCCTGGGCTGGAGCTATCTGATTTCGTACACGGTGTTTTTCGTCTTGCACGGCAAGAACTATTACCTTTCGCCGATTTATCCCATGCTGCTGGCCGCGGGCGCCGTCGTGATCGACGCATATATCGAGCGCTCGCGCCGATCCTGGTTAAAGCCTGTGCTGGTGGTCATTTTGCTGGCCGCCGGCGCGCAGGCATTGCCGCTGGTTGTGCCCGTTCTTCCCGTCGACCGCTTTATCTCTTATCTGAACCATCTTCCTCTGAAGCCGCCGCCCACGGAGCACAGCCACGCAGGGGCAGCTCTGCCGCAATACTATGCCGACCAGTTCGGCTGGCAGGAGATCGTCGCCGAAGCCGCGCTAGCCTGGAACCAAATACCGCCCGACCAGCGCAGCGACTGTGCCATCTTCGCCCAGGACTACGGCCAGGCCGGCGCCATAGACTTTTTCGGCCCACGCTACGGTCTGCCGCACGCCCTCAGCGGCCACCAGACATATTTTTTATGGGGACCGCGCGGCTACTCCGGAAACTGCATGATCGTTCTCGGCGATCGCAGGGAAGCACTGGAAAAACTTTTTGACTACGTCCAGTACGTGGGCACATCGGCGGATAATCCTTACGCGTTGGAAAAAGAAATTGGCGTCTACATCTGCAGGGGAGCTAAATTCGGGTCTCTGGCGCAGTTGTGGCCTAAAGTAAAGAAGTGGTCCTGATTCTCTTAACTTCGCAACTTCATTTCTTCCCCAGCTTGGCCAACATGCGCTCCGGATCGATGGCGATGAACAGGGCTCGGCCGCGCGCCAGCACTTCTCCCTTCTGATTGAGAATCTCGCCTGTGTTTATATGTTTGCGCCCGCGTACGCTCAGCTCGCGCGATTCCACTCGCAGTGGCTTATTCAACGGCACCGGCCGCAGGTAATCCACGCTCATCTGGGAAGTAAGCGCGATCACCTGACGCAGCTTGTTCACTTTTCCCATAGCCTCATCGAGAATTGTGGCGATGATGCCGCCATGGCAATGTCCCGGCGGGCCGGTGTAGCGCTGATCCAGGCGAAAGCGACAGACGAATATCTGGCGCCGCTTGTCGTAAGTAAATTTCAGGCGCATACCGGCAGGATTGTCGGGTCCGCAGGCAAAGCACTCGTTCCTGGTGGAACGCATATCGCGGACATTGTGCCCGCGGCCATGAGGTTTCTTGGGCATGGGCTAGAGATTTTATACCGCGGCCAGGGCATTCGTGTTCCGCTCTCTCTGCGGTGTCCTCCGTGGTTATCGCTTCACACTGACTCTTGCGCCCATCACGTATAGCTGTGATAGACTTCCGGGCGATCCGCAGATTTTATTTTCGCGTCACAGGTCTGCGGGTGTGCGAATTCCACGACCCCTGGAGGTCTGGTAGATGGGCCTCGCTCTTCTCGCGATCATCTGGCTGATTACCTTCATCAGCACCTATTTCTTCGTTGCCCAAACCTGGTGGCTACCCAAAGGCGCTTCCACCGCCGCCCTTTTCATCGACCATCAGTTCACCCTGACCTACATCCTGATGGGAATCGTATTCGTGGCCGCGCAAGGCGCGTTAGGACTGTTTGTATGGCAGTATCGCGACCGCGCCGGCGCCCCCAAGGTCGAATATTCCCACGGCAATACCAAGCTGGAAGTGGTCTGGACCGTGCTCACCGCCGTGCTCTTTGTCGGGCTGAACCTGATGGGAAGCAATGTCTGGGCCCGTGAACGCTTTGCCCCGGCCGATCCGGGATCGGTTCCGGTGGAGGTGACCGGCATGCAGTTTGCCTGGTACTTCCGCTATCCCGGCCCCGACGGAAAGTTTGGCGCGACCGACCCAAAATTGATGGACCCTTCTGCCGGCAACGAAGCCGCCGTGGGACTGGACACCTCGGATGCCGCCGCCAAGGATGACGTGGTTACCGGCACCATGTATTTGCCGGTCAATCGCCAGGTTGACCTCAGGTTGCGCGCGGTTGACGTAATTCACAGCTTCTTTGTTCCGAACATGCGCTTCAAGCAGGATGCGGTTCCCGGCCTGGAGATCCATATGCACTTCACTCCTACCGAAGTCGGGGACTACGAAATTGCCTGCGCCGAGCTTTGCGGCCTCGGCCACTACAAAATGCACGGCATGCTGAAAGTCGTCAGCCAGGAAGATTTCGACAAATGGCTGGCGGCACGGGAGGCGGAGAAACAATAATGGTTGCCCAGGACGCCCACGGACACGACGCCCACGACGATTCGCACGGCCACGCGGTTCACGCTCACGCCGCCCCAACCAGCTTCATCCGTAAATACATCTTCAGCCTGGATCACAAAGTTATCGGCCTGCAGTACTACTTTCTGGCGCTGACCGCGGTGTTCGTCGGCATGTTCCTGTCGCTGCTGATGCGCATCCACATGATTTGGCCGACGGCGAATCTGCCTCTGCTGGGTGAAATCAAGCCGGAAACTTATCTCAGCCTGCTCACCATGCACGGCACCATCATGGTGTTCTTCGTGTTGACCACAGCGCCCCAGGGCGGATTCGGCAATTACTTTCTGCCTATCCAGATCGGCGCTCCGGATATGGCGTTTCCAGTCCTGAACATGCTTTCGTTCTGGACAACTTTCATTGCGTTCGTGGTCATCCTCGCCGCCTTCTTCGTCACCGGAGGCGCTCCGCTTCATGGCTGGACTGGTTATGCTCCGCTGAGCGCGCTGCCCAGCGCTGGACCGGGTGAGCAGTTGGGCGCAGATTTATGGATCACCAGCATCGCCATCTTCTGTGTGGCCTCGCTGATGGGCGCTCTGAACTTCATCACCACGGTTTTGGATTTGCGCGCCAAGGGCATGACTATGATGCGCATGCCCCTCACCGTTTGGTCCTGGTTCATCACAGCGATCCTCGGACTGCTGGCTTTCGGCGTGCTGCTCTCGGCCGGAATCCTGCTCCTCCTCGATCGCAATCTGGGCACCAGCTTCTACGTCCCGCTGGTAGTGGTGAATGGCCAGATCATGGGACACAAGGGTGGTTCGCCTCTTTTGTGGCAGCACCTGTTCTGGTTCTTCGGACATCCCGAGGTCTATATCGCGATTCTTCCGGGCATGGGCGTGGCCTCGCAGTTGCTGTCCACATTCTCCCGCAAGCCAATTTTCGGATACAAGGCCATGGTCTATGCGCTTATGGGCATCGGCTTCCTCGGATTCATGGTCTGGGGCCACCACATGTTCATGAGCGGCATGAGCCCCTACTCGGCTTTTGCGTTTTCGATCATGACTATGGCGATCGGGGTTCCGTCGGCCATCAAAACTTTTAACTGGCTGGGGACGATACGCGGCGGGCGCGTCCGCTTTCAGACCCCGATGCTTTATGCCATCGGATTCGTTTCGCTGTTTGTCTCGGGCGGACTGAGCGGACCATTTCTGGCTCAGCCGGTCCTCGACATTCCTCTGCATGACACCGCATTCGTGGTCGGACACTTCCACCTGATCATGGGCGTGGCGGCGATCTTCGGCATGTTCGCCGGAACCTATTACTGGTTCCCCAAGATGTTCGGCCGCATGATGAATGAAAGATGGGGCCGGGTGCACTTCTTCCTTACCTTGGCTGGGACTTACGCGATCTTCATGCCCATGCACTATCTCGGCATGGCGGGACAGCCGCGGCGCTACTCGCAGTTCACCGAACTGGCCTATCTGCAACATCTGATTCCGCTGAACACGTTCATCACTTACGCGGCGATTCTGACCATCTCCGCACAGTTCATTTTTGTGATCAATCTTTTCTGGAGCATGTTCAAAGGTCCGAAGGCGAGTGACAATCCGTGGGAAGCCACCACCTTGGAATGGACTACGGCCACTCCGCCTCCCCACGACAACTTTGGCGGGAAGACTCCGGTGGTCTATCACGGTCCTTATGAGTACAGCGTGCCGGGAGCGCCGAAGGATTACGTAATGCAGAACGACCCGGCAACATATACGGCACATTGAGGTAGCGCCGGCATCCTGCCCTCCCTGCGTGGGCGAGACGCCCCCGCGACAGCCGCCGGTACGGCGGCGCTACAAAAAACAAAATGGCGACGTTCACTTCAACAGTCACGATCCAGAATCCGAAAGTCAAGGATCCCAAAACCGGCTACGGGAGGGGCGGCACGCGTCCGCCGCTGCCGGGCGGGGGCGGCGGTGATCGTGGCGGCGACGGTTCTCCCGACTACGGTCAGCGCCTGCGCCGTACTCGTCTGGGATTGCTGGTCGGCTTGGTCGCCAGCACCATGCTGTTTGTTTCCTTCACCAGCGTCTACATCATGCGGCGCGGCCTGCCCACGCTCGATGACCGGACGGGCGGTTACGTCCGCGACTGGCTGCAGGTGAATTTGCCCACGGGACTGCTGCTGGTGAATACCGTGCTGCTCATTCTCAGTAGCATCACGGTTGAGCTGGCGCGGCGGCAGATCACGCGCCAGGCGGCTTTGGCTCCGGTGCAATCTATTCCTGGAATTTCGATCGGCAAAGAGCGCAATTTTCCCTGGCTGGGCGCGACTGTCGTTCTTGGACTCGCTTTTCTGACCGGACAGTGGATGGCCTGGCGGGAGCTCGGAATGCGCGGATTCTATCTGGCCACCAGTCCGAGCAGTTCTATGGTTTATGTGCTCACCGCCTCCCACGCTCTTCACCTGGCTGGAGGCGTGCTGGTTCTGCTGTACGCGGTGGCCACGGCAATGCTCCACCGGCCAGTGGAAGACCGGCGCATTGTGGTCGACGTCACTGCCTGGTACTGGCACTTTATGGCGTTGGTCTGGATTTACATTTTTGCTCTTTTGGAATTCGTGCGTTAATCAGCGGCTGAAAAAGTTAACTGACTAGCAAACAGCAGGCTTCAGCAAGCAGGATGGGTTTTGGAGATGACGCGCCAGTTCAGTACGGCGCAACGCCCATACCCTTGATGGGATTTTTTGGCGTTTTTCTGTAGCTTCAGATTGTGATTGGCTGACTTGTTGGGAACAGACTTGACTCAATAGGACCAGGAGACCAACCCATGTCAGATGTCGCGGTGCAACCAGGGACGGGCGTTTATGAGCCGTCGTTGTTTGGCACCTATTCGAAGAAGATCGGGATGTGGCTGTTCCTGCTCTCCGACTCGCTCACTTTCGGGGCGCTGCTGTACGCCTACACCTACGGGCGCGTATCCACGCCGAACTGGCCCACGCCGTTCCATTCTGAAAGCATCCGAAACGCCACGTTCATGACCGCGTTTCTGCTCACCAGTTCGCTGACCATGGTTTTTGCCGTGCGCGCAGCCGCCATGGGAGATTCGAAAGCCCAACGGCGTTGGCTGCTCGCGACTATGGCTTGTGGCCTGGGGTTCGTGGTTCTTCACGGACGTGAGTGGACCAACCTCATCGCAGAAGGCTTGACCCTGCCGGTCTTCCCTGTCCCTCCCGGACATGCGGGCAATGCTGAATTTGCCAATGTGACCAAGGCCGTGCCCCAGTTTGCCGCTACCTTCTTCGGCCTGACTGGAATGCACATGCTGCACGTCACGCTGGGCGTGGTTTATCTGGGTGTGGTGGCGCTGCGAAAATGGTTTATCCCGGTTCTGCTCGGCTTGTGGCTGGCCGCCTGGCTGGGCACGCCGGACTACAGTCCATTCCACTACGGCGCTCACGTGCTGCTGATTGCGGCGGTCGTGATCTCAATCATTCTTTGGTTGAAGCCGAAAGTTTATGACGCCTCTGACGTCGAGGTCGCAGGGCTGTACTGGCACTTCGTGGATCTGGTGTGGATGTTCATTTTTCCGCTGGTGTATTTGATGTCGACCAGGGTTTGAGATTCTTGGCGGTCGAAAATTATTGGCAGATAAATTCGAGGAGCACTACTCCCAATGATGGACGCAACTCAATTAGCGCTTGAGCACCAGGTAGCCGAAGAGCAGACGCATCATCCCAAGACCCAGTTTCTATGGGTGTGGGCCGCGCTTCTGGTCATGACCGGCATCGAAGTCTGGCTGGCGTACCAGAACATGGAACTCATCCGGATGCTGTCCATCCTGATGGCGCTGTCGCTGATCAAAGCCGCTCTCATCATCGCCTACTTCATGCACATGAAATTTGAGGTCTCGGCCATGAAGTGGGTTACTATGAGTTCTCTGGTGTTTTGTCTGGCCATGATGCTGGTTTTCCTGCCGGATGCGTTCCGGATTCTGCATCTGGGCGTAGGCATCACGACGGTACCGAAATGAAGTTGCGCCTTTGCACGCTTGCTGTGTTTCTGCTGCTGTGGGCTGCCCCTGCCTTCAGCCAGGGCTGTGCCATGTGCTACAGCACCGCGAAAGCCGCGACCAAAGACGGGCAGAACGCCATCAGCCGCGGCGTTCTCGTGTTGTTGCTCCCTCCGGTTGCCTTCATGACTCTGGGTGCGGGGCTGGCGGTCCGCTACAGCCGCAAACGGGATCAGGAAAAGCAATAAGCTCCAGTGTCATCCTGAACGCAGTCGAAGGACCCCTATATCCTCTCCGCTGCAGATCCTTGTTCGCTAACTTATTTGCGGTGCGCCAGAGAAATCCCCTCCACTATTCAGCTCGATTCGATAGTAGGGGTCCTTCGACTGCGCGGCTGCTTCGCTTCGCGAAGCAGCCCTCTCCGCTCAGGATGACAGGACCGCCGATTGCCTTATAATAGAAAGATTCACTAGCCGCTTTTGAAGCCATCTGAGAGCCCTCCGACGGGTTAGGGGCAGCGAAAACGGCGGCGATCGGCCTCTTTTACTGATGTCCACAGAAACAATTGTTGTTCGCGGTGCCCGGGTTCACAACCTCAAAAATGTGGACTTTGAAATCCCGCACAATTCACTGACGGTAGTCACGGGCGTATCGGGCTCGGGCAAGTCGTCGCTGGCCTTCGACACCATCTATGCCGAAGGGCAGCGGCGCTATGTCGAGTCGCTCTCGGCCTACGCCCGCCAGTTCCTGGAGCGCATTGAGAAGCCGGACGTCGATGTCATCGATGGCATCGCCCCGGCTGTGGCCATCCGCCAGAAGAATTCGACGCGCAACCCGCGGTCCACCGTAGCGACCGCCACCGAAATCTACGACTATCTGAGACTGCTATTCGCCCGAGTGGGACGCACCTTCTGCCAGCAATGCGGCCAGGAGGTCAAGAAAGACACGGTGGACGAGGTAACCGCTGCCGTACTGGCGCTGGGCGAAGGCGTCCGCCTGAATGTGCTGTTCCCGCTGGGCGGCATGCCGGCGATCAGTCCAACCGAGCCGGCAAAGCGCAAGAAAAGTAGCGCCGGCGTCCCGCCGGCTGTCGCGAGGGCGTCTCGCCCTCGGCGTAAGCAGGCTTCTGACCTCTCCGACGAATTAAAAACGCGCCTGTCCGGACTTCGGCAGCGCGGTTTCAATCGCCTCTACCAGAATGGCCAGATCTTCGAATTCTCCACGCCCGAGTCGCTGCTCGACGTCGATTTCAGCAAACCGGTGTTCCTCCTGGTGGACCGGCTGGTGGTTGCGCCCGACGCTCGCGCCCGCATCGTGGACGCGATCGAAATCAGCTACCGCGAAGCCGGCGAGGTCATCTTTGAAACCGCCGCACGCGACGGCCAGCCGCCTCAGCAACTGCGGTTTTCTCAGCGCTTTGAGTGCAAGCAGTGCAATCTGCGCTACGAAGAACCCGAGCCTCGCCTGTTTTCCTTCAATAATCCTTATGGCGCATGTCCGCGCTGCCAGGGTTTTGGCAACACAATCGATTTCGATCTCGACCTGGTGATTCCCGACAAGTCGAAGACGCTGAATGAAGGCGCCATCGAGCCCTGGACCAAGCCCAAATATCGTCCGCTTTTCACCGAGCTGAAGCGCTTTGCCAAACAGGTGAATATTCCCCTGGATGTTCCCTGGGCGGAGCTCGAGGCCGAGCAGCGCCGGATGATTGTCGATGGGGAAAGCAAGTTTCCTGGCGTGCGCGGCTTCTTCAATCATCTCGAGCGCAAGAAATACAAGCTGCACGTGCGCGTATTTCTCAGCCGCTATCGCGGATATTCGACCTGCTCGGCCTGCGGCGGCGCCCGCTTGCGGATGGAGGCGCAGCAGGTCAAGATCCAGGGCAAGAATATCTGCGAGATCACCTCCATGACGGTCGAGGATGTCTCGAAGTTCTTCGCCCAGGTCAAGCTGTCGGAGCAGGAATCCGCCATCGCCGACAAACTGCTGCAGGAGATTCACGAACGACTGCAATTTCTGATCGATGTGGGCCTGGAGTACCTGACCCTTGACCGGCTGGCTTCCACGCTTTCGGGCGGCGAAGCCCAGCGCATTCAGCTGGCGACCTCGCTGGGCTCGCGCCTGGTCGGAACTCTGTATGTGCTGGACGAGCCCTCGATCGGCTTGCATAGCCGCGACACGCACCGCCTGATCAAGATTTTGCACGACCTGCGCGACCTGGGAAATACGATTCTGGTGGTCGAGCACGATCCTGACGTGATGCGAGCCTCCGACCGCATTCTCGATCTGGGGCCGGGCGCGGGAGAGAGCGGCGGCCAGGTGATTGCAGCCGGAACTTACAACGAAATATTGAAAGCGCCGGGGTCGCTCACCGGGCGCTACCTTTCCGGAGATCTCCGGATTCAGCTTCCCCCGTCGCGGCGCAAGCCAGGGTCGCGGCAGATCAAGATCTTCGGCGCCCGTGCCCACAATCTCAAAAATATCGATTTGTCCGTACCCCTGGGCATGCTGGTGGCGATTACCGGAGTGTCCGGATCGGGCAAGTCCACGCTGCTGCACGACGTGCTCTTTCAAGCACTGTCCGCCGCCAAGAAGCAGACGAATGGAGAGCCGCTTCCGTCCGAGGACTGGAGCGAACTGGAAGGCGACGATCTGATCGACGACGTAATCCTGGTGGATCAGTCGCCGATCGGCCGGACGCCGCGCTCCAATCCGGTCACCTACATCAAGGCCTTCGACGGCATCCGCGATCTTTTCGCTTCCCTGCCCGAATCGAAGAAGCGCGGCTTCACCGCCGGGCACTTTTCCTTCAACATCCCCGGCGGCCGCTGTGAAACCTGCCAGGGCGACGGCACGGTCACCGTGGAAATGCAATTTCTGGCCGACGTCGAACTGATCTGCGAAGAGTGCAAGGGCGCGCGCTACAAGCCGCAGGTTCTGGAAGTGCGATATCGCGGCAAGAATATCCACGAAGTGCTCGATCTCACGGTCAAAGAAGCGCTGCACTTTTTCTCTGGTGTACCCAAAGTGGTGGATAAATTACGGGTGCTGGAAGAGGTTGGACTGGGCTACCTGCGACTGGGGCAGTCGGCCACAACGCTTTCGGGCGGCGAAGCCCAGCGCATGAAGCTGGCGGCGCACTTGCAGCCGGCATCGCGCGACATCGGACGCCCGTCGAATTCCGCCGAACGTGCCCGGCGCCGCAATCGCATGCTCTATATTTTCGACGAGCCCACCACCGGCCTGCATTTCGACGATGTCAGCAAACTACTCTCGGCCTTCCGCCGTCTAATCGAAGCAGGGGGCTCGATCCTGGTGATCGAGCACAATCTGGAAGTCATCAAGACGGCGGATTGGGTGATCGACCTGGGCCCCGAAGGCGGCGAACGGGGAGGCTACGTGGTCGGAGCTGGTCCGCCGGAAGTCATCGCGAAGTTGCCGAACTCGTATACTGGAAAGTTTCTGGCGCGAGTTTTGAATGGAAACGGATTGCCCAGCAACGGACGAAAGTAAAAACGCCAGCGTGGGGGCAGGTGTCCTCACCCGCCCGGCGGAGCGAAGCTCCGCGGTGTCGGTCTTTAGCAGCAGACAACTCCGAGGGATTTCCGCACTGGCGAGCTGCGCTCGCCCGCCCAGACGAGCGTCTGGGCCTACGTGGGGTTTGCCTATTTACGATTCTTGCGTTCTATCCACCGCCGGGCCGCACAAACTTCCGGCAAGACCGTGCGTCACCACAAAGTGGAGGTGGACGATCCCTCTTCTCCGCCGGAACTCATACAGGCCGAAAGCCGCCATCGAGAAACAGGATTACTCGACCGCCGAGCCTTTGCTGAAAAAAGTCGTCGCCGACGATCCTCAAAACTACGCCGCCTGGTTCGACCTGGGATTTATCTACAACGCATTGGGCAAAACTGACGACTCAATTGCCGCCTATCGCAAGTCCGTCGCCGCCAAACCGAGCGTGTTCGAATCCAATCTCAATCTGGGCCTGATGCTGGTGAAGGCCGGACAGCCTGGCGCTGAAGAGTTCCTGCGCGCGGCTACCAGGCTGAAGCCCACAGCCCACGCTCAGGAAGGTCAGGCGCGGGCCTGGTTGTCCCTGGGCCATGTGCTCGAGACCACGAATCCCGGGGCGGCCATCGAGGCCTATGCCCAGGCGGCGCATCTCGATCCCAAGGATCCCGAACCGCATCTTTCCGCCGGCCCGCTGCTGGAAGCGCAAAACCGCTTTGCCGATGCCGAGCAGGAGTACAAGCAGGCATTTGCGCTCGATCCCTCGTCCAGCGACGCTCTGACCGGCATGGCCAACATCTACATGCGGGGGCATCGCTACACCGAGGCCGAGGAAATTCTGCGCAAACTGGTCGCGCTCCATCCGACAGACGCGGGGGCGCACATGCAACTGGGACGCATGTTGGCGGCCGACGGACAGCCCGAGCCCGCACTCGCTGAACTGCAGCAGGCCCTGAAGCTGGCTCCGAACGACGCTTCCCTGCAGGCCGACCTGGCGGACCTGTATGTCAACGCCAAGAAATACGATCTCGCCGAAGCGCAGTACCGTACCCTGCTGGCGGCCAAGCCAAAGGACGCTGAGTTGCACTACGGGCTGGGCCGGGTGTTGCTGAATCAGCGCAAATTTCCCGAGGCGGAGCAGCAGTTGATTGCCGCGATTCAGCTCAAGCCTGATCTCGGTCCGGCCTACGGCGAGCTGGCGGCGGCGGCCAATGAAACCAAGAACTACGAACTGGTGATCAAGGCACTGGATGCCCGCGCGAAGATTCTTCCTGAACTTCCGATTGGCTACTTTCTGCGGGCGACTGCCTACGACCACTTGCGTGAGTACAAGCCGGCAGCGGAGAATTATCATCGATTCCTTGAGGCGGCGACTGGGCAATTTCCCGATCAGGAGTGGCAGGCTCGTCATCGACTGATCGCGATTGAACCCAAGAAATGACCCATGATGCGTATGCGGGTAACTCTTTTCATGCTGGTGGCTGCGATTTCCCTGGCGGCGTTTGCGCGCACCGACGAGACTCTCCAGCAGATGATCGCCCGGGCCGACGCCGCCCCGCCGGGAGATCGCCCCGCGCTTTACATCCATATAGCCCGCGAACAGGCAGATGCTGCCGACAAGGCCTATCAGGCGGGCAATTCTGACGCCGGTAACACCGCCCTCAACGACGTGGTCACCTACGCCGGAAAGGCCAGCGATTCCGCGACCAGCACCGGAAAAAGGCTGAAAGACACCGAGATCGCAGTGCGCAAGATGGCAGAGAAATTTCATGACGTGAAACACAATCTCCCCTTTGACGATCAGGCGCCGGTTCAGGAAGCCATCGATCAAGCTGGAAAAGATGCGAACCGAACTGCTCTCAGCCATGTTCGGAAAGAAGGGGAACAAATGAGCCGGGCTCGGATCATTCTTGCGGCGAGTGCCCTGGCGCTATTGCTTGTAGCCCAGGTGCAGGCAGATCGCAGGCGCGATCCCCTGACCGATGCGGAAGTCGACCAGCTGCGCGATACTGCCCAGGATGGCGATTTGCGGCTCAAACTGTTTGTGACGTTTGCCCGAGCCCGGCTGGCTTCCCTCGAGCAGAAAAGGTCTGATCCCAAGGTCACCGATCGAGGCCTGGAAACTCACGACCGCCTGCAGGACTTTCTCGATGTTTACGACGAATTAAACGAAAACATCGATACCTTTGCCGATCGCAAGGCGGACTTGCGCAAAGTTCTGAAGACCGTCATCGATGCCGACAACGAGTTTCAGGCCAAGCTTCGAGCCCTGCGGGATGCCGCCAATACGAACAAAGAAGAGACCAAGGAATACGAATTTCTGCTGTCGAACACGCTAGAAACTGTCGACAGCAGCTCTCAGGATCACCGCCAGTTGCTTACCGAACAGGAAGAGGCCTTTAAGCACAAGAAGCCGGCGAAGCCATGATGCCGATACTTGTTGCGTCTCTTGCGGTGAAGAATTTTCGGCGTGCTAATCTACCTAGGTGAGAGACGGCCTTCCCCACATCTTTCAGGAAAGCTATCGCGAACTCCGTCCTCAGGCTCCCTTCCCTGAATTGAAGGTCGAATTCTTCGCCTTCACCAGCATCAAGAACACGATCCGGATGCGCCAGGGCAAACTGCTGGTGCGGCTTTCGGATCTGCTGGAAGGGGCGCCGGAGCCGGTGTTGCGCGCGATCGCCCACATCCTTCTGGCCAAGATGTACCGCAGGCCGGTGGAGCGCGAATCCGCGACCCGCTATCGTCGATATATTTCAGGCCACGAGATCACCCGGAAGGCTCATCTGATGCGCCAGATGCGCGGGCGCAAGCGCCTCGATTCCGCCCAGGGCAGGACTTACGATCTGGAAGCGGTATTCGAAGACTCTCAATACGCGCTTTTTTCACGGCCTGCTGGCTCGTCCGCAGATGACCTGGAGCCGCGATCACGCCCGCAACCACCTGGGACATTACGATCCCGCGCACAATGCCATCGTGGTGAGCCGCATCTTTGATCATCCCCGGGTTCCCCGGTATGCGGTCGAATACATCGTGTATCACGAGATGCTGCACTTGAAGCATCCGGTGAAGTTGCGCGGCAGTCGAAGGTGTGTGCACTCAGCGGAATTTCAGGCGGAAGAAAAGCAGTTCCCCCAACTGGAAGAAGTAAAACGCTTCCTGAAACAGTTGTAGCGCCGGCGTCCCGCCTCTCGCAGAGCTCAGGATGATCCCATCCGATCGGCGGAAACTCAAACTGAGCCACTACCAGTGGCCGGGCTCCATTGACGCAGCGCACAACCGGAGACTATGCTTAATGACTGGTAAAGAAGCGGTCCTAGTTGCAACTGGTTTGCATTAAGCAAGGCCATACTAAAACATGCTGCAGGCATTCATCATTACATTGCGCGAAGGGGTTGAGGCCGCGCTTATCGTCGGCATCACCTTGGCCTATCTCACCAAAATTGGGCGGCCTGAGCTGCGCAAACCGGTTTTTGCCGCGCTGGCTGCGGCATTTGTAGGTAGCATCGGCGTGGCCATCCTGCTGTCGCGCACCCAATGGAACCAGGACATCTTTGAAGGCTGGATCATGCTGGCGGCGGCCTTTTTTGTCGTCACCATGATCATTTTCATGATGAAGACGGGCCGCGCGCTCAAGGGCCAGATCGAAAGCAAAGTCGGACTGCTGGCCGGCCAAAACGCTGCTTTTGGCCTGTTTCTGTTTGTCTTTCTGATGGTTTTGCGCGAAGGCGTGGAAACGGTTCTCATCCTGGGAGCGGTCTCGCTGAACTCCACCGAATTGCTGAGCTTCCTGGGCACGCTGACGGGCGTGATTGTAGCCATTCTGTTTGGCGTGATGTTCGTCAAAGGCAGCGTGCGCATCAATCTGCAAAAATTCTTCCGGGTCACGACCGTGATCCTGATTTTTCGTTGCGGCCCAGTTGATCATCTCCGGACTGCACGAGCTCTCGGAAAACGGCGTGCTGCCCTCTTCCCGCGAAGAGATGGCTTTGATCGGACCCATCGTCCGCAACGATCTTGTTCTTCTTTGTCACCATAGTTGCTTTGGCGGCGCTGATGGTGCTTGTTCGAGGTAAAGCGCCGCCAGCCGGCTTCCCTGCCCGATTCTCCCGCCGAGCGGCGAAAAGCCCTGTGGAGTGCCCGCCGCGAGCGCCTCTGGATGGCGTCGGTCTATGCCAGTTCCTTTGTGTTCATCCTGCTGGTGACCGCCGAGTTTATCTACACCAAGAGCGTGAGCGCGCTTTCGCCGGCGACCGAAGTGTACTTTCAGCAACGGACAACTGAGCATTCCCCTGACCCAGGTTTCTGATGGCGATCTGCACCGCTTCGAAGCCAGGGAAAATGGGACGAATGTTCGCTTCTGGCTGTACAAGAAACCGGACGGCAAGGTTGCCACGCGTCTTTGATGCCTGCCAGATTTGCGGACCCGTCGGCTTTTACAAGGGACCGAACGGAGTGGTTTGCAAGAACTGCGCCGCGCCCATCAATGGACAGTCGGTGGGCATGACCGGAGGGTGCAATCCGATTCCGCTGCAGGCCGAACAGACCGCCGACGCGGTCATCATCCGGGAAACCGACATCGCCACCGGCGCCCGCATTTTTCAGCAACAACAGTAAGTCATCCAGCCTATGTTCTTGCGCCTACTCTATGAGTCCTTCCGGCAGGCAGAAGCGGCGCAAACTCCTGGCCGGCGTAGCCATCATGCTCGGAGTCGGCGTTGCGACTGCGATGATCGCGGTCGCGACCGACATTGGCGACAAGATCAGCCGCGAACTGCGCACCTACGGCGCCAACCTGATCGTCACTCCGCAGGAAGACACGCTGGACGTCGATATCGGTGGCGTAAACCTGAAGCCGCCCAGCGATGGCGCTTACCTCAACGAGGCCGACCTGCCCAAAATCAAGGGCATGTTCTGGCGCAACAACATCGTGGGTTTTGCGCCCATGCTGCCGGTAAATGTAACCCTGGCCGCGCAACAGCAAGTCACATTGCTGGGAACGTATTTTTCGCGGCAACTCACTTTTGGAAAGCAGGACTTCACCACTGGCGTCCGCACCACTCATCCCTGGTGGAAAGTGCAGGGCGCCTGGCCGGACGATAGTTCCAGCGATGTTCTTCTGGGGGATCATCTGGCCGCAAAGCTTAACCTGCGTGCCGGCCAGGAAATTGAAATTGACGGGCAAGCCGCGACGCATCGCTGGCATTCTCTCCACCGGCGGAGAGGAAGACAACGAGATCGTGGCTCCGCTTCCGCTGGCGCAACAGATTCTCGGCAAACCCGGTGCGGTGCGTCGGATTTACGTCAGCGCTGTAACCAAGCCCGAAGACGCCTTCGCACGCCGTGATCCGAAAACCATGTCGCCGGAGATGTACGACCGCTGGTATTGCTCGCCCTACGCACAATCGATCGCATTCCAGTTGCAGGAAGCCATTCCGCATTCTCACGCCGAACAGATTCGCCAGATCGCACAGAATGAAGGCACGGTGCTTTCACGCATTCAGGGACTGATGCTGCTGATCACGCTCGCGGCCTTGCTGGCCTCGGCGCTGGCTGTATCTTCTTCGATGGCGACCGCGGTCTTTGAGCGGCGCAGCGAAGTTGGCCTGATGAAGGCTTTAGGCGCGGGCAATCTGGGCGTAGCCGTCCTTTTTTTCGCCGAAGCTGCCTTGCTGGCCGTGATTGCCGGAACCGCTGGCTTTGTCGGAGGGTCGCTGCTGGCGCGGCAGATTGGCCGGTCGATTTTTGATTCGCAGATTACGATCCAGCCGGTGCTTTTGCCCGTCATCCTGGCCATCGCCGTGATTGTGACGTTTGCTGGCAGCGCCGCCGCGATCCGGCGGGCGGTGAAGTTTGACCCGGTGTATGCCCTGCGAGGTGAAGCATGAGTTCGGTCGCCAGCGAACGCATCGCCCGCCGCCGCGCGGGCGCGCCTCATACCTCGATGTTCCTGCGCATGCTGGTGCGCGCCGCTGTGCTGCGCCGCGGACGCGCCGCTTCTGCCCTGTTGGCCATGGTAGTGGCTGCCGCCGTCGCCACCGCCATGCTGAATCTCTATGTGGACGTGCAAGCCAAGCTGCGCCGCGAGTTTCGCAAGTACGGTGCGAATGTCGTGGTTGTGGCGAGGGATGGCCACGAGCTTCCCGCAGACGCGCTAGCGAAGGCTCAGGCCGCGCTTGGGGCGGGCGGCATGGCGCTCCCGATTGCGTACGCTGTCGCTCGCACCGCCGATGGGCATTCGGTCGTGGTCGCCGGAACCGATCTCGAACAGGCGCAGAAGCTCGACAGCTGGTGGTCGGTAACGGCATGGCCCAAGGCGGCTGGCGACGCCCTGGTCGGAACGCCGCGCGGCCGGAATTGTGGGTTCGCCGGGAAAGCCGTTCAGCCTGAGCTTTCAGGGACGAACCCTGCAGTTGAATTTCGTCGGCACCTTGCAAACCGGCGCGGCCGAGGACAGCCGGGTCTATATTTCTCTCGCGGATTTCACTGAGTGGACGCACCTGCCGTACTCGACCATCGAAATTTCGGCCGCAGGTTCGCCGCAGGAAATAGACGCCACGATCCAGAAGCTTACCCAAACCATTCCCGAGGCTGACGTCCGGCCGGTGCGCCAGATTGTGGAAGGCGAGGCTCGGGTTTTGGGGAAGATGCGATCGACGCTGCTGGTGGCGGCCGTGCTGATCATCCTCACTGCCGCGGTGTGCGTGCTCTCGACCTTGACCGGATGGGTTTCCGACCGCCGCCGCGACTTTGCCATCATGAAGGCCCTGGGCGCCTCCGGCGGAATGATCCAGGGATTCTTCGCCACCGAGGCCGCAGCGCTGGGAGCGGTGGGAGCGATAATCGGCTTTGGCATCGGCGTAGGCGTTGCGATCTGGATTGGCCGGGCTAACTTCCACACTCCGGTCACGCCGCGCTTCGCAGTTTTCCCAGTGATTTTGGCGGGTGGCATCGCCATCGCCTTGATCGCCGCTGTCCTCCCGATATCTCTTCTGCGGCGGGTTCAACCTGCTAACATTCTGAGGGGAGAGTGACATGATCAGGCTCAGCCATGTCAGCCGTCTCTATCCGGCGCAGGCCGAAGGCGGCGGCGTGGTGCGCGCGCTCGATGATATCTCTCTCGAGGTCGAGCCCGGCGAGTGGCTGGCCGTGATGGGTCCTTCGGGTTCGGGAAAGTCGACGCTGGCCAACCTGATTGGCTGCCTCGATCGCCCGACTTCCGGCGAGATCTGGCTCGATGGCGAGAATGTCGCCAAGATTTCCACCCAGGATCTGAACCGGGCGCGGGCAGAAAAAGTCGGCTTCATCTTCCAGCAGTTTCATCTGATCCCTTATCTCACCGCGCTCGAAAACGTGATGCTGGCCCAGTACTTTCACAGCATGACCGACGAGCAGGAAGCTCTGGCGGCGCTGGCGCACGTCGGATTGAAAGATCGCGCCCGGCACCTGCCGGCACAGCTATCCGGCGGAGAGCAGCAGCGGGTTTGCATTGCCCGCGCCCTGATCAACGATCCCAAGATCGTTCTGGCCGATGAGCCCACTGGAAACCTGGACGCGGTCAACGAAGAGATTGTGCTGCGCCTGCTGGGCGAGTTGCACCGCCAGGGACGCACCATCGTCATGGTCACGCACGACCCCGTGGTCGCCCGCCTCGCCGACCGAAGAATCGAGCTGCATCACGGCAAGATTGCCGATCAGGAAGTTTTTGCCATGGCCGACGAAGAGCAATTCGACGAAGTTCTCGAAGAGCTCTGGGCGGTCGAGGAGCATGGGGAAATCGCCGAAATCGGAAGAATGGAAGTGCACGGCGCGCTGCCGGTCAGCATCGCGGTGGAGAAGATGACCGCCCTGGGTCTGGTGACCAGCCGGCCGCATCCGCCGGAGGCTCACAATCACAAACCATTCGTGAATCCCTGCCACGACGCGCTCAAACCGACAGGAGTATCCACCGGCGATGGCAGCATGATCGTGGAATTTACCTCCCGCGGACGGCAGCGGGCTGCCGACATCATTCGCCGCCATCGTCTGGCGGAACGTCTCTTCACTGACAGCCTGGCGCTGGATAGCGAGTCCGAAATCGAGCAGCAGGCCTGCAAGTTCGAACACATCCTCTCGACGGAAGCCACCGACAAGATCTGCAGCTTCCTCGGACATCCCCGGACTTGTCCGCACGGCGCGTCCATCCCGCCGGGACCGTGCTGCGAGCGTACTCTGGCGGCCCGGGAAGCGGAGCAGGTGCCGGCTTCGCGGCATGTGAAGTAGAGATCGATTCGAGAAAGTCTTTAACCGCAAAGAGCGCAAAGGACGCGAAGAAAATCTTTCTGATCTTCTTTGCGATCTTTGCGGCATTTCTTGGCGCACTTTGCGGTAAAGCTTTTGCTACCTGACCCTCTTCCACACCACGTCCTCGTTGTTTCTGCGGTCAATCAGGACATCGACTTTGCCATGCTCGCCAGGCGGGAAAAGCAAGCGGCCCTCGACACCTTTGCGGAAAAATATATCGTCTGCCTCGGGCACCAGCAGAACCTTGTCGCGGCCCGTGCGCTGGGCGTACAAGTTATCGCCTTCGAGGGAAACGGTCTGAGTTACGCCGGGCGCCAGCTCGTAGGTCCCGACGTATTCTGCGTACTTCTTTGCGTCTCCTTTCCCGGGAGCGGGATCCTCGTAGTAGCGGAGCATCTGCCCAGCCACGATCTGCCATTTTCCGTCGCGATACATCCAGGTGTCAGTACCGTGATAGTGGGCGGTCAGGTTCTGCCCGAAGATGGTTTCGGTTTCGTCGAGATCGTAGCTCAGGATCGCAGTGTCGCCCTGAATATGACTCTTAGCGTTCACCACCTTGATGGCGCCGGAGTAGCCCTTGGGCATCGGGGTGATGTCTTTGACCAGGGCGGTTTTGTCCATCCATCTTCCCTTTTCGTCAAAGTACGTGGCGTCATCCGCGAAGTATTTCTTCCACGGCGCCTGATCGCCGGATGGGACGCTGTCGAACATCTCCTGCGAGTTTCGCACCAGCTCCTCCTGCGTGATGGGAGCGGGTTTCATTGATGTGCACGCGGTCGTTGTTATCAACAACGTTATCAGCAGCGTCATCAGCGATATCAAGATCGCGAATCGTGTCACAGATTTCACATGAGCCTCCTGGAATCGATTCTTTTCGGCCCCATCTTATACGCGCCGCTGATTTCCCGGCACGACACCTGTCCAAAACATCTCGCCCCCCTTATCATGAGTTGCATCGCAATCCGTTGCACCGCAACTCACAGCGCAACCTATACCTATGAAGAGACGACCTTGCATCGGGGTGTTCGATTCCGGCTTTGGCGGCCTCACCGTGCTCAAGGAACTGGTGGCGTTGGTTCCCGACGCTGACTACCTCTACTTCGGAGACACGGCACGTCTGCCCTACGGTTCGAAGTCAGCTGAAACGGTTGCCCGGTACGCCATTGGCGCAGCCCATTATCTCGAGGAACGCGGCGCCCAGATGCTGGTGATCGCCTGCAACACGGCTACTGCGCTCGCTCTCGATCAGATTACACGGGCTGCCGGAGTCCCAGTGGTCGGGGTCGTTGAACCTGGCGCCGAGCGTGCCTCGGCCGCCAGCCGGGCCCGCAGAGTTGTGGTGATCGGAACCGAGGCTACGATCAGCAGCCACGCTTACGCAAAGGCTCTCGAGGCGCGCGGAGTGCAGGCCCGGGAGAAAGCCTGCCCGCTGCTGGTGCCTCTGGTCGAAGAAGGCTGGGCCGAGCACTCTGTCGCGGAACAGGTAGCGCGAATTTATCTGGACGAGGCGTTTGCCGGCGGCTTTGAGTCCGCCGACGTTCTGGTGCTGGGCTGCACTCACTATCCGCTGCTGAAGCCGCTATTGCAGCGCCTGGCGCCGCGCTCATTCGACGATCGTGGATTCCGCCGACTCCACCGCCCAGGTAGTCAGCCAGTTGCTTCGAAAAGGCTTGCCGAAGCTGTCTCCTGACCTATCTCCCGAGGAAGAGCGCCGCGGGCAGCCACGCCTGAAGTTCTTCGTAACTGATTCAGTGGAGAAATTTCGCCGGCTGGGAGAGCGTTTTCTGGGAAGCCCGATCGTGGATGTCGAGCATGTGGAGCTAAAGGAATAGGGCATTAACCACGAAGGACACTAAGTTACACGAAGGAATCCAAGCGGTTGATTTCCTTCGTGTAACTTAGTGTCCTTGGTGGTTATACGATCTTGAACTCAGTAAAGCCGGAAGCTTACTTCCACGTTGATCTGCACCGCCACGGGCTTGCCGTCTTTCATGGCTGGTTCGAACTTCCAGGTCTTGACGGCTTCGATGGCCTTCTCGTCCAGTCCCAGACCTAAGCTACGCGCTACCCTGATGTCTCGCGGCCTGCCGTCCGGACCGACAACCAGCCAGAGCACGCAGGTTCCCTGATACTTCGCTTTGCGCGCTTCTTCCGAATATTCCGGATCGGGTTGATAGACGACTCGTGGGGCGCTGACTCCGCCACCTACGCGAAATACTCCGCCGCCTACACCGCCGCCGCGGCCCTCACCGACTCCCGGGCCGGTGCCCACGCCAACGCCACCACCCGAGCCTGATCCAATACCACCGCCCGAGCCAGTCCCGTTCGAAGGAGGTCCCGAAGGCAGATGCGACATCGGGTCGCCCAGGTTCGGCAAGTTATTGGAAGCGATCTTTACCTGCGGAGGAATGACCACCGTAGGCTCAGCCGTGAGTTTGGGGTTGTCGTTGCGTACGACGACCATGGGAGGCGTGATCTGCTCCATCGACTGCTTGGGAAGCTTTCCCTTGGGGGCTTGAAATTTGTCACGGTCGCCGCCACCACCACCGCCACCTGCCTGCGTCTTGGAAGGCTCGAGCGGAGGAATATCGTCCGGCGAAATCAGAGTGACCGTCTCGTGCGGCTTGACGACCTCTTTGATCACTCTGCGGCCCCAGAGCGTGACACCGATAATCATCACCAGTATCAGGACGTGCACAACCGTTGAACCCAGCGCGCCGTTCTTCTTGTAATTGTAAAAGCCCCAAATATCCTTGACTGGAATTGGCTTTGAGGTCAGAACTAACGGAGGCTGTTTCTTGGGAAAGAAGAAATCGTCAAGGTTCTGGAATAGCGACTTCCAGAGAGGTTCTTCCAACGTTTCCTTGGGCAGAAGCAGGTTGAGTTCGGGCTCGGCGCCGGCGGGTGGTTTAATATCGAGAGTTGGCATAGTTAACCCGAATTCGCTGTCTAACCGAAGGGGACCTCGCTCAGTCTAAAGCTTGCTCTATCTTATGCTTGATGAGCCCATCGGCTGCCAAGTTGCTTCCGCCTTACAATTGCTTCCAAATTCTGAATGCAGAACTCAGGACTGCCTTTAGCCTGGAGACCTAACGACCAACAATTTAGATGCTACGCCTCAGCAAAAGTCACTGTCACAAAATTGTACACGTTTTTTCGCCCTTTTCGACAGTGCTTTTGCGACTCCCCGCCGTGCCATGCCGGGGCGGGCGCGGGTGGTGAATGGACGTTCGTCGGCCTGCTCCCTATAATGAAAAAAATCAATCATTTGGGAGAAATCAACCGAGTGCCGCTGGAGCTTAAATCCACCATCAACCTGCCCAAGACCGACTTTCCCATGAAGGCCAACCTGCCCCAGAACGAGCCCAAAGCGCTGGCCCGCTGGGAGCAGATGGGAATCTATGAGCGCATTCGCGAGGCGCGGGCAGGGGCGAAGCTCTATGTGCTGCATGATGGACCGCCCTACACCAGCGGACCTATCCATCTGGGCACCGCGCTCAACAAATGTCTCAAGGATTTCGTGGTCAAGTCGAAAACCATGGCGGGATTTGATGCCCCTTATGTCCCAGGATGGGACTGTCACGGGCTGCCCATCGAGATCAAAGTCGACCAGATGCTGGGCGGCAAGAAGCTGCAGATGCGGCCGCTCGATGTACGCCTGGAGTGCCGCAAGTTTGCCCAGAAATTTCTCGATCTGCAGCGCCAGCAGTTCAAGCGCATCGGGGTCTTCGGACGCTTTGATCGGCCCTATGCCACCATGAATCCGCAGTACGAGTCTGTGGTGCTCAAGACTTTCTACACTTTTTACGAAAACAATTTCGTGTACAAGGGCCTGCGCGCCGTTTACTGGTGCATGCACGACGAGACTGCGCTGGCCGAGGCCGAAGTCGAGTATGAGAACGACGTCAGCCCCACGGTCTGGGTGAAGTACGCGCTGCTCGACGATCCCGCGAAGATCGATCCGCGCGCTGGCCGGGAAAAAAGTTTCCACCATCATCTGGACCACTACTCCCTGGACTCTGCCCGCGTCCATGGCGGTGGCTTTTCATCCCCACGAAGAGTACGTGGCCATCGAATCGGGCGGCGAAGTCTACATTGTGGCGGCGAGACTGGCCGCCGACGTAGCCGCGAAGTGTAACCTCTCCGACGTTCATGAACTCGCGCGCTTCTCCGGCAGCAAGATGGAGCGCCTGAACTTTCAGCATCCCTTCCTCGATCGCAAGATTCTCGGCGTCCTGGCCGATTACGTCACCATGGACACCGGCACCGGCGTGGTCCACACTGCGCCGTCGCATGGCGCGGAAGACTTTGCCACCGGTGTGAAGTATGGTCTCGACGCCACCAGCAACGTGGACGAAAAAGGGATCATGCGCAACGGCCTTCCCGAATACAACGGCTTGAAGGTGTGGGCTGCCAATGCGCCCATCATCGAACTGCTGAGAAAGCGCGGCGCGCTACTGCATACGGAAAAACTTGAGCATTCTTATCCGCACTGCTGGCGTTGCCACAATGCCATCATCTTCCGCGCTACCGAGCAGTGGTTCATCTCGATGGAAGCACCGATGCCGGGCGGAGGCACGCTGCGCAGCCGAACTCTGGAAGACGTTGAGAAAGTGAAATGGGACCCGGCGTGGGGCAAAGAGCGCATGCACAACATGATCGCCACCCGCCCCGACTGGTGCATTTCGCGGCAGCGCGTCTGGGGCGTACCCATCGCGGTTTTCCTGTGCAAGAGCTGCGGCAAGCCGCTGAACGATCCCGCCATCAATCGCAAGGTAGCCGAACTTTTCGCGCGCTCGGGCGCGGACGCCTGGTACACGCCCGAAGCCGATACGATTCTCCCCGCGGAAATGAAATGTCCGCATTGCAGCGGGACAACTTTCGAGCGCGAGACCGATATTTTCGACGTCTGGCTGGAGTCGGGCACCAGCTACCTGGCGCTTGTGCGATGACGAACCCGGTTATCCCTGGCCCTCGGATCTTTATCTCGAAGGCGGCGACCAGTACCGCGGATGGTTTCAGTCTTCCCTGCTCTGCGCCATGGGAACTCGCGGCAGCCCGCCCTATCACGGTGTCGTGACCCCTGGCTGGACGCTCGACGAGAAGGGACAGGCCATGTCCAAATCTCGCGGCAACGATGTCGATCCGGTCGATATTGCCAATCGCCTGGGCGGCGAGATCGTTCGCCTTTGGGTAGCCTCGGTCGATTTTCGCGAAGACGTCGTTGGCTCTGAACAACTGATGCAGCGGGTGGCGGAAAGCTACCGCAAGATTCGCAACAGTTTGTTCCGCTACGTGCTGAGCAATCTCTATGACTTTGATCCGCAGCGTGACGCAGTGTCCTTCGATCAGATGGAAGATCTCGACCGCTACATGCTTCGTCAGACCGTCGCTATGGCGGCGGACGTAACCCAGTGGTATGAAGAGTTCGCGTTTCACAAGATCTACCACCGCATAAATGATTTCTGCGTGGTCGAGTTAAGCGCTTTCTATTTCGACGTTCTCAAGGACCGTCTCTACACTTACGCGCCGAACTCCCGCGGCCGCCGCGCGGCGCAGACGGCGATCTGGCGCATTGGCGAAGCTCTGGTCCGGCTGCTCGCGCCGATCGTGAGTTTTACCTGCGACGAAGTCTGGCAGCATTTACCCAAGTTGCCCGATCGCCTGCCCAGCGTGCATCTCGCAAACTTTCCCGCTGCATCTGACATCCTAGGCGGCGCCGCGATTCCGGTTGAGGATGCCGCGCAAAGCGAGGACTGGAAGACCCTGCTGGCGGTACGCACCGAGGTCCTGAAAGCGCTGGAAGAGGCCCGTCACAGCAAACTGATCGGAGGCGCCAACCTGGAGGCTCAAGTAACCGTAACGGCCGCGGAGCCTGCATTCTCCGTCCTGGCCCGTTACAAGGACCAGCTGCGTTATCTGTTCATCGTTTCGGCGGTCACGCTGGAGCCGGGCGCTTCGGGCAATGGAACAAGCGGAGTCAGCGTGCATGTGAGAAAAGCGGATGGCAAGAAGTGCGAACGCTGCTGGAACTACTCCATCCACGTGGGCGAAGACCCGGACTATCCCACGGTATGCGAACGCTGCAGTGCGGTGCTCAAGGAGCTGGGCGGATGATCTTTATTACCTTCCCCCCGCCGACTTCCGCACTGTCCAGCGATTTCGCGTATTCAAGTAACCCTGAATGACTACAAACGCCACGCGCAGCTTTCACTTCACGATTGCATTGGCGGTACTGGTCCTCGACCGGGCTGCGAAGTGGGTTGTGGCCAGGGATATTCCGCTGCACGAAACCATTCAGGTCATCCCAGGATTCTTTCGTCTTACCCATGTCGAGAATCGCGGCGCGGCTTTCGGCCTGTTCGCCGATTCCCCTTCGGAATGGAAGATCACCATGCTGGTGTTGTTCTCGATTGTGGCGTTGGCGATCGTGTCGGTTCTTCTGTGGCGCAACAGTCACGCCATGCGGAGCACCGGGATCGGCCTGGCACTGATTCTGGGCGGCGCAGTGGGTAACCTGTGGGATCGCCTGGTCAGCGGAAAGGTCGTCGACTTTCTGCTGTTTTATGTGGGCCAGTATCAGTGGCCTGCTTTTAACGTGGCCGACAGCGCGATCGTGGTTGGGGCCGGTCTGCTGATCGTCGAGATTCTCTTTGCCAAGTCGCCTGCGCCGGAAAAATCGGCATAATCGCGCAAAGCTTAACCGCAAAGATCGCAAAAGAAAAAGATCGCAAAGAAAATCCGCAAAGGTCGCTGAGAAAATCCTGGCGTCCTTTGCGGATGATTGCTTCCCGTAGAGCTAGGCCGACTTCTTCTCTGCCATCGAAGCGTAGAAGGCTTGGGCTCCCTTTTCCATTTCCTGCTTCGGTCAGGTCAGCCACGTGGGTGGCCACGGTCCAGGCATGGCCGAAGGGATCAACGAAGTGACCCAGACGGTCTCCCCAGAACATGTCGTTTACGCCGCCGTTGGCCTTGCCACCCGCGGCGACTGCCCGGGCAAACACCTCGTCAACGTTGGGAACGTAGAGATACATGCCGCCGGTATAGGCGCCCGCGGATCGCGGCGACTTGCCGCCCATGCCGGGAATTTCATCGGACAAAAAGATGATCGAATCGCCGATCTTAATTTCGGCATGGATGATTTTTCCACCCGGACCCGGCATTTGCATTCGCTCCTCAGCGCCGAATGCTTTCTTGTAGAACTCGATGGCCTTCGCGGCATCGTCAACGACCAGAGAGGGGGTTGCGGTGTGGAAACCATCAGGAACGGGTTTTACAGAATTTGCCATGAGACTGCCTCCTTCATATTTGGACTGCTGGCTGGATAGAAAGTAATTCCTTGCAAAAACCTATTAACTGCACCGCCGGACATCTTAGTCCTACTCCGGCTGTGAGGAATAAGAAAAGATTGTAAAAAGACGTAACAACCCTGTCATCCTGAGCGGGTTGGCCGATTCGCTAGCGAATCGGTCAACGGAGTCGAAGGACCCCTAGGGCCTGATCGAGCGCCTGAAGGTGGGAGGGTTTCAGACTGCCAAAGAATGCCACGAGTATGGGGATTATAGAGGTCCTTCGACTGCACGTTGGCTTCGCGTTGCGAAGCCAACACTCCGCTCAGGATGACAAGGCGCTCAGGATGACAAGGATGGATAAGGGGGCTCTACGGGGCCCCGTACAACTGCCGGTAGACATTGGCATTGCGGAGAATGGCCTGTACATACTCTCGGGTCTCGGTAAACGGGATGGATTCCACGAACTCCTGCGGGTCGCGATATTTTCCCTGTCCCTGCCAGTCGTCCACGCGGTTGGAACCGGCGTTGTATGCCGCGAGGGCGTACTCGAAGGCGCCGAACTTGTCCACCATCTCGCGGAAGTAGCGCGTGCCCAGTTGCAGGTTGACTTCGGGAGTGAACAACTGCGAGGAGGAAAAATGTTTCAGCTTTTCCTGCTTGGCGACGGCGCTGCCCACCTTGGGCAGAAGTTGCATCAAGCCAACCGCGTTGGCCCGCGATACGGCAGCTGGGATTGAACTCCGATTCCTGCCGGATCAGGGAGGCAACCAGATACGGGTCAAGCGCGTTCTGCGAAGAAAATTTCTTTAGATCAGTCCAGTACGGCTTGGGAAACAGGGCTTCCCAGTAGGAGCGCGGCAGCGTGGGCAAATCCACCGCAAAATAATTCGGCACGGCGCGTTTGAACACCTGAATGGCGCCGTCGTAGCGTCCCGCGTCCTGGTAGAGCCGGGCGGTCTCGGCCGCGACCCAGTTCCCCTTGTCCTCAAGGCCGGCGGCTTGCAGTTCGCGAACGGCAAAGTCGACCAGCGCGCCGTTTTCCAGCAACTGGGCTTTCTGATAGCGAAGGTTATCGGTCGGCGGTTCACTGGCCGTGATATGGGTTCCGTCACCGATCGCCGGCACGCGGTCCAGCAAGGCATAGTGAGGAGAAACGCCCTGAGGATCGTCATCGGCCTTGATCTCCCGCAGCCGCTGACGCGCCAGTTCGCCATAGTAAAAATTGCGGAAGCGTTCCGAAAGCTTCTGGTAGTAGGCGCGCGCCATCGCCGAGTCGTGATCTTCCTCCGCCAGACGGGCCCGCCAGTAAAGCGCCGCGGGGACCTCGGCCGACGTCGGATAAAGACCGATCTGTTGCTCGAATCCGGTTTTTGCTTCGGCATTCCGGCCCTGGCGCAGACTCAACCACGCCACTTTCCAGTGCGCGTAGGAGGCGCGGCCCGCGTTTGGAAAACGCTGCTGCAGCTCCCGATAGGCGTCGATCGCCTTGTCGTAGTCAGGTTTCAGCAGATAGAAATTGCCTTCCGCGAGCAACGCCTGCTGCAACCAGAGGCTGGTGGGCGCAGCCTGGCGCAGTTCCGCGAGATTCCGCAGGAAGCCTTCGTCGTCATCCGTACCACGAGCTACTTCGCCCAGGTTAAAAAGGCGTTGGGCATTGATCTCAGGACTGACCGCTTCGGGCGGGGCGGGATTGGACAACGCATCCAAAACTTTCTTGGCTTCCTTGTTCTGCCCGGAACGGCGCAGAGCGATTGCCAGGTTCAGTTCGACTTCGGGGCGCTGATTCGGGCTTACGACATTGAGCAGGTCGCGATATTCGTCCGCTGCCTCGTTGAAGCGTTTGCCCTTTGCCAGGAGATCGGCGCGAGTTCTCTTGCCCTCCGGCCCGAGCGGCGGGAGTTGTGCGGTCGAGCCGAGCTTCTTGAGTTCCGCGTCAGCCTCGCCGGCCTCCGGACTGAGCGGCATGGTGATGTAGACATTGCGCAGGACTTCGGCAGCCTTGAGCGGTTGCCCTGCCGCTTCGTAGGCGCGTCCCAGCGTCAGCTCCAGATCGGCTCGCGGCGGCTGCCGGTCTTTCTCGAGAATGGCGACGGCGTCTTGCGAGCGGCCTTCAGCCAAAAGAGCGCCGGCATACAGAACCCGCGCGTCGCGGCGCAACAGCGATTCGGGATACGCTTTGTCGAACTCGCCCAGCGTCGAAACCGCTTCGGCTGTGCGCCCACTCTGAAAATAAGATGTGCCCAGATAAAAGTCGACGTAGTCACCCAGATCGCCCGCCAGGGGCTTGGCATGGTTGAGCGGCTCGACGGCTTTGGCGTAATCGTGATCGAGGACGTGCGCGTACCCCAGAACCAGCCACGCCAGCGCGCCCGCGTCCTCTTTGGTGTGATGCTGGGCGTAGGCTTCTACCCCGGCGTATGCGGCGGGCGTGCGGTCCTGGAGTAGTTGCCGCGCCATGGGCTTCAGACTGGTGGAGGCGACGAAGGCCTCGTGCATCCGGCGCAAGCGGGGAGACGACCTGCTTCGCCGCTTGGCTGCGACTTTCTTGGTTGACTTTTTTGTGGACTGGGTGCTGCTAGTGGAAGACTGAGCCTGCACGGGCAGAACGGGGCGAAGCAAAGCCGCGGAGAGGACGCTTACGCACAAGACAGCCACGCGCAGGCTAGTGCGACTGGGGGAAATTCGAATCAGGACCGATGGCAAACGATGAGATACCACTCTGTCAATTCCGCCGAAAATTGGCGCCCATAAGTGAGCGATCGTCCTCGGCGAGGCTGCGAACCAACTCCTGGCTGAAGTAGTCGGCGGGGCCGGCCACGGTGTTGCCGTATCGCTTCTGAAATGTTCCGCGGCTCTTTTCGATATCGTCCTTAAGCCGATCGTACAGATCTTTGCTCTTCCGTCCTTCGGTGACTTTCACCTGATTGTACAGCTTGATTTCATCGACCAGCAGCCGGGCAAAGCGCTGTGCCTTGCGATGGACGTCCGCATCTTCGGGCGAGAGGTTGGCAAACGGATCGGCCGCAGGCGCAGGGGCTGCCGCTGCCGACGAGGTCACCACCGGTTCGGCGTGCGCCACAGCGACGGGCTGTTCGGCGATAACGGGCACGGGTGGAACGAACGCGGGGACGGGAGCGGATTCGGCAACGGCTGCGACATGCTTGGGTGCGTGCGCCGCAAATGGGTCTGAAGGAGCGGGCGCAGTATGCGCTGCGGGAGCGCTTTCCGTTTTCTCTCCCGCCGCTGCATCGGCAGGCTCTTCTTTCTGTGCCTGCTTGCGCAGCGAGGCCACTTCGAGCCAGGCGCTGGTGGCCCGAACCAGCAGTTCCAGGGCTGCGGTATCCATCTTGCCGCCCGACTCGATTCCTGAATCGGCGTAGACCAGGGCCGCAACTTTTTCTTTCAGCAACAGAGGTAACACCAGCACCTGGTCATCACCCGGCCGGCCGAATAGCGAAACAAATTCCGGATCGATCTCGCTGCTGGCGCCGCTGAATGGCATGCGGGAGCGCAGAGCCTGTTCGGGGGCTCCGATGCTCACGTTGAGAGCAAAATCCTTGATGGTATCTTCGCCGTCCTTGGTAAAGCCGCGCCCTTGCCAGCCGGTGGCGGCTCCGGCCTTGACCACGAATAGCGCCCCGCGGCCGCTATAGCGAACTGCATTGTCCAGCAAAGCGCGCAGAATCTCTTTTTGGGTGTTGCCGGCATGGATAGACGAGATCGCCTTCAGCAGATTGGCCGATCCATTCTCACCGGAAGCGCCGGATGCCGAGCCGCCTTCAGGAAGTTCCTCCATGACCCGGCGCACCAACTCCTCGCGCAATTGCGGGACGTGGCTGTCCAATACCTGGGAAATCACCCGTTCGACGACTTGTTCGATCTCGTTTCTCTCGGCCATGGTCAGGTCAGCATTTCGCCCGCTGGATCCGGCTTTCTTGCCCTTCATCCCGGTTAAACCTTGATTATATGGCTACTTGGCCGGTAATTTCCGGTCACGTAAGGACGTGTTCTACTGCGGAATCGCTACTCTTTGGAATTTATCGCAAACCGGCCCTTTATAGATACGTCAAAACAATTAAGCCGGAACGTAGGTTACCAAGTAAAATAACATTTCTCTTGTGCGCCCCCGGGCGTGAAAATTGTTGCATCGGAAGAAGAATGACAGCCATCCAACCAAAGGTAAGTGAACCGGTCAGTGATGAACTGGCGCTGGTTCAGGCCGCTAAAGGCGGCGACGTATCCGCATTTGAGGGTTTGGTCCGGCGTTACGACCGGAACGTGTTTCGCATCGCGCAGCACATCACGCAGAACCGCGAAGATGCGGAAGATGTAGTGCAGGATGCGTTCCTCAAGGCGTACACGAACCTGAATCAGTTTCAGGGCCAGTCCAAGTTTTATACCTGGCTGGTGCGCATTGCGGTCAACGAAGCGCTGATGAAGTTGCGGCGCCGGCGGCCCGAGCGCATGGTTTCGCTGGACGAGGATGTAAAGACCGAAGAGGATTCGGTTCCCCGCGAAGTAGCGGATTGGAGTCCGAATCCCGAGCAACAGTACAACCAGGCGGAGCTGAAGGAAATCCTGAGCAAGACGATTCAGGGTCTGCCTCCAAGTTTTCGCACGGTCTTCGTCCTGCGGGACGTGGAAGGTCTTTCGACCGAGGAGACGGCTGACGCGCTGGATCTCAGCATCCCCGCGGTTAAGTCGCGGCTGTTGCGGGCAAGGTTGCAGTTGCGGGAACGGCTTAGCCGTTACTTCCAGAAACGTGAGAGCGGAGATGGCAAACAGTGAAGTGCTCTGAGTTTTTGCAGGAATTGACCAACTACCTGGATGGGGTCCTCGACGACCGCACCAAAGCCGAACTGGAAGATCATCTGGCTTGGTGCCACAACTGCTACGTCGTCTGCGATACCACCAAGAAAACCATCGAGATCTACCGCGACTCCCAGCTCTACGAACTTCCCGACGATCTCCGCAATCGCCTGCGCAGTGCCATCGTCGCCAAATGCGAGGCCCACAAGAAAGTCGGCCCGCAGGAAGTCTGAAAGCCTGAAATGTGGGCGCGGGCGTCCCGCTCGTGCCTCTCACTCACAACCGCTAAATCCCGTAATTCCTGATTCCGGAAGCACTTCCCGGCTCGTGCCAGTCCCTGAGAACCTTTCCTGCGAAAACTGAATCTAAGTAGACAACACCGGACTAGCCTAGGGGTAGAGGGCAGTCGGGGAGGGTAGCATGATGGCGAAATTATTCGAGGCTTTGTTCGGTTGCAGACATTCTCATTATAGTTTTCCTATCACGGTTCGGTCGCGTTCACGCCGCAATTCAGCGGCCGCGCTGACTGGCACCTATGTCGCTTGTCTGGATTGCGGCAAGGAATTTCCTTACGACTGGCAGGATATGAAGGTGATCACCGCAGCCGAAACAGCGCATCGCCGCGTAGCGGCGCTGGCTGCGAAGCATGCCGCCTGAGACATTCACTTATTTTCCCGACTAAGCCGCGAGTTCCTCGCGGCTTTCTTATTTCAGAAATGTTTTCCGAAACAGATTTGCCTCAAATAAAATCCGGCGGCCGAAGCCGCCGGATTGAACTCTGCGGAAGAGTTTCAGCTCAGTTGCTGTCATCCCGCCGCTTGAGCGTGGGACGGTCATCATCGTTGCTGCCAGTCTTATCGTCGGTCCCGTTCTTGTCGGGCGTTGAGGTTCGCCGCAAGCTCGGCTTTTTGCCGTCGTCTTTCTTGTCCAGAATCTTGTGGCGATTCTCGATCACCGCCAGCCGCGACTTGACGTCATCAAATTCCGAGGTCGAAACGATGTACTGTTGCCGGGCCGGCAAGATCTGCGCGATCTCCTCCTGCGACTTGGCGATACGGTCGGGCGTCTGAGGATGAGTGGAGAACGCCTTGGCTAGCGTGCCCGGTTTCTTCTTCTCCTGAGCTTGCACCTTTTCAAAGAAACTGATGAACGCATCCGGGTCGTAGCCCGACTTGTACATGTACTGCAATCCCAGGTAGTCAGCTTCAGCCTCAAAGCCGCGAGAGAAGTGCAGGAAGGTCATGGGCAAAGCCAGGCCTGCAGCCTCGTATCCGGCATAGCCGATGGCGCCGCCTACGAAGATCAGCGGGATCGAAGCCATATTCATCAAATTTCCGCGGGTGTTTTCACGGGCCGCATGGCAGGCCGCTACGTGGGCGATTTCATGCGCCATAACGCCGGCCAGTTCCGCTTCTTCGTCAGCCGCCAGAATCAATCCGGAGTTCACGTAGAAAAATCCGCCAGGCAGAGGCGAACGCGTTGATGTCGTCGGAATCGATCACCTTGATGGTGAACGGGACTTGCGCATCGGAGTTGCGCACCAGGTTTTGCCCCAGGCGGTTGACGTATTCCGAAACCACCGGATCCTGGACCAGCTTCACCGTGGATTCCACCTGCATGGAATATTGCTTACCCATGGCGATCTGCTTTTCCACGCCGTACCAGTTTCCCAGCCCGGTTTTGCAACCTACATTGCGATTGCCTACCGCCTCGACATCAGTCTTGCCCCCATCATGTTTAACCTTGTCCGGGTCAGCGGGTTCCGCGGGCGTCGGCATGGTCGACGTGCTTTTCGGCGCCGGGCTAGCCGTACTATCGGAAGAAGCGTCGCTCGGCTTGGTGCTGCCCTGATCCTGAGCGAAACTCGATGGCGCCGCATAACTCAACGTCAGCAACACAGCCGTTAGTGCTAAGAGCCGTAACTTCATAAAGGACTCCCTTGTCCGCCCCGCCCCACAGGACTTTCTGGATTATACGCCCGTCCGAAAACGGCAATACCGAAGATTTCCCTACAAGGTTGGACGCGGATTCAGACAACATGGTTATCCGATTCAGCCAGGAAGCAAGGATTGCAGGGGTTAACCACCCTGTCATTCCCGGTGTTCGGCCGCCGGAGTTTACGGCTTGGTGACAATCTCAAATTCCACCCGCACCGCGTCTTTTACCTTTACCGCCCCGCCTCCGACAACGACGGGTTTGATTCCAAAGTCGGTCTGTTTAAGGTTGGCCGTACCGTGATAGCGACCACCTTTTCCCTCCACCTCAACGTTTACCGGATGGGTCTGGCCGTGCAGGGTGAGGTCGCCATGAACCGTCCAGCGGCCTTCGCCGGCATTCTGTACCGCGGTCGAGTGGAAGCGTATTTCCGGGAACTGGGCGGTGTCCAGAACCTTGGAGCTCAGCATGGTCTCCTGGATGTCGGCGCGGTCTTTATCAGACACGTCCTTGTCCATGACTCGCATCTTGCGCGCGTCCACAGCCAACTCTACCGAGCGATCATGCTCGCTCAATTTCCCCTGCTGGATGGGAGCGCTGATCTCATGCTCATGTCCGAAGGCAGAAAACACCCCTGACTTCAAAACCCGCACCGTCATTGTGGACTTCTGCGTGTCGATCTCTTGCGGAGCAGATGCATCCGCAGCCCACAGTGCGGCGGGCAGAGCGATTGCCACAGCCCATATTCCAAAACGCCGGATACCAGGCATTTGTGTGTGTCCCCCAAGAATGTGTGGATCGGGCGGCCGCCGCGCTCGCCTCCCCGAGACCAGTTCCCCGAGACTTGGTAGAATCCTTGCCAACTCAGATGCCGAATCGAGCTCAAAGGAATACAAAATCGGGCTGGTCTTGTCGGTTCGCTGAAGCTCAGCCTGCTGCTGAACAGCCATCCCAAGGACGTTGACGTGGGCGATAACGGTTTAGAACGCTTTGCGCCCGGCTGGCCGGGAATCTCTCCACGCTGGACTTCCAGCGCCAAAAGCGGCATTGGCACGGCGCTCAACCAGCACAGCCGCGTGTGGTTCACCATGAGCCACGGCATCCTGAACGAGATTTACTTTCCGCGAGTCGACCAGGCCTGCACCCGTGACATGGGCCTGCTGGTCACCGACGGTTCTGGCTTCTTTTCGGAGGAAAAGCGGAACTGCAAATTCGAGAATGTGCCGCTCGAACCCGGAGTTCCGGTTTACGAACTTACCAATACGGAACTTCAGGGACGCTACCAGATCGAGAAAGAAATCTTCTCCGATCCTTATCGAAACGTCGTGCTGCAGAAGATACGCTTCGTTCCGTTGCAGGGCACGCTTGCGGACTATCGCCTCTACGCGCTGCTGGCCCCCCATCTGGCAAATTGCGGCGCCGAAAATACCGGATGGGTTGGAGACTACAAAGGCACGCCCATGCTGTTTGCTCAGCGTACTGAGTGCGCGCTCGCCTTTGCCTGCTCGGTGCCGTGGAAAAAGATGGCAGTGGGGTTTGCCGGCATTTCCGACGGATGGCAGGACATTTCCCAGCACTACCAGATGACCTGGGACTACACTCGCGCCGAAAACGGAAACGTCGCGCTCACCGGCGAAATCGATCTGGCGGCATGCGATGGAGTCTTCACCCTGGCAATTGGCTTCGGTGGCATCTGGGCGGCGGCCGGACAGGAGACGCGCGCCAGCTTGCTCGACACCTACGACGACCTTCGCGAACACTACGTATGGCACTGGAAGGCATGGCAGGACAGCCTGCTGAAGCTGGACGAACCTCGCCGCGAGGCTGACCTCTATCGCCCCAGCGCCGCAGTGTTGCGCTCTCACGAGTCGAAGGATTTCCTGGGCGGACTGATTGCCAGTCTGTCCATTCCCTGGGGCTTCAACAAAGGCGACGAGGACCTCGGCGGATATCACCTGGTGTGGCCGCGCGACCTGGTGGAATCCGCTTTTGGATTGCTGGCGGCGGGCGCCGAACCTGATGGATTGCGGGTGCTGGCCTATCTCGAGGTCACGCAAGAGGCAGATGGACATTGGGCGCAGAACATGTGGCTGGACGGCCGCCCTTACTGGAATGGGATGCAGATGGACGAAGCGGCATTCCCCATCCTTCTGGTCGACATGCTGCGGCGGAATTCTCCATTCATTCTGGGGGACTTGAAACGCTGGTGGGCGCTGGTCAGCCGTGCAGCCGGGTACATCATCAAAAACGGGCCGGTCACGCAGCAGGATCGATGGGAAGAAGATGCCGGCTATTCACCGTTTACGCTGGCAGTAGAGATTTCCAGTCTGCTGGCAGCCGCCGATCTGGCTCAAGGCGTGGGGCTGGCGGACATCGCAACCTACCTGCGCGAGACTGCCGATTCCTGGAACGAGAATATCGAGCGCTGGATTTACGCCACGGACAGCGACCTGTCCGAGCAACTCGGAGTCGAGGGTTACTATGTTCGCATCGCGCCGCCGGAATCGGACTGCGCGGCGTCTCCGCTGGAAGGATTTGTCCCCATCAAGAATCGTCCGCCGGGCGAAAATACCGCGCGCGCGGTCCATCTCATCAGCCCGGACGCGCTTGCGCTGGTGCGATTTGGTTTGCGTGCGCCCGACGATCCGCGCATTCTGAACACCGTGAAGGTAATTGATGCGCTGCTCAAAGTGGAGTTGCCGCAGGGCCCTTGCTGGTACCGCTACAACGACGACGGCTATGGCGAGCACGAGGACGGCGCGCCCTTCGACGGCACCGGAATCGGGCGGGCCTGGCCGTTGCTGGCGGGCGAGCGCGCCCACTACGAACTGGCGGCAGGACGTCCCCAGGTGGCGGAAGACCTGCTCAAGGTCATGGAGTTGTCCGTCGAAGGCGGTCATCTGATTCCCGAGCAGGTCTGGGACACGACCGATATTCCGGCTCTCGAATTGTTTAAGGGCAAGCCGTCGGGGTCGGCGTGCCCGCTGGTCTGGGCGCACTCGGAATATATCAAGCTGCGCCGATCGTTGCGTGATGGGAAAATCTTCGATCAGCCACCGCAGACAGTGCAGCGCTATCAGGTAGAGAAACAGAAAGCCACGCACTTCGAGTGGCGCTTCAACAACAAGTGCCGGAGCATGCCCTCAGGAAAAACGCTGCGTATGGTTTTGCCGTTGCCGGCGCAAGTGCACTGGAGTTTTGACGGATGGAAGACGATGCAGGATACGAATTCCCGCGATCCATTGGGCGTGTTTGTGGTCGACCTGCCTAGCGACCAGCTGGCCGCCGGGCGAGAAATTGTGTTCACGTTCTTCTGGACGCAGGCACAGAAATGGGAGGGCGTGAATTATTCGGTCACGGTGGAGGGATGAGCGGGAGGTAATTCAGGTTGTTGCGGATTGTCATCCTGAGCGTAGAGTTTGCTTCGCGCAGCGAAGCAAACGCGGAGTCGAAGGACCCCTGCAATCTGGTCAGTACTTGCTGCTGACTTCACACCGCTGATGCTCAAAGAACCTTACTTTCGATACGCTCCGAGAGGTCCTTCGACTCCGTGAATCGATTCGCGAGCGAATCGATTCACTCCGCTCAGGATGACAATTTCAGGAGTCCGCTCAGGATGACAGGCTTTCAAGATTAAAGATCAGTGACCGATTCTGCCGGCATCGCTTATCTGCACCGGCGCTTCCTCGCTCCAACTGCTGCGCGCAATGTTCGAATAAAGCGCTCCGGCACAAATCGCTGACGCGGTCAGCAACGCGATTCCCTCCCAGAACGGCCCCAGCAGGACGTGTCCCAGCCCAAACAGCGCCATGTAGACCATGAAACAGCCCAGCACCCATGAAAGCAGGTTCCGGCCCAGATCAGTGGTCGGCGGGACCTCGGGGGCGAGACGCGCAACTGGCTTCCATCCTGTAATTTGCGGACGAACGCTGCGGTAGAACTTGACTAAGACTGGTTCCGGCTCGGCCTTGGTCAGATAGGTCACGACGAGCCAGACCAAGGTCGTGATAACTGTGGTGGTCAGGGCTGTCTTCGCGAAGACGACCGGGTTGGTGCCGGAAAAAGGTTCGGTCCAGCGCAGCCATATTGTCACTGCCAGCGCAGTGGCCATCGCAGAGATTTCGCTCCACGCATTGATCCGCCACCAGTACCAGCGCAGCAGATAGACGCCACCGGTGCCTGCGCCTACTTCGAGAACTACCTGCCATCCCGAGCGAATGTCGGCCAGCAGGACGGATACACCGGCAGAGGCGATCACCAGCAAAACCGTGGCCAGGCGTGAAATCAGAATGTAATGCTTGTCGTCAGCGTCGCGCTTGATGAAGCGGCGGTAGAAATCCGACACAAGGTAAGACGCGCCCCAATTCAGTTGCGTGGCGATGGTGGACATGAAAGCCGCCATGAAACCCGCAACCACAATCCCGCGAAGCGCGGGCGGCACATGCTGGCTCACGATCAGCATGTATCCGGTTTCGGGATGCTCGAGATGTGGATACAACACGACCGCCGCAAGCGCAGTAAGAATCCAGGGCCACGGACGCAACGCATAATGCGCCACGTTGAACCAGAGCACGGAAAGCAGACCGTTGCGCTCGTCCTTGGCGCTGAAGATGCGTTGTGCGATGTAGCCGCCGCCGCCCGGCTCCGCTCCCGGATACCAGAAAGCCCACCACTGCAATCCGATGTTCACTACAAACGTGATTACCGGCAGAAGCCATAATCCTTCCTGCGAAAATGGACGGGAGAAATCCGGGAAAAAGGCGGTCGCATCTCCCGCGTTCGGACCGGCAGCAACCCGCATTTCAGCCAGGCGGCTCAGCAGGGTGTGCATACCGCCGGCGGCCGATACGGCGTACCAGGCGACTCCGATCACAATGGTCATTTTGAGGGCGAACTGGAAGAGATCGGTCCAGAGCACGCCCCACAGTCCGCCGAGTGCTACATAGAGGCCGGTAAAAGGAATCAGGAAGAGGACGCATATGGCCAGCGCGGTGCGATCGCTTACCCCCAGCGTTACCGACACGATGCTGGTCATGGCCTTGGTAACCCAGCCCAGGATCAGGCAATTCATCAGCAGGCCCAGGTAGATGGCCCGGAAGCCCCGCAGGAAGGCGGCAGGCTTTCCGGAATAGCGCATCTCTGCGAATTGCACGTCGGTGAGCAGTCCGGAGCGGCGCCAGAGGCGGGCAAAGAGAAACACCGTCATCATTCCCGACAGCAGAAATGCCCACCACAACCAGTTTCCTGCGATCCCCTGGGTGTAGACCAGGCCGGTGACCACCAGCGGCGTGTCGGCGGCAAAGGTGGTGGCCACCATTGAAGTGCCCGCCAGCCACCAGGACACGTTGCGTCCAGAGACGAAGTAGTCGTCCACGCTCTTGCCCGAGCGCGAGCGGAAATAAAGGCCGAGCATCAGGGTGATGCCGAGGTACAGGACGATTGCCGACCAGTCGAGGAGGGTGAAGTTCATGGCGGGAAAGAATACACCAGGATTGCCGGGTTCCAACAGAAAAGTGTTATATAGCGGTTTGCAGGCGAGCCCGTTGCCTCAGGGGTGGGCGGGACGCCGGCGCTACTTTACTTCGCCTTCGACTTTGTCTTCGGGGCCAGATAAATCTGGGCTACGCCGTCCGCGATTCTTCCGGGATACGCCTCGCCCAGGTTGGTCAGGACGACCACGGTCAGCTTATCGTCCACGTAGCGCGAAATGTAGCCCTCGAAGCCCTGCCAGGCGCCCTCGTGAGCGATAAGTCGATGTCCGTGGGAGTCTGTGATCCGCCAGCCAAATCCGTAGTTCCCGGAATTGGGCTTACCGTCGTCAAGCTTAACCGGGGTCCACATCAGCTCCAGGCTGGGGTGCTTCAGCAGCTTTTCCGTGTACAGCGCCGCATCCCACTTTGCCAGATCCAGAATTGAGAACAAGAGACTGCCGTCAGCGGTCGTATTCGCGCGTCTCAGAAACCCACTCCTGGTTTTGCAGTTGACCCTTTACCCAGTGATAGCCGGCAGCGCGGTTGGAGACGATGTCGGTCTCGCTCATGATGCGCGCGGTTTGCATCCCCAGCGGCCCGAAGATGCGTTCTTCCAGTACATCGCCGTAAAACTTGCCGGTGACCCGATGAATGAGAATTCCCAGGGTCACATAGCCGAGGTTGCTGTAACGGTATTTTGTGCCCGGCGGAAAGGCCAGCGGGATCCCTGCCACAATTTTGAGAAGTTGGTCCTCGGTATATTCCCTGCGGAAGTCGAAGTCTTTTGGGTAATCGGTGAAGCCGGCGGTATTGCTTAGAAGATGGCGCACCGTGACCGGCTTCCAACTGGCTGGTGCGTCGGAAAGATATTTGGTGATCGAATCATCCAGGCCAATATCCCCGTCTTCGACCAGCATCATCACCGCGGTGGCAGTGAACTGTTTGCCCAGAGAGCCGGATTGGAAGACGGTTTCCGGTTTGACCACCACGCGATGTTCCAGGTTGGCGAAACCGAAACCTTGAGCCCGTACAATCTTTCCTTCGCGCGCAACCAGCAGGGCTAGGCCGGGAATGTGCTGCCGATCCATCTCGCCCTTGACGTAGGTCTCAACCGCACCGAAGTGGTTATCTGAGCTTTGAGCGCTTGCGGCGCCAGTCAAGACGACAAGAATTGCCGCCAGTAGCAAGAACGAACGTTTCATGCAGTAACTCTCTGCCGTCACTTTGGAGGATTGTATGGCACGGAATAAAAACATTGCAGGCAGAATTCTCCGGCACGATTCCTGCTCTTGCCGCGAACGCGAAAAGCGGTAGGTGAGAACTGAAGGCTCTAACCCGAATACACCAGCTCCACCACGGTGCAATCATCGCTCAATGGAGTGCCGCCGCAGAAGTTGGCTACGGCGGTAAAAATGTCTTCCATGGTTGAGCTTTTGGCCGCCACGGTTTCCAGCCGCGAATCCTCGAAGAAGTCGCCCCGGGCGTTTTCCGCTTCGGTCACGCCGTCGGTGACCAGGATCAGGCGATCCCCGGCGTGCATGCTGCAGTGGTCGCTTTCATAAGTCGCGTCGGGGAGCAGGCCAACGGGTAGATTGCCGTGGGGCGGACGAATCACCTCATGATTGCAGACCAGCAAAGGCGGTACGTGGCCGCAGTTCACGTATTCCAATTCACCGTCGCGCCGCAAGCGCGCAATGATCATGGTGGCGTACTTTTCTCCGATATGCTTATGAGTGAAGAAGCGGTTGGCCGCGATCACGATCTCGGTCAGCGGCATCCCGGCGGTGAGTTGGGAATAAACCATTCCCTGTAGAGTGTTCGCCAGCAGCGCCGCCGAAACTCCCTTACCGCTGACGTCGGCGAGCACTACCGCGAGGCCTTCTTCGGTATTGACGGCGTCGAAGAAATCGCCCCCGATTTCTTTGCAGGAAAGATTCCTGCCCTTTAGCCGTGCGAATGGAACTTCGGGAATCGAGACCGCCATCAGGCCCTGTTGAATCGAGGCGGCAATAGAAAGTTCCTGCTGATAGCGGCGAGCGGCTTCCTCGGCCTGAACCAGGCGGGCGTTTTCAATGAGCGATGCGGCTTCAGTCGCGATGGCACGCAGAATGTCGTTGCTCACGCTGGATATGTCGCGTGAGGCGAAGCGCGAATCCACATACAACGCGCCCATCACTTCGGCGACGCCGTCTGTCGGGGCCGCGGCTTGTGCGCCACGCGTGGTCTGGACCTGCGGTTTACGCAAGGGGATGCAGATGACGGTGCGCAGATCGTAGGCCACGATGCTGTGCCGCCCCGCCAGATCCAGCGATTGACTGGTGTCGGTAATGACAAACTCGGAGTTCGATTTGAGCGCCTCATCCAGGATGGAGTGCGAGATGGTCGTGTCGTCGAGCAGAGGCTCGTCTTTGGAATTACGCCCCGCCGCCAGGCGCAGATTCCCTTCCTCGTCCCGCATGAAGACGTAGCCGCGCTCGGCGCGGGTGAGTTTCAAGGTTGCGTCGAGGAGGGTGACCAGAATTTCATCGAGCACGCCGGTCGTGTTCAGCTTGCGTGCAGCTTCCAGAAATAGCGTCAGCTTCTCCAGATCGGTAGTGTCGGTAGAAATCTGGATTCCGGAAATCTGACTCAGAAACTCGCGGGCGGTGTTGGAGGCGGCGTGGTGGGGATGGAAGATTACATACGAGACGTCGCGAACGCCGAATTCCACTCGGTCATTGCGCTCTAGCGTTTTGCGCTGGATGCGTTCCCCGTTGACGAAGGTTCCATGCTTGCTGCCCTGGTCAACGACGCAAAATTGCCCGTCTTCCGAGGTGATCAGGGCATGGTCGCGAGACACGCGAGGATCGGCGATCACCAGATCCTTGTCGACCTTACGGCCGACGGTGAACGGCGTATGGTCGAGATTGATGGTGCGCTGTTCGTTCCCCTGAACATAGACCAGGGTGGGGAAAATTCCCGATCCTGGGGAAGAAACTGGGCCCGTGATAGGTTGAAAAGCCATTTGATGCTTTCCTGTTTCTCCTTAAACGCACTCAACCGAAAGCCCACAGCATCGACTTCGCTAAGAGTTAAGAGAAGCCAGCGATCCAACTCCCCCAGCACTTAGACGCAGCCGTGGACCGCTCAGGCCACGCCGTGACCGAGCGCGGCGAGCGCTTCCTGCTCCGTGTCAAAGACTTCAAAGACTGTTGCCAACTTGGTAATCTGCAGCACATCGCGCAAACGCTGGCCCAGACCGGTGAGCTTGATATCGGCTCCGGCTTTGCGCGCGGCAGAAAAGACCCCTACTAACGTCCCCAGGCCTCCGCTGTCGATATAGCTCACCGCGGAAAGATTGAGTACCATGCGCGGGTTTTTGCTCAAAGTCTCTTTAAGGCTCTCGCGCAAGGCAGCGGCTTCTTCCCCAAACATGATGCGGCCGTGACAAGAGACCACGGCGATCCCATCGACCAGGCGTTTCTCTATTTTGAGGTGCATGCGGTTCCTCCGAAACGTCCCAACGGTCGAGGCTTGCGAAAAGATTAACATGATCGCCGCCCAATGCAAGGCCGGCAGGAAGAGCCTCCGGGTCACAATTCGCGCCCTACCGACGCCTTCCAGCCGAGATTCTCAGGCGAGCTTCTTCAAACGAGCTTTTTCAGACGATCAGTCTCACACAACGTGAGCAAGCCCAACACTACCAGAGGAATCCCGAGGCTGGTATAGAGGGGCATCGCCCAAGCCCGTTGTGCGGAACCCGCAGGTAGAAGGCCAACAACGGACAGCACCCATGCCGCCACGATCACACAGGACGTGAGCCAGGGCCAAAAAACTATCAGCAGGCTGACTTCGCAAGCGGCACGAGTGAGGCGGTTGCGCTTCCAAAGACTTTTCCACGATGAGGCGATGAGAAACACCGCGGGCAAGAGGAGGACCTGATTGTAGGGTGCGAAGCTGGGAACGATCACGAGCGTGACCGCCAGAACCAGGGCCAGCATCGCGCTGAATGCCGCGGAATCGTGGGCAGCACGCCGCAAGCGCCAACCCAGCCCTGCAACTGCGATCACGGCGATGGCGGCCAGCAACTTTCCCAGCGTGGCTCCGGCCAGCACGTCCAGCAATGAACCGGCACCTCCGGTGTACTGGCGATAGGCGGCTACCGCGTCGCGAAAGCGACCCAGCCATCCCGGCAGAACGTATTCGGAGGCGGCGAACAGCACTCCGAGAGTCGCCACCAGGCTCAAGAGGAAGACCAAGCGTCCGCGCTGACGCCAATCGCTGATCGCCCACAATACGAGCCACGCCGCCAGCGGCAGCGCCAGTTGCGGCTTGATGGTCGCCAGGGCGAGCAGAAAACCAGCCAGCGCGAAATTTCCGGCGGCGAGAGCAGCGCCGCAAGCGGCCAGCAGCGCACCCACCAGCAGAGTCAGCTGCTGCAGCTTGATTCCCTGCACCACCGCAAAACTGCCAAAGGTCAGGATGATCAGGATCGCAAACACTCTGGCCGAAGGACGCCAGCGCACGGCCCGCAACCACAGTAGGCACACTCAGCAGGGTTAGGACCACAAGCAGCCAGCGAAACCCGGTCTGCACCACGGGAAACGGCAATCCGATGGTCGGCGCAAGAAGAAAGACCACATACACCGGATAGGCAAAGCCCTGCTGATCTTTGGGATCATCGGCGCGATCAGGATCGAGCGTGCGCCCGTAGTATCCGGCTTGAATTTCTCGGGTGACTTCCGGGCTGTAAGGATCGCGATGATGCAGTAATAATTCCCGGGCTCCCAGCCAGCGCGGATAAAGATCGGAGAGATTACCCCGCGGCCGTCCGTGGGCTGCGGCATCCGCCTTCTGGTAGGGCACGAGCACTTCCTGCACATAGACCCACATGCTTCCGGCGAAAACCAACGCCAGGAGTATTGGGAACTGCCCGAGTCTGAAGTCTTTGAACAATCGCGTGGCGGAAACAAAAATCGGTCCATGTTACAACGTTAAGCGCGGCGAGCTAATGCGAACCCCACCTCTACCTTCACCTACACCTTCAATGCGAACGCGCATTCGGATCTCCGCCGCCATCGGACTCGCCAGCGGAATTTTCTGCTGGTTCCTGCTGGCTCATTTTCGTCAGGGTGCGGGAGACTTCCGCTGGGCGATTGAGGCGGCTCAATATCTAATCGCTGCATCAGAATCCCTACAGCGACCCGCAACAGCTCTATCCTCTGCCGGCCGCTCTGTTCGGCCTTCCGTTTGTAAAAATCTCGATGAGCATTGCCGGAGGAATGTTCTACGGCATCGGTTCCGCGCTTCTGGCTTTTGGATTGACCCGGCACGGCTATCATCGCCTGCTGGTTTTCTTCGCCTATCCTTACTGGGCGGGGATGCTGGCCGCGCAGTGGGGACCGCTGCTGATGGCCAGCGCATTCTTCCCTCTTCTGCTGCCGGCCACGCTGGCCAAGCCCCAAATCGGCTTGCCGGTGGCGTTGACCCATTTGACTCGCCGGGGAGTGATCGCGTGTCTGGCGGTTGCGTTGATCACCTTCGTCTGGATGCCGAACTGGGTTGGCTTGTGGCTTCATCAACTGGGAGGCTACCAACATTTCTATCCCCTGCTGATCTTGCCTGGCCCCTTGCTTCTGTTGGCCCTGTTCCGCTACCGCGATCCGGACACACCTCTCTTCCTGCTCACCGCATTGATGCCGCAACGCTGGTTCTATGACCCCTTGATCTTGTGGCTGATTCCGAAGACGCGGAAGGAAATTTTGTGGACGGCATTTCTGAGCTGGGGCGCGGGCCTGTGGCGCTGGTATCACATCCCGCACAGTTTCGTGGAAGTGGGACGGTACAGCGTGATCTTTATCTACTTGCCGATGCTGGCGGTAATACTGCTCCGCCAGTTTGACCGCCCGGAGCCGACGATTAGAACCAGGAGCCAAGTGTCTGAGTAGCAATGGTCTGGGCTTATACTCCACCTATGTTTTTGGCTCCTCGCGCGCCAGATAGGTCATCGCTCAGACCCATTCTTGTCACTTTTCTGGCTGCGATGATTGTCGTACACGCGTGGATGTTTTTCAGCTTTCGGAGAGAAATCGCGACCGGGTATCCAGACTTCACGATTTTTTATACTGCGGGCAAATGCATTCTCCAGGGTCGTGGCCGGCAACTTTATGACCTGGAAACGCAATTCGCAATCCAGCGTGAGTTTGCCTCTGAGGTCAAGCACCGCGAAAATCCTCTCCCCTATAATCATCCGCCGTTCGAGGCGCTACTGTTCGCTCCTCTGGCCCGCCTGCCATATGTTGCTGCCTACCTGGTGTGGGCGGCATTCAACATTGCCCTCATTCTGGGCTTCTGCAAGCTGCTTCGCCCTTGGCTTCCGAGCTTGCTCGGCTTTTTACCAGCTCTGCCGCTGCTGTCCATGTTCGCTTTTTTTCCTGTAATCATGGCACTGCTGCAGGGACAGGACTCAATCTTGCTGCTCTTTCTCTATGGGCTCGTCTTCTCGGCCCTGGCCACGGGACGCGGTTTTGTCGCGGGATTGTGTCTTGGGTTAGCGCTTTTCAAGTTTCAGTTGGTTCTGCCCTTTGTGGTTGTGCTGTTGGTCAGACGTCAGTGGAGAGCCGTTGCGGGGTTTGTCATTACCTCTTTTGTGCTGCTCCTGGTCTCGGCGGCAGTGGTGGGTTGGACTGGGGTGATGGCATATCCCGGATTTGTGCTTGGTTTGAGTCGCAGCGGCGCCCAAGCAGGCATTTATCCGCGGGATATGCCGAACCTGCGCGGTCTGGTTGCGGGATCGCTGCACCTGGCAGGTCTGCCGGCTACGCTGCTGATCGTCGCGCTTTCGATTGCGCTCCTGGCGCTGGCCGCGTATTGGTGGCGTGTACAACCAGGGCATCAGTTCGTGCTCGGTTTTTCGCTGTGTCGTGACGGTTACGATCATTATCAGCTACCACCTGCTCGTGCACGATCTTAGTCTGTCTGATCCTGCCTATCCTGCTGCTCGCGGAACTGCTCTTCGCCGGTGAAATCGTCGGGCGGGCGCGCCGCATTCTGGTGGCGTCTCTCGTGATTTTGTTTTTGACACCTGTGTACGCCGTACTTCAGTTCTCGTTTCGGGAGATGAATCTGATGGTATTTGCGGTTGCCATGTTTGCGGCAGGTACCGCAATCGCGCTGACCTCAGGAAGAGGATCGGCTTCTTTCGCAAGACCTGCTGCACAACGCGCGCTGTAGGCGTCGTTAAATTCGTTAACCACAAAGGACACGAAGTTACACGAAGGAAAATCCTGGGGACCAAAGCCTTCGTGATACTTCGTGTCCTTCGTGGTTAACCGATTTGCCGAACAGCACCACTTCCACCAAAAACCGAAACGTCGTCGGCCTGGTCAGACGAACGATATAATGCGCCCGTCGCAATCGAGTAAGACTTGAATCTCCCAGGCCGGCGGTCACATTGCCATTGATAGCGTCTGCGCTCCTTCGCTGCCGGCAACACCTCAACGTCCTGGCGCGAAAGCGCACGCTCGCGGTGATCCTGGTGGGCGTGCTTACGCTCGCGATTCGTGCCTGTCTCTTACCTCTTCTGCCCATACCCAAGCCGCATTTTCAGGATGAGTTCAGCTATTTGCTGGCAGCGGATACCTTCGCGTCCGGACGTTTGACCAATCCTCCCCACCCCATGTGGGTGCACTTCGAAAGCGAGCACATCCTGCAGCAGCCGACTTACATGTCCATGTATCCGCCGGCGCAAGGCCTCGTTCTGGCTGCTGGTCAGGTCATTGCCGGAATCCCCTGGCTCGGAGTCTGGTTAAGCGTGGGCGCCATGTGCGCCGCTGTCACCTGGATGCTGCAGGCATGGTTTCCTCCGGGGTGGGCGTTGTTTGGAGGGCTACTGTGCCTGATGGGACAAGGCATTTCGAGCTATTGGATGAATTCATATTGGGGTGGCGCAGTGGCGGCGACCGGGGGAGCGTTGGTTCTGGGCGCCTTTCCGCGCATCGTGCGATGGCAAAGAACGCGCGAGGCCTTGATTCTTGGGATTCGGCCTGGCAATACTGGCGAACAGCCGGCCCTATGAAGGTTTTCTGTTCAGTCTTCCCGCAGGATTTTCGCTGGCGTTCTGGTTGTGGCGGCACCCGACGCGATCGTCTTTGACACGGATCGCATTGCCCCTGCTTCTGGTTCTTGGCGTCGCAGCAGTTGCGACCGGTTACTACAACTGGCGCGTAACCGGCAACGCTTTCGAGATGCCGGAAGCGTTGAATCGTCGAACGTACGCCATTGCACCGCTATTTCTCGGCCAGCAGCTGCGTCCGCCACCGGAGTATCGAAACGTCGAGATGCAGAGATTTTATGCGGACTGGGAAGTATCGAGGTACCTCAAGACTCGCACCCTTCGAGGATTGGCTCAGGAGGAATGGGCGAAGCTGACAACTCTGTGGTGGTTTTTTCTTGGCCCTGTACTGCCATTGGCGCTGCTCGCCTTACCTCGTATTGCTCGCGATCGTCGCATGAAGCTGCTTCTCATCACAGCGATTGTTACTCTCGCTGGTATAGCGGTTGAGGCCTGGCACCAACCTCACTATTTTGCTCCTCTGACCTGCGTCATTTATGCCATCGTGATTCAAGGACTGCGCCACCTTCGGCAGTGGCGGCGAATCGGTGACAACCTGAGACGAGTACTTGTCCCAACTCTTGGCGTCTTGAGTTTCGCCGTGTGTCTCTACAGCATCCATACTGAATATCTCCGAGTGCCGCGGAATCCCGATACTTATCCCTGGCATTGGCAACGTGCCGAAATCCTGGAACGACTTCGGCATGCAGGCGGCCAGCATCTCGTCGTTGTTCGGTACAGTTCCGCTCACGATCCGATTCACGAATGGGTTTACAACCGGGCTGACATCGATGCCGCTGATGTCATCTGGGCGCAAGATATGGGGGATCAAAATCAGGAATTGATAGAAGCATTTTGACATGCGGCGTGTGTGGTTGCTCGAACCGAATGAACCGGGAATGGCGAGATTGTCGCCGTACCGATTCAGGCAAGCAGCAGTGAGAGCGGGCAAACAATCCCGGATCACACTCCCGTTTAAATCGGACTCCGCACGCTACAATCGCGTTTGCCTCACGGCATGATCCGTTTACTACAAACTCGCCGAGCATTCGTAGCCATTCTTGCTCTGGGCCTGGTCTGCATGGCGGCTCGCGGCGTTGCTGACCCGGATGTCTGGTGGCACCTGCGCACCGGGCAGCTCATGATTCAGAATCACAGCCTGTTTCACACCGATCCATACTCGTTTACCCGCTTCGGGCAGCCCTGGGTCAACCATGAGTGGCTTTCGCAAATTCTGATCTTCGGCCTTTATCGCATCGCCGGATTTGGCGGGCTCATCGTGGGGTTCGCAGTCGTCATCGCGGCAACCTTGCTCCTGGTTTTCATGCGCTGCCCAGGCCGCCCCTACCTGGCCGCCTTGATGACGCTTTGGGGCGCCGTCGCTTCAGCGCCGGCCTGGGGAGTGCGTCCGCAGATGTTGTCTCTTCTGCTGGCCAGTATTTTTCTGGTGCTGCTCGAAGCTTCAGACAAACGCCCCAGCCTGTTGTGGTGGACGCCGCCACTGATGCTGCTTTGGGTGAATCTGCACGCCGGATATCCGGTCGGACTGGTCTTCCTTGCACTCTTCCTGCTCGGCGAAGCGCTCGAAGCGGCAGTTCGCTCGGCGCCATCGGCGCAGTCCAAACACGCCTCGAGGAACCTGGCTCTGGTGTTCGCGGTGAGTCTCGCCGTCGTGCCGCTTAATCCCAATGGCCTGAGAATCTTTATTTATCCCTTTGAGACTTTGCGCTCCGCCGCCATGCAGAAGTTCATCCAGGAATGGTTCTCACCGAATTTCCACGATCCCATGTACATGCCCTTGCTGCTGATGCTGCTGGCTCTGCTGGCCGGACTGGCGGTCTCCCCGCGGCGTCCCCGACTTCGCGACCTGGCTCTGTTGCTGGCCACAATTCCGCGGCATTGCGCTCGATTCGCCATATCCCGATTCTGGTGCTGATTCTGGTTCCGATTCTTGCCGATCTGGCCGAAGGCTGGCTGCGCCAGCGAGGCGCCGGCCGGATTCTCGGAGCGCGGCCGAGTGAACCCACCCGTCGGTTCTTGTTGGTCAATGCTCTTGTGCTGGTTCGCCTTTACCGCTTTCACCGTAGTACGGGTCAGGCACGTGGTGAGCCATGCAAGACCGGAGACCGAGGCCCAACACTTCCCGGTAGCCGCGGACGCCTTTCTCGACCCGCGAGCGCCCGCCGGGTCCGATCCTGAACCACTACAACTGGGGCGGATACTTTATCTGGAAGTTGTATCCCCAATATCGGGTCTTCATGGATGGGCGAGCTGACGTCTACGGCGATCAATTAATGGACGAGTTCGCCGCCAGCTACTACTTGACCGACGACTGGAAGATGCCGCTGCAGCAATGGGGAATTCGCACCCTGATTCTCCCGCCCGACGCTCCTCTGATCACGGCGCTCCAAGCCGAGCGCGACTGGAAGCAGATTTACGCCGATTCCGAGGCGTCATGATGACCAGACCGTCAATAGGAATTACCCGATCGAGTACCAAGTTAGTTAACTTTCCGCCGTCAATTTTGCATGTGCAAAACCTTGCACATTCGACCTTATGATTGCGCCTCGCCGTGGAAGGGTGCTTTAACTGACCCTCAGGTGGCGTCGGGTCGCGAAGTGAGGTCCTAACGATGATGCGTGTTTGGTGTATGTTGCTGGCAGACGACGGGCAGGACGTTGCGGAGTACGCAGTCATGCTGGCGGTCGTCCTGGCCGTGGTGGTGGGCACAATTCGTCTGATCGGATCGAACGCCAACAATGTCTTTTCCTCGGTTGGCAGCTCTATCCAGTAGACGGGAAGCCCGTTCGCTCCTCAGAAGGCAGCGGCGATGGCAGAACCTCATCGAAGGTCTGTGCTCGGGTTCGCGGTTTTCTACTTTTCTCGGAATCCGAACCCCGAGCATTGGCGGTCAAAAAGCCCTTTTCTAGATACTATTAAGGCAACTGCCAGGCCCATCGGCGAAAAGAAAGTGTCGCCGAGCATGATTGTCGCAGGGTATTATGGGCTGGCTCGCAAACCATTACTCTCGAGGGCGCGTAAGCTATTGATTCGGATGCGACAGGGAAATCGCGCACTTGCAGGGGCGCACAGTCACGGGAGTGTAGGTGAAGCCATCCGGGTCCGCCGCTTTCAATTGGAGGGAGACACTAATGTCAATGAGGGAAAAATTGGTAAACCTGTGGCAGTGAAGACCAAGGTCAGGACATCGCGGAATACGCGGTGATGTTGGCCGTGATCCTGGTGATCGTGGTTGGAACCATCCGGTTGATCGGTTCCAACGCCAACAACGTATTCTCTTCCGTCGGTAGTTCGATTCAAATAGCGAATCTTTCCACAGCACCGTGGGGCGACGCTCGGCTTGGGAGTTCGTTCCGGAGGCAAGACTGCGAGTGCCAGCAACCGGTTGCGTCACGTTTGGTCCGGCATCGCGGTGAATTTATTCCGGAGCGGGTCTGCGCCCGCGGATCAATTCGTAACCGCCCCAGTGGAAAGTCCGGAGTTCGAAGTGGTCGGCCTCGCGCATAACCTTTCCGTCTGGACAGCTTCGCGCGAGTGCGTTTCGAGCTTGAGGAGCAGTCATGAATCGCACCCGGCTTTTGTTGATCGGATTTGTCGCCCTGGCACTGGGCGCAATCGTGAGCTTCACCGTGTACCGCTCCCTGCAAACGCGCGCCGGCGGTGACCAACCTCCGGGCGTGGATGTAGTGGTCGCAGCCAACGACGTTCCGGTGGGAGCCAAGATTGAAGACCGGGACGTAAAAGTGGTGCGCTTCCCCGCAGCCGATCTGCCTCCCAACTGCTTTCATCTCGAAGTCTTCCGTGGTGGGCCGAGGCGCGGTGTTGCCCATCGCCAAGGGAGAGTTCTTCCTGCCCAACAAACTGGCTGGGGAAAACGCCGGGTCGGGAATGCCATCTCTGATTCCACCGGGAATGCGCGCGGTTTCGGTGCGGGTCAATGAAGTCATCGGAGTCGCCGGTTTCGTGGTGCCTGGAACGCGGGTGGATGTGCTGCTCACCGGCAATCCCACCAATGCCGCCGATCAGCGAACTACCACGGTGCTGGAAAACGTGGCGGTTATCGCCACCGGACAGAAACTGGAGCGCAATACGGCCGGCGAACCGCAACTGACGCCGGTCATCACCTTGCTGGTTTCTCCCGACGACGCTCAGAAACTTACGCTGGCGACTACTGAAGGAAAAATTCAGTTGTCGTTGCGTAACCCCTGGACACCAAGCAGCAGGAACTGGCATCGGTGAGCACCGGCTCCCTTTATAAGGGTGTTCCCGCGCCGGCGCCCGTTGCCGCGGTACGCGGCCGCAAACGACGAAGCACACACCGTCCAGACCTTACCGCCGACGCCGCCATCGGCGTACTCGGTCCAGGTGATCAAGGGAACGAAAACCACCGAAACCAAGTTCTAGGACAAGTCCGCACTCCGAGGAAGAAGACATGTCGACCCGCTCCCGCATTTGGGAGAATTGCGAAATGAAGACCAACCGGACGCTTCCGGCGACTTTGTTTCTGATGGTGTTGCTGTTCGCCACCGTCGGAGCCCTGGGTCAGGATCAGCCAGCCGCCGGCGCCGCCGCCAACCGATCAGGCTCCCGACCAGGTCCAGGCTCCGGGCCCGGATGCGAATTCGCAAGCGCCTCAGGCCGAAGCTCAAGGAGCTGCGCCCTTGCGCGTTCTGGTGGGCAAGTCGTTGCTCATTAACACCACCGAGCGGCTGAAAAGAATCTCCGTCACCGATGACGCCGTCGCCGACGCCCTGGTGGTCACGCCTACCCAGATTCTGGTGCACGGCCGCGCCGCCGGCGAGGTTTCGTTGTTGATCTGGGATGAACTGGAACGCTCGCGCAGCTTCGACTTGCGGGTTGATGTGGACGTGCGCGCGGCGGCGGAAGAAGAAAAGCGAGTCTTCCCTGACGAGCAGATCTGCGGTTTCGCCGTCGCGGTCCGCCATCGTGCTCTCCGGACACGTCTCCACCGAAGATGTTTCCAAGCGTGCCGGCATGATCGCCGAGGCTTATTCCAAAAATGTGGTCAATGTCCTGACCTTCGGCCCGGTGGGGGCGCAGGAAGTGCTGCTCGAGGTGAGGTTCGCTGAAGTCGATCGCTCGGCCATCACCCAGTTCGGAATCAATATTGTTTGCCCCAGGTCTGGGCAACACGGTCGCGCTCAGCCAGACCGGGCAATTCGGCTCGCTCACGGTGACCAACCAGGCTGCGACCACCACGACCAGCGGCGGCAGCTACCACCACCACCACGACCGCCGACGCCGCCGACGGTGAACGTGTCCGACTTTCTCAATCTTTTTATTACCCGTACCGACGTCAATATCGGCGCAGTCATCAAAGCCCTGCAGCAGAAGAACCTGCTTGCAGATTCTGGCGGAGCCGAACCTGATCGCGGTGAACGGCAAGGAAGCCAGCTTCCTGGCCGGCGGAGAATTTCCCTTCCCTATCGTGCAGCCGGGTCAGGGATTTACGGCGGTGACGATTTCCTTCAAGGAATTCGGCGTGCAGTTAAAATTTACTCCGGTGATTATGCCGAACGGAAATATCCATCTGAGAGTAGCTCCGTCGGTCAGCACCCTGGATTTCGCCAATGCTCTCACCATCTCCGGATTTACGGTGCCGGCCTTGAGCACGCGCAAGGCGGAGACCGAGTTCGAGCTGCAGGATGGCCAGAGCTTCGTGATTGCGGGATTGATCGACAACCGGGTGACTGATCTCTACAACAAGGTCCCCGGATTGGGCGATATCCCGATTTTGGGCAATTTCTTCAAGAGCAAGAGCGCGCAGAAGACCAATTCCGAGTTGATGGTGCTGTGCACGGCGCGGCGGCTTTCGCCGAGCACGCAGCCGCCGACGTTGCCCAATAATCCATCAGCCGTTCATGGATAAAGACAAGTTCGACGACAAGAAACCGTCGGGCGACAAGAAATGAATACCAGGGCCGCTCACGGCGGGTCGTAGTTCATGCGCGCGGATGTATTGAGTTGTAAGAATTATCTGTAAGGGACCCGAAGGACCATGCCCGAGCTTCCAGTCGTAATCGTCGCGCAGGATAACGAGCAGCGCGCGGTGCTGCAGGTTCTGGTCGACGGCACCAGCGTGGCGCGAGTCGTGCATACTTGCGCCACTTATCCGGTGGTGGCGACCGACCCCGTTCTACGACGAATCCAGAGTGCCAATCCCGCAGTCGTTCTGGTCGATGTTCCTCACCGATAACCACACTCTGGCGTTACGCTCCATCGAAATGATCCACCAGGACGTGAGCGACGCGGTGGTGTTTGCCGTGGGCAGCATGTCGCAGCCCCAGGTAATCGTCAGCGCGATGCGCGCCGGCGCCCGCGAATTCATTGAGCGTCCTACCACCACCACCGATCTTCTGGAAGCTTTCATCCGGCTCACGGCGGCGCAACGAAAAGTGGACCGGGATGGACCCAGGGGCAAGGTTTTTACCGTGGTCAATGCCAAGGGTGGCAGCGGCGCCACCACCACAGCCGTGAATTTGGCCCTCGCCCTGCACTCCGCTCACGGCAAAGTGGCCCTGGTGGATATCGCTCCGCTGGGACATTCTTCGTTGCACATGAACCTGAAGCCCCAGTTCACGGTGAACGATGCGGTGCGCAACCTGCATCGCCTCGACAGTTCGTTGCTGGAGAGCTTTATGACGCGGCACAGCGGCGGCCTGCAACTGCTGGCGGGTGCGGCTACGCCTGTGGCCGTCGAACCGGCCACCGCCGAGTTTGCGCGTTTGTTCGATCTGCTGGTGGGCCACTTCCGCTACGTGGTGGTGGACGCTTCGTCGCGCGTGGATGCTACCACCCGGCTGGTATGTCAACCTTTCAGAAACCGTCCTCCTGGTTGCCCATGCCGACGTTGCGTCACTGTGGAGCGCGACCCGGATACAAAAATATCTCGGCGAGACCGGCGGACGGGAGAGAGTGCGTCTGGTGCTTAACCGCTTCCGCAAGATCGCCGGCTTCAGCGAGGCCGACGCCGAGGCGGCCGCGGGAGTCAAGCTTCTGTGGAAGATTCCCAATCAGTATTTCGCGGTTTCGGCAGCCATCGATCGCGGGGTTCCGCTGATGCAGCAGAGCTACAGCGAAATGGCGAAGTCTTTTGCCGGCCTGGCCGCGGTATTGACCGAGAACGATATCGACGTGAAGCGCAAAGCCTGGTCGCTGTTCAAGACGGTGTAGGCGCTGGTAAAGCGCCGGCAGTGTTAGGGCTTGGGATCAGAGAATTTCGAGAAGGCCGCGAATTGGGGAATGTTGGCGAATAGGGGCTTCAGATTGCAGAAGCCCTGAAAAGGTCGCGATTGGGAAGGTCGAAAATTGGGAAGGGCACGACTTCAGTCGTGCCGCCAGCTACTATAGAGCTGCGGCTTTAGCCGCTGAGGTCCGCTTCTTGGAGGCGGCCCGGCCTCCAGTCCTGTAACTGGTTACGACAGTGGGGCTTTCCCTAAGGTTAGGTTGACCGCGGCCAACCCGGCTATTTAGCTTAAGACTATGTCGAATTTGCAGACCTTCGAGAGGGCCGAGTACCAGCAGGTCAAAGCCGATCTTCATCGCAAGATTCTGGATCGGCTCGATCTTGAAAAACTGGGGCGCACCCCCAGCGCCGCGGCTCGCGAAGAAGTTCTGCTGCTGATCCGTAACACGGTCAACAGCGAGGCCGTACCGCTCAGCTTCGCCGAGCGCGAGCGGCTGGCGCGGGAGATTCTGGACGAAATCTTCGGCCTGGGTCCGCTGGAACCGCTGCTCAAAGATCCAACTGTCTCCGACATCCTGGTCAACCGCTACAACAAGGTCTACGTGGAACGGGCGGGCAAACTCGAACCCACCGGCCTGAGCTTCAAGGACAATGCCCACCTGATGCAGATCATCGACCGCATCGTCTCCCGCGTGGGAAGGCGCGTGGATGAGTCATCTCCCATGGTGGATGCGCGCCTGGCGGACGGTTCGCGCGTGAATGCCATCATCCCGCCTCTGGCGATCGACGGTCCCTGTCTTTCCATTCGCCGCTTCGGCCGGGATCCGGTTACGGCCCGCAACATGATCGAAAACAAGACCATGACGGAGCCCATGCTGGAGTTGCTCTCGGCCATGGTGAAAGGGCGGCTGAACTTTCTGATCTCCGGAGGAACCGGCGCCGGCAAAACCACGCTGCTGAACGTGCTCTCGGGCTACATCCCGAATTCCGACCGGATCGTCACTATCGAAGACGCGGCTGAATTGCAGATGAAGCAGGAGCATGTGGTGCGCCTGGAAACCCGTCCGCCCAACATTGAAGGCAAGGGCGCGGTGCGACAGAGGCAATTAGTCATCAACAGCCTGCGTATGCGTCCGGATCGCATCGTGGTGGGCGAGGTTCGCGGCGAAGAAGCCTTTGACATGTTGCAGGCCATGAATACCGGTCACGAGGGTTCGCTGACCACGGTCCACGCCAACACTCAACGCGACGCGCTGGCCCGCATCGAGAACATGTGCTCCATGGCCAATCTCAATATCCCGGAGCGCGCCATGCGGCACCAGATCGCCGCCGCCTTTCACGCCGTGGTCCAGATCGCCCGGCTCTCCGATGGCACCCGCAAGGTGATGACGATCTCCGAAGTCACCGGCATGGAAGGTGAGGTCATCTCCATGCAGGACATTTTCGTGTTCGATCGAACCGGGATTGATGAAAATGGAAAAGTGAAAGGCGCATTCCGCGCTACCGGCATACGGCCGCACTTTGCCGACCGGCTGGCTACCGCCGGTCACCGCCTGCGTCCCGCGCTGTTTGATTCCCGGATGGAGGTCTAGGGAGATTGCGTACCGAAGTACGCAGGTTTGGGTTCGTAACGGAGACGTAGCAATCTACGTCTCTACGGCATTGTTGGTTTGGGCTTGCTGACTACATGTTCATTTTGATTTCCATTGCGGTGTTTGTGGTGGTTGCGCTCGGGGTGTTTGTCGTGGCTTCCCTGCTCGACGAACGCAGCTCCAAGGCGCGCCTGCTGCGCGAACGCCTCGATACCGTGCAGAAGACTCCGGAGCGCGACGCGGGCGAGAATCTTGCCCTGTCTGCGCGATGAAATGTTGAGCAAGATTCCGGCGCTCGACAGCCTTCTGCGCCGTTCCGCCAGCATCTCAAGCCTCCAGACCCTGCTCGAACAAGCCGACGTAAAAAGCCGCGCCGGCAATGTTCTGCTGCTGGGCATCGCCAGCGGGGCGGCCCTGGGTTTGATCGTTCTGTTGTTCAGCGGCTTTCCGCAAATGGCCTGGCTGGGCGTGCTGATCGGCATGTTCCTGCCTTACTCGTACGCCAGCTACAAGAGGAACAAACGCTTCCAGAAGTTCGAAGAGCTTTTTCCCGAAGCGATTGACACTCTGGCCCGGGCTGTCCGGGCCGGCCATGCTTTCACCACCGCGCTCGAACTGATCGCCAACGAGATCGCCGATCCCGTGGCCTCCGAGTTTCGCAAACTCTTCGAAGAGCAGAAATTCGGCCTTCCGGTGCGTGACGCGCTGATGAATCTGACCGAACGCGTGCCTCTGGTGGATGTGAAGTTCTTCGTCACCGCGGTCATGCTGCAGCGCGAAACCGGCGGCAATCTTGCGGAAATTCTCGACAATCTTTCTTATGTAATTCGGGAACGCTTCAAGATCATGCGGCAGGTGCGCGTCCATACCGCCCAGGGGCGGATGACCATGCTGCTGCTGATGGGATTGCCGCCCATCATCATTGTGACCATGCAGTTGATGAATCCCACATTTATCCGGCCGCTGTTTGAAGACCCCATCGGACACGCCTTGCTGGTGGTGGGAATCACGCTGCAGACGATCGGATATTTCGTGATTCGAAGAGTGATTCAGATTCAGGTTTAGTTTTTTAAGTTTCGTCTTTACTTAGGCTCATCTATGGCTCTGGCGCTCGCAATCATTCTGTTCCTGACCATCGCCCTGGTCGTGTTTTCCTTCGGGGCGGCGGCCTATGCACCATTTTCGGTGCTGGGTTCGCGCCTGCGCGCCCTGGGCTGGCAACGCACCGAGCCCAAGGAAAAGCCGGCCTTCAAGGAGCGACTGGAACAGGCGCTCGATCCGCTGAGCAAGGCCCTTCCGCTATCGCCCAGCGACGTATCGCGCACGCGAAAATGGCTGATTCAGGCCGGCTATCGCGAGCCTCGCCACATGACGATTTATATGGGCAGCCGGATGCTGCTGGCCTTGTTCGGAATGGCCATTGTGCTGGTCGTCCAGGGCAATCTCGATCTGCTTCTGATGATCGGAGTGGGAGCCTTTGGTTTCTTCATTCCACGATTTGTTCTCAAGCGCATGATCCGCAACCGCCAGCGGCGGATCACCCTGGCATTGCCGGACGCGCTTGACCTCACCGTGATCTGCGTCGAGGTCGGCCTGGCGCTGGATCAGGCACTGATGCGAGTCGGCGAGGACCTGCGCCATGCCCACCCCGACCTGAGCGATGAATTCCATCTGGTGAACCTTGAAATGCGCGCTGGCAAGCCGCGCGCCGAGGCCCTGAGAAATCTTGTAGATCGGACTGGCGTGGACGATGTGCGGGCGCTGGTTACAACTTTGATCCAGACCGACCGCTTCGGAACCAGCGTCAGCCAGGCGCTCCGTATTCACTCTGATTCTCTGCGTACCGAACGGCGCCAGCGGGCCGAGGAACAGGCTGCAAAAACCACTATCAAGATGATTGTCCCCCTGGTTCTGTTTGTACTTCCCTCCATCATCTTCGTGACTCTGGGCCCGGCTATTATTGAACTGTTTCGTATCCTGAGACCGCAGGGTGGACAGTGAGCGCACCTTGGCCGCAGGATCGAGTCAGGCAGTTCCGAGGCTAGGAGTTGTGATGTCAGTGCCAGGCCCCAGGGGATATGCCCTCAATCGCACCCGCAATGCCTACCTGGCCACGCATGTGCGCCTCGCGGGCACGCACTGGTCCCGCTTCCGCGGCCTGATGGGCACGGAGGCCGCAAGCTTTCCCGCTGGACAAGGTCTGTGGATCGTTCCTTGCCATGGAGTACACACGTTCGCGATGCGCTTCCCGATCGACGTTATCTATCTGGATGGTGACAAAGTGGTGGTTCACATCGAAGAAAATCTGAAGCCCTGGCGTGTGGCTCCGGTTCGCCTGCGCGCCGCTTCGGTGCTGGAATTGCCGGATCGCACGCTGAGCGCAACTCACACCGCCATCGGGGATGAAATCGAGATTACTCTTGAACCAGTTGCCGTTGAAGCAGCAGGGGAGGCGGCGCAGGCGTGAACGAAGGCCCCAAACTTCTGGTTGAGTGGTCGTCCCGGCGGGAGGAATTTCTCTCCGCCATCGGGCCGGCGCTCGGCCGCTCGCCCAAAAAACTGGCGGGAGAAGCCGAGACCGGGCTGTTTCCCTACTGGGGCATTCTGATTTCGTGGCTGTTTGAGTTGACCCTGCTGATCGCTATCATCGTGCTGCCGGCAAAGCTGGCCAGCCTGCAACCCTACGAGCCGCCGCCAAAACCCAAGTACGACATCATCTACTACACCGGGAACGAGCTGCCGCGAACTGAAGACGTGGGTGGGGCGCAAGCGGGGCGATCCGGCCGCGCGGGCGGCCAAGAAGCCCATCATCCGACCCAAACCATACGGGTCGCGCGCGGGGCCAACGTTCGTGAAACTGTGGCCGACGCTCCCAAGATGAATCTGCCGGTCTCAAATTCCGCGGTGGCAAATCTGCTCGCGCTGAAGGCGCTACCTGGACCCGCCCCCGCCGAGGGAATGCGCTCTTCCCTGCACGCGCCAGCGCTTTCGGAAACCGCGGTGGCGCCCGCTCCCCAGGTGCCCGAACAACTGCGGGCCGCGCCCAATCTCAATCCCGGCGTGGTACCACCCAGCGCGGATGCGCCGCAGCGCGAATTGGCCATGGTTCATCAGCCTGGATCACAAGCTGTGCAGGTGGTGCCTCCCCCGGTTTCGGCGCCCGAGCAAACCACGAATCTGAATCCGCGGCTGGCTATGCCGGCTCCCAGCGTGGTGGCTCCCGCACCCACGGTCACTCGCGAGATCACCCCCACCGGGCCTGGATTTGGAGCCGATGAACTGCAGAAGCAGATTGTTCCTCCCACGGTGCAGGTGAGCAGCAACTCGACCGAGCATCGCTCGGTTACCGGCTTTGGCAGCACGTCCGTGGTGCCGCCGACTGTTCAGTTGGGGGCTGGCTCGGCGGAACGTTCCATGGCCGGGGGCATGGGCTCGGGCACGTCCGTGGTGCCGCCGCCTCCTTCGATGTCGGGCGGAAGTTCGCTTTCCGGCCAGGGCAGAGGTAGTCGCGGGACCGGATTTGGCGGTCCGCTGGATGCGGGATCAGCCGCCGCCCCGCCCAGCAGCAATGGCGGGGGCAGCAATTCTGGCGTCGTGGTTTCCAGCCAGCCTGGTTCGAAGCTCGGCCTGCCCGGCAACGGAGGCAGCGGCGCTCTGGCTATGTCGCCATCCGGCGGGGATAAGCCGGGGCTCGGAGGGTCGGGCGGCGGCGCAGGCATCGGACGCGGTGACGGTCCGGGCAGCGGCTTCTCTGGTCCCGGCTCGGGAGCTGGAAGAGAAGGTACGGGTCCTGGGTCCGACCCCAATGCACGCGGAGGAATTTCGCCTTATCCCGGCCCCGGAGGCGCAGGCACCGGAACCAACGGCTCGCCCGCAATGCCTGGAGTTTCGGTCAAGGGAGGCAGCAGCAACGTGGTGAACCTGCCCAGCTTCAGCTCAGGCGCAAATAAGCCCACTGCGGACCGGACGCTCGAACACCAACCCCAAAGATCGCGGCCCGGACATCACGGTGATTGCGACTTCCCACTCCGGAGGCGCCTTCAACTTCTATGGGCGGCTCAAGGGCGAGAAAGTTTACACCATCTATCTTGAGACTCAGTTGGGAACGGCGGTGATGCAGTTTGCCGACCCTGCCTCAGAGGTTCACGCTTACGCCGAGGATCTGGCCGCGCCTCAGGCGATGCGTACCGATTTGCCCGCAGGACTACCCAAGGCCCGGCTCGTAATCGCCTGCGTCGTCGACCGATCGGGATTGTTACGTAAGCCGCAGGTGCTCGAACCCGCCTCCGCGGTGATGACCAGCAAGGTGCTGGCCGCGCTTAACGGATGGAAGTTCCGTCCCGCTCTGCGCGGAGATCAGCCAATCGAAGTCAACGCCATTCTAGGATTCAATATAAACACCGACGACCAGTTCTAGCAGATCCTGTTCTACCCTGTCGTTCGTTCAAACAATACAGCCGTGCCATCCCGGTAAACCATCTTCCAACGCGATGTCTCCTCCAGCATGTTCGCCAGCGGCGACTCACTTGGCACCAGAACCCAATTAACTTTTTTCTCGTTCAGAAACTTATCCCAGTCGGGGGTCAGCCGCACCGCCTTCAGGTAGTCTTTTAAAAACTCTTCTCCATAGAGATCATGCCGGTCGTCCACAAAAACTTTATTCGTCGGATAGAGGCGATAGATCAGATATCCGCCCCAGGAGTCAGGCGCGAAAATCGGTTCGCGAAGTTCGCGCTGGGCAATAGCTTCGGCGGCCTGCACCGGAAGGTGCTTGCCATCGAAATGAGCGTCCATCCATTGATAGCGGCCGATTCTTCCCTGCTGTGTGCACGCCAGCACTCCGGCGGCAACCGCGAGCAGAGCCCATCCATGTCCCCTGAAAGTCATCTCCGTACGCGAGATGCGGGAGCCGAAGGACTGCCACCGCGACAGCAACGCACGCAGCCGTAACGAGAGATTCGAATTTGTGCTGGCGTCGGCGATCGCTTGCGTCAATAGCGGAGCGACGATGAGCGTGATGAGTAAGGATGATACCGGGAGACTGCGCGAAGCATAGAGACCGCTATAGGCGGCAAACAGCAGAACGAATAATCGCGAAAGGGTCAACTTCCTGCCGGCAACCGCCAGCGTGACTATCGTGATCAGCACTATGGCTACAAAGCATTGCTGAGCCACGCCGTGAAAGTCGGGCGAGAGGAACTCGTCGATATGATTCATCAGCCAGCGGCTGGACAGGTAACGGTAAACATGCACGTGCAGCTTGTAGCCGTACGGATTAACCAGGCTCGCGCCAAACGCAGCGGCAGTCACCAGTCCCAACTCTCTTAGACGACTTGCGAGACTTTGCATTTCCTGCGTTTGACCCTGTTGCCGGGCGCGGAAGTAGCGAATTGCATCGCTCAACAGATAGAGCCCGAGCAGCACGAAGCCCAGCACGAATCCTCCGTGCACATTGACCCAGAGCAGCATCAGCACCGGCAGCCACCACAGCCGCCTGCTCTCCCGAGGGCCCGTACTTTCGCTGCTGTCCAACACCTGGAACCAAATCACGGTAAAGAGCCAGCTCAGCACATGCGGTCGCGCGAACAGATGAATCATGGATGCGCCCAGGGCAAACGCCAGCAGGACCACGGCGATAGGCAAGCTCGCGCCGCGCCGCAGGCTCAAGCGCAGAGTCAGCGCGAACGTCGCGGCGATGATCACTGCCGTCGCAAAGATAACTCCATCAAGCCCAAACCACTGATGGATGCCGGCGATCGCGAGGTCGTACAGCCACTCCCACGCATACCAGGCCTGCCCGCCCATGGTGACCGAGAACGGGTCGGTGCGGGTGATGGAGTGCGACTGCAGCATCAGATCGCCGTTGCGGATGTGCCATCCGATGCTGGCATCGCCCAACAGGCGGGGAGCGAGAATCCCGCCAGTCATGGCCACAAGCAGAATGATGAAAACCAGATCGGTGGTGGAGGGAACAAGAAAACGAAACCATGCCGGCGGCGTGGTCGCCGGCGCCGGACTTGCCTGGGTTTTACCGGAAGTGGATTCGATCTGCGTGGCTTTCGAGTCCAAAGTGTGCTCGCACCCAACCCGACATGTTACTTGACGGAGCGAGAATCCGGACTTGTGAGAGACAGTTTCGAGCTGAATATTATTTGCGCGACTGCCAGCGCGTCTAAGCTGCACCAACAGACTTGGGCAGCACTTCCTTCTTGTAAATTTCCAGCGTCTGCTCTTCGTCGCCGCACATGAGGTAGATGTTGAACTGGGTTACGCCCACGGCAGCCAGCTCTTTCAATTTCTTGCGATGCGCCTCCACCGGCCCCACCAGGCAGAAGCGGTCCACCACTTCATCGGAGACGAAGCTGGCATTGTCGCTTCCCACCTCGGCGTGATGGTGGTAGTCGTAGCCCGACCGGTTCTTCACGTAGGAAGTAAGCGCCGGCGGAAGATCTTCGGGCTTGTAGCGGGAGATCAGGTCGACTACGTGATTGGACACCAGCGCCGGAAACCAGCGCACCCGTTGCCGTGCCACCGCGAGGTCATCGGAAACCCACACCGGCGCGGCGGCCATAATCTCGATCGATTTCGGATCGCGTCCCGCTTCCTTTGCGCCTTCCCGGACAAATCCCAGACACCAGGCAATCAGGTCAGGCTCGGCAAACTGCAAGATCACGCCATCGGCGATGCGCCCCGCCAGGTGCAGAACCTTGGGTCCGTAGCCTGCGATCCAGACTGGCGGCGAACCCTTCGCCCAGGTCAGTCTGGTCGGCTGTCCTTCAAATTGAACTTCGTGTCCGGCGGTCAGCTCACGAAAAGTCAGCACTGCTTTTTCAAGTTCGGCTGGGGTGACGGGCTTTTTTCCCAACACCCGCCGCGAGCTGTCGCCACGCCCGATTCCCAACTGCATCCGTCCGCCAGAAATCAGGTTGAGGGTTGCGAACAGGCTGGCGGTGACGGTGAGGTCGCGCACCGCCGGGTTGGTCACGCACGGACCCAGTTTCATCTTGCGCGTGCCGTTTGCCATCAAGGCCAGGAGCGGATACGGCTCCTTCCACAGCACGTGCGAGTCGAAAATCCAGCCGTACTCGAATCCAGATTCTTCCGCTTGCCGGGTGAGCGCGACAATGCGCTCCACGGACAGATCCGGCTTGATGGTGATTCCGAACTTCATGCGTTTCCCTTTCGCGGCGCGCGGCCAAGGCAAAGCTGCAGGTTTATGGAATAGAATACATCACGCTTTCACCCGGACAGCGGGCTCGCACAACACAGGGGATTAGCCAATGGGGTTCGACACCGTCATTACCAACGGCAATGTGGTCACGGCAACCGACACTTGCCGGGCCGATGTTGCGATTGAAAACGGGCGAGTGGTCGCCCTCGGCAGTGCCTTGCCCAGGGAGAATGCCAAGCGACTGATCGATGCTACCGGCAAGTATGTGTTTCCGGGAGGCATTGACGTCCACACTCACCTGGATATGCCGTTCGGCGGCACCACCAGCGCCGATGATTTTGAAACTGGCACGCGCGCCGCTGCCTTCGGCGGCACCACTACCCTGATCGACTTTGCTATTCAGTACAAAGGGCAATCTCTGCGCACCGCCTTCGATACCTGGATGCAGAAAGCTTCATCGAAAGCAGTCTCCGATTACGGATTCCACTGCATCATCACGGACCTCCCGGACGCGCAGCTTGCGGAAATGCCGCAACTGGTGCGCGAGGGCATCACCAGCTTCAAGCTTTTCATGGCTTATCCGGGCGTTTTCATGCTCGATGACGCCAGCATTTTCAAAGCCATGCGCACCTCCGCCAAAGCCGGAGCGATGGTTTGTATGCACGCGGAAAACGGCGGCGCCATCGACGTGATCGTCAAGCAGGCGCTGGCGGAAGGCAAGACCGCGCCCAAGTATCACGCGCTCACCCGTCCCACGACGGCTGAGGCGGAAGCGACGTCTCGAGCCATCGCGCTGGCGGAAATGGCTGATGCACCCGTTTATATCGTCCATCTGAGTTGCAACGACGCGCTGGAAAAAGTTCGAGAAGCCCGCGATCGCGGATTGCCTGTCTATGCGGAAACTTGTCCGCAATACTTATATCTTTCGCTCGAAAATATGGACGCCCCGGGCTTCGAAGGCGCCAAGTACGTTTTCACGCCGCCGCTGCGCGAAAAGTGGAACCAGGAAGAGTTATGGAAGGGCCTGAAACACGATCACCTGCAGGTGGTTTCCACCGATCATTGTCCCTTTTGCTACAAGGAGCAGAAGGAAATGGGGATTGGCGACTTCACCAAGATTCCCAATGGCGGCCCGGGCATCGAACATCGCATGAGCCTGGTGTACTCGGGCGGAGTCGCGCAGGGACGCTTCAGCGTGAACAGGTTCGTGGAACTGGTTGCGACCGCGCCGGCGAAACTGTTCGGTCTGTATCCGCGCAAGGGCACGATCGCGGTGGGCAGCGATGCCGATCTGGTGATCTTCGATCCCAAACGCGAGCACACCATCAGCGCGAAGACCCACCACATGCGCGTGGACTACTCCATGTTTGAAGGAATCAAAGTGACAGGAATGCCCGACGTCGTGCTCTCGCGCGGTCGCGTGCTGGTCGAAGGCGACAAGTTTTTTGGCAGGCCGGGCCAAGGAGAGTTCATTAAAAGAGGCGCCTGCCCAGCGATCTAGCAAAACTCGAAAACTCTGTCATCCCGACCGGAGCGCAGCGCAGCAAGCGCAGTGGAGGGACCTTGTGTTCTGCCAGCTAAAGCAAAGGACTAGATAAATGCCCGCAACCCTCGCACCCGAACAGCAGGAAAAAATGTTGTCCTCCGCCCGCGCTGCCTTCAAGAATGCGCACGCTCCCTATTCCAACTTTCGGGTCGGATCGACAATCCTGACCGAGCGGGGCAATCTGTATTCCGGCTGCAACGTGGAAAATGCTTCCTACGGACTAACTATCTGCGCCGAGCGTAACGCCATCTTCGCCGCCGTCGCCGCCGAAGGGACCGGCATGCGGATCAAGGCAGTTGCCGTCGCCACCGAAAAGGATGGCCCCTGCGCTCCATGCGGCGCCTGCCGCCAGGTCATCTTTGAATTCGGTCCCGATGCCCTGGTCTTGTTCAAGGGTCAGTCCGGCACCGAGCAGATGGCAATTACGAAGCTGCTTCCCGAGGGCTTTCGGTTATAGCGACTACTCGGGACAGGAAGTACTTTCCACCACACCATCCTGCAAGGTAAGCTTCCCTGTTCGCAGCGCACGGAGACAGATGTCAAAAAGCTCGGTCACCTCGCCCGCTCCATCCATCAGCATGCGTCCTCTCGACCTCATCCGCAAAAAACGCGATGGCGGTGAACTTTCTTCCGATGAAATTGAGTTCCTGGTTCGTGCCTACACGCGAGATGCAATTCCCGACTACCAGATGGCGGCCTGGTTGATGGCCGTGGTCATCCGCGGAATGACGGGACCTGAACTGAGCGCACTCACCGGCGCCATGCTGCACTCCGGTGAGGTCCTCGATCTCTCGGACATTGCGGGCGCCAAGATCGACAAGCATTCCACCGGCGGCGTGGGCGACAAGACATCGCTGATCATCGCCCCGGTAGTCGCTGCCGCCGGCGTGATCGTACCCATGATCAGCGGCCGCGGACTTGGCCACACCGGCGGCACACTGGACAAGCTTCAATCCATTCCCGGCTTCGATATCAATCTATCCTTGAGCGAATTTCGCCGCGTGCTCCAGACCTGCGGCTGTGGCATGATCGGGCAGACGGCCGAGATCGCGCCCGCCGACAAGAAGCTATACGCTCTCCGCGATGTCACCGCGACCGTCGAGAGCCCCAATCTGATCTGCGCTTCGATCATGAGCAAGAAGCTGGCGGAGGGCATCGATGGTCTGGTGCTGGACGTGAAGACCGGTTCTGGCGCATTTATGAAGACCGAGGAAGATTCGGTTCACCTGGCGGAACTGATGGTCGAAACCGGCGAGCGCATGGGCAAGAAGATGGTCGCGCTGATCACCGACATGGACCAGCCTCTGGGACTGAAAGTTGGTAACGCGCTCGAAGTGGAAGAGTGTATCGAAGTGATGAAGGGCGGCGGGCCTGCCGACTTGATTGAAGTCTCAGTCGAGCTGTCGGCCTGGATGTTTTACCTTGCGGAACGCACGCCTGGCGTGGAGGAGGGACGCAAGTTGGCATACGAGATGATCAGCAGCGGCGCGGCGCTCAAGAAATTCCGCGAGATCATCATGCAACAATCGGGCGACGCCGGCGTCATTCACGATCTTTCGTGGCTGCCGCACGCTCGGCATCGGGCAGAGCTTCTGAGTCCATCCTCGGGATTCGTTGCCGGCATTCAATGCGAGCAAGTCGGGGTAGCCAGTCTGGTACTGGGTGGCGGACGGGAAAAGAAAGAGGATGTTATTGATCCCGCGGTAGGGCTGGTACTGCACCGCAAAGTTGGAGAACCGGTTCGTGAGGGTGAGCCGCTGTGCACCATTCACTACAATTCCGATACCCGACTCGCAGAGGCTCAGGGACTGCTGCAACAGGCTTACCGCATCGCGGACCGGCCGCCTGCGGTGAAGCGGCCTCTGATCCATCGCGTTGTTTCCGGCAAGACAACGCAGCAATGATCTCGCTCCGATCAAGTAAATTTTGTGCTCCCGGAGTCTTTCATGGGCCGTCTGACAGGGCTGCTGGGTTTGATCACCATGCTCGGGCTCGCCTACCTGTTTTCCAGCAATCGCCGGGCGATCCGGGTCAAGACCGTGGTCACCGGACTAGTCCTGCAATTTGTTTTCGCGCTCTTTGTGCTGCGATTCAGCTTCGGCCGCAACCTTCTGGAATGGGCAGGCAATGGAGTGAATAAGTTTCTGCAGTATTCCTTCGCCGGTTCTCAAATGGTCTTCGGCGAACTAGGCAGGAAGGGCGGGCAACTCGGCCTTATCTTCGCCTTCCAGGTTCTGCCCACCGTAATTTTCATATCGGCATTCTTCGCCGTGCTCTATCACTACGGCATCATGCAGTTCATCATTCGCCAGGCGGCTAAAGTCATGATCCGCATGGGCGCCAGCGGAGCCGAATCCCTGGACGTAGCCGCCAGCATCTTCATGGGCCAGACCGAGGCGCCACTCACCATCCGGCCCTACCTCCCGTCGCTGACCCGCTCCGAGTTGATGACGGTCATGACGGCGGGAATGGCCCACGTCTCCGGCGGCATCATGGGCGCATACATTCTTTATGGCGTGGAGGCCAAACATCTGCTCAGCGCGGTCATCATGACTGCCCCGGGCACCATCCTAATGGCAAAGATGTTCGTCCCCGAAACCGAAGAACCGGTAACCAGTCCTCACCGAAAAACTGACGCGACGAAAGACGCTACGACGAATGCGAAAAAAGATTCCCCGGTGGTTGACATCGACGCCGAGGCCATGCCCAAGGACGAAAACGTGCTTGGGGCCATCACCCGCGGCACCATCGACGGACTTCACCTGGCCCTGAACATCGCCGCCATGCTGATTTCCTTCCTCGCGCTGATTGCCCTGACGGATGGTATTTTTGCCGGCATACACAATCACGTCTTCAGTTGGTTTCCGTCCAGCCTGGAACAGGTGTTCGGCGTAATCTTTGCTCCCGTCGCCTTCGTGATCGGCATTCCGTGGAAAGAGTGCGGCCTGGTGGGAAACCTGCTGGGAACCCGGATGGTGATCAACGAGTTGGTCGCTTACTCGATGCTGGGTGCGCAGAAAGCCGCGCTCGATCCCCGTTCGTTTGCGATCGCAACTTTCGCGCTCTGCGGTTTCGCCAACTTCAGCTCCATTGGCATTCAGATTGGAGGCATCAGCGCGCTCGCGCCCAACAAGCGCGGCGAACTGGCCAAACTAGGCTTCCGCGCCATGATTGCCGGCACCATGGCGAACTTAATGTCAGCTTCGATCGTTGGCATCCTGCTCAAGTAGCCTGCGCTCGTTTTTACGCCCGCGCCTTGTCGATCATTTCTTCCCAGATGCCTTTGGATTTGAGGACTAGCTCGACCGCCTCTCGAATGGCGCCATGGCCTGCCAGCGCTTTGGTGGTGAAATGCGCCGCCTTCTTTACTTCAGGAACGGCGTCGCCGACAGCCACCGCCAGTCCGACGCGGCGCATCACCGGAAGATCCGGCAAATCGTCGCCCACAAAGGCGACGGCGAATTCAGGAACCCCGCTCTTTTGCAGGATTTCTTCATAGGCGGGAATCTTTACCGGCTGCTTCACATAAATAAAGTCCATGTGCATTTCGCGGGCGCGCCGAAGCAGCGCCCCGCTCTCCCTGCCGGTAATGCAGCCGGTGCGAATGCCGGCCGTGTGAGCAAGCGTAAGGCCCTGACCGTCATGGGCATCAAAATTCTTGATTTCAAGTGCGCTGCCGTCGGGTTGACTGAGCAGGATGACGCCGCCGTCAGTCATGGTGCCGTCCACGTCCATGAGCAGAACCTGAATCTGGGAGGCGCGTTTTCGAAGTGCGGGTGAGATTTTGAGCGAAGAAGACAAGGGCGCCTCGGACGAAAAAGTGAACTGAGAGTTTAACAGCAAAGCGGCGACAAAAGAGACCTGCAGAGGAATTCCATCAGGCCCTATTTGTGGGGTCTCTTGAGGGTTCAGTGAGAAGACTCAGTACTGCTACCCGTCAGAGAGAATGGTAGGTTGTCATGTTAGCGAAATAGTTATTGGTGGAGCTAGTCGGGATCGAACCGACGACCTCATCGTTGCGAACGATGCGCTCTCCCAGCTGAGCTATAGCCCCACTCGGCAAAGTCGGTAACGCGATTTTAGCAGCGTTCCCACTCCAGACCAAACTGCGCGAACCGGTTCATCCAAGAGAAACCTGCAGAAAATCATGTTTACGTCTCGCTGTTTTCAACGTCTAATAAAGCAAGGGTGCAGTTTCGATCGAAATGTTTAGCCCTCTACAATCCGGTGTTCGCAAGGTTCCTCGTACTCAGCTTTACTCTGTGGCGCTGCATTGCGTTTTCTTGCTCTGGCTCCTGCACGCGGCCGCTCCGAAGGTTGTCGCGCCCTCTTTTGTGGTGAACGGCGATCACGGCACACAGGTTACTCATCTCTACTGGCCGGATCAGCGAACTCAGGCTACATCTGATACGGCTCCAGGCACGTTGGGCGACTCGGCTCATCAGCTTTTGAATGCACGCCTCACCTGGAAGCGGCGTGAACGGGCGGCAAAGCTAGCCAAGCGTGAAATGCCACATCCAAAGCTTGGCGTCGATGCTGAAACCGCGACGCCAGGATCGGTCGCTCAGGCTCGTCCGGCTGGCTCACCCCTGGGCACGGTGCTTGAGGGACCGGTATCAGGAGACGAAGTCCGTCCCGCTCTGCCAGTTGTCTCCCCCGATCCCGTGGTCGCCACCACCGAACTGGGTGGTCTTCAAGGCGATGTGGTGGTTGAGGTCACGATTGACGACAAGGGAAACATCGTTCAGAAAGTGGTCATTCAAAGCCTGGCGCCCGCGATCGACGGCAAGGTGCTGGAAGCACTGGAAAATTGGCGGTTTCGCCCGGCCACTCGAAACGGTCTCGCTATCCCCTCGAAGCAGGATGTGTTTTACCATTTTCCCCGCCTGGGCAAGGGTTAGCTCCAATCGTCGCCCCGAGTTAGCGCCTCGAGTCGCAGCAAAGCTGCGCAGCCGTGCAGCCGTTTCGTGCCTGCCGCTATAATGCTTTGTGGCTTCTCATACCGTTCATCAGGTTGCGTCCGCCGACTTCCCCACCCGCTGGGGCCAGTTCCGTATCTTTGGCTTTCGGGGAACCTTCGCCGCCGACAAGCAGCCGCGGGAGGAAGATGCGGTCGCTCTCGTCATGGGCGACATTCATTCCGCGCCGCCCCTGGTACGCATCCACTCACAGTGCCTTACCGGAGACGTCTTTGGATCGCTGCGCTGCGATTGCCGCGAGCAACTGGAAATGGCGCTGGCAATGATCTCCCAGGAAGGCGCGGGCATTTTGATTTATGAACAGCAGGAAGGCCGCGGCATCGGCCTGATGGCCAAGTTGCAGGCCTATGAACTGCAGGACCAGGGACTGGACACGGTGGAAGCCAATGAACGCCTCGGCTTCAGGGCCGACCACCGCGAGTTTGCACTGCCAGCGGAGATGCTGAAGGCACTGGGCGTTTCCAGGGTACGTCTGCTTTCTAACAACCCCGACAAGGTGGCCGCACTCGAGAAGGGCGGCATCACCGTAACTGAACGCGTACCCTGCGAAGTCGCGCCCTCAGCCCATTCCGAAGATTACCTCAAGACGAAAAAGGAAAAGCTCGGACACCTGTTTACATCGCGGTAGTGCGGCTCCTAACTCCTGGCTAAAAGCCAAGAGCTAACAGCCAAAAGCTCAATACAGCGGCACCTTCGGGTCTAGCGTCCGGGCCCAGCCATCGATTCCGCCGCGCATGGACTGCACTTTTTCGAAGCCTTGCTGGCGAAGCCAATTGGTGACACTCAAGGAACGCAAGCCGTGGTGGCAGATCACGACGATATGCTCTTCGGGGTCGAGTTCCTGATGAGCCCGGCTGGGGACTTCGCCCATGGGAATATTCTTGCTTCCCTCAAGACTCGCCTTCTGCAACTCCCAGGGCTCGCGCACGTCAAGCAACGTGATGGCTTCGCCTTGCTTGAGCAGAGCCTTTACTTGTCCAGCGCTGATTTCAAAGTCCATAAAGCAACTCGTCACTTCTAGTTTCTGGCTTCTAGCCTCTAGCTTTCAATACCCGAAATCCGTTTGCGCTGCGTAGGCATGTTGCTGCACGCCTAATTCATCGACGCGGCAGGCACCTAACTGGTTCATGTAAGCGCGGCGATCGGCGATGTTGTGAATCCAGCGTTGCAGCCACGCCTCGGTATCAGCTTTGGTTTTCGTTTGCTCGTGATACTGGCGGAAGAAAGCGTCGTCGCGTTTGCAGTATCCCTGCACCGGCGAAGGATGCGCGCCGTATCGGCACTCGACCACCGCACTCACCAGAAACCCTGGAATCACGGTGCGGTTGGGATCGCTGGCGATCACGCCAGCCTCGACAATTTCTTCAGTTACGACGATGACTCGCTTGGCGGCCCGGACAGCCTCAATCATCACGCCAAAATTCCCCCAACAATGCGCGTTGCCCTCGCGGTCGGCGCGTTGCAAGTGCACGATAGCAATGTCGGGAGACAAAGCCCGCACCGCATGCAGCTTCACAGGGCCGCCGTTCTCGCGCGCTGCGAACGGTGATTCGATCTCGGCGAAGAAAGTATTATTCCGTACCACGTCACTCCCCAGAGCGCTTCGTGTCGGCAGAAACGGCACTCCCATGGCCGCCGCCTGCAGTGCCAATGCCAAGGTCAGATTAGTCATGTTGACGACCTTCACTTCGCCTTGTTCGACGGACCGGCGAAAGTTGTAGGCCGATCCCATCATCACATTCCCCACCCACGCGGCAATCACCCTTTCGACACATCCAGCCGCAATCATCTGATCAAACAGAATGTCCGAGATCGGACCAATCAGCGTGAGCCCGCGCTTATTTTGTCGAACGATCTCGTGACCGGCGGCGAACGGAATCATCTGTTCCATCTGCAAACCAAGCGCAACCGAAGCGCCGTCCGGCACAAACTCGGCAATGGCTTCGCGCATTGAGATCAGTTTCGACATCGCTTATCCGCTTACTTTCCCTTCCACGCCGGGGCACGCTTCTGCCAGGAAAGCGCTGAATTCCCTCATGGACGTCTTCAGTCTTCATTAACTCGTCGAGATAAATCTTTTCCGCGCGGGCCAGCCCCTTGTCGAAATGCATCGAGTCCCAGGCATAGATCGCCTTCTTGGTGATGGCAAGGGTAGCCGGACTCAGAGCCGCAAGTTGCCGCACGGACTCCTCGACCGCGGCCTCCACTTCCGCTTCGGGAACCGCGCGATTCGCCAGGCCGATCCGCGCCGCTTCCTGACCACTGATGCTGCGTCCAGTCAGAATCAAATCCGCGGCGTGCTTCTGTCCGACCAACGCCGCCAACGCCGTGACCGCCACCGGCGGATAACATCCCAGCTTGATTTCCGGAAACGCCCACGTCGAATTGTCAGCGGCGTAAACCAGGTCACAGACCATTGCGAGCTCGGCTCCTCCACCTAAACAATGGCCATGCACGGCCGCGATGGTCACCTTCCGGGAGTTGATCACGGCGCGAACCACGGCATGAAACCTCTCCAGCATGCCCGTGATTTTGTCCGGAGTGTGATCCGCGACGTCCACGCCTACGGAAAACGCTTTGCTCGAACCGCTCAGCACAACTATGGAAAGATCGGCGCGCTCCTCAATTTCTGACAGCGCCGCTGTTAATTGTTCCAGCATCGGAGTGTCTATGACATTCAGCGGCGGATTTTGCAGAGAAATGCGCGCCGCGGGTGGACGGATATCCAGCGTTATTCGCGAAAACTTCGTGGCTGCTTCGATTGCCATTCTATTTTGTCCAGAAGCCGTCTTTATCGTATTCGCGGATCGCCTTCAACTCCTCAGCAGTTGGCTGTGGCGTCGAACTCAAATCGTCCGCAATTCGCAGCGTCCATCCGGTATTGCGCACCACATCTTCAACTTCCACGCCCGGATGTATTGACGAGAGGAAAGCCTCTCCATTCTCGCCGAAGCGCAAAACGGCTTTCGTAGTAATCACAGCCGCAGGGCCGCCTCGAGCCAGTCCTACTCGCTGCCGCCAGCCCGGACCGTCTCCGTTTCCAGGACTAGTGACGTACGCGACTCGTTCCGGCAAACGTTCTTTGCTGTGCTCCAGCAAAGCAACGAACCGCTGCGCCAGCGAAGCGATATCGCAGGCCCCGCCTGATCCCGGCAACCGGATCAGCCCCCTGGGCCCACGCACTTCAGTCGAATTCAAATTGCCGAAACGATCTACTTCAGCGGCGCCGAGAAAACCCAGATGCACCCGCCCTGATTGCAGCAGGCTCATCACGCCCAGCATATCCAGACATTGAGTTGCTCCCAGAATGTTGGGGGGATCGGCCATGGTGTAAATCAGTTCCGGAGCCGGCGTCGTCCGGATCACGCCATTCTCGAAGAGTCCAACCGCATTGGGAGCGTGCGTTTTCTTCGCCACCACGAATGCAATCAGCGGCAGACGCATCCCGACAAAGACTACTTCGCCGTCATGGATTTCGCGCGCCGCGCTCGCCACCATGAGCTCGCCCAGAGTGTAAGGCGCCGAAATAGCATCACCGCCGCACGCGTCATCCCCATAATTAACTGAAAACCGGGAACTAGTAACTGGGAACTGGGTCTTTACCAAAAAACGCTGCCGCCCAGGCGGACGGCCCACTACAAACTCACAAATTGATTGCCGACTTGCGAACCTCGCCAATCGAAGCCAGAGGATCGCGCGCTCCCTCTTTCGGCGCAATCCATTTTTTCTCGCTGCTGATGATGTCCAGCAACAGCTTCTTGTCTTCTGGAGACGGCATGTATTCTTTAAGGTGTTCCTCGTAATTAGCGTCGTCCACTGCCTCGCCGGTGAGGGCATGGAACTTCTGCCCGGCCCAGCGGCCAATGTTGCGGTTGAACTTGATGTGTGGCGCGTAAAGCTTTGGCTGTCCTGCGGTTAATACGCTATTGAAGCGCTCAATCAGCCCTGCCACTTCATCGCGATAAAGGTGTCGATTGTAATCGTTCAGCTCGTCGAGATCCGCGGCCTGCTCATTTTTGGGCTCGTCATACCGGCCCTTGATGCCCCAGACATAAGCCCAATGCGCGGAGGAAGAGTGGTCAGTCCCGAACAGATCATAGGAACTCGAAATCCACTTGTTGAGATATTTCTGTATGAGCCAGCCGGGAATCACTCCCGCCTGCACGATGCGACGGAGGCCATCGTTTCCGGTCCCCATGTGAAACGCCTCTTCGCGCAGCATGTAGGACATGGAGCGGCCCAGCGGCGCAAAGGCTGAATACTTGAACATCTGCAACTGAAATTTGCCGTCACGATCGACAAAGTCGGTGTAGGTGAAGAAATCCATCCAGTTATCGACGTCGACATTAAACGCGCCCAGCAGGCGTTTGTTTTCAAATGCCCGGCGCTCGAGCATCTTCTGAGCTTCAACCTTGCCGGAATAACCGAAGTGGTCTACTAAAAGCGCGCACATCTGCCAGCCGTGCCGCATCTCCTCGATCATCACCCGGGTGATGGCGCGGCGATCCCAGTCCGTGGGCGCGCTCTCAAAAAGATAGCGCTGCTGCTCCACACTGGCGAATTCCGTGTCGCCCTGATAGACGATCATGTTCATCATGGCATCGCGCATCTGCTGCGTCGGCACCTGGCGCAGGTTCTCCCACTTGCGGCGGCCTTTGAAATGTCCAAACTGGATTTCCTCGGTCTCGATCGCGCCGAACAGCGTGTCGAACTTGAAGTTGGCAATTTCGTCGTGATTGACGCCGATGTCTTTGCGCCAATCATCGAAGAGTCCAACCCAATCACTAAACGTCCCGATCTTTGCGACTTTACCCGGCATAATTTCCAAACCTTTTGAACCACCGAGGACACGAAGTTACACGAAGGATTGCACCCTTGTCTTTCCTTAGTGATACTTCGTGTCCTTGGTGGTTGTTGCTTTTGCTTTGACTACTTCGCTTTAAACGTCGCTGGCCGCTTCTCCACATACGCCGCCAAGCCTTCTTTGGCATCTTCACTCTGGAAAAGCAACTGCTGATTTTCCCGCTCCACCGCCAGCGCGGATTCCATCGGAATCTCCCATCCCGTCTGCACCGCGCGTTTGATGCGTCCCACCGCCTTGGAGGCCTTATTTGGCGGGCAGAACTGGCGTGCATATTCCATGATGTTCTCCATGAAATTGTCGCGCTCGTAGATGTCGTTGATGATTCCCAGTTCTTTCGCTTCCTCGAAGGAGAAGGTATTGCCGGTGACCATCAGCTCGATCGCCTTGCTCTTGCCCACCATGCGTGACAGCCGTTGCGTGCCGCCAGTGCCCGGAAGAACACCGAGATTTACTTCCGGCAGCCCGATCTTCCCGGCATCCTGACGTGCAATGCGGATGTCGGCCGCCATGGCAATTTCCAGCCCGCCGCCCACGCAGTGACCGTTGAGCGCCGCAATCACCAGTTTGGGAGTGTGCTCCAGCCGCAGCAGGGTTTCGTTGGCGTGCAGACAGAAGTAGTACTTGAAGGTGGGATCGACGCTGGCCAGCATCTTGATATTGGCTCCGGCGGAAAAGAACTTGTCGCCCGCCCCGGTGAGCACAATCACGTGCACGTCGTTGTCCATGCGCGCTTTGAGAATGGCCTCGTCGAGTTGCCGGTTCATCTCATAGGTGTAGGTATTCGCCGGAGGATCGGACAGCTCGATGACGGCGACACCGCCATCCACGCGGTAGTTGATCAACTGTTTCGTAGTCTCGCCGCTGGCCGGCTGCACAGTAGTTGCCATGGTCAAACTCCTTTTCGCAATCGTAACGTGTCGTTTCGTTTCGAGAATGCAGTTTTCTTCTTACGTGATTCCTTGCCTGAGGTAGCGCCAATCCCCTGCAGAAAAATATCTCCCATATCGCGCGCCAGCTCGCGGGCGTCCGCATCCACCCGTGGGTTGTACCAGGTGTAGATCCAGTTCATCATCCCAAACAGGCTGAGTACAGCCGTCCTACTGGAGAATTCTAGTCCTCTTGCATGTTTATAGTTGTCCAGCAATTCCACGCAGATGCGGTAATACTCGCGCTTGATGCCCGCGATCTCTGCGCCGAAGCCATTCTTCAAGCACCTCGTCTTCGTGAGAAAGCACCTTCATGGCTTTCTGATTGGCAAGAAAATACTCCAGATGGTTCAGGATGAAAGCGCGGATTCTTTCTGCCGGATCGTCGATCTCGTCGAGCCGCTCTCGCAGCCGTGCCACAATCGTGGTGAACGTGTCTTTCTGGATCAGGTACAGAAGTTCTTCTTTGGATTCGAAATAGTAGTAAAGGTTCGAAAGTGAAACCCCGCTGGCCCGCGAGAGATCACGCATCGACGCGGCCGCATAGCCCTTCTCGCAGAAGACATTGGTGGCATGAACGAGTATTTTGGCCAGGCGCCGGTCGAAACGAGTCTCCAGACGCGGTCCGGATTCCAGTTCCCGGCGTCGTCTTTGCAGTTGTGAGCTGATGGGAGAAGCGCTGGCCATAGTTCGAACGTTCGTTCAAATAATAACCTATCGCAGAGGCAGGTATGCAAGCGTGACTGGATGTCCTTCGTGTTACTTCGTGCCCTTGGTGGTTATCCCGGGGGAGGAGATCAGTTCCGAATATCCGCCAGCAGCGCTTCCACCTCAGCCTTCAACGCAGCCGTCAAGGGCAATAGCGGCAAGCGCGATAGACCGCCGAAATATCCGTTCAGATCCATTCCATACTTCAAGCCTGGAATGCCAAGTTCTCCCGAAACCCGCTCGGTCGCCTTCGCGATTCGCTCCTGCTTCAGTCGGGCCAACTCGGAATCGCCTTCCTTCCAGGCAGCATAGATCTCATAGCAAGCCGTCGGAGCGGCATCGGCGAAAGCGAGGATGCCCCCGACGGCTCCAGCCTGCAGCGACGGCTCCAGCTTCTGCGCCAGGCCGACCAGGACCTGGAAACCAACTTCCTTCTGGCGCGTTTTTATACCACTGACTACGCTCACCGCGGCCGACGACGATTTGACGCCGCCCAGCGCTGCGACCTGCACCAGTTCCCCGCCCTGTCCGTTACTGCCGGTGGACGACTTGAGCATTCGCGGAGTTACGGCATCGAAAGTCTCGGTCACGGTAACCGAACGTTTGACGTGCCGCGTTCGATCCACCATCTTGCGGATTTTTTCCACGTCGCCACCCGATTCCTTCATCCCGATGATGTTGGGATGGTCCGCCAACTCGATCACCACGTCGGCGGGAATGTCATACCCGGTGAACCCGGGAACGTTGTAGATCATGACCGGCAACGGTGAGCGATCGGCCACGGTGCGATAAAAGGCGAGCATGTTCGCCGGGTGCATCACCTTCTTGTAGAAATGCGGCGTGCGGATCAGGGCCGCGTCGTAACCGAGTTCGGCCGCATAGTCGGTTAGCCGCAAGGTCTCGATCGCCGACTCGATGCCCGTCCCCGCGATCAGCACCTTGGCGGGCGCCGCGGCTTCCCGCGCAGCTTTCAGCACCGCGCGCCGCTCCTCATCCGAAAGCATGACCGCCTCACCAGTCGAACCCAAGACCGTCAGGCCCGCAACCGGAGTCTTGGAATAACGCTCGACGTTATGCTCGAGCTTCTTGAAGTAGATGTTACCGTCCGGATAAAAGGGCGTCGTGATGGGAGGAAAAATACCTTGAAGCAACATGGGATTCAGCCTGTAGCGCCGAAGTCGTCGGCAGTAAGCTTATCAAATCCCAGTGTGTCGTGTTAACGCAGCATGGCGTGTGAAGCAGCAAGTCGTATCACCAGCACCCGCATTACGCAACATCTGTCATCCTGAGCGAAGTTGAAGGATCTCCGTCGGCACGGTGCCGCCCTGCGCGCGCGATCTAAGCCGAGAGCTTTTCCGCCGGCTCCACAAAATGCGCCGCAGGAACGGCTCCAATCTGTACCAGCAGTCCTAACTGATCCCAGTTGTCCCAGCCCTCGACGATCTTGCCGCCTGAAATGCGTTGAGTGGTGGTGCCGGTGACGGTCACCTTCTTGCCAGTCGGCGCGAATCCCAGGAACTCGCCTTTGTGGGTCATCGTCGCCGTCCAGCGAGCGACCACTTTGTCACCCTGCTCGATGACGTAATCGATGTTCACTTTCATGTCGGGAAACGCGCTACGCAAGGCGCGCACAAAAGGTTTGAATTCCTTAAGACCAATGTCGGTTGCGTGCTGGGCCTGCCCATGACCGACCACATCGGCAGAAGCCATCTCGTCGATTGCCTCCATGCGCCCTTTGTTCCATACCTCTTCAAACCAGCGCCGGATCAACGAGCTATTTTCTTGCGCCATACAACACCTCCGCGGCCAGGTTAACCGCTTCGGCCTCCCACTGTACGCTCCGCGTGCAAGTGCTGCAATGCCTGCACGTGCACTTCCCCGCGCTGCAGAAACGCGATCCCCTCCGCGGCAGCGCGAGCGGCGGAAAGCGTCGTGATCGTCGGAATTCGCGCCATCACCGCCGCCCGCCGGATGGCTTGCTCGTCAAACCACGGATCAACACCGTGCGGGGTATTGACGATCAAATGAATACGCTCACCCTTGATCAGATCGACGACATTAGGCCGGCCCTCTTTTACCTTGTAAACGCGCTCCACGGTCATGCCCGCGGCTTCGAGCACATCGGCGGTGCCGGCTGTCGCCACCACCTTGAAACCCATGTCCACGAATTTGCGTGAGACTTCGGTCACGTTGGGCTTGTCGTGGTCGGTGACGCTAATGAAAACCGTACCCTGCGTCGGCAATTTTTGGCCGGCTGCGGTCTGGGCCTTGGCAAAAGCTTCGCCAAAGTTGTCGGCCACGCCCATCACTTCACCTGTCGATTTCATCTCCGGACCCAGCACGGTATCGACCCCGGGAAATTTGTTCCAGGGAAAGACCGGCGACTTCACGTAGTAGCAGCGTCCGGTGTCGAGATCAGCCCGCCGATCGATAAACTCTGGCAGAAATTCGCGCAGCTTGCGCCCGGTCATCAGGCGAGCCGCGATTTTCGCCATGGGGATTCCGGTGGCTTTCGAAACGAACGGCACAGTCCGCGAAGCTCTCGGATTCACCTCCAAGACGTAAACCTTCGCGCCATCACGGTCTGTGTGGGTTGAAGATCCGCCAGAAACGCTCGCTCTTGGAATAGCAAACTGAATGTTCATCAGCCCCACAACCTTCAACGCTCGCGCGAGCTTGAACGTATAGTCGCGCATTCGCGCCAGCAGCGCTTCAGGAATATCCACCGCCGGCAGCACACAGGAAGAATCGCCGGAGTGAATGCCGGCCTCTTCGATGTGCTGCATGATGCCGCCAATCACCACATCTTCTCCGTCCGAAAGCGCGTCCACGTCCACTTCGATCGCGTCTTCGAGGAAGTGATCAATCAGCACGGGACGATCCTGCGAGTACTCGACCGCTTCTTTCATATAGCGGACGACCATCTCTTCATCGTAGGCGATTACCATAGCGCGTCCGCCCAGCACGTACGAAGGCCGCACCAGCACCGGATATCCCACCCGTTTGGCGCCTTCAATCGCCTCTTCGACCGAAGCCGCCATCGCGCCAGGTGCCTGCGGAATTTCCAGTTCGTCGAGCAATTTGCCGAAACGCTTGCGATCTTCAGCCAGGTCGATCGACTCAGGCGAGGTGCCTATGATGTTCACGCCCGCTGCCTTCAGCGGCAGCGCCAGATTCAAAGGTGTCTGCCCGCCGAACTGCACGATCACTCCCACTGGGCCACCCGCAGACGCCTCATGTTCGCAAATGGCGAACACGTCTTCCAAAGTCAGCGGCTCGAAGTACAGACGATCGCTGGTGTCGTAATCGGTCGAGACCGTCTCCGGATTGCAATTGATCATGATGGTCTCGTATTCGTCATCGCGAAGAGCAAAGGCGGCATGGCAGCAGCAGTAATCGAACTCGATTCCCTGCCCGATGCGGTTGGGCCCGCTGCCCAGGATGATCACTTTCTTCTTCGCGGTCGGCTTAGCTTCGTCTTCTTCCTCATAGGTCGAGTAAAGATAGGGTGTGAAGCTTTCGAATTCCGCGGCACAGGTATCGACTCGCTTATAGACCGGCATGACTCCGTGCTTCTTGCGCAGATGGCGAACTTTTTCTTGCGCCCCTTTGCCATCGAGCCGCCAGACTCCCGCCAGCCGCCCATCCGAAAAACCCATGCGCTTGGCCCCGCGCAGCACCTCGGTGGGAATCGACTCCATCGGATGCTTCTCCACTTCCAGCTGCATGTCGTTAATCTCTTTGAGCTGATACAGGAACCAGGGATCAATCGACGTCATCTTCGCTAGTTGCTTGACGGTGTGTCCCTGACGCAACGCATAACGTACGTAGGAAAGCCGCTCGGGATGCGGCGTGACCAGGCGCTGGGTAAGAATCTTCGGTTCGATCCGCTCCGAGCCCACCTTCTTGCCAGTATCGAGCGCGCGCACGCCCTTGAGCAGCGCCTCTTTGAAGGTGCGCCCGATGGCCATCACTTCGCCCACAGATTTCATCTGCGGACCTAGATTTTCGTCCGCTCCGGGAAACTTTTCGAACTGCCACTTGGGAATCTTCACCACGACGTAATCCAGGGTCGGCTCGAAGCAGGCCGGCGTCTTGCGCGTGATGTCGTTGGGGATTTCATCCAGCGTGTAACCCACCGCCAGCTTGGCGGCAATCTTGGCGATCGGGAACCCGGTGGCTTTGGACGCTAGCGCCGACGATCGCGACACTCGCGGATTCATCTCGATCACAACCATTCGGCCGGTCGTCGGATGCACGCCGAATTGAATGTTCGATCCCCCGGTCTCCACGCCAATTTCCCGGATCACTGCGATCGCAGCGTCGCGCATCGCCTGATACTCGCGGTCGCTGAGGGTCTGCGCCGGCGCGACGGTAATCGAGTCGCCGGTATGCACGCCCATGGGATCGAAGTTCTCGATCGAGCAGATGACAATGACGTTATCCCGCAGATCGCGCATCACCTCGAGTTCGTATTCCTTCCAGCCCAGCACCGACTCTTCGATCAGCGCTTCATGCACCGGAGAGAAATCAAGCCCGCGTGCCAGCACTTCCAGAAGTTCTTCGCGGTTGTAGGCAATCCCACCGCCGCTGCCTCCCAGGGTGAACGAAGGCCGCACAATCACGGGAAACCCGATCTTGCCCGCAAACTCGAGCCCGTCCTTCAGATTGTTCACCAGCGCCGACTTGGGAACGTCGAGGCCAATCTTCTGCATTGCATCTTTGAAGTAAAGCCGGTCTTCGGCCTTCTTGATCGCAGCCACGTTAGCGCCGATGAGGTGAACGTTGTACTTATCAAGCACGCCCCCGTCAGAAAGTTCAATCGCGAGATTGAGCGCGGTCTGCCCGCCCACAGTCGGCAGGATGGCGAATCCCTTGCTGGGAGACATTTCCCGCTCGATGCGAATAATTTCTTCCAGAAACTCGCGGGTGAGCGGTTCGATATAAGTGCGATCCGCGATCTCGGGATCGGTCATGATGGTGGCCGGATTGGAATTGGCCAGCACCACTTCAAATCCCTCCGACTTGAGCGCCTTGCAAGCCTGCGTCCCGGAGTAATCAAACTCCGCCGACTGGCCAATGATGATAGGGCCAGAGCCGATGATCAGGATCTTCGAGATGTCAGTTCGTTTGGGCATTAGTCGTTGTTCTTTGCTCTTTCCTCCAAAATAGCTCTGTCATCCCGACCGACCCAGTTGATTCGCTTTGCGAATCAACTGGCGAGTGGAGGGACCTTGTGTTCCCACCGCTAATTTCACCCCTTCCACTCCTCCATCATCTTTACGAAATCCTTAAACAGATAATGCGAATCATGCGGCCCCGGCGACGCCTCGGGATGATATTGCACGCAGAACAGCGGCAGATTCCGGTGCCGCAATGCCTTCCAGCGTGTCATCGTTCAAATCAATGTGCGTCAGTTCCACTTCACTCTGCGGCAGCGAATCCGGATCCACAGCAAAATTATGATTGTGCGCCGTGATTTCGATCTTCCCCGAGTGCAACTGCTTAACCGGATGATTGCCGCCATGATGTCCGAACTTCAGCTTGAAAGTTTTTCCGCCCAGTGCGATCCCGGTCAGTTGATGCCCCAGGCAAATCCCGAAGATCGGCTGGCGACCCATCAGCCGGCGAATGTTATCCACAGCGTAGTTGCATGGCTCAGGATCGCCGGGCCCATTCGACAGGAAAACCCCATCAGGCTTCAGCGCTAGACACATCTTCCGCCAGCGTTTGCGCCGGGACGACCGTAACTTTGCAACCCTCGCCGCGCAGCTTGCGCAGAATGTTTTGTTTGATCCCGTAGTCATAGGCGACCACATGGAACCGCGCCGGCTCGTCTTTGAATCCCACAACTTCGTCCGGCAGATGCGAGCGCTCGCCGGTTTCCCAAACGTACGTGCTCTTGGTGCTGACCACCTTCGCCAGGTCAGTCCCATCCATCTTCGGAAGCGCTCGCGCCTTCGCCACCAGTTTGTCGGCGTCATCCTCCAGCGTCGACACCACGCCGCGCATCACGCCGTGGTCGCGCAAGTGCCGCACCAGCGCGCGCGAATCAATCTCCGCCAGCACCGGAATCTTGAATTGTTCGAGATATTCCTCGGCCACCTGCGACGAGCGCCAGTTCGAGCTGACCCGCGAAAACTCGCGCACGATCAGCCCCTCGATATACGGACGCGTGGCTTCGTTGTCTTCCGCGTTGGTCCCGTAGTTACCGATCTCAGGGTTGGTGAGAACTACAATCTGGCCGCAGTAGGAGGGATCGGTGAAAATTTCCTGATAGCCAGTGATGGAAGTATTAAAAACGACTTCGCCGTAACATTCGCCTTTGGCGCCGTAACCTTTGCCTCGGAAGACTCTGCCGTCTTCGAGCGCAAGCGTAGCTTGCATTCCTGCTCCAGGGAGTGGATTTTAGAGATTTTAGCAGGGATGCCGGAATCGCGAAACAAATGATTTCGATCAGAAGGATTTTCTTTGCGAACTTTGCGGATTTTCTTTGCGTCCTTTGCGCTCAAGAGCTCTTGACCGCAAAGAACGCAAGGTCGCAAAGAAATTCTCAGCGGACCCGTCCCATTTTGTCCATCGGCCAGTACCCGAATACCGCTTTACCGTAGATATAGCCGATATCCACAGGGCCAAAGTCGCGGCTGTCGTTGGACATGGTGCGATGATCGCCCAGCACGAAGTAGCTGTGCGGAGGAACCACCATCTCCGAATAAGAGCGCTGGTCGGCGTAGGCGGGAGGAACGTAGTCTTCTTCCAGCGCCGCGCCGTTAACGAATACTTCTCCGCCTTCGATGCGGATACTGTCTCCTCCCAGCCCAATCACCCGTTTGATAAAACTTTTCGAGGGGTCGCGGGGATAGCGAAATACAACAATGTCGCCTCGCTGAATCGGCTCCAGCCGGTACACGTATTTGTTGACGAAGATGCGCTCCTGGTCGTCGAGCGAAGGCATCATGCTGGTGCCTTCAACTTTCACCGGCTGGTAAAGAAAAATGATGATGAATGCGGAAATCGCCAGCGAGATAATCAGGTCGCGAAGCCACACTGAGAGAACGGGAAGAGTACGGGGCGGAGCCGGAACACGAATCCTGTCGTTGCTGGGACGCAGTTCCGCTGGACTTACTTGTTCCGGCATGTTGCTTACTATTATACGGGTCAATCCAGTCTGGTTGAAGCTCGTCCTGGATCTCCTGGCGCGACCGTAGTTACCCCTGGGCTACTGCCGCCGCAGCAGAATTCGGGTTACAATAATTGAATAGCCCATCTGAGGATGTCTGAACCATGTTCAAGTTGAGGCCAGTCTTTCTGAGGTCAATCTCTCCGAGGCCAATCGATCTGAAGATGATCAAACGCGGACTCACCCTCGCACTTTTAGGCTTGATGATGTCGGTCGTATCCGCTCCCTGGGCCACGTCCCAGCAGGAAGGTGCGACCCCGGCATACAACGCGGGCCCTCCGGCCAAAGGGACAACGTTACCTCCCACGCTTGGCAAGGAGCAACTCTGGGCTGAGAATGCGCAGTATCCATTTCAGACTCACGCCTACGAGTTGGCAGCTAAAATTCCGGCTGTGTTGCACCAGCAGCCTTGCTATTGCTACTGCGACCGGGGCATGGGGCATAACAGCCTGCACAGCTGCTTCGAGGGCACCCACGGCGCTCAGTGCTCGGTTTGCCTGAAAGAGCTTTACTACTCGTACACCATGCACCAGAAGAAAAAGACCGCCGCCCAGATTCGTGACGGGATCATGAAGGGTGAATGGAAGCAGATCGACCTGCAGACGGCCGCGTCCATCAACTAGCCAGGCTTTAAAAAGGACTTCGTCTCGGGATGACTGGAAAAGCGCTCGACTTCCGGTCGCGCAGTAATCTGAAAACAAAATCCTTTAATGGCGGCTGTGAGAGTTCTTCCGTCCAGCACGAAGCATCACCGAGCAGGCCAGGTTGACGGATGCGCGAATGCGCGTATAACCTGTTGATTCGGGATAGGGTAGGTTTTTTCCACAGGCGATATTTAGGACTCCTTGACCGGCAGTCACACAACTGCCAGCCGAAACGCGCGAAGACCGGCCAAAGCAATCGAGCCGGTTTCCTCCAAGTCTATTAAAAAGGAGAACTTACGAAGAGCTCAGGAAGGGTTTTGCGGATGGCCCAGAAAACTACCGCCAAGAAACCAGTGAACGAGGATCCGCGTTTTGCACAAGCTGTGCAAAACTACGAGGCCGGGCTGCGCGCCATGCAAGAGCGAAAGTTTGATAAGGCCAAAGGCCACTTGCAGAAGGCTGTGGCCGGTGCCAGCAAGGAACTGGCGGATCGCGTCTCCGTGCACCTCAACACCTGCAATCAGCACCTGGAACGATCCGCGAACCAGTTCAAGAGCCCGGAAGAGCACTACGACTTCGCGGTTTCCCTGATGAATGTGGGCGACTACGTCACCGCTCGCGAGCATCTGGAAAAGCTCTCCCGGCAAGTGCCCAAGGCCGACTATGTCGCTTACGGCCTGGCCGCGCTGGACTGCCTGACGGGTCATTTGGAAGATTCGCTGCGCCATTTGGATTCCGCGATCCAGGTGAATGCGGCGCTCCGCTTCCAGGCGCGGAATGATTCCGACTTCCAGAACCTGGCCGAGGATCCCCGCTTTACCGAACTGCTGTATCCCGACCCAGGCGCTGAGTTTCCGCCGGAACCGGCGACTCCAGAGGACGACGTCTAGCCGTGGCAGATCCAGAACCGGGTTCGCGGCGATCCTTGCGGGGCAAGATGTCTTCCGGTCGCAGCCTCAGTGTGGTCGCCATCGGCGGCGGAACCGGCCTGTCCACGCTGCTCAAAGGGCTCAAACGTTACGTCACTCGTCCCGGCTCTCCCCAAAGACGCGGTCCTGCCGAAATCGACGATCTTTGCGCCGTGGTTACGGTCAGCGATGATGGCGGCTCCAGCGGCCGCCTGCGCAAAGAACTCAACATGCTGCCTCCCGGCGACGTGCGCAATTGCATTGTCGCTCTCTCGGAAGATGAGGCATTGCTCTCCCGGCTGTTTCAACATCGCTTTGTGAAGGGATCGGGCCTGGAAGGTCACAGCTTCGGCAATCTGTTTCTGGCCGCGCTGACCTCCATCACCAGCGACTTCGGCGAAGCGGTCCGCCTTTCTTCGGAAATCCTGCTTACTCGCGGACACATCTATCCGGCCACCACTTCTCACGTCGAGCTCGAGGCCTTGATGGATGACGGGACCAGGATCCGCGGCGAGACCAAGATCACCGCAGGAAAAGGCCGGATCAAGGAACTTTTTCTCGATCCCCCTGATGTCCAACCTTTGCCACAGACTCTCGAGGCGCTGGCCCGCGCTGACTTGATTACGATCGGTCCGGGATCACTTTTTACCAGCCTGATCCCCAACTTGCTGGTCCGCGGGATCACTCAAGCCATCGTGAATTCCGCCGCGGTAAAAGTTTATGTCGGAAATTTGATGACCCAGGCCAACGAAAGCCTGGGGCTGACGGCTTCGGATCACATTCGCGCCCTGAATCGCCATGCCCAGGTCAAACGCATTTTCGATTTTGCCCTCATCAATCGCACCCCGGCCCCCTCCGAATTAAAGGCGAAGTACGCGCTCGAGGGCGCCAACCAGATCGTCGCCGATCTGGACGCGATCGAAGAATTGGGGGTGATCCCCGTCCTCGGAGAATACCTGGAGCCGGGTATGGTGGCCCGCCACCGAACCCAGCAGGTTGCCGCCGACCTGATGGAATTGGCCACGCAGGCCCCCGGCGGAACCCGCGCCGCCACTCCGTAAAACCAGCCCGCACCACGAACTACGTAAGGGCGGTGTCCCACCTGCCCAGCCGAGCAAAGCTCGGCAACCGGTACCTCTTGACTGCGCAAGGGCATCAACCCAGTAACGATGGTAACCAACCCCTGCCCGTCTCGAACTTCTCGCGGTATATTGGATCGAATGTCGAAACCAAAGAATGACGGTCGCGTTCCACGCACGGCCATCGCAATTCTGGCCGCCGGCAAGGGCACGCGGCTGAAATCCAAGCATCCCAAAGTGCTGCACGAAGTCGGCGGCAAGCCGTTGCTGGCCCACGTCATTGCCGCCGCAGCCAAAATAGTTCCGCCCAGCGATATCTATGCCATCATCGGGCATGAAGCGGACCGGGTCCGGCAGGCGGTTGCCGGGACTGGCATCGGATTCGTGCTCCAGAGCGAACAGCGTGGCACAGGCCACGCGCTGATGGTCGCCCGTCAGGCCCTTTCGCCTTATGACTTGATCATCGTCCTCTACGGTGACGCACCCCTCATAACTTCCGAGACCATCGAGAAGTTGCGTGATTTCCATACCGGAAAAAAAGCCGCGATGACCGTGCTCACGGCCGAATTGAAGAATCCCACCGGCTACGGAAGGGTAGTCCGCAAGAAAGCGGGCAAGGACGACGTACTCGCGATCGTTGAGCAGAAACATCTTTCGCTGGCCCAACAGAAAATCCACGAGATCAACTCCGGATTTTATGCCTTCGATGCTCAGCCGCTATTCCAGCACATCGACCAACTGAGCGCGAACAATCATCACGGCGAGTTCTATCTCACCGATATGGCCGCGATTCTGAGCAAGGCGAAACAGCGCGTAGTGGCCGTGCAAGCCAGCAATGCCTACGAAGTTCTGGGTGGAAACACTCGCGCCGAACTTTCCGAAATCGACCAGCACATGCGTCTGGCCAAGTGCCAGCAGCTAATGGCCGACGGCGTCACGATTCTCTACCCCCAAACCTGCGTGATCGATAGCGATGTGGAGATCGGGACTGACACCGTCATAGAGCCCTTCGTCCAGTTGCGAGGCTCAACCCGCATCGGGAGCGACGCTCGCATTGGATCCTACAGTGTGATCATCAACTGCGAGATTGGAGATCAGGTCCTGGTCCAGACCGGCTGTGTGCTTGAACACTCGACGATCAGGGCGCGAGCCTCGATGGGTCCCTACAGCCATCTGCGCCCCGGCTGCGAAATCTGCGAAGACGCGCACGTGGGAAATTTCGTGGAGCTGAAGAAAAGCCGTCTGGGCAAAGGCTCAAAAGCCAACCACCTTACCTATCTCGGGGACAGCGAAATCGGAGAGCGGGTCAACGTGGGCGCAGGAACCATCACCTGCAATTATGACGGTGTAAACAAATACAAGACCATCATCGAAGACGGCGTCTTCGTCGGAAGCGACAGCATATTGATTGCCCCCGTCCGCATCGGAAAAGGGGCATACGTGGCCGCCGCCACTACGGTCACCGAAGACGTCCCGCCAGATTCCCTGGCCCTGGGGCGGGCGCGTCAGATCGTGAAAGAAGGCTGGGCCAAGGAAAAAAGAGAGAAAGCAAAGGCGCAGAAAGCCAAGTAGGCGGGTGCGGCAATTAGCAATTGGCAATTAGCACTTGGCCAAAGCCCTTCTTTGCGTCCTCTGCGACCTTTGCGGTTAAAAGCTTTGACCGTAAGAGCGCAAAGAAATCCCAAAACGTTTCTCCCGGTTCTTGGGCGCGGAGGTTAGGGCTGATTGCTAGTTGCTAATTGCTAAGTGCTGATTGCCAACTGCCGTCTATTTCGACACCGCCGCGAATAATGGCGAGTGCATCAATCCCTGAAACTGTTTGTCATCCGCTTTGAAGTGCATCTGAAGATTGGAGCTGTCCGAGTTGACCGTCACATTATCCAGCGCCAGTTTCTCGGTCGGGGTGGCAGACATTTTCTTGTAGAGCATACCGGCTTTGAGCAGCGAAGACAGCGTCGTGGCGGTCATCGAATCGGACGTGACCACATCCAGATCGAAATTCACCCCACTCTGGAAATTCATGGTGTAGCGCGAGCCCAGGATGCGCTTCTTGATGGTGTCGTAGTCGGCCAGTCCGGCGGCGTCGCCCAGAGCAGAATGCAGCATGTTCTGCGTTCCCTGCTGATCGAGAACGCTCCACACCATGCCTTGTTCAACCGATCCGATCATGTCCGCGATCTGATTGTTGGCGTCGAGAGTGTAGGCATAGCCATCGCGCGCGTCCAGCGCCCCACGCAGCGCCCCTGAATCCCCGAACAACAAGCGTGCTGTCATCCAGAAAGGTCATCTGCATCCCGGAGGACATGGGATAGATATCCGAATTCCGCAGCTTGATCGGCTTCACTTTCTGCAAACGTATCTTCTTCAGCACCGCAGCCGTCGAAAACTGCCCTTGCGCCACGCCGACCACGCGCACGCCCTGTTTGCCGCTGCGATAGGAGGCGAAGGTAAGCTGTTCCACGTCCTTATCCGGATCAATCCCCACGCCTCGCAGCGCGCCTTCAAATTCCTTGAGACTGGGCGGCAAAACCTGCTCTTTCAACGCCATCGCCGTATCCGAGTTCTTGAGGGCGCGGTAGTCCACGGAAATGATCTGCTGAATGTCGGAAGGAATCACTGCGCGGGCAGAGCTGCCCAGCGGCATGGACCACGCGACCGCGCTCAGCAGCAGCAAAACACAAATACCACTCTTAATTGTCTTCATCATGATCACAACCTCGAAAGAAATATGTCCGGTTAGATGCGGTGTATGTCCTTATTGTATGTCAACCTGGAGGGGAAACAGCGAAACGAAAGGGCAAGGTGTGTAGCAAGGAAGGTGCATGGCCGGGACCCTCAGGTCTGCAGGAACGCAGCCTTTTTGCGGGTTTCCGAGACAAACCTGGCGTCTTTATCCTGCAGAGACTCCAGGTTGATTTCCACATTAGCCAGCGCCCCCTCGATCGCCGCCCGCGAGAGGGCCAGAGCAACCGTAAGGTCTGATTTCATGTTCGGGTTCGTGATCGGCTTCAGCCACTCCGCGATCCCCGCTACTTCCCTCGCCCGCTCCGCAACGCTCAGTGGAACGCTGGTCGCAAGTTTCAATGCCGCCTCAACCGTGCCGTCCGCTCCGGCTGAATCCTTCGCCGCCTTGTAGGCCTTCATGACCGCGTCGTAAGACTCGGCATCGCCATCGATGGCAGCCTTCAATTCCTCGCGAAGCTGCGTTAGACGCGCGATGGCCTCGCTTAGCTCCCGCTCGTGCCGAAGGTAGGCCTTCTTGCCGCGCGACATCGAAGCCACCATGTTGGCCAGGCCCGCCGCCATGGCTCCGCTGGCCGCGGCTGCACTGCCGCCTCCAGGAGTCGCCGTGGGCGCGGCGAGTTGTTCGATAAATGGTTCTACCCCGGCCCTTAAGCCGCCGACCGCAACCTTGCCGCTCATCACTGCACTCAAGCGGTTCTCAAGAATTAACGACGAATCGAAATTTTCCACCTGCAGAAACCACTCCGCCGCCGACTCCAATGCCTTCTTCGGAATCAGGCCGACAATCTCGCTGCTTACCGCCGTGACGCCATACCGGGCCGCCTCCCGCTTCACCAACTCAAACACGCGGTGCACCGGCGTCTGCTCAAAGTCGGTGAGGTTCATCGATACCTGCGCCATTCCGCGCACCAGGAATCCCGCGCCCTTGACGTAGCGCATTCCGCCGCTTGAAAAGCGCACCGCCTTGGCAATCTTCTTGGCGATCTCGACATCCGGAGTATTGAGAAAGACGTTGTAGGCGATGAGAAACTTCCGCGCCCCCACCACCGTCGCGCCTGCCGTGGGATGCACCCGCGCCTCTCCGAAGTCCGGCTTGCGCGCCGGGTTGGTTGCGATGTCGGCCCTGATGCCCTCAAATTGCCCGCGCCGAATGTTCTCCAGATTCTGCCGCTCCGGCGTAGTGGCGGCCGCTTCGTAAAGGTAAACAGGAATCTGATAGCGCTTCCAAATCTCCTCCCCAACGTGCCGCGCCATGGCCACACAATCTTCGATAGTGACGCCGTCAATGGGAATGAAAGGCACAACGTCGGCCGCGCCCATCCGAGGATGTGCCCCCTGATGTTTGGTCAGGTCGATCAACTCCGCGGCTTTGCCCACTCCACGGATGGCGGCTTCCTGAATCGGTTCCCGCTCCCCCACCAGGGTGATCACGCAGCGGTTATGGTCGGAGTCCATCTCGCGATCGAGCAGGTAAACGCCCTCGACTTTCATGGCGTCAACAATTGCATCGACCTTGGCCTTATCGCGGCCTTCGGAAAAATTGGGAACACATTCGACAAGAGTGGACATACGCGAGAAAGAATATCACCGAGAGTGGGAAAGGAACGTTGATATGCGGGTGCCCCATCCTGGTCTCTCCGTTTTCTGGAGAGACAGGATGGGGCTTTTAACGGCGATTACTGCTTGGGAACAAAATCTTCCAGCACAGCCTTCCGCATCAGGTCGGGGGGAAGCAATCCCTGCGCCAGAATGAAGTCGTGAAATTTCTTTTGATTGAACTTGGGACCCAGCGTGGCTTCGGTCTCTTTCCGCAGCGCGATCAACTTGGTGTAGCCATAGAAATAACTATTCGCCTGGCCCGGCGCGCGATAGGTATAGCGTTCCACTTCTTCCTGGGCAAAGGCGTGGGACTGCACCACGTCCTGCTCCAGAACGCGGAAGGCCTCCTCCGGCTGGATCTTTCCAGATTGCAGTTCGGGATCAAGAAAGGCTCTCGCCGCCCGCATCAGCCGGTAGTCGAGCGAAACCAGTTGACCTTCCAGCGGCATGTGCGGCCGGATGAGATATTCCGAATAAAGTCCCCAACCCTCAACGTTGGTACTGTTGAAAGCGTAGCGTACACGGGCCAGCGAAACTCCATGTTCCAGCATGGAGTCGAACTGCAATTCGTGTCCCGGACGAGCTTCGTGCGCGGTAAGCGTCCAGGCGGCCGCGTCGAAGGTGAAGTCGTCGTACTGTTCGGAAGCCGTCTGTCCCGGCCCCGCCGGAATATTCAGCGGCAACACAAACTCTCCCTTTTGGCCTGTGTTGTGAACAAACGGCGGAGCCGACATGTGCGGCGCCGGCTGCTCTGCCGTCTCAGCCGCTGTGGCGATACGGATCCGCGCCGGACGATCCGGCAGGCTGACAATCTGCTTATCGACAATAATCTTTTCGATCTGTTTCAGGCGCTCCTGGTAGAACGGCAAAATGGATTCGCCCACCAGTTGCTGTTTCTTCAATTCCCGCATCACGTCCCGATAGTCGCTCGAGGGCAGGTTCCTGTTCTTCGCGATCTGGGCGGCGATCGGCTGCATCTCCGCCTGAATATCGCTGAAGGCCTGGTGAGCCATTGCAGCTACCTCGCCAGGCGGAATGTCGATGCCATAGTCCTCCAGCCTCAACGCGTATTCTTCCGGCGGAAGACGAAAGTCGGCACGGGCCTTGGGCAGCACGTTCGCGCGTGTCCACGCATCGTAATCGGCCAATTGCGTCTTCAGCTTGCCGTATGGTTCGTCCCATCCGGTCAGCTTGTACTTTTGCAGCAGCGTGGCGATACCCTCGATGTAGTTGTTGTTACGCGCAAGTTCGGTTTCAATCTCGGTGCGCGCTGGATAGACCACGCCCGGCTTAGCCATCTGCTCCATCACCCGCTGTTTGAGAATCTCAGTCAGCGGTTTATACCCAGGCTCCAACCCCGCATATTCGCGGATCCGGACAACAGCAGCAGGCCGGCGCTCGGCAGGGGTCTGTTCATCCAGTAACACGTGCAGCCCGCGGAACACTCTCTCGCTGGCATTCAGAAATTCAACCCGGCGGGCGCGTTCAAAATCATCTTCTTTGAATTGCAATTCGATGCGGCGAATGACGATCTGCAAATCCTGCGCCACTTGCTTCTGTTTCTGTTCTCCCATGGCCGCCTTGAAAGTTGAAAGCACAGCCTCCGTCTCCAGCCGTTCCTGGTCTTCATCAGCCAGGGTCGGCTGGGATACTTTGTTGTCGTACTCACTCAAGCCCTGGTTCGAACCCACCTCGGGATGGTGTTTCATCTCGACCGCAAGCAGCATGTTGGTGTACTTATTGCTGGCGGCGATCCAGTCGGTGGAAGCTTCTTGCGACCAGGCGGTCACGGTCAAGAGGACAGCGGCGAGACTCAGGACGATCCTGCTCAGGATGATCTTCTCAGGACGATCTTGCGATTCACACAAACTCCTCATCAGTTATGGTTTGCTCGCTTTGTTGTTCCCGAAAAACTTCCCGATCCCCAATCGCACCTGTACCGTGTTGATGCCGGAGTTGCGATCACCCAGGCCCGCGTTCGAGATGTGCATATACCGCACTTCGACGCTCCAGTTCCGCGAATCTCCCAGGAAGTGCGTGCCTAGAGCCGCAGCCGACGTGAAATTGACGGAGTTGGTCCCGGTCGGAACGTCGTGGTTGGTAAAAAGGGTTCCGCCGCTGAGTTCGAGGTAGGGCACAATCCGCCCCCGGGTGGCGAAGTTCCACTTCAGATTGAGCGGGTTGAAACCGGCGCCGTAGGCTGTGTTGGCAGGCTGGAAGACCACAAACACCGGCACCGCGTCCAGCGCGTACTCGAATCTTCCTTTCAGGAAGCCGGGAAGATGCGGCCGGGTGAGAATCCACCCATAGCGCAACCCGGCGTTCCAGACCCCGGTATTCGACGTTCCCCCCGGAACCGAATAGCCGCCGCCAGTCCATAGCTGAACCTCGTGACCGCCATCCTCTACCCGCGCCTGGGCCCAGGTTAGCGAGGTGCAGAGCAGCGGAATAACGGCCAGCAGGAACATCCCGGAAAATTTCTTCATCAGGCTCTCGAACCTGGGTAATAGAGGGGCAAGACTGGTCACGATACAGCAAACTTCATGCGCATGACAAACCAAGGATCGCTCGCGACCACATTGAACCTACAGACCCAATCCCCCATCCACAGCCAGTATCTGCCCGGTAATAAACCTGGGAGCGGTCGCGAAAAATAGAACGGCCGCCGCGATCTCCTCGCCCCGGCCATTTCTTCGCATCGGCGTCTGCCGCGCCATCTTCTTCATGAACGCAGCGGCGGCCTTTTCTCCCAGGTCGATCATGCCCGGCGCAACGCAGTTGACCGTAACATCCGGCGCCAGCGCCTTTGCCATCACCTTGGTCAGCATGTGAACCGCTGCCTTTGAAGAACAGTAGTGCGCGTGACTTGCCCAGGGACGCAGTCCTCCCAGTGACCCCATATTGATGATTCTTCCCTTGCGCTCCCGTAGATGCTTCAGAGCTTCGCGGGAAACCAGAAACGGCCCGCGCGTGTTGGAAGCAAAGATGGCGTCCCACTGCTTGAGCGTGATCTGGTCAAATTCGGCGGTTTCGTAGTTGGCCGCATTGTTGACCAGGATATCGATCCCGCCCAATTCTTTCGCCGTTTCCTTGATCGCGGACCTGACGCTCTTTTCCTCGGTGATGTCGCACCGCAACGCGACAACCCGCCCACCAAAACTTCCGACGTCGATTACGGTGTGCTGCGCCTCTTGCGCGGAGTTCCGAAAGGTGATGGCCACGTCGGCGCCCGCCTCCGCCAGCGCCAGTGCGATCGCCCGCCCTAAGCGCCGCGCCCCGCCGGTAATCAGCGCAGCCTTGCCCGCGAGCGGTTTGCCGTGACCTTGATCCATGCGAGGGATTGTAATTGATAGGCAGGAGTTGGAAACCAGCACCTGGCAATTGGCACTTGGTGGATCATTCCTCTTTCGGTACGGAAAAGCGACCGGGGTTTAGCGAAGTGCTAACTGCCAATTGCTAAATGCTTTTCTTCGAGCTAAACTCCGCCCATGGCAGACCTTCGCGAAGTCGTGGTTTACTCGCGCAAAGGTTGCCATCTTTGTGAAATCGTTAAGGAAACCCTGACCAAGCTACATCGCCGCGGCGGCTTCGCCTGGCGGGAAATCGACGTAGAGAGCGATGACGAATTGCGCCGCCGCTTCACCGACGAGGTGCCGGTGGTCTTCATCGACGGTCACAAAGCCTTCAAGTACCACATGGACGAGCGCGAATTCCTGCGCAAGCTGGCCAGCTAGGTCCGAGAATCACTCCCCGGTAAGAAACTTAAACTGCGCTGCGCTCAAAGGCACCACGCTCAGTCTTCCCTGTCGCACCAGCGGCGAGTCGGCAAAAAGCTTGTTGGCTTTCACTTCTGCCAGCGTCACCGCTTTCCCCAGCGCCTTGCCGACCTTGATCTTGACCAGAGGCGTTTTAGCATCGGAGGCATCCACCGAGACTACCGACGCCGTCCCGACCGCACTCTTTTCATCGCCGGTGTGATAAATCACTAACCGGTCTCCCGGCTTCATCTCACGCAGGTGCCTCACCGCGACCGGGTTTGTCACCCCGTCCCACACGGTGCTCTTTTCTTTCTCCAGATTGGCAAACGAATATACGGATGGCTCGGTTTTGAGTAGATAGTCCATAAAAATACTCTTTCTAGTTCTGTTGCGGTTTTCCGGTTGAATCGTTCGCCGGCGGCTTTTGCTGCTCTGGGTCGTCTTTCTTGTCGCCCGGGTGCTCCTCGTATATGGAGTACTGCCCCGCAGGGCGCTTCATTTTAACCGTGATTTCGACGGTCGGCTTGTCGATGTCATAGTCGGCGCCGAAGGTTTGAAAACCTTGCGCCAGCACCTGAACTCGCAATTTGCCGTAGGGTGCGCCATCGAAGCTGGCTTTGCCATCGGCATCCGTCTTGATCTGCAGGCCGCCCTTGGCTTGCTTTCCATTCTTTTGCACCGGGTGCATCACCACGCTGGCATTTCGCACCGGTTTGCCGTTGTAATCCCGCAAGACCACAAAGTTTAAAACTGCGCTGTCATCCTGAGCCCGCACCAGGGAGGCGAAAAAGAGGGCGACGATCAACCCGAGTAAGATCCTTTTCATGGCAAACGCTCCAATCGCACAAGTCATTAAAAGTAAATACGTTACGCAGAATTATCGTTCTATAATTTGACAGCCACCCAGGCATCCCTTACAATTAGCACTCGCCAACAATGAGTGCTAACAATCAGAATTTTGGCGAGTTCCCTGCTATCTAACCATGAGTTTCAACTCAAACCGAATGAAAGGAGTCTGCACGTATGGCTAAGTTCACCCCGCTACATGATCGCATTCTAGTCCGCCGCATTGAAGAAGGCGAGACCACCCGTGGTGGCATCATTATCCCCGACAGCGCCAAAGAAAAGCCTCAGGAGGGAGAAGTCATCTCCGTGGGCAAAGGCAAGAGCAACGATGAGGGCAAAGTGTTCCCCCTGGCAGTCAAAGAGGGCGACCGCATCCTTTTCGGTAAGTACTCCGGCACCGAAATCAAACTCGATGGTGAAGATTTCATCATCATGCGCGAAGAAGAAGTCTTGGGCATCTTGACCGGCGCCGCCAAGAAAGAATTAGCCGGATCACGCCGCTAACTGAAAACCGGGAACTGAAAACTAGCAACTGGTTTTCCTAAATTTCGCAGGCCAGACCTGCCAATTCACCGATAGGAGATTTCAGATATGGCAAAGCAGATCGTACATGGCGAGGAGTCGCGACAGGCGATTCTCCGCGGCGTCAACTTACTGGCTGACGCAGTAAAAGTCACTCTCGGCCCCAAGGGCCGCAACGTGGTCATTGAAAAGAAATTCGGTTCACCGACCATCACCAAGGACGGCGTCACGGTCGCGAAGGAAATCGAACTCAAAGACAGTCTCGAAAACATGGGCGCACAGATGGTGCGCGAAGTGGCTTCGAAGACCTCGGATGTTGCCGGCGACGGCACCACCACCGCCACCGTTCTGGCCCAGGCGATCTATCGCGAAGGCGTGAAGACCGTTGCAGCCGGCGCCAACCCGATGGCCATGAAGCGCGGCATCGAGAAGGCAATCACCGCCATCTGCGGCAGCATCGACAAGGAAGGCAACCGCGTAAAGGGCGAACTGGACAAGTTCTCCAAGCCGGTCACCGGCGACATGATCGCCCAAGTCGGCACAATTTCCGCAAACAACGACGAAACTATTGGCAACATCATTGCTCAGGCCATGAAGAAGGTCGGCAAGGATGGCGTCATCACTGTCGAGGAAGCCAAGACGCTTGAGACCCAGTTGGATGTTGTCGAAGGCATGCAGTTCGACCGCGGATACCTCTCTCCTTACTTCGTGACCGATCCCGAGCGCATGGAAGTTTCGCTCGAGAACGCGTACATCCTGATCAACGAAAAGAAAATCAGCTCGATGAAAGACCTGCTGCCCCTGCTGGAGCAGATCGCGAAGAGCGGCAAGCCGCTCCTGATCGTGGCTGAGGACGTCGAAGGCGAAGCACTCGCTACCCTCGTCGTCAACAAGCTGCGTGGCACGTTGCAAGTCGCGGCCGTCAAGGCTCCCGGCTTCGGCGATCGCCGCAAGGCTATGCTGCAGGACATTGCCACCCTCACCGGCGGCAAGGCCATCACCGAAGACCTGGGCATCAAGCTGGAGAACGTCCAGATTGGCGACCTCGGCCAGGCCAAGAAGATCACGGTGGACAAGGACAACACCACGATCGTCGAAGGCAAAGGCAAGCACTCCGACATCGAAGGCCGGGTGAAGGAGATTCGCAGCCAGATCGACAAGACCACCAGCGACTACGACCGCGAGAAGTTGCAGGAGCGGTTGGCGAAGCTGGTTGGCGGCGTGGCTGTGATCAAAGTCGGCGCTGCGACCGAGACCGAAATGAAAGAGAAGAAGGCTCGTGTCGAAGACGCCATGCACGCGACCCGTGCAGCCGTGGAAGAAGGCATTGTCCCCGGCGGCGGCGTGGCCCTGGCCCGTTCGGTAGCCGCGCTCGACAAGCTGAAGCTTGAGGGCGATGAGCAGATCGGTGTCAACATCGTGAAGCGCGCCCTGGTTGAGCCCTTGCGTCAGATCGCCGAGAATGCCGGCGAAGAAGGCGCAATCGTTCTGGGCAAAGTCAACGATGCCAAGGACACGAACTTCGGCTACAACGCCCTGACCGGCGAGTACGAAGATCTGGTCAAGGCGGGCGTGCTCGATCCGACCAAAGTGGTGCGCACCGCACTGCAGAACGCCGGCTCGATCGCGTCGCTGATGCTGACCACCGAAGCCCTGGTAGCGGAGATCCCGGAAGAGAAAAAGGGAGCTCCAGCCGGCGGCGGACACGGCGGCGGCATGGAAGGCATGTACTAAAGACAGCTTCTAGCTTTTAGCTATTAGCTTCTAGCTTGAAACTTAAGCCCCGTTCTTTTGAGCGGGGCTTTTGCTTTTGTGCAACCATCGGCTTTGGGTGGCGCGGGATGTTGTGGTGGCACTGGCTGGTGTAGTGGCACGAGCTGTGTGGGGACGGGCGCCCTCGCCCGTCCAGGCCGAGCGAAGCTCGGCAGGCCTTGGCTCACTTTTCGTACAGCATTCTCTGTAGCGCGGATTTGCCCAACGACTCGCCGAAATTGCTCGTCTTTTTCTTCGCAGTCGCGTATCTGACACAAAACGTGAGGGCTTCAGGCATGGCCCTTCCCTTGCTCTTAGAGATAGCGAGACCCAAGGAGGAAATCATGCCCAACATTCATATTGATAACGTAGGCGATATGGCTGTGGTGGAGTGTGAAGGCAGATTTGTTCGCAGCGAAGATGCGTTCAAATTGCGAGATGCAGTTACGTCGCGAAGCAATGCCCGCACCGTCATCGTCGATCTTACCGAGATGTATGCCATCGGCGGCGGCGCGATTGGAATGCTGGTTTTTCTGCAGCGCTGGGCACAGGATCACGACATCCGGTTCAAGCTGTTCAATCCCTCGAGAGCGGTACGCGAAAAGCTGGAGCACACAAACTCCATGTCAGAGTTCAAGATTGCATCGCTCGATGAAATGATGGCGCTGCTAGGCAGCGCCGATCCCCGCTACGCGCTGGCTTCGTAGCAAGACGGTCCTGTGGGGCGGTTCTGGCCAAAGCTGCGATGAACCGCCCCACAGGATCGCAAAATCTAAATCGGCCGTCGTTCGCGCAATTCTTTCAGGTTCGGCGCCAGCAGGCTCCAGGCTTCGCGGTAGGATTCGAAGCGGGAGCCTTAAGCTCGCGAAAACGCCCGTCCAAGCGGAGCTTGGGCGGGGCACCCTCGGGAGTCGATGTCGTGCATGCATCGGGAGTCCTGCCTGGGAAGACACAAGGTCCCTCGACTTCGCTCGGGATGACAAGATTGTTGATGGCTGGGCTGCCTAGCGTTGCTCGGGTCAACTTGCTCTCTAACTTCTTGCCGATTGCGGCTTTCGCGGGCGAGGGCGCCCGCGCCACACCAGCTACAGCGGACTCAACTCGTCCTCGCCTTCTTTTGTCTCTTTCTTTTCGGGGGCGAAGCGGGATTCCAGGAATCTTCTGGCCAGGTGTTGACCGCCTAAACCAAACGCGATCGCCAGTCCTAACATCACCGCTCCCATGACGATCGCGAAAGCCAGAAGCATGGTGGAGTCGGCCAGGCCCAGTTCTTCGAAGACGGCGGAGGCGGTGAAGATGGTGATCAGTACCCGGGCCGCGGAACTCAGCAGGCGCGGCGACGGCATGTCGGTGTTCACCGCCCAGAGAAGAGCGGCGCGGGAGAAGAAGCTGGCGGCGAGCAATCCGAAGAACAGGAAGAACAGGGCGACGATCAGGCGCGGCAGGAAAATGAAAAAGCGGGTTACATATTCCTGCATGCCCAGGATGCCCAGCGCGCTGGTGCCCAGGAGGACGAATCCGAGCCAGGCCACCCAGAAGGCGAAGCGGCTGACCAGTTCGGTGGAAGAGGGCAAGGCGGCCTTGTTGAGAAGCTGAGCGGCGCCGGCGCCTTCGGAAAGTTTGTCGAACTTTATGAGACGCAGAATGCTGCGCAGGATCCATTTGACCAGGTAGGCGATCAACCAGCCGACCAGCACGACGATCAGCATCACCAGGAGGCGCGGCAGGAAGCGCGCGAATTCGCGGATCAGCTCCTGCGTGGCCTGAGTCAATTCATTCACAATCATTTCCCGCATCGTGACCTCACTTCCTTCCGTTCCATAGCTCGACCAGGGACGGTTTAAGACGTTCGCACGTCAGGCAAAAGTTTTCTACGTTCTGCTCCATTTCCTCGCCGGAGGATTCGCGGTTTTCGACAAGGAAAGTGAATGCCCTTCCGCGATAGAGCGGGGCCAGGGCCTGGACGATGTGGTCGCGGCTGATAACCGATTTGTGATAGGAAGCGGCGAATTCGTAGACGGTGCGAGTCCAGAGTTCGTCGCCGTAGGAAAAATCGTCTTCGGAGAGGGTGGCGATTCGTTGCAGCTCGGAGAGCGTGGGCGCGGAGAGAATCTGATTGAGCACCGGCTCGAGCTCGGCGACGCCGGAGTGAAACATTCCCAGCAGGCGCTTGCGATTGATGCGCAGGGGCTCGAGCGTGACTTCCTCGCCCAGGTTGAGCGTGGGGATGGACTGCGAGTCTTTGTTGGCGCTCCACAGCGCAAAATTGGGTTCGAGCGACCAGAACAACGCGCCCACGGTCTGACGCATGGCTGCGACCAGGTCGGCGGAGCGCGCGTCCAGGTGAGGTTTGAGGCCGAGGAAAGACTGGGCGAGGCGGAAGCCTCCGGTGATGGCGGAGATGGTCAGCGAGATTTCGGTGCCGGTGCGGCCGGCCTCGTGAGTCCAGATTTCCTGGCCGAGGAAGTGATTGCCCAGCGCGCCGGAGAAGGCGAATTCCGCGGCGTAGGGTTCCTTGACGCGTTTGCCATAGAAGGCGCGAGTCATGGGATAGACCAGGTTGCGCATGAGCAGTCCGTCGAACTTGTGACGGCGGTAGAGCGGAGTTATGAAATCGAACGTTCCCTGATAGACGGGACGAAGCAGGCGCTCGATCCACTCCGGCTCGATGGTGGTGGATTCAGGCGAGACCACGGCGCAGGCGGTGGCACGCAGGAGTTCGGCGGAGGCCAGGATGGTACGCAGCGCCGTCCCGGTGGATGGTTCGCCGGGATATTCCGAGCTGATGCAGTGCAGGGTACGCAGAGCCTGAAGGTCAGTAGAGACTTGCGCGTCGTTGATGGATGCGCCGCGGACCAGGTCCGGAGTCTGATCGCGGGAGCCGCCATCGGCGTTCACGATCACGGCGCGCTCGCGCGGGAAATATTTGAGCAGACCGGCGCGGATAGTTTGCACGACCTGGCCGACGGTCGCAGCATTATTGTAGGTAGGCACACCGACGAGGATGTCCGCCTCGCCGACGTTGATCAGCTGGCGAAGAAACTCATCGGTAAGAATGCTTTCCTCGGCCAAAATTTCCTCTCACCTACGATGCTTAGACATCAGTTTTCAGATCTTAGTTCTCAGTTCCCGGTTATCAAATCTTGCGCAGGCGGAACCAGTAGAACTGGTATGGACCCAGGGTTAAAAGATAGGGCAAGTCCCCTATCCGGGGGAAAATGTTTCTGCCAAACATCTCGATCAGGATGTTGCCCTTGAAGCGGCTGAGATCGAGTTCGACTGCCTGGGCGGAGTTGGACAGATTGTTCACCGTCAGGATGGTTTCTTTGTCCAGCTGGCGCACATAGGCCAGAATTCGGTGATTAGCAGGATAGAGGAACTCGATCGATCCGCGGCCGAACACCGGAGTGGACTTACGCACTTTGATGATGCGCTTCATCCAGGAAAGCAGAGAGTGATCAAAGCGTTTCTGCGATTGAACGTTGACTGCCTGGTAGCCATAAACCGGATTGAGCATGAGAGGCGAGTAGAGGCTTTCCGGATCGGCGGTGGAGAAGCCGCCATTCCAGCCGCCATCCCACTGCATGGGCGTGCGGACACCATTGCGATCGCCCAGGTAGATATTGTCGCCCATTCCGATTTCGTCGCCGTAATAAATGATCGGGGTGCCGGGAAGCGACATGAGCATTCCGTTCATCAGTTCAATGCGGCGGCGATCGTTGTCCAGAAGAGGAGCGAGGCGGCGGCGAATGCCCACATTGATTCGCATGTGGCGGTCGCGGGCGTACTGGTCGTACATGTAATCCCGCTCCATGTCGGTGACCATCTCGAGGGTCAGCTCGTCGTGGTTCCGCAGGAACAGGCTCCATTGGCAGGTCGGAGGAATCTGCGGGGTTTGCTTGAGGATTTCAGTGATCGGCTTGCGGTCTTCCAGCTTGAGCCCCATAAACATTCTGGGCATCAGCGGAAAATGGAATGCCATGTGAAATTCGTCGCCATCGCCGAAGTAGGCGCGGAGGTCGGTCGGCCACTGATTGGCCTCGGCCAAAAGCATTTTGCCCGGATAATATTTGTCGAGCTTGGCGCGAAGTTCTTTCAGGACCGCGTGAGTCTCAGGCAGATTCTCACAGGACGTGCCCTCGCGCTCCACCAGGTACGGGACGGCGTCCAGGCGGAAGCCATCTACCCCCAGTTCCACCCAGAACTGCATCACCTTCCACATTTCTTCGCGGACGGCGGGATTATCGTAGTTGAGATCGGGCTGATGACTGAAGAAGCGGTGCCAGTAATAGGCCTTGGACACCGGATCCCATGCCCAGTTGGATAACTCAGTGTCCACGAAAATGATGCGAACTCCGCGATACTTGGTGTCGGTATCGCTCCACACATACCAGTCACGACGCGGGTTGTCGCGCGAACTTCGCGACTCCTGAAACCAGGGGTGCTGATCGGAGGTGTGGTTGAGCACCATTTCGACGATCACACGAATCCCGCGTTCGTGGGCGGCCTGGAGGAAGAGCTTGAAGTCATCGAGATTGCCGTAGGTAGGATGGACGGAGTTGTAGTCGCCGATATCGTAGCCGTCGTCGCGCAATGGCGAGGGGAAGAACGGCATCAACCAGACGGCGTTTACTCCGAGTTCCTGCAGGTAATCGAGTTTCTGGGCCAGGCCACGGAAATCGCCGATGCCATCGCCGTTGGTATCAAAAAACGTGCGGACGTGGACCTGGTAGATGACGGCATCCTTGTACCAGAGATTGTCCTGAGGCGATGGCAAGTCTGTTTTTCTCCTCGTACTATTTTCAGCGGGCCCGATTCTCAAACAAAGTAGTCAACACCGTCTTCGGTACGCACCCGGCGCCGAATGCAAAAAATGTGGGCCGGCAGCCGCTGCGGGCTGAGCTCGACGTAATTTCGCGGACCCCGCCAGACGTAGCGGGTGTCGGTCAGCAGATCGTGCATCTGATAGGGCTGACGCGGATCGAGGTGGAACTCCGCCAGCGGCAAATCGACCCACGCAGACTGGGTGCGGGAGGGATCCAGGTTCACCACCACGACGATGATATTCAGCAGATCATCCGTCATCTTGCTGTACACGATGATCTGTTCATTGTCTGCGGGGTGAAACTGCAGGCTCCAGTCGCCCTGCAAGGCGAGGTTTTCGCGGCGTATCTGGTTAATCTTCGTGATCAATGGGGCCAGGCTGTCGGGATTTTCCAGGTCCCAGGCACGAATCTGATATTTCTCCGAGTCAAGGTATTCTTCGCTGCCGGCGCGGACGGCACGGTTTTCGGAGAGCTCAAAAGCCGGGCCGTAAATTCCATAATTTGCGCCCAGAGTTGAAGCCAGAACCAAGCGGATCATGAAAGCCGGGCGCCCGCCCTGTTGCAGAAAATCCGTGAGAATGTCAGGCGTATTGGGCCAAAGGTTACCGTGAAAGTATTCGCGCACATCAGTTTGCGTCAGTTCATTAAAGTAATTCGATGAGCTCTGGCTTGGTGTTGCGCCAGGCGAAATAAGTGTAGGACTGGGTGAAGCCGAGCTTAGCCAGTTCGTACATCACCTTGGGGCGAGTAAAGGCCTCGGCAAGAAACAGCACGTCGGGATAGCGAGTCTTTATGTCGGTGATCAGCCACTCCCAGAAATCGAAGGGCTTGGTGTGCGGATTATCGACGCGGAAGATGCGAACGCCCTGTTCGATCCAGTACAGCACAACGCTTCGCAGCTCTTCCCAGAGCGCCTGACTTTGCTCGGTATCGAAGTCCAGCGGATAGATGTCCTGGTACTTCTTGGGCGGGTTTTCCGCATATTGCACGCTTCCGTCGGGACGGCGTCCGAAACCAATCCTTATGAGCTTTCACGTAGGGATGATCGGGCGCGCACTGATAGGCGAGATCGAGAGCGACTTCCAGTTTCAACTGCTTTGCACGCGCCATCAGCTGCTGAAAATCTTCGAGCCCGCCCAACTGGGGATGAATCGACTTGTGCCCGCCTTCGCGTGCTCCGATCGCCCAGGGGCTACCCAGGTCATCGGGCGCAGCTTTTTCGATATTGTTTTTGCCTTTGCGATTTACCCGGCCGATGGGGTGAATCGGAGGAAGGTAGATAATGTCAAAGCCCATCCCGGCCACATAGTCCAGTCGCTTGGCGGCGTCCTGCAGAGTTCCGTGACGTCCGGGAAGGCTCGAACTGGAGCGCGGAAACATCTCATACCAGGCGCTGAAGCGAGCCTTTTCGCGATCGACTACGACTGCCAGTTCCCTGCCGTAGGTGGTTGCCCGTCGGCGATCGGCGTGACGGATCATCAAGGCCATCAATTCGGGACTGGTTGCCATCTTCACCGCTGCGGGCATGTCTTTCGCGGCAAGCTTTCTGATCTCTTCGGCTCGAGTGGCGAGGACGCCTCGATCCTTCCGGCTTACACGAAGCGCCGCGGCCTCGATCAGTTGCACTCCAATCAGGATATCGACGGAGAGGTCCTGCGCCGCCGCGAACTTTTTCTCAAGATCGCCGCACCAGGACCGAAAGCGATCCGTCCAACCCTGCAAGGTGTAGAGATGCCGACCCTCGGCAGTGACCCGGAACTCGCCCTGCCAGCGGTCATTCTCGACGAGCAGCATGGGAACTTCCTCCCAGTCGGTTTGGGAGGCAGGACGATGGCGCAGGACGGCGTACAGAACTTCGTGGCCGTCGGCGAAGATGTCAGCCGTGACTTCGACGCGCTCGCCGATGGTGCGCTTGATGGGGAAACGGCCGCAATCAACCTCGGGCCGAACGTTTTCGATGACCACTCTTTTGGAAGACGCAGGCTTGGAAAGCTCGTTTTCACTGCCCGCCATTTGTCCGCTATTCACCGCCAGTACCGGCCTCCCAGAGTTCAGCGTTTGAGCCATTTCACGATAGACAGGTTCAGACCGCAGACGCGTTCAGGGGCGCGCCGACCGTGAAACTATTGATTTATTTGGCCTATTTTGAAATTTATCACAGGCAATGGCGGAGCGTACGGCAGCATAACAATCGCTTGGACATAGTGACTCAGATGAGATAACCAGCGTCAGGACGGCGAAAGGACGCCTTCCCGCAAATAGATGGCGGCCTCGAATGCAGAGAACGACACTTCGGAATTTGCGCCTGCGGTCAGCACCTTCGCCGGTCCCAACCCGGAAGTACCGCCATAGGCCGCGTCACCAGTCCAGAGCGCCAGGCGCCAGGCTTGAGTCTCTGCAGTGACCGGAATGCTTTGCGCATTTGTGGAGAAGTTGCAGACGATCAGGGCGGCGCCGCCCGATGGGTCTGATCTTCTTGCAACGAGAAACTTCGCCTTCTCGTCATACCGGATCTGCGTCAGATCCTTGCGGCAGTTTCCCAGGCTCAAGTGTTGCTTTCGCAGGGCGATCAGATCGCGGTAAAGACGCAGGATTCCGGCATGAGGAGGAAGCTCGGGTCGCGACCAGTCCAGCTTGCATCGTTCGAAAGTGGTCGGGGCTTGTGGATCAGCGAAATCGCGCTCGGAGTAGTGCGCACCCAATTCCTTCTTGCGACCTTCACGCACGGCGTTGACCAGATCAGGATTCTCGAAGCTGGTGAAGAACAGGAAAGGCGCGGTCTCGCCGTATTCTTCTCCCATGAAAAGCATGGGCAGGAAGGGCGAACATAAAGTGAGCGCCGCGGCGAGTTTCTGCGCTTCCGAGGAAACCAGGCTGCAGAGGCGTTTGCCCCGGCTGGTGTTGGCGATCTGATCGTGATTCTGAATGAAGCCGACGAATTGCTCTCCTGGCCGATCCTTGGAAGAGCTGCCGTAGTGACGCCGCCGGTATTGCGAGTACTTCCGGTCAAAAACGAATCCTTCGCGGATGGATTTAGCCAGATCGGCCAGCCTACCGAAATCCATCAGGAAAGCTTCCCGCTCTCCGGTAAGCAGCGCGTAGAGAGCGTGGTGGAAGTCGTCGTGCCACTGCGCGTCCAGGGCATAGCCGCCGACTGAGCGCGGATTGATGATGCGCACATCTTCGAGATCGCTCTCGGCGATGATCCAGGCCTGGCGCTTTAGCCGCCGCGCCTGTTTCTGAAATGCTTCGGACAATTCGTCGAGTATGTGATGAGCGCTGAAATCGTAAATGCCGTTAATGGCGTCAAGACGAAGCGCATCCACGTGATATTCGGTCAGCCAGTACAAGGCGTTGTCGACGACCCAGCGGCGCACTCCATCGCTCTCGGGTCCATCAAAGTTGATGGCCTTGCCCCAGGGCGTGTGATAAGCGTCAGTGAAACACGGAGCAAACTCGGGAAGATAATTCCCTTCCGGACCGAGGTGGTTGTAGACAACGTCCATCACCACTGCGAGTCCGTGAGCGTGGCAGGCGTCGACAAGTCTCTTCAGGCCGGTAGGGCCGCCGTAGGACGATTGTGGAGGGTACAGGCTGGCGCCGTCGTATCCCCAGTTGCGATTTCCGGGAAACTCCGCGACCGGCATAATCTCGACTGCGGTGATACCGAGATCGCGAAGATATGGAAGCCGCGGAATGATGCTCTCAAATGTGCCCTCGGGCGTGAAGGTGCCGGTGTGGAGTTCGTAGATGATGAAGTCTTTCAGTGGAATGCCGGACCAGCCTTGATCTGACCAGCGGAAAGAGTTGGGATCGACGACGCGCGAAGGTCCGTTAACGCCGCGCGGCTGCCAGCGCGAAACCGGGTCGGGACGCTCGCGTCCGCCATCGAGAACATAGAAATATTCGGTGCCGGCGCCGGTGTTTGGAACCGTGGCCACAAATTCCGATTCCGCATTGCGGGTCATGGAAACGGTTTTAGGGTTTTCTCCCAGAATGCGAACTGCAAGATTCGTAAGATTTGGCGCCCAAACACGAAACTCGACAGCGCCGTCATCGCGCAGGTTAGCGCCAAATCGAAGCTGCCATGTGCCCTCGTTCAGGCTATCCGGCATCCGCTTGGCCGTCCTTCTTTCCTTCTGTACTGATCAGGAGTGCGATGGGGAGATGCGAAAAGGCCTGGGACACGGGCAAGACGAGAGTGCCGCCGCGCCAAACTGCAGAGACAGTCTGCCCGGTGAACACGTCTCGATATGCGCCCGCGGGAAGCTGCTTGCGGAGGACGATTTCGGTATCACCCCAGGCTTCCTCGCCGATGGGAAGGCGGATTTGGGCGTCGAGTTGACCGAAGAAACGTCCCGCCAGCACCAGCACCGTGGTTCCCCGGAGTGAGCGGGCGAACGCAATTACATGCTTGTGCCTGCTTCCCACGGCGCGCAACGGCAGGTAACTGCCCTTGGCGAACAACTCGCGGTGATCTCTGCGGAAGCGCAGCGCCGAACGCGTGACATAAAGTTTCAGGCTGCCATCGCTGGGCTCGGCGACGAGACGATCGACGAGAGCGGCGGGATTCTCCGACTCGGCGGCACGCAGACGAGCCTGCAGAAGTTTCAGGCGATCGTAGTTCACCGGCCGGCGATTGTCGGGATCGGCAAGACTGAAGTTCCAGATCTCGCTCCCCTGATAAAAGTCGGGCAGGCCGGGCGAGGTGATTTTCAGCAAGGTCTGCGAGAGTGAGTTGAAAATTCCGGCGTTGGCGATCTTGGCCTGGAACGGCGCGAAATCGTCGAGGAAGGGCTTGCTGACGGAGCGATCGAGGATGGCGTCGAGAAAACTGTGAAAGGCGGCTTCGTACTCCGCGTTGGGATTGATCCAACTGGTGTTGACCTTCGCCTCGCGCAGAGCCTTTTCCATGTAGCCGTGAACTCTGCCGGCGAATTCCCGATACTCTTCGCTGTTCATGGGATCCAGCGGCCATGCGCCGACCAGGGTTTGATAGAGAAAATATTCTTCGTTGGCGCTGGGAACGGCTTCGCCGTTGACGAGGATTTTCTTGTCCTGGTTCAAGAGCTGCCAGGCGCGGATGGCGCGGTACCACTCCGAAGGGATTTCGGAGAGCACATTAATGCGCGCCCGGACGTCTTCGCTTCGTTTGGTATCGTGCGTGGAGCTGGCGAGCATGGCGTTACGCCAGGAAGTGCGGCGAGCTGCATTTTTCCCGTGGAAGTAGGCCGGTGCGATTCCGAAGGTTTCGGGAGAGCCTCCCACTTCGTTGAGAGAGAGCAGCGGGCAGTAGCGATAGAACGCTGTGTCTTCCAACCCCTTCGCCATGACTGGGCCGGTGAGTTGCTGGAAGCGCATGACGAAGAGGCGGCGCTCGGCGCGTTCAGGTTCGCCGATACTGTCTGGATCTTTTAGCAGCAGCAGATCCTGGATGAAATCGAAGACCGATGCGCTGGTCGCTGGATTGCGACGCTTCGCAGTCTTGATGGCGCTGCGGATGTAGCGCTCGTCCTGTTCGTCGGGATGGTGCGTGTCGGCGCGGATGTAGGTTCGATAGACCGGGAAACAGGCGATGACTTCGCGCAGCGCGTCGCGCAGGCTTTCCAGGGTGAAATCACGAGAGCGGCGATGCTGTTCGGAGATGCGGTCCAGGCGGCGGGAGAGCACGTTCAGCTCGCTCGACATCGAGACTTGCATGACCAGGCGCTTGCTCTCGTAGATGAGGTCCGCATAGCTCTGCGACCATCCGGTGAACTGCCGGTATAGGCGCTGGAAGACTCGCTTCCGTGGAGCCATCCACGAACAGACCGTTGAGAAGATTCAGGAACCCATAGCCGGTGGTGCCCTCGATGGCCCATCCCGGACGCAAGTCCTCATTCTTCAGCAGAATCTTTTCCGCGGCCACGTAGAGGCGCCGGCGATTGCCGTTAGGCAGTGGCGGTCGCTGCACCGTTTCCCGGAAGAGGGGCCGCTGCCTGCAGGTCCTCGAAATACTTGAGGGGATCGAACAGTCCGTCGGGATGGTCAACCCGAATTCCGGAAACCAGTCCTTTTTGGATCAGAGCGAATGGGATGCGGTGAACGGTGGCGAATACTTCATGATTCTCTACGCGGATTGCGGCCAGGTCGTTGATATCAAAAAAACGACGGTAGTTGATTTCATCGGACGCGACCCGCCAAAAGCTCAGACGATAAGCCTGATCGTCGAGCAGCTTTTCCAGTTGATCGAAACTGTGCGGATCGCCTTTGCTGCCGTTGATGGCGGTGAGCACTTCGTTGAGTGCGGTTCTCGTTTTGTCGCTGCCTTCTATTAGTGCGCCAAGCCGGCGCTTGATAACTTCCTTCTCGCGCTGGCGCTCCCTCACCTTGGCCAGATCGGTTTCTTCCCGCAACGGCAGATGCGAAATAGCCGTGAGTATGCTCTCGAGTTCCAGCAGGTGGTCGTCCGCTGCCGGGAGTTGTTCTTTGACTTTTTGCAGAACTCGTTCCAGAAGCAACGCCCAGGAGCGAGGGGCGAGCGGATAGAGAGTGCCCTGAGAGTCCAGGGAAAAAATTCCTGCGTCGTATACCGCTTTGATCGCCTGACTCTCCAACACCAGGCCGAACTGGTCGGGCAGAAAAGGAAGCAAAACCTTGTTGGCAAGTTCTGACTTGGGAGGGTTCCAGTCGATATCGAAATAAGCGGAGTAGTCCGAGCTCGGTCCATTTTCGAGGACATCCCACCACCAGAGATTCGACGGATGGGTGATGCACATGTGGTTGGGAACGACGTCGACGACCAGTCCCATGGCGCGCTGCTTCAGGCGTTCGGCAAATGCGGTGAATTCTTCTTCAGAGCCGATTTCGGGATTGAAGCGGGTGTGGTCGGTGACGTCGTAGCCGTGCATGCTGCCGGGATGCGCCATTAAAAATGGAGAGGTGTAGCAGTCTGTAATTCCCAGATCGTTCAGGTAATCCACAACCGAGGCAGCCTGGCGAAAAGTAAACGCGAGATTCAATTGAAGACGATAGGTCGCACAAGGGACATACGCCGGTTCTCCTGGAGCTCGGTTCTTCAATGAATGCCCTCGGTTGTGCTCAGATGCTTGGATCGGGTGGAGCGTCGTCTGGCCGGATGCTGTAGGGTTAGTCGCGCGACTCGCACCGCTTGCTGGTAACCTATCTTAACTTAGGAACATCCCAGGGAGACTTGATGGAACGTTATATCTGTATTCATGCGCACTTTTATCAGCCGCCGCGAGAAAATGCCTGGCTGGAGGCGGTGGAATTGCAGGACTCCGCGTATCCCTATCACGATTGGAACGAACGGGTGACAGCGGAATGTTACGCGCCCAATAGCGCCTCGCGGATTCTGGATGGCGACGGGCGCATTTTGCAGATCGTCAATAACTATTCCAAGATCAGTTTCAACTTTGGTCCGACGCTGCTTTCATGGATGGAGCAGAAGAGTCCCGCCGTTTACCAGGCGATTCTGGCGGCCGATCGCGAGAGCCAGCGGCTTTTCTCCGGCCACGGCTCGGCGGTGGCGCAGGCCTACAACCACATGATTCTGCCGCTCGCCAACCGGCAGGATAAGTACACGCAAATTCTCTGGGGGATTCGAGACTTTGAAAGCCGCTTTGGGCGACATCCGGAAGGAATGTGGTTGCCGGAAACCGCGGTGGACTTGCAGACTCTGGAAGTCCTGGCCGAACTTGGAATCAAGTTCACGATTCTTTCTCCTTACCAGGCAGGCCGCGTGCGACCGCTCGGTGGGCGCGCCTGGCGAAAAGTGGACGGAGGAAGAATCGATCCCTCCATGGCCTATGCGGTCCGGGTTGCATCCGGAGCGACCATGAATGTGTTTTTTTACGATGGACCGATTTCTCGCGCCATCGCTTTTGAGGATCTGCTGGCCGACGGCAAGCGCTTTTCCGAGAGGCTGCTGGGAGCATTCTCCGACGCACGCACCTGGCCTCAGTTGGTTCACATTGCCACGGATGGCGAGACTTACGGACATCATCGCGCGTACGGCGATATGGCATTGGCCTTCGCTTTGAACTACATCGAGTCCAGCAAACTGGCGCGGCTTACCAACTACGCCGAATATCTGGAGAAACATCCGCCGACCCAGGAAGCCAAGGTCATCGGGAATAGTTCCTGGAGCTGCGTGCACGGCGTCGAACGCTGGAGGAGCGATTGCGGCTGCAACTCTGGAGGCCATTCCGGATGGAACCAGCAGTGGCGGGCGCCGCTGCGGCAGGCCTTCGACTGGCTACGCGAAACCGTGGCACCGCGCTATGAAACCGAAGCCAGAAAACTCTTCGAGCATCCCTGGGAAACGCGGGACGCTTACATCGATGTGGTGCTCAACCGTTCGCGCGAGAACGTAGTGAGCTTCATGAACGGGCAGGCGAAGCGAGAGCTTTCTCCCGGGGAGATCGTGAGCGGCCTGAAGCTGCTTGAATTGCAGCGCTATCTGATGCTGATGTACACCAGCTGCGGATGGTTTTTTGACGACCTTTCAGGAATTGAAACAGTCCAGGTAATTCAGTACGCGGGGCGGGCGTTGCAACTGGCAGGCCAGCTGTTTCCTGATGATTTTGCCACGCCCTTCCTCGACCTGCTGGCCCAGGCCAGGAGCAACATACCGGATCAGGGCGATGGACGATCCATATACCAGCGCTATGTTCAACCCGCAATGGTGGATCTGGAAAAAGTGGGCGCTCACTACGCGGTCAGTTCCCTGTTTGAGGACTACGGACAAAACACGCGTATCTACTGCTACGACGTCGAGCGGATGGAATACCGTTCGTCGCGTCAAGGGAAACTGCGCGTGGTGTTAGGACAGGCCAAAGTAGTATCGGAAATCACGTGGGAGTCGGATCAGATCACCTTCGGCGTGCTGCATCTTGCAGACCACAGCGTAATCGGCGGAGCGCGACAATATCAGGGAGGGGATGCGGGGGATGCCTATCGAGTCCTCGATCAGGAGGTTGAAAAAGCTGTGAGCAGCGGAGACCTGGCGGAACTGGTCCGGTTAGTCGAGAAAAGTTTTGGCTCAAGTACGTACACCCTGCGATCCCTGTTCCGCGACGAGCAAAGAAAAATACTTGGCCTCATTCTGGAAGAGGCGACCGATGAGGCTCGGGCTCTGTACCGCAATTTTCACGACGAACATGCCCACCTGATTCGCTTTGTGACCGACCTGGGAGTGCCGTTGCCCAGGCGATTTCGGCTGGCAGTGGATTTCACTTTGAATTCAGAGCTGCTCGACGCGTTCTCGGCGGATGAAGTGGATTTGAGCAAGTCGAGAGCAATCCTCGAGGAGATCCAGCGAACCGGAGTCAAGCCTGACGCCGTCACCCTGGAATTTGCACTGCGGCGGACCATCGAGCGCCTGTTCGCGCGATTTGTGGCTAATCCCATGGAGCCGGGTTTGCTGCAACGCCTGGAGCAAACGATTGACCTGGTTCTCAGTCTGCCCTTCGAAGTCCGTCTGTGGGAGGCGCAAAACACCTATTACAGCCTGATGCGAGACTATGCCGGCCAGGTTCAGGAGCGCGCCGAGCATGGAGATGTCGAAGCGCAGGCGTGGCTGGAAGGATTCGCCAGGCTGGGTGAAAAGCTGAAGGTGAGATTCCAACTAAAATCGGCGGCTGAGGCTGCTTAACACGAACCCACGGACGGCTTTTTAATCTAAGTGGAGACTGACTCTAGGGAGAATGACATGAGCGATGTCCATCCTCCGCGTCGTCCTGGTCGAAGTTTCGGGGCCGTGTTCGCTGGTCTGGTCGCAGTGTTCGTGCTGTCTCTCGGCACCGACGCCCTGCTTCACGTGATCGGCATCTTCCCGCAGTTGGGCCAAGTGATGACCGACAAGCAGTTTCTGTTAGCGACCGCCTATCGCACGGTTTACGGCGTGGTCGGCGGCTATGTCACGGCGCGGCTCGCGCCGGATCGACCCATGCGGCACGCCTTGATCGGCGGCGTTGTGGGCCTGGTCCTGGGCACAATTGGCGCCGTGGCGACCTGGAACCACGTTCCTTCCCTCGGGCCTCATTGGTACCCGCTCGCGATCATCGCTAGTGCGATACCTTGTGCATGGCTGGGCGGCAAGCTACGCGAGATACAGAATCAAACGTCGTAATCCTCACGCCGATATCGGAAAGTCGGTTCGTTGCCTCGGTTATCGCGGGCATACAACCTGGGCTAGCCGTGGTGCCGAGACAGGAAACCTAAACGCCGCAAAGAGTTGTTACACTCGCACGAAAAGGGAGTGAAGAGCATGTCGCAAGCGGCAACAGAGGTTGAGACACAGCAAATCGGGCGGCCTGGCGATCCCTGCGCGATGGTCATTTTCGGCGCCGCCGGCGATCTTACCCAGCGCAAGTTGATTCCCTCCCTTTACAACCTGGCGAAATATCACCTGCTGTCTCGCGATTTTGCGGTCATCGGCATTGCGCGGAATCCGATGTCCACTGACGAATTTCGCGCCAAGCTGGCGCAGGATCTCAAGGAATTCCTGGGCGGCCCGATCGATCCCGAGTTGCAGAAGTGGTTTGAGCAGCGCGTGTTTTATATCACCGGCGAATTTGCGGATCAAAACACATATCAGCAACTGAAGGAGATGCTGCAGAAAGTGGATAAGGACTTTTCCACTCATGGCAATTACTTCTTCTATCTGGCGACTGCGGCTGATTTTTTTGGTCCCATTGTCGAAAAACTCGCCGCCAATGGCCTGATGACCGAGGAGAACCATCAGTGGCGAAGAGTGATCGTAGAGAAGCCGTTTGGCCGGGACCTGGATTCGGCGAAGGCGCTGAATCAGCAGCTACTCAAAGTGGTCGATGAAAAGCAGATTTACCGCATCGATCATTACCTGGGCAAGGAGACGGTTCAGAACATTCTGGCCTTCCGCTTCGCCAACGGGATTTTCGAACCGATCTGGAACCGGCGCTACGTCGATCATGTGCAGATTTCGGTGGGCGAAACTGTGGGCGTCGAACTACGCGGAGGATATTACGATCAGGCCGGCGCGTTGCGCGACATGGTGCCCAACCACATCATGCAGCTCATCAGCCTGACTGCCATGGAGCCGCCGATTTCCTTCCAGGCCGACGCGGTGCGCGATGAGCAGGCAAAAATATTGCACGCGGTGCAGCCTCTCGTTTCCGAAGATGTGCTGACTCGAACGGTGCGAGGCCAATATGGCGAAGGCGAAATAGAAGGCCAGCATGTGCCTGCGTATCGTTCTGAGCCCGGAGTGCCTCCTGACTCCCGCACCGAGACTTTTGTCGCCATGAAACTGCAGGTGGACAACTGGCGGTGGGCGGGCGTGCCGTTTTACCTGCGTACGGGGAAACGAATGGCCTCTCGGGCTACCGACATTGTGATCCAGTTCAGGCGCGCTCCCTTTGTGCTCTTTCGCGATACCGAAGTGGAAAAACTCATGCCGAACCAACTGGTGCTGCATATTCAGCCGGAAGAAGGAATTGCGTTGCGTTTTGCGGCCAAAACGCCGGGTCCGGTGATGCGCCTGGGCACGGTGGACATGGATTTTGAATACGCCGACTATTTCGGCAAGCAGCCCAGCACGGGCTACGAGCGGCTGCTGCACGATTGCATGGTGGGAGACGCTACACTTTTCCAGCGGGCGGACATGGTCGAGGCCGGGTGGAAGGTGGTGAGTCCGGTGCTGGATTTGTGGAAAGCGTTGCCTCCGCGCAATTTTCCGAACTACGCGTCAGGCACGTGGGGGCCGAAGGAGTCGGACGATTTGCTCGAGCGCGACGGGCGTCACTGGCGAAATTTTGACAAGTAACGTGCCGCAGAAGACGGCGCTCGCGATAAAGCACGAGCGGGACGCTCGCGCCCACACGGGCTGAGTATTTATAATTTTGAGGCGGCAACGGTTCAATCATGGGCGAGCGCATCGACGAACGGTCGCGGATTACGCCATATCGCCGGTGTGAAGCCGGCAGCCAACCGAGTTCGCTATGGGAACCGTATCGGTCTTCGGTGCGGCGCGCGCCCTCGCAGCCGCTTATTCTTCTTCCTCACACTTTGTCGGAAGTCACCGGGCCGGTCTATGGACATGGGGATATCGGCGACACCGACAACGATCTCACGCGGCAGCATTCCGGCGAACCCCTGGGCGAGCGGATCATTGTCACCGGCCGGGTATTGGATAGTAACGGCCGCCCTGTGCCCCGCGCACTGATTGAGCTGTGGCAGGCGAACTCCGCCGGCCGCTACGTTCATCGCAGCGACCAGCACCCCGCGCCGCTCGATCCGAATTTCACCGGAACCGGCCGCACGCTGACGGACGAGAATGGCGCATATCGCTTTGTGACCATCAAGCCGGGCCCTTATCCCTGGCTCAATCACTACAACGCGTGGCGGCCCGCGCACATCCATTTCTCAATCTTTGGCAGGGCCTTTCTCTCACGCCTGGTCACGCAAATGTATTTTCCCGGAGATCCGCTGTTCGCCTTTGATCCGATCTATCAATCGATCCCGGATGAAAAGGCGCGGCAGCGCATGATCTCCCGATTCGATCTGGAGACGACACAGCCACAGTGGGCGACGGGCTACAAGTTCGATATCGTGTTGCGCGGCCCAGAGGCAACGCCTTTTGAGCCCTGATATGGATATAGACCTGGTTCCGACTCCGTCACAAACCGTTGGCCCTTTTTTTCATTTCTGCCTGACGACGGAAAAGAATTGCGTTGGCTGTATTGCCGGTCCGCAAGTGAAGGGCGAGCGCGTCTGGCTCACTATCCGCGTGGTCGATGGCAACGGCGAGGGACTGCCCGACGCCATGATCGAAATATGGCAGGCCGATTCTGAGGGTAAATACAATCATCCGGACGACTGGCAACAGAAGAAGGTAGATCCGGAGTTCCTCGGTTTCGGGCGTATGGGGACATCGGAGAGTGGAATCTGCGAATTTGAAACCATCCGGCCAGGGCGCGTGCCGGGACCGGGAAATACTCCGCAGGCGCCGCATCTGAATGTGGCGGTGTTCGCTCGCGGCATGCTCAAGCAACTCTACACGCGAATTTATTTTGCCGGCGATCCCGTGAACCTGGAAGATCCGGTTCTGGCGCTGGTGCCAGCGGAGCGACGCGAAACTCTCATGGCGCACCCCGATTCCGCCCGCCCCGGCGGCTGGCGCTTCGCCGTCCGGCTACAGGGCGAAGATGAAACTGTCTTCTTCGATGTCTGATGCGGCGCCGTCTTTCCCAAAGGCACGAGTAGAGTGTTAATCTCTGCAATGTCCAACGCAGGATGAGGTGTGCATGGCGGGACGGCTGATCGAGAGTCTGGCAACCACTGACGCACTCGCCGAGCTTTTTTCGGATACATCAGTGCTGCAAGCCATGCTGGATTTCGAAGTCGGGCTGGCGCGCGCTCAGGCCAAGGTTGGGCTTGTACCCCGCGCCGCAGCGGATTCAATCGCCGCGGTAGCCAAGCCGGAGCTGTTCGACGCTGCGAAGCTCGCGAAGGACGCGCTGCTGGCCGGCGCCTTGCCCATCCCGTTGGTAAAAGCGTTGACCGAAAGCGTGCGTGCGAAAGACTCCGCCGCGGCAGGATTCGTTCACTGGGGCGCCACCAGTCAGGACGTGGCCGACACCGCACTGATCCTCCTGCTAAAACGGGCGCGCCCTCTTCTGGAATCAGATCTCGCCCGTCTGGAAAACAGTTTGCGGCGGCTCGCCGAGACCCACGCGAATACCGTGATGCTGGGGCGCACTCTGTTGCAAGCAGCGCCGCCGACAACCTTCGGACTCAAGGCCGCGGGGTGGCTCGGCTCGATTCGTCGCTGTAGAGTGAGGCTCACATCTGCATTTGATGAAAGCCTGATGGTCCAGCTCGGCGGCGCTACCGGCACACTGGCGTCGCTCGGCGAACACGGAACCGCAGTGGGAAGGGAGTTGGCGAAGGAACTCCAGCTTGGTTTCCCGGACGCACCCTGGCATACACACCGGGATCGGCTGGCCGCGTTGGTCTGCGCCTGCGGAGTCCTGACCGGGGCGTTGGGAAAAATGGCGCGCGACATCAGCTTGTTGATGCAGACCGAAGTCGGTGAGGTCGCTGAGCCCAGCGGACCGGGTCGCGGCGGTTCGTCGACCATGCCGCACAAGCGCAACCCGAGCGGTTGCGTGGTGGTTCTCGCCGCCGCGAATCGGGTTCCGGGCCTCGTAGCGAGCTTTCTTTCAGGGATGGTGCAGGAGCACGAGCGTGCTGTAGGAACCTGGCAGGCGGAGTGGCCGACGATCGCGGCCCTGATGCAGGCCGCGGGCGTGGCCGCGGCGTCGATGGCCGAAGTAGTGGAAGGGCTTTCGGTGGACGAAGCTCGCATGCGCGCGAATATCGACGCTACCCATGGCGTCATATTCGCCGAACGCGCCATGATGCTGTTGGGAGAGAAACTCGGCCGCGACGTCGCGCACAAACTGCTGGATCAGGCTACTCGCCAGAGCGTTACACAGGGGCGACATCTCGTCGAGGTGCTGAGTGAGATTCCCGAAGTCACACGTCACCTCGATCATGCGACTCTTGCAGAAGCTTGAACGTCCAGACGAATATCTCGGCAGCGCGGACGCCTTTCGAAAGCGCCTGCTCAACCCACGAAAAGATTCCAAGAACGAAAAGGAGTAATCACCTTGCCGTTCGCCACCGTTGACAATATTCGTCTCTTCTATCGCCTTGAAGGCAAAGCCGACCGGCCGGTGCTGATCTTGTCCCATTCGATCGGCACGGATCACGGAATGTGGGCACCTCAGATCGACGATCTGCTGCCTCATTTTCAGGTTCTGCGCTACGACACTCGCGGACACGGCGCATCCGACGCGCCAGCGGGCGAATACTCGATTGAGCGGCTGGGGCGTGACCTGATCGGATTGACCGATGAACTCAACATTTCCAAGTTCGCGTTTTGCGGTCTCTCGCTGGGCGGCGCTATAGGACAGTGGTTAGCGATCAACGCTCCCGATCGGCTGAGCGCCTTGGTGCTGGCAAACACTTCTCCACATTTCGTGCCGCGCGCAAATTGGGAAACTCGCATCCGCACCGTGTCGGAAAAGGGCATGGCGGGAATTGTTGATACGGCGATGCAGAGATTTTTCTCATCCGAAAACGTGGCTCGAAGTGATGCTTATGCAAATGGGATCAGGTCAGTATTGCTCGGCACTAATCCGGTCGGATATCTCGCGTGCTGTGCCGTTCTCCGGGACTTTGATGGTACGCAGTCGCTGGGAAATATTCGGGTCCCGACGTTAGTGATTGCGGGTAACCGCGATGTCTCTACTCCCTGGGAAGGGCATGGCGAGATCCTGGCTAAGGAAATTTCAGGCGCTCAGGTTTTTCGATTGGACGCGGCGCACCTATCGAACCTGGAGTGTCCGCGGTCTTTTACCGCAGCGCTGCTCGATTTTCTGCTGCCAGAGGATAAATCGTTTGTTGATCCGCTGGACGAAGGGTTTACCGTGCGCCGCGCGGTGCTGGGCGATGCGCACGTCGATCGGTCGATGGCGACGGCCACCGATTTCACTCGCGATTTCCAGGAAATGATCACGCGCTATGCCTGGGGAACGATCTGGACGCGGCCGGGCTTGAACCGGCGCACGCGGCGACTGCTGACCCTTGCCATCTCCGCCGCCCTGGGACGCTGGGAGGAGTTTGGCCTGCACGTTCGCACCGGCTTGAGGCATGAACTCGAGCCTTGCGATCTCAAGGAAACGCTCCTGCAGACGGCGATCTATGCCGGAGTTCCCGCCGCCAACACGGGATTTCACATCGCCAGTGAAGAGATTGAGAAGTTGAAGAGCAGCTAGCGTCGCGTTCGCGATTTCAAATTCAAAGAAATGCCGCAACGTCGCGGTTGGGGCTTGCGAACTACAATGTGCGTTCCCTATGGCGAATGAGCCAATCACCGATTGCCACATCCATATTCAACCCATGGAGATGTTGAAGCCGGAGGCCTTGGCGCTCATAAAGAGGAAACCTGCCAATGTCGAGCAGATCATGGAACTGTGCCGTTCGCCTAAGGCATTCCTGAAATATCTGGATTCCTCCGGCGTGGAGCGCGCGGTTCTGATTAACTACGTTGCGCCCGAGGTGATCGGACTGACTTCGGAAGTCAATCAGTGGGTGGCTGGCTATACCAGCACAGATCCCAGGCGGCTGCTCTCCTGCGGTGGGCTTCACCCGCGGCATTCCCCTAACATCATGGTGGATGTGGAACAGATTCTGCGACTGAAGATTCGGATGATCAAGATTCATCCGCCCCATCAGTTACTGTTTCCCAACGACTACCTGCATGGAGTGAAAGAACTGGAGATTATTTACAGGGCAGCGGAAGCCAATGGCGTCCCCATCATGTTCCACACCGGCACTTCGGTTTTCCACGGCGCACGCAACAAGTATGGGGATCCGATTCACCTCGACGATGTCGCCGTGGATTTTCCCAAGCTCAAAATCCTGATGGCGCATGGCGGGCGCCCGCTCTGGATGGAGACTGCGTTCTTTCTGCTCCGAAGGCATCCCAACGTATTTTTGGACATCAGCGGCATACCGCCGAAGACGCTGCTCAAATATTTTCCGCGGCTGGAGGAAATTGCGGGGAAGACATTGTTCGGTACCGACTGGCCTAGCCCGGGGGTTCGGGAGATCAAGAATAATCTTGATGATTTCAGGGCGTTGCCGTTGAGCGAGGAAACTAAGCAGCAGATTTTGTCCCGCACGGCTTTGAGGATTTGGCCTCAGTAGAGCCGTTCACGTTTCATCGACTACGAGGACGGCAGGATGCCGTCCGGACAGCCGGCGAGACGGCGGCGCGACGATTATGAAGCAGCGGCATTTTCCAGCAGGAGGGCGATTCCCTGCCCGCCGCCTATACAGGCGGACGCGATTCCGTATTTTCCGCCGGAGCGTTTTAGTTCGCGAGCCAAGGTGATTGCTAAGCGAACGCCGGTGGCTCCCAACGGGTGGCCGATGGCGATGGCACCGCCATTTACATTGAGCCGGGCGTGATCGATCCCGAGTTCACGCTCACAAGCCAGAACCTGGGCGCCAAAGGCTTCATTGATTTCGAAACGGTCGATCTGATCCAGCCGCAAACCTGCGTGTTCGAACAACGCACGAATGGCGGCGACCGGACCAATTCCCATTATTTCCGGGGGAACACCAACTGCGGCGCCGGCAACGACTTTCGCCAGCGGATTCTTGTCGCGCTTTCTCGCAGACGCGCCCGATGCCACCAGCGTGGCCGCGGCTCCATCCACCACCGCGGAACTGTTGCCGCCGGTCTGCACTCCTCCAAACGCCGGACGGATTTTGGCCAGCACCTCGATCGGGGAAGGCCGGACGTGGCTGTCTTCACTAAAAGACTCAACCGGGCGAGGCAGTCTAATACCGCGCGGAGCGTATCCCTCGCATTCGAAAGTCTCATTGATGACCGGAACAATTTCACCGCTCAGGAAGCAGCTTTTCTGGGCCGCCACGGCGCGGGCAAAGCTGTCCGCGGCAAAACGGTCGACTTCCTCGCGTGAGATCTTGTGCTGCTTGGCCAGATTTTCCGCGGTGCCACCCATGGTGAAATTGCAACTGGGATCAAGCAGTGACTCCCACAGAAAATCCTTGAACTCAACTTGCCCCAGACGAAATCCACCACGTTGCGTGTAAGCCGCAACGGGATTTCGGCTCATGGATTCGGTGCCCACGCCCAGTGCCAGGTCGGCTTTGCCCAGCTTGATCAAATCTGCGGCCTGGAGAATTACTTCGATCCCGGTTCCGCATACTCGTTGGACCAGGTGCGACGGCACTTCAATCGGCACTCCGGAATAAATGCTGATATGACGGGGGAGCATGTAGGCATCGAAAGAAGCCTGCGCCATATTGCCGGCGATCACGGTGTCAATTTCAGACGGGGAGACACCGGAGCGTCCAAGGACTTCGCGGGCCACTTTGATCCCGAGGTCAATGGGCGAGACCAGCCCCAGAACTGTGTTGTAGTCCGCGAACGGAGTGCGTACTCCATCCAGGAGCCAGATGTCGTCGTAATTTGAGAGCAGGCCTTTGGGTTTTCCGGTCATTTGATTTTCCCTGATTGTTCAGGATCTGGATAAGGATAACCGGAATTCACATTCATTTCAGCCAATGGACCTATTTCCCTCAACGTCATGTGAGAGGTTTCAGCCGTCCCTACGGGACGAAAATTATTTGTGCCGCGTACCCGGCGTTGAAACGCCGGGCTACCATCAGCCGTCCCTCCGGGACGCGGTCCTGTTCACACCACCCTCCGCCAGCACGACGTCCGGCAACGTGCCGTCGCCAGCGTGACCCGCTGCCTGCAGGAGATGTTCCATGATCGTGAAAACATCAGCTCCGGGTAAGTTGTTCAATCAGCTTTCGGTGTTGCGGATAGCGTGCGATCAGTTCCGACCGTTTCGCTAGCTCGAAGTCCTCGAAATCGAAACCGGGCGCCACCGTACATCCCACGAGGGCAAACGATCCGGAATCTTGTGCACGCGACGCAAACCAGCAGCCCGCTTTGACCACAGCCTGCATGTGCTGGTTGGCTTCGGGATCGCTCCCAATCGACATTTGCCAATAATGACCATTCTCTTCGATGACGTGTACGACAAGCGATCCGCCCACATAAAAATGCCAGAGCTCGTCGGAGCGCAAACGATGGAAGGCGGAAAAGTTTTCTCCCTCGAGCAGGAAGTAGATCGCCGTCGATACCAGGCGGGAGCCGGTGAATTGTGGCGGTAACGCTTCCTTCGGAATGCAGAGGCCGGCGCGATAGGTCTCGCGATAATATCCACCCTCGGGGTGAGCGATGAGGCCTAGTTTGTCGATCCAGTATTGGGCGGACTTGGTCACGGTCGTTCTTCCATAGTAACGCGGTTGGAATGAAACACGCAGATCCGGATGCGCCCGTCTCAAGACATGCGAGGCTCGCCTTGCGGCAGAGAGCGTCCTGGTGTACAAACTCTGCCATGAATCGCTTGATGCTCGGTGTTCTGTGCGGCATTGGGTTCGGCGTTGTCGACGTCCTCATCACGGTTTTGGGGAAACATCCCGGCACCACAACCACGATGTTGCTGCAGGCTTTTTCCAGCCGATTCGCCATCGGTGTGCTGGCCGCGACCGTAACTCTTCCCGTTCATCCCATACTGGCGGGCGCGATTGTGGGCCTGCTGATCAGCCTTCCCGACGCATTTGCGCTGGAGTCCTATGTTGGGGTTCTGGGGACCGGACTCTTGTTTGGCGCGCTGACTGCGTGGGCAGCCAAGATGTGGGGCACTTAGGATGCCGCTGACCTACAACCGGATCGCGGGACAAAGCGTGGAACGCCTGGCCGCGTTAAGCGATGGTGTGTTCGCGGTGGCGATGACATTGCTCGTGCTCGATCTGCGAGTTCCCGCCACGGAGGCTATACGCAACGAACATGACTTGTGGCATGCGCTGCTGGCGCTGTCCCCTCGGCTTCTGATGTACATGATGAGCTTTTTAACGCTGGGAATTTTCTGGGTAGGCCAGCAGACACAACTCAATCACCTGGCCCGCTCGGAACGAAGTCTTTCCTGGATTCATATCGCATTCCTGTTCGCGGTTTCACTCACGCCGTTCTCGACAACTCTGTTGGCCGAATTTCCCGAATATCGGATCGCGCTGGTCGCCTACTGGCTCAACATTGCGCTGCTGGGGAGTGCGCTTTACTTCAGCTGGATGTGCGCCACGAAAAGCGGGTTGGTAAGGGACGACGTGCCGCCAGAGACTACATCCGCGATCCAGCGCCGCATCGCGATCGCGCAAGGGTTCTATGTGTTGGGCGCCTTGCTGTCCATTTTCAGCACCTACTGGAGCATAGCCTTCATTGTTGTGGTGCAGCTGAACTACGCTATCGCGCCGCGGTTTACTCGGCGTTTCGGATCCTGAGTTCTCTGCGATGAGTTCATTTCGGCTTGACGCTGAAGTGACTGGCAATGCACTGCCATCTTCCACTTAGATTCATCCAGGTATCGGTGAAGCGACCGCGGCGCTCCCATGGCTTACCCTTATCGATTCCCTTTTCATAGTAAGAGCCGGTCACGACCGCGGTGCTGCCATAGTAATGAACCACCAGGTCGCTCGACTGCAGAACCTCTGGACGGTAAGACTTGTCGGCGACGGAGGCGACAATCTGAGACTTGTTGTAGGTGGTCCCTTCAGCGACGGTCATCACGAAATCATCGGCCAGCAGGAGTTGTACGGCCGGGGCATCATTGTTGAGCTCTGCCCGGTTCCAGAGATTTTCCATGGCGATGATCTTCGTAGAGTCCTGCGCCACCGCCAAGAGCGGGAGCGCCATCCACATCACCGCGATGAGAAAGTTGCGTTTCATCGGAACTCCTGCGCGCTGAAATTCCTGCACTCCGAACCTCCTTTACTCGGAAGTCAAGAGTTCGAGAATTTCCGCGCCCGGAAACCACCGGTCTTGCTCTGGCACAAATTTTCTCTGCTAATACTTTATTACAGGTTTTCCGGTACCGAGATTGGCGGTTGCGTCACCCCCCGCGGATCGGGGCGCGGCCTGGGTGATCAATTGGGAGGAAATCCGGTTGTCACCCCCGCACAAAACATGCACGCCGACCCGGGGCAATGAAAGCATCGCGCCTGAGCGCAAGTGAGTTTGCCTATTTCTTGTTGGGAGGAGCAGCCTTCGACGCAAAAGTGCGAACATATTTCAGCACGGCATGGATTTCATCTTCGGTGAGGATGGTCTTGAAGGCTGGCATATTCCCTTTGCCTTCCGACACCGATTCAGTGAGCTCGGCGTCAGATTTCTTCTGAACTTCGGGCGAGCGCAAATCCGCTGTCTGCAGGCTCTTGCCGACGGGAGTATTGCCGCTTCCATCCGGCCCATGGCAGGTTGAACATTTCGCTTTGAACACGCTGGCGCCGGCCGCCGTATCTTCGGCTCTGACGGGTACGAAGGAAGGCACAACGACAAGCAGAAGAGCGGCGACGAGTGCCGGGGCGCTTATCGGCCACAGGTTCTTGAACGGTGGTTTCATATTCCTCCCGAAGGTTTAAGAAGTCGCGGTGGCGCCGGACAATCATTCTTCGACGGTCGCACATCCCACGTAAAGCTTCGCCATTCTAGTAGTTCGGGGCGGTCAAATCAACGCTGCCGGGAAGCTGTGACGGGTTTCGATGCGCTCCAATGCGAGCCGTATTATTCAATGGCGCACCAACATATGTGCGTCAGCGGACAGACGCTTTTCGTTTCTCTGCCTACGATGTGACGCTAAGACCAGTGGCTCCCAATCGCTGGTGACATTCGTGGCCGGGAGATCGTGCATGGCTTCGCAGCCGCCTCCATCCCCAACCTCCGCTTCGGACACTCCACGATGGCGGCGCGAGTACGAAGCTGTCTTGCAGGAAACCGACAGACCGGCATTGTTCAAGCGTGTCGAGATTGCCGAAGCCGCTCTGCTCGATCGCCGGGAAGCCTTGATTAATGGCTCCGACGGTCACGCGGAACGGCATGAGATCGAGATCGCTCTGGAGAATCTGCGAACGCTGAAGAAAAAAGTTCTGAATTTCCTCTGATTCGACGCAACCCATTAACACTCCAGCCCGTCCTAACCCGAAAACCGGGTTCCCGGAACCGTTGACCGCTGTAGAATACTTGCCAACGTCGGGAACGCTGCTTTGGTGACGGCTCCTGCCTGAGCGAACCCAGTGCTGCAATTTGGCATTGCAACAGATAAGTCATTGCCAATCCTGCTTTTAAGAGACATTGTTGCATCCCTGGATGATGGTTGAAAAATGAAGAGATACCTGTTTGTTTTGCTGGTCGCCGTCCAGCTCTTTGGCCAGAGCAATTCAGGTGGACTTCGTTTAAAAGTCGTGGATCCCGCAGGGTTAGGTTTGCGAAGTTCGGTCAGCCTGGTCTCGGAAGCAAATCAATTCCGACAGACTTATTCGACCGACGACGCGGGTAATTTGGCCGCCAGAAATCTTCCCTTCGGCGTCTATCGCCTGGAAATAAAACGTCCGGGCTTTGCCGTTAGCTCCAAGGTGGTTGAAGTCCGCTCGGCGATTCCTGCCGAGGTGCGAATCCAATTATCGGTTGCGCCTGCCCAGACTGCCGTCGATGTCAGCGATTCGGACACGCTGGTGGATCCGCATCGTACCGGGACAATCAACCGTATTGGGGTGGATATGATGGAGCATCGAAGCACTTCATTGCCGGGCCGCTCCATCATCGACCTGGTGAACTCGCAGCCGGGTTGGCTGCTCGAGTCGAATGGTGTGTTGCATCCGCGAGGCTCGGAATACCAGACTCAATATGTGGTCGACGGAGTGCCGCTGACCGACAACCGTTCGCCGTCGTTTGCCCCCGAGATTGAAGCCGATGACGCGCAATCGATGACCATCCTTACCGCAAATTTTCCCGCCGAGTATGGAAGGAAACTTGGCGGTGTGGTCGAGATCACCACAGCTCGAGATGCCCGCCAGGGCTTCCATGGCAAGTTCGTCGCGTCGGGCGGCAGTTTCGATACCCCGGACGGATACCTGATGATGCAGCAAGGCTGGGGGAAGAACACCTTGGGAATCAGCGCAGAAGGGGCGCTCACGGATCGTTATCTCGATCCTCCGGTGCTCAACAACTACACCAATCGAGCGACTACCAGCAGTTTCGCGTCGCACTACGAGAGGGACCTCAGTGATCGTGACCGCGTTGGATTTATCGTGCGGCACGAACAGACTGTGTTTCAGGTTCCGAACGAGTTTTTGCAGCAATCGGCAGGTCAGCGCCAGGATCGAAGCAGCGACGAAACTATCGGCATTTTCTCTCTGCAGCACGTGTTTTCACCCAATACGCTGGGGGATTTCCGGGTCATGTCGAGAGACGACTCGGCCGGCCTTTCTTCGAACGATCTTTCCACTCCAATTATTGCGGCCCAGCAACGCAACTTTCGGGAACTGTACGTAAAAGGCAACATCTCGGTTCACCACGGGATTCATGAGTTCAAGGCAGGTGCGGACCTGGATTACGCCTCTATTCACGAGCAATTCAGCGACACCATCACTGATCCCAGCCAGTTCGACCCGGACACGCCAACCCACTTCGATTTTTCAGGTCATGGACTGGATCGGGAACAGGCGTTGTTTGTACAGGACTTGATGCGGCTCGGCCAATGGACGCTCAGCGCGGGCCTGCGGTGGGATCACTACTCATTGGTCGTGGATCGCAACGCATTCAGTCCTCGCCTTGGAATCGCATGGTACTGGCCGCGAGCCGATCTGGTTTTTCATGGGTCCTATGATCGAGTCTTCCAGACTCCCGCGGCTGAGAATCTTCTGCTCGCGAGTTCCGCGGCAGTTGCTTCGCTTAATCCGGAGGTGCTGCGCCTGCCGGTCGAACCTTCCCACGGAAATTTCTACGAGGCGGGTATCGCGAAGGGCTTCCTGGGGAAGGTGAAGCTGGACGTGAATTCGTACTACCGCACATTCGACAACTATGCCGACGACGATCTTCTGCTGAACACCGGCGTAAGTTTCCCCATCGCATTCCGCCGGGGAACAATTTACGGCACCGAGGCGAAACTGGATCTGCCGACGTGGGGACGCCTTTCGGGGCAATCGAGCTACTCCAACATGGTGGGCTTCGGCTACACGCCCGTCACTGGCGGATTGTTTCTGGGGGATGATGCTTCGAACGCGCTGGCCAACACTGGCCGCTTCCCGATTTCGCAGGATCAGCGCAACACAGTGAGCACTCGCTTTCGATATCAGGTGGTGTCTCGCGCGTGGGTAGCTTTTGGCGGGGCTTACGGCAGCGGATTGCCGACTGAGTTCGATGGCACCATTCAGGACGCGATTCAGCAATTCGGGCAACAGATTGTCGATCGAGTAGACTTCGCCCGGGGCCGGGTGCGGCCTTCGCTATCGCTGGGAGCATCGCTGGGCACGGAACTGATCAGGAGAGAGCACCTGCTGGTGCACCTGCAGGCCGACATCCAGAACTTCAACAACCGCCTCAACCTTATAAACTTTGCCGGTCTGTTCTCCGGAACCGGGGTGGGACCACCACGCAGTTACGGCCTTCGTCTCGGGATCGAATTTTAGCCCGTGCGACCGGTTCCCTCATCCCATTTTCCGGTCAATGGCGCGGAGTAGCCTCTTTTGCGCTGGACAACCGAAAGCAAACGATATAAAAAGAAAGCGCAATCACAAGCTGCTCATTGCGTACTTGCCGCGATTCATGCTCCGAGGAAACGTGCTCAACGAAGAACGCCGCCGCGCCATTATTGAAATCCTGGACCACGATGGCCGCGTCCTGGTCACGGATATGGCCCGGAAATTCGATACTTCCCAGGTCACCATCCGGAAGGATCTGGAGGTTCTGCACGCCCACGGACTGGTACACCGCACTCATGGGGGCGCATTGCCCGCCCGCGAGGGCGCACTCGAAGATCCCTCACTGCGAGAGAAAGAAAAACTGCACCGCAAGGAGAAAATGCGCATCGCCGCGACTGCGGCTGGCCTGGTGAAGGAAGGGCAGGTGGTGATTCTCGACTCCGGCACCACCACTACCGCCATCGCGCGCGCGCTGCGGAGCTTTCATAACATTACGATTATCACGAATGCGTTGAATATCGCGGCGGAACTGACTGGCGCTCCGGTGGAAGTGATTCTCACCGGCGGCAGTCTGCGCAAGAACTCATTTTCGCTGGTCGGCCCGATCGCGGAGGAGACGCTGCGCGGACTGAATGCGGACATTCTTTTCCTCGGCGTGGACGGGTTCGATGTGCACTATGGATTGAGTACGCCGAATCTGCTGGAAGCGAAAGTGAACCGGGTGATGGTAGGAATCGCGAAGCGAACGGTGGCAGTGTGCGACTCGAGCAAGTTCGGGCGACGCAGTTTGTCACTGATCGTTCCGCCTGCAGCTTTACAGGAAGTTATTACTGATCACGGCATTCCCAAGTCCGACTTGCGGGCGCTCAAGAAGGCCGGGATTGAGGTGACGCTTGCCTGACGCTTTCGGAGCGCACTCTCTCGCCGAGATTCTTTCCCAGCCGAGTTTCTGGAAGAAATCCCTGCAGGATTTGGAACGGCGCGGAGACCTGGCTGACATTCGGAGGCCTTTTCAGTCCGCGCAAGAATGGCTTTTCGTCGGATGCGGTTCGAGCTATTACATTGCGCTGACGGCAGCGGCATCGTGGAGCGCGATTACTGGAATGCGAGCCCGCGCGATTCCAGCCTCCGAGTTGTTGCTCTTCCCCGAGCTAGTCCTAGCGGGTTCTGGAGGAGTCGCGGCGGTGGTCATTTCCCGGTCGGGGCGAACCTCGGAGGCCTTGCGGGCCGCGGAGTTGCTGGAGCGCGAGAAAAACATTCGCACGCTCGCGGTCACGGGAACTGTCGGCCAACCGCTGGAGAAGATTGCCACCGCCACTCTTCCGTTCGTTCCATGCGATGAACGAAGCACTGTGATGACGCGATCATTCACCACCATGCTACTGGGGTTGCAATATCTCGCGGCGTGCCAGGCGGGTGACCAGACGTTCTTAAAATCCCTGGGCAGGCTGCCGGCGATGGCGGACAAAGACGATGACCGGTTTGCAGCCTCGAGTGCAGGAGTTTGTTGCCTCTCGGCGATTCGCCGACTACGTTTGCCTGGGCCAAGGCCCCTTCTATGGCTTGGCGTGCGAGACGGCTCTAAAGATAACTGAGATGTCGGTATCGTATTCCCAGAGTTTTCATACTTTGGAATTCCGCCACGGACCAAAATCGATTGTAGGGCCGGAAACGTTGATTATCTTTCTCCTTTCAGAACAGGGATACGAGGCCGAGTGCGGAGTACTGCAGGAAGTTAAAAGTCTCGGGGGAACAACGCTGACGATTACCAATCGAGCCGACGAACGGGCTCGACGCGCATCGGATCTTCTGGTCGAGCTGAATTTTGACTTGGCGGAACTGGCGCGCCTGGCGCCTTTTGTGTTTGCCGGCCAACTTGTGGGACTGTACACCGGCTTGAAAAAGGGATTGGACCCGGACAATCCGCGCCATTTGACCAGGGTGGTGGAACTCGACGAAGAACAATCCGAACCTGCGCAAAAGTGAGCCGGGGGTCTCGGCTTTCAGTCCAACGTTGACAACTTTTCGATTGCTTTCCTTTCTCGCCGCTGTAGTGCGCCTGAGCGGCTCGCTGCATTCCGCTCCACCGTCAACTCGGCCTCATCTTCGTTTCATGGTGCAGCGAAGCTTTGAATTATCCGCATTCGCCTTTTGATGCCATTCGAATCCGACTTTTACCTTGACAAAAGATGCATAACGAAAGTAAAAGTAAGCGTTCGTAACAATTCACCACAATCGGCTTGCGGAACAGAATTGTTTCCTGGCTCCCAGGCAGGTCACTTGGGAGTGGTTGGTTCAAGGAGGATTGCCATGCCGCACCTGGTCAGTTCCCGCCTTTCGTTGTTACGCACTCCGTTGTTACGCACCCTAGGAGCCCTCACGCTGGGCTGTCTGATTCTTTCGGCCGCTGCCTGGGCGCAGAAGGATGCCGGCAGCATCGTCGGCACCGTGAAAGACCAGACCGGAGCGATTGTGGCTCACGCCAAGGTCACAGTCAGCGATGTGGAGCGCGGCACTCACCTTGAGACCACGACGAACGACTCCGGCGAGTACGTGGCCAGCCCGCTGCCGGTCGGTCATTACACAGTCTCAGTGGAGCACGCGGGATTCAAGCGGGCGGTTACTGTTCCGGTAAGTTTGGACGTTCAGCAGCGTATCGCCATGGATGTAACGCTGCAGGTGGGACAAATTTCAGAGTCCGTCGAAGTTACGGGCGTCGCACCTCTGCTCGAAACGGAGACTTCCGAACTCGGCCAGGTCGTCGATAACAAGCGGGTGGTCAACCTGCCCCTTAACGGCCGCAACTTTGCTCAGCTCGCATTGCTGACAGCAGGCACCGCGCCCAGCGAACCGGGCGCACGCGATGAAGGCGGCTTTGGCTTCTCAGCCAACGGCGCGCGGTCGCTGCAGAATAATTTTCTGCTTGATGGCGTGGACAACAATTCCAACCTCCCGGATTTGTTGAACGAAACCAATTACGTCATTCAGCCCTCGGTGGAAGCGCTGGAGGAGTTCAAGGTTCAAACCAACGCCTACAGCGCGGAGTTCGGGCGCGGCAATGGCGCCATCATCAATGCGACCATTAAATCCGGGACCAACCAGTTCCATGGCAGCGCGTATGAATTTCTGCGCAACGAGAAGCTGGACGCCAAGAATTTCTTTGATGATCCGAATAGCCCGATCGCTCCCTATAAGCAAAACCAGTTCGGCTTCACCATTGGCGGCCCGATCGTTCACAATCGCACTTTTTTCTTTGCCGACTACGAAGGTCTGCGAATCCGCCAGGCGCAGACCGTGACTTCTTTCGTGCCGACGGCGGCACAACGCGGAGGAAATTTCGCCGATCAGCTTGATTTGACCAGCCCACAGCAGGCGTTGGCAGCGGACGGAGTCAGCATGATTCCGGCGCTGGATTGCGCCGGGCACGCGACTTATGCCGGCGAACTTTTTAATGCACGGCAGACGCAGAACAGCGGACTCTACGCCAGCGGGCTTTGCGGCGTGCCCATCGGTGGATATGACGCCAGCGGCAATCCGACGAACATCATCCCCCAGGGGCAGCTCGATCCTCTGGCGTTAGCCATCACCAACCTTTATCCGCTGCCCAACGTCAACGGCAATGGGTTTAACTTTCTGTCCAACCCGGTACGCAGCGAAACCCGCAATAATTTCGATATCCGCATCGATGAAAAATATACCGAGAATGATTACGGTTTTTTCCGCTTCAGCTACGAAGACCAGCCCAGCGTGATTCCCGGACCGTTCAACACCGGAGGCGATGGCGGCGGCTTCTTCAGCGGCGACGAGGACAACGCCTACCGCAGTTTCGCCACCAGCTGGACTCACCTGTTCAAAAATAATCTGACCAACGAGTTCCGACTCGGTTACAACCGGGTGAATTCGCAGCGTTCGCAGCTCAATTCCGACAAGACCAGCGAAGAGCTGTTGAACTTTCCGGGCGGCTTCCCCGGAATTCCGAACGTGCCCGGCAACGGCGGTCTTCCGCAATTTACCTTCAACGATATATCGCAGATCGGCAGCCCGACTTTCCTCCCGTCGCATGAGGTACAGAACACATATGGCCTCTCGGAAAATTTGAGCTGGGTCCGCGGCAATCATTCCTTGAAGTTCGGGACCGATATACGGAGTGAAGAGTTCACCATTTTTCAACCGGCGGCGGCCCGCGGCACGCTCGACTTTGGTCCCGGCCTTACCGACAATCCGGCTGCGCAATTCAGCGGCGGCTCCGGCTTTGCGTCCTTCCTGGTGGGCCTGAGCGACGGCGGCAGCATCAACAATTTGCACAACATCGACTACCACCATCAGGTGTATGCCTTCTACGGTCAGGACGACTGGCGGGTCACTCCAAAACTCACGCTGAATTTGGGATTGCGTTACGAACTGTTCACAACGATCAAGGAAAGGAACAACGAGCAGGGCACGTTCGACCTTGCCACCGGAAGTCTGATTGTGCCGAAGGGTGTGACCGCGCAGCTTACTCCGATGTTGGCCGCGATAGTTCCGGTAGAAGCAACCGGAACGCCCGGACTGATCTCACCCGACCTCAACAACTTTGCCCCGCGCATCGGCTTGGCCTACCAGGCAACCAACAAGCTGGTGGTGCGGGCCGGGTATGGAATTTTCTACGGCGGCGACGAAGCTGGGCCATATTCGAATCCGAGCATGGGGTTCAATCCACCGTTCTTTGTCAGCAAGAATTTCACCCAGCCCTGCGGCGCTGCCTCGGCGAATCCAGCCACGGTGGACTGTTCCCTCTCCGGCATACCTACGCTGGCCAGCGGCTTCCCAGCAAACTCGTTGACGGATCCCGAGCCTCCCCCACTTTTCTTCTCGCTCGATCCCAAACTGGTTACGCCCTACATGCAGCAGTGGCATCTCTCCACCCAGTATGAGTTGCCGTCGAACACGGTGTTTGAAGTCAGCTACGCAGGATCGAGGGGCTTAAAGCAGTACATCTATCTGAATGGAAACCAGGCTGCGCCGAATCCCGATCCTAATTTGCCGCTTGCGGATCGCCGTCCCCTACCGCAACTTGATGGATTTATCGGCTGGTTCCGTTCGGCGGGACAGTCGAATTACAACTCGCTGCAAGTGCGGGCTGAGAAGCGGTTCTCGCACGGTCTGACTTTTCTTGCGTCTTACACCTGGGCGCACGCGCTCGATATCGCTTCGAACGCCGATCTGAATTCGCAGAATGGCGGCGACTTCCGCTACTTCAAGGATCCTCAGGCGGAGTACGCCAATTCTGATTTTGACGTCCGCAACCGGTTCGTCTTCAGTTATCTGTATGAGCTGCCGATCGGACATGGCAAGAGCCTGTTTGGCGATGCCAGCGGTGTGTTAAATCAGATTATTGGCGGCTGGCAGGTGGGCGGGATCACGTCGGTCTCCTCGGGAACTGGTTCACGATTCTCGACGCCAACGGAGTCGCCAACTCCGACGGCCAGCAGCGTCCTGACCTTATTGGCGACCCGCACGCGACGCCCTGCGTCCCAGGAACGTTTTTCAACACCTGCGCATTTACCGACCCGGCGCAAGGTTCATTCGGCGACGTAAGCCGCAACAGTATTCAGGGGCCGGGCTATCAGATATGGGACTTCTCCCTGTTCAAGAATTTCTCCATCACTGAACGCACCAAGCTGGAATTTCGCGCCGAATTCTTTAACGTGTTCAATCACCCCAATCTGCAGTTTGCCAAGTCGGGCCCGCAAAACTCGATTGACACCACAACTTTCGGCACACCTCAATTCGGATTCCTGACTGCAGCTCGCGATCCGCGTCAGATTCAGCTGGCCCTGAAAGTCTCGTTTTAGGTCCACCGGCCAGGTCCACGGGCCGCGGAAAGCGGCCTGTGCGACAGGGACTTCCGTGCAGAGCGGAAGCACTGCTCCGTGCAAACACGTTCTATAGAATGGTAGGCCTCATGAGATGCCGAGTTCTGTCGACGCTGTTTGTGGTCTGCCTGTTATCCGCTCTTACGCCGCCTCCGGCATCTGCAGCTCCAGAGTCCCCGAACCTCACCGAACTGAAAAGTGGCTGGCGCATGACCTCCGCCAGGAATGTTAGCGTTGACGATTCGCAGGTTTCCCTTCCAAGCTTCGACGCTTCCAAGTGGTACGCGGCCCAACACATGCCCGCTACCGTCTTGCAGATATTGGAGGAGAACGGAGTTTACAAGAACCTGTATTTCGGCATGAACCTTGCCACTCCGGGCGAATTGTGGAAGCAGGATTGGTGGTATCGGACAACGTTTACCGCTCCGGCTGGGCGGGAAACTTACTCGCTCATTTTTAAAGGGATCAACTACCGGGCCGATATCTGGCTCAACGGCCACAAAGTAGCGAATCGCGCGACCGTCGTCGGAATGTACAGCGAGTTTGAATTCAATGTTACGGAGTTTGTCGCGAGGGGAGGATCGAACGTTTTGGCGGTAAAGATTACTCCGGAGCAGAGTCTCGGAGGCGAGAACGGCATTGAACTCGGCGACAGCTGGCTGGATTGGATCAACTGGAAATATCTCGGATATCACGACCCCGCAAAGAATCTGGACATTCCGTTCGTGCCGGATCGGAATGCGGGGGTGTGGAAGCGAGTATTTCTCAGCAGCACGGGTCCGGTGACCATTCGAAATCCTTACGTCGCAACCGACCTGCCACTTCCGGCGACAAGCCCCGCCTCCCTGACCGTATATTGCGACCTGAGCAACAACACTTCCAAGCCGGTCTCGGGGACGTTGGCGGGAGAGATTTCACGTCCTGGCAAACCGAGCATCAAATTCCAGCAGAACATTCAACTGTTTCGAAATGAAACCAGGGAAATAGCGTTCACGCCGGCTGAGTTTAGCCAACTTACTGTGGCCGACCCCGAGCTGTGGTGGCCTTATCAGTGGGGAGAGCCGAAGTTGTATCAGCTGAGGCTCGACTTCAAAGTTGACGACGCGAACGAGATGTCCGATTCCCAGGCGATTGATTTCGGCATTCGTAAGATTACGCAGGGACGCGACTCAGACAGCACTTTTCCAGATATCGGAACTGGCGGAAACTTTTACCTGAAAGTGAATGGCAAGGACTACCTGATCCGGGGAGGGGTTTACTCACCTGACCTGCTCTTCCGAAACGATCCCGAGCGCGATGCCACCATCATGCGTTATGCCAAGGATCTGGGTCTCAATCTGCTGCGCTGGGAGCTAAAGATTGCCGATGACAGCATGATCGAACGAGCCGATCGAGAGGGCATGCCGGTGATGCTGGGGTTTATGTGCTGCGCGCAGTGGGAGCATTGGGACCTCTGGAACGCTGAAGATCAGTGGGTGGCGCGGGCCAGCCTGCGGGCGCGCATACGCGAACTTCGCTCTCATCCCTCGGTCGTCATATGGGCCAACGGAAGCGACGGGCTGCCGCCCGATCCGGTCCTGAACGACTATCACCAGATTCTCCAGGAAGAGCATTGGCAAGACGCGGTGGTTGACACGGTTTCGCATGTGAATCGCTCCTGGAGCGGCATTCATATGGCCGGGCCTTATGTGTGGCGGCCGCCATACTATTGGTTCAGCGACAAGTATGGTCCGGCTCGCGGGTCGTCGGCGGAAGAGGGCGATAACGAGACCATTCCGCCTCTCGAAAGCATCAAGAAATTCATCCCCGCGGACAAGCTGTGGCCGATCAATGAGTACTGGTACTTCCACTCCGGCGCTAACGAAGGAAATAACACTCTGGAAAATATTCGGCGCGTGATCGACAAGCGTTACGGGCCATCCAGCAGCGCGGAGGCGTTTTCCCGGAAGGCGCAGCTGGCTCACTACGAGGATGTCCGGGCGCAATACGAAACCTATGCCACACACTGGGCCGATCGAAAGATGATGATTCACTGGATGATGAACAATCCCTGGCCGTCTTTCTTTGGGCATCTGTTCGACGACTATTACAAACAGGGTGGAGGATATTTTGGAGCCAAGAAGGGGCTGCGTCCGGTAAACGTGGTCTGGGATTACTACGCCGGCGGGGACCGCAGCAAAGCAACATTGTATGTCGTCAACCAGACCGCAGAGGCGAGAAGCAAACTGAAAGTAGCCGTGGAATTCTTCAACCTGGACGGGACGCGAAAGTATTTTACCGAGATCAGCAACTTCAGCATCGGGCCGAACACTTCCCGCGAGGCCATCACGGTTCCGCGAATTCCGAATCTCGATCCTACCTACCTGGTTCGCGGCGTCCTGATGGATTCGGCTGATAAGGATGCGTCTGACAAAGATAAGGTGCTCGCCGAAAACGTCTACTGGGAATCGACCACCGATGACGACCTGGGCGAAGCCAAGAACGATGAGCAGTTCAAGACGACCCTGGCGAAGTGGGCGGACCTGTCAGCCTTGAACACTATGCCGCGGAGCGAGCTGAACGTTTCTACTTCCAGCCAGGCTGGAGAATTGAACGGCGAAAAGCAGGTGACGATCACGCTGGCAAATCCTGGCAATCATGTGGCGTTCTTTGTGCGGGCGGAAGTCACACAAAGTTCAGGCGAGAGTTTGGACGGTGGAGAGATTTTGCCGATTATCTACGATGACAACTATGTAACCGTGTTTCCCCACGAGACGCGGACCATCCAGGCCACGTTTCAACAACCCCGGCACAGGAACCCAGTTCCCTTGCGGTTCGTGTGGAAGGCTACAACGTGGCTAAGCAGGTTCTCGGGGTGCGGTAATTTTCTAGTTTGCCCGGCCACGGAGTGGAAAACGCGAAAACCCGCATAAACATTGAACATCCGAGTAGCCCATTCGGGCCATTCACAGGTAGGGGCCGCCATCGCTAGGATGTTCTTGAACAAACTTTCGGGGGAGGGGTTGTTCGACGAGCGTCCCACGACTCAAACGAGTCTGGGACGTTTTGTTTTGTGGCTTCCAGGCAGGTTTTGCACTCTCACATATCGACTCAAGTTTCCAATCCAAGGGCCTATCGAATGCTCCGTATCGCTGTCCTGCTTTTCCTGATTTTCAGTGTGACCTCATCTATTGTTCATGGCGCAACCGGGCCCGCTCCAGAACCGGCGGACGCTCCGGGCGATACAGTCGCCGCCAGCGTGCCTGAAAATGGGGCTACATTTAGCGACACGTTTTCCGGCAAGACCCTCGATCCCACCAAATGGTTCGTAGATACCGGGCAGGCTCCGGGAAATATTGCCGGAGTGAATAAGGGCACGCTCAGCGCGGAACATGTCGATCTTTCTACCGGCATGTTGCGGCTGACCCTGACTCAGAGCGTGGCCGGCGCACTGGCGACCTCGGTGGGAGCAGAGATTCGGTCCAAGCAACTGTTCGGCTACGGAACCTATGTTTGGATGGCTCGAGCTGCATCTACTGCAGCCACGCCTACGGCACCCGGTTCGGCGGCGTCGGGTTCAGTAACCGATGTCTTCAACTTCATCAACGATAGCGAGTCGGAAATCGACTTCGAATATCAGGGTCAGACTCCCTCAACGCTGGAGATGACGAACTACTCGACTGTGTCCAGGAGCCAGAGCACCTCAACTCCCGTGCCCAATGCGGATGGCAACTTCCACGAATACAAATTTGTGTGGGGCGCAGCCAGGATCGACTTCTATCTTGACGGAAATCTGGTCTCGACCCACACCGAACACATTCCTTCCGCGCCAGCCGCGGTGCTGATCAATCTATGGGGCACCAACTCCAAGTCGTTTGGGGGAATTGCGACTGACGGCGTTACTCGCTACCTGTATGTGCAGTCGTTTGCATTCACCCCTGCCCCGTAGCCGCGCCAGGACAAAGCAACCTACTGAGACCTGATATATTGTTCCCCACAAATTCCCTGCCCGCCCGGGTGGCGAACAGGCAAATTTCCGTTTCTTGGTGCAAGACGATTGAGAAAGGAGCCAAGGACATGGAGATCCAAACCAAGCGCGTTTCCCCCGACATCGTAGTGTTGGAGATCACCGGCAGAATCACGTTAGGACGCGAGTGTAAACATCTGGAATGGACTACTGAAGGCCTGCTGCGTGACAACGAAAAGAAAATCATCGTTGACCTGTCCCATGTAACCCAGCTTGACAGCACCGGGATCGGGATCATCATGATGTGTGCGGGTCAATTGAAACAGGCTGGAGGGGAGCTGCGCGTGGCGGGGGCGACCGGACATGTCGAAAATGTTTTAAAGATGACGAATGTCGGTCAGGTGGTTGGACTGCATCCCACGGCAGCGGCGGCGGCGATCGGATTCTAGAAAACCCCGATCATCCGCCGCCTCGACCTAGCCTTAGCGCAGGGACGACGTGCGCACTTCTTCCGGCGGATCGGAACTGAGCCAGGAGACCGCTCGGGCGTAATACCCTTTTCGTGCCCGAATTTCCAGCTTTTCACCGGTGCTTCGCGCCTCGATTTTGATGGCTCGGTAGCGGCCGTCGGGTGTGAAATCCGCAGGCTTGTAGGAGACAACGTACCGGCTGCGCAATTCACTCTCTACTTTCGCGAAAGCTTTGGCTACGTCTCTGGGTCTCTCGGGAAAGAGCACGCGCCCGCCAGTCTGATCTGCCAACTTGCGAAGGTTTGAATTCCCGTGGCCGATGTCCAGATCAGTCGTATTACCCGTGCGGTAGTTCGTGCTGATGGCATAGATGGTCACTTCGGCTTCCTGGGCAGCGTCGACTGCGCGCTCCAGGCTGACGGTGCCGGCATTATTCTGGCCATCGGATACCACAACCAGCACGCGCGCAACGGTATCTTCTTCTGACCGGTGCAGAAGTTTCTGGCAAGCCGCATAAACGGCGTCGTAGAGCGCGGTTCCTCCTCCGATCTTTAATCGATCCACGCCTTGGGCCAAGAGGTTCGCATCGCCGGCAAAATCCTGAGCGATCGTCGGGTAGTTCTCGAATCCCATGACGAAGCCGAGATCGCCGTCCCGATTCACCGCCTGGCGAAAAAACGCGCCTGCTGCAGCTTGCTCAAAGCGGAAGCGTGAGGTCACGGAGTTGCTGGTATCGATGGCCACGCCCACGCGCAGCGGCAAGGACGCCTCAGGGCGAAAGCCCAAAATGGTGGTGGGCGGCTTGTGGTCGTCGCGAACGGAAATATCGTTCCTGGAAAGGCCGCTTACCGGTTTGCCCTTGCGGGTGGCCACAAAAAGCACGTTGACTTCGTTCACTTGTTTGGTCAGCAGCCACTCGCCCGTGGACAGAGGGTTGTCCGTCCCCGCGTAGGTCGCACATTGCGGACAGTCCTGGGCGGAGGCTGGCTGGCACATCAGCCCAAAGGCGACAACGAATGCAAACACCAGCCACAAACGGCTGCTTGGATTGAAATGTCGACTTAGCTTTTGGATGTAACTTTGCGTTTTCACGGTTCACCTCACTCACGCCCCGACTTCGAGGAGGACAGCTCCGAACCAGAATCTAAGAGCAGAAGCCCGAGCGGCCTATGCCAGCCGTGGTAGTGCACATATCGGGCCAAACCATCAATGGATCTCGATGAATGATTGTCTGCTGGCAACCCGCTGATTCTGCGGAGCCACGATGCAGAAGATGAGACGGCCTGAAGGCGTCAGCACGAATGGTCGGACTATTCGCGCTAACCGGAGGGTTAGGTCATCAACAGTTCGGTTAGCCAAGGCATCCAGCCAACCGTAGGCAAGTGCGGTGCTGGATCAGCGGTCGGTACCAGTCGAAAAGTCCGGGGTAATTTGGCGACCGGATTCCCCGGCACGCTTCGCTTGCAGCAGGCTTTCAACTAGCATCAATGTTTCTCGCGATGCTAATCTTGAGAGCCGCGCGAATCTAACCCGCGCATTCGTACAGATCCACACCCCGCCCGGGTGGCGAAACTGGCAGACGCACGGGACTTAAAATCCCGGGTCTCGAAAGAGACGTATCGGTTCGATTCCGATCCCGGGCACCAGATAACTCATTCCGCTTCGGCTACTTTAGTTGATTATCCGATTTGAGTCTTTGTTCATTGGCAGTGCGTTGGAATCCAAAACATGACTGAAATCACTGTTCTGAGTTTTGGCATGTTCTCTCTTAATGATGGCGGCGAGCAGGATGGTTGGGGTCGGTGAATTCCAGCAGTTCGATGGGCGCGCCGTTTTCGACTATGAACGCGACGCGGACGCCGTCGGATGGGCTGTTGGGAGGAATCAGGATTTCACGGCCAGCAAGCTCGGAGGCGAGATCAGCCACTTCAAACGCGACGTGTGGAACTTGCCGGACGATATCAGGGACCGCCGCGTCCGCTTCAAAACGCATCCACTCCACACCAAATTCGCTTTTCTCGTGGCTGACGACAAAGAGCTTCAGGTGTTTCAAGTGGGTCTCGCCAGGCTTCGCTTCAGTAGTGGGAATTCCGATGTGATGGTACCGGCGCATTGTTCTTCGCTCTCCGTGGAATTGGCACAAATTCTACGCTGTCCTTACCGCGTTTGAAACTGCGCCCTCGTGACTGGACTCTTGAGGCACGAAGTCAAATTGGATGGCAATACGGAGGCACCAAAGGCAGCAGAGCATCGTCACTTGCGCACACGGGAGTCATGTTCGCGACCAGTTTACGGGACAATCACAGCTGCCCCGTCGATCGCGTCAGCCTCTATCGCCGCCAGAGCTTCGTTGGCCTGGTCGAGAGGAAAGGTTGTCACCTTCGGGCGAAGGCCTATTTCAGACGCGATTTGAAGAAAATCCCGGGCATCGGAGCGGGTCATGTTGGCGACGCTGCGAATCTGGCGTTCTCCCCAAAGCAAGCGGTCATAGTCAAACTCGGGAATGCGGTCCAGGTGAATTGCGTTGATCGCAACCACGCCGCCTTTTCTCAAACTGCCCAGAGCGGCCACCACTACATCGCCGCTGGGCGCAAAAGTTACGGCTCGGTCGAGCTGAACGGGCGGCTTCTCGGTCTCATCCCCAACCCAGGTTGCGCCGAGCGATTCGGCGAGTCGCCGATGAGAGGCGCCGCGAGTCGAGACGTACACCTCACACTGCCAGGAGCGCAGGACTGCTATGGCGAGATGTGCCGATGCTCCGAAACCAAACAAACCGACGCGCTCACCCTGTTCCACTCCCGCTACCCGAAGACTGCGAAAGCCGATGATCCCGGCGCACAAAAGCGGGGCCGCATGCAAATCATCCAGCGCTTGCGGAAGAGGGAAAACGAAGTCAGTCCGCGCCAGCGCGTATTCAGCATATCCGCCATTCACGGTGTAACCCGTAAAAGTTGCAGAGTCGCAGAGGTTTTCAAGGCCATGACGGCAATACCAGCAGGTCCCATCGATGCCTCCAATCCAGGAAACGCCAACGCGCGTGCCTTTTGGGAGCTCCGTCGTGGCTCCTTCTACGATCTCACCCACAATTTGATGGCCAGGAATAAGTTTTTCGCGAAGCAGCGGCAGTTCACCCTCCACGATATGCAGGTCGGTCCGGCAGACGCCACAGGCACGCACCCGCAGAACTACTTGCCCGGTCTTGCCTGAAGGTTGTGAAACTTGCTCAATCCGAAGAGGGCGCCTGGAAATATTCTCCGGCGAGGTCAGAACGGCGGCCTTCATGAGAAAGCTCCTCGAGACAATCCATTTTATATAAATGTGTTCCCGTCGGCCTCGAACCTGCTTGGGTTCGCGTCCCGAAAAGGTGACTAAGAAGCAAATTCCATCCCCGGGCTTCCCTGCATCCATGACAATATGAGGATGAATTCTGGATTTCACGAAATGCAAATCAGACTTTTTCGTTCATTGTTCGTCGCCAGCTTAATCTTTCTCTCCTTCTCAACTTTGGGGCTAGCTCAAGAGGCGCCGCCAAAGCGCCGGCCGCAAGTGGGTCTGGCGCTCGGTGGAGGAGGTGCGCTCGGGCTGGCTCATATCGGAGTACTTCGCTTTCTGGAGGAGCATCACATTCCAGTCGACGACATTGCCGGCACCAGCATGGGAGGGCTGGTGGGAGGCCTCTATGCCACGGGCCAGACTCCCGCCGAACTGGAGAAAATCGCCAACACCGCACCGTGGGCTGATTTCCTGCGCTCGTCTCCGAAATTCTCCGATCGCCCGGTCGCTGAAAAGCAGGATTGGAACCGCATCACCGGCGAGTTTACTTTTCGATTCGGCAAGCGCCTCTCCCTGCCGGCTGGAATCAATCCGGGCCAGCAACTCGCGCTCTTGTTGAGCCGGGAGACAATTGGGTACTCGCGCATTCACGGTTTTGACAATTTGCCGATTCCCTTTCGTTGCGTGGCCACCGACCTGGTGTCCGCCGACGCTTTTGTCCTCAAGGAAGGATCTCTGGCGAAAGCCATGCGCGCCTCGATGGCCCTTCCCGCCATCTTCACGCCGGTGAACTGGAACGGGCACGTGCTGATTGACGGCGGACTGGTCGATAACCTGCCGACTGATGTCGTGCGCGAGATGGGGGCGGAGGTGGTTATCGCAGTCGTACTCGAGAGCGCGCCCGTCAAGGCCAAACAGTTGACCACCATTGGCAATATCCTGAGGCAATCGGTAAGTGTTGCGGTGCTTCAAAATGAACGTCGCAACACGAAGCTCGCGGATATCGTCGTCAATGTCCCTGCGATGGACGTCGGGCTGCTGGATTTTGATGAGACCGAGAAGGTCATTCAAATCGGATACAAGGCGGCGGAAAAGAGCGCTGAGGCGCTCGAAAAGCTGTCACTTCCACAGCAGGAGTGGGACGAATATGTGCAGGACAAGAATGCCCGGCGGCACCTGGTTCCCGACACCGGCAATCTGGTTGCGGTTCGGTCGTCCCAACCCTCAATCCAGAAAAGCGCGACTCACGAACTTGAGCACAAACTTTCGGGCGGACCGGTTTCGGAAGACAAGCTTGAAACCAACCTGACTGGCTTGACAGCCGCGGCCGGCCTGCCGGGAGCGTTTTATACCTGGAATAATGATCCGCAGCAGCCCGGCTTTCGGGTTGAACTCGAATCCCGGCCCGACCACGAATTGCTGTTCCGGCCGTCAGCTTTTTATCAGATCTCACAGGGCGAACCGGGTCGCGCGACCCTGCGGCTCAACACAACGAGTATTTCAAAGGACGCTTACAAGTCCAGATTCCTTACTGACTTCTTTATCGGATACGATCCCGGCGCTCGCTTTGAGTACTACCATCCCTTCGACGGCAGCCCCCTCTTCATAGCTCCGGGATTCCTGGTGCAACGCCAGCACAGCTCGCTCTACGAGGGATCGACCCGCACTGATTTTGCCCGCGATCGCGTGGGCGGGACTTTCTACCTGGGTACGGGGACGTGGCGGTTCGTTCAATTGCGGGTGGGCATGCAGACAGGCTTCGATAGTTACAGCAAGCGCTTGAAAGTGGATGGCGTCACCGCAAACAATACACCGTTCATCAATCCGGAGGCCGTGCTGATCCTTAACTCGGAGGATTCCGGAGAGCTACCCAATCAGGGGACGCGCATCAATGGGTCGGCGGGTTGGAGCTTCCGCAACCATTCTTATCCGTACATGACGACAAACTTCGACCATTTTCAGCCGATCACCAAGAAGTTTTCCGTTTTCGCTCTGGGCGAAGTGGACAGCAGTTTCGGGCGGAAGCTTACCTTCTACGACCAATTTGCTCTCGGCGGGTTGGGTCAGCTGGACGCTTATCGCTATCACGAATTCCATGCCAACACTGCACTGGCTGCCGGAGCAGGGCTGATCTATCGCGGACTTAATCCTTCGAATGCCTCGTTCCGTCCTTATCTCGCAAGCTGGTATGAAGGCGCCCGCCTGGATCTTGGGTCGCAGGGCTGGCAGACGCATCAGAGCACATCGGCCGGCATTCTGATGCCAACGCCCCTGGGCATAACCGGATTGATTCTGGCGATCGATGAAACCGGCAGGGTCCGGCTCAGATTTTCACTGGGGAGTTTCTGGAATCGGCCTTGACCGAAGCAGGCGTCAAGCTTGATGATCCTGGTCGCAGTCATGGGAAGCGAAGGAATTCTGGGAGCCCTATTGATGCGGACTCTGTTGCATTCGGACTGGAAGTTTAATTCTCGCGCTCGGTGGATAGGGGTGGCGTTGGGCACTTGTGTGCTGCTCTGCACTCTGTCGAATGCATCGGCGGCCGCCGACCACGGCGAACTGCGAATCTACTTCATCGACGTCGAAGGCGGACAGGCGACGCTGTTCGTTACGCCGGCAAATCAATCGCTTCTGATCGACACGGGCTGGCCGGACAATAACGGCCGAGATGCGGATCGGATCGTTGCGGCGGCGAAGGAAGCCGGGATCAGCAAGATTGACTACTGTGCTGATTACCCATTTCCATGTTGATCACGGCGGCGGCATTCCCCAACTGACGGCGCGGATTCCAGTGGGGACGTTTATCGACCACGGTCCGAACCGTGAGACCACGGACGCGGCCACGGTCGATGTCTGGCAGGCATATCAAAAAGTTCTGGCCTCGGGAAAGTTCGAACACCTCGTTGCCAAACCTGGCGACACACTTCCGATACAGGGTATGCAGGTCACTGTCATAAGTTCGGATGGTGAGTTAATCAGCAAGCCGCTGCCGGGGGCGGGACAGGAGAATGCGAATTGCAAGAATGCGGAACAATATCCTGCCGACCAGACAGAGAACGCGCGCTCTTTGGGCACGCTGATCACCTTCGGTAAATTGCGAATCCTCGACCTGGGCGATCTCACTCGCGATCAGGAAATGAAGTTGATGTGTCCAATTAATAAACTGGGCAAGATCGATATTTACATTGTTTCGCATCACGGCTGGGGGCAGAGCAGCAGCCCGGCGCTCGTCTACGGCATCGAACCGCGGATAGCGATCATGGACAATGGAGCGAAGAAGGGCGGCACGCCGTCAGTATGGGACATCATCAGCAAATCGCCTCACCTGGAAGATTTCTGGCAATTGCACTACTCCGAGGAAGGTGGCGCCGCGCACAACGTTGCTCAGAACTTTATTGCCAATCCAGAGGGGCCGGACGGGGGCAGCTACCTGTGGTTGACCGCGCGACCTGACGGAAGTTTTGAGATTCTTAATTCCCGATTGCCGAAGGGGAAGCATTATCCCTCGCGGTAGGGAGCCACAGGCGCTGCCAGACGCAGCAAGCTGCGTCTCTACGTTGGCGGCAAATAAGTTAGGGTAGAGACGTTGCTTGCAACGTCTCTTTTTCTCCGCATCGTACTCACGACTCCAGCGCTCGTGCAATTCTCTTCAGGCCCTCGCTGAACATCTCCGTGTCCACGCCCATGCCGATGCGAAAATGATTTGGCAGGTCGAAGAAGCGTCCGGGTACTAGTGTGGTTTCATACTCTGCGCGGAGTCTGGCCAGAAAGGGCTCGACCACTCCATCCATTAAGCGCACGATCGCGGTGGTACCGAATTTGGTCCGGGGCGCCGAAACCCCTTTCTGATGGTCGAGAAAGTCGTTGAGCAACACGCGGTCTGCCTCAATGATCTTGCGGCCTCGCTCGCGAATCCTGTCCAAATTCTGAAATGCCACCACGCTCAGCAATTCGGCTGGGTGTGAGGGAATCGAAGCGAACAGGTCATTCAGTCGCCACATGGCGCGCGCCAGATCCGGCTGGGCCAGAATCCATCCGCAACGAAGACCGCTCAGGCCGTACACCTTGGTCAAACTGGCTGTGACGACAAACTCCGGACCGAGATGATAGGAACTTCTCGGCGTGTCGGTGTAGACAGCGTCGAGGTAGACCTCGTCCACCAGCACATGCGCGCTAACGCTTCGCGCCAGATCGCCGACTTCGCGCAGCACCGAATCGGGGGCCAGGACGCTGCTGGGATTGTGGAGATTGGTAAGAACGATCAGTTTCGTTTTAGGCGTTATTACGCGGCGAATTTCAGCGGCGCTGAGCGCATATCCACTTTCTTCGCTACGGGCAAAACGTTTTATAGTCGCACCCAGATATAAGAGCGTCGAAGTGAGCAACTCATACGTCGGCTCTTCGATAAGCACCTCATCACCCGGATCGAGCAGACTGGCCATCGCCAGATGATTCGCCATGGACGTACCCGCAGCGGCCACCACGCAGTCGGGATCGACTTCGCATTTATTCGCGATGGCCTGTTGCAAGGGAGCGTAGCCATAGGCGCTGTCGCCGTTGATTTCCAACTGTTCGATGGTGACCGGAAGCTCGCGCAAGGGAAATGAACCCACGCCGCTGGTGGCGAGATTAAATCTCGCGTGGCTGTGCATTTTCGCCCAGTGCATGTAATCGGAATATCGATGTCTCATAGGTCGGGTTGCGCCGGAATCGGCCGCGCACTGCGGCTCCAATACAAATATACCGGGATGCCGGCCAGCAGAATAATCAGACCGATGGCGGAGTTCGCCGGAAAAGTAGCAATCGTGGTAATGACGATGGCGGCGCAGGCCAGGACAAAAAGAGCTGTGGTGTAAGGGTGACCGGGCGCGAGATAAAGTTCCGGGGTCGAGATCGGCTGTCTCCGCCGGAAAACGAACAGCGATGCCGCGGTCAGGCCAAAGGAGATGAAATCGACGGAGATCACGTAGTTCAAAATCTGCTCATACCGCCCCGAGAGCGCAATCACGGTCGCGGTTACGCCCTGAAGAACGATAGCCACGACTGGCACTGCGGTTTTTGGCGACAGCCAGCCTACGCTTTTGAAGAAAAGACCGTCGCGAGCCATGGCGTAGTACACGCGCGGCGCGGTCAGAATTCCCTGGCTGAGAAAGCCCAGCGTGGAAACGGCGATGCCGAAGGCGATCCACCGCGCGCCGCGCTCTCCAAGGGCTTTGCGCATCACCGAGGAGGCGGGAATCCGGGTAGCGGCCAGACCTTCTGGACCGAGGACGCGCACGCAAACAAAGTTGACGGCAAGATAGAGGACCACGACGCCGATCACGCCCATGACCAATCCACGAGACAGATCGCGCCGGGGATCACGCATCTCGCCGGCCACAAAGCTCGCGGTTTGCCATCCGCCATAAGCGAATGCGACCGGAATCATGGCCGCGCCGATCGCGCTGCCAAGTCCCAGCGACAGCGGACGGTCGAGCAGTGGCAGGGGATGCATCGCGCTTCCGCCCCACATAATTCCCGCCACAACCATTGCAGCGATGGCCGCGGCTTTCAGCAGCATGAGGGCGCTTTGCACGTTGCTTCCGGCGCGCACTCCAAAACAATTAATTGCGGTCAGGCCCAGCAGAGTTGCCGCGGCAATCGGTCCATCGCCGGCGGAGAGGCCGGTGATCTCGCGATAGTAGTGGCTGAAGGTTACCGCCACGGCGGCCATGCCGCCGGTCTGCGTCACCAGCAGCAGGACCCATCCGTAAATGAAAGCCACGGAGGGGTGATAGGCCTCGCGTAAATAAAGATATTGTCCGCCCGCGCCCGGCAGGCGGGACGCCAGCTCCGCCCATATAAACGCGCCCAGCAGAGCCAACCCGCCGCCCAGAAGCCAGACGCCAAGAATCAGAAAAGGAGTATGTACGCGTAGCGCCACTACATAGGGATTAATGAAAATGCCGGAGCCGACAATCCCGCCCATGACGATCATGGTGGCGTCAAACACTCCGAGCAGTCGCCGCGGCTTGGCAGGGTCCAAGAGGCTGAGCTTCCGTGGGAAATTGTCATCAAGCCGGCCGGAAAGCATCGAGGCGAACAGGCTTGACCGCGATCACCTTACCATACATTCAAATTAATCCAGAGTGCGGCGAGGCCCGGCTCCCAAACATTTGGCGAAGTTTTCGGCGGCCCAGCTTCTACCGGTCAGGGGATGTGGCATGATTATGTCTCTTTCCTCGAACCTCGGAGACTCATGAACGACGATCATGCCGCGAACTTTGATCTGCAAGCCGCCGCCAAACAAGTCATGCTGGCGAATGGATTCGAGCCGGACTTCCCTGCTGCAGTCTCCCAGCAACTCGCGCAACTGAAGGCTCATCCGCCTGCGATTGGTGCGGGCGGCGATATTCGGGATCTGCGGCAATTGTTCTGGTCCTCGATCGACAATGACACTTCACGCGACCTCGACCAGGTGGAGGTGGCTGAGCGGTTGCCCGATGGCGGGATCAAGTTGCTGGTGGGAATCGCCGATGTGGACCTCTTCGTGCCCAAAGGCACGCCCATTGATGACCACGCCGCGAAGCAAACTACCTCGGTCTACACCGGCATCAGAATCTTTCCGATGTTGCCGGAGGACCTCAGCACCGGCGCTTCCTCCCTGCTGGAAAATCAGGACAGGCTGGCGATCGTAATCGAGTTCGTCGTGAGCCCGGATGGTGGCGTTAATTCCAGCCAGGTTTATCGGGCCTTGCTGCGAAACCAGGCTCAGCTGGCTTATAACGCTGTCGGGGCCTGGCTTGAAAATAAAGGCCCTGCTCCGCCAAAGGTAGCAGCCTCAACTACTTTGCAGGCGCAACTCAAACTGCAGGATGAAGCTGCGCAGGCGCTGAGGAATCAACGCTACCGGAGGGGCGCATTGAACCTGGAAACCAGCGAAGTGAGCCCGGTGGTGCTCAATCTGCAGGTCGTTGACCTGGTGAATCAGCGGAGGAATCACGCCACGGATTTGATCGAGGACTTCATGATCGCCGCCAACGGAGTAGTGGCGCGTCTGCTGGAGAAAGTCTCGTCCCTGCGGCGCATCGTCAAGACGCCCGAGCGCTGGGACCGCATCGTGCAACTGGCCGCCGCGCAAAACGAAAAGCTTCCGGCACAGCCTGACTCAAAGGCCTTGAATGATTTCCTGTTGAAGCGCCAGGCCGCCGACCCGGACCACTTTGCCGATCTGTCACTGGCGGTGATCAAGCTGATCGGGCCGGGTGAATATGTTTTGGAGCGTCCGGGAGATCCCGAGCAGGGCCACTTCGGCCTGGCGGTTCAGGATTACACCCACTCAACGGCGCCCAATCGGCGGTTCGCAGACCTGGTCACGCAGCGGCTGGTCAAGGCGCAACTTGCCGGTCAGGCTAGTCCTTACTCTGACGACGAACTGGCGGGCATTGCCAGCAACTGCACGGTAAAGGAAGATGCTGCCCGCAAGGTGGAACGGCAAATGTCGAAACGCATCGCTGCGGTTGCGATGAGCCGCAGAGTCGGAGAAACATTCGACGCGATCGTCACCGGAGTTACGCCGCGGGGAACGTTCGTGCGCGTACTGACGCCTCACGTCGAGGGTTTGCTACTCCAGAGTCAAGGAGTCGACGTGGGGGACAAGTTGCGGGTGAAACTGATGCGGACCGACGTCGAGCACGGGTACATCGACTTCGCTCGTGTGAACTCCGTGTCCAAGTGACAAGGCTCGCGCCGCTTATGGCCGGCTTCACTGATGCGACTGCGGGTCCGAGCTTTGTGAGTCGTGCCCGGGGTGGAGATGCAGGCGGGACAATAAGGAGTGGGGCCCGTAGAGGAATTCCAGAGCGACATTCTGGCCCACATATCCCAGCATCACATAGTTGCCCATGCGAAAGCCGTCCTTCCAGCCGTAGCGGCCGGGATACCATCCATAGACAGCGGTCATCGTCCCCGCATACGGAGCCACCAGCGCGGGAAAGGAGAAGACGCGATGGCCATCGTCGCCGCTGCGCGCCGTGACGCTCGAAACCAGGGCATGGCTTAAGCGTGGGAAAAATCCCTTACACTCGCAGCGGTAATAAATTGTGTCCTCGCGAAAAGCTTCCGCGAGGGCGTAGCGGGTCGTAGTTGCCACCGTTGCGATCGCGATATTCGACACGAATCGCTTGCCATAGCCCGATGCTCCCTGTCCCCACTCCGGCGGAGTACTCTGCGCCTGGTTGAGGCCGGCCACAGCTGCGGCACCTACGAGGGGATAGGGACCGAATGCGTCGACAAAATAGTTGCGCAGCTTGGTTTTCTCCGTGGGGCGAGTGTAGGTGCGATTTGGATACGGGAGTGACGGAGTCGCCGAGCCGGCAGCCGGGGTCGGGGAGGCTTCGGAATAAGCCGGCGATTGCGCCTGGGCTCGGGGCGGCAGGCTGGCGAGTACGGCGACTGCAAATGGCAGAACAATGAGCCGGTGCATCTTCATATCACGGATTCTCCTGCGCTCACCGTCGAGCGGCTATTCGGTCGGCGGCTTGCGGTCGGCCGGAATCGCCAGAGCTTCCGCTGGCGTCAGGCGAGAGCGGTCACAATAACCGTAACCCTTCAGACAAGCCCTGTAGTTCCGCTGCTGTTCGCTGTCGGCCAGCATTTTGGTCTCGGAGGGAGTCAACTTTGAGAAGTCACAAGTCTCCCCGCCGTTCTTGCACTCAGAAATATTACGCTGATGTTCGGCTGCTGCTGTTTGCCCGGCTTCCAGCGCAGTGAGTTTGGAATGGTCGCACTCGTTCGAGCCATTCTGACAATGCTGGGCGTTGCGCTGACGCTCTGCGGTGGTCACTTCTTTGGTTTCCACCGCAGTTAGCTTGGAATGATCGCATAGCCCGGAACCATTCTTGCAGTCGGATGTGTTGAGCTGTTGCCTAGCGAGGTTCGCTTCTGTGGCTTCGGCCGGGGTCAGCCTCGATGGATCGCATGCCCCGACTCCGTCCTTACAGTCGGCGAGGTTGCGCTGCCGCTCGGCCACTGACGAATCGCGCGCTTCCGACTGCGTCAGCTTGGATTTGTCGCAGGAGTGCAACCCATCCTTGCACTCCGAGACATTACGCTGATGGTCGGCGACGGCCAGTGCAGTCGCTTCCCGCCGAGTGAGTTTCGAGCGGTCGCAAGGTTCGGTACCGCTCCTGCAATTCACAACGTTGTGCTCATGGAGGGAGCGAGCAACCTCGGCGGCTTGCGCTGCCGTCAGGATGGAGTGATTGCAGGTTTCGCGCCCGGCGTTGCAGGCCGACAAATTCTGCGCAGGATCGTTGCGTGCAGGATCCTTGTGCGCAGCTTCAGTCTGCGCGGGATCAGTCTGCACTGGATCTTTAGCCTGAGCCGAGAGCAGAGTGGGCCAGAGGCTGAGAACGGCCACTAAAATTAAACAGGGCTTCCCTATTCTGACTTTCATATATGTCCATTTCTCCGGACGATCCATCAAGTCAGTATCGAGGCCCGTGGTTGAAAGTTGCAGTAGCGCCGGCCGGAACTGCGATGGCAGTCCCGGCCGGCCACGAATCCGGCTCGCTGACAACTCTTGATGCAATTACTTCCGGTCGTCGTTTTCGGCAACTCGTGCCTGATGGCCTGCGTCCGCCACTGCCTTCATGAATGCGTCCGCGCTTCGGGGTGTCGATACTTTGCCCGAAAGGATATTGCGGAACATCATGTGCTTTCCGTAGATGGCGCGCGTGGAATCGTCATCCTGCTCAATCACAGCGCCTTCCAGGGTCAGGCCGGCGAATACGCCCTTGGAACGCGAGTAGGTGAGCATTTCCGTGTTCATCTTCCAGTCGGTTCCGGCGGAAGCGTGACGGCCAACCGGGCCCGCGGCAACCGATCCTTCACCGGTAAGGGCGAACTTGCTGGAGAGCAAATGCTGGAAACCCTGATCGTTCATGACCAGCATAACCAGGTCCACGCCTTCGACTCCGATCTGTAATCCCCAACTGCCGCCGCCGATCGAAACAAATGCCGGCGCGCTCCAGCCCTCAGGAGTGCGACACGAAGCCACGCCGCGCCCGTGCTTGCCCCCGAAAATGAAACCGCCCTTGATCAAGTCTGGCACCACCAGGATGCACTTTGCATTGCTCAATACTTCTTCCGGAATGCCTTTGTCCGGGGTCGCCATGATCGACTGTAGAACGTCGACGGACGATTGCAGCCGCTTCTCTGTATCCTGGCGCGCCGTGCCTGCCATGGCGTAGGTTCCCGCCAGGCACATCAGGCCGATCGATAGCAGTGAAATTGTTTTTCTCATCAATGTTCTCCTTCGCTGTGCGGAACTAAGAGTTGAAAACTTCAGATGGCTGACTTAGTTCAGTGGACCTGAAAGAGAGAGAAGAAATGCTCGTCTCCACCATTATCGTCGCCCAGGCTGAGGGGAATATCTGATCTGAATTGCTCACTTGCCCCACGGCCTCAGGCACACACGGGAGTGACAGTCCTTTTTTGGGACCGCCGTTTCCCGGGTGACTTGAGCAATGTTGTACATCGTGGCTGGGGGTTCTATGTCATTGTGGGCGGGTTGAAAACGCAAAGGTTTCCGCGCAAGTGCGCAGATGGAGATAGATCATGCTTTGGACAATTTTCGTTGTGATTCTGGTGATGTGGCTTTTGGGTTTCAGCCTCCACGTGGGCGGCGGACTGATCCACTTGCTTCTGGTGGTGGCGTTGATATTTCTGGTTATTAACCTGGTGAGTGGCCGCAGGGTCGCTTAAGGACTGCCTCTGGGAAGGCGGCGGGCTGGCATTTCGTGCTTCCAGCAGCGAATCTACTTATGTTGGAAGAGGACGCGAAGGTTAGTCATCGCCGCCCGCAGCATTCGCATGATCGCCTCGCCGGCGTTTTCGGCGCGGGCAACTTTGGCGGCAGACAGCTCGCGGTCCAGATGAGTCTTGGTCGACGGATGTCCCGTGCTGAGCTTGCACCGCTCTTTGGGCTTGGCTCCGCACATGGGGCAGCGGACGGACAATATCTGTCCCAACGTGAGTTTCCCGGGTTTCACAACAACATTATTCAACATCGCTGATTTTAGAGATGGTCAATCTTGCTCGCTTGAGATTTCAGTGGAACCGAAACGGGACCGCAGCCGGAACTGATCACTCTCCTGGGGAGTTTGCGGAGATGGGGGATATCAACGATCAGGCATTCGCTGGATTTCAAAGGGCGCCACGACCTCCCAGCTTGACCAGCACTGGCGTGCGCACATGCAGCAACGCAGCATGCTGATTGATGACTGCGGCCGCCTGGGTGCGGCGATTGCCATTCATGCTGTTGAAGTCGAGCGTGGTGACGCTGTGCTCGCAGAAAGTGCACTTGAACGTGGTGCCGCCGTTCATCGCTTTGGTCGTGTAATATCTCACAGCTTCAATTGTAGTCCTTTACTTATCTGGTCACCTGGGCAATAGGTGTGCGACCTTTGAGCCGAAAACGCTCTCGCTCGCGAAGTCCAGATTCGTATCGTCGCAAGTTTTCTGTCAGCTCATCAGAATCTGAGCGTTCCGTCACAGATGTCTCGCCAAATTCGGGGCGAAAAAGCCGTATCCTTTTCGTCTGTGGGCCCGGCTACTGCCCGCCGTGGAGGCTTGACACTGAGCACGGAGCGCACTGTGGCCAACAAAGAGTGAGGTCCGTCCGACTTGGCTACGAGTACATCCACGTACTTCAATGCATCATCCGGCAATTCGATGTTCCCCGCGAGCATGACGATCGGGAGCCGCGGCTTGACCTTTTTGATCTCAGCCGCCACTACGCCGCCATCCAATAGGCCCAGTTGGTAGTCGACCACAATTGCATCCACCGGCCGCGACATGAAAAGCCGCAGACCGTCGCGGCCGTTCGTCGCAGTCAGCAGATCGTATCCGCTTTGCTGCAACAAACTGAGTTGGGTTGGATCACGGTGTATGCAGAGGAGAGTGCTGTTTGCGCCCATCCACTAAATATGTACAGGCAGGTTTGCGGTTGCGCTGTTCACAATTGCTCATTCGGTGAGCCCGCGCCCCATTTTGGGTGTTGGAATTGAAAAGGGGCTGATGCCGGCTCCAAGGCCTTCGCTCAGCCCCTATCACCCTAATTAATACCCTGAAGAAGCGGAGCCCGCCTCGCCATTCCCGGATTGGGAAGGTGGAGCGCATCCGGAAGCTGGACGTGCACGATTTCATTCCTTACCGCGTACAACACCAACTCGGCGATGGAATGAATCTTGAGCTTGAACATGATATTGCTGCGATGGGTCTCCGCCGTCTTCACGGTCACGGCCAGGATAGTGGCGACTTCCTTGGTGCTCTTGCCTTCACCCAAAAGCTGCACAACCTCGCGCTCACGCGGCGACAATTTCGCCACCTTGGGCACGGCTCCGGGTATGCGATGCCGCTGCAAATAGCCGTCCAGAATCAGATCGGACACCTGCGAACTGAAAATGGAGTTATGCCGTTGCAGGGCCTCCACTGCGGTCAGAAGGTCGCTGGTTTCATCGGACTTGGAAACCCATCCGCGCACGCCCACTTCCAGGCAATCCCGGACTACTTCCTCGGAGTTCACGTCGGTAAGAACCAGAATTTTCTGGGCCGGATTGTCTTTCAGGACCTGCCGGGCCGCGTCCACGCCATTCAGTTTTGGCATGCAAATGTCCAGGATAAGAAGATCGGGCTTCAACTGCCGGCACTTGGCGATCGTGTCGCGCCCGTCGCCAGCCTCACCGCAGACCTCCCAGCCTCCGTGAGACTTCAGCAGCGAGCACACACCGAGACGGACGATCGGGTGATCGTCAGCGACCAAAATGCGAAACATTTTCATAAAACCCCCTCAACGTAGGAGAAACTTAGCAAGGCTAAGTAAGCGTTGTCTGTGCATAATTGCTCAGGCGCGGCACTCTGCGTCGCGAGAGCGGCAAATAGCAGCGGCCGGAAACCGAGCGTAATTGCGCAAAATCGGAAAGACTGTTTTTGTTTCGGCCACTAACCTTTGTCTAAAGGAATGGTTGCGGCAGGTCCTACCGCCTTGATCGTGATCTCCACCGGCGCACCTGGCTTGAGGCTTACCTCGCCTCCGTCTTCGGCCGTCAAAGTATTCTCGATGCGGAGTTCTCGATACAGATCATCGGCGCCTTCGATCGCAATCTGCGCTTTCTCGGGTATCACTGGATGTGGGGACTCAATAATCTTCTCGACGGTTCCGGGCAAATTGACGGCAGGTCGTTGGGTGTCCATAGATGACCAGATTAGTCCGGGTTGCAACGTCAAGTCTGAGCAAATAGGCTCAGCCCGCTGGAATTGATTCTCTGGATCGATCTATTCCTGAACCTACGGCGTATATCTGATCAATTTTGATCAGTCTGCAAACCTCGTTCGTTAGATACTGATATCAGGCAATTTTCACACCAGCATTAGTCATCACTCGAGGCCGCATTTAAGGCGCCTCCTCCGGCATCTTTTTCTGACCAACCTGGGGGTAAATGTCACTGCCAAACACTCTGTTTTCCAAAAAGATCCTGGAAGTCGTCGGACCGCGTTCTTTGGCACGAGAAGCCGTGCCGGCTGCGCGCGCACGCTTGCCGTCGAAGCAGTCGCTACCGAGCCGCATCGCAGTTATCGGGAATTATCTTCCGCGCCATTGTGGAATCGCTACGTTCACTACCGATCTGTGCGAGGCTATCGCCGCAGAGTATGGGACCGCCCGATTGATGGCGCTGCCGGTGAACGACACCGAGCAAGGCTATGACTACCCCGCTCGGGTGAGGTGGTCGCTTGCCCAGGATGATGAGAGTTCCTACCAGGAAGCTGCTGAATTCCTGAACTTCAATAACATCGACATGGTCTGCCTGCAGCACGAGTATGGAATCTTCGGCGGCCCGGCCGGAAGCCATATTCTGCATCTGCTGCGCGGGCTGAAGATGCCCGTCGTCACCACTCTGCACACTGTCCTGCGTGAGCCCAACCCGGATCAACTGACGGTCATGCAGGAGATCGCAGAACTTTCGGACCGGCTCATCGTCATGAGCCATCTGTCGTCCCAGTTCTTGCAGGAAATCTTCAAAGTTCCCGGCAGCAAGATCGACATGGTTCCACACGGCGTTCCGGATCTGCCCTTTCTCGATCCCAATTTCTACAAGGACCGCTTTGGCGTAGAAGGAAAAGCCGTGCTGCTCACCTTCGGATTACTCTCGCCGAACAAGGGCATCGAAAATGTTATTCAGGCAATGCCGCAGATTTTGGCGAAGCACGAAAACGTCGTGTACCTGGTGGCGGGCGCTACCCACCCCCACGTTCTCCGTCGCGACGGGGACAAGTATCGGGCCAGCCTGCAAGCTCTGGCGAAGGAAGTAGGAGTGGAATCGCGAGTGATCTTCCACGATCGCTTTGTCAGTCCTGAAGAAATGGCCGAGTTCATTGGCGCCGCGGATATTTACATCACTCCATACCGTCACGAGGCCCAGGTGGTATCGGGAACACTGGCTTACGCGCTGGGAGCGGGCAAGGCGATCATTTCCACGCCGTATTGGCATGCGGTTGAGTTACTGGACGAGGGCCGCGGAGCACTGGTTCCCTTCCAGGATCCGAACGCGATCGCACAAAAAGCCATCGAACTTCTGGCGACGCCGGCATTGCGCCATGCCATGCGCAAACGGGCTTACCTGTTTGCCCGGGACATGGTCTGGAAAAAGGCCGCGCAAGGCTACATGGGAAGTTTTGCCCAGGTTCGTAGCGACCGGCTGGAAACGCCGCGGGTTCAGTTCTCGGCGCGCAATACTCAGAAATCGCTCAACCAGCTGCCTGATTTGAAACTCGATCACGTGAATGCGCTGACCGACGATACCGGCATGCTGCAACACGCCATCTTCACCATCCCCAATCGAGCTGAGGGCTATACCACCGACGACAACGCGCGCGCACTGATCTTTACGGTACTGCTGGAACAACGCGATATCGATCCACTGAATATCGACCGACTATCGATTCATCGAAAGCCGATTCAGGAATCCCGACTGGCCTTTCCGGTACTTGGCATTTCTGGAGCACGCCTTCAACGCAAAGAAGAAACGATTCCGGAATTTTATGGGCTACGACCACCGCTGGCTGGAAGACCAAGGCTCGGAGGATTCCCACGGCCGCGCTTTGTGGGCTCTCGGAACAGTTCTGGCTCGATCCAGGAATCAGGGATTGAGAGGCGCCGCCGGTCGCTTGTTCGAGTTCTCGGTGCCGGCGGTGGTCGAGTTCCACAGCCCTCGAGCGTGCGCCTACGTTCTGCTCGGAATGCAGGAGTATCTGCATTCGTTTCCGGGAGACCGCGATGCCCAGCGCGTACGGCTGGCGCTTGCTCAAAGATTGCTCGCGATGTACGAGTCGATCAGCCGTCCCGACTGGAAGTGGTTTGAGGATGTGGTGGCCTACGGAAACGCAAGGCTGCCGCAGGCCATGTTGCTGGTGGGATCGGCCTGTGAGAACGAACGCATGATTTCCGCCGGGCTGGATTCGCTGGAGTGGCTGATGGACACGCAGGGTTGCGAGACCAACGGCCATTTCGTTCCGATCGGCTCGCAAGGTTTTTACCGCCGAGGTTCGGAACAGGCTCGATTCGATCAACAGCCTCTGGAAGCGGCGGGCGCGGTGTCGGCCTGTTTGCAGGCCTATCGCGTGACTGGAGACCGTCGCTGGCGCAACGAAGCCTGGTCGGCTTTCAACTGGTTTCTGGGCGACAACGATCTCCAGATTTCTCTGTATGACTCTGCGACCGGCGGTTGCCGGGACGGCTTGCATCCTGACCGCGCGAATCAGAACCAGGGCGCGGAATCGACGCTGTCGTTCCTGATGGCACTTTTAGAAATGCGCACTCTCAAGACTCCTGAAAAGACAGATGAAAAGGCGGATCTGGCATGACTGCTCCCGAACCAACACTCGTAAACGTCGAAAGCCCGCACTACCCGCCACTTCTTCTGCGGCATCCGGCCAATCCCATCCTGACCCGCCAACATTGGCCATACTCCATCAACAGCGTGTTCAATGCGGGCGCAACCCTGCTGCAGGACGGAACCACGCTGTTGCTGTGCCGCATCGAAGACCGGCGGGGCTTGTCTCATCTCTGCGCGGCGCGCTCTAAAAACGGCGTGGATGGATGGATCATCGATCGCGAACCGACCTTGATGCCGAGCCCGAAGGACTATCCCGAAGAGATTTGGGGAATTGAGGATCCTCGCATCACTTTCGTGCCGGAACTGGGGCAATACGTTGTTACTTACACCTCCTATTCGCGCGGCGGACCGGGAGTGTCTCTGGCTTTGACCAAAGACTTTCGCAGCTTCGAACGCTACGGCGTGATCATGCCGCCGGACGACAAAGACACGGCGCTGCTGCCGCGCAGAATCAACGGCTACTGGGCGCTGATTCACCGGCCCATGACACCTCTGGGTGCGCATATGTGGATTTCCTACTCTCCGGATCTGCACCATTGGGGCCGGCACCGCCTGATGCTGGAAGCGCGGCGGGGCGCGTGGTGGGACGCAAACAAGATTGGGTTGTCACCGCCGCCCATTGAAACTTCCCGGGGCTGGCTGGTGCTTTACCACGGAGTACGGCATACGCCGTCAGGCTGTCTGTATCGCCTGGGCTTGGCCCTCTTTGATCTTGAAACACCGGAAAAATGCCTGCTGCGGGGGGATTCGTGGATCTTCGGACCGGAGGCAGACTACGAGCGCAACGGCGACGTCAACAACGTGGTCTTCCCTTGCGGGTACACCATGGATCGGGATGGCGACACGGTTAACTTCTACTACGGCGCTGCCGACTGCTCGATTGCCCTGGCGCGGGCCAGCGTGCGCTCTTTGCTGGAGTGGCTGGATGTCAACGGAAGTATGGAGCAGGGCCGGCGAAAGGGTGACTGATGAAAACACAAAGGACGTTGCTGATTCTCGTCGCGGTCTTTGCTTTTCCCTTGGCCGTTTCGGGCGCATCGGCGGAGCCAGTTCGGGTTGAGAGCGGACTAGTTGCAGGTACGTCGGATGGTTCGCTCACGGTATACAAATCCATTCCTTTTGCCGCGCCACCAGTCGGCGAGTTGCGCTGGCGGGCGCCGGAGCGGCCACGGCATTGGAGTGGCATTCGAGCGGCAGATAAATTTGGACCGATCTGTATGCAGAGCGGGGCGTCGGTTCCAGGCGCGGCAGAAGAGCCGGTCAGCGAAGACTGCCTGACGCTCAGCATCTGGACACCGACAAAGGCGCGAAACGAGAAGTTGCCGGTGATGGTGTGGATCCCCGGAGGCGGCTTTACTCAGGAGTCCGCGTCCATGCCGCTTTACTGGGGAGACGCACTGGCCAAGCGCGGCGTCATCGTTGTAACCATCAATTATCGGGTGGGCGTGTTTGGTTTTTTGGCACATCCGGAGCTGACTCGCGAATCCCCGAACCACAGCTCCGGCGATTACGCATTGCTTGATCAGATTGCCGCTCTTGCCTGGATCCAACGAAACATAGCTGGGTTCGGCGGCGATCCGGGCCGAGTCACCATTTGGGGGCAATCGGCGGGATCGATGTCGGTGAATCTGCTGATGGCTTCGCCGCTCGCACACGGGTTGTTCCAGCGGGCGATTGGTGAGAGCGGAGGGTTCTTCATTCCCCCGGCGGCCACGGGATCGACTGCGGGCTGGTTTTTGGCGGGAGCGGAACAGCAAGGCGTGAAGTTTGCGGAGGCTGCGGGCAACCCATCCGCGACATCGATCGAGGCCCTGCGCAAACTCCCAGCTGAAGTGATCTTGAAGTCGAGCGACGCTGGCACGACCCATCCGATCATGGATGGTTACGTGCTTCCGGAGGAGCCTTATTTCGTATTCGCGGCAGGGCGCCAGAACGACGTGCCCCTGCTGGTCGGCTCCAATGCCGATGAGGCCAGGCCCCTGATTGCGGGCAAGGACATAAAACTTGCGAGCTTCGGCGAAGACGTGGGCAAAAGCTTTGGTGGCGACACCATGCGCGATCTGGCGAATGGATATCTGAAGATCTATCCCACCACGACCGATGCCCAGGCCCGCGACACCCGGGCACGGTTCGAGCGGGATCTCCGCTTTGGCTGGGACGTGTGGACGTGGGCGCGGATGCAGGCGAAGACGGGCAAAAGTGAAGTCTTCTATTACTACTTCCAGCATTCTCCGCCTTTTCCTGAAGGCTCACCTTTCAGCGGTTGGGGAGCCGGGCATTGGCAGGAGTTGCCGTACGTGTTCGATCACCTCAGTCAAAATCGGTGGGCGTGGACCGGTGCTGATCGCACGCTAGCCAACACTATGGCGACCTACTGGACGAACTTTGCCAGGACCGGTAATCCGAATGACGCGGCGGCGCCGCTGTGGCCGAACTTCACGACCGCGAGCCAGCGTGTAATGCGCCTCGATGGCGCGGTTGCGGTGGACGGCGTTCCGAATCTTGAAGGGCTTCGGCTGTTCGATGACCGCTTCGCGAAGATGCGAGCTGACAGCATCGCACTGGGCAAATAGTGAGATCGCGTTGGGGCAAATGGTTGAAATGACGGCACGACTGAAGTCGTGCCCTTCCCTTTCCTTCACTTCAATTTTTACTTCAATTCTTTACTTTTAAAGATATGAGCTATCTTGCTCAGACACGCACGTCTGCATCTGTCATTCTTTATTCTCCTGAGTGTGTCGAGAGAGCGACGACCGCCAATTCGTAGCTCCCATTCTTAGGTTGCTGCGGTGAGATTCTCAGGCTTCGCCACCGAAGCGACCACATCCAGCCAATTGGCGTTCCGCATCCGTGCATATGCCGGTGACCCTCCGGCGGACACGATTCGACCCGATAGAGATGTCGAACATACAAGTCAGGGCCGCACCTCGGGGCGCATGAGAGGCGCTGGCCCGCGAAAGATGAAAGACGAAAGGTGAAAGATCATGCCGTTAATTCAACTCCTGGAAGTTCTCGTGGTGGTGGGTGTTCTTCTGTGGCTGGTGAACCGCTTTATCCCAATGCAGTCGTCCATCAAGTCGATTTTGAATGGCGTAGTGGTGATTGCCGTAGTTCTGTGGCTGCTGAATGTTTTCGGGCTCTTCCATTCCCTTTCAGGGATACACGTCGGGAAGGGTTGAGCTGATTCTGAGTGCCTATTAATGCCGGCTCGCGACCCTAAGCTCGACACTGGTAGGCGGGAACATGGCAGACACCTGCCGTTAAGGAGAATACTTTGAAGACTAAACTTTTGCTGGCTGCCGGACTCACCCTGGGTTTGAGCGCGTTTGCTCAGACTAACTCTCAATCCACCATGGTCGTCGAGCCCATGGAGCACACTCCGACCTTCCGCGTCACCGTAGTCAGCCGAAGCATTCAGGCGGTGAATTACAAGCACCGCGGCGGCGCCACCAAGCTGGATTTTGCCGGCACCGATCTCATGCCCCAGGCGCGCGGCCAAGCCAAAGTGGAGAGCAAGAAAGGCTACATCGAAATCGAAGTGGAATTTGCCAATCTGGAAAGGCCTACTTCTTTCGGCAATGAGTATCTGACCTACATTCTCTGGGCAATCTCGCCTGAAGGCCGGGCCATCAATCTCGGCGAGATCCTGGTGGGCGACAACCATCGCAGCAAGGTGGATGTCACCACTGATCTGCAGGCATTCGCTCTGATCGTGACCGCGGAACCTTATTATGCGGTGCGACAGCCCAGCAACGTGGTGGTGCTCGAAAACATTGTTCGCGAGGACACCAAGGGAACCACCGAGGCGATGCACGCCAAGTATGAACTGCTGGAGCGGGGCGGATACATTCCCACCGGCTACAAATTCGATCCCGTGGTTCTGAACACCAAGTTACCGTTGGAATTCTTCGAAGCGCGCAATGCCTTACGCATCGCGCAGTCCGAGGGAGCCGAGACCTACGCCGCGGACACTTATCAGCATGCGGTGCGGCTGATGAACAAGGTGGATGAAGACGCCACCGACCGGCACACCGACCGAAAAGCCATGATTGGAGTCGCCCGCGAGGCGGTGCAGACTGCGGAAGACGCTCGCGCAATCACCGTCAAGAAGATCGACCAGGAACGTTTGGACAACGAGCGTCAGGCTGCCGCCAACGCGCAGGCGAATACTCAAGCGGAAGCTGACGACGCCACCCGGCAGAAAGAACAGGCCCAGGCCGATCAGGCCCGAGCTGAACACGCCCGGGATCGGGCAGAGTCAGACACAGCCAGAGCTCAGGCCGACGCGGCCCGGGCCCAGTCCGACTCCGACAGGGCGAAAGCCGATATGGCGAACAGCCAGGCTGCATCCGCCAATGCACTTTCCGCCGCCCAGGCAGACGCCGACCAATCCCGTCTGGCTGCGCAGCAGGCCCAGTTGAACTCACAGCAAGCCGAAGCCGACAAAGCGGCTATGCGGGCGCGATTGTCCGAACAACTGAACAAGATTCTTCAGACTCGCGACAGCGCGCGGGGCCTCATCGTCAGCATGTCCGATGTTTTATTTGACACCGGCAAATACTCGTTGAAGCCGGGCGCTCGAGAGAAGCTGGCAAAAGTCGCCGGCATTCTGCTCGCCTACCCTGGACTCAACATTGAAGTCGGCGGCTACACCGACAATGTGGGCGGCGACGGAATGAATCAAACTCTGTCCGAGAACCGCGCCAGTTCGGTACGCGACTATCTGGTGCAACAGGGCGTGGCGATGACTTCAGTCAGCGCCAGAGGTTTCGGCAACACCTTGCCTGTCGCCTCAAACGATAGCTCTGCCGGCCGTCAGCAGAACCGGAGAGTGGAACTTCTCGTATCGGGAGACGCTATCGGTAACCCGGTGAACGCAACGACAGGAAGCTTGCAGTAAGCAAGCGCATGCAATCAGCAGCAATGGAGGCAGCACCCATGAAAGTAATCAAGATCACCAGCACAGCCATTCTGTCCTTGCTCCTCGGAGTCGCTGCTTCCTGCTTACGCGCAAGAGCAGCATGGAGAGCAAGAGCATTCTCAAGGGCAACAAGGCGGACATGAGCAGGCCAGGCCCGAACAGCAGCATGCTCAGCAACCGCAGCGTCAGCCAGCCCAAGAGCAACAGCATGCTCCACAACAGCAGCAGCACGCTCAGCAGCAGCATGCCAGCAGCAACAGCAACACGCCCAGCAGCAGCAGCAACAGGAGCATGTGCAGCAGCAACAACATGCCCAACAGCAGCAGCAACAGCATGTTCAACAACAGCAGCATGCCCAACAGCAGCAGCAACAACAGCAGCACGTTCAGCAACAGCAACACGCTCAGCAGCAGCATGCTCAACAACAGCAGCGACAATACGCGCAAAATCAGCAACCGCGGCACACGCAGCAACAGCAGCGCGTCGAGCAGAGCGCATGGCAACAGCATCGCTCACAAAATTGGGAGTCCGATCACCGCACCTGGCAACAGCGTGGCGGTTATCGCGGCTATCGCATCCCGGATGACCGCTTCCGCGGATACTTCGGGCCCAGCCATGGCTTCCGAATCAACACTCTTCCCTTCCTGGTGGTCGGCGGCTATCCGCGCTTTCAGTACGACGGTTACTGGATCAGCGCGGTTGACCCGTGGCCGCAAGCCTGGGGCGACAACTGGTATGACAATGACGATGTCTACGTAAACTACGTCGACAACGGCTACTACCTGTACAACAACCGGTATCCCGGTCAGGGAATCGCGATCAATATCACGCTGTAGCTCTTCAGCCGGCGCAGCCTCGCGAGAGCCTGCGCCGCTCACGCTGGTCAGTCCCCTAAAAAGGAGCAACCCATGCTTGGAACGATTCTGGTGGTCATCCTGGTTCTGGCGCTTTTTGGAGCCCTGCCACGCTGGTCACACAGCCGGGATTGGGGTTATGCGCCGACCGGTGGCGTGGGACTGGTTCTCTTCATTGTCGTCATTCTCCTGGTTCTAGGTCGCATCTGAGCCATGCGTCACCGGGCCACCTCGCCAAGCGCCGCTGTGAGAGGCTGGCGACGGCTTAGCATCAACGCCGTAGCGCTTCTTCTCGTCGTGCTGATGTGCAGCGGCGGCTCGTCGGCTTATTCCGTTCTCACCCACGAAGAGATCGTGGACCTGCTCTGGGCCGACGCCATCCGGCCGCTTCTGCTCAAACGCTATCCTGCCCTGTCGGAAGACCAGATCAGGGATGCGCACGCCTATGCCTACGGCGGCGCCGTCATTCAGGACCTCGGCTACTACCCGTTTGGCAGCCGGGAATTCAGCAACCTGGTGCATTACGTCCGCAGCGGAGATTTTGTTCGCGAGCTGCTGGTCGAGAGCCAGGACGTCAATGAATATGCCTTCGCGCTGGGCGCGCTGTCGCACTATGCCTCGGATATTGCGGGCCACCCGGCGGTCAACCAGGCGGTGGCCATCGAGTACCCCAAGCTGCGCGCGAAGTTTGGGAAGTCAGTACGCTACGCTCAGGGTAAGACGGCACATTTGAAAACGGAGTTCGGATTTGACACGGTGCAGGTCGCGAAGAATCGTTACGCGTCGCAGCAGTACCACGATTTCATCGGATTCGAAGTTTCCAAGCCGCTGCTGGAGCGGGTCTTTCCCGTGGTCTACGGAGTGGAATTGAAGGATGTACTCACCCACGAGGATCTGGCGGTGGGTTCGTACCGTTTTGCGGTCAGCCGGCTGATTCCGCACATGACCCAGGTGGCGCTGCAAACCCATAAGAAAGAGCTGATCCGGGAGACGCCGAATTTCGCAAAACAGAAATTCCTGTATCGCCTTTCGCGCTCTGACTACGAGCGGCAATGGGGAAAAGACTACGTCAAGCCGGGCGTGGGGACGCGCGTCTTGTCGACCCTGTTGCGCTACATGCCGAGGATCGGTCCGTTCAAGGGATTAGCCTTCAATAGTCCGACAGCCCAAACTGAGGATTTATATTTCAAAAGCATCAACACTACGGTGGATCAATACCGCGCGTTCTTGGAAGAGGAGCGCACCGGTTCCCTCGTGCTCCCCAATTGTGATTTGGATAGCGGCAAGGCGACTCAGGCGGCGGAATACTCGCTCACGGACGAAACCTACGCAAAGTTGCTGGGCCAGTTATCAGGCGGAAAGTTCGAGAAGGTCTCACCTGAATTGCGTACCAACCTGCTGGACTTTTATTCGGATTTGTCTCTGCCCATCGCCACCAAAACCAATCAAAGCGATTGGCAGGGCGTGCTGACCGCGCTGGAGCAATTGAAATCCACGACTCCAGTCGCAACCTCCGCACATACCGCTGCTGAGTAAGGCCACTCCGCGGGTGTGACCGTACACTCGAATGTGCGTCTGGCGCCACAAAACCAATTTGTGCAGGCAGAGGCCTCCAGGATCGGAGCCAAATTCTACGAGGGGCTCGCCGGTTCGAGCCGTGCTCGCTCCTACCTTAGCTCGTACCCTCGTTCGTACCAACGGAGCACACGCAGCGCCCGGAGCGTGTTCCAGCGGCTCGGCTCGCCCACCGACTCATTGAACGGAAAGGCGAGCGCCTCGTCGTACGCTCGCTCAAGCAGCCATCGACCGTCGCCCTGCTGCCGGCTCTTCACGACATGCAAGGCATCGCCGATGCGCGCGTCGGGCTGGAGACCCGCGGCCCTGAAGTAGTCGAGTGCACGGAGAATGTCGTAATGGTAGCGGGGCGGGAACGCGAACTCCAGGAATGCCGGATTCGCAACCTCGCCGGTCGATCGCCGCCGGAAAAGACCGCGCTCGAGCAGGTACTCCTCGCCTCGCCGTCTGGCCGCCGCAATCTCCGGTGTCGACCCAGCGGCTCGCTCGTATTCGAGCAATCCCTCGAGCACGCAGATCGTAGTGTGAAATGACGAGCGCGTGCTCTTCGGCGCCTGACAGTTCCAACCGCCGTCGTCGAGTTGCTCGGCAACGAGACGGCGCGCCAGGCTCTCACTCGGACGCCCGAAGTAGGCGCCGAGCGCGAGCGTGCCCCCGTTGATGCAAGGTTCCACCTCTCCCTCGAAGAACGGCTTCTTGCCGAACTCATCGTCCCACCGGAAGCCGGCATCGAGGCGCACAACCGCCGACTCGACGGCAGGTTCTGTGCGGTCCACGCCGGTCGCGCGCAGGAGGAGCATGGTGAAGAGGGTCGGCAACCAGACCGGGGCGTCGTCCCGGTGCCACGAGCCGTCCGCTCCCTGGCACGCGAGAATTTCGGCGCCCACCCCTTCGTGCGGAACGCGGGCGCGCGTCGCGGTGATCTCCTCCGGAGAGGAATCCGTCAGATCGCGCATCGCCTGCCAGCGGATGGCCGGGTCGGAATCGAGCAGCCAGTCGATAGCTTCCATGGCGCGATTATTACACCCGCGCTTGCAACCTCGTCATACGAGCCCGATGTCGCGCCGGGTGCCCCATTCTAAATTTCGCGTTCTTTGCGAACTTTAGAGCGGGGAGGTTGCTTGCGGGTGCCCCATTCAAGCCCGCTTTTGGCTTGAGTGGGGATGTTCAGATCTTCCTCGTTCGTCGCGGCTTCGGCTTACTTTTGCCCTTGACATTTTGCGCCACGGCAGCGCGGATGAGATCCTTCAAGGCCGCCTCATTGATCTTGTCGCCTTCGTGGATGTCGATGGCGCGCCTCACATTCCCCTCGAGGCTGGAGTTGAATAGACCCGACGGGTCCTTCAACGCAGCTCCCTTGGCAAATGTCATCTTGACGACATTCTTGTACGTCTCTCCCGTGCAGACGATGCCGCCGTGCGAAAAGACGGGAGTTCCCCTCCACTTCCACTCTTCGACAATCTCAGGGTCTGCCTGGTGGATGATTGTGCGCACTTTCGCGAGCGTCTTGCCGCGCCAGTCGCCAAGTTCCTTGATCTTCTCGTCGATTGCCGCAGAAGCAGAGATGAATGCAGAGGCAGATTCCACCGCGACGGGCCTTTTCATATACAACTCCAAACTCTCGCACCTAATCTAGCCGCGCTAAGCGGAACCTGCAACACTCTGCAAAGTAGGAATCCCTTACTGACGGGTGGCCCACTCAAGCCTGCTTTTGGCTTGAGTGGGGATGTTTCAAATCTTCTCAACTCTGTCATCCCGACCGGAGCAGATCATCGCAAGGGCGATGATCTGGGGAGTGGAGGGACCTTGCGTTTAATGTCTGCCCAGCCCCACTCAAGCCAAAAGCGGGCTTGAGTGGGCCACCTTGGCGATGTGAGGTTCCATCACTAGCTTTTATGAACGACCTCGAACGAATACCCGTCCGGATCAAATATATCGGCGGCGTAGTATCCCGGATAGTATTCCACCCGTGCCCGCGGCGAAATATTGTCCCTGGCACCGGCGGATATTGCCGCCCTGTAGAATTCATCGACCTTATCATTGTTTTCAGCCATGAACCCCCAGTGGATGGACGCTGGATGAGGCTTTCCTTGCTTGATCCAGAAGAACGCCCTCTTGCCATCACCAAATCCCCACAGATCAGGATGATCACCTTCGCCCTTGTAGGGCAGGAAGAACTTGATGTTAAGAGGCTTCAAGGCCGCCTCATAGAAGGCCAACGAACGTTCGACATTGCTGACAGTCAGAATCATGTGGTCGAGCATTGTTCTCTTCCTTCACAAGGGCTTCAATCGGCCTTTTTACCATTGGGTACCGCACGGATCGCAAGCGGAGATATGTTCATGCCTTCGGCCCGTACGCCATCAATTCTAATGCGTATGCTGAGGAACCACGGACGGGTGCCCCACTCAAGCCAAAAGCGGGCTTGAATGGGCCACCCGGCGCAAGCCGTCGAATCTTAGAGCCAGCTTTGGAGCAAGTGCGAACCCGGGCACCGGGCGTATAATTCACGAGTCAGAATACCAATCGGAAATTCTGCGTTCTAATCTCAATCTCACCTAGAAACACAGAGGAGAAGCCATGTCCCATCATTACTCCGGCCCCGAGTTTGGGTTCCCTCATGGGGACGCCCGTCTGGACTTCACCGATCTCTATGCTTTCCCGAAGCCTGGGGATGCCAGCAAGTCGATCCTGATTATGGACGTTCATCCCGCCCTCGGCGTCAACCCGCCGGGGCCCACCACCGCCGACGCCTTCTCTCCCGATGCGATTTACGAACTTAAGATTGATACCAACGGCGACAACGTCGCCGATATCGCGTACCGGGTGCGATTCAAGTCCTCCGAGGGCGGGGCGCAGACCGCGACGCTTCGCCGCGTTGAGGGCGCGCAGGCCGCTGGGACAGGCGATGACGGGCAGATCATCGTCGAGGGGGTGCCGGTCTCGACGGGGACGGAGACACGGGTGACGGAGGCCGGCGACCACCGCTTCTTCGCCGGCTGGCGCAGCGATCCCTTTTTCTTCGACGTAAATGGCGCCCTGAACAACCTGCAATTCACCGGTGACGATTACTTCGCCGACTTGGACGTGTGCAGCATCGTGCTGGAAGTGCCCAACTCTGCCCTCGGTAGCTAAAAAGATGGGCCTATGGGCTCGCACGCTGGACGGCGCAAGCGGGAAATGGGTTCAGGCGGATCGCGGTGCGCGTCCGAATCAAACTCCCTTCCTTGCCGGCGAGCAGAACGCCGCCTATCTCGCTGCGGAGCCGGCCGACGATGCCCGTTTCGTCCCCGTCTTCGCGCACGCGCTGGAGCACACCGGCGGATATACGCCGGCGGAGGCAACGCGGGTGGCCGGGACCCTGCTGCCGGACGTCCTCCACTATGATCCGACGCGGCCGGCGTCCTTCCCGAACAATGGCCGGGCACTCACCGACGACGTCGTAGATTTCTTCCTTCCTCTGCTCACGAATGGAAAGGTGACGAAAGATAACGTAGGACCCCACAAAGACCTGCTCGCCGAATTCCCCTACGTGGGCCCGCCGCACAAGGCCCGGGCTGCGGGTCGGGTTGCCGCCTAAGCCCGACGGGTGGCCCACTCAAGCCCGGTTTTGGCTTGAGTGGGATGTTTCGATCTTCTCAATTCTGTCATCCCGACCGCCGCAGAACATCGCGAAAGCGATGATCTGCGGAGTGGAGTGACCTGCTGTTGTGATGCCAACAAGCCATGAGGGACGAGGAAGATCGAGTCGGAATAGCCGGCGCGAAAACGCGAACGAGCGGCGGGACGACTTTGTCCAGCGATACAACTGCCCCACTCCAGTTCGGGTCGCGCGGATTTTTACTTTTCCCAATGGACATAGCTATTTTCACGCATCGTCAAGAAAGAAGTTCATGACAGCCTCAACTGTGTCTATGCTGTTTGAAGTACGTTGATAGGCAACGACAAAGTTATAACGGCTCCACCACCCACACGATCCGCAATCCTGGCAGCGCCACCGTGCGCCTGGACAACCGCATCGACAAAGGCAAGTCCAAGACCGTGTCCAGGCGAATGTTCTCCTTTTACGAAGCGCTCGAACGCCCGGCTGCCAATATTAGGCGGGAATCCCGGGCCGTTGTCTTCGATCACCAATTCGGCTGATCCCTCATGCGAGCCTAGCCGAACACCCACTCGACAGCCCTCTGGCAGGTGGGTCAATTCGTTTTCAAGCAGATTGCTCACCACGCGATTCAGAAGCGGCAAGTCAGCATCTACGACTACATGCTCTTCGAGGTCAATGGTCACCTCGTGACGACGTTCGGCCATGGCAGGGTGGTAGATGTCAACCAGTTGTCTAACCACCTCGGAAAGATCGACCGGACTACGATTCATGTGAAGCGCGCCAGCCTCGGCCTCCGCGAGGTCGAGCGTGGTATTCAACAACTGCAAGAGCTTGTCCAGTTCTTCGATCGCCTCGCCAACTGAGTCACGCCACCTCTCGTTGCCTTGATCGCACAATGCGGATTCAAGCGTTCCGCGAATCAGGGTTACCGGGCTCTTCAGGTCGTGGGCGACGGCGCCGGTCACGGTGCGAAGCTGATTCACCGAAGCCTGAAGCCGATCCAACATACGATTAAAGGTCTTGCCCAATCGGGAGATCTCGTCCGAATTAACAGGTTCGGGCAATCGCTCGTCCAAATCTTCCGTACCAATTCGAGCGACCGCTTCCGTGATGCGTTCCACACGGAGCAGCGTGCGACGGGCACTCCAGTACGAGATGGCGAAACCGAGCAGGAACATGCCGCCCCAAACGATAAGTAAGCGACGAGCCAATCTGTGAAGAAGGTATTTGGTGCCACGATCTGAGAGCCCCAGATAAAAGGCTCTTCCGTCTTGCACCTTGGCCACCACTCGAAAGGTCTGGCGCTGCCCCTCGACTTTTATGGACTGCGGAACACCCGGAACCAGCTTCGCCCGCTGAATCTCCGCGGCAACGGCATCCTTGGAGCCTGGACCTACCCACAACGCGCCTTCACTGCTGTTGGGGTCCGGAGCCAGAAAGAAGACAGAATTCAGCCTTTCTCCGCTGGCATTACGCTCATCCGGCACTTCCTGGGTAGCAAGCTCGGCCACCTCTCCCACGATCCGCCGGTACAGGTGATCGCGGGGAGTATCAGCCGAAACCTGCGCGAGCACCTCGGCTTCACCGCTGAGCCAGGTGTCACTTCGTTCATGGATGCCCTGGGCGACGAGGAAATAAACTATGGAGAAGGCGACGGCGGTTCCGAGCGCGAATGCCAGGGTTGTCCAAATCGAAATCCGCCAGGCGGCGGTAGCGGGTAAATTCTTAGGCATTCTTGAGAACATAGCCTACACCGCGAATCGTGTGGATCAGCGGGCGCAGGGTGTCATGGTCCACTTTATTGCGCAAACGATAAATATGGACGTCCACCACGTTGGTTGCGGGATCAATCCGCATCCGCCAAACATGGTCGAGAATCATCGTCCGCGTCACCACGCGACCTTCGTTGCGGCAAAGATATTCAAGCAAGGAAAACTCCTGCGGGGTCAATTGCAGCAAGTGATCGCCTCGCCGCGCCTCGCGACGCACCAAATCAAGCTGCAAGTCGGCTGACTGCAGTCGCACAGATTCAGTCTGTGGAACGGCGGACCTGCGTAGCAGATTTCTCAATCTTGCGAGCAATTCGGGGAGAGCAAATGGCTTCGTGAGGTAGTCGTCTCCGCCCTGCTCCAGCCCGCGAACACGTTCGTCGACGGAACGCCGGGCGGACAAGATGAGAACCGGCGCCGTATTACCTTGAGCTCGGCAACGCGCAATCAGGTCCAATCCATCCAGGTCGGGAAGACCAAGATCGATGATGAAGGCATCGTGAATACTTTCCAATGCCATGGTCTCCCCAGCTTCCGCAGTACTGGCCACATCCACCTGATATCCGGCCTCCGTCAGCGCCCGCTTGAGGAACAGCTGGATGGAAATGTCGTCTTCTACGACCAACAGTCGCACGGGGGCTCCCTGCCTGTCCAAGACTTTACACCTCCGGATAGGATGCAGGAAACAGGGTCTTGGAAACTTCCTGAGCCAACAACTGCCGCATCACTGCTGGTGCCATGTCATGTCCACATGTACCGGTATTTCGTTCTTGACGGGCAACGTCAACAGCGATGGCGGGTCGATCTTAAAATCCGTCAGCGTGGCTGAAATTGTTCCCGTGATATGGATCAGGTCTCCTTGTTTCTCTAGTTTGAAGGGAACCTGCTTGTACTGGGCCGTCTGCCCAGCGAACTGGATCTCGAGGTCGACATTGATGCTCGACGCAGCATCATCCGATTCAGGCAAACGAGTGCGCACCGTGACCAGGGGGAACTCGGCTCCGCGTGTTACTTGCAGCATGTGAAGATCTCGGTTGCTGTCTCCAGAATCAAACGACTTGACTGGTACCGCGATCAGGAACTCGCATTGCGCAGCATGGCAGACGCCCTTGCCCTTAGCCGCATGACTAACGCCCTCGGACTGATGAAGTGGATGCGATACGTGGTATGTGAGCGTGCTCTGTTGAAGGACCCATTGGCTGTCAGCTGCAAACGTCGGGATGGCTACGAACAAGAACGCAATCAGTATTTTCCTATTCATAAGCTATTGTTAAAATTTCAGCGAAACCGACAGCAGAGCAGCACCGAATGCCCCAGCCGTAACAATAGCCACCGGGCCATGCGCTTGCGCGATTCCATGGACTTTTTCTCCGTTGTTCTTCTGACTGAAGGCCATCGCGCCAAGAATGGGAGTCAGGATCATGCCTGGGCCGTGAATCCAAGCCATCGCCTCATGAAACTTGATCGGACCCCGCTTTTTGGTTCCGGGAATTCTGGGGGCGCGAATGGCGTAATAGGCTGTGATCCCGTATAGGTCGCCGGTGACTGCGCCCAGAGCAACGTGCAAATCGCGGGAGGCGCTCCCTTCACTCTTGCCGCCGGCATTCAGAGACGTGACAAGGGTCGCAATCAAGGGAATCGTCGTTATCAAACCCATGCGTTGGTGGATTTTCAACATGTGTGTCCGTTTATCCAGGAGCGCCTGCTCACGCGCGTTTCCCTGAGTTTGCTCCGGTGAAAGGCCTAGGTCTGAAAGCGAGGGTGCGGTAGTGCTACTTGAGGGCGCATTCGGTAAGTTCTCCTGTTTTGTTGGCGCTGGGTTGCCATTAACTGGTTCGCCTCGCTCTAGTTTTCCATCGACAACTTCTGGCACGGTGCCACCGACAGTTGCTGAAGAAATCTCAAACGTCTTGAATCCCACGGCTTCAATCGTCAGCCGGTAGTTGCCTGCTGGCAAGTCCAGTTGGTACGTACCCTCAGGCCCTGTGTTCGCCGTTTGTTTCTGCCCAGTATCGATGCTCGTCGCAGTAATAGTCGCATTCGCAACTGCCTTGCCGGATTCGTCGCTTACCGTACCTCTAACTACTCCCGATGATGTTTGAGCGACCAGGGACGGAGTGACTTGAACAAGCAGACAAATAACAAGGAACCGAAGGTAAGCAGCAAGTGGATTGGGCGACCAATTTCTGAGCATCATTCGCCTCGCTCTTTTTAGGGCAAATATTTGTTCCTTATTGCTTCTCGCATATCTGGCTGAGGCCAGCCTCACATCGGAAGGGAAAATGCTACAGGCTGGTGAATCGTGCAACGGAAACAGCGGTATGGGCATGTTCAAGCCGAATTCCCGTGCCTCGCGAGACACGAAGACCAGCAAGCACGATACGACCTGAACATTACCGGAGCCTTTCCGGAAGATGACGATTCGTTCATTAACCGTTACGTTTGTTTCGACGAGCTATGGACGGGTGGCCCACTCAAGCCCGGTTTTGGCTTGAGTGGGGATGTTCGCAGATCTCAGGCAGGCAGAATCAGACTCTACGCGACAAGCACAACATGTTTGCCATGCTTCTCGATTGCGGTCTTTGGAAACTCTTGTCCCTGACTGTATTGATTCACCGCAATGATTTTTCTATCTGCAGGTCTGAAATACCACGAAATTACAGTCAGGATTAGAAGCAACGACGAGGGAAATATTTCCTTCATGGGATCGCCGACTGCAATATGGGAAAATACCGCTCCCGACATCGCAAAGAAAAAGCCGGCATACGCCCATTCCTTTAGCAAAGGAAATTTAGGAACAAGCAATGCTACAACTCCCAAAATCTTCCAGATGCCCAGGATGGTTAGAAAATAGATGGGATAGCCCAACTTCGTAATCCCATAGACCCCCGGCGGCGCCACGGCTCCATCGGCTTTCATTTTGAGTAACTGCAATATCCCGGTGGAAAGCATTCCTAGTGCAAGCCAGAGAGTAGCGATCCAATAGATAATTTTATTTGTCTTTGTCATATATGCTCCCTTCATAGATCCTCCTCGATTCATGATTTTTGAGCCGTATTGGGCGGCCAGTCGGGCGTTTCCACGCCGAACTGCTTGGCGTACTCGGCGTTCAATCGCTGCCAGCCGCCGAACTTCATCGCGTCGGGGCCGACAAGGCGTCCAATGGGCTGACCGGCCAGAAGCCGATCCAGCACATCGAAACAAATGTGCCACCCGGCAGCGCCCATTGCGATGAAGCGGTGACCGATGTTGGTCCACAGCGTCAGGCGTGTGCCGCTGCCCAAGGCGTCGAGTTCCCACCGCATATCGAAGCCACCCCACTTGTACTCAAGCACATTGGGGGCGTCGGCTCGCGTCACTTTTGTTTCGGTAACGCGCGCCGCGGGCGCTCCCACCGTGGTGAGCTTCACCGTGGCTCCAACCGTGCCCAGACTCCCATCGGCATCGAAGGGAGCCCACTCGCGCAGATGGGCCGGGTCGGTTATCGCCTGCCAGACTTTTTCCGGCGAATGACGCAGTTCTCGGACGAGAATGAGCGTCCACTTCTCTTCACCGTTTTGTCCCCGGTCTTTTCGTACCTGCGCCCCGCGTGCCGGACCCGGTGCGTACTGCTCGCGCTCGATCATCCTTCTTCTCCTTCCCGTTGTCTCTGTCGGCGCCTACAGGCGGCGATCCGCCCGCCCTACCAGCGCATCAACTGCGTGACCTGAATGAGATTGCCGCAGGTGTCGTTCAGCATGGCGATCTTGGATGCCGTCACGTCCGTTGGCGGCATGGTGAACTGGGCGCCTCGCGCTTTCATGCGCTCGTAATCGGCCTGCAGGTCATCGGTGTAGAACATGGCCGCGGGCTGGCTTTGCTGGAACAGGGCCTGCTGGTAGGCTTTGGCCGCCGGGTTGTTGTTGAGCGCCAGCTGCAGCTCAGTGCCGTCCGGTTCCTCGGGCGAGGCCACGGTCAGCCAGCGATATGGGCCCTGACTGAAGTCGGTCTTCTTGGCAAAGCCCAGTACCTCCGTATAGAAGCGCAGAGCTTTGTTCTGGTCGTCCACGTATAAACTGGTCACTTTGATTTTCATTTTCGTTTCTCCTTTGTCACGATCGCGGTTTGGGCCGGGACGTTTTCTTTTTGGTAGTCTTCTTTTTCGTTGGTGTTAGTTGATCCATCTGGTCGAGGTGGCGTTCGAGAGCATCCAGGTGACCTGACCAGAACCGGCGGAACTGGGCGAGCCAGGCATCCAGCTCCTGAAGTGGTTCAGGTTTCAATCGATAGAGACGGCGCTGTGCGTCCACCGTGGATTCCACGAAACCGGCCTCGCGCAGCACCCGCAGGTGCTTTGACACGGTCGGTTGCGGCATACGAAGCTGCCGCTCGATCTCTCCCACCGATTGTTGTGACGAGACCAGCAGGCTCAATATGGCGCGGCGGTTCGGCTCCGCAATGATTTCGAATACAGATTCCATTCACTTAATATACTCTGATGGACATATACGTGTCAAGGTATATATAAAGGGTGCTCATGGGAATCGGTGGCCCGAGGTGCTCGGCACGCTCGTCGAGACGTAGTCACCGTGTGCTACGCGCAGCCTCGTCGAGCTGGCAAATTAACTGCCAATCGACTTAATATATCGAAACAGAAGTGCATGAACGGAGAGGAGAACAAAATGAAACCTACGCAAACCAAACCCAGCATCGTTTTCTGCCACGGGCTCTGGGCCGACGGCTCGTGTTTTAGCAAGCTGATCGTTCCCCTTCAGGCGGAGGGGTATGAGTGTATTGCAGCGCAGTACGGCCTCAACACAACCGCAGAGGACGTCGCCTTGGTGAAGGCAACGATCGGCCGGGTCAGCGGCCCTGTTATCCTCGTCGGCCACTCCTACGGCGGCAGCGTCATCACCGGCGCCGGAGTCGACGATCGCGTTGCCGCCCTGGTTTACATCTGCGCGCTCGCTCCCGACGCCGATGAGACATCTCAGACTCAGCAATCTAACTTCCCGAAGACGGACGTCTTCTCCCACATCGAAGTGGTGGATGGACGTATCTGGCTTCGTCCGGAAGGCACGAAGTATTTCTGCGGAGATCTTTCGGAGCAGGAACAGAAGCTGGTTTGGGCGACTCAGGGCGTCCCCAAACCTGACTTGTTCGGCGCGAAAGTCGGGGGAACCGCCTGGAAATCGAAGCCAAGCTGGTACATCGTCGGCAAGAACGATCGCACCGTCCACCCCGATCTGGAGCGTTTTTTCGCCAAGCGTATGGGGGCAACCGCCTATGAACTCGACAGCAGCCACGTGCCGATGCTCTCCCAACCGGAGCGTGTCATCGACGTGATTCGCACCGCGGCGAAAGCGGTTCAAGGAGTCGCGGCAGTAGCCTAAGTGCCTCGGGAAATCCGATCCTGGCCATAGCAGTCCCTTAAGAGCACCTGGCTTCGCAAAAACCCACCAAGGCAGTGCTCCCGCACTGCCTTGACACACCTCACCCGGGCTTTTGGCCGGCAATTGGCCGGTCACTGCTAGCACGTCTCTCGGTACTCATCCAGTCGACTGCATTTGAAATCAGCATCGCCGCTGACTCCAGAACTGAATAGTCGCGTTTGCCGGGATGCATTCAGAGCTCTAGCGGATCTTTTTCGAGACCCGTTCGACCAATTCATCCAATCTCGAAAGTAAGAGCTTCAAGATGGGAGACTGGTTCGACTTTCTGTAGCCGAGGACCAGATCGACAGTTGGCGACTCTCCCTTCAGAGGGCGGCTCGTTACAGACGCAGGGAGAAAGTTCTGTGCGTAAGCCGGTAACAGCCCTACGCCGCGGGTCGACATTATTAAAGAAATTCCCATGGTGACGTGGTCGGCCTCGTGAGCTGGCGTGATGTTGATTCCTGATCGCTTCAGATAATTGTCGATGACGGCACGCAGTACGGGCGCCGTATGGGACACAATCACGAATGTTTCGCCTGCCAGATCCCTCGGACTGATCGCTTTAAGCGCGGCCAGGCGGTGGTCAGTAGGCAAGATTACAAGCAAAGGCTCCTTCACAAGAAGACGGAACGCCAGGTCTGGCAGGGCTCGTTCCTTTCGAAGAAAGGCAGCATCGATTTTTCCCTTGGAAAGCCCTTCTGCTAGTAGCGGGGAATATTGGCTCGATATCATCACATCAATGTTAGGGAGTTCGTCGCGCAAGATCCGCAGGGCTTCGGGCATCCACGTCAATTCGTGTCCGGTCAGAAAACCCATAGTGAAGCATGGCTTGGCGGGATGAGCGGCCCGGCGTGCAGCTTCACCCGCCGCTTCAACCTGCGATAGCACTGAGCGGGCGCGGTCGAGAAAGGCGCGACCCGCCGGTGTCAGCTCGATACCGCGAGCTCTTCGCGTCAGGAGTTCGGCACCCACCTCGTCCTCAAGATCTCGAATCTGCCGGCTCAACGAAGGTTGCGACGTGTGCAGCGTTCGCTGTGCTGCCACAGTCAGGCTTCCAGCGTCGGCAACCGCGACGAAGTAACGAAGATGTCGTAATTCCATTTCGACTCCCATGCTTGTGACGCATCGCTCCCCAGCTTAACAAAGTATGCTTAAAACCCGCTACTAATAGCTTCCATCACGATCTAACCAGGTGATCTGAGCTAACCCGAAAGCGGCTTTGGGCAGAAGTCATGCCTGACCTGCATGGGTTGCAGATCCAGGGGTTCCAGATCAAGGAGGCAGGCTATGAGTTCACCCGTTGTTTTAATCACCGGGGCGCTGACCGGAATCGGTCGCGCCACCGCCGTGGCCTTCGCGCATGATGGAGCGCGAGTCGTTGTTTCCGGTCGACACGACGATGAAGGTCAGAAGCTAGCCAAGGAACTGCGCAACCTCGGCACTGAGGCCGAATTTGTGCGCACCGACGTGCGGCATGAAGAGGAAGTCAAGAACCTGGTCGACAAGATCATCGCCCGTTTCGGCCGCCTCGATATTGCCGTCAACAATGCCGGCACCGTGGGCACTCCCGGTTCCGCTGCCGATGTAACCCCCGAAAGCTATCAAGCCATTTTCGACACCAATGTGCTTGGTGTGCTTCTGTCCATGAAGTACGAAATTCGGGCTATGCTTCGGCAAGGCAAAGGCAGCATCGTCAACATTTCGTCTTCGTACGGCAAGGTCGGCGGTCCGACGGCCGCGGTGTATGTCGGCAGCAAGCACGCCGTGGAAGGCATCACGAAGTCTGCGGCCATCGAACTCGCCGGCACCGGCGTTCGTGTCAACATCGTTGGCCCTGGTCCGACGGAAACAGGCATGTTCAACCGCTTTGCACAAACGCAGGAAAACAAGGCAAACTTCCTCGAGGCATACATTCCTACCAGGCGCATGGGACTGCCCGAAGAGATCGCCAATGCCATTGTGTTCATCGCTTCTGACAAGGCCTCTTACATCGTCGGTGCATCCCTGGCGGTGGATGGAGGAATGCTCGCGGGGTGATTCAAGCTCGGCATCCAAATAGACTTTTCGTGAATAACCGTAACCGGAGGGACAATGGCTCAGCACAATAAAACCGCGCTTGTGACTGGCGCATCAAGAGGAATTGGCCGCGCGACGGCAGCGGCGCTTGCCAGGGACGGTGCGCACGTCTTGGTTCACTACGGTCGCTCCGCGCGGGAAGCGGAATCTCTCGTATCGGAGATCCAGAGGGAAGGCGGACTCGCAAATGCGATCTCGGCGGATCTGGGAACTCCGAACGGCGCGGCGCTGCTAGCCAAACAGGTACGTTCAATCGTCGGTGATCGATTAGATGTGCTTGTGCTCAACGCTGGAATCAGCAAGGCGGCACGCCTCGCGGATTATACGGTAGAGGATTTTGACAACCTCTTTGCCACAAACGTTCGCGGCCCGTTCTTCCTGGTGCAGCAACTGCTGCCCATTCTAGGTGACGGCTCGAACATCGTCGTGATCTCTTCGATCGGGGCCCACGCCGTAGTTGGCAGGCCCGGCGTGGACAACCCCTCCATCCTCGCCTACGCCTCGACCAAAGGAGCATTGGAGACTTTGGTCAAGAACTGGGCTGCCATTCTTGGGCCGGAAGGCATTCGCGTCAATGCAGTCGCACCCGGAGTAATTGACACGGATATGTCTAATTTTACGAAGACAGAAGAGGGTCGCGAGGTCACGCGGGGGATGCAGGCACTAAAGCGAATCGGCAAGCCGGAGGACGTGGCAGATGTAGTCGCGTTCCTGGCCTCGGAAAAGGCGCGCTGGATCACCGGTGCCAGTATTCCCGTCGATGGCGGCTCGAAGCTTTAACTGACAAAGTGAGGAGCGCAATGGAGACTACGGCGAGCAAAGGTAAGGAGATCAGAATTCCTGGTCCCGACCATCCCATAACGATTTCTCCGGCTGAGGGCACGGTGCGAGTAATGGTTGGCGGAAGAGTAGTGGCCGAATCGACGCGGGCGCTTCGACTGGAGGAGAAGGGATATCCGCCGGCTTTCTACTTGCCGCGCGACGATACGGACATGTCATTGCTGGTTCGGACCAAGCATTACACCTATTGTCCGTACAAGGGTGATTGTACGTACTACAGCATTCTCATCGGCGGATCGAAATCGGAATACGCGGTTTGGACGTACGAAACACCTTATGAGGCAGTCGCCAAAATTAAGGAGCACCTGGCGTTTTATCCCTCACGGGTTGATGCAATTGAACTGATCTGGTGAGCATGAAAGGAATCAAGATGCCGAAGACTACCCCTGAACAAAACGAGGCCCTCGTCCTGGAAGCGTTCGACACCCTCTTCAACAAGCGCGATTATGCAGCCGCGGAACGATTCTGGTCGCCCAACTACATCCAACACAGCGCTCATATCGCGCCTGGTCGTGAAGGCCTGTTCAATCTCGTCAAGAGCAGCCCACCGACGTTGAAGTACGAACCAGGAACGATCGTGGCTGAGGGGGACTTCGTGATCGTGCACGGGCGATTTAGCGGTATCGGCCTTCCGGTGAATTGGATTGCCGCAGATATTCTGCGCATCAAGAACGGAATCCTGGTCGAGCATTGGGACGTCATTCAGGATGAAGCCACGGAAGAGCAATCGAAGAGTGGTGCTCCCATGTTCGGAAAGACTTTCCCGACATACAAATGAGTCGGAGCGCAGGAAGTTGGTTACAATTCGGGCAAGAGTGGAGAAAAACGGTCAGCAGAAAACTCGAAGGTAAAATCTCCACCGGCGGCACAGAAGGGATGGGACGCAGGGGTGAGCCCGATGAAGTTGCAAAAGGTGGCTTTGTTTCTGGCGTCGGATGACTCCAGTTTTGTTACGGGCATCGAACTATTTGTCGATGGTGGCAGAGCGCAGATCTAATCGATCCGCATGATCAAACGCCGACATCCCGACGACCTCTTCGCGGTTAGGAAGACGAAGACAATCCCATTCGAGTTCGTGCTCGATGAACTGGCCGGCCTCGAGCCGTGGACGCGGCCGATGTTTGGCTGCACAGCGGTCTACGTTGAGGAGAGAATCGTTTTCATCCTCCGCGACAGGAAGGATCGCGACGACGGCGTGTGGGTCGCGACAACGAAGGAGCACCACGTCTCGCTCCGGCGCAAACTGCCGAACCTCCGCTCGATCACCGTGTTCGGCGTCGGCGAGACTGGATGGCAGGTGCTCCCGGTCGACGCTGAGGATTTCGAGGAGAGCGTGATCCTGGCCTGCGCGCTGGTGCGTGCGGGTGACCCGAGGATCGGCAAAGTGCCGAAGCCGAAAAGGAAGACGGCACGGCGCAGATCTGACTGAGAGGTTGCGCTGCAACAGTGCTGCGGTTTGAAGAAGGTGGAGTTGTCGTTCAAATGCGAAAGAGCCCGGCAAGCTCCCGGTTAACGATGCGCAGCGGAACTCGCCGGAGTAGGTCGGTTCCCGTTTAGGATTCGAAATCGATATCGAGTGCAGTTCTCGAAGGGGACCATTGTCGCTCGGCGCTTATCGTCCCCTTCCCTAATTTGCCGGACGCTGGGTTGCAAGTGCCTGAAAAGAATGGCGGGGACGACGGGACTCGAACCCGCGACCTCTGCCGTGACAGGGCAGCGTTCTAACCAACTGAACTACGTCCCCACTTTGTTTTCTTACCTTTGTCGGAAACCCGCGTCTTTAGTGGCTTTCCTCAGGTTCAATCGATTCGCCTGTGTCGCCTGTTCCAACCCCATAGAACCAAATTTCGAGGTTAGTGGACACCAAGCTAAATCGCCGCCCAAAAGTGTGCTGCAGGCAAACACCAACCCAGAGCAGCTGTCCCTGCCCCGTGAATGAATTGTAGCAGAGCGAATTCGGATCAGTATAGCGCAGCCTCCGAATCTCAAGCAGACAGCCTCTCCGACAATCATGAACAACAAAAGATTTTTTACGAAAAGAAGTTTGGGCTCTTCACATTACGATAGAGATACGACAAATCAGGCAGGAGATCGGATCGAACTTCTCTCCTGCCTGGGAAACCGATTTCGTACACAATCAAAATCCCAGGTGCTTGTTCGCAGCGAAAAGTTGCAATTAATGTAGAAATTCGCTTGTCCGCCCATTGGCGAGCGCTGCCCGCGCGGCATTGTAGTGCGTTCCAGTCATTCCTTTCCCCCGCCAGTAATAGGTAGTTCTATATCCTTTTCCTGTTTGGAAAGGGGAATGTGGTTCACGATTAACCGGACCCCTGTTTGACCGGCGACTTGACCATGGCTCGGATGTCTCGGTTTTCGAGAACCAGGCCTTGGTGCTCCTGTGTTTCTCGAAGCACAACATCCACCATTGCCCAGGCCAAGTCGTCAGCGCGAACGACCTGGTTCGGAAACAACAATCGAAACACGGGATAGACCGCACGTATCAGCCGGTAACTGAAGTTCGGTTCCTTTCGCGGCTGCACAGGGTAGATGTATGCCGGGCGGAAAAGATAAACGCGCGGAAACCCGGCCGCGAGTAATGCCTTCTCGGCCTCTCCTTTGTAGCGTGCGAAGGCAAGCCGGCTTCGTCCTGTCGGGTCAGCACCATTCCCGCTCAAGAACGAAAAAGCGGCGTTCGGACTGCTGTTACGGAGAACTCGCGCGAACTCGATCGTGTAGCCGGCGGTTATGGTGCGAAGTTCCGCGTCTGACACCGAACCGGTGTACGTGCCCAGGCAATACACCGCCGCGTCCTGGCCCGAAAGTGCATCCGTGAGCGCTGAACAGTCCGCGAAGTTTTGATGCAAAACCTCTTTCAGCTTAGGGTGCGAGATGCCGAGTTTCTTGCGCCCAATCGAAGTCACACTTTTGACGGCGGAGTTATCGAGCGCGTAGCGGACGGCGTATCCGCCGACCATTCCAGTCGCCCCCACAATGACGAGACGCTTTTGGCCAACGGAGGAAACACTCATCGACGCGCCGGAATCCACTTTATTCGTCGCGGTCATGACAGAATGCGCTCTTCGATCCAGTCCACGTACAGCTTGCGCTCCGCGAACAACCATGCGCCGTCTTGCTTCACGAAGGTATCGTAATAGCGGAGCGCCGCGATCATCAGCTGTCGCTTATTACCGTCGACAGTGAGGTGATGGGGCATGCAGTAGGTTTCCCCTGTGCCTCGGTCGTTGGCCAGCGTAAGGATTGTGGTCTGCCCAACGAAGTGCATGGTCGCGGCGTACTTGTTCAGATCTGCAAAGACTGGAGCCAGCGCCTCACGGGAGTTCAGTTCCTGTGAAGGCTTCGGGTCCTGGGCGTTCATGTACACGACGAAGTGAGTGTCGGCGGTAAAGAGCGCCATCTGACCTTTCGCGTCGCGACGATCGGCACAATGTGCATAGGCTTCGACGAGCTCGCGTATAGCGAGTCGATCGGCGGCTTCGTTGGGAGATATACTGACGTGCTCGCTCATGAACTGTCCTCTTTGTTGGTTTCCCTTCCGGATCATTCGAGAATGGCTTTTGGTTCAAGAAAGGCCTCAATCCCGTATTTGCCATATTCGCGCCCGACACCGGAGTACTTGAATCCGCCCCAAGGTGCCTGCGGATCGTCCGTCATGTTATTGATCACCACCCGTCCGGCCCGGAGCTGAGAGGCAACACGACGTGCGCGCTCGAGGTCAGTTCCCATGACGGCTGAGTGAAGGCCGTATTTGGAGTCATTCGCAATGCGGATCGCTTCATCCTCGGAGTCGTAGGCGATCACGCTTAGCACGGGGCCGAAAATCTCTTCCTGGGCAATCGTCATGTCATTCTTCACATTGACAAACACCGTAGGCTTCACGAAATAACCCGCTTCGAGACCCTTCGGACGTCCTTCTCCGCCGACCAGAACTTCAGCACCTTCTTCAATGCCTTTGCGAATGTAGGACTCCACTCGCTCATACTGTTTTTGTGACACCATAGGTCCGACCATGATGTTGGGATCGGCGGGATCGCCCACTGTGTAGGCACGCATCCCTTCTTGTATCGCCCGCTTTACCTCATCGAGCCGGTTCTTTGGCACGAGAAGCCGCGTCCCGGCGGCGCAGGCTTGACCACTGTTCAAAAACGCCAAGATAAGTGCCGACGGGATGGCCTTGTCGAGCGCGGCGTCATCCAGCACAATTGTCGGTGACTTTCCGCCCAACTCAAGCGTGACTCTCTTCATGGTGGCCGCACTATCCCGCATGATGGTTTCACCCACGGCCACCGAGCCTGTAAAGGAAATCTTCGCGACATCCGGATTACGAACCAGTTCAGCACCGACGGTAGTCCCGAGGCCGGTGACCACGTTGTAAACGCCATTTGGCAGCCCGGCTGCATTCAGCGCCTCAACCATCACCCGCGTCTGCAGCGAACTCATTTCGCTGGGCTTGATAACGACCGTGCAACCGGCTGCTACGGCAGATGCCAGCTTGAGGCAAATGAACAGTGCGTTCGCGTTCCAAGCTGTTATCAAGCCGGCAACGCCGACAGGTTCCAGTGTGACCGTCGTCTTGCCCCAGCCGTGTTTCAACGGAAGCTCTTGAAGTCCTTTTTCAGCCGCGGCGAAAGCGGTGACACCCGACTCCACAATCAGTCGGGCGAACCGGGCGACACCGCCGTACTCCTCAATCATCACGTCTGTCAGATCGTCGATGCGGGCTGAGACAGCTTCGTGTAACTGGCGCAAGTAGCGAGAGCGCTCTGCTTTCGTTGTCCGGCCGAAGTCGGCGAACGCACGTTTGGCAGCGGCTATAGCGCGCCGCGTGTCTTCCTCATCACCCAGCGTGACCCGGGCGATCACTTTTCCGTTGGTCGGTTTGATAACGTCCATGACTTCGCGGCCATGGGATTCAACGAATGCTCCATCAATGTAGTGTGTCGTTAGGGTTTTAATCGTGTCTGCCTGGGCGACGGTTGTCATGGAATCTCCTTGTACGAAAATCTACGATCAGAACGAATGAACGACGCGCCTTGTCGAGGCGCCATGAGGTGCCGCGAAACTGCTAATTACGCCGCGCGGCGAGATTGCTCATACCGGTTGGACTGCACGCCTATTTCCGTCGCAATCGATGTTCGTTCTCCATTAAGTAGCTGGATGGCTGCCACTTGCGAAACGGGAGATCCAGTAGGGTGTGGCGTGAAATCGCCAGTGTCCATCCATTGACAGTGCATCTCGTTGAACCAAACCTAGTCAATTCTGGCCAGCTTCTTGATAGCGCAAGTGCAAGCTTCCCGAACCTGGGAACGCGAGGAGCCAAGAAGAAGAGCACACTCATTTTCCGGGTATCGCTCCAGAACGCGAAGTACGAAAACAAAGCGGTCGAAGTCAGGAAGTCCCATCAGGCTTTCGGCGTCGAAGTATCCGGTTGGATTAGTTGACTGCCGGGTTCGAAGCGATGGCAGCGAAGACGAGTTCGAACGAGTCGGTCGCGGCGTTAGTTCACGAATAGCGTTTTCCACCACAACGCGGATCGTCCAGGGACGGGCCCAGTCCCTGAACACCCAGTTCTTATCAGCACAGGCCTCTATACAGGCTACAAAGCACCTTTCAGCCTTCTGCTGATCTCCCGTAAGCAAGAAAGATACCTGATAGAGATGAGTGAGGTCCTCGTCAAGAATTTTGTAGAAGTCTTCGCTAGTCGCGTATAAGTGTTCACCGCTAGCAGATATTTGGGTTTGCGCCTGATTGGACATCACTCAACCTCTCGGTTTTCGCAGTTATGCAACCACCTTTAGCCGCCCTCGGTAGCTAATTTCGATTGCTCGCTGCCGTTGAGGCAACGGGCAAGGCTCCGGGCACTGGCGTCAGCAGTTCTTCGATCGCTCGTTCCATCGTGTGGCTCATTTCCGATACCACCGTAGGAACGTCGTGTTGTTTGACCTCGCCGACTTCCGAAACAGCTTTGCTCCAAACAATCGTGCCAGTATCAAGTTTGGTCATCTGGGCGGAGACTGCGACCTCGACCCTGACACCGCCTTCATAGTCAATTTCCTCGAGCTTCTCCAATCGTCCGGTGACCAAGTAGTCCGCGTCGGGCTGACCGTCGTAATGCTTCACGTGCGAAAAGGTTCCGGTAGCGCCAAGGCGAGCGATGATCGAGTCGGTGACAAATTGACAGGGGTCAATCGCCCAACGGTGATAGGCATAGAAACCGATTTGTTCAGGAGATGGCTTGTATACGATGGCCCCCTGCTTCAAATAGGCGGGCGCGCGGAATTCGCGGATCGCCACCGACGTGTGGACGTTTTCCGCCGCTGGCGGATCAGGCGGCGCAGGCAAGTTGAGAGTGTAGTAGTTCGTACGCCCTACCCTGCCCGCGCAGCCAGTCAAGAGAGCGAGAGTTGAAAGCGCAATGATGGTAATAGCCAGATTTCTTTTCATGCTAGATCTCCGATGAGGCAGTAAGGCTGCGACGAAGCTAGTCTTGGTTCCACTCACCTATTTCGGCACCTTGCGATCTTCCGGTTGCTTGATTCGAACAAGACTCCACGGACGCTGTTTCACCGAGTCCGTCAACTCGTCCAGGTTTTCCGTCGCAGTCCGCAAATGTTCGATTGTGTCATCGATCTTGTAATCATTGGCCCGCACTAACACCTGCATATTCGCAAGTAGTTGCTTTGCTTGTAACAATGTGCTTTGCAGGTTAGCCAGGTCGTTGCGGATCGGTTCACGCAGATCGCTCACAGTGCCATTCACGTTCTGAATGGTTTCATCAGCATGCTGGCTGAGCACGTTCAACTGATCCGTCAGGCGATCGATCTTTGGGCGGTCAGTCGCCAGCATTCCGTTGACGTTTTCTAATACTGCGTGGATCTTTTGCTGGTTGGCTTTGCCGGTCACCGTATTCAGATTCGCCAGCAGCGACCGCGCATCTCCACTGATTCCTCCCAGTTCTCCTCGAACCTCGGTAATCAAACCGTTTGCGTTATCGGCAACACCTGCCATTTTGTCGGTGATCTCGTCCAGGCTCGCGGCCTCTTGCGATGGAATGATCGATCCCGCCGGAAGGCGGCGAGCATCGTTGCTGCCGGTTGAAATGGACAGTGCCGCGCCACTCATCACGCTGACGAGCCCCAGCTTGGCTACAGATTTTTCGTTCAGCGGAGTGTTTTCCTTCACGTCCAGCAGAATTTCAATCTTGGTCGGATCTGATGTCCAAGGACGGACCGCTGTTATTTTCCCCACGCTGATTCCCCCGAAGAGAACTTGTGCGCCCGGCTCTATTCCGCCTGCGTAACGGAGATATGTGCGGTAGGGAGAGGTGTGCCCGCTAAGCTGCGCGTTGACGAGATGGACAATCGTGAATGCCAGGATCGAAGCGCATCCAAGGACAAAGGCTCCGACTTTTGCTTCTGTCGTCACTGATATGCCTCCGCGGAATCCAGGTATTTTTCGAAGTGCGCGGCTACGGCGGATGTCTTCGCTATGTCTCCCGGAATCCGATCAAGAAACTGCCGCACACGCGGGTTCTGGCTCGCTTTGATTTGGTCTTTCGTGCCGACCGAGCTGAATGAACCCTCATAGAGCATGGCGATGCGGTCGGCGATACGGAACGCGCTTGGTAGTTCGTGGGTCACCACAATCACCGTCATCTGTAGGGTCTCCTTGAGCAGCAAAATCAGTTCGTCGAGTTCCGCGGCAACGATCGGATCCAGCCCAGCTGATGGCTCATCGAGCACAAGGATTTCAGGGCCTAGCGCGAGCGCCCGCGCGACCGCCGCACGCTTCTTCATGCCTCCGGAAAGCTCCTGCGGAAGCCGCTTGCCGTGCTCCGCAAGGCCAACCGCGGCCAACTTTATCCAAACCACCAGTTCTATGATTGAAGGTGCAAGCCGCGTATGTTCACGCAGAGGCAAAGCGACGTTATCTTCGATATTCAACGAGTTGAACAAAGCCGCGCTTTGGAAGGCCACTCCGATCGAGCGATGCATCTTCTTCAAGTCCGACTTTGAGCAGCGGGTAATGTCCGTTCCGTTCACGTGAATGCTGCCAGACTTAGGGCGCTCCAGTCCGATGATCTGGCGTAACAATGTGCTCTTGCCGCATCCGCTGCCGCCCAACAAGACCATCGTTTCCCCGCGCTCAATGTCGAGATTCAATCCATTCAGCACTCGGCGGCCGTCGTACTCCACCACAAGATCGCGGACGGAAATGATTGGCATCAGTGTTTCCCCGTGAAGTAAAAGATGGCGGTGAAAATCGCATCCGCAACGATGACCAGGAACGTCGACTTCACCACTGCACTCGTTGTGGAGCGACCAACGGAGTCGGGACCACCGTGAACACGAAAGCCTTCCAGGCATCCAACCTGGGCAATAATGGTCCCGAAGACAACGCTCTTGATGAGCCCCATAACTACGTCGCGCAAATCGATTGCCTCGAACACATAGTGGAGGTACAACACGGGCGCCAAGCGAATGCTGAAGAACATGAACAAAGCCCCGGCCAGAATGCCGCAGACATTCGCCACAACGCTGAGACAAGGAACCGCAATTAAAGCGGCCAGATACTTGGGTGCGAGCACAAACTCGATAGGCTCGAGCGCCATGACGCGGAGGGAATCGATCTCCTCAGTCACTTTCATAGTCCCAATCTCGGCCGCGAAAGCAGAGCCGGATCGTCCACTTACGGCAATTGCCGTCATTAAGGGGCCGAGTTCGCGTGTGAAGCCGACTGCAACCAAGTCAACGACGTAACGTAAGGCCCCAAATCGCCGAAGCTCCGACGCCCCTTGCATGGCGAAAATGAATCCCGTGCATATGGACATCAAGGAAACCATCGGCATCGCATCAACACCGATTTCCAGCATCTGCCTCACCGCAGCTCGCCACCGGTAGCGATTCCCTACAAGTGGAAGCGATTGCAACATCGCTCGCAGAGTGGCCCACCACTGGATGTTCAGACTTCCGACGTAGTCGAGATGTTCGATGGTTTTGTCGCCGACATTTTCAAGAACATTTGCCATCACGCCACCCCTTTCCCGCCGTGTATCGTCTCGAATAGTGGAAGCAACCCCGTGACCTCGAACAGACGCAGCACGGAACCATGCAGCCCCTGCAAATGGAGACGAATCTGGCGAGGGCCGGCGATTTTGAGGGCTTCAACCAGCGTCGCTATTCCTGATGCTTCAATATGGTCGACGTCGCTCAGGTCGACGGTGACCGCATGAACTGATTGTTTGCCCGATAGAATTGCTAGAAGGCAATCCCGAATATCGGGCGACGAATCGACATCGATGCGCCCATTCAAGCGGACGATGACCTCCAGGCCAATGCGATCGACCGCAATTGCGAGGTGGCTGCTTGGAGTGCTTTCGTGACTTTTCAAACGTTGACCTCTCTCACCGTTCTGCTCCGCACGCCTACTTTCGCAATTCTTCTGCCATTCAACTAAGGCTGCAAATCACGCTGGGCCTCCGTCGGTGATCCAGACCTCAGGTCGAGCCGTGACCAAACGTGAACAGTGGCAGGATCCTGACACTTCAAGCTCCGTGTCAGTTAAGCCGCGTTCGTATTTACGCAGTGAGCAGAAGAAGGCAGAGTGTTGGCGCACATGGTAGTGCACTTGCTTCTTGTTCGTCCGCCAGAGCACGGTTGATCAATTGAGGTCAGCGAAAGGAGAGCGCTTGATGCAGAGGACAATTGCGCAAGTGCCCCGTGCAGTGGCAAAGGGACTCTCAGCGCGTCTAACAAACTCGGTTGCTGGACAGTGTACTGTTCAGGGCCTGGTCGCGAACACTCTCCTCGGACGGTCGAAAGATTCCGTGTTTTTTCATACGGGCGACGAGTGTGGTGCGCTTCAACCCCAATCTTGCGGCTGCACCATATGGTCCGCCGACCACCCATCCCGATGTCTCTAACGCTCTTACAATCATCGCGCGCTCGGAGTCGCAAAGCGTTGTACTCGCAGGAAAGCCAGTAATCGAGGCTGTGCGATTTGGGCGTAGAAGACTGGGAAGGATACCTTCATTGGAAAGCACCACCGCCCGTTCGATCATGTTCTGCAGCTCTCGAATGTTTCCTGGCCACGAATATGACTTGAATGCGCTAATGAATTCGTCTGGGATGTTTTCTATGTGCCTCCCCACTCGGCGGGAGAACACTTCAACGTAATGTTCCACCAGGGGACCTATATCGTCGACTCGGTCGCGAAGTGGGGGTAGCATAATAGGGAATACGTTCAGGCGATAGTACAGATCGCTGCGAAATTGGTCACGCTTCACCATCAGCTCAAGGTCGCGGTGAGTCGCTGCGACAAGCCGCACATCAACGCAATGAGTACGGCCGCTCCCTAAGCGTTCAAATTCCTGCTCCTGTAGAACACGCAGGAGCTTGGGCTGTAACGCGAGTGGTATGTCTCCGACCTCATCAAGGAATAGCGTCCCTTTATCGGCCAATTCAAAGCGGCCAATTTTCTGTGCGATAGCGCCGGTGAAAGCCCCGCGCTCATGGCCAAACAGCTCACTTTCGAGCAAGTCAAAAGGAATTGCAGCGCAATTCAGCTTAATCAGAGGTTGGCCGCTGCGGGAGCTGGCTTTGTGGATTGCATGAGCGATGAGCTCTTTGCCAGTTCCGGTTTCTCCGTGAACGAGCACGGTGGTATCCGCCGCTGCAACGCGCTCCACTTGCTCCAAGACGACTTTTAAGGCCGAGCTGCTGCCAATGATCTGCTCAAATCGGCGGCCCCGACGGTCTTGATCAACCACTTTCATTCGTTCGACTCCCAAAGCCTTCGCGAGCTAATCCTCCAGCGCGGATCGGACCATCTCTATCAGGACTGCGTTGTCGAAAGGTTTAGTCAAGAACTCCACTGCCCCGTCGCGCATTGCTTGAACCCGCATCTTGGCATCGCCATGGGCCGTAATGAAAATGATCGGGATCGCGCATCGCTTAGTTTTAAGCCTCGCTTGCAGCTCAAGACCGGATATGCCCGGCATGCGAACGTCTGCGATCAGGCAAGCAATCTCCGAAAGTCGGCCGGAGTTCAGTAAATCTTCCGCCGATTCGAATGAGATTGCCCCCAACCCGGAGGCTTTGAGCAGGCGCCGTAGTGCATCCCGGAGCAAGTCATCGTCGTCGACGACGGCAACCAGGTTCGTTCTCTTGACGCTGCTCATATCTGACACGAATCTATCTCCGCTTTCACAAAATGCAATTATGATTTCATATAGTCCGGTTATATATGGGGATAGGTATGGCGCGAGGAGCAGAATTTCGTGCCTAGAGGAGCTGGTGCCGGTGTGGAGGTACAAGCCTCATCTGTTTGCGAAAGGTTTCAGTCTTTCCGCCATGCTGCCCAATTCAGCGGGAGAACCCGCCTGCATCTTATGCATTACGCGTCCCCGATGGACGGCGGCGGTAATTTCGCTCGTCCCGAGCACCGAGGCGATCTGCTTAGTCTGCATACCAGAAACTACGAGGTCCATCACTTTACGCTCGCGCGCAGTCAGGCATTTGTACCTTTCCTGCAATTCGGCTATCGCGTTCCGCTGTCGGCGCGATAGCTGGTCGCGCTGCAATGCCTGCTGAATCGCGTCCAGAAACTCCTGATGACGGAATGGTTTCGTCAGGAACTCAAAGGCGCCCGACTTCATGGCCTTTACGGTCATGGGAATATCCCCGTGCGCAGTGATGAAGATGATGGGGATTTTGATCCCCGCTTCAATCAGCTTCTGCTGGACTTCTAGTCCACCCATGCCAGGAAGGCGCACATCCAATACCAGGCAACTCGGAACGTCTGGAATATGCCTCTGCAGAAAATCCTGCGCTGTGGCGAACAATTCTGCTCGCAAGTTGACCGTCTTCAGAATGCGCTGCATCGCAAGGCGCATGTCCTCTTCGTCATCCACGATGAAGACAATTGGGGAAGATGAAGTAGTCATGTTTCTACCTACACCTTGTGCGGCAATGTGAATTGGAAGGTAGAACCACGTCCAGAGTTGGAAGTCGCCCACAGGCGCCCCCCATGTGATTCGACAATAGAACGGCTGATTGCCAGACCCATGCCGGTCCCCTGGGGCTTGGTGGTAAAGAAGGTATCGAAAATCTGGTCAATTTTGTCAGCTGGGATGCCGACTCCAGTATCGCTCACGGAAATCAACGAGTGACCGTCCTCGGTCAGTTTCGAGGTTATCGTCAGATCTCCCTTGGCATCGTGCATGGCCTCAATGGCATTCAGCATGAGGTTCATCAACACTTGTTCCAATTGCACTCGATCTCCCGCGATTTCTGGAAGGTTTTCTGTCAGTTCGAGCCGGACTGTCACAGAGTTGCGCCTGATGTCGTGCTTCAATAGAAGAGAGATTTCTCGAATGAGTTCGTTTACATCAACGGCTTCACGCTGTGGGAAACTCTTCTTGAACAGTGAGCGGACATGGTCGATGATTTCCGCCGCACGCCTCGCACATCCAATTGTGCCAGAAGCAGCTTCACGGGCCTCTAAGATATCGGGATGTTCCCCATTGAGAAATCCCAGACAAGCACCCGCATTGGCTGCCGCCGCGGCGATAGGCTGTTTGATTTCGTGCGCCAGCGCGGCGGCCAGCTCTCCCATCATGTTCACACGATTGATATGCGAGAGATCGGCCTCTAACTGGCGCAATCTTTCTCGCTCCTCCTCGGCGCGCTTTCGGTCTGTTACGTCCATCGTGATACCGACGTAGTAGCCCATTTCTCCGGAAGTGTGATGTCCGATGGTGCGCAGAAATCGCACGCTTCCGTCGGGATGACAAACCCGGAACTCGGGAATGTCGTAGTCCGCTCTCTTGCGCATCGCATCCTCAAGCGTTGCTTTTACGAACGGCGCATCTTCCGGGTGAACGGTGTCCCAAAAACGGTCGAGTACTAAATGGCCCCGCTCCTGGCTCAAAACCGTGCAGCCGATAAACTTCGTCCGACAAGTGGAACATTTGCTTTGTGTGGAAATTGGTCGCCCAACTACCGATGTGAGTGAGGCTTTGCGCTTCGGCGAGGTACGCTTTTTCGCGTCGCAACTCTTGCGTCAGCAACTCCTGCTCGGTGACGTCCATCGTGGTGCCGCGGTATCCCTTAAACACTCCATCTTCTACGACTGGAATGCCGACGCACCTGACGTATCGAATCTCGCCATCGGGACGAACTATCCGGTTCGTAACATCGCAGCCGCAGTGCTCCTCATGCAGCTTCTTCATTGTTGCTGTCAACGAGGCTTGGTCCTGGGGATGAACCGCACTCAAGAACTGCTGAAGACTCGGAGTTCCATTTTTGGGATCGAACCCGAAAATCTTGTAGACCTCGTCAGACCAGTAGATATTCAAATCTTCTGACCAACGAACGCCCAAATCTGTCGACGCCCAACTCCCGATGTGAGCAAGGCGTTCCCCTTCGCTCAGATAAAACTGGCTTTGTCGCAGGGCCTGTTCTGCCAGTTTTCGCTCGGTGATGTCCTGACCGGTTCCGAACATCTCATAGGCTTTCCCCGATGCATCTCTCTTTACAGTTCCAAGACCCAGGATGACGCGCACTTCACCATTGGGACGCACAATTCGATGTTCCGACTTGGCATGAATCCCGTTGGCAATGGCTTCGGCAGCCTCGCGGGAAACCTTTTCCCTATCCTCCGGATGAATTCTTTCAAAAATCGCACTCACGTCAAAAGAGTCTTTCACCGGCGGTATTCCCCAGATACGGCAGAGCTCGTCAGAATACGTAACGCGATTCTCGATGAGATCCCACTCATAGTGCCCGATGTGCGCCAATCTCTGAGCTTGTTCAAGCCTCGCGTTACTTTGCTGTAAAGCTTTGATAACGCCTGGCGATCTTCCTCCACACGTTTCCGGTCGGTGATGTCCTGGGTCGTACCGAACATCTGAATTCGGCCCTGTGAACTCTTTCTCACATCACCCAAGCTATGAACTACGCGCATCTCCCCATCGGGACGAAAAAGACGATGCTCACAGTCGGCGCGTGTCGCAGTATCAATTGCCTTTTTAGCAGTCATAAATACAGCTTCCCTGTCATCGGGATGCATCATTTCGCGCACAAGCGCAACGTCAAAGGAGTCCCCCTTTGGAGCCAGCCCAAAGATGCGGTACGTCTCCTCGGACCAAATCACCTGATTCGTCTCTAGATCCCATACCCAGTAGCCCAGGTGAGCAACACGCTGGGCTTCTTCGAGCCAGTCCTTGCTCTCCTGAAGATCGCGAGACAAGGCGTGACTCGCTTCTTCGGCTTGTTTCAATTCCGTTATGTCTTGGACGGTGCCGAAAAGTCTGTTGTGCTCTCTGGAAATCCCATCCTCCGGTCCCACATCCGTCGTCTTCCAGAGCTTCGAGGTAATGGACTGAACGGTACGCACTTCTCCACTCGGACGGACGATCCGATGTTGGTGAACGGGATGTACGCCGACAGCAACCTCCTCGTCTACTGTGCTGTAGAGAGCCTCACGGTCATCGGGGTGGATGAGGCTGCTAACCGTTTCAATGTCTATAGGGCGTTCTTGCGGTTTGAACCCAAATATTCGATAGGTCTCGTCGGACCAGATGATCTCACCGGTCTCAAGATCCCAATCCCAATAGCCGACATGGGCGACACTTTGAGCTTCCTCAAGTCGTGCTTTGCTTTCTTGGAGGCTGCGAGACAGTGCCTCGCGTTCGTCATCGGCCTGTTTGCGTTCGGTAATGTCTGTTACTACACCGGCGTATTCGAGATTGCCGGAGTTGTCTCTTCCGGCATGTGCAACTACATGAACATGTCTGACGACCCCGTCAGGCAAGAGAATTCGGTGTTCAACATCCAAGTCCATGCCGTTCTGAGTGGCACGATCCCTGAGCTGTTGCAGGCGGTCCCGATCCTCAAGGTGAACTCTGTCGAACACCAGATCAAGCGTAGGATTGGTTTCTCGTGCGAAACCCAGAATTTTGTAGGTTTCGTCAGACCAAACGAGTTCACCGCTCTGCACCTTCCATCCGAAAGTCCCCGAGTGACTTAGCCTTTGCGCCTCTGCAAGGTACTGCCAACGTCTTTGCAAATCGGCTTGCGAAGCCTTCAGATGTTCATTCGCTTTTTCAAGTGCGGATGTTCCCTCAGCGTCCGGATCCTGCGAACGCTTACGAAATTCGGCGAGGAGTCTTCGATCTCGTCTCCAGCCACCCAACGCGGCGATTAACCCGATAGAAAGCGCAAGAATGATTAGAAAATGCACCATTGGCAGTTGAAGCTCCAAATTTGATGAATCTTACCCTACCTGCTGGGGACCCGTCCCCGCCCTGGGCCTTAGACGCTCTGTGCCCCTCAGAATCGGAACCCTCAAGGGAGCGCGCCAGGTAACATGCTAGCAATTTCGAATCCAGAGCCAAAGACAAGCTTCTTGAGGTGCGCTGCCGGAACCAAGAGGTGAGCGCGTGGCCCTTGCTGAATTTTCGTCAGCTTATCGCGAGCAACTGTTTCAAGGGCGCTTTCACCGGCGCAACCCAGCGTCGCCTCGGGCGTTTTGAATCGGCGAATGGCGGGACAATTTTTCTGGACGAAGTGGGCGACGTACCTCCCGAGATCCAGGTCGCGTTATTGCGAGTGTTGCAGGAACGTGAAATTGCCGATTGCGTCGAGATCGGCAATCACTTCAGAAGGAACCTGAAGCATCGCAGACTGAAGATTCTCGCGAAGATGCTGAAGGGAAGATGTTCCAGGAATCAGCAGGATATTCGGCGAGCGCTGCAGAAGCCACGCAAGGGCAACCTGCATGGGTGTGGCCCTGAGCGACGCTGCGGCTTCGTCAAGCGCAGACGACTGTAATGGAGTAAAGCCTCCCAGCGGAAAAAATGGAACATACGCTATGCCCTGCGCGGCCAGGTCGTCGATGAAAGCATCGTCGTTCCTCTGGGCCACATTGTAAAAGTTCTGCACGCAGACAATCTCCGTCATCGCTTGCGCTTCGGCCAACTGCTGGGGAGAAATGTTGCTCAGACCGATGTGACGGATCAGTCCTTTTTGCTTCAGTTCGATGAGCACGGTGAGCGGTTCTTCGATCGACTCATCGCCAGGTTCCATGATTCCGCCGACGCGAAGGTTGACGACATCGAGGTGGTCGAGGCCCAGATTTCTCAGGTTGTCATGGACGGCATCGATTAGCTCCTGCTGGGACAAAGCGTGAAACCAGGATTTGTCTGGACCCCGGCGAGCGTCTACTTTGGTGACGATCACGAGATCCTTTGCATAAGGATGGAGCGCCTGCTTGATCAGCTGATTGGTGACATGAGGCCCGTAGTAGTCGCTGGTGTCAATGTGGTTTACGCCCGACCCAACCGCCTCTCGCAGAACCGTAATGGCGGCATTCACATCTTTCGGCGGTCCCCACACGCCCGGGCCAGCGAGTTGCATGGCGCCGTAGCCCAGGCGGTTTAGTGTCATCGATTTGCCGGGCAGAGTGAAGCTGCCAGCGAGGTCTTTTTGTTCAATCATTTCATTTCTCCTGATGTGTTGTTCCTAAGCAGTGATAAGGAAAGTTAAAACGACTCTCCCACCATTTCTTCGCTTTTCTTCCAGAGCGCCTCTGCGTTTTTCGGATCGACCGCATATCCGCGCACACTTTCGTTTATGCCGACGGGCAGGTCGTCCGGCACGATACGGCCCACGTGGCAGTCTTCGCAGTATTGGCCGCCGATCAGGTCAGCGGAAGCAACCACAGCCGCCCACACAGAAGTTGCGGCTCCCTGGGGAATCGTCTTCCACTGGAAGGGACCTTTGCCTTCAGCCGCACGCTGCTCATTTATCCGGTCGATCATCTTCGTTATATGGCTTGGATCCTGGTAACGAGCCAGTTCGGTCTGAATACCACCTGGGTGCACAGCGGCCGCGCGTACGCCACGGTCCCTCTGCCGTCTGTCGAACGCAACGGCGAAGAGTATGTTCGCGGTTTTGGACCTGCCGTAAGCAACCATCGGGTCATAAGGCGTGCGTTCAAAGTTTGGATCGTCGAGGTCCACATTCGCGTAGCGGTGGCCGGCAGAGGATAGGTTGATCAGCCGTCCTCCCGTCCGAATGAGCGACGCAATTCGGTTGACCAGGACAAAGTGACCCAGGTGATTCGTCCCGAACTGCGTTTCGAAACCATCGGCGGTGTGGCCGAAAGGTGTGGCCATCACTCCGGCATTGGCGATGATCACGTCGAAGGTTTCTCCCTTGGCCAGCAACCGAGCAGCGCAGGCACGCACACTTTTGAGGTTGGCGAGATCGAGTTCCACTACTTCTAAGCTTCCCCCATTGGCTGCGGCATCCTTTCGCACCTGCTCGGTTGCGGTTTTGGCCTTTTTCAAATCTCGCGCCGTACCTACAACCTGAGCGCCGTGTGCGGCCAGGGATCGCGCGGTTTCGACGCCGAGACCGGCTGAAACACCGGTTACGAGGATCCGTTTACCCTTAAGATTCACGCCGGACAAAACCTCATCCGTGGTCGAAGTTGCCCCAAATGAAGTTGCCTCAGGTATTTTCGTCATTTTCTGTCTCCTTGTGCCAACACTTTTCGATGTCACGGTCATGGATCCGGTTACGCGTCAGCCGTGTAAAGCCACGGCGTCCGCAGCGTGTTCGAAATAGTGCTCCGCGTTCAGATCGGCAATGAGCTCGGGCTGAACCGGTCGCCATCCCAGACGTTCCTGCGTCAGCGCGCTCGAAGCCGGGCCGTCGATGCCGAAGAAGCGAGCGATCCAGCCAAAATGATCGGCTGCTTCCTCGCTAGATTTGTCGACGACCGGTACGTTCAGGCCACGGCCGATGGCCTCAGCAATCTCTCGAGTCGGTATGCCCTCGTCGGCCACGCCGTGATAGCTCGCCCCAGCAGTGCCTTTCTCAAGCACGAGCTGGTACAAACGAGCTGCATCGAGCCGGTGTACTGCGGGCCAGCGGTTGAGCCCGGCGCCTATAAATGCGGAAACGCCCTTTTCGCGTGCGATGCTGATCAGGCGTGGCACAAAGCCGTGATCACCATTGCCGTGGACCGAAGGGGGAAGCCGCAACACAGATGCCCGGACTCCGCCTGCTGCCAGTGCAAGCGCCGCCTCCTCCGACTTGCGGGGGAAGTTAGGATTGTGCGCATCCTCTTCTGTTGCGAGCGAGCCTTGGCGTTGAACCAGCAAGGTTCCGCTAGTGACGATCAACGGGCGATCAGAGCCTGCGAGCGCGCGGCCGAGAGTCTCGATAGCACGCCGATCCGCCTCAACGGCAGGCCCATAGTTTGAGAAATCGTGGATGAAAGCAGTGTGGATCACTCCGTCGGAAGACGCTGTGCCACTCCGGAGGCTTTCGAGATCTTCGAGCGAACCGCGATGGACAGCGGCTCCCGCCGCGGTAAGCGACTTGGCACCCGCTTCTGAACGGGCGAGGCCGACTACCTGATGACCAGCGTCGATCAGTTCTCGGACAACTGCCGTACCAATGAAGCCTGTAGCGCCGGTAACAAAAACACGCATATTCTTTTCCTCCTACGCATTTGTGAATTCGGTCGATAGGAACGAAGCGCTCACTCGACTTGCGAGCCGAGTCGAAACCTTCACAGTAATCAATCTCCATTCGTGGGTTGAAACTGGCAGACCATCGATCTCGATCAACTCCTGCAGCCAGTCTTTTGCTGAGAGCTCCGCCTCTCCTGACCCGAACAACTGGGTGGTGGCGTTGAAAAATGCTGCCAATTCTCGCTCTGCCATCGCCATGATGTCGGCACAAGGAGAATTGGAATCGTTTGATGGTTTGTAACGAGCGAGTGAATTCATATCCTCACCTCTCGAAGCCGGAGAACCAGAAGCGGCTATTGACAGGCCGCCGGGTCCCGGATAAAACGGAGAGTGTCTCCGAATTACTAGATAAGATAACCGGAGACTATCTCCGGTTGCAACTTTTTTTTATGCCGGCCAAGAATCAGAACAATGCGCCGCGAAAACCGCGCACCGACGCGCGGCGCAACCGCGAGCGCATTCTGGGGGTAGCGAAGGAGGCGTTTACTCGGTCCGGCCCGAACACCAGCCTCGATGAAATCGCCAAAGAGGCAGGTGTTGGACCGGGAACTCTGTATCGCCACTTTCCTACGCGAGACGCACTGATCGAAGCGGTCTATCGCACTGAAGTAGAAAAGCTGGCGGCAGCGGAGCGGAAATTCTCCGACGCCATGCCCCCGGTTGAAGCGTTGCGAGCCTGGATGCTCTTGTTCGTGGACTACATCGCGACAAAGCAGATCATCGCCCCTGCACTCAATACGCTCGTCGGAGGGCCTTCGAAGCTGTATGAAGGTTCACGCAGTCAGATCCAGGGAGCGATTGATTCGCTGGTGAAGCGCGCAATCAAGAGCGGCGACATTCGTAGAGATCTGGAGCCATTCGATCTGCTCCGCGCGCTGATCGGTGTCTCCCATGTGGCCTCCGGCCCTGACTGGCAGCAAAGCGCAAGGAGACTCGTGGACATCCTCATCACAGGTTCGCGGCCAATCAAGTAGACGCGAGAAGCGACCTTCGTACCCTGTCGCAGGCCACGGGCGTCGAAACCCTCGCCTGTCACTTAACTGTCTACGCACGGAGGGCAATATTTTCGTTTTTCGTGTTCTGTCTTCGGCGCGTTTGCGATCATCGATGTCGGTTCCCGTTGACGAGCGTGTGACGTTGCTGAATTTTCATCTGCATATCGCGGGCAACTGTCTCAATGAGTGTGGCGACGAATTTAGCGCCAACCGAGGGCTGGGGCGACCGTAGTCAGAATTGCCTCCATGACATGCGCATTGTAGGCAACACCTAGTTGATTTGGAATGGTTAGCAATAGCGTGTCTGCCTCCGCGATCGCCTCGTCTTTCCTAAGCTGCTCGATGAGAATATCTGGCTCAGCAGCGTAGCTACGGCCGAAGATCGCCCGTGTATTTTCGTCAAGGAACCCGATCTGTGTCCTCTTCCTGACCGCCTCGTCCGAAATAGGCACGATCACGGTCATCGATCAACGCAAAAATACTGCGGCTAACGGAAATGCGCGGAGTGCGCGTGTGACCAGCTTCCTTCCAGGCTGCGCGAAAGGCGCGAATCTGCGCGGCTTGTTGGATGTGGAGCGGCTCGCCGGTCTCGTCGAATTTGAGGGTTGAGGACTGCAGGTTCATTCCTAGCTTCGCGGCCCATGCTGCTGTCGCGTTGGAAGCAGACCCCCACCAGATACGATCGCGCAATCCTTCGGAGTACGGCTCAAGACGCAGCAGTCCCGGAGGATTGGTAAACATTGGACGTGGGTTCGGCTGAGCGAAGCCCTTGCCGCGCAGCAACTCAAGAAATTCTTCGGCATGCCGCCGGCCCATGCCTGCATCGTCCTCGCCTTCAATCGGGCGGTAGCCAAAATAGCGCCAACCATCGATGACCTGCTCGGGGGAACCGCGGCTGATTCCCAACTGCAGTCGCCCGCCAGAGATTAGATCCGCAGCCCCAGCGTCCTCCGCCATGTAATGAGGATTCTCATACCGCATGTCGATCACTGCGGTGCCAATTTCAATCTTTCGCGTCTTAGCACCAACCGCCGCGAGTAGCGGAAACGGTGATGCCAGTTGCTGCGCGAAGTGATGAACACGAAAGTAGGCTCCGTCCATTCCGAGGCGCTCGGCCTCCACGGCGAGGTCAATGGACTGCAGGAGCGCGTCAGCCGCCGACTGCGTTCGCGACTGCGGTGAAGGTGTCCAATGACCGAATGAGAGGAAGCCAATTTTCTTCATGCAATATTAGTCTCACATACCGCTCGCGCGGCGTCACTGCTGCTCAGAGAATTGCGATCCGCTGCGCGCCAGATCCTTCGCCGCCTGAAGGCCACTCAGGATGACACCGTGACAGAGAGAGATCTTCAAGACTGATTCCTACTCGAAGCCCGGGCGACCTGCCCGGATCCGCTGGGAGAAGTCCGGAGCGTCATTGACCCTGCGCGCGACCGGATTGATGTACGCCCGCTTCATCAGCTCGGCAAAAGGCAGGTTGCCGGCAAAGTTTCCGTTACGGTAGAGAATCTCCGGACCCCGGCCGTTAAGCAGAACCCACCAGTCGTGCACTGAGCTGCCGGCGGGAAGCTGTCCGGTGGCGGCCATTTGGGTAAAGATGTTGGTGGTGCAGTTGTCGGTGATCGCGTTGTACCACTGCGGGTGCTGGCGCAGTTTGTTGGCGTTGTCGAGATATTCCAGGAAGAGCTTTCGCGACCACTCCGGCCCGGCGGTGGTGTGAAACAGGTAGACATCCTCGCCAGTTCGATAGTTGGAACGCAGCCGGACAAGATCGCGTTCATCGGAGAAAATGTAAAGCAGTTCATACTGCCGGAAAAATCCGCGAATCGCGGAATAGCCCTGTCCCACCTGGTCCCGGGTTTCGATGGAAGCGGCAACGTGGTCATTGTCGCCAAACTGGAAGCTCACGATGGGATGCGCGATCCAGGGCGAACCCCAGTAGGTCACGAACACATCGATGCCGCGAAGCTGGCTTAGAAGAACAGTTTTGGTAAGCCACTGGCAGGTGTAGTCGAGCTCGGTACGATAATCGCAGTCGCGAAAATTGTGAATGGTAACCTGATCGCCATTAATTTCGGCCCACGGAGTTTGGGAATCGTCCGCCTGCCAGTTGCGATTATTGGAAGGCTTGAGTGAAAGCCAGCACGCCAGCACAACTAAAAATCCCGCCAGACAGATCGCCATGCGTGGCAGACGACGCCGGACGAAGTAAAGCAGAATCCCTATGACAGCGAGATAGATGATCGGAGTGAGCAGGGGGAATCGCGGGAAAGAAAGGTCGAAGTAAAGAGCGGCCGTCGCCCAGAGTGTCATCACAGCCAGCAACGACCAGGCGAAACCGATCCCGATCCGCCGCAGAAGGCGATTCCACCAGACCGGATCGTTGCCGCCGTTCATCATCAAGCCGTCGTTAACACGCCGACATGGGATCGATTTTGAATTTGGTTGCCCCCCAGGGATTCGAACCCCGATAAGCAGATCCAGAATCTGCTGTCCTACCGTTGAACGAGGGGGCAACTCTCGGTGAGATTGTGGAAACGAACAGCTTTGATTCTATGGGCAGGCGCGTTTACGGTCAATGATTGTACGGTTGAGGATCGAACGATCGGATCAGGTCGAAACACGGTAGTGATCATCAAAATTGGGCGCGCCATTGACAGCAATGGCCTGCCGGAGTAGCTTTGGGTGCCTTTCGGCAAATTCCACCAACACTAAGGAGAGCAATATGCAACTGCGACTAACGCTTTTTGGGGCAGCGCTTTGTCTGTGCCTTGCGTCGAGTCTCTGGGCCCAGGACGCAGTTAAGGTTGATCCCAAGCACTACACCGTAGTCAGTGAGAACGATCAGGTGAGAATTTTGAAGGCGCATTACGGCCCGCATGAGAAGTCGGTCATGCACAGTCATCCCGCGAGCGTTGCGGTGTTTCTCACCAACTCCAAGGGAGCGTTCCACCTTCCTGACGGGACATCGCAAACCCTCGCAGGTAAGGCAGGCGACTCACTCTATACGCCTGCCACCGTTCACCTGCCGGAGAACACGGGCGATGAGGCGATGGATGTGATCGTGATCGAACTCAAGGGCAAGCCGGGCATGGCCGCGAAAGCGGAGATGAAGTAGTTTCGCTCCTGGGCTGCGGCGATGGTGATCAATTCGATAGGAGATGAGTAGCGCCGCCGTCCCGGCGGCTGTCGTGGGGGCGTCCCGCCCCCACGCCCTGTGCCCTTCGAAAGCGCTATTACTCCACAATCTTGAGCACGCTGCCGCTGTAGTCAACCACGTACAACTCTCCCGCCGCATCCTGACCGAATGAACTGATACTTTTGCCGCTGGTCAGCAATAACGTCCTGGTCCAGGTGCCCGAATTCTCCGTCAGTTTCCAGATCTTGCCATTGCTGAAATCTGCAAAGACGTAGGCGCCGACCAGGTCCGAGATCGCGGTTCCGTGATAGACGTAGCCACCGATCACGGTGACGCCTTCACTGTGATCGTATTCTGCGATGGGCAGGGTCAGTCCCGTCATGTTGCAACCGCTGGCAGGGTTGAAGCAGTGCGCTCCTTCCATCGTGTTCCAGCCAAAGTTAGCCGCCTTTTTGCACCAGATCGATTTCTTCGAATTGATCCTGGCCAACGTCGGCGACGAAAAGCCGGCCAGTGACGCGATCAAACGAGAAGCGCCATGGGATTACGGAACCCGTAAGCCCAGATTTCGCCGCGATCGCCGGTCCCGACGAAGGGATTGTCCGCGGGAATCGCATATTGCAGCCCGGCGTCGGCGTGATCCACGTCGATTCTCAGAATCTTGCCCAGTAAAGTTTGGCGGTTCTGGCCATTGCCCATTGGGTCGCCGCCGCTGCCTCCGTCGCCGACCGCGATGTAGAGAAAACCATCCGGCCCGAAGGCCATCTGCCCGCCTTTGTGATTGGTGAACGGCTGATTTATGGTCAGCAAAATCCGCTCGCTGGCGGCGTCGGCGCAGGTTGGGATCGGCGGATGCCTGATATTCGGCGATCACCGTCTGTATTTGCCCACCCGAAAGGCGATCGTAGTTCACGTAGAAACGCTGATTCTGAGCTGTAGTTGGGATGGAAGGCCAGTCCCAGCAAGCCCTGCTCGCCGCCATCGAAATTCACTTTGCCGGTGATATCCAGAAAAGCAGTTGGCAGCAGCGATCCGCCGCTGACGAGCCGGATGGTTCCGGGCTGCTGGACGATAAATACGCGTCCGCTATTGTCATCGGGAGTTTCGAAATCGAGCGGGCTGCTAAAGCCGCTGACAAACGGTGCCAGGCTGATCGCAGCAGGCGTTCCCGCGGGAGGCGGTGTCGTGGTGTGAGGGCGCGTTGCCGCCGCATCCGCCCACAAATAAGGTGAGAAGAATGACCGAAAACTTGAACAGGAAACCACGCCCCGACATATTGATTACAAGCTTATCTCAAATCTCGGCTAGCCGATGAGGCGCCGCCGAAGACAATGAATGGGTAGTACACGAGCGCTCCCTGTTTCGGGACAAGAGAGGAAAATATCGAGATCAGGTAATGAAGGCTTTTGCAGAAGAGCGTCGCCGGACGTCATTCTTTCTGCTTCACCCTCACCACCGTAATTTTGGAAAAGCCTTCCTCGAACGTCGGTGGCTTCAGCTTGGCGCTCATGCGGCGCATCACGTCTTCGGCCACTACCCGCTCGCGTCGCTGATTCCGCTCCAGGCAAACCTCCACCGGGACATCGAAGAACACGGCTTGCACTTCGTAGCCGTAGTCGTGGCCCAGTTTGACCCAGCTCTGACGCTCGTGCGGAGTGAGGTTGGTGGCGTCCACGTAGTTCAAGGGGCGGCGCGCGATCAACCGCGCCTTCAGCATGGAACGCAAGTTGGAGAAGACCAGATCCTGGAAGCGCTGCTCGGTGGGATCGTCGAACAGAAGCCCGCGCAGCATGTCGCTGGAGAGCGGGTTAATCTTGTGGCGCTTGAACCACGAACTTTTTCCCGAGCCGGGGAGGCCGATAGCGAGAATTACGCTGCCTTTTGGAACCCGCGGCGCAGCTGGCGGCGGGAGCGGCTTGACAGTTGCGGTTTGCGGCGCTGCTCCGCGATTTTCCGGGAGCGGCTCTCCTGCGGCTTCATTTGGCGGCGCCGCTCCAGCCGGTCGCGCTCCGCCTCTTCCCCGCCCGCCACGGCCGCGCCGGCGTCTGCGGCGGGGGTCTGCGTTTCCATCCTGGCGTTGCGGCTGAGTTGGTCGAGTAGCTGGCGTTTCCCGTGCTTCGGATTGCGGTTGCGCGTCAGCTTCTTGTGCGCGAGACTCGGCGGCAAAAGGCGGTTCAGCCGCGGGCGGGTTGACTTCGTCCGCTGACTCAGACCCCGAAGTCTCAGCGTCAAAGTAAGCTGGTTGAAGCGGTGCAGGCGAGGACTCACCCTTGCCCGTCTCAGGAGCTTTCTTGCGTTTCAGTCGATCGCGCATCCATTTGCGCATGTCTGGCTTTTAACACAAGCGGATAGCCGCGGGCAATGGATGTGGCCGGAAGAGAACCAAGACTGCCAGCCGAAACCTCGGTGAGCTGCATCTAACATGCATCATGCCTATTCCACCAGAGATTCACGGCCAGAAATATATTTCGCTGGCCACCTTTCGCAAAAACGGCACCGCCATCTGGACTCCGTTGTGGTTTGGCGAAGAAGACGACAAGCTGTACGTGATGACCCGCAGCGACTCGGGAAAGTACAAGCGAATACGAAACAACCCACAAGTTCGAGTCGCGCCGTGTACGATGCGGGGAAAGATTACCGGGCCTAAGTTCACAGGCGAGGCGCGAGTTCTGCCAGCCGAAGACTGGCCGCGGGCGCGCAAGACGCTTCAACGCAAGTACTGGTTGATGCGAATTCCATTCTTCTGGAGCAAGAAGAACGTCTACCTGGAGATCAAGGTTTCGGCCTAGCAGCGCGGGTTGCTGTTCCCTTCTGTTGCTGAGCACGTTGTAATTTGCTGCATTCTTCGTTTCCCTGTTACCATTTTCCTTCCACTTTCAGGACTATTAATTTCTAGCGTTCTCTTCACACTCTTTCGGAGGCGAAATGGCGATTAAAGTAGGAATCAACGGGTTCGGACGCATCGGGCGAAACGTGCTTCGGGCTTCGCTCAATGACAGCAATATCGAATTCGTTGCAGTCAACGACCTTACCGATCCAAAGACCCTGGCTCACTTGCTGAAATACGATTCCATCCTGGGCAATCTGCCCCACAAAATCACCGCCGGCGCCGACAGCATCACCATCGATAACAAGACCATCAAGGTGTTCAAGGAAAGAGATCCGGGCAAAGCTGCCCTGGGAATCGGTCGGAGCGCAGGTCGTCATCGAATCTACGGGTCACTTTACCGACGCGAACGATGCCAAGAAACACATGCGCGGGCCGGTGAAAAAGGTCATCATCTCGGCCCCAGCGAAGAATGAGGACGTCACGCTCGTGCTCGGCGTAAACGAGCAGGTTTACGATCCGGCGAAGCATCACATTATTTCCAACGCGTCGTGCACCACGAATTGCCTGGCGCCGATTGCCAAGGTGGTCAATGACAATTTCAAGATCGTCAGCGGCACCATGACCACGATCCACTCTTATACCAATGATCAGGTGATCCTGGATTTTCCGCACAAGGATTTGCGTCGCGCCCGCGCGGCGGCAATCAACATGATTCCCACGTCGACCGGCGCTGCCAAAGCGCTGAAGCTGGTGATCCCCGACCTGGCCGGCAAGCTCGACGGCTTCGCCATGCGCGTGCCCACGCCAAATGTTTCGGTCGTGGACCTGGTGGCGTTTGTGGAGAAGAAGACGACGCGGGAAGAAGTGAATGCCGCGCTCAAGAAGGCATCCGAAAGCGGCCCGCTGAAAGGCTATCTGGGATACGAAGAGAATGAACTGGTCTCGGCCGACTTCAAAGGCGATGGCCGTTCCTCCATCGTGGATGCGCCCATGACACTGGTGGTCGCGGGCAACTGCGTGAAGGTCATCTCGTGGTACGACAACGAATGGGGCTATTCGTCTCGCGTTCGGGACCTCATCAACTACATCGGAAGCAAGGGCCTGTAAATTCGGGACTGCTGCGCAGCTCGTCCGGCGAGGGGCGGCAGAAGCCGCCCCGCATCCGGAAAAGCCGCGCTACTCCTAAGGACGCCCATCATGTCGAAACTTTCCATCCGCGATCTTCCGCTCAGCAATCACCGCGTGCTGATGCGGGTTGACTTCAACGTCCCGCTCGAGGACGGTCGCGTCATCGACGACACTCGGATTCGTGAGACCCTGCCCACGATCGAGTACGCGCTGCGTCATGGCGCGCGGGTGGTTCTGGTCTCTCATCTCGGCCGGCCCAAGGGCAAACCCAATCCCAAGCTGAGCCTTAAGCCGGTAGCCGAGCGCCTGCGCATGCTTCTCGACAAGGAATTAAATCCGGATGAGAACGTGGGATTCTGTCCCGATTGTGTCGGACCTGAAGCCGTGGAGATGGCGGGACAACTGGAAAAAGGACAGAGTTTGCTACTGGAAAATCTGCGCTTCCACCCCGAGGAGGAAGCGAACGACGAAAAATTCGCCAAGCAACTTGCCGGCCTGGCCGACTATTACGTCAATGACGCGTTCGGTACGGCCCACCGCGCCCACGCCTCGACAGTCGGCGTGACCAAGTTCGTGAAAAAGTCGGCGGCCGGGCTGCTGATGGAAAAGGAACTCGACTATTTGGGCAAGGTGCTGAAAAAACCGGAACGGCCCTTTGTTGCGATCCTGGGCGGCGCCAAGGTCAGCGACAAAACGGG
>CAVTGN010000006.1:0-609775 GCA_963734265.1 Terriglobia bacterium
GGAGATTGATGTGGCCCCCGCGGCCAGCGCGCGCCGATACAGGGCGTCGCAGTCTTCCACGTAGAGATAAAACATCGTCGGCATGGGCTGGTACGGACCCTGGGCCTCTCCCATTTCCATGTAAGCGTTGCCGATCTTGATGGTGGTGTGGTGGATCACGCCGTCCGGCGCGGTATAACGGCCGAGTTCTTCAGCTCCGAAGGCGCCCTTGATAAATTTAAGCACAGGCTCGGCGCGCAAAGGATGCAGGTATGGTTGCAGCGTGGGTGCACCCTCCCACCTGTAGCTCTCTCCCTTGTAGGTCGCGATGTACCAGAAATTGCCGGCAGGGTCTTTTACATTCGCGCTACGCTCTCCGTATTCCTGATCGGCTGGCTTGGTCATGGAAGTGGCTCCCGCTTCCAGGGCGCGAGCGTAAGTCGCATCGCAATCGGGAACGTACATATGGAATGCGCTGGGCATCGGAGTGCCGCGCCACTTCATGCCGGCGCCGCCTCCCCCAACCATGAGCATCGAATCGCCGATCTTCACTTCCGCGTGCAGGCCGCCTTCGGAGCCCGGTCCGGCGCGGAACGTTTCTTCCGCACCAAAAGCCTTGGTCATGAACTGAATGAGGCCATCCGCGTCTTGCGCCACAAGGTAAGTCGTGAGAGTGGTATAGCCTTTAGGGACGGGGTCCACGTCCGGCTTCTTTTTCTTCCCTTCGCTCATCATCGCGCGGAAGCGGCGGTGCATCTCTTCGACCGACATTTCTTCTTTTACAGTGCGCACGCTCCACGTGTATCCGAAGGGATCGAGCAGAGTTCCCTCGCGGTACCCGTAGAACTGATCGGTGATCGGACGCACCAGCTTGGCTCCAGCCGCGCCTGCGTGCGCGACGAAACTGTCCACGTCAGGCACATTGATCGCCATGCCGACGGGCGAGTGGCCCCACGTCTCAGCGCTGTAGCGGTCTCCTTCCGGCCACTCCTCAGCCAACATGATGACTGAATCTCCAATCATCATCTCCGCATGGGCAATGCCCGATCCGACTTCAAAGCGGAATGTTTCCTTCGCTCCGAAAGCGTTTGTGTAGAACTCGAGAGCCTTGGCCGGGTTCTTGAAGCTCAGTCTCGGAGACGCGAAGGTACGAACTGCAGCGACAGGTTCAGTTACGGTTGCCATGGATGATTTCCTTTCTAAATCAGCTTTAAGACGGGACTTGAAATCCTCGCGCGGAAGCTGGCGCAACTCGGCCGCCAGATGCAGTAACGGCAGCAGCTCGGGATCCGCCGATTGAACTGTCACCACCGGCGCAGCCAGAAGTTCGGTAACGGCTCGGTCAAGTTGTTCGACCAAAGAGCGATTCGGCAGAGAGCGCTTAGGCATTGGCACCCTCCATTCGGGCGCGCAGGTTTTGCAGAGCGCGGAACTGCAACTGCTTCACTGCGCCCTCGCTGCGTCCCAACTCAGTCGCAATCTCGCGAATACTTTTCTCCTCTGCGAAGCGCATTCCGATCACCCGGCGCTGGTCTTCCGGGAGCTGCTCAACCATGCTAAACAACAGCCCGCATCGATCGGCTTCCTCCAGCTTGGGCTGGGCTTTCAGGTCAGGAAGATCGGGAAGGTCATCCTGTCCTGAAATCTCTCGACCCGAACGCTTTGAGCGGTCTACGATCATGTTGGCGGCAATCCGCATTAACCATCCGGCGAAGGGTACGCCCCGCCATTCGAAACTCTGGATACCGGCCAGCGCCTTGTGGAATACATCCGAGGTCAGATCCTGGGCTGCATCACGGTCGCCTACGCGCCGCACGATGTAGGCATATACACGGGAGAAATTGAGTTCGTAGAGGTCGGCAAACCGGCTCGGATCTTTTTTCGCCGCTTCCACCAGCAGACGGTCATCTCCCGGCAAACCGGACGCTTGCTCCCGCGAGCCCTTCGCTGGTCGCCTTACGGCCATCGTGCCTCTAACTATATAAACTTCCGGGGAAGCAAAAGGTTACGGCCTAATATTTTGTTTTCTTTGCGGTCTTTGTGTCCTTTGCGGTTAAAGTTTTTGACCGCAAAGGACGCCAAGAACGCAAAGGGAACCCGCGCTGCGCATGGTAGAATTTGCTGACTTAAGCCTAATCGCGAGAACCAGGTTGATTGAACTCGCACCTTCGATTTTATCGGCTGACTTCGCCCATCTGGCGGACCAGGTTCGTGATGCCACCGCCGGTGGCGGCACCGTCGTCCATGTCGATGTCATGGACGGTCACTTCGTCCCCAATTTGACCGTTGGGCCTCCCCTGGTCAGGTCGCTGCGCAAGGTGACCGAGTTGCCTCTTGACTGTCACCTGATGATCGAGAACCCGGACCAGTTCATTCCCGAGTTTTGCGAGGCCGGCGCCAACTGGATTTCCGTGCATCAGGAGGCGTGCGTGCATCTGAACCGCACCCTGCATCTGATCAAGAGTCACGGCTGCCTGGCTGGCGTGGTGATCAATCCGGCGACTCCGGTGGACACCCTGAGCGAGGTGCTGGACCTCGTCGACTATATACTGGTGATGTCGGTGAATCCGGGTTTTGGAGGTCAGAAGTTCATCCCCGGATCGGTGCATAAGCTGCGCCAGTTGGCCGATTTGAGGGCTCAGCGCGGACTCGGCTATCGTATTGAAGTAGATGGCGGTATCGACCTTGACGACGGTAGCCGAGGTGGTTCGCGCCGGAGCTGAAATTCTGGTGGCAGGCAACGCCGTGTTCGGTAAAGGCGATCCAAAGAGTAACGCCGAAAAGCTGTTAAGGACGGCGGTGGAAGCCACGCTGCAGAAAGTCTAGAAGTGAGTCAGCGTTCCATCATTGGTCGTCAGCCAGCAGGCAGACAACTGAAGGCTAACGCACTCTTGGGTGTTCTCGAGGGGTTCTCATGTCACGTCGTATTCCGGTCATTCTTCTGCTTGGCGCGCTCGTTTTCTCCGTCGCCTGCACCAACAAGAAGGTCAACAATCCACTGGCCAACGTCGGTTCCAAGCAGCCGGACAAGGTGCTGTTCGACCGGGCCATGGATGCGATGAAGCACAACCGCTTCGACGTGGCGCGAATCACTCTGCAGACCCTGATCAATACCTATCCCGACTCGGAGTACATCGCCCGCGCCAAGCTGGCGGTGGCCGATTCCTGGTACGCAGAGGGCGGAGGCAACGTCGCTGGCCCAGGCGGAGATCGAGTACAAGGATTTCGAGACCTTCTTCCCCAACATGCCGGAAGCGGCGGAAGCCCAGCTCAAGATCGCCAATATCCACTACCAGCAGATGGAAAAGCCGGATCGCGACTACACCCACGCCATGCGCGCCGAAGAGGAATACCGGCAGCTGATCCTGCAGTATCCGGACAGCAGAAGGTGGTGCCGGAAGGCCAAGCAGCGTTTGCTGGAAGTGCAGGAAGTGATCGCGGAACGCGAATTCCGGGTAGGGCGGTTCTATTATCTGAAGCAGTCTTATCCGGCGTCGATTGCGCGCCTGCGCTCGCTGATCGACAAATATCCTCTGTACAGCCGCGCCGACGAGGCGTTGTATATGTTGGGGCAAGCTTACGAAGGTGAGATTGCGGTCGTGCGTTCTCGCCCCGGGAACGAGGTGCCTAAGGCACGCCTGGTTCAGGATCTGACCAAGAACGCCACGGAAGCCTACTCCCGCATCCTGACCCGGTATCCGATGATGGAGCGCTCCGACGACGCCAAGGCCCGGCTTGAGGCGCTGCACCAACCCATCCCGCGGCCCACCAAGGCTGCGATCGCCCAAAATAAGGCGGAAGAAGACAGCCGCCGCGAGAGCAGCACGGTTTCAAAGTTGATGCGGAATTTCCAGAAACATCCGGACGTGGCCCAGGCTACAAGAGTGGGAGAGCCAACCCTCACCGATCCGCAGATGGTAAGCGCCAAGTCAGTCGTGGAGGATGCCACTCGCTCCCTGATGGGAATGCCCCCCGCGGGAGATAAGAACGCCGCCTCCGTCGAAACTACCGGCAATGCAACGCCAGCGGCTGACCAACCGGCGCCGCGATCGGACGCTTCCGGCTCCGACGGCGCGGTCGGCGTGCAGATCCTGAACGGCGGCGGCGGGAACTCTCCTACCCCGGCTTTTCCCGCTACAAACCCTGCGAATGGGGGCCCTGCTGCCGCGGGCTCGGAAAATCCCGGCCCGGACCCGAACGAACTGAAGCCCAACGTGGCCGATCCCAATGAACTGAAGCCAAATGTGGACGCGGCTCCGACGGAGCCGCCTCCGGTCCAGGTGAACGAGATTCAATCGACGCCGGGCGCCCAGGGCGCCAACGGACAGCCGGCTGCCGATGGCAAGACTGCGCCGGGAACGGCCTCAACATCGTCATCGACCAGCGCCGACGATAAGGCGGACGACGCAACCCTCTCGTCCAGCAAACATAAGAAAAAGAAGGGGCTGCGAAAGGTGGTTCCGTTCTAAGTTGACGGATTAGCTGGCTCGAGATAAATCAGGGTTGAAATAAATCTGGCGTTGAAACAAACCTGGAATTGAACCAAGTTTGACCGGGCGGCCCGTTTTAGCAAGCCACGGGCCACTCTTCCCCACTCGTCTCTGACCACTGGTAACGTGTTTACTCTCTTCTTCTCATTGACTTACGGTCTAGCACCAATTAACTTCAGGCTGTCTCCCCCTCACCAAAGGAAATCCCTTGGCGCGAAGAATACTGCTTGCCGATGACAGTGTGACTGCCCAGAACATGGGCCGGAGAATCCTTACCGACGCCGGCTACGAGGTGGTCACGGTCAACAACGGATCGGCGGCCCTCAAGAAGATCGCTGAAAGCAAGCCTGACCTGATCGTGCTCGATGTCTACATGCCGGGCTACGGTGGTCTCGAGGTGTGTCAGCGGGTAAAGGAGTCGGCGGAGACCAAGCGGATTCCAGTTTTGCTGACCGTGGGAAAACTGGAGCCGTTCAAAGCGGAAGAAGCGCGCCGCGTGGGCGCGGATTCCTTCATCATCAAGCCCTTTGAAGCCACCGAACTTCTCACCGTTCTTGCCCGGCTCGAAGACAAGATCGTCGCTCAACCTCAGCCGCAAAAGACCGGCCGTTTCGCCAAGGCCCTGGCTGCGATGCAGCAGTCCGATACCGGAGATCGATTCGGCGACCAGGAGACGGGCTGGAAAAGTCGCCTTACCATTCCCGGTCCCAATGCCAAGTCCAAGACGGAAGACGAAGCACCGGAAGCCGGGGTCCCCGCGTCACGCGGGCTGGAGCCTTACAGTTCCGATCCCCGCGATTCCAGGCCTACCGGAAATGCTGAGCAAAGAAACGCCGAGCAAAGCGAATCTGTCAAACCCGTAGAGCCGAGCCGGGAGTTTGAACGTCCGATTCCCGCCGGCCTGCCAGCCGACATCACGCCCGAAGAAATCGCCGCGATCACGGCGGCGGCGGCATCGATGGATGGTCGTCCGGAACCGGCAACTGCGAGTTCTGAGGCGGTAGCCGAAGGGGCTGTGGCAGTCGTTGCCACGAGCGAAGAGACAGCTCCGTCGCAAGTGGCCGCTGAAACAACCAGCGCCAATGCTGACCAGCCCGAAGCCTCTGCCGCAGCTTCGACCTCAGTGCCGGAATTGGTTCAGGAAACTCAGGTGGAAGCGCCCGCTGAAGTGCAAGCGGTGGCGGCGGAAGGCGTACCCGAAGCCGTGGCCAGCAGTGAAGCGGCGAAAGTAGAGGACCAGCCCGTTGCGTCCGACTTGCCGCCAGTGGAAACGAGTTCAGTCTCGATTGCTTCCGAGGCGCAGATTTCCGAGGCTGAAAAACGAGCCGGCAACGATGCCGAGGTTATGGCCGCGATCGATTCCCTGGCGCCGTCCAATGGCCAAGCCATCGCGAGCCTATCGTCCCTGCCACAAGGATCCAACGGAAGTGGCCACCAGGCCCATGGTTCGGCGAATCATGGTTCGGCGAATCATGGTTCCGCGGTTGCCGCCGAAGCCGCTCTCACTGGTCCGCGATGGATTGCTGAAGCCATTGCAGTCGCGGTGGAAGAATCGAAGCTCGCGCTCGATCAGGAAATGGAACAGGGTGAGGGGCTCGCATCCGGGTAGCCCAAGCTACAGAAATCGCAAGCGCGGCGCCGGTCGAGAGTCCCAGTCCCGTTGCTGTGATTGAGTCAGCTGAAATTGAGTCGGCCGTGGTTGAGATAGCCATGGCTGAGTTAGCGAAGACTGAGGCAGCGACCGTTGAGGCCGCCACCATCGAGCCCGTGGAATCACCGGCAGTCGCTGCGGTTGCGAGCGTTGCGGAATCGGTTTCTGCCGTGAGCACGGAATCCGTTCCGGCCCCAGCGGACGCCGCGTCGGTTGTGGTCGAATCTTCGACAGAGCCGACGTCGATTACCGAATCAGCGACAGCCCAATTAGCGACAGCCCAGTCTCCGATACTCCTGTCTCCGACAGTTCAAGAAGCTGCGGCAGCCGCAGATGCACCAGCGGCGATTCGCGAAAAGGCGGCATACGCGGCCGCTGCCGGTTTTGCCGCGGAAGCCGCATCCACTACGATCGCAGCGCCACCCTCAGGCGACAACAGGTCTATCGCGCCGCCAGAGGTGGAGCCCGGACGCGAAGCCGAGTTGGCTGCCGCCTGGCAAAACTGGAAGCAGATACGCGAATCGCTGGCAAGCCCTGCGCCCGCGTCGCACGTCCCCGAAGTCGCAGCCGCCGCGTGGCCCCCGCGGCCAGAGCGCGCTTGTACAGGGCGTCGCAGTCTTCCACGTAGAGATAAAACATCGTCGGCATGGGCTGGTACGGACCCTGGGCCTCTCCCATTTCCATGTAAGCGTTGCCGATCTTGATGGTGGTGTGGTGGATCACGCCGTCCGGCGCGGTATAACGGCCGAGTTCTTCAGCTCCGAAGGCGCCCTTGATAAATTTAAGCACAGGCTCGGCGCGCAAAGGATGCAGGTACGGTTGCAGCGTGGGTGCACCCTCCCACCTGTAGCTCTCTCCCTTGTAGGTCGCGATGTACCAGAAATTGCCGGCAGGGTCTTTTACATTCGCGCTACGCTCTCCGTATTCCTGATCGGCTGGCTTGGTCATGGAAGTGGCTCCCGCTTCCAGGGCGCGAGCGTAAGTCGCATCGCAATCGGGAACGTACATATGGAATGCGCTGGGCATCGGAGTGCCGCGCCACTTCATGCCGGCGCCGCCTCCCCCAACCATGAGCATCGAATCGCCGATCTTCACTTCCGCGTGCAGGCCGCCTTCGGAGCCCGGTCCGGCGCGGAACGTTTCTTCCGCACCAAAAGCCTTGGTCATGAACTGAATGAGGCCATCCGCGTCTTGCGCCACAAGGTAAGTCGTGAGAGTGGTATAGCCTTTAGGGACGGGGTCCACGTCCGGCTTCTTTTTCTTCCCTTCGCTCATCATCGCGCGGAAGCGGCGGTGCATTTCCTCGACCGACATTTCTTCTTTTACAGTGCGCACGCTCCACGTGTATCCGAAGGGATCGAGCAGAGTTCCCTCGCGGTACCCGTAGAACTGATCGGTGATCGGACGCACCAGCTTGGCTCCAGCCGCGCCTGCGTGCGCGACGAAACTGTCCACGTCAGGCACATTGATCGCCATGCCGACGGGCGAGTGGCCCCACGTCTCAGCGCTGTAGCGGTCTCCTTCCGGCCACTCCTCAGCCAACATGATGACTGAATCTCCAATCATCATCTCCGCATGGGCAATGCCCGATCCGACTTCAAAGCGGAATGTTTCCTTCGCTCCGAAAGCGTTTGTGTAGAACTCCAGAGCCTTGGCCGGGTTCTTGAAGCTCAGTCTCGGAGACGCGAAGGTACGAACTGCAGCGACAGGTTCAGTTACGGTTGCCATGGATGATTTCCTTTCTAAATCAGCTTTAAGACGGGACTTGAAATCCTCGCGCGGAAGCTGGCGCAACTCGGCCGCCAGGTGCAGTAACGGCAGCAGCTCGGGATCCGCCGATTGAACTGTCACCACCGGCGCAGCCAGAAGTTCGGTAACGGCTCGGTCAAGTTGTTCGACCAAAGAGCGATTCGGCAGAGAGCGCTTAGGCATTGGCACCCTCCATTCGGGCGCGCAGGTTTTGCAGGGCGCGGAACTGCAACTGCTTCACTGCGCCCTCGCTGCGTCCCAACTCAGTCGCAATCTCGCGAATACTTTTCTCCTCTGCGAAGCGCATTCCGATCACCCGGCGCTGGTCTTCCGGGAGCTGCTCAACCATGCTAAACAACAGCCCGCATCGATCGGCTTCCTCCAGCTTGGGCTGCGCTTTCAGGTCAGGAAGATCGGGAAGGTCATCCTGTCCTGAAATCTCTCGACCCGAACGCTTTGAGCGGTCTACGATCATGTTGGCGGCAATCCGCATTAACCATCCGGCGAAGGGCACGCCCCGCCATTCGAAACTCTGGATACCGGCCAGCGCCTTGTGGAATACATCCGAGGTCAGATCCTGGGCTGCATCACGGTCGCCTACGCGCCGCGCGATGTAGGCATATACACGGGAGAAATTGAGTTCGTAGAGGTCGGCAAACCGGCTCGGATCTTTTTTCGCCGCTTCCACCAGCAGACGGTCATCTCCCGGCAAACCGGACGCTTGCTCCCGCGAGCCCTTCGCTGGTCGCCTTACGGCCATCGTGCCTCTAACTATATAAACTTCCGGGGAAGCAAAAGGTTACGGCCTAATATTTTGTTTTCTTTGCGGTCTTTGTGTCCTTTGCGGTTAAAGTTTTTGACCGCAAAGGACGCCAAGAACGCAAAGGGAACCCGCGCTGCGCATGGTAGAATTTGCTGACTTAAGCCTAATCGCGAGAACCAGGTTGATTGAACTCGCACCTTCGATTTTATCGGCTGACTTCGCCCATCTGGCGGACCAGGTTCGTGATGCCACCGCCGGTGGCGGCACCGTCGTGCATGTCGATGTCATGGACGGTCACTTCGTCCCCAATTTGACCGTGGGCCCTCCCCTGGTCAGGTCGCTCCGCAAGGTGACCGAGTTGCCTCTTGACTGTCACCTGATGATCGAGAACCCGGACCAGTTCATTCCCGAGTTTTGCGAGGCCGGCGCCAACTGGATTTCCGTGCATCAGGAGGCGTGCGTGCATCTGAACCGCACCCTGCATCTGATCAAGAGTCACGGCTGCCTGGCTGGCGTGGTGATCAATCCGGCGACTCCGGTGGACACCCTGAGCGAGGTGCTCGACCTCGCAGACTATATACTGGTGATGTCGGTAAATCCGGGTTTTGGAGGCCAGAAGTTCATCCCCGGATCGGTTCATAAGCTGCGCCAGTTAGCCGATTTGAGGGCTCAGCGCGGTCTCGGCTATCGTATTGAAGTAGATGGCGGTATCGACCTTACGACGGTAGCCGAGGTGGTTCGCGCCGGAGCTGAAATTCTGGTGGCAGGCAACGCCGTGTTCGGTAAAGGTGATCCAAAGATTAATGCCGAAAAGCTGTTAAGGACTGCGGTGGAGGCCACGCTGCAGAAAGTCTAGAAGTGAGTCAGCGTTCCATCATTGGTCGTCAGCCAGCAGGCAATAACTGAAGGCTAACGCACTCTTGGGTGTTCTTAAGGGGTTCTCATGTCACGTCGTATTCCGGTCATTCTTCTGCTTGGCGCGCTCGTTTTCTCCGTCGCCTGCACCAACAAGAAGGTTAACAATCCACTGGCCAACGTCGGTTCCAAGCAGCCCGATAAGGTGCTCTTCGACCGGGCCATGGATGCGATGAAGCACAACCGCTTCGACGTGGCGCGAATCACTCTGCAGACCCTGATCAATACCTATCCCGACTCGGAGTACATCGCCCGCGCCAAGCTGGCGGTGGCCGATTCCTGGTACGCAGAGGGCGGAGGAACGTCGCTGGCCCAGGCGGAGATCGAGTACAAGGATTTCGAGACCTTCTTCCCCAACATGCCGGAAGCGGCCGAAGCCCAGCTCAAGATTGCCAATATCCACTACCAGCAGATGGAAAAGCCGGATCGCGATTACACCCACGCCATGCGCGCCGAAGAGGAATACCGGCAGCTGATCCTGCAATATCCGGATAACCAGAAGGTAGTGGCTGAAGGCAAGCAGCGTTTGCTGGAAGTGCAGGAAGTGATCGCGGAACGCGAATTCCGGGTAGGGCGGTTCTATTATCTGAAGCAGTCTTATCCGGCGTCGATTGCACGCCTGCGCTCGCTGATCGACAAATATCCTTTGTACAGCCGCGCCGACGAGGCGTTGTATATGTTGGGGCAAGCCTACGAAGGTGAGATTGCGGTCGTGCGTTCTCGCCCCGGGAACGAGGTGCCTAAGGCACGCCTGGTTCAGGATCTGACCAAGAACGCCACGGAAGCCTACTCCCGCATCCTGACCCGGTATCCGATGATGGAGCGCTCCGACGACGCCAAGGCCCGGCTTGAGGCCCTGCACCAACCCATCCCGCGGCCCACTAAGGCTGCGATCGCCCAAAATAAGGCCGAAGAAGACAGCCGCCGCGAGAGCAGCACGGTTTCAAAGTTGATGCGGAATTTCCAGAAACATCCGGACGTGGCCCAGGCTACAAGAGTGGGAGAGCCAACCCTCACCGATCCGCAGATGGTAAGCGCCAAGTCAGTCGTGGAGGATGCCACTCGCTCCCTGATGGGAATGCCCCCCGCGGGAGATAAGAACGCAGCCTCCGTCGAAACTACCGGCAATGCAACGCCAGCGGCTGACCAACCGGCGCCGCGATCGGACGCTTCCGGCTCCGACGGCGCGGTCGGCGTGCAGATCCTGAACGGCGGCGGCGGGAACTCTCCTACCCCGGCTTTTCCCGCTACAAACCCTGCGAATGGGGGCCCTGCTGCCGCGGGCTCGGAAAATCCCGGCCCGGACCCGAACGAACTGAAGCCCAACGTGGCCGATCCCAATGAACTGAAGCCAAATGTGGACGCGGCTCCGACGGAGCCGCCTCCGGTCCAGGTGAACGAGATTCAATCGACGCCGGGCGCCCAGGGCGCCAACGGACAGCCGGCTGCCGATGGCAAGACTGCGCCGGGAACGGCCTCATCATCGTCATCGACCAGCGCCGACGATAAGGCGGACGACGCAACCCTCTCGTCCAGCAAACATAAGAAAAAGAAGGGGCTGCGAAAGGTGGTTCCGTTCTAAGTTGACGGATTAGCTGGCTCGAGATAAATCATGGATTGAAATAAATCTGGCGTTGAAACAAACCTGGAATTGAACCAAGTTTGACCGGGCGGCCCGTTTTAGCAAGCCACGGGCCACTCTTCCCCACTCGTCTCTGACCACTGGTAACGTGTTTACTCTCTTCTTCTCATTGACTTACGGTCTAGCACCAATTAACTTCAGGCTGTCTCCCCCTCACCAAAGGAAATCCCTTGGCGCGAAGAATACTGCTTGCCGATGACAGTGTGACTGCCCAGAACATGGGCCGGAGAATCCTTACCGACGCCGGCTACGAGGTGGTCACGGTCAACAATGGATCGGCGGCCCTCAAGAAGATCGCTGAAAGCAAGCCTGACCTGATCGTGCTCGATGTCTACATGCCGGGCTACGGTGGTCTCGAGGTGTGTCAGCGGGTAAAGGAGTCGGCGGAGACCAAGCGGATTCCAGTTCTGTTGACCGTGGGAAAACTGGAGCCGTTCAAAGCGGAAGAAGCGCGCCGCGTGGGCGCGGATTCCTTCATCATCAAGCCCTTTGAAGCCACCGAACTTCTCACCGTTCTTGCCCGGCTCGAAGACAAGATCGTCGCTCAACCTCAGCCGCAAAAGACCGGCCGTTTCGCCAAGGCCCTGGCTGCGATGCAGCAGTCCGATACCGGAGATCGATTCGGCGACCAGGAGACGGGCTGGAAAAGTCGCCTTACCATTCCCGGTCCCAATGCCAAGTCCAAGACGGAAGACGAAGCACCGGAAGCCGCGGTCCCCGCGTCACGCGGGCTGGAGCCTTACAGTTCCGATCCCCGCGATTCCAGGCCTACCGGAAATGCTGAGCAAAGAAACGCCGAGCAAAGCGAATCTGTCAAACCCGTAGAGCCGAGCCGGGAGTTTGAACGTCCGATTCCCGCCGGCCTGCCAGCCGACATCACGCCCGAAGAAATCGCCGCGATCACGGCGGCGGCGGCATCGATGGATGGTCGTCCGGAAGCGGCAACTGCGAGTTCTGAGGCGGTGGCCGAAGAGGGTGTGGCAGTCGTTGCCGCGAGCGAAGAGACAGCTCCGTCGCAAGTGGCCGCTGAAGCAACCAGCGCCAATGCTGATCAGCCCGAAGCCTCTGCCGCAACTTCGACCTCAGTGCCGGAATTGGTTCAGGAAACTCAGGTGGTCGCGCCCGCTGAAGTGCAAGCGGCGGAGGCGGAAGGCGTACCCGAAGCCGTGGCCAGCATTGAAGCGGCGAAAGTAGAGGACCAGCCCGTTGCGTCCGACTTGCCGCCAGTCGAAACAAGTTCAGTCTCGATTGCTTCCGAGGCGCAGATTTCCGAGGCTGAAAAACGAGCCGGCAACGATGCCGAGGTTATGGCCGCGATCGATTCCCTGGCGCCGTCCAATGGCCAAGCCATCGCGAGCCTATCGTCCCTGCCACAAGGATCCAACGGAAGTGGCCACCAGGCCCATGGTTCGGCGAATCATGGTTCGGCGAATCACGGTTCCGCGGTTCCCGCCGAAGCCGCTCTCACTGGTCCGCGATGGATTGCTGAAGCCATTGCAGTCGCGGTGGAAGAATCGAAGCTCGCGCTCGATCAGGAAATGGACACAGGCTCGCATCCGGGTAGCCCAAGCTACAGAAATCGCAAGCGCGGCGCCGGTCGAGAGTCCCCGTCCCGTTGCTGTGATTGAGTCAGCTGTAATTGAGACAGCAGTCGTTGAGTTAGCGAAGAACGAGTCAGCGACGACTGAGGCAGCGACCGTTGAGGCCGCCACCATCGAGCCCGTGGAATCACCGGCAGTCGCTGCGGTTGCGAGCGTTGCGGAATCGGTTTCTGCGGTGAGCACGGAATTCGTTCCGGCCCCAGCGGACGCCGGGTCGGTGGTGATCGAATCTTCGACAGAGCCGACGTCGATTACCGAATCAGCGACAGCCCAATCAGCGACAGCCCAGTCTCCGATACTCCTGTCTCCGACAGTTCAAGAAGCTGCGGCAGCCGCAGATGCACCAGCGGCGATTCGCGAAGAGGCGGCATACGCGGCCGCTGCCGGTTTTGCCGCGGAAGCCGCATCCACTACGATCGCAGCGCCACCCTCAGCAGACAACAGGTCTATCGCGCCGCCAGAGGTGGAGCCCGGACGCGAAGCCGAGTTGGCTGCCGCCTGGCAAAACTGGAAGCAGATACGCGAATCGCTGGCAAGCCCTGCGCCCGCGTCGCCCGTCTCCGAAGTCGCAGCCGCCGAGGTTCCGGTAAACGAGGCTCAGGTCGCTGAGGTTCCAGTTCCTGAAGCTCCAGTCAGCGCAGCAAATTCGACCGAAGACGTGGCTTCGCCGGTCCAACCCGCCGAACTGGCGGCTGAAGTTGAAGCCGCGGCCAGCGAGGCTCCGGAAGAGTCCACCGCCATCGCCAGCATCGTCGACACCATGTTGGCCGAGTTGCGGCCCAAACTGGTGGCAGAAATTGCCAAAAAGATGAGCTCGGAAAAGAAAGAGAAAGAAAAAAAGAAGAAGAGGTAGTCTCGCCCTACCCCGCTCGTCGTTTGACCCCTGTTTTCTCTGGACTGTAATATCAAAGTAATCAGCGATCAGCCTTCAAACTCAACATTCAGCCCCGGCCAAAGGCTATGGGATCAGACATACAAGCACTAATAATCATTTCTGGCTGAAAGCTGACGGCTGAGAGCTGACAGCTTAAGCCAAAAACCATGCCTCACGATCTGCCCAAATCGTACGAGCCGGGCGCGATTGAAGCGCGCTGGGCCGATTACTGGCTCAAGGAGAAGCTGTTCGACGCTCCCACGCCTCCTCCCGGCGAATCCCGCCCGGTGTTCGCGTTGCTGCTTCCGCCACCCAATGTCACCGGGCAGCTGCACATGGGACACATGTTCGGCCAGACGCAGATGGACATTCTCGTCCGCTGGCACCGCATGCGCGGCTTTCTCACGCTGTGGCTGCCGGGCACCGATCATGCCGGCATTGCCACCCAGATGATGGTCGAGCGCCAGCTTGCCAGTGAGGGCAAAAATCGGCGCGATCTGGGCCGCGAGGCGTTCATCGAGCGGGTATGGGAATGGAAGCGGCACTATGGCGGGGCGATTCTAGGTCAGATGAAGCGGTTGGGAGCGTCCGTTGATTGGGACCGCGAATATTTCACCATGGACGAAAACCTTTCCCGCACCGTGCGCGAGGTTTTTGTCCGGTTATACGAAGAAGGACTGATCTATCGCGGCAAGTACATCGTCAACTGGTGCCCGAGATGCGAGACGGCGATCTCCGATCTCGAAGTCAAACATGAGGAAGTCCAGGGAAAGCTGTACGAGATCCGTTACCCGGTGGTTGGCGCGGACGAATTCATCACCGTGGCCACCACTCGTCCGGAGACCATGCTCGGCGACACCGCGGTTGCGGTAAATGAAAACGACGAGCGCTACAGGCACCTGCACGGGAAGAAAGTTCTGCTTGCCGCTGATGAACCGGGAGATTCCAATCATCACCGATGAGCTGGCCAATCCCGAGTTCGGCACCGGAGCGGTGAAAGTGACGCCCGCGCACGATCCCAATGACTTTCAGGCGGGACTGCGCCACAACCTGCCGCAGATTGACGTGATGGACGAGCACGCTCACATGAACCAGAATGCCGGCCCTTACGCCGGATTGAGCCGCTATACCGCTCGTGAGCGCATCCTTGAAGATCTGCGCAAACAGAATTTTCTGGTCGCGGAGAAGGACTACACCATCTCCCTCGGCAAGTGCGATCGCTGTGGAACCGTGGTCGAGCCGCGGCTGTCGACGCAGTGGTTCATCAAGATCCAGCCGCTGGCCGATCGCGCGATCGAGGTCGTCGAAAATGGCGAGATCACCATTGTTCCCGACAACTACAGGACGATTTATCTGAACTGGATGCACAACATCCACGACTGGTGCATCTCGCGGCAGTTGTGGTGGGGACACCGCATTCCGGCGTGGCACTGCAAGTGCGGAGAAATTATTGTCGCGCGCGAAGCGCCGAAGAAATGTTCCAAGTGCGGGAACTCGGATCTGAAACAAGACACGGATGTCCTCGACACCTGGTTTTCTTCCGGGCTGTTGCCCTTTACCACTCTGGGCTGGCCGGAAAAGACGCGCGATCAGGAAGTTTTTTATCCGACCACGCTGTTGATTACCGCCTACGAGATCCTGTTTTTCTGGGTCGCCCGCATGATCATGTTCGGCTGCCATTTCATGCAGGGGCATCAGCAGGATCCGCTGGTAAAAAAGGCCAGCGGCTGGGGCGACAAGAAAGACGATAGCGTGCCCTTCCGCCAGGTTTACATTCACGCCCTGGTCCGCGACGCCGACCGGCAGAAGATGTCGAAGACCAAGGGCAACGTGATCGACCCGCTCGATATTATTCAGCGCTTCGGCACCGACGCTACGCGCTTTACTCTGGCGGCCATGGCGGCTCCGGGAACGGATATCGCGTTCAGCGAAAGCCGCACCGACGGCTATCGCGCGTTCGCCAACAAGATATGGAATGCGGCGCGCTTCATGTTCATGAACGTGGACAGGATCGAGCCGGATCTTCGGCCTGACACCAGCTCGGTTCCATCCGACTTCTTGGAAGACGTCTGGATTCGCTCGCGCTTCAACCGCGTAACCAGGGATGTTAACGACGCCCTCGCGGCCTATCGGTTCCACGAGGCGGCGAACCGCATCTACGATTTCTTCTGGGGTGACTTTTGCGACTGGTACATTGAGCTGATCAAGGGGCGACTGAACGCCGAAGGCCCTGCCGGCAAAGAGTCTGCCAGCATCGCCTGTCGCAACCTGATGAACCTCTTCGAAGCGTCATTGAGACTTTTGCATCCGGTCATGCCGTTTATCACCGAGGAAATCTGGCAGGCGATCTACGACGCCAGGCCGCCGTTGAAATCCATCGCCCTCGCCCCCTATCCCCAGGCGGATGAAAAACAATTCGATCTCGCTGCGGAAACGAACATGGCGATCTTGCAGGACCTGATCGTCAGCGTGCGCACCCTGCGGGCCGAGATGAAAGTTGAGCAAAAACAGAGAGTGCCGATCGAGGTTTTCACTCAGGAGCCCGGCGTCAAATCTTTGTTTGAGCAAAATCGCGGCGCCATCGAGCGGCTGGCCAATGTAGAGAGCATGACCTTCGTGGAGAACTCGCTCTCGAAGGTGTCCGGCGCCCGCTCTACCGCTCGATTTGATGTGCACGTGATCTACGAAAAGAAAATTGACGTCGCAGCCGAACGCGAACGCCTGACCAAAGAACTGGAGCAGATGGAAAAAGAAATTGACAACGGCCAGCGCCAGCTGAGCAACCAGCAATTTCTGGCCAAGGCGCCGGCCAAGGTTGTCGAGGGCATGCGGGCGCGGGCGCAGGAGTTGGCTGTGTTGCGCGAGAAAGCGCAGAGTAAGCTGGACGAGTTAGGGCCCGGCTCATCATAGACTGGGAACTGACATCTCAGGACCGACAGCCGGTTTTCAAAGTAGCAGTTGTCGGTTCTGAGCGCCGGAGTTGGCGAACTACATTGGGCGAACTATGGACTGGAACGGCCGTCGCATTTCCGCCATCGTCGAGAACGCGCTGCTGGAGGATCGCGCCACCAGCGACGCCACCGGCTACGCCTGCATCGATCCGAACCAGCGCGCCGCCGGGACGATTATTGCGAAACAGGATTGCGTTCTGGCGGGAGTGGGCTGCGTGTCCCGCATTCTCGATGTGTACGCCGCTCTGGATGGAGCCGTTACTTCGCACTACGAAGTCACCAGCCATCCGGAAGTTTTCGATGGCGTGCGCCTGCACGATCGTCAGACGATTGCGGTCATCCGTCACAACGCTCGCGTCATTCTGGCCTGCGAGCGCGTGATTCTTAATTTTCTGCAGCAGCTGAGCGGAATCGCTACCCTGACCCGCAAATTCGTGGACGCGGTTTCCGGAACCAAGGCGCGGATTCTCGACACCCGCAAGACCGTGCCTGGCCTGCGCATGCTGGACAAGTACGCGGTGCGCTGCGGCGGAGGGCAGAATCATCGCCTCGATCTGTCCGACGGCGTGCTCATCAAAAATAATCACATCGCGCTGGCGGGAGGCCTCGGGCCGGTGCTGGAACGGGCTCATCGCAACCGCCGCGGTTCGCAGCCCATTGAAGTCGAAGTGCGAAGCCTGGCGGAGTTGGAAGAAGCCCTCAAGTACGGAGCCGAAGCCGTCCTGTTGGACAACATGCCGGTCGAGCAGGTGCGGGAGGCGGTCAACCGCTGCGCCCACGGCGAACGCCATATTCCGGTCGAGTGCTCCGGAGGCATAAGCCTCGAGAATGTCCGCGCCTACGCTCAGACTGGAGTGGATTTTATCTCCGTAGGCGCACTGACCCATTCGGCGGTCGCGGTGGATATGAGTTTGCGGGTGACGCCGGTGTAGCAAGCTGTCAGCTCTCAGCTATCAGCCAGGATTCCTCGGAAATCGTCGATTTGTTCTTTCTTCCCCTGTCCCGCATAATTCCCTGCATTACGAAACCAGGTACAAGCCGGATTCCCAGTAAACGCTCGCGGACGACCGCGCCGACGCCGCACGAACCCAAAACCGATCTCCGCCTCGGGCGGATTGTCCGACTGCTGATGGACAACGCCACCGTTGTCGCGAGCGGAACCAAGATCGCCCAGGAAATCGGCACCAGCCGCTCGGAGGTTTGGCGCCTGGTACAGCAACTGCGCACACTGGGGGTTGAGATTGAAGGGCATTCTGCGACCGGCTACCGCCTCAAGACGGTTCCCGACTTGCTGCTGCCTGACATGCTCTCTCCTCTTCTGAAGGGCACACTCTTCAGTCAGGAAATTCATCACTATTACAAGATCGGATCGACGAACAGCGAAGCCATGGAGGCCGCCAGTGCCGGCGCGCCCGAAGGCAGCGTCTTCGTGGCCGAAGAACAAACTGCCGGACGAGGCCGAGGCGCGCATCAATGGGATTCGGCGCCGTCGACCGGGATCTACTGTTCGGTGGTGTTGCGACCGGCGTTGCCGCCGGCGGAGGCGCTGATTCTTTCCCTGGCTGCCGGCCTTGCGGTACATGCCGCAGTCCAGCAGGTCGACTCCCGCATTTTGCCAGACTTGAAATGGCCCAATGATCTGTTGATCGACGGAAAGAAGTTCTGCGGCATCCTGACCGAGATGAATGCGGAAGCTACTCGCGTGCGCTACCTGGTGGTGGGAATCGGCATCAACGTGAACCAGGCCCGATTTCCCGCCGATCTGCAGCCAATCGCTACATCCTTGCGACTGGCTAGCGGCACGGAATGGTCGCGAGTGGAACTGTGCGCGGCTTTGCTAAAATCGCTGGACCGCGAATATCGCGATCTGTTGCAGAAGCCGGGCGCGCATGAATCGATCCTGAAGCGATTTCAGGAACGGTCGTCGTCGGCGCGAGGCCGCCAGGTGCAAGTGGAAGAGAACGGCGGCTTCGAAGGAGTCACCGAAGGCCTGGATCCGCGCGGATTCCTGCAAGTACGAACGGCGGACGGTCTGCGAACCGTGCTGAGCGGAACGGTGAGATTGAAATAGTGGAGAATGTGTGGAGACGGGTCTCAGACCCGTCCAGGTCGAGCTCGACAGTACATGAGCACTGGCTATGCTTCTTGTTCTCGATGTAGGCAACACCAACACGGTGCTCGGAGTCTTCGCGAAAGCTGGAGGTGACGGCGCCCCCGAATCGCAGCACTACGAGCGCCTGGTAGCGAATTGGCGCGTCGCTACCATCGCAACTCAGACCGTCGACGAGTACGGCGTGCTCTTCCGCAACCTGTTCGCCATGGACAAGATTGAAGTGAAGGGCATCCACGGAATCATCATTTCGTCAGTTGTTCCGCCAGTAGATTCCACGCTGCGCCAGGTCTGCGAACATTACTTCAATACCAGGCCGCTCTTCATCGAACCGGGCATCAAGACTGGAATGCCCGTGCTTTACGAAAATCCGGCGGAAGTCGGCGCGGATCGCATCGTGAATTCCGTCGCTGCCTTCGAAAAATTCGGAGGACCATGTGTCGTGGTCGACTTCGGCACGGCGACCACCTTCGATTGCGTATCGGCAAAAGGCGAATATCAGGGCGGCGTGATCTGCCCCGGCATTGGCATTTCGGCCGACGCTCTGTTCGAGAACACCGCACGTCTGCCCCGCGTGGACATCCGCAAACCGGCTCGCGTGATCGGCAGCACCACGGTCGGCAGCCTGCAGTCCGGTCTTTATTACGGCTACCTCGGACTGGTGGACGGTATCCTGGAACGGCTGCTGGATGAAATGGGAAAAGAAGTCACTGTGGTGGCGACGGGTGGATTGGCGCGACTCATCGGCACCGGGTCAAAATACATCAAGCACGTCGACGACCTGCTCACCCTGGATGGCTTGCGCATTATCTGGGAGCGGAACACAGCGGCCAAGGCCAATCGCGACGCCTCTTCGGTGAAACCTTCCCCGGCTTCGACAGCGCCAGCCGCCAAGCCCGGACACGGCCGCAAGCCTTCCCGCTGACCCGCCGTGGAAAACTACTTCAACTATTTCACCGAAATCGAAGAACACTTTCAGCGGCGCCGCGGCGGCATCCTGCTGCTCTCGACTCTCGATTGGGCGCTGATCGAAACCTGGAAAGATGCAGGCATTCCGCTTGAAGCCGTGCTCCGCGGCATTGATGGGGCTTTTGAGAGCTATGAGAAACGTCCGTCCAAACGCAAGGTCAACAGTTTGGCCTATTGCGCGCAGGAAGTCCTGGCGGCGGCGGAAGAGATGAAAGAGGCGGCCGTGGGCGTCGCCAGCACTGAAAAACAGAACTCGAAGCCTGCGGGATTTCAGGCCGGCGAGATCACGACTTTTCTCCGACGCAACGCCGATCAACTCCTTACGGCAAAGCTGCCTCAGCGGCCTGGCATTTCGGGCCAGCCGCTGGCGCGAGAGACTGCCGGCACGCTCCGGGAACTTGCTTCAGAAATGGAAAGTGCCAGCGCTCCACCTCGACTGGAAGACCTGGAACGGCGGCTGACCGTGCTCGAAGAAAAATTGTTTGCTGTACTTCTGGCAGGCACTCCCGATGACGAAATCGTCAGCGTGCGCAGCCAGGCGGATCGCGAACTGGCCCCCTACCGCCGCAAGATGCCCGCGGCACAAATCGATCAACTGCAAAAACAGTATGTGCACAAGAAGTTGCTGGAGAAGTACGGGCTGCCGCGGCTTGAGTCTTTTCTATATGTGAAGCGCGGCCATTCCTCGCTCCTGCACGGGCGGGACACCCGCGCCCACATTTGCCTGACTGTAGAATCAAAGCTTGGAACTCACAATCGAAAAGCTTGTTTACGGCGGCGATGGCCTCGCGCGCTTGCCGGCGAACGAACAGGGTCGCGGCAAGGCTGCATTCGTGCCTTTCGTGCTGGCGGGCGAGAAGGTCGAAGCAGACTTGCTCGAAGAGAAGCCCGGTTTTGCCCGCGCCCGCGCAAGTCGGATCCTCGAGGCTTCTCCACTGCGTATTGAGCCGCGGTGTCCGTACTTTCAACGTTGTGGCGGATGTCACTATCAGCACACCGGCTACGAACATCAACTTGAAATTAAAGCCGCGATTCTGAAAGAGAATCTACGCCGCATCGCCAAGCTGGAACTGGAGACTGAACTGAAGGTCCATCCTTCGCCGCCCTGGCACTACCGCAATCGTTCCCGCTTCAGAGTTCACAGCGCTCCCCAATTCGCGATTGGGTATTACAAATTCAATTCTCACGAGTTGCTGCCGGTGGAAGAGTGTCCCATCAGTTCTCCGTTGATCAACCGGGCGCTTGCTGCCATGTGGCAAATGGGACGCGGCGGTAAGGTCCCGGCCGGCATTCGGGAAATAGAATTTTTCTCCAACGCCGATGACACGCAACTTCTGGTGGAGGTTTATTGCGGCGCGGAAATTGCCAATGCCGCAGAACCATTCGCCACCTGCCTTCGCGCCGCACTGACAGAAGTTGCCGGCGTGGTATTTTTCGCGGCTCGAGCCACGAAAGTGGACATATCAGGCGATCCGCAGCGAATCTCCGTCAGCGGCGCTGATCACCTTACTTATGCGACCAAATTCGCTTCCTACCGGGTGAGCGCGGGATCGTTTTTCCAGGTCAATCGCCATTTGGCCGATGAACTGGTGAATATTGTGGTTGGCGATGCGAGTCCCAGTGGACGCGGCGCCAGTGGAACGGCGCTTGATCTCTATGCAGGTGTTGGACTTTTCTCTGCAGTTCTAAATCGGGAATTTGCCCGCGTGATTGCGGTTGAGTCGTCACCGACTTCTCATGCCGATCTGCTATACAATTCGCCAGCGAACGTGAAAGCAGTTCGGGCCAGCACGGAGCAGTATCTGGAGAACGCGGCCGGCAAGTTGCACCCTGAATTGGTCGTCGTAGATCCGCCGCGCAGCGGTCTGGGTGAAAAGGTGATTCAGGGACTGATGGGGTTGAAGGCGCCTCGCGTGATTTACGTTTCGTGCGATCCAGCCACTCTCTCTCGCGATCTGGCTCGCCTGCTCAAGTCTGGATACCGCGTGGAGCAGGCGCATCTCGTGGATTTATTTCCCCAGACTTACCACCTGGAGAGCGTCTTCCATTTGGTTCGCTAGCGGCATAGGCCACGTGGGGACAGCCGCCCCCGGCTGTCCTGCGGAGCAACGCTCCGCCATTTGTCTCCTGCGACCGATGTCGAGCTTCGCTCGACCGAACAGCCGAGGGCGGCTGTTCCCACGCGACCAGAGGCGATCATTTTCTGAATCCGCAAACCAGTCCGCGTCTCAACCAGCAGCCAACCCCCACTGGCCGGCAACCCCTGCTCTGGGCTGCCTTGGCCTTTGCAACCGGGATTGTGACTGGCGTATACGCATGGCGGCCGCCGCTCTGGTGGCTCCTGGCATGGATCTTCCTGACCCTGTCAGCTGCATACTTGCTGCGTCGCCGAGGCCGTTCCGCTTTCCTGCTGGGTCTGGGTGCTCTGTTCATCCTGGGGGCATTGTTAGATCAGGTGCGGGTTCCGGGCGACTCCGGCGATCTTGCGGCGCTCCTGTTCTCCGATGGATCGGAAGTCATCGTCACCGCTCACGTCACGAAAGAAGGACCTCTGCAACAGGATCGTCCCGGTGAAATTCGTCAACGGCTCGATGTCGAAACCGAGCAGATAGTCAAAGGCGCGCAAACCTTCCAGGCCCGTTCCGGCCTCCGCATCAGCGTTTACGACCAACAACCGAAGCGTGTACCGACACAAGAGACGGGGCAAGACATTGGACAAGAAGCCGATGTCTCGAGCGTGCGATTGTTCCACTACGGCGAGCGCCTGCGCTTTCCCGCCAAACTTTCGTTGCCGCGCAACTTCCGCAATCCAGGAGCCTTCGACTACAGGTCCTATTTAATGGAAAACGGAATTGTCGCGTTGGCCTCCATCAAGTCCGCAAGCGTTGAAGTTCTCCCCGGCTCTACCGGCAGCCGGATCGAACTCTGGCGCTCACGAATCCATCGCAGCATCATCGAAAAAGTTCACGCCCTGTGGCCTCCGCGCGAAGCCGCGCTGATGGACGCCATGGTGATCGGCGAAGACGCATTCATCAACCGCCCAACCCGAGCCGATTTCCAGCGCTCCGGCACCTACCACGTGCTGGTAGTCTCAGGAATGAATGTAAGCATCCTGGCTCTGGTGACGTTCTGGTTTTTGCGCCGGATGCGTGTGAGCGATCTCGTCGCCGGGACAATCACAGTCTCGCTCATGGTGGCGTACGCGTTTCTCACCGCTCTCGGCTCTCCCGTCTGGCGCGCCACTCTGATGCTGGCTCTCTATCTGGGAGCGCGATTGCTCTATCGCGAGAAGTCGATGCTCAACGCGATTGGGGCCGCGGCTTTGGCCCTGATGATTGTCGATCCGCAGGTGCTGTTCGGAGCCAGTTTCCAATTGACGTTCTTGTGTGTGTGGCTGGTCGCGGCGGTGGGAATACCGATTCTGGAGCGCACTACCCAACCCTTCGTTCGGGGTACACGGCAAGCGGATTCAATATCCTACGATTTCGCCCTGCCGGCAAGAACAGTGCAGTTCCGCCTGGATCTGAGAATGATTGCCGGCCGCCTGCAACGTTTTGTCGGCACGCGCCTTCCGTTGCCGACGCTGGCCGTGGCGTCGCGAGTGCTGATCGGCGCGGCTGAGTTGCTGCTGATCTCGGTGATCATGCAGATCGGGCTCGCGCTGCCAATGGCGTATTACTTTCATCGTGCGACGGTCGTCGGACTGCCGGCGAACATGCTGGTCATACCGCTGATGGAAATCCTGATGCCCGCCGCGGTGACCGCGATGGCACTCGGCTATAGCTGGCCCGCCTTGGCGAAAATCCCGGTCGTTATTGCGGGCGGCGCTCTTGATGGAATTGCCGGCACCGTGCGCTGGTTGGGCGGGTTGCGTGTAGCCGATCTGCGAGTTCCTACGCCAGGGATGGCCGTCATCCTCCTGACCGCACTGTCGATCGCACTGGCCATGATCTTGGTTCGCCGTCGTGCCTGGCTCGCCGTCAGCGGATTGGCCGCTCTGGCTGCCAGCGCCTTCTGGATCTGCGCCATTCCCCCACATCCGCACATTCACCCCAATTTGTTGGAGATGACCGCGATTGATGTCGGCCAGGGCGATTCGCTTCTCGTAGTCTCCCCCAGCGGCCGCACCTTGCTGGTCGATGCCGGGGGCCTTCCTCATTGGGTTCACTCAGACTTGGATATCGGAGAAGATGTCGTGTCGCCGTACCTGTGGTCGCGTGCCATCAGCCGTCTGGATGCGGTCGCGATTACCCACGCCCACGCTGATCACATGGGAGGCGCGGCTGCGATTCTGGCTAACTTTCGTCCCCGCGAGTTGTGGCTGAGTGATCTCTCGGACCCGGAGATGGAAGCGTTGGTTCATCAAGCCAGCGATTTAGGTGTAAGGGTGGTTCAGCACAGAATGGGCGACAGCTTCAACTTTGGTGGGGCAGAGGTCCGTGTTCTGGCGCCCGACGCCCAGAGCCTCGGAGTGCGGCGCAATGACGAATCTCTGGTGTTGAAATTGGCCTACGGGAAAACTTCCGCCCTGCTGGAAGGAGACGCCGAGCGAAAATCGGAGCAGCGAATCGCTGAGGAGCAACCGGAGGCAGACTTGCTCAAGGTGGCGCACCATGGTAGCGCAACTTCCACCATCCCGCAGCTACTGGCCACGGTCCATCCCCATTTTGCCGTGATTTCCGTGGGCGCGCGCAATACCTATGGCCACCCGCGGTCAGAGGTTCTAGCTCGGTTGGAAAACGCTCACGTCCTGACCTACAGGACTGATCTCGACGGAGCGGTTACGTTTTATCTGGACGGCAAAGCCGTCAGTCCTTTTCTTCCCGGCCTTGCATTCCACTGATGTCGATTTCGGCGGTCTCATCGCCGGGCGGCCGCCGGTATTCTTCAATCACGCGCCGCGCCTGGTCCGCATCTTCCTCACGTACCAGAATAACCGTGCCGCCGACTCCGGGAAGAATATCCTGCTGAGCGTCGAGCGAAGTCACATCAGAATCAATCCCGGAAGACTCCAGCAAGCCGTGGACTACCATGGCCTCCGATTCCTGCTCGGTATCGAATATTCGCACCAGCTTTTCGTTGGGATTGGGCCGCTCAGCGGGAGTCTCAGTCATAGTTCCTCCGATCAGGCAGCCGGCGGCCCGCAGAATAGGACCAGCCCTGTTCTCCGATCATTTCTCATTGCCCATTCATCGACCATATTGTTCACCGCGATTGTAAACCTTTGGTCGCCAGATAATGAAGCGGCACAGAACTCCTTCGCGTCCTTTGCGCAATCCTTTGCGCTCTTTGCGGTAAATACCTTTTCGTAGCCACCCCCGACAGAACATGAATCCGCACTACTCCCCGCTCGTTTTCGGGGTTGCTTTCACCTGCGAATAATCACAGAATAAGGAGAGGAAGGCCGCAAGGTCCGCGCCGGGGGCTCAATCCCGCTCCCGGCGCTGCAGACGCGGCTTGGACCCGGGGGCCCCATGAGCACACTGCGGACTGATTTTTCCGCAACGCCGAACGAAACCGAGCAGGAAGCCAGGAACATTCGCCGGCTGCAACTGATGATCAGCATGGTCATGTCGGTAATTAGCCAGGATGAGAATCTGACCGTGGAAGAAGCGTCGGAGTTGGCGGCCGGCGCCAAGCGTGCCGCACTGGCTATGTTTCCGGACAAAGAGCTTGCCTACGACATCCTCTACAAACCTAGATTGCAGCGTCTGATGAACGAACGTTTCCGCTTGCAGTGAAATCGTCCACTGCTGTCGCCCATCCGTCGTTGCTTGTTGAAGAACCGAGTGCTCGTGAGATTTGACCCTTGCTCAGCTCCCGGCTAGACTCGCATCCTGTGGAGCCTTCGATGAAGCGAACTGCCCTGCTGATCGCTTTTCTGTCCTTGTTTGGAATTTTCGCGACGGCCGACGAAGGCCATCATCATGAGGACCTGACCGCCGAGCAACTGGGGACGGTACACTTCCCGGTTTCTTGCGCTGCGTCGGTGCAGAAGCCGTTCGAGCGCGGCGTCGCCTTGCTGCATTCCTTCTGGTACGAGGAAGCGGAAAAAGAGTTCACCCAGATCGCGAAAGACGATCCGTCCTGCGCCATGGCTCATTGGGGAATCGCCATGAGCCTGTGGCACCAGCTCTGGGATCATCCCAACGCCGCCACCATCAAGCGCGCCCAGACGGAGTTGAAGACGGCGAAATCGCTGCACCCAAAAACTGATCGCGAGCGTGACTACATCGCCGCGCTTCACACTTTCTACGGAATGAAGGGCGATTACGATAAACGCGCCACCGCGTACTCTCAGGCCATGGAAGGCGTCTACCATCGTTATCCCGAAGATCTCGAGGCAGCGGCATTTTACGCGCTGTCGCTGTTGGCGTCGGAACCGGATGGCGACACCACCTTTGCCAATCGCAAGAAAGCTGCTGCTGTACTGGAGACGCTTTTCAAGGAAGAGCCCAACCATCCTGGCGTGGCTCACTACCTGATTCACAGCTACGACAAGCCCCAACTGGCTGCTTTGGGGCTGACTGCGGCACGTAGCTACGCCAAAATTGCGCCCGCCGCTCCTCATGCGCTGCATATGCCGTCGCACATCTTTGCCCGCCTCGGATTGTGGCAGGACGACATCGATTCAAACCTGGCGTCAATTGCCGCTACCCGTAAGACCGCGGCCATGCACATGGGCGGCGAAGGCCACCAGTTTCATGCCATGGACTTTCTGGTCTATGCCTACTTGCAGATCGGACGCGAGGCCGATGCTCTGGGCGTGATCGCGGAAGTCAAAGCCTTGCCGCCGATGAAGGACATGTACGGCGAAGGTTATGACCCTCACGCTTATGCACTGTCGAAATTTCCGGCGCTGTATGCTCTGGAGCTTCATCACTGGTCCGAGGCGGCGGCTCTGACGCCCGCGCCGGGCGCGGACTCGACCGACAAGGCGATCACCTACTGGGCTCGAGCCATCGGCGCCGCCCGCTCCGGCGATGTGCCCGGAGCGCAGAAAGACATTGCGGAGCTCGAGACGATTCGGCAGGAGATGCTGAACAAAAAGAAACCCACGTCCGCCAAGTACGTGGAGGATGCCCAGAAAGAAGCCGCAGCCTGGGTGGCCCATGCCGAAGGCAAAGACGAAGAAGCCATCAAATCATTGCGTGCCCTTGCCGAAGGAGAAGAATCTACCGGCGATGAGCCCGAGGGCATTCCGGCGCGCGAGATGCTTGCCGATCTTCTGCTGGAAACGAAACATCCAGATCAGGCGCAGGCAGAATACGAGACCGACCTGAAATTCAATCCCAATCGCTTCAACGGACTCTACGGCGCTGCCAGCGCCGCCGAGATGGCGGGCAAAAACGAAAAGGCCGCTACCTACTACGAACAACTCGTAAAAGTATGCGTCGGCTCAAAATCCCACCGCCCCGAACTAGCCAAAGCAAGAGCTCTCGTCGCGCAGAAGTGGCTGGCCCAGAACTAGAAAAAATGTAGGCGCGGGCGTCCCGAGTCTGTGTCGCAACCGGACCTCGCGGTAAGAAGTGGGAACCAGACGGTCCGAAAGCCGCATGGCGGCGCGAGATTGTAGCCCAGCGGCGCGCAAGCCCTGGGTAAAAGTGAGAGATGATCGAGCCCCGAAGGGGCGGAAGGATGGTTGTGACACAGACTCGTCCCGCCCCGTGCTGCCACTGCACAGGCGCAGTCGCACGAGCGTGACGCTCGCTCCCACATCATCAGAGCGCCTTTATGTCTTCATCAGGATCTTGGCCAGCAACCCCGCCATCATCGCCAGCGACCCCAGCGCGGCATTGTATTCGCGGTGCTTCCAGTACAATTTCCAGGAAAACGATCCGCCGCCGTTACCGAACCTGCTCAACCGCGGCAACAGGCTCGGCACTTTACGGGCATATTCATCAAACTGGGGAAAGCGCTCTCTCAAAAATGTTTCCTCGGAGCGAATTACCGGCAGATAAATCACAAAGAAAAGAATGACGATTCCAGCCACGATCCACCAGCTCCGCGCCGCCAGAGCAAAGCCGACGGACAAGATCAGCGACCCGAGATAAAGCGGATTGCGGATATAGGCGTACGGACCGCCGGTTGCCAGCTGCTCATTTTTCTGCAGGTGTCCCGAAGCCAGCGCCCGAATCACCAGCCCAGGAATTACTAAAGCAGCGCCGAGCAGAATCGACTGCACACTTGGTTTCGCCAGCCAAAAATAAAGCACGGCAAAAGCAAATCCCAGTGGAACTCGAATGCGGCGCGCAACCGCGGACCAGCTAGCCATGACGCTCCTTCAGTAGTTGCCGAGCCGCGCCAATGACTTGCTCTGTGCTGATTTCAAGCATGCCGGCTTCCTGCGTCGCCACATGTTGGTAGCTGGTTAAACTGGAATCACTGCGCAGCACAATACTACGTGTGCCGAAAGGGCCGTTGCGGGCGGGATTGGTCGGCCCGAAAATTCCGACCACCGGGAGTGCTCAAGGCCGCTGCCAGATGCATCGGACCCGTGTCGCCGCCAATGAACAAACGTGCGCGGCGGGTAAGCGCAATCAGCTGCGTGAGCGAGCCGGTAAAAGTTTCAGCCACGCCGCCACGGCGCGCGACCGCCCGGGCGATTTCCTCTTCACCCGGACCGACATTGATCACCGGCTTCAGCCCATCCTGAGCCAATTGCTTTGCGACCTGTCCATAGCGTTCGGCCGGCCACTGCTTCGCACCCCAACCGGCGCCAGGATTGAGCAGCACGAACCGCTCGGCGTGATGTTCTTTCAGCCAGCGATCGCACTCCAGTTCCGCAGTGTCGTCGTGAGGAAGTTCGACCACCGGCAGTGTCAGAGTTCTTCCTGCGACGGCTTCGGCGAGCGACAGGTTCTGTTTCACAACGTGGTCGCCGGTGGTGATTACCTGTCGGGTATAGAACATGCTGGCAGGATTCTCGCGAGGCTGGGCTGCTCCGTAGATGACCGGAGTTCGAGACCAGCGAGCCAGCAATGACGAGCGCACTGCGCCCTGAAGATCAAGCGCCACGTCGTACCTCGCCGCGCGCAGATCGCTCAAGCCCGCGGCGATCCGTTCCCAGGTTTGCAATGAAAAAGGCGAGGTGCGCCACTGCCTGGTATTGACCGTATGAATCCGGTCCACCAGCGGCCGCTGCGGCGAGCGTGGACCTGACCGCGGTGTGGGCAACGTACACAACAATTCAGCCCAGCGCTCTTCGATCAGCCAGCCTAGCGTTATTTCAGGAAACGCTTCTCGCAGCGCAGCGGCAGCGGGAAGGCCGTGAATCACGTCGCCCATGGCGCCGAGCCTCACGATAAGGAGCCGTTTAATCGCAGGCGTTGCCGTATTTTCAGGAGATGCCAGAGCCGGCGATGGCATGCTCACGAGCGCGGCCGCTCCAGCCGCGAGCGAATCATCTCTGTCGTCGAGTGGTCCTTGGGATCGCCCACAATCTCCACTCTTCCGCCACCGGCGATCACTTCATCACGCTCCGGAACGTTTTCAGCCGTGTAGTCGGTGCCTTTGGCATGAACGTTGGGTCTGACTTCTCGAATCAGTGCGCGCACGTCTGGCTCGGAAAAGATGACCACGGCGTCCACATCAGCCAAAGCCGCCAGAATTTCGGCCCGCTCAGCTTCCGGCACCAGCGGACGCCCCTCGCCTTTCAAGGCGCGCACCGAGGTATCCGAATTGACGGCAACGATCAGCCGTCCGCCCAGCTTCTTGGCAGCGCGCAAATAGCGCACATGTCCGACGTGCAGCAGATCAAAGCCGCCGTTGGCCAGCGTGATGGAATCGCCCGCGCGGCGCCATGCCGCCACCTGTTCGCGAAGCTGCTCCCGAGTTAGGATTTTGTTCACGATCAGTGTCAGTATCAATGCGACCGCAATGCCGGCGGAGCTTGGTCCAGAGCGTGCAACAATTCCTGTTGGGAAACGGTCGCCGTTCCCCGCTTCATCACAACAATTCCGCCCGCGTAGTTCGCCAGGTGCGCCGCATCTTCCGCGGTGGCGCCCGCGGCCAACGCCGCGGTGAAAGTCGCGATCACGGTGTCACCCGCGCCGGTCACATCCGCTACCTGGTCGGAGCCGAAAATCGGAATGTCAGCCGGCTTGTGACGGCGGCTGAAGGCCACCATGCCATCGCGCCCGCGGGTGATCACCAGCGACTCCAGCTTCATCCGCGCCATGATCGCATCCGCCGCGACGCAAAGACTTCGCCAATCGTGACCGATTCGCACGCCCAAAGCTTCTTCGACTTCCGGTTCGTTCGGCGTGGCCGCATTCACCCCGGAATATTGCAGCATGCGATACCGCGAATCGAGCACCACCGGCACGCCGCGCAGGCCGCCCTTTGCGCGCACCGCATTCAGAATCCCCGGCGTCGCCGCGCCATAACCGTAATCTGAAACCAGCAACACATCGGACGCGCGGACATACTCCCGCGCCGCCAGCACCAACTCACGTTTCAGATGAAGATTGGGCTCGGCCTCGGGCTCGCGGTCGATGCGCACCACCTGCTGCCGCGCCGAGTGCGTCGAACCCGCCTGGATGCGGGTTTTGGTCACGGTCGTGTAGCTTTTGTCTTTCAAAATTCCGCTCACGGCAACGTGCTTGTGACGGAATGCCTTGAGCAGAAGGCGTCCGGGTTCGTCGTCGCCGACCACGCCCACCGGCAGCACGTTTACTCCTAAATCCGCCAGATTATGGATCGCATTCGCGCCCCCGCCGGGCACCACGCTGCGCTCGCGATGTTTAAGAATCAGGACCGGCGCCTCGCGTGAAACCCGCGAGATCTCGCCAAAGATAAATTCGTCAGCGACCAGATCGCCAAGCACAGTGACCGTGACTTTGGGGAACGATTCGACGATCTTTTTCAGCCGCTCACTCAGCCGGTCAGTTCTTTGAGGTGCTTGCTCATTGGGTGTTAGTTCTTCGACACTGATTTTCTCACGCGGACCGGGTTCGCTCTGCAATCCTGGCCAGCAAAGTATCCAGAGCGTTAGCTGCATCTGCCAGTTCCATCTTCACCGGAACCACCGCCAGCGGCTCCAGCGCGGACAAGAAACCGCCCAGGTTGACGGCGTCTTTTTCCGTGGTGACAAAACCGTCGGCTTCGCTGCGTTGTCGCAGATTCAACAGGTCGCGGATGTCCTGTTCGGTGTAGGCGTGGTGATCGCGATAAAAAGCCTCGGCCGCTGGCTCGATCCCGGCGGTCCGCAGTTGCGACACGAAGTTTTTCGGCCGGGCGATGCCACAAAATACCACCGGATTGCCGATACCCTTGATGGGAATAATTCCGCGTCGAGCGCGCCAGACGAGCTTTCCATTCAGCGAAAGTCCGTCCGGAGACGCGCCGCTGGTCAACACGATTGCGTCCGCACGGCGAAGGGAAGTCAACGGCTCCCGCAATCGCCCTGCGGGAAGCAGGCGATCGCGAATGTCCTCAGGAGTGATCAGCACAATGTCGAAATCGCGAGCCAGCGACCGGTGCTGAAAACCGTCATCAAGCAGGTGGATCTGCGGCCCGAATTTCTTCTCGGCAAAAACACCGGCCTGGTAGCGCTCTTCGCCCACCACTACCGGGACAGCCAGACGGCGAGCGAGTAGCACAGGTTCGTCTCCGAAGTCGCGAGCTGAACCTGCAGGGTCGACCAGGGCGACGCCGCGTGTCGTACGGCCATAACCGCGCGAGAGAATGTCGAACTTAATTCCTCGCGCTTTCAGCAACTCGCCCAGCAACAAAACAAACGGAGTCTTGCCCGATCCCCCAACAGTAAGGTTCCCGATGCTCACTACCGGTCCACGCAGCCGGTGAGCGCGAACAACGCCGCGATCATAGAGCGTGTTCCGCGCCCGAATGCCGAGACCGAAGAGTGCGCTAAGCGGATTCATTTGTTCGTCGCTCACTACGAACTGTGTGGGGACGGGTCTCCGACCCGTCCAGGCCGCGGCATAGTCGCGGCATTATGTATCCCTGATTGCACTCAGCCACAGGGCTGCTCCGCCGTGGCTTCGCCACGGCGTGGGCGGGTCAGAGACCCGCCCCTACACGGTTCGTGACGGGCTCCAGTAATTTCTCTAGCGCGTGCATTGTTCTGTTCGTAGCACCCATTTGCGCGCGCAGGGTTTCGGCGCCGCGACGGCCCAGCTCTGCGCGCTCGGCGTCGTGGGAAAGCAGGTGCATCAAAACTAACGGGAATTCTGCAGGTCCGACAATGCGCACTGCATCCCGGCTCTGAAACAGGCCGACGATGTCACGAAAATTTTCGGTGTGATTGCCGACCATGATGGGCACGCCGTGCTGGGCGGGTTCGATGATGTTGTGTCCACCGCGAGGCACCAGGCTGCCGCCCACAAACGCAACATCCGCGAGCCCATAGAGCGAGGCGAGTTCGCCGATGCTGTCCACTAAAAATACTCCGCCGGCAATCGGATCCCCACTCCATAGCGATCGCCGCCAGAAGCGAATGCCAAGCTGCTCGAGCAGTTTCGCAACCTCTTCGAACCGTTCGGGGCGACGCGGCGCCAAAATCATTACCGCTCGCGGATGGCTGGCCAATACATTCTCGAAAGCGCGCAACAGCAACCCTTCTTCCTGTTCCACGGTACTTCCGCAAACCACAACCGGCCCCGCCCCAGCTTGCTGGAAGGCGGAGCGCAGGCTGCCGACAATCGCCGGAGCAGCCGGCGCCGCTACGTCAAACTTCAGATTCCCACTCACCTGGACGCGCTCCGGAGGCGCACCAATGTCGCGCAGCCGGCGGGCGTCCTCCTCGGTTTGGGCCAGGAACAAATCGATGTCGCGAAGCACGCGAGTCAAAATGCGGCGCACCCGGCGGTATCCCGGCCATGATCGATCGGAAATACGCGCATTCACCACCGCGATTCGGGCTCCGCTTTTATGCGCCAGCCGCAGGAAGTTCGGCCAGAACTCGGTTTCGGCGATTACAACCAGGGCCGGCTTCAGCGCCGCCAGATAAGGTCGAATCGCGAAGCCCAAGTCCAAAGGGAAGTAGAAGACGCTTTCGTCTCCAAAATGTTTCTTCGCCAGCCTCTGGCCGGTCGCGGTCGTGGTTGAGATCATCACTCGGTATTGAGGAAATCGCTGCCCCAATTCACCAATCAGTTCACTGACCGCCAGCACCTCGCCAACTGAGACTGCGTGGACCCAGATCGCCGGCGTCTGCCCTTGAAGGTGCGCCGGCACTTTGCCCAGGCGCTCGCCCAGGCCCTCACGGTATTTACCTTTGCGCCGTGGCCCGAACATCCAGTAGGGCAGGCTTACCAACAAGCCTGCCGCCAGCAGCGCGCTGTAAAGCAAGTACATGAAGGAAATGACATTCTACCCGCAAGCTGCATCGGGCAAGGCACCGCTGCGGTGGCCAGGCGCATCCTATAATCCGCATCCTATAATTAACGACGATGTCTCGACCTGAACGCGAAGACCTTCTGGATTCGAACCGCGGCGATCGCCGCTGTCGCACTGCTTCCTTTACTGTCACCGGCGGCGAAGGAATTCGTCATGCCTGAGGCGCAACCGGCGAAGACTTATCCAGCCCACGACGAGCATCCCACGGAACGAGTCGCGGTCGCTGTCGATCCCTACGACCTGGCGGACAAAGCGAAGATATTTTCGGTTCAGTACAGCGAACTCGGTTTCGTCCCCATTTTTGTGGCGGTCACCAATGACGGCGACCAGCCCGTCCAGCTTGCCGGCATGAAGGCGCAACTGGTCACCGCAAGCCGCACCAAACTTTCTCCTGCCTCCGACGATGACATTACCCGGCGGCTGGCTCGGCCTTCCGCCAGCACCAACCGTTATCCGATTCCATTTCCCTCGAAGAAAGTGAAGGGCGGCGTGAGCAAGCAGGCCACCCAGGAGATCCAGAACGCCCAGTTTGTTGCCCAGGCTGTCGAGCCTCATAGCACGCAATCCGGATTTCTGTTCTTCGATGTCTCGGGCATTTCCGTGCCCCTGGCGGGCGCACACTTCTATCTCACCGGGGTGCGAGACGCAAAAGGCAACGAATTGATGTATTTTGAAGTCCCGCTGGAGAAGTATTTGAGCGCCCCAACGAAATCGAACTAACCTGATATTTGTTCCGGCGCGCCCCATACAATTTGCGAAGCGGCTTTATAATCTCCTGATATGGCTACCACGCCGGACATCTCCGTATCCGCCCGCGCTAAATACGAGCCGGTGATCGGTCTGGAGGTGCATGTCCAGCTCCTGACTGCCAGCAAAATCTTCTGCTCCTGCTCCACGCATTTTGGCGATCCGCCGAACACCAATGTTTGTCCAGTGTGCCTGGGTTTGCCCGGAGCGCTGCCGGTGCTGAACCGCCGGGCGGTGGAGTTTGCCACGCTGGCAGCCATGGCGCTGAACTGCCGTATCAATGAAACTTCTATTTTCGCCCGCAAGAACTATTTCTATCCCGATCTGCCCAAGGGCTACCAGATTTCGCAGTACGACAAGCCGTTGGCCGAGCATGGCGCCATCGAGATCAAGGTGAATGGCAACACGAAGAAGATCGGCATTACTCGCGTACACCTCGAGGAAGATGCGGGCAAGAGCCTGCATGAAGGCTTTGCCAACTCTTCGGAAACGACGGCGATTGATCTGAACCGCAGCGGCGTCCCATTGATTGAAATCGTCAGTGAGCCGGACATTGCGTCGCCGGACGAAGCTTACGAATACCTCACCCGCCTCAAGGAGATCATCCTCTACACCGGGGTCAGCGATTGCAACATGGAAGAAGGCTCGTTGCGCTGCGATGGCAACATCAGCGTGCGACCGCGCGGGCAAAAAGAATTTGGCACCAAGACCGAAGTGAAGAACGTCAACTCGTTCCGCTTTATCCGCGAAGCGCTGGAGTACGAGATTGAGCGGCAGATAGGCGTGATTGAATCCGGGGGCAAGATCACCCAGGAAACCCGCCTCTACAATTCGAACGAAGGCAAGACCTACGGCATGCGCTCCAAGGAGCAGGCGCATGACTACCGCTACTTTCCGGAACCAGACCTGCTCCCGCTGGTGGTGGACGCGAAGTGGCAGGCGGAAATCCGGGACACGCTGCCAGAACTTCCCGAAGCCCGCCGCAAGCGCATGGTGGCCGACTACGGAATCACCGAGCAGGACGCGCAGGTGCTCACCATCACGCAGGCGCTTGCCGATCAATTTGAAGCCGCCGCCAAAGCGGCGAAAAGTCCCAAGCGGGTGGCGAATCTGGTGCAAAGCGAATTGATGGGCCGCCTGAAAGCTAAGGGCCTGGAAATCGAGCAGTCGCCGATTTCGATGAAGGGTGTGGCCGCGTCCGCCGATCTGGTGGAGAGCGGCGCCATCTCCGGCAAGATGCTCAAGGACCTTTACGACCTGGCCTTCGAGCGAGGCAAGGATTTTTCCGTAGTCTACGAAGAAGAAGGCCGTCCGCAGCAATCCAGCGACACCTCGGCGCTGGAAAAAATCATCGACGAAATCATCGCCGGTAACCCCAAGCAGGTCGAGCAATACCGCGCGGGAAAGAAAACCGTGGCTGGCTTCTTTGTCGGCCAGGTCATGAAAGCCTCGAAAGGCCAGGCGAATCCCCAGTTAGTCAATGAGCTGCTGGCAAAAAAGCTGGACAGCTAGGATATGTGTGGGACCGGGTCTCTGACCCGGTCGGGCGTCCCGAAGGGACGCAGTTTATGCAGCGGAAGTATGAGTACCGCCGACGCCTTCCTCACATCCAGAAAGACAATCGGCCAATCTTCATTACCTTCACCACGGACCATCGCTGGAGTCTTCCCAGCGAAGCGCGAGACATCGTCATCGAATGCTGTCTCAAGGAGAATGGGTCCAAGTTCGATTTACACACCGTCGTGGTCATGCCGGACCATACCCATCTCTTATTAAGTCCTTTGCGAGATGCGGATGGCTGGAACTTCAGCCTGCCTCAAATCATGCACGCTCTGAAGGGAGTCTCGGCCAGGAAGATCAATTTGCTCCTGGCTCGCCGCGGTCCCGTCTGGCAAGAGGAATTCTTCGATCACGTTTTGCGATCGAATGACAGTCTCGCAGAGAAGGTAGATTACATGTGCCAGAACCCGGTTCGGGCAGGGTTGGCGAAATCCGCGGCCGAGTATCGTTGGTTGTGGAGAGGAAAGGTGCCGCTGCTTTAGCCTGGGTTGGCAGCGGCCTATTCAGGCCGCCTGACCGGGTCGGAGACCCGGTCCCACACAGTTCGGTCGAACACAGTGTGTGGAAATCCACCCGGTCAGTGCCTTCCGTCACGTGAACCGCCTCACCCGCCCCGTTAACATGTTCGTAGCGGGGAGGCAGCGGCAATGAAGAAATGGAAGCTTGATCGCATCATCAGCGTGGCCACGCTGGTCACGTCGGTAATGGCTCTCTTCCTCGTACTGAAGAAGCCGACGCCTGTGTCGCCGCCCCAGCCGGTCGCGGCTGCGGTGGCTAATGCGCAATCGTTTCAGGACAAGGTGCAGCAGTTAGATCAGCCCAAGACAGAGGGGCAGCCTCCGGCGGAAGTCCATCTTAATTCCAACGAAGTGAGTGCGGCGCTGGCACAGGCTGCGGGCCAGATACCGATGGCGGCAGCGGCGCAGGCTCTGTCCGGCATGTCTTCTCCCGATGCGCCGGTGGCGCCTGGGCAGCCCGAAGTCAAAGACTACCAGGTGAGTTTCGACGGCGACGTGGCGCACGGCCAGTTTCTTACTCAGATCGCGGGCAAGGATGTGTGGGTGACCCTGGCGGGCCATCTCGGGTCCAAGGACGGCTACGCAACCTTCGATCCCACGGAATTTAAAGTTGGCGATCTGAATGTTCCCGTGTCGCTGGTTAACGATGCCTTGCAAAAGAAGCTGATCGAACAGCGAGATCGCCTGAAGCTGCCCGACAACGTAGGCGGCATGAAAGTGGAGAACGGCGAGTTGGTAATGACTCAGAAATAGTCTGCCCCGGCTCTCCCTGTACTCTGTAGTGCATATTCCTAAGGCCAGCAGATTTTACTGCGGCGTTTCCTCGAACAAAGGCCATAGCCGGTCGCCGATCACGCGATAGAGGATGAACGCCTTGCCCGCATCCGAAATCTGCCGGAAGAGCAGTTCGCCGCGTCCGTCGCCGTCCGCATCCACCGCGTCGATCAGCTCCATGCGCGGCAGAACGTCGAGATGCTGCGTGTCGGTAATGCTGGAAAAAGCCTTGTGAACTTCGCCGTAGATATCTTCCCGCCCGACCAGAGTCACTATGTATTGCAGATCTCCCGATGGCGCATTGGCGCCCGAGGCGTTGGGACGGACCGGCATCCGGGCTTTCGTGGTCAGCACCAGTACCGGCTCGTTGCTGTTGGAGAGATCGAAGATTCGGAGCTGCGTATCTTCGAATGTGGGTTGAGGTAATTTTGCGCCTGCGCCAGATTTGGATGAGCTCGACTTGGATGATCCGGACTTGGAAGATCCAGATGCGGAAGAAGACGGTGCCGCCGGTGCTGATCCGACCGGCCCGGCTGCCAGTTGCGTGGCGCGGGCGCGCACCTCGTCGGCGGCCAGAGCCAACATGGTCTTGCGCAACTTCTGCTCCTCGTCCGGCTTCGTGTCGTAGGCATAAGGCCGCGGGTCAGGACCATCGGAGTCAGAGATAGCGGGAATCAGCTGCATTGTGCTTGCCGTCGCTGAGGACGGAGCGGGGACCGAAGAAGCTGCGGAAGAAGAAGCGGAAGATGACGTCGTGTGCGTGTCTGCCTTCGCAGGTGTCGCCTTCGCTGCCGTCACTTTCTTCTTTTCAGCGGGAGATGGAGCGCCTCGCTTGAGCACAGGTCGATCCGGATCTTGCTCTTCGGCGGTCGAAACCGGGGGCGGGGCGGGCGCGGATGCTGCGGGAGCAGAAGGCGGGGTTGAAGCTGTCGAAGCAGGAGCCGGGGTCGTGGAAGCCGGGGCCGGCGCCGCCGGCGGCGGCGTCGGCTCAGGCTCAGGAGCTTTCGCCTTCTCCAGATCAGCACGCCTTCTCAATACCGGAGGACCCTGGACGGGCTCCGCCGGCGGCTTCGAAGGTACAGCCTTCTTCTTGGCTGCGGCTGCCGCCAGTGCGCTGGCCGACTGCCAGGTTCCGTCTCCGATCCATGTGTTGTTCGCCTGCAGCGCGGTTGAGATCGTAAACAAACCCTGAGACACTCCGGTGCGCAAAGCTTCATACACCGTGCCGCTCTCCAGCGCCATGGGCACGGGCGCCGCCTTGTACGCGCTGGCATCGTAAAATTCGCCGTCGTACAGGATTGTGATTGGAATCAGATGAGCTTTGCCGTTGGGCGCCAGTTGCAACAAGCCCAGCGCTCGCGGCGGCTTTGGAGGTCCTTTGTGGGCGGCCGATTGCGCCGGGACGACTTGAACCAGTATTAGACCCAGCAGCTGCTAGAATGACGGCCCACCATCCGGTGCGATATAACTTTGTGCAGCGAGGAAATACAGCCATGGATATCAATGATAAAGCCCCTGAGTTTACTTTGCCCGACCAGAATGGAGACCCGGTTTCCCTGAAGGACTTTCGGGGGAAATGGGTGGTGCTCTACTTCTACCCGCGTGCCGACACCCCGGGTTGCACCATCGAAGCCTGCGAGTTCCGTGATTCCCACAAGAAGACCGAGAAAGTCGGAGCCGTCGTGCTTGGCATATCACCCGACACGCCGTCGGCGCAGAAGAAGTTCGAGGAAAAATTCGATCTGCCCTTTACCCTGCTGGGCGATGCCGACAAGAAAGTCTGCAACTTATACGGCGTGATCCAGGAAAAGAATATGTACGGGAAAAAAGTGATGGGAGTGGTGCGGACAACTTTCATCATCGGGCCGGATGGCAAGATCAAACACATCTTCCACAAAGTGAAGCCCGAAGGCCACGCCGAAGAAGTCCTGACTTATCTGAAGACCGCCGCAAAAGGCGCAGCCTAGGAGTTCGCGGCTCGTGTGGGGACGGAGCTATGACCCGTCCAGGCGGGCGCAGCCCGGCAGCCTTTCATCCCGGGAAAAACCGGCAAGCTTCGCCCGCCCAACGAGGACGTCTGGGCCAACGTATTTTGCGATTACTTTACCGTCGCATCCGCAGTCGTCGTAAAGGTCAACGCTGCCTCCGCAGGAACCACGGCCTCTTCCTTGCCGGTGGCTGCCGCTACTCCAGTTCCAGCGCCACCGCCAGCGAGCGCTCCGATGCCTGCGCCTTTTCCGCCTCCCACCAGTCCGCCAATCAGCGCCCCTGCCGCCGCGCCTCCGCCAATTTTGGTGGCGTTGCTCTTGGTGTGGCCTTTGCCCTTGGCAAAATGGGAGTGGGTGGAAATGGGGACCATCCTGCCGTTGACTTGGACGGAAGTAAGCCGCAGCGCCAATTCTCCGGGGGCGTGCAGCCGCCCGCTGGATTTCGCGGCTGTCACTCTGCCTCGAACCGGTGCGCCCGCCCGGGCCAGCGTCTTACCGTTGACTACCAGGCTGCGCGCCAGTGTAGCGTCGAATTTGTCGCCTACGTTGGCGGTGCCGGAGCTGATCTCGGAGCCCATCCGAACCGTCAAACTGGTACCGGCCGGAATGGTTTGTGCCGCCCCCGCCAGCGTCAGTAGCATTGCCACAGAAATAATCTTGAGCATTTTCCCAAACATGAAATCCTCCTTCAGGATTGACCCGTGGCAATATTATGCGGTGGTCCGATGCCGATGGCAAAGAATGTTCAAGGCGCCTTCCATATTTTCGAAAGGACTGATCCTTCGTGGATAAACTCGGGCAGCCACTACCCAGAGACTTTTATTCGCGCGATCCTCGCGAGGTAAGCCGCGACCTGCTGGGCAAGATCTTGGTCCGGCGAGAAAGAAGAAAGCTCCTGACCGCCAGGGTCGTCGAGGTGGAAGCTTATCTCGGTCAGGACGATCCTGCCGCCCATTCCGCAGCCGGGCGAACGCTGCGCAATGCCGTGCTGTTCGGTCCTCCCGGCCTGTCCTACGTTTACTTCATCTACGGCAATCACTATTGCTTCAACGTCTCCTGTCTCCCGGATGGAGAGGCCGGAGGAGTATTATTTCGCGCGCTTGAGCCCATTGCCGGAATCGAAGCCATGGCGGAAGCGCGCGGCCTCTCCGTCCATCGAGAAAGCGCCGATCAAAAAAGCGCCGATCTGCGAAAGCTGACCAGCGGGCCCGGCCGGCTGGCCGAAGCCTTCGGCATCACGCGAGAGCGTGACAACGGGAAGGACTTGACCAGCGCCCGCTCGGACCTTTATCTCGTGGACGACGGCTTCCGTCCGCGCCGCGTGAAAATTACTCCACGCATCGGCATCACCAAAGCCGCGGCGCGTCCGCTGCGCTACATCATTGCCGATAACAAATTCGTTTCAAAAGCCTGACCGACCGCGGTCTCCGACTCAAGCAGGCTTCAGCACGATGTTATCGATCAGTCGCGTTTTGCCTACGAAGGCTGCAACGGCAACCAACGACCGCTGTGAAACAACGTCAACCCGGTCTAGAGTTTCCGGGTCCACAATCTCAAGTAGTCGAGGCGCACTGATGGCTCTTCCGTGAAGACCCGCTGCCCCGCCTCAATCAGCTTTGCCCCTCTGCGCTCCCCTTGATCAAACTGCTCTTGCACTCGCATGAGCGAGCGATACAGCACCGCTGCCGACTTTCTCTGCTGCGAGTCGAGATAGGCGTTTCTGGAACTCATCGCCAGACCGTCCGCCTCGCGAACGATCGGGCAAATCAACAATCTGCACCGGAAAATTAAGGTCGCGCACCATGTGCTGGATGATCGCCACCTGAGCTGCATCTTTTTGCCCGAAGAAAGCAACGTCAGGCTCAACGATGTGAAAGAGCTTTGCGACCACAGTGGTCACGCCGCGAAAGTGTCCCGGACGCGATTGGCCATCGAGCTTGTCGCTGAGGCCTTCGACCGTGACATAGGTGACCGCGCCCGCGGGATACATCTCTTCAACACCCGGCGCGAAGAGAAAATCCACACCTACTTTTTCCAGCAGAGCGCGATCGCCCTCGAAATCGCGTGGGTACTTCGCGAGATCTTCCCCGGGTCCAAATTGAAGAGGGTTCACGAAAAGCGAAGCCGCGACCAGGTCACACTGTGACCGGGCGGCGCGCATCAGTGACGAGTGTCCTTCGTGCAAAGCGCCCATCGTGGGCACCAGGCCAAGGCGCTTGCCGGCATTTCTCTGACTCCGGCTGGCCGCGCGCATCGCCGCGATGGTGTTGCAGATTTTCATAACACTGGAGCGAGATCCGTTTCAGGCAGACGGAATCCAGCGGATGAGCACGTGCAAACTTTCCAGAGTGCCGGCCACGATCGCCCTGTTCTTGCGGATCGGCACGTCGTCGCCTGCCACCTTCACCGCGTTCTCGGTCACCGCAACCACCCGTCCGTAGGGCCACGCCGACGCAGGCAATTTGCCCAGCGCCTGGGTCAACTCTTCCGGCTTGAACAGGATTTCTTCGTGGTTATCGGGATCGAGCAGGGCAACGCCGGCGGGCTTGATGATCAGGTAGGGATTCTGCCACCCCTTGGCTCCGATCATGCCGCGATATTTCTCCGGGCTGGGGGCGGGAATCGCCTGAATGCGCGCGCTTGCACTGGCTTCCAGGGACGCTGGATCGGACCCATCGGAAGTGGAAGAACAGGAAGCCAGTACAGCGACAATTGTCGTCAAGGCACCAAGACGCCACAGGATCATTCGAGTAGTTTATCGCCTCATCGCGCGCTTGCGCTCCAGCACAGTTTCAAGCGCCGCCTTGGTTTCCTTGGGCAGATGATAGGACTCCGCATCCGAGGGATAGTTCCGCCCGGCTACGTCGGCGCGAAATGCCTGCACCGCATTCGTGATGAGCGCGGCCGCGTCACCATATCGTCGCACGAACTTTGCCGGAGGTTCAAATGTCAGATTCAGAATGTCGTGGAAGACCAGCACTTGCCCGTCGCAATCGGGTCCGGCGCCGATGCCGATGGTCGGCGTCTCCACCTCGGCCGTGATCATGGCTGCCACTTCACGCGGAATGCCTTCAAGATAAAGACAGGCCACTCCCGCGCGATCCAGAGCGACCGCGTCGCGCATGAGCTGCTCAACACCGGTGAGGTTCTTGCCTTGCACCTTGTATCCACCCATGACGTTGACGGATTGAGGCGTAAGGCCGATATGGCCCGCCACCGGAATTTCGGCGTCGATGATGCGGCGAATCAGGTCGGCGCGCTTTTCGCCGCCCTCGATTTTTACCATCTCCGCCCCGGCTTCCTTCACAAAGCGCGCCGCGTTGCGGATGGCTTCGTTGACGTCGGCGTGGTAAGAGCCAAAAGGCATATCCCCCACCAGCAGCGCGCGTTTGACGCCACGGTGGGCGGCACGGGTGTGGTGCAGCATTTCTTCCAGCGTGACCGAAAGCGTGTTCTCGTATCCCAACATGGTCTGGGCCAGCGAGTCGCCGACCAGAACAATGTCGACGCCAGCCTCGTCGACCAGGCGCGCGGACGAATAGTCGTACGCAGTCACACAGCTGATGGGTTGGTGATGGAGTTTCTTATCGCGGAGAGACGCGACGGTAATCTTCCGGCGAGGTTCGCCAATCGGAACCAGACTCACGATGTCCTCCAGTGCCCCTCCGCAATTCGGCGGATAGAGCCTGTCTACAACTTGGATGCTACTAGAGTTATTGTAGACGCGAATCCTGCCATAAGTCGATAGGCCGCGTAACAGCCCGCAAGCCAGCTAGGGGCGATTGTCCGAGATGCCCAGCCCAGCAAAGCCCGGCGTTTCTATCAGATAGCGGAAGCGTAAACTGTATGATGTAAGACGATATAATAATCGTCTTACATCATGGTAAGATCATGGTATGAATTCCTATCGCACCGTCGTCAGCTCAAAAGGCCAAGTCGTGATTCCAGCAGAATTGCGCGAACGTCTCAGCCTGGAAAAAGGCACGCCGGCCACCTGGAGCGAAGAAGGTGGGCGGCTGGTGTTGACCCCGATGACCGAGAAGCGGCTCGACGAGATCATGGGCTTTCTGAAGCCGGCCCCGGGCGAGCCGTCCATGTTCGAGGAAATATTCGCGGAGCGCGAACGCGAACGCAAGCGAGAGAAATAAATGGCTTCCGCCGCTTCTCGTAGCAACCGTCGACGTTATGTGCTCGATGCTAACGCCCTGACCGGCTTTTTCGAGGACCGGCGCTTGGTGGCCGAGAAGGTTCGCCACATGCTAGGGGAGGCGCTGCGACACGAAGAGCCTCTTTTGATGTCGGCCGTAAATTGGGGCGAGGTCTTCTACGTCTCGTGGAGACGCCACGGCGAGGCCAAGGCGCGGGAAGCGGAAGCTACTCTGCGGGAGATGCCTATCACGGTTGTCGCCGTGGACCGGGAAAGGGCTACCCGGGCCGGCGCACTAAAAGAGAAACACGGCCTGGGCTACGCGGACGCCTTGGCCGCAGAACTCGCAATCGAGCGCGGCGCTTGGCTGGTGACCGCCGACCCCGAGTTTTCGAAAGTGGGGAAGGGATTGTCTATATATTCGCTTCCTCGATACGAGAAGTAGGAACGGGCCGGGATCAGTTCCCGGACGTTACCCGGCGGTCTGAGGGCGGCCGCTGTTTTGGTCCCTGCACGAGCGGGACGCTCGCGCCTACATTCGAAGAACAACGTTGCCCGCTAGTGCCATTTGTCGCTATAATAGACGACAAATGGCAAACGAACTGCGAGCCGTGCTGCGGCAGTTGGGCGGAAAGCGCGTTTTGGGGCGGTCGCTGGCCAATGATCGCGATCTGCGGGAGGCGATTCGCGAGGGATTCCCTCACGCTGTGCTCGGCGAGTTGATGCAGGCTTCCGGTCTGACCCTGAAAGAGCTGGCCGGGGCACTCGATCTCTCTCCCCGCAGCCTGCAGCGTCGCCGCCGCGGACGCCTGGCCCGCTTCGAATCCGACCGGCTCTACCGCATGGCGCGTCTTCTGGCTTTGGCCCGCGAAACCTTGGGCGACGGAGCGCGCGCCAGCCGGTGGCTCAAGCGCACCAATCGCGCCCTGGGAGGCGTAGCTCCTATCGCCGCTATCGATACCGAACTGGGCGCGCGCCAGGTAGAAAACCTCCTCGGCCGCATCGCTTACGGTGGCATGAGTTGACTCGTGTCTTCCGCGTGCTGCGCGCGGCCTACGCCCGCAATCCCTTCGATGGAGAAGGCGCGTACCGCTACGGCGGGCGCTGGTCGAGTCCAGGAACGCGGCTGACCTACACTTCCGAACACCAGTCTCTCGCCATGCTGGAATATTTTGTTCATCTTGACCCGGAAGACGCTCCCGACGACCTGGTGCTGGCAATGGCCGATGTTCCCGGACAGTCTTTCCCGGAAAAGAATTCAGGCTCGCGAGATGCCGCCGCATTGGCGGGAGACGCCTGCGCCTCCGGAGCTTGCCCGGATTGGCGATGAGTTCGTAAAGAAAGCGGAAACCTGTCTGCTGCTGGTGCCGTCGGCCCTGGCGGTGAATGAGAATAACTGGCTGATCAACCCACAACATCCGGAGTTTAAACAGATTGTGCCGGACCCACCCGAGCCGCTGCGCTACGATCCGCGGATGTTCCGCCGGAGTCGGCGCGGGGGGAAACATTGATCGCGGGCGCGTATTCCCAGCCCTTCCATCATTTATCGGTTTCTCCCACGTTTGCTGTTGGCGCGCAGCCAGGCCGTGTAGGCCGCCTCGTCGAGCGTGCCGCCCGCGAGACCCAAGACGGCCTGCGTGGCATCCTCCTCGCTTGCGATGAAGCTGAAGCCGTTGAGCTCAAGGAAAAGGACGCCCGCAACAAAACCAGCCCGCTTGTTGCCGTCCACGAACGGATGGTTGCGGACGATGCCCGCGGTATAGAGCGCTGCCATCGCAATCACGTCAGAATGCTGGGCATAGGCATAATGCTGGCGGGGTCGAGCCAGAGCAGATTGCAGGAGACCTTCATCGCGCAATCCCGGGCGGCCGCCGTAGGCCGCTAACAGTTGGTCGTGGATCGCGAGGACATCGCGCTGCTCAATCCAGACTAGTTCCTTTCGCTTCACTTCTCTCTTCACTTCCCTTTTTACTTCGCCAGGGCGCGAAGGGTGTTGCGATAACGACCCATAATCGCTTCGGCCTTCCTCATTTTCTTCTCGAATGCCGGATCGTAAGGGGTGAGCCGGTAACCGCCCTCCGCGGCTTCAATCAGAAAAAGTCTCTCGCCGTCTTCGGTTCGTAATCGATGGATGACCTCTTTCGGCAGCACCACCCCAAGCGAATTGCCGAACTTGCGGACCTTGAGTTCCACCATGGTTTCTCCTCTTTTAAGTTATTACAATTGTAATAACTCGACTTGGAGTCTGCAAGCCGGAAATTAGCGTATGTGACGCGATCGGAGGGGCCTGCCCGGAACTGGGGGCCGAATAGGGCGGCTGTCGTCTCTCCCTCGTTTTACGCTGAAGCCGCTTCCTGACTCCCCAGCGGCAGGAAATACTGCGTTCCCTTGATCGGCGCCGACACTTTCCGCAGCAGTTCCTGCAAATCCTGGTTGCGCTCCACGAAATCGATGTCCGAGGTATTCACGATCAGCAGGTCTGAAGACGTGTAGTGAAAGAAAAAGTGTTCATAAGCCTTGATCACTTCCTCGAGATAATCTTCGTTGATCGCCTTCTCGCCGGGCGCATTCTTCTTTTTCAGTCGCTTTTTCAGCACCTCAGGCGTGGCCTGCAGGTAGATGACCAGGTCGGGCGTAGGCAGTTGCTCGCGGAAATAGTTGTAATAGCGGTTATAAGTTTCCAGTTCCTGGTCACTCAGATTCAGGCAGGCGAAGACCTTGTCTTTTTCGAAGACGAAGTCGGTGACCACGGTTTTCTGGGAACGCGGCCCGAGATCGAGGGCGCGCAGTTGTTCGAAGCGGCGAATCATGAAGGCGAATTGCGCCTGGAAGCCCGCCCCGGGCTCGCCTTTGTAAAAGGCGCCGAGGAAGGGATTGTCCTCCGATTCCATGACCTGTTGCGCGTTGAGACGTTCCGCCAGGATTCGCGCCAGCGTGCTTTTGCCGACGCGTATAGGGCCTTCCACTGCAATATATCGAGGCAGCTCAAAAAGATTGGCCATTGTTTACAGGAGCACGTTCAGAGGAATTGAAAGTTCTTTCGCAGCATATCTCGCTTGCCGCCCGGAGGCAATTGTGGAAAGAGTTAACAGCAGATTTGAGATTGAAGATTTGGATTCATGATTACAGTTTGCCAATTGACAAATCTGAAATCCCTAATCTTCGATCTGCGCTCCGGTTACAATCGCGAAATCATGTGGGGCTATCTGACCGGTGCTGCTGCCGCCGTTACTGCCGTTTCCGCCGTCGGCTATCAGTCGATGGCGCCGACCGGGCAGTGGTACGGCCGCACCTTCATTGGGACAGGCCGTCCGTCACGGCAACTGGCGTTTACCTACGACGACGGGCCCAACGATCCGTACACCTATCGTCTGCTGGATGTTCTGGCCCGGCACGACGTGCGCGCGACTTTTTTTCTGATCGGCAGTTTCGTTGCGCAACGTCCGGACATCGCCCGCGAAGTAGTGAAAGCTGGACACGTGGTCGGGAACCATACCTTCACACACCCCTCGCTAACTTTTAAGAGTTCACGCGAGGTCAGGTCGCAGCTTACCGCCTGCGACCGAGCCTTGACCGATGCCGTGGGCGAGCACTCCAATCTGTTCCGGCCGCCGTTCGGCGCCCGCCGACCGGCCGTCTTGCGGATCGTTCGCCAGATGGGTCTCGCGCCAATCATGTGGAACGTGACCGGCTACGACTGGAACGCGCCATCGGTCGAACACATCGAGCGAAAAGTGACCCGTAATGTCCGCGGTGGGGATGTGATCCTGCTGCACGACGGCGGACATCGCGCCTTCGGCACGGATCGTTCCCGCACCATCACGGCCACCGATCGACTTGCTCTCTCGCTATAAGTCGGAAGGGTTCGAGTTTGTGACGATCCCGGAGATGATGGGGGGAATGCACGGGTGGGACCGGGTCTCTGACCCGGTCGGGCGGTCGAAGGGCGCTGTTCTAAGCCCGGACATACTGCGGCGCTTCGCACCGCCTGACCGGGACCCGGTCCCACACAGTTTCAGTAGTGCTAACTTACATCCACGGTCGCGAATGCCTGCCTGGCCGCTGAAATTGTGTGGTGAATGTCCTTCTCGGTGTGGGCCGCGCTGAGGAATGCGGCCTCGAACTGCGAAGGAGGCAGATAAATGCCTTTCTCCAGCATGCCGCGAAAGAAACGGGCAAAGGCTTCGGTGTCAGACTTCGCGGCCGAGGTCCAATCGGTAACAGGACCGGGCGTGAAGAACCACGTAAACATTGAGCCCACCCGGTTACAGCAAATGGAAACTCCGGCATCCCTGGCTGCTTCCATTACCCCTTCCACCAATCGCGCACTCAGCAACTCCAGGCCGGTATAGAGGGTGCTCTTGTGGCTGCGCAGATAGCGCAGAGTCGCCAGGCCCGCGGCCATGGCCAGCGGATTTCCCGACAATGTTCCCGCCTGATAGACCGGACCGAGCGGGGCTACCATGTCCATGATTTCCACCGGCCCACCGTAACCGCCCACCGGCAGTCCGCCGCCAATGATTTTTCCGAAGGTGGTCAGGTCGGGCAGGATTCCGTAGCGCTCCTGGGCACCGCCAAACGCCAGGCGAAAACCGGTCATCACTTCATCGAAGATCAGTAAGGATCCGTCGCGAAGCGTGATCTCGCGCAGTGCATCGAGATACAAAGGGGCCGGCGGCACGCATCCCATATTGCCGACGACCGGCTCCACGATCACGCAAGCGATCTGCTGCTTGAACTTATCGAAAGCCCGTTCCAGCGCGTCCACGTCATTGAACGGAAGAGCGATCGTCAACTGAGTAAATTCTTCCGGCACGCCCGCCGATCCTGGAATGCCCAGCGTGGCCACGCCCGAGCCTGCTTTCACCAGCAGCGCGTCGGCATGGCCGTGATAGCAGCCCTCGAACTTCACAATGTATTTCCGCGCGGTATAAGCGCGGGCCAGCCGGATGGCCGACATCGTGGCTTCGGTTCCGGAGCTGACGAATCGTATTTTCTCTACATGGGGGAATGCCGAAATCACGATCTCGGCAAGATCAGCCTCGGCGGCCGTCGATGCTCCAAAGCTGGTTCCATTTTTTGCCGCCGCAGCGATCGCTTCCGGCACTCCAGGAGGAGCGTGTCCCAGAATCAGCGGTCCCCATGAACCCACGTAGTCGATGTACCTGTTTTCATCTACGTCCCAGAGATGAGATCCCTGGCCGCGAACAATGAATGGAGGGTCGCATCCCACCGAACGGAAAGCTCTCACCGGCGAATTGACCCCGCCGGGAATCATCTGCTCGGCGCGTTTCTGCAATTTGCGTGAAGCGTCAACTTTACGGGACATGGCCAGGTTCGCTGCGAGAACGAATAAATATATCAGCCAACCCAGCCCGTGTGGACGCGGGCGACCCGCCCGCGCGGACCTGCGAGTCGCTCCCGAGTTAGCGCGACCGCCCAAGCCGCGCCCGCTGCGGAATTTACCGGAAATTCATGCTGCCAGCAACAATCCTGCAACATCGGCTTCGATATCTTTTCGACAGTGACATGCTCTCCTAACCGGGAGAGCTCAGGGCAGTCTCGGGGGGCTCCGGGCTGTCCCTTTTTGTTTCCTCCTTATTTCCTCTTTATTTCCTCCGCACCGTTGCGAATTCCGCCGCCTGTCCTTGTCCTGCATTAGTTAACTACAGTTAATCAAAAGAGGTATACTTGTGACCAGCGTCAGCGGGACGGGTTTGGTATGGATATGGAACAAAGCAAAATCAGCGTATAAGAAGGTCAACGGACGCGAATCAGGGAAGCGAATCAGTGACCGGGGGAATGCAACGACTTTCCCGCAATCGTCTCGCAGTCTGGGCCACCCTCCCGGCGTTGATTGCGCTCGGCTTGATTGTGCCCGCCCGCGGTCAATCGGATGCCCCTCCGGACGATCCCGTGGTGACTCTCTTCCCTCATTCCCAGACAGCACGTTACTGGATATCTGGCCAGAGCAACATTGTTTTTCAGTGGCATCCTTCGTTTGAGGCGAAATACAGCGGGCCCAACAGCTTTCGTTCGCAAGCCGAGCATGCCACCTCGAACGTGGCCACGCTTTTCCTTGGGCTGGAGGTGACCCACACCACAGAAATTTTCGTCGACGTTGAAACCGCCGACGGCGGCGGAGTCAGCGACGCCCTCGGACTAGCCGGCTACATCAACGTGGACGTGGTGCGCAATCCTGAACTCGGCCCCGCTCCCTACCTGGCCCGCGCCATGGTTCGTCAAATAATTCCGCTGAGCGACGAGCGGGTGGAGGCCGAGCGCGGGCCTTTCGCCCTGGCCACAAGTTTGCCGGTCCGCCGGCTGGAACTGCGCGCCGGGAAATTCGGAATGGCTGACTTCTTCGATCTGAACGGCGTGGGCAGTGACAGTCATTACCAGTTCCTTAACTGGACGGTGGACAACAACGGAGCCTACGACTATGCCGCGGACACTCGCGGCTACACCTTCGGCGTGATGGCCGAATATCATGATCGCAATTGGGCGTTCCGCTTCGCCGAGTCATTGATGCCGAAGGTTGCCAATGGTCCTGACCTGGATTGGGATCTGCGCCGCGCCCGGGCAGAAAACTTCGAGTTGGAACTCCATCCTCATTTGATCGCTGGCCACGTCAGCACGGTTCGGCTGCTGTCATTTGTGAATCATGCCAACATGGGTGTGTACCGGCAGGCCGTCGACGACTTTCTGGCGGGCAAGACGCCTCGGCCGGAGATTCGCAATCATCCCCTGCAGACGACGATCAAGTACGGTTTCGGTGTCAACCTGGAGCAGGACCTGCCGCGCCATTTCCGTGCCTTCCTGCGCTGGGGATGGAACGAAGGTCAGCATGAGTCCTACGCCTATACCGAAGTCGACGAAGCGGTGGAGGTCGGCACCGACCTGGCGGGAAACGCCTGGCATCGCACGCTGGACAAGATCGGTACAGTATTCGTCACCAACGGCATCTCCGCCGACCATCAGCACTATCTCGCGCTGGGCGGATTAGGATTTCTGCTGGGTGACGGCGCCCTCAACTACGGCCGTGAAAATATCATCGAGAGCTACTACAACGCGCATCTATGGCGCGGCATTTTTGGCGGCGTCGAAATTCAGCACATCGACCATCCCGGCTATAATCGCGACCGAGGCCCCGTGTTGGCGCCCGGGTTCCGCTTCCACCTGGAATTCTAAGAACACAGATCCAGCGGGCTGCCGAAGTATCCATGAACAGAATGACCTGCCGGGGCGAACTTCGGAGAATCTGGCAAGAACTTCATCGAAATAGGCAAGAGGCCCAAGGTTCAGGAAACTATGCTTAGGCTTGCGATGGCCGTGAGCTGACCCGAAGGAACGGCAGCACTGACGAGGAAGCGAACATGAAAAAACTGCTTTCGCGCGGCGTAGTGTCCTTGTTGATCGGCATGATCGCAACGACCCTCTCCGGCGGCCAGGATCGCGGCGCGAATCAGGACATCCGGCAACGGTTTGTCGGAGCCTGGCGGCTGGCCTGGCTCGAAGAGGAGGGTGCGGACGGGAAGATTCACAGGGCTGACTGCACCGGGCTGCTGGTCTACACGAGCGACGGCCACATGTCGGTCCAGGTGATGTACCAGAACCCGCAAGCCAAAGCTCAGACGGCGAACAGCGCTACGCCGGTGCAATATGCGGCGGGTGGCTATGAGGCGTCCTTCGGCACATATGAGATCGACGAACCGGCTCATCACTTGACCTTTCACGTTGAGGGCGCACTGGTACGGACTCTTGTCGGCAAAGACCTGACACGCGTATTTGAATTTTCCGGTAAGCAGCTCATCGTGAAGTCGGCTATCCCGGACGAACATTGGAGAGTTGCCTGGGAACATTACTAGGCTGCCCTCGGCGATCATTGCACACATAGCTTTCTGGAAAGGATGAGGAACAATGCAAAAACGCAAACTTGGAAAAAGCAATCTCGAAGTATCAGCCATTGGGCTGGGATGCATGGGGCTGAGCTTTGGCCTCGGTCCAGCGGTCGACAAGCAGACGGGGATCTCCCTGATTCGGGCGGCCGTCGAACGCGGCGTCACATTTTTCGATACCGCCGAAGTCTACGGTCCATTCACGAACGAAGAACTTGTGGGCGAGGCGCTTGCTCCGTTCCGCGATCGGGTGGTGATCGCAACCAAGTTCGGCTGGGCGCCGAATCCGGAGGATGGAGGCAAGTGGAATGCCCTCAATAGCCGGCCAGAGCACATCAAGGAAGCAGCCGAGGGCTCACTCAAGCGGCTCAAGACCGACGTCATCGATCTGTACTATCAGCACCGCGTTGACTCGAACGTGCCGATCGAGGATGTAGCAGGAGCGGTGAAGGATTTGATTCAGCAAGGTAAGGTGAAGCACTTCGGCCTTTCTGAAGCAGGCGTGCAAACCATCCGTCGCGCCCACGCGGTGCAGCCGGTCGCAGCACTCCAGAGCGAATATTCACTCTGGTGGAGAGAGCCTGAGCAGGAAATTTTGCCGGCTCTCGAGGAACTCGGGATCGGATTCGTTCCATTCAGCCCGTTGGGAAAAGGGTTCCTCACGGGCAAGATCAACGAAGAAACCCAGTTCGATAAGAGCGATTTCCGCAACATCGTCCCGCGCTTCACGCCGGAGAATCGCAAAGCGAATCAGGCCCTGGTGGATCTGGTCAGCAAGATTGCCGAACGGAAGAAAGTGACGCCGGCGCAGATCGCGCTCGCCTGGATTCTCGCCCAGAAGCCCTGGATGGTTCCCATCCCCGGCACAACCAAGTTGCACCGGTTGGAAGAAAACCTGGGCGCCGCTGCCGTCGAACTGACGGCCGACGATCTCCGCCAAATCGAAACCGCGACTTCGAAGATTCCGGTGCAGGGAGCGCGGTATCCGGAGGCCCTGCAGAAATTGGTCAATCGCTAAGTCGGCAGGTTTCGGGAGGAGCAGCGTGCGAATCGGGATTCTCACTTCCGGTCACCACTGAGGGAATTCAGACGTGGAAATCAAAAGAGTCGGCTCGCAAGCTTCTAATAAGGGCCCGTCAGAGTGGTTCACTGGTGCGGTGCGGATCGACCCGCTTTTTCAGGCACCCGATCCGGCGTTTGTTCAGGGCGCCAGCGTAACCTTCGAGCCGGGCGCGCGGACTGCTTGGCACACGCATCCGCTCGGCCAGACTCTCATCGTCACGGCCGGCTGCGGCTGGGCGCAGCGTTGGGACGGCCCGATCGAGGAAATCCGCCCGGGCGATGTCGTTTGGTTCTCGCCCGGCGAGAAGCACTGGCATGGAGCTACGCCGACAACCGCCATGACGCATATCGCCATTCAGGAAAAGAAGGACGGCAAGGTGGTCGACTGGATGGAGCAGGTCAGCGACGCCCAATACCACAAGTAAATCAGACTGATGATCGCGTAGAGAGTAGAGACACGAGCATAATCAGCGGAAGGAGTGCACATGACAGGCTCAAACGATACTCTAAAAAACCATCTTTCCCGATCTCAGGAAATCAACATCACTGTGACCGGCAGAAAGTCAGGGAAGGCAATTTCAAACCCGATCTGGTTCGTATTGGACAAAGACGAAGACAAACTTTATCTCCTGCCGGTGCAGGGGTCGGATACGCAGTGGTACAAGAACGTGCTGAAGAACCCCTCGCTTCGAATCAATGCGGGCAGCGCACAAGGTGAGTTTCAGGCTGTTCCCATCACGGATGCCGCACGAGTCTCGCATGTCGTCGAGAAATTCCGTAAAAAATACGGAGCGAAGGATGTGAAGAAGTACTATTCGAAGCTTGACGTGGCCCTTCTCGCGCAAGCGCAGTGAGCACAATAATGTTTCGCAAAAAGCATATTGTCGAAGGCGTGAAGACCAATGGCAAAGTGGTGTCTATGCGGCAGGTGGGTGATGGAGTGGACCCGAATAAACCAGACTCAGCCAAACTGGCCCGCCTCATCGCCGCCTACGCCCCGCATGACGGCACTTTCGACCTGCGCATTCCTGGTTTGCACGTCAGCCGTTTTTCACGAGTCAACAAGGAGTGTGTGCATGCGCTAAGCGTCTCGTCTTTGTGCATCGTTCCACAGGGGGCGAAGACCGTTATAGTCGGGGACGAAGTCTTTGAGTACGGTTCATCTCGCATGATCGTCTTTTCCGTCGCTCTGCCGGTGGCGGCTCAGGTCACGCGCGCCAGCCAGTCCGAGCCCTACCTCTCTATAAGGCTGGATCTCGACCCGCACAAGATTGCGGAACTGGTCTTAAAAGTGTTTCCGCACGGCCTGCCGCCGCTGCAGGAACGAAGCGCAGTTTATCTTGCTGCGATCGACGCAAGCATGGTGGACGCCGCGACGAGGTTGATGGAATGCCTGGGAGAGCCTAGGGACGCCGAACTCCTTGCCCCGCTGGTGATGGATGAGATTCTGATCCGCCTGCTACGCAGCCCCATTGGAGTCCGCGTAGCTCAAATAGGGTTTGCCGAGTCGAGCGTGCATCGGGTTACGAAGGCCATCTCCTGGCTGCGCGACAACTACTTTCAACCCATGAAGGTCGAAGATCTGGCCGAGATGGTGCACATGAGTGTTTCCTCTTTCCACGAGCACTTCAAGTCCGTCACGTCGATGAGCCCGCTGCACTATCAAAAGGTGCTGCGCCTTCAAGAGGCGAGGCGTCTCATGTTGTCGACGATCATGGACGCCGCTAGCGCGAGTCAGCGCGTCGGTTATCTAAGCGCTTCGCAGTTCAGCAGGGAATACAGCCGCTTCTTCGGGAGTGCGCCGACACGGGACATCGCCAGATTGCGTCAAGAGACTGGAGTTGGGGTCTGACCCTGACTTCTGGTCTGCCCATCCCGGAGTGACTGGTCTCTGCCCCGTGATTGACCTTTGCTTCCCGTCCGACCTAACATGCCCTCTTCAACGGTCTTCTACGGCAACGGCGTGTACGGCACTTTTCACAATTTCCGTTTTTAACAGGAGGGATCGTATGAGCCGAGAACGTGCGCTGAAGGTTGTGCTGGTCGTGGTGGGCGTGATCTTTCTCGCTTTAGTTTATCCCTTGACGATGTTTGTGCGGCAAGAGCCCGCGTTGGCGATGATGTTTAGCCTTTATGTCACACTCGGTGTCTTCCTGCTACTGGCAGCCCGTAACCCGGCGGCGAATCGCAGCCTGATCGCTTTCACGGCGTGGTCGAGCCTTGCTCACGCCGCGCTTATGGGGGCGCAGGCATTGCGCAATCTGGTCGCACGCGAAGAACTGTGGGGTGTGGCGGCGCTCGCCGTCATCGGTGTAGTCCTGATCGTGCTGGCTCCGGCAAAGCACTCAGGAGAACTGCGGTCCGCAGCCAGTGCGTAGGCTCACACTCTCGCGAATCCCGCCCGGCTGGTTGTTCCCCAACAAACTCCTGTAAATTTATCTTTCCGCTGAATTCGATCAGGAGTTCCCGGTCATCTCAGACTTGAGACCTTTTGGGGTGCTTAGAACCCAGTGCCCGGCTCGCTTTTCCAGAATGTTATAGCGTGAAGATCCGCACAAACCGCCACAACGGTACTCAACATAAACGACGGCGATGGTTTTTTCGGAGTTAAAGCCCACAGCAGAAAGAATCAGATAGCCCGTGGAGTCAGGGAAGCTTTGCCGGAAGCCGTCCCAGCCATCGTCGGCGGTATTCGCAGCGCGACGACGAAAAGCTGCGTCCAGTTCTGCCGAGCTAACAATTTGGTAAGGCTTTGGGATAGCAAAGTGATATTGCAACAGCAATGGTTGGCGGTTCGCCTGTTCGAAAGTCTTGAAGATACCGTCAAACTGTCTGGTGAACTCGGCGTCCCCTTGAAGAGCACTTTGAGGCGAACCGATCGGCCATTCCTTCGGTGGAATGTTCTGAAGAATCAGGAGAGACTTGGAATCTTGCCACCCACCGCCCGTCGAAAGGACAGCGGAATAGACTTCATAGGCATCGGGGTCTTCGTAGGGTTCAGGCGATTTACTCGGTTGGCCGGTGTCCGACCGCAGGGGAGAGATTGCGATGAGGGCGGTCAGCACAAGACGCAATAACAGCAGGCTAAAACTCCTCATTTCAACCTCTGCACCTGGCCCATTTCAGAAAAGCCTACACCATCTACCCTGGATCAGCCATCTGCTCGCACGCTCCTCAACGCGCCGTTACTTATCCACCTTCACGCCCTTCCAGAACGCCACATATCCCTTGATCTGCTTGGCCTCCGCTTTGGGTTCGGGATAGAACCATGCGGCATCATGATTACGCTTGCCGCTTACCTCGACGTCGTAATAACTGGCGGTGCCCTTCCAAGGACACACGGTGTGAGTCGCACTCGGTTTGAAGTGCTCGGCCTTGATAGCGTCGGGCGGGAAATACTGATTGCCTTCCACTTCCACGCACTGGTTTGATTCCGCAAGAACTGCGCCTTCCCAGATTGCTTTTGCCATAAGACCTGTTTAGATTGCAGGACGGGAAGGCGGTCGCAATCTTTGAGCAACTCAGAAAAGTCAGGTGGGCAGGCGCTCGCTGGCCAGCTGTTCAATGGGCATTCCATGGTGGCCCCGCTTCAGCGCGTGCTGGTTTGTACTCCGCGCGCGGCCGGATGGGATATTCCTGCCCGGTCCGAACGCTGGCGAGAGCTGGGATTTTTCCATCCGCCTGAATTCTCAGCCGCGCAGTCGCAGCACGATCAACTTTGCCGCGAGCTGGAATCCGCCGGGGCGGAAGTCCTGAATTTGCCCGCTGCGCCTGACCTCTCGCTCGATGCCGTCTACACTCACGATCCTTCTCTGGCCACCGATCACGGCGTCATCGGCTTGAATCCGGGAAAGCCCAACCGCGTTCCCGAGTCGCGCCGCCATGTCGAATACTGCGGCAGCCTTGGCATTCCCGCAGCCGGACAAATTGATCCGCCAGGAAAAGCCGAGGCCGGCGACATGGTTTGGCTCGACTCCACCACGCTGCTGATCGGACAAGGCTATCGCACCAACGCTGCCGGCATCGTTCAGATGAGAGAACTGCTTCAACCTCACGGCGTGGAAGTAATCTCCGCACCTCTGCCTTACGGGTCCGGGCCCGCCGCCTGTCTGCATCTCATGTCGCTGATGAGCCTGCTCGATGAGCGTACTGTTCTGGTGGATTTGTCCTGGCTGGCGGTGGAGACCGTCGAGCTGCTGCAAGCCCGCGGCTACAGCCTGATTGAGATCGATTCTTCGGAACGTGAGACGCTGGCTTGCAACGTCCTCTCGCTGGGGAATAAATGTTTGCTGGCTCTCGAAGAGAACAAAAAGACCAACCAGAAGCTCCGCCAATCCGGATTTGACGTGCGAACCTTTCCCGGCGCAGAACTATGCGTGAATGGAGGAGGCGGACCCACCTGCCTTACCCGCCCGCTGTTGCGCGGCACGTAGGAATCGATTCCTCGCCGCCTGGATGGGAACGTCTGGGCTGCGCGGACCATCGACGTTCGGCGCGTTCCGTCCCGGCCTGTTAAAATCAAATTGCAATGGTCCTCCCCTTCGTTCGCGATCTCTTCGCGGACGTAGAAAAGTTACCCGCTTTTTCGCGTGTGGCCTCCCATCTAAAGGAGAGCGCGGGGCGGATTCGTGTCTCCGGACTGGTTCCCGCCGCGAAAGCCTTGCTGCTGGTGCTTCTGCAGAAGGCGGCGGGACGCCCCCTGATCATCGTGGTCGCGGATAATCGTGTCGCTGAAGACCTGGTTCCGGTGTTGCAAGCCTTCTGTGAGCTGACCGGCGCGGCCGATCCCGATTCCGTGGTTTTGCTTCCCAATCACGATGTCCTGCCTTTCCAGAATCTTTCACCGCATCCGGAGATCCAGGAAGAGCGTGCAGTCGCGCTGTGGAAAATTGCGACCGGCGCGGCCTCGTTCGTGGTCTCACCGATTGCCGCCACCGCCCTGCGCCTGCGCTCGGCCGAGTATTACGCCGACCTGGCGCGAACCGTGCGCCGCGGCGAAATGCTTGACGTCGACTCGCTGCTGCCGCATCTGAACACGGTCGGCTATCACTCCACCGATGTCGTCGAAATGCCCGGAGAATACGCGTTGCGCGGCGGCATCCTGGATGTCTATTCGCCGGAAGACGAGCGCCCGGTGCGAATTGAGTTCTTCGGAGACGAAGTCGAGTCCATCCGCAAGTTCGATCCCGCCACCCAGCGCTCCTCCAATCCCGTCGATGAAGCGCTGCTACTTCCTCTCACCGAAACTCCGGTCAGCGAAGAGCTTTTGGGTGCGGTTCATGCCCGTCTGTCGGGAAAGCGCATCACGGGCAACGAAGAAATTATCGAGCAGGCGGTACGCGCCGGCGGCGTGACCGTGTTTCCGGGATGGGAGTTCTACACGCCGGTGGCCGGCGCGAATCACACCGTATTCGATCTGCTGCCGCGGGCCCTGGTGCTGGCCGATGAACCGGATACTCTCAAGTCCGAGTTCGACCACGCCTGGTCGCGCATCGAAGCGGCCCATGAAAGCAGTGGCGTCGGCAAACTGGTGCAGCCCGCGGATCTTTATCTTTCGCCGGATGACTGGTGGAAGAATTTGTCGAGCCTGCCGGGAGCCGACGTCGAGCATCTTGCCATCGAGCGCCCCGATGATTCCGAAGCAGCGATCGTATTCCACTCTCAGCCTACACCCCGCTTCCACGGCTCGGTTCCGGCGATGCTCGAGGAAGTAAAGAGGCTGATCGCGGACAACAAGCGAGTTCTGATTGCCGTTCCCAATACCGGCGAAGTCGAGCGCCTGGCTGACATCTTCAGCGAGTACGCCGTGTCGTTTCGCCTGGGCAGCCGGACGCGTAGCGGAGAAAGCTACGCCGACGAAACTTCCTATTTCTCCGGCGAACTGCTCACCGCAACGCTGGCCAAGGCCTACGTTCCTGACGGGGTCACCTTTCCGGACGCGAATCTTTCGATCCTGGGCGCGCGCGATCTGTTCGACGAATCGGATTCGGTGGTCTCACGCCCGCAGCGGCACAAGTCCAAGACTTCTGCGTTCCTCTCCGATTTCCGCGACTTGCAGGTGGGCGATTACGTGGTTCACGTCGAGCACGGCATTGGACAGTATCAGGGATTGAAAGAGATCAATCAGGGCGACGGCAACGCCGAATTCATGTTGCTGGAATACGCCGAAGGCGCGCGCCTTTACGTGCCGCTGACGCGCCTCGACCTGGTGCAGAAGTACCGGTCATCGGAGGGGGCCAAGCCGGTGCTGAATCATCTCGGCACTGCGGCCTGGTCGAAAACCAAGGCTCGGGTTCGTAAGGCCATGAAGGACATGACCGACGAACTGCTCAAGCTCTACGCCGAGCGCAAGACCGCAGACGGCCACGCCTTCTCGCCCGACAATGAATGGATGCGCGAGTTCGAGGACACCTTTGAGTTTAACGAGACCGAAGATCAGGAAACCGCGATTGCAGACGTAAAGCGCGATATGGAATCACGACAGCCCATGGATCGTCTGCTTTGCGGCGACGTGGGCTACGGCAAGACAGAAATCGCCATGCGCGCGGCCTTCAAGGCTATCAGTGACAACAAACAGGTGGCTGTACTCGCGCCCACAACCGTGCTGGCATTTCAGCACTACGAAACTTTCAAGCAACGTTTTGCCGCGTTTCCTGTCACCATCGAAATGATCAGCCGCTTCCGCTCTCCGAAACAGCAGAAGGAAATTCTGCAACGAGTTGAGGCAGGAAAAATCGACATCCTGATTGGCACGCACCGGCTGATCTCGAAAGACGTAAAGTTCGCCGACCTGGGTCTGCTGGTGGTCGATGAAGAGCAGCGCTTCGGAGTACGGCACAAAGAGCGGCTGAAGCAGATGCGCAAGCAGGTCGACGTGCTCACCATGTCGGCGACGCCAATTCCGCGAACCTTGCACATGTCGCTGGTGGGGCTGCGCGACATGAGCGTCATCGAAACCCCGCCCAAGGATCGCATCGCAATTCAAACCGTAGTCGCCAGCTGGGACGAAAAGTTGATTCAGTCCGCGATCGAGCAGGAACTCGAGCGCGGCGGCCAGGTTTTCTTCGTCCACAACCGCGTTGACAGCATCTGGGAGATCGCGGCCAAGCTGCAGACGTTGGCGCCGCGCGCGCGCATCATCGTGGGTCACGGCCAAATGTCGGAAGGCGAGTTGGAAAAAGTGATGCTCAAATTCATGCATCACGAAGCCGACATACTGGTCTCGACCACTATTATTGAGAATGGCCTCGACATTCCCCTGTGCAACACCATTCTGATCAATCGCGCCGACCGTTTGGGGCTTTCCGAACTCTATCAATTGCGCGGACGCGTGGGGCGGTCGAATCGCCGGGCTTATGCGTACCTGCTGCTGCCGGCGGAAATTGAGCTGACTCCGATCGCGCGCCGGCGACTGGCGGCGCTGAAGGAATTTTCCGACCTGGGCGCGGGCTTCAAGATCGCAGCTCTCGATCTCGAACTCCGCGGCGCGGGAAATATGCTGGGCGGAGAGCAGAGCGGACATATTGAAGCCATCGGCTTCGAGCTCTATACCCAGATGCTCGATCGCGCCGTCCGAGAGATGAAAGGCGAAGCCGCGGCGGACGAAGCTGAAACCCAACTCAACCTGGGACTCAATATACGCATCCCAGTAGAGTACATTCCGGAAGAAAACCAGCGCCTGCGGATGTATAAACGGGTAGCTGGGGTGGAAACTGAGTCGCAGTTGGGTGATGTGCGCGCCGAACTCGAGGACCGTTACGGCGAGCCGCCGGCGCCGGTGCGAAATCTTCTGGACTATGCGGCATTGAAATTGCTGGCGATACGGATTGGCGCGACCACAATTGAACGCAAACGGGACGTGGTCAGCATCAAGTTTCGCGAGAATGCGGAAATCGATCCGGGAAAACTGGCAAAATTCGTTTCGTCGCAACGCGGCGCCCAGTTCGCACCTGACGGCACGCTGAAATACGTCTCAAAAGCCGTATCGGCACCGGAAGTGCTGGGACAATTGCGGAATCTTCTGGAGGAATTGTCGCCCGCGGCACAAAGTTTGCCGTCGGTTCCGTCGTAGCCGCGGGCTCACGGTAATTGTGCGGTCTGATTTCTCAACTGGTTTCATGTTTGTTATGTCACGCCATACCTGTAAATCTCGAGGCCTGTTTACACCCGAATGATCAAACGACCCCTGACCTCCATACTTTGTGTTCTGGTTCAATTCTTTCTGTTCATCCCGGCCGGCATAGCGCAAGCCGGCGGCGCATCATCCCCAGACAACCCGTGCCGCCTTCGACAGGCTGGTGGATGAGTATTTCGATTTCTACTTCCAGTCCAACCCCACCGCCGCCACGCAGGCCGGATTCCACCAGTATGACCACAAACTGGAGGACTACTCACGTGCAGCCGTTGAAGCCCAGATTGCCGGACTGACGAAATTTAAGGCACAGTTCAGCGCGATCCAGGAAAGCGAACTGCCGGAAGAATCCCGCGGCGACCTGGAAGTTTTGTCCTCCGCGATTCAGGCCAACCTGCTTGAACTGCAAACCATTCAGATGTGGAGAAGGGATCCTGACGTTTACTCGTCGGGCGTAAGTTACGGCGTCTTCCTTATTATGAGGCGCAACTTCGCTCCACTCGATCAGCGCCTTGCTTCCGTAATCGCACGCGAGCGCGAGATTCCCAAAGCTTTAGAGTCGGCCCGCCAAAACCTGAGCAATCCGCCGCGAGTCTACACCGAGGTGGCGTTACAGCAATTGCCCGACACCATCGAGTTCTTCCGAAGCGATGTCCCGAAAGCCTTCCAGGCGGTGAAAGACCCTAAATTGCAGGCCGACTTCAAAGCCAGCAACGACGGCGTCGTGGAAGCATTGACTAAGTATCAGAAATTCCTTCGCAACGATATGCTGCCTGAGTCAAAGGGCGATTTTCGTCTGGGGGCAGAGAATTTCAGCAAGAAGCTGCAGTACGACGAGATGCTTGATATCCCTCTCGCTCGCCTGCTGGAGATCGGATATGCAGACCTGCGGCGCAACCAGCAACAATTAAAGCTGGTGGCTGCCCAGATCGATCCTCACCGCACTCTGGCGGAGGTGCTGGCTGATCTGCGAAAAGATCATCCGCCGGCCGATCAACTGCTGCAGACTTTCCGTGACACCCTGGGCGGTCTCAGCCAGTTTATTCAGCAGAAGAAAATCATTACGCTGCCCTCAACCAATCCGCCGATCGTGGAGGAGACGCCGCCATTCGCTCGCGCCCTGAGCACCGCGTCCATGGACACGCCCGGCGCCTATGAAACTGTCGCCAAAGAAGCCATGTTCAACGTGACTCTGCCCGAGCCCGACTGGAAACCGGAGAAGGTCGAGGAGTGGATGGAGGGATTCAACCGCGGCACCATCGTCAGCACCGCCATTCACGAGGTCTATCCCGGTCACTACACTCAGTTCCTCTGGCTGCAGGCGGCCCCGTCCAAAACTCGCAAGTTGCTCTACAACACCAGCAACGCCGAAGGCTGGGCACACTACACGGAACAGATGATGCTCGACGAAGGCTACGGCAATCACGATCCAAAATTGCGTCTTGGACAATTGCTGGACGCACTGCTGCGTGACGCGCGCTTCATCGCCGGCATCCAAATGCACACCGGCAAAATGACTCTGGACCAGGCGCAGAAATTTTTCGTGGAGGAAGGGTTTCAGGTTCCGCCCGTGGCTGAAGAAGAAGCCAAGCGCGGGACTTCCGACCCAACCTACCTTTACTACACTCTGGGGAAGCTGCAGATCTTGAAGTTGCGGGAAGATTACCGGAAGCTGCGGGGCAACGAATTCACCCTGCAGGAATTTCACGACCGCTTCATGCGGCAGGGGTCAGTGCCTATGAAAATTATTCGCAGGAGCATGTTGGGGAGCGACAGCCCGACACTTTAAATTGCTCTCCGGTCATCCGGGCAGCATTTAGAATCACGGGATCACCGCAAGTGGATTTATGCTCGCTTCAAAAGGCAAGGAAGTCAGTATGACGATGAGAGTTCGCAAAGCCGTTTTCCCCGCCGCCGGCCTGGGTACCCGATTCCTGCCGGCCACCAAGGCAATGCCCAAAGAGATGTTGCCGCTGGTGGATAAGCCCATCATCCAGTACGGCGTGGAAGAAGCGGTCGCGGCCGGTTGCGATCAGATCATCATCGTGACCGGACGCGGCAAACAAGCTATCGAAGACCATTTCGACGTCAGCTATGAGTTGGAAAAGATGCTGGAGGAGCGCGGCAAGACCGACCTTCTCCAGATCGTGCGCCAGATTTCGGATCTGATCCACATTGCTTATGTGCGTCAGAAAGAAGCGCTCGGCCTCGGCCACGCCGTACTCACCGCCCGCGAGCTGGTTGGCAACGAGCCTTTCGCTGTCCTGCTTGCCGATGATGTGATCGACGCCGAAGTTCCCTGCCTGAAGCAGCTCATGAATGTTTTCGAGAAAACGCAGTGCTCGGTTCTTGCTACCCAGGTGATCGAAGGCCCAGGCATTTCCGCTTATGGCGTGCTCGACGCCAAGCCCGTGCCCGGATCCAATGGCAAGCTGTATGAAGTGGTGGGCATGGTGGAAAAGCCTCGCGCGGAAGACGCACCATCCAACCTCGCGGTCATCGGTCGCTACGTTCTTACTCCGACCGTTTTCGAAACTTTGTCGGACATCAAGGCCGGCGCTGGAGGCGAGTTGCAACTTACCGACGGCCTGAAGCAGTTACTGAAAAAAGAAAAGATTTACGGCTACGTGTTCGACGGAAAACGTCACGATACCGGCGACAAACTGGGATTTCTCAAAGCCACAGTGGAGTTTGCGCTCAAGCGCCCCGACCTGGGCGGACCGTTGAGGCAATATCTGAAAAGCTTGAATCTGTAAGAAAGAAATGTAGGCGCGAGCGTCCCGCTCGTGCGGCAATGCCTGTGCCGCTCCTGCACGAGCGGGACGCTCGCGCCTACAATTGATCAACCTACGATGCTCCCAGCGTAATCTTCAGCTTTCTGGATTTCTCGTCCACGCTATTCGCCAACTTTTCTTTGTGGGCGTCGAGTTTCTTGGCAAGCGGTTCGCTGGACAAAGCCATAATTTGCGCTGCGAGAATTCCGGCGTTGGTCGCGCCGGGCTTGCCGATGGCAACTGTCGCGACCGGGATGCCGGCCGGCATCTGCACCGTGGCCAGCAGCGAATCCATGCCTTGCAGCGAAGTGGACGGAATCGGGACGCCGATCACCGGCAGCGTCGTGTGGGCCGCGATCACGCCCGCCAGATGCGCGGCGCCGCCGGCGCCGGCAATGATCACGCGAATCCCACGCGCCGCAGCCTTGCGGGCAAATTCGGCGGTACGCTCAGGCGAGCGATGCGCGGAAGTGACATCGATCTCGTACTCGATGCCAAACTCTTCCAGCGCTTTGGCTGCCTCGCGCATGACATCGAGGTCGGAATCGCTTCCCATCACAATCGAAACCCGCGGCTTTGTGCTCATGAATCTCCCTTAGTCTTAAATTGTTGTAGACCAGAAACTAGAAACGAGAAGCTACTTCCTAACCGCTTTGGCGGCAATGTCTTTACGGTAGTGCGCGCCCTCAAATGCAATCTTCGACGCCGCCTCGTACGCACGATCAACCGCGGTCTTTAGATCCGACGCCCGCGCCGTTACTCCCAGCACTCGACCTCCCGCTGTGAAGTACGCGCCATCGTGCCGGCTCGTGCCCGCATGAAACACTTTGACTCCCTCAACTTTGTCCGCCTCATCGAGCCCGAGAATCTTCTTTCCGGCTTCGAAGGTGCCGGGGTATCCACCGGACGAGATCACGACGCACACCGAAGCGTCGTGCGACCATCGGAAATCGCCCTCGCTGACCCGGCCTTCAATCGAAGCCTCGAGGGCCTCGACCAGATCGCTTTCGAGCCGCATCAGAATCGGCTGCGTCTCGGGATCGCCGAAGCGGCAGTTAAATTCCAGCACCATGGGACCGCGCGCCGTCATCATCAGGCCACAGTAGAGAATGCCCTTGTACTCCGCCCCTTCCGCTTTCATGCCCGCTACCACGGGACGCGCCACGTGCTGCAACAGCCACTGCGTCATCTGATCGTCAACGATCTTCGGGGTGGAATAAGCGCCCATGCCGCCGGTATTCGGGTCCGGTATCGCCATCCCCGATGCGTTTATGATCCTGCGCTGCCACCAGGGGCGCCACGCGCTCTCCATCGCTCACCACCAGAAACGAAAGCTCGTCCCCGGTAAGACATTCTTCCAGCACCACGCGTCGTCCTGCCTCACCCAAAGTCTTTCCGCCAAACATCTCGGCCGCGACCGACGCCGCCTCTTCCTTGGTTTTGCAAATCACCACACCTTTGCCTGCAGCCAGACCGTCCGCTTTCACCACTACGGGCGCGTGAAAGTGCGGCAAGGCTTTCAAAACCTCGTCGATGGAATCGCAGATGGCAAAGTTCGCGGTGGGAATGCGATGCCGCTGCATGAATTCTTTCGCGAAGCTCTTGCTCGACTCCAGTTGCGAGGCGGCCTTGCTCGGACCAAAAACCCGCCAGCCGCGCTGCGCGAATTTGTCTACCACCCCCAGCGCGAGGGGCAGTTCCGGCCCAACCACGGTAAGATCCGGGCGAACCTGTTCAGCAATGGCCACCAGTGAGTCAACGTTCTTCACGTCCGCGGGCAAACACTCAGCTATTTCCGCGATTCCGCCGTTGCCAGGTGCGCAATATACCTGTGAAACGCGCGCCGATTGACGCAGCTTCCAAACCAGGGCATGCTCGCGCCCACCGCTTCCGATAACAAGAACTTTCATAGCCGGAGACTGACAAGGTTAGGAGGACGTGCGGACGATGTCAAACGCGGAAGTCGATTTCCCGCTTGGCCTCAATCCACGAAGCGTCATCCCGTTGCGAGATGTCATTCTGTTACGAGGCGATCTGGCATGCAGCGGAATCAGACTCTCCCCCGGAGGCGTTCGGCGGCTACCTTGGAGGCCCCACAGCCCCCTGCACGTAATAGCTGGTATCCTCGGTCTCCAGCTTTCTGCCTTTCGCGCTGAAAATCCGAAAGTGACCCATCCCCCATTTTTGCAGGGCGAATTGCAAGGTTGTTCTGATCACGCCCAGTCCGTAAGTCACACTGCGCCCGAAATTGATGGAGGATGCCTCCTCAAAATATTTGGTTGGGCACGAGACCTCGCCGATGTGGAAGCCGAAATTTACGCATTGCGCCAGCATCTGGTTGTCGAATACAAAGTCATCCGAGTTTTCCAGCAGGGGGAGCTCTACCAGGACTTTGCGACTGAAGGCACGATAGCCGGTGTGATATTCGGACAACTTGATCCCCAGAAACATATTCTCGAACGCGGTGAGAAAGCGGTTCGCGACATATTTATAGAACGGCATGCCTCCATGCAGCGCCTGTCCGCCGATGATGCGTGATCCCAGCACCACATCGTAGACGTCATAAGCCACCATGCTTGCCATCGCGGTTACCAGCAGCGGTGTGTATTGATAGTCGGGATGAACCATGATGACTACGTCCGCGCCCGCCGCCAGCGCCTCCCGGTAGCAGGTCTGCTGATTGCGGCCGTAGCCATAATTCTGGTCGTGAACGAAAAACTGCAAGCCCAGTCGCTTAGCAATTTCGACAGTGCGATCGGAGCTGTGATCGTCCACCAGAATCCGAATGTCGACCAGGTCGGGCAACTCCGCTACCGTCGCGGCCAGCGTCTTCTCCGCGTTGTACGCGGGCAGCACCACCGCAATGTGTTTGCCGTTAATCATCTTCCGTTGATCATTTTCCGTCAATCATGAATGCATCATCATAATCTCATACCCGTGTGGTGCAGATTCCGACCCGACGCCACATAGACAACTCTCAAACCCTTCCACGCCTTTATTGATAAAATAGCTGTGCGGACAAGCTGGCCCCCATGCCTGAAAAGCGCACTTTATTCGAGAAAGTCTGGGATGAGCACGTCGTCACCGAGCCTCCAGACCGTCTGCCGATTCTCTACATAGACCTGCACCTCGTCCATGAGGTCACTTCTCCGCAGGCGTTCGACGGGCTGCGCGTGGCTGGACGCCGGGTGCGTCAGCCCAATCGGACGGTGGCAACCGTCGATCACAATATTCCGACCGAGCCGCGCGGCACTCCCATCACGGATCCCATCGCGGCCCGCCAGATTCAGGCGCTGCAAAAAAACTGCAAAGAGTTCGGAGTCCCCTTGTTCGACATGGACTCGCCGGATCAAGGCATCGTGCACGTGATTGGCCCGGAGTTGGGGCTTACGCAGCCGGGCATGACCATCGTTTGCGGCGACAGCCACACCAGCACCCACGGCGCTTTTGGGGCGCTGGCTTTCGGCATCGGCACATCCGAAGTCGAGCACGTTCTGGCCACACAGTGCCTGACGCAGCGCAAGCCAAAAACCATGCTGATCGATGTGCGGGGTGCGCTGGCCGATGGGGTAACCGCAAAAGATCTCGCGCTCGGCATCATCGGCCAGATCGGGACCGACGGCGCGACCGGCCACGTCATCGAATATGCGGGCGAAGCCGTGCGCTCGCTGTCGGTGGAAGGCCGGATGACTCTATGCAACATGAGCATCGAAGCTGGTGCCCGCGCCGGTATGGTGGCGCCCGACGAAATCACTTTCACTTACATCAAGGGCCGCCGGTTTGCGCCCAAAACTTCAAATGGCGATTGGGAAAAAGCGCTGGCGCACTGGCGCAGCCTGCCTTCTGACCCCGGCGCGCGCTACGACAAGATCGTGGAAATTGACGCCACCAAACTTTCTCCGTTCGTGACTTGGGGAACGAATCCCGGGATGGTGGTTGCGGTGAGCGGTCGAGTGCCGGAACTCAGCGACCTGAAAACCGATGCCGATCGCCGCAGCGCCGAGCGCATGCTGGAGTACATGGGGCTTCAACCCGGAACCCGAGTGGAAGATATTTCGATCGATCGGGTTTTTATCGGCTCGTGCACTAACTCGCGTCTTGAAGATTTGCGCGCCGCTGCCCGCGTGGCCAAAGGGCATCACGTGAATCCGAAGGTGCGGGCCATGGTGGTCCCCGGCTCGCAGTCGGTGAAACACGCGGCGGAGCAGGAAGGTCTCGACCAGGTTTTCCAGCAAGCCGGTTTCGAGTGGCGGGAGTCGGGCTGCTCCATGTGCCTGGGTATGAACCCGGACATCCTGCAACCCGGCGAGCGTTGCGCTTCGACCAGCAATCGCAATTTTGAAGGACGCCAGGGACGCGGCGGACGCACCCATCTGGTCAGTCCCATGATGGCCGCCGCGGCCGCCATTGCCGGCCACTTCACCGATATCCGTAATTGGAAGTTTCAGTAAATAAATGTAGCGCCGGCGTCCCGCCGGCTGTCCGGCGGGCGTCTCGCCCGCCGCGAACCGGAGGCCTAATGCAACCGTTCCGCAAACATAAAGGCAAAGTCGCTCCCCTGGATCGGTCCAACATCGATACCGATCAGATCATCCCCAAGCAATTCCTCAAGAGAATTGAACGCACCGGTTTTGGCGAGTTCCTGTTCTACGACTGGCGCCGCGGCAAAGACGGCTCGCACGATCCCTCTTTCTCCCTGAACCATCCGCGCCACGCAGGAGCCAGCGTGCTGGTGACCGGGAAAGAATTTTGGCTGCGGGTCATCGCGGGAACACGCCGTCTGGGCGCTGGAGGATTTCGGTTTCCGGGCGGTGATCGCTCCCTCGTTCGCCGACATCTTCGCCAACAACTGCGTCAAGAACGGAATACTCACAGTCGTGCTGACTGAGGACGAAGTCGCAGAAATCACCCGTCGCGCGACCGAACATCCCGACTACCACCTGCACATCGATCTGGAGCAACGCAAGGTCGAAGACGATCGCGGATTCTCCGCCACCTTCCCGATCGACGATTTCACTCGTCACTGCCTGCTCGAAGGGCTCGATGACATCGGGCTTACCCTACAGCATCAATCAGAGATAGCCGCCTACGAAGCCAAGCATCCACCCAGAGCATCGTAAACGCGGTCGGAAAACCGGAAAGCGTCCCCACACGCCCTCACAGATTGCTTGCCATGCTACTGCTCTACATAGCCATGGGAGGGACGAACCTTGCAAACTGGGACTAAGGCCGAAACTCGTGGGTCCCCAAGAATTCCGATGGAAATGGATGTAATTATTTTTTCTCAGAGAGACGGATTGGTTCCCGGCCGCACCCTGGATATCAGCGAATCCGGCACTTCCGCTGTTCTTCCGGTGGACTTACCGATCGGGGAAGCCGTGAAGCTGGAGATCAGATTTCCGTTCGAAGCAATCACTGTCCTGGCGGTCGTGCGCAACCGTAACGTCTTCCGCTACGGTTTTGAATTCGAGGAGCCCCACACCGGGCCAGAATTAATCAGGAAATTCCAAACCACCCTGCGCCGAGCATAACTGTGCCAACGCCCGCGCTCTCCGTGCATGTCTGACTAAACCGGCGGCCCCGGCGGCGCGCCCGACGATTTCAACTTGGGCGTATTTTGCACCGGATCCTGCAGGAAGAGAATGATCTCGTGACCAATCTGCTGCGCAGCCGGATTGCCCGCTGCATGCGCTTTCGCCGCACTCTGCACATCCCGCACTCCCGCCAGAGCCGCAGCCCGTACTTCCGGAGTGGCATCTGTATTCGCCGCCAGTACCATCAATCTTTCGGCGACTTCTGTTTGCACCACGCCGGCCAGGTCGCGCTCCGGCGGCGTCTTCGCGGAGTCAGAAAACGCGCTAGTCACCAGAGCCGAGATCACGCCTCCGGGCGAAAGCGCCTGCGCATCCTGCCGCGAAATCACCGCCAGCCTTTCCATGCGCCTGGGGTTGAGCAACCCGCCCACAACAATTTCAGTGACCGCCCGCGCTCCATCCTGCGGACTGAAAAGATATCCCGCTGACGATGTAAATCTCTCCGGGTCGGGATCGCGATTCTCCACCGGAGCCAGCGCCCGCCACACATCCGGCGGAAGATTAAGTTTGGAAGGAGTCATGGCCTGCAGCATCAGCCGCAGCGCCTCTTTCTGACTCTCCGCCGGCCAGATGCTCACCGGCGCCTGGCCATCGCCCGCCAGTGAGAGCGGCACCTTGGCGCTTCCCACCACGTTGACCGCAGCTCCCAGCGCGTAGCGATGAAACAGGTAAACCAGCGGCAGGCGCGATGCCAGCACGGAATTCGGCTCGCCGGGGCGCAACATTCTCGGGCCATAGTGCGCCAGCAAGGCGTCGCGGACCGGCAGAACTTCCTTGAGCCAGGTCACCGGATCAGGTCCGTCGTCGTAGGAATTCCAGCGCGGGTCTTCGTAGTTGCCCCACACAATTCCTTTTGCGATGGCCGCGCGCACAATGGCATCTCGTCGCGCATGATCCTGTTCCGCGTTGCCGCCGGGTTGACCCTGACTGTAGCCCCACTCGATGGCATGGCGATCGTAGCTGCCCACGCCCTGCATGTAGGCGTCGGAAAGATCGGCCGAGCCGTCGGCACGAATGTGCACCCGCGGCGCGAAATAATCCATAACTGAGCCGCGATCGTACGTACTGGCGACGAAGTTGTGTTCCAGGCCAAGTACATGGCCCATTTCGTGACAGGTCAGCAGCGCCAACCGGTTCAGCATGATCTGTTCTTCGCTAGTCTGGGGATCGAGATTGTCAAACGCCGCGAACGTATCCAGCGCCGGCTCCGCGGCATCACGCCCCGCCGGGATCGTCGACTCCCAATAGTTGTTCACCGTCCGCATACGATGCGAATCCAGTTGCACCACAGAGTGAATGATTTCGCCGGTGCGCGGGTCCACATGGCTCTGCCCCACCGACCAGCCCCGCCCCGAACGATTCGTCCACTGAATGGTCGGATAGCGAATGTCCATGGGATCCGCGCCCTCTGGCAGATCCTCGATGCGCAACGCATTCTTGAATCCTGCCTGTTCAAACGCTGTATTCCACCACAACGCTCCGCGCCGGGCGGCCGATCGCACCGGTTCCGGAATCGCGCGGTCCAGATAAAAGACCAGCGGTTTGACCGGCTCACTGACCGCCGCGCTCGGATCTTTCTTCTGCAGGCGCCAGCGTTCGACCAGATAGCGCGTAAGCGGACGGTCATAGGCCTGCGAAAAGTCCTGGAAGCTGGTGGAAATAAATCCCACCCGGGCATCTTGTTCCAGAGGTTCATATCCCGGACTCGGCATCGCCACAAATGAATGATGCTCGCGCACGCTTAGAGTGTGCGGATCAGGCTGGTTCAGATCGCCCTCCGAATCCGTGGCGAAGGTCAGCAACGCTTCCACTTCGGTGTTCAGCGGAAAACTTCCTGTGTGGTCCAGATCGATAACGCTGCGATCCTTATCCAGCCGCCAATCCACGGCCTTGGCGGATTGTTCTCTCACCATCACGCCGCCCACGGCGCGAGTCGGCCGCCGCAATTGCGAGAGCAGATCGAAGGCGTCCCGAACCAGCAGGGAATCTGCGTTGACCAGCACGGTACCGTCCTGCTCAGCTTCAATCGGCAGCGCGGCCAGCACCGAAGTGGGGAAACTGTATTCCACGGACTGCTGCAACTCCGGAGTTCCGGCTGGAGCGCGGAAGCCGCTGTTTTCCTGGATCACCAACACTCGCATCCCGACCCGGCGAAAACGGCACACCCATCCACTGCCAAAAGAACTTCGGTCGGCGAATGCTTCGATCGAACCGATGCCGCTACCCAGCCCGGTGAAGTAAAGGAACTCTCTGCCCAGCACGCCCGGCGAGAGCTCAAACAGCACATCACCTTTCTTATCATCCCAGTAGTAGGGAAAAAAGCCGTCGCGCCTCTGCAAGCCGGCGGTGCGGCTCGCGAGGCCGGCTTTGTCATCGGCAGTTTTAGCGGAACTCTGAGCCTCTGCGTGACCAGATGCGAGGCCAGTGAATACCGCCAATGCAAGCAGCAGGGAAGCGCATTTCATAGGCTTGTCTTATACATCAGGCAGACACCGAGTCTCAAACCGGGGAGCAATTCTGAGGAGCGAAAATCGAAGGTCCGCTAAACCCGCAAGCTATAATTGTGTAACACCGGCCGGAGGGATGTGTGAGTGGTTGAAACAGTCGGTCTTGAAAACCGATGTACCCGAAAGGGTACCGGGGGTTCGAATCCCTCTCCCTCCGCCACACAGTCTGGGTCGCAGAGAAGTCGGGCTGCATTACTACAAGAATCGCTGAAAATCGCCGCAATTTCGCAGGGTCTTGCCTTTAAACCGCACCGGAGAAGTGTCCCGTCGAACGCCGCGGGCACGTTATCTGCCGTTTTTCTCTGGAGGGCACACGCCCAGTCCGGTTTCAGCGAGTCCGTCAGGCGAATGTAATGCGATTACAGGCCGACGATGCGGCGAAAGCGCCTTGACTTCGTGAACGTTTGGGAATGCTTTCTCCCAGCAACCCCATTTGTGGGTAGTATCCGTTTGGCCGACAATCCCGTACTCGGCCAGTCAATGAACACAAGCGCGTTTCTCAGTATCGATCTGGTGAAACTTCCTACAAGCGGACTTTTGGGCCGAATAACTCTAGTTTTCCCGTCAACCGCGATTGTGTTCGGCAGCCGAAAGGGCGGGAGCTATTCCCCACGAGCCTATCTCGGGCTCAGAACAATAGGGTGTCTGGCGTTCACTGAACTTACAATTAGCTATGATTTCTATTTCCTTGAACGCTGAATCGGAGGCGATAGTCGCCCGGCGAAAGTCCCATGATTTTCTGGAACACTCTTCGGAACGCTCCATAGTCCTCATATCCAACCTTCCAGGCAATTTCCTTCATGGCTAGCGATGAAAACTCAAGCGATTCGCGAGCTTTCCCCACGCGCAAATGCTGTACGTACTCCGTTGGCGTAAGACCTGTTGCCTTTTGAAATCGGCGCAAGAAGGTACGTTCGCCCATTCGGGCCTTTGCGGCCATCGTGGAGACACTCAGCCTACTCACATCAGACTTCTGAAGCCACTGTTGAACCTTGAGTATGGGTTCGTCGCCATGGTGCAGCTTTGGCGAAAAGTTTGAGTAGAAACGCTGTTGTCGACCCGAAACATCCACAAGAAAGAACCGGGCAGCTTCAAGCATAACGGTCGGGCCTAGGAAGCGATCGACAAGTTTCAATCCCAAATCGACCCAAGCCATAAGCCCGCCCGCCGTAATGATGTCCCCGTCGTCAATAATCAGTTTTTCGGTGTCGACCCTAATTTTAGGAAATCGCTCGGCGAGCGTCTCTGAGAACGACCAATGAGTCGTGGCGGATCGTCCGTTTAACAGCCCAGTCTTGGCGAGAAGAAAAGCGCCTCCGCAAACCGAGCAGACGATACAGCCAGAGGCATGTTGCGTTTCAACCCATTCTTGAAGCTGGGGGATTGCCCCTCCCTGCGGGTCAGTATCGAGATTTGGCGGCAAGATCAAACCGACGAGTTTTTGAGGTGGTTGTTGGTGGGTATCGAAAACTCGTCCCAGCTCCAAAGTTTGACTATCACGTAACTGCCAATGACTAATGCGCAGTTCCCTGTGATTCGAGCCTCCGTGCTCCACACTCAGCCGATTGGCGACGCCGAAAAGGTCGGTGAGTCCCAGGACTGCCGACATCTGCACACGTGGATAAAGCAAGATGCCTATCTCCGTCAATCCGTCGGTTGTGGTAATGTCGGTTTTGCCCTGCACTTTGTCGTTTACGCCCATTTACACGCGCCCAGTCTAGGGTTCAAATGCTGAATCGAACTTGTAACCGCAACTCTCGCGTGACGAGATGATCTGTGATTCTAGGCCTCTTGCTGAGGCTCGGACAATGCTGACGCGCGAAATGTTGGCAGACCGGCAAAGTCCACAATTCTGGCTGACTTAAACAACACAAGGAGAATTCCCATGCCTACGATTACAACGAAAGATGGAACGGAGATCTATTACAAGGACTGGGGCAAGGGTCAGCCCATCGTATTTAGCCACGGCTGGCCATTGTCCGCCGATGATTGGGACACACAGATGCTGTTCTTCGGCCAACGTGGCTATCGCGTGATTGCTCACGACCGGCGGGGACACGGGCGTTCCAGCCAGACCTGGGACGGCCATGACATGGATCACTACGCCGACGACCTGGCGGCGCTGACCGCACATCTCGACCTCAAGGATGCGATTCATGTCGGCCATTCGACTGGCGGCGGCGAAGTGGTGCACTACCTGGCTCGCCACGGCGAGAGCCGGGTGGCGAAAGCGGCCATCATCAGCGCGGTGCCGCCCCTGATGCTGAAGACGGCGGCCAATCCGACCGGTCAGCCCAAGGAAGTATTTGACGGATTGCAGGCGCAACTCGCCGCCAACCGAGCCCAGTTCTATTACGATTTGCCGGCTGGACCGTTCTATGGTTACAACCGGCCCGGTGCGAAACCCTCTCAGGGAATTATCTGGAATTGGTGGCGCCAAGGCATGATGGGAGGCACCAAGGCGCACTATGACGGCATCGTGGCTTTCTCCCAGACGGACTTCACCGAAGACCTAAAGAAGATCACTGTGCCCGTGCTGGTGATGCACAGTGAAGACGATCAGATCGTGCCATACGTCGCGGCCGGACCATTGTCGGCAAAGTTGCTGCGGAACAGCACATTCAAAAGCTACAAGAACTTTCCGCACGGTATGCCTACCACCGAGGCCGAAACGATTAACGCCGACCTGCTGGCATTCCTCAAGAGAGGTAAGCAAGCTGCCGCATAGAACGAAGCCGGCCTTCACGCTGACGTGGAGGCCGGATTTCCTAACTCCCTCTGCACAACGGTGCTGAGAGACAGAACGGGGGAGAAAACAATAAGTGCACTCCCCGAACCTCATCTAAAGGGTGACCGACTCGCATTTTGCAGAGGGAGTTTCACTACAAAGGTCGATCCCTCCCCCGGCGAGCTTTGGACTTCGATCGAGCCGTGATGTTGCTCTACGATCCAAAAAGCAATCGCAAGGCCCAGCCCCGCTCCTCCCATTTCCCGGCTTCTGACTTTGTCGGCGCGATAGAAGCGTTCGAAGATCTTGGGTTGATCTTCGTCCGCAATCCCGATGCCTGAGTCTGCCACGGTGAGAACCGCCGCCTTATCTGTCTGATCCAAGGAAAGATCGATTTTGCCCCGAGCGGGAGTGTACTTCACCGCATTGTCGAGCAGAATATTCAGCAGTTGGTGTAAGACAGTTTCGTCTCCTTCAATGGGCACTTCGTCCGGAGTAATGCCCTCGGTGAAGGAGAGGGTCTTTGAACCTGCCACTGTGCGCCATTCGCTTGCGACCTTCAACGCAGTTTCGCGAAGGTCAAAGGGACGGATTTCCAGCGCCTCCCTTCCAGAGTCGGCACGTGCCAGTGAAAGCAGCTTTTCGATCAGCGTTGTAGTTCTTTCCGCTTCCACGAGTATGTGACGCAATGCGTCCCGGTATTCGCCCTCGGACCGTGACTTGCGAAGCGCAATCTCTGCTTCTGTTCGCATCAGCGAGATGGGAGTGCGAAGTTCGTGGGAGGCATCCGCGGTGAACTGGGTTACGCGAAGAAACGCGGCCTCAATGCGGCCCAACATTTCGTTCAATGTGTCGGAGAGTCGCTGCAGTTCGTCTCTCGTGTTCAATTGCTCCAGACGGCTGCTCAGATTTGTGCCACCAATGGCACGGGCGCTGCGGGTGAGAGCGTCTACGGGCGCCAAGGCTCTTCCGCTCACCCAGTATCCAAGGCCCGACGCCGCGAGCAGAATGAGCGGCGCGAAAAACGCTAGATACCGGCGAAAGAGCACAAGAGTCTGAAGCATTTCGTGAGTTGGCAAACCCGTTTGGACCATAAAGTGTCGCCCGCGAACGGTAAGGCTCTGGCTCAGAAAGCGAAACGGCCTGCCATCTAATTTCTCATCCTTATATACGGAGTGCTCTACCTGATCCGGAACAGGTGGTGGGAGGGAGATCTTCTGCAAAAACGGCGCTCGATATATCCACTCACCCTCCGCATCGTAAATTTGCAAATAATCGCCCGAGTGCTCGAGCACATAGGCTTCTGCGACTTCTTCCTGAAGTTTCGCGACGGTCGCATTTTTCTTCTGCGCCTCCAGAAAGCGCCGTACGTCGTCGACCTGGTCCGCAAGTGCGTCATCAGTGATCTCATAGAGGTTGTGCCGCAGGATCAGCCACATCCCGATTCCAAACAGGAATTGCGCGGCGGCAAAAACCACGAGGTAGGAGAGGGTAAGACGCCATCCGATAGAGAGCCTTTGCATCAGCTGGCCCATTTCTCAGCGGGTTCAGCGCGGATTACGTATCCAACTCCACGCACTGTGTGAATGAGCCTGGTACGGGCATCGTTGTCGATCTTGTTACGCAGCAGTCGAACAAAAACATCGAGGTTATTGCCTTCGATGTCGCATCCCCAGATGGCCCTGATCAGATAGCGTCGTTTTACAACTTTCCCAGCACTGCACATCAGTTGTTCGAGCAGACAGTATTCAGTCCGGGTCAGCCAAACTCTTGCCCCGGCCCGCGAGACCAGTCGTGTGGCAGGATCCAGGACGAGATCGGCTACCTGGATCGGACCCGGCTGCGGAATGTGCGCGCGCCGTTTTACTGCCCGGAGCCGCGCCAGAAGCTCATTAAAGGAAAATGGCTTCGTCATATAGTCGTCGGCGCCCAGATTCAAGCCGTGGACTATATCCTGGACCGAGTCTTTCGCGGTGAGCATCAACAGCGGCGTCGATATCTTTTCCGACCGCAAGCGCCTGGCGAGTTCATAGCCGCTCATCCTCGGCATCATGATATCCAGGATGATCACGTCGAAGTCGCCGTTGGTCGCGAGCTCCAGGCCGGCACTCCCGTTGGTCGCGCACTCAACCGCATGCCCCTCTTCGCTGAGGCCTTTGTGGAGGAGTTCCACCATGCGTTTTTCATCTTCGACAATCAGCAGCTTCATAGGTCACGCCCGGGAGCACATTGCCTCTGCTCGAACTAGCAGCCCCAGCGATGTTAGGCGAGAAGTGTGAATATTCGGTTAAAAGAGACGCCGGATTGGCTCGAATCTGAAAAAAAATTTACCACCGGTTCACGCTCTGTTTACATCCCGTTTCTACACTTCGAAAGTAGCCGCAAGTCAATTTCGAAGCTCTTCCAGCGTAATGGCACAGCGTTTTGAATATCGTGCGCACCGCAGTTCCCGTCCGTAACCTACAGGGCTGCACTTGCGCGAGTCGACGGGGGATTGTTTTATGCGGTTCATATGTTCGTCTAAACCCATCCACCTCTTCGCTCTGGTTCGGTGGGCCTTTCTGATTTCAGTCGTGTCGACGATCACGGTATCGGCGAATGCACAGGTTGATCGCGCAGTGCTCGAAGGCGCAGTCCTTGATCCCTCGGGAGCCGCAATCGTAGGGGCGGACGTGAAGATTTTGGCCGTGAATACGGAGATCGCGCAGGAACAGCTGACGAACTCGAGAGGGTACTATCGCTTTCCGGGCGTGGCTTTAGGTGACTACACCGTGACGGTTACGAGTGCGGGCTTCAAGACTAAAGTTATCGAAGATGTTGTTTTGCGGGTCGGCCAGACTCGCACGTTAGACGTCGGCCTGGAGGTCGGCGGGAGCTCAGAAAAAGTTGAGGTCAAAGCGTCGTCAGGCCCGTCGAATCGCAGCACCGCCGAGGCGTCCACCATCATTGACACCAATCAGATCGCCAATCTTCCTAACAATGGGCGCGACTGGGCTAGTTTCACTCTGCTCGCGCCCTTCGCCCAGGATGATGGGGGTGGCGATCAGCGAACCATTCGTTTCGCTGGCCGGGCGCGCGACGACAACAATTTTCAGATTGACGGCGTTGACGCAGGCGGCATCCAGGAACAGGCTCAGAAGTCTCAAACACGTTTGCAGATTTCTCAAGACGCAATCGAGGAATACCGTGTCAACAGCGCTCTCTATGACGCGGAATATGGCACCCAGGCAGGCGGCCAGGTCGATGTGGTCACCAAGTCTGGCACCAATGAAATGCACGGTTCACTATTCGGATATTTGAGAAACTCGGTTTTCGACGCGCGAAACTTCAACGACTTCGACATCAACGGAAATCCCGCTATCCCTGCTTTTCGCTACGGACAGTATGGAATGAGTATTGGTGGCCCCATTGTTAAGAACAAAGTGTTTTTCTTCCTGAACTACGAAGGTCTGCGCCAGTACGGCGGGGCGACTACTCGTGTGCTGGTGCCTTCACCATCCATCCAGCAAACAACCTTGGCCACGTCCCCGCAGATGTGTTCCATCCTGCAGGCATTCCCCTGGCGCGCCTCGACGGGTTCGATCGGAAATTGCGCTCCCAAATTCGTTTTCCCCGACGGGGCCTTCGTGGACCAGACCGCCAACGGCCTGCCGGATTCCGACCAGTTTACTGCCCCTGCACCAACGACAGTTCATGAAGACACCTGGCTCGCACGAATCGACTATCAAATCACCGACAAGACGACGTTATACGGAAGGGCTCAGAGAGACATCAGTCTGGTAAGTGGCACGAACGGGGGTAGCCTCCCGTACGACCTCATTCAAACCATCAACCATCCCGCCAACTACTTCATCGCTCTTCAGAACACGTTTTCGCCGCGCATCTTGAACGAGGTCAAGGCCTTCGTGAATCGCGCTCCCTTCATCAATCCCCAGGCGAGTCCTCTCAACTACGCCGTTCAGACCAATGACTGGATTACGATCAACAATGACAACGCGGACCATGAAGTGGGTACGACCTATGGCCTGATCGATAACCTTACGTTTGTCCATGGTCGCCACACATTCAAAACAGGCATGGAGATTCGCCGGGTTCGGCTGAATCAGGGTAAGACCGATGACAATACTTTGAATTTTGCCGATGACAGTGGCACCGCGAACACCGCCTTCGTGGACGCCACGCTATACGGAATTTCCTTTACTGCTCCATGGTGCTGTCATAAATTGCGGCGTACGTTTTACCTTCCTTATTTCCAGGACGAGTGGAAGGTTACCCCGAATTTTACCCTCAACTTAGGAATACGGTGGGAGTACTATGGCGTGGCCAATGAGGCAGATAACCGTACCACGGTTTTCGACCTCAACGAATTTCACGGCGTCTGCCTGGGATCGGGATCGTCGAACGGTCCTTTTCCCACCCCCATTAACACGCCGACTTGCCCCACAAATCCAGCGTTGTACAACCCGGACTATAAGAATTTTGATCCGCGGGTCGGTTTAGCGTGGGCGCCGAGTGCATTGCACGGCAAGACGGTCATTCGAGCCGGTTTCGGGATTTACCACGGTGCAGCGCAGAACGATGACCTCAATGCCGGACTGGAGAGCGATCGCTTCACCGCGTTCGTCAACCTCGACCCTAGCGGCCCCGGCACGCCTCTGTTGCCGGCTTATCAGCAAGCAGCCCCGGACCTGAGTGGCTTGGGAACCGACGTTAGCAATCTTCAACAACCCCGGGCCTTGCAGCGACAAGGACGCCGCGACCTGTACGTGGAAACCTGGGGTCTGACCATCGATCACGAGTTGCCCGCTAACTTTCTCGCATCCGCCCAGTATCTGGGATCGCGCGGCGTAAGATTATTTTCTCGAGGCGGTGTAAATTTCTGCATCACGAAGCCCGACATAAATGGAAATTGCACGCGTGTGCTGGATCAGTACTATCCTGGCGGCGATCCCTACGGATCGGTCGACTATAAATCTGATATTGGTGCGAGCACTTACCATGCGCTCCTTCTGAGCCTAGAACGGCGTTTCACCAGCGGCCTGTCCATGCAAGCCCACTACACCTGGTCTCACTCCATCAACGACGGGTCGGTCGGTGGCGGTGAATCCAACGGGCCGGAAAACGTGAATTGTCTTCCGTGCGACAAGGGGCCGAGCGTATTCGATATTCGCAATAACGTCGCTGCAAATGCGGTCTACCAATTGCCATTCGGACCGGGTAAGCGCTACCTGACTGAGGGAGGGTTCGTAGGCAAGATCATTGGAGGCTGGAGCTTAAGCGGCATCGGTCTCTGGCATTCGGGCCATCCGCTGACGATTACGATGAACATCTCGCCAACCCAACTCCCCGACGGGAACGACCAAACCACCCAGCGCCCCGACCTCGTTCCTGGGGTTCCTTTGCTACTATCCGGCGGTGTGCAGAATCACACGATCCCGATCAATCCTGCCGCGTTTGCCCCGCCTCCGCTCGATCCGACCGGAGCCTCCTATGGTCTCGTAAGTCGATTTGGCGACGCTCCGAACGGTCTCATCCGAGCTCTTAACTCCTGGCAGGTTGATATCGCACTCATGAAAGACATCAAGATCACTGAGCGGGTTTCCGCGCAATTCGGCGTGCAAGTGTTTAATATTTTGAACCACGTCCAGTTGGGAGATCCCAGCGGCGACAACCTGGCTTTTAACTACGCTCAGGCGACAGACGGCCAAGGGAACCCGATACCGAACAAGTACACACTCTTGCCCTCGGGAAATCTTGGTCAGATTACCTCGACGAACAATTTCAATAACAACAATGACAATGCCTCGTCCCCGAACACCGGCACAGGCCTGCCACGCCAGATTCAATTCATGCTGCGCTTTCAGTTCTGATTTGTCAGAAGAGATTATCGAGAGAACGCAAGCTGTGAATATGGTTTACTACGAGTGGGCAATTACCTAGTAGGTAAGCGGTTTTCGGCGGTGAAGTCGGATGCACGTCGCAACAATCATTTGAGATTTGAGTTCAGGAGACAGTCTTGAGAAATATCGCCGTCCTTGTCTTGTTGCTCGCCTTTTTTGTGGCACCCACATTCGCTGCTGACGGCTACAAGGTCACGAAGAAGATCCCGATTCCTGGTCAGGGCGGATGGGATTACCTCACAGTCGATGAATCGGCCCGCCGTTTATACGTTTCTCACGGAACTCGAGTCGACGTGCTGGATGTGGACTCCGGGGAAATCCTGGGCAGCATTCCAACTGTGGGTGTTCATGGAATCGCCGTTGCCCCCGAACTTGGCCGGGGCTTCGTCAGTGACGGGAAAGCCTCGAAGGTCCTAATTTTCGACTTGAAGACAAGTAAAGTTGTGCAGGAAGTTGTAGCCGGCAAAAATCCCGACGCGATCATCTATGATCCCGCCAGCTCGCACGTTTTTGCGTTTAACGGTGGAAGCAACAGCGCAACTGCGATCAACGCTGCGGATGGAAAAGTTGCAGGCACAATAGATCTGGGCGGCGGCCCTGAATTCGCGGTGGCCGACGGCCAGGGCTTCGTATTCAATAACCTGGAAGACCAAAGCCTGGTTCTGAAGATTAATTCGCGAAAGCTCACGGTAGAGCAGCGCTGGCCTACGGCGCCGTGTGCCTCGCCTTCGAGCATGGCCATCGATCGGCCGAACCGGCGGTTGTTTATTGGTTGCAGGAGCAAAGTAATGGCCGTCATGAATGCGGACACGGGGCAGGTCATTACCACGCTGCCCATCGGAGACCATGTCGACGCAACCGCATTCGACCCGGACACACGCCTGATCTTTAATTCGAACGGCGAGGGAACCATCACAGTCATTCGCCAGGAAAGCGCTGATAAATACTCGATTGTGGAAAACGTGAAGACCCTGCCTCGGGCAAAGACTATGGCGCTCGATCCCAAGACGCACCAACTTTTTCTTTCGACGGAGGAATCCGGACAGTTCGTGGTTCTGGTCGTGAGTAAGTAGCCCAAACCCCAAAGAGATGCCGGAACCCTCTCTGATCGGGGACGGTTTGCAAGGCGGGAACCTGCCACCAGGATGGGAAACGAGAGCACAATAATTTGTTTCGGCAGGATCGGAACGAGAATTCTGGTCAAACTGCTTGCTCTAATCGCGATCTTGCTAGCAGCGACCGTCGCTACGGCGGCTGCAGCGGACGCCGCCGGAGACATCCCCAGGCTGCGGTTCGCGGTTATTCTGACTCGGCATGGCGTTCGATCACCCACTTGGACTGCGGCCGATCTGAACGCGTACTCCAGCGAACCTTGGCCCGATTGGGGGGTCGCTCCCGGCAACCTCACGCCGCACGGTAATACTCTGATGACGCTGTTCGGTTCGTATTATCGGATGTATTTTGCCGATGCCGGACTGCTGCGTGCGGGGTGCCAGGATGCGAGTCATGTCCATATTCTTGCGGATTCGGAATCGCGCACCCGCGAGACTGGGAATGCATTGGCGGCCGGGTTGATGCCCGGCTGTGGCACACGAATCCAAACCTCAGGCGATGGAAAAGATCCGCTTTTCAGCCCGCCTGCTTCCGGACTGGGTAAGCCCGACCGCGCCCTGGCGGCTGCTTCTATATCCGGTCGGATTGGCGGCAACTGGGATGCTCTCACACAAGTTTACCGGTCCGAATTCGAGACGTTGCGTGAGCTACTCTTCGGTTGCGCTTCGCGAGCGCCGTGTCCGGCGGAAGAGAAGCCCGGCAAATTATCGGTCTTGAAGCAGCCCTCATCGCTCGAGGTAAGCAAGGGCGATCATTCGGCCGATCTGCACGGCCCACTCAGAATCGGGTCGACACTATCGGAGGACTTCCTTCTCGAGTACCTGAATGGGATGGATGGCAAGAATCTGGGCTGGGGGCGACTGGATGCCGCCAAGGTCATGGAAGTGATGAGACTGCACGCTGCCTACGCTGATCTGGCGCGCCAGACCCCGTACGTCGCTCGTGTTCACGGCTCGAATCTGCTCAGTCATATTCTGCGTTCCCTGGAACAAGCAGCCAGCGGAAGCGCGGTGACGGGATCGTTGGGCGAGTCAGGCGATCGCGTTCTGGTCATTGTCGGCCACGACACCAACATTTCCAACATTGCCGGAATGCTCCGGATCGACTGGCTCCTTGACGGCTACCAGCCTGACGACACTCCGCCCGGGAGTGCCTTGGTATTCGAATTGTGGCAACAGGGGGAAGGAGAGATGGTGGTAAGCACGTATTACCTCGGACAGAGCCTGGAACAGATGCGTAAAGCTCTTCCGTTGACGCCGGACGCGCCGCCCCTGAAGTCTCCCATTTTCTTACCCGGTTGCAGCATGGCCGACCAGAAGATGACCTGCCCATGGAAAGCGTTTCAGAACATCCTCGAAGGTGCCATCGATCCGGCCTACGTGAAACTTTGATTTCGCCATGTTCGTCTGGCCAATCGATCCCTGAAACACGATAAAAGTAATGGCTACAAACCACGATTCGCAGAAAGGCAAGAGGTCTGAAATCCAGATGGGTTCCTCTCGGAAAAGCACCCGAGCCTCAAAGAGAGAACGAAGCTATGATGAAGATGTGTCCGGGCTTGATAGGTAAGAAGGGTCGAGGAGTTTAGGATGTCCCGTTCAAAAGCTCTCGTATTTGTACTGTTATTGTCGGTCGCCTCGTTATTGTTTCCACAGACACAGCCAGTCGAATTGCATTCGCAGGTCAAAACGCCATTTCGTTTCATCGTGTACGGCGACACGCGCTTTACCGATCCCGCGGACACGAAGGCCGCCAGTCCGCCCGTACGCCGGGCATTGGTTCAAGCGATTGCCGAAGCCGATCCTGCGTTTATCTCGATTGGCGGCGATATTGCTTATAACGGAGATGACACCAATGATTGGAAAGTCTGGGACAGTGAGACTGAGGTATGGCGGCAACGGAACATCACCGTGTATCCGGCGCTCGGAAACCATGATCTTCACGGTAACCAGGCAACGGCTCTGGCGAATTATTTCCAACGCTTCCCCGCGCTTCAGCGCAATCGCTATTACTCGGTCCGCGCCGCCAATACGTTGATGCTGGTGCTCGACAGTTCGACCGATGAGACTTCAGGGCCGCAAGGCGACTGGCTGGCGAAAACTCTCGACAGTCTGCCCGCCGATGTAGACTTCGTCTTCCTGGTTCTTCATCACCCACCCTATACCGCTTCCTCCGACGAGACTTTCGGCGGCGGTCATTCGGCGCGCCATCCGGAACAGTCGCTGGCGCACATGCTGGAAGAGCGGCAGGGCCGCTCCCATGCTCGCTTCGTGGTGTTTTCCGGGCACGTACACAATTATGAGCATCAGGAACACAACGGTGTCGTCTACTTCGTGACCGGCGGCGGCGGCGCCCGGCCTTATCCGATCGCGCGAACACCTCGTGATCCTCTCTACGGCAATGCTGTCAACTATCACTACCTTTTGGTGGAGGTCGATCGCGGCAATCTCAAGATCACGATGCACCGTCTAGACTTGACGAGCGGTGCAGCGGCCTGGACGCAACCTGACTCGGTCACGATTTCGGTCCAGGCAGCAAAAGCTGCAATACAAGGCCATCATCTTTAGATTTACCTCCCCTCGGAATAACTGGAGAGATTTTCAACCGGAAGTACCGCTAAAGACCGAACAGGGGTTGAGGGCAAACTTTCGGCTGGAGGCCGACTTTTCCAAAGAAATATCCAAGCCATCAAAGCGGACAGCAAGCAGAACCATCGCTAGGCCTAAGATCTTCGAAACGTTCAATGTGCTCCGCGGCGGCGAGTACTTCTTCATGCCGAGCTTATCCGCCCTGAGATGGTTAGGGGAGCTCGGATGACGGAGGGCGAGGCTACCAAGAGAGACGAGCCACCGCCCGCGCGTTGCACAAGGCACGTATTCGCGTGATCCTGATCGACCGCGTATTCGCATGTTGGACAGTCAATTGACTGGTGTCAGAACCGAATCCACTGGCGATGAGCACCTTCCGGCCCCCGACAGCGTGGCAGTCGTCCCGTAACGCTGGGTCGTGATGCTGCCAGCGGGCGAGAAGCTCAGGTTTGAAGAATCGAATAACTCCGCGGTCGGGGTGCCGCCACCCGCGACCAGTAGCTTGCCATTCATCAACATGCTCGCGGTGTGGCCGCTGCGCGCCGTGCTCATGCTATCGGTTACGACGAAACCGGATGACATACCACCAACCGAGCCAATGACAGAGGAGGTAATGTTGAAGCTCACTGAATTGGATATCCCGTCTGTAACTCCCTCAATATTGTCATAATGCTGCACCGCCACTTGGGCTTCCACAGGGTCGGTCAATAAAGCTGACGGGATCACCGCGGTAAGCAGCGTGTCGCTCACGAAGGTTGTAGACAGGGGGATGGTACTGCCGTTCGCCACCCATACTGCACGACTCCGAATCACGCCGGTGCCGTCGAAGCTTGACCCCATGATAGTGAGCGTAAGATCGGGGCTGCCTGCCACTGCACCCGTGGGCGAGATCGAACTGATCTGGGTCCCTCCCTGCGAAAGTGCGGTAACTTGAAAACTGACAGAATTTGACTTCAACAGGGGGGTATCTCCCATCGGGTCCCCCGTCTGTACGAACACTTCCGCCGCGGTGGAGTTCGCCAATAAAGCGGCAGGGATCACTGCGATGAGCTGCGTGCTGCTGCCGAAATTTGTAGCCAAAAGGGTATCGATACCATTTCCAGACCATACCGCCTGACTAGAGTTATGAGGGTCGCCGGCGAAATGTGATCCCGTGATAGACAGCTTGAGGTCAGGGCTACCAGCGACTGCACTCGTAGGTAAAATCGATATCGAGATCGAATTCGATTGGGGGGGCGGACTAGATTCTGGCGTCGAACAGGCCACCAAACCGATCAATAGGATCAGAAGCCCTAGGCACGCTGTTTTACTGGTTTTCATGACATCCTCCTTCGGCTAATCCTGATCGGGACTCCGGGATCCGGTTCCCCTCATTGTTCGTTGTTCGGTATTGCTTTGAAGCCGTGCACGTCGCCGTTCTTGTCCGTATAGTTACCAACAATTTCGCCGTCATCATCGATCGCAAATACAAAGGTGAATGTGGCCCTGGGGACATCGAACGGAATGTACTTGCCCTGTTGCAGCAGAAAACCGTGGGTCAGGAAGTTGTCACAGTCGTCGAGTGTATTGGCGTAAACGCCAACGATGTCTCCTCTTTCATTGATCCAACGCAGAGCGCTACACGGGGCACCCGACCGGGGAAAGTCAACGATCTGAAAATCACCCGCCTTGTTTCTTATGTAACCGTGAATCCCGCTGTCAACGTCAGTACAGAAGTCGCCAACTGCAACCTTGCCGTTGTCCATGACCATCCACACATCGGTAGAGCAGGGATGCAATGGCGTGACGGATTTTGGAACGCGCACGTTGTGGAAGACTCCATCCTGCAGGATGAAGCCGTTCTCATTCCCGGCGCTGTCGAAGTGCCGCCCGGTGATGTCGCCGGCATTGTTAATTCCGCGGGCGGTGGTTGTGCTCGCACCGGGATAGTCAATCTGGGTGAAATGAGCGTCGCGGAGCACGTACCCGTGCTGGTTTCCGCCCGCGTCGTCGAAGCGTCCCACAATGTCGCCGCGGGCATTGATGGCACGAGCTGCCGTGAATGACGCGCTGGGAAAGTCGATGGTGGAAAAGACTCCCTTGCGCAGCAGGAAACCATGATTGGCACCGTTGGCATCGACGAAGCTGCCGACGATATCTCCGCGAGCATTAATGCCATTGGCTGTGGTCGTCGTGGCGTCAGGAACATCAATTTTTACGAAGCGAAAGTCGGTGGCCGTCAGCAGCGAGCTGAAGGCTATGCAGAACAGGGCCATTTTGATGAATCGTTGCATCTGGATACTCCTGTAGCCGCCGGGCGGCCGGCGAGTCGGATTCGGGGAGAGAGGCTCCTTCGCCCGACGGACAAAGCGCCAATCTTTCCTGTTAGCTAATGCGTGAAATCCAGGTAATAACTGTCACGCGGCCCGACTCTAGAAAGGTCGCCGGGCCTGTGATAACCTTCCGCTCCAACAGAGGGGCGGGGCGTATGAGTGCCGGTGGGGATGAAGCTACGTCTGTCTCAACCCATGAGATAACCCGGCTTCTGCAAGCCTGGGGGTTGGGCGATGAGACGGCACTCGAACAGCTGATGCCCCTGGTTTATAACGAACTGCACCGCTTGGCGCACCGCTATATGGCACGGGAGCAGCCCGGCCAACTTCTTCAAACCACTGCCCTGATTCACGAGGTATACCTGCGGCTGGTGGACGTGCAAAACGTCGGCTGGCAGGATCGGTCTCATTTCTACGGCATTTGCGCTCGCCTGATGCGGCGCGTGCTTGTCGATTTCGCTAGGTCCCGAAATTATCAAAAAAGAGGCGGCCGTTTCCCGCATATAGAGTTAGAGGAAGCCGTTACCGTTTCTGCGGTAGTAGGCTCGGAAATCCTGGCGGTCGATGAGGCGCTCAAGCAACTCGCGATGGTAGACCCTCGCAAGAGCCAGGTGGTCGAGTTGCGTTTCTTTGGAGGTTTAACCGTCGAAGAGACAGCCGCGGCACTACAGGTGTCTCCAGAGACGGCAATGCGCGAGTGGAAACTGGCCAAGGCCTGGCTGCTACGCGAACTCAGCCACGAGGCTTCACCATGAAGCAGGAGCGGTGGCACGAAATAGAGGACCTATACCACTCTGCTTCGACTGTCCCTGATGACCAGCGCGATGCCTTTCTCCAACAGGCATGCGGAGAGGACCGCAGCCTCTTTCGCGAAGTTGACTCCCTGCTGCGTTATGGATCGAGCTCACAAAGCGTTCTCGACACTCCCGCCATCACGATGGTTGCCAAGGCTATCGCCTCGGATGAATACCAAACCACGGCGCCGTTCCTGGAGGGCAAAACCATCTCCCACTACCGGATCCTCAGCACCATCGGGCGTGGCGGCATGGGAACGGTCTTTAAAGCCGAAGATCTCAAGCTCCACCGTCTTGTCGCCTTGAAGTTGCTGCCCCCATTTCTGGCCCATGACCAGCAAGCCCTCCAGCGCTTCGAACGGGAAGCCCAGGCAGCCTCTGCGCTGAATCATCCAAACATCTGTACGGTTTACGAAATTGATGAGTTTGAGGGTTTGCACTTCATCGCCATTGAGCTGCTGGAGGGGGAAACACTCAGCGAACGGATTGCTCGCGGGCCGCTGGAGATTCCGGAGTTGCTCGAAACTGCGATTGAAGTCTGCGATGCGCTCGAAGCTGCTCACGCCGCCGGCATCATTCATCGCGACATCAAGCCAGCCAACATCTTTCTGACCCGGCGGGGCACAGCCAAAGTGTTGGACTTTGGCGTGGCCAAGCGAGTAGCAACGGAATCTTTCGATATTGCGACCACACAACCGCCGCTAATCCAAGCCGTCAACGTGAGTTCGGTCCTGACCAGCCCAGGAGCGACGCTGGGAACCGTAGCGTATATGTCTCCCGAACAGGCGGCACGGCGGCCGGTCGATGCCCGCTCCGATCTGTTCTCTTTGGGAGCCGTGCTGTACGAAATGACGACACGGAAACCGCCCTTTCCGGGAAACGACTTGGCCGGTGTCGTCCAGGCAATTCAAGATCGGCCACCCAACCCTATCGAAATACTCAACCCCAAGGTCCCCTCCGAATTGACCCGGATCATCAACAAGGCCATGCAGAAGGAGCGCAGCCTGCGGTACCAATCGGCGGCCGAGATGAGGGACGATCTGATGGCCCTGCGGCAGTGGCTGGAAGGGAGACCCGACAAGCGGAAAACCTGGCTGGTGCCCGCTCTGATCTTGCTGCTGGTTTTGGCGATGATGGGTGCTCAAAAGATTACACGGGTTCGCGAATGGATCGATAGCAAGAAAGCAGTGGGGGCCCCGCAGCAAATCAAGTCCCTAGCAGTCCTGCCATTCGAGAATCTCACCGGCGATTCTTCCCAGGATTATTTTGTGGATGGCATGACGGACGCCTTGATCACGAACTTAACTAAGCTCCGATCTTTGCGCGTGATTTCACGCACCTCAGCGATGCATTACAAAGGAACTCGGAAGACAATTCCGGAAATTGCGCGTGAGCTGAATGTGAATGCCGTACTCGAAGGCTCCGTCGCCCGTTCCGGCAACCGGGTCCGTATCAGCGCGCAGCTTGCGGATGCTGGCAATGGCCAGAATTTATGGGGCCGTGACTACGAACAGGATCTCCAGGACGTTCTGCAACTGCAGAATGAGATGGCAACCGCGGTCGCCAGAGAAATTGCGGGAAAATTGATTCCGCAGGACCAGAAAAGGCTGAATACGACGCGGATAGCGAGTCCTGAAGCGTACGAAGCGTATCTGAAAGGACGACATTTCTCTGAGCAAGGAGATCTTAAGAAAAGCCTCGAATATTTTCAGGAGGCGATTCGCATCGATCCTCGCTACGCGCCAGCCTACTCAGGACTGGCCGATGTATACGTCGCTCTCGGCGTCGGCACCGAAGAGGATTCCAATAAATCATATGAGCTAGCGCTGCAAGCGGCCAGAAAAGCCGTCTCGCTCGACGACTCTCTGGCGGAGGCGCACGCATCGCTGGCCTTTGTCTTGCATCGGTTCAAGCACGATTGGCAAGGCGCTGAACAAGAATTCAAGCGCGCCCTTGAACTTAATCCCAATTATGCCTTGGGCCAGATGCGTTATGGTGTTTACCTTCTGACCATTGGACGAACGACAGCCGGATGCGAGCGGATCCGTGTTGCGCACTCTCTCGATCCGGTTAGTCCACGTTCCGCATCATGGTTCGCCAGATGTCTTTACGAAAGCGGTCATTTCGATGAAGCTGTCCAAACATTGACCCTTGCAATCGAGATGAATCCAAAGGATGAAGCTGACTTGCGTCAGGGGATCGGCGAATTATACGAACGAAGCAAGATGTACCCAGAAGCGGTAGCAGAGTATCAGAAGACTCTAAAGCTTGGGCGGAGTTGGTTTGGCCTGGCGGTGTTGGCATCCGGCTACGCGAGTTGGGGTAAGAGTGAAGAGGCAGAGAAAGTTCTCGCGGAGCTTCACCACAAATTTGGAGAAGACAATTGGATCGATGCATCCACCCATGCGGCTATGGGGCGAAAAGAACAAGCGATTCGAGAGCTGGTCGGAGACGGCAGCTGCCCTGTAAACGGAAGCGATCCCGGCTTGTCATGGCTCCGCATCAACTGGCGCTTTGACTCCATTCGTTCTGACCCAAGATTTAAAGCACTCGAACGATGCGCAAACTATCCGGAACCTGATTAAACGGGGGCGTATTGCACTGCCCACCATTCAATTCGCACGCGCCAATGCGACATCTCTTTGGTGGCCTCGTCATCATGCTCGTTTCGCTTGCCGCTCGCGCGCAGACCTTCACCGGAACCGTCGCCGGACGTGTATTTGATCCTCGGCGGGCTGTACTGGGAAACGCCGCCCTTACCCTCAGCAGCATAGACCGCGGTTCGGTGCGGCATACCACGACAAATTCGGAGGGTGAGTACGTCTTTCAGCTTGTTCCTCCCGGAAGATTCACCGTCCGAGCTGAAGCGGCCAGTTTCGCTGCCACAATGGCAAACGTTGAAGTAGTGGTGGCAACGTCAGTGCGCGTGGACTTGACCTTGCAGGTCCAATCCGTGCGACAGACGGTCAATGTAGTTGGCGAAAACGGGGTCGCGGTCCAGACTGAAAACGCAGGACTCGGCCTCGTCGTCAATCCGCAAGAAATGTCCGAGCTTCCCTCCCTAACTCGCAGTCCATATGATTTCATGGCGCTCATGCCGGGAGCCGTCCTCTCGAACGATCAGATCGGAGTGGGTTTTGCTGTAAACGGCGCACGTACGCAGAGTGGAAACTATCTGCTCGACGGCAGCGAGAACAACGACAGTTTCATGTCGGCCCCCGCGCAGGACGTTCCGCTGGATTCTATCGAAGAGTTCACCGTGCAGACGAGTCACTACTCGGCCGAGTATGGCCGCAACTCCGGGTTCGTAGCCAACATTATCACTAAGAGTGGAACCAACCGTTTTCACGGTTCGCTCTACGACTACATCCGCAATTCGGTTTTAGCCGCCAACACATTTGACAACAATGCGCACGGTTTCCCGCGTCCTGTGTTTAATCGGCACCAATTCGGCGGCACGCTAGGCGGCCCGGTCCGGCCAGGCAAACTTTTCTTTTTTGTTTCGATAGAGCCGATCCGGGTTCGCAGCACGACTCTCAATCCCTTTTACGTACCCACCCCACAACTTCTGGCCATCAGTTCTCCCGGGACCCAGGCCATCTTCGAGAGATTCCCGGTGGTAGGCGAATTGTCTTCGACCGATCTCTTGACAGGGGCGATATGTCCATTCGGCGTGAAATGCAATTCACAAACCGGCGCCGGAACCGTGTCCATTCCTACCTTTGCCTCCACCACGCGCGCCGGGCCGGAAGACGTGGGAGCCGGCCCACCTCAGAATACGGTGCTCGCAACCGGCCGCCTTGATTGGGTGATCAACTCGAAGCTCCAGGCTTTTGCGCGCTACGCTTTTGAAGACAAGGACGTATTCGCAACCGTCACTCAGCCCTATTCCAGCCAGTTGGACCAACCCAGTACCTCTCGCAACCACAACATTGCCCTCAATCTCATTGGCGTCTGGTCACCCCGCGTGGCGACGGAATCCCGCATTGTATATAACCTCGTAAGAGGTGATCCGGAACGTTTTGGAGGCGATGTACGAACTGCGCCGCAGCCACCCTTTCCTTGTTTTCAGATCCAGAATGAGCCGGCTGTTCTTCCATGTGGTGGCGAGCAATCTTTTGGGCCGCAAAAGTTCTATCAATTTTTCCAGACCGCGACCTGGGTGCGCGGACAACATACGCTAAAATTCGGCGGCCAATTTGTGCATCTCCGGGAAAACATCACCTACGGAATCGGAGAGCTTGGGGACGCCGCTTTTTCCGACGCGCAGGGTTTTGCCAACGGTGTGTTGCACTCTTATGAGGTCGCGCTGAATCCGAAAGGACACTTCCCGGGCGAGTTCGTCGATCCGCCCTTCGGGCCACCGGATTTCACACGCCGTTTTCGTTACAACCAGCCCGGATTATTTGTTGACGACATCTGGAAAGTCACTCCACGGCTGACGCTGACACCTGGATTGCGTTGGGAGTACTTTGGACAGCTCCACAGTCCGGGTGCGGAACACACCCTGGACTCCAACTTCTACCCTGGTTCCGGGGCCACTTTCCTAGAACAGATTGCGAATGGCCGCTTTCTGCGTACAGTCGACGCACCGGGCGATCTTAGGGGCCACTTCTACTTGCCCAGCTACAAGAACTTCGCCCCTCGGCTGGGCGTTGCCTACGACCTGTTCGGGGATGGCAGGACAGTAATCCGCTCCGGCGTTGGTGTTTTCTACGATCAGCGCGTGGGCTGGGAAATGTTTCGCGTCTTTCTGAATCCACCAGATTATAGTCTTCCGACGCTGACCGATATTCCGGTCACACCCGAACTGCTCATCAACCCGTACGCGGCCTTGCCGGATGCGCCAATCCAGCTCAGCCAGAGTGACGCCAAGCCCATTGCTACACATCTGCGCACCGCCTACACGTTGTCGTGGAATACGACTATCGAACATGAGGTCAGCGGACGATTTGTTTTGGGAGCCTCATACCTGGGCTCGAGTGGTGCTCAGCTCTATTCGATCAACGATCTCAGCCGCATGGGCAGTGGCGGGCTACTCGATTCCGGTTGCCTGAGAACTCGCTTTGCCGCCGACGGCATCACCCCACTTGGGCCAGACTACACTCACTGCCCCGGGCTGAACCCGAATGTCTCAGCTCTCAACACTCGAGAAAATGGCGGCCATTCCAGCTACCAGGCACTCCAGTTGCGACTGGATAGCCGGCGTCTGGCACGTTGGGGCGCGGAGTTCGGAGTGAACTATGCTTGGAGCCATTCCATTGACAACGATAGCGTCAGTGGCCTGAGTGGTTTCCTCGGAAACACTACCTCTGGAAATCTCAGTGCCTTTCAGCCCAGCCTCGATCGGGGATCCTCCGACTTCGACGTGCGGCATCGCTTTTCCGCTCACTGGATTTGGGAAATTCCCGTAGGCCGGAACTCGCACGACTGGAAGCGGCGCTACTTGCTCGGTGGGTGGGAGATCAGCGGCCTTCTGAGTTATCAAACTGGCCAGCCATTCTCCATTTATGACTCAGGGGTACCCGATCTTACCTTTAATGGTTTAAACACACGGCCGCGTCTCACCGGAGCTTCACCTGGCGTCAATTCGCTGGTCTCCGATGCGGCATCTCCCAACAGCTTTCTCTATCTCCCCATCAACCCGGTGTATGACGCGGCCGGTAAATGCATCGCCAAAACTGCGCCGTTCGCTTGTGAAATTTCCGTGAACGGTCCATTTGACGGCACCCTTTCCCGGAATACCTTCCGCCAGCCTGGAACGTATTACCAGAACACGGCACTACTGAAGAACGTTCCCTTGCCGAGGGAAGACTTGAAGCTGCAAATTCGTGCGGAATTTTACAACCTCTTCAACCATCCCAACCTGTACATCAGGCCCGGAACGAACGATGTGAATACATCTTCATTTAATCCTAGCCAAGGGCAGACAGTTCCTGGAGTAACTGCGTTCTTCAAGGACAGCCGACAAATCGTCGTCGCGCTGAAACTTACGTTTTAAAGTACAACTGCTTGGGAATGAAGGGATGGGATCCGTTTGGCGAACTCTGCCTGCGTTATCTCAACTCCTTCCCGAACCGCTCCTGCCGCTAGCCAAACTTCGCAATGTGCCTATTCAATTGCCGCCGGATATTTGGCTACCCGTTTCTTTGGCTCAACGTGCGCCTTTCCGGTCAGCAACCCATCGACAAGATTTGTGGACGGTAATTTTGTCAGAGTCACTCGGAGTCTGTCGACGCTGGACTCTGTCAGATAGAGCCTGACAACAGTGAGCAGCGGTGGTAGATTCAGGACAAGCTTGGGGTGGCCCAGATGTCTTTACCTTTGGTTCCTGACGGCCATTTCATGTTCCGAAGTTCTGCGACCGGTCTATGCGGTCCACAGGAACCGAGCCTGGCTCTGTGTCTTGTCCGCGAAGAGTCCTGTCCATTACCCTCCAGAGATGCAGGTCCACTGGTTTTGGTCCTGGTCATCTTGAGTGTCTGCGCCCTTGTCCCTACATCCGCACGCGCTCAAGCCGTCTACGGAAGTATCTTCGGAACGATCACAGATCAATCCGGCGCTGCGGTTGTTGGGGCGAAGCTGACTGTGACATCGGTTCAAAAAAAAATCAGATTTGAGACTACTACCAACGGGGCCGGCAACTACAGTGTGACCCACCTGATCCCCGACCAATATGACGTTCGCTCGGAAGCTCCTGGGTTCAAGGTTGTCGAATCTACGAGCATTCCTGTGTACGCTGACCAGGCAGCCCGGCTCGATGTACAGCTTCAGGTCGGGGGAACTGAAGAGGAGATGACAGTATCGGCGGAAGATATACCGCTGATGAAAACCGACCGCTCCGATGTCGCCACCACGTTCGGCGAGGAAGAGGTCAAGAGTCTCCCGCTGTTTAACCGAAACTTCACCAGCCTCGAACTGCTCACTCCCGGCACCTCGCAGTTCGGCTTCCAGCACGCTTCGGCCGAAAATCCGCAGGGTGGCATTCAGATCATGGTAAACGGTCAACATTTCAGCGGCACGTCCTTTCAACTGGATGGCACTGATAATCGCGACCCTATCCTGGGAATTATCGTAATCAACCCAACCCTGGAGTCTGTCACCGAAACGAAAATCACCACCCAGAACTACGACGCGGAATTTGGGCAGGCGCTGGCCGGGGTGGTCACGGTCCAGACCAAATCCGGTACGAACGATTTTCATGGCAGTGCTTTTGAATTCCGGCGCACCGGATGGGGTCAAGCTCGGAACCCTTTTACCCAGCCCCCTGACCTGCCGTTGCCGGCCACGAAGTGGAACCAGTTCGGCGCCTCGATAGGCGGTCCGTTGATCAAGAACCGGCTGTTCTTTTTCGGCGACTATCAGGGAACACGACGCTCTAACGGAGCTTCAGCGCGCCTCAATGTGCCCACCGCTTTGGTTCACTCCACCTGTCTCGATCCCGCGGTTCCGCTTTGCGATTTGAGTGAATATCCGGAGCAGATCTTTGACCCGGCGAGCGGCGACCAGTTCGCGGGTAACCAGATACCTCGGAACCGAATATCGTCCCAGGCTGTGAACCTGTTGAAGTTATTGCCAGGGCCGAATGTCTCCGGAGCAGGAATTAGTCAGAACTTCATCACGTCTGGAACCGGGCGATTCGACGACGATGATTTCAATATTCGCATCGACCACAATGTCTCGGAAAAGCTGAACCTCTTTGGCCGCTATAGCTTCGCCGACTTCCGGCAATATACCCCGGGAGCGTTTGGGCCCATCGCAGGAGGTCCGGGATTGGCTCCCGACGGTCAAGCAGACCAGTCCCTGGCGCGGAACCAGAGCATTGCGGTGGGCATTGACTACGTCCTCAGGCCCGATCTGTTGGTCGACTTCCGATTTGGGTTCTTTCGCTACCACGTGAATGTCTTGCCCAACGACATAGGAACAACACCGGCAAAGGATGCAGGAATCCCGGGATTGAACCTGGGCGATACGCTTACGTCCGGCATGCCGTTCGTTTTTGTTGACGGCCAGGCGGACGACCAATTCTCATTCGGTCATTCCTGCAATTGCCCGCTGCTGGAGAACGAGCAGCAGTTTCAATGGGTGACCAACTGGACGAAGACTGCCGGCAACCATGTCTTCAAGTGGGGTGCAGATTTTCGATACGCGCAGAACCATCGCGTGGCCGGCGATGAGCCGCGCTCTGGCAGCCTGGTTTTTTTTAATTCGCGGACCCAGGGGCCCAGCGGCGGCGGCTTGGGTTTAGCCACATTCCTCCTCGGCGACGTAAGCCAATTCGGCCGCTTTGCAAGTAGCGTTGACGATGCCGGAGAGCGGCAGAAGCGCTGGTTCTTCTATGGCCAGGACACCTTTCGGGTCACACGCAAACTGGTACTCAACTATGGACTGCGATGGGATATTTATTTTCCCCAATCGGTGACCGGAAAAGGTGCGGGGGGCTGGGTGGACCTTGGCTACCGGTTTGGTTAATGTGGCGGGCTATGGCAATGTGAACCTTCAGGGTAACGTGAAGAATAATTTCACCAACTTTGCGCCTCGCCTGGGCATTGCATACGAAGTCACGCCCAAGACGGTGGTGCGCATGGGCTACGGTCGCAGCTTTGACATTGGAGTATTTGGTTCCATCTTCGGGCACACGGCCACACAGAACCTGCCGGTGCTGGTGGCGCAACAACTCAATCCGTCCAGCAATACCGGGACCGTATTCGCTCTCTCGGAAGGACCGCCCGCGCCCCCTTTCGTCACGGTCCCGGCCTCGGGGCAATTTCTGCTTCCCGATCAGGTGAGCGCTTTTGTGCTTCCGCGCAAACTAAGACTGCCCACATTGGATGCGTGGAACTTGACTGTCCAACACCAGATCACTCCGACGCTATCACTGGCAGTCGGCTATGTAGCCAACAAAGGAACCCATGTCTTCGCCGGTGATGCACCCGACTACGATCCCAATCAGGCAACCATCGTGGGATTCGGAAGCCTCGACACGAATGAGCGGAAACCATTCTTCAGCAAATTCGGTTGGACGCAGCAACTTAGTTATTTTGGCGATGACGCCTCCGACAATTACAACTCGCTGCAAGTGGTGGCGGACAAACGCTTCACCCGGGGATATCATTTTCTCGCCCACTACACCTGGTCAAAAGCTCTGGGCTATGACAGCGACTATTACGCGATCGATCCAAAACTGAATTATGGTGTCGCCAACACCGATCGCAAACATGTTTTTGTTTTGTCCAATCTGATTGAACTGCCTTTCGGAAAGGGCAAGAAATTTCTTGGAGGCGCCGGCCCGATCATGAACCGCATCGCAGGTGGCTGGTCTCTCAATGGGACCACGACCTGGGAGAGCGGCCTGCCTTTTTCTCCGGAATATTCAAGCTGCGACGCCGACCGGGACACTGGTCCCTGCCGGCCTAATCTGGTGGGATCGGTCCACGTAACGGGGAGTCGCGACGGCTACTTCACTACTACGAATGGCGTGCCGTTAGAGCCTAATGGCACACCTGGCGACACTATCGGACCATGGCAGCGACCTGCGGTTGGCACGTTTGGAAGCGCGGGCAGGAATTCGCTACGCGGACCTGGCTTTTTCCAGGCCGATGTCTCGGTCGCAAAGGATCTCTTATTGAAAGAAAATACCTTAATTCAGTTCCGCACCGACATCTTCAACCTCTTTAATAAGGTCAATCTCGATAATCCTCTCCCCTGCGTGGACTGTCCGGGTGGCGGGCTCATTATCAGCACCGCATTTAGGGGCACCGTTTTGCAGCGGCAGATTATGTTTTCCCTGAGGTTTGAGTTCTAAACTGCGGACTTCGTTTTTGCTGCGTGTCAGCAGGCGTTGACTCACGTAACGGTTCGGCCGCCGACGCGGTATTCATCGCGCCTTTCGATACTCTTTCAGGCAACTTCGCGGTCAGGAGTCTTTGTCGAGCAGTCAGGGCCGTCATTGACTTGCTCATACCGCAGCCATAAGATGGCCACCAATTGCGGCGCGCTTGGCATGATTGGTCAAGTCATCTCGCATTATCGAATCGTCGAGAAGCTGGGCGGCGGCGGCATGGGCGTGGTGTACAAGGCCGAAGACACGCAACTAGGCCGTTTGGTCGCCCTTAAGTTTCTGCCCGATGACGTGGCCCAGGATTCCCAGGCCCTAGAACGCTTCCGCCGGGAAGCCCGCGCGGCCTCCTCCCTCAATCATCCCAACATCTGCACCATCCACGAGATTGGCGAATTTGAAGGCCGACCGTTCATTGTGATGGAATATCTGCCCGGCCATACCTTGCGCGAGGTGATTTTTGGCGGGCCGCTCGAAACTGAACGGCTAGTGGATCTCGCCAGCGAAGTCGCCGACGCCCTCGATGCTGCTCATGCCAAGAACATCGTTCACCGCGACATCAAGCCTGCCAACATCTTCGTGACCGATCGCGGACATGCCAAGATACTCGATTTCGGCCTGGCCAAAATCTTCGCTCTGACCGGCGCCAAATCGGGCGAGAGCCAGACCGTCAGCGATCAGCACCTCACCAGCCCTGGCACGGCACTGGGAACCGTGGCGTACATGTCGCCGGAGCAGGCCCTGGGCAAGGAACTCGACGGTCGCAGCGACCTGTTCTCTTTCGGTGCCGTGCTCTATGAGATGGCCTCGGGCACCATGCCGTTTCACGGGGACACTGCCGCCGCCCTTTTCAACTCCATCCTCAGTAAGGAGCCCAGCCCGCTCGGCCGCCTGAATCCCAGCCTTCCCTTGGAAATGGAGCGCATCATCGGCAAAGCTTTGGAGAAAGATCGTGAGGTGCGCTACCAGAGCGCGGCCGAGTTGCGCGCCGATCTGAAACGCCTGAGGCGTGACACCAGTTCCGGCAAGAGCGCCGCCCAAACCACTGTTTCTGTTGCTCGGGTCGAGGTTGGCGGTCCGGCAAAAGCGAAGCACAGGTACTCGATCGTCATGGCAACTGTGCTGGTGTTGGCTGCCGTCGTGATTGCGCTCGGGGTTCGAGAGTTTCTCCGACGCGGAGGCGATAAGCCCTTCCAGGCAATCAGTATGACCCGACTCACGACCAGCGGCAAAGTCACTGACGCCGCCATCTCTCCCGACGGCCGATATGTGGCCCATGTGGTCGATGATCTCGGCAAGCGCAGCCTCCTGGTCCGGCAGATACAAGTAACCGGATCGAGCAACGTCGAAATCGTTCCTCCTTCAGATGCATCCCTTTACGGGCTAACGTTTTCCAAAGACGGTGATTACGTTTACTACATCAAGAATGATGTGAACTCGTCAGTTGGGACTTCTCTTTATCGAGTTCCTGCGCTAGGTGGCGATGTGGTGCGCCTTCTCGATCACGTCGACTCAGCTATTTCTTTCTCGCCGGACGGTAAGCGCTTTGCTTTCATCCGTCGCACTCCAGAAAATGGAGAAACTCGCCTCGTTCTGGCAAATGCCGACGGCTCGGGCGAACATGTGATTGCGACACGCAAAAGTCCGCAGGCCCTGGGCGGCGACTTCGGTGGGCCGGCGTGGTCGCCTGACGGCAAGATCATTGCCTGCGGTCTCGGTGAGAACGACCTCAACGATATGACGCTGATAGCAGTGGACACCGACAGCGGCAAGCAGACACAGTTAGGCTCGCGTCATTGGTTTCGCATCGGACGTCTGGTCTGGACACCCGACGCAGGAGGCCTGGTGATGATGGCCGCGCCAGGGTCACAGTTCATATATCAGTTATGGTACTTCCCATTCCCGAACGGCGAGGTTAGACGAATTACAAACGATCTCAACGACTATCACAGTCTTAGTCTCACAGCCAATGGGACAAGACTAGTTACGGTGCAGAACGTCAACGTTTCGAATATCTGGTTAGCGCCGGCCGCAACCCCCAACGCTGTCAAACAGATCACTTTTGGGACGGGAACCGGCGTGGGGGACCTTTCCTGGACGCCCGCCGGAAAGATCGTCCATTTGAGCAATGCCGGGGGAGACGAGAATCTCTGGATCACAGGCAACGACGCTGGCAGCCCCAAGCAGTTGACGGCCAATGCGCGGGTTAACATTAACCCCTCGGTTTCACCCGACGGCCGCTCCGTCGCTTTTACCAGCGATCGCACATCCCTTCCACACATCTGGAAGATGAGCATCGACGGCGGCAATGCTCAACAGCTTACGAATGGTGCAGGAGAAACGGCTCCATTCTGGTCTCCGGACGGCCACTGGATTTATTACACTTCTGTTGTGCCCTTTTCCGGGACGACCAACATATGGAGGATTCCAGACGAGGGCGGTACTGCCGTCCAGGTTACGGACAAGTCCTTCGTGGGCTCGGCTGTGTCGCCGGACGGCAAGTTGATCGCATCGATCTTCCACGAGTCAGAAGGTTCGCCGGAGAAAATAGGTATTCTGCCCGCTCAAGGCGGCGCCCCTGTCAAACTGCTTCCACTCCCTCCGCTAATCGTGGGTGCTTACCCTCTCTTTCAGTGGTCCCGCGATGGGAAATCGTTGATCTACGTGGAGAACCGCAAGGGCATTTCAAATCTCTGGAGTCAGCCTATCGACGGAGGCCCCCCTCGGCAACTGACGAATTTCCAATCGGACCTCATTTCCTCCTTCGCCTGGTCGCCCGACGGCACCCAACTCGCAGTGGCTCGGGGTACGTCGACAAGCGATGCTATTTTGATCTCAAACTCCCAGTAAGGCTGGGTACACGCCAAATAGAGCCGATAGAATCGGCGCACCATGCCGGTATCCTGGTACCGATCTGAGCGTGGCAATTCGCAGGTCGTGGTGAACGTTCATTCTGCGATCTAATCATCAGATGCAGGCCTGATTGACGAGCGGTCTCCGCGTTTTCCGATACTTACGCAGTACGACGCGCCCGGCTTGTTACGAGAGTTCAGTGATGCGCTGCTGGCAGAGCTCGATTATGGCCATGAAGCGGCGAATGTGAAGTTTTGTCGCGATTTTTTCGCGAATGAACACGGGTTCAAAATTCCCGAAGTAATAGACAAATATTCAAAGAACCGTGTCCTGACAGAGGAGCGGGTGAAAGGACGAAAAGCTTCAGATGTCGCTGACGTGCCGAAACGCAGAAGGGGCGAGTGTTCTCGGGCACCGGCACCCCTCTCGGGACTGAGCTACGTCCGAGTAGTGACAATTATCTAACAATAAAATTACAAGTTCTTCCCAATTCGAATCCGATTGCTGAATCCAATCATGAGGGTAAGGTCTACAGACGCGCCTAAGACCTCCCGCAAGGTATAACCGTTCGGCATGGAAAGTGCCACAGGCTGTGGTGTCAGGGAAAATATTTTCGGAATTGGGGAATATTCCTCGATTGGCGGAGTTTCACACACTGCTGGAACAAAATCCTAAACCAAAGAGGAATTGGAGCGTAAACCATGAAGGAAGAGATTTCCCCATCTGCTGTGGTGTCCGAGACAAACTCATCTGGCGCAAGTCACTCTTCGAGGGAAGAAGATGTTCAGCGTCACTGGCAGGGTGTGGTCAAGCGACGTTCGTTTCTTAAGGGCCTAGGGATTGCCAGTGCGACGCTGTCGGCCGGCGCCTTGTTAGCGACCAAGAGCAACGCCGAGGCCACGCAAAGCAAAGGCAAGCTCTCCAAAGGCGATGCTGCACTCCTCCGGTTCGCGGCGGCAGTAGAACTCATAGAGGCCGATTTGTGGCAACAATACAACGAACTGGGCGGAGTGCAAGGAGGCAATCCAGCCTACATCGCGGCACTGAGCAATCTTGATGGTGATATGCCTCAATACGTCGCTGATAACACCGACGATGAATTGAGCCACGCGGCCTTCCTGAACGCCTACTTGATCTCCAAGGGAGAAGATCCGGTCGATCTGGATGCGTTCCGGACCTTGGCCAGTAGTCAAGCGACAGGCGCCAAGGACATCGGAAGGCTGACAAACCTGCTGAAGCTGAATGTCGACCTCAGCTGGTATACGCGGTATCGCAGCACAAAGAACCCAGATTTCGGGGTGAACTTCAAGGGACCTTTCACCATTGTGAACCAGCCCGCCATTCCACTAAACGACAACGACACACCTCCAACACAGACCCAACCCGTCCCCCCAGCGACCCCGCAAGAGGCTCGCATGCAAGCGATTGCAAATACGGCGGGATTTCACTTTGCGTTCATCGAGCAGGGTGGTGCGAGCCTCTATCCTACCCTGGCCTTCAAGGCGACCGACCCTGAAGTCCTGCGAATCCTGGTGAGCATTGGCGGAGTCGAGATCGACCACTTCGGGCTCTGGCATGACAAGGCGGGCAATGCGGTAGCTCAGCCTCTGGCTGGTGTAACTGATCCGGAAACTGGTCTGACATTCCCGGACCTCAACGCCCTCAACTCAGAGCTCGATCAAACGAACCTGATCCTGCCTGAGCCGTGCGAATTTATCAGCAAGAGTCTGCCTCCGTGCTCCGTCATCCGGCCAACGTTGACACAGAATGGGGGAGCCGTCGCCACGATCCAGGCGTTCACGGATGACCTCCTATTCCTGGGTCAATCGTCGGCGTTCTTTAAACTGGTTAACCGGCTGGCGGTCGAGGCTGATTCGGTGCGGCGCGGCTTTTGATTGTTACGAGCTCTCTCCCTGCTGTCTGGGCGGGCGCTGTGTTGGGTTGCCGGTTGCAGCGCCTGCATTTTACAGGTTTGAGATGTCCTCACTCGATCTAAGGAGGCCGTATTGGAAGATTTTCCTGAATAGCGATATTGAGTATCGCCATTTTTATCTGGAAGGTGCACTGAATCGCAAGGAAAGCTCTGATCAACTGAATCAACACTATCTGCGTGGAGCCATGAAAACAGGTTTGCGCGCTCACCGGATTTTTCTGAAAGTTCACCGATCGACTCACGCCGCCAGCAGGCGATGGCGCAGCTTGGCGACGTCTGGTTCCTGGCCAAGAAATCTGGAAAATGAGATGGGGAGCATCCAGTGAGATCTCCTTTAGGGATAGGTGAAACCGAAACGAGAGCATCGGCCCACGTGCTGCCCATCCGAGTTTTGCTATCAGAACCCGACGCTGCGAGTCGCAGGCTCATTTGCTCACTGCTCGAGTGTGAATCAGGGATGACGGTGACTTGCGCGGACGGCTCCAGGCTGGTCGCTTCAATTCAGGAGAACGTCCCGGACCTCGTAATATTGGACGTACATGCACCGGCGGTTAGACGAGCACAGAGCTGGGAGGCTCTGGGAATCAAGCGTGCGCCCACCACCATCGTCACTGCCTACGATCCGTCGGCAGTGTCCGCATTTGCCTCTTCGGCAATCGACTTTCTTGTGAAACCATTTGATGTCGAGCGCTTCGAAACCGCGCTGGATCTGGCGAAATCGGTAATTGCTCGTGCTCGGCTAGGGCTCGAGGTTGAGGAGAGGTCGAGTGACCGGGAGCAACAACGATCGGCGCGGCGCTTCTTGCAGCGACTGGCAGTTGAAGAAAATGAAAAGATTGTGCTCCTAAGACTCGACGATATCCGATGGATGCAGTCGTCAGGGAATCACATTCGACTGCATATGGGGAAGACGTCCCATTTGATTCGGCAAAGCATGAAAAACCTCCAGGCGCTGATCGATCCAAATCGTTTTCTCCGCGTGCATCGCAATGCGATCGTGAATCTCGACCATGTCGAGGAGTTTCATTTGCCGCCGAATGGCAACATGTTTGTGAAGCTGAATGGTGGACTGTGTCTACCTCTTCGAAAAGCCAATCGAGCGCTACTCCGAAAACTGCTGAAAAACATTTCATAATTTAAAGTTTTCACTCACAATTTATCGTCGTTCGAACGGCTTTGCCTGGCCTAAGGTGGTGCTCGTCTTTCCTATTCGACGATTTCAAATTCCATAGTTCAAATACGACCTCCTTCCAAAGTCTATATCGCTCACCGCCGCCGTCCTCCAGACGTGACTCAATGTCTTCGCGCGCCAGGTTCATCACAAGTATCAATGGCAGTGCTCGTGCTCCTAACAGGGAAGCTTCTTCACGAGGTGTTATGAAAGCGGACTTACCCAGTGAGCACCTCGCGGTAAAAGTGAAGGCATTTGATTGGAGTGACTAATGACATCAGTTAAGGTGTTTTGCCTGACGTGCTGCCTGCTGTTGTGCGGCACGGTGCTTGCCCAAACCTCCGCATCCATCTCGGGTACTGTGACCGATCCCAGCGGCGCTGCTGTCGCGGGCGCCGATGTGACCGCAACCAACCTCGGGACAGGAGCCGTACGCTCCGGGACAAGCAACGCAACCGGGTTCTATACGATTCCCAGCCTCGCACCGGGCGATTACTTAGTGAACGTCAAGAAAGAAGGCTTTCGCGCGACGGAGTTCAAGCGTCTTTCGCTCTCCGTCGCGCAGGCACTGGTACTGAATGTTGGATTGCCGCTGGGAACCGTACAGCAGAGCGTCGAAGTAAGTGACGAGTCTGTAGCCCCGATTGACACCGAGACCAGCCAACTCAGCACGCTGGTGAGCGCCAAAACCATAACCGATCTACCCCTGCTCACGCGCAATCCCTACGAGCTGGTTCTGCTGTCACCCGGAGCGACACAGCCTAACAACGGCAATAACGGATTTTCGGTGAACGGCTCCCGCGACCGTAATAACAACTTTCTTCTCGATGGTGTGGACAACAATGATACGTCGGTCCCTGGGGGCGGCACCGGCATTCTGGGCGCGAATCCGGATTCGACTCAGGAGTTCCGGGTCATCACCAATAACTTCAACGCCGAGTATGGCCGCAACACCGGAGCCATTATTGACGTGATCACTCGGGGAGGCAGCAACCAGTTTCACGGTGACGGATATTGGTTCGGACGGTACAACGCGCTGGGAGCACGCGACTTTTTCAATTCTGACCCCGCGCCACAAGATCCTTACGTGCGGAACGATTTCGGATTCTCGGTTGGTGGGCCCATTATTAAGGATAGGACATTTTTCTTCATAAACGGCGAATATCAGCGGTTCAGGACCACGCTGACGGAGTCCCGGACAGTGCCGACGGCCGCTTTCAAGTCCGGAGTCTTCACCGTACCGACGGCCACCGGAACTCAGACCATAGATCTCACGGCTGGAGCTGCGGACAACCAGACCGGGCTCGGTCCCGACCCTGAAATCCAACGGTTGCTGAATCTGCTGCCCAATCCCAATGCAGGAGATGTAATCCCAGGGGTCTCGGGAACGCTTAATTTCGCCAGCCCGGATAGTCTCAACGCTTACACCTGGACTGGGAAGATCGATCACAAACTCACGGAGAAGGAGCAGTTGTCCCTCCGCTACGCTTATGGCCGCAGCGTCGAATCGAATCAGGGGCACTCCGAACTTGCTCCAGGCCTCGATCTTTTGAGCTCGCCAAGTTATCAGCAGGGTGTCTTCGCGGGTCTGACTTCAACCTTCAGAAACAACTTGATCAATGAGTTCAAGTTTGGCTGGAACAAGAACTATGCAGCTTTTAACAGCAACTGTAACCTCTTCAATCCAATTACCGGAGCCGACGCTTTCGGCAACGGAGTCGACATCCAGGTACCGGATGGAGCTTTTCTGAATGGTCCCGTCAATGTATTTGGCTGCAATACGCTGTTCGATTCCGCCGGGCAGTTCAGAAACACAGGTACCACGAGCTACGGCGATGTGGTGACCTGGGTAAAATCCAACCACACGATTAAGTTCGGTGGAGATTTCCGGGATGTCCGCTCATCGGGCGACGACAATTTCAACTCGCGGTCCCTTCTGTTTTTCAATCGATTCTCGGGTACCGGATTCCAGGATGCGGCGGTATCTGGTCTGGACCCGACCATCGCAAGCAATATTGCCTCCACCGTTCAGGACCTCTCATGGTTCCTGGTCGGCGGCGTGTTCGGCCAATTCCAGTCCCAGTTTTACAACCATGCGGGCGCGCGCGTGGCTACGGATAACAAGGACTTCCGCCAGCGCGAATTCGATGGTTTTATCCAGGATACGTGGAAGGTTACCCGCAATCTCACACTGAACTATGGCTTTCGCTACCAGTTCAATGGAGTTCCTTTCGAAACCGGCGGGAACTTCTCGAACTTGTTCCAGAATCCAGACAGTTTTGCTACCTCCTATACATTCACCTTGGTGGGTCCCGGTACAGGCCACCAGGTATACAGCAACGATTACAAAAACTTCGAGCCCAGAATTGGCATTGCTTGGGATCCGTTTAAGGACGGCAAGACCTCGGTGCGGGCCGGGTACGGAATTTTCCACGATCGCGTCTTCGACAATATCTTTGGCAACGCCAGGTCGAATCCACCATTCCAGGGGACGTTCTTGAATATCCCGTCCACGGTGCTGACCCCTGAGCAGATCCCGGCTCCGGCAACACAGCCAGCGCCTGGAACCACCTTCTCAAACGGAGCGAACCAGGTGGTGACATTGCTCGATCCCAACATTCGACAGCCAGCAAGCCAGAACTGGAATTTCGGCATCCAGCGGGCGTTGAAGGGAGGTGCGGTGTTCGAACTCAATTACGTTGGGTCCCACGCGACGCACGTCATACGAATTCTCGACGCCGTGCCACCCGATCCTGCTCTGATACAGCAGAACATTGCTTCGTGTGTCGCGCAGGGTGGTTGCCTGCCAGGGGATCCACAAGGAGTAATTAGTGGTTCCGCGTTGTACGGAGGTATCAACAACCCGGGTACACTGGTCATTCCGCCATCGATTCGCGAAACTGCGCTGCAGACAGCCGCTAATTTCCCACCGTCGAGCATCACTAGGACGAATGCGGACTCGAAATACAATGCCCTGCAAGCAACCGTGACCAAGCAGCTTTCGCACGGCCTGCAAATCGGTGGGGCTTACACCTGGTCCCATGCCACCGACGACTCGAATGATCCTCTCACTCCCGAACAGGGAACAGGAAGCTTCCCGGTTGACTCACGCAACCCGAATACGGTTTCCCGAGGCAACTCGGACAACGACATCAGGCAGCGGGGCGTAGTTGATTTCTCCTACGAACTGCCTTTCGGTACCGGTAAGAGCTTTCTCAGCCAGGGTGTGCTCGGGAAGGGGCTGGAGGGAATCCAAATCTCAGGGATCGTCAGTGCGCAGACAGGACATCCATACACAATTTTCACCAGTGCATTTGATAATGGACGTACTGGGATTGCGAGCTTTTCCTACCCTGACGTGATTGGCAGTCCGTTCGCGAGTTCCGGACCGCAAATCAGCGCGAATGGCGTCAGAACCGGGGCGTCTGACCTGGCGGCATTCAGCGACACCTTCCTTGGGCATATCGGAGATTCGGGCCGGAATCAGTTTTACGGTCCGCATTATACGAATGTCGACATGGTGCTGATGAAAAACATCCGCATCAACGAACGCTTCCGGATGCAATTCCGCTCGGAATTCTTCAACCTGCTGAATCATCCCCAATTCCAGCAGCCGGGGAATATCGTCGAGCAAACCAACACGTTCGGTCTGTCCACGCAAACGATCACCCGGCCCGATGCAACCACATCGGCTCGGCAGATCCAACTAGCCCTGAAACTCCTGTTCTAGAATTGGTTCTGGAAATTCAGGCTGATACTTCTTGCAGGGGCGTATCGGAACTGACGGGTTCAGGATGGTCTCTTTCTGAAAGCTGCTGCGCTCGTGTCCAACAAGCGAGGCCACGCACGAGCGGAAACCGTTCACATGCTGCTGTCGGGTCCAGTTCGTGGTTCCCAGCACTTGCAGCGTGAGTGTCGCCATTCGGCAGAGGTGCATCGGGCCGCTGCGCGTATACCGGGATCACAAGGCTAGGAACCTCCCTGCGATTTGCGATTTCATTTCCCCATTTATCCCGCAGCCCGATTCATCAGGATTCGCTCAGTCGGTTGAAAGAACGTTAAAGTGGCGGTCCGAGATGAACATTCCGTTAGTGCGGAGTCGGATTTGCTAAAACGTGAAATCGTTAGTAGCGTATCGATGGCGCAAAGCACCTAGGGTCAGTCCAAGTGTGAGCCTCGAGGGTGATCACTTGAATTGACGTGTAGGCCAATACCCAAACTGAAAGGATACGCTGATATTCGACTGGGGGCTGGCGGCTAAAAGAGGAATGGCCCACTGTTCGTACTGCAAATTGCCAGAAAGGCGGATGCCCGCCTTCACCATGAAATCGGCGTTAACGACGACATCATTCTGAGTACCTCCTTGTCGGTTGCCGGCTTCGAACCCCCCCATTGGAAGTCAATCTTTGGAGCCTTGACACTATGCGCTCTCGCACGCAGAATGCGTGCGCCCGATTAAGGAGGTTCTCATGTCCCGCAAAATCTTTGCGACCCTCGTGCTCGCCCTCAGCGTCATTGCCGTTGCACAAAAGGCTGACAATGCCGATAAGCAGAAGTTGATTGAAATTGAGCAAAAGTTCGCGGCTATAACCAGTTTCAACAGCCCCGAAATGACCGACGCTTTCCAGAATTATCTTTACGATGGCACTAGTTCCTTGTTGGTCCTGTTTGGGCACCTCTACCGTGGACCAAAAGCCGACGCTGTCGCCGCGACGAAAAAACCAGACCTCAATGATCCCGACCAAAAGATGACCAATAAGCTCTCTGATTTGCAGGTCGACACTTATGGCGACACAGCTCTGGTGAGCTACAAGCTTTTTGAAACTGATAGCGGACATAAAAATCCTGCTCTTAACGGCGACTACCGCTTGACTTGCCTAGACACGTATCTGAAAAGCAAAGGTGAGTGGTACATGATCGGCAGTTCATGCGTACCAAACGCTCCCATGTCGCAGGCACAGTGGGACGCGTTTACGAAAATGGATGAACAGCAAACGCAGCAGCAGAAACCACCCAGCCAATAGTCGAAGGGCACAGGCTTGCGTGTAATCGCCTGTTATCAATACCTGAGTCTCGAGCCTGATGCGTACTGCTCGGCCATTCAAGTACAATTCGATGCTGCATGCAGCGAGGAGCTTGTATGGGGAAATTGTTGCTGTTACTGGTTTGTCTCATTTCACCAGCAATTGCCCAGACCATTCCAGAGGGAATTGGACAGGGCTACGATGGCGAGTTAAAGCACGTAACCAGTCAGCTGCTGGCCTTGGCGGAGGCCACGCCCACAGATAAGTTCGCGTGGCGGCCATCGCCCGGTGTGCGCTCTACGAGTGAAGTGTACATGCACATCGCCACCGCCAATTTTTACTATCTGAGCGTTGTCGGAAAACAGACAATGCCAACTGAGATCAAACCGGGATTTGAGAAATCGGTGACTGCTAAGGCCGACGTGATCTCCTGGCTGAAGCGTTCGTTAGATGCCGCGCGCGACGCACGGGCTAGGGAAACCCCCAAAGAGCTGGAGAGAAAGGTTGAGTTTCTGAAGCGAAGCACTACGGCCGACGCCGTCTATCTTCGCCTGATCATTCACTGCAACGAGCACATGGGTCAGCTTGTCGCTTATGCGCGCATGACAGGCGTAACCCCGCCGTGGTCAAAAGACTAGGGCAGTCTTAGTCAGCAATCTCGTGGGCGTCACAATGGCTCAGTGACGCGTTCTACACCTCGGGTGCCATACTTCTTTAGTTCATGCCGAGGAAGGCTTTTGTGAGTTGGCGATAAATCGCGATTACACTCAAAACCCCCTGCACTGGGCTGGCCAGGGTCAATGAGTGTAATCGCCTGATTTCGACAGTTGAGCGCTGCTCAGATTTAGGAAAGCAGCGGACTATAATAGGCACGATATGTGGACAGTATGGAAACGTCGCTGGTGTGGCGTAGTGATCAGAAGCTGAGAGCATTAAAGGGGTTCAAATGCTATCTGAAATTAGGGTAGGGCAACGTTTCAAGTTCAGTATATCGTCCGACAACCCTTCGGAAGAGCGGACGGCGGTAGTAACTCGCGTACTCTCCAATGGAGAGGAAGGGCTCGGGCCGGAGGTGGAATTCTATTTTGCATATTGGGTGGAGGCTCACGAACTCCCAGAAACAGAGGCTCCGACGACGTTGGTGTTTCAGCGTGGAATTGACTACAACGTATACCTCGACGGACGTCAGGTTAGCATCACTGTGCTGAAGTGATCTTCCGCTGGCGAAACATCGCTATTACACTCATTGACCGGGTAGTTGGTGTGGTCGCCTATTTTTCGCCAACTGCTCACCTCCAGGCGAATGTGCTACGCTGCCAACTCGATCAGGTCTAAATCAATTTATTGATCTTCTCCGAATTAAATCTTATGACCTTCTCTCGCGCTTTGTTTATCGTGTGCACGCTTGCTGTGCTTACGTCAGCGACTTTTGCTGGCAAGCAAAAAGCGGAGACCGCCGGCCTAATCGAGCACGCCAGGCAGCTTTCCGATATTCGCACAGAAGGTGCGCCCCCGTTTCGGCTGAAGATGGATTTCAAGATCATGAAGGATGATGGCGCTGTACTGAGCGGCACATATACGGAGTTTTGGATATCCGAGACACAATGGCGTAGGGAAACAACGCTGGGCGATTTTCGGAGAATTCAAATCGCGTCGGGAAGAAAACTTTGGCTTGTGGACAACTCTACCGTCGTGCCGCGGCGGATAGGAGATATCGCTCATATCCCGGACGTCGGTCGATTGCGACCCGAAGCATGGAAGTCACGAAATGACCGCAAAATTAATGGAGTTGGCATGCATTGCCTAGAAGACAATCTCGGTCCCTCGGCCTTGAGGCAGGTGCTGTGTTTCGACAAACTGAGCGGCACGCTCAACGCCGAGATTAGCCCTGTGCTCAGTGGGACCGTTATTGGCGAACGGATCTGTTTGCTCTCTGATTATCAGAAGTTCGGCGAATACATGGTTGCAAGGTCTTACGAGTGTGCTGAAGACGCGCACCCGAAGCTCATGGCAAAAGTTGTCGAGTTGGCTGCTGGCCCGGCACACGACCCAACACTATTTGTGCCGCCGGAAGGCGCGAAAGAGTCAGTAAACTGCCTCGGTTTGGTTAAGCCGCCGACCGTAGTTCACCAGCAGGATCCTACGCCACCCCGATCTTTCAGTGGCACCAGCGTGGTGACGATTAGCGTTGTGGTTGGCATCGATGGCAAGATGCGCAACCCGCGGGTAACCTCGGCCCCAAACCATGATTACGATGAGGCAGCCCTAGAAGCAATACAGCAATGGAAATTTAAGCCCGCCACCTGCGACGGGGAGCCAGTGGAGAAGGAGATTACCCAGGAGTTCGAATTCCACCGCTACTACTAGGCTCTCAGCCCTCGCCTGACGGTCCAGGTCAGCCGGGTGGATTTGGTCCCGAGGACGATTGTTGTAACATCGCGATTACACTCATTGAGAATTGGCGAACTGGGGTCAATGAGTGTAATGACGATTTATCAACAGTTGAGGCAGTTCACTGAATACACTGCGAATATTCGATACGGACCCGGCTCCGATTCATTGAATGCTCCGTTGCCCACGTTCGTTTTTGCCTCATCGAACGAGTCAAAAAGACAATGGGCATTTGTGTGAAGGTCTCCGGCCAAACTGCTACACGAAAGGCCAGAACATTCTGGCGACGTTCTTGCTGTGAAATTAACTACGTCAAAACCTTCGAGATGCTTCGTGGACGGCGAGAGCACATTGGTCGGAAGTGACGCTTCTGGGGAAAACGCCTGCCATCTTTCGCCGTCAAACTCCATTTCATAAACTTCGTAGTAAAAGAGCGATGTCCCTTCAAGGGGAATCGAGTGCTCAGTTGCTATGTGCTTAATGATTTCGGGCGAGTCAAAAAACCAATAGCCATTGTGCTTCCAGTAGGGAATGTAATCAGCGAAATCTTCCGATTGGCAGTTGCTTACTGAATAGATGTCGATGACGTGGGGGGCTGGCAGCCAGTCCGGCTTCCTGCTCACGCGCTTTGCCATGTAGCCGACCGGGATCATGCTGGCCCTAGTCTAACGCAGACATGCGACTCATGACCCTCGGAGGGGTGGGCTGGGGGCGTAGTTGGTGAAATCGCGATTTATCATCAGTCACTGCTTGCTAGCGTTCAATTTTGCTTGGTTTCTTCGTAGGTTGGTGATTAGAGCAGTCAGAATGACGACGTTCACGGCTATGCCAACGACAATTCCTATCGGTGGCAACTCTCGAATGTGAAGCAGTCCGTTGACCAAAGCGAACAGATAAATTGCGATTAGGAGCTTAAAACTCTTTACGGCTCGTACTCGCTGCTCGTGCGTAATGTCTCGATCAGTAATGGGCGCTTTCTTTAAGGCTGCCCACATTATCAGAAAACTACCGACAAAATTCGCAAGCCCGAGAACCCCCAATGACCGAGGCTGCAATAGGTGTTCGACCGAAAGCAACGTAAGAGCGGCAATAATCACGTATTGCGCGACAACAAAGCGCAAAAAGATCGTCAGCCTCTTTTTTCCAGCGGCAGTTGGCGGTTGTATGAACCTCTTGATCAGCCAGATCGTTGCAAGCGTTACCACGGCCGTAGCTGCAACCATCATGAGCAGAAATGATTTGTCCATAAGGTTCTGTGCCTTCACGGCGGGTATAACTGTTGAGGACAGGCGATTTACACTCACAACCCAGATCGGAATACCGACCCTGATGCTCACAACCCGATCAATGAGTGTAATGGTGATTTTACGACAGTTACCATCGTGGACAGGTTCTGCAAAGGCACAGGAAGAACAGCATCTACAGTGCTTTGGCTCGTGTGGCCAGCCCTTCTAAACTGGGTACTGGAGGCGAAAGATGCTAAAAAAGGCAATCGCGTTAGGCGTGCTAGTTGCGGCATCAGCAGTTGTTTCCGACGCTCAAAGCAAAGCCACAGCAAGCTCGCCATCTCCGAAGTTGGTCGCGTCTCTTGCTCGTTCGGTCTACAAGGTCGGAGAGGCTGTGGAGGTCACGGTCACTTTGGAAAACGCAAGCAAGGAGAGCTTTTATGTTCCTAAGGAGATCAATAGCGGGTACGACGACGTCGGTTTTCAAGTTTACTTGCTCAGGAATGGAGAACCGTACTGTGTGGCGACTGCCGAATACAACTGTCTCACGAAGAAGACCAAGCGACAGAACATCGAGCAGCTGCTAAGCGACCGCTTCTTGCTGCTCCCACGTGGTGGAATGATTGGCTTTCATACTCGACTATCCACTTCATGTCATTTTGGAATGCCTCTAGCCCCCGCAAATTATGAGGTTGTTGCCGAGTACTCTGGCTCCGGTCATTGTCTTCCAGACCTCAGTAACAAACGCACTCCGTTTCCGGTTCTTCATTCGAAAGTAAAGGGCGAGCGGATGCAGTTTGAGCTTACTGAGTGATCGTTGTTGTAAACAGGCGATTACACTCATTGACCCCCGGACAGGGCTGCCGCTCCCACAGTGAATGTAATGGCGATATTACGACAGCTGAGGGCGTAGAATTAGCGAACGGCGCCCTTGATTAGGAAGAACCCATTTACGACCGATCCGAAGATGGAGATGATTAAATGCGTATCTGAACACGCCACCAGCGTCGGAATACCCCTGAGCGATTCGGAACGTGGGCTTCTCCTAGCAGAAAATCCTGTCGTAGATGAGACAACAGAGAAACGGTTACGAATTTTGGTTGCAAGTGTCATCGCCAAGCAGAAGGCGGCTGGAGACGATGGCGACCCAAGATCGTTCGTCAACGCCGTCGAATGGGCGACTGATGGAGAATGGCCATATGTAGCTGCGTTAGCAGTGGCAGAGACCACCGGAAGCCAAACCGTCGAGCAAGTAGTGCGCCGTTCAGGCTCTAGAGCGTGGCTGGTCGCCGGGTGCCTCACGATCGTGTTGCTCATAGCTCTGTTGGTTATAGTGGCAGATAGAGTGCTTTGAACTGACCTTGGATTCCTTACCTGTCGTAAACAGGCGATTACACTCATTGAGAAATTGGCCGATTCGGGGTCAATGAGTGTAATGGCGATTTTACGCCAACAACCACAGGGGCAACGGCTCTGGTTACATTCCGGCCGGGTAGTAAGGGTGGTAAAAACGCACAGCACCGAAAAGCCAAAGAAGAACACTGCCACCAATTACGGTGTCTATATCCCCATGAAGTCGATTTTAGCGGCCATCGGAGTGGCAGTCACAGTTCTCGCCAGTGTGTGCTCGGTTGCTGCATCTTCGTGTGGCGTTCAGGGTACGACACCAAAACCAGACGCAAGACACCGTAACGCACAGGAACAAACTGCGACGGCGAGAAGACCGTCAGGTGAGACCCCAAAGCCCTGTGACGAAACGAACAACAAGCAAACTGAATCCCAGACGGTTGGATGGGACCCGATCATTTGCTTGCATTGCCCCAGGCCGGCCGAACCTGCGGTTTTCTTTCTAGTTGGCTTGCTTCTTGCCACCCCAATCTTTTTGTGGGCGATGCGAGCACGGACGCGCAAGCGTGAGTCAGCGCCACCAAAACGATTCCTGCAATAACAAGTCTCCCACCTGCTTCCCTTGATTGTTGACGTAAACAGGCGATTACACTCATTGACCCCCGGACAGGGCTTGCCGCTCCCACAATGAGTGTAATCGCGATATTACAACAGTTACCGTCGAATCCTACCTGTTTGAGTTACTCTTCAGCGGCAGCATAGCTCACCTCGATCCACCAGTGGAGAAAAAGACGGCTATGAATCCCCAGTAAGCGAGGACGGGGATGTTGGTCAGGACGCAAATTGTACCCGCGATCTTGCTGCCCTTGCGGAACGCAAAAACGCCGATGCCCATGCCGATGGCCCCGATGGCTGCCAACAGCCACGCGACCGCGAGAGCCGGAAGATTCGGAAAGGCCGGGAGATAGTCCACGTAAGGAAGGACAGCGCAAGCAGGGCCAACGAAAGAAACGATTCCGGCTGCCAACGTGATGCGGGTTGTTGCCGGTTTTGCTTCCATGGAAAACCTCATAATGACACATTCCGGCACCTAGTGATGGATCTCTTGGCGCAAGTGTTGAGATCAGGCGATTACACTCATTGACCGCGCGGGAGGGATGGGTTGGGGTGTAGTTGGTGTAATCGCGATTTATCAACAACTGAGAATAGGGGCCACCGCTCAATCGGCGGCCCCGCCGAAGGAATCGAGGAGGCTTGGCGGCTTTAGGCTGCTGCCGTCACTCCCGGAGCGGCCTTTATCGCTTTTCGGATCACATCGATCACGACTTGCGGCTGCGACAGCATCACCACGTGGCTGCTCTCGACTTCCGTCGTCGTAGCGCCCATGCGCTTAGCGAGAAAGCGCTGACAGTCGGGCTGTATGGTGCGGTCGTTCTTGGCGACAATGTACCGGCTGGGCCTCGACCTCCATGCCGTTCCTCCGACTTTCGCCTCGAACAGGTCTGGAGCCGGCACGCCGGCACGCATTGGGTCGCCCAAACCAGCTTCTTTTCGTGCTCGGACAAGTCGCCTGCGCCGCCCTGGTGACACGGATGAAATCGCTTTCCAAACTGAGAGGCTGCGATTTCCTCGCAGCCTCTGCGAATCAGGGAAACGGCTTTACCCACACTGGTCATGAACGGCGCCAGCGCGCAACCACACACTCAGTTAGACACAATTTTAAATACGGTACCTACGTTGCTGGGTCCGCCTCGATAGGTTGTTCCATAAAAAACTCCGTTGTACCGGAGCAATCCCGCAACCGGCAACGCACCGACGATGCTGTCTCCTTCACCGATGTTACCGTCGAAGTTAACCACGGTCGTGAAGGTATCCCCGAGACTCGGCAAGAGTTCAAAGACCGTACCATAACCGTGTGTCCCGCCATTTTGGGTTGTGCCGTAGATGTTCCCGTTGTACACGACCAGCGTCCCGAAAGGGTAGGCGCCTTCGGTAGACTGGGGAGCGAAGACGTGTGCAATCGTTAGATTGCGATCGTTTGGGGTGAACTCGAATATTGTTCCGTTGCCGTTTAACTGACCGTTGTGAATCCCGCCCGTCGTAGTCGTCCCGTAGAGGCTGCCGGTGGAGGTCTGAACAAGGCCGGCATAGGGACTCGTGCCCTCGGTATCGAGAAAGTCGTGCACTTTAGCCAGCGTGCCCACATTACCGCTCTTCCCCGGGGTATATTGAAAGATCGTACCCAGACCGTTTTCCCCTCCTGATCTGGTAGTCCCATAGAAGTTCCCGTTGGTGTGCTGCATAACTCCAGCGTAGGGGAATGAGCCGTCAGTGCAATTCGTTTGAGAGCAGAAGCTGTAAAGCAGGGTCAATGGATAGGGAGAGGTTGGGCTGATTTTGAACATTGTGCCCCGGTTCTGGGTCCCACCCTGAAGCGTGGTTCCGTAGAGGAATCCATCGGCGCCCTTAGTGAGGCCTGCAATTGGGTAGTTTCCGTCGCTGACCCGGAAGCTATGCATTATGACTACCGTGCCCTCCCCTCCATTGTTTGCCGCCGGCGTAAATTGGAAGACGGTGCCGCACCCGTAGGCGCCGCCTGCCGAAGTTGTCCCGTACAATTTCCCATTGAGCTGGATCAGCGTTCCGTAAGGGTAGGCACCGTCCTTGCTCGAACCGTTGAAGCTCCATAGCGTCGCCGGATTGCCCCCCGTCGGGGAGATTTTAAAGATTTCGCCCGCACCGTTGGCTCCGCCCGAAACCGTCGTCCCGTACAAATTCCCGTTGTAGGCGACTAACCCTGCGTAAGGGAGCGCGCCGTCTTTGTTGCTGAAGATAGCCAGCGCAGAGGGGTCGTCGATGGACTGCGCCTTCGCCAGGGAGACTCCTAGAAGATCACACAAGAGCGCCGCCACCGTTAGAATGAGCCCGGTTCGGCGCAGTTTAAAGATGAGTGAAGACCCCCTCAAAAGACTACTGCAATGCGTGTTATTGGCTGTGCTTTTCATGTTCTTCTCCTATGAGTGGATTACCTCTACTCACTCACGCGACGTCCAGAGTCGGTGGGGGACATGGCCTCGAGAAAAATGTGAGTTAGCTCGGGTAGCGCCCGGCGCTGCGAAAGTTCATGGGCGGCAGTTTCGTGCCAGGGTGTTGCTAACCTCGCCGTGGGGATGGTCCGGGGGCCTAACTTGCCAACTGCACGAAGGATCATGCTAGGTCGAATACAGAGGCTCTAAAATGCGCCGAGAAACATCAACGCCCGAGACGCTCTTGTGGCCATGCAGCGCCGCTCTTGTGACCAGTCCTCATTAGTTTTGTTGGGCTGGTTGTCGAGGCCGAGAATTTGGCAAGCCATTGAAAACCTGACCGGCGCGGGTTACGAGAGTAGCCGGCTGCAACGAGAACACCCAACTTGCACCGAGCGAAAATCGCTCATCGAACAGGTGCGGATGGAAGGGTGGCGACAGTGACGACTCGGCGGGAGAAAACCTTGTCCAACGAAAAACCAAACAACCCTCTTGACTCCGACCGGCCTTCTCATGGAAGCGTTTACACTCACAACCCGGTCAATGAGTGTAATGGCGATTTCTCGCCAATTGGCCACCGACCCCTTAGTTTCCGACGGCCAGCTTCGGCGCCGGACCCTATGCCGGGCAACACAGAATCAGTTGTACTGACCGTGAACGGTAGCGGCTTTGTTCCCCAATCGCAGATCTTATGGAACGGAAGTGCACTGCAAACCACGTTCATGGATTCGGGCCATCTTCGAGCCACGATTACGCAGCAGACCTTTGATTCCTTTGGCGGCTCAACAGGGAGCAGTTTGCAGATTGCAGTAAGGTCCCAGGGATCTGTCCCCGTTTTGGGATGTCCCAACGGCGGGAACTCTGCCACGTTGGTTCTGGTGATCAATTAGGGTCTCACTCCGAGCGGTATAGAACGGTCGACGATTAAGATCGCGATTGCAATCATGGACCGGGGTTGTGAGTTTGACATGGGCCTGCGGCCCACCCATGGGAATGAAAAACGCGCTGCTGAGGTTCAGTGATTCTAAATAAGTTACGTGCGTCTTTCGAGGGAGTGTAATCGCCTGTTAACAGCAGCTAACTTCCCTGACGACCGAACCTCTTCAATCCTAATTCTAGTTCGACGCGGGATTCAGGGCGATCCGCCACGGTGAGCGCTCGTCCCAGTGCCGCATCGTGTCGCTCGCCCACGACGTTGTCTTATCCGTATGGCAGGAAGTGCATGGATTGGGAATTTTGTATTTGTCGGTCATCGCTGGTGTGATAAATCGAAAAGTATGAGCGTGAACCATCGTGTTCGCTGGGCCTTCCGTTTCAATCGCGGGCATGTGGCAAGCGACGCACTCACCTCCCGCGCTCCCCTCTTTGTGGTGCGTGTGTTCCTCGATGGTCGCTGTCCGTGGGCCGTTCGGCGATAATGGTCCGTGACAATCAAGGCAGAGTTCATTAGCGGGCTTGCGTAGCTGTGCATAATTTCCCGTGCCATGCACGTCGTGGCAATCGAAACACGTGATGCCGCGACGATACATTACGCTTTGGACGAAATCGTTCCCCTGCATGCGGTTCTTGTGTGCAGTACCGTCTGGGTAATATAGGAAATTCGCTGGTTCACCAAGAGTTTGGCCCTCCAGCTTCCAGTAGTCCGCTAACTTTAATCCCAGATGATAACCAACGGGCCAATCGTAATACTTACCCTCGATTGGATTGGAAAGCGGCTGTCCCTGCGAGTGGCATTGAATGCAAGCGTCACTGGCCGCTACGTAATCCATGTGCGCCGGATTAAGGATGTTACCGCGTGTGGGATGCGCCACGTGTTCACTACCGGGGCCGTGGCAGCGTTCGCAGCCCACATTCCACTGAGCCACTTGCTTGGTGTGAATGTCATAGCCAACCGAGTGGCACCCATCGCAAAGCGGCCCCGTCGGACGGTGCATGTTGTCGGGCGGATAGAAAGCAGCCCACCAGTCCCCTCCGGTCAGAGGCACCTGGTACTTGCTCCATTTCTTGTTTACGACTTCCCACTGCACAGGCAGCGGGAAATAGTCGTCGCCGACCTTCGTGAAGTACCGCTGCTTCCAGATGCTCCCGTAGACGAAAGCAACCTGATCTTTGGAGAACTTGTACACATTGTTGGTTGCGAGGTCAGGAATGATTGCATTGGGATCCTGGCGCGGGTCGCGGACAACGTTCGCCATCGGCGTTTTCTGCCAACGCTTATAGATTTCCGCGTGGCACTGTTCACAAGCTTGCGACCCGACGTAGTGCGCCGATGCGGAAGTTCGCGTCTGCTGAACCTGCTCCTGCTGTGTTAGGGGTCGAAGGCTGCGAATATAAAGAACAAGTTTCCAGCTATTGTCATTTTGCGCCTGATGTGGATTGCCCCAAGCGGGCATTCCGGTTAGCTCCACGCCATTTTCGATGATGTAGTGTATTTCGCCATCCGTAAGGTTCTGTGTCGGTGCAGCGCGAAGATCCGGCACGCGGGGATAGAGTGACTGTCCCACAGGCGTCAACCCGCTTCCATCATGGCCATGGCAAGTCTGGCATTTGGCAAGGAACGCATCGCGGCCGTCCTGAAGATTCTGCGGAGTGGTATCGAGAAGAATCGTTTCGTTTCGGGCGACGCTGGGTATTGAATAATTTCGCAATGCGCGGGCGGCAACAGCCTCAATCCCAGACGGCTGATTTGTGGCACGAAAGCCACGGTGAATCAAAAGTGCCGCACCGACTAAAACTATGACCAAGACGAGCAGCAATGCGAGAATGAACGCTTTCCAAGCTTTCACCTTGCCTCCGGCACGCCCTGAACGATGGTAGAGATTCTAACTGAACCTCCTGCAACGGATCGCGATCAGCGAACTTAATTCCCTGATACGTCCCTGATAATCCCCTGTTACGATTTGGGCTGGACCCCGCTACTTTCCTCAGCAAACTCTTACAGCTTAGAGAGAAGAGTGTGCATTTAAAGAGCAGAAATCCGCAGATTCCCTGTATTTTTCCCTGTTTAGCAGGGAATTCGACCGGAGAAGGGTTAGCGCGAGACTGCGCGCTCCGCCAGCAAGTCTTAACTGCAGAAAATGTCCGCATTCCTCTCCAGATTGCGGGAATCGCCGCGATTCAGATGTTCTCTCCCGGAAGCCGGCCCGCGCATGACGCCATCAAGGCAACAAGACGCCAAGAGCCGGCTCGAGTGCGCTCGAATTTTACCGTTCTGGCGTAGCTTCCGCAGGCCAGTATGGCTTGTCGGCATCCGCTAGTCGGCCGTCCTCGTAACGGTCGTGGTGGCGTACCCAAGCCATGGGAAAATACAAACCATCTTCGTCCCGTCCCTTCGGCACCAGGTCAAGATAGTTATAGGTGTTGACAACGTTCTCAGTCCCGCGAGCGTAGGCGGAATAGGTGTGGAAGACGTTGCCGCTCTTGTCCTTATAGAAGACGCTGATTCCAGGCGCTTCCGCGCTGGGAAATTCAACGAAGTCGAAGTTGTAATTAACTCTGCCTTTGGCGACTTCCTCCGGGGTAAACGAAGCATGAAAGTCGTAGTTGAAATCGGTCCCATACGACGAGACCCAGGCAAACCGCCAGCCCAGGCGCTTCTTAAACGCTTCGATTTTGGATAAAGGCGCTCGTGAGACGGCTGCGAAAGAGACGTCGCGTTGCGCCAGATGCGCCAGCGCGCCATCGGTATGATCCATGTTGAATGAGCAGCTGGGGCAACCCTCTTTCCAGTCCGGGCCGAACATGAAGTGATAAATGACGAGTTGACTTCTTCCGTCGAACAGGTCGGCGAGGGTTTTCTTGCCGCTGGGTGAATCGAAAACATAATTCTTTTCGACTTTCACCCAGGGTAGCTGGCGGCGTTCGGCGGCGATTGCGTCACGCTCGTGCGTGAGTTGCTTCTCTCTGGCCAGTAGCTTCTTGCGAGCTGCGAGCCATTCATCTCGCGACACTATTTTCGGGTTCTCAATCGTGTTGGTCGACATTTTGATTTTTCCTTTCATCTGAGGTTGGCAGGACTTCCCCTGCCCGGTTCTTGCGAGACACTTTCACGGCCAACGCTGCCAGCCCGCCGGTAGAGACCGCCCCGGCAACTACCAGTCCCACGGTCGCAAAGCAGAATGGACACATCGTTCACCTCTCGGGTGGCAAAGCTTGACTGCTAAGCCGCCTCTATAGTTGTGACGCGCAAGGTGGGTTGATTTCTACAGACGCCTGGAAGAAATTAGCGGCGAGAGGGCTGAATTTTGCACGCCTTGCTGCAACAGGCAATCGGGGCGTCAGATGGTTGTCAATTTCCGGCTTGTTCGGTCCGTCCAGTGACCTTGAGCATTTCGGCGATAGACTTGGCGCTACTGAGTCCGGATGGAGGAATCCGTTGGAATATCAGAACGTCGGCCGCTTGAGTCGCCGCAAGTTTCTTTTTGCCGGTTTCGTGGCAGCTGTGGGGCGTGCCACAACCTACTCCCAGCAGCAAGCACCGATTCCTGAAACGCTGACTCAGTGGCTGGGTGCGTCGGCAAAAATGCGCAAGCTAGCGTTACAGCGCTGCCTGGACCGCATTCAAACAATGGAACCGTCGATCCATGCCTGGGTCCAGGTCTCGCCGCAGAGGAATACCACTCGGGGACGCTTGTCCGGGATACCTTACGGCGTAAAAGACATCGTCGAGACGAAAGGCTTGGCCACTGAATACGGTTCGCCGATTTACAAAGGGCGAATCGGAACCACCGATGCCGCAATCATTCGAGAGATGCAGAAGCGCGGAGCGATTTTGTTGGGGAAGACGCAAACCACGGCCTTCGCATACCTGACGCCCGCACCCACACGCAACCCACGCGACCTGGAGCACACGCCGGGTGGAAGCTCAAGCGGTTCGGCGGCCGCAGTTGCGGCGGGCATGGTTCCGTTCGCTATCGGAGAGCAAACCCGGGGATCCGTGTTGCGGCCCGCCTCCTTTTGCGGCGTTACCGGGTTCAAACCCACCTACGGTCTGCTCTCCATGGAGGGCGTGTTACCGCTATCGAAGAGCCTGGACACGCTCGGTTTTTTCACCCATACGCCCGCCGATATGTCGGCGCTTTGGGATTCATTGGGTCATTCCCTGGGCGGCTCGGAGGATTTTGATCTCGGAGCGCCAGAGCCCATTCCCGATGTCGAACCAACCATGGCGGCGGCGTATAAGAATGCTCTTTCACGTTTGCGCAACGCTGGCGCATCGATCCGACCGATTGATATCGCCGGAATGCTGGCTAAGCTTTCCGAGGCAAACCTGACGGTGATGCTCTACGAGGGCGCGCGATTTCACCAGCAGCGCTACGAGCAATACGGCAACCGGCTGGCGGACCTCGCGGACCTGGTTCGGAAGGGGCTGCAGATCTCGGCGGACCGCTATGAGGAGACTCTACGATATATCGATTCATGCAGAGTGCAATTCGCGGAACAGTTCAAACGCACGCCGGTGATACTGACGCCAGCCGCTATGGGCCCGGCGCCGGCCGGTCTGGCGTCCACTGGAGATCCCAGAATGAACGCGCCGTGGACCGCTCTAGGGACGCCCGCTGTCTCCATTCCCATGCCCGTGGGAACTGCCTTGCCGCTAGGTCTGCAACTGACTGCGGAGCGCGGCGGCGAAGCCCGAGTGCTTCGAACCGCGGTACGTCTGCAAAACATGCTCGGTAGTCAACCAATGTGATCGCCACGAAATCCCTTGCATGTCCTTCAGACTAACCTTCTATCTGATCGGAACGGCATGGCTGACCGCCAGGCGCCGAGAAGGGGAAACCAGTCGCTTCGATTGGGTTGTGCTCCTGATTCCTCTGGCGCTCGGTATCCTGACCTGGATGAACGGCCTGAAAGTCGTACGTAGCGGAGCGAGTTCACAAGACGGAGTTCCCGTCGGAATGGCGTTCTTCATGGGTTCCGTGATGCTGCTGGCTGGCGCAGGGGACGTTCGCATGCTGCTGCGCGGCGGTGTTTTTGGAGCAAAGCGCATCGCGCGGCATCTCTGGCGCATGTGCTTTGGACTGTTCATCGCGGCAGGATCTTTTTTCCTGGGACCCTCGAACCGCCCATTAAGGTTGCTTTCGGCAGTGGGACTCGGGCGACACCTGTCCCCAGGTACTATTCAGCACGACGTTGTATTCAATTCTCAGCATACTCCCACTGATTATGGGCAACTCTAGGCGTCTACAGATTGGCCCGCTTTTGCAGTAGAAACTCTCTTACTGCCGGATCCTCGGCCAGACCAATCGCCCGGTCGAAAGCACCAACCGCCTCAGATGTTCTCCCCAGCCGTTGCAGCAGATGGGCGCGAACCGCCCAGTAGGGCTGATAAGCGGAGACATCGTCCGGGTCGATCCCATCCAACAATGCCAGGCCCGCTTCAGGTCCCTTCGCTTCGGCTGCTGCCGCGGCATATCCAGTCTGCGTGCCGAGCGTGGGCGATATGCGGACCAATTGTTCATAGAACAACATGATCGCAACCCATTCGGTCCGGCCGCTGCGTGCCCGCTCGGCGTGTACCGACTGAATCGCGGCTTCGAGTTGAAAGCGTCCGGTGCGACCGCGGCTCGATGCTTCGGCGAGATGGCGTTCCGCCTCCTCTATCAAAGGAGACGACCACTGCTGTGAATCTTGCTCCGAGAGAGGAACGTACCGGCCGTCCGGCCCCCGCCGTGCCGCTCTGCGGGCCTCACAGTGAAGCATGAGAGCCAGCAAGCCGCGAACCTCCGCTTCCGCGGGCATCAGGTGTAGAAGGACCCGTGCGAGCCAGATCGCCTCCTCGGCCAGATCGCGCCCGACTTGGTCGACGCCCGCCATGTCGTCCCAAGCGATCCCGAAAGCGGCATAAATCGCTTCAAGCACCGCGTCCAGCCGCTGCGGCAACTCGTGCTCTTGCGGGACTTCGAATTGAATACCGCCATCGCGGATCTTGGTCTTGGCGCGCACCAGGCGCTGGCCCATCGTTTTCGGCGAAACCAGGAAGGCGCCGGCGATTCGTGCTGCATCCAGTCCCAGAACAGTTTGCAGCATAAGCGGCGTGTGCATGGCTGGATCGATCGCGGGATGAGCGCATACGAAGAGCAGTTTTAACCGGTCATCTGGAAACTCCGTCGACAAGGCCACCTCGTGTTCCTCTCTCAGGAGCTGGAGGGTCGGCTCGCTTGCAGCAGCCACCTGTTGATGACGCACATGATCGATGAACGAGCGGCGCGCCGTGGTCAGCAGCCAGGCCTCCGGATTCTGTGGCACGCCATCGCGCGGCCAGGACTTGAGTGCAGCGACCAGCGCATTGCTGAGGGCGTCCTCGGCACTGGCCACGTCGCGCGTCTGTGAGGAAAGATAGGCCACCAGACGACCATAGGATTCGCGGGCTACACGCTCGATCGTCCGGTGAGTGCTGTCGCTTTCCTGGCCGCTTCCGCTCATCACGTGATCCGATGCTTGGCTGCAGGCGCAAGCGGACGCACCTCCACAACACCAGCCGAGGCCGCAGGGCAACGCGCCGCCCAATCGAGCGCCACGTCAAGCGATGGGAGCTCCATGATTATGAATCCTCCCAGTTGCTCCTTGGTATCCGCGAATGGGCCATCTTGTACGCGCCGCTTACCTTCCTTAAGTCGCACTGTGGTTCCAGTCTCCGGCGCTTCAAGCGGATCGCCAGCGAGGTAGCTGCCGGATTCGACGAGCGACTTTATGGTACGCGCGCCAGGCACCGGTGTAGGGGTCGGTTCCATCGCTTTTCCGCGCCGCAAAAGCTTCGGGGGATTCATAGATTAGCAAGGCAAATTGCATTTGGCTTTTCTCCTTTGGGAACTATTGTGAACGCAGTGTGCGCCCGAATGTATGACGGATGGGAGGCGGCTCATTCGACAGATTCGTGGAAATCTACAGGAATTTCAAGCAGCACGATGCATACCATACATCGGGCCCGGTCGGATCCTATTGATAACGCTCAGATGTACTGGGCGGCGAGCATCTCGGCTGCGCTTTCGTCCAGCTGTTCGGCGCGCCGCACTTCTTCGAAGCGGGCCAGCAAATCGTCGGGACGCAGCCGCCGTTTTTCGGCGCCTTGAAAATCGTGGATGATCTGGCCGCGGTGCATCATGATTAGCCGGTCTCCCAGACTTGCCGCCTGGTGCATGGAGTGCGTCACCATCAGCGTGGTGAGCTTGGTCGCGCGCCACCACCTGCTCGGTCAGGGCGATCACCAGGTCCGCGCTCTTGGGATCGAGCGCGGCAGTGTGCTCGTCCAACAGCAGCAGTTCAGGACGCAGCCAGGTGGCCATGAGCAGCGTGAGCGCCTGACGCTGTCCTCCGGAGAGACTTCCGATCGCATTCTCCAGCCGGTTTTCGAGCCCCATGTTCAGCCGGCTGACCTCGTCGCGCATTCTTGCCACCAGCGACTGTTTCAATCCCCAGCCCAGACCCCGGCCACGGCCGCGGAGCGCAGCAAGACTGAGATTCTCTTCGATGGTGAGGCTGGGTGAAGTGCCGCTGAACGGATTCTGAAACACGCGCCCGATCAGTTGCGGCGCGCGCATGCTCGGGCCATCGCGGTCACGTCGCGTCCCGCCGAGGCGGATGGTTCCTTCGTCCACCAGAAACGTTCCGGCGACGGCATTCAGCAAAGTGGATTTTCCCGAGCCGTTGGTTCCGATGATGATCACCCAGGAACCGGCTGCCAGCTCAAGGTTCACGCCGCGCAGCGAGCGGACTTCGTTCGGCGTGTCCGCGTTGAATGTCTTCGCGATTCCCTGAATTTCAAGCATGCGCGCTCCGCAGTCGCTTCTTGCGCAGGAATTGCGGCACGATGAGGGCGCAGAAGACGAAGACCGCCGTGATCAGCTTCAGGTCGTTGGGACTGAGTCCCCAGCGCAACGCCACAGCCACCAGTCAACCGGAAGAGCACGGAACCCATCACCGCGCCGATAATCGTCGTGCCCAACTGGTTCGTCCCGACCAGCGCTTCTCCGATGATGACGCTGGCCAGTCCCCACACCACCATTCCGATTCCCATGCCGACGTCCGCGAATCCCTGATATTGCGCCAGCAGCGCTCCGGACAGCGCCACGAAGCCGTTCGAAATCGCCACTCCGAAGACGATCATGTTGGCGTCGTTGACGCCCAGCGCCCGGATCATCTGCACGTTGTCGCCGGTGGCGCGCATGGCCATACCGAGGTTGGTGCGCAGAAAAAGATACAGCAACGTGCCCGTCAGCGTTACCACCAGAGCGACCGCGCCAGCACCGACGCGTCGCGCACGCTGACTTCCCAACCCGCGAGATCGAAAGTGGTGGCCCCGCGCATGAGCTTCACTCCAATCTGCTCCGACTGCGTTGCCAGCGTGGTTACGGACAGCAGGGGAACGTTGCTCTTGCCCATGATGTGCAGATTGATGGAATAGAGCGCGGTCATCACCAGAATTCCGGAGAGCAGCGAGTTGATCTTGAAACGGGTATAGAGCGTGCCGGTGCAGGCTCCTGCAATCATTCCGGCACCGAAGGCAGCCAGCGATGCCAGCAGCGGATTCGTGCCGTGCGCCATCAGCGTCGCTGCGACGGCTGCGCCGAGAGTGACCGATCCATCGGCCGTGATATCGGGAAACGCAAAAATGCGGAAGCTGATGAACACGCCCAGGGCCAGCAGCGAGAGGATGAAGCCTATCGTGAATGTGCCAATCAGCAGGCTCATATGCGTGTCACGGTCATCTGATCTCGGACGCCGCGCCGATCCAGCACGCGCCGCGGACGAACTCGCTCTGCTGCGGTCCGGCGGCCACGCGGTCGTCGGTGAGCAGGTGAAGTACGCCTTGCAAAGTTTCCGTCTCGAATAAAGTAGTGACCGTGGTTTTCAGATCGATGCTCCCCTTCTGCAAGCGGACGATAGGAAAATGCCGCGGCATGAAAATGACCCTGCGGCCACGCTTCGGCTTCCCAAGCGGCCGAAGCAGGGGAGCCAGCGGTGCGACACTCGGACCTTGCAGCCACGCCTGAGACCAAGGCCAGCGAACGCGAGTACAGCCGCTCCGTGGAGAATGAAAGCCAGGAGCGAACCTCCGGATATTTGAACGGGGCGTCGGTCACTCCAGCAGCGGCGCCGGGCGAGCGGCGAAGAGCGGCTCCCACCAGTCCAGCCGATTCGACCACCATTACCATTCCAATTGCTCGGAGCGCCTGAAATCTCCAACGCGGTGCGCACTAACTCCGCGAGCGAAATGGGGCCTTCGGCACTGGAGGTTTCGAATCGCATCAGGTGCGTGAATGCGCCTTCGCAGCGCAGTCCATAGAGGACGTTCATCTCCGGCACCAGCTTGCCGCTGGAGACCATGAAATCCGGCACGTTGGTTCCGTCCGTCGGCAGATAAGCCGCCGAGCCGCCCACCGCCAGGAATTCACCAAAGCGCGTCTGCGCATCCTCGAAGCCGTGGCCGAAAGCTCCCAGGCCGAAGCCGAATGTGGTCGACGGGATAACGTCGACCATCGGCAATCCTGCCGGACCGAAACGGCAACCTTTCAGCAAGCGCCGGATCGCCGATGCGTTCGCAGATCAGCGGCTTTCCCGCAGCGCACTCCATGACTTCGAACGACCCAGCGGGAGATGAAAAGCGGCGCACTTCGATCTTGTGCACCGGAGGCGACGCGGCCGGAGTTGTCTGGGCGAGCAGGATGGTCGAAAGCCGGCAGAGATCCAACACCTGCTTCACCCGCTCCGAAGGGCTGGTGATCACGAAACTGCCGCCGATGTCTTTCAGCTGGGTGTGAAACTTCACCAGCAGACCGACGCCCGGCGGAGCTGAGAAAGGAAATCTCGGACAGATTCAGACGAATGCCGTGCGCTCCGCCGCGGATTACCTCTTCCAGGTTGCCGCGCAGATGCTCGGTCCAATAGTTGTCGAGGCGTCCCTTCACCTTGACTTCGAGTGCGTCACCGAGTTGTTGGGTGACGATTTCCATGGCGAGTTGTTACGGACCGCACGCTTCTGCGAGTACTCCGCGGGAATGGTCAATACCCAATCGCTCTGCATTGCTGCGGCTGATGGCCAATTCCTCGACCGCAACTTCCTCAAGAGGCAGATCTTTCGGGTTCTGCGCCCAGCAGAACCCGGCCCGCCAGCTTTCCGGAAGCCAGGCCGCCGAGTGGAGGCTGATGCCGAGGCACGCCAGACCGCCACGGGGCAGCGTCAGAGCATTCGTCGGTGATGAGCGGCAAGTGCGCATCCTTGCGCGCCTTTCACCGCGCCTTCATAGCCTTCAATGGCGGTGTTGTCTCCTGGCAGCCACACCACCTGGATATCCCGTCCCGCCAGAATCTGCACCGCCTGCAGAACTTCATTGGAACCGGCGAGGGCGATCTCCTCGAGTCTTACGCCGCGATTCCGAAATACCTCGCGGGCGACCGTCAACTCCTTCACCGAGTTGGCTTCCGCCGGGTTGTACATGGTTCCCACCGCGCGCAAGCCGGGAACGAGCTTCTGCATCATGTCCAGAGTGTGGCTGACCGGCGGAAAACTGCCGACGCCGGTGACGAAAGGCAAGTGGTCGGTGTCGGGTTTTGCCCGCTCCGGCCGCGATCGGATCGGTCACGCAGGTGAAAACCACCGGCTTGTGCTTTACCTTGTTGCAGGCCCCGGTGAGGCATGGGGTGGTGATGGTCATAATGAGGTCGACATCGGAGTTGTCGTAGTTCTGCAGGATGGCGGGGATGTTGATCATTTCGCCTTGCGCATCGGCGCGGCGAACTTCCAGATTTTTCCCTTCGTCGAAGCCACTGGCTTTCAGGCCCTCGATCAGACCCTGTACACACTGGTCGGTGCCAACGTCACGGGCGAAGTAAACGATCGCGGCTTTGACGGTTCTGCCGGTTGCGCCAGCTTCGGAACGCGCCCTGGCGGAAGCCGCGGAGGCCGTCTTGCGATGGCCCAAATCAGTGAGCAGCAGTATCGAGGAAAATAGCGCGATCAGGCCCAGACCCAGGGCCAACCTTTTTATCGCGATCCATAAGGCGGTGTCGTAGAAGCGCATAGCGCTTGCAGCGGGCTCCGGGAGCGAGGCGCAATTATACAGGTCATGTCTGCGGAGCACTGAAAACGGCGATGGCATGGCCGCTGTCGCCAATGAGGGCCCTGGCGGTACCTGAATAAGAGGATGGAAACGAAGCCGTCAGCCGACGACTATCCAGAAATGGGAACCATCCTGATTTGAGACTCACCCATTCTGGCACCGGTATTTGTTGGCTGGTCGTCAATGTTCCCAGCACATACTAGCGGGATACCATCGCCGCTGAGCTCGCACTCCAATCTGAAATGCTTCGAACCTTGCCTGACATCGGCCCCGCAGAACTACCGAACTGGAACCGCGCTCCTTTCCGCAAACAATTCCTTCTTGCGATTATCTTTCTCGCGGCATTTCTGCTCCTGGACGGTTCTTCGACAGCGTCCCAGGCCTGGGAGGGGGCGCCCACTTGTTATTGGCCGGTAGGGTTGATCCTGGCGTTGTTGCTGTGGGGCGGGTTGCGGTATTCGCCGTTGATACTCGTTTGCAGTCTGTTCGCGGCGGTAGTGAACTACCATCGACCGATCATTTCCTGGGCCGGAATTCCCGGTTCGGCAATGATTTACCTCGCCTATATAGGCGGTGCGGTTCTTCTCCGAGGGCGATGGCGAATCGATCCGAGGCTGGGCACGATCCGTGACGTCGGCAAGTTCTTGCTCGTCTTTCTAGACCGCAGCGGTTCTGAGTGCCCCTGTCGGAATGCTGACAGTTCTGGCAGACGGACTCATTCACCGGCCCGATGCCCTGAGGGCAGCTTTAGACTGGTTGGCCAGTGATGCGGTCTCGATTGTTACCTTTACTCCCTTTTTGCTTCTACATGTCGCGCCGAAGGTAGGTTCCTGGTTGACGGCCGAGACTGGCATTCGCCACCTAGTGTCAAAACGGCGTGCGCCGTCCATGTTTGAAATCTTGGAGATAGCAGCCCAGGCGGGAACTATTCTTGCTGCCATCTGGCTGGTGTTCGGCTGGGCTCCTGCAATTCCGTACCAGCCTCTTTATCTGCTCTTCATTCCGGTCGTGTGGGTTGCGGTGCGCCGCGGTCTGCCGGGGGCGACAATAGCCAGCTTCGCCATAAACCTGGGGATGACCTTCGCAGCCTGGTTCGTGCGGGCGCCTGGCGGATCAATGCCGCGATTCCAACTCGCCATGTTGGCCCTCGGGTTAACCAGCCTTTGCCTGGGATCAGTCGTCACCGAACGCCGGCGGACAGAATCCGATCTGAGATCGAAAACCGCGTTTCTGCAGGCGCAGGCAAACTCCACCATCGATGGGATTCTAGTGGTGGACGACCGCGGCCAAAGGCTGATGCACAACCAGAGGTTAGTCGAACTGTTCCACGTTCCTCCTGACATCCTGGCCCGCAAAGGTAAGCAGAGCATCCTTGCGCATATAGGTGCCCTCATCAAGGAGCCCGAACCCTTCATAGCCAAGGTCCAGGATCTCACCCAGCATCCCGGCGCGAGCAGCCGCGACGAAATCGAGTTGAAAGATGGCACATTGCTCGATCATTATTCGGCTCCCGTTATCGATGAGAGCGGAAAATATTATGGGCGAGTATGGACATTCCGTGACGTTACCGAGAAGAAACAAACCGAGAAGACTCTACATACCACCGAAGAGAGGTTTCGCCAGTTAGCGGAAAATATTCGCGAAGTGTTCTGGATGAGTACTCCGGCTGCCGACGAAATTCTCTATGTCAGTCCCGCCTATGAAGAAGTTTGGGGCCGGACCTGCGAGAGCGTCTACCGAAATCCAATGTCATGGGCGGACGCGATCCATCCCGACGACCGGGAACGGGCCCACTCGGTGTTTGTCAGGCAATTGCAGGGAGAATTGCTCGAGTCGGAATATCGCATACGAACACCGGGTGGCCGGGAGAAATGGATAAGCGACCGGGCCTTTCCGGTTCGCGACCAAGGCGGGCTGTTGGTGCGGGTGGTCGGAATCGCAGCCGAGATTACCGAGCGAAAGCTCTACCAGGAGGAATTGATTCGCGCCCGGGAATCCGCCGAAATCGCTAACCGGACGAAAAGCGAATTTCTGGCCAACATGAGCCATGAAATCCGCACGCCGATGAACGGAATTATCGGTATGACAGAGCTGGCGCTTGATACCGAACTCAGTCACGAGCAGCGTGAATATTTGAACACGGTGAAGACCTCCGCGGCTTCGCTGCTGGCGCTGATTAATGACATTCTGGATTTCTCGAAAATCGAGGCCGGCAGACTGGAAGTTGAGAACATCGATTTTAATCTTCGCGACAGGTTGGAAGAAACGATCTGCACCCTGGGTCTCCGGGCCCAGCAGAAAGGACTCGAACTCATCTGCCATATTTCGCCGCAAGTTCCTACGGATCTTGTTGGAGATCCATTCCGGCTCAATCAGATTGTGGTGAATCTGGTTGGAAATGCGATCAAGTTCACATCCGAAGGTCAGGTGGTGGTGAAAGTTGAGGTCGAGTCGAAATCCACATCCCAAGCCGCCCTGCACTTTAGCGTGGTCGATACCGGCCCGGGAATTCCCTTGGACAAACAGAAGGTGATTTTCGAAGCCTTCGCGCAGTCCGACAACTCAATGACGAGAAAATACGGCGGCACCGGCCTCGGTCTGTCGATCTCTTCGAAGCTTGTTGAATTGATGGCAGGCCGGCTGTGGGTCGAGAGCCAGCCCGGCAATGGCAGTGCTTTCCATTTCACCGTGTCCTTCGGCTTGCAAAAGCTACCCCGAAACAAAGTGGGCCACGTCCGACCTGGAAGCCCTCCGCGATCTTTCCGTCCTTATTGTGGATGACAATGCCACCAATCGCACTCTGCTGCGTGAAGCCCTCATCTGCTGGCACATGAAGGCGGACGAGGCGAAAGGCGGAAGCCAAGCCATCGAAATGCTGCACGCGGCGAAAAATGCCGGGCATGCTTATCGCCTCGTCCTGCTGGACAGGCAGATGCCGGGAATGGATGGATTCGATGTGGCTGCCCACATTCAGCGGGATCCGAGTCTGACGGAATCGGTTCGTCATCATGTTGACCTCCGCCGGCGCCAGAGGCGACGCCGCACGCTGCAGCGAATTAGGCGTCAAGGCTTGCTTGTCGAAACCGTTCAAACGGGCGGAACTCATGGAAGCAATCAAACTCGCGTTGCTGGGAAAGCGCGAAGCGGCCACGGCCCTGGCTGAGGCCGTGCCGGCGGCGGAAGTTCGTCGGTGCTTCAGGATTTTGTTGGTGGAGGACAATCTGATAAATCAAAAAGTTGGCGTACGGCTTCTGGAGAAGCAAGGACACACGGTTTTTCTGGCAGACTCCGGGAAAAAGGCGCTGGCGGCATGGCAGGAACAGATATTCGATCTTATTCTGATGGATGTTCAGATGCCGGAAATGGACGGCCTTGAGGCCACGAGGATGATTCGAAGACAGGAATTGACGGGCACCCCGGAGCAACCAGGCCGAAAACGCATTCCGATTGTCGCCATGACCGCTCACGCCATGGTGGGAGATCGTGACCGCTGTCTCGCGGCCGGCATGGACGACTATGTCTCGAAACCTATTAGCGCACGCGACCTGTTCGCGGCGATCGAGCGGGTCATGGATTCGGAACAGACGTCCTTCGCACAGACCAAAGCTGCGTCCAACTAGGATTCTGACGCTGTTTTCATCGGGAATGGTTCGCCCGTTCATTGCAGTGGCGCAGGGTCGCCAAACTTACTCCTGTCGACTTATACTTCCCCTGTTACGGTGGCCACCCGCCTTTCCCGTGTTTTATCACGCACGCTATTCCCAATGGGGAGAGACAAATGAATACAGATTCGAAAGAGCAAATAGCCACCCGTGAAGGCTCGCGGCCCGCCAGCGCCGAGCAGCGGTTGAAAGAACTCGGCATCACGCTCCCGGCTCCGCCTGAGCCGTTCGGCAGCTATGTGGAAGCGGTGCAGACGGGCAACCTGCTTTTTCTGAGCGGCATGCTTCCCACGGAAGGCCGCGGGGCGAAATTCGTTGGGCGCGTCGGAGCGGAGCTAGACGTGGAAGCGGGGCGCAAGGCGGCTCGCCTCGCGGCGCTCAACGTCCTCGGTGTCGCGCGGCAGCATTTGGGCTCGCTCGATAGAGTGGCGCGGGTCGTCCGGCTCGGCGTGTCGGTGGCCACATCGGGAGACGTCCGCGATCAGCCGAGGGTCGCAGACGCTGCTTCGGAGCTGCTGCAAGACGTCTTCGGAAAAGACAAGAGCCCCTGCCGCCTGGTGTATGGCGTCGCCAGCCTTCCGCTCGGCACCCCGGTTGAACTGGAAGTCATTTTCGAGGTGGCGGGGTGAGAGATTTTGTCATACAGCATGGTCTTTTCGGCTCGTCCCGTTGGATTCGATGCTTGCACGTCTCCCGCGCGGCATTGGTGATTTCTCTGATGCTCGTGTCATTACCATCATCATTCCAGTTTCACTTGCTGGCCCACGCCCAAGGAAAGGAACGTCCCGTGGAACATCCGACTTTTTATCGCACGATACAGATCGATGGGCTCTCCATCTTCTACAGAGAAGCCGGCCCGAAAGACGCGCCGACGATTCTCCTGCTGCACGGACTGCCTTCTTCATCGCGGATGTTCGAGCCTCTCTTCGTCAGGCTTTCCGATCGCTTTCATCTTGTAGCACCCGATTACCCGGGCTTCGGGCATAGCGACTGGCCCGCCCCAAAAAAATTTGCGTATACCTTCGATCACTATGCCGAGATCATGAATCACTTCAGCGAAGCGCTCGGGCTCTCGCGCTATACGCTTTATATGCAGGATTACGGCGGCCCCGTGGGTTTCCGCATGGCGTTGGCGCATCCTGAGCGCGTAGAAGCTCTCATCGTGCAGGACGCCGTGGCGCACAACGAAGGCCTGGGGGCGAACTGGAAGACGCGGCGAGCCTTTTGGGCCGATCGTGCCGCCAACGAGAGCGCGCTTCGCACAAATCTGCTCTCGCTAGCTACGACGCGTACCCGCCATGTAGGAAACGATCCCGACGTCGAACGCTACGACCCGGATCTCTGGACCGATGAATTTTATTTTCTCAATCAGCCCGGGCAGGCCGACATTCAAAGCGATTTGTTCTATGACTATCGCACCAACGTCGACGCCTACCCCAAGTGGCAGGCCTGGATGCGCGAGAAACAGCCTCGGCTGCTGGTGATCTGGGGTAAGTACGATCTCTCGTTCGATCCCGGCGAACCGGAACGCTACCGTAAGGACGTTCCGAAGGCCGAAGTTCACGTTCTGGATGCGGGTCACTTCGCATTGGACACGGCTGCAGATGAGATTGCCGCATTAGTCCGAGGCTTCGCCGGTTCTTCACGCTGAGGGTATCTGCCTCGCGGCTCTTGAATTCCTCTTCGCCTCGGCCTTCTCCATCGTGACAGGACAAGCTGGTCGAGGTATTCCGATGCGTCGTCCTTCCGGCTGGGCTCCACATGAGAGGCGGCCATGCGCGCCACCCCGGGCGGTTCAAGCGGGCAAATCCGGGCCATGACCGAGCCTGATTTCGTGTGATACCATACGCGGCCAGACTTCCGGACATGCTCCTCGCGCGCAACCGAGTCTCCGCACAACACCAGTACGCTAAATTGCAGAGAATTCTATGGGCAAACGATCTGCGAAAGCCGCAACCGCTTTGTTTGCTGGACTGGCGGTGGTCGCTTTCTTATGTGCGCCCAACATCCGGGCTCAAGACTTACCCGACTCCGCCCCCCTGTTGACCCTTAACCAGGCCATCGAAATTTCCATCGCCGACAACCTCACGCTAAAAATCGCTGGCCTGGAAATCAACAAAGCAAAGTTTGATGTTGCCGCAACCAAAACCAAACGCTTGCCTGCTTTGCAGACCTATCTTTTCGGCTCGGTACTCATTACACCTGTCAACTTTACTTTTCCCGTCGGGGCCTTTGGAACTTACAAGAACGTTGGGCCTATTCCGGGCATGGAGCAGAAGATCACTACACCGGCGGGAACGCTCAATACATATGCGCTCGCCCAGGCGGCGCAGCCTCTGTCGCAACTTTACAAACTGCATCTCGGCATTCGGGAAAAAGAACTGTCGGTCGATCTGGACAGCGAAAAATACCGCGAGCAACGGCAGAACGTCGTGAAGCAGGTGAAGCAGGCTTACTATTCCATCCTGCAGTCGCAGAGCGCTCTCCAGGCAGCCCAGGCCAGCGTGAAGCAATATGAGGAACTGGATCGGGTAATGTCAGAAAAACTTTCGCAGGAGGCTGCGCTGAAGTCAGACAGCATGGAGGTCAAGGCCAAGCTCGCCCAGGAACGCTATAACGTTTTGCAGTTGACCGATCAATTGCAGAGCCGCCGGGAACAGCTCAACGATCTTCTGGGACGCGATCTGGCCACCGCGTTCCGCACCGAGGATGTTCCCGCCATGGCGGCAGAGGAATCCGACCTCAGGACGGCGCAGCAAATGGCGCTCTCAAAACGTCCGGAAATCAAGCAGGCCGAGATCAATGTCCAGCAGGCGGACTATGACCGGCGCCTGGCGAAAGCCCAATATATTCCGGACGTGGCGGTTGCGGTCCACTACACTTCGCCGTTCAACGTGGAGTTTGTTCCGAAAAATATCGTGGCAGCGGGCTTCGAACTCAATTGGGAGCCGTTTGATTGGGGACGGCGCAAGGATGAAATCAATCAAAAGAAAATTGTGTTGGATCAGAGCCAGCTTCAATTGAAGGACGCTCAGTCCAAGGTCCTGCTCGATGTGGACAACCGCTTTCGAACTCTGCAGGAAACCCGGGTTCTGTTGACCGTGGCCAAGACTGCCGCGGACGCCGCCACCGAAAAGCTGCGCGAGATGACCCAGAAGTTTGGTCAGCAGTCGGTTCTTCTGAGAGATGTCCTGCAACAACAGGCGGCTGTTGCTTCGGCGAATTCCAACTACGAGCAGGCACTGCTCTCGTTTTGGACGTCGAAGGCCGAATTTGAAAAGGCCGTGGGAGAAGACCGATGAGGCAATTAAGAATGGCACAAGTTCAGCGTGTGCGCGTGCTGTTGTTGGCCGGGAGTGTGCTGGGCCTGGTGGGTTGCAACACGGCCAACTCCACGGCTCCAGCTTTGACCCCAGTGCGCGTTGCCCAAGTACAGACGCTGACTGCGGGAAATGCGGTGAGATACTCAGCCAACATCGTGCCCAACTCGCAGGTCGATCTGGCGTTCCGTTCCAGTGGCTACATCGAAAGCATCCGCCAGGTGCGTGGCGCAGACGGGCACGTTCGCAACGTGGACGAAGGCGACTGGGTTACCAAGGGAACGACGCTCGCTGTGGTACACCAGCAGGACTACAAGGACAAACTTGAACAGGCAAAGGCGCAGCTTGCCAGGGCGCAGGCGGATTACGATCACGCCAAGCTGCAGTTTGACCGTACATCGATTCTTTACTCGGCACAAAGCGCCACCAAGCCGGAATACGATCAGGCCAACGCCCAGTTCGCCAGCGGAAAGGCCGCGGTAGATGCCGCCAAAGCATCGGTATCCGAAGCGCAGATTGCGTTGGATTACTGCTCTCTGCAAGCGCCTTTCAACGGATGGATTATCAAACGCGACGTTGACATCGGCAGCCTGGTAGGTCCTGCGACGAAAGGTTTCACCATCGCGGACACGAGATCGGTCAAAGCGGTCTTCGGCGTGCCCGATTTTGCCATCGGCCGAGTTCGCCTGGGCCAGCCGCAGGTCATTACGACCGATGCGCTCCCGGGAGAATTTCGGGGACGCATCACGTTGATTTCTCCCGCCGCTGATCCCAAGAGCCGCGTCTATTCGGTGGAAGTGACGGTTGCGAACCCCAAGGATCTTTTGAAGTCGGGGATGATCGCTTCACTTGGTTTGGGCGGCCAGCCGTTGGCCCGCCTGACGATGGGGGTTCCTCTTGCGTCCATCATTCGTGACCCAGTTCATGCGGGTGGCTTCGCTGTACTGGTCACGGAAGACAGTGGAGATACAACCACGGTGCGCGCACGCTCGGTTGAACTCGGCGATGCCTACGGGAATCTCGTTGCCGTCACCGCCGGCGTAAAACCCGGAGAGCGCGTGCTCACGACCGGCGCCACCTTGGTCAAAAGCGGAGACCGGGTGCGCATTATTCCCTGAGCTGGATTTGATGTAGATGTTCGCGGCAGAAATTATCGAATGGCACATAAGACAGAAGCCGAAGTCGTTCAGCACACGCACAACACTGCGCGGTTTTTCACCGAGCATCGCCAGGTTGCGCTCATTCTGCTGTTCGGCACCATGTTGTGGGGCTGGTACAGCTACCACAAGATGCCCAAACGCAAAGATCCAAGCATTCCTGTGAGAGTGGCGGTTGCCACTACGCCTTGGCCCGGTGCGACCGCGGAGGAAGTCGAGCAACTGGTCACCCGTCCGATCGAACAGACGATGGCTCAGAACGCCTTCATCAAGGCGCCGATCGCTTCGGACTTCGGTATTCGCTCACTCAATTTTCCCGGGCTTTCGCTGGTCTATGTGCAATTGGACGATCGGCTGAAAGACACGCGCAAGCAGTTCAGCGACATCAACCTCAAGATCGATGCTCTAAACAGCAAGCTTCCCCAGGGAGCTGGCCCCATCCAATTCAATAGCGACTTCGGCGACACGGCGGCTCTGATGCTGACTGTGGCCAGCCCCCCGGCGAGCAGCGTCGAGATTGCGCTGCGAGCGCGATCGGTGCAAAAGGCAATCGAAGAGGTGCGGCGCGGGGAAGCCAGGAATGCGCCGCAGCCACGGGTGAGCGTGGTGTACTGCTTTCCTCAGTCGATCGCGGCCGAGCAGCTCCGCGCAGCGTTTCAGTTAATCGCGAATCTTTCTGCGCAGAACAAGGCGCTTCTGGACTCGCATCTTTTCGAAGGGTCGGGCTTCATCGGCCTTGATGCTACTTCGCAGTTAAGCGACGACGTCTTGCGGGCCTGGGGTGAGCGGCTCCTCCAGGAACGTTTTCACCGATCCGAGATTCACCCGGACGCATGGCAGGCTGCTTTCATACGCGACCCGAAAGAAACCGAGGCAAAGCTGGCTGCTGTAGCGGGCAGTAAATATTCCTATCGCGATCTTGATGATTTCACCGAACTGATCTCGCGCACCCTTCAGGGCGCACCGCAAGTTGCGAAAATCGACCGCAAGGGAGTGCTTCCGGAACAGGTCTATCTCGATTATTCGCAGGAAAGACTGGCTGAATATGGGGTCAAGCCCTCGAATCTGAAGGATATTCTCAGCGCGCGCAACAGCACTTTGCCGGGCGGCCTGCTCGAGGTCGGGCCCAAGAGCATTCAGATCGATCCTTCGGGAAAGTTTGACGACGCTCATGAGATCGGCGACGTCATTATCGGCACTTCAGCTTCCGCTGCCCATAGCCCAATTTACCTGCGTGATCTCGTGGATATCTCTCGCGGCTACCAATCCCCCGCGCGCTACCTGAACTATTTCACCTGGGCGGATGACAAGGGGAACTGGCATCGCAGCCGCGCGGTCACGCTGGCCGTGCAGATGAAGGACGGGGAACAGATTGGAGATTTCGGAAAGAGCGTCGACGAGAGACTCGCCACGGTCAAGAATTATCTTCCCGAGGATTTGATCATCGCGCGGACTTCGGATCAGCCGCTGCAGGTCGACGAAAACATTGATCTGTTCATGGATGCACTCTACGAAGCGATCGCGCTGGTTGTGCTGGTCTCCTTCATAGGATTCTGGGACTGGAGGTCGGCGCTGCTGATGGCCATCTCCATCCCCATCACACTAGCGATGACGTTCGGAATGATGTACGTGCTGGGCATCGATATCCAGCAGGTCTCGATCGCCACACTAATTATTGCGCTCGGGTTGCTGGTCGACGACCCGGTGGTCGCGGGCGATTCCATCAAACGGATGCTGGCCGAAGGCCAACCCAAAGTCGTCGCCGCATGGCTGGGGCCGACAATGTTGGCCAGCGCCATCATGTACGCCACCATCACCAACATCGTGGCCTACCTGCCATTTCTGCTGGTGACGGGCAGCACCGGCGAATTTCTCTACAGCCTGCCAATTGTGATGACCTGCGCGCTGGTGGCTTCGCGCGTGGCGTCCATGACCTTCGTTCCGCTTCTCGGCTATTACCTGCTGCGGCCTGAGAACAAGCCTGAGAAATCGATGCAGGAGCGGCAAGCCCGAGGTTTCACCGGATACTATGCGCGGGCGGCCAAGTTTTCGATTGAGCATCGCTGGAAATTCTTTATCGGCTCTCTCGCATTTCTTGTTTTGGGTGTCGTCATCTTCGGCAGGTTGAAGACAGCCTTTTTTCCCGAAGATGTTCAGTACTGGTCCTACGTTGACGTGTGGCTTCCCAATGACGCCAATCTGGACGCGACCAACCAGACCACTCAGCAGGTTGAACGCATCATTCGGCAACAGGCGGAGCAGTATGGGCGGCAGCATCCCGGCAAGGACGGCAAGCCCCGCGACATTCTCAAATACGTCACAACGTTCGTGGGAGGAGGCGGTCCGCGATTCTGGTTTTCAGCCTCTCCCCAATTACAGCAGCTGAATTACGCCCAGGTCATCACCGAGCTCACCGACAAGGAAATCACTCCGGACTTCGTGCAGCAATTGCAGCCCGTGCTGGTTGCGGCTGTACCTGGGGCGCGCTGCGACGTGCGCCAGTTGCAGACCAACCCGATGGACTATCCGGTCGAGATACGAATTTCGAGTGCGGCGGATTTAACTGCAGCCCAGGAGGCCGATGACATCCATATCTTGCGCCAGCTTGCCGGGCAAATAGAGGACATCTTTCGTTCGCAGCAAATGGCAGAGCGGGTGCGCAATGATTGGGGTGAAGAGAGCGCTCAACTCAAGCTGAAGATTGATCCCGAACGCGCCAACCTTGCCGGCATCACTAATTCGGATGTGGCACTCTCATCCACGTCCGCCATGAGCGGCATGACGGTGACTTCACTCCAGGAAGGGCATAAGCAGATTCCGGTGGTGGCGAGGCTCCGCATGGGCGAGCGGGCGCAACTTTCGGACCTCCAGAACCTCTACGTTTACTCCTCGCAGGACAATTCCAAAGTTCCTCTCGTCCAACTTTCTGAAATTACGCATACCCTGGTTACGGGACGTATTGTCCGCCTCGAACAATTCCGCACCATCAGTGTTCGGGCATTTGCTGCGGCCGGCTACCTGAGTTCTGATCTTCTGAACGCTGCCATGCCCAAACTTCGCGAATTCGAGAAGTCCCTTCCTCCTGGTTACCGCATGCAAATCGGCGGGGAATATGACAAGACCAAAACTGGATTCACCAACCTCGCCATGGTCATGGTGATTTCCATCTTCGCCATTTATCTCGCCCTGGTGTTCCAGTTCAACAACGCCATCAAGCCGATCCTGGTGCTGGCGGCAGCGCCGTACGGAATGGTGGGGGCCTTCGCACTTTTGTGGGTGATGAACGTTCCTTTCGGATTCATGGCGTTCCTGGGCGTGGCCAGCCTGGTTGGGGTTATCGTCAGCCACTCGATCGTGCTTTTCGACTTTATCGAGGAACGGCACGCCGTGGGGGACGATTTTGAAAACGCCGTCATTGATGCAGGTATCATTCGCCTGCGGCCGGTGATGATTACCGTGTTTGCAACCGTGCTGGCGCTGTTTCCGCTGGCCCTGCACGGCGGCCCGCTCTGGAAGCCTCTCTGTTATGCCCAGATCGGCGGACTGCTGCTGGCGACCGTCGTCACCAAACTGCAGGTCCCGGTGATGTATGCCATCTTCGTTCTCGATCTTAAGATCTTGAACTGGGATACGAAGGACGCCGCAGGGCTGGTCGCCAGCCCGGACCCGGCCTGATTCGATTTGCGGCATCAGAGCCCGGAAAATTTCAACAGCAGTAGATTTACGCGGAACATTCGAATCAGCAAAATCTACAAGGAGCCAAAATACGATGACGCCTGCTTCTCTTCAACGAACTGCGATTCTGATCATTGCGGTCGCTGTAATCGGTTTAACGCAGCAACTACGCGCCCAGGAAAACGCCGCCTCCGCGATTGCGTCCAGGATGGCGGAAAACTCCGAAAAGCTGCGGACTTACACCTTCAAGCAGACGGCTCAAGTTTATTTCAAAGGTGAACTCAAAAAAACCATGGTCAGCCAGGTGCACTTCGACAGCGAAGGCAAACGGGTAGCAGTCCCGCTGCAGGTCACGCCCGCGGAAGACACGGAACAGCGGCGCGGCCGAATCGGACGAAGAATCGTCGAACAAAAGAAAGAAGAAATGAAAGATTACATCGAGCGCCTCACCGGACTCATGGGACAGTACCTGCCTCCGACGTCCGACAGGATTAAGGCGGCCGTACCCCGAGCCCAATTCAGCTCAGGGGACGGGAACGGCTGAGGCCACTCTCCCCGACTATCTGAAAGCCGGAGACTCCATGACGATCAGTCTCGACACCGCGGCCAAGCGGATCACCCAACTGCGGGTGAAATCGAGCCTGGACAGCGATCCGGTTTCGATTGTGGTCAACTTCAGCCGCTTGCCGGACGGCACAAATTACCCGGCGGCCACGACAGTAAAATCGGAAGCAAAAGAAATTGAGCTGCGAATCTCAACCTCCGACTATCAACCTCAGCCGAGGTAAAAACCAAACAGCACGAGACCATGCTGCCGACTGAAAAGCCGGAGACCGACAACAGCGTCTTTGATGCGGGCAAACCTTCGTTCGCGCTTTAATCGCGATCCAGTCGAACGAAGAGTATGACTGTCTCTTGTTTCGTAGAAGTTTTCAGTCTGCTCCGGCTCCGAATCGTTTCTGTTAATAGCCGCCACGCCAACCTCCTCCTGGGTTCGCCCTCGTTATCTTAAAGTTCTCGCCGTATTTCTCTGTTGTCTCGAGTTGTCTCCGAGATTTCCACTCCTCCGAAAGTTTATTCAACGAATATTCACGAACGGTTCATCGCGATGTAACCAAGGGCGCTCAGGTTGAAGTCAAGGGAGCCTCCAGTTCGAAATCCATCACATGGAGAAGTCCGAATGAAGGTCGCTGGTTTTGCACGTTCGTTGTTCCGCAACTTCGGCTTGGGTGTAACGTTGTTTTCCACCGTATTGAACCTGGTGGAACCACCCAGCCTCGCTGCCCAAACCTCTCCCGCTGCTGCGACCACGCCAATTCAGCACGTGATCATCATCATTGGTGAAAACCGCAGCTTCGACCACGTTTACGCCACCTACAAGCCCAAGCACAGACAGACGGTGTCCAATCTGCTCTCCCGAGGGATCGTCAACGCCGACGGCACACCCGGCCCGAATTATCTGTTATCGGCGCAGTACAGTGCAGTGGACTCGTCAATGTTTGACCTCGCCGCCCAAGGCAAGGCCATTTACGGAAACATCCCGCCGCCACTGGCTGGAGGCGCAACCAAAGCCAGCGACACCAGTCCGGCGCCGTTCGCGACCCTGCGGATTGCCAAACTCGCAGAACCCGACCTGTTTCACACGTACAACAAATTCCTCCTCACCGGAGCGACGGGTTTGGCGCATGGTGTAGTGGATACTCGCATCACCAACGTCAACAACCTGGGACAAGGCGTCTTCCAACTCACTCCTGGAGTGAAATATGACGATTACGCCAACAGCCCGGTCCATCGTTTCTATCAGATGTGGCAGCAGACGGATTGCGACACCAGTCACGCCACCTCCAGCAATCCGAGCGGCTGCCTGAGCGATCTTTTCCCCTGGGTGGAAACCACTATCGGCGCGGGCAGCAATGGCAAGCCGCAGCCCACTCCGTTCACTAACCTGACCACCGGCGAAGGTTCGACCGCGATGGCCTTCTACAACGTTCAGCAGGGCGATGCTCCCTACATGAAGGAGCTGGCAGACCAGTACACCCTCAGCGATAACTTCCATCAATCGGTGGAAGGCGGCACCGGCGCCAACCACATCATGTTCGGCTACGCCGATGCCATGTGGTACAGCGATGGAAACGGCAACGCGCTCACCCCGGTAACCAATCAGATTGAAGATCCCAATCCGCAAGCCGGAACCAACAACTATTACAACGAAGATGGATACGGCGATGCCGACGGGACCGGTGGCGGAAGCTACAGCGCTTGCGCCGATATCAGCCAACCCGGCGTGGCACCGATCGTGAACTATCTGCAGGCCCTGGCAACGCCCGTCGATCCGCGTTGCGAAGCGGGGCACTACTACCTGCTCAACAACTACAACCCTGGTTACAACGGCGACGGAACTCTGGCCAGCCAGTACTCGCCGTTCACCATCCCGCCCACTTCGCAGAAGCACATCGGCGATTCGCTGGCGGCTGCCAATCTCTCCTACACCTACTTTGGTGAAGGCTGGGATCTCTACCAGACCGATCCAACTGGAGCCAACCCCTACAACGCCTACTGCAACATCTGTAATCCGTTTCAGTATGCGACCGACATCATGACCAGCCCGACCCAGCGTGAAGCCCACATCCAGGACACCACCACCCTGTATGAGGACATCGCCTTGGGCAATCTGCCGGCGGTTTCAATCGTCAAGCCGAGCGGATTCGTGGATGGCCATCCGGCTTCGTCCAAGCTCGACCTGTTCGAGGGCTTCACCAAGAAAATCATTACTGCTGTACAAGCCAACCCTGGGCTGTGGGTGAGCACGGCCATCTTCGTGACATTTGACGAAGGCGGCGGCTACTATGACTCAGGCTACATCCAACCGGTTGACTTCTTCGGCGACGGCACCCGCATTCCACTGCTGGTCGTCTCGCCCTATTCGACGGGCGGCCACATCAATCACAGCTATGCAGACCACGTTTCTCTGATCAAGTTCATCAACAGGAACTGGAACTTGCCGCCAATTACCAGTCGCAGCCGGGACAATTTTCCCAACCCGATCACGACTGCGAGCAATCCCTACGCACCCACGAACAGTCCGGCTCTGGACGATCTGTTTGACGCGTTCCAGTTTCCGCCAAGCAAGTGAAGAGGTAGATGTAGAGGTAAGAACTGCAAAGCGCGTTTAGTGACTTCGCCGGCCAGGGTGTTCCTGCCCTGCCGGCGAGTTACTGCAAAGCTTTATGGACATGGTCGAAATTCAGGAAGTATCGAAATTCAGGAAGTATCGAAATTCAGGAAGTCTCGGAATTCAGGAGGTATCCGTGAACAGAAATAGTTTCTTCGTCGTTCTTTTTCTGATCGTTCTTATGATCCTGGCGGGTTGCATGTCGGTGATCGCGGGTGACGTTCCCACCGCCCAGTCTGCAAGCGTGGCGGGGACGTGGCAGATTTCCTGGCAGGCTCGCCTGGGGACTGAACAGGCGACCATCGAATTGGTGCAGAACGGGTCAAGGCTTACCGGAACATTCCATGATCCGCGCCATTCCGCTCCTTTGTCCGGCACGATCGAAGGCAGGAACATTTCCTTCGACGTGGAGTTTACGGGAGGGCGCCCGTACACTATCGGCTTTAAAGGGGCCGTCGATGGCGACAAAATCACCGGTACGTCGCAGGCTAAGAATATCGGTGATACCAAGGCGTACCTCGGACATGGGGGAGAAATTGTGCAGCCAGAACATCCCTGGTCAGCAATCCGGCCGGGAGAGCCAGCGGGCCTGCGAACTGCGATCGCCAATACCGGAGCAGCAGGCCATTCCAACTGAGAATCCGGTGGGCCGGCGGCGATCAGTCAAAGATGCCGCCGGCTCATCCCTGGCTATTTTCTGAAACCTGATTTCCGAGCGGTTCCTGGAAGAGAACTTCCCGAATGAACAGGCGCGAGTTGCTGCGAATAAGTCTCTACGCGAGCACTGGACTTTTTGCGTGCCAACCAAAAGCGCTGCGGGCTTTGGCGAGAGCTGTCGATCCGATTCAGAAACAGCCGGGGCTTGCAAGCTATGTGGATCCGCTTCCGGTTCCACCGGTAATTCGGCCGTCACCATCAGGGGACGTGGTCCAAGTGCGCATGCACGAGTTCCGCCAGAAAGTGCATCGCGACCTGCCGCCCACCAGCCTTTGGGGCTACAACGGAATGTGGCCGGGGCCGACGTTCGAAGTCCGCCGCGGCCAGGCGCTTTCCGTGAAATGGACGAACCAGTTGCCAACCAAACACTTTTTACCGATTGACACGACTATTCACGGCTCCGAGGAAGCGGTTCCTCAGGTGCGCACGGTAGTTCACGTGCATGGTGCTCAAGTCTTGCCGGAAAGCGACGGATATCCCGACGCATGGGTTACCTCTGACGGGAAGACCGGCCCGGTGAATTGCACAAATCCAGCTCATTATCCAAACAACCAGCAGGCCGCGACGCTCTGGTACCACGATCACGCCATCGGCATTACCAGGCTGAATGTGTATGCGGGCCTGGCTGGCTTCTACCTGATTCGCGATGATGAAGAGGATGCGCTGAACCTCCCCAGCGGCCAATTCGAAATTCCATTGCTGCTTCAGGACCGGAAATTCAATCCGGACGGATCGTTGCTTTATCCCGCAGCTCAGAATGGCACGCACCCGGTCTGGATCCAGGAGTTTTTCGGAGATACGATTTGCGTGAATGGCAAAGTCACTCCGTTTCTGGAAGTTGAACCGAGAAAATATCGCTTTCGTCTGGTCAATGGTTCGAACTCGCGGTTCTATCATCTGACCGTGGTGCCGACCGATCACACGGGCAAGCCATCCGGCGGACCGGCCGATGCTCCACCATTTCATCAAATCGGAACCGATGGCGGACTCCTGCCTGCTCCCGTGACCCTGCACTATCTGATTGCGTCGCCGGGGGAACGTTTCGATCTGATTCTGGATTTTACGGATCATAAGGGCGAGAGCTTTGCTCTGATTAACGACGCGCCCGCCCCCTATCCTCGCGGAGGAGAAGTTGTTCCCTCTGACGTGATGCTCTTCAAAGTGACGAAACCGCTCTCGGGTACAGATACGAGTTCACTTCCCGACACGCTCGCACCGATGTCGACGTTGAGCCCGGGTCTCGCGACGCGCGAAAGGGTGCTTGCCCTGACTGAAATGGATCGTCCTTCCGACGGCTACACCATGATCGGACTACTCGGCCAGAAGCATTGGGATGATCCCATCACGGAAGATCCCAAGGCAGGTTCGATTGAGATCTGGTCGTTCGTGAATGCCACCGGCGATGTTCATCCCATTCACCTTCATCTCGTGCAGTTCCAGGTTCTTGAATCGCCAGCCTTTCGACGTGAAGACCTTTGTGCAGACCGGGAAACTGATTTTCACCGGCATTCCGATGCCACCAGAGGCGAACGAACGTCCGGGCTGGAAGGATACGGTCAAAACCTACGCCGGATACGTCACCCGGGTGATTCAGAAATTCGACCTTCCCGAAGGAGCACAAGCCACCCCGGGGCAGGAGTTTCGTTATGTCTGGCACTGCCACATCCTGGAACATGAAGACAATCAAATGATGCGGCCCTACAAAGTGATCGCCTGACCGAGCACTCACAAACTAAATATGGAGTGAAGCGCCGCGATTTCTTCGTGGAATATGGCGGCGGTACGCATGAGGCACGAAATCCCGGTTTCTTTTGGGAATATAATGAGATGCGAAATGGCCCTCACTTCCGGCACCAAGCTCGGACCGTACGAGATCATCGAGCCGCTGGGCGCCGGCGGGATGGGCGAAGTGTATCGGGCGAGGGACCTGCGTCTGGATCGCAAGGTTGCGATCAAGATTCTGCCCTCCGCACTCTCCGCGCACAGCGACCGGTTGCACCGCTTCGAGCAGGAAGCGCGTTCGGCGTCTGCTCTCAACCACCCGAATATCGTCACCATCTATGCCCTCGGACAGGACGATTCCACTCACTACATTGCGATGGAGCTGGTAGAGGGAAAGACCCTGCGCGACTTGTTCATTGCCGGCTTGCTGCCAACCCGGAAGGCAATTGAGATTGCGGCGCAGGTTGCCGATGGGCTGGCCAAGGCGCACGAAGCGGGCATCACGCACAGGGATTTGAAGCCCGAGAACGTGATGGTTTCTGACGACGGATTCGTCAAGATTCTTGATTTTGGTCTCGCCAAGCTCGCGTCCCCCAGCGGAGAACTTCCGAATATGGGGAGTACGTTGGGGTACCAGACTCAACCTGGCATGATCCTCGGGACCGTGGAATACATGTCGCCGGAGCAGGCCAGCGGTCATCCCCTGGATTTCCGTTCAGACCAGTTCTCGTTTGGCCTGGTGCTCTACGAAATGGTGACGGGGAAACGCGCATTTCAAAGGAAGACGGCCGCGGAGACGCTGGTCGCCATTCTTCGGGAAAAGGCCGAGCCGATCGGTGTGCAAAATCCCGACGTCCCAGCTCCGCTATGTTGGGCGATCGAGAGGTGCCTGGCCAAAGAGCCCGACAAGCGCTACGTCTCCACCCGGGAGCTCGCGCGGGAACTCACAGCCATTCGTGACCGCTTCTCGGAGCAGCCGGCTAAGCAAGTGGAAGTCCGCCCAGGCAATCTTCCCGTGCAGCGGACCGGGTTTGTAGGACGGGAGAAAGAAGTGGCTGCCGCCAAAGAACTCCTGATGCGCGAGGATGTGCGCCTGGTGACGGTCACGGGTCCAGGCGGGATCGGCAAAACGCGGCTCGCAATAGAGGTTGCATGCGGCCTGGCCGACCGCCTTCCCGGGGGCAGTCATTTTGTTGCGCTCTCCTCATTGCGCGATCCCGCCTTGATCCCTTCCGCGATCGTTCAGGCGTTAGGGATCCGGGAGGCCGGAGGAAAGTCGCCGCTGCAAACCCTCAATGAGAGCTTGCGAGACTCCTCGCGCGCACCCATGCTGCTCCTGCTGGACAATTTCGAGCACGTGATGCAGGCTGCGCCGATGGTGGCGGAATTCCTGGCGATGGGGCCCAATCTTAAGATTCTGGTAACCAGTCGCGCGGCGCTACACGTATACGGAGAACACGAATTTCCGGTGCCGCCGCTGGCGCTGCCGGATTCGCGGTCCATGCCTCCCGTTGAGGTTCTCTTACAGTGCCCCGCGATCGCGCTGTTCATGCAGCGCGCCGTCGCGGCCAAACCTGATTTCGAGCTTAACCGGGAAAATGCGGGCGCGGTCGCCGAGATTTGCGCCCGGTTGGATGGCCTGCCTCTTGCCATCGAACTGGCAGCCGCACGAGTCAAAGTTCTTTCGCCCTCATCCATGCTGGCACGCCTGGCGAATCGGTTGCAGCTTTTGACAGGCGGCGCCCGAGACCTCCCGCAGCGGCAGCAAACGCTTCGCGCCGCTATGGATTGGGGCTACGACCTGCTGAGTCCCGCCGAGCAGAAGCTTTTCCGCAGATTGTCCGTGTTCGCCGGCGGATGCGATCTGGAAGGCGTGGAAGCCGTCTGCGATACCCGGGGCGATCTCGATCTGGACCTGCTCGACGGTATGGCCTCCATGGTGGACAAAAGCCTGATGCAGCAGGTTGACCAGGCGAATGGCGAATCGCGATTCGTGATGCTGGAGACAATTCGCGAGTACGCTCTGGAAAAACTTGACGCAAGCGGCGAAAAGGCCCTTACCAAGCGTGCTCATGCCGCCTACTGTCTGGTCATGGCGGAAGAAGAGGTCAAGGAGCAGGGCGGCGGGGAAGGAGCGGAATGGCAGGGACGTTTTGAGTTGGAACACGACAATCTTCGCGAAGCTCTGGAATGGCTGACAGAAACCGGCGATGCTGACTGGGGCCTGCGTCTGGGTGCGGCGCTGTTTCGGTTTTGGGAGACGCGGGAGTATCTCTCCGAAGGCAGGGACATGATGGGCAAGTTGCTGAGGCTGGCCGGAGCCGCCGCCCCCACGAAAGCGCGAGCCCGCGCGCTTTTTGCGGCAGGTGTGTTCGCAGGCGAGCAAGGTGATTATGCCTCGGCGGATGCGCTCATGGGCGAAAGTCAAGTCATCGCGCGTCATTTGGGTGACAAAACCGGTGTCGCTATCTGCCTGAATGCGGTGGCTGTGCTGACTCGCGATCGGGGTGACATAGCAAATGCGCGTGCGCTTTTCGAAGAAAGCCTTCTACTGTGGAGGGAATTGGGTGATCAGAAGGCTGTCGCCCGGTCTCTCAGTAATCTGGCGAGTACCCTCAAGTTGCAAGGTGACTATACCCGTGCGCGGTCCCTCTACGCAGAATGTCTCTCCATCTTCGAGGGACTGGGGGACCGGACGGGTGTCGGCTGGTCGATGAACTACCAGGGAGATGTCGCTCGCGATCAGGGAGACTCCGCAGCCGCGCGGACGTTGTACGAACAGGCCCTGGAAATCTTTCGGGAACTGAACGACCGCTGGGGCATTGCCGGCACGCTCGCCGATCTCGGAAGCTTAGCCCGGGAAGAGCGGAATTATGCCCGAGCGCATTCTCTTTACGGGGAAAGCATAAAGATTTTCCAGGAACTGGATCACAAACGCGGAATCGCGCGCGTGCTGGAGTGTTTTGCGTGCTCGGCGGCTGCTCAACTTGAAGCCGAGCGCTCCCTGAGAGTGGCGGGCGCTGCCGCTGCATTGCGGCAAAATATTGGCGCCCCGCTCACGTCGGCGGAACAGGCCAAACTGGAAGCAAGTCTGCAGCCGGTGCGACAGGCACTGACCAATGCGGAGGGGGTGACGGTCTGGTTGGAAGGTTGGGCTATGCCGGTCGAGAAAGCCATTGAAGAAGCGCTGATGCCCGACGGTGCTTCTCCTTCGCGCGAGCCTACAAGAGCCGAGATGGACTGACGGAGTGACTGACGATGACAGTGAAGAAAATCCAGATGCTTCTCGCAGGCCCAGCCAGCGCTTACTCCGCGCTCGACGGATCGAGAAGCCGTCGAACGGCGGAGACCCGATTGGCCGGAAGGCCTACGCGTCTGGCGTGCTCCTGGATGGTCGCCTCGTCGGCGGCGAGGTAGACGCAATACACCTTGTCGCCGGTTACGTAACTATGGAGCCATTGGATCTCGGGACCCATTCCCCTCAGAACGTTGACCGACTTTTGGGAGACTTCCCGCAGCTGAGCGTCGGTGAGACTTCCGGCGCCCGGGATTTCGCGTTCGATCACAAATTTGGGCATCGCGTCCTCTTATGCGCATCTATCCTAACAAGCCGGCCGGGGGCCTTCAATACGGCGTGGCTGAAGCCGGCCTTGGTGGGCGAAATATAGCAGAAATCAAACAATTAAGAATGAGGTTGCCATGGATCTTCGATCGCTGCAGAAACCTCTGAAGGAACAATACCGCAATGATCCCAAGGCCTCGCACATCACCCTGCGGGCAAAAGGCGGGCAGACGGATGTTCCGGTGTCGTGCTCGGTCGATATCGGCCGTGCCATCTACCAGGCCGAGGCCCACAAGGGAGTCGGAGGCGCGGGAGCCGGCGCCTGTTCGGGTGATCTCTTGCTGGGGGCTCTGGCGGCATGCGCGCAAATTACCTGTCAGATGGTGGCCACGGCGATGGCTATACCAACCGAGCGCATTGAGGTCACAGTGGAAGGAGATTTGGATCTGCGAGGAACGCTCGGCATATCGAAAGACGTGCCTGTCGGCTTTGAGAGTATTCGTCTTAACTTTGACGTGGTCGCGCCTAAGGCAACCGCGGAACAACTCCGCGGATTACGCGAGAAAACGGAACAGTATTGCGTGGTAATGCAGACCATCACGCGGCCGCCGAAGCTCCAGACCGAATGGGTTGGTCATGACGGCGAAGCCGCCCTGGTAGCTAAGAGCTAGGGTGATTGCTGCCGCGTTGCTTCGTCACCGGAAACCAGAGAATAGAAATACACAACGATCCCGGCTGCGCACAACAAGCCGCCGCCGCCAACCAGGAGAATAAAGGCGAGGGGCCGTGCCCAGAGCAGGCAAACCGCTTCCACCAAAAGGCCGGCGATCAAGAACATTCCGGCCAGCCGGAGCCGTTTCTCAAGTCCCGCGATTTTCACTGGGCTCCTTTCCAAAACTTGACCTTACTTAATTCTCCGACGTTGTGAACCACGTCGTGGCAGCCGCTGGAAAGACACGAAAGCTTGTTTGCCTTCACGGCTGGTAACAGATCGGGATCGGCGGTATGCACCGCGCCCTCTTCGAACGACCGGGCGCCCAGGTGGCAGTGCAGGCATTCGCGATTGTTATAAGGCTCGTAAAGACGAATGGGATCGTGGGGCTTCCCGAAATACTGCACGTAGACATGATGCAGTCCGTTGAACTTGGCCTTGACTCCGCCGAACATCGCGTAGTTGGTGTGACAGGTGTAGCAGGCCTCATCGGCCGGTACGCGGTGATTCTGAAAGTGCGCGGCGGCGAGGTAAGTGGGGTCATCCACGTACAGGCTGCGGCCGTGAGACGCCATGGTATGGCAGGACAGGCAGAACTCGGTACTCGTGGCTCGTTGAAGTTCGGAAGAAACGCCCATGGTCATGCAGAGTGACGGCAGCAGGAACAGGACGAGAAAGGCCAGCATCTTCCCGCCGCGGGTCACGGTGACGCCCGGCCATGCGACCAGGACTCCAATCAGCACCGCGCTGAGGGCAATCAGCGATAGCAGCAGTATTGTGGGAAAGTGCATGTCTATTCTTATGTAGGCGTGAACTTCCGCGCTGGTGCGTGCAACAGCCCGCGCGCGAACGCAAGCGCCTACCGTGCGGTTCCTATTTTGCCGCCAACGAACGGATGTACCCCACCAGGTCTTTAATCTGATCGGGCTTCAGGCTCTTCTTGTAGCTCGGCATTTTGTCTTTGCCGTCAGAGATCATGGCCGTCAATTCGTCGTCGCTCATTTTCTGTACTTCGGGCGAGGTAAAATCTCGCACCCCCATTTTCTTTCCCATGGGGCTATCGCCCTTTCCGTCCGCGCCATGGCAAGCCGAACATTTAGCCTTGTACAGACCAGCAGCGTCTTGCGCAGACAGGGGTGAAGTCCATAGCCCGATGAGTCCGAACCTGACTTGGGTTTGTCCGCGGCCACGACGATGCCAGCCAGACTGAAAGTCAAGGCGCAAATTGCGAGCAGAGGCGCCAGCATCCGCCCGGGCATCTTTAGATGCGTCATCCGGCGTCTCCCCGCGGACGTAAGAGGCTAGCAACTAGGGCTTAACCCCAAATTCGATTCTCGATGGGCTCCCCACTTTCGCGGACGATAGCTTGAGCGGCCTGCCCAAGACTGTTCAAAATTGATCGCTTTCTGGATTTGCCCCGTTCAAGTTCCCAGTAGGGCTTGACCCGGAAGTCTTCAAGCGTCGCTACGGCTATCGGCGAACCTGAGTAACTCTTTAAGCGTGTTGGTGAGTCGCGGCCAGCCAAGCTTCTGCCATCAAACCGCCTCAGACCTGAACAGAGTCACAGGATGCCGCCGCTCGCTGTGCCGGCCATCACAATCGCTGGTGATCTCCGTCACGTCTCTTCCAACCCGTGCAGCTAATATTTTTTCGGGAGGGTCTTTAAATTGTTGTGTAGTTCTCTGGAACTTGTTCAATATTGACCATTCCTGCCCGCCGGTTTTGGGACATCATCTTTTCCGCTATGAAGAAAATTGTGACTCCCAAGCAGATTCTCGCGATCCATTGCCCGACCTGTGGCGCTGCGCCACGACAGAGATGCGAACTCGGCACTGGCCAACTTCGCACCGAGCCCCATCGCGACCGCCGACTGATGGCGGCGGACTTTAGACGACGAAGTATCTAACCCCCGGATCGCTCCGCCCATGGTGGCAACACATTGTTTAAGGCACCGCTCTTTTCTCTTCGGCACTGAAAGGGTTAGGCTGTACAAGTAACACCTCCCGCCCAACGCGCTGTTGGCGCAACAACAATGTTTGGAGAACCTCATGGCTGACCAACCTGCAGTCTCGTCCCCGCTCTCTCCCGATGAGCTTAAAAAAATGGATGCCTATTGGCGGGCTTGCAATTACCTGTCGGCGGGAATGATCTATCTTCGGGCGAATCCGTTGCTCCGAGAGCCGCTCAAGCGCGAACACATCAAGAACCGACTGCTCGGTCACTGGGGTTCGGATCCCGGCCAGTCACTGGTTTGGGTCCACCTGAACCGTCTGATCAAGAAGTACGACCTGAACGTCATCTACATTTCGGGGCCAGGTCACGGTGCACCGGCCACGCTGGCCAACTGCTATCTGGAAGGCCATTACTCGGAGATTTATCCGGACAAGAGTCGTGATCAGGCTGGCATGCTTAAGTTTTTCCGGCAATTTTCATTTCCCGGAGGGATCGGCTCTCATTGCACCCCGGAAACGCCGGGTTCGATTCATGAAGGCGGAGAACTTGGCTATTCCATCTCTCACGCCTACGGCGCGGCTTTTGACAATCCCGATCTCATCGTCGCCTGCGTGGTCGGGGACGGCGAAGCCGAGACCGGCCCGCTTGCCACCTCGTGGCATTCCAACAAGTTCCTGAATCCGATTCGCGATGGAGCCGTCCTGCCGATCCTTCACCTCAATGGCTACAAAATCGCCAATCCCACAATCCTTGCCCGCATTCCCCATGACGAGTTGGAGGCGCTGCTTACCGGGTGTGGCTACAAAGCTTACTTCGTTGAAGGCAGCGACCCGTCGGCGATGCATCAGGAATTGGCCGCGACCATGGAGAAATGCATCCTCGAGATTCGTTCGTATCAGCAGCACGCCCGCTCCACCGGCGACACCGCTCGCCCGCGCTGGCCGATGATCGTGCTTCGTTCCCCGAAAGGTTGGACCGGACCGAAAGAGGTAGACGGACACAAGGTGGAGGACTTTTGGCGGGCGCATCAGGTGCCAGTGCTCGATCCAGCCACCAATAACAGCAGTCTCAAAATCGTTGAAGAGTGGCTGCGCAGCTACAAGCCAGATGAACTCTTCGACTCCAACGGAACTCTGGTTCCGGATTTGCAGGAACTGGCGCCCTCGGGGGAACGCCGCATTTCCGCAAATCCCCACGCCAATGGCGGCCTGCTTCGCAAGGAACTCGAGCTGCCGGATTTCCGCAACTATGCTGTGAAAATGAAGGCTCCGGGCTCTCTTTACGCTCCACCAACCGACGTGCTTGCGCACTTTCTAGCCGAGGTGATGCGCCGGAATATGAGCAGCTTCCGCGTCTTCGGTCCGGACGAAACCGCCTCCAACCGGCTCACCGCGATCTACGCTGCTTCGAAAAAGACCTGGCTTGCCGAGTTCAGGCCGGAAGATGCCGACGGCGGCGAACTCGACGTCTCCGGGCGTGTCATGGAGATGCTCAGCGAACACACACTCGAAGGCTGGTTCGAAGGTTACGTCCTTACCGGCCGCCACGGGTTCTTCTCTACTTACGAAGCCTTTGTCCACGTAATCGATTCGATGTTTAATCAGCACGCCAAATGGCTGGAAAAGGCGAAGAACGAGCTTGACTGGCGCGCCCCTGTACCATCGATCAACATCCTTATTACGTCCCTGGTCTGGCGCCAGGATCACAATGGCTTCACGCACCAGGACCCGGGATTTCTGGACGTAGTTACCAACAAGAGCGCCGACGTGGTCCGCATCTATCTGCCGCCCGACGCGAACTGTCTACTGAGTGTGACCGATCATTGTCTGCGCTCCCGCGATTACGTCAATGTCATCGTCGCCGACAAGCAGGACCATCTTCAGTACCTGGGCATGGACGATGCGGTAAAGCACTGCACAAAAGGCATTGGCATCTGGGACTGGGCGTCCACAGATGACTGCGAAGAGCCGGACGTGGTCATGGCATGCGCCGGCGACATTGCAACAATGGAGGCGCTGGCAGCGGTTGAAATCCTGAAGACGCACTTTTCCGATCTGAAACTCAGATTTGTCAACGTTGTCGATTTATTTCGCCTGATGCCGGGGTCCGAACATCCGCATGGCCTTTCCGACCGCGATTTCGATTCGCTTTTTACCATCGACAAACCGGTGATTTTCAATTTCCATTCTTACGCGTCGCTTATTCATAAGCTCACCTATCGCCGCAAGAATCATGACAACATCCATGTGCGCGGATACAAGGAAAAGGGCAACATCAACACGCCGCTCGAGCTTGCCATCCTCAACCAGGTCGATCGCTTTAACCTGTCGATCGACGTCATTGACCGCGTTCCACGCCTGAGCAGCACCGGCGCTCACGTCAAAGAGTGGCTGAAGGGACAGATTATCGACAGCATTTCCTACGCCCACACCGAAGGCATCGATAAAGAAGAGATTCGCAACTGGAAATGGCCGGGAAAGGCATGACAGGAACGCTTGCCGGAAAAGACGATCTGATCCTGGTGCTTAACAGCGGATCCTCTTCGCTCAAGTTCGGAGTCTACTATCGCGGCGCGAACGACGAGGAGCCGTTGCTGACCGGAAGCGCCGACGGTATCGGACGCAGCCAGGGCTCATTGAGGATTCAGTCGCCTGACGGAAAATTGCTAGCCCGGCGTGACAATATTGTCGAGTCGCAGCAGGATGCTTTAGCCACACTCGCTGCCGCGGTCCGGGAGCATATGCGAAGCGCACCACGCGCAGTGGGTCATCGCGTCGTGCACGGAGGACCGGAGATCCGAACCCACCAGCGGGTCACCCCGCAAGTCATAGAGCAATTGCGCTCGGCCACGCATTTCGCGCCTTTGCACATACCGCAGGCGCTGTCGCTGATTGCCTCCGCACAATCCATATTTCCGTCGGCGGCGCAGTTCATCTGCCTCGACGACGCGTTTCACCAGACGATGCCGGAGGTGGCCTCGCATCTGCCCATCCCACAGCGCTACTTCGACGCTGGAATTCGGCGCTACGGGTTTCACGGGCTCTCCTACGAGTCACTCGTGCATCACTTCGGCGCACAGCTGCCCGAGCGGGCAATCTTTGCGCACCTCGGCAACGGGGCAAGCCTCTGCGCTGTTCGCAAGGGAGTCTCGATCGATACCACGATGGGGCTAACGCCCACTGGCGGCATTCCGATGGGGACTCGTTCGGGAGATCTCGATCCGGGCGTCTTGTCATATCTTTTGAGGGTTGAGAAGCTCACCGCGAACCAACTTGAAGATCTGCTCAATCATCAGAGCGGTCTCTTCGCTCTTTCCGCCGGAGAGAGCGACGTGAAGCGGCTGGAAGAGCGGGCGCGCTCTGGGGATGCGCCGGCCGTCCTTGCCCTGGATGTCTTTGCTCTTTCCGTGCGCAAGGCCATTGGCGCGTACATCGCTCTGCTCGGTGGTGTTGACCTTCTGGTCTTCACCGGCGGCATCGGAGAGCATAGCGACTATATTCGATCGGCAGCTACGAGCGGCCTCGAATTTCTTGGTCTCGCAGCTGACAAGATTCAGATTGTCGCGACCCAGGAAGAACTGCAGATCGCGCGCCACTGTCGCAGGATGATGATGACGACGACGTAGCCGGGGCTCTGGCGGATTGGATACGGTAAAATCAGGCCGTCAGTGCGTAGAGATGTCGAAGAGTCTTGATTGGAGTTAGACATGGTGATCAACGAAATGACCGCGAACGAGTGTGGCGCACTGCTGGCTCGCGCTTCACTGGCGAGACTCGGATGCTCTCTCGATAACCAGCCCTACGTCGTGCCCATCCGCTTTGCCTACGAGGCTGACTATGCTTACGCGCTCTCGACCTTGGGGCAAAAGATTGAATGGATGCGGGCGAATCCTAAAGTCTGTCTGGAAGTTGACGAAATCGAGAACCAATCCCAGTGGATGAGCGTCATTGCCACCGGCCTTTACCAGGAATTGCGCGAGCCTCAATTTACAGATGAACGGGAACATGCTCGCAAACTGTTAGGCAAGCGCTACCGCTGGTGGCAGGACGCACTGGCGGAGCGGCAGCTAAAACTGGGCGACGACTCCGTGGCTCCGCTCTTCTTTCGCATTCACATCGATTCCATCTCCGGCCTTCGCGCGGTCGACGAATCCGCATCTGGCAAAGATTCCCAGGGATAGACGCGCCTTATTTTCTGGATGAATGCCGATATCTCTGGCGTTCAAACGGCCAGTGAGCCGGGGACGATGGCGTCGTCGATTTTGGTGAGCTGGACGGCAAACCCGTTTTCAATTTCGTACACTTCGTCCGCGTGGCGGATTACGTCGTTGTCATGGCTGACCAGCAGCAGCGCCAACTGGTGCTGCGCGGTACGCAGGTTTTCCATGAGCCTGGCGACGGAATGAATATCCAGATGATTGGTGGGCTCGTCCAGAATCAGGAGCTTGGGCTTGCGCAGGAGAGCGCGTGCAATAGCGATGCGCTGGCGCTGGCCTCCTGACAGGCGCGCTCCGTCATCCCCAATGTTGGTCTCATACCCTTGAGGCAGGTTGGTGATGAACTCATCGGCCAGCGCCAGGCTGGCCGCGTATCGAATTTCCTTGAGACTCGCCTCGGGCAGGCCGTAAGCGATGTTCTCCCGGATGCTTCCCGAGAACAGCCTGGGATTTTGCGGGACCAGTCCGATGGCCCGGCGCACGCAAGCCAGATCGACTCCGTCGTAGGTCTGTCCATCGCAATACAGAGCGCTCACATCGTGCGTGATCGCATGACCGTGCCGCCGGGAGCCGTCCACATGTACTGTCAACCCGACTGGACGCCGGTGCCCGACATTTCGCGCTACTCCTATGCCCTGAATACCTCCAACATCCTGGCCAAAGCGGCCCGCTCCTCAGGTCTGGAGCCGGAGAAAGAGCGAACCGAAGTTGTGGCCAAGTCTCTGGTGGATTCGGTCTTGCGCTACGGATGGGACAACCGGCATGGCGGCTTCTTCTATGGCGGGTCCACTTTCGGGCCGACCTACGTGGAAGACATCATCGTCTTTGTCGATGGCAAGTTCTGGTGGCCTCAGGCCGAGGGGATGAGAGCACTGCTACGATCGGCACTGCTATATCCCGACGACGAAGTGAATTACCTGCAGCGCTTTCATCAGCTGTGGAGTTATATCAACGAGTACATAATTGACTCGAGGCGCGGAGGGTGGCTCTGGGTGGGCCGCGACTGCAAACCGAGGCGATGGCGGTCAGCCAAGGCCACTCCATGGAAGGAGCCGTCTCACGAGGTTCACTCGTTGCTCGAGTGCATTCGATTACTGCGATCGATCTGAAGTAAATCCAATGCTTGGGGGCATGGATTGTGAATCAGGGTCCGCTGGTCAGCGTAGTCATGCCGGTTTTCAATGCAGAAAAATACCTGTCTGCAGCCATCGAGAGTGTCCTGGCACAGGACTATCGGCCAATTCAGCTGATCGTTTCGGACGACGGTTCCACCGACAATAGTGCCGCCATCGCCCGGGGATTTGCAGAAGTGGAGTATCGCTTTCAGCAGCACGCCGGCGCCTCCGCCGCTCTCAATCACGGCATCGAAGCCGCCCAGGGAAGCTTCATCGCCTTCCTGGATGCCGACGACCTCTGGGTGGAGGGTAAGCTGACCAAACAGTTTGCCGCCTTCGCAAAAGATCCAGAGCTCAGGATTGTGCTGGGAGGAGTGGAGCAATTTCGCCAGACCGATCTCGACCAACCGGCCGAGTCGCTCGGTATCTTCAGTGGCTACGGGAAGATCGCAATGCTGATTACCCGCGAGGCGTTCTTTGAAGTAGGGTTGTTCGATACCCAGTGGCGCACCGGCGATTTCATCGATTGGTTTGCCCGGGCTTCGGAACTAGATTTGAAAACACTGATGCTTCCGGAGGTTGTTGCCAGAAGGCGAATCCACGAAACCAACATGGGGATCCGTGAGCGCGGGAACCAGGTCGACTACGCCCGCATCATGAAGCAGATGCTCGACCGGCGGCGCGCCCGTCCTGGCAGTTGAAAGGTTTGGCTACTCGGCCGTCCGGGCTAGGCCCATGCGCCGCATGCCTCGGCTCAATGTAGTCGGCAGGACGCGCCAGGGGCCGTCCAGGTTCCAGTAATGCTGCAGGAAAAGGGGGACACCGAGAGTTTGATCGAGCAGGCCCTTGCCCATAACCGTCTGCCGGTAGCGGAAATAAAAAGAGCGCAATGCGCTTTTGGTGGTTCGAACCTCAGGCATCTGGGAAGTCTGGTATCGGAGTTCCTCTTCCCGTGTAACCGGCGCGGACTCGAGTTCCTGCAACACCTCTTCCGGTATCTCCGCATTCAGCGTCCTGACCAGATAACGGAATCCGTCGCGCAAATGGAGAATGACCCGGCAATCCGTGGCGATGCGAATCAGGCGTGCCCAGTCGATCTGTGAAGATTCGAGCACAACCCAGGCGTCGGCCACCCAGCGCATCGGCGGAATATTGTTCCAGCCGATGCCGTGGACGCAAGCGTGCAAGAGTTGATCCGTCGGGCAGAGCGCCCGCGTGGCATAGCCTTCCAGTTCCACCGGAACCGAAGCGTCCCAGAAAGGTTTGTCTGCCCCGGCAAAAGTCGCCTGGTACAAAACGTGCCAGTGCAGATCAAAGTTTTCCTTTGGTCCGCGGCTGAATTCGGCGGAGTGCCGATAGGAAAAATAGTAGTCCGTCAGCTTCACCGCCGGCAGAGTCTTGCGGGACCATCCTTCCGCTTCCAGCAGGGAAACGGCCTCGATGGCACATTCTTCCGGAACCAGGATATCGAGATCGCGCATCGGTCGAAGGCCAAAATCGCGATAGTGAAGCAGAGTGAGGGCAGCGCCCTTCAGGAGCATGGTGGGAATTCCATGCTGCTGAAACAACCCGAGTATGGGCGACATCTGCCGGAAGACGTAGTGGCTTTCGCACCAGGCTCGGCGGCGAACCCCGCGCAGTTTACCCAGAATCGTATCCTGAAAACCCAACTGGTGCAGGTTCTGATGGGTCAGCGGGAGCAGACGGTAGGAGCCGCTGTCCAGATGATCCAGACCTTCCTGGGCATACCACTCTTGCCACGCTGCTACGGCAGCATCCGTTTTTAGAAGGGAAGCCTTGAGCAGCAACTCCTGCTGGGGAGTCGGCCAGCAACCTCCGCTCGCATCTGTAACCCGCATCGCAGTCACAACTATACTCGCGTCATAGAAAAGGGTCGAAGAGATTTTGCGCCTCGCCAGGTTCGACCACCGAAATTGGGTGATAGAATTGCGCCCTGAGATGGGCCGTCCAGCGGCCTGTTCAGGCACTCGACCCATGGCGACCCGGTCACTAAGCGCCGCGAAAGCTGGTTTGTCCAGGTGGGCGCGCTCGGCCCGCAATAGCCACCTGGCCGGCAGGGATTTCACCGAACTCGTGGTAGAACCTTCGCCCGTCGGAATCCTCGATGGCGATCCGCTGCTTCGGTTGGGAATCGATCGCGAACAACTGAGTGATACCGCCGGCGAGATTGAGTTTTCCGGAAAGACCCAATACCTGGACGGCGCTCACGCCGTCGTCACCCACACCGTGGACGATACTAATCAGTATCTGTCCGGATGCATCGATGCTATGGACCGGTACGGCATAAAGGCGACGCTGTTCGTGACCACCGGCTATCAACCCATGATGTCGCAGCTTTGGCCCAGGTTGCGTCAGGCCATTGAAAACGGCCATGAGATCGGCGCACATTCTCGTCGCCATCCGTGCCCCGTTCCCGACAGTTCATTCTCTTGTTTCCGGGCGCTGACCGCCTACGAAATCGAGGGCTCGCGGCAGGATATTCTCGACCACACCGGTCAGACTCACGTGTGGAGTTGGGCCTACCCCTGCGGACTGTGTGCCGGCTGCGATTTCGTTCGTAGAAAACTAGCTCATGCCGGCTACATCGTGGCTCGTACCTACCCGAACGAAGTGGAAGGCCGCCACGAAGTGCCGGACCTTCAGACGTACGACTCGAACCCCTACGCCGCCCGCTACACTCAGATTGCGCAGAAAAGTTATTCCAAGGTCATACCGAAGCGGGGCGAGGTGACCATTTCCGGTCGCACCGATGTGCCGGTTTTGAACGCGAAGTTCGACGAAGTGTACGCGGCGGGCGGGATTTACAGTTTTGTCTCCCACCCGCAAATGCTCGACTATGGCCCGGACGGCTTCTACGAGCGCCATCTGGCGCATGTCGGAGGCCGTACCGACGTTTGGTATGTGCCCCTGGGGCCGTTATACGCGTACCGCACCCTCGCGGAAAAAACCTCGGTTCAAACCCTGATCGCGAAAGACGCAGTCGCACGTTTTGCGGTCTGCAACCAGTTCGATCCCAAGGTTTACAACGGCAGCATTACGCTCAAGTTTCGGACAAACACCGCCCGTCGAGTGTTTGCCGGCGGCAAAGAACTCTCCGAACGACCTGCCGCATCTTCTTCGCGATGGGACGAACAATATTTCCGACGGACGAACGGACAATTCCTGGTAACCGTTCGTCCCAATGCCGTGCTCGAATTTCGTTAATTCTCCGGAAGGCTCCTGCGGGAACCAACGCGGCGGGAGGGTGGAGGCCGATCTTGTTCGCACAAAAGGCGGGAAAAGCATTCAAAAAAGTCTCGCCATATCTTCCGCCCGTGATCGCGAATCGAGTCGGCTATTTGCTGTCTGACTGGGTGTACGTGCCCGAGGGCTGGCGTGCCCAGTCGCCCAACACGAAGGGCTGGAACGATCCCGGCGTGGCCGAGGCGGTCGAGAAACACTGGCCCACGCTGTTGCGGAATCTTGAAGGCCCGGGCCCCCTCGGCGTGGCGCATTTCCCTTGGAGCGTCACCCGCGACAATGGCGGCTTCCACAACGCCATGATGTCCTACGCTTACGTGTTGGCGCGAGCGTCGAGAAAGAAGGATACGATTTCACTGCTGGACTGGGGCGGCGGCGCCGGCCACTACTACCTGTATAGCAAGGTGCTGTTTCCTGAGCTCGATATCGAGTATCACTGCTATGACGTTGCATCGTTGTGCGAAGTGGGGAGGAAGTTGTTGCCCGAAGCTCACTTCCACGACCACGAAACAGATCTTATCGGCCGGCAGTTCGATCTCGTGATCAGCAGCAGTTCGTTGCATTATTTCGAAGACTGGCGCGCCATAGCTCGCAGGCTGGCTTCCGCCACCCGCGAATTTCTATACGTGGCAAGATTGCAGATCGTGAATCGCTCGCCGTCCTTCGTCGTGGAACAAAGACCGTTTCGTCCAGGCTATTACACCCAATGCCTGAGCTGGTTCTTGAACCGGCAGGAGTTCCTGAGTTGCGTCGAAGAATCGGGATTGGAATTGGTAAGGGAATTCGTTTTCCTGGAACAGTGGGATGTGCGCGGCGCGCCGGAGAAACAGAAGGGCCGCGGCTTTCTGTTTCGCAGGCGAGCAGGCTGAAGCGGCCGGCAAAAAGATTCCATCGAGTCCGCTCAGCCAGCGTTGTCGAAGGTGGGACTTCCACAAATGAAGAAAGACAAGGTTTTTCTCGGCAACCAAAAACGGGCCAGCGACTTCGAGTTCAACGCGGAAGTCGCCGAGGTTTTCGATGACATGCTGGAACGCAGTGTGCCTTTCTACCTGGAACAGCAGAAAATGGTCGTGGATATCGGCAAGCGTTTCTGGGTTCCGGGAACCACCGTCTATGACCTTGGCTGCTCGACAGCCACCATGCTGGTGGAGTTGTGCGACCGGCTGCCGGCCTCCGCTCGCCTGGTCGGTTATGACAATTCCCCTCCGATGCTGGAGCGCGCGCGCAAGAAAATCGCGGAGAACAATTCCCAGAAGCGCGTGGAAGTTCGGCTTAGCGATCTGAACGGAGAACTCAGCGACCTCGATCTTGAGAATGCCGGGATAGTCACCATGGGTTGGACTCTGCAGTTCATCCGGCCACTGAGCCGAGACACTCTCATCCGCAAAATATACGACGCGCTGGTGGATGAGGGAGTGCTCATTGTGACCGAGAAGATTCTCACCAACAACGGCCACATGAACCGCTTCTTTATCGAGTTTTACTACGACTTCAAACGAAAACAGGGATACTCCGAAACCGAAATCCTGAGAAAGAGAGAGGCGCTGGAAAATGTGCTCATCCCCTACCAGATAGCAGAGAACCTCGATCTCTTCCGGCGCAATGGATTTGAGATGGTAGAAACGTTCTTCCAGTGGTTCAATTTCGCCGGGTTCCTGTGCGTGAAGAAGCGGGTGCGCTCCTGAACGTCTCCGTGGTTATACCCTGGTGCAACCGCGCGGAACTCGCCCGGTCGCTGCCGGAGAATGCCCCGTGGATTAAAGCTGCGCAGGCTGAGTTGATCGTCGTAAACGGCGGCGGCGACGTGAATCGACTACGCGAACTCGTCAAAGCAAGTAACTATGCTGGAGTTCGCGCGCTCGACATTCAGGGAGTGCAATATTTCAACAAGCCCGAATGTCTCAACGTCGGCGCACTTTTCAGCCGCGCCGATTGGGTATTCACTCTCGACGCGGACATCATCCTTACCGCGGAATTTCTGGACAGCGCATTGCAAGAGCTCGTCGGCGGAAATCTCTTTGCCACGGTCAAGGAGGTAGCCGAGCTCGGGCCGGAAATTCGCATCCTTCCTTCTGACCCGCACGGCGCGGTGATGCAAAGGATTATCACGACTACGGTTGTGCATGAAAATGGCCGCACCGCCTCAATCGAATACAGCGTCGACAAGCACGGCACGCGCAGCGGAGTCGGCCTCGTATTGACCCGACGGGAGCATTTCATCGGCGTTCAGGGACTGAATTCGAATCTGAGGGGATGGGGCTACGAGGATTTCGACTTCCAGATTCGGTTGCAACTCGGCCTTGGATTGGAGCGAGTCTCGCTCGGCCGTGCGCAACATGTGAGCCACCCGCCGGCACCGAGTGCAGCGTTGTCACACTCGCGCAACATCGCGACCGCCTGGCAAAACTACTCGAAGGGGAAACTGGAAGGCACTTTTGACGGCGACGTCGCTCGTCTCAAGGACAAAGTAGTTGAGTTAGTGCTCTGACACCGCGCCGGCCGTCTGCTTCAAAGAATTCAACTGCTTCCAACTCACCACCTGAATGTTGTTGTCGCGTATCGCAGCCCTGAATTCGGCGCTCATCACCGCATCGTAGTCCCGCTGTCTCCAGGCGGCGCCCCAAAAAGCACGGCCGGCCGTCACCGCCTGCAGTTCCGCATCGTCGAAGCCAGGATGTACGATGAGCTGGCTCAATCCTCGTTTTAAGGAGTGCAGCACTCGAAGATAATAGTTTTTCCATTCCTGTTCCGGCAGGCCAGGCCTAATGGAATAGACGTTATCGACCAGAATATCTGTCTCCCTGATCTCGGACTCGAGACCCGGCGTCCAGGAGGTGCTCATCAGGAAAGGCACTTCATAGTGGCGCCCGAGCTCAATGTACGTCTTCGCCAAATCCCTGTTCTCGAGCGGGAACAGCATGTGGCTGTCGAGATGGCTGGGGGCGAGTCCGGCGCGAACGGCCTGCTCAACCTGCGCGCACAATTCCTTGCGGACTTCGCCGATTTCACGTTTGCCGTTTTTCGTACTGCCAAAAAAATATCCCGACTCATCAATCAAGCTGGCGCAAGACTGGCTCCCGAGTACCGGGACCCCAGCGATATTTTTCCCATTCACTGGTGAGCGTGAGATGGATGCCGAGATCGCGTCCCGGATTACGTTTTGCATATTCCGCAGCCTCACCAAACCCTGGACAAGGCACCATCGCACTGGCTGAACTAATGGTCTGTTCATCGAGAGCTTTGAAAATTGCGGCATTGACGGAGTGGCACATCCCCAGATCGTCGGCGTGAATAATCAGGAGCTTGGCGTCGGCAGGGTAGCCGAGCAGGTCCAGCGCCCGCTTCACGGGAAATTGCGGGGGCCGATCACTCTGGCTGGTGGCCATGGTGCGCAGCATGATAGCAGAGGTTCACCGCATCGCCTCCACAATGTCTCTGACCCTTCGGACCCGTCCCTCGAATTCATGCGCCGAAGTATTACTGGTCGCGTCAGCAGAACCCAGGGACGCGTGAATCTCCGGGGCGCCGGTCTGTTGCAGTATCTGTTGAATATTCCCGGCGTTAACTCCTCCACCCGGCATGATTGCAATACGGTTTCCAGCGGCGCGAACCAGATTCGCAATTCGGGCGACGCCGTCTACTACCCGATCCTGGCCGGCCGACGTGAGAATGCGGGCGGCGCCGGTTTGGATGACTGCCTCCAGGCAAGCATTCCCGTCTTTGTCGCGACACAGGTCGAAGGCGCGATGGAAGGTAACAGGAAGAGGGCGTGCCAGTTCCACTAGCTTGCGTGTGCGAGAAATGTCAATCTGTCCCTTCGGATCAATAATCCCCAGTACGATTCCATCCACGCGCAAATCCTTGGCCGCGCGAATGTCACGCGCCATGATTTCGAATTCAGGGCTGGAATAACAAAAGTCGCCGGCTCGAGGTCGAATCAGGACATGAATGGGGATCCGCAACTGTTTGCGGGTCGCTTCAATCAACCCCGCGTTGGGAGTGATCCCGCCGCATGACAAGTCGCTGCAAAGTTCAATGCGATGCGCGCCCCCGCGCTCGGCCGCTATTGCGCGGTCCGTCGATTCAACACAAATTTCAAGGACAACGCGACTGGGCATGCGGCGCTCAGAATAAAATAACGAGAAGCGTAAGTGTAATAATGATACTAGGAGGACGCGAGACTTGACGCCGGACTACGCCGCAATGCTCGCGGTCGCGCTTGCTGAGGCGCGCAAGGGACTGTCCGAAGGTGGCATTCCCATCGGAGCGGCGATTTTTGATTCAGGCGGTCAACTGATTGGCGCCGGCCACAACCGCCGCGTACAAAACGGCGACCCCTCGATGCATGGAGAGACCGATGCCTTCCGCAACGCCGGCCGCCAGCGCAGTTATCGCAACCTGACGATGGTCACAACGCTGGCGCCTTGCTGGTATTGCAGTGGATTGGTCCGCCAGTTTGGTTTCGGCACCGTGGTAGTCGGCGAGAGCCGTAACTTCCAGGGTGGACTCGATTGGCTCCGTTCACTTGGCGTTCATGTAATTGATCTCGATTCGGAAGAGTGCGCTTCGCTGCTAAGCGAGTACATCCGCGCCAATCCCGCAGTGTGGAACGAGGACATAGGAGAAGAATGAAGCCTGATAAAAAATTAATCCGGAGTTTGCCAAAAGTTCTCCTGCATGAACACCTTGACGGCGTGCTGCGTCCGGCCACCGTGATCGATCTCGCGAACACCGCGAAATATGCGGGCCTTCCCACCCGCGATCCGGTAGCGCTGGCCGAATGGTTTCATCAAGGCGCGAACAAGGGAAGTCTGGCGAAATATCTGGAGGGCTTCGCGCACACGATTGCAGTAATGCAGACAGAAGAAGCGCTCGAGCGGGTAGCGTACGAACAGGCCGAAGACTTGAGCAAGGATGGCGTGGTTTACTTTGAAACCCGCTTTGCGCCCGTCTTTCACACTACGAAAGGCTTAACCCACCAGCAGGTGGTCTCGGCTGTTCTGAAAGGGCTGGATCGCGGACGCAAGGACTTCGGGGTGTCTTCCGGGTTGATTATTTGCGCCATGCGCAATATGGATGTCTCGCTGGAGATGGCTGAGCTTGCCGTAGATTTTCGCGAGCGCGGCGTTGTCGGCTTCGACCTGGCCGGGGAAGAAGGTGGATATCCGCCTAAAAAGCATGTGGACGCGTTCCACTACATTCAACGGGAAAATTTCAATATCACAATTCACGCCGGCGAGGGCTACGGAAAAGAATCGATCTGGCAGGCCATTCAGTACTGCGGAGCGCATCGCATCGGACACGGAACTCGATTGATCGACGACATCGCCATCGCAGAGGGCAAAGCCGTGAAGTTAGGCGATCTCGCCCAGTATGTTCTTGATAAGCGTATCCCGCTGGAGATTTGCCTGATCAGCAACGTCCATACCGGCGCCACGCCCAGCCTGGCCGAGCATCCTTTCAAGATTCTTTATCAGGAGAAATTTCGCGTCACCCTCAACACCGACAACCGGCTGATGAGCGACACCAGCATGAGCAAGGAATTTGAAGCGGCGGCGAATACCTTCGGCCTATCCCTGGATGACTTCGAGAAAATAACCATCAACGCAATGAAGAGCGCTTTTCTGCCGTACGACCAGCGCTGCCGTTTCATTTACTCGGTGATCAAACCGGGCTACGCAAGGCTCAAAACCGAGAACTGATAACTGGAAACTGATAACCGGGTTTTGTTCCTAAAAACCCGGGCGCATGTCAGTTGACAATAAGCTTCTTCCGGCCCCAAGCGAACAGAAGCGCCGACCCGATCATCATGAGTCCGCCGCACAGTCCGATCCAGACCCCCAAGGCTCCCCACCCCAGCGTGAAGCACAAGACATATCCCGCAGGAAGGCCGATCAGCCAATAAGCGATGAAGTTGGCGAGCATGGGAGTTTTGGTATCGCCCGCACCCCGAAGCGCGCCTGTTGCCACAGTCTGCAGGCCGTCGAATAACTGGAATGCGGCTGCCACCAGGAGGAGCCGCGCGCCCGTGCGAATGACGGCCGGATCCGGCGAAAACAAACGGGCGATCAAGGTCGGGACAGACACGAATACCAGGCCTGAGCAGGTCATGAATGCAGCCCCCATCATGATGGCCGACCAACCCGCCCGCCGCGCCCCCGCGGGATCTTTTCTTCCCAGTTGTTGTCCCACTCGCACTGCGGCGGCAGAACTGATCCCCAACGGAACCATAAAGGTGAGCGCGGCGCAGTTCAACGCAATCTCGTGCCCGGAGAGCGGCACCGGCCCGAGCCTCGCGATCAAAGCGGTGGCCGCGGCAAAGGCTCCAATTTCGAGCAGAATCTGCATTGCCGCCGGCGCGCCCAGCTTCAACAATGCCCACATCCGGTGTGTGTCGATCTTTAGCGAGTCCGGCCCAGCGAGGCAGCAAACGTTTTGACTCTACCCATAGCAATGTGAGGGCAAGCACGCCAGCCATATAAATTCGAGCAAAACAGGTTGACCATCCTGACCCGGTAATGCCCATCGCGCGAAAGCCAAGATGTCCGTAAATCAATGCCCAGTCGCCCACCGCATTCACAATGTTTGCCGAAATCAACGCGAACATGATCGGAATCGCCACGTTCACAGCCTGTAGATAGCGGCGAAGCGCGAAATACGCGAGCAAGGGCAATGTGCCCCAGGCGAGCGCCCGCAGGAACGGGCGCATCGGCCCCACAAGTTCCACACTGATTCCGAATCGTGTCATCAACTCCGGCCAGAATGAAACCGCAAACATCAGGACCGGCGTCAGCACGAGCGCCAGGAACAGCCCATTCACCAGCGAGAGCCGGGCGTCGCTGATATCCTCGCGACCGAAGGCATGTGCGACGAAGGTATCCAGCCCCAGGAGCAATCCGCCGCCAAATATCGCCACACTGTGGTAGAGACTCTGGGCCAGACCGGTGGCTCCGATCGCAACCGCGCTGTCAGGCAGCCGGCCGACCATGATGGTATCCACAATTCCCATGCTCATCCATCCGATTTCGGCGATGATGAGCGGCAGCGCCAGACGGACTGTCAGCAGAAAGTCAGTCCGCCGCACTGCGAACGGAGTTTTATCGAGCGTCGTTTGCATTTGGACAATTTTGACTATATCAACTCGGGATCGACCTGATATTTGAATGCCGGGAATCCAAACTATCGCATGTCGACTCGAGAATATGAATGTTTACTGTGTGCCTGATTCCTGCACAATTGCGAGAGCCCATGAGCAGCTTCCAACAACTGGCTTCAGCGCTTCTGCTTTTTGCATCGTTTGTCCTGCCCCTCTACGCGCAGTCCGCAGCAATCCCCGCGCCCATCCCCATCAAGGTGGTGGTAGTCACCATGTTCGAACGTGGCGAAGATACTGGCGACACGCCTGGCGAATTCCAGCTCTGGGTGGAACGCGAACATCTGGACCAGATCGTCCCGTTGCCCTCCGGCTATCATCACCTCCGCCTGAATAAGGATGGAGTGCTGGGCATGGTGACCGGTGTCGGTACCGCCAAGGCCGCGGCGTCGGTGATGGCGCTTGGCCTGGATCCGCGCTTTGATCTCTCGAAAGCTTATTGGATCGTCGCCGGAATTGGCGGCGGAGACCCGGCCGACGTATCGCTCGGCTCGGCGGTTTGGGCCGACCATGTGATCGATGGCGACTTGTCGTTTGAGATTGATGCCCGTCAGATTCCGCAGAACTGGCCAACCGGTTATGTGCCACTGCGCAAAGGAAGTCCGTACGAGCAGCCCGCCAGCGATTTCTACGGCGAGGCTTACACTCTCAATGCTGACCTGGTGGGCTGGGCCTTTCACCTCACGCAGAGTGTCCCGCTTTCTGATTCCGAAACGCTGCGCAAGTTTCGCGGCCGCTTCGCCACTTTTCCTAACGCATTAAAGCCGCCATTTGTCGCCCGAGGCGATACCTTGTCGGCCAGCACTTTCTGGCACGGATCAAAAATGGATGAATGGGCCAATGCCTGGACGCGCTACTACACCGCCGGCAAAGGCAACTACATGATTGCCGGCATGGAAGACTCGGGAACGATGCAGGCTCTTACCTTTCTGCATCAGGCCGGACGAGTGGATCTGCAACGAGTGCTGGTTCTACGCACGGTAAGCAATTACGATCGCGAGCCGCCCGGCACGACCGTCGCTGACAGCCTGAAAGAAATGGTTTCCGGCAACTACTCGGCTTACATGCCGGCGCTGGATGCGGCTCAGTCGGTTGGCGACAAGGTGGTACGGGACATCGTCGAGCATTGGGCTGAGCGCGAGTCGAATATTCCGCACTGGCCCTAGCCGGATTTCAATTACGCGGAAAGAGCCGCCAGAGTTTCGGCCAGCACCAGAGTCCCGCGGGCAATGTCCTCGGGCGACGCATATTCGTCAGGACGGTGGCTGTAGCCCTTGCGGCAGGGAATAAACAGCATCGCCGCCGGCGCGATACGGGACATGAAGAGCGAATCGTGATAAGCCCGGCTGATCATCGGAAGAAACTTCTGTTGATGTTTCCTGCAAGCGTCAGAAAGGGCGGCCACGATTGTGGGCGCGCATTCCGCCGGTGCATCCGCGTTCACCAGTTCGGTGTGAACGGCAACTCGGCGGTTCGCAGATATCGCCCGACCGGCATCTTCGATCGCTTTCATCACGCCATCGCGCCGGGCAAGATCAGTATCACGAATGTCGACGCTGAGACGAACCCGGCTGGGAATACTGTTCACGGCCCCCGGAAACACGTCGCAGATGCCGACGGTCGCAACTGTATCGACGGCGCCGGTGTTTCGGGCGGCACTTTCGATCGCCAGAATCAGTTCCGCCGCTGCGCACAGCGCGTCGCGACGATCCGGCATCAGTACGCCGCCCGCGTGTCCGCCCGCTCCTTCGAGAGAAACTCGCATGCTGGCGGGAGCGGCGATTTTTGTAACCACTCCCAGCGGTGTGTTTTGTTGCTCCAGCAGCGGACCTTGCTCGATGTGCAACTCGACAAATGCTTTGTAATAGTCGGTGGGCAACTTCACTTCTTCGAGCTCTCCGCCAAGTCCGGCCTGACGGCGGACTTTCTCGACCGACTCCCCGTCGGTGTCTTTCAATTGTCTGGCGGCTTCAGCCGAAAGGGTTCCGGAGAGCAGGCGGCTGCCCAGGCACCCGATTCCGAAACGCGTCGGTTCTTCAGAGGTGAATACGAGCAGCTCGATCGAGTGTCTGGCATGGAAGCCCGCGCGCCGCAGCGCCCGTATTGCCTCAAGTCCTCCCAGTACGCCCACCACTCCGTCGTATTTCCCGGCGTTGGGAATTGCGTCGATATGCGAACCGGTGCCGACCGCCGCTGCCTTCGGGTCAGACCCAATCCAACGCGCGAAGGTGTTTCCGATCGCGTCCTGCCGCACCGCGAGGCCGGCCTCTTCACATCTCGCCCTCAGCCAGGCACGCGCTTTGAGATCGGCTGGAGTGAATACGATTCTGGTAACCGCGGGAGGTTCGGCGTCAGAAATCGCAGCCAGTGCTTCGATCTCTGAGTGTAACTTGGCCCGATCAATTTCAAGCTTCATGGATGAATATCGGCCAGTGGATGGCGATTCCAGTCTTTATAAATTAGATATTTTGCCGGCACCTTGCCCAACGCTCCAAACCATTGCGGGCACCACGGGCCCATCCAGATAAAGTCCCCGGCCGTAACCGCATACCAGGCATCGCCGAGCCGGTAAATTCCGCCGCCTGCCAGCATGATGAGTCCATGCTCCATCACATGCATTTCCACCATGCTGAGTGACGCGCCCGGCTGATACTCCATTGTGTTTACTGCGAAGTCGTAAGTCATCTCGTCGGGAAGCAGACACTTCACCTGCAGGCTGGGATCATCTCCCAGCGGATGAGAAGAAACTTCCTCCTCGCTGGAAACAATGGCATGCGGCAGCGCGACGGAGGCGAGAGCGTGATAGGGCTTTTCAATCACGGCGACGCGGCTTGTCTTTGTTGCCAGCACGCGATGCTGCACTCCCTGGGGCAAGTAAGCGTAGCCGCCGACACTCAGTTCGCTTGGCTTGCCGCCGACCTCCAGCTTAAGGCCTCCTTCGATCACAAAAAGAAAACGCTGCGCCGGTGTGCCGCCCAGTTCGCCGCCGGCCTCGAACTCAGCCGTGTACTGCGTAAATCTCGCCCCTATCGCCGGACCCGCATGAACAATGGCGGAACAGGCTTTCATCCCCGGCAAAGCAGTGCGGACGAAAGTATCGGCAGTCAGCAGCAGGTGATTGGGATGTTGCGAACTTCGGGTCTGACCAAGGTTATGCACGGTGCATCCTTCCTTGAAGCGTTGGTGACGAAGCCAGTTGCTCGAGCAGATGCATGCCGCACTCAATCGCTTTCGCTACATCGTCAGTCCTCACGGACTCGGCCGGATCGTGGCTGATCCCGCCCGGCGTTCGCAGAAAAACCATGGCGCTGGGAACTCTCTCGGCAAGGATCATTGCATCATGACCGGCGCCACTCACCATGCGATGCGGTTCACATCCGGCTTGTCCGATCGCCCGTTCAATTTCATTCACAAGAAATGAATCCATTGGCACCGCCTGCTGACTAAGAAGAACATTCCGGCTTACCGACAAACCACGCCGCTCAGCAATTTCTTCCGCCTGGCGAATCAGATTATCAACAGCGCGAGCGCGAACCTCGTCGGAGCCGTGGCGTACGTCGAGGGTCAGCCGAGCCTCGCCGGCAATCACATTGGTCGCTCCCGGCTTGGCCTCGATCACGCCCACGGTGGCCACCAGGCCTGGAACGCTTTGCGCTTCCCGCTCCACCGCGATGATCCACTCCGCGGCGCCTGCAATCGCGTCCCGGCGAAGATGCATCGGCGTGGTGCCGGCGTGGTTAGCGCGGCCAAGAAATATAAATTCCAACCGGCTCTGCCCCGCGATCGCCTCAACAACACCAAGCGGCCGATTCAGTGTTTCGAGCACGGGTCCCTGCTCGATGTGAAACTCGATGTATCCCAGAGTTCCTTCTTCTAAGGCAGCCTGGGAAATCTCCTGCGGATTCAAGCCGAAATCTGCAATGGCTTTGCGTACCGAAACTCCGCGCGCATCCTCACGATCCAGGAGTTCATTATCAAGCCTGCCGATCAGTGCCCGGCTGCCGATGAAAGGTGTTCCAAACCGAACGCCTTCTTCTTCGGAGAATCCGACAACTTCTATTCCAAAAGGAAGCCGTCGTCCATCCAGACCCTCCAGCAGGGCAATGGCAAGCACCACGCCGAGAACTCCGTCGAACGCTCCCGCGTTTGGAACCGTATCTAGATGCGAACCCAGCAGCAGTCTCGGCGCCTTCGACTCTGCTCCGGGGTAAAGTCCGCGCAAGTTTCCCGCCGCGTCGATTCTTGTCTCGACCCCGAGCGGCTCCATCCACGCCGCGATTTCGCGGTGGCATTCGCGCATGGGCGCGGAGAGGAATGTCCGGCGCGTGCCGCCAGCATCTTCACTGAAGCGCGCCAGCTTACGGCAGCGGGCGATGACTTCTTCAGCGCGACTTGTAGTTCCACTCGTTGTCCGCACTGGATCCTAAAATGTCTGCTGACGAAACGTCTCTTGCCCGGGGTCAAGCCCGGCGAATGACTTTTGCTGCCGCCCACCCGGCGAACACCAAGAAAACTAGAATTTGCCAGTTATAAGTGTTCCCGTAAGTCGCCACCGGAAAATGATTGCTCAGCATGATAAACACAACTGGAACCGCCATGAACGTATTGTGTTTGGAGCGGAGCTTGGCCTGAGCCCCGAGCGCCGGATCGAAGGCAGCGCCGGCCGCGGCTGCGGCAACCAGTTTGCGTTGGGCGGGAAGGATTCGCATCCACACGTTCAGGGTCATGATCGTCCCGAACATCGCGCCTACGTGGATGTACGCGGCGCGCCCGCTGAAGACGTGTACCAAAGCCCACGAGATTCCTGCAACCATGATGAGCGAAAATATCGCAAATGCAGTTTCCGACCTGCCCAGCGCTGACCGCACCGCCAGATCGTAGATGAGCCAGCCGAAAACCAGCACACCCAATCCGATGGCGATGCCGGTGGCTTGAGAAATATTGGCAACGTCGGTGTCGATGAGTCCCCCGCTAAAGTAATAAACGAGGAACATGAGCACCATGCCGCTGAGCCAGGTCATCGCCGCTTCCCAGCGAAACCAGTGCACCTGCCCGGGCGCGACCCTCAATGATTTCTGTTTTTCGACGGTATAGAAGCCGCCGCTATGGACCATCCAGAGTGCCGCCGACTTGCCCCCGGCGTTCTTCTCGAGCTTTCCAAACTGGCCGTCCAGCCAGGTGAAGTAGTAGGTCTGGCCGACCCACATGATGCCGGCGAAGACATGGAACCAGCGCACGATCAGGTTGAGCCATTCCCGGACGGAAGACGTCATCCCAGATCCTCATCGGTTTGTGGCGGCACGCTCATGCGCTCAGCTCCCCCGGTAAGTCGTATACCCGTTCGGGTTCAGCAGCAGCGGAATATGGAAGTGGGTTTCGCCATCCCGCACCAGAAATGTAATTTCTACCACCGGATATAAACCCTCGATCTTCTCCGCCGCGAAATAGCTTCCGGTGTCGAACGCCAGCCGGTAAAGCCCCGCGGAGAGAACTTTGTCGTCCGGCACGAGCTGAGCACAACGGCCGTCGTGATCGGTGCGTGCCGAGCCCAGTGGCACCCAGTCGCCCGACTTCTCCTGCCGCTCCAGGCGCACAGGTACATCTCTGGCTGGCTTGCCGCGGGCGGTGTCCAGCACGTGAGTGGTAATGCGTTTCATCATGACAGCCATCTTCTCAATCGGATATGCGTGATCTGCCGCTGCTGCTCCGCTGCCTCGCGCAGTTCGGCGTCCCGGTCATTCTGCAATCGTCGCCGCAGAATCTCCAGAATCTCTGACCCTGATTTTCCCGTAGCGCACACAATAAAGATATGGCCAAACTGATGCTCGTATTTCCGATTCGCCTCCGCCAGCGCAGTCTTTGACTTCTTCGCCTGCGGCTGCCACGTTCCGTTGCTCCTGTGCAGACCAGGAGGACTGAACGGGCGCAGGCTGCCCGGGCGACTGTGCTGCCTGTTTCTCCCCAATCTTCTCTCCAATCTTCTCTCCGATCCGGGGATGGCTGCGGAACGCTTCCATCCAATCTTCTGCTGCCAGGCCAAACCAGATTTCGTCGGACGCAGCCAGCAGAGCCGCTTCGCTCGCCAGCGGTCTTCGCGAAGCCAGTCGCTGCGCCCAGGCCTTCGATCCACAGCACGGCAAGATTTCCTTCGCCGCCTCTTCGGCCGAAAGGCGATTCCATCTCGCCAGCACGTTGCTCATGCCTTCGGTCCGCGATCGCTAAGGCCAAGGTGTTCGAGAAACTCCGCCACCAGATTGCCCGCCACCGCGGCTCGGTATTTCGCCGTGGATCGAATATCATCGATCGGCCGGATCTCCGCAGTCGCGGCCTGCTTTGCCATTACCAGCAGGGAAGAGTCGTAGCGCTTGCCTTTCAGCAATTGTTCGGTCTTCACCAAACGAACCGGAACCGGCGCTACGCTTCCGAGAGCGATGCGGATATCATCTACCACGCCGCCGGCGACTCGCCCCAGCGCTGCGATGCACACCTTGGAAATCGCCTGGGCGTTGCGAGCCCCGACCTTACGTGTGTAAGCCACATACTCCGAAAATCGCCGCGGAAGACAGACCGCCCGAATCAGCTCATCCGGCGCGAGTTTCATTTTCTTGTAGCCGGTGTGAAAATCCGCATACGGCAATCGCCGCTCTCCGCGCACGGAAATGAGAATCAGTGCCGCGTCATACACCAGCAGTGCCGGAAGTGAATCCGCCGCAGGAGAGGCGTTCACGATGTTGCCTCCCAACGTTCCTCGATTCTGGTTGGCGATTCCGCCCGTCCAACTGGCGGCGCTGGCCAGCAGCGAAAACTCGCGCTGCAGAACAGCGTGTTCCCGGAGATCGGTATAAGTGCATCCAGCGCCAATCTGGATTTCGTCGGGCAATACCTCAATGCGCCGCAGCTCGGGAAGATTCCAGATGCTGACCAGTTTTCGCGCGGGCAGTTTCCCGGCCGCGTACTGCACCATTACATCGGTGCCTCCGGCGATAGGCATCCACGCACCCGGTTCCTCGGCCAGCAGCGAGACCACCGCCTGCAAGCTGCCCGGCGCAACCAGTTGGTAATCGGCCGGGTCCGATCTCATGTTGCGGACCTGGAGGTCGTAGCCAGCCGCGCTGCTTCCGCCACAGCTTCGAAGATCTGAATGTAGCCGGTGCAGCGGCAAAGATTTCCAGACAGCCCTTCGCGGATTTCCTCCAACGTCGGTTCAGGCTTCTTTTTTAGCAGATGCGATGCCGCGAGAATCATTCCGGGCGTGCAGATGCCACACTGCGCGCCGCCGAAGCGCAAAAATGCTTCCTGCAAGTGACTGAGCTGCGCGCCCGAAGCCAGTCCCTCGATGGTGACAACGTTCGCGTCCTTAGCCTGGAGAATGGGGATGAGGCAGCTGTTCACCAGCATGCCGTTCATCAACACAGAACACGAACCACACTCGCCTTCGCCGCATCCTTCTTTGGCCCCGGTCAATCCCAGTTGTTCCCGCAACGTGTCCAACAAACGTTCCATCGGATAGACGCGGACCGTCTTCAACTCGCCATTCACCGTCAGCGAAACCTCGCACTTTGCGCGGTTTCCTGAAGGCGGAGGTTCCGGGGAAGGCATCATCGCACTCCACCGGCGGCTCGGTTCGCGATTAAGGGTCAGCGCTTCGAAAATGTCCTCGGGAAGCAGCGGTATCGAATCGAAACGAATCTTCAGCGCGTCTTCGACTGCATTGACAATGGCCGGCGCCGGACCGTCCATGGGAAGTTCGCCGATTCCCTTTGCGCCATAAGCCCCATGAACATTGCCCATTTCCTGGAAGAACACGCGAATCGGGGGCAGGTCAGCGGACGTTGGCATGATGTAGTTCGTCATCTGTCCGTTTTGCATGCGCCCGTTTTGCCAAACGACTTTCTCGTAAAGCGTATATCCGATTCCTTGCGCGACGCCACCGGCGATTTGCCCTCGGGCCAAAACCGGATGCAGCACCTTGCCAACTTCTTGTAGCGCCACAAAGTCGTCCACCACCGCGCTGTAGGAAGTCAAATCAACGGTCACTTCGGCGATATAAACTGCCCAGGCATAAGCTGCATAGGCTTCGCCCCGGTACTTTTCGTCATCCCAGAATACGTCGCTGGGCGCCTCGAATCGCGCCCATGAAAGGAACGGTCCGTGCGCGGCCACCTGCTTCTTGCACGCCGCGCGAAACTCCTCGGCCGAATAGGATTCGCCCAGCATGCCACCAGCGGCGAGAGTCTGCCTGATTCCCAACGCCGCCGACTGCACCAACTTTCCGACCACCATCACCGTTCGCGATGCGACCGTGGGACCGCTGTTCGGCACTTCATCGGTATCGGCCTGTGCAATCCCAACCTGCTCGTATGGCAGACCGAGTGTTTCTGCCGCGATCTGGCACAGTACGGTCTTTGTTCCCTGACCAAATTCCGTGCTTGAGACCAGCACGCGCACGCTGCCATCGGCGCAGCCCTCGACTCCTACCACGGAACTCAGATAGCGCTCGCCCGAGCCGGTGAATCCCGCGCCGTGCAAGAAGGCCGCGATGCCCATTCCCTTGCGCTTCGTTCCCGACTCATTCTCTTTTGCGAAGCGCTGCTTCTTCGCCCGGTAGTCGGACAACTCCAGCGCGCGTTCGAGCAGCTTGCCGAGATCGATGGACTCGCGCACGATCTGTGAAGTGGTTGTGGTCTGTCCCGGCTTCAGAAAATTCCGCCTCCGGATCTCGACCGGCGAAAGTCCTACCACCTGCGCGATCCGGTCCATGTGCCGTTCCAATGCAAACAAACTTTGCGGCGCGCCAAAGCCACGGAATGCCCCGTGCGGCGGGGCATTGGTGGCTATAGCCTTGGCCCGGACACGAATGTTCGGCCAAAAATAAGCGCCACCCGCATGAATGGTGCCCCGCGAAAGCACCACCGAAGAAAGCGTTGCGTAAGCACCGCCATCGATCGTAAATTCAATTTCCCCGCCCAGAATCGTTCCATCTTTGCTGACGGCGGTGCGATGACGGGTCCGCGAAGGGTGCCGCTTGGTTGTGGCCGCCATATCCTCCATGCGGTCATAGACGATTTTCACCGGACGTCCTGACTTGATTGCCAGCAAGGCTGCATGCGCCGCGATCATCGACGGATATTCTTCCTTGCCGCCGAAAGCGCCGCCTGTCTCCATCTGCACCACGCGAACTTTGTCCGCTGGCAGGTTGCACAGAGCCATCAGGGCTTTGTGAACGTAGTAAGGACACTGCAGCGAGCCCCAAACCGTGATGCCCTGCTGCGCATCGAAGCTCGCGATCATCCCATTATTTTCGATGTAGAGCTGCTCCTGCGCGCCCGTCCGGTATTCGCCCTCCACAATGTAGTCAGCCTTCTCCCAAACTGCGTCGACGTCCCCTTTCTCCATCAGATAGCTCTTGAAGATGTTGTCGGCTCCCCAAATGATTTCAGCATGGCTTTCGCTCTCTTCCATGGTGAACACGGCAGGCAGCGGATCGTACTCGATCGAGACGGCTGCAACCGCCTTGCTGAGAACATGCCGATCGGGATGGGCCAGCAGGAGAATCGGCTCTTCGGGATGGTTGACGATCTCATCCGCGAGACAGGGCTGATCGTCTGCGATCAGCGCGATAACATTTTTCCCAGGAATATCTTTCGCGGACACTACGACAAATTCGTCCCATGCGATTCCTGGCCCAAAGCTGATGTTCTTTATCCTGCCTCGCGGAATCTGGCTGCGAACGGTGGCGCCGTAAATCATATTCGGCAGCGCCATGTCATCAACGTACTGCGCCTGCCCGGTCACTTTTTCGCGGCCTTCCTTGCGTGGGACCGACGCCCCGACAATGGGATCACGCATCATGAACTGATTATCGCATCCGGCTCCCACGGGCGGAGATATCGGGCTCGTATCTTGAAGAGCACCAAAAGGAAGCACTAAGAGGAAGATCATGCGAGCAGCACAAACCGAAAGGTCAGCCGCGAAGCGGCGCAGAGTGCAGCCCCGGGTGCAAGCCCGGGAAACGCCGGAAAAGGAGCGAAAGCAGACATGGAACCTCTACCGCCGCCACTCCCGGCCGCCAGGCTCTCCGGGAAACTCGCCATTCAGGAATACAGCGCGTCCTCGCAAATAGGTCGCCTTCACCACTCCGCGCAACGTCTCTCCCAGATAAGGCGATAGCGGATGCCGGAAGTGTAGGCGTTCCGGTGTCACCTGAAATTCCGCCTCTGGATCAAACACAACCAGGTCCGCGTCGTATCCCGCCGCAATGCGTCCCTTGCGGGCATCGCACCCGGCCAGCTGTGCCGGGCCCTCTGCCATCCAGCGCACAATGTCTGTCAGACCAAATCCCCGCGCTTTGGCCTCGGTCCACACCACCGGAAGCGCCACAGAAAGACTCGAGATACCTCCCCAAGCGGTCTTGAAGTTTCCCTCCTCGGCGCGCTTCATAACTGGCGGACAAGGAGAATGATCCGTGGCCACGAGATCGATCACTCCATCCTTCAATCCTTGCCACAATGCTTCGCGGTTTTCGCGACTCCGGATCGGCGGCGCACACTTGCACAGCGTGGCCCCGTTCGCAATAGTCTCCGCAGCCAGATGCAGATAGTGCGGACAGGTTTCCACGCTTACCGCCAAGCCTTCAGACCGGGCGGCCTGCAACTCAGGCAACGCGCGGCTGGTGGAGAGATGGACGATGTGCAGGCGAAAATGATATTGCCGGCACAGCGACAGCATCATCCGAATCGCCGACAGCTCCGCTTCGTCGGGCCGCGATTGCAGATAGGTCGCGTAAGCCTTCCAATCGGCATTCGCCAGGCGCTGCGTGGCCGCTTCTACAGGCCCGGCAAGCTCTGCGTGCACCAGCAGCGGCAGACCGGTTCGCGCCAGGTGAGGCAGAGCAGCATCGCAAGTCTTCTTCGCTGACCATGGTGAAGCCATCGATCCCGGGATGAATCAGGAAGCACTTGAATCCCAACACTCCCGCAGCGGCCAGGGCCTCGATGTCATCCTGATTATCTTTGACCACGCCGCCCCACGCCGCCCAATCGACCCGGCACTTTCCCCGCGCTGCTTCACGTTTTGTCTCGAGGGCGGCAACGTTGGTCGTCGCCGGCAGGCAGTTGAGCGGCATATCGACCAGCATGGTGTAGCCACCCGCCGCGGCAGCGCGAGTCGCGGTGCTGAAACCTTCCCAATCCGTCCGGCCAGGCTCGTTGATGTGGAGATGAGAATCCACCAGCCCGGGAAGGATCGCCGTGTCGCCAAAGTCATGCGCTTCGACTCCGACGGGAGTTTGCTCTGGGCGAAACCACTGCCCGGATTTGTTCGCCTTCCACGAGAATCGCGGCGGGCCGGACTTCTCCCCCGGTGACTACTCGACGGGAAATGAAAGCCTGTAAGCTCATGGCGTCATGCGGAGGGAGTTGGGGTGAAGTTCCGAGCCTATCGTGCCGCTTCACTTTTTCAACTTAGCGTGATCAGCAATTCAAGCCGAGAAAAATTTTGTGCGCTTCCAGCCGCCGCTTATACTTGCTTCCTTTGATGGACGAATCGATGATCGGCGATTCAATGATAAATACTTTCATGGCTCGCGCCATTCAACTGGCAATCGACAATGTCCGCTCCGGACAGGGCGGACCTTTCGGAGCTGTCGTCGTCCAAGGAAACGACATCGTGGCCGAAGGCGTGAATCAGGTGACCGCAAACAATGATCCCACCGCGCACGCCGAAGTGCTCGCTATCCGCCATGCCTGCCGGAAACTTGGCGTCTTCGAATTGAAAGACTGCGAACTCTACACCTCTTGCGAACCTTGTCCTATGTGCCTGGGCGCAATCTACTGGACGCGGCTTGCGCGAGTCTACTTTGGCAGTTTCGCCGCGGATGCTTCCCAGGCTGGATTTGATGACTCGTTCATCTACCGTGAAATCGCGCTACTACACGCGCAGCGTGGCATTCCGATGATTCAAATCATGCGCGATGAGGCGCTGGCTGCCTTCCGCGCCTGGAAGGAAAAGCCGGACAGAATACATTATTGAAGAACGACAGGATCGCGCCGCCGACCGGCAACGGAGAACAGAAAACTAGAAACTGGTTTTTCTAATAAAAAGCAGGCTACGAAAAACAGCTGCCGCCATTTTCAATCGAGGAAAGACGATTGATCGATCGCTACTTCAAGCTCACCGAAAACAACACCACCATACGCCAAGAATTCCTTGGCGGTCTCACCACTTTCCTGACGATGGCCTATATCGTCGTCGTCAACCCGCAGATCCTGGCCCAGGCCGGCATGCCTGTCGACGGAGTAGTTTTTGCCACCTGCCTTTCGGCTGCAGTGGCCACTCTGGTCATGGGGCTCTACGCCAACTATCCCATCGCGCTGGCTCCGGGGATGTCGCTCAATGCCTACTTCACCTACTACGTCTGCTTGAACATGCACATCCCGTGGCGCACCGCGCTTGGGGTGGTTTTCTTCTCGGGTGTCCTCTTCCTGGTTCTCACCGTCACCAGAGTCCGCGAACAGATCGTCAACGGAATGCCCGATTGCCTGAAACACTCCACCGCGACCGGGATCGGCTTCTTCATCGCATTCGTCGGACTGCGGAACGCGAAACTTGTGGTGGCCAACGCCGCAACCTTTGTCGGCCTGGGAAGTTTTGCCGATCGCGAAGTGCAGACGGCGTGCTTCGGCCTGGTACTGACTCTGGTGCTGATGGCGCGCAAGCTGAATGGCGCAATCCTGATCGGCATCGTCGGCACCGCGCTGCTCGGCATGCTTCGCGGCATTTCCAGTTGGCCCTCCGCCATTGTTTCCATGCCGCACCCGTCATCCACCTTCCTGCAGCTAGATCTTCGCAGCGCCATCCACCTTGGCTTTCTGGAAATCCTGTTCGCCTTTCTTTTCGTCGATCTCTTCGACAACGTGGGTACCCTGGTGGGCGTGTGCGAGCAGGGGGGCTTCATCAAGGACGGAAAAATCCCGCGCGTCGGCCGCGCTCTGCTGGCCGACGCGACTGGAACCGTCTTCGGAGCGCTCGCCGGCACATCCACGGTCACCAGTTACATCGAAAGTGTTGCCGGCATTGCGGTGGGCGCCCGCACCGGACTCAGTAATATTTTCGTGGCGGCGCTCTTCGTGCTCGCCATGTTCTGCTCTCCGCTGGCGGCGGCTATTCCGGGCTATGCCACGGCTCCGGCCCTGATCCTGGTGGGGGCTTTGATGACCCAGTCGATCGCCCACATCGATTGGGCGGACTTCAGCGAAGCCGTGCCCGCCTTTATCACCATGCTGGCCACGCCTCTGACCTTCAGCATCGCAACCGGCCTTAGCCTGGGACTCATTTCCTACACGGTGGTGAAAATTGCAGCTGGGAAACTTCGTGAGATCAACGTGCTGGTTTGGATTCTCACCGTCCTGTTTATCCTGCGCTACGTCTACCTTGCCACCGCCTAGCAAGCCCTGGTCAGCCGTCTCGGTATCCCTTCTGGTCGACTCAAAATACCTGATTCCACGGTGCTACAATTAAAAGGTTCCTATCCGGCCCTGCGAACATCGATATCGTCTGAGTCAATAATCGAGTGACGCAATAATCGAGGTGCAATGATGGCAACCGTTGAAGCTCCTACCCGCCCACAGATTCGCCTGCACGAAGGTCCGTTCGTGAATGAACCCCTCACCGATTTCACCAAAGAAGAGACTGCGCGCCAGATGCGTGCAGCGATCGAGAAGGTGCGGGCTCAACTGGGCCGCGAGTATGACCTGATCATCGGCGGCAAACGGGTCAAAACCAAAGACAAGATCAAGTCCATCAATCCCGCCAAGCCGTCGCAGGTGGTCGGACTGCACCAGAAAGCCGGCAAGGAGCATGTCGAACCCGCCATGCAAGCGGCACTCGAAGCTTTTGGGGGCTGGAGCCGCTTATCGGCCGAAGAGCGCGCCAGCTTGGTTTTTCGCGTGGGCGATGTGATGCGAGAACGCAAATTTGAATTCTGCGCCTGGCTTGTTTTCGAAGTGAGTAAGAACTGGGCCGAGGCTGACGCCGATATCGCCGAGACCATCGACTTCTGCGAATACTACGCTCGCGAAGCGCTGCGCCTAGCCAGGACGGAACTGCCGGTGCAAATGCCCGGCGAGCGCGACTCGCTGCTTTACATTCCTCTGGGCGTGGGCGCGGTGATTCCACCGTGGAATTTTCCTTGCGCCATCATGGCCGGCATGACGTTGGCGTCCATCGTCAGCGGCAACACCGTCATTCTGAAGCCATCGAGCGATTCTCCGACGATCGCGGCAAAATTCGTCGAACTGCTGGAAGAGTGCGGCATGCCGGAGGGCGTGGTGAATTTCTGTCCTGGCGCCGGGGCGACATTCGGCAACGCGGTGGTGGGACATCCTAAAACGCGCTACATCGCTTTCACCGGTTCCCGCGAAGTTGGCCTCGACATCAACAAGAGCGCAGCGACGCAGGCACCCGGCCAGATCTGGATCAAGCGCACCGTTCTCGAAATGGGTGGCAAGGATGCCATCATCGTGGACGCGGACGCCGATGTTGATTCGGCCGTCGAAGGCGTAGCCCAGGCGGCATTCGGCTTTCAGGGACAAAAGTGCTCTGCCTGCTCTCGCGCCATTATCGACGAACGTATTTACGACAAGTTCCTGGAAAAGCTGAAAGCGCGGGTGGAAAAAATCACCGTCGGCGATCCCGCGGAGAACGCCAACATGGGCGCGGTCATCAATGAAGGCTCGATGAAGTCGATTCTCGATTACATCGAAGTCGGGAAAAAGGATGGACGCGTCATCACCGGCGGAGGCCCGGCGAAAAACGCAGGCGAAGGGTACTTTCTACAGCCGACCGTCATTGCCGATATTCCGCCCAAGTCGCGTCTCGAGCAGGAAGAGGTTTTCGGTCCATTGCTGGCCGTCATCAAGTCAAAAAATTACGACCACGCTCTCGAGATCGCCAATGACACCGAGTTCGGCTTAACCGGCGCGGTGTACACGAATTCGCGCGAGAAGATTGAACGCGCCATTCGCGAGTTCCATGTGGGCAACTTGTACATCAACCGCAAATGCACCGGTGCGACGGTCGCGGCGCATCCTTTCGGTGGCTTCAATATGTCCGGGACGGACTCGAAGTCCGGCGGCCCCGATTATCTGTACCTGTTTACGCAGGGCAAGGCGGTCGGCGAAAAAATCTAGAACAACAGTTTGTCCCTGGGCAGACTGCGAAACTACTGGGCCGGACGCCTCAGTGCAGAGGCGGTTTCAGGTTAGAAGCCTTCTGGGATTCCAAAGCTGCCAGCAGTTTGCTCACCCGCTGGAAATCGGAATCATGTCCTGACCAGGGTAGAAGTATGTCGGGAGTGATTCCGTTTACTTCGTTTGACCCGTCGGCACGAAAGCGAACACAGTCCGGCATCTTGAGCTGCGCCCCGGAATTCTTGAGCCTGGTCGGGATACCTCCATCCGTGTAGCCGCAACCCGCCCCACCGGTCAGTTCACCGATCACTGTTGCGGCGTGATTGTCTTGCAGTAGTGCCGCGAAATACTCAGCCGCGGACCAGGTCCCACGATCCACCACAACGTAGAGAGGAAGCTGCCGCGGATTCTCAACGTAGGTATAGCGGCTCGGTTGGAACAAGGCTTCCTTGGATGAAAGCGCGGCCAGGCTGCCGGGCTTTGCGTAGGCCATGATTCCCGACGCGAACAGAGGCTCTTTAACCAGCAGGGAACAAGGAAGTTTCCCGGTATCCCAGACCGCAGCCCTCTGGCAAGTCTGCTTGCTTGCACCAATTGCTTTTTCGAGTTTGTCCGCCGCGTCTCTCAATAGAGTTTGTGAATCGGTGGGCTGTTTAAGATCGGTTTGTACATCACGTAGGCGCTCTTGAAGCTGTTTGGTCCAATGTTCATGTTTGATGAACGCCATCTTCGCGTCGCGTAGTGGAATAGAGCTTAAGGCTCGGGGCGGCGCTTCAACCCAGTCCGAGCCGCCTCCATTGTGCGTGATGTCGATCAGGAGGGCGGTCGCCCCAGCCGCGGCAAGTGCGTTTGCCCGCCGTACGAGAGCGGAAGTAAGAAGATTTGCCGTGGCCAGTTCTATCTGGTCATCGCATTTCGCGTCGCATTCGGCGTTTTTCTCCATATGCAAATCTCGCACCGCCTGTTCACAAACCTCGGGGTAAGCGTGCTCGCTGAAGAGACCGATTCGAATGATGCCGAGGACACGGTTATGTAATCGGAGAAGGCCGCCGGGAAAAAGCGTGGTTTCAGGAGTGTTGAGCGAAGCAAACTCAGGAACTAGAGAGAAGTCCAGTCCAGGATGATTGCGGTTGCTGTAGCCCATCCGAGCGCACAGGCTTTGCGCCTTGGTGGGTGCAGGCGTCGGCTGTGCACCGCTTTTGGGCCATTCAATTTCCAAATGGCCATCTCCGAAGCTGGCCAAGAACTGATCGAGAATCCGGCGGGCATCGAGTTCATTGGTTGCGGCACGAAGTTTCGCTTCGGTGTCCATTCGCAGCCTCGGCAGGTCCAGCTTTCGATCATCAACCGCCCATTCCAGATTTGCATAATGCGAGGACATTTCCGACAGCACTTGATGAAAGTCCTCGAGCCAGGGCGCGGGATCGAAAATATTGGCCTGGGGCTGGTTTGTGTTCGGATAGGAAGACGGGCAAGTCAGAACGGTCAGGAAAAGGACAAGCAATCCTCGCTTCATCGAGCCTCGCGGGTAAGTTCCTTCCGGCTAATTCTACTTTGGTTCAGCGCGCGAGGCTTTAGTCAGCCCTCCAGTTTCAGTTGGGGAATGCTTTTTTACACCTTTGTAACAAAGCCAAAACACAGCAGCGCTGTAACTTGCTCATTCATAAGATTCTTCTACTACCTGTAAGTTGCGCGAAAAGGTTTTATGACGGTGATCGAAAATTGCTATTGGACACACCCGACATCGTTCCCTATGGTTGAAGCATGGCTACCTCATTCACCATTGACGATTCTTCTGTAGATTTTCTTCATGAACTAGGCACGCAAATGGCGTCGGCGGACGCGTTGCACGAAGTGCTCGCGCGGGTTGTGGACTTTGCGTCGGCGCTGGTTAAATGCGATTCCTGCCTGATCTATGTCCTGGATGGCGAGGAACTCCTGCTTCGCGCCTCGAAGAATCCACATCCGGAAGTTGTCGACAGACTGAAGCTGCAAGTCGGAGAAGGCATCACCGGATGGGTGGCGGAGCATCGCGAGCCGGTTGCGGTCTCGAAGAACGCTTCCAAAGATCCTCGCTTTCAATTCTTCCACGAGTTGCCGGAAGATACTTACGAGGCGTTCCTGTCCGTACCGTTGATGTCTCGCGGGCGTGTGGTTGGCGTGATCAACCTGCAGCATCGCCGGCCTCATCTCCACAACCAGAAAGAAATCCGGATGATCTCGACGGTTGGTTTCCTGGTTGGAGCCGAGATCGAGATGGCACGGCTGGAAAGCGAGAATACGCATCTGTCGCAAAAACTCGAGACCCGGAAGATCGTGGAACGAGCGAAGGGCATCCTGCAGCGCGATCTGTCGCTGGACGAGGAACAGGCTTATCTGGCCTTGCAACGGCAGAGCCGGCAGACACGGAAATCGATGCGGGAAGTGGCTGAAGCGGTCGTGCTCACCGACGAATTACGGCGCACCTCGAGGACCAACTAAAGGAAGGCGGCGCTGTCTCCTGCAGAAATACCTGGCGGATTCAGCATAAGAAAATGCGGAAGCGGACTGCAGCATGTCCGCTTCCGCATTGCTGTTACTTGCCGGATTGAACTTCGGCGATCGGACCCAGCCGGGCCGTCTCCGAAGCTGGTATCCGCGCCTTGGGTGTCGCGAATACCAGTCTCATGCCAAGCTCTTCCAGGTCCAGCGCGCTCACAAACGATTGCCCGCTGGCGTCGTGATCGAGAATCAGTTTGCTGCCGTCCGTCAGAGTCTCTGTAGAGATTCCCTGCGGTAACACGATCGCCAACTGGCCGCCGCCGACTTTCTCGACCTTGATCTGCGCCGGAAAGCTGGGAGACTCTAACGAGAACTTATACTCCCCGGGCGCCAGCAGCATACCTCCCCAGCGGGTTTGGTGAGTGAGAGTGAATGCTCCGTTGGCGCTCTGGGCATATGCGGAAGTGGCAGACGCGCCCAAAATGCCGATGGCCAGGACGAGCGTTCTGAAAAATACTGCATTGCGAATTGATTTCATGACCTGATCTCCTTGTGGTTGTCGCGAGCAGACACCACGGCGCCTGCGCCGAAAGATGCGGCTCGCATGATTTAGGGGTTGGACGTCGAGGTCAGGAATGAACCAAATCGGAACTACAGGGGTTAGAAAACGAACTTCAAAGTTCGCGCCATCCCATGGTGCGATAGTGTTTGTCGCACAACATTGGACATTGCTACTGTGCCAGCACCAGCCGCCGGAGTCCAACTCAAAAAATCAATCAGGAGTATTCGGGCACGTCGGGCCGGGACGGTGTCGAGCTTCGCTCGACCGGACGGCTGGGGCAGCTGTCCCTACATGGTCCGTGGCGGTGAAAGCACAAAGGCCGCCCGCGGGCGGCCTTTTGTTGTGAGCAAAAACTTCTTTACGACGTCACTCCCGCTCCGGCCTGGGGAGTGGCTGCTGCTGCGGTCGCGGCTGCGGCTTCGTTCAGGATCCGGTGATGAATCGTGAACAGCGCCAACTCCAGCCGGTCAGAGACGCCGATCTTGTCGTACACGTTGCGCAGGTAATTCTTGATCACCTGCTCGGTGGTTCCCAGCTGCGAGGCGATCTCCTTGTTCTTATAGCCCTGCACGATCAGCGCCACGATGCGGAGTTCTTTCGCGGTCAGACGGTCACGCACCCGCAGTCCTACCATATCGTTCTCGGTCAACTCGCTGGGCACCGCGATGTCCTGAACCCAATTTTCGCCGCGCGCCACTTTGCGCACGCAATCCACCAGCGCCGCGCTGGTGACATTGCGATAGACCACGCCATGGGCGCCTGCGCCCATGTAACGTTGCGCGCTTTCGCCGGTGTCGGCCAGCACCACCACCCGGGTCTTGGCTTTGTTTGCAGCCAGCAGAATGCCGGGAAAATCGGAATGGAATCCGCCCGCGACCACCAGCACCGCGGCGCGAAATTTATCCAGAGCCATGAACATCTGCTCCTGGGTTTGCGCCTGCGCCACGATGCGCATTTCGTCTTCAACCGCCAACACTTTGGCGATTCCCGCTCGAAAAATGGCTTGATTGTCGGCCAGAATCAATTTGAGCATCAGTTCAGCTCCTGCTTCTAGTGGCGAACGAAATCGTACGAGTCAATCACGCAGGCTACGCCGCGCGCTTCGCTGGGACCATCAGTCGGCTCATCCGTTCGTACGACACGGCCCCGGCATTGGATGACCACGCCTTCTTTGGCCCCGGTCATCTCCGGCGGCAAAGTAATCTCGAACTCGACGGTCGAGCCCAGATCCAGCGCGGCGTCGGAGCGGATGTACACTCCGGCGGCGCTCAGGTCTCCGGTGACTCCTTTGTGCTCGCCGCCTTTTTCAGACTGGTGAATCTTGATCGGCAATTCCAGGGGAAATCGTTTCCCCGTCCGCGCGTCGGACACAAGACCTCCTCGCTCCCGCCCATTTCCATCTGCGAAACCCAGCTCCATGCCGGATCTCCTGAATGTAGCCAGAACGATCTGCTTGCGCGGTTATATCATGGATGATACCCCCCGCAAAAGCCTGATAAGGCCATTGGCAAGGGTAGCAACTAGGTTCCCCCATGAAGAATGGGCCGGCGCCGGTTCCTGCTTCAAGAGGGTTATCGGCCAAAACTCGCCAGCGCTCGACCTTCGCAAGTACGCTTTTCACCGGGGACATTGACCGCAGAGCGCGCCTGGTCACCAGTTACCCCTTTCCTTCCTGCACTGGCAAATCCAAACTCTCTGTCCTCCCGTACTTCATGGGAGAGACATTGAGAAACAATCATGCCCGAGCTCCTTCCAGAACGACTACAGTTTGACGTGGAACGCTATGTTCGTTTGTCCAGGAAAGTCGATATCAGCGACCTCGATCTGAGCCAGGCCGCCCACTATCCCATCAGCGACGAAGAGATTCGCGCCCTGACGTACATGACGGACATCGAGTCGCATACCATCGTGTATTTACGAGCCATCCTGAATACGTGCGCTATCGAAGACCCGCAAACCACAGCCTTCTTGAGTTGCTGGGCTTACGAAGAGTTCTTCCACGGCCATACCCTCCGTCAGTTTCTCAACGCGGTTGGAGTGCCTATTTCGGCGACCCGCATCGCCGAAGTGCAGAAGGCTACGTCGCTCGTGGAATGGGTGAAGGAATTGGGATCGTCGGTGCTATGCCGGTTTTCATCCCACTTTCATGCAGCCTATCTGACTTATGGAGCTATCTCGGAGTTGTCGACGCTGGAAGGGTATGGCGTGCTGGCTCGTAAAACCAGAAATCCGATCCTGGCAGAAATTGTGCGCCGGTTGGCCAAGGACGAGCGCCGCCACTTCTCGTTCTACTACAACAAGGCACGTCTGCAGTTGCGATCGCAGAACGCGCAGCGATTGACCAGCTTCATCATCCGGCATTTCTGGCTGCCGGTGGGAGGTGGCGTGAAACCGGACAGCGAAGTAGATTGGATCTTGTCTTTCATTCTGGGCGATCCGCAGGGTGGGGACATCGCCCGGCGAATCGATGAGACCATCGGCAAGCTCCCGGGCCTGGCCTGGTTCGACCGGCTGTCACGCAGCCGCGAAGAAGCGATGCGTCAGGTGACAACGACGTCGGGAGCAAGCGCTGGCCTGCTCGTCCGCGAAGCTTCCATGCCGTAAGCGGTGAAGGGAGTCCGGTTGTTCCCGGTCGTCTTTGCGTTCATTGCGCCCTTTGCGGTCAAAGTCTTTAATCGCAGAGATCGCGAAGGATTCCGCAAAGCGCGCAAAGGCAACGCGACTCAAAACGCTCCCCCGCCACCGCCGCCAAATCCTCCGCCCGAGAAACCGCCGCCTCCGCCACCTCCACCGAATCCCGAACCGGTTGAGCTGGATCGCGGTGCGGAGACAAATACCTGATTCATATCTGACGCCATGTTGTGCATCGAACTCGAGAAGAAGATGGGATTGAACCCTGTCATCCCGTTCGGCGACACGTACCAGCTGGGCGGATTCTGAACGATTCCGGCAAACGCCTGTGCCCAGTGGTGCTCTACTCCGAGCGCCATCGCATAGGGCAAATACTTTTCAAACGTGTCTGGAGGCATTCGCTTCAACCGGTCGGCGTCCACGCGATTCATGAATTCCTGAAAGCCCAGAACTGCGATCCGGGTGCGGCCGCCCTGCACGGTCTTGGCCGACATCTCTCGCGCGAACAGCCACCAGATCAGCAGGGAAATGATGCCACACACGAAGAGAAGCACAATTGAGTTAAACATCCCCGTATATCCCAGGAAGGGTGCGGCAAGAAACGGGAGAGCAATCAGAACTGCAGCTCCCACGCTGTACGCGTTGGCCGAGTCGGGATCGAGCAGATACATGCCTTTGATCTTCAGCGCCGACTTTATATCCTGCTTGATGATGGGGATTGCGGTGTAGAAACGGTTCTTCAGGCTGGAGAGCCGAGTCTCCTGGCCTCCGGCAAAAATGTTTTCCAGCATCACGCTTTCGTGCGGCGCCAGGCCTTGCCATTCGGCAACCGGCTTCAGCAGGTGGAGAATGTAGTCCTTGGAATGGAAGATCAGGAGGTTCGTTTCCGCGGTTTCTTCAATCTTTACGTAGCCGCGCACCGCCAGATCGACGATCGTGGAGGTGATGTCACGAGGATGAACGGTGTCATCCAGCAGCGCGCCTGTCTCCGCGGGTGACATGCCGGGCGGCGGTTCGTACATGGGCGCGACCGAGCGTCCAGGATCAGGATCGCGGCCTTTGTACCACCACAGGGTGAACATCACCGCCAGAGTCACGAAGGGCAAAAACACGACAGGGTTGCTGTCGAGAAACCAGAAGAATCGAGTGATCGCGCCCGGTTCCGTGAGGATGCCCTTGGGGATGAAGATGTCGATCGTCATGCCACCGCGCATGGGCAGCGGATTGGTGCTTTCAAATAAAACATCCGCGCCCTTGATCTCGGTAGTCGCGTCGCGCTGCGACGATCCATAAGCCCCGGTAAATGCCTGTGCCCGCAGCGAACCAGCGGCGTTCGTCGGCAAGAAGACCTCAGCGGCGACGTGATCGATAGGAACCGGCCAGTCGTTGCCGGTGATATTCCAATAGAACTCGTCGTGACCTTCAAAATAGCGTATGCCGTTGCGGACGACGTAATCGATCTCCACTGTCCGCGAGGCGTCGACCGCGTTGGGAATGTAGATTTTCAGATTGCGATAGCCGCCGGAAGTTGTGGACTCATACTTCAGCTTCTGCCCCGCGCCATCGGTGACGGACTTGATATCCAGAAAGAGTGTGTAATTCGTTCCTTGCGGACCGGGATAATCGATAGGAATGGTGCGGTGAATTCCGTGCCACTGCCCGATGAAGACGAGGCTGATGCGCTCTTTGACCAGCGTCGATCCATCGCTGCTGATGGAGATCACGTCCTGGAAGTCGGCGATCCGCCAACTCTGCGCCGAGAGAGGAACGGTCGGTCCGAATAAGCAGAACAAAAAGAGCGAGAAGAGTTTGAATCGCAGGGTCATCGAAGTGGGCCGCTTCGCGGCTGAAATCCTATCTGAACCCCTAGAACTTCACGGCTACCGGTTCACGGTCGGTCGCCGCCACTTCAAAGAACTGACGCTGCTGGAAACCAAGCATCCCGGCAAGAATATTCGTCGGGAAGGACTGGATTTTCGTATTCAGATCGCGCACCACCGCGTTGTAGTAACGGCGTGCATTCTGAATGCTGTCTTCGGTCAGGTTCAGTGAGCCTTGCAATTGCGTGAACTCCTCGGAAGCCTTTAGCTGGGGATAGTTTTCCGCCACCGCGAACAGGCTTTTCAGCGCTCCGCTGAGCTGATTCTCGGCCTCGGCTTTGTCGCCGGGAGTGGTCGCCTGCATCGCCTGGGAGCGGAATTTGGCGATGTTCTCGAAGGTGCCTTTCTCGTGAGTGGCGTACCCTTTGACGGTTTCGACCAGATTAGGGATCAGGTCGTGTCTGCGTTTGAGTTGAATATCGATGTCCGACCAGGCGTTATCGCATCGGACACGCAACTGAACCAGGCTGTTGTACATCCCAATCAGCAGGATGACGATGACAACCAGAATGCCGAGGAAGATTAAAGCCATGAGCGTCTCTCTCGCGTGAAGTGGGGAACAGGGGCGACGGTAGCACACCGTGAAGTCCGGCGCAAACGCCTGCGACGGGTGCGGGCGGGCAGGGGGCTATCGAGGCGCAGCCTGACAGTTTAAAATTACGCAAGGGGTGGAATATTAGGTACGCAAGGCGCGAATCTCAGGTGGTTCCTGCCGCTGGTGGCGTTCCTGTCCGCCATGACGGCTTCCGCCCAGACTTGCCTGACCACAGGCGATATGGACGAGGCGGCGCGCTCCGCGCTGGTGACGACCGCGAACCGCTTCTACGACATGGCGGCGCGCGGAGACTCAGCCTCGCTGCGACAGAACTCGATCACCAGTCTGGCGACAAATTTTACCGGCATAGAAAACGCGATCAGGGAAAACCAGGCCAACCTGGCCGGAACGCAGCCGGTGGCGCGTCCGCCATTTCTCCTTAAGGCCGAGGGCACAAGGCCGCTGCAACGGGCTGAGTTCCTATGCGGCGTTTTCGGAGCGCAAGGGCAGACTCGAGACAGCGCGGTTTTTGTCATCCCCAATCTGCCGCCGGGGAATTATGGGATCGTGACTCTGGATGCGCCGTCGCCTCGGGGCGCTAACACGGTGTCTTTTGTTCTGCAGGAGGAAAGCAGGAATTGGAAGCTGGGCGGTTTCTATGCCAAGCTGACTCAGATCGCGGGACACGACGGTAACTGGTTTACCGAGCGCGCGCGCGAGTTCAAAGCCAAAGGGCAAACCCGCAACGCCTGGTTCTACTATGGCGAAGCCCGCGAGCTGCTGGTTCCTGTCCCCTTCATGGCCACCGCCACCACCGACAGGCTCTACGACGAGATGCAAACGGTAAAGCCGGCGGACATGGCTCCAGCGGAGTTGACCGCGGGCCCGAAGACCTACAAACTCATCGATCTGTTTCCTGTCCCCGTCGCCACCGACTTCGATCTGGTGGTGAAGTATCAATGCGCTGACGTCTCCGACAGCGGCCGGACGTTTCAGGACAATATTGCGGTGATGAAAGCGCTGGTCGCCAGATACCCGGAGTTCCGCGACGGCTTCGCCGGAATCGTGGTTCGCGCGGTCGAGCCTTCGGGACGGGACTACGGGTCCATGCTGGCGATGAAAGACATAAAATAAGTTTCAAACTAAGAACTGAAAACTGACAACTGAATCGATAAGCAGCAAAAGCCGCAGCCAAAACTCTATTGCTGGAAAACCCCATTGCTTTATTGCTGAAAAACACATTCCTTCGGATCTTTGTCTTTCCGCAAAGCAAGAAAAACCGGAGCACGCAACTTCATGCCACCCTCCGCGCTCGCATGTGTCCACTCCGAGAACTTGATTTCCGCCACCAGTTCGGGCTTTACCCAATGCACTTCTCGTAACGCTTCCACTCCGTGAGGAAAAGGGCTGCGAGTCGTCTGCCGCGTTTTCAGTTGCTGCCAGATTTGTTTCAGCATCGCCTGATCGAAGCCGGTGCCCGCCTGGCCAACGTGAATGAGTTCTCCATTCTTGTCATACAGACCAAGCACGACGGAACCGAAATATGCGCGGCTGCCCTCAGGATCGGTATAGCCGCCGACCACGCAGTCCAGGGTTTGGGTGATTTTGATCTTGAGCCACGCCTGGGTGCGGCGTTCTTCGTAAAAGCTATCCCTGCGTTTGGCCAGAATTCCTTCCAGCCCTTTTCGTTTGGCGACATCGAACAGCGCTTTGCCCTGAGGAAAGTGATCGGAGTAACGGACATTGCCGGAGACGTCAGTAATCTCCGCTAGGATGGTTTTCCGCCGCTCGAGCGGCAACCGGCGGAGGTCATAGCCGTCCAGGTAAAGCAGGTCGAAGACGAAATACAGCACCGGGATATCCGGCCGGGAAGCGGTTCGCCGGCCACGTTCGCGAATTCCAGTGCGCTGCTGCATCAGGCTGAACGACGAGCGCCCGTCCTCGTCGAGGGCGGCGATCTCTCCATCAAGAATTGCCGTCTCCGCTTTGATAGACGCGGCCAGGTTCTGCAGTTCGGGATATTGGGCGGTGAGGTCATTCTGATTGCGCGACACCAGGCGAACTTTGCCCTTCGTGATGAATGCGATGGCGCGGTAGCCGTCCCACTTGATTTCGAACAGCCACTCGGGATCGTCGAAAGGTTTTTCGACGGAGGTGGCCAGCATGGGATGAATCGCGATGGGCATGGGCCGCTTGACGGCGCCCTCTAAACCTTTAACCGCAGAGGGACGCAGAAGGACGCGGAGGAATTCTTTGTTACTGTTCTTATGCCGATTCGCGATTTTTCTCGGGGAGGATCCTGCTGCGTTTTTTCTTTTTTTTTACTCCGTGTTCCTCTGTGTCCTCTGTGGTTAAACTTTTGCTTCTCTTCTTGTCGAACTTGGCGATCGCATCCGCGAGCCAGGGGGCTTTTACTGCCCCACGCGACGCCGGCCGGCTGCTGGTCCACTTCTTCGAACCCTGGTCGCCTGCGATGTCAGCCATGGTTCGACCTGGTCAGGGCCGACTCATCGTATTGTTCAATGTCATAGCCCTTAACCACCGCATCGTCCTGCTTCTTGATCAGAAGCCACTCCGTGCCCTTGGTGCCGGGGCGGCGCGAACGCATGTGAATCAGCGCGAAATCGCCGTTGAGTTTTTTACCGTGCAGCCGGATCTTTAAATCACCCTTCTTCAGCATGGCCTCCGCTTCCGCGTCGGTGCCGGGCACAAACTTTCCCTTCACCGGTTCGGGCGAGAGCGGCTCCCACGTGCCCACATCCCACACCATCACGGTGCCGGCGCCGTAGTTGCCTTCGGGAATCGTGCCTTCAAAATCAAAGTAAGAAACGGGATGATCCTCCACCTGCATCGCCAGCCGTTTGTCGGCGGGATCGAGGGAAGGTCCCTTGGGCACGGCCCAGGACTTGAGCACGCCGTCCATCTCCAGGCGGAAGTCGTAGTGCAGCCGGGTGGCGCGGTGTTTTTGCACTACAAAACGGTGCTGTGATTTTTTTTCAACCTTGGGAGGAGGCTCGGGAGTTTCTTCGAAGCGGCGTTTGCGTTTGTATTCGTCGAGGGACACAGGCCCATTCTACCGCCTGCGGGAGTCAGATTCGCAAGACGGGACGCGCCGAAGATCAACTTCACCAAGCGCAGACTCGAAGCTCACCGGTAAAACTGCCCCGGCGCGTCAACTCGACTCGCCGGGGGCAGGGATCAGGCGGCCTTACCGGCCGCGATCCGGCGTGTGGTCCAGGTATCCACGTTGAAGGTGTCGACCGAGGGTTCACGTTTCAGGACAGGTTTGAGCATTTCGGAGATGCGGCTGAATTGTTCGCGATGATACCGCTCCGCATCCTGCTTGCTGTTCCAGAAGCTGACCGAAACGACCCGGTCCGGATCGCTCTCAGACACCAGGCCGATCAAATCCACAAAGCCCGGCTGCTTCTGTAAGATGGCCAGCACGTCATTGCGCAGCTTGTTGTTGAAATCATCCTTCTTGTCTGGTTTGACGTGGCATTCCACAAAACGGGTAAACATGGGGTTATCTCCTTTCGCATTCAAATGGGAATGAAGAGGGTCCGGCCCGCCGTCACAGACAGCTGAATCCACCAGCCAGAACGGCGGGGAAGGATTGGTTGCTTCTATTGGTTTACTAAAGAGCAAATAGCAATGAGAGCAAAATTATAGTCCCGCCGACCGGGCGCAGTTTTGCACAGGCCAGCCATTTATGAAGCGTGAATATCCCGATTCGGCACTCGTAGGCGTCGGCGCCATCATCATCGAAGACGGCCGCGTGCTGCTGGTCAAGCGCGGACATGCTCCCCTGGCGGGCGAGTGGTCCATTCCCGGCGGCGTACTCGAACTCGGAGAAACCGTGCGCGAAGCCGCCGTCCGCGAGGCGCGGGAGGAAACCTGCCTGGCGGTCGAGACCTCCGAACTGCTGGGCGTCTACGATCGCGTGGTGCGCGACCATGATGGCCGTACCCTCTATCACTTTGTCTTGATTGATTTTCTTTGCCGCCGAGTATCTGGACAGGCGCAAGCCGCCGGCGACGCAGTCGAAGCACGCTGGTTCACGCCGGCCGAAGCCGGAGAACTGAAATTAGCCGAGGACACTGCGGAAGTAATCCGCCTGGGATTCGAAAAACTCGAGCGGTGAGCTGAGATCGCGGCCGCCGTCCTCGCTAATTACTTCGCCGCAGTCCGCTGACTCGTACACATCGCCATTTGCAGTTACCGGCTCTGGGAGCAGGTATAATCTGCGTCCATTGGGGGTGCCATGCCTCTCGCTGCGGGCACACGCCTGGGGCCCTATGAAATTATCGCACCGGCCGGCGCCGGCGGCATGGGCGAAGTTTACCGCGCCCGCGACACCCGGTTGAACCGCGACGTCGCCATCAAGGTCCTGCCCGAACATCTTTCCGGCAGCCCCGAGCTACGCGAGCGCTTCGAGCGAGAGGCTCGTGCCATTTCGCAACTCTCGCATCCTCACATCTGCGTTCTGTACGACATCGGAAAGAATGAAGGCGCCGACTACCTGGTGCTGGAATACCTGGAAGGCGAAACCCTGGGCGTGCGCGTCCGCCGCGGGCCGCTTCCAACCGACCAGGTGCTGAAATTCGGCGCTCAGATGGCCGACGCTCTGGACAAGGCGCACCGCCACGGTGTTGTCCACCGCGATCTCAAGCCCGACAACGTGATGCTGACCAAGTCAGGCATCAAGCTGCTCGACTTCGGCCTGGCCAAGCCGGTTCTGGGGGCCGTGGGCGTGGCCTCGTCCGGCGCCGCCACCATGACCCACAGCCCCTTGACCACCGAAGGCACGCTGGTGGGAACGTTCCAGTACATGGCTCCTGAACAACTCGAGGGACAGGAGGCGGACGCCCGCAGTGACATCTTCGGTCTGGGATGCGTGCTCTACGAGATGGTCACCGGCCGGCGCGCCTTCGAGGGCAAGTCAACCGCGAAAGTGGTAGCTGCGATCATGACCACCGAGCCGCCGCCATTGACCACGCTATCGCCGCTGGCTCCCGCCGGGCTGGAGCGGGCGGTGAAGAAATGTCTGGCGAAGGATCCGGACGAACGCTGGCAGAACGCGGGTGATCTCGCCAGTGAACTCAGATGGATTTTAGAAAGCGGATCACAGTCGGGAGTTCCAGCACCGGTCGCAGCTCGCGCTCGCGGAAAATTCATGCGCTGGGGGACGCTTGTTCTGGCAGCGCTGGCGCTGGGAATTCTGGGTGGCTTCCTTTTGCGTCGCCCGGTCGCGCAACCGGTGCTGCGAGTCGCGGTCAACCTCCCGTCCGGCAGCAGCCTGGTTCAAGGCCAGGCTGCGGTGTTGTCACCTGATGGACAAATGGTGGTAATGACGCTGGCTGACGCCGACGGGAAGTGGAGATTTTGGATCCGCCGCTTGTCCAGCGATACCGCGCAACCAATGGCGGAAACCGACGGGGCAATCTCACCCTTTTGGTCCCCGGACAGCCAATATGTCGGTTTCTTTTCCTCCGATGGAAAACTCAGGAAAATAGCCGCCGCCGGAGGAGAGCACACCGAAGCCTTGAGTGCCGTGCCTTGGTCCGTGTACTGGGGTGCCTGGAACCGGGAAGGGGTGATCGTTTTTTCCGCTGGCCACCTCGGGCTCTACCAGATTTCGGCCTCAGGTGGAACGCCTGTCAAGGTTCCTATATCCGAAAAAGATCAAGCAGACTATCGTTGGCCCAGTTTCTTGCCCGACGGCAAGCATGTCCTGGTGACTTCCAACAGCGCCTCGGGCGGAATTTTCGCTGTCACCCTGTCTACTGGGCAGGTTCAACTGCTGTTGCCAGGTGAAAACGGTCCGGCGCAGTATGTCGAACCTGGATATCTTTTGTTTTTGCGTGGAGGTGTCTTGCTGGCGCAGCCATTCGATGCACGCTCTCTTAGCACAGCCGGAAGCGCCCAAAGCATCGCTGAGTCAGTATCCCCCGGCTCAAGTTTCTCGGTGTCGGGCAACGGGCTGTTGTTGTATCAACAAGCCTCCCAGGCACAGCTCACCTGGATGGATTCCGAGGGCAAGAAACTTTCTACGGTCGGTGATCCAGGCTACTTGTCGTCGCCTTACCTCTCTCCCGATGGCCGGTACGCAATGGTCACCGTGCTGCCGCCCGGACAGAAAAATCAGAAGCTTTGGCTGTACGACCTCAGCCGGGGGACTGCCACTCCGTTTACCTTTGGCGAAGGAGATGATGCCTATCCTGCCTGGTCTCCCGATAGTCAGCAGGTGGCATTTACCTCCTCCCGCGGCGGCCAGGAAGATATCTATGTTAAGCCCGTAGGCGGGGGCAGTAGCGAGCAACTGCTGCTTGCCGGTGAGGGTAACAAGGAGGCGGACCGCTGGTCCGCAGATGGCCGGTATATTCTCTTTGACTACACCGGCAAGACGACAAAGGCCACCGACATCTGGGCCCTGCCTACGTTTGGCGATCACAAACCCTTTCCCGTGGTCCAAACTCCCGGCACCGATTATTGGGGGACTTTCTCCCCCGATGGAAAATGGGTGGCCTACGAATCGGATGAATCGGGACGGGGCGAAATCTACGTGGTGCCATTCCCCGGGCCAGGAGGCAAATGGCAGGTTTCTACCGACGGTGGAGTACAACCAGTGTGGCCGCCAGGCAAGGAACTATTTTATTACACCATCGATTCGAGGCTTGCCGCAGTGGAATACGCTACCCAGGGGCCGAATTTCAGCGCGGGTAAGTCTCGGCTGCTTTTTGGAGGGCGCTCTATGGGAAGTATCACTGGCGCTGATGTGAGCCGTAATGGCGCCGATGTCAGCCGCACCGACAAGGAGAGGCGTTGGCTCATGGCTCTGCCGGTTGGTGAACCCTATGCATCCCCCCTGATCCTCACCACCAACTGGACCGCCGCATTAAAGAAGTGAATGACGCGGTCCGAAAAAGATTTGCGCTGCACCAGCAGGATGGAGGCTAGACTTTTGCTTCGCTAGGCCGAGAAGCTTCCATGTTCTGGTTCTTCATACTGTTCTTAGTCTCCGGTTTCTGCAGCATCCTCTATGAGATTGTCTGGCTTCGGCTGGCCATGGCGCAGTTCGGGGTCACCACTGCCCTGACCTCGATTGTGCTTTCCATGTTCATGGCAGGCCTGGGCCTGGGCTCCTGGGGAAGCGGCCGCCTGATCCGGGCTTACAAAAGCAGACAGAGGATTCCGGCGCTGCGCTTGTACGCGCTGGCGGAATTACTGATTGGAGTATCGGCCCTTGTGGTTCCTTACCAGTTCTTGTCGGGACGCCAGCTGCTGGAACGCCTCGCCGTCTCCTCTTCCTGGTCCTACTATCTCGGCTCCGGCATCTGCGTTGCCCTCACCCTGATTCCCTGGTGCGCCTGCATGGGCGCGACCATTCCATTAGCCATGCTTGCGATTCGCGAGCGCTATGCCAAAAAATCAGAGCGGTCATTCAGCTATCTCTATCTGGCCAACATCCTGGGAGCAGTTGTGGGAGCAACCATTCCGCTGCTGCTGATCGAACTCTATGGCTTCCGGCACACCCTGAGAATCGGTGCCGCATGCAATGGCCTGCTGGCGTTGTCTGCGTTTATCCTCAGCGCCACGCGTTCCGAAAAATCCGCTGAACACGGTGGCGAACAACGTTGCGAACATCCTGGCGAACAACGTAGAGACGGAGCTAGCTACGTCTCCACCACGAACCTGGGCCTCGCGCCGCACCCCGGCACCGCGACCGCCAAACCTCTTGCCCTGCTCTTCCTCACCGGCCTGACCAGCCTGGCAATGGAAGTCGTCTGGATTCGTCAATTCACCCCCTTTCTCGGTACCGTGGTCTATGCCTTCGCCGCCATCCTCGCCACCTATCTGGTCTCAACCTTCATCGGGTTGCAGATCTATCGTCTCTGGAGCCAAAAAAATCGGCAGGAAGGCCGGCTGATCTGGGTCCTGCTCGGTTTTTTTGCCGTGCTGTCGCTGGTCGCAGCCAATCCCAATCTGCGCTTTTACGGACTGTCGCAACTGGCGCGCCTGCCGATCGGAATCGCTCCTTTTTCCGGAGCTCTGGGCTTCGTCACACCCTTGCTGGTGGATCGCTGGTCGCGCGGCGATCCCTCCCGCGCCGGTAAAGCGTATGCCTTGAACATCCTCGGCTGCATTTTAGGACCACTGCTTTCGGGCTTCGTGCTGCTGCCGCTGATCAGCGAACGCTGGGTATTGTTGACCCTGGCGCTGCCGTGGCTCTTGCTTGGCGTGCTTCCGCTGGGATCTTTAGATGGAACAAAGCCAGACGGAACAAAGCCCCGCGTCGGCTGGCAGACCGGCTTCTCTTATGTGGTCGGTGCTGCTGACGTTGACCCTGGTCTTTTCTCAGACCAGCTTCGAAGACCAGTTCCGTCAAGGCAGGTTAACTCAGGACCAGTTACCAGGTGATGAAGCTCGCCGCGGTGAAGTGCTGCGCGACAACACTGCAACCATCGTCGCGACCGGAGAGGGCAAGAACAAGCGTCTGCTGGTGAACGGAGTGGGAATCACCGGCCTGACTCCCATCACCAAGTTCATGGCGCATTTGCCGCTGGCCTACCTGCTTCGTCGACCGCAGAACGCGCTGGTGGTGTGCTTCGGCATGGGCACAACTTTCCGATCGCTGCTTTCGTGGGGCATCCCGGTAACCGCGGTGGAACTCGTCCCCAGCGTGCCGAAAGTTTTCGGCTTCTATCACGCGGATGGACCCGAGTTGTTGCGTTCCCCGCTCTCTCACCTCGTCATCGACGATGGCCGGCGCTATCTGGAACGCACCACCGAGCAGTATGACGTGATCACCATCGACCCGCCTCCGCCGGTGGAAGCGGCCGGTTCCAGCCTGCTCTATTCGAAAGAGTTCTACGCCATCATCAGGCGCAGACTGCGGCCGGGAGGGATTCTGCAGCAGTGGCTGCCCGGCGGAGACGCGGTCGTCCACGCCTCCGTGGCCCGCGCCCTGAAGGAATCTTTTCCTTATGTCCGCGTCTTTCACTCGGTGCAGGATTGGGGCTACCACTTCCTAGCCAGCGACCAACCGCTCCCCAATCGAACAGCCGCGGAATTGGCCGCGCGCCTGCCCGCCAGCGCTGCCCGGGATTTTGTCGAGTGGGGACCGGAGGCGACCCCGGAACTTCAGTTCGCTGACATCCTGCAAAGAGAATTTCCCCTGGACCAGATGATCGCCGAAGCCCCGCAAGCGCCCGCCCTCGACGACGACCGCCCCCAAAACGAGTACAACGCAATCCGCCGCCACCGCGCCCAAGTGCAAGGCAGCGCGGAATAGTGCTACGGCTGTGCGGTTGGGAAGCGCGCGACCTCGGGTTCGATGGGTGCCGCAACCCATATTCGGCAGGACGCAACCTCAGTCGCGCTGCAAGCGATGGGAAATCCGGGAAGGGCACGACTTCAGTCGTGCCACCAGCGGCTGGAAATCTGGCGGCTTTAGCCGCTGAGGTTTCGCTCTTAAAAATAGAACGGCCCGCGCACGTTAAATGCGCGGGCCGCCCGGTGGACTGTTTGGGATTGACCAAGGGGTGGTTACTCTACGTAACCCCTTCGGTTAACTCCGGGTCCCGGCGCAAATTTCCGTCGCCGGGTGGATCCAACCCTAAATCACCGGTAGTCGTGCGATGGTTCTTAGAGCAACCGCCCTAAGTCTCAGCCACCTCACCTGGTCTTTCATTCCCACAACTATTACCTTCAGAACTTGTCATCAGACCACCTCCTTTCCGGTGTAATTGCACATTAGTACGAAACGCTCCACCACGTCAACCGGCACGAAAGTGGGGAGTTGGAACAGTAAATGAAATCTCAACTGGACCATGTAGGGACGGGTCTCCGACCCGTCCAGGCCGAGCGCAGCTCGGGCAGGATTTGCCGTTGAGTTCGACTTCAGATTCAGAGATACCAAGCGGGAGACGACCGTGGAATCCCACCCTTCAAAAACGAAGGGTGGGCCACCCATCTACATACCTGCTTCCCCGACCCGTTGAACCAGCATCATGATCGTCCGCTGGGCCGCGAGTGCGGCCCCTTCCTGCCAGCCAATAATGTGGCTGCAATGGTCTCCAGCAAAGTAGATTCGATCGTCAGGAACGATCAGCTCGCGGTAGGGTCCGTTGTAATACGGAGTCTCGTCGACGGGAGGAAACCCCGGCCCTCGGCTGACCCATGATCCCAGGCTGTATGGGACCTTGCCCCATGACATGTAAAGAGGCTTCTGCAGCTCTCTGCTCTTACCCGGGTGCAGTTTTTCCACGGCGTCTCTGGAGGCTGCGATCTTCGCCTCATACGATGGCAGTTTGCCGAAGTCGGTCCAGTTTTCGACGGCGTATCCAGAGACGACGACTCCGCGTTGGGACATCAGGTCCGCGCTGGGATACCAGACCAGCGGGATGGTGCCGGTGGTGAGCCAGGAGATGCCCCCATAGATCTCGTCGCCGTCCTGCTCCCAGAAGCGCCGCGACTCCCACGCGATTTTGAAGGCAGAGTCGTAATTGACCTGTTCAATCGCCGCCTTCACTCGCGGAGCGAAGTCATTGGGAACGGTCTTGAGGATGCTGGGCGGCAAGGCGCAGATGCAGTAGGGCGCCTCGATTGAACGAATGGCGCCCGAGTCCCCCTGGCGGTACAAAACTCGGACTCCTGCAGGCGTCTTTCTGATCTCGCTGACCGGCGAGTTATAGCGGACCACCTCCCCCAGCGACTTGGCGAACGCATAGGGAATCCGATCCATGCCGCCGACAGGCTGGAACATGGTGGCCTGCATGTCGGGCCGCTCTTCGAAGAGCGTGGGTCCACAAAACTTCGAACGCAGCAGGTCGGAGAAAGGCAGCGGATCGCGGGCAACTTCGATCTGATCGGCGGCGCCGGGCATCTGCCGGTCGCCGGAGCGGACCGAGCCCTGGTATTGATAGTTCGGTCCCAGATCGCCATACAACTTAAGAAAATCCATCACCAGGGCATGATCGTCCGGGGTGAAGGCCTGGTCGAGCGCGCCCTGCTGCACGCACTTTCCCAGCAGTTCGGCAACATGGCCGCGCATGTCATTGATGGCCTGGGCCTGGCGAATTGGTTTGCCGCCGAAAACGTTGTCATTCTGCAGCAGCGAGTTGCGCGAGCTGTTTACTTCGACTTCGAGCGCTACTCCGAGTTCCCTGCAATAGCCGAGCATGGTTTTGTGGATCGCGGGCAGGCGCGCGGGGCCACAGTTGAAATAGTTTCCTTGGTCGAAAGTGCACTCCTGCGAGGTCCCGTCGTTGAACACCAGCTTCGATCCCGCGCGCAGCGTCCAGTTGCGGCCGCCCGGACGCTCGCGTGCTTCCAGCACGGTGCAATCAAAGCCTGCCCGGCGCATCTCATAGGCGCAGACCAGCCCGGCAATTCCCGCGCCGAGAATAATCACTTTGGTCCCGCGGCCGGTCGAGGGAGGCAAGGGGAAATCGTTCCGCTGCTCGGTTTCGACCATTCCCAGAAGACCAAGCGAATGCGCGGTCATGAAGGCGGCGCCGTATCCACTCGTATGCGCCACTCGTGCGATGAACTCGCGCCTGGTGATTGCCATGCTGGCTAGTCCCTCTGTTGAAGTTTTCGTCTCTCGATAAAGATTGGGTCTGGGTTCAACGCGGCCGGACAGTCCCACATTTTCGTGGTTCAGTATAAGGCAGGATCCGACGACGGCATTGTGGTCGTGTGGGGCGGGCGCCCTCGCCCGCCATCGAGAATAACCTGGGCGTGCAGCCCGTGTACCTCAAAAACTGAAAAAGTTAAGCGAGTCTTCGAGTTTCCCCCCTCCGTGGCGGCAAACTCCAAGCCTCTCCGAGCATCTTAGTTTTCGGCGCCAAACGGTTTCGGCGCAAATGAGACAGCTTCAAGCCATCGAAGGAGGACACATGCAAACCGTCGTCGGAGTCTTCGGTTCCCGGATGGCCGCTGAACAGGCCATGCGTGGATTGCTGGCCAGAGGCTTACCTCCACACTCCGTTATTTTCTTGAGTGGCGAAGCGGGTAGCGCTCAAGCGGAGAACCTTCCCACCACCGATGCCGAGCGCGATGGCATGGGCGAAGCTGTTGGCGCGGTCGTCGGCGGCGCGGTCGGCGCCAGCGCGGGATTGTCGCTGGGCAGCGCGGTTGCCAGCCTGCTGGTGCCAGGGATTGGCCCGATCTTTGCGATCGGACTCGGCGCCGCGGCTCTGCTCGGGCTGGGAGGCGCCGCGGCTGGTGCAAAAGCTGGCGATGTTTCTGAACACGCGATGGACACAGGCGTCCCTCGGGATGATGTGTCGTTCTATCGCGAACTATTGAAGCGCGGCCGCTCCATCGTCATCGCCGAAGTAAACCACGAGGATGAGGCGAAAACGGCGCGGGAGATTTTTGAGCAGCGTGGCGGCGAAAACGTAGAGGCCGCCCGTAGGGAACTACACAGCGCCGCCTAAGAGGCCGATCTCATTCTCTCGAGGGTGCCCCGTCCAAGCTCCGCTTGGGCGGGTTTTTCTACGACCGAGCGTATTTTTCCGCGTCAGAGATTTCTCCAAGCGTCCGCAGATCCTTCGCCGCATATCGGCTGAGGCCGATCTCCGCTTGTGCTTTCAGATGTTTACAGGTATACGCATATCTATATACATACAACAAAGTAAGTACATAATGTTCCACGTGGAACACTTCTCCAGTTTGCCGACACCTTCCCTTCGGGGCTCGCTCTTCCCGCAGGTCATGGCCCACAGGAATCTACCTGCTTCGCCCCTGCGTTCCTACACTGGAAGTAACCGCAGGGTAACCGCTTCGCTGTAAGTGAAGGCGTGGTTCAGCCTTTCCAGCGGAAGGCGTCGGGCTGGGGCAGTCCAATATGAGCCAGAACGCGGTAAGCGAATTCCCTGGCCATGGCATCCAAGGTGGCAGGGCGGAAGTAGTAGGCGGGAATCAACGGGAAAATGGTCGCGCCGGCATCGGCGACGCGGTACAGGTTGCGAATGTGGATTTTGTTGAGCGGCGTCTCGCGCACGCAAAGCACCAGCGGACGCTTCTCCTTGAGGCAGACGTCGGCGGCGCGCTCAATCAGTTGTGAGGCGATGCCGTTGGCGATGCGGGCCAGCGTCCCCATGCTGCACGGGATGACGATCATCGCATCGGCGGGATAAGAACCGCTGGCAACGTTGGCGCCGATATCGGCATTGGCCTGCTGCTGGATTTTGCTCGAAGCCGCGCCGGGCCGTTTGGCGGATCGCGGCCCGAGTAATTGTCCGATGAGGTTGCTCCGGCCGCGCAGGCCGAGTTCCTCAGCCATGACGCGGAGGGCGCTGTCGGAGGCGATGAAGTTTACGGTCTGGACGCGGCGATCGCGGTCCACCGCAAGCAGGAGTTGTTTCAGAAATATGGAGCCGCTGGCGCCGGTAGTGGCGACGATCAGATTTTGCGGTGGGTAATTAGGCAATTGAACTCCCGACGGTGCCGAATCTTGGAGCATAGGGAGGGTTGGAAGAACAGTCAAGGAAGGCAAGAGCGGCGGGCGAGGGCGCCCGCCCCACACCACCCAACGACCAACGACGGAACTTATGGCATCGATCTCCAGCTTACGACTCCGGCGCAGTGAGGCGCAGTTGCACGCCCTGGCTGGAGTCGAACGCGAGATTCGGGTGAACGATCCCAACGGCCGGCGGAAATATTTGCGCGATTTCAGCCAGGCGTTTCGTTCTTACCAGTCGGTCATCGATCACGAACAATTGAAGGCTGAGGTGGCTGCCTCGGACATCCTTCTCGTCGGCGACTACCATGCCCTGCCCGCAGCTCAACGTTTTGCCGCGACTCTACTGGAAGAACGCGCGCAGCCAGGAGACCGCCCGGTGGTGCTGGGCGTGGAAACAATTTTCTCGCGTGACCAGCACATCCTCGACGAATGGTGGCGGCGAGAGATCGACTCGCAGGAATTGCAGCAGCGCATTCGTTTCGATCTCGACTGGGGCTACGACTGGGCGCCATTCTATGAATTGCTGCTGACCGCGCGAGAGCACGCGGAAGCGGTTTACGGTCTGGACTGCACGCCGCGGGAGGACTTACGCAAAATCGGGGCCCGCGACCGCCATGCCGTCCACAAGCTGGAAGAGATCCGGCAACGTCATCCCAACGCGGTGATCATGGTGCTGTTTGGCGAGTCGCACCTTGCGCCCGGGCATCTTCCGCGAGTGCTGCGCGAACGCTTGCCGGAAGAGCGCGTGCTCACCGTCCTGCAGAATGTGGACTCGCTTTACTGGCGAGCCGCGGGCGAGCGGCATGAGCAAGTCGAAGCCGTGCGCGTAAACAGCGACGTCGTCTGCGTATTCAATTCCACGCCGCTGGAAAAATACGAGAACTACCGTCTTCACCTGAGCCGCTGGGGACGAACCGAAGAGGAAGGTCCGGACCTGGCGCCCACCATCTACAACCTGATCGACAGCCTGCTGCGATTTCTCGAAATCGACCGCTACTCTTCGCACAACGGCACGCAACCGAAATTTCTGGTGGACCTGATGCCGGAAGTCTATTGCCGCGCCTCCGAAGCACGCTTGCGCCAACTGCTCTCCCGTCACCAGGCCACGGAAGAGGAAACGGAAGCTCTGGTGCGCCACGTGGAAGATCGTGGCAGCGTGTACCTGCCGCAGGTGAACGCCTTTTACGTGCGCGAGTTCAAGATGATGTACGCGGCGGAGGAAGCGGCGCGCTTTTTGCATCACGCCTGCAGAGGATTGCCTTTGCGCAGCGGAAACGCCGCGCCTGCGGGAAACTCAACTCGTTTTTATACCCAGACCCTGGAAAACGCTTTGGGATACTTTGGATCGCGGGTATTGTATCCGGCACGTCCTTCAGCCGAAGACGGCACCGGCCGCGAGCTGCTGCGCGAGTCTCCGGAATCGGAGCGCAAGAAAATCGAGTCGAGCGCCCAGTTGCTCGGTTACATGATGGGTAACGCGTTGTATGAGGCCTATCTCAAGGGAAGAGTCCCACGCAGCATGCTGCGCCGCTTATTTCTGATTCACCTCGACGAGCCGGGCAAAGCGAAAGAGGCCTTCCGGGAGATCGCCGCGAAAGTCCGCGGCAATGGCAAGAAACTGCCGGGCTCGGTCAGGCGCTAGCAAACCCTTTTAACCACAGAGGACACGAAGATCACGAAGGAAACAATCAATGATTTCCTTCGTGATACTTCGTGCTCCTTGTGGTTAAAGCCTTTCAGGCCCCGAGTGCTAATCTAGTCTCGCGCCGGCTGAATGCTGAAAGCTGACGGCTGAAAGCTATTTTGAACGCCGAATCCATCCACAAACTTTTCGAGCAGGTCCGGCGGGGCAAGCTGTCTCCCGACGAGGCGGTGGCACGCCTGCGGCATTTGCCATTCGAGGATCTGGGTTTCGCCAAGGTCGATCATCATCGCGCGTTGCGCAATGGCATGCCGGAGGTGATTTTTGGCCAGGGCAAGACGCCGAGTCAGATCGCGTCGATCTTTTCCCGGCTGGCCAGGCAGGGGGGAAACATCCTGGCCACGCGCGCGAGTGAAGAACAGTTTGCCGCGATCAAGAAGAAAGTTTCGAAGGCGGAGTATCGGGCGCTGGCGCGGGCCATCGTTCTGCAGCGCGACAAAAAGAAGTACGGCAAGGGAATTATCGCGGTGGTTTCGGCGGGCACCAGCGACATTCCGGTGGCGGAAGAAGCAGTGGTGACGGCCGAAATGATGGGCAACGACGTCGAGCATCTTTATGACGTGGGCGTGGCCGGCATTCACCGTCTGATGGCGAATCGCGCGTCGCTCACGCGGGCGCGAGTGGTGATCGTGTGCGCCGGCATGGAAGGCGCGCTGCCGAGCGTGGTGGGCGGACTGGTGGGCGTGCCCGTGATTGCCGTGCCCACCAGCGTGGGATATGGCGCGGCGTTCAAAGGCCTAGCGGCGCTTTTGGGGATGATGAATTCGTGCGCGTCGAATGTGAGTGTAGTGAATATTGATAACGGGTTTGGGGCGGGGTATGTGGCGGCACTGATTAACCGGCTGTAGGAACCGAGCAGGAAATTCCGCACCATTCCTTTTCAGGTTGAGCACCGATCAGGCTTCGACAGAAACCGCGGGCGATGGCGCCCGCGCCACACAACAAAAAGGCACGGCCGAAGCCGTGCCTCCCTCCGATCCACTGTTCTACTTTTATTACGAGCCCTTCACCACTTCCAGATTGTTCTGCACGCTGAAGACGCCGAACACCTGGTTCGCTCGCATGCCGGCGAGCTGTTTATCCATGGTGGTGGCCACCGTTCCGTAGAGGCTCAACTTGCCGTTGTCCACCACGATGCGGATAGGCCTGGCCGGGTCAGTGGCATAGCGGCCCAGCACCGGGTCGCGATAGATGGCGCGCATCGCGCTGATCCGGATGCGGTCATCGAAGCCCGAAACCGGCAGCACCTTGATGTTGTCGACGACTTCCTTGACGCCCGGCATGTTGTTCGCCAGCGACAAGGCCGAGTCGCGACCGACGTCGGTGCGAGTGGCCCCGTTCAAAGTGGCGACGCCGTTGCTCACCGACGCGGCCACAAAGTTGAACTGGTTGTCATAGCCAATGCGATCGTAGTGCAACTGGCGATCGAGTTTGGCTTCCAGTTCGGCATCAGGAGCGGTGGTGCTCACCGCAACTTCATTGCGGACGCCCTGGACTTTGTCCAGCTTGCGGACTTTCTTGGCCGCGTCCAGCTTCTGCTGATACAGATCGACGTTGCCGGTCAGAGTCACAATGCCGTCTTCGGTGCTCGCCTGCAGGTTGCTGAAATTCTTGTTCTTCGCCAACTGCTGCGTGACCCGGGTCTGAATATCGTTGTCATAGCGAGTGCTCGCGGTCTGGGCGGCCAGCCCGGCACTCAGAATACCTACAGTAAGAAATGAGGCCACAGCTCTAAGAATATTTTTCATGTATTTGCTCCTTGGTCAACTTTTAACTAGTTGGTTAATTATTTGGATGCGAGCGTTTGCGAGAGGGATGCATGGGTCCGTGGTGCCGCTCGAGTGCGTTTTCGACGTGGTTGTCGAGGGCGGTGGAGCTGCGCGGATGACCCCGCTGGGTTTCTTTTGAAGAGAGATTTTGGGGCGCTTGACAATATTCGTTATAACGAGTATATTCAATTTGTGGCTAAAGGTATCCAGGCGGAGATTCAGCAAACCAAGCCTTTCAGCAATCTGGAAGAGGAGGCGCTGGTGTCATTGCAACGCACAGCCGATCAACTGGCAGGGCGTCTGAGCGACATGCTGAAGCCTCACGGCCTGTCGCCTACCCAGTACAACGCGTTGCGTATTCTGCGGGGCGCTGGAGATGGGGGACGGGCCTGCAGTGAGATCGCTGAGCGCATGATCAACCGTGACCCGGATATCACTCGCCTGGTGGATCGCCTGGAACGCCGCGGCCTGGTGGCGCGCAGCCGCGAGAAGCGGGATCGCCGGGTTATCATCACCCGAATCACGCTGGCAGGCCTGGATTTATTGCGGGGTCTGGATCGCCCCATCGAGGAGTTTAACCGCAAGTTATTGGGAAATTTGGGGGAACCGCAGTTGCGAACCTTGATCAAGCTGCTGGAAGCCGCACGAGCGCAAGCCAGCTAGTCTTTTCGCTATTTATTCGTTATCACGACATCTGTTACATAGAGTTTCTAAAAGGAGCAAAAACATGAGCAATTCGACAACATCTGTTGCGGAAGCGACGGTCAGCACATTTCAACCCAGGAAGTTCGCCAGCTTCTGGATAGCAAACGTTCTTTCCAGTTCTGGAATGTATTGACCGACGAGTGGTTCGGGGGCGAGAACATTGCCGGCTCGCGCCGGGTGCCGCTGGACAAAGTCGGAAACGAGGTACGTAGCACGAATTTACCCAAGGATGCGGAGATCGTCGTATACTGCGGCGGCCCGAAATGTCCGCTGAGCCGCATGGCGGCGGAGAAACTGGAAAAGCTCGGCTACGAAAACGTTCGCGCTTACGAGGGCGGACTGGAAGAGTGGAAGAGCGCAGGCCTGGCAATCGAAAAGGCGTAAGTAAAAAAATCTCGTTAACAGGAGGCCCGGTTCATCCCGGCCCTCTGCCGCTTTATCGGTTTGGGCCGTTCAACAATCGCAGAGTAAAAACCAATTCCGGAGAAGCGCATGAGCAACGGTTCGAACCAACACTGGGGACTTACGATTTTACGAGTTGTGGTCGGCAGCGTCTTTTTTGCGCACGGCCTGCAAAAAGTTTTCGTCTTTGGTTTTCACGGCGTTGCGGGATCATTCGCGGGTATGGGAGTACCGGTTCCGGCGGTGACCAGTGTGCTTGTGAGCCTGGTTGAGCTGCTGGGCGGCGCCGCGCTGATTGCGGGCTTCCTGACTCGCTGGGCGGCGGTTCTCACTGGTATCGATATGTGTGTTGCCCTCCTGCTGGTCCACATAAAAAATGGTTTCTTCAACCCGATGGGGGTCGAGTTCCCCTTGACGTTGCTGGCGGCTTGCGTGGTGTTGGCGGTTGTGGGACCGGGAGCTGCGTCAGTGGACGGCGCCATGGCAAAGCGGACGTAAGGTCTCGGGGGTTTGGCGGCAAAGGCCGGCGTGGCGTCGGCCGTGTGAGACTATCCTGTGAAACCGGGTAATTTTCAGGCGTCCCTACGGGACGAAAAGCAGGTCGCTCGGTTACCCGGCGTTAAAACGCCGGGCTACTATCGGCCGTCCCTACGGGACTTTGGGGTCGGTGGCTTCTTCGACGGCGCGTGCTTCTTCCCCTTTTTCTCCCCGTTTTTCCCGCCGAAGACGCGTGCGAAGATCTTGTCTATGTTTCTAAGCTGTCGCTTCAGGTCGAAGGCGCGCTCGATCTGCTGACGCGGGACTTTGCTGGTGATGCTTTTGTCCTTCAACACCAGTTCACGAAAGTTCAGGCCTTCCTTCCAGGCGCGCATGGCGTGGGTTTGCACCGCGCGGTAAGCGTCCTCACGCGAGACTCCGTGTTCCACCAGGTCGAGCAAAAGCTGGCCGCTGAAAACCAGTCCGCGAGTGCTTTCCAGATTGGACTTCATTCGCTCCGGGTAAACAAACATGGTGTCGAGCACCTGGGTGGTTTTCTGCAACATGTAATCCACGAGCGTGGTGGAGTCGGGAATGATGATGCGCTCCACCGACGAGTGCGAGATATCGCGCTCGTGCCACAGCGCAACATTTTCGAAGGCCGCTTGCGCGTTGGAGCGCACTACCCGGGCCAGGCCGCTGATCTGCTCCAGGGTGATGGGATTGCGCTTGTGTGGCATGGCGGACGAGCCCTTCTGCTTTTCGCTGAAGAACTCTTCCACTTCGCGGACTTCGGTGCGCTGCAGATGCCGGAGTTCGGTGGCGATCTTGTCCAGCGTGCAGGCGATGACCGCTAGAGTGGCCAGATAGGCGGCGTGACGATCGCGCTGAATCACTTGCGATGAAATAGCGGCCGCCTTCAAACCTAGCCGCTCGCACATTTTCTCTTCCAGTTCGGGGCTGAGGTGGGCAAAGGTGCCGACGGCGCCGGAGAATTTTCCCACCCGCATGTCTTCCACGGCGATCTGAAATCGCGCGATGTTGCGCTGAGTTTCGGAGTACCAGTTCGCCAGCTTGAAACCAAAGGTGATGGGCTCGGCGTGAATGCCATGGGTGCGGCCCACCATGGGCGTGTCTTTGAATTCCCAGGCGCGGCGCTCCAGCACGGCGGAAAGTTTTTCCAGATCGGCGGCGATGATCGCGGAAGCCTGCTGGATGAGCAGGGCCTGGGAGGTATCGACCACGTCGTTCGAAGTCAGCCCGTAGTGGAACCAGCGGGCGTGGGGGCCGACGATCTCCGCGACTGCGGTGGTGAAGGCGATCACGTCATGGCGGACTTCGGCCTCGATTTCTGCGATTCGATTGACGTTGAAGTCGGCGCGTTCACGAATGGCGCGGGCAGCGTCCTGGGGCACCATTCCGGCCTCGGCCAGGGTTTCCGTGGCGGCGACTTCGACCGCGAGCCAGGTACGGAAGCGATTCTCGTCGCTCCAGATGCGGCCCATGTCGGGACGGGTGTAGCGTGGAATCAACCTGAGTCTCCCTAATTCCGATCTGAGATTCCTGAGAAGCGCGGGACCAGAGATTCTAAATGGAGGGGACCAGTCGTGTCTCGGAGCGTCTATGCCAGCGCGATCACGTCGATCTCGACCAGAACATCCTTGGGCAGGCGGGCTACTTCCACCGTGGATCGGGCGGGCGGGGCTGCATTGAAATATCGTCCGTAGACTTCGTTCATGGCGGCGAAGTCTCCCATATTCTTCAGGAACACGGTGGAGCGCACTACCTTCTGGAGGCTGCTGCCGGCTGCGGTCAGGATTGCGGAAAGATTCTTGCACACGCGATCGGTCTGGGCGGCCACGTCTCCGCTGATCACCTGCTGGTTCAAAGGGTCGATGGCCACCTGGCCGGAGACGAATACGAATCCGCCTGCGCGGATTGCCTGGGAATAAGGGCCAATCGCCTGCGGTCCGTCCTTGGTCGCAATCACGTCGCGCATGGAGCCTCCGGAATCACCAGAGATTAACGCAGATCGGCGCGGCTGCAGTCAACTGGGACTCCTCGTTTGCGAAGGCTGGGGCGGCGAGATAGAGAAACAGTCGCAGATAAAAACTCGCGGCGACGAACACACGTGCTGCAGACAAGAACCGGCAGATGAAAACCGGCCACAGATCCAAAACCAGCCGAGGCAGATAGAGAACCCGCCGAAGATATAAAACCAGTTTCTAGTTTCAAGTTGTCTGTTCTCAGTTGGGCGCGGCTAGATTTTCTGGAGGCGTTGTACGTCGTGGACGCCGGGGATTTTGCGTACGCCATTGACGATGTTTTCCAAGTGCTTCAAGTCTGCGATGTCGAGCACGATGTCGACGTTGGCCTGGCCGTTATTGGTGCGGGCTTCGATGTTGCGGATGTTGGTTTTGGTATCGCTGATGACGGCGGTGATCTGCTTCAACATGCCGAAGCGGTCGTCGCAGAATACGGTGAGTTTCACCGGATAGGCGTTGGGCGTGCCATCGTCCTGGGACCACTCGACGTCGATTCGCCGTTCCGGTTCGTACATCAGGTTCATCACGTTGGGACAATTGAGCGCGTGGACGGCAACGCCTTTGCCGCGGGTCACGTAGCCGACGATGGATTCGCCGCGAATCGGATTACAACAGCGTGCCCGATAGACCAGCAGGTCGCCCTGTCCCTTGACGCGGATGGCGTTGTTGTTTTGGTCGCCACCGAAAACACGGCGCACCACGCTGGCTAGGCCGCTGGTTTTCTCGGGCTCGTCTTCCGCCAGGGGCTGGCTGGCAGAGGGAGACAGGCGTCCCAATATCTGCCGCGCGGAGAATTTTCCATAGCCGATTCCGGCCATGAGGTCGTCCGGCCGTCCTACGCCGTAGTCGGCGGCGATCTTCTGCAACTCTTCGTCCTTGATATCTTTCAGCGCCACGCGATACTTCCGCGCTTCTTTCTCGATCAGCTTTCGGCCAATCTCAATGGCGCGCTCGCGCTGATGGACATTGAGCCAGTGCTTGATCTTGTTGCGGGCGCGGGATGATTTGGCGATGGCCAGCCAGTCGCGACTGGGCTTGTGCCCGGTCTGGGTGAGGATTTCGACGATGTCGCCGCTGTGCAGTTTGAAACGCAGGGGAACCATCCGCCCGTTTACTTTGGCGCCCACACAACTGTGGCCTACCTCGGTGTGAACCGAATAGGCGAAGTCGATGGGAGAAGAATCGCGCGGCAAGACTACGACCTTTCCCTTGGGAGTGAAGGTGTAAACCTCTTCGGGATAAAGGTCGATTTTCAGCGTAGAAAGAAATTCGCTGGGATCAGAGACGTCCCGCTGCCACTCCACCACCTGGCGCAGCCAGGCCAGCCGTTGCTCATCCTGCGCCGAGACTGGACCGTCTTTGTATTTCCAGTGCGCGGCGATACCTTCTTCGGCCATCTTGTGCATTTCCTCGGTGCGGATCTGCACTTCGAAGGGTATGCCGTCCTCTGAAATGACCGAGGTGTGCAACGACTGGTAAAAATTTGGCCGGGGCATGGCGATAAAGTCTTTAATCCGGCCCGGCACCGGCCGCCACAAGTTGTGGATGATGCCCAGCACCGCGTAGCAATCCTGGACCGACCGCGTGATCACGCGCATGGCGTAGAGATCGTAGACCTGTTCGACAGCGATCTTCTGCCGTTGCAGTTTCTTGTGGATGCTATAGAGGCGCTTGATGCGGCTTTCCACCGTCGCGATGATTCCGGCCTCTTTGAGTTTGTCGCGGAATATGACCTCGACCTTGGCCAGGAAGGTTTCTCCGTCTTTGCGACGAGCCTCGACCGCTTCCTGGACTTGCTGATATCCGATGGGATCCACGTAGCGGAACCCGAGGTCTTCCAGTTCACCGCGGATCTTGCCCATGCCGAGGCGATGGGCGATTGGTGCGTAAATATCGAGGGTCTCGCGAGCGATTTTCTGCTGACGATCCGGCGGCAAATGTTCCAGGGTGCGCATGTTGTGCAGACGGTCGGCCAGCTTGATGAGCACGACGCGAATGTCGTCCACCATGGCCAGCATCATCTTGCGCAGGTTCTCGGCTTGCTGTTCTTCGCGGGTGGCGAAATCGATGGCGCTGATCTTGGTGACGCCCTCGACGATGTGCGCCACCTGCTCGCCGAACTCCTTGCGGATATCGACGACCGTCACCGAGGTGTCTTCGACGGAATCGTGCAGCAGTCCGGCGGCAATGGCTACCGGGTCCATTTTCATTTCCGCCAGAACCAACGCTACTTCCAGCGGGTGGACCAGATAGGGCTGGCCGGAGGCGCGGCTCTGGCCGGCATGATGTTTCTGGGAAAATTCGTAGGCCTTGCGGATGAGTTCAAGATCGTCATTGGGGCGGTTGGCCCGCATCCTGCGCATCAACTCACGGAACTTGGTCACCGTGAGGACGTTAGTTGCGAACTGTTGGCGCAGGGTCCCCATGCACGATTATAGCGTGGGCGCTGCGTTGGGCGCGGGCGGGAGCCCTTTCGCCGTGGCTCCGGGCAGGTCCACGCCGCGCAACGGGGCAGACACGATCTGCTAGAGTTGAAACTGAAATGCGCATTCTCGTCAGCGGGTCTTCAGGGCCGATCGGCGCGGCTCTTCTGCGATCTTTAAGAGCGGATGGATTCGCGGTAACGCGGCTGGTTCGCGCCGCGGCTGCCGGCAACGATCAGATTGTGTGGGACCCGTCTCGTCCGCTATCGCCTGACGTGGTTTCGGGCTTCGATGCGGTGATTCACCTGGCCGGGGAAACCATTGTTGGCCGGTGGACCGAGGCCAAGAAGCGACGCATCCGTGACAGCCGCATTCAGGGCACGGGTCATCTGGCGGAAGCCGCAGGTAAAGCTCCGCAGCGCCCACGGGTGTTCATTTCTGCTTCTGCTGTGGGCTTCTACGGCGATCGCGGCGACGAGATTCTGCGGGAAGATAGCCCGTCAGGACAGGGATTTGCCGCCGAAATCTGCCGCCAGTGGGAGGCTGCCGCCCAACCTGCGGCTGCTGCCGGAATTCGTACCGCACAATTGCGCTTCGGGGTGGTGATGAGTGGGGAGGGCGGCGCTTTGCCGAAAATGCTTCCCCCGTTCCGCATGGGGCTGGGCGGCCGGCTCGGCAATGGGCGGCAGTGGTGGAGCTGGGTCGCGGTCGATGACGTCGTGGGGGCAATTCGCCACGTGCTGAGCCACGACTCGCTGCAAGGTCCGGTCAACACCGTCTCGCCGAATCCGGTGTCGAATGCCAAGTTCACCAAGACGCTGGCCTCGGTGATAAAACGTCCCGCACTCTTCCCCATGCCCGCCTTTGCCGTTCACCTGGTTTTTGGAGAGATGGGCGACGAACTGTTTCTGGCGAGCCAGCGCGTGGAACCTGCCAAGCTGATCGCGAGTGGATACCAGTTTCAACATCCGGATTTGAAAAAGACGCTGGAAGATATTCTGAAGAGTTGAGTAGCGCCGGCGTCTCGCCGGCTGTCCGGCGGGCGTCCCGCCCGCAGTCAGTTATATTTCCAGGGTGCGCCACCCGACTCCCGCTAATCGGGCGGCGAGACGCCGCCCAGACAGCCGGCGCCACGCCGGCGCTACTCGGGGCTCAGCGCAAGCTCGCGATCGCCGAAATCGCCTGATTCTGCACGGCTGGGTCATCTCCGAAACCAGTCAGCCAAATTACATCCGGCTCCCGCCGGAACCAGGTCATCTGGCGCTTGGCATAATTTCGATGGGCCTGTTGTGCGGCTTGCAGCGCGGTATCGCGATCGGACTGGCCTCGTACGAGCGCGACCGCCTGCTTGTAGCCGAGAGCGGCCAGGGGACGAGCCGCGTCGCCGTATTTTTCCAGCAGCGTCCTGGTTTCCTCTACCAGGCCTTCGTTAAACATCCGTGCGGCGCGCTGGTTGATTCGTTCGTAAAGTGCGTTGCGGTCGGGATCAAGTCCTAGTCGAACGATTCGAAAACCCTGCAACGGATCGCGACCCTGCTTCCACATCTCGCTCATTTTCGTTCGCGAGGCCAGGCAGACTTCAACGGCGCGCACCAGTTTGGGTATGTCGTTGGCGTGAATTTTCAGGGCGGCGTCGGGGTCAAGCCGTCTCAAAATCCGATGGAGATAGCCTGGGCCCCGCTCTCCGGCACGCTCGCGCAAACGCTCTCGTAGTTCCTCCGACCTGGGCGGACCGGCGAAGAGGCCATCCAGGAGCGCGCGGAGATAGAGTCCGGTTCCGCCGACCACAATCGGCAAAGCTCCTCGAGAGTTGATTTGCCGCAGCACATCACGAGCCTCGCGGGCGTAGTCGCCAGCCGTGATGTAGCCCGTGGCGTCAACAAAGTCGAGCAGATGGTGACTGGCCTGAGCGCGCTCGGCGGGAGTCGGCTTCGCTGTGCCAATCTCAAACTCCCGGTACATGGCCACCGAGTCGCAGTTCACGATCTCGCCCTGAAAGCGCTCCGCGAGTGCCAGGGATAGTGCAGTCTTCCCGCTTGCCGTCGGGCCGAGCACCACTGCGAGCGAGGGCTCTGAAGACACGATCAGCGGGCACCCCAGGGAATGTGATGCCAGTAGCGCAGCAGAGTGAAAAGCAGGATCAGCACGCCAATGATCAAAATGCCGACGGTTTCATATCTGATTATGAGAGGTCGAGATCGCCTGGCTCCGCGCGAGGGTTCGGTCGAAGAGGGATTTGGCGGCGCCGGAAGTGGAGGGCCTGCAGGCACGGCAACATTGTAGCGCCTACATCAAATGCTAAACTTCGGGCTGTCGTGTCCACGCCAGAGAGCAGTTCCGCCCGGAAAATCGTGCGCTTTGGAGTGTTTACCGCGGACCTTTCTGCTGGGGAACTGCACAAAAACGGCGTCCGGGTGCGTCTGCAGGAGCAGCCCTTTCAGGTTTTGGCGTACTTCCTGGAACGTCCCGGGGAGGTTGTGACCCGCGAGGACCTTCGCCAGAAGTTGTGGCCCGCGGACACCTTCGTGGATTTCGACCACAGCCTGAACACAGCGGTGAACAAGCTGCGGGAGGCACTCGGGGATTCAGCGTCCAGCCCCCGCTACGTGGAGACCCTGGCGCGGAGAGGATATCGTTTCCTGGCGCCGGTAGAACGAACAAATCCGAACTCACAGGCACTGGAGCCGATTCCGCCTGCGGCGGAAAATAACAATGCCGCCGCGCCGATCGTCGCACTTCATCGCGATCTCGACGTCCCGTTGCCTCGGCGCGGGCTGACCCGGGGACTTTTCGGCCTGATCCAGGTGATGTATCTGTGTTTCTACGTGGCAGCGCTGTTCCGCCTGCCGGAAGTCGACCGTGTGACCGCCGCGTTCTTGCCAGCCTGGGCAGCGTTCGCTATCTTTGCCGCCGTGCTGATCACTGCCGGGGTCGGCATCCCATTGCGTTTCTATCTGTTATCGGCGGTAGCCTTTGATCATCAAAAGCTGGGCGAAAAGTTCCAACGGCTGTTCCCCATGATATTGGGCCTGGACCAGTTGTGGGCGATCGCTCCCTTTCTGATGACGGGCAAGATTGGATTCGGAGCGGCGTTTGCGGCCGCCGCAGCGCTGCTTTACGTACCATTCTCGGAGCGAACGCTGGTGCGTTTAGCGTATCCGATTATGTAGGCCGCGCCTGGGTCGTGGGAACCTTGCTCACGAAAGTTGCGTAGCAGCGTCTGAAACCGAGGCAGGAGTGTAGCTGCCCGGCTGAGGCTGAAGGAGATCAATGTTTCGAATTGCATTCGCACTCGCCGTTCTGGCGCCGATTCTTGCCGCACCCATCGCGTATTCACAAAGCACTTCAACCTCGTATCATTCCGTCCTCGACGTCGATTCCATGGACCCTGGCGTCGATCCCTGCACGGACTTTTTTACTTACTCGTGCGGCGGCTGGCTGAAGAAGAATCCCATCCCGCCTGACAAAACCAGTTGGGGCCTCTCTGCCAAGCTGGCGGACGATAACCGGGTGCTGCTGCGCGAAATTCTGGAAGAGGCGGCCGCGCCCGCGCCCGACAAAGATCCGGTCAAACAGAAGATTGGCGACTACTACACCGCCTGCATGGATGAGAAGACGATTGAAGCTGCCGGAACATCTCCGCTGAAAGCCCAGTTCGAGCAAATCAAAACCATGCAGTCCAAACGGGACATTGCGCGGGTCGCTGCCGGCATGGTCAACACCGGCGCCTTGTTCGACTTCAGCTCCAACCAGGACTACAAGGACTCCACGCAGGTGATCGCCGAGGTTGATCAGGATGGGCTGGGGCTTCCGGATCGCGACTACTACGTTAAGACCGATCCGAAATCAGTGGAGCTTCGTCAGGCCTATCTGGCTCACGTGCAGAAGATGTTCGAATTGCTGGGCGATTCGCCGAGCGTCGCCGCCACCGAGGCGCAAACAGTGATGCGCATCGAGACCGCGCTGGCCAACGGGTCGCTCACCCAGGTCGAGCGTCGCGACCCCAAGCTGCTTTATCACAAGATGACGCGCGAGCAACTGGAGACGCTCAGCCCGTCCTTCGATTGGAAGCAATATTTCTCGGAGACCGGTCAGCCGGGGTTAAGCACGTTGAATGTGACTGCGCCGGAGTTCTTCAAGGCCATGGAGGCGGAGCTTCAGAAAGAAGACCTGGAAAGCTGGAAGGCTTACCTGCGCTGGCATCTGGTGCACGCCGGTGCGTCCTACCTTTCCTCGGCCTTTGTGAATACCGACTTCGATTTCTTCGGCAAGACCTTGTCGGGCGCGCAGGAGCTCGAGCCGCGCTGGAGGCGTTGCGTAAGTTACACCGACAACCACCTGGGCGAGGCATTGGGACAGGCTTACGTGAAGCGCGCGTTTCCCCCAGAGGCTCAGCAACGAGCCCAGAAGATGGTCAAGGAAATCGAGTTGGCTATGGAGACACGACATCCAGAGTCTCACCTGGATGTCTCCTGAGACCAAGCAGCGAGCGTTGGAAAAACTACACGCCGTAGCCAACAAGATCGGCTATCCCGACAAGTGGCGCGACTACAGCACGCTGACCATTTCGCGCAGCGACGCCATGGGCAACGCAATGCGCGCCCGCACATTTGAGTTTCACCGGCAACTGGCCAAGATTGGCAAGCCGGTGGACCGAGGCGAATGGGGTATGACGCCGCCCACGGTGAATGCCTATTACAATCCGCAGATCAACGACATTAATTTTCCGGCTGGCATTCTGCAGCCGCCGTTTTTCGATCCCAAGGCGGACGACGCTCCGAACTACGGCGATATGGGCGCCACCATTGGCCACGAACTCACTCACGGCTTCGACGACGAAGGCCGGCAATTTGACGCGCAAGGCAATCTGCGCGACTGGTGGACCCAGGAGGACGGGAAACAGTTCGAACAGCGCGCCAGTTGCGTCTCCGACCAGTATTCGCAATATGTTGCGGTGGATGACATCAAGATCAACGGCCAACTCACCCTGGGCGAGAACGTCGCTGACCTGGGCGGCCTGATGCTGGCTTACATGGCCTGGCAGGATGAAACTCGCGGCAAGAAGCTGGATTCGATCGATGGCTTCACCCCGGAACAACGCTTCTTCATCGGCTACGGACAGAGCTGGTGCTCCAACACCCGCGACGAATCCCAGCGCATGTACGCCACCATCGACCCGCACTCCCCGGACAAATATCGAGCCAACGGAGTAGTTGCCAACACGCCGGAATTTCAGCAGGCCTTTCATTGCAAGGCCGGTTCAGCAATGGTGCGGGAGAATCGCTGCCGGGTGTGGTGAGACGAACGACTACTTACTGCAGATCCGATTTGTCCGGGTTGTAGAAGAAGTGGAAGCGCAGCGCCAGGTATTGTCCGCCGAACTCGGTGGGCAGTGGTGGAAAAGGTTTGGAGGCGGTGATTCCGCCGTAGGCGGCGCGATCGAGCGCGATGTCGCCTGAGCTGCCCACGATCTGCAAGCCCGCGACTTGGCCGTCTTTCAGGATGGCAAACTCAATCGAAACTTTCCCTTTTTTCATGAGCGGCGCCCGAGCCGACTCGGGGATGATGCGATACCAGTTCTCGCGCACATCATGCAGCACCCGGGCAAGGTACGGACCGAAGTCCACGCCCATGGTGTCGCTCAGCACATCGAGCGGCCCGATTGCCTCCCCGGCTTGCTTGCCCTGGCCCAGACCGTAGTCGCCGTTATCGCCGCCGTATCCGCCACGATTCGACATGGCCGCCCGAGCCGCCTGTTCGATCGCCGATCCCGCCGACATCGCGCCGGTGTTGAAGGTAGCTTTCGGAGTCGCCGCCGTCGGAGTCTGCAGACGCGCGGTCTGGCTGGGCGGTGGCGCTTCCTGCTGTGCCGGAGGATTCTGGTCGGCGGCGGCGGGAGCGGGCGCGGCCGGTTGCTGCGAGGGCGCTGGAGCGCCGCTCGGTTGGGGCCGTCCGGGGCGGGCGCTATCGAGAATCTTCTTCAGTTCCTTGCGATCCAACTGCGGCGCCTTGGATTGCGCCACCCGATCCTTGTCCGAAATAATGTTGGACTTCGGCCGCTGGCTGACCTTCTGCTCGTCCGGCGGAAGCTCGAGATAAGTAAGCTCTTTCTGGTGCATCAGGTCTTCAGGACTTACGATGACGACCGAACGCCGATGGAGCAAGTTTTCAAACCGGGTTGAGTTGACCGCCAGGATGACGATGGCCAGGTGAACCACCACCGAAATCCAGAAGGCTTCCCGTTGCCGCGAGCGCGAAAGATCGTCCTGCAACTGGATCAGCAGGGCGGGAACATCGTGCATCTCCGTGTAGGCGGACTCCCAACTGCCTGCGTCGTATAGATCGCTGCCGGGGGGCGTGGGCGATGGCGCAACAGGAGCGGGGTTTCGCGGCGGGATTTCAGTGGCTGGCATTGACCTGCTGGCTTATTGCGTTAGACACGACTGACCCACCCTGAGTTGCTGGAATATAGGGTTTGTTTTCCGGAATCAACACTGAAATTCCGGAGCACTTTCTATTTTCGCATCTTTCGCAAATATCTGCGAAAAAGCAGAGTGTGCAGGCACTTAAGTTTGTACCTGACTGGTCAATAAAGAATACTGCGAACCCCGACGATCGATTGTCAAGAAGTGTAAAAGCAGAAGTCGGCCAGGCATTCACTTGCAAGCACTTACGCGGGTTTTCACTCTCGAATTAGCGGTGCATGCGGTCCAGTTGAACTTTCTTCGCGTGTTCGCGGATGGTATCCACAATATCCAGAGCGACGGCCAGGGCGCGGCGGCCGTCTTCAAATGAGACCAGAGGTCTGGAACGCGTCCGAACCGATTCGAGAAATGATCTAAGTTCAGCCCGGAGAGGTTCTTCCGCCACGATCGTGGGCTTGGCAACCTTGATTTGCGGATTCACCGAGGGAGTTCCGGCTGCCTCACCGGCTTCGCCGACGCTAAACACAAGAACGTCCTGGCGGCTGTAGTCCAGAGAGACATACTGCCGGGGTTGAAAGAAGCGAATCTTGCGCACCCGTTCGGTTGAGACTCGGCTGGCGGTGAAATTGGCCACGCATCCCGACTCAAATTCCAGGCGGACATTGGCGATATCGGTCTTGCCGGAAAGAATCGGGAGACCCACGGCGCGAATTTCCTTCACCGGCGAATTCACGAATGAGAGCACGACATCGAGATCGTGAATCATCAGGTCGAGAACGACGTCCACGTCGAGAGACCGTGGCGTAAATATGCTGAGCCTGTGCACCTCAAAAAACATAGGCTTGGTGATGAGCGCGGCGGTGGCTCGAACCGCCGGATTGAATCTTTCCAGGTGACCGACTTGCCCCACACGGTCCAGCCTCTTTGCCAGGCCGACCAGTTCATCTGCATCCGCCAATGACGAAGCCAGAGGCTTCTCCACCAGAACGTCAACCCCGGCTTCCATAAGAGCTTTGGCAGTCTCCAGATGACGGACTGTGGGCACAGCTACCGAGGCGGCTTGGGTTTCGCTATGGGTTGTGATGAGCTGTTCGACGGAGCCGAAGGCGCGGCAACCAAATTCCCTGGCAACGGAGTCGGCCCGCGTGACATCAGGGTCGACGACTCCGAGCAGCCGAACCGGCTCGCCCTCCTGCGCCAGTTGTTTATAGATGCGGGCGTGATTGCGCCCGAAGGCGCCTGCCCCGACCACGGCCACGTTGACGAACTTGTCAGTCGCCGGGTTCATTGGAACTTTTTCAGCAATGAGATCTGGCCCGCGTGGTAGATCTCGTGCTGCACAATGCCGCTGAACAGGTAAAAGAAGTTGTAGTAGTTCTCGGTTTTGCCTGGAACCGGATCTTGCAGGCGGGCGTCGGGAAAGACGGCGACTGCTTTGATCAGTTCGTTGTGAGTTTGCTTAACGGACTCAACGGCCTGGCGCCAGGCCGCTTCGCTGACGTCCTTCACTGGAGGGAAATTCTGCTCGTCGCTCAAGTCTACGGCCTCGCCCCCAATGTGCCGGCGGACAGCGTCGTCCCAGGCGGCGATGTGCAGAAGAAGCTCCCAGATGCTGTGCGCTCCCTTGATCGGCTTGGCGGCCGCAGTTTTGGCATTCACCCCGGCCAGCAGTTCGAGCATGGAATCACCGTGCCAGGCGGTGCCTTCGAAGGCGCGGCGAATTTGATCGGCAAGGCGGACACTTTCAGTCATGGCGTTCTCCCGGGGACGGGTTAGTCGGCAACGATCGTGATGTTAGCGGAATCGGCAGCCGAGATCACCGCTTTTCCATCCAACAGCAGGCACTTTCCAGCATCGAGCGCCAGGCAAGTGGCCCCGGCCCGGCGCATCACCTCAACCGTTTTCACTCCGACGACGGGCACGTCGAAACGCATATCCTGATTCGGTTTGGCGATCTTGACCACCGTGAGTTCACGGCTCAGCGTGGAGGCGTCGCCGGCCAGGGAGCGCATAATTTGTCCGGCTCGTTCGATCGCCGCGTCGGTACCCTCCATCGCTTCTACCGCGACGCAGGCAGATTCCGCGACTACTACAGTCTGCCCAATGTCGTACTGAGCCACGTGACGGGCGACGGTGCGTCCGTAGTCGATGTTCTTCTTCTCTGACGCCGTTGGCTCGCGCTTGGTCAGCACACCTGCCTTGGCTAACAGGGGCTCAAGAAACGCCGTTGAATTTTCCAGCGTGATGCCCTCATCGGCCAGCGTTTTGGCGACTGCACCCAGCAAAGAATCGGTGTTGCGGGTACCAAGCGAAAGCAATAACTTGGCCAGCCTCCAGTCGGGCCGGATACTGGAGAAAATCTGCTTATGCTTCACCTGCCCGGCCATGACTGCACGCCGCACGCCCTCGCGTTGAAAAGTCTCGATCAGTTTGGACAATTCACCCAGGGAAAGCCAGTGCACCGCAGTAGCGCCGTGCGCCTCAATTTCCGGGAAAGCCTCTTCCTTGATGGCAGCCACAATGACGTCGAAACCCTGAGCCCGGGCCGCATCCAGCACCAGCAAAGGAAAACTTCCGTTCCCGGCGATAAGACCAATCCGTTCCGCCATGGTCAGCGGCTTCTCCCCGAAGCGTTGTGAACTGGAAAGTGATCGGCAGAACGCTTGCTTATGATTTGCATCACGTAGCACAATCCTTGAACCGGGAATCTTTTTTCGTCGCCGAAACTTTTATGCCTGAAGAGCCGACCATCGTCCAGCACCCGTCAGGATTTCTTTGGGGTGCGGCCGTGCGGTCAGCGGCGCGGCATCGCTTCAAATTCTCCATCCAGTGTGAAAATGGTTTGAAGCAGCGGATCAATTCGGGTCTCGAAGCTAACAAAGTCGGATTAAATGAGTTCACTGAACGCAAATCCGAAGCTCAGGGCAACGTCGAGAAACTGGTGAGCGCCATGGTCCGGGCGCAACTGGAAAAAGACCCTGCGATCGACGTGCTCGACGAGTGGACAATCCCATACGCCCTCCACGACGCGAAGTTATGCCCTGGGCTCTGGCCGATCTGCTAACGCTAGGCCACGCGTCAGCTTATTTGATGACGCCACGTTCCGAAGCTTCGATGAAGTTTATCAGTATGTCCACATCTTCTCCGCGGTCGGGCTCCGCCCTTCAGTCGCTCCAGCGCCTGCGAAGTGTTGAGTTTGGAGGCCAGCAGAAGTTTATATGCGTGGTGAATTTTGCGGATGCGTTCTTTGCTGAAGCCACGCCGTTCCAGGCCCACAGCGTTCAGACCGTAGGCATGGGTATCTCGGGCGGCGGCGGTTTTCGAAAACGGAAGCACGTCGCGAGTGACAGTTGTGCCGCCGCCGATGAAAGAGTGGGCTCCGATGCGAACAAAGTGATGGACCGGGCAAAGCGCCCCCACCACCGCCCATTCTCCCACCGTGATGTGGCCCCCCAGGGTCGCGGCGTTGGCGAGAATCACATGGTCGCCGATGTCACAGTCGTGCGCCACGTGGGTATAGGCCATGATCAGCGTGTGGTTGCCCACACGGGTGATCCCGCCGCCCTTGACGGTGCCGCGGTTGATGGTAACGAACTCGCGAATCTGGTTGTGGTCGCCGATTTCAAGCCGCGTGGGTTCGCCCGCGTAGGTCAGATCCTGCGGCGCCATGCCGATTGAGCAGAAGGGAAAGAAGCCATTGTCGGCGCCAATTTTGGTTGGTCCTTCGATGGTGACATGGGAAACCAGACGGCACGCTTCTCCCAGTTCTACTTGCGGACCAATCACACAGTAAGGGCCGATCTTGCATGAGGGATGAATTCTGGCATTCGCATCGACAATCGCGGTGGGATGGATGTTTGCGGAAGATTGCGTCATGAAATCATCGCGCGAGATTGTTTTCCTGGCCGCGCTGGTCTTGTTGCTGGCAGCTTAAGCTTACGACTCTGAGTCCTCCACCGCCGCGCCCCGCCCACGTACGCTATCCACCAACTGGCAACTGACGGTGGCTTCCGCCACACGCTTGCTGCCGACAGTGACTATCCCTTCCATGCGGGCGGCGATCATGTGCAATCTAGGCCGCCAGCCCTTCAACGTAACTTCGATGCGGAGCTGATCTCCGGGAACAACCGGGCGGCGGAAGCGGGCCCGTTCAATGCCGGTGAACATGATGAGTTTGCCGCTCCGGTCCTCGACTTCGGTCAGCAGCAATGCGCCGCCCGCCTGCGCGATGGCTTCGACAATCAGCACTCCCGGCATGATCGGCAGATTGGGAAAGTGTCCGGCGAAAAACGGCTCATTGATGGTGACATTCTTGATGGCCACGATCCGCTGCTTGCGCTCGATTTCCAGCACGCGATCGATCAGCAAAAAGGGAAAACGGTGAGGCAGGATGCGGAAGATGTCAACGATATCCAGCGTGGTCTTTTCCGCCGCTGGAGCCGCGGTTGCAGGGTGAGCGGTGTCGGTCATTTTCTCTCGCCGGGCTTGGGACGCCAGGAGCGAAGATTATACTGTACCGCGACTCGGCCGCGGCAGAGCGAGAGATGACAGTATGAGGTACAAAGGAAGTGATGAAGAGAGCCCAGAAGAAAAAAGCCCAGGTGAAAATAGCTCAGGTCAAAGCACCGGCCACGAAAGCCGTTCCCGCGGAGAGCGCCAACCGTTTACGCTTCTTCCTTGACCGCAAGGATGCCATCACCGAAACCATTCGGCAGTTGGTGGAAATCGAATCGCCCAGCGACAACAAGCCGGCCGTCGACCGCCTGGGCGCCCTCTTAGCGGGACGCTTCGAAGGGCTTGGCGGGCACGCAAAGTTTCATCGCACGCAGGACTTCGGCGACCACCTGCAAGTGGACTTCGCCACCGAGCGCAGCGGCAAGCCAGTTCTCCTGTTAGGACATATCGACACTGTCTATCCGTTAGGCACGCTCGCCGGCATGCCTTGTCGCGTCGATGACGGGCGACTCTGGGGCCCGGGGGCGCTCGACATGAAGTCGGGCATCGCCCTGATGCTGCATGCGCTTGATGGGCTACGCACCTGGCACAATGACAGCTTGCCGCGTCCGGTCACGGTGCTGCTGGTTTCCGACGAAGAAGTAGGGAGCGAGTCCTCACGCCCCATTACCGAAAGCCTGGCCAGGAGATCCGCGGCGGTGCTGGTGCTGGAGCCTTCTTACGGACTGAAGGGCGCAGTCAAGACCGCGCGCAAAGGCGTCGGCGAATACACCATCAAGGTTATGGGGAAAGCGGCGCACTCCGGCCTCGATTTTGATAAGGGCGAGAGCGCGATTGTGGAGCTGGCAAGGCAAATCACGGCGATCTCCAAGCTGGTCGATGTAAAGCGCGGCCTCACCTTGAATGTCGGGCTAATCTCCGGAGGGACTCGCACGAACGTGATTCCGGCGCAGGCGACGGCGTCGCTCGACGTGCGCGTGGCGCGGATGAAGGATGCGCCGGGAATCGATCGCCAACTGCGGGCGCTCCGGCCTTTCAATCGCAAATGCAAGCTGGAGATCAAGGGCGGCATAAACCGTCCGCCGATGGAGCGGACCGCCGGCGTAGCGGCGCTTTACCGGCAAGCCTCGGAGATTGCAAAACGGTTGGGCTGGAAACTGGAAGAGGCATCGGTGGGCGGTGGCTCTGACGGAAATTTCACCGCGAACCTGGGAATTTCTACACTCGACGGCTTGGGCGGCGTCGGGGAGGGCGCCCATGCCACGCATGAGTACGTCACGATTGCCGAATTGCCCCGCCGGGCAGCGCTGCTGGCGGAACTGATTGAATCAGTGTAGTTCTGGCATCTGTTCCGGGTATTCAGTCGCATACTTTGACTCCTTGCACCGGGAAGCCTAGAATTTCCACAGGTGTTCAACTGCCTCGTATGCGCTCTGCAGCGCGCCTGGCGAACCCACGGGGAGGCTTTCCATGCCTGGAAAATTAGGCTTGCCGGAGATTCTGATCATTTTGGCCATTGCGCTGCTCATTTTTGGGCCGAGCAAGTTGGCCGATCTGGGTAAGGGCCTGGGCGAGGGCATCAAGAACTTCAAAGCCGGCCTGAAAGATGGCGAGCAGGATCCAGATAAGAAGGCTTAATCGAAGGCTCCTGCCCTTCTTGGGAAACTTCTGGCACAGGTCACTCGAGACCTGATTTATGCAGCTTTAGCATCCGGTACACCAGCGCCACCGGCAATCCCACCACATTGAAATAGTCTCCTTCGATGCGCGGAATCCAACGCGAGGCGGTGCCCTGTATGGCATACGCGCCGGCTTTGTCCATGGGTTCACCGCTTCTGATGTAGGAACGAATATCTTCATCGCTAAGCGCGGTCATGGTCACTAGCGTGGTTTCGGAACGGGTGTCTTCGAATTCAGTTTTCAGTTTTTCGTTCCCGGTTCTCAGCGGGCCCGCGAGGCAGACGCCGGTGGTGACTTGATGGGTTTTGCCGGAAAGAAGGTGGAGCATGCGCGCGGCATCGGCTTCGTCCCGAGGTTTGCCGAGGATTTCACCGTTCACGATGACGACCGTGTCGGCGGCCAGCACAAGTTTTCCGGGCTGCTGACGGAGTGCTGCCCGCGCTTTTTCCCGAGCCAGGCGTTGGGCGCAATCGCGTCCGCTTTCTCCGGATTGCGGTTCTTCAGGAATATTGGTGGCAAAGACGGTGAATGGAATACCTGCGTTGCGCAATAATTCCTGGCGGCGCGGCGAGGCGGAGGCGAGCACGAGCATTGCTGTTCAGGGCCCTCAGCGCTGGATTGTACTTGAGGCGCGACGGCCTCGAGCTCCTACCAATCTGGGCGCCGACGGCCGCCGTCTGCCCCCTGTTAGAATCAGACATTGACCGCCGCAGCCATGGACCGCGCGTTTATTCGCAATTTTGCGATTATTGCCCACATTGACCACGGCAAATCCACGCTGGCAGACCGCCTGCTCGAGCTGACCGGTTCGCTGACCGCACGTGAGATGCAGGCCCAGGTGCTCGACTCCATGGACCTGGAGCGAGAACGCGGCATCACTATCAAGGCCCACGCCGTCCGCATGATGTACACGGCGCAAGACGGACATACTTACCAGCTCAACCTGATCGACACCCCAGGCCATGTGGACTTTTCCTATGAAGTCTCGCGCTCGCTGGCGTCGTGCGAAGGCGCGTTGCTCGTGGTCGATGCTTCGCAGGGGGTGGAAGCGCAAACGCTGGCCAACGCCTATCTTGCGATCAACAACCGGCTGGAAATTATTCCCGTCATCAACAAGATCGACCTGCCCAGCGCCGATGTAGAGCGCACCAAAGAGATGATCGAGGGGGCGGTTGGACTGGATGCTTCCGATGCGGTGCTGATCAGCGCCAAGACCGGCCTGGGTGTGCCCGACGTTCTCGAGGCCATCGTCAAGCGCGTCCCGCCTCCCAAGGGAAATCCGGAGAATCGGCTGCAGGCGCTGATTTTCGACTCCTGGTTCGATCCCTACCGCGGCGTGATCGTGCTGACTCGTGTTTTCGAGGGCACCATCCGCAAGGGACAAAAAATCCGACTTATGTGGAATGGCCGCGTGTTAGAGGTTGAAACGCTCGGTGTCCTGACTCCAAAGCCGGTTGAGGTAGATGAACTGCGGGCCGGCGAGGTGGGCTTCCTGATGGCCAATAGCAAGACGGTGGCCGACACGAAAATCGGCGACACCATCACCGATGAGGCTAATCCCGCGATCGAACCCCTGCCTGGCTTTGAAGAAATCAAGCCTATGGTTTTTGCCGGGCTCTATACCGTGGACGCGCACGAGCACACCCAGTTGCGCGAGGCGCTGGAAAAATTACGGCTCAACGATTCTTCATTTTTCTTCGAGCCCGAAAGTTCCGTGGCCCTGGGCTTCGGTTTCCGTTGCGGCTTTCTGGGACTTCTGCACATGGAAATCATCCAGGAGCGGCTGGAGCGCGAGTTCAACCTGGAACTGATCACGACGGCGCCCGGCGTGCGCTACAAAATCACCAAGACAGACGGCACATTGATCGAAGTGGACAACCCTTCACGCTGGCCCGACCCGAGCGAGATTGCCAAGGTGGAAGAGCCGGTGATTCTGGCCACTATTCTCTCCAATGAAGAGTATGTCGGCGGAATCCTGAAGCTGGTGGAAGACAAGCGCGGCAAACAGAAAACGTTTGAGTACGTCAGCTCATCGCGGGTGATGTTGCACTACGAGCTGCCGCTGAACGAGATTGTGCTCGATTTTTATGACCGCCTGAAGTCGGTGTCCCGCGGCTACGCTTCGCTCGACTATCACCTCGCGGATTACTGGGAGTCGCCGATGGTGAAACTCGACATCCTGGTGGCGGGCGAGCCGGTGGACGCGCTTTCCATTATTGTTCATCGCGATTTCGCCTATGAGCGCGGCAAGCTGCTGGTTTCCAAGATGAGGGAATTGATTCCCCGGCAGATGTTCGAAGTCGCGATCCAGGCGTCGATTGGGTCAAAGATTATTGCCCGCGAAACCGTCTCGGCGATACGCAAGAATGTCATCGCGAAGTGCTACGGCGGCGACATTTCGCGAAAGCGCAAGCTGCTGGAAAAGCAAAAAGAAGGCAAACGGCGCATGAAGCGCATCGGGCGCGTGGATATTCCGCAGGAAGCGTTTCTGGCGGTGCTCAAGGTGGGCGAGGATAGTTAGCCGTGTGGACTGGACAACCATTAACCACTAAGGACACGAAGTAACACGAAGGAATTCATGCGTGAGTTGCTTTCCTTCGTGTAACTTCGTGTCCTTGGTGGTTGAAGCCCTTATTTTCAATCCAGTTTCAGATCCAGGTTAGTGAAAAACATATTATGACCATGGTAAAATGACCATGGTAGAAAGCAGATCAGAAAAATATGAAGACAATACCCGCCGGTCTATTCAAAACGAAATGCCTATCGATCATGGACGAGGTCAAGGCGAAGCGGGAAACCGTGGTGATCACCAAACATGGCCGGCCGGTAGCGAAGCTTGTCCCACTCGATACCCGCGTGGATGAGATTTTCGGGTTCTTCAGCGGCAAAGGCTCAGTAACCGGCGACGTCGTTTCCCCGGCGCTGTCCCCGGAAGAGTGGGGCAGGCTTCGATGAGCAATTTACGATGATTCTGGTGGACACCCATGTTGTGATCTGGCTGGCTCTCGAACCGAAAAACATCTCAAAGAAAGCCAGGGCAGCGATTGAGGAAACCCGCTACCAAGGCCAGGGGCTGGCGATTTCGGATATTACGCTGCTTGAGATTGCTCAGATCGAGAGCAAACGCCGTATCACGCTGAACTCCAGCCTGGAAACTTTTCTGTCAGAAGTTGAGGCGCGGTTTGTCGTCCTGCCGATCACTGGCACGGTGTGCGTGCGGGCCATGGGGCTTCCAACCGTCTACCCCAAAGACCCAGCCGATCGCATTATTGGAGCTACAGCCTTGGTTGAGGGGATTTCTCTGATCACCGCAGACGAAGACATCCGCCGATCGAAAGCCCTGCGAACCATCTGGTAAGAAGAACTCTACTCAGTCCAGTCAAACGACCGAGTGACCGCCTTCTTCCACATACGGTACATTTCTGCCCGCTTCGGCTCCTCGAAACTCGGGCTCCAGCTTTGTCCTACGGACCATCTCGCTCGCAGGTCATCCGTGCTCGAGTAGAAACCAACGGCCAGGCCGGCGGCGTAGGCCGCGCCCAGAGATGTCGTCTCTTTGATCACAGGCTTGACTACCATGCGGTTCAGGATGTCGGCCTGGAATTGCATCAGCAGCGCGTTGTCCACCATGCCGCCGTCCACGCGCAGGACATCCAACGCAATGCCGGAATCCTGCTCCATGGCTTCGACAACTTCACGAGTCTGGAAGGCGGTGGCTTCCAGCACCGCTCGCGCGATGTGTCCCTTGTTGACGTAGCGGGTCAGCCCGGCGATAACGCCGCGGGCGTCGTGTTTCCAGTAGGGCGCGTAGAGTCCGGAGAATGCGGGCACAAAGTAAACACCGCCATTGTCTTCCACTGTGCGCGCCAGAGTTTCGATCTCGGGACTCGACTTAATCAGACCGAGATTGTCGCGTATCCACTGCACCAGCGCGCCAGTGATCGCGATGCTGCCTTCGAGCGCATACTTCGCCGGCTGTTTCCCGAATTTGTAGGCGACGGTTGTCAGCAGTCCGCAGGTGGAGCGGACGGCGCGTTCTCCGGTATTCATGAGCAGGAAACAGCCGGTGCCGTAAGTGTTTTTGGCTTCGCCTGATTTAAAGCATGTCTGGCCCACCAACGCGGCCTGCTGGTCGCCCAGAATGCCGGCGATCGGAACGCCCTTAACCGCACTTTGCTTTGCCGTTCCATAGGCTTCGGCGCTGGAGCAGATGCGCGGCAACATGGTCGCGGGAATCCCGAACACGTCCAGCAACTCCCGGTCCCAGGAGAGCGTGTCGAGATCCATAAGTTGGGTTCGGCTGGCGTTGGTGACGTCGGTGATGTGGAGTCCGCCGTCGGGGCCGCCGGTGAGGTGCCAGGTCAAAAAGGAATCGATGTTGCCGAAAACTACGTCACCAGCCTCGGCTTGTCTCCGGACCCCCGCAACATGATCGAGCAGCCAGCGAATTTTCAGGCTGCTGAAGTAAGTGCTGAGGGGGAGACCGGTTTTTGCGCGGAAGCGGTCAGCGCCGCCGTCACGGGAAAGTTCGGCGACGTAGTCGTCAACCCGAGTGTCCTGCCAGACCAGCGCATTGGCCACGGGCCGGCCGGTTTTGCGGTTCCACAGGACGGTGGTTTCACGCTGGTTGGTGATGCCGATGGCGGCAAGGTCCGCGGCGGGAATGTTCCCTTGGCGCAAAGCCTGAGCCATGACATCCTGCGTGGCCTGCCAGATCTCGTCAGGGACTGTGCTCAACCCATCCGGGCTGGGGATAAATCTGCTCGTGTTCTTTCTGTGCCGAGGCGACAATTTTTCCGGCTGCGTCAAATACGCTGAAGCGTGTGCTGGTTGTGCCCTGGTCGATTGCGCCGATGTATTTGGTCACGGGGACATGGTAGTCGAGGCGGCGGAGTGGGGCAAAGAATGTGGGCCGGCGATTTGGCGATCCGCGCAAGATCCTTCGGGACTGAAGTCCCTCAGGATGACGCCCGAAGTAGAGGCCGGTGGAAGCCGATACCGAGGTGATCCTGCACGAGCGGGACGCTCGCGCCCACATTTTTGCTAGTGCTTGGCGGAAAACTGGAAGGCTATGTAGAACAGTTGAACGATGGTCAGGCCGACGATCACGTAGGTCGCGATCTCCATTCTGCGGCCCGATTCGCGGACTGATTTTACGATTTGCGACATTTCGGTGGTGGCTTGCAGAAGCTTGTCGGTCAGCTCGTCGAGATGGTCAGTGGCGCTGCGCATTTTGTCCAGGACACGGGAAGTATCGACGAGAGCAGTCGCTGAGCGTTCGCTATTGCGCAGATCCAGTTCGGTCTTGCAGGCCGCCCACCACGGACTTCCAGGCGGATTGTCGTACATGCGCTGCCGAATCTCCTCCGAAGAGCGGGAACGGAGAAGTTGCACGAGCGCCTGGACCGTGTCACTGGTCTTGGGACTGAGAGTTGGACTCGCCATAGTGTTTAAGACATCTGATGATAGGGTCCGGAAGTAACCTTGGACAGGTAACGGAAGGCCAAGCGGAGGTAGCTGTGGGACGAACGGACGCCCTGAACAATCGCTATCGGGTGAAATGCGCCCGCGCCAATCCCTTGCGCAGCAAGGGGTTCGGGCCTGTGTGTCGTCTCATTTCGAGAACTTTACTCGTCGAGAATCTGGCTTCCGTCAAGAACTTGACTACGCGCTTCGCTCCAGTTCTGCACGGTCCCACTTGGCCAGGTTGGCTGCGCCGTCATAGCTGCTTTGGAGAAATTCCAGAAGTGCTTTTCGAGGTGAAGAATCCATCCGAACATCGTCGTACATCAGGAAGAACTCTTTCATCTGCGGGATGGTAGAACGCCTTGCTGGGCCGGACTGCCGCCTGGGCGTAGCCTGCGGGCTCCGGGGCGGCGTATGCGTAGAAGGCCGCTCCCTTCATATCGCCGCCTCCCGGCCAAAATCCAGCGCTGATTACCTCGTGGGAATAGGCCTCCCGGGTGACGGAGTCTGCTCCCTCACGCGGCGGGGCGCGCCGTCCGGAAAAGCGCGTAACCGCCAGGTCGAAACTACCCCAGAAGAAATGCACGGGGCTGTTTTTGCCGATGAATCCGGCGCGGAATTCTTCGAAGATGGTATTCACCAGCAACAGGATGCGCCAGAAGCGGGTGACATATTCGCGGTCATACGATGAGTGCTGCGTGTCCCGATCAAATGCAATCGGATTGGGAATTTCGACCGGCATGCGCCAGATCTTCACTTCGATTCCCAGCGATTGCAGCGCCGCCATGAATTGTTTGTAAAAATCGGCAACCGAACGCGGCGCCAGAGGCATGATTTTGCCCGATCCTTCGCTGGTCTTGATGAGTAGATTGTGATCGAGAAAATCGAACTCGACTTCGAAGACGCCGCGACTGTAGGGAATCGCAGAAGTGGTGAGGCCTCGGGCATTGACGTAGAGCGGTACTTCCCACCAATGATTGATAAGCGGACTAAGCGCCAGGCGGACTTTGCCTACGATCTGGGTCCACATGTGCAGGGTGTCACGCGTGTCCTGCCAGGCGTCGAGCGGCAGGGCCGGCCAGGATTCCGGCTGTGCGGTGAAATGATTGCTTGCTACAACTGCGATTTGACTTCCCGTCTTTCCGGATTCCATTGCACTGACCTCGTATCGCAAATCACCTCAAGCCTACTCCGCGCCTATTGCGCGGGCAATGAGGGTGAGGATGGCGATGACGATGACAGTGACGATGAGGACGCCGAAGATACCGCCGTGCCGGCGCTGGCCCGAATCAGTTTTTCGACCGACGGGACTACCACCAGCAGCAGTTGGCCTTGCGGCTTTTTCGCCTGCTCGACTAATGCGAGTTGCTGGGTGACCCAGTCCGCCGGCGCATGTTCGCCGCGATCGAGGTAGTCCAAAGCAGCCAGGCCCGCCGCGCCTAGAGCCGACAGGTTCTGTGAGACCGGAGCAACTTCCTTGAGCAGCAAAGATTTTTCAATCAGAGGCTGAAGCTCCGTCTGATTGTCACGCCATCGATTCAGCAAGCTTCTGACCTCGGCTTCGGTTCCCGGCCGGGAACTGCCTGAAACCAGTGCATCCACCGAGATGGCAAATTGCCTCGCCGTAGAACTCTCCGGCCGCGCCGCATCGACTACGCGATTCAGCGGCGACGCGCTGGTAGCCGGAGCCGGTGCGAGTTCTTCGCGACTGTAATCTTTGACCGGCTCGACCACATCGGCCAGCACCTTGAGGGATGAAATGTCGTCGGTTCCAGCGATGCGGCGCAGCATCGGAGCGTAGTACGTATTGTGGGTGAGCCCCAGCCATTGCAGACGCTGGCTGACTTCTTCGAGGCGGCGGTACATCGAATTCACGTCGCGCACATCTTGCGGCGACCACAATCGTTCCGCGATGGCGGCGGTGCGCGGCCAGATACGGGAGTCGATGTTTTCCGGTGAAACATACTCCGCCCACATGCAAGCCTCGCCGCCCAGGATTCGCTTCTGTTCCTCCGGGCTCAGGTTCGCGGCGGCCCCGCTTAGCGGCTCGTTCAGATAGTGCCGCTCGGCGGACCACATCAGGTCGACGTAATAGCCGGACGAAAGCAGTCCGCGATAGCCTTGTTTGGCGGCCTGCGCGAGCGAGTCGGGTCCGCGCCAGGATTGAATGACGATGCTGTTGGGCAGGTCGGGGCGGAGAATTTCGTCCCATCCCAGCATGGTTTTACCGTGCTTGCTGACGATCTGCTGTACCCGCTTGTTGAAATAGGCTTGCAGGTCATTGTTGTCTTTCAATCCGTGGGCGTGCATGAAGTCCTGGATCTTCGGATTTCCGTCCCACTGCTTGCCGTTAACCTCGTCGCCTCCGATGTGGAAGAACTGATCGGGAAAAAGTTCGGCCATCTCGCCAATGAATTTGTCCAGAAACTTATAGGTTTCTTCCCGGGTGGGATCCATCGCCGGATCGAACACGCCCCACTTGCGCTCGATTTCGTAGGGGCCCGGACCGCTGGCCAGTTCGGGATAGCCGACGAACCAGGCGGTGCTGTGGCCGGGCATATCGAATTCCGGGACCACGCGGATGCCGCGCTCGCGGGCGTACGCAATCAGGTCACGGACCTCGTTCTGCGTGTAGTACAGGCCGTCCGAGCCCATTTCCTGCAGTTTGGGAAATTTCTTGCTCTCCACGCGGAAGCCCTGGTTGTCCGAAAGATGCCAGTGAAATACGTTCAGCTTGACCGCAGCCATGCCGTCCAGATTCCGCTTCAGCACGTCGAGCGGGATGAAGTGGCGGCTCGACGTCGATCATCAATCCACGCCAGGGAAAGCGTGGACTGTCGTCGATGGAAACCGCCGGCACGGCGAAGCCCTGTCCCGTGGTCTGGACCAATTGCAGGAAGGTCTGCAAGCCACGCATGACGCCGAGCGTAGTGGGCGCGGTCAGGCGGGCGCCGGAATTGCCGATCTCGAGCCGGTACGATTCGTCTTCGCCCAGTTCCTGCACTTCCTTGGTTCCGGCCGCGCACTGGATCACCAGAGTGGCCGCGGCGGAATCCGTCACCTTCATGTCGATCGGAGGCATCCCGGTTTGCCGTCGAAGCTGATCGAGAAAAAGCTCGACCGCCCGATCCAGGCGCGCCTCTTTGTGGCCGGTGATCGACACCGAAAATGAGGGATCGATCACGAGTTGGCCGCTCGCCATCTGAACCTTGGCGGGCAGCGGCATGAGATTCAACGATTGCGGCCCTTGGGCTTCACTCAGGGATGTCAACATGGCACACAACGTCAGAGTTGCGAGAATAGTCCGAACCATTCGATCTCCAATTCATTGACAGTTTAACGATACGAAGAAGCCGTGAGGGCGCTGAAATGTCGAGCTGAGGGTGGAAAGATTCACGTCCCGTAGGGACGCCTGATAGTAGCCCGGCGTTTCAACGCCGGGTGTCCGGCAAGAACCGTTCGCGTCCCGTAGGGACGCTTGAAATACGCGACCTGACCGTCGGGCCCATTTCAGGCGTGCCGACGGCACGCGCATTTTCTTGGCTGGATTACCCGCCACTGAAGTGGCGGGCTATTATCATCGGCCCCTCCGGGGCCTTCGATTCGGCGTCGACGCTAATTCAGGGGTGCGCCAGAGGAGTGTGCGACTGACAATGCCAGCGTAGGCAAATGCTTTTACCGGCACTAGCCTTCGGCGACGAGTCCGCTATAGCAGCTCAAGGCCACGCCCCAGAGATGGGGTTCCGAGGCCAGCCTTTGCAAGCCCAATCTCCCCGGCTGCGTGGGTGCCCGGCATGCCGGTCCATATCACCCGGAACTGGGCTTTTTCGTCGTCCATCTGCACTTCCAGGATTTCTCCCGGACGTATCTGGCGGCGCATGCCATGAATCACCGCGCCGGTCCCGCTCAGGTTCTTGACGCTGGCCAACTGCATAAAGGGCAGGTCATGGGCATCCACACCCCAAATCCGTACAGGCAGGTGCGCTCCGACGCGAGGACTGCGACGACGATCCATCCGTGCTCCTTCGTGCTTGGAGGATGGTAGGGCGATCGCCCGCGGAAGAAAACTTACCGGAGTCACCCTCGCCGGATGCCGGGGGTTACTTGGATAACTGGCTTGGTAGCATGGAGTTACGCACGTCCTGAGCCTAAGCCTGGACGGAGTCGAATTGGGAAAAGCTTAGTTCAGGTCTGGACGCGAGCAAGAGCCTGGTCCGCGCGGGTCGCCGCAGGAGCCGCAGGCGCCGGTAGAGGGGGTGCTGGAGGGGCTGCCCTTGGCGCTCACGGCAAAGACCGAAAGCTGCGGCGCCAGCTTGGCGCTGTGACACTTAGGGCATTCTGCCTTCTGCGTGCCGTACACCAGAGCTTCAAACTGATGGTCGCAACTTCGGCAGATGTATTCGAAGATAGGCATAGCCTTACTCCTGTAGCGGACGGTCATTCCGGCCAGCACCATTTAAAATCATAGTGTGCAGACGACGCAAACGAAAACGCCGGTTTTTCTGCCGCGAAAAGGATTGCGCGGGGGACATCGGCAAACCCTCGCCAGCTTTTTTCTGCCGCGAACCGTCGCTCTGCCTCCCTCTGAAGCCCGGCTGATCGAGGTCGAGAACGGGCGTAAAGGTGCTTGCCGAGTGCCATTGGCAGAGCGATCGCCAGAAACCGCTGACCGTGATTATCGTTCACGGCCTTGAAGGTTCCAGCGAATCACAGTACATGCTGGGAATCGCCGCCAAAGGCCTGGCTCTGGGCATGAACGTAGTTCGCATGAATCAGAGGAACTGCGGCGGCACCGAAGCCCTGGCGGCTACGCTCTATCATTCCGGGCGCTCGCAGGACGTGGCGGCGGTTGCCCAGAACCTGATTGAGCAGGACCACATCTCCCGCTTCGCGCTGGCGGGATTTTCGATGGGCGGCAATCTGGTGCTTGAAGTTGGCGGGCGAGTGGGGAAGCGCTGCTCCCGCGCAGTTTCGGGCCGTTGCGGCAGTCTGTCCGGCGGTCGACCTCGCGGCCTCGGCTGACGCTTTGCACCTGCGCAGCAACCGCCTGTATGAAGAGTATTTTCTGTGGAAGCTGAAGGGACGGCTGCGAACCAAGGCTCGATTGTTTCCCGGCGCCTTCGACACTTCACGATTGCGCGGCATTGCCAGCCTGCGCGATTTTGACGACAAGATCACAGCCTACTATTGCGGCTTTACCGGCGCTGATGACTACTACGACCGCGCCGCCGCCGCTCACGTTCTCGACCGCATCAGCGTCCCCACGTTCATCCTGCACGCCGCGAACGATCCGTTTATTCGCATTCTTCCGGAGACTCGCCGGAAGATTCTCGATAACCCCAACATAACCTTCCTCGAAACTGAAGACGGGGGCCATTGTTCGTTTCTCGCCGAGACTAACGGCAGCGACGGGCACTGGGCGGAATCGCAGGTGGTCGAGTATCTGCGGCAGTTTTAGGTGGTCTGGCGGAGACTGCCAAGCCTCCCGATCGGCCGGCCATCTCCAGCTCTACGGACAGGACTCGGCTTGCTTTCCTATACAATCAGCGGCAAATGCGGTGGTCTGTGAAATCGTTCGGCATTGTGCATCATTTTGCTGGCGCTGTCGCCCCTGCTCCACGGGGAGTCGGTATCGCAACTGCGCGCCACGGACTATGTCAACGATTTCGCCCACGTTCTCGATCAGACCACCATTGCGCAACTGGATGACATCTGCCAGCAGATCGACCAGAAGGCACACGCCCAGATCGCGGTTGTGACCATTAATTCCCTGGACGGCTCCGACATCGACAGCTTCGCCGTCGACTTGTTCAAGAAGTGGGGCATCGGGAGCAAGAGCACCGACCACGGAGTTCTGATCCTTCTGGCGGTGCAGGACCGGAAATACCGCATAGAAGTGGGCTACGGACTGGAGCCGATTCTGCCCGACGGCAAAGTCGGCGGGTTCGGCCGCGAGGCAGTGCCACTTCTCCGGCAGAGCAACTACAGCGGCGCGGTTGTGCTGATGACCTCGAGGGTGGCCGATGTCATCGCACAGGACGCCGGAGTCACGCTCACCGGAGCCCGTCCTGAAATTGCGGAGCCGCAGCCGCGGCAACAACCGGGCAACGGGCTTTCGCCGCGGGGAATGCTGCTTCTCGGCATCATTTTTCTGCTGATACTTTTTACCCCGCTGCGCAAAGTGCTTTTCTGGCTGCTGCTCTTTGGGGGCGGCGGCGGTGGTGGCTACGGCGGCGGGTACAGCGGTGGCGGTGGCTTCGGCGGTGGCGGCGGAGGGTTCGGGGGATTTGGCGGCGGCAGTTCCGGTGGCGGCGGTGCCAGCGGCGGATGGTAACTGGCTCGTAGTCGGACGCAGGGGGCTGCGAGGCGGCAACAGGAGGTTCAGAAGAATGGTCGCAGAAAAACAACTCGACGAATTTGTCACCCGCATGCAAAAGGCTGCGGGCGAAAATCTCCACAGCGTGATTCTTTACGGCTCGGCCGCTGCAGGAGACTTCAATCCCGAATTCTCCAACCTGAACCTGCTTTGCCTGCTGCGCGAGACTTCGTTCCCCAAACTTTCCGCCGTCGCCGGCGTCGTGGGGTGGTGGCACGGCCAGAAACATCCAACCCCGCTGGTTATGACCCCGGAGGAACTGGAACGGTCTTCGGATGTATTTTCGATCGAACTGCTGGACATGCAGCAGCACCACCGTGTGCTTCTTGGGGAAGAGGTGCTGGCCGGGCTGCGAATCCCCATGCACCTGCACCGCGCGCAACTGGAATATGAACTGCGCGAGAAGCTTATCCTGTTGCGGCAGCGCCTTTTGCTGGTGGCGGAAAAAGATCGCGATCTCTGGGACTTGCTGCTGGGGTCGGTTCCGGCCTTCGCTACTTTGCTGCGCCACGTACTGATCGCGTTAGGCGACAACTCGTACAGGTCCAAGCGCGATGCGATTCAGGTGCTCAGCGCACGTATTCAGTTCGACCCGTCCGCATTGCTGCAGTTGCTGGATATCCGCGAGCATAAGGCCGACCGCAAGCGCTTTGACGTGAAAGATGTTTTCACCCGTTACCTGGCGGCTGTGCAACAAGTGACCGCAGCAGTAGATACAATGCTCGATACATCCGGGCCAGCTCGGGCCTGAGCGTTTTTTGATTTTCTATTGGAGGAGGAAAGTATGGGCAAAGCGGTGATCGTGATCATCATCCTGGCGCTGATTGGGTTTGTCGTCTTCGGACAATACGTCGGTGTCCGCAATACCCTGGTGACCAAAAATGAAGCGGTGAAGGCCGCGTGGTCGCAGGTGGACATCGTGTTGCAACGCCGCGCCGACCTGATCCCCAACCTGGTCGCGACCGTGAAAGGTTACGCTCAACAGGAGCAGACCGTCTTTGGCGACATCGCCAAGGCGCGTTCGGCTTTGCTCTCCGCCGGTACGCCGTCGGACAAGATTGCCGCCAATCAGCAATTGGACGGCGCCCTGGGCCGCTTGCTGGCGATTGTGGAGAACTACCCGCAACTGAAGTCGAACGAAAACTTCCTGCGCCTGCAGGACGAGTTGGCCGGAACCGAAAACCGCATCGCCGTCGAGCGCAAGCGTTATAACGATGCCCTGCAGGACTACAACACCTACGTCCAGCACTTCCCCAACAACATTTTTGGGGGGTGGGCCGGGTTCAAGCCGAACGAAGCGTACTTTGCCGCGTCCGAAGGATCGCGACAGGTTCCGACCGTCAACTTCGCTCCGCCGGCAGCGACTCCGCAGGGCTCGCCTCAACCTTCAGCTCAACCCGCGCACTAGCGTGGAGGCTGATTTTGGGGTTGAACTCGGCGGCAACGACGAAACCCTGGAACTTCCCTGGGCCGCCGCCGAGGGCGGACCACGCTACTTCGATTTGAAACGCCAACCGGAGCTTCTTCGCGAGATCGAAGAAGCCTGGCGTGTGCCCGAGTTGGGCGAGTTTCTCGCCGCCATCAACACGCCTGCAGGCATTCTCGAGACTGCCAAATGCGACGCCTGGTCCAGCACGGAGATGAATCCGGAGGAAGAAATCTTTGGGGCGGCCCGCAAGTTCGGGTCGTATGTGGATCTCATGTTCTCGCAGGGGAGCCTGCGCTTCTCCTTTCCGGAACATGAGCAGTTAGTCAGGCGGATTGTTCAACTCCTGAAGCGTGTCCCCGAGATTCCGGCGGCTGCCGAGTTGATCATCCGGCGCTGTTCTTATCACGTGCCGGATGGGATCCGGGACGGATTCTATGTCACGTTCTATCTCTTCGGTTATGGGGATGACGAGTTCCAAGCCCGGCAACGCTGGGCCATCGCTTTGAAGCTGGTGGAGAACGCGATCCGGCAAATCTCAGCGGAAGCACAGGTCAAGAAGCTTTAACCGCAAAGACCGCCAAGAAATTCCGCAAAGAACGCAAAGAATGTTTCCCGATTTTAAAGAATTTCTTTGCGCTCTTTGCGGAATTTCTTGGCGAACTTTGCGGTTACGCTCTACTCGCCGATGAGTCTGCAGCGGCTGACGATCGTACCCACGCCAGCACCTCGGCCCCGCGCCCTTTCATCCTGGTTCGCAATATTGACAGCAGAAGCATGCCGAGGAAGATGGCCAGCAGGCCCAAAGATGCGGCCCGGATATCCTCCGAGTGTTTCGGCAGAATGGACAATCGTCCGTAAACAAATTCAATGTGTACCCAATACACCAGCAAAGAGGTCTGCCCCAGTTGAATCAGAGGGCTGAATCCCCACTGTCCCGCGCCCCAGCGGCACCACGCGTAGGCGGCCGCCAAAATTGTCAGCAGCAATCCCACGCGAATCAGAAAGAAATTCGGACTGGTGTGCCAGAAGTCATACACGGAATACAACTGAAGCGATCGCGAGTCCAGCCAGCGCGCCAGATAAATCAGGCCGACGCCGCCAGCCCCGAGCATCGCGAAAATGGCAGCATTGCGTTGGCGCGCCCAGTCCGAGAGCAGAAGTACGCCGACTGCCAGGCCGGCAAAGGCGAATGCCGTCCAGGGGAAGATAGGAAAAAGCCATGACTGAGGCTGGCCAAGATTATGCACGCCGTCGATGTAGGATTCAATCGGCCAGGGCAGCCAGTGTGGACGCCAGGTTGTCCACAGCGGCGGGGTCAGGAGAGAGATCAGTAGAGCGACGCCGGCCGCGCCCGCGCCTATCTCCTGTCGAGTGCGGGATCCGTCGCTCAGCCTGAGTACTATCCAGCACATCACGCCCATAAGCATCATCGAAACGCCGATCGTATTCAGGATGTCTACGCGAAAGAGATCGCTCCAGGGAGCCCATCCCCACGCGATAACGTATTCTTGCAGCCGGAACAAAAGCCCGAGGCCAAAAATTTCCGCGCCACGCTTTATGGTGGTGGAAGCGATCCGATTCGGTGGCACTCCTTTCTGCCGGAGCTTGTCGGTTACCAGAGCAAAGGAAATTCCGGCCAGAAAAAGGAACAAGGGCGCGGGCAGCGTTCCGCCGAGTTGCGACCACATGAAAAACGTGGTCTGGCGCGCGCCGGCATTCAGCCAGGAGTCGTAGCAGTGCGTCTGGAACATCAGGACGCAGGCCAGGCCCCGCATCCAGTCGATGTAGGCCAGGCGAGATTTGCTGGAATCCGGCATGCCAACGCGGAAGTATAAGCCACGCACGAGTGATGTAGGCGCGAGCGTCCTCGCTCGTGCGGGATCGGCAATCAGCATGCCCGGGGAATGGCAAAAGCGGAGATCGCCTACGAGCAGGTGGTCGGAGAAAAGTGCAAGTCCGGCGAAAGAGATCGGGCCGGGTGATCTGGGGAATTACTTGCTTCCCATCACCAGTTTGGCGATGGTCGCCAATTGCATATTGGATGTGCCTTCGTAGATTTTGCCGATCTTCGAGTCACGCCAGTATTTCTCCACCGGGTAGTCCTTGGTGAATCCGTATCCACCATAGATTTCTATGGCTAGGGAAGTCACGCGCTCCGCCACTTGCGAGCAAAACAACTTTGTCATCGCCGCTTCCTTGACGAAGTTCATGCCGGCATCTTTCATTCGTGCCGCGTTATACACCATCAGCCGCGCGGCCTCGATTTCGGTGGCCATCTGCGCGATCTGAAACTGGATTCCCTGAAAATCGGCGATTGACTTCCCAAACTGCTTGCGTTCCTGCGCGTACTTGGCCGCATATTCCCAGGCGCCGCGGGCCACGCCAGCCATCTGGGCACCGATTCCTATGCGTCCTTCGTTCAACGTCTCGATCGCGATCTTGTAGCCTTTGCCGACTTCACCAAGCACATTCGACTTGGGCACATGGCAATCCTCAAGAATTAATTCGCAGGTGGACGAGGCGCGGATCCCCAGCTTGTCTTCTTTCTTGCCCACGGTAAATCCGGGAAATGTCTTCTCGATGACGAATGCCGTGATTCCCTTGTAGCCGGCCGCCGGATCGACGCTGGCAAACAGTACGAAAAGCCCTGCCTCTTTGCCGTTCGTGATCCAGAGCTTGCGTCCGTTCAGAACATAGTCGCTGCCCTTAAGGGCGGCACGGGTCTGCAGCGCGAAGGCGTCCGAGCCGGAGCCCGCTTCGCTGAGCGCGTACGCGCCGCAAGTATCCGACGCCATGCGGGGAAGGTATTGTTTCTTCTGCTCCTCGGAACCCCAGCGCAGAAGGGCGTTGTTCACCAGGGTATTCTGCACGTCGACCACTACGCCGGCAGAAGCGTCCACGCGCGACATTTCCTCGACTGCCAGAATGGCCTCGAAGAATTTGGCTCCACCGCCGCCGTACTGTTCCGGAATTTCAATTCCCATCAACCCCAGCTGAAAGAACTGGTGGATGAGATCCTTATCGAAGACGCCTTTTTCGTCCATCTCCTTCACCAGCGGCCGGACTTTCTCGTCGGCAAACTGGCGGATGTTGTCGCGAAACATGATTTCGTCTTCGCTGAAGGACGTCAGCGGTAAAGGCGATGGGGCTTGCAATGTGGTTTCCGGCATGAAAATACCTTCGGGCTGAGGATAGCTAACTTGGAAACTTGGTTCTCGCGAACTTCAAATTCTAGCACCCAAACCGAGCTTCGCACCGGTCAGGAGCTTAACTGTTCTTCCCGTCTGGCCGAAATAAATTCCGGCAGCAGCTCATCCGGGCAGGCGAACAAATCCTGGAGTGGCGGCACGTCGGGGCCTGCGATCTCGGCTCCCTTCGAGGTGAGCTGCAGCACGGTATATCCAACCATGGTGAACAAGCGCAGGGTCTCGCGCAAATTTGTTCGTTGCAAATACTCGAACATCACCAGGCGAGGACGCGAATGACGGAGACACTCCATCATGCCAGCCAGCACCTGATTTTCATGACCCTCGACGTCGATCTTCACCGCGCTGATCGGATATCTGAGTGGATGTTGAGCGAGAAAGTCGTCGAGTGTCGAACAGGCAACTTTGCGAGTGGGGAGTGAAGTTGAAAATCCGGAAACCGTGCGATTGCAGGTGCTCACTCCGCCTTCGTCCTCAAACTCGACAGTCCCTGTTCTATCGGAGAGAGCTGCTTCGTGAACTTCGAATTTCAGGCGGTTCAATGCCAGATTTTCCCGAGCCCGCCCCGCCGCCATGGGATTAGGTTCAAACAGCAGCGCATGCTGCACCTGGTCGGCGAGCAGAAGTGTGACTAACCCTACATTGGCGCCGACATCGATCAAGGTGCCCTCGTGAATGTGGGCGCGAAGGTAGAGAATGTCGCGCGAGTCAGGAATCCGCGTGTACATCACGGCGGACGACGCGTAGCAATCGGGGTAGGCGCGAAACTTTAATCCGTTGAATAGTGTTACTACAACCGGCGACCGCACAGCCCGCTTCCAGAATTGCCAGCCGAGAAGAAGGAACAAGCGTTTGACGCGCTGCCGGCGATTCGACTCCTCATGCCAAATCGATCCCAGCACGTAGCGCGTATTTTTTATAAAGGAGGGCAATCGTCCTTCTGGGCGGGCAAAGCGCCGGCACTACAGAGTGAGAGGGAAGTTATTCGTGTTTGCCGCCATGCACCAGCTTCAGTCCGTCCGCCTGCAGGATACGCTGAATCTGGTTGCGTGCATGCACCGCCCAGGGCCCAGTCGTGTCCAGCTTCACATAGGCACGCCAGTGCTTCAGGGCTTTGCGCGGTTCTTTGATTTTCTCGTAAGCCAGGGCCAGGTTGTAGTGAGCGTCGGCGTAGGTGGGCGCGAGTTGCAAAGCGGTCGTATAAGTCTGGATCGCCTCGGCCACCCGCCCGGTTTCATCGAGCACGTTGCCCAGGTCGAAGTAGGCCAGGGCGTAGCGGGCGTCGACTTCGATCGCGCGCCGGTAATGTCTCTCCGCCAGAGCATACTCCTGACGGTTGTAGTGCAACGTGCCCAGATTAATGTGAGCTGCGGCGTGATCAGAATCCAGCTCCAGCACCTGCTGGTACATTTCGATCGCCTGCGCCTGGTTGCCAGGATCTTCTTCGAGTGCGATGCCGCGGGCAAAGAGTTCGGCCACGTCCATCGGCGCGGGCTCGGGGCTGTGCGAAATCGGAGTGCTGGTTACAACCTTCTGGCCGCTGGAGAAGTCGAACATGAATTGTCCGGCGATGGGCTCAACCACTTTGCCTTTGTGACGGAAGGCGATCCGGTGGCCGGTGGTAAACGCGCCGGCTTCGAGCAGCGGATTCTCCATCCCCGCCACCTGCTTTTGCATAGCTTCCAGGGATTGGCGGATTACTGCGGGCCGCACTTTGCGAGCGCACAGGTCGCGCACCTTCTTGATTTGCAGAAGATCAAAAAAAGAATAGCTCTCGGCGGCTGCAACCAGCCCAGCCTTTTCCCAGGCTGAGAGCTGACGGGCCGTAAGCCGAAGAATCCGAAGCAGGTCTGCTCGATGATATCGGTACACGTTGATAATAGAACTATCCCTATATTATCGGAAAAGTTACTCCCCGCCGCAAGTGCAAAGTAGGGTGGCAACGGAACCTAAGCAGGCAACTTGTCGCGCAGGTGGTGCAGATTTCGTGGAAATCTTGGGCGGGCCTTTCGGAACTTAACCGCGACTGCCGTTTCGCTGTCCAAATTCTCCGTCCGCGATCTGAACGCGCCCGCCTTTCGCGCCATCGCTCGGTGTGTAACAATCTTCAGTAGGCAGAAGAATCATGGACGAATCAGGAAAGAGCTTCGCGTCCGAACCAGTGAACGTGCGTCAGTGGATTGGCCGAATCATCGTGGCGGTAATTCTCGGAGAAGCCATCTGGAACCTGATCGTGTCGGTCATGAACAACGTGTTCGTGCCCTGGCTAGGCGCGTTGATGGGCCCGGGTTCCGGACTGCCGACCTCGTTCATCCAACGGCCTTATGACTATCCCGATTTGTTCGTCACCGTATTTGAGTTCTGTATTGCGGGTCTGGTGGCGGCGATACTGAACTATTTCCTACAGCGCCCGCGAGCAGCGAGAGCTAGGCCAGTGAAGACTCAGAATCCAGTTCGCGCCGTGCAGCCCGCTCCTGTGCCAGTGGTTCCTCGACCAGAGCCGATCGCCGCGACGGCCATGACACAAGTCCCGACTCCGGCACCGCCGGTCGTTCGACCCGCGCCGGTGGTTGCGCCTGCGCCCGTCGCTGCGGCCACGCCGATAGTGAGGTCCGAGCCAATCGTTCCGCCAGCCCCGGTGATCGCGGCTCCCGCAGCGCCGCCGGTTGCCAACCCCGTGGTCGCGGCGAAACCAGTGCCACCGCCACCGCCACCGAAGCCAGCGCCACCGGCTGCGAAAGCCGAGCCCCCGAAACCGAAAAAGCCTAAAGAGGTTTACTACAACATCGTCGGCGAACCCATGCCTTCCGACGACGACTAGCGTGAGCAGGATGCGCGGTCTATAACCGCCTTCGTGCACATTTCGGGAGCAGTGCCTGGCGTATTTCCTTCCGCTTCCGCGCCGGACTGATGATTCGTCTCTGAAACCTGGCGGCAATTGCAACGCAGCGTACAATAGTCGGCGTCTTGGGAAAGCGCGCGCGGGAGGAAACTTCGTCCTCCCCGGGCCACTCTCGCGCAACCCGCGGATTCACTGTCGCTTGCGGCGGACATATCCCCCAAAGTTGCGCGAAACGCTCGGCATACACCGATCTCAGAAAACACAATGGGATTGACGCCTGACCAGTGGGAAAACGTCAAAGAGCTGTTTGAGGCAGCTCTTGAAAGGCCGGCAGCCGAGCGCGCGTCGTTTCTGTCAGACGCCGGTCCTGACTCCCTCGTGCGAAACGAAGTAGAGCGGTTGCTGGCGAATCACAGCGCTGGGAGCAGTTTCCTTTCTAGGCCGCTGCCATCTCCAGACGCAAGTTCGCCCACGCAATCTTTTGCTTCTGGCGATCTTCTGGCAGAAAGATTTCGAATTCTGCGATTCCTCGCCTCCGGCGGAATGGGAGAAGTCTACGAAGCCGAGGATACCGAACTCGGCGAGCGCGTCGCTGTGAAAACGATCCGTCCGGATTTGTTGCGTGATGGGCGCTCCCTCGAAAGGTTCAAGCGTGAGGTCCATCTGGCGAAGAGCGTTACCCATCCCAATATTTGCCGCATTTTCGATCTTTTTCGTCATCAAGCTCGCGTTAGCGCAGGAAGCCCGGACGACTCCGGGTTCGTCTTCATTTCAATGGAACTGCTGGGGGGCGAGACCCTGGCTGAATACTTGAAACGCGAGACCCGAATGAGCACAGCCGATGCTTTACCGGTCGCCGTGCAAACGGCGTCGGGGCTGGCGGCCGCACACGAGGCGGGCGTTCTCCACCGCGATTTGAAGCCGGGCAACATTATTCTGGTTCCGGGAACGAAACGGGTGCGTGCGGTCATCACCGACTTTGGTCTGGCGCTGCGATCAAGCAGCGATTCCAGCCGCAGCGGCGCCATCACCGACACTGGAAAATCGCTGGGCACACCGGCCTACATGTCCCCGGAGCAAGTCGAGGGTCGCGAACTATCCCCGGCTTCCGATGTTTATTCTCTGGGACTCGTCCTCTATCAGATGGTAACGGGCACACGCCCCTTCGATGACGACTCCCCTCTCTCGATGGCAGTACGCCGCCTGCGCGAGGATCCCACGCCGCCGCGCGCTCTGGTCGCCGATCTCGATCCCCGCTGGGAGGCAATCATTCTTCGCTGCCTGGATCGCGATCCCGCGCGTCGCTTCCAGAGTGCAGATGAAGTTGGCCAGGCGTTAAAGGGGGAACTGGAATTCATCTCCGCCCCGCCGGTTGCGATCGTTGCGGAACCGAAACCGGCGACCACTACCAGACCGTTCGACGCAAAAAAGATTACAGAATCCACCCTGCGGACCAAAACATGGGAAATGTCGCGCGATCACTTGAGCAGCATTCTCAGTGTCGATGAGTATGACGAAGATGGAAGCAGGACCAATTCCCCGGGGGTTGGCATGCGCAGGTCCAGCTTCGAAGAGGAACTGTTTGTCGCCCCGCCCGAAGCAGAGGCACTGCGCATATTCGTCGGGATCGGTCAGAACCCGGAAACCCAACCGATCGGGCAAACTGGGCTGGTGGTGCTGGGAGGCGCCGGAGCAGGAAAGTCCAACCTGATGGCGAGTACGTTCCTCGCAGAACGCAGTGCCGGCGGTTTGGCCATCTTTCTCACCGGCCGCCTTATCGACAGCGCAGACATTGCGAAGTTCCTAAGCACGCAAACCGGGCGCTTCATATCGTCGGATTGGGATTTGGATTCTCTTCGAGAACATGCAAGACAGTGCGGCAAGAGGCTGACCGTTTATCTCGACGCGGCCAACGAATATTGCGGCCCCGGGGGCGCGTTCGGACTTCTCGATTCGGCCCGGGCGCTGATTAATCAAAGCCGGATCAACCAAAGTGGGAGTAATCAAAGTGCGATTGACCAAAGCGGCCTCGCAACGTTGCGAGTCATCGTGTCCTGCCGCGCCGAAACCTGGAGACTCTATGAGGATGAAAAGGGCATCAAGCTTTTCGATTCAGGGCGTCTCTTTCAGGATCAGCCAATTGCGCTACGTGGCTTCGACGAGCACACGCGAGCCAGCCTGCTGTTCGAGAAATACTCCCGCTTCTATGGCTTGAGACCTGTCTCCTACGCCGAACTCTCTGCGGCGGTCAAGGACCTGATCCGTTCGCCGCTCATGATGTCGGTGGTGGCCGAAACCTATTCCAACCCTCCGGGCGAAACAATGGCCGCCAAGGTGATCCCCGCGGACCTCGATTACTACAATATTTTCAGGAGGCTAACCCGGCGCAAGAAACAGGATGCCCGCCGCTTGCTGCACCGCAACGATCCCCGGCGCGAGTATTTCGACGAAGCCATCGATGGTGCTCTGGTCCTGTTCTCAAGCCTTCTTCTGGCCCGGCTCACCGGCGGTTCGGGATCCCCGAGCGGGGCGCCTTCCCCGAAAGGTATCGGCGCAGGCGACACTTTGCTGTCCTCAACACTGAGTCGCAACCAAGATTTTCTCGAATTCTTGAATCCGCCGCGCGGAAGAGATGACGCCGTCCCCACCTTTCAAGCCATCGTGCAAGTCGGACTCATCGATGCCATTTCTCTGAATCAGTACGGCTCTCACGACACCCTGCAACGGCGAACGGCATACAAGTTCTTCCACGACCAGTACACGCAATACTGGCTATCCCAGATTTATCAAAGCGAAACTCTGGGCAGGCTCGACGCCACACTCACATCAGGTAGCGGCTACGCCCTCGACGATCTCGCCGACCATATTTGCAAACTAATCCAGCAGTCCGTCCAGGTCCCGGTGCTCGCGGGCGCGATCGATCATTGGCTGTACCGGAATATGGTGATTTCCAGGCCGTCGCCAGACGAAACCGGCGGCGCGGTTGACATCGGTCTGCTCATGCCGCTGCTGAACCAACTGGCGTTGAGTCCGTCTCCTGTAGTCGAGCAGTACGTGAGTTCGTTTCTGACCAACCTCACTCTGCGGGGCATTCTCGATCCCGAGCAACTCTTTCAATCCGTGTTCCAGCAGGGCAACGAAAAGCTCCGCGCCAGTTTGGCCGGCTATTTCATGGAGTGTTGGCCTGGAATTTCCCCCGAGTTGCTCAGCACGTTCCTGGCGCACTGTGAGGTGGATCGGGATGCGGAGGTGGTGAAAAAGCTGGGCGGAGTTTTCGCCTACCACTTCGAGCACGCACCGGCTGCGGTCGTTGAATATCTCGACCGCTCTCTGAAGCCGGTGGACAGCTTCGCGCGCGCGCTGGCCTTTGCCCTGGAGCAGTCTGCCACTGCGAGTGGGGCGGCGGGAAGAATATTCATCCCAGCTCGCATTCCTGCTCACCTTCGGCACCCTGAGCGCTCTGGCCAACTTTCAGTCAGAAGTTCACATGAATCAGATGCGCACCTTCGTACGGCGTAAATATCCCTGGCTGCTGGATATGATGCTGAACCGCCCGAACCGGATGAAAGTGCAGGAAGAAGCGTTTCGTGTCGGACTCTACCGCCGCTTGGAGAAGGAGGGCATCACCCAGTGGGATCAAGTCATCGGAGCGCAAGGGAATGACGCCTTTTTCGTGGAAGAAAACGGCGTAGTCCAGCGCGACGCAATGTATGACTACTTCAAGTACGTAGTGGCAGCTCACAACGGCGATCTCAAATTAATGGATCTCACTCCCGGCTCTGACTTCCGCCGCGCGGCAATGACGATGTTGACCTTCAAGCCCCGTAGCGGCATCGGCTACGTGGCCGCCGTGACGCTGGCCATGCGGCTGGTGCGCGATCCCGGACGCCTTGAAGAAATTGTGAGCGAACTGGTCGCCTCCGGCACTCCCGGAGTCCATTCCGCTGCCCTGTTGCTGGTGGATATTTCCTACATGGATCCCACGCTCTCGCGCCGCACCGTGGAATTGTTCGTACAGCGGATCGTACCCAAGACCATCGACGGCGAATATCCCTTCGACCGTTTCATTCTCGATTGCATGGGCATTGCCTCCATCGACCTGGCGGCAAATTGGAAGATCTGCGAGCCCGCCATTCGCCACGTACTCGAGCAGTTGAGTCGAGTGGCGGATGCGGCCACTCTCGACCGCATGGGCGATGAACTGGCGCAGGTGAGCTATTTCGATGACGTTCATGGCGGCGGCAATGTCATCGAACTTCTGCTGCGTGAGAACTATCTGAAAGATCCACGCTGGCACGGCTGCGTGATGAAGATTCTCGCCGGCATGCAAATGAGGAATCCCGCGCTGCTACGGCTCAATTCTGGAGCGCCACGGGGAAGACGACCGCACCCTCAAGGAAGTTCGAAGTTTTGCCAGCGACCAACTGAAAGACTATTGCGACAAATTCTTCTACGCCGTGAGTTGGAACCGCCTGATCGCCAAAGCCATCCTGGATAACTCCACCTTGAGATATTTTCTTATCAAAATCCTGATCGGCGGTTTGGCGCAATCGAACTCGGTAACGGAATATACCCGGGAATTTCGCCGGTTTGTAATCGAAATCGTGCGCGCCTATTGGGGCGAAGCTCAGGACCCTCGGCGTTACGATCGACTCACGGTGGAAGAAGCATTCGCTGAAACCCTCTCCAAGCGCCGGGTCGGAGGTGGAAAGCTCTGGATACCGAGGGCCGCGCGCACCGGACAAAGGGCCGGTCAAGACAGTTGATGTTCCAGCCTTCGCTTAACCGCAAAGGTCGCCAGAAAAACCGCAAAGAGCGCAACGAAAACCTTCGTGTGATTTTCTTTGCGTTCTTTGCGGACTCGCTTTGCGTCCTTTGCGGTAATCTTTTGAAAGTAAGCTTCACCGACGCGAATGATGCCCGAATGGCGGGTTCGACTCAACCGCGAAGTCATCGCCTGATAGCGAGATGCGCGGGAGGCTTTCCACAATCAGGCAGCGTCCCGATTTGAAATCGAAAACACCGTTATTACAGCTTATTAATCTGCCGCCTTGTCGCTCACCGACATACTTCAGTCTGCGGGGGTTCTCGTCGTGCGACTCGCCTCCGTCGGTTTCGGACACCACCCGCTTAGCCGGCGTAGAACGTGCTGCCGATTTCCATGTCAGACAAGTCAGAGCCCCGGTTCCAGGTTGATCTGCTCATCCGAGTGTTCGGCTTGGGCGCGGATGATCGTCCATTCTCCCAGCAGGCGCACACCCGGAATATAAGCGATCGCGGCGCCCGGCTTTCAGGACTCGAAAAACCGCTGCGACTGGGAAGCGTTATCGGAGTGCAATTCGGCGATAGGAAAGCCCGCTGCCGGGTGGTGTGGACGGTGAACACCGGGGCGACGCAGAAAATCGAAGCCGGGGTGGAAATCATGGGAGGGCAGCCGTGCCCCTGGCAAAAGGAAATCGGCACCCAGCGGACAATGGCAACCGCAGCCATAATCCGGACCAAACCGGTGGCGAAAGACAAGAGAAAATTCCCCCGCAGGCGGATTTCTATTGAGATCGAAATCCGGGATGGGCAGAGCGTCGGCACCCACCTGAATATGCAGACCGCCGACATTGCCGGTGGCGGCTGCTATATCGAAACCTTGCGCCCTCTCCCGCTGAGAAGAGCCTTGAGCATTACCTTCTGGTTGAACTCCGAGCGGGTTCAAACTACGGCGATCGTCCGCACCAGCGACGGTGGAGTGGGTATGGGTATCGAGTTCACCGGTCTCGACGAAGCCACCCAGCAGCAACTACAGCAACAGGTTGAACGCCTGGCGGCGGGGCCGGCTCCTTTCAGGAAGGCCAAGAGCGCAGTCTGACCGCGAGCGTCTTCTCTCTTCACTTTCTGTCTTTTATTTTTTTTCTCTTTATTGACCGACTGCGCTGCGGCCAACAGTTGCGCCTCAATCCTGGGAGTTCGGCCGGCAGTCCCGATTCAGAAGTGTCCTGATTTGAGATTCATCCACGCCTGAATCCTGCTTTATTTAATCCAGGCTTCTCTCTCCTCGACCCATACTACGTCTAGAGTTTCAGGCCTCAAAAACCAAAGACAAATTGGTCCGGCCGGAAGCTGCGGGACCGTGAGCCCTCACCCTTACCGGACGTTAGTAGGAGCGGAGCTCATCGGAAGTTCGGAATCGACTCTATGTCGTTTGGAATTTACCTGACAGGTTTTGTCGTCGTAATTGCCGGGCTGATCTATGGAGCAAGCTTGATGCACGTTCCGACCCACTGGATTGTGGTGGGGGGACTGGTGCTGGTGGGGCTTGGAATCCTGACCGGGGTTAAGGCTACCCGGCAGAAAGACTCGGCAACCTAAGACCCGAAATGCGGGAAAGACTTCAACGTTTGATTCGCGAAACGAATACCGGAGACACGAAAATGAGATTGCATTGGATTTTTGGTTCGCTGCTGGCGACGACTTTCACCATGAGCGCGGCGGCGCAGCTTTCGGTTTACATCGGACACCCACCACCACCCATCCGCTACGAGCAGCGCGGGGCGATCCCCGGTCCAGGCTATGCCTGGGTCGACGGATACTGGTCCCCGCAGGGCCAACACTACCGCTGGGTACAAGGACGTTGGGACCGTCCTCCTTATGAAGGGGCGTATTGGAACCATCCTCATTATGACCACCAAAGGCACGGCTGGCAGCTGCACGAAGGCCACTGGGATCGTGACGACCATGGCCGGGACCACGACCACGGTCACGATCACTAACAAGACCAACGTCCTCCTTGTCGACGGACTCCAATTCTGAAACCCGGCATGGAAGTCAGGTGAAATGAAGACCACGTCCCGGTTGAATTGGAAGATGCAGCTCGCGTTCGGGTCGGCCATTGTGACCTTGCTGCTGGTAGGAGCGGTCTCCTATCGCGGCATCGTCGTGTCCAGTGTGAGTGATCAGTGGGTGCGGCACACCGACGACGTACTTGCCAATCTTCAGGATCTGCGCTTGGCTATGGCGAACAGCGAATCGAGCTGCCGCGGATTTGCTTTGACCGGCGAGGAATCGTATCTGGAATCCTACCGGACAAGCCTGCTCAGGCTGGAGCAGGATCAGGCCACGATTCGCAACCTGACGGTGGACAACCCCGAACAGCAACGCCGGCTCCCCCTTCTGGCCACTCTGGTTGCGCGCCAGATCGGGCAGATGGATCTTGCTATCAATCTGCGCCGGGCTGACGATTCGGCGGCGGCCGCCGATGCCATTCGAAAGCCAGCCGGTCGGAGATGAGTTTCAGGAAGCGGTGCGGAATTTGCAGGGGGAAGAACTGCGATTGCGCCTGTTGCGCGACCAGGATGCCAGGCGGCGCCTGGGCCAGACCAAGACCGTGCTGGTGTTCGGAACCGCGTTCGGCGTGTTGATCGCCGCCGCGGCCGGCTGGAGCGTCCAGCGCGACAGCTCCAGTCGCGGACTGGCAGAAGAAGCCCTGCGTCTCAGCGAAGAAAAATATCGAGCGCTCCTGGGCCGGGATCTGAGCGAGAGCAAGGAGTCAGGGGCGAAGTACCGCGGGCTCCTCGAAGCGGCGCCAGATGCCATGGTGGTGGTGAATTCGGACGGAGAGATTCTCCTGCTGAATGTGCAGGCGGAAAAACAGTTCGGATACAGCCGTGATGAGCTGGTTGGTCAGAAGGTGAAGAACATTATTCCCGAGGGCTTCGCGGAACGGCTGATCGCCGACGGCACCCGCAGCGCGGCGGAAGCCCTGGCACAACAGATCGGCACCGGCATTGAGCTGTACGGACGGCGCAAAGACGGCAGCGACTTTCCCATCGAGATTATGTTGAGCCCGCTCGAGAGCGCCGAGGGCATCCTGGTGACGGCGGCGATCCGCGACATCAGCGTGCGCAAAAACGCCGACAAGCATCTGGCCCAGATGGAAGGCCGCTACCGTGGCCTGCTGGAAGCGGCGCCCGATGCCATGGTGGTGGTAAAGCCCGGCGGAGAAATTGTTCTGTTGAACGTGCAGGCGGAGAAACAGTTCGGTTACCGCCGCGATGAACTGGTAGGGAAGAGAGTGAAGAGCATCATCCCCGAGGGTTTCGCCGAACGCCTGATCGCAGATGGCACCCGCACCGCGGCGGAAGCGCTGGCCCAGCAGATGGGTACGGGGCTCGAGCTCTACGGACGGCGGAAGGATGGCAGCGATTTTCCCATCGAGATTATGTTGAGCCCGCTCGAGAGCGCCGAAGGCATCCTGGTGACTGCGGCGATCCGCGATATCAGCCTGCGCAAGAACGCCGACAAGCATCTGGCGCAGATGGAAGGCGTTACCGTGGCCTGCTCGAAGCCGCGCCCGATGCCATGGTGGTGGTGAATCCGGAAGGAGAGATCGTTCTGTTGAACGTGCAGGCAGAAAAGCAGTTCGGTTATCGCCGCGATGAGCTGGTAGGGAAGAGAGTGAAGAGCATCATCCCGGAAGGTTTCGCGGAACGCCTGATCGCGGATGGCACCCGCACCGCGGCGGAAGCGCTGGCCCAACAGATCGGTACCGGCCTTGAGTTGTACGGACGGCGGAAGGATGGCAGCGACTTCCCCATCGAGATTATGTTGAGTCCGCTCGAGAGCGCCGAAGGCATTCTGGTGACCGCCGCGATCCGCGACATCAGCGTCGCAAGAACGCGGAGAAGCATCTGGCCCAGATGGAAGGCCGATACCGCGGCCTGCTCGAAGCCGCGCCCGATGCCATGGTGGTGGTGAACCCCGCGGGGGAGATCGTTCTGCTGAACGTTCAGGCAGAGAAACAGTTTGGCTACCACCGCGATGAGCTGGTGGGGCAGAAAATGAAGAACATCATCCCGGAGGGTTTTGCGGAACGGCTGATCGCGGATGCTCTGCGCTCCGCGGAAGACGCGCTGGCACAACAGATCGGGACGGGAATCGAGCTCACCGGGCGGCGCAAGAATGGCAGCGACTTTCCCATCGAGATTATGTTGAGCCCGCTCGAGAGCGCCGAAGGCATTCTGGTGACGGCGGCGATCCGCGATATCACCACCCGCAAAACGGCGGAAGCCCATCTTCTGCAGAAGGTCGAGGAATTAAACCGTTCCAATGAGGAATTGGGGCAATTTGCCTACATCGCCTCGCACGATTTGCAGGAGCCGCTGCGCATGGTGGCCAGTTACACCCAGCTGCTGTCGCGGCGCTACAAAGGCAAGCTGGACAAAGACGCGGATGAGTTTATTGCCTTCGCGGTGGACGGGGCCAGCCGCATGCAGCGTTTGATCCAGGACCTGCTGGCCTATTCGCGGGTCGGGACCAAGGGCAGAGATCTGATCGAGACCTCCGGCGAAAACGGCCTGCAACAGGCGCTGGTCAACCTGCGCGGCGCTATCGAAGAAAGTGGGGCGCTGGTGACCCACGACCCCCTACCCGTGGTGCTGGCAGACGAAAGCCAACTGATCCAGTTGTTCCAGAACCTGGTGGGCAATGCCATCAAGTACCAAGGGACCGGCATCCCGCGAGTTCACATTTCGGCCGCCGCCGATGGCAACAAAAAATGGATGTTTTCGGTGACTGACAACGGACTGGGAATCGATCCCCAATACTTTGAAAAAATCTTTGGCATGTTCCAGCGGCTGCACAAGCGGGAAGAATTTGCCGGCACCGGGATCGGACTGGCCATCTGCAAGAAGATTGTCGAGCGCCACGGCGGAACCATCTCGGTCGAATCGCAAGCTGGGCACGGATCCACCTTTCGCTTTGCCCTGGCGGAAGGCGAAAGCAAGACCAAAGCCAAGACCATGACAGCTACTGGAGGACGCAATGGAAAATAGAGTTCACCCTCGCCAAGTTTTATTGGTCGAAGACAGTCCCGGAGATGTCCGGCTGACGCTGGAAGCCTTCCGCGATACTAACCCTTCAATCAAGGTGCACGTGGCCAGCGACGGAGTCGAGGCCATGGCTTTTTTGCAGAGTGAGGGAACAACCCCGTCCCCTCGCCCCGACCTGATTCTGCTCGACCTGAACATGCCCAAGATGGATGGGCGCCAGGTTCTGGCCCGCATCAAGAAGGATGACGGACTGAAGACCATCCCGACTGTAATTCTGACCACGTCCGAAGCGGAAGGCGATGTCACCGCGAGCTATCAATTGAACGCCAACTGTTACCTCAACAAGCCAGTGCAGTTGGAGGCGTTCGAGAAGCTGGTCAGGAGTATCAACGATTTCTGGCTGGCCACGGTCAAATTGCCGACGCAGCAAACCTGACGCGAGTTTGGCAGTGAGTGGGTCCCGGGCAAGCCCGGAGAATCAAGAGGGAAGCGTGAAGCCCATCGGAGGGACAGGCGATGCCGCTCCAAGTTCTTTTGGTCGAGGACAGTTCTGGAGACCTGCGGCTGACGCAGGAAGCCTTTCACGAGGTCAATCCATTGATCCAGCTGCACGTGGCTGCCGACGGGGTAGAGGCCATGGCCTTCCTGCGACGCGAGGGAGCGCAGGCCCAGGCTCCTCGTCCCGATCTGATCCTGCTGGACCTGAATCTCCCGAAAATGGACGGCCGCGAAGTGCTGGCTCACATCAAGGAGGACAAGGCCCTGCAAACCATTCCTACTTTGGTCCTGACCTCTTCGGCAGCGGAATCCGATGTGGTGAGAAGCTACGAACTGCGGGCCAATTGCTATCTCAGCAAGCCCATGCAGTTCGAGGCATTTCACGACCTGGTGAAGTCCATCAATGATTTCTGGTTGACCCAGGTCAAATTGCCGCAGCGGGACAAGGCGGAGACCCGCGAAGCGGTCAGCTTACTTCCGCCGGTTGAAGGAGCCGCGGGGTCGTCGTGTCCGGATTCGTCGAGTCGGGACCGGGGGCATCTGTCCGCACTGGGAGCGCAAGTTATGCAAGCTATTGGAGGAGGCGGTATGCCCATACAGGTTTTGCTGGTCGAAGACAGTCCTGGCGACGTGCGGTTGACCCAGGAGGCATTTCACGATGCGAACACGTCGATCTGCCTGCACGTGGCCAACGACGGCGTGGAGGCCATGGCCTTCTTGCGGCACGAGGGCGTCCACGTCAACGCGCCTCGGCCCGATCTTATCCTGCTGGATTTGAATCTCCCCCGAATGGATGGCCGCGAAGTGCTGGCCCACATCAAGGACGATGACGGCTTGAAAACCATCCCTACCGTGATCCTGACCACTTCCGACGCGGAAGTGGACATTGTGAAGAGCTATCAGCTGCAGGCCAATTGTTACCTGACCAAGCCGGTGCAGCTGGATTCGTTTGAAAACCTGGTCAAGAGCATTAACGATTTCTGGCTGACCAAGGTCAAGTTGCCGCAGCAGAAGGAGCAAGGTGGATGACCGCGAAATCGATGAGAGTCCTTCTTCTGGTGGAAGACAACCCCGGCGACGCCCGTTTGCTTCGCGAGATGTTGATCGAGGACGGCTCAAATCAGGCCGAGTTGACCCATGTCGAGTACATGAGGGAGGCCGAGAAGTATCTGGCGGAGCACGTGGTCGATATTATTTTGCTCGACCTGGGGTTGCCTGATGCCAATGGGCTGGAGGCGATACGGCGGGCCCATGCAGCCGCACCCCGCGTCCCTTTGGTAGTCCTAACCGGGTTGGACGACGAATCCCTCGCCGCGCAGGCTTTGAAGGAGGGCGCACAAGACTACTTGATCAAAGGCCAGATCGAAACTCGCGGGCTGCTGCGATCCCTGCGCTATGCCATCGAGCGCAAAACCATGGAAGAGGCGTTGTTCGTGGAAAAGGAACGGGCACAGGTCACGCTGAACTGTATCGGCGATGCCGTCGCCTGCACGGATAGTTCGGGAGATATCAGCTTCCTCAATCTGGTCGCGGAAAAAATGACGGGTTGGTCCTTGCAGGAGGCGACTGGCCGGCCTATGCCCGAGGTCTTTCAAATCCTGGACGCTGCCAGTCGCGAAACTACCCCGAATCCGATGGAGATGGCAGTGGGACAAGACCGCGCCGTGCACCTGCCGTCGAACTGTATCCTGGTTCGGCGCGACGGATTCGAAATTCCCATCGAAGATTCGGTGGCTCCCATCCACGACCGGGAAGGGCGCGCGACCGGTGCGGTCATTGTCTTCCGCGACGTGAGCGCCGCGCGCGCGATGGCATTGCAGATCACCCATTCCGCCGAACACGACTTTCTCACCGGCTTGCCCAATCGAATGCTTTTCAACGACCGGGTCAGCCAGGCCATCTCTCTCGCGCCCCGTCATCTGAAAAAAATCGCGGTGCTGTTCCTTGATCTGGATGGCTTCAAGCACATCAACGATTCGCTGGGGCATCCGACCGGCGACCAGCTCCTTCGATCCATCGCGAAACGCCTGGTGAGTTGCGTACGTGGCTCTGACACGGTGAGCCGGCAGGGAGGCGATGAATTCGTGGTGCTGCTCTCCGAAGTGGAGCAGGCGGAGGATGCCGCCATTACGGCGAGAAGAATGCTGCAGACCGTAGCCGAGGCGCACACCATCGACCAGCACGATCTACACGTCACCACCAGCATCGGGGTGAGCGTCTATCCCGATGACGGCGAGGATGCGGAGACGCTGATCAAGAACGCGGACACGGCCATGTACCAGGCCAAGGAAAACGGCCGCCAGGGCTACCAGTTTTTTAAGCCCGCGATGAACGTGCGCGCAGTGGAGCGCCAGGCCATCGAAGAAAGCCTGCGGCGCGCCCTGGAACGGCAGGAATTTGCGGTCCACTACCAGCCCAAGATCAGTCTGACGACCGGGGAGATTACCGGAGCCGAGGCCTTGATACGTTGGACGCATCCCATTCGAGGGCTGGTGCCTCCCGGACAGTTCATTCCGGTTGCGGAAGACTGCGGTCTGATTCTGCCGATTGGTAACTGGGTGCTTCGCGAAGCCTGCCAGCAAGCCCGGACCTGGGTCGATGCAGGTCTGCCCCTGGCCACCATGGCGGTGAACATCTCCGCGATCCAGTTTCGCAACGAAAACTTTCTTGAAGGCGTATTCGCGGCCCTCAAAGACACCGGGCTGGATCCAAGATTCCTCGAACTCGAACTCACTGAAAGCGTTCTGATGAAGCACGCCGAATCCACCGAAGGCATCCTCAAGACTTTGAGAGCGAGGGGGGTACAGCTTGCCGTCGACGACTTTGGTACGGGTTACTCCAGCCTGAGCTATTTGAGAAAGTTCCCCATCGACGCGCTGAAGATTGACCAGTCTTTTGTCCGTCAGATTTCCACCACCCCCGCCGAAACCACGATCGTCACAGCCATCATCAGTATGGGGCGAAGCCTGAAGCTGCGAGTGGTGGCCGAGGGCGTGGAAACGCCGGCCGAGCTGGCGTTTCTTCAGGCGCACCACTGCGACGAGGCGCAAGGATACTATTTCAGCCGGCCGGTGCTTCCCCAGCAGTTCGCCAAGTTGCTCGAAACCGGAATCTCTGAAACGCCCTCAACAAAAAGCCTGCGCCAGCAGGCCTTGGCCGCATCCCTTGGGCACTAACTTCGTCCAGTAGAGGATCTCGGACCTTGCCCGCAGTATTCGCCTTTGCTCCAGAAGCGACGTTATACTCTGAATCGCCTGGGAATCCGGGGAAATGAGATGAGTAGTGTCCCGAACTCCGAGCTGCGACCCTTCGCAATCAAGAATGCGCTGGTAGTGGACGCCGATCCTGAGATCAATGCCTTGCTGTCGAGCGTCCTCGATCCAGGCTCCTGGGCGGTGCAGCACACGCCGGATAATCTGGGAGCGCTCGCCCTGGCCCGAAAAAAGGCCTTTGATCTTATCGTAACCAGCGCAAAGACATCCGGCCGGGAGGACATCGAGCTGCTGCGCCGGATTCGAATGACCCGGCCGCACACCCGTCTGATCATCCTCGCCGGCGAGAGCACGCCCGCGGACGTGATCACGTCGATGCGCGAACGCGCCTTCAGTTATTTCTCCCAGCCATTTTCCTTGGACGCGCTGGCGGCAATGATTCGAATCGCAACCGAAGGCCCTAGCTGGGACGATGGCATCGAGGTCATCTCGGCAACCCCGGAATGGATTCAGATTCAGGCCCGCTGCGACCTGAAAACCGCTGACCGGCTGGTGCAATTCCTCAACGAGATCGCCGATCTGCCCGAGCCCGAGAAAAATCAAGTGGCCATGGCTTTTCGCGAGATGCTTCTGAATGCGATCGAGCACGGCGGGCAACTTGATCCCAGCAAGTACGTCGACATCGAATACGTTCGCGCCCGTCACATGGTTACGTGCCGAATTTCCGACCCTGGCCCCGGCTTCACGCTTGACGAAATCCCACACGCGGCGATCGCCAACCCGGATGACGAGCCCATCCGCCACCTTGCGGTGCGCGAAGAACAGGGAATGCGACCGGGTGGGTTCGGCGTTCTGCTGGCGCAGAAGCTGGTTGACGAACTTATTTATGGGCAATACGGCAACGAGGTCCTGCTGGTCAAATATCTGGATTCCGCCAAGCCCATCGACTCGCGGCCATGAGTGCTTTCCGGGAAAGGCGCTACGCCCACCTATTTCACGATCAAGGTAAGAGTGGTGGTCTGGGTTGTCGCCCCCGAAGTCGCCATCACGCTCAGGGTATAGTTTCCGGCCGGAGTTCCACTCGAGCTCGGTGCCGGCTGCGGGCTGGCGGTACTGCTACTGCCTGCTCCACCGCCACAGGAAACCAGGAAGAGTGCGAGCGTCAACGGCAGTAGCCGAAGATATCGCCGCCCTGATTGTTTTTTGGAGGCGCCCACTCCCGGCAGAACTACGATCCCCAACATGGCGAAGACCGAGAGCCAGGCTACGAGGCGCGAAGCCTGCAAGTGCGAAGGTCGAACCAACCGAGCCCGGAACGACGAGCGCCCCCGCAGTTCGCGCCGTAGTGGTGACGGTGACGTTGAAGGTTGCGGGCGTGGTGGAATTAAACGGCTGGCTCGCGGGCACGGAGCAGTTGGCCGCCGTGGGCGCACCGGAGCAGCTTAACGACGCGGTCCCGCCCATTCCATCTCCACCAATCGAAAGAGTGTAGGAAGCGGTTTGTCCAGCGGTTACCGTGGCGGAACTGGAATCCCCGCCCATGACACCGAGACCTAGGTTCGAAGGAGTCGAAGAATAAGTGTATCCGTTGGCCAACGTGCCCTTCTGACCATCGGTATTCGTCACCACCACATTCACGGCGCCTGCCGCGTGCGCCGGAGTGATGGCTGTAATCGAAGTGCTGCTCGCCAAGGTCACGCCCGTAGCCCCTGTCCCTCCCAGAGTCACTGTCGCTCCCGACAAGAAGCCCGTGCCAGTGATGGTGACACTCGTGCCGCCGGCGGTCGGTCCGCTATTGGGCGCGATGGAGACGGCGGTGGGTGCAGGGTTGGTGGCGACGTAGGTATAGCCATTGGCCAGTGTTCCTTTCTGGCCGTCCGCATTCGTTACCACCACGTTCACCGTGCCGGCAGCATGCGACGGAGCAGTCGCGGTAATCGAAGTGCTGCTCGCTACCGTCACGCCTGTGGCTGCAGTCTCCACCCAGACTCACGGTCGCTCCCGTCAGAAAGCCGGTACCCGTGATGGTCACCGCGGTGCCGCCCGCATTGGTTCCTGACGTAGGCGAGATCGCGGCCACAGTCGGCGCCGGATTGGGAACTGCTGTGTAAGTAAACCCTTGCGTCAAGGTTCCGCTTTGCGTGTCGCTATTGGTCACCACTACATTCACAGCGCCGGTGGCGTGCGCGGCGGTGGTGGCTTTGATCGAGGTGCTGCTCGACACAGTCACACCCGTGGCCGCGGCGCCTCCAATGCTCACCGTCGCTCCCGCCAGGAAGCCCGTACCTGTGACCGTCACTGCTGTGCCACCCGCAGCCGTTCCAGTGGCGGGCGAGATCGCGGTCACCGTCGGCGCAGGATTGGACGTAACTTGGCCGCTTTGCCTGAAGGCGGCCATCTGCATGACCCAGTTGCTCGAACTGTTGGGCGCGGCGGCGTTATAGCTGCCGGTACTGCTCACGACTTCGTCTTCGGCAATGTTTCCGAAATTGTTGATGATCCGGCTGGTGAACCCGGTTCCGGCTCCGATATAGGCTCCGGATGTGCTGCCCGCGCCAAAGATCAGTTCATTCGCCGACGTGGTCGTCGCCGATCCGCTGCTGGCGCTGGTTCCCGATCCTGTCGCCGCGGCGGTTACATCCAGCGGAACAACTTTGTCCAGCCCGCTGTATTCCAAAATACGCATATCCGGAAATTTCGCCGACTGGTTGAAGGTTACGGTCACGCTGTTGCTGCCTGCGGCAATATTCCTGGCGTAGTAGATCGACTGCTGCAGAGTTCCGTTCGCGGTGGGGCCAACCGCCCGGGTATAGAGGTTGCCCATGCTGTCAGTCACGGAACTGACGGACGAGGTAGAGTCGCCCCAACCCACCGCCACCACATTCAAGTCTCCAGCCGTCTGCGGGCTGGAGTATGGCACGACTACGGCCGAGGCTGAAGGCTGAAGTGTTCCCGGCCCCGACGCCGCCTGCACAAAACCTATGCCTCCGGTGCCCGATGCAGAACTGTAAGTAAAGCCGCCGGAGAGCGTTCCGCTCTGGGCATCGGTGTTCGTGACTACGACGCTCACTGCGCCGGCCGAGTGCGCTGGAGTAGTTGCGGTGATTGAGGTACTGCTTACAACAGTCACACCCGTGGCTGCCGTTCCGCCCAACTTCACCGTCGCTCCCGACTGGAACCCCGTACCCTTGATGGCAACGCCCACGCCGCCGCTGGTCGTTCCCGAGCTTGGCGAGATGGAAGTCACAGTCGGGGCGGGAGCAGGAGGCGGCGGTGGAGCGGAGTTATTCAGAAGAACGAACGTCGAGACCGACGGCACCCCGGCGTTGTTCAGGATAAACAGCATGTAATATCCAGGCGGCGCGATGTTGCTTGTGGGCGGCGCGGTGACCGTCAACGATCCGGAGCCCGCCGTGAACGACATTCCGACCATGCGCTGGTCCATGCCGAAGGCGTGGGTGGAGGCAGCGGCACGGATGAGGACGGCGGAGGAGATGTTGGCCGCGTCCGGCGTCTGCACAGTGAAGGAATTCCCATAACCGATATTACCGGGCGCGCTGCTGATCGTGGGACGAGTGGCCAGACTTCCATTCGACTGGAAAAGATACGCCGGCTGGTAAACCTCAACGTGCGACTCGTAACTGCCGCGACTGGGATTGCCGCCCGCCAGCCACACCGTCGCATCCGGCAGCAGCAGCGCTACCGAGTGGTACAAGCGAGCGTAAGCGTTGGCTCCGGCTGAGGAAAATGTATTGCTGGCCGGGTCATAGAGATCCGCGTTCAAACTTTTTGTGCTGAGATCCTCGTCGTTCACCGAGCCGCCCATCGCCAGAACCGTGCCATCAGGCAGGATCACCGCATTCATCTCGGTGCGCGCCTGCGACATGCTCGGTCCATATACCCACTTCGGATTGGAAGCCCCGAGATCGATGATTTCAGAAGTTGCAGTGGCTGGGCTGTCTCCGCCCATGCTCAAAACTTTCGGATCGTAGTTGTTCTCCGGGGTCAGGGCCAGGAGGACCGTGCTCCCGTACTCCCGCGCGCCGCCGTAGTTGGTGGTCGCAACATCCTGAGTCCAGGTATTGTTCGAGGGATTGAACATGTTCGAAACGGGCGGCGGCCCCGCGTAAAACACCTTTCCATTCGGCAGGAGGTGCATGCGCGGATATAGGTCGGGAGAGAAAGGCGCGGTGATGGGATTGCTCCAACCGGAACCCACGGTGTAGAACTCAACCGTCGAGTTGGTATTCACGTTCTCATCTACGCCCGAGAACGTCATGATTCGGCCATCGCCCAAGGTCAAGACGGTGGGATACCAGCGGCCGTGTGCCATGTTTGACACGTCGGTGAAAGAGTTGTTGGACGGATCAAAAATTGAAGACTTCAAGGATCCGTGGAAGGGATCGTATTCTTGCGTTCCGCCGTTGATGAAGGCGCGCCCGTCGGGCAGAACTACCATGCCGTTGCAGAACATGTCCCACGAAACACTGAATTGGGTAATGCTCCCGCTGGAGGGATTAACCAGGAGAGCGCCGGAATTGTTTGACGGGCCGTAGGGGGCGCCGGATGGACATCCCGACTGGCTGGCCGGGCAGTTGCCGGAACCAGCTACAACCAGAATCTTGCCGTTATGCAGAAGTGCAACGTGGATCGGATTGATGGGCATGGTGTAGGAAAGAGTCGTCCACTTTCCCACCGTCTGGGCTTGGCCCATCAGCCCGGGCGTCGACACGCCGACCAACAATAAGAGCAGTAGAAAATGCTTTATAAAAGGCGCGGACGTCGTGAGTTTCACACCCACTCCTTCCGCCCAGGAACGCCCCCGATCCACGGCGGACCCCTTTTTACCAAAAGATGAAAACGCAGTCGCAAAGGAAAAGCGCCCATGACACCAAAGTTATGGGACACCCGTGAAGCGGACCTCGCCCGAGTTTGCCTATGTTAGTAAAAGGGCGGCGACGCCCGGAATGGCACGAATGGGCTACATGAACAGCGCTGGCGGGGGTTTAGGGTTTGCAAGTCATTGAAAATGGCAATCGAGGGCATTTATGCATTCATTGAGAGTGCCCTTATTGCCGATAGTTGGGAAAGATCGCGCCTGCCAACCCAACTATGGTGAGTTCCTATAACTACTATCTGGTCTCTCTATCGGTCGTGATCTCCACGCTGGCTTCTTATGCGGCACTCGACCTTGCAGGCCGTGTAACCGTTTCCCGGGGGCGCGTCCGCCTGGTATGGCTGGCCGGAGGCGCCTGCGCGATGGGAACGGGCATCTGGTCGATGCATTACATCGGCATGCTCGCATTCAGGCTTCCGGTTGCCATTAGCTACGATTGGTCGATCGTGGTGGCATCCCTCCTGTGCGCTATTTCGGCGTCCGCGGTGGCCTTGTTCGTGGTGAGCCGCCAGCAAATGAGATGGCCCCAGGCTATGGCCGGCAGCTTAATGATGGGAGGCGGAATAACGACCATGCATTACACCGGCATGGCTGCAATGCGGCTGCCTGCTACATGCAGTTATTCAATGCCCCTGGTGATCTTATCGGTCGTACTCGCGATTGTGATTTCGCTGGTTGCATTGCGGCTCTCATTTACATTTCGGCAGGAAAATCAGCGCCGCGGTTGGATGAAGGGAGCGAGCGCCTTGCTGATGGGAGCTGCGATCCCGGTGATGCACTATACCGGGATGGCAGCGGCACATTTCGTGCCTTCCGTTGTAACTCTCGACCAATCTCATCTCGTCAGTGTCTCCATTCTCGGCACCGCTGCCATTGCCATCTTCACGATCATGATTCTCGCCCTGGTTGTCCTGATCTCATTCGTCGATCGCCAGCTGTCTGCCCAGACCTTGGAACTTGAAGCGCGTAAGCAGCGCAGCAACGCCATCTCGGAGTTATCTCTGGACGCTATTCTCTCTATCGATCACGAAGGCAGGATTACCGAGTTCAATATTGCCGCAGAGAGGATGTTCGGACGTACGCGGTCGGACGTTCAAGGCAAGGAGATGGCCGATGTCATAGTTCCCCCATCGCTGCGGGAACGGCACCGCCGCGGAATGGCCCGGTACCTGGCCACAGGGGAGTCGCACTTACTGGGCAAAAAACTCGAACTCACCGCAATGCGAGCAGACGGTACCGATTTCCCCGTCGAATTAGCGATCGCCCGCATTCGTCTCGAAGGCCCTCCCAGGTTCACGGCATTCATTCGTGATATTTCCGGCCAGAGGCAGGCGCAGGCAGAATTGCTAAAGGCCAAAGAGGCGGCCGAAGCCTCGAGCATGGCTAAAAGCGAGTTCCTGGCTAACATGAGCCATGAAATCCGCACGCCCCTGAATGGCGTGATTGGAATGACCGATCTCGCGCTGGATACCGAACTTACCGATGAACAGAGGGATTACATCGAGACAGTGAAAGTGTCAGCCGACTCTCTGCTCAGGTTGATCAACGACATTCTCGATTTTTCCAAGATTGAGGCTGGAAAGATCGATTTGGACATGATGGATTTCAATCTGCGCGATTGCCTGGAAGCGACGATGAAGACACTCGCGCTCCGGGCACACGAAAAGGGTTTAGAACTCCTGTGTGACGTGGCTGCGGCAGTGCCGGAAGTCGTCCGCGGCGACTCGAACCGCCTGCGCCAGGTCGTGATCAACCTGGTCGGGAACGCCATCAAATTTACCAGTGAAGGTGAAGTTGCCCTGTGTGTAAACGCGCTGGACAGCGAGGGTGAGGAGGGCCTGCTGCAATTTACGGTATCTGATACAGGAATGGGTATTCCACCAGAGAAGCAGAAATTGATTTTTGAACCCTTCAGTCAAGCCGATTCCTCCACCACACGGAAGTACGGCGGCACAGGCCTAGGACTAACCATCTCGACTCGCTTGGCAGAGATGATGGGGGGAAAGATCTGGGTCGAGAGCGAGCCTGGTCAGTGGACGCGCTTCCACTTCACGGCGCGGCTGAGAACTGCCGACGCGCCAGCAGTCAAAGTAGGAACCAATGCACCGACGGAAATCCTACGAGGGGTGAAAGTCCTCGTGGTCGATGACAATCGCACCAACCGTGGGATTTTGGAGGGCATGCTGAAGCGTCGGGAGATGAAACCGACACTGGTCGCAGGTGGTGAAGAGGGGCTAAAGCAATTGTCCCTCGCGTATGAAGCTGGAGATCCATACGCTCTGATCTTGACCGACATGCACATGCCGGAAATGGATGGCTTCAATCTCGTGGAGCGAATCCGGCAGAGTCCTCAATTGGCCACGGCCACGATCATGATGCTCACTTCGGCTGGTCACCACGGGGATGCGGCACGGTGCCGCGAGTTGGGGATTGCGGCTTGCCTTTTAAAACCCATCCGACAATTAGAACTACAGGAAGCCATTCTGCGGGTCTTGGGAAGTACGGAGGAACCAGACACGACGCTCCCGATTGCGCGCCTTCCCCTGCAGGATGCCGGCGCCCATGCCACGTCCCTGCGGGTATTGATTGCGGAAGACAATCTAGTGAACCAAAAAGTAGGCACTCGCTTGCTCGAAAAGAGAGGACATCGAGTAGTGATAGCAGCCAACGGGCGCGAGGCACTCCTGGCGCTGGAGAAGGAAAGCTTTGATCTGGTGTTCATGGATCTCCAAATGCCAGAGATGGACGGTTTTGCGGCAACAGCAACAATCAGGGAAAAGGAAAAAGGGACGGGGAAGCATCAGGAAGTGATCGCCCTGACTGCGCACGCGATGTCGGGCGATCGTGAGCGATGTCTGACAGCCGGAATGGATGCGTATCTCAGTAAACCCATCCGGCCGCATGAACTCGACATCCTGCTTCAGAAATATGTGCAACGGTGGATGAGTGCCGTCGCAGGTACCTAGCCTCGTAGATATCATTCAACCCAGGCTGCGCATTTTCCCATAAAGTTCTCCGAAGCAAATCATTTCAGCTCCTCCACAAATCGGAGGCGCGGGCGACCCTGTGCGCGAAGCTATCGATCAGCGCAACTTACGTCGCAATTCAGGTCACAGCGAGTTGAAAGTGTAATGAGGCGGGTAGGTACCCTGTTGAAAACTGGAGCCGACGAGCGGACTTGAACCGCTGACCTGCCGATTACGAATCGGCTGCTCTACCAACTGAGCTACGTCGGCCTGGGGCTTTGCAGGGTTCAGTTTACCAAATCATTCGCTGGGCGATTGCGTAGTTGGATTTCGAATGGTCCAAAAAACGGCCGGGGATAGCTATAGGCACCGGGAAAATTCCTACACCCCCCTGGTGTCGTTATGGACGCTGTGGCATTTTTGTTTTTTCAAGCAGGCGGCGGAAATCCGCCAACGTGCAACCGAGCTTTACGATAGGCTGCGTCAGGACAAACAAGTGGCGGAGTCAAGCGCCATCGTTGCATCAATTGAAGATGTGCACCTGCGTAGTGCTGTGAAGGCCCAGCTTGCACTTCACATGTCTGGGCTGCAACCAAACGCTATAGACCTAGGGGCCTTCCTTTCCGCACCAGCAGCAAGTGCCACGTTGACCCGACGATGTCGGAGTGTGTCAACAGTCACGCAAAGAAAAAGGCAAGCATAAAAGGCTAGGAATTGGGGCAGCGGTTTGTGCGTGAAGAGAAGCACGATTCTCGCAACCGCGGGGGCGGCCCCCACCTGCAAAATCATAGTAAACGCCGCCTTAACGATTCGTGCATTCGGGCAATCATTTCCTTATCCACTTCGAGTATGACGGACCCGTAGGAAAACTGCATCAGAAGTCGCTGCCCGTAATCCGATGCCAGCCATGCATAGAGGTATCCCGGTGTCACTTCGCCGGGGATTCAGAAGGATTAGCCGTGTTTTACTCCAGAAAATCTATCGTCAATCTTCTCCATGATTTTCTCGGCCCATATCAAGGGGATGTCGTGACGATCACTTCTTGCTCATTCTCGGCCCCCAAAAACGTGAAATCGTCTCCGCTAAAACAAGCCCAGCCGCCACCGCCCGGCAAAGTGCTGTAGTCCGCGACGTATCGACCATCGCCTGCGTTCACGACGCGATAAACGATTTTTTGCGGCTGCTTTCCCTCCGCTCCGCGATAGAACTCAACTGCCATTCTGCCCTTCGCTACGGCGAACATTCGAGGAACAGATTTTGGGATAGGCGCAGAAATACCAAACTTACGGACCAGCGTTCCCGCAGGCGAAACCACGAAGAATAACGCAGGAGAGACGCTTCGCATGATGTAAATGTTCCCGTCTTCTCCGAGCAGTGCTCTTCCGTGTGCAACGGCCGGGTTGGCTTCGTCATGTGCATCCTTAGCGTTTGCTTTCTGATCAGGCCGTACGTCTTTGGGCAATCGCAAATCACGTAGTACTCGACCTTGAGCATCTACAATCAAGTTGACGGGATCACCCGATTCCCTTCCTTCCGACTTTGTCGTAACAGTGCCGCTTAAAAAGAAATTTCCTCCCGGCAAAGACACCAATTGAGTTAGATCGGCGGCAAAGCCCAAATCCACCGGAATGCTTGAGTCGAATCGTCCATCTTTCGAGAAGCGGACAATCTTCACGCCAGGCGGCCCGAGAATCAGGGCATCCAGGCCGCCAGCTTCGGTGGGAGAAAAATCCACCATCGAAGCATTCCGATTCTCTGGATCAGACCCGATGCTGAACAATACATCGGTTGCGCCTGAGAGTTTGATCTTAGTAATCGGCTCAACAAGTAGAGCTATGTGAAAAAATCGCACGAACAGATCACCGTCAGCGTTGCACTTGACAGAGTCCAAAGTGGGCGTTGGTCGCATACCAACTATTGGGGTAATGTGGTCCTCGCGCAACTGCAACTCAGTTTGCGCACTAAGCCCGCAACAGAACGCCACGACAGTCATCAGGCAACATCCTAACCGGCATCTCATCTGGTCTTTGTCACTATGAAGCACGCGCTCACTTGTCATGCGGCCTTGGGGTCGAACCTAAGATTTCTGATTGCCTCGTCGCTTTCTAGGGTCAGAGGAAAACTGATTTCTTCGCCCCTTTCGTACGCGGCAAAACGTTCGTGTAATTGTTCGTGTGTAACTCCCCCTTCCCGTCTGAGCAAAACCACAACTTCTCGGAAATCACCCAAATGACGTGGAGTGCCGTACTCTTTGCCGTCTGGATTCAAGAGAGACAGAGATGTGTAAAACGCCTTTTCGTTGTCAACCTTCGTCTCTTTCCTGACTACGGCGGTCGCTTTGATGCTCATGTGCTGCCAGTCTGAAGAGCGACGGTCATCAAGTGTGAAAAACCGTCGCTCACACGAACCAATTTCTCAGAACATTGTCCTACAGACGCCAGTCCAACGGAAGTAGCCGTGCGTCGGCTTGTTCACGGCGGGACGTTGTGCGAGTCTACCGACATGGCGACGCAGGAGACTCCAACTGGCTTGCGGAGCGTCATTCGACTCGTGGCAATCCTCAATCTCGCCTATTTCGGGATCGAGTTCGCTGTGGCTCTTGCTATCGGATCGGTATCACTCTTTGCTGACAGCATCGACTTTCTGGAAGATGCCTCGGTCAACTTCCTGATCCTTGTCGCACTGGGATGGAGTGCACCCCGCCGAGCACGTCTGGGAATGGCTCTTGCTGGAATCCTGCTCGTGCCGGGGCTAGCCACTGTCTGGACTGCTTGGCACAAGTTCCTCATACCTATTCCTCCTGCTCCAGTGCCACTTTCGCTGGCGGGTGCGGGTGCACTCGCGGTGAATCTGTCGTGTGCACTGATGCTGACTCGCTATCGCCATCACGCTGGCAGTTTGACCCGAGCGGCATTCCTCTCAGCACGCAACGATGCTTTGGCAAACGTCGCCATCATCGGTGCCGGACTAACCACGATTTACGTCAGATCAGCGTGGCCTGACCTGATTGTAGGTCTGGGGATCGGACTGATGAATGCTGACGCAGCGAGAGAAGTTTACACGACGGCACGGGCCGAACACCGTGCAGCCGTTCCATGACACTGCCCGAACACTGGCTTCTCGTGAGTGCGGCGTTCGGGCCTTATCCTAGGATTTGCGTATCCCATGATTTTGTAACTCATTGGTTTCACAGGTGTGTCACTAGTCTCCATCAATCAAGAAAGTGCTTGAAAAGACGGGAGCACATGGAGATGCGTAGCTTGGATTTCGAATCGTCCCAAAAACGGCCCTGTTACTCCTATTGCAGTAAACTGTCGCATCAGTTACCGCAGGATGACAGGAGCGCGGCCGATGAGGGCTCCGGCGGTCGAACACAGCTATCGATTTCTAACCACGATCGCCTCGCTGATCGTCGGCGGTTCGTTCTTTGCTTTGTGGTTCTGGCTGCTGCCGCAGTGGCTCGGTTTCCGCGTGGAAGCGGCGAGCTCAGCGAGTTGGCGATGGCTGGCTGCAATTCCATCTGTGCTGGGATTCGCGGTTGCTCTGCGCTGCATCTGGGACTTCGGTTGGACGGGACGCGGCACACCGGCACCGGTCGCTCCGCCGCAGCGGTTGGTAGTGGTTGGCTTCTACCGCTTCGTGCGCAACCCGATGTACGTCGGCTTCGCCGTGGGCTGGATCGGACTGTGGGTTGTGTTTGGACGCGCCAACCTGCGAGTGATCGCCGCCGTGCTGGCCGTTGCCCTCGCCGTACATCTGTTTGTGGTCTTTTACGAGGAACCAACTCTGCGCGGCAAGTTCGGCGCTGACTACGACGAGTATTGCCGGAATGTGAGTCGCTGGTGGCCGCGTGCACGAGCCTGGGACAAACTGCGATGACTGATGGTCGCCGGCCTTTCAAGTCGTCAGCAAAATCTCGACTGGGTGGAGCGAGACTTTAGATCGTCGGGAAGCAGTCGTCAGTTTTCAGTTCTCGGTTGTCAGCAAGAGACTCCCTCTTGAACAAAAAGGCCACCCTGGCAAAGGGGTGGCCTTCTCTTTTAGGGAGAATAGTTCCAACGGGGCAAAAATCCGTCAAAACTTTCTGGCGAAATCTTATGAGCCGAAAAAGGGGGGTGTCAAGGAATTTTTGGGAAATAAATATCTTTGTTTTCAATCATTTACAAAATAGGTTAACAGAGCTTGGGGTTGACTCATTTTGAGACACGGCGCCCGATTTCTCGTTCTAACCGGCTTTGATTGATGGGCTTACCTTCGAAGCAGCCGCTTCAACCTGACCGTCGGACAGCTTGAGGGAGATGAAATCCTCGTCCTTTTCGCGATGTAGCAGGCTCTCCGGCAGGATGCGGTTAAAGAAAATGCGGATCCCTCCAAAGGCGAGCCCCGCGACGGCCGAGAACGCGATCAGGATCGCGCACAGCAGAAAGACATTCAACAACAGATTGGCAAGATTGTTTTTCTTGCCGGAATAGGTGTTCTCATTCCAGGTGACGTCGGCTTCGTAATTCACCGCACTCAACAGTGACTGCGCCTCTGCCTGCGAGATCGCGCCGGTTGCGACAACCAACATCGGGCCGGTGCGCTTATCAAAGACCGGGCCGATGTTCAGGGCCGCCGGACTTCCCGCCGGTTGCGTCGGGTTGGGCTGGCGGGCGGCGTCGATCTGGCGCAGATGTTCCGCCGCGATCTGCGGGGTGGGATAGGAAATCAGAATCAGCGTAGCGTGCCCGTCCGAGGTTTCGTATGTGCCCAGCGCGACTTCCGCGCCCTTCGTGAAGTCCACCAGTTGCTGGGGAAGCGGCGAGCTTATTTTCTCCAGTCCGACCGGGCCAATCACATACTTGGCTGTGTTCTTCACATAACCCAGTTTCGGAAGGTACGCCGGTAAGGCGGGCAAATTCCGGGTGTTCCCCGCGGGCAATGGCAACGCTTGCGACAAGTCTCGAAGTTCAGCCGCGGACATGGCGGTCAATTTCTCAAAGACCGCGTCAACCAGGATGTTTCCGCGATAAAACAGCACGCGCTCATTCAGCGACGCGCCCTGATCCGGAATCGACTCCTTGATCATCTGCGGCATCTTGTAATAGGTGAACGCGCCGTAGGCTCCGCTGGCATCGGCGAAGCGGGCCAGCTTAAGGGTGAGCTTGCGTCCGTCGTCGCGAGTGTAGGTGCCGGATTCGAAGTCGGTAAATCCGTACTCCTTCAGCAGAGCGGCGTTCGCGGAGTCGGCAACCGCCGGGTCTTTACTGGTTTGGGCTGTGCCCGAGATCTGCCATCCTGAGAATTGCGCAGGAAGGATGGAGGATGAGGATGTGGAGCGCGGAGGCTCGGCCCCGAAAGACGCCGTGACTGTGAGAATAAGAAGCGAGATAAACCGCAAAAGCTTCATGAAGACGCTCGGGCCCCAGCGAAACCCTAGTTATTAGACTACAGATCGAGCTGGAAAGTTTCCAGCGGCGCTTTTGGCTGTTAGGTTGGCGATTGGACGTAAATTCAAAGGCTTTACCGCAAAGGGCGCAAAGAGATCCGCGAAGGTCGCAAAGAAAATCTACTGGCCTTCGCCTTTTTCAATTTTGCTGGCGACTTTGACTCCGCTCAGGCCGCTTACGTATTTCGAGATGCCCCGGTAGAGCGATTCGGCGATGCGCTGTCGGTAATCGGGGGTTTGCAGCTTGCGCTCGTCGCCTGGATTGCTGACGAAGGAGATTTCGGCCAGGATCGAGGGCATGTTGGCGCCGATAAGCACGATGAAGGGAGCTTTCTTTACTCCGCGGTCGCGGATTCCCGGGCTCTTCGCCGCCAGACCGCTGTGCAGAGCGCGCTGCACATTGGTGGCAAACTCGCGCGACTCCTCAATCTTTTCTTTCAGCGCGATCTTCTTTACCAAATCCTGAAGCTCGTAGACGGATTTGTCGGAGGCGGCATTCTCTCGCGCCGCCACATCCAGGGCCTCGGCTGACGAAGTGAAGTTCAGATAGTAAGTTTCCACACCGCGCGCGTCCGGATCGCGGCTCGAGTTGGCGTGGATCGAAACGAACAAGTCCGCCTGCTCCTGATTGGCGATGGAGGTGCGGGTCTCGAGCGGAATGAAAGTGTCGTCTTTGCGGGTGTAGACCACGTCGGCTCCAAGGCGAGCCTGGAGCAGTTTGCCCAGCCGCCGGCCGACGTCCAGAACGAGATCCTTCTCTTCAAGGCCGTTGGGCCCGATGGTTCCGGTATCGTGTCCGCCATGGCCGGGATCGATTACGATCCTGCCAATTTTCAACCCCAGAGCGCGGATCAGCGAGCGATCGCCGCTGGCAGTGGGTGAAGCTTCGCGCACATCCGGAAAAGATTCCGTGGCCTTGCGCTGGTTTCGAGCTGAGGCTTTGGCGGGTGGCGGAGCCAGAGTGCGGGCAGTCCGCGAGGGAGGCTTGATTTCGGGCGGATCGAGTTTGGTTACGGTAACGCCATCATCATCATTCGAATCATCGGCGTCCACGACTATCTTTTTAGGAACGCTGGCATTCGCCTGGGTAGGCGGGGCTTTCGCTTTGCCTGGCAATATGACCGGCGGCTTGGTCCCTGCAGATGTGGAATCTTCCGCTGGGCCTTCCGCGACTCTGGATCGACTGGGGGTTAGAGGCTCGGGCTGCTTCAACGACGCGGTTTGAATGGGTTGCGCCTGCATCGGCCGCTTCTGCGTACTGGCGTTGACTGAGTCAGAGTTTTCCTGGGGCAAGGCGTCCTTGCCCTGATTGTCTTTGCCGTGAATGTCTTTGCTCTGGATATCCTTGCTGTGGATATCCTTGCTGAATATCAACGATCAGCCGCGACGGATTCGTCAGCAGGAAGGTGTCATAGTCCGAATGATCGGCTACCTCGAGCACGATCCGCGCCTTCCCCGGTTGGAACTGGGCCACGCGGATTTTATTCAGCAGGCCATCATTCACATCGAAGCTCTTGCCTAACAGGTTGGAGACGAGATTCGTATCCTGCAAGTCAAAGAAAATCCGCTCTGGATTTTCAATTCGCCGGGACTCGAATCTTGCGTCCTGTTCCAGGTCAATCGCCACCCGCGTGTAGTTTTGACTGGACCAGTGGCGGATGTTGGTAATGCGCGAACTTTTCGCACTTCGATCACCAGTGTCCGATTTGGCGGTGTTCGATGCGTCCGCAGTTTTGTCGTCCTGGTTTTCCTTGCTGTCGTTTTCAATATCCTGGTCGCGACCTTGGTTCGTGACACCGCCTGCTGCACCGGTTGCGTCAGAGCGGTGCGTGCGGCATCTGCCAGATGATTGCGGGGATAGCGCCGGAGAAATTCTTCGAATACGGGCTTGGCCTGGGCCGGGTCTTTCAGATCATCCTGATAGATTTGCGCGATGTCGAACAGGGCCTCAAAGCGGTCGCGGCTGCCGGGATACTCCCGGCGTAGAAATTTGTATTGGCCGATGGCCGCGTGCAGAGCACTCTCGCTGTCAAGGCTGCGACCCATTTCGGCCAGCAGTTGCGCGACCGCAAATGCGCTGGGATCGGCTTTGCCGGACGCCGGCGCGCCATAGTAAACCCGGCGGTAGGCGGTGATCACACGCTGATATTCGTGGCGGGTGCGCTCGGTTGCGGGGAGATTATTCAGGGCCTCGCGCATGTGCTCGGCGGCTGAGAATTGAGTGTTGGCCCAGGCTTCGGATTTACCCCGCGCCGGGGCGGGCAGCACCGCAAGCAGCAGCAGGAAGAGAGCCGTGCCCAGACGCTGTGCGCGGTGGCCTGGATCGAAGACTTTCAATTTTTTCTAGCTCGTAATTTTTCCAGCCTGTAATCGCTCTACTTGAACTCGGCAGTGTGCAGTGCCCGGCTGCTCACCTACAGATGCGGTCCCTTAGTCGGTGTTGCTGAAGTGCAAGACACCCCGGTCATCCCGTTGCACCCGAACCGGTTCATGCACCGGACTGCTCAGGATGCGATAACCCGGAGTGGCTCCCGCCGTAGTACAAGGCCGTGATCCGCTTAACGTAGTTGCGAGTTTCGCCGAAGTGCGGAATGCCGGCGCTTCTTGCGACTGCGCCCGCGCCCGCGTTATAAGCGGCCAGACTCAACTTGACGTCCCCACCATAGCTTTCCATGAGCTGCTTGAGGTGGCGAACGCCCGCATCCACGTTCTGCTGCGGATCGAAGGGGTTGACTACGTTCAGTTGTCGCGCCGTCTGCGGCATCAGCTGCATCAGTCCCATCGCTCCCTTGCGGGAAACCGCGTTGGGATTGAAGTTCGATTCCACTTTAATGACTGCGCGCACCAGACTCGGGTCCACGTTGTGCCGGGACGCAGCCTGGTCGATCGCTGCATCGATTTCCTGCTGAGTAAAGGGTTTCCCACGAACGAAGCTGGAAACCTGGTCCGAGTTGCTGACTTCAGCCGCTGCCGAACGCGCTGCTCCAATTTTGGCTGACGGAATGGATTTCCACCGGTGCGCGGTGGGACTCCAATACATCAGCCCGCTGCTCCGTACGGCTGGAGCCGGTGCGCGTCTGGTTACCGCCGGCGCCTCATCGTTCACGTAAATCTTGCGGCCTGAGTCGTCGGTGGCTGTGGTGATGCTGGCAGTCGTGGCAAAGCCGGCTTGTGCCTGCACTTGTGGCGTAGTGAAAGAAAGGAAGGTCGCGATTACAGGACTAGCCATCAGGGCGATTTGCAGGTGCTTTCGCATAGCCGGGTTTAGCGCTCGAGCGCGGACAGACTAATACCCCGCGCCTGCCTACCCGGAACCTGACGGAGAATCCCTACCAGAGTGGACCAATTATAGGCCCCTGCCGGAGACTGTAGCAATCAAACGAAAGACCAATCGAACCACGGAAGTAATACAGCAATTCATTGAAAACATAGATATTTATTCTGCCCGTTGGTTACCTGGTCGTAGCCGTCCGAGTTCTGGGTTTGGTAGGCTGGCTTTTATGTGCCACGACGGCTGTAGTACGCTGCCTGCGTCCCCATGAACGATATCTCCTCCCCGCAGCGCGAAACCCCGGATTCGTTGATGCTGTATGGCTTCTGGTATCGCGCCCTGCCCTCGGAGCGGGTACGCGGCAATCAACTGCGCAAGGCAATGCTGCTGGAGACCCCTTTAGCCATCGGTCGGGACCGCCAGGGCCGGCCATTCGCACTGCATGATGCCTGCCCGCACCGCGGCATGCCGCTTTCTCACGGCCGCTTCGACGGCCAGGAGGTGGAATGCAGCTATCACGGCTGGAAGTTCGACGGACATACGGGGCAGTGTCGGCTTATTCCGTCCCTTACTGCGGATCAAAAGCTGAAGATTGATCGCATTTATGCCGGCAGCTATCCCTGCGAAGAGCATGACGACTTTATATGGGTCTTTATTCCCGAGCCGGGAGCGCCCGGAGCCGGATTCACGAAAGCCGCGGACGCACCCATGCCCGCCCCGCGTGTTCCAACCTTCAGTGAGAAGTACAAGCTCGCGTATCTAACCGCCGAGTTGCCCTGCAGCGTGGACCACGGCATCATCGGTTTGATGGATCCGGCGCACGGGCCGTTTGTGCATCAAGCCTGGTGGTGGCGCTCGCGCGACAGCATCCACGAGAAGCACAAGAATTTCGAGCCCATCCCTAACGGCTTCCGCATGAGCGCGCACACCCCAAGCTCGAACAGCGCGCCTTACAAACTGCTGCGCCTTTACGCCGACGCCGAATCCATCACCACGACGATTGATTTTGTTCTGCCCAATTTGCGGCTGGAGACCATTCGCGCCGGCAAATACTGGTTCTCTTCGCTGACGACGGTAACACCCATCACCCGCAGTCATTGCCGTATCGACGTGGTGGCGGCGTGGAACCTTTTCCGCTGGGTTCCGTTGGGACCGCAATTGCTCAAATTCGTCTTTGCGAAATTTGTGGAACAGGATCGTCAGACTATGGAAAAGCAGTCGGAAGGGTTAAAACATAATCCACACCTGATGCTGATCGATGACGCCGATCGTCCCGCCAAATGGTACTTCGGGTTGAAGGCAGCTTATTTGGAAGCGCGGAAGACGGGAAGTGAGATGAAACATCCGCTGGCGGGACCGGTCACGCTGAAGTGGAGGAGCTGAGACTTAATCCTGAACCAGCCACTCCAGGGCTTCCTCTTGCGTCTTGAAAGTCGGCAGCTCCCGCTGCGAAAACGATTTCAGATGTTCATAGAAAACCTTCGGCAAGGCTTTCGGTTCCCACCCACGCCGAACGCTTGATATACGGACGATCGAATACCAGACCCGGCTTGATCGCGTCGATCAGCTTCTTGTCGAACTTCGATCCAGTGAAATCCGCCAGCAGCAGCACGGTGCCGCGGGGCTCTGTAGTAACCCGTCCGGGAACCAGCGGGATAAGCTCTTTCAACTGTTCCAGCGAGCAATCGGAACAATCCACCAGCAGAATCTTGTGGCCCTTGTGGCTGATAAAACGGATGCGATTCTTCACCTGCCCTCCTCTCGCCGCGGAGTGTAGCAAACGGCAAAGTCGCGTGCGAACTTTTCCGCGGCGCTGAGAACCAGGAACTGAAATCTGACAACCGGTTCTACTTCCCCAACAAAGCCTCTACCACGCCATACGCCTCGCCCAGAGCCGCATCCAGCGCCCCAGGGTCTTTGCCGCCGGCTTCCGCCAGATCGGGTCTTCCGCCGCCCTTGCCGCCGACTTTCTGCGCCACCGGCCCAATCACTTTGCCGGCCTGAATCTTGCTGGTGAGGTCTTTGGTCACGCCCACAATGAGCGCGACGTTGCCGTTGCTGGCCGAGCCCAGCACCACCACACCCGATCCCAGCTTGTCGCGGAGTTGGTCTACCAGGGTGCGCATCTGGCCGCGTTCGAGATTGTCTACCCGATGCGCGAGAACCTTCACGCCGCCGATATCTTTGATCTTGTCGGTGACTGAAGCCACGGTCGATGACGCCGATTTCATCCGCGCCGAATCGAGTTCGCGGGCAAGCCGCTTGATCTCTGCGTCTTTTTTCTCGAGCTCAGCTTTCAGAGCGTCGGCCGGCGACGCATTGGCCTCGCGAGTCGTGAGGCTGGCCACAACGTTTTCCAGTCGATGATCTTTCTGGAAATGATGCAGTGAGCCTTCCCCGGTCACCGCGTCGATGCGTCGCACGCCAGACGATACGCTGCCTTCTTTCAAAACTTTAATCAGCCCGATCTCGCCGGTGGCGGCGGTGTGGGTGCCGCCGCAAAGTTCGGTGGAGAAATCTCCGATCTTGATCACGCGGACCTTGTCGCCATACTTCTCGCCGAACAGCGCCATGGCTTTGTATTCGTTGATGGCGACGTCAATCGGAACGTTCTCGATGACTTCAATCTTCTGGTTGCGCAGCACTTCCTTATTAATGACGTCTTCGACGTCCTGCAGTTCCTCATCCTCGATGGCCGTGAAGTGGGAGAAGTCAAAGCGCAGATGATCGGGCGCAACCAGCGATCCCGCCTGCTTCACATGCTTGCCCAGAACTTCGCGGAGCCCCGCCTGAAGCAAGTGCGTGGCGGTGTGATTGCGCATGGTGGCCTGGCGGATTTCGGCGTTGACCACGGCATCCACTTTTTGTCCGACCCGGAGGGTGCCCCATCCAACGCGGTTTTCGTTGGGTGGGGATTTCATGACCACCTGGTGCGCCCGCACTCCCTGGACAGGGTAGTAAACTCCCTTCACATCGGCGACGACCGTGTTGTGATCGTCGCTGTAAAACCATCCGCGGTCGCCGACCTGGCCGCCGGACTCGGCGTAGAACGGCGTGTGGTCGAGAATGACTTCGCCTTCTTCACCGGGCTTGAGTTCCTGTGCGCCCTGTCCGTTGTGGATGATGGCAAGCACTTCACAGCCGTTCGAGCGGGTTTGGCTGTAGCCTTCGAACGCCGACTTCGGGAGTTGTTGGTAGGCCGGGTTCGCCGTCTGCTTAGCCGCGCCCTTCCAGGAAGCGCGGGCGCGCTCGCGCTGCTCCTGCATGGCGCGGTCGAAACCGGCCTCATCGAAATCGTGACCCTGATCACGGCCAGCGTCTTGCATGAAATCGAGGGATAGCCCGAAGGTATCCTAAAGCTGAATGCCTCCTCGCCCTCGATTCTGACCGGCGGTACCTCGGTCGCATTCCACTGCTGCTTAAGCCGTTCCGCGCGACTAACGCCGAGTTCCCGCTCGACCGCCTCGAACAGTACCGAAAAATCCTTTCGCTTTATGGACAGTCCAAAAGCTTCGGTGAAGACCCCTGCACTTGCCGGTTTCTCCTCATCCAGTTCCCAAAGTAGACGGTCGACGATCTTGTTTTCGAAGAAGCTGAATCCAACTCCTCCAAGCCTGTTCGAGGGTACGTGCAAATTGCCTTTCTTCTGCATGAACAACCTTGCTCACGTATCGGCAGTCTCGACCAGTTCGGGATAAGCATCTTGCATCTGGTCGCGCACTGCGAAAACCATCTTGTAGAGAAACGGCTTACGCGCTAGCCCAAGCATCCGACCGTGGTTCATGGCGCGCCTCATGATCTTGCGGAGGACATACCCACGCCTGCCGTTGCGCGGGCATGCACTCCGTCCGAAATCAAAAAGGTCATTGCCCGGGAATGATCTGCGATTACTCGGAGCGAAGCTGCCGAGTTCGCGTGCGCTTCTTTTGTCCAATTCTTTCTTCAGGACGACGTACCGGTCAATTCTGCCGCTCGCTTGATCAGCGGTGTGAACAAATCCGTGTCGTAATTCGAAATCACGCCCTGTAGCACCGCCGCCACCCGCTCCAGGCCCATCCCAGTATCAATCGACGGCTTCGGCAGCGGATTCAACTTGCCGCTGGCATCGCGATCGAATTGCATGAAGACAAGATTCCACAGCTCGACATAGCGTCCGCAGTCGCAGCCGAATTTGCAATCGGTGTGGCCCTGATCCGACGCCGCCACGCCCATGTCGTAATGAATCTCGCTGCAGGGGCCGCAGGGGCCGGTGTCGCCCATCTGCCAGAAGTTATCTTTCAATCCAAACTCAAAGATGCGATCTGCCGGCACACCCTGGTCTTGCCATAAATCGTAGGCTTCAGTATCGCGCAACATCCCGCCCTCACCGTTGAAGATGGTGACGTAGAGTTTGTCTTTTTCTATGCCAAACCATTGCGGCGAGGTGATCAGCTCCCAGGCGTAGGCGATGGCGTCTTTCTTGAAGTAGTCGCCGAAAGAGAAATTGCCCAGCATCTCGAAAAAAGTGTGATGGCGGTTGGTGAAGCCGACATTTTCGAGATCGTTGTGTTTGCCGCCCGCGCGCACGCATTTTTGCGAAGTCGTGGCGCGGGTGTAGTCACGCTTTTCCAGCCCTAGGAAAATATCCTTGAACTGGTTCATGCCCGCGTTGGTGAACAGAAGCGTGGGATCGTTTTGCGGGACGAGCGATGACGAATGTACCTCGCGGTGTCCCTTCTGAACGAAAAAGTCCAGAAATTTGCGGCGAATTTCGGAGCCGGTCAGCATGATTTCAATCTCGATTCTAGCAGGCCGGATCGGACCCATGTTCATTCGTCACAGACGGCGGTCTCGGCGGTGCCGTAGATTTCAGGCGTCCCTACGGGACGCGGTTCGTTCTTGTTGGCCGGCACCCGCCAGTGAACTGGCGGGCTATTATCAGCGGTCCCTCCGGGACCCATTGGGCGATTCCGCTCTTTTCATACGGACGGATCGCCCCGGGGCGCTTCAGGATAATCGTCCGGGGTGCACGAGTGGAGAATCGCCAGCGGCCTGTGAACGAAAACCTCCTCGGGAACGAGTTAGAAGCGTCCCGTGGGACGTCTGACAATAGCCCGGCGTTTAAACGCCGGGTGTCCGGCAAGGACTGTTCGCGTCCCGTAGGGACGCCCGAAACCGGGGAGGATGCGATGCCTCACACCTATGTCTCCGATCTCGTACACTGCGTTTTCTCTACCAAAGAGCGTCGAAAATTGATTCGGCCGGAAACGCAGTCCGAACTCTGGTCATTCATCGGAGGGATTGCGCGGAAAAACGGCTTCAAGACTTTGATCGTCGGTGGAACCGATGATCACGTTCACATCCTGTTGTCCCTGCCCGCCACCATGCCGCTCGCCAAGGCCCTGCAACTACTAAAGGGCTGCTCTTCCGATGGATGAACGAAACTCACACCAAGGGTTTCTCCTGGCAGGAGGGATATGGCGCGTTCACCTTGGGCGTCTCGCAGCGACCACGCACGATCGATTACATCAAACGGCAGGCGGAGCATCATCGAAAACGTAGTTTCGAGGAAGAGTTTCTTCGTTCCTGAAGAAGCACGCCATTGACTACGATCCGAAATACGTGTTGGGGTAATTTAAATCCCACAGAACGGAAAAGCCCAGCGATGACGCCGGGCTTTATGAAAGGCTAACTTGAATCCGCAGCCTACTTCTTTATTTCGTCCACGGTTTTCTCCGTACCCTTCTTGACGTCATGCCCAACGTCTAGTGTCCCCTTCTTGATGACGTGTCCCGTCTTTTTCGCCGCGTGGCCGGTGTCTTTGGCTGCGTCCTTGGTCACGTCTCCGGTCTTGTCCGCAACTTTTTCCGTGCCATGCTCCGTCTTCTTGGCGACCTTCTTGGTGCCGTGCGCCGTGTCTTTGGCCGCGTCTTTGGTTGTGTCGGCGGTCTTGTCGGCTGCTTTGTCGGTCGCATGCGCGGTCTTTTTCGCAACCTTCTTGGTCCCGTGAGCTGTATCCTTCGCTGCGTCCTTGGTGGCGTCTGCGGTTTTATCCGCGGCCTTATCGACATCGGATCCGACGGTCTGGGAGAAAGCGCCGCTCGCGCTGAGCAGCATCGCCACAAAAGCGATCATCAATCTGGATTTCATGGTGCCTCCGTAAACTAAGCTCTTAGCTGTTAGCTCTTAGCTTTTAGCCACGAGCAAAAATCTCGACGCTCTGGACAAAAGCTAAAGGCTAAAAGCTAAAATTACTGACGACTGGGGAGTATCAAGCATTTTGGCCGCAAACGCAACATTGCTCTGCAAACTTCGGCGTGAAAGTTATTCCGCTTCACCCTCCAGAGCTTGCAGAGTCTCATCGTCCACATCCCACTTCTTAAGGATGGCGAAGATGGTCTTCGCGCCGAATCCTCCCCGCATCAACTGGCGGAAGACGCGCGCCGCCTCTTTCTGGTTCTTGGGTTTTTGCAGCCGCTTGCGGCGGAGGTAATCGCGCGCCTGTTTCTCTTCGTTCACTTCGTCGTAAGCGGAATCGACCGCCTTATCGATAACTTCGCCAAGAACGCCTTTCGCCTTGAGATCGGTGATAACGCGCCGGCGGCCGAATTTTTCGTTGTCGCGGCGAAACGAGGAATATGCAGCGGCATATCGTGCATCGTTGAGATATCCCTGATCCTTAAGGCGGCGTATGACGAGCTCGACCAGCGTCTTGCCGTATTCCGTGTCGGCTTCGACGCGCGGACGCAGCAGCCGTTTGAGTTCGGCCACCGAGCGCATACGGCGAGCCAGAGCGCCCACTGCGTATTCATAAAGCACATCTTCGGAATCGGTTTTTCTGGGGCGAGGAAACGGCATACGTAGCAACATTACGCCTAGATGTAAATTGTTGTAAAAAATCAGCCTTAAGCGCAAATAAAAATAGTCGTGAAACTTCCAAACCACTGATTACGTATAGATAAATGACAGTTGGAATGAGAAGTACAGAGCGGACATTGCGGTGGTGACTTTCTACCCGCCCAGTCGTCTATTCAGTACAGAACATCAGTAAAAGGATTTCAACGTAAACAGGTCAACGCAGCAGCAACGCAGGAAGATAAATGGAGTCAGTCATGCTAACGATCGATGTTGAAAAGATCAACGATGTGGCCGTCGTGCACTGCGGCGGACGATTGGTGCGCGGCGCCGAGGTGTCCACGCTGAGAAATGCGGTGGTTTCGGAAAAAACCACGAGAATCGTGGTACTGGATCTCGCGCAAGTGGAATTCATGGATGCGGGAGGACTGAACACCCTGGTGTCCTTGCATCACTGGACGCGGAACCATGGGATCCAACTCAAGCTGGTGAATCCGTCGAGCCTCGTCCACGAGATGATCACCCGCACTCGCCTGAACCGCGTGCTCAACATCTCGTCCCTGCGTGACGCGTTAAGGGTTTTGAGCGGCGTGGAATGTCACCACTCGAAGTATGCGTCCGGATTCTTGAGCCAGCCGCAAGCCCTGGCGGCAAAATAGGGACGACTTACGATCAAGTAAAAGGGGCGCGCAGGATATGAATGCGCGCCCCTTCTTGTTTGCGAAAACAGATGCTTAGCGGCTGCCGCCAAAACCTGTCTGCTGCATGGCATTGCGGGAAATGTCGCTGGTGGAAGAAACACCCTGCATACGCAGCTTGAAATCGTCTGCGTTGGATGCATTCTCCAAAGCGGTTTCGTAGTTGATCAATCCTGCCTGGAACAAATCCCATAGCGACTGATCGAAGGTCTGCATGCCATACTGCGACGTTCCGGCCGAGATCGCGTCGCGCACCGCGCGGGTCTTTTCCGGAACCAGAATGCACTCTCGAATGTATGCGGTGTTGATCATCACTTCGACCGCCGGCACACGGCCATCGCCGTCGCAGCGTCGCACCAGTCGTTGACTGATGACGGCGCGCAGCACCGCTGCCAACTGCAAGCGAATCTGCTTCTGCTCCGGCGGAGGAAAGATCGCGATAATACGGTTGATGGTTTCCACCGCGTCCAAGGTGTGCAACGTAGAGAACACCATGTGGCCGGTTTCGGCGGCGTGCAGCGCGGTGCCAATCGTTTCGAGGTCGCGCATTTCGCCGACGAGGATGACATCGGGATCCTGACGCAGAGAAGCGCGCAGGGCAGCGCCGAACGACGGCGTGTCAACTTCGACTTCACGCTGGTTGACGTAACCTTTTTTGTCGCGGTGCAAGAATTCGATAGGGTCTTCGATCGTAATTATGTGTTCGGCGCGGGTGGAATTGATGCGATCCACCATGGCAGCCAGGGTGGTTGACTTACCGGAACCGGTGACGCCGGTGACCAGAATCAGGCCGCGCGGCATGTCGCAAACCTGTTCCACAATCTTCGGCAGATAAAGTTCGTCGAGGGCGCGAATCTTGGTGGGGATGACGCGCAACACCAGTCCCACGTTGCCGCGCTGCTGGAATACGTTCACACGGAAGCGGCCCAGTCCGGCGACGCCGTAGGCCATGTCGATTTCCGTGGTCTCTTTAAACTTCTGTTTCTGGCGCGCGGACATCATGCTGAACGCCATCGTCAGCATATCCTCGGCGCTGACCCGAGGCTGATCGGTCAGCGGAGTGAGTTCGCCATCGATGCGCAGATGGGGATAGTTGCCTACCTTCAGATGCAAGTCGGAGGCCCGGCGCTCCATGGCAATGCGCAGCAAGTCATCAATATTCATTCGACACTTCCCCCAAATACCTCCCGTATGATGAACCGAAAAGTCACTTGGCCCAAGATGACCTAAGTAACGAGAGAGGGTGCAGCAGGGACAAGCCTTTTGGACGCGCACGCCCCCGTTTAACCCCTGTCATTGCGAGCGCAGTCGAGGGACCTTGTGTCTTGGCGGCAGCATGGCGGCGCGGGCAAGCACAAGGTCTTTCGACTCTGTGAACGGACTCGCGAGCGAGTCCGTACTCTCCGCTCAAGATGACAAGGTGTTGTAATCACTCCGCGAACGAAAAAATGGTCCGTGGACTTAGTCTATGGACTTAGTCTATTATGACTGGATGGAAGTGAACATCCATCAAGCCAAGACCCATTTCTCGCGCCTTCTGCAGCGGGTCGCAGCCGGAGAAGAAGTCGTCATCGCTCGCGCAGGAGTGCCGGTGGCGCGGTTGGTAGCAGTTGAACCGAAGAAGGGGAAGACCCGCCCCCTTGGAATGGACGAAGGCCGCATTTGGATTGCGGACGACTTCGATGCGCCCCTGCCTGATGACTTGCTGAAAGAGTTCTACGGTGGCACCCTGCCCAAGTTGACCGGAAAACCTCCAAGGAAGCGTAAGTGAAGTACCTGCTGGACACCATGGTTTGGCTGTGGAGTGTCGGCCCGTCGAAAACAATCGGCACTGCAGGTCTTGAAATTCTTGCCAGCCGAGAGGAGGAGATCTATCTTTCCGCGGCCAGTTCGTGGGAAATCGCAATCAAGACCAGGCTCGGAAAATTTCAGCTGCCCGAGCCACCCGGCCGTTACGTGCCCAAGCGATTGATCGACCAAGACATTCGATCTCTTCCGATAAATCAGGATCACAGCTTGAAAGTCTACGACCTGCCCTTGCACCATTCCGATCCCTTCGACCGAATCATCATCGCCCAGGCCATAGTCGAAGACATGGTCGTGCTCACTTCGGACCGTGTTTTCGAAAAGTACCCGATCGACGTGGTCTGGTGCGGAAAATAACCACGTGAGTGTTGCCACTATTGGAATAAAAAAGGGGCGCGATTAAGCGCCCCCTAAACCCCGTCAATCTAAAAGCTTAAACACCGACTGGCTGCTTGCTGCCCACAGCCACCGGAGTGAGCCACTGATGGCGATCCGCCTTTTCGCCTCGTATGACCGCGTAAAACTCCTTCTGAATGGCCTTGGTGATGGGGCCAGTTACACCTTTGCCGACACTGATCTTATCTACCGAGCGAATCGGTGTAACCTCGGCGGCGGTGCCGGTGAAGAAAGCCTCGTCGGCGATGTAGAGCAGTTCGCGCGGGATGCACTGTTCGGTCACGGTTATGTTCAGGTCGCGGGCAATTTGGAGAACCGAGTCACGGGTGATGCCGGGCAGAACCGAATTGCCCAGCGGCGCGGTATGCAGCACGCCATTGCGCACGATAAATACGTTTTCTCCGGAGCCCTCGCTCACGTAGCCGTTGGCATCAAGGGCGATGCCTTCCACGTAGCCGTTGATGACAGCTTCCATTTTCATGAGCTGCGAGTTCATATAGTTCGCGGCGGACTTGGCCATCGCCGGTAACGTATTGGGCGCGATGCGGGTCCAGGAGGATACGCAGACATCCGCACCTTCGTGAGTATCCGAAGTCAGATACTTTCCCCAGGGATAATTGACGATGTAAACCTCAGTGGGCGAATTGAAGGGATTGACGCCTGCCTCGCCGTAGCCGCGCAGCACGATCGGGCGGATGTAGCATGGCCAGACACCATTGTTCTTCACCACTTCGGCCATACCCGCAACCAGGTCTTCCACGCTGAAATCTACGTCGATGCGATAAATCTTGGCCGAATCCAGCAGCCGCTGCATATGTTCCTTAGCGCGGAAGATGGCGGGGCCCGTGGGCAAGGCGTAGCAACGCACGCCCTCGAAAACCGACGACCCGTAGTGAATCACGTGCGACATCACGTGCAGGGTGGCCTTTTCCCAGGGGATCAGCTTGCCGTTGTGCCATATGCTTTCGGTCTTTTGCAGGGCCATGAACACTCCTTACGACTAGGAGAATTATAACCGAGGCAGAGGAGCGACCGTATGGCGCTTAAGTGGGGAGATGCGGTTACACAGGTAATCGGCGGGCCCGGGGAAGAGGACGAGAGCGGGCACTTGTAGGCGCAGTGTATTGTCCCCGCCAGCGCTCGAGAATAAACCTGTGGGCGAGTTTCACGCGATACAGCCGGGCCGAAAGCGCAGTCCAAAGCCGAAGCACGCCGTAGAAATGTTCGTGCCCTTGTCTAGTTCTCTTTACTGCAGCGTCTTATGGCGCGTCCCAGGACAGTGCGTAAATCTCTGGCGGGCTTACGTCGCGCAGCAAAAGCGGTTCGTCTTCCGGGGTCAGGGAAAGCGATGCGCCCCAAGTGCCCGCCGTGCGAAAATCCTTGAGGCTCAGGATCTTCTCCAGCTTGTTGTTGCTGACCGCCACACGGAATAAACCTTCATAAGACGCGTCGCCAGAAAGAAAATAAATGTGCCTGGAATCCCGCGACCAACTCTTCAAACCTGCGTCCAACCGAGCTTGTTCGGTCCATTTTTGGGTTTTGAAATCGAACAATAGCAGCCGGGAGGGGGCTGTCGCCGATACCGCCGAAATGTATTGGCCATCAGGCGACCAAACCGCCGCTTTCAAGCCCTCCGAGCCGGGCACGACTGACAGACTCTGGGTTTGCAGGTTATATATTTGCAGAACATTCTTTTCCGGTGTGTTATCAGGGGCGAACGGCCCTCCGAACAAAATCGCGTTCCCGTCGGGAGACCAGCTGGGATCCATACCCGCCTGCGACCCCGGAAGCAGTAGCTGCGAGGAGCCACCATCGGCGGAAACCACATAGAGTTGCCATTGCCTTCCGCCTTGCAGGCCGCTGAACACGATGCGCTTGCCGTCAGGCGACCAGTGGGGATCATAAGTTGTGATCGGAGGAAAGGTGAGTTGGAGTGGTTCACTGCCGTCCGGCCTGCATCGCCATATCGCTCCCCCCGGAAATGTTACGTAGGCCATCCATGCCCCATCTTTGGAAAAGCTTATTCCGTCGGCGGAAATCCCCCCTAGGTAAGGTGAGAGTCGCCCGGTTTTCGCATCGTAGCGCTCCAGTTCTCCCCGGGTCTGCAAACTTTCAGCGAACAGAGTCTTGCCGTCCGGGCTGGGAACAGTACTAAAGAAGTGCGACGGTCCCACGGTAAGCTGGATGGGTACGAGGTTGGGCCGGCCGAACCAGCCGGTCTTTTCACGAAACGTCCAGATGTCAGCCGCGGGCGAGCCGCTAAACCCGCTCTGGCTTCCCCATGCGGTCAGGAGGTAATATTTCCCGTCGGGGGTCCAACCCCAGCCAGTGTGCATGGCAGGATTTTGCCATCCTGGGAGTACCTGATGCAGATCCTTCCCCTCCTTTGTGATCTCCCACAGTGCGGCCACGCGCGTGGACATGTGAAACAGTGTGAACCGGATACGGGATCCGTCCGGGGAATACTGGGGGCGCCAGGCCCAAACGGATGGGTCGGCATCGGCGTGGACCAGTTCTCGAGAGCCGGTTCCGTCAGATTCCGCAAGGTATAAGGCGCCGCCTTTTGCGTACAAGAGTTTTTTGCCATCCGGCGACCAGCTTCCGTCGTGGGCCACCGTGCTTCCCAGGCGGCGCGGAGGCCCGCCGAGTATCGGCACGAGCCATAGTTCCCCTTCAAAACTATCACTCGCAACTACCAGAAGTGTCGAACGGTCGGGAGAGATATTTATGACCTGCGCGTCCTTGAGCGGGGTGCGAATCGGGATTGTCTGCCCTCCGGAGGCCGGAACTGCGGCGACGGTCCAGTGCCCATCCACCAGTTCCGAAAAGTAAACTCGCAGACCATCAGTCGCAATTGGCAGGCTTTTCTCCCGGCCGTCGCTGGTCAGCTGTACGGCGCTAGTGATTTTAGGAGGAGGCGGCTCAATCCTTGACACCCACCACAGGGCCAGCGTCACGACCGCGATGGAGGCCGCCAAAAGAGATAAAAATAAAGCGGATCGCCGCCTCGGTTTAACCTGCAACGCCTGCGTTCCGGCGTCCGCAGCTAGTGTCCGCCCGTTGCTGTTCACCGCGCCGATGAAGCGATAGCCTCTCCGCGGCAAAGTTTCGATGAAGTGCGGTGTCTCGGCATTGTCATCCAGGGCCGCCCGCAGCCGCTTCATGGCGTTGTTCAGGCCCTGCTCGAAGTCAACAAAGGTGTCAGCCGGCCAGAGCTTCTTTTGTAACTCTTCTCGGCTGACGATCTCGCCGGGACGCTCGAGCAGCATCGCCAATATCTCTACCGGCTGCCCTTGCAGCCTGATCTTCATTCCCTGTTTGCGGAGTTCGCCGGCGCGAGGATCGAGCTCAAACACGCCAAAACGTAGAGTTGGCGGAACTGAAGTGGAAGTGTTCACTGCTACCTCAAGCACGTCGAATGTTATCTACTGGGCAAGATTCACGCGGCGCAGCAGCGCCTGAAAGCGCGGTTCAGCTCGCAAAGGATTGAAGAATGGTCCCACCTTCAAATAAAACAGCGCTGGGTCTCGCTCTTCGTAAGCCTGCTCCAAATACGTAAGCGCCCGCTCCTTGTCGCCCAAGCCCAAGTATGCATTCGCAAACACAGTCGGGAAGACATAATGATGACGGGACCTCTCCTTCAATTCGCTGATTATCTTCCGCGCGTCACCTTTCCTCCCGGCAACCCCATACACCCAGGCCAAACCACCGAGACTATCTGCCACCCTCCCGGTTCGGGCTATGCTCTTTTCAAAATTAGCGATCGCCTCCGGATACATTTTTTTCTGCGCGTAGGGCAGAGCGAGACTAAAGGCAAATTCGTCACTCAAACTCTCAGCCAGCTTGATGGCCAAGTCATTCTGGCCTGAAAAATAGGCGATCGCCGACAACCAATTTCGATACAGACTGCTGAGCGGGTCCAATGCGATTGCCTGGTTGACCTGCGCGTTCGCCTCGTCGAATCGGCCCAGGCCACTCAGCAAAACTCCATACAGAAAATGACAGTCAGCACAATTGGGATTCAGCTTCAGTGCGATCCGGTACTGGTCCTCAGCACCTGACCAGTTCCATTCAGAGCCTAAGACAATCAACGCTTTAGCCATATGCGCCCGAACAAGCATGGGATCGAGTCGCAGCGCTTCTGCCACGGCCGCCTTAGCCTGCGGCATGGTCTCCCTTGCGGAAGGGCCGCCTTGGTCGGGGTTTCCCAGCCAAAAGTACGCCATCGCCAGCTCTGCATGGGCGGGAGCATAAGTCGGGTCTATCTCGATGGCCTTTTGGAAGTGAGCTATCGCCTTTTGCCTTTCCGATTCGCTTTTGCCGGGGGCGGTAAAAAACATGCCGCGCAGGTAGTCATCCTGTGCGTCCGGGCTTACTGAGCGGCTGACGGCAAGGCGGGTCCGCTCCTCCGGTGTCAGCTTGACCTGGATTTCGTCGGTAACGGCACGTGCAATTTCGCCTTGCAGGCTTAAGACATCGCTAGTGCTGCGGTTGTATTCCTGGGCCCACAGCTGGCGCTCGGGGACAGCCTGGGATAGGTGCATCGTCACCCGCATCCGGTCGACGGAGCGTTCGACTGCGCCTTCCAGCACGGCGTCCACCTTCAGTTCCCCCGCGATCTCTTGAAGCGATTTCTTGCTGAACTTGTACTGCATCACGGATTGGCGCGACATGATGCGGGGGCCGCTCACTTTACCCAATTCCGTGATCAGGGCTTCGGTCATTCCATCCGCAAAGTATTCCTGCTCGGGATCGCCGGACAGATTGGTCAGGGGCAGTACAGCCAACGCTTGAATCTGCGGCTTTGCAGGTCGGAGAAAAATCCGGTCGCGCCAACCGCGTACGTTCAAGCCCACCAGCACGCGCCGCCACCGCAATCAGGCCAAGCACTCCGAACGACGGAAAACCGAAGCATCGGTCCCAGGATGTTATTTCGCTTGGCGTCTGCGACTTGGAGCTTGTCGCCGAACCGTTCAGCGATCCGATAAAGCGATAGCCGCGACGCGGGCAGAGTCTCAATGAAGTGCGGGCTCTCGGCATTGTCATCCAGGGCCGCCCGCAGCCGCTTCATGGCGTTGTTCAGGCCCTGCTCGAAGTCAACAAAGGTGTCAGCCGGCCAAAGCTTCTTCTGCAACTCTTCTCGGCTGACGATCTCGCCGGGACGCTGCAGCAGCATCGCAAGGATCTCCACCGGCTGTCCTTGCAGCCTGATCTTCATACCTTGTTTGCGGAGTTCGCCGGCGCGAGGATCGAGCTCAAACACGCCAAAACGTAGAGTTGGCGGAACTAAACTAGAAGTCTTCACTGCTACCCCAAGCGGCTAGAGTGTACATCCTATTCGGGGAAGTTCATGCGGCGCAGCAGGGCCTGAAAGCGCGGCTCGGAGCGCAGTGGTGCAAACACCGGGCCCACCTTGGCAAGGGACATCATTTCGTCGCCGTCCTCGTACGCCTGCTCCATCCAGTCAACGGCCGTCTTTCTATCACCCAGGCCGATATAGGCCTGGGCAAAGGTTGTCGGCGCGACATAAACGCGTTTAGCTTTTTCTTTCAACTCATCGAGCAGTCTTCGGGCTTCAGGTTTACTTCCTGCAAGACCGTAAATCTCTGCCAGCAATCCGAGATTCATCGGGTCTCGCCGCCCCGTGTGGTCGATGCTCTTCTTGACGGCGGTGATAGCCTCCGGATACATTTGCCTCATCATGAAGGCCATTCCCACGCCCCAATATTCCTCCAACGCGTCATACTCCTTAGTGGCCAGGTCATACCGACCTGAGATGAGAAGGGCGTTCGCCCGTTGGATCCGGTACCAGTAACTGTCCGGGTCTAACTCCATCGCGTAGTTATATTGGGCCAGCGCCTCATCGTTTCTCCCCAGACTCGCCAGATAGCCTCCATACCACGCGTGCCCCGGGGCGTAATTGGGAGCTAGCTCGACGCCGAGCCTGAATTCTTTCTCGGCTCCCGGCCAATCCCACGACGCAGCAAGGAGCGTTGCAACAGAAGTATGGGCTTCGCCCAGTGACGGATCGAGGTCCAGTGCTTTCAGCGCCGCTACCCTGGCCTTGGGCAAAGTCTCGTTCGAGGGGCGCCCGCCAACATTCGCCGGGTGTCCAAGATCGCGATAGGCATCGGCGAGGCCCACGTATGGCCGGGCATAGCCTGGATCTTTTTCGGTCGCCAGTTCGAAGTAGCGAATCGCCGTTTCGAGTTCCGGGCCGGTCGTGGCCTTATTCCATTGATACATACCCATTAGGTAATTGTCGTGCGCCTCAGGGTTCACGGGGCGGGCGCTGGTCAAACGAGCCTGCTCCTCCGGAGACAGTTTGACCTGAATTTCGTCGATGACGCTGCGGGCAATCTCACCCTGAAGGGTTAAGACATCGCGAAGGCTGCGGTTGTATTCCTGGGCCCAGAGCTGACCTTCGGGGGCAGCTTGCGCCAGGTGCATGGTCACTCGGACCCGGTCCGCCTGAGCGTGCCACCGTACCTTCCAGCACGGCGTCCACTTTCAGTTCCCCAGCGATCTCTTGCAGCGACTTCTTGCTGCCTTTGTACTGCATTACGGATTGCCGGGAAATTACGCGGGGACTGGCTACCCGGCCCAGTTCGGTGATCAGGGCTTCGGTCATCCCATCGGCGAAGTATTCCTGTTCGGGGTCGCCGGAGAGGTTGGCTAACGGCAACACTGCCAATGCTTGAATCTGTGGTTTGGGGGATCTGCGAACAACCGGTCCCGCCAGCCGTGAAAGTTCATTCCCACCAGTACGGCCGCTACTATGAGAACGGCCAGAGCTCCGAAAAGCCGTGCACGGGACTAGAACTCCAGCACTGTGGGTGGTCTTCCTCTGCGTGGCGGAGGAATGTCCCGGAACCGTTCAGCGACCCGACAAAGCGATACCCGCGCCGTGGCAGCGTCTCAATGAAGCGAGGACTCTCAGCGTCGTCGTCCAACGCCGCCCGCAGCCGCTTCATGGCGTTGTTCAGACCTTGCTCGAAATCAACGAAGGTGTCAGCGGGCCACAACTTCTTCTGTAACTCTTCACGGGTAACGATCTCACCCGGCCGCTCCAACAACATGACAAGAATCTGCACCGGCTGCCCCTGCAGCTTGATCTTCATTCCTTGTTTGCGAAGTTCCCCCGCGCGAGGATCGAGCTCAAAGACGCCAAAACGAAAGGTTCGAGAAGTTCTCCACTCTCTGCCCGGACCTGGTGCCTCCGCCAGGTTCCTCACGGCGCCTCCCAGGAAAGCGCATAAATCTCTGGTGGGCTGACGTCTCGCAGCACCAGCGGGTCGTCCTCGGGGGTCAAGGAAAGCCATGCCCCATAGGTACCTAATTCCCGAAAGCCTTTCAGGCTCAGGATTCTCTCCAACTTATTGTTGTCGACCGACACGCGAAAGACGCCAGGATCACCACTAAGCTCAAGGAAGTAAAGAAACTTCGAGTCTTTCGACCAGCACTGCCAGCCGCCAACTAGTCCTTGGGCGGTCCGTGTTTTCCTGGCGACATCGAGTAACATCAACTTCCCGTCGCCTGCCGAAAAGGCGGAAATGTATCTTCCATCGGGCGAGAGGCGAGGTGATCGCAAGCCTTCGGAGCCGGGGACGATTGAGGTACGGCCACTCTTTAAGTTGAATATTCGAAGAACATTGGGCCGCGTCGTATCGTCCCTTGCGTCAGGTTGTCCGAACAGTATGGAGTCTCCATCAGGTGACCATGTGGGATCGGTACCCGCCGGCGAATCTGTCGGCAGTCGCTGGGATGTGCCTCCGTCGCGGGAAACGATGTAGATCTGCCAATCGCCCCCGGGGTTTATCCCGCTATACGCGATTTGCTTCCCGTCAGGTGACCAGTGAGGGTCGTAGGCCATCACAGGGGCAAACGTCAGTTGAAGGGCTTCGCTTCCGTCGCTTCGGCTGCGCCATAGCTGACGCTGGGGCCAGGTCACGTACGTCATCCAGGCCCCATCTTTGGAGAAATTCACGCCCTCCGCGGAAATTCCCGTGGGGTAAGGGGAAAGTTGTTGCGTCTTTCGGTCGTAACGCATCAGTTCTCCCCGATTCGAGTTACTTACTGCGAAGAGGACTTTTCCATCAAGACCGGAAACCAGGTTCGAAAAATGCAACGGCCCAGCGGTGAGTTGAACGGGCGGCCGGCTCGGCCTGCGGAACAAGCCGTTACCCTCCATGACAGCCCAGATGTCTCCTGATGGGAGGGACAAATACGTCCCAGGGGGATTTTTCCATGAGACGAACAAATAGTATCGTCCGTCTGGTGTTCGCGAACCGCAACACTGCATAGGCGGATCTTGCCATCCCGGAAACAGTGGGTGCATATCCTTCCCCTCGGTAGTGATTTCCCAAAGTGACTCGACATGCCTGGACTCGTCATAGAGCGTAAAACGCACTCGCGTCCCGTCGAGAGACCATACGAGCTGGGCAGCCCACAGAGCCGGATCAGATCCGGCGGATACCAATACGTGGGGTTCGGTTCCGTCGCTGTTTGTCAGGTACAAAGCACTTCCGTTGGCATAGACGAACTTCTGACCGTTGGGGGACCAGCTTCCATCATGAGCAGCAATGTTACCCAGACGTCGGGGCGGTCCCCCCAATGTCGGAACCAACCAGAGTGGTCTCTCTTCACCGAGCCCACCTTCACTTACAAGAAGCTGGGACATATCACGGGAGATATTCAGCACATGGGCGTGCGGAAAAGGAGTGCGAATAGCGACCGGTTGTCCGCCCGAGACTGACACTGCCATAACCCGGCAGCCATCGTCGAAGAGCTCTGAAAAGTACACACGCACGCCATCGGTTGCGATCGCCCCATCACATTTCACCCGGCCGTCGCTGGTCAGTTGTACGGCGTTAGTGATTTTAGGAGGAGGCGGCTCAATCCTCGACGCCCACCACAGGGCCAGCGCCACGACCGCGATGGAGACGGAAAAAAAAGATAAAGCAGATCGCCGCTCTGGTTTGACCTGTAACGTCGGCGTTCCGGCGTCCGCAGCAATTACCTGACCGTTGCCGTTCACGGCGCCGATAAAACGATAGCCTTTCCGCGGCAAGGTTTCAATGAAGCGGGGCGTCTCGGCGTCGTCATCCAGCGCCGCCCGCAACCGCTTCATAGCGTTGTTGAGACCTTGCTCGAAATCGACGAAGGTGTCAGCCGGCCATAGCTTCTTCTGCAACTCCTCTCGGCTGACGATCTCGCCGCGACGCTCGAGCAGCATCGACGAGAATTTCCACCGGCTGCCCTTGCAGCCTGATCTTCATTCCTTGTTTGCGGAGTTCGCGGGACCGCAGATCAAGCTCGAAGACCCCGAAGCGGGTGACAGGCGACGGTGAAACGGATGTCTTCACTGCTACAGCTCCTACAAGGCAGGCAGTGTAGCAGCAGAGGGCAAATTTTGACACCGTTCCGCCGGGTTAGGCGCTCGGTTAAGACCTTTCGCATCAGTGCGCTAACAAGACAGCTTCTTTTCAGGAGGGTAACAGACTCGCTCCATTGAACGTTTTCCCAACTGAAGCAAGACTCCGCCCAGCCTGGAGGTTCCTTCATGGAGTTTTCAGCGGGGCAGCTTCTCAAAGGGAAACTTCTCAAATCGAAATTTCTCACATCACTGGTCCTCGGTTTCTGTCTGATTTCACCGGCACTGCTCGTGGCCCAGAACCTGACGGTGATCGGTGGAACCAGTGCCCAGAAACAGCTGACTGCCTGTATTGAGAAAATCTCGGCTGAAGATTTGGACAAACTGGCGGACTTAGACCACTCGATGACGGTCATCATTCTGGAACGGGAGAGATTCTTGCAAGTGAAGGACAGTTTTCGGGCTTACCGGACGAAGCTGGCTTTCTCCAACCTGGCAACGCGGCGAATATATCTGTCTTCGGATGTGTTCAGGAACCTCGATACCGCCATGCTCTGCATTCCGCATGAGCTGGGGCACTTTGTGACTCGAAGCCAGTACGAGGATCAGGCCGAAATCGCGGCTGGGACAATCAGGAAAAGAGCTCGTGAGCTATGCGCCATGCCGGATGCGCCTGCTCCGCCGCGCAGCCTGTCCGCTCAGGCCAAGAGTTTACGGACGCCGGCTGGGACTGAGTAAGCCTGCGGGAAGAAATTGGAACCGGTGCAGGCATCGGCGGTGCGTCATGGCTCAGCCAAGCCAGGAATGGGCTCAGCTTAAAGCCGGCGCTAGCTCGACATCACGGTCGAGAGCAATTTGGGCCTGTCTGCGCAAGTACCTGGAAATCAGCACGAGGGGAAGACCGAACAACAGTAGCCAGGCCGCATATACGAAGGTTGCCAGAGCTCCAGCATAGGAAGTCCGCAAGTCTTCTGTCAGGATGACCCGGTTGGGGTCGACAGGGTCGTACGCGATCTTTGTATTGCCGCCTGCAGGAAAACGCAGATACCAATCGAGCATCTCGCTCTCGGACGATTTCTTGTAACCAATATCCGCTGGCGCTTCATAGAGACGACCGTTCGCGTGGAAACGGACAGTACAACGAAAACCAAAAACGGGTTGTATCCGAGTCTGAGCCCTGGTCTCATAGTGAGTGAAATCCGAATACACGTCGCCATGTAGGATTTCAGCATCGGTGTGGACCCAGGAGCCCAGCAAGGAATATCGACTGCAGGCAATCCATGCGCTCAGCACAAGTAACAGGATGGCCACAAAAGTCGAGCCGTAACCGGCCATGGTTGCAAACGCGCCAAACAGCGCTTTCAGCTTTTCATCGGCAGTGAGCTGCGGAAGCGGTAGCGGTGGAGGCGTACGGCGCTCGATTTCGAGCTGTATGAGCCCTCCGGGATTGTATCCAGTCGGCATACACGTGTCGCAGGCGCCCGCCCTGCGTGGGGGAGTTAGGGTTTAACCCCTTCAGCCGGAAGCTTTGGAGCCGGCGATAATTCGGCGGCTCGCAGGCTGGTTGATATCTCATCTCCACGGAAATACTGTCCCTTGGCCGCGGTCATCTCCGGCATGGCGGTATAAGGCTTGCTGTAGTCATTGGCCGCATTCCAGAACAGGAAGCCAATGCCGCCTTTGTTCTTCGCCGTTATGACCTGCGCTTTAATGTATTCCGGCGAGTAGGTCTTGGTTCTCCAGCGGAAGGCTTGCAACCAGGGCCGGATGACCACGCCGCTGCCCTTGGTGATCGTTTCGAAGCGCACCATGGATTCGCCGATGAAATGCTCCGGCGCGTCGCCGGGGTGCGCGATTCCGTCCATGCCGAAGAAGTGCGAGGGATAGATCATGGGCGAAAGCACGTCGCAATATTTGGCCATGCGCACGATGTCCTGACCGGTGTGCGCCAGGTCTACCGGACGCTGCCAGGCCATGATGCCGAACACGTCGAGCGACAACAGCGCGCCGGTGGGATGAAGCTCGGCGTAAGCATGCTTCAGGAAGTCAGCAATCACGTCCGAGCGATGCCATTCGGGATGCTCGGTCTGGAATACGAAGCTGGCATCCTTCTGGTCGCCCTCGGCGGGGAAGCGCACGTAGTCGAACTGAATTTCGTCTGCTCCTGCTTCGGCAGCTTTCTTGGCCAAGGCGATGTCATATTCCTGCACCTTAGGCTGCGAAGGATCGGTCCACACCAACTTTCCATTCTCGCGCCACGCCTGTCCCGTCTTGTGCGACTTCACCGCCAGCTCGGGATGAGTCTCGACCAGTCGCTGATCGCGGAAGATGGCAACCCGGGCGATGGCATGCATGTTCTGCGAATGCAGGAAGCGAATGAACTTGGGCAAATCGTGGAACGAAGAATGATGACTGCCCAGCAACGGGTGATCGAACGGAATGGTCACGCTGCCGTCGCTGTCCTTGATATCGAACACCACGGCGTTACCACCCACCTCGCGCCAGTGGCGAACGATGCGGATGCCGTGATCACTTGCCGCCATGATTCCAGTGAGATAAACCGCGCGCACTTCAAAATCGCGCTGTACTGGAATGGATTTCTCCACGATGGGCGCGGGCAGAAGTCCGGGAATGATCACCGGCTGACCCGCCTTCAGAAATGTCCCTTTGAAATTGTCATTGGCGCCGCGAATCGCTTCGCTCAGTTCGCTGGACGTCAGATAAGAGGTCTGCGAAAGATAGTGGCGCGCGACCAGCGGGATACTGTCTCCGCGCTTGGCGACATAGAGAGCGCTGCCCGGGGGCGCGACAGTGGTCAGCGCCGGTTCTGCAGCCTTGGGAGCGCCCGAAGTCGAAGGCTTGGAAGTCAGGACCAATTTAGGATTCGCGGTCTGGGCCGAAGCAGCGGGAACGACTGCGGCCTCAATGGTTGCCAAACCAAAGGAAATGAACAGGATGCTTAAGAGTGATACGGGGCCCGAGTGACGCAAAGTGTTCTCCGTGGAAACGACTGTTTTCACGGATGCTAGCGTCGGTTAATTCAGTCAGCCAGATAACGTCGGGCCAGTGGAGGCCAGTTCGTTTGCTCATCGGGACTGGTCTTTTGGTGCGCGCCGCCAAAGAGTGGAATTTCCCGAACCGCGGTGAACCAAACCGGTGATTTTCAGTCACTTACGGAACCCCGGGAAGTTGGGCCTTTCCCGCGCTCTCTCAAAAGTCAATCGAGTCCGCGGCTCTACCCAGGTGCGACAGTAAATTTCCTGATCGTGGGCAAACTATTTCCCTTTGCCCAACCCGCCATGCACGGCGACAGGCCCTTTCCCCCAGACACTCGCATCTAAGCCTAGTAGAAAGTGCGGAATAAACCGAACGCGGGAATGGCGAGTCGTTTGCTCTATTGAGCTTGCCGAAGATATGAGATGACAGAATTTGTCTCTCATTACGAGACGGCGGCCCCGCTCTCCCCAGGACGTACCAGGGCCCAGGAAAGGAAAAAGCAGGGCCAGACCCAATATGAAAACCGTCGTCAATACCATGCTCGACCCTACGCGCCGCTCCAATGATGCCAGAGAATTCGAAAGCGCCCTTCGCCGCAGAATCGTCGGTCAGGACCAGGCCGTCGAGAAAGTGGTCGAAATCTACCAGATGTTTCTGGCGGGACTGAATCCTCCTGGCCGTCCGGTTGGCAATCTTCTGTTCCTTGGGCCCACGGGCTCAGGAAAAACCCGTGTCGTAGAAGCCATGGCCGAGAGTTTGTTCGGCGACGCCCGCGCCTGCATCAAGATCGATTGCGCGGAATTTCAGCATTCCCACGAAATCGCAAAACTGATCGGCTCGCCTCCGGGATACCTGGGCCATCGCGAAACGCATCCGCTGCTGACCCAGGAGGCTCTGAATCAGTGGCACACTGAAACTCTGAAGCTCTCCATTCTTCTGTTCGACGAAATCGAGAAAGCTTCCGACTCGCTCTGGCAGTTGCTGCTCGGAATCCTGGACAAAGCTACTTTGACGCTGGGTGATAACCGCCGTGTGGATCTTTCGCAATGCATCATCATCATGACCTCGAACCTGGGGGCAGGTGAGATGAGCAACATGGTGGATGGCGGCCTGGGCTTCGCGCAAAAACCCATGCAGGTAGACGCTTCGTTCGACGACAAGATCAATCGTTCCGCCGTCGACGCCGCGCGTCGCAAGTTCAGTCCCGAGTTCATGAACCGCATCGACAAGTCCGTAGTCTTCCGGACTCTGCGTTCGGAGCACTTGCAGCAGATCCTGGAAATCGAACTGGGTATGGTGCAGCAACGCATTCTGATGGCGTCGGCTGTCAACCAGTTCGTGTTCAGCTGCACGCCGAAAGTGAAAAGTTTCCTGCTGCACGAGGGGACCGATCCGAAATACGGCGCCCGGCATTTGAAGCGTGCGATTGAACGTCACATCGTGTTTCAGTTGGCTAACCTGGTGGCTACCGGACAGGTCAAGCTGGGCGACTTCATCCGCATCGACCTGAGCCCGGAAGGCAAACTCATGTTCATCAAGGAAGCCGAGAACGCCATGGTTCCCATGCTGATGGAGCGTCATGGCGCCGCCGCGGGAGCGCTTCCCATGGCGCGTCCAGCCCGAACCGTAGCCCGAAGGGAATTCGGTGCGACGGGAACCCTGGACGGCAAGTAGGTCTTTCAAGTGAGGCGATAACCTAAAGGTGCCGGAACTCGGCACCTTTATTTTTGGCCATCTCAGGCCACGTGGGGACAGCCGCCCCCGGCTGTCCGGCGGAGCGTAGCTCCGCGTGTCTTGACGTCCTGCACGACCCGTGCTGCTAAACACAGGAATTTCTATAGGATCGAAGCTTCGAAGCTCAGCAATGTCCGCGGCCTGCCCACCCTCCTGCGGAGCCTGGCTCCGCTGGACAGCCGGGGGCGGCTGTTCCCACGTGGCCTGTGATGGCGCATCTAATTTGATGAGAAAATAGTGGTCAAGCCTAGCGGAACATCGCAGGAGGAACGAGGAACTATGAGGCTCAACGCGATCGTCGTCCGCTGCCTGGCGCTGTGGCTCGCGATCGCCGTGGCATCACCGCTCCTGCTACAGGCGCGAGTGGAGCCCTCGCATGGCTTCGACATGTTCTCCGCCCAGGAGGAAATTCAGGCGGGGCAGCAGGCAGCCCAGCAAGTTAGCAGGCAACTACCCCTGCTCCCGGATTCCGACCCGGTGACGATCTATGTGCAGCGCCTGGGACGTCAACTGGCGGCACATGCTCCTGGCGAAAAGTGGCCTTACAGCTTCCACGTGGTGAATCAAAAAGAAATTAACGCTTTCGCTCTGCCCGGCGGACCGGTTTTTGTGAATCTGGGAACGATTCAGGCAGCGGACAATGAAGCCGAGTTGGCCGGCGTGATGGCGCATGAAATTTCACACGTAGTCCAGAGGCACGGCACCCGGGCGGCCAGCAAGCAGATGGCCGCACAACTCCCCCTGGCAATTCTGGGAGGAGCGATGGGCGGTGGCGCCCTGGCGCAAATGGGACAGATGGGCCTTTCGTTTGGATTCGGTTCCTACTTCCTGAAGAATTCCCGCAAAGCCGAATCCGAGGCCGACCTGCTCGGTACCGACATCATGTACGACTCCGGTTTCAATCCCCGGGCGATGTCGGATTTTTTCACCAAGCTGCAGAGAGAAGGCGGCGTGACGCGAGGACCGCAATTTCTCAGCGACCACCCTGATCCTGGAAATCGCGCCCAGGCGGTAGCGAAGGAAGTCGCCGCTCTGCCTCGGAAAACCAGCTATCGCAGCGACAGCGCCGAGTTCCTCGACATCAAGGAGCGCGTCGGCAGCATGAAGCCGCTGACCGCACAGCAGATCGCCGCGCACGAAAATCCGGCAGCGAGCGATCCCCGCGGAGACATCGAGCCTAGCAGCGGTCTGCGCAACTTCAGCCACAGTGACTTCGACGTCTCCTATCCCGACAACTGGCGGCTGTATGGAGACAAGAATTCGTCGGTCACCATTGCTCCGCCAAACGGCATGTCACAGTCGGCGGTGGCGTATGGCGTGATGATCAACACTTATCAGCCAGAGAATTCCAATGACAGCCTGGACCAGGCGACTCACGACCTGCTGGCCTCGTTGCGCCAGTCCAATCCTGATTTGCGCGAGATCGGGCATGACGAAAACATCCGGGTCAATGGAGTCGCGGGAAAATCAGTGGACCTGATCGGAGTTTCGCCGCTGCAGGATCAGAGTGGACACCCCGGACAAGAACGAGACTGGCTGGTTGCATTCCGGCGCCCGGACGGCAGCCTCCTGTACCTGGTCTCGATTGCGCCCGACAAAGAGTTCGAATCACTGCGGCCCACGTTTGAGCAAATTCTGAAGTCGGTAAAGCTGCGTTAAGGCCGGGTGCCCTGTCCAGTAGAGAGTGCTCCGGACGGCAAATCTGAGTTACGGGGTTTGCCAGTCTAAGGCGTAGATTTCCTGGGTACCGGTATCCCGCAGCAGAAGCGGTGAATCATCGGGAGCCATGCCCAGCCAGATAGTGTAAAACCCTGCCTGCCGGAAATTTTTCAGATCGGCCACCCGCTCCATCTTCCGGTCGCTAATGCGCACTCGCATTACGGACGGCTGATCCTGCTCATGCAGGAAGTAAACATAATCGCTGCTTTTCGACCAATTGGGGAAACCCAACGTTATTTTCGCGATCTCCTCCCACTTTTGGCTGGCAAAGTCGAAAAGCATAAGGCTGTTGGAATCGTAGGGCAAGGCGGCGAGATAGCGTCCATCGGGCGACCAACGGGGCGAGTAAAGGCCGTTTGAGCCGGGCACGGGCGAAACTTGATGAGTCTTGAAGTCGAGAATCCGGATAGAGCTGTTGCGATCCGCCGAAGGACCCCCGAAGGCAATTCTGGTTCCGTCGGGAGACCAGGTAGGGTCAAATTCGTCCTGCAGGTCTTCGGGAATCAGTTCGCGCGGCGTTCCCCCATCGGTCGCGACCGTGTACAACTTCACCTTGTTGGTCGGCAAAATGGCATAGAAAACGATTTGCTTGCCATCGGGTGACCAGCGAGGCAGCAGGGCAGCGAGCGGCGGGTAGCTGAGCTGAATTCGCTGGCTGCCGTCCAACTTGCTCTTCCACAGTGTCGCCTCCGGATAGGTGGAATAGGCGACCCACTGCCCATCGTTAGAGAAGCTGACGCTATCCGCCGAAATTCCGGAAAGAAATGGAATGAACTCTGCGGACTTCGTATCGTAGCGAGCCAACTCCCCGCGTGCCAGAGCGCCCACCACGAACAACTTCTTGCCATCCTTGCTCGGGACAGGCGAGAAGAAAGTCATCGGCCCGGAGGTCACCTGGAAGGGTTGGCCGCTGGCTTTACTAAACCAATTCCCCTTTTCCGCCAGCGCCCAGATACCGGGTTGCGACTGGAAAACGAAATATTTCCCGTCTGCAGTCCATTTGCCGCAACATTCGCTGGGAGGATTGTGCCAGCCGGGCAACAGTTGGTGCAGATTCGTTCCGTCGACCGCAACCTGCCAAAGCGAACCTAGCGTAATTACCAGACCTCCCACTCTGAATCGAATCACTTTCCCATCCGGCGACCAGGTGAGATCAAAAATTTTATCGGGAGCGGAAGCAATCTTGTGAGGTTCGTTGCCATCGCTCTTGGCCAGGAATAAGTCGTGCCCGTCGGCATAAACCATCATTTCCCCGTCAGGAGACCATACGGCAGCTTGTCCGGCGGCCTCTCCCAGTCTGCGAGGGGACCCTCCTAGCACGGGCAATCCCCAAAGCGGCCCATTCCAGGCCGTCTGGCCGACCTCGTCCGCGACGAGCAGCGTTGCCCCGTCCGGGGAAACTGCCTGCAGTACCATAGACGGGGAAGGAACTGCGACGCGCGCTACCTCGCCACCGGACGCTGCCACCTGCGCAATGGCCCATCCTGTAGAAGCGCCCTCGTTAAAATAAAGCCGCGACCCATCTGTCCCGACGAGAGTCTTTGGACTCCCATCATGCGTGACCGGAACGTAGCCTGATACTTTTGGTGGTGGCAGTGGGCGGGATTGAAGATAGATCAGCAACGCGATGATGAGAAGCGCCAAGCCGCAGCCAGCGGCTGCCCAGGTTTTCCATCCAAGACGACCGGGCTTGGAAACGACCGCCGCACCCGAAAGGCTGTCTGTCGGGGCCACTGATGAAGCTCCACTGCTCCCCGTCGAGACTGTGGCGGCGGACCGTCCTGATTCAGTGTCGCGCTTCAATCGTTGCAGGTCGGCTCGCACCTCCGCCGCACTCTGATAGCGCAGGTTGCGATCCTTTTCCAACGCCTTGTTGATAATCCGTTCCAGTTCGCCCGGCACAGCGGGGTTCAGGCGCAAGGTCTGGACCGGCGCCGCGTCCAAAATGGCTTTGAAAATCTCCGCGGAACTTCCGCCATGGAAGGGCAGCGCGCCTGTCGCCATCTCGTAGAGCACCGCGCCGAAAGAGAATAGATCGCTGCGGGCGTCGAGTTCCTTGCCGCGAGCCTGCTCCGGTGACATGTAAGAGATGGTGCCGAGGGTCGAGCCGGGACTGGTCAGATGCTGTTCGTCGATCACAGCCGTCATCGTGTTCGCTGAAGTCATCTGGCTGGAAGAAGTGGCGGATGCAACCTTGGCCAGCCCGAAGTCCAGCACCTTGGCGTGCCCGCGCTTGGTGACAAAGATGTTGGCAGGTTTGATGTCCCGGTGGACGATACCCTGGGAATGCGCGGCGTCCAACCCGTCTGCAATCTCAATGGCGAGCGCGAGCAGAGTTTCGTTCTCTAGTGGCCTTCCCGCGATCAGAGTTTTCAGCGTCACCCCGTCCAGAAACTCCATGGCAATAAAAGTCTGCTCGCCATGTTTGCCGATTTCGTGGATGGTGCAGATATTGGGATGATTAAGAGCGGACGCGGCGCGCGCCTCCCGGCGAAAGCGCTCCAGGGCTTGCGGGTCAAGCGACAGTTCGTCGGGAAGAAATTTGAGGGCGACAAAGCGGCCAAGCTCGGTGTCCTCAGCTTTATAGACCACACCCATGCCGCCACCACCGAGCTTCTCGATGATGCGGTAGTGCGAAATTGTCTGGTCGATCACTGGCTGATGAGTAGCATACTCCCACCCGGTGCCCCATCTTACGGACGCGGCAGTGGCTCGTCAACGAATGGCGGCTTTAACTGGTGTCCAGTCAATCGAAAGCGCCGTTCGTTTAGTAGAAATCGAGAGGCGCTGCTGTCCCGCGCTAGCGGCCGGAGTGGTAGCCTGATTTCATGGCAAAGGAAGCCGCCAGCACAGTGCTCTCCGTCGAGGGACGGGACGTCCAGGTCACGCATCCCGACAAGCTCTATTTTTCGCAGGCACGAATCACGAAACTCGATCTTGTCCGCTACTATCTTTCGGTTGCTCCGGGTGCGCTCGCCGGAATCCGGGATCGTCCGATCGTTCTCAAGCGTTTCGTCAACGGCGCCGAGGCTGACGCCTTTTACCAAAAACGCGCGCCCACCCAGCGGCCTCCCTGGTTGCGAACAGTCACGCTGTCATTCCCGTCGGGGCGGACGGCGGAAGAGATCGTCGTCGATGACACGCCCGGGCTCGCCTGGATCGTGAATCTGGGTTGCATCGAACTCCATCCTCACCCCGTCCGCTCCAGCGATCTTGATCACCCCGACGAACTGCGGATCGACCTCGACCCGGTTCCAGGCGTCGGCTGGGCGGACGTTCGGCGTGTCGCTCTCGAAGTGCAGGCGTTGCTCGAAGAGGTAGGGCTTCGCGGCTGGCCCAAGACCAGCGGTTCACGCGGCATGCATGTAAACGTGCGTATCGAACCGCGCTGGACGTTTGCTGAAGTCCGGCGCGCGGCCATCGCATTGTCTCGCGCCGTGGAGCGCCGCGCGCCTGCTCTGGCCAGTTCGAAGTGGTGGAAGGAAGAGCGGCATGGAGTTTTCCTCGACTACAACCAGAACGCGAAAGACCGGACCACCTGCTCCGCGTATTCGGTACGCCCACTTCCCGACGCCCGGGTCTCGACGCCGCTGCACTGGAACGAGGTCCCTGACTGTGATCCCGCCGACTTCACGGTGTTCACGGTTCCGGAGCGCTTCGCGAAGATCGGAAACCCGCACGCGGGGATGGACGGAGAGCCTGGTTCGCTCGAAAAATTGCTGGAGCTCGCGGACAAAGACGAAGCCGCCGGTCTCGGCGATGCACCCTGGCCTCCACATTTTCGCAAGATGGAAGGAGAAGCGCCGCGGGTAGCGCCTTCACGCGCAAAATCAGCGGCCAAAAAGCCCCGGGTGAAAATGCCGCTTATTGTGATTGCAAACTCGACCGATAAATCAGCGGCGCTGGCGGGTCTGGAAAGATGGAAGAGCAAACACGCCGGGATCGCCGGGCTCCTTGCTGCAGACGACGTGCTGGTCGACTCCATGCGCGGCAGGTCTTCTACCTGGACGCGCATCCGGGTCAATCTGCGTCATGTGCCCGAAGCGCAGCGGCCGCCGCAGGAAACTCCCGACCCTGATGACGATCCGACGCGCGAATGGCGGGAATGGAGCAGGAAGAGAGCTCCGAAAGACGAAAACAAGACCTAGCGGCCGTGGGGGAAAATTGCCGCCAGTTCCTGCGGCGGAACCACTTCAAGCTGCGCATAGGTGCAGTCGGACGGCTTTTTGTCCGATCTCCATCTGCGGAACTGCGCGGTATGACGGAAGCGGTCGCCCTGCATGTGGTCGTAAGCGACTTCTACAACCAACTCGGGTCGCAGTGGCTCCCACGACAAATCTTTGCCTTGACTCCAGCGGCTCTGTCCACCCGGCATGCGTTTAGCCGATTCATCGGTCACGTTTCCATGCTCCGCCCATGCCTTCCAGGGGTGAGCGGCGAGCGCATTCTCGCGGTAAGGCTCTAGGAATTCCACCAGTTCCTGCCGTTTTTTGGTGGTGAAACTCGCACACACGCCAACGTGTTGCAAAGCGCCAACCTCGTCGAAAAGTCCTAACAGCAGCGAACCGACGAGCGTGCGCTCGCCTTTCTTGTGCCAGCGAAACCCGGCCACAACGCAGTCGCAGTCGCGCTCGTGCTTGACCTTGAGCATCACGCGTTTGTTGGACTCGTAAGTTCCAGAAGTCGGTTTGGCGATGACGCCGTCCAGGCCCGCACCCTCAAAGCGGCGAAACCAGTCTGCGGCGACGCTGCGATCGCCGGTTGCCGGAGTTAGATGGATGGGCGGCGGCGCCGACGAAAGTAGCGATTCCAGCTCGCGGCGCCGGGTTTGGAACGGTTCGCCCCGAAGGTCCTGATCGCCCTTGCAAAGCAGGTCGAAGAAAACGAAAGACGCATGGAATCTGTCCGGACAAAAGCTTCACCCGCGATGCGGCGGGATGAAGGCGCAACTGCAATGCGTCGAAGTCGAGTTCGTCATCCTTAACGATGACAATCTCTCCATCGAGGACGCAGCGCGGAGGCAACGTCGAGCGCAGCGGATCCAGCAGTTCAGGAAAATAACGGTCTAGGGGCTTTTCATCGCGGCTCTGGATCAGGATCTCATCGCCATCGCGAAAGACCAGCGCCCGAAATCCGTCCCACTTGGGTTCGAACACCCAATCGCCGTCAGCCGGCAATTCATCCACTCGCTTGGCCAGCATCGGTAACAGAGGCGGGTTCACGGGAAGCTGCACGCTTCAATGGTATACCGGACGCCCGAAAGCTACCCGCCCTGCTTCAGGTCGGTCAGCACTTGCCGCGCAATTTCCTTCAGGGTTTCAAAAACTCCCGGACCCTGAAACGCGATGGCTTCGATGACGGGCTCATTTTTCTTGCGCAGTTGCTTGGAGAGGGCGTCCACCGGCAGCACGTTGGGCAGATCGCGCTTGTTGAGTTGCAGCACGTAGGGAATCTTGTTGAAGTCGTAGCCGTGTTCCTTGATGTTGGCCATCAGGTTGTCGAGGGCTTCGACGTTGGCATCCATGCGCTCTTCCTGCGAGTCGGCGACGAAAACGATGCCATCGACGCCGCGCAGGATCAGCTTGCGGCTGGCGTCATAGAAGACCTGGCCGGGAACCGTATAGAGGTGAATGCGAGTCTTGAAGCCGCGAACCGAACCCAGGTCGAGGGGCAGAAAATCGAAGAACAGAGTTCGTTCCGTCTCCGTCGCCAGCGAGATCATCTTTCCCTTTTGCTGTTCGGCGGTTTTCTGGTAGATGAACTGGAGATTCGTGGTTTTGCCGCCCAGACCAGCGCCGTAGTAAACGATCTTGCAATTGATCTCGCGGGCCGCAAAGTTGATGAAACTCAAGACTTCCCTCGGGACCGGTGGCGACACCCGCGCATCGGCGCAAGCGTCTCCCGGTAAAATTTGGCTTGGTACTGCTGGTTTTATACCACACGCCCCGGCGGCGACGGCAGGTTACTCAGGTTACTAGCTGGAACACCGTACTGTTTAAGGATCGGATTCGAAACAGGTTGAGATTTCCGATTCAGCTGTCTTTCTTCAGTGCCAGTCCAGCTTCAACGCCCCAGTCCAATCGGGTAGTAGCCTTCCTTCGCGGTCACCTTCAGATCGGGGCGCGCCACTCTGACTTCAATCTCGCGGTGCGCGCTGCTGGGAGTGGCATGGGTCACATATCCGAGCGTGTACTGATTGCGAGCATCACCCAGCGCACGCGCGTAGGTGGTTTCAATGGCATCGCGGGTAAACCCGGTGAAAATTTCTCCGCCAGTGGCATTGGCATACTTAGGCAGGATGTCGGTGTAACCGACACGCGAAGTTAACAGAGGCACATGAAGCTTTTGCAGTTGACCGTAGCCGGGAATGGCCGATCCCTCCACGGCCACGCCGTAAACCATGATCCCATGAGACAGCAGCACCTTCAGCGTGTCCCGGTAGCTGGCGTTGCTGCCAAACTCGCGCCCGTCACTGATAATGAAAATGACCTTGCGGCGGGAGCGATCACGCTTGCTCAAGTCCATCGCCGCGGCCACCAGCGCGTCGTTCAGCACATGAGATTCTTTCGGCGGCGTGACGACTCTCGGTCCGCTCTGGTCCATGGGCACGCCGTTGACGATTGGCCCCTGCGGCCCCAGCGGTCCGCTGGTCACCGGTGGTCCATTGTCTCTGCCGGTCACCATCTTGAGACTGTCCAGCGCCGCGATCAACCGGCGACCAACTCCGGCAAAGTCGGTCACTTTCGAGACGCTGGTGCTGTAGGTGTAGAGCGAGACCTCATCAAACTGGCTGAACGCGCCCTCCAGCGCGGAGAACGTTTGATTGACTTTCTGCAGCGCCACGTCGGCCATGCCGTTATCGAGAATCACTGCGGCCGACAGGGCAAAAGGGTCGGTGGTAAAGAAATTCAAAGTCTGTTTCTTGCCGTCTTCGAAAACCACAAAATCCCGTGACAACAACCCGTTTACCAGGCGTCCGGAATCGTCTTTTACCATCACCGGAACCACGACCTGGTTGGTGTTCACGCTGATCTTGAACAGTTCGTCGCCTCCGGGTCCCCGCCCAGCCGCACCCTCGGGCACGGTCGTCACCTTGAACGGCGGGGCTGGAGCCACGCCGGGGGCGTAGACCGGATCTTCCGTGGCAGAGGGAGTTGAACTGCCCGGATTCGGATTGGACTGGCTTGGCGGCGGCTGATTCGGAGGCGGCGCCTGATCGGACGGTGGAGGCCCGGGATTTGACGACGAAGGCGGTGGCACACCAGGGAATGGCCGGGTGGCGGAGGGCGCATCCGGAATATCCTGCTTGGACTGGTCTTGTTTCGCCTGTTCCTGCTTCGTCTGGTCCTGCTGGGCGGCTGCCGTTCCCGATGCCATACAAAAGGCCAGCACCAACATGCCGAGGATATTGGCGATTCTGCCCGGGCCGTCTATCACCGTTTCGTCCGTCGCTGAATACACGGGAGGCTTCTCCTGACGACATCCCTTATATTTCGGATGCTGAAAGCTATAATTTCGTGCATCTAACCCTGATGGAATAGACTAACAAAAAGTGCGAGAGAATATCTGAATGCCGAAAGTCCGCAGGTTTCAGCCCTTTGCAGTCGCCATTCTGGCCGCCAGCCTGCTTCCGGGAGTGATTCTCGCCCAGGAACTTCCCCGCCTGGCCGGCCCACCCGCCCAGGACAATCAGGATAACCAGGGCGAAGACCGGGATCAGTCCGTGGGCACGTTGAAAGTCAACGTGAACGTGGTCCAGCTCTTTTTCAACGTTAAGGATAAAAAAGGGGGTCTGATCCCCAACCTGGCCAAGGACGATTTTCAGATCCTGGAAGACGGCAAACCGCAGAACATCAAGTATTTCACCGCCGAGTCCGACCTGCCCCTGACGCTTGGAATTCTGATCGATTCCAGCGGCAGCCAGCAGCGGGTGCTGGAGATGGAAAAAGAAGTCGGGGCCAATTTCCTAAGCGAAATTTTGCGGCCCAAGGACGAAGCCTTTGTCATCAGCTTCGACGTCGACACCAACTTGCTGCAGGATTTCACCAACTCGTCACGACGACTGAGAGAGGCGCTGAATTCCGCGCGCATCAACGCTCCACCCTCCACTTGCGGCGGCCTGCCCGGGGCTGGCGGCGGTCCGTTGCCCTGCAGTTCCACCCCAAAGGGCACGGTTCTCTACGACGCCGTCTACCTCGCGTCGCACGACGAACTGGCTAAGGAGGTGGGGAGGAAAGCGATGATCCTGCTGACCGACGGCGAAGATCAGGGCAGCCAACTTAAGATCACCGAAGCCATTGAAGCCGCGCAGAAAGCGGATGCCATCTGCTATGTGCTGCTGATCGCCGACCGCGGCTTTTACGGCTTCGGCGGATATTCGGGCGATCGTGAGATGAAGAAGCTCTCGAGTGAAACCGGCGGCCGCGTCATCGATGTGGGAAACAAGATGGACAAGCTGAAAGATGCCTTCGACCAGATCGCGCATGAACTGCGCAGCCAATACAACATCGGCTACACATCCACCAATCCGGCCCTGGACGGCACCTTCCGCAAGGTGGAAATCCACACCAAGAATAAGGACTACAAAATTCAATCACGGACCGGATACTACGCCGTGTCAAAAAAAGACTGAAGGTGTTCAGCCGGACTGAGTGGAACTTCTTTGCGTCCTTAGCGTTCTTTGCGGTTAAGCAGTGTGGTTAAGCAGTTTCTTCTCGCACTCGAGTTCTGTACATTTTCTATTTGCTCTTCCCTCTATGCCCAAGTTCGAAAAGCATATTTTCGTTTGCGGCAACCAAAGGCCGCCGGGATCACCGCGTCCCTGCTGCGATCCCGAAGGCCGCGCGGAACTGCAGAAACTGTTCAAGGAAAAGCTGGCAGCGCGCGGGCTCAAGGGTAAGGTGCGCGCCAACCAGTCGGGCTGTCTGGATCAGTGCGAGCATGGTCCCAATCTGGTCGTGTACCCGGATGCGGTCTGGTATGGCCGAGTCACGCCGGCCGATGTAGATGAGATTATCGAATCCCACATCGTAGGTGGAAAGCCAGTGGAGAGATTGGTCCTGCCCGATACCTGCCTTAACACGAATTGCGAGCACCGGCCGCCGAAAATACCTCAGAAGTAATTCAGCCAGAGTTGCGAATCGTTCCGGAAAATCCGATTACGCGTGCACTAAAGTCAGGCATTTGCTGCCGACGAACGCTGCAATGCGGGATGAGCCGCCAACCATTCCTCTAGATTCTTGTTGAAAGCGGCGGAGGCGTTGGCAAAGCGAATTCCCATGCGCCCCTTTACGTCTCGCCACACCAGTTCAAGCTCGGTGGAGAGGCTATCCTTCGCATCGGGCAGGACGAACTCGATGCTATGAATCGATGAAGAGGGCAGCGAGCGTCCCACGTTCAGCGCCGCGCCCCCAGCGCTGAGGTTAGTGATGAAGACCAGAGTATCTTCCAGCCCGGCGCCGCGCAGTGTAGCCGGGATGTTGATGGGCGCACGCTGGGTCGCGCGCGCGTCTTCACTCTCGCCCCTCAGTCCCAGGGCAGACTTGATGCCGTTGAGCAACCGGTCCGCAGAAAATGGCCGGTAGAGAACCAGGTGGCTGCGCGCACCCTCGGCAATCCCGATGCTGTTCGGCGAAACTGCCAGCACAATTCCGACTGACCGGTCACAGGAGGGCAGGGAATTTGCCTCCGACAGAATGGCAATGGCGCCGGGTGCATCGGCATTGTCCACGATGATGGCGTCAAAACTGGTGTCAGTGATCATGCGCACGGCGTCCTTGGCTTGAGCGCACTGCGACACTTTAATATCCAAGGTTTGCAGGACTTCGCCTGCCAACGCAATGACTTCGGGGTCGCGCGAGAACAGCAGTGAGTGCAATGCCATGGTCGCCGCACTTTACAACGTCCGGCCCGGAAACCACAAGTTACCGAAGTCGGAACTCGTGTTTGGGGGTGTGGCCACAGCGACTTGCGGCGGCAGTTCGCAGGATCGGCTAGGAGCTCTTGACCGCGAGTTTCCGTGGCGGGATGTTCTGATTCAGTCGAAAGAAGTTATCTGGATCATAGTGCGTCTTGACCGCGACCATCCGCTCCCAGCGTTCGTGGTAGGCCTCGGGCACGCGGTCCTGCTCATCGCCGCTCATGAAATTTACGTACACGCCTGGCTTCATCGCCGGCCGAAGGCGGTTAAAGACTCCACGGATCCATGAAATGTTGCCGACATCACCCGAGGCGTCCGGCCAGTTCGCCAGCAGATTCATGATGAAAGGGGCGCTGCGATCGCCGAATGCGGTTTCCGTCGCGGCGACCCGCCCCGCCGCCCCACCCAGGTAAGCAAGTTCAATCTGCGTTTCCGACGATGGAATCGTGGTGACCGCCTCCAGCATGCGGTCAATCGTGCTGTCGTCGAGATTGGCGAAATAACCGGATTTGGTGTAATAGCGGCGGCCATGGGGAAAATCAAAATCGGCCATGGTTTGCAGATTTATGAATGAGATCACCCTGCTGCTCACGGAGTCCGGACGGCACATGGAGAGCGCTCGCTCCAGATAGGGACGCCCGGCTTCCGGGTCGCCGGTCCAGATCAGGGAACTGCTGGCGACGGGCCGCCCGCGCAGATCAACCGGAATCTTATTAGTGAGCGGGGCGAGACGCAGGTCGACGTTCCACTTCAAATCAAGCGGCGCTTCGGCCATGAAGTCTCTCCAGCATTCCAGCAGAGGCCGAATATCAGGAGACAAGCCTTCAGCGAGCACCACTGAGGTGAGGGGATGCAGTTTCACTTCAAATTCTGTTACCACTCCGAAGTTTCCGCCGCCTCCCCGCAAGGCCCAGAACAAATCCGGATTCTCCTTCGAGTTGGCACGCACGACGGAACCATCTGCCGCCACCAGACTGAAGCCCTCGACGTTATCGCATGACAATCCGAATCGCCGCGTGAGCCATCCCGTCCCGCCGCCCAAAATCAGTCCGGAAGCCCCGGTGTGAGAGACGACGCCGGAGGGAAACACCAGCCCTGCTTTTTGGGTCGCAGTATCAACCGACCCCAACAGACAGCCCCCTGCTATCCGCGCGCGGCGTGCCTCGGGATCGACCTCCACTTGCCGCATTCTCGACAGATCAATCACCAGGCCGCGGTCGCAAGTGCTAAAACCTGCAAGGCTATGCCCTCCACAACGGACGGCGGTGAGGATTCCGTGTTCTGAGCCGGCTCGGACTGCGTTTTGCACATCGCTTACGTCCGCGCAGCGTGCGATCAGGCCCGGTGAGCGAGCCACCATGCCATTCCATATGGTGCGCGCATCTTCGTAGTCGCCGCCATCGCCGGGACGCAGCAGGTCGCCTTTGAATCGCCCGCGGAGCGACGAATAAACTTCTTCGCTGGGCGCGATCATCTCGCGCTCCTCTGGCAGATTTCTATACACGCCACGTTCGCTGTTGTCCAAATCATGTGATCAGCCTAAAGAGGGTTCTGCCGACGGCTGCGCAAATAGAAGAGCGAGATGACGCCTAAGAAAATCGAAAATGCCGGAACTGACCATTGCAACCCATCCACAAAGAAAGTTGTTACCGAGATTCCCAGAAGCAACAGAATGCCGATCACAGTGAATGTCGGATGAGCCGGCAGACGCATGGGCAACTCCATCAACCGCACGCGCGTGATTGCCTTGCGAAAGCGAAGGTGCGTATTGAGAATCACCAGCCACACGAATAGCATGCCCGCGACCGCGGTCCCATAAAGCATGAGGAAAGCATTCTTGGGAGCAAAGACGGCGAGAAGGATGGCCGCGATGATCCCGCCGGTTGAGGCCAGCAGCGCGCGATGCGGAACCCCGTTTCGGCTCACTCTTCCTATCCACTCGGGCGCGTAGCCCCCACGGCCTAACGAAAAAAGCATTCGAGTAGAAAGGTAAAGGTTCGTGTTCACGCTCGATAGCGCCGCCGTGAGCACGACGAAATTCATGATCGCGGCGGCGAAGGGTATGTGCGCCGCGGCAAACGCGGTCACAAACGGGCTGCCGGAAAGCGTCGATGAGCCGGCGGTCTGGTTCCATGGAACCATTGTGACCATAATCGCAATCGCCAAAACGTAGAACAAAATAAGCCGCCAGACAATGCTCCGCATGGCGTGCGGAATGGTAACTTCCGGATGCTGGGCCTCGCCCGCGGTGACCGCGATAATCTCCACTCCCATGTAGCTGGTGACGGTGATGGTGAGTGAAAGCCAGATCCCCTTCCATCCCGCCGGGAAAAAGCCTCCATGCTGAGTCAGATTGGCCAGGCCGATCGCGGGCCGCGAACCCACCCCGAAAATCAAAGCCAGTCCCGCGATGATGAACGCGACGATGGCGGCCACTTTGATCATGGCGAACCAATATTCAAATTCACCCAGCCGGTTGACCTGCATGGAATTGAGCCCCACCAGCGCGGCCGAAACCAGCACCACCCAGATCCATTGCGGAACATGGGGCAGCCAGAAAGAGATGTAAATACCCGCGGCGGTAACTTCAGCGCCGATGGCGATGATCTGCGCGACTCCGTATGTCGCTCGAACCGAGAAACCCGCCCAGCGATTGAGATACTTCTCCGCATAAACTCCGAATGCGCCCGCGACCGGATGCACGACCGCCATCTCCGCCAGCACATAGGACATGATCAGAGCTATGCCCGCTCCCAGAAGATAGGAAAGAATGACCGCAGGTCCGGCGAGGCGGATGGTTACACTGCTGCCCAAAAACAGGCCAACGCCGATGGCGCCGCCTAGAGCCATCATTGTGAGCTGCCTTTGACCCAGGCGCCGGTGCAGGCCTTCCGCTTCAAGCGTGGGAAGCTTGTCACCGGTCTCGACCGCCGAAAGTTGTTGGTCACTCATAACGCGCGGTCAGCTGAATCAATGACCGGTCATTTCGGCCAGCGAATTTCCGAACTTGCGCACTTCTTCGAACGTGTTGTAGTGCACCAGGGAAGCTCGCACTGCGCCACTTTCTTTGGTGAGCCCCAATCGCTTCATCAGCCGCGGCGAATACATGTGGCCGTCGCGTACGCCGATATTTTGCCTGGCCAGTTCTTCGGTGACTCTGGCCGGCGAAATACCCGGAAGATTAAAGCACAATGTTGGCGTTCTATGCCTGATCTGGTCTTTCGCGGTCACGCCGTAGACGGTTGCCTTCGCATTGGCAAGAGCATCCAGCATGGCCAGAGAGAGTTGCGCCTCGTAGGCTCGAATAGCCTGGGTGGACGCCTCCAGCGCAGCGCGCCGCGAGGTGACGGCAGGATCGACCAGCCGCCCAAGATTTTCCAGGTAGCGCACGGCAGCATCCATGCCAGCCACGTTTTCGTAGATATAGGTGCCGATTTCCAGCTTGGCAGGCGCAGTGTCAGGCACAAAGTCTTCGCGGAAGGTGGGCAGGGCGTTGAGTGCTTCCAGCCGGCCCCAAAGAAATCCCATGTGCGGAGAGAAAATTTTATAACCTGAGCAAACCAGGTAATCGCAATCGAAGCGCTGAACGTCAATCGGACCGTGCGGGCCGTAGTGCACGGCATCGACAAACACTTCCGCTCCGACAGCATGAGTTTGCCTGGAGACCTCAGCGATATCGAGAATGGATCCGATTGCGTTCGACGCCAGGGTGCAGGCCACGATCCGGGTTCGCGCCGAGAGCAGCGCCTCCAGGTCTTCGGGATGAAGCCGGCCATCGTCCCGAAAATGCCACCACAGAATTTTCGCGCCTTCACGCTCCAGGGCCAGCCAGACGGCAATGTTAGCTTCGTGGTCGAGATCGGTCACGATGATTTCGCGGCGGGCGTCCACCGATTTCCCCATCATCGCTGATTGACTACTCAGAGATTGCCCCGTCAACGATTGCCCAATGGCCAGGCTGATTAGGCGCATGAAAGAGGTGGCGTTCATACCAAACGAAATCTCGTCGGGATGCCGCGCATTCACAAGCAGGGCGACGCTGGCGCGGGCTTGAGCGATCGCCTCATCCACCTCCTGCGACTGCCGGTAGCGCCCGCCTCGTTGAACGTTGCGATGAAGAAGATGGTTGGCAACCGCGTCCAGCACGGTCCTGGGCGATTGTGCTCCGGCTGCATTGTCGAAGAAAATGAACCCATCTTGCAGCGCGGGAAATGCGGCTCGAGTCTGCTCTATGGGGAACTCAGCCATGGTCCGGATGATATACCGGCCGAAGTTTCATCGGCATCCAGGCTGCAAGGAGAACTGGTAGGCGCGGCAGGAATTGAACCTGCAACCGTCGGATTAGAAATCCGATGCTCTATCCGTTTGAGCTACGCGCCCTCAACAACTCAGGAAATAAAGGGCCTTAGAACGGGCCGTCTTCGACTCTATCCCTTTCGATTTTATCCGCTTTGGCCCGGTCCGCTTCGAGTTTTTCCATCGCATCGCGCTGCTCACGACGGCGAGGGCGAAACATGCTAGTGAATCTGTATTGGTGCTACTGTGGTGGACCGGAAAAATTGAAGACTCAGTAGATTTCAATCATAGTTGGCGCCGTATGGCTCAGCGGATACCAGAAATTAATGGAGCTGCTATCGTATTGGTGGGATCGTTCAACCCCGCCATCTTTCAACCAGAGTGGTTCGTGCGTCAGAACCTCTTATCGGAGACGGAAGCGGGCGCGGCAAAAATCAATGCTGTTGTTCCACAAATTTGTGACTTTGAGACGGGACGGTTTCAGATACAGGTGACGACCGACCGATTCGCAGCCGTATCAAAGGCAGACGCTAATCCCGCTCCTTTGCGTGATTTAGTACTAGGAACGTTTTTCATTCTGGAGCACACTCCGGTCACGGCTGTCGGACTAAACCGTCAGATGCATTTCGCAATTGGATCGGAGGAGGATTGGCACCGGCTTGGCGATACACTTGCTCCGAAAGACGGCTGGTATAAGATTCTCCCAGGACGTCCAGGAATGCGTTCGCTTACGATTCAAACCCAGATGCATGAGGGAAGACCTGAAGACCCTAAACTGACGATTAAAGTCGAGCCGTCCCTGCAAGTGAAGTTCGGGGTATATTTCGAGACGAATGAGCATTACGCTGCCCCAAAAGGCGACATGAAATTCGTGTTGGATACTCTACGTGGAAGGTGGGAGGAATCATACAACTATGCGGCCAAAATCGCAGATCACATTCTTGACTGGGGAAGTAGACAAGGGACTGATGGCGGGCGAGGATGACCGAGCACGACCGATGATCGAGTTCGCCTTCCAGCAGAACGCCTTCGATACAAACAAGCAGTCTGATCCTGTGACTTCGCAGTTCGTAACGAACATGCCGTGTCATGTTGCGTTGGAACCTCGGATCCCCGGAATCGCAAGCGGTACTGGGTCGAGCCTTCAGATCCGGCAACTTTGGGAGGGGACTGTCACAGAAGTACGTGGAGAAGGATTCGTGGCCACCCTTAGCGACAGAACTAGACCGAGCAGCCCCGACGAGCAGGCCATATTTGAATTTGGTTCTTTTGAAGTCCCGGATGACGACCAGCCACTCGTTACTCCCGGTTCCGTTTTCTATTGGATGATGGGTACAGAGCGGACACGTTCGGGCCAGGTAAAGAATGTCTCGACTGTCGAATTTCGCCGTTTGCCAATCTGGACGAAAAGCTCGCTGGCCAGCGCCGCTACGAAGGCAGCCCACCTCAAAGAATGGTTCGCATCTGAAAAGTGAACGATTCAATTCCTCCGAAGCGTGACGAATTAGAGATCTCCATCTTCGGCCCTGGCCGGGGCGAATGCATACTCGTCCACCTAGGAGACAACGAGTGGTGTGTCGTGGACTCCTGTATCGCGCGAGATCGGACCGAGCCTGTCGCGGTGGAGTATTTGAGGGGTTTTAAAAACAATGCCGAAAGTAACATAAAACTAATCGTTGCGACGCATTGGCATGATGATCACATAGGCGGCCTGGCGTCGATCCTAGGGCTAGCGCCCGAGGCCAAGTTCTGTTGTTCAATGGCGTTAAAGTCTGACGAATTCCTGACGCTCGTTTCGGCCGCGCCGGAGACTATTTCCGGGCGCTCAGGCGTAGATGAGTTCGCGTCCATCCTCAAGCAGCTAGAAAATAGAGGGCAAAGGGCGCCCGTCTTTGCGGTGGAAAATAAGCGGCTGCTCCATTTACCCGGAACCGGCAGGCCATTTCCAATCAGCCTGATGACTTTGAGTCCTTCAAACCCCACAATCAGGTTGGCCTTAACGGAAATAGCTGGCTTGTTACCAAAGGCAGGCGAGCCGCAACGCAGGGTCATCAACCGATCCCCGAACCATGCCTCGGTTGTCTTATGGGTCGAGGCTGGGGGTGTACGAGCGCTCCTTGGCGCCGATCTGGAGCACGCGAACCGAACCGGAGAAGGATGGATGGCGGTCATCGACTGCCACCAAGATACGACGCCAGCCCAAATCTTCAAGGTGCCTCACCACGGCTCGACAGGCGCTGATCTTCCGGAGGTGTGGAAAAAAATGCTTGGCGCGAACCCGGTTGCTGTTGTTACTCCGTTTACCGGTGGTAGGGTTCGTCTCCCTAAAGCGACGGACCTGGATAGGCTGGCAACCCGCACCGCGCGGCTCTACTGCACAGCCGCCGGTGCCGGTAAGCCCCCGACTCGAGACGCAGCGGTTGATAGGAATATGAGGTTACAGCTGGCCAAACGAAGTGTCATCGAGGGTCAAGCTGGCCACGTCCGCATACGCTGGTCGTCAACCGATCATGCGACTATTCCGGCGGTTGAAGTTTTTAACGGTGCATACCACGTGCATTGAAAGTGTCAACCACAGCTTCGGCCCCGCCGACTGGGCCGCCATCCTGGCCTTCCATGTCCATTCGTGTCCCCATCGACACTTCTCCGGCATTGCGCACGGTGATATCGTTCCATGTATAGCGCCCCCCGAGAATGAACTACTTGCCTCGCATCGGCTGCAATTTTTTCCGGCTCTGGTTGTTGGCGGGAGTGCTGGGCCCCGCTCTCTGCCTGGCACAGTCGCCACCGGCCAAACCTAAGCACGGTTCTATTGACGCGGCGGCGATTGTTCGCTCCGTCAAAGTGATATCCGATTCGCAAGGTGCTGCGGTTGAGATTGTCACCAGTTCCAGCCAGCCCTTGAATCCTAAGGTCGAAAGCATCGAGAGCCCGCCACGGCTGGTGATCGATCTTCCCAACACCCGCTTTCATCTGCCGGATAAACGGTTTGCCGGGGACTCAGCCCAGATCGCGGATGTGCGAGTGAAACAATTCCAGGACTCGCCGCCGGTGACGCGCGTGGTGGTGGATCTGCTCCATTCCGTGGGATACAGCACGGATGACACCGGCCCGCGGTTGCTGGTGCGGCTGCATCCCATGGCTGAGGCCAGGCAGATAAATTTGGAGCCGCCCTCGGTGACGGCCTTCACAAAGGGCGTTCAGCCGGCCGCCGTGGCGGTGAGCCCGGGAAATTCGGGTGTGGTGGTGGAAGCGGGCAGCCGGCTTGCGGGCGATTCCTCCGTGACTGCCGGGCTGGACACTACGATTCTGCATCTGACGCGTGGAGGCGAGGTGCGAGTATGTCCGGGGACCACTCTTTCGGTGACGACTTCGCAAAACGGCAGCGACTTGATGCTGGGCATGAGCACTGGCGCCCTCGAGGCTCGTTACACCCTGAGCAGTTCAGCCGATTCAGTGCTGACGCCCGACTTCCGCATGCTGCTGGAGGGCCCGGGCGAATTTCACTTCGCGATCAGCGCGGATACGCGGGGCAATACCTGCGTCCGCGCCCTGCCGGGAAACAGGGCTTCGGTAGTCGTTTCAGAATTAATGGGAGACGGCACGTATCGGGTGAAGTCCAATGAGCAGGTGGTATTTCACTCCGGAAGGCTGAATCTGATCGATGCGACGGTGCCTGAGAATTGCGGCTGTCCGCCACCGGCTATTCCGGCGATGCGGGCATCGGCTGAGCCAGTACCCACAGTTTCCGAGAAAGATCTTCCTCCCGTGGTGCATCTGGCACAACCTGGGGACACGGTCAAGCCGGCGACGCCCGCAGAGCCAGGTTCGGGCATGCCCACTCCCGGGACTCCGGCATCGCAGGCGGCTGTCACCGCAGCCTCCGAAAGCGCCTCATTGCCCGCCCCTGAGCCGAGCGCGCCTCATGTGCAGGTAGAGGCTCCGTTTGTCTTCCGGGCCGCGGACTTACCGGCCTCAGCGCCCAATCTCCAGGCTGGAGCGGTGCCAATGTCGCGCGCGAATCTTCAGGCACCTGTGCTCATGATCGCGGAGCCGCCGGAGCACAAGGGAGTGCTGGGCAAGATGAAAGGCTTTTTCTCGGGGCTGTTCAGGTAGGGCGTGCGTCAGATTTCAGGCGTCAGATTTCAGGCGTCAGACTTCTGGGGCGGCGTGACCGCGAGCGGTGAGTGAGCGCCGCCAGGAATATCTCCCAGCCGAGCAGCACTACAACTCTCCCACTCATCAGCCGCTTATCAATCCGAAGTCCCGAAGGCCGAAGTCGACTAACGCCGCATGGCTTTGGCCAGGGGCGCGACTCTCTCCCGGACCTCGTCGGCGATTTCGGCGCCACGTTCCATGGCTTCTTCCGCAAATTCTTTAGCCTCGTCGGTCCAGTCTTCTACTGTTTCCCTGGCGGTCTCGAGTTTTTTGCGGAGATCTTTTCTCAGCAGTTTGCCGGCCTTGGGCGCGAGTAACAAGCCGAGCAGGGCGCCGGCCCCTAACCCGATCAGCAGAAACGTCACGGCGGCTCCGGCGGCGTTACCGCTATCGGAAGGCTCATATTTTCCAATGCGCATAAAATGTCCTTTCAAATTCGATTTCGTTTTTGCGTTGCTTGTCTTGTCCGGTCTAGATTTTATCCGGGCGCGAGCTTTAATTTATTCTTGACCTGTTTTCCAGCTCTATCTTAGACGCCGGTTCGCGGTTGGAGGCTTTCTTTTCAGGTTATTTCTTCGTAACCGCTTGGGTTCAGTTCCCAAATCAGCTCAAGCCCGTGTAAAATATGGAGTTGAGTCCTCGTATCCGGCGGAACATGTGGCCTGCCCGGCTGCGGTCGCCGTCGATCGAAACAACGTTCGTCGACACAAGGTTAATCGAAAAAAGCTAATCGAAATAACGTCAATCGAAAATAGCGCGTCATTTCCAAGGAGAGTTACCCAGCAATGGCTATCCCTGCCACGCAGCTTCGCCCCGGCATGATCATCAAGCACAACAACGATCTGCACTCCGTTTTCAGCGTCGAGCACCGTACCCCGGGCAACCTGCGCGCCTTCATCCAGGCCAAGCTGCGCAACCTGCGGACCGGCGCCATGTTCGAGCATCGCTTCCGTTCGCCCGATCCCATCGAGAAGATCAATGTCGATGAAGTCGAAATGGAATTTCTCTACGCCGATGGAGACAGCTACTACTTCATGGACACCACCAACTTCGAGCAGACCCATCTCTCCAAGGAAATCTTGGGCGATGCGGTCGATTATCTGATTTCCAATCTGCAGATCAAAGTTGAATTCTTCGACGGCAAGGCGGTTGGCATAGAACTGCCGCAAACCGTGGAGTTGACCGTCGTCGAGACTGAGCCGGGACTGAAGAGCGCTACCGCTTCGAGCGTAACCAAGCCGGCCAAGACCGAGACCGGGTTAGTAGTGCAGGTTCCGCCATTCATCAACGAAGGTGAAAAGATCCGGGTGGACACGGCGGAAGGCGCGTATCTGTCTCGGGCGTAAACGGCCTTCGTCATCCTGAGCGGAGCAGGCACGTTCGCGTTGCGAACGTTCCTGCGGAGTCGAAGGACCCCTACTCAATGCACTGCCGGTCGTTTTCGAGCTCATAGGGATCTTTCGACTGCGCGAGCTGCTTCGCTTCGCGAAGCAGCCACTCCGCTCAAGATGACAGTGGCGGGAGATAGATGACAGATGGCAGGAGAAACAAAATCTTCTGAAGCCACCACTCAGGCCCGCCGCTTCCTGGTTCGCGGGCGCGTGCAGGGCGTGGGTTTTCGCTGGTTCGTGGAGCGCGAGGCGCATGTTCTCGGCATTGCGGGCTGGGTGCGCAACAATGCCGACGGCAGCGTCGAAGTTCTGGCCATGGGATCGCGTGAGCAACTGATGGGGCTGAGGTCACGTTTGCGCCAGGGTCCGCGCGCCGCTCGCGTCGATGACGTCGAGGAAGTCGAGACCAAGCCGGTTGCAGGACTTACAGCTTTTCGCATCGAAGGAGCCTGGTAAATGTCGAACTCTGCGCCGCAGCCGACCGCTCTCAACTGCGAGCCTCTGAAAAAATTGATCCGCGAAGTCCCGGATTTTCCCAAGAAGGGCATTCTCTTCTACGACATCACCACGCTGCTCAAGGACAAGACTGGGTTAGCCACGCTGATCGATGCCCTGGCGGAACACTACATCAAGCAGGATGTTGACCTGGTGCTGGGCATGGAAGCGCGCGGATTCATCTTCGCCCCTGCGCTCGCCTACCGGCTCAATGCAGGCTTCGTTCCTCTGCGAAAACCGGGCAAGCTCCCGGCAGCCACTGCCAAGTTCGACTACGCTCTCGAATATGGCACCAACACTCTGGAGATTCACCGGGACGCGATCGAGCGCGGACAGCGCGTCCTGATCGTAGACGATCTGCTGGCTACCGGCGGCACTGCCAGCGCGACCGCCAAGCTCGCCAGTTCACTAGGCGCGGAAATTGCAGGACTGGGTTTTGTGGTGGAGCTGGATTTTCTCAAAGGGCGAGAAATGCTGCAGGGATACGACGTGTTCTCGTTGCTGCATTACGAAAAGTAGCAATGTAGGCGTGAGCGTCCTCGCTCGTGCGGGCTCGGAACAAACGTCGGGGCGGCGAGCCATCTGCCAAGGTTTCATTCCACATTCTTAGGATTCGTCCCGATCCTGCACGAGCGGGACGCTCGCGCCTACATATCCGCGGCTACTTCTTCGCTTCTTTCGCCGCGTGACGGGCGGCGCGCTCTTGCAGCGCCAGAGTGACCACCCGCAACATGTCGTCCCAGGGCGCGGGCTTGCCCGTCCAAATCTCGAATTGGCGCGCCGCCTGGTGAACGAACATCTCGATGCCAGGAATCACTTCCGCGCCGCGCTCTCGGGCCAGTTTCATGAGGCGGGTTTCCGGCGGATCGTAAATCATGTCGAAGAGATAGCGCGTGTTGATCTCGTTTTCATTCAGCGGAGACTCGCGCGTATTCCCCATGCCGACGGGCGTGGCGTTGATAATTACGTCGAAGGTAAGTTTCTTCAGGTCGGCACGTTTGGCGATTCGGGCTCTGGCCTGATGAGCCAGCTTTTGAGCCGGGCCGGCGGTGCGATTCAGAATGTAAACCTCAGCGCCGCGCTCTTTAAGTCCAAATACCGCGGCTCGTGCGGCGCCGCCGGCGCCCAGAACAAGAATCTTCGCTTTTTCGAGCGTAATGCGCTGTTCCAGGGGACGCACTATACCTGCAGTGTCAGTGTTGAATCCATAAAGCTTGCTGTCCTGCGCCCGCACTACGGTGTTGCACGCGCCGATCTTCGTGGTGTGCGAATCGGTGTTGTCGAGGTGCTTGAGGATGGCTTCCTTGTACGGCATGGTGATGGAGAGGCCGTGAATCGGTATGTCGCGCACGCAGGCCAGCAGATCCTTCAGAGTCTTGGCGTGCAGCGCGAGATAGACCCCATTCACATTCTCACGGCGCAGTGCCGCGTTCATGATGGCGGGCGAAAGTGAATGCGCCACCGGGTCTCCGGCCACGCCGTAAACCCGGGTGGCGGCGTCCACCTGTTCGATGCGATAGGTGCTGCGCAGTTCCTGGGCAGTGACCTGGCCGGGTGCAGTCTTCTCGTCGGGACTGACCGAGGCAAAAGTGAAAACGCTGCCCGCCCGCACTCCCAGCAACCGGCTGATGATCCCTTGCTCTCCCATGCAGATCCCGACCAGGGAATGCCGGTCGCCATACTTTTCGAGAAACTTCATCATGGTGACGTTGTCGTAGAGAGTGGTGGCGGTGCCGACGATCTTGTAGAAGTCGGCGGGAGTGGTCAGCATCTTTTCGAGCGTCGATTCCAGATTCTTGGTGCCCCGGAAATCGTGGTAGGAGAGGATGAGCGCCGAATGCGAACGCAGACGCTGCACCTGTTCCGGCCTGGACTTGGACGCACTCTGCAATTCGAGATCAACCAGCTGACAGCCCGAGGCTGCAGCCTTCCCCAGTATGTCCAATTGACTGGCCAGCGAGCCCTGGAATCTGCCTCCGCTGGCGGCACGGCGGCAGGTAGCGATCGCCATTACGTGCGGGTTATATTCCATCAGGCGCTTGATCTTGGGGAGCGCCAGCGCGGGGCGGGGAAGGTAATCTAACCTGAACTCCAGAAAGGTGTTATCCCGGATCAAGGCTTCGGCCTTGTCCACCAGCGCGGTAGGATCGGTGTCGGTGACCGCCACACACACCCGGGGAAGCCGCAAGGGCCGGAACCTGGCGATATAGTTGTTAGGGGCAGCGCTCATCGTCATCAGGGAACAAGAATCGGGGAACGAGTCGGGATATTACAGGCGCGTAATTGCAGATGCAACAACGGATTATCGAATTTTCCCCGTCCCAAACTTTTTAACGTACCCGCGATAACACCAGCGTAACCTTGACCGGCCCTCCCCATCTTGTTACTGTCCGGCTTGAAAGCCCTTCTATTTGCTGAAGTTAGCGGGAGAAAGCCGGTCCGGGCCCCGGCCTCGATTTCGGAGGTAACATGAAGAAAACAGGACTGTTGCTGTTACTGTGTCTGGTCATGGCGGTAGCGGCGACTGCGCAGCAGGCCGATTCTGCGTCGGCCGACCAGGCTGCCCCTCAAAATACGCTGTTGACGCTGGGAACCTTTCCCATTGAGCGCGTCCAGACCCCCACCGCGGCTGATTTGTATTGCGGCGGTTTTGTCAGCAAGGATCTCCAGCCGAACGCGAATTTCGTGGCCGGTGGACTGGAAAGCCCCAACACCACTCTGTTTGCGAGGAACGACACCATCTTTCTGGCGGGATCGGGTTATCAGACCGGCCAGCAGTACGAGATCGTTCGCGAACTCCGGGATCCGAATGAGTATGAATTGTTCGCCGGACAACGCGCCATGCTCAGGGCGATGGGGCAACCCTACGCCGAATTGGGCCGGGTTCGTATCGTCGATACCCGCGGCAAGATGGCGGTTGGACACGTTGAATTCAGCTGCGAATCCATGGTTCCTGGAGACATCGCCATACCGTTTGCGGAAAAGCCCGCAGTCAGTTTCCATTTGCCCGAGCGCTTTGACCGCTTCATGCCCAGCAACGGCAAGGCCAGCGGACGCATCGTGATGGCCAAGGATTTCGATCTGCTCTTGGGAACGGGCGCGAAAGTGTACATCAACGTAGGCGGCAATCAGGGAGTCAAAGTGGGCGACTACTTCCGGGCAGTACGGTCCTACGAGGCCGACCTGCGCGATCCGGTTGATTCACTTTCCTTCAAAGCCGCTACCTCCGACGACACCCAGAAGCGGCCACCGTCGATCGAAGGACACATGTTCGCCAAGACCAAGGGACCGTTGATCCACGTAGCCGATATGCCGCGCCGCGCAATGGGAGAAATCGTGGTGATTAACGTCACTCCGACCACCGCCACCGGCATGCTCGTGTTCGCTCTCGAAGATGTCCACGTTGGTGATCACGTGGAACTCGACGAGCAGTAAATCTTCTTAGACTAAGAGAAGAAGAGTTTCAGGGAGGCTTCGGCCTCCCTGATTTTTTTTGCGGAAAACGCGGGCGAGTCGCCCGCGGCCACATGGTCTGTGCTACTTCTCTGTGCTACTTCTCTGGTTGGTCGCCGAAGACTTCGGCGGTGAAGGCTTCCAGCTTTGCGCCGGTCCGCCACGCGTCCGTGGGCAACCCGGCTTTCTTGCATGTCTGTTCCAGAAAAGTCACCCGATCCCATCCGTGCTCGAGCGGCACTTGCGGCAGCAAGAGACCGCGATGCGGCCCCATGCTGACCAGCAGGCCGTGACGTCCGATTTCGATGGCTTCCGGCTGAATCGGTTCAGGGATAGAGAGAACGCTGAGCGAGACTTTCAGGTCGGGAGCTTCGATTCGAGTCACCGGCGGGAAACGCGAATCGTCAAAGGCTGCGCCCCGCGCACTTTCCGCGACCGTGCGATAGAGAGAACTCACGGGAAATGCGTAGCCCACGCAACCCCGCAGATGGCCGCGATAGTACAAAGTAGTGAAAGCGCCGCGAGGCTCCGCCAGATGCGGGGAAGGAGGAGTAAGCGACAGGGTGCTCCGTTCCAGCGCCGCCGCGATGGCGGCATGAGCCAATTGCAACAGCAGCGTACGTTCCTGCGGAGAGAATTCGTTGGGTTGGGCGCCTCGACGGTCAGCAGTGGACGCGGAAAAATCAGGTGGCGGGCACATCTCGCTTCCTCCGCCTACTTAAGACGAAGGCGCGGCGACGGCGTTTCACCACATGCCGGTCGATCTTTGACCAGAAGGCGGCAAAGTAATCTATCGCCGACGCCATCGAAAGAAAAACCATGAACCAGATGGAAACAAAAGCAATCCAGTGAACCGGGAATATATAAGGTCCCACCGGCCACTCTTTCCAGCGATGGTCGAGAATGACGGCCACCACGGAAACAATCTGTACCAGCATCTTGAACTTGCCCAGTTCGCTGGCCTCGATGGTGAATCCTTCAGAGGCGGCGATCGAACGCAGGCCGCTGACCAGAAATTCACGCGCGATAATCACTACCGCCACCCAGGCAGGAACCAGGCTGGGATTGAATTGCACCAGCGTGATGAAAGCCGCTGCGATCAGGAGTTTGTCGGCCAGGGGGTCGAGCAACATGCCCATGGTGGTTATCTGGCCGCGACGGCGCGCGAGATATCCGTCTATGCCGTCAGTGATCGAGGCGGCGATAAACAAAGCCGAGGCCAGCAGTTCCTGTTCGCCGGAAAATGCCCGAAAGTGATTGGTGGAAAGCAGCCAGATCAGCAGCGGAATGCTGAAGATGCGGGTCAACGTGATGGAGTTGGGCAGATTCACCGCAGGCACGGGCCGCCAGCCGGCAAGCGGGGAGCTGGCAACGGTTAATTATCCTCCACCCCTAATGGCGAAAGCAATGAAAGTAGGTAGTTCGGAGCAAACAAAAGTCTACTCCCGCCAGACCGAAGGACGTGGCCCGTCTATAAGTGAGCCCCGGTGCTATGCGTCGGTGCCGGTCTTGCCCAAGCCTTTGAGCATGCCCAGCCCAGCCTCGAGCATGGATGAAGTCGATGTCGAACCAGCAGCCTGCGGAAGCTGTCCGTTGGGGGTGAGCTTGTCGATAAGCATGGGCAGCAACTGCGCCAGATGAGAACTGGCGGCGTCCGGCGATATGCCAGCCTTGGCGGCAAGTTCTTTTACCTGTTCACTTCCTAGAACGTGCTGAATCTGATCCGCGGAAATGGGCAAGTTTTGTCCCGTGCCAACCCACGAAGTGACCAGGCTGCCGAGACCTTTGTCGTGAAACTGTTGCAGCAGTCCGGAAAGTCCGCCGGGCTGGTTATTGAGCATCTGCGCCACGGATGAAGCCATCGGATTTGAGCTATTCGACAGCATGCCGCTCAGTTCCTTACTTGCCATATCTTCCAGAAAACTCATAACGCCTCCAAAACATTTGCCGATTATGAAAATTCGGTACGAGAATTCGATAGGAGAACTACAAAGTCGCCAGGAGCCGAAACTCCTGGCGCTGCTTCCTGAACTACTTTTGCTTGGCGATGATCAGGTCTTTGATCTTGGCATAGGTGGCTGCGGGAATAACCTTCTTGCGGGTCAAGTCGGTCTTCTTCGCGTAGGGACGGCCGTCAATGATCTTTTGCGAGTATTTTTCCCCGATGCCGGGAAGCGCATCCAGTTGGTCCTTGGTGGCCGAATTGATATCCACGAGATCGGCCGACGGAGCAGCCATGGCAGAGTCGGTCTTGGCTGCTTTGGAGCTCTTGGTGGTGCTGGACTGCGCCGCAGCCATGCCGGTGAGCAGGGCCAGGGCGCAAAGTGAGAGCAGAAGTTTAGCGACGATATTACGTTTCATGGAATCTCCTTAGTCCTTTTCGGATGCTTTGTAGCCGGCCGCTTTGGCGTCGGCTTCACTCATGAATTTCCCGGTCTTGGTCTTGCCGTACCAGCGGCCACCCTTGTGATATACGCCGCTGTCAGTGTTGACCCAGACCATGCCGCTCGACTTGGCGGATGCGATTTGAGGATCGGTAGCTGCGCCGGTAGCTGCTGCTTTGCTGGTTTTGGGAGCCGACGCCGCGGGCGCCATCGAATTGGAAGGAGCAGCCATGGAGTTGGCCGGAGCTGCGGCCGGAGCCGTTGCGGATGCGGTATGGCTTGCCGGAGCCGGGCTGCTGGCGGGCGCCGCGGCGGAAGTGCCGGAATCCATTTCAGACTTTTTGCTCTTACGGGTTTTCTTGGCCGGAGCAGCGGTCGTGTCGGTGGTAGCTGTCGTAGCCGCCGGAGCCGCTGCGGGCGTAGCGGGTGTTGCACCGGAATCCGCAGCCGCCTTCTTGCTCTTGCGAGTCTTCGTGGCCGGGGTTGCCGTAGTGTCAGTAGATGCGGTGCTGGTGGCGGCCGCATCAGCGCCCGCGGCTTTCTTGCTCTTGCGGGTCTTCTTGGTGCCTGTATCGGTAGCAGTGGTCGAAGTATCGGTGGTTGCCGCTGCGCTGTCGGCCGATGTGGCCTTCTTGGACTTCTTTGTCTTCGTAGCCGGGGTCGCCGTGCTATCGGTTGCTGCCGCGGCCTGATCGTCGGTCGTAGTCGCCGCAGCTTTCTTCTTCTTCTTTTTCTTCGTAGTCGTGGTTTGATCGTCCGTGGAGCTCGCGGCCTGCGGGCTGGCCAGGGCGGAAATCCCGGATAGAACGAACAACATGCAGAGCGCCATCATCCACGTACTTAGCCTGGTTTGCAGTCTGCTCATAATTTCCTCTCTCGTCCGGCTTATCTCGCCCGGTCTTCCCATAACAACCGCTGAAGTCAACCCTCAAGGTGTCCGGGGTGCTTTCCCGGCATGCCGGCGGGGGCAACATAATGACACTTCAACCAATCAGGGTCAACTCAGGAAAACGCAATTCGGAAGGGCTTGAAAGCGGACTCTTTGGCGTCACGCCGGGCTGGAGCGCCTCCGTTTAATCGATGGCAGACTCTTAAGGTGATGACCAGCAGACGGCCGAACTCCAGTTCCTTTGAAACTCTCGGCGATCAGGCGTAGATGCCGCGTTGGCGAACCGTGTAGGCCACGCGGTCGATGGCCAGCATGTAGGCGGCGATGCGGTTATTCACGCCGTGTGTCTCAGAGAAACGGACCACATCTTCAAACGCGGTCTTCATAATATGTTCGAGTTGCTCGTTGACGACCGATTCTTTCCAGAAATATCCCTGGCGGTCCTGCACCCACTCGAAGTAGGAGGTGGTAACGCCGCCGGCGTTGCACAGAATGTCGGGGATCACGAAGACGCGCTTGTCGGCCAGAATGTCATCTGCGGTCGCCGTGGTCGGGCCGTTGGCGCCTTCGGCGAGAATTTTGCACTTCACCCGGTCGGCGTTTCGGCTGGTGATCTGGTTTTCGGTGGCGGCCGGAATGAGGATTTCGCAATCGGACACCAGCAATTCGGCTGGATCTTCCTGCTGCGCTCCTTTGAAGCCCTGAACCGTACCGTTGCGTTGCCGATACTCCCACAGCGCATCCACGTCGATTCCGTTCTTGTTTACCAGGCCGCCATCGACCTCGACGATGCCGATCACTTTGTAGCCGGCTTCGGCCATCAGGCGCGCCGCGTTGGAACCGACGTTGCCGAAACCCTGCACGATGACGCGCGTGGACTCGGGACTCAATCCGAGTTTCTTCACCGCCTCGTCGCACACGATCATGATGCCGCGGCCGGTAGCTTCCCGCCGGCCACGCGACCCACCAATATTGATGGGTTTTCCGGTCACGACAGCGGTCACGGTCTGGCGCATGTGCATGGAGTAGGTGTCCATCATCCAGGCCATGGTCTGCTCGTTGGTGTTCATGTCGGGAGCGGGCACATCTTTTTCCGGGCCGATGAACTCCACCAATTCCGCGGTGTAGCGGCGGGTCATTCGTTCCAGTTCGCCCTGGGACATCTTGTGGGGATCGCAGATCACCCCGCCTTTTGCGCCGCCGAAAGGAATGTTGACCACGGCGCACTTCCAGGTCATCCAGCTGGCCAGGGCTCGAACTTCATCCAGAGTGACGTCGGGAGAGTAGCGCAGCCCGCCTTTGGCGGGACCGCGGGCGATGGAGTGCTGCACCCGAAAGCCGGTAAAGACCTCAAGATGGCCGTTATCCATCATGACCGGAATATGCAGGATGATTTCGCGAGTGGGATACCGCAGGACCTTCATTAAACCCTCGTCCAGGTTCAACTTCTGGGCCGCATAGTCAAAACGGGCGGCTTGCGCCTCCCAAGGGTTGATCTCCTGTTCGAGGGAAATGGTTTTCAATGCCATGGCGGTCTCCGATGCTGCGGTCAGACGGTAAGATGCTGGCCGGCGCCGGGGGATACATCCCGGAGGGGGCGGGCAAACGTTCAAAGTATATGCAGGGCCGGGGCGAGCGAGGCAAGTTGCGGGGAAGGGACTTGGTAGCATCTTAAACGCAGTGTTGCCCGGCCCTCGGCAGCGCTGTTGAATCCCGACATGGCAACCGCCTTGAGGAAATGAGATTTAAGGGCAGAAACGAGCACAAAATGAAAACTAATTCGACCCGCCGCGAAATATTGCGAGACGGTGGACTGGTATTGACTACGGTGGCATCGGGTCTGCTTGGCGCCAACGCCTGGGGGCAGCAGGCACAAGAGCAGCCGGAACCGGAGGTCACGGCAACCGAAGACATGATGCGCGAACACGGAGTGATTCGGCGTGCTCTGCTGGTCTACTCGCAACTGGCTGACAAACTGCGAAGTTCCCCGGGCTCGGTCGATGCGGCTGCACTGCACAAAACGGCTCAATTGTTTCGCACGTTTGGAGAGGACTATCACGAGCGAATGGCTCGAGGAGCAGCATATTTTTCCCATCGTCCGCAAGATGAAGGGCGAAGCCGCGAAATATCCCGACATTTGATTGCACAGCATCAGCGGGGGCGTGAAATTACTGACTACACGCTGGCGGTTACGGAATGCTGCCTAAAGTCAGCGTGCAGTCACGGAGAGCCTCTGGCTCGCGTGCTGGAGGGCTTCGTTCGAATGTATGAAAACCACGCAGCCCGGGAAGACACAATCGTGTTTCCAGCGTGGAAAACGAACTTCTCGAACAAACAGCTGGATGAGCTTTCCGACCAGTTTGAAGACATCGAGCACAAGATGTTCGGAAAAGATGGATTCGAAGACGCGGAAAAGACGATTAGCGGCGTAGAGGCGACGTTTGGCTTTGCAGATATCGCGCAGTTCACTCCGCCACCACCGCCGAAACCCTGAAGGAATAAAAGCCCCGGCTGCGGATGCACTATAGGGGCCCTTCGACTGCGTAGCTGCTTCGCGAAGCGAAGCAACTACTCCGCTCAGGGTGACTACTACAGCTTGATTTCCATCCCCTCGGCGGCCGCTCGCACCTTCGGGTAGTAGTCACGGGCTTGCTTGACCACTTTGTCGATGCAGGCATCGTCGTGGTCGGGGTCGTGGTGAAAGAGAATCAGTTCCTTGGCGCCGCTTTCCATCACTACGTTGATCGCCTCGCGCCAGTGGCTGTGTCCCCAGCCGCGTTTGCGGGCTTCGTATTCCTCGGGAAGATACTGGGCGTCGTAGATCAGCACGTCAGCGCCGGCGGCGAGCTTGCGCACATTCTTGTCGAATAGTGGATCGCCGGGTTCGTTGTCGGTGGCGTAGACCAACACGCCATCTTTGGTCTCCAGGCGATATCCCATGCAGCCCTGGGGGTGATTCAGCCACATGGCTTCGACGGTGACGCCATCCAGTTGCACTCTGCCCTGCTCCAGGTTGTGAAAGCCGCGCTGAGCCTTCATCTCGCTCATGTCCACCGGGAAGTAGGGCGCGGCCATCTGTTCTTCTATCACCCGTTTCAGGGTGCGGGTACGGCTGGAAGAGTGGAAGGAAAAGGAGTTCTCCGGATTGTCGTAAAGCGGGGAGAAGAACGGGATTCCCTGGATGTGGTCCCAATGGAAATGAGAAACCAGAATGTGGGCGTTAATGGCCGTGCCTCCGGACTCGCGCTGAAGTTGCTGCCCCAGCGAACGAAATCCGGTGCCGCAATCAAAAATAAAGAGCTGGTCGTCCAGGCGAACTTCGACGCACGAAGTATTCCCTCCGTACCGCAGATTGTCGGGCTGGGGAGTAGGCGTCGATCCACGCACGCCCCAGAACTTGATGCGCATACGCCCCCGCTGAGCGAATTTGGCCTGAACCAGTCATCTTCCAACGGCTGGGCACATCCGTCAATTCATTCGCTGGTTACTCTCGACTCGGTTTTTGGTCACCTTCATGCGGATGCCGTGCCTGGGCCGGAGGGTGATGCCGGGTTGGGGAGTGACGGGATGGCCGGGAACCAGATTCAACTGAAATCGCTGCGCGATTGTCGCCAGGAGCAGGGTGGCCTCCATCATGGCGAAAGAAGCGCCGATGCACAGGCGGGGTCCGCCGCCGAAGGGAAAGTAGGCGAAGCGGGGAAGCTTTTGAGTCGCTTCGGCGGTCCAGCGGTCCGGATCGAATTGCTCGGGACGCTCGAAGAAACGCGGATCGCGGTGCATGATCCACGGGCTCATGACAATATTCGCGCCTACAGGAAGCCGGTAGCCGCCGACTTCGATCTCTTTCGCGGTGGTACGGGCGAGGCTCCAGGCCGGCGGATACAAACGCATGGATTCTCTGACAACTTTATCGGTATATGGCAGGCGAGCCATGTCTTCGAGTTGAGGCGTTCGCCCTGCGAGAACCACGTCTAATTCCCGGCGCAGTTTGTGCCCGGCTTCAGGATGCTGGCTCAGCAGATATAAGGTCCACGACAAAGAGACGGCTGTGGTCTCATGTCCGGCGAGCAGGAAAGTCATGATCTCATCGCGCAACTGGCGATCACTCATGGCGCTGCCGTCTTCGTCGCGAGCGGCCATGAGCATGGAGAGCAGGTCGCCGGTGTCCTCGCCGCTGGTGCGTCGTTGCTGAATGATCCGGTCCACGATTGCATCCAGTTCCCGCACCGCGCGTTTCATCTTGACCAGCGCCGGGAGGGGAAGGTGACGCAGCGGGGGAGGCATGATCATGCGCAGCCCCGAAGTGTGACGCATCAACAGGTTGAGCGCCGACGCAACCTTTTGTGCGTCCTCGCTTACCTCGACGCTGAATAGTACTTTGGCCACGATGCGCATGGTGAGCTGCATCATTTCCTGGTGTATGTCGCGGACGTCGCCGTCCTGCCACGTCGCCAACATTTCCTCCGAGTGCGCGCCCATGGTTCGTCCGTAGGAAGACAGCCGCTCGCGATGAAATGCAGGCTGGCACAGCCGCCGTTGGCGTTTCCATTCGGAACCTTCGCTGGTGAGCAGGCCTTGGCCAAGAAACCAGCGGCTGTTCTGGATCACTTTGTCCTTGGCAAAGTTCTGCGATTGCGATATCAGCACGGTTTCGATCAGGTCAGGATGGTTCAGGAAGTACACATGAATCCAACCTGCGCGGTAATAAAAGATGTCGCCGAAATCGCGCGCCCAGCGCGTGAAGACAGCGAGCGGATCGTCCCCAAGCAGGGGGAATTGCCCGACAATGAAGCGGGGACGAGGGCCGGGGGGACGACGAATGGCTGGCATGGGGAAGTGTTGAGTGCGTCTGAACTTGATTCTACAAGGTTCTGATTGGCGACGAGGCGAGTGCGCTCTCCGCTGCACGCCAGATCCGTCGCAAGCTCGGGTTGACGCTGGGAGTAAACACGGAGGACGAACCGGGCCACTCGTCCGAAGCCCTTCTTTATGAAGTCCTTCTCTATAATGACTGCACCCATGCTTCGTCCCGATTACAAAGAATTTGCCCGCCTCGCCGGCGAGGCCACGCTGGTGCCGGTCGTGAAGTCGGTTGCGGCCGACTTGCTGACGCCGGTCTCAGCCTTTCTGGCGATTGCCTCCGACGAACCCGACGCCTTTCTCCTGGAATCGGTGGAGCGCGGCGAGCAGATTGGACGCTACACCTTTCTGGGAGCGCGCCCTTACATGCAGGTGCGAGCCTCCGGTGGAGAGATTGTGGTGCAGCGCGGCAAAAAGAAAGAAAAGCGCCAGGGCAGCGCGATTCAGGTGGTCAAAGAATTGTTGCGGCAGCATCGCCCCGCGATCGTGCCGGGCTTGCCTCCATTCACCGCGGGCGCGGTGGGCTACTTCGCGTACGACGCGGTCCGGCAACTGGAAAAGATCGGCGAGCGCGCCAAGGATGATCTTCGCCTGCCCGATTGCGTGCTGATGTTCTTCGACCGATTGCTGGCGTTCGATCACCTGCGTCACCAGATTCACATCATCGCGACCGCTGACGTATCGCGCGAAAGTCCGCGCCGGGCCTATGATCGCGCCGCCGCCGACATCGCCGTCCTGGAAAAGAAGCTGGCGGCGGGTTTGCGTCCGGCCCACTGGCACAAGACCTCAACCAAAGCGGCCGGCAAGCTGAAGGTGCATGCCGGTACCTCGCGCGAGCGCTTTATCGATTCGGTCGAGCGCGCCAAGGAGTACATCGCCGCCGGAGATATTTTTCAGGTCGTGCTCTCGCAGCGTCTGGACTTCGTCCCGGGAGTCGCGCCCTTCGACGTGTATCGCGCCCTGCGCGCGGTGAATCCTTCGCCCTACTTATATTTCCTGCGCATGGGAGACACGCATGTGCTGGGCTCGTCGCCCGAGATGCTGGTGCGGGTCACCGGACGCAAGCTGGAATACCGTCCCATCGCCGGAACCCATCCTCGCGGCCACGATGAAGCCGACGACCAGCGCCTGGAACAGCAGATGCTGCACGACGAAAAAGAACGTGCCGAACACGTGATGCTGGTTGATCTGGGACGCAACGATCTGGGCCGGGTGAGCGAGTACGGTTCCGTTAAAGTGAAAGACCTGATGTATGTGGAGCGCTACTCGCACGTCATGCATCTGGTGTCGGCGCTCGAAGGCAAGTTGCGTGGCGACCTGGATGCGCTCGATGCCTTCGCCGCCTGCTTCCCTGCAGGCACACTCAGCGGAGCGCCCAAAGTCCGCGCCATGCAGATCATCGAAGAACTGGAGCCAACGCGGCGTGGCGTGTACGGGGGAGCGGTGCTCTACGCGGACTTTGATGGGAATCTGGATTCCTGTATCGCCATCCGAACCATGTTGATGCAAGGCAAGAAGGCATATCTGCAGGCCGGAGCAGGTATCGTGGCCGATTCTGATCCCGAGAGTGAGTTCAAGGAGTCGATGAATAAGGCGCAGGCGGTTTTGAGGGCGGTGGAGACGGCCAGGGGCATCGACGCTTAGGCGCAGCGAGCTCAGGCCCTTCGGAGACAGACGCCGGACAGGATAGTGTCATCAAGCTGAGTTTTTACCTTCCGTTGTTGCTTGCGGCAGGGGCTGCTTTCGCCCAGGAGCCGACTTTCCGCAGTCAATCCAACGTTGTAATTGTGCCCGCTCTGGTTCGGGATGTGACCGGCCATCCCATCTACGGATTGCACGCCACCGATTTCGTCATTGAGGACGATGGCGTCGAGCAACCGGTGCAACTGGATGAATCGGCCGACGCTGAGCCACTTTCCCTTATAGTCGCGATCCAGACGGGCCGGCGTGCATGGCGTGAATTCGGCAGGGTGCAGGGACTTGAGTGCGATGCTAGCGCCGATTCTCGATCAGCCCGGCACGCAGATCGCAATCCTTACATTCGATAGCCGGCTGAACCTGGTGCAGGACTTCACCCATGATCACGAGCGAGTTGCCAGATCGACTGCAAGGCCTTGAGTCGGGCGACAACGGAGCCACGATTCTCGATGCGGTGGACTACTCGGTGAAGTTGCTGAACAAGACACCGGAAGGACGACCAGAAAGTATTGCTGCTCATCAGCGAAACCCGCGACCACGGCAGTCATTGGGCCAAGCTCGACGATGTCATAACCCGCATTGGCGATACCAATACGACCGTCTATAGCCTGACATTCTCGCCATCACTCTCACAAGTCCTGGATACCGAGCGGGGAAGCAACCGCGACGAGGCCTATTGGGGCGCTCCGCCGATGTGATTGGTCTGTTCCTCATGGCCAGGCAGGCAATGAGAAAGAATACGGCCAAGGCGTTGGTAACGATGACCGGAGGCGAGTACGAACTGTTCGAGTCGCGCAAACGATTCGAAACTCGCATGATCGATTTTACAAATCATCTTCACAATCGCTATGTGCTGAGCTTTGAACCGAAGAGTCCCAAACCGGGGTTGCATGAAATTCGCGTACGGCTCAAAGAGCCGGGCACCGCGACCGTGCTGGCGAGGAGCAGCTATTGGGTGGCTGCTCCGGCTCAATAGCAAATCTTGCCCGAGCCCCTTACGAAAGTTGCTGGCAAGCCGATTGCCAACTTTTTGGGTGCTCCCTATTGCCAACGCGGGGACCTTTACCCTAGCATCCTGACTGAAAGCCGACCTGCCGGGTTGGTGATGACGGGTCACCGATTTTTGAACCAATGCTGAATGAACGGGAGCTCGACTCGAACTAGGATCCGGTGTGCAACGCTCCGCCATGCGGAGATGCCTAAAGGGTCTCGGCGGGCGCCCAACGTCTACCGACGGGTTCATTCTCGGCCCCGTCACACGGCACAGTGGGTCGGCTTCTTTTATTTCCCGGAGGGCGATGCTCCTCTGGATTTCGGCCTCGAAGTTCCTCTGCTTGGAAATCAGTAGCCCTCACCTGCTAGACTTGCGCTGTAGCTAAATCGGTCTCGATCGCATCTAAATCTCTAGTGTTTCCGCAACTCTTTCATATCGGACGGTTTTTCCTTCCCACCTATGGCGTGCTGGTTTCTACCGGGGTTCTACTCGGCTTGTGGGTCAGTGTCCGTAACTCCAGCAAGCAAGGCATCAATCCGGATGACGCCTGGAATCTGGGCGTTATGGTGGTGCTCTGCGGCATTATCGGCGCCAAGATTCTTTACATCATCAACGACTGGAGCTATTACTCGGCCCATCCCGGGGACATTTTCAGTTTTAATACGCTGCAGGCGGGCGGAGTTTTCTCCGGCGGGTTGATCGGTGCGGCCATCGCGGCGGTCTGGTATATCCGCAAACACCATATGCCGGCGTTGGCTACATGGGATGGGTTCGCGCCGGGACTGGCGCTGGGGCATGCGATCGGCCGGGTGGGATGCTTTGCCGCCGGCTGCTGCTATGGCAAACCGACGCAGCACTTCTGGGGCGTAACCTTTACCAATCCCATTGCCAATCTGAATTCCTACACTCCGCTGGGGGTTCCGCTCGAGCCGACGCAACTCTTCGAGGCGGCGGTCGAGCTGGCGAATTTCTTTATCCTGATGTGGCTGTTCAAACGCAAGAAATTCGACGGGCAGGTGCTGGCGGCGTTTCTCATGCTTTACGGCGTGGCTCGTTATTTTCTGGAATTTATTCGCGACGATCCGGGGCGGGGTTCGGTCTTCGGCGGAATCATGACCGGCACGCAGTTGATTTCCATTTGCCTGGTCATCACCGGCGGTTTCATCTGGTGGCTGAAGTCGTCTCCTCGAGCCGTTCCGGCGCACGCGCCGCGGTAGTTTTTTGGTTCCAAGGAATGTCGTCCCTTGAGGGACGAGCACGAGCGTGGACGCTCGCGCCTACATGCCTCAATTCCCACTGGTGATTCCCGCGACCGCGGACGATGCCGGCAAGCGGCTGGACCAGTTTCTGGCCGCACATCTTCACGAAACCAGCCGCGCCCGGGTGCAGCAACTCATTTCTCAAAATCTGGTGCTGGTCGATGACTCGCAGGCCAAGGCTTCGCTGCGCCTGCGCGGCGGGGAGCGGATTGCGGTGCTGGCGGCGGCGCAGTCGGCGCCACTGCGCGCAATGGCGGAAGACATTCCCCTCGACATCGTTTACGAAGACGACGACCTGGCGGTGGTGAACAAGCCGGCCGGCATGATGGTGCATGCGGGAGCGGGTGCAACTGACGACCAGCGCAACCGGGGCACGCTGGTGAACGCCTTGTTGCACCACTTCGGGCAGCTTTCGTCGGTGGGCGGCGAGTTGCGTCCTGGAATCGTGCATCGCCTGGACAAGGCTACCAGCGGATTGATTGTGGTAGCGAAGAGCGACGAGACTCATCGCCGGCTGGCCGCGCAGTTCGTCGCGCGGGAGGTCAAGAAGAAATATCTGGCGCTGGTGCAAGGCTGGCTGAAGCGCGAGCGCGGAACCATCGCGAGCAGCATCAGCCGTGACCAGGTGCGGCGCACGCGCATGACCACGCGGCGGGCGGGCGGACGCGAAGCCATCAGCCATTACACGGTGCAGCGCAAGCTGGACACGCCTTACGGCAAGTTCAGCCTGCTGGAAGTTCAGATCGATACTGGCCGGACGCACCAGATTCGCGTCCATCTGTCTTCGCTCGGCCATCCGGTGGTGGGCGATACTCTATACGGCGCACGGCGAGAACTGGAAGGCAAGGACGCAAGCCGGATTTCGCTTCCAAGAAATTTTCTGCACGCGGCGGCTTTGCAATTCCAGCATCCGCGGACCGCTGAGCTTCTTTCGTTCTCCGCGCCCCTGCCTGAGGAACTGGAGAGTTTCCTGCAAAAACTCGGCGGGTGAACCGGCGCGAGGTTGCGACTATAATTGGGAACTGATGAAGTTTCGTGGCGTCATTTTGCTTTGGGGCAGCATTTTGTTGGCGACGGCACTTTTTGCCCAGAACTCCGGGCAGGACGAACTGCCTTCGGCGCCATCTGCGACTCAACAAGAAGCGAAAAAGCCCAAGGCGAAGCCGCCAGCCGATCCGCCGGCGAGTCCCCAGAGCGACCCTTCACCGTCACCTTCATCTTCCCAGCCAGCAGCGCCTGCGGCAGACACTCCGTCGCCCGCGAACGGACAGAGTGCAGCTCCCAAGGCAGAAGCGCCGCCCGCCGCCAAGCCGGGCGTTTCCCCAAATCAGCCCGCAAATCAGTCTTCGAGCCAGTCCGACGACGACTCTGCCACCACCATCACCAAGACTGTCAACGAAGTGAATGTCGTATTCACGGTCACCGACCGGCATGGCCACTACGTTAAGAACCTGGCCAAAGGCGACTTCTCGGTCATTGACGACAATAAGCCGGCGGCGCAGATTCGCAGCTTTCACAATGAAACCGATCTGCCGCTTCAAGTCGGCCTGCTGGTGGATGCCAGCAACTCGGTGCGGGATCGCTTCAAATTCGAGCAGGAGTCGGCAATCGAATTCCTCAATCAGACGGTGCGGCCGCGATACGACAAGGCCTTCGTGGTCGGTTTTGACGTCACCCCCGAAGTTACGCAGGACTTCACTGACAGCACCGAAGCGCTTTCGCGCGGGGTTCGGGCTCTGCGCCCCGGCGGCGGAACGGCGATGTACGACGCGCTGTATTTTGCCAGCCGCGACAAGCTCTTGAAGGAGCAGCAGAACGGGCCGGTGCGGCGGGCCATCATCCTGCTCAGCGATGGCGACGACAATATGAGCCATGTCTCGCGCGAAGAAGCGATCGACATGGCGCAGCGCGCGGACGTGATCGTGTACACCATCAGCACCAACGTTTCGGGGGGCAGGCGAGCCGGGGACAAGGTTCTTGAGCGCATCGCTGACGCCACCGGCGGCCGTTCTTTCTTTCCTTTTCAGATCACCGACGTAGCCAACGCTTTCGTGGAAATTCAGGACGAGCTGCGCAGCCAGTATGCGCTGTCCTACACACCCACCGACTTCCGCGCCGACGGCCGCTACCGCACCATCGAGATTCTGGCGCAAAACCATAAGGGCCTGCGTGTGCGCAGCCGCCGCGGTTACTACGCGCCGGCGCGGTAGGTCTCCTCAATGGCGGGATATTCCGGCACTCCGCTTCCGCAGAAACTCGGCATCAAGCCCCGATTCAAAGTTGCTTTCCACGAACTGCCCAGGGACGTAAAAGCGGAGTTGAAAAAAGATCTCTCGACCTGCGAATTCGCGGAAGACGGAAAAGCGCAGCTTGACTTCGCCATGATCTTCGTCAAGAGCCAAGCCGAGATGAAGGAACAGTTTCCCAGGTTCGCCCGGCGGCTGACGCCGACGGGAACGCTCTGGGTGAGCTGGCCCAAGAAAACTTCTGGCCTGGCAGTCGATCTGAACGAAAACGACGTGCGCAGGCTCGGCCTGGTGGCGGGCCTGGTAGATGTGAAGGTGTGCGCCGTAAACGACGTGTGGTCGGGCTTGAAGTTCGTGATCCGGGTGAAGGATCGGCCGAAGTGAGCTTCTGGCTCCTAGCTTCTGGCCTCTAGCTTGAATCCACCGGTTGGACCCGAAGTTAAGAGACTTGTAATCAATAGCTTACATGTTTATCTCCCGGTCTCTTCCCCAATTGTCTGGGATTCTGGGACAATAGAGCTACCGACAGCTGGGCCGGAATCCAACTTTCCGTCATTCCTGGCTGCCGAGCAGGCGTTTATGGCTCCCGACTCCGAAACAATTCTGACCCTATCCGACCCCGTTCGTATGGCGGACGTCGCCGTCGAACCGGCGATCCGTGGTTCCGTGCTGGTACTGATCCAGTTTGACGTTTGCGAAGAGATCCGGTTGGACAAGCTGCGCCAGCTTTTTGGCGCGCGCACCCTGGAACAGCCCAGTTTCAAGCATGCTGCGCCTGGGTATGTCCGCTATCAGCGGCCTCCGGTGCTGGAGCCGATCGACACCCTGATCCTGGACAGCGGGGAGCGCCTCGAGGGGCAAATCAAGTACTACGACTACGGCGTACTGAGCGTGGTTTTCGAGCTGCCATTTTCCGGCGACTGGGACACGCTGGTGCGGTTAGGCAGCCGATGGGTCTGGGACGTGGATTTCGAAAAGCATGCCTCGCGCATCGTGCGCCAGAAACTGGAGCGGGCGGCGCCGGCTCTGGTCAAGCCTTATTCGGAGTGGTTGAGCGAAGACTATTTCATTTTCCACGTCCGGGAAATTGCTGGTTCGCCATCCGCTTCCGAGTTATGCGCCACCCAGGGCGGCCGCATCGCCCAAATTGTGCGGGGCGAGACCGCCCAGCTTTCGGAAGGCGAACGGAACGAGATCCTGCAGTCCCGGGCGTCGTATTATCCCAACGATCTGGCTGTGATCGGCTGGAACGCCGCTTTTCTTTATGACAGTGAAGCGGGTGCTGAGACTGCGATCCAGTTGCTCGAATACGCCAACTCGCAGCTGCTGGAATTCCGCCATTACGACGAGTTTCTTACCAACGAACTGGCCGTGGTTTACGCCGCTCTCGACGAAGGCACCGGGATGCTCGACCGCTGGCGGCTGGCGCGGGCTGCCACCAAGCTGCACACCATCCTGCTGGATGTAAATGAACTGACCGAGCGCGCCGACAATGCCATCAAGTTCCTCAGCGACATGTTCTCCGCGCGCCTTGTACAAATTAGCGGCAGCCAAAGTGGGCGTGCCGGACTACAAGGATCTGGTCACGCAGAAACTGCAAACCGCCGAAGACCTTTACCGCTTCATGGTGGATCAGTTCAATCAGAGCCGCGCCTTCGTTCTTGAACTGATGGTGGTGATCATCCTGATCATCGAACTGGCGTTCCTGTTCGGCGGCAAAAGATAGAACGACATCTAAACCACGAAGGACACGAAGTTACACTAAGGAATTCCCACTTGGGGCTTCGCTTCGTGTAACTTCGTGTCCTTTGTGGTTTAAGGTTCGAGGGGAGACTCATGCGAGGACTCAGCGGCAAGCGTGTCCTGATCACAGGCGGTGCCAGCGGAATTGGCGCGGCGACCGCAGCCCGATTTTTGGAAGAAGGCTCGGCAGTAGTGGTTCTGGACCGCGACCCCAAGGGCCGCAAGTACATCCAGACTCAGCTGCCGAAACTGGCCGGAGTGGTGGATGCCGATGTCTCCAAGCTGGCGCAAGTGGAATCAGCGTTTGCCGAGGCGGTAAAAATGATGGGCGGCGTCGATGTCCTGATCAACAATGCCGGCATCAGCATCCGTCACAACTTCCTCAATATCACGCCCGAGGAATGGGACAGAATCATCGCGGTGAATCTGACCGGTGTTTTCTATGTGGCGCAAACCGCCGCGAAACATATGTGGCAGCGGGGCAATGGGGTCATTTTACAAACCGCGTCGACCAACGGGCTGGTCGGTCAGCCCTACTACGCCGATTACAACGCAACCAAGGCCGGAGTAATCGAGCTTACCAAGTCAATGGCGCTGGAGCTCGCTCCCAAAATCCGGGTGTGCGCGGTCGCACCGGGGTACGTGCTTACTCCCATGCAGCGCGCCGAATATACGGATGAAATGCTGGAAGAAGTAAATCGCAAGATTCCATTGCGGCGGCATGCCCAGCCGGAGGAGATTGCGGCCCTGTTCGCGTTCCTGGCATCAGACGACGCCGCCTACATGACCGGCCATGTCTATACAATTGACGGTGCGGAAACCGCAGGAGGATTGGCCAGCCGGTAACGCCACCGAGTTTCTGTCATCCGACCGTAGCGGAGCGAAGCGAGCGAAGTGGAGGGACCTGCTTTTCTGGAAGCGTCCGACTCAAACCATGATTTTCGTACTCGACAACTACGATTCGTTTACCTACAACCTGGTCCAATACCTGGGTGAACTGGGCGCCGAGGTTGTGGTGCGTCGCAATGACCAGGTAACTCCATCAGAGGTGGAGGCGATGCGCCCGGAGCGAATCGTGCTGTCGCCCGGCCCGTGCACCCCGCAGGAAGCCGGGATCACCATCCCGCTGATCCGGCATTTCGCCGGCAAAGTGCCGATGCTTGGCGTCTGTCTGGGACATCAAGCGATCGGAGCAGCCTTCGGAGGCAACGTAGTCCGTGCGCCGCACCTGATGCACGGCAAGACCAGCGAAGTCCGGCACGACGGCAAAACCATCTTCGAAGGTCTGCCGTCTCCGATGACGGCGACACGCTACCATTCGCTGATTGTCGAAGAAAAAAATTTGCCTTCCGCTTTCGAAGTCAGCGCCTATACCACCGAGCGCGACGGGTCGCGGACGATCATGGGGCTAAGACATCGAAAGTTTCCCATTGAAGGTGTGCAGTTCCATCCGGAGAGCGTGCTAACCAGCGAAGGGAAGAAGCTGGTGGGGAATTTTGTGAAACTGGCGAACCAGTTGGCAGTTAGCAGTTGACAGTTGCCAGTCTGTGACACTAACCTGCGCGGCGCTTTTCTCCCAGAACTTCATCGAGCGCGCTCGAAAGGTGTTGGGCTCGGCGCAGGTAGTCGCCCGAATTTACGTCCTGGTTGCGCTTGAGGAGGTGGTATTCGTCGGCGATATTGAGCGCCGCCAGCACCGCCAACCGCGCCGTATCGACGGTATGGGTCTGCTCGGACACCGCCCGCATTTTGCCGTCAACGTACTCGGCGAGCTTGAGAATGTACTCAGGATCGGAGCCGCGGAGATTGTAGGCCTGATCGAAAATCTCCACCCGGACAGCGTTATTGCTGGGATCCTTAACCGCAGTATGCTTCGTGGCTGATGCCATTTGTGTTCTCCCCAAGACGGAGGCTCTTATTCGGATCAGCTAACCGCCTGCTCCTCGGCAATCGATTCGATTTGCGCCAGCATCTTCTCCACCCGGCCGCGAATCTCTTCGCGTTCCTTGCGCAGACGCACCATCTCACGACGCAAACCTTCGAGTTCTTCCTCGCGCTCCTCCAACTGCTGGCGCAGACGCTGCGTGTCGCGCTCGGCAGCCGCCCGGGCATCTCGCCCGGACTTATACAGCTCAATGGTGCGATAGACTTTCTCTTCGAGCGCCTGAAAATCGTCGGCCGGAACCTGAGCAGATACCCCTTCAGCCATTCTCACAGACATGGTGCCACCACTTCCTAACGGGAAATTGATAACTTGTGCGCAGTATACCGCAGAAACCTGTGAACGGATCAGATGGTTGATGGGGTTTTTGGGTTGGTCGAATCGGTCTTCCGAGTAATGTAGTACCGGCGCGGGACGAATCCGTTTCGGCAAGAGGCGGTTTGTTGACTTTTCTCTTCCGGGCGCCAAGTCTACTTTCGCTTGTGCAGTTTCCGCAGGCGCTCGCCTGCAGCGTCCAGGGTTTCGTCGCGCTTGCAGAAAGCAAAGCGCACCTGCTGCGCCCCGTCCCGCGCGTCGTTATAGAAACTCGACCCCGGAACCGCCGCCACGCCAATTTCCTTCACCAGATATTTCACAAATTCGAGATCGTCCTTGAATCCGAACCCGCTGATGTCCGTCATCACGTAATAAGCGCCCCGGGGACGAAAGCAGCGAAAACCAGCCTCGTTTAGCACTGGAATCAGGCGGTCGCGCCGCTTGCGATAGCCCTCCGCCAATCCTTGATAGTAGCTGGGCGGCAGGCCCAGAGCAGAGGCCCCGGCCTCCTGCAGCGGAGCGGGCGCGCCCACGGTCAGAAAATCATGCACCTTGCGAATCGCGTCGGTAATCGCAGGGGGCGCAACCGCCCATCCCACGCGCCATCCCGTAACGCTATAGGTTTTCGACAAGCCATTGATCGTGATGGTGCGCTCGCGCATCCCGTCCAGCGCGGCCATCGAGATGTGCTTCTGCCCGTCATAAAGAATGTGCTCGTAGATTTCGTCCGTAATAGCGAGAACGTTGAATTCAACACACAGATCGCGGATCAGTTCCAGTTCGCCGCGAGTGAATACCTTGCCGGTAGGATTGTTCGGCGTATTCACGATGATCGCCTTCGTATGATTATGAAACGCCGCCCGTAACTCGCGTTCATCGAACGTCCATTCGCCATCGGGGGCGTCGGGAGGACGCAACTTCACGAATCGCGGCCTGGCTCCGGAAAGAATCGCGTCGGGGCCATAGTTCTCGTAGAAGGGCTCGAAAATCACAACTTCGTCGCCCGCATTGCACACCGCCAGCAGGGTCGAAATCATTGTCTCGGTCGAACCACAGCAGACCGTAAGTTCGCGCTCCGGATCCACCTGGATGCCTTGCCACAGCTGCATCTGCCGGGCAATCGCATTGCGAAGATTTTTGGCCCCCCAGGTAATGGCGTACTGATTGACGTCGGCGGCGATTGCGTCCTGCGCGGCGCGCTTGATCTCCGCGGGAGCAGGGAAATCGGGAAAGCCCTGTGACAGATTAACGGCGCCATGCAGCATGGCCTGGCGCGTCATCTCGCGAATAACCGACTCGGTGAAATGCGCAACCTTGCCGCTGAGAAAAGACTTCGACTGGATGGCTGTGTCTGCCATGAAGTGAGCCTAGCACAATCAGCAGAGGCGCCGTGGCCCGGTCTGAGACCCGGCCCCAAGCAGAATTTCGACGGGCTCAGTGCGGAGCCTGGCCGCGAATGAAGAAGTGCTCTTTATCCATGTTCGCCGGCACGGCTACGTCAAAGAATCCCACCATCATCTCCTGATAGGTTTGATCACCCCATGTGACGGTTGCGTCGGGATTCGGATTGTGCGGATTGTTGCGCGAGTTGTCGTACCAGGCTATCGCGCGCAATTTCGTTCCCGCCTTCAGCAGCCGCGGCTCGGCCAGGCGATAGCTCAACTGCCAATGAAAGTGATAGTTCACGCGCAGCAAGGTCTCGACTGAGCCGTCGGACTTCACAATGTCGTACTCGAAACGCTTCCCGCGCAGGTGCATGTGTGGAAAAAGGCCGAGCAGGGTCGCGTCATTCGGCAATGTGCCCTGGGTTTCCACGCGAAAATCATCCGCGCCCGGCGGAATGATGAACGCGTGATCGTTGAGTTGCAGAGTGATGACACGTTGTGCCGGCGGGGTCTTTGCGAATACCAGGCCGATGCTGGTCTGATCATTTCCGGCATGGCCATTGGTCGTGTAATGGATCTGGAACACGATGTCCGATCCCGCCGGGACAAATTTTGCCATTCCGTCCGGCCAGCGATCCGGTGAACTGCCGGGCGCATACACCAGCAGCAGGTCGCTGGTGGTTCCGTGCGCGTCGAGCCGGTCCTGCGGGTCGCTGAGCGTCGAAGCCGTGAAGGGTACTCCGATGGGAGCGTGTCGCAGCCATTTCGAATCCGGCGGCCGGATGTAGACAACCGCGTGATGCACATACTGCGGGCTGGAAGGCCGCACTTCTACCATCTGCACCCATTTGTCTTCGCTGAAATGTGTGGGCACGATCTCGTAGGTATATTCCACGTCGCCATTAGCAGGGAGACTGACCGGCGCCGGCATTTTTAAAGTGACATCGGGTCTTGTGATATTCCAGCCCTCGGACCACTGAGGCGGAGAAGGAGCATCATGAGGATCGCCCGACGGCGCTCCGGCTTTCACCCAGGCCAGGATGGTCTCGACTTGTAGTTCGGTCAGCGACGGGTCGTTGGAGAAATGACCAAATCGCGGATCGGCGAACCACGGCGGCATCATCTTGCTCTGGACGGCTTTGGCGATGGCCGGCGCCCATGGCCGCGTCTCGTCGTAGGTCACCAGGGACATGGGTGCGACCTGGTCCTGGCGGTGGCAACTCTGACAGTGTTCCTGGAGAATGGGGAGAACGTCCCGGTAAAAAGTTGGTTGCGGGTTTCCGCCCAGAAGAGATGAGGTGTCGAGCAGTAGCGCGAATAGCGCGAGGAAAATGTACAGGCCAATCAACTGGGCGATCCGAAGACGCACTTCACCAGTTTACTCTGGCGGGCGGTTTCTACGTCCGCAGCTTTCCACCCAGATCTTCGAGCGCCTTGACGATCTGTTCCGACCATCTTGCGACCTCGTCCTCGCGTAAGGTCCGCGCGGAGGATTGGAACTGGGCGCGCAGCAGCAGGGAATATTTGCCCGCAGGAACATTGCCGCCGCGAAAAATCTCCACCGGAACGAAGCTGCGCAACTCGGCCAGGCCGAGCCCGTTTACTTTACCAACGATGCTTTCGAATGCCACTCCATCGTCGAAGACAAACGAAAAATCACGCTCCACCTCGGGATAGCGAGGCAAAGGCTCGTACCTTACCAGGCGCAAACCGTGCGCGTAGAGTCGATCAAGATAAAGTTCGGCAACAAAAACGTCATGGCGCAACTTGCGCGCCGCAGCGACGTCCGGATGGATCTGTCCGAACTGAGCTACGGCCGCGCCATCCATCAGGGCCCGCGCTGAACGCCCCGGATGATAGTAGTCGGCGGTCTGCGCATCGAATGACAGAATCTTGTGCTCGAACGGGTGCAGGAGATTCTCCACATCGCCTTTCAAGTGGAAAAATCCTCCGTCGTTCGCGCCCCATCCCTGCGCGGCTTCCGGGGAAGGGCTCGTCCAGCCCATGCAAACGCGCTTCGGCTCAGCCGTCGCCGAGCCTTTGGCCTCGAAGATACTGCCTGCTTCGAAGAGCCGGACTTCGCCGGAACCGCGATTGAGGTTGTAGGCCAGCATGTTAAGCATGCCCGGCACCAGCGAACTGCGCATGACCGACGCTTCTTCGCTCTGGGGATTGGCCAACTCGACAACTTCGACCTCAGGTACCGAAGAAAATGTTTCCGCGTCCTTGTGGGAGATGAAGGTCAGAGAAATTGCTTCGTTGTAACCGAGGGCCAGCAGAGACGCGCGCAGCTTTCTGTCTTTCTCGGCGTCGGGTGGCTCAACAACCGCTCCGGCGTATGCCGGCAGGGTGTTGGCGAATTTGTCGTAACCATGCAGGCGCGCGATCTCTTCCACCAGATCGATCTCGCGTTCCACATCCAGGCGCCAGCTGGGGATGTGGACGGTGAAGTCGGGATCGCCGCCCCGCTCGGGCATCAACTCGAAGCCCAGTTGCTGGAGAATGCGAAAGATCTCGTTGGTCTCGAGCTTTTCTCCGAGAATGCGGTGCACCTCAGAAAGGTGCAGGGCCACCGGAGCCAGATCCACTTGCCGCGCGACTGTGTCAATCCTGCTCCCACTGAGTTTGCCGCCGGCCGATTCCAGAATCAGGGACGCCACACGATCGCACGCCAGTGTGGTGGCTTCGAAATCCGCGCCGCGCTCGAAACGATGAGAAGCGTCAGTATGCAACCCGTGGCGCCGCGAACTTCTGCGAACGGTAGATGGATCAAACCACGCAGCCTCGATGAGGATGTTGCGGGTCTTGGCGGTGATCATGGTATCGAATCCGCCCATGACGCCGGCCAGGGCCACCGGTTTTGCGGCATCGGCAATCACCAGGTCATCCGGAGTGAGTTTGCGCTCCACGCCGTCGAGCGTCTTGAGGGTCTCGCCGGAGAACGCACGGCGCACCAGAATCGTGCCACCCTCGAGCAAATCGAGATCGAAGACGTGGGTGGGATGTCCCATCTCCCAGAGCGTGTAGTTGGTGGCGTCGGCGGCGTTGTTGATGGGACGCTGATCGACCAGGGTCAATCGCTTTGCGATCGCTTCGGGTGAAGGCTTGATACTTACGTCGCGGATGATGCGAGCGGTATAGCGCGCGCACCCGGCCTGGTCTTTGATTTCGACGCGGAAGGGTTCGTTGCCCTCCGCCGGAGGCAACTTCGACGCCAGCGGCCGCAGCGGCAGGTTATAGACCGCAGATGCTTCGCGCGCCACGCCGTAGTGGTTCATGGCGTCGGGCCGGTTGGTGCCAATCTCCATTTCGTAGATGGTGTTTGCACCTTCGCCCGCGATTGCTTCGACGGCAATGCCGACCGAAGTGAGATCCTGCGCCAGGCGGAGATTGTCCACCTTGGGATCGACGAACTCGCGCAGCCATTGGGGAGAGAGTTTCATTTTCAGCCATCAGCCATCAGCCATCAGCTTTCAGCCCTTGCAGCGCTGAGACTCGCTGACGGCTGAAAGCTGGTAGCTAAGAGCTTTTACCCAAACTGCTCTAAAAACCGCACATCGCCGTTGAAGAACAACTGAATGTCGTCCACGCCGTATTTCAGAATCGCAATGCGGTCGGCGCCCATGCCGAAGGCGAAGCCGCTTACTTTTTTGGGATCGTAATCCACGAAACCGTACACGTTCGGGTCGACCATGCCGCAGCCCAGAATCTCGATCCATCCCGTCTGCTTGCAGGGACGGCAAGGCTCGGCGCCGCGTTTTCCGGTGCCACCGCAGATGAAACATGAAACCATCATCTCCGCGCTGGGTTCAGTGAACGGAAAAAACGACGGGCGAAAGCTGGTCTTCACGCTCGATCCAAACAGCGCCTTCATGGCGTGATCGAGCGTCCCCTTCAAATCGCGGAACGTGATGTTGGTGTCCACCGCCAATCCCTCGATCTGGTGGAACATGGGGGAGTGGCTGGCGTCCGGCGGATCGTTGCGGTGTACTGTGCCCGGAATGACGATGCGGATCGGCGGCTTCATCTTCTCCATGGTGCGAATCTGTACCGGCGAGGTGTGAGTCCGCAGCAGTAGCCGCTCCCGCTGCGGCTTCGATTCCTGTCTGGCGAGGAACAAGCGTGTCCTGCGTGTCGCGCGCCGGATGGTTGGGCGGAAAATTCAGCGCCTCGAAGTTGTAATAATCGGTTTCGATCACCGGCCCTTCCTGAACCGAGTAACCAAGATTGCGGAACACCGAGACGATCTCGTGCACCGTCTTGATCACGGGGTGCTCGGCACCAAGAGGGCGGCGGATGCCGGGGAGGGTGATGTCGAGGCGGTCAGTCGATTCGTCTTAGCTGGAAGACTCCAGCTGACACGGTGAAGACGAATGTCTTCGCTTTGCCGACCTCGTCCTCGACTAAGCGTTCTGATTTCGTTTACCCGCTGTCCCACTTCACGTTTCGCATCTTTCGGCGCTGCCTTCAGCCACAGATCGTTGATCTGCGTCAGGACGCCGTTCTTGCGCGCCATCCAGCGATCGCGAAAGAGTCTTCCAGTCGGCCTCAGTTTTGACCGCCTTGGCTTCCTCGTTCGAGGGCAGCAGCGCAGCTTCTCGACGGCTTTGTCCAGCGCCGCCGCGGAGTAGCTCTTCAGTTTGGGGACGGTGTACATGAAACAGTAACCAGTTCTCGGTTCTCAGTTGTCGGGTGGAGAGAGACGTTGCAAGCAACGTCTCTACGCCTCGCGTGCAGGACCGGTCTCAGGGCCCGAATCCTGCCCCGCGTTGGCTGAATGCTAAGTGCTAAATGCTGATTGCTGGTTTCTACGCGGCCTCGCCGAGAGCGCCCTTCGCCTGCTCGGCGAGGCTCTTAAACGCGCCGGGATCGTTTACCGCGAGGTCGGCCAGGATCTTGCGATCCAGTTCCACTCCGCCTTTTTTGAGCCCGTGGATGAACTGGTTGTAGCTCATCCCGTTCAATTTGGCGGCGGCGCCGATGCGCACAATCCAGAGCGAGCGGTATTGCCGCTTTTTCTGTTTGCGTCCGGAGTAGGCAAACTTGAGACCGCGCTCTACCGCTTCTTTGGCGGACCTGTAGAGTTTGGATTTGGTTAGGAAGTAGCCGCTGGCGCGATTGAGAATCTTTTTGCGCTTGGCGCGGCGTTTGGTTCCCCGTTTTACGCGAGGCATGAGTAGCTCCTTTTTAATTTCAGATTACGGCGGCTGGAGGTAGGAGACTCTAAGGTCTGGTTGCCTCTTCACACGCCCGGGCCGCTAGTACGACCTGATTGCAGCCCTGATACGCGGGCGAGGGCGCCCGCGCCACACGAACCTTCTAGTACGGAATCATTCGCTTGATCTTCGGAGTATCGGCGTCACTTACCAGAACGCCTTGCCGCAATTTGCCTTTACGCTTCTGGCTCTTGGACGTCAGCATATGGCGCAAGTGCGAATGATGGCGCTTCACTTTCCCTGTCGCAGTTTTCTTGAAGCGCTTGGCGGCGCCTTTATGAGTTTTCAGTTTCGGCATAAATCCTCAGTCAGCATTTAGCAATTGGCAATTAGCATTCGGCTGAACCGGCATTTGCCTTGCGGCTAAATGCTAATTGCCAATTGCTGATTAGTAACCTACGCCTGGTTTGCGCGTCCCTGGGCCGGCTGCGATTGCGCGGGCTGCTTTTGTCCGGTGTCTTTCTTGGGCGCCAGAATCGCGTGCAGCGTATTGCCTTCCTGGCGGGGCCGGAATTCGACAATGCCCTTGTCGGCGATGTCCTTGATCAGGCGCTCCAGGATTTCGCGACCCAGGCCGGTGCGCGTCATCTCTCGTCCGCGGAAAAAAATCGTTGCCTTGACCTTGTCGCCGTCTTCCAGGAAGCGCAGCACGTGATTTTTCTTGGTCTCGTAATCGTGATCGTCCACATTGATGCGGAACTTTACTTCCTTCACCACGATCACTTTCTGGTGCTTCTTGGCCTCGCGTTCCTTCTTTTCCTGCTGATACAGGAATTTGCCGTAGTCCATGATCCGGCATACGGGAGGAGTGGCGGTGGGCGAAATCTCGACCAAGTCCAGGTTTTTCTCGCGGGCCAATTTGAGCGCATCGTAGGGGGTCAAAATGCCGATCTGCTGGCCTTCATCATCAATCACGCGGATTTCGCGTGCCCGGATGCGATCGTTTGTTCGGATAAAGCGTTTATCGATACAGCCCTCCGTACTTATCAGGCAGATGAGATGGAAAAGTATAGCATGGCAGGGCTTGACCGTCTTTGGCGGCGCGCTTCTAGGTTCGGCTTGGGTTAAGCGACAGGCACAGCATTTGGAGACGAAGAAGCCACGGCCCGAGGACCGTGGCTTTTAGTCGCCTGAAGTCGCTACGGCCCGGTTAGGACGCGCGACGCTTTTCGACATCTTCCGATCCCTCACGGTCCGGGCGATTTGTGTCGCCGCTTTGACCGGGATTCTTCTTGGACGGATCCTGCGGGTTGTTCACATCGCCGCTCTGAGACGGATCCTTCCGGGTGGGATCAGCTACGTTTCCGGGGTTATTCTGCTGGCGTTGGCCAGGATTCTGCTGGTTCTTTTCGGTTTCGTTTCCCATGAATTCCTCCTCTAAAAGTTACTTGAAAACAGTTACGCTTTGCCGTACTGGCGAAGTCAAAACTTAGGTGCCGGAACGTTGATTGGGGTAGCCTGTCAGCAAAATTTTCTTTCCGAGTGATCGTTTCCGCCAATAAGGCACACCCTGCAGTCCGCTAGAATGCCCTTTGGGTCTGGCTGCCAGGACTCGAAATCATGTAAGGAGCGTGTCATGAGGAATCGCAGGCTGCTGCTGGGCGCAAGCGTGCTGTGGATGGTGACCGTCTCCTCCGGCCAGGTGGGGGAAATTGCGCGGCAACTCGGGCTGGGGACCAAGTTAAGCGACAGCAAAATTTCCTCCGGTCTGAAACAGGCACTTGCAGATCGGCGCCGAAGAAGCGGTCAAGCTCACAGGTCGCCCAAATGGCTACTTCGGTAATTCCGCGATCAAGATTCTCATGCCCAACAATCTTCGTCCTCTGGAAAAGGGACTGCGCATGATGGGCTATGGCCCGAAGGTGGACGATTTTGTCCTGAGCATGAATCGGGCCGCCGAGGCGGCCGCGCCCGCCGCGCGGAAGATCTTTATCGACGCCATCACGGCCATGACCATCAACGACGCTCGCGGGATTCTTTCGGGAGGAGACACCGCTGCCACCAACTACTTCAAGGAAAAGACCACGCCGCAACTGACTGCGGCCTTCGGTCCGGTGGTGGAACGGACCATGGCCAAGAACGGCGTCGTGCGGCAATATGACGCGCTTACGGCCCAGTACAAATCGATTCCTTTCGCCAACCATGAGGATCTGGACATTAGCCATTACGTGGTCTCCAAGGCACTGGATGGACTCTTTTACGAATTGGGCGAGGAGGAGCGCAAGATTCGCCGAGACCCGGCTGCACAAACTACGGCCCTGCTAAGGGAGGTGTTTGGGAGGTGATAAGAAGTAGTTGGCACTTAGCACTTAGCAATTAGCACTTAGCAATTAGCACTTAGCAATTAGCACTTAGCCATTAGCACTTAGCTCTTCGAATTCGCTGGGCAGACTCTTCGCAAGCTCAGGACGACCCCATCGGACGCGGAAAATTCAAATTGCCCACAACCGGATTTTGGGGACTTTGTGTCTGGAGACACGCTTTTCCGCGAGATGCGAGCGGCAAATCTGTCTAAGTGACGGAATCACGGCAGTTAAGGTCATCGGGAGTTCGCTGTATTGTCCTGCAGGCGCGGTTATGGCGTAGTTGAAGTAGATCAGCCTACCTAAGAACTGCCTGGTTGGCGGATTGTGGGCGCAATTGAGCGAGTCGGAAGACGTCGGGCTAACGACGATTTCCGTGACAACGATTTTCCGTAAATGTTCGAGCCAAAAGGAGTACGCCATGCCAACCCGGATTCTGATCGCCGATGACGATGCCACGATCCGTATGTTATTACGACGATTGCTGGAGAAACAGCCCGACTGGCAGGTGTGCGGTGATGCCAGCAATGGTGCCGAGGCAATTGAAAAGGTTGAGCAGCTCGAACCTGACGTCGTGGTCATGGATTTGGTAATGCCGGTTATGACCGGATTGCAAGCTGCTCCTGAAATTGCGAAAGCGCGCCCGCAACTACCCATGTTGCTCATCAGCGTTCAGGAAGTTTCGCGTCAACTTGCCCGCGAAGCACTTAACGCAGGCTACCGGGGTGCCGTCACTAAAAGCAGCGGCAATGAAGTGTTACGGGGAGTGGAAGCGTTGCTCCGGCATGAAACGTTCTTCTCTTCAGATGGCGTATCCACCAATGCGAGCGGATTCAACCTCTAAAGACAGCTCCTCGTGCCTCTGTTCTGCTTGACGGCGCTTTGTCTTATCCGGCGTCGAATGTACTCCAGCCAACCGGCGAGCCGGGAAGTTCATCAAAAATCCGAGGCGAATAGAGATGCGCTTTCCCCGAGAACTCTTTCTTTTTGTAATTGTCTGCATGGTCGGACTTGCGGGATGCACTCCGAATCAAAATCCGCAGGAGCTGCAAGAGAAGACTGCCCGCGCTACGGCGGAAATGAAGGTCGATGCCAAAGCGGTCGCAGCGGGAGTGCGGGAAGGCTGGAGCCGGGACAAACCGCTCGACCTGAATACGGCGACGAGAGAGCAGCTAGATAGCCTGCCTCAAGTAAACAGTGCTGAGGCCGATGCAGTCATTGCAGGACGTCCTTATGACGATCCGCACCAACTTGTAACTCGCAAAATTCTCTCGCAAAGTAAATACGACAAAATTGCGGACCGCTTGACGGCGAAGAGATAGAACATTCAGAACCACGAAGGGCACGAAGTATCACGAAGAAGTTAAGGATTTCCTTCGTGTGCCTTCGTGCCCTTTGTGGTTAAACGCTTTTCGGAAAACTCGGACGACCTCTAACCTGCGATTCCGACCAACGCCCCGTCTGAAACCGTCTCGACCTTCGCGGAAATCCAGCGATTGGGAGCGTGATTTCCCTGCAGCCATATCGGCAGGTAATTGTCAGTGAGGCCTTCGGTGCATCCGCCTTCGTCATTCGAGCCTGGTGCAGCCAGCGTGATCACCTCAACAGGTTTGCCGACAAATGTGTGCATGAATGCGCGTCTCTTTTTTGCAGCGAGATCGCGCAGGATGCGGTTACGTTCGCGGGCAACCTGAACCGGCACCTGAGTGGCCATGGTCGCGGCCGGCGTGCCTGGGCGGGCGGAGTAGGTGAAGACATGCAGGTAAGTGAATGGCAGTTCTTCGATCAGGCGGCGAGTAGCTTCGAATTCGACTTCGGTTTCGCCGGGAAAGCCGGTCATGACGTCGGCCCCGATGGCGGCAGCTGGCATGGCTTCGCGGATTTTTTCGATCTTCTCGCGATAATGCCAGGGACGGTATTTGCGATGCATCCGGCGAAGTACGGCGTCGCTGCCTGATTGCAAGGGCACGTGGGCGTGTTTGGCGATCCGCGAAGAGGTGGCCATCAGTTGGATCAACTCATCGCTCCAATCCATGGGCTCGACCGAACTGATGCGGAGTTTTTGCAGCGCGGTTTCGCTTAGGATGGCGCGAACGAGATCTTCAAACCTCGGTGGGCGAATGCTTCCGCCGCCAGCGCCCAGGTCGCGACCCCAGCGCCCCAGATTGATTCCCGAAATTACCACTTCGCGATAGCCGGCATTTACCAGAGACTCAACTTCGCGGATGATTTCGTCCAGGCGCAACGAGCGGCTCTGCCCGCGAACATAGGGGATGACGCAGAAGGAGCAACGGTTATCGCAGCCGTCCTGCACTTTCAGGTTGGGGCGGGTGCGTTCGTTGGAAGCGTCAAAGACCGGAGCGGCCTGGAGTTCGGTGTGGGCGAAGATGTCGGAGACAAAGATCGGTCTTTGGCCGGTGGTCGATCGTCGTTGGCTGGCCGGGACTAGATTCGATAACGGGACGAAATCGGCGGCAGCGGGTTGGCTGGCGTGAAGAGTTGCACGAGCGGGGACGATCGCACCCACATTTACAAGAGCGATTTCTGCCAACTGGTGCTTGTGGGAATTTCCGATTACTGAACTTACTCCGGGGAGGGAAGCGACCTCTTCCGGGGCGCGTTGCGCATAACAGCCGGTGACTACGATCTGGGCTTCAGGATTTTTTCGACGAATGCGGCGGACTGCAGCGCGGGCATCCTGGTCAGCGGCGGCGGTTACGGTGCATGTGTTGAGGACGACAATTCCGGCTTCGGCCGGATCGCTTGCGCGTTCCAGTCCCCGATCGCGGAACTGACGCTCGATGGCGGCGCCGTCGGCCTGAGTCGCCCGGCACCCGAAATTTTCCACGTAGAAGGTCGCCACATGTCCATTCTAGCGTAGCCCCGGTCTAGCGTAGCTTGGGTCTAGCGTAGTTTGGGAGCATTACAGGCGCAGAACCACGGTCGTGGCGGGGCACAAGTTAAGGGAGCCACACTAAGACGCGCTCCATCACCGTGCGTAGTACGCCACCGGCAGACAGGATTCGGTTGGAATCGGGAAGGCGGGAGGAAGAAGAGCTAGCCGCCGACTCTGGAATCGTCTACAAGTCTTCGATCAAAATCACGCCGTTGCCACTTGCCGCTTTTGCTGGAAACATTCCCGGCAGAATACCGGACGCCCCTGCGTGGGCTTGAACGGAACCGTGGTTTCCTTGCCGCACTCCGAACAGGTGGTGCGGGTTTCTACCTTGGCGAAGCCTCCGTTTTGCCCTGACGGCACTGCCCCCAATACCGATACTCGTTTGGTCTTGCACGCCTTGCAGCGTTTGGGTTCGTTTTTGAACTGCTTGTCGTGAAAAAACAACTGCTCCCCCGCAGTGAAAATGAAATCACTGCCGCAGTCGATGCACTTTAATACCTTGTCCTGAAATTCCATTGAGAGATGCTCCCTTCAGCCCATTCCCTGTGCCCTCGCCAGACGAATTGCGTGACGCGCGTGGACTCAGGGTCTTTGCCCCCTCAAAACAACCAGTGGAATGTAGCCCCTGGACTCGGCCCACCATGTCCGCTTGCGGCATGGTCTACTTCGCGGTGAACTTCGGTTCAAACGGAACGCAATTAGAAAAGGAAATGGGCCACCACTTGGAGCGGCGGCCCAAGGTACCTTAGTCCTGCTCTTTGCGTGCTTTTTTCCTGCTGCGCTTGCGGGCTAGTGCTTCTTTCACCCGCTTCTTTTCGCCCGGCTTCAGGTAAAAGGAGTGACGCTTGACCTCCTTGATGATGTCTTCCTGTTGCACCTTGCGCTTAAAGCGACGCAATGCATTCTCGAGGGACTCGCCCTCTTGGAGTCTGACTTCTGCCAACTGACTACACCCCCAAACTGGTCCCGTCTGGACGGGGATAGTTATTGCAAGGTTCCGGCGGCAAGTCAAGTGAATATCTGATGTTTCCGAGCAGATAAAATGCGCCCTCCCGCAATAATGGCCGCGATTGTTCGCCTAGTAGATCAGCTTCAAAGCCAGTTGGATCTGTCGCGGAGCATACGCGTCGGTGGCCCGCAGGAAGCTGGTCGGCACCCGGTATTTAGCCGGAAAGTAATTGATTCCAGTAAGGTTAGAGGTTTCGACGAACTGTGCCGAATTGGTGATGAAACCATCCTGCGTGATCTGTACCCGCTGATTGTCGCGATTCAGAAGGTTAAAAGATTCGGCGATCAGTTCCAATTTCAGGCGCTCGCCAATCTGAAATCGACGGGTAAGTCGCAGGTCAGTGGTGGCGTAGTCTGGCCCAACCAATGAGTCACGCGAGACGCCCGGGAGGCGATCGTTGGTGTTGTTGCCGTCCTGATTCGCATCTCCGGTGACGGTTGCGCTCACCGGTCTTCCGCTGCCGATGGTGACTACGCCTGATACTTTCCAGTTGTTGAACAACCTTCCCATCCACTCGTGATCGCGATGAAAAGGTTTGGGCGCGACCACAGTGGAGAACACGAAGCGATGGCGCTGATCAGTGACGCTGGGACCTTTTTCCGCGTTCGGCGCGTACGAGTTCTGCACCGTGGCCGGACGTCCCGCGACCAGCGCGTCCTGTCCATCGTCCACAGCGTGAGCGAAGGTGTAGGACAGCATGAAATAGACGCCGCTGGTCATGCGGCGTCGGATGGAAAGTGTCGCGCCGTTGTAGACGCTCGAGGCCGCGCTTTCGAAAACATTGATCGATCCGAGTTGCGGAATAGGACGCGCCAGCGGATTGATGCAGGGCGGAAAAGGACAGGTCAGCGATTGCGTGAGCTGCCAGGTCGAGAAGGAATCGACGGTGTCATACGTCCCCAGAAAATTTGTTCCGGAGGCGTCGTATACGGGATAGCTGACGTTGACCGGCGGCGGCAGGTTCACATCGCGCGCCCGGATCAGGTCCACGCCATGCACGTACATGTAGGAAACGCCCACGGCCAGGCGGTGCGCGACCTCGCGCTCCAGGTTGACGCTGGCCTGCTCCACTCGGGGCGTCTTGAAGTTGTGCGAAAAGGCGGAGACGTCGGCCTGTTCCAACTGCGAAAAAGAGACTGGCGGTTCGCAGTCGGTCGAATTCACCGGACAGTTCACCAGCGGGTTGGGATACTGCGGAAAAATCTGGTGATCGTAGAAATTATTGTTGTTAAGAAAGAGGAAATTGCCCGCCAGTCCATTTTCGCTCTGAATCGCGGACGTATAGATCTGGGGAATGCGGGTGTAGAAGCGGCCGTAGCCGGCGCGAATCACCAGCGGGCGCTGGTTTCCGATGGAATAAGCCAGGCCAACCCGGGGCGCGACGTTGTTGGTGTTGAAGGGAACTTTGCCCGCATCCGGCCACAAGGGATTCGGTTCCAAACCTTTTTTGGTGAAGGTCTGCAAGTCGTAGCGTGCTCCCAGACTGAGCGCGAAATGATCGCTGACCCGAATCGTGTCCTGCACAAAGCCGGAGTATTCGTTGGTGTCGGGATGAGTCACGGCTGGCCCGAAATTCTGCAGGTAATAGTGCGGCACCTGGTGGGCATAGGCCCGCAGCGGCGTCAGTTCCAGCCCGGATTCCATGGGTTCGAAGGTGAAGGGGTTTACCTTGATGGGATCAAAGATGTATTCACCCCCGTCCAGACGAGGGGAAGAAGTTGTAAATCCAGGTGAGCAGCACATCGCCGCCGAACTTCCAGGAATTTCTTTTGCCGTCCACGCTGAAGGTCTCGGCCACATGCAAGCGGTGTTCGCGGGTCTGGCGGGGAAGAATGGAGGACCGTCCAAAGCCCTCGATGATATCGGGGATTTGGGTCAGCGGGTCGGTGCTGTTGGGGGTTGACTGCTGCAAGTCGCGCGAGAACTGAGCCTGCAAGCGGCTGACTACGCGGAAGGAAAGATTGCTGGTGAGGGTCAACGCTCCGCTTTCGGTGGACACATCTTCTTCACCGTTGTCGCTGATGCCGAAGCTGGTCAGCGGGCTGGCGGGATCGAGGAACACATTGTTATGCCCGTAGTAGCGCGACGTGTTCAGGCGCATGGAGAGGTTGTTGTGCTGGCTGAGCACCAGATCCAGTTTGAAAAATCCCGCGTTTCCCAGCATGGACGAGGGAAAAGTTCCGGCCTGCTTCGATAGCTGCGCGGCGGTGGCGAATACCAGAGCCTGGTCGCTGGCTTCATAGTCGCCCGGCGTCTCCGGTCCAGTGCCGGGCTGGGGAACTACCACCGAGCTTCCGTTATCGAAGCGCACCACTGCCGGAATATGGAAGATGTGCTGATCGAAGCCGGCGAAGAAGAAGGCGCGGTTGCGGCGGATTGGACCTCCCAGAGTAAAGCCGAACTGCTGCTGTTGATCGTGAGGCTTGAAATCCATGAAGGCATGCTGGGCTGCCAGAGCGCTGTCGCGCAGGTAATAGAAATCGGTTCCGTGCAGGCGGTTGGTGCCGGATTTCGTAACCACATTTACCACCGCGCCGCCGGAGCGTCCCAGTTCGGCGCCGTAGGTGTTCGAGGAAACGCGAAACTCCTGCACCACTTCGTTGGAGAACTGATAGGGCGCGCGGTAGCGCCCGCGAGCCTGTCCAAAGAATGCGTTGTTGTTGTCGCCGCCGTCGACCAGGTAGCTGGACTGGAAGCCGCGAATTCCGCCAAAAGCCAGATCGCCGTTGGAGCCCGAGGTCAGCCCGCGCGGATCCTGTGTAACTCCCGGAGTAAGCAGCGCCAGATCGGTGTAGCGCCGTCCGTTCAGGGGCAGTTCGTTGATGGCTCGTTCGTCAATCAGCGAGGACAGGCCGCTGGGCTGGGTTTCCACCAGCGGCGGTTCCCCTGAGACTGTGACCGTTTCTTTCACTCCAGCCACCGCAAGTTTGAACTCGAGATCTGTGGTGCCGCCGACATCCACATGCAGTCGCGGGGTGGTCTGCGGCGACATTCCTGGCGACTCCACTCGTCCCGAGTAGTCTCCGGGAGGAAGCAGGTCGAAGATAAAGCGGCCGGTGACGTCGGTAGTCGTCGAGTAGCGAAAGTTGGTGGCTGTGTTTATCAGCACTACCGTGGCAGCGCCGATCCGGCCGCCGCCGGCATCGGTAACGGTTCCGCGAATGGCGCCGGTGGCATCCTGTGCCAAGGCAGGCGTGGCGAGCAAAAGGCTGGAAATGAATGCGGCAGTCAAGAGATGACAGCAAGAACGCGTGAAGCTCGACATTGGACTCGCACCTGCGGGTGGGACGAAATAGTGGGCGAGTCCAGACTTGAGAAGGGAACTTCATGGGTATAGCACTGTGTAGAGCTGGCGGTCTGTGATGGACGAACTATCTTCGGAAGCTTGTCCCGCGCTCGGGAATTGCGTGGATTTTTCGTGAGCGAATAAGAAACCGTTCGAAACGCTCCATCCTCTGCGACAGAGCCGAGGATGACAGAGGTCAGGATGACAGGGGGTGGAGTTTTTGCTGGACCAGTTCTTCGACTTTCTGGAGAACCTCATCTTCGGAAAGCTGGCTGGAGTCGAGAATCAGGGCATCGCGAGCAGGAACCAGGGGAGAGGTCGCGCGGGTGCGATCACGGCGGTCGCGTTCGCGAAGTTCGGCAGCCATGGCGTGGGCCGCGGCGCCCTGCATAACTTGCTGCTGCTTCATGCGCCGCTGCTCTCGCACCACCGGGTCGGCATCGAGAAAGACCTTCACGTCGGCTAAGGGAAAGACCTTGGTGCCGATGTCGCGGCCTTCCATGACCACACCACCACCCGCCCCCATCTCCTGCTGGCGGGCCACCATCCATTGACGCACGCCGGGATGAACCGAGACCCGCGAAGCCGCGTCGGTCACGTCGGGTTCCCGCACCCGCTGACTGACGTCGCGTCCATCCAGCAGAACCCGATTACCAACTAGGCTGGGTTCGATTTTGATGCGCGAATTCTGCGCCAGATTGACCAGGGCCGGTTCGTCATCGAAGGAGACGTCCCACTCGATGGCTTTGAGCGCCAGGGCGCGATACATGGCGCCGCTTTCCAGATTCACGTAGCCCAGCTTGCGGGCCAGGCGAGAGGCGATGGTGCTCTTACCCGCACCGGCTGGGCCGTCGATGGCGATGATCAGTTTGCGGGTGGATTCGGGCATCGCGTGACGTTAGGATTGTACACGCCGTTCCGTTGTTCAGTTTGTGATGCGGAGGAAGCTTTGACAGCGAATTCGCGCCGATTGCGCCGCTTCGCGACTGCGGTGCTGGTCGTGTTCGGTGCTCTTTATTCCCCGGCTCAATCGGGCCAACTGGATCAACAAAAGCGCAGCCAGTTGGAATCGGCTGTGGCGCGTTACATGGCCGCGAATAGCATTCCCGGAGTCTCGGTGGCGGTGGTGGAGAACGGGGAATATGTGTGGTCGAAAGGATTCGGCATGGCCGATCTGGAAAACTTCGTGCCCGCCACACCGCAGACCCTCTACCGATTGGCCTCGATTTCGAAACCGCTGACTGCAACCGCCGCCATGGAACTCTGGGAGCGAGGCAAACTTGATCTTGACGCGCCGGTGCAGAAATATTGCCCCGCCTTCCCGCAGAAACCCTGGCCCATCAGCACCCGGCAACTGTTAGGACATCTGGGCGGAATCCGGCACTACAAATCGGAATCGCAGGACGATCCGGAGGGCGGAAACACCCGGCATTTCGATAATCCGATTCAGGGTGGCCTGAATTTTTTTGCCGCCGACCCACTGGTGGCTCAACCCGGCATCAAATTCCATTACTCGACGCCTGGATTCACCCTGATCGGCTGTGCCATCGAGGGCGCCTCGGGAGAAAAATACGTTGATTTTGTCCGCAGCAACGTTCTCGGGCCGGCCGGCATGACGGTGACCCAGGTCGACGATCGCTTTGCCATCATTCCCCACCGCACGCGCTTCTACCACAAGGAAAAATCCGGGTCCGTGGTTAATGCCGATTGGCTCGATTCCAGTTACAAGATTCCGGGGGGCGGCTGGCTATCCTCCGCCGACGATATGGCTCGCTTCGAAGTTGCGATGCTGCACAATACGTTGATGAAGAGTTCCACCCGCGAGCTCATGTGGACTCCGCAGAAGCTGGCAGATGGTTCCACGTCACGTTATGCGCTGGGATGGGGAACCGGAAAAGATCTGGGCGAACCTGACGTGGGCCATGGCGGAGGACAGCAGGGCACCAGCACGTTTTTCATGATTCTTCCCCAACGCGGGACCGGCATCGTGGTTCTGACCAACCTGGATGGCGCCCATTCCGTGCTGCTGGCCACTGAGTTGATGAAAATTCTGATTGCGCCAGGGACGGGTCAGAAATAAGTGACCCGCGCCGCTCTCAACTGCGGACATGCCTTCGTCGGTCGCTCACGTTCTGCCTGACAAACCTGAGTCACGAACGCCCCTGCACGAGCGGGACGCTCGCGCCCACACTCCACATTCCTCACCAGACACGGCAGGCGTTGGCATGGACCATGGGCTGTCCCGCATGGCAGCCGAAGGCATGGGCAAATTCAGGCATGTTACTGACCACATTGTTCACCCGATAGCGGTTGAGGGAGTGGCCCTGTGTCATCACCGCGGTGCGAGCCGTTTCCGGGCGGAAATCTCCACACCAGATATTGGCGAAGGAGAGGAAGAAGTTCTGCAATTCGGTGTCGCCATTTGCGGCCGGCTGGTCGAGACTCTTGCCTTGCGATTTCAGCGTGTTCTGCAGGCCCGCGAGTGTGATGTGAATACCGCCGTTGTCGGCCGTGTCTTCTCCCGCGGAAAGCTTGCCGTTCTGTTTTACTCCGGCCTCGGGAACCTCCTGGGTGTATTCGTCGGTGATGCACTGGTCGCGCTGGTCGTAGTTGGTCGCGTCGGAGGCGGTCCACCAGTCTTTCAGGTTGCCATCCGCATCGAACTTGCGTCCCTGATCGTCGTAGCCGTGAATGATCTCGTGTCCAATCACCATTCCGATCCCGCCGAAATTGGCCGCATCGCTGGCGCTCGCATCGAAGAACGGCGGCTGCAGAATTCCGGCGGGGAAGTTGATGGTGTTGTGCTGGGCATCTTCGTAGGCATTGACGGTAGGCGGACTCATGCCCCATTCGGTGCGGTCAGCAGGCTGTCCAAACTGGCCGATGCGGCGCCGAATTTCAAAAGCCGAGGAACGCTGCACGTTGCCCAGAAAGTCGTCGCGCTTGATTTCAACCGAAGAATAATCGCGCCAGTGATCGGGATAGCCGATCTTGTCGACCTGCGCCGCGAGTTTCACGTGCGCCGCCTGCTTGGTTTTGTCGGACATCCAGGTCGCGGCATCGATGTCCTGATCGAGCGCGGTCTCGATGGCTTTGACCATCTGCAGCATGCGTTGTTTGTTTTCTGGCGGAAAATATTTGGCCACGTAGGCCTGGCCAACGGCTTCGCCCAGATCGATATCGGCATAGATGGAACAGCGGCGCCAGCGCGGCTGAATCTGCTGGGCGCCGCCCAGGGTGCGTCCGAAGAAATCGAAGTTTTCCTCGACGAAGGGCTGGCTGAGGGAAGACGCCAGCGCGTGCACCGTCGACCAGCGCAAATATGCGCGCCACTGCTCAATCGAGTAGGACTGGATCAGCTTTTCCATGCCTTGAAAAAAGCTGGGGGCAAGCACCAGGTATTGCGGCGATGGCGGCGCCTGGGTAGCGGCGAAGTAACGGCTCCAGTTGAAGGATGGAGTCAGCGCCTGAATCTGCTGCAGGGACATCTTGTTGTTCTGGTTCTTGGGATCGCGGCGGGCAACGATGTCCATGGCGGACTTGGCCAGATCGGTTTCCATGGCCAGCACGGTCTTGGCATCTGTTGCTGCCTGGGCCGGTGATTCTCCGCTCAGTTCCAGCAGGCGCGCTACGTGCTTCACATACTTGTCCCGAATCTCTTTTGATTTGGCGTCGTCATTCAGATAAAACTCCCGTCCGGGCAACGCCATGCCGGATTGATCGAGCGCCGCCAGAGTCAGGCGGGCGTCGTCGAAACCAGGCTGGGAATAAATTCCAAACAGCGTTCCCTGATAGGCGGCGTCGATGAAGTTCAAGTTGGCCGGCCGGATGATCAGGTGAATCGACGCCAGAACTTCCGGCAACTGGGACTTGTCTTTCAGCCCGGCGATGCGGTCGAGCTCGGGTTGCAGGGGCGCGATTCCGGCCTTGTTGATGGAGGCTTCGTCCATGCAGGCGGCATAGTAGTCGCCGACCTTCTGCTGCACCGGAGTGCGATTCGACGATGGCTGGGCCGCTTCTTCAAGCGTGTTGTGCACGGCTGCAATGTTCCACAGCGCCAGCGAGTTGAAAGTGCCCCATCCGCCTTGATCGGGTGGAATCGGATTGGCTTTGATCCATTTGCCGCAGGCGTACTGGAAGAAGTCGTTGCAGGGATCAAGAGATTTATCCACCTGATCGAGGCTGAAATGCTCGAGTTCGGGCATCGAATTGGCAGACGCCGAAGCGGATGACGGAGTCGCCGTTTGTGAGAACGACGCCACGCCGAGAGCCAGGAAAACGCTTAAGAAGGCGGAAAGACGCATATCGGTTACCCTCCACGAGCCAGGTGGCCTGTAAATAGACGTGGCAGGGTTGAAATGGTAAGTCGAGCGGCGTAGGCCCTCAGGATGACAAACGGCCAGGGCGGACCGGGGTGCCCGTCCCAACCCGGTTCACCGGGGCCTTCGGCTGCGCGATTTGCAGCAGGGAGCGGTTGCCCACCCGGATGAAATCCAGCTCGCGGGCTGCCTGCAGCGCGTTGACTGCTTCCCTGACCCGGGAGCGCGGAACGAAATTGCCGAAAAATGATTCCACTTCCGAGAGGTCGGCAGCGACCACGCAATCGAGATATTTCGAAAGCAACGCCGACAGCGCTTCGCCTACCGACAGGCTCATTCCTTCGCGAACCGCTTCCGGCGCCCAGCGATAGAGAACGTCCCAGAACGCTCCCTCTTCGGGTTTGTAGTCGACCCGGGTGATGCGCAACTTCGCCCAGAGCTCACCCAAGGCGCGATCCAGCGCGACGAAGGAAATGCTTCCACCCAGGTCCTCTCGCATCTTTTGTTTTGAAATTGGCCCGGCGCGGCTGATCAGTTCGAAGGCGTCGCAGGCCAACTGGGAATACTCGGAGCGCGGTTTGGGCTTCGGGGCTTGCCTGGGATTGCGCTCACCCACCAAAGCATAGAAATAAGGAAAGATCGAAGCCGCCACCAGGAAGGCATTGTTTTCCTCAAACTGGTTGGCTTCGTAAGCGTCGTGGTTGCGCAGCAGCCGAACCATCACTTCGGTGGCTTCGCGCGCGCGGGCATCGGCAAAGGCGTGCTGCTGGGTTGGCAAATTCTCTGTCCGAGCCAGTCCATGCACCGATAAAGGTGGGAGCCAACAGTGCCGGCCGCATGGGATACATCAGGCAAAAACCTATCGACTCGACGAAACGGCGAGCCTCGTCAACGGTATGCAGCGCCTTTCCATTCAGGCGCCATTTCTCGCGGCGAAGCTGGTCGAGTTCTTGATCAGTCATAAAAGCAGTTGTCAGCTTTCAGCTATCAGTTGTCAGCCATTCGGGTTCGCAGGGCCAGGTTAAACTCTCGCCTTGCTGAAAGCTGAGAGCTGACGGCTGTTCTTCTAAATCCTCTTGAACGCCTTCTGGATGTCTTTCAAAGAGTATCGCAGAACTACCGGCCTTCCGTGCGGGCAGGACATGGGACAGTCGGTTTTGGCCAGTTCCGCCAGCAGCCACTCCATCTTGTTTTGCTCGAGCGGCATATTGACCTTGATGGCGGCATGGCAGGCGATGGAGGCGGCGATGCGGCCCCGAATCTTATCCAAATTTAGAGCCTGCTCTTCGCGGGAGAACTGGTCGAGCAGTTCGTGCAGCATGTGCTCAACCGCGGGCGCTTCGATGCCGGCGGGCGCGATTTTCACTGCCACGCTGCGGGCGCCGAAGGGCTCGACTTCAAATCCATTCTTGACCAGTTCGTCCGAGATTTCGGTGAACACCGCCTGTTGCGCCGGCGTTAGCTCAATCACCAGCGGCAGCAGCAATCGCTGGCTCTCCACTTTCAGCGCAGCCCGCTGCTTCAGAATCTTTTCAAATAGCACGCGCTCGTGAGCCACATGCTGATCCACAATCCACAGACCTTCGGGATTGACCGCCAGAATGAATGAATCGCGGATTTGTCCCAGCGGCTTGAGTGAGGCTAGAGCGGGAGCAAGTTCACTCAACGCTTGAGCTTCATCGGCGATAGGCGGAGCGCAACCGTCATCGGCAATGGAGCTGGGAACCGGCTCGGGAGCCCGCACCAGGGAAAGCGCTGCGTTGCCGTCGACGGAAAAGCCCTCTCCGAATTGGAAGCGCTCGGTAATCGACGGTGCCACCGGAGCCTGCAAGCTGAAAGGTTGCGATACGGAGGGTGTGTACTGCGACCGCCATGCTGCCGCATCTGCATTTGGCGACGGCTGCTGCCCCCCGGCCAGCGAAGGACTCGCGGTCGGGTGGGCGCGAATCTCAACCGCGAACTGGGGCACGGGGCGCGCCTTCATCAGCGCGGCCCGTATCGAGTCGCGCACGAAATCGTGCATCACACTCTGCTGTCGAAAGCGGACTTCGGTTTTCGAGGGGTGAACATTGACGTCCACTTCGCCGCTCGGCAAATCGAGGAACAGCAACACCACCGGATAGACCGTCGGCGGCAGGATGTTGCGATAGGCTTCGGTGATGGCGTGCTGGATGAGGCGGTCGCGGATCAGGCGTCCGTTGACGAAGACGTAGATGGAGTTGCGATTGAGCTTCTGGATCTCGGGCTTGGAGACGAAGCCGTGCATCCGCAGTTCTCCGAAGGATGGAGCCTCGCTGGCGGTTTCTTCGTCAGACGGATCACTTCTAGTCTCTCCGTCTTTCGTCTGAACTGGGGGCTGCTTGGTTACTTCGCTTTCTTTGCGGCGCCAGGGCGGAGGCTGAGGCAGGCCGATGCGCTCCAGGGGTTGCAGGGCGGCAACCGGAATCAGTTGGTCGAGCACTTCTTTTCCAAACACCTGATATACCCGCTGGCTGTAACCCGCCACCGGCGGCGCCACCAACATGGCGTTAGTGGCCGAATGCAGCTCGAAGTGCTTGTCGGGATGGGCCAGCGCGTAGTGGGTTACCAGGGACGCGATATGGGACAGCTCCGTCGATTCAGCCTTCAGGAATTTTTTCCGCGCGGGGATATTAAAGAAAAGATCGCGCACCGAGATGCTGGTGCCTTCAGGCAATCCGGCTTCTTCCACCTTGAAGATTTTGCCGCCGTTGATTTCGACCACCGTTCCCGAGGCTTCGTCGGGCGCCCGGGTCTCCAGGCGCAGACGCGAAACCGATGCGATCGAGGGCAGCGCTTCGCCGCGGAATCCGAGAGTGGCCACACTGAGCAGGTCTTCCGCGTTTTTGATTTTGGAAGTGGCGTGACGCTCGAAGGCGAGCAGGGCATCGTCGCGGACCATGCCACAGCCATTGTCGGTAATCTGGATGAGTTTTTTCCCGCCCGCCTCCACCTGGATTCGTATGCGCGTCGCACCGGCGTCCAGTGAATTCTCTAGCAGCTCCTTGGCTACCGAAGCCGGACGCTCCACCACTTCGCCCGCAGCGATCTTGTTGGCAACATTCTCAGAAAGGATGTGGATTCTGCCCATACGGTTAGGAGATCCCTCGCTTCGCTCGGGATTTCGGCTGCGGGCTCCCGCTTCGCTCACGCCCGCAAAGCGCCTCAACTTCGCCGGCGGCGATCTTGTTGGCGACGTTTTCGGAAAGGACGTGGATTCTTCCCATTTTGAATTGAGGCCAGTGTCGCAGATGCAGGGCTGAGGACGCAAAGCACGAATAGGCCAACTTATTCTTCTCAGCCAACTATGCGCGGAGCGACAGGAATGAAAAGACTAGGGACGACTGGGATGAAGCTAGGGATGGAACTCGACGGTCAGCGAGGTCTCTACCGCCGCTGGCTCGCCCTGCACGCGGTAAGGACGAAAGCGCCACCATCGCGCCGCATCCATCGCAGCCGAGGTGAGACTCTCGTCGCCACTGATCGGATGCAGATTCACCACGGTGCCGTCGGCTGCGATGATCGCGTCCAGCACCACCGTGCCCTGCAGATTCGCCCGGCGCGCGGCCTCGGGATAGGCTGGTTCGACTTTACGGATCAGCAACTTTTCCATCACCTCCGGCGGAACCTTGGCGGAGGGAGTTCGTGCGTGGACGTCGTTTCGCGCCGTGCGCGCTTCCAGTTCACGCCAGCCGCGATGCCATTGCCAGGCCGCCATGCCGGCAATGACCAGCAGCATCGCCAGCGTCGTCCATAGCAGCCTGCGCAGCGGGAGATTTGGCGATTTCCTGCGCGACGCCGCCATCCGGCCGGTTGCGAGGGCCGGCAGCTTTGCGGACGGAGAGGTCATGAGCGACCCTTCGAGCGGCGACTGCTCTGCCTGAGACGTCCCGGCCCAGTGCCGGATCATGTAGCGCTGATCGCGCGAGAGCCCTAGAAACTCGAAGCCACAACGCAGCTGGTTGTAGTGCCGCACCACCGCCTTGGTCTGCAGCGCCTGGCCTGCATTCGGCAAATGGAACTGGACCGCAACCCACTCTCCGGTCTGAAGCTCCGCCGCCAGAACCGCTGCCACTCCGCCTTCGCCGATATCGAGTGAGCGCCCCGGGATGCTGTTGGGCAGGCCCGAACGCAACACCGTGACATCTACGGGAATGGCTACCGGATAACGGGGAATGCGGCGGCGAGCTCCGCCCAGTTCGAATGAGGATTGTCCCGAAACGCCCATGGGTAACTCGAATGTCGTAGCTCGAATGTGGCTGCTCGAATTGGCGGCCGTGGCGGTCCGAATCCGCTCACCTGAATCGAGCTGCCCGTTTGCCCCCAACAAAACTACGGCCCGGAGCAAGGCTCCGGGCCAGATCCATTCCTACCCTGGGCACGAGATGGCCCTTTGTGCCTGCGGCTACGGCCAGCGCTTGGCGGTATCTTCCCAACCCGCGGCGCGGGCGGCTTGCGGAGCGGCATTGACCGCCGGTTGCGGAATCCGTATGGGCTGTTGCGGCGTCCCCGACGTGGCCAAAGTCGGCTTGTTGTCAGAGCCAGCTTCTTTGTCTTCGGACAGTAGAGGGGCGGCTACGCGCAACGCCTCAACCTCTTTTTCCAGCCTCGAGAGCTCAAGCTCTTTCTGTCTCAGGACCTCGTAAACATTCTTCATGCGTCAGCACCCAGGAATTCTCTATGAAATTGAAACGATTAAGTCGAACTTTATCAGTTGTCGCAATTTTGTCAAGGTGTAAGACAGATTCTCATCGCAACATCCCAACTTTGGAAGCGAATTCGCGCCGGAAAATATGAAAATCCGCAGCTCGAGTACGACTGCCGAAATCGCCCGCAACCCTGGTCGTGAGCTTGATTCCATTGATCACGTTCGGTTACCAACCGGGAACCATCTGCGCACCGATTTTACATATCTTCGCCTTAACCTTTCGGGAATGACCGCGTCTAAGCCAGCAGGAAGGTAAACAGCCGGATGAGCCCGCGAAGGTGGTAGCGGTCGGTAGTTGATTCTCAGGATTTGAAAACTTTGATGGAACGACCAGGAATGACATTGCGTATCCAGATCTACGGGATAGTGTGGGATGAGCCCAATCCCGTGCGGGCGCTCGGCTGTGGAGGTGTGGGTCATGGACATGGGACGAACTGCTAGCAACGGCAACGGCAACAGAAATTTTCCCGGCGGTGCGGATTCGCATGTGCAGGAAGTCGTGAGGGCCGCACATGAAGAATTGCGCCTGCTCATGCGACAGCGTGCCGATGTGATGAAACGCATTGGTACGGTAAAGCAGACCATTGTCGGATTGGCCAATCTGTTCGGCGATGAAGTGCTGAGCGAAGAGCTGCTTGAGCTGGTGGACCGAAAAAGTGGAGGCCGCCAGCCGGGCTTCACCAAGGCCTGCCGGATGGTGCTCATGGAAGCTGCCTGTCCCTTGGGCGCTCGCGAGGTGTGCGAGAAGATTCAGCAGCGTATTCCTCCGGTGTTGCTGCGCCACAAGGATCCGCTGGCCTCGGTCACGACCGTGTTGAATCGTCTGGTGGAATACGGCGAAGCGCGAACCGTAGTGCGGGAAAACGGCCGACGGGCGTGGCAATGGGTGTCGGACCCCGCCGACAGCGGTTTCGCTCCCACGCGCGGCAGTATTGCCCTTTCGGGCGTGTAAGCAACTCCTCGAATTATGTACGGGCAGGTCTCCCGACCTGCCCGGCCGAGAGTAGCTCGGGTCCTGTATCGATCTCCTCTTACTCTGGATGTTGTCTGTAGAGACGTAGCTTGCTACGTCTCATGAAGGGGCGGCAAGACGTAGCAAGCTACGTCTCTACGAACGTGAATCGAACGGTCAGGGCACTGGTCGACTTACGCCGGCAGCAGCATTCCTTTTTCCAGATGCCGGGTCACGTGCGCATACGACGCCGCGTGCGGATCGTGGGTCACCATCACAATCGTCTTGTGAAAATCCTCATTCAGGCGCTTCAGGATTTCCAGCACTTCGGTGGCGGAATGGCTGTCCAGATCGCCGGTAGGCTCGTCGGCCAGCAGCAATGTGGGATCGCTGACGATGGCGCGCGCAATGGCCACGCGCTGTTCCTGTCCACCGGAGAGCTGTTTGGGTAGATGGCCGACGCGCTCTTCGAGCCCGACCAGCTTCAACGCCGTCATCACGTGATCGCGCCGCTGCTGCGCCGAAAGCTTGGTCAGAAGTAGCGGCAGCTCGACGTTCTCGAAGGCGGTGAGAACCGGGATCAGGTTAAACGTCTGGAAGACGTAGCCGATATGCGTGTTGCGCCAGTGGGCGGACTGGGAATCGCCGAAGCGAAAAATGTTCTCGCCCAGCACCAGCAGTTCTCCCGAGGTCGGCCGGTCGATGGCCGCGATCATATTCAGCAGAGTCGTCTTGCCCGAACCCGAAGGACCCATCAGAGCCAGGAACTCGCCTCCACCGATCTCGATGGAGACATCGTCCAGCGCCTTCACTTCGAAGGCGTCGCGTTTGAATACCTTGCTGACGTTGCGGGCCTGCACCACCTTGGTTTGAGTGGCGGTCTGCGGAAAAGTGGTAGCTGCGCTCATGACTGCTGTCCTTTGATCTTGATTTTGTCGCCGTCTTTCAAATCCTGCGGCGCCGAGGTGATGACATCTTCGCCGCCGTTGAGTCCCTGCACCAGCACACCGCCGCTGCGCTGCGACAGAATCTTTACCTCGCGGGCCGTGGCCTTACCGTCAAAAGACAAAAAGACGAGCTTCTTGCCGTCGCGGTCGTGAATCGCCGTGGTGGGTACAAAAACACCCTCAGGCTGCGAACTGGTGCGCTTGTTTTCATCTGCCAGGAACTTGACGGTGGCGTTCATGTCCGGCCGTAGATGGGAATCCGGATTGAGAATCTGCACTTTCACCTGCACCGTGGCCTTGGCCCGGTTGGCTTGCGGCGAGATTTCGGCAATCATTCCATCCCACTTGAGGTCAGGATAGGCATCGACGGTGACTACGCCTTTTTGCTTGGGGCCGAGCTTGGCGAAATCGTCCTGCGCGATGTCGAGTTCGACTTGAAGGTCGTTCAGGTCGGCCAGTGACACTACCAGGCCCTGCGGGCCGCCTTCAGCGGTGCTGGCAAATCCCGAGGTGACCAGTTCTCCTTTTTCTGCGGCGCGCTCAAGGATGGTTCCAGTTACCGGCGCGCGAATCAAGGTAGCGTCGAGCAGAGACTTGGCATAGGCCGCCTGACCCTCAGCCTGCTGGAGAGCGCCGCGAGCGCGAGCGATCTCCTCCTTTCGCGGGCCGATCTTAGCCAACTGAAAACCTTTTTCCAGAGAGTTCGCGCGCTGCTGGTCGGCCTCGAACTTGGCGGTGGCGTCATCGAGAGCCTGCTTCGAGAGCACGCCCTGGGTCACCAGGTTGCGGGTGCGGTCGAGGGTGATCTTGTCGTCGACCAGCGTGGCCCGGGCTTCGTCAAGATTGTGCTGAGCCTGTTGAATTTCCTCGGGACGCGAACCGTTCTGCAGTTCTTCCAGATAGGCGCGCGCATTCTCGGCGGCGCCCCTGGCTTGTTCATACTGGGCGCGGAATTCGTCATCTTCGAGGCGGACCAGGATCTGATCTTCTTTAACCTTGTCTCCCTTTTCGACGCCGATCCACTTCACTCGCCCCGTGACCTTGGAGTTCAGATTGATCTTGTGGTGGGCCACAATGTAGCCGCTGGCGGAGAGAACCACGCCGCCAACTTCGGTGTTCTGCGCCGAGGCGCGGACCACTTCTACTTCAGGCACGTCGCGCGAGAACAGACGATAGCCGATTGCCGCCAGGCCCAGCAGCAACAGCAGGCCGATTCCCGCGAGGATATAGCGGCTCGCCCAGACGGGAGGTTCACCTTCGCCTCCGCCCCGAGCAGTGCGATCGATTCGCAGGCTCTGCAGGTCTTCGTGTTTTGCGTCAATCGGCATGTTTACGTTTGTAGCGCCGGCGTCCCGCCGGCTGTCTGGCGGGCATCCTGCCCGCCCATCGGGCCGGCCAGAGGCCGGCGCTACCCAATCCCTAGTCTCGCAGGGCTGAGAGTATATCTCGCCGCGAGGCGTGCCACGCGGGCGCGAACCCGCCGACCACGCCCATGATCAGAGCGAATGTGACCGCGGCAATCACCACCGCCGGCGTCATCTGCAGGCTGAATACAACTTCGCTGAAGGTCACCTGATTTTGCGTCCCGGTAGTCATGCCGTTGAACGGCAGCATCAGCAGGATGCCAAGGGTTGCCCCCAGTAAAGACAGCAGCAGCGATTCCAGCATGAACGAAGTGAGAATGCTGGGACGCGAAAATCCGATGACGCGCAGGGTCGCAATTTCCCGTCCGCGATAAGCTACCGCGGCATACATCGTATTGGCGGCGGCGAAACAGGAGCCGACAGCCATGATGAAAGCCACAATCCAGCCCACCACCTTGATGGGGCCGCCGGACTTGGTTTGCGAGGCGTAGTAATCAGGTTCGAGCAGGCCATTCAGCTCCAGGCGCTGATCATCATTGGCGCGGTTTTTCAGCGCCTGGGCAGAGACGTTGTCGGTCGCCCGCACCAGGACGGAGGAATAGATCGTGCGCTCGAAGTCGGTCACCAATTGGTTGATGTCGCCCCAGATTTCGGAATCGTGGGCGGTGCCGCTGCCATCGAAGACGCCGACGATGGGCCAATCGCCTTTGCCGATGTGCACCGTATCGCCAATGTTCGCGTGCTCAAAGCGTTTGTTAATCGAACTGCTGACCACCACTTCCCGCTGCCCCGGCGTGAACCAGCGCCCGGAGACAAGATGAATCTTCGGCCGCATCTCAATTCCGAGCGGAGTCAGAAAACGGGTAGTGACATTGGTTTCTCCCGTGCCTCCCTTGCGCGGCAGCACCACCACCAGGATGTCTTCCCCCGAAACCAACGGCTCGCCTTTGGCATTCTTCGCCACTCCCGGAAGGTCTTTGATCACCTGCAAAGCATCGCGCGAGACTCCGCCCGCGGCCAGTTCCGAGTCCGAACCCTTGCGCAGCATCAGCACGTTCAGAGGATCGCCGGTGGTGGAGAAGGCGCGGCCCAAGCCCGCCAGCAGCGCCATGATAAAGACTGCCGTCGCCACCGTGAGCGCGATTCCCAGAGCCGTCATGATAGTCAGGCTCTTGCGGAGACGCAGGTTGCGCACGTTATAGCTTAGGGGGATTGCCATTTCTGTTTGATCCTCTTAACTCAACCGATGTGACGCAATCCGTCCACGATGTTGACCTTGGCCGCGTGATAGGAAGGTATGAAGGAGCTGGCGAATCCCACCACGGCCGCGATCAGCACGGCAGCCAGCATGGTGAGCGGAGTCACGCTCATGCGGGCGAACATTCCACCCTGGCTGGCCATCGCAGCGATGACAAAAAAGGCGACCATCGATCCGATCAGCCCCCCCACGACTGCCAGCGAAACCGCCTCGCCCACAAACAATCCCAGGATGCTGTTGCGGGTGAAGCCCAGCGTTTTTAACACCGCAACTTCCCGGGTGCGCTCGCGAATCGACATCGCCATGGTGTTGGCCGATACCAGCAGGATGGTGAAGACCACGGCCAGGCAGATGCTCATGATGAAAGCCTTGATGTTGCCCAGCATGCCGATAAAGCCCAACTGGAAAGCGTGTTCAGTCTCGGTCTTGGTGGGACGGTCGGCGTTGCGAAACTCTTCGTCGATGGCCTGCGCTACTTTCGGCACCGATTCGGGCGAATCGGCCAGGACTGCGAAGAACCCCTCGTTGCCCTTGAGTTTGGGGAAGCCTTCGTCAATGTAGTCTTTGTTGAAGTAGACGGCCTGAGTCGGGTCGGGCGGAGTAAAGATTCCCCGGATGGTCAACTCCAGGTTCAAGGGAAAAATCTTTCCGGTAATATTCAGGCGGTCGCCGACTTTCCAATGAAATTTGTTGGCCAGACCCACATCGACGATGGCGCCGGCTCGATCATGCTGCCAGGCTTCGAGTTGATCGGCGGGTATCTTGAATTCCGGATACACCTTCATGATCTCCTGGGGATCGGTTCCGAACTGGGCAAAGAAGTTCTCCGGCTTGTCGTCCTTATACTGCCCCCCAAACCATTGCTGGTTCACTACTTCCTTGACGCCGGGAATCGCCTGAATCTTCTGCCGGTAGTAGCTGGGCAGGTTAAAGACCAGAGACACTTTGTGGCGCACGATCAGGCGTTGCGCCGATTGTTCGCTCGGCTTGCTGTCATAAAAGCTGCGCCAGATGGTGATCAGGAAGGTGAGCAGCAGCAGTGAGCCACCAATGCTGAGGACGGTCAGAATGCTGCGACGCTTGTTGCGGAATGCGTTTTTGGTGACAAATCGAGTCAGGGTCATCTGAAACTCCTGGAGTCGAACAGGACAGGGACGGCTGGGACCGTAACCCAAGCCTCAGTAGGATAGACGATAAAGTTGAGGCTCGGCAACCAATCGCTGCACAAAATCACAAACTTACCCTCTTAGATAAATACAACGCTCCCGAGGCTCAGAAAGTTACGGACTGCCTCCACAAAAAGTTCCCATAACGCCTCCTGTTGTCTATCTGCATGCCCCTGTTGCCTGTATCTACTTAATGCACTAGCATGACGCACGGCACCGTACACAATCGAACGGTGGATGGAGGGATATGGGCGAAACCGCGATGCACCTCACTCATAAGGCTCTGACCGGAATAGACATAGCCATCATCGCGGTTTACTTCACCATCATTTTTGGTATCGGCTATTACTTTGCGCGAAAAGAACGTACCTCGGCGGAGTACTTTCTGGCCGGTCGCAATGTGGGCTGGTTCGCCATCGGGGCTTCGCTCTTTGTTTCCAACATTTCGACCGAACATTTCATCGGACTGGCCGGCTCCGGCGCCAGTTCCGGCCTGGCCGTCGGATCCTTCGAATGGCTGGCCTGTCTGATCCTCCTGGTCCTGGGATGGGTCTTCGTTCCTTTCTATCTCCGCTCCAACGTATTCACCATGCCGGAGTTCCTGGAGCGGCGCTTCAGCCGCGGTTCCGCCATTTACCTGGCCAGTATTTCCATCATTGCTTATGTCCTGACCAAGATCTCCGTGCATCTCTGGGCGGCGGCGATCGTATTAAAGGGAGTCGTGGGCTGGAGCCCGCTGCAGGCGGCCGTGATTCTGGTGGTGGTGACCGGAATTTATACCGTCGCCGGCGGACTGTCGGCCGTGATCTACACCGAAGTCGTCCAGACCCTGGTTCTTTTGACGGGTGCGATCGCGCTCACGTTGATCGGCATGCACAAGGTGGGCGGCTTCGCCGGACTGCGCGCGGCGGTGCCCGCCAGCTACTTTCATATGGTCAAGCCGATGAGCGATCCCGACTTCCCCTGGACCGGAATTTTCTTCGGCGCGCCGATTCTGGGTATCTGGTACTGGTGCACCGACCAGGTGATCGTGCAGCGCGTGCTTTCGGCCCGGGATGAAGGTCATGCCAAGGCGGGAACGATCTTCGCGGGATTTCTCAAAATCCTGCCGGTATTTCTTCTGGTGCTTCCCGGCCTGATTGCATTTGCTCTGTTCCGGGACATGTTCACGATTGGCGCGAACGGCGTGCCCACCAACGGCGACATCGCCCTGCCGACCCTCATTCTCAATCTGCTGCCGACCGGACTGGTCGGACTGATGATCGCGGCGCTGCTGGCGGCCTTGATGGGAGGGATGGCGTCGGTTTTCAACTCGACGTCGACGCTGGTGACGCTCGATTTCTACAAGAAGCTGAAACCGGAAGCCAGCGAGAAGCAGTTGGTTTTCATCGGCAGAATGGCGACCGGAGTCATGGTGCTGCTGGGAATCGCGTGGGTGCCTTTCATCACCCGCATCAGCGGCCAACTTTATATTTACCTGCAGAGTGTTCAGGGTTACATCAGTCCTCCCATCGCGGCCTGCTTCATCCTGGGAATTCTGTGGACGCGGCTCAACTCGCAGGGGGCGCTCAGTTCATTGCTGACCGGATTTGTGCTGGGCACCGTGCGCTTCATTCTTGAGTTGGAATACCCGGGTGGCGCCGGCGCGCCCGATTCCCTGCGCTGGCTGATTGCCATGAACTTCCTGCACTATGCCATCCTGATGTTCGTGATCTGTTGCCTGGTATTGATCGGCGTCAGCCTGGCGACCCCGGCGCCGGACCGCAAAAGGCTGGCCGGCCTGACCTTTGCCACGGTCGACGAAAAGATGGACGTCACTTTGGTGCGGGGCATGGACTACAAGCCTGCGGCGGAAACTCCGCAGGAACACCGGCTCAACGTGATTTTCAGCCTGTTGCTGCTGGCCACCGTGATCGGACTCTGGTTCCACTTCCGCTAGAGGATTGCTTTCCGGCAGTTGATCGGGGATCCAGAAATGGCGCGCATCCGCAGCCTGAGGCCCAACGTCACCCGCGAAGAAGCGACTGAGCAGTTCTCTTCAGGGTTGATGGATATTCTGCATACTACCGCCTCCGGTCCGCTGAAATCGGTGGCCGACTTCTACGTTCCGTTCCAGCTTTTTCAGGTTGAAATTCTCAACCGCGGCAAGCGCGACCTTCGCTTATTCGGACAGGACGTAGTCAACGGTTCGCTCGACCTCTACCAATTCGAGCAACTCCCCGGCGAGCGCGAAGTGATCTATCTAGAAACTCGCAACTGTTCCGAGCCGCTGCTGGATGAAGCTGAAGCCAGGAAGATTGTGACCGCGAAAGTACAACGACTGCTGTTCAGTACCGGCTTTTTTCGGATGCGGAATTTGACCATCTCCGCCGAACCGGTTGCGGGAGAAATCTATATCCCTTACTGGGTAGGATTTCGGGGCCGCGGCATTCGAGTGCATTTTGTCGTGATGGACGCGGTCCGGCGAAAGATGGAAGGGGCCAAAGTGCGGCATCTGCTGCAGGCCTGGCTGACCTCGATCCGGTAAGAGCATTTGAGATCAGCTAACCCTGTTGTTTGCACTAAGGTGTTCCTTACCTTCGTAACTCCCATCCCTTCATCAGCCGGGATATTCTAGTCGTACTTTTCCCCCAACCAACGATGCCTGGCGTCCGTCCACACGACTGCCCGGCTTTTGATTTTGTGGGGCTTAGCGAGCAATGGCGAACAAGATCGGAAGATTCGAGATTCTCAGCGAGATCACGCATTCGGAGATCGGCGCTGTCTACAAAGCCGCCGACCCGGAGAGCGGGCAGACGATTGCCCTGAAGACTATCCAACTGCAAATGTTGGCCGACCAGGCGTCGGTCCTTATTGATCATATTCTGCAGGAAGCTGAAGGCACCAAGCCGCTCAGCAGCCACAACATCGCAGGCCTCTACGGTCTGGAAGAAATCGACGGACAGTTCTGCGCTGCCATGGAGTACGTTCAGGGCAACAGCATTGGCACCATGCTGGCCAGAAAAGAAGGGTTCTCCATCTGGGACCTGCAGGACATCGCGCGCCAGACTTGTCAGGGACTGGATCACGCTCACTCTCACAACGTAGTGCACTACAGCCTGGAGCCGGCCAAGATCATGGTGACCTGGGACGGCACCGTAAAGATCCTGAGCTTTGGAGCGTCCAGCATGGGCGCGTTCACCTGCCAGGCTTCCGGCAAAGCTCCGGAAGTTCTTCACTATGTGTCTCCGGAACAGTTGCGCGGAGATCCGGTGGATGGGCGCTCCAACATATTTACTTTGGGCGCAATTCTGTACGAGATGGTCACCGAGCGCAAAGCCTTCGCGGGAGACGACGCGGACCAGGTGCGGCAGGCCATCTATGAAGCCACACCGGTGGCTCCGGCCCAGATCAATCCCAAGATTCATCCGGCGCTCAGCGAAGTAATCATGAAGGCGCTCTCCAACTCGCCGGAAGAGCGCTATCAAAGCGGACAGGAACTGGTCAACGATCTGGAGCGCTGCAAGGAAAGCGCGACCAAGACGGCCGCCAAGAAACCGGCGCAGCCGGCGCAAGGCCTGAACGCTCCGCCGGCGCAGAAGAAATCGGCACCTGCGCCTTCGCCGCAGGATGTCAGTGCGCGTTCCGCAGCAGCTGCCGCGCCCAGCTCGCAGCAGCAATCGCCCTCGCATTCCCCGGCGCAGACACAAGCAAAGGCCGCAGCGGCCGCCGCGGGATGGGAGAGCAGCGGCGCTTCTGCCGTGAGTCAAGCGCACGCGCCGAAGGCGGCTCCAGAAAAGCCGGCCGCATCCGCGCAAAGCACATTCGAGGTACGCGCGAGCGCGGTTGCGGAACCGGAAGAAGCAGCGGCGCCATCTGCGCCTCTGAATGTGGATCCGGCGATGGTCGAATCCGCGAAGGGCGGAGTGAAAGGCCCAAGTTTTTCCGAAATTAGCGAATTGCCGCCGATGAAAGAAATCTATACACCGCCACCGCCGCCTCCTCCGGTCGCTGAACCGCAGGCCGAAGCGGTGCCGGCAGCTTCGTGGAACACCCGGGGTGAGCCGGAAAAACCCAAAGTGCAGCCACGCGAAGTGGCGCGTAAAGCGGTCACGGAGATCAAGAAGACTCCGCCCAAGCTCTTCGTTTACTCGATCGCGGGTGCTTTGGGAGTCATTCTGCTGGTTGTTGGCATGATCGCCTGGCGTATTCATTCGGAGAATTCCGCGGACGAAGGCTCGAGCGATCATTCGTCCGCGCCGGTGCAATCGCAGGCATCAAACAAACCAGCCTGGGACGCTTCACAGCCTCCCACGCCGGCTGCAACTCCCGCGCCCGCAGCGGCGCCGGAAAGAATTGCGGCTCCGCGCGAGCAGGCAGTGGTTTCTGTGACCCCGAAGTACAGCCGGAAGAAAGCCAAGGCAGCGCCGGTTTCTGCGCCCGCCGTGATTCCCGGGCAGTTAACCATCAATTCCACTCCGGAAGGCGCGGAAGTTCATATCGACGGGCACACCGATCCCAGCTGGGTGACGCCCTTTAACCTGCCTGGTCTCGCGCCCGGGCAACATAGCGTGATCGTGGCTCGCGCGGGATATGCCTCCGAAAGCCGCACCATTGATGTGGCTTCGGGAAGCAAGTCATTCCTGGTTGTTCAACTGGCAGCGATGACGGCGCAGGTTGCGGTAACCAGCGAACCTGCTGGGGCTCAAATCTTCATCGACGGAAGAGACAGCGGTAAAGTCACTCCGGCGCAGCTTTCAGTGGATAAAGCCGGCGCACACACCTTCGTGGTCAAGAAGCAGGGCTACCTGGAAGAAAGCGCCACCGCCAACTTGCAGCCGGGACAGATTTTTCACTTCGCGCCCAGCCTTAAAGCGCTGGGCTCGACCGACGACATCAAGATGGGTGGGAAATTCAAGAAGCTGTTCGGCGGCGGTGATGTGGCTGGCATGGGTTCTCTCGGGGTCAAGACCCAGCCCAAGGGAGCGCAGGTCGCCATCAACAACCGCATCATGGACAAACTTTCGCCGCTCGATCTTTTCCTCAACCCGGGCACTTACGTAGTGGACATCACACTGTCGGGATACAAACCGGTTCATCGCGTCATCGAAGTGCAAAAAGGCGGGAAGATCGCGGTGGATGAGAATCTGGAGCATCAGTAACGAGCTTCTGGCTCCTGGCTTCTGGCTTCTAGTTCGTGAATCTGGAATAAGGTTTTGATCTCGTGAGGAAACCAAAGGCCGCCAAAGTTATGGCGGCCTTTTTGCTAAGTGCTAAGTGCCAATTGCTAAGTGCGGTTTCTAGAACCCCCATCCGCGATTGCCGCCCCGGCCGCCGCCATAGTTCGACTGGTAGCCGGACCGATAACCCTGATCGTATGAGGCTTGGTAAGCATGCTTGTCGCCCATTGAGCTGTTGTATCCGTGATCGGAGTGGCTGGCGCCACGGGGATTCGGATTGAACGGCTTGTTCTGGGATATATCTTTGCGAGCCTGGTAGGAGCCATCCTGCATTCCCTGCCTGTAACCGGCGCCGCTGGCGGAGCCGTTGCCGTATCCACCGCGTCCGTAGCCGCCGTTGCCGGGATAGCCGTAGCCGCCATTCGGGTATCCGTAGCCGCCGTTGCCGGGATAGCCGTAGCCGCCATTCGGGTAACCGTAGCCACCGTTGCCTGGGTAGCCATAACCACCATTCGGGTAGCGGTTATAGACCTGGTCGCGGCCATAGCTGCCATTGTTGCGATGTTCCCATACCCAGCGCTCATGCTCACGTTCGCGTTCACGAGCACTTTGCGACCAGCTCCCGTTATTTCCGTTTCGGTTGTGATTCCAGATGCTGCTCCAGCCTGGACTCACTTGGTGATGATGTTCAACATGCTTGTCCTTCCAGTGATTGTCGTGGTCGCTTGCCAGGGCGAGACCGCTGAACGCCAGCGTCATCGCCACTGCCAGGGCCGCCAGTCGCATGCTTCGCATGATTTCCTCCCGCCGGTTCCGTCGTCTGAGAGCTTTCTTGCAATCGCGCCCGCTCTTCAGCCCTACTGGTCCGGTTCTAGCTCGTCGGATGCCTGCACCATCAAAATTGCTGCACTGCGAAAGATATTTTTTTGAACCTTAAGCGAACCTTAAATCTAAGCCGTGCAATCACTTGGAGGATGTTAGACTGACAGCCTTTGGAGCCCGGAAAGGAGCATTTCGTCATGCCAATTGAACGTGTCGGAGTGATCGGAGCAGGAACCATGGGCAATGGCATCGCTCACGTTTTCGCGCGCAGCGGCTACCAGGTCACGCTGTGCGATGTCGATCAGCGTTTCCTCGACCGGGCGCTCGCGAATATAGGCAAGAACCTTGACCGCGAAGTTGCCAAGGGCAAGATCGCGGCAGAGGATAAGGCCGCGGCGCTGAAGCGCATCGTTCCCGCGCTCGATCGCGCCCAACTTGCCCCCTGTGATTTCGTGATTGAAGCGGCCACCGAAAAGTTCGAAATCAAGAGCTGAAATCTTCCGCGACCTCGACCGCATCTGCCGGCCCGAGGTTCTGCTGGCTTCAAATACTTCGTCGATTTCGATTACCAGGCTGGCGGCAGTGACCAAGCGGCCGGGAAAAATTATCGGAATGCATTTTTTCAATCCGGTGCCGGTCATGAAACTGGTGGAGGTGATCCGCGGGCTGGCCACCGAGCAGGAAACATTCGAGATCGTGCGCGACCTCGCAATGAAGCTCGACAAGACTCCGGTTGAGGTGAACGACGCGCCCGGCTTTGTTTCCAACCGCGTGCTCATGCCGCTGCTGAATGAGGCCATGTACGCGGTCATGGAAGGCGTGGCCACGGCGGAGGCGGTGGACGAAGTCTTCAAACTGGGAATGGCGCATCCCATGGGCCCGTTGACCCTGGCGGATTTCATCGGGCTCGACGTCTGCCTCGACATCATGAGGGTGTTGCAGGATGGACTCGGCGATCCCAAGTACCGGCCGTGTCCGCTGCTGATCAAGATGGTGGATGCGGGCTGGCTGGGGAAAAAAAGCGGCCGAGGGTTCTACAAGTACTGAGCATCACGAGGCGGAGCCGGACTTGGAGCCAGTAGAAAGAAAAAACGACCGTCGCATCTACGCGCTCGGCGCCTTGTTTGGCCTCATTGCCGGATTTCTCGACGTAAAGTTCGGCGACCTTCTTCTTACCGCGCTGTTCGTGCTCGCGGCGACCATGCTTCTGGGAGCATTGCGTCCGCAACGGCCCTGGCGCTGGACTTTGCTGGTCGCTGTCTTCGTGCCGGCGGTTCAATGCATTGCCTATTTTCTTCTGACTGAAAAACCGTACCGGGCGCAAATCTACGAATCGTTTCTCGGCTTCCTGACCGGAATTGCCGGCTCCTACGGCGGGGCCACGGCGCGCCGTGGCCTGGCAGAATTGTGGGAGAAGTGAGAATTCAGCTCTCGGCCCTGGGCTCCCGCTTGTGCCAGGCGGTTGCCTGTTCATAGGCGTGGGCGAGCTGGAGAACTTTCCGCTCACCCCAGTGCGGCCCCACGATTTGCAAACCGATGGGCAAGCCTGCTTCGGTGAAACCGCACGGCACTGAAATTGCCGGCAGTCCCCAAACATTGATGGGCCGGGTGTTTCGCAGAAGCAGAAGTTCCCGCGGACGGAGCCGATCCGGATTCTGCTTCAGCTCTGCGATCGCCGCGGCGGGAACCGGCGTCGTTGGAGTCACCAGCAGATCTACGTCGGCAAATGCGGCCGCGATGTCGCGGCGCAAGGATTGTAGTTCGCGGCGGCATTCAAAAAGGGTCTCTGGGCTTACATCCTGGCCAGTGCGAATTCGCCGCAAAGTTTCGGGCTGGTAAAGCTCGGGATTGCGACTCACGAACTCCGCATGAAAGGCGAAAGCCTCGGCGCTTTGCAGGGTGCGATCGGTTGGAACGTTCAGTTCCACGTCGCGAAGTTCAGCCCCCAGCGCAGTCAGGCCGGTGAGGGCATGACTTATCGCTGACGCCACTTCGGGGTTGAGATCGTCGAAAAAGAACTTTCGGGGAAGGCCAATTCGCAGAGGTTTCAAGTTTTCGTCAAGTGCCGCCGGATAGTCGTCTACCGGAACATCAACGCTGGCCTTGTCATTCGGCATCGAAGCCGGCGATCGCCTGCAAAAGTATGGCGGCGTCGGCCACCGTCCGCGCGATTGGCCCGACGTGATCGAGCGAGAGTGAAAGTGGAATCACGCCCCGGGCGCTGACTCGTCCATAGGTCGGTTTCAGTCCGACTACTCCGCATAGCGCCGCGGGCTCTCGAATGGAACCGGCCGTGTCGGTTCCGATGGCGCCGTAACCCAGTCCCGCCGCCACCGAGGCCGCCGAGCCTCCCGAGGAGCCGCCGGCGATAGTCTCCGGGTTCCAGGGATTTCTTACCTCGCCGAAATAACTCACCATGGAGCTGCCGCCGTAGGCAAACTCGTGGAGATTTTGCTTTCCCAGCAAGATGGCGCCGGCGGCCTTCAGACGGTGGACAACTTCAGCGTCTTCGCTTGGGATGCGATCTTTGAACAGGGAACTGGCGGCAGTGGTGCGAACCCCGGCGGTATCGATCAGATCCTTAACTGCAACAGGAATCCCGTGCAGGGGGCCGCGCCAGGCGCCGCGTCGAATCTCGGCCTCGGCCTGGCGCGCCTGGGCCAGCGCGGACTCTGCGGTTACGGTGATGAAAGCGTTAAGCCGCGGATTCCGTTTCTCGATGCGTGCCAGGCAGTCCGTAGTCAACTCAACCGGCGAGACGGATCCTCGACGGAGCAATTCGCTGATTTGCTGGATGGATTCCTGCAAGCTTCTAAGTCCTCTCGCCTTGTGAATATTATCGTCTACCCAACAGGATGTACCACGAACCACGTGGGGACAGCCGCCCCCGGCTGTCCGGTCGAGCAAAGCTCGACTGGTTTCTGCCGGGAACAATACCGCGGAGCCTTGCTCCGCCGGACAGCCGAGCGGCTGTCCCCACGTGGTTGCGGTGCTTTGAGCTCCAGCAGGTCCAATCATGTTCCCGGGAAAGGCCTATAATTATCCGGAAATTTACCGTTCGAATTCTTGCGGAGGTCTAAGATATCGCCATGCCTCAGATGACCGCGTCCCCCGTCAGCACGCAAGGTTTCCTGGTCGATGGCAAATGGATCGAGGAAGGCGACCCGATTGAAATAAAGGCTCCATATGACGGGAATGTGATTGCTTCCGTCTTCCAGGGCAGACGCGAACATGCAGAAGCTGCGATCGCGGCTGCGGTGAAGGCTTTCGGCACCACCCGTCGGCTGCCCGCCTTCGAGCGTCAGCGCGTGCTCCGGCGCGTGGTGGAAAACATCTCGCAGCGCAAGCAGGAATTTGCCCGCACCATGGCGCAGGAGGCGGGTAAGCCTATCAAGGCGGCGCGCACTGAGGTGGAACGCGCCATCTTCACCTTCAGCGTAGCGGCCGAAGAGAGCACGCGGATTTACGGCGACTACCTGCCTCTGGACTGGCAGGAATTCACCGCCGGGCGCTGGGGAATTGTGCGCCGCTTCCCGCTAGGGCCGATCGCCGGCATCACTCCATTTAATTTTCCCTTGAACCTGGTGGCGCACAAAGTAGCGCCCGCCATCGCTGCCGGCTGTCCCATGATTTTAAAGCCTGCGCCGCAAACGCCCCTGACCGCGTTGCTCCTGGCGGAGGCCGTGCAACAGGCGGGCTGGCCCGATGGCGGGCTGAACGTGCTGCCGCTTTCCAACGAAGATGCGGGACTGCTGGTGACCGACGAACGCATCAAGCTCATCAGCTTCACGGGAAGCGCGGCGGTGGGCTGGCAGATCAAGAAGAACTGCGGCAAAAAGAAAGTGGTGCTCGAACTCGGAGGCAATGCCGGTGTCATCGTGCACAGCGACGCTGATCTTTCTTATGCGGCCGACCGTTGCGTGGTTGGAAGCTTCGCCTACGCCGGACAGACCTGCATCTCGGTGCAGCGCATCCTGGTAGAGCGCTCGGTCTGCGGAAAATTTACCGAGCTGCTGATTGAAGGCGCGAAAAAGTTGAAAACCGGAGATCCGCTGGAGGACTCCACCGATCTGGGACCGATGATCCGGGAGAGCGACGCGGTTCGCGCTACCGATTGGGTGCAGGAAGCGGTGCGCGGCGGAGCGCGGCTGCTTTACGGTGGGCAGCGCCAGGGTTCGATGATGGGACCGGCAATTTTGACCGGGACCCGGCCCGACATGAAAGTAAACTGCCAGGAGATTTTTGCCCCGGTCGTGACCGTTGAACCCTACGACGATTTCGACCAGGCGCTGCGGCAGGTCAACAATTCTCCTTACGGGTTGCAGGCGGGTCTCTTCACCCGCGACGCCAAGCTGATATTCAATGCCTATGAAGAACTCGAGGTGGGCGGACTGATTGCCGGCGATGTGCCCGCGTTCAGGATCGATCACATGCCGTATGGCGGGGTAAAGGATTCGGGAATGGGGCGGGAAGGCCTGCGTTACGCGATCGAGGACATGACCGAACTCAAGCTGTTGGTAATGAATCTGAAGTAAGAACCTCCGGCGGCCGGAGGCTCGCAGTCTCAAATAGATATCCGACGGTGCAAAAAAACGACCCGATTTTTTCACTGGGCTAAGTCTTTCCTGTCTCCCAGGAGCATCGATCATGTGCCTGGATTCTTTCGCCTGCTATAATCTCCAGTTTTCTTGCTCTGAACAATTGCGGTCGGTGGCCGCATAAGCGCAACGCTGCACGAACCGGGCGCCTGAGATTGGGTTCCCGCGGCACTGGACTTCTTTTCGATGCAGATTTTTCATCGCAGCACGAACACACTCTCGCGGGCGACGATTTATGGCGCCGTGTTCGTTGTCGCGGCGTTATTCTGGGCTGCAGCGGAAATTCAGCGCTCTCCCTACGTCACCTACGCCGGAGTGCGCCGTCCGCAGCCTGTGCCTTTCAGTCATCAGCACCACGTGGCCGGCCTGGGAATTGATTGCCGCTACTGCCACACTTCGGTGGAGACTTCCAGTTTCGCCGGCATCCCGCCGACCAAGACCTGCATGAACTGCCATGCTCAGATTTGGACCAATGCAGCTCTGCTGGAGCCGGTTCGCGAAAGCTATAAGACCGGCAAGTCGCTGGTCTGGACCCGGGTCAACGATCTGCCCGACTTCGCCTATTTCAATCACAGCATTCACATCAACAAGGGCGTAGGCTGTAACACCTGCCACGGGCCGGTGGACCGCATGCCGCTGATGTATAACCAGGCTTCGCTGCAGATGGAGTGGTGTCTGGATTGCCATCGCGGGCCGGAAAAATATCTCCGGCCGCGCGATCAGGTCTTCAATATGCGGTACGAGGAACCGTCGGGAGGCAAGCCGGTCGAGTTGGATGGAAAGCAATACACGGATCAGATTTCGCTGGGGACTGACCTGGTAAAGAAGTATAAGTTGCGTTCGGTAACCGACATTACCAGTTGTTCGACGTGTCATCGGTAGTTGGTTGAATGGAGGACGGGTATCTCGCCCGGCCTCGATTAGCGACATTTGGGTATGAAGGAAAAAGAACAAAACGCCAAGCCGCACCGCGAAGACGTTTGCCCAACCAAGAAAGGCAAGCTCGATCTGGACGCGGCACGCGACCGCAGTCGGCGGGACCAAAGGTCCCGAATACTGGCGCAGCCTCGAAGAGCTGGCGGGCAGCGCGGATTTCCAGGAGATGCTGCACCGCGAATTTCCCAAAGGCGCGTCGGAGTGGCTGGATGCGGTTTCGCGGCGCGGCTTCCTCAAGCTGATGGGCGCATCGCTGGCCATGGCGGGCATGACCGCCTGCACCAAGCAGCCGCTGGAACCGATCGTCCCTTACGTCAAGCAGCCGGAGGACGTGATTCCCGGGCGACCGCTGTTTTTTGCCACGGCTTTCACTCTCGGCGGATATGCCAGTCCGGTCCTGGTGGAGAGTAATCTTTATCGTCCCACCAAAGTTGAAGGCAACGACCGGCACCCGGCCAGTCTCGGCGGGACCGACGTTTTCTCGCAGGCCTCAATCCTCGGTATGTACGATCCCGACCGTTCGCAGACCATTACTTATTTGGGAGACGTTCGGACCTGGGATTCGCTTCGAGCCGCCATGCGCGCGCCGCTGAGCATTCAGAAAACGTTGCAGGGTGCGGGCATTCGCGTACTGACGTCGACCATCTCGTCACCCACCTTGGCTGATCAGTTGCGTTCGCTGTTGAAGGCTTATCCGCAGGCCAAGTGGCATGTGTATGAGCCGGTGAACCGCGACAATGTGCTCGAGGGCGCGAAGCTGGCGTTCGGACAGCCGGTGGAGACGCAATACAAGCTGGAGAATGCGGACGTAATTCTCTCTCTCGACGCTGATTTCCTCTATGCCGGCTTTCCGGGCTTTGCGCGCTACGCGAGAGACTTTGCCAAACGGCGCAACCCCGATTCGGGCAGCATGAACCGGCTCTACGTGGTCGAGAGCACATCGAGTTCGACCGGGGCCAAGGCGGATCACCGGTTGCCAGTGCGAGCCGGGGATATTGAATCTTTCGCGAGGACGTTGGCTTCCGGCCTCGGCGGCAGCGCGAGCGAAAACGCTGCTGGCGGGGAGCAGGAAAAATTTGCCGCGGCCGTCATCAAGGAGTTGCAGAGCCATCGTGGATCGAGCCTGGTGATCGCGGGCGATCATCAGCCGCCGGCCGTGCATGCCCTGGCTCACACCCTCAATCAGGCCTTGGGCAACGTGGGCAAGACCGTGATCTACACCGATCCGGTGGACGCCAACCCGGTGAATCAAACCGAGTCGTTGAAAGATCTGGTCGCGGACATGCGCGGCGGCAAGGTGGACGTGCTGCTCATCCTGGGCGGAAATCCGGCCTACGACGCGCCTGCAGACCTCGGATTCGCCGATGCGATGAAGAGCCCGAGTGTTCCGTTCCGTGTGCATCTCGGCCTCTATCAAAACGAGACCGCCGAACTCTGCCAGTGGCACGTGAACGAAGCGCACTACCTCGAGGCCTGGGGTGATGCCCGCGCTTACGACGGCACGGTCAGCATCGTGCAGCCGCTGATCGCGCCGCTGTACGAAGGAAAGAGCGCGTACGAGTTGGTGGCGATGCTGTCCGGGCAGAGCCAATCGGCTGGCCATGACGTTGTGCAGGCTTACTGGAAGACGCAGCATGCGGGCGCGGACTTCGACGCGTTCTGGCGCAAGTCACTGCACGACGGCTGGATCGAAGGGACAACGTTTACGCCGAAACAGGCTTCGGCGAAGAGCGTGAATTCTGAGTCGGCAAAGGCGGATGAGAAAGCCATCGAGATTAATTTCCGCCGCGATCCCTCAGTCTACGACGGCCAGTTCTCCAACAACGGCTGGTTGCAGGAATTGCCCAAGCCGATGAACAAGCTCACCTGGGACAATCCGGTCCTGATGAGTCCGGCCATGGCAGAGCGCATGGGGATCAAGACCGAAGACATGGTTGAGCTTGAACTCAACGGCAAAAAGGTGACAGCTCCGGTCTGGGTGCAGGCCGGGCATCCGGATAATTCGGTTACGGTCTTTCTTGGCTACGGACGCCGCCGCGCGGGTCGCGTAGGCACAGGAGCCGGATTCGACATGTATCAGCTCCGCTTCAGCGCCACGCCGTGGTTCACGACTGGAGTGGCGATCCGGAAAACCGGAGGCACGTACAAGCTGGCTTCCACCCAGGGCTACCAGACCATGGACACGCCCACCGGCACGCGGCCGCTGGTGCGCTCGGCGACGCTGGAGGAGTACCGCAAGGAACCCGACTTCGCACGGGAAGAAGAGCCGCCGAAAGAGCTGACCTTATACAAGCCCTATCCCTACGCCAGCGAGCCCTACGCCTGGGGCATGACGGTCGACATGAACGCCTGCGTGGGCTGCAACAACTGCATTGTCGCCTGCCAGTCGGAAAATAATATTCCGGTTGTCGGCAAGGAGCAGACGGTGATCGGACGCCACATGCACTGGCTGCGCGTCGACGCCTACTACGAAGGCGACCGGGCGAATCCCAAAGCTTACTTTCAGCCCGTCCCCTGTCAGCAATGCGAGAACGCGCCCTGCGAAGTGGTTTGTCCGGTTGGCGCGACCGTCCACAGCACGGAAGGCCTGAATGACATGGTCTATAACCGCTGCGTGGGGACGCGCTACTGCTCCGATAATTGTCCTTACAAAGTTCGGCGCTTCAACTTCCTTCTGTTCCAGGACTGGGAAACTCCTCAGCTCAAGATGATGCGCAATCCGGATGTGACCGTGCGCAGCCGCGGCGTCATGGAAAAATGCACGTATTGCATACAGCGCATCAACGCAGCACCGGATTGATTCGGAACGCGAAGACCGCAAGATTCAGGACGGCGAGTTGCAGACGGCATGCCAGCAGTCGTGCCCGGCGGACGCCATTGTTTTCGGCAATATCAACGATCCCAACAGCCGGGTTTCGAAGCTCAAGGCGCAGTCGCGGAATTACAGCCTGCTGGGAGACCTGAACACGCGTCCCCGAACCACGTACCTGGCCGACATTCGCAACCCCAATCCGGAGATGGAAGAAGGGAAAGACGCGCACGCGGAGCGCAGTTAAATAATGGACGAGCCAATCCAAAACGAGAGCGCACCCGTCATCGAACCGGGATACACCTTTGGGTCGGTCACGGACAAGATCAGCTCGATTGTGCTGACCCGTCCCACCTCGAATGCGTGGTTCGTCGGTTTCGGCGTCGCCTTCCTGCTCCTGATGATGATGCTGTTTGCCATCTCCTACCTGTTCGTCAAAGGTGTGGGCATCTGGGGCGTGACCATTCCCATTGGGTGGGGATTCGCCATCGTCAATTTTGTCTGGTGGATCGGAATTGGACACGCGGGAACGTTGATTTCGGCCATCCTGCTGTTGTTGCGGCAGTCCTGGCGCAACTCGATCAATCGCTTCGCCGAGGCGATGACTTTATTCGCGGTGGCCAGTGCTGGTATTTTCCCCCTGATCCACGTGGGCCGGCCCTGGCTCGCTTATTGGCTCTTTCCCTATCCCAACACCATGCGGGTGTGGCCGCAATTCCGCAGTCCGCTGATTTGGGACGTGTTTGCGGTCTCGACTTACGCCACCATCTCCGCCCTGTTCTGGTTTATCGGGCTGGTGCCTGATCTTGCCACTCTGCGCGACCGCTCCGAGCAACGCTGGAAAAAAATCATCTACGGCATGCTGGCCATGGGCTGGCGCGGTTCGGCACGCCATTGGCACCGTTATGAAACCATGTATCTGCTGCTCGCCGGATTGGCAACGCCGCTGGTTCTCTCGGTGCACACGGTCGTGAGTTTTGATTTTGCGATCGGAATTGTCCCCGGCTGGCACACCACAATTTTCCCGCCCTACTTCGTCGCCGGAGCGATTTACTCAGGCTTTGCAATGGTGCTGATGCTGGCGATTCCTATCCGCAAGTTCTATAACCTTGAGGATTTCATCACCGAACGCCACCTGCAGAACTCGGCCAAAGTGATGCTGGCCACGGGACTGATTGTGGCGTATGGCTACGGCATTGAAGCCTTCATGGGCTGGTACAGCGGCAACCGTTATGACGCCTTCCTGCTCTGGAACCGGCTGCATGGTCCATATTCGTTCTTTTATTACATGCTCCTGGTCTGCAACATCGTCATCCCCCAGGTACTGTGGATTCCCAGGCTGCGCAGCAGTCCACTCTGGCTGTTCCTCATTTCGGGTGTGGTGCTGGTCGGCATGTGGCTAGAGCGGTTCATCATTGTGGTGGTCAGCCTGCACCGCGATTTCCTGACTTCTTCCTGGGGCATGTACTACCCCACACGCTGGGACTGGATGACTTTTATAGGAACGATCGGGCTGTTTCTGTCCGCCATGTTCCTGTTCGTGCGCATTCTGCCCATGATTTCGATCTTTGAAATGCGGACTCTGCTGCCGGAAGCGGAGGTGAGGGAATGAGGCGCGCCAAGGTTTACGGAATCATGGCGGAATTCGATTCCGTCAACTCCCTGCTGGATGCGGCCAATCGCACCCGGGAAGCGGGATACAAAAGAATCGACGCTTACAGTCCGTTCCCGGTCGAGGGCCTGGCGGAGGCGGTCGGCTTTCATCATGATGAAGTTCCGTTGGTGGTGCTGATCGGAGCTTTGCTCGGAGGCATAGGCGGCTACCTCATGCAGTACTGGATCTCGGTGATTAGCTACCCGGTGAATGTGGGAGGCAAGCCGTATCATTCCTGGCCCGCATTCATCGTGGTGACTTTTGAGATGACCATTCTCTTCGCCGGAATTTTTGCCGTGCTGGGCATGCTGGCGCTGAATGGACTGCCCATGCCCTACCACCCGGTATTCAATGTGCCGCGCTTCGCTTTCGCTACCAAGGACAGATTTTTCCTGATCGTGTTCTCTTCCGATCCCAAGTACAACCCGGTGGAGGTTCGCCGTTTTCTGGAAGGACTGGGGCCGCGCTCGATTTCGGAGGTGCCGGATTAAGATGCGGCTCACCTTCGATGCAGCGACTGATCGTGCAGGCGCGAGCGTCCCCGCTCGTGCTGGGAATCACCACGAATCACGTGGGGACAGCCGCCCCCGGCTGTCGGGTCCAGCGAAAGCTCGACGGTCCTGGTACGAAATTTTTACAAGCACTAACGTAGCGGAGCTTCGCTCCGCAGGACAGCCGGGGGCGGCTGTCCCCACGCGGCTTGTCATGGCACCAGCACGAGCGAGGACTCTCACTCCCACATCGAATCTTGTCTTGTTATTCGCCGCCACGTTAGCGCTTGCCGGTTGCCGGCAGGATATGCAAGACCAGCCCAAGTTCAAGCCGCTGGCCGAAAGCGACTTCTATACCGATCTGCGTTCGGCGCGTCCGCCGGTCGATGGCACGGTGGCGCGTGGACAGCTGCACGAAGACACTTATTTCTACACCGGGAAGATTGGCAATGATCCCGGAGATTACATGCCCTTTCCGGTCAGCGAAGAACTGTTGGCTCGCGGTCAGCAGCGCTATAACATTTATTGCGCTCCCTGTCACGCGCGGGTAGGTGACGGAAACGGCGTGATTCCGTCGCGCGGGTTTCCCCGCAAGCCGCCTTCGTTTCACGCTGAACGACTGCGCAAAGCGCCCCTGGGATATTTCTTTGACGTAATGACGAATGGATTTGGCGCCATGCCCGACTATGCTTCGCAGATCCCTCCTCGCGACCGCTGGTCGATCGTCGCTTACATACGCGCCCTGCAGTTAAGTCAGGGAGCGACGGCGGCGGACGTGCCGGCCGGGCAGCAGGTCCCGTCCGAAGCACCGCACTTCCAGGAGCCGGGGTCAGGCGCGACCTTGCCGGTGGCGGAGGCGAAACCAGCCCATGAGGAGCCAAAATGAGCACGGTTCCCATGCACAATCTGGATCTGATGGCGCCTCCAGTGGTAAAAACCATTCAGCGGCGCTCGCTGCTGGTGGGCTTGATCTTCGGGATCATCGCGGCCATCGGTGCATGGGTTCGGCCCGACGAGTTCTTTCGCGCCTATCTGATGGCCTTCATGGCGTGGCTGGGTGTAACTCTGGGGTCAATGGCGATTCTCATGCTTCGGCACCTGACCAAGGGCGCATGGGGAATGGTGATCCGTAGAATCCTGGGCGCGGCCATGCGATGCGTTCCGCTTATGGCGGTACTGTTTGTGCCGCTCCTGTTTGGAATTCGCAGACTCTATATATGGGCGCGGCCGCTTGATGCCATCGCGGACAAGCATCTGAGGGAGCACCTGGAGGAGATCACAAAGTCCTACCTTAACGTGAACGGATTTATTATCCGCGCCGTCATCTACTTCGCCATCTGGAACCTGCTCTCGTTTTTCCTGACCAAATGGTCCGCGGAACAGGACCATCCTCCGATGCGCGACAATAGTGCGCGCTTCAAGGCACTGAGCGGGCCGGGGCTGATCCTTTACGGGTTCACCATCAGTTTTGCGGCGATTGATTGGGTCATGTCGATCGATCCCAGCTGGATCTCCACCATTTTTGGTTTGTCGATCCTGATCGGAGAGGTACTTTCCGCCTTGTGCTTCGCGGTGGTGGTGGAGCGAATTCTGTTCCGCTACAAGCCCATGTCGGAATTGCTGAAAGCGGAACAAGTGCACGACCACGGAAAATTCATGCTGACATTCATCATGGTGTGGGCCTACTTCTCGTTTTCGCAGTGGCTCATCATCTGGGCGGGCAACTTGCCCGAAGAAATTACCTGGTACATCCGGCGCCTCAACGGAGGCTGGGGATACGTGGGGCTGTTCGTGGTGCTGTTCCACTTTGCGGTGCCCTTCGTTCTGCTGATCTCGCGTCCCTTCAAACGCGACATCACCCGCCTGGTCTGGCTGGCTGTCTGGCTTATGTTCATGCGTTATGTGGACCTGTTCTGGATCATCGAACCCAATTTTTCCCTCACCTTCAACCTGAACTGGTTGGACGTGGTGGTCCCGATCGCGATGGGCGGACTGTGGCTGGCGTATTTCTTCCGCAATCTAAGTTCGAGGCCGCTAGTCCCTGCCTATGACGTTTTTGCGGTGGAAGTTCTGGAACCGGCCCATGAGGCATGAGACGAGTAGTGAGCGAAGAGTGAGGAATGAAGAGTCAAGAGTGAAGAGTCAAGAGTGAAGACCTGTGAATTATGAGTGACGACGCACCTATCGACGGGCATAACCCCGAGGTCGAATTCGAGCGTGAGGACCTTGCGCCCAAGCCGATCCTCCTGTTTCTTGCGGGGCTGATCGCAGCGTGTGTGCTGGTTGCGCTGCTCCTGAGAGGGATGTACAGCTATCTGGACCGCTACGACAATCAGCATCAGGCGGCGCAGAATCCCCTGGCGCAGCAGACGACTGCGGATACGAGAATCGCCACGCCCGGCGATATCTCGAAGTTTCCTCAGCCGCGTCTGGAAAGCAATGAGCGGTTGGAGATCAACGATTTCCGCATGCAGGAAGAAAAGACACTGAACAGTTATGGATGGGTGGACCAGCAGGCCGGTGTAATGCATATTCCGATCGATCGGGCGATGCAACTGCTGGCGCAGCGCGGGCTCCCGACGCGGGCGCAAGCTGGTACAGCCCCTTCGTCAGACGTGAGTATGGCCAAAGAGGCGGCACGGCGGGCAGATACCAGCCGCCAGAAGAAATAGCGGGAAGGGCGCGACTTTAGTCGTGCCGATAGAGCACATTTTGTCAGATAAAAATTTGACCAATTCGATCCGAGTTCTGGCGATCACCCTTGCGGTCCTGATAATGTCCGCTACAGCCCTCGGGCAGGGCATGACTCAGGGGATTATGTCGCCGCCTGCGAATGTGCGGCCGCCGGGCTTGAAGAACGTCGGCATCGAGCAGCACCTGGATGAGCAGATTCCTCCGGAACTCAACTTCCGCGACGAAACCGGCAAGCCGGTGCGCCTGGGAGATTACTTCAGCAAGAAGCCAATGATTTTGAACCTGGTCTATTACAACTGCCCCATGCTTTGCGGCGAGGTTCTGAGTGGTTTGGAAAGTGCATTACGCGTTCTGAAATTCGACGTGGGTAAAGAATTCGACGTCCTGACGGTAAGTTTCGATCCGCGTGAGAATCCGGAAATGGCCACAAAGAAGAAAGCCGAATTCCTAAAGCGCTATGGACGTCCGGGCGCCGCCGACGGCTGGCACTTCCTGACCGGTCCCCAGGATTCGATCGACGCGTTGACCAAGGCCGCCGGATTCCAGTATCAGTACGATCCCAAGACCGGTCAGTTCGCACATGCTACTACCATTATGGTGCTGACGCCCGAGGGCAAGATCGCGCAGTACTACTACGGGGTCGAGTATGCGCCCAAGGATTTGCGGCTGGGATTGATTCAGGCATCGCAGAACAAAATCGGCAACCTGGCTGACCAGGTGCTGCTGTATTGCTATCACTACGATCCGACCACAGGAAAGTACGGAGCGATCATCGCACGCGTGCTGCAACTCTCGGGGCTCGCGACCATATTGGCGCTGGGAATCTTCATGACCGTGCTGATCCGCACTGGACGGGGAGCGCATGTGGCAAGCTGAGCAGCGACGGACGACCAACGACTAGATTATGTTCGACACTTTTCCACTTTGGCCCGCACGAGCCTCGACTACGGCCGGGAGCGTAGACGCGCTCTTTATTTTTCTGGTCGCCTTGTCGGCGTTGATGAGTGCGGTCATCTTTGTCCTGATCATCGTCTTTGCCGTCAGGTATCGCCGCCGCATAGGGGTCCCAGCGGAACAGATTGAAGGCTCGACCGCGCTGGAAGTGACCTGGTCGATCATTCCACTGTTTATTTTCTCGTTTATCTTCATTTGGGGAGCGGTTATTTACTTCAAGGAGCGGACGCCGCCGCGAGGTGCGACCGAGGTCTATGTCGTGGCCAAGCAGTGGATGTGGAAGCTGCAGCACGAAGAAGGGCAGCGCGAAATCAACGAATTGCACGTGCCCGTCGGCCGCGACGTCAAGATGATCCTGACCTCGCAGGACGTGATCCACAGCTTCTATGTTCCGGCCTTTCGCATCAAGCAGGATGTTCTGCCCGGGCGCTACACCACGGCGTGGTTTCATCCAACGAAGGCGGGAACCTATCATTTGTTCTGTGCCGAGTATTGCGGCACCCAGCATTCCGGGATGATCGGCCAGGTGGTGGTGTTGGAACCGGCACAGTACCAGGCATGGCTCAGCGGGGGCGGCGCAGCGGGATCGATGGCTTCGAACGGGCAGAATATTTTTCTGCAACTGGGCTGCTCCACCTGCCACCGCTCGGACACGCAAGGCCGCGGGCCGAACCTTATTGGGCTGTTCGGCAAGCCGGTTCAATTGGAAGACGGGCGGGTGGTCACGGCCGACGAGAACTACATCCGCGAATCCATCCTGGCTCCGGGCGCGAAAATTGTCAGCGGATTCAAGCCCATCATGCCGGTCTTTCAGGGATTGGTGAGTGAAGAGCAACTCAACGCGCTCGTGGCTTACGTGAAGTCACTGAACCAGAGCCCAACGGGAGCGGCGGGCGGTCCGACGGAGGCTCCGGCGGGCGCGAAACCGCAGGAACCAAAGGTGCAATAGCAATGGCCACGGCAGCGATTACCGCGGAACACGAAAATTATCTCAACCAGGAATATGGCATCAAGTCCTGGCTGCTTACGGTTGATCACAAGCGCATCGCGCTGCTTTACCTGCTGTCCATCACCTTTTTCTTCTTTATTGGCGGATTTTTTGCGCTGCTGATCCGGCTGGAACTGTTGACCCCGGCGGGAGACCTCGTGCAGGCCGACACCTACAACAAGCTTTTCACCATGCACGGCCAGGTGATGGTGTTCTTTTTCCTCATTCCCTCCATTCCCGCCGTGCTGGGGAATTTCCTGGTTCCGCTGATGATCGGCGCCCGCGACCTGGCCTTCCCGCGTATCAACCTTTTGAGTTGGTATCTGTACATCATTGCCGGCGTGCTGATGCTCCACTGCATGCTTACCGGCGGCGTCGACACCGGTTGGACTTTCTACACGCCCTTCAGCACGGCATTCAGCAACACTAAAGTGATTGAAGCCGGTCTCGCCATCTTTATTTCAGGGTTCTCTTCAATTTTGACCGGCCTGAACTTTGTCGTGACCATTCATCGCATGCGAGCTCCGGGCATGACCTGGAATCGCCTGCCGCTGTTCATCTGGGCGCACTACGCAACCAGCATCATCCAGTTGCTGGGGACGCCGGTGATCGCCGTGACCCTGGTGTTGGTGGTTCTCGAGCGCGCTTTCCATCTCGGCATCTTCGACCCTACGCGGGGCGGCGATCCGCTACTTTTTCAGCACCTGTTCTGGTTTTATTCCCATCCTGCGGTTTACATCATGATTCTGCCCGCGATGGGGGTGGTCACCGAGATTGTGCCGTGCTTCTGCCGTAAGCGCATCTTCGGTTACAAGTTCGTGGCCATGTCGAGCATAGGAATTGCGGTGCTCGGTTTCCTGGTGTGGGCGCACCACATGTTTGTGGCCGGGATTTCGCTTTACGCTGCGCTGATTTTTTCCGCCCTGAGCTACCTGGTCGCTGTCCCTTCGGCCATTAAGGTCTTTAACTGGACCGCCACCATGTACAAAGGCTCGATTACATTTTCCACTCCCATGCTGTACGCCTTCGGCTTCATCGGCCTGTTCACGATGGGAGGGCTTACCGGGCTGTTTCTGGCCGCATTGGGAATCGACGTGCATGTCACCGATACTTACTTCGTCATCGCCCACTTCCACTACATCATGGTGGGCGGGGCGGTTATGGGGTACCTGGGCGGCATGCATTTCTGGTGGCCAAAAATCTCCGGCCGAATGTATCCCGAATCACTGGGCCGCCTGGCGGCGCTGATCGTGTTCCTCGGATTCAACCTGACATTTTTCCCGCAGTTCATTCTTGGCTACCTCGGAATGCCGCGCCGCTACTGGCAGTATCCGCCGGAGTTCCAGGTGCTGAACGTGCTTTCGACGGCAGGGGCCACGATTCTGGCGGTTGGATACGTGCTTCCGATGGTGTATTTCTTGTGGTCGATGCGCTACGGAAAAGTCGCGCCCGATAATCCCTGGGGCGCTTCCGGCCTGGAATGGATGACCACTTCTCCGCCCCCGACTTTCAATTTTGATCACACTCCGGTGGTCGATTGGGAAGCGTACGATTACGAAAACATTCCCGCTCCCGAGGAGGCGCGCGTTGCAGGATAGTCCGATCGCGGTTGAACATCACAATCCGGAGTTGAGGCACCACTTTGCAGACATGGAGCAGCAGCGCGACGCTTCATCGCTGGGCATGTGGTTGTTTCTCGCGACGGAAGTCATGTTCTTCGGCGGCATGTTCTGCGCCTATCTCATCTACCGCCTCTGGTATTTTCCGGAGTTCGCTGCCGCCAGCAACTCGCTCGATATCACGCTAGGCACGGTCAATACCGCGGTGCTGATCTGCAGTAGCTTGACCGTAGTGCTCGCCGTCCGCGCTGCCCAGTTGGGCAAGCGGCAGGCGCAGGTGATCTATCTGGCGCTCACGCTGATGCTGGGGCTGGCCTTCCTCGGAGTTAAGGCAGTTGAGTGGACCAGCAAATTCAAGGAGCACCACATCCCCGGGCAGTCTTTCCACTTTGAGGGAGAGGTCCCGGGACATCCCGACCGGCCCATCGACCAGCAGCGCGTGCAAATCTTTTTCTCTCTTTACTTCGCAATGACCGGCATGCACGCCCTGCACATGATCATCGGAGTGGGAATCTTCAGCTACCTGCTCTACTGTGCGTGGAAGGGACGGTACACGCCGGAGTACCATACGCCTCTGGAAAACTCGGGCTTGTACTGGCACTTCGTCGACATTATCTGGATTTATCTGTTTCCCTTGCTGTACCTGATTGATCGAAAAAAGTGAGTGCAGAGTAAATCGGTATGTCTGAACACATCGTTCCTGTAAAAACCAATGTGGCCGTCTGGCTGGCGCTGCTGCTTCTGACTGGTGTGACCACCGGCGTCGCGTTTATCGACCTGGGGCCGTTGAATACGGTCGTGGCCCTGGTCATCGCAACCTGCAAGGCGCTGCTTGTGGTAATGATTTTCATGCATGTGAGATATGCCAGCGACAGGTTGATTAAAGTGGTGGTGCTTTCTGCTCTGTTCTTTCTGCTGCTGCTTTTGGGACTGAGCCTGGCAGACTACTCAACGAGGATGCTGGCATGAGGCTTACGCTGCCGGGCGTCGCGGCAGACTTGCGATATACTCCGGCGTCGGCGCAAAACTAATTGAACGCGAGGTCAACTTTATGGCGTTCTGCAATGCTTGTGGCGCAACTCTCGACGGCGGGGCAAAGTTCTGCACCAAGTGCGGCGCCACCCAGCCGCTGGGGCGAGCTTCGGCAGCCGTATCGTCCTCATCCGCTCCGGCCGCAACGTCGCTGGCCACCGGTCCCAAAAGCAATAACGCTCTCAAGGTCATCCTGATTGTGGTTGCGGTGATCGTTGGCCTCGGCATTTTGGGGATCGCCGCTGTCTCATTCATCGGTTACCGCATCGCCACCCACACCCGGGTGCGCAATCAGGACGGCAATGTGCGCGTGGAAACTCCCTTCGGGACAGTACAAAGCTCAACCGATCCGGACGAAGCAGCCCGAAATCTGGGCGTTGAGTTGTACCCGGGCGCCACGGTCGTCAAGGGCACCTCGTCCAATATGAACATGGGGAGCATGCACACTGCGGCCGCCGAATTTGAAAGCAGCGATCCCGCCAACAGCGTCGCGGAATTTTATAAGTCGAAAGTTCCCGGCGCCAACGTAGTCTCCTCGAATGCTGACCATTACTCCATCATTTCAACCAACAAGAAAAATATGCTGACCATCAGCATCGAGCCGCGGGACGGCAAAACCAGGATTCACATCGCCAGAGTCACCGGCAAACTGATTGGTGGCGGCGACTCCGACAACTAACTCCCCGAGAATGCCCGACAACTACATAGAAATCGCCGGCGCCGCCAGGACTTCTCCGGTGGATGCGGCCGGACTGGATGAAGCACTGCGCCGCAACCTGCGCGGAGACGTCCGTTTCGATTCCGCCAGCCGCGCCCTGTACGCTACCGATGGCTCTAACTATCGCCAGGTTCCTATTGGTGTGGTTCTTCCTCGGGATGTGGACGACGTCATTGCTACAATCTCTCTGACGCGCGAATACAGCGCCCCGATTTTGTGCCGTGGCAGCGGTACCTCGCTCGCCGGCCAGTGCTGCAATGTCGCCGTGATCCTGGATTTTACGAAGTACATGGGACAAATCCTGGAGATCGATCCGGCGCGCCGTATTGCCCGGGTCCAACCAGGCGTGGTTCTCGACAATCTGCGCAACGCGGCCGAGAAACATCATCTGACCTTTGGGCCGGATCCTGCCAGCCATGACCGCTGCACTCTGGGCGGCATGATCGGCAACAACTCCTGCGGCGTGCATTCGGTGATGGCGGGCAAGACTGACGAAAACATCGAAGCTCTCGACATCCTTACCTACGACGGCCTGCGCATGTCCGTCGGCAAAACTGGCGACGCCGAGTTGGAGAAGATCATTGGCGAAGGCGGCCGGCGAGGTGAAATCTACGCCGGGTTGAAGGGGTTGAGAGACCGATACGCCGATCTGATACGCCAGCGCTATCCCAACATTCCCCGCCGGGTTTCCGGATACAACCTCAACTACCTGCTGCCCGAAAACGGCTTCGATGTAGCTCGCTCTCTGGTCGGGACCGAAGGCACTTGCGTCGCCGTGCTCCAGGCCACGTGCCGCCTGGTAGAAAGTCCGCCTGCGCGGGTGCTTCTGCTGATCGCATATCCCGACATTTACCAGTGCGCCGATCGTGTGCCCGGTGTCCTGGCCCACAAGCCGATTGGACTTGAAGGCATCGATGACCTGTTGGTCGAATACACGCGACGCAAGGGCATCAACTCTGAAGGGTTGGCGCTGTTGCCCGAGGGAGGCGGGTGGCTGCTGGCAGAATTCGGCGCCGACACAGTGGCGGCAGCCGAGGCCCAGGCGGCCGGGCTGATGGAAGCACTCGGCCGGGGCCCGAACCCGCCACAGATGCGGCTTTTCACCGACCGCGAGCAAATCAGGCGGGTGTGGGAAGTGCGCGAGTCGAGCCTGGGCGTGATTTCGTATGTTCCCGGCGAGGATCTGACGTGGGAGGGCTGGGAAGACTCGGCCGTGGCGCCGGAGAAACTTGGCCAGTATTTGCGCGATCTGCGCAAGCTGATGAACAGCTTCGACTATCGCGGCACCCTCTACGGGCATTTTGGTGACGGGTGCGTACACAATCGAACCAACTTTGACCTGGAATCGAAGGAGGGAATTGCCAAGTTCAGGAAGTTTATGGAAGAGGCCGCAGACCTCGTGGTCGGCTATGGCGGATCGATCTCCGGCGAGCACGGCGACGGACAGGCGCGCGCGGAACTGTTGCCAAGATTGTTTGGACCAGAATTGCTTCAGGCCTTTCGCGAATTCAAAAACATCTGGGACCCCGCCTGGAAGATGAATCCGGGAAAAGTGGTCGAGCCCTACAGAATGGACGAGAATTTGCGCCTGGGGGCGGCCTATAACCCCTGGCAGCCTAAGACACATTTTAAATTTCCCAAGGACCAGGGCAGCCTGGCCCGTGCCACCCTACGCTGCGTGGGCGTGGGCAAATGCCGCCACGATGCGGGCGGCGTCATGTGTCCCAGCTTCCGGGTGACCCACGACGAAGAGCATTCCACCCGCGGCCGCGCCCATTTGCTATGGGAAATGGCGCAGGGCGACGTGATCCGCGGCGGCTGGCGCGACGAGAATGTAAAAGAATCGCTCGACCTGTGCCTCTCCTGCAAAGGCTGCAAGAGTGATTGTCCGGTGAGCGTGGATCTGGCCACTTACAAGGCTGAGTTTCTATCTCACTACCATGCAGGACGTCTGCGGCCGCGCAGCGACTACGCTTTCGCCAACATCGACATTTGGGCGCGACTCGCTTCTCAGGTTCCCGGCCTGGTGAATCTCGCCACCCAACTGCCCTTCGTTCGCGACGTTGCCAAGCTGGCCGCCGGAATGCCGCAGCAGCGCAGCATTCCTGCTTTTGCTCCGCAGACTTTTCGCGCCTGGTTCAAAAACCGGACGCCGCGAGACGCCGAAGCGCCGCTGGTCCTGTTGTGGACTGACACATTCAACAACTATTTCTTACCGGACACCGCCAAGGCCGCGGTCGAGGTCCTCGAGGCTGCCGGATTCCGTGTGGTCATACCCGAAGCCACCTTGTGCTGTGGCCGTCCTCTCTACGATTTCGGCATGCTGGATCGTGCCAAGCGGTTGCTGTTGCGAATGCTTGATGCCCTGGCCACGGAAATCGAAATGGAAATTCCGATTGTTGTGCTGGAGCCGAGTTGTGCTGCCGTCTTTCGCGACGAACTGCTCAATCTCTTCCCGGATGACGAACGGGCGCACCAGCTCTCCCGACAGACGTTCCTTCTCAGCGAGTTTCTGGAGAAGAGGGCATCCGACTACGAGCTTCCCAAGTTGTCCGCAAAGGCCCTCGTCCACGGCCATTGTCATCACAAGTCGCTCGTGAAGATGACCGATGAAGAGTCGGTTCTCGGACGGATGGGAATCGATTGGAGTGCACCCGCGCCTGGTTGCTGCGGCATGGCAGGCTCGTTCGGATTTGACGAGGACAAATACGAAGTGTCGATAGCGATCGGAGAATTGGAACTTCTGCCGGCGGTTCGGCAGGCCCCGCCCGATAGGCTGATCATTGCCGATGGCTTCAGTTGCCGGGAGCAGATCGCCCAATCCACCGACCGACAGGCTCTGCACTTGGCTGAGGTCATCGCCATGGCCTTGCGGGCTCCTACGATTCCGGAGGGAAGTTATCCGGAAAAACCGCAAGTTGATCGTAGACAGCGGGAGCTGGAAAGTTCGATGAAGCGGGCTGGTCTCGCGGTCGCGGGCATTGCGGCCGGCGCGGCACTACTCTGGTGGCTCAAAACCAGGAAGTAGTATGAACAAAAATGTGGGCGCGCGCGTGGCGCGGCTACCAGCATGAGCACAGCCGCACAGAGAATTGCAAGAGCCATTTTTTTCATCACGGCCAGCTGAGTCGCTGGCATTAGAAGTTTTTTCATGTGAAGTTCTCTCTTTCCTCTTGTCAGGGTCGAAGATTTTTAGTCATCGCGGATTCGTCCTGGGAATTCCGCTTGAACTCGCAGCAAAAAATTCTTAACGGCTTCGGAATTACATAAACCTCTTGACCGATCCACGGTAAAGCTGAGTGCCGATCGCCCTAAAGCAAACCGGCACTACCGCTGTCGGTGCGGCAAGATCGTCGCTCCACACCACCGGGGGTAAATTCAATCAGCTTGATGGTTCCTGGAATCGTTGCTCGTATGGCTCAGCCCGTGAATCGATCTTCGGCTTTGGGCGCGGGGGACGGGAAGGGCGTATTTCCAAGTCGTGAGGTGAAAGCAAAATTAAACGATCACTCTGCGTCCGTTTGGGGTAGTGGTGCAGTTTGGATATACACAGGGTAGCGCCGCGACCGGAACTGTGGGAAACTTGGGGGCATGAAAACCGCCAAACGAACTCTTGAATTCAAAAAGATGGCCCTTGGCACGCCGATGTCAGCGCGGTGCAGCGTATGTAAGCGAGTGTTCACAGCGAAGGCCCAACCTGGTGATACATCAGATGGCATGATTCTCCTGATGCGCACCGAATTCGATAGGCACGACTGCCACGAGGACGCCAGCCAAGCCGCTGTCCGGATCGTGAAAGAAGCGACAGAAGACCATTAGGACTATTCCCCGGCTTTTAACTTTAAGTAGTATTGAAATCCGGGTTTTCTGCCGTGCAGTTCTTCCATTCGTCGCAAGTGCTGGCGATTCCGACGACCTTCCAGATGTGCTCAATTAGCTTCTTAAGTCCGTATTGGCTTGTCAGCCATTGGTGATAATTCTGGCCGTGTTTGGGCTTTGGGGCGTTCTCGCGCAACCACTCTGCGACATCCGGATCAAGGTATTCATAGATCAGTTCCATTATATCCTCCTTGATCGGTTGGATGATGATGGTTTCTTTCATGTTGTTTTAATTGATATTTTATATCGTTAAGCGATATAATATCAAAGGGAGCGAGTGGATATCACTGCACCCGTGAGGATAGGTCTGAAAAGTCTTACAACAGACGGCAACAGTCACTGGCGATTATGGAACATCAGGCCATCGCCAACCCTTCGGATGTGTTTCTCGGTGCTGCCCTCGGCTGTGCCATCACGTGCTACCAGATGCTGCGTTCGTGACTAACGGCAAGACAATCCTCACATGGTACGACCGCAATTCCTAGGGGAGCCGTGCTTCTCTGCGTTCGATTTATTAACGAGTGACGGACCCCAAACTTGCTGAGTTGTTGTCGTGCGAGTAAAGTAAGTACGCGCTTACTTATATCCCGTGAGACTTGCTGCGCCAGATCGTAAGAAACAGCTTATCGACATTGCGATGAAGCTTTTTTCCGAGCGGGGTTTCGATGGCACCAGCACGCGCGAGATCGCGAAGGCCGCCCGCATTAACGAAGCTATTATTTTCCGGCACTTCAAGACAAAGGAAAGCCTCTATTGGGCAGTGCTCGCCGATCGCATCGACAACCGCGGACGAAATCGCAGAATCCGCGAACTGGTCGAGTCCGGCGGCGGTGATTTTTACGGGATTTTGGTGGCCATTGCGGAGACTCTGCTCGATCGCACCGCCGACGATGCGTCCGTCACCCGGTTGCTCTTTTACACCGCGCTGCGCAATCGCGAGCTGTCAGACCGCTTCTTCCAGACTCACGCCCACGAGAATTTCGAACTGCTCTCGGACTTCATTTGGAAGGGCATTGAAAAAGGCCAGTTTCGCGCGGTCGAACCGGCGGTCGCGGCGCGCTCATTCCTGGGAATGATCATTTCTCATTACCTCGTGCAGGAGTTTTTCGGAGGCGGTTGTCAAACGTTGTCCATCCGTGAATTGGCGGAAGAAATAACGGATTTATTTCTTCTCGGAGTCGCCGCTTCTGAACGCAAGAGTCATGGCCCCTCAGCGGCGTATAAACGAAGGGCTTTGCTTGCATTAGCAAAATAAGATTCTTGGATCATCATGTCTCATATTGAGTATTCCAGCTCGAGGCTGCACGCTTTGAAAGCAGCAAGCTACGCATTGATTCTTACGAGTTTTGGACTCATCTTCTTAGCTGGTTGCGACAAAAAGCAGACCGTTCCCACAGCACCCAGCGGTGGACGGCCCCCTGCGCCGGTAGTCGTTTCGACGGTCGAGCAGCGCGACGTGCCGGTTCAGATCACAGCCATCGGTAACGTCGAGGCTTACCAGACGGTTCAGATTCGCTCACAGGTTAACGGTCAGATCGAAAAGATTTATTTCAGCGAAGGCAAGAACGTTCGCAAGGGCCAACTCCTTTATAGCCTCGACAAGCGTCCGTTCCAGGCAGCCCTTGAGCAGGCACAGGGAAACCTGAAGCGCGACGAAGCCCAAGCTGCCAACGCCAAATCGGAGGCGGCTCGCTATACCGATCTCGAGAAGCAAGGCGTGATTTCACGCGAGCAGGCTGATCTCCAGCGCACGCTGTCAAACTCCAACTCCGCTGCCGTGTACGCGGACCAGGCAATGGTTGACGGCGCGAAGGTCCAACTGCAATACACGGACATCTACGCTCCGATCGAAGGTCGCACCGGCGCGCTGATGATCAACGTTGGCAACCTCGTCAAGGCCAACGACACTCCTTTTCTAGTTCAGTTGAACCAGATCACTCCCATTTACGTCACTTTCACTGTGCCTGAAGTGCGCCTGGCAGACGTTCGTCAGTTCGTCGCAAAAGGACTGAAGGTACTTGCCCATCCCAAGGGGCAAAACTCGAATCCAGCGGAAGGCCTGCTCACCTTCATTGATAACGGCGTCGACCCACAAACAGGCACGGTCAAGCTGAAGGCGACTTTCCAGAATAAGGATAAGCACCTCTGGCCGGGCGAATTCGTTAATGTTGTTCTGAGTCTATCCACGGTGAAGAACGCCATCACGGTGCCTACCAAGGCCGTTCAATCAGGACAGCAGGGCGACTATGTTTACGTAGTGACCAAAAACGGCACCGCCGATCCGCGCAAGGTTACGACGATTGGCACGTACCATAACCTTACGCTAGTGAAAAGCGGACTTAATTTGGGGGACACGGTGATCGTCGACGGTCAACTCCGCGTGGCCCCGAATAGCAAAGTGACCGTACAAAGTTCGCTGCCGCCTGACGCCGTTGTCGGCAACGGCGTTAACTCCAGCGACACCGGAACCGGAACGACAGGAGGCGGGCAGTGAGCATTCCGGAGCTCTTTATTAAACGTCCAATCATGACCACACTGGTCATGACTGCAATTCTCATCTTCGGCATTTTCGCGTATCGCTTTCTGCCGGTCAGTGATTTGCCGAACGTAGATTTTCCCACCATCCAGGTGAATGCCTCTCTACCGGGCGCGAGCCCTGAGACGATGGCCTCCTCTGTCGCCACGCCGCTAGAAAAACAGTTCTCTACCATCGCTGGCATCGACTCGATGACCTCGACGAATTCTCTCGGCCAGACCAGTATTACCATTCAGTTCAATCTGAGCCGCAGCCTCGATGGTGCCGCTCTCGATGTACAGTCGGCGATCACCCAGGCATCGGGCCAGCTTCCGCCAAGCATGCCAACGCCGCCTTCCTTCCGCAAGGTGAACCCGGCCGATCAGCCGATTTTGTACCTCGCACTCAGCTCTCCGACTCTGAAGTTGTCGCAAGTCGACGAAGCCGCAGAAACTACCATGGCACAGCGCATTTCGATGGTAAACGGAGTAGCGCAAGTGCAGGTTTATGGTGCTCAGAAATATGCCGTTCGAGTGCAGCTCGATCCGAATGCGCTAGCCACTCGCCAGATTGGCATTGACGATGTCAGCAACGCGTTGAACCTGGGCAACACCAATGTGCCTACCGGAACGCTATGGGGCAATAGCAAGACCTTCACCATTCTTTCCAATGGAAAGTTACAGAATGCCGCACAATTCAGCCCGATGATCGTTGCCTACCGCAACGGTGCGCCGGTCCGCATCTCCGACATCGGCCGCGCTATCGACAGCGTACAGGACGATAAATCCGCCAGTTGGTTCAATGGCAATCGCGCCATCGTGCTGGCTATCTTGCGCCAGCCGGGCACCAATACCGTCGAAGTCGTCGACAACGTGAATCGACTGTTGCCGCAGCTCGCGGCGCAGATCCCGGCCGCAGTTCAAAGCGATACCCTCTATGACCGTTCGGTTTCCATTCGGGGGTCGGTCGACGACGTGAAGTTCACCCTCATGCTGACCATCGGATTGGTCGTCTTGGTGATCTTCCTCTTCCTGCGCAATGTTTCGGCGACGGTCATTCCGGCGCTCGCGTTACCGCTATCGATCATCGGCACGTTCTCGGTGATGTATCTGCTCGGCTACAGCCTTGACAACCTGTCACTGATGGCACTCACTCTGTCGGTGGGCTTCGTTGTCGATGACGCCATCGTGATGCTGGAGAATATCGTGCGCCACATGGAGATGGGGGCGTCTCCGCTGCACGCGGCCATCGATGGCTCGGGCGAAATCGGCTTCACCATTCTGTCCATGACTCTCTCTCTAGCAGCTGTATTTATCCCGCTGTTATTCATGGGCGGCATCATCGGACGCCTTCTTCACGAATTCGCGGTGGTTATTGCTATTTCGATTCTCATTTCCGGCTTCGTTTCGCTCACCCTCACGCCGATGCTTTGCAGCCGCTTCCTTAAACCTTCGGGAAAAGAGAAACATGGCAGGTTCTACAACGGGAGCGAAAAAGTCTTTGATTCCTGGCTAAGGGGCTACGACTGGTCGCTGAAGCGAGTCCTGCGTCATCGCTTCGTTACTTTGCTGATCTCGTTCGTGGTCATCGGCCTTACCTATTATTTGTTCACCCAGTCGAAGACCGGTTTTATTCCAGACGAAGATCAAGGTTTAGTCTTCGCTTTTACCGAAGCGCAACAGGGCATCGCTTTCGGAGACATGATGAAATTGCAGCAACAGGCGGCCGATATTGTCCGCAACGATCCCAGTGTGCTGAACACGATGTCGTCGATCGGCCAACCAACAAACCAGGGACGCATCTTTTTCCGCTTGAAAGACAAAAAAGACCGCGTCAATAGGATGAGCGCCATGGACGTGATCCAGGAACTACGTCCGAAGATGGCGAACATTCCGGGCATTAACGTGTATTTGCAAGTTCCGCCGACCATCCGTATCGGCGGCAATCTGACCAAGTCGCAATACCAGTACACGATGCAGACTCCGGATACGGACAGGCTCTATGCGCTGGCTCCGAAGGTAGAAGCTGCACTCAGGCAATCCTCACTGCTCCAAGATGTCACCAGTGACCTACAGGTGCAGAACCCGCAACTGACGATCGATGTCGATCGCGACAAGGCCTACGCGCTGGGCGTTTCGCCTGACCAGGTTGCCAACTCCTTGTATTCGGCGTACGGTACACGCCAGACCAGCCTAATCTACACACCCAATAATGAGTATTACGTGATTACGGAATTGCTGCCGCAATTCCAAAACAACCCGGCGGAACTCTCCGAGCTGTACATACACTCCAATTCAGGCAAATTAGTTCCGCTCGATACGGTCGCGAAACTTGTTCCGTCGCTTGGCCCGCTCACTGTCAATCACTTTGGGCAGTTGCCCGGTGTTACCGTCAGCTTCAATCTCAGGCCGGGTGTGGCGTTGGGCGATGCCACCAAGTTCGTCGAGGAGCAGGTCCGCAAGATCATGCCGGCCGACGTGACCGGAACGTTTCAGGGAACCGCGCAAGCCTTTCAGAATTCCTTCGTCGGGCTTGGCTTGCTACTCGTAGCCGCGATTCTCGTCATCTACATTATTCTCGGCGTTCTGTATGAAAGCTTCGTGCATCCAATCACGATTCTGTCCGGCCTGCCCTCTGCAGGCGTGGGTGCATTGTTCACCCTCATGATCTTCCATCAGGAACTAAACCTATACTCTTTTGTCGGCATCATCATGCTGATCGGTATCGTGAAGAAGAACGCCATCATGATGATCGACTTCGCGCTCGACGCAGAACGCAACGATGGCAAGAGCCCTGAAGAATCTATCTACCAGGGTGCCCTCATCCGCTTCCGTCCGATCATGATGACCACCGCAGCAGCTCTTATGGGCACATTGCCGATCGCGCTCGGCGTCGGCGCGGGTGCGGACTCGCGACGCGGACTGGGCCTCGCGGTCGTCGGCGGTCTGCTTTTCTCGCAAGTGGTGACGCTTTACATCACCCCGGTCTATTACATTTATCTCGACCGGGTACAGAAAACATTTTCCGGCTGGAAAGCGCAGCGCAAATCTCGGGGCGCCCAATTGACGCATCAACTGGATGAAGCCGAGCTTATGCACCGCAATTAGCTAAGGTAGGGTGGAATGCGTCAGCGCGCAAATATTGCACAGTTGAGGAGCCATGGCGGTACTTTTGGTAATCGGATTTGACAGAGGGCTGATTGATCATCAATTGGCAGACCTTTCACAGATGTCTCCCCGCACTGCTCCGGTTTCCGGTGGCTGATATAGCCGATGATGTTTTACGATGGTTCGGATTCGTTGGCCGCCGCATTCCAGTCTGCTTAGGTAACCTGCTTTCACGGGATAGGCCCAGATTTTCCACGGCGCGTGTTGTCCGGGATTTTAGCGCATTGCCGCAGATGCGTTCGTCCTGGAATGATCGCCCATGCGTGGCACAATTCGTTGAATGGAGTGCTTGCGTGTACGGCGGGGTGCTCTAAGGATGAATTCGCCGCGTCTCAAAATGGCATGAAATTGAGATGATGCGCACGACCGCGTTTTACTTCTTCTTCTGGGCAGCGGCTTTCATCATGGTCGGCAGCCAGTCCAAGGGTTGAAGCTGTTGGGGGTCGCGAACGCAATTCAAAAACATCGGAAACGGATCGAAGCCGACAAAGCCACCAAGATAGCGGCAAGCCTCGGCAGGGGTGGGCCTACGGGCGCACCATCCGTAACTCGCGTATCCACTATGAGTTTGCAATACAAGTCTCATTTGAGTGCCAATCACTGTGACAGCATCCCCGAGTGTGATTTGCCTGGTCCTTTGTCGGATTTTTGGAGGAAACTTATGATCGCCTGAATCACCGTTTCGTTCCCCGACGCAGTATTGATCATGGCGTGGTACACAGACCGGTTAGGCCACTCGGCGCGGAAGTACCTTTTAATGAAAGCAGCACGCTCACGGTCGACCGTAGCAACCAATCTTTCTGCATCGTCTTCGGTGTTGCCTTGGGAGACCAGGCGACGTATTTTCTCTTCTCGAGGAGCATATAGAAAGAAACGCAGAGCGTCGCCGCGGGCTCGCAGGAAGTGCTGCGACCCTCTTCCCACAAGTACGCAATTCCCCAAGGCGGCGGCTTGTTCAACCACGCGTTGAGAGATTCTGACAATGCTATCAGCGTCAAGAGACTCAACTGGCACGCCAGGGCTACCCTCATAACTTCCAAGCGCGAACGACTTGAGCAAACGGTAATAGAGTGGGTCGCGACGCTCTTCGTGCATCTCAACGACGGACTGCTCACAGTGTGCGAGTCGGGCGATCTCTTGTGTGAGAAGTTGATCCCAGAGCTTCCAACCCAGTTGGGCAGCAAGATCTTCGGCGATCTGAGCCGCTCCCGAGCCGTATTCTCGTTCGATTGTGATGATTCGGATCATCAACGTTCCTCACGCTTAGATGCAGTTCGGACAAAGTCGACGGTAAGGATTTCTCCATCTAGGTCGTTCTTGAGCTGAGACGCCACGAAATTATGAGAGGACTGATACAACTTGCATCGCGGAATTAGGATGCTGAGATTTTGTGGCTGCTGCGTGAAGCCCAAAGGCGGAACGGCACCTTCGCAGCGATTGGGAGAGATGTTCCAGTGCCGCCCCGGGATGAATGCGCACACGATAAGGCGCCGGCGGCTTGACGGGCAATCGGGTAATCACTGTAGGTCACCGCACCGAATACTGGCGCGGAAACTCAAGTAGGTTTCCCACGCGGCGCACGCGCAACGACTCCGCGCGGCCTTTTCCAATCTTCCCCGCGCACCCTCGAGTTGACGTAGCAGCTTCCTGTCCAGAGCTAGCTCGGCGGCCACGCGCATGTCAATTAGCGCCACTTCCTCATCTGTTTCCACGCTTGAACAAGTCCTGTATCGCCCTCGCAGTCGGAAAGTGCCCCGGAAAGATGCGGCACCCCGGGTGTACTGATAGGAGTCTTGTACGGCGGTGATGCGGCGATGCTCATCATTGAGAGGCGTTGTTGCAAATCCGCCAGGTCCTTCCGGGTCAGGATCTCTTCCGGAGGTTTGCGGTGCCGGGGCATAAAGCCGGATTCCGGTAGTGTCCCAGTTTCAATTTAGCGGCTGATTCTGTGATGCATGTCCCAAACGATGAAGAGCCCCGCCGCAAGAGCAGTCAGTGCAAGTAGAAATCGTCCCCAAGATGTCTTCACGGGAAACCGCTCTATCCTGAATGAGTGTCTGGGAATGTTCCACAAAGTGCCTGTGATGGAGCAATAGAGCGCCCAAATACCAAGATAACCAGCTAGAAAGTCGTTCCATCTAAAATTCTTCATTTGATGGCTTAGTCAGTTTGGCAGAAGAACGATTTCCTCAAGCGACAAGACCTGATCCGCAAGGCCAGCCGCAAATGCGGGAGCAATCCTCATCGCCTGGATACGCCCAAAATTGTAGATCGTGCCAAGCGGTTGCTGCTGCAAACGCTTGATGCCTTGGCCACGGAAATCGAAGCGGAAATTCCGATTGTTGTGCTGGAGCCGAGTGGTGCTGCCGTCTTTCGCGACGAAATGCTTAACCCTCTTCCCGCATGATGAACGGGCACACCAGCTCTCCCGACTGACTTTTCTTCTCAGCGAGTTTCTGGAGAAGAGGTCGTCAGATTTTGAGCTTCCCAAGTTGTCCGCAAAAGTCCGCATCCGCGGCCATTGCCACCACAAGTCGCTCATGAAGACCGATGAAGAGTCGGTTCTCGGACGGATGGGAATCGATTGGAGCGTACCGGCGCCAGGTTGCTGCGGTATGGCAGGCTCGTTCGGTTTTGATGAGAACAAGTACGACGTGTCGATGGCGATCGGAGAATTGGAACTTCTGCCGGCGGTGCGGCAGGCTCCGTCCGATAGCCTGATCATTGCCGACGGCTTCAGTTGCCGCGAGCAGATCGCCCAATCCACCGATCGACAAGGTTTGCACCTGGCTGAGGTCATTGCCATGGCTTTGCGGGGGCCTACGATTCCGGACGGAAGTTATCCGGAAAAACCGCAAGTTGATCACAGACGGCGCGAGCTGGAAAGTTCGATGAAGCGTGCTGGCCTCGCGGTTGCTGCCATCGCGGCCGGCTCGGCACTGCTCTGGTGGCTCAAGGCCAGAAAGTAAGGAAATAAAAATGTGGTCGCGGGCGACTCGCCCGCGCTGGGCGAATTCAGATCTCGCCACCGCAATCTACTTCTCGGCCTTCTTCGACGATTCTTCTGACTTCTTGGAGCCTTCAGATTTCTGGGAACTTTCGGACTTCGAGGAATCTTCTGACTTCGACTTGCCTTCCTTCTTGGAAGACGAATCGCCGTTGGAAGAATTGGAAGAGGAAGAAGGCGCCGAAGACTTCTTGGCGTAGTCGGTGACGTACCATCCCGAACCCTTGAACTGCACTGCCGGCGCCGAGATAACCTGCTCGATCGGTCCGCCGCACTTCGGGCATTTCTTCACATGGGGATCGGAAAATTTCTGGAGTCGCTCGAAGCGATGGTGGCACTTCTTGCACTCGTATTCGTAAAGTGGCATGGACTTCCTGAACTCTGGAGCTCTCAGCTGTCAGCTATCAGCCTTGTGTTTTGAACTGAAAGCTTATAGCTGTCAGCTGAGAGCCATCCTTTTGATTCTAGGGTTTGTATCCGACCTACGTCAATGAACAGGCGGGCATGGTAAGGGTATCCAACCGCGCACCCAATGTTAGACTCGCCTCATGAAAACCGGTGCAGGATCAGGTTCAAGTACGGCGAGCGTTCTGGCGCCGGGACTTTACCTGGTGGCAACGCCCATCGGCAACCTGGAAGACATCACGCTGCGGGCTGTCCGCGTGCTCAAAGAAGCTGACGTGATCGCCTGCGAAGACACCCGTCAGACCCAAAAGCTGCTGAACCACTACGGCATCTCGACTCGAACGACGAGTTATCACGAACACAATGAGATGACCCGTGCGGCGGAACTGGTGCTTGACCTCGAGGGTGGCGCTCGCGTCGCGCTGGTGACCGATGCCGGCATGCCGGGCATCTCCGATCCCGGATATCGCCTGATCTCTCTCGCCATCCGGCATCACATTCCGGTGGTGCCGATCCCCGGCGCGTCGGCGTTTCTGGCGGCGCTGGTAGCCAGCGGACTGCCCACGGATTCGTTTCGCTTCAGCGGATTTTTGCCCCCGAAAAGCGGGCAGCGGCGGCAAATGCTGGAGAGCATCAAAGCGTCGCCGCGGACGCAGGTCTTCTACGAAGCGCCGCATCGGGTGAAAGAAGCTGTCGAAGATGTAGTGGAGATTCTAGGGGGAGAACGTCAACTGGTGATCGCGCGCGAGGTCAGCAAGATTCATGAAGAATTCCTGCGCGGCCGGGCCAGCGAGATTCTCGAAACACTGAACGCGCGGGGCGACATCAAGGGCGAGATCACGCTGCTGATCGGCAAAGCGGAAGACACAGGACAAAAAGCCGCAGCCGGGGTGAGTGTCCGTAAGCGGCTGCAGCAGATCATGGCCGAAGAAAAGCTGGATGAGAAAGCGGCGCTGAAGAAAATCGCCAAAGAGATGGGAGTTTCGAAGAGCGCGGCGTATCGGGAATTGCAGAGGAGTCGGTAAGTTCCCCGAAACCCGAACCTCGCTATTTTCCTGCTAGTTCCCGTTTCACCGCATCGCTCACCAGTTTCCCGTCCACACGAATTCCTGCACCCGAAAAGCGTGCCATGACATTCTTCATCACCGTGCCCATCTCTTTCATGGTGGGAGAACCCATTTCGGCGATGACCGCTCTCACGCCGGCCACCACCTGATCCTCGCTCGCCGCCTTGGGCATGTAGGCTTCGATCAGCGTGATCTCGGCGGCTTCCTTATCGGCCATTTCCTGGCGGCCACCCTTGGTGAATTGCTCGACGGAGTCCTTGCGCTGCTTGATCAGCGTGGTCAGGACCTGCTGTGCTTCTTTGTCGTCGAGCGGCGCCATCTTTTCGATCTCGCGATTTTTGAGCGCGGTTTTGACCATGCGCAGCGTGGACAGCCGGTGCTCATCACGAGCTTTCATGGCGGTGATAATGTCTTGCTGAATCTGCTCAGGGAGGCTCATGGAGGGATTATAGCGTGGGAGAATCGTGCAACCAGTTTCTACCGATTACCGCCCGCGTGTTTTGTCGTAGAGACGTAGCTTGCTACGTCTGGGCTCGTGATAGGAGACGTAGCAAGCTACGTCTCTACGGAACGAACGTAATCGCCCTTCGCAATGCGTAAATCCCTCTGATTCGGTAAACTAGAACGATCTTCTTACAAAGGACTCCTTTATAAATGCTGCGAAAGAACCGTCTCTTCACTCCTGGGCCTACACCCATACTGCCGGCGGCGCAGACCGCCATGGCGTCATTCGCCATGCATCATCGCACTGCCGACTTCCGCGCCCTCTACTCGCGCGTGTTGGCGGACATGAAGGAATTCATTGGCACCGGCAATGACGTTCTGGTGCTGGCTTCTTCCGGCACCGGCGTGATGGAGGGTTCGGTCTCAAACCTCACCTCGCCGGGCGATAAAGTTCTGGTGCTGACCGCCGGCAAGTTTGGCGAACGCTGGCGCGATCTGGCCAAGGCTTTTGGCTGTACCGTTGAACTGGTCAGCGCGCCCTACGGGGAGACATTTTCGCTGGACGAAGTCAGCAAGAAACTGACTCCTGATGTGCGCGCCGTCTATATGCAGGCGACGGAGAGCTCGACCGGCGCCCGGCATGACGTTGAGGGCATTGCGAAGCTGGTCCGCGCTCAGGGCGACGAGACGCTTCTGGTTGTAGACGCCATCACCGGCCTGGGCACTACCCACTTCGATCTGGACGGGTGGGGCGTTGACGTCATCATCGGCGGCTCACAGAAGGCATTGATGATTCCGCCCGGCTTGGCCTACTGTGCCGTCAGCGAGCGGGCCTGGAAGCGCATGGAGACGGCCAAGTCTCCACGCTACTACTTCGACTTCCGCAAGGAGCGGAAAGCCGCGGCCAAGGGGGAGTCGGCCTACACGCCCGCGACCTCACTTTTCGCGGCGCTGGGCGCGGCGCTCGACTTCATCCGGCAGATGGGTAACGGCGATCTCGCGGCCGGACGCGAAGCCTTGATTAACAATGCCGAACTGGCGGCGGAGATGACCCGCGCCGGGGCGCAGGCGCTGGGATTGAAACTATTCGCAGCTTCATCTCCCGCAGCTGCGCTCACCGCGATCCAATCTCCGGCGGGGGCCGACTCTAACGCGATTGTGAAGGAGTTCCGGGAATCGTTTGCGGCGGTAGTCGCCAATGGTCAGAGCGAGATGAAGGGCAAGCTGTTCCGCATCGCGCACCTGGGCTACTACGACTATCTCGACACTATTGGAATTCTGGGCGCGCTCGAGCACGTACTCGCCACTGTAACCGGCAAGCCAGTGGAATATGGCGCGGCCGTAAGGGCAGCTCAGGAAGTGTACGCCCGCAGCCTGTCAGAAAAGCGGCAACCGGTAGGCGCTTGAGCTTGAGGCGATCGACTCCGGCCTTCTCCCGATGGCGCGATTACCGCGCCTTTCTATTACTGCACCATAAAGGTCACGGTGTTGGAAGTGGGAGCCGTTTGATTGCTGTAGATTCCGCTTCCGCCCGGGTTTCGCACATAGACGGGCACCATGCCGGCGTGGGCAACCTCGGCGGCGGTGATCGCAGTCGTGAGCTGCCCGCTGGTCATGAACTGGGTCGTATGCGCCGTGGAATCCCAATAAATAACCGACTGATTGATGAACCCGTCGCCATTTACGGTCAAGATAAACCCGGCGCCGCCGGCAGTTGACGTGTTCGGAACCAACGGATCTGCGATGCGTGGAGTTCCAGCCGCCATCATGCCTGAGCTTGAGCCGGACATGTAGCCGCCGCATCCCAAAGTGAACAATGCGAGAAACGCGATCGTCAGAAGGACAGGCAGAAGAGAGAGGATAGTTTTCATCATGATCCTCAGGGTGGGGGAGGGTTTCTGTAATCAGCGTACAAAGCGGCCGATGGACACCTGTCAATGGTGTGTCACTTTCGGGTAAAAACTTCTGCTTGGCGAACCAGGCTGGATTGGCTGTAGCGTGAATTGACTGTAGCAGGCAAATGAAAGGCAACGTATTCTTGACGGGCGAACCCAAATCATGAAAGTCGTCGTAGCAGAGAAAATTTCCTCATCCGCGGTGAATTTACTGCGCGAACCGCGCTGGACCGTAGTCACGTCGGATCAACTCGACGGCAAACTGGCCGAACAACTGGAGTCGGCGGATGCGCTGATCGTGCGCTCGGCGGTGCAGGTGGACGCCACACTGCTCGAACATGCCCGCAAGCTGCGAGTGATTGGCCGCGCCGGCGTGGGCGTGGACAACATCGATCTGGACGCCGCCACCCGTAAGGGGATCGCGGTCATGAACACGCCGGGCGCCAATGCCATTGCCGTGGCGGAGCACACTTTTGCCCTGATGCTGGCCATGGCTCGCCATGTCGGGCGCGCCAATGAATTGATGCATGCCGGCAAGTGGGAGAAGAAATCTCTGCAAGGTACCGAACTGAGAGGCAAGACGATAGGCGTCGTGGGCCTGGGAAGAGTCGGGATGGAAGTCGCCCGGCGGGCGCGTGCTTTCGGGATGGAAGTGATTGCGCACGATCCTTTCGTTTCCACGGCGGTGGCGAAAGAGCAGGGCATAAGCCTGGCCAAGCTGGAAGAAGTTTATGCCGCCGCCGATTATCTGAGCCTCCACGTGGGGCTCACGCCGCAAACCGCGGGCATGATCAACGCCGAATCCATCAAGAAGATGAAGGCGGGCGTGCGCCTGGTCAACTGCGCGCGCGGGGAATTGATCGATGAGGCCGCACTCGCCCAGGGCCTGAAGCAGGGCCGGGTGGCGGGAGCGGCGCTGGATGTTTTCACCGAAGAGCCGCTGAAGAACTCGCCGCTGACGGCAATCGAGAACGTAATCCTGACGCCCCATATCGCAGGTTCCACCTACGAGGCTCAGGAAGCTGTCGGCTACCAGATCGCGCATCAGGTAAAGGAATATTTGAAGGACGGAGTCATTCAGAATGCGGTGAACGTTCCCTCGGTATCGCACGACGAATATCTTGAACTTCAGCCCTACATTATCCTGGCCGAGAGGCTGGGCGCGTTCCTGGCACAAGTCAGCGACGGCACCCTGGAGGAAATTTCCGTCCGCTACTCCGGACATATTGCCGAAGGCAAGACCGAACTGATCCGCAATGCGGCCGTCAAAGGTATCCTCAACGAATCACTGGAAGAGAAAGCGAACCTGGTGAATGCAGCCGCGATTGCTTCCTCCCGCGGGCTCCGCATCCACGAATCGCGCAAGCCGAAAAGTTCGAGCGGCGGTTCGGGCAGCGTTCTCTCCATTCTGCTCAAGACCGCACACGAAGAGCACCTGGTCAAAGGCGCGGTCCTGCACAAAAACACTCCCCGGCTTCTGCATGTCGATGGGATCGACGTAGAAGCTCCCCTCGAACGCAGCCTCATTTACATGCGTAACCGGGACGTCCCCGGCGTGATCGGAAAGGTTGGCACGATTCTGGGCAAGCACCAGATCAATATTGCCGACTTCTCCCTGGGCCGGCGCGTGGGTAATGGAAAACCGGGTGCGCCCCGGGATGCGATTGCCGTGGTTCACGTGGATGGGCGCGTATCCCCGGAGGTGCTGGCCGAACTTAGAAAGGTTCCAGCAATTGAGCAGGCCAAGGCGATCCGTCTGTTCTGAACCACTGGCTATTCCGAACATCTGGCAAAGGTTTGGATCAGAGCGGAAAGCCGAAATATGATTTGCGGCTATGCATCCCGGAAACCTCTTTAGCGGTTCCAATCATCCGGAATGAAACTTAACCTGATGGTCGTGCGAGGACAATTGATGTTAAGGACAAGCGGCATTGCGGTGGCGGCAATTTTCTTGCTCACATCCATTGGTTTTGCCCAGGACAACCGCTACGAAGTGAGCTTGAACGGCGGCGCTGTCTTCAGCAAACAATCCGAGGGCAACGGCACCACCCTCACTCCGACGACCTCGGGGAATGTGCTGGTGACAGGTAGATACCGGTTCAGCGAGCACAGTTCGGTGGAAATCAATTACGCCCACACCGCGAACTCGCAGATTTATTTCTCGTCCCCGTTAACCTACCGCATTCACACCACCATCGGCGAATACTCCGGAGCTTACGTGTTCAACTTCCACCAGTCGACGAAGTTTGAACCTTTTATATTCGCCGGCGGAGGAGCGCTGGTGTTCTATCCCAGCTACGATTCGAACACCGTCGATGAGGTGTTGACCACGATTCCGGCTTCCCGGCAAACCAAGCCGGCTTTTCTATACGGCGGGGGAGTCGATTGGCGAATCTTCTCCAGTCTGCCCTTCATTCGCGGGTCGGATGTCTCCAGCCACCTGGCTCTGCGACTGCAATACCGCGGCCTGCTCTATAAAGCGCCGGACTTCAAAGTACAGAACCTGTTTACCGGAGACCGGGGCCACATGGCCGAGCCCACCATCGGAGTAGTCGTGAGGTTCTAGCAGGTAAGCCGCGACGAATTAACAGCGGTCCACTTTGACTGGTTTTAGGAGTTGAGAGCTTGCTTGCGCAGCTTGCGGCTTTCCGCCAGCAGGGCCATGGAGTGCATCAGATTCTGCAGAGTGACGATTCCCACCAGGCGTTGATCTTCCACCACCGGAATAATGCTTAGGTTGCGGGCGGTGAGTTTGCGAAAGGCGGAAGCCAGGGATTCGCCCTTTTGCGCTACCTCAAATATGCGGTTCATTACCGCCTGAACGTAGCCGTTGCCCTCGACCCGCAGCGCTTCCAGAATCTTCTGCCTGGAAATCACGCCCACCATGTCGCTGCCGCGAATCACCGGGAAATCGTCCTGTAAAGAATGAACCGCTTTTTCCAGCGCGTCCTCGAGAGTGTCGGCCGGGGAGAGCGTGGCGAAGTCGGTAAGCATGATGTCTTCCAGGTGCACCTTCTCCAGCACCGACTGAAAGACCACCGAGCGCTCTTCCATCTGCGACGCAATGAACAGGAACAATCCCACCAGTGTGAGCCAATAGTTCGGGATCAGCATGCCTACCAGGATGAACAGAGTCGCGAAGGCCTGCCCGATTGAAACCGCCCGACGCGTGGCCTGGACCGGATCCATGCTTCGGCTAAACAGCGCGCGCAGCACTCGTCCGCCATCCATGGGATAGGCCGGAAGCAGATTGAACCCGGCGATATAAAGATTGGCCCATACCAGACTGCGGGGAAGGTTGCCGGATTGCATAAAGGGCCAGGTCCGGAGATCGATATTCGGTGCGACCACCAGGATGATCCCGCAAGAAACCAGCGCAACCAGCAGATTCGCCAGCGGCCCGGCCATGGCGATACGAATGTCGCGCTGCCAGGGAGCGAGGTTCGCGGCTTTGAGTTTCACGATTGCGTCTGGGGTTAGAGAATCCGGGGCGGCAGAATCCACCGCAGGCTGGCTATCGTCCAACTGTGTAATTCCGCCGATCGGCAACAGGGTGATGGACCGCACCCGAACTCCGGAGCGTTGAGCCACGAACGCGTGACCAAGTTCATGGACCAGGACGGCAGCGAAGATGATCCCGACCAGGGCCAAACTTCGCCCCTGGTTGGGAGTGCGACGGGCAGCATATTCGGTGCACCACACGAAAAGCGGGAGCAGGAAATAAAAAGTCCAATGAATGCGGATTTCAACCCCGAAAATGCGCCCCGCCGAGATGGACCAACTCCTCATGAGAAACTCGTCGTCGTCCTTTGCCCCGCCGCCATTTCAGCCACTTCAGTCATTCTATATAGTTAGACAACCGCCGGGAGCGGGGAGTTGCAACTTCACCATATCAAAGGTAACAGAACATCAGGAATGGCCGATAGGACAGCCTCATGCGAGTGATTGCCGGCAAGTTCCGCAGCCGTCCGCTGCACTCACTTCGCGGGCTGGACCTGCGCCCCACAGCCGACCGCCTGCGCGAAACCTTGTTTAACGTCCTCGCTGCCGGCAATGCCGCTGCTCTCGACGGGAAAGTCTGGCTCGACCTCTGCGCCGGCACCGGCGCGGTGGGAATTGAGGCTCTGAGCCGGGGAGCAGCCAAGGTGTACTTCGTGGAATCCTCAAGTTCCGCAGCGAGTCTGATTGACCGCAATCTGCGTTCGCTTGACCTCGAAGACGGCTTCGAGGTGTTGCGAGAAGACGTCACCCGAGCGCTGCACAAACTGGAAGCCCGAGGCGTGGCCGCTGACTTCATCTTTCTGGATCCTCCCTACCGCATGGAGAAGCTCTACGAGCAGACCCTGCTGTTGCTGTCTAAATCGCCGCTGCTCACAGCGCAAACCGTGTTCGTGGCCGAGCACGACAAGCGATTCGATCCCGGCGACCGGTTTGCGCCTCTACGTCGTTCCCGCACGCTGGAGCAAGGCGATGCCGCCCTGAGTTTTTATCGCTTGGCTGCGTGACCCCATTCGCAACTGGTACACCCTCGTAACCCACTGTCAAATCCCAGGTAATTTCTCACTCGCGGTTCGCGACAGTTTCGACCTGGATTTCAGACCCGAGGTCACAAGTAGCTGAAAGCGGGACTCTTCCCCTGGCTTAGTCGCGCGCAAGAATCGACTTCCCGAGGCCGATGCTCCGCTCGCGCCAGTTTATGGTTACGAAAGTTTATCTGAAAACGAGGTAAGTTGTTGTAAGAAGGCAGTTTAGCTGATATTAAATTATAGAAATCTAGCAAGCGAATTCAGGAAAGTGACAACGGAGGGACGTGGGTAGCGGCTCTCAGTCGTGGAGAGAACTGGGCTTAAGTGCCCGGCTCTTAATAAGCCTGGTGGTGGTGGCGGGCACGTGTGTGCTCGTATACGGCGCCGTCAACCCGACCAGCCGTAATATCGCCCAATTCATCTGCTACCTCCTGATCGCGATTCTGGCGGCGCGACTGAAGGTTCGTTTGCCCGGGATTACCGGCACCATGTCGGTGAACTTCCTGTTTATCCTGCTGGGAATATTAGAACTTGGCTTTACCGAAACCCTGGTCCTGGGAACTGCCGCGATCCTGGTCCAGTGCTTCTATCGCGACCGGCCCAGCCCCATCCAGGTCGTCTTCAATCTGTGCGCCAGCGCCTTCGCCATCGGCATTGCTTACAGCGTGTATCACCTGGCGACCTCCAGCGCCCGGGTAAAAAATCACCCATTGCTGCTGGGTCTGGCCGCCATCAGCTATTTCGCGGCCAATACCGGTTCCATCGCGGCCGTGATCGCGCTTACCGAACACAAGTCGATCAAGCGGATCTGGGTGGAATGCTATTTCTGGTCATTCCCTTACTATCTGGTTGGCGCCGCCTTCGCCGGAATGATTGGCTGGTTCAACCGCGAATTCGGATGGGAAACATCACTGCTGGTCGTTCCCATCATTTATCTGATCTATCGCTCTTATCGTCTGTACCTGGGAAAACTTGAGGATGAAAAGCGCCACGTGGAGGAAATGGCAACCCTGCATCTCCGCACCATCGAAGCTCTGGCGCTGGCCATCGAGGCCAAGGACCACACCACCCACGACCACCTGCAACGGGTGCGAGTCTACGCCATAGAGGTTGCTAAGGAACTGGGCGTGACTCCGGGAGAGATGGAAGCTCTGCACGCGGCCGCGCTGTTGCACGACATCGGCAAGCTCGCTGTGCCTGAACATATCATCTCGAAGCCGGGTCGGCTGACGCCGGAAGAGTTTGAAAAAATGAAGATCCACCCGCTGGTGGGCGCGGAGATTCTGGAACGCGTGCGCTTTCCCTATCCAGTAGTGCCGATCGTGCGGGCCCACCACGAAAAATGGGATGGCTCCGGATATCCGTTCGGCTTGAAGGGCGAGGAGATCCCGATTGGAGCGCGCATTCTCTCATCGGTGGATTTTCTTGACGCCATGGCCTCCGACCGTCAATACCGGCGAGCCTTGCCGCTGGAGCAGGTCATGCAGCGCCTGGTGGCGGAATCAGGCAAGTCGTTTGACCCCAAAGTGGTCACCGTCCTGGAAAAGCGTTATCGCCAACTGGAAAAGCTGGTGGAATCCCATTCCCGGCACGAAGTCGCACAGAAGCTTTCCACCGAGGTGAAGGTAGAACCCGGCGTGGCGCCGGCGGCCGGATTCGAGGACATCACGGTCAAGGACGCCCCCGGTCAGGAAGCCACTTTCCTGTCCTCGATTGCGGCGGCCCGGCAAGAGGCCCAGACCCTGTTCGAGTTGAGCCAGGATTTGGGCGCTTCGCTGAGCCTGGGCGAAACCCTTTCGGTCTTCTCGGTAAAGCTCCGACGGTTGGTGCCATATGACGCCATCGCCATTTACGTGAGGCGCGGCGACGAACTGATTCCGGAACTGGTCAGCGGCGACAACCACCGCCTGTTTTCCTCGCTCCGCATTCCGCTGGGTTCCGGCCTCTCGGGCTGGGTGGCACAGAACCGGAAACCTATCATCAACGGAAATCCTTCGGTCGAGCCCGGGTATTTGAACGACCCGACAAAGTTCAGCACCTTGCGCTCGGCGCTGGCGATTCCTTTAGAAGGACTGGCCGGCGTGGTCGGCGTCCTCACGCTTTATCATGCGGAGACAGACGCATTCACTTCCGATCACCTGCGAATCCTGCTGGCCATCAGCTCCAAGATGGCACTGGCCATCGAAAACGCCTTGAAGTACGAGCAGGCGGAAAGCTCGGCAGTCACTGACTACCTCACTGGATTGCCCAATGCCCGGTCTCTGTTCCTGCAACTGGATCGCGAACTGGCACGCTGCAAACGCGACACCTCCTCACTGGTCGTAATGGTCAGCGACATGGACGGTTTCAAGCAGATCAACGACCGCTTTGGACACCTGGAAGGCAACCGCGTGTTGCGCCTGTTCGCCCAGGCCTTGAAAGACAGCTGCCGCGAGTATGACTACGTGGCCCGCATGGGCGGCGACGAGTTCGTGGTGGTGGCCCCCGGCCTGACCGCTGAGGCGGCCGCCAAGAAAGCCGAGAGCCTGCGTGAATTGGCCCGCCGGGCCGGCCACGAGGTGTGCAACGAAGACATCCTGTCGCTCAGTGTGGGTCAGGCTTTGTACCCCGACGATGGCAAGGACGCGGAGGCGCTGCTGGCCGAAGCCGACCGTCGCATGTACATCGAAAAGCAGAAGCAGCCCTCGCGCAAGAATCGCCGCCTGTATCCGCGCATGAAGTGCCGGGTCACGATCGAATTGCGGCCGCAGGATGGTGAGGTGCCGGTACTGGGTAACCTGATCGACGTCAGCCTGGGCGGCTGCTATGTGGAAACCAGCGCTCTGTTGCCCGCCAACTCCGCGGTGAAGGTGATTTTCTCCATCGATGACGGCCGTCTGCAAGCCTCAGGCAGCGTGGTGCGCACCGACCCTGGGTCAGGCATCGCCATCCGCTTCAACGATATGAACCGCGAAGACCGCGACAAAATGCACAAGGTCCTGGAGTTCGTGCACAACAGCACCATGTTTTACGATAACCGGTACTTCTCGAAGTTGATGAAACAGTAGTAGTGACGATTGCGCCGGCTTGATCGCGGCTGTGGATTTATTCGGGAAGAAACTTGGGCCTCCGGCTACCTTCTGCCGGGATGAAACTCTCCACGATTGGAAAATTGACGATAAGGCCATTCACCGCCCTTGGCAGCAGCTGTCTGGGCGACCGGCTGGGTTGAGAGTGCGGCTTCCGATTGCCAATCCTCGGGCGCCGGGTGAACTCCCCAGATGTTGCCGGGCGCGTCGAGCGCGATTCCCACCACCCAGTACTTGCTTTCCGTTCCCAAGGGCACACAGTTGGCCACGCGGGCAGTCGCTCGCGTGCCGGCGGGAAGTTCGTCCAGAAAGATCTCCGTCCCCGGTTTCAGCGGACGCGAAAGCCGCACTCCGCAGCCCTGGGTGTTGACCACGAGTGTGTGCCCCGCCTCTGAGAACGGATTCATGGCATCGAGGCTGGTAACACGAAGGGGAATCTGGGCGCGGATTCGGGTGCTGCGCCGGCCTGAGTCAGTCGTTCTTTCGGTCGAGTCCATAGGAGAAGTTCGCTTGAGGATTCTCTAATACTTACGTTTGATTCTACGGCGAATGCAGAGGTTGGCAGCGCGGTCCGATGAATCAACGCACACCAAAGTAATCACCGTTTTACGCTCTCATTCTCGTGAAGGGCGTCGTCGTGGCCCCCGTCATGGCCTGTTCATGGACGAATAATTGTGAGTTTCGCCGGCTCATATCCAGGCGACCGCCGACTGTATTTGTATCAGCGGGCCTGCCGCAGCCGACGGGCTGGACAGCCCCTGGCGCAACATGTTTGCCGAGGGAATCCCGGTCCGATGGAACGACTTCTCGCAGTCGGCCGTCGAAGGTCCGCGCATATTCCCTTCCATGTAGGCCAGCCCGGGACAGCGCGTGCACGTCCCGACATGGCTGCAACCGGAGCAGACCGGAAGATCCCGGGCCTGAATCGAGCGAACCTCATTGAGTTCCGAGGAGTGGCGCCAGATATCGATGAATTTTTGCCGCCGCACGTTTCCGCTGGGGAGAGGAAACTGCACGCAGGGAAAAACATCTCCGTAAGGAGAAATGTAAGCCAGAGTGTGACCCGCGCTGCAGGGATACTCTTCCATTACGTCCTCGGCGGGAACCGGAGGGGGCGCGCAGAATTCTTCCACATTTCCCACCAGGCTTTCGTTATGAAATACCTCACTCAGTTCCGCGCCCGGAATACGCAGATTCAGGATTGATCTGTCGCCGTCCATTTTCGGCGTAATGGTGGGATCCAGAGTGTAAGCGACACCCAAATCGCGGGCCAAAGCCTGCACTCCAGCACTGTCGCCCACATTTGTCTTCATCAGTACGTTGGCGATTACGACCCGGAGGCCTTGTCCGGTGAGAAAGCGGATCGCCTCCACGCTTCGGCGGAGCGAGCCAGGAAGTTTCGTGATGGCGTCGTGAACCTCTGGACGGTGCGAATAAATGCTGACCTGCAACTGGTCCACGCCCAGTTCCATCATGCGCCGGGCTTCGGCTGCGCCAATCATGACTGCATTGGTCTTGATTCTTACGTTGAACATCAGGCGGCGGGCGTATTCCAGCAACTCGAAGAAATCGCGGCGCATCAGCACTTCGCCGCCACTGAAGGTAAGAAAAAAAGTACCGGCATCCGCCAGTTCTTCCAATACCCGCTTGATCTCGGCGGTGGTCATCTCGCCGTGGTCGTCGTGATCGAGGTAGCAGTGAACACAGCGCTCATTGCAGCGGTAAGTGACATCGAAGTGGACAGACATGGGCACGCCCAAATCCAGAGCCCGCTGGCCCATCTCCTGCATCAGGCTCAAGCGGCCTCCGTCGGGCTGATCGATGATTCCGGAAACGGACAGTCCGAAACCATGAGAATGCCGTGAGCTGAGAGTTCTTCCACGAAGCGCTCGACGTCGCGTCGTGCGGTTTCCATATCAATCTCGAATTCGCTGCAGACTTGCTGCTCCACGATCTCAGACAGCTGAGTGCGCCCGTCGGCCGCCTGCCAGATCACGGTGGCCACGGGATTCAGGGTAAAGAAAGTGGAATCTACCGCGGACATGATCATCATTTCGCCGCCCAGCATGCGGGAGGCAATGGCGCGACTTTTAGCGATGTATTTCGCGTTGCGTTTTTCCGTCATTTCTCGCTCACTGGATCATTCCCCACACCCGCGAATCGGGTACGAAGGTCAGGGTCTGCACCGGAACGCGCTCTACAAATTCGCAAGCGGAGTGAAAAACGGTCTGCACCAACTCTGCGTCTTCGGCGAAAAAGAGGATGTTTCGCATCAGGCTGCGAATGGCTTCCGCTTTGGCCAGTGGCTCGATCCCGTTCTCCGGACCCTGCTTTAGCAAAAACAGGCATTCGATGGGAGCGGAACAATTCTCTCCCACTCGCGCCAGCTCGCCGGCGAAGGGAGTTCCACAGGCGCGATATCCATCATCGTCGCGGCGGATATAGGAAACTTCGTCGGTCAGCAGAGTGACATCCGGAGGCGCAAGGCGCGAGATGGTAGTTTTCCCCGCGCCCGACACTCCCGAAAACAGAAAGGCCCGTCCGTTGCGGATGGCCCCGGCGGAATGCAGCAGAAAGCCGCCTTCCCGCGCCAGAATCAGGGTGTGGACGATGCGTAGAACGGAGTCGATGGAGTAAGGGTTGGCTGACTGGCGAATGCGGCCTCGTCCGGCGCGCGGGTCCCACTGCGCGCGGAAGTCGCCTCGCCGCAAGCGCCACATGCCATCGCGCATTTGTACCTTGACGTTCTCGTCGGGATCATCCGTCAGGGGCGCGGTCAGTTCTATATCGAATTCAAATTTGGGGCGGGCAGCGGAACCGACAAATCCGGCATAGCGGAGCGCCAGCAACTGGCGGAAGGAGTCGTCCTGCATGTGCAGCAGAATCGGCATCCCCCCGATTTCAAGCGTGATCTGGCAGTTCTGATCCAATCTTTAGCAGCTCCGTGGCCCAGGCGGCGAATTGCCCGGCGCGTCTTTGTCCAGCCTGAGTCAGTTCAGTTTCAGTTACGTCGCCGCTTCAACAAGTGTGCCTTCGTTTTGGCGATGCCCTCGATTGCGAATTGCCCATAGCCGCAAGCCGGCGCGCCGGACCAGGCTCCAGTGGCAAAGCACGTATGCCAGCATCCGGCGAAACGGCGAAAGTTTTCGCGGCGGCGAGAATCTCGAACCGGCACGCTCAACTTCGATGATCTTGCCCAATAACTCACGGCCGCGAACCGGCGGATCGTTTTCCGCCAGGCAGTCTCCCCGGGTGGTCAAAAATATTTCGTTCCCGGTGAGACTCTTGCTTACCACCCGGTGAATAAAAAAACGCCCCCGGCGCATGTACAGCACGATCTCTCCGGGCTCGGCCTGGGCCGGCCGGTGGGACTGAATGGTGAGAAGATCTCCCGGCCAAACCGTGGGAAGCATGCTCACTCCCCTGGCCCGCAACTTCAATACTCCCCACGATCGCAGCGCCTCGGCCACCAGACTGCATTTGCCGGCTTCAAGGATCTGAGGATTCATATCAAACCACCTGCCACCATAGCGCACTGCACAAAGCAGCGAAAGGCATTAAATGGTGCGAACTATTGCGTCGTCGGGTACCCGTCGAATATGACCGCGGGGCACGAGCGCGCAATTGGCCATCGCACACAGCGAGTGCGCGATCAATTGAGCGGACAAACGGAAAAGTGCGGAGGAACTGGAACATTCCAAGCCAATAAGTTCTGAGATTGTTTGTATTATTCTTCCGGAGACAAAATCTTCCGGTTCAGGAGCAGAGTTAGTACAGACGGCCACTACCTTGCCGCAAGCTGCCCCATCCCGCGCTCCGATTTCAGACTCACCGTCACGCCGTCGTTTTCAACCCGGAACTCGACCTGATTCTGGCCTGCTGCGGCGAGGACTCGAGCGGAGAACGTTCGTCACGAATCCAAAAAATTCTCCGGCACGGCTTGAATTGGGAGCGACTGATTCAACTCGCGGAGCGCCACGGCGTGGTCCCAGTCGTTTATCGCCGCCTGTCTGCCGCGGTGGATGTCTCTGAAACCGCATTCCTGGAGCCCCTGCGCCAGCTCGAGAAGCTTAACGCGCACCGAAGTCTGTGGTTAACTCTCGAACTGCTCAACATTCATCGCCATCTGGCCGCTCGTGGCCTGGAAGTCCTGCCTTACAAGGGACCGGTGTCGGCGGAGATTCTGTATGGCAACGTCGCCCTGCGCCAGTTCTCCGATCTCGACCTGCTCATTCGTTCCCGGGATCTGCCTGCAATCAAATCAGCTCTTGCCGAATTGGGTTACCACCCTGCTTTGCACCTGACCCCGCCCGCCGAACGCGCCTACTTGAAGTCGGGATACGAGTACACGTTTGACGGCGCTCATGGCCGGAATCTGATCGAGATCAAGTGGCAGGTTCTTCCCCGCCATTACTCGATCGATTTCGACGTGAGTGCGTTTTTCGACCGAGCGGTTCAGATCACCGTGGAAGGGCAAAGGTTGCGTACGCTATGCGATCAGGACCTCGTGCTCGTGCTCTGTGTTCATGCGGCAAAGCATGCCTGGATGCAGATTTCCAATCTGTGCGACATTGCCCTGCTTGCTCGATCTCAAGGGCTGGACTGGACGGCACTGAACCGGGAAGCCGCGAGACTCGGTATCGCGCGGATCGTCGCGGTCACGTTTGCGCTGGCGCAGGAACTCCTCGGAGAGACGCCGCCGGTAGAAATAAATCTGGCGGGAGATTCATGTATAGAACCGCTTGCGCACCGAATCTTACAATCGATTGTTTCGGACGCGGAGTTCGATCCGGAGTCCATTCCTTATTTCCGGCTGATGGCAGACCTGAGAGAGCGCCGCCGGGATCGAATGTCTTTCCTGTGGCGGCTTGCGTTCACGCCAGGTCCAGGAGAATGGTCGGCAATTCGGCTGCCTGGACCGCTGTTTCCGCTTTATCGAGGGGTGCGAATGTACAGGCTGGCGAGGCGACTAGCTTCCAGCCGATGGTGAGATTTTGGGGAGCAGCGCTTCAGCTCGGCATTCAAAGTCCGATTCTTCGGAAGCGAACCGCTGAACCCAAGCATTCATCATTTCGCGTTCTTTCGAGCCCGAGCCATCCCCGCTCGCAATCCTCGCAGCACAATCCGTTTGTATCCCGATCGATCCATGCTTGCCAATGTAGATGCAGCAATACCGCCGGGTGTGGCTGCTTCGCGCAGCAGGTCATCCAAAGAAAACTTGCTCTCTCGCCACGCCAGGATCCCATCGGCCAGTGCGTGCGCGGCCGCAGTCATTGCGATTTTCCGGACCAGCCCCAACTTCTCGGCCGCTTCTGCCAGCCCGGCCAGCGCGTGATAACCGTGGCTCGAAGAGTAAGTGACAGTAAAAGCGTCAAACTTGCTCTCGGGAATTTCGATGACATTTCCAACTCTCGCGAACAGGTCTCGCACCTCGCGCCGAGCCGGCGCCGGGAAGTCGCGAGCAAACGTCAGCGCGGTCAAGCCGTGTCCGCTGCGCGCCACCGGACTGGGCATAGCCCGCGCCCAACGAACGAGCGGTCCCATCCAATCCCGCAAATTGGCGAGCGGAATGCCGGCTGCGAGACTGACGGCGAATGTCAGCGGGATTTCGCCCAGCTTTGCCAGCAGAGCGCGGACCGAATCTGGCCTCACGGCAATAATCAGAAGACGGGCTCGCTCTACGGCGCGATGGAGATCGGGTTCGATCGTCACTCCATATTGCCGGCGCAATTCTGTCAATTTGCTTCGGTGCCGATCATGGACAATGACAGGCCCGTCGTACTGCGCCAGGCGCAGTCCGGCCAGGAGCGCGCCAGTAATGCGCCCACCGCCGACAAACACGACAGCGTCTTTGCGAGCAGCTTTCATGGGAGGGATTTCATTTCAGGGTTTTCATTCGAGGACTCTCATTCGAGATCAATACAGGCCCGGTCCGCCGCATCAATCAGCGTAGCCACATCTTTTTCTGTGTGCGCGGTGGAGATGATCCAGTGCAGTCCATTCGAGGGAGTCATGTAGATGCCCCGTTCGAGCAGCCGATGAACGAAGCGCGAGTAGCGATGAGTGTCTGCGTAGGCGCAGTAGTCGCGATAATCGTGAATGGCGTCGCACTCGGTGAAGTAAATCTGAAACATGGGCCCGAAGCCCTGCACGATGGCTTTTATTTTTCGTCGTCGAAAGACTTCGCGCAAGCCGGCGATGGCAGCATCGCCCACGCTGTGCAGTTTCTGATAGGTTCCGGCGCCCGCCAGCAAGTCGAGATTCGCCGCAACCACTTTCATGGTGAGGCGGTGTCCGTTAAAAGTTCCGTAGTGCAGCACCATGTTCTCACTCCACCGCAAACGATCGAGGATGGATCGAGGTCCAGCGACGGCCCCTACCGGAAATCCCGCGCCCAGAGCCTTGCCGAAGGTGCTGATGTCCGGCTCAATTCCGTAGTACTCCTGGCATCCGCCCGGAGCGTAACGGAATCCGGTGACCACTTCGTCCAGGATCAGCAGCACGCCGTGGTCACGGGTCAGCTCGCGCAGCCGTTGCAGATATCCCTCGCGCGGCAGGATGCAGCCCATATTCGCCATGATGGGCTCGGTAATTACGGCGGCCAGCTCGGCCCCATGCTCCTTCATGACGCGCTCCAGGGCGGGGACGTCGTTCCAGGGCGCCAAAACCACATCGGCAAAAGTGGACGCGGGAATTCCTTCTGAGTCCGGGATTCGTGCGGGGCTGTCGGGCGTAGCCAGCTGTTCCGGCGGATGGCTGTGGGCGTTCAAAAGATAAGGATCGTACCAGCCATGGTAGTGGCCTTCGAATTTTAGGAATTTGGTGCGGCGAGTGTGGGCGCGGGCCAGGCGCAGTGCCAACATCGTAGCCTCGCTGCCGGTATTAGCGAAGCGCACCACTTCGGCTGACGGGACCATTCCCCGGAAACGCTCCGCCGCCTCCACTTCGGCTGAGGTTGCGGCCGCGAAGTGCGATCCCTCGGACATTGCCCGGGAGACGACTTCAACCAGCTTGGGATGCGCGTGGCCATGAATGAGCGCCCCAAACGACATCATGAAGTCGATGTATTCGTTGCCGTCGGCATCCCAGACGTGCGAGCCCTGGCCGCGTTCCAGAAACACGGGCCCGGGCGAGTACACGGCAGCGCCGCGCGAAGGCGAGTTCACGCCTTCGACCAGCGATTGCTGCGCTCGTCCAAACCAATTTTGCGATACCGTACGCGTTGCAGTGTTCGCCATATTCGGCCATCACAACTACGTCTGCCCTTTGCGGCTGATTAGTCGGCCGTCCCGCCGCCATCGACAACCAGGGTTGCTCCGGTCATGAAAGAAGAATCGTCCGACGCCAAAAACAGCGCGGCTTTCGCAATCTCGTCCGACGTACCAATTCTTCCCAAAGGACGATTGTTGCAACCGGCCAGATACTCCTCCCATTTTTGGCCGCGCATGCGCGCGTCCTCCGGCAGCATGGGAGTATCAACGTCTCCGGGGCAGATGCAATTCACCCGGATGCCCTGCCGGCCATGATCGATCGCCATGGCCTTGGTCAGGAGCACAACTCCACCTTTCGAGGCGCAGTAAGCCACCGCTGCGTCGCCGCCCACGATTCCCCAGCCCGAGCTGTTGTTGATGATCACGCCGCTGCCGCGCGCAATCATTCCGGGCAAAGCGAATTTCGACATCAGAAACGTTCCTTTCAGGTTGATGTCGATTTGCAAATCCCATTCTTCCTCGCTGCACTCGAGCGCAGAATGCGGATAGAAGACGCCGGCATTGTTGAACAGGACATCAAGCCGCCCGAAGGCGTATGTAGTTTCATCGACGGCGCGACGACATTGGTCGGCTTTGCGAACGTCGGTGCGCAGGAAAATAGCCTCGCCGCCAGCTTCCAGAATTTGCGCAGTAACGGCATGGCCACGCTGCTCGTGGCGCCCGGTCACAGCGACCTTCGCTCCTTCCTGGGCGAAGAGAATAGCGGTGGCCGCGCCGATGCCGGAGGTCCCGCCGGTGATCAGAGCGACTTTATTTTTTAAGCGCATGTGCTGGTAGATCTCCCGCAGCTCACGTGGGCCCAGATGTCCTGGTCTGGGCAGGGCAGGTTTCTGTCCTTGGTCGTTCGTCGTTGGTCGTTGGCAAAAGCAACGATGCCGACTCCCGCAATTTCCTGTAAGAGTTCGTGTCTGCCGTTCGGGTTGACCAACGCCCAACGACCAACGACCAACGGCCAACGACCGCTATGCCGATCCCGCAAGTCCTCCGCCATCGACCACCAGCGCCGTCCCGGTCACGAACGACGCGGCATCACTCGCCAGATAAAGCGCGGCCTGCGCGATTTCTTCCGGCTTGCCGATCCGGCCCAGGGGCCGCCTGGTGGCTTCCGCCAGAAATCGATCATCAGGTTCTCCCAACTGATGAGCCTCGTTGCGCAACATGGCCGTGTCGGTGTCTCCGGGGCAGATGCAGTTTACGCGAATCTTCTGCGGCCCGTGATCGATGGCCATGGCCTTGGTCAGCAGCACTACCGCACCCTTGGAAGCGCAATACACAGCCGCTCTTGGCCCGCCCGCCAGTCCCCACCCCGACGCCATATTGATGATGGAGCCGCCGCCAGTTTTCTCCATGATCGGAATCGCCAGCCGCGACATCAGAAAAATCGCCTTCACGTTTACCGCCATTACCCGATCCCAGTCCGCCTCGCTGAGTTCGACCACTGAGGCCCGGCGAATAATCCCGGCATTGTTAAAGAGGACGTGAATGCCGCCAAAGTCGCGTACTGCACGTTCGACGACCCGCTGGCAGTCGACCGCGCGGGTAACGTCGCCAGCCTCGAATCCAGCCCGTCCACCTGCCTTCGTGACCTCGGCGGCGACGGTCTCTCCACTTGCCTGGTTTACGTCAGTGATCACCACCGCCGCGCCTTCCCGGGCAAAAAGCAGGGCAGTAGCCCGCCCGATGCCGGAAGCACCGCCGGTGATAATGGCGACTTTGCCCGCAAGCTGATTGTTCAGCATATGCAGTCTGAAGAGTCTGGATGCAGCCTCCCGGCCTCTCGGGAGTCAAATGTTTGCACATCTCCGAATCGACTATACCCAAAGTACGGTCTTGACACACTGGGCTTGAAACGCCATGCTTATGCTGCTTTCGTGGAGAACTCATGGTTGAAACAGAACCCGAGAAGCGGGCAACTCGCCGGTTTGCGCTGCGGCTGCCCGTGGCGGTTACGTATTCAGACAATGGATCGCAACAGAAAAACGCCCAGACTCGCGATGTCAGCGCTCGCGGGATTTGCTTCTACGTGGACTCGGCGATAGCTCCGGGATCCGTGATCGAATTCACTCTGACCCTCCCGCCTGAAATCACTCTTACCGAAAGCATCCGCGTACACTGCAAGGGCAAAGTGGTGCGAGTCGATGACGGCGATGGCAAAGTCGCCGTGGCCGCAGTGATCGACGAATACGAATTCCTGGCTGAGCCATAAAAGCCTGAAGTCGATTTCTAAGCAGCGCATGTCCGCTCTTACTCTTCTGACTTAGGAAGAATCGCCTGCTTTTCCAATTCCTTAATCACCAGATTCACCAGCGGGGCGATCACCTTGTGGGCTGAACCAGGATTGAAGGTGTCGCTGGTTCCGGTCCAGATGAGTTCGCCGTCCGGCGGTTTGACGGAGTACAGATTGGTTTCAATCCGAACTGTCTTCTCTTTCACCAGATAGTCCGGAGAATAGACGACGGGATAGACAGCTCCGTAGTAGCCATAAAAAGTGTTGTAGTAGGGGAGAAAGTACGCCTGACCGGGAATGTATGTGGTCTTGTTTTCTACTCTTACCAATCGTGAAACCACGATCGCGTCGATCCTGAAGGCCGCGACCTGCTCCCTCAGATATGTCGGATCGATCGGAGCAGCCGTGGGCCGGAGCAGGATGTCAGTTCCGGCGATTCCCTTGATTCCCGGTCTGGTGATTTTGCCGGCAAGCGCGACTTCGAAGTCGGCTCGCGTCTTTAAATGAGTGCTCATTCCAATGACGAGAATTCTTTTGAAATGCTGGCCGGAATAATTCGGATTCTTCCAGCTTGCCTTCAGCCTGGTCGCCGCATCTCCGCGCGCCGACGCAAAGAGTAGGAGCGAAATGACGAGTATCTGTTTCAAGCTGGTCTCTCCAAACATCGCGTACTCCTGAATAATAGGGCGGATTCTTCTGAGCGAAGCCTTTGAAGTTTACAACCTTATCCGAATACCTACTTCCGGATGGTGCGGCCGTCTGATCAGGAACGGTTACGAATAATCAGCCAGATGCTGGTAGTACATGTCCCGATTTCTGCGCGCCATGCCTGACTGCGCGCCATTTTCGCTGCTATTTCCTGTGAAAATGGAGTCATGAAGTCTTCATGGAAGAGGCTGCCTGCCGCCCTTGCCGTGCTGGCACTGACATTTTCATGCATGAACTGCGGAGGCGGTGCGGCGGGCTCGACGGGCTCGACCCTCTCTTCCGGCGGAACCACTTCCGGCGGCACAAGCTCTGGCGGTGGCACGACCGGCGGCAGCGGGTCGGGTAGTGGAAGTGGAAGCGGTAGTGGTAGTGGAAGCGGCAGCGGATCGAGCGGCGGCAGCGGTTCCGGAGGCAGTACCCAGAGTGCCTGCAGCGCCATGAGCACCGGTCAGGGCGCCAGCCTTAACGGGTTCATCCCCTTCGCCAGCGACAATCTCTGGAACCAGGACATTTCCGCCTCTCCGGTCGATACGAATTCCACTGCCATCATCAATTTCATCGGGCCCACCGTCGGATTGCATCCTGACTTTGGCTCGGGGCAGTACCAGGGCTCGAATATCGGAATTCCCTACGTCGTTGTGAGCGGGACGCAGGCGCTGGTAAATACGAATTTCACCGCTTACGGCGACGAAAGCGATCCCGGACCCATGCCGATTCCGGGCAACGCCCCGATTGAAGGCGATCCCAATCCGGGTGGCGATCGCCACGTCCTGGTTTTGGATAACAGTAACTGCTTTCTTTACGAACTCTTCAACTCGGTGCCCAACAGCAACGGGAGCTGGAATGCGGACTCAGCCGCGGTCTGGGATTTGCTGGCCGACGAGCAGCGGCCCTGGACGTGGACTTCCGCCGATGCCGCGGGTCTGCCGATTTTCCCCGGCCTGGTTCGCTATGACGAAGTCGCCGCCGGCCAGATTCAGCACGCCATCCGCTTCACCTTGCCAGACAGCCGGGCCGCAATGGTTCCACCCGCTTCCCATTGGGCGTCGACATCCACGAATCCGAATGCGCCGCCGATGGGCATGCGGCTGCGGCTCAAGGCGGGCTACGATATTTCCGGATTCTCCGCCAACGTTCAGGTCATCCTGAGTGCGATGAAGAAGTATGGATTGATCATGGCCGATAACGGCAGCGCCATGTACATCAGCGGAGCCCCGGACAGCCGCTGGGACAACGACGATCTGCACAATCTCTCGCAGGTGCCGGCGTCGGCGTTTGAAGTAATACAGATGAATCCGGTCTATACCGCCTCGAACGTGCCACAAGGTGCCGCTCCCAGCATTGCCAGCTTCACCGGAACCGCGTCCACGGGATCGGGAAGCAACGTCACCTTGTCGTGGAGCGTGAGCAACGCTTCCTATGTCATCGTCTCGCCCCAGGTGGGAGCAGTGCGAGGCACAAGCGTCACAGTTAACCCGGGTCAAACCACCACCTACACCCTCTATGCCACCAACCAGTACGGGCGCAACACCGCGACCGTAACGGTAACCGTACCGTAGAAAATGTGGGCGCGAGCGTCCCGCTCGTGCGGGTTTTCAAGGATAGATTTCCAGACAACTTCGATAAGGAAAGAAACTGAGCGAGCGACGGGCGTGACGCCCGTCGCCCGGTTGCGGCCTCAGACTATTGCGGAGGAGGAGGCGGGGTCGAAGTTGCTCCGGGGGTGATCTGGGTTCCAATCACGTCGCCCGAGACGATCATCTCCACCCGGCGATTCAGTTTTCTTCCTGCGGCGGTGCTGTTGTCTGCAACCGGGTCCGCCTTACCCAGTCCGCGCGCGATTACGTTGTTGATGGAAACGCTGTTGTCGACCAGATAATCACGCACCGACGCCGCACGTTTCTCCGACAACGTCTGGTTGTATGCATCGCTTCCCACACTGTCGGTGTGACCTTCGATCTCAAGCTTCAGATCGGGATACGCCAGAACGATTCCCGAAATTCGGGCGAGACGTTCACGGGCCGCCGGCTTCAGCGTGTAGCTGCCGGAATCAAAGAGCACATCGGGCATGCTCACGACCAGGCCGCGGGGAGTGTCTTTGGTTACCAGCACCTGATTCAGTTGGTCGAGCAGACGCTGTCGCTGCGCTTCCTTCTGGCGAATTGCCTCCGCCGCGTCTGCCTGAGCTTTCTGTTGCGCGGCCAGGGCTGCAGCGCGGGCAGCATCGGCTTGCGCCTGTTGCTGCTGTGCCTCAGCCTGCGCTCTTTCCGCCGCAGCGCGGTCAGCTTCAGCCTGCGAACGTTTGCGTGCATCCTCTTCGGCCTGCGCTTTCGCCTTAGCCTCGGCTTCAGCAGAGGCCTGGGCGTCAGCTTCGGCCTGTTGTTGCTTCTCCAGCATGGCCTGCTTTTCCTTCGCGATCCGCTCCTGCTCTTTGCGCCGCAAAGTCAGAACACGGGCGTCTTCCGCCATCTGGGTGGCGCCGCGCGCCGCCGTGCCGATGGGAGTCTTGCCCTGCTTGCGGCGGAGATAGTCTTCCGCCCGGTTGAGATAGTCTTCCGCTTTCTGCAGACTGTCGGGCGCGTATTGCGCTGCGCCCGCGGCTTTGGCAATGGCGACCGCATTGCGCGCTTCCAAAAGTGTCAGCGGAGTCTTGGGATCGGCCGTCGCCGAGGGCAGTTGCTGGGCGGGCATGTCGATGGTGTATTGGCCGCCTTCAAGCATGTCGAACTTGGCGTCGATAGCCTCCTCGAAGCCCCTGGTCTCCTGCCGGATGACGTTTTCCGCCACCACTTCATTGCTCGGCCGGGTCACCGAAAAATACGGCTCGGCAGTCACGATCAGGCCAAAGGCCTGAAGATCGGTGGTGACATCAACACTGCTCTTTCCACTCTCGTCCGGGACGATTTCTCCCAGATTGTTGGCTCGCCCTTCGGGCGTAATTGCCCACAGCACGTAGGTCAGGAATTGTGGACCAATCTTGCTGGGCGGTCCCATGCGTGTAAGGTCGACGTTGATTTGCAATCGGCCCGCCTTGCTGTCAACCCTCGCCCTGCCTTTGATGTCGGGCATGAGGTCCGTTCCCTTCATGTCCACGGTGGTGGAACCGCCGCGGTGGCGATAGTTCACGGCTTTGGTGGTCCGCGACACCACGTTCACCCGGAAGACCGGAGTCTGATCCATTGGTTCTACGGGAGGGTTCTGGTCCTGCTGCTGGGCTGCGGCCAAACCGGCCAACAGCAACGCGCAGATAGAGGCTCGAACTAGTTTCATCATTAGCTTTCTGGCTTCCTTCTTGTTGGATAAATTGACCGTACAGGCCGGCAACGTCTCACCTTAGATTTTCATACTTCCTGACGCCCACCGGAAGTGACTTCGCAAGCTACCCTTGGTCCTCCGCTGGTCGAACGTGCGACTTTAAGATGCCGCCTCGGGGCCGCGCGATGTGGTCGGGAAGGCCAAATTTTGCGTGTCGGAATTGGCAGATTCCGCATGCACGAAGCTGATAGATCAGGCTGGGTATACAGAACAAAAGTGCCGGCTGGTTGCCAGTAGAATGTCCGCAGACGCTTTGAAGGAGCTGATTCTCCTATGTTAGAGCCGCGATGCAGAACACTTGCAGTCCCGGATCAGAGGACCGGTCATTGGACCTCCAGACTTTCTATGGCTCTATTGACCGCCGCTCTCTTCACCACCACGCTAGTGACGCCCGCCACCGCTCAGAATCAGCTCCAATCCGATTCTGCATCGTTCCTTGTAAGTATCAGCGAAGCAACGATAGACCACAAGAATGCCACTACCAGCGCTGATTGCATTCTTGTCCTGCCTGACGGGCGCTTCCATCTTGAGCGCAGAAAAGACGTGCCACCGAACCCCACTTCAAGCCTTAGTATCTTTGAATCTGCACTCGACTCGACGCAGCTTGAACATCTTCACGATATATTGAACGGTGACGGCATAAACAAATTGCCAGACTACACCCTACCGGTGTTCCCGATCACGGTGCCATGGTTTGAAACCTTCGCCGCGAAAATTCCGCGAGATGGGCAAATTCGCACTGTCGGGTATTGGCTGTGGCGCGGAGGAACGGCGGAAGCGTCCCCAAATTCTACGCCCGACAGGATCAAAGCGGGGTGGAAAGACTCAGAGGTCGCACTCGGGCCCTTGGTAGCATGGTTTCACCACATTGAAAGCCTGAAGTTGTCCCCGTCAAACTCGGAGTCCGCGCAGTGTGCCTTCGATGCAAGTTCAGATATCCAATAATATCGTGAGGTCAGGGTCGTCACACGGATCAATCTCCGAATCTGATCTACGTCGAGTTCCAAGCCTCAACGTCCGCCCATAAAGGCGAACCGTTGCCTCACAAAGACAAGTCCTCAAATCCCTTGCCAGTCGCGGGGTTTGCAGCGTCGCTGGCACATCCGTAACCCAATCGGGTTACCAATTATGTGCAGCAAGTTGCATTTCCAGATCCCTCTGACGATCCCGAAACGACCTGTAAGTCTTTTCTCTGGAGCGCGTTAGGGCGATCGCCGTTATTGGCGCGCAAGCTGCATTCCATACTGTGCCCGCATGTCCGAGGGGCAGAGATCGGGGTGCCATTTTGTGGAACCTGGCGGGCGATGAAGAGGTGGTAAAGCCGAAGCGAACCCTGCTTCCGGTGCTGGTAGTTCTGTTCCTGATTTCATACGGCTTGCTCACCATGTTGGTAGTGGAACAGGCGAGAACCATCGACTCGCAACGCAGTCTGATCAGCTTGCTGTTTGAAGACAGCGCCCAGTTGAGCAACATCAAGTCCAAAGCCATCCACAAGCAGAATTTGGAGGCCCAGGCTCGCGCCGAGGCTCAATCGAAAACAAAACCGCCGGTCATTCAGGTGACGCCTCAGGATTCGCAGCCCCAGCCCCCGGCAACTCGGGCCACGCCCTCGGCGGATGGCAAGAATCACGGTACCAGCAAAATGCGCCGGCAACTTCCGTTGCGACCTCCGAAGGGCGCTTCGGACGACGGAGATGAACGCCGGATGTCGCTTCACATTTAGCAAGTGAGATTGAAGTAGTCAGTGTCCAGGTTCTTCGTATGAGAGTGCTTGCCACATTACTGTTGTCGGTTTCGCTTCACGGCTCTTATCGCCTTCCGGCGCCGCAATTTCCCGTGGAGCGTACCGTGGCACAGCGCCCGGCTCGCAAGGGAGGCCGCTGGTACTTTGCGGAAAATGGGCACGCGGTATATTGCTACGGCCCGGTGAGATTGCTGCCCCAAGCCGAGGGCGGACTGCAACGGGTTGCAACCTTCTGTCAGGGCGACAAGAACATGGTTCCGCTTAAAGATTAGCGCGACCCGCCCTCGCCACCATCCAGTTTGACTGCCTGACAAATCCCACCTAAGATTGCGCTTCTGTCGCTTTCTTTTTTCAGCGCTGCTTGTCTGCCGTCAGCCAAATATGATCGGGCAAACCATCTCTCACTACCGCATTATTGAAAAGCTCGGCGGTGGTGGCATGGGTGTTGTGTACAAGGCGGAAGACACCAAGCTCGGCCGCTTTGTCGCACTCAAGTTTCTTCCCGACGACGTCGCCAAAAACCATCAGGTACTGGAACGCTTCCGGCGGGAAGCCCGCTCCGCATCCGCTCTCAATCATCCCAACATCTGCACCATCCACGAAATCGACGAGCAGGACGGCCAGACCTTCATCGTGATGGAGTTTCTCGATGGGCAGACGCTCAAGCATCGCATCTCCGGTCGGCCCATCGATACTGAGCAAATGGTGAATCTGGCAATCGAAATTGCCGACGGCCTGGATGCCGCTCATTCCAGGGGAATCATTCATCGTGATATCAAACCGGCAAACATCTTCGTCACCCGGCGAGGACAGGCCAAGCTTCTGGATTTCGGCCTGGCCAAGCTGGCTCCGGACGCGGTTGCCGATCCCGACGGCTCCGGTCCTCGCACCGCCACCAGTCACGAGATGATGACCAGCCCCGGTTCGACGATGGGAACCGTGGCTTACATGTCGCCCGGAGCAGGTTCGCGCGGAAGAAGTTGACGCGCGCACCGACCTGTTCGCTTTCGGCGCGGTGCTCTACGAAATGGCTACCGGGGAACTTGCGTTTTCGGGGAACAGCAGCGGCGTGATCTTTGAGGCGATTCTGAACCGAAATCCGCCCGACGTTTCGACTTTGAACCCCAAAGTTCCAGCGAAACTGGAAGAAGTGATTTCAAAAGCCCTGGACAAGGATCGCGAGCTGCGCTATCAAACCGCCGCCGAGCTGCGCGGCGACCTCAAGCGTATTAAACGCGGGTCTGGAATCGTCGCGCGCCCATGCCAGTGTTTCCGGCACGTCCACGAGTTCGGGACAAATATCGCCGGCTGCGCCGGTTCCTCCGGTCCCACCGGCCGCCCTGGTTGATGACGACAATGTTCCCCGGAGGCGGGTTTATCTCGCGGCAGCGGCGGCCGCCGCGGTCGCGCTGCTGATTGGAGCTTTGGGGGCAATACTTCTGGTCAAACGCCCGGTCCAGGCTACGCTGCCGACGTATCATCCTCTGGCATTTCGCCGCGGCATTGTGCGCTCAGCGCGATTCACTCCCGACGGTAAGACCGTCATCTACAGTGCTGCCTGGGAAGGCAAACCTCTTTCCCTTTTCAGTACCCGGCCCGAAAGCCCTCAGTCGCGTGAAATGGATCCGCCCGGGGCTGATGTTCTCGCTATTTCCTCAACCGGAGAGATGGCTCTGTCGCTGAAGAGCCGGCCGTCTGAGGGCTTCCTGTACTCCGGCACCCTGGCCCGCGTGCCGTTGGGTGGAGGCGCGCCGCGCGAGGTACTGGAGAATGTCGAATTCGCAGACTGGTCCCCCGACGGCTCGACACTCGCCATCGTGCACGACGTCGCCGGGCGAAAACGACTTGAGTTTCCTCCCGGCAAGCCGTTGTATGTGTCGGACGGATGGATCGGACATCTCCGCATCTCGCCCAAAGGTGACTTGGTAGCATTTCTCGACCACCCCCAGCATCGCGATGACGGCGGTTCCGTCGCCGTTGTGGATATGGCGGGAAAGAAAAATACACTTTCCGGCGGATGGGACAGCATCCAGGGACTGGCCTGGTCTCCCAGCGGTGACGAGATCTGGTTTACCGCGACCCGAACCGGTGGCGACCGGTCTCTTTACGCCGTGGATCTTTCGGGGAAAACCAGAATCCTGGCGCGCGTCCCGGGAGAGCTGACCTTGCTTGATGTCGGCAAAGAGGGCAACGTTCTGCTGACGCGTGGCATTGACCGCGCCGGCATCGTGGGACTTGCTCCCGGCGAGACCAAAGAGCGCGACTTGTCCTGGCTGGATTGGTCTACTCCCGGCGACTTATCCGCCGACGGCAAGACCGTACTTTTTTCCGAGGCCGGGGAAGGTGGCGGCCCCAAGTATGCCGTTTACGTTCGCAATACCGATGGGTCTCCGGCGGTTCGGCTGGGCGAAGGCACGGGGGTTGCCCTGTCTCCTGACGGAAAATGGGCGGTGGCCCGTCCCAATACTTCGCCCGCGGCCATGTACCTTTTGCCGACAGGTGTGGGAGACGCGAAGCCGCTTGGCCATGATTCGATGAACCACGTTCGGGTTCGCTGGCTGGCTGACGGCAAGCGGCTAGTGTTTTCGGGAAATGAACCGGGCCACGGACTTCGCCTTTACGTGCAGTCGGTGGAAGATGGAAGTACCCCGCGCGCCATCAGTCCGGAGGGATCAAGTTCTTCAACCTTCGTGCCATCGCCTAATGGCGAATTGGTGGCGGCTCTTGGTCCGGATCGCAAGCTCTATACTTTTCCAGTCAACGGCGGCGAGGCGCGCCTGGTTCCTGGCGTCCAACCCGACGAAGCACCAACCGGCTGGTCGTCGGATGGACGCACCTTGTTCGTTTTTCGCTACGGTGAGATTCCAACCCAAGTGAACCAGGTCGACATAGCGACTGGGCAGAGAAAGCTTTGGAAGCAGCTCGACCCCGCCGATGCCGCTGGAATCGATACCATTAACGGCGTCATCATGACCCCGGACGCCAAGGGATATGTGTACGGCTACATTCGAACCCTCTGCGATCTTTATCTGGTTGAAGGCCTGAAGTAACCAACAGACTAATGTAGGCGCGAGCGTCCCGCTCGTGCTGTTTAAGATTCCCAATCGCCAGTGATCATCGTTCGTCGCTCATCGATGATCGATCATCGCCACTTCAGGCTGTAACCCAGTGCGGCCATGATCTGGTTTTCGAACTCATACTCCAGCACAAAGGTGAAGCTGTCGCCCTGGTCTTCCCAGGAGGCGGCATAGCGGGTGACGTCCCGGCTATAAATGGAATAGGCGGCGGCGTAACGGACGTTGCACGGTTGCGGGCACGCGATCATTCCGGTCGGATTGTCCCGCGCCAGGCCGGTCGCCGCAAGGAGCACGCTGGAGGATACGTCGGGTTCGCCGCCTACCTGGAGTTGGTGCGGCATGATTTCGAGCGCCCGCGGGTCTCCGGGGCGAATGTCCGCTGCCGCTCCGGAGGATGACCTTTGCAGGGGATTCAGGTCCACCTGCTGCGAAAGGGTTTCCTGTGCCCCCTGCCATATCGTCCAGAGGTCGGCATTGGAGTGACGGGTGTGGTTGACAAAGCCAACGGGCAGCTCGCCCGGCTGACCTCCGCATCCCAGCAGAACCAGCCCTAACACCAGTTGCCAGAGGTTTCGTCGCATGGGCCCTTCCTCGGTTCGAATGATTCCCGGATCACAAGGCGAGCTCGCCTTGGCGACCTTTGCGGATTCCTTTGCGTCCTTGGCGGTCAAGAGCTTTAACCGCAAAGGACGCAAAGTGCGCAAAGGAAGAACTTTGTTTCTTCCCGCCGAGAAAGCCATCGGCAAACCGAGGGGCTGCCTCCAGTCCAGGGCTTGCGTTCATCGGCTGAATCGTTCGAAGGATGACTGCATCTAAATAGTCGTTATAACGAGGATTCGACTATGATCACAATCAGACGCAGTAACGAGCGTGGCGGAGGCGACTTCGGATGGCTCAATACTCACCACACATTTTCCTTTGACCAGTACCACGATCCGCGTTTCATGGGGTTTCGCTCCCTGCGCGTGATCAATGAGGACTGGGTGCAGGGCGGCCACGGTTTCCCCATGCATCCTCACCGCGACATGGAGATCATTACTTACCTGCTGGACGGGTCTTTGGAACACAAAGACAGCATGGGAAATGGCTCCATCATTCGCCCCGGCGATGGTCAGCGCATGAGCGCAGGCACCGGCGTGCGGCACAGCGAGGCCAATGCTTCGAAGACAGAGGCGGCGCACCTTTTGCAGATATGGATTCTGCCCGACCGGAGCGGCCACAAACCCGGGTATGAGCAGAAGTCATTCCCTGAATCTGAAAAGCGTGGCAAGTTCCGCCAGATCGCTGGCCCGGACGGCAAAGACGGTTCGGTCACCATCCATCAGGATGCCAAGCTCTACGTAACCCTGCTCGAACCTGGGCAGGAAGTGAAGCACGAACTTGAGGCGGGCCGCTACGCCTGGGTGCAAGTCGCCAAGGGTTCGATCGAACTGAACGGCAAGAAGCTCAGTCAGGGCGATGGTGCGGCGGTCAGCGAGGAGCCGCAACTGGTGGTGAAGGGTACGAGCGACTCTGAGGTGCTGCTGTTTGATCTGGCGTAATGTCTCGGGGTAATTCCCCCCGAACAAGCAGATGGCTGTCGGCGCCGAGGGCAAGATGCCCTCGGGACAGCCGGCGGGACGCCGGCGCTACTCTCCGAGTGTGTTGCCATCTTCGCGGGCTGATGTCCCACTGCGGTTACTGCCTGCCCACAACGATCGATTGCCCCGCGCGAGCTTGCTGTGCTAACTTCGCCGGTCAATCGTGACTTTTCTCTTCCACCACGAGAAGTCATCGGGTCCGCAGGAGCCGGTACAGGCGGCGGTGCCGGAACTTCATCAGGCGGAACTGGCGGCGGCCTACTACGGTGAGCGCCAGGGCGGCGACCACTACGACTTCGTTCGGGTTGGTCCGACCCGGGTGTTATTTGGCCTGCTCGATATCGCGGGGCGCATTGAAGAAAACGGGACTATCGTTTCAGTGGCGCAGCAGACTTTTCGCACCCGTTCGCCTGAACTGTTCTCCGCCGTCGACGTCAACGAAGCTGATGCCATGGCTGAACTCTGTCTCGAACTCAACCGGGCCATCATGTCGGCCGAAGGCGGCATCCGTTCCTGCCCCGCCTTTGCCGGCTGCTACAACGAAGACCTGGGAACCATCTGCTACTTCAACGCCGGCCACACTCCGGGCCTGCTTCGTGACGCAACCGGCGTTGCCGAACTTCCCGCCACCGGCCTGCCTCTGGGGCTTTTCTCTCATGCCACGTGCGAGGCGCCTCTGGTGGCTTTACCGCCAGGGGCGGCACTTTTGCTGGTTTCAAAAGGTCTGCTGGAAGGCCGGCGAAGGCGCGAAGAATTCGGCCTGGATCGGGTGAAGACCGGATTGCAACAGGCGGCCGGAGAGAGTGCGAAAGAGCTGTGCGCGACCATGATCGATGGCGTGCAGCAGTTTATGAGGAAGCCCCCAGTTCACAACGATGTGACCGCCCTGGCTTTGGTCCGGACGGCAAATACCCAGGCTTGATCCTGTTGCGCGCCTGCACGAGCGGGACGCTCGCACCTACATTCCGTGCGATTTCTTTTTCGCCGCTGGCTTGGCTGGCGGTTGGGGCTTCTCCGGCGCCAATTCATCCGCGGTCACGAAGTCGAGTTCAACGTCGGTGGGGATTCCCTCCAGACGCGCGAAGGCCTTATTCAATATCGGGCGGATAACTCCCATCTCATCCAGCAGCTTCTTCGCACCCGCATAATCGCCCTGGGCTTCGATGGTCAGGAGGTCATGATCCAGGTCCCGCACTGCGAGCTGAAATTTCTTCAAGTCCAGAGCAAAGGTTCCGTCGGTTTGCTGCGCGAATGCGCCCTTGTCCATCAGGGTATTGAACTGAATCGCCATGCCTTTGCCATGGGCGTCGCTCAATCCGAAGCGAAGGCTGCGAAACATCGAGGCCAGGTAGGTGGTGTAAAGCTGGCGCTGCGCCGCCTCATCGGAAGGCAGCACGGCCGGCCAATTTCATTTCGCGGGCGTGATCCATCATGTACTGGAGCGCAAACAAACCGGTGATGTCGGCCTTGGCTTCTTCGATCGCGCTGTAGACGTCTTTCAGTTCGCTTCGCACCGTGGTGTCTCGTCCGTCCACTTTGATCTGGTGAGGCCCCAGCCCGTGCATGAGTTCGTGAGCCACGATGTGGGTAAAGAATGATTCGAAATTCACATCTACCCGAGCGGATTCGGAGAGCATGCGGCGGGCAATCGGCAGCAGCACGCTGCGAAACTTGGCTTCCTGCACGTTCTTGAGCATGACCCGCTTGCTGCCCTTTTGCTGCACGACTCGCTCATCGTTAGGCAGATTGTAGGCCGCGGTGGCGATCGCCGCGATTGCCATCGCCGGCGGCGAGGATTTCGTCCACTACCCGGATCGGCGCCGCGGCCCCCAGCTTTGGATTGCGATATTGCGGATCGATGGGCAGATTGTCCTCGATTTCCTGCAGATGCGCGCTCAGGGCGGAAAACTTGGCGCTTTCTTCATCGTCGCGCAGGTTTACATAGGCTTCGAAGGCTGCTTTGTAGCCAAACAATCGGTCATTATAGGTTTCGTACGGGCCGATCGTGATGTCGATGGGCGCGTCCAGATCCATCCAGGCCAGGTCGCTGGCGTAGTAGTCGTTGGAGAGGAAAGCATCTGCCCGCAGGTTAAGAAAATTCTTCAGCGTTTGATTGTCGGTGAGGCTGGCGGCTTCTTTCAGCAGGTTGGAGGCTCGAGTGAGGTCATCTTTGTACTCCTCACTGTAAGGGATGGCCGTTAGTTGGCTGTGAGCCTTCGCACCAGGGTCGTCCTTCCAGCGCAAGACAGTGAAAAAGCTTTTGGCTTGTGCTTGTTGCTCTTGCGGCAGAGTAGCCACCCAGGTTTCGAAGTCCTGCCTGGTCATGTCCTCGGGATAGAAATTCGCGCCCTTCGGTTTCTCCGCCGGAACGCCTGGCAGAAAAGGTTTGAATTCGTCAAGCACCGACCAGGGGCCCTTGTTGATCCAGAAATAGTGCAGACGGGCTCTTCCCAGCGGTGTGGTGTCCTTCTGCAGCTTGGCATATAGGGCTGAATCGCCGCTCCAGTACTGCATCAGGAAAATATCGTTCACGATGCGCGCAGCTTCGATCAGCTTCACCACGGCCTGCTGGTCGCTAGAGGACAGTTTTGAGGTATCCACCCGCAACGGGGTGGGCGCAAAGCGTGCCGTCATCTTCTCCAGTTGCGCCAGTCCGGGCGCCGGAGCTGCTTTAGTGGATTTGGCTTTCTGCTCCTGGGCCGAAATATTGGCAACTCCGAAAAAAACAAAAATAATGGACGTAAACATCACAAAGGGTAGGACCTTCATTCACCTCTCCTGAAACTGGGACGGCGACCAACTAAAAACCGATCATGATATCAGGACGTGGCGCCTTTAAGCTCTTGAACCGTCAGGCACATAGCCGCCCGAAGTTGCGGATGCTTGCGATTTCTTCGGGGTGTCCTTCATGGTGCATGAAAACGGAATGATCTGGCGGTGGCTCAGTGGCCGGGGGACGCTTCCGGAGGTACAATTTGAAAAGGCCGCAACGCGTAGAGCTCATAGTTCCCAGTGTCGGCCGCCGAAGTCCTATGCGAAAACTACTCCCCTGGCTGTCGCTGCTTTGTTTTGCCGCCTTGCCGCCGGTCTTGTCCGCCGACACCGTGGTCGAAGAGATCATTGCCCGCATCAACAATCAAATTGTTACCCGCAGCGAGTATCTGCATAGCAAAGACCAGTTAAAGCAGGAAGCGCAACAGCAGGACCCTGCCAACGCCGACAAGCTGGTCGAAGAACGGGACAAGGACGTTCTGCGGGATCTGATCGATCAGCAGTTGCTGCTCGAAAAGGGCAAAGACCTGGGCATCACCGCCGACACCGAAGTGATCAAGCGGCTCGACGAAATGCGCAAGGATATGAAGCTGGAAACGATGGAAGACCTGGAAAAGGCCGCCGTCGGGCAAGGGTATTTCGTTTGAGGATTTCAAACAGAACCTGAAGAATCAGATCATTACGCAGCAGGTAATTTCAAAAGAAGTCGGCTCCCGGATGTCCATCTCCAAGGACGAGTTGCAGCAGTTTTACGACGAGCATAAGAGTCAAATGGAGCAGCCGGAGCAAATCCGGTTGAGTGAGCTGCTGATTTCTACGGAACCTAAAGACAAGAGTGCGCCTCCTGAAGACCCCCAGCAGCTTGCCGCGACCAAGGCAAAGGCCGAAGACTTGCTGGCCCAGATCCGTAAAGGGGCGTCGTTTGACGATATCGCCAAGAAAAATTCGGATGGGCCCACTGCGGCTCAGGGCGGCGATCTCGGATACTTCAAGCGCGGCACTCTGGCCAAGGAACTTGAGGACCAGACTTTCGCCATGAAGCCGGGTGAAGTCTCTGAGGTAACCCGCACCAAGCAGGGGTTTGTCGTCCTTAAAGTTACGGAACATCAGAAGGCTGGGGTCCCGCCGCTCAGCGATATTGAGTCGAAGGTTCAGGACGCGATCTACATGCAGAAGCTTCAACCTGCGCTGCGCGCCTACCTGCAAAAGCTGCGCGAGGACGCCTACATCGACATCAAGCCCGGTTACGTGGACACCGGCGCCAGCCCGAACCAGACCAAACCGGTTGAAACTACAGCCAAAGACGCGGGCGCCAAGGAACTCAAGAAAAAGAAGAAAAAGCTGGGCATCATCTAGTTTAAGCTGAAGCGTAATCTATGAAGGAATTCTTCATTTGCGATTGTGCCCAGCACGAAAATAAGGTCATCACATCAAGTTTTGTGGTTGTTTCCCGCCAGGTCAAACCAAAGAAAAGCGGCGAACCTTATCTTGCCTTAACTCTGGGTGACCGCAGCGGCCACCTCGAAGCCAAGATGTGGGACAACGTGGAAGAGGCGATCGACGCTTTTGAACAGGATGACTTCGTCAAGATCAAGGGCCTGATCAACAAGTACAAGAACCGGTTCCAGCTCACCATTCACAAACTTCGCCGCCTGGGAGAATCTGAAGTCGACTTTGCCGATTACCTGCCAAAAACCACCAAGGATATCGGCGAAATGTGGAGAACTCTGGCGGGCTACGTATCCACTTTCAAGGATCCTCATCTCAAGGCTCTGGTGGAAGCCTTCATGGCCGATCCTGAAATCGCCGAAGCCTACCGCAATGCGCCGGCGGCCAAGACCCTGCATCACGCTTTCATCGGAGGATTGCTCGAACACGTGGTCTCGCTGTTCCACTCCTGCGACCTGATGTGCCGCAACTATCCGCAGGTGAATCGCGACCTGCTGCTTACCGGCGCTTTCTTGCATGACATCGGCAAGATTCACGAACTTACCTACAATCGCTCATTTTCCTACACCACCCGCGGCCAGTTGCTCGGGCACATGATCATCGAACTGGAAATGCTGCAGGCCAAACTCGCCGAGTTACCCGGGTTTCCAGAATCCCTGAAGACCCTGGTTGAGCACCTGATCATCAGCCACCACGGTCAATACGATTTCGGTTCGCCCAAACTGCCGATGTTTCCCGAGGCTTTGCTGCTGCACTATCTCGACGATCTCGACTCCAAGATGGAAGCCATGCGGGCGCAGTTCGAGCGCGCGGGGGAGTCAGAGGGAGCCTGGACTGGTTACAACCCCTCTCTCGGCCGTCCGCTGCTGAATACTGCGAAGTTTTTGGTGCAAGAGGAAGAGATCTCGGAAGAGGAGCAGAATTCGGCGGAGCCTTCGAGCGCGGGTGGCGGCGAAGAGGTTGTATCGGCCAGTATCACTGGCACACCCATCCTGGCCGGCCTCGAGCCCGTGCAAAGAGATTCCGAAACCGACGCAGAAAGAGAAGAGAGAGAAAAGAGCGGCGCCGCCATGACATCCGCCGCGCATGAGGATAAAATCTAGGCCACTCGGTGGAGATCCCGTCCACTTCCGGTTAAACGTATTTGCGCACCATCCAGCTTTCTGATAAACCATCCCGTCATGGAGGGAATCATGCGAACCCGCTTGGCTGCACTCACCCTGGGACTCTATCTATCTTTCTTCGTGCTCGGCTGCAACAGCAAGCCGGCAGATTCTAGCGTTTCAAATTCAAATAACAACAGCAGCGCCCCTGCCGCGCCGGCTGCCCCCACCGACAACACCGCGAGTTCCGCACCCAGCAACAACGCTGGTGGCGCGATGTCGAACAACAGTTCAGGTTCGACCATGTCAAACATGTCGAATATGAAGTCCATGGCGAAACCTGAGCCCCCGAAGCCATTGATCGTTCCGGCGGGCACAGTGTTGACGGTTCGCCTGGGGCAAGCGGTCGGCTCCAAGATCAGTGCGCCCGGCCAGAGTTTTACCGCCACGCTGGCCAGCCCGCTCTCCGTGGAGGGCCGGACCGTGATCCCCGCAGGAGCTGCGGCCGCTGGGACCGTGGTGGACGCAAAGCCTCTGGGCCGGTTCAAGGGCGGAGCGGTGTTGCAATTGCGATTGACTTCGATCACGGTGAATGGATCTGAGCAGTCGATTTCCTCTTCATCGGTAACTCGAACCGAAACCGGCAAGGGCAAACGTACTGCCGTCCTGGCGGGCGGCGGCGCCGGTCTGGGAGCGTTGATCGGCGGTCTGGCAGGAGGCGGCAAAGGCGCGGCCATCGGCGCGCTTGCCGGCGGCGGCGCCGGCACCGGTGGCGCTGCATTCACCGGGAATAAGGACGTCGTTCTGCCCGCGGAGTCTGCGCTTAGCTTCAAACTGGAGCAGCCGCTGGAATTGAAGTAGTCCGGCCTCTGTATTCAGCTTCATCATCAGCCCACGGCGTAAAGTCGTGGGCTGCATTTTGTAACCAGAAACCATGCTGGACTTCGCTCAATTCCAACTACTCACCTTCGACTGCTACGGCACCCTCATCGACTGGGAGACGGGGATTTTTTCGGCATTGCGGCCCATTCTCGCCGCCCATGGCAAAAAAATCTCCGACGTCGAACTCCTGACTCTTTACTCTGAGCTGGAGTCCGAAGCCGAGCAGGGCGAATTTCATACTTATCGCGAAGTTCTCCAGTCGGTGGTGCGCGGACTCGGTAATCGCCTGGGATTCAAGCCCACTGAAGATCAAGTACGCTCCCTACCCAATTCCGTGGCCGGCTGGCAGCCTTTTCCTGATACCGTCGCGGCGCTTCGCCGGCTCAAGGCCCGTTATCGACTGGCGATTCTTTCCAACGTGGATGACGATCTTTTCGCCGCTACAGCGCGCCGCCTCGAGGTACCTTTCGACCACGTGATCACGGCGCAACAGGCGCGGGCCTACAAACCTTCGTTGCAGATATTCAAGCTGGCACAGAAGCGAACGGGCGGCGATCCCGCGCACTGGCTCCATGTCGGTCAGAGCGTCTACCACGACGTGATTCCCGCAAAGTCGCTGGGGATTGCTACCGTCTGGGTGAATCGCCCCTCGCCCCGTCCCGGAGCGGGCGCGGCCAAAGCCGCATCCGGAGAGCCCGACCTCGAAGTATCTGACCTGAAGACGCTGGCCCAGATGGCCGAAAACTAAGAACTGAGAACTGAAAACTAACAAACTGGTTTTAGGACTCTTGAATTTACGGACTCTGGTACTAAAGTTCCAAGACCCGGTATTAAACTATTGGCTGTTAATAGAACTTTCCGCAAACGGAGCGCACAAGATGGCGACAACCACGGCCCGGGCCAATCCTCTTTCCTACCTGACCGACCAGCTCGATGATCTCAAGGCCAAAGGCACGCATTTTCGCCTGCGCGTGCTCGACGACGAGCAGGCTGCGGTCTGCACCTTCGACGGCAAGAAAGTTATCAACCTGGCCTCAAACAATTATCTCGGCCTGACCACGCATCCCAAGCTGCGCGAGGCGGCGCTGGAAGCCACGCGAAAGTACGGAGTTGGCTCAGGGGCGGTGCGCACCATTGCCGGCACCATGAAAATCCACATGGAGCTGGAAGAAAAAATCGCGCGCTTCAAAAATGTCGAGGCTTGCGTAGTCTTTCAATCGGGTTTCGCGGCCAATGCAGGCACGGTTTCCGCGGTGCTGGGTAAAGAAGACTTCATCATCTCCGATCAGCTCAACCATGCCTCGATCATCGACGGCGCACGCCTGTCACGCGCCAAGATTCTCGTCTTCGAGCACAAGAATATCGCCCAGGCAGAAGAGCGGTTGGCAAGCGTAAAAGACCAGCCCGGCAAGAAGCTGCTGATCAGCGACGGGGTTTTTTCGATGGACGGCGACATCGGTCCACTCCCCGGGTTGTGCGATCTGGCCGAAAAGTACGGCGCGATCATGATGGTCGATGATGCTCATGCCTCGGGAGTTCTTGGCCGCAATGGCCGTGGCACTGTCGACCATTTCAAAGTGCATGGCCGGGTGGATATCCAGGTCGGAACGTTATCGAAAGCGATCGGCGCATTGGGCGGATACGTTTGCGGAACCCGCGACTTGATCGATTTTCTCTATCATCGTGCCCGGCCGTTTCTGTTCTCCACTTCGCATCCGCCGTCGGTGGCGGCCACCTGCATTGCGGCCTTCGACGTTCTGGAAAACGAACCGGAGCGCATCGAGAAACTCTGGGAGAATACCCGCTTCTGGAAAAAAGAACTTGGCTTGCTCGGCTTCGATATCGGAGGCAAGACCACTCCGGCCAGTGAAACTCCGATCACTCCCATCATCATCGGCGACGGCAAACTCACCATGGACTTTTCCCGCGAGCTGTTCAAGGAAGGCGTTCTGGGCACGGGCATCGCGTTTCCCACCGTGCCAGAAGGCAAAGCGCGGATTCGCACGATCATGACGGCAACGCACACCAATGACGAATTGCAGAAGGCGCTGGAAGTGCTGAAGCGGGTGGGGAAGAGGATGGGAATTCTAGTGTAGGCGCGAGCATCCTCGCTCGTGCGGCGTCATTCAACACTCGGAATTAATGGAATTGGCTGCGAGCGGGACGCTCGCGCCTACATCATCTAGTCCGCCCGGTACACGATCTTCCCGCCCACGATCGTTGCCACAACCCTTCCCGTCAGTTGCGTCCCGCCGAACGGCGTATTCTGCGACCGGGAGTGCGACTTCGCCGCGTCGAAAGTCCACCGCTTGTGCGGATCGAAGATGGTGACGTCGGCGTGGCTGCCGCGGGCAAGGGTTCCACGGCCTCTTAGAGTGAACACCCGCGCCGGACCGGCAGTGAAGAGTTCGATAATCCGGCTGAGAGAAAGTTTCTGCCCGCGATGCAGATGAGTGATTGCCAGACCCAGAGCGGTTTCCAATCCCGTGATTCCGAAGGCGGCACGTTCGAACTCGATAATCTTCTCGTGAGCGGCGTGGGGTGCGTGATCGGTGGCGATTGCGTCTATGGTTCCGTCGGCGAGCGCCGCCAGAATAGCCTCGCGATCCGACGCGGAGCGCAGCGGCGGATTCATTTTGAAATTCGTATCGTAGTCGCCGACATCCTCGTCGGTGAGCGCGAAGTGGTGAGGCGTAACTTCGCAAGTCACGCGCGACTTGCTGCGCTTGCCTCGTCGCACTGCCTTCAGGGCGTCGGCGGTTGAGATGTGGGCCACGTGCAGGCGGGCTCCGGTGAATTGCTGCGCCAGTTGCACGTCGCGGTCCACAATCGAAGCCTCCGCCGCCGCCTTCATGCCGCGCAGGCCCAGGCGAAACGAGGTGGGGCCGTCGTTCATGGAGCAGCGTTCGGTCATGCGGGTATCTTCCGCGTGCTGAACCACCGGAAGATTGATTTCGGAAGACAGGCGAAGGGTTTCGCGCATCACCGTGTCGCTAAGAATGGGTTTGCCGTCGTCGGTGACGGCCACCGCGCCCGCCCGTTGCAACCCGCGAAAGTCCGTGAGCACGGCGCCCTTGCTGGCGTGAGTGGCGGCGGCGATCGGGAACACGTTCACCACGGCGCCGCGCTCAGGCCGCTGGATCCATGTCACCCATTCCGGCGAATCGACGACGGGCTGCGTATTGGGCATACAGCAAACCGACGTGAATCCTCCAGCGGCGGCGGCGGTGGTGCCGGTGGCGATAGTCTCCTTGTAACCCTGTCCAGGTTCGCGCAAGTGAACGTGCAGATCGATGAAGCCAGGGGCTACGATCAGGCCTCGCGCATCGAATTTCTCTTGTGCTGTGCCTCGGATCTTGCCGGGAGGCGCGATCTCGGCAACCTGCCCGTCGCGCAGCAGGACGTCCATGAGCGTATCGATCTTGGCGGCGGGGTCGACAACGCGGCCACCCTTGATCAGCAGGCTGTGATTGTCTTTACGATTCAAATGAGCAACCTAATTACTTCTCTTCCGCGGATTTACGCAGATTGCCGCTGATTTTTTCTTTCATTCTCGAACACGTAGCGTTTGAATTGCGCACTTGGACCGAAGTTGAACAACATCCCGACTTCGATCTGGGTTGCTCGGAGATAGTTCAGAAGCTGCTTTTCCCAGGCGGGCTCGATCCCTCGGCCACTTTTCAGTTCGACGATGACTTTCTCATCGACCACTAAATCGGCACGAAAATCTCCTATCTTTTGGCCGCGAAACCACACGGGCACCGCCATCTGGCGCTGAAAAAAAGATGCCCCTCTTGACAAGTGCTACCGAAAAGGCCTGTTCGTAGATCGATTCGAGAAACCCATGTCCGAGTTCGTTGTAAATGCCGTAGAAAATGCCGATGAGCTTCTCTGTTAGTTCGTGATGCTTTAGGCCGGTTTGATCCGCGTAAATCTGCGGAATCGAAGTTATTAATCTCATTTTGCTGCACCCTCGCGCTCCTATTACTCTTTCTTTTCTACAGATTCACGTGGATTGTCGCCGACTCTTCTAATTGCGCCGCCAGTCCCAATATTGAACAACATTCCAATTCTGACCTGCCGGATTCAAACACATCCCGCTCCGCGTTGATCCGCGTATATCTGCGGAATCGAAGTTCTTGTTTTTCATCTGGCCCTGCCCAGCGCCTTGGCCAAAACGGCCATGCGCACTGGCACCCCGTTGCGTACTTCTTCGACGATCGCCGACTGCGGGCAATCCGCGACCTCCCAGGTCAGCTCCAGTCCGCGGATGATCGGGCCCGGATGCATGAGCATCGCATCTTTCCTGGCCAGCTTGAGTCGCGGCATGGTCATCTGGTAGCGCGCGATGTAATCCTGCAAACTGATCCTGGTCCCGGCCAGACGCTCCTTCTGCACGCGCAAGGTCATAATCACGTCGGCGCCGTGGATCGCGTCTTCCACCGTGCGCGTAATATGCAGTCCCGGCGCGAGGGTGGTAGCGGTCTCAGGCAGGAATTCCGGCGGTCCGCAAAGTGTGATGCGCGCGCCAAATTTGGCGAGCAGATGAATGGCAGATCGCGCCACGCGGCTGTGGTATATGTCACCCACGATTGCTACCTGCAATCCCTTGAGCGTTTTCTTGTGGCGAAGGATGGTGTAGGCATCGAGCAGTGCCTGCGTGGGATGCTCGTGCATCCCGTCCCCGGCGTTGATGACCGGGATATCCAGATACTTCGCCATCAGCGCCGCCGCACCGGCCTGGGGATGACGAATTACGATCACGTCGGCGCCGACGGCGCGCAGCGTGTACCCGGTGTCGAGGAGGGACTCGCCTTTTTCGATGCTGGACCCGCTGGAGAGGACCAGCGTAGTCATCGCGCCCATCGATTTGGCGGCCACTTCAAAGGAACTGCGCGTGCGGGTGGAAGCTTCATAAAACAAGAGCAGCACCCGCTTGCCCCGCAGCAAAGGGCGGGGCTTCTGCGGATTCATGCGCCGGGCAAGATTGAGCAGGCCCAGAATTTCCTGCGCTCCGAGATGTTCGATTCCCAGCAGGGAGCCGCGCGCCGCTTTGATCATGTTTTGCCAGGGCCAGCCGGAGTTTCAGGGTGAAGATTTCAGATTGTAGATTCTAGATTGCAGACTTGAGATTGACGCTTTCAAATCGCAGATCCGACCGGATAATCGGGGATCAACACAATCTGAAATCAACAATCCTCAATCTGAAATCCGATTCGACCTTCAGTCTTGCCGTTCGACCAATAGAACTTTCTCCGCGTCGTCCACTTCGCGCAGCTTTACTTCGATAATTTCCCGGTCCGTGGTCTGCACTTTGCGTCCGATGAAAGCGGCCTCGATCGGCAACTCGCGATGTCCGCGATCGATCAGCACGCAGAGCTGCACTTGCTTGGGGCGTCCTTCGCGGAACAGGGCATCGAGGGCGGCGCGAATGGTGCGGCCGGTGTAGAGAACGTCATCCACCAGAATGATGTTCTTGCCGGTAATCGGAAAGCCGACCTCGGTCTTCTGCACCACCGGTTTCGGACCCAGAGTGGAGAGGTCGTCGCGATACAGCGTGATGTCCAGAGTCCCGACCGGAACAGGAGTCTTTTCGATGCGCGAGATCATCTGCCCCAGGCGCTGGGCCATGGGCACACCGCGCCGCCGGATGCCGACCAATCCAAGGTCGGTGGCGCCGTTGTTTTTCTCGATAATTTCGTGGACCAGGCGGACCAGGGTGCGTTCAATTTCGGAGGCGGACATCAGCTGCGATTTCTCATGCAGGCTGGGCGGACGGGGAGTAGGTTTCGCAGTCATAAACGCTGCATCATACTCGGGCAACGCGATGTGGAGCAAGGTGCGGAGCGACATATGCAGCTAAGCCTTCTCGAATGAGAGGGGATTGACCACACAGGTTGCGCCCGATAAGCCGGCAGTCTATAGTCTCGGTTTCGGAGACTGCTATGAAACATCTCCTGAATTGGGCGTTAAGCGCGTTGGCGCTCTGGATTGTGGCGCGGCTGGTGCCAGGATTCCACGTCAACGGGCCGATCGCAGCGTTGATCGCCGCGCTGGTAATCGGTTTCGTCAACGCCACCCTCGGCGTCTTCCTTAAGATCGTTACCTTCCCTCTGGTTTTGCTCACGCTCGGACTGTTCTGGCTGGTGATCAACGCCGCCATGATCGAGCTGGCCTCAGCCATCGTTCCCGGCTTTCATGTGGACACGTTTGGCGCGGCCTTCATAGGAGCGATCGTCCTCGCGCTGGTCAATATGTTCTTTCGCTGGCTGGCTGGATCGGGGAGCCGTACCTAGAGAGCGCAGACCACGCGGAATCCGTAATCGGCATAGTGAAAATCAGGGGGGATGCTCGACCGCGCAGCACAGCGGCTGGCCTTGATGTGATGGCGCCAGGAGCCTCCGCGTGATGCCCGGCGGGTGCCGTGGTCAGGGCCGGCGGGATTGCGTTCGGGTGAAACCGCGTAGTAGTCAGCCTGATACCAGTCACTGCACCACTCGTGAACATTTTCGCAGATGTCATATAGACCGAATGCGTTGGGCGCGAACTGCGCTACCGGCTCGGGGCCCTTCTGCCAGCGCTTTTCGTAATTGGGCAATGATTGCGGTGGCTCATCTCCCCAGGGATGCAGCTTCTGTTCGACGCCTCCGCGCGCCGCCCGCTCCCACTCCGCTTCGGTGGGCAATCGGTAACGCTGGCCAGTGCTGGCGCTGAGCCATTCGCAATACTTTTCCGCCTCAAACCAGGAAACCGCCACTACCGGCTGCTCGGGATGGTTGAAGTCCGGGTTGACGCAAAACGGGGCCGGTTCGGTTCCCGTTTCGCTGACAAAGATCGCGTAAGCAGCGTTGGTTACCTGGCAGGATGCCATCCGGAACTCGTCTATCCAAACGCGATGAAGCGGGGATTCATTGTCCTGGCCGGTTTCCGATCCCATCCAGAACCAGCCGCTCGGAATAGATACCAAGTACGGCTCAAGCGGGACGGGTTGGCGGGAAGAAAGAGCCATGAGCTTCAGTGTAGAAGGCGACAAGCCGACCTTCAATCCGGTGGGAAAATGGTTTCCACTGGATTTGGAGCAATTCCTTTCCAGCTCTGATTTCGAATGGGCAGCTCAATGATATCTCTAATGGTTGCAGCTAGATAGCATGAGTTTTTGTACAGGTGAGTGGCCTCAAACTTGCATATTACCCAAGTGGCCGGCGGGACCGGCCCAGGTGATACCCATTTATGAAGACTTTGTTGAAGCTGCTGATAGGCGGTGTGGTGCTGATGTCACAAGGATTTGCGCAAGAACCGAAACACGCAATTGTCCCGCAGCTTCCGGCTGTGCACACCACCGAGCAAACCATCGCCAGTGGTTCGCCCAAGCGACCGGCTCCGGTGGTAGAGCCGAAAGCGTTGCCGCCTCTTAGTGTCTCTTTGGGAGATATTGCCCGCGCCGAGCGTGCCGCGCATTCGGCGGCTCCTAAGGCGCAGATGATAGTTGCGGAAGATGTAGCGCCGAAGGAAGAAACCGCAGAGCAGAAGTAATCGGCCCGCGCTTCAAATCGTAAGACAAATCGCACGTTAAATCTCACGACAATTCACACGACTCGGTGCCAACCGCGCGATTCAGCCACCACGCGAATCGCTCTGGCTATCCACTAACTGTCGGCAGATTCCAATGCTGCCAGACGCTGACCAGGCGAAGGCCAAAGCAAAGGATTCCGCCTACGACGGCCGCCAGGGTGGATGACAGTCCCAGCCTTCGCCCTAAAATCATCGCAGCCGCTCCCGCCATGGCCGCGGTGGCGTAGACGTCAGCGCGAAGCACCACCGGAACCTGGGCCAGCAGGATGTCCCGCACCGTCCCTCCGCCCACGCCGGTTATGGTTCCCAGCAGTATGGCGACGAACGGATGCATTTTGTAGAGCAGAGCTTTTTCAGTTCCGGCGACGGCGAACAGCGCCAGTCCGGCTGCATCGAGAACCACGATCACCGAGTCGGGAATCCCCTGCACAAAACGATGCAGGAAGAAAACTATGGCCCCGCCGGTGAATGCTATCGCCGAATAGCGCCAGTCTCGAAGTGCGCTGGGTGGGACGTCGCCGATGAGCAGGTCGCGAAAAATTCCTCCCGCTAATGCGGTCGAAAATGCAAGCACCATCAGACCCAGTAAATCAAGATGGCCCGCAATGGCCGCGGTGGCGCCCTCGATGCCGAATAGAAGCGTTCCGGCCAAATCGACGGCGAACAGCAATCTTCCGGAGTTGTACTTCATGGCTCTCTTCCCGGCGGTGACGCAGGCGAACGCGGATTTTATCAAATCGCCGTGGCTGCGAGCCTTCCCGCTGCCTCGCAGAAATATTGCAGATACACTCTCTTTACCAATGATCCTCTTTACCACGGATCGCAAGCGCAGATGAAAGCCACAACAAAGTCCGCAACCCTGACGGCGATTTTTCGACAGCGCTGCCCTCGCTGCCGTAAGGCGAAGCATTTTTCGCTATTCCGTTTTTCGGGGTTTGCCCAGGATGTACGAGCGCTGCCCCATCTGCGATCTCCAGTTTCAACGCGAAGAAGGGTACTTCCTCGGCGCCATGTACATCAGCTTCGGCCTGGCGCTCATGGTCATCGCCCTGATTGCGGCGCTGCTGTGGGCTATCACGGGATGGTGGATCACCAAAGCCACGATCTGGGCCGTGGTGTTGTTCCTGCCACTGGCGCCGGCGATCTCGCTGCTGGCGCGCGTCCTCTGGATCTATCTCGATCAGACTTTCGATCCGGAACCGCCAAATAAATCTTGAGCTAATGGGATGCGGCAGGCTGGCCGGCGTCTGTGCAGTCCTTCGTGGTTGCTTCCGTATTGTTCACGGTAATTACTTTGAAGGGATACGTGCCCGGAGTGGTGTGGCACTGCTGATCATCGAACCTCGGCCAGTTGGGTGCGCAGTTTGTGAGTAGCCCGGAACAGGGTGTTCTTGATCGTGCCTTCAGTCGTATTCAGCATCCCCGCAACGGTTCGCAGCCGCATCCCGTGATAATGCTTCAGCTCGAACACCATGCGCTCCCGCGGAGAAAGTTGGCCGAGCGCGCTAAGTATGCACTGCCGCAATTCGCGTCCGGCGAAGCTGTGCTCCGGACTCGCTCCCGGACGGCGGTCCGGCATTCGGTCCAGCACATCTTCCGGCTCACCTTCGGGGGACGCGGTGGTGGTGAGATCGCGGCCACGCGAACGCTTCTTGCGCAAATGGTCCAGGCAGAGATTGGTCACGATGCGATAGATCCAGGTGTAGAAAGAGCATTCAAACCGGAAGCGCGCCAGATTGATGTATGCCCGCAAAAACGCTTCCTGATAAATGTCCTGACCGTCTTCCTGCGAGCCGGTCAGGTGAACGGCCAGCCGAAGCACCGCGCGATCGTACTGTCGCACCAGTTCTTCGAAGGCCGCAGTGTTTCCTCGCTGGGCTTCGCGGATGAGCTCGGAATCGTCAACCCGGATCGGCGTTGAGGATGCGGGCTGCCTGACCGCAGCGAGTGCTGGGCGGTTCAAGTACGGCGTCTCCTGGATTTTGCTGGATTCCGGCACCGTGTTCTCCGTTTACGCGCCTGCTGATTTATCGGTTCTGCGTCTAGCTCTTTTTCACTTAGCCCACGAACTTGTAGCCCGTACCATGCACCGTGAGGATGAAGCGCGGCTCCTCGGGCTTGGGTTCAACTTTTTGCCGCAAGCGGACAATATGCGCATCCACCGTGCGCGTTGTAGGGAAGCGATCGTAGCCCCACACTTCCTCAAGCAGACGATCGCGGCTCAGCGCTTCACCGGGATGGCAGAGGAAATACTTGAGCAGCTCGAATTCTTTCGAGGAAAAATCAAGTTCCTTGCCGCTGCGTGAAACCTGGCAACTCTTCAGATTCACTTCCACCTCGCCGAAAGAGTAGTTCTCCTTTTCCTTGGGCACACTTTTGGCGCGCCGCAAAACCGCTTTAACCCGGGCCAGCAGTTCGCGGATGGAGAAGGGTTTGGTCACATAATCGTCGGCGCCCAACTCCAGACCGACCACCTTGTCTACTTCCTGGCCGCGCGCCGTGAGCATGATGATCGGAACCGAAGGCCTCTTGGCCTTGAGCTGCTTGCAGACGTCAAGACCACTCATGCGCGGCATCATGACGTCGAGGATGACAATATCCGGCGCCTCGTTCAGAGCGCGTTCGAGACCGGCCACGCCATCGGGAGCGGTGATGACGTCATATCCTTCGAATTCAAAGTTGTCGCGCAAGCCCGCCACCATGTTGGGCTCGTCCTCGACAATCAGGATTCTGGTCATGTCGTCCTCGCCTCGACGCCCGCAAGCGCCGGCGCCGTTTTCACTGGCAAAACAATCGTGAACTTGCTGCCTTGCCCCGGTGTGCTGTCCACGGAAACTTCGCCGCCGTGCGCCTGCACAATGTGGCGCACCAGCGACAGGCCCAAGCCGCTTCCCTTGGTGTTGTGAACCAACGGGTCTCCCACGCGATAGAACTTCTCAAAAATCTTTTGCTGTTCGTCGTGCGGGATGCCAATGCCCTGGTCGACGACTTCCAGCTTTACCGAGCCGTTGTCGCGATAGAGATTCACTCCGATAAATTTTCTATCCTGCGAATACTTGAGAGCGTTGTTTACCAGGTTCAGTAGGGAACGGGCCATGGCTTCGCGATCCACACGCATGGCCGGCACTTCGTCAATCTTCTCTTCAAACTGAAAGCCATTCTGCTCCAGTTGATAGCGATACGAGTCGAGCGTGTTGTGCACCAGTTCGCTCATATCGGTTTCCCGGAAGTCATATTCCTTGCGGCCAGCCTCGATGCGGGAGAAATCGAGAATGTTGTTGATAAGTCCGGTCAGGCGTTCGCTCTCCTTGCGGATGATGCGGTAATACTCCTGATACTTCTCCGGACTGGTGAGCCGGCCCATTTCAAGCGTCTCCGCGTACAACCGAATCAGCGAAAGCGGGGTACGAAGTTCGTGAGAAACGTTGGAAACGAAATCGGACTTCAGCCGCGCCAGCGCCATTTCCTTGGTGACATTGCGATAGGTCAGCGCGATTCCACCCGCCAGGACAAGCGAGAGCGCAGCCAGTGTCAGAAAGCTGATGCGCGCGAAACGCTGGCCGATGGCGGCCAGAGTCGTGCCACGCAGCTTGATGGCCAGGGTCATTCCCTGGAACACGCCTTCAAGATTGCGCTCAACCTCCGGCGTACCGCCGTCCCATCCGCTGGATTGGGCGAATGCAGTGGAGTCGTACTTGCCGCGCAACATCATGACCGCATGATTCTTTTCGGTTTGGGTATCGTTCACGTTGCGGCTGATGACGTCCTCCAGCATCTCGGGGAAAAACTTGTCATGCAGATAGTCGGCGTCGAAACCAACGCCCGCAATCGCGTGCGATCCTTTTTTCTCGTCCTTCAAAAGAAACAGAGCCACGGATTGATAGACCTTCTTGTCTCCACGCGGCACCCATTCGGCTTCGAAGATGTAGGGCATTCCCTTTTTCTGGTTGTGCGCCAGCTTCTCAACCATGGGATTGAAGTCCATCTTCAGCCATCCGTTGAACATGTTGCTTAGGTAGTCGGTTTCCTGACGAAAGCCGTCGTCGCTCTTCATCCGGTCAGATTGGGAGCGAAACACCATGCCGCTCTCCGGCGAGTAAATGAAAATATGTGCGACGTAGGGATGCGCCGCCAGAATCCTGTCCAGAGTTACCGAGCACGACGCTTCGCTGGGAGAAGGGAACTCGGTGCGCACATCATCGACCAGGTCGGTGGCTTTTTGGTTGATCTGCTTTTCCGAGATGGCCAGCACCTGGCTGAAGTCGCGCTGAATCGCGGCCTCGACAGCTCGGTCGCGCTGAATGTGCAATACGTGCCACGCGCTCAGGAACACCAGGACCGCGGCCGGCAAAATCACAGCCAGCTCCAGAGTCAGGAGCAGCCGGGTTCGCTCGTTCCGCGGTTTCATGCTCATTACGATTTCCTATTTCCGGGCCTGCACAATGCATCAGCCCGCAATCAACATAGTCAAACCTCACCCGAGCGGTGTCAATTAGGGGTAAAAATACGTAAAAAGTTGTGAACTGATTGATTAGTACGGTGCGCGGAAAATCATCGACTGGAACCTGATGTTTCGAAGGTTTAGAGCGAGAGCGCTTCCCGCAGCACGAGCGGGACGCTCGCGCCCACATTTACGGAAGCTTGAAATCTACTGTCACTAAGGTCTGGGCTTCGACGGCGCGGCCGTTTACCAGGTAGGGCTGGTAGCGCCACTGGCGGACGGCGTGATACGCGGCTTGTCCAAGAAGCAGTGAGCCGCGAATCAGTTTCAGGTCCTGGATGGTGCCATCGCGGCCGATAAATGCCTGCAGCACGACCGGCCCTTGCAGCCTTTCCCGAATTGCTTTTTCAGGATAACTGGGAAGGACCTTCTGCAGCAGCAAACGGCGCGAGAGGTCCTCGGACAATTCCACTGGTTCGAGAGCGGCAAGTATCGACGGAGTGATGCGGGCCGCCATGCGCATAGTCGCACTCTGGACCGGAGCCTTCAGACTGTCTGGAATGCGAACCGCAGTTGCAGCGGTCGCGGGCGACGGTTGTGCGGCCGGCGCCTGAGCTTCCACGTGAAGTGCTTGCGGTTGCTGAGCTGCTGGTGCAGTTGTGTTCGCCTGGAACGGATCTCTTACCGGTATCACCCGTATGCGCGAATCGCCACGACGCGATGACGTAGGTTGAGGGCTGTCATCCTCGGCCATCTGTACCGCAGGGGCAGCCGGCTCATCCTGATCGGAGTGGTGCAACCACGCCTGGGTGCGGTCGAGCGCACGCCCGCTGATCTGGACGACGGAATTCGCTGCTCCCTTGCTGTAGAGCGGTTCGCTGACTACATATCCCACCGTAAGGAAAGCGATGGCGATGGCCAGGCTCGGCAGCAATCTCCTGGGCTGCTTGCGAAGAAAAGCTGGGGCAGATGAAAAACTCGGCTCCCGCTGGAATAACGTCTGCACTCGAGATCGATACAACAAATCGTCGTCGAAAATTGATTCCGCAGCCACTACCGGCAGAACGCATTCAATCTTCTTTGGGGGAGGTGGGGAGGGCCAGGCGCGCAGAGGCCGCGACGTCTCCGAAGCCGTGTTTTCTGTTCTCGGAGGCGACACGTACCGGGCGTTGTTCGACTTCCTAACATGATCTCTAACTGGCTCCGGAACTGGCTCCGGTTCTTGTGGAAGGCCCATGGTCATTTTGGGCAACCACTTCTTCATGTGCGCCAGAAATGTATCGCTGGTAAGCAAGGCATATTTGATTTCGTCCGGTGCCATGGGCCGGCTAAGAACCAGATCGGCGCCTGCGTCATATGCCGCAGTTGCGGCTTCAGGATCGGCAATCGCCACCGTAAAGGCTGCGTGGTTGGCCTTGAGTTCGCGCGAGGTCTTCAACAAAAATACCGCTTCCAGCCCTTCGTTCCAGTCCGAAACGATGACTTCGAAGGCGCGGCTGGTGATCTTTTCCACCGCACCGAAGATTTCAGGGCAAGACACAACCTCGAATTCCAGTTCGGTGAGAGCCTGACTCAACGCGTGCGACGTCTGCTCGTCGGAGGAGAACAGCAGAGAGAGCGGCCACATAGTAAGAGGGTAGCGGTGCCTTGCTGGGCCTACAAGTTACGAAGTGCCCGAACGTCGGCCGCGCCGGTACACGTTTCTAACCGCGTAACTATGACGCAAGTTACTGTCCACTCGGACAGGTGCCGACGGTAACCGCGCACGGGGCTGCAGGTTTCGCCAGGGGTTCGGATGCCCAGCCAGATTATTTCTTTCGGAATTGTAAGGCCACAGCTTCCGGCAAGTCTTCTTCGAGCTTTGCAGCCAGCCACTCCTGCAGGGCAGACTTCTGTTCCGACGAAATCAGCAGTGAGCGCAGCCCCGCCCGGCCTTTCTCGTCGAACCAGCAAACTTCGGACTCAATGGTGAAACCATCACGCTGACCGGGCAGCGTGAACAGGACTTTTACCTGCCCTCCTGGGCTCAGGGCGGGCGATCCAGATATTGCCATGCCGCCTTCGCTGATGTTCACCACGTGGCATCTGGCCTCTTTGCCATCGCTCAGGATGGCCGCTGGAATCGAAACTGGACAGCGAAAGGAGCGCCGACGTTCTCGCACGATTAATCCGAAGGCGGCTTTCAAAGTGCGGCCCACGGAAGTCACGGAAAGCGGTTTCTCTATCACAAAATTTGACTGGATCGGGAACGAAGGCGGCTTCTGGGGGTCGGTAATGGCGAAGGTGACGGCGGTCCGATTCGATGGAGAAAGGCGGACTTGCTCCAGTATTTCCGCTGCCTGCCCAAGCCCGCAATCTACTACGATGGCTTCGAATTTCCGTCGGTTCAGCAGGCCAAGCGCCATGCCAGCGTCATCGCAGACTTCGGTTGCGATCGCGAATTGCTGCGAAGCCTCGGCCACATGCTGAATAGCAATCGAATCGTTGCAGATCAGAAGCACGCGGCCCATCGCAGCTTGGGTCCCAGGAGAACTCATGCGGGCGAACTCCTCCATCTGACCCTATCGGCCGCTTCGGGCAAGTACCTGAGTGGCAAGGTCGAGTTTTCCATTGACCCTCGCGAAAATGTGAAGCTCGCGAAAATGCGTTTCCTGGGAACTCTTCGCAGATTTGCCCGGATTTTTGGCTGTTTTGGAGATTGTCTACTGAAATCAGATATTTGCGCAGGATTTCGGAGATTTCGTCGGAAAACCGGAATTGCTGTACGGGCGTCGGCTGACTTGCCGGAGGGCTAATTGAAAACTATCCGTTTCCTTGGCACTCTGCCTTGCGCGTTGTGCTTGAGCTCAGGATTCGGGATCGCAACGCCGATAGGGCCGCGTAGCATCAGATGATTAGTGAAATCTTCGGCTACAAAGTCGTAATCCGCAGGACGCCGCGGCAGTCCTGTCGCTTTCGACGGGTCGCCGCCGGACGTGGTTAACGCCGAGGCTGACGAACTCCCGCCTCGCACCGAGACTCTCGCAGTGGAATCCGCCTGGGAGGAATGATCTGCGTCGAGAGCCGTTGCCTCCCCGCTCGAGTAAAGGGTTGACTTGGGGTTGGTTAACATGATGATAGCTAGAATCAGCAACAAACTAGCAGCCATTGCCAGGCGCAGGAATGGGTCCGTGAGCGATTTCCTTGCGTGGACAGTGCTTGCCAGGAAGGCTTTTGTGACCGGACCCGCGACCCTTCTCGACAAAATTTCGGCAATTTGCTGCGGTGGTTTCGTGCTTGGTTGCTTCGCTGGTTTAGGCTGTGGAGAAACAGGCGAATCGGTAACATCGGCCGAGGGAACGTTCCTCGCAGCCGGCAACCCCGGCGCGCACCCGGTCAGCTCCCGCCGCGAGGAGACGATCCGCTGGCCAGCGTCGGAGGGGATGAAGCCGAGATTCTTATTTTCCGCGCCAATTCCGGAGGCGCTGCCGGTGGTCTGAGGATGTTCCAGAAAGCGGCTTGCGGCATCAAGTGCGCATTGACGTCCGCGACGGGCGCTGGCGTCTCGCCAAGTCCCAAACTTCTCGCGAGAGGCGTCAATGGACTCTGCCACCGAATTTGCAGGCCTAAGGCCGGCAACGGCAGCCTCAGGGGTCATCACCAGCAGGCACTCATCGGCGGTAATCCGGCCTGGGCCGAAAGAGCTGACCTGAAAACCTGCGGCTTTCAGACGCTCCGTCAGTTCCTCGGAGAAATTCAGAATCCGAGCGATGTAGACCAGGGAGGGCATAAAGGGTAAGGGACCAGTCGCAATTAGAGTGCCAGTTTTGGATTTCGGTTGCCTTTGTAACCGACACAAAAAAAGACAGGTGTTCCGGGCGAGGAGAGACGTGTGGATCGGGAGTCTGCAAATTGTTGCGGGATTATGGAACACATTTTAACGACCAGACACCGGGATCGTAGGCGCCGGCTGTCACTCGCCGTCCGCGCCATTAAGGGTCGAGAGGGAGATTTTCTGCCGGCCGTTCGGACCAAAATTAGTTGCATCCAGCCAACGCTCAAAACTTGCCTTTCGCGCCGGCCACTCGGAATCCAGCATCGAGAACCAGGCGGTGTCCCGGTTGCGGCCCTTGACGATCATATGTTGCCGAAAGATTCCCTCGAAGGTAAAGCCAAAGCGCAGCGCGGCTCTGCGTGACGGTGCATTCAGGGCGTTGCACTTCCACTCGTAGCGGCGGTAGCCGAGATCCTCGAATACATGGCGCGCCATCAGATACATGGCCTCAGTCGCCAGCGCGGTCTGTTGCAGTTGTGGGGTGTAGAGAATGCTGCCAACCTCGATCACCCGGTGGACAGGTTCGATCCTCATATAGGCGGCGTAGCCGACGGCAGTTCCGGAAGCTCTGTCCAGGATGGCGAAGAACAGCGGATCCTCCGAGGCTGCCATCCGTCGAAGATGCGCGTCGAATGCCGCGCGATCGGGAAACGGGCCTTCGAATAGATAGAGCCACAACCAGTCGTTTGCTTCGCCCCGTGTCGCGTCGTAGAGGGCATCGCCATGGACGTCAGGATCCAGAGGCGTCAATGTGACCAGGCGCCCTGACAGTGTGGTACGCCTTGGGCGCTGGGCTGGAGAAGAGTCAACGCGAGGGCCGATCGGTCGCGCAGCCAGGGCATCATCGCTCATTGCGGCATCATCCTTAAGTTGCGGCAACACGCCCGCCGTCTTGGGTCAACTCAAAGACTATAGTGGACATTCCCTCCGGGTGAAGCTTGTGAGCGCATAATCTGGTCATGGTCGCAAGAATCCCCACGATCGCATAATCGATCACATAATCAATCACATAATCAACGATAAGATCGAATCGCTGGCATTGGTTTTCAAATCAATGGCTCAATAAGTCTTAAAAGCGTGCCTCTTTACAAACTTTTACGATCAGCCTCACAACCAAATCTTGCTTCCGGAGGCTCTCACCATCCAGAGCAGATCGTTGTGTGCGCGTTGACCGGCCGGCATTCCTTATCGACATGAATTTAGAAAGGCTTACCCAGTGAAGTTTGATTTCGTGCGTGGTGTCGCTTCGATTGCGGCGGTGGCTTTGACGATCAGCATGGCGATCGCGCAATCGGGCCCTGATGCGACGGCAAGGAAAGCGCCGGAGGCATCGGCCGACCAGCCGGTGACCACCATGTCGGTTCAGGTCAAGGTCGTAAATGTGCTGGCCACGGTGCGCGACAAGCACGGAAAGATCATGAATGGCCTGACCAAGGATGATTTTACCCTCACTGAAGACGGCCGCCCGCAGACCATTCGATATTTCTCCCGCGAAACCGATCTCCCGTTGACGCTGGGTTTGCTGGTGGACACCAGCATGAGCCAGAGGCGCGTGCTCGGAGAAGAGCGCAGTGCGAGTCAAAGTTTTCTGGCCCAGATGCTGCGCGAAGACAAAGACAAAGCTTTCGTCATTCACTTCGACCGCGAGGTCGAACTCCTGCAGGACCTCACCGCCTCGCATGAGAAGTTGCAGGCGGCGCTTGAGTCCCTCGAGGCGCCGCAGTTCAGCCGCACCTCCGGCGGCAACTATCCGAGCGGAGGAGGCGGCGGCGGTTCCGGCAAGGCTCTGGAGGCGGCCAGGGACGGCATCACGGCGGCGGTACGCTGCTCTACGATGCGGTCTATCTCGCATCCGACGAATTGATGGAGAAACAGCAGGGGCGCAAGGCCCTCATCGTGCTCTCGGACGGCGTTGACAATGGTAGTAAAGAAACCCTGGAGGAGTCCATCGAGTCGGCGCAACGCGCCAACACGGTGGTCTATTCCATTCTGTTCAAGGATGATGAGGCTTACGGAAATGGCGGAGGCTTCGGCCGAACCGGCATCAGCATTCCAGGCATGGGCGGACCGGGCATGGGCCGCGGCGGAATGGGCGGTGGACGAGGCGGCCGCCGGAATCCGGAACAGCACGCCGATGGCAAGAAAATCCTGGAGCGGATATCGAAAGAGACCGGCGGCCGACTGTTCGAAGTTTCTAAAAAAGAGCCAGTCGAACAGATCTACTCTCAGATCGAAGAAGAGCTGCGCAACCAGTACAGCCTGGGCTACACCCCTGATCGGGGAGGCGCGGCCGAGCCGGGCTATCACAAGATTCAGGTGGCGGCCAAGCCGAAGGATCTGACCGTGCAAGCCCGAGATGGATATTACGGCGGCAAATAGGCCGCCAGGGTGGTTGCCGACATTTCGGGTTTGCGGCTGGCTGGCCAAACCCTGCTTGTGAGCAAGTATTCTGAGCCCGGCATTCTGAGCCCGGCAGTGCACTCCAAATCCCGTCGCGAATTGCGACACATTGTGTCACCCGCTGTCGCAAAACATCTCAGAAATTCGATTTCAAGACGGTTGTCCCATTAGAACCAATGGCTTGAAGGTCTCCCCGCATGGGCCCGTAGAATGCAATGGATTCCCTAATTGGGGCCGCTGAGGACCAAAATCTCAAATCGGGAAGAGGAAAAAGGATGCGGAAACAGAGGGGATTTTCGCTTATTGAGTTACTGATCGTGGTGGCGATCATTCTGATCATCGCGGCGATTGCCATTCCAAACTTGCTGCGCGCACGTATCGCAGCCAACGAAGCGTCTGCCGTGAGTGCGATCCGCACCGTGAACACCGCCGAAGTTTCTTATCAGTCGGCTTTCCCGACCGTGGGTTATTCCACCAATCTGGCTCAACTGGGTCCGGGTGGTCCGGGTTCGACCTGCCCCGTAACCGGGCCGGTTCAGGGGAATGCTTGCTTGATTGATAGCGTGTTGTCGAATGCCGGCGCTCCGGGCACGGCGAAGAGCGGCTTCTATTTCAAAGAAGCCGGCGTGGTGGGCGCAGGTGGCACCTTGATCCTGACCTACGGCGTGGGCGCTGCACCGTCATCGTTCAATCAGACTGGTGTGCGCAACTTCTGCTCCTCTGAAGATGGTGTGATCCACTTCGCTCCCGGTGCAGCCGGAGCGGCCCCGCAGAGCGGCGGTGCGGCGGTTTGTGTTTCACCCGCGTATCAAGTGTTGCAGTAAGAAAAACTATCGGCAGCAGTTTGGCGAGTGCCTGAAGAAGGTATAAGCCGAGAGCATCGGATAACCATCCGATGCTCTTTTGTTCTTTTGCTTTTGCTCTTCCGGAAAGCGCAAGCAAGGTGCTTTGTCCACTCCCCGGAACGTTCCCACATGAAATAATCTGACTGTGCCTTGTCTTCCGAAGCTACGGTCCCGAGACTTTGTGGAGCTTGCAATTTGCTACGGGCTCATACAGTTGGTGATCTGGACGTCCAGGCCCACGCCCACGCAGCGCCTTCTATTCTGTATTGCGTTCGCCTGGATTGTGGCAACCACCCTTCTCTACCGTCCCGATGCGAGCACATTAGGCTTGCGGCTCTCTGGCTTGCGAAGCTTGCTCTGGATTACGGCTGGAGGCCTCCTTTTCGCCGGTCTACTGGTAGGGATAGGTTTCGAGTTGCATACGCTGCATCCGCTCCACGGTGCTGGGTCTCTTGGATTGCACATGGCTGGGTATCTACTGTGGGCGGTCGAGCAACAGTTCATCCTGCAAAACTATTTTCTGCTCCGGCTGCTGCGCACCTTACCCACCCAATCGGCGGCGGTCATTGCTGCCGCAGTGCTGTTTTCGACAGCGCATCTTCCGAATCTTGTGCTCGCGGTGGCAACTCTCGTTTGGGGAATCGTCTCGTGTACTCTCTTCCTGTCCCATCGCAACCTTTACGCACTCGGGCTTGTCCATGGCATCCTGGGCCTCTGCGTGGCCATTTCAGTGCCGGATGTGGTCACTCACCACATGATGGTGGGTCTGGGTTATCTGCACTACCATCGTTGAAATCCGTCAAATCCAGTTCATCGAAACCATAAGGACCAGATGACATCCACGAGCGTGTGGGTGGTTGCCGAAGAGAGCAGTCGGCGACGATCGTGCCACGCGCGACCGTAGAAAACCCCGGCAATGGTTGCCAGCAACACATAGCGCCAATTGAAGGGCAGCGGCTTGTTGAAGTGGGAGAGGCCGAAGATCGCCGCGGTTACGAACAGTGAGCCAGGGTATCCGATACGTGGTTCGAGCAAATTCTGGAGCAGACCCCGGAAGAACAATTCTTCTGGGATGGCAACGAAAAAGAATGTGACCAGCAGCGCAGCCAATGCCGACGAAGCCGGAGGCATACCACCGTGCGGCACGATAAAGCCAATCCCTATGCCAAGCACGATGACAATCGGAGCAAAAAAACTACACGCGCAGTCCAATCAGCACGTCGCGGGCGCGGACGCGAAAATCGTATCCCACCCCTTCTAGCCGGCGCATTACCAGGAAGCCATAAAGGGCTGAATCCATGAGCAGGATCTTCGGTAGCGCGCTCAGCCCTGGATGTTGGAAGCTTCCTCGCATCCACCCGAATTCCACCGGCAGGCCAACGACAGCCAGCATAATGACGTCTTGCCAGCACAACTTGCCCATCGCCGGCCGTACTCCGCCCGGAGGCAGAAACTCGAACAGTGCTGCGATCGCCACCGGAATACTGAACAACACCACCGCATACACCCACCGGAACTCGCCGCGGGGCACGGAAAAGATGAGATAGGGTACGAGCAAAACTCCTGGAATCAGTACTCGGACGACACGGTTCGTGAGAAACCGTTGCAGCATTTCCGCTGCGCCGAATCCGATTCTCGGAGACTCGTATGTCAGTCACCGAACGTTGGCGTCACATCAAAATCACATACACGACCAGAGCCAGGCAAAACGCAACGGATAGAGCCGCAACCAGATAACACACTACTCGCAATGGCCTGTCGTGATCTTCATTCCATGAGTGCAATGGATAGTTCATCCGAGCCCCCGCGAAAACTCCAATCATTTTCATTTGATATCGTAGCACGATATAATAGAGAAAGCATCCTGTGTGGCTACGTCTGCAATTTCAGACGATGTCGGGAGGATCGCAACTGGTCAATGGTTAAGGAGGATGGCAAGTGATGACGCTAAAGCTTGTGCGCTTGATTGAAAAACACTCGGAGGAATTGGTGGGAGGGCTGACGGAAAAAATTCAACTGTCGGAGCGTACGTCTGATTTTCGAAAGATTCCGGCTGCAGAACTGGAATTGGCGGCGGCAGAGGTCTATCGCAACTTAGGTGAATGGTTGCTGCAAAAGACCGATGAGGATATCGAGAATCGATTTCGCGCAGTCGGTGCACGACGGGCGGTCGAGGGGGTCGGCCTGCATCAGTTTGTGTGGGCCTTAGTCACCAGCCGCGATCACTTGTGGCACTTCCTTCAGCGCGAGGCCTTTGCCTGCAATGTCGTGGAACTCTATGGAGAACTCGAACTGTACCAAATGTTGACTCAATTCTTCGATCGCGCCGTGTACTACGGAATCCAGGGGTTCGGCACTTCAGAAGCGCACAACAATGCAAGCAGTGGTCGCTTACGGGCGAGGGGTGAGAATTGGCCTTATCAATTCGCCTGATGCTGAGCTTGAGTTTGCACCAGATGCTGACTCAATTCTTCGGTTGAGGCAAACAATGCTGGGTGGAACGCGGCGTTCTACACAGTTCAAAGGAACATTCGATGAGTAACTCCAACGGCGTCTATCCACTCCGCCTACGGCAACTTCGAGCAATTGCGGGGAATTTATGCATATTGGCGGATCGGCATCGCGAAGATCACAATTACATCCTGGCCTATGCGCTTTACACTCGTGCTTTGTCCGTAGCGCAACAGATCCACATTCCCGAGCATGATGGGAACACTCTGGTGGCCCGAATCCGGACTGACCAGCAAGCTGTTTTCGAGCAACTGGGATTGGAGAGAGTGGCCTAGAGAAATCTTCTTTGCCGTTGGCTTGATTTATTCGTCACGTTCCGAAGAACGTTCACTTCTTCCAACGTGATCTCAGCCAGCCCGACTCGCGCACATGTTCCTCATCCAGTCGGCGCAAGCGCGCGGCCATGATCCCGTGCCTTCCCAAATATCCGACCACATGGCCAGGATCCTTTCGGTCAACTACCGGCAAACGCCCAATATTATTGCGTAACATCTTCGCAGAGGCGTCGTGCAAAGCTTCGTCGGGATAGGTTACAACAACATTGCGAGTCCCGGCTTCAAGCACAGTCATCGATTGAGTAGAGTCTTTGTCCAATGCGCGAAAAACATCTCCCCGCGTGATGACCCCTGCTAATTTGCCATCTCCGCCCATGATGAACAGCGCCTGATGCTGGCTTACCTCGGGGTCGCGTCTTGCGATTCGGTCGGCTAAGTCAACCAGCCACATATCGCCAGGCACGGCTGGTACTTCCGGATCCATCGTCTGCGATACAGACATTTGTTGCAGCATGTCGGCTTCGTAATCCTGATGAATCCGCAGCCCGCGGCGCACCAGCTTCTCCGTCATAATCGATCCGCTGGGCATAAGCAACATGGCAATGCCGGCAGCGATCACCGTGACCAGCATCAAAGGCAAAACAGAGTTGTAGTCACGCGTAATCTCGAAGGCAAAGATGATGAAGGTGAAAGCAGCTCGCGATGCGGCGCCAAAAACCGCTCCCATGGCAACCAACGCAAATGCGCCGGCAGAAAGGTGTGCGCCGGGGAAGATTCTATCGACACCCAGCGCAAAGACCCCGCCCATCGCTGCACTCGACATAAACATGGGCGCGAGCAGTCCTCCTGATGTCCCGGAGCCGAGCGAGACAACAAGCGCAACTGCCTTCGCCAACATAACGACAACCAGCAACTTTAGGGCAAGGTTCGCATTCAAGATGTCGCTGATCGTGTCATACCCGACGCCCAAGACTCGCGGAACAAAGTATCCAATAATTCCCAATCCTAACGCGCCGATCGCGGGCCACCAAAGCTCGTCAATCGGTAATTTCTCAAACTGGTCTTCTGTCCAATAGAGCAGCTTGCTAAAACCAACCGCAGCCAGCCCGCAGAGACCTCCAAGCAGCACATAAAAAGGCAGTGCATGGGGAATGCCAAAATCCATTGTGGATACCGTGAACATCGGGCCAGTCCCCAGGAGCTGCATGTGGACAGCGGTTGCGATGGTGCTGGCAATGACAAGAGGAATAAATGATCGTGACTTGAATTCGAACAAGAGCAGCTCAATAGCCAGGATCACTCCCGCTATCGGGGTGTTGAACGTCGCTGACATGCCAGCCGCCGCGCCGCAAGCCAGCAGAACCTTGCGCTCGGACGTCGTTGTGTGAACAAGTTGCCCAATCAGAGAACCGACGGCACCGCCCGTTTGAATAATGGGTCCTTCCGCTCCGAAGGGTCCCCCAGTGCCGATCGCAATTGCCGCGGAGATAGGCTTCAGAATCGCAACCCGTGGTTGAATACGGCTGCGATTGATGAGTACTGCTTCCATTGCCTCGGGAATTCCATGGCCCTTGATCTTGGGGGATCCATACTTCGCCATAAAGCCGACAATGATTCCGCCAATCACCGGCATCACGATGACCCACACACCAAGATGATTATTTCGGGCGCTGTTAAAGGCAAAAACAAAGCGATGATAGAAGACGATATTGGTAAACAGGCCGATCAGGTTGTAAAGCAAATACGCGATAAAGCCTGCCAAAAGTCCGATTCCGGCGGCCAGGAAAGAAATCAGCACCATTCGAAACTGTGCCGGTTCAGCAAGCCCAGCGCCGCCCTTAACTTGAACCCCAGTAGCTGCGATAGTTGGACGAGGGGGACTCACCGCACCAATGCCGTCTGTGGACCCGTTCTTGACTTCCGACATATCTAAGTGGTTCCTTGCTCAAGTCCGGACTGTCCCGTCATCCGATTCTTGCAGTTTGTATGGCGCGTTTGAGTGCCGCAACCAGCGCCGGTCCTCGCGTTCGAAGTTCCGCCCGATGGTGCAAGGACAGCTCTCGCAATACGTTTTCACCTTTCGGTGTCAGCGAAAGCAACACCTCTCGCCTGTCTCCGTCTGCTCTACCGCGGCGGACATATCCTCCCGCCGCCAATCTGTTAACTAACTCCACTGCACTGTGGTGCCGAATGAGCAAACGCTCCGCCAATTCTCCAATACGAGGGCGCACATCTTTGGGGAGAGCCTTCAGGGCCAACATCAGCTGATGCTGGCGAGGCTCGAGCCCCGCGTTCCGTACGGCTTGCTCGCTGAAATGCACAAAACGACGAATCTGGTACCGCAACTCCGCTAAAGACTGATAGTCAGTAAGGGGTAGCGATTTCTCTGTTTGCCGAGTATGCCGGATCGCCATCATGCCTACCCTAGATCGTATCACGACATATTGAGGAGTGAGCACACCCGAAATGCACCTGGAACTCGTCCCCGGACCGCTCCAGACATTGAAAGTAGCCGAGTCGTCAGGTCGGTGATTTCAATCGGTGTTTTGGTGGTACCTTTTGATTGTGACCTTGACTGTGTCGCCTTTGACGAAGACCGGAGCAGGAATTGCCAGGGTAGGAAAATAGAAAACCGCAGGCATCATTGCTTGCCTCCTACGTTGTTAAATTAGAGCACTCGCAAATTGGACACGTCAATCTTGTTAACGGCCAGAACGAATTGACGAAGGCGTCACCGCCTGTGTCCGTGTCCGGTCACTAAACTTTCCTTCCCTGCTGGTATTCTTCCTCCGTCATTGGAATGTCGTTTACGATTAGGAATTCCTTCCCGAAGTGTTCACACGTATTTCGGTCAACGTCCATCGTCGCGAATTTCTCCGCGAAAACCGACGTTTGACGACCGCAATGGGGGCGGATGAAGACGGCACAATACTGACACAATTTGGCATCTGACAGAAACGAGAACAGCGCAGAAGCCTGCATTTGGAATTTTGCTGAACACGTTGGCCCAAGACCGGAAACTACGGTGCCAAGGCCGATATTAAACTGAAAGGCCAGCCGTTCTGCGTGGCCAACTAAGTTCTAAAGTTAGGACCGTCGAACTGACACACCATGCCGGAAAGCGAAGCGGGGTGCCGGTAAGTGAAATGACTTTCTCTTCGAATCAGCAAAAACACAATCAGCAAAATCACAACGATCACGACTGTTCGAATCTCGTTCTTCTTTGGGTCCGCCATGAGTTTGCCCTCCGACTGGACGGCATCGGGTTGGACGTTAGCCGTCCCTTGCGATGATTGATATCGTGATTGTCCGTCGGAACAGTGCCGCCGTCTATATGGCAGAACTTGTAGGCAGACCCGGGACAATGCTGTACTGCTCAAGTTTGGGCCCCCGGCGCCAACGTTGGTTTGCGAATCGGCTGGACGAAGTTCTTAAGGGGCCTAAAAAACAATTCGGCAACAAAATGCAACCCAGCCGCAATTACCAGAAAACCATGATCGTAATATTCGTGCCGAACTGGCTGATTTGATTGGTGGCGGCGAGTGGACTCGAACCACTGACCTACGGATTATGAGACCGTCGCTCTAACCACCTGAGCTACGCCGCCACATTAAAAAATAAATGTCTTCCAATAAGAACGAATACTATTCTAGCAAACGAGAAGTGAAGCTCTTTTTCGCAAACTGCGTGGACTTGTGCCAGGCAGCGTCCAACCCAAGGAATGCATAGCGGTTTTGCGGTAGTTTGGGGGTTGGCAAACCCGGTGCACCATACAATATTTATTCGCAGAGAAATAAATGACAGAACCGGCCTCCATTGCCCAATTTGATTAGGGGGAGTATGCTTTGCCCGCCATGGCCAAACCAATCCCAGCGTCTATGGCTCAACTGGAAGCACGCATCATGAACCGGCTGCAAGAGCAAAAACGCGGCCAGACAATCGAACAACTACAGGCGTATCTAAAAGAGCCGCAAAGCAGAATTCTTTCTGTACTCGAACCCCTAATAAGTGCCGGATTCGTAACGCGGTCGAATAGCGGTGTGTGGACGATGGTTCGAGAAGATGTGTAGCCGTCGCAGTTGTGCTCACGAACGTCCGAGGTGGTAAACGCACCATTCGGATAGCAGAATTTCGTATGGTCAATCAAGAATTGCATCCCGAAACTGGTGTAAAGCAGCAGCCTTCCGTCCAGATTGGGGTCACGCGAGATGTAGCAGTGAATGACATGCGCCACACAGGGTGATCAGGTTTTCCTCCGAGTCATTCCCGCCCTGGCTGCGAAACTCTTTGTGGTGGATTTCCAGATTTGATCGAGACCCGCAACATTGGCACTTCCAGCCATCACGTCTTAGGACTTGCCGTCGCAGTCGGTCGTATGACTCGAGATCGAGCCGCAGGCGTGGCTGTTTGGGTAGAACCCGATTCACGAAGCCTTCTCGGCGACTTCGTGCAGAAAGGCCTGCCGTTGATCTCCGGGAAGGAACTTGAAGAACCGTGACATGGATTGCAGCAGCACGGTTGGGTCTTCACCCTCGAGGTTCGCTCCCGCGAGAAAGTCCGCACAGATCATCTCCAGGCAGTAGCCTCGCGACTTGTCCGTGCCCAGCATCAAAGCTGCCGTCTCAATCGCCTGCTCGACCACTGGAATCTGGGTCTTGTACAGCTTGAAGTAGATAATTTCCCACGGTTCCGATTCCCGCCCCGTCAGTTCCCGCTCCACTTCCCGCTTGAACTCATCTTTCGGCAGGGAGCGCGCCTTGTGCAGCCAGGTTGCACAATCGAACTCCTGCCCATCCCTCCGGGCCACTTTCGCCAACTCCAGTCCCTTCGTCCATCCCACTTCCTTTAATTCTTTTCTGGCCTGCGGCGGCAGGTGCTCATGGATCGACATGAGGTAGTACGCCTTCCGCCTCGACTCCGGAAACCGCCTGGCCAGAAACTCGTCGAAGGACTTCAGGTTCTCCAGCCGCCAGTACTGCCCCGCCCGCACTTCACACAGATACCGTCCCAGTTCCACGAACCGGGTGTCCCGCTCGGCTTCGGACCGCCGCTCCCAGGCCAGGATCTCGTCGATCTTGGTCAGAACGAACAGAGCCCGCTTGCGGTTGAGCTTGGGCAACATGGGCGGCGATCCTAGTACGTAAGCTCGTCAAACAGACCAAAGTCCTCTGCTCCTGGGCGCCGCACCAGCGCCGCTTCGGTCAGGTCCGGCCTTCCCAGACAGAGACCAATGTAGGGACAGCTGGTGCAGGGGTTCTGGGGAAAGCGGATGCCACTGTGGGGCAGGAACTCGGCCGCTTCGATCCGTTGGATTGAGTCCTGAACCAGATGGCCGAACTCTTCGCGTTGCTCGTCGCTGATGACAGTCCGGAAGTACTGAATCTCGACCAGCCGCTTGCGGACAAACACCACCTGGGCTACGTCGGCGATACCCGTGACCCAGGAATAGCAGACCAGTTGAGGATCGAGAGCCAGCAACCCTGCTGGTTCCTCCGGGTAGCGGCTGGCGGTGGTCTTCCATTCCAGCAGGCAGCGAGTGCCGTCCAGTTCTCCGACGGCATCCACGTAGGCTACGAAGTCGTTCTGGCCGGCCAGGGGTTTGCTGAATTTGACCTGCAAGTTGCGCCGAGGCTGACGGATGCGAATCCGATCGTCCTGGGCAAAGCGATCCAGCAACTGCACCCCCGACTGCAGCATGCGGTCCCAGCTATCCCGCTCGGAATAGTGAATGCCGCTGTCCCGGTGAGCGACCCATTCCCGGTAGAGCACCGCGGCGGCATCCTGCCGCTGGAAGTAGGCAGCCACGGCCTGCTCGAACGCCCGGCCGAACAGCATGGCTGCCCGGGTGTCTTTCTCTTTCCAGCCATCGAGATAGCGATGCTTGTAGCGGCGCGGGCAGGACAGATACTGGCTGATCTGGGTGTAGCTGTAGGTCATGAGGACACCTCAGACCCACGAGGATCAGGATCCCTGTCGGTAAAGACCGAGAGTTCTTCCCACCGGGCCGCCGGCGCGAAGCCGTCGAAGTTGAGGACCGCGATGCCGTGAATGGTGACTTCGCTGACCTTGACCACGCCCCAGAGATCGACCAGGGCCTTGTCATCGATCTCGTTCTTTCCCAGCAGGTCGGCGTCGTAGCCGAAGTCGCGCAGAAACCAACGCAGCTTCCACATTGCCTTGGGTGTGCAATACAGGCGGCCGGTCATGAAACACCCGGTCAGATGCCTGGGCTTGAGGACGGCGAAGCGGATCTCGTAATAAGGCTTCTGCTTGTGCCAGCGATACTGGGCCCGATCCACCCGGACCAGGAAGATCCCGTCCGGAACCGAGTGAATGGCTGACACATCCGCTGGGCGGAGCGACTCGAAATAGCGCCTCATGCTGCACCTTCCTTATTTGCGGGATAGCTGTTGAGCTGGCAGAGCAGGGCATTGCGATCTTTCTCGGCCCAGTCGGCCAGGTGGGCGACGAAGGCTTCGACCTGCTCGCGGGAGGCTTCGCGCAGGGTCTTGGTGCCGCAGAAATCGACAGCGTAGGACTTCACCAGGTTGGCATCGAGCTGGTGCTGGCGGATCAGCTGGCAGAGGCGGTCGCGGACTTTGGGGCCGCCGTAGTTTCCGTTCTTTCCATTGACCGGCTGAGGCGGAAGTTTCTTCGACTCCCGGGAGGACGGAGCCGGTTCAGCGAACGAACCGATTTCCTCGACCGAGCAGATGCCGATGCCGTAGGCCTTGCGCAGGGCCCGGTTGACCGCCCGGGTCTCGGCCACACGCATCTCGGCGCCGTGGACCAGGGGAGATACGTTGGAGGGATCGGCATCGCCATAGCCGACGAAGCCTCGGCACTTTGGGGACTTATAAACTGTAGCCTCAAATGCCCAGCGCTTTACGGAAGGATCACAGAATGTCGTGACGGGCCTGACGTGAATGCCGGCGCACCGCTTGCGGCGGGCAACGCCCAACAGGCCACTGTGAGTCACGTACCATCGCTCGCCAATCAGCAATACGTCCCCTGCTGCGAGTGAGAGGTGGTGCGCGGTCAGTAGAGCAAAAAGGCCCCGAATCAGTGGTTTGCTTAGCGGTCCCCAGAATTGTCTTGCCAGGCAAATTTGTTCCTGATGGATCTTGGGCAAGCGCATCGCCCCCTCCTCGTGCTAAGCGGTAAGCATATGCTAAGCGTTAAGCAATGTCAAGGACAACCTTGATTTTTTGGTCGATGGCCGAGTAAGTTGAAGCCACATGCCAAAGAAGAAGAACAAAGATCCGCACGCGGTCCATCTGGGACAACTGGGGGGAAGGGCGAGGACCCGAAAGTTGACTGCCGAGCGAAGAAGTGAGATTGCTAAAAGAGCGGCACAGGCTAGATGGGGCAAAGAGAAGAAACGGTCGGAATGATCACCGCTCTTCTGCAGAGTCAGCTTCTGGCCGGACTCACGACAGGACTATAGGCTCCGTGGAGCGAAACGGTGTCGCCTCAATACTTCTCCGCCGGCTTCCCCATTGCATCCCAAACGGTTCGTCTACCGGCTGCTCGATCTCCACTACGGTTCCCGCATCTCGTTGGCCGATGCGCTTCCGCAGAGTTTGAGACACCGCTCCTTGTTGAGGTAGGGTATCGCCACAGCCTTACCATGATATTCACCCGACTCAATATCAAACCCAGATTCAGGATCCTGCGACCAAGGCGCATCACCGGGCGGTTGCGGCTCAGGGTTTGACGCCCATGCTAAGATTACATATAGCCTCGACGAGATTGCCAAGTATAGACCTGAACGTGGACCAGACTGAACGGTAGGTATCGTTTTTCCCCAACAATTTTTGATGACGCACGAGTGTTCGCCTGTTTGCCTTGGTACAAACAAGGCGACGAAGGGCGACGTCGCGCGCCGTTCTGGCGGTGGAATGCGAGGAGACCTCAAATGAAAATCAGTAAGACCGTAACTGAAAAAGTTATCGCCGCAAATCGCGCAAACGCTCAGGAGTCCACCGGGCCGGGGGACTGCACGAACGTAAAGGACAATGCGATCAAGCACGGCTTACGCGGTAAGCAACTCATTTTCCAGAACGCGGAGGAAGAACAACGGTACGCCGCCTTGCTGCAGGAACTGGAGGAATACCACCAGCCCGATGGGCCGATTGAGGGGATGTTGATCGAAGAAATCGGGCGATGCCGGTGGCGACTGGAGGATCTGAACAGTTGGGCACTCCAGGAAATTACCAATCGGCGCCAGGCCTCGCAAGCCATTCTGCGGGGCGTGGCCGAGAACTACGACGAAGAGCGGCTCCCCTTGTTTACCAAGGCGAGCGGTTCCGATTCTGCCGCTCAGCTCGGATGGGATTGCGAGCAGCTAATTGTTCGCACCGGCAGCAAGAATTTCGAGCGGGAAGAACCAAGGAGCGGCATGGGGAAGATGAGCAAGACCGATACGAGCGGCGCCGTGCAGATCGAGGTGAAGCTCAACACGTCGATGGACTCGATCTTGCGTTACGAGGCAGCGCTGAAACGGGATCTGTACCGCGCCATTCGGACCCTCCTCGAAATCCAGCGGCAGAGGCTGGGGGAGTGAAAACCATGCGCACTCCGTCATCGCGGGACAAATGCAAGGCGCCGGAAGTGCAGTCGGAAACACATGCCAGCCGCGGTGAGGCGGACCGGCCTGCAAAATCCGACGATATAGCCGATCCGCTCTTGCGCCACGCGGTCGAAAATAAAGTTATTGGCCTCGACGGTTTACAAGCTGCGCGTCTTGCGCTCGTAAGGCTTTTTGGCCGGATCGAACGAATGCATCAACAGATCGACATAGCTTTCGGCGGTCAGCCTTTTCTGCCGGATTTGTCCGCTACTTGCCCTGCCAACCGCCGTCGGTTCAACACCTTCTTCCGCCAGCACGAGAAGGTTACCCAGCTTTTGGGTTACGCCCTCGAGCTGTGGAGTTTTGCTTGCGGCCTGAAGAGAGAAGACGATTGGACTCCCGTGTTAGTCGCGGACATGAGCCGGAGGACCATTCAAGAAGCCTTACGCCAAGATCCCAAGCCGAACACTGCCTCTAGCGCCGGGTCTGCGCCTGGGAATGGTTCTCAGGCTCCGGCGGGAAAAACCGACGGAGCACCGGTCACACCGATTGATGTCGGACGATCCAACAATTTTCCCGCCAACAAGAATCGAGCTGCCAGAAAGACGCGACGGGGAGGGCTAGCTTCGGCCAAGTAGGACGGCAAGACATCATTTCTGCCAAACAAAGCCACTAAGTGCCACGTTTTCAATAATGCTTTTAACTGGCCTGGTTGGGTCGCTATGCCTCGTGACGCAACGACAGACAAGGCCGGGGGCTCGATGATTGAAGGCATCAGGCGGGACCGACAATAGGTTTGATGGCCTGGTGGTGCACACCACCCGGTCGAAAAATCGAGTCATGGGATTGAGGCAAGGAAACCGGCGTGGACGTAGACGGCAGCATGGCAAGAGCCACAAGTCTATTCGCTTTGACTACGTCAACGTGCATCCGCCTGCCGGCGTGCGGTGATAGCTGCGACGCGGGCGAGATGGCTTCCCGGGGGCCCTCGTCGGCTGTGGAAAGCTTTCGCCAGGGCGCACCAATTTTTTGCCCTTCGGGGTCCAAAGGGCCCCCGCGCTCGCCTGCTCGGACAGGCGGAATCCCATGCCCGGTGCGGCATTTGGCGCGACCGACTATGCAAGAAATTGCATGAAATGCAACTCGCGTTCGTAGCCAAGAAATACACCTTCCACAGCTTAATTCCATTGACATCCCTACAATTCAATAGCAAGATTCTTACGATTCGGTTGCAGCGTCATCGGATGGGAGTGGCATCGAGGCCAAGCGGACGCAGCGTGATCACGTAATTTTGTTTTCACCTCACGACTTGGAAATCCCGCCCTTCCCGTCTCCCCCCGCGCCCGACGCCGAAGACCGATTCACGGGCTGAACCATACGAGCAACGATTCCAGGAACTATCAAGCTGATTGAATTTACCCCGCTGGTGTGGAGCGACGATCTCGCCCCCGCACTGACAGCGGTAGCGCCGGTTTGCTTTCAGGCGATCGGTCACTCAGCTTCACCGTGAGTCGGTCGAGAGGTTTATGTGTGTGCGAGGCTGTTGAGAATTTTCTTGCTGCTGGCTCAGGCGGAGTTCCCGTGAGGAGCCCGCGATGACTAAAAATTTTCGAACTCTGATAAGAAGAAAGAGAGAACTTCCCATGAAAAAACTTCTAATGCCAGCGACTCCGCTGGCCGCGATGAAAAAAATGGCCTTTGCAATCCTCTGTGCGACCGCGCTCATGCTGGTAGCCGCGCCAGCACGGGCGCAGACGCATGCTTGACCGCGTTTCCGCGTAACGGTTGTGGCGTAACGATCGTCATAGGAGGTACGTCGGGCCATCTCACGGCTACGATAAGCGGCGGTGGACAAGGCACCGCCTATGACCAGGTGGAAGACCAGTTGGTTGGAATTACAAATGGCACTTCCGCGGTGACGGTAGGTGCCATCGTCCTAAGCGGACCTTCAACCGACGAGGGAGACGGACTGTTCGGTTTCGACGGCGATGGACCGTGCGTCTTTTTTGGGACCGGCAGTTGCGCGCCGACGGGTTACAACGGTCCGTTCAACACATTTGTCGGCATCAGCTCAAACAAATCGACGGGAAAGGTTTTGTTCACAACCCCACTTGGTCCTGGCCAGACCACATGGTTTGCACTGGAGGAGTACGCCTACGTCGGTCGTGGCGATTGGCGAAAACAAGTCGCTGACGGCGGGTACGACCACATTCCCGTTTGGTCCAATCACTCAAAGTGGTAATACATTTACCGAGAATGCCACCATCGATGACTACGTAATCACGCCTTTGAGCGCTTTGACCGGCACCGACACGATGACGGTGACCCCCATACCCGTGCCAGGGGGATCGTTTCAGCCTCAAAGCACGTTCACTAACTTGTCCTGCATTCCCTACGCCGATTTCAGCGCGGCGGCAGGGAGCGCGCAGGGTAACCCAGATCCCGTTTGCGTCGAGGTCGAGCGCGACTGTTTCTCCACCGGCACCGACTGTTCCACCATCATCTACACGGCGACGCTTGACTTCAACATTGACAAATTTAGTGAACCCAATGGGGTCGGCGGGGCGGCGTTTTTGGGGCAGGATGGCGCCGCCTGTCCCACTTTCGGCTTCAATCACAACATAACCAGCTCGTACACAGGATCGTCAGTCACCGATCCATTGAAGGGCGGCTCGAAGGACGGAGGCTCGTGCTACGTCGCCGCCTTCGACCCCACGGCGGCAGTGGTGCCCGCTGGGAAAACCGTCTCGACCTTCTTCGGATTTGAACTTCCCGTGCTAGATAGCGCAGTAAGCCCCAAATTCGATGGGTTCAAAAACCCCATTCTCCCGCTGGAGCCCCTAAGTTGGGACAGCAATGACAGCAGCGGCACTGGGCTCAAAGGTCTCCAGGTGTGCACAGCCCCCAACCCCGATGGAAGTTGCAGTGCACCGGCGGGTGTCGGTGCGTTTTGGGTAAACCTATCGTCAATTCCGGTCGCTAACTGTGGGACCTTCCAGGGAGAGAATAACCTTCCCGGGACTCTCCTCAATTCGAATAACTTCCCCGGAGAGGAGCTGTTCGTTTGGAACACGACCAAAGCGAAAGGAGTTCCGAAGGGCTGTCAGGTCAGGGTGGTGCTGCAATTTAGCCAGGGAGGTTTCCAGGCGCCGGCACTGTTCCAGTACCTCAAAGCCCAGTAAGCCCCATTGGCGCTTCACTGAAAGGGTGCAGGCCTAGCCTGCACCCTCTATTTTTTGGGCGGGCGCCGCACATAGAACAGAGGCTCGTGGCAGCAGCGTCCTCCAGACTCCGCACCCCTTCACGTCCTGCCGAAAAGCCGGTTTGAGAATGAGAAAGGGCTCGGGTTCACTGTTGGCGTTTCGTGATTTTGGCTCGAAGCAGGAATCTAGGCGCTGCTCTCAGCTCTTGGCGGCTTGAGACCCGCGGGTGGCCTCGTCGTACATGGCCTTGAAGTCAGAGCGCTGCAGGATTTTGTCGGCGCCCGGCTGCTTGCGCATTTCGTCGAGTAGATTGAGCGTGCTGCGGTACTCCCCCTGCGCCTCGGGTTGGTTGCCCGATTCACGAAGCGCATTCGCCAAAAGGAAATGCGCTTTGGCGCTCAACGGCTTCAGTCCAATTTTCTCGGTCCGCAACAAAGCGCGCTTGAGTTCCTGCTGCGCGTGGGCATTATCGTGGTTCCGGATCATGGCGTCAGCCATGTAAATCTGGCATTCCACGGAGACATTCGGCACACCCTGCTCGTCCGCTTGCTGCATCAGTTGACGCAGGCTGCCGACGGCCTGCTGCGCCTGACCTTCTTGCAGGGTGACCTCGGCGAGGTTGACCTTGGCGGCAAGGATTCTGTCGGGCTCTTTACTGCGAATCGCGACCTGCAAGGCCTGGTCATAGAGCGAGCGCGCGGTTTTCGAGTCGCCGCGATAATAGGCTGCGTCTCCCTGGAACCCGAGAGTCTGCGCCACCAACCCATCGTTCTTGAGTTGGCGCGCAAGATCCAGGGCCTCGCTGAGATGAGTCTTTGCCTCTTCGCCGCGGCCGGCCAGGACGAGGGACTCTCCATAGCCGCTCTGGACATCAGCCATCCAGGTAGTTTTGTCTTTCAGGCCCTGAAACGTCTGTAAGGCCTCCTGCTTGGAGTTGACCGCGTCGCCGAAGCGGCCCTGGTAATCGAACATTGTGCCTAGAGTGTAAGAATCAACCGCTGCCCCGCGTGCGTCATCCATGCTGCGGTGCAGCTCCAAAGCGCGCATGTACTGCGTGATGGCCTGATCGTATTCTCCTATGCGAACCGAAACCTCCGCCAGGTTGAAAACACTGTTCACGATTTCTCCCGGCACCTTCGATTTTTCGCGCAGCTGCAGCGCTTGCTGGTAATAGGCGCGGGCATCTTCGTATTGCGCCTTTTCAAAATAGACCGCCCCAATGTTGTTCAGGCAGGTGGCCTGCATGCTTTCATCGCCGACATCACGCTGGACTTGCAGCGCTTCTTTGTACATTTTAAGCGCCTGTTCATGGTCTCCACGGTCATCGAGAAGGTTACCCATGTCGAGCAAAGTGTCTCCCAGACCGTGCTGGTCGCCGATGTCGCGTCGAATCTGCAACGCTTCCTGGAAATTGGACAGTGCATCCTTACCCTGGCCTAGCAAAACCTGCATCCTCGCGATCTCATTGAGGCTGGATGCGATCCCGCGTTTCTGTCCCAGTCGGCGCCGGATGGCCAGCGCTTCCTGGTAATTGCGCAGCGCATCTTCGGGCTTGTTGAGCATCCGATAGGCCACTCCAATGTTTTGCAAGGTGGCGCCCTTTTGCTCTTGATTATCCAGTTGAACCGAGAGGGTCAGCGCGCGGTTTAGAGGATCGAGGCTGGCTTGCGCCTTGCCACTGTTGATCGCAAGACGCCCAAGCGCCAGAGTAGCGGTTACGTCTTTGGGATTGGCGGCCAGAATCTTCTCGTTGTACTCGGTGGCCTTGGCAAAATCGCCGTTGTCCTCATAGAGACGGGCCAGCGCCGATTGTACGTCCGAGTTATCGGGGGAAGCCTTGGCAAGATTTTCGTAGGCCTTGATCGCCTCCGGGTAATTCTTCGTCACCTGCGATCGGATGGCAGAAATCAAATATTTCTCTGACTCGGGGAGATTCTCGCTGAGGGTGACGGCTTTTTGAGCCGACTGGTCCGCTTCGCCGTCATAACCCAAGCTGCTGTATGCTTGCGCCAGCCGGGAAAAGGCCAGGGCGAAGGAAGGGTCCTGTTTCGTCGCAACTTCAAACTGCTTTTGTGCTTCCAGGTTCTTGCCATCCCGCTCAAGCCCTATGCCCAGGTTGTAAGCGCGCAAAGCATCCACTGATTGGGAAACCGGCTGGAAAGAGCTGGCCTTCAATTGCCTGAGTACATCGTCGGGGAGCGAGAGCTTCTGACGGATGGACTCGGCCAGGCGATCGATAGCGCTGGGAACATCTTTCTCGCTGGGCACATCTATTTTCAGCGGAACCGTGCGGTCATTTTTGATGTCCTGCAGGGTGGCATCAATGCGAATCTGGTCGCCGAATTTCGCGTACTGACCCCAAACCACGCGATCAGCGCTGCTGAAATCAGCCACACGGCGAATCGCTGAGGGATCAAGAGCAGTTGTGGGAGACACCCGCAGATCGGCGAATATCTGGTGCAGAACGTTGGGACTCACGGTGCGCAACTGCGACGACTGCCCGACATCGGTGCTGAGCATCTCGGCGATGCTTGGACCCAGCCAGTCCAGGCTGGGATCACCGGAAGCATTGCGAAATGGGAGGATCGCCAGCGAAACTACCGGACCGGTTCGAGCGGGTGCAGATTTGAACAGAGAGTCCCGCATGATGAAGCCGATGAGCGCCAGCGCGAGCACGGTTGCGGCTCCGCCGATCCAGTGCCATGGAATCGTCTGGCCCCAGGGCTTGCTGCTGCTGGGGAAATTCAGGGTGGCGGCGGCGCGTCCGCCCTGCCAGGCTTCGAGGTCCGCCATAATCTGGCTTGAACTCTCATAGCGCAGCTTGACATCCGGATCCATGCACTTGCTGACAATGTCGCTAAGCGGACGCGGTATGGAAGCGTCGTGGCTTGAAACTGGCGCGGCCCGTTCCTGGGTGCGCTTGAGCAGGCTGGCGACGACGCTGTCGGCTTTGTACGGCATTTTGCCGGTCAGCAACTCGTAGAAAATCAGGCCCAGGGTGAAAAGGTCGGAGCGCTGGTCTAAATCCTTTCCTAACGCTTGCTCCGGCGACATGTAGTCCATGGTGCCGACCAAGGCGCCGGTCTGGGTCATGCCGTCGCCTTCCAGCGTGCGGGCCAGGCCGAAGTCCATCACCAGAATGCGGCCCGACTTGTCGCGCATGATGTTTTGCGGCTTCAGATCGCGGTGAATGATGCCGACGCTGTGCGCAGCTTCGAGCGCACGGCAGACCTGCAGCATGATCTCGACCGCCTCTTCCGGAGACAGTTTCGTTTTCTGCTGCATGAGGCTGCGCAAGTCCTCACCCTCGACAAACTCCATGGTGATGAACTTCATGCCCTCAGCCTCACTGAGGTCGTAAATCCGGATTACGTTCTTGTGGGTGACTTGTGTCGCCAGCAGGAGTTCCTGTTTGAAGCGGTCGATGATGGCCTGACTTCCGGCCAGCTCCGGCCGGATTACTTTCAGAGCCACCATGCGATTCAGCTCGATATCGCGCGCCTTGTAAACCGCGCCCATGCCGCCTTCACCCAGGATTTGCAGCACTTCATAGCGCTGCCCCAGGACCGCGCCCGGTTGAAGCATGGACGGATTACCCTGGGGCCGTTGCACTCGCGCTGTAGGTGTGGGCGTGACTGGCCACGTCGTGCCCCCGACCATGGTGGGCGAATCGGGACCAAAGTCCGCCGGGCGATCCACCATTGTGGGCGAGTCCGAGGGATCGCTGCCAGGTCCGCCCGGAACCAGCGTGGGCGAATCCGCGGGATCGCTACTGCTGGTGACTGGAATACTAATGAGAGTGGGTGAATCCGAGGCCGGGACGGAGCCGGGAGAAGAGCTGTCGCCCTTGGAGGGCGTGCGCACCGCCGCCCCACCTTCTCCAGGGTCTGAAGGGTTTTGGTCCGGGCGGCCTCGAGAGAACTCTTCCATCAATGACCTCGGCCCGTGACGGGGCAACGGAAGCTCTTTAAGGGCAGCCCCGACTGGTGCACGAGCCAACACGCGGAGCGATCGGGGGGCGCGACCCGCAGATTGCCAAGTATATAACGGAGTTCCACCCCTGTCAGCGGCTCTGTCACCGGGAAGTGAACAGGCCGAAAACCGGCTCCAGTCCGCTCCAGAGAGCCGTTATTGTCCCATTTTGAGTCACATGCGCATGGCGCCAGGACGCAAGGGCACTCCGGATGTATATGATGTGGAGCGAGAATCCTCATGAGGATGAGAGCCGTCGCCGTCATTCCGGCCCGCCTGGCTTCGACACGCATGCCGCGCAAGATGCTGCGCGAGATCGGAGGCAAGCCGCTGGTTGGCTGGGTGTACGAAGCGGTTCGCTCCTCGCCCCTGCTCGACGAAGTCATTATCGCCACCGACTCGGAGGAAATAGTTTCCGTCTGCGGAAGCCACGGCTGGAAGGTGCAGATGACCTCCGCCGACCACCGCAGCGGTACTGAAAGGGTCCACGAAATATCGCAGTCAGTCGAGGCCGATATTTACCTCAACGTTCAAGGGGACGAGCCCTTGACCCGAACCGAGCACATCGCCGGGCTAATTGAACTGATGCGCGACCCCAGTGTCCAAGTCGGAACGTTAAAGACCCGGGCTGCGGCTGCCGATGTCGACAATTCGAGTGCGGTAAAGGTAGTCACCGACTCGGTCGGTCGAGCGTTGTATTTTTCCCGCGCCACGATTCCTTATGATCGCGACGGTGCCGGGCCCGCCTATTTCAAACATCTTGGCTTTTATGCCTATCGCAAGCCCGCTCTGGACAGATTCGTGGCGCTGTCTGAGTCGACGCTCGAGCGCAGCGAGCGGTTGGAGCAGTTGCGCTTCCTGGAAAATGGAATTCCGATTCACGTTGCCGAGACCTCGCATGACACTGTCGGCGTAGATACGGAAGAAGATCTGCGTCGCGTAGAAAATATCCTGCAGTCAATGTAAGCGCGAGCGTCCCGCTCGTGCGGAACATTCCTAGCCTGGCTTGATTGGGAATTTAGCGGAGTGAGAGGTAATCCGCACGAACAGGATGCTCGTACCTACGTTGCGCGCGCTTGAACTCTTGCCCAGGCCTGGGCCGCGGCTACCCGCCGGGAAATTGCGGGATGTGAATGGAAAAGCCACTCCACCCATTTGGAAGGAGAACGCTCGGCCAAATTCTGCTCCGCCAGTTTGTTCATGGCAGAGATAAAGGGCGCGACCGTGGCGATCGACTGAAAGGCGTAGCGATCTGCCTGGCGTTCGTTAAAACGCGAGTAAGCATTGAGCAGCGGCAGTACCAGGAACGAAAGGACGGTGGCGACCAGCATCAGCAATGGCAGATTGGCGAAATCGGATAGGGTCTCGAACATGTGCAGGCGATCCACCGCGTAGTGCAAGACCCAGTTCGCGGCCCAGAATCCGACGAACGTGATTCCCGCCTGCACCAGAATGCTCTTGAAAATATGGCGGTGCACGTGGTGACCAAGTTCGTGCGCCAGAACCGCCTCAATTTCATCGGTCGAGTAGTTAGCCAGGAGCGTATCCGCCAGAATGATGCGGCGGGTGTTGCCCAGACCGGTGAGCGCCGCGTTCGCCTTTTTGCTTTTTTCCGAGAGCCTCCACTGATAGACGCCGCGAATCCGGGTTCCCGCCCGCTCGCCCAGGCGGACCAGTCGGGCCTTCAATTCCTCATTTTCCAAAGGTGCGAACTTGTAAAAAATTGGAAACAGAACCACCGGAGCAAGTTGCGCCAGCAGCACAAACAATCCCAGGAACGCTGCCCACGCGACCAGCCACCAGTGTTGGGGAGTCTCGCGCATGATGAAGTAAAGCAGTTCGGCGACGATTCCGGCCAGAACGACACCAACCAGAAAGCCCTTGGCCTCGTCCCATATCCAGCCGCGCAGGCGCAGATTCGAAAGCTGGTAGCGGTGCTCCAGGCGAAAGCTATAGTAGTCGAGGCCCAGTCCCAGAAATTTTCCTAACAACAGCAGCATCAGCACATACAAAAAAACAGCCAGGCCATAGTGCTGGAATGCGGCTTTGTAGGCGACGTCTCGGAGCGTGCCAGTCCATCCCGTAGCCAGGAGAACAACCATAAGGACGAGGCCCAGGCCAAAGTCGGCAATGCCGAGCCAGCGCCGGATGCGATTGTAGCGCCTCGCGTCAGGCGAATCGGTGGGGGAGGGAACGATAGCGGTTGCAGCGGCCATTGGCTTAACTGATTATCGTATCGCGGAAGACGAAATGCGAGACCCGGAAGTCCAATGGCAATCACGGTCCTCCGCGTTTTCGGCTAGGTCTTGAGCTCTTAAGCTCTTACAAACGCCTCGGCAGCGGAGAGAATTTCTTCCACCAGTTCGGGCGATGCCGCCTCGCAATAGACCCTCAGCAGCGGCTCCGTGCCCGACACTCGAAACAATACCCAAGGCTCCGCTCCGTTGCCGTGCCGGGATGCGTCGAGGAAGAACTTTACCCCGTCGAGCCCTTCTTTTCTCACAACCGAGTAACGTCCCAGACTTTTGGTTCCGTCAGAACGCGCCCGCAGGATGGCGCTCTGTTTCATTTCTTCCGTGATGCGCAAGTCGCGGCGTCCATAGTAGTGCGGACCATACTCACGCTGCAGATCGGCCACCAGTTGGCCGAGCGGCTTCTTCTCCTCCGCCATCACGTTGGCCAGCAGCAGGCAGTTGAGAATGCCGTCGCGCTCCGGCAGGTAGCGGGAATATCCGATGCCGCCGGATTCTTCTCCGCCCACCACAATCACATGGTCCAGCATGAGGTCGGCTATGTATTTGAACCCGATGGAGCACTCGATCAGCTTGCGCCCGTACTTGGCGGCAATGCGGTCAACCATTCCGGTCGTGTTGAAGGCGCGGACGACGTCGCCGGGCCACTTCTTTCTCTCCAGCACCCAGCGCAATAAGACCGCGAAGCATTTGTGCGAATCCACGAAGCTGCCATCTTCCGCGATGGCGCCGACGCGGTCCGCGTCGCCATCGGTAGCCAGCCCAGCGTGACAAGCTTCCTTCAAAACCGTTTGCCGCAACATTTCTATGTGAGGTTCGATGGGCTCCGGATTGATTCCGGGAAAAAGCGGGTTCAGTTCCTGACGAATGGCGACATACTGAATTCCGCGAGTCTTGAAAATCTGCGGTATCACACCTCGACCCGAGCCGTACATCGAATCCACCGCGAATTTGAAACCGGCTTTTGCGATCAGGTCGAGATCGGCAAACCGGCAAATGGCTTCTGAGTACGGCGTCGTCAGGTCGACTTCTTCGATCGCGGCTTTCTCACCTTTGGGCATGGATCCGGCGGCGACTTCCGCTTCAATCACCTTCATGATGGCGGGGGTGGCTGATCCGCCAAACTTGGCTTTGAACTTTACGCCATTCCAGTTCCATGGATTATGGCTTGAAGTGACCATCACTCCGCCAGCGGCGCCCTGGTTCTTCACCGCCAGCGAAACCGACGGCGTTGGGACAGAATCTTTGGCGAGCCTTACCGGGATGCCCGCCTCGGCAATCGTCTCCGCCACCACGCGCGCGGCGTGCTGGGAGAGAAAGCGAGTGTCATATCCGATGAACACGCCATGGGCGGGATTTTCATGGCGCAGCACGTAAGCGGCAATCCCGCCCGCCACACGGCGCACATTATCGAAGGTAAAATCGTCGGCGATTAGGCCGCGCCAGCCGTCAGTGCCAAATGTGATGGGTCGATCGTTGGTCATTGGTTGTTCGTCGTTCGTCGTTGGCCGTTCGCCATCCGTGGTCTTAAGCCGACGACCAAAGCCGACGGCCAACGCCGCTATCCCTCATACCAGCTTACGCATTTTTCTTCTCGTCCAGATACTGCACTACTTTTCCGACATCCTGCGCCTGCTCGCGAGTGGTGATCAGTAGAGCGTCTTCGGTTTCTACCACGACAAGATTGTTCACTCCCAGAGCCGCGACAAATTTTCCCGGCGCATGAATATAGTTTCCCCGGGCCTGCAGCGCAAAGAGACCTTCTCCTGTCACCAGATTTCCGTCCGCCGGATTCCGTTTGATCGACTGATGTTCATAGAGCGCAGTCCATGATCCCAGATCGTTCCATCCGAAATCGGCGGGAAGGCAGATGATGTTGGACTCCCGCTCCCCCAGAGCGGAACGAGGCTCGAGCACGGCATAGTCGATGCTGATGTTTTCGCACCGCGGATACAGGCGGGCAAATGTTGCGGCGAACTTGCGAGTCTCGAACGTGGCTGCGATCTGCCGCAGCAGCGAAGCCGTCCTGGGCAGATGCTGGAGAAGCGCGCCGGTCAGAGTGCGCGCGCTCCATAGAAACATCCCGCTGTTCCAGAAATAATTTCCCGCATTTACAAATTCCGCGGCGCGGATTGCGTCTGGCTTTTCGGTGAAGCGCCTCACCCGCAGCGCATCACCCTGAAATGCCGAGCCGGCTTCGATGTAGCCATATCCAGTCTCCGCGCGGGTGGGAGGAATTCCCAGGACAACAATGTTCTCGCCCGAGGCGGCGATCTTGATCCCGTTTTTCAAGGCGGCAAGGTAGCGCTTTTCGTCGCCAATCACGTGGTCGGAAGGGAACAGGCCCAGGACCGCATCCGGGTCGGTGTTTAACAGAATGAATGCTGCCAGTCCAATCGCCGGCGCCGTATTTCGTCCTACCGGCTCAGCCAGTATCAGCTTCTTGTTGAGTCGCGGGAGCTGACGCGAGATCTCCCGCTGCAGATGCTCGTTGGTCATGACCCAGATGCGACTGGCGGACGGCCAGCGGCAACAGGCGCGCCACCGTCTGCTGGATCATCGTCCGTTTTCCATCGAGCGCCAGCAATTGCTTGGCGCGCCGCTGGCGGCTCAGCGGCCAGAAGCGGGTGCCACGCCCGCCGGCAAGAATTACGGGATGGAAGTTCGTCTTAGCCACAGTTTCCGAATTTAAGATTTGAGATTTTGGATTGGAGATTGAAAATCTCTTGTTCAATCTGCGATCTAAAATCTCAAATCTGCAATCTGAAGTATCGAATCTGCAATCTCTCTACATTCTTGTTTCGGGTTCCGGCACGGACGCGCCAGGAACCGACGCCCTAAGAAATTCCACCGACCACTGCGGCCGCAGGCTGAATTCGCCGACGGCAGCGGGCACCACTACTGCGTCGCCTCTGGCCAGCGTTACCGGATTCGCTCCTGAAGCCTCGACGATTCCGCAGCCCTCGACCGCTACCAGAATCTGTACCGAATGCTTGCCACTTCCGTCGTTCGTCCTGAACTTTTGCGGCTCTTTGAGTTCGAACATCTCTACCGCGAAGTAAGGCGACGAGATCAGCGGCGACCGGCGATTTGTCGAACCATTCAAGACGGACGGTGCGGGGCGAATTACCTTCCCGGACTTATTCGTCTCCTTGATCGCAGCCAGTCCTTCTTTCAGATGTAACTCGCGCGGACGGCCATAGTCGTAGAGACGGTAGGTTGTGTCGGACTGCTGCTGGGTTTCCACGATGATCGATCCCGGACCCAGCGTGTGCACCGTTCCGCCCGCTACGTAAATCATTTCGCCGGGGTAGACGTTAATCCAGTTGAGCAGTTCCTCGGCGCGTTTGTCATAAATGGATTGTTCGAACTGTTCCCGGGTAACTCCGGGCTTCAACCCCAGTGCGATCTGCGCGCCCGGCCTGGCATGAGCGACGTACCAGCATTCCGTTTTTCCCCAGGGTTGTCCCACGCGCCGCGCCGCCTCATCGTCCGGATGCACTTGCACGGAAAGTTTTTCGTGCGGGAACAGGAATTTAAGAAGCAGGGGAAAGCGGCCGGGATCCGGGAGCAGCATCGCCCACGAGTTCACGTCCATATTGCGAACTGAATTCGGCAAGGGATTTTCCCTTAAGCGGCCCATTGGCGACTTGGCATGCGTCGCCGGTGAGCCAGGCCTCGCCGATTTTTTCCTCAAATTTGTGGCTGGGATAAATCGGCGAAAGATCGACCGTGCCCCAGGGGCGCGGGTCGAAGGCAGGCTGCATCGAGAATGGGTAGAGTGCGCTCATGCGGCGGGCAGACGGAATCGTGACTCGAGAGCGACCCGAGAAATTTCCGCGTGGCGAGTCGCTTACAACGCGGCCAGAAACTTGCGCATGCGCTCCAGTCCGCGATCCAGTTCGGTCACCGTGGTGGCATAAGAAATTCGAATGTGCTCCGCGGTGCCGAAGCCTTCGCCAGGAACGGTGGCGACGTGCGCTTCCCGCAGCAGTTTGCCCGCGAGATCGGAAGCCGATTCGATGCCGCCCCGTCCGATAAAGGACGCGATGTTGGGATAGGCGTAGAACGCGCCTTCGGGCATCGTGCACTTCACTCCCGGGATCGCGCGGAGACCCGCGACCACGTGGTCGCGCAGCTTGATGTATTCGAGGCGCATGTCCTCGACGCACTGCTGCGGTCCGTTCAGCGCAGCCACCGCGGCCTTCTGCACGATGGACGTCGGATTCGAAGTGGACTGGCTCTGCAATTTCTGCATGGCTGCCACTATGGGAGCCGGCGCCAGCGCGTAGCCGAGACGCCATCCGGTCATGGCGTAGGTCTTCGACAGCGAACCGATCACGAGCATGCGCTCGCGAAACTCACGCAGCGATCCTACGGAAAAAGTTTCGCCGGTGTAATTCAGATATACGTAGCATTCGTCGGACAACACCCAAATGCCGCGCTCGGTCGCCAGTTGCACGACCGCCTTCAAGTCTTTCGGAGACATGACCGCGCCCGAAGGATTCGAGGGCGAATTCAAAATGATCATTTTGGTGCGCGGCGTCACCAGGCGCGCGATCATGTCGGCGGTAACGCGGAAGCCCTGACTTTCGTCGGCTTCGAGCAGCACGCAGTTTCCGCCCGCGTAGCGCACGATGTCCTTGAACGAGACCCAATAAGGCACGGGCAGAATGACTTCGTCGCCGTGATCGATCAGCACTTGAATGGCATTGAACAAGGCATGCTTGCCGCCGACCGAGGCGATGCATTCTTCGCGACGGTAGTCGGAGTGAAAATCAGCGGCGTGGCGGCGCACGATGGCATCGCGCAGTTCGGGTATCCCGCCCACCGCCGTGTACTTGGAAAAATTATTCTGGATGGCGCTGATGGCCGCGTCCTTGACGTGCTGGGGCGTGGAAAAATGGGGCTCGCCCGCTCCGAAATCCACCACGTCAATGCCTTGCTGGCGGAGCTTGTCGGCCTCGGCGACTACGGCCATGGTGGCCGAGGGCTCAATGCGGTTGATCCGTTCGGTTAATTTTACGGCGGGGAGTTTCGTGGCCGGAGTCGCTTCCGTAACTGGAGTCATGCTCGTTTTCCTGTTCTTGGTCTTCTTGCGTTCTGCAGCTTGATCGCGGGGTCAAGTTTTTCTCTTAGCCTGCGTTCGACAATTTCCGGAACCAGATCTTGGATCGATCCTCCGAGTTTCGCCACTTCACGCACCAGGCGGGAACTCAAATAGGAGTACTGTTCGGCCGGCATCATGAAAACTGTTTCCAGATCGGGCTGCAGCTTGCGGTTCATCATCGCCATTTGCAGCTCATATTCATAGTCGCTCAGCGCGCGGATTCCGCGCAACACAGCACTCGCCTTAACTCGGGCTGCGTAATCCACCGTCAGGCCGTCGAATACGTCGACCAGAACGTTTTTGAAATCGGCGGTCAAGGCCTCCAGCATGGCCCGGCGCTCGCCCAGGCTGAACAAGGGGTTCTTGTCCGGATTGCGCAGGATGGCCACAATCAGCTCATCGAAAATCTTGCTGCCACGTTCGATCAGATCCAGGTGTCCGTTAGTCGGCGGATCAAACGAGCCGGGATAGATAGCGATGACCTTTTTCAAGCGTCCTCATTGTTCCTGACGGAAAAACAGGCAGGCTTGGGTTAAAGAAGATTCTATGCGGCGAAGGTCAGGGATGGCAATGTCTCACCTGGAGGAGCCGTCATCCGCAGCGAGATTGAGCCGGGCTATTGACGCGCGCTCGCGCGGCGCTTCGTATTTCCCCAACTTTCCCCAACCCAAATTGTTGTGAACCCGAAATATGTACTGTCATCCCGAGCGCAGCTCGCGCCGCGGTTGCGCGGTACGAGCAAGTCGAGGGACCTTGTGCTGGCTTCCTGCGAGATGACGGCGGCGCGGGCACAAACGCAAGGTCCCTCGACAAATCTTTCCTCGCTCAGCGCGAGGAAAGATTGCTCGGGATGACAGTGTAGAAGCTAGCGCCTGGCGGCCGGGACCTTCGCTGCTTCCGGAACCGCGCTGGGCATGGTGGTGACGCGCGCTCCCTGCGGGGCACTCGCGGCGGCGGCCTGCGCCGGGGGCGCGGCGACAGGTTGCACGCCCGCTGGAATCAATCCCAGGTGCTTGCGCACCTCCGCTTCCAGCTTGGCGAAAGTTTCGCTATTGTCCTTGAGGAACTGGCGTGCGTTCTCGCGGCCCTGGCCGATGCGTTCACCCTTGTAGCTGTACCAGGCGCCGGATTTTTCCAGCAGATTGTTAATCACCGCCAGATCGAGCAAATCGCCCTCGCGCGAAATTCCTTCGCCGTACATGATGTCGAACTCGGCTTCGCGGAAGGGCGCGGCAACTTTGTTCTTTACCACTTTAACTTTGGTGCGCGAGCCGGTCATCACGTCGCCCTCTTTGATGGCGGCAATGCGGCGAATATCCACGCGCACCGAAGAATAAAACTTCAGGGCGCGTCCGCCGGTGGTGGTTTCCGGGTTGCCGAACATGACCCCGATTTTCTCGCGAATCTGATTGATGAAGATAAGGCAGGTGCGCGACTTCGAAACCGTTCCGGTTAGTTTACGCAGCGCTTGCGACATCAGGCGCGCCTGCAGGCCCATATGGCTGTCGCCCATTTCGCCGTCGAGTTCAGCTTTGGGGACGAGCGCGGCCACGGAGTCGACGACCAGCACGTCAATCGCGCCGGAGCGAACCAGAGCTTCGGTGATTTCGAGAGCTTGCTCTCCGTAGTCGGGCTGCGACACCAGCAGGTTGTCGACGTCCACGCCAAGCTTTTTGGCGTAGCCGGGATCGAGCGCGTGTTCGGCATCGACGAAGGCGGCCATGCCGCCGGTTTTCTGCGCCTGCGCGACCACTTGCAATGCGATGGTGGTTTTACCGGAAGATTCCGGCCCGAAGATTTCGACTACGCGTCCGCGCGGAAATCCGCCCACGCCCAGGGCGGCGTCAAAGGAAATTGCGCCGGTGGGGATCACGGCGATGGGAACGATTTCCTTCGAGCCCAGGCGCATGATGGAGCCTTTGCCAAACTGCTTCTCGATCTGCGCGAACGCCATGTCGATTGCTTTTGTCCGTTCATCAGCCATAGGAATGCGGCTCCTTTTGTGAGTTATGAATTGTAGAAAGTATTGACAGCGCGGATTATACATTGAGATTGAAGCGAAGAAAAGGCGAATTTAGAGGTATCCAGGTGGAAAACTCCCAAAACAGAACAGAAGAGCCGGGTCATCGCCCTTCTTCCGCGCTCGACAGCTGCGATAAAGATGCCCACAGACAGCGCGGCTGCCCGCCGACGGTTAATTTTCCCGTCAGCGCAGCCTAAGGACCGTAGTAAAATTCGCGGTATCAACGCTGCCTCAGGGCAGCAGGAGACGCCGTGACGCGCCTCCCAGGCCACAATGTTCGTGGAGGTTACATGCAAGATCGACCCCTTGGGAATTCGACCACTACCAGCAGTACACAATCTGTTGCCCGGCCGCATGAAGGCCGCAATGTCTGGGTTCTTACCGCGTATGCGGTTTCGGGACTGGCATTGTTCGGCGTGCTGATTTATTACGTCTCGGCTTACATCACGCAGTAGTTCTCGCGCGCACTAAAGTCCTCGGCTATGACGGTGGATGGCTTTGTCATCCTGCCGGTGTGCTGGAGTTTGCCCCGCCGCGCTTTGTTCTGAAGTCGAAGTCCGAATTCCTTTCGACCTCGGTCCTGTTCCGCGTTCTGGTTTTGTTCGAGACCTCAGGTTTGCGGCGAGTGGCGCTGCGCCCGCCCGCGACCGTGCTACAATCCCCGCTTGCGCGGTTCGCGACGCCGGGCAAATTCCCCACTTAACTGAGACGCACTGACTCCCGTGGCCCACGACCCCTCGAAGAGCGTTGTCACCTACGCCGATGCGGGTGTGGATATTGACCGCGCCAATCGCACCAAAAAGCGGATCAAGTACCTGGCTCACAAGACGTTTACCCGCAGCGTGCTGAGTGAAATCGGCGGCTTTGGCGGTCTGTTTGCCGTCGACAAGCAGAAGTGGGTGGACCCGATTCTGGTTTCGAGCGTCGATGGGGTGGGAACCAAGCTGCGGATCGCCTTCGAAATGGACGTCCATCACACCATCGGCGCGGACCTGGTCAATCACTGCGTCAACGACATTGCGGTACAGGGCGCGACTCCGCTCTTTTTCATGGACTACCTGGCTACCGGCAAACTCGAGCCCGAGATCGCGGAAAAAGTCATCGAAGGCCTGGCTGAAGCCTGCAAACACAATGGCTGTGCCTTGATCGGCGGCGAGACTGCCGAAATGCCTGGCTTTTATGCGGACGGCGAATACGATCTGGCTGGTTTCATCGTTGGCGCGGTGGAGCGGGAGCGCATTATCAGCGGCAAAACAGTCGAAGTCGGCGACGTAATTCTGGGGCTGGCTTCGAACGGTCTGCACACCAACGGCTATTCGCTGGCCCGCAAGCTGCTTTTTGAAGTCGGCAAATACACGCTGGATTCCTACGTCAACGAGCTTAAGGGTAAGGTCGGCAACGAACTGCTGCGCACCCACAAGAGCTATTGGCCGGCGATAAAGCGCCTGGTGGACGCCGAGTGCGTCTCGGCCATGGCGCACATCACCGGCGGCGGCATCACCGAAAATCTGCCTCGCGTCCTGCCGCGCGGAGTGGCTGCGGTGATCGAGATGGGATCATGGCAGGTGCCTCCGATCTTTGAGCATCTGCAACAGTTGGGAAACGTCCCGCAGGAAGAGATGCTGCGCACCTTCAACATGGGATTGGGAATGCTGCTGGTGGTGCCGTCAAAGAAGTTCAAGAAAGCTCAGACGGTGCTGGAACGCGCCGGGGAAAAAGCTTTTACAGTTGGAAGGATTGTGAAGGGCGACCGGAAGGTGATGTACACCTGATCTTCTTCACCACGGAGGCACAGAGGCACGGAGAAATAATCTTGGGTTTTAAAAGCTCGGTTCCTGGTTCCCTCCGTGGCTCTGTGTCTCCGTGGTAAATAGGACTCACCTCTTCAGCAAATCCACCGGCTCCCTCACATCGTGCACTCGTAAATATTTCGCCAGCGCTGGATGTTTCTTCGCCACCGCTTCATACATCGCATAAGCCACATTGCGATACGAGAAATGTCCCGCAGGCCCGGTCCTCAGTTCGGAGATGTAAACCACCTCGGCGAAATCCATCTTGAACAGCGTTCGCTTGCGAAAGCCCAGCGGGATTGCATACTGCGCACTTTCCCGCGCCTCCGCGCCGCCTTGTGAACCCAAATGCTCTACAGCGGCGGCCGTTCGCTCCATTACGGCATCGTAATTCTCCCGTAGGCCCGCCGCTTGCAGTTCTTCGGGCGCGTCGTATCCGTGCTTGGCGGTGAATTCCTGGCCGATTTGAATGCAGCGGCGATGGCGGTGCATGTCGCGGAAGCCGCCGATGTCCATGAGGATGTCGAAACGGAATTGCTGTCCGGCGCAGAACGCCCGCAGCATTTCGTCGTGGCGGCCGCGATGGCGCAGGCCCAGGTCGATGATTTCGCGGCGAATGGCTTCGCCCGCGGCCTCGACCGCCTGCCGAATCTGGCGATAGGGATAGTGACTGTGCTCGTAGATTAGCGTCGCAGCCAGTTCGACCTCCAGCGGCTCTTCTTCCAGCAGATCGACGGTCGGGGCTGCGGCGATCGGTAAGTCGCCCATCAGTTCGGACGCGATCTGCCTCATGGTTCGCCGGGTTGCGATTTCGTACTGGTTGGGGTCGGCATATTTCACCAGCGTCGGCGCCACCCGGACTTCGCGCAGCAGTTCCTGCTCGGCGCGCGCGCCCAACTCGGGCGAGGCGGCGCGAATTTCCTCCACGAGGGCTCTCAAAGACTCCTGATTTACGTTGTACGCAGGAGAGGTTGCCGCCTGCTTCAACAGTTCTCCCAATTGCCGAACTTCTTTGTGCGTGTGCGCCAGCAAGTGCGAGACCTGATTCTCGAGGGTTCGCGCATTGACGATCTCACCCAGCGATGTGTTGGCAGCCAGCGGCAGCAGGTAACGCGAGATGTCGAAGGCTCGCGCCCGCAAGGTGCGGTCGTAGGCCTCCTGCTTCATTTCCGCGCGGCTTGGGCGTGATGCCAGCCAGATAGCGGAACATATTTTCCGACAGCGATTCGTATTCGGAGAAGAGCGAGTCTACGGTTTTCCGATACAACTCCTTCGCTGACACTTCGGCGGGCGGGTCGCCGGCCACCACACGAACGTCGCCAAAATCCGGAACGTAATAACCGCTCTTCTTGAAATCCTGATAACGGGTGGAGCGTTCCTGACCGTCCCAGCGCTGCTCGTCGGCCACCGCGATGGCCGCGAGAATGGAGAGCCGCTCGATCGCCAGCGCGATGTGCGCCAGGTCGGCGATGGAGCGATGGCCGTACTGGAAGTAGAAAGTGTTGAGAAATTTCTCCGCCTTCTGCTGGCTGATCTCCCGCAACGACTCCTTCATGGAAAGCGCCGAGCGCGAATACTTGGCCATGGCATAAGCCTGAATCTCCGGCTCGACGCCATACACCGCGTACACTTCGACCGCGGGCGCGGCGAGGTTCGGTGTTCGGACTCTCAGCCGGCTTGTCGACAACTTCAGACATGAGCATCTCGGACCTCGGATTCAGTGGAGACTTGGAATCTTACTGCATCGGCAACAACCATTGGGAAGGGTCTTTTCACAGCCATTTGAGGTCGCGAAAATCTCTGCACCAGTACGCCTTCCAGTCAAACCGGCCTCAGGGACGGATCCCAGCTACCGCCATCATGCGCCCGGTCACTCCTTTTTCCGCGCGATAGGAGAAAAGCAGATCGGTGTGGCAGGCAGTGCACAGAGGCGATGCGCTGATGTTTTTCGCGGCAACTCCCGCCGCCAGCAATTGGCGCCGGTTGGCTTCAACCAGATCGAGGAAAATCTTCTTGGGCAACTCGCTGTGCCCGGGGGCGCGCGCGGTCAGGAAAAGCAGCGGGTACTTCTCGCGCACCGGATCGGATTCCTCGACTTCGCGAAATAGTTTGCTTCCATATTCGAACTGCGACTCGAACTGGGTACGCACTTCCGGCCCCACGTTGTAGCAGCAACCATGCACTCCGGGACCGATGGCCGCCCTGATTTCGCCAGGCGAGGCGCCAAAGCAGCGCTGCATCTCTCCCACTCCTTTTTCCACGATACGTTTGACGGTTCCACGCCAGCCTGCATGGAACACGCCAACCACCCGTCGTTTCGCATCCACCAGGATTACCGGCAAGCAATCCGCGGTCAGAATCGCCAGCAGGATGCCCGGCGTCTGGGTGATCAGACCGTCGCCGGCCAGAGCCGATTTCGCGTCCGTGATTTCGGAGCGGCTGATTTCCGGCCGCTGGTTTCGGAACACCTGACACGCAGTGAATCAGGTCAGAGTGAATCTGACGGATCGTAACCAGCGGCCACGCGCGTCCCCGGGTGACAGCTCCGAGCTGGCGCAGGAATTTTGTCCGATTGTGCTCGACCGCGGCTCGAGAATCCTGCGGGGTGAAGCCGAGATTCAGAGTTCGCCCTCCGTAAACTTTGGAAAATCCTCCCGGCCGGGTGCTGAAGCCGTGAATGAGCCACGGAATCGGCTTCAGCGAATCAGCCTGCAGGATTTCGAACTGAGTTTGTCGGAGAGTTCTGAGCGCCACTGAAATATCTTAACAATCTCGCCCTCGTCTGTAATTCGAGGCCTGCAACAAAAGGCAGGCATGATGCGCGTCACGTTCATCGAACGCGTATAATTCCCCGCTGCGGTCATTCAGAAGTTTGCCAAATCAAACATCCTTCAGGAGCCCTATACATGCGTGTTCTTATTGTGACCTTTGCCTTGTTGTGCGCACTTGCGGCCGGAGCCGCGGCGCAACAGGCGAACTCGTCAAACGACGAACCGAAAGACAAAAAGACAAAAAACACCGAGTCAGCCAAGACGCAGGAAAAAAAGCAAAACCAGACGGCGGAAAAATCCGCCGAGCCAACTCCGGCCACGGAAGAACAGAAAGCGGCTGCTCCGAAGCCGGGGACTGATAAGGATAAAGAAGAGTACGACGTCTCCGAAGTTCCGCCGGTGGTGACGCACCACCAGCTCACGCTCGATGGCAAGCTCCTGAAATACACCGCGACCACGGGACGGCTTCCCCTCAAGCGCGGCGACGGGAAGATCGAAGCCGAAATGTTTTTCGTGGCCTACACCCTTGATGGTCAGGACGCCGGCAAGCGTCCGCTGACATTCGCCTTCAACGGCGGGCCGGGTTCAGCAACCATCTGGCTGCACATGGGCGCGTGGGGACCGAAGCGGGTAGCCATGCAACCCGAAGGCTTCCTGCCGCCGGCGCCCTATCACATTGCCGACAATCCCTACACGCTCCTCGACAAGAGCGACGTTGTGTTTGTGGACGCAATGTCAACCGGCTTCAGCCGGGCCGCGAACGCCGAGCTGTCCAAAAAATTCCTCGGCGTGAAGGGTGATATCGAAGCCTTCAGCGAATTCATCCGCTTGTATCTGACCCGTTACGAGCGCTGGAGTTCTCCGTTGTTCCTGTTTGGTGAGAGCTACGGAACCACGCGCGCGGCGGGCGTTGCCGGCAATCTCGCGGATCAGGGCATCTCTTTCAACGGCATCACCCTGCTTTCGACCGCTCTCAGCTTTCAGACCCTGGTGGACAACCGCAGCAATGACCAGCCTTATGTTCTGCTGATCCCTACCTTCACCATGATCGCTGGCTATCACAAGAAATTGCCGCCCGACCTGTCGCAGGATATGGCCAAGGCGCGGCAGGAGTCGGAGCAGTGGGCCTCGACCGAATACGCGCAGGCGCTGGCCAAGGGCGACAGCCTCACCGGAGATGAGCGGCAAAAGGCGATCGATCAGATGGCGCGTTTCACCGGCCTGAGTAAGGAAGTGCTCGACCAGGCCAATCTGCGCATTGATGTCCCCAAATTTACCCACTATCTGCTGCTCGATCAGAAATTGCGTGTGGGCCGGCTGGACGGACGTTTCACCGGCACCGACCCCGACGGACTGCTGGACACGCAGTTTTACGATCCCAGCGAATCGGCGATCATGGGTCCCGTACACTTCGGTTTTCAACAATTACGTGCGCACCGAACTGGGTTACAAGACCGACATGCCCTACCAGGTGTTCCCATCCGACCAGAATTTTTTTGAAAGCAGCTGGAACTGGGGATCAGGCATCGCCGGTTTTCCGGACACGGCCACCGCGCTCCGGCAGGCCATCGTAAAAAATCCTTACCTGAAGGTTCTAGTGCTGGAGGGTTTTTACGACCTGGCCACTCCGTTCTTCGCCGCCGACTACACCGTCGACCACCTGAATCTGACTCCGCAGTACCGGAAGAATATTTCTTTCGCGACCTACGAGGCCGGGCACATGGTCTATCTGCCGATCGACGGCTTGAAAAAACTGAAAAGCGACGAAGCAGGATTCATGGACAAGTCGCTGAACTGATTTGTTGTTTGTCATGCTGAGCGCAGTTCGTCCGGTCGCTCGCGACCGGACGGACGGAGTCGAAGCATCTCTGGATTCTTCGCGGCCTGCGTTGCCTAGGTTTTCAGGGGCGGAGTCACAGAAGCTGGAGATCCTTCGACTTCGCCTCAGGATGACAGGATGAGGAATGGTGCGAGGGCACCAGACGCCTCCTATCGGCCGCGAATACTAATTGCCAATTGCTAAGTGCCAATTGCTAATTGCACCAGCCCCAGCGCCCAATTCCCCCCCGCTCATCCCAATAGTTACTCGCGTTTCCACAGCCGCAGCGAGTATCCTTCGCTCATGGGTGTTTCAATCTCTGTGCTGGCCAGCGGCAGCCGGGGGAACAGCGCGATTGTTTCGACTTCGCGCACGAAGATTCTTGTAGACGCCGGGATTTCCTGCCGCGAAACCGTCAAACGCATGCGCGCTGCGGGCGACGATCCGCGAACGCTTTCCGCGATTCTGATTACCCACGAACATTCTGATCACGTTTACGGTTTAGCCGTGCTGGCGAGAAAATTCCAGGTTCCGGTTTTCATGACCGGGGCTACACATCAGGCCTGGGCGAGATCGTTGCGCGACGATGCCGGAGAACTGCCGCAACTGGCGCGACTGGAGATCTTCTCTGCCGGGCGCCGCTTCCAGGTGGGCGATATCGAAATCACGCCCTTTACGATCCCTCACGATGCCGCCGATCCGGTGGGACTGACCTTCCGCGCGGATGGCGTCAAGGTGGGCATTGCCACCGATCTGGGATACACGCCGCCCAACGTTTGCCACGAGTTGCGGGGTTGTGACGTGCTGGTGATCGAGTCCAATCACGATCTCGAAATGCTGCGTGGCGGGCCTTATCCCTGGTCCGTGAAACAGCGCGTCGGAAGCCCGACTGGGCACCTGTCGAATGACAAGCTCGCGAAATTCTTATGCACCGAATATGATGGCAACGCATCTTACATAGTGCTGGCGCATCTTTCCGAGCTCAACAACCATCCCGAGCTCGCCCGGGGAACAGCGGAACAGGCCCTGGGCCTCCGCCAGACATTGCTGCTCAACCGGGTGATGCTGGCCAGACAGTCGGAGCCAATGGAAGCGATCCAGTTGTAGTTCGCTGCTTCAGTCAGTATGAGCGAGTGCGTCGATCCCATCGTAGGCAAGATTCTGGCCGGCTGGCGGTATGATATCTCCGGCATCGCGCTGGAGATGCGCGCCGACTACGAAGAACACTTTGACGCCTGCGAACGCTGCCGCTCCCGTCAACGTCTGCACCGCACCATCGATCTTTCCCTGATTGCGCTGGCTTCGCTTTCCGCGGTGGTTTTCCTGCTGGCCTTTGGAGTGATCCGTCACGTTGGTCCCCGGCACGCATTCTGGCTCGAACTTGCGGCCCTGCTTGGTTTCGCGCTTTCCGCATTGATCTGGGTGGCAGTCGCAGTGGCCACGCCGGCGCCCATGACCATGGTGGACGCCGCCAAAGTCGGAGCACGCCGCGTGCATGACCGCCTGCCCGCCGAGATTCGGGAACGCCTCCCGGAAGAGTTGCGCCTGAAGATCACCGGTTCCTAGAATGTAGGCGCGAGCGTCCTCGCTCGTGCTGCCTTACTGCAAGACGCAGCAAGCTGCGCTCCGCCGATGGCACTGGCGCGGAGGTTTATGTCCATCACCGATCCCGAAGAACTTGCCGGCATGCGCGCTGCGGGCGCCATCGTGCGCCGCATGCTGGAGGCCATGAAAGCAGGCCGTTCGTCCCGGCGTTACTACCGCGCGAACTCGACGAAGTCGGCGCCGCCGTCATGCGCGAGCACGGAGGCCAATCGGCTCCGCAACTGGTCTACAAATTTCCCGGCGTGAATTGCATTAGCCTGAACGACGAAGCCGTGCACGGCATTCCCGGCGACAGAAGTGTTCAGGAAGGCGATCTGCTCAAGCTGGATGTCACCATAGAAAAAGACGGATTCATGGCAGACGCCGCTGAAACTGTCGCGGTGGGAGAAGTTTCCGAAGAGAAGCGGCGCCTGATGGACTGTGCCCAGCGCGCCTTTACCAAAGCCATGCTGGTGGCCCGCGTTGGATTCCGTGTATCTGAAATAGGCCGCGTGGTGGAGCGCGAAGTACGGCGTAGCGGCTTCTCGGTGATTCGCGATCTCGGCGGACACGGCATTGGGCGCACCATCCACGAAGAGCCTCGCGTCCCCAATTTCGCCGACCCGGCCGCCAGTCAAATTCTGACCGAAGGCCTGGTGATCACGGTGGAACCGATCATCGCGGCAGGCTCGGGACGCGCGACCGTTGCTAAGGATGGCTGGACAGTGCGTACCGCCGACCGCCGCCCTTCCGCGCACTATGAGCACACGTTGGTCATCACTCGGGGCGAACCGATTCTGCTGACGGCGTAGAAAAACTTTCAAACCACCAAGGACACGAAGTAGCACGAAGGAACCCACCAGAAATGGGATTTCCTTCGTGCTACTTCGTGTCCTTGGTGGTTAAAAGCTCTTTCACCTACGATTGCTACAATCCCAAAAGTGTCATTCTCCTTTGAAATCGAAGCCACCTCCGGATCGGCCCGTCTGGGGCGGATGACTACACCGCACGGCGTAATCGAAACTCCCGTGTTCATGCCGGTTGGAACTGTGGCGTCGGTGAAGGGCGTTTCGCAGGACATCCTGGAGGAACTTGGAGTCCAGATTCTTCTCGGCAATACCTACCATCTTTACTTGCGGCCGGGAGTAGCACAGGTACGCCAGTTGGGCGGACTGCATCGCTTTATGGCATGGCCGCGCGCCATACTCACCGACTCCGGCGGTTTCCAGGTCTTCAGTTTGAACGATCTCCGCAAGGTGACCGAAGAAGGCGTGACGTTTCGTTCGCATCTGGACGGATCGACGCACTTTTTCACTCCGGAAAGCGCCATGGAAGCGCAAATCGGCTTGGGCGCGGACATCATCATGGCGTTCGACGAATGCACCGAGCATCCTGCGAGCCCGGAGAGAACACGAGAATCAATGGAGTTGACCCTGCGCTGGGCCGCGCGCAGCAAGAAATATTTTGAGCAGCATAAAACAGAAGTGCCCTGGGTCCACGGAGAAGGGCACCTGCCCCTACGCAGACGCAGGCGCTGTTCGGCATCGTGCAGGGCGGCATGGATGCTGCCCTGCGAAAAGAATCTGCCGAGCGCACCATCGAAATTGGATTTCCCGGCTATGCGATCGGCGGCCTGAGCGTGGGGGAGCCCCGCTCGGTCACTCGCGAGGTGGTCGAAGCCACGCTGCAGCATCTTCCTGCGGACAAGCCACGCTATCTGATGGGAGTGGGCACGCCGGAGGAGATCGTAGAATATGCCAGCCTGGGAGTCGACATGATGGACTGCGTTCTTCCCACCCGAGCCGCACGGCACGGCTTGCTTTTTACCTCCGAGGGCAGGATTTCAATCAAGCAGGCCAGATACGCCTCCGACCCGGGCCCGCTGGACCCGAACTGCGGCTGCCGGGTTTGCCGGCGGTATTCGCGGGCCTATTTGAGGCATCTGTATGCTGCCAATGAGGTTTTGGCTCAGGTCTTGAATACCGTCCACAACCTCAGCTTCTACCTTGACACCATGCGGGCGGTGCGTCATTCTATTGCGCTTGGGAATAAGACCCAATTTCTTGCTGGGGGGCAGTCGCGAGCGAAATCTTAGCCTGGCATCCCCGGTTCATGCCTGAACTTGAAACATCTCCGGCCTGAGGAAACGAGAAATCCTGCGGTAAATTGCACAGGGCCAGGAAGCGCCGATGGGGCGCAGTCCTGAACTATTTTAGGTAGGTCCGGCGTTTATGAATATTGGAAGCTTGTTGGGATTGCAGACGATTGGGGCGGGAGGCTGGCTGGGATTCGCTCCCCTCATCTTCATCTTTGCCATCTTTTATTTTCTTCTGATCATGCCGCAACAGCGCCGCCAGAAGAAGTGGCAGCAGATGCTGAACGACCTGAAAAACGGGGATAAAGTGGTGACCAGCGGAGGGTTGCGGGGGACGATCATCGCGCTGCGCGACGATTACATCCAGTTGCGTGTCCCGCCGGACAATTTACGCATCGAAGTGACGCGCGCTTCCGTGGCTTCGGTGGCTACTCCGGACGACAAGAGCAATAAAGCGGCATGACGGGCAGAACTTACCTCAGCCACGCGGGTCTTAGCGTCGTCTCTGAAAATGAGCGTTTCTAAAAATTAATAGCCAGGAATTTGATCGTTAGGCCATGAACAAGTCTTTAGGTTGGAAGCTCGGACTCATCGTTGCGACCCTGGTGGTATTCCTGTTTGGCATCTTCGGCATTCCGAAGGACCTTTCGGGAAGAGGACTGCTGGCCGCGTTGCAGGAGCACATTCACCTGGGGCTCGACCTCAAGGGCGGCACTCACCTGATTCTGCAGGTGCAGGTCAACGATGCGGTGAACGGGGATTCCGACCGCGCCGTGGAACGCTTGAAGGAAGACCTCCGCAGCCACAAGATCAATTACACCGAAATCAGCAAGCCTGATCCCATCAACCATCCTGACCAGATCGTTCTCAAAGGCGTGCCCCCGGAGTCCACTTCGGACTTGCGCTCGATTGTGAGCGAACGGCTTCCCGAGTATGACTTGAGCTCGGGCGCAGAGAATACATGGACTTTTTCCATGAAGCCGCAGGCCCTGGCTGAACTGAAGAATCGGGCCGTAACGTTGGCCATTGAGACTATCCGCAACCGTATCGACCAGTTGGGTGTAAGTGAGCCGGTCATTCAGGAGCATGGACTGGGGCAGTACCAGATCCTGGTGCAGCTCCCCGGAGTGGACGATCCTGCGCGGGTGAAGGACATCATGCAGTCCACCGCGATGCTCGAAATCAAGCAGGTGCTGGGCGGGCCATTCTCCAGCGAGCAGGATGCGCTGCAGCAAAACAATGGCGTGTTGCCTCCGGATTCGCTGCTGCTGCGAGGGCGCAGCGTCGGCAGCCAAAGCAACGACGAATCCGGCGAGCAGTTTTATCTGGTCACCCGGAGCTCAGCCGTGGCGGGTGCGGATTTACGGTCGGGCGGCGCGACCGTGGGACGCGATACCAACACCAATTCACCCGATGTGGGTTTCGTCCTGACCAACGAAGGCGGAAGAAAGTTTGCCGCCTTCACCGGCGCGCATGTGGGCGACAAGTTGGCGGTCGTGCTGGACAACCGGGTCCGCGAAGTGGCGACCATCAACGAGCAGATTCACGATCAGGGCCGCATCAGTGGCGGAGGAATGAGCGATCAGGCGGCCAAAGACCTGGCGCTGACATTGAATTCGGGCGCGCTGCCGGCCGGAATCAAGTATCTGGAAGAGCGCACGGTAGGGCCGTCGCTGGGCTCGGATTCAATCCGTTCCGGGGTAAGGGCAGCGATCATCGGCATGCTGGCGGTGCTGGTCTTTATGCTGGTGTACTATCGCGGCGCGGGCATTAACGCCGACCTGGCGCTGATTCTGAACTTGATCATTCTGTTGGGCTTCATGGGATACTTCGGCGCTACTCTGACCCTGCCCGGAATTGCCGGCGTGATTCTGACCGTGGGCATGGGCGTGGACTCGAACGTTCTGATTTTCGAGCGCATTCGTGAGGAGTTGCGCAACGGCAAGACGCCATCGTCCGCGGTGGAGCAGGGCTTCGCCCACGCCTGGATCACGATTGTGGACACGCACGTGACCACGATCGTGTCGGCTGCGATTCTGTTCCTGTTCGGCACCGGTCCGGTCAAGGGTTTTGCGGTCACTTTGACCTTTGGTCTGCTGGCCAACCTGTTTACCGCGGTGTTTGTATCGCGCATGATCTTCGACTGGATTTTGAGCCGCAAGCAGCGCGGCGAGGCATTGAGCATTTAGGTGTTTTTTCTTTGCGTCCTTTGCGGTTGAGAACCTTTAACCGCAAAGGACGCAAAGGTCGCAAAGAAAACCGAGGGATTGAGTAGCCTAGAGGAGTTAGACGATAGCGTGGAATTTTTTAAAGAGCCCAACATAGACTTTCTCGGCAAGAAGTGGTATTTTCTCGCCTTTTCGCTGGTGTTCAGCATTGCGGGCATTTTGTCGATGTTGTTTTGGCATGGCATCCCGCTGGGAGTGGACTTCCGTGGCGGAACGCTCGTGTACGTCAAGTTCTCGCACCCGCCGGATGATCAGGCCATCCACGCGGCGCTGGCAAAAGTGGGATTGACGCAGGCGAAGATTCAACGCCTGGGCGCAGCCGCGAACAACGAAGTGCTGATCGATCTGGATGTTCGGGAGACCAGCGAGAAGGCGCTCGATCAGGGCAAGGTTCAGATCATCAATGCGCTGGAGACCAATGCGCCGGCGGGCAAACTCGACTTGAACAATACCGGCTCGTCGACCTTAGCCAATTACCTTCTGGAGAAAGACCCGCTGCACGCCGGCAGCGACGCATCTCAGCGTTACGCCGCGCTGGCCAAGGCGATCGTCGACTATCGCGACAAGACCAAGGGCGGGGTTTTGAACTCCTTTGATGAACTCAAGGCGGTCGCCGATCCCCCCGTAGTGGCCGCTTTGCAGGATGGCTTCTTTCTCTCTGATTTCGGTGTCTATCAGGTAGAGATCGTGGGACCGCAGGTTGGCGATCAGCTGAAAGGTCAGGCGATGCGGGCGGTCTTTTACTCGCTGGCCGGCATGCTGGTCTACCTGGGCTTCCGCTTCGAGTGGATTTACGGCGTGGCGGCAGTCATTACGGTGTTCCACGATACCCTGATCACGGTGGGCGCGTTTTCGCTGGCCAACAAGGAAATTTCGCTGACGGTGATCGCCGCCATCCTGACCCTGATCGGATATTCGAACAACGACACCATCGTGATTTTTGACCGCATCCGGGAAAACCTGAAGTTGATGCGGCGGGAGAAGTTGTCAGAAATCGTAAACCGGAGTATTAATCAGACCCTGAGCCGGACCATCTTGACAGCCGGGTTAACATTTCTAACCGTTCTGGCGCTGTATTTGTTCGGCGGAGAGGTGCTGCACGGCTTCTCATTCGCGCTGGTAATCGGAATCCTGATCGGAACCTATTCGTCGATCGCGATTGCGGCGCCCATTCTGGTGGCTTACCAGGATTGGCGATTAAACCGGGGGAAGCAGGCTCCGGTCGTGGTCACAGCCGCCAAAGGCAAGCCGGTGGTGGGCAAGGGCCGGGTGGCGAGCGGACGATAGGCGCATTTTTTTGCAGTGACCGCGATTTCAGCAGTTTGAATTCCTCGAGCGGGCGTGTAGGATGCAAGGCTGGTTTGGGAGCAAAGAGGCAACAGGTGGTGTCTAAGAATACGTAGGGTCTGTGCCGGGAGAATCCTTATGTTTGAAGACAGCCTCATTGAATCGGGTAACAAGTTAAAGACAAAACGGGGTATGACGACAGTTATCTCCTTTATTTTCCAGGTGATGCTGATCGGAATACTGGTGTTGTTGCCGCTCTTATTTACCGAAGCTTTGCCAAAAACGCAGTTAATGACCTTCCTGGTGGCGCCGCCTCCGCCACCGCCTCCGCCACCGCCGCCGGCCGCCGCTCCGGTCAAGGTAGTCAAAATCATCCAGACTGACATCATCAACGGACAATTGCGGACGCCCACCAAGATCCCCGAGAAAGTCCAAATGATCAAGGAAGAAGAGGCGCCGCCTCCGGTTTCCTCGATGGCTGGTGTGGTAGGCGGTGTTCCGGGTGCGGGCGGGGCCATGGGCGGCGTAATCGGCGGCATCATCAATTCGACGCCGGTGGCCGTTCCCAAGGTCGCTACTCCGCAACGCGTGCGGGTATCGCAAGGTGTGACGCAAGGTCTGCTGATTCGTAAAATTCAGCCCAACTATCCACCCCTGGCGCGGCAGGCACGCATCCAAGGTTCAGTGCTGCTGCAGGCAGAGATCAGCAAGGATGGTTCGATTCAGAACCTGCGCCTGATCAGCGGTCACCCCATGCTGGCTCCGGCCGCTATCGAAGCCGTGAAGCAGTGGAAGTACAAGCCTTACATTCTGAACGGCGAGCCGGTGGAAGTGGAAACCCAGATTACGGTCAACTTTACCCTGGCCGGGGGCTAAACTTCGTAGCCGCAACGTAGGTTCGTAGACAGCAGTTTTTGTAATCTGACAAGCTCTGAGGAGGAAAAGCAACTCATGTTCGTAGCCAATCTAGCAGCACTCACTCTCGCACATATGTCCACCGCGGCTGCCTGGTTTTTCCAGGAACAGGCGGCGGTGGGTTGGGACCCGATTTCGCTGTGGCACCAGATGGGTATTCCAGCGAAGGCAGTGGTCATCATTCTCTTCATCATGTCGGGCTGGTCGATCGGTGTCATGATTGACCGCGCCATGGCGTTCAGCGCCGCCCGCAAGCAATCGCGCGCATTCGCTCCGGCCGTAGCCGGCGCGCTGCGTGATGGCAAGATCGAAGAAGCCATCAAGGTTGCGGAGCGCAACAAGAAAAGCCACCTGGCTAAGGTCGTCACTTCGGGTCTCATGGAATTCCGCGCTCACCAGGAGAGCGGAGACATTCCGGGCGAAACCATCGAAGCCTCCAAGCGCGCTCTCGAGCGCACTGAAGCCATTGTCCATGCCGAACTGAAGCGCGGCCTGGGCGGTCTGGCAACCATCGGCTCGACAGCCCCATTCGTGGGACTGCTGGGAACGGTGGTCGGCATCATCAACGCGTTTAAAGGTATTCAGTCCGAAAAGGCTACCGGTCTGGCAGCCGTTGCGGGCGGTATCTCGGAAGCGCTGGTGACCACGGCGATCGGTCTGTTCGTCGCCATTCCGGCTGTGATGATGTTTAACTACCTGACCGGGCGCGTGGAAGCGTTTGACGTGGAGATGGATAACTCGTCGAGCGAACTGATTGACTACTTCCTGAAACGCCGCGGAATGCGCCGCCCGTAATTTTCCGGGAAGGTGCAGGCTACAACCTCCGAGTTGCTGATTCGGCGCCGGGCAAACGTCCGGCGCCGGATTCAAGAACAGGAGACGCTGAGGACCGTTCTCAGCTGGGGCGTTGCAAGATATCGCCCGGGAGATTTCAGTTATGGCGTTGAACAAGCGGAACGAGGGAGTCAAGGTCAACTCCAACATCAACGTGACACCCATGGTGGACGTGATGCTGGTGTTGTTGATCATCTTCATGGTCATTACGCCCATGTTGCAGCACGGCGTAAGCGTCGATATGGCCAAGGTCAACAATCCGGAGTCGATGCCGGACGCCGACAAGGAAGACGCGTTGCTGGTCTCGATTATGCGTGACGGAACTGTCTACTTTGGGACGGACAAGCTTCCGGCCGACCAGTTGACCGGCAAAGTTAAAGATCGTCTGGCGAGCCGCGTGGACAAGCGGGTGTTCGTGAAGGCGGACGCGCGTGCCCGGTTTGGATCGGTGGTCGAAGTCGTGGACAACGTGCGCGCGGCGGGAGTCGACCAGCTCGGTTTGTTGACCGAACAGCGCAAAACCACGACGACACCGGCCCCGGCAGCCGCAACCACACCGCCGGCGGGCGGACAATAGCCGCGACATTTTGTGGCCCAGATATTCGTAGCCTAGTCGTCGTAGGCAAGAGACTCGAGGAGAACCGTTATGGGAATGGCAATGGGATCGGGCGGCGGTCAGAGCGCGGACATGAACGTTACGCCGCTGATTGACGTGCTGCTGGTACTGATCATCATCTTCATGGTGATTACGCCGTTAACCCCCAAAGGACTGGACGCGCTGGTGCCGCAACCGCCACCGCCCAATGCGCCGAAGAACAATACTCCCGATCGCACCATCGTGGTGCAGTTGATCGATCGCGGCGCGGGTCAGGCGCCGGCACTGAAGATCAATCAGGAAGACACCACCTGGGAGAACCTGCAAGGCCGCTTGACCGACATTTTTAAGACGCGCGCGGAAAAAGTGATGTTCGTCAAGGGCGACGACGCGGTTCCATTTGCCGACGTGGCCAACGTGATCGACATCGCACACGCGGCGGGCGTGGACAAAGTGGGCCTGATTACGGCGAAGATTGAAGCCGGCGGCTAGTCTGGCATAGTTTCTGAAACACCGTTGTGGGGCGGATGTTTGCGGTCCGCCCATTCTCATCCGCGCACGCGCTCACACCGCGGCGTGCTGTTGGTCCGTTGGCACAGCACAAGCCTGACGATTTTCTGGCAAGGGAGACTTACAGCGCAATGAAAACAAGCATACGAATGCTGGTAATGGCGGCGCTCGGGCTGGTGTTGCTGGCCACGACGGGCTGCAGCAAGCTAAGGGCGCGGGACCAGCTCAACAAGGGCGTGCAGTCCTATAAGAACGCCAAGTATGAAGAGGCGATCAACCATTTCCAGCAGGCAGTATCGCTTGATCCCAGCCTGATCAATGCGCGCCTCTATCTGGCCACCGCCTTCGCCCAGCAATATATTCCCGGCGTGGACAACGAAGACAACAATCGCATGGGTGAAAACGCGATTGACCAGTACAAGGCCGTCCTGGAGCGCGATCCCAAGAACATCAACAGCGTAAAAGGAATTGCCTACCTGTACCTCCAGATGAAGCGCTTTGAGGACGCCAAGACCTTTTATCGCAAGGCCAACGAACTCGACCCCAATGATCCCGAGCCCTACTACTCGGTGGCGGTGATCGACTGGACTCAGAGCTATCAGCCGCGCATGGAAGAACGCGCCAAGGTTGGCCTGAAACCGGACGAGTGGATCATGAAAGACAAGGGGAACAAAAAGGTCTGCGAGATGCTGCGGGAAAAGAATTCGGGCGTGATTCAGGACGGAATCGCGATGCTGCAGAAGGCTCTGGAACTTCGTCCCGACTACGATGATGCCATGGCATACCTGAACCTGTTGTACCGGGAAAAGGGTGACCTGGAGTGCGACGATCCCGCGGCTCGGGCGGCCGATCTGAAGACCGCCGATGAATGGGTCGACAAGACCATGGCCACCAAGAAGATCAAGGCCGAGAAGCAGCCCGGCGCCCAGGGCATCACCATGCCAAACCAATAGATGCGCGCAAGTCTTTAGTGAACGGAAAGCCTCTTCCCATGTGGAAGGGGCTTTTGATTTTCGGGTCATGCACTTAGCAATTGGCACTTGGCAATTGGCCAAGACTCGGCTGAATGCTGAGTGCCAATTGCTAAGTGCTAATTGCCAAGTGCTTTTCCAAATCATGTTCAAGAAGATTCTTGTCGCTAATCGGGGGGAGATCGCGGTGCGGATCATCCGTGCCTGCCGCGAGTTGGGAATTGCCTCGGTGGCGATCTATTCTGATGTGGATCGAGCCGCGTTGCACGTTTTGATGGCGGACGAAGCCTTCCCCATCGGTGTTGCCGCGGCGGCTGAGTCTTACCTCAACATCGACAAGATTCTCGAGGTCGCGAGACACTGCGGCGCCGACGCCATCCATCCTGGCTACGGCTTTCTTTCGGAAAACGCGAAGTTTGCCCGAGCCTGTGCCGACACAAGAGCCATAAAGTTCATCGGGCCGAGCGCCGCCGCGATGGAAATTATGGGATCCAAGACGCGGGCCCGGCAGGAAATGGAAAAGGCCGGCATCCCGTTTGTGCCGGGAACTTCCCGCGGGCTGGAATCGCTGCAACAGGCGAAGGAGGTTGCGGCAAAGATCGGCTATCCGGTCATGTTGAAAGCGGCTGCAGGGGGCGGCGGCAAGGGCATGCGATTGGTGCGGGAAGAAAAGGAGCTGCAATCCGCGCTGGAAGCGGCACAGAGCGAGGCGCTGCGGGCTTTCGGAGATGGCGAGGTGTACCTGGAGAAGGCGATCCTCAACCCGCGGCACATCGAGATGCAAGTGCTGGCCGACGAGCACGGCAATGTGGTCTATCTGGGCGAGCGCGAGTGTTCGATCCAGCGGCGGCATCAGAAGGTGCTGGAAGAGGCGCCTTCGCCCGTGGTCGATCCCGACATGCGGCGGCGTATGGGGGAAGTGGCCGTGAGAGTGGCCAGGGCCGCCAGTTACTGCAATGCCGGGACCGTCGAATTTCTGGTGGATCAGGAGAAGAATTTTTATTTCCTGGAGATGAACACCCGCCTGCAGGTGGAGCATCCGGTTACGGAATTGATCACGGGGCTCGATCTGGTTGACCTGCAGATTCGCATCGCTGCTGGAGAAAAGCTTCCGTTCAGGCAGGAAGATGTTCTGATTCGCGGGCATGCGATCGAATGCCGTATCTATGCGGAGGACCCAGACAACAATTATTTTCCCAGTCCAGGGAAGATCACGATGCTGCAAACCCCCGCGGGGCCGGGAGTCCGGCTGGATAGTGGAGTGTATGAAGGCTGGACAGTGCCCATCGATTACGATCCGCTGCTGGCCAAACTGATTGGTTATGGCGAGGACCGGTCGCAGGCAATTTCCCGGCTGCGGCGGGCGCTGGAGGAACTCTTCGTCGCCGGTATCAAGACGAATGTTGGGCTGTTCCGCCGGATACTCGGTGATGAAGACTTCCAGGCCGGCAAGATCGATACCGGTTACCTGGAGCGTCTCCTGGCCTCAAGACCTGATGCCGTTGAACCTGACCGCACCCAAGAAGACACAGCAAACATTGCGGCCATTGCGGCGGCGGCATTCGCGGTGCTGGACTCGACGTCCAAGGCAGGTGATGGAACGAGGACCGCGCATGCTGAAGCAGGCTCGTCGAACTGGACCAAGGCTGCAAGAGTTGATGGACTGATGTAGGCACGAGCGTTCTTTCGACTTCGCTGTCACAGGCCGGCTTTCTGGAGCCGAACAGTCGAGCAAGCTGCTCGCGAGATCAGGTAAGTGAAAGTATTCGATGATTTACAACGTCACTGTCGACGGCACCGACTACCGCGTGGACCTGGAGCGGACCACCGCCGGTTGGCGTTGTTTGCTGGATGGCCGCGAAGTGGAGTTCGATGCCGTATTGGTCCAGCCCGAAGTCCTGTCGGTTTTGATCGCGGGCCTGGGGCACAAGATCAGGCGGGAGCGGTCGAAGGACGACTCGCGCATTTGGGTGGGTGATCAGCCCTACACGGTGGAAGTGCGGGATCCGCGTTCGCTGCAGAGCCGCCGCGTGCGCGCTGACCACGGCAAGGGAGTCAGGAACCTGATTGCTCCCATGCCCGGGAAGGTGGTCCGGTTTCTCGTGGCCGAGAACGCGGCAGTGGAGGCTGGGCAGGGCGTGGTGGTGGTGGAGGCGATGAAGATGCAGAATGAGATCAAGTCGCCGAAAAAGGGAATCGTGCTGAAGTTGGCGGTTGCCGAAGGCGCGGCGGTCAACGCCGGGGATGTGCTGGCGACCGTGGAATAGAGTGCACGAGCTACTTGAGGACAGCCAGCGCTTGAACCACCAAGGACACGAAGGATCACAAAGGAAACCCTTCGTGTTACTTCGTGTCCTTGGTGGTTCAAGCCTGGCTGTCCCTACCTGGCTCGTTTACTGGGCGGTTCCGTTGCCGTCCAGCACTTTCTGGGCGTAATAATTCTCCACCCGGGCTTCATCGCGAAGAACTTCGTAGTAAGCCGCCTTGAGCAACTGTTCGCGGCGGTCGCGGAGTTGGGCGCGGATGGCTTGCTGCACTCGCGGATCGGCTAATTCGCGCTGTCCCGCGGGCTCTTTGGAAATCAGCTTTACCACCTGGAATCCCGCGATCGTTTTGTTCATCGGGTTGGACAGGGGAATCAGGGCACTGTACTGGCCGGGCTTCAATTTGGAGACCGCGTCCCGGGTGCCGGGGTCGGTGTTGTGGAGAGAGGATTCTGGCGCGAAACCCAGGTCGCCGCCGTTGCCTGAGGTCTCAGCGTCCTCCGAGTAGTTCATGGCCAGGGTTCCGAAGTCGTCGCCGCTGTCCAGACGATTCATGATCATCTGAATTTTCTTGCGCGCATCGGCTTCATTCTGCGCCTTGTCATTCTTCAGATTGTGGACCTGGGGATTGGGCATGGTCGTCACCAGGATGCGGGCCAGGTGATACTGCGGTTCAATCAGGTTAAATTCCGCCTTGTGAGCATTGTAGTAGTTGGTCACATCCTGATCGGACACATTGATCTTGGAAGTGATTTCCTTGTTCAACACCTTGTCGACGGTAAGCGAACGCCGCAGATCGCGCTTGAAATCGTCGGTAGAGATCTTTTTCTCTTTAAGCCGGGCCTCGAACTGCTCCTTGGTGTAGGGCGACTTGATTTCGTTCAGCTTGCTGTCCACCTCTTCGTCTGTCGCCAGCAGTCCCAGCTTCTCGGCGCGGCGCATCAGGATTTCGTTGTCAATCAGCTCGCGCAAAATACTGAGGCGCAGGCTGGTGGCTTGTTCGCCGACCGGCTGCTGGTCGGAGCCGGAGGTCTGGTTCTGGTAGTACTTCTCCACGTCAGCGCGGTAGATCTTGCGGCCATCCACGGTGGCAGCCACATCGTCGCCGGCGCGTCTGGAAGTGCAGCCGGCAGCGAGCATCAGGAGGGAAATCACAGACAGGGCTATCAAACTGCGAGGGACATGTATTCTCAAATTAATTCCTCCGCCTTGAACACGGGAACACAGAAGCAGCAGGAGCACGGCGTACGTTTGACGGACTGGGAGCCTTTTTGGGTGCATGTCGTCACTTGGCGGCCGGAGGCGCCGAAGGCGAAGGAGCAGCGCTGGGCGAAGGTGTCGCGGGATGCGCCGGCGGAGTCCCTCCGGCCTCGAGCAGGGCGCGGTCGAGGACAGCGCGAAGCTCGCTGATCGGAATGGCTCCATCCACCTTCTCGCCGTTCACGAACATGGTTGGAGTGGCTTCCACGCCCAGCGCTTCGCCTTCGTGAACCGAAGCTTTCACCGCGTCGTCCTTCTGAGCCTTGATGCAGGCCTGGAGCTTGGCTGCATCCAGATTACGTTTCTGGCCCTGAGTCGTGGCAATACGATCGAGCGCGGCAAACTGGCCGTCGGGAGTCTTCTCCGAACTCACTTCCTTCTGGTTGGCGTGGATGTAGTCGGCGAAATCCCAATATGCGTCCTTGTTCTGCGCCCCCAGGCAATTGGCGTTCACGGCCGCGTGGGTGGCCCAGGGATGAATCTCCGCCAGGGGAAAATCCTTGTAGATAAAGACAACCCGATCGCCGTATTCCTTCAATAATTCCGGAAACAGGGTCTGGTGCATGTGCGAGCAAAACGGACATTCGAAATCGTCGTAGTTGACTGCTATCACTTTGGCTTTGCTGTCACCGCGCGTCGGACGATTGCTGACGTCGATCTTTTTCATGACCTCCTCAAGTGGATCCTTGGTGAGGTCAAGCTTGGTCATGCGAAGCAGCGTTTTCCCGTCCTTGGAAAGCAGGAAATCATATTCTTTCTTTTTGTCGCCGCCATCGAAGGAGATGGTCAAAGCGTCGTAGTTGGGGAATTCACTGGGTTTGAGTGTACCCAGATTGATTTTGACCGTGGGCGGAATGGTATAGAAAACCCGGACCTGGCGCTCAATCCGCCTGGCCACCTCGGGAGGCGCCGATTGGGCCGAACAACCCAGGCAAATCAGCAGAAGCACAAGTAGGGCACGTCGCAGCAACGTCACTAAAAACCGCCTGTACATTGAAGTAAACATTGATTATCTCACACGGGGAAGGAGGCAGAGGCGGGACACGGCATGGAGGTTCGGCCGCAAAACTTCCTTGTCATTCCGATCGGAGTTCTCCCAGTGTGCCCCAAACCCTGTCATCCCGACCGGAGCGAAGCGAAGCGAGCGAAGTGGAGGGACCTGTTTTTCTTTTCTTTTTTTCTTTGCGGGTTCGTTCGGATGAGCTTGCGAAGGACGGGCAGGCCGCCGACTCGCACGTCACCACGTGCGGAGGAATTTTGATCAACCTGGCACCCGTTCCGCGTCAAAGCAGGTCCCTCCACTTCGCTCGCTGCGCTTCTCTCCGGTCGGGATGACAACGCGGTTGGGGAAGAGAATTTCCGTCAGGCAGTCAGCGCCCGCGAGTTAACACCTCGGCTGCGAGCAAAGTGTTCATCGAGCCGGAGCGGAAGCCTTCGAGGTCGAGAGTCACGAACTTGAATCCGAGAGCTTTGAAGATGCGGGTAAATTCTGCAGCCATCTCCGGAGTGAGGGCACGCTCCAGTTCCTCGCGCGCGATCTCGATACGTACGATATCCCCATGATGGCGCACACGAAACTGTCGAAAGCCGAGGGCGCGAATGGCGTCCTCTCCCTGCTCGACAACCCCAAGAGCCTCCCGCGTCACCTCGCGTCCATACTCGATCCGTGAAGACAGGCAAGCGGAGGCTGGCTTGTCCCATATTCGAAGCCCTGCGGCGCGAGCCAGGTCACGGATGTCCTGCTTGGTCAGGCCAGCGTCTCGAAGCGGGGCGGCAACGCAGTGCTGCTGAGCGGCCAACTGTCCGGGGCGGAAGTCGCCCTGATCATCGAGGTTTACGCCGTATGCGATGGCATCGAAACCCCGTCGGTTGCGGAACTCTTCCATCACGGTAAACAGTTCGTCCTTGCAGTGGAAACAACGGGACGAGTCATTGCGGACATACTCGGGACGGTCGAGTTCATCGGTAACGATAATTTCCAGCGGGATCCCCTGTTCGCCGGCAAAGGCCGTCGCGTCGGCCAACTGGGCGCGGGCCAGGCTGGGAGAATCGGCGATGACGGCAAGCATATTGTTCCCCGATACCTGATACGCGGCCCAGGCAAGAAATGCCGAATCCACGCCGCCGGAGTAGGCGATCAGTAGGCGCCCCAGCGCGCCGAGATGGTCGTCCAGTGCCGCTCGTTTGGAGGCGAGATGGGGAGGCAGTTGCACCGGCCTATCTTACGACGCTTCTGAGGGTGAAGGCGAATTTGGCGAGGTCCGGAAGTCCCGGAGGGACGGGTGATCGTAGCCCGGCGTTTCAACGCCGGGTTTGGGTGCGGACTGGACTTCCGTCCCGTCGGGACGGCTGAAACGTCTGCCGCGCCTCTCGGGTCCATTTCAGGCGTACCGACGGTACGCATATTGTCTCGCAATCCGACCCGCCACTGAAGTGGCGCGCTATTATCAGGTGTCCCTCCGGGACAGGGTTCATTCGCCGTCCGCTAAAACAACTTCTCCTGTCGCCTCAGGTTTCCGAAGGCCCCGATATTGGCCAGCGCGAAGTTGAAGCGGAACTGGTTTTCGTTGCGAACCGAGCCCAGGGCAAAGCGGCGGTACTCAACGCTTAAGCCGCAGCAATCCCAGTTGTAGGCCGTTTGCACGGCCGTGTACTGCAAAAATCCAAGATTCGCATCAAATCCAAGATTGGCCGCTCCGCTGAAACCGCGCTTGTCGGGGTGTCCGTAGCCCAACAACACGCGGAACTGATTGAAAGCCTGGGGCACCGCGGTGGTTGGCGGCGGGGTAAGAGTGTCGCTGGGGGCTTGCAGGAAGGCAGCCCCGCCGCCGATGGTGTACAAGCCCAGCCGATAGTTGACGAAAGCGGTGCTGGCATTGATCCGGTTCTGCCTGAAGTCGTAGTCGACATCCCACTCGGCTTCGGTCCGGTTAGTGGGTTGGAAGCGGAGTCGGGAGATAAGAGGCGAAAGCCGGCGCTCGTCGGTGAGGAATGCGATTCCGGTGAAATCAACGGTGGTGGCAAGAACATTCGTTTGCCCCGGCACCAGCGCTCCTCCAAAGGTCGGATCGAGAAAGTACTTCTGCCCCAATTCCCAGGTGATGATTTCACGCACCTGCGGTTCAGCCTGACAGGGGACTTGGGCATTTTCAGGTGGCCGCTCCCAGGGGATTCGGCTCTCGCCCACGGGACGGCCGACGATCAACGTAGACATGCCGTTGGCATCGCAATCCTCGGGCTTGGCCGAAGTGCGCTTGGCGTAGAGACGATTCACCACGGCGTATTCGACTTCCCTGGTATTGCTCAGGATGTCACGCTCGTCAAAGCGCAGAATCTGGTCGAAATTGTCGACCCCGGTGACATAGCGATAAATCACGCGAGGTTCGATGACGTGCTTCCATTTTCGCCCCAGCGCCTCGCGGTCGAAGACACGCTCCAGCGCGGGCGGCCGAATCTCCACCGTTCCTTCCAGAGCCTTGCGGTCAATGAGATCACTTTTGGCTACGCCAACCCCGCTCGACGGGACCAATTGCTGGGTGTAGAAAGTCTCGCGCAGGGAGAGCTCCGGACGAACCGACCAGCCGTGCAGCACTAGAGGGAGAGAAATGGTAGGACTGAAGTCAAAGCGGCCGACCAGCGGTGCGGTGCGAAATGAAGGCTCGCTGCGCGAAAGCCCTTCCGCAGCGGCATCGTACGACCAGTAAAAAGGCGAGTGCCCGAGTTCATGATCCACGCTGGACGTTTCGAAGCTGGGCGCATGCAGGATGGTGATGACGTCGCCGGGAGTCGTGCTTTCGAAGTTCTGATAGCGCTGGGTGGACGCGTTGTAGAAAAAGCCGCGCGTCGCATTGGATAAAAACGCGTCGGACTTTACTTCCGAGTTCACCGCCTGGCTGAAGACGTCGTTAAAGGCGAGGCGAAAGACGAACGAGCTCAGATAGTCGATGCTGGCGACGCCGCGGATGTTGTGGGCGAAGGTGTCTTCGGCGTTAAGCTTCGCCTCGTGACCGCCCTGGTCCACCGGGGGCGTTCCGATGCCGCGGTCGAAAACTCCAAAGTAATTCAGATCGAGATAGGAATTTTCTCCGGGGCGGGCGCGAAACTCGATCTGCGGCGCCCATCCGCGCCGGGTAAAGTATTCGGCGCCCGCGGTGAGGTCCATGCTGCGATTGATGGCCCAGAATATGGAGTCTCCGAAGATGGTTCCTTTGATCGAAGAAGTTCCAATATTGGGGATAAGAAGGCCAGTCTGACGAGGCAACCGCTCGACCGGGTGAGTGGCGAAGGGAAAATAAAAAACGGGGACGCCCTCGATGGTAAACGTGCTGCGGTAAATGCTGGCATTGCCCCCGACCTCTACGACAATCTTGTGCGCATTGAACTCCCACTTGGGGCGCGGAAGTTCGCAAGTCGTGATGGTTCCGTCATAGACGACATAGTGGTCCGGGCCGGTCTTCTCCACTACCTTGCCAGTGAACGCGAAGGGGTTGGGAGAAGTCAGGATCAGCCGCTTTCCGCGCAAGCGCATGCCCGTGGTGCCGTTCACGTGTTCGAAGCGTCCGGTCTCGGCGCGAATGTTGTAGGTGCCATGAGTGGCTTCGACGTGCTCATCGTTGGGGCCGCCATCGAGCACCACGTGGCCGTCCGCAATCGAATCTCCGGTGTCGGAGTTGTAGTCGACAGAGTCGGCGTACAGGATGTAGGTGCCATAGTGAATCTCGGCCTGGCCGCGCAGCTTGAAAACCGGGCCGTCCTTTTCCTGCTGCAAGGCACGGATGGTGACATCCTGCTCTCTCATCGCGGAAGGCGCGGAGGAGGCAGAGAAGAGAGACGAAGACGAGGCAGAAGATGCTTGCGTTCCCGCGAAAAGCAACCGGCTGGTAACTACGGATGGCGCGAGTAGCAGATGACAAACAAACGCCGCCGTGATAAGGAATCGTGTGCGGGATGTCATCGCAAGCGGACGAAACCCCTGGTGAGAAAATCCACGCTGGGGTATGGTGACGTTAGCACGGCGCCAGCCTGAGTGGCAAAGCGCGAGGTGCTTTCGCAGATTCGTTTCAGGCTCCAGCTTTTTTCCCGGCAGGACCGATTCATGTTCTGCTGCTTTTCTCCGGACACGCGTGTCCGGAGCCCGATTTGTTCTTCATGAGACCAAGATTCGAACCCGATTCTCAGAGTGATCTTCAGACCGGCATTCAACAGGGATTGTCGCCAACCCTGATTGATCCTGAAGCGTACGATGCCAGCGAGCAGACATTTGCTGCCAGCCTCGAACAAACCGCTTCGAGCAAGCCGCCGAGATTTGTAATCGAGGAAGAAGTCTCCGAAGTGCCGGTGGAAACCGAACCCCGCAATGGAACGCCGCGCGCCCACGGATCGCTGGTGACAGCCGCAGGCGCCGCTGAAATGCAGGAAGCGGCAATTGTGGCGGCGTCGGAAGCTTCGCCTGAGCCATCGCCTGATCCCGAGTCGTGGCGGCGCGAGGTCGCGGCCCGCCTGAGTCATTATCGTGCCCGCAGGCGTCCGCGAGAGCCGCGCTACCCTTCGTTGCAACTGAAGTTTGAGAGCGAGCCGGTGCGGACCGCCTCACCCGAGGCTGGGCCAGCCGGATCTGCCGTAGCTGAAGAACCCGTCGCACAAGATCAGATGAGTGTGGGCCAGGCCGCAGCTGCTCCCCGCATATTGCTGGCGGAGCCGACCGAGATTCCTCGCCTCATATTTGCGGCAAGCTACGAGGCCACCGCCAAGGTCATCGACTTTGCCAGCTACTCCGCTCCGCCTCGGCCGATCAACGAACTGGCCGAACCAGTACTGGCGCGTCCGCGAATCATTGAGGCTCCCGAACTGCTGCCGCCTCCGCCGGCTTTGGGAGGTATCTCGATTGAACCAGTCGAGGAGCCGGAGAATGAGCGGAGGCCGGGATTCGAGATTCCGTTGCAAGCCGCTCCCATGGCGCGCCGCATGGCTGCAGCGGGGATCGATGCCACGCTGGTGATAGCTGCGATCGCCGCTTTCGCCTACATTTTCTTCAGAATTACGGACGTAGTGCCGCCGGCCGCGAAAGTGGCCGGAACCGCCGTCCTGCTCATCGGCGCATTGTGGTCGGCCTACCAATATCTGTTGCTGGTTTACAGCGGAGCTACGCCGGGTTTGAAGCTGGCCCGGCTTGAATTGCAGATGTTCGACGGTAATCCGGTGCCTCGCCGAATTCGCCGCTGGCGCGTCCTTGCGTCCATGCTCTCGGGAGTATCGCTGGGCCTTGGTTATGCATGGTGTCTTCTCGACGAAGACGAACTCTGCTGGCACGACCGAATCACAAGAACCTACATGGCGCCCAGGAAATAGTCTCTACCCGAGCCGCAAGCCGCGACCCTGTGCGTCTGCTAACATCTTTTGGTGGCCTCAAATTCTCCCGTCCGGGTTCGCTTTGCGCCTTCTCCCACCGGGCAGCTCCATGTGGGCAACGCGCGTACCGCTCTTTTCGACTGGCTTTTTGCCCGTCGGAATGGCGGCACCGTGGTGCTGCGTATCGAAGATACCGACGTAGAGCGTAGCGAAGCCCGCTTTGAAGATCAGCTCATTGCCGATCTGAGATGGCTTGGGTTGGACTGGGACGAAGGCCCGGACGTCGGCGGTCCCTACACTCCTTATCGCCAGTCTGATCGGCTGGAAATTTACCGGGAGCATGCCGAACGTCTGCTCAACGAAGGCAAAGCATATTTATGTTTCTGCACGGAAGCGGATCTGCAAAAGGAGCGCGAGCGGGCGCAGGCCGAACATCGCCAGCCGATTTATTCCGGCAAGTGCCGGGCGATCGACCCCGCGGAAGCGAAACAGCGACGGACGGGGGGCGAATCCTGCGCGATCCGGCTGCGGATTCCTGAGCATCCCATCCGCTTCCACGACATTGTGCATGGAGACGTGGAATTTTCGAACGAAGTGGTGAGCGATCCCATCATCCTGCGTTCGAACGGGATGCCGGTCTACAACTACGTGGTGGTGATCGACGACGCGCTGATGAAGATCACGCACGTGATCCGCGGCGACGATCATCTCTCGAATACTCCCAAACAAGTGGCGCTGTACGAGGCGCTGGGCTGGCCGGTGCCGGAGTTCGCCCACCTTTCTACCATTCTGGGCAGCGACCGCGAGCGGCTTTCGAAGCGGCACGGGGCGACCTCGATCGCGAATTTTCGCGACATGGGCGTGCTGCCCGAGGCGCTGGTCAACTACCTGGTTTTGCTGGGATGGGCGCCGCCGGGCGGCACGCGCGAGATTTTCAGTCGGGATGAATTAGTGAAGGAATTTTCTCTGGAGCGGGTGACGCCCTCGGCGGCCGTGTTCGACATGGAGAAACTCTACTGGCTGAACCGCCACTACATAAAAAGCTGGCCGACGAAGAAACTTACTGCCCTGGGCGCGTGGTTCCTTTCCAAAGCGGGCTACATTGAGCTTAAGGACGGGAAGTGGCTGAGCGCGCAAAGCGCTCCCGACGTAGAACTTGATGGCGAGATAGAGATCTGGCTATCGAAGGTCATAGAGTTGCTTGCGCCATCGGTTGATCGCCTGGACCAGTTGCCCGAACGCGCGTCGCTCATCTTTACCTACAACGCGCCAGCCGCACTGGCAGCGCCTGACAACGCCGAGGTGCTGGCCTGGCCGAACACCGACGCAGTGCTGGCCAGATTCATGGTCAAGATGCTGGAAGACGAATCGGCGAAATCTGGGAAACTCACTCCCGAGTGCTTCAAATTGCTGGTCAACGAGGTGAAGGCCGAGACTGGAGCAAAAGGTAAGGAACTCTTTCATCCCATCCGGATCGTCATCACCGGATCGCATTCCGGGCCGGAGTTCGACAAGCTGATCCCCATTCTCGAAGCCGGCAGCCACCTCAATCTGCCGAAACACGTGCTTAGCGTGCACGAGCGCGTGGAAGAATTCGGGCGGGCCCGGGCTGCCAAGTTAATCGACAGTTCCGCTCAGGATGACACTCCTACTACACGTGACCGATTAGCTGACACGTCTTGCCCGTCATGCTATCGTCCTTCCATGATTCGGTCTTTCGCTGTTTTGCTGCTTCTGCTCTCCTCCACTGTTACCGGCTTCGCCAAAGAAAAATACCAGCATGCCGGCCCCATTCATCTTGACCGCGACGGTGAAAAATGGGCAGAGAAGACGCTGCAAAAGCTCTCTCTGGAAGAGAAGGTCGGCCAGCTCTTCATGATCTGGGTGCGGGCGGAGTTCCTCAACCTCAACAGCCCCGAGTATCTGCAGTTGCTCGACAGCATGCATAAGTACCACATTGGCTCATTTGCCATGACGGTGCGCTGGGAGCCGCCATTTCTTTACCGCAATCAGCCTTTCGAAGCCGCCGACCTGCTCAATCGGCTGCAGAGGGAATCAAAGCTGCCGCTGCTGGTTGCGGCGGATTTCGAGCGCGGGGTCACCATGCGCCTGCACGGGGCCACGACATTTCCCCACGCCATGTCATTCGGGGCGACGGGCAACCTGGAGTATTCGGAAGCCTTTGGCCGCATCACCGCTCAGGAATCCCGAGCCGTCGGTGTGCACTGGAATTTCTTCCCAGACGCCGACGTGAACTCCAATCCAGCCAACCCAATCATCAACACACGTTCTTTCGGCGAAGATCCGCAGCAGGTCGGAGACATGGTAGCCGCCTATATCCGCGGATCGCGGGCGAACGGAATGATGACCACAGCGAAACACTTTCCCGGCCACGGCGATACTGCGACCGATTCGCATCTCAGCGTGGCCCAGGTTACCGGAGATCGGGCGCGGCTGGATTCTGTCGAGCTCGCGCCCTTCCGCAAGGCGGTCGCGGCCGGCGTCGATTCCGTGATGGTGGCGCACGTCACCGTGCCCGCTCTCGAGCCCGACGCCAATCGTGTGGCCACGACATCTCCTGCGATCGTTACCGATCTGCTGAAGCGTCAGCTTGGGTTTCAGGGAATCGTCGTGACCGATGCCCTCGATATGGCTGGCCTGACGCGTCTCTATTCCGCCAATACCGGCCGTGCCGCGGTGGATGCATTCAAGGCGGGCAGCGACCTGCTGCTGATTCCGGCCGATCTGGATGCGTCCTACAAAGCCGTTCTCGAGGCTGCTCGCAGCGGCGAAATTCCCGCCGCCCAGCTCGACGCATCAGTCCTTAAGCTGTTGAAGGCAAAAGCCTCTCTGGGCTTACACAAGGCTCGCCTGGTCGATTTAAGCGCGCTGACCGCAGTCGTAGGCAAGCCTGAGAATGTGGCGCTCGGCCAGCAGATTGCCGATGCCGCCGTCACCCTGGTTCGCGATAACGGCAAAGTGCTGCCACTCAAACAATCGGGAACTGTTCAGGGCGGCCTTCCGTATCAACAAGTGGAAGAAGTGCGCAACGGGACAGTGGTAGTGGTGCTCTCGGAAGACATTCGGACCGACTCGGGCCGAGTTTTGGAGCGCGCCATCAAGGCCCGAGTGCCCGACGCCAACGTGATCTACGTGGATCCGCGCATCGCTGCTGCCATGTCCTCGGATGTGCTGAAAGCGGTTGACCAGGCCAAGACGGTTATCGCGGCAGTCTTTGTGGTTCCAACCGCAGGTAAGGCTATGAAAGGCGCAAACGGATTGACCAACTCGGTTGCCCTGAACGACGCCAGCGGCGCTTTGCTGCAATCGATTCTGGATCACGCAGCGGAAAAAACCGCGGTCCTGGCCATGGGGAATCCTTATGTGGCGCAGGATTTCCCCGCCATACAGAATTATCTCTGCACCTTTTCCAACGCCAGCGTTTCAGAACTCAGCGTGGTCAAGGCGTTGTTTGGCGAAATCGCCATTCACGGCCATTTGCCCGTCAGTATTCCCAATATTGCCCAGCGCGGCGCCGGCATTGAGCGTCCGGCGCCAGTCGCACAGGCGCGAGTCCCATAGGCCCGAGTCGTACAGGAAGGATCGCAACATGCTTATGCCCAAATTGCTGGACGGTACTTCACCTCGAGCCATGACTCTCGCCCTTGCTTTCGGCGCCATGCTGGCGCTGCCCGCCTGCAACGTCAATGTAAAAAAAGACGCCGAAGGGCAGGAAAAGAAGGTGGACATCGAAACCCCCATTGGCGGGCTTCACGTCAGCAAGGGTGCGGACGTCCGGGATGTAGGCCTGCCGGTCTACCCGGGTGCGCGGCGGAAGGAAAGCAGCGATGACGGCGACGAAAACAGCGCCAACGTCAACATCTCCAGCAACATCTTCGGGCTACGCGTGGTCGCGGTGGAATATTTATCCAACGATTCGCCTGAAAAAATCGTCAGCTACTACACTGGCCAGTTGAAGAGATACGGAAGCGTGTTGGAATGCCATACCAGCAAGATTCACGCCAGCGCCGACATCGATCCTGACGAGAATTCCGGCGATTCCAAAAAACTGAAGTGCGATGGCGACGACAACGGCAAGGTCATCGAACTGAAGGTGGGAAGCCGGCAGAACCAGCGCATCGTTTCCATCCGCCCAGCGGATTCTGGCACGGGCTCAGATTTCGGCCTGGTATATGTGCAGATGCACGGTGGCAAAGAGACCATCTAACTCTCTACCCTGAAGTCATCCCGAACCGTGCTTCAGCACCACCGTCCGCCTTCCTTGCCTCTGCTCGCCGCCCTGCTGTAACTTGGAAGTCGGTGGAGTACCCCTGTTATCAATGCAATGCCACGGTGCAAGAAGGCACGGCCTTCTGCCCGCAATGCAACGCACCGCAAATTCGAGTCGCGGTGCCGGAACCTGTAACCCCCCTCGCGGCCGCCGATCTGGAAGGAACACGGGCGTCTTTACCCTATTTGCTCTCCCCGTCGCTCACCCGAATTGAATGGTCGCAGGCATTACCGGCAACCGCCCTGGCTGGCCTGATTGCGGCGGTTCTCATGATGACCCCCTTGGCGGCCTTCGGTTTAGGAATGCTGATCGGCGGCAGCCTGTCGGTAGTATTTTACCGCCGGCGCAATCCTGCCGCCGACATCACGCCGGGAATGGGTTCCCGCCTGGGAATGGTCAGCGGAGTTCTGGGCGGCTGCATTTTCACGGTGCTGCTTTGCGCCGGCACCATCCTGTTCCATGCCTGGGACGGGATCCGGGACAAAATCGTCGAACTGGTCGAGCAAACTGCCGCCCGCAATCCTGATCCGCAGGCACAACAAGCCATGGAGTTCTTCAAAACTCAGCAAGGCATCAGCCTCCTCGTGACCTCTGCTTTAATCGGGACCCTGGTGGCTTTCGTGATTTTCTCCGCCCTGGGAGGCGCCGTCAGCGCTGTTCTGCTCCGTCGAAAGGGACGGGTATAGCGAACGCCGGACATTCGACCTCAGACTTGCAACCCTTCCTCGAACACTGAACGCCCGCCGCCCAAGGTCCCATTACTTTCGTACCGGGGCGCAGAACATTAGAAACGGCTAAACTGAGCCGCTGAACTGATTTTTGCGAATCGGACGTGTGATGCATCAACAAACGGAAGGGGTGTTGGCGCGGGTCAGCCAGCAACTCCTGCAGCTTGAAAAGCGGGATGGAGAGCTTTGGCTGATCGTGTCTCTGGCCGGGCTGCTGGTCGGTGCCGGACTTCTGGCCATCCTGTATCCTGCTGCCTTTCTCAAGCAAGGCAACATTCACTTTGAAGTGACCGTATCCCGGCCGCTGGTGCTGGGACTCGTGGCCTTGCTGGCCCTGCTGAATACCTATCTGTTAACCAGGCGATTGGAAATTCGCCGCTGCGTGAAGAGTTGATCTCTCGCACCATTCAACAGGAGCTGACCCAGCAACAGTCATTTACCGATCCGTTGACGGAGATCTACAACCGGCAGTCGCTTGAAGACATGGCGGGCCGATTCATCAGCCAGGCCAGGCGCTCGAAGAAGTCTCTGACCTTCATGCTGATTGACGTGGATCAATTCAAGCAGGTCAACACCAAATTCGGGCATCTGACGGGCGATGTAGTGCTCGCCAATACGGCCGCTCTGCTGAAACATTCCGTGCGCGGCTCGGACGCCGTGTTCCGTTATGGCGGCGATGAATTCCTGGTGATTCTGGCGGACACATCCAAGGTCGACGCCCGGCATGTTGTGGATCGAATAAGAACCGGCCTGGCGGATTGGAACCGGGCAAAACATCTCGACAACTTCGTCCTGAGCCTCAGCATCGGGGTGGCGGAATGGGAGGAAGGTAAGACGGTGGACGTGCTTCTCGACAGCGCGGACAATCAGATGTATGCAGCCAAGGCGGATCAGAAACTGAGTAAGGGACAAGCGGCGGGAGCCTGATCCTGGCGAAAGCAATGTCCTGCGCGAAATGCCCCAGGCGCCCCTAAGCAAAACCACGAAAACTACATCAGCAGTTCGTTGGCGCGCTGCGCCAGCGGATGCTGCATTTCGCGCAAATCGTTCTTCACCAGATTGAGCCCGTAAACACACTGCTCGAAGTGTTGCGACAGGCTGGCAAACAGGGGCGCGACCTTGGCGTACTCGAAATGCTCAAACTTGGAAACCACGTAATAGCTTTCCTTGCCGGCCTTGATCCAGTCGACGAAATTCTCCAGACGGTTGTGGCGCAGGCGGAAGTGGTTGATGCTCTCGGGAAACATCCCGGTAAAGAAAAGAGTGTAATCCCCGATGTGTTTGCGCACCTGGCGCTCGCGGTCGAAAGAAGGCGCGGGGCCGAATACAGGATTTGATTCCACCAGCATCTCGCCCACGTCGGTCAACGGCTGCCCGGCGGCGTTGCGAATCCGGAAAAGCTGTTCAACATCGCAAAACTCTGCCATCAGGTGGGCGACATAATTCACGATCTGAGGATCGCGGAGACCGATCTCCTCAGCGTAATGCCGGCCCACCAGCTCGACGAACAACTGCTGCAAGGGATGCGATTCCGGAATCATCGTGGGGCTCACCTCCTCCAGAAACCCCGAGTGGCACGGGATTCATTGGTCGCCACTTTATCCCTTTACTTAACCTTAGCCGCAGGGCCAAGGCAAGTGACTTTTGTAAGTCACCCAAATCAATATTTCCAATTCAGTTAGAGGACAGGAACTTACGTAAGGTTTTACGCCGAGCCTTTGTTGGCAGACTCCGCGATCGGCTGCCAATCCGCGCCCCTTACGCCCGGATACAATGAGTTAGGGAGGAACTCATGGAGCGAAAGAATATCTCCAGCGGCGTACGCTGGGAACCAATCGTAGGTTACTCGCGTGCTGTCAAGATTGGTTCACAGATCTATGTCGCCGGGACCACAGCGACCGGATCGGACGGAAAAGTGGTTGGAGTGGGCGACCCTTATGCCCAAACCATCCAGACTCTGAAAAACATCGAGTCCGCCTTGCAGAAGGCGGGTGCTGGTTTGAAGGATGTGGTTCGCACCCGGATGTTCGTCATTAATATTTCCGATTGGGAGAAGATCGGAAACGCCCACGGAGAATTTTTTCGCGACATCCGTCCCGCGACCTCGATGGTCCAGGTGAGCGCGCTCATCTCTCCCGAAATGCTGGTGGAGATCGAGGCAGATGCCGTAATCGCGGGATGATGCAAGTCTGGACGCGGGCGATTCGGCCGTTTGAATGCTGACTTGCCGCGCACTGAAAGCAGATTTGGAAGGCCCTATCTCACCGACCGGGCCCGGCGGATCAGACTCGGAATTTTCTTCCCATAATTTTCTGCCGATTGAGACACTAATCTCCTTGACACCGGCCGTGTCGGGTTCATAATGCCCAAATCTCTGTCAGGGCCGGGTGAGGATTCGAAGGCAGAGGCATTCGGATTCCGGCCGTGGAGGTCGCCTTGAGCATTCTGCAACTGTGTGATTCAGATGTGGCAGCCGTCCGCGTAGAGTCCAACGTCGCGGACGCGATCCGCATGATGTTGGACCGGCATGTCGGCGCCGTGGGGGTGGTTGACAGCGAAGGCCGAGTGGCGGGCATTTTTACCGAACGCGACGTATTGCGCAAACTCTCCCTCACCAGGCGCGATCCCGAGACTACTCCGGTCAGAGAATTGATGACTACGCCGGTGGAACTGGCGACCACCTCCACCGGACCCGGCGAGGCGCTGGCCATTATGCTGGAGCGACATTTCCGCCATCTTCCTGTAGTGGATAATTCCGGCAAGCTGCTGGGAATGCTTTCCATTCGCAACCTGCTGGAACATCGGATCGGTGATCTCAACCACGAACTGGAATCGCTCGAGCAGTATGTCACCAATGACGGACCCGGCGGTTAACGCGACAAAGATGCTTTCTTAATTCCGCTGTGGCAGAATGTTACGCTGTTCGTCGCCCTTCCAACGCTGCCGGAGCCGCATCGCAGGGCTGAAGAGGCAGGGCTGAAGAGGACGGGGAAGTCCGGGTTGCTCTTCTTCGCTTGAACGCTTACAGGACCTGATGCAGAAAATCTCCTTCGCCCTTCCTAAAACCATCGCTGTTATCCGCATTCTGACCTCCGTGTTCTTTCTTCTCTTTGGGCAATACAAAATTCTTGGCCCGGAATTCGCCCATGGCGGGTTCCAGCAGTATCTTCAGGGCTTCATCCAAAACGGCGCGGTGAACTTCTATCAGCCCATCCTTGCCGACCTGATTCTGCCCCATGCCGTTTTTTTCGGCTATGTGGTCGGAGTGGTCGAAATGTTTATCGGGATTTGCCTGCTGCTGGGCATCTGGGTGCGGCCGGCGTCAGTGCTGGGAGCGCTGCACATGCTGAGCCTCACGCTGGCCACCTGGTGGAGTCCGGGGACAGGCGTGCCGGTGTGGCGCTACTTTGGCGCTGAACTCGATCATCTGTCATTGTTGTTTCTGTTCATAATTTTCTTCGTCGCGGATGCAGGCCAGGAATGGGGCTTGGACGGACGTTTGCGTAAGTGAATGTCGCCAGCCGCCGGCGCCGCGCAATATCGCCTCGCGGCATTTCACAGGACGATCAATTCAGGACGATCAATTGACGATTGAATTATTGAAGATCAAAAAAGAGGAGCAAATGAAGAAGACAGGCAAGCGTGTTGTTTCCACAATCGGTGTGACGTTGTGCGCATTCATTCTCCAGGGGCTGATGACCCAGGTTTTGTTGACCCCATTCGCCCAGGGACAGACGCAGGACTCCACCACTCCGGCTTCCAGTCGTGTCGTGGTCCACGCCGGTAAGTTGCTCGACGTTCGCAGCGGCAAAACTCTCACCGATCAGGCCATTGTGATCGAGGGAGGCAAGATTGTCAGCGTCGGTTCCATGGCACAGGCGAATCGTTCCTCGAGTGATCGCTTCATCGATCTCGGCAACGCCACCGTCTTGCCCGGCTTGACTGATGCGCATACCCATCTCCTCGGCAATCCGCAGGACGTCGGCCCCCAGGCTCTCTCGATTTCCGTTCCCCGCGCAACCCTGTCGGGCGCCCGCAACGCGCGCATCACCCTGGAAGCCGGTTTCACCACGGTACGCAACGTGGGAGCCGAGGGTTTCGGCGACGTGGCCCTGCGGGATGCCATTAACGCCGGCGACGTTCCCGGGCCGCGCATGCTGGTGAGCGGTCCCGCGCTCGGGATCACCGGCGGGCACTGCGATGAGAACCTGCTGCCTTTCGAATACCACGTTACCAGCGAAGGCGTGGCGGATGGCGTGGAGGGCGTACAACATAAAGTTCGCGAGGTCATCAAGTACGGTGCCGACCTGATCAAGATCTGTGCTACCGGCGGCGTGCTATCGCACGGCGACAATCCACAGGCTTCGGCTTACACACTCGACGAATTAAGGGCCATTGTTGCGGACGCACATCGTCTGGGACGCAAAGTTGCCGCTCACGCTCACGGAGCCCAGGGCATCCTCTGGGCCTCGCAGGCAGGCGTCGATTCCATCGAGCACGGCTCCTACATCGACGATGCCGGCATCGCCGAGATGAAGAAGAACGGCACCTACCTGGTGCCCACTTTGTATTTGGCGGACTGGTTTATGGCCAACGCAGAGCGGCTGCACGTTCCGCCGGAGCTGCTGGCAAAAGGCAAGGAAGTGATGCCGGCGGCCCGCAAGAACATCGCCCATGCCTTTAGCAGTGGCGTGAAAGTCGCCTTCGGTACCGACGCAGCCGTCTATCCTCACGGGCTCAATGCCCGCGAATTTGCCGTGATGGTGAAACTGGGTCTGAGCCCGTTGCAATCCATTCAGGCCGCCACCATCAATGCGGCCGATCTGCTCGGCTGGTCGGACAAAATCGGCGCAGTCGAATCCGGCAAATGGGCGGACATCATCGCCGTCGATGGCGATCCCTTGCAGGACGTCACCACCCTGGAGCGGGTGAAGTTTGTGATGAAGGGCGGGGAAGTGGTGAAGAACGAATATGGCAAGTGAGCCAGGAGGCCTGACAACCCTCCTATTTGAGCCCGTCTACCACCCAAAGATCGGACATGACCCGAAAGTAGGAATACGCATAACTCTTGTCGTCGGCGCTGAAGCGGATGTCATCCATGACGGCCAGGACTCCGGCGGGATCGGGCGGCGTGATATCACGGACGGCTTCGCGGCGTCCGCCGTCAAGGAAGACGCGGAAAATTTTGGTCGGAACACCGCGCTGCGCGATCAGAACGCTTTTTCCGTCCGGCTCGAATTTCACGAACCTGTCGTTTTCGTTCAGGCTGATTGGGAACGGCCTGGGATCTCCGCCCGCAAGCGGATATAGCCATCGCTTGGACTGCGGGTCCAGGGCGAGCAGATACTTGCTGTCAGGGGTCACCCCAATTCCGAGAGTCCCTTCCGGAGTGAGCGCTCGGGTCTTGCCGGTCAAGTCCATCCAGTAGCTGCGTGGCGGGCGATTGGACTCACTGGCTACAAAAACCAGGCCGCTGCCATCCGGAACCCAGCGAACCCCGGTGTGTTCCAATGCGTCATTGGTCAGCTTCCGCGGCTGCCCCGCTCCGGTAGGCAGCAATTGAATCTGTATGGGAGAGCTGAGGTCAAGCGAGGCCACCCACTTTCCATCCGGCGACAAAGCGGAAAAGGCTCCGTCTCCAAGCCGAACCGCCGGAGACCCATCCGTCTTGCGAAGAAACGAACCGTAGCGCGCGCCGACTGCCTCGCCGCTTTCGTCGAAGATGAGCGTCTTGCCGTCCGGAGAGATATCGGCCAGAAGGGACCAGTCGAACCAGGAAAAATTCTTCTCGGTCTTTTCCCCCGGCGGTAAGGCCATCATCATGATCTGCGGAGTGTCTTCGGTTAGCAGCACGCGGCCATCGCGAGTGACGTCCTGCACCGAAAGCGTGCCCGGAACCCGCAGCACCAGACGCTCCTTGCCGGTCATGTTCATGGCGTAAAGGGCGCGGGCGGCTCCGCTCGGGGAGGCTGTAAACCAGACCTCGCTTCCGTCTCGCGACCAGGCGACACCCTCCACCGTCGAATAAAATCTGGAGACCACCTTGGGCTTACCTTCTCGATCCACAACTACCACGCGGCCGTCATCTCCGGTGGGAACGTGGTCGGCAAAGGCGATCAGGTCGCCAGTGCGCGAAAAGCGAACATGACTTACCCAACCCTGTGGCTGGTAGATCACTTTGCCGCCAGGAAACTCCAGATGACTGAATCCGGAGATCGTCCGGGCCACCGCTAGATCGGAACCGTCAGGAGTCCAATCCGCCCATTCCACGTTGTCCAGCACCTCTCGCGGTGCGCCGCCAGCCAGAGGGACTCGCGCCATAGTGCCGCTTTCCACAAACGCGGCTGTCGAATGTGCGTTCATAGTGACCGCAATTTCTCCCCGGCTCGAGATGCTCAGCAATTCCGTCTTTTCCAGGCCGAGTGGGCGCGAATCGGTGCTGTCAAAACGCGTAGTGAATAGCTCCACCGGTTTACCTTCGAGAGCAGCTCCATACAGAATCGTTTGCGCGTCGGGTGAAAAACGTGCGGCCAGAATGGTTCCACGTCGGAACGTCAGCCGATGGAAGCTGGGCGCGGAGCCTGTAGATCGCCTGGCGAGAAAATAAATGCCAGCCAAAGAGGCGGCGAATACCAGCGCAACCAACGACGGCAGCAGCCAGCGACGACGGGAAGGAGCAGATGCGGTCCGGACGCCCACCTTGCTGGTGGTGGAGACTTCAGTGAGCGATTCCAGGTTGAAAGCTACATCGCTGGCCGATTGAAAGCGCTGGCTGGGGTTTTTCTCCAGGCAATGATTCACGATCCGCTGCATGGCCGGCGGAATATTGCGAGCGGTCTCGGAAAGCTCGGGCGGATCCTCCTTCAGGATCGCGCTCATGGTGTCGGCGGGCGAATCTCCGTGGAATGCGCGCTTCCCGGAGAGCATTTCGTAAAGTATGGAGCCAAACGAAAAAATATCGGAGCGATGATCGGCTGGCTTTCCCCGCACCTGTTCGGGCGACATGTAGCCAACGGTCCCCATCACCACACCCGGGTCGGTCGCCACCTGCATCGTAGGCGCATCGCCTGAGTCGGAGTTCTCCTCGGGACGGGTAAGCTTGGCCAGCCCGAAGTCCAGAATCTTTACACGATTGTCGTGGGTGATGAACAGGTTCTCAGGCTTGAGGTCGCGATGAACGATACCCTTGTCGTGCGCCGCCGCTAAACCATGCGCAATCTGCAGCGCGAAGTCGATGGCTTTTCGGATGGATAGCGCGCCACTGCGCAGGCGATCTCGCAGGGTTTCGCCTTCGAGCAACTCGGAGACAACATAAGGCGCGCCTTTGTCCTCGCCAATGTCAAAAATGGCCAGAATATTGGGATGGTTCAGGGCAGCCGCAGCCCGGGCCTCCTGAGCGAAGCGCTGCAAGCGGTCGGGGTCGGCGGAAAAAGTCGCGGGCAGGACTTTGATGGCAACGTCACGTCCCAGTCTCGGGTCGCGCGCCTTGTAGACCTCGCCCATCCCCCCGGCGCCAATTTGTCCGGCAACCTCGTAAGGCCCGATCTTCTGTCCAGCGACTATCGCCATGGCCGAGCATTATAGCTTTCGCTGCTGATTCGCGCCTAGAAATGCATTTGCCAGGGTTGATGTCGCGAAACTCGATAATCGCAAGCGCATTGCTCACGATTTCGGCTTGACATGAAATGCATCAAACCGTGAAACTTCTCAGCACTTCGAACCCGAACCGAGGAGCGGCCCTTGATCCCAGCGTTTCCCACGAAGAAAATCTCCGCCCAAATTCTTTTCCTGCTGACCCTGGCAAACCTGGTCCTTGCCCAGAATGTGGCCAGCCCAGCGGCCGAAAAACCGGCCCCCAAAATGACTTATCTTCTGGTGGGACGTCTCTTCGATGCCACTGGCGATGGCGTTAAGGAAAATATGGTGATTGCAGTCGAGGACGAGCGCATCAAGAGCGTGACCTCGGCGGCCGACCTCAAGATTCCGCCCGGCGCCAATGTGATCGATCTCTCACAGGCGACCGTGCTCCCGGGATTGATCGACTGTCACACCCATCTGGGTTCTCGCGCGGACCGTTACAACGAGATTTACCACTTCAAAGACACTCCTTTCTCCCATGCCTTCGCAGGCGTGGTCAATGCCCGCAAGACACTGGAAGCGGGCTTTACCTCGGTTCGCGACGTAGGCTCGAACCCGTTTCTGGCGGTCGACCTGCGTAACTCCATCAACGAGGGCTATCTGGTTGGCCCGCGCATCGTGGCCAGCGGTCCCGCCATTTCCATCACCGGCGGCCATGGCGATTTGAATAACTACTCGCCTTACGTGCAGATGATGATGTTTCCCGAGGAACGCGACTACAAGATTGCTGACGGAGCGGATCAGATCCGCCACGTCATCCGCGGACAGGTGAAGTACGGTGTGGATGTGATCAAGATTATCTCGACCGGCGGCGTGCTCTCGCGCGGTGACAGTCCAGGCGCTCCGCAATATACGCTCGAAGAACTCAAGGTAGCGGCTGAAACGGCCCACATGGCGGGCCGCAAGATTGCGGCGCATGCCCACGGCACGCAAGGCATCAAGAACGCGATCCTGGCTGGCATTGACTCGATCGAACACGCCAGCCTCATCGATGACGAAGGCATCCGCCTGGCCAAAGAGCACGGAACCTATCTGGTCATGGATATTTATAACGATGATTACATCCTCAACGAAGCGCCCAAGTACGGTTTGCCGGTCGAAAATCTCGACAAAGAGCGCATGGTCGGCCGCCTGCAACGCGAGAATTTTCGCAAAGCCTTCCAGGCGGGCGTAAAGATGGCATTCGGTACTGACGCGGGAGTCTATCCTCACGGCGACAACGCCAAACAATTCTTCTACATGGTGAAGTTCGGCATGACGCCTGCCCAGGCGATTCGAGCCGCCACCTCGAGCGCCGCCGACCTGATCGGCCGATCCAAGGATGTAGGTACCATCGAAGCCGGCAAGTTTGCCGACATCATCGCGGTAAACGCCGATCCGCTGTCCGATGTGCGCGCCCTGGAGCATGTGGATTTCGTCATGAAGGGTGGCGTGATTTACAAGGATGCGCGCCCTTCGGCGGCGCACGCAGGCGCGAACTAGCCGGGTTGTGGGTTCAGCTGTCACCGTCGAGGGGTTCAGTGTCATCGCTGACGGTTCAGTTGTGATCGCTAAGGCTTCCGTTGTCATCCTGAGCGGAGCAATGGCTTCGCTTCGCGAAGTCATTGCGAAGTCGAAGGACCCCTTGCAGCTTACTGGTGCCGCGCCTTCAATTCCGTTGCGCTAAGGCAAAATTCTCAGTCCTGAGCAGAGTGGGCACAATAGGGGTCCTTCGACTGCGTGGGAAGTTCGCTGCGCGAACTTCCCACTCCGCTCAGGATGACAATTCCGCTCAGGATGAGAGCTCGGTTCCCAATGACAGCCCCGCTCATCGCACCCGCCATGAACCATTGCGCGTATCCGGGCAGTGCAATGTTTGCGTGTAGAATCGCCCCTTGATGGCGAATTCTGCAGACTCTCCGGAGGTGCGCCCGGCCCACGGTTTCGCGCGTCTGCTTCGATTTCTTCGTCCCTCGCACCAGCACAGTGCCTTTTCCGCGACGCTCCTCTTGATGTCGGCCGTCATGCTTTCGCGCGTGATCGGCTACGTACGCGAGGCCTACATTGCTTACGCGTTCGGCGCCGGGCCTGCCACCGACGCCTATGTCGCCGGTTTCACCATCCCTGACTGGTTGAACTATCTGGTGGCCGGTGGTACCGCTTCCATCACCTTCGTTTCGATCTACACGCGTTTTCTGGCGGAGAAGAAAGAAGCGGAAGCACAAAAGACTTTCTCGGTCATCATCACGGTCATGACGGCGGTGCTGGGAGTCGGCATTCTTCTGGCCGAAATTTTCACGCCCCAGATTTCGCGCCAGCTTTTCCCAAAATTCAGCCCTGAGCAGATGCAGCTTTGCGTTCATCTGACCCGCATTCTCTTGCCCGCGCAGCTGTTCTTCTATGTGGGAGGTGTAGTTTCGGCGGTTTTGCTTTCGCGACGGCTGTTCCTGTTTCCCGCGTTCGGGCCGCTGCTCTACAACGCCGCCATCATCCTGGGAGGGGTGCTGCTCTCACGCCAGCTTGGCATCGCTTCCCTCGCTTATGGCGCGGTGGCAGGGAGTTTTCTGGGACCATTCCTGATCAACGCCATCGGAGCGGCGCGGGTCGGCACCGGCTACAGCATTTCGTTCGATGTGCGCAACTCAGCTTTCCGCGAGTGGGTTCGGCTGTCGATTCCCCTGATGCTGGGCGTGTCGCTGGTGACCGCCGACGATTGGATCCTGCGCTACTTCGCTTCTGGAGCGGTGGGCGACATCACCCGACTGAACTACGCCAAGCGTCTGTTCGCGGTGCCGATCGCGGTGCTAGGACAGGCCACCAGCCAGGCGTCGTTGCCCTTTTTCGCCAAGCTGTATGGAGAAAAGCGCCTGCGCGAATTTGCCGAAACCGTAAACGGCTCGATCTACCGCATCGTGGCCACGTCGTTGCTCGCGACCAGCTTCATGATGGCGGCAGCGACTCCACTGATCGATCTGGTCTACCGCCGCGGACACTTCACATTTTCCGATTCGCAGGAAACCGCGCTGTACTTTTTCTGGTTCTCGCTTTCGCTTTGTTTCTGGGCCGCGCAAGGCCTTTACTCCCGCGCCTTCTACGCTGCCGGCAACACGCTCACTCCCATGATCGCCTGCAGCCTGATTACAGCTGCCTCGATCCCGGTGTACTCGGCGCTGTTCCGCCACTTTTCAACCGTGGGGCTGGCCATGGCCTCCGACCTGGGAATCGTGGCCAATACTCTGGCGCTGGCGCTCCTGCTTCATCGCGGGCAACTGGTTCGCATAAGCGGATTGCGTTGGGGGGAGATTGCCAAGGCGGGCGTTACCGCGTTAGTGGCCGGTCTCTTGAGCCGCCAGATTGTCCGCCTGGTGATGGTGAGCAACAGCCGCATCGCGGACGTGAAAGCCCTGGGCCTGATCACGATCACATGGCTGGGAGCAGTCGCGGCTGGCCTGTGGCTGACCCGATCTTCTTTGCCGCGCGACTTGCGCCGGCGTAAGCCCACTTCCTATCCTCGGGTTGCGGAAGTGCAGGCGGCGGACGTGACCGGAGGAATAGAGCCTTAGGAGCAGCTTTCGGCTCTCAGCTTTCAGCCTTCAGTCAAATCCAAAATAAAACGGGCACTCTCAGGTGACTAAGAGTGCCCGCCGTGTTTCGAACCGAAAATCTAGACCCTGGCTGCGCTCGCGGTTTCAGCCGTGGCTGAGGTCTTTACCTCTTCGCCGTTGGCCTTTTGACCGGCCTTGCGGATGTCAATTCCGCCCTTGAAGAAGGCGCCGTCTTCGATGGAGATACGGGCGGCGACTACATCGCCGGTAAGCGAGCCGTCGCTACGGATATCGACCCGATCACTGGCCGTGAGGTTGCCGCGCACCTTGCCCAGAACAACGATCTCGCGGGCATTGATGTTGGCCGAGACCACGCCGTTGCGGCCAACGGTCACCCGGTTTCCCGACAGATTGATGGAACCTTCCACCCGGCCGTCGATGTACAGCGACTCAGAACCTGTCACCTCGCCTTTAATCACCAGCGATTTGCCGATCGTCGCCTGATCCGCCGTGCTGGTGGCAACCGGACGTGGAGCCGACGCCGCCGCCGGAGTGGGCTCGCTCACGGCTGATGGCGCCGCGGGCGTAGCAGTGCGCTCCGGCTCACCTGGCCGGCTCGGAGTCGTGGGCTGATTCGTGGGTTTCCACATGGGGCAAAATCCTTTCCTCTTTATGGATTCGGGGTAAAGGCCGCACTTCGGTGACCAACTGGCATTTTACTCCAGCAAGCTCAAAATCGAGCCTGTGAAAATCGCGTTCCCTGTTGATATCACAAGACATGCAATGCCAGGAGAGCCAGGCGATCAAATCCTTGCACTACGCTCCAGACTAATGTAAGAACTTCCCGGCAATGCAAATCAGGATGGGCTGCGCCTTCCCTCGGCAACATGATTACATTTGCTGCCGCAGGACGACACTAGCTGATTAGCGGGACACGTTACTAATGTAATCCCGGTCATCCCGGGACCGGGCCTCTATTTGATGAGATTCCTTTAATCTGGAAGAAGCAGCGGTCATAAAGTACATCCTCGCCCTTCCTTGGGAGCGTCACATGAAATCTGGTTGCCGCAATGCAATACTGTGCTTGTCGCTTGTCGTCTGCCTTGGGCTCGCGGGGCAGTCTCAGACGGCTCCCGAGGGACATGTCGGACGAGTTGTTGACTGGAGCTACCACCACATCGTTGCCAGCGGCCCGCTCAGCGCCGAGAGTCTGGATCGTGCCCGCCGGGAGCCTAGAATCCTGTTCCATTTGGCTGAGCGCAATCTATCCGTAGCGGGAGGGTCGTCCAGGGCTCAGGTCGAGGGTACGGCGAATTTCAATCGCCCAACGCCTTTCGGACCTATCCGGGGTGGAGAACGCCCCGTCCTTCCCGGCAAGAAAAGCAATGTTCTGCAACGAGACTGGAGCGTTTCGTTAGCTGCTGGAAGCATCGCCCCCAACATGTTCCCTGCCAAGTTCGGCTTTAACCCCGATGCCACGGTCACGGTCGCGAACTGCGCTTCTGACTACGCTGTCTACGGATTGAACGTGGCGGGCAGCGCAACCCAAGCCAATCTGGTGGGTATAACCAATCTTTACAGCGGCACCGGCGGGTTGTGCGGGGCCGCGCCCACGGTAAATTGGGCCTACGACGCAACCAACGTGAGTGGCGGAAAGATTCTGACCTCCACCGTCATCTCCATGGATGGCACGCAGATCGCGTACGTCGAGAGTGCGGGCACCTCCGCCGTGTTCCACATCCTGACCTGGAAGGCCGGAGAAGGTACCTCGGCGACCAGTGCGGTGACTCCAACCGCAGTCGGAGGCTGTTCGGCAACCACTTCTTGCCTCAGGTCGTTGACCTATTCCTGCCAGTGCGACCGACACCCTGTCCTCGCCCTGGGTGGACTACGCCACGGACAAAGCCTTCGTGGGCAGCGATGATGGCAAGATTTACCGAATCAGTTGCGTTTTCAAATGTGCGGCCAATACCAATCCGACCGTGGATTGGACCTTCACCCTGCCGGTGAAGGGGACCGGGGGAGCTTCGGCGACACCGAACGGTCCGGTTTACGACTCCGACACCGCACGGTTATTTGTCGGCGATCAACTGGGAGAGCTTTGGACCCTTGATGTGAGCGTGAACCCGCCCGTGGTCTTTGCCGGGCCGGTGATGGTCGGCGGCGGCGGATGTACCACAGCTCATCCTCCCGGGCGAACCGGTACGGGGGCGGGCGGTAATTGCACCGCCAGCGGAGGTTCCTACGGGATACCCGACCCAGTGCTTCTGGATAGCACCAGCGACAAAATTTTCGCCTTCTCCGGCAATGACGGATCGACCAACAGCGCGGTCGTCGCCCAACTGAACGAAGATCTCACAGGGGTGGTGAAGGCCCACGTGGGTCGCGGAAGCCGCAACAACACGACTACGAATGCCAACCTCTACAGCGGCGCCTTCGATAACGACTTCTATGGTGCGACCCCGAACACCGGACAGCTGTACCTGTGCGGAACCAGCACCACAGACACTACTTCCTATCTCTACTGGCTGGGATTCACTGCTTACCCGACGATGAACGCCACCGCCACGGGCAGTATCACCCGCGGCACCTCGGCCGGAGTTCCGTGCAGCCCAATCACCGAGATATACAATCCCAACGTTGATTTCGGCGGTGGCGATCACGACATCATCGTCAGCAGCCTGGTGGGGTCGGGCACCGATGGATTGCTCCGCACCGATGACATCAGCACCGGCACGATTACCGGAACCCTGAGCGGCGCAAACTATCCCGGAGGCACCAGCGGCATTATCTGGGACAACACCAGCACGCAGGCCCAGGCCTCCAGTGTGTACTTCAGTACGCTCGGGACGAACGTGAACATCGGCGGATGTAACGGCAATATTCACTGCGCGGTCAAGCTGACGCAATTGGGATTGAAGTAGACCGGGTCGCGACGCTGGCAAAATCGCCGGCTTTCCGAACCTGTCATCTCTTTCTGAACTTGTCATCCCGAGCGCAGTCTCGAGCTGCGCTCGCGCGGTGAGAGCAAGTCGAGGGACCCCTACCCGTTTCCCGGACTCGTAAGCTCCGCGACCAACCCCTCCCTCGGCCTGAACGCTTCCGCCCTGGCAATCCCCCGCATACCCGCTGCACACCACTTCAGGTATCCTGAAAGTACAAATCCAATCCCGAGTTCCCTATGAACGTAGAAACATCCGCCGCCAGCAAGCCCGCACCTGACGAATACGCGCCCTACTACGGAAAATACATTTCCCTCGTCCCAGACGGCGACATCCTGGCCACACTGAAGAAGCAGTCTCCGGCGACAGCGGCGCTGCTCTCGTCACGCAAAGAGAAAGACGGAGATTTACGCTACGCTCCTGGAAAGTGGAGCGTAAAAGAATCTCTCGGTCACCTGATCGATGCCGAGCGGGTCTTCGCCTACCGCGCTCTGCGTATTGCTCGCAACGACCAGACTCCGATGGAGGGCTTCGAGCAGGATGACTACGTAAAATTCGGCCCCTTCAGCCAGAACAGCCTGGCGTCCCTGATCGATGAATTTACTTCAGTTCGCCAGGCGACTCTGTCCCTGTTCCGTGGCCTGGACGAAGCGGCGTGGATGCGCCGGGGTGTGGCTAACAAAAGCGAAGTGAGTGTCCGCGCCATCGCATACATCATCGCCGGCCACGAACTGCACCATCGCAAAATTTTTCAGGAGAAATACTTTTCCGCCGGCGCTTCCTGAACCTGACTGTAGCCTCCATGCTTTCTGACGCCGCCATCCTGAAGAAGATTGAACGCCAGCCCAAGCGGACTGCCGGCTTCAAGCAGATGGTGCGCGAACTGGGCGTCCGTGGCGACGCTCGACGTGAACTCTCCGAGCGTTTGCAGCAACTGGTGGCCAGCGGACAATTGCGCCAGGTTGACTCCGACCGCTATGCCATTCCCCAGGCCGCGACGGCAAAGAACATGGCTGTCGGCCGCCTGAGCATGCACCGCGATGGCTTCGGTTTCGTTATTCCCGAACCTGGTTCGCTCGACGAGCGCCTGAAGGCGCGGCTTTCGGGAGACATTTTTATTCCGCCTCCAGCGGTGGGCTCGGCCATGCACGGCGACCGGGTAATCGTCGAGATTGGCAACATACGGCCCGATGGCCGCGCCGAGGGACGCATCGTGCGCCTGGTTGGGCGCGCGCATTCCACCGTCGTGGGAAAGTTTCACTACGGTAGCCGCCGCAACTACGTCACTCCGATTGACCAGAAGATTACCCAGGAGATCGTGATTCCACCGGGTATGGAAATTCCCAGTGACGACGGCGCGCCGCCGTCTGCTACTGGTGACGCGGAGGTATCCCGCAAGGGTAGGAAAAATCCGGATCGGGTGTTGGGGCAGGAGGCCTCGCGTCGCGCCGATTGGGATGACCTGGAAAATGTCGTGGTCGACGTCGAGATCACCGATTGGCCCACAGCCACCCAGAGTCCGCGCGGACGCGTCGTCGAAATTCTCGGCTACGAAGACGACTTTGGCGCGGACGTGGAAATCATCATCCGCAAGTTTCATCTGCCCCATCGCTTTCCGCCCGCTGTGCTGCAAGAAGCACAGGACGCCGAGCCCATCATTCCATCCGCGGAAACCAATAAGCGGCGCGACTTTCGCTCATTCCCGGTAGTCACGATTGATGGCGAGACGGCGCGCGATTTCGACGATGCGGTTTACGTCCGCAAGCTCGAAAATGGCAACTTCGAGCTTCAGGTACACATTGCCGACGTCGCCCACTACGTTACCCCGAACTCGCCGCTTGATCAGGAGGCCCGCCTGCGCGGCACCAGCGTTTATTTTCCCGATCGCGCCGTGCCCATGCTTCCGCTCGAACTCTCGACCGATATCTGCAGCTTGCGTCCAAAAGTCGATCGGCTGGTGATGTCGTGCGTGATGGAAATGGACCATCAGGGCGAAGTTCTCCGCTGCGAATTGAGCGAAGGCATCATCCGTTCCGCCGAGCGCATGACCTACACCGACGTCAGCCTGGTGCTCGACGGTGATCCCGGCGCTCGCCAGCGCTATGCCGAACTGGTTCCCGGATTCGAGTTGATGCGCGATCTGGCCCTGATCCTGAACCGCAAGCGCGAGCGTCGAGGTTCAATCGATTTTGATTTGCCCGAGCCGGTCATCGAATTCGACGAACATGGATTGATGAAAAGCATCACCCGCTCGGAGCGCAATTTTGCGCATCGCCTGATCGAGGAATTTATGCTCTCGGCCAACGAGTGCGTTGCGTCCTATCTGGAGAACAGGCGAATTGCGTCGCTCTATCGCATCCACGAAAAACCCGACGCCAAGCGCGTGTACGACTTCGAAATCATCGCCGCTACCTTCGGCTATTCGCTGGGAGTAGGACCGCTGCCCATTCAGCGGGTGCAGCTCAAAACCGACCGCCGGGCAAACTACGGCACCGGCAAGCGCACCCGTGAGATTGAGATTCCGAAAGAAGTGCACATCACGCCCCGCATGTATCAGAAGCTGACCGAGAAGATTGCCGGCAAGCCGGAAGAACGCATTCTTTCCTTCCTCATGCTGCGCTCGCTGAAACAGGCGCGCTACTCTGAGGAAAATCTGGGCCACTTCGCCCTGGCGGCCACCTCTTATACGCACTTCACCTCGCCCATTCGCCGCTATCCGGATCTGATCGTGCATCGGATCCTGAAAGAAGTCTTGAGCGAATCGAGGCCCGACCGTAGCGCCGGCGTCCCGCCGGCCCGAAAGCGGACGGAACGTCCGCAGGAACAGAGCGGTTCAGGAGTAACCGAAGAAGAAGGATCGAGGACATCTTCGGCCGCGCATTATGGGAAGGGTGCTGGCCCCGAATACAAGCGGGCTTCCAGCCCGCCATCGGGCCGGCAGGATGCCGGCGCTACGAGTTCGCCCTGGTCGAAGCGGCGCGACCACGCGGCGCATCGCGAAGCCCTTCGGCCCGAGGGCGGACCGATATCGATTGAAGAACTGCATGACATCGCCGAAGAGTCGAGCCAGTCCGAGCGCCGCGCCGACGAAGCCGAACGCGAGCTCATGGAATGGAAGAAGGTCAAGTTCATGCAGGATCGGGTTGGCGAAGACTTCGACGGACTGATTATCAGCGTGACCAAATATGGATTCTTCGTGGAGTTGACCGACCTCTTCGTGGAGGGCCTGGTGCCGCTGGATACTCTGACCGACGACCGTTACACCTATCACGAAAATACCCGCGAAATTATCGGCCAGCGCAGCCACAAGATCTACAGCCTGGGACAAAGAGTTCGCGTGCTGGTCGACCGGATCGACCCGGTGGAAAAGAAAATCCAGTTCGCCCTGTTCGAGGAAAAGCCCGCCCTGAAGCGCAAGAATCGCTGAAGCTGGTGTAAAATCCTTGAGTCAACCCCACCGCCGCATGGAGATTGCGGCCGGTTCCTTCCAGTCGGGACGTGGCTCAGCCTGGTAGAGCACTCGCTTGGGGTGCGAGGGGTCGGCAGTTCAAATCTGCCCGTCCCGACCAACACCCGATTACTTCCGGTTTGCCCGTCATGCATAACTTTGTCCGGTAAAAGTTCCAGTTTGCCCATGAACGAATCCCCGGGCGTGTATGCCGATCTCGGGGAATTGCCTCATTCCGTCCTCGTGCTATACTCCCGCCAATCAATCGGGCGGAGCACCAGCATGGCGCACAACCTGCATCATAACCATCATCATTCCCATCACACTCAAACCCATCCCGTGACGGGCAAGCCGACGCGTCGCGACTTTATTTCATCCCTGGTTTCTGCGGCCGTTCTTGCTCCATGGGCCCTCGGCCAGACACAAACTCAGAGCCCATCTACCATGGCGGAGCGTTTTCGCCAGATGTCCGAGGAATACGAAAGCAAAGGATTGGCGACGCCGTTCAAGGGAATCACGACCAATGGTGAGGTCGCGCCGGGTCTATTCGAGATCAAGCCGAGCGGGGTTTCAACTGAACCAGTGCGCAATGCCGCGGAGACCTTCATCGCCACTCTCACGCCCCTACAACTCGCCAGAACCATGTATCCCGTGGACGACGTCGAGTGGCGCAAATGGATGAATCAGCATTTTTACGCGCGTCAGGGAGTCTGCTTCGCGGAGATGACCGATGCCCAGCGGCAGGCCGCTTTCGGATTGATGCGCGCTTCCCTCAGCGCAGAAGGCTTTGAGCTAACACGCAACATCATGCGCCTCAACGAAACGCTCGCCGAACTGGCCGAAGATCACGCGTTCCTGGGAGAGTGGTTGTACTACATCCAGATTTACGGCAAGCCATCGGCAACCGAGCCGTGGGGCTGGAAACTTGAGGGCCATCACGCCATCATCAATTACTTTGTCCTCGGGGACCAAGTGGTGATGACTCCCTTGTTTGTCGGCTCCGAACCAGTAAAAGCACCGTCGGGCAAGTACAAAGGTCTCGAGATTCTGCAAAAGGAACAGAACGATGGTCTAGCAGTGTTGAACGCCCTCCCGGAGGCGCAGCGGAAACAGGCCATTCTCAACTTCTCGAAGACGGGCAACAACAATCTGACCGAAGCATTCAAGGACAATGTCGTAATCGATTATGCAGGATTGCGCACGAACGATCTGTCAGGCCCCGCGCGACAACGCTTCCGCGATTTGATCCACCTCTATATAAAGAACATGGACGAAGGCCACGCCCGCGTGAAGATGGACGAGGTGGACCGCTATCTCGACCAGACTTGGTTCACTTGGATCGGTGGAACGCAGCCGGATAGCGCATTTTATTACCGGGTGCACAGTCCAGTGGTCCTGGTCGAATTTGATCATCAGCAGCCCGCCAACCTGCGGAAGTTTGCTGCGGACCCCACGAAACCAACCCAGCAGCACATCCATTGCGTAGTGCGAACTCCGAATGGCAATGACTACGGCAAGGACCTGCTGCGGCAACACTATCTAGCCCATCCCCACACGACTTGAGCGACCGCACGCCAAGGAGTAAACCGCAACGCCTTGCCGAGATAATTCAGCCCGAAATACAAGGGGGCGGAGCCGATGACGACTTCGATCCGGTTTCAGAACGCGCTGTTTCCGGCGATTCTGGACGTGTTGTCGGCAAGCCGGAAGCTAAGACTTGGCCCGGGGTTCGGAAATCGTCTGCCAGAGTATAACCATTCGGCGTATTTCAGTCTTAAACCGCTGAAGGGGTTAGTTCAAAAATATCGGGGTTCAGCAGAAAAGTTCGAAAATCGTCTGCTAGGGCCGACCAATCAACAACCTAAGTTGAAGTTCCATCAGGTTGTAGTCCTCCCTGTCAAAATATTCTCTGCTGAAACTGCCGCTCAGAAAATCGGGGCCCTGCTTAACAGTTCCCGGAAATCGACCCTCCGGTTGAGTCTGTGACACCCCAATCGGATCGGCCACAGCGGTAGGTTGACAGGGTATTTTTCACGAGCGCCTCTCTTCCATACAAGAGCTGATCGGCCCGCGGATGAAGAACGATTGAATTGCCGCGTCCCATCAACCGTCGGTTACGACGTCGACATGATCGAGCGCAGACCTGTGGCCAATTACCTCGCTGGTTGAACTTTTCCCGTAGGAAGAGCAGAATCAACGGCACTCGTAAGTCGGGCCCAGTCTGAGTTTGTTTTGCCAGGGGGCGTGATGAAACAGGGAAGTCTGGAACTCCTGCAGGACCCCATATCAAAAGAACTGATGCAGTCGAAGATTCCGGCCAGGCTGGCCTATGTCTGGACCGACGGAACTCCCAGGGTGGTTCCCATCTGGTTTCATTGGGACGGCAAAGATTTCGTGATGGCGTCTCCACCGAAAGCACCGAAGCTCAAGGCGCTGGCCAAGAATAAGAAAGTGGCGCTCACCATCGATGACAACAGCTTTCCCCACAAAGTGCTGCTGGTCCGCGGAACCGTGCGGTTGGAAACCGTGGAAGGAATTGTGCCGGAGTATGCGGCCGCCGCGGAGCGCTACTTCGGACGCGAACAGGGACAAGCCTGGGTCGGCCAACTTCGCGGCATGATTCGCTCCATGGTTCGTATCACCGTTACCCCGGAATGGGTGGGCATCCTGGATTTCCAAACTCGATTTCCTAGCGCTCTTTCGGCGTAGCCGAGTCGGGAGCGGCAAATCAAGGGAGAGACTATGGCATCGAGCAGAGAGTCATTCAGTGTTGGCGACATTCAATGTGTCGCAATCAGTGACGGCACATTCGCCTATCCGCCCGACTGGATGTTTTCGAACGTTCCCCAGGAACAATTGGAAGATACTCTTCGCGAACGCGACCTCCCTTCGAATCAGGTCGTGACCCCGTACACCTGTCTTTTAGTGAAGACCGGGAAACACAAAGTGCTCATCGATACCGGCGCGGGCGGACTGGCGCCAACGACGGGCGATCTGCTGAAACAACTGCAGGCTGAGGGCATAACTCCCGAAGAGATCACGACCGTGGTCTTGACCCACGCCCATCCCGATCATATCGGGGGCGTGCTCGGCACGGATGGAAAGCCAGCGTTCCCGAATGCCAGCTATGTAATATCAAGAACAGAGTGGGATTTCTGGACGTCCGATCCCGACCTGAATAGCTGCCGACTGAATGATCACATGAAAGAATTGCTGGTCAATTGTGCGCGCAACAACTTGCCACCTCTAAAGGAACGCATCGAATTGCTGGACGGAGAAAAGGAAGTTGTGCCGGGAGTGTATGCCATTCCTGCGCCGGGGCACACTCCGGGACACATCGCGCTGGTGCTTGCGTCGTCCAAAGCACAATTGCTGCACATGGCCGATTCCGTGCTGCATCCCCTGCATCTCGAACACCCCGGATGGCGCAACGTTTTCGACCTCAACGAGGACGATGCCGCGACTACGCGGCAGCGGTTAGTCGACCGTGCCGCTGCGGACAACGCGAGTGTCCTTGCCTATCACTTCCCATTCCCAGGCCTGGGGCGCGTGATCAACAATGGCACTGCCCGGAAATGGGAAGCCGCGAATCAGGCTTAGAGGAAAACCGTTACGCGGCTCTCGACAAACCGTATCCCCAGGCGAGATTGGCGAACATGAAACAGGTCAGGCATGAAAAGCCGAGTGCGAATACGGTTGAGTGCCAACCGAGGGTGTAGCTCTCGACGTTCTGAGCGTATTCATCGTAACGCCATAGCAGCAGGGCGCAGAAGAGCACGCCATAAAAAATACTCCACGCCAGCAGCAGCTTGGCGACTACGATTGCCCCGCCAGCGGTCTGATTGCTGCCACCGAAAGCGATGGAGGCCGCCGCCACCGTCACTAATAACTGGGTCACGCCGATGTAGTGCTTGAGCATTGGCTCAAAGGTCGCCGTCTCCGCCGACATGGGGAATTTGCGATTTTCAGGATTTTCCCGAACGCAATCCTGGGGGTCGAAGAAATAAGGGCCGCGGTTGTGCGTGCACCAGAAGATCAGCCAAAACGTGCCGAATACACCCAGCGCCGGGATGGTGACATCCCAAAACCTCGATATATGTCCGGCCAGATGCAAGATGCGGGCACCGTATCACAGTTCGATCCGCATCGCTAGGGAGGCTCCCCTGCGCCGGATGGTGACGCACTGCTGATGGTCATCGAACGTTCGTAGCGGTGAAGCAACTGGCAACAATGACCGCGCTCACGGTGGCCGCAGGTCATGTTCTCACCGAGTCATACACGTTCCGTCCGCTTCATTCCCGCTAGATCCCAAATAACGCGTGCATTTTTGTAAAGGGTAGGTAAAAGTGCGTAAAGAACGGCAATGTTCGTTGTAATCGCGATTGTGCGCTTGCCATAATCCACGGGCAGTTGGCAAGTTCTCAATCCTAATGACATTTTCCGCGCCGCTTAGAACTATTGCGGTTGGGCTCTGCCTGGTTTTCATCGCACTGAGGTTGATCTCCTGCACGTCGTCGCAAACGGGCTCGTCCTCCTCTTCTTCTTCAGCAGATTCGACCGCCGACATGGTCACGTTTCACAACGACATCGCCCGCACGGGGCAAAATCTGAGTGAAACAACCCTGACTCCGAAAAACGTCCAAACTCCGGGCTTTGGCAAAATTACGTTCCTTCCCGTGGGCGGGAAAGTCGACGCGCAGCCGCTTTATCTTTCGAATGTCACAATTCCTGGACAAGGTGTGCATGCGGTGACTCTACGTGGTCGCCGAGGACGACAGTGTCTCTGCCTTTGACGCTGACAAGGGCGAGTCCCTGTGGCATGTTTCCCTGTTGGGCGCAGGAGAGGGTACGAGTGATTCCCGGGGTTGCGACGAAGAACTGAATCCGCAAATCGGAATCACGTCAACGCCGGTGATCGATCGCAGCCAGGGACCGAATGGTGCAATTTATGTGGTCGCAATGTCCAAGGACGCTTCAGGAAATTATTTTCAGCGATTGCATGCGCTGGACGTCACTAATGGCGCCGAACTGTTTGGCGGGCCAAAAAATATTACCGCGTCGTATCCAGGCGTTGGCGATAACAGTTCGGGAGGCAACGTAATTTTCGACCCGGCACAGTACAAGGACCGAGCTGCGCTGCTTCTGTTGAATGGGGTCGTCTATACCACCTGGGCGTCGCATTGCGATCAGCGGCCCTACACGGGTTGGATTATCGGATTTGACGAAGCCACTCTGAATCAGGCCAGCGTGTTGAATGTCACCCCGAATGGCAACGAAGGCGCCATCTGGATGAGCGGCGGCGGCCCGGCAGCCGATAGTCAGGGAAACATCTATTTGCTCGACGGCAATGGAACTTTCGATACCACACTCGATCCCAGCGGCTTTCCCAGTCAGGGTGATTTCGGAAATGGTTTTCTCAAGCTGTCCGCTCAGGGCGGAGCCCTCACCGTGACCGACTATTTCGAGATGGCCGACCAGAGTGAGGAAAACGGCGCTGATAAGGATCTCGGTTCGGGAGGGACCGTAGTACTGCCCGACCAGACGGACGCTTCGGGAAAGGTCTGGCATCTAGCGGTCGCCGCCGGCAAAGCGTCAGACTTCTATCTGGTCAACCGGGATTCGATGGGAAAATTCAATCCGGCGAAAGACGCAGTGCTTCAGGAAATGCCTTCATTTTTTCCGGGTCCGGTGTATTCCACGCCTGCGTATTTCAACGGTTCTGTCTATTACGGCGGCGTGAACGATCACATCAAGGCTTTTGCCCTGAAGAATGCGCAATTCACGTCCACTCCGGCCAGCCAGACCGTCAAAGTGTTTCCGTATCCCGGGGCTACGCCGAGCATTTCCGCGAACGGCACCAGCGACGCCATCCTATGGGCGGTGGAAAACGGCGATGTCGCCACGCTGCACGCCTATGATGCTACCGATCTTTCCAAAGAGCTCTACAACAGCAATCAGGCCCCTTTTGTGCAAGACCAGGTCGGCCCCGGCAATAAATTCATCACGCCCACGGTTGCAAACGGCAAAGTGTACGTGGGAACAACATACGGTGTCGCCGTCTACGGCTTGCGGTAGGTGACAGTTCTAAGAGTTCTTCGTCCGTCTTCCTTATCTCACGTTCGGACTTTCTCACGTCCGGAGTGGTCTCCTGCATTTTTTGCCAAGATTTCGGGGCTGATGTATATTGCGGCCTCGGAATGCGGGCCGATGGCGAAGAACGCCTGGGGGAGAATCATCATGCCTCACAATCACAGGTTTTTAAGGTTGGCAGGACTAGTCGGGTTGTCAGTCTCGACGCTAATTCTAGTTGTAAGTTCGGGTGCGCCGTCTTCATGGGCACAAGCCCCTCAGGTGCAAGGCGGTCCCGGACAGTATCCTCCCGGCCAATATCCGCCGAATCGGCCTCAGCCGATCGCGACGCAATGCCAAAGCACGCTCGCGGACCAGATCAGTGCCGATGCACGCCGGCGGGTGAGCATCAGTTTCGATACTCAAAGTCCGTATCCTGCGGGTAACGGACGGCAGGGTCTTCGCGGCCGGCTGCGCTACGGCGTCGGCGCGCCGAACAGCTGGAGGACCGCGACCTACGATTGCGTCGTGAACCAGCCCCAGAATCGGGTGGAACGCGCGACTTACACTCCTCGCGCCAACAGCAACGGCTGGCCAGGCGGTGGCCCCGGGGGACCAGGCTATCCCGGCGGACCCGGTTATCCGGGGGGCCCGGGTTATCCAGGAGGTCCGGGAGTTGGGAACTACCCCAGAGTGCGGGTCGACACGTCGGGGCGAGGGAACTTTAACGGCAGCTTCGCCTCGAACGTCAAGATCACCCGTGGATTCGTGGATAGCAGCACCGCGCGGCCTTCAGTTTCACTGCGCGGCGGCAACCTCATGATTACGTTTTACGGAGTGGTCGACCGCACCGACGGCAACCGGCAATTCAGCATGCGAATTACCGGTTCCAATCGCGGGAGACGCGCAGGGACGCGCCGACGTCCGGCTCAATGGCGACCGCAACGAGGTTGAAATGATCAACCTGAACGGAAGGATGGGGCGCACCAACTTTACGGGGAACTTTAATCGCAACTAGCGCCGGGCTGAAAGCATCGAGAGAATGTCGCGCAGACCCTGGCGAACGTACTTCAGATCGGAAGTCGAACGCGCTGGGAACGGCAGCGGATTTTGCTTCTTGTCGGTCTTCACTTCAGACCGCAGATGCTGGCGTGCGCCCGGAATGGTGAATCCTTCTTCGTAAAGCAGTTGCTTGATACGGAGAACACCTTCGACGTCCTTGCGGCGATACATGCGCTGCCCGGTGCTGCTCTTCACCGGTTTGAGTTGGGGGAACTCCGTCTCCCAGAAGCGCAGGACGTACGCGGGGAGTTGGCAAAGACGGGAAACTTCCCCAATGCGAAAATAGAGCTTTTCTGGGATCAGAACGTCGGCGGTAACTGACTTGGCAGTGTCGCGGGCTCGTGGGCTCATCTCAATTTTCAGGCTTCAGAAGCGCGCGCCGGCTTTTCAGGAACGACTTTCAGGAACGCGCATCGCCTGTTTGTTCCCCATGCGCGTTTCTAGCACGACCTCGCGTCCGGAACAACCATTATTCTAGAGCACTCTTGTCTCCTGCGGGTCATGCCGCAGAGAAATCCACAGAAAAACCTGAAGCATTGCCCCGATGATGGTGCAACTGGAACATTGTCGTACACTGGCAGAGATTGGCGGATCTCTGAACCTTGCCAATTCGTCTTAGCATGCGACGCGATCCCATCGAACTGGAAATCTTCAAGAACATCTACCACTCCATTGCCGAGGAGATGGGCGCGGCGTTGCGCCGCACCGCATTTTCTCCCAACATAAAAGAGCGGCGGGATTATTCCTGTGCGATTTTCGATTCCCGCGGCCAGGTCATCGCCATGGGCGATCACATGCCCGTGCATCTGGGCTCGATGCCAATGTCGGTGCAAGCGGCGATCGAGAGCTTCGATCTTCAACCGGGCGACGTGGTGATGCTGAACGACCCGTTTCGCGGCGGAACCCATCTGCCGGACATCACGCTGGTGGCCCCGGTATATGTGCGAAGTCTGCGAAAGACGGGAAATCGGCCTGATTTTTACGTGGCTTCGCGGGCGCATCATGCTGATGTGGGCGGCACGTATCCGGGATCGATGGGCCTGTGTCGCGAGATTTATCAGGAAGGGCTGCGCATTCCGCCGGTGCGGATCATGCGCGGTGGAAGCATCGAACCCGACGTACTGGCGATGCTATTGAATAACGTTCGCACACCCGACGAGCGCGAGGGCGATCTGGGCGCGCAGATTGCCGCCTGTCACACCGGGGCGGAGCGGCTGCGTGAAATCTGCCGCCGCTATGGCCTGGAACGGGCAGCCAGTGCCGCCGCGGACCTGTTGGACTATTCGGAGCAAATGATGCGTGCCTTCCTGGCGCGCGTTCCCAGGGGATTGTACCGGGCTGAAGATTTCATGGATAGCGACGGCATCAGCGAAAGGCCAGTCAGGATCGCGGTGACAGTAAAGTTTGCCGGAGGCGGCACGCCGAAGCGCGGGCGAGTCGCCCGCGGCCACATGGCCGTCGTGGATTTTACCGGCACCGATCCACAGGTTGAAGGCAGTATCAATGCGGTCGAGGCGATCACGTACTCAGCCTGTTTTTATGTTTTCCGATGTCTGCTCGTGGAAGATGTTCCCGCAACTGCCGGGCTGATGCGCCCGATTCGGGTGATTGCACCGTCCGGGTCGGTAGTAAATGCCCGGCCTCCGGCTGCCGTGGCGGGTGGAAATGTGGAAACCTCGCAACGCATCGTTGACGTCTTGCTTCGGGCGTTGGCGCAGGCGATTCCGGATAAGATTCCAGCGGCAGCAGCGGGAACAATGAACAATCTCACAATCGGAGGAATTGATTCACACACCGGTGAACCCTTTGCCTACTATGAAACCATCGCCGGAGGGATGGGCGCTCGTCCCACCAAAGCCGGTGTCTCGGGCGTACATACTCACATGACGAATTCTCTGAACACCCCAGCAGAGGCGTTGGAGTATTCCTATCCGTTGCGCGTGCGGCAATACTCGCTGCGGCGCGGCAGCGGTGGTAAGGGCAAACACCGGGGCGGGGATGGTATCGTCCGCGAAATCGAAGTCCTGACTGACGCCGAAGTCACCCTGCTCGCCGACCGCCGTACGCGTGGCCCCTGGGGATTGAGCGGAGGCGAGGACGGCGCGCCGGGCAGCGCATCGATGATTCGTCATGAGGGATCAATGGAAAAGTTGCCGGGAAAATCCAATGTTCGCCTGCGCAAAGGCGAGCGCATCAGAATTGAAAGTCCGGGCGGAGGCGGATGGGGGAAAGCTGGCCGGTGATGACCAGGTAGCATCACTTGCGTAATGCGGCTGGCTGATCCCCGTGCCGGCAGACATCCGGCCCGATGCTAGAATCGAGTTTCGTCAATCATTCTTGAACTCCAATATGAACCCAACCATGCTCGCCGTCGTCAAGCCGAAAGCCGCACCAGGAGCGGAAGTTCGGGAAGTCAAGACCCCGGCCTTTGGCCGCACCGACGTCCTGGTCAAGGTGAAAGTCGCCTCCATTTGCGGAACTGACCTCCATATCTATGAGTGGGACCGGTGGGCGCAGAACCGAATTCATCCGCCGTTGATTCCCGGGCATGAGTTTTGTGGCGAAGTCGTCGCCTACGGGAACGAAGTTACCAGCGTGAAAGAAGGCGACTTTGTTTCGGCGGAGATGCATGTAGCCTGTGGCAAGTGCCTGCTGTGCCGCACCGGCGAAGCCCACATTTGCCAGAACGTGAAGATTATCGGCGTCGATGCCGATGGCGCCTTCGCCGAATATGTTGTGATTCCGGAATCGAATATCTGGAAGCTGGATCCGGGCATTCCGCCGGAGTATGCCTCGATCCTGGATCCCCTGGGAAACGCTGTCCACAGCGTGCTGGCCGGCGAGATTGCGGCTAAGACCGTGGCCATTACCGGTTGCGGGCCCATCGGGCTGTTCTCGATCGCGGTGGCGCGTGCGGTGGGCGCGACAACAATCTTCGCCATTGAAGTCAACGAACATCGCCGCCGGATTGCCCGCGAAATGAAAGCCGACTTTGCGCTCGATCCATCAAAGGACGACGTGAACGCGATCGTAATGGAGCAGACCGGCGGCCTGGGTGCGGACGTCGTGCTTGAAATGGCGGGGCATCCCAGTGCCATACGCACCGCATTTGACATTGTGCGGCGCGGCGGCCGAGTCTCTCTTCTCGGCCTCACTTCGAAACCGATCTCGCTGAATTTTTCCGAAGACATAATCTTCAAAGGCATCACTGTGCAGGGCATCAGCGGCCGTCGCATGTACCAGACCTGGTATCAGATGACCGCGCTGTTGAAAGCGGGCAAGCTCGATCTGCACCCTGTCATCACCGATCGCATCGGAATGAAAGACTTCGCCAAGGGCATGGAGCGATTGAAGACCGGCGAGGCCAGCAAGATTCTGGTCTATCCCAACGGAACTAAGTAGTATCCCAGCCGTCAGTTTTCAGTTGTCAGTTCTCAGTTAGTTCTTAATCGCCCGACAAGCGGACCGGTTCCGGATTTTCGCGCCACATCAGATACAATTCCAAAACGATGCTTCGTTACTTCACCGCAGGGGAGTCTCATGGAGAGGCTCTGGTTGCGTTTATTTCGGGCTTGCCGGCCGGGCTCGCTGTGGACCAGTCCTTTCTGGACCGCGAACTATGGCGCCGCCAACAAGGTTACGGTCGCGGCGGACGGATGAAGATCGAGACTGACAAAGTCCATATTCTTTCCGGCGTGCGCAACGGCGCGACCATCGGGTCGCCAATCTCGATTTTGCTGGAGAATAAAGATTGGAAGAACTGGCAGGAGTCGCTTCCCGTAGGAGAGGGCGATCCAGCCAAGCATAAGCGGGTGGCCTCGCCGCGGCCTGGGCACGCCGACCTGGCGGGGGCTCTGAAGTACAATTTTTCAGAGGCACGTTACGTGCTGGAACGGGCGTCGGCGCGCGAATCGGCAGCTCGCGTTGCAATTGGCGGCCTGGCCAAATTATTTCTGCACGCACTGGGAATCGAAGTGCTCAGTCATGTGGTGGCCGTGGGCGGAGCGTCTTTGAACAAGGACGTGGCCTGGGAACAGATACAGGGGCTCGCGGCGCGCGACGAGGTTCTGCTGAACTGCGCCGATCCCGACGCCGAGCAACTGATGAAGGGAGAAGTCGACAAAGTTCTGCGAACCGGAGATTCCGTTGGCGGGGTTTTCGAAGTGGTGGCTCACAACGTCCCGCCAGGTTTGGGAACATACGCGCAGTGGGATGAGCGTCTCGACGGTCTGCTGGCGAGTGCGGTTATGTCCCTGCAGGCAGTCAAAGCAGTTGAGATCGGCGCCGGAGTCACAGCCGCATCCGCCGCCGGTTCCGCCGTGCATGACGAGATAGGTTACGGCGCGGCCGCAGGCTTTACCGGGTTCACCCGCAGCCGGAACAACGCCGGAGGAATCGAAGGTGGAGTATCGAACGGCGAGGACGTCGTTGTGCGCGGATATCTGAAGCCGATTTCCACTTTGCGCCGTCCCTTGCAGTCGGTGGATTTTGCCAGCCGGGAACCGGTCAAAGCCGCATACGAGCGTTCCGACGTGTGCGTGGTGCCGGCCGCAGGCGTAGCGGCTGAAGCGATGGTGGCATTGACTCTGGCGCGCTGCGCGCTGGAAAAGTTTGGCGGCGATTCGATGACGGAAACTTTGCGAAACTTTAAAGGATACCTGGAACAGGTAAAGAATTACTGACCATCGAAGAACGACTGAACCTGCATGATCTATCCCATCGTGAAATTTGGAAATCCCGTACTGGAAAAACCTGCGGAACCGGTTACAGTCTTCGACAATGACCTGAAAAGACTGGTCGACGATATGTTCGAGTCGATGTACGCTGCGCACGGCGTCGGGTTGGCCGCCCCGCAGATCGGGATCTCCAGGCGGTTGGCGGTTATCGATGTTACTTTCAAGGAAGATCCGGACGCCAAGCTGGTGATTGCGAATCCTGAGATTGTTCGCACAGAAGGCCGCCACACCCAGAATGAAGGCTGCCTGAGCATTCCGGAGTTTCGCGAGCCGGTCTCTCGGGCGCGCAAGGTGACGATTCGGGCCCAGGATGTTACCGGAAAGTGGTTCGAGAAAACCGGCGAAGATCTGTTGGCGCGCGCTTTTCTGCATGAAACCGATCATCTGAATGGCAAGCTGTACATCAGCCACATCAGCGCTCTTAAACGCGACTTCATGAAGCGCAAGATTCGCAAGCTGATGAAGGCGGGTGAGTGGTAGGCGTCAGGCGTCTGGCCTCGGACCCTGATTCCCAATAGCACCCGGCAGTCCGAGGTTACTCGATCGATGCCCGAATCTGATGCCCGAACTTCCCACTCTCGTTTTCTGCGGCACCCCGGCGTTCGCCGTGCCCACCCTGGAAAAATTAGTCGAGGCAGGTTTTCCGGTGCGCCTGGTCGTAACCCAGCCGGATCGACCGAAAGGCCGGGGCATGCAGCTCACGCCGTCGCCGGTCAAACGAAAAGCTCTGCACTCGGGATTGCCGATCAGCCAGCCCGACAAGATCAAAAGCAACGAAGAATTTCGCGCTCAACTCAGTGCCGTCAAGCCCGACGCGATTGTCGTGGTGGGATACGGACGCATCATCCCCTCCTGGATGTTGGATCTGCCTCCCTTGGGCAATCTCAACCTGCACGCATCGTTGCTGCCAAAATATCGTGGGGCGGCTCCGATTCAGTGGGCGATAGCCCGCGGCGAAAGCGTCACCGGCGTGACTACCATGCGGATCGACTCCGGACTCGACACCGGGGACATTCTGTTGCAGAAAGAAATTCCGATTGCGCCCGACGACACTGCCGAGACTCTCGCGCCAGGCATGGCGGCAATCGGCGCCGACCTCATGGTTGAAACTCTGCGCGGACTGCAGGCCGGTACGATTCATGCCCAGCCACAGGACAATGCTCAAGCGACCCTGGCTCCCATCCTGAATAAAGAGGATGGCCGAATTGATTTCCATCTCACCGCCCAGGAAATCTTGAACCGACTGCGCGGCTTCCAGCCCTGGCCGGGCGCGTTCACCAGCTTCCGCGGGAAAAATTTGCATGTATGGGCCGCGCGACCAGCGGAAGTCGTTTTAGAAGGCGGTGAAATCGCGGTCACAGGCGGCGACCTTCTCGTAGGATGTGGCGACCGAACCTCGCTTCAACTGCTCGAATTGCAAATAGAGGGAAAGAAACGAATGGCAGCATCCGATTTCGTCCACGGCCATCAACCGCGTCCAGGCGAGAAACTTGGCAGCGCGTAAACTGGCAACCGAGAACGAATAACTCGTAACCGAGTTTCCTGGAAATCATGTCCATGTCTCCCGCCCGCGCAGCAGCATTCGACATCCTGCTGCGAATCGAACGGCAAGACGCCTACGCATCCGAGCTTTTGCACTCCGGCCAATATTCCAAGCTTTCACTCGCCGACCATGCTCTGGCAACGGAGCTAGTAATGGGAGTGCTGCGTTGGCGATCGCGGCTGGACCAGGAGATCGGACGCTTCTCCGCAAAGGGGCTGGACAAGCTCGATCTCGAAGTCTTGACCGCACTGCGTGTAGGTGCATATCAGCTGATGTTCCTGGATCGCGTACCCGGACGGGCTGCGGTGCACGAGAGCGTCGAACTGGTGAAGCGCGCGCGTAAGCGGTCAGCGGTCCCGTTCGCCAATGCCGTGCTGCGCAAGCTTGCGGCATCGGCGGATGACAGCGCGGTCGAGATCACAAGGTTGAAGAGATTACACCTGAAAGCGCGGCGGAGCTCTCGCAAGAATTGGCGCATCCACTTTGGTTGGTGGAGCGATGGGTACGCGAGTTCGGTTTTGATCGTGCCCGGGAAATTTGCGAGTACGGCCAACACGCTCCTGAGACTGCGATTCGCCTGGCTGATCGTCAAGGCGAAGCCGAGGCCGAACTCAGGCAAAATGGGATCGATCTTGCTCCCGGCCGTTTATTAACTTCCGCTCGTCGGGTTCGATCGGGAAATATCAGTTCTACAGCGGCCTACGCTGCAGGGACGAGTCGCCATTCAGGATGAAGCCTCACAATTGGTCGGATTATTAGTGGGCAGGGGATCGAGAATTCTGGATTGTTGCGCAGCGCCCGGAGGCAAGACCCGGGTTCTGGCGGAACGAAATCCGGAGGCCGGGATCGTTGCCCTGGAACTCCATCCTCACCGCGCTCGCCTGCTGCGAAAACTGGTCCCCGCGAAAAATGTTGAGGTGATCCACTCCGACTTGCATGAATTTACGTCGAGCGTCTTATTCGATCGCGTCCTGGTCGACGTGCCCTGCTCCGGCACCGGCACCCTGGCGCACAATCCCGAGATCAAATGGCGATTGAAGCCCGAGGACCTCGCTGACTTGCAGCAGCGGCAGTTGAGTATTTTAAGGGCGGCAATGCTACTGGTTGAGGCGGGAGGCGTTCTGGTCTATTCCACTTGCTCGCTGGAGCGCGAAGAGAACGAGGAGGTCCTGGAACAAGCTCTGGCTGCAGAATCATCATTCCGCGTTCTGGATGCGCGCGCGGAATTAGAGCGGTTGCAGAAGGAAGGCGAACTGGCGTGGAAAAATATCGATTCGCTGCTCAGCGCACAATTCGTGAGAACGATTCCTGGATTGCACCCGTGTGACGGGTTCTTCGTGGCGCTCCTGCAAAAAAGTTAGCTGCGAAACTTTCACGAATAAATTGCGGTTCACCCCTATCACTGTCGAACCCCAAAGTTCACGGCGGCGCCGACAGCTATTTTTTCTCCCGCTGCTGGAGTCTGAGACACGATCATGCTGGCGGGCGACGGAACGAAAACCGGCGGGAGCGGCGTCACTGAAGGGGAACTTTCGGGCGGCGCCGCGGGCGTCACAATGCCGAGCCGCAATCCAGCGTCCTGTAACGTCAGCGAGGCAGTGCCCAGAGGTTGGCCGATAAAGTTGGGCATCACCAGCGCTTGTGGCTGGCTTGATCCGGCAACCAGCAAGCTGATTTTAGGAGCCGAGACGCCGCTGGCGTTCGGCGGCGGAGCCTGCGCCAGAACCTGACCCTCGGGAACATCGGGCATCCCCATTTCCGCAACCGCACCCACATCCAGACCACGGCGGCGGATATTAATGTTGGCAACGCGTTCACTCTGGCCCATCAGGTTGGGAATCTCGACCCGCTGCGGGCCCAGGCTTTCAGCGACGCGTACCTGCCAGCCACGCCGTACCTGACTGCCTGCCGGTGGAAGCTGGGAGAGAATTTTTCCTTCCGGAATCGTCGGGCTGTAGTACTGGCGTTCTACGTTTATATCCAGCCCGCTTTGCGCAGCGATGATTCGGGCCTCAGCCGGGCTCTTTCCCAGCAAGTCGGGGACGGCAACTTCACGCCCGTGAATGGCAAGCCGCATGGCCGTGAGCGCGGACACCAGCGCCACCACCAGCAGGACCAGCGCCAGAAGAACCAGGCGAAAGAATGACTTCATCAAACAGGAATTATATCGACTGCGACCGGGGCAGCGACAATTCTGCCGAAGCGCCGCTCAGTCGAGCTGATCCCACTCCGGAACCGGGCATCGCGCGAGTCCTCTCTTTTGGATTGAGAACACCCTATACTAGTTTGAGCAAATCTATCCCCATCGGATATGGCTCTGGTAAACGCGACTTCGGAAACTAGTCTTCTATCCGCGCTGCAGCGCTATTGGGGATACAGCACGTTTCGCCCCTTGCAGGAGAGCATTGTCGGGAGCCTGCTTGGCGGACACGATACCTGCGTGGTGATGCCGACTGGCGGCGGGAAGTCGCTCTGCTACCAGTTGCCGGCGGTGATGTTAGGGCGAACCGCAGTTGTGGTTTCGCCATTGATCGCATTGATGCAGGACCAATCGGCGCAGCTTGAACAAATGGGAATTCCTGCCGCCGTACTGAACAGTTCTCTGGCCAACGAAAAGCAGGCCGCGGTTATTCGCAAGGCCTCGGAGGGCGAGTTCCGCCTCTTGTACCTGTCCCCGGAACGCCTGGCGCGAGCCGATACCCTTGATTGGCTGCAACGTGTACCGATCGCGTTTTTCGCCATCGACGAAGCCCACTGTATTTCGGAGTGGGGACACGAGTTTCGTCCTGAATACCGGCAGTTGAGCCGGCTGCGCGCGCATTTTCCCGACCAGCCGATTGCCGCTTTCACCGCCAGCGCTACCCGGCGTGTCCGGCATGACATTCTTCACCAGTTGCAACTCCGCGATCCGCACAAGTACATAGCCAGCTTTCACCGGTCGAATCTGCGATATCTGGTGAAGGAGTGTGGGCGAGGCGAGCAGCCCAGCCTGCTGCTCCGTACATTGCGAAATTACGAGGACCGCAGCGTCATCGTTTACGCACCGACGATCGCGAAGGTGCAGGAGACTGTGAGTTTCCTCGAGGATCAGCAGATTTCCGCGATCGGCTATCACGGCAAGATGGACGCAGCGGAGAGAAGGAACAATCAGGAACGCTGGATGGCTGACGAGGTGCGTGTGCTGGTCGGCACGCTCGCGTTTGGGCTCGGCATCAACAAGGCGTCGGTACGTGCGGTGGTGCACCTGGCACTGCCAAAGTCGATCGAACAGTATTATCAGGAGGCCGGACGCGCCGGACGCGATGGCCGCCCCGCTGATTGCATTCTGCTGTGGCAGAAGCGCGATGCGGCGTTGCTGGCGTACTTCGTCGATCAGATTGTTGATGCGGACGAGAAGGAGCGGGCCTGGCAGCGCTACCACGCCATCCGGCGCTTCGCCGACTCGACGGACTGCCGGCATCGCCAGATTTGTTTGCATTTTGGGGAGAATCCGAAGTGGGAGACCTGCGGCGCCTGCGATTCCTGTGGTTGTGAATCCGACTGGCTGGTGAAGTCGATCAAGACGGATCGCCCGAAGCTAAGCCCGCCCGCGACTCTGCTGGCATCGCGGCAAGGGGGCCAGAGGGACGCGGTGGCGGCCTCGGATATCGATCCCGAGCTGCGCGAGTTTCTGCGAGAGTGGCGGCGGACTGTCGCCAAACAGCAGGGCGTGCCCGCCTTCGTCGTCATGCACGATTCGTCACTCGAGGAACTCTGTCGCAAGCGGCCGGGCTCGATACCGGAGTTGCTGCGGATATCGGGATTTGGAGAGCGCAAAGCGGCACTCTATGGCCCGCAACTGTTCGAAGCCTTAAAGCGATTTGGCGAAGGCGCCCGCGCCACTCCGCTGCCAGAGACTGAAGATAAAGCCACGTCCGGCGAAGCAGGCCAGTGGTTTATGATGGTGTGGTCACGAACCACAATCCCAACCAAGCTTTCAGCCTGAGGTTCACATGAGCACGACCTTTGTTCCCGCTGAGAAATTGCGCCTGAGCCGCGAGGAAATTAATCGTAAGCAGAAGGAATACATCTTTCCATCGGTCTCGACCTACTACTCCGACCCGCTTCCCATGGACCACGCGCTCATGCAGCACGTCTGGGATGTGGACGGCAAAAAGTATCTCGACTTCTTCGGCGGGATCGTGACCATCAGCGTCGGGCACTGCAATCCCCGCGTGATCTCGCAAACCAAGGCGCAAATCGATCGCCTGCAGCACGTCTCGACCTGCTTTCCCAACCAGCCCATGGTCGACCTGGCGGAAAAATTGGCGCAGATTACGCCCGGCACGCTGAAGAAGTCCTACTTCACCAACAGCGGCACCGAGGCTAACGAAACCGCGATCCAGGTCGCACGCATGCACACCGGAAACTTTGAGGTGGTGGCGTTGCGTCATGGCTACAGCGGCCGGTCGTCGCTTACCCGCGGGCTCACCGGCATGAACACCTGGCGAAAGGGCACGATCGAGGTTGGGATCGTGCATGCGATGAATCCGTATTGCTACCGCTGTCCTCTCGGCCTGAAATATCCCGAGTGCGAAGTGGCATGCGTGAAGGATATCGAGAGCGTAATTCAGTTCTCCACCTCAGGCCGCATTGCGGCGTTTCTGGCGGAGCCGATTCAGGGCGTCGGCGGTTTTATCACGCCGCCGAAAGAGTATTTCAAGCTGGCGTTCAACATCGTCAAACAGTACGGCGGAGACTTTATCTCCGACGAAGTCCAGACTGCCTGGGGACGCACCGGACGCAAGTGGTTCGGCATCGAGCACTGGGAAGTCGAGCCGGACATGATCACCGCGGCCAAGGGCCTGGGCAATGGCATGCCCATCGGGCTCACCGTCGCCAAGCCAGAGATCGCAGATTCCTTCCAGGGTCTGACGATTTCGACTTTCGGCGGAAATCCGGTGACCTGCGTGACCGCGAAAGCAGTGATTGACATCATCGAAGAAGACGATCTGCGGACGAACGCGGCGGTGGTAGGCGACTACTTCCGTAAGAAGCTGGAAGAATTGCAGGCCAAGCACGCGATCATCGGCGATGTGCGCGGCATGGGACTGATGCAGGCCCTGGAACTGGTGGAAGACCGCGCGACCAAGAAGCCGGCCTCCGCCAGCACAAATGCGCTGATGGAAGAGGCAAGGAAGCGCGGGTTGCTGGTAGGCAAGGGCGGTTTTTACGGCAATGTAATCCGTATGTCGCCGCCACTGAATATTTCGAAGACGGATGTGGATGAAGCTAGCGGCATCCTGGATGAGAGCTTTGCGGCGCTGAAGCAGAAGTAAAACAGCCGAGCTTCGCTCGGCTCGACAGCCGGGGGCGGCTGTCGCCACGCGGACTGTTCAGCATTCATGTCATCCTGAGCGGAGGGATTCGATTCGCTCGCGAATCGAATCACGCAGTCGAAGGACCCTTTTCGGTTGCAACGGCGCCGGCGGTTTCCATCGGAAAACCAGCCGAGCTTCGCTCGGCCTGGACGGGTCGGAGACCCGTCCCCACACAGCCCGTCCCTCACACAGCCGGTAATCACTAATGCGTTTCTTCTTCCGGCGGCGCTGTGTCGGGCGTGTCCACTAGGTGCGGGGTGACGTTACCCAGTGGCTCGGGGGTCGGCTGGAAATCTCCCGTATCTTTTCCAGCCAGTGCAGTCTTCATGAAATCCATCCAGATGGGTAAGGCCGCGCGGGCTCCGGTTTCTTTGGCTCCGAGAAATTTCTTCTCGTCGTAGCCAATCCACACACCGCAAGTGATAGAGGGAGAGAAGCCGACGAACCATGCGTCGGTAAAGTTATTCGTCGTCCCGGTTTTCCCGGCCAGTGGATACTTCAAACCAGCGGCCGCAATGGCAGTGCCGTGCAGCACGACTTCCCGCAGCATGGAAGTCATGATGCGCGCGGTGCGGGCGCCGATCACGTCTTTCACGTCAGGAAAATTTTCCTCCAGCGTACGGCCTTCGTAGTCCGTTACTTTGGTGATGTAGCGTGGCATCACGTGAACGCCGTCGTTCGGAAACACGCTGAAAGCTGAAGTCTGCTCGATTGGCGTGATTTCCACAGCCCCCAGCGCCACCGGCAAATAAGGCGGGATACTGGACGTGATGCCGAAGCGATGAGCGTAGTCGATGACTGTCCTTATGCCAAGGCTATCGGCCAATTTCAGTGCAGGAATGTTCCGTGACTGAGCCAGGGCTCGCCGAAGGGTAATCGTTCCTTCAAATTTCTCGTCGTAGTTGTGAGGTTCGTAGGGAGGCCCGGAAGGGCTTGGAAATGCGACTGGCGCGTCGAGGATCGTATCGTCCGGCGAGGCGCCGCGATCGATGGCAGCAGTATAGACATAGGGCTTGAAAGAAGATCCCACCTGGCGCAACGCCTGCGTGGAGCGGTTGAATTTGGAGAGATTAAAATCGCGGCCTCCGACCATGGCCTTGATCTCTCCCGTGGCATTGTCGATAGCGACCAGCGCGCCCTGTGCGCCAGAATCTTCTTCCAGGCTGATACGGGCCTTGCCGTCCGGGCTCAGTGAAACCACCTTCACGTAAACGATGTCACCGCGTTTCAGAATGTCCTGCAACTTGCGGCGGGTCCAGGCAGCGTCAGCGGGTATGATCGCCGCGCTGTAGCGGCCAAATTTGACCAGCGCTGCTGCCGGCGTGACTTCCAGGACCAGGGCGTGTACGTAACCGTTAACTTCGGGTTCGCTGTCCCAGTCGGGATGCTGGTAGTTGGCGACAGTCACATCCGCACTGAGGACATTCTCCAGGTGACCCTTCCAGCCGTGGCGACGTTCGTAGGCGGCCAGGCCGTCGAAGAGGGCGCGATTTGCGGCACGTTGCAGGTCCATGTCGAGCGAGGTGTAAACCTTCAGGCCGCCCTGGTGAACCTGATCGCTGCCGTACTTGGCTTCGAGATAGCGGCGGATTTCTTCGACAAAATAAGGCGCCAGCGAATCCGGATCATGAGCCAGTTCCAGTTGGATGGGCTGATCACGCGCGGTTGCTGCTTCCTGCGCCGTTATCATGCCGTCCTCCATCATGGAATTGATCACAAGATTACGGCGCTTGAGGGCGCGGTCGGGATGGGTGATCGGTGAATAGTAGGACGGTGATTTAGGCAGACCGGCGAGCAGCGCAGCCTCATCGAGCGTGAGTTTCTTCGCAGGCTTGCTGAAGTAAAACTGGGAGGCCGCCTCAAATCCGTAGACACCATGGCCGAGGTAGATCTGATTGGCGTACAGGGTGAATATCTGTGGCTTGGTAAAATGCCGCTCGATCTGAACTGCCAGCAACGCCTCTTGCACCTTGCGATGAAAGGAGCGGTCCGGCGAGAGGAAAAGATTGCGTGCCAGTTGCATGGTGAGCGTGGAAGCGCCCTGCACCTTGCCGCCCGATTCCATATCACGATAGGCAGCACCTGCGATCCGCCAGACATTAATTCCCCAATGCCGATAGAAATCCTTGTCTTCAATCGAAATCAGTGCCTGGCGCAGGATCTGGGGATAGTCATCGTAAGCGGCGACCACCCGGCGCTGCAGCGCGAAGGAACCGATGGTGCGTCCCTGATCGTCGTAGAGCTCGGTGATCGAGCTGGGGCGGTAGCGTTCGAGTTGATCCACCTGCGGAAGGTCGGTGGAGTAAACCAGCAGAAGGCCGACACTGGCGCCCACCAGGGCGGAGACCAGCACCATGAGGCCAATGAGCAGACGCCCCACCATCTTGCTCTCGGGAGCTTTCACAGCGGGCGAGCCTAGGAGCTGAAAATTCACGAGGGGTCGTTACTGTAGCAAACAAAATCGCGCGCCGGAGGCGCGCGATCGAGACCAACCACGATCGACCAATGACGATCGGCTAACGACTAGCTGGCCTTGGCCTTCAGCACCTGAATCGCCTTGTGCAGTTGCTCGTCCTGCTGCGGAGGTTGTTTCTTGTCCTCGTCAGCCGGGGCAGCATTGTCGTCATCGTCGGGAAGCGCTCCATCGTCGTCGCTATCGGCAACCACGATGTTCGGAGTGACGGCGCTGTCCTGGATCGCTTTGCCGCTGGGCGAATAGTACTTGGCGATCGACAAGATAAGGGCGGAGCCGTCGTTCAGCGGGATTACTTTCTGGACCGAGCCGTCGCCGAAAGTCTTGTCGCCAATTACATCGCCCCGAGCGTTCTCCAGAATCGCCGCCGCAACCACTTCAGCCGCTCCAGCCGTGCCCTTGTTGACGAGCACTGCCAGCGGCAGGTTGGTGATGGCCTTGGAAGCGTCCGCGTTGAAGGCCTCGCGCGGATACTTCTGGCCCTGAAGATAAGTGATGGTCCCGTGATTGAGGAACAGGTTGGCGACCGCAATGCCCTCTGCTTCGTCGCCTTCCGCGCAGTTGCGCAGGTCGAGGATCAGCTTTTTGGCGCCCGATTTCTGCAGGGCGCGAACTTTGGCGGCGATTTCCTGCGCTTTGCCTTTGTTGAAGGCGTCCACCTGTATGTAGCCGATGCCGTCCTCGACCATCTTGTCAGCTACCGGCGGCATGTTGACGATATCGCGGGTGATCACTGTCTTCTGCGGTTCCGCGCGACGGGCGCGAACCACGGCGACGTTTAGATTCGAGCCGGGTTGCCCCTGCAGCAGATTGTGGATTTCGGCCAGGGACATCTCCCGCGTGCTCTTGCCCTCGATGGCCTCAAAGATATCGCCCGCCTGAATGCCGGCTTTGTCGGCCGGACCGCCAGGAATCACCGAAATGACGGCGGCATAACCAAAGCGCTTCGAGACCGCTGCTCCGATTTCCCCTTTGGCTTCAGTCTGATTCGACTTGTACTCTTTGAACTCAGTGGGCGTCAGATAGCTGGAATTCGAATCCAGCGATTCCAGCAAGCCGTGCAGGGCGCCATCGGTCACGGCGGGAATGTTGGGCTCTTCCACGTACTCGCTGCGCACTCGCGAGAGCACTTCGCTGTATACCTGCAGTTGCCGGTACGATCCATCGTTGTTGGAGGCGCGAACGCCATCCAGTCCGCCCACCGCCATAAACAGCAAAACAGCGGCGGAGGAGATTACAATTGCGGCCTTCGTCTTCATGGACATCGGTTTTAATCTTCTTTGGAAGAGAAATTACTCCCTGCGCGGTTACGGGAATATTATATCTACATTTGATGCGAGTTTCCCGAACTATGCTCCAGCAAAATTGACCTTCGGTAACTGGCGCGCCACGTGCCGTTTTCGTGACCCGCGCTCGGATAAAAGGACTTAGCTCACATCTTCGACACGCCGGTTTGGTGTATATTTCTCCCGCTTCGAAAGGTAGGCGACCATGCGAATGCCTTTGGCTCTCCTCGTCATCCTGGCTGCGTTCACTGCGTCCGGGATGGTCCCGGCCGCGCAGGCTCAGTCCGGCGAATGGAAGCAGTTATTTGACGGTAAAGACCTGGTTGGCTGGAAGCATGTCGGCCCCGGCGAGATGACGGTCGAGGATGGGCTGATCCGGACCCACGGCGGAATGGGTCTGCTCTACTGGGCCGGCGGGAAGGTGGGCGATTGCGTGATTCGGGTGGTGTACAAGATGCGCGATCACAACGATAACTCCGGGGTCTATATCCGCATTCCAATCGAACCTCGCGAAGCCTGGATGCCGGTGCACTACGGCTACGAAGTGCAGATCGATAACGAGCCGGAGAAGTCGAACGAAGACGACTACCATATCACCGGCACGCTATATTCGCTGACCAAGCCGCTGGCCAAACCGGGCAAGCCCGGGCCGGAGTGGAACACCATGGAAATCACCCTGGATGGTCCGCACACAACGGTTGTGCTCAACGGAGTGAAGGTGACCGAGTTCACCGAAGGCGATCCCGTCCCGCCCAAAAAGCTCACGTTTGAGCCGGAACGCGGACCGCGTCCGCAGGAGGGCTATTTCGGCCTGCAGAATCACAGCGAAAATGACATCGTGTTCTTTAAGGAAGTCGCGATCAAGATGCTGAATCAATAGCCTTAGCTTTTAGCCATTGGCTCTTGGCTAAAAGCTGATGGCTAACGGCTAAAAGCTGAATAGTGGAGGCTTAATCAATGAGGAACCGTTTCTCCCGTCGTGAATTCATTGGGTTGAGTGCAGCCGCGGCCGGTGCGTCGCTCGGGCTCAAGACCATCCTGCTGGATCCCGATCCGCTCTGGGCTTTGCCGCAAACCGTCGCCCCCAGCGATCGAGTGCGCTTCGGCATGATCGGTATCGGCATGCAGGGATCCGGTCTTCTGACGAACTCCATCGAATTGCCCGGAGTGGAATGCGTCGCCGCCTGCGATCTTTACGACGGCCGTCATACTATTGGCCAAAGAGATTGTGAACCGTCCGAATCTGCCAACCACACGGCGCTATCACGAATTGCTGGAGAACAAGGACATCGATTGCATCGTGGCCGCTGTTCCCGACCACTGGCACAAGCAGGTGGTGGTGGACGCGGTCAGCGCGGGCAAGGATATCTACATCGAGAAGCCGATGTCTCATTCCGCCGCCGATGGCGTAGAGATGGTCGCGGCGGCGAAAAAGAGTGGGCGGATCGTGCAAGTGGGCTCGCAGCGCGTGAGTTCGGTAATCTGCGCGAAAGCCAAGGAACTGGTGGCGCAGGGAGCCCTGGGCGACCTGATGCTGGTGGAGGGATCGCTTGGCCGCAACGATCCCAGCGGAGCCTGGGAGTACCCGCCGCCGACCGATCTTTCGCCCCAGAACTTGGACTGGGATACGTGGCAGGGAACCGTGCCCAAGCGGGACTTCGATCCCTTGATCTTCGCGCGCTGGCGCTGCTGGAAGGAATACGGAACCGGCCTGGCCGGAGATCTGCTGGTGCATCTGGTGAGCGGCATGCAGTACGTGCTCGGAATTAATGAGGCGCCCGCGCGGGCCATGTCCATGGGAGGAATTCTGCGCTGGAAAGATGGCCGGAACATGCCGGATGTCCACTGCACATTATTTCAATACGGCGAGGTTCCGGTTTACATGCGGCTGAGCCTGGGTACAGAGACCCCGGAAACCTATCGCTTTCAGGGTTCAAAAGGACTCCTGGAACTCACCGAATATAGCCTCACCTACACTCCCCAACTGGGCGTGGATACCAGCCCCAGCTATTACGCGGCGGGCTTTCCGCGAGCCATGCGCGAGGAATATTTCAAGAAATGGCATCAGGAGCACGATGCCACGCCGGGCAAGGAACCTGCACTGGAAGGCACCAGCTATCGCAGCGTTTCCTGGGACGAGGAAAAACCGCATCTGTGGAATTACTTTCAGGCAGTGCGCACGCGAAAGCCGGTGGTGGAAGATGTGGTGTTCGGCCACCACGCCGCCCTCGCGTGCCACATGTCAAACCAGTCGTATTTCCGGAAGGGTCCAGTGACCTGGGATGAGGCATCGGGCACGATCAAGAGCTAGACTGGGCATCGCAGATGCCCTGCTTTCTCCGGCAGCGGAGGAACTCGATCGTTATTGAGCGGCTGGTCTGCGGAGTGCTGCCACCACTTCCCGCAGGTTGGACGTCTGGAAGAGGCGGATCCCGGCGACTCCGGCTGCACCGGCCTGGATGCAGGATTCCGCATTGGCCATCGTGACGCCCCCCAGGGCGAAGACCGGTATGTTTTGCTTGCACGCTTCGCGTAGTGCGCCAAGACCTGCGGGCGCGGCGAGCTCTTTCTCGAAGACGGGACCGAAGACGACATAGTCTGCGCCTTGCGCCGCCGCGTCGGCGACCTCAGTTGGCGTATGACAGGACACGCCAACAGTTCCGCGCGTGACGGCGCCAGATTGAGTCCAAATCCTTCGCGCTTCAGCGGGAGTAATGTCGTCTGAGCGCAGATGAACGCCGTCGGCGCCACATGCCAGGGCGACATCTGTGCGGGAGTTTATCAGGAAACCAGTTTTGAGTTTTCTGGTTCCCGGTTCTCAGTTCGTGCAAGATGGCCACGACTTCGAGGGCCAGCGTTTCCAGGTCGCGAGTTGAGAGATCTTTCTCGCGAAGTTGAATGTAGTCAACACCGCTGCGGGCCGCCTGGGCAATATTTTCGAGCAATTGACGGCGGCGCGAGCCTTCATCACCGGGGAACTGAGAGCGGTCGGTGATGTAGTAGAGAAGCAAATTCGTTACGGATTGGTCTTGGCAATTTCCGGCGTGGCCTCGCCGGGGTGCTTGGCCTGTTGCGGTCCAAGGTGATACCTGACCAGGCCGTCGCGCAGAACCTCAAATCCTTCCTCGGGCGAGTCCACAATGCGGAAGAGACCGAGATCGGATGCGGAAATGGTGCCTGTGTCGATCATCGACTGGAAGTTAAGCAGGGGCTTCCAGTACGCGCTCCCATAAATAACAACCAGGATTTTCTTGGCCAGCTTTTGGGTCTGTGCCAGCGTGAGAATTTCAAAAAGTTCGTCCAGCGTGCCGAAGCCGCCGGGAAAGATCACCAGGGCTTTGGCCAGATAGGCGAACCAGAACTTACGCATGAAGAAATAATGGAACTCGAAATTGAGTGAAGGCGTGACGTAAGGGTTGGGGTCCTGCTCGAAGGGCAGGTTGATGTTGAGGCCAATGCTTTTTCCGCCTGCTTGCTGAGCTCCCAGGTTCGCGGCCTCCATAATGCCGGGGCCGCCTCCCGTGGTCACCACAAAACGATGGCGGCGAGCCGGAATTTGCACCGACCATTGGGTCAACAGGAAGGCGAGCTTGCGCGCATCTTCGTAATAGCGCGCCATATCCACGGAAGCCAACGCCTTTTTGAGTTCGGCCGGAGGCAGTTCTCCCGGTGCATGCTCGGCTTCAACCAGATTCCGCTTGGCGTCTCCCTGACTGCGAAACCTGGCGGAACCGAAGAACACGACCGTATCCTGAATCTGTTCGCGGCGGAAACGCGAAAGCGGCTCCATGTATTCGGAGAGAATACGCAGCACGCGCCCGTCGGGACTCTTAATGAAAGGCTCGTTTTCGTACGCCAGCGGCGCGGGGCCAAGTTTACGTTCACTCATGATGAGGTTGTCTTTCCGTCAGTGCTGGGCTTCGTCGTGGAAGTGAACTGCCTCCCAAAACCCGATCCAGATGTCGAGCAGTCCCAGGCCGCTGCACAGGCCGCGAACAAAACCGTTCGAGACAAACGCCCGAAGCCCGGGTGAGCCCATCAGGAAGTGGTTGTCCGTCCATTCCGGCCGCCAGGGGAGGATGAGCAGTAGAACCCCCATGGCGGCGCACAAGAACACGAATAAAAGGATGAAAATCCGGTGCAGCCAAACCCGGCCGGGGCTCAGCCGTTCGTCTGCCGTTGACGCACTCTGCAGTCCGGTTCCGCGAAGCGTGTCGTTCGACAGCTTCACTGCCAGCGAATCGGGCGGAATTTTGTCAACGGGAGAATCGGGACTCGCCGTCACGCCATGCTCCCATCGGCGGTGCTTGCGAAGGGATGGTTCGTTTTCGCGCACCCTGCCAGGCTCAGAAGGAAACCCATTCTGTCATTCTACGACTTCAGGGCTTTGATGCGCTCAGCTACATCGCGGTAATCGATGTTGCTGCCATAAACCTCCATGAAATGATTCAGGGCCACGGCTTTGTTTCCCGCGGCTTCATGGGAGGAGGCCAATTCATAGTTGAGGGCGGTACGAGTTTCTTCGTCGATGCCGGGCAACTTCAAAGCCCGTTCATACCAGCGGATCGCCGCCTCGGGGACACCCTTGTCGAGGAAGCATTGGGCCAGCCAGGTATAAGTCTGCATTAGTTGCGGGAACTCTTGACCGCGGTCCACGGCCTGGCAGACCTTTTGCAGCTCGCCGATGGCTTCATCGAGCAAGCCCATTTCGCGGAAGGCTACGCCCAGGTTGTAATGGGTCTCGGGATCTTCCTGGGTGTTCGCCGAATCCTCTTCGAGCTCATGCTTCAACTCGCCGAACATGTCGGCCAGATCCACGCTTGCGGCGTCCAGTTTGGGCGTCGCCGGTGAGACTTCGGGAGCCAGGGTCCGCTTTTTTGTGGGCTGATAAGTAAAAGTCGGGGACGCACTTTCCAGCGCGGGCGCGGGAGCTGCAGCCGAAGCCGCTCGGCCCAAGACCGGGGCAGCTGACTCGCGTCCGGCTGATTGGCGTCCGGCTGGTTCAGGTCGAGCTGGTTCAGGTCGAACTTGATGCCGTACTTCCGGTGCCGGTGTCGGCGCCGGCGGAGGCGGCGGCAAGAAGCTGTCGCCTAGAGAAGCTTCCAGGTCGGAGACGAACTCGCCCAGCACTCCGCTCGCTTCCGGACGGGCTTGTGCAACTTCTGCACGGGCCGGTTCCGGGGTAGGAACAATGCTGCGGAACGGCACCTGGGGTGTTGATTCTTCCGCAGGAGTGGGGTCAAGATTCGCCGTAAATTCGCGGTCGAGGGAAGGTTTGGAAATTGCCGGGTGCGGCCTTTCAATTTCCTCCGCCGCAACTGTATCGGTTTCATCGAAGGAAACTTCCTCTACAGCTTCCGGTTTGGTCGCGGTCTTGGCGTCAGCAGCCTCAATTTCCTGCCACAGCGCCGCCAGCTGCGCCGCGCCGGGCTTCAGCTTCTCCAGCTTGGCGAAAACCACGCGCGCCTGTTCGGCCATGGAGTGCGAGAGATAGAAGCGAAGCTCTTCGACTGTCTCGGTGATAGCTTCGGCCTTCTCATGCTCGGCCTCCGCGTCGTCGACTCGGGGAGCCGGATGCTCGTCGGCAACCTCACCCTCCCATTCCGCAGAGATGTCAATTTCACTCTGATTCGCGGCGGCTGGTTCGGTATGGACTTCAAAATCGCTGGCAGAAGAAACCGGCGAGGCCGCTTTATGGAAGAAAAGTCCGGAAAGTCCGGCCGCTGGAGGAGCGGAAGTGACTTCCGAGACCTGATCCTCTGCGGCGATGTGATCGAAAGCCGGCGGGTTCACGGTTACGGACTCAAACGATGTAGCCGCGGCAGTTTCCGCCGCTCGGGCCTCCTCCGTCCGGGCGGAAGCGCGCTCTTCGTACTTGTCAGCCAGGTCGCTATAACGAGTGGCCTCGTCCGGATGTCCCGCGTCGTGGTAAAGCTCCTGGAGATTGCGGCAGCAAACCGCAGCTTCGCTGAACCGGCCTGCGCGAGTGTGCAGTGCCGCCAGGCGCTGATTCAGACGCAAATCCCGCGGAGCCTTGGGCAGAGCGGACATCAATGGTCCCAGAGCCTTGGCGGGCATGTTATAGGAAACGAACAATTCCGCGTCGGTCAGAGCAGCGCGTACGGCGAGGGCGACGTCATCGGCATAACGTTGGTCGACAAAGGGTGCCGTGGCTTCGAGCTCCTCCACGAGGACTGCCCCTTCCTCTGCCGTAATCAGCCGGGCGCTGGCGGGGCCTACACCAAGTTTGGACAGCACTTGCTGATAATTGCGGGTGTGCAACTGATTCTGAGGTTCGAGTTGCGTAAGTTTCAGGTAATAATCGCGGGCCTTTTCGAGATTTCCGGAATGAACGTAGGCGTGGCCCAGCAATTCGTAAAGCTCGGTGATATGTGTGCTGTCCCCCGCCTTCTGGGAGAGTTCAAGGATCGTCTCCAGGGCCGGTGTGTTCTCGCGCATGTGTCCGATCAGGGAATGCAGAGTTTCGAGAACTTTGGCGGAATCCGTGGCCACCAGACGATCACACTGCTGCTGATAAACCTGCAGGACTTCCGCGAAGTGCCCCGCGGCCATGAGGGCGTCGGTGTAGCCGGCAATCGCCTCGGTGTCGCCGTGCACGGTGCATAACTTCGCCGCCAGCGTCCCGGCTTCGGGCAGGCGTCCGCTTTGCAGATAAGCCTGCATGAGCGAGCGCAATCCCTCGGGGTGGCTGTCGAGATCCGCCACTTTCTCGAGGTTGCTGATGGTGCCGGCCATGTCGCCGGAATCGAACGCATTGCGGCCGCGCAGCAGCAAAGCATGACTGTTGCTGGGATCCAGCGTAAGCATGCGATTCAGGATTTCTTCAGCCGGACCCAGTTGCCCGCGCGAGCGCAGGCTGTCGGCGGCAGCGGCAAAAAGCTGCCAGGCTTCCGTCTTCTTGTTGAGCCGGATGTAAACTTCGGCCAGCCGGGTGCGCATGGCCACGTTTTCCGGGTCCATTTCCAGCGTCTTCTGGAAAATCCGCACGGCCTGTTCCAGTTCGCCGGAGCGCAGAAATTCTTCCGCCACCTGCAGGTATTGTGCCCGGGCATCGTTAAAGAGGCCTTGCTGGGTATAAAGCTCAGCCAGGCGAAGCACGATCTCCAAGGTGGGCTTCAGCTTGGTGAGCTTCTTGTACATGGCGATGGCTTTGACGGTGAAACCCTGAGCCGCATAGGCATCGCCGACACTCTTGAAAGATTCGATCGCCTTGTCGCTCTGACCGAGACGGGCGTAGAGGTCGCCAATAGTATTGGAGACGGTGAGTTCCTTGGGGTCAGCCTTCAGGACCTTTTCGTACTCAGCAATGGCATTTTGCAGTTTGCCCTGCTGGACGAACTTCTCCGCAGCGCTGAGAGCTTTCTGTTTGTTGAAGCCGAAACCGAACGCCATATGATCGCTGACTCCAGGTCCGGTCTACCTCCCGCCAGAAAACGTCTTCCTTGGGAAGGTCTACCGACGGGTTGGCCATCCGATCGGCCATGTCTGCCGATCATACCCGGGATGGTCTTTCGGACAAGGGTCATTGTAAGGCGGGTTACCAAGAATCGTATGGTTACTAAGGGTTACCGAAAGGGAGTGTACGACCGAGTTACCAGCGGAACCAGCCCGGTGACACCAGTAGAGCAGGCGTTCTCAATTGGCGGCAGCCGGCCGGTTCATCTTAAGCTCGTTCGATTGTGTTCACTTTCTCGTTTCGGGTTCCATTTGCCGTCACTATGCCAATCAGCGGATTCTTGTAGAATTCTCTGCAGGCAAGAACCGGCGTGCCGGAAAAGCACGATGTGAAAGGTACCTTCGCTTCGCAACAGTCGCCGCAGACCTACACGGAAAATAAGGAAGGTAATTCGGCCCAGGCCTTAAACCTCTTGCGGCGATGAGGGGAGAAGTATGGGGAGATGGCTTACCTGGGTTTCGCACCATCGTTTGACCGGCTGGGCGTGCTCCCAATGTGGCTGGACCTTCCCGGTCCCATCCTTGCTTACCGATCCGGAAGCCAAGAGCGCTTATGACCGCCTCGCTTCCACTCAGTTCCAGAATCACGATTGCGGGGCCCATGGCCAGCCGGCCGTAGTGCCCGATTCCGAAAGCTTTTCCGCACGCGCCAGAAAACTGGTCACACGCGGCTTCAAACCAAAGGATGCGGCGCAGATTACGCTGCAGGAAATCAAATTTGAAAACCGCAACGATCCGGCCGCCGCAAAAAAAGCCGAGGCCGACGCCGAAGACTTTCTCCGCCACGTAAAAGCCGGGCTGATTTGAGCTACATCGCCCGCGCGGACGCGGGTCCAGTAGAGCGGCGGAGTCGCGGCTGATCCGCGACTCCGTTCCCGTGTCTACGGTCAGTTGTCGGCCTGCGGCGTGAACCTCGAATTCCCGCCGAGCAACAGGTCAGCGCGGTTTTCGCGGTCTGCAATCCATTCCCAGACTCGGCGTCCATGTGCATCCAGCGAACACCGCGCTTCGGTGTAATCGGCCAACCGGTTCAGCACGGTGGTCACTGAGGCGATCGGATCCTTATGGCGTTCGATCAGTTCCGGGAATTTCTGCTTCAAGGCCTGACAGACAAACCGGGCGCCCAACGGTCGTCCCGATTCCATCAGGACCACGCGACAAGCCCGGGTGAACCCGGGCTGCCGGCTGACTGATTTGCGATCCAGAAACGTCAGGAGTTGGTCGCTAAGCACCGAGTCGCCAAAGATATTCGCCAACCCAGCCAGCGTCTGCTTGATGGTGCCGATTCGCTTCATCAGTTCCGCACGCCGCTGTAGCAACTCCTGCAGTTCATGTTCCGCCGAGCGGATGACCTCCTGGACATGGAGATCTGCCGCTTGAGTTGTCCCATTGCTTCCGTTCATGCCGGTGTTCATGGTGCCCTCCCTTGTAAGTGTCATGATCCGTCTTATCGCGAGTCGCTGGCAGCGATGGTTTGAGTCTGGCCCGATTGGCGCTTCGCAATCTTTGTCGACGGCGGCCGCAGGCGCTCGCCGGTGGAATAGCTCTCCTGCCAGACCTGCGTTAATGCATAGTGGCCGCCTGTTTTGACGAACTCCAGCTTCGGGCGCGGCCGGCGTTTTTGACGATTGCACGGGATAGGTCGCGACTTCGGCCAGAGTGCGTCCCGTCATATCACGTACTTCCAGAAACCCCGGTGCCCGGCTCAGCAGTCGATAGCTGCCGGCGGGAAGAGTTCGACTGCCTACGCTGAATTCAAACGGAATGGTGGCCTGGATAGTTCGCGCAGCCTGTTGCGCTTCGGCTGCGGAGCCAAGTGCGAAGACACCCAGAAATATTGAAGCAACGGTTTGTTTAACGAACTTTGTCATACAACCTCCCCTTGTTATGTACTGACCCTGTTTAGTGACGCCATGTACGGACTCGCGCTGCGGCTTTCGCGGTTGAGCGAATGTCTGAGCCCGAGTCTGCGACAGAGCCGTCGTGCTCGCTATCCGGTTCTTGCCGTCAATTCGTTTCTTCGGACACATGGGAGTTGGACGTCTTCGAATTGGATATGAGAATTATTGTTTGTTTTCATCAATTCGATGAACTACACTCATGTACAAATGAACCCGAAACTCGAAGTCCGTCACCTCAAACTTCTGGTGACCGTGGCCGAAGAAGGCAGCGTTACCGAAGCGGGGAAACGCTTGCACCTTACCCAATCCGCGCTAAGCCATCAGTTGCGCGATGCGGAAGAAAAGCTGGGGACAGCGCTCTTTCTGCGCCTGGGAAGAAAGATGGTATTGACCCCCGCAGGAGAACGGCTGATTGCGTGTGCCCGTCGGGTGCTCGATGAACTGAGCAATACCGAAGTCCAGATCGAGGGACTCAATGGCGGAGCGCGGGGCGAAATCCGGCTGAGCACGGAGTGCTACACCTGCTATCACTGGCTGCCGCCGGTGCTGAAGAAGTTTCACGGCAAGTTTTCAAAGGTGGAGGTAAATATTGTTGCCAGCGCGACCTCCAATCCCGGCGCCGCATTGCTGGAAGGAAAGCTGGACGTCGCCATCATCAGTTGTCCGCCACGCAATCAAAGCCTGCGCGTGACGCCCATGTTCGAAGACGAACTGGTGTTGGTGATGTCGCCGAAGCATCGCCTGGCTTCCATGACCCAGCTTCGGCCCCAGGACCTGGAAAGTGAAACCGTTCTGATCTATCCGCCGAGAGAAGAGAGCACGCTGATCAACAAGCTGCTGAAGCCGGCTGGAGTGGAAGCGCACCGGGTCATAGAAGTCCCGCTCACGGAAGCGATCGTGGAATTAGCCAGCGCGGGAACTGGAATCGGATTTCTTGCTCGCTGGGCGGTGGCGCCGGCGGTGGAAGCAGGAAAGGTTGCGATCCGTCCGCTGGGCGGCCGCGGCTTTCGCCGCCAATGGTACGCAGTCACCATGCGCAACCAGCCCACGCCCCCGTTTCTCGCCGAGTTCCTGAACTTGCTATCGACCTTCTGCCCGAAGAACGCGCGCCGGATGTCCGCGTAAACAAGCAGCATGCCGATTGTCATCCTGAGCGGAGTCGAAGGACCCCTACCGATTGATTGCCTGCTTTTCCGCCGCGGGGAATCGTTTCCGGCGCTACCAGTTCAGCAACAACGCTTGCGCTGCGAGCGCCGGCTCCCGACTAGCCAATAGCGATCACTCGACTCCGCAGCTGCTTCGCTGCGGGAAGCAGCTACTCCGCTCGGCTGATGACAGGGCGCGCTTCTAAAGAGATACCATCTAAGGCATGCAGCGGCACTCGCTAGCCGAGTACCTCGACAGATTATCTGCGACGAGGCCAGGAGTGCGCCTATGTTCAGCATCGCGGATACCGCACCGTTCGCGTTACCTATCGGCAGGTGGCTGAAACCGCATTCCGTTTCGCGCGCGAACTGGAAAGCCGTCAAATCGAAAAAGGTGAACGCGTACTTTTGTGGGGGCCGAACTCCGCCGAGTGGGTCTCTGTATTTTTCGGCTGCATGCTGCGCGGCGCGATCGTTGTCCCCATCGACGATGCTGGTACGGCCGACTTCGCCCAGCGCGTATATGGGCAAGTGGATGCCAGGCTTCTGGTGTGCTCGCGCCAGCATATCCTGGCCTCGGCCTCCGTCCTGGTTCTTGAAGACCTGCAAGAAGAATTGTCACGCCACGCGTCTTCGACATACCATGAAGCCGTCGACTTAGACACCAAAGACACGCTCGAAATTGTTTTTACTTCCGGGACCACCGCCGAACCCAAAGGCGTGGTGATCACTCACGGCAATGTTCTCGGCAACATTGCGCCCCTGGAAACTGAAATTCAGCGATACCTCAAGTACGAACGCCTGGTGCATCCCGTTCGCTTTCTTAACCTGCTGCCGCTGAGCCACGTCTTCGGCCAGTTTCTGGGAATTTTCCTGCCTCAACTGCTGGGTGGGATGGTGATTTTTCAGGACGCGCTGAAGCCTTCCGAGGTCATTCACACCATTCGGCGCGAGCGAGTGTCTGTGCTGGTAGCGGTGCCGCGGATGCTGCAATCGCTGAAGGAAAAAATCGAGCGTGACGTGGAGGACGACGGCGGTGTGGAACAATTTCGCCGGCGTTTTCAGGCGGCTGAAGGCAAGAGTTTCCTGCATCGCTGGTGGATTTTCCGGCGCGTGCATCGCCGGTTGGGGTGGAAATTCTGGGCATTTGTCTGTGGTGGGGCGACGCTCGACCGCGTCACCGAAGAGTTCTGGGGACGGCTGGGATACGCCGTGATCCAGGGCTATGGGCTTACCGAAACCACCTCGATCGTCAGCGTCAATCATCCCTTCCGGCTGGGCAAAGGATCGATCGGCAAAGTGCTGGCCGGGCGAGAGGTGAAGCTGGCTGCGGATGGCGAAATTCTTGTACGTGGCAGCGGCGTGTCCGGCGGATATTGGACCGGGCAGAACCTGCAGCCGCTGGGAGATGCCGAAGGCTGGTACGGCACCGGCGACATCGGCGAACTCGATGCCCAGGGCAATCTCTACTTCAAGGGGCGGAAAAAAGATGTGATCGTCACTCCTGCCGGCATGAATGTTTATCCCGGAGGACCTCGAAGCTGCATTGCGCCGGCAACCCGAAGTGAAGGACTGCGTCGTAATCGCGTTGCCTCGCGATGGAAACGCCGAACCCTGCGCGGTGCTGATCCTGCGGGAGAACAATATCGATCCCGCCGCGGTGGTAGGGCGCGCGAATGAAACCCTGGCTGAATACCAGCGGATGCGTCACTGGTTTGTGTGGCCAGACGATGATTTCCCCCGCACTTCGACCCAGAAGCCGCGCAGCAGTGTGATCCAGCAAGTAGTGCAGGCCAGATTGGGGACGACTCCGGCGAGCGGAGTCTTCTCCGAGTCCGTTAACCGATTTGATCTCGCGCGTGACTGGCGGAGCTACGGGCTCTGAAATGCGTCCCGACTCGAATCTGGAAGCGGATTTGAATCTGGGTTCGCTGGATCGGGTGGAGTTGCTGGGCGCGATCGAAGATCGTTATCAAGTGGATTTGAGCGAGACGGGATTCGCTGCCATAAAGACTGTGGGTGATCTGGAGCGCATGCTTCACGCCCGGCCTCCGTCGCGCGCCAAGTATCACTATCCAGGATGGGTACAGCGCTGGCCTACTACCTGGAACCGCAACATCGTTTATTACTTGCTGCTGCGTCCGGCAATTTTGTTTCTGGGATGGCCGCGCATCGAAGGGCGGGAAAATCTGCGCGGCGTTCAAGGCCCTGTGCTGGTGATCTGCAATCACATTGACGACGTGGATGTCGGCTTCGTGCTGACCGCACTTCCAGCCCGCTTACGTCATCGCCTGGCGACAGCCACTGGCGGCGAGGCGCTGGAAGCGCTTCATACTCCGCCGCCGGCAAGGGGTTTTCTGGGCGGGATTTATGATCGCATCAAATGGTTTCTGGGCGTGTCCTTGCTCAACCTCTTTCCCTTGCCGCGAGAGGCTGGTTTCCGCGAAAGTTTTGCGTACGCCGGAGAATCCGTTGACCGTGGCTATAGCATTCTGGTGTTTCCTGAAGGCCGCCACACCACTGACGGCAAGGTGCGCCCTTTTCGCGCAGGGGTCGGCCTGTTGGCAAACAATCTGGCAATCCCCCTTGTGCCCATGCGGATTGATGGGCTGTTCGAATTGAAGCAGGCGGGAAAAAAGTTTGCCTGGCCGGGGCAGATACGAGTGAAGATTGGCGTGCCGGTTCGCTTTCCGGCCGACAGCGATCCGCAGTGGATTGCCCGTGAGCTGCAGACGAAAGTGGAGCAGCTCTAATTTTGGTTGTTTATTGATGTTGTTACCTTCAAGGCAAACCCTCAGAAGTGTCTCCGCATCGAAGCCCTGCGCGTGTAGTATTTTTCTTAGCAAGTGCGGAAAAGATGGTCAATACTAAGCGGAGGTCGCAAGACATGCGTTTTGATCTAAGGCAGTCATTTCGAGTGGCAGTTGCGTTCGTCCTAGCTGCCGTTTTTGCTCTTCCCCAGAATCTTGTTGCAGAGACCGCGCAGCACCTGGTGAGTCCCTCCGAGCTTCAGCAGGCGGCGGTGAAGGCCTCGACTGCCAGGCAGCAAAATCTGGATCAGGTGAAGCAATTCTTCTCGTCAGAGAAGGCGCAACAGGCCCTCAAGTCGGCGCATGTGAATCCGGAACAGGTAAAGAGCGCCGTCTCTACTCTGGACGATGCTGAACTCGCGCAACTGGCTTCGCGGGTACAGAAGACCCAGGCAGACTTTGCCGCCGGCACCCTCAGCGACCGCGATCTGATCATTATTCTTGTTGCCATTGCCGCGCTCATTCTGATCATTGTCGCGGTGCGATAGGCCGCTACGGTGGCTGGCATCTTCAGGTCGACCTTCGCCAGGACGATCCTGGTACTGCTGGGAGTCTGCGGTGTCCTTCTTGCCGCAGACATTCCCGGCGTCTGGCTCGATGTTCCCTTCGTCAAGCAGGAAAAGGATGGCTGCGGAGCTGCCAGCATTGCCATGGTGATGCAATACTGGCAGCGTCAACAACGCGAGTCTGTGAATTTGGACTCCGATCCGGCGCAAATCCAGCGTGCTCTCTATTCGCCCAAAGCTCACGGAATTTATGCGTCCGACATGGAGCGGTATTTCAGGGAGAAGGGATTCCGCACGTTTACAATTCGTGGAGAGTGGGAAGACCTCCAGCAACATCTGGACAAGGGACGGCCGCTGATCGTCGCCCTGAAGCCAGCAGGTGGCGCGCCTCTTCATTATGTGGTCGTGACCGGCGTGGATCCGGAACATGCAATCGTTATGGTCAACGATCCGGCGCAACGCAAACTGCTCAAGCAGGACCGGTCCAGCTTCGATCGGGAATGGAGCGCGGCCGACAGGTGGACGCTCCTGGCAGTGCCTCAAGCCGACCCTCGCTAATCTCGATCGCATTCTTATTTTTTCTTCTGCTTGTAATCCCGGGCCGCGCTCAAAGTGAGTCTGACAGTCAATTATCCGAACGGGCAAAGCAGCTTTTTGCTCAGCAACGCTGGCAGGAGATTGTCACGCTGGCGGAGACGTTGCAGCATCCTTCCGCCGACTTCGATTTCTATTACGGCACTGCGTTGGCTCAGTTAGCGCGTTGGACGGAGGCGGAACAGGCATTCATCGCGGGCGCCCGCCTGCAACCCACGGACAAGCGCTTTCCACTGGAGTTAGGCGGTGTGGCATTCAAACAGAAGCATTATGTACAGGCGGTTCGCTACCTGAAACTGGCGCTGCGCCTGGATGCTAACGACTCCTACACAAACGACTTTCTCGGTACAGTCTATTTTCTGCAAGGCAACGTTGAAGCTGCGCTGAAGTATTGGAACCACGTCGACAAGCCACGGGTCGCCGAGGTGAGAATCGATCCCACGCCGCAAGTGAATGCAGCGTTGCTTGACCGGGCGTTTGTGTTTGCACCAGCCAGCACATTGCGTCTGCCCGATCTGCTGACTACCGAAGTTCGCGTCCGCGGTCTGGAAATCTTTCCCAGTTATCAGTTTGATTTGCAGGCGCGCGAAGACGGCAAGTTTGATGTCGTCTTCCGGAATCGCGAGCGGGATGGATGGGGCCAAGGCAAGTGGGAAAAGCTGTTTCTCCTGTTTCGCGAGCTGCCCTTCCTGACCGTCACACCCGAGTTTTACAATTTGCGGAATCAGGCGATTAATTTCGTTTCCATGTATCGCTGGGACGCGGAGAAGCGGCGCGTTTCTGCTGAACTCTCCGGACCATTCCAGGCGAATCCGAAATTTCGCTACGGGCTGAATGTTGACCTGCGCAGCGAAAACTGGGACATCCGCAACTCGTTTCAAGGCCCGTCGCCGCTGTTGGGCAGCCTGAATCTGCGACGGGAAGCTGTCGCCGCGAAATTCGCTTCGCTCGAAAGCGGCCGCTGGCGATGGTCGGCTGGAGTGGAAGTCTCGCATCGCGATTTCCGCAGCGTGGTTCCTGGCGTGGCTCTTACTCCCAGCCTGTTGGCCAAAGGCTATCAACTGAAGCAACTTGCTCGGCTGGACACCACACTCTGGCGTTCGCCCGAAAGAAGGCTCACTCTCGATGGTGATGTTTCGTCTCACGCCGGACGCATCTGGTCACAGCCGACGCACTCTTTCGAAAAGTTGCAAGCTTCAGCCCGGCTTCACTGGTTTCCTCAGGCCCAGGGGGATGACTATGAAGTACAGCATTGGATCAGGGCGGGCAAAACTTTTGGCGACGTTCCATTCGACGAACTCTTCATGCTGGGACTGGAGCGCGACAACGACCTATGGATGCGCGGACACATCGGAACGCGGGATGGCAGAAAGGGCAGCGCTCCCCTGGGGCAGAATTATTTCCTGTCCAACTGGGAAGCGGACAAGAACGTCTACCACAATGGAATCTTTACCGTGAAGCTTGGACCTTTTCTGGATACGGGAAAAATTACAGACCCGGTTCCCGGATTAGGTTCGCACAAGTGGCTGTGGGATTTGGGCGCGCAGGCGAAAGTGCGGGTCTTCGGCGTGGGAGTGGCTTTCTCTTACGGCAAAGACCTGCGGTCGGGAAACAACGCGTTCTATGTGACGATGCGACAGTAAGCCGGGCGGAGTAGGTTCCTTCGTGTAACTTCGTGTCCTTGGTGGTAAGAATGGTTTTCCGGATCGCGCGAGTCAAAGCCAGCCGCGCTATAATGTGCGCATGAAACATACAACCTTGCTCTCCGTCTCCCTCCTGATTTTGGTTCTGTCGATTGCGGCAGCGGCCAAGTCTACAGCCAAGACCACCGTCCAACTGAAGGACGCGCAGGGCAAGAGCGTGGGAACCGCAGCGCTCTGGAGCAAGAGCGGCCAGCCGGGAGTATTTATTAAGGCGAACCTCCACGGCCTGCCGCCGGGTGAGCATGCGTTTCACTTTCATGGCAAGGCGCAGTGTGATCCGCCGGATTTCAAATCGGCCGGTCCGCATTTCAATCCCGACGGAAAGAAGCACGGTCTGGAAAATCCCGAAGGCCACCACGCCGGCGATATGAACAATTTCACCGTAAACGCCAAAGGCCAGGCCAAATTCAGCGTTCTGAACAAGGATGTAACCCTGGGCGATGACAGCCACTCGCTATTCAGCAACGGTGGCACGGCCCTGATGATTCATGCGAAAGCCGACGACATGAAGACCGATCCGGCCGGAAACGCCGGAGACCGAATCGCCTGTGGCGTGGTCACAAAATAGCCTGGAATCAGGTTAAATCGCACAGTTTGAACAGGTTATCCACACCTGAATCGACTAAATATACAGTGAATCCCGTATGGACGGATGGCAAGAGCAGGCTTTTAATATTTGAACTCGAAAATCCAATGTCCGTTCTCAGTCGTAACTTCCTTCCACCTGCCACTGGCCGTTAAGCAAATCCCGAACCAGGCGATAGAGCGCGATCCCGGCTGCCTCCTGTAAAGCGATATCCCACTCGTCGCGCGCCCATCCCTCCTGCTCCCACCAGTCTCCGGAGGTGCGCCAGGGACCGGCAGCCCAGAGGATTTCTCCACATATTTCTTTGCGCTTCAGGCACGCGATGTGCGTAGGCCTGCCCTCACACAGGGTTATCGCAGCCCGCACCGGCGGCCGGAAGATACGCAGCGCGGTGACGGCATTTTCCCGCGCCGGAAGATTCGGGTCAGGGGAAGGTTTGTCTGCGATGCGTCCCTGGTTATTTTCATCAGATTCTTGCCTGCGGGGAACCGGTTTCAGGCCGCGCTGATCTTTTTTATTTTTATTTTGTTTGGGGCCGCGGTGGGGCGCGAAGTGCCGCATGAGGAATCCTTCGGGACGATGCGTGTCGAGCAATTGCAGCGATCCGACTTTATCCTGGCCGACAATCCCCGCAATCCTGGCCAGTGTGAGTTCAAGTTTTTCCGGCTCCGGAGAAGGAGGGAGAAACAATCCGCTCTGTGTCGCACGCGGCCGCACCGGTTCGGCCGACAGGCGAATTTTCACGATGGGAGCGCCGGGAGGGTTGGCATTCAGATCAAGATGCAGCAGCTTGAGAAAAACTTTGGGATCGAGCAAGGGGACGGGAAGCCGCAGGGTGCGCTGGAAGTGCTGTCGAATTTGCGCTTGACCGGGATGCGTGTCCGTCCTCGTATGGTTCGCGGTGATGGCCATACATTCTTCGGGCATTTGTTCCAACGTCAGATCCAGCCGCAGCTCCTGGGTTGCCAGAGCCCGTGCACCCAGCCGGGCACATAATTGCTCCAGTAACCGGCTCAGAAGAAACGCCAGCGGTTCGAGCAGCACCAGGGGATATTCCAACTCGATCGCCTCTTCAAAAATAAGCGGCGACTCGACCGGAACCAGCGATCGGGAAGTGCCGCCGCGCGCCAACTGTTGCAGGCGAATGCCTTCCTGTCCCAGTCGCTCACCCAGCGCGATTTCAGGCAAAGCCGCCAGAGCGCGAAGATTTCGAATGCCCCAGCGCTCGAATATTTGCAGGGTTTCAGGATTGGAGTCTCCCGTAAACAGCACTTCCAGTGGAAGATTGCCCAACTGCTCGGCTTCCTTCCCGTCGGGAATTACGATCACGCCGGAAAAGCCGTGAGCGGCGATTACGGCGGTATCGGGATTAGAGGCCACGGCCACGTTGACCTCGAGGCCGAGATCGCAAGCGCGGCGCGCCAGGTCGCGCGCGATTTTCGGCAGCGACCCAAAAAGCGGTTCCAGGCCGTCTAGATCCAGAAGAACAGTGTCACAACCTGCATCTTCCACCCGTGGCGAAAATGACTGGGCACAGTCCAGCAGCGTAGCGTGAGCGGCAGCTTCCTGTAATGAAGAGCGGGGACGCAATACCAGATCAGGGCAGGCTTCCACCTGAAGTTTCGTCATGCCCACCGACACTCCGGCGCGCCGGGCTTTTTCGTGCACGGCAAAAATCTTTTGCAGCGGAGCTTTCCCCTCGAGTACAGCAACAGCTTGCGAACGCAGCTCCGGTTCGGCGCGCAGCAATGCTTCCACCGGAAAATCAGGAACGAAGATGCAGGCAAAAGGCATTGAAGTCGATGTCAGTTGTCAGCGTTACTCGTAGCGCCGGCGTCCCTTCGACTACGCTCAGGGCAGGCTCCGCCGGCTGTCGCGAGGGCGTCTCGCCCTCGCAGCAAAGCCGATCCCTACGCAATCCGCGCCGCTTTTGTTGCGAATGCTGCAGTCACCGATTGTGCCGGCTTACGCTGCAGGCGCGAACGCAGCAGCTCTCCTTCAATTTGCAATCCATCCAGCAGTTGCGCATGAGCCGGCCACGGTTCACTTTGAACTGAGAGCTGAGAGCGGATCGCGGACAGCTTTTTCCCGGACTGAAGCCTGATCAACAGGGAAGCGCAGGTCTGTGCACAGGGCTCCTGGGCCACTACCAAAAGCACCGTGGGCGTAGGCTCGACGGCTCGCTGAAAACGAAACCAGGAAGCCAGCGGCATGCGCCGCGCCGCCGCGTGAGGCACATCGCCGAGATCAATCGCCACCAGCCCAAAACCTCCGCTTTGCAACAGCAGATCGGTAACGCGCAGCGCCTGCTCGAGAGAGCGAAGGTCGAGACCTCGGACGTCGAACGTTGGAACCTGAATCCAGGCTCCGAGTTCTGCCGTCTGATGCCCGCGGTCCGAGGTCTGACGTCCGCAGTCCGGCGCCTGCTTTTCCGCAACGTACCCACAGCAATCTTTCCAGATCAACCCCGGCAGCGGCTGCCGATACCGCGTCGAGCGCATCTGTTGTATCCACCAGGGCGCAGACTTCTTCGCGCCGGGTGGCAGCCGCCAAGGCGGCCAGCAGCACGCTGGTGCGTCCGGAAGAAGCTGAACCACAAATCTCGCTCAGGCACCCCCGGGGCAGGCCGCCGGAAAGCCCATCAATCTCCCGGATTCCGCTGGAGACCATCTCCGGTGCGGGCCGCACTTCGAGCCGGGATGCCGGGGTCACGCCCGTGAGCTTCGGCATCGCCGCCAGACGTTTTAGAACCAGCGCCGGTTCCTTCCGGGAAGCAAAGGCAGCAACCCAATCCGCCTGAGCGGAAAATGGTTGGGAAGACATAAGGGACCTCAAATTTTCAGGGAACGTCGAGGCGCCAGGGCCTCTTAGAAGCGCTTTCGCTTTTTATTCGCCAAAAGATTCTGCTCCACAAGGGAATGATTGTCAAGAAGGAAGGTGATTGGGTGGGGCTGAGTTAAAAGCCGCCCTTCGACCCGGGGGTCATCCTAAGGGACGTCAGGGCCTCGTGATTGTAGTGCAAAGTATAGTGTAAAATTTAGTGCAAACCTGTGGCGGGTTCGTCTAGGGGTTAGGACGCGAGGTTCTCAACCTTGTAACACGGGTTCGATTCCCGTACCCGCTACCAGCTCCCAAAAGAACAACTCTTCTGTTTTTTCGACGAAGCAAACTCATCCCCCTTTCCTAAGACCCGGCTGTCATGCCGCCCAATTTGGAGGCTTTTGCTTGCGCTTCTGCAGCAGAGGATGTCGGGTCAGGATCGCGTCATCGTGGAGACGCGGTTATTGCGGAAGACCCACTCGGCGCAGAAGGTCCTGGAAACGTGGGTCCGAGCGAAGGGTGTCAATCCTAAGATCGGCCTTGAGGAAGTAGGGGATGTCGGGGGATCTCTCCTGATAAGCCTTCTCCAGAAAATCAAACGCTTTTTCCTTGTTGCCGAGTCCTGCGTAAATGGTCGCAATCATGTAGGGGGAGACATACTTTTCCCTGGATTGTCCCAACAAGTCATCGAGTATCTTCTCCGCCCCAGCCCTATTGCCCGTCGCGATATAGGCGTGTGCCAGTCCAGCAGTAGTGTCTGTGTCACCGTGCGACAACTCAACCGCCTTCTGATACTCGGAAACGGCATCCAAACGCTGGCCTAAACCGTCATAGCCGACAGCAAGGAAGTAATGACCGGGCCAAGCGGTGGGATTAATGGTTATGAACCTCCGGCTCGCTTCCACCAGGGCTTTGTAATCACGCTGATGATAGTAGATCCCAGACTCGGCCACGGTGTGGGTGCTGTAAGCCAGATCAAGCTTAGCCATACTTGCAAACTCCGCCAATGCCTCGGCGCGCCGGCCGCTCCAGGCGAGGTACCAGGTAAGCTGTTCCTGACCGGCGACATAGTTTGGGTTGAGCTCAAGCGCGTATCTGAATTCTCTCTCCGCGACGGGCCAGTTCCAGTCGTACCGCCAACTCAGCCATCCCAGTGAGCTGTGGGCTGGGCCGAGTGTCGGATCCAATTCCAGCGCTTTGCGGAGGGCCTCACCGGCGTGCGCAGAAGCTTCTTGTGGAGGCACCCAACGTTGCGAACCCATGTACACGTAGCTATCGGCGAGCCCCACATACGCGAGTGCAAAGTTGGGATCTTTTTGAATGGCGTGCTCGAAAAGCCTCTGTGCTTGCCGGAACCCTTCCAGCGAATTAGAACCCCACTGAAAGTAAGAACGTCCCTGTAAGAAGGCGTCATAAGCAGCCGGGTCCACCCTCCGAGCGGAACCGAGCTGGGCCTTCTGTTCTGGAGTCAACTGGACGCGAACCTGTTGGGCTATGGTCTGCGCTAGTTCGCTCTGCAATCTGAGGACGTCATCAAGGTCGCGCTCATAGGTCTCAGCCCACAGGTGCTGATCCGTCTGTGCATGGATCAATTCCGCGGTGATTCGAACCCGATTCCCCGAGCGCATGACCGATCCTTCGACCACTCCGTCCACATTGAGTTCTCGGGCAATCTCCGGCAGTGTTTTGTTCGTGCCTTTGTAGTGCATGGCCGAAGTGCGGGATATCACTCGCAATGCACTGATCTTTGAGAGGTCAGCCGTAAGCTCTTCCGTCATGCCGTCGGCGAAGTATTGCTGTTCCGGATCACGGGAGAGATTTTCTAGCGGCAGCACAGCGATCGAACGAATCGTAGGGGGGCGAGCCAACAGCCGATCCCGCCATCCACCCACGTTTGCCATGAACAACCCCAGTACAAGGAGGAACGGAACCAGCACGAACGCCAGGATCGCCGGACGGCGGCTTAGCCGGACCCTGGAAGTCGCCTGTGCCGGCCCGACTGTTGGAGATGACCGCACTCCTTTTTCGTTTTCAGAATTCCGCTTGAGCCGTTGCAGGTCGGCTCGCATCTCGGAGGCATGCTGATACCGCAGATTGCGATCCTTCTCCAGCGCCTTGGTGACGATTCGTTCAAGTTCAGCGGGAACCTCCGGGTTAAGACGCACCGCCGGCACAGGATCGCGTTCCAGAATGGCGTTGAAGATGACGCCGGAGGTTTCACCACGGAACGGCAGCGCCCTGGTTGCCATCTCGTAGAGCACCGCTCCAAACGAGAACAGGTCGGTGCGTGCGTCCAGCTCCTTGGCGCGGACCTGCTCGGGCGACATATACGCCACGGTGCCCAGCGTTGAGCCGGGGCTCGTCAGGTGCTCCTCGAGCGTCGCCGTATCCTGAACCGTTTCTTTCATCGCTTCTACCGATCGGTCGCTAACCGGCGTTACTTTCGCCAGCCCGAAGTCCAGAATCTTGGCGTGGCCGCGTTCGGTAACAAAAATGTTGGCAGGTTTGATGTCGCGATGGACGATGCCCTCTGCTGTGGGCAGCATCCAGGGCATCAGCGATCTCGATGGCCAAGGATAGAATCTCTTCGATCTCCATCGATGGCCCATCGATCTTGTGCTTCAGCGTCACGCCATCCAGAAACTCCATTGCAATGAAGGGCTCGCCGTTCTCTTGCCCAATTTCGTAGATGGTGCAGATGTTGGGATGGTTCAGGGCAGAAGCCGCTTGCGCCTCGCGCTGAAACCGGGCCAGCGCCTGGGGATCTTTGGCCACGTCGTTCGGCAGAAACTTCAGGGCGACAAAGCGGTGCAGGGTTACATCTTCAGCCTTGTAAACGACGCCCATCCCGCCGCCACCGAGCTTCTCGACGATGCGATAGTGCGAGATATTTTGGCCGATCATGGTTTGGCTGGGCATGGTTTGGCCGATGAGGAATCGAGCCATGGTAGGTGGGGTGCGAAAGCAAGTCAACGAAAGCCGAGAAGGTTGGCTCTACTCGCTATCAACAGTGGGAAATTACCCAAAGGCAGGCTAGTTCTCGTCAGGCGGCCTTCAGAAGCGTCCAGATCCAGCCGAACATGCGTGCACAACGCCTAGCGTGAAAATCAATCACGGCATTATCATCATGCACGAGTGGCGCAGGATTTGACATTGCCAGTTTGCTGCGCCAATTTTGCCGTCGTCAACGGAGGCATTGGTATGACGCAGCATAAGTTCAAGGTCAAGCTTTTCGGTCAGGCAGGTTCCGAGGTGGCGGCACTGAAGCCGCCGTTTGACGTGGTTGAGGTCTTCAATCGCAAGGGCCGAGTGCCGGTCAAGGGCACCATCAACGGCTTTCCCTTCCGCAGTTCGCTGATGAATATGGGTGACGGGCACATGATGGTGGTCAACGCACAACTGCGCGCCGGTGCTAAATGCAAGGGCGGCGACACCGTTGCCGTGCTCATGGAACTCGATGAGGACAAGCGGACGGTTGAGGTTCCCCGCTACCTGAAGAAGATTATTGACGCTGACCCCAAGGCCAAAGAGTTCTGGCCCAAGCTTTCCTTCACACATCAGAAAGAATATGTGCGGGAGATCGAAGCCGCGAAAAAAGAGGAAACCCGGGAAAAACGTATTGCCGCCATGATGGAGGCGCTCCGCAAGAAGCAGCGCCGGTGAAATGTCATCCTGAGCGGAGTAGCTGCTTCGCTTCGCGAAGCAGCCGCAGAGTCGAAGGATCTCTACTCTGCAATGGCGCTGCCCGGTTTTCTCGCACTCCGACCAAACACACAGGCGCCCAGGACCGTTGAAATGTAGGGCTCCTTCGACTCCGCAGGACGATTCGCCAGCGAATCTAACCCTTTTATAAACATCACCTTATAGCGAAATCGTCGATGAAACTGCTCTTTTATGCAGAATAGGTGCCATCGGTGACCCGCGGAAGCCGTTTTATCCCCTTGCGACTGGAGGCTCGGCGCAATAGGGCGCTATTTTTGTGCAAAGTTCTTCACACTCGGCTGGCAAAGACGCCACGGCGGTCTGATTTCAGACGATGTAGGTTTGGAAGCCGGAATGCACTTACAGTGACTTCAGATGTGATTTGTCCTCCCCTGCTTTAAATCCTTAGTTCCATTGAGGAGCACTTGAAGAAGCTCAGTGTAGGTGTGTCTCGTCATCGACGTCGCCGGTCGCGGCGGCCGCGCTCTGGAACCAGGTTCCTGGTGGTGCTTTTATTTGTGGCAGCGGCAGCGGTCACCTGGCAATTTGCCCGGCAACAGCCGGTTGCGCATTTCTCTTCCTCTTCATCGCAAAATCTTCAGGCTGGCGAGCGAGACGCAAGACCAGAAAACTACGTCGGCAAGTTACACGGAGTTTGCCTCGTCTTCCGGCCGCCCTACTTATTTGTATTCGGTTATTCCGGGCGGAGTGGGAAGCGTGGACGATCTGCGCGAGATCGCCGAACACGATCCGGTGGTGGCGCAGCACTTCCAGGGATTCGACTACGAGCACGCCCATCTGGTGACAGTTTCCGAGAAGCAGTTGATGTACGTTGCCTACCGCACCGGAGACAAGGTGTACTGGACCCGCAAGAAAATTTCGCTGCATCCCGGCGAAACCCTGATCAGTGATGGAAAAATTGTGGCGCGCACCCGTTGCGGCAATCGCGTCGCTATCGCCCCGCTTGGCCCTCCCGCCATCGTTGATCCCCTGGAGGCTGATTTTGATCAGCCTCTTTTCTCCAACGACATGGTCACCAACGAAGTCGACCCGGAGCCCGCAACCTACGCGGCCGCTCTTCCCGTTCTGCCGCCGGGAGCAAATACGCTGCAGCCCACATCCCACCGCAAACGGTTTATACCGCTTTTCTTTTTGCCTTTTGGTGCGTTCTCGGGTGGGGGCAGTCCTTCTTCTCCTGCTCCCCACACGCCACCGCTGGCGGTGGCTCCGGAGCCGGGCACGCTCCTGCTGCTTTCCACTGGGCTGGCTGGAGTCTATTGGAAGTCTCGCAAAGCGAGGCGGAAGCGTTAAGTGCGACTTCCTCTCGGGCCCATGCTGAGTCTCTCTAACCGCCGCATAATATTGTTTTGCCAGGGTGTGATTCTCTTTTCGCTCGCCGCCTGGTTGTATGCGCCGCTGGTCCTTCCTTTGGCGCGACAGTGGTGGCAGGACCCGAACTACACTCACGGTTTCTTTGTCCCGGTATTTTCGCTGTACTTGCTTTGGGAGGGGCGGGCCAAACTTGCGGCGCTTCGCGTGAAGCCGTCATGGTCAGGTCTGATGATTCTCCTGTTCGCGCTGCTGGCGCTGGTTCTGGGCACGATCAGCTCTGCGTTCTTTCTTTCCCGCATCTCGATCCTGCTTTTGATTTGCGGGATGGTTGTCTTTCTCGCCGGATGGAAGCACCTGGCGGCGATTTCGTTTCCTCTGGCGTTTCTGATTCTGATGATTCCGTCGTCAACGGTGGTGGAGCAGCTTACATTTCCGCTGCAGATTCTGGCGTCCAAGACTGCCAGCTTTCTTCTGGCGACGGCTGGAGTTTCGGCGGTCCGCGAAGGCAACATTATTCTGCTGCCCAGCGCGCGGTTGGAAGTGGCAGAGGCCTGCAGTGGAGTTCGGTCTCTGTTTTCGCTGATCACATTGACCGTCATCTATGGGTACATCACCGAAACCAAAGTCGGAGTGCGAGTCCTGCTCGCCCTGATCGCGATTCCGACCTCGATTCTGGCCAACGCATTGCGAATCGCGGTCACTGGTGTGGCCGTGGAATACTGGGGGGTTGAAACTGCGCAGGGAATGCTGCATCTGTTTTCCGGGTGGCTCATTTTCGCGGGATCGCTCTTCGCTATTTTCCTTTTTCACCGCATGGTGCAGACCTTGCTTCTGAGCGGGCGGCGACTAGGGAAACAGGAGGAGTACGCGTGATCTCCAGGAACGCGCGTTTCGCTTTGGTTGTCGTGCTGCTGGCCGGGACCGCACTTCTTTTGCATGCTCGTTCAGGCGGCAGCTTCGTGCCCCAGCGATTCCCGCTGGCATCTTTTCCGATTGAATTGAGCAGTTGGGTGGGGACAGACATTCCCATCCCCGATGAGATCTTGAAGAAGCTGGGCCCGGGAGAATTCCTGCAGCGGACATACGAGCTTCGAACGAAAGAAGCTCGGACGCAGGAAGTTCAAGCGAAAGAAGATCAGACCGTCGGGCAATCCAATGTCGACCTGTACATCGCGTACTTGCCCAACCAGACCGTGCTATACCGGCATTTGCCCCAGGAGTGCCTCGCGGGCGCGGGTTGGTCGCCGGTGGAATCTGGCATAACCAATCTCGCGTTTTCCGAAGATGCTCCATTCCCGGTAAATCGGTACGTCATCGCCAAGGGATCGGAGCGACAATTGGTATTGTTCTGGTACTCGGCGCACGGCAGGCGGGTCGCGAGCGAGGAGTCGATGGAGTGGCATCTGATGTTCGATTCTCTTCGGTCGAACCGCAGCGACAATGCACTGATTCGCTTGAACACCGAGGTGAGGCCGGGGGAAAACCCAGCCGAGGCCGAGCAGCGGTTGCTCTCGTTTGCCAGGCTGGTGAATCCGCTTTTGAAGAACTACATCCCGCGCTGATCTTCATAGCCCCGGCGCAGCGTTAGCCGCTGAGTTGAACCCAGTATCCGCTAACCAAGATTGCAGGCATCTTTACTACTACTGCTACCGCTGCTGGCAGAGGTTTTGCAAATGTGCGGCTGCGATTTCCGGAGTGATATCACGTTGAGGCATTCCGAGCATTTCGAATCCCACCATGAATTTCCGAACCGTCGCTGAGCGCAACAGGGGTGGATAAAAATGCGCATGAAAGTGCCATTCCGGATGCGGTTCGCCGTCCGTGGGTGATTGGTGGAAGCCCATCGAATAAGGGAATGGCACATCGAACACCTTGTCGTAGGCTGAGGTTACCTGCTGCAAAATCCTGGCTAATTGAATTACCTCGCTCCCGGTGAGTTCAGGAAGTGTTCCCAGGTGACGACGGCTGCAAATCAAAACTTCGAACGGCCAGACTGCCCAGAAGGGAACCAGCGCGACGAAGCCTTCGTTCTGGCAGACGATCCGGACTTCCTGCTGCGTTTCGAGTCGAATGTAGTCGCACAACAGGCAGGAGCCCTGGCCATCGAGATATTTTGTCTGGCCGAGCAATTCTTTTTGCGGGATGTCCGGCACCGAATGAGTGCCCCAGACCTGGCAGTGCGGATGTGGGTTGCTGGCGCCCATCATGGCGCCGCGATTCTCAAAGATCTGCACATGATGAATGTTCGGCATTGCGCCCAGTTCCTGAAATTGCGCAGTCCAGGTGCGGATCACACTCTCGATATCTTCCGGCCGCATGGTGGCAAGAGTGAGGTCGTGGCGCGGAGAGAAGCAGATCACGCGGCAAATTCCGGGTTCAGTTTCGGCCACAATCAATCCGCGGTTTTCAAGGTCAATGCGGTCGTGCGGAACTGCCGGAATGAGAGCAGCGAAGTCGTTGTCGAAAACGAATGTGCCTGAGTACCGCGGGTTGACGATTCCACCTGCCCGGGAGTTTCCCGGACAGAGATAACACGTGGGATCATATTCAGGTTCATGGTGAACCGGAACTTTTTCGACCTGACCCTGCCACGGCCGGCCGGCGCGATGCGGAGACACCAGCACCCATTCGTTGGTGAGGGGGTTCAGCCTCCGATGTGGGTCTGCGGTAAGCTTCAACGATGTAACTCCTGCCCTGGTCTACACTGTGCGCGAAGCGCAAAGAACGAGGAATGAAGAGGGAAGAACACGAATCGGACAGCAAGGTGAATTTGACAGCGAAAGTTTCCCATCCTGTCGTCACAGCGAAACGTGATCGCTTGCAGGCGCATTATTTCATACACCGAGATGGTTTCACCCTGCTCAACCCATGCCTTCTTTGGATCACGCAATGACCACCAGCGGAATTGAGCCGTCGCTTTGAAACCTTGTTCGGCTCGAAGCCTGGGATCTTCTGCGCACCCGGCCGGGTAAATCTGCTGGGCGAACACACCGACTACAACGACGGATTTGTAATGCCCTGCGCCATCGGTTTTTCCACGCGCGTGGCAATTGCTTCCAGGACGGATCGGACGCTGGTAGTCCAGTCGGAGGAGTTTTCAGAGCGCCGTGAATTCGATCTTGATAACCTGCCGGCCCGTGGTCAAGGCGTGTGGAGCGACTATGTCGTGGGCGTGGCAGTCATGCTTCAACAAATGGGTGTTAAGACGGCTGCCGCCAATTTGATGGTCCGAGGTGAAGTCCCGATTGGCGCCGGGCTTAGTTCCTCGGCCGCAATCGAAGTCGCCAGCGCGCTGGCCCTGATGAGCCTCGACGGAGCGAAGCTTCCACTCCCAGAGGTCGCAAAACTATGCCAGAGGGCGGAGAATTTGTTTATCGGCGCGCGAGTCGGAATCATGGACCAGTTTGTCTCCTGTCTCGGGAAAGCCGGGCACGCATTGCTTCTGGACTGCCGTTCGCTCGAGTTCAGGTTGATTCCAGTTCCAGAGTCGGTTCGCCTGGTGATCTGCAACACCATGGTGAAGCACGAACATGCCAGCGGCGCCTACAACCGGCGGCGCGAAGAGTGTGACGAGGGAGTGAAGATCCTGAGGGAGTGGTATCCCGACATCCTGGCCCTGCGAGATGTTTCGGTGGAGCAACTGGAGCAGCACAAGGACCAAATGCCCGCGACCATTTATAAGCGTTGCCTGCACGTTGTGGCCGAAAATTGCCGGGTGCAGGAAGGAGCGAGATTTCTGACGGTCGGCGAGGTCAACCGGTTCGGAGATCTGATGCGGGAATCGCATCGCAGTCTTCGCGAGCTTTTTGAAGTCAGCTGCCGCGAACTCGATGTCATGGTTGAACTCGCCGAAACTCTGGAAGGCTACTGCGGTGGACGAATGACCGGCGGCGGTTTCGGCGGATGTACCGTGAACCTGGTGAAGAAGAATGACGCGCAAAGGTTCGCGTCTCAGATCGCAGAACGATATCAGGCGGCCACTGCGATCAAGCCCGATGTATACATCTGTTCCGCCGCCGACGGCGCAGGCGTCGGCTGAGGGGCACCGGTTTTCTTTGCGTCCTTTGCGAACTTCGCGGTGAAAAGCCTTTACCGCAGAGAACGCAAAGGGTTCCGCAAAGGACGCAAAGGGTTCCTATATTTTTTGCCGGATCAGATCTTCGACGTCGCCAATTTTTTCTCCCAGCAGATTGAGTTTCTTCGAAAGGCCCTGAATTTCGGACTCGGCGCGGCGATTGACGTCGTAGTCGAGTTCGCCGCGCAGCCGATCCTTGGTGTCCTGCCGGTTCTGGCTCATCATGATCACCGGCGCCTGAATTGCGGCCAGCATGGAGAGGAACAGGTTCAGAAGTATGAAGGGATACGGATCCCAGGCCGCTCGGCCCAGGCCGATGTTGATCGCGGTGTAGATGATGATGGCCGCGGAGAATATGATGATGAATGTCCACGATCCACCGAAACTGGCGACGCGGTCGGCGATGCGCTCGCCGAAGGTCATGTCCTCCTCGATAACGTCGTTGGGATTGCGGCTGGCGCGAACTCGCACCAACTGCTGTGAAGCGTGAAACTGGCGGCCCAACACGGTGAGCATGTCCATTCCGGCGTGAGGTTTGCGTTGCAGCAAGGTGGCGATATCGTTGCGGTCCACTTCCAGGCAAACGCTTTCTTCGATCGAAACCGCCTCGGTTTGATGAGCGGTCTGATCGAGCATGGAGGCGAAGCCGAAAAACTGGCCTGCCGCTGGCTGATCCACGACGACCTCTTGCTGATCGTCATCGACGGTGGTGACTCGTACCGCGCCCGAGACCAGGACGTAAGCTTGTCCGCCCGGGTCGCCGATCTTCCAGATACGCTGGCGCGCAGCAAAGGTTCTGGTCTCAACTTGCGCGGCCAAGACTGCGGTCTCCTCGTCGTCAAGCAGGGCAAAAAGCGGGACGCGTTTCAACATCTCGGGGCTGCAGGCCATCAGTCACCTCGTCGTTAAGTGGATCAGGGAAACGGATCACGGCGATCCGTGCAGAAGGATGGCATAAACTGGCGGCAGGCAACAACTGGTAGGGATGAACTACTCTTGTTCCGCGAATACGCGGGAATGAAATTGCATCACCTCGCCCATGTGGGCCATGAAATAGGTCAGGCTGTGGTCGCCGGGGTACGAACGATATTCATGCTTGACGTTTTCGGACTGCAGTTCTTGATGTAAAGCTGCCGCGCCCTCTTCAAAGCCGAAATCATCCTGCTGGCCGCAGTTGAAGTAAATGGCCAGCTTGCGCAGGCCAGCCTGGTCTTTTCTGGCCAGCACGAAAATACTATTTTGCTCCCAGTGCGGCACATCGATGGGCTGTCCAAACGCCGGCCCCAGCACCCGGCCTAGCTGTCCGTTGGATTGTCCGGCTCCGCCGATTTCCTTGGGAGTCTGTGTAATCAGAGCGGGGCTTTGTGCGCTGACCGCGGAAAACAGCTCGGGATGGGCAAAGGCGAACCGCAACGCCCCGTAGCCTCCCATGGAGATTCCAGTGATGGCCCGCCCCTGCCGTCCTGGCCGCACTCGGTATTTGCCTTCGATATAAGGCATGAATTCCTGAAGAAAGAAGTCGCTGTAGCGGAGGGAATTGTCCGCCGAGTTGATGTAGAAGGTGCGCTTTCCTTCCGGCGCCACAATCAAGAAATCGCCGATTTTATGCTGGCGGCGAAGGTCTTCGATCAGGCTCCAACCGCCGGTTCCAAACATGGTCTGCTCGTTTTCACCGAGGCCGTGCAGGAAGTAGAGAACCGGATAGCGCCGAGGCGAATTTTGCGGGTCGTTGGCGTCGTAGTCAGGCGGCAATTGCACGCAGTAGTGAACTGCCTGTTTCAGAATGCGGCTGTTGATAACGTTGCAGTCGGTGCGGCTTTGGGCGGTTGCCGCCAGAGGAAGGAAAAGAGCCAGAAGCAAGCCAAGCCTGAGAAATCGAAACATGAGTCCAGTTTACTCGTAGCGCAGCGCCTGCACCGGATCGAGGCGAGCCGCGCGGGCAGCCGGGTACAGGCCGGAAACCAAACTGACGACAAAAGCGAAAACGATGGCTGCGCCCACCAGCCACCACGGAACCGACCAGAAGCTTTCCGGCGGCAGCGACTGGCGCTTGAGATAAATGTTGGTGCCCAGGTTGATGACATGGCCGATGGCCCATCCCAGGGCGACGCCCACGATGCCGCCGAGCACTCCCATGGCTCCTGCTTCAGCGAAGAAGAGCTTCTTGACGTCGCCGTCGCTGGCGCCGATGGCTTTCATAATCCCAATTTCGCGGCGGCGCTCCAGGATGGCCATCACCAAAGTATTCACGATGCCGATGGAAGCCACGGCCAGCGCCAGACTGCCAAAAATGCCCAGAAACAAATCGAGCACGGCGAAGAATTGCCGCAGGCTGCGCGTGGCATCCAGAATGGAAAAGGTGTTGAAGCCTATCTTCTTGATGGCTTGCTCCACGGGTTCCACCTGTTTGGGATTCTTTACCCGCACGCTGATGGTGGAATAGCTGGGCTGCTTGTTGAAGCCGCGTACATTGTCGCGCAGGTCGGAAGGCTGCATCACGTGCAGGTCCTCGGCCAGCTTCAGAGGCAAGAACACTCGCGCGCGAGCCGCGCCGCGCATGCTGTCAGGGTCGAGATCGGCGACGCCTACAATTTTCAGTTTTTGCTCGCGCGAGATGACCGAGTAAGCCCCTTCGGACGAAGTGTCGCTTTCGCCAGCTGTCTTGCCGGATTGGGTGCTAGATCGTTCTGTCGTCGACGGCGCGGGAATCCGCTGCGCGTAGCGCATGGTCAATTCCTGTCCCAGTAGCGGTTTGGCTAACTGCGCTACCGGGATGTCATCTTCCTGCCCGGGCTTGGTTTCTTTGTCGAGTAACTCCGCGGCGAACGATTTTTGCAGAATGACTTCCGGGGCGTTGTCGGAAGAAAAAAAACTGCCCTGAACGCTGGAAAACGCGTCGTTCGATCGCGCCGACGCCGGAATTCCGGACACCATGGTCAAGTGGGGCTTGTCCTGATAGCGCAGTTCGGTGATGAAGCGAATGTCGGGATAGGCCTCCAGCACCTCGGGCAGGCGTTCAATTTCCTGCCGGGCGGATTCATCGAGGGTGCGGCTCTCGGCGGCGGACGCGGTGTTTCTTTCGTCGTCGCGGCCGAAGCCGCGCAAATCTCTTCGCGACATTACAACCACCGTATCAAAAAGACCTGAGCCCGCCAGGCGCCGGGTAGCCAATTTTTGCAGGCCGATTCCGAGAGAGAGCATGGCTACCAAAGACGCGACTCCGACCGAGATGCCAACGGTCGTGAGTGAATTGCGCAACGACGATTCGCGCAGGTTGCGCAGGGCCAGCTCGGTCAGATCGTAAGTCTTCATTCTTGAACCCGGGTGCCCCGTCCAAGCTCCGCTTGGGCGGGGGTTTGACCGTTGTGTTTAACTTTTGGTCCGCGAACATTCCCGCCCAAGCAGAGCTTGGACGGGGCACCCTCGAGATTTACTCTCTGGGTCACGCATTGTTGTCAGGCCGGTCGTCGATCAGCTTGCCGTCGGCCAGAAAAATCATGCGCTTGGCGTAACGCTCGGCCAGGGCGCGTTCGTGGGTCACCATCACAATCGTCATTCCGAGCGACTGGTTGAACTCGCGGATAAAATTCATGATCTCGGTGCCGGTGTGGCTGTCGAGATTGCCGGTAGGCTCGTCGGCCAGCAGAATTTTCGGCTGATTGATTAACGCCCGCGCCAGCGCCGCCCGCTGCTGCTCGCCGCCGGAAAGTTCACTGGGGCGATGCGTGCTGCGTGCTGCCAGGCCAACGCGTTCCAGTGCCTTGTGCGCGAGCGCGTCCCGCTTGTCGCGGTCAACTTCGGCGAAGCGCAGCGGCAGTTCCACGTTCTCCGCCAGGGTCATTCGGGAGACCAGGTTGAACGATTGGAAGACCATGCCCACGGTATGCAGGCGGTATTTTGCCAACTCCTCGCGAGAAAGCCGCGCCAGGTCTCGATCCTGGACGATCACCGCTCCGGAGGTGGGCCGGTCGAGGCCCGCGATCAAGTTCAGCAGGGAAGACTTGCCGGATCCGGAGCTGCCCAGCAGGGCGACGAATTCTCCCGCGCGAACCTCGAGCGAAACGCCATCCACCGCGCGTATGAGGGTCTGGCCCATAGAGTAATGGCGGCAGACATCCACAATGCGGACTGCGGATCCGTTCGGGCTGGATTGATTAGCGTCGATCGTCACTTAAACTTCGCCTGTCGGTACTCCCGAAACACAAGGTCCCTCCACTGCGCTCGCTTCGCTCGCTCCGGTCGGGATGACACGAGTATGAGTGCGTTTACCGAACTTCTCCCCTTATTAGACGCAAAGCGTCGGCCGGGCTTACGTCGCCGTCGTTATTTTTTCCTGAGCTTCCATCCTCCGCAGGCACCGAGGCTGCGTCGCCCTCGCCCGGAGCCAGAAAGAGATTGTTCTGCAGACCTTGCTGTTTGGTGTAGAGATCGAAATAGCGGCCTTGCAGTGCGTAAAGCTCATCGTGCGTGCCACGCTCCACGATCTTGCCCTGCTCGACCACCAGAATCTGATCGGCGCGGCGGATGGTGGAAAGCCGGTGAGCGATCACAAACGTGGTGCGGCCCTGCATCAGATATGAGAGCCCGTGCTGGATCATTTCTTCGGATTCCGAGTCCAGACTGGATGTGGCCTCATCGAGGATCAGAATGCGCGGCTCGGCCAGAATGGCGCGTGCAATCGAGATTCGCTGGCGCTGTCCTCCGGAAAGTTTGACTCCGCGTTCGCCGACAATGGTGTCGTATTTCTCCGGAAAGCTTTCGGCAAACTCGTCCACGCGGGCAATGCGGCAGGCGCGCATGAGTTGTTCTTCGCTGGCATCCGGCCGGGAAAATGCCACGTTTTCACGAATGGTACCGTCGAACAGGAAAGATTCCTGCAGCACCACTCCCAGCCGGGTGCGATACGAATCGAGCCGTACCGTACTCAGGTCGACTCCATCCACCAGAACCTTCCCCTGGGTAGGTACGTAAAAAGCGGAAATCAGGCCGATGATGGTGGACTTGCCCGAGCCGGAAGAGCCGACCAGTGCGGTAACCGTTCCAGGTTCCGCCTGGAACGAGACGTCATGCAGCACGGTGCGGCTGCCGTCGTAACTGAAAGTAACGTGGTCGAAGTCCACTTTGCCGAAAATGTCTTGCAGCGTAACCGTCCGGTTGGGATCTTGATCTTCGGGACGTTCGTTCAGAATCTCCTGCGTCCGCTCCAAACCCGCCAGGGCTTCGGTCAGTTGCGTTCCGATAGAAACAATTTGCACGATCGGCGCCACCAGAAATCCCAGAAAAAGCGTGTAGGTGAAGAAGCTGCCCACGGTGAGAGTACCGGCAATGATCTGATGCGCGCCCACGTACATGATGACTGCTCCCACCACGCCCATCAGCAGGCTCGCGGAAAGGCTCATGACGGAAGTCGCTGTCAGAGTCCGCATCACGTTATCGAGCAGGCGACGCACGCCACCGGCGAAAACCGCTTCTTCGCGCTCCTCGGCGTGATAGCCCTTGATGACGCGTACGCCTCCCAGAGACTCAGCCAGGCGGCCGGTTACCTCGGCATTGATTTTGCCGCGCTGCCGGAAAATGGGACGGATGGTGCTGAATGCCTTGTTCAGGGAGATGGCGAAGCACAGCAGAAAACTGAACGCCAGCACGGTCATCAACGGGCTGATGCGAAACAGAACCACCAGCGCAATGCCGGACGTGAGCAGTCCGCCGACCAGATCGACGAGTCCAGTCCCCAGCAGGTTCCGGACGCCCTCGACGTCGGTCATGATTCGCGAGACCAGTGTGCCGGTCTTGTTGGAGTCATAGAAAGCTACAGGAAGATGTGAGATGTGGGTCTGAACTTTTTGGCGGAGTTCCGCAATCAGCCGCTGCGCTGCCTTCGACAACAACTGGGTCAAGGCGAAAGATGTGATGCCCTGAATTACGGTGGCCAGCAATACGGCTGAAACCAGCCGCCGCAACAATTCAACGTGGTGCTTGGCGATGACGCTGTCGATCAGGAATTTGGTGGAGTAGGGAAGCACCAGTCCCGACACCCGGTTGACGACCATGAGCAGGAAGCCCACCGCCAGCACGCCCTTGCGGGGACGCATCAGGTCCCACACGGCGGGCAGAACCGTGCGTAGCTGCTGTTTGGTCAGGGCCGGTTTGGGCTTGGGTGCTGGAGAACTCATTGCCCTGTTTAGAGTTTGCTGAGAGCCGGAAGGGTTCATTTTTGCGGGTTCGGCGAGAACTCCATGCAATGGAAAAAGCGCGGCTTAATGCCGCGCTTTTTCTTGCCACACGATTCAAATCCTTGCCGTAACGTTCAATTGAAGACTGCCTACTCTTCTACGTGCGAGTTGGGGAGGGCCCACTGCTCGGTCGCAGCCGCGAAATCTTCGGCGGTAAGCTCGTCAGATCCGGTTGCCGGTTTTTCCAGCTTTCGCTGGGCTTTGCGCTCGGCTTTTTCCTGCTGTTTTTCTTGCCGCGAGCGCTCTTTCAGACGCTTGGTGAAGCTGGAACGGCCTCGACCAGACATAGACACCTCCAAGGGACATTTTTTTGGCAGATCGATGTTCGTGAAACTCTAGCAATGCTCTACCGGGTGCTTCTGCTTACCAGCGTGGCTCTCGGGGCTGACGCGCGTGGCCCTGATAGTCATCGCGCCCACCGCCGCCGCCCGAACGTCCACCACCGCCACCGGGACGCCCACCACCACCGCCCGGACGGCCACCGCGAGGCGGACCGCCGCGATCAGTCTTGGGACGGGCTTCGTTGATATTCAAGGCGCGGCCGCCCAGTTCCTTGCCATTGAGGGCAGCAATCGCTTTTTCGGCTTCGGCGGAATCGGTCATTTCGACGAACGCAAAGCCGCGGGAACGGCCGGTGTCGCGATCGGTCACGATGCTGACTTGCTCGATGGCCCCGTGGGGCTCAAACAGTGTCCGCAACTCTGCTTCGGTGGTGCTGTGGGGGATGTTGCCTACAAACAGCTTCTTCATAAAGTTCCTTAGTGCTGCAAGTTCTCGTGATGCCTGGTGCCTGATATAGGTTGCGACGGCGCGAGGTGCGTGTAACGTGGCCCGTGGTGCAAAGTCCGGTGACGCAAATTCCACTGATGCAAGTTCCCAAGTTCCAATGACGCAAACTAAAGTGTAACTCAAATCTCAGGATGCAGGTTTTTCTGAATGACGATTCACCGCATCGACCCAGGAAAACTGCGGATGCTTCTTGCTCGCGATCGCATGACTGGGACGCGGATCCTTCAACGACCGCGTCGCCGCAATGCGCCAGGAGGCTTCCTGAAAGCCGTAGCGTCTGGGCAAGGCCACGCAGGCATTGGCGTACATGGCGATTACCATTTCACCCCAGGCGCCGTGGACATCGGGCGCCGCTAGCGTCTGGCCGTCATCGGAGACCGGCGATCCCGCCAGATACTCCGGCTTGCCCACCAGAAATGCTATGCTCTGCGGCGGCTTGGCATTTCTCACTTCGTCACAGAATTCCTGGACGTTGACCGCGTCATTGTGCACGTCAACCAGAACCAGGCTGTAGGAATCGGCCTGCCACAGAGCGCGAGCTTCGGTGATACCCGCGGCGCAGTCCACGTCCACTCCGAGCTTGCGCATGATCTTGGACCGCAAATCACGCTTGGTGGCATAGGTGTCCACCAGAAGTACACGCTTTTTCGCCACTGCGGGAAATGCGGATAATGAACCAGGCGTCTTGCTCATTCCCGGTCCTTGCTGACATCGGGAACGCTGCGGGGCTTCTTGCCAGCCTCAGGGCTGGGGCTGGAGGCGGCCGCCAAAAACAGGGCCTTGCTGCGCTTGCGGCGCTGAATGTTCTGCTTCCGCTCCCGGTTGAATCTGGCCTTATCTCCGTTGAACTGAGACATCGCGATGCTCCCTCCGTTGCTTTCCTGCCCGGTGCTTCGACGCTTTCTTCGAGGCTGTTCAGGTACTACGCCTGCGAAGCGCTTCCGCATCGGATGCGAACGATGCCTGGTTGCTGGATGGGCGAAGCGCCTTACCGGATAATTGCCGCTCTCAATCGCGAAGGCGCAGAGTGGATTTGCGATGTGTCTTCGTGGTCAAGTCTTTGTCTGATTATACCCGCTCACCAGCGAAGTAAAAGAAAATACTGAGTCTAAACCTGGCAGCGCGTACCCCATCAGGAGCGCGAAACGAGGTCGAAGAATAGGATTGGGACGGCGAACCGATTACCGAAGGCACCTTAGGTCGCGAGCGGCGACACGCAATTTGCTAACCTAATTGCAGCCTTTTCTGATAAACTAGTTATGCGTTTGATTAGAATCGGTTGTTGAGCAGCTTCTTGCATACCAGCTTGAACCGCCCTTTAGTACCTCCGATCTCACAGCGTAAATCGATTGAAAAGGAAACAGTAACAAAATGGCAGAACAAGGAACAGTAAAGTGGTTTAACGACGCCAAAGGCTACGGCTTCATCAGCCGGCAGAGCGGCGAAGATGTATTTGTCCACTTCTCGGCAATTCAGGCAGGCGGCTTTCGCAGCTTGCAAGAGGGTCAGAGTGTGGAGTTCGATGTAACCAAGGGACCGAAGGGCTGGCAAGCTGAGAACGTCCGACCGCTGTAAGAGCAAGAGCGGCAATTCTCGATAGAAAGCGTGTCCGCCGCGGCAACCAACGGGCGGGCACGCTCTCCGTAACTAAAACACAGAATCTTCACCAATTAGCGGGGTGTCTCTGACGCGCGACGAATCCAAAGCATGTTATGCAATCATCCGCCACAACATCCGGACCTACGAATCCGGTGGAGTTGTACTAGTCGTCAAGGGCCGCGATAACGCTGACATCAGAGTCAAGCACTTCGAAACCGGGCAGAGCTCGGAAGATCGTCACGCCGGCTGGCGTTATTTCATTGAGAAATCCGACCTGAAGGCCGGAATGGATCCAGCCGAGGCCACCAGCCTCCGCCAGATGAAACTGGAAATCCGGGAATCTGAAGCCGCACCCGAGCAGATTTCGCTCGCCCACCCTCCGCGGCAGAACTAATCCCAGTTATTTTTCACCAGAAGAGTGCGTAAGGGCGCCAACGTCCGCCCGGTCGTATCGAGCCAAAGCTATTAGTGCCGCCGCTCGGATTCGCGCAGGACGGTAGCGAAGGTGCGGCCGCCAAAGCTGAATCCCTGCTCAATGCGTCCCCTGACTCCTACCCTGGCGCCGTTGCTCGGCACTCCATATCGTTCACTAAAGACCCACATCCTGCCGCTGCCATCGTCGACTTCGAAAACTCCCGATCCAAGCGCGCCGAACGAACTGGTCACGTGCCCGCCAATGGCAACTTCTTTCCCAACATAGCGGCCGGGATCGCGATTGATTCTTTCGATGCTGGTGCGGGTGGGGCAAGCGGCCAAAATCAGGGTTCCTACCATGAGCAGTAGGGCGAGCGAAATCCTGCTGAGCGATCTAAACACGCGATCCTCCCCGGACCATAAAGTTTTCAGACCCAAATGCCAAAAAGCCAGATGCTGCGAAACCTAGACGCGGACCGATTCTAACCTCGCTATCTTAAGCAATTTCGATCGCAATTCCAATTAGACCCCAAGCCCGATCCGGAAACCGTCCAAGAACACTCCGATGTATGATGCAATGCCGAATTCTGGTGATAGCCTCCATTTCTGGAGTATATTGCCTTGGGACACTCATGTTTCTGGGTGACGGGAGCGCCGAAATGGCGCTCCTTTCGCTTTTTAAGCCTGTCTTAACAAAACAGTGTTTCGTTAAGGAGAGAATCCATGCAGGAAACCCCGCAGCAGTACACGCAGCGCATGCTGAAGCACAGTCAGGGCAAGAATCCCTTGCGCTTGCAGAAGGGCACTCACAAGAAGCTGGCGGCATTGACCAGACGGTTAAACAAGAAACGGCTCACCCGGCGGCCCACGCCGGATAGGTGGTCGATCGCCGAAATCCTCGCTCATTTGGCGGACGCGGAACTGGTGATCGGCTATCGCATACGGCTGATCCTGGCTTCGAACGGCACCACCATTCAGGCCTTCGATCAGGACGCATGGGCCAAGACCTTCAACTACGGCCGCCGCGATCCCAAGATCTCTCTGGAGACGTTCCGTTTCCTCCGGGAGAACAATCTGCAGGCTCTTGAATTCAGTGCCGCGTCCGTCTTGGGAGAACTATGGCCTGCACGCAGAGCGCGGAAAAGAGACCCTGACGCATCTCATGAAGATCATGGCGGGCCATGATCTGAACCATTTGCTGCAGATAGAAAAGATCGTGAAGAACGCGAATTGATTCGGCGCTACTCCAATGTTTCCGCGAATAGCTGGGTCAGCTTGGCAAAGGCTCGTTCCGCCTGCGGTTGGTTGTAGACCGGGCTGTCGGGCACGGTCCAGGAGTGGCTGGCGCCCTCGTAGACCTCGCTTTGGTATTGGCCGCCCCAGGCCGCAAGGGCCCGATCGAGCTTTTCGATGGCTTCTGCGGGCATGCCGCGGTCATTGGTGGCGTGTCCAAAATAGAGTGCGGCCTGGATGGCGGGAAGAGCGAGATGAGGGCTGTCCGCGGCATCGGTCGCTAGCCCGGCGCCGTGGAAGGAGGCGGCCGCAGCGATTTTATCCGGGCGCGCCTTGGCGGCGTAAAGCGCCATTTTTCCGGTCAGGCAGTAGCCGACCACGCCCATGCCACCCTTGCTGACGAAATCGTGGGCCGCAAGAAAGTCAACATAGGCCGAGGCATCGCGTGCCATGGCATCCGGGGTCAAAGGCGCGGACAGCTCAGCTACTCGCTTCATCGTCTGCTCATCCCCAAAGTTTCTCGGGAAGTCGAACACCGGTGGTTTCCGGGTGCGATAAAACACATTAGGCACGAGCACGGCATAACCCTCAGCCGCCAACCGCCGCGCCATATCCTCTTGCGAGGGTCGAATGCCGGCAATGTCGGTGAGGTGAATAACGCCGGGCCACTGGCCTTCCTTTTCCGGGCGATAAGAGAATGCCTTCTGGACTCCGTCACTGGTTTGAATCTCGATTTTGTCTTCAATCACAAGACCTCCATAGCCACAGACCACGTGGGGACAGCCGCCCTCGGCTGTCCAGTCGAGCAGGGCTCGACAGGTTTAGCAAAACCCTGGCGGAGGTTGCTCCGCCGGACAGCCGAGGGCGGCTGTCCCCACGTGGTTTGTGGCGCTTCGCGAGAGTTTTCAATGCTGAGATTTTTGTAACCCTTGCGCCTGGGCCAAACCTTTCTGTGCCTCCGCACTCTTAGGTTGCAACAGCAGAGCCGCCTCGAATTGGTCTTCGGCATTCTTCGGATCTTTGAGCCCGAGATAGACTTGGCCCAGCAGCAGTCGTGCGGGAAATTGTCCCGGCATAAGCTTTAAGCTGGCCTCAAGGGCGTCGCGTGCGCCAGACAGATCGCCGGTCTTTTCCCGTGCCTGACCTTCGTAGAAGGCAGCCGTAGCATCGTCGGGGCGGACTGCTCTAGCCTGCCTCATGTGTTCCGCCGCCCGCACGTATTCGCCAGTATTGAATTCCAGCTCTCCCAGTTGTCGCAACGCCGTGGGTGATTTGGGATCGAGTTGTAAAGCCTTTTCCAGGGCGCTGCGCGCTTCGTCGAAGCGGCTATCGTCCTGCGCCATCATGGCTGCATGCAGCAGGTTCTGCTCTTCGATCTCGTCTTTGGGGTCGGGTAATCTGGAGTCGGGTGACGCTAGAGGCTCACCCTCGTTCGTCCGGCCCTCATAGCCCAAGGCTTTCAATTGATCGTTCGCGCCCGTCGCCGCTGTGCTGGCCGTCTCTGCAGCCGATGCTGGGGGATTCTTCGCCCTGACCTCGGCCAGCATAGCCCGAAACTTTTGGACCGTCTTGTCCGATGGCTGGTAGTGATTGGCCAACTCCCCCGGATCGGCGCGCAGGTCATACAACTCCGGGCGGGGAGCTTCGATGAACTTGAATCCTTCGGCCCTAACCGAACGCAAAGGCGCCCAGCCAAAGCGAAGCGGGTAATCGGTTTCGCCAAAGGCAGTGCGGTCCCTTTTTTCCGCGCCGGCGAAGTATGGCGTCATCGATTCTCCATCCAGACGGCTCGGCGGCGGGAACCGCAGCAGATCCGCAACCGTGGGCAGGATGTCGGTGGTCCGCACCTGGGCCTGAATCACCTTATCCAAATTGCTTTCCCCCGGGAGTTTCACGATGAGGGGAACGTGAGTGGTGGAGTCGTAGAGAAAAATTCCGTGAGTATTTTCATGATGCTCGCCCAGGCCTTCGCCATGATCTCCGACTACGACGATGAGAGCATTCTCGTACCTGCCGTTCTTTTTCAGGTAGGCGACGAAGCCGGCCAGCGCCGAGTCGGCATAGGCGATTTCACCGTCGTAGAGACGATCTTTGTAGGTCTCCGAGTAAGGCGGTGGTGGTTCGTAGGGATCGTGCGGGTCGTAGAGGTGGATCCAGACGAAATGGGGACCTGCCGGATGGGCGGTGATCCAAGTCTCTGCATGCTTCACTACATCCGCTCCCCGCCGCTCTACACGCCCCCAGCGCGACTTGGTTTGCAGGTGAGCGGGGAAATTGTCATAGAAATCGAAGCCGCGATCCAGGCCAGGCGCCAGGGTCTTGCTGTCCAGGATAACGGCGCCGATAAAGGCGGCGGTGTGATAGCCGTTGCTTTTCAAGAGCTCCGCCAGGGTTGAATGGGTTGGGGCCAGGGGTACGGCAAAATCCGTCACCCCGTGGCTGCTGGGCAGCAATCCGGTCAGGATGCTGATATGTGAGGTATTGGTGATGGGGCTGGGGGTAAAGGCGTGCGCAAAGCGGATTCCGTCCTTCGCCAGCGCATCGAGTGCGGGCGTCTGAATGGATTCGTAGCCGTAGCAATGGATGTGGTCCGCGCGCAAAGTGTCGATGGTGACGAGATAAACGTCGGGCGCTGCGGTTCTGTTTTGGGGTTGCGATGATTGTGGCCGCTGAGCCGCAAAGGCCGAACTTACCAGGCAGCAGAGGATGAAAACGCGCGCGGCCTTCATGCCAGGTCAGACTAGCACAATGAGAATGAATAAGAACGCCCGCAATCTGAGACAGGTCGAAGAAGATGAGGCTGCCGACTGACGCTCGATGAGCGTTGTTCGAGTCCACGAATTGAGGTAGTATCCCCCTAAATCTTGAACATTAAGAACTGGGCGCCTGCGCCGCCTTTTCACATCTGTGGTTGCCCAATATTAACCAACCGGATGCTGAAAACAAAGGGCTTCTTGGCTTTGTTTCGCAAAAGTCTGAGATCCGCTTACCCAAATTAATATTCAGAGGCGGCGGCACGTTTTCGCCTCTGCGCTGCCGCTGGAGCCGTTCCAGTTGGTCCATGGCGCGATAGAGTTGTCTGTCCAAGTGAGCTTCATAGCGGAGGATTTTGCCGGTTACATCGACGGGCGGCAAGCTGAAGCTTTCGGGCTTCGGCGTCTACTGCCAGGTTCTCGCGCTCTAACGCGTATCCCTTGAACGTGCTAATCAGTTCCAGCTGATTGTCAATCAAGGCTACGACATCGGCGCCTTCTTTATAAGTTTGTTTGTCCACCGCTTTTTCAGATGGGCGGTCTTCCATTTTGGTTTCTGGAGGACCTGTGTAGCTACAGACAAGCGCGAACACGGGGTTCGAAAAGCAGAACGCCAAAAAAATCTTCATTCGACTCTTCTCCGACATGTAACCGTCCACGATTCGGGGTTCGGCGGCTCGAAAAGAATTTCCTGTGTAGCGCGTGATCGCCGCAATCTGAAACGCGAGATCCGGGGTGATCAAATCTCTGCCTCGTGACAATTTAGGTTTTACCTCGTAAATGCTTTGACTCACTTCTAGTGATTTCCTCCTTCAAGACCTTCTCGATAAAGTTAGACAAACTCCTGTTTTCTGCTTTGGCGAGCGCAAGGAGCTTCGCTTTCACAGATTTTTCAAGCTTGAATGATACCGTCGTGTCTTTCACTATCCGGATGTTAAATCCAGCATGCGTATCCGACAAGTGCAGGAAAAGGCTCTTTATATTTTAATTGCGTTAGATTACATAGTATAATAAAGTATTACTTAGCCGCTCAACTG
>CAVTGN010000007.1:0-855025 GCA_963734265.1 Terriglobia bacterium
CCGCCTGATAGCTGAACAGGTTTGGAGCTGTCATAAACTTCCGATCGACTTTCATGACCGGGGCAACTCCGTAGGTCAAACCAAGCCGCACCGCACGACCAGTGAGACCGCGAGTTACCGCAAACATTTCGAGCAGCTTTTCGACGTACACCTTCGACAGGTGAGCGAGATCGGTAAAAGTTCCATACGCAGTCGCCTCGTCCACGAACGCCGGAAGCGGCGAGCCGTGGACTCGGAGGGAGCTGCCGTATACCACCGGCGCACCAACTCCCCGGCGAGCCAGGACTTCGAGAAGAATCCTGGGACCGCTCAGGTTGACGTCGTCACTGTAGCTGGCTGGCGCGACATCTGGATGCGCGCTGGCCTGGGCCGCCAACAGGTACACGTCGTCGACGTCGCCCGCTGCCGCGTCGACGGCTCGGTCGATCGCGGATTCGTCGGAGATACTTCCCTCGACAAAGCGAAAAGCCGGCGATTGAGCGAAACCGTCAATGGCCCGTCGATCGCTCGCAAAGTAGTTGTCGAAGCCCACGACATCGCGCCCTTCGTAGAGAAGGTCTTGCACGAGGCGCGAACCAATATAGCCGACGCCGAACACCAGGGTAGCCACGGAGTGGGATTGTAGCATAGGGACTGGGCATGGGCCAGCGACCTCACGCTTGCCTTGACTTTTCCAATGCTCAAACCTATCCTTTGATGATTAGCGACCTCTGCGAGTTGAGACCACGGTGCCAACTGATCAATGTCGGCTCGACCTGCTGCTTGTTGAGCGTGGTCTCGCGGCGACGCGCGAAAAGGCCCAGGCCTTGATCCTCGCGGGAGAGGTGCGGGTTGGTGGAGACGTCGCCCGGAGGCCGAGCACATTCGTCGAGCGGGTTGCCGACGTGTCGGTGGAGACTGCCCCGCCGTACGTCAGCCGCGGCGGCTTCAAGTTGGCCCACGCACTCGACGAATTCGGTCTGGATGTCGCCGATGCCACGGTCGTCGACGTGGGCGCGTCAACTGGTGGATTTACTGATGTTCTCCTGCAGCGGGGCTGCAAGCGCGTCTACGCGGTCGACGTTGGCTACGGGCAGCTCGCCTGGTCGTTGCGCCAGGACCCGCGGGTCGTCGTCCTCGAGCGGACCAATGTCCGGTACCTCGAATCGCTTCCCGAGCCGATGTCGGGAGCGGTTATCGACACCTCTTTTATTTCCCTCACGCTCGTTCTCCCGGCCGTCGTGCGTTTGCTCGATCCGGGCGGCTGGATCGTGGCCCTGGTCAAACCTCAATTCGAGGCAGGTCGCGGCCTGGTCGGAAAAGGCGGCGTCGTCCGCGACCCCAACGTCCATCGAATGGTTCTCAACAACGTCTTCGAATTTGCGACCTCGATCGGGCTGGCGGTTTCGGGCTGCACCGCATCGCCGATCCTCGGTCCGGCCGGAAATCGCGAGTTTCTCGCCCTGTTTCGGCGCGGCGGATCGAATATCGATCTCGCTGCGGCGATCGATCGGTGCCTCGGCCCCGATGTCTGATCTATTCGGAATTCAGTTCATGTTGACTCACCTGACAATCGAAAACTTTGCGATTATCGACCGGGTCGAGCTGGAGTTTGGGTCGGGCTTGATCGCGCTGACCGGGGAGACCGGTGCCGGCAAATCGATCATTATCGACGCGGTTGGTGGTCTGCTCGGAAATCGCTTGGGTGCCGACGTCATCCGGACCGGAGCCAGCCAGGCTCGCGTCGAGGGAATCTTTGACCGCCCAAACGCGGAAGAGCTAGCGGCCGTTTTGACTGAGCTTGGTGTAGCCGACGAGGACGAGACGGTAATCGTGTCGCGTGAGATGACGAGGGCCGGCCGCAATGTGTCCCGGATCAATGGTCGGGCAGTCAACCTTTCGACGCTCCAGCGAATCGGACGGCATTTGCTCGACCTCCACGGTCAGGGCGACCACCTTACGCTGCTTCGGGTTTCCGAGCACGTCCGCATGCTCGATGGGTTTGCCGGTGCTTACTGGTCAACGTAGACGGGTTCAGGATCTCGCGGAAACAGTGGGCCGAATTCGAGCCACGTTGAAATCGTACGCCGTTGACCAGCGAGAGGTCGCTCGTCGGGTCGACCTGCTTCGCTTCCAGGTCGGAGAGATCAGCTCGGCTTCCCTTGAAGACGGTGAAGAGGAGCGTCTGAGGCAGGAGCGATCGGTCCTCACCAATGCCGAGAAGATCGTGACCGGCGTCGAGGAGATTCGCCGGCTGATTGCCGACGCTGAGCAGGGTGCGGCGCTAGACAGTCTCGGCGAAGCCTCGGCTCGGCTGGCGGACCTGGCGCGCCTGGACCCAGTTCTCGTCGAGAATCAGCTTACCCTCGAGGCCGTCGTCGAGCAGCTGACCGACGTTAGCCGGGAACTGCGACGCTACCAGGAATCGGTGGACTTCAGCTCGGCGCGATTGGAACCGATTGAAGAACGGCTGAACCTCATCAAAGGTCTCGAGCGTAAATACGGCAGCACGATCGCCGATGTCCTCGCGTTCGCCGAGGAAGCCCAATCCGAGCTCGATCGGTTGGATCACCGAGAAGAGAGCGCGGCTGAGCTTGTCGCACAGGAGGCGGCCGCGGCCGCCGAGCTCGCTATCCAGGCCGCCGATCTGTCCCAGGCCCGGATGCAAGCCGCCGCGAATCTAGCGCGGGCAATCGAGAAGGAGCTAGCCGAGTTAAATATGGTGGGCGCTCAATTTCAGGTGACGATCAACCAGGACGAGGATCCGAGTGGCGTACGCCTGTCCGATGGACGGGTTGTTGCCTTCGACTCGACCGGAATCGATCGGGTAGAGTTCTTTATCTCGCCGAATCCTGGCGAAGATCTGAAGCCGCTGGTTCGGGTCGTGTCCGGTGGTGAGACGGCTCGGTTGATGCTCGCGCTGAAAACCATTCTCGCGTCGGCGGACGTGGTACCGACCTTGATCTTCGACGAGGTAGACGCGGGGATTGGCGGCCAAACCGCGGTGATTGTCGGACGAAAAATCGCGAATCTCGCGCGCGAGCGGCAGATATTGTGCGTCACCCACCTTCCGCAAATTGCCGCGTTTGCCGATCAGCACCTGTCGGTGCGGAAGTCCGCGTTTGACGGTCGGACTCGAACCGAGGTTCGTGGACTTGACGCCGACGACCGGGTGACCGAGTTGGCCGCAATGATCGGAGGCGACCTGGGACGAGCGACGGCCGACGCGCACGCGCGCGACGCCCTGGCGACCTCAATCACCTGGAAGGCCAGTCAGAAACTGGTCGGACGAGGTACATCATGACGTCTCGAGTTGGCGAGCGCGTGATTTCGACCGAGGTCAAGTATGTCGGCCGAATCATCAAGCTTCGGGTCGATTCCGTCGAGCTGCCGAGCGGCCGGACGACGACACGGGAGATCGTCGAACATCCCGGAGCGGTCGTCATCGTCGCGGTTGACGACGGCGGGCGGGTCGGAATGGTTCGCCAGTACCGCTCCGCTATTGGTCGGGAGCTACTCGAGCTGCCCGGCCGGGACGCGCGAGCCGCCCGAGCCGGCCGCCGCGTGCGCGGCGCGCGAGCTGGGCGAAGAGATGGGGCTAACGGCTGCCCGTTGGTTTCCGCTGATGGAGATGTTCAGCAGCCCGGGATTTTGCACCGAGCTTCTGTCGGTATTCGTCGCCCTGGATGTACGCCCGTCGGTCGGACGGCCCGAAGACGACGAGAGCATTCAGCGCGAATGGATTGACGTGTCCGAGTGGCCGATCTGATCGCCTCCGGCGAGCTGTGCGACGCAAAGTCGATCGCTGGACTGCTAACCTACCTCCAGCGCGACGAGTCGGGAGGCGCTCCGTGGCGAAGTTAAGGACCACCCGAGCCGAGTTGTCCGGAGGAGTCGTCCTCCGGGGTCCGCCGGACGCGCTTGAGGTCGTGCTGGTTGGACGCGTCGAGCACGGTACCTGGGCGTTGCCGAAGGGTACGCCGAAGCCGGGTGAGTCGCGCGAGCAAACCGCGTTGCGGGAAACCCGCGAGGAAACCGGACTCGACGCCCGCATCATTGAACCAATCGACAGCATTACCTACTGGTTCGTTCTCCGGCACAGCTCGGGTTTGCAAGACCGTATACTACTACCTGATGGTCGCGATTGGCGGCGACACGAGCCTCCACGACCCCGAATACGATCGGGTCGCGTGGTTTTCGGTTGCTGACGCACTTAGCGCGATGACGTACCCAAACGAGGCCGAGATGGTGCGTCGCGCGATCGGCGCTGGTGGAGCGTCGACAACAGCTTCTTCCGCAAGCCCCGGTCGACCACGGCTGGCGAATGATCGACATCCCGAGGTGAGCGCGATGGTAACGTCCGATTCCGGCCCTGCGGCGAACGCCCCTGTATGCCGAACACGTTCGACTCGGGGCTCGAATGGTTCCGTTTGCCGGCTGGGACATGCCAGTCCAGTACAAGAGCATCATCCAGGAACATCGCGCGGTCCGCGAATCGGTCGGGATGTTTGACGTCAGCCACATGGGCGAATTTCGGGTGGGGGAAGCGGGGCACTCGATTTCTTGCAGCGACTGACGCCAAACGACCTGTCGAAAGTGGCCGTCGGTGGCTCGCAATACTCCTCGCTGCTCCGCCCGGACGGCGGGATGATCGACGACATCTTCATCTACCGCCTCGAGGATAGCTATCTCGTCGTCGTGAACGCCTCGAACGTCGACAAGGTTGCCGACTGGCTGGCCGACCACGGTCAGTCGAACGCGGACGTCGTCAATATCTCCGACGCGACCTCACTTGTCGCGGTGCAGGGACCCGCGGCGATCGATACGGTGCAGCGGTTGACGGGCTCTGACCTGAGCACGCTTGGCCGCCGCGGAGATTCGAAGCGAGCGCATCGCGGGAGTGCCCTGTTTGGCGGCGCGAACGGGCTACACCGGCGAAGATGGTGTCGAGATCTTCTGCGCCCCGAGCGACGTCACGTCGCTGTGGATCGCGTTGCTCGACGTCGCCGACCAACGGGTACAGCCCTGTGGTCTCGGCGCGCGCGATACGCTGCGCCTGGAAGCCGGAAACTTGCTGTACGGCCACGATATGGATGAACTCGGTGAATCCTTTAGAGGCCGGCCTGGGATTCGCCGTGAAGTTCGGCAAGGGCGAGTTTATTGGACGCGACGCGCTATTAAAGATTCAGGGTGAGGGGCTCCGACGTCGTCTGGTCGGGTTCGAGATGATCGATCGAGGAGTGCCGCGCGCCGAGTTCATGGTCGCCGTCGACGAGAGGATTGTTGGTTACGTTACCAGCGGAACCTTCGCGCCATCGTTGGAAAAGAGTGTTGGTATGGCGTACGTTGAATCCGCTCTGGCGACCGTGGGTCAGGAAATCGATATTGTCATCCGAGATAAGCCGACCCGAGCCGTCGTCGTGAAAATGCCGTTCTATCGGTCGAAGAGTCGCGCGACGCCGGTCGGAACGACCTCGTCCTGATGCCGGACAGCGCGTAGGTTCGACGCGAGATCTTGAAGGAGCCGATTTGCTAAGCGTAGGTGTCGACGCGGTTGAGATCGAGCGGATCGGCCGAGTTTATGAGAAGTTTGGGGAACGATTTCTCAACGGCCACGATGGAATGGGAGACACGAAGCCCTCGAGGGTCCCGGCGACGATAGAAGCAGCACAGTCGCCGCGGCGACGAGTCGTATCGCGCGCCGCCCATTCTCGACCAGCGCGCGTCGTCGTGTGCGCCGGCCTGGCAGGAGCAGCGCGGCTGCGAGGAGGAAGCCCGCACCCCCCGCAATGCACACCGCCGTGAGCTCGAGTACGCCGTGTGGGGCAACGAAGGCGATGATCAACGTGACGATGCCTTTGGACTGGTAGAGACCAAGGACTCCGCCGAGGCTCACGCCGTTCATCACGAGCAACAACACAGTCCCGATGCCCGCGGTGATGCCGAAGGCGAATGCGCCGAAGGTGACCTGCACGTTGTTGGCGATGATCTGGCTCGCCATCGTCGGCCGGAAGATTTCCGGATCGGGGATGTAGCCCTTCCGCTCCCGAGCGCGGCGCACGCCTTCCTCGGCGCGATCGAGCATCGCCGGGGTAATGAAGGTCGCCGCGACCGCGGGCTGCCCTAACGACGGCGTCGTAGGCGATGATTGCGGGACCAAGAGCAGCACGCCAGCAAGGACTATCGGGCGCCAGGACCGGCGAACTTCGCGCGGGGCCTCGATGGCGGCGAGGCGGACGACGTCGGGTGAGCGTCACCGCGCGGCCACGATACAGCAGGTTGTGCGCGCCGGCGAGCAAGCGGCTGAGGTAGAAAAGCTCCGGCGTGTCCCGGCCCTGTGCGGCCGTCCGCAACCGCGCGAGATCCGATGCGAGGTCGCGGTACTCGGCGACAAACTCGCGGACGCCGTCCTCGCCAAGCGAGCGAAGGCCACGTCGCTGCGCGTCGGCGAGACGCGCCGCGGACGCGTTCCATCGCGGTGAGCGGGTGGCGAGCAGCACGTTGCGCTCGCGCGCGGCGCCACGCTGCTCGCGTGCCGCGACGCCTCTCGCTCTCGCGGCGCGTTCGGCATTGTAAAAGGCGGCCGAGAACCGCCAGATCGGCTGCGCTCGTCGTGCGCGCGACGTTCGACGGGAGCGCGCTCGCCAAACGCGTCGCCAGTTGCTCGGCGAGCGCGCTGCGCCTCGAACCGTCGAGCGAGCTCTGACGCTCCATGAAGTGCTCGAGGACCGTGAATTCCTCTTCGGTGAGCGCCGTGTCCAGTGCGGCGATTGCGTCGGGCGTCGAACTCGGCTCGCTCGGCGCGAGCTGTCTGATCAATGCCTCTCGGACGACGACGGTACCGGCAACGATGTCGCCGAGGCGCTTCCCTGATTTGGAGAAGATGACGCTAAGGATTCCGACGACGTAGCAGGGAATCGGCTGGATGTCGACGACGCGGACGAGATTGTGTACCGCGGACGCACCAAAGGTCACCGAGTAGCCGCCGTCGAGCACAACGCGCAGTCGCAAGAGGCGCTTGCCCGGCGTCTGGCCATCCGCGAGTCCCTCGAAGAGCACGTAATAGCCCCACAGCACGCAGAAGACTCCGAGCACGACGATCGCCGTGGCCCAAGCGTCGAAGACGCTCCCGGGCCCGGGGCCAATGCGCTCTGGGCGCGACGGAGATAGGGCGACGAAAGTCACGACGATCGCAACGACCGCGGCGATGCAGATGAGCGAATCAATGACCGCGGCGAGCGCGCGCGATCCCACGCCGGCGATCGTGTACGAAAATACGACGAGCTCCGGCGTCTCGACGTCGATCGTTTGCGAGAGCGAAGGGAGTGCGCGCACGCGGTCGTTACCGCGAGCACCCGATTGTGGGAACGTCATGCCCAGAAGCTGATGGCCTCTCGAAGAAGGGGCAAGATTTCTGGGCAGTGTCAGTGGACGTCAACGGCCGCTCGCTCGTAGCGAGTTCGTGGGGAGACGACAACGAGTCGCAGGGAGACGACAACGAGTCGCGGGTAGACGACAGCGAGTCGGGGGGAGATGACAGCGAGTCGGGGGGAGATGACAGCGAGTCCCGGGTAGACGACAGCGAGTCCCGGGTAGACGACAGCGAGTCGCGGGTAGATGATAGCGAGTCCCGGGTAGACGACAGCGAGTCGCGGGTAGACGACATCGAGTCCAGGGTAGATGACATCGAGCTGTGGCCAGCTCGCGTGAGGCGTCGACAAGCTGACGTGAGCGCCGGGTAAGGCAACGTCAGCTGGCGGGAAGCTGACGTGCGGCGCGGGATAGGTCACGTGAGCGAACAGCCACGTCACCGGAGGTGGCGACGCGCTGACGTGTGCGCGCCGCAAGATCGCGTGAGTGCCCGGACAAGTGATCGCAGGTCGCGGCAAGCGCATCGCTGCACGCGGCCAGGCGACGTGAGCGCGCGTACACCCGACGCGAGCGAAGGGATAGCTGACGTGAGGTGCTGGCCAGGTCATCGAAGCGCGCGGCGAGCCCAGCTCAGTGCCGCGACAGGTCACGTAAGCGCGCCGCAATCTCACGAGCACAAGCCGCCGCGCGACGTGAGGCCGCTTGGAGACATCGTAAGCGCTCGACAAGTCGACGTGAGTGCGCGACAAGATCGCGTGCGCTGCCGGGAAGGTCATCCCACCGAAGGGAAACCGGAGCTGGCCTGACGAGCGCGCGTAGGCACTCGCTATCTTGGCAGCACCACGTACTGAGCCACCTCGACGATTCATGCGCGTCGTGCTGCAGCGGGTTTCGCGCGCCGAAGTGCGGATCGCGCGGGACGATTCGTGGTCGGGACGCATCGGCCGCGGATTTCTCCTCCTGGTCGGCTTTACGCACACGACGACGACGCGCAGATACGTGGATGGCCGAGAATCGTCGGGCTCCGGCTGTTCGCCGACGCCGAGGAGAAGATGAACCTGGCGCTCGCCGACGTAGCGGGGGCGACTGCTCGTCGTGTCGCAGTTCACGCTGTACGGCGATGCCGCAAAAGGGCGGCGGCCGAGCTTCATCGACGCGGCGCGGCCGGAGACTGCCATTCCGCTCTACGAGCGGTTCGTCGCGTTGCTGCGCGAGCGGGGCGTGCACGACGGAGACGGGCGAGTTCGGCGCGATGATGGACGTCGAGCTGGTGAACGACGGGCCGGTGACGCTCTGGCTCGAGCGATGAGCGCGCCGCGTCCGCGCGTCATCCTCGCGTCGGCCGTCACCTCGACGCCGCGACCTGCTCACGCTCGTCGGGATTCCGCACGAGGTCCGGCCGGCGAACATCGACGAGCGTACCTCGCCGGCGAGGCGCCGCGCGACGCACGCCGAGCGGCTCGCGCGCGAAAAGGCCGCGGCGATCTCGGAGGAGGGCTGCGGTGGTCATCGGGAGCGACACGATCGTGGTCGTCGATGGCGACGTCCTCGGAAAGCCGCGCGGACGCGCGCGACGCGGCGCGATGCTGCGACTGCTCAGCGGGCGCTCGCACCTTGTCATCACCGGCCGTCGCCGTCGCTGGCGCGGACGCGTGGAGTCCGACGTCGAGGAGGTGGGCGTCACCTTTCGGCGCTGCTCCGACGCCGACATCGCCGGCTACGTCGCGACGGGGGAGCCGATGGACAAGGCCGGCGCGTACGGCATTCAGGGCTATCGGCGCCACGATCGTCGAGCGGGTCGACGGCGACTACTTCGCCGTCATGGGGCTGCCGCTCCATCGCCTGGTGCGGTTGATCGAACGGTTAGGGCTGCGCTACGCACTTCGGTCCGCTCGAAGCTCGCCCGGCCATAGCCGAGCCCGTAGCGTCGTGCGCCAGCGCTCCACTCGCTCGAGCACGTCGCGCACGGCGATGCGCGACATGCGCCCGCGTCGGGTCTCCATCGAGATCGGATAGTCTTCGCCCGGCTCGCCGTACGCGTCCACGATCAGGTCGTGAAAGCGCCGGTAGGGTCCGGTGCGCTTCGGGTTGGTATAGCCCGACGAGACTCATCACCGGGCGGTCGAGCGCGACGGCCATGTGGAGCGGTCCGGTGTCGGGTGAGAGGACGAGGGCCGATCCGTCGAGAATGCTCGACGAGGTGGCGCAGCCCACTGCCGAGTGCCGACCGCGGACGCGAGTGCGACCGCGCGAGGATCACGCGCTCGGCGTGCACCTCGCGCGGCGAGTCCGTCCGCCGACGAGCACCGGCTGCAGCCCGAACTCGTGCTCCAGCGCATCCGCGATCTCGGCCCATCGCTCGGGTGGCCAGTCCTTTTCCGGCTTGCTCGTGGCTGACGACGATCGCGGCCGCCGGACGATCGATCCGCTCGAAGAACTCCCGCTGCCACGTCCGTTCGGCGGGCCAAGGCCCGAGGTCCCAGATCACCGGCATGCTCGGCACGCCGAGCGCCGTGAGGAACTCGAGATACTGGTCCTGGACGTGCTGCGGCGCGTGCGGCGGGAAGCGTTCCGGTTGGTGAACAGCCAGTTGAGGTCGCGCGCGCGCGCGCGATCGAAGCCGAGCTTGATGGGCGCGCGCGTGAGCGCGGTGACGAGCCCGGCCTTGAAGTACACCTGGAGATCGAGCACGAGATCGAACTCGGCGCGTGCGCGAGTTCGCGGCGCACGTCGGCGAAAGCGACGCCAGCCGCGGCGAGCGGTCGAAGAGCACGATGTCATCCACGATGCGGGTGGCCGCGCACCAGTGACGCCGGTCCGGGCTGCAACACCCAGCGTGATGCGCGCGGCGGGCGCGGTGCGCTTGATGCGCGTGTGATCACCGGGAGGCACGTGCACCGCGTCGCCCACGGCGCTCATCATCACGACGCAGACGCGGTCGAGCGGGCGTCGGCTTCATCCCAGCGCGTCGACCTCGCGGAGGATGTCGTCGACGCGTGATTCCAGTGGGCGACGGGACGGGCCAGCATTCGCGCCGGCCGAATTCCTTGCGGGAACGTGCGCAGTGGCTCGCCGGGCGCGAAGATGCCCACTACAGGCACTCCGAACGCTCCCGCGACATGCAACGGCCCCGAGTCGTGTCCGACGAAGAGCGCCGCACCCGCGAGAGCAGCCGCCGTATCGGCGAGCGTACCCTTCGTGTCGCGATCCACGAACCGCCAGGAGGGATCACTCGCGAGTGCGCGCAGTGAATCCAGCTCGTTCGGGCTGCCGATCCAAACGACATTCGATGCGCGACCGCGAAGTCGCTGCGCCAGCTCGATCCAGATCGGAAGCGCAACGCAGCGATTCTGCTTTGCTCGCGAACGGATGCAATGCGGCGTATGGCCCGGTGATGCTGTCTGTGAGACGGGCCCGATGCTCACTCAGTGACGTCGGATCGAGGCGGTAGCGGAGCGGGGGTGGTTTGATCCCCGAGCGGCTCGAGAACTCGCGCGAGCTCCGACATCACCGGCTCGTGTGGATTCTCGTCAGGCAGCGCTTCGGTGAGGAATGCCCGGTTCCTTCGTCGACGCAAGCCGAGGCGAACTGGAATTCTGGTCGCCGCAACCGCGGCCGCGGTCCTCCATGGCGCTGCTGCGAGCACCGCGACGTCATAGCGTTTGGCGCGCACTCGCGTCAACGCTCGAAAGAACGACGTCTTCGAGCCCTTGTCGTGACCGGGCGCGCGGTCCCAGAACGGATCGGACGCGATCACCTCGGAGACTCCTGGGACCAGCCGTGCCACATCGGCCGTGTACTCCTTACACCAGATATCGAGCGTCGCTTGTGAGAAGCGCTCACGCAGCGGCGGCGCAAGCGCGGACGCGAACACCAAGTCGCCAAGGTTGTCGAGACTCACGATCAGGATTCGGTCGACGGACATGCGACGACAAAGCTAACTTCAGCTATTCCCGGCTCGCAGCCCACGATCACATCGAGATGCGCATTCTCCACATCGACACGGAGCGTGGTTGGCGCGGCGGCGAGCGCCAGGCGCTCTGGCTGGCCGCCGAGCTGCGGCAACGCGGCCATCTGTCGATCGTGGCGGCACGTCCTGGCGAACCGCTCGCCCAACGCTCGATTGAAGCGGGGCTCGAGGTCGCGCCGTTTAGTCCTCGTTTCGAGGCCGACCCGCGCGCGGCGATGCGATTACGGCGGTTGATCAGAAATCGCCGCATCGAGCTCGTACATGCCCACACCGCGCACGCATTGGGACTCGCCGCCATCGCGACGATCGCCTCCGGCGTTCCCCTCGTCGCCGCTCGACGTGTCGATTTTCACCTGCGTCACAACGTCGGAACCCGATGGAAGTACGGCCGCGCCGCGGCGGTGATCGCGATCTCACGCGCAGTCGCCGACATTCTCGCGTTGGATGGCGTCGACCGCGCAAAGATCGCGATCGTTCCGGACGGCACCGACGTTCAGCGGCGCATCGTGCGGGCGACGCCCGCAGCCCTGATGGCGTTAGGCGTCGAAGCAGGGCGCGCCCCTTGTGGTTCAAGTCGCCCAACTGGTGCCGCATAAGGACCCACTCAACTTCGTTCGAGCAATTGCGACCGCGCGCGAGCGTGTTCCAGACATCCAGGCGTTGCTCGTTGGCGAAGGCGAGCTTCGCATGTCTGTCGAGAACACGGGCCGCGCGCTTGGGCTCACGGGCGTTCTTCACGTCGTCGGCTATCGCAACGACGCGGACGCCCTCCTTGCCGCAGCAGACGTAGTCGTTCTCAGCTCACGTGAGGAGGGGATGGGCTCAGTGTTACTCGATGCGCTTCTCCTCGCGAAACCCATCGCGGCAACGCGCGCGGGTGGAATACCAGACGTTGTCGAGCAGAACATCAATGGTCTGCTCGCACCAGTCGAGGACTCCCGAGCCCTCGGCGAGAACATCTCGAGGCTGCTCACGGATCGTCAACTCGCGCAGCGCTTGAGCGCGGAGGCTCAGCGAGGAGCCGCGAATTTTTCGGTCGAGCGAATGACCGAGCGGACGCTTGCTGTCTACGCGCGCGTAATCGCCCGCGCTCCGCTCGAAGGCCGCGACGAAACGAAACGCCTCACCGACGCCGCAACGCGAACCAGCTCGGCCTCCTCGATCCGCGCTCCGTGAAGCTCGCGCCATTTCCGCGCCGAGCGCATGAAGCGATCGAGATTGCGCTCGGTCACGCGGCTATCGCCTGGCCGGCCAAACTCGACGCGATCGACGTCGAGCACGTACGCAACCGGTGAATCGCCGCCCTCGGCGGCGCGCCCGAGTAGAATGTTCTTGAGATTGAGGTCGTGATGCCGGGCACCCGACGCCGAGAGGAGGCCGATGAGGCCAGCAGCGCTCTCGAGCGACATGCGTCGCTCGCTCGAAGAGCCGGTCGTGAGCACGGCTGCGAGATCAGAGCTGTCGGGTATCTCGCGCGAGGCGACGTCGCTCCGGCGGAGCAGCAGACCGGCCGGATACACGACATAGGCGACGATTTTCGGCGTCGGCACGCCAGCTGACTCGAGCCTGAGCGCGGTCGTCAGCTCGTAAGGCGCGCGCGTCGGAGCCACGAAGCGGTCGCCGGTGAGCGGTGCGAGCAGGCCGCCGTGTCGGTTGTGCCTAACGACTACCCGCTCGCCGTTGGGAAGTGGCGCGGCGAAGGCGATGCCACGACCCGGCAGCGATCGCGATGCGTGATGGCGTGCCGCGTAATCATAGAGCGTCCCCGATCCCAGTGCGGTTCGCACCGCATCCAACTGGCCGCGGCGGACTACGATGATCGCGCCGCGAAGCTCGGCTGCCTCGTATCCATCGGGCGCCGCACTCGAGCTCAAAGGACCACGCAATAGACCGGAATCGGCTGGCTCTTACCCTTCAGCTCCATCGGCGGACAAGCGGTCAAGCGGGGAGGCTTCGTCAGCGCCTGTCGCATTTCCTCGGTGATGAGGATCTGCCCCGCCTCGGCGGCGGAGCAGAGACGATATGCAGTGTTCACCGTATCGCCGATCACCGTGAATTCGAGCCGTCGCTCGGAGCCGATGTTGCCGGCGAACGCTTCGCCGTAGTTCACGGCAATGCCGTGCTGCAGTTGCGGCCGTCCCTCGGTGCGCCACTTCGCATTGAGCTTCTTCAACGCGCGCATCATGTCCACGGCGGCTAGGAGGGCGCGATCGGCATCGTCGTGACCGCCAATTGGCGCGCCCCACTGCGCCATCACGGCGTCACCCATGAACTTGTCAAGCGTGCCGTCGTGCCGGAATACGCACTCGACCATCTCCGTGAAGTATTCACTCAACAAGCTCGCCATGTCGTCCGGGTTCATCGACTCCGATAATGGCGTGAACCCGCGAATGTCGCTGAATAGCACAGCGACGGGACGCTTGTCGCCGCCGAGCCGCGCGGCCTCACGAGAGTTCGCGATCCGTTCGGCGACCTGCGGCGCGAAATACCGTGTGAGGTTCTCGCGCGCCAACAGTTCCTTCTGGATGCGCTGCGCGTACTGCTGGTTTTCGATGCCCGCCGCGGCGATGCCGGCGAAGGCAATGAGATATTCGAGATCGTGCTCGCTGAAGCGGTGCGTCGTGGTCACGTTGTCGACATAGAGCACGCCGAGCACGCGGTCTTCGCTGCCGACCAACGGACAGCAGATTGCGCTACGGATCTGCTGCATGAGAATCGATTGGCCGCCGAAGCGCGCGTCCTCCCCGGCGTTGTCGGAGAGGATAGCGACCTTGTCCTGCACGACCTTGCGCGCGATCGACTGCGGCACGGCCCGCGGCTGCTCGCTGCCGCGCTTGTCGCGGGCAATTTTCGGTACCAGCTCCTGTCCATTCTCGCAGAGCAAGATCGCGACGCGATCGACCTCGAGAATCTGATACGCATAGCGTACGATCTTCTCGAGGAGCGCGTCGATGTCGACCGACTTGCCTAGTCCCTTCGATACCTCGAGGAGCGTAGCGAGCTTTTGCGCACTCTTGTCTTCGGTGAGCGAAGCAGCGGCGCTCGGTGCGGTGTTGATGCGCGGATCGCTGGTGCCGAGTGCGACGAGCCCCTGCGAATCGCGGACCGGCAGCTGCCGCACGATGGTCGCGGACTGTCGCGGATGGCCGTTGCTGTTCTCGTCTGCCGGCGCGGTGAATCCACCAGATGGTGAATGCACCGTGGTTGGACCCGCCGGCTGAACCCGAAACGCAACTTTGCCGAAGGTGACCGTGTCGCCCGGCTCCAGCTTGACCGTGTTCTGATCGTCGAGTCGTTCGCCATTGCGAAACGTGCCGTTGCTCGAGCCGAGATCACGAACGTGCAGTCCCACCTCGTCAACCTGCAGCTCGGCGTGGCGCCGCGAGATCGTCGGATCGAAGATCGCGATATCGCTGGATGGCGCACGACCGACTACGAGCTGCACGCCCGCGCGCAACTCGTGCTGTTGAAGCCCGTCAGTGCTCGTCAGCCTGTACCGCATGACTCCTGATGATCGCCGCTGGAATATGAATCGCTTGGCAAGTGGTCGCCTACCTCAAGACGGTCATGGCGGGGGGCACCGTCACACCGACGTCGACACACGCGACGACGCGCCGCGCGTGGAATCCGTCTTGTCGCGCAGTCCGCTCTCGCCGCGCCGGGAATTGCCGCGGACGCGGCCGATTGCTGTGAGGAGCGCCCGTGCCTTGTTCTCCGTTTCCTCCCACTCCCGCTCCGGCACGGAATCGTGAACGATGCCTGCGCCTGCCTGGACAGACGCGACGCCATTCGCGATTACACAAGTACGAATCGTGATTGCGAGATCCATGCGCTGGGCGCCGGCGGCGATGTAACCAATCGCGCCGGCGTATGCGGCCCGCCGTTCCGGCTCGAGCTCGTCGATGATCTCCATCGCACGGACCTTCGGCGCGCCGGTCATTGTGCCCGCCGGAAAGGTCGCGCGCAACGCGTCCATTGCGGTCAGTCCCTCGCGCAGCTCACCTTCGACCTGGCTCACGAGATGAAAGACATGCGAATAGCGCTCGACGATCATCAGCTCCGTGACCTCGACGGAGCCATACTTCGCAATCCGGCCAACGTCGTTGCGCCCCAGATCGACGAGCATCACGTGCTCCGCCCGTTCCTTCTCGTCCGACCGAAGCTCGGCGATGAGGGCCTCGTCCTCGTCGGCTGTTTTGCCGCGCGGCCGCGTCCCCGCAATCGGCCGCACCGTGACCCGCCTCCGCTCTACTCGCACGAGAAGCTCCGGCGAGCTCCCGACAATTTCGAGCCCATCGAGCACGAGGTGATACATGTACGGCGACGGATTTATGGCGCGCAGCGCGCGGTACAGCGACGCCGACGAGAAGTCATGCGGTACGTCGATGCGTCGCGCGAGGAGCACCTGAAACGCATCGCCGGCGACGATATACTCCTTGATGCGGTCGACGTCGGCGAGAAATTTCTCGCGCTCGTAATTGGATGTGCCCTCTGTTGGCGCAGCCGACGGGAAATCGAGGGCTTGCAACGTTGACGGTTTTCGGATGCGTGCGATCGTCGTCGCGATCTCGGCCTCTGCCTCCTCGTGCGCGCGTCGGATGGCGGACTCGCTCATCCCGTCGTCGACGGGCACGCCAACCACGATCCGCGCCTGACCGCGCAGATTGTCGATGATGACTAACGCGCTCGTGAAGACGAACAACGCGTCGGGAATGTCGGCGAGTGATCGCGCGCGCTCGGCGGATTCGGCAATCTCTCGATGTACCGCACGACATCGTACCCGAAAAAGCCGACGGCGCCGCTCCAGAACTCGCCGAGCTCCGGCACCTTGACCGGCTGATAGCGACGGAGGAGTACGTCGAGATCGGCGAGCGGATCGGTTGGGCGTCGTGCGCCCATGCCAGCCACGATCGGGCATCCAATCTTCCACCACGCCTTCGCGAAGCCGCCACGCGGCACGTGGAGCAGTGCCGAGGAACGTGTACCGCGCCCACGTCTCGCCCCCGCGGGTGCCGACTCGAGCAGGAACGCGAAGGGTGGCTCCCGCAGCTTCGCGAACACGGCGACGGGCGTCTCGGTGTCGAGCAGATCAGTCACGCCACACCGGCACCAGCCAGCTCCACCACCGGCGGTCGCAGCGTGCGCGAGATCGCGGAACGCGGCGACGGTCATCGTTGCTCCGTGCCTAATTATCCCGGTGACGAGATTCTCGAATCATGGTGAGTTAGACACGAAAAGGGTCGAGGCTCTCGGGCGTCGCGCTACTCATCGCGCGTGCTAATCTGCTTGCCTCGCTGCGTGCGCCGCGCAACAGGTCTGGAACGATTCGACGACGCACGCGCTCGTGGAGCTTGCCACACGACTTCGCACAGCGCAACTCGCCGACACTGGTCTCACCGACTATCGCGCCGACGCTCACGGCTATCTCACCTTTCTCGCGCAAGTGGGTCAGGGCTTCACTGAGCCACCGCGCATCATCAAGGCTGATGAGCTGGCGCTGGAAGTCTACTGGCGCGCGCCCAATCTGAGCAAGCAGCGCATTGTCGGGCGTCGTGACACGCTGCTCCTGCCAACGGACATCGCCTATCATCGGGATCATCTTGGCATCGTCCAGAACAACTTCCCGAGCATCATCCGCCTCGGCGAGGGCGACGAGGTCCGGGACGTTCCGCATCCTCTCTCGCCTGCGGGACTTCAGCTCTACGACTTTGCCATCAAAGACAGTCTGCGCATTGAGCTTCCGGGACGGCGGGTGAACGTCTACGAAGTACGTGTGCGCCCAAAGGATGACCGTCAGGCGCGCGTCGTCGGTGCCGTGTACATCGACAGAGAGGAAGGCCAGGTGGTCCGCATGGCGCTCAGTTTCACTCGCGCTGCGCTCCTCGACACGCAGCTCGAGGATGTCTCGATCGTTCTCGAGAACCGTTTGGTGGGGACGCGCTTCTGGCTTCCCTCGCGGCAAGAGATCGAGATCCGTCGCACGGGAACATGGCTCGATTATCCGGTGCGGGGCATCATTCGCGGGCGCTGGGAAATTGGGGATTACCGAATCAACCAGGGAGTTCCTTACAACATCTTCGGCGGCCCCGAAATCGTTCAGGCGCCACAGTACGAGCAGCAACGTCACGTGTGGACCACGCCGCGCGTTCTCGATTCGCTTCCGCCAGACGTGCGCGCCGTGACGGACGCCGACGTGCGACGCGTGCAGGAGGAGGCTCGCTCGCTCGTACGGGCGCGTGCGCTGCAGCGAGCGGGCTCGTTGGCGCTCTCCGCCCGCGGCGTCTCTGATTTCGCCCGCGTCGATCGGGTGGAAGGGCTCGCCCTCGGTGGTGGCCTCACTCAGCGCTTGGGTGGCGGTGTGAGCGTCGCCGGACGCGCGCGCTACGGCATCGACGACGAAAACGTCAAATGGCAGGCACGTCTCGAATGGCAGAACGGCTCGGGCGTTTCGATTCGGGCGTTCGGTCTGCGCGACTTCCACGAGATGGGGGAGGAGCCCGAACGCTCGCGCGCGGTGAACAGCCTCGCTTCGCAAGAGTTCGGCAGCGACTACACCGATCCGTTCCTCGTGGAGGGCGGTGGCTTGTCGTTTCAGCGCGCATCAGCCGGCGAACCGGCGTGGACGATCGAGGCCGCCCTCGAGCGACCATCGACGCTTGCGGTTCACGACGTTCCCGTAACAGGCACTTTTCTCGGTCTCGTCGGCGTGCCCTCGTCTCGTTATGGGCGACTCGCCGTGCGTCGCGAGCGACCCACTTCGCTCTGGGTGTGGGGCACCGAGCTCCGCACGCTCGTCGAGGTCCGAGCGCTCCGCGCCAACGGCGACTCCACGACGCGGTGCGTCGTGATCGCGACGTGCCCGCTTGCCTACACGACGCTCCGCGGCTCTGTGGTCGCGAACCTCGAGCGTCCGTTCGGCGACCAGCGACTCGTAATGCATACCCTCGCTGGCGCCGTCGGTGGCCAGAAGGACATCATCCCCTCGCAGGAGCTCTTTTATTTCGGCGGGCCTGTGAGCGCTCCGGGTTACGATTTTCATCAATTCGTGGGCCGGAGCGGGTTGGAGCGAGCGATTCGAGTGGCGATCACCGATTCCTTTCTTCGCGCGTCCCGCTCGGGCGGTTCGGGAAGATCCCAGCGTTCCGCGACGTTCGCTCCGTATGCGGAGGTCATTGTCGGCATCGGCGGCGCCAAGTCACGGTATTTCGCGCGGCGGGGAGCTCGTGTCCTCACCGGTGTCGGGTGGTATCCCGGCCTGGGAGCGGGCTAATCACCTTCTTCGATCTCGTTCGACTCGACGTATCCCGCGGACTGCGCAACGGACGCTGGCTTTTGCGTTCGACGTGAATCCCGAGTTTTGGAGCGTCCTCTAAAGTCGTTTGGTTCGCGCCGCGATATTGTGGTTCGGTACTCACGAGGCCTCACGCGCATCGTGAGGCCATGTCCGGCATCGGCTCGTCTTCGACGATAGGTATTGCCCGCGATCGCTGGCTCTTACCGGTGCTCGCCGCGCAACTTGGCGAGGATGTGGCCGAGTCCGTCGAGCGCGACTCGGCCGGGAGCCTGTGGGACACGGTTATCGAGCGAAAGCTCCTCCTTGAGAACGAGCTCGTCGCACACGCCGCACGGTATTTCCACATGCCTGTCGCCGACCTGCGACGCGTGAGCGCGCAGGCACTCGAGCTGGTGCCGGAGCGTTGGGCGCGTCAGTTCGGCGTCCTGCCGCTCACCATCGTCAACGACACCCTCGTCGTCGCGACCTCGAATCCCTGCGACGTAGACTCTGAGCGCGCGCTTGCCTTCGCCGCGGGACGATCCATCCGCTTCGTGATCGCGGGTATTCCTCTCTATTTCCAGCACCGGTTTGGTCTAACGCTGTGCAGAATGCCTCAGCTGGTTCATACTTGGGGTGTGATCATGGAGCCTCACTACGGAAAGCACGCCACCGTAACCTCGAGAGAAATGGAGATTTTGGTGCTTTTCGCTAAACGGTTGTCAAAAGAGAACTTCTTCCTTCAATCATTTCATCCGACTCAATTGAACTGGTTACCGTTTTACTGGAATGGTTTTACACAGACGACACACTTCACGTATGTGTTGGAGGACTTTCACGGATCTCGACAAAATATGGGACCAGATGGCAGCTAACGTGCGAAGAAATATACACAAAGCAGAAAGAGCTGGAATAAACATCGTTCCGTGCCATAGTGATCTGGTGGCGGCGACAGCCGACAAAACGTTTAAACACCAACGCAAAAAGCTACCTTACAGTCGCTCGTACATCAATCAACTGTACCTCGCTGCCAAGCAAAACAGTGCTGGGGAGTGCTTCGCCGCTATAGACAAACAAGGGAGGACACACGCCGCCACATTTGTGGTATGGGATCACAAGCGAGCCTACTACCTCGCCAGTGGAACGGATCCGGAACTTCGTACCAGCGGAGCACAATCTTTGTTGATATGGCATTTGCTTGAGTTCACCGCTGGGCTTGCACGTACGTTTGACTTTGTGGGATCAGTCGTCGAGCCCATCGGTAGGTTTTTTGGCAGATTTGGTGCAACGCTAGTTCCTCACAATCGAATCATGAAACTCCCATGGCCCGTGCAAGCATATCTTTCCGTAAGAGGGGTCCACTAAAATGCGTTTGTTGCCTGCCAGAGCGCAGCGCACCCGCAGCGCCTGACTTAGGGCTTTAAGTGGTTTTTGAATAATCCACAACCATGAGGTTTGGTAGTTAACCTTAGTCACTCCAAGGTGCATGACTGTGCAGTGCTGCCAAAGCCCAGAACGCGGGCGAGTGCTTTGCAGCAATAGACAGAGAAGGAAGAGCTCACGCTGCGGCATTTGTCGTCTGGGATCGCAAGCGAGCATATTTTCTCGCGAGTGGAACGGATCCAGAACTGCGCTCTAGCGGAGCCGAGTCGTTGCTCACCTGGCACTTGCTCCAGTTCTGCGCGGATCGCACGCAGACATTTGATTTTGCGGGGTCAGTAGTGCAGCGCATAGAGAACTTTGAAAGAGGCTTCGGCGCAAGCTTGGTCCCCTACAACCGAATTCTGAAGCTTCCGCGTCCTCTGCAAGCTTACTGTGCCTTAATGGGAATCTCGTAAGGGAATGCGTCTATATCTAGAATTTGTGCCCGAGCAAGGCCCGGTGCATCGGCTGCGCTTGACCTATGCGTTCAAGCTTTTTTGCGCGATCTATGGCCATGAGCCTATCATCGAGGCCAAGCGAGCGCACACCGCCAATGCATGGCTTAGTTACACGAAACTTAAGTCACCGCCAGGCGCGGTACGGCGGCTTTGTTTAAGCAACTTATACTCCCCTCGTTCACCTCGAGTTCCAGCCTCTCCACCTACACAATTTCAGAACAGCCACGAACGTACTGTGTTGTTCTATGCCCCTGAGCCTGGCGACCTGCCAGATTGGTTGGCCGAGATCTTTGAATGGGTTTCCTGTGCCGACGAACATGCAGTGACGGAGCGCGACAGCGTCGGGAGAGTTCCGTTTACCAGCAGCTATATAGGCCGCTACGGTTTGAATGTTGGCCGACCCTATGCGGCGATTGCGATGTACCTGCTTCAGCAGATACTTTGCATGCTAGTTCCTGGCTGTCGACCACAGTCAGAATGTCCTGCTCCCTCCTGTAGGCATTTCATCGTCAATACGCACGACGTAGACTTTTTCCCGATAGACCGGTTCGGCAGCGTCAAACGGTTGACACAAAATGCAATGATATCGCTCCTGGCCGCGAGATCACCCCGACTTGCTTTCAGGCAGGCCATGCAAGCTATACGTACTGCCGTAACCACAGAAAATGTCCTAGATCAGATGCCCGCCTTGATTTCAGGCGAACTGAAACGATCGGTTAGCGCGAGCTTTTTCTTCATTACGCAAAACCGCCATAGAAGAGACGCCAACTACAAGGTGGAACAACCCCAGGTGGTGCGGTTTCTGCGCGACTTAGCTTCGCAGGGAATGGAAGTTGGCGTCCATGGATCTTATACCAGCCTGGATAAGCGCGGAGAATTGCAGCGTGAGTTTGCCCGTTTGCGCAATCTGGGTTTCCGGCCCCACGGCGGTAGACAACACTGGCTTCGCTTTACTTTGGACCGACTAATTCGTGCAGTCGAGAACACCGGCGCCAGCTACGATGCCTCTCTGGGGTGGAACGATCAAGTAGGATTTCGAGCTGGAGCATGCTTTGCCTTCCCGCCCTATGACTTCGAAAACGAGCGCGCAGCAAACTTCATCGAGATACCGCTAGTGATAATGGACCAGGCCCTTCAGGAGCGGGCGAAAAACGCGGAATCCCGACTCCAATTGGCCGCCGAGCTTCTGGCCACGAGCAGACGATATGGTTGGGGCGGCGTCTCCGTGCTTTGGCATCCTGCCGCGTTTGGCGGAGGCCAACTTTCACCTGATGTAGGCCGGATCTTCTGGAGTCTACTCGATGGCCGAGCGGTATGGGAAGACACCTGGACCTCAGCCGCCGAGTTCGTTTCAGCAACCCGCGAACGGTACTCTCAAGTCGGCTTGGTTACGACTAAACCACATCTTGAGTACACTGCCGAATCAACGCTTGCGGGCTAGCTTCCTGATCTAAGGGTCACAAATGAAAATAGCAACCATCGTCGGAGCACGGCCTCAATTTATCAAGGCAGCCGTTCTGTCGAGAAGCCTGCGCTCGAAATCTCATGTGAGCGAGTTCTGGATCCACACGGGACAGCATTACGACCGGGAGCTGTCGGATGTTTTCTTTCAGGATTTAGTGATTCCCGAACCAGCCTACAACTTGGGCGTAGGATCAGGCCAACATGGCCAGCAAACTGCAGAAATGCTCAAGGCGATCGAGCAGATTCTGGTGGCGGAAAGGCCCGATTGCGTAGTTGTGTATGGGGACACAAATTCCACCTTGGCAGGGGCCCTTGCTGCAGCCAAGTTGGACATAAGATTGGCGCACGTCGAAGCTGGCATGCGCTCTTTCAATCGTCAGCCGGAAGAGATCAATCGGGTGTTAACCGACCATACTGCCGATCTATTGTTTGCTCCAACTGTGAACGCGGTGAGAAATTTGTGTCGCGAAGGCATTGAAAGAGGTGTCCACCTGGTTGGTGATGTCATGTACGACGCTCTTTTACTATATGCAAACGTTGCGACCGCAAAAAGCCGTATTGTAGAGCGGCTTAATCTGGCCACTCGACCCTATTTACTTGCAACCATTCACAGAGCTGTAAATACCGATTCGCCACTCGAGCTGCGAATCATTGTGGATGCTCTCGCGCAAATGGCGGCGAAGATCACAGTAGTTTTTCCTGTCCATCCCCGAACCCATCAGGCTGCGATCAGATTTGGCATTTCGCTCTCGACGCCAGGGCTCAAAGTTATCAATCCAGTGGGCTATCTGGATATGATGATGCTCGAAAAAAACGCGCAAGTCATCGTCACCGATTCCGGGGGTATTCAGAAGGAAGCCTTCTTCCATGGTGTCCCATGCGTCACTCTGCGAGCCGAAACCGAATGGACGGAACTCCTCAGTTCCGGCTTGAACCGGCTTGCACCGCCCACTAATACGGCAACCGTTGTCGCGGCGATCGAAGCAGCGCTCGGCCTAACACCCAGCTCGGGTGGCGACCCTTATGGACAAGGCCGCTCTGCAGACCACATCACTGACATTTTGCTGAACCATCCTGATGTGTTGAAAGTGCGCCAGCTTGCTGCGGCGCTGACCGAAGGTTTTCGCCCAGAATCAACTGATCGATTCTGATCCATATCCAGGACGACTGAGATTCACGGCACAGTACAGCGTAGTAGTGAAAACGCGCATTTGCAGCAGAGGTTGCCACGCGGGTATCAATTTTCTGGCTTTTGGCGAATCCTATGACAACTCAGAATGCAATAGCTCCAGTGCAAACAATTCCGGCGCTCGACTTGGGCCGTCAATATGGTGAGATTCAACACGAAATCGACGTTGCCCTAAAGGGCGTTCTAGACTCCCAGGTCTTCATTCTCGGTCCGCAGGTGAGGGCACTCGAGGAAGAGATATCCCGCTATTGTGAGACTCGGTTTGCTGTTGCTGTCGCGTCAGGTACGGACGCGCTAATCCTATCGCTCCATGCATTGGGCATTGGCCGTGGAGATGAGGTCATTGTTCCCGCATTCAGTTTTATTGCGTCTGCAGACTCCGTAAGCATGCTCGGCGCGACGCCGGTCTTTGCAGATATTGACCCCGTGACCTTTACCCTCTCTGCGGATGAGGTATCCTCGCGCGTTACGGATCGCACCCGTGCCATCATCGCGGTCCACTTGTATGGTCAGACGGCCGATATGGATCCCATTCTCCAAATCGCCCGAAAGAATCATCTTGCGGTGATCGAAGACAATGCTCAGGCGATCGGTGCTATGTATAAAGGCAAAAAGTCGGGAGCCTTGGGAGATTGTGGATGTATCAGTTTTTTCCCCAGCAAGAATCTCGGCGCATATGGCGATGGCGGCATGATTGTAACCAATTCCGAGGAGACCTACCAGCGCATCCGAGCCTTACGCAGCCACGGCAGCACGAAAAAGTACCTTAGCGAGGAGCTCGGGTGGAACAGTCGTCTCGACGAGCTGCAGGCGGCGGTGCTAAGAGTTAAATTGCGGCACCTGGACCGTTGGAGCGACGCAAGAATAGCCAATGCTTCCCTCTACGATACGCAGTTGAATAGAGTCCTTGGAGTGGTCGTGCCGACTGTGCGCGATTGCTGTACGCACGTTTTTCATCGGAGCACACCATCCGTACTAAACAACGTGATTTCGTCCAGATGCAACTGCAAAAAAGAGGAATTGGAAGCACCGTATACTACCCGACTCCCCTTCATTTACAGCCCATGTATTCCTATTTGAAGTACGGTACAGGCACCCTTCCCCATGCAGAACGGGCGTGTGCTGAGGTATTGTCGCTGCCAATTTATGCCGAGTTGACTCGCACGGAAATCGAAGCCGTGGCTGATGCTATCGCAAGCGCAATGACGCCCTGATGCTGGTTGTCTGCCGGGCTCACAATCCGAATCCGTGGAAAACCCAACTCGTTCACTGGGGCACTCGGGTTCGAAAGGAGTCGAGGTTCACGCCGATGTGTTTACTTCGATTGGTTTCGCTCTTCCGTCTGCGTAAGGAAGAAAAGCGATCTCGAAAACTAGTTACCGCTCGATACCCGCGACTGTTTTGCGTTCTCGCGGCGGCCGCACTCACGTCTTCGGTTGCCTATGCTCAGACATCGGTGGCGGGGCAGTGGACATCGGTCCAGCAATGGCCTTACATAGCGGGGCACTCGCATTTACTTCCTACTGGGAAAGTCTTGTTCTGGCCTACCTACAGTCTCGGCGATAATCCTCAACTGTGGGATCCCGTCACCAATTCGGCGACCTCGGTTACGCAAGTGGGCTATGACCTTTTTTGCACGGGCCATTCTTTTCTCCCCTCAGGCGAACTCTTCGTTACTGGTGGGGACAATGGTAGCGGTTTCGGTATCACCAATGCGTCGATCTACGATCCCGCGACCGGGACGTGGACTAAGACCGCCGACATGAATGGTGGGCGTTGGTATCCCACCAATACCGCTCTCGCCAACGGTGACGTCTTGGTGGTTTCGGGCCAGAATGAGACCGGTGCGTACAACACCCTACCAGGAGTCTGGCAATTGGCGACGGGCACTTGGCGGGAACTTGACCAGTGCGCAGTTGCGCAACCCTTGTATCCCCGTATGTTCCTTGCACCAAACGGGCAAGTCGCTTACGTGGCGCCGGTGGCGGTTTCGCAGTATCTGGACACATCCGGTACTGGAACTTGGACCACGCTCGCCACCGAGGTTTACGGCAGCAACCGCGATTATGGCAATGCAGTTATGTACGATGCCGGCAAGATTCTCCTGGATGGTGGAGGGGATCCTCCTACCGCAACGGCGGAAGTCATTGATCTGAACGCTGGCACGCCGTCCTGGCGTGCTGTCCAGTCTATGGCCAATGCACGTCGTCAATCGAACGCCACCTTGCTCCCGGACGGCACCGTCCTCGTCACCGGCGGCAGCAGTGGTCCGGGATTTGACAACGCTTCTTATCCCGTTTATCCCTCCGAGATCTGGAATCCGTCCACTGAGACCTGGACTACTGTGGCCAGCATTACGGTATATCGTGGGTACCATTCGACCGCGATGTTGCTACCCGATGGCCGTGTTGTTTCCGCGGGTGGGGAGGTCGGCGGACCTTCCTACGAAATCTACTCCCCACCGTATCTGTTCAAAGGCGCGCGGCCGACGATTACCTCCGCGCCCACCAGTGTGGGTTACGGACAAACCTTTTTGTGCAAACGCCAGACGCGGCGAGTATTAGTCAAGTCACCTGGATTCGCCTTACCTCAGTAACCCATTCTTTCAACCAGAATCAACGATTGTTGCATCTCTCCTTCTCGCAGGTAACCGGCGGATTGAACGTAACCTCACCCGCCAATGCCAATTTGAGCCCTCCCGGCGACTATTTGCTGTTCATCGTAAATTCTAACGGCGTACCGTCGGTGGGTTCGTTTGTCAACAACGCTGCGTCCGGGTCTGTTCTCTCCTCGGTGGCAGTGAATCCCACGAGTGTGACCGGAGGCAATCCCTCCACCGGGACGATCACCCTGAGCGGGGCGGCACCGACGGGCGGCGCCATGGTGACGCTGTCGAGTAACAACACCGCCGCCACGGTGCCGGCCAGCGTGACCGTAGCCGCGGGCTCGACCACTGCCACCTTCCCGATCACCACCACCGCCGTGGCAGGTAACACGGCGGTGACAATCACCGGCAACTACAACAGCGGAACTCAGACCGCGACCCTGACCGTGCTCACTTCATCGGGAGGCGGCGGGGGGATCGTGCGCGTGCAATCCTGCGTGAATCATTCAACCTCCAATGTGCAGACGATTAGTTGCACCTTTGGGGCTAACCTGACCGCGGGCAATACGGTCATGGTAGTGCTGGGAGATGGTACGGCACGCAGTATTCCTATCGCTTCTAGCGTGGTGGATAACGCGACCGGGGCAGTTCGACCTATACCGCGTTAAGAACCAGCGTCAATGGTTCGACTGCGGGTGTGGAATTGTGGGGAGTGCTCCGGGTCAACGGAGGAGCGAACCAAATCACGGTCACCACCGCTTATCCCGCCAACGGCATGACGGTGACGGCGGCAGAGTACAGTGGGGTCAACGCCTTCCTGACCAACACCTACAACAGCGGCACCGGGACGACCATGGATTGCTATCTCAATCCCATCGCACATGCCAATGATTTCGTTGTGGGCGGAATCGTCAGCGCGAGCGCCACTGTGCCCACCGCCAATACCGGGACCCTGATTCAGGCGACTGCGACTTCAGGAGGTACGACCAACATTGGGGAAGCCTTCATGGAAAACACCGCCCCGACTGCGACCCTGGTGATGATCCGAGCCAATCTCGGTGCCAGCGTATGGGCACAGTCCGCCTGCGTGGAGTTGCAAGCCGGTTCGACATCCGGGACTTCCTTATCCTCGGTGGCGGTGAATCCCACGAGTGTGACTGGGGGCAGTCCCTCCACCGGGACCGTCACCCTGAGCGGGGCGGCACCGACGGGCGGCGCCACGGTGACGCTGTCGAGTAACAACACCGCCGCCACGGTGCCGGCCAGCGTGACCGTAGCCGCGGGCTCGACCACTGCCACCTTCCCGGTTACTACCAGCGCCGTGGAAGCAACGACGACAGTGACAATCACGGGCAACTACAACGGGACTCAGACGGCGACGCTAATCGTGACCCCACCCGCGTTATCGGGGCTGAGTCTGAACCCCGCGAGTGTGACCGGGGGAAGTTCGTCGACTGGGACGGTCACCCTGAACGGGGCGGCACCGACGGGCGGATCGACGATAACGCTGTCGAGCGGCGACACGACAGTGGCCACGGTGCCGGCCAGCGTGACCGTAGCCGCGGGCTCGACCACTGCCACCTTCCCGATCACCACCACCGCCGTGCAGTACGTCCACAGCCATAACCATTGCGGGCACGGACAGTAGCGGGACCCGCACCGCGACGCTGACGGTAACCCCGGCGGCCTTGTCGTTATCCTCGGTGGCAGTGAATCCCACGAGTGTGACCGGAGGCAGTCCCTCCACCGGGACGATCACCCTGAGCGGGGCGGCACCGACGGGCGGCGCCACGGTGACGCTGTCGAGTAACAACACTGCCGCCACGGTGCCGGCCAGCGTGACCGTAGCCGCGGGCTCGACCACTGCCACCTTCCCGGTCACTACCACCACCGTCGGCAGCACGACCACGGTGACAATCACGGGCAACTACAACAGCGGGACTCAGACCGCGACCCTGACGGTAACCCCGGCGGCCTTGTCGTTATCCTCGGTGGCAGTGAATCCCACGAGTGTGACTGGAGGCAGTCCCTCCACCGGGACCGTCACCCTGAGCGGGGCGGCACCGACGGGCGGCGCCACGGTGACGCTGTCGAGTAACAACACTGCCGCCACGGTGCCGGCCAGCGTGACCGTAGCCGCGGGCTCGACCACTGCCACCTTCCCGATCACTACCACCGCCGTGGCAGCTAACACGGCAGTGACAATCACCGGCAACTACAACAGCGGAACTCAGACCGCGACCCTGACCGTGCTCACTTCATCGGGAGGCGGAGGCGGCGGGATCGTGCGCGTGCAATCCTGTGTGAATCATTCAACCTCGAATGTGCAGACGATTAGTTGCACATTCGGCGCTAACCTTACACCGGGCAATACGGTCATGGTAGTGCTGGGAGATGGTACGGCACGCAGTATTCCTATCGCTTCTAGTGTGGTGGATAACGCGACGGGAGGCAGTTCGACCTATACCGCGTTGAGAACTAGCGTCAATGGCTCGACTGCGGGTGTGGAATTGTGGGGAGTGCTCCGGGTCAACGGGGGAGCGAACCAAATCACGGTCACCACCGCTTATCCCGCCAACGGCATGACGGTGACGGCGGCAGAGTACAGTGGGGTCAACGCCTTCCTGACCAACACCTACAACAGCGGCACCGGGACGACCATGGATTGCTATCTCAATCCCATCGCCAATGCCAATGATTTCGTTGTGGGCGGAATCGTCAGCGCGAGCGCCACTGTGCCCACCGCCAATACCGGGACCCTGATTCAGGCGACTGCGACTTCAGGAGGTACGACCAACATTGGGGAAGCCTTCATGGAAAACACCGCCCCGACTGCGACCCTGGTGATGATCCGAGCCAATCTCGGTGCCAGCGTATGGGCACAGTCCGCCTGCGTGGAGTTGCAAGCCGGCTTCGACATCCGGGACTTCCTTATCCTCGGTGGCAGTGAATCCCACGAGTGTGACTGGGGGCAGTCCCTCCACCGGGACCGTCACCCTGAGCGGGGCGGCACCGACGGGCGGCGCCACGGTGACGCTGTCGAGCAACAACACTGCCGCCACGGTGCCGGCCAGCGTGACCGTAGCCGCGGGCTCGACCACTGCCACCTTCCCGATTTCGACCAGCACAGTCGGAAGCACGACCACGGTGACCATCACGGGCACCTACAACAGCGGGACCCAGACCGCGACCCTGACGGTAACCCCGGCGGCCTTGTCGTTATCCTCGGTGGCAGTGAATCCCACGAGTGTGACTGGAGGCAGTTCCTCCACCGGGACCGTCACCCTGAGCGGGGCGGCACCGACGGGCGGAGCCACGGTGACGCTGTCGAGCAACAACACTGCCGCCACGGTGCCGGCCAGCGTGACCGTAGCCGCGGGCTCGACCACCGCCACCTTCCCGATCACGACCACGGCGGTGGCAGCTAACACGGCAGTGACGATCACCGGCAACTACAACAGCGGGAACTCAGACCGCGACACTGACGGTGCTCACTTCATCGGGAGGCGGAGGCGGCGGATCGTGCGCGTGCAATCCTGCGTGAATCATTCCACCTCGAACGTGCAGACGATTAATTGCACATTCGGCTCTAACCTGACCGCGGGCAATACGGTAGGTACGGTGCTGGGAGATGGTACGGCACGCAGTATTCCCATCGCTTCCAGAGTGGTGGATAACGCGACGGGGGGCAGTTCGACCTATACCGCGTTGAGAACCAGCGTCAATGGCTCGACTGCGGGTGTGGAATTGTGGGGAGTGCTCCGGGTCAACGGGGGAGCGAAGCAAATCACGGTCACCACCGCTTATCCCGCCAACGGCATGACGGTGGCGGCGGCAGAGTACAGTGGGGTCAACGCCTTCCTGACCAACACCTACAACAGCGGCACCGGGACGACCATGGATTGCTATCTCAATCCCATCGCCAATGCCAATGATTTCGTTGTGGGCGGAATCGTCAGCGCGGGCGCCACTGTCCCCACCGCCAATACCGGGACCCTGATTCAGGCGACTGCGACTTCAGGAGGTACGACCAACATTGGGGAAGCCTTCATGGAAAACACCGCCCCCACTGCGACCCTGGTGATCATCCGAGCCAATCTCGGTGCCAGCGTATGGGCACAGTCCGCCTGCGTGGAGTTGCATTGAACCGAAGGTCATCGACGCCGCGAGGTGAAACTCCCAGTGTCGAGCAGGGAGCAACAATTATGACGATTTCTTCCTGTCGGATTCGACTTTTAGCTGTCCTCCTCAGCATGGTCGTTGCAGACACAGGACAGCTCGCTGCGGTTTCTTACAGGGTCAAAGACGTTGGTTCACTAAAAGGCGGCACCGCGGTGGCACACCACATCAATCGAAACGGCTCGGTGGTTGGCGTTTCCGGCTTTCCCCATGGTTTTAAGGATCACGCATTTTTTCGCGAGTCCCCAGGCTGGAATTCGGGATTTGCGGAACTCTTCCAGGGGAGATTACAGCGCTGCCTTCGCGGTCAATAGTTCCAACCAAGTCGTTGGAGAGTCCAACACCGCAACTAGTATTCACGCCTTCCTCTGGACAGCGTCCTCCGGGTTGAAGGACCTGCGGCACTCTGCCCGGCGACAACGCGAGTCGGGCATTTGGCATAAACGACGCTGGCCAGGTTGTGGGTTACTCAAGCGGCCCGCGAGGCGAACATGCTTTCCTCTGGACGTCCTCCGCAGGGATGGAAGACCTCGGAGCACTTTCCGGGCAGCAACTCCAGCGAGGCTCAGGCCATTAATAACAACGGTCAGGTGGTCGGGTTCTCAGCCAATTCTGCTGGTTCGCACGCTTTTCTTTGGACGCGCGCCTCTGGCATGCAGGATTTGGGTGTCCTCCCGGGGGATACGGAGAGCAAGGCACGGGGCATCAGCGATTCCGGACAAGTCATTGGCTGGTCGGTCGGCTCAGGGGGCACTCGTGCTTTTGTTCTGGACCAGTGCCGCGGGAATGCAGGACATCGGCGGCCTTCCCGACAGCACATCGACGATTCCTTTTGATATCAACAGTTCTGGTCAAGTCGTAGGTATGTCAACCACCTCACTGGGGGCCGGGCTTTTATATGGAGCAGCAGTACGGGCGTGCAGGATTTGAACACCCTGATTCCACCTAAGTCCGGGCTGGTCCTCACTTGGGCGACCGGCATTAACGATTTTGGCCAGATTGTCGCCGTTGGTACCGTCAATGCCGATACAGAGCACTCAGTAAATCTAGATGACCCGCGTCACGCTGCCCTCCACGTACATGTGTTCCTGCTCACAGCCTTTTAATTGACAGTGGAATTGCACCCGATCGCACTGACCGCCACTTAGGCCATGCATATAACCTATCTCGGACACGCCGGCTTCTGTGTCGAAACCCCCAAATGCGTCCTGGTTACAGATCCATGGGTCTCGGCTCACGGAGCTTTTGATTCAGCCTGGTTCCAGTTTCCCCGCAATCATCACATGGCCGCGTTCGTTCGCGAAAAGCTTTCCGATTCGCGCAAAGAGCGGTTTCTATACATCAGCCACGAGCACAAAGATCATTTCGACCCTGCATTCCTCAACAGTTTGCAAGACCGTGATTTCACCATCCTGGTTCCCCATTTCCGGCGCCGCGCTCTCCGTGAGTCTTTCGCCGACTATCGACCCAAAGCGTTCATCAGCTTCGCCCATGAACAGGAAGTGCCGATCCCCGGCGGATATCTGAAGCTTTATCTGGATGATTCGGGGTTGAACCGCGACTCTGCCATCCTGATCAAAGCCGATGGACATTCATTCTTAAACTTAAACGATTGCAAGTTATATGACTTGCTGCCGTCTATCGCTCAAGAGCAGGCACCCATCGATGTTTTTGCCTGCCAGTTTTCCGGGGCCACCTGGCACCCCACTTGTTACGATTACCCCCCCAACGTTTACACCCAAATCTCGGAACATAAATCCCTGAGCAAGTTTGAAACTGTAGCCCGGGCGATTGACGTTCTCAATCCGCGTACGTTTATCCCCTCCGCAGGACCTGCGTGTTTCCTGGATCCGACGCTGGTTCATCTGAATTTTGAATCTGTTAACATTTTCCCCCGTGCTCCTAAACTACTCAAATACCTGGGCCAGCGGATGGTGAATTCGAGCACGCGCTGCACCGAGGTCATGCCCGGGGATGTTTTGGACGTAGAGTCGGGCGACTACGTAAAACGAGTGAGTGAGCGCGTCGAGGAAGAGAACGTCGAGTCATACATTCGATCTTACGCTGCCTTGTATGAGAATTTTTTTGCGCAACAAAAGTACGAATATTGTGGGGAGCAAACTGACGCCATCCTGGAGCGACTTCGGGGAGAACTCGAACGCAAGCTCTCCACCTTGACCCTGCGTGAGCGGGTTCCCACCCCCCTCTATTTCGGCCTGAATGGCGGAGGGCATCGAATGGCGAGGGTTGACTTCCCCAGGGGAGTAGTGGAATTAGTCGAACAGATCCGCGACCAGAACTACTACTCTCTTCGGGCTCCCTGCTGGCAAGTGGCACGCGTGTTGGACGGGAAGCTCACATGGGAAGAGTTTGCGCTGACCTTTCGAATGCGCTTGAACCGGCAGCCCGACGTCTACCAAACCGTCATCCAGGGCTTTCTCTTGATGGAAACCGAGGACATGAATTGGTTTTGCGCTCGCCTCCTGAACATCCAAGAAAAGCAGACGCGTGTAACGGTGGAAGCCGGCGGCATCCGGTACTCCATCGATAGATATTGTCCCCATCAAGGCGGGGACCTGAGCCTGGGATGGCAGGAGAACGGAAGGTTGTGGACTTGCCCCAGACACAGATGGCAATTCGACCTGCAGAAAGATGGCCAATGCACGACCAGCAATGCCAGCATCAGAGCGGTTTGCTTGGAAGAGGACTGACTGGCTTCTGTTGCAAGGTCGGGCTCGTCGCGGTCAAGGAGAGTCACCCATGGATTCGGACTGGTCAACGTTAACGGCTCCTTAAATTTTACAAAAAATAGACATCTTATCAACCGAGACTTAGAGTATTCTCACGGAGTTCGAAGTGCTTCGCTTAAGCAATGTGAGTGGCTAGAGTTTGCTGTGGCGAATAGCGCCTTCCTCCCCTAATAGCTCCACATTCATACTGCTAAGAGTGGTTAGGTCCAACCGTACCTTTGCGGGAAGAACGAACCCGCGATAAAGGAAACCAAAATGTTCAGCGGACGTCTCATGTTTAAGCCGAGTGAAAATGCGACGACTTCTCTGGGTCATCCCGAAATTGGGGAGCGCCCATTTTTGGATGCGCCCCGCCTGCCTAATCTAGAAGAGGGATTTGTTGCTCAATTGGTGGCCGCCCAGGTAACCGCTGCACCACACTCGCTGGCTGTTTCGGCAAGCGGCTCGACCATAACCTATCAGGAGTTAGACGCTCGATCTAACCAGCTAGCCCGGCACTTGCGTTTCCTTGGCGTGGGGCCAGATGTCGTAGTCGGACTCTGTTTACCACGTTCAATAGCCATGGTAGTCGGGGCCCTTGCAATCCTCAAAGCAGGCGGGGCATACCTGCCGCTAGATGCAAACTACCCAGCTGCTCACCTGGCTTTTCAGCTAGACGATGCGCGAGTTCCAGTGTTAATTACTGGAGAATGCATGGTTCCGGGATTGCCTGCCGGCACGTGGCGGCTCATCACATTGGATCTGCAAGGGCGGCAAACTGATTCCTCTTTCAACGTTGATGGGTCTGAAACCCCAAGAATCGAGGTGCATGGCAAGAATCTGGCTTATGTGATCTACACTTCCGGTTCAACCGGTCGGCCCAAGGGAGTAGAACTAACTCATTCGGGTTTGAACAATCTCGTACATTGGCATCGCCAAACCTTCGCATTAACACCCCGCGACCGGGCCGTGCAGCAGGCAAGTCCGGGGTTCGACGCGGCGGTCTGGGAAATCTGGCCATATCTCACCAGCGGGGCAAGCCTGCATGTACCGAATGACAATACTCGCACTGACCCGGAGCGCTTTCGAGATTGGTTCGTCGAGAACGCAATTACTATAGCCTTTGCTCCGACTCCAATGGCGGAGCGACTCATACAGCTCGAATGGCCAACGAATACATCTCTCCGGGTCTTACTAACCGGAGCAGACACGCTACGCCATCACCCCAGGCCGGGGCTGCCCTTTTCCCTTGTAAACAATTACGGTCCCACGGAATGTACCGTGGTAACCACGTCGGGGCTAGTAACAGCGGATGGAACTCCGGATCGACTTCCCTCCATTGGTCGACCAATCTTCAATATGCAAGTCTACATTCTTGATAAGGATTTGCGTCAGTTGCCACCCGGGAGCCCGGGCGAGTTGTACATTGGCGGGATGGGACTTGCTCGAGGGTATCGCAACCGGCCGGATCTCAGCGCCGAGAGTTTTATTCCGAACCCCTTTAACGACCAACCAAACTCGCGCTTGTACAGAACGGGAGACCTGGCCTGCTACTTGCCCGATGGTCAGATTGCATTCTTAGGCCGCACGGACGATCAGATCAAGATTCGGGGCTATCGCATCGAACCTGATGAAATTGTTGCAGTGCTGGATCGACATCCGAAGATCCAGGCCAGTTTCGTTGCAGCTCGGGCGGACATCTCAGGCGAGAAACAACTGGTTGCCTATGTGGTACCAAATCAGCCACAAGCGCTCACCGCCAGAGTCCTGCGAGAATTTTTGCGGATGCATTTACCCGAGTACATGATACCAGCCATTTTTTGTCCTTTAGAAACTCTCCCATTGACTCCCAGCGGCAAGGTGGATCGGAAGGCGCTTCCAGCGCCAACCCATCCGCACATACTCAACGACGACGAGTACATGGCGCCGCGCACACAAGTAGAAGAGCGTATTGCCAGTATGCTGGCCTCGCTGTTGCGTTTGCCACGAGTCGGAGTAAACGACAACTTTTTTCTCCTCGGAGGAAACTCTCTACTGGGAGCCCAGGTAATCGCGAGGGTCCGAGATAGTTTCGGCGTCGACCTGTCTTTGCTCAGCCTTTTTGATCGTCCCACAGTGGCGGAACTAGCCCTCGAAGTCGAGCAACTGCTTATTGCTAAACTGGAAGCAATGAGTGAAGAGGAAGCGCTTCGGCTTACAGCTCCGCCTTCCACTGAAAGTTGTGCGTGAGACTTACTATGGCTTCCCAAGTCGTGCCGGATCCTGCGCTGAGCCTGTACCACCTGCTCGATCCTGAGGTTCTGGCCAACCCATACCCCTTGTACCAGCGGTTGCGGACCGAGGATCCAGTTCATTGGGACCCATTCCTACATGCCTGGGTGGTCACCCGCTATGTCGACGTGCTAACGGTGTTGCTTAAGTACTCAGCCGACCGCACGCCCACCCCGGAGAAGCTAAACGAAATGGGGTTATCCGTTCTCGGCCCAATCGCCAAGGTAATGGTACAACAAATGTTGTTCCTGGATCCACCCACACATACCAGGCTGCGAAGTCTGGCCTCGCAGGCGTTCACGCCCCGGCGAGTGGAAGTTTTGCGCTCGCATATCCAGGAAATCACGAATAGCCTGCTCGACGCAGTCCAGGACAAAGGACGGATGGATGTAATCGCCGACCTGGCTGAGCCCCTCCCTTGCATTGTGACTGCCGAGATTCTGGGTGTGCCAGTGGAAGATCACCAGCAATTAAAGCTGTGGTCGCAGGATTTTGCCGAAATGCTCGGGAATTTCCAACACAATCCCGACCGCGCTCTCCGGATCCTTCGGGCCGTAGAAGAAATGACTGCTTATTTCCGCTCGGCTATTCGAGAACAGAAGTTACGTCCCCGCGGTGGACTCGTTAGCTCAATGACAAGTGCCGAAATCGATGGTGACCGGCTAAGCGAAGAAGAGGTCATTGCGAACTGTATCGTGACTATGGTCGGAGGCCAGGAAACTACAACCAATCTGATAGGCAATGGGCTGCTTTCACTCCTGCGGAATCCGCACCAACTTGAAAAGCTGCGCTCCGATCTCACGCTGATTCCTTCCGCAGTCGAGGAGCTACTGCGCTATGAGGCCCCAAGCCAACACACTGCCCGCCTCGCTCCGGAAGACACTATGATGGGAGAGAAACAAATTCGCAAGCATCAGGCTGTAATTGCGGTGATGGGAGCCGCCAATCGCGATCCCGAAAGATTTCCAGACCCCGATCGGCTTGACATCACCCGTCAGGACAACCGCCACCTTGCTTTTGGTTGGGCGGCACATTTCTGCTTTGGAGCGCCCCTGGCGAGGATCGAAGGCCAGATCGCCTTCGAAACCATGCTACGACGATTTCCGAATTTGGCTTTGGAACCCGGCCCTCTTACCTGGCGAAGTAATCTCGGACTACGGGGACTGACGGCTTTACCCGTTAGCTTCTAAGCGTATGGGAGCTTTGATATCTGAAACCACGCATCTCTCAGAGGCTAAGCGCGCTCTGCTAGAGAAGTACCTCCGCGGAGAAATCGTTAAGGCTGGGATTGATGGCAGCCTAATCGGTGCGAAACCACGCACCGAGCTCGCCCCGCTATCGCTAGCACAGGAGCAGCTGTGGATTCGTGCCCAGGTTTCGGGTGGCATGCCACTCTTTTATAACGAGTCGATCACCATTCACCGCACGGGTGCCTTAGACGTTAGTGCCCTGGAGCAAGGCCTCACTGAAGTAATCAGGCGGCACGAGATTTGGCGCACCACCTTCGAGATTGTCGGGGGACATCCGGTCCAGGTGATCCACCCGGCACCAACGGTTTCCTTGCCCGTGCTGGACCTGAGAAATCTTGCAGACCCCGACCGCGAACCACATGCTTTGAGGCTGGCGACCAAGGATCTGCGTCGTCCATTCGATCTAAGCCACGGACCCCTGCTTCGACCCACTCTGGTCAGGTTGAGCGATCACAAGTACCGGCTGCACATGGCTGTGCATCAGATCATTCTTGACGGAGTAACCGCGTACCAGGTCTTTTTTCCGGAGCTGGTGGCACTCTACAACGCGTTCTCTACAGGCAAGTCCTCTTCTTTACCTAAATCTCCTATTCAGTATTCTGACTACGCCTACTGGCAGCGACGATGGTTTCAAAAGGAGAGACTCGCTGGCCAATTGGAGTACTGGCGAAGACAGTTTGCTGGTGAGCTTCCAAAGCTGCCGTGGCCTAATGATTATCCCCGTCCCGCCAAGGAAAGCTTCAGTGGCGCGATTTACCCGTTCGCATTGCCCAAGAGCTTGGCCGAAGCCGTCAAAGCGCTCAGCCAAAACCAGAACGTCACGTTGTTTGCAACTCTAATGTCGGCATTCACTTGCTTGCTGCACCTTTATACAAAGGAGGAGGATATTATCGTCGGCACTGTTACTCCCGCCGGTCGCGACCGATCAGAAGTTCAGGGCTCAATGGGCTATTTCCTCAATCCAGTGGGCATACGCACCGATCTATCAGACAATCCGTCTTTTTGCGAACTATTGCGCCGTATGCGCGAAGCGATCTTAGGGGCTCTCTCTCACGATGACGTCCCTTTTGAACTCGTAGTGCATGACCTTGGGTGCGGATCCGATCCAAGCCGTAACGCGATCTTCCAGGTGGCGGCATCGCTCGAACCAAGCGTGCCCGATGTTGGTTCAGGATGGGATTTGACTCCGATGGACCTTGAAAGTGGCGGGGCGAAGTGGGACTTATACTTCGTTTGGGAGGATAGAGCCCAGGGCATCACCGGTCGTGTGCAATACAATCCTGATCTTTTCAGAATCTCAACCATCACGGGAATGCTCGATGATTTCCGTAGGTTGCTACAGACGGTCGCGGATCATCCCCAGACACGACTTTCCGACTTAACCGTATCATGAATCAGCCAATATCTTTTCCTATAGACCCTTTGATACCTGGAGGACTCCAGCCAGGGAGCCGGGCGGAGTCAGTCTCGGACCAAATCAGACATAGTCACCACGATTTGCCGGTGGAAGACACATTTCCTGTTCCGGCGTGGTTTTTCGACCAACGATCATGGATTCAGGACCCGTACAAATCGAATAGCGCCGCTTACAACCTTCCCATGTGTTTGCGTATTCGAGGACAACTTAAAACTGAGTCCGTGATTTCCGCGGTCCAGCAAGTACAACAACGCCATCAGGTCTTGCGCTCGACTTTCCGCATCGTAAATGATCAATTGACGCAAATCGTGTCACCGCCACAGCCAATAGCTGCGCAGGTCACTGACTTAAGAGGTTTGGGCACAGAACAAGCAGAATTGCGATGGCGCGAACTTGCTCTGGAAGAAACGAACAGGCCTTTCGATCTCGCGCGTGAGCCTGCGTTGCGACTTCACATAGTAGAACTCGCAGCGGACATGCACATCCTGCTCTTAACCACCCATCACTTAGTGTGCGATGATTGGTCGACAGGAATTCTACTCGGAGAGATTTTCCAACTCTATCGGGCCACCTCCGCAGGTCAGTCTAATCCTTTGCAAGAACTGCCGGGCTTCCAATATGGCGACTTCATCCGATGGCACCACGACCAGCTTAAGGGGGACGGACTCGCGACCCGCCTTGCGTTCTGGAAAACGCGACTCGCAGACAGAAGCGACTTTCATCACCTCAAGCTTGACCATCCTCGGCCGCCACACCGTACCTATCGCGGTGCTATAGAAACAGAAATCTTGCCTGACACTCTGTCGAATTCACTGAAACAGCTAAGCCAGAAAGCGCGGGCTAGCCTCTTCATGACCATGTTGGCGGCTTTTCAGTGTCTGCTGCACCGTGAATCAGGGCATGATGATATAGTCGTGGGATCTTGTGCGGCAAACCGTCTTTTAACGGAAGTTGAACCCCTGGTCGGTCGTTTCGCAAATGACCTCGTGATCCGTACCAGCTTCTCCGCCAATCCGACTTTTCGGGAGTTACTCGGCCGCGTTCGCAAAGAGGCGCTGAATGCGTATTCTTATCAGGATCTGCCTTTCGCGAGGCTATTGGCGGAGATCGAACCACGACCGGATCTGAGCCGGAATCCTCTTTTCCAAATCATGTTCGTCGTACAAGACGCTCCGAAGGAAGAATTACAGATTCCCGGCATGGCTTTGGAGTGGATGCCACTTGATACCAAGACTAGCAAATACGATTTATCGGTATGGCTCAGTTTTCAACCGCAGCTCAGAGTAAGTCTTGAGTACAACACTGATCTATTCGACCCTGGGACAATACGGCAGATTCTAGAGCAGTACAGGAAAACCCTAGAATCCATGGCAAGAGATCCTGAGGAGCGGGTTAGCGATGCATCGATTGCCAGGACCCGCGCAACAACTAAGGCCGAGTCAGCAGCCGCCAACCCACAAACGTCTATTCTTCAGCAAGACACAGTCGAACTGGAACTGCTGAAGATTTGGCAAAAGGGCTTCGGCAAACAACCGATCGACGTTCGGGACGACTTTTTTCAGTTGGGCGGAGCCTCCTTGCTGGCAGCGCATTTATTTGCGCAGATTGAGAAGATTTTCAACCTCAAACTCCCGTTGGTTACACTAATCGACGCACCAACCATAGAAAAACTCGCCAAGGTTATTCGGAAGTTCAGTTCGCAAGACATGGGCGATTCTCTGGTGCCGATTCAGCCGGGTGGTTCCCGCCCGCCCTTGTTTTGCGCCCATGGCCAGTCGGGAAATCTCCTCATTTATCGCAGCCTGGCGCAACACATTGGGCCGGATCAGCCCGTCTACGGGCTCCAGCCTCAAGGGCTGGATGGCCGGAGCTCTCCGTTGATGTGCATTGAAGAGATGGCATGCAAATATGTAAAGGAAATCCAAGATGTGCAAAGCAGCGGACCATATTTTTTAACCGGCTACTGCATGGGAGGTGCAATCGCTCTCGAAATGGCTCAGCAACTCCGTAGTCAAGGACAAACAATAGGCTTGTTAGCACTGTTGGACACATACAATGTGGCAAAAGTGCAGCCAACTTGGCTGGGCGATGCGCGATTTAACATCGAAAAATGGTGGTTTGGCTGGAGGCATTTCAGGTTAACAAACTCTAAGAACAGGATCCCTTTCTTGCGGCGAAGATTTTATGATCTTCGGAATCGGGAATCTGAACTTTCGAAATGCAACGAACGTGCGGCACTGAGTTATGTTCCTAAAGCATACGGAGGCCACATTTTACACGTTTGCCCGAGCCGACAGTGGACCAGATATCAGCGCCCGGAACTGGGATGGCATAACCTGGCCGTTGGGGGTGTAGAAATATTCTCTTTGCCTATGTATCCCGGGCAAATGTTTGAAGAGCCGTTTGTTCGAGATCTTGCGGCAAAATTAAGGACTTGTATTGATGAAGTAGCTGCAACAAAAAGGCCCGCCGCAAATTGAACTTCGCACGGGAGAGATAATGTCAAACGAATGCCCCTTCATCTCGCTCTTCCCCTTCGTCCAAAGGGCATAAGCAGCTTAGCGGTGAACCAGGCCATGAGCGGGGGAAACGGTATCCAGTATCTATTTGAGAAGCGAGTACAGTGATCACCAGACTCCATTGCAGCTATGTCCGAGACCAGAATATGACCCGCGCAGCTTAGCCTTGAGTAGACCAATTAGCCTACTACCTCTAGGAAGCGAGGAGCAAGGCTGACATACTATTCTACATTAGCGTAGAGCGCTCACTGGAAATGCTAATCGCGCAGTTGGGCGTCCTGAAGGCGGGGGCCGCTTATGTCCCACTCGACCCCTCGGATACAAAGAACGTTTTTGTTCTGTTATACAGACCCGCTGTTTACTTCATGTTCCCGCCGCGATGCTTCAGGCGGGCAGCTCGAATCTGACTGAGACTATCATTAAAATCGATGGGTTAAATATGATACCTCCCTTCGCAGGCGACAAAGTTGAGGAACGACGAATTCTCCAAGCTTATCAGCGGCGCGAAGCTGCCGGAGTAGACTCCAGGTATTCGTGCTTTGAATTCGGGAGTCTTTCCAGTTTGCAACAGCTTGAGCGCTGCTTGCTGTCAAAGTTGCATACTTTGGGGTACGCACCCCTGGAGGGAAAGAGGATTCTTGAAGTGGGCTGCGGCACCGGCAGTTGGCTGCAGCGGTTTATTATGTGGCAGGCCAGACCAGAGGACCTATTCGGAGTTGACCTACAAGAATCCAGGATAATTAAGGGGCGAAATACCTTGCCCTCAAGCGTGACCCTTAAGATTGGAAATGCAAGCAATTTGGAGTTTGCCGACGAGAGTTTCGATCTAGTTTGTCAGTTCACATTGTTCAGCTCGGTCCTGAGTGTCGAGATGAAGCGGCAGATTGCGCGCGAGATGACCCGCGTCTTGAAGCGTGATCGGCACATCGTTTGGTACGATTTTTTCATGAATAATCCATTCAATCCAGATGTGTCCGGGGTCGGGAAGCGCGAGGTCAAACAGCTGTTTGCGGGTTGCCATCCCACTTTCCAGCGATTAACGCTAGCGCCCCCTCTGTCGCGCCGACTAGGTCGCATCTCGCCACTCCTTTGTGATCTCGCGTTGCGATCACACGGGTTATCTACGCATTATCTGGCCTTTCTTCACAAACCCTAGTTGTAACCTCTGGCCGGGTGCTCGCTGCCTGAGCTGCTGCTCAAGGATATAGACGCGTCAATACTACCGTGTCGAATTGAAGTTGCGCGTGCTGCAATTTCCTCAGTAGGGCGCACCGCTCTTCGGAGTCAAAGCCGCGTGAACTGAGCGATAGTGAAGGGTCCTTCGCCCCGAGTCTATTGAACCACTGCGGTTAGCCCTGTCGGCGGGTCGGGTCTAGCAGCAGCAGTTGGGACAAACTCAAAAGCGCCGACATCGATTGCAGTACCCTGCGGCCGCGTATTGAGATCGAAGTCTGCGGTGGTAGCGCAATTCGTCACCGTAGGTGCGCAGGTAGTCGTGCCCTGGTCAATCGCGGTGGCGCCAATTTTCGAGTGAAAGTCAGCGTTGTCAGGATTACTGCCGGTGTAGTTAACGAACGTTGTGGAATTAGATCCCGTCAGGGTCCCTGACGGCACTACTCCGCCGCAAGAGGCAACGTAGCTGCTGGGCGTGTTGCCATAGAGCAGGTTATTCATAACGACGACGTGAGTACCGCAGGCGCGGAGGTTGATCCCCCCGTTACCAGTACCCGAGGAGCCGCTGTTCACTACAATGTTGTTATTAATTGTGGTGTAGTCGTTGACTACGCCGGTTGAGGAATCGTCATCGACCAGAATCCCGCCATTTTGGCAGTTAGCAGCAATATTATTGACGACGGTCCAGTGATCCACCTTATGCCAAGAGGTAATACACCAGCCCCCACCTTGATCCACTACGATGTTGTTCCGAATAACATCTCCGGAGAGTTCCGAGTAAATGCCATGTTGCCCAGAGTTGTTGGGAGTCGAACCGGACGCTCCCCCATTATTGTGATAAAGAAAGTTGCCATCGATGATGTGATGGCCGCCGCCCACCGCGCCTGCATCGACGCAGATCACACAGTTACCCGTGGTATTTCCGGTCGGGGCCGTATCGTGAATCTTATTGCCAATGATCCAGTCAGCCGTCGTGCCAACAGCATCGACCCCGCAGCACCCATCTGCGAGGGTGCCATCAATTTCAAAGTCCTTAAAGGTAACATAGCTTCCAGATATGTTCACGACGGGAGGCACTCGCGCACCCCATTTAGTGTCGGAGACATAGGTAATCCGGGAGGTCGAACTACCGGCCTTGCCTAGGCTCACGGATCCATAGGTTCCGGGTGCGACGTGAACTGTGTCCCCCGGGGCCACTACGCCGTCAGCATGGTTGATGGTCCGCCAAGGACGAGTTTGCGACCCATCGTTGGAATCGCTTCCGGTAGGAGCCACGTAATAGCTATTCTGGGCAGCAGCACCCATCGCGAACAGCAACACTGTCACAAGAAATATATGTCGCACGGGGGATCACCTAGTCAAGCATACGCTTGACCTTTCTTATTTTGTCTGATCTTTGCAGACTCCGGAAAATCGAAATGTGCACATCTCCGGAGCCATTTACCGCTTTCCTCTCAGCTACTCGAACTCCGAATGTCTTTTGTCCTCAACGTTTAAAATTTATCACCATTCACGGAGAAGACGAGAATCAGAAGGGCAGTGCCGGAAGGACAGTGTCAGAAGGGCCGCGAAGGTGGACGTACGATGTACTAGTGGGTATCTCTGCCTCGTGATTCAGTCGGCCTCCATGTCGCTGGCCAAAATTTGCTCCTGATACGTCTGGAAGCTGAGATCGGGTTTCGCATCCGCCTCAAACCCAAAGGCGAAACTCAGCTTCGATGTTGAATTGGGTTTTCTGAATCTACGCTGCGAAAGGGCTTCTGTTTGGTGACGAAGATTGACGAGAAATCTGACCCTTCGAGTGTTGAGTCAGTCTTGGTTGCTGTAGATCAATCACGAACTATTTCGTTTGAGAGCAACCTATTTGAATCAACCTGCTCGTGCAGGACACAGGTTTGGATATCTCTAGTTTGGATGAAAGCGCAATGGCAGAGTCTCATGGGCGCGATTTATGCCTATGCGGCGGCCGTCCTTCCTGCTTGTGCTGTTATGGCAGACGGCCCTACCTGGACCGCAAAGTCGGCCGCAACTTTCAACTCTCGGATGGAACAGTCGTCTCGACGAGCTGCAGGCGGCGGTGCTAAGAGTTAAATTGCGCCACCTGGACCGCTGGAGCGAGGCAAGAATAGCCAATGCTTTCCTCTACGATACGCAGTTGAATAGAGTCCCTGGAGTGGTCGTGCCCACTGTGCGCGATTGCTGTACGCACGTTTTTATCAGTACACCATCCGTACTAAATAACATGATTTCGTCCAGATGCAACAGCAAAAACGAGGAATTGGAAGCACCGTATACTACCCGACTCCCCTGCATTTACAGCCCATGTATTCCTATTTGAAGTACGGCACAGGCACCCTTCCTCCTGCAGGACGGGCGTGTGCTGAGGTATTGTTGCTGCCAATTTATGCCGAGTTGACTCGCACGGAAATCGAAGCAGTGGCTGATGCTATCGCGAGGGTAGTTCTATGACCAACCTCCATCTTATCAATGCTGCAGTTGCGGAGCCGTCACCAGACCATCCGCAGTCGCTACGCACAACTGAGGAACGGGCCCAGCAAACTCCCCCAATACAACGGATTGGCGAACTGCGCCCCAAGCTCTTCTATGACGGATGGGGCATAAGTGAAAACCCTTTCGGAGTAACACCGGACCCGCGTTACTTGTATCAGAGCAAGACCCACGCCGAGGCAATTTCATCCCTTGTCATCGGCATCGAATGCGGGGTTGGCTTCCAAGCCCTAATCGCTCCGCCCGGGATGGGCAAAACGACCATACTGATGGATGTTCTGGAGCAATTTAAGGAGGTTGCGCGTACTGGATTTTTGTGTCAGCCGCAGGGCAACTCCAGCGACCTGCTACGTTCATTGATTGTAGAACTGGAAGGTGAGGCGCACGAGTCGGACTTGGTTGAGATGAAGGAGGTCATTAACGATTTGCTGGTTCGCGAGAAGCGGGCCGGAAAGCTCACAGTCGTGATTATCGACGAGGCGCAAAGCCTCTCGACTTCTGTATTGGAAACAGTGCGACTGCTGTCGAATTTCGAAACTTCCAACGACAAGCTGCTGCAGATTATTTTGGCCGGTCAACCACAACTGGCCGAAAGACTCGCGAGTCCTGAACTGGCGCAGTTATCCCAGCGCATCTCCATCTTGACGACCCTTCTTCCCTTCGTTGTAGAGGACACTAGAAATTACATCGAACATCGTTTAATGATCGCTGGTTACAAGGGACCGCCACTGTTCACGTCCGCAGCAGTGAGATTAATTTGGGAAAGCAGCGGTGGTGTTCCCCGCGAGATCAACACGCTTTGCTTCAATGCGTTGCTGTTGGCGAGAGCGGCTGAGCAGAAGCAGGTGCATCCTGCAATTTTAAATGAGGTACTGGCTGATCTCGATCTGGATCGCATCCGGTTAAATACTGGCATGCGTCCAAGTGCCATGCGGGGCATGCAGACGACTAACGGGCTGTCGTTGGGAAACGTGGCCGAAGATCCGCCGGCAACTAGCATCGATACAACTTGCAAAGCCGCTGTCTTAGACGCCAAGCCGGAAGCGGACGCCCCTTCCACACAGCCAACTGCTATTGACGCGGTCGATCAGCTTCAGTTAGAGACCACAAAAGCGGAGATAGTTTGGCGAAACGAGCTGTGAAGAAAAAGCCGAGCAAGCCGCTGTCTCAGAAGCCAAGCCGGAAGCCGATGTCACTTCCAGACGACCAACTGCTATTGACGGGGTCGATCAGGTTCAGTTAGGGACGACAAAAGCGGAGATAGTTTCAGCGGGCTCTGAAGAAATAGCCGAGCAAACCGCTATCCCAGTCGCCAAGACGGAGGCGGTAGACACTTCCAGACGACCAACTACTATTGACGGGGTCGATGTTCAGTTAGAGACGACAAAAGCGGAGATAGCTTCAACGAGTTCTAACGAAAACGTCGAGCACGTCCCCGTCCCAGTCACCAAGACGGAGGCGGAAGACACTTCCAGACGGCCAACCGCTTTTAACGGGGTCGATCTGGTTCAGTTAGGGACACTAGAAGCGGAGATAGTTTCAGCGAGCTCTAAAGAAAAAGTCGAGCAAGCCGCCGTCTTGGGTACCAAAACTAAGGCGGACGAAGCTCCCACACAGCCAAGTGCCTCAGAAGTCGATCTCTTTCACTTAGGCGAAAAAGCGTCAAAGAGAGACTCAACGAACCTCGAGAAAAAAAACGAGCAAGCTGCCGTCTCGGGTGCTGGGACAAAATCGTACGACATCGTTGGCCGTTCCATCCTACCCGACGGACCAACTTGGGCCTGGAACCGCAAAACAGACATAGCGATATTCGCCCCCACCGGAATAACTGACGCTGCAAGTCGTGAGAGAGAAGTCGCTGGAAGTTGAACGAAGGATCTGCAAGCGATGATCGAAACTCTGGCAGCTAAAATGGAGGGGGCGCTGAAGGAAAAACATGATTTGAGTTCGGGAGTTCAATCAGCTCTTACTGTTCCTGAACCCGGATCGGACGTCGAATCGACTCCGGAGGTCGAACCGGGTGTCGCGGCAGAAGGCGCGCTGCGCAGCATTTTGGCCGAAAAGGACGCCGTTTTCGAAACTGATCAACAATCACTCTGGAAGGCGGTCACGAAACCCTCGAGGTGGCCGAAGCAGCAGTGGGAAATGCACAGATCCAAGATATATCTTGGAACATCGGTGCTTATTTTCTTGCTTGTACTATCGTTACCGCAAAAATCTCCGGAAACGAATCTCACAGTGTTTCAAGAACTCTCAGTTGAAGCTCGGTCTGGCTGCGGCGCCGTCCATGCCAGTGCCCGACGATCACCCGGACGTTGGAGTCTGGGTTGACTTTCACACCGGGCTTTATTATTGTCCAGGCACAGAACTGTATGGAAAAACAGAGGGCGGCAGATTTACGACCCAGAGGCAAGCGCGGCAGGAATACTTCAAAACGGCTGATGGTAAAGTCTGCAAATGATACTTGGATCTGAAGCGTTCACATCGGCCCTAGCTATCCACTTGGACGCGAGCTTCGCATTTCATTTGGCCAAAAGAATTTACTGCTAAAGCGCCCGGGTTTGGTTCGCATTTATTTAATGCTATTTATCGTGCTAATGTACCGCTGATTTGCCATGGAGCACGAAGCTGCTCCGGCGAGGTGGCGTCCGAAAGAAAGTCCCGGGCGGAGTATGACGGTCCGATTAGGCAAACCGTGGATCGAAGAACAGGACCAAGATATCGTTGTGTATGCCGTAATGCTCGCCGTCATCCGCGTGATCGTTGAGGCTTCATTCGGCTGATCGGTTCGAGTGCCAATAACGTCTTTTCCTCTGTGGCGAAAGAGCGTTATGCACCTGAATCTGCGGGGCGACAATCTAATTGCGTGATCGGATCGTCGCGAGCGAAGGTCCTGAAACGGGCAACCCATTTCATGTTTCGACCCACCTTGGTGGATTAATCCAAGCAGCTGGCTCCCGGTAACATCCGCTTAATTCGTAGCTGGTCCAATCGACCTTCTGGTGCACCTCTTTGTTTGTGCGCTATCGGTGGCAGAAGCGAGTTCACAACAGGACCCTCTGGGTAATAGTCCTGATAGTTCTGCTTGCAATCGCCCTGGGGCTAATTGTAACTTTAGTCTCGCAACTTGGTTGCCTGCGAAGTTCCCATGAGCTGATAGCCAGTATCGCGATTGGAGATCATTTTTCCACGGTTCCGATTCCCGCCCCGTCAGTTCCCGCTCCACTTCCCGCTTGAACTCATCTTTCGGCATGGAGCGCGCCTTGTGCAGCCAGGTTGCACAATCGAACTCCTGGCCATCCCTCCTGGCCACTTTCGCCAACTCCAGTCCCTTCGTTCATCCCACTTCCTTTAGCTCCCTTCTGGCCTGCGGCGGCAGGTGCTCATGGATTGACATGAGGTAGTACGCCTTCCGCCTCGACTCCGGGAACCGCCTGGCCAGAAACTCGTCAAAGGACTTCAGGTTCTCCAGCCGCCAGTACTGTCCCGCCCGCACTTCACACAGATATCGTCCCAGTTCCACGAACCGGGTATCCCGCTCGGCTTCGGACCGCCGCTCCCAGGCCAGGATCTCGTCAATCTTGGTCAGAACGAATAGAGCCCGCTTCTGGTTGAGCTTGGGCAACATGGGCGCAATGCTAGTACGTAAGCTCGTCAAACAGACCAAAGTCTTCTGCTCCTGGACGCCGCACCAGTGCCGCTTCGGTCAGGTCCGGCCTTCCCAGACAGAGACCAATGTAGGGACAGCTGGTGCAGGGGTTCTGGGGGAAGCGGATGCCACTGTGGGGCAGGAACTCGGCCGTTTCGATTCTCCGGATCGAGTCCTGAACCAGATGGCCGAACTCTTCGCGTTGCTCGTCGCTAATGATCGTCCGGAAAATACGCTGTTATTTCTAGCAATAGCGATCGGTGTGGTTGTAACGCGCCTCTGAGACTGGTTCTAATGTCGCTAATGGGATCATGTTGATCGGAAGCTCCTTCAAACGGCCTCTGGGAGCCCTGCCGTGCAGGTCAGCTCTAGAATCAGGAACTGGACGAGGCCAACGGTTGGAGAAAGGCGGCGTGGAGGCGGCTTGGCACGAATGATGGGGAACGTAGCAACACTTGCCTTACGGGTGAAGGCGGGGAATCTCTATGAACGCACATCCGACAGCCTGCGGCCAGAGGTAACCACTTCGAAGCCTAGGGGCTAGGGACCACGGCTTGGACTGCGCTGGAGTAGCCACTCTCCGCTCCGCTCGAATCGATCGCAGTAGTCACATAGTAGTAGGTCTGCCCGGCCTGAACGGAATTGTCCGTGTAAGCCGTACTCGCATCAAGCGCCGAATTGATTTTCGTGTACGGTCCGGCAGATTGGGTCCCCCGGTAGACGTTGTAGCCCACAACAGTGGAAACGCTGTTCCAGCTGAGATCCACGCTGTGCTGCGGTGGCGCCGTTCCGGTACCGGTCAAGCTCTCCGAAGCAGCATTCGAGGCGTTGCTAGTGAACGAGCCGGTCGCCGAAGCGCTCCCTGACGCTTGCGGGGTGAAGGTTAGCGTGAACGGCACGCTCTGCCCGGCCGCGATCGTGAGTGGTAATTTGATCCCGCTTATCGAGAATTCGATGCTGGTCATGCTGGCTGAAGACACGGCAACGCTCGAACCGCTGGCGCTCAGCGTGCCCGTCTGACTTTTGCTGGTCCCGACGACGACGCTGCCAAAATCGGCTGATGCCGGCGTAACCGTCAACTGGCCTGGCGCCGTGCCCGTGCCGGCCAACGCTATCGTCAGTTTAGGGTTGAGCGCATCGGAACTCACGGCAACACTTCCTCCGCTGCTTCCCGCCGATTGGGGAGTGAATGTCACACTGGAAGTCACACTCTCGCCCGCGGCCAGGGTCAACGGCAAGTTCAGACCGCTGATGCTGAATCCGGTTCCCGCCGCAGTCGCCTGCGAAACAGAGACACTGGAACCTCCAGTATTCGTGACTGCTACGGACAGGGTCTGGCTATTACCCACCTGAACGCTGCCGAAACTGAGGCTCGCCGGGCTTGCGGTCAGCGATCCGGGGGTGACTCCGGTCCCGGAGAAGGGGATGGTGAGGGTGGCGTTCGAAGCGTTGCTGGCAACGGAAACCTGGCCGCTGGCACTCGCGCCGGACTGTGGCGCGAAGGTTACGTTGAACGTCGCACTCTGGCCCGGCGTCAACGTCACGGGCAGGTTCATGCCGCTCATGCTGAAGCCCGCACCGGTCACGGGGGCTTGCGTGATGGTGACGCTGGAGCCGCCGGAGTTGGTCACGGTCTCTTGCAGGGTCTGGCTATTACCCACCTGAACGCTGCCGAAACCGAGGCTCGCCGGGCTTGCGGTCAGCGATCCGGGGGTGACTCCGGTTCCGGAGAAGGGGATGGTGAGGGTGGCGTTCGAAGCGTTGCTGGCAACGGAAACCTGGCCGCTGGCACTTGCGCCGGACTGTGGCGCGAAGGTTACGTTGAACGTCGCACTCTGGCCCGGCGTCAACGTCATGGGCAGGTTCATGCCGCTCATGCTGAAGCCCGCACCGGTCACGGGGGCTTGCGTGATGGTGACGCTGGAGCCGCCGGAGTTGGTCACGGTCTCTTGCAGGGCCTGGCTATTCCCTACCTGAACGCTGCCGAAACTGAGGCTCGCCGGGCTTGCGGTCAGCGATCCGGGGGTGACTCCGGTCCCGGAGAAGGGGATGGTGAGGGTGGCGTTCGAAGCGTTGCTGGCAATGGAAACCTTGCCGCTGGCACTTGCGCCGGACTGTGGCGCGAAGGTTACGTTGAACGTCGCACTCTGGCCCGGCGTCAACGTCATGGGCAGGTTCATGCCGCTCATGCTGAAGCCCGCACCGGTCACGGGGGCTTGCGTGATGGTGACGCTGGAGCCGCCGGAGTTGGTCACGGTCTCTTGCAGGGGCTGGCTATTGCCCACCTGAACGCTGCCGAAACTGAGGCTCGCCGGGCTTGCGGTCAGCGATCCGGGGGTGACTCCGGTCCCGGAGAAGGGGATGGTGAGGGTGGCGTTCGAAGCGTTGCTGGCAATGGAAACCTTGCCGCTGGCACTTGCGCCGGACTGTGGCGCGAAGGTTACGTTGAACGTCGCACTCTGGCCCGGCGTCAACGTCACGGGCAGGTTCATGCCGCTCATGCTGAAGCCCGCACCGGTCACGGGTGCTTGCGTGATGGTGACGCTGGAGCCGCCGGAGTTGGTCACGGTCTCTTGCAGGGGCTGGCTATTGCCCACCTGAACGCTGCCGAAACTGAGGCTCGCCGGGCTTGCGGTCAGCGATCCGGGGGTGACTCCGGTCCCGGAGAAGGGGATGGTGAGGGTGGCGTTCGAAGCGTTGCTGGCAATGGAAACCTTGCCGCTGGCACTTGCGCCGGACTGTGGCGCGAAGGTTACGTTGAACGTCGCACTCTGGCCCGGCGTCAACGTCATGGGCAGGTTCATGCCGCTCATGCTGAAGCCCGCACCGGTCACGGGGGCTTGCGTGATGGTGACGCTGGAGCCGCCGGAGTTGGTCACGGTCTCTTGCAGGGACTGGCTATTGCCCACCTGAACGCTGCCGAAACCGAGGCTCGCCGGGCTTGCGGTCAGCGATCCGGGGGTGACTCCGGTCCCGGAGAAGGGGATGGTGAGGGTGGCGTTCGAAGCGTTGCTGGCAATGGAAACCTTGCCGCTGGCACTTGCGCCGGACTGTGGCGCGAAGGTTACGTTGAACGTCGCACTCTGGCCCGGCGTCAACGTCATGGGCAGGTTCATGCCGCTCATGCTGAAGCCCGCACCGGTCACGGGTGCTTGCGTGATGGTGACGCTGGAGCCGCCGGAGTTGGTCACGGTCTCTTGCAGGGCCTGGCTATTACCCACCTGAACGCTGCCGAAACCCAGATTGCCTGGACTCGCAATCAGCTGGCCCGCGACTGTGGGAGCAGTCGCCAGACTCACCCCCGTTCCCGCCAAAAAGACGTGGGTCACCGTGCTGTTCGAAGCTCTATGTTTCTCTCTGCGAAGTACGGGAGCCCAGCTCAGCGACAGGCTGCCGATTCCGGTGCCAGCAGACGGTGGCGTGTAGGTGACGCTGAAAGTCCTACTTTGTCCGGCCGCCAGAGTCAGTGGCAGGGGTAAAGTCCCGAGGCTGAATCCTGATCCAGTCACTGCGGCCTGGGAGATCGTCAAACTCGATCCCCCGGAATTGCTCAGAATCAGCGCTAGCATCGCGCTGCTTCCAGCAGGAACACTGCCGAAGTTTAGGCTTGACGGGTTGACTGTTAGTTGTGCGGTGGCAACATGCGCGTGCAGAAGAACGCTCAGCAGAACGAGAGCGCACCCAACTAATCTCCGAAGCAAACAAAGACGTCTCACAACGCCGCCTTTTTGTGCTGCGCGGGCGGGCAGCCGGGGGATATGGAGCACCGACCCTCAATCTGACGTGAGTGCCAAACAGGTCTCGCGGCTCAGGCTGGGGAAAGGTGTTACTCCTGCATCTTTGCTTGAATCCCTGGAGATAGGCAGGTCACGAAGGGGAATGTTGCGGTGTTTGTTGGTCTAGTACATTTGTGTCCCTTCGCCAACTTTCAGTAACCGACCGACAGTGCTGGTGCGCGACGAACCTATCCCGGACGGCTAGTCTCGGGTTTGTGGGATGTACCGACGCCGAACAACAGAATTGCAGAGTTCGCGAAAGACGCCCAGATCCGCTAAAGCTGGCATAGAGGAAGCTACGACTTATCGACACAGCTCGAGAATTCGTACCTAGGACACTCCGCCGTCGATACGGCCTGTGGCTTGGATAGCAACCGGGTTGATGACAGCCCTACTAGTAAGCTGGCTCGTTGGGATTTGGAAGTGACGGCGGAGCCGCCGAGATACCGATGCTTGTAGCAACGCGGGCAGAACAGATACCAGTTTCGGAAATCTCTGAAATAGGTCAGCGGAGGCAACAAGATGGTTATCTTCTGGTTCTTCCTAGGCTGGGGAGTACTTTGCTTCTACTTTTTTCCCGCTTGTTAGCGTCAACAATAAACCAGCCCTTAAACCTTTCGGGGAATCAGGTTCTATTCACGTAGCGCCGGAAACTAGTTCACTCCGATCGAGTTTTGTCTTGCGGTTTAGTCGGAACCGCAATGCACCAGGGAATGGCATCCCGCGCACAGCGTGATCAGGTTTTCCTCTGAGTCGTCGCCACCTTGGCTTCGAAATTCCTTGTGGTGAACCTCAAGGTTCGACCTGGCCCCGCAAGATTGACATCTCCAACCGTCGCGGCGCAGCACTTGCTCCCGGAGTCGATCGTACAACTCGAGATCGAGCCGCAGGCGTGGCTGTTTGGGCAGAACCCGATTCACGAAGCCTTCTCGGCTATTTCGTGCAGAAAGGCCTGCCGTTGATCTCCGGGAAGGAATTTGAAGAACCGTGACATGGACTGCAGGAGCACGGTTGGGTCTTCATTCTCGAGGTTGGCTCCCGCCAGAAAGTCCGCACAGATCATCTCCAGGCAGTAGCCTCGCGACTTGTCCGTACCCAGCATCAAAGCTGCCGTCTCGATCGCCTGCTCGACCACTGGAATCTGGGTCTTGTACAGCTTGAAGTAGATAATCTCCCACGGTTCCGATTCCCGCCCCGTCAGTTCCCGCTCTACTTCCCGCTTGAACTCGTCTTTCGGCATTGAGCGCGCCTTGTGCAGCCAGGTTGCACAATCGAACTCCTGTCCATCCCTCCTCGCCACTTTCGCCAACTCCAGTCCCTTCGTCCATCCCACTTCCTTTAAGTCTTTTCTGGCCTGTGGCGGCAGGTGCTCATGGATCGACATGAGGTAGTACGCCTTCCGCCTGGACTCCGGGAACCGCCTGGCCAGAAACTCGTCAAAGGACTTCAGGTTCTCCAGCCGCCAGTACTGCCCCGCCCGTACTTCACACAGATATCGTCCCAGTTCCACGAACCGGGTGTCCCGCTCGGCTTCGGACCGCCGCTCCCAGGCCAGGATCTCGTCAATCTTGGTCAGAACGAACAGAGCCCGCTTGCGATTGAGCTTGGGCAACATGGGCGCGATCCTAGTACGTAAGCTCGTCAAACAGACCAAAGTCCTCTGCTCCTGGACGCCGCACCAGCGCCGCTTCGGTCAGGTCCGGCCTTCCCAGACAGAGACCAATGTAGGGACAGCTGGTGCAGGGGTTCTGGGGGAAGCGGATGCCACTGTGGGGCAGGAACTCGGCCGCTTCGATTCTCCGGATTGAGTCCTGGACCAGATGGCCGAACTCTTCGCGTTGCTCGTCGCTGATGATCGTTTTGAAGTACTGAATCTCGACCAGCCGCTTGCGGACAAACACCACTTGGGCTACATCGGCGATACCGGTGACCCAGGAATAGCAAACCAGCTGAGGATCGAGAGCCAGCAGCCCTGCTGGTTCCTCCGGATATCGGCTGGCAGTGGTCTTCCATTCCAGCAGGCAGCGAGTACCGTCCAGCTCTCCGACGGCATCTACGTAGGCTACGAAGTCGTTCTGGCCGGCCAGGGGTTTGCTGAATTTGACCTGCAAGTTGCGACGAGGCTGACGGATGCGAATCCGATCGTCCTGGGCAAAGCGATCCAGCAACTGCACGCCCGACTGCAGCATGCGATCCCAGCTATCGCGCTCGGAATAGTGAATGCCGCTGTCCCGATGAGTGACCCATTCCCGATAGAGCACCGCGGCGGCATCCTGCCGCTGGAAGTAGGCAGCCACGGCCTGCTCGAACGCCCGGCCGAACACCATGGCTGCCCGGGTGTCTTTCTCTTTCCAGCCATCGAGGTAGCGATGCTTGTAGCGGCGCGGGCAGGACAGATACTGGCTGATCTGGGTATAGCTATAGGTCATGAGGACACCTCAGACCCGCGAGGATCGGGATCCCCGTCAGTAAAGACCGAGAGTTCTTCCCACCGGGCCGCCGGCGCGAAGCCGTCGAAGTTGAGGACCGAGATGCCGTGAATGGTGACTTCGCTGACCTTGACCACGCCCCAGAGGTCGACCAGGGCCTTGTCATCGATCTCGTTCTTTCCCAGCAGGTCGGCGTCATAGCCGAAGTCGCGCAGAAACCAACGCAGCTTCCACATCGCTTTCGTTGTGCAATACACACGGCCGGTCATGAAACACCCGGTCAGATGCCGGGGCTTGAGGACGGCGAAGCGGATCTCGTAATAGGGCTTCTGCCGGTGCCAGCGATACTGGGCCCGGTCCACCCGGACCAGGAAGATCCCGTCCGGAACCGAGTGAATAGCTGACACATCCGCTGGCCGGAGCGACTCGAAAAAGCGCCTCACGCTGCGCCTTCCTTATTTCCGGGGTAGCTGTTGAGCTGGCAGAGCAGGGCATTGCGGTCTTTCTCGGCCCAGTCGGCCAGGTGAACGACGAAGGCTTCAACCTGCTCGCGGGAGGCTTCACGGAGGCTCTTGGTACCGCAGAAATCGACGGCATACGACTTCACCAGGTTGGCATCGAGTTGGTGCTGGCGGATCAGCTGGCAGAGGCGATCGCGGACTTTGGGTCCACCGTAGTTTCCGTTCTTTCCGTTGACCGGCTGGGGTGGAAGTTTCTTCGACTCCCGGGTAGACAGCGCGGGTTCAGCGAACGACCCGATTTCCTCGACCGAGCAGATGCCGATGCCGTAGGCCTTACGCAAGGCCCGGTTGACCGCCCTGGTTTCGGCCACTCGCATCTCCGCACCGTGGACGAGGGGAGACACATTGGACGGGTCGGCATCGCCGTAGCCGACGAAGCCTTTGCACACCCGCGACTTGAAAACGGTGGCTTTAAATATCCACCGTCCAGTGGAGGGCTCCGACGTCGTTTGCTCCAGTTCCGTCTTTATCCCTGCGCACCTTCTCCGTGTTGCGATCCGCAATAAACCAGAATGGGTTACATACCACTTCCCTTCTAGCATTGTTAGGTCGCCGCTCGAGATCGAAAGGTGTAGAGTGCGGCTGGTCTCGCGAAGCACCAATAGTTGCAACTCGGTGACCTGCGGATAAAGTTTCTTGGCTATTGACCGGTTCTGACATGTTAGCTTTTGCGTAGGTTTGTCGCGGTCATTTTGCATGTTAGATCCGTCGAATACGAGTTGATATCACAACAATATTTAAATGATATCACATAGATATCTAATGAGCAAGGAGTCTAAAGACGTCGGTGATGAAACGAATGGAAAAATCTAGAGTCGCGGTTCTCGTACGGATTCGGCCGACTCTGAAAGCTAGGCTCGTCGATCTCGCTAAGTCCGAACACCGCTCATTGAATCAACAGATTGAGTTCCTGCTCGAACGTTCAATTTCAAGGGAGACTCAGAATTTGTCGAAAGAGGATCCGCCCGGCAAGACTGAGCTGAACCGCAAGCGCTAAGAAACGTGCATTTCGTTCCAAGGTCCTCTTTTCCCCGAATGCCGCAGCAAAATCTAGGCCGGCAAGCTTGACGGGCAACGCACAGAGAGAGCTGAATCACCGCTTTCTAACTCAACGGAGGCCGGGGTCGAGTGTGTGACAAAAGCCTTCCACCTGGTCGCGGGAGGCCTCGCGGAGGGTCTTGGTCCCGCAGAAATTGACGGCGTAGGACTTTACGAGGTTGGCATCGAGCTGGTGCTGGCGGATAAGCTGGCAGAGGCGGTCGCATAATTTCCGTTCTTGCCATTGAGGCCGGAGTTTCTTCGACTCTCGGGGGGACGGAGCCGCTTCGGTGAATGAGCCGATTTCCTCAACCGAGCAAATGCCGATGCCGTAGGCCTTGCGCAAGGCACGGTTGACCGCCCGGGTCTCGGCCACCCGCATCTCGGCTCCGTGTACCAGGGGCGAAACATTGGAGGGATCGGCATCGCCGTAACCGACGAATCCTTTGCACGTAGGGGACGTATAAACCGTTGCACGAAATGCATAACCTGAAGAGTTACTGTCACAGAACTCCTTGACGGGCTGCACGCGCATGCCTTGGCAATGCTTCCGCACTGCTATTCGCAGAAGCCCCGAATGAGTCACATACCATCTTCCATCCATGAGGAGCAGATCTCCACCGGGCCGAAGACAGAGGAGGGGAAAAAAATTAGCTCCTCCAATGCGATGATACATGGATTACTAGCTAAGGAAGTTGTGATCACCACTGGTGAGGGCAAGGAGAATGAAGCTGAATTTCAAAGCTTGCTTGCCGGGCTGCGTGACTACTACCAGCCAGTCGGTATGGTGGAAGATCTGCGAGTGCAGGAGGTAGCAGCTTCTGACTGGCATACCGCGCGTGCGCTCCGATGCGAAAGAGGAGTGCTAACGATTGCTAGCACCTTAACAAAAGACAACCCAGAGCTCAGCTTTGACGAGATACTTAGCAACGGGCTCAAGTCGAGCACCAGCGCTCGCCATGAATTACTCGGCAGTTCTCGCGGTCTCAACTTCCTGCTGCGAAGCATCGAAGAAGTTAAAGAAGAAGTGTCGTCCACCGGGTATATCTCGCGGGAGTCCCTCCGCTGGCTGGGCCCGAACGATATTTGAAACAGCCGCTCTGGCAAACAGGCCGTGCTCGAAGCATTGGAAAAAGAAATTGCGGAACTGACCACGCTCAAGGCGCAGGTCGAAGAGAACGAGTTTCACCAGAAAAACGCCAGGCGAGATTCTGCGGCAATCCCGTCGACGGAGGCGCTGGATAGGCTTTATCGGTACGAGACCAGCAACCGGCGCCACCGCTATAAAGTGGACGCGAGGCTCGAAGAACTGCAAGCGCGGCGAAAGGAACAGGGATCGGCAGGATTGGAATTGCGCGGTGATGCTGAAGGAAAGGACAACTCGTAGTTTTGCGAAACGAAGCCAAATGTTTGTACGAATTGGAAGCATGGCTCCTAGAGGGGCCATGCTCCCCGACCAGTTCAGATGGTTACTCGCGATCATGCTGAAGAGCACAGGAGGAAGCTGCCTCCTTTCGCCGCCGGATTTTGCGAAACGAACCCAACAATTACTCCTGTTTTCAAACAGATGATATGCGCGTAGATGCCAAGAACCAGGTTTCGAAGCATCTACGCGTGCTCAATAGCCCGCTGCTAGCCTATGCTTTAGAGATTTGTAGTCAGCACGGCGAAGCGGAGTTCCACTCGTTCCCTGCTTTGTGGCCCGCGGAGATGAGCTTGCAGAAGGTTTGGAAGGAGCTGATTTCGCCTGCTTCTCAGTCGCCGAGCCCTCTTGGCCTCGTTGCAGGGAAAGAGAACAATGTGTATACTCTACGTATATACATCCGCGATAGGAGGGTGGCTCATGGGTACCGCACGGATATTCCGATCCGGAAACAGTCAGGCCGTCCGGCTGCCGAAGCAATTTCGACTGAAGAGCAAAGAAGTGGAGATCTTTCGCCGCGGGGATGAGATCGTCCTGCGGGAGAAGGATGGAACCATGGTGCGAGCGTTCGATCTGCTGGCTAATTTGCCAGATGAGCTTGAATTCGTTAGCCGCGAGAAGGATCCACCGCAGAAACGCAAGGGGCTGTAAATGGAGCCCCGCTATCTGTTGGACACGAACATCTGCATTTACATCCGGCAGAAGAGACCGGAGGAGGTTTTGCGCCGATTCCGTAAGCTCCGTCCCGGAGAAGCAGTCCTTTCGGTCATAACTTACGGCGAACTGCTGTACGGGGCAGCCAAGAGCGAGCAACGAGCGGCAGCGCTTGAGCGGTTGCGTGAGCTGGTCAATTTGCTGCCCGCATTGTCCTTGCCGGAAAATGCGGGCGAAGCCTACGGGATGATTCGCGCCCAACTGGAATCGAAGGGCGAGATGATCGGAAACAACGATCTTTGGATCGCCGCCCACGCCGTGGCAGCGCGGTTGACACTGGTTACAAACAATGAGAGGGAGTTCCGCCGGGTGCGCGGTCTGAAGATACAAAACTGGGCCCGTTAGCGGAACTCAATGATGCGAGCCGCTTGTATTCCGCGTCGTTTCGACGCCAGATCGGCCTACGGCAACCAAAGTAACAAACTTCCGTCTTTACGACCAGTCGTGGATCAAAACTTGTATTCACCACATCCGAAAAGCGGTCAAACGTCTTCAGGCTTTTCTTTGCCATTGATCGTATGGGCGCGGCCGTCACTGCTCTCATCGGTAATCCGGTCCACCGTGACTAGGCCTTTTGTGAAGCGCGCAGCACTTGTGGGTGCCCAGAGTCGACCCAGAGTCTTCTACGAGGCACTGAAAACCTTCTCCTAGCGGGACTTCCGCAGGTCGACACGCGGGAAGAAGCAAATGGACTGGTTGGTCAGGGAGGAGCGATGATACCGCGAACACCTCGCCCGGTTGGCATTGGAGTTCTGGCGGTGACCCTGGTAACCGGAAGGTGCTGAATTCTCCCAAAGAGCGCCGCGAAATCTGGGAAACTAATATCCCTTGGCCATATGAGGGCGATATCAGCATGCTAAAATCTTGGAGCGAAAACCATTTCCCAAATGTCCACTTATCAGGTACCCACGACAAATCCTGTTTCTGAGCTCAAAACCAAGATCGAACAGCGTCAGGCGCGGATCGCCATCATCGGTCTCGGTTACGTCGGCCTACCCCTTGCCTTGCTCTACACCGAAGAGAAGTTTCGGGTTACCGGCTTCGACATCGATAAACGCAAGGTTACGACCCTGACCCAGGGCGGTTCCTATATTGTCCGCATACTACCCATAGAAATTCAAGAAGCCCGCTCCCGCGGATTCGAAGCTACCTCTGACTTTGCTCGTTTGACCGAGATGGACGCCATCATTATCTGTGTCCCGACCCCGCTGAACGAGTATCACGAACCCGACCTGAGCTACATAACTGACACGGCGAAGGCCATTGCTCCTCACCTGCGCGCGGGTCAGTTGGTAGTGCTCGAAAGCACGACTTATCCCGGGACCACTGAAGAGGTCATGGTTCCAATCCTCGAAAAAGGCAATAAACACGGTCTGAAGGCCGCCCGCAAAGGGGTCTCGACCGGACAGGAAATCTTCGTCGCCTTTTCGCCCGAGCGCGAAGATCCGGGCAATCGGACGGTGGCGCGGCGCGATATTCCGAAGGTAGTTGGCGGCCTCGAATTCCCAGGCCAGTGACGCTGCCGCCTCGCTGTACGGAGCCATCTTCAATCGCGTGGTGCGGGTCTCCTCGCCGGCAGCGGCCGAGATGACCAAGTTGCTGGAGAACATCTATCGCTGCGTGAACATCGCCCTGGTGAATGAACTGAAGCTGCTCTCGCTCCGTATGGGCCTCGACATCTGGGAAGTGATCGAAGCGGCGTCCACCAAACCCTTCGGGTTTCAGGCGTTCTATCCTGGCCCGGGCCTGGGTGGACACTGCATTCCGGTCGATCCCTTTTATCTGTCGTGGAAGGCCAAGGAATGGGACTTCCGCACCCGCTTCATCGAACTGGCCGGCGAGATCAACATCGGCATGCCGTATCACGTGCTCGACTACGTGGCCAAGGCGCTCAATCAGCAGAAGAAAGCGCTGAATGGATCGAAGGTGCTGGTGTTGGGGCTGGCTTACAAGAAGGACATTGACGATCTGCGCGAATCGCCATCGCTGACCATCATCGAGCTGCTGCAGAAAGAGGGCGCCGAGGTCAGCTATAACGACCCCTATTTTCCGACCGTGGGAAAGGGCCGCAAATACGACCTGCAAATGAAATGCGCTCCCTTGGATAATCTCGGCCAGTACGATTGTGTGCTCATCGTAACCGATCACTCCGATTACGATTACCAGCGTATCGTGCGCGAATCGCAACTGGTGGTTGATACCAGAAACGCCACCCGCGGGATTCAAAGTCCCAAGATCGTGCCCTGCTAGAACGCGACGATTTTACAAACCGATTCTACGAACTGCGGCGCCGCCTTTTTCCCGCAATGACACAGACCCGCCAGGCTCAATGTCTGTAAAGACCGAAAGTTCTTCCCACCGGGCCGCCGGCACGAAGCCGTCGAAGTTCAGGACCGCGATGCCGTGAACGGTGACTTCGCTGACCTTGACCACGCCCCAGAGATCGACCAGGGCCTTGTCATCGATCTCATTCTTCCCCAGCAGGTCGGCGTCATAGACGATAATTGTGGCCGGTGAATAGCCGGAGAGCATGTTAAGGACTTGACGGATGTGGTATTCTTGATTTGGTATTCTTAAGATCGAAAACGAAGTCGTGTTTCTTCAGTGCGGGAAGTATCCTCTTCGAAAAGTAAGTATCTCTGGATGAGTTTGTAAAGTTCCCCAAAATTTGGAATATGCGGCTAGGCATTTCCAACCCTGGCTGGAGGAACCTGTGCCAACTCGCTCCCAAGACGCCCGCACACCAGAGGTCCAGACGTTCGGCGCGGTTCTGCCCGGTTTAGCAATCGAATCCATCGTCGACCCGCATCACCCCGATCAACTCCGCCTGCACACATGGGATCGGCAAAAGTTTGCTACGGCGGCCACGATCACCTATCGCAGCTGCACGTACGCGCCATCATCAATCGCGATCGGTCTCGCCCGGGCTGTTCGTTTTCCCAGCACGAGCAAACCCTTCGGATCGGCACAAAGATTAACTTCGTCAATGCTCAAGTTTCTGACCCGTTATGCGCATCTGCGGCCCGATGTGGCCGCTGTTCTCGTTGCCTTTGCGCTGGCTAGCTGGTTCCCTGATTGCATTCCGGTCGCGCCGGTCCTGTACCTGCTGGGACCTGATAATGAAGCAAGGTCGGCCCTGCGGCTCCTAGGGTGTCTCTGCCGCCGGTCTGTCCTCCTCGGCGACATCGACGTGCCGGCCATGGCCACGTTGCCAAAAGGGCTGAACCCAACCTTTCTGATTGGTGAGCGCAATCTTGCACGTGCCGTCCGGCGGGTATTGTTGGCGTCGAGCAGCCGTTACTTCCGCATAGCGCATGGAAAAGGCCAGTTCCATACTTACGGGGCCAAAGCATTTTCAGTCGATGGTGAACCTGCGAATGAGTTCGGGATCCGGATCAGTCTTTCACCGGCGCTGGACCAACTGCCGCCGCTGTCCGACGTAGACGAAGAAGGCGCCACGCAGGATTTCCACGCGAAGCTGCTTCGGTACCGCATGCTCAATTACGCGCGCGTGTGCAACGCCCAACTCGATACCCACAATCTCGTTCCCGCGATGCGCGATGAAGTGCGCGCCTGGCTGGCTCCCATTTGCGACTGTCCGGATCTGCTGCAATCCGTGAGGAACTTCCTTGCAGCAACAGAGTCAACAGCTGCAAGAAGATCGATTTTCCGACGACCGGTGCCTCGCGGTAGAAGCCGCGCTGTTCTTTTGCCACAAGCCGAATACGGTGCACTTTTTTGTTGGTGACTTGGCGGAGAAAGTAACCGATGTCCTGAGAGGACGCCACGAAGACCGCGTCGTGACGGCCAAAATGGCGGGAACGTTGCTCCGTGGGTTAGGAATCCGCGGTGAGCGGGTCACCCCTGGTTACAGGATTCTACTCACAGATGCCCTTCGCCAGCAAATTCACGGGTTAGCGCGTGATTATCAAGTGCTCTCAGTGCAAGACGGTATCGCCCGCTGCCGCCATTGTTCCACGCCAAAGCTCAGCGAATGACAGGCAATATGAATGTATGTACGTCAAATGAAAGTAACCGAACCACACCTTAAATTATGGAGAAAGGAAATTAGCATGCAAAAAACTGGAAACCGTTTCAGGTTCGCCGAATCACTGAAAGAGCTAGCCGAGGCAGGATGCCCGGTGGATATTTCGGTGGCAGATATGGAAGATCAACCGTGCGACGTCGAAATAAACCAGATCGGGGAATCACTATTGCTTGAGCAGCCCTACGGTGGTACGAGCTACATCTTGGATTTGGAATTCATCAATCAGACTTCCAAAGCAATTTACTGCTCCGAGATTGGGCTGCGGATGCCGCGCGAAGATACCTTTTTTGAGTGGCTGCCAGATCCAAAAGAGAATCCACGAAAATTGTCGTATTTTCGTAGAAACCGGAAGGGCGAGCGCGAACTTGTTGAGGCCAAATCCGATTCCTATTGTTTTTTCGGAGGCTCACAACTTGAGTACCCTCACGAGGAAGTCCTTAATCATATTCTCCTCAAGCGCCGCATTTTGGCTCCAGGACGCCCGCTGAGAGGCTTACTCCTGGCGAGAGGCGGGGCAATGCCGAACGAGGCGCGGCATGGGCAATGGGTCGAACCGACGCTCTGCTTCATTTCGTCCAGGCACGTTGAGTACACTGCGACAGTCCTGATGCGCATCGACCGAATGGAGGCGAAGGCAAAACCTGCAAGGAAATCAAGTCTTTATGACGATCCGGCTGGCAATTTCGGTCCGAGTGACGCCGGTCGCGTTCAGCCCGCTATCATCTGTGACCTCGAGATTGAAAGCGCCACATCATGACCGGGGGCACTCTGCTGAACCGTGGAAATCGTAAAAGGAAAAGCTGAAGTAGGGGGTAGCGCAAATCAGAACAGCAACCATCCATTGCGCTAGGGCACGATGCCCCTATTCATCTGTAGCAACTTTCGGCCGAAGAAATTCAAGCCGCGCTGCGCGCGGAGTCGACTCCGGCGCAATCTGTTCCGCCCAGAAGTTGGGACCGTGGGGTTCTGCAGTCCCAACGGATGACCAGAAAATCGAATTTAAAAATTGAATTAAAAGCAGAACTAACTAGGCTGGAGTCTTGGGTAGCGGGAGCCACACCTGAAAACGCGTCTCGCCGGGCTTAGAAGAAACCTGAATGCTTCCCTGATGCTTTTTGACGATTCGTTGGACCGTATCCAGACCGAGGCCAGTTCCCTCTCCCACTCCCTTGGTGGTGAAGAAGGGCTCAAAAATATGTGACTTTATTTCGGGTGAGATTCCGGGACCGTTGTCGCCGATCTCAACTACAACGCAACCGTCCTCGCGATAGACCCGGACCCGCAATTCGCCCTTCCCGCTCATGGCGTCGATGGCATTGTCGATAATATTGGTCCACACCTGGTTCAAATCGCTTCCGAATGAGTTGATGAGCACCGGCGTCTTGGGATAATCGCGCTGCACCACCACGCCTCGCTTGAGTTTGTGATTCAGGATGGTAAGCGTGGTCTCCAGACCTTTCACGATATCGATATTCTGCACCGGCGCCTGGTCCATGTAGGTGTATTCCTTGATGGCGCCCACCAATTCGGAGATTCTCGTCGCGCTGCTTTCGATTTCGTTCAACAGGCCGAACACTTCGACCGAGGCGGCGATCCGCACCAGGGCCGCGCGGGCGGTGTCTGCGTCGAGGATCGAGAACAACGATTCCAGCGCCTCCGGTTTGACGTTCTTGCGCGCCAGATCGGCAGCCAGTTGCCACAAGTCGTTCTGCCCATGACTTCGCAGCAGTGAATCAATCTGGTCTTCGAGATCGCTGATGGTGAGCGCGTCCGCGGGGTGTTCGTCCTGCTGGGTAAACGAAGTTTCGAGCTTATCGATCTCCGCCTTCTGTTCTGGAGTAAGGTCGCGCCTCCCCAGATCGTGACTCGCCTCCCGGATTTTTTTCAGCAGTTCACGCAACTGACTGGTGGCGCGCTTGGCCGCGGAAGCCGGATTGTTCAGTTCGTGCGCGAGACCAGCAGAAAGTTTTCCCAAGCCCGCCAGCCGGTCTTTTTGTTGCTCGAGCCGGGTGGTTTCGCGAATCCTGTCCGACATGAGGCCCACCAGACGCTGGGCCAACTCCGGCATTTTCTGCACCAACTCGGGGAACAACTTGGCCGGAAAACGCAGGATGCGACTGTCGGTGATTGCTCGGCCGGTCAGAGTCGCCTGCTTCATCCTGGAAAAAGGCAATATTCCAGTAACGTCGCCGCCCTTCAACGAAATCGCAATGGTTTCGCCATTTAATTCTCCCCGCCCCTGAAGCGCTCCCTCGAGAATCACGACCATGAATTCCGCCGGATCACCGCCGCGCATGAAAATCTCGCCCGGCTTAAGCGGGATCTCCTGCGCCTGACTGAGAAACCATGCGATCTGATCATCCGGCAGATTGGCGAACGCCGGAATGCTGAGTAGTTCCGCTTTGTCGGTCATTCGATCACTAAACCTTGCTCAGATACTGATGGATGAATTGCACGGCCACCGATCCCTCACCGACTCCGGAGGCCACCCGTTTGACCGAACCGTGGCGCACGTCGCCCACCGCGAAAATGCCGGGAACATTTGTCTCCAGCAGAAACGGGTCGCGGTCGAGAGCCCATCCTTTGGGATGTTGCCCATCCCGGAGGAGGTCGGGACCAGTCAGCAGGAAACCGCGTTCGTCCCTTTCGACGAGCGCTCCGAGCCACTCAGTGCGCGGCAGTGCGCCAATAAAGATGAACATCGAACTGGCCGGCACGCGCTCGATTTTGTTCGTGTCCGAACACAGGACCGAAACCTCTTCCAGGTGGGTTTCGCCGTGGACTTCGCTGACGCTGGCGTGAGCCCAGATTTGAATGTTGGGCATCTCCTTGATCTGGTCGATCAGATACTGCGACATGGTGCTGGCGAGCGAGTCTCCCCGCACCAGGATTACCACGCGGTCCGCGAACTTGGCGAAATTCATGGCCGCCTGGCCCGCGGAGTTGGCGCCACCCACGATGTAAACAATCTCACCTTTACAGGACAGGGCCTCGGTGGCGCCGCCGCCGTAGTAAACGCCTGATCCCTGCAGCCGGTCGACGCCCGGAGCCTCAAGACGGCGCCACTGCACGCCGGTCGCGATCATCAGCGCGTGACAGGAAATTTCAAGACCGTCCGCCAGCTTGATGATCCGGTAAGAGTTCTCAGCTCGGATCGCAACCGCCTCCTGCGGCGACAGGATTTCGACTCCGAAACGCCGCGCCTGCACCACGGCTCGCCGAGCCAGGTCGCCGCCACTAAGGCCGTTGGGAAATCCCAGGTAGTTCTCGATGCGCGAACTCATTCCCGCCTGACCGCCCGGGGCCTCGCGCTCGATCATTACCGTGTGCAATCCTTCCGAAGCGCCATAGACGGCGGCCGCCAGGCCGGCCGGGCCTCCGCCTACGATGGCCAGATCGTAGAAGCTGGTCTGCGCCCGGGTTCGCAATCCGACTTTCTGCGCAACCTCGGTCGGCGCGCCTTCGAGAAGCTTGGTTCCGTCAGGGAAGAGCACCACAGGAAGACTGGCACCCTCCGGGCCCAGCGCTTCCAGAAGCCGTTTGGTTTCGGGATCGTTGGCCGAAGCCTCCACGTCAATCCACTGGTAGGGAACATGGTTTCGCGCCAGAAAATCGCGCAACTCATACGACGGGCGAGACCAGCGCGTGCCCAATACGCGAATGCCTTCAAACGTAGGACGGTAGGAAGCTTTCCAGTCGTCCAGCAGGTCATCCAACTGCGGATATAGATTTTCCGCCGGCGGATCCCAGGGTTTCATGAAGAAGTAATTGATATTGGCTTGATTGATCGCACTTATGGCCGCAGTCGTATCGGCGTAGGCGGTGAGCAGTGCCCGCTTCGCGTCGGGGAAAACGCGTGTTGCCTCTTTTAAAAATTCCACGCCGTCCATGTGAGGCATGCGCTGGTCGGCCAGCAGCAAGGCCACACTGTCATTGCGAACCTTCAGCTGCTTTAATAGATCCAGCCCGCCTTCAGGAGAATCGCTCCCGATAATGCGGTAGTCAGCCCCGTACTTCGATCGCAGATCGCGCTCGATCGCCCGCAATACGTCAGGGTCGTCATCCACACTTAGCAAAATAGGTTTGGCCATGATCTCTTGCTGCCTGATTTTAAAATAAACTTAACCTTGCCGAGCTGACCGATTGTTCACCCGACCGATTGTTCACTTAGATACAGAAACTTCGAATTTGGTCGCACAATCCGATTGTAAACTCGATCGCGCCATCGCGCGGACAGAGGTGGCAAGAGTGCAAGATCGTCAAATTGAAATTGCAACTTCGAATCAAACCATAGCATCTGGACAATTCGTATGAACAGCAACCTTAGCGGAAACCGCGGCCTGCCGAAAAACTTTCCCGTAGCGGATTTTCTGGGCATCAATTTCATCAGTCAATCGGATGGACGCGCCGTAGCCGAATTTCGCGCGGAAACGCAACATGCCAACCCGATGGGCACTCTGCACGGCGGGATCCTCTGCGATCTGGCCGATGCCGCCATGGGAGTGGCCTTCGCGGGTACGCTCCAGCCCGACGAGAGTTTTACCACGCTTGAGCTGAAGATCAACTTCCTCCGTCCCGTCTGGAGCGGGCTTTTAAAGGCGGAAGCCCATGTAGTTTCGCGGGGCCGCACCGTAGGCCTGGTGGAATGCAAGATCACGGACGAAAAACAGCGACTGATCTCCCGCGCCACTTCAACCTGCATGGTTCTAGCCGGCGACGCGGCAAAAAATCGATAACCTGCCTGGATGAAACAAAGATGAAACGAATCTGAATCCGCTTCACCATTGCTGCTTTACAATCTCAGGACCAACTTTTCATTGAGAAAAATGGAGAACAAATGAAATTACTGCGCTACGGTGCATCCGGCCACGAAAAGCCGGGCGCTCTCGCCTCGGACGGCAGCATCCGCGACTTGTCGAGCGTCGTTTCCGATCTCGCCGGCTCGTCGTTGCTGCCGGATGCGATCCAGAAACTGCGGAGCCTTGATCTCTTGTCCCTACCCAAAGTCACCGGCCAGCCCCGGATCGGCCCTTGCGTCGGCGGGGTGGGTAAGTTCGTCTGCATTGGCTTGAACTATTCGGACCATGCGACGGAATCCGGCATGGAGCTGCCTCGCGAGCCCGTGGTTTTCATGAAGGCGACATCGTCCATCTCCGGTCCTGACGACGATGTGGTCATCCCGCGCGGATCTAAAAAGTCTGACTGGGAAGTGGAACTTGGCGTGGTCATCGGCAAGCCCGCTAAGTATGTGGAGGAAGCGGACGCGCTCTCCCACGTTGCCGGATATTGCGTAGTCAACGATCTTTCAGAACGCGCCTTCCAGCTCGAAAGCACCGGCCAATGGGTCAAGGGTAAAAGTGCGGACACCTTCGGTCCGATCGGGCCATGGCTGGTGACGCCTGACGAGGTGCCGAATCCGCAGAACCTGGAAATGTGGCTCGAGGTTGACGGTCACCGCTATCAGAACGGATCGACAAAAACCATGGTCTTTGGAGTCGCTTACCTGATCAGTTATTTGAGCCGGTTCATGAGTCTTCGATCCGGGGACGTCATTTCAACCGGCACGCCTCTGGGGGTAGGTCTGGGCCAGAAGCCACCGGTTTACCTGCGGCCCGGCAATCGCATTCAACTGGGTGTTCAGGGGCTTGGGCAACAGAATCAAAGAGTGGTGGCGGAAACAGCAGGGTGATTCAGTGGATCGCGACGGAAGTTAGTCGTGCAGCACAACGTTGAGCAGCGAACTGTGGACCTGGAGTCCGCCGGCTTCCCCGCCGGCGTAGTGAATGAACCCCAGCTTGCGGAAGCGGTTCATGAAAAAACTTACCCGTGAACGAGTCGTACCCACCATTTCAGCCAGGGTTTCCTGGCTGATCTTCGGAACCACGGTCTCAGGCACGCCTTCCTTGCCGAAATGAGCGAGCAGCAGCAGGACGCGCGCCAGTCTTTTTTCGCTGGAATTAAATAGCTGGTCGACCAGATCCTCTTCGTAGCGTATATTCCGCCCCAGCAAATACGCCACGAACATGTCGGAAAACGAATGCTCACGATGAAGCGCACTCATCATGGCGCTCCTGTCGATGCGCAGCAGCTCGCAATCGGTCATCGCATCCGCCGATCCCATGCGGAGGGTCTGACCTGCCAGCGCACCTTCCCCAAAAAAATCCTTCTCGTTCAGAATGCCGATCGTCGCTTCCCTGCCGGTTTTAGATACAACGCTGAGCCTGACTTTGCCTTCCTTGATGTAGAACACAGAGTCCGCCGCATCGCCCTGTGAAAACACACTCTGCTTCTTGGAAACTGCGACGGTCTGTCTGCCCACACCAATCGTCGCCAGAAATGTGCTGGGATCGAATTCGCGGATCTTCTTGGTTGGCTTAATAGGACTCATCGTCGTTAGTTGCTAATTACAGGAGCGCTGCCCAGCTACTTCACTTTTTGTACAGCCAAGCACCGATCTCGATGCGGCTCTGTGCGAGGTAGACCCGTACCCAACTCACACTTCTCTCCTCGTTTGGCGCCGCAGGTTGGGCATCGCACCGTCAGAGCCTGTTCGCGCTTGACTTTCATGGTTACATCATGCGCCGTGAGCCGACATTAAAGTGGTCAATTGTGAACACTATGGAAAACGCAGATACGAGCGTTCCCGGAAATCAGACCCTAGGGCGTACTCCTGCCACCCAGCCTCGCGATCCGGATTGGGCTAGTTACGAAATTGGCTGATTCCTTGCAAGCCCTTGAAATTATTCGGCGAAAGGTAGCTGCTGGCTAGGGCAGCGCGGCTCTCGAGTTCGCCCACCGCGTGGAAGGGCCAGATCGGTCTGCCGCCGAAACCGCCGGGATCAGTGTGGTATTTGGATAGTAGTGATCGAGAATTTGGCGGAAGTTGGCTCCTGCCTGCGCCATCGCTTTGCTCCCGCGCTGGCACAGGCCGATTCCATGGCCCTGTCCCGCGCCTTCGAGAATTACATCGTCGCCGTCTTTCCGCAGGGTGAAATTATTGCTGGGCACTGCGTCCCAGCCGCGTTGACGATCAACCGCCAGCCGAAAACTTTCTCCGCCTTTCTCTAAATCGGCCGCCTCGCTTGGCGAAACCCGGCGGCTCCAGCGCCACGGGTTATGCAAGCAGTAATCACAAGCTACCGGGAAATACGGGTAACCGTCATTATTGTTGGACAATCCCACCTCCTGCGGGGTGCGGGTCCGGCCTCCACAGCTTCGCGCAAACATTGCGGCTACCGCCTGATCACGATAAGCCAGCACCAGGCCTCTGGTCGCGAGAGTCGCGCGCGAGAAGTCACTGTCGGGAGGCGGAGGCTCGCGCAGAAACTGGCAATGCGTAGTGTCGCAGAAGTCAAAATCGTGATGCTGGCGGCGACCAGCCACAAAATACGATCGCGTTGCCACTGCCTGCGCCTTCAACGCTTCCAGAGGCGTGTCCGGATCGCTCTCGGCCTGGACGGCCGATGCCACCGCGGTTTCCAGGTCCATCGCAATTACCGGAACCAGGACGCCACCGCCGGCTTTCACATCCAGGACGCCGCGGTAATGGCGGCTGATTTTTCCCGGGACCGCGAGTATGAACTCAGCCGCGCCAGTGCCGCGGCTGACGACGCGAACGTCAGACGTCCGGACCACTTGATCGCCGACCTGCAAGATCAATTGATCACCTGATAGCGTGATTTGCGCCGCATCCAGTCCTGAGCTTCGCTCCAGCACGTAAGTTTTTTGTCTGCCTTGGTCCCGAGCCTCGATAACTAACGCCTGCACTGGCACAGTCTTCAAGATGAGTTGATGAGGGTGAAACAGGCCAAGCACTCCGATGCGGACCTCCTGAGCCGCGGCGATGTGAGCGGCCAGAACAACGGCGAGCAGCTTGAGTTTGAGGGACACTTCGACTACTCCTCTCCCCGGCTGGACTCGATCCGGCTTAACATTCGCCCCGCGATCACCGATGCCTTGGCGCCCGGAACTCCATGCACCCGAACCATCAGCAATAATTCCGGTTGCTCGGCTGGGAACAGCGCGACCACAAAACCGTCTCCCGGAGCATGCGGTTGATGGGTGCAGGCGGCGGTACCGGTCTTTACCAGGGCCGCGGAGTGCTTCAAAGCCCGATCGACTTCCAGGCCCGTTCCCTGCCGGCCGGACTCCGCCATCCCGGCAATAACTTCACGCGCTCCGGGTTGATCGCGACGGCGATTCAGTTCCGCATAGGCGCGCGCCATGTGCAGCGGAGAAATGAGCCAGCGGTTCCCCACCCCGATCAAATCTGGACCCGACAGCTTCGGACCAGGCGACTCCAGCCCGAATTCTTTCGCCGCAGGCGTCACGTCGGCGCTGCTTAAATTCGCGGTAAGCATCCGAAAGTACGAGTTGCATGAATAGGCAATTGCGGAAACTACCCCAACCTCGCCGTGTCCGCGCGGCAGCCAGCAACCCCCGGATGCGCCCGTACACACGTGCGTTGGATAGCGAAACTGGTGCTCATCGCCGTAGGCAAGGGCGATGAAAGGTTTGATCAGCGAACCCATCGGAATGGGTTTCTCGGCGTCATCCCAATTAGAAGCCAGTAGCGTTCCAGTTCTGGCATCCAGTAAGAGAAACGAGACTTCCCTGCTCTGAAATTCGCGTTGCAGCACCTGGGCAGCCGATTGAGCAAATAGCGAGGTCCCGGTAGTGCCTTCTGCCGACGAAATCTGAGCGGGCCCTCTGGCGACGCAAGCCAAAGCCATCGCCCCGAGCAATAGGCAAGTCTCGAGTTTCATTGCCGAGACCATTCGTACGTAACCGTCTGCAACACTTTTTCGCCCGCATCGCGAACCACGACCTTTTCTGAAGAAACCCCGGCCAGAGTCGAACTCAGGCTGGCAATGTTCTCCGAAAAGAACTGCGGCTGCTGTTGCGATCCAGGAATTCCAGCCGGACTCATATCAGGCCGATCGACGACCGTGGCAGAGGCGTGCAAAATTCTCTCTTTCGCGCCGATGGTCGAATCCAGCCACCAGCTACTGACGGCTTCGACTCGAGTTTGCGATTCATGTTTGCCAGCATCCCCTCGAGCAGCGCGGGATCGTCGGCAATCACCAGATATTTTCCGCGCACTGCCAGGAGCAATCCGCGAAGACCATCAAGTTCCCAATAATCATTGGTCTGCTTCCAGCCCACTCCCAGTTGGCTCGCGGTCAGACTCGGCGTCACGAACTCTGCGGTTGCGGCGCGGGCGGCGGCTTCATCCCAGTTAGACCTCCCGGCCAATGCTATCGCCGAGTGAATCTTCACGAACACACCCTCGCGGTCGCGCCCGGTCGACTGCACCTGCAGAACCGCGCGCACCCGGTACTTCTGCAGGATCGCCTTGAGCGCGGATGGACCTCGATCATCGGACGAATGCTGCATGGGAGCCTGGTCAATTCTGGTTTCCAGATCCGAGCTAGCCCCGGTTTCGCCTGACGTCAGTTGCGCCTGAGGCGCAATCTGTTCCGGAGACGCCGGATATGAGGCCGCACGCGGAGCCAGAATCTTGCGTTCCAGCGGAGCCAGACACGATTCGACGGACGGGCAGCCCTCGGCCTTGTAGAAGCCGGCGCCTTCCGGCACCAGTCGCACCAGATCATTCACATCCTCGGGTACGCCCGCGGACGAGGCGTCGCCGGCAACTTTTTTCAGCAAGACACGCTCCTCGCGATATTCCTGTCCGGAGCGGAACAAATCAGAGACCGCCGCGGAGTACTTCTTCATGTCGGTGACGTTTTGCTGCACCCAGTAGGAGCGGAAGTATGGGCTGGGCACCAGCTTGTCGAGATTCAGGATCATTCGCAGATCACCAACGCTTCCGGTGGCGGCCACGGCCTGGGCCCACCAGGGATCGGCTTCGATGCTGCGGTCTTTATTCGTGCTTCCCGCGATCAACTGGAGAGCGCCCGCCATCAAATCTTCCCGCGTGGCCAGGAGCAGATAGTCTCCAGCGACGGCGAAAGCTACTTCCCGATCGGATTCGGGATCGCGCCGCAGATAAAATGTCACTCCGCCTGCCGTGCGACTCTCGAACTTCGAACGCGTCTGCCACAACTGCCCTTGCATAGAATTCGCCGCGGGCAAGCGCGTGATGTAAAGAAACTGCAGTTTTCCAATGTCGTACAACGCCAGCGCACTCTGGCCCCCGGCGACCTGGGTAACAAAATCCATGTCAGGCGGCAGTCCCGCGGCCGTGGCGAATTGTTTGCCGGCATCGCGCAGCCGGAGAAGCAGGCGGGAGCGCGAAAAGACTTCGTAGTTGCTGCTCATCAGCCATGCCTGCTTCTGCGTGGAACCGTTCCAGTCCGAGAGTAGTGACGAGAAATCCTTGGCCTGAAGGTATAAGACCGCGCCGGCAGGAACATATTGCGAGAGCGGCGCATCCGGGGCGGCGCTAGATTGGTAGCCGGCCCAGCCCAGGCCCATACCGATCGCACCGATACTGATCGTACCGACCATGATCGCAGCGATAACGAGAAACATCGTCAACTTCTTCATTGGCGCCCGCCTCCTTTCGGCAACGGTTTTACCGAAGGCGCGCGAGCCAGCAATCTCGGACGCACCAGGCGGTCCTGCTCCAGCGCTTCATGCAGAATCGGCTGGCGGGCTGCATTGCGCTGTTGACGACGTAACCGCGCGCCAACCTCCGTGATTTTGCTATTGATCAACTTGCGCCGGGCTGGTGCCTTTTCCAGTTGGTATGCCAACCTCATATAAGGAATCGCTTCGTTCAGCCGATCCAGCCTGACCAGAACCTCGCTGAGTGTCCAAGCCACTTGCGCCCGCTGTGCAGTGGGTAGCGCGGACGGCGTGTCCACCTGGCCCGCTGCAGCGTCAGCCTCAGCCTGATCTTCAGCACCGGCGACTTCATCTTCTGAAACCACAACCGCCGGAGGCGGATTGAGGAACTGCTGTCGTAGCAGCGGCTCGAGAACTGCATGCGCCAATTCATCGGACCGTATGCTGGCCGCGGCCTGGAACAAAGGAATGCGGGCGTCGTCATCGGCCGGAGTGTCTGCCAGTGCGTTGCTCAGCAGTCGAATTTTGACTCGCGCATCGCTCGCACTCTGTGCTGCGGCCAGTCGAGCCGGATAGAAGAAGGGCTGGTCCGCCACCGAGGCGGAGTCCGCGCTTGGCCCCGTCGCCAGCAGATTGAGTTCTTTGCTTCCCAGGTCTGCTGGTGCGATTCGCCCTGGGCGCGATCGACCCTGCCAACGCCAGAGCAGCTTCGGTTCGAACCCGGTACAGGACGTCGGCACTCGAAGAGACGCTTGCCAGCTCGCGCCGGGCAGACTCCGCATCTTGTTTCGCGGCAACTTTTGCTCTCGCCAGCCGCACTCGATAGGAAGGCTCCCAGGGAAATGCCTTTACCAGTTGCTCCAGAAACTCGACTGCTTCGGCGTTCCGGCCAGTCTTCTCCAGCAGGGCCGCGGCCGGCTCGAGATTCTCAAACGGATTGCCTACAACCACAACCAGGCGCCGTAGCAACTCGACAGCGGCGGAAGTATCTCCGTCGGCAATGCGGATTTCAGCCAGGCCAAGGAAGTTGGCAGCCACCAGTCTGTGCTCCTCAAGCTCGCGTGCAAACACAAACTCGAGTATTTTCCTCGCCGATTGTTTGTCTCCGTCTTCAAGCAGTTGCCGCGCCGCCGATCTCAGGATTTCCGGTCCAGGCCCAGTCGACGGATCCGCCTTGTACGCCGCAATTTTGGAATCAAGGGTTCCAAGTTGAGCCGCAACCTGCAGTTCGAGGGGCACGATCGCGGCTGCCTGAGCAACCAACATGCTCTTGGGAGTGGCGGCGGACAGCGACGCAATCGCATCGCCTGCCACGGCATACTGCTTCGTCGCCACCAGATACTTTATCCATCGCACCTGCCACGAAAGCAGATCCTGCTGAGCGCTTTCTCTTTGCAGCCCTTCTGACTTCGACACAGCTTCCCGCTTTGCGTCCAGAATGCGTTGATAGATCGGAGCACGCTGCGCCAGTGGAATCCAGCGTGCATCGACCACATCGGCCAACACCGCACTCGGGTCCTGAGCGACGGATGCCAAGTCCAGCAGCCAAGTCGTCGCAGCCGGCGGATCAGCGGTCGCGACATAAGCGCTGTGCAGCAGCGCGTTGGAGCGGTAGTTGCCGTTGTGGCGAAGATAGCTTCGCAGCAGCGTGTCCACTTCAGGTTTCAGATCGTTGAAGCTGCGGTTGGCACGCAGATGGTCGCAGATCCGCGAAAAGTCCGTCCAAAAGCCTTCCGGCGTTCGAGCACTATTCACTTGCTGCTGCAGCGCCGAGACCGCTTCTTTCCATTCAGCAATCGCCTGCGGGCGCGCGCCCTGCTTGAGGTAAGCCAAAGCGATTCGGTCGTGCACATCGGCCCTGCCGGGCGACAGGTCCAGCGTGTGTTGATAGTCGGCAATGGCGCGGCTGGCGTCTCCGTTGTCCACGTAGTAATCCGCAAGCGTCAGGTATCCCGAGGCGCTTGCCGGGCTCTGCTCCAACATTGCGGGAAGGAAATCTTCAGGATCGCCACGCTTGGTCACGCCCAAGTATTCGCCGTAACGCGACCCGTAGTAGAACCACACATTCCCCGCCAACTGTTGCGTCCGATCGGCAGGCTTCGCCAGGCGTTCAGCGATGGTGCCGTCGCCCAGAGAAGAAAGAAACGCTCCATTCACCTCCGGCGTCGCTTCAGCGAAATAAAGTCCAACCAGCGCGTTGTACGCACTTGACCACACCGGCGGACGAGTCCGGCCCCGGGCGGAAACCAGCGCATGCGCCAATGCCGCATCTCCGTTGGCGACGATATAGTTCGCGGCTTCCTGGCTCCAGGAATTCCAGTACGACCCACGTTGCACGAGATCGTTCGGCCGGCGAGCCAGGAGCAGGTCAAAGAGCCGCCGCTCCAGATCGCCATTTACATACACGGGAGGAATCGCCGCCAACACCCGCAACTCGTTCTCCGGATCGCCGGCGGAACGATAAGCTTCCGCAGCCGCAATCGAGACTGAATACCGCCACTGGGGCTCAATCCGGGGCGCAAACTGCTCCAACTGCCCGCCCAATTCGGCAAATTTCAGTCGTCGCCGCTGCAGGTCGACAAAGGGCTGCATCCGCGCGAGCCGGACGGGAGAATTTCCTCCTTCATGCATCATTAATTCAAAGCGCCATCGAGCTTCGAGATCGCCCAGGCCAGCGCTCTGGGCCAGCGGCACCGCGAAGGCATCGACATCCTCGAGGCTCATGCCGGCGCGTTTCGATTTCCGCAAACTTGGCAAAGCCAACTTTTTCCTCGGGGGTGAAATACGCCGTGACCGTACTGCCCATCTCGCTCAGAGCGACTCGCATACCCTCGCGCGCTGTCCGAACACGGTTTTGCTGAGTCCGTTCGCGCCATTCTTTGTCCGTGATCGCGGCCATACCCTGTTTGGCCAGTTGCTCCTTGATCACGGGCAGCGCCGACGATGCCGCCGCCAGTGCATTTTGCAGGGTGGCATACGCCTTCTCCTGCTGGCGGAGACGAGTGGCGATACGCGCGTAGAGTCTGGCTCCAGACTGATGCTCGGCAGAGGCCAGCAGATCGGCTCCGGCGACGCTGACCCCTTGCTCGGCTAAACTCTGCGCCTGAGTCAACATGCCCCACGATTCCAGCCGTCGCGCGACATCGAAATATTTCGCACGCGTTCTCTGGAGTGCCATCGACCAGCGCCGTCTTCAGCGCCGCCACGGCGACATCGGCCTTGCCTTCGCGAGCCCGAACCTCAGCCACTTTTTCCATCCACTTGGGATCTTTGTAGGCCAACTGATAGACACGCTCGTAGTCGGCGGCCGCGTCATCGAAGCGCATCAGGCGTTCTTCGAGGTCGGCACGCGCCACTCGCAAGTCAAAGCGGTCGGGCCGAATAGTGATTGCCTTGCCGTAAGCCTCAATCGCAGCGGGATATTGCTCCAGGCCGGTTTCGAATTTGAGCCAACACCATCGGCCAGCGATAATCCCGCGGCGATTGAGCCACGGTCTTTCCGTAGAAATCCAGAAGTTGCTGTTGCCGCTGGTAGCGCAAGGAATAAAGAGCGGCCTCGGTCACCAGGCCGGCATCTTCAGGAAAATTGTTGATCAGTTCGATGTACTGGTCGACCGCGCCCGCGTAATCCTTCATGCGAGTCAGGGCGGGAATCAATCCGCGGCGCAGAGTGGCAATTCTGGTCTTGCGCTCGTCGCCGGAGAAGGGAGCGTTGCGGAACAGTTCGATCTTGGCCAGATAAAACTGCCGCAGACCCTGATCGTCGCCAGCCTGGGCATAGGTATCGGCCATCGCAGCCAGATACTGGCCGTCGTATGGCGAATCCTTGAGGAGCCTGGTTAACAGCTCCCGCGCCTGCTGATACTGCGCCGGCGTCGGTCGACTTGCGCGCCGCCTCAAACGCAAATTGCTTACCCAGGTCCGGATATGCATCTTTCGCGGCTTGCAACAGAACAGCGATTGCTTGCGGATACATCTTGGTTCGCCAGTAAAAATCCACGGTGGAGCGGACAACTCCCAGGATCTTGGGATTCTCCCGGTAGATCGCTTCCACATTGCGCTGGGCTGACTGGAAGTCATTGCGATTTTCGTATAACTGCACCAACCTGTAGCGCAGTTGCAGCCGGTTCACCGGATCAGTGGTGAGCGCCGTTTGCTTTTCCAGGGCGTGCTCGCGTACTGCCTCCAGCGATTTCTGCTCCGCCAGCGTTTCAATCGCTTCAGCTTGCTCGATCGAGGTTGTGCTGCGGACGACCGCGTCGAGCAAGCTCTCAATGTCCGGCTTGCGGTCCTGCGCTTCGAGTACCCTCACGCGCAGATTTACCGCAGTCATGGCAGGGTTAGGCAGAGTAATAAGGCTGGCTGTCTCCCGGTCCACCAGTTCGCGTAGCTTTGGCCTTCGGGCCAGGTCTATGAGTCGATTGTCAGCGGCAGAATTTACTGCGCCGCTGAGAGCGCCTTTCATGTATTCCTTGATCGCCTGCGGATAGTTGCGCTGGTTTTCGTAGATCGCGCCGGCTTCATAGCTGTAAAGATCTTCGTCACCGAGCCTTTTTCTGCCGTCGTTCAGAAGACGAAGTGCATTGTCGAAGTCGAAATAGTCCCAGTAAATGCTGGCGGCCTCCAGATATCCGTTCGACCGCCCGGGAGCGACCAGGGGAATGCGATCCCAGTACGGTGCAGCTTTGGCGAACAGATCGCGGTCGGCATAAATGTCGCCGATTCGCGACATGATTTCCGTGTTGCCGGGATTCGCCTGCAGCAGATTGTCTTCGATCTTCACTGCGATCGCTGTGTCCTCGGGCTTGAAGTATGCCAGCGAGCGATACACGGACGGACGCAGTGCGCGCCGTTTCAAAATCCGCCGGATATTGCTCGGCTAGAACTTTGAGAACGGGCGCGCTATCTTCAAAATGCGAGCGCCACAGCTCCGCCTGCGCCAGAAATTCTTCCGCCGCCGGATTGGCCTGGGCCGATTCGCCGGCACTGGCGTGTCTCGCTAGTTTGAGCAGCTGTGCAACTCGCTCACCGCAGATTCCAGCTCGCCCTTTCGCGACAGGTATTCGAAGAACTGGCTGCGCAGGTCGGACTCTTCAAACCAATGCTGGCGCAGGAGAGACTGCCAGGCGGCATCGTCATAGGTGTGGGAGTCGTGATACGCGTTCAGCAGATTTCGCACGAAGACAGGGTTATGGGGAAAACGCTGATTCGCATACTGGTTCAGGCGCAAGTAAAGGGCCGGAGAGCCGCCGTAGCCCACGTTGGCAAAATATCGTTTCGAGGTCGGTGCCGCTGAAAGTCTTCACCGCATCTTGCGTGAGCTTTTCGAAGTCGGCGTCTTTCTTGTAGCGCAGATAGAATCGTGCGAGCTTGTCGAACCACGAGCGATCCGGGAAACGCGCCAGGGCTCGTCGGTAGACCTCTTCCAGTTCGGTGCCCAACCGGTTCTGATCCAGAAATACCGCCAGGCGTTCATAGAGACCGGGATCGTCCGGGTTTCGGTCTATCTCACGCCGAAGCACCGCCAGCGCTTCAGGAATCTGCTTCAATTGAATCAGCCGAGCCAGGTAACGCTCCAGAACTCGCGAATATTCCGGCGAACGCGCCCCCACCTGGATACCAACCGCAGATCCGCTCACCTGAAACGCTTCGCTTCCCGCGCGCGGGAACCACTCCCATCCGCCGTTAAAGTTTGGGTTGTCGCATCGTCGCTCTCGCGTTTCGTCTCTGGCATCGTTCCGTCATGGATCCGTCGCCCGCCACACTCTGTCCCAAAGGCACTCTTTGCGCTTTGGCCGCCAGTTCTTGCAGAACGGAGTCATAGATAGCGAATTCTTCCTGGGTTTTCCCGGTACGCGCGTAGGCGTCCGCCATCAACAATGCGACATCGGTCCGTTGCGCAGCACCGGGAAAACTTGCAAGGAACTCACGACCGCCGCGAATGACGGCTTCGCTCTCACCAGCACCTGAATAGAACTCCAGCAACTTGGCGTGCAGTTCCGGGCGTCGGTCGAGTTGGGAAATTTCGTGTCCAGAAGGGTCAGCAGATCGGCTGCGCGTGAACGATGGAAGTACGGCACCGCGCGTTGCTCCTCCTCCGAGAATTTCGCGGCCGGAGAAGTTGTGTTCAGGATCAGCGAAAGAATGCCGTTCAGATAGCCGGGACCCTGATCCATGCTGCCGATGTCGCGGTACATCGATAGGTCTCCGCTACCCAGGCGGATCGGGCTTTCGGGAGCGGAGAGCAAAAGATTGGTGAGGCCGGCGAGCGCTTTTTCCTGGGCATCGTTCATGCCCTTGGCTGTTGTAGAGGGCGAAGTAGTAGCGCGCCGACTCGGGATACTCATGAATGTCTTCCAGCAGGCGGGCGCAAACATAAAGCTGCTGTCCAGTCCAATCCGATCTGCTGGCGTCCTTATGCAACCGGAACGACGTGACCGTTTGTTGCGCGAGGTCGAGCTTGCCCTGCTGCTGGTAGTAGTAAAAAACGCGGGCCATCGCGTTCAGGTCTTCCGGATTCGCGTTCAGCGCCGCGCGCGACTGATCGAGAAACTTGCGCAGACTTTGAGTCTGGGAGAGCAGGTCAAAATAGCTCTTGACCAGCTCCGGAGCCCACAGCGGCTGAAAACTTTGTTCGTAGACTCGCGAGTCCCTGCTGGACCGAGCCCTGCCGGTATTCGACCATCGCCTTTGCCTTTGATCGGGAATATCTCGTCGTTCGGGAATTGCTGGTGGTAATCCGCAATCACCTGTTCTGCGGCCGTGTATTCCTTGTGCGCCACCAGAAAATCCAAAAAGCGGGCATACAGCGACTGTTCCTGTCGGATAGCGAGTCAGCCACGCCCGATACTCTGCAATGGAAACTTCTTTCGCCAGTCCCTGGTTTTGAATGATGTCGAAGATGCGCTCAAAGGCCCGCCAGGACTGCTGTTCCGACGGCAGCGTCAAGGTCTCGGAGGATCGCGCGGGCGCAGTTCGCCACGACCGACAGCGCCTTGATTTCATCCACACGGACGAACCCGCCGGTGATAAAAATCGGCCAAGGCAAATTGACCGGCCGCGCGCGATGAGGTGTTATCCGCGTAGCTCTTCCAATCCGACTCAGCCGCGGCGAAATCGAGTTGCTGTTCATCTTCCAGAGCGCGCAGAGAATAAAGATCGGCGCTCTTCGGCTGATTCTTGATGAGCTCGCTTAGCGCCGGACGGGTTTCGCTTGGCGGCCGCCGAAATAGCACAGCGCCACCCGGCAAAGACATCGAGCGGAATATCGCCGATTCAATCGCCGAGCCGGCTTCGATGTTGCGAATCCAGGAGGGCAGGTCTCCCCAGGCCGACATCATCCATCCGGTCATGCACACGAACACTGCGATTCCAAAGGAGCGCAGCAGCTGGTTTCGCATCGAACGTCGTTTCGGGGCGAAGTTTCGGCGCAGATTAAGGAAGGATTTCAATCTGCACCTCCTGTGTCCCGATGTTGTGGGCGATGTCCTCCGCAGTCACCGCCAGCTTGTAGGTTCCCGGAATCGTCTGCTCAGGGATGAATAACTGTCCGGTGTTGAGCCGATGCGGGCATCCCAATTGAGCGACACCGGCGATATCCCTTCCAATCGCGCGACCAGAGTGCGCGTGCTCTGCGAGGCGCTCGCCTTCAGAGTTACAGTCTGGCCGCGGTGGAACCTTGCCGTATCGAGCTTGATCTGGACGACCGGAGGCTTGCTGGCAATGACAAAGGTCTTGAACTCCCGATAGGCGTGGCCAAGCCGGTCGCGCAATACCAGTCGGACGGTGTAGGTGCCGTCCTGCATATCGTCGGGCGCAAGAAAGCGCGTCTGCCATATATCTTCTCCCGACAAATAGCGCAGCTTTTGCACCAGTCCGAAGGGAAACAGCGCGGTGACGGAGGTGATGGATTCATCCGTCTTCACCCGCAGAACAGGATCGCCGGGACGAATCACGCGCGGACGCAGCAGCGCTCGCGGCACCGCCAGGAACGAGGTGTAGGGCGTCACAAACTTATATTGCCGCGATAAGCGCGATGATTTCGTCGATGCTGGCCTGATCTTCTCCGTCGCGCTGAATTTTTTCCAGCAAGGCGTCGACCCGGGCCCGGGCCCACAGTCGCGGCAGTTGCGCATGGTCGAGATCTTCACGCGGCAAATTAGCGTGGCTCGACATCTCCAGCGCCGCGCCATCGCGTACTCCGTGCACCGTGAAGGCGACATTCTCTTTCGCTGCCTGCATATCGTCCCACCCAGGCCGCGAGTGAACCCGAAAATGTAGAGTCCTGCAGCGGATAAACCGTGTCCACCGCCGATTCCGGAGCGACCCCTAATTGCAATTGCCCGACCGGATTGCGCCCGATCTTTGGACAGAAAAGAATTCAGCTTGAATTCGGCCGGCTCGGTGGAAAGCACGTGCTCGAGTAATCCATCCTCGCGGGCCAGCTCGCGCAGCAGCGGCAAATTGGCATCGTCCCCCACGCCGTAAACATACGTGCGAGGACGTTGCGACTCCGGCAAACGTCTCCAGGTTTCCGCGTACCAGCTGGCGAGTTTGCCGTTCTGAATCGGCCCGCGCGTCGCGCCGCCGTCACTAAGCAGTACGAGATATGGATTGCCAGCTGCCGGACGCCGAGCCCTGCTCCAGGCCTGCCTGCAGCGCCTTCTGCAGATCGGTGCCGCCACGCAATTTGCTGGAGCGCACAAAGTCCAGAGCGCGCTGGATACTCGCGGGATCGGCAGCGACCGGCGAAGCCTGGAACGATTGAACCTGATTGTTGAACAGCAACAGGTTGAAGCGATCCGTCGGCCGCAGCGTTCGCAGCAATGTTTCCAGGGCCTGGTAACTGCGCTCCAGCTTTTCCCACTGCATGGATAAGGACGTGTCGAAGAGGACAATTAACGTCTTCGCAGATCCGCCTGCTAAACCTCCCGCGGAATTCGGGCTCCCACTCTTCCCGTAGCCGAGCAATGCCTCTGCTTCAAAAAAGCCCGGCTCATTGGTACTCCGGATCGGAGCAGTCTCGGTCGGCGAGGGTTGGCCGCTCACCGGATTTCGATAGGTCAGCACTCGCAGCGTGTCGGCGCCCGCCTGATCGAGGTCGTAGGTGGCAACAAAATCCTCAGTTAGATTGACGTTCTGCCCTTCAAAGTGGCCCTTTACCGAGTGCGGCGTGTTCTGATCGAGTTGCAGGGGAAATACTTTTGCCGGGCGCCTGAAAGTTCGTTATTCCGAGCGCCGAATTCAATTCGAAGTTGATCCGCAGATGCCGCGCCACCTGCGACTGGTAGGCGTCGGGACGGAGCGGAATTGCAAAGTAAGACTTTAAGTTCTCCACCGGAATCGACTGGTGATATTCAATTTCCAGCCGCTTGGTTCCGTAAGGCTGGATCGGAACGATGCGAGCGCTGAATACTCCACTGCGCTTGGCTTCCTCCGAACCGCGCTCTCCCATCTGCAGTAGTCCCGGATCAATCGCCTGCCGTTTAAGCTGGGTGTATATCTCCTCGGCGCGCTTGCGCTCGAGAACCACGGCTGGAATGCGGGTCGGCCCGTCCCACACTGCGAAGTCAGAAACCGTGGCCTGACTGGGCAGGGCGAACACGTAGTTCCCTTCTTCTACCCCACCACTGTGGTTGGCAAAAATCTGTTTCACAAAGACGCGGGCATCTCCGTTGTCGATGCGGATCGTGATCTCCATTTCTTCGAGCGAGAGGATTGCCGGATCAGGTTGTGCCTTGTCGCGAGGAATCAAAATGCCCGCATCGCCCAGCAGCAGCGAGGGCGCGATCAGCAACGCGAAGATCGTCGAGATTACGCGCTTCATGGATGCAGCTTCTGTTCCGGTACGCGTACCAGCCCGTTATCCGTGCCTACGTAGAGATAGCCGTTAGCGCTGGCCAGCGCGGTTACGTTCGAAGAAGGAAGACCCGCCTCGATCGCAAACCAGCGCTCCGATTCCCGCTCGTACACGTACAAACCTTTTCCCAACGTGCCCGCAAACACATGGTCTTTCGTGACCAGCATTGCATTGGGGTTGATTTCGATCTGCCCGGTTGCGTTTTCAAACGAGTGAAAATGACCGGATCGATCGAGCCCCAGAACCCCTGCCCCGTAAGTGCCCACCATCCATTCCTGTCCGAGCGGAACTACGGCGGTGATCCAGTTATGTCTAAGGCCGGAAGTGGCGGTGGTGTAGTTGAGCTGCACGTTGCCCTTCTCGAGCAGCGACAGGCCACCCAGAGTGCCTGCCATCAGGTCATCTCCGGAAACGCCGAGCGCGTAAACGTGATTGTTGACCAGCCCTTCGAAGGCGTACATGCTTCGAGCGCCCGTGCCATCGAGAAACGTCAGCCCAGCCGGCGTGGCCAGGGCCAATCCATCTTGATAGCGAACAACGTCGGTGACGTGATCGGCGATCAGGCCATCGGCGCGCGTGAGCACCTGTTGCTGACTTCCAGCTTTATCAAAGCGCACAAGTCCATTCGCGGTTGCGACATCTACGGTGCCATCTTTGGGATTGGCCAGAATGCGGTTCACACAAAACACATGCTCATTTTCAAGATGAGTCGCCGGTCCATGATCGGATTCCAGACGGTCAAGGCCGCGGTCGAAATATCCCACCCAAAGACGGCCGCTCGTGTCGGTCGCCAGGGCCGAGACATTGCGATCATTTAAGACTGCGGCGCCCGGCTGCAATGCAGTCTGCCAGCCCAGACCGTGAGCCCTCATGCGAAACAGGCCGTCGCGAGTCAGCGCATAGACGGCGTCGCCCAAACTGAACAACTGGCGCACTTCGCCGAGTTCGACCGACAAATCAACTCCGCCCGGCGAACCAGGATTTGGCCGGCGGACCTCGAGTGGGATGTCAATTACGCCCTGGTCTTCCGAACCGACCAGCAGTTGGTTCACGCTGGGCAGCAGAGCAGTGACCAGAACTCCGGGCGCAAGAATGCGCGAGAAGAGGCCGCGCTCGAAAACTGCGACGCCAAGCACAGTGCCGACGTAGGTCCGATCGCCCGCAATTGCGATCGATTGCACCTGCGGATCAGGCAGCCCCTGCTGTTCGCTGAAAGATTCGGTTTCGCCCGCATGCCAGTGCAGCACGCCGCGACTTAGCGTTCCCACCCAGAGGTCCGACTCAGTTCCGGCGAGAGTTGTGACGTACACGCCGCTCAGCGTCGGGTGGAGGACGGTTATTTTCTGCCCGTCATAAATCAGGACGCCGCGTTTCCTGGTTCCAATCAGAAGATGGCCGGAGGCCAGCGGCAATATGGACGTGATGGTGCGCGAATCCGCGTCTTGAGGCAGAATCTGCCGGAAGCTACGGCCGTTGAAGAGCAGCAGGCCGGCTTGCAGCGGTGGCGATAACCAATTCCTGCTCGCGCGAGTCGGCCAACATCGCGGGTGCAATTGCGACCAGGAGAGAAGACGGCAGCTCTTGCCCAACTCCATAATGTTTAAGCAGTGTCCCGCTCGGGTTGTACTGCGAAAGCCCTGCCGGGCTTGCGATGTAGAGGTCGCCGCGAAACTGGGCAGCCTGAGAGAATACGGCGGGCGTGCTGATCGGCTCGAAGATCGGTTCCGGTTGCTCCGCAAGCGGCTGAGCCGTAAAACGAATCTCTCGTTCCGACCGGACTTCCTGGATCGCAGTTCGCAAAGCCCGGTGGGCGCGCCATCCGACAGCGACGGCCAACAAAATAACCAGACCTGATCCCGCCGCTATCACCCTACGCCACGACATTTCTGAAACTTGGGCGCATCGCTTCCCGTGAGGTTGACTTGTCAACCCAAAAACAACAATTAACCACATTGCAGGATGGCGGCCAAACCGATCTTAATTGAAAGCAACAGACTTACGAGAAGGCGCTGGCTGGAAATTGTGTCACACACCGTCCACGCTGTGTCAGGGGAGACACTTGCTGAGCGGAATTACGAATCAGCGGATTGAGGTGTCGGCCGAACTAGGATTTGCTGCGGGCCGCCCACTCCGCGTCGAAGCGCGCCCGATCGTAGAAAGATTTCTGTGTTCCCACACCGGTGGTGGAGAGGCCGGCGTAAAGATTGGCACGGCGCACCGCTTCGCGCTCGGGAAGCCCTTCTCCGAGGAACACGGCAAAGCTTCCAATGAAGGCGTCGCCAGCGCCGGTGCTGTCAACACTTTTCACCGGAAATGCCGGCAGGTGTTCCATACCTTCCTTCCCCGCCAGCAAGGAGCCGTTAGCGCCAAGCGTAATGATGACGCGTCGAATACCGAAACCCAGCAGCTTCTCCGCGCACTTCTTCGCGTCTTCCACATTCTTGACCGGCATTCCGGTGATGGTCTCAGCTTCACTCTCGTTGGGAACAAAATAGTCCAGGCCGGCAACGGCTTTCGTGTCGATCGCCTGACCGGGGGCGGGATTCAGAATGCAGCGAATGCTGTGCTTGCGGGCAAAAGCGACCGTGTAATAAACCGTCTCCAGCGGAATCTCGAACTGCAGAACAATGCAATCGACCGCCTTCAACAAATCAGCCGCACTATCGACGTCCGCCGGCTTCAATTCGTCGTTTGCGCCTTTGACCACCAGAATGCGGTTCTGCCCGTTGGGCTCGACGAAGATCGGGGCCACGCCGCTGGACACGCCCGGCAGCTGCTTCACATGCGAAGCGTCAATCCCCAGCTTCTTGAAATTCTCAATGGTCGCGGGACCGAACAGGTCGCTGCCCACTCGCGCCACCATAAATACCGAGGCTCCGCACAGCCGCGATGCCGTCGCCTGATTGGCGCCCTTGCCGCCAAACCCCAGGTCGAACTTTTGCCCGAAGATGGTTTCGCCGGGCTTGGGGAATCGGTCACTGAAAGTGGTCAGGTCAACATTCGCGCTGCCCACCACCGCAATTCGAGGAATTTTCGCCATGTTCAGGAGACCTTGAAGATAGATTTGTTTCCACTGCGAAGTACAAGGTGAAGAAGGCCGAGTCTATTGAGCGATCGAAACGAAGAATCACTCGCCGTACGGCACCCAGATATTCTTCACCTGGGTAGCATGCTGGAGAAACCAGCGGCCCTCGCCTTGGTTCACGTCAAACCAGTCGATGGAGCGGCCTTCATTGGTGAATACCTGTTTGAGATTTCCGATTGAGTAGGACTTGGCCGCGGCGGCGTTGGCTTCGTCGGAAAAACACCAGACAGCATCTACGTCATCGTGTTCGGCCAGCACTTTCAAAAGCTGAGCGGTGTAGCCGGTGACGATATTGACCGCGCCGCCGGGCAGATCGCTGGTATCGAAAACCTGGTACAGGTCGGAAGCAATCAAGGGATAAGTCTCGGAGGGAACCACGACCGCGGCGTTGCCCACGGCCAGAACCGGCATGACGAGTGACAGGAACCCCAGCAGCGGCGCCTGATTCGGACAAACGATCCCGACCGTTCCCAGCGCCTCGTTCATAGCCAGTGCGACGTTCCTGAAGGGAGGATTGTGGACTGCGCCTTCAAACTTGTCGGCCCACGCTGCATAAGAGAAGATGCGTTCGATTCCGAGTGAGACCTCGGCTGCCGCCTGAGTCTCTCCAACCACTGCCGCCAGACGGCGTGCAATTTCGTCGCCGCGCTGCGAAAGATTTTCGGCAATGTAGTAAAGAACCTGCGCGCGGGTATGCGCCGTACTCCTGGCCCAGCCCGAGGCCTTGTGCGCCGCCTCGACCGCGTTGCGAATGTCTTTTCGATTGCCCAGCGGAGCTTCGCCCAGAAATCGCCCGTCCGCGGCTCTCACTTCCATGCTGTAGCCGGAATCGGGACGCGCCTGTTTGCCGCCAATGTAGAGCTTCACCGTGCGGTCGATGGCCGGCGTCGTCGGATCGGAATCGTCCGTTGATTTCTCGGCGGGGGATGGTTTCAGGGCGGGCAGCGCCGGAGCATTCTTGAACCAGGCTGGCTCCAGATATTCAAGCAGCCCTTCCCTGCCGCCCTCGCGGCCAAAGCCACTCTCGCGGTAGCCGCCAAATCCACAGGACGCGTCGAAAAGATTAGTGCAGTTCACCCAGACCACGCCCGCCTTGATTTGCGAAGCCACGTGCAATGCCACGTTGATGCTCTCGCTCCAGACGCACGCGGCCAGCCCGTACACCGTGTTGTTCGCCAGTTCGACGGCCTCGCTGGGCGTGCGGAATGTCATCGCGGCCAGCACCGGCCCGAAAATTTCCTGCTGCGCGACGATCGACGTGGGATGGACGTTGCTGAGCAACGTCGGAGGATAGTAGAGGCCACGCGATGGCAGCTCGATTTGCGGCTGCCAGCAGGTGGCGCCGTCAGCGACTCCCTGGTCGACGAGCCGCTTGATGCGATCAAGCTGGACGCGGTCCACGATGGCTCCAATGTCGATCGACTTATCGAGCGGAGCTCCGGCGCGCAGGGTGCTCATGCGATCGCGAATTTTTGCGATGAGCGGTTCGGCGATGCTTTCCTGCATCAGCAGACGGGAGCCGGCGCAACAGACTTGTCCCTGATTGAACCAGATTCCGTCGACCAGGCCTTCGACTGCGCTGTCGAGATCGGCGTCCTCGAAAATAATGAAAGGTGACTTTCCGCCCAACTCCAGCGACAGCCGCTTGTGGCTGGTGGCAGTGGCGCTGCGGATGGCGCGGCCAACCTCGGTCGAGCCGGTGAAGGCTATCTTCGCGACCTCGGGATGCTTCACCAAAGCTTCGCCGGTCGAACCGTCGCCCGTAACTATATTGACTACGCCGGGCGGCAACCCGACTTCCTGGCAGATTTCGGCGAAGGCAAGCGCGGTCAGCGGAGTAAACTCCGCGGGCTTGAGCACCACGGTATTTCCCGTAGCCAGAGCCGGAGCGATCTTCCACGCCAGCATCAGCAAGGGAAAATTCCACGGGATGATTTGCCCGACTACGCCGCACGGCACGTAGCCGGGAAACTCCTGCTCCAGTAATTGCGCCCAGCCAGCGTGGTAATAGAAGTGGCGAATCACCAGCGGGATGTCGATGTCGCGACTCTCTCGAATGGGTTTGCCGTTATCGATGGTCTCGAGAACCGCAAGGCGGCGGGAATGCTTTTGCACCGTCCGCGCCAGCGCGTAGAGATAGCGAGCACGCGCGTGTGGAGTGAGCGCCTGCCACTTTGGCAGGGCTGCAGCGGCGGCACGCACCGCTGCATCGATATCGGCGGCCGACCCTTGGGCTACGTCGGCTAGCTTTTCCCCGTTTGAAGGGTCTGCGGTTTCGAAATATGCGCCGGCCGAAGGTTGGCGCCATTTGCCATCGATGAAGTGGCCGAAGCGGCGGTCATGATGGTCAAGCCAGCTCAGGGCTTCTTTTGGATCCTCGGGCGCCGGACCGTACTCCATGGCCACGAATTTTTCAGCAATGCTCATTCGATTTGTCTGACCCCAGCTTCCGTAGAGACGTAGCTTGCTACGTCTTGCCGCCGGCTACTGAGACGTAGGAAGCTACGTCTCTACGCACAATATTCAACGTTCAGGGTTTCTTGCCTCACGCGATGGGATGGCGGTAATCCGCCGAATATCGCCCGGTCACGTGATGTTCCAGCTGGCGCTCAATATCATTCAACAGGCCACTGGCTCCAAAACGAAACAACTCTGCCCGCATCCACGAGGGGCCAAGCTCTTCTTTCATCAACGCCAGCCATTCGATTGATTGCTTAGCCGTACGAATTCCGCCCGCCGGTTTGAAGCCGACTGCCATGCCCGTTTCCTGCGCGTATTCGCGAATGGCGCGCGTCATTACAAAGCCCACCGGCAGCGTGGCATTGGTCGGTTCTTTGCCAGTGGACGTCTTGATGAAATCCGCCCCCGCCATCATGGCGACGACACTGGCACGTGCGACGTTGCGAAGCGTGAGCAAGTCGCCTGTACCCAGAATCACTTTCATGTGGGCCGAGCCGCTGGCCTGTTTGAAGGCCGCAATTTCGTCGTAGAGCGCTTGCCATCGGCCGGCAAAAACATGGGCACGGGTAATTACGGTGTCAATATCGTCGGCACCCGCTTCCACGGAGCGGCGAATCTCCGCCACGCGCTCTGCGAAAGGAGAAAGGCCCGCCGGGAAACCGGTGGAAACCGCGGCCACCCGCACCCCGCTGCCCTCGAGCGCCCGCACTGCGGTCTCGACGAAGGCGTGATACACGCAGACTGCGGCGACCTTGATGTCGAGTTCTTGGATTCCGAGACGCTTGACCAGATCGTCCTGCAGCGGATGACGGCCTTTGGCGCACAGGCGACGCACGCGCTCGTCGGTGTCATCCCCCGAAAGGGTTGTGAGATCCATGCAGGAAATCGCGCGCAGCAGCCACGCCGCCTGCCAGTCTTTCTTTACGGTGCGTCGCGCCACATGACTTTGCGCCCGGCGTTCAACGGCACTGGTGTTGACGCGAACCTGTTGCACCCAATCGAGGTTGAGAGGAATCCCGCGGTTCGAGATCAGCGGACGTCCGGCAAGCGTGGCGACGGTAGAATCCGTCGTCAAATGGTTCGCACTCTCGGCAACACCGTGGCGGGTTATGTTTTGGACTGACATCGATAGTTCTCTGACCAATGTTCAAGCGAAGGCTGGCTGCGATGGGACTTCGGGCGAAAACACCCAGCCGTCAGCCGCGAGCCTTGGCGACTGCAATTGTACGGTACTGGATGATCTGGGTGCGAGTACCCTCCCCTTCACGGAATATTCGCGCCTCCATCGGGCTTTGCATCGGACTTTGGCCTTGACATGATTTCGCTTCGAAAGCTAGGCTCGACCTGCCTCATCTGCGGAGAAAATCAATTCTGAAACATTTGAAACGCTTCACTTTTCAAGCCGCGCCGATTGTATTTGCACTCCTGATATTGCTGACCGGCACAATTCCAGTCTCTGCCGCGGCAAAGAAGATCATCTTCGACACCGATCCTGGAACCGATGACGCGCTGGCTTTAATGCTGGCGCTCAACTCGCCGGAACTCGATGTCCGCGCCATCACTGTGGTCCCCGGAAACGTGACTGCAAGTCAGGGCCTGGAAAATGCGCTGCGGATGGTTTCGCTGGCCAATCGGTGCGACATTCCCGTCGCAGCCGGGGCTCAACATCCGCTTTTTCAAAAACTGATCACGGCAGAGTTCTGGCACGGCAAGAACGGTCTGGCCAATGTGGAATTGCCCACGAGCAAGTGCAAGGTGGATGCGCGCTTTGGACCGGACCTCATCATCCAACTCATCCACGCCGCGCCGCATGAGATCACCCTGGTTCCGGTCGGGCCGTTGACCAATATCGCGCTTGCCGTCGAAAGGGACCCGTCGATTGTGCCGCTGGTGAAAGAAGTGATTCTGATGGGTGGCTCGATCAAGGGCGGCAACGTGAACGCTGCGGCCGAAGCCAACATCTACAACGATCCGGAAGCGGCTCAGATCGTCTTCCAGGCAGGTTGGCCTCTCACCATGGTTGGCCTGGACGTTGGCGACAAGACGTTGCTCTCGCAAAAATATTTGGACGACCTGGGAAAGACCCACGGGCCGGTGAACGACTTCATCTATGCGGTAGCAAAATATTTGATCGGCCTCTCCGCGCAGTTCGGATCACCGGGCACGCCGATGTACGATCCCACAGCAGTCGGTGTGGCGATCGATGCCACCCTGGTGAAAGCTCCCGAGATGCACGTGGACGTCGAGACGCGCGGCGAGTTCACCCGCGGAGAGACCGTGGCCAATCGCAATGGCTACGTAGAGCGGAACGTGCTGCACGGTGACCGTTACGTAATTGAAGGCGTGGACAAAGTTACGCCCAACGCGAAAGTTTGCATCGACATTGACGCCGACCGGTTCCTGCAGCTCTTTGTGTCCAGAATCAAAGGCAAGTAATCGAGGGCCAGTTACGATGGGAATTTCAGATCGACGTCAGTTTCTAGGAGCAATGGCAAGTATTGGAGCGATGGCGGCTACCGGCAAAAGCGAGGGGTTCGGTGGAGCGTCCAGCGCTTCGTCGTTACGCTGGCCTAAGCTGACGGGCAGTCCGGTGCTGGACAGTCTTCATCCGGTGATTGAGCACTCGCGCGATGTTCATACCCACGTCGACAAAATCGTTGAAGTGGCCGGATGGATGGCCTACGAAGAATTGCCCATGCCGGATTATCAAATGCCTTTCGGCGTGGGACAGGGCAGCACCGACGATGTAATCGACTTTATCCTGACGGCCGATTGCGTCGACACCGCCTTCACGGATTTCTCCACTCACGTGAAATTCCAGGTGGACTACGCCGGCCGGCACTGGTCGGATTCCGACGGGCTATTCGCCTGCATGAAGCGGGCAATGGACAACGGCATTCCGATTCTCGACGGCAAATTTCTGTCGCGGGTGACCCGCCCCGAGATGGAGCGCATTTTCGCCGCCAATATCGAATTGCCCATGCTCGACGAAAAAATGGAAATCTGGCATCAGGTAGGGACGGTGCTGGCGGAGAAGTACGACGGCCGCTTTCACAATTTCATTAAGTCGTGTCCGCCTCGCCTCTACGACAATGGCGCCGGAGTGATCGACCGCATGGTGAAAGAGTTTCCGCGCTTCAACGATGTGAGTCCCTATGACGGCGCGACCATCAGGATTTACAAGTTGCCGCAACTGGGAACCTGGTTTGTGTACTCGGCGCTGCGCAAGAGCGGCCAGTTCCCGCTCGCCGATGTAGATAAGATGACGGCCTTCGCCGATTACATTGTTCCCGTCGCATTGCGGCTCCTCGGGATCACGAGTTATTCGCCGGAACTCGAGCACGCCATCAACACTTACCAGATGATTCCGCGCGACAGCCGCCAGGAAGTTGAGATTCGGGCGCATTGCATTTACGCCACCGCGCTGCTCTGCGAAGAGGTCAACAAGCTCCGGCCGAAGGACCAGCAGATTATTATTCCGCAGATCGACGCCCGCCTGTGGACTCACTATCACACCACCTGGTGGCCGCATCATTTGACCAGGACGATCATGTATTGATCATGTATTTGTATTAATGATCGCAGACGTGGGTCTCAATTTCGGGAGCCAATGAAACATTCTCTCTTCTCAGGCCGCAGGCTTTTCTGTCGTCGTGCATTACGGGCCACAATTGTTTTCGTTATTCTTGCCGCGTGCCTGGCTTTTTCCGACGAGTGGAAGGCGCGCCACCCGCTGGTCTCGAGCACCGGAGTAATGAATCTGTCCGAGCCCCCGGCGCCGGAAGAGATCTTCTTTCCGGGTCCAACGGGCGACACCGAAGGCTGGCTTGCTGGCCTGAAAGCCTGGCGCTCGGAACGCCTCACCCGCCTGCGCTATGACGGCTCGCAATATGAACGCCCGGATCTAGCCTGGACTCAGCATATTTTTTCGCAAGTGCAGCTGCTCATCTGGGACCGGTCTTTTTACAACCCGGAGACCGGCGAATATACCGTCGATCGCTTTCTGGCCGACACCGAGAGCCGCATTGGCCCCATCGATGCTGTCTTGATCTGGCATGTCTATCCCAATCTTGGCGTGGACGACCGCAACCAGTTCGATCTGCTGCGCGATTTACCGGGCGGCATTCCCGCGCTTCGTGAGATGGTCGACAAATTTCACCGCCATGGCGTGAAAGTATTTTTCCCCATCATCACCTGGGACTCGGGAACCCGCGACGAGGGCGCATTTCCCTGGGTGGCGATCTCGCAGTTGCTCAAAGATATTGGCGCGGATGGACTCAATTTCGACACTCTGGAAAGCATTCCCGCGCAATTCAGATCGGCCTCGGACGCCGCCGGACATCCGCTCGCGCTCGAACCGCAATTCGATATTCGCGACGACTCGATCGCCTGGTCCAACATCGGCTGGAACGACTGGGTCACCTGGGAGGGCAAGGAGTATCCCTTTGTGCCCATGGTGAGCAAGAGCAAATGGTTCGAGCCGCGGCATACGGTAAACGTCACCGACCGATTTACCCGCGACAAAACCGACAGCCTGCAGCACGCTTTCTTTAACGGCCAGGGTTACGCCACGCTCGATAACCTATGGGGCTTCTGGTACGGAACCACACCGCACGACGCCGAAGCCATCCTGCGTTTCACCCGCATCGAACGAGCCCTGGCCGAGAACCTCCGAAGTCCTGACTGGGAGCCGCATTCTCCGACTCTGCAACCCGGAATATTCGCCAGCCGCTTTCCCACCGCCGCGAGCACCTTGTGGACCATCGTCAACCGCAATGAGTATGACGTTAACGGCGAGCAACTCCGCATCGCTCATCGCTCAGGAATGCATTACTACGATTTGTGGCACGGCACGGAGTTGACCCCCGCAGTGCACGGCAATGAAGTGACGCTTAGTTTCAGCATTGAGGGCCTGGGCTTTGGCGCCATTCTTGCGACGGATCAGTCTCCGGCGACTGGTCCAATGAAAGATCTGCTTGCCTATATGGCGGAACGCTCCCGGCGTCCGCTCTCGAGCTACACCCGGGAGTGGAAAGCCGTGCCGCAAAAGATGGTCGACATCCCCGCCACCAAACCGGCGCAGAGCGCGCCCGCAGGAATGGTTCACATCCCCGGCGGAGACTATGATTTTCAGGTGCGCGGCATTGAGATCGAGGGCGGAAATGATCCCGGCGTCGATGTGCAATATCCCTGGGAGGATATCGCGCGGCGCAACCACCGCCATCGCATTCATCTCTCCAGCTTCTATATTGACCGTACTCCAGTGACTAACGCCGAGTTCAAGCGCTTTCTTGACGCCACAAAATATCACCCTAGGGACGACCACAATTTTCTGCGCGATTGGAAGAGCGGAAATTATTCCGATGGCACCGACAGGAAACCGGTGACCTGGGTTTCCATCGAAGATGCCCGCGCCTACGCCGCCTGGGCGGGCAAACGTCTGCCTCACGAATGGGAGTGGCAGTTTGCAGCTCAATCCGGCGACGGCCGGATTTATCCCTGGGGCAATGACTGGAGTCAGGAGAAAGTCCCGCCGGTGGATCGCGGGCACAGCATGCGCGAACCCGCCAACGTGGACGCTCTCTCCCAGGCAGCCAGCCCCTTCGGCGTCCTCGATCTGGAAGGAAATGTTTCGCAGTGGACGGATGAATACCAGGACGAACACACGAGGGCTGCCATTTTGCGGGGAGGCTCGTCCTACCGGCCTACAGGGTCGATCTGGTATTTTCCTCAAACTTACCGGCTCGACGAGCACCAGAAATACTTATTGATGTCGCCAGGTCGGGACCGCGCCAGGAGCATCGGATTTCGTTGCGTGGTGGACGCGCAATAAAGGTCTCACCGACATCGTCATTCCAGGCGAGCATTCCAGGAGAGCCGTTGCCGCAATCCGATCCAGCAATCTCACGGGTTCCGCGCAGGCGATGGCGGATGGCATTTCTTCTTGCCTTGGGAGTCGTGATTGCCTTCTTCGATCGCATTAACCTGTCGGTCTCTCAGAACGCGCTGCACGAGTCCTTTGGTCTCTCGCTGATTGCTTTCGGATACCTCTCGAGCGCCTTTAGCTGGACCTACGCACTGATGCAGATGCCCGCGGGCGTTTTGCTGGATTGGCTGGGCGTACGGCGCGTGGGACGGATCAGCACCTTTCTCTGGAGCATGGCTTCATTTGGAGCCGCGCTGTCCCCTGGACTCGGGACGTTTGTCGCAGCGCGATTCCTTCTCGGCGTCGCCGAGTCGCCTACTTTTCCCAGCAATGCCAAAGCGCTGGGTTACTGGTTTCCCAACCAGGAGAGAACTCTGGCGACTGCTATCACCGATGCTGCCGCGAAATTTTCCTCGGCTATTGGAGTTCCCTTTATCGGATTGCTGCTTCTGCACTTCGGCTGGCGCTGGAGTTTTGCCGCGACTGGCCTTTTCAGCCTCATTTATTTCGCTCTGTTCTTCGGGCTGTACCGCAATCCCAGCGAAGATAAAGGATTGTCTAAAGTGGAGCGTGACTACATCGCGCGAGGCGGAGCGCAGGCGGAAGATCAAACCCGGGCGAAGAGCGGCACGTCGTTGGGATACTTGCTGCGTCAACCCAAGGTGTTTGGACTCGCCCTGGGCTGGGGCGCATACAACTACACGTTCTTTCTGCTGCTCACCTGGCTTCCCAGTTATCTGTCAATTTCCTTGGGTATGGATTTGCTGCACTCCGTGTTCTACACCAGCATGCCCTGGCTGTTCGCAACCGTGACCGATTTGGCTGTGGGCGGATGGCTGGTTGACGCCCTGATCGCGCGTGGCTGGGATTCAAACCGTGTCCGCCTGAGCGTTCTGATCGCCGGGACCAGCTTCGGCCTGGGAATTCTCGGAGCCGCCCGCTCGCACAGCCCGACGTCCGCGCTGGTATGGATCAGCATCTCACTGGGCGGACTGGCCGCCGCCGCGCCCGTGGCCTGGACTGTGCCCTCGCTGATCGCGCCGCGGGAAAGTGTGGGCACGCTCGGCGGCATTGTGAACTTCGCAGGCCAGCTGGGCGCGATTTCGGCGCCCATCATCACCGGCTACATCGTGTCCGCAACCCACTCCTTCGCGTCGGCATTCGTAACCGCAACCGCAATTCTGCTGCTTGGCATTGCGGGCTATGCGTTCCTACTTAGGCGCATTGCGCCAATCCCCGAGCCGGTGGCGGGTTAATTCAAACTCGAACACCGCTGAGACGCAGCAAGTTAGAGTTTATGCAACTGCTTCCCGCTCTTGTCCGCTCTGTACAAAGCAGATGGTTCGTATCACAATGAACCACAAAACCTTGCATCGAACGCGGGGTTTGCGGGTTGCATTGGGGGAACAGCTTGTACTTCAGGCCCGGGACACTCGACGAAGCGGTTCAGGCGCTGGCCGCACACGGCGGTCAAATTTTGTCGGGCGGCACGGATTTCTTCCCTGCACTTGGGGATCGGCGAGTGACCAGCCCAGTGCTTGACGTATCGGGCATTGCGGAGATCAAAGGCATCACGCTCGAGCCTGACTCGGTCCGAATCGGAGGACTGACCACCTGGAGCGAGGTCATTGCCACTCCGCTTCCCCGCAGCTTCGACGCTTTGAAAAGCGCCGCCCGGGAAATTGGCGCGATTCAGATCCAGAATCGAGGGACCGTAGCCGGCAACCTCTGTAATGCATCTCCGGCTGCCGACGGTGTGCCCCCGCTGCTAGCGCTCGATGCGGAGATTGAACTGGCTTCGGCCGCGGGATGGCGCCGCTTACCGCTTTCGGATTTCATCGTAGGCAACCGGAAGACCTTGCGCCGCGCCGACGAAATTCTCACTGCTGTCATCGTCCCGCGTACGCTCGATGACGCCCGTTCTGCTTTTCTGAAACTCGGCGCTCGGCGCTACCTGGTGATTTCGATCGCAATGGTTGCGGCCGTCGTGAAAGCGGACCGCACAGGCCTGGTCGCGGAAGCCCGCGTCGCAGTTGGGTCGTGTTCGGTGAAAGCTCGGAGGCTGGTCGCTCTTGAGCGCGCTCTCGTGGGCGCGCCGGCACGTCCGGGGCTGGGAACCGTCGCCGCAGTGCAGCACCTAAGTTCTCTCTCCCCAATCGATGACGTCCGTGCTACCGCGGACTACCGCAACGACGCGGCTTTAACTCTGGTTGGCCGCGCCCTCGAAGCCTGCGTGGGGAGTGGCTGACATGACCACCACCACTTCTCCTCGCCCCAGCACTGAGACTTCGATCGCATTCTCCGTGAACGGTCGAGGTGTAAGCACCTCGTCGGCGCCGGTCGAGCGGCTCTCCAAAGTTCTGCGTGAACGCCTCGGGCTGACTGGAACCAAAGTCGGTTGCGACGCCGGCGACTGCGGGGCGTGTACCGTTCTTATTGACGGCGAGCCTGTCTGCTCCTGCCTGGTTGCGGTCGGACAGATCGAAGGCCGCGAAGTCACCACCGTTGAAGGCCTATGTGCGCGCGCACCGATTCATGACCGGCTGCAGAACTCGTTTTTGCGTCACGGCGCGGCCCAGTGTGGCGCGTGCACGCCGGGAATGCTGGTGTCGGCAACCGCTTTGCTGGAACGCAATTCTGCGCCCACCGAAGTCGAGGTCATGGATGCAATCGGCGGAGTGCTCTGCCGTTGTACCGGCTACCGCAAAATAATCACAGCCATCATGGACGCGGGTTCCAAGCTGGCTCCGCAAGTCTCGCCTCTCGCTGGAAACGCTGTAGGCCAGCGGATGGTGCGTCTCGACGGCAAAGGCAAAGTGAATGGCACCGAGATCTTCGGAGCCGACGAAATTCCCTCGGCAACGCTGGTGGTCCGGGCGATTCGTTGCCCGTATCATCGCGCGCGGTTTCGCTTCGGCGATCTCGACGCGTACCTTGCCACACATCCCGGCATCCTTCGCATTCTGACCGTCAAAGGATATTCCCGGCGAGAACTGCTACGGTGTGATTCCGAAATTCGCTGACCAGCCGGTGTTTGCCGAAGTTGAGGCCAGATTCCGCGGCGAGGCCGTGGCTGCGGTGGTTGGCGAGGCAGAAGCTATTGAAGCTCTCAACCTCGTTGAATTTCCCGTGACCTGGGAAGAACTCCCCGCGTTGTCCACGATCGCCGCAGCCCTGGCGCCGGATGCGCCGCGCATCCACGCCCATCGCGAAGACAATGTCCTGGTTCGAGGACGGGTGGTGAAAGGGCGACGTGGAAAAGGCGCTGGCGGAATCAGAAGTGGTGGTCGAAGGCGAATACGAGACTGGCTTTGTCGAGCACGCTTATATCGAACCCGAAGCTGGCTTTGCGCGGCGGGTCGACAATCAGATCGAAATACAGGCGTGCACTCAATCGCCCTACATGGATCGGGCCGATATCGCAAAGATTCTCGGCATCGCTCCAGAGTCAGTGCGCATTATTCCGACCGCGGTCGGAGGCGGCTTCGGCGCGAAGCTGGATTTGTCGGTCCAGCCTTTTGTGGCTCTGGCAGCCTGGATTCTGCGCCAACCCGTGCGGATGGTTTACTCGCGTCCGGAATCGATCATGTCGACCACCAAGCGTCACCCCTCGAGCATTCGCCTGCGCGTGGGCGCGACGCGTGATGGCAAGCTGACGGCAATGGATTTCTCCGCTGACTTCAATACCGGCGCGTACTCATCGTGGGGGCCGACGGTCGCGGCACGTGTCCCAGTCCACGCCTCGGGGCCTTACTACATTCCGCACTACCGCGCGCTCACCCGCGCCGTACACACCAATCTGGTGCCCGCGGGCGCGTTCCGCGGCTTCGGCGTGCCCCAAACGGCGATCGCGCAGGAACAACTTTACGACGATCTCGCGGACCGGCTCGCGATTGATCGCCTGGAATTTCGCATCATCAATGCGCTGGACAATGAAACTCCCACGGTCACCGGCCAGGTGCTGGGCGAGGGAGTTGGCATTCGCGCGTGCTTCGAGGCTCTGCGGCCCAGGTGGAAAACTGCGCGCGCCGAGGCGGCGGAGTTTAATGCGAAAGCAAAATGGCCCGGTGCGTCGCGGCGTGGGAGTCGCAGGAATGTGGTACGGCTGCGGCAACACTTCCCTTCCCAATCCTTCCACGATGCGCGTGGGATTGAAAGCGGACGGCAGGGTCGCGCTTCATCAAGGCGCAGTCGATATCGGCCAAGGCTCCAACACCATCGTTGCCCAGATTTGTGCTGACGCCGTGGGCGCTCCCATCGATCGCTTCGATCTTGTTTCGGGAGACACATCGATCACCCCGGATTGCGGCAAGACCTCAGCGTCGCGGCAGACGTTTGTTACCGGCAAAGCCGCACAAATGGCGGGAATTGAGCTGCGGCGCTCTATCCTGCGCCTCGCCGATTCCTGCGAGTGCGCAAATATTATTTTCGGAGATGGTTGCTTAACGGTTCAGGAGAACGGTCAGCATCACAAAATCAGTCTGCGGGACTTGCCGCTGGATCAATATGGCTACGTTTTCACCGCCGAAGCCACTTTCGATCCGCCCACCAGTCCGCTGGATGAGAACGGCCAAGGCACGCCCTACGCGGTCTTTGGGTTTGGCGCGCACCTGGTTGAGATCGAGGTCGATACTGAACTGGGCACGGTGCGGGTAATAAAGATCACTGCAGCGCACGACGTTGGCCGCGCCATCAATCCGACACTGATCGAAGGCCAGATCGAAGGCGGCGCCGCGCAGGGCCTGGGGATGGCGCTGATGGAAGAATTCTTCCCCGGCAAGGGCGAGAATCTGCATGACTATCTGATCCCTTCCGCCGGCGACATGCCGCCGGTCGAGTCGATCCTGATCGAAGATCCCTCGCCGGTCGGCCCGTTTGGCGCCAAGGGAATCGGCGAGCAAGCGGTAATTCCGACCGCTCCGGCGATTCTCAACGCGATCAAAGACGCGATCGGCGTTCGCATTCATCGCGTGCCGGCCACACCCGACCGCATCCGTGCCGCAATTCTGGCAGCCCGCGCGAAAGAAAAACGTGACTGAAGACGACGCCATCCGATGCGATGCCTGTCCCGTCCTGTGTTACATCAAGCCGGGCCGGACCGGTGCGTGCGATCGCTACGGCAATGACAACGGACAACTGGTGCGCATCGATCCGCATGTTGTGCTCGATCGCGCGGTGACGCGCGGCGATTCTGTCGTTCCCTTCCTCGATCGCGATCGCGAGTGGGATGGCAGCATCGTGAGCGGCCCCGACAATTTCGTCACCGCCATCGGAGCCGGCACGACATATCCCGACTACAAACCCGCGCCGTTCATCATCTCCTCGGAGGTGAAGGGCGTCGACATGGTCACCGTCGTCACCGAAGGCATCTTCAGCTATTGCGGCGTCAAGGTGAAGATCGACACGGACCGGCATCTGGGACCGGAGACCAACACGGTGCGCGCTCAGGGCGAGCCGGTCGGACACGTCACCACCAGCGAATACGGCTCGCAGATGCTCTCACTGGGTGGAGTGCGCCACCTCACCGGCGGCAGTCGCCAGGAAGGCACCGCAACCTGCGAGACCCTGCTGAATCTCTGCAACCGCAAACCGGTGGAACTTACGATTGATGGAGGGGCCACCGTAATCGTCGAGGCGGGCAAGCCGCCCGTGGTCGACGGCGCTCAGGAAGAACGCATGCGTGTAGGCTGCGGCTCGGCGACGATAGGAATGTTTGCCAAGCAGTGGTACGGCAAAGTCGACGAAGTGGTCGTGGTGGACGATCACATCACCGGCGTTCTCTCCGAGCATCAGGCGGGAAAATTGCTGGGCGTCCCCGAGACCGGCATCAAGATGAAGGGTCGACGCTCCACTCCGGGCCGCTACTTCCGCGTGGCCGAGCCCGGAACCGCATGGGGCGGCACCAATATTGAAGATCCACTTTCGATTCTCCAGGCTTTCAACCCCAGGATTGCGTGGCCGAAACTGCGGCTGCTCATGGTCAGCACTACGGGCGAGCATTACGCCTACTTCGAACTCGACGAAGCCCTGCAGCCAATAGAAAAGGATCTGCCCGCCACACTCGGCGAATCAGTTGCGCGGATCAAGGAAAATTGCGAGCCCGCACTTTCCACGGTGCTCTTCATGGGAGGCGCTGGCGGATCGCTCCGGGCCGGGGTGACGGAAAATCCCGTGCGCCTTACGCATTCGGTTCGAGACGCGCTGACCCGCGTGACTTGCGGCGGGGCGCCGGTTTACGTCTGGCCCGGCGGAGGCATCACCTTTATGGTCGACGTGACTCGCATGCCGGAGAATGCCTTCGGTTATGTGCCTACGCCCGCTCTGGTTGCGCCCATAGAATTCACCCTCAAGGTTAAGGACTACGCCGACCTGGGCGGCTATATGGATCACGTTCGTCCACTGGATTCCATCCTGCATGGGGAAGGACGCCGCCATATCTCAGCCAGTCCGGAGAATCCCTGGCCGATGGCTCAGCCAAAATCGCCGAGGTCCAGATCATGAGCCAACGACCCATGGGTGAACGGGCACAGATAAGGCTTCTACCCGACGGCCGCCGGCTGCATCTCCACGACGGTCCGATCGATCTGATCGTCGAAGCATTTGGCGAGTGCTCCCGAGATCAACGCAGCGTATGCCGCGGCCAGCAATCGTTTCGTAACCGTGCTGGATGAACTCTGCGGCGAGCTTCAATTCTTGCGGCAACCGGCGGACGAGCATGGCGCGCCTCCAGTTGGTGTGGTTGCGGCACGTATGTTCGCGGCCGTCGTTCCTTACTGCCAGCGGACCTTCATCACGCCCATGGCGGCGGTCGCTGGCGCAGTGGCCGAGGAAATCCTCGGAAGCATGACCTCCGCCGCGAATCTTTCACGCGCCTACGTCAACAATGGCGGCGATATTGCGCTGCATCTCGCACCGGGAGAGCATTTTGTCGTCGGAATGGTCGAGCGCCCGGATCGCCCGTCACTTTTCGGAACTGCGATTCTGGATTCGACGCAGCCGGTGCGAGGCATTGCGACCAGCGGCTGGCGCGGCCGTAGCTTCTCGTTAGGCATCGCCGATGCGGTCACGGTTCTTGCCGATCATGCAGCCATGGCGGACGCAGCCGCGACCATCATTGCAAACGCTGTGGACCTGCCGGGTCATCCCGAGATACTCCGCGTGCCCGCACGCGATCTTGCTCCCGATAGCGACCTCGCCGACAGGCTTGTTACACAGGAAGTTGGCCAGCTTTTCTCTTCCGAGATATCGGCGGCACTCGACGCCGGCGCCGCCGTTGCCCACTCGCTTTTTGCCAATGGACTGATACGCTCGGCGGCGCTGCATCTGCGGGGTGAAACTCGCCTGGCCGGCCTGAAGAGTCTTGTAGCGCCGGCGGGACGCCGGCTGTCTGGCGGCCATCCTGCCCGCCCATCGGGCCGGCGGGATGCCAGCGCTACAAACGCGAGGAGTCTCATTCATGCCTGAAGTTCGGCTTCGAAAGAAGTTCACCGCAGTCGAAGAAATCTTCCACGAGGGCGGCCCGGTTGCCAGCGTGCCGCTGCGCCGCGCCGCCGTGCTGGCTGTGATTCACAACCCATTCGCAGGCGGATATGTGAAAGAAATTGCCGGCTTCATGGACGACCTCAAGCCTCTGGGCCTCGAAATGGCGCGCTCTCTTGTCGCCGCGTTGGGCGGAGATCCCAAAGTCGTCGAAGGCTACGGCAAGGGTGCGATCATCGGCGCCGCCGGCGAGCTCGAACATGGCGCCCTGTGGCATGCGCCCGGTGGCTACGGCATGCGAGAAGTTCTGGGCGACGCGAAGGCCATCGTGTCATCAACCAAGAAAGTCGGCGGCCCCGGCACTCGACTCGACGTGCCTATCACCCACATCAATGCGTCTTACGTGCGAAGCCATTTCGACGCCATGGAGGTCGGCCTCGCCGACTCGCCGCGCGCCGATGAGATTCTGCTGGCGCTGGTGATGACCACCGGCCCTCGCATCCATGCTCGCGCCGGCGGCCTGAAGGCTTCAGAGATCAAGGGAGAGGACGGATTGCGCTGATGTCCGAGATAGTGAAAGCCAGGATTCGCAAGATTGCCACATTTCTCGAAGAGACTCACACCGAAATGGGGCGCAGCATCGATCCGCCAACCCGCCGCGCCGCTGCGGTGGCTGTAATCGAGAATCCTTATGCCGGAAAATTCGTCGAAGATTTGTCCGAGCTGATGCTGATCGGCGAGGAACTGGGCGAACTCCTCACCTTGCGCGCGGTCGCGGCTCTGGGTATTCCTGCTACCACCGTCGAAAGCTACGGCAAGGCCGCTGCGGTCGGCGAAAATGGCGAGATCGAGCATGCTGCAGCCATTCTCCACCCCAAGCTTGGCGCGCCAGTGCGAAAGGTTCTGGGCAAGGGCGCGGCGCTGATTCCTTCCTCCAAAAAACGAGGAGGGCTGGGCGTGGCGCTCGACATTCCGCTCGGTCACAAAGATGCCGCTTTCGTCCGCAGTCACTTCGATGGCATGGAAGTCCGAATCAATGACGCTCCCCGAGCCAATGAAATCATGGTCGCAGTTGCGGTCACGGATAGCGGCAGACCGCTTCCGCGAGTGGGCGGACTGACCAAAGACCAGATCAAGGGTGAAGACGGCTTGCGGTAGGCACTTGAACGGTAAAGCAATAACCACCAAGGACACGAAGTATCACGAAGGAATCCTCCGGTAGTTGGGAATTCCTTGGCGATACTTCGTGTCCTTCGTGGTTTAAACGCTCCGTCCACGATTAGAATAAGTCGCGGCTTCCGCCCCTGAGACAAAAAATGATCCTGCGCCGGTTCCTGATTCTGGTCTTGATTTTTGTAACTTCCTGCCCGCTCTGGTCCGCTCCTGAGAAAGAAAAAGCCGACCTGATCCTCACCGGAGGGACTGTCGTCACCATGAACGGCGCTCGGGTTATTTACGACGACGGAGCCGTTGCCGTAAAAGGCGACACGATCATTGCAGTCGGACCGAGTGCGGAAGTGGCAGCGAAGTATTCCGCCGCACAGACAATCGATGCCAATGGAAAGCTTGTTTTCCCAGGCTTCATCAACGGCCACACCCATGTGCCCATGACTTTATTCCGGGGCCTGCACGACGATGTCACGCTCAACGACTGGCTCTACAAATACATCTTTCCCGCCGAAGCCAAGAACGTGAACGAAGAATTTGTCCGCTGGGGAACGCGCCTGGCGGCGGCGGAACAGATTCGCGCGGGGGTCACGACCTTCGCTGACATGTATTACTTCGAAGATGCGGTGGCGGAAGAAACCAAAGCGGCGGGCATGCGTGGCGTGCTGGGCGAAACTTTTATCGACTTTCCCGCGCCCGACAATAAAAGCGAAGCCGAGACGCTCGCCTATACCGAGAAGTTCCTGAAACGGTGGCAGGGCGATCCCTTGATTCACGCCGCCGCCGCGCCCCATTCGATCTATACGTGCTCGCAGAAGACGCTTCAGGATGCGGCTGCGCTGGCGCGGAAATATCATGCGCCCATTCTGATTCATACCGCAGAAATGAAAAAAGAATGGGAAGACAGTCAGAAGCAGAACGGAATGTCGCCGGTGCAGTATCTCGACAAGATCGGCGTGCTTGGTCCCGATGTCGTATCCGCGCACTGCATTTTTGTGGACGAGGCCGATCGCAAGACTCTGGCCCAACGCCAGGTGGGCTGCGTACACAATCCGTCGAGCAACATGATGATCGCCAGCGGAGTTTCCCCGGTGGCCGAAATGCGAGCCGCGGGAGTAGCCGTCGGGCTCGGAACCGACGGACCCGCGGGAAGCAATAACGATCTCGATCTTATGGAGGAGATGGATCTGGCCGCGAAACTCGCCAAGATCACCAAGATGGATCCGCTGGCGCTCAACGCCAAGGCGGTCGTGGAAATGGCGACCATCGAAGGCGCAAGAGCTCTGCACATGGAGAAAGAGATCGGCTCGCTGGAAGTCGGGAAAAAAGCTGACCTGACCGTGATCAGTCTCGACGAACCGAACGCGGTCCCCATGTACGACATCTACGCGCAACTGGCATACGCGCTGAAGGCCAGTGATGTGGAGACGGTAGTGATCGGCGGGCGAGTGGTGATGCGCGATCGAAAACTGCTCACGGTCAACGAAAAAGCGGCCATCGCCAAAGCCCGCGAGTACAAGAAAAGTATAGCCGCCTCCCTGGGCATGCCCTGACACCCGAGATGGAGCGCAGGCATTCCTTCGTGAACCTTCGTGCCCTCTGTGGTTAAAGTTTTGACTTTAACCTTCGAGGCCACTCGGCTCAGAAGAAACCGCGGTGTCTCCCCCGATCACACCTAGTGCTTCACGATTTCCGGCGCCGACGTTGCGGGCGGCGTGTTGCGGCTGCGCTGCGCGCTCACCAGGCCGTCAATTATCACCATGCCGATGCCGGGCAGGTCGCCCCGTTGGATGCTGTCGAGCACGTTCTTCCCCGCCGAATGCTGGGCTTTGTCGATCATGACGAAAGTGGCGGCGCGGCCTGGCGCGATCAGTCCGCAATCCAGGTTTCGGATCCTCGCCGTATTGCCGGTCGCGAAACAGACCGCGATTTCGGCCGGGATCTCTCCCAGCGCACGACAGCATCGCAATCATGCGCAGGATTCCGAGCGGCTGCACTCCCGAACCCGCCGGCGAATCGGTGCCGAGGATCACTCGATCGAGCTGTTTCAGTTCTTTTGCCGTCCGTAAGGTCAGCAGCGCCGCGCGCTCGTTGCCGTTGTGGACAATCTCCAACGCCCGCGGAGACTTCTCGCACAAAGTGACGATCTGATCATCCGGCAAAGCAGTGTGGCCGCCGTTGATGTGGCCGATGACATCGGCATCGGCGGCAAGCACGATGTCTTTGTCGATCAGGCTGGAGCCAGGAATCGACGGGCCGCCGGTGTGAATCGTGCTTTGAATCCCGAATTTCCGCGCCCACGCCACCATTTCCCGTGCCGTGGCTCCGTCTTTCACGCTTCCCAGACCAACCTCGCCCAGCATGGTGACGCCGGCGGCCGCCAGGTCTTTGAAATCTTCTTCCACCATGCCGTGCTCGATCACCGGCGCGCCGGCGTGAATCCTTACGCCGCCGGGACGAAATGCGGAGAAGGCCCGCTGGGCAAACACCGCCATGGCCTTCAGCCCGACCACATCTTTCGGACGGCCGGGGGTGTGTACTTCGCCCGCGGAAATCATGGTAGTGACGCCGCCGTGCAGATAGCTGTCGATCCAGCCGATCTGATTCTGGCGCGGCGTCCAGTCGCCCGCCACCGGATGCACATGGCTGTCGATCAACCCAGGCGCCAGAGTTGTGCCCCTGGCATCGATGACCAGGGTTGCACCTTCGCCGTCGACATCTTTCTCTTTGCCGACCGCCGTGATCTTGCCGTCGACGGCAACCACGGTGTCCGCATCGAGAATCGGCTGCCGGAGATCGCCGCTCAGCAACAGACCGATGTTCCGGATCAGGAGGCGGGCTTGAGTCTTCGTCTTGTCTGCTCCTGGCTTGTCACCGCGCTTGGCTGACCCAGTCTTCGCCGGTTCGTTGGCCATTCAACACCTCTTCTTCTGGAAAATCTGAAAAGTTTGACGGAATCCACGCACGATCCGCAAACTGATGTTGTAAGCTTTGCGTTCACCACACGGACCAGGCGGACCCGGTATGTTATCGCGCAGTCTTGTTTTCTGGGTAGTCGACGCTCAAGCCGATTTTATGCTGCCCGGCGGCAAGCTTTACGTTCCCGGCGCGGAAAAACTGTTGCCCAACATTCGCAAGCTGACCGATGCCGCCCGCCGAGGGCATGTTTTTCTGGTCTCGCATGGTTGTTATCACACCAAAGACGATCCCGAGTTCTCGACCTTTCCCCCGCATTGCATCAAGGGAACACCAGGCGCCGACTTTGTCCCTGAAGCGCTCACCGAGCGAGTGGTCACCGTTCCCAACGAAGCCTCGGCTAAGGTGCCGCCGGATCTTTCGAAACATCATCAGATTGTTCTCGAAAAGCAGACGCTCGACATCTTTGAAAGCCGGCACGCGGACAAGGTGGTTGAGCAACTGGATCGTGACGCCGAATTCGTCGTCTTCGGTGTGGTTACGGAATACTGCGTTCGCTTCGCGGCCAAGGGATTGCTCGAGCGCGGCCGGCGCGTTTCAGTGGTTCAGGATGCGATCGAAACTCTGAACGCCCAAGATGGACAACGAACCATTTCGGAACTTCAGGCGCTTGGGGCCAAATTCATCACCACAGATCAAGCCCTTGCACTTCTTAACCATTCCCAATAACAGTCTGTGAGTTTCGAAACAGGGTGCAGTCACCTTATAAACCGCGCTTTGGCTCCACTGCGGTTGACACTTGAGGGTAAGTGGAAGTATCGTTTGGCCCACAGAAGTTAAACTTGAAATCGGAAATCCTGGTTGATCAGTTGTCCGCGACGACAGCGTAACGCCGAGATCAAATAAATTGCTGAAAAGGATTGATGCGGGACGCAAAAAGTCTTGAAAAGACTTGGTTTCCCGGTGCATAGTCGCGTGATCACGGTTTTCAAACTTTTCAAGGGATGGCGGGAAGTGGTGCCGTTCCATTCGCCAATAGTTGACGCGCCGCCGAGGGGGAGATTGATGCTAAGCAAAAAGACGCTGCTCGTGCTGTTCTGTTCACTCGTATTTCCCATTTGTCCACTGCTCTATGGCCAGGCAACGGGAAGCTTTTCCGGCACCATCACGGACAAAACCGGATCGGTGTTTGCGGGTGCAAGCGTAAAAGCCACTGCCCAAGGCACGGGCACTTCGCGTGAATCGAAAACCGACGACAGCGGGCACTACCTCATGCCCTTGCTGCCCATCGGCGACTTACACCATTCGAGTGGATGCCCAGGGCTTCTCCCCGGCCGAGCAGAAGGACCTTCGCCTGCAGGTCGATGAGCATCGCGAACTGGATTTCACCATGAACCCGGCATCGGTTACGTCGACCGTCGAGGTCACGCCTCCGAAGTGGCGGTGCAGACGTCGAATCCGACCCTGGGTCAGGTGATCACCTCGCAGCAAGTCGCAGAGCTTCCCTTGAACGGGCGCGATTTCGTCCAACTGGCTACTCTGACTCCCGGCACGACGCAGGAAACCAATCCCGGCAGCTTTTTCAATGGCGGCCCCAGCAGCGAAGTCTCGGCTCGCGGAACCTATTCCCTTTCGGTCGGCGGATCGCGTGCCCAGAGCACCGACTGGCTGCTCGATGGCAACGACAATAACGAACTGACGGCTGGCGGTATTTCTATTCTGCCTTCGATCGATGCCATCCAGGAATTCAAGGTTTTGACCTACAACTACTCGGCGGAATATGGAACCCGCGCGGGTCCGACGGTGCTGTTGACGACCAAGTCCGGTTCCAACAATTTGCACGGTTCGCTGTTCGAGTTCTTCCGCAACACCAAGCTCGACGCCCGCAGCTTTTTTGCTGCCAGCCGGGAACAATTCAATCTGAACCAGTTCGGCGGCTCCCTCGGTGGGGCGATCAAGAAAGACAAGACGTTCTTCTTTCTCGACTATCAGGCAAAACGGCAGCGTCACGGAATCGCCTTTCTCGGTCTGGTCCCAACCGCCGCTATGATGAATGGCGATTTCAGCCTTGATCCTTACGGCCGGCCGAATGCGCTTCAGCTTCTGAACCCTTACACGGCCACGGCTAACAGCGCGGGCATCCCTTTCCAGTGTGATGGCGCAGGAAATCCCATCGCGGCTGGCCCCGGCGGCATTCAGGCGTTGGGAACGCCGTGTGACAAGATTCCAACCAACATGTTCGATCCGGTCGGCCAGAAATTGCTCCAGCTTTATCCCGCCAGCAACGCGAGCAATGCTGCCCTGGGCGTAAACTTCACCAACGTCCCGGTCAGGAGTCTTGACGAAGGCGAATTCGACGTTCGGGTGGATCACAATTTCTCCAGCAAGGATTCGGTCTTCGCCCGCTTCAGTTACGACCAGGCAACCTCGTTCGTCCCGGGCGGTTCGCCCGGATTCGCCGAGCCCAATGCTTTCGCCAGCACCCAGGACATCACCAATCATGGCCGCAACGTGGCTCTGTCGGAGACCCACATTTTCTCCGACCGCACCATTAACCAGGCCAGCGTTGGATTCAATCGCATTTTCAACCACATTAAGTCCTTCGGCGACCGTACCTGCGAGGCGGCAAAAATCGGCATCCTGGGCGCCAACCTGGACGGCAGCTGCCCTGGGGCTCCTCCCGGATTGTCGCAGTCAACCAAGGATTGCATTAGCTGCGGTTTGACTTCGATCGATATCTCCGGCGGCTACTGGTCGCTGGGTGACCGCGGTTTTGCTCCCTTCCAGGGCGGAACCAACGTCTACAATTTTTCCGATACTCTCGACCTGATTCGCGGCAAGCATGATGTGCGGGTGGGCCTGGGAGTCCGCCTCAACCAGATGAATGTGCGCACCAACGGTTTCCAGGACGGCTTCCTGCTCCTGTTTGGCGGTACCTTTACCGGCGATGACGCTGCCAACCTTCTTCTGGGACAGGTCAATGGCGCCATTCACGATCAGACGTTCGAGGGAGCTACTACCGGACGCCGCTGGAAGATGTACCGTCCGTTTGTCCAGGACGACTGGCGCGTGACCAACAACCTGACCGTGAACCTCGGACTGGCATGGGCCCTGGTAACCCCCGAAACCGAAGCTCAGGGGCGTCAGGCGAATTTTAACTTCCTGACCGGCAAATACCTGGTCGCCGGAAACAGTCCGGAGAGAAATTGCGCGATCTGCATCCCCAGTGACGGGGATGTGGGCGTTCAATTCGACAAGAAAGCGCTCGAGCCACGCATCGGCCTGGCGTGGAAGCCGTTTGGCAGCCAGAACACCTCGGTTCGCGCCGGCTACGCCATCTTCCACGATTCGTCGTGGAACCAGGGTGCGCAGGGGCTTTGGGAAAACCCGCCGTACTTCGCCGAGACCGACAATTTCTCCGGCCTGTGCCCATTCCAGAATGCTTCTCAGGCAGCCCCACAGAATTGCGGACTGGTGCGCAGCTTCCTTCCGAACTTTACCGCGCAGCCAGATCCCGCCGCCTTCACTGGAACCATTCAGTCCCAGAACCTGAACTTCCGCCAGGGTATGGTGCAGCAGTTCAACCTGAACGTTGAGCGCCAGATTCCCGGCGATGTGGTTCTGACCGCCGGCTACGCCGGATCGCGCAGCACTCACATTCTGGTGGGTCAGGTAAATGAAAACGTGGGCTCTCCGAGCGCGTGCGATCCCACCAGCCTGAACTTCACTCCCGGTTACACTCTGGGCTGCCTGCCAGGTGGAGGCGCTCTCGTAGCGCCCTATGGCCCGTTCACCACCGTCGATAGCAATAACGACGTAGGCCGTGCGCGTTACGATTCTCTGCAGATCAAAGCCGAAACCAAGAGTGCTCGTCACGGACTCTATGCCCTCCTGGGCTACACCTGGGCGCGCACCTTCGACTCCGGGTTCCCGGATGGCGTAGGCACCAGCCCGGGCGCAACCTACTGGCCACTTCCCGACACGCAGAAAGCCGATTGGGGACTGTCGCAACTGAACCTCAATAACCAGTTCACCGCCAGCGTGATCTATGAATTGCCCTTTGGAAAAGGTAAGAGCATGGGCAGCAACTGGAACGGTCCGGTTAACGCGGTCCTGGGAAACTGGCAAGTGAACGTAATCGAGAAGGTCACTTCCGGCTTCCCGCTGTTCGTAGTCGCGAGCAGCAACGCTTCCGGAGTGAACTTCCAATGGAACGGAAGCAGCCTGAACCGACCCGACCAGGTCGGCGATCCCAATAAGGCTGGAACGGTAGCGGCCAATCCCACTTGCGTGGCCCCTGCCCAGATTCACACCATCGCCAACTGGTTCAATCCTTGCGCCTTCGTGGACGCGCCTCCCGGACAATTGGGAGACGCGGCTCGGGCGCCCATCTCCGGACCGAATTTCGTGAACACGGATTTCTCAGCCGTCAAGAACTTCATCGTGCATGAAGGTATCAGCATTCAATTCCGTGCTGAGTTCTTCAACCTGTTCAATCACGCACAATTCTTCCTGCCGGGCGGCGGCAGTGGAATGCAGGACATCGATTCGCCCTCAAGTTTCGGGGTGATCACGCAAACGGTAAACAACCCGCGTGTGATTCAGTTCGCTCTCAAGCTGAAGTTCTAGAGAGCGCGCTGGGTCCAACGGCCTACAGGGCAGATTGAGCAATGCTGGCAGCAACCAGTCATGGTTCAGTCTGCCCTCAAATTTGCAATTGAAAATCCTCCGGGGGACTGATGGATCGGTTGGATCGATGCAAGCGCACGTTGCTCGTCGTATCTCTGGCGGTTCTTTTCCTCGACACCGCGTCCGCCCAGAAAATCAAAGTCATCGTCGACCAGGATGCCCGCGGCCCCGGCACCAGCGACCAGCAGGCCATTCTGGTTTTCCTGCAGTCCGACAAATTTGAAGTCCTCGGCATTACCACGGTCAGCGGCGATCAGTGGGTGAAGGAAGAAACCCAGCACGTCCTGCGCATGACGGAAATTGCCGGGCGCACGGATGTTCCGGTGATCCAGGGCGCCGAGTTCCCTTTGCTGAATTCCAAAGAAGAAACCGAGCGCTGGGAGGCGCTCTACGGCAAGCTGGAATACAAGGGATGCTGGACCGAGAGATTTGAAGCGCAACGCTCCACTATCTACGACGAACCCTATCACGCTCCCGACGTTGTTCCTCCCATGAAGGAGGGAGCGCCTCATACTCAGGCCACCCCCGGCACTGCCGCGGAATTTATTGTGAAGATGGTGCACAAATATCCCGGTGAAGTCGTGCTTTGGGCCGGCGGCCCTCTGACCAACTTTGCCCTCGCACTCAAACTCGATCCTGAAGTCGCCACGCTGGCAAAAGAGTTTGTCATGATGGGTGGCGGGCTCTATGCCGACAAGGGCGCGATCGACCCTGGCGCCATCGATGCCCGCAGGGAATTCAACTGGTGGTTTGACCCGGAAGCTACTCGCATCGTTCTGCGCGCGCCCTGGAAAAAAGTCACGATCACTCCGATCGATATTTCGGTCAAGACACGATTCACTCCGGAAATGAAAGCAGTCATCTCCAAGGCCAATACTCCGGTCACGCAATATCTGGACAAGTATTCCCTGCCCGGCTACATGTGGGACGAAATTGCCGGCGCGGCTTTGATTGATCCATCCATCATCACCGGTCAAAAGCAGCTCTACATGGACATCGACGTCGATCATGGCGCCAGTTACGGCAAGACGATTTTCTGGGATGCCAAAGCCCAGGTTCCGCCATACTTGCGCCTGGCCAACGTCCAGTTCGATATTGACGCGCAAAAGTTCTACAAGCTCTACATTGATTTGATGACCCGTCCCCCACGCCAATGAATCGCGTAGGGGCAGACGGTCCTCGCCTGCCAGGCGGAGCAGAGCTCGGTGGTCGAGAGAGTGGGTAGTCGTCTGCTCGCAATGACGACGCGCGGTCGTTCATTACACAGTCGTGCATTACGCAAATGATGAAGCCAAATGGATTTCGTTTTCTAATCGTCTTCTGTCTGCTGGCGGGATCCTTCGTTCAAGGCCAGCAGCGGCGCAAGGTGATCATCAATCAGGACTGCTCCGGACCCGGCGGCAGCAACATGCAGACCTTGCTCTTGCTGATTCAATCACCGGAGGTTGAGGTGCTGGGCATCACGGTGGTCTCCGGAAACCAGTGGCGCGACGAAGAGGTGGCGCACACCCTGCGCCTGCTCGAGATCATCGGCCGCACCGACATTCCGGTGGTCCCCGGAGCGGTCTTTCCCCTGGTGCGCCAGCATGACGAAACCCAGCTATGGCAACAGCGTTACGGCAAAGTGGCCTTTGCCGGCGCCTGGGACGAACGCTGGTGGCACGAGCCCTTTGTCGTCCCACCGCTTCCGGAAGGACAGCCAACTACCAAGGCGGCCAACGAGGATGCTGTTCACTTTCTCCTCCGGAAGGTGCACGAGTTTCCGCACCAGGTCACCATCTACGAAGGCGGGCCCATGACCAACCTGGCGCTTGCCATCTCGATCGACCCGCAGTTTCCGGAGCTGGCCCAGGGACTGGTTTTCATGGGAGGCAGCCTGAGTCCGCAGACTGACGATGCTGAGTTTGCCAACAATCCTCGCCACGAATTCAATTTTTGGTTCGATCCCGAAGCGGCGCAAATCGTGCTGCGCGCGCCCTGGAAGAAGATCGTCTGCACGCCAACCGACATTTCGATCAAGACTCGCCTGACGCCTGCAATGATCAAGGAAATTGAAGCCAGCGGAACCCCGCTGGCGCGCTATGTCGCACGCTTCTACCAGACCGGCCAGGGCGGCGAGTATATGTGGGACGAACTTGCCGCGGCCGCCTGGATCGATCCCACATTGATCACCAGGCGCGAGACTCGCTACATGAGTGTCGACCTGGACCGCGGAGCCGGCTATGGCAACACGCTGACATGGTCCGAGAAAGATGCGGCCAGGCTCGATGTGAAGCCGATCGAAGTCCAGGTGGACCTGGATAACGAGAGATTCAATCGAATGTTCGTGAAGTTGATGACCGCGGCGACGCCAACGGCTCGTTAGGGCAAGATCTTTAACCGCAAAGGACGCCAAGGTCGCAAAGAACTTCTTGGCGAACTTTGCGGTATCCTTTGCGTACTTTGCGGTGAAAGCTTTCTAGTCCTGCGACTGCGATGCATCAGTCCCATCCCGCAGCGTGTACACAAACTGCTGAATCTCGCGTCGCTGGCGCTCTTGTTCTTCCTCTGTTTTCTTCGACAATTGCTGATACAGCTCAAGTTCCTGTTGAGCTTTCAGTTTCTCGCCGGTCCTCCGGTAGGCCTGCGCCAGGCGATAGTGAGCCTGCTCCAACTCCGGACTGGCCGTGACCGCATTTTGATAAGAGACAATCGCCCGGGAAAAATCCTGCTGGTCCGCATAGAGAATTCCCAGTTGCAGATAGCCGTCGCCGAGTCTGGGGTCAAGGCGGACAGCTTTTTCCAGCAGAGACTCCACCTGCCTTGCACGTTTCAGTGTCCTCTGGACTTTTGCGTTGCTTCAGCAGACTGACTGCATAGTAGTAGTTGGCCAAAGCATTTTCCGGCTGAAGCTTTGCAAATCGCGCCAGCCTCTCCGCAAAGCATTCTGCCTGCGCCGCGCCTGCGCTTTGCATCTTGCCCATAAATAGATAAGGCTGGGAGTCCTCCGGGTTCAGGTCGGAGGCCTCGCAGAGACGCTGCGCCGCCTGCTCGTAGGACCCGTGAGCATACCAGGCCACGCCGAGCCCAACTCCCATCCTGACCGAAGTCGGGTAGAGACGAGTGCCCTTGCTGAAGACTTCGACCGCCGGCTCGGCCGCGTGATGCAACAGCAACTCGGCTCCCCAGTCGAAAAGATTCGCTTCACTCGGATTGAGCTCCGCCGCGCGCTGGTAGTCCCTCACGGCTTCAAGAGGATTACCCTGCTTCTCCGCAACGTCGCCCAGCAGGTGATAAACCTCGGCCTCTTGCTGCGCGGATCTGCCGGGAGCAGTGAGCAGACTTTGCGCGGTCGTGCGCGCATCGTCGTACCTGGCCAGCGTCCGTATAGGCACGCGCCAGCAAGCAGGTGTTTTCATAATCTCCGGGACGGACACGCGACGCCCGCTGAAGATACGGGATCGCTTCGCTGCTCTTGCTCTCACTCAGCAGCAACTTTCCCAGGCGTTGATTGGCTTCGAAGTTCTCAGGCTGGCGTTCCACGGCATCCCGCAAACTCTTCTCCGTTTCAGCGACCGCAGACGCGGATGGTGTCGACTCCTTGCTGAGCGCGGCCGCTTCCCTGGCCAGCGATTCCTTGCTTCGTACGATGGTATTGGAACCGTGCCCGCCCAGGTTCGTGGTATCGGTGACTCCCGCAACCGTGAATGCGGGTTCGTCAAAGAACTCCGGCTTGCCTGTCGTAGAAGTTCCTGCAGCCGAACTCGCCGCTCCCGTTGCCTTCGCAGAACCAAGGGTCAGGTCGATCCTTTTCGTGTCCTTTGGCCCCAGGGAGATCGGGTCATGAGTTGCGTTTTCGTATCCGGTCACTTCGGCGTGCAGCGAATAAACCCCAGCGCGAAGTCCCGGGAAGCAATAGTTTCCGGTTGAGTCCGTAATCACAGTCCGAGTCTGCGTTTCGCCCTTCACCTGGATCGAAACAGTGGCGCCGGCTACCGGACGGCCCCGCGGATCGAATACCGACCCCTGCAGCGTGCACAAGTCCGACTGCGCCTGAACCACGGACGCAGCAAACAACGCCGTGATCAGGAGGGCCAAAGCTGGGAAACCAGTGCCAGAATATTCGGATCGGCGTGCGGTCACGCGGAAACGCCACATAGGAAAGGGATGCAGCCGACGGTTAAAAACGGCAGCCACGGCTGCTTTTCGCGATTTGCTGTAAGTGGATCGTAGATTGTATCACGCGCATTTACCAGATTGTTTGTTACAACTGCGGCGGCACCGCAAGGCTGTCATCCTGAATGCAGTCTTTCGTCCCGCGAAGCGGGATGAAAGCAAGTGAAGGACCTGTGCATTCCTCGCCGCCCTCACATGCAGCGTCGGCGCAAGTCCAGGGCGAAAGCCCATTACCGGATCTGGCAGGGCTTTGGCGCTGCAATCATCCCGCAATACACAGGTCCTTCGTCGGGAACCCTTCGCCTTGCGAAGGACTCCGCTTCCTCAGGATGACAGGGTGAAGTTGAAAACTGAGCCACGACCGGCGCTTACAAAGCTGGTCAACCCCGCCGCCAGGCACTACAATGCAAAGTCCTTCCCGACCGGGTCATTGGAAACTCAAGCAGTCTTCCGATCAATCCTGCGCGGCGAGGTCAAAGGAACCCGGGGGAAATTTCGTAATGAAGCCACGAAGCTTCGTTATTCTGCTCGCCGCTCTAGTCGTGCTGACCACAGCCAGCCAACTCCAGGCACAAAGGATCAAAGTCATCGTCGATCAGGACGCCCGCGGACCCGCTACCACCGACATGCAGTCCATCCTGATTTTTCTCCAGTCCGATAAGTTCGACGTGCTGGGCATCACCACGGTCAGCGGCGATCAGTGGGTGAAGGAAGAAACCCAGCGCACATTGCGCCTTCTCGAAATTGCCGGGCGGACTGACGTTCCGGTCATTCAGGGCGCCGAGTTCCCGCTGCTGAATTCCAAGGAAGAATCCGAGCGTTGGGAAGCCTTGTACGGCAAGTTCCGCTACAAAGGATGCTGGAGCGATTTCTCCAAACGTTCGGGAAATACTCCGCCCGCGTTCCGCGAGGGCTATCACGACCCCGACGTAGTTCCTCCTCTGGTCGAAGGCGCGCCGCACACCAAACCTTTGGACGAGACCGCCGCGCATTTTATCGTTCGCATGGTGCACCAATATCCCGGAGAGGTGGTGATATGGGCCGGCGGCCCGCTGACGAACATCGCGCTGGCGCTGCGTCTCGATCCGGAGGTGGCCAGCCTCGCGAAAGAATTTGTGCTGATGGGCAGCGGCATGTACGCCGACAACGGCGGTATCAGCGGCATCGACGGACGCCGAGAATTCAATTGGTGGTTCGACCCTGAAGCTGTCCGCATTGCCATGCGCGCCCCCTGGAAGAAAATCACCATTACGCCCATCGACATTTCGGTCAAGACTATTGTGAATCCCGAGGTCAAGGCTGACATCGCCAAAGCCGATACGCCGGTGGCTCGCTACCTCACTCAATACTCCGTGGAGAGCTTCATGTGGGATGAACTCTCAGCCGCCGCCATGGTCGATCCGTCGATCATCACCGCGCAGAAAGAACTGTACGTGGACATCGACGTCGATCACGGCCCGAGCTACGGAGAAACCCTGTTCTGGGCTCCGGGCACAGAGCTTCCTTCCTACGAGCGAAAGGCGACGGTGCAGTTCGATGTGGACACCAGGAAGCTCTACGACCTCTACGTCAAATTAATGACTCAGCCGCCACGGACGAAACCGTAGCGCCAGCATCTTCCGGCGGCCTCGGCGGTGGGCGGGACGCCCACCGGACAGCCGCCGGGACGGCGGCGCTACTCAAGGACAACACCGTATGGATTCGAAACATCCTTTTGGAATCACACGACGCCAGTTTGTCGCCGCCTCCGCTACTTTGGCGGCCAGCGCTTTGGCCCGCGAAGCAATGGCCTTTGGACCGAACCCCGCGGCAGTTCCCTCTTCCCGCGTCATCATCGACACTGACCCAGGTGTCGACGACGCTCTGGCCTTGCTGCTGGCGATGCGTTCGCCGGAACTGAAGATTGAAGCCATCACCGCGGTCGCCGGAAACGTGCCGCTGGAACTCTCCCTGCCCAACGCTTTACGCATGGTTGAAATTTCTGGCCGCACTGATATTCCGGTCGCGGCAGGCGCCAAAGCGCCCCTGCAACGCCGTCTGGTGACCGCCACCTACGCGCACGGCGAGAACGGATTGGGAGGAGCGGTCTTTCCAGAACCAACCATCAAACCTGTATCCGAGCCGGCAGCAGAACTCATTCGACAGGTCATCCGCAAATATCCGGGCGAGGTGTCGTTAATACCAATTGGTCCGATGACCAACATCGCCACTGCCTTGGATCTCGATTCCGAACTCGCCGGCATGGTCCGACGCATAGTCATGATGGGTGGGTCGCTCTCCGGAGGAAACATCACGCCGGCTGCGGAGTTCAACGTTTACGTAGATCCCGAAGCAGCGCGCATCGTCTTTCAATCGGGCATTCCCATAACCATGGTTGGCCTGGACGTTACCCGCAAGACCTCGCTCACCGACGAGCATGTGCGCGTGCTCGAGGCCGCAAAGAATCCTGTCAGCCAGGCGGCGGCGAAGATCGGCCGCAATGCGATCAACCACAACCGCGAGCAGGGATTTCTCATAGGACCGAATATGCACGATTCACTCGCTGTGGCCGGCTTTCTCGATCCCTCTCTTCTGACGCTAAAGGATTATTACGTCGATGTTGAAACCACCGGCGAACTGACTGCGGGCGAAACCCTGGGATATAGCCCCAGCGCCGGCGACCTGAAGCGCAAGCCTGGAACGGAGAAGCAGGGGGAGATGACCATGTCGATTCGCGGCTCCGCGCCGACGCTCGCCAGCACCAGAACATCGCCGGTTCTGCGCGATAAATTCGTCCCCAATGCTAAAGTGGCCGTGGACGTGGATTCATCCCGCTTCTTCGATTTGCTGATTGGACGCCTGTCAGGAAGCAAATAAAACAGGCACGCGTCGCGGACGGCCCGGCAGTCTTTACCGTAATAACCTTCTGAGGTGAATGATGAAATTCGGCCGAGTCTGGGTTGTCGCGGCAATCGTGTTGACCGTATGTGTCACAGCATCGGGTCAGGAGAAGCGCAAGATCATTATCGATCAGGACGCGGCTGGTCCAGGTGGAACGGATCAGCAGGCGATTCTTATGTTGATCCAGTCTCCGCAGACCCAAGTTCTAGGCATCACCGTGGTGACCGGAGATGCCTGGCTCAAGTCGGAAGTAGCTCACACTTTACGTACGCTTGAACTCATCGGACGAACCGACATCCCGGTCGTGCCCGGTGCCGAATATCCCCTGGTTAGAACTAAAGAAGACACCGAACTCTGGGAACAACGCTACGGTTTTGTGACCTGGCTGGGAGCATGGACGCCCAAGTACTATCACGCGCCCGACGACCTCGGAGCCATGCCCGAAGGCAACCCCACCACCAAACCATCCGACGAAGATGCCGCCCACTTCATGATTCGTATGGTCCGCAAGTTTCCGCATGAGGTGACGATTTATGAGGGCGGCCCCATGACCAACCTGGCGATTGCGCTCTCCATCGATCCGGCGTTTGCGGGCCTCGCGAAGGAACTGGTCTTCATGGGCGCCAGCCTGAATCCGCAAACTAGCGATCCCGAGTTCATGAATAACCCGCGCCATGAATTCAACATCTGGTTCGATCCCGAAGCGGCTCACATTGTTTTGCGGGCCCCGTGGAAGAAAATGGTCTGCACCACGGTGGACATCTCGGTGAAAACCAGAATGACCGCCGAATTGATCAATCGGGTAAAAGCGGGTGATTCGCCGGCGGCACGATACATCGGAAAGTACTCTCGCCTGCGCGGGGAATACAACTATTTGTGGGATGAACTGACCGCAGCCGCCTGGCTCGATCCCAGCGTGATCACCAAGCAAGAGACTCGCTTGATGGATGTTGATCTGGACCGCGGCGCCGGCTACGGCAACGTTCTGACCTGGACCGACCGCGATAAACCCAGGATTGAGATACAGCCGGTCGAGATACAGGTGGATTTGGATACTGAAAAGTTCTACAAGATGTTCGTGGATCTGCTGACCGCTCCGACACCAGGAAAGAATTAAGCAGGGTTGGCAGGTTGGATCCGCAGAATCAGTTGGCGGCAGGAAAAGAGAAGTTCAAGGAGAAACGATGTTCACACCAAGTAGCCTGAATATTGCGCTGTTGATGATGATCACCAGCGCCGTCTGCTGGGGATCATGGGCCAATACCTACAAGGGCGTAAAGAATTATCGTTTCGAGCTTTTCTATTGGGACTATGCCGTCGGCATCTTCCTGATTTCTCTGATCCTCGCTCTCACCATGGGCAGCACCGGCCACGACGCATCCAGCTTCCTGAACAACGTGCACTCCGCCGATACTTCAAATATCGTTTCCACTCTGATCGGCGGCGCCATCTTCAACCTCGCCAACCTGCTTCTGGTGGCTGCGATTGACATGGCGGGCCTGGCCATTGCTTTTCCAGTTTCAATCGGCATCGCCCTGGTTGTTGGAGTCATTTCCAGCTACGCGCTTCAGCCCCGGGGAAATGCAGGTCTGCTCGCGGCCGGAGTTATCTGTGCCGTGATCGCAGTAGTTTTGGATGGCAAGGCCTACGGCAGCCTGGCCAGCGCGGGACGCACCGTTTCGAAAAAGAGCATCATTACCTGCATCGTTTCCGGTGTTCTCATGGGATTGTGGGCCCCGTTTGTCGCGCATGCCATGACCACCGGCAATACTCTTGGCCCTTACAGCATTGCGGTTTTCCTGACCCTCGGGGCGTTACTCTCCTGCTCCATCTGGAATGTGTACTTCATGAAGAAACCGCTGGTGGGAGAGCCGGTAAACTTCGCTGACTTCTTCCGCGGACCCGCCTCCGGTCACATTCTCGGACTTCTCGGCGGCGTAATTTGGGGTACGGGCATGGTGTTCAACCTGGTTGCAGCCAGTTTTACCGGCGTCGCCATTTCTTATGCCATCGGACAGTCCGCTCCCATGGTCGCCGCCCTCTGGGGAGTCCTTGCCTGGAAGGAATTCAAAGGCGCAGGCAGCAAGGCCTATGTATACCTGTTTTTCATGTTCGTCTTTTACTGTTTGGCGATCGCCTTGGTAGCGCGAGCCAACGGCTAGCCGCACGGCTGAGCCGGCAGTTCAAGGTTATGCGACAACGATTTGGCTACGGATCGTACACCGTGCTGCCGTAGCCTTGCTGGCGGGCGAGTTCCTGCATCTTCTCCAGGTTTTTTTTCTGCGTGTCCAGATTCGACTTCATTCTTTCCACTTCCTGCTGCTTTTGCTTCTGCCGCTCGTTCCACTGAACGCAGCCGGAAACGCAGTTGCCCGGCGCAAATTGGATTGACTCATTGAGCTTGTCGATAGAAGTTTGCAGGGAACTGATTACATTCTTTTGCGCCCGGATCGTAGTTTTCCACTGCTCGGGCGAAGTCTTTGCCCCTCCGGTCATGGAAGGCGCGGAAGTCTCAGGGCCAGCTTCATTTCCGGATGACGACACCTCATCGGCGCCTTCAGGATGCTCCGGTATCTCTTCGTTGGTGATTACCTTGGGTGTCTTGGACGCCGGCGAAGTCTTGCTTTGAGCGTCTTTGCTCTGCTTCTGCTGCCGTGCCTGCCGCGCGACATCGCCCATCGACGGCGCGTCCTGAGCGGCGGCGAGCCACACGAAAACAGAAATGACAGCCAGAAGCTGTACGAAACGTCTGCAAATTTGTCGCATGGGAACGGCCTCCCCTGCATCCGTCGAGGGGGCAACGGAATGCTTTTGCGACAATGATAAGTTCGGACCGGGTGAAGCCGAAGTTACGTTAGTGCAGGACTTCCAGGCTGGCGAGTCATGGCCCGAAGCGTCCGTAAATCAAGCGTCCAGAAATCTATCCCGATATTTTGCCTCGGGCAGCAGGCAGGTGTCGCTTCGCCCGAAGATGCGATAGCGATTGCGGGCGACGATCTTGTATCCCCAGTCGCGAAGCCACCTGGGGACGACCCGCAGCAAAGCCGCCGTAACCCTCCACGCCCCACCTAATTGCCGAAGAATGGAAACGACAGCGTCAGAGCGCGCCAAAAGCCGCTCCCCGGGCCGATCACAGTCTTCCACCAAATACACCGTGTTGAGATCGTGGGGATCGAGGGCGTGACGCTGCAATATTCTGGCCGTGAAATCGCTTTGCAAAGACGCGAAGCGGAAGCGACCATTGGTATCCCGCTGCAACGTGAACCGGACCAGCCGGTCGCAGAGTCCACAAACTCCGTCATAGAGAATGATGGGATTGGCCCCGCTCGTTTTGGCGACGGCTGGATTAATGAAGCCCGGGTTGGCGGGATCGGTTGCCATGAATGAAAGCCCGCTGCTGTTGCGCAGCGCTCGAGCGCGAGTTCCTGCTCAGCTCAGCGAGAGCCGTCAGCTTTCCTCTGTAACTCGGGGACGTACTCCGCAATGTCGCCCTTCTCGAGAAGATAGTTGCCCGGGCCTTGTTGCCCGCGAACCGTGCGGCAGAACTCAGCCACGAAGAAGCCGGCTTGCAGAGCCTCGGTAAAGGCCCAGCGCGTGGCCTCGCGCCACTCTCTGGCTAATCCCGGATCCTTGCGCTCGACTGCTCCAATATCGCTCGGGATCTGGATCGCGATCCGCTGCCTCGCGAGTGCGGCCGAAAGATCGTTGCGTAGCGGCTTGCCGTCACCGTTGAACTGCACCAGCGGCTGCAGATCGCGAAAATGCGTCCAGAACTTCCGGACGATAATCCTTGCCCTGCAACCGGTCGCGAACCCGACGGCTGGCGAGCGGCCACCTTACCCACAATCGATCGGTCCCGTTGCGATGCAGAACGCTCGAGGTTTCCGGACCGTAAAAGTCGACCTTGTAGATATCGGAAACCACTCCCAGCTTGCCGAAGTTCAAGTGCGCATTCTTGCTTTGCAGGGGATCGAACGTCCAAGTCATCTCCTGGACCCGCATGGCCAGAACCCGCTCCCGCTGAGCCAGCTTGAGCTTATAGCCGAGATCGAGGTCGCGATAAGGCTCACGCACCGCGAGCATATGCGAGTGCAACATCAAACGTCCGTGCTCCATTCCCAGAAAGCCGAAGGCAAACCCGGCCAGCTTCGCGCCATCGAATGCGCCCAGCCACACGCTTCCCGCTTCTTTGGTGGCGATAATCATCGCCATCGGCATCACGTCGCGGTCGGCGAGCTCCCACACTTCCCTTTCGAGCGCCTCGGCTTGCTCCAGATCAGCGTGGCTCTGCAGGTCGCGAATGACAACGGATTTGGCGGTAACGTCATTCATGGTTTTCTTAGCGCCCTTTGCGAGTCCTTGGCGTTCTTTGCGGTAAAGATCTTGACCGCAAAGGTCGCATAGTCGCGCAAAGGACCTGCATCGGAACCGCATGCAATTCTTTAAAGATTAACGCTGCAGCACGCTCTCCAGCGCGGCAAAGAATCCGGGATAGGAGATCACGGCCGCATCGGCGCCGCGAATTTCGGTTTCTCCCTCCGCCCGCAGCGCCGCAATCGCGAATGCCATCGCAATGCGATGATCGCCCAGCGAATCCACTTGCGCTCCGTGCAATCTCTGTTCGCCGGGGATTTTCAATCCATCTTCGCGCTCTTCCACCTGCGCTCCCATGGCACGCAAGTTGGCAGCGATGGCGGCGATGCGGTCGGACTCCTTCACCCGCAATTCGCGCGCGTCGCGGATTTCCATGCCACCCGTGGTATAAGGAGCGATCGCCGCCAGCACGGGAATTTCGTCAATGAGCGCCGCAGTGTCGGCTCCGGCAATGGTTATCGAGCCCAACGTGCCACCCTCTACTTTGACCGTACCGCGCAGCTCTTTGTGCTGTTCCTCCAGTTGAGTTACCGAAATTCGCACGCCGAGCAGAATCAGGATATCGAGAAGCCGGGCCCGCGTGGGATTCATGAGCAGATCTTCAATGACCAGTTGCGCTCCGGGGAATAAAGCGGCCGCGCATAGAAAAAACGCTGCGCTGGAAATATCACCCGGGATTTCCGCCCGGATAGGCATGAAGATTTTGCCCGCCTCGTATCTTCGTCTCGTTCCCCACCTGGATAAGCTCCGCCCCAAAGGCTCGCAAGGCCAGCTCGCCATGATCGCGAGTCAGGAACGGTTCGACTACAGTTGTCTCACCGTTTGCCAAGAGTCCCGCAAGAAGCAGGCATGATTTCACCTGCGCACTTGCCACCGGCAATTTGTAAATGATCCCTTTCAACTGTCCACCGGTAACGCGCAACGGCGGACGCCCGCCGCTCTGGGCAGTGATTTTTGCGCCCATCATTTCAAGCGGCGCGATGATTCGCGCCATGGGCCGCCGCGAAAGCGATTCATCCCCGATGAGCTCGCTGGTAAACGCCTGACCTGCGAGGATGCCGCTCAGCATTCGCATGGTGGAACCGGAGTTGCCGCAATCGAGCGGTGAACCTGGCGGTTGTAATTTCGGTCCCCGGCCATGAATGGATACAGAATTCCCGTCCTTCTTCACACCGCGCCCAAAGCCTGTACGCAGGCCAAGGTGCTGGCACAATCCGCTCCGGTGGAAAAATTCCCCAGATGGGTTGTGCCCTCTGAAATTGCCGCAAGCATGGCATAGCGGTGCGAAATGGACTTATCCCCCGGCAGGCGCAGAGTCCCCGCAACATTTCTGGCCGGACGCACCACCACGGTGGATTCTTTTTTCATTTCTGGATTTCCAGCATACCGAGACTGAGGAGAAACGCCGTCACCGCATGCGAATCTAGGCCAGGGCTTTGGCCTCGGCTGTGGCTTCCTTCAGAATCTCCGGCGGCACTTCCCTGATGGCGAGGTGGAACTCGAACATCGGCGTTTCGGTGCCGCGGCCCCAGCGATTAACCTGCCAATGAGCGCGAATGAACTTCGTCTCAGCGTGGCCGGTCAGATCGAGCAGAAGAGGATGCTGGCCGCGATAAAACTTCTGGGGAAACGCAACCAGCGGCTTCACGCCCCAGGTAGCGCCGTCCACAGAGCCGTAGATGCTCACGTCCAGGGCTTCCTGTTCAATGATGTTGGTGATGTCGAGGGTCAGCAGGAAAACCCGGCTGGCAGCTCCGCTAAGATCCAGCGTTGGACCATCGCCCTTGGCATTGACCACCGTCTTTTCGGGGACCAGCGAAGTATCGATCATGTCGAAAGAATTGTAACAAAGGCTGGGCGGTCTCTTCGCTTTACGGCCTATGCGCTATAAACCGAGTCAAAGAACTTGCGTAGAAGCTGACCCACTTCCGCGGGTTGTTCCCAGGGCGAATAGTGCCCGGCTCGCCGGATGATTTTCATCTCGCTGCCCGGAATATTCTGTCGCATCAGCTCCGCTTCCGGCGGGCCCGTCATCACGTCTTCGTCGCCAGTGACTAGAAGAGTGGGCACGTCAATCGTCTTCAGCTCGGGCACTGAATCCGGACGTTCCGCCATTCCTCGTTGCACCTGGGCAACATTGCCCGCCGACATCTTGCGCATCATTCGCAACGCGCCATCTACCAGGTCGGGGCGACTTTCTCGCGTAGTCTGGCCCAGGAGTTTCGCCACCAGGCCTTCGAAAAACGGTTCGGTACCGCGCTCCAAAACGTCCGCTGCGGCCTGCAGACGAACGGCTTTGGCTTCCGGAGAGTCTGCCTGGGCTTTGGTATTGCACAGCGCCAGCGCGGCCACCCGTCCACGATATCGCCGCCAGAACTCGAACAGTACATAGCCCCCGATAGAAACACCCGCGAAGGGTGCGCGTCCAATTTCGGCGTGATCGAGCACGCGGGCCAGATCAGAGGCGTGCTTGTCCATGGTCGCGGGGCCTTCACCCACACCAGAGTCGCCGTGGCCGCGCAGGTCAGGAAGAATAAGCTGATAGCGGGAGGTCAACGCCTTCGCGGACGGCAGCCAGAATTCGTGATGAGACCGGAAAAGGATGCAGCAGGACAATCGGTGGACCCGACCCCAGAACGTCGTAGGCAATCTCCGCGTCCCCGCTTTTGATACGTATCATCTCGGTCCGGCAAAAGATTCGCTATACGCTCGTCGCATGATAGCCGGCAGGAGCTTCGAGCCTGGCCGGCTCCTCCGGCATGATAATCCACGCGATGGGATAGGACAGCAGACCGACCCCGGTCAGGACCGCCGTAATCAGCCAAACCAGGCGCACCAGGGTTACATCCAGATCAAAGTATTCAGCGAATCCGGCGCAAACTCCCGCGATTTTGCGGTCGCTGCGCGGACGCACCAGTCGCCGGCGCGCGATGGCGCTGCCGATTCGCCTTCCGCAATAGGCACAATGGCTGGCGTCGTCCTGAATGACTTTGCCGCAATAGTTGCAGTACATGTGAACTCTCCGGAACGGCCTTCATACCGCTCACTGGTGATACGCCTCGCCACCCTCGGAGGTTCCCGAAACATTGCTACTCCCGGTAAGCTTCTTTCATGCGCTTGCGCGCCGTCTCCGCAGGTGGGGTCGTGGCGTCGTTTGCAACCACAGCCTGGTACTTCGCCAGCGCGAGATCGCGCTTCTGCAACAGGTCGTACATCTCGCCCGCTCCCAGGTTGGCTTTCTGCAACACTTCCGGATCAGGTTGAGGAGCCTGACTCACCTGTTCATAGGCCGCTGCTGCCCCCGCATAATCCTTCTGGCCGCGCAGCAAATCCCCCAGGCTGAGCGCGGCGATTTCATAGTGCAGGTTGGGATAATGGCCTTCCTTCCCTGCCTGCCAGATTTTACGATACACCGCGGCCGCATCTTCGTTGTGCCCCTCCGCCCGCAACAAGTGGCCCTCCTCGAGCGCCAGGAGCACGTCCTGCGGGAAGCGTGGCAGCAGTCCGCGCAGAATCGGCAACGCCTCTTCGTAGCGATGCTCGCGCCGCAGAAAAACCACCAGCAGAATTTGGGCGTCCACGCTGGTCTCGCCCTCGCCCTGCGCCGAATCTTTCAGGTACTGAATGCCCTTTTCCTTGTTTCCTCCGAGTCCAACCATCGAAGCCGCCGCTTTGAGTCCCCAGGGCAGGCTCCCAACGACGTAATTGTGAGCGCCCACAATCAGTTTGGCCTCGACCGTCGACGGCGAGAGTTCCAGTACCCTCTCATGATCGCGCCGCGCCCCCACCGCGTTTCGCAGGGCGGAGAACCAGGCGCGTTCGACCAGCGCCGTGTAGGTGGAAAACTGGGCGCGCGTCACGCCTCGAGCGTACAGAGCTTCCACGTCGTTGGGATTCGCGCTCAGCCGCTTCTCTTCCAGCGCGAGGGCTCGAGCCACCAGGTCCTGGATCTGCTGCTTGATCTTGGGATCGGCAGGGCGGTGAGGCGCAGAAATGAATGTGTCATTCGCGTATTCCCCGGTGTTCAAAACACCCATCCGATAGAGCTCCCGGAAAAGAATCGCGGTCAGAAGATGATTGACGGCGAACGGGTCGTCGGGATGCCGGGCCAAAACCTGATCGAATTCCTGCACCGCCCGGTCGTAGTCGAGGTTGTAAAAGTGATTGAACGCGGACAGGTTTTGCGCATCATGAGGACGATAAGCCAGCGACTCAGGCGCGGGAATCGGCGGTGGGGGCGCCGCTGCCATCGCCCAGGCGGCCAGCACGAAGTACGCGAGAAACACAACGGCGCGGCGTGGAAGCGGGAAAAGCAATCGGTTCTCTATCAAGGTCGTTGGCTCTAGTTTAACCGAAGGAGCCGATTCTCCCGCGAACCAAAAGGGTCACGATCCCGAGCAGGGACTCAGCCAGAAATCGGCTTATAATCCGGCTGTCATCGGGCCCTTTCCTGATCATTCTTGATACCTGTTCGGCGGCTTTACCTGGTGCGAACGGTAATTCTTGCCCGGACTTACGTGATTGTCTCTAAGGTCGGTTATTCAAGAAGCGGCGTTTCAATGAGTTACGATTTCGCGCTTTTGGCTATTGGCTTGCGAATGTAAGAGCTTGAGGTGGTGTCTATGTCGGACGTTGTGCGCGATGCGCAACACGAGTTCTGGAGGCCGCCCGTAGCCGCCTCTCAGACGGCGCGGCCTGGCGCGGCTCCGGTCTGCGAGGGTTGCGGCGCAGAGTTTATGGTGGGTTCGCTTTTCTGCCATGCTTGCGGAACCTCTCGCGAAGCGCACCCCTCGAATGCAGCCCGCTGGACGCTTTACCTTGAGTTTCACAACATCAAACGCACGCTCGGGCTCTCCACCGCCGCGCTGATCGCTTTCTTTGCTGGAATCGTCTGTCTGGTGATGGCCGCCGTCGCCGTGGGCATGATTTACAGCGTCCAAACCTTTAACGATTTTCACGCCGTTCAGCTCTACCGCATGCAGTGGCTGCTCGGAGCCATCGCGGCCTTCGTCGCCGGCTTGCTGCTCAAGAAGACACCAGGCGCGAGATCATAGCCCGGAACTCGTGGCCCGAGTGCATTTCGACCCCTCAGAACTCCGCCCCAGCAAATCCCCCAAGCATTCACTCCGGATCGTTGATCACCACTCGCCGCTGTTGATCTGTACGGTGCGAGTGCATCCTGTACAAGTGATGCACCGGACCTACGCCATGCCCTAAAGGGTGTGCATTGGCAATCGCAGCCGCGACGTAAGCTTTGGCCAATAGCACGGCCTCCGGCAACCCACGACCCCGCGCCAGATGGCAGGCCATCGCAGTCGAGAACGCGCATCCGGTTCCATGCGTCGAGTTTGAGCGCAGCTTGTCGGACTTGAAAACCTCCTGCTCGACTCCTCGCCTGCTGGTGAAACTCAGGAGATCAATCGCCTTTTCCAGGTGCCCGCCCGTGATCACCACGTTGGCTGCACCCATGTCGTGAAGCTTGATGGCGGCTTGACGCATTTGATCGAGGCTGGTGACCGCCAATCCCGTCAGGAACGCTGCCTCGTCGACGTTCGGGGTCACCACGCTGGCCAAGGGCAGCAATCGCTCGATCAGCAGCCGCGCTCCGCTGGCGTCGATCAAGTCTGCCCCGGAGGAGGATTTCATGACGGGGTCCAGCACGATGTTTTGAAGCTTGGCTTTCTCCAGGAAGTCGCTGACAACTCGCGCTATCTTCCCTGAGCCAAGCATCCCTACATGAACGGCGGAAATCTCGATATCGGAGTTGAGTTCCTCCAGTGCTTCGGCAAGCAAATTCGGACTCACAGCTTCAACCCTGCGAACCCCAGCGGTTGACTGGACGGTCAAGGCGGTGATGCAGGAGACCCCGTAGCAGCCGTGAGCGGCGATAGTCTTTATATCGGCGGTTACCCCAGCCCCGGAAGAAGGGTCAAACCCGGCTATCGTGAGCACAACCGGCACAGGCGGGGCCATAAGGCCAATGTAACGGAAACGGCCAAGGTTTCAAATTCCGAAGCCAGGGACACCTAGTTTCGAGGCTGAATGTTACCTGTTTCCCAACTAACGTAATACCCGTAACCAATTGAAATCAAATACCGCGTAATTATTGCATCTTTGGCTCTGGATTACGGTATTTACCATTTGATAAACATTTAACGCTATTGACTACAGCAATATGGGTATCATCCATCAAGATTAACAGTATGTTACGTGCGATATGTATTACTAGATAATAATCTTAATACAGAGATTCCTGGGTTGACAGCCTCTCAGGAGGCGGGTAGCCTTGTTCAATCCCTGGCCGAGGTAGGTGTGATTGTTGAACGATGAGAGGTGACTGAATGCGAGGACATATTGCTCATACACTGGCGACTGTTCTATTGGTCGTCAGCCTAGGGGCGGCTCAGCGACCAGCCAGCTCAGAGTCCGGAAACGCTAGGAATTCGATAAAACCGACCAAGGTGGCCTCAACCAAGCCGTATCAAATTGGGACGGCATCCTGGTACGGAGACTACTTTCAGGGGAAAACGACTGCCAGCGGCGAGCCGTACAACATGTACGACCTTACGGCGGCACACCCGACACTGCCTCTGGGCAGCTGGGTCCGGGTAACCAATCTGCGTAATGGCCGGGCTGTAGTGGTGCGAATCAATGACCGCGGGCCAGTCGTACCCGGACGGATCATCGATCTTTCCTACAACACGGCGCGAGTGCTGCAATTCAAGTCGGAAGGCCTGCAGCGCGTTCGCCTGGACGTGATTCGCTCCAAAACCGCGCAAAAGACCGCGCAGCCGCAGCTGGTGGCGTCTGCGTTGCGCTACTAGCCTGCCCGTCGCAAATCCATTAAACTCCCCCTTAATGTCTGATTTAAAGACGTCCGATTTGCCGACGCCCGATCTGCAGAAATACGATCCCCGGCAACATCTGATCGTCGCCCTGGATGTTTCGTCCGCAGCCGCGGCCCGCAAGATTGTGGCGGCCGTGGGCGACTCCGCGTTGACCTACAAAGTCGGCATGCAGCTCTACACCGCTGAAGGGCCCAGCGTGGTGCGCGATCTGGTGGCCTCCGGTCGCCGGGTTTTTCTGGATCTGAAATATCACGATATTCCGACGACGGTCGCCGCAGCCGTGCGCGAAGCCGCCGAATTACGCGTCGGCATGCTGACCGTACACGCCGCCGGCGGCGGCAAGATGCTGCGCGCGGCCGTCGAAGCCGCTCGCTCCGTAAATCCCGCACTGATGGTCCTCGGCGTTACTGTGCTCACCAGCATGGACGACCAGGATCTCGACACAGTCGGAGTTCACGGCGGGGTTTTGGATCAGGTGTTGCGCCTGGCGGCGCTAGCCATCAAAAGTGGATGCCAGGGCGTGGTCGCCTCCGCGCTGGAAGCCTCTGCGTTGCGCGCCCGACTCGGCGAACATTTTCTGATTGTCACTCCCGGCGTGCGCCCCGAGGGTAAAGATCGCGGCGATCAGAGCCGCGTAGTAACGCCCGCAGAAGCGATCTCCGCCGGTGCGACCTATCTTGTCGTGGGACGCCCGATCACGGCAGCTCCGGATCCAGCCGCAGAAGCCCGAGCCATTCTGGAGCAAATGAGCCTGGCAGTCACCGCCTGAAGTCGATCCTGAGAACGCCCCTGAACACGCCCCTCACACGCCGTAGAGACGTAGCTTGCTACGTCTCCCACAACCGGCCCAGACGTAGCAAGCTAGGTCTCTACAAAAATCCATCTAGAGCTTCTCGTAGAACTCGCAGCCCGAGCAGGAAATAAAAATTCCGCCAGGAATGCCGCGCTCGCGATCCTTGACCCGCTTCACGATGCGTGTAGGCTTGCCGCACTTCGGACAATCCGTGCTCTTGGTGGTGTCCATTTCTTTCTTACGATCTGCAGTCTTCGCAATCTTTATTGCCATTCCCTGATCTCCTTCGATCTCTCACTGTTCAATATCTTGTCTTCGAATCAGTCGTAGTATTCCAACCCCAAATGGGTGATCAACTCTTCACCCTTCAAATGCCGCAGCGTGTTTTTGAGCTTCATCAACTGGATGAACAAATCATGCTCGGGATAGAGCCCGGGCGCGCTCATCGGAGACTTGAAGTAGAAGCTCAGCCACTCCTGGATTCCCAGGCCGCGCAACTGCGTACTGCGCTGCGCCAGATCGAGAAACAGGACCAGATCGAGCACCAGCGGCGCCGCCAGAATCGAATCGCGGCACAGGAAATCGACCTTGATCTGCATCGGATAGCCCAGCCATCCGAAGATGTCTATGTTATCCCAACCTTCTTTGTTGTCGCCGCGCGGCGGGTAATAGTTGATCCGCACTTTATGAGTAAAATTTCCGTAGAGCTCCGGATAAAGCTCAGGCTGCAGGATGTGCTCCAGCACCGAGAGCTTGGACTCCTCCTTCGTCTTGAACGACCCCGGATCCTCCAGCACCTCGCCGTCGCGATTGCCCAGAATGTTGGTTGAGAACCAGCCGTTCAGCCCGATCATTCGCGCCTTGAAGCCCGGCGCCAGAATGGTCTTGATCAGCGTCTGCCCGGTTTTGTAGTCCTTGCCGCAGATGGGCGCGTTGTTCTCGCGCGACAAATATTGCATCACCGGCAAATCTACAGTCAGGTTGGGAGCGCCGTTGGCGAAGGGCACTCCTTCCATCAGCGACGCGTAGGCGTAAATCATCGAGGGCGCGATGGCCTCATCGTTCGAAATCATCGCCTTCTCAAACGATTTGACGGATTCGTGCGCTGCCGTGGGCTCGAGAAATGTTTCCGTCGATCCGCACCAGATGGTGACCAGACGGCTCGCGCCGGAACTCTTGCGGAATTCCCGTATGTCGGCGCGCACCTGCTCTGCCAGGTCCATCTTGTTCTTGCCCTTTTTTACGTTGGGTCCGTCGAGCTTCTTCACGTAGTTGTGATCAAACACGGCCTTGCGCGGCTTGATCGCGCTGAGAAACGGCTTGACCTGATCGAGCAGTTGGCGATCCAGAACGCCCGCGTTCGTGGCAGCCGCGTACATGTTGTCTTCGAAAATATCCCAGCCGGTAAAGACCAGATCATTGAGCGTGGCCAGCGGAACAAATTCCTTGATCTTGGGAGAGCGTGCATCCGTGCGTTTGCCCAGCCGGATCGTCCCCATCTGGGTAAGCGATCCAATCGGTTTGGCATAGCCCTTGCGAACCGCTTCAACCCCGGCGACAAATGTCGTGGCCACCGCGCCCATGCCGGGGATCATGATTCCCAGTTTGCCCTTGGGCGCCTGAATCTCGCTGCTCTGGCGCTTCGACTCGGTCTCCGTCTCGGTCTTTCTTTTTACGTTCTTCGGACGCGTCGGCATGTTTAGGCTGCTTCCTTATTGCTCCTTGGAATGTAAGGCGAACCGTTATGTTCTCGTATTGAGTCGGCATTTGCAACCGCAGGACCAGCGAACGGCTGCTGTCGAAAGGCGAACGGCGGTATCGCGGGATTGGGGCAAACCCTTTTTAACCACAGAGGACACAGAGGATCACAGAGAGAATCGCTTTCTAAAAACCTCCGCGATCCTCAGTGTCCTCTGTGGTTAAAGCCTTTTCTACTTGTCCAGATCCATAACCTTCACCGGCAAATCCCAATGCGCGTCCAGAATTTCGAACCTCCGCTGTTCCTCGCGGTCGTAGGCCTGCTGGTCGGGAAATAATTGTTTCTTCAGTGCGTCTTCGTCAAACGGCTCATTAGCGACTGCGGCGTTTTTGAACACGATGGTGACGCGATAGTCCCAGCGCCCGTCTTCTGTGGTGTGGTAGCGCGGCTGGTCCATCCAGACTTTCAGCATTCGCCCCATCTCGACTTCCTTCTTGAGCAGGGGATAGTGATTCTTCTTGAACAGGCGCAGGAATTCATCCGCGTGTCCCCACTTGGTCTTGTAGTAGTACTCAATCACGAACGGCTTATCCGATCCCGCGGGCGAAGCTTGCGCCACGGAGACGGTATTCATCAGCATCGCGCTCAATAAGAACAGTAGTAGCAGTTTCATGGAGGATCTCCTGGCGTGAAGGATATTCAGATGGTTGATTGTAGACTGGCCTAGGCGGCGGTTCGAATTCTGTTTTGCCAGTGTGACCGCACGAACCATATCACCCCGGCCACGAGCACGATTCCGATCACCAGATCGAATTGGTGAAAGTACTTGCCCAGCCCGCGCCAGTTCTCTCCCAGCTTCATGCCCAGCCAGGCCAGAGCGAAGCACCAGGGCCAGGATCCCAGGAACGTGTAAAGATGGAAGCGCCCGCGAGGCATGCGGGCAACTCCAGCGGGAAGCGCAATAAAGGTGCGGATCACCGGCAGTAGCCGCGCGATCAAAACCGCCAGATATCCCCAGCGCAGGAAGAACCGGTCAGCCCAATCCAGTTCCCGCCTGCCCATCAGAATCCAGCGGCCGTATTTCTCGACTAGCGGACGGCCGCCATAATAACCAATCTCGTAAGCCACCAGCGATCCCAGATTGCAGCCGATCGCGCCCGCCGTGGCCACCCACAGCAGCTTCATCGCCCCTTCATACACCAGATAACCCGCAAACGGCATGATCAGCTCGGAGGGCAATGGAATGCACGCCGACTCGATCGCCATCAGGAGCGCGATGCCGCCGTAGCCGGTGGCAGCGACCACCGACTTTATGAACAGAAACAGAACTGCCAGAATTTTTTCGGTCATGCCTGAGACGTGGTCGTCTGGAGTTTTAGTTCTAAGAAGTCGGGGCCCCTGTCCATCCAGGCCGCCGCGGCGTTATTCAGAACGCGCCTTCCTGGGTAAAAGTGTATCCGGGTAGGGATGCCCCGTCTGCCTTCTTCGCTACTTTCACTTTAACCGTGGGCACATCGGGGGCCGACAATCCCGCCGGCCGCAACAGCGCATATTGCGTAAACACTTCGCTGTACATCTTGGTGACCAGGTAATCCTGGCCGTCCGTATCGTTGCGCCAAACCTGTCCGAGCTGGATGGACTTTACCGCCACATGAAACTCCCTGATATCGCTGAAAAGGCACTTTCAGACTACCGGGCGGGCAGCAGGTCGTCAATTGTGCCATTGGTTCCGCCACGTTACCAAAGGTGGCATCGGCCCGCACAGGAGGCACGGTCTTTGTGGGGACAGCCACAGTCTGTGTGGGGACGGGCGCCCTCGCCCGTCCAGGCCGTCCGAAGGACGGCAGTTTCTCGAGTAAAAATCAAACAAGACCCCGCAACCCGGTCCCCTGGTTAAACTTTGCTAAGATGAACTCGTTTCGAGGACCACATATGCCCCGCGGCATCACCCCGCGCCAACCCGCCAGAAGCGGACGTCAGGAAGGCATCCGCCAATCTGCATCCAAGAAAAGATCCACGCCGCGGACGGCTGAAACCCATCCCCACACAGCCCGCCCCCGCGCTTCGACTCCCAAAGTCAGCAAGAAGGCATACAATCCCACCTCGCCCGAGCGAATTCAGGAAATTCTCACCCGTCTCGACAAGCAATATCCCGACGTCACTTGCGCCCTGCAGCATAAGAGCGCCTGGGAACTGCTGGTCGCGACCATTCTCTCCGCCCAGTCCACCGACGTTCGCGTGAATATGGTCACCCCCGAGCTTTTTCGAAAGTACCCGACGGTCCAGGATTTTGCCGCGCTCACGCCCGAACAACTCCAGCCGGATGTGCGCTCGACCGGCTTCTTTCGCAACAAATCCAAATCGGTGGTCGGCGCGGCGAAGAAAATTGTGAGCGATTTCAACGGCCAGGTACCAGACCAGATGGATCAGATCCTCACCCTGCCCGGCGTGGCGCGTAAAACCGCCAACGTGGTGCTGGGCACATGGTTCAAGAAGAATGAAGGCGTGGTGGTGGACACGCACGTCCACCGCATCAGCCGCCGCCTCGAGCTCACCCGCAATGACGACCCGAAGCAGATCGAACAGGACCTGATGAAGATTATTCCCCGCGAAAAGTGGACCCTGTTCTCCCACCAGATCATCTGGCACGGACGCAGGTTGTGCATCGCGCGCCGCCCCAAATGCGTGGACTGTCCGCTGGAAAATATCTGCCACGCCGCCGACAAGACCTGGAGCACAGTCGAGATCCACAAAAACGCAAAATAGTAGCGCAGTCGCAACGTATCTCTGTCATCCTGCGCGGAGCATGCTCGATCGCTAGCGATCGAGCACGCGTAGTCGAAGGACCCCTAGGATCGGCACGACGCCAGCGATCTTGTGCCGCGAGCTGCAAAAGACCGAAAGGTTTGTAAAGAACAATAGGGGTCCCCCGACTCCGCAATAATTGCGCGAAGCGAAATTATTGCTCCGCTCAGGATGACAATCCCCTCTGCTACACTTTTTATGACCACATGCGTACTCTGATCCTGCTACTTATCTCTATTTCTATGAGCACCCTTATCGCGGCCCAGACTTTGCCCGTGCCGCAGGCCATCACCGATCCCAAGCTGATTACCAGCAAGCCCAACGCGAATGTCGAACAGAACCAGCAGAGCCTTTCCATCGAAAGGCTTTATATGACACGTTCGGTGGGGGCCTCGTCCTGGTCGCCGGACGGCAAGACCATCGCGTTTGTCTCCAACATCAGCGGCCGTAACAATATCTGGCTGGTGCCCGCCGAGGGTGGGTGGCCGACGCAACTCACCGTGAGCGACCAGCGCCAGACCTCGCCCGCCTGGTCGCCCGACGGAAAATGGATTGCCTACATTTCCGACTACGACGGCGACGAGCAGTGGGATATTTTCTTCGTCTCGCCCAAGACCGGGCAGGTCATCAACATCACCAACACGCGAGAGATCTCGGAAGAGAGCCCGACCTGGTCCCCTGACGGCCGCTATCTCGCTTACACGGTGAAGCCCAAGACGTCTTCAGTTTACGAGATCGACGTCTTTGACACGCTGATGCGCGATACCAGGCACATCACCACCGGGACGCCCAAAGACAAGATGAACCTCAATCCTGTCTGGTTGAAGGGCGGGAAGTGGATCGCCTATACCCAGCAACAGGCCAAGGGAACGGATTCCAATATTTTCCTGGCGGAAGTCGCGACCGGCAAAAACTTGCTCCTGACCCCTCACCATCTTGACGAACAACTCTACGCCGCCGACGACTGGTCTCCCGACGGGAAACGCTTGCTGATCACCTCAAACGCCGGCAATGGCTACGACAATGTCGGCCTGCTCGATATTGAAACCAAGAAAATCGACTGGCTTACCCAGGACAAGTGGGAAATCTCCGGCGGCAACTTTTCTCCCGACGGCAAGTACGTTACCTGGATCGCCAACGTGGACGGCAACGCTGATATTTACTTGCATGATCTGGCCTCGGCAAAGACCACTTCCCTGCCCCTGCCTAAAGGCGTAAACGGATTGGGCGGCGCCCACTCCGCGTTTACCAGCGACGGCGCGCGCCTTCTCTACCACCACAACGGCCCGACCTCGCCCAACGATATTTGGGTCTATTCGCTGGCCGACGGCAAGTCGCAGCAGATCACCAACTCGCTGGTTGCCGGAGTGCGCTCCGAGGACATGGTCGAGCCGTTTCTGGTGCACTACCCCAGCCGCGACGGCAAGTGGACGATTTCCGCTTTCGTTTATGTGCCCTACAACATGGCGCGCAGCGGCCAGAACGCAGTCGTCGTGTACGTGCACGGTGGTCCGACCGCACAGAGCGTAAACTTGTTCAGCCGCCTCATCCAGCACATGGTCAATCAGGGATACATGGTGATCGCGCCCAACTATCGCGGGTCCACCGGCTACGGCAAGGAATTTCAGCAGGCCAATCTGTTCGACATGGGCGGCGGCGACCTGCAGGACGTTCTTGCCGCCGCCGACTGGATCAAGCAAACTGGCTATCTCGATCCCAAAAAACTAGTTCTCATGGGCGGCAGCTATGGCGGCTATCTGACCATGATGGGCGTTACCAAAGCGCCGGATGTGTGGGCCGCGGCTGTTCCCATTGTGCCTTTTGTTAACTGGTTTACCGAGATCGCGAACGAAGATCCGGTTCTGCAACAATCCGATCTCGCGACCATGGGCGATCCGGAGAAAAATAAAGATCTCTTCCACGATCGCTCCCCGATTTTCTTCGTGGACCAAATCAAGGCTCCGCTGCTTTTGCTGGCGGGCGGCAATGATCCCCGCTGTCCTAAAGAGGAAGCTCAGCAAGTCGTGGACGCAGTCAAGAAACGCGGCGGCGTGGCGGACCTCAAAGTGTACGGGAACGAAGGCCACGGCTTCGCCCGGGTAGAAAATCAGATCGACGCCTACCGGCGCGTCTCGGATTTCCTCAAGGCGCGCGTCCCCCCGGCAAGCTGCGGCTGTTCGTTGAATGAATAATCAGTCTGCAGGTGGCTAGTTACTTAACCCCTGGCTTGGCAAACTGGTCGAAGAAATCGCCTTTGTTCCAGTGCGGGCGCTTGGTCTGCTGCGCGATCTCATAACCGGCCGCGAAGTCGATGCGCGTAGCCTTTACTAATGCGTTGAAGTCGAACGGTTGAGCCATGTCGTCGCTGGGCTGGTGATAGCGGGTATTCTCCCAGTCGATCTGCATTTTCTTTCCATCCAGCTTCGGATCGACGGTTTCGTAGCCTTCCTCAATGTAAAGCGCCGGCACGCCTTGCTCCACGAACGAGTACTGGTCGCTGCGGACGAAGAATACCTCTTCGGGAGCCGGGTCGGGACTTACTATCAAGGCCCATGTGGCGGGCCACATCGTCGGCAACGGCGCCCAGGCTGGAATGCTCGCCACCAAGAGGCACAATATCCCTGAAATCGTAGAGAAACGAAATCTCGTCCATGTTCACGTCCGCGACAACCTGCGAGATAGGCACAGTCGGATAGTGGGCATAGTAGTCGGAGCCGAGCAAGCCTTCTTCTTCTCCGGTGACGGCCAGAAAAAGAAGCGAGCGGCGAGGAGGTTGCGGCATCCGGGTGAATGTCCGCGCAATTTCAATGAGCGCGGCCGTGCCGGAGGCGTTATCCCCGGCGCCGTTGTAGATGTTGTCTCCGTTCACCGGATCGCCGATTCCGAGATGGTCGGTGTGCGCGGTAAAAACGACGTATTCGTTTTTCAAAGCGGGGTCGGAGCCCGGCAGAATAGCCGCGATGTTCGGGCTTTCTACTTCAGAGTAGCGGCTGACCACGTGAATCGAAGCCGTGACCGCCAGCGGAAAGGCCTGGGGCTTACCGTCGGACGCGACGGCCAGCACCTGCTTCCAGGACTTGCCGGACCCCTCCAGCATGGCGCGCGCGACGTCCGAGCTGATCCTGGCATAGGCGCGTATGTTCGGCTCGGCATCGTTGGGCACGCCCTTGGCATCCAGCCAGCGCAGCGTGGGCTGCCGATAGAACCTCACCAGCTGCGAAAACGGCGTGCGTTCTTCCACCTTTCCGCCCCAGATGATGAGAAGACCGATCGCTCCGTGGGCAGCGGCGTTACGCAGCTTGATCGTGCTGTCTGAATAGTGCGCCCCGGGCGCGGACGGAAAACTCGCGGGGGCGCCATAAAGCGCCGCCACAATTTTGCCGTGAACATCGACGCCGGCGTAGTCGTCGTAGTTGAACTTGGGGGCGGTCACGCCGAATCCGGCGAACACAACCTGCGCGTCTGCGTTGGTATCGGCACGCAGCGGGTCGCCGGTCATCACGTAATCTTTATCCATCACCAAGGTTTGCTCTGCGCCCTCGCGCCGGATGGTGAGCGAACTCTGGTCGCGCAGCAGGTCAATCTTGCGGAAATGTATGTTCTGAAAATAACTGCCATCCACTCCGGCGGGCTTCAGGCCCATCTCCTCAAACTGCGATCGAACGTAGTTGGCTGCAAGCTGATAGCCGCGCGTGCCGGTGCCGCGGCCTTCCAGAAGATCGTCGGCCAGAAATTCCATGTGGGCTCGAATCGCTTCCGGCCGGATTTGCTGCAAGAGTTGTTCCGGCGGAAAGTCCGATGAGCTGCTTTGCGCGGAAGCAAATGTGAAGAGTGGAAGCACATATAGAAATATGAAAAGACGCTTAAAAGCCAAGAGCAAGCCCTCCGAAGGCGACTGACATTTTCACCAGCCCGCAACCAAAAAATACGGCGAACACCCCATCAAGGTTATGGGGATCGGGAGTGTTTTTTGTGTTAGGCAACGGTGGCTTTAACGATAGCCTCAATGAGACCCGGTATGTCGTATTTCTCGGCTTCAATGTCCACCGGCAGCCCAAGCTCCCGAAGAGTAGACGAAGTAACCGGCCCAATGGAAGCAAACTTCACTCCGTCCAAATGCATCTTTTGGCTCCGGCCCGTGTGGCGCGGGCGCCCCCGCCCGCGACTTTTGCCCAGCAGAGCCACAAAATTCCTTACGGTCGAGGAACTGGTAAATGTGATCACGTCCGGACGCCGTTCCGGATGGTCCAGCGCCGCCCGCACCCGTTCGCGTGAAGACTTTGGAATGACGGTCTCATAGGCCTCGACCACATCCACCCGGGCCCCCAGTTTGCGCAGTTCACGTGGGATAACATCGCGGGCCACTTTAGCGCGCGCCAGCAGAACTCGTTTACCTTTTACGCTTCGCCGCAGACTTGCGACTACGGATTCGGCGACATACTCCTGGGGCACGACATTCACCTTGATTCCATGCTCCTCGATCGCTCGCCTGGTGGCGGGACCGATGGCCGCAATCTTGAGATGCGCCGGGTGCTGTGCCTTGAACCCAAGTTTTTGCAGACGCTCCCACATCGCCTCTACCCCATTGACGCTGGTCAGGATCAGCCAGTCGTATTCGGACAGTTTCGTCAGTGCGCTGTCGAGGGGCCCGTAAGACCGAGGCCGACGAATCTCGATAAACGGAATCTCCAGTACCTCCGCACCCAGACTCCTGAGGCCAGATGAAAGCGCGCTGGCCTGGTGGCGAGCCCGTCCCACCAGAACGCGAAGGCCGCGCAAAGGTAGCCCCGGCGTCTCGCCGGCTGTCCGGCGGGCGTCCCGCCCCCCGCGCCTAATGGAAGACTTTCCCGATGAAGAATCCGCTCTCCGAGATTTGTTGGTTGCTTTCATGCAGAAAAAACGAGGTTCATGGCTGTTGCGGCGTCGCAACAGTTTTTCCGTAGACGTCCCGCAGAATCGAATCTCCGCCCTCGCCCAGCAGAACCGCCCCCACCATCTCGCCAAGTCGCACCGGATCATCGCCTTCGCCCGATTTCCGCAACACCGTGCTCCCATCCGGTCTCGCAACCACCGCCTGAAGGTGCAATCGGCCCAGAATCACTTCCGCAAAGGCGCCAATCGGAACCTGGCAGCCTCCGCCCATTTTGTTCAGCAAGGCGCGCTCACAGGTAGTGGTGAGGCGGGCGGCTGCATCGTCCAGAAAAATTAAATGCTGGCGCACCGCCGAATCGGCCTTGCGAATTTCAACGGCCAACGCTCCTTGGCCGGCGGCGGGACACATCACCTTCGCATCCAGCAACTGCCGGATGGAGTCTTGCTTGCCCAGGCGCTTTAGCCCGGCAGCGGCAAGAATGACTGCATCGTATTCACCAGCTTCCAGTTTGCGCAGGCGGGTATCGACGTTCCCTCGCAAAGCATGAGTGTCGAGATCGGGCCGCAGAGCTTTCAACTGCGCCTGCCGCCGCAGGCTGCTGGTGCCAACTCTTGCGCCTTGCGGCAAGTCTTGGATGCGTTTGTATTTGAGCGAGCAAAATGCGTCGCGCGCATCCTGTCGTGGAGGGATCGCCGCAATCTCAAATCCTGAAGGAATTTCCGTCGGCAGATCTTTCAGGCTATGCACCGCGAGGTCGACGCGATTTTCCGCCAGGGCTTCCTCAATTTCCTTGGTGAACATGCCCTTGGTGCCGACCTGGGCGAGAGCGACATCGGTTATCTTGTCGCCGGTAGTCTTGATGATTTCGATCTCGATCCGATGCCCGCGTTGCTCCAGCAACTCCTTGATGTGATTCGCCTGCCAGAGAGCAAGTTGCGAACCGCGAGAGCCAATGCGCAGCAGCGCCACTAACTTTCCGCTCCGGAATCTTGTCCAGAGGACTTCGCCACCTTCTCGCGTCTTTCTTTCTGCTCGTTCTTTTCGCGGACCAGGTCCTGTTCCTGCAAATTGAACAGGCGTCGCACCAGGTCGATGACGGTAGTGGCCTCGGCCGCGCGCGCTGCCGTCTTCAAGGTGCTGATGGGTGTATGCATGATCTTGCTGACGATCCCGCGAGTGAGCGTCTCGACGGCGAGTTCCTGCTCCGGCGAAAGAGTCCCCAGACGGCCGCGCACACGGTCGATCTCGGCCTGGCGGATGGTTTCCAGATGATCCTGCAAGGAAACAATCGTCGGCACAACGTCCAGCGTCTGCAGGCGGCCCTGAAAGCGCTCGACTTCCCCGCTGATGATGGCCTCAGCGCGCTCGGCTTCTTTTCTGCGATCGTCCACATGCGAGGAAACCGCGTGCTGCAAATCGTCAATGTCGTAGACGAAGATGCCGTCCAGCTTGTTCATTCCGGGATCGACATCGCGCGGCACTGCGATATCGATAAAGAACATAGGACGGTTCTTGCGGCGACTTAAGAACAGCTCTCCATGCTCGCGGCGGAAGATGGCGTGCGGAGCGCCGGTGGACGTAATCACAATGTCGGCGCGATCGCAGGTCTCGTAGAGCTGCTCGAAAAGAATGGCTTGTCCGTCAAACTTGGCGGCAAGCTGCTGTGCCCGGTCGTAAGTACGATTGGCGACAAAGATCGATTCCGCGCCGTGAGCCAGAAGGTGGCGGGCCGCCAGTTCGCTCATCTTTCCGGCGCCGACCAGATAGACGTGCTTGCCATGCAGCGAACCAAAGATTTTCTTGGCCAGTTCCACCGCCACCGAAGCCACCGACACCGCGGACGAGCCCACCGCGGTTTCGGTGCGTACACGTTTGGCGACCGCGAACGCTCGGGTAAGCAGCAAATCGAGCTGCGAGTGGACCGCTCCCACCGCGCGCGCCGTGGCATAGGCTTCTTTTACCTGGCCCAGAATTTGGGGTTCGCCCACAACCATCGAGTCCAGGCTGGCGGTTACACGGAACAAATGTCGAACCGCATCGCTTTCGTGGTACTCGTAAAGGTGCGCCTCGTATTCAGCCGGGTTCACCTGGAAGTAATCGCGCAGAAAACGGCGCAGGTCGACGACCCCGTTCTTGGTTTGGGTCAGGACTTCAACCCGGTTGCAGGTCGACAGGATCAGCCCTTCGTGGACTCCGGGATGCTCGGCCAGGCGCTTCAACGCTTCCGGCAGCCTGGAATCGGGGATGGCCAGGCGCTCGCGCACCTCTACCGGCGCCGTCTTGTGATTCACCCCGATGAGCTGAAATTTCATGATTGGACGAACCCGTGAATGCTGCTGTAGTAGTTTGCCGACCAGGCGATCACCGCCGCCACGACCGCTCCAGTGGCGAGATAGGCAGCCCGTCGGCCGCGCCATCCCGCGTTCCATCGCGTGAAAACCATGATCATGTAAACCGCCCACATCAGCAGCGACAGAAAAATTTTGGGATCGAGAAGGTCCAGGCGTCCGTATTCGGCCTGGGCCACGATGCTGCCCGCCACCAGCCCCAGAGTCATGAAAGGAAATCCGAGGAGCAGCGAGCGATAGCCGATCTGGTCAATGACCTCGAGTGCGGGCAGACGCAATCGCGTGCCAGCGGCCTTCTTGGATTTCAAACGGCGCTCCTGCAGCAGATAGAGCAGGCTTGCGGCGAAGCTCAGAAACAAAGCGGCGTATCCGGTAAAGATCAAGGCGATGTGGGCGAAGAGCCATCCCCGGCGCATGCCGGGCGAAGTCAAGAGAAACGGCTGCTGGGTGGTGGCAGCCACAAAGGTCAAAACAAATACCAGCGGAAACACGACAATTCCCGGAGAGGTGGTTCGATACACCAGATACACAATCATGAACGCGGCCATGACCAGCAGCGCGAGAAAGGATTCGGAGTAGTGCACCGAGGTCAATGCCAGCTGTCCCGAAAGCAACACCGCTTCGGTCAAGGAAACAAACTGAAAGGTCATGCCTAGAGCCATGGCTGGCAGCGCCACCCGGTTCAAGAGCGAACTGGTGCGAGTCAAAGCCAGAAGCGCGTAGAGGAGTCCCACGGTGTAGCAGCAGAGTGCCACTCGGAGCCACAATATGGGCATAGGGGGAGTACCGAACGGGACAGGCCCGCCTAGGGATTATAGTCTGCACTGCGGGTGGGGCAGAAGAGTCTTACAGGACATGAAGTCAGATTCGAACGGGTAACCCGTTACCCGCTATTGCACTCCGAGCGTGCCCAGAGCCTCCTCCAGATTGGCCGGGCCCACCAGCAAGCGGCGTCCGTTTGCCATCATATCTTCGATTTCATCAAAAGCCTGAAACAGCCTGATCTTGATCGCGCCATATTGCTCGGCGTCGTTCAAGGCCCGTCCGTGCCGGGCCGACCAGTCGCGCAGGGCTTCCTGCTGCAGGAAGACGCTTACCGCAAAAGTAGTCTTGCGGTCCGAGGTGACGTCGAAGATATATTCGCTGGCCGGCGCTTCGGGCGCGTCCGGCAGAGCCTCGCGCTTGCCCACAAAGTAGTACTGGTATACGTATCCCTGGCCACCGGTGTACGTCTTCATGCGACGGAGAGTCATGGGAGTCTGGTCGGTTGGTCGTTGGTCGTTGGTCTTTGGCCGTTAGCGCCCGTCTAGCGTCCGCTATTTCCCGGAGAAATTACCCGGCCGTACTCGCTGGCTCGGGCCAGACGGTCGAACATGCGATAAGCCGCGGCTGAAATCTTCGTGATGGCCTCTTCGCCATCGCGCTCGTGCCGCAAGTAGGTTGTCATCACACAGATCACGTAGGGACGGTTTTCAACGAACACCACGCCCGAATCGTTGCGCACACCCTCGAGTTCACCCGGCTTGTTGGCGATCTTCAACCCCTCCGGCAAGTCGCGCGGAATCGGGCTTTCCTTGTGAGTGCTGAGCACCTTGAAGAAATCGTCAGTCATCTCCTTGTTGAGAATCTTGCCGCGATAGAGAGCCTCCAGCAGCGCCATCATTTCAGCCGGACTTGAAATATTTTCTCTGCCTTCGCCAGCGGCTTTCAGGTCCATCATCTTCCGGCGCAGGCGGGTGTGAGGGAGGCCGAGCGAGTCCATCAATGCATTGACATTCTCCATGCCCACCCGATCAATCAGGACATTGGTCGCGCTGTTGTCGCTCACCGCAACCATCATCGTCGCCAGGTCGCGCAATGTAATGCGGGTAATGCCAGGAGTCAGGCCGCCCATGATGTAGCTGTCTGGGACCAGATCGTTCGACTGCACGGTGTAGAGGTCGGTGAGTTTCAGCTTGCCAGCCTGCGCCTGGCGGTAGAGTTCCGCTAGAACCGCGATCTTGATCGAGCTGGCCTGGGGAAACACTTCGTCCCCGTGCAGGAGAAATTTCTGGCCGTTGCTGAGATCGAGAATGGCGACGCCGAGGACGCCGTCGAGGTTATGGTCAACCTCGTTTATCGAGGATTCGAGTTTCTGCCACAGGACGTCTTGTTTGGCGGCGGTTTGTGCCGAGACCATCGCGGAGCAAAGAATCAGAAATACGATGTATTTCAAAAAGGCTGATCCTCCGAAAGCGAGCATTATAGCCCGCATCAAAATAACGTTTATCCGTCAATCATTGCCGCACGCAGACGCTTGACGGCGCTTTCGGACGTGACCGGCGAATAGTAGACCTCTTTGAAGGTGTACGACTTCGCCTTCCCTGGGACCACCGGCAGGATCTCGATGTGCCAGTGGTAATCGTCGTCGATGGTTTTCCAGTAACCCAGGCTTGCCGACTGATGCTGCGTATTGGGCGAAGAGTGGAGCACCAGGTGAAACTGGTCGGTCACGGTGCGAATTCTTTGCAGCGTGCGTCGCAAAAGCGCTCCGAGTTCGAACAGAGTGGACGGCCGTCCCAGCCCAAAGCGCTCGTAGGCAGCTTCGTGGGTGCGCGGAATGATCCAGGTTTCGTAGGGCACGCGCGGAGCATAGGGACAGAGTGCGATGAAGTCCCCACGCACTTCGAGCACGCGCTGGTTCTGATCCAGTTCCTGGGAAATAATGTCGCAGAATACGCAGCGTTCCTTGGCTTTGAAGTAGTCCCTGCCGGCGCGCAGTTCGTAGAGCACGCGGCGCGGCACGAAGGTGGTCGCGGTAAGCTGCGAGGTGGGATGCTCGAATTCCTGCCCCGCACTCCCGCCATGATTCTTGAACATGCTGACATATTTGAAGCGGGCATCGCGCTTCAGGTCCTGGATGCGGTGCGCAGCCAGCAGCAGGAATTGCTGGATTTCAGTATCGCTGGCATCCCACAACTGCCGGTGATGACGAAGGTTCTCCACCAGCACTTCGTGTGCGCCCACCGACGACATGCGATCGTAGATGCCGTTGCCGCGGCGCAATGGCTCGCCTTCAATGCGATACAGCGGGGTGGGATGGACCACAGCGCGCGCCGACCACGGACCGCCGCCTGGTGCCGACATGTTGGAAACCAGTTGTACGGCGGTGGGCGAGTCCGGGCAAAACCGGCAAAAGGATTCAACGCGCGGAGCGCTGTCTGGCACGTCGTCACCGACAATGACCCACGAACGGGTAATGGGATCTTTACGCAATTCCATGGGCTTAAGGAAAACATCGGCGCGCCGAACCGTCAACTGTGATTTCGGTCACGCAACGATCACTGCGTCGTTTGTTATAATCCGCCCACGAACCCGCCACAAATGAGCGAGCCGTCCACTCCGCTGATGCGGCAGTATGCCGCCATCAAAAAACAACACCCCAGTGCCCTGTTGTTCTTTCGCCTGGGTGATTTCTACGAGCTTTTCTTCGACGACGCCGTGCTGGCCGCGCGCGAACTGCAGATTACCCTGACCTCGCGCAACAAAGAGAAGGGCGTCGCCATACCGATGTGTGGCGTACCTCATCATGCCGCCGAAGGCTACATTGCCAAGCTGATCCGCAAAGGATTCAAGGTCGCGATCTGCGAGCAGGTCGAAGACCCGCGTGTGGCCAAGAAACTGGTGCGACGCGAAGTCACCCGCGTAGTCACGCCCGGCACCGCCGCCGATTCCTCGCTTAGCTCCGAGGAAAATAATTTCCTGGCAGCAGTGGCGCATGCCGGTGACAGCGTAGGCTTCGCCGCCCTGGACCTTTCCACCGGCGAGTTTCGAGCCACTGAGTTCCGGGGCGAAGACGCGGCCAGAAAGATCCAGGAAGAAATCCAGCAGTTGCGCCCCAAGGAAGTTTTGTACGGCTCCAAGGCGCCGTTGTTTGAGGCATCGAGGGTGGCGGCCGCGCCTCTTCCGCAATCTCAGGCCGGCGTTTCCCTTTCCAAGATTTCGGCGGCTGGCGGCTATGCCGAGACCCCGCTCGACGATTGGATCTTCGCCGCCGACCACGCCATTCCTCTGCTGGAAAATCATTTCGGAGTGTTGTCCCTGGAAGGCTTTGGCTTGTCGGGGAAGCCGGCGGCAGCGGCGGCGGCGGGCGCTATCCTCTACTACGTTCGTTCCACCCAGCGCGGCAGCTTGAGCCACGTCGATCGCATCGGATTCTACGAACGGCAGACCTGCCTGGTGCTCGATGCGGTCACGGTACGCAACCTGGAATTGATCGAACCTCTGTTTGCCGGGGCCGAAGCGGGCATCACCTTGTTCCGCTCGATCGACGCTACGGTCACTCCAATGGGAAAACGGCTGCTGCGTTCGTGGCTGCTGCGTCCATCGATCGAGCCCGCGGAGATCAATGCCCGTCTCGACGCGGTTGAAGCCCAGGTGAAAGACACTGTCGGCCGCGAAGAACTCCGCCGGGCGCTGGATGGAATCCTCGATCTGGAGCGGTTGCTCAGCCGTGTGACGCTCGAGACTGCCAATCCGCGCGACCTGTTGGCGCTGGCGGCATCGCTGGCAAAGTTGCCGGCGGCCCGAACCGCGTTGGGAACATTTGCCGCTGACCGGTTACGAATTCTGCATTCCTCGGTCGATGAACTCAGCGATCTGCGGGGACGCATCGAGAGCACAATTCTTCCCGAGCCTCCGATTTCACTGAGCGACGGCGGCGTGGTTCAAAGCGGCATCGACGCCGAGCTTGACCAACTGCGCGACCTGAGCCGCAACAGCAAACAATTTTTAGCGCAGATCGAGCAGCGAGAGCGGCAACGCACCGGGATCGGCTCGCTCAAAGTGAAGTTCAACTCGATTTTTGGCTACTACCTGGAAATCTCGAAGGCCAATCTGCACCTGGCTCCCGCGGACTATGAGCGCAAGCAAACCCTGGTCAACGCGGAACGATTTACTACACCTGAACTGAAAGAATACGAATCGAAGATTCTTGATGCGCAAGAGAAGATCGTCGACATCGAACGCCGTCTTTTTGCCGAGTTGCGCTCCGCCATTGCGGGAGAAGCCCGCCGCATTCGCCAGACCGCACTCGCACTCGCTGAGGTAGACGTACTTGCTGCGTTGGCACAAATTGCAGCTCTGCGGAATTATTGCCGCCCTCGATTCGACGATTCTGCTGACATCGAGATTGTCGAAGGACGCCATCCGGTTATCGAGCAGCAGGAACTCGGCAGCGGCGAACGTTTCGTACCCAACGACCTCTATTTGAATTCGACCACTCACACCATTCTGGTGCTTACCGGACCGAACATGGGAGGCAAGTCCACGTATTTGCGGCAGGCGGCAGTCACCGTGATTCTGGCGCAGATGGGATCGTTCGTTCCGGCGCGCTCTGCTCGTCTCGGCCTGGTGGACCGAGTCTTCACCCGCATCGGGGCCAGTGACAATCTGGCGCGCGGCCGTTCGACATTCATGATTGAGATGACGGAAACGGCGGCCATACTGCACACCGCGACCGCGCGTTCACTGATTCTGCTCGACGAAGTGGGCCGCGGCACCTCGACCTACGATGGCCTGGCGATCGCCTGGGCAGCGGTTGAATATATTCACGCGCGAACGCGCGCCAAGACTCTCTTTGCCACTCACTACTTCGAACTGACGGAACTGGCCGAACAGCTTTCCGGTGTGAAGAACTATCACGTGACTGTAAAAGAAACGGGCGGAGGAATTGTTTTCTTGCGCAAAGTCGAACCGGGCGCGGCCGACCGCAGTTACGGAATCGAAGTCGCCAAACTTGCCGGACTTCCTCATGAGGTGATTGTGCGGGCGCGCGAGGTAATGGCCGAGCACGAAAACGCGGAACGCCAGGTGACTGGACATCTATCACCGGGCGCCGATCCGCTGCCCGCCCAGCTAACCATCTTTACGCCGCTGTCCCAGCCGGTAATCGAGCGCTTGCGGGAAGTGAATTTAGATCAGCTGACTCCGCTGGAGTCGCTGAATCTGCTGGCGGAACTGAAGAAGCAGATCGCATGACGGTTGTCCGCCCTATGCGCAAGAAAACAGGTTCATCTATTCCGGCCAGCCTCGGACAGCTCCTGATCATTGGGTTCGACGGCACCGAGATGTCGCCTCGCCTTGCTTCCCTTCTGACTCGCCTGCAGCCCGCGGGCGTCATTCTCTTTGCGCGTAACATCACCGGTGGAGAGCAGACGTACAAGCTGTTGAAAGACTGCCAGGCGTGCGTTGCAACTCCTCTGTTCACCAGCGTCGACATGGAAGGCGGCAGGGTCGACCGATTTCGCAACCTTATTGGTTCGGCGCCTTCGGCTGCAGACGTCTTTTCGACCGGCCGCCGCAAGCTTTTCCGTAAACACGGCAAGGTGATTGGAGAATCCTGCCGGGCACTGGGATTCAACACCGACTTCGCGCCGGTGGTAGATCTGGCACTGGAAGCTTCGAAGGCGGTCATGAGTTCGCGTGCGGTTTCAGCGGATCCCAAAGCCGTTGTCGTCTACGCGCGAGAATTTCTGGCTGGATTGCGATCAGCCAACGTGGTCGGTGCCGCCAAACACTTCCCCGGTCTGGGAGAAGCAAATCTGGACACGCATCACGAACTTCCATCGGTCAAGAAGTCCTGGAAGGGTTTGTGGGCCGAGGACCTATATCCATACCGAATCATGCGTCGTGAACTGCCAATGATTCTGATCGGACACGCCAACTATCCTCAAGTGACGCACGACGCGAGCCCGGCGTCGCTTTCGAAAGAGTGGATCACCGATATTCTGCGAAAGAAGATTGGTTACCGCGGGTTGATCCTATCCGACGATCTGGAAATGGGCGGGGTTCTGAAGGCAACGCCGATTGAGCGGGCCGGGGTCGAATACATACGCGCCGGCGGCGACCTTTGCCTGATCTGCCATATCGAAGAGTATGTAACGCGATCGTATGAAGAGCTGGTCAAAGAAGCTGCGAGCGACCGCAAATTTGCACGCCGAGCGCAAGAGTCGATCGCTCGGGTGCTGGCTTTCAAGAAAAAGTCCGTCGCGCTGAAGCGCAAGACCGCTGCCCCCGGTCCGAAAACGCTGGAAAAGTTATCGCGGCAAATATGGGAATTCGGCGAAGAAGTGCGGCTGGCCAAGCTGAAACGTCTGAACTGAAAGCGACACACTCACACGAATGACATACTCAAACAAATGATCGTCGCGGGCGTCATGAGCGGAACCTCGGCCGACGGAATCAACGTGGCCCTGGTGAAGGTCGTGTGGACACGGGCGACTCGCCCGCGCGCCGCTGCCACCGGCCTCGGCTTTGAGTTCATCGCCCACGCCGAATATCCCTATCCCAAGAAAGTCCGCCAAGCTGTGCTGCAGGCCATGAACGCCACCCAAGCCAGTGTGGCCGACCTCTCCAGATTGAATTTCCTTCTGGGAGAGCTCTACGCCGACGCCGTCCTAGCAACCCAACGTCGATTTCGCCGCAAAGTTGAACTGGTCGGCTGTCACGGCCAAACCCTCTACCACCAGGGCCAACTGGCTCCATTCTTGGGACGCAGACTCGCCGTGACGTGGCAAACCGGCGAGGCGGCCATCATCGCCGCCCGTGTCGGCGTGCCGGTTGTGTCGGATTTCCGCCCCGCGGACATGGCGGCCGGAGGCAAAGGCGCTCCGCTGGTTCCCTTCCTCGATTATTTGCTCTACCGCGATCGGAAGGTCGGGCGTGTTGTGCAGAATATCGGCGGCATCGCCAACCTGACAGCTATTCCAGCTCAGGCTTCTTCGAAGGAAGTTTTGGCGTTCGACACTGGCCCCGGAAACATGGTGATCGACGCCGTCACCGATCGGCTGTTCGGCAAGCCTTACGATCGCGATGGCCGGATCGCGGCGACAGGCTCGGTACTGGAGGACGTTGTCTCCGGCGTTCTGCGCCTGCCGTTTTTTCATCAGAAGCCGCCAAAGACGGCGGGACGCGAAGAATTCGGACGCGAGTTCGTGCGTCAGTTCTTGAAGCGCTGTGGACGGGCGCCCAAAGCGGATGCGGTCGCGACCGCTACCTCACTCACGGCGCGTTCCATCGCCGTTGCCTTGCGCCGCTTTGTGCTGCCGCGCGGAAGTTTCGGCGACTTCGTCGTCTCCGGAGGAGGCGCAAATAATCCCACTCTACTGGCCATGCTGGCCAACGAACTCAAGCCGTTGAGCCTGACGATTCGTGCATCTGACGAATTTGGATTGCCCTCGGAGGCCAAGGAGGCAGCGGCGTTCGCGCTCATGGCGTATGAGACGTGGAATCGGAGGCCGTCGAATGTGCCGTCCGCAACCGGGGCGAAGCGGCTGGCGATTTTGGGAAAGATCTCGTATGCGTGAGGCGACGGAGCGGGCAGACAGCAGGTCCCTCGGTTCGTTTCGGCGCGCGAGCATGCCTGCACCTTCGCTCGGGATAACAGAGTGGGTGATGGCGCGGCGTCTTGCGGTATTCACAGCTTTAGCGTTCTGTCTGGGGTGGGCGACCTCCTGCAGCAGCAAACCCGATCCAAACACACTGGTGATGATCATCGAGAGCAGCCCGACCAATCTCGATCCCCGCGTAGGTCTCGATGCGCAATCCGAACGCATTGACGATCTCATCTTCGATGATCTGCTCACCCGCGATGAGCACCTGAATGTCCAGCCCGGTCTCGCCGAACGGTGGGAGATTCCCGACCCGCGGACCTATGTTTTTCATTTGCATCATGACGTGAAGTTCCACGACGGGCGTCCCTTGACCGCTCGCGACGTTAAGTGGACATTCGACTCTCTGCTTCAGGGCAAAATTCGCAGCACCAAATCAGCGGTGTATCGCTTCGTGGACCGCATCGACGCAACCGACGAGCACACCGTCGTTTTCCATCTGAAGGAACCTTTCGCCACCCTGCTATGGAATCTTTCAGACGGTGCCATCGGCATTGTGCCTTATGGCAGTGGCGACGAGATGAGCCGCACCCCGATCGGCTCGGGCCCGTTCCGCTTCGTAAGCGCCGAACCGGAAAAAGAAGTTGTGATCGCGCGTAACGACGAATATTGGGGCAACCAAGCGCGCCTACAGAGTGTGCGCTTCATCGTCGTGCCCGACACCACCACGCGCGCCCTGGAATTACGGAAGGGCAGCGCCGACATCGCCATCAACGCACTGACTTCAGACATGGTCCTGACCCTGGAGCGTGATCCGAATCTTGCAGTGCTGCATGCTCCCGGCACGGTATTGGCCTACATGGCCTTCAACCTGCGCGACCCTATTCTTAAAGATGCGCGGGTGCGGCAGGCGCTGGCTTATGCCATCGACCGGCGGCCCATGCTGGAATATCTGTTGCGCGGTTTCGCTCGGCCCGCCAGGAGCGTTCTGCCGCCGGAAAGTTGGGCCTACAACGGCGATGTCCCCGCCTACAACTACGATCCGGCGCGTGCCCGGCAACTGCTCGAGCAAGCCGGCTATCCGGCGGTCAATGGGGTGCGCTTTCATCTCACCATGAAGGCGTCAACGGAAGAGAGCACCCGGCTGATGGCGGCAGTGTTGCAGCAGCAGTTGCGTCAAGTGGGAATTGCGCTGGATATCCGCACCTTTGAATTTGCGACTTTCTTTTCTGACGTGACCCATGGGTTGTTCCAGCTTTATTCTCTGCGTTGGATCGGCGGCAACGAAGATCCCGACATCTTCGAATACATTTTTCACTCTGCCAAGTTTCCTCCCAACGGCGCCAATCGCGGCTACTTCGCTGATCCGCGGGTGGACGCGTTGATTGACCAGGCACGCCATGAACTCGACCAGAACACCCGCAAACAGATCTACGCTGAAGTCCAGCGGACGTTGGCCGACCAGCTTCCCTACCTCAATTTGTGGTATTTCGATAATGTGCTGGTGCATTCGAGGCGGGTACAGAACCTGACTTTGAATCCGTCGGGCAATTACGATTTTCTGAAGACGGCGGAGTTGGAAAATTCTCGCTAGGCACGGTCAAAGCAGGTCCCTCCTCTTCGCTCGCTTCGCTACGCTCCGGTCGGGATGACAAAGGTTAGTGCGAAAGCTCCCGGCGCAGCGGCGAAGCCCAGCGATCAAGAGCCAACCGCGAGCGGCGGCCCAGCCAACGACCAACGACGAACGGCCAACGACGGATTTTCGCGTGTTACCATCAAAAGATATTTCAATTCTCATGCGTATTCTTTTTATTGGCGACATTTTTGGGCGGCCGGGGCGGACTATCGTCAAGGACCGCCTGCCCGGGCTGGTCAAGGACCATGCCATCGACCTGGTCATTGCGAACGGAGAGAACGTCGCTGGAGGCTTCGGAATCACGGGCGCTCTGGCGGAAGACCTGTTTGAACTGGGCATCGACGTGATCACCACGGGCAATCACATCTGGGACAAGCGTGAAATCATCGACTACTTCCAGATGGCGGACGGCAACCAGCACAGCATGGCGCGCCGCCTGTTGCGTCCTGCCAATTACGCGCCCGATCTGCCCGGCTGGGGCATGTATGAGGGCGGGAAGAACGACGTGCCCTATGCCGTGATCAACCTCCAGGGACGCGTCTTCATGGCAGCCAACGACGACCCGTTCCGTGTCGCCGATAAACTACTGAAAGAGATCAAAGCGAAAATTGTTTTCGTCGATGTGCACGCCGAGGCAACGTCGGAGAAGCTTTCGCTGGCATGGTATCTCGATGGTCGCGTTACCGCCGTCGTCGGAACCCACACCCACGTTCCAACCGCCGATGAGAGGGTGCTGCCTGGCGGCACGGCCTATATCACCGACGCAGGGATGACTGGACCGTATGACAGCGTCATCGGCGTGCAGAAAGAACTCATCATCGCCCGTTTTCTGAATAATATGCCGGCGCGATTCGAAGCCGCGACCGGCGACGTTCGCCTCTGTGCAGTAGTGGTCGACTGCGACGAAACGACGGGACACGCCAGAAAGATTGAAAGAGTGATGCTGAGCTGAGCAACTGTCATCCTGAGCAGAGTCGCCGCTTCGCTTCGCGAAGCAGCTACGAAGTCGAAGGATCGCTGCAATCTTTCCGGACTTCGAAATCCTGCGTGCCGGCCTCAAAACACCCGCTCGCATTGATCATGAGCGGTAGGGGTCCTTCGACTCCGTCTGCCCATTCGCTTGCGAATAGGGATCCTCCGCTCAGGATGACAAGATTAAGAGCTTCTCCAACTCCCTTCGGTTGCGCACAGGCAGATAGCGAAGGCCCGCCCTGGCCAACGCCACATACACTTCGTTGGCGCCGGGAACTTTCTTCAACTCTCTCAAGTGCTTGCGGACGACCCCCACATCGCCGCGCACGATCGGTCCAGTAAAGGCTTTCGCCGGTCCGAGTCTGGCATAGTTGGCCATAGTTTGCCTTACGATTGGCAACATCTTTTTTCGGGCATCAGCGGCTGAGAGTCCCGCGGCCTGAGCTAATTTTTCTCCGGTCACCAGCAACGCAATCAGCAGCGGTGAAGTGAAGCCTCCCCAGGCGTGATAGACCGCCTTCTTATTCTTCGATATGGGAAAAGCCTCAGCGCCCAGGTCGCGGACGATTTTGCGAGCCGTACGCAGCGCCGTGGGATCGCCTTCGAGAGCGAACGGTATGCCCTGGAGCGAAGGTACCGACCCGCGCACAAAGGTCATCAGAGGATGTACGGAAGCCACGGCAGCCCCACGCCTTAGCAACGCGTGCAACTCATCGCTTGGCAAGGCTCCGCTGGAATGAAGCGCGATTTTGCCCTTCCAGTCAGCGGCGTGGGCAAGTTTACGGGCCGCTTTCCCGATTTCGCGATCGGGCACACAGAACCAGACCAGATCGGCCTCGAGGATCGGACTATGGGACGTGGCAACTGCCCGCACACGGCGGGCCAAGGCAACCGCCTTGCGGCGCGACGCCATACGGTTTGTTGAGATGATCTCAGTCAGGAGATATCCCGCACGGTGAAGCTCCACCGCCAGGGCGCTTCCCAGCCTACCCGGCCCGACAATCGCAATGCGCGGCTTGAGAGGCATGGCGGCAGCATAGCAGGGCATTTCTTCGGACAGCAAAAAAGGGACCGCAAAAAAGAGACTGCAAAAAGACTGCCAGACTTTTCTAATCCCTCAGACGCGAATTCCCCAAGCCGCCTGCTTTATATTGTCGGTATGCCCAAATCTTCCCGCAGCAAAACTCGCAGCCGCAAAGCCAGACTCCTCTCCTCTCGCGAGGTTTACCACGGGCCGGCGTTCACGGTTACAGCCGATGAAGTACTTGAGCCCAGTGGAGTGCGAACCCACCGCGAGATCGTTCACCACTCCGGGTCGGTGGTCATCCTCGCGGTCGATGACAGTGACAAACATGCTGATCCTCGAGTGCTGCTGGAGCGCCAGTATCGTCATGCAGCGCAACAAACGCTGTGGGAGCTGCCTGCGGGCCGCATTGACCGCGGTGAGAAGGGTCTGGCTGCGGCCAAACGAGAACTTCTCGAGGAGACCGGCTACACTGCCGCCCGCTGGAAACGCATTCTGAGTTTCTACGCCAGTCCGGGCTTTCTGGCCGAGACCATGGACATCTATTCGGCCCGCGGCCTGCGCCGGGGCGAAGCCCAGCCCGAGGCAGACGAGTTCATACGCTCTCGCATGGTGCCTCTTTCTACCGCGGTTGGCATGGTCATGAAGGGCGCTATTCGGGACGCCAAAACCATTTGCGGGGTGTTGTGGCTGAATCAGTCCCGAAGAGGCTCAAAGCCGCACCAATAGCGGCGTTTCTGGTTCACAATCTCTTGACAGCGCCCTTCGAATAGCAGCACAATTGCGTCCAATAGGGGTACGGCCTCGGCGAAAGAGCACGTGCCCGAGGGGGGCGTAAGTGGAACGACTGAAAGGTACGGTCAAGTGGTTTAACAATGCCAAGGGCTACGGCTTCATCGGACGGGACGATGGCGCCGACGTTTTTGTGCACTACAGCGCGATCACCTCGGAGGGCTACAAGAGCCTGCAAGAGGGCGATCAGGTAGAGTTCGAAATTACGCAGGGAGACAAAGGTCCGCAAGCCGCTAACGTTACCAAAGCGCCGTAGCCTGGGTGCACCCTGATTTTGGCAACGCCGGCATCCCTCTGAATATGTCCAGGGCAGGTTCATCCGCCTGCCGTATGCAGGTTTTCGCCTGATTGCGCAACAGACTCGTTAGGATGTCTGCTTCCCACCGCCTCCACCTTTCCCTCCGGCTCCAACTTGTTTAATCTTTATCTCACATGGACAACAAAGCCATCGCCGGCATCCTTTACGAGACTGCCGACCTGCTCGAAATTGACGGGCAGGATTCCTTTCGAATCCGTTCCTACCGCAATGCCGCCGAAGCGATTGAAGCCCAGACGCAGCAGATTGCCGACTTGATCGACGAACCTAAGAAAGTTCTCGCTATCCCGGGCATCGGCAAAGGCATGCTGGTGAACATGCAGGAAATGTTCAAGGAAGGAAAACTCTCGCTGCATGCGGAATTACTGAAGAAGTATCGGCCGACCATGCTTGATCTGCTCAAGATTCAGGGGCTGGGACCAAAGACGATTGCGCTGATCTGGAGCGCTTATCAGGTCAGCGATCTCGAGGGCGTGGAAAAACTGGCGAGAGAGGGAAAGATTCGCGAGCTTCCCCGCATGGGCGAGAAGCAGGAACAGAAGCTGCTTAAGGCCATCGAAGACTACCGCCGCATCGCCGGGCGTTTCCTGCTCGACGCGGCGGAACGGGAAGCCCAGAAAATCGTCGACCATTTGAAAGATTATCCTGAGGTCGAGAAGATCACGCCCGCAGGCTCGCTGCGCCGCGGACGCGAAACCGTCGGCGATCTCGACATCCTGGTCACAGGCAAAGCCTGCTGCGATAACGACACCCGAGAAAAGCTGATCGAGCACATCATCAAACTCCCTGGGCTGATGGAGATCATCGCCCGCGGCGAAAATAAAGTCAGCTTTCGATTGCGCGGCGGCATGCAGGTGGACGTGCGCCTGCTGCCGCCTGAATCCTGTGGCGCCGCGATGCAGTATTTCACCGGTTCCAAAGCTCACAATGTGGCTCTACGACAGCGCGCGCTGAAAATGGGTTACACCCTCAGCGAGTACAGCCTGGCCCAGCTCGACACCGAAAAACCCGTGGCGGGGAAGACCGAAGAAGAGATTTACGCCAAGCTCAAGCTGGATTACATTCCTCCCGAGCTTCGCGAAAACCTGGGCGAACTGGACGCCGCCGAAACCCATACCCTGCCCGCGCTCATCTCCCAAACCGATCTCCAGGGCGACGTTCACATGCACACCGTCGAAACCGACGGCCGCAACACCATTGAAGAAATGGCCGAGGCGGCTAAAGAGCGTGGCTATAAATATATGGCCATCACCGACCACTCCAAGAATCTCGCCTTCGCCAACGGCCTGGACGACAAGAGGGCGGTCGAGCACATCAAGCGTATTCGCGCAGTAAATGAACACATCGAAGGCATCAAAATCTTTGCCGGCATCGAAGTGGACATTCTGGCCGACGGCACGCTTGATCTCTCCGATTCCGTGCTCGAACAGATGGACATCGTGATCGCCAGCGTGCACTCCCACTTCAATCAGACCTCTCAGGAGATGACGGATCGGCTGGTCAAGGCGGTTGAGAATCCGAACACTTCGCTGCTCGGCCATCCCACCGGCCGTCTGCTGCTGCGGCGCGAGGCTTACCCCTTCGACATGGATGCTGTACTAAAGGCGGCCGCCCGAAAAAAAGTGGCCATGGAACTGAACGCCTATCCTGATCGGCTCGATCTAGGCGACCGGCACCTGCGCCTGGCGAAACAGCATGGCGTGAAAATTGTGATCAACACCGACTCCCACCACACGTCGCATATGGAGAAGATTCGCTTCGGTGTGCTGCAAGCCCGCCGCGCCTGGCTGACCCAGGAAGATGTGTTGAACACCCTGCCAGTGGAAAAGTTCGCCAACGCGATGAAGCACGCGTGGTAAGCAAGTTTCGCATCGCTTCCGCCGCGACCGCATCTACTTCTCATGGAATTTCGACAACTTGGCCGCTCTGGACTAAAAGTTCCTGCACTCAGCTTTGGCGCCGCCACCTTTGGCGGGGGAGGCGAATTCTTTCGCGCCTGGGGATCGAGCGACGTGGCTGAGGCCAGCCGTCTGGTTTCCATTTGCCTCGAGGCTGGAGTCAATCTTTTTGATACCGCTGACGTTTACTCCAGCGGCCTTTCCGAGGAAATTCTCGGCAAAGCTGTGGAAGGCCGCCGCCATGATGTTTTGATTTCCACCAAGACCACGTTTCGGATGGGCGAGGGGCCGAACAACGTCGGATCTTCACGCCATCATGTGTTGAGCGCCTGCGAGGCCAGCTTGCGCCGTCTGGACACTGACTACATCGATATCTACCATCTTCACGGATTCGACGCGCTCACTCCCGTCGAAGAAGTGCTGAGCACGCTGAACCACCTGGTCGAAAGCGGAAAGGTTCGCTATATCGCCTGCTCAAATTTTTCCGGCTGGCATTTGATGAAGTCCCTGGCCGTCTCCGATCGCTATGGCTGGGCCCGCTATGTCGGTCACCAGGTTTACTACTCTCTGCTCGGGCGGGAATACGAATGGGAGCTCATGCCGCTGGCCGTCGATCAGGGTGTCGGAGCCCTCATCTGGAGTCCTCTCGGTTGGGGTCGCCTGACCGGCAAGCTTCGTCGTGGACAGCCTCTGCCCGCCACCAGCCGGCTGCATAAGACCAGCGAGCAGGGGCCGCCGGTAGCCGATGAGTATTTGTACCGGGTGATCGATGCCCTGGATCAAGTGGGGCGTGAAACCGGAAAGACCGTGCCTCAAATCGCGCTGAACTGGCTGTTGCGGCGGCCTTCGGTTTCGAGCGTCATTATTGGAGCGCGGAACGAGGAGCAGTTGCGTCAGAACCTGGCCGCGGAAGGTTGGAGGCTCTCGCCCGAGCAAACCGCCGCATTAGATCGGGCCAGCGAAGTAAAGCCGGTCTATCCTTACTGGCATCAGCAGCAATTTGCCGAGCGCAATCCGTTCCCTGTTTCCCTGGAAATTTCGGAGCCTTGATGGGGTTTTCGGGCGCAATGGCTACTTCATGGTGTTCTTGTAGACCTCGCCGCCCTTCATCACGAACACAACTTTCTCCATCACGGTGATATCCGCCAAAGGATCGCCGTCCACAGCCACGATGTCGGCGAACTTTCCGGGTTCGAGAGTTCCGATTTCACTGGAGCGTCCGAGCAGTTCGGCTCCGTTCACGGTGGCGGCCCGCAGGGCGTCGAGTGGGCTCATGCCTCCGCTGACCAGCGCCCCAAACTCCTTGGAAACGAAATCCGGATCGTCGTCGATGCCGTAGGCGATCTTCAGATGATGCGCCAGGGCTCGATGAAACGCCGGGCCCTGTTCCTTCACGATCGCCACTCCCTTGGCGAAGCTGACCGGGTCGCGGCCTTGCGAAAGTCCGGTTTGCAGATCGTGCTGAAAACAGTAAAGCGTGGGCACAAGCCATGTGCCTTTCTGCTCCATGAGTCGTGCGCCTTCCTCATCCATCACGGTGCCGTGCTCGATGGAGTCGACGCCAGCACGGACCGCAGCCTTGATCCCTTCCGCTCCTTCGGCGTGGGCCATCACTTTTTTCCCCGCGCGATGCGCGACTTCCACCGCCCGGGCCATCTGCTCCTCACTCAACTCCTCAACCCGGTAATCGCTGATAGGGTCCATCACCCCGCCCGTGGCCATCAGCTTGATCCAGTCCGCTCCGTACTTGATATCGCGCCTCACCGCAACGTTTACCGCATCGACCGTGTCTGCGATATTGGGCCTGAGCGGCAGTTGCTGGTCAGGCGCCAGAACGTCAGCGTCGCCGTGCCCTCCGTTTACCGAAACGAAATTTCCGGCCGAAACCATACGTGGTCCGCGGATCAGTCCTTTCTCGATGCTGTTGCGCAGCGCCAGCTGGCCGTAGCCGGGATCGTCCTCGCCGGCATCGCGGAGCGCGGTAAAGCCGTGGTCAAGCCAGGTCTGCAGGTTGTGAACACCCCACAGCGTTTTTTGCGCCGATGACATTCGCAGACCGGAGGCAGAAGCCTGATCCTTGGGATCTCCCAGAACATGTCCATGACAATCGATCAAGCCAGGGACCACGGTGTATTGCGACAGATCTATCGTCGGAACTCCCGCGGGAGCGGAGCCTCCAACTGCGAGGATTCGATCTTTAGCAATCGTGATGTAGGCGTTGGCGGTCACCCGTCCGGTTCGGACATCAATCAAACGGCCGGCATGAATGATCGCCGTCGGCTTCGCAGAATCCTGCTGGGCAAGGGATGCCGCGACTGCAAGGACCAGCATGAATAAAAGTGCAACGTGCCGGAACAGTTTTGCTGCAACCATCGAAAATCTCCCTGGCCTGGAAGTGGTGTGACGAGAGAAATATTTAACAAACAAATGCAAAAGCGAATCAGAAGGATACGGGGGGCGATACCCACCAGGCAATTTTATTTGTGGCGCTGCGCGAGTAGGTTCCTTGCCGCAAACCATATAGAATCTGGGCACACGAGGCTTCTATGCCAGAAGAAACGCATCCTCTGCCGCCCGCCGCACCCAGCCCTGATCGCATTCCAGAGCCGGCTGAAGCAACTCCCGAACCGCCTCCCGATCCGCGCCTTGATCTCGGCCCCGGGCCCGGGATCAATATCGGCGAGGAATTCGGCACCGCCAAACGCAATCTGCCGCCCGCAAAAATTGTGGGTATTGTTCTTGCCGCGGCGGCTGTACTCGTCGGCATTTTCGCCTTTCTCGACCGGGCGAAGCCGCAGGGTGGAGGGTCGGTGGACAACATTGCAGTCGCGGAAATTCCCAACCAGAACGCGGTGCTCGTGGCAGTCAACGTCACGGTAAATAATTCTGGAAAGAAGCCACTGTGGATTCATGACATCAAGGCCACGCTCAAGACCGACGGTGGCGAATTTTCCGACATTGCCGCATCCGCCATCGACTACGATCGCTACTTCCAGGCGTTCCCAACCCTCAAGGAGCACGCTCTCGCGGCCATCCCGCCAGAAACTAAAATCCCAATCGGCGGCCAGACACAAGGCACGGTCGTAGTCAGCTTTCCGGTGACCCAGGATGGATTCGACAAGCGCAAGTCGCTGAGCGTGGTGATTCAGCCCTACGATCAGCCCTTGCCCATAGTGCTGACAAAGTAGTTTTTCGCGATGTGGGCGCGAGCGTCCCGCTCGTGCGGCCTTGCAATGTCTCGGCGTCGGTGCGGCGCGCGCCCAAGGTCCTTCGCAAGCTCAGGATGACGGCCCGAACTCCCCTCGTAGGTCTGTGCGTCTAAGTAGCCTCGATTCTCATCTAATTGCGTGGAGAACGCATAAACCTGTGAGGTCACGAATCGCGGTTTTCATCCTTGTTTTTCAATCGGTCTTATTCTTGGCACATTGGTTCTTGTATCAGACCTGGACAACCTTCTGGGTGACGACCGATCCGCCCGGCATTTCAACCTTGCAAGTGGTCCTGGCATTGCTGTCAGTGAGCTTTGTGGTGGCCTCATTGCTGGCGTGGAGGTCTTCGCACCAAGCGGTGCGGATCCTGTACACGATTTCCGCAGCCTGGCTGGGGATATTCAGTTTCTGCTTTCTGGCCGCCTGTTTGTGCTGGGCTGTTTACGGAGGAGCTCGCGTATTCGGACTGCATCCGGATCAACCCGCGCTGGCGGCGGTGATCTTCGGTCTGGCCGTTCTAACCGGTTTGTATGGCATCGTCAATGCCGCCTGGACGCGGATAAGCCGGGTTACGGTAAAACTGCCGAACCTGCCGGAATCCTGGCGCGGCCGAGTTGCAGCACTGGTCACGGACACTCATCTTGGTCACGTGCGCGGCGTCAGATTCATGCGGCGTGTGGTGACCACTCTGAACCGATTGCGGCCGGACATCATTTTTATCGGCGGAGATATGTATGACGGTACGGCGGCGAAAGTGAAGGAGCTGGCGTTGCCGTGGGCCCAGATCGCGCCCCCGTTCGGCACATATTTTGTTACCGGGAATCACGAGGAGTTTACCGATCCCACGAAATATCTGGACGCAGTAAAGCAGTCGGGCGTCCGCGTCCTGAATAACGAAAAGATTACGGTCGACGGCTTACAGATCGTTGGCGTGCATTACCGGGACTCTACCAACGATGATCGCTTTCGGGCCGTCTTGCGGCATGCAGATGTCGATCGCACGCGGGCCAGCATCCTGCTCACCCACGCGCCCGATCGGTTGAAGATCAGCGAGGAAGAAGGCCTTTCGCTGCAGCTTTCCGGGCATACTCACGGCGGACAATTCTTTCCTTTTACCTGGATCACTTCCCGGATTTACGGCAAGTTCGTCCACGGGTTGCAGCGTCTGGGAAATCTGCTGGTCTATACCTCATACGGAGCGGGAACCTGGGGTCCTCCCTTGCGGGTCGGAACCAGGCCGGAGATTGTGCTGTTGCAGTTTGGATGATCCGCAAGACGTGCGCGCGGCCCAATTCAGGGCCGCGCCAGAGAATTGGTGCAGACTAGTCGGTGCGGATTAAAGCTCGCCTCGGACTTATCCGCTTTACTGGCTGGCCGAGGCCGGACTCGCGCTGACCGGAGTCGGAGCGTTCTTCGGGGTGCTGAGGTAGCCGGTCGCCTTGTTTTTGTCGACGCTCCAGACCACCAGTTCGTAGAGCATCCGGTCGCGCCCGCTGTAGAACTGAATTGGCTCGCTCACGTTGCGATCTTTCTTTTCGATCGTCCGGTCGTCCGAGGTGACGTTCAGAGTGAATTTGCCTTTCTTCACATCTGTCTTTTTCAGTTGCAGTCCGACCGTCGAGACCGGCTGGGACTTGGCTCCCTTGATCAGAGTGAATTCGTAGTAGTTGCGGTCGCCCTTGTGCTTGAGGATTTCGAGATCCTCGCGGGTGTTGGCAACCAGGCCGCTTTGCACTCCCAAATCGCCGATTGTGCTCTGCAGCTTGGCCTTGGTGGCTTCGAGGTCAGCCTTGGTGGAGGCAACGTCGGTCTTGACCCCGCCAACGTCGGTTTTCACGCCCGCCACTTCCCCGGTCACTGCGCTGATCTGCTCTTTCTGCTGCTCCGCCAGGCGCGCTTCCGAGGCTTTTTGTTGGCGCATCAGCTCGGCCGAGCGGGACGCCATTTCCTTCTTGGTCAAACCCACCTGATGGGCCAGGGTTTCGTCATCCGCTTCGGCGGATTGCATGCGCTTGCCCAGATCGGCAATCTGTGTGCTGCTGGCGCCCTGATCTTTGCTCAGCTTGTCGAGACGTCCGCGCAAATCAAAGATGAAATATAGCGAGCCTGCCACGTAGAGCGCCGCAAGCGCTATTAAGATCCACTTTCCAGCACTACTTTCCGACACCTGCACACTATCGTCCGGCTGTACGCCATCGTCCGACATAGAAACCCCTCCGCCAATCTGAATGGGATGTTATAGCAATTGTTGAATATGCGGCCCGGAGTGTCAATTCCCACAATGGTGCGAGTTCGCCTCGATTCCCCGGGGCGGTTCAGCGGCCGACGCTATCCTGAATCACGGCGTTCACTGGCGGGATGATTCCGAGATTCATGTAGATGGGCCGAATTAATTTTCGGATTGTCTTCAGCTGGGCTGCGAACCAGGCCGCGCCCGCGACGCAGCAAACCCCGCTCAACATTACCGTGTAGGGCGCGCCAATGGCGTGTGCGAGAGCGCCGGCGAGCAGGCTTCCAAACGGAGCCATTCCCACGAAGGCAACGGTATAGAAACTCATCACACGCCCGCGCTTATCGTCTTCCACAATGGTCTGGATGATGGTGTTGCTGGCTGCCATCTGCTGCATCATGCCAAAACCACACACCAGCATCAGGATCAGCGACAGCCATAATATCCGCGACATTCCGAACAGGATCAGACCTGTGCCAAAGGCGGCGGTTGAGACCGGGATCATTTTGCCCAGTCCCAGCACGGTTTTTCTCAGGGCAAGCGATATCGCCGAAACCAGAGCGCCTATTCCGACCGCGCCCATCAGAAACCCCAGCGTGTGCGGACCGCCCTTCAATATCGTTCCGGCAAAGATCGGCATCAGCACGGTAAAAGGCCAGCCCATGAGGCTAACGATGGCAAACAGCAGCAGGATGGTACGCACCGGCGCAAAGCCAGTGACGTACGCCCAACCTTCTTTCAACTGAACCAGCATGGAATCCGTAACCTGCTTTACCGAACCTGGCGGCAGACGCATTGCCAACAGCGAAGCAATCACGGCCAGATAACTGAGGCCGTCGATCAGGAAGCAGTACCCTTCACCTGATATCGCGATCACCGCTCCAGCCAGCGAGGGTCCCACCAGCCGCGCCAGATTGACCATCGAGGAGTTGATTGCGATGGCGTTGCCCAGGTCCTGTTTGTCGTCCACCATCTGCACCAGGAAGGCTTGTCTGGCGGGCATGTCGAAGGCATTGATCAGCCCTTGAAACGCGCTGAGCCAGATGATCTCGTGAATGTTGATGTGTCTGGCGAGGGTCAGGACGGCCAGCGCCAGCGACTGAAGCATGGCCAGAATCTGGGTCACCACCAGCACCTTGCGTCGATCAAGGCGGTCAATCCAGACCCCGGCGAAGGGGGCGAACAGAAAGGTTGGAATCTGCCCGGAGAAGCCGACGATTCCGAGCAAGAAGCGCAGAACCCGTCAACCGGTACACCAGCCAGCTCGTGGCCAGGCGCGTCATCCATGTGCCGATCAGAGAGACAGTCTGGCCGCTGAAATAAAGGCGGAAATTGCGAGATCGAAGCGCACGCCAGGCGTGCGAGAGACCGGGTTTGTCGGCGGGAGGAGAGGTGGTGGAAGAGGTCGGGGCACTCACAGAACTCTATTTTGCCACTTGTGGTGGAGCGCTGGCCGGCAAATCGTCGATCCTTCGCAAGCTCAGGATGACACTTGCCTAAGGGGGAAAGATTGGAGAGGAGAGATTGGCCCTACGGAATGGCATTGTAAATGGCATAATAGATGGTAAAATGCCATTATGAATACCACTTTGACGATCGATAAGGCCGGACGGGTGGTTCTGCCCAAACCCGTGCGTGAAGCTCTACAGATCAATCCCGGCGACTCGCTGGAACTGGAAAGCTCGGACGACCAGATCGTCCTGCGGCCCGCGCGAGGCCGAGCGACGCATGTATAAGAAACAAGGAATGTGGGTATTGCACTAGCGACACCCCGCTGCCTGCAAACGTAGTTGAGGACACTATCCGTAAGGTCCGGCGAGAAAGGGAACGGGCAATTCTAGGAAAGCCTCGGTGAGATACTTCTTCGACACTTCCGTCCTTGTGCCTGCCTTTCTGGATCAGCACGTGCACCATGCTGCCAGTAGCAGGGCCTATCTCAAGGCGGACAAGAAGCATGACGGTTGCGCCGCTCACAGCCTGGCCGAGGTTTACTCGACCCTGACCCGCTTACCTGGAGAACTCCGCACCAGCGGAGATCAGGCGATGCTCTTTCTCGAAGATATGGCTCGGAGGACTGACCTTCATCGCCCTGGACTCCGAGGAATACTGGGAGACGATCGCCAACGCCGCCGCCTCCGGTGTTGTCGGAGGTTTGACTTATGATGCCCTGCTGGCGCGTTGCGCGATAAAAGCCAAAGCGGAAACTATCTACACCTGGAACCTGGGGCATTTCCAACAGCTTGGAAGCAACGTGGCGAAGCTTGCAAGAACCCCCTAAAAACGTTCGGTCCGCCCTTACAGCTTGAGCTTCCGCAGGCGCAATGAATTGGTGATCACCGACACCGAGCTCAAACTCATCGCGGCCGCTGCCAGAATCGGACTCAAAAGCAGTCCAAAGAATGGATACAACACGCCCGCCGCAATCGGCACACCCAGCGAATTGTAGATAAACGCGAAGAACAGGTTCTGCCGGATATTGCGCATGGTCGCCTGGCTAAGTTTGCGCGCCCGAACGATGCCGGTGAGGTCGCCCTTTACCAGGGTCACGCCGCCGCTCTCCATGGCGACGTCCGTGCCAGTGCCCATGGCGATGCCCACATTGGCCTGCGCCAAGGCGGGCGCATCGTTGATGCCGTCGCCGGCCATGGCGACAATTCGTCCTGCTTTCTGCAGGCGCTGTATGACCTCGGCTTTGGTTTGCGGTAAGACCTCCGCCTCGAATTCTTCGATGCCCAGATTTTTGGCCACGGCTTCCGCAGTAGCGCGACTGTCGCCGGTGAGCATCACCAGGCGCAAACCTTCAGCCTTGAGATCGCGCAAAGCCTGGACGGTCGAGGATTTGATCGAATCTGCGATGCCGATCAATCCGGCCAACTTTGCGTCCAGGGCAACGAAGATCACGGTCTGTCCACTGCGGCGCAGGTCTTCGGCTCGCTGCGTCAACTCAGCGGCGGAAATTCCGCTCTGCTGAAATAGACCAGCGTTGCCGATGAGAACACTTGCGGCCTTCCACATCGCCCGCCACTCCCTGTCCCGTACGAGACTGGAACAGGTTCGCCGGCGGAAGAGTCAACCCGCGATCCTTGGCCGCTTTCACGATCGCCGCGGCCAGCGGGTGCTCACTTCCCTGCTCAAGGCTTGCCGCCAGGCGCAACAGTTCATCCTCGCTCTGGTCCGGGCGCGGTGATAATCGACAGCACGCGGGGCTTGCCTTCGGTGAGCGTGCCGGTCTTATCGAGGACCAGGGTGTCAACTTTTTCCAGTATCTCGAGCGCTTCAGCATTCTTGATCAGCACACCGGCTTGGGCGCCGCGTCCGGTTCCCACCATAATCGCGATCGGAGTCGCCAATCCTAGTGCACATGGGCAGGCGATGATCAGCACCGCCACCGCGTTCACCAGGGCGTGCGCGAGGCGAGGTTGCGGGTCCGAACAAACTCCAAACGATGAAGGTGAGCACGGCGATTGCGATCACCGCCGGAACGAACCACGCCGCCACTCGATCCGCCAGGCGTTGAATGGGAGCGCGGCTGCGTTGCGCCTGGCTGACCATTTGCACGATTTGCGCCAGCAGGGTTTCGCTGCCCACACGCTCGGCGCGCATGATCAACGACCCGGTTCCATTCACGGTCGCCCCGATCAAGCGGCTGCCGGGCTCCTTCCCAACGGGTATGGATTCGCCAGTGATCATGGACTCATCCACCGCGCTGTTGCCTTCGAGGACGACGCCATCCACCGGAATCTTCTCGCCGGGACGCACGCGCAGCCGATCGCCGACCTTCACTTGGTCGAGCGGGATGTCTTCTTCGATTTCCCGGCCAGCGTCATCACGGAGCACGCGGGCCATTTTCGGAGAGAGGTCGAGCAAAGCCCGTAATGCGGCACCAGTCCGGCTGCGGGCCCGCAGTTCGAGCACCTGGCCGAGCAGTACCAGCGTGGTGATCGCCGCGGCAGCTTCGAAATACAGCGGAGGCCTTCCGCCCATCTCGCGTAAGGATGCCGGAAAAGCTTGGGGAAAAATCGTCGCTACCAGGCTGTACAAATACGCGACGCCGGTTCCCATCGCGATCAGGGTGAACATATTGGTGGAGCGGTTTACGACCGACGTCCAGCCCCGCTGGAAAAATGGCCAGCCTCCCCAGAGCACAACCGGCGTCGCTAATGCTAATTCGATCCACGCCAACCAACCGGCGGGGATCAGGCGCTGCACCGGCATTCCCGGAAGCATGTCCGCCATTGCAATCGCCAGCAGCGGAGCGGTCAGCGCCAGACTGATCCAGAAGCGGCGCGTCATCTCGCGCAGTTCGGGATTGTCCTCTTCATGCGCAGTAACGGTGCGCGGTTCCAGCGCCATGCCGCAGATGGGGCAACTTCCCGGTCCCGGGCGGACTATTTGCGGGTGCATGGGGCAGGTGTATTCAACGCGCGCGGCGGACACAGGCATTTCCCGCTCCAGGGCCATTCCGCAGCGCGGGCAAGCGCCGGGCTTGGAGGCCCGCACTTCGGGACACATCGGACAAACGTAGGCGGTTTGCTTTTCTGTCTTGGCCTCTGTGGGCACAGCGAGTGGAACCAGTCCGGTCTTCGGTGAAGAGGTCTTCGTCCCTGACGCGGAGGCGATATTTACAACCTGCGCCACGGAGTGCATCGCTGAAGCAGAGCCCGGGGACTGTGAGAGATACCGAGCCGGATCGGCGCGGAATTTCTCTCTGCAACCGGCGCAGCAGAAGTAATAAGCTTTGCCGGCATGCTCAAATTTGTGTTTCGCGGAGGCAGGATCGACGCTCATCCCGCATACCGGGTCGGTTTCCGCGATTGCAGATTTGGCAGAATGATCCATGTGGATGAAAGCCGACTATTGGCAGCTCTGGCCGGTTCCATATTAGATTCATTCGCTTATGCAGTCGATTGTTGTATCTTCAATGGACAACATCAAGCACGGACAACTTCAAGGCGGAGACTGGTTTTATGACCCTACTGGATGTGGCTTACCGTTACGTTTCGCCCCCCGATCAGGCTACGATGCGCGCGCTCGACAACGTGCGGGAAGTCTATGGCGTGCGGCGGATTACCTTTGATGAAAGCGCCCGCATCATTCGCGTCGAGTTCGACGCTTCGCGATTCAAGGAACCGGTGATGGCGGACTTGCTGCGGCGCACGGGCCTGGATCTGGGTGAAAGGCTGATTCTGGCTTAATCACACCTAAGGGGAGCCTGAGCCCGGAAAAGGGGCCTGACCTAAGCAGGACCTGGGAGATGGTTCAAATCGGGGGAGGGGCGGGAGGACTGTGCTCCGACGAAAATGCAAGGGGCGCTCAAGAAAACCTCTGGCCGAAGTTTTTTCTCTGGAGCGCCCCGTTGCGCGCCACTTCGTCTGTTCAGTGTTAAAGCACCCCCTGTGCCATTCTTAACCTGCTGAAAACACTAGGCACAAATTTTGCCAATCGGGTAGGAATTGCCTCGTAGGAGGAAAGATTTACCGGCAGCTGCCTGGCACGAGGTCTGCCGAACCGCAGTGGAAATCCTCCAAAAGCCGCTACCGTAGCCAGTTTTGGCTTGCGGCGGAAACTGGTCACCCGAGCGCGGTGACCACCCCTCGCCCCAATCACCCAGCAACCAGGCCAGCGACGAGACGAATTCCTGCCAGAAACCGGAATCGCCGGATCGCTATGGTTTGCGCAAGACGGCAATGCCGTTGGCTCCGCCACCGCCGTTCAGGGGAGCGACTGAGGTCAGGGCTCCGCTTGAGGCGATGGTAAAGACAGAAATACTCGTCGAATTTGCGCCCAAAACGTACAGAAGCGAGCTCGATTTATTCACCGCCATTAGGAATGGAGCAGATCCGGGTCCGGTCGAGAAAGGGCTGCCGGCGATCGCGGTAAGCGCTCCGGAAGTCCCATCAATGGTAAAGGCGGAGACGGTATCGTCCATCATGTTGGTTACATAAAGGAACTTGCCGGCGGGATCAATGGTTACTCCCGAGGGCTCATTTCCGACAGTGAAGGGCGAGCCGGGAATCGGGGAGAGCGCGCCCGTGGTGGTATCGATCTTCTGACCGACGACCTGAGTGCCGGCTGTCCCGTTCCCTGACATGGCGATGTAGAGAAAGTTTCCATTGGGATGCACGGCAAGACCGAACGGCCCGCCGTTCACCAGGGTGGTGAAAGGTGAACCGGTGACCGGAGTGAGCGCGCCGTTGGAGGCGATGGTGTAGGCCGAGATGCTGCCCAACGCGTCCAGATTATTACTTACGTAGAGATATTTACCGGTAGGATCGACCACGGATTCTTCGGGAAAGCTTCCAGCAGGAAAAAATGAGCCGGGAACGGCAGTCAGTTGACCGCTGGAACCGATGGCGAAGGCTGCCACCTGGTTGGTATTGTGCTGTGTGACAAACAAGAATTTTCCGGCGGGATCGACGGACATTCCCTGCGCGCCTTGGCCGGATGCGACGGTGAAGGGAGATCCGGAAACGGCGGTTAGGGCTCCGGTCGAAGTGTTCACCGAAAAGGCATCGACCGCGTTGTTTCCAGAATCGGCGACGTAGAGAAAATTAGTGGAGGTGAGCGCGAGTCCGCCGCCGAGGGCGGGTCCGGTCGCTGGAGCGGGCGTAGAGGTGACGGTTCCCTTTGTGGCATCTACCTCGAAGATTGAAATCTGATTGTTATTGGATTCAAAGAGAAAATCAGAAGAGCTGGTTGGAGGAGGAGTTGGAGGATTGGAACCTCCGCCGCATCCACCGATGGTAAGAAGAACAGCCAGCCCGCAAACCAAAATCAACGACACTACGGGGCGCATAGGGGTCCTCACGAAAAGAATTTGTCAGCACTTGAGCCCGCCCGTGGAGGCGGATTATATCCCATCGTTTTAAGTTGGATTTAGACACGATTTGGGTAAACTCCCTCGGTCCCACCGTTATCGAGAACTGTTATCTGACACGAAGGCGATGCTTGATCGTGGAAGCAGCGCGTTCTAAAAGTTTGCGGATTAGCTAGTTTCGGTCAACCGCTCGCGTCACTGTTGAAGAAGTTGTGACGGCACGCCAGACCTTGACACGTTTCCGAGGTTGCCTTACGGTTAAATGGGTGAGTGCCAACAACCGTCCTGCCCATACACGACGGTAGCTGGTCAGAAAAACCATCACCAAACTTGTTCGTCGGTGATTTTAGCGCCCTTAGCTCAGCTGGATAGAGCGTCTGGCTACGAACCAGAAGGTCGGGAGTTCGAATCTCTCAGGGCGCACCATTCTTCCCTTTACATCCTACCGTCCGTTTCTCCCACCTTTCGCAAAAAGCGCGAAAGATGGGGCACCCACTTTGTGAAGCTAAGAAAGTCCTGCTGAGGAGGGCGCTTCTGCGGCCCATGAGACTTCCTGCCTGATTCAGGTCCTTCGCCAGTTTTTGGTAAGCTCTCTTCGCCCTGAACTGTAATTGGTAGATTGACGCGAAAAACGAACTGGAGAACGGCTCTATGCTTAATCGCCGAAGCTTTCTCATCGCAAGTGGGCTTACTGCGCTGGCCTCGACCCGGGTGCTGGGCGCAAACGACACGGTTCGCGTCGGGGTCATCGGAGCCGGCGGGCGAATGCGGAATCTGCTCGATGCTGCCGACAAGGTTGGGCCTTACCAGATCGTCGCCGTGAGCGACGTATATGCACCGCACCGCGATGCGGTCAAGGAGCGGTCCCACGGTATCGCGACTACCCACCTGGATTATCGTGAGGTGCTGCAGCAGGAGATCGATGCATTGCTGATCGCCGCGCCGGATCATTGGCACGTTCGCATGGCGGTCGATGCGCTGGCGGCCGGCAAAGACGTTTATCTGGAAAAGCCGGTCACCCACACCATCGAGGAAGGAGCAGCGCTCACCCGCGCGGTTCGTTCCAGCAAGCAGATTCTGCAGTGCGGCATGCAGCAGCGCAGTTGGACTCACTTTCGTGATGCCGTCGGTCTCATTCAGGCAGGCAGTCTCGGGCGCATCCCGCAGGTGCGAACCTACTGGTGGCAGAACTATCAGCGGGACTGGGCGCCCAAAACCATCGACCCGCAGGCGCTCGATTGGAAGCTTTGGCTCGGATCCGCTCCCGATCAGCCATTCAGCGAAGAAAAATATAATCACTGGCGCTGGTTCTGGAATTTCGGCGGCGGAGCCATGACCGATTTGTTCAGCCACTGGATCGACGTGGTGCATTGGGCCATGAAATCCGACCAGCCGCGTGAGGCACAGATGCTCGCGGACAAATATGTTTTCGATCAGTGGGAGTGTCCCGACACTATCCAGGCGGCTCTTCGGTATCCCGGGTTTGATGTGGGGTACGAGGGCATGATGAATTCCTCCGTCGATGGCGGCGGCCTTGAGTTCCGCGGGACGGAAGCGACATTGAAGATCGATCGCAGCGGTTTCTGCGGTTTACCGCGAAGGCGTGGAGAAGGAACAGAATCCGGTGCTCACCGAACACAGCGTCCGCGACGGTACCATCTCGCATGTGGAGAATTTCTTCGAATGCATAAAGTCGCGCAAAGAGCCGAATGCGCCAGTAGAAACCGGAGTCGCCGCCGCCCGCGCGGGTCACATCGCCAACCTGGCTTACCGTCGCGGTGGTCAGATTGCGTGGCCACCGAAGGCTTAGGAAATTAGCGCCGCCGTTGGACACCACCAGCAGGGTGCCCCGTCCAAGCTCCGCTTGGGCGGGGTTTTTGATGTCCGTCTCTCGCCGGCATCTTCCAAGGATGGGAGCTGGGAAGACCCCGCCCAAGCGAAGCTTGGACGGGGCACCCTCGAGAGTGGATGCTCTACTGTCCCTCGGCTCAGTTCGCGAATCCAAATATTCCGGAAGCGCACCGGGTTGCCGTGATCCTGCAGACCAAGAGGCAGCTTGTCCGGCGTTGGCTTGTAAGGAGGCCTCTGGTGATGGCCAGTGGGGCCTGACAGCTCCACATTGTCCTGCACCAGGACCCCGTTGTGCAGCACGGTCATCCGCGCCGGACGCAATACTTTCCCATCTTGATCAAAACGCGGACCATGAAAAATTACGTCATACGTCTGCCACTGTCCTGGCGGCCGTGATGCATTCACCAGCGGAGGGAATTGCCCGTAGACAGCCGAGGCCTGGCCATCGGCGTAGGTTTTGCTGTGATACGAATCCAGCACCTGGATTTCGTAAAGGCCCATCAAGAACACGCCACTATTGCCACGTTCCTGGTCCTCACCAACCGGAGGCGAGGGCTCCGCGAACTCAACATGCAACTGGCAATCACCGAACGGTTGGCGGGTATGGATGAGCCCACTGTGGGGTACCACTTCCATGTAGCCATCGGCCACTTTCCACTTTGCCGGCTGCGCATCTTCACTCGTCCATTGGGAAAGATCCTTGCCATCGAACAACACAACCGCGTCAGATGGAGGACGCCCCGGTGACGTCCTGCGCGCTCGCCGTTCCGGGCTCGATCACAGGGGGCAACGGACGGTCGGGATCGTTTGGTTTCCAGCGCTGATCCACCTGCGCCATGGAAAGCTGCGCAATGCAAAGGACGAATACTGGAACAAAGAAACGTGCTCTCATTGGCAGCACCTCATTACCAGCACCTCATTGCTTAGTTACTTGATCTTCTTTGCGTGAACTTCCTGCCCGTCGGGGCCGAGATAGGTGTAGCCAGTCACGTGGCCCTGGGCGTCACGGGAAAATGTCATGCTGCCGAGATCGCTTCTGATGAAGAATGTCTCGGCGCCCAGAGGCAAGTACTCGTCTTCATCTTTTCCTGACTGCGACCAGAGTCTCCCATCCTTCACCGAGAGAGTCTCCACGTCATCCAGGGGCCGCCACACGTATTGGCCGACGTAATCTTTATAGATGCTCGTATCGACAGCGATGGGCTTTCGCAAGTTGACCGGGATTCTGCCCCAATGCCTGGCAATGAGCAGCCAGGAGCCATTTGGCTTGATGTAGGTTTCCGTCATCCGCATTTCGCTGACGATGTCCGTATCGTTGAACTGCTCGTGGACCGTGGCTCGATAGTTGAGCACCGCCGTGCTGCCATATACGTGCACGACTGTAGTCGCGGGGATTTTCCGAGTGATCGTATTCGGGAGGCAACTTGCTGACCACGTTCAGGGGGTCGGCTTTGGGATGCCGCACCCCATTCTCGTCGCTGAAGATGCAATCCTCCGCCACGTATCGGGACCAGGCCACGGGGTCTCTGCGGTTGCTTGCATCCATCCGCGCTTTGCTGACATTCAGTACTTCCTGTTCCGCAGGCGTTAGCTTTGGCTGGTCCGCAGCATGGGTGATGCTGGCGAAGAAGCAGAGTACAACCACAGCGTACGTGCAGTAACGCATATTTCGACCTCCGTATGCAGCCATGGACGCAACACAATCAGCCAGGCATCCGATTCGAAAACACACGGTTTGCGATTGCGGCAAGCGATGGTTGACAGCAGGCGGCGCTGGCTGCCGGATTACAAATCCAGACCGACCCAAGCGGCCCCAAACTCGCCGGCCCGTTCAGGTCACCGGCGGCAATGTGAGCATGAAACCTTGCTAGGCTGTCGGCTCGAGGATTCGCTTGCCCGAGCCCGCCGGAGTGCTCTTGTAGAGCGCGTCCGTGATTCCTAGCTGCGCGCGGCCCCGTTCGTTCAAATCGGCCACGGTTCCGCGCCCCACAAAATTGACCTCGAAATTATCGGCAGGAAAGTCCGGCGGCGTCTTACCAGCGAGGAATGAGATCGCCTGTTTTTCGAGATAAGCGCTGTTCTTGGAGCAGCCTGGGGCCGAGGCGATGTACATCACGTTGCTGTAGCCGGCTCCCCGGTGTTCGTTTTCGACAGCGTGAACCACGTCGCAATGCCAGAAGATCGTGTCTCCGGGCTGCATCAGCGGAATCGACGAGAGCGCCTTCACCAGGGTGCTGTGGTACTGATCGTTGATTGAAAGAGCTCTTCCCGGCATGGCGCCGCACAGGTCATCTTCGGGCACATCGTCCTGAATGGCCCGCAGCAGAACATAGACCATCGATTCGGCGATGGGAATCAGTTGGAGGGTTCCGTCTCCCGGGCCCTGGCGCGTGAGAGCTGTCCACCCCTGGAAGGTGCGAAACATCGAGCACACCGCGGGTGACTCCACTTCCTGCACCTGCGGGCGGAAGGCTGCGGCGAAGGCGCTGTATTTCCGCCAGTCGCCAGCGAATACGTGCCGGTAAACTTTGCGGAAATTCACGTCGAGCCAGCGCTCGACGGAGCCGCCGTCTACGTGCGGCGAAAGACCGAGCGATGCCGAGCCGGGCGGCCGGCGGCGGATGCGATCGGCATAAGCCGGAGTTTCATTCGCATCGATGTAACGGACTCCTTCGTGCTCTGCCTGCCACAGTTTGTTCAGGAAAACGCGAACGTTGGTAAGCGACTCCGACTGCCGCGCTTCGACCTGGGGGCGTGACCAGTAGATTCCGTAAATCTGGGGCTTGGCCGCGGCCAGTGTGCCAAAGTATTTGTCCTCAGCGCGATTCACGAGCTTCGCGTCCAGGTCGTTCTTGTCGACATACGCCGCGATCTCATCATCCCAGCCGGTTGCCACTTCCCTGCTGAAGGTGCCACGCGCAACGCAGGCTCCCCGCGATCGCACCTTCGCGATCAGTTCCGCGGGAACTTTCCCCGCCGCAATATCCGCATATTGGACAATGGGAATGACGTCGTGTCCCGATTCGCGTTCGGAGACAATTTCTTCCACCCGTCGGCGCATCTCGGCCTCAACCTCGCGGAAGACCTCTTTGTACTCGGGCAACGCTGCTCGAAGCTGTCGTTTCGTGGTCCGGATCGCCTCCGGGAGATTCTCGATTACCAATGACATGTCAGTGCTCCTTTGCACGAACTCGCGAGGACCGAAACCACTCCTCCATGCAACGCCCGATTTTAGCGCATCTTCGGCAACTTGCCCGGAACACCCTGAGCCGCGATGTTTCGACCTCTAGCCTGGAACTGCCTCGCGGCGGCCTTCCACCAGAAACACGTGGAAGTCCGTGGCCAGAGGCTCGGCGTCAAGCTGCCGCATCATGGTTGCGACTTGACCTCGATGGTAAGTGGAATGGTTCGCCATATGTTGCATGAGGTGCGCCAGCCTGATTTGTGTGGTGCGAAAGGGGAGCATTTTTTCCAGGGATTCGTCCGTCAGCCGATTCACGAACTCGACTTGTTGCTTCTCGATTTCCACCCACTTTGACTGCACTGCAGCCACGTCAGGAAATGCAGGCGGATTGAAGAGGACGTCCCGTCGCTTTCTCAAGTCTGACAGGAGGGTGGCGCTATGGGGCGGGTCCTCCCAATACGCAAGCCAAATCCACTCCCCGCCGATGATGTGGACGAGCGTGTCCCGCACGGAACGAAAGCTACTACCCATATCGCGCGTGAACTGCTCAGCGTGGAGCGCGGAGGCTGCTTGCAAGACTCTGTTGTTCGCCCAGCGGTCGTATTCGTAGAGCAACTGAATATCATCTTTTGTCATTTGTAGTGGCGATTTTTCAACGCCGATCTTAGGTCGCTTAAGACTTCGAGTCACTGCAACTCGGGGGGATCACCCGCACTTGATGTTGTTGTTACCGATCACCTCGAATACCGACAAAAGATGGGTAAGGCCAAGAAGGTGCCGAATCGGTTTCCCGATGTTGAAGAGGAGCAAAGTGCAGCCTGCCGATTTTGCGGAAACGTACAGCCGAACCAGCGTGCCCAGGCCCGTGCTGTCCATGTGGGTCAGATCCGTCAAGTCCAGCAGGATTCGCTTGGAGTTCGGAATCAGCTTGCTGACTTCGAGGTAAAGGCGATCATTCACACCCGCCACCAGCCGGCCGCTGCATCGTACCTCGGCGTCATCGCCGGATCGTTCAACGACAAGGGTCAGGAGGCTGGCGACTGCTTGGTCGGGCATCGGAACACTCCTTCTGGAAACCTATCGAACGGGCCGAAATCGCTGTCGCGCGATTGTACACATTGAGGCCGGGGGTTTCTAATGTGGCTCCTGCGGCCCGCCCTTCAGTTGACGATCGTATTCGGAGCTGTCGAAATGGCCCTGCGAGGAGGCGATGAGCCCATCTGCTCCCATCCGCCAAAGCTCAAAGCCACTGATGCGAACCCGCTGTCCCGTGCCTCCCGGCCCGGTGTTGGTGCCGATTAACGTCCAGTGAAACTCAGCGTGGTCACCCTGCGCAAGAATCTTGTCCATGACTACGCGCATGTCCGGGAACGCAGTCATGAATGCTTGAGCTATTTCCGTAATTGCGCTGCGCCCCACGGCGGGACGGCCATCGTTGACAGACAGCGAGCCATCCGCTGCATAGAAGGCGGCCACGCTCGCCGCATCCTGGCTGCACCATGCTGTGGTGTAACGTTGCGCGAATTCCTGCAATCGATCGTCTTGCATTCAGAGTGGCCTGGTGTCCTTGATTAGCTGGGTGGCTACGGTCTCTTCCAGGCTTCGTACCTCATGGTCCCGCCTCTTTGCTTGTCGGTGGACTCAATCCTCATTGACTTGCCATCCTTAGAGACTGTTATAAGCATGACTCTCATAACCTTACCGTCCTGTTTCTCGGTTTGCTCTATTGTGTCGTCACCCATCCGCTTCAGCGAAACCATCTGGCCAGGGTCTCCCTGCACCGGACAATCTCTGCCGTCGAACCGAGCTTCAAATTGTCGGCCGCCTGCTGAGACCCTCAGTCCATTCTTTATGGTCTCGTAAGTTGTGGTTGGGCCAGTGGTAGAGATATTCTTTACAGTCCGCATTTGCCAAGACCCCGAGAGCGCGTGCGAACCCGGGGGACCCTTGCTCAATCGCGTAAACATCGCATGTCCAGTCACGCGTTGAGAGATCGGTGTCTCCGTGAACTCTTCCGTCATGGCAGTTCCGTCTGGCGACACAGTTTCGGTACAGGCAAACGTCGGCTGTCCCGCTTTCTTGTAGGCGAACTCGACTGAGGTAGAATCCACAACACGAACTGAAATCGTATCGAAGGTTGGATGCCCTGTTACTTTCTGATCGTTTCCATCAGTTTTCACGTCAACCTTCGGGACGCAGCTCAAGCAGTGGTACACGCCGTCGTTGAGCAGGTATTCTTCGGGAGTACCCGAGAACTCAAGAGTGTCCATCTTCATCACCCATGTTCCGGCGAAGCGACTCTGCGCAAACAGAATCGAGGGCGCAAGCAATAGCAGGGCAAGCGTATTCTTCACAGGTACTCCTGTGGTGACGCGAAGTTCAGGTTGACCAGCAGGCAATGCTTCAGCCATTCTACGGGCACGGCATTTTCCCTGGTGCGAACCCGCGTATGGTTGGCTGTCGCTACTTTATGACTCCGTATTTCCTGAGTATCTCGGTCGTCTTCTCAATCGGTAGCGCCTCGACCGTGTGTCCATGCCCGGTCATGGTTCTTGCACGAAACATCGAGTTGTAAACCGCCTCCTCGGTGGCTTCGATCACCGCCAGAAACAACGGAGACATGGCGTCATTCGTCAGCACCTCGACGTGCCGCGTCAGCGCCTTATCCTCCGTTCGAATCCGAACCTGAGGCGCGGTGGAGAATGCAATGGCATAGTCCCCGCTGCCGTTCGAGGCCGAGCTTCCGGTGCGAGCCACTCCCAGCCAGGCTCTGGCCGCCAACCGTTTCAGATTTCGCGCGTCCATGGGCGCGTCGGTCGCGACGACGATCATCACCGACCCATTTCCGCTGTCTTTCGCGCCGCCGGCTTGCTGAAGTTCCTCACGGAGATAGTATCGCCCGAGTTCCCGGCCAACCGGAGCGCCCGCAATCGTGAGCACGCCACCAAAATTCGTCTGCACCAGAACACCCACTGTGTAGCCACCGAGCTTCGGCGGGAGGCGGCGGGACGAAGTTCCGATACCTCCTTTAAAACCGTAAACCACCGTTCCCGTGCCCGCGCCCACTGCGCCTTCCTCGACCGGGCCGGTCTTCGCGTTGTTGATTGCGCCGAACACATCCTCGGGCGTGATATGACGCCCACGAATGTCGCTCAGATATCCATCATTGGTTTCGCCGACCACTGGGTTGATCGAGAGGACATCCTCGTTGCCCGGCAAAGCCAGCATGTAGCTGATCAGCGCGTCGGCCACGCGCGGCACGCTGGTGGTTGAGGTGAGCAGGATCGGCGTTTCGATGTCGCCCATTTCGTCGACCTGGGTGAACCCGGCCAGCTTGCCGAAACCATTGCCCACAAAAACGGCGCCCGGCACTTTCTCGCGATAGAGATTGCCGGGATGCGGAACGATCGCTGTAACACCCGTACGCACGTCGTCACCACGAATGATAGTGGTGTGGCCGACCTCGACGCCGGCAACATCTGTGATCGCATTCAGTGGCCCGCTCGGTAGAATGCCGACCTTCAGTCCGAGGTCCGAGGCGCGGGGGCGTGCAACGGGAGTTGTGTCTTGTGAGGAAACGGCAGGGATTAGCAGCAAAAGCGCTGCGGCGGCGAGGACCTTCCGGGACATTGCGCCACCGCCAAGCAGGACGAAGGGTGTTCGCATGATGGAAAGAATATTATTACGAATAGAACGGTCCGGAATTCGCTTCGCCAATTTCGCTAACCAAATGTGAACGAAAAGACGTGAACGCCGGGATCAACGAATTCGATTTCTAAACCGGTGCCGCGTTGACTTGACTCCTTCCTACGCCTAATATGACGGCTTCAGGTCGTGCGTCTAACTTCATGATCGGAAAGACTGTCTCGCACTACCGTGTTGTCGAGAAGCTGGGTGGCGGTGGGATGGGCGTGGTGTACAAGGCCGAGGACACACGCCTCGATCGATTTGTCGCCCTGAAATTTCTGCCGGAAGGGGTCGCGCAAGACCCACAGTCTCTGGAGCGGTTTCGACGCGAGGCCAAGGCCGCGTCCGCGCTAAATCATCCCAACATCTGCACGATTTATGACATTGGCGAGGACAATGGCCAGGCGTTTATTGCCATGGAGTACCTCGACGGGCAGACGCTGAAGCACCTGATCGGGGTTCGACCGCTGGAGTTGGAGGCGCTACTTTCACTGGCCACCGAGATTGCCGACGCCCTCGATGCTGCCCACTCCGAGGGCATTGTTCATCGCGACATTAAGCCCGCGAATATTTTCGTTACCAAGCGCGGCCACGCCAAGATTCTGGATTTCGGGCTGGCCAAGGTGACCGCATCGGGGACGAGACCAGATTCCGATGCTACCGAGACCGGCATCCCTGGGCCTCATCTGACAAGTCCGGGGACGGCGGTGGGAACCGTATCTTATATGTCGCCCGAGCAGGTGCGGGCAAAAGAATTGGACGCTCGAACCGACCTGTTTTCTTTTGGAGCCGTGCTCTATGAGATGGCGACCGGAGCGCTACCCTTCCGTGGAGAAAGCTCGGGAGTAATCTTCCGCGAAATACTGGATCGCGCTCCCGTTCCGATTGCGCGACTGAATCCTGACTTGCCCGCCGAACTCGAACACATCATCAACAAGGCGCTGGAGAAAGATCGCGAATTGCGTTATCAGCATGCGTCCGATATCCGCGCTGACCTGAAACGCCTGAAGCGGCAGACAGAAACGGGCACCACGGGAGTCGCCAGTTCGGGAGCGATGCCGGTGGCGCGCACTTCCGAGACGAACGCGTCACAGACAGTTCCGGGATCCGGTTCCGGCCCGGCGGCGGCGGAGCGAATTTCTTCTGGTGCAGTGGCGTCGGGTGCAGTGGCGGGTGCGGCGGATGTCGCGGCCCGGCCGGGTAGCGGAAGAAAGCTTTGGAAAATTCTGATTCCGGTTGCGATTCTCGCCGTTGTTGCTCTGATTGGCGGAGGCATTTACTTCCGCTCACGTCCTGCCGCCCCGCTGACCGAGAAGGACAGCCTGGTTCTGGCAGACTTCGACAACAAGACGGGGGACCCGGTCTTTGATGACGCGCTGAAGCAGGCGCTGGCGGTGCAGCTCGGACAATCGCCCTTTCTCAACATCCTCTCCGACCGCAAGGTTGAAGAGACGCTTCACCTGATGGGACAGCCATCCACGGAGCGAATTACGCGCGATATGGCGCGTGAGCTTTGCATCCGAACCGGAAGCAAGGCGTTCCTGGTGGGCTCGATTTCGAACCTGGGAGGGCAGTACGTTCTGGGTGTGGACGCGATCGGTTGCAGCACCGGCGACACGCTGGCCAAGGAGCAAGTGGAAGCTGCAACCAAGCAGGATGTATTGAAGGCACTGGGACAGGTATCGTCGAGTCTACGCACCAAGCTGGGCGAGTCACTGGCCACGGTCCAGAAGTTCGATGTGCCGGTCGAGGCCACTACACCTTCGCTGGAAGCGCTGAAGGCCTTCAGCATGGGAATCACCACCTTCCGCAACAAAGGAAATGCCGAGGCGATTCCTTTCTACAAACGAGCCATTGAACTGGACCCGAACTTCGCCGTGGCTTACGCCAGCCTGGGGTTGGTCTACGGCAACCTGGGACAGGCAAATCTTTCCGCACAAAATATAAAGAAAGCTTACGAGTTACGCGATCGAGTCAGCGAGCGCGAAAAATACCGTATCTCGGCTTTGTATTATCAGAATGTCACTGGTGAACTGGAGCAGTCCAGCCAGGTCTACGAACTCTGGGCCAAGAGCTATCCCAAGGATTCGATTCCGCCCGGCAACCTGGGCTACATCTACGCTCAGCTGGGTCAGTACGACAAGGCGCTAACTGCGAACGAAGAAAGCCAGGTTCTGCAACGGGATGTACTCGGCTATTTTAATACCGCCGGAACTTATCTGGCGCTGAATCGGGTCGACGACGCCCAGAAGCAAATCGAGGAGGCCCAAGCCAACAAGTTCGAGGGTGACTTCCTGCATCTGGCAATCTACCTGGTGGCGTTCATGAAAAAGGACGCCGCAGAGATGGATCGTCAGGTCGCCTGGGCATCCGGTAAACCTGGAACCGAGGACCTCCTGCTCTCCTTTCAATCTGATACCAAGGCCTATTACGGCGAGTTGACGAAGGCGCGGGACTTCTCGCGGCGCGCCGTGGATGCGGCAGTCCGTTCCGACTCGAACGAGACCGCGGGCGTGTGGCAGGCAAGCGCCGCGCTGCGTGAAGCTGAATTTGGAAATACAGCGGCTGCCAAACAGGGCGTAACAGCGGCTATGGCGCTATCGCAAGGGCGCGACGTGAAGCTTCTTTGTGCTCTGGCACTGGCGCGGGCGGGTGATGTGGCTCGCGCCCGGTCATTGGTTGACGAGCTAGACAAGAACTACGGACCTCAAACCCTGATGAAGGTCTACTGGCTGCCCACGATCAGGGCTGCCATTGAGCTCGACAGCAACGATCCAGCCAAGGCTCTGGTGCTGCTTGAGGCCGCAGCGCCCTATGAGTTAGGAGAGCCGCCCCAATTTCAAATTGGCACCATGTATCCAGTTTATGTGCGGGGCGAAGCTGCATTGGCGGCGCACAACGGCGCTGCGGCTGCGACAGAATTTCAGAAATTCATCGATCACTCCGGTGTGAGTGTCAACTTTCCGTTGGGGGCACTCGCTCGCCTGGGCCTCGCCCGTGCCTACACCCTGCAGGGTGATACCGCGAAGGCACGCTCGGCGTATCAGGAATTCTTCGCTCTCTGGAAAGACGCCGACCCCGACATCCCCATCTTGAAAGACGCCAAGGCAGAGTTTGCCAAGATGCATTGAAGCTTTCCTGCAGGAGCAACCTTTGCGGGCTCTGAGCACCGTCAGGCTGCGTTGACTTGGCTTCTCCCTCCGCCTAAGATGACGGCTTCAGCTCCGCGTCTAACTTCATGATTGGCAAGACTATCTCGCACTATCGCATCGTTGAGAAGCTGGGTGGCGGCGGGATGGGGGTGGTTTACAAAGCTGAAGACACGCGCCTGCGGCGCTTTGTTGCCCTCAAGTTCCTGCCCGATGAGGTCGCGAGAGATCCCCAAGCTCTCGCCCGCTTTCAACGCGAAGCCCAGGCTGCATCCGCACTGAATCATTCCAACATTTGCACGATTTACGACATTGGCGAGCTGGACGGCCAGGCCTTCATCGCCATGGAGTTTCTGGACGGGGTGACGCTGAAGCATCGCATCAACGGCCAGCCGATGGAGACCGAGACGCTGCTGACGCTGGCGATTGAAGTGGCCGATGCGCTGGATGCCGCGCACACGGAAAAGATTGTGCACCGGGACATCAAGCCGGCGAATATTCTGATCACCAAGCGCGGCCAAGCCAAGATCCTGGACTTTGGGCTGGCTAAGCTGACCGGAGCTCAGGCTCCCGCCGCCGAAGGCGCGACCGTCGAGGAGAACCTGACCAGTCCAGGAACGGCGGTGGGCACGGTGGCTTACATGTCACCCGAACAAGCCCGCGGCGAGGAACTCGACGCCCGCACCGATCTATTCTCTTTCGGCGCTGTCCTTTATGAGATGGCCACCGGGCGCATGGCGTTCACCGGAAATACTTCAGCCGTGATCTTCGATTCCCTCTTGCACAAGGCGCCGGCGTCGGCCGCGCGGGCCAATCCGGACCTGCCCAACGAACTTGATCGCATCATCAACAAGGCCCTGGAGAAGGATCGCGCACTGCGTTACCAGAGCGCCGCCGAGATGCTGGCCGATCTCAAACGCCTGCGCCGTGATTCCAGCTCGGCGCGAGTGGAGATCGCAGCCGAGCAATCCTCGCCCAAGAAAAATAAAACATTGCTCTGGGCGATTGGCGGCGTTGTGGCGTTGGCACTGGTGGCGGGCGCTGCGTTTCTTTGGCGGAGCCGAAGCGGTGGGGAGCAGATTACGTCCGTGGCGGTCATGCCTTTCGTCAACGCCAGCAACGACCCTAACTCCGAATACCTGAGCGACGGCATTACCGAGAGCCTGATCAACAATCTTTCGCAACTGCCGAACCTGACGGTGATGGCCCGGTCATCTGTCTTTCGTTACAAAGGGCGCGACGTCGATCCTCAGACTGTGGCCAAAGATTTGAAGGTCCAGGCGCTGGTCACAGGACGGATCGTAGAGCACGGAGATCAGCTCATCATCAGTTCGGAGCTGATCGACGCCCGCACCAACCGCAACCTATGGGGCGACCAGTATGACCGCAAGCTCTCCGACGCACTAGCGGTGCAACAGGAAATTACCAGCGCCATCTCCGCCAAGTTGCGCGAGCGATTGTCGGGCGAGACCAAGGCACAGGTGACAAAGGGAGGCACCAGCGATCCCGAAGCCTACCAGGCCTATCTCAAAGGTCTCTACTATTGGGAGAGGCGTACGCCCGAGACGCTGGACAAAGCCAAAGACTACTTTAATCAGGCCATTCAGAAGGATCCCGGCTACGCCCTGGCATACGTCGGGCTCGCCAACTATTACGTAGCCGTGCCCGACTACAGTCCGATACCGGAGAGCGAAGCCGCTCCCAAAGCAAAAGCGGCGGCGCAAAAAGCCCTGGAGATTGATCCTTCTTCTGCCGACGCTCACGCCGCTCTGGCGGGCTCTCTCTGGAGTTTGTTTGATTTCTCCGCGGCTGAGCCCGAGTTTCGACGTGCCCTCGAACTTAATCCGAATCTCGCCAACGCCCATCACTGGTATGGACTCTTCCTCTCCTGGGAGACGCGTCACCCAGAAGCTATATCTCATCTGCGCCGCGCCGTCGAACTCGATCCCCTGAATCTGCAATACCAATCCAACCTCGGCCAGGTCCTGGCCAATTCAGGGCAAACCGACGCCGGCGTGGAGCAATTAAAGAAGGCGCTGGAGATGGATCCAAACTTCAACTATGCCCACGTCGAGTTAAGTCAAATCTACCGGGACACGGGCCACTACGACCTGGCTATGGAAGAGTGGAAGAAATTCGCGGCGCTTAGTAATGATGCCGAAGAAGTCGCCATTGCAGCGGAATCAGCGAAAGTTTACGCCAAGTCTGGCATCAAGCCCGCCATCGCCCGGGAAATCGAGATGAGGAAAGACCTGGCAAAGCGCCGCTATCAGGATCCCAGTCAAATTGCTTACCTCTACGCTCAACTGGGCGACAAAGAACAAACCTTTGCCTGGTTGAGTAAGGCAGTTGCGGAAAAAGCCGGAGGGCTGGAGCCCGTCAAAATCGTCCGCGCCCTGGATCAGTGGCACAGCGATCCCCGTTATGTCGACCTGCTGAAGCAGTTAGGCCTGCCGCAGTAACGTTGCTTTCGCGCGCCGGATGGGTCAGCGTTTTGTCTCTAGTCTTGCAGGCTCTCAATTGACAGTCAGGACGAACGGGATGGTTGTGCCACCGCTGGAACAGCCTACGTCGCTGGTGTTGCCGGCGGGCGTCTGCACCGTCACGTTGAAGTTCCCAGGACCGGAAATCATGGACGAGGTGACAGTGCCCGTGAGTTTGGAACTGCTGGTAACTGTCGTAGCAACGGGGACGCCGTTGAAAACCATCACCGAGGAGGAGACGAACTGGCTGCCGGTCGCGGTGACGGTGAAACTGGCGGACAATTGCGAAAAGACTTCGGTGGTCGGGGAGATCGAGCTGAGCATCGGCGCCGGGCGGGCGCTGCCGCATAGTGGATTCAGAGCGTTGCATCCGGACAGGAGCACGAGCAGAGCCGGGAGAGTGAGGACGATCAGCGCCGATATGAAGCGACCGATCCCGTAAGAAGGCGTTGTTGACATAGGACGGTCAGCTTGGACTGGACGTAAGGTCAGTGTAGCAGTTCGGAGTACGTACCTTTGGTTAATGTTTGCTTTCGCTCGCGCCGAGAGTCGGTCTCGATTTTGATGGTTCGGGACGCTGTCCCGGTCATGGCCGATCTTCTTTGCGTCCTTTGCGCACTTTGCGGTTAAAAGAACTTAACCGCGAAGGACGCAAAGATCGCAAAGAGGGGCTTGGCCCTAAATGCGCCGGGCACCACCTCACGAAAACTCAGCCGTCACGGAAGACACTTAATCTCAACACGAAGACTCGGAGGGCCCTCGGGAAGAGCGGCAGCAGTCTTGGGCTGTTCCACCACCTCAATCGCGTGCATGGGCTCGGGCTTCATCCAATGCACGCTCCAAGCGCCGGGATGAACGGGTTCTTCCCTGCTGGGAATGTCCTTAACACTGCCGTCGGAGCCATGATAACGAATATGCGGCGACCCGCCGCCAGTATCCCAATCCAGAAAAAAGCTCGGCCAATGGTGGTGGTGCATCGGTATGGTCGTGCCGGGAGGCGGCACGGTGACTTCGAGCACGCGAACGAACTCGTTTTCGAAAATTACTTTGTGGCTATTGGGCGCCGCTCGAACGGCGTCATAGCCATCGGGGAAGCCTGACTTGTCTTGTGCATAGATGTGAGAATACCCCGCAAGCAGAACGAGTGAACTCACAATTAAGAGGGCAAGCAAACCTTGCTTTCGGGCAAGGAGCAGGCGTTTGGGTTGGTTCATGCCGCGAAGTATAAGACTTTTGGTTAGGCGGAGAAAATATTCGAGCTACCTAGTTTGCGGCCGTCTAGACCTGCAGCACGTCGCCGTCGCGCGCCACCATCTCGTACAACACCGGATTTACAAAGAATCCGATGAAGAGCCGGGAGATCAGGCCGGCGACGATCACGATTGCGAATGGCCGCTGCGTGTCCGAGCCGATTCCAGTCGAGAGCGCGGCGGGCAGCAATCCCAGGCAGGCCACCAACGCGGTCATCATGATTGGGCGCAGGCGCAGAAGCGACGCCTCCCGGGTGGCGCTGCGAATATTCATTCCTTCCTGGCGCAGCTTGTTGATGTAGGAGACCAGAATAACGGCGGTCTCAACCGAGACTCCGAGCAAAGCCAGAAGCCCCAGAACGGAGGAAACGCTGAAGGGAGTGTGCGTAAGCTTGAGTGCCACCAAAGCTCCTACCGGCTCGGTCATGATCACGCCCAAGGCAATGGTGACGGGGAATTTGAAGTTTCCGTACAACGCGAACAGGATCATGAAGATGAGCACGATGGCGAGCGGACCGATAAAAGCAAGTTGCGATCTCGCTTCCAGAAACTGGCTGTATTCGCCGCCCCACGCCAAGGTATAACCTTGCGGCAGAGTCACGGCTTTGTTCACGGCAGCTTCGCCTTCATTCACCGCGCGGGCCAGGTCGCGTCCTTCGATGCTGTACTGCACTCCGATGTAGCGGGAGTTGTTTTCGCGATAAATAAATGACGCGCCGTTTCCCTGGGTAATGTTCGAGAGCTGGGACAAGGGAATCTGCTGACCGTCGGGCGTTCCTACCAGCAGGTTGCCGATCTCGTGAGCGCTGCTGCGGAACTGCGGCTGCATGCGGACCACAAGGTCGAACAGCTTCTCGCCCTGAATGACCTGGGTTACGGCTTGCCCGCCAACCGCAGCTGCAATCACGGCTTCGACGTCGGCGACATTGATTCCGTAGCGGGCAATTTTGTCGCGATCGACATCGATCAGGAGGCTGGGCTGGCCGAGTTCTCGCACCACCGTAAGATCGGCGAAGCCCGGCACCTTGGAGAGAATATTTTTGATCTGCACGGCCTTGTCCTGAAGCACGTTCAGGTCGTCACCATAAATTTTGACTGCCAGAGAACTCTTCAGGCCGGTGAGGGCTTCGTCCACCGCATCTTCCGCGGGCTGAGTGTAGTTGAAGATGATGCCCGGAAAAGCGCCCAGCTTCTTGTCGATCGATGCGATCAGTTGGTTCTTGTCGCGGATCTCGCCGTCCCAGGCTTTGTCTTTATAAGATTTCAGACCGACATAGAATTCGCAGTTGAAAAAGCCAGTGGCGTCGGTGCCGTCATCGGGACGTCCTAGCTCCGAACCTACGACGGTGACTTGCGGATACGACATGAGGATGGCGCGTATCTGCGGCGATATCTTGCTGGCTTCTTCGAACGAAATCGTGTAAGGCATCGTAGCCCGCACCCAGAGCGCGCCTTCGTCCAGGTGAGGCATGAATTCGCCGCCAATAAAAGGAACCAGCAGGAGCGTGGCGCCGAAGATAAGAGTAGCAATGACGATCACGGTTTTGGGACGATCGAGAGCCCAATCCAATTGGGCCGCATACTTCTCCTTCATCCATTCGAAGGCACGGTTGCGGTGTTCGCGCACGCCCTTCTTGAACCAGAACGAAGCCAGCACCGGGATCAGCGTCAAAGTAAGAATGAGCGCGCCTACCAGAGCAAACGACATGGTCTCGGCCATGGGGTGGAACAGTTTGCCCGACGGCCCACTGAGCGCGTAAATCGGCAGATACCCGGCCAGGATGACCGCCACCGAATAGAAGATGGGCCGGTCAACATCCTTCGCGGCCGCCAGAATGACTTCATTGAGGTTGTACTGTTGTCCCTCACGCAGCGCCAACTCGCGATATATGTTTTCGATCATCACCACCGTGCCGTCGATCACGATGCCGAAATCGATTGCGCCGATCGAAAGCAGGTTTGCGGCAACGTCGTGGGCGTGCAGCACGATGAAGGCAAACAACAGCGATAGAGGAATAGTGAGGGCAACGATAACGGCAGCCCGGAAACTGACCAGAAAGAAGATCAGCACGATCAGCACCAGAATCATGCCGCGCAGCAGGTTGGCTTCTACTGTGTCGGTGGTGAGGGCGACCAGTTCGCTGCGATCATAAAAGGGAACGATTTTGACGTCGGGCGGCAGGATGTGCCGGTTGAGTTCTTCGGTTTTGGCCTCGACCCCTTTGAGCACGTTCTGGGTCTGCTCGCCGCGGAGCATGAGAATAACGCCCTCAACCGCGTCGTCGTTCTTCTGGAAGCCGAATTCTCCGAGACGAGGCGCATAGCCAATCGTGACTTCGCCCACATCGCGAATTCGGATGGGGACGCCCTTGTTGCTGCCGACCACGACATTTCCAATGTCTTCGACGTTCCGCACCAGGCCGATGCCGCGAACGTAGTAGAACTGTCCGCCCTGGGAATAGAATCCGCCGCCGGCATTCGCGTTATTGGCGGTGAGAGCCGCACCCACCTGCGGGATGGTGAGGTGATAGCCGTAAAGGCGCGTGGGATCGAGCAGCACCTGGTATTGCATGGTGGTGCCGCCGAATCCGGAGTCGTCAGCCACGCCGTGAACCGAGCGATAGGCTCGTTCCACCACCCAGTCTTCGATGGTCTTCAATTCCTGCGGCGTGCGGTCGGGACTTTGCAGCACGTAGCGATACACCAGGCCGCTGGGGCTGAATAGCGGCGCCAGGCCGGGAGTTACTCCGGTGGGGACGGTGGCATCGGCCAGGCGTTCAAAGACAATCTGCCGCGCAAAGTAGCTGTCGGTGTTTTCCTCAAAAGTAAGAATGACGTCAGAGAGTCCGTACAGCGAGATCGAACGCATCACCACCATGTGGGGGACGCCGTTCATCTCGAGTTCCAGGGGAAGCGTCACCAGCCGTTCCACTTCTTCGGCGGCGTGGCCGGGCCATTGACTGATGATTTCAACCTGGGGAGGCGCGAGGTCGGGATAGGCGTCGACCGGCATGCGCTGGAACGACAGGATGCCGCCGATGGTGATGAAGGCGGTGAACATCAGCACCAGGAAGCGCTGGCGCAGCGCGGCTTGGACAATTTTGTGGATCATTCAGTTGCTGCCATGGTTGCGACCGGCTTCACTTCCCTAGCGCTGCAGCGAGTTGGCAAACTGCAAAAACAAACTGCCGTCTCCGATAACCTGATCGCCGGCCTTGAGGCCGCTGGTGATCTGCGTCTTTCCTTCCAGGCTTTCGCCGAGAGTAACCGTGCGCCGGCCGAACTGGTTCGGCGAGACTTGGGCATACACAAAGGGCATGTTTTCGCTGTCGCGCAAAACCGCCGAATCCGGGAGCGCGATGGCATCCCTGATCGTCCCCGCTCGCACCGAGGCGGTGACGTACATGTCCTTCTTGAGTTTTCCGCCGGGATTACTGGTCTGGATGCGAGCCTGCAACGTGCGTGTGTTGGGATCGAGGGAAGCGGCGACATACGAGATGCGTCCCTGAAAAACGTCAGGATACGCGTCGGTCTGAATGGTGACCGGATCGCCGTTGCGCACGTAGGGCAAATCCTTTTGATAGACATTGACCAGCACCCACATATTGCTGGTGTCGGAGATCATGAAGCACTGGGTATTGCCAGGTTGAATAAGTTGCCCCACGGAGACATCCTGCTCAACCACTTCGCCGCCGATGGGCGCCAGTACGGGCACTTCGAAAGAAGGCGGACCTTTCAGCAGAGAATCGGGGTCGGTAATACCCATCACCCTGAGTGCGGCTTCGGCTGAGGCCAGGTCTCCTCCGGCTTGCACTTCGGCCGATTCGGCCTGCTCCAGATCTTTCACCGCAATGGCATGGTGCTGGTACAAATCCTGCGCACGGGCATAACTCTTTTGCGCCAGCGCGTAGGCATCTCTGGCTTTCACGTAGTTGGTACGAAGTTGAGAAAAGTCGGGACTGGCCACATACAGCATGGGCTGGGCCCGGGTCACTCTCTGCCCGGGAACGACCATCACCCGGCTGACCGGGCCGCTCACCTGGGTGATCACCGGAGTGGTGCGGAAGCTGTTGTAGGCGACGGCGCCAGAGAGCCGCAAGGTACGAGTCAGATTCGTAGGTTGAACCGTCACCAACTGCACGTGCGACATCTGCTCCTGCGGAATGGAGAACAGTTCGGGAGTATCCGGGGTTTTGGCAGCGTATTTCGCGGGCGCGTCCGCTCCCGATCCGCTACAGCCGGCCAGGACTGCGAGCCAAATCACGGCGACTGCCAGTCGAACCGACGAGCGATGGCCCGGTCAGCCATCGCCCGGCCAACAATGGCCGGCGATTCTTGCGCGTGCTTATGCCAGCTTCCACATGGCAGGTTCCTGGTTGCAGGTTGCTCATGGCAGGTTCCTCGTTCCTACTGCTTGCTTCAATTGCTCCAATGCCGTCATATACGAGGCCAGGGCCTGGCGATAGGCCAACTGAGCTGACCGATAGCTGCGCTCTGCATCAAGAAAATCCAGCAGGCTGGCCGATCCGGCCTTGTAGGCGTATTCGCTGATGTCGCGTGAATCTCCCGCCTGCTTGAGATAGCCGGTGACGTAGAGCTGCACGATCTCGTTGTTACTTCTTACTGCCTCGTACGCACTGGCCACGTCGGTCATCACCGTGTCACTCGCAGATTGCTGCAATTCCTGCGCCTGGGTCAGGGCGTAGCGGGTGCGCGCAATCTCACCCTGGTTGCGATTGAAGATCGGCAAGTCGAAACCGACAAAAATTGACGCCGAATTCTGACCGGCGGTGTGGCTGAAGTCGTAGGTGCCGTTGATATCGACTTTAGCGTTGGCCTGAGCCAAGACGAATCTGGCTCTGCGCCGCAGTGACGCCCAATTCGGCGGCCTGCAAATCGGGGCGCTGACGCAAGGCGAGGACCTGCAAGTCTTCCAGCTTTGAGTTGAGCGGCACGTAGGCCAGATCGCCGGTGACATCGAAGCCGGCCGGAGCCGCGTCGTATCCGAGCAGCTCTCGCAAGCCGGCTAAGGCCTGAACTTTTGCCAGACGCGCGGCGGAAGCGTCGGTTTGAAATTGCAACAACTGCAGTTTGATCTTGAGCAGATCGCCTTCGCTGATGTCGCCGGCTTTGTATTGAGCGTCGGCGATGTCAACCGTCTGCTGAAAGTCCTGCAAATCCTGCATGGCAAATTGCAGTGTTGACTCGGCCAGCAGAACACTGACGAACTGCTGCCCTACATTGAAGGCCAGCGTGCGCTCAGCGTCGGTGACTTGAGCGCGAGTGACCGCGGTCTGATCCTGGGCGGCTTGCAGACGGCGTTGTCTCTTGTGGCCGCGCTCAAACAGGTATCCGATGCCGATGTCGAATTGCTGGGTCAAGTTGAGGTTGTCGGCTGAGAAATCCTGGGGAGTAAAAATTGGGATGAACTGTGAGTCCGCTCCGAAAGTCGGGTTGGGACGGAGATTGGCGGTTATTTCCTGAGCCTGGTTCTGGAGGATCAGGGTTCTCGTCGCCTTGAGCGCATGGTTGTGAGTCAGCGCCAGGTCAATCGCTTGGTCAAGACTGAGTAGGGGAGAACCTTGCCCCGCTGCCGAGCCCCTGAAGAAAAAGACAAACAGAATGCCTACCAGGATGGGGGCATAAACGCTCAGCGGGTGCACAAAGATCGAACCGACATCGGGGCGAGACCGGACACTCCCCCGGGAGTCGTAGTTGGATTTAGAACGCGCTGCGAAATTCAGTGCAAACATTTTATTGAGATCGGAAATAAGCGCCCAAACGTGTTGGAATGCCAAATACAAGCCATCAATTCCGGGATCGTTTTCAACAGTTCAGCGGGTTTCAGCAATTGAACCCAGGAACGAACGATGGCAGCCGACGGGAGTCAGCAGGCGGGCGGGGGGCGAACGTAAAGCTGAAAGAATTCCAACAATTGCCCAGTCCGGACTTCGGGAAAGGGCACAGCTTCATTGGCGCGAGAGGTTGGAGAGAACACCACGACAGGCGCGGCTGCCACAGGCGACTGCGCCATCAAACAAACCAGGCAGGCTCCGCCACTGAAGGCGACGGTACTTACCTGCGATGTCGCCCGCGCGGTAGGAATCTCCAAACCACAGAGATGAACTGCCTGAATGGAGGTGGCCAGCAAGAGGACGGCGATGCAGGCCACGGTCAGCCATGTCGCCCGGTACGGTGTTCGGTGCTGGATATCCACAGTTCTAATCAGTTGTCTTATACCTTAGATGCAGCAACTCTGTCTTAAACAGTGGGTTGCATCTACCAGAATCAGGTGATTTTAGCACTTAGGTCACGCGGGAGTGGCTCGGAGACCCCAAAAAGTAGTGGTTTAGCCTGAATCTTCAGCCTTCCGATGGGGTCATCCTAGGCTTGCGAGGGATCTTCGGAATGGGCTAGGCCACCCGTTCGCACACCAGCCAGACGTGGCAGCTCTTGTGCATCCGCCCAGGTTCGAAGCCCGCCAGCACTGTCTTATTCACCCGGAAACCATTGCGAAGTAAGACCTGTTGCCACTCGGTGACGGTCTTGAACTCGAAGGGCATATTCATTTCGGGAATGCCCTGGGCGATGGCGTTGCTGAAGAAGTCAATCAGCACCAGAACCTGATGCTGAACTTCAAGCGGCATACCGACGAAGGTTCGCAGCAATGGCTGGGTATTCAGAGTCTTCGCCAGGCCTTCCATTTGATGAGGCAGACCGTAGGTATCTTCTTTAATGAGGGCATGAGTGGAGATTTTCGCCAGACGCTGGATTACGCGCGGCAGATCGCCGGAGTCGATATGATGAAGCACAGCCTGCACTAGGGCCACGTCGACGCTGTTGTCCGGGTACGGAATGTCGGTCGGCGACGCCATGCGCGCAAATGGCAGACGCCGGGCCTCTTCATATCTGTAGTCAAGCACGTCCGTGGTAAACACCTGGTATCCACCCTGGGACAGCCTTGCGGCGAGATAGCCGCTGCCGCAGCCATAGTCCAACACTCTTTTTCCTGGCAGCAGCTTCTGCAGTTGCTGGAAATCTGTTTCAGGTTTGGTTTGAGTCTTGTACCGGTGATAGACCTGATTGAACCAGAATGAGCGATCCGCCTTGTGGAATGTGTTCTGCAGTAAATCAGATGTTACTTCGACCAGCTTTACCGGGTGAATTCCATCCTGCTGGCTTCGGGCGAGTTGCTCGAAGGCGGCATCGACCATGGCGCAGACCTGATCGTTCGCCGCATCAAAGAACTCGCGGTATCCGGCTTTGACCGTAGTATTCACAAACTCTACGACTGACCGGATTTCGCAACGCGTCGGCGACAGTTCGGAGTGCCTGGTCCTGAGGCATGGAGGGTAAGGTCGTAAGTTTTTCGCGGCGCATTGAGCAGAAGCGAGGTTGAGTGCGGCGCACCCGCGATGCCTGTGGCGCTCGCGGGTGCGTCAAGGTAAAGCGCTATTTCATGGCCGGCATTGGCATGTCGGAGTTAAAAATGTCGCACTGGGTCTTCCACGCGCCATTCGACTTCTTCCTAACCAGCATCCACTTGCCGTGGTCGAGGTGGGAGCCGTCCGCACCGGTGATCACGTATGTCCCGGTGCCGTAACTCAGATCGCCGCTGCTCTCGGCGGCGGTGACGGCGATCTTGACCTTGGCCAGGCCGCGATCCTTGCCGGCCTTCAGCTGCGCCAGAATGGCTTCGCTGCCGTGCACCGCCTCCTGATTGGGCGGCATTCGGCAACCGTCGGAAGCGTACAGCGCCGCAACGGCCGCAAGGTTGCCGGCGTTATATTCTTTCTCCCAAACCGCGGCGAGCGCCGCGATGTTCGAACTGTCAGCAGCCGCCGCTGGGATGGTGGCGAGCGCGGCACCCAGCATCAGAACCAATCCACAACAAACAACTTTCTTGATATGCATATCTCCTCCCCTTCGAAAAGCAAACGGATACTAGAAGATTGGCGGGGAAAAGGCAAAAAAACGAGCTGGTGTGGAGGGGAACATCTAAATTCGTGAACCACGAAGGACACGAAGTTACACGAAGGAAAGCCGGGTGCCCCAGGTCTCGCGGATTTTGCGAGACCTGGGGAGGGGCTATTTCGAATGTTCACTTGTCACATACAGGCCTACCTGATTTTTCTACTCTCCCTTCATGACCGAAGGTCTGCACCGGTTTTATGGCGGCAACGACTTACACTTTCTGACTTTCAGTTGTTACCGGCGCCGACCCCTTTTCAGGAACCAGGCATACTGTGATTTGTTCCTGAAGATTCTCGATCGGGTTCGCCGACGTTATCGGTTCGTGGTGTTGGGATATGTCGTCATGCCGGAACACGTTCATTTATTGGTGAGCGAACCGCAGCGGGAGACGTTATCGACTGCGATTCAGGCGTTGAAGCTCGGCGTTGTGCGGAGTGTGCAGTGTTCCGGGAGCGTCGTGGCGGGGGCTCCCAGGTCTCGCAAAATCGGCGAGACCTGGGGCACCCTCGCCGCCGGGACCCCAGCATCAGCCACCCCACTTCATGGCACCCCAGTTCATACTGGCCAATTTTGGCAGGCGCGGTTTTATGATTTCAATGTTTGGACGGAGCGTAAGCGGATTGAAAAGCTTCGCTATATCCATCGCAACCCGGTTGAGCGCGGGTTGGTGTGTTCGCCTGAGCAGTGGCGCTGGAGCAGTTTTCGATGGTATTTGTGCAGAGAGGACGGTCCGGTGCGGATCAATGATACGGATATTCTGGTAATGAAAATCCGACCATGTGCCAGTTGATCGCCGCGTGCGAGTGCCTGATTTGTATCGAACCCAACCTGGATAGCCCCGGTTCGGTATAATACCGCGCGACTAGTGAACCTGCCTCTCAGGTCCTGCAAGAGGGCACCGTGCCGCTTTCATTGAATACTCGCGGGGTTGGCGCGGTCACCATCGTCCGTTGCAGCGGGCGCATCGTGGCCGGTGAAACCGAAATATTGCGCAAACATGTCAGCGAGCTGCTGCGCGATCGCACAGAAATTCTGCTGCACCTGGGTGAGATCGTCTTCATCGACAGCAGCGGACTGGGAACGCTGGTGCGGCTGCTGACCAGCACGCGCACCGCCCGCGGCGATTTGAAGTTGTGCCATGTCCCCGAAGACATTCACAAAGTCTTGAAGCTGACCCGACTCATCACTCTCTTCGACACGTACGCGACCGAGGAAGAAGCCGTTCGCGCCTTTTACCACCATCAAACCACACAAGCCAAGGCGCCGAAGACCGGCCTCACCGTATTGTGCATCGACCATTCGGCGGACGTGCTGGCGTACCTGCGCGAATTATTGGGGAACGCCGGCTATCACGTTCTGACCAGCAGCAATCTTCGCGATTCCTTGATCCTGCTGCGGGCCACCCGGCCCGAGTTGACGATTCTTGGGCCAAATGTGAAGGCGTCGGAGGGTACGGAGCACGCGTTCAAACTCGCCAGCGCCGGATCGTCGGTCATAGAACTCGGGGATGAATTTTCCACGCTCGAAGCCAGTCAGGCCACCTCGGACCTGCTGGAGAAACTGCGGGCCCTGGGCCACGCTGGCCCGGCTGCATCTTGATGCTGACGTCGTGATTCCAACAAAACTCATTTCTTAATCAGGTTGCTGTGGCTGGCGATGCACTCCCACTTGTTGTTCTGGTAAAGCCAGGTGTCGGTGAATCTGCCGTAGTGTTCGAAGGGTTGGCGCTTGTAAGTTCCTTTGGTGTGATAGGTGCCGACGACGATGGCGACATTGGGATACGAAATCACTCTCGCGTCTTCATTGGTGATGAGGGTGGCACGGTAGTCGGGATCTTTCAGGTCGGCGAGAAACTGTGCCTTGTTCATGACGGTGCCGTCGTAGTCGGTGTACACGAAGGCGTCGGAAACCAGGTTGTTCAATGCTTTCGAGTCATGATGAAGTTGCGCCTGGTTCCAGGCGTTCTCCAGGGCAATGAGCTTGCTGGCATCCCCGGCGCTGTCGTTCGCCGGATCACGCGCCATCAGCAAGCTGCTCAGCAGCGCGAAGCATAATGTGAGCCCGATCTTCATGGCGTTTCCTTTTGTCGCGACGTTAGGCAGATGAGTTCCGATCACGCAACCTGCTCCTGTCGGCAAACAGGACTTCGTTCCATCGAATAGTACTAGTTTTGATCTGATGAAGGTGGAGGCGGGTCGGCGGGGGTTCTTTGGCTCGGTTGAGGGTTGCGTTGCTCGTCGCCGGAAGCCGGTAGTTCAAAGCTTCGGCAAATATGCCCCCAAATAAGAAGCGCCCCGAACTCTTTCGAGTTTTGGGACGCCCGAACAGCCCTCCCCCAGGTCTGCTCACTTGCAAATCTACGGTTTGACCCCCGAGATGTAAATTCCACCTTCGTGCCAAGTCTCTGGCACGAACGGGCCATATGCTCTCAATGGGCCGATCTTCCCAATCCGACGCTCGGCCGGTGATCCGGCCCGAAGGCGGTTAAATCGAAGCGGCGTATAGCCCATATATTTTCAGCGACTTACAGGACTACTCTAACGTGCGCCCTTCACTGGGCCTGCGAGCAGGCGCTTTTTTGCGCCGGGAACTCTCGGGAACGCGGAACCTTCAATTTTTTGTACACCCGCTTCCCGTGCGGCGTTCCTGGTTACTGCCGTAATCGACCCGGAGGGGATCGGCGTTGACCGTAGCAGCGGCTGCACTTACATTCGCGACAGGGGGACGTAATGAAGGATATTCACGAGGTATTGCGCCGTAAGCAAGCCAAGTATGCCCAGCTGTCCAAGCAGATTGAGGCGTTGCAGCAGGCGGCCGAAAAACTGCGGGAAGTCGCCCCTCTGCTCGCCGAGAACGAAGACGAGAGTTCGGTTTTGGCCGAAGTAGAGGAACAGGGTCAGGGCGCGGCGGCGGGGGCGGGATCACCGTCCTTGAATAGCCCCGCGGCACCGGCCAAGCCCACACGCGCTCCGCGCTGGCCTTAATCCGGCAAGCTTCAAATTTGGGCACAAGGCCCGCTTATGACATTTCAGTCGCTTCTGGTTTGCAAAGACGAACAGGCAACGGATGCACTCACCTCCGTGCTGGCGGGCTTCGGCCTGGGAGTGCAGTGCTGCGGTTATCCGGACGCCCTGTGCCGCCTGACCGAGCAGAAGTTTGACGCCGTAATTGTCGACTACGACGATCCACACAGTGCTGCGCTGGTTCTGCAAAATGCCTATCAGGCATCGACAGGCAGCAACACTGTTACGGTCGCGCTGCTCAACGACAAGACGAAAGTCCGTCATGTCTTTGGCGCCGGCGCGAATTTTGTGCTCTACAAACCGATTTCCCAGCAGCAGGCGGAAGCCAGCCTGCGAGCAGCCATTGCGCTGATGAAACGGGAACGCCGCCGTTCCTTCCGCGTGCCGGTGCAACTGGCGGTAAAGCTGCGCGTAGAAAATGGCGCCGAGATGGAAGGCATATTGCTCGACCTGAGCGAGGACGGACTGGACGTGCTGGCGGCGCAACCGCTGTGTCCATCTGCCCGCATCAGCGCTCAGTTCACTCTTCCCGATCAGAGTGGAGAAATTGAAATTCGCGGTGAAGTGGCCTGGGCCAATCCCAATGGCGAGTCCGGCGTTCGCTACGTCGATCTAGCCGATAATGTTCGCCAGACGCTTCGAGAATGGGTCCTGACCACTGCTGCTGAAATTCTTCCTGAAGATCCTGAGCCGGTTTCGGAATGCAAGCTTACCGATCTGAGCCTGGGCGGGTGTTATGTGGAAACCGAATCCCCGTTCCCCGAGCGCTCCGGTATCGTCCTCTGCCTGAAGGCCGCGGGAATGGAAGTTCAGGCGGAAGGCATGGTGCGGGTCATGCATCCCGAATTTGGCATGGGCCTGGAGTTTGCATCGGGCACCGAGGAACAGCGCGAACAGGTAGGCAATTTCATCAACTTTCTCACCAGCCGTCCGGGAACGGTGCCACAACTGCTTATCACGCCGCGGGCCCTGGCGGCGGGCAACGAGGAAGACTATCGCAAAGGCAAGACGACCGGCGAAGCTGAAGATCTCTTGCTCGAGCTGCTCAATCGCGCCGATTCCCTGAGCCAGGACGAATTTCTCCGGGAGCTTCGCCAGCAACGCAATTCCGAGGAAGTTGCCTCTTCCTAACAGTTACCTCTTCAACAATTTCGTGAGCCAAGACCCTAAAGGGCCTGCATGTTTTCCGCATGCAGGCCCTTTAGAGCCCTCTCGGGCTCGCTCCACCCTATGCGACACAATCTACCGTGGACCTTTCGGGAAGATGTCTCGAACAAGTTAATTTGTGGTTAAAAATTGGTTTGGCAGGTCTGGTTTGTCGGATCTCGTTTTGTCAGTTCCCGGTTTTCAGTTCTCGGTTGTTAGTCTTCGAACCATAATCCCGCCGGGGAGCAAGTCTCCCGTATAGTGGTGCGAAACCAGTTTGCTGATTTTGATGCGGTTAGGCAACAATCTTCGGGGGAGCGAACTACTTAGTGCCGACAAAACATCCGCCTGACGCCGTGAAAGCACCCGCTTCGCGTCCTGCCTTGTGGGGAGCGCCTTTCCTGACGTCACCGATCCTGTTCATCATGCTGGCAGCTTTCGCCGTAATTCTACCCACATTCTTTCTCGGGATTCCATCCGGGCATGATTTCGAATTCCACGTCAATTCCTGGATGGAGGTGCTCAGCCAGTGGAAGCAGGGGATCATCTATCCGCGATGGGCTGCGCTCGCACACTACGGATTCGGCGAGGCCCGGTTCATTTTTTATCCCCCGGCCTCGTGGATGCTGGGAGCCGCACTCGGGTCGTTTCTTCCCTGGAAACTGGTTCCGGGAGTTTACGAGTGGATTGCGCTCACGCTTGGCGGGTGTTCCATGTTTCTGCTGGCCCGCGGATTTCTGAATCGCCGTGACGCCATTTTCGCCGCGGCACTCTATGCCGCGAATCCTTATCACATCATCATTGTTTATTGGCGAAGCGCTTTCGCGGAACTGCTCGCGGGCGCTCTTCTGCCTTTGCTCTTGCTGTACGTTCTACGTTCGGAACAAGAAGGCCGGAAAGCGATTGTGCCTTTAGGGTTGATCGTAGCCGCTGCCTGGCTGACCAACATTCCTTCGGCGGTGATGGTGACCTACTCGCTGGCGCTGCTGGTGACGGTCGTCGCCATCCTGCGCCGCTCGCCCAAAATTCTGTCGATTGGCGCGGGAGCGCTCTTGCTCGGATTTGGGTTGGCGGCTTTTTATCTTTTGCCCGTGGCCTACGAACAAAAATGGGTGGAGATCGAGCAGGTGTTGTCGCCGGGGGTTCGTCCCCAGGACAACTTCCTGTTCACCGCGATGAACGACGCGGATCACAATCGCTTCAACCTGCTGGTCTCGGCCGTGGCCGTAGCCGAGATCACCATGCTCGCCGTGGTTTGCTTTCTTTCGCGGCGCTGGCGAACTCGCACGCCGCAGCAGTGGTGGACGCTCGTGGCCTGGGGAAGCGCGGCGACACTTCTCATGTTTTCGTTCAGCTTCCTGCTCTATCGCATTCTTCCCGAGCTGCGTTTCGTGCAGCTTCCCTGGCGCTGGCTGCTTTGCCTGAACGTGGCGTTCGCCCTGCTGCTCACCATGGCTTCGAAGAGATGGCTGGTGCGGATCCTGCCTGCCGTCGTAATGCTTGTCCTATTGTTTTGGGTCTGGCAACGAGTTCAGGCGCCCTGGTGGGACAACGCTGCCGACGTTTTCGAAATGGAGGACAATCAGAAGACTGGTTCGGGCTACGAGGGTGCAGATGAATACGTTCCTAACGGCGCCGATCCGTACGAAATCAAGAAGGATGCGCATCGCGTGAGCTTCGAGGGTGAAGGCAGCGCACGAATCCACGTTACCGAGTGGGGCGCAGAATCGCGGTCGTTCACCGCCAACGTGAGCCAACCGGGCAAGCTGGTGCTGAAGCTGTTCAACTATCCGGCATGGGTAGTGGCGGTGAATGGACGCCCGGTTGAAACCGCCACGCTTGAGGTCACCGGCCAGATGATCGTTCCTGTCGAGGCTGGGGAAAATCAGGTCCGCATTATCTTCGCGCGAACCCAGGACCGGACCATAGGCGGATCTATCTCACTGGGAACCGGCATACTGCTGCTGGCGGGAGTACTTTTCTTAAGACGCAACCCAAGGTTTAATGAAGAGGGATAAGGTCCATGCGTCGCATTCTCATTGCCACGTCGAACCCGGGAAAGTTGCGCGACTTCGCCGGAGCTGCTGCGCCGCTTGGAGTCGAGATCGAGCCCCTTCCCAATTTTTCTTCCATCCCGGCCGTGGTCGAAGATGGGCTCACATTCGAAGCCAATGCGCGCAAGAAAGCTGAAGCTTACAGCGTGTACGCTTCCGGCGAGATCGTTCTGGCGGATGACTCTGGCCTGGAAGTGGATGCGCTAGGCGGCGCCCCAGGCGTGCATTCCGCACGATACGCCGCCGACCAGCCTCACCTGGTAGGAAACAACACCGACGATCAGGCCAACAACGCGCGGCTGATTCGCGAACTGAGAAAAATTCCTCCAGATCAACGCAGCGGACGTTTTGTATGCGTCATTGCCGCGGCCCGGGACGGACACACGCTGGCGGTTTTTCGCGGGCAGGCTGAGGGCGTCCTGCTCGACGTTCCACGCGGATCGAACGGATTCGGCTACGACCCACTTTTCTACTTTCCGCCAATCCAGAAAACTTTCGCGGAACTAACGCCCGAAGAGAAAGCTCAGTACAGCCACCGTGGAAAAGCTTTCCATGAATTCCTGGGATGGATTTCTGCCGCTACTCGGAGCGAGCAATAGATTCGATTGACCCAAAATCAACACGCTGTCTTCCTTGACTTCCCTTCTCTTTCACCAAGATAATAAAAGGTTCTCTAGTCATCTCTAACTTTATAAGGGGTCTCGTGGCGACAACCGCCAGTCCAGCAAATCCCATCAACGCCCACAAGGGCGTCGCTCCTCTGGGAACGACTCATGGACATTCGTTTCTGCTTCGCAAACTTCATTCGCTGAGCGGCATCATTCCGGTTGGCGCGTTTTTGATTGAGCATTTCGTTTCCAACGCATTCGCCACCCGAGGCCCAGGCGCCTACACCAAACAAGTGGAGTTGCTCTCCAGTTTCCCTTTTGTCTTCTATCTGGAGTTGTTCGGGATCTGGATTCCCATTCTCTATCACGCTTTGTACGGCTTCTATATCTGGTACCGGGGCGAAAGCAATGTCGCTGAGTATCCCTGGACCGGAAACTGGATGTTCACCGCTCAGCGCTGGACCGGCGGTATTGCCTTCTTCTACATCGTGTGGCACACCTGGCATTTGCGCTTCAGCGGGATTCACATCCTGAGTCATCCCGATGCCGCCTTCGGCAAGGTGCAATTGGAATTTCAGCACACCTGGGCGATCGTTTTTTACGCAATAGGAATTTTCTGCGCCTCCTGGCACTTCGCTTACGGGCTGTGGCTGTTTGCCGCCAAGTGGGGGATCACGACCGGAGATGCAGCCCGCCGGCGCTTCGGTTACGTCTGCTTCGCCATCGGGGTGGTGTTTGTTCTGGTGGGAGCACTCACTATGCGTTCGTTCCTGAAGACTCCGCTGCAGCCGATTGGACCGGAGAATGGAGTGCACGATTCCTATGCTGGCGCGGTAAAGCCCGGGGGCGTTCCCCGCTAAACGGAAATTTCGATTACATGGCATCACAACCGAAAATCATCGTGATCGGCGGCGGACTGGCAGGGCTTGCCGCTGTCATCAAAATCGCCGAGATGGGCGGGAACGTAGATCTGTTCTCCATCGTTCCGGTAAAACGCTCGCATTCAGTGTGCGCCCAGGGCGGCATCAACGCGGCCAAGAATCTCAAGGGCGAGGGCGATTCCACCTGGCAGCATTTCGACGATACGGTTTACGGCGGCGATTTTCTCGCCAATCAGCCTCCGGTCAAGGCCATGTGCGAGGCAGCGCCGGGCATTATCGATCTGCTCGACCGCATGGGCGTGCCTTTCAACCGGACTCCGGAAGGGTTGCTTGATTTCCGCCGATTCGGCGGCACCCTCTATAACCGGACTGCATTTGCCGGCGCCACCACCGGCCAGCAACTTCTTTATGCTCTCGACGAGCAGGTTCGGCGTTACGAGTCTGAAGGCAAGGTCAGGAAGTTCGAACACTGGGAATTTCTCTCGGCCGTGCTCGATTCCAACCGCGTTTGCCGGGGAATTTGCGCGATGGATCTGCGGTCGATGGAAGTGCGCACCTTCCCGGCCGATGCCATCATCATTGCCACCGGCGGAAACGGCGCCATTTTCGGCAGGTCGACGAATTCCGTTGTCTGTACCGGTTCGGCGCAATCGGCGCTCTACCAGCAGGGATGCTACTACGCCAACGGCGAGTTCATTCAGGTTCACCCCACGTGCATCCCCGGCGAAGACAAGCTGCGCCTGATGTCGGAGTCGGCCCGCGGAGAAGGCGGCCGCGTCTGGGTTCCAAAAACGCCCGGCGAAAAACGAGAGCCGAAGGCGATTCCAGAAAAAGACCGCTGGTATTTCCTGGAAGAGTGGTATCCGAAGTACGGCAACCTGGTGCCTCGCGACATCGCAACCCGGGCCATTCACAAAGTGGTTTACGAATACAACCTCGGCATCGACGGCAAGCCGATGGTTTATCTCGACCTGACCCACGTCGATCGCAAGATTCTCGACCGCAAGCTCGAAGGCATTCTGGAAATCTACGAAAAGTTTGTAGGCGACGACCCCCGCGATGTTCCCATGAAGATTTTCCCGGGCATGCACTACACCATGGGAGGTCTGTGGGTAGATTTCAGCCAGGCGACGAACATCCCTGGCATTTATGCGGCGGGTGAATGTGAATACCAGTATCACGGAGCGAACCGGCTTGGGGCCAACTCCCTGGTGTCGTGCATTTATGGTGGATTCGTTGCCGGCCCCACGGCCTTGCAATACGCCCGCAGTCTGAAGCCGGCGCCGGCTAATGGATTTTTCGATGCCGAGCGCAAACGGCAGGAAGAAAACAACGCCACGCTGATGAAGTCTGACGGCGCCGAAAATCCGTTCCGGTTGTGGCGCGAACTGGGCGATCTGATGACCAAGAACTGCACCGTCATCCGCTACAACAAGAACCTGAAGGAAACGGATGCGGAACTGTGCAAGCTGCTGGAGCGCTTCCAGCACATCAACCTGAGCGATCGTTCGCAGTGGGCGAACACGTCCGTTGTCTTCGCGCGGCAGCTTTACAACATGCTGCAACTGGCGCGGGTCATCGCTCAGGGCGCGGGCATGCGGGACGAGTCGCGCGGGGCACACTACAAGCCGGATTTCCCCGAGCGCGACGACAAGAACTGGCTGAAGACGACCAAAGCGACATTTGCCCCCGATGCCGATGAGCCGAAGTTTGAGTTCGAACCGGTTGACGTTTCGCTGATCCCGCCGCGGGCGAGACGATACGACGCGGTGAAGTAGGAGTGTTCGGGGAAGACTGCGGTCGAGCAAAGTTTTAGACAAAACGCAAATGGCTAATTCCAAAACAGTCATCTTCAAGATCAAACGGCAGGCGAACCCCGGCGCGTCACCCCATTGGGAGGAATTCGAGCTTCCCTGGCACTCAGGAATGAACGTGATTTCTTCGCTGATGGAGATTGCGGCCAATCCTGTCACCAGGGACGGCAAGCGCACAACGCCCATCACTTACGACTCGAATTGCCTCGAGGAAGTCTGCGGTTCCTGCGCCATGCTGATCAATGGCCGCGCACGAATGGCGTGCTCGGCGCTGGTTGACAAGCTCGAGCAGCCGATCCGGCTTGAGCCTCTCTCCAAGTTCCCCGTGGTTCGCGATGTGGCTGTAGATCGCAGCGTTCTGTTTGAAAATCTCAAAGCGGTAAAGGCCTGGGTCCCGATCGACGGCACCTATGACCTGGGCCCCGGTCCCCGGGTAAGCATGCAGGAACAGGAGGCGGTCTATCCGCTTTCGCGCTGCATCTCCTGCTGCTGCTGTATGGAAGTCTGCCCGCAGTTTAACGAGGATACCGGCTTTGTGGGCGCAGCCACGATTTCCCAGGTTCGGCTCTTCAACACCCATCCCACCGGAGCGGCTCTGAAGCGAGAGCGGCTGGCGGCGTTGATGGAGGATGGCGGCATTCAGGAATGCGGCTACGCGCAAAACTGCGTGGAAGTGTGTCCCAAGGACATTCCGCTTACCCGCTCGATCGCCGAAGTTGGCGGCGAAGTGATGAAACAGGCCATCGGCGATTTGTTCAGAAAATGACTGCTCATCGGTAACCCCACTAAAGTGGCGTACTGGAAATTGTCATCGCCGGGCCGCAACTTGTCATTCGGCGCGGCATTTTTCACCGTAACCTGTTGGAAATTACTTACCCGACGATGGCAGCCAGGTTGCTTCTACATATAGCGGTTACCACGGGCGCGCCGTTAGCGCGAGTTGAGAGTAACCAAGGGTAACGGTCCCGGGGGCCTTCGCGGCACCCCGGGCCTTAAAAAAAGCACTTGTTTTTGTGCAGTCCCGATTTAGAATACCCGCCTGTCTCCAGCGCCCTGGGACAGAGCCACAAGAAATTGAGGCCACTTCGTTGAACCGCAGGATTCAAAGCGCGATATTTCTTTTTTTGCTGACCGTGTCGGTCTGCGCTCCGGCGTTCGCGCTGCACAGCTACGTTGCGCCGCAGCGCCGTCCTCGCCGGCTGCATCGCGCTCACTTCCGCCGCCTGCGCTGGAATCCGGTGTTCCGTCCTTCGCGTGAATCGCTGCTGCTGCAGAATCAGGAAATTGATCGCATGGATCTGCCGCGCATTCAGGATGACGCCGAACTAGAGCAGCTTAAAGCCAGCGAAGACCTGGTGCCGATCGTTGCCGGTCAGAGCCTTCGATTTGACCCGCGCCTCGACCCCGACCGCCGTTATTGCCGTCCCTGGACCCGCGAGTTCCTGGACGACCTGAGCGCAGCCTACTACAAAGAATTCCACGGGCAGATTCAGGTCAACTCCGCGGTGCGCACGGTAAAAGTTCAGAAGAAACTTCGCCGCCACAATCGCAATGCAGCCCCCGCGGAGGGCGAGATCGCCTCTTCACATCTGGCGGGTCTCACGGTCGACATCCAGCGCCGTGGTCTGAGCCGTGAACAGATCAAGTGGATGCAGGACTACATGCTGCCGTTGAAAGAGCAGGGCCTGATCGAGCCCGAAGAAGAGCGCCATCAGTGGGTCTTCCACGTAATGGTTTCGGGCCGCTACACCGAATGGCGCGAGTCGATGATGCTGGCGGGCGAGCAGCCCAACCCCGAGGCCATGGAAGCCGCAGAACTTCCGCTGCAATAGTTCATTGCAATACCAGCCAAACGAAATCTCCATCCTGAACCGGCCTTCCTTTTGTCATCCTGAGCGGAATCTTCCCATTCGCTTGCGAATGGGAATGTGTAGTCGAAGGACCCCTACCCGCGCCACCGCGCTCGCGGTCTATTCCTTAAAACTCTCGAACGCCCGCGTCCTCCAAGAAGGCAGGGGTCCTTCGACTCCGCACTTCTTCGCTTTGCGAAGAAGCTGCTGCGCTCAGGATGACGGGGTGGCGTGGTGGAAATCTGCGGCGGGTTTTTTCACGAGGTAGAGCGTGTGAGATGCAAGCGGAAAACATCCAGGTATCATCCGGCGCATAGATTTTTCTCATCTCTAGGATAGAATCATAGGTCGCAGTCATCACAAACTATGTTGCGGCGAGTGACCATCACCCGCCAGGCCGGGCCAAGACCGGTCCAGGAGCGTTCATGACAGGTAAAGCGATGCGAAGAGCGTCCATAGGAAACTGTTTCTCGATTTGCTTGATGATTTCTGCCATCGGCTCGGGGGCCTGGTCACAGACGGCTCCGGCGGCCAAGACGGCACCGGCGAAGAAGCCGGCGGCAACTGCGGCCGCCAAGCCGGCCGCCGCTGCGCCAGCCGAACCTACAGCCATCATCGACACCACCGCCGGCAAGATGACGTGCACCCTCTTTCCGGATAAGGCTCCACTCGGTGTCGCGAACTTCGTCGGCCTGGCTCAAGGCACTAAAGATTGGACCAATCCGGTATCGCATGCCAAGAAACATGGCGTGCCCCTTTACGATGGAACCATCTTTCACCGGGTCATCCCCAATTTCATGATCCAGGGTGGCGACCCCGCCGGCACCGGCAGCGGCGACGTCGGGTTCGAGTTCAAGAACGAGACCTCCCCAACCCTGAAGTTTGACCGCCCCGGCCGCCTGGCATATGCCAATGCCGGTCCGGGCACGAACGGCTCACAGTTCTTCATCACCGAGGTCGCTTATGCGAGTTTGAATGGCGGATACACCATCTTCGGTCAGTGCGATGACGCAACGGTTGCCCTGGTGAAACAAATCGCGCGCATGGGCCGCGATGCCAACGACCGGCCCTATCGTCCGGTGAAGATCAATCACATCACCATCGCAAAGGCCGGCGCGGCGGCGGCGAAGCCGACAGCGGCCAAGCCCGCAACTACGGCCAAACCCGCGGCTAAGAAGCCAGCCGCGACGACGACCGCGCCCCAGTAGCGCCGGCGGCTGCGTTCTCGGTTAGCAGAACCTGCCGGTTGTGGCGAGGACATCTTGTCCTCGTATTATCTCGATCAAAAATGAAAGGAACTCATGCCCCGTCAACCTGGTACCTACGCCATATTCGATACTTCTGAAGGCACCATTGTCTGCCGCCTCTTCGACAAAGAAGCTCCCAAAACCGTGACCAACTTTATAGAACTCGCTGAAGGCAAGCGCGAATGGAGCCATCCCGTCAGCCGCAAAAAAAGCAAAGATCGGCTCTACGACGGCACCATCTTTCATCGGGTGATTCCCGACTTCATGATCCAGGGCGGCGACCCGGCGGGCACCGGCTTCGGCGGCCCCGGCTATCAGTTCGAAGATGAAACCAAGGGTTCTCCGCACAGCTTCGACAAGCCCGGCAAGCTGGCCATGGCCAACTCCGGCCCCAACACTAATGGCTCGCAATTTTTCATTACCGTCGCACCCACGCAGTGGCTGACCGGCAAGCACACGATTTTCGGCGAGGTCGTCGAGGGCTATAACGTTGCGGAAAAAATTGTTGGCACTCCGCGCAACCGGCAAGACAAGCCGGTGAAGGACGCGGTGGTGAAGTCGGTGGTGATTGAGCGGGTCTAGGTCGATTTCACTTTCAATTTTCCAGCACTGAAATTTCCGGCGTGCGGACCAGGTTGCGATCAGAGGTGACCAGGGTCAGTCCGAAAACCTTTGCCGACGCCGCGAGAAATAGATCTGCCGGATCTGAGTGCGGCAAATTTATGGTGGAAAGCGTTCCCGCAACCTCGAAAGTCAGCGGCGCCTCGTTGAGCGGCATCGTGGTCAGTGCTCTCGTCACCCAAGTCGAAAAGCCTTCGGGGATTTTCAGGCGGTGTTTGCGATGGAGCAACAACGCCTCCCATATACTGACAGGAGACAGCCACAGTTCGTTCTGCGCATCGTCCAATTCCCTCGCGACACGACGAGTCAGCCGCGCAGGTTCGCCGACACTCCAAATCCAGATATGAGTATCTAAAAGAAGTTTCATTCTCGACTGGCTTCCCAGTCGTCCAAGCTGCCGGTTGGGCCCACGATATCTCCAACGATTTTTATAGTTCCCGCCATACAGCCCAACCAACTCTTCGGCCGCGGTTGCGTGCTCGGGGGGACAATCTCCGCTACTGGCACACCGAAGCGGGTGATCCGAATCGGCTTACGCGTCTTACGCACCTGTTCCAACATGCCGAGGCACTTGGCCTTGAACTCCGATATGGCAACTTCCTTCATAAAACCTAGGAGCTATTTTTACCATGGTCAACGACTATGGTCAATTCAGATAAATCAGGAGGACCCGTCCTCGTCGTTCCGTACTTTACAACGACAGGGCGGGGATGTTGAGGAGGGTTTAGGGATTTCAATCGTTGCCGCTACCCACCCTGTCTCTCCAAAAAACGGAGAGACGAGGGTCGGGCACCCACGTGGGATTAAACCCCGATCACCGCCACCAACTCTTTCACCGCAGCCGCGCTCTTATCCAGCGCGGCTTTCTCTTCCGGCGTGAGTTTAATCTCGATGATCTGTTCCAGGCCCTTCGCGCCTAGCTTGCAGGGCACTCCAACGTATAGGCCGGTGATTCCGTATTCGCCTTCGAGATAGGCGGCGCAGGGCAGAATTTTTTTCTTGTCTTTAAGGATGGCTTCGACCATCTCGGTTACCGCCGCCGAAGGCGCATAGTACGCCGAACCTGTTTTCAGGTACTTCACAATTTCGGCGCCGCCGTCACGGGTACGCTGCACCAGCCGCTCTACCGTGGCTGCGTCCATCAACTCGGTAATCGGAATTCCCGCGACCGTGGAATAGCGGGGCAGCGGAACCATGGTGTCTCCGTGTCCGCCCAGCACGAAGGCGGTGACATTTTCCACGCTGACTTTGAGTTCCTCGGCGATGAACGTCCGAAAGCGGGCCGAATCCAGCACGCCGGCCATGCCGATCACGCGTTCGCGCGGAAGGCCGCTCATCTTGTAAGCCGCCTGGGCCATGGCGTCCAGCGGATTCGAAACAATGATCAGGATGCAATCTGGCGAATGCTGAACCGCTTTGCTCACCACGTCTTTCATGATCTTGTGATTCGTATTGAGCAGGTCGTCACGGCTCATGCCGGGCTTGCGCGGGATGCCGGCGGTTACTACTACGATGTCGGAGTTGGCGGTGTCGGCATAATCCTGCGTGCCAATCACGTGTGAATCGCGTTTCTCGATGGGCATGGCTTCCAGCAGGTCCAGACCTTTGCCCTGGGGCACGCCTTCGACAATGTCGATGAGTACGACGTCCGCCAGTTCCTTGGAAGCAATCCAGTGAGCCGCGGTCGCGCCCACGTTGCCTGAACCTACGATGGTGACTTTCTTGCGCATGAAATCAGCCCTTTCTAAAACCGGTTAACCACCAAGGACACGAAGGATCACGAAGGAAAGCCTTCGTGTAACTTCGTGTCCTTGGTGAGTCGATGCTTTTCAGTCCGCGGCGGTCAACACGCCTGCGTCCATGTTTTCGATGATGTAGTTGGCGAACTCGCTGGTCTTGACCTTGGTTGCGCCTGGCATGAGACGCTCGAAGTCGTACGTAACTTTTTTCTGATCGATGGTGCGCTCCAGTCCCTGCTCCACCAGATCCGCGGCTTCGTTCCAGCCGAGGAAACGTAGCATCATTACGCCGGAGAGAATGACCGACCCCGGATTGATGACGTCTTTGTCGGCATACTTCGGCGCCGTGCCGTGAGTGGCTTCGAAACAGGCGAAGCCGTCGCCGACATTCGCGCCCGGAGCGATACCCAGTCCGCCGACTTGAGCTGCACAGGCGTCGGAAATGTAGTCGCCGTTCAGGTTAGGACAGGCCAGCACCGAATATTCATCGGCGCGAGTCACCACCTGCTGAAAGATCGAATCGGCTATGCGATCGTTAATCATCAGCTTTTTCTTCCACGCGCCCTTGCCGTGAGTGGCATAAATGCTCTCCAGAACCGTCTCGACTTCCTTATAGACGGACTGCCGGAAATCCTCGGTGGCAAACTCCATGCCTGGCTCGACCGACGCGGCGTTCTGCTCAATTGAAATATTCGGGTCTTTATCTTTATTGTCGAGAATCCAGCTCTCGCGCTCGGTAACGACCTGGTCGCGAAATTCTTCGGTCGCCAACTCGTAGCCCCATTTACGGAAAGCCCCTTCGGTAAATTTCTGGATATTTCCCTTGTGCACCAGGGTCACGCTCTTGCGCCCGCTGTCCAACGCGAACTTGATGGCCATCCGCACCAGGCGCTTGGTTCCGGTAATCGAGATCGGCTTGATGCCGACACCCGAATCCAACCGGACCTGCTTCTTGCCGCCTTTCAGCATGTCCTTGTTCAGGAACTCGATCAACCGCGCCGCCTCAGGAGTTCCCTGCTCCCACTCAATCCCGGCATAGACGTCTTCTGTGTTCTCGCGATAGATGACCACATCCATGCGTTCGGGATGCTTTACCGGCGAGGGAACACCCTTGTAGTACTTGACCGGGCGCACACAACAATACAAATCCATAATCTGCCGCAGCGCGACGTTCAGCGATCGGATGCCTCCGCCCACCGGCGTAGTCAGCGGACCCTTGATGGCAACCCGGAATTCGCGGATGGCATTCACGGTGTCGTCGGGCAGCCAGGTGTTAAAGTTCGCCATGGCCTTCTCGCCGGCGAACACTTCGTACCACGCGATTTTGCGTTTGCCCTTGTAGGCCTTTTCGACGGCCGCATCAAACACCCGCACCGACGCCTTCCATATGTCGCGGCCAGTACCGTCACCTTCGATGAAAGGAATAATCGGATTGTCAGGAACCTGGTAGCGTCCGTTGCTGAACGTAATCCGAGCGCCGTTTGCGGGCACGGGTAAACCATTGTATGAAGCCGCCATTACAAACCCTCCCCTTCGTAAACAAATCTGCTGAGAAAATCAGACCGGGTCAGCCAGTTGTTCGATCGACAGCGGTAAAACCGAACATTATATAAGGGTGGAAGCCCGTCAGCACAGTTCCACTCCGGAGGCCAGTCACCGTTGTGTCCCGCGAAACGGCACTCGGGAAACAATTCGCCGCTACAATGCGAACATGCTCTCGGGTCGGTTTTCCCTTTTGGTCTTGGTCTTTTTTCTAACCACTTCTCTCTTGAGCGCCCGCCCGGCTGTGGCCCAGTCCACGGTGGAATCGTCTCCGGTGCCGGCGGGCGCCGCTGCCCAGACGCAAGCTCATCCTGACCAGCCACTCCCGCAGCCCCATGCCTTCTGGGACCGGACCAATATCCTTCTGTTTTCCGGTGTGGGCATCTTCCGCGGACTCGACTACGCTTCGACTCGCAACTTCCAGGCCCGCGGGCGAGACGAAATTCTGATTCCCGACGATGTGGTAAATAACTCCGCGGGATTTGCCTCCCTGGAAGCAGCAGGGACGGCAGCCTCGGTGGGCCTTTCCTACTGGATGCACCGCATCGGACATCACAAGATCGAACGCTGGATCTCAATTGTTCATATCGGCGTTACCGGTTTCGGCGTGGTCCGAAATTATTCGCTAAAGTCCAAGCATCCGGTGCCGGTTCAGTGAGTGGCAAACCGCGACCAAAAGTTGGAGGCGAGCGTGCCGATTAGATCGCGGGTTGTTGCTGCGTCATGCAATGCATTGCACCGAAGCCCCAGATCAGGTCTCCGGAATATATGCCCACGACTTCGCGGTCAGGAAACAGGTCAGCCAGAATGTCCAGTGCAATGCGGTCGTTAGGATCGTTGAAGACAGGCACCAGCACGATGCCGTTGGCGATGTAGAAGTTGGCATAGCTGGCGGGCAGACGACGTCCTTCGAAAATGACGGCACCGGGCATGGGGAGTTCAACGATTCCCAGGGACTTGCCGTCCTGATCGGCGGCCGCACGCAGGCGGCGAATATTTTCGCGCAAGGGCTCGTAATTGGGGTCGTCGGGATCTGATTCCACCGCAGTGACGACCGTGTCGGGTGAGACGAAACGGGTGATGTCGTCGACGTGGCCGTGGGTGTCGTCCCCGGCGATACCCGAGTCCAGCCAGATTACGTTCTTTATTCCTAGGTGATCAGAGAAAACTTTTTCGTAGTCGGCTCGGGACATGGCGCGGTTGCGCTGCTGGGTATGACTAAGCAAGCACTCTTCCGTGGTGAGAAGAGTTCCCTTCCCATTGACTTCAATGGAGCCGCCTTCGAGCACGACCCGTGCTTTGCCGTGAGCCGGGCGGATTTCACGGGCATGGGCAGCTTTGGCCATACGGCTGCCAATTTTTTCGTCATTCTTGAAATTGGGATATTTGGCCCAGGCATTGAAGCGCCAGGTGATGGCCGAAAGCGTGGCCCTTTGCTTGGAACCCGCGGGCGAGTCGCCCGCCGCCACACGAGCATCGGTGACGAAGGTGCAGCCGGAGTCGCGAGTCCACACCCGGTCGGTCGGCCAGCGGTGGAAGCGCAGGTTGTCGGTCATGGCATTCGCTTTGGTAAGAACCTTTCGAGCATGCTTTTCAGCGGCCAGATTGTTGACGATCAGCTCGATTCGCTCATGCCGCCCCAGATGACGAATAATTTCAGCATAGACCCAGGGGATGGGTTCAAATTTTCCGGGCCAATCGCCGCGGTAGTGCGGCCATGCCAGCCAGGTGGCGGCGTGCGGCTCCCACTCGGCGGGCATTCTGGAACTGTTTCTATGGCGAAGCGGATTCAATCAATCAGCCTGTTTGTGATCTGGCCATAGCTGTCGATGCGACGATCGCGAAGGAAAGGCCAATTGCGGCGAACGTCTTCCACGGTTCGCAGATCGACGGTGCCGATCAATACTTCGTCTTTGTCATGCGAGGCTTCCACGACGACACGGCCGAAGGGGTCGCACAGAAAAGACCCTCCCCAAAATTCCAGTCCGTCTCCCGGGGTGGCAGCGCCGCGGATGTCGCCGTTTTCATGTCCGACACGGTTTACCACCGCTACGTAGACTCCGTTGGCGATGGCGTGAGCGCGTTGAATGGTGCGCCAAGCGTCGTGTTGCGACTCGCCGAACTCGGCTTTCTCCGAAGGATGCCAGCCAATCGCCGTCGGATAGAAGATTACTTGTGCGCCCTGCAATGCCGTAAGCCGCGCGCCTTCGGGATACCACTGGTCCCAGCACACGAGCGTACCCACGCGTCCGACGCCGGTATCAAAAGCGCGGTAGCCGAGATCGCCAGGAGTGAAATAGTACTTCTCGTAGTAAAGCGGGTCATCGGGGATGTGCATCTTGCGATAAAGCCCGCGCAGAGAGCCATCCGCGTCGAAAATGGCGGCGGTGTTGTGGTATACACCCGGGGCGCGCTTCTCGAACAACGACGCGATAAGGACGATGCGAAGCTGCTTGGCCAGCGCGGAAAGGCGGGTAGTGACTGCGCCAGGAATCGGTTGGGCGAGGTCGAACAAGCTTGCATCCTGGCGCTGGCAGAAATACTGGGTCTGAAAGAGCTCGGGCAGGCAGACGATTTGCGCGCCGCGAGCGGCCGCCTGATGGACTTTGTCGATGGCGCGTTGCAGATTCTTGTCAGGATCGGGCGTGGCGGACATCTGAATCAGGCCGACCTGGAATTTTTGTAGCGGCAATGAGGAAATCTCCCTTAGAGAACGAAATTCAAGGATAACAGTTTCCGGTTTTCAGTTCTCCGTTCTTAGTAGCGGTAGCAATAGCTTGCGGGCTTCTAGTAAAGTAGTGCTTCGCAACGGGGGGTGCAACTTGAAACATGATAATCATGACGGCGCGGGTTCGGAGCGCCATCTTCACGATCCGATTGAAGACAAGCTGATTCCACTGGAGCCTCTCGATCTCAAAAAAGTGCACTCGATCGATGACCTGCTGAGGGCGATGGCCAAGACTGCGTTTACCGGCCGCCAGCTCGGTGAAGCCGTCGACGTGCTGGAAGCTATGGCCCGCGACAAGGACTGTTTCGTGGTGATGACTCTGGCAGGAGCCATGACCGTGGCCAAGCAGGGCCTGATCGTCGCGGAGTTGATCGATCGTGGCATTGTCAATGCCATCGTCTCTACCGGCGCCCTCATGGCGCATGGGCTGGTGGAAGCCACCGGGCGCGCCCATTTTCGTTACAACCCTGAAGTTTCGGACGTCGAACTCTACGAGCAGGGTTACAACCGCGTCTACGACACCCTGGAGCCGGAGAAGAATCTGGACGACGTAGAGAAAGTGATGTTTGAGGTACTGGAGCGTTGGGACCCCAGCGAAATACTTTGCTCTTACAAACTCAACCACGCGATCGGGGAATACCTGGCCGGGCATGCCAAGGGGCAGCGCGGCATACTGAAATCGGCGTTTGAGCAGGGCGTGCCGGTATTCGTGCCTGCTTTTACGGATTCGGAGCTGGGCCTGGACGTGGCCCTTTCCAATCGCATGAGAGAGGCTGCAGGCAGACACAAACTGCGCTTTGACCCGTTCGAGGATCTCGAACACTTCGCGTCCACCCTGCTGCGGCAGAAGCGGCTTGGGATTTTTACCATTGGCGGAGGAGTGCCGCGAAACTGGTCGCAGCAGTTTGGTCCGTTCATTGAGCTGCGGCATCGGCGCATGGGGGAAAATGTTCCCCTGAAGCGCTATCACTACGGTTTGCGGATCTGCCCAGAGCCGGTGTATTGGGGCGGATTGTCGGGGAGCCCGTATAGCGAAGCGATCTCGTGGGGAAAGTTCGTGCCGCCCGCTGAGGGCGGGAAATTTGGCGAAGTATTCGTGGACGCGACCGTGGGCTTGCCGCTGATCGTGGCGGCGGTGCTGGAGCGGCTGGGCTAAGAACGGTGAGCACCACAAGGCGAAGAAGGAAAAAGCGCTGGCCCGGAAATAGAATGTAGGCGCGAGCGTCCCGCTCGTGCGGCAGCGGCAGTGACGGTTCCGCACGAGCGGGACGCTCGCGCCTACATTAATCATTAATCAAAGATCAGGACTGCCGACGCGATCACCGTGGTCCAGAGACCGCGCTTGTCACCCACGGCGGACTGGGTCACGTTGGCTGTGCGGACGATCTTGTTGGAGATGCGATAGATTTCCTTCTTCTCGTCCCAGGAACGGTCAGGGTCGAACTCCACGTTCAGCGTAGTCGCCAGCATTTCGGCGGCGAGTTCTTCCGCATAGTCGCCGGCAGCATCTTCGGTCTCGCCGAAGGAGTGATGTTCGCTGAGGTAGCCGTACGTATTGCGATCAGCGGGGATGGCCACGCCGATGCTCGAGGCCAGCAAGCGATGCGGCTCGTGGGTGGAGTTTTCAGCTACCACGGAAAAAACCACTTCGCCCGGGCTCAGGTATTTCAAGCCCTGCGAGCGCGGTACCAGCTTGCATTGTGGCGGAAAAATTGAGGAGACTCGAACCAGATTCTGCGCGGCGATGCCAGCATCGCGCAAGGCCAGCTCAAAGGAAGTAAGGCGTTCGCGATGTTTCCCGACCCCCTTGGTGAAGAAAATCTTCTTGGGGACCATGTCTCTAGACAATTCGAGTATCCTCCCGCGGTGCTAGGCTAAATTCGCTAAAACATAACATAGGCAGTCGGGGCCACAATATGAAAATCAGGAAAAAAAGTCCCGAGTGTCAAGGTCAATACCTTCAGGGCGCGACTCGCCGACCTATTTGGCTTGAGCGACGGAACTGACCGCTATGGTGTCTCCGTTGGCCTGGCCGGTGACTTTGGCCTGCTGGTCAGCCAGCTTGTCGAGCGTGTCGAGCGCGGATTTGTCGGTGGTATCGAGAGCGTAGACTTTATCGCCCACGACCAGGGCATAGTTCGAGCCTTTACGGATGCAGGCCCGGACGCATTCGGCAGGTTTTCCAGCCATCATATGCCCGGAGCCGCACATGGCGTCGCTGACCCTGCCGGTGAAGGTTTGAGGTTTGTCGGCGGCGAGCGCAGCCGGGATGGCGAGAGTTGCACCGAGAAGCAAGGTGGCCAGGAGTGCGGATTTCGACGGAACGGAACTCATTCGGTGATTTCTCCTTATCACTGGAGTGTGCAACGGTTGTTTAGATGCTCGTTGTTTAGATGCCCATGGAAAACGGCCGCTTCCTCAATTATCCCAAAAAACGCGCGGATATTCAGACTCGGGCGCCGGGAAGACTGGTTCAGCGCTTGGCTTCGAAGTGGAGTGAAACATCTACAATCTTGTCCTTGTCTTCTGGTGATTCGTGAACCACGATGTCCCATTGGTCGCTCCCGAGAAGGCTGTTGGCGGAGTCGACGAAGCGCTTCGGGTATCCGGAGTCGTAAGTATCTCCTTCCCGCAGCTTCCACGCGGCTGCCACGGCGGCGGTCGCCTTGCTGTCCAGGCCCCGAACCTCTAAGTCTCCCATCTTGTAAACTTCGCCTTCGTCAAACTGGAAGACGTATTTGACCGTGGAGTCGTCGTCGTTGGTCTCGGGATCGGGTTTTATTTGGGCGGCCATGTAGCCGCGAGTCCCATAGAGCCGCTTGAGCGCTTCAATGTCTTTGTCCACCTCGACCGCGTTGGCAGGCTGGCCGGGCTGCAGGTGAATCAGGTCGCGAAGCTTTTCGACGGGAAACAGCTTGTAGCCCGACAGCACCAGGCCACTCAGCTTGTATTGGCGGCCAGGACTCACCGGGAACGCTACATCCACAATGGTCTCCTGCGGATTGTCCTCCACGACTTTGGGCTGAGCGTCTGAGAAGACCGCTTTCAGGTAGCCCCGTTCGAGGTAGACGGGAAGAAACTTCTTCTCCGCGTCAGCGCCGAAGGGTGGTGCGCTCGAAATCCCGCCCGGAAAGGCCCTTTGCGGCAGCTTCCAGCGCCGGCAATTCTGTCGGTCCCGCCCCGGGGAACTCCACCTGGCGGATGTGGATCGCCTGGTTGGTGATGGTGAAATCGAAAGATTCGACGGGACCATCCTGCGGTCCAGTGCGCAAATAGTCGGCCTTACCCTGCAGGTGGCGTTCGATGGCGAGAGTCTGTAAGGCATCCGAAACCTGGTCCGCCAGGTTCCCGCCGGTGGGCAACTGGCCTTGGAAAAGGGGCACCCGTGAACGCAATTGTTCGAATAGTTCCTGATCGGAGAGCCACACGAAATTCTCGAAGCGTACCGGCACAAAATGATCGCTGTCGACGACCTGCAAATCGAGTTTGAAACCCTCCGGCGAAAACTGGAAGGTATAAGCCACGCTGCTGAATGCGCCGGTCTCGCCCAGGTGCTGACTGACAAGTTTGAAGTCGTCCTCAGTGACTGTCTGGCCGGGACGCAGTCCAGTGGCGGCAGTGACTTGATCCGAGGTGTAGCGCTTCGAACCCGTCTCCTTGACGGAAATCAGTTTTGATGAAGACGCCGGCGCCGGTTTGACAGGCTTGCGGGTCTGGGCCGAAAGCAGTAAAGAGCAACCAAGGATAAGGGCTAAGGGAACAGGTTTCACTGCCGGGATTCTAACGCAAGAGCTGGGAACGCCTCTAGAGTTTCGCCGAGACGACCGGATCGACGGTCTTGATTCTGACCGTGGTGTCCATGAAGGCGAGGGCGGCGCGGCTGAGAGCCTTGTCCTTGCGAAAGACCAGCGCCAGGTCCCGGCGAATGCGCGGCTCGGCCATGGGAATCGCAACCAGGGCGTTGGCGCGCACATCCTCCTGCACGTTCGAGCGGGCAATGAAGCCCACGCCTACGTCGGCGGCAATGAAGCGCTTGAGCAGTTCGCTGGAATCGAGCTCCATGGCGTATTGCGGCTTTAATTTGTTTTCGTGAAAGAGCTCTTCCAGCGCGTCCCGGGTATGCCCTGCTTTGGGCATGACCAGAGGGAACTTCGCGACTTCGCAGATGGGCGCGGACTTTAACCGGGCGAGGGGATGCTGGGGTGGGGCAATGACCACCAGTTCGTCGCGATGGATGAGAACCACCGTCAGGCGCGGATCGTTAATCGGCATTGACATGAATCCGAAATCGACCGAGTTGTCGATCACCGATTCGAGAATTTTTCCGTAATCGGCGCGCGTAATGTTGACGGCCACATCGGGATATAGTTTCTTGAATTCGGCGAAAACTTCGGGAAGGATGTGCAGGCAAGTGCCTTCGTTGGCTCCCACGATGATCTCGCCGCGAGGCGCGCGTTCGGTCTCCGCGATCGCGGTCAGCACCGTTTTTCGGGCTTCAAGAATTTCCTCAGCATATTTCTGGAACAGCTTGCCAGCGGCGGTAATCGAGACCCTGCCACCGGAACGATCGAGGAGTTTGGCGCCGACTTCCTCCTCCAGAGCGCGTATCTGGGACGATATCGCCGGCTGCGTGCGAAAGCGCTTCTCCGCGGCTCGGGAGAAGGAGCTATGGCGCGCGACCTGGATAAAGGTTTCCAGCTGCTCAAAGTCCATGGGGAGAATTCAGCATTCAGCACTCATTATTCAGAGATCAGCGATCGACATTCAGAGGTTGTGTCCCGGTCCTTGAGCCTGCGGGGACTCCAGCGAGCCCGGGAATCAAAGGCTGAGGGCTGGCTGCTGAATGCTCTTCTTCCGCATGCGGTGGCATGAGGCTTCGCTATTCGGGTCATAAAAACAATAGATTTCCTTGCACCACCGGGACCGCATTACGCTCACTGCCGGCCTTTACGATGCGAAAGATTGTAGCAGGCGCTCTCCGTCCCTCCTGAATCCCGACATATATGACCTGGGGCCAGAAGAATTGACGAAAGTGCCATCCCTGCAGGGTCGGCTGGAGGATGTGCTCGATGCCCTGCAAGAACTGTCATCCCGACCGGAGCGCAGCGCAGCAAGCGAAGTGGAGGGACCTTGTGTTGCTGTCGCCCGCGAGCGGTCGGCCGCCGGAATTGGACACGAGAACTTGAACCGCAAAGGGCGCAAAGGACCGCAAAGACTTGTCGGACCGTAGCTGATCTCTTGGGGACACAAGGTCCCTCCGCCTCGCTTGCGCCGCTGCGCTCCGGTCGGGATGACAGAATGGGGGGAAAGATAAAAAAAAGCCCGGCGAAAAGCCGGGCCTTTTCAACGTACTGAAGTGATTTAAACCGGGCTGCTGATTTCAGCTCGATCCGCTCGTGTGGGAATTCTTGCCGCGTTTATCTGGCGAACCGTCTTGGCTTCCTTTGCCTCGGGCAGGCCCAGGATGATAGCCCCCAGAGTCGAATTGGACTTCTCCAGCACCATGAGGAGATATTTCTGGGCAACGGCTCGGTCGGAAGGGTGGATCAGGCTCCACCAGCGTCGAATGGATTCCTGAACCTCGATTGTGGTCTTGTCGCCTTCGACCATCGCGTCCACCAGTTTATAGACCTTGCTCTTGACCGCTTGGTAGGAGATAGAGACCTCCTGTGGCATTGTCCACCCCCGGATGCGGTCTCTCACTGCAATACGCGGGCCAAACGTATCCTCAACTTATATCTGGACTTATGTTCCCATCAATTCTAGTTGTGGGAGGAATAGAAAATTCTGATATGAATTTACGTAGGCAAGATCGGGACACGCAGGGTATTTCAGTCGTTCGATGGACTGTGCACCGGTGTTATGCCCGTCTGCAAAAGTGTGGCGGGGACGAATTCGAGGCCGCCGCCTATTTCTGACTCAGTTGCTTTTCCACAGCGGAGACTACTTCTTTCGAATCGGGCGTCACCGCGGATTCAAAGCGCTGCACCACGTTGCCGTTGCGATCGACCAGGAATTTTGTGAAGTTCCACTTGATGTCGCCCGCGATCGGCGCAGATGTCTGTTTCGTGAGGTATTGGTACAGCGGTGTCTGATCGTCACCCTTAACCGACACTTTGCTGTACATCGGAAAGGTCACGTTGTACTTTCGGGAACAGAAAGTTTTGATTTCCTCGTTGGTGCCCTGGTTCCTGCGCGCCGAAGTTGTTGGCGGGAAAGCCGACAATGACGAATCCCTGGCCCTTGTACTTCTCATACAAAGATTCCAACGCGCTGTATTGGGGGGTGTAGCCGCAGCGGCTGGCGACATTGACCACCAGAACCACCTTGCCTTTGAAATCGGCCAGGGGCATAGGCTTGCCGTCGATCGAAGGCAGGGTGAAGTCATAGATATTCGCGGCGAGGGCGGATGCAGCCATAGTGATCACCAATCCCAGTACAAAAGATGCGCGGACACTTCCCCTGCGCACAGCCTTCATGTCGATCTCCTTGGCGCTGCTGAAAGTGCGAGGCAGATTAAGGTGAGAATACCGGAGCGGCCTTGTGTAACGCAACTTGTGCAGCGCAACTGGGCGAGGCCTTACCAGGGCGGCGTGAACCATAACAGATTTGCATCAGGTCAGGAACTAGCTCAACAGGATCACACCTAAAAGTTTCGGGCCCAAGGTACAATGTGGCGCCCGCGTGGGCAGGCTTTCCGCGCCATGCGGTTTCGGGCGTATTCCGAGAACCACCAGTCACATCGGGTGCCCGGCCCTGATATTCATCACGCAACACCAAAACTTCTTGCGGAGGCCTCATGAAGCAGGCGCTGCTGTGGATGTTTCTATGTCTGACCACCTCTGGTGTTCTATCGGCACAGACCGACACGGCACAAACTGCCACCACCACCCAAAGGTCGACCCATGACAGCTCGGAGCGGATGTTCCTTCCCCGCGATACCTTCTGGGGTTACGGACAGTTCGACCTTGCGCCCCCACACAACGAGATTGATCCGAATTTGTGCCGTGCTGACGCGGGAATTTCTGGCGGGGTCAACGATCCCTGCAACGCTTTCGCGCGCTACATGATCTCCGGATATGTGGAAGCGCATCCCTTTGGCCGGGGGCAGTTCCGCAGGTTCTTCCTGTTTGGAGAACCCAGATTCCTGTTTGGCAAGAATCTTCCACAGACTCTTTACACCTGGTCGTTTGACGCCATCGGGCTGGAGAACGCATGGGGCGGCGGATTGTATCTGGGAAAGGGGTTCGAAATGCGGGTGACCCAGCATTTCCTGTTTACCCGCTTCGGAGCGCGAGACCGAAATCTGGGACCGGCGGACCTTGGCCCCAACGGACCCTGGGGCCGCTACAACACCGTAGGAGTTCGGAAATATTTCGGGACGAGGCGGTATTGAGGGTATGCTGACAATCCGAGCCGCGAGTCTTGCCTCCATCGAAACTACCAAACCAGGCGTCCGGGGTTGATGCTCCGAATGTCGATGCTCCGAATGTTGAGGGTCCGATTGACAGACAGCCGGGCTCTCCCCGGCCATCAGCATGCGCCGAGCGCCCAATTCCAGCTGCTTAGCCCGCTCAAACCGGTAACACCCGACCAGTCGAATCAGCAGGTACTGGAGCGGCTGTCGATTGATGCGCCGGCGCTCCACGAAATCGCGAGCCGCCAGGACCTGAACCAGCAAACCCGAAAGAATCTTCACCGGTTTCTGGCTTCGGCCTTCACCAGTTCGCAGCGTTATGCGGCCGTGCTGCGTCACCAGCAGGAGGTGACTCGTGCCCTGCCCCTGTTCGAGGCCAGTGACTACCTCACCGAAATTCTCGTTTGTAATCCAGAGGAGATTGCCACACTCGCAGAAACCGAAGAAGTACGGCCGCGACTCGTTCGCGGACACCTGTTCGACACCGCGGCGGTAGAACAGTCTCTGGGAATCGCACCAGCAGCCCGGGATCCGGTATTCGCTTACCTGGCGGACTCAGGGGCTCCATATGGCGAAAAGTTGGCGCTGTTGCGGGAGCACTTCAGGCATCGCGCTTTTGCGGTGGGCGCTCGAGACATCATCGAATTGCGGGACGTGTATGCCTCGTTTAGCGGCATCACCGCGGCCGCCGAGGACGCCATCGCGACTGCACTTTCCATAGCGGGCGCGCCTGAGGGACTTGCGGTGCTGGCAGTGGGCAGACTGGGAAACGGCGAGTTTGATTTTCTATCCGATGCGGATGTGTTTTTTGTGTGTGCGGAGGAAGGAGACCGGATCGCGCTAACCAATTGCGTCGAGAAGATGATGCACGCCCTCTCCGCTCACACCAGAGAAGGCACGGTGTTTCAGGTGGACGCGCGCCTGCGTCCGCGCGGCGGAGAAGGCGAATTGCTGATCACTCCCAGCCAGTTGGCCGCCTATTTCGAACATGAGGCCCAGGCTTGGGAAGCTCTGACCTACACCAAGTTGCGCCTGGTGGCGGGTTCGTCAGCCCTTGGGGAGCGCTCGCTGGCCGGCCTGAGAACGCTTTTTGGAAGGTTCGCCGAGGATCCCACCTTCGCCCTCGGGGTCCGCGACATCAGGACCAAACTTGAAACTGCGGAAGGCGGCGAAAGCAGTTTCAAGTTTTCTCCCGGGGGAATCTACGACATTGACTTCATCACAGGCTACCTGCTGGTCAAGCACGATGTGCCCAACAAACAGGGCAACCTGCGTGACCGGCTATGGCGATGCGCCGCTGCCGGACTACTGGGCAAAAGTGAAGCCGCCACGCTTGACCATGCTGCCGAATTGCTGCGCACGGTTGAGCACTTCGCTCGCCTGGCGGAGGGTCGAGCCGGCAAATGGCTTCCCGCAACCGAACACGGACGCCAGATGACGGAAAAGCTTACGGCACAAGTTTTGGGGCGTGACTTTCCCAACGGGCTGGAAAACGAGCTGGCGCGAACTTCGGCAATCGTTCGGGCGATCTATGATCGGATATTCGAAGCGCAAGCCCTAGTTCCTTCGCAGAGTGTAAGCCGGTACCGGGGCCGGGTGCCGGCTGCGCTGAATCAGCCAGATAATCAGCGCGATGATGCCGCCCAGGACGAGAAATGGAAGCAGGAAAATCACAAAGAACCAGCCGCCTCCGGCCAGGGAAGTAACGTCGCCGCCGATCGTGGCTTGGGGATCCCGGCGCACAGCGCCTGCGACCGAGATCAAGTCGCCTCCCACCTGGCTCCCGTTTTCAATCCGGGCATTGCCCCGAACCGCCGTGACGTCTCCAGCGATAGTGGCCCCCTGTTCCGCAACCACGTTTCCGTTGATCGTAGTGACATCGCCAGAAACCCTGCCACGGACATAGACGGAGCAGTTAATGCAGGTGACGTCCCCGACCTTTTCGTCAGGTTGGATCTGGATATCGCGGTTGATCTGAAAGCGGTCGGCGTCAGATTTTGCCGCCAGCATTGTGGCTGGGGTCAGAAAGATGAAAAGCAGGCAGAACGCGGGGAGAGGAACGAACCGGGGCATGAGGGTCTCCTGATTCCTGACACCTGAATACCGACACCTGGTTACGGACAGCGCTGCGGATAGTATAAGCCTGCCAGTCCAATTGCCGAAGGCCGCCGATTAATGCTTGAACTGTGTGGGCTGCGGACCCTTCTCCAGCATCTCCCGGTTCCAAATGGCGCCGTCGCGCGTGTAGCTGGCCAGTTCGAAGTCCTGGGTCAACTCCAGCGCGTCAGTCGGACAGGCGTCCTCGCACAGGCCGCAAAACATACACCGGCTCAGGTCGTAGGTAAAGTTCGTCAGTTCCTTGCGGCGGGTCTTTTCGTTGCGTTCGCTGGAAACCACGATCAGATTTTCCGGGCACGCCAGCGCACACAGGTCGCAGGCAATGCACATAGTCTCATTGGTATCGGGATTCACATTCAGCCGCGGCGCTCCGCGGTAGCGCTCCGCCACCTGCGGCCTCTGCAGCGGATACTGCTCGGTATAAATCTCTTTCGGATCCTGATAAAGGAAGGTGACCTTCAACCCCTGAAGCAGGTCCACCATGAAGATTTTTCGCAGCAGGCTCGGTATCTTCATATCGCCGTAAGCATATCACTAACCGTTGTCGCGGCAGTAGCTGGGCGCGTGATGGGTGGGCGAGACGCCCACCCGACAGCCGGCGGGACGCCGGCGCTACGGTGAAGCGCCCCGGAGGGGCGCCTGATGGTAGCCCAGTGATTCATCGCTGGGTGGGCGGCGCGATGGATGTGACGTCCCGGAGGGACGGCTGAAACCAGCCTCGAGGTTTCAATCGTCCCTACGGGACTTCATCCGCGTAAAACGCTTACCCGGCTCTGAAGCGCCGGGCTACCATCAGGCGCCCCTCCCGGGCGCTCACCAGGCTGAAGCCGGGTTCATGACGATGGCGATTCAGTACGAAGCCGGTTGAAGCGTATGCTGACTGGAGTCCCCTTCCATGCCCGGTAACCAAGATTCCGAAGTCGCCTGGAAATATCACAACGCTACCAAGCATTCCTATGCGAGCGTTCGCAACAACGCGCATTTTCTTGATTTCAATAACCAGCCCATCCCCTTCAAAATTTACCCGACGCTTGATCCGTCGCCTTTGCCCGCCGAACTCCGCCAGACCGGAGTAGCCGCCCTTTCCGCCATCGCCGAAATCGTTCCGCCACAAACCGCTGCCACGCCTGATCTAGAAGCCATCGCTCAACTGCTCTACCTTTCCGCAGGCATTACCCGGCACCGGAAATACCCGGGCGGCGAAATCTACTTTCGCGCCGCTGCATGCACCGGCGCGCTTTACGAGGTCGAACTCTACCTGGTCTGCGGCGATCTCTCGAATCTCGAAGCCGGCGTCTATCACTTTGCCGCCGCCGAATTTGGCTTGCGCAAACTGCGCGCCGGGGACTATCGCAGCGTCCTGATCGCCGCTACCGCCTCGGAGGCCGCCGTCGCCCATGCTCCGCTGACCATCGTCTGCACCGGAACGTACTGGCGGAACGCCTGGAAATATCAGGACCGCACCTATCGCCACTTCGGCTGGGACAACGGCACACTGCTCGCCAACCTGCTGGCGGTCGGCACGGCGTTGGGGCTGCCTGCCAAAGTTGTCTGCGGTTTTGTGGACGATACCGTAAACGCGCTGCTCGATGTCGATATCCAGCGCGAGGTGGCTTTTTCCCTGGTGCCGCTTGGCTACGCCCCCAGCCTCCCGCCGAAACCGCCCGCAGAGGTCTTCCCTCTCGGGCTCGAAACTGTCCCGCTATCTCGCAAAGAGATTGACTATCCGTTGATGCGCGAGATGCATAGTTCGTCTTCGCTTTACTCGCCGGCGGAAGTTGCGGCATGGCGGGGCGGCACGCCGCTCACGAATTTCCCGCCTCCGACGGGGCCGACGATTCAACTTCAACCGCTGTCCGACGCGGAAATTCCGCGCGACCCGATCGAACAGGTCATCTTGCGGCGCGGTTCCAGCCGCAAGTTCACTCGCACGCCAATCACGCTGGTGCAGCTCTCCACCATGCTCGACCGGGCCACACGCGGCGTGCCTGCGGACTTTTTGGATCCGGTGGGATCTCAATTGAACCATCTGTACCTGATCGTCCACGCCGTGGAAGGTCTGGAGCCCGGGGCTTATGTCTTCCATCGCCGCCGTCAAGAGCTGGAATTTCTGAAGCCGGGAGATTTCCGCGACCAGGCGGGATACCTGGGACTACAGCAAGCCTTGCCCGCCGACGCCGCCGTGGATGTTTTCTTCCTCGCGGATCTGGGCCCGATCTTGCAGCGCTTCGGCAATCGGGGATATCGAGCCGTCCAACTCGAAGCGGGTATTCTGGGGGGCAAGCTATACCTGGCGGCCTACGCCCAGCACCTCGGCGCCACCGGCCTGACCTTTTTCGACGACGATGTGACCCAGTTCTTCTCGCCACATGCGCAGGGCAAGAGCGCCATCTTCCTGGTGGCCCTGGGCCATAGCCTCAAAACCAAGACTTAGCACCTCCTCCTCAAGGACCAATAAGAGAATTCATATGATCGTGATCATTGCGGGCCTCCCGGGGACAGGCAAAAGCACGCTGGCGCGAGCACTGGCGCAGCGGCTGCCGGGCGCGGTTCTCGATAAGGACGTAATTCGAGCTTCGCTTTTCGAACCGCCGTATGTCGAGTATTCGTTGTCGCAGGACGATTTCTGCGAGGAGATCATGTTGCAAACCGCCGCGTATCTGCTATCCAAACATGCCCAACTCAAGGTTCTGTTGGATGGCCGCACCTTCTCCCGACGCTACCAGCGCGACCGTGTGATCGAGTTCTGTTCACAACTGGGGACCACCTGGGCCACGCTGGAGTGCGTCTGTTCAGAAGCGACAGCAACAGGTCGCATCGCGGAAGCGCTGGCGGCAAACAGCCACCTCGCCGCGAATCGTACACCCGAGGTCTATCGCGAAATCCGAAACGCATGGGAGCCGATCGAGCAACCCAAACTCCTTATCGACACCGACGAAAACCTGGAATCATGTGTCGATCGAGCGCTGCGCTATCTGACTGCGCAGACCGTCGACACCTAGCGGTTTGCGTCCGATATAAGCGGGAAAGAAAACTAGGAGCGACGCGACGCTTGCCGAGTTCACCACCAGGCTAGATAAAAGCGAGAAGTGGTGCCTCGACATTCAGATTACTGAGCGATAGTTTGGGAAACGTCCCGTCTGTCCTCAACTTTAGCCAGGTTTCACCAAGTTACTTCTTTTCGCATTCTCTTGCTCCTAACTTCTTAGTTAGCGGTTCGGAACAAGAACCAGGAGTGCCGTGCCGGTCTGATCGCAGGTGCTGCCGGAGGCGGTGTAGGTCCCACTAATCTCGCTCTTGTCCGGATCCAACGTGCCTAGGAAGGCGATGGTTCCGTTTCCCGTCTCAAATACAAGTGCCACAGACGTGCCCAGGATATAGCTGCCCGAAGGAAACACTCCACTTTTGATCTCCGATGGACTAAAGCAGGGGGTGTCGAAAGCCACAGATCCTGTGATCCCAAAGCTACCTTCAGAGATCGCGCCCTGCAAAGTCATGTCGCCTTCCAGGTGGAATGTTTCTCCGCCGGACGCCATAAGAGTGCCGGTCACGAGATGATTGATAAAAGGTAGCTTGATGCCGGTGACACTCCCCTGATCGCCGTTCGCGCAGCCGCCGCTGATGGTATATGTCCCGGTAAATTGTCCCGGTGAAGACCACCCGGCAAGGGCGTCGTGGGTGACTCTGCCGGTGAAAGTGGTGACCTGTCCGCAACAGAGTTCGAGGTTAGGGAGAGATCATCATTTGTCAGAGTACCAGTTAAGGTCACAGTGCTAAGCGGGTCGAAGCAATTCGAGCCGTCAACGTGAAACTTAGCGCTTATCGCGCTGCCGGATCGACCGACACTGCCGCTAATCGTCAAAGCGGGCATCTCCGAAACCGCGGACGTCGTGCTGAATTGCCAATTAGTCGCACTGTTTTGCACCGGTGGTGGTGGAGTCGTACTTGGGCCTCCTCCTCCGCCCGTGGGGTTTGAAGTCCTGTTTTCTCCGCCGCATCCGAATAAAGCAAGGACTAACAGAAGACACAGCATGCGCGCCAAGTATTGCATTGACTTTCTCCTCCTCTTTGAAAAATGAGCGGGACGTGTCGTATTCAGGATTTGAATTCGAAATCCGGACGAGTACGGTCTTGAGTTCGGGCGCGAGTAGCCGCTCGCGCCGAGTCACGACCGTGAGAAGAATGCTGGAGAGACCTCTAACAGAGACGAGCGCAAACGCGAGCTACAATGTCATCGGCTTGGGACGATCGTAAGGTAGACGTCGTTGTCACGAACATCGGGGAAACCGGTCGTGTAGTCGGCAAAAAAGGCAGAACTGCAAGAATAGAATGATCGGTCGCCCGCCGGGATGTTCTCAGGTTGGTTGGATGGAGATAGGACCAGGGTAAGACAACCGACACGACTACTGCTGTCAGCAGCACAAGGCCTACAACTTTGACGACCCGATCCCACATGAGCAACACATGCTAGTGCTGATGTCGCGATAGTGTCAACTGGCGCAATTCAGCTTCTAAAGCCGTCGCGTCTTCTATCGACTGCGCAATCACTCTCTGTGCCTTCGTGTCCTCGGTGGTTGACATGGTTTTTCGACCACAGAGGACAAGCAGATCGTTCCCGCGCATCACCAACGTAACCCCGAATCGCCAGTAAGGTCCCAGCCCACGTGCTATACTATTCATGCGTCTAATACCACGGTTGTGGTGCGGTTGCTCCGGTTTTGACCTGAATTCCCGCCTTAAGTCCCTCCCGTAAGTTTTCGGCGTAAATAAAACTGGCAATGCAAGTTGCTGCTCGCCCGGAAGCTCGTGTGCGCGCCGCGATGGCTTCCGCCAACAGAAAAAGAGAACCAAACAAGAATGCAAAGTTTTTCAGAATTACCAATTTCTCCTTATACCCAGGAGAGATTGTCACTCGCAAAATTCATAACCCCCACCCCGATTCAGGCCGCTACTATTCCGCAAGCGCTAGCCGGCAAAGACGTACTCGCCACGGCGCAGACCGGAACCGGCAAAACATTGGCCTTCCTGATCCCGGTCATCGAACGGCTTCTGGGGAAATTCACGCCCGGGATATCCACCCTGGTGCTCGTTCCCACGCGCGAACTGGCAATGCAGGTGGTCGATCAATACAACGCGCTGCGCGGATCGAAATTGACACCCGCTGTGCTGGTCGTCGGCGGATTGGCCGAACGCCAGCAGTTGAGTGCTCTCCGCCGGGGAGCTCGCCTGGTGGTGGCTACTCCGGGACGCCTGGAAGACTTCCTCGATCGCGGGCTGGTTGATTTCCGCGGACTTCAGGTGCTCATCCTCGACGAAGCTGACCGCATGCTGGACATGGGATTTCTTCCCGCGATTCGCAGAATTGCGAAAGTCCTGCCCAAAGATCGCCAGACCATGTGTTTTTCGGCGACTCTGGAAGCTTCGGTCGTGCACCTGGTCAACGACTACATGAGGAATCCGGTGCGGCTCGCTTTCGGGTCGACCTTGAAACCTTCCGAGAACGTTCGGGTTCAGGCCTTCGAAGTATCCGCCGATCGCAAGCAGGAAATGCTTCATCGCTTGCTCTCCAAGGAAACGGGCCGCTGCCTGGTTTTCGCGCGCACCAAACGTGGCGCCGAACGGCTGGCAAAGAATCTGAACCGTGAGGGTTTTGCTGCGGCCATGATCCATGGCGATCGCTCGCAATCGCAGCGAACCGCCGCGCTGACTGGATTCCAGCAAGGACGCTACCAGGTGCTGGTCGCGACCGACCTGGCTTCACGTGGCATCCACGTTGAAGACATTGCCCACGTGATCAACTACGATCTGCCCGAAGTGGCGGAGAATTTCATCCACCGCGTGGGACGTACGGGCCGCGCCGGCAACCTCGGCGTCGCCTCCACCCTGTTCGCCAGGGAGCAGCGTTCCGACTTACATCAGTTGGAGCGAACCCTCGGCATCCGGATGGAACGAATGCAAACCGACGACACTCCGTTCGTCAGCCGCGAACGGAGGCCCATCGACCTCGATCGCCTGGAATCGTCCTCTCGGTCTAGAATGGTTCGGCTCCCGGGCGAAGTCCTGCAAATACAAATGGAGAGCTAAAGCGGATCGCTGGCCGGGTTGATTCCCGGCCACGGCATCGCACACGGCGGGTGGAGTGACATACTCGCCCCGGCGAAGCCATGCTCCGCACTTCCCTGGCGAGTTCCAAGAGGCCTATGTCATACCATGTTGTGGCGTTCACCATGGCGCAGGTGCGGCAGGGAGCGCTGGCTTTCCAACGCCAACTGGGCGCCGTCCTGCGCGATTCGCCTGATGTGAAGGTATATTCAGCCAGCCCGTTTGCCCTCGATGAGCGTCGCCGGATAAAGGATCGCTTTGGAGGCGATATAGTTTACTTTTTCAACGAGGCGGCCCGTGAGGAATGCGCCCGCCTGGGGATTGATGTCACCTTTATTGCCGAAATACCGGACGATCAACTTCCTCAAAGACGCGCCCTGGTCGTGGGCGTTCCAGAATCACGCACGCAGGGTTGATTGTTCCGGACCGGTTCATCTTTTGTCGGCGTTGCCAGGGTTACATATTCGAAGATTGCGGATTGAAGATTACGGATTGAAGCTCGGAATCGAAAATCACAAATCACAAACGAAGATCGACTAGGAGTTCTTGATGAACAACCGCCTTTCTTCTGTCACTCTTTTGCTGGTTTTGCCTACACTGTTTGCGTCGCTATTCTCGATGATGTCATCCGCTCAAGACGCCGCACCTGCAAAAGTCCAGAGCGATGTCGACAGCCGGCGAGCCCGGCTTCTCTCCCTCTTCGACGAAGAATGGCAGTACGAGTTGCGCTCCGACCCGGAGGCGGCAACCTCGCTGGGTGACAATCGCTACAACGACCGTCTGACCGATCGTTCTCCTCAGTTTTTTCAGTCGGACCGGGAAGCCAAGCAGAAGTTTCTCGCGCAGTTCGAAGCCATTGACGCCGCGGGCCTCTCAATCCAGGATGCGCTCAGCCGCGAGCTGATGATCCGAAACTTGCGAGAGGCAATCGAGGGTGCGCAATTCAAGCCCTGGGAAATGCCGGTCAATCAGATGGATGGCCTGCACCTCAGCCTGCTGGAACTGCTCGGGCTGACGCCTTTCAACGATGTCCACGACTACGAAAACTATATTTCGCGCCTCCACCAGGTTCCGAAGGCTTTCGACCAGGTAACCGCGAACATGCGGCAGGGCATGCAGGACCATCTCATGCCGCCTCGTTTCCTGATGGAAAAAGTTGCTGCCGAGGCCCAGGACGCGGCCGACAAGAGTGGCGAAGCCAGTCCGTTCTTCAAGCCGGTGGCTAACTTCCCTGCGAGTATTTCTGCCGCCGATCAGCAGCGTTTGAAATCGGCCGTCCTGGCTGCGATCCAAAGCGAAGTCCAGCCCGCCTACAAACGTTTTGCCGCGTTTGTCCGCGATGAGTACGCGCCACATGGCCGTTCAGAGCCAGGCGTGTGGGCGCTTCCTGACGGCGCCGCACGATACCGCTATGAAATTCGGCGGCTGACCACTACCGATCTGACTCCGGAACAAATCCACCAGATTGGACTTCAACAAGTCGAAGAGACCGCAGCGCAGATGCTGGTGCTGGCGCGCAAGCTTGGCTTTAACGATCTCGCCAGCTTGAACGAACACATCAAGAAAGATCGCAGCTTCTACGCCAAGTCGGGCCAGCAGGTGTTTGACCTGTACGAAAAGTACACGCGCCAGATGGAAGTCCAACTCCCGAAACTTTTCGGTCGCCTGCCCAAAAATAAACTGGTGGTAATCCCGATGGATCCGGTTCGCGCTCCGAACGAGGTCCCGGCGGACTACAACGCTGGAGCTGAAGACGGTTCGCGGCCCGGTCACATCAACGTCAACGAGTATGACCCGGAACATCGCTTGACCTTGAATATCGAGGCCATCGCCTACCATGAGGGCGTCCCTGGCCATCATCTGCAAATTTCCATCGCGCAAGAATTAACCGGTCTTCCAGCCTTTCGCCGGAACGGAGACTACACTGCTTTCATCGAAGGCTGGGCGCTTTACTCGGAGCGGCTGGGCAAAGAGATTGGGTTCTATCAGGATCCGTACAGCGACTACGGACGACTGGAAAACGAAATGTGGCGCGCCATTCGCCTGGTTGTCGACACCGGAGTTCATGAAAAACACTGGTCGCGTGACCAGATGGTAGAACTCTTCCATCGCTACACAGCCATGGATGAGCCCAACGTGCAGAGCGAGGTGGACCGCTACATTGCCTGGCCGGGGCAGGCTCTGGCTTACAAGTTAGGCCAGTTGGAGATTCTGAAATTGCGCGACGAGGCTCGCCAGAAGCTGGGCGACAAATTCGATCTGCGCTCGTTCCACGACGAGATAGTCGGGAAGGGTCCGCTGCCGCTCGAGGTTCTCCGGCAGCAGATGGAAAGCTGGATAGCAGCGCAGCAGATGCGATCGGGAAAATAAATGAGAAGGTCGCAGCCGAGTCCTCAAGGTTTGCGCTGCCCGCAAGCACCCGCCGGATGCGAAACCGCCCTTGCTTCTATACTCTTGTTAACTTGACTTGCTTGGGAGGCAGTTATGGCAGCTTTACCCGATGGCTTCGCGGAGTTGAAACAACGGCTGCGCGCCAGTTGGATCGCCGGCGACTTTGGCCAGATCGCGAAGCTGAATGCTCAGTGAGGCCGAAGGCTTCATCCGCAGAATCAATCTCAAACCTGGGATGAAAGTGCTGGATGTCGCCTGCGGCACCGGCAATCAATCGATTCCCGCCGCTCGCACCGGCGCACAGGTCATCGGCCTCGACATTGCTCCTAACCTGCTGGAGCAGGCTCGGCAGCGCGCCCAAGCAGAAAACCTGAAAGTCGAATTCGTTGAGGGAGACGCCGAAAAACTTCCCTACCCCGCGGGCCAGTTCGACGTAGTGCTGTCCATGTTCGGAGCCATGTTCGCTCCGCGTCCCGAGGTCGTCGCCTCGGAATTGAAACGCGTCTGCCGCCCCGGCGGACTGATTGCGATGGGAAACTGGACACCGGAAGGTTTCGTAGGCCAGATGTTCCAGATCACGGCACGTCACGTTCCACCTCCGCCCGGCATGCAGCCGCCGTCGCTGTGGGGAGTAGAAAAAGTTGTGGCCGAACGCCTCGCTACCGGTGCAGGAAAAATTGCGCGCCTCGAAACCAACAAACGCGAACTGCTCTTCGACTACCCTTTCGGCCCAGCGGACGCGGTGGCCTTCTTCAGAAAATATTTCGGTCCCACCCAAACCGCCTTCGCCCGCCTCGACGAACCCGCCCAGAAAGCCCTCGCCGCAGACCTGACCCAGCACTGGGCCAAGAAAAATCTGGGCGACGCTAACCACACCGTGATCAAAGCGGAGTATCTGGAAGTTCACGCCACCATGGCGTAGAGGTTAGCGACTCGTGCGGGTGCCCCGTCCAAGCTCCGCTTGGGCGGGAGTGTTCGCCCATCACCGCTTCATCCAAATGCTATGATTAGCAGTTCGTCGCAAGCGTTATGACCCTCTATTCCCGGCCCGCGTGAGAAAGGCAAGCGCTCTTCGATCCCAATTGCATCAATGAAAAGCAGATTTTCCATCCTCATCCTTCTCGCGCTATCCCTCGGAGTTTACGTCGCCACCGCCGCACAGCCGGCGTTGCTTGACGATGCCGACGCGTCACACGCGCTGGTCTCCCGCGAGATGCTGCAGCGGGGCGACTGGGTGGTGATGTATCAGGACGGGATCCGCTATCTCGAAAAAGCGCCGCTGCACTACTGGATGGTAGCGATCAGCTACAAGCTGTTCGGACAAGGCGCGTTCCAGACCCGCATGCCGCTGGTGCTGTCGGTCGTCGGACTGGTGCTGATGGTTTACTTTTTTGCCCGCCGATGGTTTGGCGAGACTCCGGCTTTTTATTCCGGGCTAGTTATCTGTACCAGCGTCGGAACCTGGCTCTTTACCCGCGTGATGGTTCCGGAGGCGATTTTCGCCTTTGAACTTACCCTCCTGTTCTATCTTTTCCTGCGCGCATGGACCGGCACTCTGAGCCCGCGCGTCGGCTACTGGGGCGCCGCCGTGGTCATGGGTCTGGCCACGCTTACGCTGGGCCTGATCGGCGTGGTGTTTCCGCTCGGCGTGGTCTTTTTCTTCATCCTTTTTACGCGCAGCTGGGGACGCTGGCGCGAACTGCGAATTTTTTCCAGTGCCCTGATTTTTCTGGTGATCGCCGTGCCCTGGCATGTGCTGGCGGAACAGCGGTCACCCGGATTTCTGTGGTCTTATTTCATCAACGAACACTTGAAGCGAGCTCTCGGCACCCGTTATCCACCCGATTATGAAGCCGTCCCGCTGCTGCTGTGGTGGGCGCTGCACCTGGTATGGTTTTTTCCCTGGAGCTTTTTCATCGGCTACGCGCTTCGCGAGTTTCCTCGTCCCAAAACCTGGGGCAAGGCGATGGAGCCGGCACAGCAGGCGCGGCTTCTGCTGTTCATCTGGGCGGGGCTGATCTTGTTTTTCTTCTCACTCACCAGCGGCTCGCGCATGGAGTATTACAGCTTCGGAGCCTGGCCGGCGATCGCCATCCTGCTGGCAGTCGGACTGGCCGATGCCGAGGCAAGCCGCGATCGCTGGTTGCCGCGTTTGCAAGCCGGACTAGCCGTGATCGGCGTGCTGGCCACGATATGTCTCGGATATCTGGTCCTCTCCTCATTGGATGTTTCTTCCAAGGGCGGCATCTCCAGCCTGCTTCAGTATCACGACCTGGACACTTATCGTCTGTCGATGGCGCACATCTTCGACCTGACGCCGCAGACTTTTGCTGCCCTGCGCGGTCCGGCAATTTTCGCCATGCTGCTCTTTTTCATCGGCTTCGGCCGGGCCTGGCTGCTGCGGCGCCGCTGGAAGAATTCTGCGGCCACGCTCACCCTGGCTTTTGCCATGGCACTATTTTTCTTTGCCGCCAACTGGGCTTTCAAACGATTCGAGCCGCGCATGTCCTCGCGGGCACTGGCCGATGCCATTCTTCCCTACCTGCGCCCTCAGGACCAGATCATTCAATACGGCGATTTCAATTCCGGCTCGAGCATTCCGTTTTATACGCACCGCCATGTCTGGATCTACAACGGGCGCTTCGGCACCAACCTGGAGATCGGATCGAATTATCCCGACGCGCCGCCCACATTCTTGGATGACAAGCAGTTCCCTGCTTTCTGGAACACTCCCAACCGTGTGTTTATTTTTGTCCCGGAAGAATTTCGCAAAGATGCGCTTTCCCGGCTGCCTCCGGATTCCACTTACCTGCTGGCCGAGAGCGCAGGAAAATATATTTTCGTGAATCAACCGCTCCGTCCGAACCTGCCGCTGCTGGCCTCGATGCTGGCACAGCATCAGATGGAGTGAGTGCCTTGGACGCTCCCTCGATCAACCCACCGCGTTCGGCAGATGATGCACGCACCGACGAACTCTTCATGGAAGAAGCGCTCCGCGAGGCTCAACGCGCGCTGGAAGCCGGAGAAGTTCCCGTCGGCGCAGTGGTAGTGTGTGCCGGAAAAATAATTGGCCGGGGCAGCAACCGCAACATTGGCGACTCCGATCCCACCACCCACGCCGAGATCGTCGCCCTGCGCGAGGCCGGTGCAGCTCTCGGTAACCATCGCCTGGAGGGCTGCGAGCTGTTTGTTACAATTGAGCCGTGCGCGATGTGTGCCGGCGCTCTGGTTCACGCCAGGCTCAAGCGCCTGGTCTATGGCGCCGATGACCCGAAGGCCGGCGCCGTCCATTCGGCGATGCAGGTATTGAATCACCCCAGTTTGAACCATCGAATGGAAGTTCGCACAGGAGTGCTGGCGGGCCGTTGCGGGGAGGTACTACAGACTTTTTTTCGAAGTCGGCGGTAGGGTCGGTCGTTGGTCCTTGGCCTCTGGTCGTTGGCCAAACCCGAGTGGCGCGAGCCAGAGTTCACCGTGTGAATTGAGGCCAACGACCCAGGGCCGACGACCGTTTTCCGGAGAGGTGCGTGAGTGGTTGAAACGATCCGCCTCGAAAGCGGACATACCTTAACGGGTATCGGGGGTTCGAATCCCTCCCTCTCCGCCATCTTTTTTCCTGGGTTCGCGATGGTTTCGACTCTTGCCCAAGTTCGCGGCGTAAATCTTGATTCGCAGACTCGTTGCCGGCACTATCACGGGCCAAGCGACATTGTTGCGATCAAGATGAAGTGCTGTGGCGTCTACTATGCCTGCAAGGACTGTCACGCCGCGCTCGCCGATCATCCGATCGAAGTCTGGCCGGAGCGCGAGTGGAACCAGCATGCAATCCTCTGCGGCGCCTGCGGCGCAGAACTCACCATTCAGCAGTACATGGAGAGCGAATCCTGGTGCCCAAGTTGCCGTGAGCCGTTCAATCCTGGGTGTCGAAATCACTATCATCTTTATTTCGAAGTTCAGGACTGAAGACCTTCAGGATGATGCCGGCGGAGTGGAGTTTCCCAAACTGAGTCACTTACCCTCAAAGCGGGCCGCTTGCAACCCCCACTAACACGGGGTACGATTACTCAAGTACACGTTTCGTAGGTAGTTGCAGGGAACGAGGTCCTAAGTCCCTGCTCTCCGCCAGGAAATTCGATCGAACTAGATATGGCTCTTCCCCGGACCCATGCCGTACAGACTCCCTTCGATAGTGTGGAGAATGCCCAGTCCTACATCCAGCTCCTGATTGAGACCCTGGTCGAAGCCAAGAGAGAGATTGCGGCCGACGCCGCATCCGCCCAATCCGCCCGCTCCGAACGCCGGCTGGAGGCGCTCCGCCTGGTGGAATACAAATTGCACCGGCTGCAGCATCATCTGACGGTCAGCGGGCGCATGCTGAACGATCTGCGCCGGCTGCGCCGGCTTCTTCTGGACGAGACCGCCGATCTGAATTTGTCGTCGTCCCACGAGAAGATATAGCGGCCACCTGCTTTCCCGTCATTCGCGGCGTTCTGGTGACATCGCGTGGCGCGCGCCACCAGTGAAACTATTCCCGCATCGTCAAATCAGGTTCGTCCTGATCAGCAGCGCTGCCCGGACAAGGTTCAGCGTTTCTTGAAATACTGAACGTCGCGCTCGTGCTTCATGGCGCCGGCGCGGGTCGAGAAGGTTCCCAGATTCCGTCGACGGCCGGTCTTTGGGTTTTTCTTTCTGGAGTACAGCCTGTATTCCCCGGATTTTAGTTTTCGGATCATATTAGTTTTCGGATCTTTGAATTTGCAGATGATGCCAGCATGAGATGCAGTTCAGGGCGATGCGGTTTTCGCGGCTCGCTGCGCGATTTAGAGACCTGACGATAAACTGTAACGACCGAATTATGGACATCCGACGCCTGACCGAGCAAGATGCCGAGGCTTACCAGCAGCTTCGCCTCGAAGCGCTGCAACTCGAGCCTCGAGCCTTCACCGAGTCTCCAGACGAACACAAAGCGATGCCGCTGGAAACGATCAGGAAGCGCCTGGACTCTGCCTCATCCCCTGACAGTTTTGTAGTGGGAGCCTTTGACGGTGCCCAGATGGTCGGAATGGCTGGATTCTTTCGGCGCGGCGAAGGAAAAACCAGACACCGCGGACACATCTGGGGTGTGTACACCAGCGCAAAATACCGTGGCCGAAGATTGGGACATGGCGTGCTGGTGGAGTTGCTGCGCCTGGCCCGGTTGTTGCCTGGGATCGAACAGATTACGCTTGCGGTCAGCAGCGACAACATTCCCGCCCGGCGTTTGTACGAGTCCCTCGGATTCGAGCCTTACGGCTGTGAAACTCGCGCGCTGAAGATTGGCGACGACTACGTGGACGAGGATCTGATGGTTTTGCGTTTTCGATCGTGATCTACATGGGGCGGGGAGAACGCCAACAGCAAGTTCCGTTACTGCAGAAGACCATCCAACTGCACGATATCGGAATCGCCTTCGCCCACTGCGGCAAAAACCCATTTTCCGTCCGATGACCAGGACATGCGGCGTGCGATGAAAGTGCGTTTCTGTCCAAAGTCAGTGATCTGCCGTAATTTCCCATCGGCGGTAGAGGCAATCCAGATATTGGTGCCCAGGGTGTCCTCGAGCGGCATGACCAACCACTTTCCGTCTTTCGAAATCACCGGGTGGCAGCCCTGCCATATCGGCAAGCGCTGGCCGGGGATTCGCACCAGCAAGGTCGATGGGCCACTCTCGGGACGCGCCACACGCAGTTCGTAGTCCAGCGAACCGTTGAGGTTCTGCAGAGGAACCACATAGTACAAGGCGGATCCGTCGGGCGCCAGCGCTGGTCCGCGAGCGTTGTCTGTGCGTACCACAACAGGCGTGCCACCCTCTACCGGAATCTTCAGCAGTTTAAAGCCCCGGTTTCCGGCGGAAGCCCTCTGAGTAGTAAAGCCACTTGCTGTCGGGGGACCAGGTCGTCCACGTCCCCTTTGGAATCAGAAGGTGAAGATCGCTTCCGTCGGGACGGATCAGGTAATAGCCGACGCGGAAATCCCTCGAAGCACGGCCACTGGCAAAGGTAATAAGCCTTCCATCCGGCGACCAGACAGTAACCCCGACCACCATGTTCGGATCTTTTTCAAATGTGATCTGCCGCCTTTGGCCGCCGTGGAGAGGCAGTACCCAAACATTGCCGTGTCCTCCGCTGTCGGAGAGATAGGCCATTTCACCGTCAGTGGGGTCCAGAGTGGGGGTTTGCACCTGTCCGGTCTGGTCGGTGATACGGACTGCCCGGCTCACATTCTCTGTGGGACTGCCGTCTACCGGAAACTTCCAGATATCGAACTGCATATGCTTCCGGCTAACCAGAATGCGTCCTTCGCGATCTATGTCAGGACTTTCATCGCCGGTTTCACCGAAAGTGAGCTGCCGTGGTTCGCCTCCGGATTTTGAGATTTCCCACAGATGCAGGGTTGGAAGATAGAGCAAGGTGTTGCCCCGAGCGCTGCTGTAGATGATATGGGAGCCGTCGGGCAGCCAGGTCAGGCCGCTCATGGATGAATTCTCCTGGGTGAGCGCGCGCGGGGCGCCGCCGGCAGAAGGAACGAGAAAGACATCGTCGGCCCAGAGGTCCTCATTGTGCAGATAAGCAATGGTTCTGTCGTCCGGCGACCATCGTGGCATCCGGTAGCTAAAAGTGGTGACCGCCTGCGTAACTACACGGGGGTTGGAGCCGTCACGGTCGGTTACGACCAGCTCCACTTGCTTCGCGTTCAGGCGGAAAAATGCCAGCCGCTTGCCGTCGTGACTGACGTCCGCACCGCTCATGCTGGAAACCAACTGATGAGGCGCACCACCCAGCGCGGAAACCTCCCACAAGGTTCCCTGCACGTTACCCTCCGGCGGCGGAGTGAAGTAAATAATGGCGGTCGAGTCCTGCGACCAGCGAGGTTCGAGATGCGGCCCGGGGCCGCTCGTAATCTGGAGCGGAGGCCCTCCCGCCAGCAGCCGCATCCATATTTGCCGCGAGCCGGTCGAGTCGCTCACGAAGGCCACGGATTTTCCGTCGGGTGAGAACGCCGGACTTTCTTCCATGCCGGCGAAATCTGTCAGCCGCAAAAACTTTACTGACCTCGGGCCGGGCTCCGCTCGTCCCCGGAACCACCATGCACCCGCGGCAGCCAGGGCAAGGGCAAGGCACGCAATCATCCAACCCAATGGGAGCGCGGCTTTCTTCTTCTCTGTAGGTGCCGACAAGGTTATGCCAGACCCCGAAGTCGACGGAGACGTGGATTCCAGATGGAAAGCCAGATCGCGGGCTGACTGAAAGCGCTGTTCCGGATTTTTTTCCAGGCAGTGGTGCACAATGCGGTCGAGTGCCGCGGGAACGTTTTTTGTCGTGGTCAGCAGGTCAGGCGGGTCGTCCTTTAGAATAGCGCTGCTTCGATCGGCTGCGGTACGTCCTTCAAAAGCACGCTGCCCGGAAAGAGTCTCGTAGAGGACCGCGCCGAAGCTGAAAATGTCGGAACGCTGATCGGACTTTTCTCCACGCACCTGCTCGGGCGACATGTAGCCCGCGGTTCCCATCGTCACGCCCAGTGCGGTCTGAGGGCTGAGATTCAGGGTTGTAACCGTGGCATCGCCGCCGATTTCGGGCGCGGACAACTTGGCCAAGCCGAAGTCGAGAATCTTGGCGCGGCCGTCCCGGCAGATGAAAATGTTCTCCGGCTTAAGGTCGCGATGGATAATTCCCTTTTCATGCGCCGCAGCCAGGCCATGCGCAACCTGCACCGCAAGCTCGACGGCTTTGCGAGCGGGCATAGGCCCATCCGCGAGTCGGTCGCGAAGCGTGCAGCCTTCCAGAAGTTCGGTGACCAGGTAGGGCGCGCCGTCGTGGGTGCCGATATCGTAGACGGCGAGAATGTTGGGATGGTTCAGCGCGCTGGCGGCGCGGGCCTCCTGTTCGAAGCGGCGAAGGCGGTCGAGATCGGCGGAGAAGGAAGCGGGCAAAACCTTGATGGCAACTTCACGTCCCAGGCGAGGATCGTGGGCCCGGTACACCTCGCCCATACCACCGGCACCGAGCGGCGCGACGATCTCGTAAGGTCCGAGTTTGCTGCCGGAGGCCAGGGGCATAAGTTGAGACGGATTATATCGTTTCGCGGGAAGGGGCTGGGGTAACAAGAAAGCCAGCCGCTTGCCGGCGGAGATTGTTATCGGTATAATATGACTAGTCAGACTAGTTATGGCAAAATCTAAATTCAAATCCGGTGCGGAAGTTCCCGAATTTCCTTCCCGCCCCAGTTGGCAGCTTCAAACCGCCAAGGCTCGCTTCAGCGAGGTCTTTCGCCGCGCTCGCACCGAAGGACCACAGTACGTCACGCGGCAAGGCAAGGAAGCGGTGGTGATTGTGCCGGCGGAGGAATTCGAGCGGCTCGCAGGGCGCACCCGTCAGCCCCGGAGCCTGGTGGCATTTTTCGCCCAGTCGCCCCTGGCGGATGTCGAGTTGAACCTGAAACGAAAAACGGATTATGGCCGGAAAGTCACGCTATGAGCGGCTTTCTCCTCGATACCAACGTGATTTCGGAGTTGGTCAAGAGCAATCCAGACTACGGGGTCACGCAATGGATTGAGGCTACGGATGAAAGCCTGCTGTATCTGAGTGTGCTTACGCTAGGTGAGATTCGCAAGGGAATCACTTCCCTGCCGGAAGCCAAACGCCGCATCGCCCTTGAAGCCTGGCTCGATCGCGATCTCGTGCTTCGGTTTTCGGGCCGGATCCTGCCCATCGATCAGGCCATCGCCGACCGTTGGGGGCGCCTTGCAGGAAGTCCGGCGGCGCGAAAGTCTCCTCTTCCCGTGATTGACGGGCTTCTCGCGGCAACCGCCCTACAGTATGACCTGATATTCGTTACCCGAGACACTAGACACCTGGCGACCACCCGCACCGCGTTTTTCGACCCCTGGCAACACTGATCTTCGGGATGATTGATCCCCGCGATGTTGAGGATATTTCTTCCAGGCCTGGTCTTAAACCACAAAATATTTCGCGCCGGGATGGTGGACCACGATGGCCGAGGTGGATTGCTCAGGCTCCAGCAGGAAGCCGGTGGTCAGGCGCACGCCGACATTTTCTTCCGGATGGAGCAGCGCGAACAGCTTGGTCTGGTCCTCCAGATTGGGACATGCCGGATAGCCGAACGAATAGCGCGAGCCGCGATACTTCTGGTGGAACAGATCGCGAATGTGCGGCGAATCTTCTCCCGCGATGCCCAACTCCTCGCGCATTTTCTTGTGGAGATATTCGGCGAGGGCTTCCGCGGTTTCTACGCTGAGCCCGTGCAGGTAGAGGTACTTGGTGTACTCCCCGGCTTCGAAGAGCTTCTGCGTTTCTACCGATGCCCTGGCGCCCATTGTGACTAAGGACAAGCCGATCACATCCATCTTTCCAGAGGGCTTTCCTTGTACAAATCTGGGCGCGAAGAAGTCGGAGATGGAGAGCTTGCGGCCTTCGCGCTGGCGCGGGAAAGTGAATCTCAATTTCTCCTTAGGCGGTGCCACCTCCGGCTCATACACAATGACGTCGTTTCCTTCGCTCTGGGCCGGGAAATATCCATAGACAGCCTTGGGCTCGAGAACGCCGCTGGCGATGATCTCTTCTTCCAGTTGCTTCTTGATGGGCCGGAATTTCTGCTCCACCAGCCGGAGATAGTCTTCCTGCGAAGCGGTTTTCAACTGCCACTGATTCTTGAACAGCGCGGTTTCGTTGATGTACGGAAACAGCTCGCGCAGGTCGAAATCCTTGCGCACGCGCACGCCCCAGAACGGAGGCGTGGGGATATCGGGAGCATCTTTGACCACCGGACTTCGTTCCGCAAACACCGGCCCGGTCTCATCGTCCACAGCGACCGCCTTGGCGTACTCTTTTACTGTCCGTCCTTCTTTGAGCCGGGCGGCTTTCTTGCCATTCGTCGTGGCCAGGTCTTCCATGATGTGCAGGCCGGCAAAGGCGTCATCGGCGTAGAACACGGCGTTCGAGTATTCGCGGCGCAGATCGTCTTCCACGTATTTCCGGGTGAGCGCGGCGCCGCCGCATATCACCGGAAAGTCCAGCTTCTGCCGCTCCAGATCCTGAATCACATACTTCATCTCCAGGGTGGACTTCACCAGCAGGCCGCTCAGCCCAATCGCGTCGGCCTTGTGTTCGAGTGCGGATTTTATGATCGTGTCTCCGGGCTGCTTGATGCCCAGGTTGACGACCTTGTAGCCGTTGTTCGACAGAATGATGTCCACCAGGTTCTTGCCGATGTCGTGAACGTCTCCCTTCACTGTAGCCAGCACGATGGTGGCCTTCTGCGATCCGGCTTTCTTCTCCATCTTGGGCTCAAGATACGCGACCGCCTGTTTCATCACCCCTGCCGAGTCCAGCACCGAGGGCAACTGCATCTTGCGCGCGCCAAACAAATCGCCCACGGTGCGCATGCCGTCGAGCAGCACGGTGTTGATCAGTTCGAGAGGAGAATATTCCGCCAGGGCCTCTTCGAGCAGCTGTTCCAGAGTTTTCTTGTGCGCGCCTTCACCCACGGCTTTTTCGCCGTTGATGATGGCAAACTTCAGCTTGTCATCGACGGAGAGGGTTTCGACGTGCGCCTTGGTCTCGCTTTCCCCTTTATTCTTTTTCCCCGCGAAGTGGTTCATGTATTTCTGCAGGGGATCGCCTTCGGAGGCGGCATCGCGGTAGATCAGCTTAAGCGCAAGATCAACTTCTTCCTGAGGAATCTTGTATAAAGGATAGATTTTGGAGTAGTTAACAATAGCCATATCCAGGCCATTGTTTACCGCCTCGTGCATGAAGACGGAATTCAGCACGCGCCGCGGGTAGGCGTCGAGCCCGAAGGAGATGTTGCTGACACCGAGAATCGTCTTTACCTCGGGCAGTTCCTGCTTGATCCGCTTCACCGCCGCCAGGGTTTCAATTCCGGCGGAGCGATAGTCCTCCTGCCCGGTCGTGATGGGCAGGGTCAGGGCATCGAAGATTATGTCGGTGCCGCGAAGCCCGTACTTTTCCGTGGCCAGTTGGTAAATCCGTTTGGCGATGGCTACTTTTTTGTCTGCGGTTAGGGCCATGCCATCTTCGTCGATGGTGAGCGCGATTACCGCCGCGCCGTAGCGTCGGGCCATGGGCAGAACTTTTGAGGTTCGCTTTTCGCCATCTTCCAGGTTGATCGAATTGATGATGGCCTTGCCGGGAATTCGCTTCAGCGCTTCTTCGACCACATCGGCTTCGGTGGAATCGACCAGGATCGGCGCGGGAACGCGGGTTGCGACCTTTTCCAGGATGGAAGTGATGTAGCCTTTCTCGTCCTCGCCCACGATGGCGCAGCACAGGTCGAGCATGTGCGAGCCTTCGGCGACCAGCTTCTTGGCCAACGCCAGAATGTCGTCGTACTTCTGGCCGCGCACCAGGTTGCGGAAATGCTCCACCCGCGTGGTGGTATTCATCTCTTCCGCGACAACGAGCGGCTTGGGATCGAGATCAAGCGGAACCGAGGTGTAAGCGCTGGAGGCAGCTGCCGTGGGTTTCACGTCACGCTTGGCCGGCTCCGCCCCGGACGTGGCGTCCACTACAGCTTTCAGGTGCTCCGGAGTCGTGCCGCAACATCCGCCTACAATGCGCACGCCGTACTCGGTAACGAAGCGCTTGTGATACTCGGCCAACTCGGAGGGCTTGAGTTTGTAAACCGCGCGCCCACCTTCGTTCTGCGGCAGACCGGCATTGGGCAGCACGGAAATAATCTTGGTCGAATTGAGACCGAGAAAGCGCACCGCATCGTTCATCTCCTGTGGGCCGGTGGCGCAGTTGAGACCAATGATGTCCACGTCGAACGGTTCGAGCGCGGTCAGCGCCGCGCCAATCTCGGTGCCCAGCAACATTGTTCCCGTGGCTTCGAGCGTTACCTGCACGGTCACCGGCAACCGCTTTCCGGCCTTCTGCATGGCGTCGAAGATGCCCACCAGCACAGCCTTCGCCTGCAGAAGATCCTGACAAGTCTCCGCCAGCAGAATATCCACGCCGCCCTCGATCAGCGCACCCGCCTGCTCGGCATAGCCGGCCACCATGTTGTCGAAGGTGATGTGCCCCAGCGACGGCAATTTCGTGGTGGGTCCAATGGAGCCGGCCACGAACCGCGGCCGGTCTTTCGTGGAAAATTGCTGAGCTACTTCTTTGGCGATCTTCGCCGCCGCGATGTTGATTTCCGCAACTCTGTCCTGGAGGTCGTATTCCGCAAGCACCACGCGGGTGGCGCCGAAAGTGTCGGTTTCGACGACGTCGCAGCCCACCTTGAAAAAGTCGGCGTGAATATCCTTGATGATGTCGGGACGGCTGAGAACCAGCAGTTCGTTGCAACCCTCTTTGCCCCAGAAATCGTCCACACTGGGGTTGCGGAACTGGATGTTCGTTCCCATCGCGCCGTCGTAGATGACGACGCGGTCGCGCACGGTTTGGAGAAAGTTGGACATCGGAAACTAGTCGTTGGCCGTTCGTCGTTGGCCGTTGGTCAAAATCCCTTGGTTATCAGCAGCGTTCACCGCGAAGCCGCGTCGAATGGCCAACGACCAAAGGCCGACGGCCAACGACGATTTTGTCGATATATAAGCAAACGCCGGCCCGTGAAGGACCGGCGCTGCTTGCCTGTTCACGAATCTATTGAAGTTCAGCTCCCTTGTACAGGTGACGGCGGTGCGCCAACCGCAACTTCATCTCGATTGAAGATTGCGTTGGCTCCCATATGCGCCGGCCGGGCGGCCAGCATCTGCTCTTTGCGGTAAACCAGATTGCTGGCGTTAAAGGACGCGATTTCGAACCCATGCCCGTGGGTGATGGCATCGGTGGGACAGGCTTCCACGCAGTAGCCGCAGAAGATGCATCGGTTGTAGTCGATGTTGTAGACCTTGGCATAACGCTCGGCGCCGCTCACCCGGTTCTCGGCCGTGTTCTCCGCCGCCTCGATATAGATGCAATTCGACGGGCAGGCGGCGGCGCACAGGAAGCAAGCCACACACTTTTCCAGACCATGCTCGTCGCGCTGGAGCACGTGCACTCCCCGATAGCGCTCCTGAAACTGGGCGCCCTTCAGCGGCCCCGGTCCGTCGGGGTAGTTCTCGACGATGGTGGGCTCAAACATCTCCCGGAAGGTGATGCTCATGCCTTTGGCGATGGCCGCGATGTTCTTGAGGACCGGCATACTTACCTAGTATACCGAAAGCGGCGGAGTGGCGCAGGACGCGGATCAACCCGCTCGCTTGCGTTATTGTAGAGTGATTCGCTCTTGCTGATGGTTAAGAGCTTGTCATCCTGAGCGAAGTTCATCGTTTCGCTCCGCGAAACGATGAACGCAGTCGAAGGACCTCTACCCCTCTCCGACCCCTAATAAACTGTTGCAGGACGAAACGAAATCTATCTCGCTACTACGGCTCGGTTTGAGTATAGGGGTCCTTCGACTGCGCGTCCGCTTCACGGAGCGACGCGGCCACTCCACTCAGGATGACAGGACGCGGAAAGGCACACATCGTCTCGCCCTGGATCCCTCGCAGCTCAGGGTGACGCCATCAGGATAGGAGGGTTGTATTGCACAGCGCTTCGCGTATATGCTCTCTCTCCTGCGAAGGGCCCCCGAAAAATCAACTGGGCGCAGACAGCCTGCGCGTCGATTTCGTCAATCATTCTTTGAAGGAGAATCCCATGCCTGATCTGTTCGAACAACTTAAGCAGAAATACCAGCCGGTGTTGGCCAAAATTCAGGAAGAAGGCGCACAACTGCAGAACCTGAATCTGGACGGCAACCAGCTGTTCCTGAAAGCCACCGCCGTCTCGGAAGCCAGCAAGAATCGCATCTGGGATGCGATCAAAGCGGTTGATCCCAACTTTGCCGACCTGAAACACGACATTGAAGTGGCTGAGGGCGACCAGAGCTATACGGTTCAACCGGGCGACAATCTCTCCAAAATCAGCAAGCACTTTTACGGCGATGCCAACAAATATCCCGCCATCGCCAAAGCCAACAACCTGGCTGATCCCGACAAGATCAAGGTCGGCCAGAAGCTGGTGATTCCGGCCGCCGCCTAGCTACGACTGAAGTAGAGCAGTCCCACCTTCGACCCGAGGGTGGGATTGCATGCTCCTGTTTCTTTGCGACCTTTGCGTCCTTTGCGGTTAAGAGCTTTTCACCGCAAAGGACGCAAAGATCGCAAAGAAAACGAAAGAGGAAGACCTATGCGAATCCTGTGGACGCTGTTGATCGGGCTCGTCATCGGGGCGGTAGCCAAGCTGATCATGCCCGGCAAAGATCCGGGCGGCATTATCGTGACCATGCTGATTGGCGTCGCCGGATCGTTTATCGCGACTTACGCCGGCCGCGCCTTGGGCTGGTATCAGGAAGGACAGTCCGCCGGCTTTATTATGTCGGTGTTGGGAGCGATACTGCTGCTGGGTATCTATCATTTGGTAAAGCCCAAGACCGCCTGAAGAAGACCACCTGACCGTGCTGAAGGAAAGCTCGCGCGGCAGGAAACGCAGAGGGTGAAGGAAGACATACATGCGCTGGACACCGGGTGGAAGCAGCGACGATGTTGAAGACCGCCGGGACGAAACTGGCGGTGGCGGCGGCGGCTTTCAAGTGGGCGGAATGCATCTTGGCCTGGGCGGCATCGTCGTCCTGTTCATCCTCAGCCTGATTTTCAAGCGCGATTTTCTGTCCCTCCTGGGACCCAATTCCGTGGGCACGACCGGCACTGCCGTCTCTCAGCCTGATACGGCACGGGATCAGCGCGAACAGCCTTTGGTCCAGTTCGTCACTTTTGTTCTCAACGACACCCAGAACACATGGAGCCAGATTCTCCCGGCGCAGGGAGTGCCTTACCGCCACGCCAAGCTGGTTCTGTTCCGCGATTCCATCGATTCCGCCTGCGGCCAAGCCCAGTCCGCCACCGGCCCGTTTTATTGCCCCGGGGACGAAAAGGTTTATATCGACTTGGGCTTTTACGACGAACTGAAGGAGCGTTTTGGCGCGCCCGGAGAGTTCGCCGAAGCCTATGTGCTGGCCCATGAAATCGGACATCATGTGCAGAAGTTGCTGGGCATAGAAGGTAAAGTGCACGATGCGCAGCGACAGAATCCGCAAGCCGCCAACCAGCTTTCCGTCGCGCTCGAATTACAGGCGGATTGCTTTGCCGGGATTTGGGGCCACTCCACGCAGCAGCGTAATCTCCTCGACCCCGGAGACGTTGACGCAGGCCTGAAGGCCGCAGCCGCTGTAGGCGACGACCGTCTGCAACGCATGTCCACAGGGCGAGTGAATCCCGAGACGTTCACTCATGGAAGCTCCGCTCAACGTATGCAGTGGTTCCAGCGCGGCTTTCAGGATGGCAACATCGCTTCCTGCAACACATTCCAGTAATCTGGACTTGAGTTCGTGCGGACGCGAGCCTCGCGCTCGTGTGGCTGCCGATGCCGGTAAAGTGCCCCAGACCTGCAAATGACCATTCTCGATGTCTGCGCTTATCTGGGACTTGCCGCAGTCGGTACGGCGACTGTGAACATGTTGCTGGGTTTGCTGATCGCCTTACGTTACAGCCCGGTACGTTTGTGGCCGCATCGCCGGATGAATATCTTCCAGTTGCACAATTGGACGGCATATCTGGTTCTGCTTTTTATTGTTTCGCATCCTGTGGTTTTATTGCTTCGCAGTTCAACCCACTTTGGCTGGATAGACGTAGTGTTTCCGATCCACTCGCCGGTGCAGCCCACGCTCAACAGTGTAGGAGCGGTTTCGCTGTACGTGCTGTTGATCGTCATTTTTACGTCTTTATTTCGCCTGTACATGCCGCGTCCGTTGTGGCGGAAGCTGCACTACCTGGTATTTCCGGCGTTCGTTCTGATGTTCATCCACAGTGTTTTTACCGATCCCGCGCTTTCGAATGGGAAAGTTGACCTGCTGGATGGCGGTAAGGTCTTTGTCGAAATCTGCAGCGCCATCTCGTTGGCTGCGTGGATGTATCGGATTCGACTGAGGGGCCGCGGCTTCAGGCCGCAGCGCGCGACGGAAATTATCTGAAGTTGCTGATCAGGATGACATCGCTTGTCTGGTTGCCTTTGGCCAGCAATAACTGTTTGCCGCCAGCCGTCCAACCAAAGTCGAAGATCAAGCCGGAAGTAAATTTAGTGATCGGATAGGGCTCTCCGCCCGCTAGCGGCTGCTCCCAGATATTAGAGGCTCCGTTCCGGGTGAGCCGGTACTGCAGGGCTTTCCCGGATGGCGCCCAGCGCATGTTACGTCCTCCGATGGGCACTTGCGCGACGAACTGCACGGTTCCGCCCGTCGCCGGAACCGTGCCCAGCTTACCTACCGGAACCGGACTGCCCTCCTGATATGCAAAAGCAACCTGATTGCCATCGGGTGAGACCCTCATCGAATAGCCCCCACCAGGGACAGAAGCGACTTTTGTTCCCACTCCGCCTTCGGAGGGCATGCGATAGATGGTGTCTTTGACGTTGTAGAAGATCCATTTCCCATCGGGCGAACAGGTGGAGTCGGCAACTTCATCCAGCAGCTTTACTGCATTCGAACCATCCGGATCGGCCCGCCACAGCTGAATTTTGCCATCCCGATAAGAATCGAATACCACGTAGCGGTCGGCGCAAGAAGAGATGTCAATCAGGTTGTGGGCTTGAGGAACGACCACAGCCCGTTCGCCGGAGTCCGAATTGATCATCCACAAGTCGCCGTCGGCGCTGGTGGCCAGTACTTTACCGGGAGGGCCTGGCGCTATCTCAAGGTAAGCGGCCTCACCTGACGTAACCTGATGCGCCTGGGATAAATCCGCCGCAGTCGTGGTCCAGATTTCCGATGTGCGAGTGCGCTGGATGGCCGCCAGCGTCTTGCCATCGTGAGTTACATCAAGGTCTTCCGCGTAGTCGGCAAGGTCGTTGGTGAAACGATGTGTCTCCCCGTTGGAAAAATCGATGCTCTGCAGTTGGCCTCTGGCCACCGTCCCTTCGCCCATCGCCGCAATAAGCGCGTTGCCGTCCGGCATCCAGACTGCCCTTCCGATGAATCTTCCGCCGGATGAAACCAGGGCACGTACTTTGCCGTTAGCCGGGTCAAGGACATTCAATTCCCATCCGGTTTTGTCTCCAATCGCAACCGCGGGAACGGCGATCGCCTTGCCGTCCGGCGACCAGGTGGCTCCGTACTGAAACCTTGCATTGGCCGGCAAGCTACCCAACAACCGCTCCCCACTCCCGTCCAATCCCGCAATCCGAATCTCAATCACGCCAGTCTCGGGAATTCCGCGCTGAAAGACGATCTGCTTGCCGTCCGGAGAGAAATCGACAGGGGAATCGATATCTCGAATCAATTGCCGTGGCGATCCGCCCAGTACGGGCATGACGTACAGGTAGCGATAGTTCACCGTGCTTTTGTCGGAGCGGACAAAATAGATGTAGTTGCCGTCGGGAGAGAAACTTAATCCCGCGAAGTCCACCACCTCGGGCGCGAGCACCTGAACGTCACTCTTCGTGACCACGTTCCGCACCCACAAACTCTGCTTCTCTGCGTCGCGCATGACGTAAACGATGTAGCGCCCGTCGGGCGCGATCGCAACCTGAGAGGCTTTTCCATTCTCTGTCAGCTTGGTGATCTGCATATTCTGCAGATTGAACCCTCGCGGACGAGTCAATAGTTTGTAGCCTCCAAAGGCGGCGGCCGCTACCGCCAGCGCTGCTACCGCGCCAACCAGCGCTTTCGACATGCCAGATTTCGGTGCGACAGGCTCCGGAGGAGTTTGCGCCGCGGGTTGCCTCGATTTTGAGGACGGTGTTACTCCCGAGCCGGTCACCGATCCGCCAATGATGGGGCCTCCTGTAACGGGTCCGCTGAGGCCGGATCCGCTGGCGACGGGTTCGCCCGGTTCGTTTGCAGCCGATTCCGTGCTGATCCTCACCCGGCCGGAGCTGCTGTCGCGTTGCAGGCGCTTCAGATCAGCTCGTATTTCGGCGGCGCTCTGGTAGCGCAGGTCGCGATCTTTCTCCAGAGCTTTGCTGATGATTTCTTCCAGCTTGGGCGGTATTTCGGAATTTACGCGCGCGGGCGAAGTCGGCTCGCGGTTCAAGATGGCATCGAAAATGACGGCGGAAGTGTCGCCGCGAAACGGGACCACGCCTGTGCCCATCTCATACAGCACTGCGCCGAAAGAAAACAGATCGGTGCGGGCGTCGAGTTCCTTTCCCTTGGCCTGCTCGGGCGACATGTAGGCCACGGTTCCAATCGCCGTCCCCGGACTGGTCAGATATTCCAGACTTACACCCGCAGTGGCTTCGTTCAGGCCCGCTGCCGGCTTGTCCGGCAAAGAGGTCACTTTCGCCAATCCGAAATCCAGAATCTTGGCACGTCCCCGCTTGGTGACGAAGATGTTTGCCGGCTTGATATCGCGATGGACGATGCCTTCGGCATGAGCAGCATCGAGCGCATCGGCAACCTCAATCGCCAGGCCGAGGAGCACATCATTTTCGAGCGGCCGTCCGGCGATGCGGTGCTTCAAGGTCACCCCATCCAGAAACTCCATGGCGATGAAAGGTTGACCCTGTTCTTCGCCGATTTCGTAGATGGTGCAGATATTGGGATGGTTCAGCGCCGAGGCGGACTGGGCCTCGCGCTGGAAGCGGGCCAGAGTCTGAGGATCTCTGGCAACTTCATCGGGCAGGAATTTGAGGGCGACGAAGCGGTGAAGTTTCAAATCCTCGGCTTTGTAGACGACACCCATCCCGCCGCCACCGAGCTTCTCCACAACGCGGTAGTGCGAGATAGTCTGTCCGATCATGCAGGGCCGATCATACTTCTGTAACGCCGCTAGAAGGCCTCTCTGTATGCATCTATGCGCGATCATCTTAGGAGAGCAGCCGAGGCAAGTCAATGTGAGAGAGCCAAAACGGTAGTAGGCTACTTTTGAACCCAAGGTTAGCCAAACCAAGGACAAGGAAAATGAACGATAAGGTGACAAGGCGAGTGGAAGAGATTCAAGCGTCTGACGTCTTTAAACGCGTGAACGAGATTCAAGCCTCAATGGTGGAGTCTGCGAAATCATACTTCGACGATTCTGAGTTGGGCCACTTGCGCGCAGTGATCAGGCTTACTCTCGAATTCCACGACTACCTGGAACACGGTAGCGTCGTGGTCGCGCAGGGCATACAACAGCAGCCTTACGTGGGGCTAACTTCAGCGGAGCTTCGCAAGGATGTGCGGAACGCCAGTACTGACCCTTTCAACAAATATGATCTTGGGTACGTATGTGAATCGATCCTCTCGGGAGTCGACTCTTTCTGGGATCTAAGCGCGACGTACAGAAGATCGGTCGCCGAGACTGACACCAAGATCAAATGGGGCATGGTTTCGTCCAGGGAGTCGTTCAAGGCGCAGTTCGTTTCGATGTTCAACGAATTTACGGAAGAAGTGAACTTCGAAGGCAAGTGTCGGCTTCTCCTGGACCTGTTCAAATTACAGATGGTTTTTGCTGGCATCTCCTACGACGATTAAAGGACGCCTTTGCCCTGCCCAAATCTAATCGGATTACTGGCGTCTCCTGAGCCTGCGAAGGCTGCGATTTAGGGTCGACTGAGGGGGCAGGTACTCAGGTTCTTGGAGCCGCGCTGAGAATTTTTACTTTAGCTGCTGAGGGGACGAGCCGCACCGGGAAGGTGGCGGCTCGTTGCTGTTTGGGGTAAGGAAGCCGAGATGAGCGCGTGGCGCGCAGAAATCCGTGCCAACTTGGCGATATCCAACTTTGCGCTAACGCGTCAAATCGACTGGAGGCTTTTTCTATGATGAAGACGATCCGATTCATGCACGCCGTCGCAGTCCTAGCTTTGCTGGTTACGGCGGTCCGGGCACAGGATGCCCCCAAAGGCGCGGTGCTTAGCCCTTCCCAGGCAGTGCTGGAAAACTGGAATGACATCGGTCGCAAACTGATTGCCATGGCTGAGGACTTTCCTGAAGACAAATACGACTTCAAACCAGTGCCGGCGCAGCGCAGCTTTGCCGAGCAACTGTTGCACGTGGCCGGCTCAAACGATCTGTTCACCGCCGTGGCCAAGGGAGAGAAGCCGGTCGACGATGAGTCCCGCGCCAACTACAAGACCAAGGCCGCCGTGGTTGCATATCTGAAGAAATCGTTCGCGGACGGCGCCGCCGTCATCAAGGCGAAAGGCGATGCGGGAATGGCCAAAACCGTGGTCTCGGCGGAATCGCACGAGACGTTGCAATTGTCCGACCTGGCTTACGGATTGATCGAACACTCGGGAGAACATTACGGCCAACTGGTGGTGTACTACCGCGTGGCCGGACTGGTGCCGCCGGAGTCGCGGCCCAAGAAATAGACAATTACTGTCAAGCCCCCCGAATTGCGGTTTTCCTTGCAGACTGCTGATTTAGAAGGCGACATAATCCTGGCGGGTATGTCCCATTGGGTGGCTCGGTTTGTTATTCTGGAAGTAGAGATTCGGGTTCAGACGTGAGCTGCGGGCTTGCGCTTTTGTTTTGTGGGGGACCGGAAGCCTAGTTCCATTGGCTCAAACGCTTCTCGACATCATCCTGTGAGAGCGCTCCCTGCTGCTTGGCGTCTTCGAGAGAATAGCACGACCCTACAAGGAGCCGAATGGTTCACTCGATTCCTAACTCCTTGGCGAGCGCCTTCCACTTGCCATCGACAACCGCTTTGGTTTTTTCGTCCATCAGGATTTCGTCCGGCCAGGGGCGGTTGAAGCCTTCGCTCGGCCACTTGCGGGTGGCGTCGATGCCCATCTTCGAGCCGTAGTTGGGCAGCCGGGAGGCGTGGTCGAGGGAATCGACCGGGCCGAGGGTGAACTGGATGTCGCGCTCGGGGTCGATGTGGTTCAGGACTTTCAGCGTGACCTCGCCGATATCCTGCACATTTACATCTTCGTCGACCACGATGATGCATTTGGTGAACATGGCCTGGCCCAGCGACCAGATGGCGTTCATCACTTTGCGCGCTTGTCCGGGATAGGATTTCCTGATCGAGACCAGCATCAGGTTGTGGAACACGCCCTCGATGGGAAGGTTGACGTCCACCAGTTCCGGAATCGTGAGCTTCATCAGCGGCAGGAAAATTCGCTCGACCGCTTTGCCCATCCAGCCATCTTCCATCGGCGGCTTGCCCACGATCGTGGTGGCATAGATCGGATTCTTACGATGGGTGATGCAGGAGAGGTGAAATACAGGATAGAGGTCTTCGAGCGAGTAGAAGCCGGTGTGGTCGCCGAACGGGCCCTCGCTGCGGAGTTCGTCGAGATGAACGTGGCCCTCGAGAACAATTTCTGAAGCCGCAGGAACTTCCAGGTCGACCGTCTCACATTTGACCAGCTCCACCGGCTTCTGCCTAAGAAAACCGGCGATTAAGTATTCTTCGACATCTGGCGGCGCGGGCACGATCGCGGAAAAAGTGACAGCGGGGTCCGTGCCGATGGCCACTGCAACTTCCATTTTGCCCCGGGGACGGTCGCCTTCAATCAGAACTGAACCGCCCGAGGAGCGCGCCATGATGTCGACGGCGGCTGATTTCCCACCTTTCCCAAAACCGGGGAAAGGTGGGGCACCCTCACCTGCGTTGGCGGCGGCGCGCAGCGCCTCGCGGTAGTGCTCGGCGCCGACCTTCTGGCGTTGCCAGTGCATGCCGGTGGTGCGTTCGTCATAAACCTGCATGCGGTACATGCCGACGTTGCGCTTGCCAGTTTTCGGATCGCGGGTGACGACGCAGGGCAGGGTGATGAAGCGGCCCGCATCTTTGGGCCAGCATTGCAGGATGGGGAAATCGAGCAGCGACAAATTGTCACGCTTAATGACTTCCTTGCAGGGGCCTGTAGCCACCGTCTTAGGAAAAAACTTGCCCATCTCGGCCAGCATGGGAAGCATTTTCACTTTGTCGAGAAAACCCTGCGGAGACTTCACGTCCATGAAAGCGCGGATGCGGTCGGCCACCTGATCGAGGGAGTCCACCTCGAGCGCAAGTTTCATGCGACGGGCGGAGCCGAACTGGTTAATTAAAACCTGCGAACCTGGGTGGCCTTTGACGTTGGTGAATAGCAAGGCGGGACCGCCAGGAGAAACCTGCCGGGCTGAGCCCGGCACGGCCGGGTCAGAGACCCGGCCCCACACTAGCCCTTTGCTTATACGGTCGGTGATTTCGGCGATCTCGAGAACGGGATCTACTTCGGTGCGAATTGTCTTCAGCTCGCCGGTACGTTCCAGAGCCGCGATCCAGGCGCGTAAGTCGTCGTAAGCCAAGAATTCCCCCGCTTCTTGAGGACTCTGGATTATACGGCAGGCGAAGGCGGTCTTTGCCGTGTCCGCCTCTTAAAGCTTTAACCGCAAAGGTCGCAAAGGACGCGAAGAACACCGGGGAGAAGCAAAACACGTACAGGAGACGATATGCGTGACTTAAGCGGATCTCAGCTTATTGCGGCGCCACGTGGGCTGGAGGAGATTGTTGTCAGCTTTGGCGACATTTACAAATACATTCAGCCGGGTGGGAGTCTCGATCCGCGCTGGCAGGCGGACTTTCTCACCAGCGTAGATCTTCCCTTCTCTTTGCCCCTGGCATGGGATCCGTCGCTGCGGGTGAACCGGATGACCTGTCACAAGCGGATGGTAGAAGTCTTTGCATCGGTCTTCGACCTGGTGCAGGCGCGCGGACTTGGGTCGAAGATTGTCAGTTTCGGTGGATGCTTTGCGTTTCGTCAGCAACGAACGGGGACCAAACTCTCCACCCACAGTTGGGGAATTGCGATTGATCTGAATACGGCGACGAACCGGCAAGGTTTCGTCGGCGACATGGATGCCGGAATCATTGAAATCTTCCGCGGCGCGGGATTCGAGTGGGGCGGCGACTGGCCGGGAAAACTCCGCGACGGGATGCACTTCCAGTTTTGTTCGGGATATTAAATCGGGTATCAAGAATGTTCGAAGGTCCGATATGCCTGCGATCATGGAGTAATATCGACTGGCTGCGGAATCCAACCGAGAGAACCATGACCAGTAAATTTCGCGTTTTTGCTACCAGCGATATCGGCGAGTCGATCGAATTGCTTCGCGGGCGTGGCTACGAAGTCGAGGTATATCCAAAACCGCAATCGCCACCGAAGAGCCTGATTGTCGAGAAAGTGAAATCCGGTATTGACGGCTTGATCACGACTCTGCGCGATCCCATCGACGCCGAGGTCTTTGAGGCGGGCAAAGGCACGCTGAAAGTCGTGGCCCAGATGGCGGTTGGGTTCGACAACATCAATCGCGCCGATGCGAATCGTTACAAGATCCCTTTTACCAACACGGCCGACGTGCTCACTGAAGCCACCGCGGAATTCGCTTTCTTCATGATGGGAGCGCTGGCGCGAAAGCTATGGACGGCTGAACATCTGACCCGGGAGAACAAGTGGGACTACTGGCATCCGTTCCTGCCATTTCTCGGCGACGAAGTGACCGGCAAGACGGTCGCCGTCATCGGCACCGGCCGGATCGGATTGGCCATGATCAAGAAATGCGCCGGGTTCGACATGAACATCCTGTGCTATGACCCTGCCTATCAGAATCACGAGTACGTAAGAGCCATTCAGGAAACGATGGACCTGCGCCAGGCGCGCGGCATTTGCAAGGAGAAGAACTGGATCAAGTATGTGAGCCTGGAGGAAGCTCTGGCGCAGGCTGACTTTGTCAGCGTGCACGTGCCATTGCTGCGCGAGGGCGAGAGTGCCACGCCCACCTACCATCTTTTCAGCGAGCGCACCTTGCGCAGCATGAAGCCGACCGCTTTTCTGGTGAACACCTCACGCGGGCCAGTGGTGGACGAAGCCGCGCTGGCCAAGGCGCTGCGGGAGAACTGGATTGCGGGTGCGGCACTGGATGTTTACGAGAAGGAGCCGCTGCCCAAGGATTCACCGTTACGCGACCCCGCCATTGAGGAGCGTTGCCGTCTTTATCCGCATGTCGCCAGCGCGGGGCGCATTACGCGGCTTTCGACCGATCCGAACAAGGGCATGGCCGGGCGCACGGTGCAGGGGTTGATTGACGTGTTGGAGGGCAATTACGGCGGGGATGTGACCAAGATGCCTTATGTGGTGAACAAAGAGGCGTTTGGGAAGTAGCCGGGGATAAAGGCAGGGGTCCTTCGACTGCGTAACTGCTTCGCTGCGCGACGCAATTCCTTCGCTCAGGATGACAGTCACTCAGCAGGACGACGTTACTCGGAGATAGTGTGTTCTTCGCTTTGGGCGCGGAGGACGCGGTCGACCGAATAAGGGGCGCGGCGGGTGGGTTCGTGGTAGTGGCGCACCTGCATTTCGCCCAGCAGGCCGACTGCCAGCATGTTCAGGCCAGCCAGGATCAGCACGGCGGTGAAGATCATCAAGGGGCCGTGGCTCGCCATGATCGGAGTGTGATGCAGAAATTTCTCCACCACCAGCCACAAAGTCACGCTGGATCCACCCAGGATGCTCAACATTCCGAACGTGCCAAAAAAATGCAGCGGGCGCGAGAGGTAGCGCAGCAGGAAACGAATGGTGATGAGATCGAAGAATACCCGGAAGGTCCGCGAAATGCCGTAATGAGAGACACCGCGTTCCCGGTTTACATTCTGGATCGGCACTTCACAGATCGAAGCTCCGTGCCACGAAGCCAACGCGGGGATAAAACGGTGCAACTCTCCGTAGAGTGGGACTTGATCCAGAATTTCACGGCGATAGGCCTTGAAGGTGGTGCCAAAGTCGTGGATATCCACGCCGCTCAGTTTCGCCATCAGCCAGTTGGCGCAGCGCGAGGGGAAACGGCGGAGCCAGAAATTATCGATCCGGTTCTTGCGCCAGCCGCTGACGATGTCGTAGCCCTCGGAGATTTTCTCCAGAAATATCGGGATATCGGCGGGGTCGTGCTGAAGGTCGCCGTCCATGGCAATGATGTATTCGCCGCGTGCGTGATCGAAGCCCGCTGCCAGAGCTGAAGTCTGACCAAAATTACGTCGTAGTTTTACTACCGTGACCCGGCTGTCAACCGCCGCGATTTCACGCAGCATGTGGAAACTGCGGTCGGTAGAGCCATCGTCCACCAGGACGATTTCAAAGGTTTCACCATTGGCTTCCATGACCGCTTTGAGGCGGTCGTAGAGGTCGGTGACATTCTCCTGCTCATTGTGGAGCGGAACTACGATGGAATACTTGGGCATTGATGGTTTTATTATACGAGAAAAGGGCCGATTTTAGCGATTACTTAGCTCCATTTCTCAAATCGCGAAACCTGAAGAGTAACCCGGCCGAGCGGGCCCGGAGGACATCCTTCAACTACGCTCAGGACAGCCTCCGCCCTACGCGGACTCTGATAACCCCTATAATCCGGTTGTTCCTATAAACCTGGGCCTTCCGGGTATGCCGGCAGATCTGGCGGTCTTGGGGGTAGCTTCTTCGGATTGGCCTGAATTTCTTTCATTACCAACTCAATAGCCTTTTCCAGTTGCGGATCCTGTCCCTTGACTACCTGGTCGGGCCGGTTCTCCACCACGACGTCGGGCTGCACGCCGCGATTCTCGATGATCCACTTACTGTTCAGATTGTAGTCGGAGGCCTCGGGACGGGTGATGTAACCTCCGTCGATCAGCGGAATGTTGCCGCGAATTCCGCGCACGCCTCCCCAGGTGCGTTCGCCGATGAGTGGGCCCAGCTTGTAATACTTGAAGTAGTAGCTGAACAGGTCGCCATCAGAGGCCGCGTAGTGGTTGGTGAGGCACGCCATGGCACCGTTGAACACGACGGGAGGAACCGTGAAACTTTCCCAGTTGCGATTCGACCCCATGCCCGCCAGCACCCGCCGCAGGCGCTCGAAAATCAACTGGTCCACAAAACCACCGCCGTTGTAACGAACGTCGATGATCATCCCTTCTTTGCGAATCTGGGGGAAATATTGCTTAACGAACTCACTTAATCCCTCTCCGCCCATGTCGGGCAGATAGATGTAACCCACGCGTCCGTTGGTGGCGGCATCAACTTTTCGACGATTGTTCTCGACCCAGTTCAGCTCGCGCAGGTTGAATTCGTCGGACAGCGGCTTTACCTGAACGCTGTGGGAGCCATCCGCGGAGGGTTTGGAATTGACGGTCAGAGTGACGTTTTCGTTGGCAGTGTTGACGAAGACTTCATAGGGATCTTGCGGGGCGCGCAACGACCGCCCATTTACCGCGATCAGGTAGTCGCCTTCATTTACTTTCACGCCGGGTTCGGTCAGGGGTGAACGCACCTGCGGATCCCAGTTCTCTCCGGCATATATTTTTTTGAAGCGGTACATACTGCTGGCTTGATCGAGCTCGAAGTCGACTCCGAGCAGGCCGACGTTGACCGGGTGTAAATCAGGGTAATCCCCACCACCGACGTAGGTATGCGAATTGGAAAGTTCGCCAATCAGTTCGCCGAGGATATAGGTCAGGCTGTAGCGGTCGGCGACGAAGGGCAGCAGTTGGGCGTATTTGTCGCGCATCTTTTCCCAGTCCACGCCGTTCATGGCTGGTTCGTAAAAATAGTCGCGTTCCTGGCGCCAGACCTCGTTGAAGATCTGTTTCCATTCCTCAGGAGGATTGATCTGCGCCTTCATGCCGGCTAGATTGAGCGCACCGTCGCCCGCTTTCTTTGGACCGTCCGGCTTGGCATCGACGATTCCGTAGGTGTGGCCATCGCGGCCGCCTTCGGCTTCGTAGAGCAGCTTGGACCCATCGAAGGACAGAGCAAAGCGTTGAGCGCCTTCGAGAAAGACTTTGTCCTTGCGCTCTTTCAGATCGTAAACGTGGATCGCGTTGGATTCGCCCGGGATGGGGCCGGACAAACCCTGGATGGGAGTGGTGGAGTAGTAGATGAAACCTTTGGAAGCCAGATAGGTATTGATGATCGCGGGCTCGATGGGCAGAGCTACGATTCGGCCCTGAATACCGTCGAGGTCTATGCGGAATTCTTTGGGCTTCTCTTTTTCTTTTGCGTCTTTGTCCTTGTCTTTCTCTTTGTCGTCCTTCTTGTCTTTATCTTTGTCAGCATCGGGCGGCTTGGGTGGTTTCTTTCCCTTGACGTCGGCCTTGCCTTTGTTGCCCGGCTCGGTCACCAGCTCATCCTTCGTTTCTTCCGGCTTGATCTGCGTTTCGTCGCTCAAAGGCAGGAACGGCGAAGTCTCGTCCTTGCGCAGAGTGACCATATAAATTCGCGTGGTCTTGGGATTGGCAAACTCGAAGTCGACGTTGCCGAGAACTTCGTTGAAATCACGATCGGAAAGAAAATAGAGATACTTGCCGTCAGGATCGAAGACGGGTGCGAAGCTGTTAGTCATGCTGGTGGTGACCGGGGTGATCTTGCTGTCCGCGGTCGAATAGAGATGGACCACCGAGTATCCATTCTCCGCGTTCTTGTCGTAAGCCAGCCACTTGCTGTCGGGCGACCAGGAATAATTCAGGATTTCGCCGTACTTCCCTTTATCTACCTCGGTTTGCTTTTTCTCATTGATGTCGACATACCAGAGTTTCGTGTCCTTGTCGGACCAGGCCAACTTTTTGCTGTCAGGTGACCACGTGGGCGCGTACTTGAAACCTTTGTAGCCGCTGGTGATCTGCTGCTCTTTGCCCAGGCCATCCTGAGGCGAGATGAAGAGTTCATCTTCTCCGGTGCGGTCGGAGACATAGGCGATCCAGCGGCCGTCGGGCGACCAAGTCACCGACTTCTCGCGAATCCCAGGGGTGTGCGTCAAGTTGCGAATACTGCCTTCCTTCGCTGGAACCGTGAAGACATCGCCGCGCGCGCCGAACACCGCGCGCTTCCCTTCCGGTGAAATATCGAAGTCGGTAATGTTTTTGCTGACACTTGCCCAGTGGGTGAGGCTCTGGTCGCGGTCGCCGGGCAGGTAGAGCGTCAACTTCTTCGGCTGTTTCGACTGGAGATCGAAGGTGTAAAGATAGCCGCCATTTTCAAACACGATGGAATCCGGGCCGAGGCTGGGCCACATCACATCGAAATCGGTGAAGTGCGTCAGCTGCTCCACCTGTTTGCTGTTGAGATCGTAGCCATACAGATTCAGGTGATGCTCGGGGCCGCGATCGGAGCTGAAATAGATGGTGTCGCCGTGCCACATGGGAAAGGTGTCGGTCCAATCGGTGTGCGGCAGGTCTTCGACGGTGTTGTTCTTGAGGTCGTAAATGGAGATGGACTGAGCCAGGCCGCCGGTATAGCGCTTCCAGGTGCGGAAGTTGCGGAAGATTGGGTTGTAGGCGATCTTCGTTCCGTCGGGTGAAAACGAGGTAAGGCCGCCCTGATCGATCGGCAGAGCTTCGGGCAGACCGCCGTCGATGCTCACGCTGAAAGGACGTTTGGTCCAACCGTTGGAGGCGTCGCGGCGGGAGAGAAAGACGATACGTTTGCTGTCTGGAGTCCAGGCTAGCACTTCATTGTGGATTCCCATGCGGTCGCTCAGCGGGGCGGCGGCGCCCTGGAAAAATGTCAGTTGCCGCGGCTGGCCGCCCTGGGCGGGCATTACGTAGACATTGAAATTGCCGTCATATTGGCCGGTGAAGGCAATCCATTTGCCGTCGGGCGAAAATTTCGGAAACAGTTCTCGCCCTGGGTCCGAAGTAATGCGGTGAGCGTCGCCACCCGAACTGGATGCCAACCAGAGGTCGCCACCATACATGAACACAATCTTGTCCTTGTACATATCGGGAAAGCGCATCAGGCGGCCTTCCTGCATCTCCTGGCCTGATCCTGCGCACGCGACAAGGACAATCCACAGCAACAGCAAACGTTTGACGGAAGACATCAAGGCTCCTTTTTTTGAGGCAGTTCTGCGGGCGGGACACGAGCAAGGATTCTCATGAAGAATAAAACGGGCGATTGTATCAGCTTTCACAGGGCGAAATCACTCGCAGTCATGACGTGTTTTGGACGAGTCAGATAGCGAAAGGAAAGCAGGCAAGCAGACAACTGGGCTTGACCGATCGCCTATAATTTCGCTTCCCAATTGGCAGTCCGCCCGAGGAGAAAATCTTGCGTAACTCGAAGCCTGCAGTTTCTATCAACACAGATGCGGTGCCGCCGCGGCGGCGGTTCCTGCAAGCCAGCATTATCGGCGGAGCAGGCGCCACGTTACTGCCGGCGCTCGCGGGGGCTCGCGAGATGGCCGCCCACTCGCCTGCTTCACCTACGCTCGGCAGCTCCGAACTTGACGAGCTTACGATCGCTGAACTTCAGGCCGCGATGGCGTCCGGGAGGTTCACCTCGCGTTCTCTCACGGAGAAATACCTCGCGCGAATTGAAGAAGCCGACCGCGGAGGGCCGGCGGTAAACAGTGTGATCGAAATCAATCCTGATGCGCTGGCGATTGCCGGAGCGCTCGACAAGGAGCGGAAGGACAAAGGAACGCGCGGCCCGCTGCACGGTGTTCCAGTCTTGATCAAAGACAATATCGATACCGCCGACCGTATGCAGACCACCGCCGGATCGCTGGCCCTGGTGGGCTCGCATGCAGCCCGCGATTCCTTTGTTGCCCAGAAACTGCGCGAGGCCGGCGCGGTCATTTTGGGGAAAACCAATCTGAGCGAGTGGGCCAATATTCGTTCCTCACATTCCGTGAGCGGGTGGAGCGGACGCGGTGGACTGACCCGAAATCCTTACGCCCTGGATCGCAATCCGTGTGGCTCCAGTTCAGGCTCGGGCGCAGGGGTTTCCAGCAATCTTTGCGCGCTGGCCGTGGGCACGGAAACGGACGGCTCGGTGGTGTGTCCGTCATCGGCGAACGGGATTGTGGGGATCAAGCCGACACTGGGGTTGATCAGCCGCGCCGGCATTATTCCCATCGCGCACAGCCAGGACACGGCGGGACCGATGGCGCGCACGGTTCGCGACGCAGCCATCCTGCTTAACGCACTGGCCGGGGCCGATCCGCGCGACAGCGCCACGGCGGCAAGTGACGGCAAGATTGCAGCCGACTACACGAAATTTCTGGATCCCAATGGGCTGCGTGGCGCCCGCATTGGGGTGGCGCGCAAATACTTTGGCTTCAGCGACTCTGTGGACGATCTCATGAACCGCGTGATGGAAGAGATGAAGCGCCAAGGCGCGGTGCTGGTCGATCCCGCCGATCTGGAATCCCACGGAAAGTTTGACGACACTGAATTTACAGTCCTGCTCTACGAACTGAAAGCCGATCTCAATGCTTACCTCGCGGCCCGTCCTGATGCTGCGGTGCATTCGCTGAAGGACGTCATCGAGTTCAACGAGCGGAACAAAGATAAAGAGATGCCCTACTTTGCGCAGGACATTTTCATCAAGGCGGAAAGCAAAGGCCCACTGACCAGCAAGGAATATCTGGATGCGCTTGAAGCCAATCACCGGCTTTCACGCGCCGGGGGGATTGACGGGGTCATGGACAAATTTCATCTGGACGCGATCATGGCTCCGACTGGCGGCCCGGCGTGGCTTACCGACCTGGTCGACGGAGATCACACTACTGGGGGTAGCTCGAATGCAGCGGCCGTCGCTGGATATCCCGACATCACAGTTCCTGCAGGGTTTATTGCGGGCCTTCCCGTGGGAGTGTCGTTCTTCGGCCGCGCCTGGAGCGAGCCGGTATTGCTCAGGATTGCTTATGGGTTCGAGCAGGCGACCAGGGTCAGGAAACCGCCGCAGTTTCTGCCGACGGTGCTGGACGCGAAAGCTTAACCGCAAAGGACGCCAAGATCGCAAAGATTAAAAAGTTGGGATATGAGGTGAAGGCGTCCTCTGCGACCTTTGCGGCAGTTCTTCGCGACCTTTGCGGTTTAAGGTTTTCTCTCGACCCAAGCCAAACCGTCGGCGCCGGGGCCGGTCGCAATCATTTTCTCTACCTTCCAGCTTTCCAGATTCAGCACGGCAACTTTTCCGTCTCCACTACACGAAACGTAGGCTACCGGACGATCGCGGCGAACGAGTATCTGTACCGGATCCGCGCCCACAGAAATCGTGCGCTCTACTTTCATCTGCGCCAGATCAACCACAGCAACCTGATTCGCAGTCTGCATGGTCACCAGCAGCCGCTTGCCATCGGGAGTTGTCGCCGTTCCGTAACCGATTGCCGGCAGAGATATCCAGCGCGAGACTTCATTGCTCGAGGTATCGATGACCGCCAGCCGGGGAGACTTCTGGTCGGAGGTGAATACCCAACGGCCATCCTCCGAGATCGAAATGCGTTGCACGATTTCGGCGACGGGAATGACCTTGATCACCTTGTGAGCGACCAAGTCCACGGCAGTGACGGTTCCCGCGTCGACATTGGCGGTGTAGGCGCGATGTCCGTCGCGAGACATGACCACCATATGCGATTCGGGCTGCCCGGTCGGATTCGAAGCCACGCGCTTTTGCAAGTGCGGATCGAGAACGTCGATGGCCTTGTCGAGTTCGGCGGAGACGTAAAGCATCCCGTCTGGGCCGACCTTCACCCAATGCGGCCGCACCGGGCCAACATCAATGCTGCCGGTGATGGTTTGCTTATCCAGGTCAACGATTTCAACCGAGCGTCCGTCCGATCCCGGCTTGCCTACACCCGAATCTCCGTAGATCGGCAAGTAGGCGACACGCCCGTCTGGAGAAGCTGCCACTTCATGAGCGCGGACTTCGTTGGTTTTTATTTTGCCGATCTGGACGCCAGCGGCCGGATCTACCAGGCTCATACTCTGGTCGCCCTGATTCACCACTAACAGAAGATTCCTGGGTTTGCTCTCGAGACTGTGGTCGCTCGATTGAGAATGAGCAATTCCAAGTAAAAGATTGAACAGCAGGAAAGCGCTGGCCAGGTACCACATCATGGTTGAGCTCCCGTGGGGCAAGGTTCTGAGCGGATTAGTGTATCGCAGTAACGCAGGTTAAAAATGTGCCGCCTAACCCGTGATTGCCGGCTTGGGCCTGGGTTGGGTCTTGATGATCTCGTCGAAGAGAAACAGGTCGGTAAGCAGGGCGCGTAGATGGATGGATGCGTTCAGGTTGTCGATCAACTGAGAGCTGATGGCAGGTTGGGCGAGCACGAGATCCAGGGCGGCCAGCGAATCGCGGGCATCACGGTCAAGCACTGCGATGAAAGCCTGATATCTGGCAGCCGGTTCGAGTCCTTCCTCTTCTACCGTGTTTGCACAGCTCTCGGCAATGCCGGTCAGAGCTTCGACGGCGCGACCCAGGAATTCGCGAAGCTGTCCACCCGCCTGGCTGCCCTCATCGCTGGGAAGTCCTTGTCCGGCATACGCCAGCATGAACTCGTAGCACTCTTCGATGGCATCGCAACGGTCTGCAAACGTGATCGCCATCGATTAACCTTGCCGTCCCGTTGGGGATGAAGCCGAAGGCTCGACCACCCAGCGCTCCGGATCATGTTCTTTCAGGTAGAAATCGCGGCTCATGGTCCCGACGATCATGGAGGCGGTAATTGGCAGCTTCTCGGGGCGGACTGCAAAATAAACGTGGACGATCACCAGTGTGATCAGTCCGACGCCTGCGAGGCCGTGCAGGACGTACATCAGGCCCCAGGTCATGTCGCTGAACAAATAAGGATTGCGCGGAAAGAAGATGGTGCGGACGCGCGACATCATGAACACGCCGGTCACAATCACCGACAACCCGGTCACAATGATGGCGCCGTGATAGAGCTTGTTCTCCAGCGGATATTTGGCGAATTTCCGCGGCAGCGCCGATGACTTTCCCATGAAGCGCTGGACCCGCTTCCATGCGTCCTCGAGATCAGCCCGGTCGGGCCAGATGGACCAGAAATCCAGATAAAAAGAGGCGTGGATGATGTGAAAAATGATGGAAACGGTCAGTACACTGCCCGCGATCCAGTGATAGGTGACCCAGTCGAACTGCATGCCCAGCTTGGGCAGGAATGCGGTGAACAGCAGCGTGAACATGGACGCCGCCATGATCCAGTGAAACAGCCGCGCCGTCAGAGAGTGCCGGGGAATGCGGGCGGGCAATTGGCTGGCTATTTTCGGAGAGGTGTCGGCGGCAAATTCTTTCTCCTTGGCGAAGTAGCGGATGTAGATCGCGTGTACTACGAGGAACAGCATTCCCGCGATCAGCGCAACCCAGATCAAGAACCACGCAATGTGAATCGGAACATTCTGCCCCAGCGGACTTGTCGCCCACTCTATGAAGCCCATGCTGCCTCCTGCACTCCGCTGATGGCGCGCTTCACCAGGTTGCGCATCAGCGGAATCTTGTAGGCGTTGAACTGCAGCGGGATGGCACCCTGCACCGCCAGCTTGCCCGCCATCTCGCCGGTTGCGGCGCTTCGCTGACTGGCCGCGCACCGCGTCTTCCACCGCTTTCAGCCGCAAGGGACGCGCCGCCGCCGCATTCACCGCGATGCGGATTCGCTCAATGCGGTCGCCTGAAAGCACCATCGCCGAAGCCACGTTCATCAGCGGAAAGTCCCAAACATTCCGGTCGCGCACTTTCTCGAAATAGAACTGCGCCCCCGCCCAGGTGGATGGAATGCGAATCGCGGTCAGCAAGTATCCAGGCTGCAGAATGTTCATGCGGGTGATATCGATCTCGGGTCCGACGAAATAGTTCTCGGCATCCACAACGCGCTCGCCCTTGGGAGTTTGAACCACAAACTTGGCATCCAGTGCGATCAAGGCCGGCGCGGAGTCGGAAGGATTCACCGCCACACAGCGCTCCGCGTGCAGAATCGCATGCTCGCGATTTCGGCCTACCGGAGTGTCGGCATAGCAGATGTTGCCGCCCGCGCGGTAGCATGGCCAGCCCGCACGGTAGTACCAGCAGCGCGCGTCCTGCGATACATTGCCACCGAGCGTGCCCTGGTTGCGAATCTGCGGCGACGCCACCAGTTCCGCAGCCTGCGCCAGCAATCCATATTTCTCTTTGACGACGGGGTGATGCACGACTTCGGTCAGCGTGGTCATCGCGCCGATTTCGATTCCGTCGGATGTAGTGCGAACGCCCCGCAGCTCCTCGATTCCACTCAGATCAACCAGCGCCTTGGGTTTCTTGATTCGATCCTTGAGCCAATCGAAGCTGTCGAGCCCGCCCGCCATCACCCAGGCGTCGCGTCCGTGCTGTTCGAGAAGCTTTTGCGCGTCCGCGATGGAGCTCGGCTGAAACAGCTGGAACGCCGGCATGACATCTCGTATTACAGCCATGATGCTCTCCGTTTCAAAAATTCGCTCGCATCTGCTAAATGAACGCGGTCAACGGATCCTGCATGGGCCGACCCGCTTCAAGCGATGTCAGAATCGTGTCCAGGTTGACGGGCGCGCGGCGATAGATTTCATCGCCCAGCGCATCGGAAAGCGCGTTCAGGATGGCGCCGCACCCGCCGCCCACCGGTGGTTCGCCGATGCCGCGAGCGCCCACTGGCGTTTCGGGATCCGGAATGTCGAGTGCAGCCCATTGCATGTTGGTCGGCACATCGAGGATGGTGGGCGGCTTGGTGTGGTGGAAGCGCCGCGAAATGGTGTGGCCGTATTGCGGATCGAAAACCCACTTCTGGCCAATCGCGTGGCCAATGCCCAGGATCGAGCGGCCGAGAACTTGTCCGCCCAGCGATTTGGGATGAATCACCGTGCCCACATCGGCGACAGCGAGGAAATCCGTGATGTAGTACTTGCCGGTTTCCGTATCCACTTCGACTTCGGCAAAGCTGGCCACGTAGGAAAATGTCTGACCGTCGTGCGGATACTTGTCCTTGGCGGCCGCGACCAGGCCCTGTCCGGCCAGCGCCGCGATCGAAGCCTTGGTGTATTTGTTTACGTCCTCGGGCGCTTCGTGGCCATCGTAGACGCCACCCAATTGAATCGCGCGCTGCGCGGCCTGCGCCAGGGTCATGCTCTTGCCGCCGCCCTTGTGGAAGACGCGCTCGTTGGCAACTTCATATTGTTCGGGCTTGCCGCCGTAGGTCTTGGCGGCAATTTCCTGCAGCTTCTGTTTTGCGTCCATGCCCACGGCGTGCGCCGCGCGCGTCATGGCGTGAGTCGTCTGGCTGCCGCCCGAGACGCAAGTCCAGGGCAGGTTCTTGCTGGTGTTGCCCCATTCGACATCGCACTTTTCCCAGGGGACGCCCAGCACTTCGGCGACGACGCGATGAACGTCGCTGATCGATTCCGTGCCCAGGTTGCCGATTCCCGACTGGATCGCGATTCTTCCGTCGGGCCGGATCACGATCAGCCCGTCGTATCCGGTAGAGCCCGCGAAGAAGCCGCTCGACGATACGCCGACTCCGCGCACCTTGGTGCCGCTGCGCTTCGGGCGCGCGATTCGTTCTTTCCATTTGAACTGCTCCGAGCCGCGATCAAGCGCTTCTGTGAGAAACGCGCTGGTCGAGTGGCCGCGCTTGCCATCCCGCGGCGGTCCGAATGGAGCCTTCCCTGCGGGAGCGTTAGCCTTGCGAATGTCCACCTGATCGAGCGAGAGCTTGCGCGCCGCCTTCGCCAGAATCGGCTCCATAATAATGATCCCCTGCATGCCGCCGGGCGCGCTCTGCGCACCGCGCGGGGGAGTGTTCGTGAGCATGGTCACGCCGCGCCAGCGCATCGCCGCGGGCTGATACAGCAACGACACGATGATTCCTGACGCATTGGCATCTCCATTCGCGTCGTAGGGACCGTTGTTGGAGATGACGAACATGTCCAACGCCGTGATCTTGCCATCTTTGGAAAAGCCGACTTTCATCCGGCCCTGGAATCCGGGCCGCGCGCGTCCGATGAAATGTTCTTCTTCGCGGCTGATGCGCATCATCACTGGGGCATTGGCTTTCTTCGCCAGCAGCGCCGGAATAATCGCAAAGATGTAACCGGTAGCTTTGCTGCCGAAGCCCCCGCCCGTGTATTCGCTGATGAGCACAATCTGGTTGGGATCCATATTCATCCAGCGTCCCAGACCAGCCAGGGTTTGCACCGTGCTCTGCGTCCCCATGTGAATGAAGACTTTGCCGTTCTGCCAATAAGCCAGGGCGGTGCGAGGTTCGAGCGTCTGATGGCTGCTGTCCGGCGTTAAAAAGGTTTCATCCAGAACCAGCGCGGCGTTTTTCAGCCCAGCGTCCACATCGCCGTAGGACCACTCGTCGGGCGCTTTGCCCATGGGCAGACGGCCTTCTTTTGCGTCGGCGAAGTCCGACGCCGTCCATTTCAGTTCTCCTACATGAGGAGGCGGAGGGCTGGGCGGTTTCTCTCCCGGCTTGGCCGGCGGCACTTGCGGCCTGATCCAGATGTTGCCTTCGGTGCGCGGATTCGGCCCGCCGGGGCGAAGGCTATCAAGCGGATCGACAACGAACGGCAGATGCTCAAATTCGATATCGATATTTTCAATGGCCTCGGCAGCGGTCAGTTCGTCCACAGCCGCGACGGCCAGGATCGGCTCGCCCTGATACAACGGTTCCATGGTCAGCGCTTTTTCGCCCTGCGGGTTGGCCTTGATCACCGCACCCAGGTCGGTCACGCTGTCGGCTGGGGCGGGAAGATCATCTTGCGTGAGAATTGCTTTGACCCCGGGCATAGCCAGCGCCTTGCTCAAATCAAGATGTTTCACGCGTCCATGCGGCACCGGACTGAGCAGCAATTTGCAGAACAGCATGCCTTCAGCGCGAAAGTCCTCGGCGTATTTCGCCTTTCCGGTCACCTTCGCGTAGAGGTCGGGCGTGGTGTAGTCCTTGCCGATGAGTTTGTACTTCTGCTGACCGGGCGTTGGTTGGCCGGGCTTGGCCTCCGGGCTAGGCATGGTTCACCTTCCTCATGTTTTCAGCGCCTCGCATCATTGCGGTGAGAATCTTGTCGTAGTCCTGGCAGCGGCACAGGTTTCCGGAGATGCCGTGCGCCAACTCAGATCGGCTGGGATTGGGATTCGTTTTCAGATACCCGACCGTCGCCATCACGAAGCCGGACATGCAAAACGCGCACTGGAAGCCCTGTTCATCAATCACACCTTGTTGCACCGGATGCAGAGTGCCGTCCGGGCTCGCCAGGCCTTCGATGGTCTGGACTTTCTTGCCGCGCACGGTATGTGTAAGCACTGAACACGAATAGTGGGGCACGTCGTCGATCAGGACGGTGCAGGCGCCGCACTCGGCGCGGTCGCAACCCAGCTTGGTGCCGGTAAGTCCCAGTTTGTAGCGCAGGGTCCAGGCCAGGGTCTCCTGCTTCATGGCGTCGACTCGACGCTGCTGGCCGTTCACGTTAAGCGTGATGAGGCGCTCACCCACGCCCGGCGTCTCGCCAAAAAACGCAGAAGCGCGAAAAAGATAGTTGGCCGAGGAGACTGCGACGCCGCTGGTAATAGCGCCCTTAATGAAGGCGCGTCTCGAAATTCTTTTGGCCGATTCCTGGCTCGTCGGGGGGTCGATTCCGTCTGCCATGCCACTTCACCTCTTTGTTGCACGCCCAGCCATTTGGTGATTCACCTGTTTAGACTCGAATAACTGATACGCGGATGCGCTGTCAAACGAGAAATTCTAAGAGATTTGTTCAGCCATGTAGCATGATTCTTTGCCATGGGGCCGACGAAACGCGGGATGAGCCTTGCGGAGGATTGCTTTGAAGTCGGCACTTTACAAGCCTGGTGGCCCCGGCGTGAGTCGAACACGCGACCTTCGGTTTAGGAAACCGCTGCTCTATCCATCTGAGCTACGGGGCCATTGCCACGTAACCCCATTATGCCATGTCAGTTTACAGAGCTAGGAACGCGACAACCTTGGACGCTTGGTGTGCCCTGGGTGTCCGATTGCGTTTGAGGAATGTTGTTTTCGAGTTTCACCATTGCTTTGCGGGCACACCGAGCCGGTACAAATTGTTCCCGAGACTGGCGAAGTCATTGCCGTCTTGCAAGTCAGCCTGCAGGAGCGCTAAGAAAGATCTGCTTCACCATTGCTTCGATCTTGGCAGCCATCTCCTCAGCAGGGATGCGGTCGGGAGTCTGAAACCAACGGCGTGCGGCACCGAAGACGGCCCAGGCCGCGGTGGTCGCCAGCAGTCCCGCATCGACACCAGGCGCAATCCCATGACGGGCTAGGCCTTCCTTGAACATGCCCTCGATGACCGGGATGATGGAGCCTTCGAGCGGTATCTGAGCCAATTGACCGGGGCAGCTTGTGCTCTCGGCGAGATAGTCGCAGACGCCGAGTGCAATGGCGCGCAGTGCTCCGTTGCAGTCGGTGAAGGAGATGCCACGGCGCTCCATCAGATCGCGGAACCGGAGGTCGGTCATCGCTTGCAGCAGAGCATCTTTATCGGGGTAGTGGAGGTAGAACGTGGCCCGGTTCAGGGTGGCCTCGGCAGCAATCTCCTGAATGGAGATATCGTCAAAGTCCTTTTTAGTCAGTAGCTTGGCTAAAGCCTCCATCAGCATGTTGCGGCTGCGTCGGATGCGTGGATCCGTCGTGTCGCGCGTGCAGTCAGTTTGGAGATCCTGGGCCATTGCAACCTCTAATTATATCTCTTCCTGCGACAAAAGATACTTAAGCGACATTTGTCAATTTATCTGAATCGACATATGTTGCTTAAACATCAAATGCCGTATAGGAGGATTTAGTCCCATGCCTACACTTCTTCACATCGATTCGAGCCCATTATATGGACGCTCCGTTTCGCGCCAGCTTACTGGTGCGTTCGTTGCAGAATGGAAGTCTTCCCACCCGGATGGAACGGTCGTTTATCGCGACCTAAACGCAACACAAATCCCGCCTATCAGCGCCGAATGGGTGGGAGCAGCGTACACCCCGGAAGCAGCGCGCACTCCGCAACAAAAGGAATTGCTTACGCTTTCGGATTCCTTGCTTGCCGAACTCGAGCAGGCCGATGAGTACGTCTTCGGCGTACCCATGCATAACTTCGGTGTGCCCTCCGTGCTCAAGCTTTGGATCGACCAGATTGCGCGTGTTGGCAGGACCTTTTCATATGCGGACGGAAGGCCAAAGGGCCTGATCGTCGGCAAGAAGGCGACCTTCATTATCGCAACCGGCGGGATCTACGACGCCCAGACCCAGATGGCCTCGTTCAATTTCGTGGAACCATACCTGCGATCAGTCTTCGGCTTCCTCGGCGTGACGGATGCAACCTTCCTAACTGCGGGTGGGACCAGCGTGCTGAACCAGGGGCATGACCGCGACGCGTTCCTTGCGCCTCATCTTCAGGCCGTGCAGACGCACGCGCAGATTTTCGAGGGAGGCCGCGCATGAAAACAGCTTCGGTTGTTGCTCGCTATCTGCTGGGGCTAATGTTTACGGTCTTTGGGCTGAACGGGTTTCTTCATTTTATCCCCCAGCCGCCACCGGCGAATCCCGTGGCAATCCAGTTCCTGGTTGCGGTCAGCGCATCGCACTTCGCCGCGTTCTTCTTCCTGTTGCAGCTTCTTGGTGGGCTGCTGCTGCTCTTCGGCTTTTTTGTGCCACTTGCGCTGACACTGCTTGCTGCGGAGCTCTACAACATCCTTGCGTTTCACCTGACCATGGCACCGGGCAGCATCATGCCCGCGCTGGTCGCCTGCGTGTTGTGGATTCTGGTCTTCCTGCAGTACCGCGAAAGTTTCAAGGGCATCTTCGGCGCAAAGCCTGCGACCCAGGCATAAATTGCTTCGCAGCATGAGAGGCACGTTGGAGGCACGGTGTCTCCTTGCTGCGAAGTGCACGATCGGGTCTCGAATCGCGCGGCGGGCTTAATGGCTGCTCGTGGAGGGATTTACTGGCCTCTCGGCTCTTTGGTTGGCAGGGAGGGTTGGCTCGAAGGGAGCGGCCGATTTCGCTGGGGCGAAAAAATTCCCAAGATCACGCGGCCGACTGAGTGCTTGCGAACTGTCCGGAGATATCCGAAGTCACGCTGGTCGCCTTCCGCCGATGCTCCCAGGCGCCACGGAGAGCATGCAAGGCGTACATCGCGTCATCGAGCGCATATTCTTCCTCGATGTTGTCTTCTTCCGCTCCAAAGAGCTCACGCGCTCTCATGACCAGGGCCTTTTCCGCATCGGCGATTCGTTGGGACACGATTTCAGAATCCGACTCGAAAAGTGCGGCCTTGTACAGGTCCTGCCAGACAGTTCGAGGTTGCGAGACGGAAGATGGCGTAAGCATGGCGTGGCCCTCAGCTTTGCTTTTATTTTCTTGATTTTGGTTACAGAGGAAGGGGTTTTCAATACAGGAGATACTGTATGTCCGGCTGCTGCATCAGGCGCCGGAAGGAAACGCGAAACGATTCCGTAGTGCTTCAACTTCGCGGCCGAATTTTGACTTCGGCTCTGTTCCGCAGTGTCGGAAAACCGACCCCAGCTTTATTTTTGTGAGTGGCACTTATTGTGCTGGCAAAATAGCTTGCCTTCCCCTCTTTAAGAGGCCCCGCGTCACCCTTTCACCAGGACTCGCGGGGCCTGGTTTAACGGAATTGATTCCAGCCAGACGTTTCCTTCCAATCGAAAAGTCGATGCCGATCCTGCACGAGCGGGACGCTCGCGCCTACATCGCATGCTACTGGCGGGCCAGGTCGCGGATCTGGTTCAGGTATCCCACGTAGATCGGGATGGGAATGTCGGGCGAATCGCCGTCGTTGAGGAAGTGTGAGAGCCGGATCTCCAGCGGGATCGAGCGGATCACTTCACGGAAGCGCGGCATTTGCAGGTATTTCACCTTCCAGATTTCAAGCATCAGGGAGCGGAAGTCTTCGCTGATGAAATCCATTCGGCGGCTGCCCAGGTAAATGCCATCAAAATGATGTGCGGCTAACGTCTTCCGAATGGGGTCGTCAGCGGGGGAGAAGACGTAGACGAGATGGAACAGATCGGCCAAGTCGCCCCACAAAACTTTTTCTTCGAACGCGCTAAACCGAAAAGAAGCCGCTTGACGCTGTTGAGCCGAGCGGGCGCGATCGGCCGCATGCAGGCCGTGGCCGCTTAACTGGTCGTGAAACCAGCGTAGCCGCTCCGGCGAAAGATTATGGCGCAGGAATTCCACCGCATAGGCATTCGGCAAATACAACTTGGGATCGCGGTCAAGACGCTGGAGCCACGGGGTCCAGTCCTTTCCTTCCAGAACGCCAAGCAGCTGCGTCAGGTCGGCAACCGTGGTGTCGGGATGGTACTTCACCGCCTGCCAGAAATGTTCGGTCGAATCATAGGTGTCGCCGTAGAGCTGGATTCCCTCTTCAATCGGATACCAATTTGAGAGCACGCGCGCAGGAATTGACGGCGACGCGCTCCAGCAATTCAGAGAGTGCTTCCATTTTTCCTGTACAGCCAGAAAAGCCTCGGCGTAACCGGGCGGCACCGGCTCCTTCACCTGCGCGAGCGCCTGCCGAAGTTCCTCGCCGGTATGGGTTATCAGGGTTTCGAGCGGGCGCTCGTCGACCATCGAGACGATGCGGCTTTCAATTCCCCGGCGGAGCAAGTCACGAGCCAGGTCCCGGCGTCCGGCTTCGTCGAGACCGGAGGGCGTGTTCCAGCGTTGCGTCTGGCTCTCGATGTAGGGGAACATCTCACCCAGTGATTTGAATTCGATGAAGCCATGAAGGGCAAAGGTGACGGGGCGTCCGTCTTTTGAAATTACCGTGGACGGTGTGACAACGGCCTGCAATGGAATTGGTTGCGCCTGCAGGCCTGTGGTTACCACAACAACGGCAACGGCATGACCGCAAAGGACGCGAAGGCCTCGCAAAGTACGCAAAGGAAGAAAAACTTTGTTCAACATTCGACGGCGCCGCGACTGAAGGTTTTCATGTAGGGCCTCAGGACTGATCTTGTCGACTGATCTTCATCCCGACAGTTCGGACTGAGTGGCTTCCCTGTGGGCTGAAAGCCTCAGATACAGCATGTAGAAAACGATTCCGAGATTCACCAGCAGCACCCCCACGTGAACTGGAGTTGCCCTGCGAACCGCCTCATAGGCCTCGAAAGGCACATAGATCGCTCCCGAGATTAATGCAAACCATTCCGCCCAGGTTCGCGCGCGCCAGAGCCCATAGGCCTCCACGAAACGGATGATCGAGTAGGCCATAGCGCCGGCGGCCATGGCCCACAACTTCGCGTCGGTGACATTGTCGGCCAGGTTCAGGAAGACCTGGGCAGAGCGGTGGTGGTCGGGATTTACGTGCAGGAAATGCAGCAGGCCCTCGGCAACATCCCAGGCGTCCTTATGGACGAGGGAAACCGCACCGAAGCCGAGCAGCAACACCACCGCACCCTTGGCCAGTTCGAGCGAAGCCACGGCACGAAGCGCAGCCACGCGGCGATGGTGCTCCGCCGCCAGCGCGTGCTCCATGATGGTTGTCGTTACCTTGTTCATGTGCGATTCATGATGTGCGATTCATGTCGAGGCCGCTACGATCTTCCCGGTTGCAACAAAAGCTGCTCGGCGGGCGAGAACACTTTGCCGCGAATGAGCATGGTGCTGATTAACGAGGTCAGGCCCGAAGACGCGAAGATCATGGCCAGCACTACAAACTGATAAATGGCCGCGTAAACCGGCCGGGCGCCAGAGAGCAACATCCCCGCCATCAGACCCGGAATCCACACGATGCCCAGAGAGCGCAGCGAATCTATCGCCGGAATCAGGCTGGCTTCAAACGAAGCCTGGACATAAGGCGAGACGCTGTTCCGGGCTTCGGCGCCCAGGGCCAATGCGGTTTCGATCTCGCCTACGTGCGCCAGCACGTCGGAGCGGAAACGATTCATCGCCAGACCGTTGGTGTTCATGGCATTCGCAATCATCATGCTCCCCACCGGCACTAAGCGAGGTGATCGCGGTGTCGATCACTCCCAGAAAGGTCATAAGGGCAATGACTGAGCCGGCCCCGAAGGCGATGGCCCAGGCGGAAACTCGAAACGCGTCAGGCATGCCCTTGGCACGGCGCGCGGAAGTAGCGCCTGCGGCCACAATCATCGCGGCCAGCAGAAACCCGCTGGTCCACCGCGGCGCGCGCAGCAGGATCACCAGGATTGACCCCACGGCGATGATCTGCACCAGGCCCCGCGCCATCGCGATCAGGATTTCACCTTCCAGGTGAATCTGACGCCGACGCGCCAGCAGCACAACGATTAATGCCGCCAATGCGGCCACCGCAGCCTGCGCAAGTCCCAATTGTAGTTGGCTGTGGAAGAACAGTCTAAGCATGCAGCACCTCGTTCACCAATCCGGCGCGCACGATGCGTCCAGCCTCGAGCACGAGCGCTCGGCTCGCCAGCCGCGCCGCCTGGGCGAGATCGTGAGTGACCACCACGCAAGTCAGCTTCTTCTCGCGTACGACCTTTTGGATGGAAGATTCAACTTCAAGTTTAGCCGCTTCGTCCAAAGCCGAGGTTGGTTCGTCCAGCAGAAGAACCAGGGGAGAATTGGCAAGCGTGCGTGCGACTGAAACGCGCTGGGCTTCGCCGCCCGAAAGGTTGGCGACGTTACGTTCGGCGTAACCTTTCAGTCCAACCTGGGCCAGCAGGTCCGCGATGGAATCTTCCGGCAACACCTCACCGCGCTGGGCGGGGCCGAAACGGAGATTGTCGGCGACCGTCCCGGGAAACAAAAAAGGCCGTTGCGTGACCATGCCAAGTCTGCGGCGCAAATCGCGGGGTTCGATGCCGCGGTAATCGGTTCCTTCGACAAATACCGTCCCGCTGGTGGGCTCATCCAGCCGGTTCAGCAGCCGCAGCAGTGACGTCTTACCCGAACCGCTGGGTCCAACGATGGCCAGAACCTCTCCTTTGTGCAATTCGAAGTTTGCATCCTGAACCAGGATTTTTCCGTTTACAGTCCGGCCCAGATGCTCGGCGCGCAAGATGACAGGACTGGACCCCTCAAGAGCCGTCATGATGTTGGCCATCCTGAAAAGTCCTCGATAATTTGCATCACTTAAAGATGGTAGGGGTCCTTCGACTCCGAGAGGCGCTTCGCTTTTGCGAAGCGGCTCTCTCCGCTCAGGATGACACGGCTCCCCGCACGGTGGCACGCAGTTCCGCGACGATTTCGCGCGCGGCCTTCCTTGCAGCTTCTTCTTCGGTGACGCCGAAAGAGATGGCGCCCACCCGGGCGTGCCCGCCGCCACCATAGCGTTCGCATACTTTCGCCAGATTGACGGTCGGCTCCGAAGGCGCCCAGGGATTTGACCCTACGGAAACTTTCACGCGAAAGCTGCTCTTGCTCAAGCCCACGCTGTAGATCGATTCCGGGTGCAAATAATAGGGCACGAATTTGTTGTAGCCCTCGAGGTCCTGATCGCTGACGTCGAAAAAAAGCGTGCCGTCTTTGGACTCGATGCGCTCGCGCAACACCGCAATGGAGTGCTGGTGACGTTCGAGCAACGGGAGCAGCAGCGGCGCAACGAAAGGTTCGTCCAGAATCTCGCCCAGGGGCTTTGAAGCCAGCAGCGGGATGAGCCGCGGGATAAAGCTGTAGTCCTGTGCGGACTCGATCACCATGGTCAGCTTCATCGCAGGCGCTTTCATTTCGACCGCCGTTTTGGCGTCGGGATACATGGCGCCGTCGACGATGTCGGTCCAGTGCACCAGGTCGGCCACGGGAGCGGGATCGAAGCCGAAACGCTGCTCGGCGATGGTCGCAATAAAGCTGGTGCAGGACTTGAAGTCAGGATCGTAGAACTTGCGGTTGCTCTGGTCCTGCTCGAAATGGGCAGCGTCTTCCGGCGTCAGGAAAGCGCTGAGATGATGGTCGAACCACCAGGTAATTTTGGGCGAGCTGGAATACTTGAAGTCCACGATGGCGTTTTCGTCGCCATCAAACTGCTTCTCGTCAAACAAGGCGCCGGCGCGGTGCAGCAGGCCGGAGAAAACAAAGTTGACGTCGCTCCTGATTCGCTCCCGGTAAAAGCGTGAGAAAAGGGCAGCCGAGCAAGCCCCGTCAAAGCACTTGTCGTGATAGAAGACCCGAACCTTCAATTGTTTCCCTTAAGAGTGCCGCGGCACGGATAGACTAAAAGCTAATAGGAATGACATCCCGGAGGAATCCTGTCAAGAGAGGGAAAGATGAACCGGCCTCCGAGATATGGGCATCGGAGACCGGCAGTTGGTGAAGTATCCAGGAGGCTTGCCGTCGAGTCCCTAAGACTACGAGGCGTTGGCCTGCTTCTCGGCCAGGTCGCCAATCACCGGCAGCTTGTACATCAACCCCTGATTGGCCTTGATCAAGAGGATGATCCAGATGATGAACGATCCCAGCCACACGATCATGTGCAGCGGGAAGGTGATAAAGATCAATCCCGGAACAAAGCCGATGATGGTCAAGCCGATCCAGATCGCGATCATGGCCACGCAAAAGAAGATCATCTGGAAGGCATGAAACCGCACGAACTTGCTCTTGTTGTAAGGTTCCATGACCAGGAAAATGATCGCCGGGACGATGGTGATGTAACACAGCATGCCCACGACATTGTCGGTCATTCCGCCAGTCGTGCCCACGGCGGCGGCAGCTGGAGGCGGCGCCGTGCGGCTGCTGCAAGCTGCACACATGGTGGTGCCGTCGGCGATCTGAGTTCCACATCCGCTACAAAAAGCCATTGATTTCCCCCGTACTTCCCTGTTTTACCCTTGGCTGAGAGCCCCAGGACCCAGCAAGCTGCCGGGCCATCACTCGAACGGCGAAAGTTATCAGAATCAGCGGTTCAAGGCAAACAGAATCGCACGCCGCCGAGCTTCGCGAGTGGCGTCCAACCGTTCCCAAGATGGGTTGGACATGCATTGAACAACTCTGTCCGGGATGGCATCACAATCGTTCGTCCGGCTGAGCCTTCAATATCAATATGATCCGCACGGTACCCGACCGCGCGGGGAACGCCACCTACGTGGGGACAGCCGCCCTCGGCTGTCCGGTCGAGCGAAGCTCGACGGGGTTGAGCGGGAGCTGCGGGCATCCTCGCATTCAGAACTGCGGAGCTGCGCTCCGCCGGACAGCCGGGGGCGGCTGTCCCCACGTGGCTCGCTGGATTTGTCTCCCGCCCCACCACGCCATAGAATCGAGGATTCACCATGGCAAGCATTACAACTCCAACTACAGTTGCTCGCAGCCGTCGCCGCTTTGGGCGGTTTCTGGTTTTTCTTCTGGTGGCTGTGGTTTGCGCTGCGCTCGGAACCGTGGCGTGGCTCTATTCCGTGGCACGGTCCGCGTTACCTCAACTGGATGGAACTATCAAGCTTCCCGGCCTGTCCGCACGAGTTACCGTAAGCCGGGATCAACATGGGGTCCCCACCATCGACGCGACCAGCTTCGAGGATCTCTTCTTTGCCCAGGGATATGTAACCGCGCAGGACCGTTTGTGGCAGATGGACATTATGCGGCGCTTCGCCGCCGGTGAGATTTCTGAAATCCTCGGAGGGGATTTTCTTAAGCATGATCGCGAGCAGCGAATTCTTGGGATCAGAGTAGCCGCCCAGAAAGCGCTGCAGGTTGCTTCGCCGGAGGATCGCTCTCACTTTGAGGCCTATGCGCGTGGCGTGAATGCCTACATCGAGTCTCACCGCGACCGCTTGCCCATCGAGTTTCGCATCCTGCACTATTCTCCCGCGTCCCTGGATGCAGGAAGATTCCACGCTGATCGCGGCTCAGATGGTGAAGGATCTGAACCACTATCCCTACAGCGATGCGTTGGAACGCGAGAAGATCCTGGCCAAGCTCGGGCCGGAGCTGACTGCGGATTTGTACGTGAATTCGTCCTGGCATGACCGGCCGCCGACAGTGGCGCGTCCCGGCCTGGAGCAGGACACGGGCGGCGATGAAGATCACGAGCAACGTTCCCCGGCAAGCAGTTCCGTGGCCCAGCAAATGGAAGTGCCGGCATTTGAGAATTCCGTCTCCAGTGTGTCTCTCGACTCGGAAGCGCGGCTGGTAACCGGATCGAACAATTGGGTAGTTTCCGGGCAACATACGGTTTCAGGCAAGCCGCTGCTCTCGAACGATATGCATCTGGGACACCAGATGCCGAACTTGTGGTACGAAGCGCATCTCCGTTGTGCCTGCGGCAACTTCGACGCTGCCGGCGTCACTCTGCCAGGACTTCCCTACGTGATTGTGGGACACAACCAACGCATCGCATGGGGATTCACCAACGTCGGCCCGACCGTGGAAGATGTCTATGTCGAAACCTTCAACCCGGCTGGCCAATACTTGACACCTGCTGGATGGCAGGCGCCCGAGCACCGGCGCGAAATAATTCATGTGAAGGGCAGGTCCGACCGGGTCGTGGACGTCCTGCTGACCCGCCATGGACCCATCATCACGGATCTGGTCCCAGGCGAAACCCGCAAGCTGGCGCTGCGCTGGACTCTTTACGACGGCACTCACGACCCGTTCTTTCAGGTGAATTCAGCACAGAACTGGGAAGAGTTCCGGCGCGCGTTTTCCCTCTTCGACGCACCGGGACAGAATGTAGTGTTCGCCGACGTGGACGGCAATATCGGCTATCAGACCACCGGCAAAATCCCCATCCGCGCTTCCGGTGACGGCAGTCTGCCTGAAAATGGCAGCGACGATTCTCACGAATGGACCGGGTACGTTCCCTTCGACAAACTGCCCAGCACTTACAACCCGGCTTCAGGCATTGTCGGGACCGCCAACGGACGCATCGCCCCGGATCACTATCCGTATTCGTTGAGCACGGGATGGGAAGCTCCCTGGCGCACTGCGCGGATTTATCGCGTGCTGGAGTCGGGAAAGAAATTTTCTGCCGCCGATATGCTGGCGCTGCAGATGGATATCTATTCCGACTGCGAGCGCTTCTTTGCGGAGCGTTTTGTATACGGCGTAGACCATGCCAAGAACCCTTCCGCGCGCGCCAAACAGGCAGCCGAACTTATGCGCGGATGGGATGGGCGAATGAGCGCAGATTCCGCCGCGCCCACCGTCGGCTACCGGGCACGGATTGAGTTGGTCCGCTTGCTGCTCGAGCCCAAGCTCGGCGCTGCGCCCAAGGATCTAGAGCAGGCCGAAACGACACTCAACTGGAAAACCTATGGCTGGGGCATGCAATCGGTGTGGCTGGAAAACGTGCTTCAGCATCAGCCCAAACGTTGGCTGCCGGATTCTTATGCCACTTATGATGACCTGCTGGCGGCGGCGGTTGAAGCGGCGGTCGGCGCGCAAGAGGCGCCGCAGGATTTAGCGTCATGGCATTGGGGCACGTTTCATCCGGTCGAGATTCAACATCCGATCCTGGGTAAGATTCCGGTGTTGCAGCGCTGGAGCGGTCCGGGAATTCAACCGCAGTCGGGCAGTGGCTATACTGTGAAGGCGGTTTCACGCAGCCACGGTCCGTCGGAGCGCCTGACCGTGGATCTCTCCAACCTGGATCAATCGACACTTAACCTGGTGACGGGCGAAGCAGGAAATTTCCTCAGCCCCTATTACATGGACCAGTGGAAAGCATGGTACGAAGGCACCACGTTCACGCTGCCGTTTACACAGAAGGCAGTCTCGGCGGCGCAGCAGCATGTGCTGATGTTGGAACCGCACTAGCTTTTAGCTGTTAGCTCTTAGCTTTTGGCTTGAATCCCAAACTATCAGGAACATTTGGAGTGGCAAATTGCGTGGACCTATCTCGAAGACTTTCAAACAAGGGCCAATTACCGATGTCATGAGATTGAGCTAAAGGCTAAAAGCTAATAGCCAACAGCTAAGAACCCCCAGCTAACTTCCATCTATCTGCTTCACATCCACGGCTTGGCCAATAATATCCACCTGCGTGGTTTGCAGTTTGTCGGTGGTGGTGTCGTAGATGCCTAGCTGCCCATTCTGAACCACGTAAACCACGCTGCGGCGGCTGATGGGCTGGATTCCGGTGACGTCGCCGATCTGGGGTGGAACTATGGCCGTCGCCTTGTTGGTGTCGAAGACGGACAAGCAGCCGCGAACTTCGCCCGAGTTGTTTCCGCTAGCGGCAACGTTAATATTGCTGCAGGTCCTGGAGCCAATGAAAAGTTGGCCGTTCGCTCCCATCTCCATGTGAGTGTGATAGCCGTCGGTAATGGTTGCGGTGGCAGTGACCGTCATTGACGCCAGATTCACCACGGAAACTTCACCGCAGCTTGTCGCCAGAGTCGGGGTTGCGGAAGCGGCGCAGGTAAAGCCCGGCTTGGTGCCCGCGACATACAGAGTGCTGCCGGAGAGAAATCCAAAGGTGCCGGCGTCCACCGGAATCGTGGGCCCGACCAGATTACTGTTCACGTCTAACAGCGTGATGCTGGCGGTGGTTCCTCCACATTGCGGGCCGCAGTTCAGGATGTATGCCGTTGAATCATCGCTGCTGAAGGTTGCCCAGACGGGATGGTCGAAAAGAGCACTTTGAATATAGGTACGGGCATCGGTACTGGTGCCAATCGAAGCAGGTGTGATCATGGTCACCGTGTCCGCAGCGCCGCCCAGAACCAGAACGCGATTACCATTGTGGGTCTGAGCCAGGAACTGGGCCCCGGGAACCGGAATTGCAGCCGAGATCACGCTGTTCGAAAAGTCGATGACCTCGACCAAACCTGGAGGCTGTGCCGTGCCATAGTTTGACTGGGCTGTGGGTACGGCAGCGAAGCCGGTGACATTATCCGGCGCCATAATGATGCTTTCGGTAGAGCCGGGCAGACCAACCGAAGTGGATGCGCCGCTGGAGCTTTGGGTGAGGGCCTGGGTGGAATTATTGACCACGGAGATGGCATTGTTCGAAGCGCTGAAGACCAGGGTAAATCTCTTGTTGGGAAACAAAACCATCATGCCGGGGGTGGGACTGCTGCTGGCAACGGAAACCACGCTGGGGGAGATCAGATCCAATTGTCCGTCCACCACGTTCAGGACCGCTGAGGTAGACGTCCCGCTGGGAAATAGAGGATTGGAAACGAAAACATGTACTTTGATGGTTGCAGGGTTTGCCACGGGTACGGACCCGGGAACAAGGTTGTTGTTGTAGTTAGTTCCGCAAGATACCAGCACCGCGCTGGCAGCAGTGAGAACCAAGATGGCGAGTACAGATTGCTTCAATCCGGAAGCTCCCAACGACATGAGGAATGGAGAGTTAGATGCAAGAAACCGGATTATAACAGAGCATTATCGATGAAATGGCCGGGAGCTGAGGCTTCCACTCCGGCATCCGTCTGTGGCGCGGATGCAAAACCACCCTTCATCTTGTATTCTCAATATCATGGCTGTTGATCTGCTTGCCCGGTTGAAACAATCTCCGATCTTGTGTGACGGCGCCACCGGAACGCTTCTTTATGCCAAGGGAATTTTCATCAATCGCTGTTATGACGAGCTGAACCTGTCCCAACCCGACCTGATCCGCGATCTCCATCATGAATATTTACAGGCAGGTGCGGAGATCATTGAAACCAACACTTTCGGCGGAAATTCCTTCCGTCTGGGCCGCCACAGCCTTGAAAACAAGGTGGCGGAAATCAACCTGGCGGGGGCTCGTCTGGCCCGGGAAGCCGCCAAAAGCTTCGACGTCTGGGTGGCCGGATCTGTAGGACCTCTCGGCGTCCGCATCGAACCGCTGGGTAAGACCTCGTTCGACGAAGCTCGGGCCGCTTTTCGCCAGCAGATCGAGGCCCTGGTGGAGGGCGGGGTTGACGTGCTGATGCTGGAGACCTTTGGCTACGTCGAAGAACTCCATCAGGCAATTCTGGCCGCGCGAGATGTGAACCCAAAAATCCCATTGGTGGCGCAGGTCACAATCGACGAAGACGGAAATTGTCTGGACGGTTCTACTCCGGAAAGTTTTACTCCCCGGATAGAAGGCTGGGGAGTTGACGTGATCGGTTGCAACTGCAGCGTGGGGCCGGTAGCGATGCTGGACGTCATCGAGCGCGTTCGTGGGCTCACTTCCCTGCCGCTGGCGGCCCAGCCGAACGCCGGTATGCCGCGATCGGTGGAGGGCCGCAACATTTATTTGTGTTCGCCCGAGTACATGGCGAGTTATGCGCGCAAGTTTGTGGCGGCCGGCGTCCGTCTGGTGGGCGGATGCTGCGGGACGACCCCCGACCACATAAGGGTCATGAAGTCCGCCTTGCGTGTGGGCGAGGCTCGTGCAAAGGCGGTTCCGGCCCAGGCAAACTCCGAAGCTGCCTTGATGACAACCCCTGCGGTTCCGCTCGCGAAGCGCTCCAAGGTTGGCGCGAAGATTGCCGCCGGTGAATTCCTGACCATGGTGGAAATTGTCCCTCCGAAGGGGACAAACATTCAAAAGGAAATCGAGGGCGCACGCTTCCTGAAGTCCGTCGGCGTGGACGCGATCAATATTCCGGACAGTCCGCGGGCCTCGGCGCGCATGAGCAATCAGGCGCTCTCATTGCTGGTGCAGCAAGAAGTCAAAATCGAAGCCATTCTGCACTACACCTGCCGCGACCGCAATGTGCTGAGCATGCAGTCGGACCTGCTGGGCGCATCGGCTCTGGGCATCAACAACCTGATCTGCATCACCGGCGATCCACCCAAGATGGGAAATTACCCCGACGCGACCGCTGTCTTTGACGTGGACGCGATCGGCCTGGTCAACATCGTGCACAACCTGAACCGCGGTCTGGACATTGGCGGCAATCCACTGGGGATGGGAACGTCGTTTGTGATTGGCGTGGGCGCGAACCCCGGCGTTCCCAATATCGATGAGGAAATCAAGCGCTTCGAGTACAAAGTCGAAGCTGGCGCGGAGTGCGCGGTAACCCAGCCGGTATTCGATCTCAGACTGCTGGAAGCTTTTTTGCGCCGCATCGAGCACTGCAAAATACCTGTCATCGCCGGGATTTGGCCGCTGGTGAGCGTCCGGAATGCCGAGTTCATGAAAAACGAACTGCGAGTCTCAGTACCGGATTCCATCCTGGAACGCATGGCCAAGGCCAAAACGCCGGAAGCCGCTCGCGCAGAAGGTGTCGCTATCGCACGCGAGATGCTGGTGGCGGTCCGCAGCATGGTGCAGGGCGCTCAGATCAGCGCACCCTCGGGACGATATTCCTCGGCGGCGGATGTGCTCGAAGCACTGGGTTCCTGACCACGGCCTGAACTAGAATAGTTACAGGAGTTATCCCTTGGCAAAATTTGAAGATTGCCTCCAGCGTCTGGAGAAAATAGTGCAGGAGCTGGAAAAAGGCGAAGTGCCGCTGGAGAAATCTCTGACCCTGTTTGAAGAAGGCATGCAACTCTCTGCCGCCTGCCGCAAGGAACTGGAAGAAGCGGAAGGCAAAGTGGAAATCTTGCTGAAGCAAAATGGAAAGCTCCAGGCTGAAGCCTTTGAGCCGCCAGCGTCATCCCGCAAGTAACTCATCCTGAGCGAATCGCTCCGCTTCGCGAAGCAGCGCGCAGTCGAAGGCTCTATCAGTGCGGGACCCAGACGTTCTGCGGCTTCCAGCGATCAAAACCGTTAGACGGACGAACTCGCGGCGCCATAGCTTGTCAGCTTCACTCGACATGGACAGACTGAGGCGGCTGCAGATGACGCCGTATCTCCCTTGTTATACTCACCCGCATGCTCAAGCAGACTCTGGAGCAGGGTCAGGCGCTGACCGACGCGGCCTTGGAGCGGCTGCTCCCATCGTCCACGCAACATCCAGTCTCCATTCACAAGGCGATGCGACATAGTGTGTTCGCCGGCGGCAAACGGCTGCGTCCGATTCTCTGCATGGAAGCTGGACGCATGATCGCGGGTTTACTTCCGGCGGGGATCGAAGACCTGGGCGCGGCGCTGGAAATGTTGCACACCTATTCCCTGATCCATGACGATCTGCCCGCTCTCGACAACGACGATCTGCGCCGGGGGCGACCTACCTGCCACAAAGTCTTCGGCGAGGCCATCGCCATTCTCGCCGGGGATGCATTGCAGACTCAGGCTTATGAAGTACTGTCGCGGCTGCGATGTCCAGCGCAATATCGTGTCCGCATCATCGAAGAAATTGCGCGCGGGACAGGCACCATTGAAGGCATGATCGGCGGCCAGGTGGTGGACCTTGAAGCCGAGCACACCAAGCCTGATCTCGCAACGCTGGAGTACATCCACCGCTCCAAGACCGCGGCTTTGATCAGCGCCAGCGTGGTCAGCGGCGGGCTCTATGCGGGAGCGGATGACAATGCCGTCGGCAAACTGCGATCGTTTGGACAATCCATCGGCCTGGCTTTTCAGATCGTCGATGATGTGCTCGACGTGACTCAGACGTCCGAACAGCTGGGCAAGACCGCCGGGAAAGACACGGCGGCTGAGAAGGCAACTTACCCGGCATTGTTCGGGGTGGATGAGTCGCTGAAGAAAGCAGCGGGGCTGGTAGATGCGGCTTTTAATTCGCTGGATGGCTTTGGGCAGCAGGCGGAGACCCTGAAGGCTCTTGCCAGGTTTTTGGTGGAGCGGAAGAAGTAGCTGACACTTTCGGTGGCACGAGCGTGACGCTCGCGCCCACATTTTTTGCCGGATTACTGACGTTACGACGGCGCTGTGCTTCTCTGTGGGTCCTGTGGTAAAAATTTAGTGACGGCGATGGAGTTCGCCACAACCGCCTGCCGTTCGGGCTGATGACTCCTACCAACCTGAACTGGAGAACTCCATGCTGGATGTCCTCGTCATATCCCTGGGCGCTATCGTCGGTGCCAATGCCCGTTACTTCATCAGCCGCTACGCGGCCCAAACGCTGGGGCCGGTGTTTCCGTACGGCACCCTGATTATCAATATCAGCGGCAGCTTGATTGTCGGCTTCTTCGTCATCTGGACATCAGAGCGAGTGCTGATCGATCCGCGCTGGCGCTTGCTGGTGGTGGTCGGATTCTGCGGCGCCTTCACCACTTTCTCCAGCTATGCCTTCGAAAGCATGGCTTACTTCGAGCAGGGACAGTGGCTTCTGATGCTCGCCAACATCTTCAGCAACAATCTTCTGTGCCTGGCCGGGGCCCTCGGCGGTATGGCGCTCGCGAGGGTGCTGTAAAATGCCAAACGGAATGGCAGTTCAAGTCACCATATATCTCAACGAAGCGGACCAATGGCATCACCGCCCCTTGCACATGGAAATTCTCAACTATTTGCGCAAGGAAAACGTGTATGCGGCGACCGCGCTGCATGCGGTAGCTGGATTCCTTGGCCGTCAACAGGTTAAGACGAGCCATTTTGTGGACGCCGGAGGGAAGCTGCCGGTGGTCATCATCTTCGTGGACACGGACGAGCATGTGAGCCGCGTCTTGCCGACATTGAAGGAAATGGCGGCCCACCGGCTGATCGTGCGCGAGAACGTGGTCCTGGAGCAGGGCAATCTCGACTGATATGTCCACCCCGCCGCTCGACATTCTCGCCCTCGCCGCACACCGTGACGACGTGGAGCAGACTTGCGGCGGCACCATGCTGAAAATGGCTCAGCGCGGACATAGAACTGGCATCCTCGATCTCACCCAGGGCGAGATGGGAACGCGCGGCAGCGCCGAAGATCGCGCCCGTGAGGCCGCAGATGCCGCGAAAATACTGTGCACATCATGGCGACAGGCGCTCGACATTCCCGACGGCCGGGTCGAGAACACCTGGGAAAATCGCTTGAAGGTCGCGCGTGTAATTCGAGAACAGCGCCCGCGAGTGGTGATACTTCCATACTGGAAGGGGCGGCATCCGGACCATTACACGGCGTCGGTGTTGGGATATGAGGCATGCTTCCTGGCAGGATTGGCCAAGTTGGACGTCGAGTGCGGCCGCGGGCGCCTCGCAACTTCCCCCTCACCGGCCGTTCAAGATCGTTTACGCGACGCTCTACTACGATGTGCGGCCCACATTCGTGGTCGACATCACGGAACAGTTTGAAACCCGCTTGCAGTCCTTGATGGCATACAAGTCGCAGTTCAGCGATCAGGAAGCAGGCAAAGGTATTTTTCCTGCCGAGGCCGAGATTCGTTCCAGGGTTGAGGCCATGGCGCGGTTCTACGGCATGTTGGGCGGGGTGACTTATGCCGAACCATTTCTGCAGAAGGAAGTGGGGTTGGTGGAAGATCTGACAGTCATTCCTGTCAAGTCAATCTAGCTGGGCGTGCTCGGGTGCTTTTCCCCTGCGCTTTAAAAACCGGAACATTAACAACCATCAGTTTTTAGTTGCAAGTTCTCGGTTCTCAGCCGGTCTACTTTTTCACTGCTACTGCGACGCCGTCGCGGATGGGCAGGATGGTTGTAAAAAAGTCCGGTGAGCCGTAGAGCAGGCGGTTAAATTCCAGAATCGCTTTGGTTGAGGCCTCTGATGGGCTTTTCTGCGCGACTTTGCCGCTCCATAAGACATTGTCGGTGACGAACAAACCACCTTTTCGGAGGCGCGGCAACGACCAGTTTGAAGACGCGCGGGTAGTCTTCTTTATCGACATCGTTGAAGATGATGTCGTATTCCGTCTTTTCTTCGGAGAGAATCTCCAGAGCGTCACCAGTTTTGACAGTAATTCTTCCGGCTACTCCGGCGCGATCAAAATAACGGCGCGCTTCTTCAGCTTTCTTGCGGTCGCCGTCGGTATAGATCACTCGGCCACCCTCGCCCACCGCGCGGGCCCACCAGATAGTGGAGTAACCGATCGCCGAGCCCAGTTCGAAAACACTTTTGGCGCCGATCATTACCGCCAACTGGTACAAGATCCGGCCGACGGCGGGTCCAACGATCGGGATATCACGCTTCGCGGCCTCGGCTTCGATCCCGGTCAAGACTTCGTCGCGAGCAGGAAGCAAGGAGTAAAGATAGTCTTCGACGGCGGGGACGGTAATTCCTCCCATACGCCACGGGGCATTTACATCTTTCGAGTTTGGCAAGTCTGCTCCTTAGTGGCGATTAGGAAACGTCACGCCCGGCTTCATTTCCACTAGCTCTACGCCCGGTACGAGTTTGTGCAACTCGCTCGGCTTGCCCGTCAGCACCGGGAAGGTGCCGAAGTGCATGGGGATGACCGTTTTCGTCTTCAACAAATTGCAGGCATACGCAGCCTCGCGCGGAGACATGGTGTAGTGATCGCCGATGGGAAGCATCGCAATGTCAGGGGCGTAGAGCTCGCGAATGATCGCCATGTCGCCGAAGACGTTGGTGTCGCCCGCATGATAAATCTTCAGCCCATTGGAAAACTCGATCACGTAACCACAGGCTTCGCCTCCGTAGACAATCTCATCGCCGTCCGTGATGCCGCAGGAGTGGTCGGCGTGAACCATGGTCGTCTTGATATCGCCGACTTTCTGCGTGCCTCCCTTGTTCATGCTCAAAACCTGCTTCACGCCTTTCTTTTCCAGCCAGTGCCCCAGTTCGGGGATGGCAACCACTTTCGGGTTGTGCTTCTTTGCGATTTCAACTGCATCGCCGATATGGTCAAAATGTCCGTGGGTGCAGAGCAGCACGTCCACCCTTTGGACGACCTTGTCTTTCTCCGGGCACATGGGGTTGCCCATGACCCACGGGTCGACGATAACGATCTTGCCCTCCGGAGTTTCGATGCGGAAAGTTGCGTGGCCCAGCCAGGTGAGTTTGATTCCATTGAGTTTCATAATTACGAGTCTTCCCAGACAGAAAGAAGCGATTGGCGATTTGCCACTGAGAGGCCTGCCGGAAGCCTCAGATATTTTGCCCAATGCTAAGTGCCAAATGCCAACCGCTTTAGTTTAATATGAACGGCCATGTCTGAGCTGAAGGTCCTGATCACGCGCGAACAAATCGCCCAACGGGTGGCTGAGATGGGCGCCGACATCAACCGGGACTATGCCGGTCAATCCGTCATTCTTCTGGGCGTGCTGAAAGGCGCGGCGATCTTCTTGAGCGATTTGTCCCGTCAACTGAAAGTCGATGCCACCTTCGACTTCATCGGCGTCTCCAGTTACGGCAATCGGCCCAGCCCTGCTCAGGAATTGAAGACCGGCTGGGACTCGACCGGAGAAGTCCGCCTGACCAAGGACATGGACCAATCCATGATTGGCAAGAACGTGATCCTGGTGGAAGACATTCTGGATACCGGGCTCACCATGACGTATCTGAAAAAGCTGCTGATGGCGCGCCAGCCGAAATCCTTTCGCATTGCCGCGCTTCTGGACAAGCCGTCGCGCAGAAGACAGCCAATCCAGGCGGACTATGTCGGTTTCAGCATTCCCGATGAGTTCGTAGTGGGCTATGGTTTGGACTACGCGGAGAAATACAGAAATCTGCCCGATATTTGCGTGGTGCCGCGCGAAGGATAAAGGCCGCTCACTTCCGGCACGATTTTTTCTCACGACGACAACGTTGGTTTGCTGGTACCGCCAGTCCTGATTGCAGTGAACCGGCTGTTATCATAAAGACACGTGGACATCGCTGCGACCCAATCCGATTCGCAACTGAAAGTTGAGCCTCTGCTGCTCGAAGTGGCGGACGTCGTCAATACCACTCTCGACCTGGACACGACTCTCCGGCGGGTGGCGGAACTGGTCCGCAAAGTCATCGACTACGAAATCTTCGCCATTCTGCTGGTCAACGAAAAGACGCAGGATCTGCGCATCCGCTTCCAGGTGGGATACGCGCGCGAAATCGCCGAGCGGATGAAGATCAAGATCGGCGAGGGCGTAACCGGCATCGCCGCCCAGCGCCGTGAAGCCATCCTGGTTGATGACGTCTCCAAACATCCGGAGTACATCTCCCTGGTGGCCAACGTGCGCTCGGAGCTGGCGGTTCCTCTGATCGTCAAGAATCGTGTGATCGGGGTGCTAAACCTCGAGGCGCAGGAGGCCGGCCGCTTCACCGAGGAGCACAAACGGCTGTTGACGCTGATCGGCTCTCGCATGGCCGTGGGAATCGAGAATGCACGCCTATACACTCGGACTACGCGCCAGGCACGCACGTTAATTCTGCTGAATGAGATTGCGCGCGAACTCACCTCCATCCTGAATGTAGATGAGCTGTTGAAGCGGATTGCCGAATTGCTGAGCCGCCTGATCGACTATCAGATGTTCAGCATCATGCTGCTGGATTCGACGGGAGAAAAGCTGCAGCACCGGTTCTCCCTGCGCTTTCAGGAAAACATCCAGCTCAAGCACGACGTGCCTCTGGGCAAAGGAGTGGTGGGCTACGCCGTCCAGCACCAGCAGGCGGTACTGGTGCCGGATGTCAACAAAGATCCACGCTATATCCGGCTGAATCCGGAGACCCGCTCGGAACTGGCCGTGCCCCTGATTTACAAAGACAAAGTCATCGGGGTTCTGGATCTGGAGCATACCAAGCGCGGATTTTTTACCGACGACCACCAACGCACGGTGACGACACTGGCGGCGCAAGTGGCGATTGCTATCGAAAATGCGCGGCTTTATGAGGAGATCGCCCGTCAGGAAAAGCGTCTGGAGCGCGACCTGGCTCTGGCGCGTGAATTGCAATTTCGCCTGCTGCCACAGTCTTTACCCAAGCTCGCGAATCTTGAAGTCGCAGCCAAATTTATGCCCGCGCGCGCCATCGGCGGCGACCTGTATGACTTCGTCAATTACTCGCAGTCGCGGCTGGGCATGGTAATCGGCGACGTCAGCGGCAAAGGCGCGCCGGCGGCAATCTATGCTGCTTTGGTCAGCGGCATTTTGCGATCACATGCTCCCATTGAACCGGGACCGGCAGAGATGCTCCGCGCAGTCAACTTCTCGCTCGGCGAGCGGCGCATTGAGGGCCAGTTCGTTTCCCTCATCTACGCCGTGTGGGATGACAAACACCGGTCGCTGCAAGTAGCCAACTCCGGACTTCCCCGTCCCCTGTACGTCCACGATGGCAAGATTGAAGTGATCGAAGCTACCGGTTTGCCTCTGGGACTGTTTGACGACGCCGAGTACGACGAGTTCACCTTCAAGGCCAAGCCGGGTGACATGTTCGTGTTCTTCAGCGACGGTATTCTCGATGCCCGCAATAAAGCCGGAGACATGTTCGGGCGCACCCGAGTGGAGAAAGTCATCGCAGGGTGCGCCGAGGTTTCGGCTGATTGCGTGGTCAAATCGCTGTTCAAGGCAGCGGCGGAGCATGCCGGAGGTGAGGAAGCCTTCGACGATGAAACTGTGGTTGCCATTCAGGTGAAAGGCGAGCCCAAGCGCAAGTGACCAGCATCGCCAGCCGGAGCGAAGGCCGTCCACCCGGGTTTTCCTACCGCGAAATACACAAGGGATTTCTGCGCCGCCGGCCGGTGGCCGTAAGCCTGCAGTGCGACGATATTCCACTGGAGCGACTGGCCGAGCGTTATGGTACGCCGCTTTACGTCTATTCTGCCTCCACCATCCGCGAGCGCATGCGCAGCTTCGAGCATGCGTTTCGCAAAGTTCCTCACACCGTTTGTTATTCGGTCAAAGCGAATTCCAGCCTGGGCATTCTTCGACTGCTGGCCGCGATGGGATGCGGCTTCGACGTAGTCTCAGGAGGAGAACTTGAAAGGGTTCTGCGCGTGGACCGGCGGGCGGCGAAAAGAGTCGTGTTTTCGGGAGTGGGCAAGACCGCAGAAGAAATGCAAGCCGCACTGAAAGCCGGCGTGCTGCTCTTCAATGTGGAAAGTGAAGCCGAGTTGTGGCGGCTGGCCGAGTGCGCTGCGCGAACCAGGGAAAAAGCCCGGATCGCGTTGCGCGTGAATCCTGACGTTCCGGCCAATACGCATCCTTATATTTCGACCGGTCTCCACCAGCATAAGTTCGGGATTCCCATCGGCGAGGCGCGCAAGTTGTACGCCCAGGCCTCGGGCACGAGATATCTTCGAGTCGAAGGCGTCAGCGTCCACATCGGTTCGCAAATTACCGACGTGCAGCCTTTCGGGTTGGCCATGGAGCGAGTCGCCGAACTGGTGCGCGCGCTGCAGGCCGACCGTCACCGCATCCAATACGTGGACGCCGGAGGCGGCCTCGGCATCGCCTACCAGGAACAAGAGCAGCCGAGCTTCGCGGAACAAGCGGCCGAGTACGCCTCTGCACTGCTCGGTCCCCTGCGCGGGTTGAAGGTTCACCTGCTGCTTGAACCGGGCCGCGCCATCGTTGGACCCGCTGGTGCTTTGCTGACCCGCGTGCTTTACCGGAAGATGAACGGTGCGAAACAATTTGTGGTCGTCGATGCCGCCATGAACGATCTCGTCCGTCCTTCGCTCTACAACGCTTATCACGAAATCATTCCGGCGCGGCTGGATATCAATGCCTCGCGGCACGAGACTGTCGATGTCGTAGGCCCGATTTGCGAAACCGGAGATTTCTTTGCGCGGGACCGCGAACTGCCGGTAACCGACGAGGGAGATCTGCTCGCTATTCTGGATGCCGGGGCTTATGGCATGGCGCTCAGTTCCAACTACAACACCCGCCTTCGGCCTCCGGAAGTGCTGGTCGATGGCAAGTCCGCCAAGCTCATCCGACGCCGCGAAACGATCGACGATTTACTCCGCCCAGAGATCAAGTTGCGCTGAGCGGTCTGGACGAGCCAGAGTTTTTTTCGTGGCAGCGGTGCTACTTCAGCTTGGCACTCCAGTTCAGGACGACAGATAGAGGCGTCATGGCTGTCTTCAGATGTGTGTTGATGAGGAATTTTTGCCCGTCCTGGCTGACCTCATAAGAAAACTGCTCGGAGGTTGCAAGCATTTCACGAGGATTAGCCTGGAAAAGCACCATCGGCGTGCCAGGGTCGAAACTAGAACCGGTTTTCACCGGAACCGCCATCATTTTGCTGTCGGGAGAAAGGTAAAAGAGCTCCTTGCCGTCGCCTCGCCATTTGGGCTCCACGCCGCCAGCGTTCGAGACCTGCCACTTTCCATGCGCATCGGGAAAAGAGGTTACGTAAACCTCCCAGCGTCCACTCTCATTGGAGGAGTATGCGACCCACTTGCCATCGGGGGAGAACCGGCCGCCCTTCAGAGTGGAAGTCGCCTTGAGAAACTGAGTGGGACGGAATTCTGGAATGGTGACAAACCACAGATCGGCGCCGCGCTCGTACAGAATATATTTCCCGTCGCGCGACCAGTCGGTAGGAAACCTGTCAGGACCGTCCTGAGGAATCGGCTTCTCCTCCTGCGCTCCATTGGCGTCTTTTAAGTACAAGTCGAAGTTCACTCCGCGATTGGAGCCGAAAACCATCCGGCTTCCCTCGGGACTCCAAATCGGTGTTGAGTCAATCGCGGGATCGAAGGTCAGGCGCTTCGCGCTCTGGCTTTCAAGGTCGTAAGTCCAGACGTCGGTGTTCTGGCTGGCGGGATCGGTGGTGTCCGACGCTACGGCCTTGCCATTGGGAGACAGACTTATATTCCCGTATATGCCTGGCTTCAGCACTATTCCAATTTGCTGGCCTTTCCGGTCGAACCACAGCAGTTGAGAAGCGCCGGAGTCTCCGGCTTTTTGCGCGACCAGCAGGCCAGGACTCGTGGCGGCAAACACGGCTTCAGAGATCCGCGGCCAGTATTGAATATCCGTCAGGATTGGGATGGGCTCGCCTGTTGGCTCAGATTTTTTGGTGTCGAAGGGCTGACCGAAAAGAGTCTGATCGCGGTAGAAAAGGAGGTAGGGTGCTACGTAGGACGCGTTCGCGCCCGCTTTGGTCACCAACCGTTTCTCGTTCGAGCCCAGCGAGCCCATGTAGACCGAACTAAGCTCTCTTCGTCCGGAAAGATGGATGGCGGAATATAAATAGTGGATTCCATCGGGCAAGAAGCCCGGCCAGCGATGACTGTCTTCGAGCAGGCTCTTGTCCGGAACCGTGATCTGTACCGGCGTCCCTCCGGAAGCGGAAATTCGGTAGAGGCCGACCCCCAGATGCCCGCTGGGAGTAAAGAGGATGACGCCGTCCTTGCTCCACGTTCCGCCGCGACCGGTGGGCGCATCGCAAAGGGTCTGCGCCGGACCTCCAGTCAGACTCAGCTTCTTCAGTTTTCCATCGGCAAAGAAGCCCAGCGATTGGCCATCAGGAGACCAGAAGGGAAAGCTGGCGCCGTCGGTGTTGGGGAGGCTGGTCGCATCCTGCGTTCCAGGTTCATAGATCCAGATGACGCTACTTCGGTCGGAGTCCCGATGCCCGACAATAGCTACAGTATGGCCGTTGGGAGACACCGCTACATCCCGCGCCGCGAAAGGGAGTGGAGCGGAAAAGAACCTGGTCTCCGGGGAAACTTTCGAGGCGCGCCACCAGAAGACGAAGGCGATCAGCAGCAGTGCGAGTCCGCCTGCGATCAGCCAGGCCAGCAGTTCGCGCCGGTTGTCCTTTTTTTCCGTGGATGGCAGAACCGCAGTCCCGCTCTGCGCGATCCACTTCAACTGCAATGCGATGTCATGCGCGGACTGGTAGCGCTCGTCCGGATTCTTTGCCAGGCAGTTGGTAATCAGTTGCTCGAAGGCCGGCGGCGTGAGTGGCTGGATCCTTGAAATTGCTTCCGGCTCCTTTTCGAGAATCGCGCTGGCCACACTGATCTGGCTTTTGCCCTCAAACGGCCGGGTCCCGGTCAGCATCTCGTAAAAAACGGCACCCAGGGCGAACAAATCTGATCTGGCGTCGGCCTCCTTGCCCTCAATCTGTTCCGGCGACATGTACTGGATAGTCCCAATCACCGAACCTGCAGTCGTCAACGGAGACATGGGACTGGCTTCGGTCATGGTTCGGGCCGCCGACAGAAGAGGCGCGCTTGATACTCCAGAAGCCCCGGCGGCCGCCGTCTTCGCCAGGCCAAAGTCCATCAGCTTGGCGCCGGCTTTGGTCAGCATGATGTTCGCCGGCTTCAGATCGCGGTGCACAATCCCCTGGCGGTGCGCCACGGCCAGCGCTTCGGAGACGGCAATCCCGATCTTCAGAATTTCGTTCAGCGGCAACGGTCCTTTACGGAGGCGCTCCGCGAGAGTTTCCCCTTCCAGAAACTCCATCACCAGATAGTCATTGCCGTCTTGCGAACCGATGTCGTAAAGGTGGCAGATATGCGGATGGTTGAGCGAGGAAATGGCCCGAGCTTCGCGTTCCATGCGCTGCTTCAGTTCCGGCGAAGAAGAAAGATGGGAAGCCAGAACTTTAATGGCAACGGCTCGATCCAGGCGGGTGTCCCGGGCGCGATATACCTCGCCCATGCCTCCGGCTCCCAGCGGAGACTGGATCTCATAAGGCCCGAGTTTCATGCCAGAGGTGAGGGCCATGGGTGGGCGACATTATATGTCGGCCCGGCCCTCCCGAAAGCACGGCTGCCGAGAAATTGGTAAACTGCTCTTTGGCGGGAACCGGGATTTCCCGTTCCTTCAGACGTGTTCAGCCGGAGTGTAGTTCCAACTGCTTGGCTGATAACATACCCTCCCGAGGAAGGTTTTCCATGGCAGTGAGCGAACAAACTCTGGCAACCGGCAAGCAGCTGGACACCCTCTGCATCAACACAATTCGCACTTTGGCGATGGACGCGGTACAGCAGGCAAACTCCGGACATCCGGGCGCTCCCATGGGACTGGCGCCGGTCGCCTACTGCTTGTGGCAGCAATTCCTGCGCTACGACCCTGAAGACCCGGTCTGGCCCAATCGCGATCGCTTCATACTCTCGAACGGCCACGCCTCCATGCTGCTATACGCCATGCTCTATCTGGCGCAGGTGCGCGGCATCAATCCTGAGTACGAGCGCCTGAGCGAATTCGCAGTCACCCTGGACGACATCAAGAAATTCCGCCAGCTGGATAGCAAGACCCCCGGACATCCTGAATATCGCTGGACTGCAGGCGTGGAAACCACCACCGGCCCTCTCGGTCAGGGAGTTGGGAACAGCGTGGGCATGGCCATCGCCGGCAAATGGCTGGGGGCACACTTCAACCAGCCCGGCTTCGAAGTTTTCAACTACAACGTTTACGCCGTCTGTGGCGACGGCGACATGATGGAAGGTATTGGCAGCGAGGCCGCCTCTCTGGCCGGCCATCTCCAATTGTCCAACCTGTGCTGGATTTATGACGAAAACCACGTCACGCTGGATGGCCTGGCGGACGTGTCCTTCACCGAGGACGTGGGCGAACGCTTCGCCGGCTATGGCTGGAACGTGCTGCACGTAACCGACGCCAATGATCTGGAGATGCTCTCCAAGGCCTATAACGGCTTCCTGCAAACCCACGATCGACCGACTTTGATCAGGGTGAATAGCCACATCGGATATGGCTCACCCCACAAGCAGGACACCAGTGCCGCTCATGGCGAACCCCTGGGCGAAGACGAAGTCCGGCTGGTAAAAAAATTCTACGGATGGCCTGAAGACGCCAAATTTCTGGTGCCGGATGGCGTGCTGGAAAATTTTCGCAATGGAATTGGCAAACGGGCCGGCGAATTGCGTCAGAAATGGGAAGCGCTGTTCAGCGAATACGGAAAAAAGTTTCCCCAACTCGCCGACCAGATCAATCTGATGCAGCATCGCAAACTGCCCGCCGGATGGGACAAGAATCTGCCTACGTTCCCGGCTGATGTCAAGGGCGTAGCCACTCGCGAAAGCTCAGGAAAAGTTTTAAACGTGGTTGCGGAAAACGTACCCTGGCTGGTAGGCGGCTCAGCCGACCTGGCGGGCTCGGACCGAACCCGTCTCAAGTTTGAGGGCGCTGGTGATTTCCAGCCGGGAAGCTACGGCGGACGCAATCTGCACTTTGGCGTGCGCGAGCACGGCATGGCCGCATCTCTGAATGGTATGGCGGTCTGCAAGATTCGGCCCTTCGGCGGCACCTTTTTCAATTTCAGCGACTACATGCGACCCTCAATCCGGCTGGCCGCGTTGATGGAACTTCCGACCATCTACGTCTTTACCCACGATTCAATCGGCCTGGGAGAAGACGGCCCGACTCATCAACCGATCGAACAATTGGCCTCGTTGCGCGCCATGCCGGGATTGATGCTTATCAGGCCGGCGGATGCGAACGAAGTCGTGGAAGCGTGGAAGGTGGTCATGCAACTGGATCACGAGCCGGCGGCTTTGGTGCTGAGCCGGCAACCGGTGCCGACCTTCGACCGCTCGAAATACGGCGCCGCGTCAGGTCTGGCCAAGGGAGCCTACATCCTGGCCGACGCCTCCGACGGTAAACCGGAAGTCATTCTGATGTCGACCGGGAGTGAAGTATCTCTTTGCGTCAGCGCTTACGAGCAGCTCAAAACCGAAGGCATTAAAGCGCGCGTGGTCAGCATGCCGTCGTGGAATCTTTTTGAGCAGCAAAGTGACGAGTACAAAGCCAAAGTTCTGCCGCCAGAGGTAAAGGCCCGGGTTGCGGTGGAACAGGCGGCCGTGTTCGGCTGGTCGCAGTACGTGGGCTTAAACGGCACGGTAATCGGAATGCGCAGATTCGGAGCTTCAGCTCCGATCAAGGATTTGCAGAAGAAGTTCGGGTTCACCACCGAAAACGTAGTCGCGGCGGCCCGAAAAGCCATTGGAAAATAACAGTCGTCAGTCGTCTGGGAACTGACAACTAAATACTGACAACCGGTTCTTAAAAAAGAGAGGTCTTATGCCACCAGTAGTTCTTGAAACCGCCAAGAAAACTAATCCCGTAAAAGATTTGCTGAAGTTCGGGCAATCAGTATGGCTCGACTACATCCGCCGCGACTTGCTGACCGGTGGCGAACTGAAGCGCCTGATCGAAGAAGATGGCCTCCGCGGGATGACTTCGAATCCCACCATCTTTGAGAAGGCGATTGCCGGTGGCACGCTATACGACGATCTGCTGAACTCGCTGCGCTCGCGAACCGACCTTGACGCCAAAGGCCGCTACGAAATTCTCGCGATTCGCGACATCCAGGATGCCGCCGATATTCTGCGCCCGGTTTACGACAGCTCAAAACGGCGAGACGGATACGTCAGCCTCGAAGTATCGCCCTACCTCGCCCGCGATACCAAGGGCTCGCTCGAGGAGGCGCGAAGGCTGTGGAAGGCGGTGGGGCGCGAGAATGTAATGATCAAGATTCCGGGAACCGCTGAAGGCATCCCGGCGATCCAGCAGGCACTCAGCGAAGGCATCAACATCAACGTAACCCTGCTGTTCGCGCAGGAGGTTTACGTGAAGGTGGCGGAAGCCTTCATCGCTGGTCTGGAACAGTTGGCCGCGCGGGGCGGCGACGTCAGCAAGATGGCCAGCGTGGCCAGCTTCTTCATCAGCCGTATCGACACCCTGGTGGATTCCATCATCGAGGCGCGCCTCAAGACCTCCAAAGACCCGGCCGAACAACAGCAACTGAAAAACCTCTTGGGCAAGGTCGCGATCGCGAACGGCAAGCAGACTTATGAGAAGTATCAGGCCATCTTCCGCAGCGACCGCTGGAAGGCGCTGGCAGCCAAGGGCGCGCAGACGCAACGCGTTCTCTGGGCCAGCACCAGCACCAAGAATCCGGCCTACCGCGATGTCCTTTACGTTGAAGAGCTGATCGGACCGGATACGGTAGACACCATGCCGCCTGCTACCATCGACGCCTTCCGCGACCACGGGGTTCCGCGCGCCAGCTTGACCGAAAACGTTGACGCCGCCCATCGCACCATGGAAGGCGTCGCCAAGGTCGGCATCTCGATGAAAGAAGTTACCGACAAACTGACCGACGATGGAGTGCGCCTCTTCGCCGAGGCTTTCGACAAACTGCTTGCGGCCGTAGAAAAGAGTACAAAGCAGAAATAAGAGCTGCGGGAATCGCCTCGGTAGTCGGCGGGTCGGTATCGGGACCATCCGTGTCGGGATCGTCGGTGTCAGGATCTCGCGACCACCGGGGATCGACACGTTCAGCCAACCCGACGTTGAGCAGGGCCTTGCGCGCGGGGAGACGCATTCCCAGGGGACCGATATTCTCGAGGACAGCGACGTGAATTGCAGGCGGCGCTCCTGCAGGCTTTGAGTTAACCTTCCACCGGGTATACTGCACTGGCTTACGCTTGAAACAGTTTGCCTTTGAACCGCTTTTCTGTTTGAACTGGCAGTCGTCTGCACGATTTAGAGAAACGATTTAATATGGAGAAGGAGCGGATTATGCGATTGGGAATGGTCGGTCTGGGAAAGATGGGCGCGAACATGACGCGCCGCCTGATGCGGGGCGGGCACGAGGTGGTGGTCACCGACTTGAGCGCCGACAATGTAAAGGCGATGGCCGGCGAGGGAGCGATCGCTTCGAGTTCGCTCGATGACTTCGTCAGGCAAATTGGGCAAGCCAAAAATCGCGTGGCTGATGGTCCCGGCCGGCGCACCCACCGAGCAGACCGTGCAGGCGCTGGCTCAACGAATGCAGCCCGGCGACATCCTGATCGACGGCGGCAACTCTTATTTCAAGGATGACGTCCGCCGCTCCACTCAGCTCAAGGAAAAAGGCATTCACTACGTGGATGTAGGCACCAGCGGCGGCGTCTGGGGTCTGGAACGCGGTTACTGCATGATGATCGGCGGGCCCAAGGAAGTGGTGCAGCAGCTCGATCCGATTTTCAAGACTCTCGCTCCCGGACGCGGCGACATTCCGCGCACTCCTGGGCGCGAAAAGATGTCTGGAACGGCCGAGGACGGTTACATTCACGGCGGCCCGTCCGGCGCGGGACACTTCGTGAAAATGGTTCACAACGGAATCGAATATGGACTGATGCAGGCCTACGCCGAGGGCTTTGACATCTTCCGCAACGCCACCAGCAAAGAGGTGCCGCGAAGAGCATCGCTACGACCTGAACCTGGCGGACATCGCTGAGGTATGGCGCCGCGGCAGCGTCGTAAGTTCGTGGCTGCTCGATCTGACCGCCATGGCGTTGGCGGAGAATCCAACGCTCTCCGAATACACCGGCTTCGTCCAGGACTCCGGCGAAGGGCGCTGGACGATTCAGGCAGCGATTGATGAAGCGGTTCCGGTCGACGTTCTTTCAGCGGCGCTGTACGTCCGCTTTCGTTCGCGGCAGGAACATACCTTCGCGGAAAAGATGCTGTCGGCGATGCGCCAGAAGTTCGGCGGTCACATCGAACTCACTGCGGCAAAACAGAAGGCCTAGACGTATCGAAGCATATGAATCGGAGCGTAGAGACGTAGCTTGCTACGTCTCCTTAGACTCCGAATGCGTTGATCAAAAAGAGACTAGATCGACTCTATGGCCCAGACCGACATAACGCCCGTGATGGAACCACGGATCGGAAAGCCGGGCGATCCCTGCGCCATGGTGATTTTCGGCGCCAGCGGCGACCTCACCCGCCGCAAGCTGATTCCCGCGCTCTACAATCTGGCGAAAAACGATCTGCTGTCTCACGACTTCGCCGTGATCGGAGTGGCGCGCTCCCCCATGTCCTCGGAGGATTACCGCAAGAAAGTTTCGGAAGATATCCAGCAATTTGCCACCGACAAAGTAGACCCCAAAATCTGGGAATGGTTCGTTCGCCGCGTCTACTACCTGAGTGGCGATATGGGCGACAAGAAACTCTATCTTGAGCTCAAGGATTTACTCGACAAGGTAGACAAGGACCACTCGACGCACGGCAATCATATGTACTACATGGCCACGGCGGCGGATTTCTTTGGGCCGGCCGTGGAACAACTGGCTGCCGTCGGCCTGATGCAGCAGGACGGCCAACATTGGCGGCGGGTGGTCATCGAGAAGCCTTTCGGCCATGATCTTGAATCCGCCCGGCTGCTGAACCAGCAACTGCTGCAGGTGGCCGACGAAAAACAGATCTATCGCATCGATCACTATCTGGGTAAGGAAACGGTTCAGAACATTCTGGCGCTGCGCTTCGCCAACGGAATTTTCGAGCCGATCTGGAACCGGCGCTACATCGATCACATTCAGATTTCGGTGGCAGAAACCGTGGGCGTCGAAAAACGCGGCGGCTATTACGACAAGGCCGGCGCGCTGCGCGACATGGTGCCCAACCACATCATGCAGCTCATCAGCCTGACCGCGATGGAGCCGCCAGTTTCTTTTCGCGCCGATGCGGTTCGCGACGAGCAAGGCAAGATTCTGCACGCCATCCAGCCCATGAGTTCGGAAGACGTGCTGACCCGAACCGTCCGCGGGCAATATGGCGAAGGCATCATCGACGGAGAACGCGTGCCCGCCTATCGCAGCGAGCCCGGTGTTCCCCGCGATTCCAAGACCGAAACTTTCGTGGCCATGAAGCTGCAGATCGACAACTGGCGCTGGGCGGACGTTCCCTTTTATCTCCGCACCGGCAAACGCTTGCCCGGCCGCAGCACGCACATCGTCATCCAGTTCCGCCGCGCTCCGTTTGTTCTGTTCCGCGATACTCCGGTGGAGAACCTGATGCCCAACCAGCTGGTGCTGCACATTCAGCCGGAAGAAGGCATCTCGCTCCGCTTTGCCGCCAAAGTGCCGGGACCGGCCATGCGCCTGGGCGCGGTGGACATGAACTTTGAGTATTCCGATTATTTCGGCACTCAGCCCAGCACCGGCTACGAGCGCCTGCTGCACGATTGCATGATCGGCGACGCTACCTTGTTTCAGCGCGCCGATATGGTCGAAGCCGGCTGGTGCGTTGTCAGTCCGGTTCTGGATGTCTGGAAGGCCCTGCCGCCGCGCAATTTTCCCAACTATGCCGCCGGCACCTGGGGCCCGAAAGAGGCCGAAGATTTGCTGGAGCGTGACGGCCGCCACTGGAGGAACTTCGAGAAATGATCCTGGCAGGCGACATCGGAGGTACCCATGCCCGGCTGGCATTCTTCGATGTTCGTGAATGGCCGTTTCAGTCTGGTTTCCGCTTCCATCTTTCCCAGCCGCGAGTACTCCGGCCTGGACGAGATCGTCGCCAAGTTCGTCGACACCGCAAACCTTCGTCCCGACACTGCGTGCTTCGGTATCGCCGGTCCGGTGCGCAACGGCCGGGTGGAAGCTTCGAATCTTCCCTGGATCATCGAGTCCAAACGCCTGGCGGATGAACTCCACATCAAAAAGGCATTCCTGATCAACGATCTCGAGGCCAACGCCTGGGGCATTCCCGCGCTTGACGCCAAAGATGTGGTTGCGCTGAACCATGTAAAAGGACAGCCCGTGGGCAATCAGGCGGTGATCGCCGCCGGCACCGGTCTGGGGGAAGCCGGAATGTATTGGGACGGCGTGCAGCATCACGTCTTCGCCTGCGAGGGCGGCCACGGGGATTTCGCCGCCGCGAAATCCACTGGAAGTCGAGCTGTTCAACTATCTTCGCACCCGCTTCGGCCACGTCAGCTACGAGCGAATCGTTTCCGGTCCCGGCCTGGTCAACGTTTTCAGTTTTCTCCGCGACACCGGCCGCGGCACGCCTCCGCAGTGGCTGATCGACGAAATGGCACAGTCCGATCCTGCCGCGGCAATTTCGCGCGCCGGAATGGATGGCAAATGTTCCTTGTGCGAGCAGGCCCTCGATCTGTTCGTCTCCATCTATGGGGCCGAGGCCGGCAATCTGGCGCTCAAGATCATGGCCACCGGCGGAGTGTATCTGGGCGGCGGCATTGCTCCCAAAATGCTCGCTAAACTCTCCGGCCCTTTGTTCATGCAGGCCTTCACCGGCAAGGGCAGGATGCAAGCCCTGCTGGAATCCATGCCGGTGATGGTGATTACCAACGACCGGATTGCACTGCTGGGCGCGGCGCGTTGCGCTCAGGTAAAAGCGGCGGCGTGAGCGACGACAACGATGCCGGTTCAACCCGAAATTCGCATTTTAAAGACCTCGCAGGAATTATTTGAGGCTGCGGCAGCCGAGTTCGCCTTGCAGGCTGCGGAAGCAATACGCGCCCGGGGAAGATTCACGGTCGCGCTCTCCGGCGGCTCGACCCCGAAGAGTCTCTATTCCCTGCTGGCAACCAAGCCGAACATCCCCTGGGACAAGATTTATTTTTTCTGGGGTGACGAGCGTCACGTCCCGCCGGATCATCCTGACAGCAATTACCGCATGGCTAACGAGGCGTTGCTGTCCAAGGTCCCGGTTCCAGCGAAGAATATTTTCCGTCTCCACGCCGAGGAAAAGGATGCGCAAGCCGCAGCCCTGCAATACGAGCAGACCCTGAAAGACTTCTTCCATCTCTCCCCGGGTGAGTTTCCCCGCTTTGATCTGATTCTCTTGGGCCTGGGGCCCGACGGGCACGCTGCTTCCCTGTTTCCTGAAAGCGCGGCGCTGAATGAAACCCATCGCCTGGTGGTTGCCAACTGGGTGGAGAAATTCAAGACGGACCGGATCACGTTCACCTTTCCGGTTCTGAATGCCGCGGCGTGCGTGATCTTCCTGGCCAGTGGAGCGGAAAAAGCCTCTATCGTTCGCGAAGTGCTGGAGAACAGCAGCGCCAATCTGCCTTCCCAAAAAGTACAGCCGACGAACGGCCGACTAATCTGGCTGTTGGATGCTGCTGCCGCCAGCAATTTATCCCGCCGCGGCTAGCGCGCGGAGAATTATCTGATCGAAGGCCAGCCACTCCAGGTAACCTAACCCAGGCTCAAAATACGGGCGTCAGATTGTGCTTCTTGGAATACATCTTGCGGTCCACGACGCGCAGGACATCTTCGGCGTCGGAGCCGGTCACATAGGGGGCCAAAGCCCAGCTGAAGGAAAGTTCATATTCTTTCTTGCCGGCCAGATTCCACTGATCCACTTCCCGCAGAAGCCGATGGACCGGGTAATCCGCCTGCTCTTCGGTGGTGTCCGGCAGCATGATCAGAAACTGGTCTCCGCCCTGGCGGAACGCGAGGTCGGCGCCGCGGAAGACGGTCCTTAGAATTTTCGCGAACTCCACCAGAACCCTGTCGGATTCCACCGCTCCCAGCTTCGAAGCGATGCCGCTGAATCCGTTCAGCTCGAGCGCCATAAACGTCAGACTGCTTCCCAGACGATTGGAGCGCGCCACTTCGCGCGGCACCAGTTCATTCAAGGCCCGACGGTTCAAGAGCTGCGTCAGGGGATCGATCAGCGACAGACTCTCCAGACGTTCGTTCAAAACCAGCTCACGAATCAGCGCGAGCCGGGTGGTGTTCAGATTGCGCTTTTGCGCCAGCAGATAAATGTTGAACAAAAGAATGAGGGAGATCAGTCCGAAGAAGAGCTGCGGCAGATACGCGTGTTCCACATGAATCACGCGCTGCGCCCACATCAGGTTGGGCAACACCAGCGCCAGCAGCCCCGAGGTCAACACCAGGATCACCAGAACCCCGATCGACCAGAGTTGCAGATCGCGCCCGGAAAGCTGTTGAATTTGCCTCTGGATCTCTTCCGTGCGAACCAACATCGACGGTTGCGACATGGAAGCCTGGGACAAGGCGGGCGGAGACAGCGAGGGCGGAGGCAACGAAGGTTGAGACTGAGACAACGAGAGCTGCGACGTGCGATCTTCGCCGGACTCCAACATTCCCCCTCCCCCTGACGCGCAGGATTTCCTGCCTTGGAACACTCGTCCTTTGAATTTCTACCGCAATGAAGGCGGGGATTCAGCGGGAAACAACTCTTGCTGGTTACGTTCGTAATCGCTTTCGAGGTGCCGCAAGATCGCCGGCAGATCGTAGAAACCCGAAGGCAGACCGATCTGACCTATTTCTTGTGTTCCTTTTTAAGTTTCTCGGCGACCCGTGCCTTTACCAGTTTTTTCACGAGAGCATCCGGGAGAGGCTTTTCTGCCGTGAAGTGGATGGTGCCTTTCGATACATCGAAGCCCCGGAGCTCGTTCTTGAACATTTTGATTACGGAATAACTCATCGGGAACAGACTGCAGTGCTTTGAAAAGGCCGCGAACGCGAGCAGGGATCCTTTGTACTTGAATGTTGGAATACGGTAGCTGATGGCCTCGGTAGCCTCCGCCGGCGCCGCCGATCGGATCGTCGCCCGCAGCTTTTCCAGCGTGATGCGAGCCGGTTCCGGAACCGCAGCGAGGTATTCGTCGATGTCCTTTGGAGGCGGAGTACCCTTTGCCGCCGAACCGCCGGGGCTGAGCTTGGCTTTTTTCATCATTTTTAATTTCATTGCGACAGATTCTTGCGACAGAGCGGTGCTTTCAGGTTGAAGAAGCCGCATCCAGCTCAGGGATAATCCACATTCACGAGCACATTGTGTCCGCTTTCCTTGCGGAAAGTGACCTCCACTTTCTGGCCCACGGGCAACGCGTTCCGCATGTCACCCTCAAGCACCAGCAGGTTTGACGGGCTTCCAGAATTGATAAGAGTTACAACTGATTTGTTGGGCTCGCCCACTCCGGACTCATAAAACTGCACGCTTTCCACTTTCCCTCGTTGCACCAGCCGGCCGGAAGCCGTCAGGGCGGCTGAAATCTGCTTCCCGGCCCCGCTGGCGTGTTTGCGCAGTTCGAGTAGAACGTTCAAGCCCACGATGGCCGACATCGTCAGCAGGATGATTGACATGAACAGCCCGTCCACGGTGGTGATCAGACCGTGCACCAAGATCCAGGCAATGCCGAGTAATGGAACCAGCGCCAACAGCACAGAGATGACCAGCATCATGGTTTTGTCCGCAGGAGTCCGTCGAAGGCAGAAGTCACGGCCACCAGATTAGCAAAAAACCGGGCGCTGTTCATCTGAGTGGTGTTCAGTTGATAAGGATGGCGATAAGGATAGTAAGCCCCGGGCGCGTGAAAGCGCTGGTCCAGGGAGGAAGGCAGTAGTACCGCACGGGCGCTAGACGTAGCAAGCTACGTCTCTAGAAATTGATTTCGGACGAATAGGTCCGGCCAATTGGGCTCGGCGGAGCCGACCTGCGATCGCCGTGAATTCTCAGGCGCAGGTATCGCGCCAATCGCCGATTTCCTTCAAGCCCTCCGCACGGGTCTGCTCGAACAACCGAACGCGATGGCGCGAGTGCTCGAATTCGTGGATGTCGGCCCAGACTTCGGCCTGCCAGGGTTCATCGTGAATCGCGGTTTCGCCGCAACTGGCGCAACGCGTGTGCAGCTTGCGGACGACTCGAGCAGGAACCGGCACCGGGCCCGCAGGCAATTCGATGAAGACGCAGCGGACTTCCTGAATGTCTTCGTTGTCTCCGATGATGTGCTCGTAACGCAGCAGGAAGCCAAAGCCCAATTTTCGAGCTTCCGCTTCGGCTTCGGCGCGAGTATGGAAAGGGCCGTATTCCGCCCGCATTTGTTCGGTCGAGTCACAAGCCATCCAAAACGTTTCCTTGTACGCCATTATCGCCTCGAGGGGTCGGACTGGGCTGGCTTAGGGGAAAGCGCCTGGTGGTCCTGGGATTACCGCCCCACCCTGAGGATAGCAATTGGGCTGCCGGGGTTCGCGAGATACCCCCTTATTTTGCAATGGCTTAGGCACGACACGGATTGAGGCCGCGGAGCCTTAGCGCAAGCTTTTGCAGCCTTTTCCCGTAGCTGCCTGTATTTCGCGCCGGGCCAAGATTGCGCCGCTGCCGCTGCCAGACAAACGCTGCCAACTAAATATAGTTCCTGCCCGTCACCGGCTCGGCGGAGCGAGCACCAGATCCGGCCTGCCACACCAGGCCCCGCTCGGGGAAAGGCGGTTCACCCTGCCCCGCGCTCCAGTGCAATCGGACTCGCGGCCATCAGGCCGAACGGGTAACGTCGTTGGACAAATCGTCATTGTCACGATTCTCATTCGAATCGGAACGCGGGGCCAAATCGTTTTGCCATCGCGCTCCGCCGTGCCCCGCAACGTAGATAGCCAACTCCAGACGGCTCCAGACTCCCAGCTTGTCAAAGGTGTTACGCAAGTAGTTCTTCACCACCTGCTCGGTTGTGCCGATGGCTCGCGCAATCTCGCGGTTGGTCAGGCCTTCCCACACCAAACCCGCCACTTGCAGCTCTTTTGTGGTTAACCGTTCACGAGGTTGCATGATTTCATCTGCTCCTTTACGAACATCGCGGTGGCGAGCTTTACCCGTTTGCGTCCATCCCGGATCCCAGCTCTCAGGAACAGGGTGCGCAGATGTTGCTTCACGGTGCGAGGGCTGATGTGCAATTGCGACGCGATCTCTTTGTTGCTGCAGCCCTGCATCAGCAACTGCAAAACCTGCTCATCGCGCGGCGTGATCTTGATGCGGCTCAGACTTAACATGTTTTTTTCCTGGCTGGTCTCAGCACTGTCTTTGGTCTCTCCTGATCGGTCTCTTCGCGATCGGCCTCTGTCTGCTATCGAAAACGACTGATCGCAAGCACTAAAGAGCAAGTCTTTCGCCAAAACTTCGCCAGCGGGAACGAAAGGACAAATCCTTGCGAATGCTACATTTTGGTTGGCTGCACCGCCGTTCGTGCTGACCCGGCAATCTGAAACGGGAACGCGCGTCCCGCCACGGGCCGGGGCATGCCAGAAATGGGACTCGCCCAGCTTGACTTCTCCGCATCATTCGGCAGCGCAGCGAGAGATTCTTTCCCTCACATAGCGGCTTCGCACAGCCCGGCAGCCCCTGGGCTCAAGATGACGTTTTTGCCGGGCGCAACCCTAAAGCGATAGAGTCATAGATACAAATGGTCATAAGGTATAGAAGGGCGAGCGCGGACAGACTGACCGCCGATAAAATAACTTTCAGAGGACCTTCATGCGGGTGTTGATGGTGGAAGACGAGCCCCGGCTAGCCGAAAACGTGGCGCGAAGCCTGCGCGAGAGTGCAGGATACGCCGTGGACATCGCCGCCGATGGCCAGGAGGGATTGTTCCTGGCGGAATCGAATGCTTACGACGTGATGCTGCTCGACCTCATGCTGCCCAAGATGGACGGCATGGAACTGCTGCGAAGAATTCGGCAATCCGGCCAGCACACGCCTGTCCTGGTGATTACGGCTCGCGATGACAAGGAATCAGTGGTCGCGCTGCTGAACGCTGGGGCGGACGACTACCTGACCAAGCCATTCGATCTGGGCGAAATGCTGGCGCGCACCAAGGCCCTTATCCGCCGCGGCAAGGGCCAGCCGTCTCCCGTGGTGGTGATTGGCGATCTGGAATTAAATACGGTGAACCGGACGGTGCAGCGGGGTGGCCGGGCGATCACGCTGACCGCGATGGAGTACCGCGTCCTCGAATACCTGGTTCATCGCCCCCGCGCGGTCGTCTCGAAGACTGAGTTGCTCGAGCATCTGTACGACTACAACTGGGAGAAATTCAGCAACGTGATCGAGGTGTATATCTCCGGGCTGCGGCGAAAGCTCAATGAAGGCTCGACCCGCCAGTTGATCCGCACTCTGCGCGGACAGGGTTATATGTTGCAGGACTGAGTATGGGCCGCGACTCCATCCAACGGCGGCTGATCACCACGGTGGTAATCTCACAGGCCATCCTCACTGCGGGTCTGGTGATCACCGGTGTATTCGTCACCTACTGGCGTCTGCTTTCTTCACTCGACACCGGAATGCAGGCCCACACCATGAGTGTGGCCGCCCTGGTGCGTTACACCGAAGACGCCAGCGGTAATGTGTACTTCGATAACAGCCTGCTGCCGGAATCGATTGATCCCAATCATCCCGACCAGTTCATGGTGTGGGCTGACCGTACGGGATTCCTGACTCGCTCTGAAGACTGGCCGGACGGGCTTCAATTCGAACCGGGGCCAAATCAGCATTGGAATTTCACCTTCGCCGGCGTACCGTATCACGCCCTGCGCATCCAGCATCTGCCGGTTCTCGATCGGGAGGAAGGCGCCGACTTCCACCCTCAAACCCTGACTATCGTCTATGCCTCCCCGACCATCCACATCCGGCAGCAGGTGAAAGCCGCCGGAGTCTTCATTATCCTGGCGAGCTTGCTTCTGTTGGGGGCGACGGTGTGGCTGGCTTTCTGGGGAATCCGCCGCGGACTGCTGCCGCTACAAACTCTGGCCCAGCAGGCGGCCCAGGTTTCGGCGCAAAGCTGGCAGTTGCATCCCCCCAAGGAAGCCGAGGAGATCGAGGAGCTGCGTCCTTTGACCGAGTCCATGACCCAGATGCTGGCCCGGCTGGAAAGTTCGTTCGTGCAGCAGCGGGAGTTTCTGGGCAATGCCGCTCATGAACTGAAGACTCCGGTGGCGGTGTTGAAATCCACATTGCAATCGCTGTTGCAGCGCTCGCGAAGCTCGGAAGAATATCGCGCGGGATTGCAGGCCGCGCTGCAGGATCTGGATCGGCTGGAGCAACTGCTGCAATGGATGCTGCGGCTGGCTCGGGCCGAGCGGTGGGCGCAGGACGCGCGGAGGCGCGGGCTCGACCTGATTGATATCAATTCCACCTGCGAAGAAGCAGTGGAGAGAATTCGCAGTCTGGCGCAATCGCGTAACACTGACATTCAACTCTCGACCGATGGGCCGGTTCCCTTCCGCGCCGACCCCGAAGACTTGCAACTGGTGTGGACCAATCTGTTGGAGAATGCCGTGCGCTACAGCCCCGAAGGCGGATCGGTCGAAGTCGCCGTCACCCACGATGACCAAAACGCGCGCGTGGTTTTTCAGGACCGCGGTCTTGGTATTGCGGCCGAAGATTTGCCCCACATCTTTGACCGCTTCTATCGCGGCGACCCATCTCGAACCCGCACCACCGGAGGTTTTGGTCTGGGACTGGCGATTGCGAAAGCCTTGGTGGAGGCTTACGGAGGAAGCATCGCAGCCGAGAGCGCCCCCGGTAAAGGAACCCGCATGACCGTGACCCTGCCGGCAGGATCCAGATTCGTAACCGATCAGGGACAGCAAGATATTTAGAGGGAACCTCAGAATTCATTCTTGGTGTAACTTCGTGTCCTTGGTGGTTCGTGGATTGGGACGTTACTCAGGTCATCCGTGGGCCAAAGCCCGCATAGCCAAATTCAGCTTCTCTTAATCTACGTTCCGCCATACTCTGCGGTTCCGGCCCCCGAACATGCATGGTGAAACCTATGTCCAATCATCTTTGCCGGCGAATTCACGGCAAGCCTATTCTGTTCGCCCTCGCTGCCTTGAGCTTGATCGCGATGGCGACAGCTCAAAATACTTCTAACTCCGTCGAGAGCGACGTCAGCGCCAATCCGCAGGCAAACGCCGCCCCGCTCACCGTGACTTTGCAGGACGCAATCGCTCGCGCGCGCAAGAATAGTCCTGAGTATCGGGCGGCGCTCACTGAGTACGGTCTAGCCAAAGAAGATCGCGTACAAGGCCGCGCCGCGCTGTTGCCGGGAGTGAACTACAACGCCGGCTTTCTCTATACCCAAGGCAACGGCACGTCCACGGGGCGATTTATCGCCACCAACGGGGTACACGAATATCTCAGCCAGGGTAACGTTCACCAGGACATTTCGCTGCAAGGAATTGCCGACTACCGCCGCGCGCGCGCAGCCGAGTCGGTGGCGCGGGCACGGTCGGAGATCGCTGCACGTGGGCTGGTCGTGACCGTGGTGCAGACCTACTATCGCTTTGTCGTGGCGACGCGAAAATATGCCACGGCCCAGCGCGCCGCCACCCAGGGCCAGCACTTTCTCGATATCAGCCAGAAGCTGGAAAATGGCGGAGAGGTCGCACACTCGGACGTGATCAAGGCGCAGATTCTGTCGCGTCAGCAACAGCGCGATCTGCAGGAGGCTGAACTGGAGATGAATGGCAGCCGGTTGGATCTGGCGGTGCTGCTCTTCCCGGATTTCAACCAGAACTTTACCGTGGTGGACGATCTGCAAACCCCCGAACCGCTGCCTATGTTGCCGGAGGTGCAAGCGGCAGCGGCCCGCCAGAATCCTGAACTGCGGGCCGCCATGGGGGCATTGCAGGTGGCACGACAGGAAGTGGGCGCCGCCTGGTCAGGTTTTTTACCGGCGCTCAAGCTGGATTATTTTTACGGCATTGACGCCAATCACTTCGCGACCAGGCAGTTTGATCCAGCTTCACAAATGCCCGTGCGCAATCTCGGCTACGCGGCCACTGCCACTCTCGAGCTGCCGGTTTGGAACTGGGGCGCGAATCGCAGCAAGCTCAAGCAGGCCGATCTGCGACAGGAGCAGGCGAGAGTAGAGCTGACATTCGCCCAGCGGGAATTACTGGCCAAGCTGCATACTCTGTACGCCGAGGCCCAAACCGCCCGCTCGGAACTGGATTCCTTGAACCAATCGGCGGAACTGGCGGCGGAAAGCCTGCGCCTGACCACCCTGCGTTATCAGGCCGGGGAAGCCACGGTGCTCGAGGTAGTCGACGCGCAAAATACCGCGACCCTGGCCAGCAACTCTTTCAGCGAAGGCCAATTGCGGTATCGTGTAGCGCTGGCAAATCTGCAAACCCTGACGGGAAATTTCTGAAGACATGACACTCGCAAGTTCACAGTCCGGTTTCATAAAGCAGCCGTTGCCAATCGCAACGCGAACCTTCCGGTTGCGGGCCGTGATCTTTTTGTCCTGTCTTCCCTTGCCTTTCCTGTCGGGATGCGCCCGCGACTCCGGCGAGAAGGAACCCGCGGTACCGGTGCAGGTGGCCACTGTCGACAAAAAGACGATTCAGCGCGTGGTCAGCGCCGAAGCCGTCCTCTTCCCTTTGCAGCAATCGGCGATTACGCCCAAAATCAGCGCACCAGTCAAAGCCTTCTATGTCCAGCGGGGCAGCCGCGTCCGCAAAGGACAGTTGCTGGCTGTGCTGGAAAATCGCGATCTTTCCGCGGCAACGCAGGAAAACAAGGGAACGTTTGACCAGGCACAGGCGGCCTACGCAGACCACCACCGCGTCTGACCTGCCGCAGGAAGTTCAAAAGGCCCAACTGGATGCTCAGTCCGCCAAAGAAATGCTGGCCGCCCAGGAGAGGGTTTACCGCAGCCGGCAGGATCTCTTTCAACAAGGAGCGATGCCGCGCAAGGAACTCGATCAGGCCGGAGTGGACCTTACCAATGCGCGAAACCAATATGAACTCGCGCAGAAGCATCTTGATGCTCTGCAGGCCGTGGGAAAACAACAACAACTGAAATCAGCCGCGGGGCAACTGGAATCCGCCCAGGGCAAATACCTGGGTGCAGCCGCACAACTTAGCTATTCGGAGATTCGCAGTCCGATTGATGGCGTGATCACCGACCGGCCGCTGTACCCGGGCGAGATGGCCGCAACCGGCGCCGCGCTTCTCACCGTGATGGATATCTCGCAAGTCATCGCCCGGGCTCATATTCCCCAACCCGAGGCCGCGCTGCTGAAGGTTGGAGACAAAGCGACCATCACCGTGCCCGGTGAACCCGGTCCGGTCGAAGGAAAAATTACCGTGGTGAGTCCGGCGCTCGATCCGAACAGCACCACGGTCGAGATTTGGGTGCAGGCTAAGAATCCCGATCAGCGCCTGAAGCCGGGCACCAGCGTACAACTTGCGATGGTGGCCCAGACTATTCCCGACGCTCTGATGATTCCGGCGGCAGGACTCCTGACCGGGCAGGATGGAAGCACTTCCGTGATGCAAGTTGGGGCCGACGATCACGCCCATCAGAAAGTCGTCAAGACTGGCGTCCGGGAGGGCAACGAGATTCAGGTGACAGAAGGCTTGCAGGCGGGCGATCACATTGTCGCTTCCGGCGCTTACGGTTTGCCGGACAATGCAAAGATCAAACCGGAAACCTCCAATGACAAGTAGCCGCAGCCAGCCGGCTTCGACTCAGCTTGAGCCCACGTATTGGTTTGCCCGCCATTCGAAATCGGTCATCTTCCTGATCCTCACCCTGGCACTGCTGGGCGGCTATCTGGCCTTCACGATTCCGGTCGCGGTTTTTCCTGCGACCAACTTCCCTCGCATCCTGATCGCAGTGGATAACGGCGTCATGCCCACCGATCAGATGATGGTCACCATCACCCGCCGTCTCGAGGAAGCAGTGAACAGTGTTCCGGGATTGCAGGAAGTGCGATCGATTACCAGCCGGGGCTCGGCGGAAATCGACCTTTTTTTTGACTGGAACGTCGACATGTTCCAGACCCTGCAATACGTCAACGCAGCGATTTCGCGGGTACAGCCTGAGCTGCCGCCGACCGCGACAGTCGTGGCCAACCGCATGACTTTCGCCAGTTTTCCCATCCTCGGCTACAGTCTCACTTCATCCACGGTGCCGCAGACCCAGTTGTGGGAGATGGCAACCTATGACATCAAGCCGCGGCTGAACCGGCTGGATGGCGTCTCGACCGTGCTGATCCAGGGCGGGCAGGAACCCGAGTTCCATATCACGCCGGACTCCACCAAGCTGCTGACGGCGAATGTCACAGTGACTGACATTCTGGAAGCGATGAGGCGCACCAACCTGATCGATTCGCCCGGGCTTTTCGAACGCAATCACCAACTGGTGCTGGGACTGGTCAGCGCCCAGGTCCGCACTCCGCAACAGATCGCCGACGTCGTCATCAAGAACACTCCCGCCGGAATTCCGGTCCGCATTGGAGACGTGGCAGCGGTAGCGCCCGGGGTAAAACCGGTTTACACAATCGTGACCGCCAACGGCAAGCCGGCCGTACTGATCAATATCAACCGCCAGCCGGACAGCAACACTGTCCAGGTTGCGGACGAAGTTCATGCCCAGGTGGAAGAGATTCGTAAATCGCTGCCGCCCGGCGTCGACATTCGCCCTTTCTATGATCAGTCCATCATCGTCAGCGACTCCATTAAGAGCGTGCGCGACGCCATTCTGCTTGGACTCATTTTGGCTTCCATCATTCTTGTGGTTTTCCTGCGCGATTGGGGAACATCGATCGTCGCCGGACTGGTGATTCCAGTCACCATTGCGGTCACTTTCATTGCGCTCAAACTGCTCGGCCAGAGTTTCAACCTGATGACCCTGGGCGGCCTGGCAGCCGCGGTCGGACTGGTGATTGACGATGCCATTGTGGTCGTCGAAAACATCGTGATTCATCGCGATTCCGGGCAAGGCCGCCTGCAGGCGATTCATAGCGCACTGCAGGAAATCACCATTCCGCTGATTGGTTCGACAGTCACGCCGATCGTGGTATTCCTGCCTCTGATTTCGATTGCCGGTGTGACCGGAACATTCTTCCGCGCACTTGCCGTGACCATGGGAGTGTCGCTCCTGGCATCCCTCGCACTTGCTCTTACCTGGACGCCGACCCTGAGCCAATACTTCATCCGCGGACCGAAAAGTATTGAATCCAATCGCCTTCAAGAACTGCCGGAAGCTGAAGCGACTCAGCGACTGAATGCAGCCGAGCAAGCTTCGCTGGGAAGATTCTTTCGCAGGGTAGTGACATTCCACGAACGCTGGCTGCGTCGAGCTGTGGCCAAGCCGGCCTGGCTGGCCGCTTTAAGCGTGATCCTGATCATCGTCTCCTACGTCTGCTATCGGTACTCTGGCTCAGACTTGATGCCCGAGATGGATGAAGGCGGATTCACGCTCGATTACTGGACACCGGCGGGGGCATCGCTGGCGGAGACCGACCGCATGGTCAGCGCCATGGAGCAGATACTGAATGCTATTCCTGAAGTTGAAAGCACTTCCCGGCGGACAGGTATGGAGTTGGGACTGGCTGCGGTTACGGAAGCGAACCGTGGCGACATCCTGGTAAAACTGAAAAAAGATCGCAGCCGCGACATTGACGACGTAATGGAAGACGTTCGTACCAAGGTGAACGCGCAACAACCGGCGGTGCGAGTCGAATTCGTGCAGGTCCTGCAGGATATGATCGGCGATCTCACCAGCGAACCGGAACCAATCCAGATCAAACTGTTCTCGCCAGACCCCGCACTGCTGGAAAGCTGGGCGCCGAAGGTTGCCGAGGCGATCGGCAAGATCAGGGGTGTGGTCGATGTGCTGGACGGAATTGAAAATACCATCAGCGGACCAGCAGTGACTTTTCAAATCAATCCCAGCGTGGCGGCTCGCGCTGGCTTCACGCCGGAAGAGATCGCAACCGACGCTGCAGCCATTCTGGAAGGTGAGCCGGCTGCCACACCCGTTGTGACCAACGACCGGTCATACGTCGTGCGAGTCCGCTTTCCTGCAAACAACCGGGATTCGCTGGAAGCGATCAGCGACACCTTGTTGGCCAGCAGCACCGGGAAAACCGCGACCCTGGGATCACTGGCCACCGTTGTTCAGTTGCCACCGCAAACCGAGATCCGTCGCGAGAATCTACAGCGTGCAGTCTCGGTCAGCGCGCGGCTCGAAGGCACCGATCTGGGAAGCGCGGTCGCAGCGGTGCAAAAAGCAATTGCCGGATTGCATCTGCCGTCCAATATCCGCGTGGAATACGGCGGTACCTACAAGCAGGAGCAGAAGTCATTTCGCGATTTGGTTTTCGTTCTGGTCGTGGCCGTCATCCTGGTCTTCATCGTCCTGCTATTCGAATTTCGCTCGTTCGCCGCGCCTCTGGCGATACTCGCTTCCGCTCTGCTTTCGACCTCAGGCGTCTTCCTGGCGCTCATTCTCACTCGGACCACATTCAACGTTGCGTCGTTTATGGGAATGATCATGGTGGTCGGCATCGTGGCCAAGAATGGAATTCTCCTGCTGGATGCGGACCAGAAGTTCCGCCTGCTGGGATTCTCGCCCGAAGACGCCATGCTGCAGGCCAGCCGCCGGCGTCTGCGTCCGATTGTGATGACCGCCCTGGCGACAATATCCGGGATGCTGCCCCTGGCTCTTGCTCTGGGCGCCGGTTCGCAGATGCTGCAACCTCTCGCCATTGCGGTCATCGGCGGGATTCTGATCTCAATGGCACTTTCGCTGATCATCACCCCCGCGGTGCATTTTTACTTAAGTAACTATCAGAGTCGTCCGGAAGTAATGTCACAGGTCCCGTCATAAACGCGTGGCTGGGGTGATCCAACCGTGAAATCGACGTTTAACCGCGCAAACATTGCATAACATTTGCATCCCGATCGACCGAAAGTGCAATATCTTGCACATTCGGCCAGGAGTGCCCGCGGCCCAACCCACTTGACCAGGAAGAGCTGGTCTTCCGCTTCCCTCTGGAAGTTCCGTTAGGCGGCCCTAGAGTGTTTATTCTACAGTTACTTACATTGACGACTAAACTCGATCCGAGGTCGCGTCATCCAATCTTAAGAAACTTGTCTATATGCTTATGGGTCGCGGTTTGGATTGTGGATTGCATTACAATAGACTTCCCGGAATCCCTCACCGGCTGGCGGGGTACACGCTCTAGTGACACAAACTGCTACCAGCCCGCAACGCAAGCCTCTTCTGGACGAGGCTACGTTTCAACAACTTCTCTCCGCAGCCTACGTGCTCCAGGAGCACAATGATCGTCTGCGTGGAAAAGAAGTCCATGCCGATTTCGCGAAAAATCTCTCGGCTATCGTAGAAACGCAAAAACTGATTCAAACTCTGCAACTGGATCTCGAAGCCGCTGCCAAACTGGTGGCGGAGCGCGTACAGAAAATTACCAACGCTTCCGGCGCGGCGATTGGAATGATCGAAAAGGGGCAACTCTTCTATCGCGCCGGCACGGGCAGCGCAAGCGTGGACCAGGGAACGCGGGTGGCGCCCGAGTCCTCGCTGTCTGCGGATTGCGTGAGCAAAGGCAATGCCCTGAACTACCCTGACGCTCTCTCCAGTTCGCCCGCGCGCGCCCAACTTTTTCGTGACCGCGACGTCAGGGCTTTCGTTGCGGTGCCGGTGTATCACGCCGGCCAGGTTGCGGGCGTCCTCGAATTGCGCTTTGCGCGGCCCAACGCGTTTCGTGAGTCCGACCTGCGCACCGCGGAACTGATGGCAGGCCTGCTCAGCGAAGCTATGGTGACTGCGGCCCGGATGAAATGGAAGGACGCGTTGGCCTCAGAACGCCAGAGCATGCTGGAAGCGCTTGAAAGAATCAAGCCTCAGCTCGAACGACTGGGAACCGAATCGTCGCTGGACGGCACGGTGACGGAATCACCTCGAACCCCTGTCGAACTTCCACAAGCCTCGTCAAGTCCCGCTTTCGCAACTGGGGCGGTCGACAAATGCCTGGTTTGTGGCAGCAACTTTTTTTCCGAAACCGAATCCTTCTGCGGGATTTGCGGAACCGCGCGCGCCCTGCCTGCCTCACCCTCGGCCGGCTCAGACCAGGAGGCTCAAGGCAAAGGGGAAACTCCCTGGCTCACTCCCTACGGATCCGAGAATCCAGCAAACGGAAATTCCCATCCCCTCTCAACGCCGGAAAAGATTGCGAGCCTGACTAACAGCGCGTGGCCTCCGTCGCTACAGGAAGTCATCGAGTTGAGCGCTATTCAACAGGGGATCGACGTCGGCATTGAGAAACGTTTTGAAAAAGAGAAATACGACACGGCACAGCCGGAGCATGCCCCGGCGCCCTCAGCTTTCCTTTCTGCGGAGCACCGTTCGGCCGCGCAAGGCAATTTGGTTCCGGCATTTGGAAATGCCTCGGTTCCCGGCGGCGATTCGAGCCTGGCTTTAGATCATTTTGCTCCGCCAGATCATTTCGCTCCGCCGGTGGAGGGTCAGGCACTCGCGACCCAAAGCGAAGAGGCGCTCAGCATCGTTCCAGCCGATCCTGCTTCATCTGACAAGCTTCAGCCTTATCCCTGGAGTTCCGCCCGGAAGGCGCACGAGTGGCTGGAAACGGTAAAGGTTCACCAGGGCCCCCGGGCGGAATGGCTCGCCCATCAATGGCAGAGGCGCCGGGCAAACGTCTACGTCGGCTTCGCGATTCTTATTCTTATCATGGTGATCTCCGGCTGGGGAATTCGGCCCAGCACAAGCACAGTGGCGGGGAATTCTTCCCCGACGCTGAATGCCCAGCATCAAGCGCCTCCTCAACCCAATCTGACTCCGTTTGAAAAGCTGCTGGTAAGTCTCGGACTAGCCGAAGCTCCGCCCGCGCCTGTCTACATGGGCAACCCTGACACTGAGGTTTGGGTCGACGTCCACACCGCGCTCTACCACTGCCCCGGCAGCGAGTTGTACGGCAAGACTCCTGACGGAAGGATGACCACGCAGCGGGATGCGCAGCAAGATCAGTTTGAGCCCGCCAACCGAAAAGCCTGCCCATAAATTCCCCTCGGCCGGGAAGGGCACGAGTTCACTCGTGCCGCATCGAGCTCAACAGGATTGCGGCTTAAGCCGCTGAGGTACGCCGTGGATCTGACTCCAAAGTCTCCGCCGCACCATTTTGTTTCAAACTGACCACGCCACATCACCATTTGACATCTCTCCATATTTCTGCAAATATCGAAATATGACGACGACGGCCCTAACCCGCAAGAACAACGATCAGGTCGCCAGGTATGCCGACAGATTTTCGGCCATGGGGACGGAACCGCGGCTTCGTATCATGCAATTGCTGCTCTCCGCCCATCCGGACGGCCTGGTGGTCGGCGAAATTCAGGAGGAGTTGGATATTCCAAACTCCACCCTCTCCCATCATCTCGACAAACTCAAGAACGAAGACCTGGTAAACGTTCGCCGGGAAAGCACGTTCCTGCGCTACACCGCGAATGCCGACGCGCTGCAGGAGTTGCTGCAGTTCCTCTACGCAGAATGCTGCACCCGCAACCACGCTCTTAAGCCGCAGAATATCGTGCGAATCTGCAAGTAGGGAGACGGCGACATGGACAGCCTGAACATCAAGGAAGTGGTCAAAGAGAAGTATGGGCAAGCCGCGCTGCGCGTCAATAGTGGTGGCAGCAGTTGCTGTGGCGCCAGCGCATCCAGCGGCCTGGGGTGCGACCCCATCACGGCCGATCTCTACAACGATTCTGAAGCGCAGCAGATTCCCGCAGAAGCGCTGCTGGCGTCCTTGGGATGCGGCAATCCAACTGCACTGGCACAACTGAATCAGGGAGAGGTGGTACTGGACCTGGGCTCCGGAGGCGGAATTGATGTCCTGCTTTCCGCCCGGCGGGTGGGCCCGGCCGGCAAAGCTTACGGCCTCGATATGACCACCGAGATGCTTGCTCTGGCAAACGAAAATAAACGCAAGGCGGGCGCTGACAACGTGGAATTCTTGCAAGGCGAAATCGAGCACATCCCGTTGCCCGATAGTTCGGTCGATGTTGTCATCTCGAACTGCGTGATTAATCTCTCCGCCGACAAAGATCGGGTTTTGCGGGAGGCGTTCCGCGTGCTCAAGCCGGGCGGAAGATTTGCCGTGTCTGACGTCGTTACCCGCGGAGAGATCCCAGCGAAAATCCGTCAGAGCGTTCTTCTCTGGGTGGGATGCGTAGCCGGAGCGCTCCAGGAGACCGAGTATCGCGAAAAGCTCGCGGCGGCAGGCTTCGAGCGAATCGAGATCGAGCCTACTCGCATTTATCGGATGAAAGATGCTCGTGAATTTCTCTCCGCGGACGGCTTGGACGTGGACGCGATTGCGCCGCAGGTTGACGAGAAAATCATAAGCGCGTTTGTGCGGGCCGTTAAACCGCTCGTGCCACCGGCGCCCTGCTGCACTCCGACGTGTTGCCAATAGATCCCAGGCAGTGATCTCGAACCTCGAAACGGAGGTGGCAGGTGACCCAGGCGCACTACAACGTTTTGTTCTTGTGCACGGGAAATTCCGCGCGTTCGATCATGGCGGAAGCCATCCTCAATCACAAAGGCAAGCCGAATTTCACCGCCTATAGCGCTGGAAGCCATCCCTCGGGAGCGGTTCGACCAGAAGCCCTGCGTCAGCTTGAGAGGGCACGCCTACCGATCGCAGGCCTGCGCAGTAAAGCTTGGGAGGAATTCTCCCGTCCCGGCGCGCCCGAACTCCACTTCGTCTTCACCGTCTGCGACAACGCTGCCAAGGAAGTCTGCCCGATCTGGCCCGGCCAGCCCATGACGGCGCATTGGGGCGTCCCCGATCCAGCGGCTGTTCATGGTACGGCGGAAGAGGTCGAGCGCGCTTTCCGCAATGCGTTCTTTATGCTTGACCGGCGAATCAGCTTGTTTCTCTCACTCCCTCTTGCCAGTCTCGACCGCCTCGCGCTCAAGCGGGAGATCGACAAGATCGGTGGGCAATGAACTTCAGTCTGCGCGCCCGCACGATGGCGGAGTTCGTTGGCACTGCTTTTCTTCTGGCTGCGGTTGTGGGCTCGGGAATTATGGGAGAAAGGCTCGCCGGGGGCAACATCGCGATAGCCCTTTTGGCAAATTCTCTAGCCACCGGCGCAATTCTTACCGTCCTGATTCTCTCGCTCGGACCGGTATCCGGCGCGCATTTCAATCCAACCGTAACTCTTGCGATGGCTTTGACCGGTAATCTGACCTGGCGTGAGACGCCCCCGTATCTGGCAGCCCAGCTCGCCGGCGCATTCACAGGCGTTGCAGCAGCCCATTTGATGTTTGGATTGCCACTGTTCTTCGCCTCAATTCGTGTCCGCCACGGCGGGGCTCAACTGTGGAGTGAATCGATCGCCAGCTTCGGATTGTTGCTCGTCATCCTGGGTTGCACACGCTTCCGGCCGTCGGGAACAGCGTATGCAGTCGGAGCCTATATCATGGCTGCCTACTGGTTCACAGCCTCGACCTCTTTTGCAAATCCCGCGGTCACTCTCGCTCGCTCGGCAAGCAACACTTTCGCCGGCATCCGGCCGATTGACGTTCCCGCCTTCGTAGCGGCGCAATTATTCGGGGGTTTCGTGGCAACCCTATCCTTCCGCTGGCTTGGTACAGCCGAAACCCCGGTTTCTGAGCCCCAGAACCCTCGCGAACCGCGACCCTTTCCTGACTTAGAGAGCCAAGGTCTAGCGAAGTAGGGCAGCCGAGAAAACACCACGACCCTTTTCCACATCCAAGATTTGACAACTTTAAGGCCGGATGCAATGTTTAATAGAGTGGTTTGGGGAGGGTCTACGTGGCACAGCTCTCGGATAAGGCACCAGATGTCTTACCCCGCTCGGAATTGAACCCGCTGACCAATCCGGCGCTGGAACGGAATCTTAGCCGCTGGGCCGAGGTGTACTTTGGCACTCCGCCGGCCAAACGCGAACAGGCGATCAGCAAGCTTTTGCAGGAAATCAGGCGCGAAACCCTGGGGACTCTGAAAGCTGAATCCGCCCGCAGCGAAGGTCTTGCCCAATCCGCCGAGCTTCAGGAAGTAGCCTGCTCGAGTTGCCGGCAAAAGAATCCCCTGGGACACAAGTTCTGTCGAGAGTGTGGCGCGGCGCTCTATCCCGGAGAGGCTGATGCCGCAAGCGATGCGAATCTTGCGGAAGCCCGAGCCGCTGCCGAAGCGTCGGCCCCGAAGTCGCAGAGCGATGTTCAGTGGCTGCGGGATCGGGCGCTCGGCAGCCTTTCGGCGTACGAGAATCCGGTCCACCGAGGATGGATGTTTGCAGTCGGCGGCTTCGTGATCGTCCTGGCTGGTTTTGTCTATTTGCAATGGGCTCCGTTGCTACAGACCGGCGCGTCTCACAATACGGTCGCCTCGCGGGTGAGCGCTCCACCGGCCACGGCTCCGCCGGAGAGTGCTTCCTCCACTCCGGCACCGAGTCCACAAGATACTATCTCTCCGCTCAGCCAACCGTCCGAAGTTAAGCCGAGTGAAGTCAAGCCGGGTTTGGTAACCGAAACGCCCGATCGCGACAAAGCGTCGCATAGCGTCCAGCCGGCGGCCCAGAAATCTTCTTTGCTGCCCGTGGCCCCACTGCCCAGCAGCGGAGAGAGTGATCTGCGACTGGCTCAACGCTATCTCGGCGGCAGCATGGGCGCTCGTGATTCCTCCGAAGCCGCGAAGCTGTTGTGGAAGGCGGTGCGCCAGCAGAACACGACTGCGGCCGTTTTGCTCTCCGATTTATATGTGAGAGGAGACGGTGTTCCGAAGAGTTGCGACCAGGCAAGACTTCTTCTGCTGGCAGCGACCAAGCGGGGCGCTCCTCAAGCGGCCGAGCAGTTGCGAAGTCTGGAATCCCACGGCTGCCGATAGCACTTGCGATAAAAATCAAAAGACCCCCGAATCGGGGGTCTTTTTGTTTTCTTGTTTGCCGTCTTCTAGTTTCGCAGCTGGAATCAGCTCCAGCTCATCGCTGGAAGAGGTTGCGACGAGCCACGGGCTGATCGAGATTCAGAATGCTGTGCTCCCAGCTTTCCAGAACCTCAGGCGTGCGCTGGGACGTCTTGTCTGCGGGCTTCGTACCAGAGGGCCAGTTCGACCCGGTTCCAGAGGCCGAGCTTGTCGTAGATGATTCGCAGGTAATTTTTGACGACGTGTTCCGTGGTTCCGATTTCATTCGCGACTTCACGGTTCTTGAGTCCCTGGGCGACGAGTTCGATGACTCGCTGCTCGCGCTTGCTGGGTACGCGGTTTCCGTAACGCTGCTCTCCGAACATAATTGCCTCCGATAAAGAATGGTCGCGAGTTTGACTCGCTTGATACCGCCAGTAATTGCAAAGCGCAGGAAAAGACGATTAAAGTGTGCCTTTACCGTGCGTCTGGCCATTTTGAGCTGCCGCGCGATCTCTGCGTTGTCACAACCCTGGAGCAGCAGTTCCGCAATTTGCTGCTCACGCGGACCCAGCCGAATGGAACTCTCTTTCATTCCGACTTCCCCCTGATTCGTTGATTCCGGCCCGAGTAGGGCGATTGTTTGTTGTCTATTGATTGACGAGAAGTAACTTGTGCGCGGGCTGCCGTGCAGCATCCGAAGCACTCGTCCTCCAAGGATTTTCGTTTTCTCCCAAAATCCATAGCATGCACACTGCCAAGTCCACTCAAGATCCTGAGTTTCCGCGGAAAAGATTAGTCCCCGTCGAAAGGCGGGGCTGGCATCGCCGGAGCGGTAGGCACCTTGGCAAGTTATGAGTAAACCATTTATTTTGTTATGTATGGGTATCATCAAAATCTGGGGCTGGCGGATCCTTCAATGCCGGTTGCGGAGCACGACCCCTTCGTTCCCGATCGCCTCCGCGGTTTCAAGCCATGATTTCCACCGCGAAGGCTGTCGATCGCGTCCATAAGTGCCGAACCTGCCGTCCTTTCGGCACAGTAATCCCATATTGGAATCACGCTAAGTTGTTTATCTGCAAGCTAACCAACACCCCCTCAGGCAAATTTTTCCTCAATCTACACGGCGGTTCGGAACTAATTACACCTTTCACCTGATAACCTGCTACTAACCTGGGGTCACATCCTTCGTTTACATAGCGGTTACTCCATCGCTTTCACCATCGTCCGTCAAACCGCTCCACATCCGTGACCCGATTGCTCAGTATTTTCTCGTGCATGCGCATCGGATGCCGCTAAATTGCTATTCGAGGGATAGACGGCGACATGACGAACTGATTTGTCTTAAACTAGAAACTCGCTTATGAAATTGTCGGTTGTCATGCCGGTTTACAACGAACGCCGCACATTGCAGGCGGTCGTTGAACGTGTCATCGCGGTTCCGCTGGAGATGGAATTGATTTGCGTCGACGACGGCTCCAGCGATGGATCCCGCGAAATTCTGGATGGATTGCAAAAGCGTTTCTCAAATTTGCGAGTTATCCTGCAGCCGAAAAATTTCGGAAAGGGCGCAGCTCTTCGCCGTGGGATACAGGAAGCAACCGGCGACTTTGTCGTAATTCAGGATGCTGACCTGGAGTACGATCCCGACGACTATCCCACCCTGCTCGATCCTCTGATTCAAGGGAAAGCGGACGTGGTTTACGGCTCGCGTTTTCTGGGCAGCCGGCCGCATCGGGTCTTGTACTTCTGGCATTCGGTGGGAAACCGCCTGCTCACTTTGCTCTCGAACTGCCTCACCAACATCAACCTGAGCGACATGGAAACCTGTTACAAAATGTTCCGTCGCGAAATTATTCAGGCGATTCCGATCGAGGAAAACCGTTTCGGCTTTGAGCCCGAGATCACGGTCAAGGTGGCAAAACGCCGATTGCGAATCTACGAAGTTGGCATCGGTTACTGGGGCCGCACTTACGAAGAGGGCAAGAAAATTGGGTGGAAAGATGGATTTCGCGCCCTCTGGTGCCTGCTTAAATATTCCATCATGGAACCGTCCGTCGCTCTCCAAACTTCCGCCGCGGGGGAGCCGGGGCAAGAAATAGTGCAACCAAAACAGCCTGCGCACATCAATTAGTGCAGGATTTTTGCACCTGCCCGAACACCGCTCATACTGGCAATCTAGACTCTGAAAAACTCCAGGAGGCCCAAGGGCTTTGACCATTTCGAGCAGTCACCTCATCCCGCCGCACGGTGGAGAACTTGTAGACCTGATCGCCCAACCGGAAGCCGCCAATGAACTGAAAACCCGCTCGCGTGAATGGCCCTCCTGGGACCTGAGCGCGCGCCAACTTTGCGATCTCGAGCTGCTGCTCGGCGGTGGCTTTTCGCCGCTGCGCGGATTCATGAATCGCGCGGACTATGAAGGCGTTTGTAACAGCATGCGGCTGTCCAGTGGCCTTCTCTGGCCCATGCCGATCACGCTGGACGTCACAGAGGACTTTGCCAAGTCCCTCAAGCCTGGCAGCAGCAAGGTTGCACTGCGCGACCCTGAAGGGGTGATGCTGGCTGTGCTTCACGTCGAGGATGTCTGGCAGCCCGATCGCAAGGCAGAAGCCCAATCCGTTTTTAACAGCATCAGCAAGGCTCATCCCGGCGCGAACTATGTGATGAATCAGGCGAACCCCTGGTACGTGGGCGGCCGCGTCGAGGGCCTGCAGACGCCCGCGCACTATGACTTTCGCGCCTTGCGCCTGACGCCGTCCGAACTGCGGGCTGAATTTGCGCGCCTGGGTTGGCGCAAGATCGTCGCTTTCCAGACTCGCAATCCCATGCATCGCGCTCATCAGGAATTAAGCTTCCGCGCTGCCAGGCAGGTGGAGGCCAATCTTTTGATTCATCCCGTGGTCGGCATGACCAAACCTGGCGATGTGGATTATTTCACCCGCGTACGCTGCTACCAGTTGCTGACTTCGAAGTATCCTCCGGGAACGGTAAAGCTTTCCTTGTTGCCGCTGGCCATGCGCATGGGAGGCCCGCGCGAGGCTATCTGGCACGCGCTGATTCGCAAGAATTACGGTTGCACGCATTTCATCGTTGGCCGCGATCACGCCGGCCCCGGCCAGGACACCGATGGCAAGCCGTTCTACGACCCTTACGAGGCGCAGGAAGTTTTCAAGAAGCATCAGGCTGACATCGGCGTGACCATGGTGCCGTTCAACATGATGGTCTACCTCGAAGACGAAGATAGATATTATCCGGACGACGAAGTTCCCAAGGGCGCTCGCGTGCTGAACATTTCCGGCACGGAACTTCGCCAGCGATTGAATGAAGGCCGCGACATTCCCGCCTGGTTTACCTATCCCGAGGTGGTCCAGGAGTTGCGGCGCAGCTATCCGCCGCGCCACAAGCAGGGCGTGACGATTTTCTTCACCGGTCTTTCCGGTTCCGGAAAGTCAACTATCGCCAATGTGCTGCTTACCAAGTTTCTGGAAACCGGAGGCCGGCCGGTGACCCTGCTGGACGGCGACCTGGTGAGAAAGAATCTCTCCTCCGAACTCGGATTCTCCAAGGAGCATCGCGACATCAACATTCGCCGCATCGGTTACGTGGCTTCGGAGATCACCAAGAATGGGGGCATCGCGATTTGCGCACCCATCGCTCCCTACGACGCAACTCGCAAACACGTGCGTGGCTTGATCGAGCCTGTGGGCGGCTTCATTCTGGTGCACGTATCCACTTCTGTCGAAGTGTGCGAGCAGCGCGACCGCAAAGGCCTCTACGCCAAAGCCCGGGCCGGAATTCTGAAAGAGTTCACCGGAATCTCCGATCCCTACGAAGAACCGAAAGACGCGGAGGTCGTGATCAACACCGCCGATCTGACGCCCGAGGAAGCCGCTCAGGAGATCATTCTGCATCTCGAACGAGAGGGCTTTGTCGGAGCGACGGCGTAGTCACGGCACGGCCCCATACATTTTCCAGGTATTCCTTTGCGATCTTTGCGCCCTTTGCGGTCAAAAGATCCTAACCGCGAAGATCGCAAAGTACGCAAAGGTAAAGCCATCGTGATTTGCATGAGCACTTCCTTTCAAATCGAAGCCCTCCAACGCATAGAGGCCGCGTTGGAGGCCGCTCGCCAGGTCTTTTCCCGCTTCACCCTGGGGGCAATCGAAGCAGAATACAAAGCCGGCCACGACCCGGTGACCGAAGCCGACAAATCTGTGGACGCGGTACTTCGCCAGGAGTTGCTGCGCGAAGGCGAGGGTTGGCTATCGGAAGAAAGCGTTGACGACCTTTCACGTCTTCAGAAGAAGCGTGTCTGGATCGTCGATCCTCTGGACGGTACGCGCGAGTTTGTCGCGGGCATTCCCGAGTTTTGCGTCTCCGTCGCCATGGTCGAAGACGGAATTCCTGTAGCTGGAGGAATCTGCAACCCCGCCACTAACGAAACCTTCCTGGGCTCTCTGGCTTCAGGTGTGACCTACAACGGCAAGCCGGCCCACGCCAGCCAGCGGGCTAGTCTCCAGGGCGCCATGGTACTGGCCAGCCGGAGCGAGACCAAGCGCGGAGAGTGGAAACGCTTTCAGAAAAACTTGCTCAAGGTCCGTCCGATTGGATCCGTCGCCTACAAACTTGCGTTGGTCTCGGTCGGACTAGCGGATGTCACCTTCACCCTGACGCCCAAGCATGAATGGGATGTTGCCGGCGGCGCAGCCCTTGTGACCAGCGCCGGCGGCTTCGTCAGTACCCTGCAAAATTCCCCATTGCGATGCAACAACAAGTCGCCGTTACTCTCCGGCCTGGTCGCCTGCGGACCTCTTCTGCGCGATGAGTTGCTCTCCCTGTTGAATGAGCACTTGCCCGCGACTTCCGTTTGATTGGCCGCGGCCGACTCGCCCGCCCTTGACCCGAACGAATCCTAATTCTTTGCTGTCTCCGCAAACCGGCGGAAAAAGCTGTCCGGCTTCCACTGTGGCCGCTGCGGATCGTTTGCCACTTTGATCATGAGCTGCCGGATGATGTCTTCATATTTTCCGGCGGCCGCGAGGTCGACCGGCTGGTCGAGATCGTCCGACGGCGCGTGATAGCGCTTGGTCAGCCAGTCTGCGTATAGCTGTTTCTCCTCTGGAGTGGTCGGAGCTATATCCAGCGCCAGGGCGGGAATACCGCGACGAATAAAGCTGTACTGATCGCTGCGCACGAAGACATTCCGCAATGGCTGCGGATCAGCCTGGACAGAAACACCGTCCGCCTCGGCAACCTGCCGTGCCGCGTCGCCAAGATCCGATTCCGCCAGTCCCAGAACCGTTAGCAGCTTCAAAGGCACCAGTGGCCGGAACATATCGATGTTGATGTTGGCCACCATCGATTTCGGATCGACGGTCGGATGAGTGGCAAAATACTTCGATCCCAGCAGGCCTTTCTCTTCTCCGGTGACAAACACGAACAGAAGCGAACGCTTCAGATTCTCGGGATGCTGCTTGAGGGAGGCGGCAACGTCGAGCAGCACGGCGACCCCGGAAGCGTTGTCCATGGCACCGTTGTAAATGCGGTCGCCATTGACCGGCTCGCCAATCCCGACGTGGTCGATGTGCGCCGACAACACTACGTACTCGTTCTTCAATTGCGGATCGCTTCCCGGCAAACTGGCAACGAGATTTGCCGAGTTTACAATCTTCTTTTTCATCTTGGCTTTAGCCTGGATGCTGGCGGTCAACGGGAAACGCGGCAGCGGTTTGCGATCCTTCGCTAAATCCGCAAGCTCCTGGAAGCTGTGGCCCGATCCATCAAACAATTTATCGGCGTGCGCCGGATTGAACGTCAGCGCCAGCTGTTCAGCCTGAGTCTCGTCGAACTCCGCGCCCGCCAACGTCATACTCACGTGCAACCGGTTAAGCGCGATGCGGGACCAGGGAACGTCCATCGAGGCAGGATTCGGGATAGAAATAATCCCAACCGCCCCGGCGTTGCGAAAGGCCTTCCAGCGCTCGCCCGCAGTCTGATAGTGCGAAGCCAGCGCCGAGCCGATCTGCTCCGGAGAGCCAGTAATCAAGACCGCGACTTTTCCCTTGAGATCGAGCCCGGCCAGATCGTCGAAATTGCTTTCTGGAATGCTCAAACCATAACCGACAAAAACTAATGGGGCTTCGACCGCGGGAGCCAGATCCACGCGCGTGCTGAAGATGGCATCCTCGCCCAGGGTCAGCGGCTCCGGCTTGCCGTTACGAACCAGGGCAGCGCTTGACTCTGTTTCCACCAGTTGCCGCGACTCGAATTTGACTGGCTGATAAAAGCCCTTTGCGCCGGCCGGTTGCAGGCCGGCAGCCTTCAATTGATTAACCGCGTATGCTTCCGCCTTTCTTAGGCCCGGGCTCCCGGTATCGCGCCCTTCCATGTCGTCGGCGGCGAGGACCTTGATGTGATCCCACCAGGTTTTCCCGTCAAACGGCGGCTGATTCTGCTGCTGTGCAAACACCGGAAGCAGTAAGAGAGCAACCCCTGGAAATAACAACGACTTTCTCAGCATCTTTCCTCCGACCTAAGACGATCTCTTTAATTTTGTGATTAACGACCCAAACTAAACGTATCCCAGCCCCGCCAGCCGGTCGTGCACGATTCGTTCGCCTTCATCGTCCGCGCCCCCACCCGAGCTTTTCTTTTCCATCCCCGCCACAAGCGAGCGCCCCTGCATGGAGTCGGGGATTTCATATCCCGCGAGATCGAGCAGGGTGGGAGCGATGTCCAGCAGGCGCGCGCCTTCATACTCGCCGCTCAACGGGCAATTGGGCGCAGTCAAAATAAACATCCCATATTGCGAATGATTGCAGCCGTCGGGACCGGTATCGTTTTCCTGAAGGTGCAGCTTCGCATGTCCGACTGTGCCGATCGATCGCCAGTAAAGTTCGCCCAAATGGACGATTAGGTCCGGGGCAACGTTGCGCACATCACGATAAATTTCTCTGGGCTTGAAGACCAGCGACTTCAGCGGCTGACCGTCTTCTCCCGGCAGAGCTTCCAGTCGAGCCTTCATTTGATTCTGAAACGACTCGTACTCGGTTTGAGGGATCACGCCATGCGGTTCGCGGCCCTCAACATTAAAGAACACTCGAGCGGAGTAGCCGCCTTCACTCCATGCCCTGGTCTGGCTCCAGTTTACGTTCAGTTTTTCGAACGGCGTCGGAGTTTTCGGATATTCGTTCAGCACCAAAAAGCCTTCGCGGATCAGCCATTCGTTGATGGCGAAACCTCCATCCAGTCGTTGCGCGCCATGATCTGACACGACAAGCAGAATGGTGTCGTTGTCCAACAGTTCGAGAACTTCGCCAATCTGTTGATCGAGCCAGCGATAGTATTCCGGGATCGCGTCCTGATAACGATTGCCCGGCTGGAACCGCACGTGCTCGGGATCAAAATAATTCCAGAAGGCATGGTGCATGCGATCGAGCCCGATATCCACAAAGTGGAAATAGTCCCACTCCCGCTCGGCCAGCAGCCAGCGCACCACCTGCCACTGCTTGCGGCTCATGTCGAAAATCTGCTGCTTGAGCCCGTCTTTCTTGTCCTCGTCGACGCGGAAGTTTTTTACATCAACGGGATATTCGCCGACCAACTCATTGATTTTTTCTTTTAGCTCTGGCGGATAGGTGAACTCGTTCTTCACCGTGTCCGGAGTAAGAAAGCAGCCAATGCTGATGCCGTTGACCCGCCGCGGAGGATAGTTGGGCGGCACTCCGACGATGATCGACTTCTTCCCTTCTCTGGCTAGATGATCCCATATCGCCGGTGCCTTGATCGAAGCCGAGTTCGCGATGGCGAGCTTCTCGTAGGAATGATCGGAACGATTGCGGAATCCATAGACGCCGAGCGAACCTGGGTCCTGGCTGGTGCCCATGCACATCCAGGCGGGTACCGTGATGGGCGGAATCACGCTCTCCAGCCGTCCATAGACTCCCAGATCCATCAGGCGGCGCAGGTTCACCAGCCGTTCATCGCCGAAGATCACTTCCGGGGCCGCGCAATCGAGTCCCAGCACGCAGATTTTCATGGTTGGGCAGTCATATTTTCAGAGTAAGGAAGTGCCTTCCATGGATGCGGGAACCGCAACGCCGAGATAGCTTAAGATTGTGGGCGCCAGGTCGATGATTCGCGCATGGTTATGCCCAGCCGCGCGATTCATGAACAGAATTCCGGGAACCGATTCCGGATCCACAATGTGGTCTCCGCTCCAGCGCCGCATGTTGTCTTCCAGCAACGAATTCGAAAAGCCGCCCACCGCACTCTGCCAGGAGACACGGAATCCGCGATGAAAATTAACCAGCAGATCGGGTGAATTGACCACAAACGCACCCGAGTATAACTCTTCCCGCCGGGACACACCGCGCACCGCCGGCCTCTGAGTGTGCTCATCGGGAAAATCGGCCAGGCCGGTCTGAATCGCGCGGCGCACCCTCTCGGCTTCGCTTCCCTCTTCGAGTATTCCGCCACTTTCCCGGCCTTTGAAGTTCAGATAGATGCCTCCCAGTCCAACCGCGTAGGCGTAGGTTTTGGACCAATCCACCGAGGCAAAACCTTCCCCGGAATCCGCGTCCGGCTTGCGACTGTCTTTCAGCGCGAGCAGTCCGTTTTGCCACAACCAGGTATTGGTGTCGAAGGCGCGCCGGAAAGTTCCAAAGCCATGATCGGATAGCACCATCAGCAGCGTGTTCTCGTCCACCTTGTCCAGCACGGCGCTCAGCAGCGCGTCACAGCGTCGATAGTGCTCTTCGATCCGGGTGGCGAGTTCGGGCGAAAGGTCAGGCTCAAAATTCGGGTGTTCGCGATCGCGGAATCGCCACAGCATGTGTTGCACGCGGTCCGGCGTATCGAACAGCATGAAGAACAAGCCTTCGACAAAGCGATCAAGCTCGAAGCGCATGGCGCGCTCCCGTTCACCCAGCACGAGCTCGCATTGCTGCAGGTAGGCGGCCTCGTCCAGGCGGCCGTTGTTCAGGCCGTTGTGGTCTTCCGCCATTCCGAGCGTGGAGAACGGGCCGATCTTCTCTGATAATTCCTTCGCATAATCTCCAGGCGCAGACACCGGAAACATCGGGGCCGCCGGATCGAAGTTCACCGCGGAAACATAAAATTCAAGGTGCGGCTCAAGCTGCCGAACATAAAATCGCGCGATTCCACTCACCGACTGCAGCATGGAAAACTTGAATTTGAACCGCACCCATTCGCTCCAGCCTCGCTCCGCAACTTCAATCTTTGCCGGCGTTCCCCCTGTCTGAATCACCACTTTGCGCGCAATCTTATCCACCTGCACGCGTATCTCGCAAAAAGTATCAGACGCAGGCGACGTCTTTGTGTTGCGCGGCCCGATGACGCGCGTACTCAGCACAGACCCTGAATCGAGCGCCTTCGACTCGAGAAAAACCAGCTGCTCGTTCTCCTCCGCCACCACTGCACGGTCCTGGGTGTAAAACGTGCCCTTACTTTGACTCCCGCGCAGGTCGGGAACGCCGACGCCCGCCAGCATCCGGCCCTGCAAAAGTTCAGGAGGAAACGTACAGGGGCAACGCAAAATCGTGCTCGGAATTCCCGCCTGCGAAAGTGGTTGCCACAGCGGTTCCCCTTGTCGCCGGTTCACTACCCGCGGCTGGGCCAGCATGTTCTTGGGCCGCTCAAATCGGGTCAAGGCGACATCGGGCAGATAGGTTTCCGGATCGCGACAGATGAAATCAAAAATTCCGTGTCCCCCAGGGTTGGTGCCGGTCATGAACGACGACCAGGCAACTGGAGTCTGTGCAGGATAGGTTGTTTTCAGGCGAGTGTAACTGCCGGCAGCTTGAATCCTGGCAAGATTGGGAAGCTCTCCGCGGCCCAGCATGGTTTCCACAATGCCGGGTTCAAGCCCATCCAATCCGATGACGATGACTTTTCTGCGCAAGCAGCGGACCCGAAATTACGGAGTTCCTTTGGAGATGTCTTTCGAAGCGTTAGGGGCAACATTCGGATCGGAGGGGCGGAACAGGCGCACCACCTTGAAGAAAACTCCCACTACCTTGTTCCAGAACAGCAGCAAGAGGCCAAGCACGCTGGCCAGCCCGGAGGTCACCGTCATCACCTGATCGGGCCCGCCATAAAGTGCCAATAATTCAACTCGCATGAACGCTCCTTACCTTGTCTTGCCCTGGAACATGAGGGAAAAGACCGTGCTTCCATTCTACGTGAGACTTGCAGTCCCGGGCGCCAAAAATCGGCTCGCCCGTGCCGTTCTCAATAGCAGAGTCCAATTGTGCTTACTAGCATGCGGCGTTCCGTGTGGCAAACTGGTCTTTCGGCAAGGGCATCAGCGAGGCAAGAAGAAGATGACCGTGTGGGAATTTACCGTGCTGGTCTGGATCGGGTCGGCGGTTGCCGGTCTTTTAGGTTCGCTCACCGGACTGGGCGGTGGAGTGGTGCTGGTCCCGCTGCTCACGCTTTTTTTCAAGGTGGATATCCGCTATGCGATCGGAGCTTCACTGATTTCGGTCATTGCCACTTCCTCAGGTGCGGCTGCGGCGTACGTGAAGGAAGGGCTTTCCAACATCCGGATCGGGATGTTTCTCGAAATTGCTACCACACTGGGCGCCCTGTTCGGAGCTTTCCTGGCCGCCAAAGTCTCGACGTCCGCTATCGCCACCATATTTGGCGCGGTCTTGCTCTACTCCGCGTATTTGTCCGCCCGGGTTCGCGTCCGCTCGAAGAGCGATGAAATACCTGATCCACTGGCGACGCGGCTGCGGCTGAATGGAAGCTTTCCCACCCCGGAAGGCATTCGCCACTACTTCGTTCGCCGGGTGCCGGCGGGTTTCGGTTTCATGTTCGGCGCGGGAGCGCTTTCCGGATTGCTCGGCATTGGCTCGGGTGCGGTGAAAGTCCTCGCTATGGACCAGGCGATGCGGATTCCCTTCAAAGTCTCGACCACCACCAGCAACTTCATGATCGGCGTGACTGCGGCCGCCAGTGCCGGTATTTATCTTAGCCGCGGTTACATCGATCCTGGACTTTCCATGCCCGTGATGCTGGGTGTTCTGGCCGGGTCGCTCGTGGGCACGCGCATTCTGGTTCAGGCGGAAACGAAGTGGCTTCGGCTGGTCTTCGGCCTGGTCATCCTGCTGCTTGGGGCTCAGATGATATACAACGGCCTCTCCGGGAAAATATGAAAATAATTGGCTTGCCAGTCTGGACCGACCAGAAGGTGGAAGATCTTGTTGGAAATCTGCTGCGCGCAGGCGTGCTTTCGTCCGCCCTGGTCGTATTCTGCGGTGCGGTGGTTTACCTGGCCAGGCACGGGGGCGAGCCTGCCGACTACCGGGTTTTCCACGGCGAACCGAACGATCTCCGCACTATCCCGGGCGTCTTGCGGGAAACTTTTTCGTTCCAGGGGCGGGGCATCATCCAGTTGGGGCTGCTTTTGCTGATCGCAACCCCGGTGGCCAGAGTCATTCTCTCGATTTTCGGCTTTGCGGCTGAGCGCGACCGGATGTATGTGGTTTTTGCGTCGATCGTGCTGGTGATTTTGCTCTACAGCCTTTTCGGACCGCCATTATGAATGGCCGGAATTGGGCAATTCCGAGCGGAAGAAGTGCCTGCGCTCAAAAAGACTCATAGGAAGCTCGAACACCTTGGTCTCGCCGACGGCAAACGAGAATTGCTTGCCGCATTCCGGCGCGGGACACACCGTATTAACCTTTTCCTTGTTGGTTTCCCGCGTTACTTCCCGTTCGACCACCACCCAGGTTCCACACTTGGGACAGGTTACGCACGAACTCACAATATGATCAGTCATGCCCCCTCAGTGTAAATGATTCCGCAATCAGGAGAACCCTGATGCGCATGTCAGTCCCCCAATTTCTTCCCGGACCGCATTTCCCATAAAATCTGGCGCAAAATGCCCAGCCAGGCTTCGGCATCGCGTGCCGACAGCTTGAGGCGACGTACCATGCGGCGCACCCTTTCCTCGGTTGAACCCGCACGGTCGGGGCTCATGTACGCGCTGCCGCTGAGCGCCTGCAACAGCGTGCTGGTCATGCGTTCCACATCTTCCCCGGCTGCGAGCGCCTGCTTGTCGGAAATGCCGGCTGCCCGACCATTGCGAATCAGTTCGTACAGACACACCGCCACTGCCTGGCCCAGGTTCATGGAAATGTGCTGATCGCTCGTAGGAATCCGAAGCAGCCAATGGCAGTGGCTCAGATCCTGGTTGGAGAGGCCGAATCTCTCCGATCCAAACAAAAGCGCCACCGGGCTCGACCCCAGTTGCTTGCGTATAAGCCGGGCGCCAGGTTCAAGCCTTCGGATGGGATGCTGCAATTCCCGGTGACGGACCGCCGTGGTCCCCACCACCAGCGTGCAGTCCGCCACAGCCTCGGCCACGCTGGTAAACTCCTCCGCGGCCGCAAGAACCCCAGCCGCGGCCCCAACCGCAGAACGCGCCTCGCGAAATGCCCGTTCATACGGGTTCACCACTCGCAGACGGGAGAAGCCGAAATTGCTCATGGCCCGCGCGGCAGCGCCAATGTTGAGAGGATTGCGCGCCGCCACCAGGACAACCCGTAGCCGGTCGGATTTAAAGGGGACAGACAAGAAGAAATATTCTAAAGGACGGGCTCGGCTATCAGTGGGCGTTGTTGTCGTTACGGTGCCAGTACATATCCCATCCCAAATAACGCGTGGTTGCCTCGTAGACCGCAGGGGCCACGCTCGAAAGATTAGCGGCAACGTGATGCTCGAAGCCGTTTTCGCATATATAGTGCAGCAGCTTTTGCATCTCGGGAATCTCCACCACGCCGGCCCCGCCAAAAGTGTTCAGCGGATCGTCGGTAAACTTCCCCTCGCCGACATAGCCGCGCATCTTGCCCGCCGTGTCGTCGGTGGAGAACCGGGCAAAGCTCATCTTTTCCGGCTTGATCAGGCCCACGCAAGTGCCGAAGGTGTTTTCCTTGCCCACGGTCCCGGCGATGATTTCCTGGAAATCCATCTTCACCGAGCGGAAAAAATGTTTAGGCAGGTTGGAGCAGTGGAAGCACACCGCTTTATTCGGATCCGACCCGTAGTTATTGTTCCAGTCCAAAAGCGCAGACGGAGTCTCCGAGGCCAGCCGCAGGGCATGCATGCCGAGAACGCCGCATATATCTACTTCGCAAGCGCTCGAGAGCAAACCATCGCTCATCATGCTCATGACCGTGCAAGGCACGACCCCGAGATTTTCCTCGATGGAAGTCCAGCACTGCACCGCGCTGATGGCCACTTCGGTCGACGCCATCCACTGGTCAACCACGGCGCCGAGTTTCGCCATCTTCATGAGCGCGACTTCAGGGACGCTGGTCACATCCACGTATTTCTTGATCGCGGCCAGCTTGGCTTGGGCGCTGTCGTCGCTGTCCTTCATCCGCTCAATGCGGCCCAGCACTTCCGAAAGATCGAGAGTCTCAATCGAGATCCCCTGCGATTCAAGAATCTTTTCGCTATAGCGGACGGTGTTAAACGCAGTGGGACGCGCGCCAATCGCTCCCACCCGCAGGTTGCGGAAGCCGTTCACGATGCGGCAGACCGCGGCAAACCACTGCAGGTCCTGGGCAAACTCGGGCGAGTCCGGGCTCTCGGTGTGCAGGGTCGTGATCGAGTAAGGAATGCCGTACTGCCTCAAATTATTGCAGGCCGACATCTTGCCGCAGAAACTGTCGCGGCGGAAGGCGATCGTCATCTTTTTGGGATCGTCCGGCGTGGCCTGGATCAGCACCGGCACCCGCAGATCGGCCAGTCGCAGAGTGTCGGCGATGGCCCGCTCTTCTCCAAAGTTGGGCAGGGTCACAATCACGCCGTCGATGCGATCGCGATTGCGCTTGAAAAGTTCGGCGCAGCGCCGGGACTCTTCGCGCGTTTCCACCGCGCCGTACTTGCTCTCTTCCGGAGTGAGAGCCACCACGTCCATTCCCGCGGCGGTCAATACGCGCAGCATTTCCTCGCGTCCGCTCTTGGCCAAATGGTCGGGGAAAAAGCCCCGGTTGCCCACGATCAGGCCCATCGTCATTTTCTTGCTTGCCATGCTTTAGCCTGCTGACTTTATCGCAGTGAAGCTCGTCCGTCTTATGCCTGCCGGGCGGGGGAAAATCGAATGCAATACATCAATCCGATCAGGAATAACAGCGCTCCCCACCACGCGTTCGCGTGTAAGTGAAACAGGACCACCGGCTGCGCAGGCGGATTGAACACTTCCCACACTCCGGCGCCACAAATCAAGATCCCGTTGACCAACAGGGAAATGCCCACAAAAAACCAGATTGAAACTCCACTGCCGCGCATGTCGTCACCGCCAGTCTTCACTACAGAACCCGCTACCAGAAAATGAGATTCAAAATCACGAACACTACACCCACCAGGACCGCCCAGAATTCCGGCCGCTGATATAAGGCAACTTCAGATTCGCTCGGGATCGCAGTCACCCCGTAAACCAGCCCTATCAGTTCGCTGTCCGGCTTGGGCCTGGTTGCATAGCTGACCAGCACGGTGACCAGCACGCAAATGATCCACGACCACAGGCCGCGGTACATGTTCTCCGCCATCGCTTGCGCATTCGGCGACAGCGCCACGTAGCGCAAAGCGGTCGGATCCACTTTGACCCACGCCCACATGCCAATCGAGGACAGCGTCCCCGCCAACAAGCCCCAGAAACCGCCCGATCCGGTCGCGCGCTTCCACAACATGCCCAGGATCACCGTCCCGAACAGCGGCGCGATGAAGAAGCTGAAAAGTTGCTGCACATAATCCATGATGCTGGCGAACTGCATCACAAAGTACGCGGTCCCGACCGAGATCAGCACGCCCAGCACCGTACACCAGCGGCCCATGCTCACGTAGTGCTGGTCGCTGGCGCTCTTGTTGATGAGAGCGCGGTAAATATCATACGTCCACACCGTGGTAAACGCGCTCACGTTGCCGGCCATTCCCGACATGAATCCGGCAATCAGAGCCGTAATTCCCAGGCCCAGCAAGCCCGGCCCGCAGTAGCGTGCCAGCATCAAGGGAAGAACTTCGTTATAGCTGTGGCCGCCGGTCGCAAGCGCCGCCGTCTCCCCAACCAGTTTGGTCGGCAACACTGCCAGCGCCAGCAAACCCGGAAGGATCACGATGAACGGAACCATCATCTTGAAGGCCGCGCCAATCACCGGAGCCATTTTGGCGGAGCGTATATCCTTCGCCGCCAGCACCCGCTGCACCACCAGAAAATCGGTCGTCCAGTAGCCGAAAGAAACCACAAATCCCAGCCCGAAAACAATTCCGGTCCAATGAATACCCATGGGGTTGCCGGCAAACGTTCCCAGCGTTCCCCAGAGGTGGGTGTATTCGGCCGAGGCGTTGTGCGCGATCTTCACCTGGAGATTTCTCCACCCTCCGGCTTCGATCAATCCGAGAATCGGAATCAACAGGGCGCCCGCCCAGATCAGAACGAACTGCAATACCTCGTTGAAGATCGCGGAGCGCAACCCGCCGAGCGCGACATAGACCGCCACCGTAAGCGACGATACCCAGATGCTGAAATTGATGTCCCAGCCGAGCACCACCTTCATCACCAGCGCCATCGAATACATATTGATGCCGCTCATCAGCACCGTCATGACCGCGAACGAAACTGATGAAAGAGTGCGGCTGGATTCGCCGAAGCGCAATTTCAGATACCCGGGGACGGAATGCGTCTTGGAGATGTAATAGAACGGCATCATCACAATGCCCAGAAACAGCATTGCCGGGATGGCACCGATCCAGTACCAGTGAGTGGCCAGGATGCCGTACTGGTAGGCCGATCCCGCCCATCCCATCAGTTCCAGCGAACCCAGGTTGGCGGACAGGAAGCTGAGCCCGGCAATCCACGCCGTCATCTCGCGTCCGGCCATGAAAAAATCTTCGCCGGTGTTGGCCCTGCCCCGTAAATAAAACCCGATCGTCAACACCAGGACAAAATAAAACGCGATGATCACCACATCGACAGCGGAGAGATGCACCAGCCGCGCTTCCGCAAGCATCGCCATGGCGGGAATCATTGTCTTTCTTTTCCTTCCTGCTTTTCCCTTTGCTGCCGTCTAACATGCCGGATCGAGATTGATCCGCCGCACCACGGAACAACCGATAGGAACTATACAAAAGTTAGGGGGAATTGCGAGCAGCGGATTGGATTGAATAGTTGCTCGCCGGTGCCGTCAGCGGCAGAGACGTCAGTTCCGAAGCGAATCGGGTGTTCACCGGCGCAATCGCCGGAGACGAGTTCCGTTCGTTCCGATCCGCCGCAACCGCTTGGCGGTTTCAGTTGGATGAGCCGGGCTCGGGCGGCACTGCACCTGTCGCACCCGCACTCTCCACACGAACGTGGGATGATTCCGGACGATAGCCGTTCCGCGTCCGTATATGGCACTTCTTCAGCCGCTCTCCCGTCAGTTTGACGGTGATCGTCCGCCACCCGCGGTTCGGATTAGGCTGGGGATAGTAGCTCACCGAATAAAGATGGGCGAGATCGTTGCGGATCGACGCGAACGCCTTTTGCTGCTCTCTCCAGGTCTTGGCGAAGTACGCTTCTCCGCCGGTTGCGGCGCTCATGCGTTTGAAGACAGTGCTGGAAACCGGCTCCAGCTTGGCCTCGCGCGTGCTGATCATGTAAATGGGAATGCCCTTGGACTGCGCCAGCTCGGCCACATCTTCCGGAGGAACCATGCTTGCATTGTCGGGCCCGTTCGAAAACACTACGACTACTTTTCTGCCCGTATTCTGGCCCGCATCCTTAAGCGTCATCAGCAAGGCGTTGTAAAGCGCGGCATCGTCGCCGGCAACTGTGGTGCGCACTCCTCGCAACACCTGGTTGCGGTCAGGGGTGAGCGTGGTCGCCCGGGAAAGGTCGCGGCTGTATGAGTAAAACGCCACCCGATCGGGATTGTCCAACGAGCGAACGAACTCAGCAATCGCGTCCTGCGCGAATACAAACCCGCGATACATGTAATTGCTGGTGTCGAACAGGATGAAAACATTGGCCCCGGCCATCACCGATCCGAGTTCCGATCCCAGCTCGGATGACGTTTCCGAATCCGCGGCGCCATTCGACGAGCGGCTGCGAAGCTGCCCCGGCTGGTCGTCGCCGGCGCTAGTCACCCTTCGCGTGGCTTCATTGCCTTCGCCGAAAGTCGCGACTTTTTGCGCGATGCCGTCCTCGGTCACTACGAAATCCGAGGGTTTGAGCCCGGTCACGTAGTTTCCTTTGCTGTCCATGACCGCGACGTTCAACTGCACCATGTCGACTTCAACGCGAATGCTGGTTTCCCCCTCCTGGGCAGCCGTCCAACTACCGGAGCCGAGGAGGAATGCCGAAAATACTACGAGAAAAAGAAATAATCGTTTTGCCATAGTGTTCCTGCCATGCCCGCCCGCGGCTTTTTCACGTCGCCTGGGGACTTTTAAACATTTTGTTCGAACCAGCAACTAAACCAGCAACTACTGAACCGGAGTATTTAAGGCGACTTTGGGCAACGAAGCGATCTTGCCCTGTCGAAAGTCTTCGCCGGTCTCCCGCATGGCCCGCAGCATTGCCGGCCAATCTTCAAAGTCAGTGGCAAAAATCTTCTCCACCATCCGATAGGTCAATTCCGGAACCAGACGGTTCAGCATGACCGGCGGATAACCCAGTTCATCTGCCAGGCGCGCCCAGTACAAATTGTTGGAATCCCAGGACTCGGCCAGCAGACGGCTGGAATAACCCATAAAAGCCGGAAAGGGCTTCACGTTCAACAGTTCGCGAGAGTAACTCTGCGCCAGGGCGGGATGGGGTACACCGAAATCCTCCGACAGGCGCTTCCAACTGACCTCAGCCGGGTAATGCACGGAAAGGCTATCCAGTTCCTCGCCCGCCTTGCCCCACGACTGGTTTTCTCCCGGAAACCTTCGCCGGTACTCAGCCGCGAGATAGAAGGTTTCTCCCGGCATGATTCGCGAAAGCGCTTCCTCCACGGCTCCGGTGCGAATCGCTCTCTCCGTCTGCTCGATTCGTAATGGAACCATGCGCTCGGAAAGAATCTCCAGAACCTTCACTCTCAACTTTTCATCTCGCGCGGAGGCTGCCAGAAGCTCCTCACCGGTGCGCTGATATAGGGTCACGGCGTGCAATTCGTTCTGGGTAACTCCCCACCAGCGCGGCAGGGTCGCACTGCTGACCAGACCGGGCACCAACTCATGCCAGATCAGGGCTTGAACATTTTCAGGGACAATGAAGTCCTGCTCCGCCTCGGCGAGGACGAAGGGCAGGTCCGCCAGCGAGCCCGCCAGGTGAGCGCCGCCGCCGGCCGGCAAGCCCGAGCCAAACACATGCGGCACATGCCAGGACTGTCCTCCTCCCATCGCCATTTCTCCGGAGAAATCATGGGAGCGGACATAAAGCGGGTTGTTTAGAAGAATTTGCGCGCCCGGCGGCTCATAGTACGCGTAATTCAGTCCCACCAGGGTGTCTCTCAGGAAAGGTGTAACGATGCCGCGGGCTTCAGATAATTCTTTGTGCGAATTGGGCGACTTGATGATCTTCATCAAATCGGTTCGCGTCTGCAGCGAACTGTGACGCGTGTTGTAAAACCCCGCCGCCCATTCGCTGCGCTCGCTGGCGGTAAACATGGGACGGGGCATCTCAAATTCTTTAAGTTCTCCAGCCAGCGGAATCAGACTGTCGCCCACCTGCTTTCCCTGAGCCAATTCATTCAAGCCATCGCCCAGCGCTAGCAAGGTGTCCAGAGGAACCAGCCGCTGACCATCCATCACCGAGCGAATCCGGTTGGCCAGTTCCTGCCGTACCTGTTGACCTGCGGGATGCGATTGAGCCGGACCCGCCAGCAACGAGATGAGCTCTCCCTGAGAGAGATTGGGCCTGCCCGCAGCGGCTTGCCACAGGTCATGAATCGAAGCCTGGGCCGCATCGAAAAGCGCCGCCGAGGAGGATACGCCGTGCGCAAAAGGACCGATCACCTTCTCCCATGATTGGTTCAGGTCTTCCGGCGAAATTTGACCCTGTCGTGCCAGAATCTGCCACAAGCCCACGTTCGCTTGAAAAATGCCCAGGGCGTTGGCCCGCAAGGTAACGTTGGAAATGTGGTCAAGAGTATCGGCCACGCCGATAAAGTGGGCGATCGAAGCGTCATTCAGACCCTGGAATTCGGAGAAAATCAGGTACTGGTTGCCGTAGCGCGAAAACTTCTGCGCCAGCAGGTGCACGGTTTCCGGACTCATCCGCTGATCTTGAGGACGGGCAGCGTCGATCGCACTCAACATGAGGTAGATGGGCAGCGGTCCGTCGTCCGCGCTTTGGCGCGAGAATGCGAACATCGCTTCCACCAGCTGGTCGCCGTTCTTCCAATGATCGGCACGCTTCGCCCACTGCCGCACTGCCCTGGTCTCGTTCCTTTGCCGAAGCACCTGCTGCCAGACCTCAAGATTTCCCGGGACGATAGGTTGGCCGCCCGAATCAAACTGCAGCCGGGTTACCAGAAGCAGCAGGCCGGGGTCAGGCCGGAATACCGGTCGCGCCGGCCCCGGAGTAAGATCCTTTCCTCGCAGTGCCTCGTAAAACTTCGGCAGGCGATGAGCGTCAGCGAAATAGGCTTGCTGGGCCGGACTGAGACGCGCCAAGGTATCGAAATAAGCGGCCAGCCAGCCGTCGTCTTTCGCCAGCAGCCGGGCGACAAAGTCCTTCGGGGAGTCGGGACTCGCTCCCGCAAGATCCTTCCAGGCAGCTTCCGCCGACGCTCCTCCCGGCACCAGCACGCGTCCGTTCCGAATGGAGATATGACTGCCGTAAAAATCCAGCACCGGAGCGTATGGAAGCAGCCGGGGAATTCCCGCAAATTGCCGGAACGCCTGGCCGCTTTCGTTATCCATCCGGGCCATGGACCAGTACAAACGCGCCACCATGGGATCGTCCAGCAGCGACATCAGGACATCATTCCCGGCTTGCTTCTCGTTCGGGTCAACCTGCGTCCAATCGGACGCGGAGAACAGAAGCGGCACCTGAGATGACGGGAAGGGATAAACAAAGGGTTTGCCTCCCTGCAGCGTCTGCTCGAGTTGCGCCAAAGGAAAGCCGGAATCGATGGTCAGGAAGGCTTTTTCGGGCTCGGCGGTCTCCAGGGTGACGTTCTTTCCACAACCCTCCCGCAGTCGATAACCGATGATCGAGAGCAACGGAGCCGCCTGATCGCAATTGGAAACCCGAATCACCCCATCTGGGCCGGCCAGCGCGACCAAATCTCTCGCCTGTCCCACATAGCGCTTCAGCAAAATCAGAAACTCGGTGGGCGTTCCCCGTGTGTCTTTGCGTCCCTGGTAACCTTCTACCGCCACATTTCGGGCGAGCAGGGGCAGCACTTCCTCGGCGGAAATTTTTTGGCTGATTCCCGCCATGCGCAGGAAAGATCGCAGCGGCCCCGGAATTACGACCGTGGCAGTCGAGGCCGGAACCGGTTTCGGAACTTCTGAAGTCTGCGGCGTGGTGGTGGACGTGTCCGAGGAAGAACTGGAGGCAGAGCTGTAAACGCTTACAGCCAAGCCAAGACATAACAGGAAAACAAGCGGGCGTGCAGGTTTCACGGCTGGCCCTTCCTTCAAATGCGTAACAACGAGGTAACGCCACACTAGCCGGGTGCCAGGGAACGGAGGGAATTTCCTTGCAAGTGACGTCAGGTCAGCCGACCTGGGCCCGAGAACCGCCACCGGTTTGGATTTGGATTAAAAACCCGTCTCGCTATCTTCCGCCCCCGGAAGCCTAACTTTTGTGCCTGCCAAGATAGATCATCCCGCGCCCGCTGCCAACCCCTTTTACATTTTTTTTGCAACTTAGCGTCCCGAAATCGGCGAATGCCGCAAGTGGCGTCTATTGGCGGGTTTCAGGGGTTTCACCCAGCCGCGAGAAATGGGCAAGAACCACGTGGGGAAGCCGCCTCGGCTGTCCAGCCGAGCGAAGCTCGGCAGCACAACCCGGCATGGCAAGAGAACAGTTGCGACGACGTAACCCGGCACACGGGCTTAATGCCGATCCTGGAAACCCCCCGCCGTGTCCTTCAATCCCTTTTCGTAGCCCTCGATCAGCTTGTCCCAGATGACATTCTGTTCGGAATCAATCAGCTTCCGACTGGGGTCGGCATCGAACCATGCCAGCGACCGGCGTATGCCCTGTGCAAAACGCGTCGTCGCCACAAACTCCGGCACAAAGCGCTTGATCTTGCTGTTATCGAATACCACGCTTACCGACTTGTCGCCGATCAGCGTGCCTTCCATTTGGGGCAAACACGCGACCATGAAGTCAGAGGGGATATGCACGATCCGAGCTTCGACGCCCACCGCCTCAGCTACGGTCCGATAGAGCTGGTCCCAGGTCAGGACTTCATCGGTAGTGATGTGAAAGGCATGCCCGATGGCCTGCTCATGCCCCAGCAGGCCGGTGAATCCTTTGGCGAAGTCGGTATTGTGCGTGATCACCCACAGCGACGATCCGTCCCCCGGAACAATGACCTTTTTCCCCTTCAGCATCCGGTCGACCACTGTATAAGATCGCTCCCAGCTGTTAATCACCAGCGGAATCAAATGTTCCCCATAAGTAAGTGACGGCCGGACGATGGTGGCGGGAAAACCTTCTTCCCGATAGGCTTTGAGCAAACGCTCTTCGCACGCAATCTTGTTTCTGGAGTAGTCCCAGTGCGGATTGGCCAGTGGCGTGGATTCGGTAATCAGGTAATCGGTGCTCGGCTTCTGGTAGGCACTGGCCGAGCTGATGAAGATGTACTGTCGGGTTCGTCCGCGAAAAAGTTCCAGATCGCGTTCAATGTCGGCGGCAGTAAACGCAATCCAGTTGACGATCACGTCAAACTTCCGCCCCCGAAGCGCGCGCGAAACTGCCGCCGCATCGTTTATATCCGCCGTGACCGTCTCCGCCCCGTCCACGCCTTCTCCAGGACGCTGCCCGCGGGTAAGTAAGGTCAGGTTGAAGCCGCGATGCACCGCCAAACGGGTGCAAGCACTGCTGATAATGCCGGTCCCGCCGATAAAAAGTACGTTCATGCGCCCTTTGTAACACAGTTCGGGAAACTGTCATCCTGAGCGAAGCCCGCACATTCGCGCGCGAATGCGCCGGCGAAGTCGAAGGACCCCTACAAGCGTAACGGCGGTTGGCTACCGAAGAAACGACTCTCCCAAACCGCCAAATCGCTGTAAGCCTGACCCCTTCACCAGCGATCCTGCACCAGCGGCCGAATCCTCTCATCGTAAATACGTTTCACGCCCGCCATCTGCTCCGCAGTCAGCGCGGGCAGATCTGAAGCCCCGCAGTTGTCGGCCACCTGGTCGCCTCGCTTGCCCCCGGGAATCGCGCAAGTCACCGCATCAAACATGAGTATCCACCTCAGCGCGAACTGGCTCATCGAACTTCCAGACGGAACAAGTTTGCGAATCTCTTCCACTGCCGCCAGGCCCTGTTCGTAGTCCACTCCTGAAAATGTTTCGCCTACGTCGAACGCCTGTCCCTTTCGATTGAAATTGCGGTGGTCGTCCGCGGCAAAAGTGGAATCCCGGCGAAGTTTGCCGGTAAGTAGTCCGCTGGCCAGCGGCACCCGCGCCAGGATGCCGACCTTTTTCAGCTTCGCCTGAGCGAAGAAAATTTCGGCCGGACGTTGCCGGAAACAGTTAAAGATAATCTGCACGCTTTGGACATTGGGAAACTCAATCGCCTTCAGCGCCTCTTCCACAGTTTGAACGCTGACTCCGTAATAGCGAATCTTCCCTGCCTTCACCAGGTCATCAAGAATTCTAAAAACTTCCGGCCGGTCGTACAGCGCCGTCGGCGGGCAGTGAAGCTGCACCAAATCCAGAGTGTCCCTCGACAAGTTTCGCAGGCTGTCATCGATCCAACCGGTAAGGTTCTGCCGGCTGTAGCCTTCCACGGTCTGCTGCGGCAGACGGCGCCCCGTTTTGGTCGCCACAATGATCTCAGCATCCTTGCGTTCCTTCTTAAGCCTCGCGATCAGGCGCTCGCTGCGGCCGTTGCCGTAAACATCCGCGGTGTCGATGAAATTGACTCCGCAATCGATGGCTTGGTGCAAAGCTGCCATCGAATCTTCATCGGAAACCTGGCCCCAAGAGCCTCCGATCGCCCAGGCGCCAAAGCTGATTTCCGACACTTTCCATCCGGTGCGTCCCAGTGCGCGGTAATTCATTTCCTGCTTCTCTCCGTAAGCGTTCTTTTATTTCCGAAAGCTGACGATTCTATCAGGGAGCACTTCCATTGCCGGCGTCCACGCCTTCCGCTGACGCTCCTTATGGTATCTTCGTGCGTTCGGAGGAGCCTGGATGCGTCTCAGAGTGCTGGCCGGCCTCATGACATTCATTTCCCTTTCAGCATTCGGAGCATCATTGCCCCTCCAGGTGAAAATTGACACCGGCACAATCGAGGGCAAGGCAAACGGGCCAGTGCGCGCTTTTCTTGGAATTCCCTACGCTGCGCCGCCAGTTGGCGAACTCCGCTGGAAACCTCCCGCGCCCCCAGCGAAGTGGAGCGGGGTTCGCGCGGCCACGGAATTCGGCGCGGCCTGCATGCAAGGCAGACCCTACTCGGACATGGTTTTCCGAGACCCCGGCATCAGCGAAGACTGCCTATCCCTGAACGTCTGGACCCCGGCGAAGAACCCTAAAGCCAACCTTCCCGTGATGGTCTGGATCCATGGCGGAGGATTCATGGCAGGCGCATCCTCCGAGCCTCGGCAGGATGGCGGCATGCTGGCCACTCACGGCGTGGTTGTGGTCAGCATGAACTACCGCCTCGGCATTTTCGGATTTCTCGTTCTCCCTGAACTGGCAGCGGAGTCGGACAAGAAGGCCGCCGGCAACTACGGCCTGCTCGATCAGGTCGCGGCGCTCGAGTGGGTCCACCGCAACATTGCCGCTTTCGGTGGCGACCCCGGCAATGTGACCATCTTTGGCGAGAGCGCAGGGTCGTTCTCCGTGAGCGCGCTCATGGCGTCGCCACTCGCTAAGGGACTATTCCACAAGGCGATTGGGGAAAGCGGCGCGGCATTTTCCAGCACCGTCCTTCCCTTCGAACCGCTGGCTACCCGCTCGCAAAAGGATTCCGAATTCGTCGCCACCGCGCTGAGTGTCAAATCGCTCAGTGAATTGCGCGCCCTTCCAGCGCAGAAGATTGTGGACGCATCGTTCAAGGAAGAGATTAAGGGTCCCCGCTTTAATCCTGATATCGATGGGTACTTTCTGCCCGAGCAGGTGTCCGCGATTTTTGCTGAAGGGAAGCAAAATGACGTCCCGCTCCTGGCTGGATGGAATCATGATGAAGGCAGTTTCCAGGCCGTGCCGGGCCAGTCTACGCTCGACACCCTGAAAGCCACCGCCAGCAAGGAATTCGGCGCCAAGGCGGGGGAGTTTTTGCGTCTTTATCCCGCGACCAATGATGCGCAGGCCAAACGTGCCCTGAAGGACCTCGCCGGCGATCGCTCCATCGCCTGGTCGACCTGGCAATGGCTTGAAGCGCAGGCCACGGCGGGAAAGCAACCTGTGTACCGCTACCGCTTCGACAATCCTCCGCCGCCCGATCCCAATTCGCCCGACCGTGGGGCCTACCACTCGGCGGAGATCGAATACGTTTTTGGAACGCTTGACTCGAAAGCCGGGCTCATCTGGCGGCCCGACGACCGCATCCTCAGCGACCTGATGCAGAAATACTGGGCAAACTTCGCCGCCGGCGGAAATCCCAACGGTCCAGGTTTGCCGCAGTGGCCTGCCTACCGTCAATCCAGCGGCTGGCAGGTAATGTATTTAATCCCACAACCCAAATCGGAGAAAGATAGCGCCCGGGACCGTTACCTGTTTCTGGATACGGTCTGGGGCAAGTAGCATGAGATCGGTCCTTGTAACTCTTACCCTGCTGTCTTCTTTTTCTTCTTCGACGAATCCTTTGGCGACGCGGCCGGAGTGGTGCCGCACGCTTCCCCGCCCCGTCTACCGCACACTCGAACGAGTTGCCATCAAAGATCCGTGGTTCGAGGTTTACAAAATTCGCCCCGGCGTATTCGCCATCTACGAGCCGCACCAGTCGGAAGAAGTCATCTCTTACCTGATTTTAGGAACCAAGCGAGCCGTGTTGTTCGATACCGGCATGGGTATCAGCGACATTCGCAAAGTGGTGGAAGGCCTGACCACGCTGCCGATCAGCGTGTTGAATTCCCATACCCACAACGACCACGTGGGCGACAACTGGCGATTCGCCGACGTCTACGGCATGGATACAGATTTCACTCGCACCAACGCCAGAGGCTCACGTAAAGGCGCCCAGGCCGAGATCGCACCCGGCGAAGTCTGTGGCGATCTGCCGCCAGGATTCAATGCCGCGGAATATGCCACTAAGCCGTTCCGTATTTCTCACTGGCTTCATGACGGCGACAAAATTGATCTCGGTGACCGCACGCTCGCGGTGATCTCAGTTCCCGGCCACACGCCCGATTCGATTGCGCTGCTGGACGAAAAGAACGGCCTCCTGTTTACCGGCGACACTTTCTATCCCGGTCCCATCTGGCTGTTCCGGCCCGAAACCGATCTGAATGCTTACCAGGCCTCGGTAAGAAAACTGGCCAGCCTCGCCCCCAGGCTTCAGCTGCTTTTACCGGCTCATAACGAGCCCGTCGCCGATCCCGGTAATCTTGCCCGCGTAGTCGAGGCCATGGAACAGGTGCGCAGCGGCAAAGTAAAAAGCGTGCCCAGAAATGGCAAGCAGGAATACATCTTCCCCGGCTTTTCCTTCCTGATAAGCAAGTAAGTTCTTCGCCGAACAGGACGCGAGGAATCAATGGGATGGCATCCGAAACCCATCCGCATCCCACCACCGTGGTGGGATCATTTAGGGAGAGTGTGTCACTGCACGCCCGCCGGCGGGTGCACGTTGGAGTATTCATAACGTATCGAAATGTGCTGCTTGTCGGGGTCGCCCGTGTCCAAATCTTGTTCGGTCTTTAAGGGCAGCCCTCTGCTCTTGGAAATCCAGGTCTGGCCCTCCGACTTTACGCCCCCGTTATCACTCTGGACCGAGTACAACGCCCCCGCTTCTCCATTCACCAATTCGTCGCGGACGTGGCGGCAGGTTGTCTTCGCGTCGCGAATGTTTTCCTGTTCCTGTTTGAGCATGTCTTGCACGGTCATTCTGCTGCGAGTCCACTTGCCATTGACGAGGACGTAAATGACGCCGTTGGCGTAGATCAGTTCGCCGGTTCGGGACTTGCCGCCGGGAAGTGTCGTTGTGTTGTAAAGGTGTGCCGACGCCGCCAGGACCTTGGTCGCCGAATCGAACACTGGCCGGCAGGCCGCGTCAGCAGAGGCGAAGGCTGGGGTAGACGGAAGCGATGCCGCGAGTAGTACGGCGGCGACAACGGACAAAAACCACATAGAACGCAACATATTTCTCCTTTGACGTTTGCTTTGAGGTATCTCTTTTTTCGGGCAGGAAGACCGCCCGTATTTCTACTTCACAGGCGCGAGAGTAGCCGCGATTTTCTTGACCTCGTCTTCCGAATAACCCTGTTTAACATTAATCTCCGCAATGCATTCAACGCCATTCCCCGGGACTTCCACGTGGTAATTCACCAGGAACGATTTGCCGTCGTTCATCGCGACCGGCTTGCGTACGAAAAAGAAGCGCTGGGTTGTGTTTTCAAATATTTTATCGGCTCCCACATGAGTCACCGTGTCCTCACTCATCGGCTTCAGCCTGACATGGGGAGAGTGAACAATCATGACCGATTGGTTCCAGCCATTCGGAACGAAAATCTGGCACACCCCGGTACTGTCTTTGACGGGCTTCCATCCCGCGGGCGCTTGTCCGGAGGCGATAACGGGCATGACCAGCAAGAACATTGTCGCCAGTGCCAACGCAATCGTTGCTCGAGACATCTGATTCTCCTTTTTCTCCTTCGCTATGGGCAAACCATCTTTGGCTGGCCGAAACTGATGATCGTCTTCGCCGGCAGTCCCGGCTGAAAGCGGTAATAAGTAACGGAATGCGTGTCCGTGTTCTCGCCATCTTTGCCGGGACTCCCGAGAACAGACACGACCGTTGTACCGGCGTCGTTGTAGAACTTGTCCATCGAGCGGTTGTTGCTGTAAGCGTGGGTCTTGTGAAAGCCCTGAAGGTGAGCAGCATACCAAGCGACAGTGGCATCCACCTTGTCATAAACCATGTAGAAGTTGGCTTGCATCTTGCTGCTGCAAACCTGCGTATCGGGGATTTTTGTAGGCTCGTTTCCCAGATGAAGTCGGGAATCTGTTGCAGGATCGAGCGGCAGGCCGGTCAATGGATCGGAGGTTAGGGTCTCGGCGCTGGCTGACAGGACACAGCCCAGGCCGAGCATCACGAGAAATATACCCAGGCATTTCATGGTTCGTCTCCTTGGCTAAATTCGTCTCCCGTCGAAAAGTGGCCCGTTCGATCACTTGCACGTTGGATTCGACGGGCTGAACACTCTCCACTGATGCTCAGTGAGTCCTGTCTTCAGGCTGAGATACATGACCGAAAACGTTTCGTCGCTTTTGGGAGTTCCGGTGATGCTGACGCCTTTCGTGCCATCCGGACTGAAGAACGTGTCCTGCGACCGGTTATCCCAGAATGCATGCACCATGTGGTATCCCGGCAGATGAGCCTTGTACCAGGCAATGTCGGCGGCCACGGTGGCGTTGTCGAAGTTCTGGTTGGCTTGTGCCGGTTTTCCGCAGATGGTAATGCTCAAGGGCTCATTACTCGGCGTCATGCCTGGCGCCAGCGGAAGGCCGCTTACGGGATCGTTGGCGGCGCCGGCGCCGTGGGCTGGCACTACAAGAGTAAACACGGCGATGGCAGTGAGCAGTAAAAGCGACCTAGTTATGGAATTTGACATTTCATTGCTCCTCCGGTTTGGGAATGATTTTTGCCTTCGGTTCCCAGGCATGAATGCGCATGAGCCTCTTGCCGATCTTGTTCTCCGGCACTCGATCACTGAACTTCGATGCGACGCGTCTCTACAACCGATCGGCCAGCGTTTTGGCCAGTGGCTTGATCGCTTCCACCCCGCACGGACAGGTGGAATACATAATGCGAATCAGTCTGTCGCCTTTACGGACGAACATCATGGCGCTCGACTCGTCATATGCTTCGTCGCCGATCCCGGGAATGCTTTGCTGCCCGGGGCCCAGTCTTCCCAGCACGGCCTGGTTCGCCTGCATCTGCGCCTGGGCTGCGTTGTTGTCGACGCTGAATCCAAAAACCGGAACGTTCCCGTTGCTGTCGGAGGCTTCGCTGGGATGTTCGCTTTGCAGCGACTTAAAGAGCCCGCCGGATATGTTCTGGATCATCTTCTGAGTCTGCGCGTCGGCGCCTTTGGTCGCCACCATCGCGGACATGTGTTTGGCGGTCATGTCAGCGGAGTTGCCCTGCGCCAGGTAAGAGCATCCAGCGTCAGTAGTTTGGGTTGCGACAATTTCCACTCCGACGGCGCGGCCGACTTCTTCCTTGCTCAAGAGGCGGCAGGGATCGCCGCTGATGCCGCCGTTCGAGCCGCTTCCGCCTGAGTCGCTGCTGTTGCCCGACCCTGAAACCATCTTCGAAATGGAACCCAGAACCGAGTTGTTGCCTGAACCGGAGCTGTTGTCCGAACTGGATCCCAGCCCTGGAACGTCGCGGGCCACCTCGTGTACCTTTTGCTTGACGCGGTACACCACGTAGTACACTCCGCCGGCGGCGAGCGCGCCGATAGCAATCACGACCACGGCGAAACCAATCAAAATCTTGGTGAGCGGACCACCCGTCGCTTGAACCTGCGGCGGCGCTATAGCTTGTGGCGGAGACGAAACCGGGGATGTAGATGGCGCTGGCGCGACCGGAATGGCCGCGTGCTGCGCAGCCGCCGGTCGCATGTCCGCTCCGCACTTGTTGCAGAACGCTGTTCCACTTGACGGCGCTCCGCACTTGTTACAAAACCTGGCAGCGGGGGTGGCACTCGCGAGCACGGGCGGCGGAGCAGGGGCCGGTCGCGAAGCCGGCGAAATGGCAGGTGCCGCTGGGCTTGCCGCCAGGCGGGTGTCGGCTCCGCACTTCACGCAAAATATTCCGCTGACCGGTGATCCGCACTTGTTGCAAAAGTTCGCCATGGTCAAGTTCTCCTTTTGCCCGGACGATGGCGGGCAGATGCCCACCGGTCAGCCGGCCGGATCCTTATAGCGCTTTACGGCTCAACTCTGTACATCGCCGACATTCCCGCGTCCATGTGGTCGTCAATATGGCAGTGGAACATCCACGTCCCCGGATTGTCAGGGACCATGTCCACGGTCAGCATCTGGGCTTGCATGAGCTCGACGACGTCGGTTCGCTTCCCGTCCTGCAGCACGACGTTGCCGTGCCAGTGGGGAGAGTGGACGCTGAACTGTTCGCCGAGGGCCACCAGATACCAGCGAACCCGTTCGTCTTTCTTCATGGTCATTGCGGGCATGGTTCCGTAGATGTAGCCGTTGATGGAAAACTTGGCGTTAGCTACGGCGAAGCCGGATCCAATGCCGGAGAAGTTCCCCGAGCCATCGTCGGGGGCGAACTCGAACTTGTTCACGGTTTTCGGGTCGCCCGCGAAAGTCTGGATGTTGTGATCGATGTACCAGCTCACATTCTCATCAAACAGCATGAATAGACAGACGAACTCGCGGTCCACGTCTTTCGGTTTGCCATCGGCATCGGCCGTGCCTCGGCGGCTCACGATGATCGCTCCGATCAATCCACTCTCGACGTCTTTCAGTTCGTTGACATGAGAGTGGTATAGCCACACGATCGAACTGGGATCGTTAGGTCCGGGGCCGGCTCGTTCCGGGACTTTCCAGATATAGGTATGCGTCTTGCCTGGCGGGACCGCGTCGTCTTCCTTGTCCGCTCCGGAGGTACCGTCGTCATAGAGCGCGCCTTCGGAATCTTTGTTATAGAACACGCCGTGGGGATGCATGCTGTAGGGACGGCTGGCGTTGTTTTTGAATACCACGCGAATGGTGTCGCCAACTTCGGCGCGCAGGATCGGGCCGAGCAGTCCGTTATGCTCCCATTGGGTCGAGCGAGGCTTGAGCTGGGCAAAGGTTTCGTCGGTGTACTCGCGGTAGAGAGCCTTGCGGTAAACCGTGCCGATGCGATGCGGCCCGCGTTCGGTGAAGACTTTGGAATAGCCTTCGAATTTCATCCCCATCATCTTGTTGACGCCGCCGGGGGCGTAGTCCCATTCGACTTCGTCCGCCGCGACGTAATAGGTACGCACTTTGCCTGGCGCGGACTCCGCCCGGGCTAAGCAAGACAGGGTGACGAGAAGGCCGACGATCGCGCATATTGTTTTCTTCACGGCTTGCTCCTCCCCGATCGCTTCGGCGTTCGCTCGTTGCCGTCGCGGTTGGACTCCTGGGGCTGAATCAGCCAGACGAGAGTGTAAGTTCCCCCGAACTCACTTCACGCCCCCGTCTGGCTGGCCTTGGACCGGGGAGAATGTGACGCAAGTCAGAATCGGAGTCAATGAAACAGCTCTTTAAGCCTGTATTAACCGCGAACTGGCCGTCGGACAAGGGTTTACGAGGACTTCTTAACAGTGATGGCAGGTGATTTCTCGTGATAAGATTTGCGGCATCTTCGGGCGCGTGCCCTGACCATGAATAGCTCCGGCAACAGCTCCGGCGAAAAAACGATTCGGTACCGGTTCGGCCGGTTCGAACTGGACCCGTCCGAAGGCGCTCTCTCGCGTAGCGGCACACGGGTGAAGCTGCAGGAATTGCCCTTCCGTTTGCTGGTCCTGCTCGTCGAACATCCGGGAGAAATAGTCACCCGCGAGGAAGTCCGGCGGCATCTTTGGCCTCAAGACACCTTCGTCGAATTTGACAATAGCCTGGGCGTGGCGGTGCGAAAGTTGCGCGAGGCACTGCATGATGACGCGGACGCCCCCCACTTCGTCGAGACCGTGCCCCGCCGAGGCTACCGTTTTCTCGCTCCGGTCACGGTTCAGGACTCCGCGGAAGCTGAATCTGCTCAAAAAGGAGCGGGGAATCTCCCCATTCAGTCTGAGGAATCAGGCGGGCAGGCGAAGACACCTGCCCGGCGCGTCCGCTATGGAGTCATTGCCGCGCTGGTACTGCTGCTGGTCGGAGGCGTGATCTACGAGTTCCGTTCGGTTTCTCAGCATTCTTCGTCAACAGCCGAGGCTGGCGCCGCCGAGACCGACAGCACAATGCCCCCGCCGCGCGTCCGGCGCTCGGTCGCGGTGCTGGGATTCCGCAATCTGCCGGGGCGTCCCGAAGAAGATTGGCTCTCCGCCGCATTCTCCGAAATGTTAAGCACGGAACTCGCGGCTGGTGGCGGGCTTCGCATGGTCTCCGGTGAAGACGTAGCGCGCGCCAAACGCGAACTGCCCTTGGCCGACGAAGACACCCTGGCTAAGGCGACCTTGCAGAGATTGCGCACCAATCCTGGGGCTGACGTGGTGGTGCTCGGTTCTTACACCCCGCTGCCTGGCAATGGAAAGAATCGTATCCGCCTGGATATTCGCCTGCAGGACACGGCAGCCGGGGAGACTATCTCTGAGGAAGCGCTTACGGGGGATGAGGAAAACCTTTTTGAACTGGCATCCCAGGCCGGCGGCCGCCTTCGCCAGAGTTTAGGCGTGGGTCCAGTTCCCGCTGAAGGATCGAGTGCGGCCCGGGCGGCGTTGCCGTCCAATCAGCAGGCTGTCCAGTTGTATGCCAAAGGCCGCGCCAAACTGTGGGCGTTCGACTTTCTTGGCGCTCGAGACTTGTTGGTTAAAGCTGTGGATGCCGATCCCAATTATCCGCTTTCGCATTCTGCTTTATCTGAAGCCTGGTGGCATATGGGTCATGGGCCTAAGGCGCGCGCCGAGGCCCAGCGTGCGCTGGAACTTTCGGGACATCTCCCTCAGGAAGAACGCCTGCTGGTTGAAGGACAGTATCGCCGGACAATCGCCGACTGGCCAAAATCGGTTGCGGCCTATCGCTCACTCTTCCGGCTTTTTCCAGACAGTCTCGACTATGGCCTTCTCCTGGCCTCCGCTCAGATTCACGTTAAGCCCGCCGACTCATTGCAGACGCTCGCGACCCTTCGCCACCTGCCCTCGCCCACTGGTGAGGACGCTCGTATCGACATGATGGAAGCGTCGGCCTGGATCGGCCTGGATCTCAACAAGGCGCAGGCCGCCGCTAAACGCGCTATTGCGAAGGGTAGTGCCCAAGGTTCGCACGTGTTAGTCGCCCGAACCTATGGAATTCTCTGTCAACAGGCTCCCGCCATCGGCGCATCGGTTGCGGAATCCATCAGTGACTGTGAGAACGCACGCCAGAGCGCAATCGCCGCGGGAGATCGTGACGGCGAGGCGACGATGGCGACTGATTTGGCGGGACTTCATTCCCAACAAGGCGATCTGGCGGAGGCGGAAGCGATGTGGCGCGAAGCCATCAAGCAGTTTCGCCAGGTCGGGGACGACCAGGGAGTGGCCGCCACGCTGAATAATTTGGGTGCAGCTCTTCTCCTGGAAGGAAACCTGGACGGAGCGAAGAAATTGCTGGAAGAATCGATTCCCAGCTACCAGGCCATCGAGGACAAGGACGGCATAGCGCTTGCTCTCAATGATCTCGGCGATCTGTCCCGGCAGAAGGGCAACCTCGAAGTAGCCGAGACCACTTATCAGCAGGCCAAGGCAACAGCCGAGGAAATCGATGACAAGACTGCCGTCGGATACGTGCTGACCGGGATGGGCGATGTTCTTACCGACCGCGGCGATCTGGCCGCGGCCCGCAAGTCATACGACGAATCGCTCTCCCTGCGCAACCAGGTTGGCGAGAAACAAACTGTCGCCGAAACCCAGGTCGCCCTGGCCCAACTCTCCGTCGAGGAAGGGCAAGCCGCTAGTGCCGTATCCACTTTGCACCAGTGCAAGGATCAGTTTCACAGCGAGCAGCAGTCCGATGACGAACTTGCCGCCAGCGTCGTGCTGACTCGCGCATTGCTGGCGGAAGGAAAATCTGCCGATGCCAGGCGCGAAGTCGAAGCCTCCGAACTGCTGGCGAAGAAAAGCCAGAATCGCCTGGCCCAACTTCAATTTGCTCTGGCGTCCGCGCGCATCGTGGTCTCCTCGGACAAGCCTGAATCCGCCCGCGCTGAACTGGAAAGGATTCTGAAGGACGCACGCGCCCACGGGTTCGTGGGTCTCGAATTTGAAGTCCGGCTTGCTTTGGCGGAGTTGGAGGAAAGATCTGGACGAAGCGCCGCGGCACAGGCGCAACTGCTCTCTCTGGAACGTACTGCGCGGATCAAAGGCTTCGGCCTCATTGCGCGCAAGGCAGCCGCCGATCGCACACGCGATCTGGGAGTCGGAGAAAAAAGCGCCGACCACGGTCAGGGATGAGATTCAGGTATGAGATTCAATGACGCGTCTTAACGAGAAGCTTCGACCCATCCTGAAAGCAGTAACCCACCCATTAGGGCATGTGACCAAAGTAATTGCGCTCTGGCACACAAGGGCCATTTCCCACTCCCCCTGAACTGCCTACCATTTGTGCTAGGAGACACGTATATGGATCACGGGGAAATCATACGGGATAGACTCCTTTTGACTCTGGCCGAACGGTACGAATCGGATCGCAGTCAGTTTGTGACTCTATCCAGACAGACCATGGATTCAGCCCTGGCGCGAGAAGTTGTGGCCACGCTGAGAAATGAGAAGTCCATCGAAGAACAGTGTCGGGGCGTAGTCCGCCTTACCGCGCGCGGCTACCAGTCATACCGCAACCAACCCGATCTTTGCGCTCAGGAGAACTGAATCGGCGGCGCTTCGCCGGCCGCCGGTGCGCTCTTCCTGCCGCTGCAGTAACCCTGTTGTGGCCTGACAAGGTTACCTTGAATATCTCATCCGTTAGATTATTTAGAGTATTAAAAAAAGATATTTGAGCAGCGAATCCAACTTACTGCTCGGCCCTCAGTACAGACAACGAAACTGCTCCCGCTTCGCAGTTACCCCCGTAACTTGGTAGTACCGGTTGGGTGCAATCCATAATGCCATTTAAGGGCGGTCTGTCCGGCGAGGTCTGACTCGCTTTCCCTTCAATCTGTTCGCAGAACCCACGCGCTGTGGAGGCGTATGTCTACGGGAGTTGGCAGAGCACCGGCGAAGGACCAGCTGAGTTCTCCAGAAGCTCTGTCGCGGCTCGATGAGACCGTGCTGGCCGTGATCATGGCCCGCGCTCCCCTGTCTAAAATATTGGCGACGTTGTGCACGGAAATCGAGTCGCACTATTCTGGTCTGCTGTGTTCGGTACTTCTACTCGACCCCGACGGAGTGACGCTGCGGAACGGAGCCGCTCCCAGTCTTCCGGCCGAATTTTGCCGGAGCATAGACGGAGCGAAAATTGGACCGAACGTCGGCTCCTGCGGCACCGCCGCATTTCGAAGGCAGCCAGTTGTAGTTTCTGACATTGCCAGCGATCCCCTGTGGGCAGAATTTCGCCACCTCGCGCTGCCGCATGGCCTGCGCGCCTGCTGGTCGACGCCCATCGCCAACCAGGAGGGCGCGATTCTGGGAACCTTTGCGGTTTACTATCGCGAGCCTCGTACCCCGGATCCCCAACATTTCCAGATCATCAGTCACGCCACCCACCTGGCCGCGATCGCGATCGAACATGATCGCGCCAAGATTCAACTCCGCGCCGCCGAGGATCGCTACCGCACGCTCGTCGAGCGCCTCCCGGCTGTTACTTACATCGCCGAACTCGGCGCCGGCGGGCCCTGGCACTACGTCAGCCCCCAGATCGAGTCCATCCTTGGTTTCTCGCCCGCGGAGTGGCTCTCGGATCCTATGAACTGGATGAATCGCATCCACAAGGACGATCGCGAAATCGCTCTGGCTGCAGAAAAGCGCTTTCAGGAAACGCACGAGTTGTTTCAGGCCGAGTACCGCATGTTCGCGCGCGACGGACGGGTGCTGTGGTTCCGCGACGAAGCCGTCATGCTGCACCAGACCGACGACCGCCCGCTGCTGATGCAAGGCGTGCTCTATGACATGACGGAGCACAAACGCCTGGAAGATCAACTCCGCCAGTCGCAGAAAATGGAAGCTGTCGGCCAGTTGGCCGGCGGAGTAGCCCACGACTTCAATAATCTTCTGATGCTGGTGCAGGCTCATAACGAGCGCCTGCGCAGCCGGCTTGCTCCGGGCGATCCGGCTCATCAGGACGCGCTCGAAATCGAACGCGCAGTAACCCGAGCCACCTCCCTGACGCGGCAATTGCTGGCCTTCGGGCGCAAGCAGGTGCTCCAGAGCAGAGTATTAGACCTCAATCACGTGGTAACTGACGTCGTCAAAATGTTGAGCCCGGTGATTTCGACCCAGGTTGAACTAAGCGTGCTGCTGGCCCCGTCACTCGGCAGCGTCAAAGCTGACCCCAGCCAGATTGAACAGATCATCCTGAACCTGGCAGTCAATGCGCGCGACGCCATGCCTCACGGTGGACGGCTGATCCTGGAAACCAGGAACGTCGAAGTCGATGAGACCTACGCACGGAACCACGATGGGGTGCCCACCGGACAATACGTGATGCTCAGCGTGTGCGATACCGGCGTTGGAATGGATGGCGAGACTCAGGCTCATATTTTCGAGCCTTTCTTTACCACCAAGGAACCGGGAAAGGGCACAGGATTAGGACTGGCCACCGTCTACGGAGTGGTCAAGCAGATGGGTGGCGCAATCTGGGTGCGCAGCGAACCGGGGAATGGAACCACCTTCGAGATCTATCTTCCCCGGCTCGAGAAAATTAAAATTGAAGACGCAGCCGGTTCGACAACAAGATCGGCTCTGGTCACGGCACCGACCGGAACCGAAACCGTCCTGTTGGTAGAAGATCAGGAAGGCATCCGCGACCTGGTTCGGGAATTCCTGCAACGCAAAGGTTATACCGTGTTGCATGCCGTCGATGGCGACGACGCCCTGCGAATTGCCGGCGAGCACAAAGATCAGATTCACCTGCTGGTCACCGACGTCATCATGCCCAACATCGGAGGCCGAGAATTGGCGCGCCGTTTAACCCCGCTGCGTCCGCAGATGAAAGTTCTGTTCATGTCGGGTTTTCCGGACCACGCGAGTCTGGACCACGAAGCCGTCGATGAGAACGTCGCCGTTTTGCAAAAGCCGTTCCTTCTGGACGCTCTGGCCCACAAGATTCGTTCCGTTCTGGGCCAACGCCCATAAGATTCAGACGCCAGTCGTGGGCTCGTTACTCCAGTAACTTCGTCGCAACTCGTCGAGCCGCCATAATAGTCAAGCCATGCTGGACAAACGCAAATCGCCCCGCAGAAAAATGGTGCTGCCCGTCAAAGTTTCAGTCGACGCGGTGACGCACCTGGCTCATACCATTGACATCACTCAAAACGGGGCACGTCTGGGCGCCCTGCGGACCGAATTGCTGCCGGGATCGCACGTAATCCTGCAACGCGGATCGAAAAGGGCGAAGTTCCGGATCGCATGGATCAAGCAGCTTGCCCCGAATGAAATGCAGGCGGGACTCGAGTCTCTGCAACCACAGAGCAATTTTTGGGGAGTCGATTTGTCGGATGAGGCCACGGATGTCAAGAAAGAGTCGCAGCAGGCGCTCATGACCCTTCTCTCCGCACGCTCGAAATCTAAAGACCGAAAATAGTTCGCCCTGAGGGAGAACGTCTTTGCGCCCTTTGCGGAATTTCTGGGCGCGCTTTGCAGTCAAGGTCTGAACCGCTTTCCTACACCCGGCACGATGAAAGTCTCTTCCGCGCCCGACAAATTGTAGAATTCTATTCGACCGTAACTCGGGCCGTGGGAGGAATTCCGACAGCCAGACCCAGTGGAGTAAGCCAATCTCGGCAAGAACCACGTGGGGACAGCCGCCCCCGGCTGTCCAGTCGAGCGCAGCTCGACCGATCCTACGAACCTCCGGCTTGCTGTAATATGCAATGCTTTGAAGAAGCTTAAAAGAAGAACGCCGAACCAGACACTGTGAGCAAGAAAAGAAGATGAGCGGAAGACTTGCCGGAAAAATTGCGTTGGTGACCGCAGCCGCCCAGGGCATTGGACGCGCGACTGCTCTCGCGTTCGCGGACGAAGGGGCGACCGTATGGGCCACCGATGTCAACGAGGCCGCCCTGCAGACCCTGCGCGACGATCGGCCTGCCATTCGCACCCGCCGGCTCGACGTTCTTGACACCGGCGACGTGGACAACCTGGCTGCCGAACTGGGAGCTCTCGACGTGCTGTTCAACTGTGCCGGCTTTGTTCATCACGGCACCATCCTCGAGTGCACCGAAAAAGATTGGGATTTCTCCTTCGATCTGAATGTCAAGTCCATGTATCGCACCTGCCGCGCCTTTTTACCGGCGATGCTGCAAGCCGGAAAGGGCAGCATCATTAATATGTCCTCGGCTGTCTCCAGCGTCAAAGGCGCGCCCAACCGCTTCGTCTACGGAAGCACCAAAGCGGCGATCATTGGTCTGACCAAGTCGATCGCCGTCGACTTCATTCGCCAGGGCATTCGCTGCAACGCCATCTGCCCGGCGACCGTGCAATCCCCTTCCCTGGACCAGCGCATGGCCGCACAAGGCAACGTGGAAAAAACCTACGCCGAGTTTGTCGCACGCCAGCCCATGGGCCGAATCGGCCGGCCGGAAGAGGTGGCGTCCCTGGCGGTTTATTTGGCTTCCGACGAATCCAGCTTCACTACCGGCCAGATCCATATCATCGATGGCGGCTTTGCGGTTTGATGTCCCCTGGACAAAGTCTGGTTTGCTTTGCGTCCTTCGCGACCTTTGCGGTGGAGTTCTTTTAGAGTGCAAGAGTAGGCACGGTACCGGCATCCAGAAAGTCCCAGAAATTGATTTTGTCGCGGCTGCGGCAGAGGATAGTAAGGAATGATCGTTAATTTCGCCGAGCGCGCGCATAACCATAACTGGGAACTGGACCCGGTGACGAGATCCCTGCTCGACACCGATTTCTACAAGCTGTTAATGCTGCAGTTCATCTGGAAACACTACCCCAGGACCCGCGTATCGTTCTCTCTCTTCAATCGTACGTCTTCGGTTCGTCTGGCAGACATGTTCGGACCGGAGGAACTTAACGAACAGATGGAGCATGTTCGCAGGCTACGATTTCGAAAGTCTGAACTGGTTTGGCTCGCCGGCAATACCTTCTATGGCCAGCGTGGAATCTTTGAACCGGCATTCCTCGCCTGGTTGGAAAGGGATTTCAAATTATCCGATTACGAGTTGTCGGTGAAAGACGGCCAGTTCCATCTATCTTTCGATGGTCTCTGGACCGATACCACGATGTGGGAGTTGTACTCACTCTCGATCCTTGACGAGTTGAAGACCAGAGCCAATCTGAAACGGTTAAGCGAGTTCGGCCTTGACGTCTTGTATGCCCGGGCAAAGACGAAACTGTGGGGCAAGATCGAGCAACTCCGCGGCGTTCCGGAACTCAAAGTTGCCGACTTCGGAACCCGGCGTCGTCACAGCTTTCTATGGCAGGAATATGTGGTTGAAGCCATGGCAGAGAATCTGGGCAGCAGCTTCACCGGAACCTCCAACGCTTTCCTCGCCCACAAACACGACCTCGAGGCGATTGGCACCAATGCGCACGAGATTCCGATGGTGCTCGCCGCCCTGGCGCCGGATGACCAGGCCCTCAAAGCGTCGCAGTACCACGTTCTCGAGATGTGGCAGAACACCTATGAAGGCGAGCTGCTGATCATGTTGCCTGACACTTTTGGAACCACTCAGTTCCTGAAGAATGCGCCGGACTGGGCCGCTGATTGGACCGGGCAGCGTATCGACAGCAAGAGTCCCTATATCGGCGGGGATGAATATATCGAATGGCTGAAAGCGCGCAGCCGCGATCCACGCAACAAGCTCATCATCGCGTCCGATGCCCTCGATGTGGATCAGATCCTCGGGCTGCATGCTTATTTCGGTGGAACTCTCGCCGAGCGGCGTCACAGCCGGCGATTTTCGCAGCGCGGCTGATTTTCTAGACCGGAGAAAATGGACTCCTGGCCGCCGCATCCGGTTCAGCGCCGGATGGGGCACTCTGCTCACTAACGATTTCCGGGGCTGCGATCCTACCGGTGGCAACGGCTTTGACCCGGTCAGCCTGATCTGCAAGGTGTCTGATGTTGAAGGCCGGCAGGCGGTCAAGCTTTCCGACAACTACGCCAAAGCGCTAGGACCGCCCTCCGAGATCGAACGCTACCGCCGCGTGTTTGGCACGGCCGGAGTCAGCAACGTTCCCGTCATCGCCTGAGAGGTTTCGCGAAATCGAGCCTCATCATTGTCTCTTACTGCGCGGCCGCTCCAAAGCCCACACGGAAAGCATAGGCATACTTGCCGGGAGCTTGTGCTGGAAGTTGAATGTGCAAGCCGTCGGCCTGCTGCTTGAACTTGAGCCTTCCGTCGAAGCCGAGCAGCGTGACTGACTCAATCTTCCCTTCTCCAACTGTGGTTCTCAGGTTCTGGATTACCGCCTCTCCGCTGGCGGGCCAACCCAGCTCAATTGCGTACAAAGCGTTGCCTTTGGTGGTAAAGCGGAAAGTCTTCCGCGGTGTAGGTGGCAGTCTCGGTGTCATGAAATGCGCCCTCGGCGACCTTGGTCGGACCTTCGCCGTAGACTCTCCATGGACGCGTGCCGTAGATGGCATCGCCATTTACCGCGAGCCACGAGCCGACATCTCGCAGCACCTGCTGAACTTCTTCAGGAATCGTGCCGTCCGAACGGGGGCCGATGTTCAAGAGCAGGTTGCCATTCTTGCTGACGACATCTACCAGTTGATCAATCACGAACTGCGGCGACTTGAAGGTTTCATTTTTGATGTTGCCCCAGGACTTATTGCCAACCGAAGTGTCGGTCTGCCAGGTCAGTGCGCGAATATCGCCGAGCTGGCCGCGCTCGACATCGAGGATCGCGGAATGTTCCGCCATCGCCCAATCTTTGTAATTGATGACGCCAACGTGATCACCGTATTTCAGAGAGGCGTTGTAGTAGAAGGCGGCGAAGCGAGTGAGATTCGCACGAATCGACGGCTGACCGATCCACCAGTCGAAATAAATAACTTCGGGATGGTATTTCTCCACAATTTCTGAGGATCGGGCGAGCCAGTCGTCGGTCCACGCCGATGACACATAAGTGAAATCGTTCGAGAGCGGACTATGGTTTTTGTTTTCCAGCCAATTGTGGGCGGGACCATAGAACGCGGCATATTGAGGATCGTTGATGTCAGACGCAATCGTGCGGCCGACGCCGAGATAGAAGTTGTGCTCCACCCGGTGCGACGAAACTCCGAAGTGGAGGCCTTCCGCCCGCACCGCCTTGGCCAGATCACCGATCACATCCCGGTGCGGACCCATCTTGGCCGCTGTCCAGTCACTGAGGCCGCTGTCATACATGGCGAAACCGTCGTGATGTTCGGCGACCGGCACTACGTACTTCGCGCCTGCTTCGTTGAACAGTTTTGCCCACACGGCGGGATCAAAGTGTTCGGCCTTGAACAGGGGAATGAAATCCTTGTAGCCAAACTTGTCCGGCGGGCCGTAGGTGGCGAGGTGGTGCTTATATTCTTCGGAGCCCTCGCGATACATATCGCGCGGATACCACTCGCTGCCGAACGCCGGTACGGAATAAACGCCCCAATGAATGAAGATTCCGAACTTCGCGTCCTTATACCACTCCGGAGCCTCGTACTTTTTCAGCGATTCCCAATCAGGACGGAATGGGCCCTGATGAGCGACGCTTTCAACCTCTTTGAGGATCGTTGACCGCGGAGCGTCGTATTTGGCGCTCGCCTTCTGCCAGATCTGGTCGATCACCTCTGGATCTTCAGAGGCAGTCGGGGCCGTCGCCTGTGCGTGCACAATGCCCGTGAAGGCAGAGACGATCACAACGGAAAGAACGCTGACTGCGAACCTGCGTACGAATACGAGTAGTCGGAGAGGCATGTGATTTAGCTCCGCAAGTGTTGGTAACCAATTACTCTGACGGTCCGGATGCAAAAGAAAACTCAGCTACAACGGCAACGCCTCGCTTTGCGCGGACATCGAATACTGCCGTGCGGACACTTGCCAAAGCGAAGCCCGTAAAACTTCCGGTCAGTTCTTCCGTCCGGCCGAAGTTTCCGGCCAGGCAGGAGGCCATGTTCCGGGAAACGCTTATGCTGTTGAACCGGTGCCGGGTACCTTACGCGGTCTCAGGCGCATTCGCCCTTCAGGTCCATACCGGAATCTGGCGCGCGACCAAGGACATAGACTTGTTTCTCGCACCAGAAAATATACCCGCAGCGATTTGTTGTCTGCAAAAAAATGGTTTCCGCTGCCGGGCCAAGGATGCGGTGTGGCTGCACAAGGCCCGCCGTCATGGATTTTTTGTGGACCTGATCACCGGCATGAGCAACGCCGTAATCACGGTGGAGAAGTCGTGGATTGAAAATGCGCGCCCCGCCATGGTTCTGGACGTGCGGGTTCGGGTTCTGGCTGCCGAGGAGTTGCTGGTGTCGAAGCTTTTCATCCTGCGTCGGGAACGCTTCGACGGAGCCGACATCGCTCATATCATCCACGCCAGCCAGGGCAGTCTGGACTGGGGCCGGATTCTTGCCCAGGTGAAGGAGCATTGGGAGATTTTGCTCTATGCCCTGGTGCTGTATCGCTACGTTTATCCTGCGTACAGTCAGTATGTGCCCGCGTGGGTATGGCAGCGACTCCTGGGCCGTTTCTCTACCGAAGTGTCGAAGCCAACTCCTGCCGCCCCGTTTCGCGGCAGCCTGGTGGACGACAAAATGTTTTCCATCGACGTCAAAGAGTGGGGTATGGAAGACATCCTGCGCGCTCGTCGTATGGCGCGCCAAAAAAGAGTGAGAAAGATTGCTGCCTCGGATAAGTTCGTCGCCAGCATTCGGCGCAAGGATATGACTGCGTGAGGATCGCTGCCACCGCCGATTTGCATTTCATCTCTCCCCGCTACATCGCGATCCAGGAACAACTCGCTCAGGTTCGAGACCAGGCCGATCTGCTTGTCCTGGCCGGCGACTTGACCAACTACGGCAAGCCGGCCGAGATGGAAGAACTTTTGAAATCTCTGGGCCGGTCGCGCATTCCTATTGTGGCTGTCCTGGGAAATCACGACTACGAAAGTGGTTCGCAGGCCATTCTGACCCGCATGCTGACGGACGAAGGGATAAACGTGCTTGACGGCACTGCATACGAGCGCGATGGTGTCGGCTTTGCTGGAACCAAGGGCTTCCCCGGAGGCTTTGGGCGCGGTGCGCTCACCGCCTTCGGAGAGCCGGAAGTCAAAGCCTTCGTTCAGGCTGCCATCGACGAGGCAACCAAGCTGGAGCGCGCCATGTCACAGCTAAGAACCGAAAAGCGGGTGGTGGTGCTTCACTATGCGCCGGTGGCAGAGACGGTCCAGGGCGAGTCGCCGGAAATTTTTCCCTACCTGGGCAGCTCGCGCCTTGCGGAAGTAATCGATCGGCATGGCGCCGATATGGTTCTGCATGGCCACGCACATCATGGTTCACTGGACGGTAAGACTACCGCTGGTATCAGGGTCCACAATGTGGCTCTCCCGATCCTTCAAGCTCAAACTCCCGCCGGAGTTTTTCGGACGTTTGAAATTTAGCAAACCTTCCACTCATTACCCCGAGGCTTTCAAACCGTCCGTTTCGCAGTCTGCAGTTTCCACAAAGCGGTCAAGGCCCGTGCAGCGTCAGCAACGGCCCGCTTCTTCAGGGTCTCGTCCGTTGCAGTTCTGTTAACCAAGGCGCGATTGCGTCGATCGGTGCGATTCCGAGTCTCCAGGGATTTACTCTCGCTCTGCAAAGCGCTGACTGAGGCTTCGAAGAACTCCTTCAGATCCATTCCCGAACCAAAAGCGTCGTTGTTCTTTGTCATTGGTTTCGCTCCTCAACGCCAGCGATTAGAAATGGAAGCGAATGCCCGGACAATACACGGAACTACTGAATATGGCCGCTGAGATCTTCTGGATAAGCCAGAACGGGTAAGGCACCGCTAGATCTGATTAGGCTCGGCCGGATCAGGCTCGCGCACCGGAACGTCCGGATTTTCGGGAGGGTTCGGCGGCTCCTGGATGGGTGGCGGCGAAGGTTCCGCAGGTGAACGCAGGTCCATATCATCTCGCTGGCGCCGCACCACACTGGGTTCCACGGCATGGAGTTGCATGACTTCGGCTTGCATGGCATTGAGTCGCATGGCATCGACTTTCATGCAAATGAGATGCTGAATTCGAGTGGGGCGCAAGCCTGAAAACTGAAACGGGAGCTCGGTGGCGTCCGCAGGCTCGTACTCCTGATTCGAAATCTTCGGAGAATTCCACCCGAAGACTACCTGCAAGTCAGCGCCGGCATCTGAGGCGGTGACGTATCCAAAAACTTTTATTAGGAGTACACATGCCGAATCAAGGACTGAAAGAGCTCTATATCGACGAACTGAAAGACCTTTACAACGCCGAAACCCAACTGGTGAAGGCTCTGCCCAAGCTCGCCCGGGCAGCCGCCTCCGACGAATTGCGCCAGGGCTTCGAAGAACACCTGGAACAGACCAAGGGCCATGTTCAACGCCTGGAACAGATCTTCGAGATGCTCGACGAAAGCCCCAAAGGTAAGAAGTGCAAAGGGATGGAAGGCCTGATTGAGGAAGGTTCAGAAGTGATGGAAGAGGATTACGAGGGCGATCTTCTGGATGCTGCCCTGATTGGCGCCGCGCAGCGTGTTGAACACTACGAAATTGCCGGATACGGCACGGTTCGCAGCATGGCGGAGACTCTAGGCGAGAGCGACCATGTTTCTCTGCTTGAAGAAACGCTTGAAGAAGAGAAAGAAACCGACGAGAAACTAACCCAACTCGCCCAACAGATCAATACCGGCGCGAATGCCGCTGGCGCACCACCCAAGAAAGAAGAAGATCGAAAGAAACCGCGGCGAGTGGCCTAAACCCCTAATCCATTGATGTTGGAACATTGCACTTTTGATTTGACCGCCGGTTTATCCGGCGGTCTTTTTTTTGCGGACGGCGACGGACCTACTCAATGCAAAAACAAACCCCTCAAAAATGAGGGGTCTGGTCCTGCGGTGAATTGCGACTACATTAGCTCGCGCGCGGCATAGGTTTGTCGCTCTTGGAAAAATCCGCGCTTGCTTCGCCCGTGGATGAAATATCCTGGGCTCCGCTGCGTTGCAGAATCTCCTTAGCCTTTTTGGTCCAGTCGGAACTGTCGCTGTGTACTGAGAGGAGGATGCCGCCTTCCTTGATTCGGCCTTCGAAGCGTTTCGCCTCATATTCCGGGATGCCCATTCCGATCAGGGCCCCGGTAAGGCCGCCAATGGCTCCCCCGACGCCCACGCCGGCAAGCGCGGCCATAATTGGACCGGCAGCGATGAATGGTCCCAGGCCAGGAATCGCCAATGCGCCAATTCCCGCCAGCCAGCCCAGCGTTCCGCCCACCACTGCGCCCGTACCTGCTCCGGCGGCGGTGCCTTCGGGTGCCTTGGTGTTTTTCTCCGCCGCAAAATCCTTGGTTCCTTCGTTGTATGGAAACAGGACCGAGATGTCAGTGTTGCGGAATCCTCCCTGCTGCAACATATCCACCGCGCTTTCCACGGTCGGACGATCCTGGTAAATTCCGAATACCGCTGTGTTCTTTCCTGCCATGATGTTCTCCTTATTTTTCTGAATTATGGTTTAAGTGCTGATTGGGAACGCCTGCTCCAACGCAGCGCTGCTTCCCAATTACAATTACTTCGAACGGACCTGAATTTCGCTGGTCACCTTGTCAGTGCCCGCGATCTCAGTCGCCTTGCTTTCAACTGCCTGCTTCTCGCTTTCCGAGTTCACCGGCCCTTTCAAGGTCACCATGCCGTTTTGCGCGATTACTTTGACATTGTGGGCGTTCGTGGAAAGAGACTTGTCCTTCATCAGCGCCTTTCGAATTTGCTGAGTGAGCTGGCGATCGGCGGGATTATCTTTCTGGTGGTCGGCGGTCGGATCCGTCTGGTTGCGGTCCCGCTGATTTACTTTTGTATTGTCAGCAGCGGGCGGAGCCTGGTTGGCATCCGTATCTTGTTGAGCCCAGACCAGGCTCAAGCTGCTCATTAGGACCAACTGGGCGAGCAGTATTTTGACGATTCTTCCTTTCATAGTTTCACCTCGCCGTCTTTGATGGCAGCGATCGTCTCGCAGATGGCTCACCAGTAACTTCTTTAGGAGAGGATGAAAATGAACGGTTGAAATTTGAAAATATTGAAAATTTAAAATGAAGATTCGGCTGACCCGATAAAACGTAAGCCGTTTTATTTTGCCAGGACAACCGGCTCGCTTTATTCGGCGTCAAAGAGCCTGCCTCACCCTGACTATGCCGCTCGAACCCAGGCCGACACCCGTAGTTGTGAGTGAATACTCGCCGCCTGACGACCGCTCCCCGATCAGCGATCCTACAAAGCAAAGCAGCGACCGGGACGCCGAAACCATCAAAGTCGCAGGCGATTTCCTTCCGTTGCCCGTCGTTGACGAAACTGAGGTTCTACAGGCTTCCATCCGGGCCGGTTCGGTGGCCCAGATTGTGGTGGCGGCGATCGCTGTCATCGGGTTGATCTATCTGCTCAAACTTGTAATGGTGACTACGCTGTTCTCAATCCTGCTGGCTTTTGTCCTGGAGCCGCTGGTCAGCCGACTCGCCCGGATCGGTCTTCCCCGCGCCGCGGGGGCGTTGCTTGCAGTCGCTCTTCTAGTTGGCTTGGCCGGAGGCCTCACTTATTTCTTTTATAGTCGCGCGGTCGACTTCGCCACTCAACTGCCCAAATATTCCGGCAAGATCCATTCCACACTTGCCAGTCTGCGGGCTCAGACCAGCAAGATCGAGGAAAGCACGCGTTCAGTGATTGCCTCTCCCAATGCGGGCAGACCGCCTATGGCGGTTGAAATTCGCGAGGCCCCGGGTTTGTCCAGTCTGGTATCGGCAGGTAGCGGCACTCTGGGAGAGGTTGTGCTCCAAATCACCTTCATCCCCTTTCTGGTGTACTTCATGCTGACATGGAAGGACCACGCGCATTCCTCGACCGTGCGCCTGTTTCCGAAGGAACACCGGCTCGTGGCCTACCGCACCGTGGGAAGAATATCGACGATGATTCGCAGTTTCATTGCCGGCAATTTTCTGGTGGGCCTGGCCACTGCGCTGGTCAGCACCATTGTTTTCTGGCGCCTGGGCATACCGTACTTCTATTTTCTGGGCGTGATAAGCGGCTTCGTCAGCCTGATCCCCTATCTCGGCGTCTTCCTTGCTCTGCTTCCCCCCTTAGCCGCCGGCATGGGGATTGTGGACAAGACAGGCGTCGGAGTAATCGTCGTCACGGTGATTGGGTTGCATCTTCTTTCCATGAACGTCCTGTACCCGAAGATAGTAGGCAAGCGGCTTCGCCTGAATCCGCTGGCGGTAACTCTGGCTTTACTTTTCTGGGCCTGGATCTGGGGAGCTATGGGATTGATTCTTGCTGTGCCTCTGGTGGGAGCTACAAAAATCGTTTGCGACTACGTTGATCCCCTGCGCGGCTTCGGAGCCTGGTTGGGCGATTGATGTTGCCGGCGATTGATGGAGTCTAACCCTCGTTCGTCCACACACCTAGCGATCACCTGCCCCAGGTACAACTGATGACTCGCCCGCTTCATCTGAGTTGTCGCCGTTATGGTTGTCACAGAGATCCATCAAGGAGAATCTATGAGAGGCATTTGGTTGATTCTGTTCGCGGTCCTGCTGATTGCATGGATCGGCGGCTTTACCGTGTTCCATGTGGCCGGCGGCCTGATTCACCTGTTGCTCGTGTTTGCGGTCATTTCACTGATTCTGCATTTCGTGATGGGAGCACGCACGGCTTGATTACCTATGCTTGACTTCTGCCTCTTCCAAGAGTTGCCCCGGTCGCTTTGCCTTGTGACATCGGACTTGCGACGCTGGTCGGGGCAGAGTTAAGCAGAGAACTGGGTACAGAATTGTGAGTCGAGAATCCCTGACTCGGACAAGGCAGTCGAACGCGGACCGGCAGAAAGACAAACCTGCTGTCTTTAACCGGTAGCGAAGTTTTCTAAGAGGGGTGCTGTTCAGGCCGCCAGGTCACTCTGTACAGGCCGGATGCTCGCAATCACACGCGATTTCCGTTTCTTCTGAACCAGCTTCCTTGCAATATTCGCTGCAATACTTTTCTCCCGCTGGGACGATACAAACGCAGGGGATATGGGCGCACTTCTTGGATTCGCTTGCCATGACCAACTCTCCTTCGAATTTCTCCGAACTCACGGCATACTAACAGGCGTAATTACGGCACGCAACCGAATGCACGCGGCCCTTGGAACAGGCATTCACCAACCGGCGACCGATCTCGTGTTTCGCCTTACGATTCGCATTTTGTTCCCTTTATAATGTATTTCCGCGCGTTGTAATCGGCCTGATGCAAGGCTTCAACAAGATAACGTACAGTATTCCCGGTATAGACTTAATCCTCTTCCGACCTGATGATTGGTTGTTTCTTCATCCTGGTCGGAGAATTCATAAAATGAGCACTGGTATGTTCAGCCCCACGGACTCGGTCCCGTCTCTGTTGCACACGCCGAGTCACGACCATGAAGGACACGTGGTTCAGTTGTACACCGAGGACGGTTTCCTGATCGATGTGTTGAGCCGATTCATCGGCCATGCGCTCGCGGTGGGGGATGCTGGCCTGGTGGTCGCCACCGCGGCCCATCGTCGAGAGCTGGAAAGGCGTCTGTCCGCCCGCGGATTGGACACCACCAAGGCGGGCCTGCAAGGGCGATACGTGACGCTGGATGCCGGCGAGACTCTCGCGAAATGCATGGTGAACGGCGCGATTGACGAGTCGCGCTTCAACGACATTATCGGCGGCGCCTTGGCCCGGGCCCGAAGCGCGGTCGATGGCAGTGCTCATATCGCAGCTTTCGGAGAGCTGGTCGCATTACTGTGGGCCGACGGCAAACCGCTGGAAGCCATTCGGGTCGAGCAATTGTGGAATGATTTGGCAAAAAGCCACTCCTTCTCGCTGCTTTGCGCATACCCGATCACGGGCTTTAATAATAAAACGCATATTGAGCCGTTCCTGAAGATGTGCGCTCTGCACACGGGTGTGGTTCCAAGCGAGAGCTATCTGGGATTGAACAGTGAAGAGGAACGTCTCCGCAGTATCGCTCAACTGCAGCAGCGGGCCGAGGCCCTCGAACGAGAGCTGGCATTGCGGGATAGCGAAGTGCGGTTCCGCTTGCTGGTCGAGGCGGTGCAGGACTACGCCATCTTCATGCTGGACGCGAAAGGCAATGTCAACAGTTGGAATATCGGGGCGGAACGCTTAAAGGGTTACAAAGCCGACGAAATTATCGGCCAACACTTTTCGCGCTTCTATCCGGAAGAAGACATACTAAACGGCAAGCCGCAGTTTGAATTGGTGATCGCCGCTAAAAATGGTCGGTTCGAGGACGAAGGCTGGCGCTTACGCAAAGATGGTTCGAGATTCTGGGCGAATGTGATCATCACTGCAGTCAAGGATGCTTCCGGAAAGCTCCTTGGTTTTGCAAAAATTACCCGGGATTTCACGGAGAGAATGGAGACCCAGCGAGCCCTTCAAAGAGAAGTCTCCGAACGACAGGAAGCGCAACGCCAATTGCACGATTCGGAAAAATCGCTCCGGCAGTTGTCTCTGCATCTGCTTCGCACCCAGGACGAGGAGCGAAGGCGGATTGGCAGAGATCTGCATGACAGTCTGGGGCAGTACCTCGCGGTGCTGAAGATGAAGTTGGATTCAGTGTCGTCCCTGATCGGAGAAGACGAGGCTGAGATAAGCCAGGACATCGTTCAATGCCTTCGTTTAACCGAGGACTCGATCAAGGAAGTCCGTACCGTTTCCTACCTTCTCTATCCCCCCATGCTGGAAGAGATGGGCCTCAAATCAGCCATACCGTGGTATCTCGACGGCTTCTCCGCGCGCAGCGGAATCAAAGCTACGTTTGAAGTTCAAACTGAATTTGGCCGCCTTCCTCGCGAGGCAGAGTTGGCCTTGTTTCGCGTCCTCCAGGAAAGCCTCACCAATGTTCACCGGCATTCGGAGAGTCCGACCGCGCACGTGCGTTTGTCGATGAAAGAAGGAATGGGTATTTTGGAAATCGAGGACAAGGGAAAAGGAATTTCGCCGCAACTGCTGGGAAAAACCAGCCAGGACTGGATGGGAGTGGGCGTGCGAGGCATGAACGAGCGTATGCAGCAGTTGCGCGGCAGGCTTGAACTGGCCTCAACGGAAACTGGTACAACCGTGAGGGCGATGATTCCAGTCACGGAATTAGCCGGAAACTAAGACCTGGAAAGTGTCGTGGGTTAGATCTTGCCAATGTGGATCTTCCCTGCTGAAGATAGTCGGAGATTGAATGCCTGCAAGAATTTTGGTTGTAGACGATCATGAGATTGTGCGCGAAGGCGTCACCAGACTTATCGGCAGATCACGACCCGAGTGGGAGATCTGCGGTGAAGCCAGCGACGGAGCGGAGGCCATTGAGGCGGTCAGAAACTTGAAGCCGGATGTGGTCGTGTTGGATATCACCATGCCCAAAATGAGCGGACTCGAGGCGGCGTCGCGAATTTCCAAGCTTGGCCTGGGCAGCCGCGTCTTGATGTTTACCATGCATGAATCCGAAAGACTTCCCATGGAAGTCCGTCAAACCGGCGCCCACGGCGTGGTCCTCAAGTCTCAAGCCGCGCGGGACCTCATTCGCGCCATCGACCGCCTTCTCGCCGGCGGGACTTTTTTTGGCCCGGAGCCCGTGCTGCGCTGAAAGTTCCGCTCTTTTAGTCGAAGCCTAACCTCGCCTCACCCTTCTTTCGTTGCGCAATACAAATACCTGAGCAGGCGCCGTTCGCTGGTCAACGAATGCACGCAGGACAGGAATCGCTGCAGCCCCTCGAAATTGATTTCCCCCTCTGCTGCCGTCAGTGCCTGTTTTCTTTTTTCCCGGGCCTGACGCCATCGCTTCGCGATCCGGGCAGCACTCTCGGTGGTGTCGGTCGCATCGATCTGCCGAAATCCCGCAGCCTCGATGAGCCGTTCGTTTTCTCCCGGCGGGCTGTACACGTAAAAGCCGATCGAACTACGGGTGGCGATTTCTTCGTGCGAGATCATGCCACCAACCACCAGGGCGTCACTGAAGAGCATCCGTCCACCCGGCTTTAATACGCGAAACATCTCGCCCAGTATTTTGGCCCGGCCGGGAATATGACACAGGACGTCGTTCGAGAACACGGCGTCAAAGGTTCTGTCGTCAAAAGGGAGCCCGTGTGAAACGTCACACTGCTGGAAAATCGCCCGTGAGGCTACACCACTTGCCAGCGCAAGCTGGTTGGCATTGCGAATCCCGGGCTCATTTATATCCAAACCGACAAGGCTGCACCCCACGATTTGCGCCAGGTGCAGCCCATATCTCCCCGAACCGCACCCAATCTCAAGCACGGAGGAATTAATTCCTAGACTCTAACAGTTTGGGGATTTCGTTGGACTCTTCGGTAGTGACCCAGCTGGTTTGCCCAAAATCCTCGCCGTAGGTCTCGATACGCACCTGGCGGTACGCATCCGACTCATAATTTCCGTACGCGTTGTCGTAGAGGTCGACTTTTTTCTGCAACACGTCGCCGGCTTCTCCGCGCCGGAAATCCCTCAAGCATGGGTTTTACCGTCCCCGGTCAGGGAACGGAGCCGCGTTTCTCGCAGCACGAAATAGTCGTGCGTGGCAGGAAAGTCCATCAACAATGATGGGCAAACGACGATCGGCGTGTCAGGCCTTTTTCAATAAGCGGGTAATCCAGACCAAAATCACGGCGCCCACGAAGGCCACCACGATGGAACCGATCATGCCGCCGCCCGGCCAGACGCCCAACATCCCGAAGATCCAGCCGCCTAAAACGCCGCCCAGAATGCCCAGAATGATGTCGACCAGCACGCCGTAGCCGCCACCTTTCATCACCTGCCCAGCCAGCCAGCCGGCGATCAAACCGACCACGATCCATGCGATGATTCCCATGTCGATCCTCCTTGAGTCCGCGTTAACAGACCGAGGGGAATGTACACCCAGCCCCTGCAATACTCAAGTACCGTGAATCGGGTAGTGTCTCAGTTTGAAAACGCTGCTATGCAGGCGTCAGGCGTCATTCCCGAGGATTTCACTACTGAGGGACCTCGCGCGCAGCCACTTTTGGCAGTTGACCGCATGTCCGCTGCGCGCTAGATCCCTTCGACTTCGCTCAGAGCAGGCTCTTCGCAAGCTCAGGATGACGCCCGTCGCGAGGTGGAAAATTCACACTGAACCACCACCGAATCGGGAGCTGAATTGCATAGGCCCGGCAAGATCAAGCCAACTTTCGAAAGGCGCCGCAACATCAAACAACGGGGGATGGAGTCGGGAGCCGACCCGCAATTTCAGTTCCCGAAATTGCAGCTCGTGGGCGATAATTTACTGAAACATCGATTATTCATTCACGATGGGAGTTCTGGACGTCTGCCGGCCGGCCGTTCCAGTGCCGGAGGACGGAGTAAGCCCGATAGGACCAATCTTTAGTCATTGAATAAGCATCAATAGCTGTTGAACACGCCAAGATTCAAGGGAATACTGGAAAAGTCGTGATTTTGTCGAAAAAAGGTCCCTGCAAGGAATCCTTAGGTCGAAACGTCCGGAACGTGGTTTTTGGTCGCGAGATCTTAGTCCGGTTGCACTCAGCCCGGTTAAACCGAGTCTGCTCGAAACTGGTCCGGTCGAAACTGGTGCGATCGAGCGTCGCCTGGACCAGCCTGATCGCCCTGCCGTGCGTTCAACCCGCCTTGGCGCAGTCTTCACCTGCCTCTACTGTCCACGAAATGCAGAGCGCTTTACCGGACGCACCGGGAGCAGGCGCATCAGCGGCGGACCCCCGATCATCAGGAAACATCAGCGGAACAGTGATCGACCGCACCGGAGCCGTCGTCTCCGGTTGCCGGATAAAGCTCACCACCAAAGGTCAATCCCAAACCCAGGAAGTGACGTCAGGCGACAATGGACAATTCGCTTTTTCCAACGTTGCGCCCGGTCCCTTCCAGCTCACATTTTCGTCGGCAGGCTTCGAGACTCAGGTGGCGGCGGGAACTTTGCACTCAGGGGAGACGTTCATTGTCCCGTTGATCACGTTGCCGGTGGCGACCGCCATCACTCAAGTGCAGGTCGGGCTCTCACAGGTCGAGGTGGCGCAGCAGCAGGTACAGGATGAAGAAAAACAGCGTGTGCTTGGCGTCGTCCCGAATTTCTACGTCACCTACGTGAGCAATGCGGCGCCTCTCACCTCAAAGCAGAAGTTCACGCTCGCCTGGAAGACGTCGGTTGATCCTGTCAGCTTCGGACTGGTTGGGGTGATTGCGGGAATTCAGCAGGCGCAAGATCAGTTCAGCGGATATGGGCAGGGCGCACAAGGTTACGGCAAACGCTACGGCGCCTCCTATGCCGATTTTGTGTCCGGAACGTTCATCGGCAGTGCCATACTGCCATCGGTTCTGAAACAGGATCCGCGTTATTTCTACAAGGGAACCGGCAGCATACGGTCGCGGATTCTGTATGCCATCGCCGGATCGGTTATCTGCAAAGGCGATAACGGAAAATGGCAGCCTAACTATTCCAGCGTCCTGGGAAATCTCGCCGCCGGGGCGATCTCAAATCTCTACTATCCAGCGCAAGACCGCGACGGGGTGGGATTGACCTTCGAAAGCGGGGCAATCGGAATTGGCGCAACTGCGGGCGCCAATCTCATACAGGAATTTGTCATCCGGAAGTTGACGCCGAACGTCGCCAAGAACGATCCGTCGAAGACTGGGGACTGATTCAACGCTGTCATCCTGTCTCGAATTGACCCTCAAACGTCGATTCCACAATCTGTACTGATTGGTAAAAAAGTGTTAAAATGAGTGAACATGAAAGTACAAAAGGCTGGTCATTCTACTGGCCGGCCACGCTCCTTCGATTCGGATAAAGCCCTGGATGCAGCGATGCAGCTATTTTGGCGCAAGGGCTACGAAGGCGCATCCCTATCCGATCTGACCGACGTCATGGGCATCAACCGCCCCAGTCTCTACGCCGCGTTCGGAGACAAAGAAGCCCTGTTCCGCAAAGCTCTTGACCGCTACGCCAAAGGCCCCGCCGCGTATTTGCGCGAAGCCTTGAATCAGCCCACCGCACGAGAGGTCGCACAGGCCTTACTGCTCGGAGCTGCCGATTTGCTCACGGACCCGCAACATCCGTCAGGATGTCTGATAGTGCAAGGTGCATTGGTGTGCGGGGAAGCCGCCGACGGCATTCGCCAGGAACTGGTGACCCAACGACTGGCAGGCGAGGCGGCCATACGCCGGCGGTTCAAACGCGCCAAAGCAGAAGGGGATTTGCCGGCTGACTCAAATCCGGCTGATCTAGCGCGCTATGTTGTAACCATCTCGCAAGGTATGGCTGTGCAGGCTGCCGGCGGCGCGAGCCGCGAAGACTTGCAGCGAGTGGTGACAACCGCCATGCGCGCCTGGCCGCGCTGAGAAGTGCGGCTACTTATCTTCCTATTTCGCCGGCGAGCGCCCGCTGAAGTTCGGCTTAGGCGGCGTGCACACTGACTCAAACCAGCGGCTGATATACACCTGGGCGTGAGCCTCGCCGCAGTAGTGCCGGGCTCCGGCCGCGTTAGCAGCCTGGGAATTCCAGCGGTGCACGGTAAGCTCGGCATCTCCGCAGAGAATCACAAACCAGTGGATGGGATTGCTGGTGACGATTCCACAGACTTCACATCTGAATTCCTGCAGAGTGGTCATAGGTTCTTTCTGCCATGTGGGCCCGACGCTCTTAGTTCGCGCTGGCTCTTACTTCTCGTGGCTTTACTTCACGCTGGAGGCCGGCCGCAAATTCGGCGTAAGCACGGTCAACTCGCCTACCTGTTCCCTCTTTACCCTGCCGCGAAGATGCGCGTGGTCCATCATCCACACCTCGGGAATGATTTCGCCGACCAGTTGGCCGTGACAGAAAAGCCGAACCACTGAACTTTCGGAGACTACAATGCCGACCGCCCCGGTCACGGCGCTCATGTTGGCGGCGGCAATGTGGCGGCTGCCCAGCCCCAGCGGCACTTCCACCTGTCCGGCCACGGCGTCGAGGTAGCGGCAGGCGGAAAGAAAAATACCATCGCGACTGACCACGAATCCGCCATCGAGTTGCGCCAGTTCCTTGATGGTTCCGCGAAGATTGGGATTGGTGACGTGGCGCGAAGATTCGGGATGTCCCGACAACGGATCCAGGATCAACGGGCGGGAGCGCGTGAGAACGGCCTCTTCGTCTCCCAGCGTAAACAGCGTGCCAATTCGCCTTCCCTCGCGGCCCTCGCGGGCAATTTCCACCGCGAGCTCGATCAATGATTCGAGAACGTCGGGATCATATTCGGTCACCTGGCAAAGGATGCTCTCAAACATCACCCACTCCTGACGCTGAAAAACGGACAGACGAAGTATCGCCGTAGGCCGTCATGATTTCGACCGTCATTTTATCGACCATTATTCTCTCGACCATAGTGTCTGGACCATCAGGGTCACGACTATTATTGTCTCAATGAAGTGGGCAGATTCACAACGACCAACTATGCGACTTCCGCGGGCTCTCTGGTCTCTACTTTTGGCTCTTTCTTCTTGGAAAACGAAAGCAGGAGTCCCTTGACGATGACGTACAGCACCGGAATGAAGAAGAGGTTCAGGATGGTGGAGAACAGCATGCCGCCGACAATCGCGGTGCCGACCGAGTGCCGGCCAAGCTTGCCGGCGCCGGTGGCAAAATAAAGAGGCAGCACTCCGAGGACGAAGGCAAACGACGTCATCAGAATCGGACGCAGGCGCAGTTCAGCCGCCTCGATGGCCGCGTTTGTGACCGACCGGCCCTGCTCGATCAGTTGTTCGGCGAATTCGACGATAAGAATCGAGTTCTTCGCCGAAAGACCAATCAACATTACCAGACCGATTTGCACGTACACGTCATCCACCAGCCCGCGCATGGAGACGAAGATCAGCGCGCCCAGCACCGCCATCGGAACCGCCAGCAGGATGATGAAGGGCAGCGCGAAGCTCTCGTACTGGGCCGAGAGCGTGAGATACACGACCAACAAGCCCAAGCCGAAAATAATGATCGCCTTGCCGCCGGCTTCCACTTCCTCCAGCGCCAGGCCCGTCCAACTGAATGACATGCCCTGCAGCATGTTCTGCTTGGCCAATTCTTCCATCGACTTCAAACCTTGACCAGAGCTGTATCCCGGCGCTGCGGCGCCATCGATTTCCGCCGAGCGAAACAGATTGTAGTGATTGATCACCTGCGGTCCGGAGGTTTCCGTCAGCGAGACAATATTCCCCAGCGGCACCAGTCCGTTGCTGTCGGAACGAACGTAGTATTGCCGCAGGTCGCGGGCATTCATGCGGAAAGGCTGATCGGCCTGCACGTAAACGCGATAGGAACGATTGTTGAAATCGAAATCGTTCACATACTGCGAGCCCATATAGACGCCGAGCGCCTGCGTAACCTGGCTGATCGGCACTCCGATGGCTTTGGCCTTCTCGCGATCGATCTGGACCAGTTGCTGCGGATCGTTTGCGGTGAAGCTGGTAAAAAGTCCTACGCAGATCGGAGCGCTGGCGGCTGCCGGCAACGATCTTGTGCGCCACGGTGTCGATATCCTGCAGAGTGTTGCGGCCCAGGTCCTGCAATTCAAACTGAAAGCCGCCGAAGCTTCCCAAGCCCTGAATGGCAGGCGGTTCGAAGGCCACCACGATGGCTCCGGGAACCCCAAACAGTTTTGGCGAGACGCGCGCCACAATATCGCTGGCCGCGTGCCCTTTGCCTTTGCGCTCGTCGATGGGCTTCAGCGGGGCAAAGATCAGTCCGTAGTTGGACGAACTCCCGCCGGAAAGCGAGAAGCCGGGAACCGCAAATGTACCGAAAACATCGGGATCGGCCCGCAGAATCTGTTCCGCTTGCCTGGCGATCTCGGTCGTGTAGGAGAGCGACGCGCCCTGCGGCGCCTGCACCACCACGATGAAGTAGTTCTGATCTTCCTGCGGCACGAACCCGGTGGGAACGTGAACGTACATGTAGCCGGTGGCGGCCAGGCCGGCCAGAAACAGCACGATCATGGCGTAACGATAATTCAGGACCTTGCAGATGGCTTTGCCGTAAGCCCGTCCCACGGCGTGGATCGCGTTGTCAATTCCATGCGCGACCTTTCGGTAGCCGCTCGAGAGCCAGCCGATGTGCGTCCAATCGAGCACGGAATACTTGTGTTCTTCGCCGCGCAGCAAGAAGTGCCGCCAGGGCCGGCGAGAGCGTCAGCGCGTTGAAGAGCGAGATGGCAATCGAGAAGGCGATGGTCAGCGAGAATTGCCGGTAGAGAATTCCGGTCGTGCCGGGAAAGAACGACACCGGCACAAACACCGAAATCAGAACCAGCGAAGTCGCCACCACGGCGCTCGATACCTCGCGCATGGCGGCGGAGGTGGCGGTGTGCGGATCGGTGTTGTCCTCGTCGATGTGCCGCTGGGCATTTTCAATGACCACAATCGCGTCATCGACCACCAGGCCGGTCGCGAGAGTGATGCCAAAAAGCGTCAGCGAATTGATGGAGAAACCGAAAAGCTTGATGAAAGCAAACGTGCCAATCAGCGACACCGGAATCGTGACCGCCGGAATAATGGTGGCGCGCCAATCCAGCAGGAAGAGGAAGATCACGATGATGACGATGATGACCGCTTCTTCCAGCGTGGTGACGACTTCTTTCACCGAGTCGCCGACCACGGTCGTGGTATCGAACGCGATCACGTACTTGATGCCGGGAGGAAATGACTTCGAAAGCTCGATCAGCGCAGCCTTGGCGGCCTTGTCGACTTCCAGCGCGTTGGCGTTCGAGAGCTGCTGCACACCGACGCCGATGGCTTCGTGCCCGCTGTACATAAGGTTGGTGTCATAGCTCTCCGCGCCGATCTCCGCGCGCCCAACATCTTTGAGCTGCACGATCCCGTTTGCGCGTGTTCTTGATGATGATGTTTTCGAATTCGCTGCGGCTCCGAGAGTCGTCCCACAACCCGCAGCGTCACCTGAAAACTCTGCTTGGGATCGGCGGGCGGACGGCCCAACTGGCCGGCGGGTATTTCGACGTTCTGCTCCTGCAGGGCGGAGACCACGTCGGCCGCGGTCAGTTGACGGGCCGCCAGCTTCGTCGGATCCAGCCAGATGCGCATGGCATACTTGCGCTCGCCGAAGATGACGACGTCGCCGACGCCGGGAATGCGCTTCAAAGCGTCCTTGACGTAAACATCCAGGTAGTTGGAGATGTACTGGTTCGAAAGGCTGTTGTCGGGCGAGTAGAATCCGGCGGCAAAAACGAAGTTGGGATTCGCCTTGGTGATGGTAACGCCGGTGTTCTTGATTTCCTGCGGCAGGCGGCCTTGCGCCGTCGCCACGCGGTTCTGCACGTCGACGGCGGCAATGTTCAGGTCGTACCCGGTGCGGAAAGTTACGTTGATGGTGCTGGTGCCGTCGTTCGAACTGGTCGAGGTGATGTAGTGCATTCCCTCGACGCCGTTGATCTGCTGCTCCAGCGGAATCGTGACCGCGGACTCGACCACCTGCGCGTTCGCGCCCACGTAGTTGCTGCTGACCGTAACCTGCGGCGGCGCCAGATCGGGATACAGCGAGATCGGCAAGCTGGGAATGGAAACTGCGCCCGCCAGAATGATCAGCAGGGCGCAGACCGTGGCAAAAATTGGCCGCTTGATGAAAAAATCAACCAAACCTGCACTTCTTCTTCCTGCCGCGCCGTTATGCGGCGGTTCCGTGCATTTCAGACGGTCGTGTTAGATCGGTTGAACCGGCGCGCCGTCAATCAGGAACTGGGTGCCGGAGACGATGACCTTTTCTCCGGGCTTCAGGCCGTCGTTGACGACATAATCGTTACCGATCGTATCGCCCAGGGTGACCGCGCGCTGCTTGGCAACGGTTCCCTTGTCGGCGTCTGCGTCGCCACATAAACAAAGGATTGTCCGCCGATGCGCGTCACCGCCAGCACCGGAATCGTGGGCGCAGGAGCCGTGCTCCAAACCACGCGCGCCTTGACCAGTTGTGCATTCCGAAATCTGTCCAGTGAGCTATGGATCGGAGCTTTCACCAGAATTCCCTGCAGCGCGTTATCCACCTGCTGCGAAATGAAATAAATCTTCGTGCTCTCGATCAATTCGCCCTTGCTGGTGACAATCTGCACCGGCAGGCCCATGTGTATATCGGAAGAGCGTTCAGTCGGAATGTAGACGTAGGCCTCCAATTCGGCGTTCTCATCCACGGTGGTCAGCAACGTTTGCGGCGAGACGTAGTCGCCGAGATGCACCGGAATGTCGCCCACGACACCGGCAAACGGGGCGGTCAGGTGGTAGTAGTCGAGCTGGCGCTGCTGGGTGACACGAGCGGCCGTCGAGGCCTCCCAATCCGCTTTGGAATTTTCGTAGGCCTGCACCGCCAGCTCGTAATCCTGCTTGCTGCTCACCCCGGATTCGTATAACTGGCGCTGACGCTCCACTTCGTGGCGGTTGTAGTCTAGCGTGGCTTTCTTCTGAGCCTCGGTGCTGCGCTGCTGGTCGACCGTCGCCTGCTGCTTCAGCGGATCGATGGTCATCAACACTTGCCCGGCGCGCACGTGATCGCCCGACTTCACCAGGATTCGGGTCAAGCGAGCCATCCACCTGCGGCTGAATGCTGGCCGAACGGCGCGACTTCACCGTGGCCACGTATTCATCCAGGCGCGGCACGGGAGCCAGGCTCACCGTCTGCGTATTGACGGGAAGGGCGGGTGGGGCCGAGGCTCTGACTTCGGTCTTGCCGCATCCGGAAGTTGTGAGAATAACCAGACCCAACAGCCCGATGGATAGAATCAGCCCAAACTTTCTCAATTTGATCATTGCATTGGACCCCAGTCTCTTAGACCCCAGTGTTGTAGTTGAGATGCGAAGCAGGATTATGAGGATTCAATATGTGTACCGAGAGGTACGAAACCGGTTAATTCACGCTCGAAGTGGTTCCTTTTATACAGTCTCGTGGATATCTTTGTGCCAAGATGAGGCTTCCGGTGCGCGTGCGTGCTGGAATCCCAAACCGATGCAAGTCCCAATTGCGGACCTGCTTCTTTCCCGCTGGCTCTTATTCTCCCCAAGAATATTTTGTAACGACGATAGCTTTATCACCTCTAACCTTGGTGCTGGACAAAGGTGCCGGGCAAGAGCTGTTCAGGGCCGGGCAGGAGGCGTACAGCATGAGCGAAATCGTCGGAAGCAAACGTGAAGAAATCGCCTTTACAGGCAAGCGCATCCGTCACTACAGCAGCCTGAGCTTCGACAAGGTGCTGGCACGGCTACGGCCGCGGGTCGGCGAAATGAGCCTGGATAATGTTGTGGGTCAGCCCGGAACCCGGGAGGAGTTCGCCGCGAAGATCCAGGAGAACGTTGGGGACAGCGGTTTCATGCTGATGGCCCAGGTGGATCATAGCCGCTGGATTTCGAAGTACGGCATCAAGCGCCGGCTGCTTCGCTGGATCTTCGGCAATCCGCTGATTGCGATCACCATGCTCCGGCATGACTACACCGCCGGCCTCTTCGTGCCCATCGAACTCCTGCTGGCCGAGAGCGACGACGGCGCCACCTGCAACATAACGTACGTCGTCCCATCTTCGCTGATCGTGGTGGATGACAATCCCGAACTGCTGGCCGCTGCCCAGGCGCTCGACGCCAAGGCTGAGGCTCTGATCGCCTCAGCCGTGACCGCCGATTGACAGAGTGAATGGAGCATTGCCTCCGTCACGTTCAGCTCTAATCGCGTTCAGCTTTATTCGCGCTTAATGATGAACGCGGTCTTGTCATCGATGCGGTCGGGTTCGTTAATCTCGCGCAGATGCTCGTCCTGCTTCACTGCGTACTCCATGATGGCGTTGCAGATCTCTTTCGCCGGCTTACGCTTATGCTCACGGACTACTTGCTCGATCTGCGCTCGGTCCTGTTCATCGCTGCCGTCGTAAACTCCGTCTGTGTATAGAAAGATGATATCTCCCGGGCTCATCAGCGTGATTTCCGACACGTCAGAGATGTTCAACTGTCTTTTCCGGAGGGTGATGGAGAAATACTTGTTCCGGTCAGGATGGTCTTCTGGAATCTCCAATCCCAGCGCCGGGAACTGATCCATGTGCTCCTTGTCGAACTCCACGAACCGGTCGTATTCCGCGGAAAATATAAGCGGAGTCGGGTGGCCGAAGTTTACAAAACGAAAATGCCCACCCGGACGTATTTCGCCGTAGATCATGGTCGCAATTTCGCGCGAAGTATCATCCGAATCGTGTCCCAGGGCGTTGCGAGCGGTGACGGATTGCGCCAGCCGGAGATTGATTTTCTCGAAGAATTTTGGCGTGGTCTTGCCATTCTGATCCAGCTCCGAAAGCATGAATGCCTGGAAGGTGTCATGCACGGTTGACGCAATTTTGGCGGAGACGATCCCGTGGCCCTGTGCATCCACCAACAGCACTCCGGCAGTCGTATAAAGTTGTGGCAGGTCCTCGGCGATTCTCACTTGCTCTGAGCTCTTGGCCTTTCTGTACTCCACACCCATAGTTTCGTTGTACCCGGGTCTGGATTCCAGCCATCGCACGTGACTATCCACGGAATTCCTCGGCGCCTGACCTTTGGGGAGAGGCTCCAGATATTTGGCGGACATCCGGAGAGCTGCGGCGATGCGCGCATCGATGTTGTAGCGTTGCTGAAAATTAATGTACTCAAAGAGATCCCCTCCCACACTTCCGGCTGGGATGGAGTTTCCGTACATGTCAATCCCAGCCAGTCGGGGAATCACGCCTTCCACCGGCATCAGCCTCTTGCGCAGATACTCGTCAATGCTGGGATCTCGTTCCGATGTCGCCATAGAAAGTTTTCCTGCGCCTCCTCACCAAGGGTAAGGCCTTGTTGCCACGGCCGCAATGGTTTAGCCGCGCTGCACTTAGTGAAAAAGAAAGGATTTACAAACGGCACTTCTGGTGTTTTGATATCCTCCCCTCGCTATGGCATCCCAGCCAATGCCGGTGCCCGGCCCTTCCCTGCAAAAGCAAACTGCGCTCGTCCTCGAACATCCAAACAGAATGGTCAAGAAGTTTTTGAAGGCAGACGACGAATGCACCACGCGACCGCCAAGCATGGAAGGGTACGGCGAGGCGGCAAGCAACTGCATCATACTCGCGACAGCGTTCATCGAAAATGCCCGTGTCTATGTCGAGGCCCAGTGGGAGTACAAGCTTTGGCAAAAGGAGATTGAGCTTGTCCGAGTCCGGAAAGAAATCGAAGCACTGAAACTTGTCATTCCCTTACTTGTGGAGCAGGCGCCCGCTCGGCAGAAGCTACTTCCGAGTACATCTCATCCCAAGCCTGACAGAGAGAACTGAGTGTCCTCGCTGCCGCTCCGTCTTATTAAGAAGATATCCCGGCCGGGAGCCGGCTGCGGGCGGTGGAATTATTGCCACCCGAAGGAATAACAAATTCTTCACGCTGGTTTAGTCTTATATGGATGTCCCGAGGGGACCCTCAATCCGATTCCTTCGAAGAGCTGGCGATGCCTCTCTTCGATCAGCTCTACAACTTCGCGCACTGGTTGACGCAGAATCGCGAAGAGGCCGAAGATCTGGTCCAGGAAACTTACGTAAAGGCCTTGAAGGGGTTCTCGTCTTTCCAGCTGGGAACCAATTTTCGGGCATGGATGTATCGCATCTTGCGCAATACCTTCCTGACTTCGCGTACCGGACTAAGAGCTACCTCAACCGTTCCTCTTGATTCGGATGAGGACGGACCCGAACATGCAGTTGAGAATGAGACTCCCGAAACGACTCTGCTGAAACGCTCCGACTCCGAACTGGTGCAGGGTGCCATTAACGAGCTACCGGTGCACTATCGGGAGATTCTGCTGCTTTGTGAAGTGGAGGAAATGTCCTATCAGGAAATTGCGGAGACTCTTTCCATCCCGATCGGGACGGTGATGTCGCGTTTATCGCGCGCCAGAAAAACCTTGCGCGAGGGGTTAAGGCTACAGCTTCACAAAGGATGAACCATGGTTTGCGAATCCTGGAGAGCAAAACTCGACACCTACCTCGACGGAGAGCTTGCGGAGGAGGAGATGCGCAGCTTCGACGCTCATGTGCGCGGCTGCCCTGCTTGCTCGGCGGACGCCCTTGCGCGCGTGCAGATGAAGCGCGCGATCCAGGTCGCGGGCAAGCGTTTTACTCCCAGTGCCGAATTCCGCAGAAAGATGGAGCGGACAATTTCGTCCAAACCTCGGCGAAAGCTCGGCCTGGGATGGATATTAGCCACCGCGCGGCGCTCGTGATACTCGGGGTAGGTGCGCTGACTTCAATCTATGTCAGAAACCGCACCGGCAGCGACCGCGCTTTCAGCGAGATTGCAGACCTGCATGTGCAGATGCTGGCCAGCGCATCGCCGGTGGACGTGGTCTCTTCGGATCGGCACACCGTGAAGCCCTGGTTCCAGGGAAGGATTCCCTTCGCGTTCGATCTACCCGAGCTGCAAAACTCCGAGTTCTCCTTGGTCGGAGGCCGCATGACCTACCTTGACCAAACTCCCGGAGCGCATCTGATCTACGACGTTAGGAAACATCACATCTCTGTGTTCATCTTCCAGCAACAAGCATTGCAGGCCAGGTTGGGTGACATTTCTCTGTCGTCGAAGAAACTGCCATTCAACACGGAGACGTGGAGTCAAGGCGGGCTTCGCTACTTCGTGGTCGGCGACGCTAGTCCTGCCGACATCGATCGTCTGGCAAAGTTGTTCAAGGCAGGCGCGTCGTAGCATTGCGCTGCGATCGAACCTGGTTATATGCGGCCTGGGTTTATGCCGTAAGACCCAGTTCCTGCATTTTATTTTCGTCAATTTTCAAGCCGGCGGCCGCCACGTTTTCTTCGAGGTGCGCAACCTTCGAAGTTCCCGGTATCGGCAGCATCACTGGAGATCGTGAAAGCAGCCAGGCCAGAGCCACCTGAGACGGCGTAGCTTTCAAGCGCGCTGCCACGCGACTGATCGGGCTGTCCGCGCCCGAAACGCGACCCGCCGCCAGCGGAAACCACGGAATGAAACCCAGCTTCTCTTTTTCGCAGTATTCCAGAACGTCTTCCGAGCCCCGGTCAGACACGCTGTAACGATTCTGGACGCTCACAATTGGAACGATCTTGCGCGCATGCTCGATCTGACGCACGCTTACTTCCGACAGGCCGATGTGTTTGATCTTTCCTTGCGCTTGCAGGTCTTTCAGTGCGCCGAGTTGATCTTCGGCTGGAACTTTCGGATCGATGCGATGCAGTTGATAGAGATCAATCCGCTCGAGACGCAACCGGCGCAAGCTGCCGTCGAGCGCCGATCTCAAATGTTCCGGCTTTCCGTTTTCGACCCACTTGTCGGGGCCCGGCCGCATGAAGCCGCCCTTGGTGGCGATTACCAGGCCGGCCGGATACGGGTGCAAAGCCTCGGCGATCAATTCTTCACTCACGGCTGGTCCGTAGGAGTCGGCGGTGTCTATGAAATTAATTCCCAACTCGACTGCCCGCCGCAAAACCCGAAGAGCTTCGGGTCGATCCGCGGGCTCGCCCCAAATCCCCTTTCCCGTGATTCGCATGGAGCCAAATCCCAGTCGCGTAATCCGAAGATCATTTCCGATCAGGAATTCTCCGGCACTCTTGGCGAGTTGACCGCCCGGCTGGGATGTGGACTTATTGGTCTGCATGTTGATCCTCCTTCTCCACTAGATGCCGGCGGACCAGTGCTCCGATTTTCTTTTCGTTTTTTGGGTCGCGCAGGTCGGTCGAGCACTTGGCCGTCGTCTGTCAATGACGGTTGCGAGAGACGGAGCGAGGTTGGGCAGCTTACCTAAGGCGATCACGATCCTTCGGAATCATGAGCCACGCGACCGCAGCACTCGCCAGGGACAGACCTGCGCAAATCAACATTACAATCCGGAATCCAAACACAAATGCTTCCCCGACGGACTGCTTGATGGCCGCACTGGTAGCCGGGATTGAGGCCATCGGGTACGTGCAAGCCGGCGAGTTTGATCTCGTCTGCCTGAAGCTGCTGCAGAACGGCGGGCGGCAGCGAGAAATGAGCCAAGCTGTGGTTCAGTCGAGAACCAAAAGCCTTCACCATCACGATCCCCAAGACTGCAATCGCAAGTACGCCCGCTACCCGCGCCACGGCGTTGTTGATTCCAGAAGCCGTACCGGCCCGGTCCTGACTCACTGAATTCATGACGACCGTGGTGAGAGGAGCCACGGTGACTGCCATCCCGAACCCCAGAACAATCACCGCCGGGAAAAACGCCTTCCAATAGGTGCCCCCAACGGCGGGCACAACGAACAGAATGAAACCCAAAGCGGCGATCAGAGGGCCAATCACCAGTGGACCTTCGGAGCCATAACGTGCGACCAGTCCGCCAGACCAGCGGGAAAGAACGAATATAAGCAGAATCAAGGGAAGGAGAGCCGCGCCGGTTGCCGTTGTGGAATATCCCTGGACCTGGATCAGGTTCAATGGAAACAGGAAAAAGAAAATCCCAATCGCAGCATATAGAAACAGCGTAAGCAGGTTCGCGCCGCTGAAGCTGCGGGATTCAAACAATGCGAGCGGAAGCATCGGCGCAGTGACGTCGCGCCTCGACGAACACGAACGCGATAAGACAACCGAAGCCGACAATCAAACTCACGAACACAAGGGGATTTCTCCAACCCAGGTTGACCGACTCAATAAACCCGTAGACCAAACCGCCGAGTCCGACAGTGGCAAGAATCGCTCCCAACCAATCTATGCGCTCCGCCCCGGCGCTGCGGCTTTCTGGAATCCACCAAAGCGAAATGACGATCACGGCCGCCGCCAGCGGAAGATTGATGAAGAATACCCATCGCCAGGAAGCATGCTCCACCAGCCAGCCTCCCAGAACCGGCCCGATGGCGCTTGTGATCGCCGTGAATCCGGACCACGTCCCGATCGCCTGACCGCGGCTCTTCTCGTCGAAGGATGTACTGATAATCGCCAGGCTGCCGGGCACGAGCAGTGCAGCCCCCACTCCTTGAATGCTTCTCGCAATGATCAATTGCTGAATGCTCGAGGCAACACCGCAAGCGGCGGAAGCCAGGGCGAAAATGGCCACACCGGCCACGAACATCAGGCGGCGTCCGAACAGGTCGCCCGAGCGAGCCGCCGACCAGAATCAAAGCACCTAGAAAGAGTCCGTAAGACTCGACCACCCACTGAACGTCGACGACCGTGGCATGAAAGTTGGCTTGGATCGCGGGCAGAGCTACGTTGACGACCGTGCTGTCGATGAAAGCCAGGCTGGAACCGAGAATGGTCGCGGCAAGAATCCAGGCTCTCGACTGGGGTCCGCATGGAATTCCGGTTGGCGCAAGTCGCATTGCCGCTTCATCGCAAGGTGTTCTCATTGACGCGACGGATGCCATTCAGGGCGCATGAAGGCCAGACGATTGGAGGAGCAAACGCTACGATTCGCTTCGAAAGCTGGTTACCGCATTCTAGACTACGGGGCGAGTGAAGGATGACCTCGCCCCGCAGGTCATTGCCGGTTTCAACGCTGATGCTGATGCTGATGTTTAATGAACTCTCCGGTTTGCAGTTCGGCCATCGCTTGCCGCAGCTGCTCCTGAGTGTTCATTACGATCGGTCCGTACCATGCGACCGGCTCTTCGATCGGCTTGCCCGACACCAGCAGGAAACGGATACCCTCGTCGCCGGCCTGGACGGTGATCTCGTCGCCGCGGTCGAACAGCACCAGCGAGTGATTGCCGACGTCATACTTCGCCGGCGCATTGGGATCTGCCGCCTGTTCAGTCAGAACCGCGCGAGGATCCGAGGCATCGCGAAACGTTCCGGAGCCCGCGAAAACGTAGGCAAAGGCGTTGCGTGTAGTTTCGACCTTGAGCCGCTTCCGCTGACCTGGGCCAACCGAGATGTCGAGGTAATTCGGATCGGCCGCCACCCCTTCCACCGGTCCCCTCTTTCCCCAGAACTCGCCGCAGATGACGCGCACACGGGTGCCGTCATCGTCGGTGACCTCGGGAATTGCACTCGAGGGGATGTCCTGGTACCGCGGATCAGTCATCTTCAGCGCTGAGGGCAGGTTCGCCCACAACTGGAAGCCGTGCATGCGCCCCTGCTGGTCGCCCTTGGGCATCTCCTGGTGCAGGATGCCGCTGCCTGCCGTCATCCATTGCACATCGCCGGCGGTCATCTTGCCCTGGTTGCCGAGGCTGTCGCCATGCTCGACCGAGCCCGCGAGCACGTAGGTAATGGTTTCGATGCCCCGGTGCGGATGCCAGGGAAATCCCGCGAGGTAGTCTGCCGGCTTGTCGTTGCGGAAATCGTCCAGCAGGAGAAACGGATCGAAGTCCTTGGTTTTGCCGAAACCGAAGGCCCGTTGCAGTTTTACCCCCGCCCCTTCAAGGGTGGGTTTGGTTTGAATAATCTGTTTCACTGGTCGGAGTGACATAAGTTCCCTCTTTCTGCGCCGCGCGGCATTTTCCATTATGCCGCGCGGCAAATCATTTAGGCGGCCTTTACAAACTGGACATCCAGCGTAATGGTCACTTCGTCGCCGACGAGAATGCCACCAGCTTCGAGCGCTGTGTTCCAGGTAAGGCCGAAATCCGTGCGGTTGATCTTGGTGGTTGCCGAGACTGCCAGCCGGGTGTTGCCCCAGGGATCTTTCGTGGGCGGGGTCGGACCCTCCACGCTAAAGAGCACTTTGCGCGTGACCCCACGGATCGTCAGGTCGCCCTCGACGGCCAGTTCTCCGTCCCGAACCCGGCGGATGCTGGTTGATTTGAAAGACAGCGTGGGGAACTTCTCCGCGTGAAAGAAGTCGGCGCTCTTCAGGTGCGCGTCGCGCTGGGCGTCGCGGGTTTCGATGGACGCAGCTTCGATTGAGGCCTCGACGCGAGATTTTGTGTGGTCAGACTCGTTTAGGGTCAAGGCCCCGGAAATCTTGGGGAACTGTCCCTTCACGTTGGAGATCATCATGTGCTTAACCTTGAACTCGGCCACGGAATGAGCCGGATCAATGTTCCAGGTTGTGGTTGCGGTGGTTTGCGGTGTAGCCAGTGTATTCATGGTAATTGTCCTTTCTATTTGAAACTAAATCTACGCATTGGATGCGTTAAGACGATATTCGTTGCAACATATATATTCCCCAAAAAAATCAGCCTACCTGGGTCCGGGCGGCGCACAGCAATTCCGTGAGCGCCCGCAGCCGCTCCCGTCCCAGGTGGCCAAGCTGCTTGCGGTGGCCCTCCTCGACCGGTCCATCCAGGCGGGCCAAAAGCTTGAGTCCGTCAGGCGTGATCCGCGCAATTACGGTTCGCCGGTCCCTGGTTTCCCGGGAGCGTGAAATCAGTTCCCGCTTTTCCAGCCGGTCGAGCAGGCGAGTGATATCCGGGTCCCGGGTAATCATTCGGGACGCGATTTCCCCGCAAGGCAGTCCATCGGGCGCGCCGCGCAAGATTCGCAGCACGTTGTACTGGGTCGAGGAAAGATCCTCCGCCTTGAGAATGTGGGCGAGTCCCCGCGACAGCATGTCCGTGGTGCGCAGCAGGTCCAAAAACGCTGCCTCCTCGGGACATCCGACGCGTCGCCCGCTCTTTCCTGACTCAACCCTTTTCTTCATCGCAAAACCATTATATCCGTTGTAACGACTATTGTCAAGACAGAAGCTGCAGGTGCCGGAAAGCTCTGGCGGCAGCTGAAATTAAGGAGTGCCAGGCGGTGACGGTTGATGCCCTGAAGCGGTAGCCGGTTCTCAGAGACCGAGGTCACTCAATCCCGGATGCTCGTCCGGACGTCGGCCAAGCGGCCAACGGTATTTTCGATCTGATTCCTTGATGGGGAGATCGTTAATGCATGCGAACCTTAGCCGCATGAGACCGTCATTATTGAATTCCCAATTTTCGTTGCCGTAGGACCGATACCAATTGCCCGAGTCATCGTGCCACTCGTAAGCGAAGCGCACCGCGATCCGATGATCCGTGAAGGCCCAAAGCTCTTTGATCAGCCGGTAGTCGAGCTCTTTCGTCCACTTGCGGGTCAGAAAAGCGACGATCTCCTGCCTTCCATTCACAAACTCCGAGCGGTTCCTCCAGCGCGAATCGACTGCGTACGCCAGAGCCACCTTTTCCGGATCGCGTGTATTCCAGCCGTCCTCAGCCAGACGTACCTTGTGAATCGCGGTGTCGCGAGTAAACGGAGGTAGTGGAGGACGGGTCGTCATTAAGGCTCCTGGGTGGTGAGTCTTTCGACCAAAATATAAATAAGGAAGTTACGGTTCCCAACCACCACCCAGGCTCTTGTAAAGCTGCACCAGGGCTAATCGTTCATTGAGTTGGGCTTGTACCAGGTCGAGTTCGGCGGAGAAATAGTTCGTTTCATTGGTGAGAACTTCGAGATAACTGGCCACGCCACCGTTGTATCGCATGTGCGACAGGCGCGCGGCGTCCTCGGCGGAGGCAACCAGATATTCCTGTTGCTGACGAAATTCCTGGGTCTTGCGGTAAGCCACCAGCGAGTCGGAAACGTCCCGGAACGCTCCCTGGATCGTTTGTTCGTAGGTAAGCAGGAACTCCTGCTGCCGGGCTTCGCTCAGGCGGACGTTCGATCGCAGCTTCCCGGCGGTGAAGATCGGCTGGGTGAGGGTTCCACCGAAATTCCACAGTCCCGCCGGTCCGGTGAATAAACTTGTCAACGCGGAACTTTGAAATCCCGCCGTCGCCGTAAGAGAGATATCAGGGAAGTAGGCGGCTCGCGCCACTCCGATCTGAGCGTTGGCGGAGACCAACTGCTCTTCCGCCTGGCGGATGTCAGGCCGGCGCTCCAGCAGCGAAGAGGGCAGCCCGGCGGGCACCGCGGCGGGATGTTCCTGCTCGGTCAATTTTCGTCCGCGTGGAACCGGTGCAGGGTTGTTGCCCATAAGAATGCTGATGAAATTTTCTTCCTGCTCAATCTGTTGCTCCAGGCTGGGGACCTCGGAAGCGGCGGTGAAGACAAGCTGTTCCGCCTGCCGGACGTCGAGCATGGAGGTCGAGCCGCCATCCGCCAGCAGGCGGGTGAGGCGCAGGGAATCCTGCCGCGATGCCAGGGTTCGCTGAGAAATCTCAAGCTGCGAGTCCAGCGCGCGAAGCTGGAAGTAGGCGGCGGCCAGGTTCGCGATCAGAACAGTAATGACTTCCTGCCGGGCCCACTCGGTAGCTGCCAGATTGGCGCGGGCTGATTCGGTTGCGCGGCGAAACTTGCCCCAGAAGTCCAGGTCCCAGGCCAGGTTTCCACTCACCTGGGTTGCGCTGGTATCGTACGCATTCAAAAATTTCGACCGCGGGCTGCGCAGGTTCTCCCCCGCGACACCGCCCGCGATGGTTGGAAACTGATCGGCCCGGGTGATGCCCAACTGCGCCTGGGCTTGCAGAATCCGCGTGGCCGCGATGCGGACGTCATAATTCTGTTGCAACGCTGTCTTGACCAGCTCCTTTAATTGTTCATCCTGGAAAACCTCCCACCACTTTTCGTCGGCAAGGGATCGGGCGTCGCCTTTGCCCGCTGCTTCGGGTGCGAGGCCGCGATAGTCAGGAGGAACGTTGACTGCCGGCCGCTTATAATTTGGCCCGACGGCGCATGAGCATGCGAATCCCAGAACCACCAGCAAAAGTGGAAGAGCAGGAAGCGTCCTCATCCTAGTCGTCTCCTGCCGCTGGATTTTCCGCGGTCGGATTTGGCCCGGAAAGAGGCACCGCGTTCGCGGAAGGGTTCTTGCTCCCGGCACCGGAGAATTTCTCCACCGCGCAAAATACCGCGGGGACAAAGAAAATGCCCAGCGCGCTCGCCGCCAACATGCCGCCGATGACGGTTGTGCCCATGATCTGGCGGGCCACCGCCCCGGCACCCGACGCTATCCAAAGCGGGATGCACCCGAAAATAAAGGCCAGCGAGGTCATCAGGATGGGCCGGAGGCGAAGCCTTGCCCCGGTGAGAGCCGCTTCCACCAGGGGCTTTCCTTGTTCGTATTCGTCCTTGGCGAATTCCACGATCAGAATGGCATTTTTTGCCGCCAGTCCGATCAGCATGACCAACCCAATTTGCGAGTACACATCGGTCTCAATCTGCACCATGAAAGGGGGCAAGAAAGAGCTCAGCACCACGCGGCGAAGCCACAGAACTGCGAATGCGCCAAACACCGCCACCGGCGTGCTGAGCAGTACGGTGAACGGCAGGGTCCAGCTTTCATACAAGGCGGAGAGAATGAGAAAAACAAACAGCAGCGACAACCCGAAGATCGCAGCCGGAGGTACGCCTTGCTGCGCCTTTTTTTCCTGATACGACATGCCTATGTAGTCGAAACCCATCTCCGGTGGCATGGTTTGTGCGAACACTTCTTCCAGGGCAGCCGTCGCCTGATCGGAGCTGTAGCCGGGAGCGGCGCTTCCATTGATCTGCGCCGAACGAAACAGGTTGTAACGCATGGTGAATTCCGGCCCGGAGAGCGGTTCAAAACTTGTCAGCGCGGAGAGCGGGACCATCCCGCCATTTTGATTCCTGACATAAAATTGACCCACGTTCTCTGCTTTGGTTCGGTAGTCGCCCTCCGCCTCAATGTAAACCTGCCATTGCCGTCCGAAACGGTTGAAGTAGTTGATGAACAATCCGCCCATAAATGCTTGAATGGTGCGGTAGACATCGGCGACGGGCACGGCCTGCTTGATCACCTTGTCGCGGTCCACGTTGATGAACTGCTGGGGCACGCTGCCCAGGAACGTTGTACTGACTCCCGCGATCTCAGGACGTTTGCGGGCAGCCGCCAGGAACGTGTTCAAATTGCTGGCCAGGAATTGCACATCCTTGCCGGCACGGTCTTCCAGGACGAAGGTGAATCCGCCCGAGGTGCCCACGCCGGGAATGGCGGGAGGCGAAAAATCAAAAGCAATCCCTTCCGGCAACTTGCTGAGGGCTTGATTCAATCGCGCTTTAATCACCTGAAACTGGGTGTTCCGGTCGGTTCGCTCGTCCCACGGTTTCAAGGTGACCCAAAAGAACGCGTTGTACGTTGACCGGGTGTAGCTGAGCAGACTGAACCCTAGAACCGTAGCTGTGGTTTGCACTCCCGGAGTGTGAGCGAGAATATCCTCAATCTTCCTTGCGACCAGGTCGGTGCGCTCGGTAGAGGCCGCGCTTGGCAATTGCAGGTTGATGTAAAGGTAGCCCTGATCTTCATCCGGAAGAAAGCTCGACGGAACTTTACCACTGAAAAACCAGGCTCCGACGCCGAACCCAACCAGCATGATGAACGCCACGACACTCTTGCGAATGAGGGCCGCGCAAACTCGAACGTAGCCGTTGGTGACGCGTTCGAACAGGCGGTTGAATGCGTCGAAGAACCTTCTCAGAAGTCCCCGGCTGGGCTTCTTGGGGCGCAGCAGCAGTGCAGCCAGCGCAGGGCTGAGGCTTAATGCGTTAAACGCCGAGAGCAGCACGGAGATCGCAATGGTCACTGCGAATTGCTGATAGAGCCTTCCTGTAATGCCGGGGATGAAAGCGGTGGGAATAAATACGGCCGACAGTACCAGCGCGATTCCGATCACCGGGCCGGAGATTTCCTCCATCGCTTTCAAGGCCGCATCTTTCGGAGCCATCCCGTCTTCGATGTGACGTTCCACGGCTTCCACCACCACGATGGCGTCGTCCACCACCAGGCCAATCGCCAGCACCAAACCAAATAACGAGAGGGTATTGATGGAGAAGCCGAACAAAGGAAAGAGCACGAACGTGCCGACTAATGAGACCGGCACCGCCAGCAGCGGAATCAGCGTGGCGCGCCATCCTTGAAGAAACAGGTACACGACCATGATCACGAGGCCAATCGCGATCAACAACGTAATAATGATTTCCCTTATGCCTTCGACGACAGATTGAGTCGAGTCGAGCGCCAAGGCGAAATCCATGTCCGAGGGGAAGCGGTTTTTCATCTCCGCCATCAGCTTCTTGACCCCATTGGCCGCGTCAACCGCATTCGATCCAGGCAACTGGTAAACCGCAACAATGGCGCTCGGTTTACCGTTCAGTCGTCCGGCGACGGAGTAGTCCTGCGCTCCGAGCTCAACCCGGGCGACATCCTTGACCCGCACCACGCCACCCTGCGGCGACTCGCGGACCACAATCTCTCCGAATTCTTCCGGTGAGACCAGGCGGCCCTGCGCGCGGACCGCGTAGGCAAACTGTTGGCCCGGAGGTATCGGTTCACCACCCACCCGCCCCGCAGGATTGACCGTGTTTTGCGACTGGATCGCGCCGACGATCTCGGTGACGGTAATGCCCAGCTTGGCCAACACGTCGGGCCTGACCCACAAACGCATGGCATACTGGCCTGCGCCAAATACCTGGACCTGACCGATTCCCCGCGAGCGCGTGATGGGATCAACCAGATTGATGAACGCGTAATTCGCCAGGAACCTCGCGTCATAGGTGCCATGCGGGGAATAGACCGCTATCAGCATCAGCGGAGCGGTCACCGATTTTCTTACCGTGATTCCGTAGTTGGTAACGTCAACGGGTAGCTGAGATGCGGCCTGGGTCTCTCTTGACTGGGCAAGAATCAGATCGGTATTGGGGTCCGTTGCGACGTCGAAATTCACGATCAGCGTGGTTTGGGAATTCGCCGTCGCATTCAACGAGTACATGTAGTTCATGTTGTCCACGCCGCTCATCTGCTGCTCGATGGGGGTGGCAACCGCCTGTTCGAGGGTCTGCGCATCCGCGCCGACGTAGGTGGCGAGAACCTGAACTTCGGGGGGCGCGATGTTGGGAAACTGGGCGACAGGAAGGCCCGCGATCGTGACCGCGCCGACAATGACGGTGACGATCGCGATCACCATAGCGACAATCGGACGGTTGATGAAGAACTTCGACATGGTTCAATTGCCCTCTGCCGAAGCGGCTACCAAAGTGGGGTTGACCTGCATACTGTCCCTGACTTTTTGCACACCCTCAACTACCACGCGCTCCTGAGGTTTGAGACCCTGGTTCACAATCCACATGGCCCCACTTCGTTCTCCGACCTGCACCGTCCTCAAACTGACTTTGTTGTCGGCCCCGACCACGGCCACCTGATAGCTTCCCTGCAGCTCCACGACCGCCTTTTGGGGTACGAGCAGCGCTCCTTTTCGGGTGTAGCTGATGAAACGGATGCGGCCGAACTGGCCGGGGCGAAGAACGTTGCTTGGATTCGGGAACAGACCAGCCAGCCGAATTGATCCCGTCTGGATATCCACCTGACGATCAGCGAAATAGAACTTTCCCTGTCGCGGGTAGTTAGAGCCGTCGGAAAGGATCAGGTCCAGGTCAAGTTGTTTCTCCCGCGCCTCTCGATCTGCCGCCGTCGGGTTGCGCTTCACGAATGCCAGGTATTCCTGTTCGCTTACCGTAAAGTAAGCTTTAATCGGCTCGAGCTGAGAAACCGTTGTGAGCAGCGTTTGCGGGCCCACAAGATTTCCCACCTGGCCGGTGGCGATTCCGGCAACGCCGTCGATGAGCGAACGGACGTTGGTGAATTCCAGATTCAGTTCCGCCTGTTCGAGAGCCGCCTGATCGGCCTGGACGGTCGCCTTGGCGGCCAAGTTAGCTTGAATGTCATTGTCGAGCTGGCTCTGCGCAATTGCCCTTTCCTTTGCCAGCGGCGTGTCCCGCTGCACGTCCAGCTGGGTCTTACCAAGCTGCGCCTGGGCTTGCGCGACCTGCGCCTTGGCCTGATCCACGATTGCCTGAAAGGGCCGGGGATCGATTTTGAAGAGTATCTGGTTCTTGCTGACCAGCGCGCCTTCCAGATAATTCTGCTTGATGAGGTAGCCTGAAACCTGGGGCTGGATCTGCGCGTTCACATATCCATCCAGAGTCGCGAGATATTCGTGATAGATGGGAACATCTCGCTGGACAACTTCGGTGACCTGAACACTGGGCGGGGGCGCGGCCGCTGCCGACACATTCTTGTTTTCACACGCGACCGACAACAGAAGATAAACAACACAGCCCAGAATCCACAGCGTCGTGGCGAAATTGGAATGCCTGCTGTTGTCAGCGCGGGCGAGGTGTGTGGAGAGTCTGATTCCCGACCTTGAGATGTGCCATTGGCTAGGCATGGCATCTCCTTCCCGTGGGTGGATCTGGTGTTCTAAGCGCGCTTAAGCAGATGTAGACAGGCCGACTTCACACCAGCGTCGACTACTTGCGGTGAGTTCCTAAGCGGCTCGCGCAACATTCTACTCCAAAAGAACCGGGCTGCAATCCCGCTGTCCGCTTACGTTCCCCGCAGCGATGGCGTCGCAGCGTCCGCGTGTCCGACGTGGCTGAGCCGAGAGCTGTTGGCCCCTAAGCGCTCATCGTGTTCCGCTGATCGCCGATCGCTCCTTCAATCGCCTGCACCAGGCTCTCGTAGTCGAAAGGTCCGTCATGACGCTTCCCATTGATGAAGAAGGTCGGCGTGCCATTGACTCCGCTGCGCACGCCGCCGCTGAAGTCGTCCCGAACCCGGCTCTTATACTTCCCTTCTTCCAGCGCCTGCTCAAGTTCCTCGGGAGACAATTTCATTTCCGGGGCAAGCTCCGAATAGAGCGGGGCGCCCAGGCGCTGCTGGTTTTCGAACAAGGCATCGTGCATCTCCCAGAACTTTCCGTGAGCGCCGGCGAACTCAGCTGTTTCGGCGGCGGATTCAGCGTGTGGATGGATCTGCTGCAAAGGAAAATTTCGGAATACAAAGCGCAGTTCTTTGCCGAAATGCTTTTGCACCCGCTTGACGATGGAATAGGCGCTTCCACAATGAGGGCATTCGTAGTCGCCGTACTCCACCAGGGTTCCAGCTGCGTCTTTCGCACCCTGGAAGTGATCTTCGGGCGTGACCGGCACTTTGAGCATAGCCATGGACTCCTCCTCTTTAGACACTATTTATTTGGATAGATCTTCGAGGGCCTGCAGAATACCGTCCGCACCGGGATTGACCGCAACCGGCGAGAGATAGCTCCAGGCGATGATTCCGGATTTGTCGATGACGAACAGGGCGCGCTCGCAAAATCCATCCGCGCGGCGGTAGGCGCCATACATTTGTGCGACCGCTCCTTTGGGCTCAAAATCCGCCAGCAACGGAAAGTGCAGATGACGGGCTTCGGCAAAAGCGTGATGGCACCAGACGCCATCCACCGAGATGCCCAGCAACTCCGCTCCAAATTTCTGGAACTCGGGAAGGACTTCGTTGTAAAGCGCCATCTGATCTCCGCACACCGGGCTAAAGTCCGCGGGATAGAAAGCCAGAATCACAGGCTTGCCGCGTAACTCACTCAGGGAGAGCGTCTGGTCCGGGGTGACGTGCAAACTGAAATCGGGCGCCGCAGTGCCCGCAGGCAGCACGCTGGCCACTCCTGGCTGTTTATCGATTGTCATGTGATTCCCTCCTACGTATTTGTTCATTGCGCAAAGCAGGAGCGGTCACACGGCATCTCTCAGCTTCCGGTAGGTGCGAATCAGACGATTGGTTGAGCTATCGTGATGAAGTTCGGGATCTGTCTTGCTCTCCAACTCCGGAATGATTCGTTGAGCCAGCACTTTGCCCAGTTCAACGCCCCACTGGTCGAATGAATCGATGTTCCAGATCACGCCCTGGGTAAACACCAAGTGTTCATAAAGAGCAACCAGCTTGCCCAAGGCTTCGGGAGTGAGCCGGTCGGCCAGAATGGTGTTCGATGGGCGGTTGCCCTCAAACACTCGATGGGGTACCAGCCAATCGGGTGTGCCTTCAGCCTTCACCTGCTCGGGCGTCTTGCCGAAGGCGAGAGCTTCGGTTTGCGCGAAAACATTTGCCAGAAGCATATCGTGATGCCGGCCCACCGGATTCAGCGCTTTGGCAAAGGCGATGAAGTCACATGGGATGAGCCTGGTGCCTTGATGAATGAGCTGGTAGAACGAGTGTTGCCCGTTGGTTCCCGGCTCGCCCCAGTAGACCGGCCCAGTCTCACGAGAAACCGGGTTGCCCTCGATCGTGACATGCTTTCCATTGCTCTCCATGGTTAGCTGCTGAAGATATGCAGGAAACCGCTTCAGATACTGCTCGTAGGGCAATACCGCAACTGTTTCCGCGCCGAGAAAGTCGTTATTCCATAAAGCAATCAGACCCATGACGACCGGCAGATTGCGTTCGAACGGAGTGCTGCGGAAGTGCTCATCCATCTGGTGGAAGCCATCGAGCATCGCGCGAAAGTTTTCCGGGCCAACGGCGATCATGGTCGAAAGGCCAATCGCAGAATCCATCGAGTAGCGTCCACCAACCCAGTCCCAGAAGCCAAACATGTTGGCGGTGTCTATTCCGAATTTCGTGACCTCTGCGGCGTTGGTGGAAACCGCAACAAAGTGCCTGGCAACCGCTTTTTCATCGCCTCCCAGTCCCGCCAGCGACCACGAGCGCGCGGTTTGCGCGTTGGTCATGGTTTCCAGGGTGGTGAAGGTTTTCGAGGAGACGATGAACAAGGTCTCCGCGGGATCGAGATCGCGTACCGCTTCCGCGAAGTCCGTGCCATCGACGTTCGAGACGAAGCGGAAGGTCAAGGCGCGGTCGCTGTAATACTTGAGGGCTTCGTAGGCCATGACCGGCCCGAGATCCGAGCCGCCGATCCCAATGTTGATGACGTTGCGAATGCGTTTTCCGGTATGACCCTGCCATGCGCCGGAACGCACGCGCTCCGCGAAGTCGGCCATCCGGTCGAGCACGGCATGAACCTCGGGCACGACGTTTTTGCCATCCACCAGGATCGAAGCACCCCTCGGGGCCCGCAGGGCGATGTGCAATACGGCCCGGTTCTCGGTGACGTTGATTTTGTCTCCGCGGAACATAGCCTCGATCCGTTCTTGCAGGCCGGCGTACTTCGCGAGCTTGAACAGCAGCTTCAGCGTCTCGTCAGTGACGCGGTTCTTGGAGTAGTCGAGATAGAGGCCGACCGCCTCGACCACCATGCGCTCCCCGCGCATGGGATCTTCCGCGAAAAGATCCCGAAGGTGCAGTTTCGATACCTTCTTATAGTGCGAGTCCAGCGCCGTCCACGGCGTGCGCTTTCTCGCCGGTTTTTTGGGAAGTACTTCAGCCGATGCCGTCATGCTCCTGCTCCTCTTTGACTGACCAACTTGATATGGGATTTTCTATGGCCGCACTATCTTAGTTCACGCTTACATCGACCGGCAATCTGACCACCATATTTCTCTTCCAAGCCTCGCGCCGCCGTTTACCACCAGAATCACGCCCTTTTCCTTTCAATAACAAAGGCGACCTGCCGGCCGCCTTGTTGTATCAAACGCACAATCAGCTCAAGCAACTTCTTTCTTTTTACTCTCCTGCGATGCGCTGACGCCTTTGTGACCTCCGTGATGCTCCAGGTGCAATTTCGCGGCCTCAGAGGCGTGATGAGTGGCGTGAGTTACGTGTCCGTGAGCTGTGTGGGCGTGGTGGGCGGCCTTTTCGTGATCTCCGGCTTCGTGATGCCTGGCGGCTTCTGTGTGATGATACGCTGCACGTTCATGATGATGCGCGGCACTGTGGTGATGTTCCGCCGCTTCTTTCGACATTTGCTTTCTCCTTCATTGCGGTTGACGTGAGTACAGCTAGGCTCTGCGCAATTGGCAGAAAGTGACCCAGCAAAGCCTAAACCCCGCATGTTAAAGCGGGATGAATTCTCGGAAAGCGTGATTAATCCACAGCTAGCTAAGTGGCCCGGCCTGTGGCAGACTGTGGGCATGACAAACCAGCAGACAACCCAGCAGAGAGCCCCGCAGCACAGGGAAGATTACAAGGTTCAGAAGCTCGTCCAACGGATTGAGAAAAAGCTGGCGTTGCAGGCTAAAGCGCAGCACGAAGCCAACCTGGGAACCGCTACAAACTAGCCGCGCCGAAAGGGTGATGACGGGCAGGATGCGCCGTTTCGCCTCACCCTCGAAGAGCGCTCAGCACCTGTGCGTAAACCTCAAATCCTTCGATCTGAGTCGGCGAAACTTCAAGCCCGGTTTAATCTGTCACAGCAAAAAGTCGGGAAAGCTCAACCGGTAGGCGTTCAAGCGCGCCTCCATTCGGAGAGCGGGCGACTACCTTAGGGAACCTACAGCATCTACCGTATTGCGACTCGACGTGAAGTGCGGCAAAGTGCCAACAATGAGTTGCCTGGGAGATTCCAGATGTTGCCTCTGACATTGCAGGAAGTAATCGACAAAATCAAGAAATCTAACTCGATCAAAGTGCAGCGGACGTCCATGGATAATCTGGATAATCGGAATGACCGTCAGGCGCACCGTCCCGAATTTTACCTTCCTCGAATTACAAGGCGCATGGCCATTTTTATGTTTGGACACCAGAGTTCTTCCTGATGTGAAGCAAGCACCCTCCGCGGAAAGCGTCTTCATTTCCCGTTCGAATGTTCCGCGAGTTCCCGGTAACGGCGGGGGGTGATTCCCAACAGCCGAACGAAGGCGCGCCTCATCACGTCGACGTTCCCGAATCCAGCGGCCGAGGCTACCTGCTTGAGCCCTTTCTCGGTGCGTTCGAGCTGTCGACGCCCCGCCTCTACCCGCATCTGAAGCACGTATTGCGATGGTGTCGTGCCCACTTCCCGAGTAAAAACGCGCTCGAAGTTCCGCACGCTCATCGCCATCCGACCGGCAAGATCCTCGACCGACAGTTTCGTCTGGAGATGCTCGGCAATCCAGATCTGCAGCTCACGGATCGACATCATCTCCGAAGCCTGTGAGGCAAGCGAGACGCTGACCTGCGGCTGTCCACCCGGGCGTCGCAGAAACAACACCAGCTCGCGCGCGGCTTCATGCGCCAGACCGGCGCCGCAATCTTCCTCCACCCACGCAAGGGCGAGATCAATGCCCGCGGAAATACCTGCCGAAGTGTAGATGTTTCCGTCTTTGACCCAGAGCGGATCGTGCTGGACGAGCACACCTGGATATCGTGTTGCCATTTCGCGGCCGAATCTCCAGTGCGTGGTCGCTCGGCGGGCATCCAGCAGCCCCGCCTCGGCGAGTAGAAAAGCGCCCACACATACCGCACCCATCCGGCGCACCGCTGCCGTCATCTTCTTCAGCCAGGCAGAGAGCGCCGCGTCGCGTATGGATCGGCTGCCCAGTCCGCAAACCAGGAGCACGGAGTCGCAGGCGCCTTCGACTTTGTTGAAGTGGTGTTTGGCGATGAAGGTCAAGACTCCGCCCTCGCCCTCGACGGTCAGGCAGTCCGAGTTCGTGACCACCTCAATCGCGTAAATCTTCCTGCCCGCAAGGCGGTTCACCGAATTGAAAACCTGCAGAGGTCCGACCAGATCAAGCTCATCCACTGGCGGTACTACGACGACGATGATCCGACGGCTCGGCGAGGAGTGGCGAGGCCTGCCAGACTCTCTTGTATGTGGCCATGGGTTTACTCACTATGCCGCCACCTTAAAGCGTTTAGCAAGGCTGCACAACCGGGATGGCGGGTTTCGACGAATCTGTGTCGCAAAATGCCGGTTTTGCTTCATTAGGATTCCCTCTACGGGTGAAGCGGGATTGACGACCAAAGCGGTCGACCTGGAGGAGGCAAAATCGTGAAGCGTGGTTGGATCAGGATCTTTGTCACCGCACTTCTGGTTGGCACGGTGTTGCCGGCGCTACTCATTTCTCAAACAACCCAAACCGCGCAGCCGCCCGGTCCCTACGCTCGCATCGCGATCATGCGGGCGCTTGACGGTCATTCGGTTGACTGGGAGGCCGGGTACATACGCCACCTTGAGTGGCATCGTCAGGCCAAGGACACGTTTGCCTGGTATAGCTATTCGGTCTGGGCATCAGCGGAACGACAGCGGTGGATCATCTACGCAACCTTCGGACACACGGCGGCCGAACTGAGCAACCCGGTCTCGCCGATCGAAGACGAGCGGGACAATGCCATCAACGTCCTGCCACACGCTCAATTCCTGGGAAACGGCGTCTACGAATTCCTGCCGGAGCTGTCGCGCGGGAATGGCGTTCCAACGCCGACTCTTCGAGCCGAGTACACAACAGTGGAGCTCAACTATGGCGCGGGCAAAGCGTTCGAGGCGGCGCTCGCCGCCGAGCAATCCAAGTTGAACGGAGAGACGCTCTGGTACCGACTGGTCGTGGGCGGAAATACGCCGCTTTACGTTTGCCTGCGTCCTCGCCCGAGCCTGGCGAGCATTCTCGATGAGCGCGCTGACCAGTCGCTGCCTGACCAAGTGAAGGGCCTGATCGCGAAGATGACCATCGAGACCCTCAATCTGCGGACGAACATGTTGGTTAACGTCACCCCTGAACCGGCGCACTAAGCGGACGGGACGTTCCAATTGTTTCTACTGTTCCTGCGCGAACGGCCTGATCGTTGGATCTGCCGAGCCGACCTGTAGCGGTCGTCAGCCAGAAACTAGAAACTAGAGACCAAATCAGAATCTGATGCCGTTGTCATATGTATGGCCAAAGTCTTGTCATGCCCGGATCCAACGATCCATACGTTGCCTGGTGACGGGGCAACTCCAGCCCACAGCAGATCACAGGACAATCCACCCTGAGTCGGGTTGGGACTGGATGCGGTCGTCCAACTGGTTCCGTCCCAGTGCAAGAGTAGTGTCATCTGGTGCCCCGATCCGTCGGCCGTGAAGTAGGAACCGAAGGCCCAGATGTCATTTGCCGAATTCGCCGTCAATCCAAACAAACGGTTCGATTGATTCGCGCTATCCGGGCTAACATTTGGACTCGGTACCACCGCCCAACTGGTGCCATCGAAGTGCTCGATCAACGTCAGCGTGGCAGCGTGTTTGGGAGACGCGACCGGCGTGGAGAAGCCCACCGCCCACACATTGTCCGGCGCCAGCGCCAGCACGCCATTCAACTTGTTCGTGCCCGCGCCTACATTGGGAGTTGGCATCCTCTTCCAGTTCGTGCCATCCCAGTGCATCGCTGAGGTTCGGATGTTCTCCGAACCGTTGAATCCCACCGCCCAGGCGTCATTGGTCGCGTCGGCGGACGCGCCGAACAAGAACTCATTGTTCGACGCCAGAGTTGTCGCCGTCCATGCCGTACCGTTCCAGTGTTCGAAAAGCGAGGACACCATCCCGGTACCGAGGTTCACCAGACTGCCGACAGCCCAAACGTCATTCGCCGAGCTCGCGGTCATGGCGAAGACATCCGCTTGATCTTTCTTCCGGAACTTGGGGCCCGGAAACAGACTCCACTTGGTTCCGTCCCACTGCTCGATCACCTGCCCCGTATGTGCCCCGTCACTCACGTTTCCCGCCGCCCAGGCCAAAGTCGGAGAAATATCGACCACTCCCTGCAGAAAGCTGTTGTTGTCTCCGTTGATCATCGGAGCGGGAAACGCCGTCCACTTTGTGCCATCAAAGTGGATCGTCGACTGCCCCACCGCCCAAATATCGTTTGGCGAAGACGCCGACGCCGCCAACAGTTCGCTGTTAGAGTTCTCGTTCGGAGTTGGGACCACCTGAAACATCGAGCCTGGGCCCATTTGTCCGTGTGCCGGCGAGCCTTGAAACAACGTGACCGTCAATCCGAAGAGCATGACCGCGCTAAATGTCAGTTTCACAATTCCACCCTGAATGGTGCTGAGTTAAAGGTCCATCGGATTCTGACCTTCACAAGTTGATAACTGGCGCGAGGCGTTCTTATTCCCCACTCAGCCAACCCTTTCAATCACGCTTAAGGAGGCATGTAAACTCATCTTCAAACAATCGCCTGAGCGCTGGACTTCTGTGGGCCATTCTGGTTCGGTTTCAATTTCGCGAAAGACAGACGATTCCCGGTATTCGAGTTCTAGTGCGAGTGTCCGGGTCAGGGTCAGGGCGTTGTGAATAATGCCGGTGTTCATGGTCTCTCCTATCCAGGCTATTTCTCTTCGATTTCGATATCTGGCCATCAGGTAACGCCCTGGAACGGCTTGGTTGAACCCTCAAATCGGATTTCGTCGGAAGACTTGTGCGCTCGCATGGCCTCCCTGAATTCACGCCGGACCTGCTCTTCGCGTTTTAGGGCCTTGTTGAGTTCCTGGAGGATCTTCAGCAACTCATCAGCATCGTTTGTTTCCAGTGCGGCGTTGCACAACTCTCTCCAGTTCTTGTGCTCTCCTGCAGCCATAGCCCTTCCTCGAGAGTTTGGGTTCTCTAGCAAATATCGTGGGTGCGGTCATCGACAGTTACTCCGGCCACGAAACCGAAGACCGCGCTCACCTTCTATTCACACCAGCAGTTCCACGGCTGAGCGCTCGTAGGGCTGCAACAATCGAGCCGACGATGCAAGAACCGATCAGTAAGGCCAGAGCGCTCAAGAATAGGCCGCCCAGCAACTCAACACTGCTTTCCAGCATTCGCACGCCCCTCCGTCTCTTGGCGTTTGTCCGAACCTCATATATTCAGCGAATAAACACACAGATTGTCGCGGAGCCTGTGTTCTGAAGCGTTTGCTCCGATTACATACCGCCTGGGTTCTGGTCAAACACTAGCGCCTCTTTTTGATGACCGAAGTCGATCTCTTTGAGCGTCGTCGTGTTCGCACCGGTTGCCTCAGTCACGATGGCATCCTGTTTGACTCTATCGTCATTCGTCTTCAATGTTCCCGGTACCGTGATCACATTCTTTCCGTTGTATTCGAAACTCACCTGTACCGCAGGGCCGGTCCCTTGCCACTCCACCTTGTATTTGCCAGGCTGCAGTTTTGTATTGCCGATCTGAAGGACATCAAAAATCTCGACCGAGTGTGCGTTGTCTCGTGCGGCGTGGGCGCTTCCGCCCAAACCAAGCAGGCAAGTCAAAGTAAGGACAACCGTCAAATGTAACTTCATCATGATTTTTCTTTCTTGAAACGTTTTGGACTTCACTATTGATAACTGCGCTCGTGAAGATTTATTCCGCCCAATTGTCCGCCACGGCCGGGTTCCTCGTGGCTTCTGGTAGAAGCCGTGGGAGAAACAAACGATCATCGACGTTTCAGCTGAAGAATCCGCTGGAAGGTTATCGGCGGTTGTCGTTCATGATGCGTGAGTGGAAACGTTGTGGCGGTCCAGCGTGGCTCGTATTTGTCGCGCGGAACTCATCGTCATTGAGAACCGCGACCCAGAGCCAGTTGCGCAGCGCGACTACGGGGACAAGTGGCAGAAGACGATGACTACTGACGCTGGCCATCCGGTCAGCGACGACCAGAACTCATTGATTGTCGGGCGAGGTGTCGGGCGCGCACGAGCATTTCGTCTGCACCAACCCGAAACTGTCAGTTAAGATCCACCCCTCCATATCAGCAGCCCCATTCTGCTTCACCAGGCTTTGCGAAATAGCGTCTTGGGTCTTCCTGCTCTTTGGCGCTTGAGACCAATTCCAGTAAGGTCAGACGGGCAGCGGCTATCAGGGAATCCTTTTTCGGCTGCGATACTTGTTCCCATTCTTCAGCAGTTGGCTTGCTCGTGCAGTCAGCACCCGCCTCGAACGCCTGGTGATAGTGGTGAAAGAGTTCTGCCAATTGTTCTGCGGATACTTCTTGGATCGACATCTGATACCAACCTTTCTCGGCCAACTAACGTCTTGCTTAGTTTGAAACAGGCAGTTTTCATGCGGCTCGCTTGACTGGCTTGTCGCCGTGCAGTTCGGAAATTGTGTCCGCGTCGGAACCGAGTCGTAAACGAACCCAATAACCAACCTGGCGAGGCTTACGCTCGTTGCATAGCGCAATCAGGAATCGTACACAGAACACCGAACCTCCCGTGCACAGCACCGTCATTAGCGCCATCACGAACACTTCGCTTTCCTGCCTCGAACCCCGGCGCTTGAAACGTCGCCTGGATTCGCTCACCCAGACTATTGGATAGAAGAATCCGTAAGTTTCGAATAAAAAGTTCATCAATAATTCGTAAAGGTGCGCACGATGCCACCCGAGCTCCGTCTTCGGCGGCGGACGCCAACTAATATGAGAGGCAGCCGAGCGAGAAGTGCGAAAACGGAACCCCTTGATTTCTATCCAAATGCTGTGTTGTTCACTCGATAATTCTCTCGAAATCTTGCAGCCGTTCAACCAATCGCGAGATTTACTTGTTGCATGGGGTCTGCAAGTGCCCAATCATTTGACAAATAAGTGACAAGTTTGTCGAGTCCAACTTTCCCAGGTTGAATCAAAACTCTGAATGATGAAAGAGCTTTTGAGAGTGTGATCGCTGTTGGCGTGGTGAGTTGACAGTGGAAAACACACAATCCCCCAGGAGTTAATTTCACTTTCTTGAGGTTACGATGGCGGATAGATTTTCATGGACGATCCTGCTGGTTCTTTGCGGCGGATTCAGTGCCTGGGCTCAATCAAATACTCCGATAATTTCCGGAGGCGCGGCCTTCTTGAGCACTACGGAAGGCGGGGCCACAAGCATGCAGCCAGTGATCGCGCCGGTGATTGCAATTCCTCTCGGCAACCGATGGCTGATCGAGTCCAGGGACGATCTACGCGGGTTCGTCTCACCTGCGAATGGCGCGTCGGGTCCCTATCAGGCGCAGTTCTTCGGCACCGTGGAATACCTGCAAGTGGACTACACCGCCACCTCACAGTTGACCATCACCGCAGGACGATTTCTGACCCCGTTTGGCATTTTCAACGAACGGCTGAGCGCGGTATGGATAAACAAGTTTCCACAAAACGCGCCTCTGATCGCAGGCATCGGTACCGCAGGCGGCTATAGCGATGGCTTTATGGCGAGGGGCGCATTGATCTCCAGGAACAAGTATCAAGTCAACTACACGGCTTACTTTTCAACTCTCAGCAGTGTCAAGAAGTTTGAGTCGGAGAGATCGACCGGGGGCCGCGTGGGGATCTTTTTCCCGCACACTCGCCTTCAGGTCGGCACGTCCTTTCAAAGATCTCTGCAGGACCTACGCCAGAACTCGGTGGGTCTGGATTTTACCTGGCAGCCATATCGGGTACCGCTTCAACTGCTAGGAGAGTGGGCCCACGCGCCGGGTGGCCAGGGTTACTGGCTGCAGGCGGCGTACCGTCTCTCCAGATTTCGTGGAGCAGATTCTCTGCTGGGAAGGCTTGAGCCGGTTTTTCGAATGCAGCAGTTCCATCGTTCGGAGCTCATTCCCGGTGACTCGCTTCCCTTCAACGGTACGCAACGCGCGGATTTCGGAGTGAACTATTACCTTCGCCATGAGGTGAGGCTTAACACCAGCTACGCCAGAGAGTTTAGCGCCCAGGGTGACAAGAACAGTTGGAACTTTGGGATCACGTACCGATTCCTGTGGCCGCTTTGATTGGAGGAACAAAGTGAAACGAATACTGATGATCAAAATCGTGCTGGGCTGCTTATTTCTGGCCTGTCTGTATGCGGCAACAATTAGCGACGCGCAACAGGCCCAGACTAAGGCGAAACAGCGAGCCGAAGAGACGGCATCGCGGAGTAGCGCGACGGGGGAGGAGCGATTTCAGGCGAATTGCGGGCGTTGCCACAATGCCCCCGAGGACTTGTCACCGCGAGAGGCGCGAGCGGTGTTGCGGCAGATGCGCGTAAGGGCAATGTTGAGCGCCGAGGATGAACAATCAATCCTCAAGTACCTTGCACCATAGTTTGTTTTGTTAAATCTTAAGAGGAGCACCAAAGATGAACTTGAACTTAAAGAAATCCATGTTGTTGCTGGTTACACTGGCTTCCGTCGCGGCGATGTCTGCGCAACCAACACAGACTCCCAAACGAATCAATATCGTCGAGAAGAGATTCTCCTATGAGCCGAGTGAGATCACGCTTAAGAAAGGCGAACCCGTGATCCTCATGCTCAAATCGGAGGATGTAACCCACGGTCTTGCCATCGAGGAGCTTGGTATCAAAACGGAAGTTAAGAAGGGAGAGACGGAAGAGGTGGCGTTGACTCCTACCGAGACTGGAAGTTTTGGGGGCAAGTGCAGCCACTTCTGCGGCAGAGGCCACGGGTCAATGACCATCAAAGTGAACGTCGTTGAATGAATGCTCAAAAAGGCCGGTGCGAGTTACACCTGCAATCTCAGAACACAACGGTCATCGTGAAGTAGGTCTATGAAATTAGTTATCCAACAAACCGCTCCAGCGACAAGAATCGCGGCGCTCTCATTGCTCGTGCTGCTGGCTGGCTGCCAGGCACGTCAGCCAGGTTCGGTCGAGACCGCCGTCGCCCAACGCATCAAGCACGAGATCACGGTCGGCGGGAAGAGAGAGACCAACCCTCTGCCTTCGACGAAGGAAAACATTCAATCCGGTCGTCAGAATTTCTCGAACTATTGCATGGTTTGTCACGGTCTCGATGGCCAGAATACGGGCGTGCCCTTTGCCGATCAGATGTCGCCTCCAGTGCCCCTTCTGACGTCACGTACGGTACAAAGCTACACCGACGGGCAGTTGAAATGGATTATAGACAACGGCATTTTCCCGTCCGGTATGCCTGCTTCTAAAGGAGTTCTGCAAGACGAGGAGATATGGCAAATTGTGCAATACATCCGCCATCTGCCACCGAGGGGGAGTCTGGGCGAACCTGCAGTTTATGGCGGGGAACCGCAGGAGCGTTCAGGTTATTGACTAAGCTGGGCACGAGCGACTCTCTCAAGCGTAAGGTAGAACTTCTGCCGCTGGCATCGAATGTCATGGTTGGCTGCGAACACCTCAAGCGCTCGAGCGGCCAGCCTTTCCTTATAAGTAGGTGAGAACACGATCTTCTGAATACTGCGCGCCAAAGCAGCCGGGCTGAATTCGTCCACGATTTCGGCGAAGCCTTGCTCAGATGCGTAGCGAACCAGGCTGGAGTACCTGGGGCCAAAAACCAGAATCGGCTTGCCCGCAGCGAGATAGTCCGCAATCTTCGATGGAAATGCCGTCTCCACGGCCCCTCGAGAACTCTCCAGGAACGAATATGGGAGAAAAAGAATGTCTGCGCTAGATAACACTTGTGGCAATTCAGACTGTGGTACCCAGCCTCTAGAGACGATGCCGTGGCGGTCCCACCCGCGCGTGCGCAGCTCTGTATCGGTCAGGGCCGTGCACAGATGCAGTTTGGCCTCTGACATCCCATACTCTTTCAACTGCCCGGTCGCGATCAGGTCAGCGAGCAGATCCAGGCAGTCCCGCACTTCGTAACCGGCGGTGCCGCCAAACAAGATGACAGGACCGTCCTCGCGCGCAATCTGAGCCTGGCCTTCAGCGGAGCGGGGCGGCGCTGTCGTCGAGGGCAGTTGAACCTCTGCTTCCACACCGCACTCCTGGAAAATTAGACGCTGCATTTCCGGGCTTACGGCGTAAATGTGGGCAGCATTTCGCAGGACCTTTCTCGTCAGATACCGTAGCATCTTCCTCGAGAAGTTCGAGGGGCTGGCACTCCCGGAAACAAAGCTGTCATTCACGATTGCGATGTGTGGCGTCCCGCTGGCCCATGCAGCCAACGCCGCCGCGAGGTAGTAGCGCCCTGCAACAATCGTGATCACTGCTTCAATCCGTTTGCGCCTGATCTGCAGAATTGTTGTGCACACAACTAAGGCGAGGCCCAGCCCCCGCACCAACCGGCTGATCCCCATATATCGGGATCTGCCGAAGAACGGCAATGCGATGTGCCGGCATTCGCAAAGATCGGTTGCGGGCGAAGCTTTCATCCCGTCCTTGGACGTGATTACCACCAGGCAATCGGCTGGATGTTCGTCGAGCAACCGTTTTACAAGAATGGCCCCGCCATGATGGTTGGACGGCGGGAACTCGCAAACATAGAGCAGTCGGGGAGCGCGCGTGGCAGTTCCTCGCTGTTCACAATCTGACAGTACTGCCGTCATCTGCGTGGCGACCTCCCTAAGCTTCAAAGCTCGCATCGATTGACTTGTGCGTCAGCCGATTCTAGACCGTCGCATCCATTCGGCGGTAATTCCAGGGCACGCTTCAAGCAGTAGGTGCCCTGGCTGCCGGGATCTCTGATCGCTTTGGAAACGCCGCTAGTATCCGTTTCGGCATCTTCAGTGCTTCACAGTCAACAGAAGAGCCGACCGCACTGAGCAGGCCCCGGACATGTATGAGGGAGTCTCACCAGACGTTACCTTTGTGACTTGCCACATCAAAAAGGTGTCATACAGTAGAGGTTGCAAGTGAGCATTCATGCTTAAGGCTGTCACAGTCGTTGCTTCCTTATTATTAGCGCTCTCGGTCGTCCCCGAGGCGCGAGCTCAAAGCGCCTACCAGGTGGTTCAACTAACTGAGACGGGGACAATTTCCGGCACCGTCAAATGGTCAGGCCCGTTACCCCGCATAACCGCGTTTCCCATAGACAAAGATCCACAGATTTGCGATCCGGATTCGCACAAGACCCGCGATCTGGAACGACTGATCGTGGGACCTCAGAACGGCGTGGCAAACACGGTTGTATTCCTCAAGGACATCTCTCGTGGAAAAGCGATGGATATCCCCGAACCCAGGCGCTCTCTGGATCAGAAGCAATGCCGCTACGAGCCTCATATCCTATTGGTGCCCGAGAACGGTCCGCTTCAGCTGAAGAGTTCGGATGCCGTGCTGCACACGGTTCACATGGATGGCGCAGCCTCCTACAACTTGCCATTCCCGTTCATCGATCGACCGGTTACTCGTACCATGCCGGCTGCAGGTCTGGTCAACGTACGATGTAACGGCGGTCACTCCTGGATGAATGCAGAGATCATGGTAGTGTCCCATCCCTATTACGCCGTGACTGACGAGAGCGGGAAATTCGAACTGACGGATGTGCCGCCGGGTCAATACCAGATCGTGGCCTGGCACGAGGGGTGGAAACTGGATCGGGAGGAAGCCGCCTTCGATGTTCTGACTGAACGCAAGATTCGGCGCCCTGTCTTTTCAGGTCCGAAAACCTGGGAGAAGAAGGTCACAGTGAAAACTGACGAAAACGCCGTCGTCGACTTCGTCCTGGGCGAGAAGTAACGGCGAACTTCATAGATTCTGTTTCCGCCTCAACCCTCGGCCGCCACTGGAATCGAGCCTGCGAGTTGTTCAATCACAATTGCTGGAGGCGGGCCGCCCAGCGAAGCGTGCCTGAATCCAGGTCAGTTGATCTCTTACCGAGTCTCCCAATACAGCGCCGAAATCGGAGTCTTGGTACTGGTGGAATTGGAGGTTGTCGCGTTGTATACACATACGTGTCACGACCCGCAGGGTCATGCCGGTCATCACCGGGTCGGCGTAGCCGCTGATTATCAGCAGAGGACCATAGGCGGGTTTCTGCCCTACCGTGTTCCGTGCGAAGAACTGTCGCACAAAGTAGTTGTCCTCCCAGTCGGGTCTCAGCATTTGGTGGGCGGGACTCGGGACAGCGGCGACGCAACCACTCTCGATCTGGCGGTACGGCGCGAGTGCCTCCTTCGTAAGAATTTGGTCCACCTGAAAGGTTGGATAGAGGGTTTGGACTCCATAAGCCAGGAAAAGCAATGGCTCGGGAGAATTCGCTTTGGCGGCCTGCTCGTAGAATTCCCTGGCATCAGCGATACCGGAAACTGCGATGCTGCCCAGATAACTCGGATCGCGAATCTCGCTTTCAAACCCGGCTACAGCCAGAGCGGCCAGACCGCCTGCCGATTCTCCCATCGCAACCCACTTCCGGCCCAGTTGTGGCACAGCTGCGTGCGAGGCAACGACCGAATAGATCACATCAGCCGCATTCGATTGCATATCGACAGATGCATTCCTGAATTTTGTTCCCAGTCCCACGTAGTCTGTTGCAACCACCGCATAACCCAGCTTGACGTACATCGAGAGGAAGGGCCCCTCATTCAGGTTTTTCATGAGAGAAGGGGCGCACTGACGGGCTGTACCGGTGAAACCGTGAGCCCACGCAATGACGGGCCAACCGCCGGTGGGCGGCGGCTGGTCAGGCGTAAGAACCACGCCAGACGCCGCCACGTCCATGCCGCGGGCCGCGCGCGAGTGATAGAGAATACGGAATGCGGATACTCCCTCAGGAAGCTGATACTCGTCGAACTCTTCCGAGCGGATCAATTCACCTGGCTGGCCTGCCGGGAGCGGAGTGGGAGTGGTATAGAAGCTCGTGAGGGGCAGGAGCCTTCGAAATTCGGAGTGGTCCCCTCGGGATTCACTCTGGCTTTGAGCAGACCCAGCGAAGGCTGCAACACCAACCGCCATATTAATCAGGATGATCGCACAACGAAGCCGACTACGACACGCCAACGCCGGTTTAACCACACACCACCATCTTCGCCGTCCGCTTCGAGGCGAGGTTGGCACAAACTCCGATTCACGCCTTCCAGGCCATCATTGTCCCCAGGACTACCGGTAAGTAAATGACCGAAGCGTGAACGACACGGCCAGCCAGCCTCCGAGAGCCCGACCAGGCCAGTTTGGCCGTGTGATAGACAAAAAATGCTCCTGCGACGAACATGATCAGGAAGTAGATCGAGCCACCACGGCCCACCGAAGGCATCATGGTGAGAACTACCAGCAAAACCGCGAATACCACGATCTCCGCCTTGGTGAAGCGGCCATCCACATCGAAGCTCGGCAACATCCGAAAGCCGGCCGCGGCATAGTCCTCTCGATACATCAGCGCGATCGCCAGGAAGTGGGGGAACTGCCAGAGAAACAGGACTCCAAAAAGGAGCCAGGCATTTCGTCCAATATCGCCGGAGGCGGCCGCCCAACCGATGAGCGTCGGCATCGCGCCAGGAACAGCACCCACCAATGTGCAGAGTGGCGTTCTCCGCTTCAGCGGCGTGTAGACGAGCAGGTAGGACACCAGGGTCCCGATCGCCAGCAAAGCCGACAACGCATTGACCGACGCCGCCAGAAGCGCGCCACCAGCGGCGCTCAACGCCAGCCCGAACCAGAAGGCCTCCGGGCTGGTGAGTTTCCCGGAAACCAAAGGCCGGCTGGCGGTGCGCCGCATCCGGGCGTCGTAATACCGTTCCATCCACTGGTTGAGGGTTGCCGTGCCGCTCGCGACCAGCAAGGTTCCCACCAACGTGATGCAGAGCCTGCCCACTCGCAGCGGCCCGGACGATCCCAGATAGTAGCCCGCGGATGTGGTCATCAGGATCAGAAGGTTCACTTCCGGCTTGGTCAAGGTGAAGTAGTCGCGCAGCTTCGAGTAAATCGTATTTGTAGTCGAGGGGAAACTTGTTGCAGGAGGATCGGTGATCGCTTGGGCGCCTATCATGAGAGTGGTCGCAGACGATAGATCGGTTCTATTCCAGATCGCGTTGGAGTCCCGCCGAGGCCGCCTGGTCGCGGCAACGGTTCCGATTGCGATACATAACGAAAACCATGCCAATCGACGTCACAGTCGGCGGAATGATAAGGATCAGAATTCCGCTTTTCAAAGCTTCAATCATGCGGCCACCCGCGGACGCCGCCTGGGTATAACAGAGCGCGCAACTCTGCGCCATCGCGGGCACGGCACTCGCGGATAACACGATGCCCGCCGCGACCATTAGCCCGAGGTTCGTTAGCAGTGTCCTTTGCCGCATACTCGAAAGCTCTCCTAGGCCGGTACCGCGGAGCAAGTCCAGCAAGGTCCTCATTTGATTTGACCCAACATCTTCGCGTCCTTTGCGGTATTTCATTGCATGCGGTGAAAATCTTCTGCCTTTGTCTCGAGGGGATTCAAAAAGCCATAACCGCAAAGCACGCAAAGAACTTCCGCAAAGGTCGCCAATAAAACCTGAACTGGGACACGACCCAACTCTATCGGAAAATACTATGAACAGTATCCCCCGCAATGGGTCAGCCGGAAGCTGTCGGTCCAGCCGTACTGCATAGCCAACAGCACAGAAATTGTAAACACCAAAACAAACAACAAAAACCCGCGCTTCTCCGACCACAAATGCATGAAGAACATGACGGCCAGTCCTGCCTCAACGATCGCCACCGACAACATTCGCCGGAACATCTGCGATGCCGTGATATTTTGATAGGCAATGACGAATTGTAGTGCCGCCAGGGCCAGTATGCAGAAATAGACGACCAGGTACTTTCCCATTCCCTTGTTTTTCTGTTCTGCGACTGTTGCCATGCGCTCCGCCTCCGGCCGTAATTTAGTGGGCAAGATTCAGCAGGTAAACAAACGGGACCACGAACATCCATACCAGGTCGACGAAATGCCAGTACAGTCCGACGATTTCAAGATCATCCGCATGATAGCGGCCATTCTTGTAACGCAAGCCGACCGCCAGCAGCGCGATCACGCCCGCAATTACGTGGGTGATGTGCAACCCGGTAACGGTGAAGAACGCTGCGCCGAACAGCCCCGTCCCCCAAGGATTTTTAAACAGCGTCATGCCTTCACCGATCAATCCCAGCCATTCTCGAATGTGCAGAACTGCGAACACAACCCCGAGCAGGGCAGTGATCATGGTCCAGCGAAAGGCTTTTGCTTTGTCTCCGGCCTTTGCGGTTTGCACTCCGATGAGCATGGTCAGGCTGCTGGTCAGAAGAATAAAGGTCATCACCGCGACATTGAAGATGCTGTGGAAGGGGCGGGGCCAGTCGGGAGTGGCGTTGCGCAGGAATCCATAAGCCACGAGGCAGGCGGCAAACGTCATGGTGTCGGCAATGATGAACAGCCACATCGCCAGCTTTTTTGTTGGAATGGCGAACGGCCGATCAGTCATCATGCCTGCGGAGTGTCCTTGCATCGTCAAATCGGCTTGACTCACAGCGTCTCCTGTTCGCGATCGCGCTAAAGTTTCATCCAAAGCAGTACGAGCAGATATACCCAGAGTATGTCCACAAAATGCCAGTAGCGCGAAGCCGCATCCAACGTGCTCCGCCGCAGTTCAGACTGGCTGAGTCTCACGATTACGTAGGCCAGCCCTGCCAGCCCTCCCAGCACGTGCAGGACATGAGCAACCGTGAGCAGGTAGAAGAAGGAGCTGCTGGGATTGGTTGCAAGATAAAGCCCTTGTCCCCGAAGCTGGGCCCAAGCCACGTACTGGCCGGTCACGAAGAGTAAACCGAGCCCCAGAGTGATGTAGAGCCAGCGCGCCGGACTTTCTTTGGGAGTAGCAACGCCCCCCATGAACCTGGCCACCCGCCGTCGAGCTGTTTCCAGCGTGACGCTGCTACCCAGGAGCAGTACTGTATCTAAATATAGGATCGAGGGCAGAGTGAAGCTTTGCCAATCCAGAGAAGAGCCTTTGCGCACGATCAAGGCGCTGGTCAGCGCCGCAAAGGTCATGCTGACGGCATAGACCACTACCCAGATGCCTGTGCTAGCCGGCGGCGGGGAGTAATCCTGAACCACGCGCGGATCACCATCCGCCGGAACCAGATTCCGCCAGCCGCCGTTTCCTGACACGCCCGGACGACGCCCTTCGATCTTCGGGGGTTCATGGACCGTGGTCGCCATAGTGTCCGGATTCTCCTATCAACCAATGATGCTTACTTTTCGTCTTGCTCGGTTACAACCTGCTCGGGCGAAGTCTGCATGACGTAGTCACCCGTCGAACTTTGCACCCCGTACTGATAAGGATCGTGGTAGACGACTGGATGTTTTCCGCCGAAATTGTCAAAGGGCGGAGGGGTAGCCGTACTCCACTCCAGTGAAGTCGCTTCCCATGGATTGTCGGGTGCCGGTTTGCCCCAGAATCGGCTGTGTATCAAGTTGTACAAAAAGATGAACTGGGCCACGCCGGTCACAATCGCGGCAACAGTGATGAACTTATGTACGGGGATGAGGGGCTGCAAATAGTCGTCGACAAACGCTTGGTAGCGGCGTGTGTTGGCGGCTATTCCCAGGTAATGAAATGGCATGAAGATGCAATACGTTCCTACAAAGCTCAACCAGAAATGAACCTTCCCCAAAGTCTCGTTCATCATGCGCCCAGTCATCTTGGGGAACCAGAAGTAGGTACCCGCGAAGATGCCAAAGATTGCCGCTACTGCCATAACCATGTGGAAGTGTCCCACCACGAAGTAGGTAGCGTGCAGCATGATGTCAATCGAAGGCTGGGCCAGGAAAAACCCACTGACGCCGCCGCTGACAAACATCGAAATAAAACCAAGCGCGAACAGCGAGGCTGTGTTGATGCGCAAGCGGGAGCCATACAGGCTGCCGATCCACATCAAGACTATGATGGTCGCGGGGATGGTGATAACGAGCGTGGGGAAAGAGAATGCCAGCGAGGAAAACGGGTTCATTCCGCTGACAAACATATGATGTCCGTAAACCATGTAGCTCAGAATGGCAATTGCCGCCATACAGCCGATCAGCACTCGGTGACTGAGGAGCGGCCGGCGCATGTTGGTGATCAGGACATGAGAGACAATCCCTATCCCCGGAACGATCGCGATGTAGACCTCGGGATGTCCGAAGAACCAGAACAGGTGCTGCCAGAGAAGCGTTGATCCGCCGGAGTGCGGCTGGAGTTGGTCGTTGATGACCAGACCCGATGGGACGAAGAAGCTGGTGCCAGCCACGTGATCGAGAATCACCAGAATGCAGGCGGGCATTAACACCGCAAACGCCGTGAGGCCCATGCAGGAGGTGATGAACCACGCCCACGCGGTGAGAGGCAAGCGCATCAGGCTCATGCCTTTCACCCGGAGATCAAGGGTGGTGGTGATGAAGTTCAACGAGCCCAGTAACTGGCCCACGCAGAAGAGGGCGATAGAAGCTGCCCAAAGCACCACGCCGAGCCCCTGGCCGGGACCGCTAACCGCGCCCACTGCATTTAACGGCGCATACTGCGTCCATCCACCGAGAGTCGGCCCATCGCCCACGAAAAATGACGAGATCAAAACCACAAAAGCCACAAAGGTGACCCAGAACGACATCATGTTGAAATGCGGGAAAGGCATGTCCTCGGCGCCGACCTGGATGGGCAGAAAGAAATTACCGAAAGCCGCGAAGGGCGCTGTGGTAAGCACAAAGAAGACCATGATGGTCCCGTGCATGGTCATCAGTTGCAGGTAATACTCCGGCGTCATGAGGTCGCCGGGTGCTCCTGTCTTGGAAAGCAAATGCAGCCCGGGAATGGCCAGATTCGTCCATCCGAGGTGCAACCGCATGATCCAGGAGAGCACCATCCCTACGAAGACCGCCACCAGGGCCAGAGCGTAATACTGCTTGCCAATCACCTTGTGATCGAGGCTGAAAACGTGTTTCCGAATAAAGCCCTGCGGTGGGGTATGGTGTTGCGCCGCATGTGCCGACACATCATGCATGGATCACCTCGAACCAGATATGCCCCGTCCTCCCCAACTCGAGCACGGATGGAACGGTTACTGCAGTGCCGCCTGCTTTTTCAGCCAATCGTCAAAATCTGCCTGCGAGTAAACGTAGAGATAGGCTTTCATGTTGTAGTGCCCCAGGCCGCAAAGCTGGGTGCAAACGATTTCGTACTTTCCAATCTTGGTGGCCGTGAAATGAATGGCGAGATCCAATCCCGGGACAAAGTCCTGTTGCACCCGCAACTCCGGCACGTAAAACGAATGTCCGACATCCTTCGCGTGCATGAGCAGGTGGATTTCGCGATTCACCGGAATCGCCATCTGAGCGGTTACCACATCGTCCTTGGAATCCTGGTCATTGGTTTGATCCAGGCCAAAGAAATTCTCATTGGCCTCGTTGATCATCGAAGGATGGAGCGGACCAAACTTGCCATCCGGTCCGGGATAGCGGAAGTAATACGCAAATTGCCCAGCCTGGACCTGAATCGGCAAGGAGTCTGCGGATGGAGGGGTGAAATATACGCTAGCCCAGGCCTTGGTTCCGAAGATTCCGAGGGCAAGAACCTCCGTCCCGACCAGCAGAAACGCCGCTATCACTAACCCTTTGGCTCCGCCTGGAAACTTCCCAATCTTTGCGTCCTTTGGCCGGTTGGAAAACTTCCAGATAAAAATCGCCAGGATGAACTGCGCCGCCAGAAACGAAATTCCCGCCTCCGCCATGGTCTCCGACATTTGTTCATCGATCAGGTGTCCGTGAATCGAGATGTCCTGTGGCGCGGGCCAGCTATGCCGCAGGATAGGAATCGCAGAAGCAATCGCGATCACGATGATGGTTACCGCGAAGAATTTGGCCATGATATCTCGCTTCTCACCGGCTCCCCGGTCAGAACCCAGTCACCGCGCATACAAATCCAGTTCCCGGGCCATGCGTGGAAATTAAACGCGCGCCCCGCGAAATCGTACTTGAATCACATGAACACCAGCTGAACTCTTTATGAATATTTGTTCATTTGCTTCGAATCTGAATCTGCTTATTTGCGAGGAGGGCCCAAGGAGTCAAAGCATCGCGTGAGCATCTCAAGCTACACCCTCGGAGGCTTCGGCCCCGAAAGATTTAAGCTCTCGAGTTGATTTCTCACCCTGGCTTTTTACTTGGCCTTGAAGGTGAAGTCGGCGGTCCCGGGCTTTCCCGCTGCTACCGTCACCTTTTGCGTCTGAGTTCCATACTCCTCTTGCCACGCGGTCACGGTGTAGCTTCCGGGGGGCACGTTCTCGATGGTGTATGAGCCCTTTTCATCGGTGGTAGCGTATGGGCCCTTCACAACCACGAAATAGCCGTGCATCCAGGGATGAATATTGCACTTCACCGGGATTGCGACCTCCACCGTCTTCCAACTCGTCTCAATCGGCGGCGCACCCGGCGGCTGCGACTTGTTCCACGGGATATTTCCGGCAAGCGCGTTCGGCAGCGGATGGATGTTGTGAGTCGTTTGATCGCTGGTGGTCACCTTGAATTTCTGGTTGACGTCCATGGCCAGAACGTGGGGCGTGTACATGCAGTTCTTCTGGTCAAAGACCGGCTCCTGCGAGGGCACCTGGCTGGCCTCGGCTCCGCTCAGTCCTTCCGAGATGTAGAGCACAACGTTTTGCAGGCCGCCGCCTGAACCCACCATCACATTCTCGAGATGGGCGGGGCTGTTCTCGTGCTGCTTGACGCAATACGGATCTTTGGACATGTCAATGCCCTTCATGTGTGGCGCCGCGCCATCCAGCTTGACCGTTCCGGTGATTTTTCCATCGGCTGCAGCACTCACGGTCCGGGTAGACATCAAAAGACCGATCGCGAGCACCATCAACATCGAGATCATGCCTGCCACTTGGTAACGGACTCTCATTTGGTTTTTCCCTTTCTCCCTCACTCCAAGCTCACTCAAGTGCGACGTCATTGCTGCGGGGCCGGCGCAGGCGCGGCACTGGGAGCACCGGGTTTCAGACCGATTTGCCGCGCGATCTCTTTCTCTTTGCTCTTCATCGGTTGCAAAGAGCGCAAGTAGAACACCAGGTCCCAGGCCTCGTCCGGCTTGATGTTGTCCGACCACGAAGGCATAGGCGTTCCGTCCAGCCCGGTCATGAAAATCCGGTACAGGTCCGTATCGGTGGTTCCACATTTAAAGCGTGCATTTTCATGAAAGTTAAAGGGTTGAATGGGCCGATTCTGATCGTCTGTTAGGGTCGCGGCAGATGGTCCATTCCCACTCCCCGTTTGACCATGGCACTTCCAGCATTCCACTCTTTGGTATACGGCTTGGCCGGCTTTGATTCTCTCCGCCGTGACCTCCGGCTCCGGAGGAATTTGAATCGGTTCTCCGGGTTTTTCTGCGACCCAGCGCGCCGAGAAGTGTTTTACAAAGGCCACCAGGTCCGCCCGTTGCTGCGCCGAAAGCGGGTTCCAGGACGGCATGTTCGAGCTGTCCAGCCCCCGCCCGATGGTGTCGTAGAGATCAGAGTCCAGGGGCAAAGTCCCGGTGGTGGTCGAGCGGCATTTGAAGATTCCCAAGGTAAAGTTGCGGGGCTTGGGGTCGATCCATTGCGCATTCTCTCCTTCCCCGTCCCCTAACACACCATGGCAGCCCACGCAGTACCTGCGATATGTGCCCTGGGCGGCTGCGGCATGACCCGTGAGCTTGCCGATGTGGCTCTCCATTCCCAGTCGCTGATCCTCTTCCTCTTTTGTCATTTGTGCCGAACAGAGGCAGCATAGAGCGATCACGGCCACCCCAGTCAACACCAGCGAGCTTCGGAATAGAGTTCTTCGCATCGGCTTGTCCTGTCTTAGAAGTCGAAATCAAATCCCAGCAACAAGCTGCTGCTGGTCAAGGTCGAACCGTCTGGCGCCGTTCCTTGCTGCCGGACCCATGAATACTCGTTGTGCCAGGCAAAGCCCGCCCGGCTGGTCATAATTGGGTAATAGCGATATCCGAACGTGTACATATCGATATTCCCCAGATTGGAAGGATTCGTCGGTAACGCCTGCTGTGACATCCGCTCCCACTCGGACCGCTGAATGAAGATCAACTGAGGGCTGTAAACATAGTGAGTTTCTACCAAGTAGCCGTTCCAAGTCGGCGCTCGTGAGCCCGCCGGGAGCGTCACACCTGGTCCGTTGTTCGGACCCGGCGGACCTTGTCCGAACCCTGCTCCGAACCACGCGTTGTCCCACCCATGCTGAGTGACAACTTGGAAGTTAAGCTTGTCTAAGTAGAAAAGTCCCACGAAGCCCTCTCGATGGAATGACTTGTTGCCGATGGCTCCATTGAGCACTACCGCGCCACCACCCTGCGTGAAATAGGTTGTCGGTGCCTGTCCGATCATCGCGTACGCGCCAATGCGCTGCACTCCCAGTTTGCCCGCGTCGAATGCCTGGCTGGCGGCAAAGAACCCGCTATAGGAGTTGGCGCCGTTGGTCAGGTTTACATTGCCGTCATTGGAACTTAGCAGCGCCGCAGAGACACGCGTTCGGTCATTCAGCGAGTGTCCCATCCATTCCACGCCGAGCTGGTTGTCTCCGATCTGACCGAAGATATTGCCATCGCCAACCGGGATAAAGTGGTAGGTCTCGTAAACCCCAGAAATGCTGGTAAGGGTTAGAATTCGCTTCTCAGAAACCAAGTTGTCGAGTTCGAACTTACCCAATTTGAGGTTAAGCCATGGGCTGCCAAACAGATTGTCGAGCCGCCCCATTACGGTCTCGAAATGAAATGCGCCGGTTGCGTCGGAAGAAGGGAGTACATAGAACGAGAGGTTTTTTTCCAGGGTGCCGCCGGTGTGGAAGTCGAGGCCGCTGATATCAAAACCAGAGGACTCGATCTGACGCAGTCCCGACGACGCCTGGTCGACGGCCACTTTGTCGCTGCTATCGCGGTGCCATTGGGGAATAATGCGGAAGGTGACCGGCCAGTACGACGCATTCTGCCAGATCGGAGCATCCCGGTCATTCATCAACTGATAGCCGTTGTCCTTGAACTTCTGGCCAAAGTAGTTGAGCATCGGCCAGGCTTCGTGGCAGGCGGAGCAGCGCAAACCATATTTGCGCGCGAAAGCGGGAAGGGCGTGCGCGTCGCCGACGGCAAAGGAGAGAATGAGGGACGCCAGAAACACACTACTGGCGAGACGTTTCCGGGCAGAGGTCATCGAGTCCTCCTGGTGCAACGCCAAACTGGAACCACTGGGTCCAGTTACAACGAGCCAAAAGCTACTGCCCCTTTTACCCGCGTTTGAAAGCGGGCCCGACATTCGATTCGACTGTCTGTTTCCCTAAACAATGCTAAGTGCGTGCAGGCGCACTTACATGTTAGGCAAAGCTAATATCATGTGCTCGAGAAAACCGTCAAGACAAATATTGAAGTTGGGGATACAGGAAATACTGTAGCGAGTGAGGATCAGTTGAGGGAGAGCGCCGATTGTGAAACCAGTTGGTTCATTGGCTGCCCGGAGGAAAGGCCGCGGACCAGAAGTTTGGCGACGATCGTGGCGGTCCTGGCGCAAGCTCTTCGATCCTGCCGCAACACTGCCGGCCGCATAAAGCCGAACATGAATCCGATAACCGTCACCGATTGGACCAGCGCATCGAACTCCACATCAGAAAGTTCCCGGCTTTCTCTGAACTTCCTGAGCCGCGCGCCGATAGCCCGCCCTCGCAGCATGGGACCGACCTGTCGCAGCAGTTGTCCGAAGTTGGAGTCCAACATGGCGCGGGGGACGGCCACTTTTAAAAATTCGCGGTCCTCCCATATGTTCTTCACCGCCCAATCGACAAGTTGCAGGTATTCATCTTCGAAGGAGTCGGCGGGGCGGAGATGGCGGGTCAGGTCAGCAACTTCTTGCGAGACCCGGCACTCCACGAGGGCCGGAAGCAGTCCCGCTTTACCGCCGAAATACCTGTGAATCAGGCCTTCCGCACATTCGGCACAAGCGGCGATCTCGCGAGTTGTGGTCGCGTCGTAGCCTTTGCCGGCAAACAATTTCAGAGCTGCATCAATCAGGGCCTGCTTCGTGCCGGCGCGGTCGCGGGTTCGCTTGACCCGGGCTTTCTGCCCGTTTTTTGACCCCGGAACCGGCTTTTTTGAATCGAGATTGCGTAACTTCATGGCGCTAAAAATGATTGAATTGCTGCCTTGATTCGGCAGGTTACCCCGATTTTCAGCGGAAGTTGTCAAGGAATTGTCACCAGACGCTGCAAAATGTTCGTCCGCGATTCGGATTTCGTTTCCCTCGCCTTCGTTTTCGCCGATTGGACAGACGCGTCAGATCAAGGCGGTAGTGGGCTACTTTCCAATGGTTTCTCGCGGAAACTTCGGAACCATGCGGGGGCCACGGCCTTAAACTATTTCGCCTACAACTTCATAAAAATCCATCGTACACTTCGCATGAGTCCGGCGATGGCCGCTGGGGTCACAGATCAACTCTGGAGCGTGGAAGATTTGGTAGTCCTCTGGGAAGCATACGAATCTAGGAGGTCGGAAAGAGCGGCATAATGGACTTTCTGAAAATCATAAGTAAGCCTGCCGCGTGGGGAAGCGGGTGGACAAGCGCTGTTCTTTGCTTTAGTGCGGCAGCCGGATATTGGTTGGCTGGCGAACACCGGAAGGCGATCTTCTGGGTGGCATTTGGCGTGGCGGAGACCGCTTCGATCCTATGGTGACAAATTCAAAATAGCCCACTACCGATCAAGGCCTTTCAGTTGACAGCCTGCCTCGGTCGAGAGTATGGAACAGGGGATGGGAGTGGTTGCTGAACCAGGGTCTCGATGTTTGGGTCATATGCGTCCGGCCACCGCACGACATGCGTCTCGCATTTTGCCGGTAGTAGCGAGTAGGGTCAGTCCCCCCGCAATTCGTCTCCAGCGGCACAATCAACTCTTGATCGCGGCTGCTACGATCTTCTTCGTGCTCTCGATCCTCCCGCCGCTTCAGGCCCGCGAGCACAAAAGAAAAGTCTCTTCCGCGAACTACGGTTTCGTATTTTCTACGGAGATAACGTCCCCCGAAAGTGAAGTTGTAAAGGCGGTGGAATCGGTCGTGAACAATGGAATCATTGAGGGCAGCAAGGAGTTCAACAAAGACAAATACATCGAAAACGCGAGTGCCGCAGACTCCTCGCCACTGTTCCCCGAGTGGAAGGAGCCGGGAAAGGTTTACTACAAAGTTCGTACCGGCGTGTTGGCTCCGCTCAATTTTAAAGACAGCAAGGACGAAGGGACGGTGGCAGTGCGCTATGTAGTCTCAAGCACGGACGCGTCCAAGACCATCTTGCGAATCGATGCGGTGTTCGTCGAGGATTTCCATCGCACCGTACATCCCTCCGACGGGAGCGTGGAAAACGCTGAATGCCAGGAGATCGAGAGTCAGATCGAAGCGATGGAGGCAGAGAAAAAACAAAGCTTGGAGCGCGAAAAACAGCGGCAGGCCAAACTGGCAGGACAGGAACTGGAACGCAAGCGCCTGGCCGATGAAGCCTCCGCGCTCGCTGTGTCGCAAACCTCAGCTCAGACCCTGGACCAGCGTCTCGAGTATCTGCGTCATCAGGCGGAACGGGTCGTAAAGGCTCCGGGAGGCCAGTTGAAGTCCGCCCCGTTCCACAGCGCAACCAACGTCAAGTCTCTGGAAGCGGGCGCAGAAGTCGTAATCCTGATCGTTACTCCGTACTGGTACGGAGTGGAAACCACCGATGGCCAACACGGCTGGATTAGTCGCGAACAACTGGAGCCGCTCCCGTGAAGGGCTTCGCTTCCAGGGCCAAACGTAATTTTGGTGTGCCTTCGACGGTCTGCCGCACGTTGGCCGTCGTCGCCCTACTGCTTGTTCGTAGCAGCAGCGCTCAAAGCGTGCCCTACCAGCGTACGTTTCCACAATCGAAGGCGGCGGTCGAGAAGGGGCTCAAGGAGTTGCAATCGTCCAGCGCTGGCCGTCTTCCTACGCTGGAAGGTTTCACCCCCGTCGGAGATCGTCCCCTGGATCGCTTCCACCGCGGCTATTATCAATGCACGGCCCAGGTGAGCGCTGCCCCCTCTGGCGGATCAATCGTGCAGGTCAGCGCCACGATTTCCGCGTGGTACACGGATCCAGTTTCCGGAAAAGCCGGGTATCAGACTCTTCCTTCGAATGGCCGGCTGGAAGCCGATTTTCTCGATCGCCTGCAAGACGTCTTGAGCAATCACGGGCCGTCCTCCAGCCCAACACTTGGGACGAACGCCTCGAACCCCGCGCCGTCTGCGGCCCGAAGCCAGTCCACTCCACCTAAAGCTGCTCTTTCCGAGCCTCAGCTTTCCGCCCCCGGTGCGGGATCCAAAACGCCCGTCGGTTCGCCGTTCAAGCTTGGAAGCCCGCTTAGTCTGGATAACATGTCTTCGTTGGCGACCCAGAAAGCAGTGATTGATCGGCACGCCGAAGAGCAGGCGAAAGAAGTAAAGGGCCTTGAGGAGATCCTGCGCAACCAGGCCCATCCCGAGAATTTGGCAGCGGTGAAGAAAAAAGAGACCCCCGTACTTGCCAATCCGATTGAAAACGCCAAGGTCCTTTTTCTTGCCAGCGCCGAAGATGAATTTGAAATTCTGGACTCGAACCCAAATTGGGTTCATGTCCGCATTTCAGGTATCTCGCGCGGATGGATCCGGCGTTCGAGCCTGGAGATGCCCACCGCCGACCCCGATCCACCGCCCGCACCAACGCAAGAGCAAAGTGAACCCTCGCATGCCGACACCCAGCCATTTCACGTGGAGAACGAAGAGGTCGCATCCTTTCCGGGGAATTGGGGACCGCTCCTGGGAAAAACGGTAAGAATTGTTACAGTGCAGAAAGCCGTCAACGACGGGGGCGTCACTGGCCCCGAGGCGAAGCTGGCATACGCGAAATCGTTGTTCGACCGCGAATATTCCGATCTGATCCGCACTTCGAGCAGCGTGGCTGGAGTCGTCGTGATCTTCGACTCGGAAGATGGCGGCATGATCGCCGCAACTATGCCTGCCCTAGGCCAGTGGAAGTCGGCAACGCTGTCCGACCAAGCCTTTTGGCACCGTTGTTTCTTCGATCCACGGGAAGCCTTTGGATTGGTTGGAAATCCCTAGCTGTCCCGGCTGGTCAAATCCTCGCCTTCGCCTTTTCACCATTCCAACGTCTGTACGATTAACACATCGGAGAGGAGAGCTATTCCGACCACTTCCATCTTGCTTTGAACCGACTCGAACCCCTCCAACTTTTTCCACTGCCCGCTGCGGCCGGGAGTTCTGCGGGCCGAGAAGAAAAACAACGTGTTCCACGAAGGTGAAGGCATTCCGGAGCATGAGTTCTTTCATTTCCCGGGTTTGGTGCGTTTGCTTCGCACGCGCTGCGCTCACTTTCATTCAATTTCTCCAGGCATCCGATCTTTGATTTTAGATCTGGCCGCTGATCCACAGCTGATTCATCAGGGCAGCAAGTCATGGCTTGGTCGGAATCTTGCCCTACCTCGGTGTTTCGCCTCATGGCAGCATGCGCACAGCGTAATCAGGTTTAGTTCGGAATCATCACCGCACTGACTGCGAAATTCTTTGTGGTGAACTTCCAAGTTCGATCTCGCCCCACAGTATTGGCAGCGCCAACCGTCGCGCCGTAGGACTTGTAAGCGGAGTTGCTCGTATGAATCAGGATCAAGTCGGATTTGGGACTGCTTGGGTCGAATCCGGTTCACCAAGCTTTCTCGGTCACTTCGTGGAGAAACGCTTGCCTTTGGTCTCTCGGCAAAAATTTGAAGAACCGTGACAAAGACTGCAGAAGCACGGTCGGATCTTTGCCTTCAAGGTTCGCTCCCGCCAGGAAATCCGCACAGATCATCTCCAGACAGTACCCTCGCGACTTGTCCGTGCCCAGCATCAAAGCTGCTGTCTCGATCGCCTGCTCGACAATTGGAATCTGGGTCTTGTACAGCTTGAAGTAGATAATTTCCCACGGTTCCGATTCCCGCCCCGTTAGTTCGCGCTCTACTTCCCTCTTGAACTCATCCTTCGGCAGGGAGCGCGCCTTGTGCAGCCAGGTTGCACAATCGAACTCCTGACCATCCCTCCTGGCCACCTTCGCCAACTCCAGTCCCTTCGTCCAGCCCACTTCCTTTAATTCCTTTCTGGCCTGCGGCGGCAGGTGCTCATGGATTGACATGAGGTAGTACGCCTTCCGCCTCGACTCCGGAAATCGCCTGGCCAGAAACTCGTCGAAGGACTTCAGGTTCTCCAGCCGCCAGTACTGCCCCGCCCGTACTTCACACAGATATCGTCCCAGTTCCACGAACCGGCTGTCCCGCTCGGCTTCGGACCGCCGCTCCCAGGCCAGGATCTCGTCGATCTTGGTCAGAACGAACAGAGCCCGCTTCTGGTTGAGCTTGGGCAACATGGGCGCGATCCTAGTACGTAAGCTCGTCAAACAGACCAAAGTCCTCTGCTCCTGGGCGCCGCACCAGTGCCGCTTCGGTCAGGTCCGGCCTTCCCAGACAGAGACCAATGTAGGGACAGCTGGTGCACGGGTTCTGGGGAAAGCGAATGCCACTGTGGGGCAGGAACTCGGCCGCTTCGATTCTCCGGATTGAGTCCTGGACCAGATGGCCGAACTCTTCGCGTTGCTCGTCGCTGATGACCGTTCGGAAGTACTGAATCTCGACCAGCCGCTTGCGGACAAACACCACCTGGGCTACGTCGGCGATACCCGTGACCCAGGAATAGCAGACCAGTTGAGGATCCAAGGCCAGCAGCCCGGCTGGTTCCTCCGGGTAGCGGCTGGCGGTGGTCTTCCATTCCAGCAGGCAGCGAGTACCGTCCAGTTCTCCGACGGCATCCACGTAGGCTACGAAGTCATTCTGGCCGGCCAGGGGTTTGGTGAATTTGACCTGCAGATTGCGACGAGGCTGACGGATGCGAATCCGATCATCCTGGGCAAAGCGATCGAGCAGCTGCACCCCCGATTGCAGCATGCGGTCCCAGCTATCCCGCTCGGAATAGTGAATGCCGCTGTCCCGGTGAATGACCCATTCCCGGTAGAGCACCGCGGCGGCATCCTGCCGTTGGAAGTAGGCTGCCACAGCCTGCTCGAATGCCCGGCCGAACAGCATGGCTGCCCGGGTGTCTTTCTCTTTCCAGCCATCGAGATAGCGATGCTTGTAGCGGCGCGGGCAGGACAGATACTGGCTGATCTGGGTGTAGCTGTAAGTCATGAGGACACCTCAGACCCGCGAGGATCATGATCCCTGTCGGTAAAGACCGAGAGTTCGTCCCACCGGGCTGCCGGCGCGAAGCCGTCGAAGTTGAGGACCGAGATGCCGTGAATGGTGACTTCGCTGACCTTGACCACGCCCCAGAGATCGACCAGGGCTTTGTCATCGATCTCGTTCTTTCCCAGCAGGTCGGCGTCGTAGCCGAAGTCGCGCAGAAACCAACGCAGCTTCCACATGGCCTTGGGTGTGCAATACAGGCGGCCGGTCATGAAACACCCGGTCAGATGTTTGGGCTTGAGGACGGCAAAGCGGATCTCGTAATAGGGCTTCTGCTTGTGCCAGCGATACTGGGCCCGATCCACTCGGACCAGGAAGATCCCGTCCGGAACCGAGTGAATGGCTGACACATCCGCTGGCCGGAGCGACTCGAAGTAGCGCCTCATGCGGCACCTTCCTTGTTTCGGGGATAGCTGTTCAGCTGGCAGAGCAGTGCATTGCGATCTTTCTCGGCCCAGTCGGCCAGGTGAGCGACGAAGGCTTCGACCTGCTCACGAGTCGCTTCGCGGAGGGACTTAGTGCCGCAGAAATCGACAGCGTAGGACTTCACCAGGTTGGCGTCGAGCTGGTGCTGGCGGATCAGCTGGCAGAGGCGGTCACGGACCTTGGGGCCGCCGTAGTTTCCGTTCTTCCCATTGACCGGCCGGGGCGGGAGTTTCCTCGACTCCCGAGAGGACGGGGCCGGATCCGCGAACGACCCGATTTCCTCAACCGAGCAGATGCCGATGCCGTAGGCCTTGCGCAGGGCTCGGTTGACCGCCCGGGTCTCCGCCACTCGCATTTCGGCGCCATGGACCAGGGGGGAAACATTAGAGGGATCGGCGTCACCATAGCCGACGAAGCCCTTGCAGGTCCGCGATTTGTAGACTGTTGCTTTGAAAGCCCACCGGGCGGTTGCAGGGTTAGAAAATTCTGTAACTGGAGCAACGTCGATACCAATGCAATGGTTCCGCTTAGCCAATCGCAGCAGACCAGCGTGCGTCACATACCAACCCGTCTGCAAATAGATGAGGTCTCCAGACGAAACAAATAGATCGTATCGGTTCACCAGTTCTTGCAGGCTTTTCAGCGCAACGCTTGATATCGGCCCCCACAGTCGCCGCGCTGTCCTGACTTGCTCCCGCTGCCGCGACTGGCATTGGATCTTGAATTGGACATTCTGGATTCTGCTTGTTCGATGAGTCCCCATGAGATCGCCTCTCTTTGCGGAGTTTGGGTGGTATCACTAAGTAATACTTTATTATACTATGTAATCGGAAGCAATTAGAATATACAGAGCCTTCTCCTGCACTTGTCGGATATGCATGCTGGATTTAACATCCGGCTAGTGAAGGACACGACGGTATCGTTCAAGCTCGAAAAATCTGTGAAAGCGAAGCTCGTTGCGCTCGCCAAAGCAGAAAACAGGAGCTTGTCTAACTTCATCGAGAAGGTCTTGAAGGAGGAAATCACTAGAAGTGAGTCAAAGCATTTACGAGCTAAGACCTAAATTGTTGCGGGGCAGAGATTTAATCGCCCCGGATCTCGCGTTTCAGATCGCGCCGAGCACGCGCTACACACTGGGACACTTGCCACGTTAAAGCTTCCCGGCGGGCGCCCTTTGGGATTCCCAGATTGCCCCTTCTTGAAACGGGTGGTCTTGGGAGGACGACCATAGCCGACTTGAGCCCCATTTTGTTCTTGGTCGGGAAATTCAGCGTTTGAACTCACGGCCCACCTCCTGCTCGCATTCGCGGAAGGTTCGGCCAGAACTGGCGTGCTTCGCGGTAAGACCGGTGAAGGTTTGCCAGCGCCGTACGATCGTATCAACGACATGTGCGTCGATCTCGATGCCATAGCAGATGCGACCCGTTTGCTCGGCTGCGATGACGGTAGTGCCGCTGCCCAAGAATGGGTCCAACACCACATCGCCTGTTGAAGAGCAGTCCACAATCGCATTAGCTACGACGGAAACAGGTTTTGTTGTAAGGCTCCCCGAATCGGTGGCTTGCGAGCGAGACTTAGATCTCGGATAGCGCCAGACATTGCTGCGTTCGCTGCCAGGCCGTTTTGCTTGAAAGTCCGTTTCCTGGCAATCCTTGCCCGCTTTGAAGACAAAAACGAGTTCATGTTGGCTGCGGTAGAGCGACCCGGCCTCAGCCTTGTCTTTCACCCCAATGCAAAGGTCGTTCAGTTTGCCGTAGACATGCTTTCCGGCAATCAGGACCTCAGTCATCTGACGCCAGTCTGCGAACACGAAGTGAATCGAACCCTCGACGCTTTGGGAAATTAGAAGGTTGAAGATGCGAGTGTAGAAATCAATGAGTTCCTCTTCCGCAGAATTCGGGGCCAAGTAGGGCGGGTCGTTCAGAACCATCCTCGCCTTTTGACCCTCCATGATTCTGGAGTAGCTGCGAGCGTCTAATGAGTCAGCACAGAGGACCCGACTGCCTCCCAGTAACCAGAGATCCCCCGGAACGGTGACGCGGATGCCGGGCTCAGCTCCCGGTACGGCGTCGGCAATCCGATCGTCCCTGGGTCCAGGTTGTAGGTCGCCGATGAGGAGATCGATTTCGCCTAACTCAAAGCCAGTCGCTTCCAAGCTAAAATTGAGCTCGACTTCGGAAAGTACCTTGAGCTGCCGCCCCAGCAATTTTGGATCCCACGTCGATTGTTCGCGAAGGCGGTTGTCCGCCAGCATCAACGCGGCCAACTGATTCTCGCTTAGGTGTTGTAGCGAGAGTGTGGGTATTTCATTCAGGCGAAGGAGCCTTGCTGCCTGAACCCGCCCGTGCCCAGCAACCACTTGTCCGCTGGGCCCAATTACAACCGGAATTACGAACCCGAAAACTTCAATGCTGCGGGCAATCTTGCGAACCTGCCTGTCGGTATGTATCCGTGGATTATTCGGGTTGGGCGTCAGAGTTTCGACGCGCCTGTATTCTATGGACAGGCGCTGACTCGGGTTGCCAATTCCGTCACCTCCCAGGGTTTCCATTCCTCACCTCCTGGACAAAATAGGTTTCCTGATCAAGCGCTGCGTCTTTGCTACGCACGCTTGGTCCAGTCCTAAATATGGTCGATGAGAGCGTGGAAACCTAGGGAAGTCTGGAGCACTCTTTTTAGCTCGCTCGTTTCCGTCTTCCTAGGTGGCTGCTTGTGGTGGCACCGAGGTTCGAACCGGTGGAAACAATCGGTAGAGTTCCCGCGGATTCGCGACGAGGCGGTCGAGAAGCGCGATCGCAGTTCTGTTTTGGGGATCGCGCTCAAATCCTTGAAGCGACTTTCGGAGCAGAGTTCGCAAATCGTGCGGGACTCTTTCACCTAAGGCTTCGTGGGCCGCAGCAACGAAATACGTAATTGCACTTAGGATCTGTCCATCGATCCAACCCGGTAACCGCGAAATATAGGCTTGCAATAAAAAAATGTACTGCCGCTTCCAGTTCGTGCCCAGTCGCCTCACCTTGAAAGCACCGCTGGATTCCGCCCGTACCAGCATTTCTCGTTGTCGTGCAGCTGTGCGCTTCTCGAGCTCCGCCATTTCTTTGAAGGCGGCACTCACTCCGCGCAACTTCGGAGAGTATCTGGGCGGATTACTGTACAGGCTATAGGCCTCAATTATGCTTTCATGGGCTGCGATTGCCTTCTTTAGACCACGCTTGACTACTTTTCCGCGGGCGAGTTTTCCTTTTGCTTCGTCACTTGCCAAGGGGTGAAAAGTCCAGATCCCGAACTCGCCCAGAAGCCGCAGATCAGCGCCAGCCGCTTGAAGACGCCCAAGAATCTCTTGGGCCTGCCTGTCTTTGGCGAAATAGGAATCAAATCTCGGCCACAGCTCAGGGTCTTGAAGAAGACGACGTTTTGCTTTACTGCTTTCGATTGCAGCTCGTTCCCACACTGGGCCCTCCATGATCTTTAGCTGGTCTGTCTTGCAATCTCGTCTTGCCAAGCAAACGGTCATCCAACGACCCCTAAATACGGCTTTAGGCCTGCGCCTTCACTTTGCGATCGAGTGCCTTAGTATCGCCCAGATAGCTGGGGAGTGAAACACCCAGGAATCACTGCGGTTACCTCAGTAGTAATGTCGACTGGAGAAAACTCCCACTTTTGCTCGCACTGCCGCTTGCACGCGAGGCAGATTTGGTTCCATTAACCACAAAAGAGGGAGGGCCCTAACAGTTATCGCCTAGGGAGGTACCGCTAACCAACCCGTCTCGGGGAAGACGCTAGACCTCCTATGGGCTGCCGTCATTGGCTGGCAGCCGTACCATGCACACCGAATAGACTCAGTTTTGTCAGAAACCAGTGAATGTCCTTCCCTGATACTTCCCTGTTCCACGACTACTCAGACATTTCGCGAAGCCGTTCTGTCTCATGGGTTTTTGGAGCACAGCCACGGGTCAGCGACAACGAAAACGGGGAAATTCCCTGTATTTTTCCCTGTTCACGGGAAGTGGCTGCTGTACCCGAGGGGGGAGAGCCGTTTTGGATCCGCGCGAAAACCGAAGCCAACAAGTAGCCTTCTTTTTCAAACAGATGATATGCGCGTAGGTGCCGAGAACGAAGTTGCCCGAGGCGTTTGTTAGACCGTTGGTTTAGCTTTGGCAGCCTGAAAAGGATCCGGGCGGGGATTCTCTGGCCATCAGCCGAGAGTTTGGAAAATCTGTGGATTGGTTGCTGACCGGAAAGTCACACGCCGAGCCAACGAAACGGGTAGCCGAAGATCCGGCAGCAATTGAATAGTAGTTGGAGAGAAGCTACCCGTATCGGCGCGCAACATCGATGCCAATCGCGCAAACTCATTGAAATCCACCGGACCGACGTCGCGAGCTGGTGAAAACCGTAAGGTGGAACTCCTATTCGCTTTCTCATGCGCTATCCTGCATCCGCGATTGGGCAAGCTTTTGGGAAAATATATGCCCGCGCGGACGGAGCTGATTGCTCAGCGGCTACGGCGCTACTGGAACGGCCGTTTTTCCAATGATGACGACATCGAGTTGTTAGCTCGTTCGCTGATTTCTCTGAGCTTCGATTTTGGATTCATGAGGCCCACGATCCTTCGCCAGAACCGCGAGCACACCAAGAAGCTGGCACGAAGGGCTGCTAATCTATTGAGCCGAAGTATCCTGACCGGATAGCTGCGACCCGCGCTGCCATTTTGTTGAGTTCATACCTTCTCTCCGCTTGCCTCTGTATTGCCCTCTTAGTGCTGGCGAGTGCGGACGACGAGATAGATCTATTTTACGAGCACTCGATCTCCAACACGGTTGTCGATGGTCCTCACCAAATCCAGAATCATGTCAACGACAGCCTCATCGCCGATCGCAGTATTGATCATGGTGTGGTAAATGGCGCGATCAGGCCATTCGACGTGAAAGTACTTCTGGATGAAATCGGCGCGCTCGCGGTCCACGGTGTCCACCAACTGTTCGGCTTCGTTCTCACTCTTGCCGCGAGCCAGCAGACGCCGCACTTTGTCTTCCCTGGGAGCGTAAAGAAATACGCGCAACGTGTCCTGACGGTTCCGGAGAAAATGCTGCGATCCTCTTCCGACAATGACGGAGTTTCCGGTTTTCGCCGCGTGCTGAACCACCTGTTCGGTAAACTTCAGAATGCATTCGCTGTCCACCAATTGAGCTTGTGCGCATTGAGGCTGCCTTCGTAGCTTCCGCGCAAAAAGGATTTGAAGAGCCGGTAGTAGAGCGGATCGGTCCGTTCCTCTCGACCTTCGACCACTGCCTTGGGACAATCCGCCAGCCGCGCGATCTCCTCGGTCAGCAACTGATCCCAAAGCTTCCAGCCCAGTTGCTTGCGCAAGCAGTTGAGCGATTTCGCCGCCGCCGCATCCGTACTCGCGTTCAATGGTGACAATTTTGATCATTTGCGTCCCATTTCGATTCCACGATCACTTGCTCAGCCCGCCGCCGACTCAGCCCCGCCGCCCGGATCATTCTTCTTCAAAACAAAAGCCAGACAGAACATGATCGCCGCTCCCACGCAAAGAACCATGAAGGTATCAATGTACGCCAGGCTCGCCGCCTGCGCTTGCAGCGACTGGTAAATCCTGGCGTAAGCCGTCATTTGCGCCTCGTGCTTGCCCACGCCGGAGTTAGCCAGTTGCTGGGCCAGGCCGTTCGCCGCATTCCGAAAATTGGGATTGTCGACCCTGGCGTGCTCGACCAGCCTCGCCTGATGGAATTGCGAGCGCCGCGCGATCAACGTGGTGACCAGCGATGTTCCCACGCTGCTTCCCATGTTGCGCATGAAATTGATGATTCCGGCGACCGCAGTTGTTCTTCTCCGGCGCAATTCCGATGTAAGCCACCAGCGTAATCGGTACGAACAGAAACCCCAAGCCAATCACCTGGGCGATGCGCAGCCACATGGCGGCGCTGAAGCTGATCTGCAAGTCAATCCGCTTCGTGGAATAGAACATGGCGATGGACAAGGCCAGCCAGCCGAAGGCGATCAGGTAGCGCGCCTGAATCTTGGTGGTCAGTTGGCCCATGATGGGCATCTCAAACAGCAAGACGAGGCCTCCGGCCGAAAGCGCAAGCCCCGCCAGTTCGGAGGTGTATCCCAAAAGCGTCTGGAGGAACTGCGGCATCAGGACCAGGCTGCTGAACAACATGATTCCCAGCGTGAACATCATCAGGCTCGCACTGGCGAAGTTAAAGCTCTTGAACATGCGGACGTCGATGATCGGCGCCTTTTGACACCACTCCCAGATCACCAGCGAGATCAGGCATACGGTCGCGACGACGACCAAAGTCGTGATGAAGTGCGACCCGAACCAATCATCTTCCTGGCCCTTGTCGAGCAGCACCTGCAACGCCCCGATACCGAGCGTCAGCAGAGCGATGCCGATGTAGTCCAACTTGACCCCAGCCGCCTTGAGCTTGGCTCAAATAAGGAGGATCTTCGACAAAGCGCCGCACCAGAAACCAGGTGACTACACCGACCGGAAGATTGATGAAGAAAATCCAGCGCCAGGAATAGTTGAATGTGATCCATCCGCCCAGGGTTGGCCCGATCGTGGGCGCCATGATCGCCGTAATGCCATATAGCGCAAACGCCAAGCCTCGCTGTTGCGGCGGAAAAGTGTCCGCCAGAATGGCCTGCGCCATGGGCTGCAGCCCGCCGCCGCCCGCGCCTTGCAGCACCCGGAAGAAAAGAAGAAACCCAAGACTGGGCGCGATGCCGCAGAGCAAGGAACTCACGGTAAAGACACCCAGACAGGCCATGAAAAAGCGCTTTCGCCCCAACGCACCTGCGAGCCAGCCGCTGATCGGCAGGATGATGGCGTTCGAGACCAGATAAGAGGTCAGCACCCACGTGCTCTGATCGTTGCTCGCGCCCAGATTCCCGGCCATGTACGGCAGGGCCACGTTGGCGATGCTGGTGTCGAGCACCTCCATGAAGGCTGCCAGTGCCACGACAACGGCAATCAGCCAGGGATTGTACTTGGGCCGCCAAACGTCCTGGTCGAGCGTGAGTCGCAGCGGCCAGAACTCATTGGAGGTACACGTCCGGCACCACGTTCATGCCCGGTCGAAGCTGACGATCGCGGTTTTCACCCGGCTCGAGAACGATCTTTACCGGAATCCTTTGGACAATTTTCACGTAGTTGCCGGTGGCATTCTCCGGCGGAAGCAAACTGAATAGCGGGCCGGTTGCTCCGGCAATGCTGTCGACATGACCTTTAAAGGTCCGGCCGCTCGAATCCACATGGATTTCCGCTTTCTGTCCGACTCGCATGTGCTTGAGCTGCGTCTCTTTGAAATTGGCGGTGACCCAGACTTCGTCGAGAGGCACGACGGTGAGCAGTTGCTGCCCGGCTTGAACGTTCAATCCGACCACGACGGTCTTGTTCACTTCACCGCTGACCGGCGCAACGATTTTGGTGTATCCGAGATTCAGCTCGGGCCTGCTCCAGTAGCGCGCGCTTTTGTCGCACATCGGCAATCGCAGCTCGCACGCGCGCCCGGGTCGACGACACTTGCTGCGGTCCGGTTTCGGCGGATTGGTGGTTCGCTTCGGCTTGCGCCAGGCGGCTCCGGGCCTGTTGCACGAATTGCTGTGCGGCGGACTCATTGGCGCGGGCCGCCGCTACCGTCGCCGTGCTGGATTTGGCGGTGGCCAGCGCCTGATCGTAGATTTGCTGCGACACTTCCCGCTTGTCGACCAGCAACTTGTAGCGGTGGAGATCGTCTTGCGCCTTCACATCGTTGGCCTCGGCTGCTTCCACCTGGGCATGAGCGGCGGTGAGCTGTCTCTCGGCGGCGATGACTCCGGCGTTGGCGTCTTCGATGTCCGACGCCGTGAACTTCAGTTGGCTCGAAGTGTTCACCGAAGTGATCGGAACCGTGATATTCAGCGATTGCGCGGTCGCTTCGGCATTGGCCAGATTGGCTTGCGCCTGCGCCACCGCAACCTCATAGTCCTTCGGGTCGATCTCGACCAGCACCGTGCCCTTCTCCACCCACTGGTTGTCGTCCACGTTGACCTCGTACCACGTAGCCGGAAACACGCGCGCTGACCGGATAGAGGTGAACATCCACCTGGGCGTCGTCGGTCGATTCATAGCTGCTCAGGTAGCGCCACAGGAATATGCCGGCGACAACCAGCACCACGGCGACGATCAGAATCGCGACGTTTCTGCGGCTTTTGGAAGCGCGGCGCGCAGGCGGTGTATAGGCCCTGTCCGCCAACGGCGAAGGGTCGGACGAGGGTTCCGCGCCTGACTGAGGCACTGAACGGGGTGAGCTTTCTTCCGCCATGTTCATTTTCCTTTGAAATATTCCTTGACGCCCTGCTCAGCGATGCCGAGAGCGCGAACCAGCGAAATTTTCGCATAATTATAGTTGTAGAGACTCGAGATGTACTGTTCGTGCGCACTCGCGACGGCCTCTTGCGATTGCACCACTTCTACGGTATCGGCGACACCGGCGCTGAAACGATCGCGCGACTGAGCCAGCGTCTCTTCCGCCAGGTCAATGTTGCTGCGCGCCACATTCACCTGATCCGCCGACGACTGCAGGTTCAGCAGCGCGGCGCGCACGTCGGAGTCGATCTGTGCCCGCAGATTTTCCAGGCGTTCGCGGCTCTGTTCGAGTCTCGCATCGGCCTGCAAAACATCGCCATGAACGCTGCCGCCCTGAAAGATCGGAATCGACAGCGTTCCGCGCACGTCGAACACTGTCGTTGCCGTGGAGGGATGCGATCCCGCTAAGCCATAATCCGCGTTGAAGGAAAGCGATGGAAGATAGCCGGCCACGGCGGCCTTTCGGGAGAATTCCGCTGCGCGCACGTCGGTCATGGCCGCCTGGTAATCGGAACGCGACGCGTAAGCGCGTCTCAGAGCCTCATCCACGGTGATGGCTTCGAACGGCTCGTACGGCGACTTGTCGGTCAATTCGAATTCCTGGCCGGGAGCCAGGCCGATGACGCGTGCCACGGTCAGCTTCTGAATGGCGAAGTTGTTCCTGGCTTGAATCAACTGTTGCTGCCGGGTCTGGAGCTCGACCTTGGTGCGCAGCCCATCGATGTCCGGCGAGGTGCCGGCATTGATCTGGTCCGCTGCCTGATCGTAGAGCGCCTGTGCGGTCGTCACCTGCGCTTCGGCGGTTTCGATGCGGGCTTCGTCGGCAATGGCTTGCAGGTAAACGTAACCCACGGCGAGCACGACGAGGTCGCGAGCGTCCTTAAAAGTATAAGCGGCGGATTTCAGACTCTGACTCGCGGCGCGGGTGGCATTGATCGACTTCCAGTCGAACAAGCTCTGAGTCACAGCGGCACGCGCATCAAAGTAGGAAAACGGGCCCACGGACGCCGGGAGGCGAACTCCACCAAAACTCGTAAGGCCTAGCTCGGCGAGATTAATCTTGGAGGCCTCCACATAAGGATCTGCTGTCACGTGGGGTAACAAAGCGCTCAATTGCTGCCAGCGCTCTCCCCGGGCTGCGCGAATATCCGCATGCGAAAGCAGCAGTCCGAGATTTTGCCTTAATCCGCGGTTGATGGCGTCCTGCAGCGAGAGCGGCATAACACCAGGAACTAGCTTGTCCGGTACGCTGCCCGCAAACGTGCTCACTGCGCCGGTTCCGGGAATGGCTTGGCCGGGATTACTGGAACCGGGCGCTGTCCCGGTTTGCGCGAACGATGTCGCCGCTGCGCAAATCAGAATTCCGGTCAATAGGAAAACGCGGCCGCATCCATAAACAGATCTCAAGGGGGGTCTCCTTCCTATTCGTGACTCGAAGATTGGTGCTCCCGCGAACGGGTGGACGAAATGATACTCTGACCGGCCTGGGACGGAAGTTACCCAGCTCTTTTTACCCATCGGACATCAACTTCGGGTCAGCCGTGGCGTGGAAGATGGAGTTGTAGACGAGGTCAAGACCGAGTATTCCGAGGACGAACTTCCGCTCGATCCCGATCTCGCGACCGTCTTGCTGAACTGGAAAGAGCGATGTCCAAAGTCGGAGGCAGGTTGGATGTTTCCTATCCCCGGTCCCTTTTGCCGCGCTAGCCCAATCCAGCAGGACTATATTCATCCGGCTGGACGAAAGCTCGGCGTGGCCGGTACACCTTCCGCCGCAGGTATTGCTCCTGGCTCAACTCGGTTGGCACTTCGATGGGTGTGCAGCAGAGGCTGATGCGGCACTCTCAGATTGCAACGATCATGAAAGTCTATGGAGACGCCATGATGGAATCGGAGCGCTCAGCCAATAGTAAGGTAGTACAGATGGCACTTCGCCCGGCTCTGAAGTTAGCAAAATAAAAGGCCGCCGAAGCAGCCGTTAGTAGTGCCTCTTTTTTCCCCTGGCGTTGGTTGCGGGGGGTGGATTTGAACCACCGACCTTTGGGTCATGAGTGCAACTATTAACGAAATCTAAAGACAATGCGCGGCTCAATTCCAACATCACAGACGCAACAGCAATGCAAGTCTATCGTGCCGTCGTCTGTCCCGGCCTGGTCTTCGCCAATTGGAAATACGCAAGAAGTCCACAAAACAGTCCGATCACCACCCAAGCCCAGTAGCCGGCTTCGCCCGATGACTCCCGCAGATGCCAAGCCCCATACGGCCCGCTCAGCATATCCATCTCCACCAGTTTGTTGTTGTACGCGACGTACCGCACCCGCGCCCGTTCTCCCTGTACAAAACCCGGCCCTCTGTGATTGCACAAGATCATAACCGCTTGGCCCGTCGCGTCCGTAATCATGAATCGGGTAGAACCGTTCTTAAACTCCTCCCGGATGTCCCATAAATTCCCTTCGACTACCGGGCGCGGCGAGGTGTGGATGAGCTGAAAGTTCATCAACCCAAACGCAACGAGAGCAATACTGATCAGGCTTAGTCCCCAGCCTCGCCAAGCTGCCTGCTGTCTTGGCGTAAGGATGGTTCTTGACCCGCAGAGAGTCACCACAATGGCACAAAACAACAATGCAAAAAAACTGATGCCGACGATATCTTCCGCTCGCACAGCTCACCTCTCGATACGACCTTACCCGCCCGACGGGAATGGTTCAGACAGGTCCTTTTTTGGCCGACATGCCCATTGAACCAACCATAGCAGTCGATAGCCTTTCGCGAATGATAAAGTCCTTTATCATTCACTATCTGCCTTGGCGAGCGTGGAGGTAAATTTCTGGTTCACTTGCCGGAGGAAACGACTCGTCGCTCAAGCGGACGGGTGTGGCGAAAGGTGCCGGATGACATTCTTAGCTACTTGGGCGTCGGCTTAAATTTGAGCGCACGGCGTCTTCCGCCACCACTGCTTCGGCCTCGTTTCGTGGCGCTTTCCAGCGACTTCGTCGAAGACACATTCATCCCTTTCCCCGAATCAACTGCATGAAGGCTTCAATCTTCTTCGAAATTTGAGTGCGGTCGGGGCCGAGATTCTGCTCTAGGCAAATTCCGCAAAAGAACGTCATGATTAGATCAGCCAGGGATTCATTGTCGTCGGTCCCTCCACGTGCTGCAGCTAGATTGTCGATGAGGAGCTGATGGGCTTTCGTCATGTTCGCAATCATAATCTGGCGGGCTTTGGGGGGAAGATCCGCAAACTCGCGCATGGAGTTCACCGAAAAGCACCCCTTCTGTCCCCAACTCCCGTAACAGACCTTCAGAAAGCCCTCGACGTTGTTCCAACCCAAAGGCTGCTTCGTTAGGGCTCCGCGTGCCGTCAGCATGTCAAAATATTGGCGTATGCTCGCGACAAATAGGTCCTCTTTGTCTTTGAACTCTGCATATAAGCCGGATTTGCGCACCCCCGTGGCCTGCTCAAGGTCCTGAACACTCGTCTCGGCAAGGCCATGCTTCCAGAAGACGGGGATCGTTTTGTTGAGGACATCTTCTCTGGTGAACAGTTTTCGTCGTCCCATTGCAACATTATCGGTCAATTCGACTGCGAGGCTTGCAAATAAAGGACCGAATGGTCCATTATTACAAATAGAGAGAGATTGTCCCGGAGGACCCATGGCGCCCAGCCGTAAACAACAGGTGATCGATCTGCTGAAGTCGCTTGAGACCAAAGATCCGGTTCCGCTCGCATATGTCAATCCCAATAAGTATATCCAGCACAACTTGCAGGTGGGACCCGGTCCGGCAGGTGTCGCCGCCCTCATCAAGAACCTGCCGCCCGATGCGTCAGTCAATACCATCCGTGTCTTTGAAGATGGTGACTACGTCTTCGCTCACACCGAGTACAACTTCTTCGGACCAAAAGTTGGCTTCGACATCTTTCGCTTCGAAGATGGCCTGATCGTCGAGCATTGGGACAATTTGCAGGAGACCGCGACCGAACTTAGCCCCAGCGGCCACACGATGATCGACGGGCCCACCGCGGTGTCTGATCTCGGCCAGACACGAGGCGAATAAGGCGCTCATCCAACGCTACATGGACGACCTTCTCGCAGGCCGTCGCGAGACCTTTCCGAGCTACTTCAACGGAATCGCAATACATTCAGCACAATCCATGGGTCGCCGACACCATCCCGGGACTGATTGCGGGCTTACAGGCTCTTGCCGCCAAAGGTCAGGCGGTCGTATACAAAAGCGTGCACAAGATACTTGGCGAGGGTAACTTCGTCCTCGTCGTCGCGGAGGCTACGTTTGGTGGCGTACCCACTGGCATTTACGACCTCTTCCGCATTGAAAAGGGTAGGATCGCCGAGCACTGGGATACGCTCGAAGCGATTCCACCTCGCGATCAATGGAAAAATAGCAACGGTAAGTTCTAGTGCGGTGCGAGGCAGAACATATGCTTCAAGGCATGTTTGGAAAAAGATTGGCGGAGCATTTTTCTCTGCTGGAGTCTTCCTCACTTGTGCTTGGTCCCAAGGGAAACTCTCAGGTTGCGTTGACACGTATGCGAATGCCGAACGGCTTTCCTGGACCCACTCCACACATTCCACCAGAAAAGGCTTTTTCGATATCCGTGCACCTGCGCCGTCCCGACAGCATTAAGGGCTGGGGAACGTGGCTTGACGGACGCTTTCATCGTGTCACCGAATGGGATGCCGGCGGGATTCAGATATTCGATATGGAGTCGGAGCCGGTCGCACTGCGAACTTCAGGTTTCGACTCGGTTCACGTCTATATACCCCGGTCAGTTATCAATCGATTCAGTGACGAGAACGAGCAAAAGCGCATTCGCAACTTGCATTGCACCCCGGGAACCAAGGATGACGTGATCCTTCATTGGGCCCGGATGATGTTGCCGTTCTCTGATCGTCCGCTTCAGCTTCCACGCTTAGTTATCGACGAAATGATCATGATGTTCTGCGCTCATCTGAGCCGCACATACCAGGGCCGGAGCCAGCCGCCGGAGGTTGTTACCGGGGGGTTGACGATCTGGCAACAGGATCGAGCGATCGAGGTGTTGAACGAACATCTGGATGGTGATCTGGCGCTTGCCGATCTTGCAAAAGAGTGTGGGCTATCGGCGGGTCGTTTCATGCGCGCATTCAAAAGGTCGTTTGGTGTTCCGGTCCGGCGCTACTTGCTCTATAAGCGAGTTGAAGCCGCAAACTGGCAAAGAGAAAACAAGGAGCAGAAGATGACAGCTGCAGAACTGATGCACCACAACTTCGATGAGATCTTCATCGAGCTTGATCCAGTGAAGCGCGAAGCCATGATGCGCAATGCTTATACGGAAGATTGCGTATGGATACACCCGGGTGGCCGCCTGGTCGGCATTGCGGCGATCAATGAGGCGGCGTCGGAAATTCGTAAGCGCATCCCGGAGTACCGCTACAAGGTGGTTGGCGATATTCGCACGATGCACAATGTCGGGATGTGCCGTTGGGGGAGCGGACTTCCCGACCAACCGTTCCGCTATACCGGTACGGACGTTCTGGAGGAACGCGACGGCCGTGTTGCGGTGTTCTACACCTTCATCGATAGTGGAACTCCGCCGGTCTCGTCGACGGAATAAGGCCTTCTCTTGGATGGAAAACGTGGCCGACGCGCAGTAGCGCCGTTAGATACCTGCCGGACTGCTGTTGCGAACCCAGCAGTCCGGCCTTATCCGTTCTCGTCAGCGGATGGATAACGACTAACGCGCTTTTCTTGAGTCAAGCGAGTCAAGCAATTGTTCAATCTCGACGACGCAAAATCGCCAAATCACTCGCCGACGACAGATTAGTACCGATAAGCGTGCAACTGGCCTTTGCCAGACAGGGTGCAAAGGAACAGGGGGAGAGCTTTGCGATGGCAGGACGTCAACTTTGGCGAACTTACGATGCGAGTCACACGCGGCGTAGTCGACGGAGTTGTAGATGATGTCAAGACCGAGTATTCGGAAGACGATCTTCCGCTCGATCCCGATCTTGCGACTGTCCTGCTGAACTGGAAACAGCGATGTCCTAAGTCCGAGGACGGCTGGATGTTCCCCAGCCACATCACCGGCCGCTGTTACCACGCCAGCCCAATCCAGCAGGACTATATTCGTCCGGCTGGACGAAAGCTCGGCGTGGCTCGTACACCTTCCGCCACAGGTATCGCTCCTGGCTCGACTAGGTTGGCACTTCGATGGGTGTGCCGTGATGCCTTGTGGCGGGGTGTGCGGCTGATCGCTCTGGGCGACGAAAAAGTCAACACGTGAAGAAAGCTACGACACTATTCGATCTGGAGCATCGCATGCAGAGGGGTCTCGCTCGAAGATGGACCGGCAAAGATCTCGTAAGTTCCCGGCAACAGAGTCCATGCGTTGTTCTGCTCATTGAAGACCGATATCACCCGCGGATCGACTGCGACTGTCACGGTCCTGGACTCACCCGAGCCAAGTTCGACACGCTGCCATCCTACAAGCCGCTTGAACGGTTCACCGGCGGCCTCTGGAAGAGTCGCGTACACCTGTGCGATCTCAGCGCCCGCACGCTTGCCCGTGTTCTTCACCGAAAAACTTACGGTCCGCTGTGCGTCGTCGATCTTCAGATTGGAATAGGCGTAGGTCGTATATGAGAGCCCGAACCCGAACGGGAATAGGGGCTGCTTGTGCTCGGACTCGTACCACTTGTACCCGACCTTCAAACCTTCGTCGTAGTGGACTGTGTACTTTGATTCGGGACGCGCACGATCATTAATACTGCCGCTTCCTGCGCCCTCATCCTCAGGGGAAAGTGGCGGAATCACGGGATGGGGCAGATCGGACTCGCTCTTGGGGAAAGGTCATTGCGAGTTTGCCGCTTGGATTCACTTCTCCGACTAGCACGTTGGCCAGAGCCTTATGGCCGCTGCTGCCCGCGTACCACGCTTCCACCACGCCGCTAACTTTTCCGACCCACGGCATTGTCACCGCCGTGCCTGTCTCGAGCACAACAATCGTGCGTGGATTCGCTGCCGCCACTTGCTCGATCAACGCATCCTGATTGTCAGGAAGCGAGAGGGTTGTCAGATCCACGCCTTCCGATTCCCACTGGTAAGCAAAGACGATTGCAACATCGGCACTGCGGGCCAGAGCCGCGGCGGCAGCTGGGTCCTGACCGGAGTTGAACTCTACCTTGGCGTTCGGCAGCTTCGCCTGTAGAGCCTTGAGCGGCGAAGTTGGAAACCAAACGTGATCCTGCCAGTGAGTCGCTCCCTTCCCAGGAGGCGCAATCGCATTGCCGCCGGGTGGGTCCACCTGGGCCGAACCGCCTCCGGAAATCATGCCCACGTCAGCATGTCCGCCGATAATGGCGATGCTCCGGATCTTCGCCACGTCCAAAGGCAGGATTGCTTTCTCGTTCTTGAGAAGCACGATGCTCTCTTCTTCTATGTGTTGCGCGACCTGGAATCCGCCCGCCACATCGACTACGCCTTTTTCGAGTGGATTGTCCACGATGCCGGAAAGGAACTCGGCATAAAGAACTCTGCGCGCATGGTCGTCAATTTCGGCCATCGGCACTTTGCCGTCTTTCACTGCCTGAGCCAGCGCGGGGCCAAAGAAATCGGCCATCGGTTGCTCCTGATCCATGCCAGCCGCCGAAGCTTTCTCAGTGCTGTGTGTGCCGCCCCAGTCAGAGATGACGAAACCCTTAAATCCCCAATCCTTTTTCAGAACGTCGTGCAGAATGTAAGTGTTCTCACAGGCATAGTCGCCGTTGATGCGGTTATAGGAACACATCGCCGCGCCGGGGTTCGCAATCTGTATGCCGATGTGAAAGGCGAGAAGATCGCTCTCCTGCATCGCGCGTTTGGAGATGATCACGTTGACGATGTTCCGGCCAGTTTCCTGATCGTTCATCGCGTAGTGCTTGATGTCACCAACAACGTGCTGCGCCTGTTCGCACTTCATGAGATTGCCAACCATTGTTCCAGCTAGCAGCGGATCTTCTCCGGCGTACTCGAACGTCCTGCCGTTCCTCGGCTCCCGCGTAATGTTTACGCCCCCACCCAGGGTCATGTTGTAGCCCTGCGCCCGCAACTCTCGACCGATAAGCGCGCCGTACTCGCAGGCACCCTGCAGGATCCCAGCTTGAAGCGGCCGCCAAATCCGAAGGGAGCGCGGTGGAGTAACGGCCATTTGCGCCGCTATCGCGAATCCCGTAGGCAGCGTCTGAAATGAATAGCGGTGGAATGCCTAGCCGCGGCACTCCCTCGACGTAGCCTGCGCCGCCATTCGAAATAGAGGTCAGAGGCATTTGCCATTGAGGGGCATGCTGCATGCCATTGCCGTGCAGGAGAGCAATCTTTTCAGCTAGGGTCATTTGCGTCAGGACCAGTTCGGCTCGTTTCTCGGGAGAGAGCCGGGTATTCATCCAAGGCTGGTCTGGGCTCTGCGCCAAAGCGGTATTCGCTCCATTTACCAGACAAAAGACGATTGAAAGGATAAGGCTTGACCACAATCGGGGCGGACGTACCATCGGAATCTCCATCGATCTCCTGTCTTTGTTCAAACCTTGGCGGACTTTCTTTTCAAGAATAATATCCGAACATGGCAACTCCGCCTTGCGAGGATTAATTGCCTGTAACGGGAGACGATTGTGATATTGCAAACTTCCCGCAGACAGCTTCAAGTGATTGAGGGGCAGAACCTTGAGGTTGGTTGCGGGGGGTGGATTTGAACCACCGACCTTTGGGTTATGAGCCCAACGAGCTACCAGACTGCTCCACCCCGCACTGTCATCATAACAACCTGGTTGCGGAGCGGTCAAACGCGGCGGGGGTTTGCTTAATGGTCTGGCGAAGACGTACATTCTCTTCAGAGCTCCTTCTTATTATCCTTTCTTGCGAATGAGTCTGCGCACACTGAGCGACGTTTTCTTTGCTGTGGTCGAACGTCGGCATCCGAAAGTTATGTTGCAGCGGCGGGGGGACGCCTGGGTGGCGGTGTCCTCGGCGACGTTGTGTGCGCGCATTGGCGCGGTGGCTGCGGCGTTGCGGGGATGGGGCGTGGGTCGTGGTGACCGGATCGCCATTCTGAGCGAAAACCGGGCGGAGTGGACGGTTGCGGACTTCGCTTCCCTCTTGCTGGGCGCGGTTACCGTGCCAGTCTATGCCACGCTTACCGCGGAACAAACTGAGTACATTCTGCGGGATTCGGGCGCGCGCATTATTTTTGTTTCGACTGAAACACAGGCGCAGAAGGTTCTTTCGATTCGAAAGCAGACATCGATCGAAAAGATCGTGGTCATGGATGCCATCGAGGTCGCGGGCGTGGTACGAATGCAGGAATTGGCGCCCGACGGCGAGCAAACTTTGCCGCAGCTCGATCCCCAGATGGAAGCCAGCGCTCGCGCCATCACTCCGGATGATCTCGCTACCATAATCTATACTTCGGGAACCACGGGCACTCCCAAGGGCGTGATGCTGACCCATGGCAACATGGCGTCGAATCTCAATTGTTCATTGGCGGATTTTCCCGCGCGCGGCGACGATGTGAGCATTTCGTTTCTTCCGCTATCCCACGTGACCGCTCGCCACGTGGATTTCGCCATGCTTTATCGTGGGATCACGCTGGCTCATCTGCCGGTTGTGACCCAGTTACCGAGGGCGCTGCTCGAGGTCAAGCCCACATATTTTGTTGCTGTGCCCCGGGTGTACGAAAAAATCCATTTTCAGACGGAACAGAAGGCGCTCGGCTTTCCCAACTCAGCGTTCTATCGCTGGGCGTTGTCCGTGGGGCGGGACCACCAGGCCGAAGTGCTGGCCGGCCAGACGCCGAGCACTCATGCATGGAGATTGGCCAACCGGTTGCTCTATTCGAAAGTGCGGGAGGGGATGGGTGGTCGCATCGACACTTTCGTTAGCGGAGGAGCGCCGTTGGGACGCGAACTGGCGGAGTGGTATGCCGCCATCGGCATCCGCATCCATGAGGGTTATGGATTGACTGAGACTTCGCCAGTGATCGCTGTAAATACGCCTCGCCTGCACAGGATCGGCACCGTCGGCAAGCCGCTTCCGAACGTGGAAGTGCGCATCGCCGACGACGGCGAAGTTCTGGTGCGTGGCCCTTCGGTATTCAAGCAGTATTGGAACAAACCCAAAGAAACTCAGGAAGCTTTTGTGGATGGCTGGTTCAAGACCGGCGATATCGGCCACCTTGATAAAGAAGGATTTCTTTCCATTACCGATCGCAAGAAGGATCTAATCAAGACTTCCGGTGGAAAGTTCATCGCACCACAGCCGATTGAGAATTCCCTCAAGCACAATGCGCTGGTCGCGGAGGCGGTAGTTCTGGGCGAGAAGCGCAAGTTCCCTTCCGTGCTGATCGCGCCCAATTTTCCTTTTCTTGAAGAATGGGCTCGCGGCCGCGAGCTCGAGTTCAAGTCGCGAATGGAGCTGGTGAGTATGCCGGAAGTACGGGCGTTGTACGAAGGCATCGTGGGAGAGGTGAATCAGAACCTGGCCCGTTTCGAAAAGCTGAAACGAGTGATCGTGGTGGCCGATGAATTTTCGGCCGAGGATGGGACGCTTACTGCCAGCATGAAGCTGCGGCGGCGGGTGGTGGAAGAAAGATACCGGCGGCAGATTGAGGAGATGTACGAGCAGGCGGAACAGGCGGGGCCGGGGACAACGAGTGAGTAGGAGATTAGGATGCCAGCGACTGGAACGTTCCCACGTCTCGAAAACCACGAGACATAGGGCATCCGGATGTTAGTGGCGGCTAGCATTCCCTAGCTGAATCATCACATCAGCGCCTTGACGGCTTGCGGCACTTCGAAAAGGGAATCCTCCAGAGGCTCGTAGGTTATGGACTTGTAGGTGAAAGTCTGTACATGGTCGCCGGTACGAAAAGTCAGTTTCGTCGCGACCAGCGGTCCGCCGAAGTTCTTGTAGTCTTGAAACACAGCGACCGTGACGGCCGGTGACGAGTCATCCGCTTGAAAGCGGTAGCCGGCGAGCAGTCCGGTTTCGACGTCGTAAAACTGGTTATTGTCTTTGCCCCAGTGAGTCGTGCCGTGAAGCCAATAACAGCGATGGCCCTCGAAATCGGTGACCCCGGCCAGTTCCAGCTTTTTGAAGTAGTCAGGCTGGTGGAGCGGATATTGCAGGTCGGCATCGCGGCGCACGGCCTCGAGGGCTGTATCTTTGTCGATGCTCGCTCCCTGCGGACCGACGGACCATGAAACGCTGCCGTCAAATCCGGCGACGACCTGGTTGCCGTTGGCGCGCGTGACTTTCATCAGTGTCTTGAAGGGCTTGGCGTAGTAGACGAAGGTCGCTTTTCCGGGCGTGCCAGCCTTCTCTATTTCTCCACGAACGGTTTCGGATTGGACCTTGGCGATGGCGTCCACACCCCCCAGGGCTTGTTTGTAGCGGTCGAGAACGGCATCGGCGGTCTTGAGCGGCGCCGCCTGCGGCCAAACCGGCGCTACGCTGGCGAAAATGACAATAGCCAATTTGAACCAACGCATGTGAGTTAGACGAGGCTTCCGAGGAAGTGTTACCGGCAATTTTGATGGTGGAATCGCGTAGCGGTGCAGGCATCGGCGTGGACAGGAAAATCCCGAGAATGACGCGACCGTGGAATCCCACCCTTCAAAAGCGAAGGGTGGGGCACCCGGCTGTCGTCGTTAGATACAGGATGACAGGGCCTCGGTTTAATCTTCTGTATTTCGATGGTCGCCTTTCTGATCAGATAATATTATTCGCCTGACGGAGCAAATTCCCATGGCTGGCCGAAACTACTCTAGCGCTGTCATTCTTGCGCTCACATTCGCGAGCGTTTTCAGTTTTGCCCAACATCCCGCGGGCAAGGCGCAACCTGCACAACCTCCGCAAGCCGAAAGACCGGCAGCCGATTCGCATCTGGCGGCGAATCCCGACATCCTGCGGCAGATGAACCGTGCGCTGGAGGAGCTCGCGGCCAGAGTTTCTCCCGCTGTGGTGCAGATTCAGACCACCGGCTACGGGCCATTAAACGAAAACGACAAGGGGCAGACGGCGTTGATCGTGCGCCAACATGCGGTGGGTTCGGGCGTGATCGTGGACGCGAACGGTTACATCATGACCAACGCGCACGTGGTTGAGGGAGCAAAGCGCATTCGGGTGGCGTTGCCCATGCCCCCGACCACCACGCCGAACAATGCGCCTCCCGGAAGTCGTCCGGTGCTGGATGCAAAGCTTATCGGAATCCACAAAGAGAGTGATCTCGCCTTGCTCAAGATTGACGCGACCAATCTGCCCACACTTTCGCTAGAGGAGCCGCAGAACATTCGCGTGGGACAGATGGTGCTAGCGGTAGGCAGTCCGGAAGGATTGCAGAGTTCGGTCACGATGGGCGTGATCAGCGCGGTCGCGCGTCAGGCCGATCCCGGAAAACCTCTGAACTATGTACAGACCGACGCGCCTATTAATCCTGGCAACAGCGGCGGTCCTTTGGTTGACATGGACGGCTATGTGGTCGGAATCAACACTTTCATCCTGACGCAAAGTGGCGGAAGTGAAGGGCTCGGATTTGCCATTCCGGCGCGGGTGGTGAATTTTGTGTATCACAGCCTGCGCAAATATGGCCACGTGCATCGCGTCGAGATTGGCGCTGGGGCGCAGGAAATTACGCCGACTCTGGCCGAAGGCCTGGGCCTGCCGCAGACCTGGGGAGTCATCGTTGACGACATTACACCAGATGGCGCCGCCGCCTCCGCCGGATTGCAGGTGCAGGACATCGTGCTCAGCGTTGACGACCGCCCAATTCGAACCATGTCGGCGCTCACCGCGGCCACCTATCTGCATGATCCGAGCCGCTTGCTGAAAGTTGAAATTCTGCGCGGCACGCAAAAAAAGACTCTGTACATCCCTGCCGTCGAAAAGCACGACCAGATGGATGCGCTCATGGATGCTACCGATCCCGACAAGAGCCTGGTGCCGCAGCTCGGTGTGCTGGCCGTGGACATCACCGATCAGCTGCGGGCGGCGATCGGCACGCCACGCATTACGGGCGGAGTGGTTGTCGTGGGCCGGGCCGCGGACCTTATTGTGACGGACAGCGGTCTGCAGACCGGGGACATCATTCATTCACTCAACACCAAGCAGATTGATTCCGTGGAAACGCTGCGCGGCGCGGTAAGTGCGCTCAAACCTGGGGCAGCGGTGGTTCTGCAGATTGAGCGGGATGGCGGGTTGCAGTATTTGGCGTTTGAGATGGAGTAGGGGTTGATCGAGTTTGAAACAGTGGATTCATGATCCACGCAATAAATACCTAAGGCCATTCCTGCGCACCGTGCAAGAGTCGAAGAATTTGCACCTCGTCCTCACTGACGCGATAAACGACAAGATAGGGCAGACCGGCAAGTACCAGTTCACGAGTGTTGGCAATACGACCCGCCCGGCCTTGCATTGGAAATTTCGCGAGTAAAACCGATAGCGTCGTGAATGGACAAGGCGACTCCGCGGGCGGCCGAACCGCTTCCATGAGTCTCGATGTAGTCGGAGATTTGGGTAAGATCGCCGGTTGCGGTGAGCGTCCAGCGAATACGCATCAGCCAGGATACCGACGGTCGATCAGCTTTTTCACTTCCTCGTGGTCGACCAATTCACCTCGATCAGCTGCGGTTGTCCCCTTCTGCACTTCGCGCACAAACCACTGGTCATAGTTCACCATACGTTCGACAGCATCGATCACAAGCTCTTCGGTGTCTCGGCCCTGTTGGGAAGCCAACTCAGCCAGCTTAGCCTGCAGGTCGGGGTTTAAGCGAACTTCCATTTGGCTCTTAGGTTAAGGTTCACGGATTCCGGTGTCAACCGAAGAAAACTCCCCCATCTTTCTGACAGGGGCGGCGTTCATTCGCCACTACTGATTTTGAGCATCCGGTGCCGATGGCTACGTGGGCAGTAGTGGGGACGTGGAGATGCCGTGCAGGCCTTACGGCAGGGTGCCAGGGATTTGTCTTACAATAGTGCGATGAGCGATCCATTTATTATTGCCGGCCGGGAATTTCGTTCGCGCCTGATCGTGGGCACCGGGAAGTACAAATCATTTCAGGAGACCGGGCGGGCGCTCGAGGCCAGCGGCGCCGATATGGTGACGGTCGCGGTGCGGCGAGTGAATCTGGATCGCAGCAAGGAATCGCTGCTGGATTATCTCGATCCCAAGAAATATTTTTTGCTGCCGAATACGGCCGGGTGTTACACGGCGGATGAAGCCATCCGGGCGGCGCGGCTGGGGCGCGAAGTCGGGCTTTCGGATTGGGTGAAGCTGGAAGTGATTGGCGACCAGGCAACGCTTTATCCCGACGTGCAGGCGACGCTCGAGGCGACTCGCGTATTGGTAAAGGAAGGTTTCACCGTTCTTCCCTATACCTCTGATGACGTGGTCTTTGCCAAGCGGTTGCTGGATGCGGGTGCGTCCGCGGTGATGCCGCTGGGAGCGCCGATTGGTAGCGGGCTTGGGATTCAGAACGCGGCCAACATCCGCATCCTGCGCGAGGTCATCACCGGAGTGCCACTGATCCTCGATGCGGGCGTGGGCACGGCGTCCGACGCCGCGATCGCGATGGAGCTGGGCGCGGATGCGGTGCTGATGAACACGGGAATCGCAAATGCTCAGGACCCGGTGCTTATGGCGGAGGCCATGAAGCATGCGGTGCTTGCCGGACGTCACGCCTACCTCGCTGGACGCATGCCCCGGAAGCTTTATGCGACGGCGAGTTCTCCGCTGGAAGGGGTTGTGCGCTAGATTCAGTTCGGTGAATTCGTCGCGGTAATTTATTCGAGGATGAACTTCTGTGGTCGAAAAAAATCCCGCCCTCTCTCTCCAAACAACGGAGAGACGAGGACGGGGCACCCGGCCTACTTAGATCACAACATCTTGACGCTTTCCACGTGGATGGAATCGCCTTTTACGTGTCCGGTGACGGCTACGTGATGGCCTTCATGTCCCTTGAGCGCGTCGGCGTTGTCGACGGCGAGGACCTTGTTATCGCCATCGGTGACCACCACGGCACTGGCGCCGCCTTCGATGCATTTCTTGGTACAAGCGGCTGCGCCGGCGTTGGCGCCCTTGGCGCCGCATTTGGAGTCGCTGACCCAGCCATTCACCGTCTGGGTTTTTCCCATGTCATCGGCTGCGACCACGGCCACCATCAGAAACAAAACGGAGAGGATCATACAGAGCAGTAACAGTTTCTTCATAAACTCCTCGATTTTTGGGCGGCCGGAGCCGCAGATTGGGGCGGCGCTTCATTGCAAGCGCCGGGGCTGCTAACTGTATTGACGTGGCGAGACGGCAGTTGGTTACTCATCAATCTGCCGTCCCTGACCAATTTTTCCAGCGAAGCATACCACAAGCGTACCAGCGATTTGTCAGCCGGATGTCAGCAGCGGGCGCTATTTCTGGGCTGCGCTGGTGGCGGGGATGGGCAGGACGGGAGGCGCGGGAGCTACGTACACAACCTCGCCGGGGCGGATGTAGTGGAGCTGCTCGCGGGCTTCTTTCTCGATGGTTTCGGGATCGCTTTGAAGCTTCTTGATCTGGCCGGTGTAGTGATCGTTTTCCTTTTGCAATTGATCGATTTCCTGGCTCAGGTTCTGGTATTCGGCCCGCTTTTGCCGGTAGACCACCATTCCGTTGGCGCCGAACATCACGTGCAGGAAGAGCCAGACGGTGACGATTGCAACTCCCGAAGTCGCCAGACGGCGGCGGGCGCCGTAGAGCCATGTAAAAGCCGGGCGCAGCTTTTCTTTTACCTGAACAGTCACATGGTCGCCGAAAGCCTGGGCTTTCGGGGCGCGGTCGACCAAAGCGCTTATTCCTCGCCGGGCTTGGGTCGGGATTCGGATTTCTGGTCGCTTTATTCGAAGATCCATTGTTTGGCGGCCGCGCTCAACTTTGCCAGTTCTTCCCTGCTGCCCGCTTCGGAGTAAACCCGAACCACCGGTTCGGTTCCCGAGAGGCGGTAACACACCCACGATCCGTCCTCGAACAGCAGCTTCAACCCATCGGTGCGAACTACCTGCGCAACCTTGCGACCCATGAGTTCGCGGGGTTCTTTCTTTAGCTTTCCAGTGAACTTCTCCATTGCCTCCTGCGTCAAGTGGAAGTTCTCACGCAAACTATAAAAGGAACCAACTTCGGCAAATAGCTCTTTGAGTTGCTGACCTAGCGACTTGCCTCTCTTTGCAACCATTTCGCAGCACAGCAGGCCGGCCAGGACACCGTCTTTTTCGGGCACGTGATGGCGGATGGAGAGGCCGGCGCTCTCTTCCCCGCCGATGGCGATCTTATCCTGCTTGATGAGCTCGCCGATGTACTTGAACCCCACAGGGGTTTCGTGCAATTCGACGCCGTGATGTTTGGCAACGGCGTTGATCAGGTTAGTAGTAGCCACTGATTTGGCCACGCCATTTTTCCAGCCACGGCTTTCGACCAGGTAATCAAAAAGCAACGCAACGATGTAGTTGGGAGTGAAGAAGGTGCCGTCGGCGTCCACGATTCCGAAGCGATCGGCGTCGCCGTCGGTCGCGATCCCGATGTTGGCTTTGGTGGCTCGCATCTCTGTGCGGCAGCCTTGGAGCAAGTGGTCATCGGGTTCGGGCGCATGACCGCCGAACAGCACGTCCCTACAATCGTGGACCGTGGAAACATCCACGCCGGCGTCGCGCAGCAGCGCGTCGGAATATCCGCGAGCGGCTCCCCAGAAGGGATCGAAGACAACGCGCAGGTTGGCTTTCTTGATGGCTTTGAAATCCACGATCTCCTGCAGACGGGAGAGATACTTGGCGCGAGGCTCAAGCGCTTGTTGGGTTACGGATTTCGTGGACGGTTTCGGCTTCTCATTAACGTTAGCGGCGTCACTTGCGGCTATTTCGGCCTCGATGCGCTTTGTGACCTCAGGCAACGCAGGAGCGCCGTCTGGCGTGGAGAATTTGATGCCGTTATATTCTGGAGGATTGTGGGAGGCGGTGATGTTGATGGCGCCATCGGCTTTTTCCTGGATCACGGCGTAGGATATGGCCGGGGTCGGAGCTGGGTCCGCGATCATGAGCGGCGTGATGCCGTGGGCAATCAGAATTTCGCTGGCCATGGCGCAGAAAGCCTCGCCCAGGAAGCGCGGGTCGCGTCCAACGATGACGCGAGCGCCGGAGGGTTTCTGCGAGACTACATAACGCGCGATTCCGGTGACCGCGCGGCGCACGTTGGCGAAGGTGAATTCGTCCGCCATGACAGCGCGCCAGCCCGACGTTCCAAAGTGGATTTGTGTTGCCATATTCCATCTCCGCTACTGAGGGCTAATGACGACCTTTAGAACCGTACGTTCTTGCAAAGCTTGAGATTGCCAGGCTCGCGGGCGAGGGCGCCCGCGCCACACGAGATTCTATATGACAGACAAGATACTCGTCCTCACAACTGCGGGTTCAAAAGACGAAGCCCGCAAAATTGGGCGCGCCCTGGTGGAGCGCCTACTGGCAGCTTGCGTGAATGTCGTGCCTCAGGTGGGATCGATCTACCGTTGGGAGGGCGAGATAGAAGAGGCGGAAGAGTGGCTGCTGATTGTCAAAACCACGCGGGCTGCCTTCGAGCGAGTGCGGGAAACAATTCTTGAATTGCACTCCTACGATGTGCCGGAATGCGTCAGCATTTCGGTGGACGACGGCAGTGTGGGCTATTTAAGTTGGGTTGGGGAGTCGGTGAAGTGAGAGGTAAAGCCCCAAGCGCTTGACCGACTAACTAGTCCTCGACAAATGACTTCAGCCTGGACAGTGCCTGATCCCACTGCTGGGAAACGGAGTCCAGATACCTCTTCATTTCTTCAATCGGCTGCGGATCGAATTCGAAGCGGCGCTCGCGTCCCGCCCGAACACAGCGCACGATTCGCACTCTCTCCAGCACTCGAAGATGTTTGGTGATCGCCTGCCGAGTCAGCTTCGATCCTGCGGTCAACTGAGAGATCGAATAGGGTTGACCACCAGAGAGCTTAGCCAACAGCAGCAGGCGGGTCTCATCGCCGAGCGCGGCAAAGACGGGCGCACGCGGCTGCCGTTTGGCGAGCCGGGCGACTATGACTTTTGGGTGACATGGTTCTCGATGTTCTTCATTTGCTCCGTCCAACCGCCATCATTCATGCGGAAGGCTTCGGGGCGGCGGTCGCTGGGGATCTTGTCGAAGCCAGACTCGGTAACGACCAGCAGTGTGCCGTTCGCGATCTTCTCCAACCTGAATTCGACGAGCGTGGGCGTCTCCTTGGAATAATCCTTCTCAGGATCGACCGCGTAGGGATGCCAGGTGAAGGAGAAAAGCCGTTCGGGCTCCATTTTCTGAACCACAACCTCCCATTGCAGATGCTCGTAGCCGGGATAGGTGACCTGGCCCCGCGAGATCTCGCCGGGTACGAAAGGGCCATCCACTTTCACGCGAAACCACTGGCCAAATTCGCGGTAATCGGTCAGCGCGCGCCAGACTCGCGAAAGGGGCGCTTTGAGTTCGATCCTCTTCTCAATACAGTTATTCATCTTCCGCAACCTCCAGGTTGCATATTACTGCGAAGAAGAGATGAAAAGCAACCGTGCGGTTGCATTTCTTCGAGTAGGCTTTTCGACCGAAGATCACTTATGCCGCGTTGCGAGGGAACAGGACTGACGGTACACTGAGTGCCGTTTTCGAGGGCTCACACCATTTTATGACCAGACCATCCAACCGCAGAGTTTTCGTCTCTCATCTTCTTTCGCCTCTCATCTCCGTGATTCCCGTCACCTTGATCGCGGGCATTTTGATTGGCGTGACGACCTGCGCCGCAGAGGAGTTGACTAACCAGCCGGTGTCGGTCACGGTTAACGCAAGGGATGGATCATACGAACTCGGCACCCATGGCGGTCAGATTGTCCTGACCGCCCGTGCGGGAGCGCAGGTTGACCACCAGTGGTTGCGCTCAAGCGACTACCCGCGGCGGCAAGCGGCGGAGTCTGGATTCAACGATGAGCTTGGATCGGGTCACGAGATGACGGTGACTTGCAGCGGCCTGGATGGCAAACCCAACCTGACTTATATATTGCAAATTTACGATCAGCATCCCTACGGGACCATCCAGGTCAAGGTGCAGAACAATACAGGGAAAGAAATAACGGTGCAGGCCATCCGGAGTCTGGAGGCGATCGGTGAGCCCGTCCTCAATCTGGGTGGTCCGCCATCGGACGATCGAGTCTTGTCGGACAGCTTCAGTGAAGATCGGCCGGACATGGTGATTTACGACCTGGGCGCGGCGCCGGGCGGAATGCATCGTGGCGCAGGCAGCCAGCTCATTTACAACCGGGAGAGCAAACAGAGTTTATTCCTGGGAGCTCTTACGTCCGACCGGTTCCTCACTCTGCTGCACCTCAAAGCTGAGGCTGCGGGCGCGAACAGGAAGATAGCTTCCTACACTGTCGATTCGACAGGGACTACGGAGATCCAGAAAGAATTCGATTTGAAGAATTCTCCCGCGGACGATCAGGTCGAATTGAGTCTTCCTCTCAAGCCCAAGGAAGAAATCACTTCCGAGCGATTGATGTTCGCAGCCGGACCGGACTACCACCGTCAACTTCTGGCTTACGGGGATGCGATTCGGCAGCTGCATCATGCCCGTGTCTCCAGCGCCACTCCGATCGGCTGGTGGAGTTGGACCGCCTACTACGGCGCCATCAACCAGGGTGAGACCCTGGCGAACGCCGATTGGCAGGCGGAACATTTGAAATCTCTGGGATACAAATACTTGCAGATTGACGAAGGCTACCAGTATGCCCGGGGAGAATACACGACCACCAACGCGACTCAATTCCCGGACGGATTACGCTTCGTCGGACATCACATCACCGCAGCGGGACTGACCCTGGGCATCTGGACCGCGCCGTTCGAAGTGACGCGTCGAGCCTGGGTCTTCGAGCACCACAAGGACTGGCTGGTCCACAACGCCAAGGGCGAGCCCATCTCGATGGGACGCGTATGGGAACAGGATTCGGATGAGCTTTACGCGCTGGATACGACGCATCCCGGCGCGCAGGATTATCTGCGCCAGACTTACAAGACACTGGTTCGCGAATGGGGAGTGCGATTCATCAAGCTGGACTTTATGGATACCACGGCGATCGAAGGGTATCACTATCGCCCGAACACAACGGCTATGGAAGCCCAGCGCATCGGCTTGCAGATCATCCGCGAAACGGTGGGCGATGATGTGCTCCTGGACAAGGACGGCAGCCCGATGCTCAACCCGGTAGGCCTGGTGGATACGGGCAGAGTCTCCGCCGATAGTGGACACAGTTTTGAGATCACCAGAAGCGCCGAGCCCGGCATTGCTGCCCGCTTCTACATGCACCGGAATTTTTTCGTCAATGATCCCGACGCTTTCATGGTCACGAACAAATATGTTGTCGAGGGCGAGGACACCCAGCCTTCGCTCTCGCTCGGCGCGGCCCAGGCTTCCATCGCACTCTCGGCGGTATCGGGCGGAATGTTTGAGATTGGGGATGACATGCTCGTGCTGGGATCGGAAAAAGAGCGAATGGCGCTGGTCGAGAACCGGGATTTGCTGAATATGGCGAAAGTCGGGCGAGTTCACACGCCGGTTGATCTGATGTCGTACGAACCGGAAGATGAACAACCGAGCGTTTTCTTTCTTCGGCAAAGCAATCGCCAGTCCATGCTGACGGTTTTCAATTGGACGAATAGCGCTCGCTCACACACGCTGAAGCTTGCAGACCTGGGCCTCCCCGCCGGCCATTCGTTTGTGGCAACCGATGTGCTCACCGCAGAAAAAGAAGCGGGTGCATCGGTTGCGCTCGATGGAGGCACGGTACGGATCGAAAACCAGACGCCACAATCGGTTCGGATGATCAAGATCATCGATCGCAGCGTCGCTGAGGCTGCGCCAACGATCACGGCTAAGGTGCCCTCGTCGGCGGCGGCTGGTGAAACGATCATTTTCTCGGCGCAGTCCGGGGCCGATGGAGTTCCGGCAGTTGAGTATCACTGGAATTTTGGAGACGGAACCAGCGCGGATGGCCCGCAGGCGGCCCACGCTTACACTCGGGCTGGCGACTTTGACGTGCGGCTGACCGTCGACGGTCTGGATGGCCTGCCGGCACAGCAGGCATTTTCGATCAAGGTCACCAGTAATTTGAAGGCAACTCCCCAGCTCACTGACAATCGGCGATTCGTAGAACCAACTGAGCGGTGACCGATTCTTGGGGCGCGTGTCAAAGATGAGGGCGTAGTCGAAGAGCCCATGATTCCCGTAACCCGCCCTTTTCGCAAGTGCGCGAAAAAGGGTGGGGCACCCGCTGCGGGAAATCTCTCCACAAGGCGCTGGAATTTCTAATCGCAGGCTTTGCATTTGGCGACGATGAGGGTCATGTCGTCGTATTGTTCGGCGGGGCTGAAGCTTTGGACCTCGCTTACGATGGCCGCCAGCAAGTCGCTTGAAGATAGTTTCCGATGGCGGCGCAATGCATCGCACAAGCGCTGTTCTCCGAATTCTTCCTCCGCGGCGTTGAAGGACTCGGTGATGCCATCGGTGTAGAGAGCCATGGCGTCGCCGGGGAGAAGTTGGCATTCGCTGATTGAGCAATCCCATTCTTTAAAGAGTCCCAGGACGGTGGACGTGGAATCCAGCCGCTCCAGAGAATCGTTGCCGCGAAGCAGTAGCCCGCAGAGGTGTCCGCAGTTGGCGTAGCGAAGGCGCTGAGCCCGGTCGTCGTATTCGGCGAAGAAGAGCGTAGCGTAGGAACTGTCGGTTGTGTTGTCGTAGAACAACTGGTTGACCGAGCGCAGCAGGCGTTGCGGGTCGTCCAAACAGAGGATGCACTGGCTGCGCAGATTGGCCTGCAGGTTCGCCATCAGGAGAGCGCCGGCAATTCCCTTTCCTGAGATGTCACCCAACACCAGTCCCAGCCGTTCTCCGCCCAGATTGAGGAAGTCGTAGTAGTCGCCGCCGACCTGGCGAGCCTGAATGCAGACGCCGGCGTAGTCGAGGGTTCGCAGGGGCGGAAAAGTCTGGGGAAAAAGTCTGGCCTGCACCCGCTTGGCGATATCCAACTCGTGAGCCGCACGACGTTCGGATTCCCGCCTCTCCGCGGCGGCCCGACGTTTGGCTTCGACGGCTTGAGTCATCTCGTCGAAACTGACGAGCGCGAAGGAATTTTTATCGATGTCTTCAAAGCGGGTGAATACTCCGCCCCAGACCGGCGTCTGCTTCCCCAGCAGCAGCGGCGCGGTGTTTCCCGACCCATCAGCCGACTGCTTTTCATACTTAACACGACGCAACCGGGGAACGTGACGAAAGCGAACTCCGCGTCGTCGCCACTGGCTGTAGGTGGCCACCACATCTTCGGACACAAAAGCCACCGGGCTGGGCTGGCCGATCAGTTTGTACTCATCGGACTCAGGATCGGGTGCAATCAGGGTAAGGACCGCCGTGCCGTGGGGAGGTGAAACTCCTACCCAGCGTTGCCCGGACTGCAGGCGGACGTCAAAGGCCAGGCTGAATCCAAGTTGATCCACGTAAAATCGCAGGCTTCGATCCTGGTCGCGAACGAAGACGTTGACGGCGTAAACGCCGAGGTAGGGGTTCTCGCGGCCCTCGGGTGAGGCAGGTTGGTCCGCCAGACCGAATGTGGGGGAGCTGACCATGGCGGCTATTATAAGACCACAAAACAGTTCGATCAGACTGCGGAATCAACTTCGAAAGTTATGCCCGTCCTCGCGGCCTATGTAAGATAGTCCTTCATCACGAGTGCGCGAACCGACTTAAGACCCGGAGCCGATCATGCCTACAGCAATTCTTCTTTCGCTGGCGCTTGCCGCTGTTTTCTCGCTTCGCCCAAGCGCTGTGGCGGAGGCGCCTCAGGCGCAGTCAGCCGCGGCCGTCAGCTCCCCACATTTGCAGGCAAACGGTGTGGAGATGGAGTCCAACGGCGTTCACCTGAAGATAACTGCTTTGCGGGATGATGTTCTTCGCGTGCGTTACTGGCGCGGCAGTTCCGAACCGGAAGATGCGAGTTGGGCGGTGCTGCCGGAGGCTCGCAGAAGTTCCGCGAAGGTTGCTGCTCTTGGCGATCACCCCGGATTCACCACCGCAGCTTTGCGGGTAGAGATCGATCCACGCGACCTCGGCGTTACGGTGCGCGACAAAGACGGCAACCTGCTTCAGCAGAACAGCTCCCCGATTGAGTTTCACGACGCCGGCTTCGAACTTTCGGAAACCATGTTTCCCAACGCCCACTACTTCGGCCTGGGCGATAAAGCAGGTTCGTTCGACCGGCGTGAAGGAAGCTTCACGCTTTGGAACACCGACGCGTACGGCTTCCAGGAGTCGACTGATCCGCTCTACAAGGCGATTCCCTTCTTCATGACCTACGACTCGGGGCGGGCGATTGGCACGTTGCTGGATAACACATGGCGAACGCACTTCGATTTCGGCCGGACTCGGGCCAACACGCTGGTAATGGGTGCGGCTGGCGGTCCCGTGGATTATTACTTTCTCTACGGGCCTTCCGCCAAGCAGGTAATGAGCACGTATGCCTGGCTGACCGGTCCGACCCCGCTGCCGCCTCTATGGTCGTTTGGGTTCCAGCAGTCCCGCTATGGCTACATGACGCGGGCGCGGGTGGAGGAAGTTGCGAAGCGGTTGCGGGACGATCACATTCCGGCGGACGCGATCTATCTCGACATTGACTATCAGGACCGTAACCGTCCGTTCACTGTGGACCCGGAGAGATTTCCGGATATGCCGGGGCTGGTCCGCAAGTTGCATGATGAAGATCTGCACGTCGTCGCGATCACCGATCTGCATATTGCGCAGGCGCCGAATCAGAACTATGCACCCTATGACAGCGGCATCGCACAGGACCGCTTCGTTCACAATCCGGATGGCTCGGTTTACTCCGGGCAAGGTGTGGCCGGGCGACAGCGTGTTTCCGGATTTCACGCAGCAGGCAACGCGCGCGTGGTGGGGTACGCTGTACCGGGACTTCGTTCAAATCGGGATCGACGGTTTCTGGAATGACATGAATGAGCCCGCGATCTTCGTGACGAAAACCAAGACCATGCCCGAGGATGTGCAGCATCGCATCGATGAACCCGGGTTCCGCAGTCGCACCGCTACCCACGCGGAGATCCATAACGTGTATGGCATGGAGAACGCGCGAGCCACGGCGGAAGGGCTGCTGACTTTGCGTCCGAACGAACGGCCGTTCGTGCTTACGCGCGCCGCTTACGCCGGAAGCCAGCGCTACGCGGCAACCTGGACGGGAGACAATTCGTCGTCGTGGAATCATCTGCGGCTTACGACGTTCATGCTGAAGAACCTGGGATTGAGCGGATTTTCGTTTGCGGGTGCGGACGTTGGCGGCTTCGCCGGAAATCCTTCGCCGGAGTTGCTCACCAAGTGGATCGAGATCGCAGCGTTCCAGCCGATTGATCGCGATCACACGGAGAAGGGTACCGCCGATCAGGAAGTCTGGGTACACGGTCCGGAGCAGGAAGCGATTCGCCGCCGCTTCATCGAAGAACGCTATCGTTTGTTGCCGTACCTCTACACCACGGCTGAGGAAAATATGCGCAGCGGCTTGCCGATCGTGCGTCCGCTGTTTCTCGAATTTCCCGACGCGCTTCCCGACAAACACCCCATGGACATCGACCCGTTGACCGCCAATGAATTCCTGGTCGGACCCGATCTGCTGATCGCGCCACCTCCAATCATCGAGCAAACGGTTGCTTACGCGGTTCAACTTCCCAGCGCCGGCTGGTACGACTACTGGACGGGCAAGCGTGTTGACGGCAAAACCGTCGTCTCCGCAGCCGCCGGGGTGCAACCTGAAAGCGGCGTAGTCTCGCAGGTCACGGCAGTGACGGTGACACCTCAACTCGCGGAGTTACCGGTTTATGTGCGGCCCGGAACGATCCTGCCATACGCTCCGCTCACGCAGAGCACGCGGCAGCAACCCAGCGGCGCGCTTACGCTGCGGGTGTATCCCGGCCCGGATTGTCGTGGCTCGTTTTATCTGGATGACGGTCACTCGTTCGATTACCGGCAAGGAGCGTTCTTGCGAATGCAGTTTTCCTGCGAAACACGGTCGGACGGCGGGGTTGCTCTGCGACTGGGAGCGCACGAAGGCAGCTATCCGGCGTGGTGGTCGCAATTGCACATTGAAGTCCATGGCATGGGAGCAGATCACAAGTCGGTTCACTTGAAAGGTCAGCCTGTTCCGGCGACGCTGCACGATGGAACTTTGGACTTCTCAGTTGCGGACGACGGTCATGGGAAGGATCTGACGGTCGATTGATTTGGCCGACATCGTTCGTAGAGAGAACATCGGAGGGGGACGATCGGCGCCTCGGATCAAGCTCGGCAGAGCGCAAAATCAATCGCGGCGCTGCGCAGTCTTCTTTGGCGCTTTTTTCTTCGCGCCGTTAGTCTTCGACTTCTTATTCTTTTCAACTCTGAGTTTCCATGCTGTCTGCAGCGCGCCCGTCAATACGTCCTCGCTGGCTTGCGCCAGACGGATATGAGTCGCGCCCATTCTTCCCCATCCTCCAGAAACAGGCAGGAAAACTTCTGGCGCCTCTCCGACGAAATCGGCCTGCTGCTCGGGCGTGAGCATCAGGTTGCCGTAACCCTGCTTTTGGGAGGCGAGCGTGGCAAAGATTCTTCCTCCTACGCGGAAATCGGGAGCGCCCATGTGCGAGCTTTCTTCCGCTCCTTCGAGGCTCAGAGCAATGCGACGGAAATCCGAGGCCTTCATCATGATCACTCCTGGTAAGCGTTCATATTATTGCGATCGAGTCTTATCCGCGCGAGTGCGGCGCTGGACTTGATTCTCTCCGCTCTGTTCAATGGCGGCGTTTACTTCACCTCCAATGAGTATGCTGCAGGCGCCCAGGTAAAGCCAAAGCAGCAGCACGACCACTGCCGCAAGCGAGCCATAGGTTCTGCTGAAGGAGCTGAAAACCTCGAGATAGATTCGAAAGCCGAGCGAAAGCAGAAGCCATCCAATCAGAGCCACAACCGCCCCAGGCAGCACGGTTCCGGCGCTGTGCTTCTGGTGCGGACCGAAGCGGTAGATCAGCACTAGAGCCAGCAGCATGGACAAGACCGAGATGGCCCACCCGGTGAAAGTCGAACCCGGGCCGATTACGCTGCTGCCCGAAACCACCGACGCCACGAATCGTTCCAGCGTCTCTCCCGCGAAAATTAGCGCTGTCGCAATCGGAGCGAGCACACCTACACAGATGGTCAGAATTATGGCGACGATTTTTCGTCGCCACCACGATCGTCCATCAGAAACTCCATAGGCGATATTCAGTCCGTCGATAACGGCAACGATGCCCGAACTGCCGCTCCACAACGCGAGCACAAGGCCGGCGGAGAGCTTGCCGCCGGTGGTCTCAACGACGATGTCGCTGACCGTGCCGCCAACCAGTTCGCGCGCTTGCCATGGCATCACCTGCCCTGCATATCCGAGCATAGACGCGTAAAGATCGGGCCGGGAGGCAAACACATAGCCGAGCATGGCGGAAATAAATATGAGCAGCGGGAATATTGCGAGAAGAAAATAAAAGGACAACTGGGCGGCGCGCCCGGTTAAGTCATGCTCCACACTGGCGCGAACTACGGCACGTGCCAACACCAATTTGGAGAGATTCCTGAACCTTTGTCGGGGTTCGCGCGGAACCATCGCCAAACTCTCTGCGCCCCGGCCCGAGTTCGGTCCCTGTCTGCTTCGGTTCCGTAAGGTATGCTCCCTTGCCTCGCTCGCAGGTGCGCTGGCATGAGGCCATCCTAACTCATCTAGCGCTCAGAGCATCAGGTACTCGGACCCGACGCTCGAGTTCCGGAAGAATGAAAACAGACTACGGTTTCCTGGCTGTGAGATTAAGCCGCCAGTAATCGAGGAGGAATGGAGGGTCATCCTTCGCCGCCTGGTCAGCCAGGTCAGAGACATATTGTTCGCGCAGATCCTCACCCGGCAGGCGTTCGAGGTGAGTGCGGACGATTACTGTTTTTACAAACTCAAAATAGTGACGGCGATCATCGAGGAGTGTGGGGGCTGCTTCGAGACTAGTCTGGACGTCAACGAAACCGGCGCGTTGCAGCGTGACTGCTGCAGCTTCCGCATTTTGATAGAGCCAGGGAGATGGGAAATCTGCTAGAAACGGAGCGAATTTCGGAGACTCTGCGAGAACTTCCATGCGCGTTTTCAGGCGAGCCAGGTTAGGACCGCCGCCGCATTGCGCCTGCAACCAGCCTCCGATGCGGAGCGAATCGAACAACCCGCGAAACAGGCGATCATGATCCAGCACCCAATGGAAGGCAGCGGTGCTGACGATGCCGTCGAAAGCCGCGGTGAACGGGAGGTCGAGCAGATCGGCGGTGACCACCTGCGCTTTCTCGCCGAACTTCGGTCGCAAGTATTCGCGGGCAGAGCGCGCCATATTTTGTGAAACGTCGAGCGCGACGACTCGTCCGTTCGGCAGGGCCTGCAGCAAATCGGCCGTAAGGCGGCCGGTTCCGGCGCCGGCATCGAGAACCAATTCGTCGCCGCGCAGCTTCAGACGGGCGAGGACCTTTTTGCCCCAACTCACTTGCGGTTGAGAGAGGCGGTGGTATTCGGAGGAATTCCATTCGCGAGTGGGATTTGGAGATGGGGTCATCGCAGCCAGTTCAGATTGCGGCCAGCGCCTGGTCAAGATCGTCCATGATGTCTTCCACGTTTTCGATCCCAACCGAAATACGGACCAAGCCGTCGGTAATGCCGATCTCTTTTCTTCCTTTTTTTCCCAGCGCGGCGTGAGTCATGGTCGCGGGGTGCGAGATCAGGGTTTCAACTCCTCCCAGCGACTCGGCCAGGGAGCACAGACGAACTTTCTTGAGCATTTTTTTGGCGTTGGAGAGCGATCCGGTCTCGAAGGTAATCATCGAGCCAAAGCCGGTCATCTGGCGATGAGCCAGGTCGTGCTGGGCGTGATCAGCGAGACCGGGATAGAAAACTCGTTTTACTTTTTTGTGACGGGCCAAGAATTCAGCAATGACGCGGCCGCTACGATCGTGTTGTTCCATGCGGACGGCTAGCGTCTTGACGCCGCGCAATACCAGCCAGCATTCGAAAGGAGAAAGAATCGCTCCTGCGGCTTTCTGCACGAAAGCCAGTTTATCAGCCTGCTGCTGGGTGGTGCAGACCACGACACCCCCGAGCCCATCGCTGTGTCCGTTGAGAAATTTCGTGGTGGAATGCACCACCATGTCGGCTCCGTACCAGATCGGTTGCTGGAAGTAGGGCGACATGAAAGTGTTGTCCACGACCAACTCCACTTTCTTGCGGCGGCATATCTGGCTGACGGCTCCAATATCGGTGAGCGACATCAGCGGATTAGTTGGGGTCTCAACATAGACCATGCGAGTATTTTTTCGGATGGCGCGTTCTACGTTTCTCGCGTCCGAAGTGTCGACGTAGGTGAATTCCATTCCGAAATTTGCCAGGACCTGGTTGAAAAGGCGGGGCACGCCCCCGTAAAGATCATTGCCGCAAACCACGTGATCGCCGGACTTGTACATCGTGCAGATAGCGTTGATCGCGGCCATGCCGCTGGCGAAAACACGAGAGGCGATGCCGCCTTCCAGCATTGCCAGATTTTCTTCTAGGCGGGTACGGGTGGGATTGGAAACCCGGGCGTATTCGTATCCTTTGTTCTTGCCGAGTTCCTGCTGGACGTAGGTGGAAGTCGGGTAAATGGGCGCCGAAACCGCGCCGGTTTCTGGGTCGGGATATTGGCCGGCGTGAATGGCCTTGGTGGCGAAACCTGGTTGTTTGTTCTTGGGCATTGCGTGCGCTTTCAGCTTTCGGCTTCGGCTTTCGGTTTTCGGTTTTCGGTTTCTTACGTCTTGAGTCTTCGGTTTTTAGTTTTAGATTTTTAGTTGTTTGATTTGTCAGTTTTCAGTTTTTAGTTCGCAGTTCTCAGAGTCTGGAGTTGCTGACGGCTGACGCTGAAAGCTGACGGCTGCCATTCTCAAATTCCGCCTTCAAAGATTTTTTTCGAGAGATAGCGCTCGGCGGAATCGGGGATCATTGTCACTACTCGCTTTCCCGCACCCAACCGGCGCGCAATCTGCAGGGATGCAAACACGTTGGCGCCGCCACTGGAGCCGGATAGCACTCCTTCGCGCGCTGCCAGTGTCTTCACCATGGCAAAAGCGTCGGCGTCGGTGACCATTAAAACTTCATCGCATACGGAAGGGTCGAAGTTGCCTGGGATAAAGCTGGCGCCGATGCCCTCTACCTTGTGTGGGCCGGGCTTTCCGCCGCCCAGAACCGATCCTTGCGTCTCCACCGCGCAAGCTAGCACTCGGGGCAGACGTTCTTTCATAAACCGAGCTAGACCTGTGAAAGTGCCGGCGGTGCCGGAACCGATCACCACTGCGTCAATGCGGCCTTCCATCTGCTCAAAAATTTCCGGAGCTGTAGTGCGGTAGTGGTAGTCGGGGTTGGCAGGATTGTCGAACTGGCTGGCCATGTACGCTTCCGGATTGCTCGCCACCAACTCATTGGCGCGGCGGATTGCGCCCAGCATCCCTTCAGCATCTGGCGTGCGAATCACTTCGGCACCCAGGGCTCGCATGATGGCGACTTTTTCTTCAGAGAATCTTTCGGGAACAAAAAGCACGACCTTGTAACCGCGTTGCACACCGATCAGGGCGAGACCGATGCCCGTGTTGCCGGCGGTGGCTTCGACAATTGTCCCGCCGGGCTTGAGGCGGCCTTCTTTTTCGGCGTTCAGGATGATGCCGCTGGCGGCGCGGTCCTTCACGCTTCCACCCGGATTCAGGTATTCCAGCTTGGCATACACCGCAGCCATGCCAGGGGAAGCCAGCTTCTTCAGTTGCAGGATGGGAGTCTCGCCGACCAGTTGAGAGATGTCGTCGGCGACTCGCAAGCGAGAAGCTTCGATGGTCTTTGTCCTCACACTACAGGGTACGGAAGCGAAGGCGGAGCGTCAATGAGTCGTGCAGCGCTTGGCAATTAGATCAAGCACTGGCCAAATGCCAATTGCTAATTGCCAAGTGCTTTTCTAATTTCCGCCGCCAGAGGCTTGTTCCTGGCGAGGATAGTAGCCGCTGCGAGTGCGAACGTTGAGTTTGCCGTATCCGTGGGCGCGTGCGTCGACGCGGATGGTACGATATCCGCCGGCGCTCTCAGGTGTAGTGGGTTTGTAACCGATGGTGTACTGATTTCGGATGTCGCGCGCTACCGCGCTGCTGATGTTGTCGACCTCGTCCAGAGTGCGAGGGAAAAAAGATATGCCTCCGGTGCGCTCGGCCATGGTTTGCAGAGCCCGCCGCGCCCGTCTCTGCCTCTCGTCGCTCAGGAGCCCGATGGTATAGACCGTCGGCCCATTTTCCTCCTGCAACCTGCGGACCGCCTGCTCGAGCGATTCACGGCTGGCGTCATCTTCGCCATCGGTCACGACGAACAGGATCTTCTTCTCCAGCTTGCCGTGCTTTTTCAATTCATCGGCTGAGGCCACCACCGCGTCGTACAGAGCTGTGCCGCCGCGGGTTTCGTATTTTTCCAGGGCCTCCTGCAGCAGGTTAATTTTGTTGGTGAAGGGCTGATCGAGGAAAAACTCGTCGCTGAAGTTGACCACGAAGACTTCATCCTGGGGGTTGCTGGCGCGGACCAGATTCACCGCAGCCTTGGCCACCTTGGCTCGTTTTTCGCGCATCGACCCGGAGTTGTCGATCACGATGCCGAGCGAAATGGGAACGTCCTCATGGCGAAACGATTTGATAGTTTGGGGTTTGCCGTCCTCGAATACGGTGAACGCATTCTGATCGAGATTGGTAATCATGCGCTGCTTGTCGTCGATAACCGTGGCGTGCACGAGAACTTCCTGCACGTCCTTGCGGAAGACGAAAGTTCCGGAATCGGCGCTGGGCTCCTGCCCGGACGGGCGGCTGCGAGGGCGTCTCGGTTTTAGCTGGAGGAGTCGCCGGTTGTGAGCTGCGAGGTGGAGAAACTGGTGGAGTATTACTTTGAGTCCAGGCCCCTATACTTAACAAAAGTAAGGCAGTCAGCCAAGCGGCAAAATGACTGTGGCCGGCTATTCCGTAGGCGCATAGTAACCCGTTCTGGCATAAACACGCAGCGGCGGCAAACCTTTGGGTGGAATGAGCTTCACCTTTATTTTACGCCATTTGCCATCATGCGCTGGATTCTTTGGACGGTATCCGAGCACATATTGGTTGCGTAGCTCAATCCCTATTTTTGTCGCGACATCGGCCAGATCATTCGGGTTATCGATGGTAAAAGCGCGCCCGCCGGTAAGTTCGGTGAGATCAGTCAACAAGGCTGGGCCTAACTGCTCTTCGGGAGTGGACATATAACGGTCATAAATACCGATGGCATAGATTAGTAGATCAGCTTCCTTAACCACGGACTTGATCTCGCCCTCGGTATAGCGGCTGTGGTTGTCGCCGCCGTCAGAAATAATAAGCAGAGACTTCTTGGGATATTTGGCTTGCCGCATCTTGCTGACGCCAAGGTAAATGGCATCAAGCAGGGCGGTGCGTCCTTTGGGCACGGTATAGACCAGCTTGCCCTGAATATCCTCGATGGACTGGGTGAAGTCGGAAATCTCCTCCGGCTTGTCGGCGAAGGTGATCATGAAGAATTCGTCTTGCGGGTTGGCGGTCTTGAAGAACTCGATCACAGCTTCGCGGGCGCGTTCGATCTTGCTGCTCATGCTGCCGCTCATGTCGAAGATCACGCCCAGCGAGACCGGAGCGTCTTCGCTGGAAAAATGGCGGATGTCCTGCTGGTCCTTACCCTCGAAGAGGGCAAAATTTTCTTTGTCGAGGCCGGTGACAAGGCGATTCATGGGATCAGTAATCGTGACCGGCACCAACACCAGATCGACGTTCGACTTAACCGGTGCGGTGTGAGTCCGCAACGCCGGGTCGACGATCGCCTTTTCGGCTGGCGGAGGCTGAACCCGAGGGTTCACGTGCACGTCGTCCACCGGAGTTTGTCCCCGGGCAGGAGCCGCGCTAAAACTTAAAACCAGGAACAGGGAGAGGAAAACGGTGAGACCATGCTCATCGGGCAGCATAAAGGTTCTCAGGGTCCGGGACAGGGCCGAGCGGGACTTACGACCTTGGCTCGATGGGCGGGTACACCCGCGCCCATGATAGCGGGCCATAATTACCTCATTGATCGTGATCCTACCACAGCTCACTGGGTGATTTGTCAACCTTCTGTCAAGCTTTCTTGCGCCGAGCCCGGTAACCAGCGCGGGTTATGCAAAAACTTGCCTGTTGCCGCTGGATTTCTGGTCGATTCCTGGCCAGGCACCCTTCCCTTAACCAAGCTCTTGTACAATTTCAGGTTTAATCAGAAGCCGAAATCAGAAATTGGGGTTAGCAGTGGGCAATTGGCACCCGCCGGTGCAATCGCCGTCTGATTAGACGTCCGCTCGGTGAACCTGTCCGGTTTCAGTTTTGTTGCAAGTTCGGTTCTTTTACTATGGCCCATATTGAGCCCTTTCGCGCCCTCCGCTATGACCCGAGCCGGGTCTCGATCCCACAAGTTGTGACTCAGCCTTACGACAAAATCACTCCGGAGATGCAGGATGGTTACTATGCGGCTAGCCCGCACAACCTGGTGCGCGTCATCCTGGGGAAACAGCACGCAGGTGACCATCCTGGAGAAAGTACGTACACCCGCGCTTCCCAGTTTTTCCGCGACTGGCGGCAGCAGGGCATTTTCTTGCAGGACAGTGAGCCCGCCCTCTACTTCTACGTGCAGCGCTTTACTGTTCCCGGGGGGACGACGGAACTCGAGCGACGAGGCATTATCGCTTTGGGAAGAATCGAGGACTACTCTGCAGGAGTGGTGTTTCGCCACGAGCAGACTTTGGCCAAGCCAAAAGCCGACCGCCTGGAACTATTACGGGCCACCCGTGCCCACTTTGGGCAGCTTTTCATGTTGTACAGCGATCCGGCCGCGGAAATAGATAACCTGCTGAAGTCCGATGCCGATTCAGCCCTCAGAAAACCCGATCTGGAAATTAAGGACGAATATGGGGTCTGGCATCGTCTATGGAAGGTAACCGATCCGGCCCTGATTACGCTGGTCCGGGACAAAATGCGCGACAAGAAGTTGGTGATTGCCGACGGCCATCACCGCTATGAAACCGCCCTCAACTATCGCAATGAGTCGCGCAATAACGAGCGGCGCAACCAGGGGCCGGCCGGGGGCACGCCTGGGCAGGGGAGCACGGCTCTTGCACCTCACGAATTGGTGATGATGACACTGGTGAACATGGACAGCCCCGGCCTGGTCATCCTGCCCACTCATCGGGTTGTCCACGGCTTGCAGTCATTTTCTTCTGCGGCCTTCCGTGAGGGCGCAAGCGTCTACTTCAGTGTGGAGGAGGTCGATCCGTCCGTCGATGCCGCCCGGGTCGCAGTCATCCTGCGCGAGGCGGGGCGGATCGGCACTGCCATGCTGGCGGTCACCGCGGACCGGGTTTTTCTTCTCGACCGGGCAAAGTCGGTTTCGCCGAGAGTTTTTGCGGATCTATCACTGCGCCAGCAGGCCCTGGACGTGGTGCAGTTGCACAAGTGTCTGCTGGAAGGCGTGCTGGGGATTTCCGAGGAGGCCATTCGCGACCAGAAGAATGTCCGCTACATACGGGACATTAGCGAGGCGATGGCACAAGTGCGAAGCGGCGCTGCCAACGTGGCGTTTCTGATGAATCCGGCGCGCATGTCGCAGGTGCGCGACATTGCCTTTGCGGGCGAAGTGATGCCGCAGAAATCCACTGATTTTTATCCCAAGCTGCTGACCGGGTTGACGATCTACGCTCTGGAGTAGCGCTTGCGGCCTGATCACGAATGCCCTCGGGACGTTGCAATCGGATGTCCCTGCTACTTTGCCCTGAGAGAACTCGGGAGATTTGCTTTTGCATCCCTCAAACCACCGCGCGTGGCGAATCGGTTCGGTGGCTGCAATCCTGCTCGCGTGTGCCGTCTTGCTGCCGGGCGCTCCAGAAAGCAAACACATTGCGGTTTATTCCCCTGCTGCCAACTACTCCGTGCCCGTCCTCGAACGCAACGGCATCGACTATGTGGGACTGGTCGAAATCCTGGAACCGCTCGGGCCAGTAACCTTTCGCTCGGATGGGCGCGTCTGGAAACTTCGTTACAGCGGCTCGGACAGTGAGTTCACCAACGGCTCGACCGGTGTTCGCATGCAGGGTCAGGGCTTCGATCTGCCGGGTAATTTCCTGCTGGAAAATGGCCGTGGATTCGTGCCAGTCAGCTCGCTGCTCGCGCTGTTGCCACGCTTTTTGTGGGTGCCGATCACCTTTCACGAAAGCTCGCGGCGATTGTTCATCGGAAACGTAGGGGTTCACTTCACTGCCCAGGTGAACAAAACGAATCCCCCCACCCTGGTGATGAACTTCAGTTCTCCGGTCAATCCCATGATTGCGACCGAACCGGGGAAGCTGCGCATGGTGTTTACCCACGAACCGGTCGTGCCGCCAGGATCGCAGACCTTGACCTTTGACAGCCCGGCTATTCCTTCGGCCACGTTTCAGGAAAATAACGGCGCGGTTGAAATTGCAGTGAACGGCCCGGCTCCGCTATTTGCCAGTTTCAGCAACGACGGCCGCACCATTACGATCGCGCCGGCTCCACAGGCCGTCGCACCGAATCAGACTCCAGCGCCGCTTGCAGCGCCCGTCCTTCCCCTGCAGCCCGTAGCGACACCGCCGCCCGCCCCGACCGCCAGCCCGGTGCAGTACTTTGCGGTTGTGGACGCGAGCCATGGGGGCGAGGAGCGGGGTGCGGCGCTCAGTGACCGGCTGGCAGAAAAAGACGTCACCCTGGCCTTTGCCCGCAGCCTGCGCCAGGAGCTGGGCTCGCATGGGATCACGACCCTGCTGGTGCGCGATGGGGATATGACGATGGGGCTTGACCAGCGAGCGAACCTGACCAATCGAGGCCCACCCGTCGATCTACATCTGCGTGCACGCCGCGTCCCAGGGATCGGGGGTGCGGCTGTACACCGCGTTACTGCCGGCTGGGGGTGAGAACCGCGGCCCGTTCCTCGATTGGAACACGGCGCAGTCTGGATTTCGCGCGGTCAGCCAAACCGCCGAATCCAGCCTGGCAGCCGAGTTTGGAAAGAGGCAAGTGCCGGTTCGTACCCTGGCCGCGCCATTACGTCCCTTGAACAATGTCGCGGCAGCGGCGGTGGCGATTGAGATCGCGCCCCTGGCAGGAAAGATTGCGGACCTGGATTCTCCCGCCTATCAGGAACTGGTGGCGCAATCGGTAGCCGCTGCGATTGACGCCGTGCGTGATCGGCTTGGACCAACCACCGATGCCGGAGCGCCGGCAACCTCGAAACCAGACGTCTTGAAACCTGGGGTCACAAAATGATTCCGCGCCACCTGATTATCGGCACCACCGCCATGCTGGCAGTTGCCCTGGGAATGAGCCTCTACGTGTGGCGGATGCGCGGCCGGGCGCAGCAGCCGGAGACGCCCGCCGCCTACTCTCATCCGGTTGCAGCGCCGGTGCAGGGGCCAACCGAAACGGTAACCCTGTTTGTGGCCTACGACGACCCGGGCGCGCTGCGGGCGCAGGCGGCCAACATTGCGCTGCCTGCTGGCCGACAGGAGCGGGCACAGGAACTGCTGCGGGCGCTGCTTGGTCTTTATCTGGACCAGGCCTCCTCGCATCCTCTAGGGCCGGGGGCCGAGATTCGCGATGTGTATCTTGTCGATCCGGGGCTGGCAGTGATTGACACCAATGACGCGTTTGCCGATGGTCATCGGTCCGGCGTCCTGGTAGAAGAACTAACCGTGGCTTCGATGGTGCAGACTCTGGCGGCAAATATTCCCGGAATCAACCGGGTCAAGATTCTGGTGGGTGGGCAAGAGCGCGAGACCCTGGCCGGGCACGCAGATCTGTCCTGCACGTACGATGTTTCGGCGGTGAGCCAGTTGGTGGCGGAATTGCAGTAGCGGCAATTAGCAATTGGCAATTAGCAATTGGCATTTAGCTAAACTGGCCGCCAACCTGTTTCTGCTAAGTGCTGAGCGCTAAGTGCTAATTGCCAAGTGCTAATTCCTGCCTTTTCCTGCTGCTAGAATCTTTCCATGTTCTACCGTTCTGATAATCGCTCGCCGGACCAGATGCGTCCGGTCAATATCGTTCCTAACTTCATTAATACCGCCGAAGGCTCGGTTCTGATCGAAGTCGGCAACACGCGCGTGATTTGTACTGCCTCGGTCGAAGAGACTGTGCCTGCCTTCATGCGCAACCGCGGCAAGGGCTGGATTTCCAGCGAGTACAGCATGCTGCCCCGGGCTACGCTGACGCGCACGCCCCGCGAGGTAAGTAAAGGGCGTCCCAGCGGGCGCACTCACGAAATCCAGCGGCTGATCGGACGCTCCCTGCGCGCGGTCACGGACATGGAGCGCATGGGCGAGCGCACTATCTGGATTGACTGTGACGTTATCCAGGCGGATGGCGGCACGCGCACCGCGTCCATTACGGGGGCATTTGTTGCGCTCGGCCTGGCGCTGGAGAAGCTGGTTGAGGCGGGGACGCTGACTTCAGTTCCCTTTCGCGACTATGTGGCCGCGGTGAGCGTCGGCATTGTGGATGGCGAGATTCTGCTCGATCTCTGCTACGAGGAAGACTCACGGGCCGACGTCGACATGAACTTCGTAATGACCGCGGGAAAGAAGCTGGTCGAAGTCCAGGCTACGGCGGAGCATCAGGTCTTTGACGAAGAGCAGTTGGCGAAGATGATCGGCCTGGCCAGTCAGGGCGTGCAGGGGTTGATTGCCAAGCAGCAGGCGGTGTTGGGCACGCTGACGCTCAGGCAATAAACACGAGTTGGTACGAGGTCGGATTTATGGCTCACCGCCGGCTTGCGATTCCTTTTTAGAGTTGAGCAGCCAGAAGCACGCAAGACTCAGGCCGATGATCCCGAAAAACAGGGCGTTCTTCAGCGTGGCGGCGAATGCCAGGACAGCGGCGGGAAATCCCCAGAACCAGGCTTCAGCTTTAAAGCCCTGAGCCCAGTTGGCCTGGCCTGGTCCGGCGGGAACACGCGCACGTAACGCCGGCCAAAAACGCGGGACAGCCTTCCGGTATCGGTCGTAGCTCTCACCCTGGACCGTGCCGAGCTCGGCTTCTTCCCGCAGGATCAGGCGATAGCAGAACCACAGCATTCCCAACGTCAGCACAAAGAAACCCACGCGGCTGGTCATCGCGCCCAAGCCAATCGCCATCAGAAAATTACCGAAATAGAGGGGATTGCGCACATGGCGGTAGGGGCCGTCGGCAACCAGAGATTTGGTCTGGATGTTGGCGGCATAGACGACTTCGGAACGCAGGTAGGCGGAAGCCCAGGTACGGAGGAAGGCCGCCGCAATCAGCGGAATGGCGGCGAGGACGAAAAGAATTCGTGCGAACCGATCTGGGTCGAGCCCGAACTTCGGGGCAAGCAGGTTGGCCAATGCAGCTGCCGCATTCTGATGGTCAACCGCATAAAACTGGAACGCGAACGCAATGATGAGCCCGATGACGACCGCCCTGTACTTGAATTCCCAATTGGTGGCTTTCATGTTCACTCACAAACCGGATTCTGGAGAGAGGAAAGTTATCACCGGAACTGGGGAATGTAAATTTCGTAGCCTAGTGGCGGGTGGCGAATTGCCGGTGATGAACTGGGAAAATACAAAACCAGTGCCGAATTAAGAAAATACAAAACCAGTTGTCAGCATTCAGTGGTCAGTTGTCAGCACTTTCGCTTCTTGACCAATCGGAAGTACGGTATTTTGTTGTTCCGGAGGAATCATGTTGGTGGGGAGCATTCAGGCGTTGGAGATGGTTTTTCTATTGCTGTTGCTCTTTGTTGTGGCTTTTGGTGCGTTGGCGCACAAACTCCAGATTCCTTATCCAATCATTCTGGTGGTGGCGGGACTGCTGCTCGGTTTCGTGCCCGGAACCCCGCAGATTACCTTGAACCCGGACGTTATCTTTTTCGTGGTTTTGCCCCCGCTTCTCTACAGCGCCGCGTGGCTCACTTCCTGGCGCGAATTTTCCTACAACCTGGTCAGTATTTTGTTTCTCGCCTTTGGACTGGTCATCTTCACCGTGCTCGGTGTGGCTCGAGTGGCGCCCTGGTTTCTTTCGGGATTCGACTGGCGCATGGGTTTTGTCCTGGGCGCAGTGGTGGCGCCTACGGACGCGATCGCCGCCACCTCGATTGCCACACGAATCGGATTGCCGAAGCGCATTGTCGATATCCTCGAAGGCGAGAGCCTGGTCAACGATGCCAGCGGATTGCTGGCACTGGAATTCGGCGTCGCCATGCTGGTTACCGGTCACACGGCGACCATCTCCAGCGGCCTGCTGCGTCTGGTCTATCTCACGACGGCGGGTATTGCGGTTGGCTTGGTGGTTGGCTTGATCGTCAATTGGGTGGAGCAGCGTATCGACCACGCTCCCATCGAGATCGCGCTCAGCATTTTGGTTCCGTATGCCGTTTACCTGGCCGCCGACTCGATCCGCGCCTCCGGAGTGCTGGCGGTGGTGGCCTGCGGACTCTACCTGAGCCGCAAGAGTTCCACCTATTTGTCCGCGAACGTGCGGCTGCAAACGTGGGCGGTGTGGGAGTCCCTGACTTTCATCCTGAACGGCCTGGTTTTCGTACTCATCGGATTACAACTCCCGTATGTACTGAAAGGCATCCAGAATTACGATCTTCGGCAATTGCTGCTGTACGGGGCGATCTTCAGCGCCCTTCTGATCGCTTTGCGAGTGTTCTGGACCCAGCCCGGCGCCTATATATCGAATCTGATACGCAGACGGTTATTGCATCAAAAGGAGCCGCTGCCGCCGAAGCGGCAGATCTTTATTGTGGGCTGGACCGGGATGCGGGGAGTGATCTCGCTGGCGGCGGCCATCGCCCTCCCGACCACGCTGGCCAATGGCGCTCCGTTTGTGCAGCGCGACCTGATTATTTTTCTTACTTTCAGCGTGATTCTGGTGACCCTGGTCATTCAGGGATTGGCGCTGCCGCCGTTGGTCCGTGCGCTTGGTCTCGCTGGGCCTGGCGGCCGCACCACCGAGGAAGAAGAGGCGCGGCGCATTATTCTGGAAACGGCGCTCACCTATCTGGACAAAATCCGCGGGGAAGAAAACCAGGATTTCGCCGAGCTTTACGACGATCTGGAAGAGCACTACCGGGACCGGCTGGCGACTCTGAATGGAGACTCAAGCGACATTCACAGCGATCACCACCGGCGCCTGGTTGAGGTTTCACGCAAACTGCTTCAGGTAGAGAGACAGACGGCGGTTCGCCTTCGCAACGAGGGCCGCATCAACGACGAACTGCTCCGAGAGTTGGAACGGGAACTGGATTTGAGCGAGGCCCGTTTCCTGGCCAGCAGTGTGTGAGGCGAATCAGGTCACGGACTCAGGCTGGACCCTGTCGAGGGTGACCGGTCTTGCCCTTTGCAACGGCGGCGAACAAAGGTGCGCCCCAGGTGCTGATCGCAAGCAGCGAGCCGAACAGGACGACGGCGTCAATGCTGGAACGTCCTTCACGAACGAAATAGACATCCTTCAAATTCAGCCAGAGGGCGAATTCATCGAGCGTCAAAGCCGCGCCGACTCCGTAGAGTATCGACATCACGCGGCTGGCCAGCAGGGACGAAGAACCGCTGCCATTGCCCACCTCACATAGCCAGCCGTAGCCGACCCCCAGCAGGATCAGAATGCCGAAGACCAGGTGATGGATGTGACGGCCATCGAGAATCACGTAGTGAAACGGCGGAATTTGATGCACGATGCAAAACACCATGCCGCGCACCGTGGCAAAGGTCAGAAAGAAGCTCACCGAGGCGACAAAGAGGCGGCGCCGGGGACGGTCCACAATGCGCTCATGTACTAGAGGGCCAAGGCGGGTGTGGCGCAGCAACAGGAGAAAGCCCACCATCATTACCAGAAGCAGCGGCAGCAGAACCCAATCAAGGTACAAGTGCATGGCCAATTAGACCGCGACGGCGATGCCTGGGGCAAATCGCACGCGGCCCTGATTGAATAATTTGGGACAGCAGTAATCCATTACTAAAGCGGGGCGAAGGAAGTGCCGATAAAGTTCCCAGGCCAGTGGTGTCTCACCGACGATTGCTCAAATGATGCATCTCTCCCGGTTACGGGCGTTATCATTCATCCTGGGCGGCTTTCTGGCTACGCAGGATCGAGGGCGTATCACCCCGATTGCCAGGGGATTGGCAATCAGCTGCACGCCAAATCCAGCCCTGGGTTCAGAACGATGCCCCGAAATAGTGGCAACGAGGCGCAAAATTCCAAGTCGACCAACCAACCCCAAATGCCATCTCCAGCCTCAAATTTACCCGCGATGACCGAACAAACCGAAACCGCGTCCTCCCTGACATCTTTGCCGGCGGATGTGCCGAGTTCCGTAGTTGAGCAGATTGGAGAATCAGTCCTCAATCCATCGGATCCCAAACGTTCGGAGATCCCGACCCTGCGAGGTGCGGAGGTGGCAGCGGTTTACCACAACCTGCGGGTGGCGGGGGATTTCTACGAATTTCTGCGGGTCGGCCCCACGCGAGTACTGTTCGGGCTGCTCGACCTCGCCGGGCGGAGAGACGATACGCGACCCATTCTGGTTGCCGCACAAAATTCGTTCCGAACCCGAGCCCCGGAACTTTTTGCGGGAGAGGAATTGAATGAGGCAGAAGCCATCATTGAGCTCTGCCACGAAGTGAATCGGGCCATCCTAGAAAGTGCGGGCGAGGTTCGCAGTTGTGCCGCATTTATGGGTTGCTATAACGAGGATCTGGGCACCGTGTGCTACACCAATGCCGGGCACACTTCAGGGCTTCTGCGCGACCAGACCGGCGTCACTGCATTAGAAGCGACCGGCATGCCACTCGGATTGTTTTCGCACGCCACGCACAGCGCCTCCACGTGCGCCATGGTGCCGGGTGCGGTGCTGTTGATCGTCTCCCGGGGAATTGTCGAAGCTGAATTTGGCGGTGAGGAATTCGGGCTGGAGCGGGTGCAGGAAACCCTTCAGCGCGCCACTTTCAACACTGCCCAGGACCTGTGCGTGGACATTCTCGAGACGGCTCAGCAATTCATGCAGGTTCCACCTACTCACAACGACGTGACGGCACTCGCTCTGCTGCGGAAAGAGTAGCCGTTCGCAGCGCTCGTCCCCTTTCCCTTCTCCATCGTTATCAATATCATCGTCAATCCGGCGTTGTCGGTCGGTCAGTCGATTGTTTCCGCACGCGTGGTTTACAATTGGGGGCGCTTTCACGCACTCATCGGAGGGAGATATGAAACTTACACCGGGAAAACTGGCCGGGCTCAGGAAGGTTTCGAACGAGCGCGGGGTCATCGCCGCAGCCGCCATGGATCAGCGGGGTTCGCTGCAGAAGTCGCTGCAGAAAGAAAAAGGCGGCGAAGTGGGCGATGCCATGATGGAAGAGTTCAAGTCGCTGGTCACGGAAGTGTTGACGCCCCATGCCAGCGCCATTCTGCTCGATCCCGAGTGGGGATTGCCTGCGTCCAAGCGGCGGGCCAAGAATGCGGGATTGCTGCTGGCGTACGAAAAGACCGGATACGACAAGACCGGGCCGGGACGTCTGGGTGACCTGCTTGACCACTGGTCGGTGCGCCGCTTGAAGGAAGCGGGCGCGGATTGCGTGAAGATACTTCTTTACTACACCCCGTTCGATCCCAAGGATGTCAACGACCAGAAGCATGCCTGGATCGAGCGCATCGGGGACGAGTGCCGCGCCAATGACATTCCCTTCTTTCTCGAATTCGTAGGCTACGAAGAAGGCGCGGACGAGAAAGGTCTCGACTATGCCAAGAAGAAGCCGGAAATCGTATCCGAGAGCATGAAGGAATTCAGCAATGATCGTTACGGCGTGGACGTGCTCAAGGTCGAAGTGCCCATCAACATGAAATATGTGGAAGGCGCCAAAGCCTATGCCGGACAGAAAGCCTACAGCCAAATCGAAGCGAAGGGACTCTTCCTGAAAGCTGCGACCGCCACCACCAAGCCGTTTATTTACCTTTCCGCGGGCGTCAGCAACTCCGAGTTCACCGAAGCTCTCGAACTGGCGGCGGCATCGGGAGTGAAATTTAACGGTGTGCTGTGCGGCCGGGCAACCTGGAAGGAAGGGATTCCGATTTACGCCAAGCAGGGGGCCAATGCCTTCCGCGAGTGGCTGGAGTCGGAAGGTGTGAAGAACATCAACAACGTGAACGAGCGCTTGAAAGCGGCTACCTCGTGGTATCCGATCTACGGCGTGGAGCAGGTGGCCGATACTCGCGGCGTTGTGACAGTTTAATTTACTGGCTTAAATCTTTAAACCACAAAGGGCACGAAGTATCACGAAGGTAGATCTCATTCCTCGTGCTGCTTTCGTGCCTTTTATTCGTTTGGCGAAGAAACCCGCATAGAACACCGCTCCAAAGATGTTGAATCGCGAGCGGCGCCTCGCGCGTCCGAATAGCGAGGATGCGGAAACATGGATAGCAAGAGTTCCACCGCGCTGATTACCGGAGCTTCCGGAGGCGTCGGATATGAGCTGGCCAAACTTTTTGCCAACGACCATCACAACCTGGTGCTGGTAGCTCGCAGCGAGACGAAGTTGTTGCAGTTCGCCGGTGAACTTCAGCGCCAGTTTGGCATTTCGGTAAAAACGGTTGCACTTGACCTGACCGCTCCTGACGCTCCCCAGGTACTGTTCGACCGCTTGCGGAGTGACGGCATCGCGGTCGACATTCTGGTGAACAATGCCGGCTACGGCAAGTTCGGAGAATTCGCGGAAGTTCCGGCGGAAGAGAGCCTGGGACAGATTCAGCTCAACATCGTCGCCCTTACTTGGCTGACCAAACTCTTTCTCGCGCCCATGCTGGAGCGCGGGTCAGGGAAGATCATGAATGTGGCTTCCACCGCGGGCTTTCAGCCTGGTCCGCGCATGGCGGTGTACTACGCCACCAAAGCGTATGTGATCTCGTTTTCCGAAGCGCTGGCGAATGAGCTTGCCGGCAAGGGAGTGTCGGTCACCTGTTTGTGTCCGGGACCGACGGACACCGACTTCGCGAGCCGCGCGGGAAACGACAAGTCACGTTTGTTCCAACAGCTTCGCCCCATGGACGCCAAGACGGTTGCGCTGAAGGGCTATCGCGGCCTGATGGCGGGCAAGACCCTGGTCATCCCTGGATTAAGGAATTGGATGCTGACCGAGTTGTTGCGGATCAGTCCGCGAAAGTTGGTAACGGCGGTATCGGGCAGACTGATGGACGAGGTTGGATAGGCGGATGGATCGCTTTCGGACCTTTTGCCCATAGTTGAAATGTTATCGGCCGAACGCTAAAAGCTAACGGCTAAGAGCCGTCTTTCACTCCCACTCGATCGTTCCCGGGGGCTTCGAGGTGATGTCGTACACCACTCGGTTCACGCCTTTGACCTCGTTCACGATGCGGCTGGAAATGGTTTTCAGGACTTCGTGTGGGAGCGGAACCCAGTCGGCAGTCATGCCGTCCTCGGAATGGACGGCGCGGACTGCGCAGGTGTAGGCGTAGGTGCGCTGATCGCCCATCACGCCCACCGACATTACCGGCAGCAGCACCGCGAATGACTGCCAGATTTTGGTGTATAGACCGGCTTTTTTTATTTCGCTGACGACGATGTCGTCGCATTCGCGCAGAATGCTGAGCCGTTCCGGCGTGACCTCGCCCAGAATTCGCACGGCGAGGCCCGGTCCCGGAAACGGCTGGCGCTGCAGAACTTCTTCCGGCATGCCGAGGTCCCGGCCAATCTTTCGGACTTCGTCCTTGAACAGGTCTTTGAGCGGCTCGATGAGTTTCAGCTTCATCTTGTCGGGCAGGCCGCCTACGTTGTGATGGGTTTTGATGGTCTGCGACGGCCCGCGCACGGAGCGCGACTCGATCACATCGGGATAGAGCGTGCCCTGCACCAGCCACTCCACATTTCCTTCCTGTTGCGCGATGCGATTGGCTTCCTCATCAAAGACTGCGATGAATTCGTTGCCGATGATCTTGCGTTTGGTTTCGGGATCGGTCACACCCGCCAGCTTGCTGAGAAAACGCTCGGTGGCGTCGACCGCCACCAGGTGCAGGCCAAGGTTGTCGCGAAGACCCTGTTGGACTTTTTCAAACTCGTTCTTGCGCAGGACGCCGTTGTTGACGAACACGCAGGTCAGTCGCGACCCGCTCTTGCCATCGCGCATGGCGCGGTCGACCAGAGTTGCGGCCACGGCGGAATCGACGCCGCCGGAGAGCGCGCAGATGGCGCGTCCATCGCCGACGGTCTGGCGCACGCTGGCCACAGTCGCATCGATGAAGTGCTGAGCCGTCCAGGTGGGTTTCGCGCCGCAGATTTCGAGAGCGAAGTTGCGCAGGATGTCCGTACCGGATTGAGTGTGGCGGACCTCGGGATGAAACTGCACCGCCCACATCTTGCGCTCGGGAGCTTCAATGGCCGCCACCGCGCTGGTCGAACTGGCTACCAGGCTGAAACCGGACGGCAACTCCACCGCTTCATCGCCGTGCGACATCCAGACCGAAAGCTTTTGAGGCAAACCTTTAAACAAGCGTGAACCGTTCTTGACTTCGACGTCGGCATGGCCATATTCGCGCTTGTCAGCCGCCCGAACTTTTCCGCCAAGGGTGTGCACCATGAACTGCAGTCCGTAACAGATGCCGAGCACGGGCACACCCAGCTCGAGAACGCGCGGATCCGCGGGCGGAGCGTCGGCGTCATATACCGACGAAGGGCCGCCGGAAAGAATGATGCCTACCGGCGAGTAGCTGCGAATTTCTTCCAGGCTGGCGGTGCAGGGGAGCACCACCGAAAAAACATTTTGTTCGCGGATGCGGCGCGCGATGAGTTGTGAATATTGCGCGCCAAAGTCGAGGACGACGATGGACTGGGTTTCCACGGACGAGTTTCTCAGATTGCGCGGAAGGTGTAAAGAGGGACTTGGGATTTGGCGCCCGGGATTTCTTGACCACCAGTTGACAGTTTGTTGTTCCCGGTTCTCAGTTTAGGCTCCGGCGGTCTGGGGCAGGCCGGGGACGTCGCTGAGGATGTCGTCTTCCAATGATTGATGGTTGAGTATTGCCGGCTGCACTTCCGGAAGTTCCGACACAAATACGAAAGCCGCGAGTCGGCCGACATAGAGGAAATCTGCAACCGCAAAGTAGAGCAGCGCGACCACAAGCAAGCCGCCCAGGACCATAGCTGCGGGAAGCACTTCCGCCAAGCCCAGTGGGAACGCGGCCGCGGAAGTTGCGACCATGAATGCCACGGCATGCGCGATGCCAAACCAGGTGGCGACTGCCGCAATCGGTCCGCGATGAGTTCGGCACAACTTCACCGCTGCTCCCAGCGCTTCGAATGTGGTTTTTCGATCGCCGACGACGAAGATCGCGGCCAGAGAAAGAAACCAATTCAGCGTCGACCATGCCAGGCTGATGAAGAGCGCCAGCATCCAGAAGATCAGCAGAGCCAGCCCGGGTGACGGATCACTTGCGGAAGAGGCTGAGCCAGCCAGAAGCATTGCGCCCACGTAGCTTATCAGCGCGGCGAAGAGGGCAACGGCGCGGAAGAAATTCAGTCCCATCAGCGAAGCGAACCGCCAGCTTCGCGGTTTCGACTCATGAAAGTATTCGAAAAGCGCCTTGAGGGCGGCGGCACGGCCGAGCGATGCCACGACGATCCATGCCAGGGTCAGGGTTAGTGTGAGAACAATTGTCGCGCTGACCACCCGGGGCGCGCTGCCCTGGAAAATGCGCGCCAGCGCCTGAAACATCAATCCCGGCTGGCGGGTGCGCAGCAGGAACATCTCTCCGGCGGTCACCGGCAAAGTGGACAGGTATTCGCGGAATGAGAACCCCAGCAGCGCCGTGATGGCGAGGCCGAAGCTCCATCGCCAGGCGATCTCCGCCAGTCCCAGCGACGGCAGGCGGAATATTGCTTTGAAGCCTTCGAGCGTGGGTGAACGCCGCGCCATGCGTGGTTAGGATAACTCAACCAGGGACCGGATGAAGGATGGTTCCTTCAGCGGACGACTATGTTTACCAGCTTGGCTGGAACCACGATCACTTTCACGATCTGCTTGCCGTTCATGGCCGTCGTGATTTTCGCGTCGTGTAAAGCTCGTTCACGGATCACGCTCTCGGGCGCGTCCGCGGCCACCACGATGCGGCTGCGCAGCTTGCCGTTAATCTGCACGGGAATTTCGATTTCCTCTTCCTTGGCCAGTTCGGGATCGTACTTGGGCCAGGGGGCTCGCAGCAGGCTTTGCTTTTCACCCAGCATCTCCCAGAGTTCGTGAGCGAGATACGGGGCAAACGGGGCCAGCAACAGCGCCAAGGTGCGCTGGACCTCAGCCATCAGGGAGACCGGTACCGATTTCGCGGGCCCAGCCGCGTGGCTTTCCAAAGAGTAGAGTTCGTTGGTCAACTCCATGATGGCGGCGATGCTGGTGTTGAAATGCCATCGGCCCTGGAAATCGTCGCTTACCCGTTTAATCGTCTGGTGCAGTTTGCGTTGGATCTGGCGAGCCTCCGCCGATAGCGACCCGGCAGGCTGTGTCTCCACAGAACCATCGCCCCGCCCGGCGGAGGCATTACGCGCTACAAACCTGTAAACGCGGTTAAGAAAGCGCTCGATTCCCTCCACGCCTTCGTCCTGCCAGTCGAGTTCGCGATCGGGAGAGGTGGCAAAGAGCGTGTACATCCGGGTGCTGTCGGCGCCGTAGCGTTCCACCATGTGATCGGGGGAGACGACGTTGCCCAGGCTCTTGGACATTTTCGCTCCCTTGTTAATGATCATGCCCTGGGTGAAGAGGCGGTCGATGGGTTCGTCGTTCTTGATCAATCCCATATCGCGCATAAACTTGGTCCAGAAGCGCGAGTAGATCAGGTGCAGAATGGCGTGCTCCACGCCGCCGATGTACTGGTCGATGCCTCGATCTCCAAACCAGTAGCCGGTCTTCTCGGGATCGAATGGAGCCTGGTCATTGCGCGCATCGGTGTAGCGATAAAAGTACCAGGACGAATCGACAAATGTGTCCATAGTGTCGGTCTCACGGCGGGCAGGGCCGCCGCACTTCGGACACGTGGCATTGACGAACTCCGGCACCTGACTCAATGGCGAGCCGCCAGTCAGCGTGATATCGACGTTTTCCGGCAGGATTACCGGCAGGTCTTTTTCCGGTACCGCAACGATGCCATCTTTCTCGCAGTACAACATGGGAATGGGCGTGCCCCAGTAGCGCTGGCGTGAAATGCCCCAATCCTTCAGGCGATAAGTGACCGTGGCCTTGCCAAAGCCGTTCTGCTCGGCGTAGGCGGACATCGCCTGGATGGCGGCTTTGCAAGTCATGCCGCTAAACCGCCCCGAATTGACCAGCGTCCCTTCCATGGTGGTAAAGGGAAGCACGGGTTCGACCGCGGTTTCTTCGGGATCGCCGGCGGGCACGATTACCAGGCGAACCTCGAGCCGATATTTCTTGGCAAACTCGTAGTCGCGTTCGTCGTGGGCGGGCACGCTCATGATGGCGCCCGTGCCGTAGTCCATCAGGATATAGTTCGCTACCCAGATCGGAATCTTTTCGCCGTTGTATGGATTCACGGCGTAGCGGCCGGTGTTGACCCCGTGTTTCTCGATCTCTCCTATGTCGCCCACTTCCCTGGCCTTGCGCTGCTCGGCGATGAGTTGGTCGACCGAGGCGCGAAGCAGGTCGTTGTTCCTGGTGAGCCGGGCGACCAATGGATGCTGGGGCGCGAGTTGCACCGAAGTCGCGCCGAAGATCGTGTCCACGCGAGTGGTAAAGACGGTGATGGTCGAATTGGCCGCGTCGGTCGCGCCATCCACTTTGAAATCGACCAACGTTCCTTCGCTGCGGCCGATCCAGTTGCGCTGCATGGTGCGGACTTTTTCCGGCCAGGCGGGAAGACGGTCAAGGTCGCGCAATAATTCGTCGGCGTAGTTGGTGATTCGAAGAAACCACTGTTCCAGTTCGCGCTGCTCGACCACTGTGTCTTCGTGCCGCCAGCAACGGCCGTTCACCACTTGCTCGTTGGCCAGTACGGTGCAGCATTTGGGACACCAGTTGACCAGGCTCTTTTTGCGATAGGCCAGGTCTTTCTCAAACAGTTTGATAAAGAACCACTGGTTCCACTTGTAGTAGTCGGGCAGGCAGGTAGTGACCTCACGCGACCAATCGTAGGCGAAGCCCAGCCGGTTCATTTGCGCCTTCATGGCGGCAATGTTCCGTAGCGTCCATTCGCGCGGCGGCGTGTTGTTCTGGATGGCGGCGTTTTCGGCGGGCAATCCGAACGAATCCCAACCCATGGGATGAAGCACGTTGTAGCCGTTCATCCACATGTAGCGGGCGAGCGCATCGCCGATGGAATAGTTGCGCACGTGCCCCATGTGCAGCGCGCCCGACGGATAGGGCAGCATTTCCAGGACGTAATATTTTGTTTTGCTGGTGTGCGGCTCGGCGGCGTAGAGAGATGAATCCTTCTCCCAGCGCTCCAACCATTTGCTCTCGATGCGGTGAGCATCGTAGCGGTCGTCATTCGGGACGTCGCGGCTCTGGACGTCGCGACTCTGCGCGTCAGTGCCCTGCACATCACGAATGACGGCGGTCTTTTCGTCCTGCGGCATAGATTAGGAGAGCGGACTTAGCGCGATCTCGTATTTTACAATGAGCGGCAGTTTTGCGATGCAACCCGCGGAACTCTTGGCTATTCTGGTCTGCCCTTGTGCGGAAATGCTCTGTCGAGACGTAGCTTGCTACGTCTTGCTGATGCCGGGGAAGGACCTAACCCTCGCGGGGCCAATCGCCTCGGGTCTCTACCAGAAAAATGGATTATTTAGACCGAGGCCTTGTGGGCGGCGGCTTTGATTGCGGGATTTCGCTGCTGGCGGAGCGCGATCTGGAAGCCTTCGGGGCTGAACTCCGCCCTTCTGCGGAAGAGCTCCAGCAGAGGATCTTCCATTCCGGTGAACGCCTTTTGCGGGTTCACAGAAATAGGTTCACTGGTTTCCAGGCCTTCGGGCTCGACCAGCAGTTCGGGCAGAACACCGCGGCTGTTGGTCAGGACGTTGATGAATTTCACCAACTGCTCGCGTTGCGCTTCCGTGGTTTGAGTGAATTCAACTCCCATGCCGAGGTCCGGGTGCATTACCATGACCACGCCTCTGGCGCGAAACTCGACGCCTGCAACCTTCATGGAGAGAATGATGCGGGTGTTGACCGGAAAGGGTGATCCGGTTTCGAGATAACAAGCTCCCAGGCTGAGATCGGTGAGCTTGCAGGGAGCGGGTGGATCGTCGTCCTCAAATTCGGGAGCACGACTCTCCAGCCACGCCTTCAGCCGGTCGCTCATCTCCGGGGCAAGGTCCACAAAACGCAGGCCCACCTGGCGCCCGGGATTTTCCCAGGCGACGTGACCGACACATTCGATATTGTCCTGGGTTCCGGGCAAGACAAACTGGATGGTGACGGCGCCGAGTTTTTTCGGACGATGCGCCAGCTGAATGGCCATCCCGCCCTCTCCGAGATCAGTGGTCGCGGCGCGCAATTGTCCGGCGCCGTCGTTGATTTGAATGGTGACTGGAGTATCGACGGGAATGCGGGCGTTCCGGCGCCGTTCGCGCTTCATCAAGGCACGCACGGCGCGAAAGCTGGTTTTGGCGCGTTCCGGAGAAAGCGGCTGGTGAAGGACGAAGTGGGCTCCCAGATCGACGCCGCCGCCCACTCCTGTCTGGCCGCTCAGAATGGCCACGGCAACCGCGCGTTTGTTGACGGGAGCGGAGCGGGCGCTGCGGAGTACACGCGAGGCGGTGCGCTGGTCGGTGCAGTCCACAATGACTGCCTCGAACCTTCTGCGGGTGAGCTGGTGAATGGCAGCTTCGGCGTCGGCGCAGACTTCCATGCCGATTTCCAATTCACTCAAAACTCTCCGCAGTACGCGTACAACTTTGTCGTCGGCACTAAAAACGAGCGCTAATAGGCTCATAAGACGCCTTCAACGTGAACCAAGCCTGCGAGTTCCCTAACCGCGACCGGCGGATGCTCCTTGTTGTTCTTCATGATCGTCGTCGAGCAGGTGAGCCACGCCGCGGAGCTGTTCTGCGGCAGTTTGCAAGGCCTCGATCTGTTTGCCCAACTGCGCCTGTTCCGCCTGTTTCTTATGCAGTACTTCGTAGATATCCCTCACGGTTTTAGCCTCCTTATCGCACTCTAGGTAGGTCTGTCTCGGGCGTCAATGACGGGTCATCGGCACGGCATTACCGCAGTAATCTTGATCCTGGCGCCGGGAGGGATATGGGACCGGGTGAGTGGATAAGGACTTTATTACCCGATGATTAGCCGGGGCCTCAGGCAGTTTGGTCAGACTCGCTACTTGAGTTCCTGTAAGAAAATTGCGCCGGGTGCTATTTGTCTTCAGGGTTCAAGGGCGAAAGTCGACGAATTTGTTCGTCGGGACCACTAACTCGTTATAATTCTTTAATATACGTGGTTTTCATAGCCCAGTCGGCTTACAGTTGTCGTTGACTTATGGAAGCAAATGTCCTAGAATCATCAGCTTCCAGCCGTCACGATGTTCATCGGGTTCGCGCCCTCGAGTAGACATTACGGATTTGGTTCGTGAATCTTCGGCGCGGCTGAGCGAATCTAACGGTTTATTGCATCTTTATAGTGTGCTTTCATCCCCTGGTACGAGGCGTAATCTTCATGGCTAAGCGACGCGGAAATCCAAACTGGGGCAAGCCCGAACCGATCGGTCCGATTACCCCCACCATCACCGAATTCGAGCAGGTTGTGCGCGAGTATAAGCTCTCGCCGGATCAGTATTTGCGCTCGACGCGGCTGCGCGAATGGGCGCGGCGCAACAAGAATTCCAAGTACATCCCTGAGCCGCTTCTGGAAGCCTGGGGATTTGAAATCGAGTCCACGCTGTAAGGGATTCGGCGACGTATGAAGGCCGCCCGAGTGGGCGGCCTTTTTGTTTGCCTGAGACCCCGGTCAGTCTTCGATGGTTCGAGGTTCGATGCTTCGAGGTTGGATAAAGATTTGACTTCCATCTTCAACGCTTGCGTCTATCCTAGCTCTGGGTTCTGAGTCTCAGCTCTGATAGTCCGGTCATATGAATCTGGCCGTAATGAATCTCGTCCGGATGAAGATACCGCCTGAGCAACTCGTCGCGGCGGTGGTGGCAACCAGTTTTGCCGCCGGACTGAACCTGTACGCGACCGTGGCGACGCTGGGACTGCTGGCGCGTCTGGGAGTATTGGCGCTGCCGTCAACCTTGGCGGTATTGACCAGTTGGTGGGTTATCGGGATCAGCGCGGCGCTGTTTGGCGTCGAGTTTTTCGCCGACAAGATTCCTGCCTTCGACCTGATCTGGAATGCGTTGCACACCTTCATACGGGTCCCGGTGGCGGCCCTGCTGGCCTATCGCGCGACGGCAACGCTTCCCCCCTGGGAACAGCTTGCGGTGACCCTGGCCGGGGGCGCCATCGCCTTTGCGGCTCATGGTGGGAAAACCGCTGCCCGCGCCGCGGTAACCGCCTCTCCCGAACCCTTCTCCAATGGGGTATTGAGCCTGGGAGAGGACAGCCTGGCGATTTTCCTGACCTGGTTCGCCACGCAGCATCCTTACTCGGCGGCGGCGATCGTGGTGGTGTTCCTGGTAATCATCATTTTATTGGCGCGCTGGGTAATCCGATCGTTACGGGCTTTATTTCGTGGCGCGGAAGAGGTTGTTGCGCGGTAAGGGTCAGCTTCGTCGGGAGACGTGCGCGCACCGCGAGCCACTGGGGCTCGTTTGCTAGAATTGGCGATTATGACTTCTGCATCTCCGTTTACCGACGTTCCTACCGCGATCGACGAGATCCGCGCCGGGCGGATGGTTGTGGTGGTGGACGATGAAGACCGCGAGAACGAAGGCGACCTGACCCTGGCGGCGGAGAAGGTCACGCCCGAAGCCATCAATTTCATGGCCAAGTATGGACGTGGTTTGGTCTGCCTCACGATGACGGAGGAAAGATTGGACCATCTTCGCGTTGGTCCGATGACGGCGGAAAACACTTCGAACTACGGGACCGCCTTTTGCGAGGCCATCGACGCGCGCGAGGGCGTGACCACTGGAATCTCGGCTTACGACCGCGCTCGCACCATCAAGGTTGCGATCGATCCTGCCACCCGGCCGGCGGATCTGGCACGGCCGGGGCATGTGTTTCCTCTGCGCGCACGCAAAGGTGGAGTGCTGGTGCGGGCCGGACAGACGGAAGCTTCGGTGGACCTGGCGCGGCTGGCGGGTCTTGTCCCGGCGGGCGTGATCTGCGAAATCATGCGCGACGACGGGACGATGGCGCGGGTTCCAGACCTTATAGAGTTCTGCTCCACCCACGGTTTGAAGATGCTGACCGTGGCTGAACTGATCCGCTACCGCATGCAGCACGAACGCCATGTGCATCGTGTGGGCGAGGCTTTGATCGATACCCAGTACGGAGAGTTTCGCCTGATCGCGTACGAAAGCGAAGTGGACGGCGGCGAGTCTCACATGGCGTTGGTGCGCGGTGACATTCGAGAACGGCGATGAACCTGTTCTGGTCCGCATGCACTCGCATTGCCTGATGGGCGACGTCTTCGGGTCCACCGGCTGCGACTGCCACTCCACGCTGGAAGGTTCGATGCAGATGATCGCGCAGGAGGGGCGGGGAGCGATTGTCTATCTGCACCAGACGTCCAAAGGTTTTTCGGTGGAGAAACTGGCGGAGCGGACCGCGCTTACCTTTCATCGCGAAAAGCGCCTGCCGGCGCTGCCGGAAAGTGAGCGCAAGACCCAGCGCGAGGTTGGCATTGGCGCGCAGATTCTTTCCGACCTGAATCTGCGGCGGATTCGGCTGCTGACCAATCATCCCCGCAAAGTTGCCGGGTTGGAAGGATTCGAAATCGAGATCGTGGAGCAGATTCCGGTGGCGTTAGACCGGAGCCGAAGCAAGCAGACTACGTAGGCGTAGCGCCGGCGTCTCGAGGGCGTACCGCCCTCGGCGGCAAAGCCTGGCTTGTTTTTCAGAGCTTTTTTCGGCACGACTGGAAGTCGTGCCCGTCCCGAAATTCTCGAATCCTAAAGCTGACGAACTGAAGACGTTACAACCGCGATCGCCCTTAGCAGGGCTTGCGGATCACGATGTCGCTGTCGTTGATGAAGAACTGCACGGAACACTGATCGGAGCCGCAGATTACGGGGAGAAGGCCCGCGAGTTGTTTACGCGTGATCAGGCCCAGGGTGCCGCAGTCGGGACAGGAAAGCACGGCCCAATAAGGATCTTCCTTTTCGCCCACGTGGCCGGCATTTTCGAGCACGAAGATGGTGCCCGGCTGCATTTGCTCGGGGATCCACTCGTTCAGGACGTTCAGTTCTCCAACCATCTCTCCTCCCATGGAGCCGAACTTTTTGGAGCCAAACTTTCCTGCTTATGAAACTCTTCTGCCGCTGCGCGCTGGCCGTGACACGGCAGATTCGCTTGCGCTAGCTTTTTTTTCCGCATTGCGGATGACCGCCCGCACTTTCCTTACGGTGTCGCTGAGACATATCGTCAGCATGGGCTGACGCGAATTCTTGAGGATGTCGACGATCTGCCGGGCCGAGGTTTCAAGATAGAGAGTGCGGCCGTCGGTGAGCAGGTGGTAGTCGGACGATCCACTGACGGTTTCTCCCAGGCGCTTGCCGAACTCATGCTGCAGAAAGCGCATTACTTTGCGAACCCGCTGCAGCGAGAAACCGCGGCGGCGCAACTCGCAGATCACCGCGACTTCGTCGAGGTCTTCCTTGGAGTACACCCGCCGATGTCCTTCGCGAGCCGGAACGACCACGCGGCGTTCGTCCCACCATTGCAACTGGCGCAGGGTAATGCCGGTCAGCGCCACTACCTCGCGGGATGTGAAGCGCGTCTGCATTCCCGACAGAGAAATGTTTCAAACATTTGCAATATAAAATGTTTGAGACATTCTAGACATGCACGGCCCGGTGTCAATGGCGGAGTTGTGGAATGGGGTGACTAGAGGAGTTCCTGCCGGTAGGGCGGGACGCCTCAGGACAGCCGGACGGGACGCCGGCGCTACGAAAAGCTTCCGCCGCCTACGAAGTGCACGATTTCCAACTGGTCGCCTTCGGCCAGGTTCGTGGCGGCCCATTGATCGCGCGGGACGATGTTGCGGTTCAATTCCACCGCGACGCGGTCCGGCTTCATGCCGAGCTGTTCGATCAGCTTGGCCAGGGTGGCGGAACGAGAGTCCTGTTCCTGGCCGTTGATGGTGAGTTTCATCTCGATTGATTCTCGCAACTAACGGGCGCAGGAGCAAGCACCGGCCACGTGGGGACAGCCGCCCTCGGCTGTCCGGTCGAGCGGCAGCTCGACGCTTCGTTTTGACGGCGACCAAAACGTAGCGGAGCTTCTGCTCGACCGGACAGCCGAGGGCGGCTGTCCCCACGTGGCTGGTTTAGGCTTCTACTTTCCTGAGCTGGAATTTGCGGGTGGCGGTGCGGCCGGAGTAGCTGGCCTGCACCAGGACGGATGAATCCGGCAGAGAGCTTTCGTCCATTTCGATTTTCATCTCGGCATCGCCGGCCTGATCGGTGAGCACCTGGGCATAGAGGGGGACGGCATCGGGGCGGGCGAAGCGGACGGTGAGGCGGGCTCCGGGCACGCCCGAACCGCTTTCCGTGACTCGCAGGCGCAAAGTCAGATCGCGGTCGGAGTGCACGGAATTAGCATTGATCCAATGCAGGTCCAGCTCTTTGATCGCGGCCAGAGTTTCCGGGGTCTCGCGTTTGTCCAAAACGTCATCGAGGCGGCCGTCGCGGATGGCGTCGAGCACCAGGCGGTGCTGATCGCGCAGGCCATGTTCCTTCTGCTGGTCGGTGAAGCCGCCGGCCAGTTTGTCTCCGTAGGGACTGGCGCGCTTTCCGATGCAGCGGCCGCGCACGAATACCTGGGTTTGCAGCAAGAGCTCGCTTTCGCGAGCCTCGCTCTGCACGTGGTAGACGGTATCGCCCTGTTTGATGTCGGTGTTAAAGCCGAAAATCATGCGCTTCTTTCAGATCACTGGCAGTATCACTAGCACTATCACACAAAGAGATCGTTCCTATCGTTTAAAGAGTTTTATCCAAGCCGCAACAAAGATGGCGCTGCGGCTTGACACCACTAATTTCGAACTCTAATCTAAAATGTTTAGTTTGTTGCTTGGCGCGAATTATATATAGCTCTCCCATGCCCGACAATTACTTCGCACGCTACCTGCCATTATTGATCCACTTCCTGGTCGCCATCGCCCTGGCAGGGGCCATCGTGCTGCTCTCGTACTTCATCGGATACCGCCGCCCGACCCGGGCCAAAATGTCCCCCTACGAGTGTGGCATGACGCCGGTGGGAGATGCCAGGGAGCGTTTCTCGGTCAAATTCTATATGGTCGCGATGCTCTTCATCCTCTTCGACATAGAAGCGATATTTCTTTATCCCTGGGCGGTGATTCTGCACGACCTTAAGATGTTCGGCTTCTGGGAAATGATTGTCTACATCGGGATCATGCTGGTGGGCTTCTTTTATGTGTGGAAAAAAGGCGCGCTGGACTGGGGCAAACCTTCGGCCCGGCGAGGCGATATCTAATGCCATTCGAACCAGCCATCACCGATCTGGAGCAACTGAAGAACCATCCGGCGGTTGCGAAATTGATCGCCTGGAATTCGTCCGCGGTTGAGGGAGCCAAGTTCGATCGCGACGAGATGAGCATCTATGTGGAGCGGTCGCTCATCCGCGACGCCTGTATATTGCTGCGCGACGACGCGGACTGTCCTTTTAATTTTCTGGCTGACGTGACCTGCGTGGACTGGTTTCCTTCTGAACCGCGCTTTGAAGTGGTTTACCACCTGCTGTCCATTCCAAAAAAAGAGCGGGTTCGTTTGAAAGTCCGGCTTGACGGCGGCAGTCCGGCGCTGGATTCGGTGACCCTGGTCTGGCCCGCGGCCAATTATTTCGAGCGCGAAGTGTACGACCTTTTCGGAGTGCGATTTGCCGGTCATCCCTATCTGCGGCGGTTGCTGATGCCGGAAGATTGGGAAGGCTATCCGTTACGCAAGGATTATCCGGTGGAGGGCTACCGCTAGCTGGCCATGGCTCACCTTTCTCCGATGCCCGCGCTGGAGCCCGGTCAGGATCGCACCATGATCCTGAATATGGGCCCGCATCACCCCTCGACTCATGGGGTGCTGCGGCTGATCCTCGAAATTGACGGCGAGAATATCGTGCGCATCATGCCCGACATCGGGTATCTGCACACCGGCATCGAGAAAACCTGCGAAGCCAAGTTCTACCAGCAAGTGGTGCCGCTCACCGACCGCATCGACTACCTCTGTCCGCTTACCAACAATCTCTGTTACGTGCTGGCGGTGGAAAAACTGCTGGGCCTGGAGATTCCGCCCAAAGCGCAGTGGATGCGGGTAATGCTGAATGAACTGACGCGCATCAACTCCCATCTGGTCTGGCTGGGCACGCACGCACTCGATATCGGAGCCATGACCGTCTTTCTGTATTGCTTCCGCGAGCGCGAAGACATCCTGCGCCTGTTCGAGATGGTGAGCGGGCAGCGCATGATGACTTCCTACTTCCGCATTGGCGGGCTGGCGCTGGAGCCGCCGCTGGGATTTTTCGAGCGCGTGCGGGATTTTGCCAAACGCTTTCCCTCCAAGGTGGATGAATACGAAAACCTGCTGACCGGGAACCCCATCTGGGGCATGCGAACCAAGGGCGTGGCGCGGATTACCGCTGAAGATGCGGTCGCTCTGGGCGCGAGCGGGCCGACGCTGCGCGGCAGTGGAGTGGATTTCGATCTGCGCCGCGATATGCCGTATTCCAGCTATGAGAAATTCAAATTCAAGGTGCCGGTGTCGCCGGACGGCGACGTCTTCGCCCGCTACGCATGCCGGGTGGCGGAGATGCGGGAGTCGATCGCGATGGTGCAGCAGGCAGTGGATGGAATGCCGGATGGGCCGATCAAGGCGGTGGCTCCCAAGGTGATCCTGCCCGACCGGGAGATGATGAAGACGCAGATGGAAGCGCTCATCTATCATTTCAAGATCATTACGGAAGGGTTCGCCGTACCTGCAGGAGAGGTTTATCAGGCGGTCGAGTCGCCGCGCGGCGAGATGGGCTATTACGTGGTCAGCGACGGCACGGCCAAACCTTATCGGGTGCATATGCGGGCAGCATGTTTGGCCAATCTGCAGGCGTTGCCTACGATGTGCGAAGGCCGGTTACTTGGCGGATGTGGTGGCGGCAATTGGCAGCATCGACATTGTGCTGGGCGAAATTGACCGGTAGGAAAAGCATGAACCACGAAGGACACGAAGTATCACGAAGGAAACCCTTTGGCGTGGATTTTACTTCGTGAAACTTCGTGTCCTTGGTGGTTAAAAGATTTTCGCATGAGATTCTCCGACCAATTCGAAAAGCGCTTCGCGGAGATGCTGACGCACTATCCCACGAAACGTTCGGTGCTGGTACCTACGCTCTTGTACGCGCAGGACGAGACTGGCTACCTTTCGGACGAAGTCATCTCGGAGCTTGCCGGACGGCTGGAGTTGACCGATCTTGATGTTCGAAACGTGATCAGCTACTACTCCATGCTGACCACCAAACCCAGGGGCAAATTCAACGTGCAGGTTTGCACCAATATCGCCTGCATGCTGCGCGGCGGCGAGGAATTGCTGGAGCATTGTGAGAAAAAGCTTGGCATCGGTCACAAGGGAACTACGCCTGACGGTCTGTTCACACTGGAAGAAGTTGAGTGCATCGGGGCGTGCAGCTGGGCTCCGGCGGCGCAGGTGAACTACGACTTTCATGAGAACCTGACGGCGGAGAAGATGGACAAAGTTTTGGAAGAGTACGCGAAGCGCGGGACTTAATAGGAATTTTCGAATTGCTAAATTTACGAATTGACGAATTTAAATTCGACAATCCGTAAATTCGAAAATCCGGCAATTAAATTTGCATTATGGCTGATCTGGTTTCTCATCCCGACGAGGTAAGAGTCGTCTCCAGGCGATTCGGCCTGGGTGCGACCAACATTGATCGCTACCTGGAGCTGGATGGCTACAAGGCGGTGCAGAAGGCGTTGGGCATGGGGGCGGATGCGATCGTCAATGAAGTGAAGAATTCCGGTTTGCGCGGGCGCGGAGGCGCAGGTTTCAGCACCGGACTGAAGTGGTCGTTCGTGCCCAAGCAGGCGCCCAAACCGAAATATATTCTGTGCAATGGTGACGAAAGCGAGCCCGGCACCTGCAAAGACCGCTTGATTTTAGAGCACGATCCTCACGCCGTAATCGAAGGCGTGATGATTGGCGGGCCTGGCCGTGGGCTCGCATACCGGATACATCTACGTGCGCGGCGAATATCGATATCTTCTGGAAATTGTGCAGCGGGCGATTGCGGACGCTTACGCGCGCGGTTTTCTCGGCAAGAACATCTTCGGCAGCGGTTACGATTTTGACGTGCATTGGCACGGCGGCGCGGGGGCGTACGAAGTTGGGGAAGAGTCGGCGCTGATGGAATCGCTTGAAGGCAAGCGCGGCATCCCGCGTATCAAGCCTCCCTTCCCTGCCGTCGTCGGGCTGTGGGGCGGGCCTACCGTAATTAACAATGTTGAAACATTGGCCAGCGTTCCCCACATTATTCTTGGGGGCGCAGACTGGTACGCGAAGCTGGGTCCTCCGAAGAACGGCGGCACGCGGCTGTTTTGCCTCAGCGGACACTTGAAGCGTCCAGGAGTTTATGAACTGCCGATGGGATACAACCTGCGCAAGATGATTTACGACGTAGGCGGCGGAATTCCCAACGGGCGCGCGCTCAAGGCAGTGGTTCCGGGCGGATCGAGTACGCCGGTGTTGAAGTCCGATGAGATCGATATTGCGATGGACTTCGACAGCGTGGCCAAGACGGGCTCCATGCTGGGATCGGGCGGTGTGGTGGTGCTCGACGACACTACTTGTATCGTCAAGTTTGCCTTGCGGACGATGAAGTTCTACCAGCACGAGAGTTGCGGCTGGTGCATTCCCTGCCGCGAAGGTACGGATTGGCTGAAGAAGACGCTGATCCGTTTCCACTCCGGCGGCGGAGTGAAAAAAGATATCGACAATATGTACTACCTGTCGGAAAACATGCTGGGCCGGACGTTTTGTCCGCTGGGAGACGCTGCGGCGATGCCGACCATGGCCTTCATCCAGAAATTCCGGCAGGAGTTTGAAGATCATCTGGACGGCAAGCCTTGTCCGTTTGAGAAGGCGGTTGAGCCGGCGATGGCGGACTGACGGAGGTTTGGAAATTTACGAATTGCCGGATTTGCGAATCGACGAATTATAAGCCGGCCGATTGGGTCCGAAAATTCGGCAATCCGTAAATTCTTCACTTCGAAAATCAAGATCTTATGGCTGACGTAAACATCACGGTGGATGGCAAGAAAGTCGCGGCGCCGGCCGGGACTCTTCTGATCGAAGCCTGCAAGAGCGTGGGCATCGAGGTGCCGTCGTTTTGCTACTACCCGAATCTTTCGCTTCAGGGCGCGTGCCGTATGTGCCTGGTGAAAGTCGAGAAAATGCCCAAGCTGCAGACTGCGTGCACGACCGTCATTGGCGAAGGCATGATCGTCACTACCGACAGCGATGAGATCCGGCAGGCGCGCAAAGGCATGGTGGAGTTGCTGCTGGGCAATCATCCGCTGGACTGCCCGGTCTGCGATGCCGGCGGCGAGTGCGAGTTGCAGGACATGACGTTTTCCTACGGCGCCGCCGAATCGAAGTACATGGAGCCCAAGAATCATAAGGAAGAGCAGCAGTGGTCTCCGGTGGTGTACTTCGACCGGCCACGCTGCATTCTTTGCTATCGCTGTGTGCGCGTGTGCGGCGAGGCTATGGATGTCTGGGCGCTGGGGGTGCAGAACCGCGGCGTGAGTTCCATCATCGCTCCCAACCAGGAAGACCACCTGGAATGCGAAGAGTGCGGCATGTGCATCGACATCTGCCCGGTGGGCGCGCTGACCTCGGGAGCGTATAGATATAAGACCCGTCCCTGGGAAATGACCCACGTGGGTACGACCTGCACCCACTGCGCCGACGGCTGCAAAACTACGTTGGGAGTGCGCCGGTCAGAGACTGGAATGGAGATTGTCCGCGGAGACAATCGCGACAAGAGCGGCATCAACGGCGATTTTCTCTGTATCAAAGGACGTTACGCCTTCGACTTCGCCCATAACCCGGAGCGACTGACGCAGCCGCTGATTCGGAAAGAGGGGCAGCTCGTGCCTTCTACCTGGGAAGAGGCGTTTGAGCTGATCGGAAGACGATTCAAGGAAGTTCGCGAGCAGCACGGCGGGCAAGCCATCGGAGTGTTCGGCTCGAATCGCACCACCAACGAAGAGAATTACCTGCTGCAGAAGTTCGCGCGTGTGGTTCTCGAGACCAACAACATCGATCATCATCGCACCGCCGACTTCCCTGCTTTCGCCGCCGCGGTTGCGGGCAAGCCGGAAGCTACTGCGACCATGCGCGATGTGTTTAATGCGCCTGCAATTCTGCTGATTGGCAATGACCCCACCGAACAGCATCCTTTGCTGGCCTATCAGATCAGAAATAACGTGCGACTGCATCGGGCGAAGTTGTACGTGGTGAATTCCCAGGAGATTAAGCTCAAGCGCCAGGCTACCGGCTTCATGCAGATTCCAGCCGGGTCTGAGGAGCGCTTTGCGGCGTTTTTGGGTGGGGATGATTCGGCGGCTGACGGGCTTGGGCTGGCTGCGGGAAGCGCGGGCGAGTCGCCCGCGGCCACACAGACCAATCAGACCACACTGGCCGGATTTCGCGATCAGCTTCGGGGCGAGTCGAATCTGGTCATCATCTTTGGATCTGAGATTCGGGGCAGTGCGATTGCTTCGCTGGTCAAATTCGGCGCTGGTATTCCCGGCGCGAAATTCATTTGCCTCGGCGACTACTCCAACTCGCGCGGCGCCGCCGATATGGGTCTCTACCCGGACCTGCTCCCTGGCTATCATCCAATCGTTAATTCGGCGATCGGGGATTCCGCGATCGCTGATTCTGGAAAATTTCATGAGGAGTGGGGCGGGGTTCCGCAGACGCCGGGTTTGACTTTGCCCGAAATGGTGGAGAGAGCGCGCGACGGTAAATTGAAAGCCTTTTATGTCGTGGGCGCGAATCCGGTAGGGCGGTTCGATATCGATCCTTTCGCCTTTTCACAGAGTTTCGTGGTGGTGCAGGACATGTTCCTGACCGAAACCGCGTCCCTGGCCGATGTGGTGCTGCCCGCCGCCAATGCTTATGAGAAGTCGGGAACGTTTACCAACACCTGCGGCGATCTTCAACTGGTAAAGAAAGCGGGAGAGGTCAGCGGCAGCAAGTCTGACTTCGAAATGATTGTTCGCATTGCCGACGCCATGGGCGCCAATGTTCGCAAACTGGTTCCGTTCGGGAGGGGCACGGAAGCGGACATGGGCCAATCGCGCGGCGCGCAATCGGGCGAGGCCGACCGGCACGTGATCTGGCTCGAAGCTCATGGGCTGGAACCGAAGATGAGCCCGTTCGATCCGATGGCGACTCTGGACGAAATTCAGCGGCTGGTGCCGGGATATGAAGTCTCGCGCATGAACTTGCTGGCGGGGAACGATCAGCACACTACGCTGGTCGGCATCGCGTCCGGGGTTTCGGGTGCTTCCCAGAATCCGGAGCTGATCGTGCCCGCGCATGACAATCTTTTCAGCTCCGGAACACTAGGGCGATATTCCAAAACTTTGAACTCGGTGATGGAGAACCGGAATCGGCAGCCTGCGGAATCCGAAGTTGCCGCCGACTGACGCACTCTTTCCAGGAGCTTGTGGAGGCGAGGGCGAGACGCCCTCGCGACAGCCGGCGGGACGCCGGCGCTACTTGAGAACACTTTACTCAGGAAACAGGCATTGAATATCGGGACCTTCATCATCGTTTCTGTCATTAAGACTGTGCTCGCGCTTTTCGTGCTGCTCACCGCCGTGGCCTATACGGTGTGGCTGGAACGTAAAGTCGTCGGTCACATGCAGAACCGCTGGGGACCCACGCGAGTGGGCCCGTTCGGATTGCTGCAGCCCATGGCGGATGGGGTGAAATTCCTGTTCAAGGAAGACCTGACCCCGCCGCACGTTTACAAGCCGCTCTATATTGCGGCCCCGATGATCGCTGTGGTGTTTGCCCTGACCTCGATCGCGGTGATTCCAATCGGCAATTGGGTCACGATCGGCGGCTTGCGCATCCCGCTGCAGATCACCGACGTCAACATCGGGCTGCTGATCATCCTGGGAGTGACATCGCTGGGCGTGTATGGCGTGGCTTTGGCCGGTTGGTCATCGAACAGCAAGTATTCGCTGCTGGGCGGACTGCGGGCCAGCGCGCAGATGGTCAGTTATGAGATTTCGCTGGGACTTTCCCTGATCGGCGTGCTCATGCTCTCGGGCAGTTTCAGTCTGCGCGACATCGTCAATGCCCAGGCGGGAACCTTTTGGGGTTTTATTCCGCGCTGGAATATTTTTCAGGGACAGTTTATCGCCTTCTTTATTTATCTGATGGCGGCGTATGCGGAGACCAACCGCATTCCATTCGATTTGCCGGAGGCGGAGACCGAGTTGGTGGCCGGCTATCACACCGAATACAGCGCCATGAAGTTTGCCATGTTCTTCATGGCCGAGTACGCCAACATGATCACGGTCGCAGCCGTGGCCTCGTTGCTGTTTCTGGGAGGCTGGCATGGGCCGGTGTTTGGGCCGCCGCTCATTCGGGCGCTCTTGCCGGTGTTCTGGTTTGTCTTGAGAATTTTTGCGTTCCTCTTTGTTTATATCTGGGTGCGCGGGACGTTGCCGCGATTTCGCTATGACCAGCTGATGGCCTTTGGGTGGAAATTTCTTTTGCCGCTGGCGATTGCGAATCTGGTGATTACGGCGCTGGTGGTGGCGCTTCGGTCGTAGGTATTTTGTTTTGGTCTTCGTTATTTTTATCGATAAAACCAGTTTTTAGTTATTGGTTGTCAGTTCTCAGCGACTATTGCGATGCTTCATCTCATTGTGTTTTTGGCTTTCGGAGCGATTTGCGTGGCGGGGGCGGTAAACCTGCTGGTGCAGCGCCACCCCATCAATAGCGCGCTTTCTCTGGTGGCGGTGATGGGGTCGCTGGCGGTGGAGTATCTGCTGCTGGGAGCCGAGTTTGTGGCGGCGGTGCAGGTGATCGTCTACGCCGGCGCGATCATGGTGTTGTTTGTCTTCGTCATCATGCTTCTGAATGCGGGAGAAGAGGAGCGCACCAAGGGGAGCCAGGTCGCGATGCTCTTTGGAATTCCCGGAATGCTGATCGGCAGCGTGCTGATCGGATGGGTTTTGCTGGAGCGTAGCGGGAGTCAAGCTGTCGCGGTGGGAGCGATGCCCGGTCCGCCGAAGGTGATTGGCTGGCTTTTGTTCCACGATTTTCTGCTGCCCTTTGAAGTGACCTCGATTCTGGTATTGATCGCCATCATGGGTGCCGTGGTCCTGGCCAGCCATCCGGACGCTGACCAGGGAAAGAAGGAAGGCTGATGGTACCGATCTCGTACTACCTGATTCTGAGCGGGATTCTGTTTGCCTGCGGCGTGACCGGCTTTCTGATCAAGCGCAATATCATCAGCATCTTCATGTCGATTGAGCTGATGCTGAACGGCGTGAATCTGTCGTTTGTGGCCTTTGCCGCGCAATGGCATGCGCTCAGCGGGCAGGTGTTTGTGTTCTTCGTGATGGTGGTGGCGGCCGCCGAGGCGGCGGTCGGACTGGCCATCATTATTGCCGTGTACCGCACGCGCGAAACTCTGAACGTGGACCGGGTGGACCTGCTCAAGCTATGACGCACAACCTGCATCTCTGGCTGATTCCGGTGCTGCCGCTGGTGGGCGCTGCGATCAATGGATTTTTCGGCAAGAAGTTCTCCCGCCAAGCAGTTGCGGGCGTGGCACTTTCGTTCAGCGCCGCGGCGTTTGCCAAGGTCCTGGTCGTAGCCTTGCAGTTCTCTTCCCTGACTACGCCCCATATCGAGTTCCTGGCGACCTGGATCCGCGCCGGCAGTTTTCAGGCGGACTTCGGCTTCTATCTCGACCAGCTTTCGCTGATCATGCTGCTGATTGTCACCGGCGTCGGCTTCTTGATTCATATTTATTCTGTCGGCTATATGTGGGAGGAGGCTGGGTTTTACCGCTTCTTCGCCTACCTGAACCTGTTCCTGTTTTTCATGCTGACCCTGGTGCTGGCCGGCAACTACCTGCTGATGTTTGTCGGCTGGGAGGGAGTGGGGCTGGCTTCGTATCTGCTGATTGGGTTCTGGTTCACCAAGGATTCGGCGGCTTCAGCGGGCAAGAAGGCGTTCATCGTCAATCGCATCGGTGATTTTGGATTTCTGATCGCGCTCTTTCTTTTGATCAAGCACTTCGGCTCGCTGAACTTTCAGCAGGTTTTCAGCAGCATAGCTCCGCTGAGTTCAGAAACGGCCGGCGCCGGATTGCTCACCGCGATTGGCCTGCTGCTGATGGTCGGGGCCGCCGGCAAGTCGGCGCAGATTCCGCTCTACATATGGTTGCCCGACGCCATGGAAGGCCCCACTCCGGTCTCAGCTCTGATTCACGCCGCAACGATGGTCACAGCCGGGGTGTATATGGTGGCGCGGTCGCATGTGATTTTTGATCGGGCGCCGGCGGCGTTGACCGTGGTTGCCATCATCGGCACGCTGACCGCTTTATTTGCCGCGACCATCGGCATCGCGCAGACCGATATCAAGAAAGTTCTGGCCTACTCCACCATCTCGCAGTTGGGCTACATGTTCATGGCCTGCGGCGTTGCCGCGTATTCGGCGGGCGTATTTCACCTGATGACGCATGCGTTCTTCAAGGGGTTGCTGTTTCTGGCGGCAGGCTCGGTGATCCACGCCGTGGGTGGCGAGCAGGACATGCGCCAGATGGGCGGGTTACGCACGAGAATTCCGTGGACGTTCTGGACCATGACCATCGCCACATTTGCCATCGCGGGGATTCCACCGTTTGCCGGATTCTTCAGCAAGGATGAGATTTTGTGGCGGGCTTATCAGGCCAGTTGGGTTTACTGGTTTATCGGACTGTTCACCGCATTTCTCACTTCTTTTTACATGTTCCGGCTGTGGTTCATGACGTTTTTTGGGGAATATCGAGGAACGGCTGAGTCGCACGAAGATTCGCCTCATGGGCATGGAGATCACGACGACGCCGCTGCGACACATGGGCATGGGCATGGCGGGATTCACGAAAGTCCGTGGGTAATGGTGATTCCGCTGGTGGTGCTGGCGTTCCTCTCTGTCACCGGCGGTTGGATCGGAGTTCCGCGATCGCTCGGCGGCAGCAATCGTTTTGAGAAATTTCTCGGCCCCGTGTTTCACGCTGATGTGGCCGAGGGCGCTGAAGGCCACGGATTTTCCGAGATGGGCGCCGAAGGCCATGGCATGGCCGGGTCGCCGAATAAGGAGACAGAAGGTCCTGAACCGCAAGCTGGTCACGGGACCGAGCTAGCTTTCACTGGAATTTCAGTTTTTGCCGGACTACTGGGATTCGTCCTGGCCTGGCTGCTTTACTATCGCGATCCTCAATTGCCGCAGCGTATCGCCGCGAGCTTGGGCGGCCTCTATCAAGCTGTAGTCCACAAATATTATGTCGACGAGTTGTACGCGAACCTTTTCGTGAAGCCGCTCATCGCCGGATCGACATTGATTCTGTGGCAAGGGATCGATCGGGACGTGATCGACGCGACCGTCGACAACAGCGCCCACGGCGCCAACGAAGTTTCCGATTCCGTTCGCCACATGCAGTCCGGCAACTTGCGATCCTATGCCGGATGGGTGGCGGCGGGAGCGGCGGTGGTGATCGCGTACATGGTCTGGATGGGCACCCGATGAACATGGACAACTGGAATCCGTTCATCCTGTCGCTGGTGACGTTCATCCCGCTGGCAGGCGCGCTCCTGTTGCTGCTGTTGCCGCGGCGCGACCGTGATATCCGGGTGTTTGCCCTGGTCGTCTCCTTGCTGGACTTCGTGCTGTCTCTGCACCTGCCCGTCCATTTCCATCGGGCGCAGACGGGATTCCAGTACGAAGCTCGACAAGGCGTGGATTCCCACGCCCAACATTCACTACCACCTGGGCGTGGACGGAGTTTCGATGTGGCTGGTGGTGCTGACCACATTCCTGACGCCGCTGTGCGTGCTGATTTCGTGGAAGTCGATTCGACGAGCGGGTGAAGGAGTTCTTCATCCTGCTGCTGGTGATGGAAACCGCGCTGATCGGCGTGTTCGTCGCGCTGGACCTGTTTGTCTTTTACTTCTTCTGGGAAGCCACTCTGATTCCGATGGCGCTGCTGATCGGAATGTACGGCCACGGCCGCAAGGTCTACGCCGCGGTGAAATTCTTCATGTACACCATGATCGCTTCCGTCTTCATGCTGGCGGCGATCCTGTGGCTCTATGCCAAGGTTGGAACATTCGATTTCGTGACCATTCAGAACGCCATCCGCGGCGGCCAGGTGGCGAACTTTGGCGCGGCGGCGCAGTGGCTTTTTCTGGGATTCTTCATCGCATTCGCGGTAAAAGTTCCGCTCTTTCCTTTTCATACCTGGCTGCCTGATGCGCACGTCGAAGCGCCTACCGCCGGGTCGGTGCTGCTGGCCGGGGTCCTGCTGAAGATGGGGACTTACGGCATGTTCCGTTTCAACCTCGGACTGTTTCCGGACCAGGCCCGCGCCAATGCCTGGTGGGTGATGATCCTGGCGCTGATCGGCATTATCTATGGCGCGCTGGTGGCGCTGGTTCAGCCCAACATGAAGAAGCTGATTGCTTACTCATCGATCAGCCATCTGGGTTTTGTGGTGCTGGGAATCTTCAGCTTCACGCAGGCGGGGCTGGACGGCGCGACGTTCGTCATGCTGGCGCACGGCGTTTCTACCGGCGCACTGTTCATGCTGGCCGGCATTCTTTACGAGCGGCGTCACACTTACGAGATTTCCGAATTCGGAGGTCTAGCCGCCTCCATGCCGGTATACGCGGCATTTTTTCTTTTTGTCGTGCTGGCGTCGGTAGGCCTGCCGCTGCTGAATGGATTTGTCGGCGAATTTCTGGTGCTCAGCGGAGCGTTCCAGGCGCGCGCGGTGTATGGAATCTTGGGAGCTACCGGAATCATCTGGAGCGCGGGCTACCTGCTGTGGATGTATCAACGCGTGTTCTACGGAAAAATCACGCACGCAGGTGAACGAAACCTTGCCCGACCTGGACATGCGCGAGCGTATCGCGCTCGTGCCCGCGGCCGCGGTTGCCCTGGTCATGGGTGTGGCTCCGTTGTTGTGGCTGAATGCCATCGATCCCGCCGTACATGCTGCCCTGGCGCCCTTTGAGCAACTGGCCAGCAAGGTGGTTGGCCAGTGAATCCTGCAGGAGTGGCTCAGATACTGCCGCACGGCGTCGAGTACATTCGTATTCTGCCGGAAATCGTACTCTCAATATTCGGCATGGCCATCATGCTGCTCGAACCCCTGGTCGATGAGCGCAGCAGCCAGAAACTGCTCGGCATGATCGCTCTGGCGGGCTCGTTGGCAGCGATTGCGGCGACGCTTTATCAGTCGCAATTTCCCGGAGTAGGTTTCTGGGGCATGGTTCAGGTGGACCGGTTCAGCCTCTTTTTTCACTTTGTCGTGACTGCGATTACCGCCGTCGTCATCCTCACCTCCTTCGAGTACATGCAGGTGCAGAAGATCCGGGCGGGGGAATATTACGGACTGATTTTGTTCGGCGCACTCGGCATGTGCCTGATGTCATCGGCGGTCGAACTGGTACTGATTTTCATTGCGCTCGAGATCTCTTCGATTTCGACCTACGTTCTGGCCGGCTTCAGGCGGCGCGCGGCGATCAGCAGCGAAGCCTCCTTGAAATACTTCCTGCTGGGTTCGTTCGCCACCGCTTTTTTCCTTTACGGGGTTGCGCTGATGTTCGGGGCCACCGGATCCACCAGCATTCCGGTGATCGGACAGGTGATGCGGTCTGGCCAGATTCCCGTGCTGGCCTACGCCGGAATCGCCTTGATGTTCGTTGGCTTGGGATTCAAAGTGGCGGCCGCACCCTTTCATGTGTGGACACCGGACGTGTACGAAGGCGCTCCTGCACCGATCGTCGGCTTCATGTCGACCGCGCCCAAAGCGGCGGCATTCGCCGTGTTGCTACGTGTCATGTTTGAAGCCAACGCTCCCGGACGAGTCTGGCTGATCTGGGTGGCGGCGGCGCTGTCTATGACCCTGGGCAACGTGGGCGCGCTGGTGCAACAGAATGTGAAACGGCTGCTGGCCTATTCTTCCATCGCGCACGCGGGATATCTACTGGTGGCCTTTGCCGCTCTGCCTGACAACGGCATTCCCGCGGCGATGTTTTACACCGCCTCGTACGCCGCCATGAATGTGGGCGCATTCGCCGTGGTCAGTCACTTCGCGGGCGCCGGAGAACGGCGAGTCACGCTCGACGACTATGCCGGGCTGGGAACACGGTCGCCGATTCTCGCCGCGTCGCTAACGATTTTTTTGCTGTCGCTGATCGGAATTCCGATGACCAGCGGCTTCTTCGCCAAGTTTTACGTGTTCAGCGCGGCGCTGCAAGCCAACCTGATCGGACTTACCATCATCGGAGTACTGAACAGTGCCGTAGGCGCGTACTACTACCTGCGGATCATTGTGATGATGTACATGCGCGAATCGCGGGATGACGCGCCGGTGGCTGCGATTCCGGCTTCGCTGGGAGCGGCGTTGGCCGTCAGTGTGGCTGCAACGTTGTATTTGGGAATTCTTCCGGGACAGGTTCTAGAATATGCATCGCGTTCGGCGACCGAGCTTCTGCGCTGAGTCCTCCGCGCTCAACCTTCCTGCGCTGCTCTGTAGTTCACCACACAGTCGGGTAACCGGTTACCGGATTCCAGCCGCTACCTCTGTATGGCGCGCCGGTCGGCCCTTTCGTTGTCATGCAATTTACAAAACTGTCACAATGACGACCAGCATCAGGAGTGCAGGGGATTGACAATCCCGGACTATACGCTCATTATGATTTCCTCATCGAGAGGATTTGAAGTTGGAGGTTGCTATGAAAGAGTTTATTCAGCGGCTTTGGTCTGAAGACCAGGGACAGGACATCGCGGAATACGCGGTGATGTTGGCGGTGATTTTGGTTCTTGTTGTAGGGACGATTCGACTGGTTGGCTCCAACGCCAACAATGCTTTCTCCAGCGTCGCCAGCTCGATCAACTAGACGTAATCCCGCCGTTCTGAACATCCCCTCCCCCAAGTTTTGGCGTGGCAGGGAGTAGTGTGTCCGTAATTCCTGTAGTCAGGAAACGCCCTGCGCACTGGATGTCCTGCAATTGACCGGTTCGCTCGAACCGTACACGCTATTTCGATTCGCGTTCCTTTCGAATCTCCTCCAGGCGTTTCTTCAAGTATTCCTGGTACTCCTGCTGCAGCCGCGGATCGCTGGGCGAGCCGTAGATTTCGCTTGATTTGTACTTTCCTTCCGCAAATTTCTTCTTGGTCCACTCATCGTGGATGTGAACCACGTCGGCGCGGTCGAGGACGTCCTTCACCTCTTGCGGCGGGATGAAATAGACGCCTTCGCGGTCGCCAACAACGAGGTCGCCGGGCATGACAGTCACGCCGCCGATGCGAATGGGAATATTGATTCCGGTGAGCATCACGTTTCCGATGGGAGTGGGATCGACAGAGCGGAAGTAGGCAGGCATGTCGATCTCAAAAATTCCATCGAGGTCGCGGACGCTTCCATCCACGACTAGTCCTCCGCTCTTTGTGGCGGTCATGACGTAGTAGAACAAATTGTCGCCGACGATGGTTCCATCGACCTTTTTGCCGAAGAGATCCACCACCAGCACGTCACCGGGACGGAGCATGTCGATCGCAGCCTGGTTGGTGAGCTTCGGGATGCCACGGGCTTTCGCCCTGGCGCTGGCGACGGCATCGACGTCGGGGCGCATCGGCATGAATTGGACGGTGAAGGCGCGGCCCACCATCGGCTTACCCGGGTGCAGTATCTGGAAGCCGTCGGCATATTGATTGTGGAATCCCTTGTCTTCGAGGACCTCCCAGATCTCCTCCGCAGACAAATCACGAGCCCGCTTGATCAGATCATCGGGAACATTCGGCCGTCCGTCCGGCAAACGGTCGAATGGGTTCTGGGCGGTGTAATCGATGCGATCCTGATTGGAGAAGGTGAAGAGTTGTGCGTGGGCCGGGGTCAGCAGGATCATGGTCAGAAGGATTGCGGTAGAGGCGAGAATCGTCGGGGTCTTGATGGAATTTGTTGCCGGGGATTTGGTCATGGGCTACTCCGGTTTCGGGTCTCGAGTGCGCTGGAAAAATCGCAGATCGGGCGGGATTTGTCAAAGCTGGGCAAGGGCTTTAGGGGCAGCAAGAAAGCCGAACTTTCGCTCGGCATGGGCGGGTCGGAGACCCGCCCCCACATGGACATTGCCGATCCTGCACGAGCGGGACGCTCGCGCTTACATTGGGCGGGTTACAATTTTCGATTCTGGGGAGGATGAGAATGACTTGGTCATCTATGCGCGTGCGGTCGATGCGGGGTTTCGGGCGGCGTGGACTTACCTTGACTGTGCTCGCTCTTGCTCTGGCGGGAGTTGCGGGTGTTGCTTCGTTTACAGCCACGCGCGCCTTTTCTGCGCCGGGGCCCAGCGATGACGCTGCCCTGCTGGATGGCTACCGTCACGTGGAAGTGGCGTCGGTGTCGGATGCGATCGAGAAGCTTTCAGGGGCGCGGATGTATATGTCGCATCGCATGCGTCCGATTTTTACTTCGAAGTTTGCCGGGGTCGCGCTCACCGTGCAGTTGAAGAAAGAAGAGAACCACGATCCCGCCGCTTTGCAGGGCATGCTGGCCGCCATCGATCAAGGAGGGCCGAACTCGGTATACGTCATGGCGGTGGAGGATGGAGTGGACATCGCCGGCATGGGCGGACTGATGGGCACGGCCATGGCGGCGCGAAATTTTTCCGGCGCGGTGATTGATGGAGGTGTGCGCGACGTCGCTTACTTGCAAAAAATCGGGTTTCCGGTCTTTGCGCTCGGAATCGTGCCTTCTACGTCGATCAATCACTACCGCTTTGCCGGCGCAAATGTTCCTGTGACGTGCGATGGAGTAACGGTTAACGCAGGGGACTTTATTGTTGCTGACTCCGACGGTGTGGTTGTCGTCCCACGCGCCCGGGCGGCTGAAGTTCTGGCTATCGCCCAGGATATGGACTTCAAGGAACATTCGATGTACGGATATATCGAAAAGCTGAAATCGATCGAAGAGGCAGTAAAGAAATTCGGACGGCTTTAAGGGAAACGGTTCGAGATAAGAAGCGTTCTGGTTCGGAAAGCAAATCGAGGGCCGGGGATAAGCCCTCGATTCCGTAAAAGTCTACGCCCCTGGAAAGTTCCGTTCTGTTTACAGCCTGACGTCCGCTATTTCCTTACATCGACGCCAGGATCGGACTTGTACTCTGGATGGGTCAGGTTCTTAATTTTGTAGCGATAGTCGGCATAGGGCGCCCTCGACTCCGAGTTCAGCGGACCTGAACTGACGCAGTTGCCCTCCCGCCGGAACATCGAAATGCGCTTGCTGAAACGGCGAACTGTCGAAATCAATCGAAAACGCGGAATTGCACGTGGAAATCCACTCAACTGTGTCACCCGCAGTCTCTCGACACGTTGACCACTCCGTAATCCACTTCGCAGTCCTCGTAAATGTGCACTAAACGTGCTTCGCTCGGCCTGCTGAAAGCCATATCCCCTCCCTCTGGTGATTCAGTATGTCCAAGTCCCCCTCTTACTTAGCGCCGGGTAGTATAGCCTGAAAGCGCGGGTCGGCGCGTAAATGATCGAAGTCAGGAGTATCGTTCACCTGGCCCGCGGGAAGACCGGAGGCGATGGCCTTCTGCAGCGACTGCAGGGTGCGATCCATATCGCCAAAGTGGTTGTAGACCAGCGCGGCGCGGAACTGCACCTCGGGGGCGGCAGGGTCCAGCGACAATGCCTTTTGCAGAGAGGCCATGGCTTCCGGCTTGTTGTCGGTCATGGCCTGATAGGTGGCGCGAAAGGCCCAGGCGCGGGCATCACGGGGGTCGGTGTGAAGCTTCTCGTCCACCAGGCGAATGGCTTCCCGGTAGGCATCGCCGGCTTGTGACCTCATTCCCGGCGCCCAATAGTAGGCGTCGCCCAGGTTTCCCCAGCTCAGCCAGTAGGTCTTCTCAAACTTCAAGCCCTCGGCAAAATCGTGGGCGGATTCATCGAACTTCCGCATGGAAAAGTAGGCGTTGCCCAGGTTGTTGTACGCCGCGGCGTTGGGCCGGCGAGCCACCGACTTTTCCAGTACGGAAATTGCCTCCGGATATTGCCCTTTTTCAACGTACATCGCGCCCAGGTCGGAGTAGCCGCGGTAGTTGTCGGGTGAGAGCGATATGACTTCCTGGAACATTTTGGCGGCGTCATCGTAACGGCCTTGCTGCCAATAAAAAACTCCCAGAGCGCTATACCCCGCCCAGTATTGCGGCCGCAGACTGATGGCTTTGCGGTAAGTGGCTTCGGCTTCAGCGGGTTTCTTTAGCTTGCCGTATGCCTCAGCCAGACCGCGGAAGGCATCGTCGCTGGTCGGACCAAGAGTGGTGGCGGTTTGAAACTGGGCGACCGCCTTTTCATACTCTCCGGTCGCCAGATAGACGTTGCCCAGGCAGGCATAGGCCTCGGCGAGTTTAGGACCGTTGGCGATGGCCTGGTTGCAGGCAGACCTTGCCTTCTCCAACCAGTCACTGCCTCCCTGACGCTCTTCGTAGCCCACCCAGTAGGCTTTGCCAAGACCGGCATAGGCCTGGGCGTATTTAGGATCGAGGGTCAGGGCGCGATTGAAGGCGGAAATGGCGCTGTCGATGTTTTCGTGCTTGTGGTAGTCGAGCAGATAGCCGCGCCCGCGCAGGAACTGGTCGTAGGCCGATGGATCTGAGGTTCCATGTGCGGCCAGAACCACGCGATCGTTGCTCTGGATGGACAATCCCAGCATGCGAAGGGTGCCCTCGACCACCCGGTCTTCGACGGCGAAGGCGTCGCTGATATCGGCGTCGAAGGTCTGCGCATCCAGCTGGCGATTGGCCTTGGCATCCACCAGGGTATAAGTCACGCGAACCTGGTTGCCCGAGCCGTGCAAGCTGCCCTCGAGGACCAACCCCACGCCAAAGGTCTTTCGGGCCTGCTCCACGCTGGTCACGCCTTCGGAGCGTATTTCGCTGGTCGGAACGATCTGTAAGGGATGGCTGCCGCTCAACTGGGTGAGTTTGGCGGTGAGGGTCTCGGTGAGGCCATTGCCGAAAGCTTTGCTGCTGGGATCGTCGGACATGGGGGTAAAGGGCAGCACCGCCAATTCCACCGGAGTGGACGACCCGATCAGGTTCAGCCGGCGGCCCGACTTCGACTGCCGATACACCGCCGCAGAAAGCAAAGCGGCGACAATAAGAACCGCGGCCCAGAGCCACGTCCTTCGCCGCGGAGAGGGTTGAACGCGATCTGGCACCGCCGGCGAGAGTCCGGTCGCTCCTAATCCCTGGTGTACGCGGCGAAGGGCGTCGAGGAGTTCCTGAGCGCTGGCATAGCGCTGCGCCGGGTCCTTGGCCATGGCCTTGTTGACCAGGGCTTCCAGTTCCTCGGAGACCGCGGGATTGAAGATGCGAATCGAGGCCGGGGTCTCGCGACGAATGCGGTCGGTGGTGGCCACGAAACTCGGGGCCATGAAGGGATGCTGTCCGGTGAGGACTTCGTAGGCGACCACGCCCAGCGAGAAGACGTCGGCGCGTCCGTCCGGGGCCTGTTCCAGAAGAACCTCAGGCGACATATAGGCAGGAGTTCCGGCAAAAGTGCCGGAGCGATCGACGGTGGAACTCTGGTCGGAGCGAGGCAGATGCTTGGCTACGCCGAAGTCCAGGATTTTTACCTGGCCCTCGCTGGTGAGCATGATGTTTTCCGGCTTGATGTCACAGTGCACGATGCCCTGCTTGTGGGCTGAGACCAGGGCTTCCGCGCATTGAATGGCGATGGTGAAGAATTCGTCCAGTGACAGGGGCTGGCGCAAACGCTGGCGGAGGTTCTGGCCCTCCACATATTCCAGAATGAGGAATATTTCGCCCTTCTCTTCGAGCACGTCATAGACGGCTGCGACGTGGGAATCGGTAAAGCGGGAAGCGCGCTCGGCCTCCTCCAGAAAACGATGGCGGTAAAGAGAGTCGGCACGCAGCGCCGGAGCCAGGCGCTTGAGCGCAACCGTGCGCTTCAGCTTGGTATCCTCGGCACGATAAACTTCACCCATGCCGCCCTGGCCGAGTCGTTCGCGAGATGCGGAATCGTCCCACGACCGCGCCACAGAGAGACTCCTGCGGCTGCGCCGGATTCGCCAGACTTGGCTGAAATTCCGCCATATCGGACCCTTGAAACTCTAACTTAAGTCGAAGAGCAGCGTCCCGAGGACCTCGGGGGACAGCTCCGTAAAGGCCGGCTGCTGTTCCGGCAATCTTACCCCTTGCACCAAGCGGGAGCAATCGGGCGAGGAGATGAGTCGAGAATACGGGATTCGGGACGCACTGGCGACCTGACGAAGGGTCGGCAGAAGTGACCTGGTTTCGGCATCAGTGCCGAAGGGCGCGGGAAGTTGGTTCCGAGATGTCAGCTAGTTAAGTAACTTTGTTGACGCGTTACTTGCGGCCATCGGCGTGCATGATGGAGGTCTTTCCGGCAACCTCCAAACTACTTTGCGATTCGAGGAACGCTTTATGTTGCACAAGTGCGCGAATCCAGCCTGCCCCAGTGTGTTCCGCAGCCTCAGTCACGGCAAGCTCTTTCTGCTGGAGACGGAGAATTCTGCAATCACAATTTCCGATGCTGCGCCCCTGAGCCGGAGAGAACGTTCAGCACGGCGAGTGGAACGCTACTGGCTGTGCGACTGCTGCTCTTCCCTACTCACCCTGACCTTTGAACGCGGACGGGGAATGATTACCGTTCCGTTACCAGCCAGCAATACCCGTTTGCCTGGGGCGCATCTGACACTGATGCAACCCGCGACAAGAGGGTATCGCGCCGAGCAGAGTTGAGAGGGCCATATGAATCATTCAAAATCGAACCGGTGTGCAATTTGCGGAGAAGAGCGAACTGGCAAATGGGACCCGCTTTCTGGTGGCGGAGAATCGTGGGAAGACAAGCTGACGATTCTGGAATGGAATGAGCAGATGGCGTCCCGCAGGGGAATTCAGGCAGCCTGCAGCGTCAACCATGTTGAGGAGTTGGTGATTCACTGGATGACAACAGGAAGCCTTGACTATCCATTCGCGCGTACCACTTTGGGATCGGGAGGCTGGCACCAGGACGCCCGGCCAGATTCCCGTGTTGATCTCAGCGGCGCACGACCGATTGGAGAACTGGCAGTGCATCGCGAGAGCGTAGAGCGTGTGCTGGCGGAGAATCCGCAGTCCTTGCAGGTGATTCTGGATGCTCTGCTGGACGCGTTGCGGCGGGAGGAAACGAATTCATCTGCGCCGATCGCGTGCCCGGGAAGAGCAGGAGCAGGAAGAAGAGAAGGAGTTGTGCGGGGTTTCTTCGGAGCCGGAGCGCTAGAGTTCGAGGTTAACTTTTAGAATTGTGTCGTGGTGACGGGATGACAATCAACTCGAACCCATGTCTAGTTCTAACCCAAACTAATTCAACCCAATCTCATCAAAACCTGGCTTCACAAGATCCAGCACGAGCGGGACGCTCGCGCCTACATTGATTTTTTCCAGTCGCGCCAGTCTTTGGTGACTGCGTCGGCCATATTTCTGGAGGCCGTCGTCAGCCAGTTCGCTTTCAGACGGTCGAGGTGCTGACGGATTTGCTTTCTGGCAGACTGGCTGCCCAGGTGAATGTTTGCGGTTTCCCATCCCATGGCGAAGAGCAGCCTGAGGTCGTCGCGATCTGTGGGCAGGACAGCCAGCTCGATGCGGCAGCAATGCGGCGAAAGACGGCGAACGATCCAGCGGCCGCGAAGTTGGACGAAGGGATCGATGGAGCGCACCGCTCGACTGATGATGGCCTGATAGAGCAGATCGGCGGGGCCGTAGTCGCCCTGGGCCCAGTGAACCGCGGACGGGGCCAGAACCTTGGCTTCGCGCGCAATTTTGCCGCCACGGCATTCGGCGATGGCGACAAGCCGCACGTGGCCCAGGCTGCCCAGGCCGGCGATGCGGCGCGCGACCCGATAGTCCAGACCGCGTTCGGGCAGAAGATGCTCCAGGGCGTCCTGCGCGCTCGCGGGGATTGCGCCCAGCACCCGAGGCAGGCTTTCCAACTTCCGCCAGAAGTGCACCGGATCGCGCAATTCGCTCAGAGCAATCTGGCGCAGCCACCGGTGCTCTTCCTCCAGCACAAAGGGATTTCCGCGTTCGGCCAGAGACTTCAGGTAGCCGTCGAGGATCACGGAGCAGGCGTCTTTGGCCTTTAAGGAAAGGTGCCCTGCCTCTGCGGCCAGAATCGCGCTGGCGGCCAGCCTCACCAGGTCATTGGTGAAGGCCAGCTCCGCGGCTTCGTCGAAATCATTTACACCCCAGACCAGGCGCCCCTCGATGTCGCGCCAGGTGCCAAAATTCTCGACGTGAAGGTCACCCACGCCTAAAACTCTGGGAGCTTTGGACAGGTCAGCGCACACCTGCGGCCACAACTGCATCCAGCGATAAAACGTGGCGCGGAGAAAGGGAAACGCGCCCTCCGCCATGTGCTGATGTTTCAACCGCAGGTCGGCCTTTACCAGGTGGATGTGCGAGCCCAGCCAGTCTTCATAGAGGCGAGTTGACTTTACGATGTTCACGGCCGTCCGGTTGGCACAATAGAAGGGCGCTTGTGGGTTGTCAAACGGCGGAAAAGCTTGGTCCGCGCCTCGGCTGTGTCAGTCCTGACACGTTGTTCTTGCAGACACACGCCGTCTGAATTTGGCTGCGAGATAACATTTTATAATCAACTACATGCGATTGGTTATTTATCTGATACATAGCCTTCCAGATCGGGATTACTGGGAGGCTGCAATGGAACTCGTATTCACCGCAATCACAATCGTCGGCGGGATGTCGCTTTCACTACTGGTGGCCCTGCTGGTGGAAGAGCTGATTTTCGGCAAGGTGCTGGGCCTGTTTTTTGTTCCCAGAGGGCCGCAAGGCAAGGCGACTGCCGAGCGCTAAGGCGCGGTTGTCCAGCAATTCTTCCTGGGCTTCGGGCTCGATGCGAACGGGAACCTTTGGCTGAAATTCTGGGTCGATATTTGTAGCGATGCTGCGCTGTGTAGAAGGCTCGAGGTTCCAAAGACGGAGTTCGTGGTTGATCGGCTGACGCCGATTGCCAGGTCAAGGCACATGCACCATGCGGTTTATAATTCGCGCATCGCGGGCATGCTTACGCCATCCTCTCCTCGCCGGGTTCGCTCCGTTTTCATTCTTCCGATATTGCTGCTGGCGGCGACGGCCTCTGGCCAGAACTGGGACAGGTGCGGAAGAACAACTGGCGACGAAGATCGTCGCAGTCACCGGCCCGCGGACGATGGCAGTCGAGGTAGTCAACCGGTCGTCGCTGAACGCTGCGAGTGCCGACGACATCCGCCGCGGTCTTCTGACCGAGCTTGCTTCCAAGGGAGCGCGTTTCGTAACGGCGGAGCAGGCCGCTGCCAGGGTGCGGGTTTCACTCTCAGAGGATCTGCAAAGCTATGTGTGGGTTGCGGAAATTCGGCTGAGCGCTAGTGAACAATTCCGTGGTGATGATTTCCCTGCCGCGTCCGGCAACACCTGTGGTCGAAGCCACAAGCCTGGCCGATGGCGCTGCACAAGACTCTCGTTGTGGTCGCAACCGGAGCGCATTCTGGATGTTGCTGTCCTCGAGGGCAATCCGGCGCGCCTGCTGGTACTGGATTCGAATGGCGTGACGTCTTACCGGCTGCAGGATGGACGATGGCAGGCCGGAGCAGTCTCTGCCGATCACGCATTCCAAGCCCTGGCCTCGCGACCTGAGAGGAAGGCTGGCGCTGCGCAAGGATCATCTGTTTGACGCTTATCTTCCTGGCGTTTTCTGCCGGAGCACTGCAGGTGGGTCGGTGGCGATGACTTGTTATGAGGGTGACGGCGACGGCACCAACAGTTGGCCGATCGGATCGGATCTCGTGGGACTGAATGCATCCTTCACTCCCTTGCGAAATTTTTTCAGCGGCGCGCTCTCCGCGCCTCTCGGAAAGCAGGCTTCGGCTCCGCCGTTTTATTCGGCGGCTGGTCTTCCCCGGGAGAAGGACACTTGGTGGTTGTTCGCCAGCGTGGATGGGCGCACTCCATCTGCTCGACGGCAGCACGGATCAGGCGGTGGCCTCGCCCGGATGGGGCAGCGATATCGCTTCGGTGCGTAGCGGCTGCGGCACCGGCTGGCAGGTGCTGGCAACCGGCGCCGGCGAAGCTCCGAATGACAGCGTTCGCGCCTTCGAGTTTCCGGCCCGCGAGCCTGTGGCGGTCAGCGCGCCTTTGGAGATCAGCGGCAGGGTCACCGCTTTGTGGACGGAATCGGGCGGGTCGAGTGCGGTGGCTGTCGTGCGAAATTCGGATACGGGGGGATATGAAGCGTTCCGGCTTACTGTTACTTGTGGCCGTTAGTTTGTCTCTGACCGGCGCGCTCGGGGCTACGCGTCCGCACTATGGCGGAACGCTGCGCGTGGCTATGCGCGACGCCCCACTGTCGCTCGACCCAGCCGATTCCAGTCAGCCGGATTCGCTGGTAAGGCGCAGCCTCTCGCGGATGATCTTCGACACCCTTGTCGTTCTGGACGCTCGCGGCCAGCCTCAACCGGCGCTGGCTGCGTCCTGGCAAGCAGATCCCGGCAATCAGCGCTGGCAGTTCAGCATTCGCCGGGGAGTTTCATTTCACGATGGGAGCGCGTTGAGTCCGGATGCAGTCGCAGCTTCGCTGCGCAACGCGAATCCGAACTGGAAGGTAATCGCCACGGGAGAAGCAGTGGTCATCGAGTGCGCCGCCCCGACCCCCAACCTTCCTGCCATCCTCGCGCTCCCCCGTAACGGCATTGCCAGGCGCTCTGGCGGGAAGCTGACGGGCAGCGGGCCATTTGCCATCAGCCAATGGGATCCCGGCAAGAGACTTACACTGACGGCGCGCGACGACTACTGGGGCGGTCGCACATTTCTGGACGCGATTGAGATCGAGATGGGCAAAAGCTTTCGCGAGCAGATGATCGCTCTCGATCTGGGCAAGGCTGACGTCGTGGAAGTCGCACCGGATCAGGCTCGTCGCTCCGCTCTGGAAGGACGGCGTATCGAGAACTCGGCTCCAGCGGAGTGGATGGGGATGGTATTTAGCGGTGATGGCCAGTCCGCTCAGGAAGGAAAGTTGCGCGAAGCTCTGGCACTTTGCGTCGACCGCGATGCCATGAACAACGTTCTGCTGCAAGGGGGAGGCGAAGCGGCAGGCACGCTGCTGCCGAACTGGATGACGGGCTATGCTTTCCTGTTTCCCACGGCGGTCGAAATGCAGAGAGCGCAACTCGCCCGCGGCGAGGTTCCGCAGGCTCCGGTGTGGAGCATCGGCTATGATGCGACCGATCCGCTGGCACGGGTGATTGCGGAGCGAATCGCTCTGAATGCGCGCGATGCCGGGCTCAGGGTGCAGGCGGTGAATTCCGCAACCGCGGATATCCGGCTGGTGCGCATTCCGCTGGTCTCGCTTGATGCCCAGGTTGCACTTGCCGATCTTGCGGCCAGACTCGGATTGCCGCAGCCGAAGTTAGACGGAGATGCGCCTGCCAGCCTTTACGCGGCCGAGAATGCTCTGCTGCAATCGCGGCGGGTGATTCCTCTGCTTTACTTGCGGAGCGCCGTCGCGTTGAGTGCGAACGTCCGGGGTTGGACAGAGAGCCCGAGACGGCGAGTGGCAGTTGCAGAATGTGTGGCTGGAAACGGAGAAGCCTTGAGCTTTGGGCGCAAACTTCTGCTGGTGTTCGCGCTTACGGTTTTCCTGTGCGTGGGTGCGGTCACCTGGATCGTGACGGCGATGACCCGGCGCGCCTTTGAGCGGGCGAACGAGGAACAGACGGCGGCCCTGATTGCGCAATTCCGTCGCGAGTTCAGCCGTCGCGGCGACGAGATTGCACATCGGGTGGAAAACATCGCCGCGAGTGAAGCTGCAACTCGCATGGCGCTGGCGGTTAGCCGTGGTTCCACCGACTACGGTTCTTTTGTGAATGAGGCCAAGGCTCTGGCCGACAATCAGCAGCTGGATTTTCTGGAGTTCGTGGACCAGCAGGGCACGATTCTTTCTTCGGCGCAGTGGCCGGCAAAGTTCGGTTACAAGGAAAATTCCCTTCCCGCAGGCCGCCTGCCAAAAGATGCTTTTCTTCGCCAGGAAGAACTTCCGGACGGCGCCGCGCTGAGCCTTTCGGCGATTCGACAAGTGGAGGTCGGCGACAAACCGGTGTATGTGATCGGCGGCCGACGGCTGGATAAGGACTTTCTGGAGAGTCTGGAACTTCCGGCGGGAATGCGGGCCATGCTCTACCGCAATCTGGCGAGAGGATTTTCGCCGCAGCTGCTGGTTGCGCCCTCGGGTGTGCCGCAACCGCCAGAGTAAGCTGGCGCCTCTCATCGAGCAAGATACAGCTCGGACCGGCAAAGCAGCAACGGCAGGAGGCGAGCGCGCTGCATCCACTGGTCCGACGATGCGGCGGATGATGAGAGCATGCATGCCATTCCTTTGACCGGTCAGGACAATCAGTTGCTGGGCATTCTGCTGGTGGGAAATACGCGGCGTCCGTATGTCGAGCTGCGAAATCGTATCCGTTCAGCGGCGTTGCTGGCGGGAGGGGCTGGAATTGTGTTGGCGATACTGTTCAGCGGATGGGCAGCTTCGCGAGTCACGCGGCCGGTCGAACAACTGGCAGAAGCGGCGCGGGAGGTGGCAGACGGGAAACTGGAATACACAGGTCTCGGTGAGTTCGACCGACGAATTGGGTGCCCTGGCTGAATCTTTCAATCGCATGACGGAAGAACTTTTGCAACAGCGCGAGCAGTTAGTGCAGGCCGAACGGGTTGCCGCGTGGCGGGAGCTGGCGCGCCGCCTGGCGCACGAGCTGAAGAATCCTTTGTTCCCGCTGCAACTGACGGTAGAGAACCTGGTGCGAGCCCGGGAGCAGAGCCCGGAACAGTTCGATGAAGTCTTTCGCGAAAGCTCGTCCACGCTGCTGGCGGAGATCGCGAATTTAAAGACGATCATCTCGCGCTTCAGCGAATTTTCTCGCATGCCGCAGCCGCAATTTCAGCGAGTGCAGGTGAACGAGATCGTGCAGAACGTGGCGCGTCTGTTGCAGGGGCAATTGCGCTCACCGGAGCAGGCTCCGATCGAATGCAGACTGGAGCTTGCCGAGGGTCTAGAGGCAGATCGCCGCCGACCCCGAACTGCTACACCGAGCTCTTTCCAATCTCGCGTTGAACGCAATGGATGCCATGCCTCAGGGCGGTACGCTCACCTTGCGCACCAGTCAGCACGGAGATCGCGTCATGATCGAGGTTGCCGACACCGGGTCCGGCCTGACCGTGGAAGAATGTGAACGCTTGTTTACGCCTTACTACACCAGCAAGGCGCATGGCACCGGGCTGGGACTGGCCATCGTGCAGTCGGTGATAAGCGATCATGGAGGCAGAATCAGCGTGCGCAGCCAGCCCGGACGGGGAACAACATTTATGATCGAGCTGCCGCGCAATCTGGACAAGTTGCAGACTGCCGAAACGAGTGTGGCGCATCTCCGGAGCCGCAAGTGCGGAGCGGCTGGCCAAGGAGTAACTGGTGCCTCAGAAAGCTCATCTGCTGATCGTTGACGACGAAGCCAATACGCTGGCTTCGCTTTCCCGCGCCTTCCGTCTTGCCGGGCACGAGGCTACGGTGTGCGACAACGCCGCCAAGGCACTCGATCTGGCTCGCTCGCAGACGTTCGATCTGATTCTTTCGGACGTGGTCATGCCCAACAAAGACGGGCTTTCATTGCTGGAGGAGCTGAAGTCGCAGGGAATCAGTACGCCCGTCGTCATGATGTCCGGACAGGCGCATATCGATATGGCGGTGCGGGCGACACGTTTAGGCGCCCTCGATTTTCTGGAAAAGCCGATTTCCACCGAAAAGCTTCTGCTCACCGTGGAAAATGCGCTTAAGCTGCAGCGCCTGGAATCGGAGAACCAGGCAGCTGCGCCAGCGCCTGGGAAAACATGAGATGGTGTGGACCGGCGAAACCATGAAAAAGCTGATGGCCCAGATCGAACGCGTGGCCGCCAGCGAGACCCGGGTATGCATTCTGGGAGAAACCGGGACAGGGAAAGAATTGGTTGCGCGCACCTTGCACGAGCGCAGTCCGCGAGCTTCGGGTCCATTTATCACGCTGAATTGCGCCGCGGTTCCGGCGGAGCTGATCGAGTCGGAACTGTTCGGTCACGAGAAAGGATCCTTCACCGGCGCGGCCGCGCGGCATGTCGGCAAATTTGAGCAGGCAGAACGTGGAACCATCTTTCTCGATGAAATCGGGGACATGCCCCTGGCCATGCAAGCCAAGCTGCTGCGTGTGCTGGAAGAGGGAGAAGTGGAGCGGATCGGTTCCGACAAACCGACTCGAGTGGATGTGCGGGTGGTGGTGGCTACCCATCGCAATCTGGAAGCGCTGGTCAAGGAAGGCAAGTTCCGCCAGGATCTCTTTCATCGCGTTTACGTCTTCCCCATTCTGCTGCCGCCGCTGCGCGAGCGAAAAGAGGACATTCCGGCGCTGGTGCAACACTTCTGCCGAGCAGGTCTGTGCTCAGAACAACTGGAAGCCAGTTCCGTTCGCTCCGGAAGCGATTGAGGAACTCCAGAAGCAGGCCTGGCCGGGTAACATCCGCGAACTGCGCAACGTGGTGGAGCGCCTGATTCTGCTGGCGACCGAAGGTCAGGTGACCCTCGACACGGTCCAGATGGCCCTGCCCCAAGCCTCGGACTCGCACTCAGCATCGGGAGCTTCCGGGACTGGCTCAGGTACGCTGGCCGACCGGGTGCAGCACTTCGAGCGGGAGGTCCTTCTCGCCGAACTAAAGCGCAGCCATCATCACATCACCAAGGCGGCGAAGGCTCTGGGCCTGGAACGCAGCCACTTCTACAAGAAGGCGGAACAGCTGGGGATCGATCTCCAAACCTTGCGGCGTGAACCAGACGATACACAGGGGATAACCTAAAATACAGGAGAGACTGTATTGGTCTGCCTGGCCCCAGGGTATAGGTTCGCGACACAGGAGCTTGCCGTGGAGCAGGAGCGTCACTGGACTGCTCGCCGGCGGACGAGACGGTCTGATGCTAAGACATTGCGTAAACCCTGATTGCCGTGTGCCTTTACACTCCCTCTCTGAGGGACGACTTTACCAGTTCGAAATCGTCTCTATCTCAATCGCGGCTTGCGACTCTGACGGGAGCACGTTTGATGAGAAGCCGGTTCGCGAGGCCGTGCATTACTGGCTTTGTGGTCAATGCGCAGGAAGTTTCGAGCTGCGGATGGAACCGCTACAGGGTTTGCGTATGGTTCCGCTGGAAGCAGGCAGAGAATCGGCGAACAGTCGGCTCGCAGATGAGGTTTTTGAGCATGGCAACCGCTGTTAAGCGGTGATTCCGACGTTTGGGCTCGATTCTTCGTACCGGGAAAAAATCGCGGCGTGGTTCGGAAGATCAGTAAGAATTACACGAACAAAAGTTTTCCACAGCCGGCTAAACCATTGGAAGTAGCCGGATTTCGTGGTTTGGCCCTTGCAGTGCTTGGTCAACGTGCAGGATTATCATCGGGACACAATCTGTGGGAGGTAGGTTATGGCGGCTTGCCGAATTTTCATAGCGGACGATCATGAGGTTGTACGCAAAGGACTATGCGCGTTGCTGCAGGGAGAGTCCGGTTGGGAAGTTTGCGGCGAGGCCTCAGACGGGCGAACGGCGACGGAAAAAGTTCGCGAACTGAAACCCGATGTGATCGTTCTTGATATTGGCATGCCCGGCCTGAACGGTCTGGAAGCCACCCGGCAGATCATCAAAGACGATGCCGCGAGCCAAGGTTCTGATTCTGACTTTGCACGATTCCGATCAGGTGGTGCGCGAAGTTCTGAATGCGGGAGCTCGTGGATTCCTTCTGAAAGTCCGACGCGGCGCGTGACCTGGTGGTCGCGGTCGAAGCCTTGCGGCGCGACAAAACTTATTTCACCTCCAAGGTTGCGGCCATGGTGCTGGAAGGATACCTGAAAGGTGGTACCCATTCAGTTCCAGTATCGGTGGGGCGCGACCGTCTCACCCCGCGGGAACGCGAAGTCGTGCAACTGCTTGCCGAAGGCAAGAGCACGAAAGAAGTCGCGGTGGCGCTGGGACTGAGCGTGAAGACCGCGGAAACTCATCGCTCGAATATCATGCGCAAACTGCAGCTTCACTCGGTGAGCGATCTGGTGATGTACGCGGTGCGCAATAATATCGTTCACGTAGTCCAGCCGACAATCGAGTAGCTGTCTCGCACTGAAGTCCTCTCAATCGGACAAACGATCGAGCGCTGCGCGCTCGTCGTCGCGTCTATAGCGCTCTTTTGCGTTTCGAATTTGCCTGCAAAAACGTCCGTATTCATTCACCCATGACATCATATTTCAATATCTCTTTCGCTCTCATTCCGGTACAGCAACTTACCGAAACCCATACAGCGTGCACCGGATAGACCCTAATCGACCCTGCTCTTAGTCTTATCTCCGTCATTGAGCAGATGTCGTAATGGCCCACAACAGGCTCCAGGAGAAACCACAGTGATGAACCTGAACATTTCCAGCAACGATGGAGCAGTGAACCAGGATCCGAAAACCCCCGGGCGTAACGAGACGGATCTTGAACTGGTGAAGCGTGCCCAGCAAGGCGATTCCGAAGCGTTTGCCGCCTTATTTCATGCTCATAAGGGCAGGGTCTACTCGATTTGCGTACGCATGACCAACAATACCGCGCAAGCTGAAGACCTCACCCAGGACGCATTCCTGCAGGTGTTCCGGAAGCTCTCCACATTCAAAGGAAACTCGGCTCTCTCCACCTGGCTCTATCGCATCGCGGTGAATACCGTGCTGATGCATTTTCGTAAGAAATCACTGAAACAGATTTCGCTGGATGAGCCCTCAAGCCAGGATGCAAAACAGGTGCGGCGCGAGTATGGCAGCCGCGATGGCCGTCTTTCCGGATCGGTTGACCGCATCACCCTTACCCGAGCCATCAAGGATCTGCCGGCCGGGTACAGAAAGATTTTCCTGATGCACGAAGTCGAAGGCTACGAGCATCAGGAGATCGCGAGGTTGCTGGATTGCTCGGTGGGAAATTCGAAGTCGCAACTGCACAAGGCGAAGCTGCGGATTCGCGAATTCCTGGGAGATACCGGCCAGGAGATCGATGTGGAGGCGCAAGCCGATACTTCGCAGGCGCGTAAGAATAAGCGTCCGGCCGTCGACTTCGGCAAGACCGCGTCCGCTCTTGGCTAATCGCGAGCACTGGTTCACAGAACTCCGGGGCCAGTGGACTACCGCTGGCCCCATTTCAATTTGGCGCGAAGCACATCAAAAAATGTGCCCGGCGTTCGCAGCAATTGGACGTGATGTTGTGATTTGCGGCAAAAGACGCGATCCTCGTGGAATACCGGCATTCCGATCTGCCCATCGATGCTCAGGTAAGCCTCATCCTCGCCGGTCTTAACCACGATCTCGATTTCCGCGGTGTCCCGAACTACCAGCGGACGATGAGTCAGCGAGTGCTCAGAGACGGGCGTAATCACAAAAGCGTCAACCGACGGCATCAGGATTGGGCCGCCGGCGGCTAACGAGTAAGCGGTCGAGCCGGTGGGCGTAGACACGATCAGACTATCGGCCTGGTATCCGGAGACGAATACGCGATCAATGTAGACGTCGCAGTGATTGAGGCGGGCGATGGTACCCTTGCCGACCACCACGTCGTTGAGCGCATCGTAGGTGCCGACGCAAACATCTTTCCGAAACACTTCGCAGTGCACCATGGAGCGGGTTTCGACATTGCAACAACTGGCTTCAATACTCTGCAGCGTCTCGTAGAGGTCTTCCAGCGGCACCTCCGTCAGAAAACCGAGCGATCCCAGGTTCACGCCCAGCACGGGGATTCCCGCCTTGGAGACGGCGCGGGCTGCGGAGAGCAGCGTGCCGTCCCCTCCCAGCACAACGACAAAATTCAACGGGCGAGATGCCATTTCCTCCCGGGACAAGACCTCGACACCAGGGGCGTGGGGTGCCGTCTCCGGATCGACCACTACCTGATATTGGTGCTCGCGAAACCAGGCCAGCAGCGGGGGAACAATTTGCGCCAGTTCGGCCTTGCCGGGTTTGGAAATTATGGCAGCGGACTTGTTTTTCGCCTGATGCATGATGAAAGATCAAAGATGAAAAAGGAATTGTACAGAAAATGGTCTGAGGCCGTTGGATCCCACTGGTTTGCCAACGACCGACGACGAACGACCAACGACTGCTTTCAGAATTCCCCGTACAGCAGAAACTCGCGATTCCCTTCCCCGCCGAGGATCGGAGATTCGATATCGTCGGTGCGGGTGCAGCCCTGGGCGATCAGAGCCCGGCGAACTTTCTCGACCGCCGCGGCCTGCACCACGGGATCGCGGACGATGCCGCCCTTGCCCACTTGGTCACGTCCTGCCTCGAACTGCGGTTTCACCAGAACGATGACTTTCCGGCCCGTTCGTGGCTCCTTTGGATTCGGAAAGGCAGCTGCGATCACTGCGGGCAGAACCAGGGTGGCGGATATGAAAGAAACATCCATGACCACCAACTCGATCGCTTCGCCGATTTGTTCCGGCGTGAGATAGCGAGCGTTGGTTTTTTCCAGCAAGCGGACGCGGGGATCCTGGCGAAGACGAAAATCGATCTGGCCATGCCCGGTATCTATCGCAATCACGCGAGCAGCGCCACGCTGCAGAAGACAGTCGGTGAATCCTCCAGTTGAAGTGCCGACGTCGAGACAGACTTTGCCGGTGACGCCGATATGCCAGTGGTCGAGCGCTTTCTCCAGTTTGAGGCCGCCGCGGCTCACGTACTTGAGGTCTTCGCCCAGGAGGCGAATATCGGCTGCGCTGTCGACGCCAGCTCCGGCTTTATCGATTTTTTGCCCGTCCACCAGGACCTTGCCGGCGAGAATGAGGGATTGGGCGCGTTCGCGGGAGGTGGTCAGGCCGCGTTCGAGCAGAAGCTTGTCGAGACGAACTTTCAACGCGAATCCCGCAGGTGGATATTACCGAGCATAAGGAAACCGGAGTCTAAATGCAGTTGCCGGTTTTCAGTAGCCAGTTGTCAGTGACTTTTTATGATGGGACCATCAGATCCTCGCGCCCGCGCAGGTCTTGCGAATGTTGCGGGCGCTACTATCTTGACGAGGGATTAACCGGCAACTTCTTCCAGAAGCTTCTGGTCGATGTCGAAGTTGGAATGTACGTTCTGCACATCGTCCTGATCTTCGAGCGCTTCCATCAGCCGGATCATCTGGCTGGCGGCCGCGCCTTCGAGTTTGATGTAGTTTTGCGGAATCATGGAAACGCTGGATGAAACGGGCTCGATGCCGGCTTTCTTGACCGCTTCCAGCACCGCTTCGTAAACCGAGGGCTCGCACAGCACTTCCCAGTTGTCGCCGTCATCGCGCAGATCTTCGGCGCCGGCTTCGAGGACGATTCCCATCAGATCGTCTTCTTTGGCGGCCGACTTGGGAACGACAATGTCACCCTTTTTGTGAAACATCCAGGAGACTGCGCCCGCTTCCGCCATGTTGCCGCCATTTTTCCCGAAAACGTGGCGGATTTCGCTCACCGTGCGATTGCGATTGTCGGTATTGATGTCGAGCAGAATGGCCACTCCGCCGGGTCCGTAGCCTTCGAGCGAGAACTCTTCGTAGGTTGCGCCCGGCAGTTCGCCGGTGCCGCGCTGGATGGCGCGCTTGATATTGTCCGCGGGCATGTTTTCGGCCTTGGCGGCAACGATGGCGCCGCGCAAACGCGGATTGGTATCAGGATCTCCGCCATTTTTAGCGGCGATGGAAATTTCCTTGATGAGGCGGGTAAAAATCTTGCCCCGCTTGGCGTCGAGTGCGCCCTTTTTGTGCTTGATTGTGGCCCATTTTGAATGGCCGGACATGGAAATACCTCGTATCTAAGAGTCTTTAATGGCGCGGAACTTAACCGTCGAGGAGATCAACGGATTGCCTCAAATGAGTGCCGGCGAAGGAAAATTATAGCATGGGACTCATAGCATAGGACCTTGAATACGGGCCTGCCGTGCCTTGTAGGCATACAACACCGCGAGCAAGGGCGGCGCCAGCAAGACCCCCCAGAAAGGGATCACGATTCCCAGCACAATCGGCGCCAGGATGGAAGCCCAGACCGGCACCTTGGCGGTGCGCTTCATGATGAAGGGTTGCAGTACGAAGCCATCGACAATCGCAATGATGGCGTACAGGATCAGAACATACAGCGGATGTTCCCAGTCGCCCCATTTGAACATGGCGGTCAGAGCGGGACCGATAACTCCGAGCACGGCGCCGATCTGAGGCACAAACTGGAAGACGGCGCCGAGCAATGCCCACAGCGGAGCCCCGGGCACACCAATGATGTAAAGACCGATCAACCACAGGAGTCCGACGGCCAGCGAATCCTCAAGCTGCGCGATGAACCAGTTTTTCAGCGCGCCGCCGGTGACCTGAAAGTGTTCTCCAATTTTCATGAAATTCGAGGTTTCATAGAATTTGCGGCGTCACGGAATCACGAGAGATTCATGGCATCGAGACTTATGGCATTAATGATTCGTGGAGCCGGTCAGTTCGAATTTAGTGCCGCAAAATCATGTTAAACTGCGGGGTAGTTTTCCGTACAACTGAACCAGCGAAAGTCCGCTCCGGCTGGACGAGGTGCGAACCGCGATGAAATTCGGGGTCATCATTTTCCCAGGCTCCAACTGCGACCACGACGCGTATTGGACCATCCAGCAAGTGGCCAGGCAGCCGGTCACTTTCCTGTGGCACGAGTCGCATGATTTGCAGAACTGTGATGCCATTATCGTGCCCGGTGGCTTCGCCTACGGCGACTATTTACGTACCGGCGCGATCGCGAAATTCTCTCCGGTCATGGAGTCGGTGCGCAAGTTCGCGGACGCGGGAGGACTGGTTCTGGGCATCTGTAATGGCTTCCAGATTCTGTGCGAGTCGGGCCTGCTGCCAGGAGCCCTGATGCGCAATGTAGGCCTCAAATACGTCTGCAAGGCGGTGCAGGTGCGGGTTGAGAACGCCGAAACTCCCTTCACCAGTGCGTGCCGGCAAGGCGAGGTTTTGACCATCCCCATCGGTCACATGGAAGGCAACTATTTCTGCGACCAAGCAACTCTCAGCGAGTTGCGCCGCAACCAACAGATTGTGTTTCGCTATTGTTCACCGTCCGGAGAGATCACCCCTGAAGCCAGTCCGAATGGATCTTTGGACAATATCGCCGGGATCTGCAGTCCGGGCCGGAACGTGCTGGGCATGATGCCGCATCCGGAGCGCTCCAGCGAACCAGAGTTGGGGGGGACGGAAGGATTCAAGATCTTCGAGTCCCTGGTCGGGGCGATGGCGGTGAAGTAAGCGCACGCCTGGATTTTGTGTCTTGATCTTGATCCTGCATCTGATTTCATTGCCCGGTTACGAATGCGCACGACGTCCATCGGTAGCTGTGTTTGTGTAGGAGACTCCAGAAAGATCCCATGAAAGTTTGCCAACCTGCTATTCCCCTGGTTCGTCTGCCCGTCGAAAATCCGCGAGAAGTCCAACTGCCAGGGGCTCAATCGAAGGACGGAGTCCAACCCGACCTGTTCCCCAGAATGACTTCCGCAATTTTGTTTTTGCTGCTCGTCGTCTGCGGAAACATAACCGCCGGAGCGCAGGACTTTCCACGGGTGCAGGTCTTCGGAGGCTATTCGTACACCCGGTTTGACAGCCCGTCGTTCGGCTTTGCCAACTTCTCCAATCTGAATGGCTACAACTTCGCTCCTGCTTACAATCTTATTCAGGGATTCGGCATCAAGGCGGAATTGAGCGGGCAATACAATTCCAAGCTGAACCTGCGTGATCTGGCAGTGGGACCGCAATTCCTCTATCAGCGGGGAAATAAAATGCTCTTCGCTCACCTTCTGATCGGCCAAGGCCGGTCGTTCGTACACCTGGCCAACGGTGAAGGCGACACCGAGCGGGCGATCATCCTGGGTGGAGGCATTGACCGCGACCTTACCCCGCGATTTGCCTGGCGTGTATTCCAGGTCGATTACGTCCACACTGCGTTTTTTCAGGAAAAGCAAAATAACTTACGGGTGTCGACCGGCGTGGTTTATCGCTGGGGCACGATCAAACAAAAGCCGCACAAGGCGCCTGCGCAGTCTCCGTAGCCGGCCTGGCCATCCACGGTCTTGAAGTAATTAGAGAAGGGATTTGATGACATTGACGAGACGGGCGGGGAAAAGACGGGCGGGCTTGATCGCAACAATCTTCGTGCTGGTGTGGGCACTGGCCTGGCTGGGGAGCTGCAGCAGCAGTAGTAGCAGCAGCGGCGGGAGCGGAACGACCGGACGAAACGCTTTTCTGGCGGTTCCGCAAGCGAACGCCATCAATGCGTTCCGCGTCGATACCAATTCCGGCAACTTGAAGAGCGTGCTGGGCTCGCCTTTTGTGGGAGGAATTTCTCCCATTTCAATTGCGGCTCACCCTTCAGGCAAGTTCATCTACTCGGCGAATCAGGGCGGAAACGACGTCTCATTGTTCAACATTGACAGCGGTTCGGGCGAACTCACCGAGGCCCTGCCGCGTACTCCAGCCGGGCTCAATCCCACCTCGATGGTCATGGATTCCGGCGGTGACCTGCTTTTTGTAGCCAATCAAACTTCAAACAATATTTCCGTCTATTCCATCAGTGCAAGCGATGGCACTTTGACTGAGATCGCAGGGTCGCCGTTTGCCACGGGGCCGCGGCCGGTAGCGCTGGTTCTGTCTCCCAACGGGCAATTCCTGTACGCCGCCAGCGGAAATCTGCCGCTGATATTCGGCTATAGCGTGGCTTCGGGAAGCGGGGCGCTGGCATCGGTTCCAGCCTCGCCGTTTACAGTTGAGAGCCCTCCATTTTCTCTGGCCGTGGATCCAGCCGGACACTTTCTGTACGCAACAAATTTCAGCGCCGGCACGGTGTCGGGAATGGCGATTGACGGCACGACCGGAACTTTGACGGTGGCCTTGGGATCGCCATTCGCCGCGGGCACCAGTCCGATCTCGGTTACGGTTCATCCATCGGGAAAATTCCTTTACGTCGCCAATCTGGAATCGAACAATATTTCTGTGTATTCGATTGACTCGACCACAGGAGTGACCACGGCGCTGACCAATTCGCCGTTTGCTGCCGCGAACACTCCGTCATTTGTCACCACCGATCCGGCAGGCAAGTTTCTCTACGTTTGTAATCAGACCCCCAAGACGGTTTCCATATTTGCGATCAATCAGGATACCGGGGGAATTCCCGCAAACACGGTCGCGGCCACGATCGATCTTGCGCCGGCGCAGTTTGTGTTCGGGAAGTAGAGCCGGCGAGGCCAGACGCGCTCGCGGGCGAGAGTGCCCGCGCCACATTCTTTCTCTCACACCCGATGATTCGCTTCGGAATTCTCGGTTTTGGATTGCACGCGGTCAAGCGGCTGATGCCGGGATTCGCTTTGGCGCAGAATTGCCGGGTCAGCGCCCTGTCACGGCGCACCATGGCCAAGGCACTCGAGTCCGCGCGGGAACATAAAGTTCCGCTGGCATTTGATTCGGCCGAGGACTTATGCCGGTCGCCGGAAGTCGACGCCGTCTTCGTGACCACGCCCAACGCCTGCCACCTGGCCGACGTGCTGCTCGCCATCCGATGCGGAAAGCCGGTGTTGTGCGAAAAGCCCATGGCGGTAAATGCCGACCAGTGCCGGCAGATGGTGGAAGCAGCAAGAAACGCCGGGCTGTTGCTGGGAGTCGCCCAGGTTTTCCGGTTTGAAGAAAGCACGGCACGGCTTCGCCAGCGCGTATCCAGCGGACAGATCGGCAGGATTGTTTTCGCGCGCTCTGAATTCTCCTTCCCCGGCGGAAGTGGACACCTGCGCACCTGGATCAACGACCCTGCGGTGGCCGGAGGTGGACCCATCGCCGACGTTGGGGTTCACTGTATCGACAGCCTGCGTTACATCCTCCAGGATGAAGTCGTAGCGGTGACAGCCCGCGGAGTCTACGACAATGGACCCGACTCAGTAGAAACTGCCGCCGCGCTCACCCTGGAATTCTCCCGTGGAACTCTGGGCTCGGTATTGGTTTCTTTCCGGGCCGAGTACCGTACGCCTCTCGAACTCGTCGGTGAAACTGGATCCTTGCGGGGCGAGGATGCGCTCAACGTGGAACGTCCGATCACCCTGGAATTGCGGCGCGCAGGTGCCGTGGTCGAGAGCGAGCGCGTCTCCAATCATCTGGCTTACGCGAAACAGGTAGATGCATTCGCGGACGCGGTGGAGGGCAAAGCGAAGTTTCCCGCGCCTGGGGAAGAGGGTTGGCAGAATCAGATTATTTTGGATGCGGCCTTTCAAGGACTGAAGAGTGGAAAGACGGAGGCTGTGTCTCGGGTTGGGTTCTAGATCTTGGTGTGGCTGATCTCGAGGTCTTAAGTTTTTCTAAATCAGTTTTCAGTTTTTGGTTCGCAGTTGTCAGTGGGCTGGTGGTTTTTGCTGCTTTTCGGGGGAAATTCCTTTGGCCTGGACGATGGCCCAATGCCACTCCCGATCCTGGCTTGGTGACTGCACCTAGAGTCTCGCGGAACACGGTCGTAGTGGACGGAGCCGCCGAGCCCTTAATATGGTAAAGAACAGTTACGTCAGGATGTTTTTCTGACAACAGGGTTGTGGTCTCGGCGGCTGGAATCAGTCGGCCCGAACCAATCGCTTCAGAACCGTGGCGGGCGGTATCTGCGTCAGAGTCGCGCACGATGGTCAATCCCACCGTAATTTCCTTGATGTTCCAGCTGGTCCCGTTGTGCACAGCAATTTGCAGCGTGTCTCCGCTGATGGTGGCGGGACCGTCGAGCTTAGCCAATTCGGCCGTCGGGCAAATCCTGCGGGGCGTAAGGATCCGACAGCAAAGAAGTGGCAGCAGCGCTGAAGGAGAGATCGCAAGTTACATCCGGAGAAGAGACTTGGAACTTCTTCGCCGCATTGTCAAAGCTGAACAGCAAGCTGCCGTTAAGTTTGCGTTGCTGCACTTCGTCCATCACCTGATGGATATTTTCGTTGTCGATCACCGCATGCTCGGGCGCAGCCTTACCCTTGCGCAGAGAGCGAGCTACGTCCCCCAGCGATGGTTCCGGGTCATCAGACTGGGCCATGACCTGAGCCGGTAACAGAAATCCCAGCAGGATGAGAACCAACGGCAGATAGTATGGGCGCTTCATGAATTAGAACGCTGAACAGATCTCACGCTATTGTGGCAGCAAAGCGAGGTGGCGCCTGGTCACTATCGTCACCCAAGCATTCAATTGATAACTAGGGCGAGACTGTTCTGAAGAAATTGTACGCAGGTAGCGAGGCAGGGATAACACGGCAGGCGCACACTTTGGTATTAGTCCCTTGGAGCAAACGAAGTCGGGCGAAATATTGGGCGTGCGGGACAAGCAGGCAGGCAACGCGACCGTCGCACGTTCCGAAGTCGCACGCTCCTACAACAGGCCAGAGGAACGAAAGCGTGTAACCGGATCGCTGAATGGGATGGATTGCCGCTGAAAGATCCAACGGGCTACCGCGTAGCCGAGCGCCGCATAACAAACATGAACCAGCTTCATGGCTTCCCCCTAAATTCTTAGATGCTCTTTCGCCTTTTGGGGGAGTGCGATAAGCCGCACCGTACGAGGTCAAAATATCAAGCAGGCACCGGTAGGTCAATGAACCACTGGTGCCATGCGTATGGCACAGAAGTAACAGGGGGTAACCGTCAAAAAGCCCGCCACAGGCGGCAACCGCGACTACGGTTCTTCGCCTCCTGATCCGCTCGAACCCGCGACCGGGACAACGATAGCCTGAATGTTCTGGCTTGCCATAAGTTTCTGGAAGGCAACCAGATCGGTTTGCTGGAGTTGAGCCCAGCGCGCCAGGGCGTCGTCGGCCTGTTTCTTCAGTTTCTCGAACTGCTGAATGGCCGCTTCGGTGGGGGCAGAATCCGTACCGTCGCTGACCACCAGTGCGACCGAGGCCAGCTTGCTGTCGACTCTTTGAGGATAGGCCAGCGAATCCTCATTCGCCTTCACCTTGGCCTGAATGAGGTCGTCGCGCACAGAAAGCAGCTTTTGATCCAGGTCGGCGGCCGCGGTCACCACCGGTTTCGCGTCATCCGGCAGACGTCCCTTCAGCCCGTTCAGCTGTGAGCGAACGTCCTGAATCTGATTCACCGTGTCGTAGACCCGGCTGAGCTGATCGCGAATCTGGATGGCGAGATCAAACTGTTTTTGCAAGTCGCCCTGAGGCACATTCAGACGAGGATCAAGTTTTAATTCCATGGGAGCGGTCAGGCTCTTGCCCTCCACGGTCAGACGGACCTGATATTTGCCGGGAAGGGCCAAGGGGCCGCGCGCGCCGTCCTTGTATTCGAACAGATAGTAGTTTGGGACGTAGCTGGCGCTCGCATAACGCAGATCCCATGTGAAACGATTCAGGCCAGCCGCTGCCTTGATCTGCTTTTCCGGCTTTTTGTCTTCGGGATTAAGCGGCTCATCCGGACGGTCAATCTTCAGGCTGGAATATTTTCGCGCCACGTTGCCGGCTGAATCCAGAATCTCGATGGTGATTTCACCCTTCGGCAGATCTTTCACGTAGTAATAGATCACTGCGCCCGGAGGCGGGTTTTCCCCCACCACGATCGGCTTGGGGGGGTCTTCCACGTTATGCATGCGATAGGCGGTCGCAGGAGTGTAAAGGTAAACGCTCTGGCGGCTGACCTCGTCACTGAATTGCCGTAACGGCGAAAGATCGTCGAGGATCCAGAATGAACGCCCATGCGTCGCCACGACCAAGTCATCGTTCTTGATCGCCAGGTCGTGAATGGGAGTGGTAGGAAGGTTGAGCTTAAGCGATCGCCAGTCCGCCCCGTCGTTGAAGGAAACATAAGGACCGGTTTCGGTGCCTGCGTAGAGCAGGCCGCGCTTCTTGGGATCTTCGCGAACCGCGCGGACGAAGGTGTTGTCGGGAATTCCCCGGGTGATTCTGGTCCAGGTCTTGCCGTAATCGCCGGTCTTGTAAATGTAGGGATGCATGTCGTCATTCTGATGTCGATCGACTGCAACGTAGGCGGTTCCGGGATCAAACGGCGAGGCCTCAATCAAGCTGATGCGGCTCCAATCAGGCAAGTCTTTCGGGGTCACGTTGGTCCAGTTCTTTCCACCATCGCGGGTAATGTGAACCAGGCCATCATCGGTTCCCGCCCAGATCAAATCCTTGGTGACCGGGGACTCGGCAACCGCAAAGATGGTGTCGTAGTACTCGGTTCCGGTGTCATCGATGTTGATGGGGCCGCCGGAGGGTTGCTGCTTGCTCTTGTCGTTGCGAGTGAGGTCGGGACTGATCGCCTCCCAATGCATTCCACCGTCCGTGGTTTTAAACAGACGCTCGCCCCCGTGGTAGAGCGTGTTGGGGTCGTGCGGCGAAATCATGATCGGCGCCGTCCACTGGAAGCGGTGTTCGAGATTCGCCGCCCCCTCGCCATCGCTGATGATCGGCTGTACCGTGATGTTCTTCAACTGTCCGGTGCGCTTGTCGAAACGCGTAATCTTGCCCTGATAGTCGCCGGCGTAAACGATGTTGGGATCGGGGGGATAAGGCGCGATGTATCCAGCCTCGCCCCCTCCAACGTCGTACCATTCCGAGCGATCGATGCTGCCGTTGTCGCTGCGGCTGGCGATCGCGATGGTGCTGTTGTCCTGCTGGGCTCCGTAAACGTAGTAGGGCGAACGATTGTCGGTAATCACGTGGTAGAACTGCGCGGTCGGCTGGTTAAGTTCGTTGGTCCAGGTTTTGCCGCCATCCAGACTGACGGTAACGCCGCCATCGTTGGACACGATCATGCGCCGCGGATTCTTGGGATCAATCCACATACCGTGATTGTCGCCGTGTGGAACCTTGATCCGGTTAAAGGTGCGTCCAGCGTCGCTGGACTTATAAAAATCAACGTTGGCGACGTAGACAGTGTCAGGGTCTTGCGGGTCGGCGGTGACGTGCATGTAATACCAGGCACGCTGCTGGTAGGAACGGTCACCGTTTACCAGTTCCCAGGTTTCGCCGCCGTCGTCGGAGCGATACAAGCCGCCTTCATGCGCCTCGATCAGCGCGTACACGCGGTCAGAATTGGCGGCTACCGCAACACCAATCCTGCCGTACGGCCCCTTGGGAAGCCCGTGTTCCTCAAGTCGCTTCCAGGTATTGCCGCCATCATCGGAGCGGTAAAGCCCGCTTCCCGGTCCACCGCTGACCAAGGTCCAGGGTGTGCGATGGACCTCCCAGAGCGAAGCAAAAATAATATTGGAATTGTGCGGATCGAAGGCCACATCGATGCCGCCCGTGTTCTCATCTTTGTATAAAACTTTGTCCCAGGTCTTGCCGCCATCGGTGGTGCGAAAGATGCCACGCTCGGAATTGGGGCCGTAGGGATGGCCCAGGGCCGCCACGAAAGCGATGTCCGCGTTTTTCGGGTCGACGATCACTTTGCCGATGGAGCGGCTGTCGCGCAGGCCAACGTTCTTCCAGGTCTTGCCGCCGTCGAGGGTTTTGTAAACTCCGTCCCCGTGCGAAATATTGCCGCGGAGGCAGGCCTCGCCCGTGCCCACATAAACGATATTCGTGTTCGACGGCGCGATGGCCAGGCTTCCGATCGCGGAGGTTCCTTGCTTATCAAACACCGAGGTCCAGGTAACCGCGCCATCCGTGGTTTTCCAGACGCCACCACCGGTCGCGCCGAAATAGTAGGTCGTGGGATCGCCGGCAATTCCAGATGCGGTAAGCGATCGTCCACCGCGGAAGGGGCCGATCACGCGGTACTTCATGCCCTTAAAAAGCGGGTCTTCGTTCGATGTCGCAGTGGTAGCCGGATTTTCGGAAGCGACGGGCTGCTCGGGCACCTTGCGCTCCCGTTCCGATTTGGTTTGCGCCCCGAGAACCGCAGCACTCACCAACAACACCATGAACAGCCGCACCACCAAGCTTGCGATCCGCGTGCTCTGAAGCATTTGTTTCATCTCCTGGGGAAGAAGTGCAAACCGGCTATCTTACCGCCTGGCGAAGCCGGTGGAAAGAGAGGTCACTCGGGATGACAGTTGTACCAAAGCAGAACACATCAATCGTGTTTGTTTCCTAGTAGAGCTTTCCGCGCGGCTTCCAATTCCTTTCGCTTCTGTGGATCGACCTTCGGATATGAAAGTTTCAAATCCTCAAGCGTGTCGACGATGGCCGCGGCCACGACTACGCGTGTGAACCATTTGTTGTCCGCGGGAACCACAAACCACGGCGCGTGCACGGTTGCGGTGTTGGCGATCATATCCTGGTACGCGTGCATGTAATCGTCCCAATATTCGCGCTCGTGGAGGTCAGCGGTAGAGAACTTCCAGTTCTTCTCCGGATCCTGCAAGCGGGCCAGGAAACGTTTCTTTTGCTCTTTTTTCGATACATTGAGAAAAAATTTGCGAATCACAAAACCATTGCGCGAAAGATAGCGCTCCCACGAGCAAATGTCGGTGAAGCGTTCGTCCCAGATATTTTTTGTGATCAGGGTGGGCGGAATTCTTTCGTTGGCGAGCAGTTTCGGGTGGACTCGCACCACCAGCACCTCTTCGTAATAGGATCGATTGAAAATGCCGATGCGGCCGCGCTCGGGCAGGCACTTCATGTTGCGCCACAGGTAATCGTGGTTGAGCTCTTCCACGGACGGCGTTTTGAAGGAATACACCTGGCAGCCTTGCGGATTCACTCCCGACATTACGTGCTTGATGATTCCGTCTTTTCCGGCGGCATCCATGGCTTGAAATATCAGCAGCAGGCCCCAACGATTCTGGGCATAGAGCATGTCCTGGAGTTCGGCCATTCGCGTCACACCCTTCTCTAACAAATCCCGGGCGCGTTCCTCGGAATTGAGCTTTTCCGTGTCGCCCGGGTCGTAGTCCTTGAGATGAAATTTCTTTCCGCTGTCCACCCGGAAGTGTTTGGAGAGCTTGTTTGCCCAACTCATTTTTGAGGCCTCCTGGCGCGTTGCGCGGGATAATGACAATGATTGCGTCTGAGGATTCTACTTCTTTACCAGCCGGGTCAAGGCTTCCACGTTGCGGCGATCATCGCCGGGTTCGTCGATTGGCGTTTCGGCGATGAAAGCGGCATGAGCCAGACGCGAATCGTTGAGCAACCGCCGGAACGCTGCCGCTCCGATCGTTCCCTGGCCGATATGCTGGTGACGATCGAGCTTCGATCCGCGGGCGGCCTTGGCGTCGTTACAGTGCCACACTCGAACATTCTTCAAACCGACGGTGGCGTCGAGATGCTTCAGTGTATCCCGCATCCCTTGCTCGCTCACGATGTCGTAGCCGGCCACGTGAGTATGGCAGGTATCGATGCAGGCGGCCACGGGAACAAGGTGGCGGAGGTAATCGAGCACTTCTGCGACCTGTTCGAAACTGGCGCCCAGCGAGTACTCCGCCCCGGCGGTGTTTTCAATCAGGATAGTCAGATTGTGCCCGGACAAATCCAGTCCCTGGGCTGCGGCAGCGATCGCAGCCGCAGTCTGCAGCAAGCCCTGCTCCCGGTTTGCTCCTCGAAATGATCCCGGATGGAGAACCAGATATTCCGCGCACAGAGCCAACGCGCGCTCGATTTCGCCGCGGAAGGCCTCGATGGATTTCTTCAGGAATAGCTGATTCACACTGGCCAGATTCACCAGGTAGTTGGTATGAATCACCAGCGGTTTCAGGTCATATTTCTTACGCAGCCGCTTCATCTCGTTGCATTGCGGCAGAGCGAGGGCGTACTGGGCCCACTGACGAGGGCTGGAAGAAAACATTTGAAAGGTATTGCAGCCGAGACGGTATGCCCTCTCCGCAGCATTCTGCGCCCCACCCGCGCTCGAAGTGTGAATGCCGATGCGCCGCGAAGTCAGGCGGGGCGGGCTTTTGGGCGGCCGTGCGAGAATATCTTGTTCACGGGCGATGGAACGGTGCAAACGGGGCACCAGAAGAGTATATCGAGACGCGCAATGTAGGCGCGAGCGTCCCGCTCGTGCGGCAGCGCAACGAATAACTCCGCACGACCGGGACGCTCGCGCCTACACAAAATCAGAAGCACTCGCCGTTTGCCGCGACTGGGCCGCAGACGGTAAACTTAGAGGTTTCGAGGTGGGTCATGTTAGTTGTGATGAAGGCGCAAGCTACGGAAGAGCAGATACGCGCCGTTTGCCAGAAGATTGAGGAACTGGGATACCGCGCCCATTCCATGCCCGGCGCGCAACGCACTGCCATCGGCATTACCGGAAACCGCGGCGAAGTCGAGCCCGGCACGCTGGACGAAATGCCCGGCGTCCAGGAGTTGATCCGTGTCAGCAAGCCTTACAAACTGGTCAGCCGCGACGTCAAAGCTGAAAACACGGTCATAACTTTTCCGGGCACCGACGCCACCTTCGGCGGTCCCGGGATTGCAGTCATCGCCGGACCCTGCGCCATTGAGAGCCGCGAACAAGCCATGACTGTGGCCGAGCAGGTATGCCGCGCGGGCGCACAATTCTTCCGTGGAGGCGCATACAAGCCCCGCACGTCTCCTTATTCGTTTCAGGGCATGGGTGAAGCCGGACTGCAGATCATGGCTGAAGTCCGCGACAAGTTCGGAATGAAAATTGTCACCGAGGCCATCGACAACGAATCGCTCGAACTGGTGGAGAAGTACGCTGACGTCATCCAGATCGGCGCTCGCAACATGCAGAATTTCTCCCTGCTCAAGCAGGCGGGACGAGCCCGGAAGCCAGTTCTGCTCAAACGCGGCATGGCGGCGACGCTGGAGGAATTCCTGATGGCGGCCGAGTACGTGATGAGCGAAGGCAATTACCGAGTCATCCTGTGCGAACGTGGAGTGCGAACCTTTGCCGATCATACCCGCAACACGCTCGACCTCAGCATCGTGCCCGCGGTGCAGACGGCTCAGTCACCTGCCCATTGTGGTCGATCCCAGCCACGGCACCGGGAAACGCAACAAGGTCACGCCGCTTTCGCGCGCTGCCATCGCGGTGGGCGCGGACGGGCTGATCGTCGAAGTCCACCATGAGCCTGACCGCGCCATGTCGGACGGCATGCAGTCGCTCTATCCGGAACAGTTCGACGAACTGATGAAGCAGGTGCGGCAGATTGCCCCCGTGGTGGGAAGAATGGTGCCGGCGATCGGCACGCATGCGCCGGTCCCGGAAGCACTGTCGGTTCGGCCCGGAGTTGCGCCTTCTGTTAGTCCTTCAGCTTGAAGAAAATTCTTCTCCTCGTCGTCATACTCCCGGTCGTGGCCGCGCTGGGGTGGTGGTATTTCCAGGAGCGCCAGCTTCCTGTTTACGGGCCCGCCTATCGTGAGTATGCCTACGTCACCAACGGCAGGAGCAATACCGTTTCGGTGATTGACCTGCGCACGTTCCAGCCGGCAAAGACAATTCGAGTCGGCGGCGAACCTGGCGGCATTACCGCGAACAGCAGGAAAAACGAGATCTACGTCGTCAACACGCAGGGAAACAGCGTGAGCGTGATCGACGCCGAGCGCAATGAAGTCGTGGCCACCATCGGCGTTCACGCCGGCCCATACTTCATTGACGTGTCGCAGGACGGCAGGCGGGCTTACGTCGCCAACTCAAAATCGGCGAACGTTTCGGTGCTTGATCTGGATAAGCGGCAGGTGTTGGGAAATATCCGTGTAGGCGCTGCGCCGGGACTGGCACGGGTTTCGCCGGATGGCGCCACCGTGGTGGTCAGCAATCGGGGAGACAGCACGGCCTCACTAATCGACGCGGCACAGCTCAAGGTGCGCAGCACCATTCCTATTTGTCAGCAACCGGAAGACATCGCCATTCTTCCCGACAGCAGCAAAGCGTTCGTGGCTTGCGGAGGATCGTCTCAGGTCGCATCCATTGATCTCAAGACCGACAAGCTGCTGGCACTGCTTGACGTGGGTAAGACTCCGGCCAGCCTGGCGCTGAAACCGGATGGCGGCGAGCTCGTCGTCACCAACTTTGATTCCGACAATATTTCGATTATCGAAACTGCCACCAACGAAGTTGGCGGCAGCTACTTGATCGGTACCCACCCGGCGCGGGGCCTTGTGACCTCGGATAATTCCCGTCTTTACGTGAGCAACTTCGGCTCGAATACGGTTGCGGTCTATGACATTGATATCGGGAAGTTGGTAGCCACGCTCCCGGTGGGCAGTCATCCGGACGGACTCGCACTCTCCCGGAGCGAAAATTATTTGCTGGTGCTGGATTCTCAATCCGGCGATGTGACCGTCATCCAAAAACGCAAAGCGACGCGGCTCGAGCCGACGGAGTATTCCCTGCTCACCATGATTCCGGTCGGCGTGCAGCCCAATAACATTGTGGTGAAATCATTCGTGCTGGCCAAGCCTTTGCCATAAGCCCCACAAAACATCTGTCATTCAACGCAGAGTCGAAGGATTCCCCGGGGGCGCCCAAGTGTTCGTAATGAGACGCTCCAGCACTGAAGCACCTTGCAATCGCTTTCACGGGCGCGCAGAATGGGCGTCCTCTGGCCACGTCCGCCATGCCGACCACTTATCCAAGGCCTTCGGCCAGACTTTCCCTGGTTCTCGCCCTGATGGCATTCTCCGTTTTTATCAACTATGTAGACCGCGGCAATCTCTCCATCGCGGCGCCAATGTTGAAGGACGAACTCAAGCTCTCACCCACACAATTGGGGATTTTGTTCTCATCTTTTTTCTGGACTTATGCGGCCTTCCAGATCCCCTCCGGCTGGCTGGTCGATCATTACGACGTGAACTGGGTCATCGCCATCGGTTTTTTTGTCTGGTCGACGGCAACCACGGTCACCGGGCTGGCCCACACGTTCCTTGCGGTGCTGGTCGCGCGACTGGTTCTGGGGATGGGCGAGTCGGTGGCATACCCGGCGTATTCGAAAATCATTGTCCAACATTTTCCGATTGCGCACCGCGGCTTTGCCAATTCGGCGATATCCGCCGGAAACGCCTGCGGTCCGGCCGCTGGTGCGCTCATGGGCGGAATGCTGATGGCAAGGCTGGGATGGCGTTCCTTTTTCGTGTTCCTGGGTCTAGCCAGCCTGTTGTGGCTTGTCCCCTGGTTTCGCTGGATGCCGAGAACTCAGCGTCCTTCCGGTACCGACGCCCGACACGGCCCTGGCTTCAAGGAAATTTTGCGGCAACGGTCGGCATGGGGAACCTGCCTGGGCCTGTTCTGCCTGAACTACCTGCTTTATTTCCAGATCACGTGGCTGCCTTACTATCTCGTCCGCGAGCGTGGCTTCGCCCTGATGAGCATGGGAGAGATTGTGGGAGCTGCATATCTTTTGACGGCGATTTCAGCATTGATCTGCGGCTGGCTCTCTGACCGCTGGATTGCCGCGGGTTCGACGCCCACACGAGTGCGAAAGGCATTCATGGTCGCAGGCGCGGGAGGCAGCGGGGTATTGCTGGGCGCGTGCGTGATCGCCGGTCCCGCGATGGCAGTCGTTCTACTGCTGGTGGCGGGGGCGGTGTTCGGGCTGGCCACCGCGAATCTTTGGGCCATCACTCAGACCATGGCGGGTCCTCAGGCGGCCGGACGCTGGACGGGCGTGCAAAACGTGTTTGGAAGCCTGGCGGGAATTCTGGCGCCGGCCATCACCGGCTTCGTGGTTGACCGCACTGGAGAATTTTTCTGGGCCTTTGCTATTTTGGCTGGGGTCGCGATTGTGGGCGCTGTGTCCTGGGTGTTTATCGTGGGCCCGGTCGAGCCGATGGAATGGATTTCACGCGAGACAGGGGTGGGTTAGAACGTTCAATGCAGAGGGTAGGGGTCCTTCGACTGCGCAATGACTTCGCTACGCGAAGCCCTTGCTCCGCTCAGGATGACAGAATTAATTCCTGGACAGCACCTAGCCCTGGGCTCCGCAGCACTTCTTATATTTTTTGCCTGAGCCGCAGGGGCAGGGGTCGTTGCGGCCGACTTTTGCCGCGCCACGCACTACCTGCTGCACCTGTTGCGCTTCTCCAGATCCCGCCATGCGTGCCTGTTCCAGCTCGCGGCGCTTTTTGCGCTGGAAGGATTCCTCGAGTTCATCTACTGATGTCGCTACCGCCCGAGGAGGACGCCTGCCGTTACCGTCCGTCCCACCACCTGATCTCGGCGACCTTACACCAGACTCGGGGCCCGCACCAGGGCCGCCATCGCCACCGACGCCGGCTGCGCTCCCACCATCTGCCGGACGCTCCAGAATCTGCATCAGGTAGAGATATCTCGCCGTCTCTTCCTGAAAGCGCTGCATCATGGCTTCGAACATGTCGAAAGATTCGCGCTTGTACTCGACCAGGGGATCGTGCTGGCCGTAGCCACGCAGGCCAATGCCCTCCTTCAGGTGATCCATGTCGCGCAGGTGGTCTTTCCACTGCGAATCGAGCACGCTCAACATGATCATGCGCTCGTGATAGCGCATGGCCTCAGGACCGATGAGCTTCTCCTTGGCGTCGTAGCGTTCTTTCAGCTTGGTGAAGATGGCATCGCCGAGTTCCTGGCGGCTCAGTGATTCCGGTTTGATTCCTTCCGCTAGGATGTCCACGCCGCAGCGCGTGAAGATGGCGTCTTTGAGACCCTTGATGTCCCAATTGTCGGGATGAACCTTGATTCCGCAAAATTGGTCCATCACGTCGCTGAGAATGCCGGAGACGTAGTCTTCGAGGATGAGTTCCTTTTGGTCGACGCCCTCCAGCAGCTGGCGCCGCAGTCCGTAGACCGCCTCGCGCTGCTTGTTCATGACGTCGTCATATTCGAGCAGATGTTTGCGGGCCTCGAAGTTCTGGGCTTCGACCGCTTGTTGCGCGGTGGCGATGCGGCTGGTGATCAGCCGTGACTCGATCGGAATGCCTTCTTCCATGCCCAGGCGCTGCAACAGGTTCGACACCCACTCCTTGGCGAAGATGCGCATCAGGTCGTCTTCGAGCGAAAGGTAAAAGCGGGAGGAACCGGGATCGCCCTGGCGGCCGGCGCGGCCGCGAAGCTGATTATCGATGCGGCGCGCTTCGTGGCGTTCGGTGCCGAAGATGTGCAGTCCGCCGACTGCCGTGACTTCGTCGTGCTCTTTATCGGTTTGAACTTTGTAGCGATTGAAGATTTCTGTCCACTGTTCAGTGGGAACGACGTACTCATTGCCCGCGTAGTACCAAACCGTGCTCTTGGTCTCGTCCACGTCAACCTGAATCTTGCCTTGCGCGGCCCGCAGCGGTTGCGCGATTCCCTTCTTCACGCATTCCTGCTTGGCCATGAATTCGGGATTGCCGCCTAGCAGGATGTCGGTTCCGCGGCCGGCCATGTTGGTGGCGATCGTGACCATCCCTTTGCGTCCGGCCTGGGCCACGATCTCGGCTTCGCGTTCGTGATACTTGGCGTTGAGCACGACGTGTTTGATGTTTTTCTTTTTCAGTAACTCGGAGAGGCGCTCCGATTTCTCGATGGAAGTGGTGCCGACCAGCACCGGGCGGCCAGTCGTGTAGAGCTTCTGGATTTCGTCCGCAGCCGCGTAATATTTTTCTTTTTCGGTGCGATAGACGACGTCAGGATTCTCCAGGCGCAGCATCGTCTTGTTGGTGGGAATGACCATCACTTCCAGGCGATAAATCTTGTCAAATTCTGACGCCTCAGTTTCCGCCGTGCCAGTCATGCCTGCCAGCTTCTTGTACATGCGGAAATAGTTCTGGAAGGTAATGGTGGCGAGCGTCTGGTTCTCGCGCTCGATCTTTACGTTTTCCTTGGCTTCAACAGCCTGGTGCAGGCCGTCTGACCATCGCCGTCCGGGCATGAGGCGGCCGGTGAACTCATCCACGATGATGACCTCGCCGTCCTTCACCACATATTCAACATCGCGCTTGTAGAGCGCATGGGCTTTGACCGCGGTGTCAACGTGATGCTTCAGGTCCCAGTTTTCCGGGTCGGCAATATTTCCGATGCCCAGAAGCTGCTCGACCTTTTCCCAACCCACATCGGTGACCGTGATGCTCCGGTGTTTCTCGTCCACCACGAAGTCGCCGGTCAGTTCCTTCGGTTCCCCAGGCGCGGTGTCAATTTCCTCGCCTCTTTCGAGCTTGGGAATGATTTTATTGACGCGGGCGTATTTGTCGGTGGATTCTTCGCTGGCGCCGGAAATGATGAGCGGAGTGCGAGCTTCGTCAATCAGGATGGAGTCGACTTCGTCCACGATGGCGAAGTTGTGGCCGCGCTGCACGCAATCATGAACGTCGAACTTCATGTTGTCGCGCAGGTAGTCGAAGCCGAATTCGTTGTTGGTACCGTAGGTAACGTCGGAGGCGTAAGCTTCGCGGCGTTCCTGATCGTCGAGATCATGGACGATCACACCCACAGTCAATCCGAGGAACCGGTAGAGTTTGCCCATCCACTCCGAGTCGCGCTTGGCCAGGTAGTCGTTGACGGTGATGACGTGAACGCCGCGACCGCTTAGCGCATTCAGATAAACCGGGAGAGTTGCGACCAGGGTTTTTCCTTCGCCGGTTTTCATCTCGGCAATTTTGCCCTGGTGCAGCACCATGCCGCCGATCAGTTGCACGTCGAAATGTCGCATCTGGAGAATACGGCGGCCGGCTTCGCGAACCACTGCGAAAGCTTCCACCAGGATCTCGTCCAGTGCTTCCTTGATCGCCTTAAGGCGATCATCTTCGAGTTGTTTGAGGCGGTCTGGATCAGCCTCCGGCTCGTCGGGAATAGTGGCGATTCGCGCCTGGATACGCCGCCGGAACTCGTCGGTCTTGGCGCGCAACTGCTCGTCCGAGAGCTGCTTCATTTGCGGCTCAAGGGCGTTGATGGCCTCCACCTGAGGCATCAGGCGCTTCAGTTCGCGCTCGTTTTTGGTCCCGAATACCTTGCCTAATAGAGTGTTGATCAAATCGAAATACCCTTTTGGAGGCAGCACTGCCCCTTGATCTAGAGCCTAGCATATTAGATGCGGGGACAGAGCGTAAGTCGCGGGACCAGTTACAGAGTACCGCCGGCGTCCCTTCGACAAGCTCAGGGCTGGCTCCGCTGGCTGTCCGGGGGCGTGTCGCCTGCCGCGTTCCGAGGGCGGGACGCCCTCGGGACAGCCGCCGGGACAGCGGCGCTACTTGGCGGCTGCGGTTTCGGCAACGGCGCCGTTCTCATGTAATATTTCCGCGAACCAATGCCCACATTTTACGATCGCTTTGTCGAGTGCGTTGAGCACTGGCCTAAGAACGTCGCGCTGGAGATCCAGCGTCGCGACAAGGTCGAGAGTTGCACCTACGCGGAACTGCGGCACTGGGCTGAGTCGGTGGGTTCCTGGCTAGGCAAGAATGGATTTCACTCGGGCGCGCGGGTCGTTATTCTGGCCGACAATCATCCCCGCTGGGTGGCCGTGTTCCTGGGGGTGGTCGCATCCGGATGCACCGCCGTCCCCCTCGACACCGCCCTGCACGCCGACCAGATCACGACCCTGCTTAAGGATAGCGGCAGTTCATTGCTGTTTTGCGATGTCAAACATCTTGCCACCGCGCGGGAAGCGATCGGTTCCCTGCCCATCAAGATCGCGCTGATCAATCCGGCTGAGCTTAAAAGCGAGACTAACCCCGATCCGGCTGCACCCGCGCCGGTGGCCGATGTCGACAGCATCTTTGCCTCGGGCCCGAGCGGCTTCAAACCTGCCGCTGTGGAAGCAGATGTTGTCGCTTCCCTGCTCTACACCTCCGGCACGACCTCCGACCCCAAGGGAGTGATGCTGACTCACGCCAATCTCATGGGCGAAGTTGAGTCCGTATTCCGCTGGGCGCATGTCGGTCCGGATGACGCGGTGCTCGGTGTGTTGCCGCTCTTTCACGTGCTCTCGCAGATGGCCAATCTCCTGCTGCCGCTGGTGAAGGGCGCGCGTGTGGTGTATCTGGAGACGCTGAATACCACCGAACTCCTGCGTGCGCTCAACGAGCGTCAGATCACCATCTTTGCCGTGGTGCCGCAGTTTTTCTACCTGATTCATGAACGTATATTCAAAGAAGTCGCAAAACGCGGCCAGATGGCTGGATGGGCTCTGAAGGCTCTGATGACGCTGAATCGGGGTCTGCGAAAAGCCGGACTCAATGCGGGCCGGATTTTTTTCGGCAAGCTGCATCGCACCTTCGGAGAGAAGATGCGTTACCTGATCACCGGCGGCTCGCGTTTCGATCCGCAAATCGGATACGACTTCCACGCGCTCGGCATCGACGTCCTGCAAGCTTATGGTCTGACCGAAACTACCGGCGCGGCTTTTGCCGCCCTCCCAAGTCACAACGTCATTGGCTCGGTGGGACCGCCTTTGCCGGGCGTGGAAGGAAAAATTATCGATCCAAAGCCTGCGGAAGATGACGGTCCAGCAGTGGGTGAAATCGCAATCCGGGGCGCGATCGTTATGAAAGGCTACTGGAACCGACCGGACGCCACTGCCGCCGTGCTCAAAGACGGCTGGCTGCATACCGGCGATCTCGGTTATTTCGACTCCGGGGGCAATCTTTTCATCACCGGGCGTGAGAAGGACGTGATTGTCCTGAGCAATGGCAAGAACGTCTATCCCGAGGAAATCGAGTTGTACTATTTGAAGTCTCCGTATATCAAGGAAATCGGCGTGATGGCATTGGAGGCCGAACCCGGCAATCCTGCTTCCGATCGGCTTTATGCCGTAGTGGTGCCCGACTTCGATTTATTGAAAGAGCGAAAAATCGTCAATGCGAAAGAAGTTATTCGCTTTGACATTGAAGGCATCTCGGCAAAAATTCCGTCGACCAAACGGATTGGCAGCTATGAAATCTGGCAGGAACCCCTGCCGCGCACCACGACCCGCAAACTAAAACGTTTCGAACTGGAAAAGCGGGTACGCGCGAATCAAAAAAAAGGCCAAGCCTCGGATTCCGAGATCAGTTCGCAGCCAGCACTGAGCGCCGAGGATACGAAATGGCTGGAACAAGCCAGAAGTGCAGCAGGCGCTCAAGATTATCCGCGAGTCGTCGAAAACGGCTCCGGCGATAATCCGCCCCAGCGATAATCTCGAGCTCGACCTCGGTCTCGATTCCATGCAACGGATTGAACTGCTGGTTGCGCTGGAGAAGGAACTCGGTGGCGATGTGGAAGAGTCGAGCCTGGCTGAAATCTATACCGTGCGCGACCTGGTGGACGCCATCCGTGAAAGTGCGGCGTCGGGAAAAACAATTTCCGCCTCGCGGGAGCAGCCGGCGGGCTGGCAATCGATTCTGCAGGAAGAGTCCACAGACCCGGAAGTACTGGCCCTGGCGCAGCACAACCGAATCTACGAAGCCTTCCTGTATGCCATGTTTCAGCTTGCGCAGATCTTTGCGTCCGACCGCTTTCGGATGCGCGTGAGCGGACTGGAAAAGCTGCCGGCAACCGGCTCGTTCATTATTTCTTCCAACCACCAGAGCTATCTTGATCCGATATTGATGGCATCGGTCTTGCCCTGGCCGGTATTTCGCAATCTGTTTGCGGTGGGCACCAGTGAAATCTTCGGTTCAGGATTGATGCGGCGCCTGGCGCGCTGGTTGCTGGTTATCGTCGTCGATCCGGATGTGAACCTGATTCCCGCGATGCGCGCCGGGGCTTTCGGTTTAAGGCACGGCCGAGTCCTGATTCTCTATCCGGAAGGCGAGCGCAGCATCGACGGAACTCCCCGGACATTCAAGAAGGGTGCGGCCATTCTTTCCATCCATCTGCAGGTCCCGATTGTTCCCGTGGCGATCGAGGGGTTTCACGAAGCCTGGCCGCGGGGCAAAAGCTTTCAAAAGTTTGCCCCGCTTGAAATCGAGTTCGGCGATCCCATCTATCCTCCGCCGGAATCGGAGGTGTCGGAAGCGGCCTATGAGAAGCTGACGGCTGAGTTAAAAGCGCGCGTCGTAAAAATGTGGAAGGGATTGCGTAAACGGCGGGACGACGGACCGGCTACAGCGGCACATCATTAGCCCGGTGTTACTTTACTTTCCAGCCGCCTGCGCCTTTTGTCCGAAGGCTTTTACAAAAGCGTCAACAATCATCGAATCGTACTTACCTTCGGATTCTTTCGCGATCTTTTCCACCACCTGGGAAGACGGCATCTTTGCCAATCCCAGCGGCATTCGTCAGGGCTTCAAATTTCTCCGCCAGATTCAGAATCTGGACTTCGACAATCGAGTTGGCAGGATTGGCATCCGTCTTGTTCAACTGCTGTGCGGCCACCAGAATAGGAATGGCGCGGCGCAGCGATCCTCCCATCAACTGCGCGTTAGTCGCGCGAGCGTCGTCGATCTTGCGCATGCCCTTTTCCAGATCTTCCTCGGAAAGATTAGCTGCCTTGTAGAGAATCTCGTTGCTGATGCCAATCTGGTTCACCTTGCTCAACAATGCGGCAGTGCGTAAGTCTTCGGAACTTTCGGGATCAAGCCCAAGCGCGCCAGCGATCTTGATCACGTGCGACGAAAGGCGGAAGGAATCAGCGTCGCTGTTCTGGTTGCTGAGAAACTGTTGCAGGATGACCAGCATTCCGTCGTACCCGTCTTTCAATTCCTTCAAGCTTTTCTGATTCCGTTCGTAAAGCGTTCCCATCGCATAGGCCGCTACCACCAGAACCCCACCCCAGACGGCGACATCGAACCAGCGACTGTCAATGGGCAGATTTTCGGCTCGTCGGGTAAACATTGCCGGGTTCAGGTAGGTAAGCAGCACGACCAGGCCCACACTGGCGCATGCGGTGAGCGTGGCATGGCGGCGTCCGAAGTAGTAGGCCGAATAGAGAGTCGGCAAGAAATAAAAGACCAACGTGATCGCCTGCGAAGCCACCAGGAAATGGATCATGGCGGCGATCACCACCAGGAACAGCAGTAACAAGAGCTCTTTATTTATCTTTCGCATCAGTTGCTTCCGTTGGCTGAAGCCGGTTGCTCGCTAGGGATGATGTATTGGCCCTCGCAGCCAAAGTCCGGCCAGCCTAGTTATGTTGGAGCAAAGATGCGGCTGTTCCTAATTACTGAGGTAATTGACCTTCCGCGCGATCCGAAGGTGCTACTTCGCCCGCGGATGGGTCTGGTCGTAAACCTGGAGCACGTGTTTGACGGAGAGTTGAGTGTAACGTTGGGTGGTCGAAAGACGCTCGTGGCCGAGCATCTCCTGAATCGCGCGCAGATCGGCTCCTTCCTCCAGCATGTGGGTTCCGAAGGCGTGGCGCAGGGTGTGAGGATGGACCTCAGGTGACAAACCTTTGGCCACGGCGATCTTCTTGATGATGCGTCCGACGCTGCGGGTCGTAAGCCGGCCCCCGCGCCAATTGACCAGTAACGCCGGGCTACTGTGTTTACTCTCTCTTAGCATTTCACTGCGAACCGGCAGATAGGCTGACAGTGCGGATGTCACCGAGTTTCCGAAGGGTACGTAGCGCTCCTTTTTTCCTTTACCGCGAATGAGGATGGCCTCGGAACTAATCCGTATGTCGTCGAGGTTGATGCCGATCAGTTCGGAATTTCGTATCCCGCACCCGTAGAGCAACTCGAGCATGAGGCGGTCGCGCTCGGGAAACGCAGCGACTTCCGGCATTTTCCCGTCCAGCACGCCATTCATTTCCTCGATGGTTGGAACGCGGGGAAGTTTCTTGGGTAACTTCGGCGTAGAAACCAGGGCCGCCGGGTTCTGCTCAACCACACCTTCCTGAGCCAGCCAGCGATAGAGCGATCGGACGGCCGCGAGCGCGCGCGCCACCGAAGTCTTACTCAAACCTTTTTCGTATAGACGAGATAGAAACCCCCGAATGGCGAGGTGGTCGATCTGTTTCCAGGTACGCGATCCGACGTAGGCGGCGAACTCATTCAGATCGCCGCTGTAAGCCTTGATGGTGTGGATCGAGGCATTACGCTGGCGCAGCGATTGCAGGAATTGTGCGATGGCTTTATCGACGGTAGTTTTCATTTCGACTCAGTGGAGATCATTTCTTGTGCAATGTCTTCTGCGACACATTCGCTAGAGAAAAAATCAGCTGTCAGTTTCTGGTTCTCAGTTGTCAGCGAGTTGACTATCCTCGCGCTTTCGCTCTGGGATGATGCTTTTGATAAACGTTCTTCAGACGATCCAGGGCCAGGTGGGTATAGACCTGGGTGGTTGAAATATCGGCGTGGCCGAGGATCGTCTGCACTGTACGCAAGTCGGCGCCATTTTCCACCATGTGCGTAGCGCAACTATGGCGCAACATATGCGGACTGGCATGACGCCCCGCATTCGTAGAAGCCTCACGAACCATTTGCCAGATGCGCTGGCGGGTCAACCTGCCCGCGCCTCGTCCCAGGAATAAAAGCGGCGAAGATTTTCCCCTCGCCAGAATGGGACGCGAGTGCTTGAGGTACTGGGTCAGGGCATCTTGCGCGCCCTTCCCCAAAGGGACGATTCGTTCTTTGTCTCCTTTGCCGCGCGCCAGCACGTAGCCGAGATCGAGCTTCAAGTCTTCGAGTTTGACTCCGGCGATTTCGGAAACACGCAGCGCCGCCGCGTAAAACACTTCGAGCATGGCGCGGTTGCGTATCGCCAACGCTTCGGCTTCCTTGCTATCTGCAACCGGAGGCTTGCGCAGCATGGCTTCCATCTCGTCGCGGGCCAGAGCCTTGGGCAACACTTTCCACTGCTTGGGCGAATCGATATTCAGCGTGGGATCGTGTTCGATGAGTTTGTCGAGCAGGAGATAACGATATAAGTGGCGCAACGCCGAGAGCTTTCGCCCAACCGATCGTCCGTCGACTGAATTGCCAAACAACTGCTGGATGAAGTCGCGGACGTGTTTGCGCTGGGCATTGAGCAGCGTGCGTTTGTGCTTTTCCAGAAACGCGGCAAACTGTCCAACATCCGTGGTGTAGGCGGCAACCGTGAGCGGTGCCAACCCCTTCTCGATCTTCAGATAGTCGAGAAATCCTGAGACCACACGGGAGTCGGCTTCGGAAGACACATCCAGAGTATGCGCGTTATCGGACGCCGGGAGAAGTGGCAAAGCATATGCAAAAAGACTTTAACCACAGAGGACACCGAGGATCACGGAGGTTTTACCAAAAAAGATTTTCCTCGGTGATCCTCTGTGCCCTCTGTGGTTAATGCCCTTCTTTCAAAATCTCCACGGCATAAAGCGCGCCCTCGGGCGTTTCTTCATGCTTGAAATAGGCAAAGACATCCCGCCCCTGGCCCAGATGTTCGCGAATTCGCTCCACCATGGCGCGGCGCTCGTCGGCAGAGTAACGAAGGCTTGCGATAGCGGTAGTAGCAAAAGTCGGCGGTTACCACATCAGGCGTCACCCGCTCTTCCGTTTCGGCGACACAGAGCGCCCGATTATTGCTCTTCAACAGGTTGAAAATTTCATCGGTGAACCACGAGGGATGGCGGAATTCGAAAGCAGCCTGAACCGCTCGCGGTAATGCGGGAAGAAATTCTTCGAGCAGTTTCGCGTCGACTTTCAAATTCGGAGGCAACTGGAACAGCACGGGCCCAAGTTTTCCGGCCTGGGCCAGCGGCTCAATCGTGCTCAGAAAACGCGGAACAAAATCTGCCGTCCCTTTGAGCCGTTTGATGTGGGTGATGACCTGGTGCGCTTTGACGCCGAAACGAAAGCCCGGAGGTGTTTGCGCAATCCACTTCTCGGTAGTCGTCTCCTTGACCAGTTGCCGGAAAGTAAAGTTGACCTCGACCGTATTGAGCTGGGTGGCGTAGTGCGACAGGAATTTCGTTTGCGGAAGCTTGGCGGGATAGAAATCCGGCTTCCAACTTGGATAGGCCCATCCAGAAGTGCCAACGTAGAGTTGCGCCATGGCAAAATCTTAAACCGGCCAACTGCGTTATGTCTTGCGGGCCTTCTTCGTGGATATCTTCTTATTGTTCTTGCTCGATGATTTGCTGCCTGATGACTTGGCCGGCATTTTGCCGGCCGTTCGGGGCGCAGCCTGCGCGGATATTTCCAATCCGTCCTTGATGGCGCCGGCGCCGGGTTTTTCCGCTTCCAGCCCCGGAAATTTCGGCAGCTTCTGCTTCAGCTTGAGCGTCGGCTCGAACAGGTCCCCCAATTTTTCAACCCGCTTGACGACCTGCTCGGCCTCGAACACCAGCCAGTTCGGGTCTTTCTTTTTCAGCAACTGCTCGACCTCTTCCCATTTCACCGGCGTGGAAACCGTCGGATGCTCGCGCGCACGCAACGAATAGACCGCGATCGTGGTCTTGTGCTGGTCGTTCTGGCTCCAGTCCACCAGCACTTTGCCTTTGCGCAATTCCTTCTTCATGTCGGAAACCACCAGCTCGCGGTGCTGATCTTCGAGCAAGCGGGCGAGGGCATGGGCAAACGGCTTGGTAGTTTCGTAGCTCGTTTCGGTGTTCAGCGGCACGTAAATCTGAAGTCCCTTTGAGCCTGACGTTTTGGGAAAACTCTGCAGGCCGAAGTGCTCGAAGATCTCCCGCAACCAGATACCGACCTGGGCGCATTGCACGATGTTGGCTGGCGGGCCGGGGTCGAGATCGAACACCATCATGGTAGGGCAGCTGATTTCCTTCGCCAGCGAAAGCGACGGGTGCAGCTCGATCGCCGCCAGGTTCGCCATCCAGACAACCGTCGGCAGATCGTTGGCCAGAATGTAATTGACGGTGCGGCTGTTGCCTTCGCTCCAGATGGGCGCCGTCTTGATCCAGTCCGGCCGATGGGCGGTGGCGTTTTTTTCAAAAAAGAATTGACTGTCTACCCCGTTGGGGTATCGCTTCAGGGTGAGCGGCCGCCCGGACAGATGCGACACCAGGACAGGCGCAATGCGAGCGTAGTAGTCGATGACCTGTCCCTTGGTGAAGCCGGTCGCGGGATAGAGAACTTTATCCAGGTTGGACAGCTTCAGTTGCCTGCCCTGAATTTCGATCACCGCTTCTTTGCTCACGCTGCCTCGCTGTTCATAGAGATGTGCGCCAGACCATCGGCCTGAGTATAGTTTGCCTGCAAGAGCGTTTAACCGCAAAGGTCGTAAGGAATCCGCAAAGAATGCCAAAGGGAAGTTCGCAGCTTGCGCGATTGCGAGCCTGAAATTAACACTTCTCTACTGTTAAGCCGGTTTGACAACTAACCTTTCCGCCACGTAACTTCAAGTTTTCCCGTCATGTTCTGTCCAGCCCGCAGTGGAGGTTCGATGAAACACCGCGCATGCAAGTTTCTGGCGGTTATTTTGGCATGTTCCGCATTCGCCTTGGCGCAAGACCTGGCTTCGTTCGAGAAGCGCATTACGGTCAAGAAATTGGACAACGGACTCACCGTCATCATTTGTGAACGCCCCGAAGCCCCGGTCTTTTCCTTTTACACTCACGTGGATGCGGGCTCAGTACAGGATCCGATGGGCAAGACCGGACTAGCCCATATGTTCGAGCACATGGCCTTTAAGGGAACCAACACGATTGGCACCACCGATTATTCCGCCGAGAAAATCGCTCTGGCGAGAGTGGAAACCGCGTACGCGGCCTACATTGCAGAGCGCGACAAAGGAGTAGGGCGCGACGAGCAGAAACTGAAGGATCTGCAAAAGGCCTGGCAGGACGCTATCGCCGACGCCCAGAAATACGTCAAGCCCAACGAGTTTCCTCAGATTCTCGAGAGCAACGGCGCCGAAGGACTGAACGCCTCCACCGATCTGGACGAAACCGCTTATCACTACTCGCTGCCCGAAAACCGCCTTGAACTCTGGGCCTATCTCGAGTCTTCTCGTTTTATACATCCGGTGATGCGCGAGTTCTACAAAGAGCGCAACGTGGTGATCGAAGAGCGTCGCATGCGAACCGACAGCAATCCGGTTGGACGATTGCTCGAGCAGTTCACCACCGCTGCGTTCCAGGCTCATCCGTATCACCGGCCCACCGTGGGTTGGATGGCGGACCTGAATTCGTTTTCCGCCACCGATGCGCAGCACTTCTTTGACGAATACTACATTCCGTCGAACATGATTGTGGCGGTCGTGGGCGACGTGAAAGCGTCCGAAGCGCTGCCCGTCATCGAAAAGTACTTTGGCCAGATTCCGTCCCGGGAAAAGCCGGATGAGCGGACCACCACCGAGCCGCCGCAGAACTCCGAGCGCCGGGTGGTGATGTATGACCGCTCGCAGCCGCTTTATCTCGAGGGCTATCACCGGCCCGACTACCGTAGTCCGGATGACGCAGTCTATGACGCCATCGCCGACCTGATGTCGAACGGGCGCACTTCCCGGCTCTACCGCGCGTTGGTGCGCGATAAGAAAATCGCTGCTTACTCGGCCGGCTTTACCGGGCTCCCGGGCATCAAGTACGCGCACTTGTTCGCCTTTTATGCGTTCCCGCTGCCCGGCCACAAGCCGGAAGAAATGGCGGAGGCGATTCACGCGGAAATCGATCGCCTGAAAACCGAGGACATCAGCGACGAGGAACTGAAGATGATCCGCACCCGAGCCAAAGCCAACTTGTTGCGCGGTCTCGACAGCAATGAAGGTTTGGCCTCCGACCTGGCTTTGTACCAGGCGCGCTACGGCGATTGGCGAGAACTCTTCCACCAGGTAGACAACCTGGATAAGGTCACAAAAGCCGATATCCGGCGCGTCGCCAATCAGACTTTCGTTCCCACCAACCGCACGGTCGGAATTATCGAGACCGTTGCGCCGGGTAAACCTGCCAGCCAAAATGGAGGTGGGCAATGAGCCGCGTAATGGAGACAGGATTGAAAAGCCTTTCGCCGTTTGTTCTGATCCTCGCAGTCGTCGCCTTTTGCGGTATGCACACGCCGCAGGCTGCAGCTCAAACACCCGAGTGGCAGCAGATCCCGATTCCGCCACTGCCTGCCTTCCATCCTCAGGAACCCAAACGCATCGCATTGCCCAACGGCATGGTGATCTTTCTGCAGGAAGATCACGAATTGCCTCTCATCGACGGCGTAGCCCGGATTCGCGGCGGCTCGCGCTCTGAGCAGGCCAGCAAGATTGGCTTGTCGGATCTCTACGGAGAAGTATGGCGCACCGGTGGCACCAAAACTCAGACCGGCGATCAGCTCGACGACTATCTCGAAATCCGGGCGGCCAAGGTCGAGACCAGCAGCAGCGTCGATTCCACGTCCATCTCCTTCTCCAGTCTCAAGAGCGATTTCGACGATGTATTCAAAATCTTCGACAGCCTGCTGCGTGAGCCTGAATTCCGCGACGACAAACTTGACCTGGCACAGAAAGAATATTTCGACGCCATCTCGCGCCGCAACGATAACGTCGATGAAATCGCGGCGCGCGAAGCGGCCAAGCTGGTTTACGGCGCACAAAATCCTTATGCCCGGGTTGCCGAGTATAAGACCGTGGCGGCGGTGACGCGACGCGATCTTGTCGACTGGCATCACCAGTACGTTCACCCCAACAACATCATCATTGGCATCGTGGGCGATTTTGACGTTGCAGCGATGGAGGCCAGGCTCCGCCAGGCTTATGGAGCATGGCCCAAAGGGCCGGCGTTAAAAGAGGAAGCGATCGAGCCTCAGCCTGCCAAGGCGGGTTACTACCTGGTCGAAAAAGAAGATGTAAACCAAAGCTCGATCAACATGGTGGGCCTCGGCATCAAGCGCGACAACCCTGACTACTACGCGGTGCGGGTGTTTAACGAAGCTTTCGGCGGCGGGTTTTCTTCCCGCCTGTTTCGTGCGATCCGGACCGAGAAAGGGCTGGCATACGGCGTCGGCGGCGGAATTGGAAGCGCTTTCGATCATCGCGGCACCTTGCGCCTGGAAATGGGAACGAAGAGTGTCACCACGATCGAGTCGATCCTGGCTCTCGATGAGCAGATCGACAATGTGAGTAGACATCCAATTTCAGACGACGAGATCAAGCGCGCCAAGGATGCCATTCTGAACGGTTTCGTCTTCAATCTTGATTCGGCCGACAAAATTCTGCGCGAGCGCATGGCGTACGAGTTCTACGGCTATCCCCAGGATTATCTGGAAAAGTTCCGGACTGGCGTGGAGAAGGTCACGACCGCGGATGTGGCTCGGGTAGCTGCAAAATATCTGCACAAAGACCAACTCGCCGTGTTGGTTGTAGGCCACTCGTCGGAGTTCGATAAGCCGCTGTCGTCGCTGGGGCCGGTGACGAATATCGACATCGCCATTCCCCCGCCTCCAGGCCAGCAGGCGGAGCCAGCCGCGCCGCCGGCGCAATAATCGCTTTCTTGAAGGACGGGCGTCCCGGCCCGCCCAGCCGGGGGACGCTCGGCTTTCAGTTGAACAAACTCCGTTTGAACAAACTTCCCCCTTGACACAAACTCTTCTGCGCCCTATTCTCAAAGCGAAGAAAAGGCGAAAACGATATGGCTACTCTCCCTCTTCTCCCCGAGTCGAAGCGCAAACTTGTCGGCATCGCTCGCCTGGCTTCCGAGGGCGAATCCCTCCGGCTCGGACACGAGGTCGAGTACTTCACCCTGCCGGTGCGTTCCCTGCTCAACCGCTGCACCGGCGTGCGTATGCCATTCACCTGGACGATCAATCCTTATCGGGGCTGTGAATTTGCCTGTAAATATTGTTACGCGCGCTATACCCACGAGTTCATGGAGATGCGCGACGGAGTGGATTTCGAACAGAAGATATACGTGAAGCAGCACGCCGCCGATCTGCTGCGGCAGGAACTAAGGCGGGTAAAGCCAGGCGAGGAGATTGCCATCGGGACTGCGACCGACCCTTATCAGCCTGCCGAACGGCGTTTCGAGGTCACTCGCGGCATTCTTGAAGAACTGGCCCGCCATGAGGGGCTGGAACTCGGCCTGATCACCAAGGGCAATCTGATTCTTCGCGATCTGGATTTGCTCAAGGAACTGGGGCGAAGAAACCGGTTGTTCGTAAACCTCACCGTGACCACGTTGAATGTGGAACTGGCGCGCATTCTCGAGCCGCGCGCGCCCCGCCCGGATCTGCGCATCGAAACCGTCCGCAAGCTCAATCAGGCGGGGATCGCCACCGGGGTGAGTTGCTCCCCGGTGATTCCTGGAATTACTGATTCTCCCCGCAACCTTGAGGCGCTGGTTCGCGCCACCTCCGAGGCCGGAGGGAAACACATCTTTGCCAATCCGCTATTTCTTAAGCCCTGCTCGGCCGCAGTCTTCCTGCCGTTCTTGGAAAAGGAATTTCCGCAGTTGGCCGCAACCTATAAGGAGCGATACAAGGATCGCGCTTTCCTGCCCAAGACCTACGGAAAGAGAATCTCGCAGCTTATGGCGCGGCTCCGGGAAAAGTACGGTATTGTCCGGGGCGGTGAACGTTACGGGCCTAAGCAATCGATGTCGCGGCCGGCTGGGATGCAACTGGCTTTGTTTTGAAAGGACTTTTAACCGCAAAGGACGCAAACTTGGGTTTTCTCTGCGTCCTTTGCGGTTCGCCTTTGCGATCTTTGCGGTTAAGTCTCTTGCGCTGTCAGCGGTTCGACCTACGACGCCGCGCAAACAGCAGACCCAGTCCCGCTCCAAGCAGCAACGTTCCCAGCAGCTTCTTCTTGTCGCCAATGGCGACGAAGCGTGTGCCCTCGGGACCGACTTCGAAAACGCCCACCGGAAGAACGCCGACTCCACCGCCGCCACCGCCGCCTTCGCCGCGGGCGGTCTTGATCTCGAGGCCGCCGCTCCCCGTTCCGCCGCCGAAGCCATAGGCAATCTTGGCTACGGGAATAATCGTTTTGTCGCCGGCGGTGATGGGTTCTCCGAACACGCTTTTGACCTGTGCCCGGCTGGACAGATTTTCATGCAACGACTGCAACAGACTCAAACTGCTCATGGCTGACTCCTCAGCGAAAATTCTGCGGCGTACATTCGGTGGAACGCATGCACGCCTTTCTCCTGCTTGATGCTGTAACGTCCCCGCTGGTAGCTTCGCGAGTGCAGGTTTTTCTGGACGGTCTCGCAGATGCCCACATCCTCGCTCTGAATCTGATCGCTGAAATCCACCGACGCCTTCGCTGCCGCGCTGCCCAGGTCTTTCTCGGGCAGATACCACTCGAAAATTGCCAGCGAGTGTTCGGCATCGATCGGCACTACGATGTTAAGCGAAACATTATCGGGATAGCAGTTGAGCATCCAGTTGGGAAAAATCCAAAAATAATCCGTAGTCAGATCTTCCGCGGATTCCTGATAACGGCGCGGAGTGGCATCCCCGGCCTGTGCTCCGCGAATGGGGCTGAACTGGCGCACGTAACGATCATAGGGCTCGACCGTGTAAGCGTTGTAGTCCAGCTCTCGATTGAGTCCGGGATGCACGCTGGGCAGGTGGTAGCCTTCGAGGTAGTTATCCACGTAGGTCTTCCAGTTGCACTTCATGTCGTAAGTGCGGCGCTCGAACAACTTCATCCCGGCAAAACCAAAACGCTCGGCTTGCGCTGGAAGCTGGCCCAGACTCTTTACCAGCGGCCCGGCGTCAGGATCAAGGTTGACAAAGATCAGGTTGAACCACTCCTCGGCGCGCACCGGAACCAGTGCGAATTCCTTGGCGTCGAAACCGGATTGCCCTTCGAACTCCGGCGCACTGATGAGCGAGCCGTCGAGGGCATAGGTCCAGCCGTGATAACCGCAACGAAACAACTTGCGCGAACCACAGCCCTCGGCGGGCGGGCCGGCGCGGTGACGGCAGACGTTATAGAAACCGCGCAATTCCCCCTGCAGCGCCGCGCGCCAAAAGCAAAGGTTCACCTGACAGCTCGGTGGTAAAGAAGTCGCCAGGCTTGGCTACCTGATCACGGTGCCCGACAACCTGCCAGGTGCGAGCAAAGATTCGATCCTTCTCCTGCTCAATAACGCTCGGGTCCGTATAGAACAACGCCGGGATCGACCAGGCGCGCGAAATCTCCGGATCAATCTGAATGGCGACGGCTCAGGCATGCCGGAACATTCTACGTCAGGCGCCAGACCTGGAGCCCGGACCTCGAACAACAAGTTCGGACACTCACTGAAAACTGCGAACTGGAAACTGCAAACTGGTCTTTTAGATTTTAGATTCAAGATTCCGGCCGCCGGGCACGATCATTTTGCTTCGTCGCATGTATTTCGTCGGCATGTATTTCGTCATATGACGAGCGCACATACCGCACACCCAGCAATCGATCGCGGAGCGAAGACGATTGAATTTAGTTCCGAAGCGGGAGCGATTCCGCATTCGGGCTACCCCAATCTGTCATCTTTTGTGACACGTTGTGTCTTGCGTGCACATCGTCGCACCTCAAGCCGACTTACTCCGCTCACTATGTTCCGCAGCTGCAGTGCAAGCAATCAGACTTAGCATCGTCGCGCTTCGGGTTTCGTGAATGCGAACGAGATGGCAGACTACATGCCCTCAATAACTCTGTGGAAATTAAGAGTTCACTAAGAAACGGAGTTACAAAAAAGATTATGCGTAAACAAAAAGGCTTCTCACTGATCGAACTGCTGATCGTCGTCGCGATCATTTTGATCATCGCCGCGATCGCCATTCCAAACTTGTTGCGCGCCCGGATTGCAGCTAACGAGGCTTCTGCCGTCGCGTCCATTCGTACCATCAACACCGCTCAGGTGACCTACCTCACGGCCTATCCGACGACCGGCTACTCGGTCACGATGGCGGCCCTGGGACCGTCCGCCGCTGGTGCATGCGCTACGCCGACATCGGCCAACGCTTGCCTGATTGACTTCACTCTGGCTTCGGCCACTGCCACTACGGCAGCCAAGAGCGGGTATTACTTCGCGGTAACAAATGGAACCACTGCGACCACACCCGTCTCCACTTACACCGTTGGCTCCGCGCCCTCGGCTTACAACAGCACTGGCGTTCGCTCATTCTGCTCCGTCGAGGATGCAGTGGTGCGTGCGTTTGCCAACACGGGCACCGCCACGCCGGTGGCCACGACTGCGGGCTGCATCGCTTACACCACCCTCTAAGAATTTGATCATCGAGGAGTGTTGACGCCCAGAGGAGCATCGGAGTCGATCCGATGCTCTTCTGGAGTTTAGGCAGGAAAACAACATGCACAAGCAACCAGTTTTCTCGTTCAATGAGTTGCTGATCGCGGTAGCGATCATTTTGAGCATCGCCGTAATCGCAACGCCGAACCTGCTACGAGCCCACCTGGCTGACAGCGCCTCCGCCATGAATTCGACGCGAGCTGTGGTTAGCACGAATGCGACTCACCAATCACCTCACTCGGCAGTCGCCTTGGCTGATGGTTCTGCGCAACTCGGACCAGGTTCGCCAGACACGACTTGCCTGGAGTTGGGTCAGACGGAGGTAGGCCTGCTGCAAAGCCGATCCGTCGGGAACTTCCCCGCTGCGACCCGTCGGAGTAACGAACGCGACATTTGCTCGAGCAAGACAACGTATTCCGCTTTTCGCATCCCCGCCGCAAAGGCAACGTACAGTCCGCAGTGAGCGCGCCTACAACCACCAGCGCGCTCTTTCCCTCGCAATAGCTCTTTGCGATAGGCCAACTCTGAATTACCGGCAATTTGTCGGCCCCAGAAAAACATAGACGCATAAAACAACATAAAGAAGATCAGCAGGACTCCGTTCGAACGCCCGCAGCTTTATTCCTCCGCAATCGATTCTGCAATACGGTTTTTGAAATTCCTTTACAAATTCATTCTCTCGACCGCACCTCCCTAGTGAACTCCCGGCGCCCCGATTCTTAAAATGACACAAATTGTCACCGCCTCTGCCAAAAACTGACAGCGCGTGAGACATCGGCGGCGGAGTCAAACGCGTTACCGGAATGACGAAAGATTACTCAGGCTCTGAAAATAAACAACATGCGGGCAAGGAATGCCCAGGTTGCGGAACTTCGGGCTGTGGTCGATAGAATGCGAAGAGATTCCCTAATTGGGTCTGGTGAAGACCAAATTTCAAATCGGAGAAGAGGGAAAACGAGATGCGGAAACAGAAGGGCTTTTCACTTATTGAGTTGCTGATCGTGGTCGCGATCATTCTGATCATCGCTGCGATCGCCATTCCGAACCTGCTGCGTGCACGTATCGCAGCCAACGAGTCATCTGCAGTCAGCGCGATCCGTACGATCAACACCGCTCAAGTTTCCTATCAGTCGGCTTTCCCGACTGTTGGGTATTCCACCAACCTGGCTCAGCTTGGGCCTGGTGGTCCGGGTTCGACCTGCCCTGCGGGCGGACCGGTTCAGGCGAATGCTTGCTTGATCGACAGCGTGTTGTCGAATGCCAACGCTCCGGGTACCGCGAAGAGCGGCTACTACTACAGCGTAACCGGCGTAGTGGGCGCGGGTGGCACCTTGATCCTGACCTACGGCGTGGGCGCTGCACCGTCTGCTTTCAACCAGACCGGTGTGCGCAACTTCTGCTCGGCTGAAGATGGAGTGATTCACTTCGCTCCTGGTGCGGCTGGTGCAGCCCCGCAGGACGGTGGCGCGGCGGTTTGCGTGGCCCCTGCGTATCAAGTGCTGCAGTAAGCAAGGCAGACAACAGCAGTTTGGCGAGTACCTGGGGGAGGGTATAAGCCAGGAGCATCGGATGGCAACATCCGATGCTCTTTTTTTGTTTGTTGCCCCAGCTTTTCTGCCCTGCAAGCATCGAGTTTTGTGCCATCCCAGTCCACGTGAGGACAGCCGCCCTCGGCTGTCCGGCGTAGCGAAGCTCCGCGGTCCTGTTTTTCTGATTGATGTTTCTTGGGTACCTCCTCCCGGCATAAACCCGAAAAGCCCGTCGAGCTGCGCTCGACTGGACAGCCGGGGCGGCTGTCCCCGCGCGGACTGTGGCGGTTTGTGGTTAAATTGCTCCCCTGATGTTTGCCTGCGTGTCAGGTTCCACCCGGAGCCGAGGGTTGGATTAAAATGTTCGAGCAATCATATTGGGGAGGCAGTTCAACATGGACCGACAGAAGGGCTTTTCGCTGATTGAATTGCTGATCGTAGTTGCGATCATCCTGATCATTGCCGCCATTGCCATTCCAAATCTGCTAAGGGCACGTATTGCGGCCAACGAGTCGTCCGCCGTCAGCGGGATCCGCACCATCAATACAGCCGAGGTCACCTATTCGACGGCTTACCCCACGGTGGGATATTCAACCAACCTTGGCCAGCTGGGACCAGGCGGTCCCGGCTCCACTTGCCCGGCGGGTGGACCCACACAGGGCAACGCTTGCCTGGTTGACAGTGTGCTCTCAAACGCCACGGCTCCTGGCACCGCCAAAAGCGGCTACTACTATGGCGAAGCCGGCGTAGCGGGCGCAGGGGGCACGTTGATCCTGACCTACGGCGTGGGCGCGGCGCCATCGTCCTTCAACCAGACTGGCGTGCGCAACTTCTGCTCTTCCGAAGACGGCGTTATCCATTTCAACGTGGGCGCTGCGGGCGCAACTCCGGTTACCGGCGGAGCCGCGGCTTGCACCGGTCCGGCGTATCCCGTGCTCTGAGACGGGTCCGCTGGGACGGCCCTTCGAAAATCGGTCAACATCATTTTCAAGACCAGGGTGTAATTTTCTGTTTCTGCTGAATCGATCTATCGGTTTTGTTTTCTTCTTTTTGCCAATTCTTGTCGCTTATTGCGACAAATAGTGTCAAATTGGGCGAATTTGCAGCCTCAACTGAATCCATCCCAATTTAAGTTATTGCAACTAAGGCGTTTACTTGACGATGCCCCGATCCGGATCGATTGGCCAGAGAAATGCCGACTATTTAGTTGGAATGCGACTCGAACCACAAATTCGAAGGGTGAGATCGGGGGCAGGTTTCTCTCTGATCGAGCTATTGATCGTGGTTGCGATCATCCTAATCATCGCTGCGATAGCCATTCCGAATCTGCTGCGGGCCAGAATCGCTTCTAACGAATCTTCGGCCGCCAGTTCGGTGCGAAGTATCGCAACCGCCGAGATCGCCTATAACGCTGCTTATCCGACACAGGGTTATGCGCCGGCCCTGGCCAATTTGGGTGGTCTGGCTGCAGGATGTACGCCCAGTTCGGTGACGGCTTGCATTCTTGACAGCACACTTTCGAGCGGCACCAAGAGCGGGTACTCGTTCTTAGCGGCGGGCTTTTCCGCCAGCGGCGGCACCAACGACTCGTTTGTAGGGAGTTCGGCCCCGGTCGCGTTCAACCAATCGGGAGTCCGAAACTTCTGCATTATCACGGACGGGGTTTTGCGCAGCAATCCTGGTGTCGGCGGCGGGGTTCCGGCGCCGGATGTGCCGACCTGCCAGTCCTATGCCATCGCCCAATAACTAACCAGTTTGGCCTGTACCTGGGGGAGGGTACTACGCCATAGAGGGCCAGGACGCAAGTTCTGGCCCTTTTACTTTGGTAATGCCAGGCATCCCGACCGGTATCCCGTCCGGTGCGGCGATTGAAATATAATTTCTGTGCAATTCAATATCTAAAAATCCAAACCTTGAGAGACGGATTCAAGTCCTGCCCATGCCAGCAATCGAAATTCTAGGGTTAGAAAAAACCTACACCGTCGGCTTCTGGCGCAAGCAGCCCAAGCACGCTCTGCGCCCGCTGAACCTGACCGTGGAAGAAGGAGAGATTTTCGGCTTTCTCGGACCTAACGGCGCGGGCAAAACCACCACTCTCAAGATGCTCATGGGACTGATCTTTCCCACCGCCGGCTCGGCGCGCATTCTGGGCATGGAGATCGACGATCCCCGGATGAAAGCGCAGATCGGCTTCCTTCCCGAGCAGCCATACTTCTACGACTACCTGACTGCCCGCGAATTGCTGGAATACTTTGGACACCTTTCCGGAGTCGATTCCAAGCAGCTGTCGCGCAAAGTCAGCGAAGTCCTGCAGCGGGTTGGGCTGCCCGACGCGGCTGGAGTTCAGTTGCGTAAGTTTTCCAAGGGCATGCTGCAGCGAGTGGGGATCGCACAAGCTATTCTTCACGATCCGAAAGTCGTTTTCTTCGACGAACCCATGTCCGGCCTGGATCCCATGGGACGGCGCGAGGTACGCGATCTCATGGTTCAGTTGAAGCACGAGGGCAAGACGGTTTTTTTCTCCACCCACATCCTCTCTGACGCCGAGGCGCTTTGCGATCGCGTCGCCATCATCAACAAGGGCGAGCTGCAAGGAGTGGGCGCGGTGGCTGATCTGACCTCCAGCGTTCATGGCCAGGTGGAACTGGTGTGGCAGGGGACGGCGGTGCCGACTGCGCTGCGGGCGCTGGGCGCCGAGTACCACGTCACTGGCGATACGGTTCGAGCCGTACTTCCTGAAGCCAACCAGGACGCCGCCATCGAAGCCTTGCGCAGAGATCGGTTGCGGTTGATTTCGGTGATCCCGGTACGGACGTCGCTGGAAGATTATTTCCTGCAGAAGCTGCAGCCGGCCGCGGCCAGCTCGGGAGCAAGAGCATGAGCGTCCGCATCGTTCACATCGCGTCCAATACTTTTCGCGAGGCAGTCCGCGATCGCGTCCTCTATAACCTGATCGTCTTCGCTTTGCTGATGTCGGGAGCGTCTATTCTGGTGGGGCAGATTTCCATCGACATCGAACGCCTGGTCGTGATCAATCTGGGCCTCACGGTGGTATCGCTGTTCGGAATGGTGATTGCCATTTTCATCGGCATCGGCCTGGTCTCGAAGGAGATCGAGAAACGAACCCTGTACACCGTGCTCTCGCGACCGGTGCGACGCTGGGAGTTTATCGTCGGCAAGTTCTTCGGCCTGGCAGGAACGCTGGTGGTCAATACGTTCTTCATGGCCATCGGGGTTCTGGTCTCGCTGCTCTATGTCTCGCACCATTTCCAGAAGCAGGATGGCTGGGTGCTGGTGGCGCTGTATTTCATCGTGCTGCAGTTTCTGATCATCACCGCGCTGACTCTGTTCTTTTCGTCGTTTTCTTCTCCGCTGCTGTCGGCGGTATTTGCGTTTTCGCTGTTTGTGATTGGCAGCTTCGCCGAGGATCTGCGCGGATTCGCCGGCATCACTCACGGCGTCACGCGCTGGCTGGCTACGGGGGCGGCGTATTTGGTGCCCAATTTTTCTGCGTTGAATGTGATCAGTTCGGTGGCCCACGCCAATCCGGTCTCAGGACAACTCATTCTCTACAACAGCGCTTACGCCCTGATCTATGCCACCATGGCTTTGTGCGCGGCGGTGCTGGTATTTGAGCGCCGGAATCTGAAATGAGACCGTCCCGCAAGGTCACGCTTGTATTCGGCACCTTGCTGCTGGGGTGCATCGTCGGGTCGGCACTGCTGTTGCGCCGCCTCGACCAGGTGAGAACCGGAGCCACGCTGCAGGAAGTTCTCTACATTTCTTCGCCTAAGGCGCTCAAGAAAATGAGCCTGGGCTACGACGGCCTGCTGGCAGATATCTACTGGACGCGAGCCGTGCAATATTTCGGCAGCCGGCATCACGACGGCGCTCGTCGTTATGATCTGCTGGCCCCGTTGCTCGAGATCACCACTACGCTCGACCCTCATCTGCTGGTGGCCTACGAGTATGGCGCTAATTTTCTGGCTCCGAACGGCATGCCGGAACGCGCCATCGAACTGGAAGAGTTCGGCATCCGCCACAATCCCAACGAGTGGCGCCTTTATTACAACGAAGGCTTCATCCGCTATATGGATTTGCAGGATTACGCCGGCGCGGCCGAAGTTTTCGCCCGAGGCTCGCGCGTGCCCAATGCTCATCCCTTCCTGGCCGTTCTCGCAGCCAAGATGGCGGAGCACGCGGGCGACCGGCAAATGGCCCGGATGATGTGGAGCACCACTTACCAGACCACGAAAGACAAAACCGTTCGCGCCAACGCGGCGGCGCATTTGCGGGCATTGCAAGTCGACGAAGATGTCACCAACCTGGAAGCCCTCACCGGACGCTACCAGCAGCAGACTGGCCGTTTTCCGTCGAGCTTTTCCGAACTCGAGGCTGCGAACCTGTTGCGCGGCACTCCGATCGATCCGCTTGGACATCCTTACAAACTGACTGCCGATGGGCGCGTGGAAGTACGTAGTGCCCGACGATTTGCCCTTCATCGAAAAGGGCACGCCGCCGGGATATGTTCCGCCGCAGGCACCCAAGTTTCTGCCGACGGACTAGCTCATCCCAGCTGTTACACTTCATATCTGTCATCCCGACCGGAGCGAAGCAACGCGAGCGTAGTGGAGGGACCTGCTGCTTTTAGCATTCTGCGCAACGGAGGGCAGGATGCCCTCCGGACAGTCGGCGGGACGCCGGCGCTACGGTTCGGGTGGATACGCACGGCGGGACGCCCGCGCCCACATTTCGCGTCTGCATGGGGACAGTGAACTGCGATATGGTTGAGGGGTGAAAGGGAATTTTATCTTCGCGTTGTTGGTCGCTTTCTCGTTAGCAGCGGCGCCGGCCGCCGCAAATTCTGCGCCTGACGTTCATACCATCGCTCAGGCCGTGGACAATCACTACAACCACCTGCAAACTTTGCAAGCTGAATTCAGCGAGACCTATCAGGGTGAGGGGATCGAACGCGCGGAATCGGGATCACTCTGGCTGAAAAAACCGGGCAAGATGCGTTGGGAGTACCGTTCTCCCCGAGAGAAGCTGTTTCTAAGCGACGGAAAAGACGCGTGGTTCTATTTGCCTGGAGATCGCCAGGTGCGTCGTACGTCGGTCAAGAAGCTGGACGATTTGCGATCGCCTCTGGGATTTCCTCTCTGGGTAAGACCCGGCTGGAAAAAGAGTTACAGGGACTGTCGCTGGCCCCGGATGTCGCTCCCGTCACTCCGGGCAATACCGTGCTGCGGGGAGTGCCCAAGGGCATGGAGGACCGTATCCGCGAAGTTATTCTGGAAATCACGCCGGACTACAAGATTGCCCGCATCCAATTTGAAGAGGCGGACGACTCCGTAACCGAGTACCGCTTCAGCGAGCAAAAAGAGAACGGTCCAGTGGCCGACCAGCGCTTCAAGTTTACCGCTCCTCCGGGAGTGGAAGTCATCGAAGGAGAGTTTGGGCCGTAAACCGTCGATGCCAGGCAAGGTGCTTGTTCGCAATCACTTAGGCGTTATCTCTCGAGTTAAGACTTGAAGCGTTACCACGGATATGTCCCAGGAGTACCCGTTAGGCCATATTCACGCCAGGTCAACACTTCCGATGCTAGACTTGGGAGGGACGAGGAGTAACCGCAGCAGAGGTAATCAGATCAGGACATGGCCCAATTTCTGGTAAAAGTCGCTGACGATCGCGGCCACATGGCCCAGCAGGTCGAGCATGGCTACTCCGAATCCGAAGTTCGTGATCGCTTCGTACAACAGGGGTACCTGGTCTATTGGGTAAAGCCAAGAGGACTTTTTTCCGGCGGCAAGTTGCAGTTGGGCGGGCGCAAGGTCAAGCAAAGCCAGTTCGTGATCTTCAACCAGCAGTTCCTGACTTTGATCAAGGCCGGCTTGCCGATTCTGAACTCTCTGGACCTGCTGATCAAGCGGCAGCGCAATGAGAATCTGAAGTCCCTGCTGCAGAACGTTCGGGAGCGGGTGAAGAGTGGCGAACTGCTCTCCGATTCTTTCGCGGCGCAAGGCGTTTTTCCCAGAATTTATACGACCACGCTGATGGCGGGAGAAAAAAGCGGCAACATGGAAGAAGTGCTGGGCCGCTATATCGCGTTTCAGCGGCTGGGACTGACCTTCAAAAAGAAGTTGGCGGTGTCGCTGGTTTATCCCGCGCTGCTGGTGACCATGGTGCTGGTCATGCTGGTGTTTCTGGTGACTTACGTAGTGCCCGAGTTTGCCAAACTCTTTGAGAATCTTAATGCCCAACTTCCGGCGATCACGGTCATGATGTTGGCGGTAGGAACGCACGCGCAGAAGTATCTTCCCTTCCTGGCGATCGGGACGGTCCTGGTTGTAGCCGCGCTCTGGCGCTGGAAGAACACGGATCGCGGCGCGGAGCGTCTGGACGCCATGATTTTGAAGCTGCCCATGATGGGCGACATATGGTTGAAGTACCAGGTGGCGAATTTTTCGCGCATGCTCTCGACTCTGCTGGCCGGTGGATTGCCGCTGGTCCCGTCACTTGAAACCGCGGGAGCGTCGATGAGCAGCCGGCGCATTCTCAACGGCATCAAGGAGACTGCGGCTCGAGTGCGCGAGGGCCAGACACTTTCCGGAAGCCTGGAGCAACAGAAAATGTTTCCCGAGCTTTCGGTGGAGATGATCGAGGTTGGCGAATCGACCGGAGCTTTGCCGGCCATGCTGAATTCGGTGGCCGAGTTCTACGAAGAGGATGTGCAGACTGCCCTGGGAGCGACCATGGCGCTGATCGAGCCGGTGATTCTGATCGTCATGGCGGTGTTCGTCGGAGGAGTATTGATTTCGTTGTATATGCCGATCTTCTCGTTAGGGGCGAATATTCACTAGTGGAAGCCGTTGTCAGGCACTGACGGAAGAGTGGGAATGGCGAGTATGGCAGAAAACAAACCAATCGTTGCGCACGGTGGAAATGGCGGAGCCAGGCTGGCTCCTCCACCGCACGTGGCCGACCTGGAAAAAGCTCAGGACGTGGCCCGGCGCTATCGCTGCGAGTTTGTCGACCTGCACAACTTCCAGCTCCACCACGATCTCTTCAAGAAGATTCCAGTCGACCTGATGTTCCGCTACAACTTCATTCCTCTGGATGAAACCGAGGACGGACGTCTGGCCATTGCCATCGCCGATCCCAGCCAGCTGATGATGATCGATGAGATCAGCCTGCTGCTGGGCAAACGCATCCTGACTAAGGTTTCCACGCTGGCGCAGATCAGCGAAATTCTCAAGAAGACGGAACAGTCGAAGCGCGTGCTGGAAGAAGCCAGCGAAGGCTTCACCCTGGCAGTGGTCACCGAGGACGAGGCGGGCGGCGAGGACAGCATCTCCATCGACCGGCTGACCGCGCAAGGCGACATCAGCCCGATTATCCGGCTGGTCGATACCACGATTTTCACAGCATTGCAGCGGCGGGCCAGTGACATTCATATCGAGACTCGCGACGATTCGGTGTGCATCAAGTTCCGCATCGACGGCGTGCTCACCCAGGCCATGCCCCCCATCGGGCGGGAGCATCATTCCACCATCATTTCGCGCATCAAGGTGATGAGCGAGCTGGATATCTCCGAGCGCCGCGTGCCGCAGGACGGACGCTTCCGGGTGAAGTACGGCAATCCCGAGCGCCCCATCGACTTCCGCGTGTCCATCATGCCCTCGATTCATGGGGAAGACGCGGTGCTGCGCGTACTCGACAAAGAGTCAATGAGCGAGAAGTTCCACAAGCTGGTGCTCGACGTTGTGGGCTTTGACGCGGACGATTTGAGAAAGTTCCGGCGCTATATTGCCGAGCCTTACGGGATGGTGCTGGTTACGGGACCGACCGGAAGCGGCAAGACCACCACGCTGTACGCGGCGGTGAGCGAGATCAAGACCGAAGAAGACAAGATCATCACCATCGAAGATCCGGTCGAATATCAGATTCGCGGCATCACCCAGATTCCGGTCAACGAAAAGAAGGGACTGACCTTTGCCCGCGGGCTGCGTTCCATCCTGCGTCACGATCCGGACAAGATCATGGTCGGCGAAATCCGCGACACCGAGACCGCGCAGATTGCCATCCAGTCGGCGCTTACCGGCCACCTGGTGTTCACCACCGTCCATGCCAACAACGTGGTCGACGTGATCGGCCGCTTTCTGAACATGGGCGTCGAGCCCTACAACTTCGTTTCCGCACTGAATTGTATTCTGGCGCAGCGCCTGGTTCGGCTGATCTGCGAATCCTGCCGCACAGTGGTTCACTACCCGTCCGAAGTGCTGGAAGCCAGCGGACTGGATCCGGGGCAGTGGTCGAAGGTGGCGTTCTATGAAGGTCAGGGCTGCATCGAATGCGCCGGCACCGGCTTTCATGGCCGGACGGCGATTCATGAACTGCTCGACCTCAGTGACCGCATTCGCGAGATGATTCTGGCCAAGAAACCGACTTCGGAGATCCGCCGCGCCGCGCGCGAGGAAGGCATGCGCTTCCTGCGCGAGTCAGCTCTCGACAAAGTCAGGCTGGGAATGACCACGCTGAAGGAAATCAACAAGGTCACGTTCATCGAGAACATGCGCTGAACCAGTTGTCGGTTCTCAGTCGTAAGTTGTCAGGAAACCTCCCTGTAAAATCTGTCAACTGACTTCCGATGAAGCGTGCACTCTCTCTTGTCGGTGTAGGACTGCTTCTGCGCGTTCTGGTTGTCCTGTATCTCGTCCACGTCAGACCGAATGCCCTTGCCTGGGGAATCAATGAAGCCGGGGGAATTGCGCGCTGGATCGTGTTGCAGCACTCGTTCTCGACTCCATTCCATGACGCCACCGGCCCAACCGCCTGGTTAGGACCTGTTTATCCCGCCCTGGTGGCTGTGTCTTTCTGCTTTTTGGCGTTGCGACTCCGGCCTCAGCTCTGGCGGTAATGATCTTCAACGCGATCTGTTCCGCCCTGACTGGGTGGGTCGTGTACGCATCGCCAGACTTGTCGTCAATGAAAGAGCGGGCCTGATCGCCGGTTGGTTGTGGGCGTTGTCACCCTACGTCATGCTCATGCCTTTCATCTTGTGGGACACCAGTCTCTCGGCGCTGGTTCTGGGATATGCGTTTCTGAGAACGCTCGAACTGAACAACGGCCGGGCGCGGGATTGGATGCTTTGTGGAGCAACCTGGGGCTTCGCCGGCCTGGTCGGCCCTTCTTTGCTTGTTCCTTTGCCGTTCTTGCTGGTTTACATGGGGATGAAAACGAAGCAATGGATACCGTCCGCGATTCTTGCCGGAACAGCCTTTCTGGTCCTGGTGCCGTGGCTGGTGCGGGACTATGTTGTATTTCATCGCTTCATTCCGGTCCGCAGCAACGGCCTGGCGGAAATCTATTTTGGCAACCTCGGGTCCGAAGTGCACCCGCTGGGTCCGAGCATGGAATATCAAAAACTCGGGGAACCTGCATTCGTCTCCCAATATGGATCCCGGGCGCTCGAATACTTAAAGGAAAGCCCGGGAAAGTTCCTTCGCGATTCTGCTCACCGGGCGATTGATTTCTGGATGTATCCTGCCGGTTATTGGCCGATCACGGTGCTGATCGAGTTGGCCGCCCTGGCGGCGTTAGTGCTGTTGTTCCGCCGAGGCTCGGCGATGGTAGCTCCGTTCTTGATCGTGTTGGCGACGTATCCGCTGGTGTACTACGCCTCTCTGGTGTTTTCTCGCTACCGGCATCCCATTGAGCCACTGCTTTATGCGCTGGCGGGATGCTCGTTTTCCCTGCTGCGAAAAACCGAACTGTGACGGGCCGAATTGTGACGGGAAAGACCGGGAAGGTTCCGCCGCGGGACCAGCGCGAACAGCCCGGCAACATTTGGGCAGAGCGGACAGTGCCCTTCCGGATATTGTAATTGGGCGCCTGACCGCGCTTTACTTGTTAAGATAAGCATAGCGATGACTCCATTTCCCAAGCCTGGGTTGCGGCCGAGACTGGCCTGCGAGATATCCGCTGACCGCGTACTTGCCGGCCGGGTTTCCGAAACCGGCGGGCGCACGTTGGAGGCCTGTGCTTCGAACGAACTCTCGCCCGGCAGCGTGGTCCCCGATCTGCTCGAGACCAATCTGCGCCAGCCGGACGGTGTTTACGAGGCGCTGCGAGACACCCTGACCAGCCTGGGTGGGCGCTCGCGGGATGTAATTGCAGTGCTGCCCGATGCCGCTGTCCGGGTGGTCCTGCTCGACTTCGAGACTCTACCTGGTAAACGGGATGAGGCCGAGAGCGTGGTCCGATTCCGACTCAAGAAATCCCTGCCCTTTGACGTGGAAAAGGCCAAGGTCTCCTATCATGTGCAGCCTTCCAACGGTGGATTGCGCGTGATCGCCGCAGTGGCGTTGCTGAACGTGATCGAAGACTACGAAGCCGCGTTTCGCCAGGCTGGCTACGAGCCCGGAGTGGTGATGCCCTCCATGCTGGCCGCGCTGGGAGCGGCGAATGCGCCCAAGCCTTCGCTGGTGATCAAGGTCGATGCCCGCACTACCAGCATCGCCATCCTGGATGGCCAGCAACTGCTGTTATTTCGCACGCTGGAGAACACCCGGGGCGTGACCATTACCGGCGAACAACTGGCGGAAGAGGTCTACCCTTCGGTAGTATTTTTTCAGGACACCTACCAGATGAATATCGGCCAGATTTTTGTGGCGGGCCTGCCGGAGTCAGGTGGCGCAGCGCCGGCGCTGCGTGCCCAGACCGGCGCCCAGGTCGCGGACCTGGTTTCTCCGGCGCAATTGGGTGGAAGTGTGGGTTCGATTCCCAAATGGCGGATGGCCGGAGTGGTGGGAGCCCTGCTCTCGTAAATCATGCGCGTTGACATCAATCTCGCGACCCAGCCCTACGAAGACTCCGGATCCTTGTGGATGCGCTGGGGCACGGCCCTGGCGGTGCTCGGCCTGATTACGCTCGTACTTCTCTACAGCGTGCTGGCGGGATGGGCGGCGGCGCGGAAAGATCGCAGCCTGATTGCGCAACGCGAGCAGCAGATTGCCGTCCGCGATCAGGAAAAGGCCAGGGCGGAAGCCATCCTCAATCTGCCGGAAAATCGCGCCACGCGCGACCGTTCGCAATTTCTTAACGATCTGTTTCTGCGCAAGGCATTTTCCTGGACCGAAGTTTTCCAGGATCTGGAACGGGTGATGCCGGCGCGGCTGCACCTGGTCTCGATTCAACCGTCCATGGCTCCCGGCAATCAGCTGGAACTAAAGATGGTGGTGGCGGGAGAATCGCGGGAGCGCGCCCTCGAACTGGTGCGGAAGATGGAGAGTTCGCAACGCTTCCAGCAGACCCAGATCGAAGAGGAACAGAGCCAGAGCGGTCTGACCCCGGGCGACAACGTGCAGTTCGATATCAGCGCGGTTTACGTGTCTGACCTGTCCGATTCGGATAAGAGGAGTACGCCCTGATGCCGGACGTTCGCGATGTCCGCAAGAAGGTAAAGATTGCGATCGCTGCCCTGGTGGCAGTCGACATCGCGGCGGTGTTGTTGCTGTTTTCACCCTTGATCGGATCGGAACAGTCGCGCCGGGAGCAACTGAATGACCTGTGGCGGGAATTGCAGTTGAAGACGCACGAGGCCGAGCCGTTGAGAGACGTCGACAAGAAGATCGCAACCGCCAAGCAGCAGATCGCAGACTTTTACACCAACCGGCTGCCTACCCAGGACTCGGCGATCTCCGAGGAACTGGGCAAGGTGGCGGGACAGAACCATGTCCGCATCGGCCAGATTCGCTACAAATCAAAAGACACAGAAACCGTGGGCCTGCGCCCATTGGAAATTCAGGCCGATTTCTCTGGCGATTATCTGCAACTGGTGCGTTTCATCAATGCCCTCGAACGCGATCCGCTGTTTTTCATTATCGATAGCGTGGAGCTGGCCGGCGAACAAGGTGGTACCGTCAAACTGCAATTGAAACTGGAGACTTATCAGAAGGCGACTTCCTGATGCAGCTGGGAACCGAGAACCGAAATAAAACCATTGCCGCCGTCGTGCTGGCGGTGCTGGCGGTGGTGCTCACGGTGATGCGCTTCTTGCCCGATTCTCCTGCATCGGCGAAATCCCCTTCCCCAGGCGTGACTGCTCAGGTCGTGGCCATCGATAACCGGCCTGCTGTCAAGATTCACCGGACTGGATCTGGAAAAAAGCCTGGGGTGAGCCCGCCGCGTTCTCTCGATCCGACTCTGCGCTATGACTGGCTCAAAGCCAGCGAGGACACCAAGTATCAGGGCGCGGGCAGAAACATATTCCGGGCGCAAATAGATATTCCGAAGCCGGTGGTTCCGGTTCATACCGTGGCTCCTGTAGTAGTTCCGCCAGGACCGCCACCACCCCCGCCGATCAATCTTAAGTTTTTCGGCTTTGCCAACAAGCCGGGCGAGCCCAAAAAGATTTTTCTGTCGCAGGGAGAAGATGTTTTCATCGCCGGCGAAGGTGACATTGTCGATCGCCGCTACAAGATTCTGCACATCACTCCGGTATCGGTGGAAGTGGAAGATGTGCTGAATAACAATCGGCAGAGTATTCCGCTGACGCAGGGGTAGCGTGAAGACCGTCGTTGGTCGTTGGCCTTTGGTCGTTGGCCCCTCGGGGACGAGACGGAAGCCAGGCGCAGCGCCGGTTTCCACCATATATAAGACTCGCATCCTACAAAATGCAGCTTATGCCTAAGGCCAACGACCCACGACCAACGACCAACGGCGATCAAAAACGCCGGTCTGAGCAAGGCTACATTCTTCTGATGCTGATGCTGTTCGTGACCTTGCTCGCGATTGCGGCAGCGGCGGTTGCTCCCAGTATTGCGTTCCGGGTCCGGCGCGACCGGGAAGAGGAGATGATTCACCGGGGAACGCAGTATTCGCGCGCCATCCGGCGCTACGTGAAGAAGACGGGGCGTTATCCTTCACGGCTTGAGGAACTGGAAAACACGAACAACGTCCGCTTCCTGCGAAAGCGCTACAAGGATCCCATCACCGGCAAAGACTTCAAGCTGCTCCACGTGGGTGAGGTTCAACTCACGGGTGCAGCGGGCATCGCCGGGGCGGCTGCCATCGGAGGTGGCGCGATTCCGGGCGCATCGCCGCTGGGCGGGGCCACTGCCAACGCTTCGGGGCCGGGGGCAGCCAGCGGGATGTTGCTGGGAGGGACGCCGAACCCCGGTGGATCCGGGCGAACTGGGTCTGGACAACCGGGGTCTGAGACAGGCGCGGCCGGTGCGAGCGACGCAGCCGACAATTCCGGTGACGGCGGAGGCCAGGCCGCTGCGGGGACGCCGAACCAATCCAGCGATCAATCTGGGAACGATTCAAAAACCGGTCCCGCCAATTCCGGCGCGGGAAGCGACAAATTGTCCAGCGCGGTTTTCGGCGGTGGACCGATTCTCGGAGTCGCCAGCATCAGCAAGGCGCAGAGCATTCGGGAGTTCAACCACAAGAATCACTACAACCAGTGGCAATTTATTTATGACCCGACCATGGATCGCGGCGGGCTGATTACCACGCCGGCGCAACCGCCTTTGAGCATCGCCGCTCCGATTCAGCAGCAGAATTCCTCTTCGACCGGGCAAAATCCGGCTTCCCCAGGAGGAATCGGAGGCACAGGTTTTTCCATGGGATCTCAGGCTCCGCCACCGGCCCAGCCCACGCCGCAGCAGTAATAAACGTGAAGGTTTTCCTTCGTGTAACTTCGTGTCCTTGGTGGTTCATGAATTCAGTTGCGAGCATCCACGACCTGTTCTAATTCAACAACTCCAATCCATTGCCCATTGCGGCTTTCGGCGTACACAACGCTCCCCCCCAGGATTTGTGCGGCGGCCGCGGGGGGCACATCGCGGTGGTAACCGAAGAAGCGGGTCTTCCACTCCTCCCATAAACGCCAGTGTTCGAGGAGCGGATGAGCGGGCTCATATTTCGTGGAAAACACCAGCGCGACGTCAAATTGCGAGCGGACATCGGCGGCCGACATCAGTTGCTCGACCGAGAAGTTTTCGATTCGCACCACCCGCATCGGGCGGTTGACGTAGCCGAGATAGGGCCGGGTCAATTCGTCGCTGGCGGGCCACGCGGTCAGCACTCCAGCCATCGGATAACGCGCTTCCAGGAACTCTTCCGCATGCTGGTGCAGCCGTATGTAGTCGCGATAGGCAAGGTTATCTTCGGGCGCAAACCCGTAGCGCGGATTGATGAACCATCCCGTCACGAACGCGAGCCCGATAATGATGATTACTCCTCGCCACAGGCGCACCCGGCGCCATAGCGTCGAAACGCAAACCAGGATCACCAGGGGAACCACCGGCAGCATATAGCGCGCCAGTTCCGCGCCGCCCACCAGCGCCATGGCGAATACATAGGCGAGCAACACTGCGAGCATGGCAAGCTGTGCGTCCATCGCGATGCGCGGGCGTTCCCCGCTCGAGTCACGAAGTGGCGGCAGCCGCATCGCCAACAGCATGGCGACGGTCAGCAGCAGGAGATGAAAGTAGCCGAAGGTTTGCCACAGACGGATCAGCAAGGCGAGCACGATCCGCAGAGGACGAACTGTGGCTTCGACATTGTAGCGAAAGAATTCAGGATTGCCGAAAACAAAACCAGTGCGCGAATAATGGTAGGCATACCACGTGGCGAGAGGCACAGCCGGAACCAGAAGCAGGAACGGATTGTGCAGGCGGCGGCGAAATCTCAATCGCCATTCGTTTCCATCTTTGAAGCGGGCCAGCCGTGACCCGAAATCCCACACCAGGAGCGCCAGGGGTGCCAGAATCGCAGTCTCTTTGGTAAGACTGGCCAGCGAAAACCAGAGCGCTGTCTCCCATCCTTTGCCTTTCATATAGGCGTACAGGCCCCAGAAGGTAAATCCCGCAGCCGCCAAGTCGAGATGGACGAGAGAGCTTTGCGCGAAGAATACCGGATATAGCGCGGTCAGGATAGCGGTCGCGATCGCGACTTCGACGTGGGCGACGCTCTTCGCCAGCTGGAAGATGCCGAGCAGGGCGAACGCTGCAGCCACTAGCATGGCGGTGCGGGTCACGAAAGGAGTGAAGCCTGCCAGCTTCCACCACAGCGCCAGATAGGCCATCACCAGAGGCGGGTGTGCGTTGGAGACGCTGGAGTGCGGAATCAGGCTTCCGGTGAGCAGAAGATCGCGCGCCGCCGGCACGTAGTATCCAGCCTCGTCCCAGAAATAAGGCAGGCGCAGCAAGGGAGCGTGCAGCGCCATCAGCACCGCAAAGGTCAGAGCGAATACAAGCAGGGGCGGGGTGCCGCGCGAGGGGTGGCGTGCGGTTCTCACTGCGGTCGAGGACACTCTGTCTACCGGCTAATTCACTTGCCCGGTGGCCATCATACGCGGATCAAGTTTGATTTCGCCAAACGTGCTTTCGTATCCGGCCACATTCTGCTGCAGGATGGCAGATAGCGCCTTCGCCTGCTGTGGGCTCAGATAGATGCCCTGAAAATTATTCACCTCCACCTGGGTTTCGCTTTGCTGCTGCAAAGTGCCGAATACCAGGAAGAAATCCCAGACGTTCACGCGTACCTGCACACTGTTAGCGTAGTTCTCGCGATAGTCGTTGACATTGGTCAACTTGATGTTGGGCTGAGTTGGGTTCGACATAGGAGAGTCAGTGTAGCGGGAGTGCGGCGGAGAAAGAAAGTGGGAAGTGGCGCCCGGCACGAAGGGTGCGGTTTTTCTACACGCGCCCTAATGCGGCCGCACCCGCAGGAAGACGATCCCGCCAACCGGATGAGAGCCATAGATCGCCTTCAGGTCCTCAGGCACACCGTACCAGGTGAACTGCGCGCCTAGCCCAGTCGACAGGTGAGGGATATGTCCGACCTCGCGTTCGTAACCCACACTGTAAGCCTGCACGCGGGTGAAATAACGCTCGCTGAATCCGGGCGGCTCCGGATTTTCACCGAGAAGCAGTTCGTTGGTGCGATCCACATTCTCGATCCGCGTCCAGGCGTAATTCCGCTGCAAGAATCGCAGAGTCGATTCCAGAAGGTAGCTGTTTCCCACGTTGCCACCCGCGACATCCTGATTCCGTCCCCAAAGCAGCAGCGAGGCCCAGTTGCCATTTGTCATGGGACGGTTATATTGCACCGATGCCGTCATGCGCCGGACGTCTTCCTCGGGAGCCAGCACCTCGGGGCTGTGCAGCTGCGCGATGGAATATTGCAGACTCCAGTTTTGTCCCGGATTGACTGTTACCCGGGTGGACCACGAATCAATTTTTCCAGAGTTGATGTTCCAGCGAAATTCGTCGGGCTCGCGTCCATGAAAGCCGGAGGCCTCGAGCCGCAGACTGTGGTAGGCGACGCCCAGCGTCACTACATCTGCCGCGATATGCGTGGAGTCCTGGAGATGATGTCCGAGGGGCGCGATTGGATCTTCCGACGCCGAGGCTCGATGAGGATAGGCGATCGGCCCCATCGCCGGGTCGCCCATGGGAGCCGCGTACACAGACAGGAGCGTATGCTCGCCCAGCTGGTAGTCGTACAAGAGCGGCCAGCTCCATGAAGAAATCGTGCGGATGTTGTCCATCCACGATGGGGCGCCCGAAAGCAGTTTCGCCCTGCTGGAAGAGTTCCGGGTAACGGCGGTCCGAAACCGTGGCCGGTTCGAAGCTGAGCATGGTTTTAATCGTGAGGGTGCCTCTGCCGAATTTTCGTTGCGCCATCGCCATCCACCAATTGGTGGAAAAGAGTTTGTCGGCGCCGCGCGGCCCACTCTGCTGAATCTCGCTCAGGAAAGCTTCGCCGTGAAACATCAACGTCCAGCCACCCTTGGTGATCATCAACATGGAGGACGGCGTGGAGTTGGGTTCCGCATCGGTGCCTGACGTTGCGTGCTGCAACAGCGATTCGATCAGCGACTGGGATTGCATCTGCGGCATGCCTTCGTCCATACCATTCATGGTACCCATGCCAGGCGTTGACTGCCGGGAGCCGGTTTGCCCAGGCATGTCCATCGTCATTCCGGAGTCGCCGTCCTGGGCATCGGCCGGGATGGTCGAAACCAGAAAGCAAGTGCCCACGAGTGCTGCCGCGATCGGCAGCAAAAGCGTTTTCCGCACGATGATCTCCTCAAGTTCCACCGGGTGGTCGCGCGGCCACCTGGTCAGCTGAGTGGCTGCAAAATTACGCCGATGCGATGGGCTGAAAGGCGCGACTTGCGAGTCGTGGCCTTAAGCCAAGCCGGCTTTAACCGCAGAGGTTTTCTTGGGGGCGGATTCTAGATCCGCAGAGGCGTAGTTCCGGGTGGATCGGCAGACGGCAGCGCCAATTTTCGCAGGTTGCGACGAACGATGGTCAGCGTCGTGTTCTGGCTCGAATCGGCCAACGACGTCAAGTCAGCAGAACTCCAACTGCGAGCTGAGGGAAGATTGCAGGATCGCCGAATCGTGTCCGCTCTGGCAGCAGCGGTAGCTTACGGGCCTGGAAGATGGAGCGCCGTCACGGTGGTGGCAGCCCGCAGGCTGCGGCTGCGTAACGTTCATGAGAGCGGTATCCTGTCCCGCCGTCGCTGCCGCGGAAATAACCGACAGCAGCGTCACAGCCATCCACTTTGAGATACGATTTGGCACCGTGTTCATTCGATGCGCCATCTTATGTGAATGATACAAGCAAGTGAATGATACAAACAGTGGAATGATACTTGCCATCCCAGTCATCAGTTAAAATAAAACCCGGGTAAAATAAATCCGGGCCGGGATGGCGGAATTGGCAGACGCGTTGGACTTAGGATCCAATGCCCAAAAGGCGTGCAGGTTCAAGTCCTGTTCCCGGCACCAATATCCCAAGCCATTTGAGAATAGCTACTTAGTCAGAAGGCTAGTCTCCCTCACTGTCGATGGAGCTGCGTTTTTCAGTTGTTCAAGTTCGGCCTGAACCTTGGCCCACTCCTTTGGCTTTCGCTTGATCGTATAAGGCGCATCCGGATGCCCAAAGAATTCCAGTAGTTCGGCTTGAACTTCCGGGGAAGCGCCGCGGAAATTTTGCTTGGCCAAAGTGTCGAGCAGTTTTGCATGGGTCTCGTCATTGAGACGATATTTTCCCGGTCCGTCTATTCGACCGGTGTCAAAATTGTCGTTAGGCAGTTGCAGTCCATCAGTCCCTACCTGGCCTAGCAGTAGTCGATAGCGATCCAGGGTCGCGTTAAAGCTGGCCTCGAACATTCGTTCTGTCTCAGGCGTTGGGGTCCTGAGTTGCAGCACCTTCAAAGGCCCGAATTTGGGAAGAATGCGAACCAGGAAAGCGAGGAATCTTTCGCCGAACGTGGGCTTCTCGTATTCGTGTCCCCAGTTCTTCTGGTAACTTGCTCGAGAAAGATTGTAGAGAAACTTCTTTTTCGTCATGCCCGGCTGATCCTTCATGATGTCGTTTTTCTTGAGACTCCAGGCCACGCGAGTCGCCTTTGGAAGAAGCTGGCTGACGTCATGACGGTAGGAACCGATCACCTTATCTTCGTTCGACAGAACCTCTTTCAGATTCAGGCCGTAGGTGTCCTGGAACGCCTGTTCCAGTAGATGGAACCGACACTCCGAAGCCAATAAAGTCGTGGTAGCTGTCGGGAGCGTATCGTCCGTGCGCTACTTCCAGCACGTCGAATCCAAATTCCGTCTTTACGTGCGCGAGTTTGTCCTGTTCGTAGCTGACGGAGTCGCCATATTTCTTTTTCAACTTGGGATAGAGGATCGGAACCGCGCGATTCGTGCCCATGGGATGGCCGTCATTGTCGGCGGCGTAGTGAGCGAGGGCGCCGAGCGCAAACGCATAACCGTTGATGTCTTTCGCATCCCGGAGAAGAGCCAGGACAAAATCTCCGCTGCGCACGTAGTGGGTCAAGTCGCTGAAGAAAAAACTTCCGTGGGGATAGTACCCCATGTCCTGGATAATGGCCCCGCCATAGGCATAGCCGTGCGCTTCCTTGATTTCTGCCGCGGTCGCACCCGGAAAACGCTTTAACAGCAAGGGACGGATGTTGGTGTCCCATACGCTGTCAACGATGGCTTCGTGCGCGAGAACGGCATAGGCTTCGGTTTCGGTCGGGCAGCCCAAAGCCAGAACAAGCGCCATGACAATGGCAAAGGTTCTCACAGAAAAAGTTCCTCGGTGTGTCCCATTCTGCTCATTTTCAAGCCTCCGTGTCCGCTTCCTCCCCGGAATCGTGCATGATTTGGATGCTGGAGACCCGAAACCGGAGGTACCAGGAATGCCCGCTACGACCCTCTGCCGGTCACAATTGCATCAATGCTAGTGCATTTTGCGGCTATCCGCATGTTTAAATGGGGTGATAACGCAAGCAGCTCACAACCCGAAACAAACTCTACGCCTCCAAGCACTTCGAGTTGCTATGTCTCAAGTGCTCTCTCAAACGCCGGTGGGCCAGCCGCGATGGCTTAAATTGGCCGCGCTATCGGTGCTGGGTCTGGCGCTTGTTGGCATCGTCCTGTTGACGGTCTTCTGGCCCTTTCGGCTGGATACGGTCACAAAGGAACTGGCGGACGAGAGCGACAGCAAGGTGACGGCGGGTTCTTTTCACGCGACATACTTTCCCCACCCTGGCTGCGTCCTGGAACAGGTCATCTTCCAACACAATCCAAAGGGTGGCACACCGCCGCTGATCACCGTTGAAAGGCTAACGATTCGGGGCACCTTCTCCGGCATTTTTGCCAGACACCTGAAACTGATTCTGGTGGAGGGCATGCATATTCTGGTCCCTCCGCTGGGAAGTGAAAATTTCAAGACGCCCCAAAGATCGTCGGTGGTGGTGGATGATCTGGTAGCGGACGGAACGGTTCTTGAAGTGGCATCGCGCCAGGCAGACTCTCCGCCGCTCCGGTTTGCGTTTCACGGATTCACCATAAGCCATGTGGGCAGCAATGCCCCGGCAGCGTTCAGAGCGACGCTTTCGAATCCGGAACCGCCGGGTGAAATCACCACCAACGGGAAGTTCGGTCCATGGAACTCCGACAACGTGGGCAAGACCGCTGTATCCGGGGACTATCGCCTTGAACGCGCGGATCTGGGCGTGTTCCCGGGAATTAGTGGGCTGCTTGCTTCATCAGGAGAATATGCCGGCACCTTGGAGCATATCGAGGTTCAGGGAAAAACCGACGTGCCGCTCTTCGCCGTAACGCGAAGCACTCATCACCAACAACTCCAAACTCAGTTTCACGCGATTGTGAATGCCGAAAACGGAGATGTTTTTCTGCAGAACGTGAATGCGAATTTTCGCGATACCAACATTTGGGCCGCGGGAAACGTCTCGGGGCAGGCCGGTCAGACAGGCAAAACCACGTCACTCACAATGGCCAGCAAAGACGGGAGAATTCAGGATCTTCTGCTGCTCTTTACCCAGTCACCCCAGGCCCCGATGTCGGGCGTCGTCAGCTTCAACGCAAAAGTTTCCGTCCCGCCCGGAAAGGAACCATTTTTGAAAAAATTGGAGTTGCAGGGCGACTTTGGCATTGACGGCGGTAATTTTACCAAGTCTGATACGCAACAGGGAGTAAACAGCCTCAGTCGGGGAGCTCTCGGAGGCAAGAATCATAAGCCTGGAAACGATGATAGTGATTCCCGGAACGTGTTGTCGGACTTGAAAGGGCACGTTCTTCTTAGAAACGGTATCGCCACCCTCTCCCATCTTTCGTTCGGGGTCCCCGGCGCCACGGCCGAAATGCACGGAACTTACAACTTAATCAGCGAGAAGATCGATCTTCATGGAACGTTGAAAACCGTGGCCGAGATTTCCAAGACAACTCACGGAATCAAATCGCTGATGCTGAAAGTGCTGGATCCTCTTTTTAAAAACAAACCCGATGGCTATTTGGCTCCGGTCAAGATCACTGGTACGTATGACCATCCGGAATTTGGATTGGACTTAGGGAATGGAGCCCACGATAAGAACCAGAACGTTAAGGTACACATGCCAGACGTTTCGCAAGTGCCAAAGCAGTGATAATTCTTCGATTCAAGAGATTACCCAGCCTACCTTCAGTCACAGAAGCACATCAAAAGGCAACTATGTTTAAGTTATCCCGAGTTTGCGTAATGTTTGTCGTGGTTGCCTGTACAGCCCAATTGGCGACTTCGCAGACCACGAATTCCGAGTTGCCGGATAGTCCATCCCATGCCAAGGAATCCTATGGACAACCCTCGGACTCACCTACAAACCGGGAAGTGACGTGGCGTAGTCTGCCCAAAGACTTTCTTCACGATCAAAAAGCCATTTGGCTGTTGTTTCCTGGTCAATTGGCGAAGGGACACTACTGGCTTCCCACGCTCGCCATCGCGGGCGGGACTGCCGGGCTGATTGTCGCCGATCCCCACGCGATGCCCTATTTTCGTTCTCATTCGCGAAATCTGGACGACGTGAATGACACCTTCGACGCCCCAATTACCACCGCCGAGGTGATAGCCCTACCGGCATCACTGCTAATTGCTGGTTACGCCCGGCATGACTCATATCAGGTGGGAACGGCATTGCTTGCGGGAGAGGCTTACGCCGACAGCGCTGTGGTTGACTTGGCAATCAAGGCAATCACCCGAAGGAAACGTCCTTCGGATGTGGCCCCGGGGGCGCCATTCAGTGACACCTTCTTCAATGGCGGGAAGTCACCGTTAAAAGGAAGCAGTTTTCCGTCCGGGCACGCGGCCGGCGCTTTTGCGGTTGCCACAGTGGTTGCGACGCGCTACCACACCCATCGTTGGGTGCCGTGGGCGGTGTACGGCTTCGCCACCGCGATCAGCCTTTCCCGAATAACCACCAGCGCGCACTTTCCCTCGGATGTGTTTCTTGGTGCAGTGCTTGGCTATACCATCACGCGCTACCAGGTGCTGCGTCCCCAGTGAATGTGTAGCCCTGTAGCAACGACGACGGCGCGGAAAAGAGCCCCGTGTGAAATACCTGCGGGCCCTGGCGCTCCGCCACCAGATCTATCGCGACACAGCGGGATCCAGCGCGAGGCGCCGGATCCCACTTCCTGCCTCGTTCTAGTGCGACCCTACTTTCACGGTTCCGCCTGTGTTCACTGGAGTCTTCTTTTTTTCCGAGCCAAAGGTGATAGGACCGATGGGGATGTAGCAGGTGTTCTTGCCGGCTGGGTAAGCTCACTTCGAACTTCACCACTCCCCCGGGGTTGATAGACACACCCCCGGGCGGTGTGTAGGTTCCATCGGCGTTGATGGTGATCGTATTAGAATCGGCGATCGGAATTGCTCGTTCTGCTGCCATGGCTGGCTCCTTTCAAGAGCGACTACTTCTTTGACTGGGGCCTGAAATTGGGATCGGATAGCAATGCCTGCGCGTCGGGGTCGTGCGCCAGACCCTGCGCGGGGAATCCTTTCTGGATTCCTTTTTCCATGAACTCAATGGCCAGTTTGCGTTGGCCCAGAACTTCATAGATGTCTCCCACGCTGATCAGGACACCGGGATCGTCGGGCGCAAGGGCGAGCGCCGATTGTAGACGGGGAATAGCTCGGTCGGGAAGATTCTTTTTGGCGTAGAGAAAGCCCAGACCGACTTGCAGGTTGGCATCCTGTGGTTTCAGCTTCGCCATTTCTTCAAGCAGGACGAGTTCCCGTTCCCGGGCGGCAACGACTTTGTCTTTCTGGTTCAGCCAGGAATAGGCAAGGGCCAGGTTTTCCCATCCGACATAGTCTCGATCGTTGAAGCGAAGAGCCTTCTCCGTCATGGCCGCAGAGTCCGCGTAACGCCCTTGCTGGAGATAGAGATATCCCAGGTTGGCATAGGCAGGATAGCTGGGGCTCAGCTCCAGCGACTTCCTGAGGGCCTTCTCTGCATCGGGAATTTTCTGCGGATCTTCAGTATCCAGATAAACCGCGCCGAGATTGAAGTAGGCCTGAGCATTGTCCGGAGTCAAGTCAATGGCGTGCTTCAATTGCGCGACAGCATCATCAAATCGCCGCTGCCGGTCATAGAAAAGCCCCAGCGAGTTGTACCCATCCCAATAATCGGGGCGGAGATCGATGGCTTTCTTATAAGCCGCTTCGGCGTCGGCAATGTGGCCCGCGGTTTCATAGGTGTGGGCCATTCCGCTGAGGGCGTCGGCATCGCGTGGATTCAGATCCAGGGCGTGGCGGAATTCCTGGATGGCGAGATCGTGCTTGCCGGTGTCATCGTGAATGTTTCCCAGAGTGACGTAGGTTCCGGGAAGGCGATCGTCGAGTTCGCTGGCGCGCTTGCAGCTGGCAAGGGCCTCATCGATCCATTTCGGATTGCGGTCGACCTGATATTTAAGGCGATAGGCTTCGCCCAGCGCGGTATAGCCAATGGCAAAATGTGGGTCGCTGTTAACGGCGTTGGTAAGAGCGGTGACGGCGGAGTCGAGATTGCCCGGCTTGTCGTAACGTTGGATGAGTCCAAGCGCTTTCAGATAGGACTCGTAGGCGGCGGGGGTTACGCTTTCGCCAGCGCTACGAAGCATCTCCGGCGTAATGGCCAGGTTCATCATTTTCGCCAGGCGGGAAACGGCTTCGTTCTCCAGGGCCGCAACATCGGCGGCGCGGTCTTCCAATTCCACCGCCCCGAGCTGACGCAGAGTCCTGGTTTCGATCAGATTGACGGTGAGGCGCACGTCCTGCCCGGCGCGCTGAATGCTGCCTTTAACCACGACTGTGGCACCCAGATCGCGCAGAGCGGTGGCGGGGTCATCGACGTGGCGCTGCCGAACCACGCTGGCGGGAACCACCCAAAGCGATTGCTGGCCTGCCTCGAGGTTGGACAGCTTTCCGGTCATGCTGTCCATCAAGCCTTCGGTGATGGCTTCGGTTTCGGGATTGTTCCCAATATTGTCGAAGGGCAAGACCGCGATGTGCTTCTCGTTACCGCTGGAGAGGAGAGAAGCCAGACGGGCGCGAATCGGAGCCGACGCCAAGACAGCCGCCAAAAGCAACAACAAGAAGACAAGCGCAGACGCAATCCACCAGCGGTACGGGCCGGCGTTGTTCCACCAGCGCTCGCGGCGGGTGGCGCTCAGCGGGGACCCTCCCGTGGTCAGGCGCTCCAGATCAATACCGAGTTCGCGAACCGATTGGTAGCGGTAGCGTGGGCTCTTGACCAGCGCCTTGAGGATGACGTTTTCCAGTCCGGCAGAAATCTGGCTATTGAGTTTGTGCGGCGACTCCGGTTCTTCATTAAGTATGGAATTGATCAGGAGCGGTCCATTAGTGCGTTTAAAGGGCAGGCGGCCGGTAGCCATCTCGTAAAGCACAACCCCGGCGGACCAGATATCGCTGCTGACGTCGGTAGGTTCGCCGCGCAATTGCTCAGGCGCCATGTAGGGCAGGGTTCCCGTGATCTCCTGGGAACTCGTCATGGTGGCGGTCATGTTCTGATTGCCGTCGGCGGTCGCCAGGCGGGCAATGCCGAAATCGAGTATTTTCAGGCGGCCGTCCGGCGTGATGCGCAGGTTAGGTGGCTTGAGGTCGCGATGAACCAAGTTTTGCTCGTGAGCTGCGGCCAGGCCGTGCGCCAGCTGTATTCCCAGACTCATGACTTCGCGAGGCGGCAGCGGGCGTCCGGCAATCTTGGCATCGAGATTGAGACCAGGAATGTACTCGGTGACCAGGAAGTCCACTCCCTTATCCCGGCCGAACTCGTGGACCGTGGCCACATTGGGATGATTCAGGCGTGCCAGCAACAGTGCTTCTTTGCGGAAGCGGCGGCCGGTGGAGTCATCGTCCAGGGTCCCCGGCGGGAGAACCTTTATGGCGACGTCGCGGTCCAGTTCTTCGTCGTGAGCGCGATACACCACCCCCATGCCGCCCGCGCCAATTTGCTCGAGGATTCGATAATGCTTGAGAACCTGCCCGACCATATGCACCGCAGCAAGCGCGATATTAGTCGAACCAAAGGCAGAGGGGAAGAGACTTCAGAGAAGTGCGGCAGGCCGGGGAAAACGCGTATTCCCTTTGCGGGCTTGAACCGTGGCGCGCCCTACGCAACCCTGCGGCAACCCTTGTGGAACCACATCCAAGCTCCATGCATCTAATTCGTGTGCCTTGCGGAATCATTCTCCGTTCGGAAGTACGCTGTGGCGGATCCTCGTCCGAGGCGTGCGGACATTGCGGCACAAGCGTGTGCGAGCTGCACGCCGAGTCGTGCGAACTTTGTGACCAGATATTCTGCAGTCCCTGCTTCTCTCGCCATCTCGACAAACCACATGCAAAACCTTCGCTGCCGGTCACCCAGGTTGAGTCGACTCAGGTTAAGTCAACACACGACAAGCTGAAACGACAGGCCGGATAATAACGGCTTTTGTGCCCTGCTAGGGCTCGCCAGCGAAATCTCGAAGGACAACCTGGATTTTGTTACAGCTTGCTCTTTTCAATCGCGCGGGCTATCTTTTCTGCCGCATGGTCTTTCGGCGACAAACGCTTTCCGATGAAGAGAGGATGTTAACCATGAAAAAGATACTGACGTTGTTGTTCGCATCTGTGCTTGTGCTCCCGCTGTTAACGGCAGCGTTCACCCAGGATGCCCCAGCCGCAGGCAAAGAGGCGCGGTGGGAAGGTAATGTCGTAAGGCTCAGCCCGGATAAATCTACGCTGACAGTCCGCAAGACAAGTTCGGCGAATGACGAGAGGACCGTCCAGTACGACAGCTCGACGCGATGGGTCAGTCAGTGGCACGGCAGCGACAAGGTCGAGAACATTGACGCCAGCAAGGTTGCGGAACATGATCGCGTGATCTGCAAAGGAACCTGGGACAAGGATGGCGTACTGCATGCTACCTTGATCTCGAAGCGGCTTTCCCATTAGACGAATCGTGGGTTAGAAGAATCCGCGTGGCTGGCGAGTTACGGATCAGGAATTTGAGCTGTCATCCGCCACACACGCCCACAATAACCGTCTCCAGCCGAGCCTTTGCTCTAACCAGCGGGCAATCGCGGTGTTTTGTCTGACGTGGCTGCTTAGGTGCTCGGGCGAGACCTGCTTCCATGCGCTATCCTGTTCACGTCTGCCATCCAGGACCCGGGCCTCAATCTTTCCATCCGCACTAATACGATATTCTTTCACCGGAACGTGGCTCACGGACTCAAGCTGCGCGTTTTGCATCGGGGGATCCTCCATTACTCTTTAAGGATGCGCCGACGCGTTTCTCAGCGGCCATACCCGCAACCCCGTATAGTCCGGTCGGGGATGTTGTATCCGGCTAAGCAGTATTTCTGGGTATGGTGACTGGAGCGGAGGAATCTGAGTCAGATGTACGTGGTGCTAAACTGGCGTTAGCGTAGCTGGAGGCGCAGGCGGCATGAATTTTGCTTTCGTCATCTTTCCTCCATTTTTTGGCTTTGGGTTTCTCTTCTATTTCATTCCCTCGATCGTGGCCCTGGCCCGCAGCAAGCGGAATACGCTATCCATTTTTCTTCTCAACCTTTTTCTCGGATGGACTCTTGTGGGATGGGTTATTGCCCTGGTGTGGGCGGTAAAGGTGGACGACCATCCTGCGCCGGCTCGCTAGGTAAACAGGTCGCTGTCCCCCTGGTTCAGGGAGTGCCGGGTTAGCGTTGCAGACTTTTGCCGGGCGATGCGCCAGATCAATACTTCCGCTTCCAGCACTGAACGATCGGATAAGTCCAGCCCCAGCGATATGTGCCAGAACAGCTGATCCTTCTCGAGTTCGGAGATCGGGAAGTCAGTCGAAGTGTGTAAAGAATTCAAATCGGCACCCCAAAAAGGACAAAAAGGCTTCAACCACCGAGGGCACGAAGGTACACAAAGGAATTCCTTGGTGATCCTTCGTGTCCTTGGTGGTTGAAGCTCTTCATTGGAATCACCGGCAACTAAGACGACTACTAAACGGAACTAGCGGCAAATTCAATAGCCCGAATGAGCTATTCGCTTAAACGGGCTATCGTCCGCTTCAGCCGGCTTTCTTCTCCCGCCTGACCTTCGCCCACCGCGCTCGCTGGGCGGCTGCGATCTTGCGACGAGATGACGCCGACATCGTGCGTTTGCCGGGCTTGAGAGCTTTCTCCTCGCCCCTTACCTTGGCCCAGCGCGCTTTCTGGGCGGCTGCGATGCGAGCGCGTCCTTTGGCCGAGATTTTACGGCGAGCTTTAAATCCGTTCTCGCCTCGGTAAACGCCCGCAAAAGCTTCAAGTGCTGCATTCAATCCTGATAGCTGCTGCTGTACCCGGTCACGTTCCAATTTCAACTGCCTCATAACCCCAGACAAGTTTGCCAATGTGTTTCCCCCTCGGAGCAGGATTGTACCAGAGGGCGAACCGCAACCGTGGCCGATCTTGACTGCCGCTTGCTCTTTTCACCTTCCAGGTCTATCGTTCCTGCCGCAAGGTCTTCCGCTGAAAATGAACAGGTGAAGACGGAGGTGAAGAGATCATGAGAAAGCTACTCGCACTATCTTTTGTGTTCGCGCTTGCGTTCCCGCTGTCGACAACAGTCATCGCCCAGAACACCCCGACGCCGGAGGCTCCAGCCGCCGAGAAGACCAAGCGGGCGCGTTGGGAGGGGACAATCATCAGGAGCAATCCGGATACTTCAACGCTCACTGTGCGCAACGCGGAGGGCGCCGAAATGGCCATCCAGTACGACAGCTCGACGCGATGGGTCAGTCAGGAACACGGCAGCAAGAAGGTCAACGACATCGATGCCAAACAGGTTCAGGACGGTGATCGAGTGATCTGCCGGGGCGCCTGGGAGAAAAAGGGTGTACTCCACGCCACCCTGATCTCCAAACGGCTCTCAAACCCGTAGACGAGTCTCATCTCATGAAGGTGCGGCGGCTGAAGTTTCCGTTACTGGTTCTTTTGCTGGGCGGCCTTTTCGCGGCTGCGATCGCGCAATCGCCAGATCGAGACCCGAAATCCGTCGAACGGGTTCGACATATTATTCTTTATAGCCGAACTCAAGGTGCTCACGGACTCGGTTATAGCAGCCGGTCGCTGAAAGCGCTTTCCAGGAAACTCACTACCACAGACATTCCAACTTTGATTGATATTGCAGAGGACAAAGAGTTACACGTCGGGGTGCAGTTTGCGTTGGCCTCTCAATGCGAGGCCGCGCTCAGTCCCGTTCGCGGAGCCGTAGTACAGCACAAAATGCACTTCCTCGAGGCCGAGGATACTATGCGCCTGATCGAGGGCTTTGACGTCTGCTCGCCGGAGACTCGAGATAGAGCATCTGCCATGCGCTCCGAAATTCACTTGCTGGGTGAGGCTGAGCAGACCCGATTGGCCGAGGCAGCGAAGGAAAAGGCCGCCGATGATGCCCGCATCCAGCAGAATGCTCTCAAGATGCAGGACCCAGCGCGGGCCAAGGAGCTGACGCGGCAGGAGCGGGAAGAAGTTTACAAGCGTTCCCTCAGGGCCATGGGACTGCAAGAGGACGGTCCGATGACGCCGGCCCAGAGGGATATGGTCCAACGAATGTACCGGACCATGGTTCTAGGCGAATCTGGGGTTTTGGGCAAATCCGGGGTTTTGGGCGAATCTGGCAACAGACCGCCCAACCAGTAGCCAGTCATTCCAGGATGACGGCTTGTCGCTAGAACGCCGCCCCCGCCGGTTCGAGAATGCCTTCCGGCTCGGCATCCGTTTCCGCAGCCCGCGTGTGCGTCCGTGCCACCAGCATATAAATCGAAGGCACGATGAACAGCGTAAACAGCGTTCCGATGATCATGCCGCTGACCAGCATGATTCCGATGCTGTTTCGCGCTCCGGCTCCCGGACCCTTTGCCAGCACCAGCGGAAAGTGACCGATGACCGTGGCGGCAGTCGTCATGAGAATCGGCCGCAGTCGGGTTTCGGAGGCTTCGATAATCGCGGCCAGTTTGTCTCGTCCTGTCTCCTGCAAGTGATTGGCGAACTCCACAATCAGGATGCCGTTTTTCGACACTAGTCCAACCAGGGTGATCAATCCCACCTGGCTGTATATGTTGAGCGTGGTCAACCCCAGGAAGGAGAACAGCAGGGCGCCTGAAATCGCCAGCGGCACCGACCCCGCGAGAATGATAAAGGGATCGCGAAAACTCTCGAACTGCGCTGCCAGCACCAGGTAAATCAGTATGCCGGACAACAGGAAGGTGCCAAGAAATTTGCTGCCCTCGGTGCGAAGCTGTCGGGATTCGCCGGCATAGTCGACGGTGAAGCCCTGCGGCAGAATCGTCCTGGCTTCATCTTCGAGCACGCGCAGCGCCTGATCCAGCGGAACTCCCGGCGGCACCACTCCCTGAATGCGGACTGCGTTGAGCTGCTGAAATTTCTTCAGCTCTCGCGGCTGAGTCGTTGTTTTCAAAGTAGCAAAGGTGGAGAGCGGCACGAGCTTGTCCTGCGATCCGGTCACATAGATCTGCGAGAGTTGCTCGGGGGTCAAACGCTCCGTGCGCTTGACCTGCGGAATAACTTTGTAACTTCGGCCCTGAATGCTGAACCGGTTGACGTAATTTCCGCCCAGCAGGGTGGAGAGATCCTGACCGGCCTGGCTCAGGTCGACTCCCTGCGAGCGCAGCTTGTCACGATCGAAGACGACTTCGGTCTGGGGCTGGTCGAACTTCAAGTCAGAATCAGCGTAGATGAATAGACCACTCGCGAAAGCCTTTCCTACCAATTGCTTCGCGAAGTTGAGCAACTGTTGCGGCTCGCCCGGCGAAGCGATTACGAAATCGACGGGGAAATCTCCGCCGCCCGGCAGTGGTGGCGGCGTCAGAGGAATCACGCGGACGCCCGGAATCTTCGACAGCGGCCCGGTAGATTCGATCAGAAGCTGTTGCGCGGTTTTTTTGCGCTCGCTCCAGGGCTTGGTCACCATGCCGCTGAAGCCTCCGGTCGCGGATGTGATCTGAAATATGCTCTGGTTCTCCGGGAAGGCGTGATAAACGTCGTACACCTGATTGGTGTACAGCTTGGTCTGGTCCAGGGTCGAGTTAGGAGAGGCCTGCACCACTCCAAAGACCACACCCTGATCCTCAGCCGGCGCCAACTCCCGCTGGGAAAACATGTAGAACGGGATCATCAGCAGGGCGACAATCGCCCACAGCGTGAGAACCACAGGCCGATAGCGCAGCGTCCCCGCGAGAGTACGTTCGTAAGTCCGGCGAACGCGATCAAAGCGACGATTAATCCAGCCGGCGAATCCGTGCTCGGTGTCGCCCGCGCGCAGCAACTTCGATCCCATCATCGGAGAAAGCGTCAGCGCCACGATGCCAGAAACGATGACGGCTCCGGCCAGCGTGAAGGCAAACTCACGGAACAACGCTCCCGTAAGGCCGCCCTGAATACCGATCGGCGCATATACCGCGGCGAGGGTGATGGTCATCGAGATGATCGGGCCCACCAGTTCGCGGGCCGCGTCGATGGCAGCCCGTTGCGGGGACTTGCCCATATGCAGGTGCCGCTCGACGTTCTCGACCATGACGATCGCGTCATCCACCACCAGGCCGACCGAGAGCACGATGGCAAGAAGCGTCAGCAGGTTGATGGTGAAGCCGGCTACCAGCATCAGAAAGACCGCGCCCACCAGTGAAATCGGGATGGCCACTACAGGAATGAGGACCGAGCGCATCGATCCCAGAAACAGGAAGATGACGACCACGACGATGAGCAGGGTTTCGGTAAGGGTTCTGAGCACCTCGTTGATGGCATCCTGGATGTACTCGGTGGAGTCGTACGGAATGCCAATCTTCATCCCCGCGGGAAGCTGCGCCTGAATGCCGGGGATCGCCGCGCGAACGTTCTTGATCACTTCCAGCGAGTTGGAAGTCGGAAGTACCCAGATTCCCATGAAAGTCGCGGTCTCGCCATTGAACCGGACTTCCTGGTCATAGTTTTCGGCGCCCAGCACGACATCGGCAATCTCGCCCAGTCGAACCACCACGCCGTTATTGTTCTTCACCACCAACTGGCGGAATTCTTCTGCGGTGCGCAGATCGGTGTTGGCGACGAGATTGACCGACACCATCGAACCTTTCGTGCTTCCGACGGCGGAGAGGTAGTTGTTGCGGGCCAGGGCGTCGTGCACGGCCGAGGGCGAAATGCCGAGCGCGGCCATCTTGTCCGGCTTCAACCACACTCGCATGGCGAAAGTACGGTCGCCGAGAATGTCGGCACGCTGCACTCCGCTGATGGCGCTGAGTTTGGGCTGTACGACGCGGGTCAGGTAATCCGTAATCTGGTTCTGATCGAGGTCGGCTGACGAGAACCCGATATACATCGCGGCAAACTGATTGTCTGCCGTCTGCAAATCAATGACTGGCGCCTCAGCTTCGGGGGGCAGATCGTTGCGAACCTGCGCGACCTTGGCTTGGATCTGGGTTAGTGCTGCGTTGGTATCGTAGTTGAGCTTCAGGTGGACGGTAATGGTGCTAAGGCTCTGAGCGCTCGACGATTCCATGTAGTCGATGCCGTCGGCGCTGGCGATGACGCGCTCGAGCGGAGTAGTGATGAATCCGCGAACCAGATCCGCGTTGGCACCAACATACGTAGTCGACACCAGCACCACCGCAATGTCGCTGCGCGGATACTGACGCACACTCAGCGAGCGAATGGACTGCAACCCGGCAATCAAAATAACCAGGCTGACGACCATCGCAAGAACCGGTCGTTTAATGAACAGATCGGTGAACTTCATTAGCTGTCCTCGGGCTTGGGAGCGGGATTATTTCCCGGCTGGACCTTGTTGTTGACCTGCACCGCCGCGCCGTTGCGCAGCTTGAACACGCCCGACGTCACGACTTCATCGCCGGGGTTCAAGCCCGAAACCACCGCGACCTGGTCGCCGCGTGAGCCGTCAACCTTGACGAACTGTTGACGCACGCCGCGGTAGGTCTGGCCTTTCGGATCTTTGAGCTCGGTGATAACGAAGACCGAGTCGCCATAAGGAGCAAAACTGACCGCCGATGCCGGGAGAGTGATCACGGAGCGGTTGGTGCCCTGAGTCACTTCCACCTGAACGAACATGCCGGGCCGCAATTTGCCCTCCGGGTTGGAGAGGGTGGCCTGCATCTGGACATTCCGGGTGGTCTGATCGACTACGGAGTCGAGCGCCGTCACCTTGCCCGTGAACACCTTGCCCACAAGATCTTCCGAGGTAACGCGCAAATCGCGGCCGACCCGCACCTGGCCCAGCGCCTGCTGCGGTAGACCGAAGTCCACATAGATGGGATTGAGCGACTGCAATTGCACTACGGCGCTACCGGCCGGTAGATACTGACCCAGATTGACCTTACGCAGGCCCAGGATTCCCGAGAACGGCGCTCGAATGGTCTTGCGCTCAATGGTGGCGCGGATCTCTCCCACATTCGCTTCGGTTTGCTTTTGCTGGGCCGTGGCCTGGTCGTATTCCATCCGGGAGATGACGCCGTCTTTTGCCAACTGCTGCATGCGGCCATAATTTATTTTCGCGAGATCGCGCTGCGCTTCAAGGGACGCCAGCTGGGCATGCTCCTCGCGAGTGTCGAGTTCCACGAGGACATCGCCTTGCCGCACCGCCTGTCCTGACTCGAAGGCGATTCGCGCCACCGAACCCGGAAGGTCCGCACTGACCATGACGCCGTGAACGGCCTCCATGGTGCCGATGACGGCGGTCGTGGCCGCCCACTGCTCCTTTTGCACCACAACGCTGGTAACAGCTTCAGGAGGCGGCTGATATGCAGCGGCTTGCACAGCCGTCTGCACCTGCTTGAATTTCATAAAACCCAGGGCCGTGAGTAGAACCGCCACTACGCCCAACATCAGGAACATTCTCTTTGCCATGACTTCCCCTTGACTTCCCCTTTAGACCAAAAGCAAAAGAACCAGATAGCAACGCGGCTGCATTTTCATTCAATCCGCAGCCGCTGGTTGGCAACATCCGCACGCGTAAACCGCGGGTGCCCTATCCTCAGGAAATACAACGTGGGCTTGAACTTCGCCCCGGCGGCCAAATCGTTATTAAAATTTGATTCAGCCCGGACCCGGCAGGATTCGCGCGATTCAGCTGATGTCACTATTTTTTCTTTGTCGTTGCGCCTCACATAACATTGACAATTTGCAAGAACCGTGTGCAATCCTCCTGCAAGCCAAACCACGCCTTCATGAGATATGTCGAACGGCGAAAGTCAAAATCGACACCCCTGCGAAAAGAATTTTGGGATGATGAGGCAGGCTTCCTGGGGTTCAGGCGGGCGGTCCACGGCTATCTATCGCTGAACGCTACTCGGGCCGCGAAGACAATCTGAGCCGCTACGAAAAAGCGATCGACGAAGTGGTGAAGGAGCGTTGGATTTTGAACGAAGACCGTGCGCCTCTGTTGCGTCGTGGCGGCGCCGAGTGGGATGAGGCCACGAAAGATGAGGCGACGAGATAGGACAGTCCTCGCCGCGCGGAGCAGCAGCGTTTCTCGGTTGCCGCGGGATGCGACCAATAATTTTGCGCCACGTGCATCCCGCTGCTTTACTCGCTTACCACGCGAGTTTACTTACTGGCCTGGACGGACTGAAATTCGGGCACTCCCAATTGCCAGAACAGAAAAGCCAATTCATCAGCCGTTTCGTCGTCGCGCTGCGTCTTGGTCGAGCCCAATCCGTGACCCGCGTCGTAGTCGACGCGCAGCAGCACCGGCTTGCCGCTGCTGGTGGATGCCTGCAGACGTGCGGTCATCTTGGCCGCCTGCCAGGGCGCGACGCGTGGGTCGTTCACTCCGGTGGTCAGGAGCACTGCGGGATAAGCTGTATTCGGTTTTACGTGTACGTAGGCGTCCATGGCGTACAGCCCTTTGAACCCGTCCGGCTCTTTGACCGTGCCGAACTCGGGGATATTGGCGGGACCGCTGGCCATGAGTTCGGAACGCAGGGAATCAGAATCGCCCACTCGAATCAAAGCCGCGCCGAACAGCTCAGGGTGCTGGGTAATGGCGCCGCCGATGGTGATTCCTCCCGCACTGGTGCCTTCGCCGGCGAGGTGAGCCGGTGAGCTGTACTTGTGCTCGATCAGATATTGGGCGGCCGCCACCATATCATCGATAGTGTGCTGCTTGGTCAGCTTCTGGCCGCCGAGGTGCCAATCCTCGCCGTATTCCCCGCCGCCGCGCACATGGGCCACGGCGAAGACTCCGCCGCGCTCAAACAGCGCCAGCAGCGTCGGACGAAACACCGGGTCGATTGTGATCCCGTACGAACCATAGCCTTCCAGCCAGGTGGGATGCGATCCATCCAGCGCCATCCCGCGTTTGTGAACGATCGAAAGCGGCACCATGGTGCCGTCCGCGCTCTTCGCCTTCACCTCTTCCGATTCGACCTGGGAATAATCCACGGGAGATGGAGGCACCAGACCGGTGTCAGTCAGTTTGCCGGAAGTGGCGTCCAGCGAGTACCACAACGGCGATTTTGTCCAAGAGGTCAGCTCCAGCCAGGCTCCGGGTTCGCTCGGATTGGTAGCCAGGGCCTGGATGGCTCCGTCAAAGGGAAGTTTCACAGCCTGAATGCTGGAGTTGTCATAAGGTAAACGACGCAGCCGCCCGATGCCGCCATCAAGATCTTGCACGTAGAGGGCATCGCGGGCGGAAGAGATGTTGACGATCACGACATCGCTCGCAGGAACGATTTCCGTGGCATGAGCCGGATCGGGATTTTCGAGGCTCGTGCGCAGAACTTTGAAGCGGGAGGCATTCTTGTGGGACATCAGGAAGAGACTGTCCCCGTGCACGTCGAAATTGGTCACCGCATCCGCTTCGTCCGCCGCTTTTTTCCACGCGGTCTTCGGGCTGGCTCCGCCCGCAACCGAAGCGACGTAGATATCAAACTCCCGTTTGACCCCATGAATCACTAGTCCCACAAGATATTTAGGGGCGCCCGGCGGAAACGCGAGCACTGAAAAATCATTCTCCGTTACCTTCACAGACGGGGATACTCCATATCCAAAAATCGCCTCTTCTTTATCCGCGTCCGTACCGAGAATGTGATGATAGGTCCGCAGTTTCTGATACTTCGCGGCTGGCGGAGAGTCCGGTCCCAGCTTCTGGGCGCGCGTGTAGAAGAATGAGCCATCGGGCAGCCAACTGGGCTGTCCGAACTGGCAGCGATCAATAGTGTCGCTCAGGACTTTGCCGGTCGCGCTTTCGACAACGTGCAAAATGCTGTCTTCCGATCCGCCCGGGGAAACTCCGTAGGCCACATACTTCCCGTCCAGCGACGGCTGAAAGTAATCGATCGAAAAATGCTTGCCGTCCGCCGTGGTGAGCTTCTCGGGATCTATCAGCAACCGCTCCGTCGCGCCGACATTGTCCCGCACGTAGAGCTTGCGATTGTCCGAGCCGGGTTCGGTCTTGAAGTAAAAGTAGTGCCCGCCCCAGACCTGAAGTGCGGATACCACGCTGCCCGCATTATCAAGGCTTTTAACGCGTTCCCGTAACTGATCGCGGCCCGGAATCTTGGCCAATATCGCGCGTGCGTAGTCGTTCTGGGCTTTCATCCAGGCGACTACTTCGGCGTCATTCGTACTCTCGAGCCAGCGGTATGGATCTGACACCTTCGTGCCGAAGTACTCGTCAGTCACATCACGCACTGGCGTATCGGGCAATTTGGATTGGGCTACAGCGAGAGCAGAAGCAATCGCGATCGAAGCCAGCAGGAATTTAATCAGGTGCCGCATGAAAAGTTGTTCCTTTCGCAGATAACGTTGAATTTCTCTTTGATCTTTTACCCTTACGCTCGAAATTCTTGCACTCGAAAACGGGGGCTATTCTATATCCAATTCATCTTTTGCCGCCGCCACTCCGCACTGCGTAGAGATCCCAAAGATCGTTCCGGCGGTGTTATTCACACCTCTGGATGCAAACGATAACGTCGGGAAGAGAAAATTTGCTGGACGATACTTTCGCAGACGTGGGCCGGGCAGACAGGCGGGCGCGATGCGCCTGCGCCCTTCAAACAAAATCGGAATCAGAAGGCCGCAAGAATACCCGCTCGTCTACGGTGTGGCGGCGATTCAGGGTTGGACAGCGTTCAATCCGAGATAGACCGCCCAACCGGCGATGACCAGGATCATAACTCCTGAGGTAGCTCCCAGTATTTTGACCAGGGGAGTGATCTTGTTCACCTTGGCCATCAGTTCTGACTGTTCCTGTGCCATTTGTGACGCGGATTCGTCGAGGAAAAGTTGATCGTCCTCTTGCATGGTAAGCGTGCTGCGATAAATGAGGAGGATGATTAGAACTGCGGTCAGGACACCCCACGCGATCAGCAGCCACAATAATCCTGGAGTCATAGACCACCTCGGTACCGATTTCGAGCCGTTCCCGGAGGCCTTGTTGCGGATCTCGGTTGTGGCCCCACAACCAGTTCTACCCAGGGAAGGGCCCCAACGCGGAATTATAGACCTGTTGGCAAGACCCGGCGGGGTTTTTCGGGCCTGCATCGTGAGTGTGCGCCGGGTCATCTAAACAGCTGGTAACTGTATAGCTGGCAAACGCGTTACCGGCTAAAATTCCGCCGCGAATTTGCACCTCGCATCGGAGGCCGGCTTTGCTATAATCACGACTGGGCCGAATACGGCTAGTCCTTTCAAGGAGATACCAATGGCGACGACTACGACCCCCGAAGTGAAGCCGGCAGAAACCAAGAAGGCGCCCATTAGCCTGACCCCTAGCGCCGTCAGCAAGGTGAAGGAAATCATGTCGCAACAGAATCCGGTTCCTTCCGGCCTGCGCGTGGGCGTGGTGGGCGGAGGCTGCTCTGGTTTCTCCTACTCCATGCAGTTCGAAAACGGCTCCGGCATGATGGACAAGGTTTTCGATATGGACGGTTTGAAAGTCTACGTGGATGCGACCTCGGTGATGTATCTGAACGGCTGCATCGTTGATTATGTCGAAACCCTGGAGGGCGCGGGCTTCAAGTTCGAAAATCCGAACGTGAAGAGCACCTGCGGCTGCGGATCTTCGTTCAGCGTGTAAGCTCTCAGCAGAATTATGCAAAGCCTCGTCGCATCGCGATGAGGCTTTCGTTTTCGTAGCGCCGGCATCCTGCCGGCTGTCGCGAGGGCGTCCCGCCCTCGCAGAGACTCCTAAGATTGCTTAGAAACCCCCATGGGGTGGCAGGAATAGGTCTTAACCACCAGCCACACGTCCCGGCCTGGCTGCAGTTGCAGGGAATCACGCGCCGCCAGGGTGAGATGAACCTCCATCTCGACTCCGCAATTTACTTTCGCCACCACGATGACATCGCGCTGCGCCAGGGAAACCACTCTGCCGGGAAGTATGTTGCGAGCGCTTAAGCCTCGAGGTTGAAGTGAGGCCAGGAGAATGTCTCCAGCGCGGATTCCGATCCGCAGGACGGAACCCACTTCAGCCCGGACCATCGGGGTCTCGAGTTCGACGTCGCTTCCGGTAAGCCTGCAGGCCATGGTGCCTCGGTCAGGATTGGAAGCGACGACCGTGGCGTCAAAAATATTTTCAAAGCCTGCCAGCTGCGCCACCGTTTCCTGTAGCGGCGCGGTCATGACCTCATGGGGAGTTCCCTGCGCAATCGCGCGGCCGTTTTCCAGAACAATCACCCGCTCACCCAGCGCGAAGACTTCTTCGCGGCTGTGAGTAACGTAAACCACGGGAATGCGGTGCTCCTGGTTCCAGGCGCGCAGGTCATCAATGATCCTTGATTTGGTGGCCGCATCCAGGGCCGCCAGCGGTTCGTCGAGAAGGAGGATTGTGGGATCGATCACCAGGGCCCGAGCGAGAGCGGCCCGCTGCCTTTCTCCGCCGGAAATCTGTCCTGGGCGGCGCGAACCCAAGTGTGCGATCCCGAATGATTCCAGGATCGCGGTGCTGCGCCGTTGGCGTTCCTTCGCCGGAAGCGAAGAGATTCCATACTCGACGTTGCCCTCAATGCTCAAGTGAGGGAATAGCGCCAGATCCTGGAAAACATAGCCGACTTTCCGGCGCCGGGTCGGGACATTGATTCCGGCCGCGCTGTCGAAGAAGACGCGTTCCGCAATCGCGATTCGGCCAGCATCCGGGCGGGTCAAACCGGCGATGCAGTCCAGCAGCGTGGTCTTCCCCGCGCCCGACGGGCCGAACAAGATGGTGATTCCGGGAAGCAGCACGATGGAGAGGTCGAGTTGGAAGTCTTTCTCTGTTCGCTTACGAATTTGTACGGACACGTCGCGTGAATCCGCGGAAGCGGACGGCGGCTGAGCGACATTGGTTAGAGTTGACTCCATGGATACTCAATTCAAAATCGATCAACCACCAAGGACACGAAGTAACACGAAGGAACCCCTACGATGATTTCTTGGTTTCCTTCGTGCAACTTCGTGTCCTTGGTGGTTGAATGCCTTTACCTCCACACCCACACCCGGCGATTCAGCGCATACACAATGGAAAGCACTGCAAACGAAATGAGCAACAACACCAGCGCGGTCGCATTCGCGCCCGCGTAATTGAACGCCTGCACCTTATCGTAAATATCGATCGAAACCGTTCGAGTCACGCCCGGAATGTTGCCCCCGACCATCAGCACGACTCCGAATTCGCCCATGGTATGAGCAAAACTCAGAGCTACACCAGTCACCAGTCCTGGAATGGACAAGGGCAAAATCACGCGGAAGAAAGTCCTGAGTTTGGATGCGCCCAGAGTCTGCGAGGCGGCGACCAGCCGGGAATCGACCGCAGAAAATGACGCAGCGAAGGGCTGCACGGCGAATGGAAAACTGTAGAGGATCGAGCCGATGACCAGGCCTTCAAATGTAAATGCCAGGGTGTGACCGGTCAGCGTTTCCCACCCGCGTCCCAGCGGGCTGTGCGGCCCCAGCGCTACCAGCACATAAAAACCCAAAACGGTTGGAGGCAGCACAATGGGCAACGCAAAGACTGCTTCCGCAATAAACTTCCAGCGCCAGCGGGAGTAAGTGATCCAGTACGCGACCGGAAGTCCCACCAACGCAAGCACGGCCGCCACCAGGGTAGCCAGCCGCGTGGTGAGCCAGAATGCCTGCCAGTCCATCAGCGTTTTCCTCTTTGACCGGTTTTCGTGAAGTGCGCCGGAAATCTAGTCATGCAATGTCGCATCTTAAGCTGGAATTAATGTTAGTAAACTTTTGTAAAGCTTGCGCACGCGGCACATCCGTGTCGCAAGATGTACCATCTGTTAGTAGATCCTACGGCTTGGGCGCGTTCCACTGAAGCAAGTGATTCTATCCACAACCTGACCTCCAATGTCGGGTTTAATGGACTATGGGACGTTTGGGGCTGAACGTTCAAGCCTCAACATTCCAAGCTGAGCATTTCAAGCTGAACCTGGTTAAAGCGAGGCTGACGTCGTGAACCTGTTGAAACGCCATTGGCTGATAGCGAGTTTGGTGGTTGTGGCTGTAGCTGTGTTCGCCGCCTTTCAGTTCAAGGGCAATGATAAACCGCAGTATTTCACCGCCAAAGTTGACCGCGGAGACATTCGCGAAGTGGTGGAGGCCACGGGAACGATCAACGCGGTGACTACGGTTCAGGTTGGCTCACAAGTCTCGGGCACGATTTCGCGTCTGAATGCGGATTTCAACTCGCAGGTAAAGAAGGGACAGGTCGTCGCGCAAATCGATCCTTCGCTATTTGAGGGTTCGTTGCTGCAGGCCAAAGCCGACCTGGCCAATGCCAAAGCCAATCTGGTGGCATCCCAGGCCAATCTGGAAAAATCCCAAGCCACAGCGCTGCAAACCCGCGCGGATTATGTACGGAACGCCGGACTGGCGAAAGACGGCGTGGTGAGCCAGCAGCAGCTCGACCTGGCCAAAGCGAATGCCGATACGGCGGACGCCGAGGTTTCTGCGGCGAAAGCCACCATCACCCAGGCCATCGCACAGGTGCAGCAGAAGCAGGCGGCGGTGACGGTGGCGCAAACCAATCTTGATTACACAACCATTCATGCGCCCATCGACGGCACAGTTATCGCGCGCAGTGTCGACGTCGGCCAGACGGTTGCGGCTTCGCTGCAGGCGCCTACGTTGTTCACCATCGCGCAGGACCTGACCAAGATGCAGGTCTACGCCAGCACCGATGAGTCCGATGTCGGAATGATCCACACCGGACAGATCGTCACCTTCAAGGTGGACGCCTTCCCCAAAGACACATTTAGCGGCCGGGTGTCGCAGGTGCGACTGAATGCCACCACGGTGCAGAACGTGGTCACCTACAACACCATCATCGACTTCGACAACCCGGATTTGAAATTGTTTCCGGGCATGACTGCCTACATCACCATTCCGGTCGCCGACGCAGCCAATACGCTGCGGGTGCCCAACGGCGCGTTGCGTTACAAACCTGATTTATCCGCCGATCAAATCCGGGCGCTGTACCAGCAATATGGATTGACCTCAGGGCAGCAAGCGGGAGCTCAAACAGCCGGCACCCAGGGAGCAGACGGCACGGGCGCAGCCAGTAAACAGCGGCGCGCTCATCCGGAAGGCACGCAAGGCGGCGGAGAGGGAGCAAGCACCGCAGCGCAAACCCGCACTCCGCGAGTGGACGTGGCCGTGGTCTGGAAGCTGCGTCCTGACAAGACTCTCGAGCCGGTGAGGATTCGCACCGGCATCACCGATCACACCGTCACCCAGGTCGCGCAGATTCTGAAGGGCGAACTGAACGACGGCGACGAGTTGGTCACCGGCGCGATGACGCCAGGATCAGCGGCCAGCCGCGCACCCGGTCTCGGCGGGGCGACGCCGCGGGGAAGGTAAAAAACGGCGCAACCGAACAACTGCAATGGCAACTATTTCACAATCCGCCGTAAGCCCGACCGCGGGAAGTGACCGTCAAACATTGATCGAGATCGACGACGTCCACAAGTACTACGACCTGGGCGAAACTAAGGTACACGCGCTGCGTGGGGTGAACGTCCGCATCGAGCGCGGCGAGTTCGTGGCCATCATGGGCGCGAGCGGCAGCGGCAAGTCGACGTTCATGAACATCCTCGGCTGCCTGGATAAGCCGACTACCGGCCGCTACCTGCTGGAGAACATCGCCGTTTCCGAGTTGACCAAGAAGGAACTGGCGACCATTCGCAATCGCAAAATCGGTTTCGTGTTTCAGGGATTCAATCTGCTGTCACGCACCACGGCGCTGGAAAACGTCGAACTGCCGACACTCTACGCGCAGATCAGCAAGGAAGAGGGCCGGAAGCGAGCGCGTGAGGCACTTAGAACTGGTGGGACTGGGAGATCGCATGGAGCACTTCCCTTCCCAACTCTCCGGCGGTCAGCAGCAGCGGGTTGCCATCGCGCGCGGGCTGGTCAATCGCCCGGCGATTCTGTTGGCCGATGAGCCTACCGGCAATCTGGACAGCCGCACTTCGGTCGAGATTCTGGAAGTATTTCAAAAGTTGAATGACGATGGGCTGACCATCGTGCTGGTCACGCACGAGCCCGATATCGCGGAGTTTGCCAAGCGTGGCATTCACTTCAAGGACGGCACGATCCGTCGCGATGAACTGGTGAAGAACCGTCCGGTTGCGGCGGAGGTTCTGAAGAACATGCCGGCGCTCGAGGATTGAGGCCTCTATGGACTTATTAGCGATCATCCGTATCGCCATGCGAGCCCTGGCCCGCAACAAGCTGCGCTCAATTCTGACCATGCTGGGCATCATTATTGGAGTGGGAGCGGTGATCGCCATGGTCAGCGTGGGCCAGGGCGCGCAGCAGCAGGCGCAGCAACAGATCGCGGCTATGGGATCAAACATGCTCTTCGTGCAGTCGGGGACGGTCAACCGCGGCGGCATGAGGATGGGATGGGGCGCCACCAAGACTCTGATTTACGACGACATGACAGCCATCATGCGCGAGTGCCCGTCGGTGAAGGCGGCCGCTCCCGGTAGCCAGGCTTCCGCCCAGGTGGTTTTCGGAAATGACAATTGGGCGACAACCATCAACGGCACTGAACCGCAATACTTCGATATCCGCAGCTGGCCCATGGCGGAGGGCTCTTCGTTTTCGCAAGATGACGTGACCACGGCGGCCAACGTCGCCGTCATCGGCGAGACCGTGCGCAAGAACCTGTTTGGCGCGACCGACCCGATCGGCCAGACCGTACGCATCAACAATCTGTCTTTCAAGGTGGTGGGACTTCTGACCGCCGAAGGGATCTTCGGCCGCCATGGGACAGGACCAGGACGATATTATTCTGGTGCCGATTACCACCCTGCAGAAAAAGATTACCGGCCAGGACTGGCTGCGCTGGATCATGGTCTCCGCGGTTTCGAAGGACGCGAGTTACACGGCGCAGCAGCAGATGACCGCTTTGTTGCGCGACCGCCACCGCATTCGCGCCGGACAGGATGACGACTTCTTCGTCCGCAACCTGGCCGACATCGCCGACCTGGCCGATCAGAACGCCCGGCTGTTTACCATCCTGCTGGGTTCGATCGCCAGCATTTCGCTGATCGTCGGCGGCATTGGGATTATGAACATCATGCTGGTCTCGGTCACCGAGCGCACGCGTGAAATCGGCATTCGAATGGCCATTGGAGCGACCGAGGGAGATGTGCAACAGCAATTTCTGATCGAGGCGGTCGTGCTCAGTATTGTGGGCGGCGCGATCGGGATTCTTTCGGGAATGGGAGCTTCTTACCTGATTACGCAAACTCTGGGATGGCCGGTTCTGGTTTCCCCGACGGCGATTTTCGCGGCTGTGCTGTTTTCCATGGCAGTAGGAATTTTCTTCGGCTTCTACCCCGCGCGTAAGGCGGCGCGCCTGGATCCGATTGAAGCGCTGAGATACGAATAGCGGACGGCGGCGCAGCGTCCTCGCATCGTTGGGCCGGGAACGGGATTTCACCGGCCGCTTCGCGGCTGCAATAGGGGCTGAACACCTTCCTTTCTCGTCAAGTCAACTTTCGGGTAGTCCTCAACTGAATCCCCCGCACGGTTTCCGATTCCCATTTGGAAAAAATAAAAACGAATTCGATCCTCTTCGTCACTGAACTCAGATCCCTCTACGTGTTACTCGTGATTCGGTGGCTTTTCTCCCTCCGGGTGACTATGAATCTGTGTGCTCGCGTTTACGTTCTGATGTTCCTGTACTCGATCTTTTATACCGCGCCGATCTTCGGTCAAGGTTCGAGGATTCAGTCCGACCACGGACCAGTCTCCATCGAAGACAGCGCGCAGGCGCGCAAACGGGAGCTGTGGTTCCAGCATGGACGGGTCGTGCCCAAAGAGTCAGCGGCAGCGCTGCGCTACCGGGCTCATCGGCAAAAGCTGCAGTTGCGGGCATTGCGCTCCGCGCAAGCGCACGCCGCCGGTGTCAACCTGCTTCCACATGACGGCGCCACCATCCCGTGGAAACCGCTTGGGCCTTTGCCGCTGGCTTCGGACGCCAGTGGATTGGGAGTGCAGGATTACGGGTGGGTCGCAGGGCGGGCCACCGCGGTCGCCATCGATCCCGCGGACGGTTCGGGCAATACGGTCTATATCGGCGGAGCATTTGGCGGAGTCTGGAAGTCCGTCAATGCCGGAGCAGTCAGCCCAAATCCTTCAAGTGTTACTTGGACTCCTCTGACCGACGACCAGCCGACGCTGGCTGTGGGCTCGATCGCGATCCAGCCTCAAATGACCAGCCCCGATTCCGGCAACAGCGTGATCCTGGTGGGGACGGGAGAAACCAATAGCTCCGGCGACTCCTATTACGGCCTGGGTATTTTGCGTTCCCCCGATGCCGGCAGAAGCTGGACGCTGATCTCGCAGGACGCCTCGAGCACGCATTCCTTTGCCGGCCTGGGCTTCAGCAAGATCGCGTTCAGCACCTTGAATCCTAGCCTGGTTGTAGCCGCTGCCGCCGGAGCGACGGAAGGATTGTTCGAAGGACTCGAGGATCCAGTCATCGCCAATCGCGGGCTGTACTACTCGAACGACGGTGGACAATCCTGGAACTATGCGCTGGTAAAAGACGCGGGGCTGGTGATCGATCCCAGCTCAGCTACTTCCGTTGTATATAACGCGATTGCCGGAGAGTTTTTTGCCGCGATTCAGTGGCATGGCATTTATTCCTCCACCGACGGCGCCAATTGGAGCCGCCTGAACAATGAGCCAGCCGGGTTGGGTCCAGTCGCCTGTCCCGCAAGCCCTACCACGCCGAGCTGCCCGATTTATCGCGGAGAGTTCGCGGTCGTTCCCGGCCGCAACGAAATGTATTTCTGGTATGTCGACGGAAACAGCGCCGACCAGCTCATCTGGCAAACCAAAGACGGCGGCGCCACCTGGACGGAGCTTAACGACGCGGGCATCGCCAACTGCGGCGACTTGTTGGGGGGATGCGGCACCGCCCAGGGCATCTACAACCTCGAACTGGCCGCCATTCCCGATGGACAGACGACAGACCTCTATGCCGGAGCCGTGAACCTGTACAAATGCCGGATTACCAGCGCGTCTCCTACTTGCGGCGGCACCGCGCCGGATACCTTTATTAACCTCACCCACGTTTACGGCTGTCCGCCCGACTTCGGCTCCATCGCCCATGTGCATCCCAATCAGCACGCCCTGTCGTTTCTGCAGATCAACAACAGCACCCAGGTAGTCATGTATTTTGCAACCGATGGCGGAATCTATCGCGCCCTGGACGGTTACGCCGGGCTGGCCAGCGGCAGCTGCGGGACCAGCAACCAGTTTGACAGCCTGAATCAGAAGTTGGGCTCGTTGACGCAGTTCGTTTCTTTTTCCCAGCATCCCACCGATCCAAATACGCTGCTGGGCGGCGCCGGGGCGAACGGCTCGCCGGCAACCAGCACGTCACAAAGCGACCCCAGTTGGCTGAATGTGAATGCCGGCGACGGCGGCTACAACGAAATTAATCCCGACAATCCGACCGAATGGTTTACCGCGAATACCGACGTAAGCATTCAGCGCTGTTCTCTGGGCGTCGATTGCCGGGTGCAGGATTTTGACAACGGGCTGGTAGTCGGCAACGCGACCGTGGGCGGCGACTTCGGCGCATTCTTCACTCCGTTCATACTTGATCCCCAAAATTCTGGAGAGCTCATCGTAGGTACTTGCCGGGTGTGGAGGGGCGCGACCGATGGCACCGGATTTTCGGTACTGACCGATAACTTCGAGACTGGAACGGCTGGAGGCTGCAGTGGCACCGAAGTCAATCTGGTGCGCGCGCTGGCTGCGGGTGGCATCAAGAGCACAGCCGGCTTCTCCAACGTGATCTACGCCGGCACCGATGGCCTCGGTCCTATTCTCCCGACCGGTGGCCATATCTGGGTCGCGACCAACGTCAGCGGCGGCCCCGGCGCCTGGTTTGATCGCACAGGTTCCACAAATCCAGGGACGTACCCGGTTTCCGGAATTGCTGTGGACACCTCGGACGCCACCGGCAAGACGGCTTACATGACCATCATGGGATTTCACGTCTCCCATGTCTGGAAGACCACCGATGCCGGTGCATCCTGGACCGATTTCACCGGAAGCCTGCCCGACGCGCCCGCGAATGCGGTGTTGGTCGATTCGGCTGCGAGCACGGTTTACGTGGGAACCGATGTCGGAGTCTTCTCGAGCAGTACGGCCAGCCCGACCTGGGAAGAAGTTGGACCGGCGCCAGGCAGCGTGCCAGCCGGCTATTTACCCAACACGGCGGTCACTGCGTTACGCATGTTCAATTTCGGTGGAACCAAGAAGCTGCGAGCCTCCACCTACGGACGCGGAATATGGGAACTCACGCTGGCGGAGGCTCCGGATTTCCAGTTTGCCATCGCGGACAGCTCTTTGACCACGTTCGCCGGACAGAACGCGACTTTCACCGTTACCCTGCAGGCTCAGGGCGGGTACGGTGCTTCGGTCAATTTGAGTTGCACGCGGCGGGCAACCTCGCCGCCGCCGACCTGTTCGATAACCCCATCGAGTTTGACTCCAAACGGCTCGGGCAAAACTTTCAGCGTGAGCGCGGGCGGACCGGTCGGCGATTACTTGTTCAACGCTCATGGAGTCGGGACTGACACCAACACCACAACCCGCGATTTCGCTCTGACGCTGCACGTCGTGGACTTCAATCTGAGCGCTCCAGCTCCGGCCAGCTTGACCATGAATCAATCGGGTCTTTCCGGACCGGTGGCGTTTCAGGTGACGGCAAGCGGAGCCTTCAATGATCCGGTAACGCTCGCGTGCGGCGGTCTGCCCGCGGGAGCCGTTTGCAATTTTCAGCCTGCCGGTTCGGTGACTCCAACCGCCGATGTCCCGGTGCCGCTGACCTTGAGCATCAGCACCGGCGCGAGTACGCCCGTCGGGACATATGCAATCACGATTAGCGGAACGACCACCGGCGGGTTCAACCGCACGCAAAGTCTGTCGCTGACAGTTCAGGCAGGCACAGGCACGACCAGCAATCCTGACTTCGCGCTGGCGGTGAGCAATCCATCCATCACAATTGGCCCCAACGAGCCTGCCGTGTTCAACGGCACGTTGACGACTTCCGGAGGCTATGCCAGTGCAGTTACCTTGAGTTGCGCGGGAAGCGTTCCGTTGAGCTGCACGCCCTCTCCGGCAAAAGTCGCTCCGACCGCGGCCGGCGCCCCCTTCACCGTGACCACCAGCAGCGATGTGCAGAACACTTACAATTTCAATATCGTAGCAACCGGAACCGACCCGGCGCACGTCACTCATTCGACGGTGGTGGCGCTTGTTATCGGTTTCGATTTCACGCTCAACAACAATTCCGCGGCGCAAACCATCGCGGCGGGCCAGACCGCGAGCTTTAACCTGGATGCGGTTCCACTGGGAAATGGAAGCGTATTCCCCGGCAATCTGTCCCTATCTTGTGCCACCGCAGGTCTGCCCCCGTTGAGCACATGCTCATTCACGCCAACCGAGGTTTCCTCCGGCAGCGGGGACACAAACGTACTCTTGAACATTGTCACCACCACGGCCACCCCGGTATCCGGACGAGTGGTCGGAGTGCCAGGCCGGCTCTGGTATGAGGTGGGATTTTCGCTGGCTGGCATCGTCCTGGTTTTTGGCGGATGGAAAAAGCCTGGGCGGCGCCGGAGAAAACAGGTGCTGCTGATAGTCCTCGGCGTGGTGATCGGCGCATTCGGCGCGTGCGGCGGAGGAAGTAGCGGCGACGGTAGTGGCGCAGGCCACCCGGGTACGCCCGCAGGGAATTACACCATCACCGTGAATGGAACCGTTGGCTCGATCACCCGCAGTGCCCAGGTGGGCCTGACCGTGCAATAAGGTGAAGGTCTAACTTCTTTCCGCTATTTTCACTGCGCCCTGGCGTGCCAGCTCCAGCGCGCCTCGCACCGGTTCGATCACGCCGGGGTTGATCGTCGCGTCAGTGCGATCCGAGCGGAGGCTGTTGTAAAAAACCTGCCGAACCAGCGGAGAACTGCCAAACACGCCGCCGGACATGGCCACGGACACGGCGCCGGACGGCGGAAAGAGGCGCTGGATTACGATTCCGGCAAGCTTTGCCAGTTCGGCGCCGGCGTGGGTGAGAACCTCAAGCGCAATGCGGTCGCCTGAGTCCGCCAGGGACAGCACGGTAGGAAAAAGCGCGGCGAAATCCGGCGGCGGCGTAGAATTCGCAGCCATCACCAACTGTTCGATCGTTTGCAGGCGCCAGGACTTCATCAAAACATCAACCGTTTTGGCGGACCCGCCTTCAGCCTCATCCATGGCGCGCATGGCGGCGGCGATTAGCGCGCGACCGATCCAATGACCGGAGCCCTCATCGGAGATGGCGAATCCCCAACCGCCGGCGCGCATACTTTCGCCTTGAGCGTTGCGTCCGTACGCGATAGACCCGGTGCCGGCGATCACGATCACACCCGGTCCGTTGCTGAAGGCGGCCTGGAGAGCGATGACCATGTCGCCGACCACCTGAATCTCGACTGGAGTTCCACCGGGAGGGCCCTCGTCAGAGAGCAGCTCCGCAACGATCTCGCGCACTCGTTCAGCGACCTCCGGCCCCGCGGCGCCGGCCAGCCCAATGCAAATCCTCTGTATCTGCGAGGGAGCGACGTTCGCGACCGCGCATGCCTGCCGAATGGCGTTGGCCAGGGCTTCGCGGGCTTGCGCCTGTCCGACCCGGATCAGGTTGCTTCCCGCAGCCGTGCCTGCGCCCAGGATCGATGTTTCGTCGCCGATCAGGCAGGAAGTCTTGCTGCCGCCGCCGTCAATGCCGAGGAAGAGAGCCACTAGCGTAGTTCTACCACGAGCCCGCTTGCGCGACCGCGACCCGAAGCATGAGAAATGGCGTGACCAGATGGGTACCCCAACAGCAGATCGCGAGGGTTTTGCCGCGAAAGCCCGCTACTCTGAAAACGTTATCGGCGAAGCGGAAGTTCTTGGCGTCCTTTGCGTCCTTTGCGGTAAACAGCCTGTGCACCGCAAAGGACGCAAAGGACGCAAAGAAAGCCATAGTCTTAACTCATGGGTTTGAACAAACTTGATCTTGCGATTATCGCGCTGTATCTGGCGGGCATCACCCTGTTCGGTCTTCGCTTTCGCAAGAAACAGCGCTCACTGCGCGATTATTTTCTCGCCGATCGTGACATTCCGTGGTGGGCGATCGCGCTCTCCATCGTCGCAGCGGAAACCAGCACGCTCACCATCATCGGTATCCCGGGCCTGGCTTACGACACCAACCTGACATTTCTGCAGGTGGTGATGGGCTATGTCGTGGGCCGCGCCATCATCAGCTTCGTTCTTCTGCCTCACTACTTCCGCGGGGACCTGTACACCGCGTATGAGCTGATTGAGCGGCGTTTTGGGAAAAAACTGCGTTCGCTGACCGCCGGCCTTTTCCTGCTGACCCGCGCCGCGGCCGAAGGCGTGCGAGTCTATGCCGTCTCCATCGTCGTCGCCATCGCGCTCGGGACCGGGGAGATCGCCTCGATTGCCATCATCACGGCGCTCACGCTGATTTATACCTTCGAAGGCGGGTTGTCGGCGGTGATCTGGACCGACGTGGTGCAAACCTTTGTTTACGTCGGCGGAACGCTGGTGGGTCTGTTCACAATTTTGCATCTCGTACCCGGTGGCTGGCCCGTCATTCATAGTCTGGCGGAGAGCGCGGGCAAGCTGAGGGTTTTTGACTTCGCGCCTGACTTCTGGAAGCCCTACACCTTCTGGGCCGGATTGATCGGCGGAACTTTCTTCACCCTGGCCAGCCACGGGACCGATCAATTGATTGTGCAGCGCCTGTTGGCGGCACGGAACCAGCGGCAGTCCGTCACCGCGCTGCTCTCCAGCGGAATCGCAATCTTCTTTCAGTTTGCATTGTTCCTGCTGATCGGGGTCATGCTGTTTGCGTTCTATCGCGTGCCCTCGGCAAATTTCGGCAAGGCCGACAGGATTTATCCCACGTTCATCATTAGCCAGATGCCGCACGGTATTTCGGGCTTGCTGATTGCGGCCATTCTGGCGGCGGCAATGTCGAATCTGAGTGCGGCGCTCAATTCTCTATCGTCCACTTCGATCATTGATTTTTATTTGCAACGGCATCCTCAAACCGACGAACGGCGAAAAATTCGACTGTCGCGCATGGCGACGTTGTTTTGGGCGCTGCTGTTGTTCGGATTGGCAGTGCTTTCGCTGCATAAAGTCGGACGCGTCATCGAGGTGGGGTTGCAGATTGCTTCAGTTGCGTACGGAGCTTTGTTAGGCGTCTTCCTGCTTGGAGTGCTGACCCGGCGAGCGAATCAAACCGGAGCCATCGTCGGCATGCTGTGCGGATTCGTTGCCGAACTTTATGTCTGGCTGGACACCCGTGTGCCTTGGACCTGGTACGTACTGATCGGGACAGCAGTGACGTTCACGGTTGGGTATGCAGGCAGTGTGATTGTGGAGAAGAAGAACGCTTAACCGCAAAGGACGCCAGGTTTGTGTCCCTCACGTATACTTCAACCCCATCATGGAAAGCCCCCGCCCCGAATTAGCCCGCGACCTGCGCCTGAGTCACGCTATGGCGGTGGTGGTCGGGACCATCATTGGCAGTGGAATTTTTCTGGTGCCGGCGGAGATGATGCAGGCGGCCGGTTCGGCGAAGCTGGTTTATCTGGCGTGGCTGTTGGGCGGGCTGCTTTCTTTTTTTGGCGCGCTGACCTATGCCGAACTGGGAGCCATGAAGCCGCAGGCGGGCGGCGAGTACGTTTACATCCGCGATGGTTATGGGCCGCTGCCCGGATTTCTCTATGCCTGGACCTGGTTCCTGATCGCCAAGCCGGCATCGATCGCCACTCTGGCCACGGGTTTCGTACGTGTCCTGGGAAACTTCCCCGCGCTCAGTTTCTTTTCCGACAACTTTACTTCGATTCCCTTTCGCATCAGCTATGGCCAGCTCGTGGCCATCCTGGCAGCCGTATTGATTTCCATCCTCAATTACATCGGGATCAAGAGAGCCGGCGATTTTCAACTGGTGTTCACCTTTCTGAAAGTTGCCATCATCCTGAGCATTGTCGTGATTGGATTCAGCTATAGCGGAGGCAATTGGCAGAACTTCGCCGGCAGCTTTACCGGCGCCAGAGGCGGAATGGCAGGGTTCATGGCCGCCCTGGTCGCGGCGCTGTGGGCCTACGACGGATGGAACGACTTGAACATGGTGTCCGGCGAGGTTCGCAATCCGGAACGCAATATTCCCCGGGCTTTGATCTTCGGTGTGGCGCTGGTGGGTGTTTTATACATGCTGGTGAATGCAGCCGTGCAGTATGTGCTGCCAGCGAATGCCATCGCAGGCTCGCCTCGGCCGGCTTCGGACGCCATGGCGGTAGTGCTGGGAAGTCTTGGCGCCGGCATCGTGTCGGCGGGCATGGCACTTTCCATGCTGGTGGCCATGAATGGCACGGTCATGAGCGGTGCGCGCGTCCCGTTTGCTGTGGCTCGCGACCGGTATTTCTTCTCGGCTTTGGCGGAGGTGCATCCTCGATTTCATACTCCCTCGGTCGCTATCGTGGTACAAGCCATACTCGCCATCCTCCTGCTGCTGTTGGGAGGAAGCTTTCGCCAGTTCTTCTCACTGGCGATTTTTGCCGAGTGGCTCTTTTATATGATCGCGGGTAGCACGATATTTGTGTTCCGGCGGCGAGATCCGCAAGCCGTCCGGCCTTACCGGGTCTGGGGATATCCTGTGGTTCCCGCGCTGTTTGTTCTTGCTTCGGCGGTGTTGCTGTACTTTACATTCCGGGACAATTTTCCCAATTCTGGTTGGGGATGTCTGGCGATTCTGGCTGGCATACCTGTTTTCTATGGTTTTGCCCGAAAACGTTCGGCAAATACCTGAAATTACACTCGCTATAACGGTGTTTCCGCGAGTTCCATTTCGACATTACGCGAGTTACTGAAGGACACCCCCGCAGGGCACGTTTACCCATCCCCGTTTCTCCCGTACCTTAAAACTTCCACCCGGTGCAAACCCCCAGGCTCGGGTTCCTTTTTGGAGTTAATGAATGCCTACGCCTGTCGGTTTTCAGTTAGGGATATTGCCGGAGCGCAAACTTGATCGGCGCGCGCTAGCCGCCGCCTACGGTTTGTTGATCCTGCTGATCATTGTGATGATCAACATCGGCTGGATCTGGCCGGATAGTCTGAATATCTCGCGGCAGTATCACGTGACCGAGCTGATCCCGATGCCGAGTCTGCAGCCGCAACCGTTGAAAATAAAGCAACATCCTCGCATGCTGCACGCCAAGCTGCTGCCTCCGGCTCCGGTCTTCGAAGCTCCCAAGCTTACTGTGCCGCGTGAGATTCGTGCGCCGCGGCCGCAACATACTGAAGAAGCAGCCCCCAAGATCGAAGTTAATAATTTCACTCCGACCGTGCTGAAGCAGGTCACGGGCGGGGCTCGACCCTCTCTGATTGTGCACACCGGCGAATTCGGCAGTTCGGCCACTCCGACGGTAAATGCACCGATACAGAAAGTTCAGACCGGCGGCTTTGGCGATCCCAATGGGATTCCCGGACAAGGCAAGCCGAATGCCCACCTGGTCGCCGCAAACACGGGTGCTTTCGATCTGCCGCCAGGCGGGGGTGAGGGCAATGGTTCGGGCGGGACCAAAGGCCTAAAAGGAACGATTGCAAGTGCTGGTTTTGGCAACGGAATTGCCCAAGGTGGGCAAGGCGATGGTCGCAGCAATGGCCGAGGAGCCGCCACGGTGCAGACTGCCGGCTTCGCCGAGCAGCAAGTCACGCGAGGCGGAGTGAGGCAGCAGCAAGCCGACGCCGGACCAGCGACGACACCTGTGGAAATTTTGTCCAAACCCAATCCGATTTACACTGAAGAGGCTCGTCAGCTCCGGCTTCAGGGTGAAGTATTATTGGAGGTACTATTCGGAGCAAACGGGCAGTTGCATGTGAATCGCGTGGTGCGGGGCCTGGGTCACGGTCTGGACGAAGCGGCGATCGCCGCCGCCAACAAAATGCGCTTTAAGCCGGCACAGCACTACAATCAGCCTATAGATTCCACCGCAACCGTGCATGTGGTTTTCCAGCTGGCGTACTGAGCAGGACCAGGTATTGAGTAACACAGAGAGGATTTGAGTTATGCGCATTTGGAAATCGATGTTCACCGCTTTCCTGCTCGTCACGTTGAGCGCAATGGGACAGCAGACGTCCTCATCGCCTGACACGACCGCCAGCCCAGCTCCGGCGGCGTCGCCGGCGAACGGACTGCAGAATACGCCGCAGCCTGTCACCAATACGCCACCGCCTAGCCCGGCGGCTCCGGTTCCCATGACCGCGCCAACCACCATGGATCAGGTAGTTGACCGCGCCATTGAGCGCGAGCACGGGTTGATCACGATGCTGAAGACGCGCACGCCGCTGGTCGAGACCTACTTGCAGAACCTGAAGCTCGATGCGGCCATGGGCCCGGCGCCCCGGGAGGACCACTATTTCTTCGGCCGCCTGGACCTGAGTGACTCAGTGGACCGGCAGGACTATCTTTCGAAAGATACGAGTTTTCAGAAGAGCCTGATGGGCGGCTTCACCAAGCTGTTCAAATTCGAGTACAAGCCGATTGGGTTTTCCTGGATGATCTATGCCGATCGGGATGACTTCGATCGCGCTCACTACGACTTTAAGTATGTGCATCGCGAATTTCTGGGCGACGTGCGCTGCATCGTCTTCGACATCACTCCCAAAAAGGATGCCGGCAAGGGCCGTTTCCTGGGACGCATCTGGGTTGAGGATCAGGATTTCAACATCGTCCGGCTCAACGGAACCTACGCTCCCCGGCCGCGGAACGCGCAGTTCTTCCACATGGATAGCTGGCGCCTGAACCTGATTCCCGGCTACTGGGTGCCTTCCTACATTTACAGCGAAGAAGGCGACTTCAGCTCCGGTTCCAAGGACAAGATGGCGTTCAAGGCGCAGACCCGAATCTGGGGCTACGACTTGAAGAAGAACGGCAAGGAAGATGAACTCACCCAGGTGCTGGTGGATTCTTCCGTGAAGGATGAGAGTCCCACGGCGCAAGACGCTTCCCCGCTGCAGGCGCAGCGCGAATGGCAGCAGCAGGCGGAAGACAACGTCATTGAACGCCTGCAAAATGCCGGCCTGCTGGCGCCCCAGGGCGAAGTGGACAAGATTCTGATGACCGTGGTCAACAACCTTGAAGTCACGAACAATATCGATCTGCCCCGCCCGGTTCGTACGCGTGTGATGCTGACCTCTCCGCTGGAAACTTTCAGCGTGGGCAATACCATCATCGTGAGCCGCGGCCTGATCGACGTTCTGCCCGACGAAGCCTGCCTGGCCATGGTGCTTTCGCATGAGCTGGCGCACATCGTTCTGGGACACAACCTGGGCAGCCGGTACGCCTTCAACGACCGCATGCTTTTCACCGACGAGTCGACTTACCAGAACCTGGGATTCAGGCATGTTCCGGACGAAGAGACCGCCGCCGACAAGAAAGCCGTCGACATGCTTAAGAATTCGCCTTATGCCCAGAAACTGGATACGGCAGGACTATTCTTGAGAGAACTTTCCGAAAGAGGACCGGGGCTCACTGCGTTGCTGACTCCGCACTTGGGCAACAGCTTCACCGACGGCAAGGGCGGCATTCAACGGATGTCGGTGTTGATGACTTCGGCGCCGGCTCTCGATCCCAACAAGCTGGACCAGATTCCTGCGTTGCCCCTGGGCGGACGCGTCAAGCTGAACGCGTGGGATGATCACGTGGAACTGATCAAGACTTCACCGGTGGCGATCACGTCAGCTCGCGACAAGATGCCGTTCGAAGTAACGCCCTTTTTCCCCAGGCTGAGCCGCTACGGGAATGGAGGCAATCCGGGATCGCCCACGAGCACGGCAAACGCGACCCCCAGCAATTAGGCAGCGCTTTCGTGCCGTCGTAATCGCTGGCAAAACAAGTTGCACTAAAACCAGGCCGGAACCGGAATAACTTCCGCAGTTCCGGCCTTCGTTTTTGCGCGTGTCATCCTGAGCGAAGCCCTTCCATTCGCTGTGCTACTTGTGCTGTCATCCTGAGGGGAGGCCTTCCATTCGCTGTGCGAATGGAAAGACGAAGTCGAAGGACCCCTGCGATTGAAAATGCATCAATTCCAAGCGTGGGAAATCTTTTCGGACGCTGCCCCCTCGATAAGAATGAAGCAGCCGATTTAGCGGCAGGGGTCCTTCGACTGCGCGCTTGCTTCGCAATTGCGAAGCAGGCCCTCCGCTCAGGATGACACCCCGCGACACCTACTCGCGCGTCTTGCCCTTCCCGGGCATTCCCACTGGATTCTCCTGAATGCGTTCGCGGAAGCCGCCCCGGAGGCCGCTGGCCAGCGACACGCTGGACTCGCCAAACTTGTCGCGCAGGCGATCGGCTGCCGATAGGGCTTGTTGCCATCGTTGGCGGCGGCCGTCCTCCAGCAGGTCCCCCTGCCCGCCCTGGCCCTCAAAGGATGCGGCATGAACCCCAAGCAATCGCACTTCGGCGCCTTTCCGCCAGTTCTTGCGAAACAACAGCCTTATCTGCTCGAAGATTTCGTTATCGAGTTGAGTAGACGCCGGCAGGCTGTGGGCGCGGGTAATCGTCGTGAAGTCTTTATAGCGCAGCTTGAGTTGAAGGGTGCGCGCGTGCAATCCGCCTTCCCGCAGGCGGCGGCCGACCATCTCGGACAGGCGCATTAACGTCGATTCCAGCTGTTCGGGGTCGGCGGTGTCTTCGTTGTAGGTATGCTCGTGGCTGATGGATTTGGGATCGGTGTCGGCTCCGACTTCGCTATCGAACCAGCCGCCGGCATCTTCGCCGCGCGCCTTGCCCGCCAGCGCCAGCCCCCATTTTCCGAAACGCTCTTCGAGAAAAGCCTCGTCGAATCGGGCGAGGTCTCCGACTTTGTGAATGCCAAGCCCATTCAAGCTTTGTTCAGTGACCTTGCCCACGCCTGGGATTTCGCGCACGTCCAGGGGAGCCAGAAACTTTGCCTCTTGTCCGGGCACGATCCAGAGAACTCCGTTGGGTTTGGCCCTGGCCGAAGAAACTTTTGCGATCAGTCGCGACATCCCTATCCCGATCGAGCAGTTGAGCTGCGTCTCCGACTTCATCTTCTGGTGGAGCAGATGGGCGGCGCGAAGCGGCGGGCCATGCAGCCGCTCGGTGCCGGTCATGTCGAGATAGGCTTCGTCGATCGATGCCATTTCGACCTGGGGCGTGAACGACATCAGAACCCGGTGCACCTTTTCGGAGCATTCGCGATAGCGGTCGGGATGGCCGTTGACGAAGATGGCATGCGGGCAAAGTTTGGCCGCGGTACGCAGCGGCATGGCGGAGTGCACGCCAAATTTGCGGGCTTCGTAGGACGCCGCCGAAACTACCCCTCGCTCATCGCGCTGTCCGCCCACGACCACAGCCTTGCCTTTCAGTCCAGGCGCGAACAGTTCTTCCACAGACACGAAGAAAGCGTCCATGTCGACGTGGAAAATGGTGCGGGCGAAAGTGCTCATGGGAACACCGAGACAAAGCGCGACTCGATTTTATCAAGATGGTGGGGCCTTGGAATGGGCACGCGTTCGAAATTCATGAACCACCAAGGACACGAAGTATCATGAAGGAACCCGCTTGGAGTCGTGCCTTCGTGTAACTTCGTGTCCTTGGTGGTTCATGCCTTTAGCAACCGAGCTGGGACATCGTCAGTCCGATATCGTTTATAGTCTTTTGACCATATTTCGACCGGAGGAGGGCCCTGAATGACTCTGCCAGGCCGTATCTTATCTGCGTGGTGCATTCTGTTTGCCGCCGGCGCGTTTGCCCAGGAGCGTCCGGTTCAACTACCCGATGCGCCGGAAGTGCAGAAGCCCGCTGTGCCGGCAGCGCCTCCAGGCCCTTCCATTCTTGGAGTGAAGACACTGGCGCCGGAAGGCCCGAGGGCTCGTCTCGCCCTGCTCTCGCAGATCAGTTCCAAATCTCCCAGCGGTTCTTCTTTCATGGCCAAGGTTGAAGATCCGGTTGAGGTTGATGGCAAGTCAGTGTTGCCCAAAGGAACTCTGGTGGAAGGGCATCTGGAAACAATTCCGGCTCGGCGCATGATGCGACGTGGCGCCCTTCGAATGGTGTTCGATCGCGTCAAGCTGCCCGACGGCACAGTTCAGTCCGCCCGCTTCGAGCTCTCCTCGACGGAGAGCAATGCGGCGAAGACTGATAGTGAGGGAACCGTCCACCCCACAGTCAGCAAGAAGCGGCTGGCAATTCAGCTAGGCGGCACCGCTCTGGTGGCGAAATTGGCGGACGATCTCTCCGAAGAAGTATTGGCAACCACTGCCGGCAGCGCACGCTGGTACGGCCTGGCGGGAAGCACTACGTTTCTTCTGCTGCAAAAAGGACGCGAGGTGAAGTTAAAACCGGGAGAAGTAATCGAGGTGGACTTGCTGCGCGATGGTTCTACGCTGCCGATGGGCGCGGCTGGCCGGTGAGTTACTTGAAACCCTCCACCAGATAAAGGTCGGAAAGGGTACGGCCGTATTCGTAGACGTAAGACTTCGAGTCGGGCGTGATGAGAATGGGCCCGATGTCGGTGATCCCGGCGCTGTCAGACGGCATGATTTCCCGCCACGATTGTTTTTCTCCCGTAGCCAAATCAAGGCGAGAAATTTTTGCGGGGAGGTCGCCGGCACGATAGAGTAAAGAGCGAGCGCCCGTCCGCCGACCACGACACCGGAGTGTTTCCCTGGGGAAAGCCTCGAATGGGCCGAGGATCGCCGCCATCCACCGGATACAAATATCCATTCTGGTCAGGACCCACGGCTGCGATCAATTTTCCATCTGGAGAAATCTCCCACTGGGTTGCGCTCACTCCTTCCGGAGTGATGGCCCGGGGCGCGCCACCATCCACATCCTGGACGTAAAGCCGCACTCCGTGCCCGGGTTCACTTCCAAGGAATGCAAATCGCTTGCCATCGGGAAACCAGCGCGCGCGCACATGATTGATGGCATCGTGGGTGAGAGGACGCGCCTCTCCGGCACCGGTTGGAAGCAGCGACAGCTGGGAAGGCGATCTGCAAATGGCCTGAGATCACCCATTTGCCGTCTGGCGAAAGTGCGTACGCAGAGCCGTCTCCCAGCCTCACGGCCGGCGAGCCATCGGTGTTGCGAGTATAAGCACCGTAGTTTTCGCCGCCACCTTCTCCGGCCTCGGTAAACACCACCGTCTTTCCGTCGGGGGAAAGATCATCGGGAACCGACCAGTCCAACCAGGAAAGATCCCTCTCCTTGGTCTCGCCGTCGGCCCGACCCACCATTCCGGCGCGAACCGCGTCCAGGGTCAACAACAGACTTCCATCTCGCCTTACATCCAGCAGGGTGAGCGTTCCTGGCTCTCTGGTGAACACACGCTCTTTCCCGGACAAATCCACGCCCGTCAGAGATCGGCCGTTTCCTATGCGCGTGGAGGTGAACCAGATTTCCTTTCCGTCCGGCGCCCAGCCGAGTCCCTCGGCGCTTCCCCATCCCTCTGAAAGAGTTTTTTTGTTGCCCGCGAGATCGACTATCGCGATCGAACCGGCGTCATCGCGCCGGGCTGGGTGATCGATAAAAGCGATGAAATCGCCCTTCGGAGATATACGCGGATGGCTGATCCAGCCCGCCGTTTTGTAGAGCACCTTGCCGATCGGAAACTCCAGGCGATTCTGTCCCTCCAGGTCACGCACGATGGCAAAGTTGTTTCCGTCCGGGGACCAGTCAGCCCATTGCACTCCCTCCAGCACCTCGCGCGGCGCGCCGCCGCTGAGCGGGACTCGGGCTAAAACTCCACTGCTGATAAATGGCTCAATACTGCGGCTATGGAGCAGAACCGCCATTTCTCCCGCGGGAGATATCGCCAGGACCTCGGCATTCTGCAGCCCGAACGAACGGGACTCGGGACTGCCAGGACGAGTGGAAAAAATCTGAACCGGATCTTCTTCCCAGGCGGCGCTGTAAAACACGGTCTGTCCGTCGGGAGCAAAGCGTGCCATGCGGATTCCGCCATGGCGAAACGTGAGTTGATGATAGACGGGCGGCGCGGACGCCTTTGTCCGGCTCGTTCTCGCGCCCAGGAAAAACGCGCCCGCAATGGCCGCCAGGGCGAAAAGACCCGCGAGCACGGGCCACAAACGACCTCGTGGATTTGCAGGCTGCGTGCACTGGCGCGGCGGCGGTCGTCGAAGCGGATGACCCACGCGCCGCCAGGCGTCCCGAATCGGTGTCGCGCTTGAGCCGCTTCAGATCGGCGCGCAATTCCGCGGCGGTCTGGCAACGCAGGTCGCGATCTTTCTCCAACGCCTTATTGATGATCTCTTCCAGTTTGGTTGGAAGCTGCGGGTTCACCGTCGTCGGTGGTGTGGGCGTGTGCTCCAGAATCTGATTGAAAATCACGGCCGAGGTGTTGCCGCTGAAAGGCTGGCGCCCAGTCCCCATTTCATAGAGCACGACCCCGAAGGAAAACAGGTCAGTGCGAGCGTCCAGAGTTCTCGCCGCGGGCCTGCTCCGGCGACATGTAAGCGGCGGTGCCCACGGTCGAGCCAGGACTGGTCAAATCCGCGCCGGTGGCGGCGGTCGGCATTCCCATCTCGGCGGAAGGCAGAACACTTCGCGTCAGGGGATTCAGCTTGGCCAGGCCGAAGTCGAGAATCTTGGCGTGCCCACGCGTGGTAATAAAAATATTCGCGGGCTTGATATCGCGATGAACGATGCCGCTGACGTGTGCGGCGTCGAGCGCGTCGGCGATCTGCGTGCCCAAGTCAAGCAGTTGATCCAGCCCGCAGGGGATGGCCTTCGATGCGATGCTTGAGAGTTTGGCCCTCGAGCAATTCCATGGCAATGAAATGCTCGTCTTCAGCTTTGTCAATTTCGTAGATGGTGCAGATGTGCGGATGGTTCAGCGCCGAGGCAGAACGTGCCTCTCTTTGAAAACGCTCGACCGCCTGTGGATCACGGGAGAATTCTTCTGGCAGGAACTTCAGGGCAACGAAGCGCCGCAGCTTGAGGTCTTCGGCCTTATAAACCACTCCCATGCCGCCACCGCCCAGTTTCTCTACGATCCGATAGTGGGAGATGGTGCGCCCGATCATTCAGGAAGCAGCCTCAATAGCACGTCATGCTATCGGCTAATGGGTTCCAAGTCAATTGTTTCGGGGCGGTTTGACGGAGTTGTGTTGCCCGTCCGGACCTGCCGGGCCCGTTCGTAAACGCGAATATATTCTTTCGCGGAAGCGCCCCAGGAGAAGTCTTTGCTCATGCCGTTGCGCATGAGTTGTTGCCAGGAAGTTTGATCGCGGAAGGCCCGCAGGGCTTCCTTGATCGTCAGCAGCAGAGCTTCGCCGTTGTAGTCGGTAAACTTGAAGCCAGTTCCCTTGCCGGTGCGGGCGTCCCAATGTTCGATGGTGTCGTCAAGGCCACCGGTCGCGCGCACCACGGGCACAGTCCCATACTTCAGGCTATAGATCTGGTTCAACCCGCACGGCTCATACTTCGAAGGCATGAGGAACATGTCACTGCCCGCTTCAATCTTGTGCGCGAGCGCGTTGTCATAGGCGATCTTGACCGCAATTTTCTGCGGAAACTGCTTGGCCAGCCGGAGAAACATCTCCTCGAAGGGCTTGTCGCCGCTGCCCAGGGCAACGATGATCATCTCTTCGCGCGCCAGGCGTTCCATGATTTGAGCGATAAGGTCGAAGCCTTTCTGGGCGGCGAACCGGGAGACAATTCCGATCACGGGCAGGCGCGAATCGGCGTCGGTGACGCCAAAGGTTTCCAGCAGGTCCTGCTTGCACTTCGCTTTGCCGGATAAATCCTGGGGCGAGTATCGGGCGACGATGAACTTGTCGGTCTCAGGACTCCATTCGTCGTAGTCCACGCCGTTCAGGATTCCGGTAACCGTCGAGGACCGGGTACGCAGCACGCCTTCCAGGCCAAAACCAAACTCGGTCGTTTGAATCTCCTGACTGTATTTCCTGCTCACGGTGGTAACGAAATCGGAAAACACCAGCGCGCCCTTCAGAAAGTTCACGTTGCCGAAAAACTCCATCTTGGAAATGGTAAACAGGTCCCAGGGCAGAGTGAGCAGGGGCAAAGTGTCCGGAGGAAAGAGTCCCTGGTATCCCATATTGTGAATGGTGAAGACGGTGGCGGCGTCGCGGAAGGCCGGGTCTTCGGCGTATTGGGTGTGCAACAGGACGGGGACAAGCGCCGCCTGCCAGTCATGGCAATGAAAAATCTGCGGGACGCCAAGAATTTTCGACGCTTCCAGTACCGCCCGGGAAAATAGCGCGAAACGCTCGGCATTGTCAGGATAGTCGCCGGCGGAAGTTCCGTAGAGCGAATCGCGGTCGAAAAATGGCGGATAGTCTACAAAGTAGAATTGCACTCCTGAGGTCTTACCGCCGCTGACCACCGAGCAGAAGCGGTAACGGTCGTCGAATGGTATGGTGATACTTTTGACTACGGTTTCTGCGTTCTTAAGCTTGGTCTGGCGGTAAAGCGGGAGATAGACGCTTACCTGGTGTCCGGCGGCGGAAAGGGCTCGCGGCAAGGCGCCTACAACGTCTGCCAGGCCACCGGTTTTCGAAAACGGCACACCCTCCGAAGCGGCAAAAACTATATGCATGAAGGCGACTCCTTATTAAGCGGCGGCCCAGATGCCACCGGCACACGCTATCATAGAGGTGCTGGCTACAGCATACTCCGCTGGGCCAGCGGGTTTCGCATCTTGAATCCGTAGCAATTCGTCCCCAGTCCAGCGCCGGCACGCCGGCAAGAAAGCAGGCCCAGGTGACAAAAATCACCGCCTCGGAGGGGCGTCGCAACCGGCCCAAGTTAGGCCAGCATTTTCTGGTCGACTCCACCGCCGCCACTCGCATCGTAGAAGCGCTGGGCGATATTTCTCAGGGCACGATTCTGGAAATCGGCCCCGGGCGTGGTGCGCTTACGTCACTACTGGCCAAGCAAGCACGGCGGTTGATTGCCATCGAAATCGATCGGGTGCTGGCGGCGCAACTGCGCATGAATTTTTCCCAGGAACCAAACGTGGAAATCATCGAGGGCGACGTTCTGGCGATCGACTTCCACACTCTCTTCGGACCGAAACCCGGAAGCACTCGTCCGGGGATGAATCACCAGCCTGAAGTCGTGCGCGTAGTGGGCAATCTTCCCTATTTCATTACCTCCGACATTCTCTTGCGCCTGTTCGAATTCAGGCAGTACTTCGAAACCATCGTGCTTATGGTGCAGCGCGAGGTAGCCGACCGGCTGGCGGCTGCGCCGGGGCGGAGCGACTACGGTCTGCTTTCCGCCACCACCCAGCTTTACGCCCGGGTGGAAAAGTTGTTCACGCTTCCTCCCGACGCTTTCTCGCCGCCTCCTAAAGTCGACTCCACCGTGGTCCGGCTCAGGATGTCTCCAAAGATCGATAGCTTGCGCGTGCCGGAAGCGGAATTTATCAGCTTTCTCAAATTATCGTTCGGACAGAAACGAAAAACTCTTTGGAACAATCTTAAGTCGCAATACAAACCGGCAGTTCTGCGGGCGGCACTGGAGAAAGCCGGAGTGAAGCCAACCGTCCGCGCCGAGGCGTTGAGCCTGGAGAAGAGTGCGGCCCTGTTTCGCGCCCTGGCCGCTTCAGGTTCTTAGCTCATCCGACCCGCGCAACCCCAGGAGGCGTCATGGCTCTGACGATTCGCCATGCAGCGGTGGCCGGACGCTTCTATCCCCGCGATCCTGACGATCTGCGCGCCGACTTGCAATCCTATCTTCTCCCCAGGCAAGGAATCCCTTCCGGCCCTGGGCTGCGTGGTGCCGCATGCGGGTTATATCTACTCGGGCCACGTGGCCGGGGCGGTCTTTGCCAGAATTGATTTACCGCGGCGTTGCATTCTCATGTGTCCGAATCACACCGGCATGGGACCTCCGCTTTCCATCATGAGCGCGGGCGCATGGCAGACACCGCTGGGACAAGTCAGCATTGACTCGGAGCTGGCGGATGCCCTGAGGCGGCGCTTTCCACTCCTGGCTGAGGATACGGAAGCACATCGCGCCGAACATGCGGCTGAAGTGGAATTACCCTTCCTGCAGATCAAACGGCCTGATTGCGTATTCGTCCCCATTGCCCTCGGGACCAGCCAGTTTGACGTTCTTGCGGCGCTGGGCGAGGCTATCGCCGACGTAGTGCAACCGCTGGGCGAACCGGTGCTGCTGATCGCCTCCAGCGATATGAACCACTACGAGAACGACGCCGTGACCAGGCAAAAGGATTTCAAAGCTATCGAGCGCATTCTGGTGATGGACACGCGCGGCCTGTTCGATGTCGTGATGAACGAACAGATCAGCATGTGCGGCTTCGGCCCCACCATCGCAATGTTGACAGCCGCCAGACGGCTGGGCGCGACTGGCACGGAGTTGATTAAGTACGCGACTTCAGGAGATGTTTCGGGCGATCGTCAACTGGTTGTTGGTTACGCCGGGATCGTCGTGCGCTAGCGGAGTTTGAAGCAGACCGAAAAGCGATCCGCTCAAGTTCGCCCACGGCCCCAGGTTCAATCGCTGGAGGTCGATTGTCTGAAGTCGCCGCTTATTCGATTTCGAGTTCCGTCTCTTCTTTTTTCTTGGCTTTGACCGGCGGCGCAGGCTTCTCGACAAACGCCTGTGGAAGCTCCAATCCCAGATCAGCCAGTTGCAGACGCAAATTCCCCGGATTGGTGGAGTAGGTCATGGCGGTTTCGTAGTCGATCGTATCCGCTCGAATCAGTCTCTCGATTTCCCCGTCGAAGTGCTGCATGCCCTCTGTATCTCCGTCGCGCATGGCATCCAGCAGACTCTTTCCCTCTACTTCACCCTTGTCCAGATATTCGCGGGTGCGTACTGTCGATTTCAGAATTTCGATAGCAGCCACGCGTCCGCTTCCCGATTTACGCGGCAGCAGCCGCTGCGAAACGATGTAGCGGAAACTTTTTGCGAAACGGCTGCGAATGGTGTGCTGTTCGGACAGCGGGAATACTCCGATGATACGTTCCACAGTTTTGGAGGCATCGGTCGTATGCAGGGTTGAGAGCACAAGGTGGCCGGTTTCCGCTGCCTCCAGCGCGATTTCGATCGTCTCCTTATCGCGCATTTCGCCCACCAGAATTACCTTCGGAGCCTGCCGCAGCGCGGCCCGCAGAGCCAGCGCAAAGCTGGGAGTGTCGCTGTGCAACTCTCGCTGGTGGACAATGCACTTCTTGTGACGGTGCATGAATTCCACTGGATCTTCGATGGTCAGAATGTGGTAGGCCTTGGTTTCGTTGATGCGATCGAGAATTGCCGCCAGAGTCGAGGACTTTCCCGAACCAGTGGGACCGGTGACCAGCACAATCCCGTTCTTGAGATCGGCTATGTGAGCGAGTTCCTGAGGAAGCTTCAGTTCATCAAAGGTGGGAATGGTCTTGGGAATGACCCGCATCACGATCGCGTGGCTTCCGCGCTGAACAAAAACATTTACGCGAAAACGGGCGGTGCCTGGCAGGCTATAGGAAATGTCACACGAGCCCTGCTGTTGCAGCATTGCAATCGCTTGCTTGTTGTCGCCAATCAATTCCTGCGCGATACGCTGGGTGTCGTCGGCGCTCAGAGCCGACAACCCCGGCATCTTCACCGGCACCAACTGGCCGCTGACCTCAACATGGGGATGACTTCCCGGAGAAAAGATAAGATCGCTGACGTGGGTCGAGACCTGCAGCATCGCCAACAGCAGTGCAGGCGCGGGCGGAACGGATTGATGAGCGGTGTTGGGGATGGGCGCTCGGCCCGGTGTAGCCATGGAACCTCCGGTATTGTGGCGATTTCATCTAGCCTACGTGCCGGATGGCGGGCTCTCAAGTAACGCTGGTAATTTGACTGCGATTCCTCGCTTGTCATTCTGACCGGTAGCATTAAGAATCTCTTATGCAAAGAAAAAGGGCGACCCGAAGGTCGCCCTTTTGTTTTGCAGACCGGAAAATCTACCGGCCGACCTGAAAGTCAGCCCGGCAGCCATGATCGACCCAGATGCCGCGACGGTCATAGCCCCAGCTGTAGCCCTGGCGGCATGACGAATCGCTGCGCTGCTTCACCAGCTGTACCCCGCCGCGCGTGTCAGCCGAGCAATAATGACGGTGCATGTCATCGGAGGAGCAGGAGACGATCCCGCCTCCGCCGTAGTCGTTACCGGGGCCGTTCCAGCCGCCACCGTTCGAACCCCCGCCGTTCCAGCCTCCACCGTTCCAGCCCCCACCCCGGCCGCTGTCCACCTGGAAATCAGCCCGGCAACCATGATCAACCCAGACTCCGCGACCATCGGAACCCCAGCTGTAGCCTTCCCTGCAGGGAGATTGACTGCGCTGCTGTACCAGCCGAACCCGTCCTGACCCGTTGGTTCCACAGTAGTGCCGCCGGCCATCGTCGGAAGAACACGAAAACGTAGCTCCTCCTCCATTATTGTTGTTGTCGTAGCCGTAGCCGTATCCTGGCCCTCCCGGCCCCCGGTACCCATTTTGATAGGCGTTCACGGTAAAATCTGCCCGGCATCCGCGGTCTACCCAGACGCCGCCGCGATCAAAACCCCAGCTGTAACCTTGCTGACACGGAGACTGACTGCGTTGCCGCAAGAGCTGTACTCCGCTCCGCGTATCGGCCGGACAATAACGCCGATGGCCGTCATCAGAAGAACAGGAAAAAGTCTGCGCCGAGCTGCGCGGACCGAAAAGGACAAATGCCGCCACAACCAAACCAAGTCGCACCCAAGTCTTTGTACTAAACATTTCCGACCTCCTGAAAAGTAGTGGTCAATTTGTCAGCGAGATTACCAAGCTTTTCGGGATTTTGGAATTTCCGCTCCCGCCTGCTCAGCCTCTCCAGCCCGAATCTTCGTTCTTGACGCTCTTCTTGACGCTACTTTTCCTGCCCCCTGGCACTACTTGTAGTTTCAATGAGGAGAACCGTGAGAGCCGGAGCCAGACGAGTGCGACGACGAACCGCTGCCTGTGTGCGAGCCCGTCCCTGCAGCCGGTGCGCTCCGAGGCGCGGCTGACGGCGACCGCGCCGCTGATCCGCCGAAAGGAGCGCGAGCCGTCCCGTTGGGCGAACTTTGGACCTGCTGCGAGATTCTGCCCAGATTGCGCACGCTGCCTCGTGGAACGCCCAGCCCGGCGGAGTCACCGCGAATCTGGATTCGATTCTGCGTGACGCCGGCAGGCGCAAGCATCGTCCCGCGATTCACAACCAGAGTCTGTCCTGGCGTCGCCGGCGGCCTGGGCACGCTGAAAGTGCGCGGCGCATTGGCCACCAAAGGAACATTATTCCAGCCTGACCAGGTCCGCCCCGGCTGCCAGAACCAGCCCTGGTTGGGGAAATAGTTCCAGGATCCGTAGCGGTAAGGCATCCAGCCCCAGGGATAAGCGGATATCCACGCATAGCCCGAACCCGGATACCACATCCAGGCGCCATTCATGAACGGATCCCAACCTGCGCCTACTAAATACGGCTGCCACATCATGCCGTAGCCCGGCATGTTGTAAAAGCTGCCGTAGTAATTCAGGTCGCTGGCGCCATAGGCGTAAGGAGAACCGTAGCCGTTCGACGCCGAGATGCTGTACTGGTCGTGATATTTGGCCTGCTGCTTGTCCCAATCGTCATACGGATCGGGCTCCAAATTGTTGGCGAGGGTATAGTGCTCTGCTCCCGCCAGGTCGAAAGTCGCGGTATGTTTTTTGTCAACGTCAACTTTACCCGAGGAGCCTTCCACTTCCGCATCGCCCTTGAAGACAGCCACGGTGGCGTCGGAATCTTTGAGTTCCACTCGAAGGTGTGCGGGTTTGGTGAGGGCGACTTTTTCGCGTCCGAAAGCGAGGTTAAATTGCTCCGCTTTGTCGCCCTTGAAGTTGAGGTATGCGGTTCCTGTCTGAAGAGTCACGCTCGACGCCCTGCCGCCGGAGTCGCGCAATGCCAACTCGGGGAATTCAACCGAGGTGCCTGGAGTGATGCGCAGGGTGCTTCCATCTTCGAATTCGATTTCCGCCCGAGCACCAGATCCAGCGCGCAGTTTCGCGCCTTGGGTGACGGGAAGATTCACAAACGCCTTTTCGTACCCGTTCCCCGTGTTGCGGTCAATTTGAACGTCGCCATCCACCAGGCTCAGACGCACGATACGAGCTTGCGAGTCGGCAAAGGATGGAACCGCCAGCCAGCACGCCAAAACTGCCAGCGCCAATAAAGTGCCTAATTTGCGGGTAGACATGTGTTACCTCCCGAGGCTGCCCCTTGCATCATTAGAACACTTTTCGGGCTGCCGGGTTGTCAACAATTCATCTCAACCCCGCGAGAATAGCAGGGTTGCAGAATCATGGCTTTATGGCTCCGGCCCGCTCGATCAGCCGCAGGGCGCGGGCGCGGACCGGGTTGATCACGGAAGAGTCGTTTGCGATTTGCTGCAAAATAGGCACCACCGCAGGCAGCTCTGCCAGTTCATTTTCATTGGCCATCTGTTCCATGCGTTTCAGTTCCTCATCCAGAGCCAGCTTCTGGTAGTGATGGTAGTACTGAAGCCGGCGTCCGAATTCGAGCGTGGTCGAGAGATTCTGGAAGAGCTGGGTGATCTGCTGCACGGCGGGCAGGAGCGAATAGTTGTAGGTCCCGGTCCCGGACTGCTGGGCGTCCTTGTAAGTCAGGGTCTTGACGCCGGTTGAGGCCAGCCGCTTCTTGTTGGAGTCGATCTGTCCCTGAAAGTAGTGTGCCTTCCTGGCTAGATCGAAGATCGTCCCGCTGGTGTCCGGTGAAACCGAGAAGTCGAGGTGAAAGGGATCAGCCTCAGAATCCGGACTGAGTTTGCCGTCAGACTCGTAGGTGGAATGGCCGTCTGAGGAGACCGCAATGACGTAATGCGATGGTTCCGAGCCAGGAAAATCGAGGGTGAAGGTTACCAGCCCGGCATCCTGCGCTCCGGCGGAGAATGACAAACCCAGAACCAGAACCAGGACGCCAACGACGGTTGATCTGCCCACAGGCATGCAGAACAGATTATGCCAAAAAAACGCCAGAAGCGGCCTTCAACCTCCCACGGCACGCTGGCGTACCAGGGTTGCCGAGGTGTGAAGATGGCAGATGGCAATCGCCAGAGCGTCGGCAGCGTCGGGCGGCTCGGGTATTTCGCTGAGATTGAGCAGGCGGGTGACCATGTGCTGGACCTGGGGCTTCTCCGCTCTGCCATAACCCACCACGGCGGACTTGATGGAAAGCGGCGAATACTCGGTAACTTCCAGCCCGGCGGAGGATGCGGCCAGCATGGCTACTCCACGCACCTGCCCCAGCTTGAGCGCGGACTTTACGTTCAGCGCGTAGAACACATCTTCGATGGCGACATTGTCGGGCTGGTGTTCCTGAATGATGACGCCGAGCCGCTCGAAGATGGTCGCCAGCCGCCGCGGCAGGGGTTCGCGCGGGGAGAGCTTGATGGCGCCGCACGTAAGACAAACCAGCGTCTCGTCGCGACAGAGTTCGACAACGCCGAAACCCGTGTACTCAGTCCCGCAATCGACACCCAGCACGCGCATGGAGGAAGTCTATCCCAGTTGCCAGTTACCAGTTGTCAGTTCGCCTGAGAACTGGTAACTGATCACTGAAAACTGATTTTCTCAACAACACCGCGGCCGCCTGCGCCTTGGCCGCTTCGTATTCCCGGCAAAACGCAGCGTAAGCTTCGCGAGAAGATGCCATTTGCCTGCGACTCAGGAACCGCGCGTACGCAGACTCGTCAAATATTTCCCGCAAGGCTGAAACCAGCAGCGCAAAAGCGCGCGCAAAGCTCGTCGAACTTTGCTCGACCGAACCAGCAACGACGGTTGCCCCCACAAATCTGCTCGGATCGTTCATCCCTGCTCCTCGGTCGCGAATCGCGTGGCCACAAACGGCGATTCTTTCACCCTTCCTTGCTTGCGGCCGGAAAGCACGCGCACCCACTCCACCACCGACTCGATCAGAATCAGGCTGATCATCACAATCAGAGTCGCGGTCACGACTGCATCCAGACGGTCATTAAAAATCAGGCGAACATTCGTACCTGGGCTCGAAGCCAGCTGTGCCGCATGGGACAAAAATCCAATGCGCGGATTAGGGTCAAATATCTTGTGCCACGAGGCGGTAAAGGTGATTGCAACCAGCCAGATCAACGGCACAAGGGTCACTGCCGCGTAACGCGTTTTGCCCATCTTGATGATGATGGTGGTCGCGACACACAGGGCGACCGTTGCCAGCAACTGGTTGGCGATTCCAAACAGGGGCCACAAAGAGTTGATCCCGCCCAGCGGATCTCTCACTCCCTGCCATAGAAAATATCCCCAGGCGCCAACGATCAGCGCGCTGGTCGCGAGAATCGAGGGGTACCAACTGGTGCGGCCCAGCGGCTTCCATACGTGGGTGAGCGCATCCTGCACCATGAAGCGGCCCACGCGGGTACCGGCATCGAGAACCGTCAGGATGAACAGAGCTTCAAACATGATGGCAAAGTGATACCAGATCGCCATCAGCGCCTGTCCACCCAGGCTGTGCGAAAAGATGTGGGCCATTCCCACCGCGAAGGCTGGCGCGCCGCCGGTGCGGTTGTACAGCGTCTGCTCGCCCACGGACTGGGCCAGCGCGTGCATTTCGGCTGCCGTAACCGGAAATCCCCAGTTGCTAATGGTCGTTGCCGCAGCCTCGGGTGCCTGGCCGACAATTCCCGCAGGGCTGTTGATCGCAAAGTAGATTCCCGGCTGCAGCACGCAGGCGGCGATCATCGCCATGACGGCGACCATGGACTCGGCCATCATGGCGCCGTATCCCACCATGCGAGCCTCGGTTTCGCGGCGAATGAGTTTTGGAGTTGTGCCGCTGGAAATCAGCGCGTGAAATCCGCTGATCGCGCCGCAGGCAATGGTAATAAACGCGAAGGGAAAGACATTTCCGGCGAACACCGGCCCCGAGCCGTCAATGAAGCGAGTGAGCGGCGGCATGTGCAGTGCGGGCCGCAGTGCGACGATTCCCAGCGCCAGCAGCGCGATGGTTCCCAGCTTGACGAACGTGCTCAGGTAGTCGCGCGGCGCCAGCAGCAGCCAGACCGGCAGCGCCGATGCGGCAAAACCATAAACGATGATCAGGATGGCCAGCGCAGGAGCGGAAAGCGTGAACCAGTTGGCCAGAGATGGAGTCTGTGAAACCCATTGCCCGCCCCAGATTGCCAGCATGACCAGCACGAAACCAAGCGCGGAAGTCTCCAGCACTTTGCCGGGGCGCAAGGTTCGCAAATACACGCCCATCAGGAGCGCGATCGGAATGGTCATGGCAATGGTAAACGTGCCCCAGGGACTGGCCTTGAGCGCATTCACCACCACCAGCGCGCACACTCCCAGCAGGATCACGATGATGCTGATCACGGCAACGTAGGCTACGAACCCACCCAGGCGGCCGACTTCCTCGCGAGCCATTTCGGTGAGCGATTTTCCATCGCGCCGGACGGAAAAAAGCAGAATGACGAAATCCTGCACGCAGCCGCCGAAAACCGCGCCCGTCAGAATCCAAAGAGTCCCGGGAAGATATCCGAACTGCGCCGCCAGCACTGGACCGACCAGCGGGCCAGGGCCGGCGATGGCGGCGAAGTGGTGTCCGAAGACTACCCACTTGTTGGTGGGAACAAAGTCGCGGCCATTCTCCAGCCGCTCGGCTGGCGTGGCCCGTTGTCCGTCCAGCACCAGAACTTTCGTGGCGATGAACTTGCTGTAGAAGCGGTATCCCAGGGCGTAGGTGCAGACCGCCGCAACCACCAGCCACATGGCATTGATCTGCTCGCCTCGATGCAACGCGACGGTGGCCAGGGCGAGCGCTCCTACAACGGCGATCGCGAGCCAAATGAGTATGCGTAATATTTTGGGCATGAGTTCGATGATTAGTGATGAATGATTAATGATTGCAGAAGATATTGTGGCTAATCCTCCGCTTCGGCGCAATCGGCAAGAGAGGCTCGTGCTGCTCCGAACGTCACAAAAACGGCGGGTTTAATGATAACCTTAGGCATCCGTTGCGAGAGATTACAGAGGAACTGCATCCCGTGGACCTTTGGACTCACCCGAGCCAACCGGACCGCGAAGCCGCCAGTCTATACATGTTGAGGAGCAGGCGATGAAAGTTGGCATACTCACCGGGGGAGGCGACTGCCCCGGATTAAACGCAGTCATCCGAGCCGTGGTGCGGAAAGGCTGCTTTCACTACGAAGACGAATTCGTTGGTTTTCTGGAGGGCTGGCGCGGGGTCGTGGAAGACATGACTATGCCCCTTGACCTGGCCAGTGTGGGCGGGATTCTGCCGCGCGGCGGTACGATTTTGCGCACCTCGCGCACTAACCCCGCCAAGAAGCCCGACGGTCTGGACAAGTGCATCGCCACTCTCAAGCGGCACAATATCGAGGCCCTGATCGCAATCGGCGGCGACGACACGCTTTCCGTAGCACAGAAGCTGCATGAAAAAGGCGTCAAGGTGGTCGGCGTCCCCAAAACCATCGACAACGATCTCGCCGGCACCGACTTTACTTTTGGATTCGACACTGCGGTCAATATCGCGACCGAAGCGATCGATCGCGTACACACCACGGCCGAAGCCCACAACCGGGTGATGGTGGTTGAAGTGATGGGGCGAGATGCCGGCTGGATCGCAATGTATAGCGGCATTGCCGGCGGCGCGGATGTAATTCTCATCCCCGAAATGCCCTTCGATGTTGACAAGGTCGCGGAGACGATTCGATTGCGCCACGCGCGTGGCCGCTACTTCAGCATCGTGGTGGTTGCCGAGGGCGCAAGATTCTCCACCGACGTTGGTGCCAAGAACGGCGCGCTCGCCGTCGTCGACATGAGCAAAGATGAATTCGGCCACGCCCGGCTGGGCGGCATCGCCAACATCCTCGCCGGCGAAATTGAGCGCCGCACCGGCTTCGAAACCCGCACCGTGGTTCTGGGACACGTGCAGCGTGGCGGCTCTCCCAGCGCCTTCGACCGCATGCTGGCGACCCGCTATGGCCTGGGCGCGATCGATATGGTGCATCGCGGCGAATTCGGCTGTATGGCCGCCTTGCGGGGGAATAAGATCGTTTCCGTGCCGCTGGCGGACGCAATTTCCAAGAATCGCACCGTCGATCAGGAGACGATAGACGTAGCGTCCGGCATTCTCGACAAGCTGACCGCGGACAAAGTACCGATGGGGAAATAGCGAAGTCTGACGTCTGAGGTCCGACGCCCGATGACAATGGCCGGATTCTACGCCCGCCTCGCCCCTTCACTTCCCGACATCATCGAACTAATCCTGGTGCTTGCCGCGCTGGCATTGATTCTTTTTCGCTCCGGAAAAGAGACCTGCTCAATCCCGGTCCTTCCAATCCCTGGAGCAGTGGTTTTCCAGACTGGCGCGGAGAAAATCGCTAAGCGTGCTGTTCGTCGGGCTGCTGGTTCTTACTTTGCGAGCGGCTCTGATTCCGGTGCTCGGCGTGCCCGAGCCCACCTGGCATGACGAATTCAGTTATCTTCTTGCCGCTGACACCTTCGCGCATGGCCGGCTGACGAATCCGCCCCATCCCATGGGCGTGCACTTCGAAAGCTTTCACATCATTCAGCAGCCAACCTACATGTCCATGTATCCCCCGGCGCAGGGCCTGGTTCTGGCGGTGGGCCAGCGTTTGGGACATCCCTGGATCGGACAATGGCTCATCACCGCAATCATGTGCTCGGCGTTGTGCTGGATGCTTCAGGGCTGGCTTCCCCCCGGATGGGCGTTGTTCGGCGGACTGCTGGCGGCGCTGCGTCTCGGCATTCTCAGCTATTGGATGAACGGATACTGGAGCGCGTCGGTGGTGGCTTTGGGAGGGGCTCTGGTGGTGGGCGCGCTGCCCCGGTTGCAGCGGAAGGCCAAGGTTCGAGATGCAGTCTGGCTGGCGCTGGGACTGGTGATCCTCGCCGATAGCCGGCCGTATGAAGGATTACTTCTGGGGCTGGCGGTGGCAACAGCGCTGCTGCTATGGCTGGCGGGTCCGCGGCGTCCCAGGCTTTCTGTCGTCTTCAGGCGGGTGGTTGCGCCGATAGTCCTGATACTCGCGCTCGCGGCCGCCGCCACCGGATACTACTACTACCGCGTCACTGGCAGCGCCTTTCGCATGACCTACCAGGTGAATCGCGCCACGTACTCGCGGGCGCCATATTTCCTGTGGCAGGATCCTCGACCGGAACCTGTTTATCATCACCCCATCATGCGCGAGTTCTACGAGCGCGAGTACCGCGTATTTCAGGAGAGCCGCACGCTCACAGGTTTTATGCGCAGGTTGGGAGAAAAAATCTGGACATCCTGGAATTTTTATCTGGGGCCAGTGCTTACCGTTCCTCTGCTTATGTTGCCGTGGGCCTTTCGCGATCGCCGCATGCGTTTCCCACTTGCTGGCAGGCGCTCTGTTCCTGCTTGGAATCATGGTTGAAACCTGGGCTTCACCGCACTATCTCGCGGCTGCAACCGGATTGCTCTATCTGGTGCTGATGCAATGTATGCGTCATCTGCGGCTCTGGCGCTGGCACGGGCGACCATACGGAGCGGCCCTGGTGCGCGCGATTCCGATAATTTGCTGCGCCATGATTGTCCTGCGAGTAGGCGCCGTCGCCACCGGAACCCGTATCGAACCGGTCTGGCCGCGCGGCAACCTGGAGCGTGCCGCCATCCTGCACAAGCTGGAGAATTCACCAGGAAAGCACCTGGTGATTGTCAGCTATGCTCCCGATCACTATCTCGATATGGAATGGGTGTACAACGCCGCGGACATCGACGGCGCAAAAGTGGTTTGGGCCCGCGACATGGACCTTCGGAACAACGCAGAATTACTGCGCTATTTCCACGATCGGCAGGCGTGGAGTTTGGATGCAGACCAGTCTCCCCCGACGCTCAAGCCATGGGTGCGGATCGAATGAACCAGGAATCGTGGCTCACGGAAAAGCGCATCCGCATCCATGGTCTGCTGCTAGCCGTGTGTATCTGGACTGTCTATGCCGTAACTATGTCCACGCCGGGGCTGCTGGACCGCAATGGCCTGGTCAAGGGCACCGACTTTCTCCATTTCTACACTCTGGGACGCCTGGCGTCGCAAGGCCGCGGAGATCTTCTGTATGACATGCGTGCGCAAGCGGAACTGACGCGGACGCTGGTGCCGCAAGCGCCGAACAGTTTGTACGTTCCGCTTTATGGCCCGCAGGTTTCGTTGCTGTTCGCACCCTTTGCCCAACTGTCTTATGGTTGGGCGTTGATCGCGTGGCTGAAAGTGAACGTGCTGATTTATGCCTTCTGCTGCTATGCGGTGTGGAGGACGTGTCCCAGGCTTGAGTCTTATCCGTGGACGGTTGTGATTCTGGCAATCGCCTTTCCTGGATTTTTTCACCTGCTCGCCTGGGGACAGAGTTCCGGCCTGGCACTGCTTTGCTTCACCATGGCCTATCTGGCGCTGCGCAGCAATCGAAAACTGCTTGCGGGGTTGGCCATTGGATCGCTGATCTTTAAACCGCAGCTCGGGATCGCCGCAGCCGTCGTTTTCATTGTTGCGCTCGAATGGAAGGTCATCGCGGGCGCAGTGGTCGCAGCCTCAGCCCAGCTCTGCGTTGCCTGGATGCATTACGGCTCCGGGGTGATGCGTACTTACTTTCGTGCGCTGATGCAAGTGAAACAGGTTTTGCCTTTGCTTGAGCCGCGGCTTTATCAGACCCATTCGCTGCGCTCGTTCTGGTCGATGCTACTGCCCTGGCCGCAAGTGGCGTTTGGATTTTATATAGTGACGGCCCTTGGGGTTCTGGCGCTGGCCGTGGCTTGCTGGCGGAGCGGAGCATCCCTGCAGGTTCGCTATGCGGCGCTGTTGTTCGCGACCGTGCTCGTGTCACCCCATCTGACGGTCTACGATCTGGTCATTCTTGCGCCCGCGTTCATGCTGCTCGGCGATTGGAGCCTGGCGCATCGATGATTACTCGGCATGGATTTCGGTCCTGCTTTATGCATGCTATCCATTGTTCTTGCTGGGACCGCTCTCGCGGACAACGCATCTTCAGCTTTCCGTCCCGGCAATGACGGCGTTGCTGTGGATCGCCTGGCAAATCTCCGAGTCGGCGCACCGCCGCGCTTCCATCTTGAGCTGATCGGGAGCTCAGGATGACAGGGGAGTACCGAAGAGAAATTCCAGCGCTTCCGGAAACCGCTTGGCCCATTCTCTTTCGTTATGAGTGGCGCCTTCATCGATCTTCACCAGCAGTCGGTCATCTCCCATTCCGGAGCGGCGCAAATTGTGTTCCAGTTGGCGAACATCATCGACCACCTGTCGATCGCGGTCAGGATTTCCAGACTCTCTGGTTCCCATCGCCATGAAGACTCGGGCAGGCCACTGCCGGAATGCACCGCTGGATTTCAACACCTGCCGGTTGGAGATGAATAGAGACGGGCTTTCAAGCAACAGACGGCCGATGACTCCGGGCCGGTCCATCACCGTGAACAGAGAAATGATCGCGCCCAGCGACGATCCGCCCAGGCCGGTGTTTTCCGGGCCACCCACGATGCGGTATCGCTGCCCAATAAACGGCATGACTTCATCCAACAGGAAATCAGGGTAGCGCTTTCCCTGAGGCCGCAGGACCGGCGGATGCATGGACCGGTACGGCAAATACTCTTTGGGGCGGTCTTTCTGCGCATTATCGATGCCCACGATCATAAGCGGCGGGACTCTGCCTTCGGCGATCAGGCGGGCCGCGGTTTCTCCCGCTTGCCAGTCGACTCCGATGTATGCCGTGGCCGGATCGAACAGGTTCTGTCCGTCGTTGAGATAAAAAACGGGATAGCGGCGGCCTTCGTTTTCCCGATCACCGTACCCCGGCGGCAGCCATACTCGCAGCATGCGGGTATTGCGGAAAATCCGGCTCTGAAATTCATGCAGCCGTAACTCACCGGCCGGCGCGACCGGCGCCGAAGCCGCGTCGCTGGCTGATGTCGTTTGGGATGAGACGTTTTCTTCCATCAAAGTAAAAAGGTCTAAGGCCGCCAGGCCTTGTGGCGCCACAACAGCGACGAAAGTATCGAGATGCAAAAAATCAAAGCCAGCGAAGACAGGCACAAGACGCACCAGGTCGCCAGCACAAATTTTTCGATGTAGGTAAGGTAGAGCGCAAAACCGAGGCCAGCCAATGACGCGAGCGCGAGCCTTGCCGGAGTCTCGGCTCGATTGCGAAAAACCGTCGCCAGCACCATCAGGCCGAGGTATCCGACGATGCCAATCAACGCGACCGGGACACCCAGGATCGTGGAATAGATACTGCGATTCACGATGTCACAGTTAAAATTCTCGCCGAAGTCGCAGTAGGTAGTCTGCGACGTGCCGTAGTGATGATAAAGAGAGACCGACGATACGGCCGCACCGGCCAATGCCAACAAAGCAATCAGCAGAAAAATTCGCCGGCTGAACCCACTCATGCTGGACTGACTCATGGCGGGCGACATCACGGCAGGGTGCATCCGGTCTTGGTGCTCAGCGCCGGCAACGGCTGTGTGCCTTCCCGTCGTTCCCCGTCGGCGAACTGCCAGGTGGGGAAGTGCTTGATGCCTGCGTCCTTGCAGGCTGGAGCTTCGTCACGAGAACCGGTAATCCCGCACTCGACGTAGGGCACGTACTGGAAAGACGATTCGAACATTTCCTTTTGTTCGGCACAATGCGGACACCAGTAGGCGCCGTACATTTTCGCCTTCTTGGCCGCCACACATTTCGCAAACGCATCGAGACGGCTCTCGCGTTTGTGCAGTGCGAGATAAATTACGACGGCAAAGGCAGCAACGATCAGCGCTCCGGTGATGATCTTGCGCACCGGCGTCGCCGAGGGCTTTCCCTGTAACTGTGCCTGCGCTTGCTCTCTGCGTTTCTTTCTTTCGTTCGACATGGAATGTTTTCTTATACCACGACGTTCAGCGCCGAAGGCAGCACATCGAGGCTTTGGCAACGCAAAGTGAGGACTTCGCCGTCCACCATCACATCTACCGGGGCATCGAGTACGAAATCAACACGCTTTGCCTGCCGCCGCTCCGCCAGCGGATGGTTGATGTGGGTGCCGTCGTATAGCGTGGGCAAATTGCGAATCAACCCCAGGCGTCCAATCGGACCCCAGCGCACGTATTCGATCAACCCGTCATCCACTTCAGCTTTGGGAGCGATCATCATGGTGCCGCCGGTGAACTTGCTGTTACTGAAAGTCAGGAACAGGCACGGCCGCCGGTCGAGCTCCCGCTCTCCATCCACCCGCAAAGGAAACGGACGCCGCCGGAAACGGGCCAGGCTGATGAAGATGGATGACTGGTAGCCCACCTCTCCCCACCCGCTGAAGCGGCGGGCTCGCAATGTGGCCACATCGGCGGAAAACCCCATGCTCAGCAGATTAATGTAGTGCAGCACGCCGGTCTCGTGGGTTAATCGGAGAACGTCGCACGGCCGGGAGCGATTTGCAAGCAAGGCGTCGATCGCGAAGTCCACGCCCTTATCGCTGAAGTCACGCAAGAATGAATTGCCGGTTCCCAGCGGAAGGAAAGCCAGCGTGGCTCGCTGAGCGTGGACCGCGGGAAAAAGTCCGTTAACAATCTCGTAAGAAGTGCCATCCCCTCCGACGGCGATAAACTTTCGAAAGCCTTCCGCGTAAGCCTCCCGCACGATCTCAGCGGCTTGGCCGGGAGCGCTGGTCTCAGCCACTTTCACGTTGATCCCGCCGGCGCGCAAACGCTCGAGCGCCGGCCCAACCAGTTTTCGGCACCGCCCCCCGCCCGCAGCCGGGTTGACCACCGCGAGGAATGTGCCGTTCACAGCCGGTCGCTCATGATCTCTTTCTCTGTTTTGTAGCCCTACTTATATTTCGACAATCGCCGCCCGGCTCAGAGTTTTGCGAATCTCCTCGGCGAGGACCGTGCGCTTGATCTTCATGGCGGCGGTGCGCGGAAAATCCTTATCCCAGATCACGCATCCATTGACTCGCTTGAAATCGGGCAGGCGGCGATTGCGGGCCACCACCTCCTGCTTGAGCGCCTCGTTGAATTCCTGTCCCTGCTCCAGGTGCAGGACCAGCAGCAGCATCTCGCGGCCGAGGGTTTTCGCCGGCCAGACGATAGTTGGCGGCGAAGACGCAGTACTCTTTCAGCGGCAGCCCGTCGAAGGCTGTCTCGATATCCTCGGGATAAATATTCTTCCCGCCCTCGGTGACGATCATGTTTTTCTTGCGGCCAAACAGTTGCAAGTGGCCGTTGCCGTCAAAGCGGCCAAGGTCGCCGGTAAGCAGCCAGCCGTCCACGATCGTCTCTGCTGTGAGTTCAGGATCGTCGAGGTAGTGGGACATTACGGTCTTGCCCCGGGCCGCCACTTCGCCCACCCCTTCCGAATCCGGATTCAGCACCCGCAGGTCCACGCCCGGCAGCGGCTTGCCAACGGTGTCGGCACGAAATGGCTTCAGGTCATTCAGGGTGAGCACGGTCCCCGCTTCAGTCAGACCATAGCCGTTTGCCACCGGCACGCCGAGATCATAGAAGAACTGCAGCGTCGACGGTTCCATGAATGCGCCGCCGGTAAACATCGCGCGCAGTTCTCCACCAAACGCTTTGTGGACCTGCCGCAGCAGAACCCGGCTCAAACGCACATCGGGACGCCAGCCGGTAAAGAATCTGTTCACTGCGATCGACCGGTCAACAACGAATCGCTTGGAGCGGGATAGCGCTTCAAGCTTGGCCTTAAGTCCTCGCTCAAGATTCTTGAGCACCATGGGAACCAGGCTCACGTAAGTGATCTTGTAACGGACGAAGGCATCTCGCACATACTCGGGCCGCAGGGTGCGCAAATGCACGACGCACGCGCCGCAAATAAACGGTCCGATAAAGCCGACCATAAAATCAATGGCGTGGTTGGTGGGCAGAATGCTGAGGTAGCGTACGCCCGGCCAAAAGGGATACAGCGCGATCAGCGCCTTGCATTGTTCCAGATAATTCTCGTGGGTGAGAACACATCCCTTGGGACGGCCGCCGGTTCCAGACGAGTAGACGATGCAGGCTACATCCTGGCGCTGTCGCGGCACGAATACGGGGTCGCCTTTGCGGCGAAAATCTTCCCAGCGGATTGCGCCTGCAATGTCCACGCCTGGCGGCGCTTCGGTGACCAGAACAGTCTGCACCTTGTGGTCTTTGGACTCCGGCAATTGTGTGATCGCGCGCCAGAGGTAATATTCGACGATCAGAAATTTGGCTTTGCTGTGCTGCAGCAGTTGCAGGTGCTCGGCAGCCGAGAGCTTGTAATCGAGGGGCACGATCACGCCGCCGCCGTGAAAAATGGCGTACGCCGAGATCAGCCACTTCGACTGATTGGTCATGATGATCGCGGCGCGGTCACCCGGACCGAACTCAGCATCTTCGAGCGCGCGCGCCAGAGGCAGCGCCATTTCCTTGAAATCAGAATAAGTAAGGCGCGTCTTTTCCTTGTCGCGATCCGATTCGATCAAACAGGTTTCGTTCGGCCAACGCTCGAGTGCCTCCCGCAACGCGGCGCCGAGACTGTTGTATTGGTCGAGGTTCAGCATGAAATCTTTATCTCACCACTTAGTTGTAGAAACTGAGAACAAAGAACTAGAAACCAGGAACTGATTCTCCACGCAGTCGCCCTTCATGGAGTCACAAAAGCTGAGTGGGAGAAAGTCATGCCGGATCTTCTCACAGCCTCGCTTGTATGCGGCTGGCAAGGGTCCTGAAGTCGGAGACTCCCTGCAATTCGTAGTCGGGAAGTTCGACATTGAAGTGATGTTCAAGCCGGGTAAGCAGATCCAACGCCTGCAGGCTATCAATCCCGAGAGTTTTGAAGAAGTCGTCGTCGGGAGTCAGCTTTTCACGCGGAACCTTGAATTGGGCCGCGGCAAGGTTAAGTATCTCGTCGAGCGTTTGTTTAGGTTCTGGCATGTTTGAACTCATTCTATTCGAAAAGCGGCTACGGCAAATAGGGCTGCGCGTCTTTGCTTTCCACAAACTTCTTCAATCCGGCTTCGACCGCGGGCTGCGTGAACAAGTCACAAAAAATATCGATCTCCTGTTGCAATTCGTCGTACGGAATCGGCTTGATGAATTTTTTGGCCACGCTTGCCGTGCGGCGGTCAAATTTTCCCAGCTGAGCGGCGGTGCCGCGCGCCGCTTTCAGCGACTCGCCTTCCGCGACCACCTGGCTCACCAGTCCGGCCTGCTGCGCTTTTGTGGCGTTGAAGCTGCGGCCGGTAAGCAGCAAGTCGCGCACTACGGCATTACCCAGATCCCGTTTCAGTCGCGGGATACCGCCAAATCCGGGAATCAGGCCCAAACGCAATTCAGGAAAGCAGAAGCGCGCCATCTTGTCGGCAACGATGAGATCGCAGACCAGGGCCAGCTCCAGCCCGCCGCCAAAGGTCACTCCGCTGACGGCGGCGATCGTGGTCAGGGGCGAAGCGTCGATCGCGTTCATCACCTTGTGGATACGTTCCAGAAAATCCCGTACCCCGCGGACTGCAGACTGCCGGTCCATCCCTTGCGCTCCGTGATAGAGCTCCCGCAAGTCGGCGCCGGCACAGAATCCTGACTTCAAGGTGCTATACAGAATCAGCGCGTGGCTCCGACCTTCCAAACCCGCAAGGGCGGCCGCAAAGTTTTCCAGTTCAACCAGCGTGGCAGAACCGATTTCATTGCAGGGCTCGCGGTGGAGTGCAAGCTCAATGACTCCGTTCTTCACTTCCCACGACAGCGCCTGGCCTTTGAATTCGTTCATCCGTCTCCCGGCCGAGGGCGAGACGCCCTCGGGACAGCCGGCGGGACGCCGGCGCTACTTTCAAGATGCCTGCTTGACTCCGTACATTTCTTCAATTTCAGGCTGCAAGCGGGCGGCAATCAGATCCCTCTTTAGCTTGCCGTTCGCAGTGAGCAATCCATTGTCGATGGAGAATGGTTCGGCGTGAACATGAAACGCCCGCACCTGCTTGTAGTGCGGCAGTTCCGGATTTACAGCGTCGATCGCCGCTTGCGCTTGCTCTTTGGACACGCTCCCGGTAACGATCGCCGAAAGATATCCTCGCCCGTTGCCCACGAGCACCACCTGCTGTGCCCCCGGCAAAAATCGCAGCAACTCATCTTCGATCGGTTCTGGAGCGATGTTATGGCCCGATCCCAAAATTATGAGGTTCTTGATCCTCCCGATGATGCGCCAGTTCCCTGAGTCATCGACTTCTCCCTGGTCGCCGGTATGAAACCAGCTATCGCGTAAAGCCTTGGCGGTTTCCTGCGGACGATTCCAATATCCGGGAAAAATGTTTGGCCCGCGGACAATTAACTCCTCATTCTCGCCCAGCTTCATTTCGATGCCGCTGATGGCGGGCCCCACGCGCCCCGGCTCGACGTGGCGGGGATCGTCCATGGTGCAGATCGCGGTGGTCTCGGTCAGGCCATAAACCTGGAGCACGGGAATGCTCAGCATGTTGAAGTACAACTGAGTCTCGACATTCAGGGGCGCCGAGCCGCAGATCAGGGCTTTCAGGTTCGCGCCAATCATCTTCTTGCGAATGGTAGGAAAGACGGCCGCATTCGCCAGAGCCAGCCAGAAGGAGTCAAAAGAGCGGGTCTGTCGGTCCTGTTTGCGCATCCAGGCCGATTTGGCACGCGTGTAAATGGTGCGTACGAGGCCACCTGTCTTCCATAGTTGTTCGTCGACTGCCTTCCGCATGCGCTCGAGCAGTGCAGGCACGTTGAGAAAATAATCCGGGGCAGCGGTGCGCATTTCGTTCGCCAGTTTGCCGAGGTCGGTGTTCAGCGTGAGCAGGCTGCCGCGCAGCAGGCAGGTCAGCAACATGATCCATGAGCCGGCGAAACAAAACGGCAGATAGTGATAGACGCGGTCTTGCTGCCTGCGCGATCCTGCACAGGCTTGTTCTCCATCAGCAGATCGAGGCGCCCGGAAGTACACGCCAGCATGTGCCCGACGTTGCCGGCAGTCAGGATCACGCCTTTGGCTTCACCCGAAGTCCCGGAGGTATAGATGATCGTAACTGGATCTGAATCGGACAGTTGTGGTTGCGCCGGGGCGCTCGGCTTCCGGCTGCGCGAAAATTTCCTGAAACAAGTATTGCGGAGGCACGTCCGGCCAGTTTTGCGTGATGCCGTCGCGCAATGCGTCGTCGCCGCAGCAGATCAGTGCTGGAGAACAATCCTTCATCATGGCAACCAACTCTGCGGGCGCTTGCCGCGCGTAGAGCGGAACCACAATCAGCCCTTCCGCCATGATGGCCAGGTCGAGCACAACCCAGTCAATGCCGTTGTGGGCCAGCAGGGCACAGCGGTCGCCTTTCTTCAAACCTCGCTGCACGAGAAAAGAGCGAGCCTTCGCCACGCGAGTCATCAGGTCGTGACCGCTGACAGTGAGAGCCTGCCCTTCACGAAGCTCCTGAAGCAGCGTTGTTTCGCCGGCTGCTTCAAGCCGCGCGAAAATGTCCTGCAGAAAATTCATCGTTTCTCATCGCACCACGTCGGGGCAGGGCATGTCCCAATTTCAGCCGAAGGCTTCCGCCAACTGTTTCAATCCGCCGCTCATCGGCGGCAGATAGTCTTCCCAGCCCCACTCTCCCTTGCGGGTAGGAAACTCGGGATAGCGACGCTGAACTTCTTCCTCGAAGTACACTCCCATGCGGGCCATCACTTTCAAATTCTTCACTACCGTCTGTCCAATCCCCACCGAGATAGCTTCGCCCTGGGTCGCCAGCTTTTCCAGCACTACCATTAATTTCGCTTCGAGATCGGGATCATCGACGTTCATGAGTAAATCCTGCTGCCCGCGCTCGCCCATGAGATTACGAATTCGTTCGTCCATGGTGATCCCCGCCGACGGCACCAGGCCTGGCATCGAGGTCACAATGCCGTGATAGCGCGATGAAACCATCATGTGGCAGGCGCGCAAGATGCTCACCAGTTCGTGCATTTTGTAATCTTCGGAGCTGAGCACCGGTACGCCTCCAAGCTTTTCCGAAATGCGCCCTGCGGGACGCGCATCGAGGCGTTCCGTGGCCGCCAGCACCACGAAAACTTTGCGCTGCTTGCGAAAAGCGGCCACAGCATTGGCGATCGCGGTAAGGTAGTGCTCGAGGGCTCGATCCGCCGCCGGACCGGAGTTGTGAAAGTACACCGAGCGGTAATGACTATCTTTATATGCGCCCGTCAAACTGCGCGCCGCGAATTTGGCCACAGACGCCTTGACCGGCCATTCGAAGGGATTAATCGGGCAAACCACCAGCACCGGCGTGCTCCCGTCCCAGCCCACGCTCCGCAGAATTCCCTGACCATACTCGGCAGGCGCGGGTTCGAATGTCCACGCCGTATCGGTTCCCAGCTCGGTGGGCACGCCCAGTTCGCGCAGCACGTTGCGCGATTCTTCGTTACGGGTGATGACAAATGAGTTCTGGCAATAGCGCGCGCACATCTTCGCGATCAGAGGATCCATGTGGCCGGCTTCCGCGCCATAGCCCACCGAAAGTTTATTCTGCGCCGCCGCAATTCCCAGCGACCCAATCATCATCGTCGTCAGAGCATTGGCGAACTTGCTCTTGAACATTGAGCCTTCGCAGGCCACCACGCCGTGATGCCGCGGAACTTCGTCGGAAAGGAACGGAGGGAAGATATCAGGCAAACGCACCTGCTGCGTGCCTTCGAAGTAGCCCTCGGTGAACTTGAAATTCTGGCTCATCACGCTGAAGGCGGTGTTGTCGGCGCCCAGAATGTGGCGAATCTGGCGCAACATTTCCGACACCCGCACGTCCGAGCCCATGTTGCGCGTACCGTTGTAGCCGGCAAACAGCAGCTTCAGCTTTTCGCCCGGCTGCCACGGTTTGCCTTTCCCCATCATCCAGCTCAGCTTGGCGGCTTCGATGCTGCTGCTGACCCAGGCTTCGAGCACCAGATCCATCATGCTGCTGACCCTCCCGCTTTCGTCGAAGGCCAGTCCCGATAGGGATAGGTGAAGTTGGTTTCGCGGCTGAACTTGAGCAGCGGATAGCTGTACTGGGAAAACGGCACCGGCTTCCGTCCGAGTTCCTGAGTGACACGGGTGTTATCGAACACGGTGTTCCACACGAGATACGGCATGAATACCTTCAGCAGAGAGGCGCTGTGGCCGAGAGGCCCCTGCCGGTTGGACAACAGATTCACCGACGCGTTAAACGGCCGCTGCAGGAACGGAAGAAAAATCGGGCCTCGCTTGTTCTGCGCCGCGGCCAGTGCAGTTGTTAACTGTCGGAAGGTCTGCGAGTCCACGCCGGACGACAGATGATAGGTATCGTGGAGCGGATTTTCTTTCTGGTGCAGGGTCGCAATGGCATCGGCCACGAAATCGACGTTCACAATATCGATTTTGTCCTTAGAGGGAAACGGCAGAACCGGGAGTCCTGCAAGAAATACGAACGCCTTTACCATGTCGAACTGCGTAGTTTCGGGATGGCGGCTGTCGCCCAACACAATGCTGGGCCGGAAAATCGTAATCGGAACTTCGGGCAGAAGCTGCCGCATCATGTGTTCGGTAAACTTTTTGGTGCGGGCGTAGGGATCGTAATCCGACCGGTTCCAGTCGATGGCATTGTCCTCGGTGACGATTTCGTCCTGCCGCTTCCCTGCCACCGCCACGGTGCTCACCTGGCTGAAGCGCCGCAGCCCGTGATAGTGGTTCGATTTTTGCGCCAGCAGCAGCACTTCGAGAGTGCCGCGCAGATTGACATTCAGGCAGGTTTTCTCCGACTTGCGATTCAGCGAGGCCGCGCAATGGATCACGGAATCCGTGGTGTGAATCAGGCGGTCATAGTCGTCTTCGCTCAAACCAAAACGCGGCGTGGTCAGGTCGCCACAGAAGATCCGCATACGGGTTTGGAAGTACTCATAGAATCGCGGAAAATCCAGATGCAGTTGCAATGCCTGCCAGAGACGGCCTGCCGCTTCCTGTGGATCGCGGGCGCGAACCAGCAAGTTCAGCGAAGCGCCGTGCTGCTCCAACAGATTGGCGGTAACATGTGCGCCGATGTATCCGGTGGAACCGGTCAGGAATATCGCCACGTTGCTCCATTGGTGCCTGTTTTGACGACTTCTCCGTTGTCCGGAGCCGCTTCAACCTGCAGGCTGCGGGCGGGGCGCGCTTCGAGCGGGCGGCCTTCAATCAGAGGATAAGTCCATTTGCGCAGGGCGGGGATGTGGATATTGATCCAATAGTCCCACCAGTCAATCGATCGGGTGTCGTATCCGAAGGCAGCCTTCTCGTCTTCCGGCAGTGCATAGGACAGCCTCTCGACATTGTCGGCTGCGAAGTCATGTTCGTTGTGCAGAATGAACGGCTCGAACAGCTTGATCAGTTTCTCTACTCTTTCCAGATTTCGTTCCGCCCGCACCAGCGGAGTCTTTTTCAGCGGCAGGGGCGACATGATGCGCTGAATGGACTTCACAATCGCCTTCTGCGCCGGCGCCGACATCCGGTCGTATCGTTCCTTGGATACCGGAATGGCGTCCAGCCGCAAACGCAGCCAGTATTCCAGGCCCTCCTGGGCGCGGTAGTGCTTGCGGTGAGCCAGCGATGTCAACTCGATCGACCGCCGCATGTCGCAAGGATTGGTCACGGAAGTCGCCAACTGATAGAGCGGCTCATGACGCCTTTCAATGATGGCCGCGGCGATCAGTGTCATGCCGCGGCATACCGAATCTACGGGAATAATATCCAGCCGTTTCTTTTCGTTGGTGGGAAGCTGCCGGAAAGAAGTTCCCAGCAGATAGGAGAGCGATGCGGAAGTATTGATGCCCTCATTCCAGCCTACAAATGGCTCTGCCACCGATGTTTCCACAATGGCCGGACGCACCACCGCAATGGGCAGACCAGCGCCATGTTTTGCAATCAGCGATTCGGCCAGACTCTTGGTCAGGGTGTAAGTATTCGGCCAGCCCAACTCGGCGGCACGCTTCATTCCGGAATCGGTGAGATATTCGCGCAGCCAGCGGAAACGATTTTTCCGGATTTGATTTTCCAGCGCCGCGCCGCCCAGATCTTTGGCGGCATGTTCCTTGCTCAGAGCCTGCTGGCGCAGTTGCTCGGTCACCTCGGAACTCTCCGCCAGGTGCTCCGCCTGTTTGACGAAATCATGCAGCGCCGCCCATTCGACTTCGGCGTCAAAATCCGATAATCCTGCGGGAGTGTAATTCGGACGCAACGTCTCTCCCACCCGGCCATCCCGGGCTCCGGCCACGTAGCAGGTGGAAAGATGCAGCAGCCCCGCGTGATCCGACTTGCGCACAAATTCGGTGACGTTCACGGCCGCGTCGACATTGGTGGCCAATGCATCCCGCAGATCGGGATTGAAATCGGTCAGGCCTGAGCTATTGATGATGAGATCGAGATTCCTTTCCAGAGACTCGCTGACTTCGGACGTGAAGCCAAGGCCGGGCTGGCAAACATCGCCCTCGATCACTTCCACCCGCTCCCGCAGAAATCGAAAAAGGTCAGCGCCGTAGCGGGCATATAGCGGATCGAAGACGGGAGACTCCTCGACCAGCTTTTCAAAGCGCCGTATCGCGGGATTCGATTTCTGCCGCCGGATGAGCAGGTAAATCCGCCCAATCTCGGGCAGCTCCATCAGAGTGTTGACCAGCCACACTTTTCCGATGAAGCCAGTCACACCAATGAGCATGACGCGCTTTCCCGAGAGCGCCCGGCGAACCGAAAACGGAGCGTCATGCCGCACTCCGTCGAAATAAACGATGGGCCGCTCCGCTACCGGAAGCTGTCGCGCGGCGGGAATTACTGCTGATTCCAGAACCTTCACACTGGAGAGTCCGAGATCGTGGACCAGTCTTTCCGGGGCTCGTCTGCCATCCGGCCCAGCGCCAGTGAAGCCGGCGAACAGGCCTCGCGGACGGATCACCGGTTCCAGCAGGCGGCCGGTGGCAATGCCGTCGCGAAACTCAAGCCGGTTGGCAATCAGCCACTTGACTCCCAGATATTGCGCCAGCGGACGCATGACCTGTTCCAGGCCCTGGCTCACCAGGACAATTTCATCCCCGGCCTCTATACGCATCCTAAGTTGTTCTACTGCATCGACTTTAAGGTAAGGTTGCAGTTTGTACTTGAAGTACTCCTCGCCCAGCAAGTCCAGCCGGTCGCGGCTGATTCCTCGCAACACCGTGTGCACCACCCGGGTGGCAAAGACGCGGTGTACCGCGTAGAGAAACGGGCGCAACACAGCCATCATCAGAACCAATCCCCGGCGCACCCAGCGCTCCAGAAAGGTCTGTGCGTTCCAGGTGAAAAAGGCAATGGGACGGACGGTGGTCAAGTCCGCGAGGCTGCCCTCCACACGCCAGTACACCGGTGCAGCGGAGCTTGAATTGTGGTTTGGTTGTTCCAAATCGTTTTCGTCCCGAGACTTAGGGCCGTTCCTCCGGCGGCGGAGGTCGAAGACCATTGTAAACAATTGCGTCAAAAGGGCGAAGCGCAGGGACAAAAGGCGCTACCCCGCCACCCCATTAGGTGGCTGTCCATTGACTCTTAGCTTGCGACCGGAACACGAACTTTAGGAAGATCTCGTCCAAACACCAGCAACGCCATTACTCCGCTGACTCCCAGCATCGCGGCCACCGCCAACAGTCCGCCGCGAAAGCTCCCGGTCCAGCTCCGAACCAGTCCGATCGTGTAAGGTCCAAGAAAGCCGCCCAGATTGCCGAACGAATTGATCAAAGCAATTCCTGCCACCGCCGAAGTTTCGCTCAACAGTTCGGTTGAGGTCGCCCAAAATGGTCCCAACAGTGAATAGGCCGACAGTAAGGCTACGCTGAGGAAGACAATCGTTGCTGCCGTCGAGGTGGAAAAGGCGGCGCAGGTCAGGCCGAAGGATCCCACAAACGCTGAACCAGCTAAATGCCACCGTCTTTCGCGGGTACGGTCGGAATGCGTCCCCACTACGACCATCGCAATGGCGGTTACGAGATAAGGGATTGCCGCAAGCAGTCCGACCAGGAAATTACGCAGACCAGAGACACCGCGAATCAGGCTCGGCAGCCAAAGGCCCACTCCGTACGTGCACGTGGTATCGCCCAAATACACCAGCACCAGCAGCCAGACTTTTCCCTCGGTAAAAGCAGCGAACACCTGCCGTCTTGAGGCCTGGGGATGCACGCCCTGCTCGCGTGCCAGCTCTCCGGTCAGCCAGGCGCGTTCGTCTGTGGTAAGCCAGGCTGCCACCTCAGGGCGGTCCGGAAGATAGGCAAGCACTACCGCGCCCAGCAGCACGGCGGGCAGGCCTTCAATGAGGAACAGCCATTGCCATCCCGCCAGATTGCCGGCGTGCACTCCCAGTAGCGCGCCTGAAAGTGGACTGCCCAGCACGCCGGCCAGTGGCGAAGCCGTCATAAACAACGCCACCGCGCGAGCCCGCGCCGCTGAGGGAAACCATCTCCTGAGATAAAGAATCATGCCGGGGAAGAATCCGGCTTCGGTGACGCCCAGCAAAAAACGCAACAGGTAAAAGCTGCGAGGAGTAGTGACAAATATCATGGAGGCCGACACCGCCCCCCACAACACCATGATCACCGCAATCCATTTCCGTGCACCCAACCGGGCCAGGGCGAGATTGCTGGGCACCTGAAAAAAGAAATATCCGGCAAAAAAGATGCCCGCGCCCAGACCGTAAACCTTGTCGCTGAATCCCAGTTGCCCACGCATCTGGAGAGCGGCAAATCCGACATTAATTCGATCCAGGTAGTTGACGATATACAGCAGAAACATGAAGGGCAGCAGCCGCCGCGTCAGCTTGGAGATGACCTTCGCGCCCAACTCAGTTCCAGCTAACGCCTGCATCCAGCCCTCATTTGGAATGCTCTGCGCAATTCGTGTGCCTGCTGGGATTGGGTACAGAATTGGTTGGACCGTGACAATTATTGGACCGTGATATCCCCATCCAGCCCGAGGCCGCGCCTGATTTCTGCGACAATCTCTTCCACCGGTTGGTCAATCTTGACAGTCAAAGCATCGTCGGGCTCCTGCAGATCGGCGAATTGACCGGCCAGAATTTTCTCTGAAGCAAAATGCCCGTGCCGCTGCTTCAATCGCTGGTAGATCAGGTCATAGCTTCCCTTCAAGTAAACAAACCTGACTTCCCTGTCGACGGCAAGCTCATCCCGGTAGTTTTTCTTCAACGCCGAACACGCCAGAACCACGTTCTGCCGCTTTGCGATCCACTGTTCTATCGCCTGCCGCAGCGACGCAAGCCAGGGCGCGCGGTCGGCGTCGTCGAGCGGAATCCCCGCCTTCATCTTTGCCACATTTGCAGGAGGATGGAAGTCGTCGGCATCGGCGAACTCCCAACCGAGTTGCTGCGCCAACACAGTGCCCACGGTGGTCTTTCCCGATCCTGTCACTCCCATGATGACGACGATCACACAACCTCGCCTGAAAGGACGCCGGACATGCCTACACGTTTTATCATTGATCTTGAGATTTATGGTGACAGGAGATTTATGGGGACAGGAGATTTGTAGGATTGAGCGATCGGCGGTGTGGCTTGCCCCGCTGAACGGGCCCGATGTGACAATCAATCTCCCGCGCCTACTTGTCCGCCCTCACCCTGCTGGCAACTAGGGCGTGTTGCCCACGGGGCGGGTAAATCAATAGTCCGTTCACACGCCCGTCACTGCCGTACTGAAACGTGACCCGAATAGGCAGCTCTGCAACAAAAAAGTCTCGTTGGCTCTCCGGACGAAGGCGAAACTTCGGAAGCCCCCAGTCAGTTGGTACTTGGATGGTCAGAAAGTCGCGCTCGCGGGCTATGGTAAACACTCCCTCATCCTGCACCTCATACTGACCCACATAGCCTTCGAGGACTGAGGAATCGAGGCTGATCTCAGTATGCTTCGTGGTAGTCGGCCGCTCCAGCGGGGAGCCGGGTCGGAGGAGATGCCGCCCAATATCCTCAACCCCCGTCAGTTGATTCGAGAGGACCACCACTCCGACCCGAGCGGCGGGGTCCCAAGCCACATAACTGGCATATCCCCAGGTAAAGCCGTCATGCGTGATCAACCGGTCGTCACCTTTGCCGTTCACCACCCAGCCTAGTGCCTGCCCCTGCTCCCCTCCATCGATCGGGCGCTGCGTGCTCAGCATGGCCGACATGCTCGACGCCAGCGGCGAGGGTTCGTAGCTCAGGCACACAGAAAGGAATTTCAACATGTCGTTGACGGTTGAAAGCAGACCACCCGCTGCCGGCATAGCCCCGTACATGGAGACAGACGAGAAAGAGCGCGCCGGCTGCAAAACTGCGTTGTGTCCGACGGCAAGCTTCGCCTTCAGCTCCGGCGACAGCGTGACGGCGGTGCTGGTCATCTTCAATGGACCGGTCACCCGCTCCCGCAGAAGGCCATCATAGTCAGTCCCAGTTCGAGACGTCAGGGCCTCTCCTAGAAGCCAGTAACCGATGTTGGAGTAATCCCACTCCGTGCCAGGGTCGCGCGTCAGTTGATAACGGGACAGAAACTGGTAGAGCTGCGCAATGGAGTTTTTCTCTCCAACGGAATCATCAAAACCAGGTAACTGATCCGGCATAAACGGCAGACCGGACGTATGAGTCGCCAGATCCACAAGCGTTATGGAACGGCCATTTCGTTCGGGAATCTTGACGCCGGCGGGCAGATATTTCGTGACCGGATCGGTAAGCGCGACTTCATGCCTTTGAACCATGTCAGCCAGCAACAGGGCGGTGAATACTTTGCTCACCGAGCCGATCTCAAAGACCGTGTCGCCGTCCAGCGGTCGCGGGTCTCCCTGGTTCAGGTGACCGTAAGAGATAACCCGCCGGCCATTCGGTCCGACGATGCCGACAACGATTCCTATGCCATCTTCTCCTCCCGCGAGGCTGTCGATCCGGTTCGCCAGTCTCTTGCGAATCTCAGCGTCAGGTGGCGCAACAGAAGCACTGGGGGTGGGCGCAGCTTGAGAGACGGCAAAGCTTGTCAAGCCCAGGACCGCAATGACGGCGGCGGCGAAGGAATTGTGTTTAGTTGTTCGCATCACTCCGTTCATTTTGCGAATTCACGGGATTATGATCTCGGGCGGGAGCCGAGATCTCCTCAGTTGCAATATGGGGATATACGAAGCTTTCGAAGTGGAAGTTCGCCAATTAAGCGGATGTCTCTGGATTGGCCTAGACCTTGCGCAGCTTTGTCACTCTTCCCGACTCCACCCACTCCACCACAAAGATGTTGCCTTCGTGATCAAAGCAGGCGCCGTGAGGACAAACGAATCTGCCTGGCACAAACGTTCCCGGAGCCTGGTTCCGCACTGCGCTCCAGTCCTTATTCGTATATTCGCCCTCGCCCAGACTTGCGACCACGTTATTGTTGCGGTCGAGGATGATGACTTTGCTCAAAAGATCGGCAATTATCACATCACCCTTTCGCTCGTGCAGAAAGCACGGCATCTTTGACGTGCCCAGAATGGAATCCACGTGCTTGCCTTCGAGGGTAAATCGTTGCAGCCGGCTGTTGCCGCGGTCGGTCACGACCAATAAAGGCGTGCTGGAGCGCGTGTCAATCCACAGGCCGTGAGGACAATCAATCTGGTCGTCCCCCTTGCCGAGTCCCCCGAACGTGCGGATAAACTCTGCCTTCTGGTTGTACTGATTGATGAAGCTCGAGCCGTATCCATCGCCCACGTAAATGTCGCCATTGCCAGCGATGGCCACATTAGTTGGCCGGTAAACCACCGCGGAAGTCTGATCTTTAGGTTTGTACGCGGGCGATTCTGCTGGATAACCAAGCGTAAAAACCTCTTCCCCCTTCAAGGTCCGCTTGGTGACGATGCCGTGCTGATAATCGCAAAGATAGAGGAATTCCTCGCTGCCCTCTTTGCGAATCGTCAAACCATGCGCCCCGCCTTTGAACTGACGCCCCCAGGAACGGACAAACTTGCCATTGCGATCGAAGACCACCATGGTGTCCAGGCTCTCGCTGGCGGCGTTCACCGTGTGATGGACATAGATGTTGCCTTGGGAGTCCTCGCAAACGCCGTGAGTATTGCCGTACTTGATGGTGCGCGGCAGCTCGCCCCAGTCGTGAATGGCCTCGTATTGATGCTCGCCCTGTCCGAGGACGGGCGCCTTGGAGCCAGCCTTGTCGGTCGCGCCCAGGAAAGCCGGAGCAGCCGCCGCCACTCCCGCAGTGACGAGGAAACTACGTCGCGTGACTTGCATTGGAGGACCCTCCTCTGTCTGAGGGATTGTGTAGGGCGGACGCCCTCGTCCGCCGCTTTTGCAATTGACCTTTCTAGAGTAACAATCCCCAGCCGTGATTACTGGGTTCCCAAGACCAAATCAACTTCAACAGCGGCGGACGAGGGCCTCCGCCCTACACCCCTCCTGTCTCCACGTGGTTGGATGACGGCCTGCACTCACTTCTGAGCGACCGCAGCTTTGTCATCCACCACTTTAGGATCGGCGAATTGCAGCCAGAAGCCCATCATCTCTTCGTCGCTAGGCTCGCCCCAGCGAATGGCTTTCGACGGATCGGGATTCTGCGGATTGTTCAACGAATTGTCGAAGTACGCTGTGGTCACCAGCTTGGTGCCTTTGGGCAGCAGGAACTGGTGTTTGAGGAAGTAAATTTCCTGCCAGCGAAAATCGTAGTGCGGCACATTCAGTATGACCTCATGACGGCCGTCGGGATAAATAGCTTCCGTGGTCATGCTCTTTCCGCGAAAGTGCATGTGGGCGGTGTAGGCCACAGCAGTCACGTCTTTGGGCAAGGTGTAGCACGACGTCACGCGGTGATTGTCGTCATTGGCGGGAATCAGGAAGAGATTGTTCCAGATTTCGTACTGTGCAATCTCATGCTTTACCGGTTCCTTGGCGAACACCAGGCCGATGCTGGTGCGGTCCTTCACGTCTTCGCCGGTGTGGTTGCTGTAATGAACCTGAAACTGCAGATACGAGCCCGCTGGAATTCTGAGTGCATAACCCGGGGGCCGCGTCTCCGCCAGGTGTCCCGGCAGGTAGATTCCAGGCACGATATTCAGATAACCGGAAGACTCGCCCGGAACACCACCGCCCTCTGGAGATGAGCAGCCATCATCAACCACGGGCGCGTCCTGTCTGAGGTGGAGAACCCGGCCGGTGCGGTAGTGGTACTTGTCGACTCCGGCGTCAGACTTGGAATTTTCTTCTTCCTTCTTCGCCACCTTGTCGGCTGCGATCACGGATACGGTAGCGTGATGAACCACCCGCCGGTCTCCGGGCATCACCTCGGCCGCCTGCACCCATCTGTCCTCGGTGAAGTTGGTGGGGACGTAGATATATTCGTAATCGTCCATACTGCCGCCCTTCACCGTGAACTCAGGGATGGTCAGCACCACGTCCGGCTTGATGTGCCAGCCTGCGGCGAACACCGGAGCCGGCGGCAGATCCTTGGCATCTCCTTCTTTGGTGCCGGTCCTGACCCAGGCGTCGATGGTCGCGATCTCTTCGTCGGTGAGCCGGGGATCATTACTGAAATCGCCTACCTTGGGATCGGCGTGCCAGGGCGGCATCTTGCGCTGCACCACAGCTTCACGAACCGGGCGGGCCCACATGCGAGCGTCCGTATAAGTCATCAGCGACATGGGAGCCATGTCGTTGGGGCGGTGACAGACTACGCAATTCTTGAACAGAATTGGGGCAACATCGCGATTGAAGGTGACTTCCTTCGGCGAATCAGGCTTCGGCGAACCAGACTTTGACGAATCAGGCTTTGATGAATCGGGACTTTCCTGGCTGGCTCCCAACATCAGACCGCAAAATGCCACTGCGACCAAAACCAGAAGAATTCTGCGCGGACCCATTTGCCCTCCGAAACTCCCCAAGCCATGCTCGAAATCGCGTCGCCCGGCTATTGTAAGGCTGGTGCCCAAGGAACTCCAGGAGGGGTGTAGGGCGGACGCCCTCGTCCGCCGCCGTTGAAGTTGATTTTGGTTTTGGTTTGGGAACCCAGTCATCGCGGCTGGGGGTTGTTAATCTAGAAAGGTCAATTGCAAAAGCGGCGGACGAGGGGGGCCGCCCTACACAATTAGCTTTTGATTTCGGTCGAAGGATCGTTCAGGGCAATCAGCTTCCCTGGCGGGTAATCCTCCGCGGTCAGTGGGTTTTCCGGATCCGCGTTCTTAATGGTTAGGACCTCTCCGCTGCGGACTCCCCGGAGAATGAGGTTCTGCTCGTCAATGGCGATAACTCTATACTTCTGCTCGAATATCGCATTGTTGTCCATAATCTCTTTAGATGCTCCAGCTGCCGTACATGGCCCAGAAAATCTAGGTACTAGTTGGATTATCCACCCTGCAATGAATATCAATTCTTAATATTTGTTGATCTTGCTGTATTTAGCCGGGAAGCTTCGCAGCCAGCACGTCAATCTTCTCAATCGATGGCGGTTTTGCTAATAGTTCCGAAGCTTTTGCCATCAGCGCCGCCGCAACCCGTCCCGAAAGATGTGCCTGCCGGCCGGCATCGTTGGGAAAGGCGTCAAAGATGCCAAACGTTGACGGCCCCATCTGGATGGCAAACCAGGCCGTGGTCGCCGGCTCCTCGCGTACGATCGCCAATCCGCCGCGGAGGAAATCGGCTACATCCTTCTCTCTGCCGGGCTTCGCGTCCAATCGAACCCACAGTGCAACCTTAACATCAGCCATTGGAGATCTCCTTGATAACAGCACTTAGCAATTGGCGCTTAGCACTCAGCCATCGCGACCCGAGGTTTTGGTAAAGAGCTAGGTGCCAATTGCCAAATGTAAGAGTTATGGCGCTTTTACGCCGACGTAGTTATTGTGATGAGCAGTTGGAAAAAATTCTATTAACGGTATTGTACTCGCCTGAGAAAAGAATGGCACCCAACAGGGGTGCCATCCAGAGAAATAGTTTTGTAACGATTTGTAAGACGATTCCTCCCTACTGCGTCTTGTCCGTCTTTTTGGATGCCGGAGCAGCCATGCTGGCCTTGGGCTTCCAGAAATCAGGATCGGCCTTGATCCATTCATCCGGGGCGTAGCTCATGGAGGGCGTAAAAGCGAACAGATTGTGCTGGCTGAATTCGATCGTCGAGGCCGACAGCTCGCTTAACTTCTTCATGCCGTCTTCCCCCAGGCCCGCGACAAGCTGCTTCTCGTTCTCAAACGATTGGTCGATTTCGGCGCCCGACTTCAACGGCCAGAACACGATATAGGTATTGCCTTCCTGGCCGAACACCGCCTGATACATGGCCCAATGCACGTTGGGAACCTTCTCGTAAGCCGCTTTCACCAGTTTGACGATCGCTTCCCAGTCCGCGTCGTGCCCCGGGCGCACCCGGTACAGAGAGATTTTGAAATAGCGCATGTGCGCGATATCCACCGGCGCATTCAGGCTGAAATCTTCGCGATACATCAGTGCACTGGCGTCGTAGTCGCTCAGCAGGTCGCCATCCGCAACCGAGGCGCGATCAATTGCGGCCGAAAGCGCAGCGTTTTTCTGAGTTGCCAGAACATCTTTCTCCCAGGCGTCGAATGAATCGTATCCGGTAAAAAATAATACCCGCGGCCTGCCCGTGATCGAACTGGCTGCGAAATAGTGACTCGGCCATTTCGCGCGGGCCATGGCTTGCACGAACGCGCTCTCCGCTTTTTCATGGGGCCCACCACTCTTGCCCGGTTTAACGTACTCACGGATAACTGAAAACACTTTGGGCGGCGGCGTGGTTTCCTGCGCCGCCACAATCCCCATTCCTCCAGACAGCACATACGCCCCCAACAGCAACCCGGCGAATTTTTTCATGGATGCAGACCTCCTCGGTCGCGAAATAACTTGGATTGAGATTTTGGAAAGGGCCTGACCCCAGCATGGAAAGCGGAACCCGAAGTTGCGCGGAGAGTATCTGAGAGCCACCACGAAGTCAAGCTGTGGGGCAGGAATGGAGGACGGGGAATGTGTGGGGCGGGCGCCCTCGCCCGCCCCACACAGATGCCCGGCATCCATTTAAGAAAAAGGCCGCCTGAGTAGGCGGCCTTGGAAATTAGAAACTAGAAACTGTAACTAGTCTCCCAGCACCGGCTCGGCTTCGGACTTCGCAGGAGCGTGTCCGTTGCCATTGCCCTTGGTCGGCGTAAGTGCGCCCAGCGGAATGAAGCCGTTCTCAGCCACGACCGGCTTCTCCTTGAGCACGACTTCGCGATAAAGCGCAGCCATGCGGGCGTTGTATGCCGGATCTTCCTTCTGCTTGGCGTCGCGAGCCCGCATCTTCTCTTCACGCGAGTTCTTGGCGATGCCCAGCTTGTCGAGATCGTGCTGCTCCTCGTTGGTGACCAGCTCTTCCTTGAGCAGCAACCCATGTTCGACCGATTCCATCTTCACGTTCTTGCCGCCGGCGAAGATCTCATGCCGTCCATGCTCTTCGTACCACTTGGTGAGCGTGGCCGTCATGTGCATCTTCTCGATGATGTTGCGCCAGCCCACGCCGGTGTTGTAGGCGCAGAAGGAAATTTCGCCTTCCTGGGTGGCGTACGGAATGATGCACTGCTCAGTGCGCCGGAAATCGTAGTTGAACAGATCCTGGAACCACATTCCCGCGATGAACAGGAAGTTCCAGCGATCCTGGCGGCGCTTCATGACGTCATCGATGGTCCGGTCCGGACCGACCTTGCCGTAATTCTTGCCGGTGGCGTTGAAGTTCTTGTCGAACTTCTTCAGCAGGTCCATCAGCTTGAAGTGCGTCGGGGACTGGAACGGATCGTAGTTCTTCATCAGGCACAGCGCCATGCCAACCACGGTCAGGAACTTGCCGCGAGCAGCGTCGTTGACCTTGGCAATGTCCTTGGCCAGCTGATCGCCGTGCAGGAAGGCGGTGACAGGCACAGCTTCCTTGGTTTCCTTGTCGATCATGACAGCCATGCCGGTACCGCAATTGGGATGGCAACCGCAGCTCAACTGGCCCCAATCGTTGTTGGCGTCATTGACGTGCATCAGGTCAGCCCAGTCCGAGAATGTCCCCATGAAGGATATGGGGAACCAATCGCGCGAAGGCTCGCCGAGGCCAGTCTGATTCTTAACATCGTGCGCCAGATGGGACAGCGTGTAACGCTGCGCCTCGCGGCGATCATCGGTAACAGCTTCATCGCGTCCGGTGAACGACACCGGCTGGAACGACAGGAAGCCAATCGTCTTTGGATTGTCCAGCGCGAACTTGATGATGCGTCCGACCTGCTCGTTGTTGATGCCGTTGACGATAGTCACGACCGGAACGATCTCGATACCGGCCTTGTGCATGTTCTCGATCGCCTTCAGCTTCACATCGAACAGGTTGCCGACCTTGCGGTGAGCATTGGCGGCGTTGCCGATTCCGTCGAACTGGAGATAGGCGTAGCGCATGCCCGCTTCAGCGGCCTGCTGCGCGAACTCAAAGCTCTTGGCGAATTCGATTCCGTTGGTCGCGGCCTGCACCGAGTTGTAACCAACCTTCCGGGCATAGCGAACGGCATCCAGGAAGTAGGGCGAAAGCGTGGGTTCGCCACCAGAGAACTGCACCGACATCTGCCGGCGCGGCTTGATGGTGATGGCGTTGTCCAGCATGGTCTTGATGTCTTCCCAGCTCAGCTCATGGACGAAACCAACCTGGTTGGCGTCCATGAAGCAGGGATCGCACATCATGTTGCAGCGGTTGGTGAGGTCGATGGTGAGCACCGAACCTCGTCCATATTTCACGGTCGACGACCCGTGGTGGTGCAGCTTCTCGTCATTGTGGGCGCGAATGTCGCGGCCGGGGAATACATCTTCGAGGTGCTTTGAGAATTCGGTGTCGATCGACATCACGTCTTCAAAGTGGCCGTGGATGGCGCAGTCTTTCACCATCAGAATCTTGCCGTCGCGCTCGACGATTTCGGCTTTGATCTCGCCGACTTTTTCGTTCATCAGGACTTCGTACGGCAGTTTGCCGTCCAGAATCTGCTGACGGATTTCAGGCACGCACTTGGGGCAGAGCGAGTCAGTAGACCGGGGCCAGCCCAACGGTGGCTTGGTCTTCTCGTAGGACTTCAGCAGCGGCTTCTCCGACCATTTCGGCGTCGGTGAGGGGTTCTGCTTGATCTTGTTCAGACCGTTGAACACCACCCACGCGCCTCTGGCGGCAAGGGTTACTGCTTTTTCCACGTACTTCACTGGCTTATGCATGCGCTTTCGCTCTCCTGGGCTGCGAGTGCCACGGCTTACGGCTTTACCGTGGATCTCCGGGTTGAACTAGGCCGCTGAACCCGGAATTTCCCTGTTCTTGTGTGACCTGGATACGACCTTCACCTGGGTAGAGCCGGTTAGCGTCTGATCCCTGATGGATTGATCTAGCCTTATGTTATTGAAGCCCTAGGGGAAGCACACGCAGATGTCAACGAAAGGGGAAAAACGAGGGTTTAGCGGGGGAATGGAGCATTGGTTGGTTTGTAAAGTATTGAAAAGGAAAGAGGTAGCAATTTGGATCCTCCCGGGTCAGTACAACCGGAGTGGGAGAACCTTTGAGTAGCGGGCAAAGTCGCGATCCGCCGTGAAGATTTCCCAGTCTCGCAGGTGGGCAACAGCGCAAATCAGGAAGTCTACGGCTGATCCGGCGATGCCTCGAGCCCGACAGATATTGCTGATGCGCGCCGCCTCTTCATAGTCCTGGATCCGGAGTCGGGGCTCGTCGAAAGCCCGCAACGCGTCACGCACCTTGCGAAAGGTTTCCTGCGCCCTTATTCCTGAAAGCAGCTCCTGCCGGACAGCGCCCACGATTTGGGCGCGACCGTCCTGCACCAGCTCCTGCAGCGAGGTTTTGAAGTCTTCTTCCGCAGGGCTCAGATCGGCCTGTTTTCTCCGCAGGGCCAGCGACCAGACTGAGGTATCCACCAGCACCATCATGAGCGCTTTCTTCGGCGTTCGGCTTTGTAGTCGTACTTCGGGTCGAAATCCACGGTTCCGAAAATATCCAGTATCCGGAGCTGTTTGCGGCGCTTTACATATTCCTCAAGCGCTGCGGATACGGCTTCGCGCTTGGTCCTGTGTCGGCCGACCCGGCGGGCTTCCTCGATTAAATGATCGTCTAGTGCCAGATTGGTGGCCATGTGTGTATTGTTACACATCTAAATGTGTGGATACAAGTACACGAAAGCCGCAGGCCAAACCCCGCCGAGCTGCGTTCGACTGGACAGATAAGGACATCTGTCCCTAGGCGATCTCTTCCTCTTCCTGCTTTTTGTATTTTTCCAGGACATCCTCGCGCGAAATCACGCCTTCCAGTCTCCGGAAGTCGGCGCGATGGACTACGGGAACTAGCGGCACCTGATAGACATGGCGGAGCGCCGTTTCCAGACTGTGGTCGGGATGCAAATAGGGCAGGTTTCGTGTCAGCAGAGTGGAGCCTAAGGTCATTTCTCCTTTGCCTTCACCGGCCAGGCGTTTCAGTTCTTCCGGTGTAACGCTACGCCAGCCGCTCGGGTTCATGCGGACAAGGAAGGTGCCGGACAGGTCCTGCACCCGGCGCATGGCCTGCTCGACAGAATCGTCCGCATTCAATACTGGAACTGGCGCCGGCTTCATCGCGTCTTCGACGCGAAGCACGGTCTGCTCCCGCTGTTCCTCGAGCGAAGGCAAGTCGAGACCGTCCTGGCGCGTGAGCACATCGAAAATGGGCATGGGCTGAAGGCCGCGAGAAACGACGTAAGCCAAGGTATTGGCCACGATCACCGGGACGATGATGGAATAGTTGCCGCTGACCTCCAGCACCATGAAGACCGAGGTCATGGGCGCGCGCAGGAATCCCGCGAACAGCACGCCCATTCCAACCAGCGCGTACGTCGCTGTGGAACCCGTAAGACTGGGATAGAAGTGGCGTTCCAGGCCCCCGATCGAACCTCCCAGCATGGCCCCGACAAAGAGTGTGGGAGCAAACATTCCGCCCGGCGTTCCGGTGACGAATGACAAAGTGGTCGCAACAATTTTCAGCAACGCCAGAACCGCCAGCATCTTCCAGGTGAACTGGTCGTGCATGGCCTGATCCATATATTCGTAGCCGGCACCCATCACCTGAGGAAATCCCAGGAATCCGATCAGTCCGATCACCACTGCGGCGCCTACAGGTTGGAAATACTGGGTCCAGCGCGGCCAGGCGCGCAGGCGTGGACGCAAATAGACAATCGCCTTGGCGAAGACAACGGCCGCCAGTCCTCCGACGATGCCCAACATCGCGTACGCCAGCAACTCGGTGGGCCGCATCAGACCGACCGCGGGAATACGAAAAAGGGGTTCCGCCCCCAGAAACCAGCGCACCACGACCACGCTCGAAATCGCCGAGAGTACGACCGAACCCAGAATGCCCGCGCTCCAGCGTCCAATCACTTCTTCGATGACGAACAGTACCGCTGAGATCGGCGCATTGAATGCAGCGGCCAATCCGGCAGCGGCGCCTACCGGGGCGAGCAATCGCAATCGTTCTCGGGAAAGATCGAGTCGCCGGCCGAGAGCCGAAGCCAGGCTGGCTCCGATTTGCAGTGATGGATCCTCAGGCCCCAGCGATTGCCCGGAGCCTATGGCCAGAGCCGCAGTGATGAATTTCCCGACCGCGGTGCGGAATGGAATGTAGCCGTTATAGATGTAGAGTGCGGCTTTGGTCTGGTTCACTCCACTGCCGCGCACCAGCGGAAAAACATGGATGACCAAAAGCGCCACTACCAGGCTGGTGAGGGCGGGTGCTGCGATCAGGCGCCAGCTATGGAGTGCAGGCACCGGACCCAGAAGCGAGATCTTGGTCCAATCGATGGCCAGGCGAAAGCAAACCACTGCCAGTCCGGAAAAAACACCGATGAAAACTGCCAGAGCCAGGAAGAAACGTTCTTCGCGTGTGGTGCTGAGGGTGAGCCAGGCTCGCCTTCCACGTTTGTGCCGATGTTCATGGGCTGCCGACCGAGTTTCGAGAACTTCTGCTGATTCAGTGGGGACCGGCTCCGTCATGGCTCAACTCCCGCGCGGTCCTGCGAAAGAAGCAACAGAGCGTGATCCAGCCCTTCGGGGCTTCCGCAAGTGGCCAGAGTTTGTTGTTCGATCTCGTAAACCAGATCCATCACGGTGTCCAGCATTCCACCATCCCCCGGCCGTCGCAATTTCTCCAGCTTGGGTTTCGTTTCCAGCCATTGCGACTTCAAGGATGGCAGACCAGCGGCAGGTGACGTAGGGCTCAGATCGATACCTTTGTTCCGGGCGCAACTGTCCAGGCGTTCTCCAGCAACAAGGAATGCAGAGCGCATGCGCTGCAGCCGTTCCGCATCGGAAATGTGTCGCGCGAAGGGGTCGGACTGCAGCACCTGCGTATCGGTTTCCAATAGCTGCTGGGCTTGCGCGTTTTGTGGATCGGCGCGCACCGCACTCTCGAGATACTCTTGCGCCACGCGATGGTGACCCAACTGGAACGCGGCTTGTCCTGCGCCAAATAGTGCGGCCTGATTGCTATGATCGGTTTGCAAGACTTGCTGGTATTGTTCGAGGGCGTGCTCGTAGTCCTGCGCCCTGGCGAACAGATCTGCCACCCGTAAGCGCAGGACGGGATCATTGGGCAGGCTCGAAGCCGTAGTGATGAGTTCCGCCTGGGCTTGCGGGTAGGCTTTGTGCTGTATAAGAAAATCGATCAATTCGAACTGCGTATCCCGACGCTTGGCCTCCGCACCATTGGGCCAGAGGCCGTAGATTGCGTTGTGGTAGTACTGGATGGCCTTGTCGAAGAGTTGCTCGCGCGCGAATAGCCTCCCCAAAGCCAGATTTACAGGGCCTTCCTGCGGAGTGCGCTCCCACAGACCGATGAGATAGGTTTCAGCTTCGGCGGTTCTTCCCGTGTCCCGCAAGGCCCGGGCCAGGCTGAGTTGGTATTGAGGGTTGTCGTGGCTGTAGCTGAGCGCAGCGCGAAAATCCCCCAATGCGGCCTCCGGCTTCCCCCCGCTTTGCTCCTGCAAACCGCGCTCGTACAGATGGCGGGCCAGCGCCTTTTCCTGCTCGTGAAACCGGTTGACCAGACGATTGACTCCGAGGAATGCCAGAATTGCCACAATCAAAAGGGAGGACAAGATTACCGGAGGGCGGCGCGTAACAGATTTCAAGACCGCGAGATTCATGGTTCGGCGTGCACATTTATTCTAAATCAATAAACCCCGAACGCACCTCGGCCTCGCGTTTCTTGGCGTCCTTGGCGTCCTTTGCGGTAAAAAGCTCTTAACCGCAAAGAGCGCAACGGACGCCAAGAAAACCAAGGCGAGTTTTGAATGTTAGGCAAAGATTGGCGGCGTTAGCCGGGCGCTGCCTTGTGCAACCTCGCCGGGTTAATCATGTAAGATACTCGCCGCATCATGAACCGCGAATACCACAAGGGATACAGCTCCGAACTGCATCGCGACATGGAAGTGCTTGTCTTCGGACATGCCGGTACTCCCCTGCTGGTGTTCCCCACTTCCCAGGGCAGATTTTTCGAATACGAGGACCAGGGCATGATCGGCGTGCTGGCGCCCAAAATAGATGCCGGCGAGTTACAGGTCTTTTGTCCGGACTCGGTGGACAGCGAGAGTTGGTACAACAAGGGGGTTCATCCTCGGGTGCGCGTGCTGCGTCACCTGCAATATGAGCGGTATCTCCTGCACGAGATGCTTCCCTTTCTGCGCTGGAAAAATAATGCGCCCCGGCTCGCAGTCACCGGATGCAGCTTCGGCGGCTATCAGGCGGTGAACTTTTCTCTGAAGCATCCCGACGTGGTCACCTACTGCGTGAGTATGAGTGGCGCCTTCGACATTCATCAATTTCTTGATGGGTATTACGACGACGACTGCTACTTTAACTGCCCCCCTGATTATGTACCCAACATCAGCGACGACTGGTTCCTCAGCCGCTACCGCAAGATGAATATCGTGTTGGGGTCGGCCGACTGGGATATTTGTCTGGATCAGAACATCAAGTTTTCCGCCATTTTGAATGCCAAGGCAATACCGCACTGGCTGGATGTCTGGGGAGACAACTCCAAGCATGACTGGCCCTTGTGGCGGAGGATGGCGGTAAAATATTTTTCGTGATTGTCATCCTGAGTGCAGCGTGAAGCCCGCGCAGCGGACTTCATGCGGAGTCGAAGGAGCCCTATAAGTACAGCGGGTCTAGGGGAGCTTGAGTCTTTTGTGAAAGCTGGATGATGCACGCTGCGTGATGACTATAGGGGTCCTTCGACTTCGTAGTTGCTTCGCGAAGCGAAGCAACTTCTCCGCTCAGGATGACAAGAGAGAGGTGCCTGTGAAGAAAATTGGAATCATGTTTGGCATGGAGAATACTTTCCCGCCAGCGCTGGTGGAAAAGATCAACGGCATGAAGGTCGATGGCGTTAGCGCCGAGTTCGTCAAGCTGGGCGGCGTGAAGATGGCCGAGCCCAGCGGATATCGCGTCATCATCGATCGTATTTCGCAGGACATTCCTTTTTATCGCGCCTACCTGAAGAATGCGGAGATCACAGGAACGATCGTCATCAACAACCCGTTCTGGTGGACCGCTGACGACAAATTCTTCAATTACGCGCTGGCGTCCAAGTTGGGCGTCGCGATTCCGCCGACCGTGATTCTGCCTCACCAGAAGCATCCCGAAGGCACGACCGACCAGTCGATGCGCAATCTCATTTATCCGCTGGACTGGGAGGATATTTTTGACTACGTGGGATTCCCGGCCTTCCTCAAGCCGTACTCTGGTGGCGGATGGAAGCATGTCTACAAGGTGCATTCGCCGGAGGAGTTTTTTCATCATTACAACCACACCGGCGACCTGTGCATGACGTTGCAGCATGGCGTCGAGTTCAAAGAGTATTTTCGCTGCTACGTAGTCGGGCAGGAAAAGGTACACATCATGCACTACGATCCGAGAGCTCCGCATCACGAGCGCTATGTGAAAAACCCTGCACCTGCGGATCCCAAGCTGTTGGACCGGGTCGTGAAGGATTCGCAGACACTTTGCCGGGCTTTGGGCTATGACCTGAACACGGTGGAATTTGCGGTCGAGGATGGCGTGCCTTATGCCATCGACTTCCTCAATCCGGCGCCTGACGCCGACATCCATTCGGTGGGACGCGAGAATTTTGACTGGATCGTAAATGCGGTCGCAGAAATGGCTGTAAAGAAAGCGCTTAGCGACGAGAATCCGGTGCAGGAATTGCATTGGGCGTCCTTCCTGACTGCGGGAGGTACGCCGAAATCTGCTAAGGCATCCGCCAGGAAAAAAGCCAAGGCTTAAACCACGAAGGACACGAAGTTGCACGAAGGAAACTCGAGGCTTCGGGTTTCATGGGCGGATTGCTATACTAGTCCCCGCTTTTAGTGTCGCTGCGACAATCAGACTGGCAGCCGGCATTCCCCAGAAGGACCGCGGTATCCATGCTTCCGACTTTCACTATCGGCATTGAAGAGGAATACCAGACCGTTGATCCCAACACGCGCGATTTGCGTTCGCACATCCACGCCGAAATGATCGAGAAGGGGAAGCTACTGCTGCAGGAGCGGGTTAAAGCCGAGATGCACCAGTCGGTGGTCGAGGTGGGAACCTCAGTCTGCAGCAACATTAAGGACGCGAAAGAAGAGGTCAAAAAGCTCCGCCGCGACATGATTGCCCTGGCTAAGGAAAACGGTCTGCGGCTGGCGTCCGCGGCCACACATCCCTTTGCCGACTGGCGAGTGCAGGAGATCACCGAGGACGTCCGTTATAAAAACATCGTTGAAGATCTGCAACTGGTGGCGCGGGCCAACCTGATCTTCGGTCTGCACGTACACATCGGCGTGGAAGATCGCGAGACCGCCATTCAGTTGATGAATCACGCCCGCTATTTTCTGCCGCACATTCTCGCGCTCTCGACGAATTCTCCCTTCTGGCTGGGGATGGACACCGGGCTGAAGTCCTATCGCTGCAAGGTTTTCGATAAATTTCCCCGCACCAATATTCCGGATTATTTTCCCAGCTACGGCGAGTACGAAAATTTCATCAAGCTGCTGATTAAGACCAACTGCATCGACAACGCTAAAAAAATCTGGTGGGACATTCGCCCGCATCCCTTCTTCAACACCCTGGAATTTCGGGTGTGCGACATTCCCATGCGGGTGGACGAAACCATCGCGCTGGCGGCGCTGATCCAGGCTACAGTCGCCAAGCTGTACAAGCTCTACACGGCGAACCAGGGATTTCGTCTGTACCGCCGCGCCTTGATCATGGAAAATAAGTGGCGCGCCTCACGCTACGGGCTGGAAGGCAAGCTGATCGATTTCGGCAAGCAGAAAGAAGTTTCCGCCCGCGAGCTGGTGCTGGAATACCTTGAATTTGTCGATGACGTGGTGGACGAGCTCGGTTCCCGCGAGGAACTCAACTACATCCACACCATCCTCGACAATGGCACGGGCGCGGATCGTCAGTTGCGAGTGTTTCGAGAGACTGGCGATCTGAAAAAAGTCGTAGACTACATTATTGAAGAGACGGAAGTGGGCCTGGCCGAGACCGAAGCCCAAACTCCCGTTAGAAAAGCAGGGTAATGAACTTTCCTGTCAGTCAAGCCAACCGCCAGCTCAACACGCTTCCGTTCGACCCCCAACTCACTCCCGGCGCTCGCAACGCGGTGAGCGTGTGTCTGCGCATTCAGCCCAGCGAGAAGGTCACCGTCATCACCGACGAAGCCACTCGGGAAATTGCCGCCAGCCTGGTTCACGAACTGGAGGCGCTGGGAGCTTCCTACAAGGCGTGGATACTCGAAGAGCTCGCCCCGCGACCGCTGACCGATCTGCCTCGCGAAATAATTGACGATCTGGAAACCAGCCAGGTCAGCATCTTTGCGGTGCAGGCGCAGGCGAACGAATTAAAGTCGCGCATGCAGATGACCGACGTGGTGAACCGCCGGAAGAATCCGCCATGCCCACATGGTCAACATCAATCATCAGATCATGCTCGAGGGCATGCGCGCCGACTTCCTGAAGGTGGATCGCATCAGCAGCAAGGTTGTGGACACGGTCCGGCGCGCGAAACAGGTGCGAGCCCGGACTACTGCCGGAACCGACCTTACCGCCGATCTGAATCCGGAATATCGCTGGCTTAAGACCAGCGGCATTATCAGCCCGGACAAATGGGGCAACTTGCCCGGCGGCGAAGTGTTCACCACGCCCGGCGAGGTTAATGGAACATTTGTGATTGACGGCGTCGTGGGCGACTGGCTTTGCGCGAAATTCGGTAGCCTGCGGGAGAACCCGCTGACCATTCAGGTGAAGGGCAATCGCCTGACCGAGGCTCATTCCGCGAATCGTGAACTGGAAGAGGATTTCTGGCGCTACACCCACACCGATGAGAACAGCGACCGCGTAGGCGAGTTCGCCATCGGCACCAACATCGAGTTGAAAGACGTGATCGGACAGATTCTGCAGGACGAGAAATATCCCGGAGTGCACATTGCCTTCGGGAATCCTTATGGCGCGCACACCGGAGCGCAGTGGTACTCTTCCACGCATATTGACGTAGTCGGCAGGAATTTCGACATCTGGGTGGATGGCGCGCAGATCATGCGGAACGGGCAGTTCCTGCTGGAAGCGTAGGCCATCACGGGCCACGTGGGGACAGCCGCCCTCGGCTGTCCGGTCGAGCGTAGCTCGACGGTGTTTTGCTGGTGCTAGAAAAAAGCGGAGCTTCGCTCCGCCGGACAGCCGAGGGCGGCTGTCCCCACATGGTCCGTGGCGAATCTGTACGATTATGATTCCTGCCCTTCGACAGCAGTTCAACGCGAACTTCACTCCCGACAAATATCAGCGTTTGCTCAAGGTCATGGAAGAGCGATGCGGAGCGCCGGTCAAGTTCCGCGTCTGCGAAACTCCTGTCTTCCTGCCCAGGCCGCTTCTGGATCAGATGTGTGAATACGGCAAGGAACTGATCTTCCAACTCAACAGCCTGGAATATCGCAAGGCGTCGTTCGAGGCGATCCCGCCCCAGTTCAATGTTCCCCGCGAATCTCCCCGCCCCACTTTCATTCAGGTGGATTTTGGATTGATACGGGATCAGTCGGGCAGGTTGCAACCCAGGCTGGTCGAATTGCAGGGATTCCCTTCCCTGTACGCCTACCAGGCAATGCTTTCGCAGACCTATGGGGAGATTTTCGGGCTGGATCCCAAGCTTCGCTATCTACTGGGCGGATTGGATTGGGAAGGCTACAAGAGACTGCTGCGGCTCGCTATTGTTGGCGATCATGACCCGAGTCACGTCGTCCTGATGGAAATAGACCCGCTGCACCAAAAGACTCTGCCCGACTTTCTGCTGACTGAGAAACTGCTGGGCATACAAACGGTCTCAATCACAGACATAAAGAAGGTGGGAAAGTTTCTGTTTTATGAAAAAGATGGCAAACGAGTTCCCATCCTGCGCATCTACAACCGCGCTATCGTGGACGAGTTGTTGCGCAAGGATCTCAAACTGGCCTTCCAGTTCAATGAAGATATCGAAGTGGAGTGGGCGGGGCATCCCAACTGGTTTTTCCGGATGAGCAAATTTTCGCTGCCGTATTTGCGCCATCCTAGTGTGCCTAAAACGTGGTTTCTCGACCGTGTGGACCAGATTCCGAAAGACTTGCAGAACTATGTCCTCAAACCTCTATTTTCTTTTGCCGGGTTGGGCGTCATCATCAATCTGACGGCGCAGGATCTGGCCGCCATCCCCAAGGACAAGCGCTCCCAGTACATTCTCCAGGAGCGCATGAATTTCGAGCCCGTCGTGGAAACGCCGTTTGGCAGCAACAAGGCAGAGGTCCGCGTCATGTATATCTGGCTGGAGGAGCTGCAGCCGGTGATGACCATCATCCGCATGGGCCGCGGGCTGATGATGGGGGTCGACCACAATCGGAACCTGGAGTGGGTTGGCTCTTCAGCGGGATTCTACGCGTGACCTGCCGTCTTCAACAGCCGAACTGCAGGCGAACGGTAAGCGGGCGGCAAGGGCGAGGAAAACAAGAGGCGTTCTATTCGACGGCGCAGGGCCTGAAATCAAAGGCTATGGCGACCGTTCCAGCGGTTTCGTTCAGCGTCATGCGAATACGCGAATCGGGCCAGTCACCCGCCGGCAGTAAGGAGCCATCCGTCAGGAGGAAGAGTTCGGCGAGTCCCTCGTTATACGGTTCGCCTGGCTTGAGCGCCAGATCTTTCAGGACGTTTTCAGAAGCAGGTTCGTCCACCCCTTCGATCCTGATATCGCTTACAACAAACTGTTCGCCTTCATCCATATCTACGGCGAGTAGGATAGTGCCGCTCTCGTCATCAATTTCGGTATTTGGAAGGGACGTGAAGTTGATGAATCCAAGACTGCGATAGGCCTTCCTCAAATTGTCTAGTCCCTGAGCGACATCTGCCAGTTTGAACAAATCGCCATCCTGCAGAGGAAACAGGTTGCGCAGGTTGCGGATCGCCCGATTGCCATTAAAAGTAATTCGCCGTAGTCGATACTGCTGGCCCTCATCCACGTGAGCGGCCAGCGCGATCCGCGTGCTGAGTGGATCATCAGCAAGTATCCGGGTATCACCGTCAACCCGCACTTTGAAATAACCGCGATCCATCCACGCGCGTTTAACTTGTTCCAGGATCCCCGCAGCCACGTTGTCGGGATCGCCAAAGTAGCTCTGCCGCTTCGATCGAGGACACGATCTCCCTTTGATCACGAGGAGAGAGGTGAAGATGGCCGTCGAATTTCAATCCGCCAACGGTGACTCCGCCGAACACATGCCGGCCCACCCAGGGGGGAGACGCGCGGCAGAATCCTGGGTCTTCAATCTCGGATTCGGCTAACTGTGCCCAACCCTGTGCCGGGCAAATTACCGCACAGGCCAAGCCGAAAACAACGGACATGCCGAGTCCGTGGCGCATGGCCCGATTATAGCGTTTGCCGTAAACCGTGCTCCTGCCAGCCCGGACACCTAAGCCCAAGCCGCTCCTCTGGGCCTGCGGGCAATGATTACAATGCTTCTAGGCGCAGAGGACTGAGGGCCCTTCGGGATAGCCATATCTGCAATTGCTGGAAGCAGTTGACCAGATTCGACCCACGGCCTAACATTACCGCCTACAGAGGCTGAAGCTTCGCCATGAACCGCGAAACGTCGGGCCAAAGTTCGAGCAGTGCGACGCTGATCGGCCAGACGATCTCCCACTATCGAATTCTGGGAAAGCTTGGCGGCGGCGGTATGGGTGTGGTCTACGAAGCGGAAGACACTCGCCTCGGCCGCCACGTCGCCATAAAGTTCCTTCCCGACAATCTCACCGGCGACAGCAAGGCCATGGAACGCTTCGAACGCGAAGCTCGCGCCGCGTCCCTGCTTAACCACCCCTCCATCTGCACCATCCACGAAGTTGAAGATCATAACGGCCATCCCTTCATCGTCATGGAAAAGCTGGAGGGAGAAAGCCTGAAGCAGCACATCCGGGGCAAGCCCATGGACATCGACGAATTGCTCGATGTCGCCATCCAGGTTGCCGACGCCCTGTCCGCTTCCCACGCCAAGGGAATCATTCACCGCGACATCAAGCCGGCCAACATCTTTCTCACCTCCAGTGGTCAGACCAAGGTCCTGGACTTTGGCCTGGCCAAACTCCTGCGCGACGAACGGCTCGGCACCAGCGACGAGACTCCGGTCGAAGACTCCCTGACCGCCGTAGGTGTGATTCCCGGCACCGCGGTTTACATGTCGCCGGAGCAGGCGCGCAGCGAGGAACTCGATCCCCGCACTGACCTCTTCTCCTTCGGCGTGGTCCTCTATGAGATGGCCACCGGGAAGAAACCGTTTGCCGGCAACAATGTCATTACCACGCTGGATGCCGTTCTGCATACCAAACCGCCATCGCCCCTCACAGTGAACCCCGCGATGCCCAAAGAGCTGGAAGGAATCATTGGGAAGGCGATGGAGAAGGACCGCACCAAGCGCTATCAGAGCGCGGCGGAGATGAAGGCTGACCTGCAACGCCTGAAGAAAGAAACAGAATCGGGGTTGACCAGGGCCAGCGCCCGCGAAAGCTCCCGCTTGAAGGTTGTAACCAAAACCTTCGAGAGTTCCAGCAAGCCCCAGAGTTACCTTCTGCTGGGCGTTACCGCCTTGCTGATAACAGTGCTGGCCGCGGTGGGAACCTGGTTTTTGAAGCATCGCGCCGGGCGCACCGCTGCCGCCGCCAAAAATACGGTTGCCGTGCTGCCGCTGCAGAATCTGAACGGTGATTTCAGCGTGGAGTATCTGCGCGTCGCTCTCGCCGACGAAGTGGCCAATGTCCTTACCTATTCACGCACCCTGGATGTGCGGCCCTCGTCGGTAACCAGGAAGTACGCGGACACGGATCCGCAAAAAGTCGGCCAGGAGTTGCACGTCGCCAATGTTTTGAGCGGACACTTCCTGAAGCAGGGGAACCACCTTCTGGTTACGCTGGAAGCGATCGAGACCGGCACCGACCGGCTGGTGTGGCAAACCAATCTCACCGGCTCCACGCAGGATCTGATCGGGCTGCAGGAGCAGATGGCCAAGCAGGTCCGAACCGGTTTGCTTCCCCTTCTCGGAGCGGCTGGCGGGTTTCTGGAAACCAGCACCCGGCCCAGTAATCAGGAAGCCTACAATCTCTATTTGCGCAGCGTAGCTGCTCCCCACGATCCCACTCCCAACCGGGACGCCATCCGGTCTCTGGAGAGCGCGGTGCAATTGGATCCGAAATATGCTCCCGCCTGGGCTGAAGTTGGCCAGCGTTATTACTACGACGCTACCTACTCGAACGGTGGAGAGCAGATGTTCCAGAAGTCGAACGCGTCTCTGGAACACGCCTTGGCTCTCGATCCGAACCTGATTGCTGCAAATTCGCAACTGATCGTCAACCGGGTGGACCGGGGTGAGTTGAGCAAGGCCTATCAGTCCGCCGTGGCGCTGGTGAAACGCCGTCCCGAAAGCGCGAAGGCGCATTTCACTCTGGGATACGTGCAACGCTACGCCGGTATGCTCGAAGAGGCGACGCGGCAGTGCGATACCGCCCTCACCCTGGCTCCAGGAGATTATCAGTTCCGCTCCTGCGCCTGGGCATTTATGGAACTAGGCAATACTGAGAGGGCCTACGAGTTCATACAGCTCGACGCGGGCTCCGAATGGGCCAATTACATCACGCCTTCTCTTCTGATGCGCGAGGGCCGAACGTCGCAGCTAAAGGATGCGGTGAAACGCATGGCGAGTACTCCTCATTATCACCGCGATCTCATGGAGGCCTGCGTCGGTCTACGGCCGCCATCTGAACTCGATCGCATGGCGCACGAAGCGGAGACCAGCGGACCGTCGGACCCTGACCCTGAGCTTTCTTATTTACAGGGGTCTATTTTCGCTTATTGCGGCAAGAAGGACGCGGCTCTTCACATGCTGAAGACGGCGATCGAGCAAAACTACTGCGCCTACTCCAATCTGCTTTCCGATCCCCTGCTGAGAGGTCTGCACAGCGATCGGCAGTTTGATGAGTTGCTGACTGCGGCCCACAACTGCCAGCAAGCGGTTCTGGCCACGGACGCACCGCCGAGCCAATAACTCAGTTAGGATTGATGAGTGGCGGCTAACTCTTCGTTTCCCGCACAGTCAAATTACTAAAAGCTAGAAGTTAAAAAGGGACGCCATCGCGAAGGGAAACGTCAGGAAAAATCTTGCCTCTCAGCTTCGAGAACTGCCATCCCATATCTATGAAAAATGTTGATCGTGGAGATTCAAGCCTTCACCCCTGGTACATGACTGCTCTGAGGCGACTGATACTGCCGACCCTCGTCCTGGCCCTGCTGTTGTCCCTGGGCACGCTGGCTGCGCCGACTCTCGCCCAGGCGCCCGCAGCTCAGCCGAGCGCGGTTGATCCTCTGCCTCCAGACACGGGCGTTACGGGCTTGAAACAGATGCTGGTTCGCCTGCAAACCACGGCCCGCCTGATGCAGACCACGGCGCATCCCGACGACGAAGACGGCGGCATGTTGACGCTTGAATCTCGCGGCAAAGGCGTGACCACGCTGCTGATGACACTCACCCGCGGCGAAGGCGGCCAAAATAAAGTCGGGAGCAATCTCTTTGATGTGCTGGGCGTGCTGCGCGCACTGGAGCTGACCGCGTCGGACCGCTACTACGGAGTGGAACAACGCTTCAGCCGGGTGGCAGATTTCGGATACTCGAAGAATCCGGAAGAAACTTTCCAGAAGTGGGGCGGGCACGATATCCCGCTCAGTGACATGGTGCGAGTGATTCGAACCTTTCATCCGGATGTATTGGTGGCGCGTTTCTCCGGTACCGACCGCGATGGGCACGGTCACCATCAAGCTTCGGCGATTCTCACCAAAGAGGCGTTCCGGGCGGCGGCCGACCCAAACCGCTTTCCCGAGCAGATCAAGGAAGGGTTGCTGCCCTGGCAGGCCAAGAAGCTTTACGTGGGAAACGTTTGCGGTTTTGGAGCCACGACGTTGTCCGGCGGAAAACTACACAATCAGGCTGAACACGGGACAGGTGAATCCAGCCTTGGGAATGTCCTACATCCAGTTCGCAATGGATGGATTGCGGCATCAACTTTCGCAGGGGCCGGCGGATGGTCGGTCGAACCGGGAGATCGCTACACCTATTACAAGCTGGTGGATACGGTTCTTCCCCCAACCACAGGAAAAGACGGGCACGAAAAAGATTTCTTTGATGGCATCGATACCAGTCTGACGGGCCTGGGTTCCGGGTTGAATGCGGCAGCTAAAGACGAACTCGCGAAAATTGAAAAGAAAGTAGACGAGGCCGCCAGGAATGCGGAAACCGATCCCGGCAGCGCGGCCGCGCCTCTAATGTCCGTGATCGACTCCCTGGCCCGTGTGGAAGGGACGCTTGAGATTGTTAACCAGAGGCAGGACCTCCTGCTCCGTCTGAAAGAAAAAGAACAGCAGGCCAGGGCCGCGCTGAATCTGGCGCTCAATCTTTCACTTCAGGCATCTATGGTTTCGCTGCCCGACTCGCAGGCACCGCCGCAGCCGGGACAGGATCCGTTAGCCGCAGTCTCTCCCGGACAAAAATTCACCGTCAAGGTTACTCTCCATAACGGTTCTGCATATCCTCTTCAAATCCGCGAACTCTCGATAAAGGGTCAGGCGAAGGGCGCCCGGTCGAAGGAGCACTTTCCGCAAGTTCAGCCCGGCAAGGATTTCGAGACCGATTTTGAACTGGAGCTACCTTCGGATTCGGCGTACACGCGACCCGCTTTGCATCGCGACGATCCTGAACGGGACGGTGTATACGCCGTTGACCAGCCCCAATACCAGACTGTGCCGTTCCCTGCGCCGCCCTTTCGCGTGATTGCGCGCTACGACATTGCCGCGGCAGCCGGGCAGTCAAGTGATCACGCAACCCATGCAGCGGCAGCTCTACCTGAAATCTCTGCGCCCGTGCTGGTAGCGTTTGCGGGCGAGAAGGGCGCGGAGCTGAAACGTCCGCTTGCCATCGTTCCCGTGTTTTCGGTCGAACTGGAGCCGGGCGAGCAGGTCATTCCCGTGGAGAACGGATCAGAACGGATCGTGAAAGTCGGGGTGAGTTCGAACCTGACTGGCGCTCCCGCAGGAAGTTTGCGACTCGAAGTTCCTTCCGGCTGGCGAATCGAGCCCAGGGAAATTCCCGTCGATCTGCGACAGCGCGGAGAGAAGAAGGATTTTGAATTCAAAGTTGTTCCGGGCAGCCTGCAGGAAGGACATACCCAGATTCGCGCCGTGTTGACCGCGGGCGGGAAGAATTACAGCGAAGGCTACACGCTTGTGACTCGCGAGGACCTGGCCAGCGCCTACTACTATCAACCCGCCTTGCAGCGCGTCAGCATCGTGAATGTGAAGGTTCCCAAGAACCTCAAGGTCGCCTATGTCCCGGGCGCCGGCGACGAAATTCCCACCGTCTTGCAGCAGATCGGGATGGACGTGACCATACTTCCGGCGGAGAAGCTGGGCAATGAAGATCTGAGCCGCTACGGAACCATCGTTCTCGGCATCCGCGCTTATGACACCCAGAAAGATGTGGCGGCCAATAACAAGAAGTTGCTGGATTTCGTCTCGGCGGGCGGCACCCTGGTGGTGCAGTACAACGCCAGCGCCGGTGACTTCAACAGCGGGCACTTTACGCCATTCCCGGCGCAAGTGAGCCGGAGCCGGGTTTCGGTGGAAGAGGCTCCGGTGGAAATTCTGGCGCCCGACGACAGCGTATTCCACTCATCCCAATGCGATCACGCCGCGCGACTTCGACGGCTGGGTGCAGGAGCGGGGCTTGTATTTCATGGATCAGTGGGACAGTAACTTTAAGCCGCTGCTGTCATCTCATGATCCAGGCGAGCCCCCGTTGAAGGGCGGGCTGCTGCGGGCTCAGTACGGCAAGGGCACTTACATTTTCACAGGCTACGCTTTCTTCCGCCAGTTGCCTGCGGGTGTGCCGGGCGCAATTCGGCTGTATGTAAATTTGCTGAGTGCGGGACATTAGAAGGCGGTCGTTGGCCGTTGGTCGTTGGTCGTTGGCTCCCGCAAGCGGCATTCCGGCGCGATTTCAGCAGCGCCGGCGTCTCGCCGGCTGTCCCGAGGGCGTCTCGCCCTCGGCTCGGCAGCCGGGACGCGGAAGTGGTGCTCATTTATTTTTATTCTGTAGTTTTCTGATTTACGTCTAACGCGATCCGCCTGTGAAGCTCATGGTCCTGGCCAACGACCAACGACAAACGACCAACGACCCAAACCAAACTCCTATCGCCTCTCCCTCTCTGATTCGCGGCGTCGGCCTCGGCAGCGCCACCGCGCTGAACATGATCGACATGATCGGAGTGGGACCGTTCATCACCATTCCCCTGATCGTGGGCGCGATGGGAGGCCCCCAGGCCATGCTGGGCTGGATCCTGGGCGCTATCTTTGCCATGTGTGACGGCCTGGTGTGGGCGGAACTGGGCGCGGCCATGCCGGGGTCGGGCGGATCGTACAACTACCTGCGCGAGATTTACGGCTCCCGTACTTTCGGGCGGCTGATTTCCTTTCTCTTTATCTGGCAGCTCTCTTTCAGCGCTCCGCTGTCGGTGGCGTCGGGCGCGATCGGGCTTGCCGGTTACGCGTCTTATTTCTGGCCGGGACTGGAACTTCTATATGCCGACCGCACCTGGGAGTTGCACGTTCCATTTCTGGGGACGCTGCAAATCCATTGGCTGATGTCGGGGGCCACGTTTGTCGCCATCGGTATCGTCATGCTGGCCGTGGGGCTGCTCTATCGCAAAATTACCAGCATCGGCTGGATGTCGAAGCTGCTTCTGGCCGGCGTGCTGATCACCATGGGCTGGATCATCATCGCGGGATTCAGCCACTTCGATGCATCTCGCGCCTTCAGCTTTCCGCCCGGCGCTTTCACTCTCTCGCATAACTTTTTTCTGGGACTGGGCTCCGCCATGCTCATCGCCACTTACGACTACTGGGGCTACTACAATGTTTGCTTTCTGGGAGACGAAGTAAAGGATCCCGGAAAAACCATCCCGCGGGCGCTGCTGCTATCCATTCTTCTGGTCGGTTGTCTATACGTGTTGATGAACATCAGCATTCTGGGGGTGGTGCCCTGGCAGGAAATCACTCGGACCGGTCAATCCAATCGCGGGTTGTACGTGGTCTCGATTTTCATGCAAAGGATTTACGGCGCCTGGGCCGCTAATCTGGTCACCGCGCTGGTGATGTGGACGGCATTCGCGTCGGTTTTTTCCCTGCTGCTCGGCTACTCCCGCGTTCCCTATGCGGCGGCACTCGATGGCAACTATTTTCGCGCCTTCGCCCGGGTGCATCCGCAACTCCGCTTTCCTTACGTTTCGCTGCTTGCGCTGGGCGGAGTGGCGATATTGTTTTGCTTCCTCTCCCTGGCGGATGTGATCGCCGCCCTGGTCGTGATTCGCATCACCCTGCAGTTCCTGGTGCAGGCGATTGGAGTGATCGTGCTGCGCATCCGCCGACCCGAGCTTCCGCGACCGTTTCGCATGTGGCTCTATCCGTTGCCGGCGTTACTGGCGTCAGTCGGTTTTATCTTCGTGCTGGTCTCTCGCACCAACTCGCTGAAGCAGGTTCGCTACGCCCTGGTCATACTGGTCACCGGCATTGTCATTTATATGGTGCGAGCCTGGCGTAGTCAGCAGTGGCCCTTCGGCAACCGGCCGGCCGCTGCAGAGGAGATTTCGACGAGTTAACTATGGCGGATGCGCTCAACACATCGATACCGGTCACCGCGCCTCCGAACCTGCCGGTTTCCGCCTGGGCCCCGCTGCGCGAACCGCTGTTTCGCTCGCTGTGGATCGCCGCCGTAATTTCTTATACCGGCTCGTGGATGCAAAATGTGGGCGCCGGCTGGCTGATGACTCAGCTCACCATGTCACCTTTGATGGTCAGCCTGGTGACCGCCGCCACTACCCTTCCAGTGTTTCTTGTGATCCTGCCCGCAGGCGCGTTGGCCGACCTGGTCGACCGCCGTCGATTCCTGCTCATCACCCAGAGCTGGATGGTGGTCGCCGCGGCCATCCTGGGGATTCTTACGCTTGAGCATCAGGTCACTCCCTGGATGCTGCTGCTGTTTACCTTCATCCTTGGACTCGGCGCGGTGATGAATGACCCGGCGTGGCAGGCGATTACTCCAGAGGTTGTCCGCCCGGAAAATCATGCCCCGGCGGTGGCTTTGAATTCGGTGGGATTCAATGTAGCCCGCGCCTTCGGCCCGGCGCTGGGTGGACTGGTGATTGCCGCGGCCGGCTCTGGTGTCGCGTTTCTGCTGAACGCCGCTTCCTTCTTTGGCGTGATCTTTTTTCTATACCGCTGGAAGCGTCCGCACATCGAACAGGTCGCAACCGGCCGGGTTCGCGACGCGATGCTGGCCGGTCTGCGTTACGTTCGCGGCGCTCCGCTGGTGCGATCGATACTGATTCGGACCGGGGCCTTCAGCGTGGCTGCGAGTTCCCTGCCCGCGTTGTTGCCCATCCTGGCGCGTCCCCACGGTGCGACTGGGTACGGATTGCTGCTGGGATTCTTCGGCCTCGGCGCCCTGGCAGGAGCTGCAGTCCTGCCTCGCGTCCGCAGTCGCTTTTCGGTGAATGGACTGGTGGCCGGCGACATCCTGCTCTTTGCCGCTATGACTGCGGCCGCCGGGCGGGTGCAGACATTTTCCTGGCTGTGTCTGGTCTTGTTTGCCAGCGGGACGGCGTGGATTGGAATCCTGGCCTGCCTGAACATCGCGGCCCAAACTATGTCTCCGTCATTTTTGCGTGCCCGGTCGCTTTCCATGTATCTTCTGGTGCTGCAGGGAGGCATGGCCCTGGGCAGCACAGCCTGGGGAGCGCTGGCGACGCGCATCGGGGTTCCGTCGGCGCTGTTGTGCTCGGCCGTTGCTATGGTCGGAGGCTTATTCGCGGTCCGCAGGCATCGCCTTTCGTCGCAACAGTTGGAGTTAACGCCATCAGTAGTTAGAGACTAAGCCGTAAATGTGGGCGCAAGCGTCCTCGCTCGTGCACGAGCTATGCGTGACTTGTTCGGCAGCTCCGGCACGAGCGGGACACTCGCGTCCACATGGTTCTTCGATAAATCACATAATCGCAACCCTAAATCGCAACCAAGGAGAAGCAATGAACAGAATTAAGATTGTGCTGGCAAGCTTGCTCTTGCTCAGTGGCATCGCCATGGCGCAAATGGACGCCCCGGCGGAGCACCGAACTGTCGCCCAGGTGCTGACCAAGTCCGTCAGTAACATGGAAAAAGAATTCGTGCCCGCAGCCGACGCCATGCCCGAGGACAAGTATTCTTTTGCACCCTCGAGCGGCGAGTTCAAGGGCGTTCGTACCTTCGGCCAGCAGATAAAGCACGTGGCCGCGGTCAATTACATATTCGGAGCGGCTATTCTTGGCGAAAAGCCTCCCGTCGATACCGGTGAAGAAAACGGACCAGATTCAGTCAAAAGCAAGGCCGACATAGTGAGATTTTTGAAGGATTCTTTCGCTTACGCCAACAAGGCCGCAGGAACAATCGACGAGAAAAATCAGGTAGCTCCCATAAAAAACCCCTTCGGCGACGGCTCAGCCACCCGTCTGGCGCTGGCGGTCAGCATCGTGGGGCATTGCTCCGATCACTACGGACAAATGGTGGAATACCTGCGGATGAATGGCATCATCCCGCCGGCCAGCCGCCAATAGAATCTGCATCTTGGGGGCGAGGCCTCGCCCCCCAGGAAACGCCTCTTTCTCCCAGGAATCCCGGAATGGCACGAGAGTGCCATTTACACCCCCTCGCCATGCGCGTATTCATTTGTCTCCCCTGATTCAGATGGAAGAGTGTCTGTGAGCCATCTCATGGCGGGGGAATAACTGTGGGAGGAGTATGAAGAACAGCAGACGTCGCCCGAACGCTTCGGGCCTGGGTCGCGCCACCCGTGAGCGCGACGTGCAGCATGAAATCAAAAGTTTTCTTAGCGCCCTGGTGTCTTATCAAGACCGCTTTGCGCAGGAGCCTGATCTCAGTTTCGAGCAGCATTTGTTCCAGTTGGTAGCCGCCGGTCGGCTGGCCAACAGCGAGCAGCGCCGTCGCGGTTAGCAGTCAGGAGCGGCGTTGGGTCCAGGCTTTGCCCTGACCCGCTCCGAGCTTGGTAATTGCGGTAGAGATTAGTTCCGCTTTAAGTCCTTGGGCTTTAAGGTGCGCTCGCACCCGCCCCTTTGTGCGATCCGCACCTGGCTTTCCGTCCACGGATTTTCCGTCCTTCGATGTTCCATCCATAAAAATCAGCACCGACGGCCCGGCTCCGCTCAGCGCCACGCCCAGAATGCCATTTGTGCCTGCAAGCTTCTGCAGCGAGGGCAATAGCGGGCATAGGGCAGCCCGGTAAGGCTGGTGCATACGATCTTCAAGCGCGGATGCCAGCAGATCCCGCCGCCCTTGCGCGAACGCCGCCAGCAGCAGCATGGAATTCTGCACATTGGTCACTGCGTCCGCTCGCGTATATTCTTCGGGAAGCACGCGGCGCGCTTCTTCAGTCGAAAGCGCTTCTTCGGGCACGGCCAACAATAGCGGCCACTTCCCTGCTGGAATTACGGTGGCAACTTGAGCTTCTCCTTCGCTCGACATTTTGGCGACTGCCAATCCGCCCATCCAGCAGGCGGCAGCATTATCGGGATGGTGTTCGCGCCGCGACGCTTCGCCAACAATTCGACTGTCCGTCCAGCGCAATTTGCCGAAGTGTACCGCCAGGGCAATTCCCGCGAGTCGCGCCGCGGCCGATGAACCACAGCCTTTGCCAATGGGAATCTGATTCTCGAGGCTCAGGGCAAGCGCGCGGCACCGGCTTGCCTTCCGCCTGCAGAACTTCGCGATAGGTTGTCAGGATGAGATGGTTTTCGACTCTTCCGCAGATTTCGGGATCGCGTCCCGGCGCGGTAATAGAAAATTCCGGCGCAGTTCGAGCGCGAACTTTGAGAAATAAATCGAAGGCCAGCGCGGCCGCATCGAAGGCAGGACCTAGATTCGCGGAGGTCGCGGGCAGCACCAGTTCAATGGGCAGCTGTCCGGATGCGCGATTTTTCTTTGCCTTCGTCTTCGCCATCGCCATCGTCAACCTCTATGCGTCTTTCGGCTCGAACCGGTCGGCATATTCCAGGGCTTTCACCACCGCAGTGGCATTGGCGTCGAGCACCATGGGAGCGCGCTGCAGGGGAGCCAGGACCGCTTCGGCTTCTTCCTCCTGCTCGGTCCCGGCAAAAAGATCTCCGCGATGAAACTTGAGGGTGAAATCCGGATCCTTGAGCAAATTCCCGGTCAGAATCAGCACCACCGATTCATTCTTCTTCACGAAACCTTGTTGCACTAATTTCTTCAACCCAGCAAGAGTCACGGCTGATGCCGGCTCGCAGCCTATGCCGTCGGCTCCAATTTCCGCTTTAGCCAACGCCATTTCAACTTCGCTTACCTGCTCGACCGCGCCGCCGGTGGCTTCGATCACGCGCACCGCCTTTTTCCACGAAGCCGGACTGCCGATGCGGATCGCGGTGGCCATGGTCTCCGCCTGCACCGAAACCAGCTTCTTCCCGCCGGCTTCGCGCATGGTCCGCACCAGAGCGTTGGCGCCTTCGGCCTGGATCACGGAAAGCTTCGGCAGCCTGGAGATGAGGCCCAACTCTTTCATCTCTAGCAGCGCTTTCCCCAACGCCGAGGAATTTCCCAGATTTCCGCCTGGAACAATCACGTGATCCGGCGCCTCCCAGTCGAATCGCTCCAGCAATTCGACCGCGGCAGTTTTCTGGCCTTCGAGCCGGTAAGGGTTGACCGAGTTCAAAAGATAAACCGGCATGCGCTGCACAACTTCATCCAGCACGCGCATGCAGCCGTCGAAGTCAGTCTTCAACTGGCAGGTGACGGCGCCGTAGTCCAGCGCCTGCGAAAGTTTTCCCCAGGTAATCTGGCCTTGCGGAATCAGCACCAGGCTGCGCATCCCCGCGCGCGCCGCGTACGCCGCCATGGACGCGGACGTATTGCCAGTCGAAGCGCAGGCAACCCAGCGGAATCCTCCCTGCCGGGCAAAGGACGCAGCCACGGTCATGCCCGTGTCCTTGAACGACCCGGTAGGGTTCATTCCCTGATGCTTGGCGTAAAGCCGTTTCACTCCCGCCGCGCGTCCGCAGCCCGGGAGCTCGTAGAGCGGAGTGTTGCCCTCCCGCAGCGTGATTACCCGGTTCCAGTCCTGCAAAGCGGGCAGCATTTCACGAAAGCGCCAGACCCCGCTCTCATCCAGCGCGTTGAAGGATGTCCGGCGCTGCCGCCAGATTTCCTTGAGTGCGGCGGCATCCAGACCGCCCGCCCGCGCATGCGTTTTCCATTCCGGGATAGACCACTTCCAGCAGGTCACCGCACTGCGCGCAGCGAACGCTCTTGGCTCCACTTTCGCCCACAGCTCCGCACCCAATGCAGCGCAGCTGTGAAACGCCTGTTTCCAATTGTGACGCGGACGCGGCCTGGTCAGTCATTCAGATATAAGCATACGGGATGGATGAGTTATTTGCCGCCACGTAGATATTGATCGGTCTTGTCAATCCAGTCGGCACGCGGCGGGTTAAACACGTCGAGATCAACTGTATCCATCATTGCTTCCGCTTTGTGCGGCATGTGGGGAGGGATAGTCAGGACTTCGCCGGCATTAACGACGATCTCTTTGCCATCAATCCAGAACTTTAACGCGCCTTCGAGAATATAGGTGAATTGCTCGTTGTGGTGACTGTGTAGAGGGATGATACAGCCCTTCTTCATCAGGACTCGCGCCACCATAATGTCATTTCCGACCACAAACTGGCGCTGCAGCAGCGGGTTGAGATCTTCCAGTTCGATCGTCGACCAGGGAACATACTTCATCTCCATTTTGCTGGCGCGGCTCTTCTTCAGAACTTTGCGGTTCTTACGTGCGGCAGGTTTGCGTCCGGCGGTTTTCTTCTTGGTGGACTTCTTGACTGCGCGCTTTGCCTTTGCCATTTCAGTGCACCTTCCCCTGGTAAATTCCGACTGCGTTGTCGTGCAGATAGCCGTGCGCCAATTGCAGAGCCTGGGCCTCGGTCACTTCTCCTTCGGAAACCATCTCGGCCAGCGCGGCAGTCAAAGCAGTGCGCGCCGATTGCACGCCCAGCCAGTAGCTCTCTTCCGCGCCCAGAGTCTCATTGTATGGAAACGAGTCCGTCCCAAAAGTAATTTTGTCGGGAAAAGTCTCCAGCCACTCCTTGAGCACATGCTTGAACTCCGAAGGATACATATCGAGTTCCATCAAAGATGAATCCAGGTACACGTTCTGCATGGCTGCCAGCCAGATCGCCTGATGTTCGTAGGGATAGCCGCCATGAATCATCACGAAGACCGTGCCAGAATATCGCGGGTCGCGGAGAACATTCTCCAGGTTCATGATGTTGCTCTCGGACAGGTTGAAATAATCACCAATACCCACCGCCGTGTGGATATGAACCGGCAAGTGCAGTCTTCCACCCTCGCGCACCAGAAAGCGGAATACGTAATCCTGAAATGTCCGGTACTCCTGTTCGTTGGGAATGCCGCCGTTCACGAAGCGCTGATAGACATCCTCCGCCTGCTCGCGCGTGGGATCGCCGAATTTCGTCGGACGGAAATACGCCACTTCGAACTTCATGGCGATCCCGCCTTTTTTCTGATTGTCTTCGAGAGTGCGAGTGACGAACGTCAGATAACCAGCCAAATCCGGCGGCAACTTGTCCACATTCTCCTGCTGCATCCAGCGGTGCAGCATCTTCTCCTGCAGCGGAAGGTAAACTTCCTGATCCCGATTGCGGGCGCGCTCGCGCTGGTTGTCGAACGGCCACATGAACGAATCGGCAAAGAAGACCCAGGCAAAGCGCTTGGGATCGAGGTAGTCCGCCATCATGGCCCGGTTGGCAACGCCCTGTTCGATATTCAGCTTGTCGAGCAGGTTGGAAAAGTACGCCGTGCCCTGCGCCTTCTTCAATTCGGTTTTTTTCTGTACCAGCCACTTGGCGTGTTCGGGAGAAAGATCATTGTAGGGATAGCCAAACAGCGCCTTGGACGCAGCCACCAGTTCGGGATTCGTATCCCGCGTTCGCAGCGCCGCGCTGCCCGGAGGTGAAGCCATGGCATCGACGTCGGGGTCATCGGCAAATCCCGGATGCGCATGATGATCGAAGATCGGAATTTTCTCGATCTGCGGCAGCAGCCGCTGGTAGATCTGCGGCACATCAGGCCCAGCCAGCGGACGAGCCTGGCCAAACGCGGCCACGGACAATCCGCAGACTACGAGCACACCCAGCCCAACCCGCTGACCCATGAATTCTCCCAATTCGTGGAATGTAGGACCGCACCAACGTAGCGCCGGCGTCCCGCCGGCTGTCCCGAGGGCGCCTCGCCCTCGGACGTTGGCAAAGTTTATCTCGACGATCCCACCGCTGCTCCTTGCCAGGCCGACGAAACCCGCAAGATCCGCTCCACCGCTTCCTTCAGCACAGCCGTCGATGAAGCAAACGAAAAACGCACGTAGTCCGCCCCGGCCCGCCCGAATGCCGCGCCCGGAATCGCCGCCACTCCTGCCTCTTCCAGCATGATGCGGCAAATTTCTTCCGCACTCATTCCTGCTTCCGAAATATCTACCCAGGCATAGAACGCGCCCTCGGGCGCTTCACAGCGAAATCCGGGCACCCGATTCAGGTCGCGGATAAACTGTTCACGCCTTTTGGCAAACTCGCCGACCATCCGCGATGTAGCCCCCTCGCGGTCACGCAATGCTTCAATGGCTCCGTACTGGCTGAATTCCGCCACGCAGGTGTAAGTGTTCACCGCCAGCAGATCAAGCGCGGGAAAAATCCGCGCGGGCGCCGTAGCATATCCCAGCCGCCACCCGGTCATGGCGAAGCTCTTGGAGAAGCCATCGATGATCAGCGTGCGCTCCTCCATTCCGGGATAGCTCATCATTGATTTGTAACTCACGGATTTGTAACTCCCGCCGTAAATAATGCGGGCGTAAATTTCGTCCGACAGCACCAGCAAGTCGTGTTTAACCGCCAGCTCCGCCAACTGCCGCTGCACCTCGTCGGTGTAAACGGTTCCCGTCGGATTGCCCGGCGAGTTGGTGATCAAAACTTTCGTTCGAGGCGTGATCTTAGCGGCAACTTCCCTGGGGTCAGGTTGCAGATGGTTCTTGCCGGAGAGCACGAACGGCACCGGAACTCCGCCCAATCCGAGCGTGATGGACGCGTAGCCTGGGAATCCGGGATCGGGATACAACACTTCATCTCCCGGATCAATGAGCGCCATCATGGCGATGAAAAGCGCGATCTTGCAGCCGGGAGCGATCACAATGTTTTGCGCCGGGATATTCAGATTGCGGGTTTCGCGCAGATAAGCCGCGAGTGCCTCTCGCAGCGCGGGCAGACCCGCCACTGGGCAATAGCGGTCTTTGCCTTCATCAATCGCCCGCTTCAGAGCGTCATTCACCGGCTTTGCCGGATGAAAATCCGGCTCGCCCAGTTCCAGATGAATGATGGAGCGGCCCGAACGCTCCAGTTCCTTGGCGCGAGCAAAGATAGTAAGCGCGCCTTCGCCGCTCATCACCGATATGCGTGAAGCCAGTGGTCGCATTTCAGACCTGCCCTGCAGAATTATTTTTTGGCGGCGGAGTGACCGGGATGCGCAGCGCGTCCACGAAGCGTGGAAAGAACTCAAAGACCGACGCCGCTGCCACCAGTTCCAGAATCTGCTGGTCGTTGTACACGGCTTTCAGCCTGGCGAAGAAAGCATCGTCGATCTGACTGGCCGAGTGATGCAGCCGATCGGCGCAACGAAACCCTAGTTTCTCCGCATCGGTGAACGGTCCGCTTTCAAAATCAGCTTTGATCGCTGAAATCTGCTCTTCAGTCGCGCCCTTCTGCCGGGCGGACAGCGAGTGCGCCGTCACCGCGTAAGTCGAACCTTGCAAGACCGACATTCGGGTCGCCACCAACTCTTTATACCAGCCCGGCAAAGCGCCGTCACTCAGCAGCGGCTTGAGCAACGCGGCAAATCCCAGCGCCAAAGCTGGAGTGTTGGCGACCGTTTTCATCATGTTGGGAACAACGCCCCGCTGCTGCAGCAGAGCGTCGTACAGACCGGCGAGTTCGGGCGGGACCTGGTCCCGCTCGAGCATCGGAATGCGGCCCTTCGCCTCGTTTCCCGCCACGTTAGAAGGCCCACCGCAGGGAAAATTGGATCAGGCGTGGCGTTCCCACCGTGGAAACAATCTTCCCGAACGCCGATGGATTGCCTTCGACGTCGGTCGACGACGGGTTGCCGAAGTTGGCATGGTTCCAGACGTTGAAGAAATCCGCCGTGAAGCGAAGCGTCTGCCTCTCCGTGACCCGGAAAGTCTTCAGCAACGAAAAATCCCAGTTCTGCTGAAAGGGACCGCGATAGATGTTTCGCCCTAGGTCGCCGAATGCGGTGGTGCAGGCGTTCGGATCCAGGGCGCACCCTGCCGGATCGGCCAGCGCCGCGAACGTAAAATTATCGCGGTTCACATAGCCATCGATCCGTTTGTGGATATCGCCCGACGTAAGACCGGCCTTGATCGATCCTCCCGGCGCAAGGCTGGCGCCCAGCGACGATGGCGCCAGGCTGGGAGACAGGTAAGCGCTTCCGGCCCCGGAATCCAGGATCGAAAACGGCGTGCCGGATTGCAAAATGGTGATGCCGCTGATCGCCCAGCCACCCAGCGCCGTGCGTTTGAAACCCGTCGCTCCAGTGAAGATGGGCAGGTCGTAGCGATAACTAACCGTCAGCCGGTGAGTGCGGTCGAAATCCGACAGTCCGCGCGAGAAGCGCAGGTCGCTCTCGTCGTTGAAAGCCGTGTTCAAAGCCGTGTTTCCACTCGAGGTCGCGTCCGTGGATCGTGAAAACGTATATGCGCCCTGGAAGTAACCAGCGCCCCAGCGTCGCGACAAGGTGGTTTGCAGCGAGTGGTAGTGCGAGTAAGCGTCATTGGCGAAAATCTGGAATCCGCCATAGCCGTTCACTCCGTTGAGGTTTGAACGAGCGGGCGCATTGGCAGCCGTACTTTCGGTGATGGTGAACGGCGTTCCGTCTTCGGCCGTCACCGTGACTGGATGGGTTGCCGTGGCCAGCTTCGCCTGAATGTTCGTACGGGTCTCGCGCAAATGAATCGCGTGTGTCCCGACGTAGCCCACTTCAAGTATCCAGTTCTTAGGAAGCTCGCGCTGGATGGTGAAATTCCATTGCTGGGTGCTGGGCACCACGAACTTGCGTGGCACCGTCAGCACAAACAGTAAATTCGAGGGCACCAGGCCCGGACTTCCGGAAGCGCAAGCGTAGTTGGGGAATTGAGTCGTATCGCCGCCTGGAAAACCTTGCAGCGCGCCCAGGCATGGCACAAATCCCGGATCGAGCACGCCGCCCGCCGGCAACGCGTTCGGATTCGCGCCGTTGGTTAAGCATCCAGGCGGCGCATTCGGCGAAAAGAATGCCGAAAGGCAGCCGGGAGCGTTGCCCAACCCCGCAATCGGAAGATAGGGAGCCTGGAAGGAGAGTTGATCGACCGTGCCCACATCCTCGCGCACGTAGTAGATTCCGTATCCGCCGCGGACCGTGGTGGTGTGGTGGCCGAGAACGTCCCAGGCAAATCCCACGCGTGGGCCCAGTCCGGTGGAATAGTTGTTGTTCAAAGTCGAGTCGTTACCCGAACCAGTCAGCCCGGTCACGTTCAGCTTGTTGGCGCAACTTCCGTAGAAGAACGGATACTGGCCGCTGTTCGCCACCTCCGGATCGAAATTGCCGATGTGGCACAACTTGTCGTAGAACGCGCCCATAATTTCGGTGCGTAGTCCGAGATTCAGGGTCAGGTCAGGACGGGCTTTCCAGTCATCCTGCACATAGAAGCCGTAATTGTTGTTGCGGTATTGATGGTTGAAGACGCCGCCCCCGCCGAAGCTGGCGTCCGCAGCCCCTTCCAGGAATTTCTGATAATCGGTGAGCCCGCCGCTACCCAGGCTGTTGAAGAAGAATATCTGTCCGTTGAATACCTGCGGGAACAGCTTGTCGAGATTCACCCGCGTGTAGTCGCCTCCGAAGCGCAGGATGTGCGCCCCTTTCACCCAACTGACCGAATCCACAAAGTTGTAATTGTCTTGTGTCTGGAACTGATTCGCAGGAGGCGTGGGGCCGATCTGAAAACTTGACAAGGAAAATTTGTAGATCGAATCGGTCACGTTGTTGGTGGGACGATCGATGCCGAGGTCGTCAGCTGTAACCGGAGGCACGTTGATCAGGCTGTTGTTGATCCTTACGAAACCGAAGCGGAAATCGTTTACCACCGCCGAAGAAAACAGGTGAGTTTCGTCCAAACTGAAAAACCGGTCGTTCACCGGCAAGTCATAAGGAAAGTCGAGATCGTTGGCGCTGATGCTGCTGGCCAGCGTCCCGCCCAGCGAGGCCTGCAATCCGCCCGCCCCGAAGGGCAGGAAGGATTCCGCGTTGGAGAAAAAGAATCGCGCCGACACTTTGTCATTGCCGCCGCGAAATTCCCGGTCCCAGTTCGCGGTGAATTGATCATCCGTGTAACGCCCCGGCTTGCTCACGATGTACTGGCCGGTATTCACCGCGCCGGTCACCGGATCCAGACCGGGGGTGCAATCCTGAGCGCAGTTTGGGGCGACGGTTCCGGAGGGAATCAGAAATCCCTGCGCATTGGGAAACTGGCTGTTCTTGATTTGCAGCAATCCGGTTCCACCGGCGTTTGCAATCACTGGATCGACGCTGGGTATGTTAAAGACCGCGGCCAGGTTTGCCGGCGAGCGGTCAGACGGAAGCAACGGAATTTGCGAACTGATAAATGTTCCCGGCGACAGCCCGCTGCGCTGCCGCGTTCCCTGGTAGTTCACGAAGAAATATCCGCCTTTCGCGCTTCCCCCGATCGGGCCGCCGAAACTGCCGCCAAAGATGTTCTGCTTCACCGACGGCCTTGGCTGGCCAGCGCGATTAAGGAAATATTCGTTGGCGTTCAGAACGTCGTTACGGAAAAACTCGTACACGTCACCGTGGAAATTCTTCGTCCCCGACTTCAGGATGGCATTCACGTTGCCGCCGCCGTTGCGCCCCTGGCTGGCATCGTAAAGTGAGGTTTGGACTTTGAATTCCTGAATTACATCCGGATTCGGCAGGGGCACGTTGGTGGCCTGCGCCACGTTGTAGTCGGTCGCGCTGATGCCTTCGATCAGCAGGTTGTTATTGTCTTCGCGCTGGCCGTTCACGATCACGCGCACATTGCCGCGCCCCAATTGCGCCGACGCATTCAATTCGCTCTGCGCCCCCGAGGAGAGCGTCAGCAACTGCTGGAAGTTTTGCGTCGCCAGCGGCAGGTCGCGAATAGTTTTCGATTCGACCGCCTGTCCCGTTGTCGCCGTGGAAGTCTCCACGGTTTGCACTTGCGCCTGCACTTCAACTTTCTCCTGTACCGCGAGCGTCCGCAGTTTCGCTTCCATGCGGGTTGTTTCGGTGACGCGCACCGCGACGTCGGTGAACTTCGCCTCCTGAAAACCCGAACTCGACACATCAACCGTGTAGGTGCCCGCCGGAAGCAAAGTGGCGGTGAACGAACCGCTGGCGTCGGTCTTGATGGAACGGCTGGCAAAACCGGTATCCTGGTTGATGATGCGAACCTCGGCGCCCGCCACCACGGCGCCGCTCGGATCCAAAACCGTTCCGCTGATCGCGCCTGTCGCTCCGCCCTGCGCCAGTGCCTGCGCCGTCCAGATGAGTGCGACTAAGCTGATCCAAAGCAACCTGCCAAATGATTTCGGCATACACTCCTCCCTTATGTCGGTACGTAATGTGGAATGCCACGAAAGGCGGTCGGTCAGAATCTGGAAGGACAAGCGGCGCAGCCGCCGTGGCTGGTCCGGAGCCGACGCTCGCTGCCGGCGTCGGCGAACCCAACACAAGATCGCGCGTGTACTACCCTGATGAAATACACGGTGCCCCCTGCAAAAACCCAAGACTTGGATTTGAAGATGCTGCACAGCCTACTAGAAATTAGTAGAGCTTGGCAATAACGAACTCAATGACTGCAGGTCGTATGAAACATTTGTTACAACCCCTTGTAAATACCGCCATCCACAAGCACTGTCTGTCCGGTGACGTACGATGCGCGCTCCGACGCCAGCCATACGATCGTGTCGGCAACTTCTTTCGGCTCGCCCAGCCGCCGCAAGGGTGCGTCTGCCGCCCAACCCTCGAAGATATCTTTTTCCGCCCTGCCGGAAGCGGCGGAGCGGCTCTTTGCCAGTTCCTTGAGCCGGTCAGTCGCAGTAAAACCCGGGCCCACGTTGTTCACCAGAATCCCGTCCTTGCCGAATTCATTGGCCAGGCTCTTGACCAGCCCAACCACCGCCGCCCGCACCGCATTTGAAAGCACCAGATCCGCCACCGGCTGTTTGGTTGTGATCGACGTAATGGTGATAATCCGTCCCCAGCGCTTGCGTTGCATGTGCGGAATGACTTCCCGTGCAAAGTAAACCGTGCTCATGAAGTTCGCGTCCACCGCCCTGCGCCAGTCATCCACGCTGGCGGCCAGAAATCCTTTTGCCGGAGGCCCGCCGGCATTGGTCACGCAAATGTCGGTGCTGCCAAACTTCGCCGCCACAGCTTCCACGAATCCGTGGACCGCGTCCGCATCCGTCACATCCAGCGCGCGCTGAAACACTTCAACGTTGTACTGTCTTGCGATCTTCTCCGCCGCCGCCGCCAGCGTCTGCTCATTGCGGGCGCACATCGCGACTTTACATCCCTCGGCGGCAAACGCCTCAGCCGTCGCCCGGCCAATCCCCTGGCTGGAAGCGGCAACAATTGCAACTCTACCCTTCAGACCCATATCCATAGGAATCGAATTATAGATGGATCGAATCGCGCTCGCGGATAATCATACAAAAGCGGCAGGGTGCTTCTGCTTTGCGCCCTTTGCGGAATTTCTTTGCGATCTTTGCGATTAAAGATTTTGACGGCAAAGTGCGCGAAGACTTCCCCTTGCCCACTTCGCCTGTGAACGATACTCTTGACAGTCACTTACTCGAACCACTTGTTTCATTTCAAACTGCGGCATCATCACTGAGGCAACATGGCAAACCAAGCAAAATATGTCTGGCTGGATCAAGGATTGAAGGATGCCGCTCAAAGCGGAGTTCCCATCGTCAACGCTGGCCTGCACTACGGTTTTAGCGTCTTCGAGGGCATCCGTTGCTACGCTACGAGTAGCGGTCCCGCAGTTTTTCGTCTGGAAGAACACGTCGACCGCCTGCTCGACTCAGCCCTCATCGTTGGCTTCCGCGATCTTCCCTGGACTCGCGACACGCTGATCGACGCGATTCACAAGACCATCTCCGCCAACAAGTTCTCCGCCTGCTACATCCGTCCGGTAATTTATCTCGACGGTGCCATGGACCTGGTAGTGGACAGCGGCAAACCGCGGCTGATCATCGCGGTGTGGGAGTGGACCGCCTTTCTCGGCGTCGAGGCCAAGGAACGAGGTATTCGCGCCAACATCGCATCGTTCACCCGCCTGCACCCGAACATCATGATGACCAAGGCCAAGGTCTCAGGAAATTATGTGAGTTCGATTCTGGCCAAAACCGAATCACAGCGCGCCGGCTTCGATGAAGCCATCATGCTCGATCCGCAAGGCTATGTGGCGGAGTGTACGGGCGAGAATATCTTTATCGTGCGCAACAATGTGATTTATACGCCGGGTCGGGGAGCGATTCTTGAAGGCATCACGCGCGATAGCCTGATCACCGTGGCACGAGACTTGGGCCACAACGTCGTCGAGGAGCCGATTTCGCGCGATCAACTCTACATTGCCGATGAAGTTTTCGTCTGCGGCACCGCCGCCGAGGTCGTCGGCCTGCGCGAGATTGATTTCCGCACCATCGGCAATGGAAAAACCGGGCCGATCACTCGCGCCCTGCAATCTGAGTTTGAGAATCTCACCGGCGGACGCCATCCCCGCTCCGCCGATTGGCTTTCTCCCGTGCCCGCGTTCGACGCGGCCTTGGCCGGAGTCTAAAGAGCAGTCAGGAGTTCCTATGAAAGAGCATAAGCATCATCCGGAAACCGAAGCGGTTCGCGGCGGCGCCAGCTCTGCACAAGAAAAACGGGCCGCTGTCCACCCCGATCTACCAGACTGCCACCTTCGAAGTGACGGATAGCGATCAGCAGGTGCGGGCCACGTCCACCGATATGTTCTACACCCGCTACGGCAACCCCACTCACACCGTCGCCGAAAAAGCCGATCGCCGAACTGGAAGGCGCGGATGCCGCGCTGCTCTTCGCGTCCGGCATGAACGCCATCACCACCTCGATGCTGGCGTTGCTGAAGAGTGGCGATCACGTCGTAGCCCAGCGCGACATTTATGGCGGCGCCACAAAATTCTTCAGTCAATGGCTGCCCAAACTCGGCATCGAAACCACATTTGTCGATACCACCGAATATGATCAGCATGCACGCGCCATTCGCCCGAACACCCGCCTGCTCTATCTCGAATCGCCGACCAACCCCACGCTGCGCGTGGTCGATCTGAAGAAGGTCGTTGCCCTGGCGAAGCAGCATGATCTGATCACGTTTATCGACAGCACCTTTGCCACCCCCATCAACCAGCGCCCGGCGGATTTTGGAGTCGACCTGATCATGCATTCCGGCACGAAATATTTTGCCGGCCACGCCGACCTGATCTGCGGCATCGTTGCCGGACGTCAGAATTTAATCGAAACCATCCACTCCACCCGCACGACTCTCGGTGGCAGCATGGATCCTCACGCCGCATGGCTGCTGCTTCGCGGCATGAAGACTCTGGCGGTTCGGGTACAGCGGCAGAACGACAACGCCTTGCGGATCGCCAAATTTCTTGCGGGACATTCCCAGGTGCGGCGTGTGCACTATCCGTTTCTTGAAGGCCACCCGCAACGCGCCATCGCCATGGAACAACTGCACGGTGGCGGCGGAGTTCTCAGCTTCGAGGTCGACGGCACAGGAGAAGATGCCAGGCGTCTGGCGGAAGCTCTTCACTTGTTCAGGCTGGCGCCAAGTCTTGGCGGTGTCGATTCCCTGGTCACCATTCCGGTGCTGACGTCACACGGCATGATCTCCGCCGAACATCGCGCCAAGATGGGCGTGACCGACCAGTTAATCAGGCTTTCGGTGGGAATCGAAAATGTCGACGACCTGATCGCCGACCTCACGCAGGCCTTGACCGCGGTGACGGCAACGCGTGAACACGCGCAGGTGGGATAGCTCGTGAACCTTAAGCGCGACGCGCCCTGAGCGCCGCATTGCAACAACCCTGTCATCCTGAGCGGAGCAGGTGCTTCGCTACGCGAAGCGCCTGCGGAGTCGAAGGATCTTTGAAGTCCCGCGGCCTACTAAGGATGGGATTCTTGCCAGCCGAAATACACAGGTCCTTCGCTTCGTGTGTGCTTCGCTAACGCGAAGCACACACTCCGCTCAGGATGACAAGCAGCTAGAAAATAAACTTCGCTCCCAACTGAAGAATGCGTCCATTGTGCGCGGCCGCGGGCCTCAGATAGGCATTCGTCCCCGTGCAACCAGGATCTCCAGCCGTGTTACCCGGACCGCCGTAACAGGTCAGCGTACTATTGGAACTACCGAACGGGCTGTTCTGTGCCGCCGATCCGCCGTCCCCGCCCAGCCACGCGTACTCAATGTGGTTGAACACGTTGAAAGCCTCGGCTCGGAATTCGAATCCAACGTTCTCGGTGATGGCGAAACGCTTGAACACTGCCATATCGAAGTTGGTGCGTCTGGGGTTAGTCAGGAAATTCCTGGGCATGTTGCCGAATGTCAATCCTCTGGGCGCGGCAAAAGCTGAAGGATTGTAGAGCAGCGGCCCGAAGCCGCCTCCGGGGAAGGGGAAGTTGGTAATGCCCGCTCTGGGATCGCCGACGACATCGGGATACGACTGAGAAAAGTTCGAGGTAATCCCGTTGGCCACTCCGGCGTTGTCGGCGAAGACTCCATTGCCCGGGCTGAACGGAGTGCCGCTCTGCAGCGTCACCAGTCCGGACCATTGCCATCCGCCCAGAACCTTGTTAGTCAAACCAGGATTCTTGAAGAACGGCAGGTCGTAGACGTATCCCATATTAAATTGGTGGCGCTGGTCAAAGTTGGAACTCGCTCGGGCCCGAGCCAGGTCATAGGTGTTCAGGATGATCGCATCCCTCGCAGACGACGAATCATCAATGGAATGGCTGTAGGTATAGGCCAGGTTAAGCTGCAGCCCGCCGATGGTGTGCCGCACTGAAGCCTGAAGCGCGTTATAGCTGGAGGAGGATTGCTCCCGCAGCGCGGTCACCGACCCGATGCCGGGGAACTGGGTGCGGAAAATATCCGCATTCGCGCCGCATGCAATTTGCAGGTTGACCAGGGCTTGTCCGGTTACCGGCACGCCGCTCGGCGTAGTCAGGGTACCGCAGTCGTCGTGCAGATTATCGCCGGTCGCGGGATCAATGCCGCCGCCGATAGGCTCTCCTGGCTTGTAAGGATTCTGGCTCAACGGAGTCGGCAATACCTGGTTGGCATCAAAAACCCGGGTAAGATGCGTGCCCTTGCTGCCTACGTAGGAAACCGTCGCCACCGTGCCCCGCAGAATTTCATGCTGAACATCGAGGTGCCACTGTTGCACGTAAGGCCACACCGCCTTGTTCGGAATTGAAATCATCGACAGCGGAGTGGTCGAACCGGCCGGCGTGGGAACGATCTGGTTGTAATTAGTCAGGTTGAATATGGTGGTGGTCTGGACCGCTGGACTGGCCGCCGGCTCCAGCGATTCCGGCGTTGGCTTCGTTGCCGTTGGTGTGCTCGAAGAATACGCCGTAACCGCCGCGAATGGCGGTCTTGCCGTTGCCGCGCGGATCCCACGCAAAACCGATGCGGGGCGCCGGATTAAAGAGATGGCCCTTCATGCAACTGTCGGGTACGCCCGGAGTCACGCCGCATTGCACCACTCCGTTGAAGGGGTTCCCAATCACCAGCCCGGTCACAGGATCGGTGCTGCTGGCACCGGCAACGTAGCGGGAGACGTCGAAGTTGTATTCGGAGTGATAGCGGTCGCGATAGGTTCCAAACAAACTAACCCGAACCCCGAGATTCAGGGTCAGGTGGCTGGTGACGTGCCAGTCATCCTGGAAGTAGGGCTCGAAAATTTTGTAGCGATTGTAGAACTTGGGTTGTGCGCTGGTTTGAGCAAAAGACGCCACTCGCCCCACTAGTAAATCCGCAAAAGCATTGCCGGTACTGATCGAGTTGCTGGTGTCATATGTCAGCACGCCGTTGGTGGCGGTTCCGGGCGCGGCCAGCTCATTCTTCTGGGCGGCAACGAAGTATCCGCCAAATACCAGGTTGTGCCTGCCGATGATCTTGGTGACGTTGTCGCGATACGTATAAGTGGGGTTGGAGTTGTAGGGGCCATTGGGCAGGTAGCCCACGTCTTCGCCGAAATTGTAGACGCCACCGCCGCCCAGGCTGATCCCAGGAATCTTGCCCTGATCCGCGCCGGGGAAGATGCCGAAGGTCATGCTGGCCGGCCGCTGCCAGGCACCGATCGGAATCAGGGTGATGTGATCGGTGGTATAGCTGGCGACAAATTCGTTCAGCAGAGTGGGTGAGATGGTCGCAGTCAAGCGCGCCACCATGCTGACGCCGGGTCCGCCAAAATTGGTCTGGATGGTGGGGAAACTCGTCCCGTTGGTCCACAACGGCGTGGGATAGGTCTGGTCCCAGGAGTCATGGATGTAGCGGAAAGTGCCGCGCAATCTGTCGGTAAAGTTGTGGTCCACGCGAATTAGTTCTTCGCGCCAGTTGGTGGGCAGTGTCGGAGCTGCATTCCAGGTGTTGACTCCCTGGGTGGGCTCGGGAATCTCCTGCATGAGCGCAGCGGCGTTGGGATCAACGGGAACTATGTTTCCTGGAAATGGCAGTCCGGTGGAAGGATCATGCGGACAATCCGTTCCGGGGCAGATGTCGCTGAAATCACCGCCGCGTTCGGCCAGGGAAGGAACGGTCACGCTGCCCAAATTGGCCGGAACCCGGTCGCGCCGCCATTCCTGCGACCAGAAGAAGAACGTCTTGCTCCGGTCCTTGTTGTAAACCCCGGGAATATACACCGGGCCGCCGATGGTGTATCCGAAATCGTTCTTTTTGTACGGAGGTACGCTGCTCTGAGGGAATGTGTTGGCGTTGAAAATATCGTTGCGCACAAATTCGTAAGCGTCGCCGTGAAAGCTTCTGGTGCCGGACTTGGTTTCCACTTCCACCGTGCCCGAGCCATTGCGGCCGTACTGCGCGCCATAGTTTGAGGTGAGCACCTTGAACTCGGCGATGGCTTCCAGGCTGGGATAGACGTTCAGCGTGGTATTGCTGCCGTTGTCCATGTTGTCGCCGCTATCCAGTTCCCAGTTGTTGTATTCGGTGCGGCCGCCGTTCATGCTGAAGGCGACACTGCCGCCCACGCCAACACTGGCGTCATCCTGTCCGGTCTGGTTGCTGACTCCCGGCACCAGAGTCGCCAGCTGGGTGAAATTGCGGCCGTTCAACTCCAGCTGCGTTACTTCCTTGCCGGTGACCGTGCCGGAAAGATCCGACGATTGGGTTTCAACCTGCGCGACGGTGACGCCCTCGACCTCGACCGTGGTGCTGGCCGCTCCCACCTGCAGGGCCACGTCCGCGCGCGCCTTCTGCCCGACCGCCAGCTTCACTCCCTTGGCTTGATACTTCTTGAAACCTGGCGCAACAATGACCAGGTCGTATGAGCCGCCGGGCACGGAACCGAACAGGTAGTCTCCGCTCTCGTTGGTTGGACTGGAGCGGTTAATGCCGCGCTCGGGACTGGCCAACGTCACCTGGGCCCCGGCCACGGCCGCGCCGCTGGGATCGGTGACCGTGCCCGTAATCGAAGCTGTGTCCTGCCCCAAGGCAGCCAGCGAACATGAGAGCAAAATGCCTAGCCACAAAACCCGAGACTTCATGACCAACCCCCTGAATTTTCGCAACCGCTCCAGGCGATCGCTGGACTTACCCTGACCAGCATCCTAATTTGTTTTTCGGCTTGCACCCGTCGCATTACGTGCCCGCATCCAGCCGGTAACTCCACTTCGCGTCTTCCCCACATCAAGACCGGGCCGGAACCTTTTCTGGTATTCGTCTTCTGGTTTTCGTCGAAACGGCCTGGGAAGGTCCGGTTCGACATTTTAGGAGAAAGGGTTTATTAAAACGTATCAATAGCGTGAATATTGCGGTAGGGCGACAGCAGGTGTCAAGAAAAAAAGCGGAAAAATATTGCCTATCAGCTTTTTGATTACGAGAGGTGCAAGAGGGTGTTTCCCGCGGTTTCAGCTATGGCAAGCTGCGGGTGGACTCGCGCACGGCCAGCTCGGGTGCCATTTTGCGATGTACCGCCGACACCTCCCGCTTCTCCAGCACCGCATTGATCCCTTCCACCACCAAGGTCGCTGCCATCGCGCCCATATCCTGCATCGGTTGGCGGATGGTGGTGAGCGGAGGGTTGTAGAGGCTGCTGGCGGCCACGTCGTCGAAGCCGATGACCGAGCAGTGCTCCGGAACGCGCAGCCCGGCTTTCGCCAGTGCACGTATCGCTCCAAAGGCCGTCATGTCGTCAAAGGCCACTAACCCGGTGAACGGGCGCTTACTCTTTATCAAATCCTCCGTTAATTTGTAGCCGGCTTCAAAACTTGAAATCGGATCGCGCGATTCCGGCAGGTCAAGGACCAGGCGGGGATCGAGTTCGAGCCCGCAGCTTTTTGCGAACGAGCGAATCCCCCGCCAGCGCGGAGCGCTGTCAGCCAGAGTTTTCGGCCCGCGGATGAAAGCGATCTTGCGATGTCCAAGCAGGTACAGGTGCTCCACCGCGGCGTAGGCCCCGACTTCGTTATCCACAACCACCGAGCTGACCGTGTCCGTCTGCAGCTCGCGTCCGATCATGATTGTCGGAATGCTGCTTCTTTCCAGGTCGGCGAGGACGTCAACCTCTACGAACAGCCAGTTGGCCAGCACGATCAGGGCCTCCACGCGCCGGTCCAGCAGCATTTCCAGGTAGCGTTCAAAGCGGCTGCGTTCGTTGTGCACGTCGGTGAGAATGGGCAGGTAGGAAGACTGGTACAGCGAATTTTCAATGCCACGCAGGACGAGAGTGCAATAAGGGTCGGTCATGTCGAAAACCATGACGCCGACGGTGTGACTTCGTTTGCTGCGCAGTGACCGCGCGAAAAGGTTGGGCCGGTAGCCCAGTTTCTTGGCGGCTTTTTCGATCCGCTTCTTGGTGGCCGCCGGAATGTAACGCGCCAGGGGCGCGTTGTTCAGGACGATAGAAACCGTAGTCGAGGAAAACCCAGCCTCCTTGGCCACGTCACGAATGGTGATCACTGATGTCTTGACCATAGGGCATTTAACAATTGGCATTTAGCAATTGGCACTTGGCAATTAGCCAAAACAACACTCATCATCCTAAGCGTTTGGGCCAATTGCTAATTGCTAAGTGCCAATTGCTGTCTTGAATTTCCGGCCATCGTTGGCGGACACTACAGCACAGTGAAATCACTGTCAAGGCTTCTGGGTTTCTTTGCGCTTGGGTTGGTGTGCGGCGCCATGGCACAAAGCGCGCCACAACAACCGGTTCATAGTGGGGACCCGCAGCAACTGTTTCATGACGGGGAATCCGCTCTGAAAGCCAATAACCTTGATGGGGCGGAGCGGTGTTTTCGTGGGGTACTGGCGCTTGATCCGCAGGCCGCCGGCGCGTACGCCAACCTGGGGGTCATCGCCATGCGGCGCAAACAATGGCCGCAGGCCCTGGAGATGTTGCGCAAAGCTGAACATCTGATGCCGCAGGTGCCGGGCATCCGGCTCGATGTGGGCCTCGTCTACTATCGGCAAAACAATTTTCGCGCGGCCATCGCGCCCTTTGAGTCCGTGGTGCGCGATGTGCCTGATTCCTACCAGGCGCGCTACCTGCTGGGACTCTGCTACTTTTTCACCGAACGTTACGCCGATGCAACCGCCATGTTGGAGCCGCTGTGGCCGCAGGCCTCGAATCAACTGAATTATCTCTACGTTCTGGGTATTGCCGCCGGCAAAGCTTCCCAACCTGATCTGGAGCAACGCGCCCTCGGCCACCTGATCGAAGCCGGGCAGGACTCCCCCGAATTGCATTTGCTGATGGGCAAGGCTCACATCAACCGCGAAGAATATGACGAGGCAATCAAGGAGCTGGAGCTTGCCGCCAAGGGCAATCCCAAACTTCCCTTCGTTCACTTCAACCTGGGCGTGGCTTATTTCAAAAAACAGGATCTGCAACGCGCGAAGGAGGAATTTCTAAAGGACGCGGCCCTCGAACCAGACGTCGCCTACAACTACGATCAACTGGGGCTGGTGAACTCGCTCCAGGGAAACAATCAGGAAGCGGAGAAGAATCTGCGCCACGCCTTGCGCCTCGATCCCGGCCTGGGCAGCGCGCATTATCAACTGGCCCGCGTCTACCAGGCTGAGGGCAAATACGCACAGGCTCTGGCCGAAGTCGATGCCGCGGGCAAAATCGATCCCGGCAATTCCAGCGTTCATTACCTGCGAGGCCAGTTGCTGCAGCGGCTCGGCCGCACCCAGGAAGCCCGTGCCGAGATGGAAGCCACCACGCGGGTGATGAACGAGCAGCGCGATAAAAGGCAGAAAGAACTCTATGGCGGGCCCGCCCCGAATCCCGAGCTGACGCAGGAACCCCAGTAACTAAATGCGCAGGTGCGAGCTGCTCACTCGTGCCAACTTGATCGCGTTGCCCGCAAGCAGGCGCGCTCGCGCCGACACTGCCACCTTTTGATAGACTGTTGGCCGTCCACGGCTTACTCCGCAAAGTGTTGCCGGCCCTTTCAGGAATCAAAAGTTCGCAAGGAGTTCCGCTATGAATCGCATACTAAAGATTGTCGGGATTGTCGTCGCTGTCCTTCTCCTGGTAGTGATCGCGCTGCCGTTTTTGATCAACGTCAACAGCTTCCGCCCCAAACTGGAATCTGAGCTGTCCTCCGCTCTCGGCCGCGAGGTCAAAGTCGGCAATCTTAGTCTCTCGATTTTGTCGGGAAGCGTTTCGGCGGAGGATCTGTCGATCGCGGACGATCCGGCCTACAGCAAGGATCCCTTCATTCGTGCCAAGTCCCTCAAGGTGGGCGTGGAAGTAATGCCGCTGATTTTTTCCAAGACTTTGCATGTCACCGATATCACGCTCGATAAGCCGGAGATTGCGCTGCTGCGCGACGCCTCCGGAAAATGGAACTTCTCCAGCCTGGGCGGAAAGTCCGAGGCTTCGGCGAAGCCCGCCTCCGCGAATACGGGATCGCCTTCCACCGCGAATCTTTCCGTCAGCAAGCTGGACGTGAAGGACGGCCGCGTGTCCGTGAATCGAGCCAACTCGTCGATCAAGCCTCATGTGTATGACAACGTGGACATCAGCGTGCGCGATTTTTCCCTGACCTCGCAGTTCCCTTTTACTGTGACCGCGAATCTGCCGGCTGGCGGCACTGCCAAGATCGAGGGCAAAGCCGGCCCTATCAACTCCGCCGACGTTTCCTCGACTCCGCTGGATACGCAAGTCCAGATCAAAGGTCTGGACCTGACCGCCTCGGGATTTGTTGATCCCTCCACCGGGATCGCGGGCGTCGCCGATTTCGACGGCACCCTCGCCTCCGATGGCAAGATGGCAAAGACCAGCGGCACCCTGAAGGCCGACAAGCTCAAGCTGTCGGTCAAGGGCACGCCGGCAACGCGTCCGGTGGAGGTGAAATACGCCACCGATTACGACCTGGCCAAACAGTCCGGAACCCTGACGCAGGGCGATGTCACGCTGGGCAAGGCTCTGGCCAAGCTCACCGGCACTTACGCATCGCAGGGAGAATCGACAGTCCTGAACATGAAGCTGAACGCCGATGGCATGCCGGTCGACGATCTTCAGACCATGCTGCCGGCCCTCGGCATCGTTCTGCCCTCGGGATCGTCACTGCAGGGCGGCACGCTTTCGGTCAACGTGGGCATCGTTGGACCGGTGGACAAACTGGTCATCACCGGCCCCATCCGCCTGGCGCAGACAAAACTCGCAGGCTTCAATCTCGCTTCCAAAATGTCAGCCATCTCCGCGTTGTCCGGCGCAAAAACGGGGTCGGACACTTCCATCCAGAACCTGAGCACCGACGCGCGGGTTGCGCCCGACGGTGTGCGCACCCAGAACATCAACCTGACCATTCCCGCTCTTGGCACGGTGACGGGTAACGGCACCATCAGCCCTGCGGGCGCATTGGATTACAAGATGAACGCAAACCTTTCGGGTGGTGGAGTGGTGACGGGGTTAACCCAACTGGCCGGCATCGGCGGTGGCGGCGGCAAAGGTGGCGGCGGCATTCCCTTCTTCATCCAAGGCACAACTTCGGATCCGCACTTTGTCCCTGACGTGAAGGGTATGGTGGGAGGCCAATTGAAGGGCGGCCTGGGCGGCGCTCTGGGCGGACTGACCGGCGGCAAGAATCCCGCAGGAAGTTCTCCGGCGGACGCGCTCGGCGGACTATTCGGGAAGAAGAAAAAGCAGTAAGCCGGGCCGCACGTCAGACTCAGGCGTCGGCAAAGAGCGATGGCATCTCGCTGGCTGCCCCGGGGGCATCTTGCCCTTCGGCGCTGAAGGCGGGACGCCCTCACGACAGCCGCCGGGACGGCGGCGCTACGAAACCACTAACCGGCGTCTCAGGCGCTCAGTACGCGACCTGCGCCCAAGGAGCGCAATATGGCCGAAAAAGTTCCTCAAAATTTGTCCAATCACACGCGGTTTGATCCGCTTTTCCACTTCTTCATTTTGCCGGTCTTTTTCATCACCTTCATTTCCACAATCGTCCATCTGGTGAGGCACCCCGGACTGCACTCGGCCTGGCTGGTGGTGTTCATGCTCGCAGCGGCGTTGGCCGTTACCAGAATGCGAACCTACGCGATCAAGGTGCAGGATCGCGTGATCCGGCTGGAGGAACGTCTGCGGCTTGCCATTCTTTTGGACGGACCTATGCGCGGTCGAATTACGGAATTTTCGGAATCGCAATTGATTGGACTGCGCTTTGCGTCCGACGCAGAGTTGCCGGCGCTGGCGGCGAGAACGTTGTCAGAGAAACTCTCGAAGGCCGACATCAAGAAGGCGATCGTGCAGTGGAGACCAGACTACTGGCGGGTATGAGTGATTGTTATTCGTGCAAGATGATTTAAGCCCGGAAATCCGCTTACTTCAGCAGAGTAGCTATTTGCATCATCATTCCCAGAGCTATACCGCACGCGACCGCCGACAGAATCACCCACAGATATACGAATGTCTCTTTGCGTCTTCGTCGAGAAACATACATGTACATAGCACTAACCTTGCATTCATTCTAAGAAATCACGGATTCCCATCCAATACCCTCGATCCTGTATTACTGCCTAGGGGAGATGATCTTCCATCTCACCGGGAGAATTGTCCTGAGAGGAATGGCCACTCAAGCGCTCATTCCTCGCGGTTCTCCGTTCACTAGTTCCCTTACAGCCTTCGCCTCGCTTACACGCTTGCGCCGAGGAGCACGGGTGTTACGCCCGCGCCCACATTGCATTTACATTCAGTCGGCGGCGACGTTTTGCGCCGGCACCGCATCGGGACGGCGACGGGAAGAACGATTCGGAGGCAGACCGGCATCGCGAATTTTGTAGAGCAGCGCGCGATAGCTGATGCTCAGCGCGCGTGCCGCCTGCTTACGATTCCAATGGTGCGCCTGCAAAACTTTCAGAATTACTTTGCGCTCCAGTTCTCTGGTGGCCTGACGCGTGATCGTCTTCAGCGCGATGGGGCCGTCGTAGTTGATGTCGGGAATGGAATATTCCTGCTGGTGAGAAACCAGGTCGCTGCTGATGACCTCTTCGTTGCCCAGAATGACATAGCGCTTGATCAGATTTTCCAGCTCGCGAATATTGCCCGGCCAGTGATACTTCTGCAGCGCCGTCATCAGCTCTCCGGAAAGAGTGCGGGCGCGGCAGTTGTATTTGCGGTTGTAGTACTCCAGAAAATACGCGACCAGGTCAGGAATATCGCCGCGCCGCTCGCGTAACGGCGGCATCTGCAGATTGACGACGTTGATGCGGTAAAACAAGTCCTGACGAAAGGTCCCGCTTTCAATTTCCACTTCCAGCACGCGGTTAGTGGCGCAGACGACGCGTACTTCGACTTTCTTGTCTTCCTGGGCGCCGATGCGGCAGAACTGCCCGTCCTGCAGCAACTGCAAAAGCTTCGACTGCAGACCGAGATCGAGTTCCGAAATTTCGTCGAGGAAAAGTGTGCCGCGATGAGCCAGTTCCACCCGGCCGGGTTTCGATCCGTAAGCTCCGGTGAAGGCGCCTTTTTCGTATCCGAAGAGTTCGCTCTCCAGCAGCGTCCCGGGAATGGCGGGACAGTTAACTTTGACAAAGGGACCATTCCGCCACGGCGAAAGGTTGTGGATCATGCGAGCGATAATGTCTTTGCCGGTGCCGCTCTCGCCCTGAATCAGGACGGGTACGTTGGCGCTCGCTACTTTGTCCAAGCGGTTATGCAGCGACTGCATAACCTCGGAGTGGCCGAAGGTTACGGCCTCGGGAGGAAACTCTCCCAGTGAAGTAGCCAGCGAAGTGACGGAGTTTGTAGTTGTCATGAGATCTAGTGGCCCATAGCCCAGTGTTACGAGCCTTGTAATGCACCCTGAGAGCCAAACCCAAAAAAGCGGCGAATCTGGGTCGAAAACTAGTGCTAAGATATTTAGATTTATAGGCTTACAGGATTCTCAGTGGGGCACATGGCGATCCGGCAGGAGAGTGCGCTGGGGCCGAGAGACAAGCCTTGCCGAGGGAAAAAGTTTTCACAAAACAGAAGCAACTTTCCTCGAGCGGGGGGGCCGGCCGGTGGATTGGGCCACCAGAGGATGGGAGAATTTCAGACCCACCAGGTGATAGCCGTCGGCGTGGGTGACCCAGAGCGCGCGGGCGCGCAGATTGCGGGCCGCCTTGGGAAGCGAGCTCGCCGCGGCTAGCGGCGCGCTGGGGATTTCCAGCAAAACCTGCGCGGAGAGCGGCAAAGAGCGGCGAACTGCGACCAGGGCGCCACCGGCGGAGATGTTCAGTGCGGTGGCAAACTCGAGTAAGTCTTTGCCTTTTTCGTCCCGGCTGCGGACGAAGACCGGTATGGCGACGGGGAGACGCGGCCACTTGCGGCGCTCTGCTTCGGCTTCTACGAGACGCTTCAAACCCACCCCTTTACACGCGAGATGACCCTCATCCCGCACCTTGGGGGCCAAACTACCCGAGACAGGGGTATCATTTCAGGTAAGAAACCGGGAAGATTCAGGGCGATTCCCTGTAAATCCGCCATTAGCGTAAAGTCAGCGGCTGTCATTTTCCCTTTACCTTCGCCCATTATAATAGGCTTAACCCAGAACTTTGAAGCTCTTAGAACCGCAAGGTTTTTCCCTTTCGTGCTAGTTGCTTGCATTTTCCGTTGACACTGAAAAATGGGTGTCATACGATTTGAGGGCAGCGGATTCATGCGCTCGGCTACTTTGTCCCCTCCCCAGTAAGCCAAACCTGTGAGTTTTCCGACTATGGGAGTGGTACCAGAAAATACGTGTCTTCCCGGGGAGACGGGGGCGGCAACGGCTAAAGCGGGACCTGCCGCCGCCAAGCAGCCAACGGCTGATCGCCTCAGCTACGACGATCTGCTGCTCGAATACAACCAGCTCCGCGAGCGTTCCTTGCGCACCACCAACGCCCTGGGCTCGGCCGCCCATGACCTCAAGACTCCGCTGGCCATTCTGAACGGCTACATCGAACTGCTGCAGAATGAAAAGCTGGGATCGCTCAATGACCGGCAGCGGGAGATCCTCGGAGACATGCATTCGAGCGGGCAGCGCCTGCAGCAGTTTATACAGGATTTCCTGAGCTACACCGTCCTTGAAACCGGCGAGATGAAGATGCGGTATGAGACCGGCAATGTGAATCCCTGCCTGTCGGAAGTCTGCCGGCTCTGGTCTCATCGCTTCCAGGAACGCGGCCTGGCGCTTTACTTTCTGGCCAACGATAAACTGCCAGATCTGGCGTTTGACGCGCCTAAACTGCAGCGGGTGATCTCGAATCTTCTGGAAAATGCCTCCAAGTTCACTCCCGCCGGAGGCACGGTCTGGCTGCACGCCGAACCCTATATGTGGGAGCGCCGCAGCCTGAACAGCACGGCGGTGCCGGGCGAGCGGCGGCGGCAGAACAATCCCCTGCCAAACTCGGTAAAAGTAAGTGTTTCGGATACCGGGCCGGGAATTCCGGCGGAGTATCACATCGAGGTTTTCGACGATTTCTTTCGGCTGCCGCAAAATGAGGCGCAAACTGAAGGCATGGGTTTGGGACTGGCCATCGCCCGACGCCTGGTAGGCGCCATGGGCGGCAAGATCTGGGTGGAAAGCGAACTCGGCGCAGGCGCCAAATTTTCTTTCATCCTTCCGCTCAAACCAGTGGCTACCGCCCCCAGTAAAGGGAAAAACAAATGACCCAAGCGGTCAATATCCTGTTGGTTGACGACGAACCCGGAATGGTGCGCTACATCCGCACCCTGCTGGAAGTGGATGAGTACACGGTGGAAACTGCCTCGACCGGTGAGGAGGCGCTGCAACGGGTGGAAAAGGGACTGCGGCCCGATCTGGTGCTGCTCGATCTGCTTATGCCGGGGATCGACGGCCTGCAGACGCTGGAGCAGTTGCGCCAGATCGTACCCGGGCTCAAGGTCGTGATGCTCTCGTGTGTCAGCGATACTCGCAAGGTCGTGCAGGCCATCCGCCTGGGTGCGCATGACTATCTGACCAAACCTTTCCAGAAGGCTGAACTGGATACGGTCATCGACCAGTGTCTGGGCAAGAACCAGCAAAATTATCCCGGCGAAGTAGAAGAGCTTTACGACGACGTATTTTTCGTGGCGGCCAGCCCGGCGATGCGTAAGATTCGCTCGCAGGCGGCGTTAGTTGCCAATGTCGATATTCCGGTGCTGATGCTCGGCGAAAGCGGCACCGGCAAGGAAGTAGTGGCGCGGCTGATTCACAAGCTGTCTCCACGCGCTCATCGCACTTTCCTGAAGGTCAATTGCGCCGCTGTGCCGGCTGATTTGCTGGAGAGCGAGTTGTTCGGTTATGAAGCCGGCGCGTTTACCGGCGCCAACCACGCCAAGCCGGGCAAATTCGAGCTTTGCAATAAAGGCACGATCCTGCTCGACGAAATTGGCGAGATGCCGCCGCTGCTCCAGGCCAAGCTTTTGCACGTGTTGCAGGACCAGCAGTTCTCGCGCCTGGGCAGCCGCTCGGTGATCAAAGTGGATGTACGCATCCTGGCCGCGACCAACATCAACATTCCGGAAGCTCTGGCCAGCAAACGTCTGCGCGAGGATCTTTACTACCGGTTGAACGCTTTCACCCTGCAACTGCCTCCACTGCGGGATCGAAAAGAGGAAATTCCGATTCTGCTGAAGCATTTCATGTCGCGCATGTCGGAGCAGTACGCCCGGCCTCCCTTGCCGCTTTCCGCGGACATGCTGCGGGCCTGTCAGGAATATTCGTGGCCCGGCAATCTTCGCGAGCTCAACAACTTCATCAAGCGCTACCTGGTGCTGGGAGACGAAAAGCTGGCGGTGCAGGAACTGCAGCCTCGCGACGACGGCCATGGCGCCAAGACCGAAACGCCCCATGCGGGAGAAGCCAGCGGCGGACTGAAATCAGTGGCGCGCGGCGCCAAGGACGAAGCCGAGGCCGAAGCCATCCGGCAAGCTCTCGATCAAACCAACTGGAACCGCAAGCAGGCGGCGGCGCTGCTGCAGATCAGCTACAAGGCTTTGCTCTACAAGATCCGGCAGTATGGGATTGCGCAGACCAAGAGTCATAAGCTGACGGCTGGCGCATGATTTGGGGATTTTCCCAGTTGTCAGTTAACAGTTCCCGGTTCTCAGTTTACTGGACTACCAACACAATTTGCTGCGTTCTTGTCGCCGAGCCTGAGGTAGCGGTTACGGTGAGGTTATAGGTCCCGGCAGGAGTTCCTGTGGTTGTGCTGGTCGTGGTACTGGATCCGCAGCCCGCCTGAAACACCACCAGACCGAAGAAGGCCAGCAGCAGAACCATCATCAGCAGGCGACGCCGGGCTGATTTCTTTCCTCCAATTCCCACACCCAGCAGAGCCAATCCCGAGACCGGAAACAGCGCGGCGTAAAAAGGTCCGCCGATGGGGAAAAGACTGGCCGGGGTCGTTACACGCGCGGTGGTGTTGACCACCAGCTGGCGGCTTTGTGCTCCGCTGCTCAGGTTGGTCAAGGTTGCGCCGTTGGGGAACGTCGCGGTTGCGGACGTGGGCGCACCCGAACTGGAAAGCGTGACGGTGTCAGGAATATTGCCGGTAGGAGTTACGGTAACAGTGTAGGTAGCAGGGATTCCCGCAGCCACAGTGACCGTCGCCGGAGAAACGTTGACGGCAAAGTCGTTCACTTGAGCTACTGCCGGCGGTGGGGCCGGAGTCACAACGACCGGGGTGCCGAAGACGGTAACTCTGCCGCCATCGCTCAGGGAACCGCCTTGCGTCGGCGCGAGGATCACATTCACGGTGGCGACCGCGCCGCCGTTCAAAGTTCCTACCGTGCAGGTCACGGTGCCGCCCGTGGCTGGGCAATTGGTCTGGCCGGGAGAGCTATTGGCGGAAACGAAGGTTGCGCCCGCGGACGATATGACGTCGGTGAGAATAATGCCGGTGGTCAGGTCACCGTTGTTGGTGATGGTGTATGTGAAGGTGACGTTGTTGCCTACGCCCACGGGATTGGGGGTAACGGTCTCGGTGAGGGCCAGGTTAAGAACCGGACCCAGCTTGCTTATGAAGGCGTCGCTGGCGCCTTTGAGCGTGCCTTGAAATGGGCTGGCAACGGGAAAGTCGGTAGAAGCCGTCTCCCCGGCGGCATAGCTGTTGCCCTGCGCGTCGGTGGCCACGCTGGTGCCGAAATCGGCGCCGCTGCCGCCCAGATAAGTCCCGTAGTGACCGAGCGAGATAGTGGAGGTCGCGGTCGTATCAATGCGGGATACAAAAGCGTCAACCGGCCCTTTCAACGTTGCCTGGATGGGATTGTTGGGCACGGGGAAATTCGCCGAGGTGGTCCAGCCCGCGATGCGCGCGCCCTGTAAGGTATCGACCGCAATGCCCAGACCTACATCGGTGCCCAACCCGCCGAGATACGAAAAATACGTGAGTGGAACAAGAGTCGTGGTGCAAGTGGATCCCGTGCAGGGATTCCCGAACTTGCCCAGGAACGCGTCCGTGGCGCCTCCGTTAAGACCCTGGAAGGCAGTAATGCCCGTCGGAAGAATGAAATCGGTGGAAGTCGTGGAACCGGTTACGTAGGCGCTGAGGCCGGAGTCCACTGCCACACCGTATCCCACGTCATCGCCGGTTCCGCCCAGGTAGGTGGAGTACAGCAACTGTGAACCCGACGCGGCGGCCGGATTGATTTTGGCGACAAAGGCGTCAGTCGCAGTGAGCGCGGTGGAGCAATTGGGCGTAGCGGGAGGCGGCGTGGTCGTGGTCGCCGGAGGCGGCGTATCCAGGCAGCCCTGGTAAGCGTTGACAATGGGAAAATCAGTGGTCGAACTGCCGGTGCGCAGGAAGTTGGTGCCGCCGGTGATGTAAACGTTCGCGTTGGCATCGACCGCGATTCCGCCACCGACCGTGACGCCGTTGGTCGGGCTGCCTCCGCCAAAGTACGTGGAATAAACCAGGCTGGGAAATCCAATCAGTATGGGATCGATCTTGCTGACGAAGAACTGGCTCGTGGCCAGCGAAGTGGTCTGGATCGCGCCCAGCGTGGCGGGAAATGAAGTCGTCGCCGTCGGCTGAAGGTTGGATGTGGTCGTGCCGATCACGTAAATTTTGTTACGAAAATCCAGCGCTATCCCGCGGGCAGATTCCGTTCCGTTGCCGGAAAGATACGTCGAATACAGAAGAGTGTGTCCGGTTGCATCCAGTTCGCTCACGAAGGCGTGCGCGCCGACGCTGGCCGGAGTGCCTTGAAATGCCGTGCCACTGACGGGAAAGTTGCTGGAAGTAGTCGTACCCGCGACGGCCACATTGAAAGCCGAATCTACCGCGACCCCGGCGGTGCTATCCACGCCGTCTCCCCCCAGGTAGGTGGAGAACACGATGGCGGAGCCGGCTGAGTTCAACTTGCTGACGAAGACATCGGGAGCCACGGCCAGCGCTCCCTGAAAAGCTGTCGGCGGAGGCGTGGTCCCAGTCTGCGGGGTGATGGGGAAATCCGGAGAAGTGGTCGAACCTGCGATGTAGATATTAGATGACGAATCCACCGCTACCGCGGGACATCCCGAAGGTGGCGAAGTAATGCCGGCGATGACGACTCCTGCAATACCGGAACAGGCTTCATTCAGGCTGCCGCCAAAATAGGTGGAGTACGCCAGCACCGGATCGATGATCAGCGTCCGGCTGCGATCATAAGCTGCCAGCTCAAAGCCAATTTTTCCATCGCGGCGGACTGCGAAGCGTCCTGCAACAAGCTGTGGCCCAGCCGCTGACGATTGATAAATGCGCGGCGCTTTCAGCCGGATCTCGCCGCCGCTGGTTGCGACGATCAGGTCACCCCGGCGGTCGAGCTTCGGGGTCTTTAGCCCGGTCTTCTGCGGCCCAGTTTTCAGCGCCCCAAACTGAAGCGCGATGTTCGCGGGATCGGCGCCGGGAGCCACTTCAAAGTCGTATTCGAGATTTCCCTGGTTGCCGTAATACACCAGGTCAACGCCGGGATAAACATTCTCGATAACGCACGCGAGCAAATTGCGGAATATCGCGATGCCACTTGGCGGGATCGTTGCCGATAAAGTAGTTGCTTTTGCCGGGAAGCGGGTCGCCGCCATTGACTGCGGCGGCGGGGTTTGCGCCCGCGAGTTGCATACTCACAACTGCATTTCGTACTTTGCCGGAACCGGCAGCCGCCGGGCCTAAGCTCAGACGGCCGGAACTCAGACTTAGAACCGCCTGGTCGGAGGTAAGAAACAGTCCGTAGCCTGCCCCTCGGGCTATGAACTTTACTCGCGCATCAGTCTGACCCTGATTGGGCTCAAACCGCAATGGAAGCTGATCCAGTGCCAGACGGACGCCGGTGCGGCCAGCCGCATCGGAAGCGAGACCAGAAGGAACCTCGGAAGGAACAAATGAAGCCGGGACCGAGCGATTATTGCTGGCGACTGTCACCTGGGCTAGGAAGAAGGCGGGAGCGAATGCCAGAGCGCCTAAGAGAAGCAATGTTGCAAACGACAGCAGGACAGGGCAATAGCTTGTTCCCCGACGGAAATTCAATGTCACCAGCTCCTCCGGAATGTCCCGATTCATGGAGAGGAAGAAAGACGGCGCACCAACAGCAGCCCGACTCGCCAAGGCGAACCGGCACGCGTACTTGCCACCAGAATATGGGCGAAAAATAAGTAACTACTTAAACATCTGACGGATAGACTGTCAAGCTGCGGCACAGCTCTGCCGCATGTTGCAATCAGATGCGGGTAGTTATGGCCCGAGATGCCGCCCCAAATCGCAAAACTCTTCGGCTTGACCAAAATGCTCCCCGGACTGGAGTCGTCGGAGGGCCTTTCATCTGCAAATAATTTCACCTGCGGCTTTTGCGGCAAAATACGAAGAGCCCACCTAACTCGCTTGTTTGAATGGCGGAAGCGGCTTCTCCTGGCCTCGCGATCGATGGCATGAAGCGTGCACCTGTTCCTACTTCACGTTGGTGTGCTTTTTTGAGATCCCTCCCCCTTACCTCTGTACAAAAGCGTTAACCGAATCAGTTCCCTGTGATTTTGCGCTTGCAAAGTATTGGTGGATAAGTAAATCTTGGGCACCAGGATAGTTCTGTCAGTGGATGGTGCCCGTTATTCGGGTGAAGAATTTGGCCGGGTCTGCATTCATGCATTTGCGAAGAGAAATTTCCACGCCACAATCGGGACACGAGCGCCGTACTATGCGACGCTTTGATATGCGTTTGCCGGCCACGGTAAGAGTTGCTGGCCTGGGACTTCGCGATCTCTCCACGGAAACCCAAAATGTAAGTGCCCGCGGAGTCTTTTTCTACCTGGATCGTCCTCTGGCCGAGGGCGCGCGCATTGAAGTGACGATGACCTTTCCGCCGCACGTGACTCTGACCGAACCGGTGCGGGTACGTTTCACGGCTCGAGTGGTGCGGATCGAGACTTTGCAGACCATCGCGGGCGTGGGCGTGGCTGCCATGATCGAAGAGTACGAATTTCTGCGCTCCAATTCAGCGTCGGAGTTCAGCAGCGACGGTAGATTCGGGACATAGCAGAACAGCAGCAATTAGCAACTAGCATTTAGCCATTGGCCTTTAGCCCCGTTGTGCGGTTCCCCGCCTACTTCTTCTTGAGCTGTTCAATCTCACTTCGCAGGCGTTTGTAGCGCCGCGCCAGAATAACTAAATACGTGATGTGGATGATCCAGGTGGCGGTGTAGGCAGCGTAGAGGAAATTCATCGTGAGCTCCGCGGTTCGAGCAGCGCTTCAAGTGCCTGAGTTTCTTCTACTTCCCTCTGCAAAATCTCCAGACGATAGCGGGACCAGCAAATCAGCGCCGCAAAACACAGAAACGCCAGCCAGTTGATCAGCAGCACGTGCAACATGCGGGGATCGATCGAGCCTCCGCCTCCGATCACCGGTTGCGGATGCTGGGTGCGGAATATCCAGATGGAGAAGTAGACCAAGGGGACGTCGAGGGCGCCAAAAATTGCCAGCGCCGCGGCCAGCGCGGGCGTCTCGGTGCTGGTTGAAAACCGGCGCAGCATCAGGTAGCTGATGTAAATAAGCCAAAGAACGAGAGTCGAAGTTAGGCGAACATCCCACGTCCACCATATGCCCCACACCGGTCGCGCCCACAGCGGCCCGGTCACCAGCACGACCGTACAGAACACGACGCCGACTTCGGCGCTGGCCACGGCCAGAGCATCAGTCTTTCCTGCCGGAAAATATTTCTTTATCAGGAAGTACAGGCCCGCGATCGCGATTCCGGTGGTGGCGACCGACGATGGCTCGATTCCTGCCGGGAGTGGCCGAATGATGAAGGGCGCAATGCAGGCAGCAACGGCGATCGCAATCACGGCCCAATTCGTCACTTTGTCGGCGACCGGATCGCGACGGACCAGGTACTGAATCGAGCAGACAAAATTGATAAAGAAAAACAGAAACGCGGTCCACGCCGAGGGCACGTGGTAGTAGAAGATGCGCTGCACGTTGCCCATGGTCTGCTCGGTGGGGGCGGCCACCAGCGCTTCATAGAGCGCATAACTCAGCAGAGCCGCGGTCAGCACGGCGAGAATGGGGAAGGCGCGTTTCATTGGGATGTCCGAGAGCCGGGCGATCTCATATCGCACGATACTGCTTCAACCACCAAGGACACGAAGTTTCACGAAGGAAGACGATCGGGTTTGCGGTGAGGTTTCCTTCGTGAAACTTCGTGTCCTTGGTGGTTAACGTACTTGCTGGTCAATGCCAGTATTCCATTTTCTCGTTATTCGGCGTGCAATACCAGTTCAAACAGCAGCAGGCAGGCGATGGTAAACACCACATCGTATGTGCAGAGCAGCACCATCCAGAACTGGGCTGAGAGCTCGCCGGTCAAAATTGCGGTGGTGGCATTCACCATGGCAAGTAAGGCTGGGATGGAAATGGGAAACAGAAGAAGCGGCAGCATGATCTCGCGGCTGCGGGTGCGTAGCGACATGGCGGCAAAAAACGTTCCGTTCACCACAATCGCCCAGGTACCCAGCACGCGCGACCGGAATCAACTGCCAGGCGGCGCCGAGTGGACGCAGCTTGTAGAACATGACGAACAGGGGCGTCATCAGCAGCTCGAGAATCCCCACAAAAATAAAATTGCCCAGCGCCTTGGCCAGGAAGAGCGCGTTCGCGGGAGCGGGGGAAACGCGATAGGCGTCCAAGACCTGATTGCGCAGCTCACGCGCCCAGGTCTGATTGAGTGCGACAACCGCCGCAAACAGAAACGCGACCCACACCAGCCCACCGGCGATCTGGCGCGATTCCTCGGCGTTGGGATCAAAAGAAAAACTGAAGACCACGACCACCAGCAGAGCAAAAAACAGCATGGAATTGATGGCGTCTTTTGATCGCCATTCCAGGCGGAGGTCTTTGGCCAGCGTGGCTCGGGTGACGTTTGCCGCGGCGGGAGACGAGGTACTCATTTGGTTTCCGGCGCGTGCAGTTGGGGGGAGCGCCGTGTGATCTGACCGGCTTCCATCCAGACAAACTCGTCGGCTGCGCCTTCGAGCAGCGCCGCCTGGTGGGTGACCACGAAGACAGTCTTGCCGGCAGTACGCATCTGCGCCAGAAGCTCAACCATGGCGCGGGCCGAACGGGTATCGACGTTGGAAAAAGGCTCGTCGAGCAACAGGATTTCAGGATCGTTCAGCAGCGCCCGGGCCAAGGACAACCGCTGCCGCATGCCCTGCGAGTATTGCGCAACCGGACGCAAGAGAGTGGGTTCGAGATCCACGGCTTTCATAGTCGCAGCGCCGCGCTGATCGTCGGCGATAGCGTAAAGCCGCCCGAAATAACGCAGGTTTTCCATGCCGCTCATCTCGTCATACAGCAGCGACGGATGCGCCATGTAGCCTAACTGGCGGCAGATCGCACGCAGGTCTGTGCTGCCTAAAATCCGGACGCTGCCGCGCGTCGGCTGCACCAGGCCGGCGAGAGTGCGCAGGAGCGTAGTCTTGCCGGCCCCGTTGTCACCCAGGATCGCGTACATCCGCCCCGCGGCGAATTCGGCGCTCACGCCCCGGAGTGCGGCGAATCGGCCGAACTGCTTGACCACAGCGTCGATAACGACGATAGAAGAAGAATCCAACACTGGAAGATAGCCCAAGGGAAGATAGCCCAAGGATGAGTTGAAGTCGAGAGCCGCACCGGCGAGCTTTGCTCGACCCTGTGTGGCGCGGGCGCCCTCGCCCGCGAACTCTGGCAGGGGAATCAAAAGCCGCGGGCGAGGGCGCCCGCGCCACACGGGTTGTAGGTGTTCTAGTTCGACATGGCTACGGGTTTGTTGGCCGCGCCCGGCTGCTGGGGCGCATATTTGGAAGCGCACTTGGCCTGAAGTTGTTTGGCATGGAAGACGCCGTCGCGTCCAAAACTGCCGTCAGCCAGAGCCTGAGAGTCGTCTTTGAAAGTGTCGGGCGGGGCTTCGGTTCCGGTATAGACCACGGGCAGCAGTTGATCGTTTTCTATCAGCACAAATTCGACCCGGGTGCCGCTCCGCTTGATCGATCCGGGCTGAACATTTCCGGCAACTCGCAGCCGCTTGGTATAGGCGCCATCGCCCATGCCGCGCAGCTCTTTGATGGTGACGTAGTAGCTCTTGCTCTCCTGCACTCCGGTGTAGGCGAGAAAACCCATAGAAACCAGGATGACGGCAACGGCTCCACCGAATTTCAGGTACTTGCTGGTTTCGTTGGACATAACAACCACCAGAATATGACTGTATTCTTGCGCTTCGGGCAGGTCAAGATGTCCGAATGGCCGATATAATGTGTGCGGCTGCCCTACCCCAACCGAGGCAAAATGATTCATCCCTGGCATGACGTAACTCCCGGCGACAAATTGCCGGAGGAGTTTTACAGCATTATCGAGATCCCGTTCGGATCGAGCGTGAAGTACGAACTCGACAAAGTCAGCGGGCTGATCAAGCTCGACCGCGTTCTCTACTCAGCCGTTTATTATCCCGCCAACTATGGGTTTATTCCGCAGACCCTCGCGGAAGATGACGATCCACTGGACGTGCTTGTGCTGTGTCAGGAGACGGTGGTCCCACTGACGCTCATTCATGCGCGCACGATTGGGTTGATGACTATGATCGATACCGGAAAGAAGGATCACAAGATCATCGCGGTGGCGACCCAGGACCCCGAGTTCAACGCGTATCGCGAAGCTGACGAGATGCCGCCACATCGGCTGCTCATGCTGCGCCGGTTCTTTCAGGATTACAAACAGCTCGAGGGTAAGGCGGTGGAAGTCGACAAGATCCTGCCCGCCGCGGAAGCCTATCCCATCATCAACGACGCTCTGCACCGTTATAGCGAGCAGCGGCGCAAGGGCTTCAAGGACTTCGGCGCGCCGCACTGACGATTCGGTGGGCGAGGGCTCGGTGATAGCGTTCGAGCGGAAACGCTATGGAGGGCTGTGTCCAACATTCCGGCTTGTTCTCGGTGGCAGCAGTCCGAGGGCAGGATGCCCTCGGGACAACCGGCGGGACGCCGGCGCTACCAAAATCGGCGATCCCCGCTTTTTTCCTAGTTTTTGCTTTGAGCAGCCAGGGCCGCCTGCTCGCGGCGGGCTTCCTGCGCGGGAATGAAATCGGCGTCGGCATTCTTCCAGAGCAGGAGCAACTGCTCATAACTTCGCGCGGCCGCTGCACGGTCGGTCTGGGCCTGTGCGCGGGCTGTTCCGAGCAGACAGAGCGCGTAGTCGGGAGCCTGCCCCAAACCTGTAGCTCCCTCGCCAAGGGCCAGAGCTTTATACCGTATTCCCGGCTCGAAGTCGGTTATGGCTTGCTGCGGATTTTTCATCTCGAGAGATGCTCGGCCGAGAAGATGAGGAAGCTTCGTCACCAGCAGGTAGGGACCGGCCGGGGACAACAACCCCGCGACCTGTTCCGGGTGGTGCTGCAGCAGGACGGCTGCGGCCTTCACTTCAGGCAAATAGATTTCGGTGACCAGGGTGTTGTTGGGCGCCGCGGCGGCCAGTTGTTCCATTTCTTTGACGGCGGGGCCGGTTTCACCGCATAGGGCTAGAGCCAGCGCCGCGTCGGGAACGGTCGCGACCGACTGGTCGAGCGCGAGCCCCTTGTGGGCGGAATCGCGGGCTGCGGAACAATTCGAGACCAGGGCGTCGTGCAATGCTTTTACTGCGTAGATTCCGCCTGCGGCATCGGGCAGGTGTTGCTGTTCAGCCCTTTGTCCCGCATGCTCCCACACCCGGTCGGCATCATGCATCCTGCCGGAAGAGAAGTAAATCGTGGCTGCACTTGCGTCCAGAGTGAAGCCGTCGGGGCGGGCAGCCGCCCATTGCATATGCTTTTCCCAGTCCGGCCGGCCGGAGAGAAATCCGTCCACCATGGAGTTGCCGTGAAAGTAGACATCGTCACTGCCGCCCTGCTCCTCGGCTTCCTTTAAGTAGCGCTCGCCTTCCTGCAAGCGGTCAATGCTGATTAGCGTACCGGCTGCATTATTGGCTGCGATGTTGTTCCACTTGGCGATCTCCCAGTCCTTCTTAAACCCCGCAATGGCGTTTTCAAAGTCGCCGACGTCCTGGTAGGCGGTGGAGAGATTGTTCCACGCGGCGGCGTCCCGCGGGTACGTCGCCACAAAGAGTTTGTACGATTCCAGCGCCTTGGGCAGATCGTATTGCTGAAGCGCATACTGCGACTCGATGTACATCCTCTCCCGCTCGGTCACACGCTCGCGTAAGTCGTAGGCTTTCTTCAGGTAGTCAATCGCTTTTGTGGTCGCACCCTGGTTTCCGAATGCCACGCCCAGCCGGGCGTAGGCCATAGCAAAGCTGGGATCGAGCCGCAGCGCCTCCTGGTAGAAAGACGAAGCTTGGGGAAAATCGCGGCCCATGCGATGCTCTTCTTCGCCCAGCGAAAAGGCGTGGAAAGCCTGCAATGAGGTTGTCGTCACATTGGTGTAAGGCGTGGAAAGCTTCTGGATCGACGCCATCGACTCGCCGAGCCGCGCTCGCATCGCGGTAGCCGCCTTCGCAACTGCTGCCAGAACCGCCGTCTTGTCGGGAGCGGTCTCCTGCTCGCGCGCGAACACTTCCCCGGTGGCGCAATTTACCGCATTGATCGAGATCACGTAGGACGGTCCGAGATTGGCGATTGTCCCCGCCAGGTAGGCCTTTACGCCCAGACGCTGGCCAAGCTGCTGCGCCAGTTCCGGCGTAATTCTTTGCGCGCCCGACTGTCCCAGATATTGCAGGTTGTTGTGCATCTCCGCATCGCTCACCAGTTGCAGCAACGGAGACTGCTCGAGCTGAATTGCCAGCGCTTCTTTCAGCGTGGAATCGAAGACTGCGTCACCGGTCTGATTGGTAAAGTCAGCCAGGATGAGCTGGTCTTTGTCGGTGAGTTGAACGGTCTGACGCTTGCGCCAGTAGAATCCGCCGGCAATCGCCGCGAGCAGGAGGACCAGCACGGCAGGAAGCAGAAATTTTCGCCAAGCCGGCCGCGCTTCGATCGCCGCCGGAATCGTCGATGTACTGCCTGACGAGCCCGAGGCAACCGCCCGGGCTGAACCGCTGGTTTTGTGCGCCGCAGCAGGTGCTGATTCAACCGGCGCGTAGCCTACATTCGCACTCGCGCTGGCATTCGCATTCGGATTCCCACTCGCACTCGTCGCACTCGTGGCGCTCCCGCTGTAGACAGGCTCCGACGACGAACTCACGGCCGAGCTCCGGCCTGATTCCAAATCACGCTTCAGACGCCGCAACTCCGACTTGATATCGACGGCATGCTGATAGCGCAACTCGCGGTCTTTCTCCAATGCGCGATTGATAACATCTTCCAGCTTTGGCGGCAGGTTGGGATTCAGCCGGATCGGCGCCAGCGGCGCACGGTTCATGATGGCGTCGAAGATGACTCCTGAAGTCTCTCCTCGAAATGGCACCGCGCCGGTGGCCATCTCGTACAGGACGATGCCAAAGGAGAACAGGTCGGTGCGCGAATCCAGAGCCTTGCCGCGCACCTGCTCCGGCGACATGTAAGCCACCGTGCCCAGCGCCGATCCCGGGCTGGTGAGGTGCTGCTGCGCGTTTCCTCCCTCGGTCCTGGTCACGTCCGAAGGATCGAGCGCCCGGTTCCCATCGTCCGCCACCTTGGCCAAACCAAAGTCGAGAATCTTGGTGGCTCCGCGCGTGGTCACAAAGATATTTGCCGGCTTGATGTCGCGGTGCACGATGCCCTTGGCGTGCGCCGCATCAAGGGCTTCGGCTACGTCAATTCCGATCGAAAGCAACTTCTCAATGTCGAGCGGCCGATTGCCAATCAGATGCTTCAGGGTCTCGCCTTCCAGGTACTCCATGACGATGAAGGCCTGCTCACCATCTTCTCCAATGTCGTGGATGGTGCAGATGTTTGGGTGATTCAGCGCCGACGCGGCCTGGGCTTCGCGGCGAAAGCGGCTGAGAGCGTTGGGATCGCGCGTGACGTCTTCAGGAAGGAATTTCAGCGCAACGAAACGGTGGAGGCGTGTATCTTCGGCCTTGTAGACGACGCCCATCCCCCCACCGCCGAGTTTTTCGATCACCCGGTAGTAAGAGATGTTTTGACCGATCATTTCGCCCATGAATTGGCTGCCTTGCAACGCCCGGCGACAGAATTCGGGTGAGCCATCTTAGGGGCCGGATGGAACCAAAGTCAACGCAGGAGGCGGCAGAGACCACGTGGGGACAGCCGCCCCGGGCTGTCCGGCGGAGCAAGGCTCCGCCCGATTTGGCTCCCGGCAAAGACTGTCGAGCTTTGCTCGACTGGACAGCCGGGGGCGGCTGTCCCGCGTGGTTCTATCAGCTTCACCAGACCCGGCAGGCGTTCTCCGGCACCATGGGTTGCCCCGCCTTGCAGTTGAATGCTTTCTGAAATTCCGGCATGTTGCGCACCGCCCCATTCACCCGGTACTTGCCCGGTGAATGCGGATCGACGCTGACCAGCATGCGCGAGTATTCCGGACGCCGTTTTTCGCACCAGGCGCGTCCAAAACCGAGAAAGAAGCGCTGCTGCGGAGTGTAGCCGTCAATCGTCTGCGCTGCGCTGCTACTCGGGTTCGCGGCGATCATCTGCTCCAGCGCCATGAGCGCGATGCGCGCGCCGCCATTGTCGGCGGTGTTTTCGCCCAGGGTGAGCTTGCCGTTGAGTTTCAAATCGTCTACCGCAACGAAATTGCCATACTCGTCGGCGATACAACTGGCCCGCTTCTCAAATTCGGCGCCGTCCTGCGCCGTCCACCAGTCACGAAGATTGCCCTGCGGATCGAACTTGCGGCCCTGATCGTCAAAGCCGTGGGTCAGTTCATGACCGATGACGACTCCGATACCGCCGAAGTTCACCGCGTCGTCGGCCTGCTTGTCGAAGAAAGGCGGCTGCAGAATTCCCGCGGGGAAAACGATTTCGTTCCGCGAAGGACTGTAGTAGGCGTTCACCGTGGGCGGCGTCATGCCCCACTCGTTGCGGTCCAATGGCTTGCCGATCTTGGCAATCTGGCGGCGGCTTTCAAATTCATTGGCACGCAGGAAGTTGCCCAGCAGATCGCCACGCACGATCTTGAGCGAACTGTAATCGCGCCACACGTCGGGATAGCCAATTTTGTTGCGGATCGCTTCCAGTTTGATTTTTGCCTGTTTCTTCGTTTCTTCGGTCATCCAGGGAAGCGTGCGGATGTCCCGATCCAGGCTCGCCTCCAGCGCGTCCACCATCTTCAGCATGCGCTGCTTGCCGTCGGCGCCGAAGGTTTGTTCCACATAACGCTGACCCAGAGCCTCGCCCAGCTCGTCATCGGTTGAACTTACACAGCGCTTCCAGCGTGGCTTGATTTCCGACTGCCCGGTCAGGACCTTCTCCATGTTGAAGTTGGCATCGACGAACGGCTGGGAGAGCTTGGGAGCGGCTCCGTCCAGCAAATGCCAGCTCACGTAGGTTCGCAAAGCGTCCAGCGATTCCGACTCCAGCACTCCGTTTACCTGTTTGAAGAAATCCGGATTGGTGACGTTCAGGCTGGAAAAACCGGGAGTGCCCGACGCGGCAAAATAGCGATTCAAGTAGAAATTCGGCGCCAGGGCGAGAGTATCGTCGCGAGTCATTTTGTGGTCGCGATTCTTAGGATCACGGCGCGCGGTCCGGTCCATGGAGGCTTTGGCCAGCGAGGTCTCGATACGCAAAACGGTCTGCGCCGACTCTGCCGCCTTTTGCGGAGGTTGGCCGGCCAGGGTGAACAGTTGAGTCGCATACTGCACCAGGCTCTTGCGCGCGTCCGCCATCTTAGGATCGTCCTTGAGGTAGTAGTCCCGGTCGGGCAGGGTAAGACCGCCCTGGTCGATGTTGGCGATGACTTCGTTGGCATTGTGCAGGTCGGGCGCCGAATAAAAATTGAACAACGGATTGGCCGCAATCAAGTGAACCCGGGCAATGACTTCGATCAATGACGCTTTGTCTTTCGCGCCTGCGATGCGATCCAGTTCCGGCTGGAGCGGCTTCAATCCGCCGGCATTGACTACGTTTTCGTCCATGCAAGAACCGTAGTAGTCGCCGATCTTCTGCGCGATGGCATCGCGTCCGGGACTCTCAACCGCATCTTTCTCCAGAATCTCGCGCATGGTGCTGGTGTTTCTCTCATTAATCTCAACGAAGCTTATCCAGGACGACTGGTCGGAAGGAATCTCCGCCGTCTTCAGCCAGTTGCCGCACGCGTACTGGTAGAAATCCGTGCAGGGATCGATGCTTTTATCGATTGCATCCGGATTGAACGCAGGTTGCGAAGAAGTGGACTGGGCCAAACCGCCGGCGGCCAGCAACAAAAAGAACACAGGCGGAAGAAGAAAAAAACGCATGCGCATGAATGTACCTCGCTGGAATGGACCGCAAATTCTAGAGCCTCCCGCTTAGACGGACAAGGTGGGAAATTGTTATGCCGGGTTGCCGTGTATTCGCCTCCCAATGGCGTCATCCCGAGCTTGCGAGGGATCCCGCGCGGGCAGATTTGCATTTAGCCCGCGTGAATTGTGCGGCTGCACGGCAGATCCTTCGGGACTGAAGTCCCTCAGGATGACGCATTCGGCGGGGCACTGATCGACCCGTCGAGTGCGGCGTATAATTCTGGACAGATACTTCCTAAGGAAAAAATAGTTAATGACTCCCACCAACGGCACTCCCGGTAATGGCAGCAATGGCAGCAGCGTCCCCCGACCTCGGGCGGACTGGATCGCAAATCGCAAGGCCAAGAACACCGACGGCAATTTCTCCCAGATGCGTTACGCCCGTAATGGCGTAGTCACCGAGGAAATGGGATTCGTCGCCCACCGGGAAAAGCTTTCTCCGGAACTGGTTCGGGACGAGGTGGCGCGCGGACGCATGATTATTCCGGCCAACATCAACCATCCCGAGCTTGAACCGATGTGCATCGGCGTGGCCTCGCTGTGCAAGATCAATTCCAACATCGGCAATTCGGCAGTGACCTCCGAGGTAAACGAAGAACTCAAGAAGCTGCACACGTCCGTGCACTACGGCGCCGACACGGTGATGGACCTCTCCACCGGCGGCAATATCCATGAAATCCGGGAAGCGATTCTGCGCCATTCCCCTGTGCCGATTGGAACCGTGCCGATTTATGAAGCCATTTCGCGAGTCAAGCGGATTGAAGATCTGAACAAGAACGTGATGCTGGAAGTGATCGAAGAGCAGGCGGAGCAGGGCGTGGACTACATGACCATTCACGCCGGCGTGCTCATTCAGTATCTGCCCATGGTTTCAAAGCGCATTACCGGAATTGTCAGCCGTGGGGGTGCAATTCTGGCGCAGTGGATGGCGCATCATCACAAACAGAATTTCCTTTATGAGTGCTTTGACGATATCTGCAAGATTTTCATCAAGCACGACGTTTCATTTTCCCTGGGCGACGGCTTGCGCCCCGGTTGCATTGCCGACGCCAGCGACGAAGCCCAGTTCGCGGAGCTAAAGACGCTCGGCGAACTCACCAAGAAGGCCTGGGAACATGACGTACAGGTGATGATCGAAGGCCCCGGCCACGTGCCTCTGGACAAGATCAAAGAGCAGGTCGATAAAGAAAAAGAACTCTGCTACGAAGCACCCTTCTACACCCTGGGGCCGCTGGTGACGGACATCGCTCCCGGCTACGATCACATCACCTCGGCAATTGGGGCGGCGATGATCGGCTGGCACGGCGCGGCCATGCTGTGCTACGTCACGCCTAAGGAACATTTAGGGCTGCCGAACGACAAAGACGTGAAGGACGGCATCATCGCTTACAAGATCGCCGCGCATGCCGCCGATCTGGCGCGTCATCGCCCCGGAGCGCAGGATCGCGATGATGCTCTCAGCTACGCGCGTTACACCTTCGACTGGGAAAAACAGTTCGCGCTTTCTCTCGACCCCGAGACCGCGCGCTCCATGCACGACGAAACTCTGCCCGACGACTATTACAAAGAAGCCGCGTTCTGCTCCATGTGCGGACCGAAATTCTGCTCGATGAACTATTCCTCGAAGGTGGATGAGTACAACAAGCAGGTCCACGGCCTGGAGAAGAAAGACTACTCCGAGCTGGTAGAAAAGCTCGTCAGCCTCAAATAAGCACGTGGGACAGCCGCCTTCGGCTGTCCGGCTCAGCGAAGCTGAGCAGTGGTTCTAGTGGAATATTTTTCGTTCGACCGTTTTAAGCACTGCCGAGCTCTCGCTCGGCTGGACAGCCGGGGGCGGCTGTCCCAACATGACTACTGCCGGAAGTCCGCGACGCCGTCCCAGACCAACTGCACCGCGACGGCAAAAATCAGGAAGCCGAAAATTCTGGTGATGCCGGCAACGGCTCCTGGGCCCATCCTTGCCACCAGCGGCCCGCCCAGACGCAGAAACAAATAAACGCTCAGTGCCAGCGCTGCGATTCCGATCACCAGGCCTAAGTAGGTCATCGGGCCCTCGGCATTGGCTGCCAGACCCATTACCACACCGATCGAGCCTGGACCGGAGAGCATAGGCATCGCCATCGGAGTCAGGGAAATGTCATTTTTGCCGGCAGCTTCATCGCTCTCGGCGGGAGTGATTCGGGTTGAAGCCGTGACCATGCCCCACGCGGTGTGAGCCACAATCAAACCGCCGGCAATTTTCAGCACCGGCAGCGAGATTCCGAAAAAGTTGAGCACGAAGCGACCGAAAAACATGAATACGACCAGGATGCCAAACACGTACATGGCCGTTTTCATCGCAGTCAGATTGCGCTCGCTGTTGGAATAGCCCGCAGTCAAAGCGAAAAACAGCGGCACGCCGCCAAACGGATTCACAATCGGAAACAGGGCGAGAAAAGTCGCGCCCGCCGCCGATGGCAGGGTTCTCAGGACCTGAGCGATGGCGTGGGCGGGCGTCATCTAGTGAGCGGCCTCCAGTACTTTGGTCGCGCGAGTGAGGGCCGCAGCCAGAACCGTGATCTGCTGCCGGGTTCGCTCCAGATCGTGCTTGTCGATGGCTTCGTTCACGCCCGGAATTACCACCGCCGCGTACCCGGTGTATTGTCCGGGGGCATATATGGCGTGCCGGAACCAGGGGCGGTTGGGCAGGCCCTCGGGAATCAGCAAAGCCCGTTCCGCTTGGCGCAGGCCCTCGTTGAGCTTCGCCGAGTCATTGCCGGGGTTTCGCTGTTTGCGCATGATTTTTGCCCCCGCCTGCTCGAACTGACGGGCGGCGCGAACCGCCTCAGAGAAATTGGGCGACTGATTTCCGAACGTGGCATCAGCTTTTCTTTTTGCGGTATCGATGTAAGAGCCGATTTCCCTGCCATATTCCCCATAGTCGTAAGGCAGCACGTCGGTGCTTGCCATGCGGATCACGGCCACACCGAAGACGCGGGCCATCTCCTGTTCATAAATGAAGTCGGGGTCGCCGAATTTCTTGAACCAGTTGAAATTGTCGAACACCGAGTGATAGACGCCGTAGGCTCCGGACGAGCTCACATCCGAGGAGGGCACGCCCAGATGCTGCAGAAAAACGCTGTAATCAGAGCCGCTGCCCAGGTCGCCGACAGCAACCTCGGACCGGCCCGGCGCAGCCGGCGCACGTTCGGTGCCACCGATGTCCTGCGTAGGCCTTCGTTCGCCGTCTCCCGCCGATTGGCTGGTCTTTAACCAATCATCGTAGACCATGCCGCCCTTTGGACCGGGAACAACTTTGGTGACATCGCGGAGATACTGCTTAAGTGTGGGCACGGACGACGCGCCGAACTTCGGACCAGAGACCGCCACGTCCATGTTGAAATAAGCGTCCGCATTGGCCAATTCCGCCTCGTGCTGCTCGCCCCATTCGGTGGACCCCATGAGGCCTTCTTCTTCCGCATCCCAGCTTCCGAACACAATGGACCGTTTCGGCTTCCAGCCTGACTTCAGCAGCTCGCCGATTCCGTGGACCGATTCCAGCATCGCCGCCGTGCCGCTGTTGGGATCGACTGCGCCATAGACCCAGGCATCGCGGTGATTGCCGGCCACCACCCACTCGTCAGGCAATTCGCTCCCGCGGACGCGCCCGATTACATCCCAGATGGTGCGCAGCTGATAGTCCTGCTTGAGGTGCATCTTCACTTTTGTCGGACCGGGCCCAACGTGATAGGTAAAAGGCAGCGAGCCCTGCCACTCGCGAGGCGAGTCGGGGCCGCCCAGGTGTTCGAGAATCGGCCAGGCGTCGGCGTACGAGATCGGCGTCGTGGGAATTTTAGGAAGTTGGGTGGATTGATCAGGCGGGGTGCGCTTTGAATCCGGGAGCGAAGGCACGGAAGCGATTCCGGGCGTGGTGGGGTCTCCGGGAAACTGGAACATGTAGCCGATCGAACCGCGCTGTACGCCGGTATCGGGGCGCCACGGGCCTTGCGGATATTTGTCGCCATGCCGCCAACCGTCATCGGACGGATCGGAATAAATGAGGACGCCGGCGGCGCCATGTTCCTGGGCCACGAAGGCTTTCACTCCGCGAAAGTTTTGTCCGTAACGTACCAGCACGATTTTGCCGCGTACATCTATTTTCATCTGCTCCAGTTTCTGAAAATCGTCCGGCGATCCATAATTCGCGTAAACCACTTCGGTTTCTACATCCCCCGACGGCGACATGCTGTTGAATGGCGTTACTACACGGGGATCATCCTGGAAGGGATCGCCAACCACGTGTTCGCGAGTGGGGCCATGCATGGTAACGCCGGCGGGTGCGGTCACGTCTACGCTGATTTCCGCTGGATAATTCATCCATACTCTGTATTCGACAATTTCAGTGTCGAGTCCCGCGTCGCGAAATTTTTGCGCTACGTAGTCGGCTGTAGCCTTGTCCTCGGGTGTGCCTGCCATATGAGGCGCCTGGGTGATGATGCGGAGATGTTCTTCGGCGAGCTTCGGGTCAGGCACGACCATGAAGCGGGTTTCTCGTGCCATCTCATCGGCCGAATTGCGGAACCCGAAGATGGCATCAGACCGGCTGACAGACGGGGCCGATTGCGATGTTCCGCTCAGGCTGGCAAAAAGAAAGATACAGACGAAGAGAACCGCTGCGGAGAGGACTTTCATTGGGCTCCTGTGATTTCCATCTGTGACCAGTTCATGACCGGCGCAAGGCCTCGAGCGTTTCCTCGAGATCGGGAAGTTGGCTCACCGGGTAAACCTTGCTGAACGTAATTTTTCCACGCTTATCCACTACAAAAATGGCACGCTCGCATGCGCCTTCAAAGGGTTCCTCGCACCGCAATACGCCGTACCGGCGGCTGACTTCGCCGTGAGGCCAGAAATCGCTGCAGATTGGGAAGTCAAAGGGGCCGATCTCGCGTTCCCACGAAGTGGTGTTCATGATGGAATCCACGCTGATGCCGACCACTTCTGCGTTGCGCGCCAAAAATTTCTCCCTCTCTACCTGATATGCGATCATCTGCTGCGTGCTGACGGGTTCCCAGTTCATGGGATAAAAAGCCAGCACCAGACTTTGCCTGCCCCGGCTCTCCGAGAGGCGGAACTGTTTCTTCACGCCGCCGATCAGGACAGGAAGTTCGAAATCAGGAGCCATGTCGCCGGCCTGGAGCACCGTCCATCACCTCATTCAGGAACCTGATTCAGCAACCTGGCGCGCGACTGAATCTCGTCGCCGGCGCAATTGCTACCGTACTTGTCCGCTGCCCACGACCTCGTACTTCCGCCGATGTCAATTCCGCCAGTGCAAAGGGGCCTCGACAGTGCAACTTTTGCGTGCTGATGCCCATTTCCGCGCCAAAGCCAAATTCGCCTCCGTCGGAAAAACGCGTCGAAGCGTTCCAGTAGACCACGGCTGAATCGACGCTTCGCATAAACTGACGCGCTCGGCCTTCGTCGCCGCTGACAATGGCTTCGGAATTTTTCGTGGAATAACGATTGATGTGCGCAATCGCGTCTTCGACGCTCGCCACCACCCGGATCGCGATGCAGAGCCGTAAATACTCTTCGCCCCAGTCTTTAGTCCCGGCCGGCCGGACTGGCATTCCCCCAGCCAGGCCGCGAGTTTCGGCGTCCCCGCGCACTTCCACGCCGCTTTCCAGAAGCTTTTTCACGATTCGCGGGACATATTCCGCCGCGATGCTCTGATGCACCAGCAGTTTTTCCGCCGCGTTACAAACGGATGGACGCTGGGTCTTGGCATTGATCACAATGCGGTCCGCCATTTCGAAATCAGCCGACTCGTCCACGAAGATGTGACAATTCCCTGCCCCGGTTTCGATCACCGGCACGGTGGCGTTCTCAGTGACGAAAGAAATCAGCCCCGGCCCGCCGCGAGGAATGAGCACATCCACCAGGCCTCGCGCCTTGATCAACTCGTTCACCGAATCGCGAGAACTCGAATCCAGCAGTTCAATTGCGCCCGTAGGAACTCCAGGCACAGCGCTTAGGATTTCGACCAGCCGTTCATTGCTGTGCGCCGCCTCTTTGCCTCCACGCAGCACAATGGCGTTGCCGCTTTTGAGCGCCAGCGAAACCGTATCCGCAGTCACATTGGGCCGCGATTCGTAGATCACACCCACCACGCCCAGTGGCACTCTGACTTTGCGGATGCGCAGCCCGTTGGGGCGAGTCCACTCCGCCAGGGTTTCGCCGATCGGATCAGTCAGACCGGCGACCTCGCGGACGCCGCTCGCCATCGCCGCGATGCGCTGCGGATTCAGCAGAAGACGGTCGCGCATGGCTCCGTCAAGCCCGGAGGAGGTCAGATCGAACTGATTCGCCGCAATGATGCCGGCGGTATTCGCTTCAATCGCGTCGGCCATGGCAAGCAGCAGCTCATTCTTCTGAGCCGTGGTGAATTGTGCCAGGCGCGCAGCGGCGTCCTTCGCCCGCAAGAGTTTCTCGCGGGTTGAGGCCGGCGTCCTCACGCTAGTTGCCATCGGAAGACTTTCTGCGCTGCGGCGGGAAGTAAGTTCCAATCTTGCGCTCAAGGGCCCAGGGAATGGCGTGAGCGTGGCGTCCATTGGCGATGGCAACGTTCGCGCCCGCTTCACTGGCCAGTTTGGCCGCGCGCAGCTTGGAGCGCATTCCACCCGTGCCCAGCCTGCCCTTTCCGTTGCACACCGCTTCCATGCGCGGGGTCAGCTTGCGCACGGTACGCAGCAGGCGCGGCCGCTTGCCGCTGGGAACGAAAAAGCCATCCACATCAGTCAGCAGAAGCAGCCAGTCGGCTTTGACGGCGGTGGCCAGCAGCGCGCTGAGTTCATCGTTGTCGCCGAACGCTCCCACCAGTTCGCGGACGGAAACGCTGTCGTTCTCATTCACCACGGGAACGACTCCCAGCTTCAGTAATTCGTGCAGCGCATTCTGCAGGTTGCCGTAGCGGATGGGCGAGGTAAAGTCATCGCTTGAAAGCAGCAGTTGCGCCACTACTTTCTTGCCGAAAAAAAGTTGTTCGTAGGTGTGCATCAGCAGGCTTTGCCCAACCGCGGCGCACGCCTGCATGAGCGGAACCGTGGCGGGACGCTGCCTGAGACCCAGGTGAGCCATTCCGGAGGCGATGGCCCCAGAGCTGACGATCAGATACTCATGGCGGGAAAGATCTAGTTGATCGACCAGCGCTCGCATGCGCGTGGTGTCGATGCGGCCGCCGGGCGCAATCAGACTGGTGCCGACTTTGACGACGAGGCGCATGGTCGAGCCTCTAATTTAGCAATTCGGCGCGGTTTGGGGAATTGGAGCCGAGCTTCGCTTTGCCGTGAAGCCGGAGTCGCCCGCCCCGATGTGGCGCTGCCGCGCTAAACTGTTTTCGTGCCTGTCCGAGACTCAACCCAGCGTTTTTCTTCTCGCGTGGGAAACTATGTTCGCTATCGGCCTGGCTATCCGTCGGCTGTGGTCGATTTGCTCAAGAACGAATGTGGGCTTAACTCTGCGTCCGTGGTCGCCGACATCGCATCCGGTACGGGCATCTTTACCCGCATATTGCTGGAAGACGGCAATGCCGGTCGCGTGTTCGGCGTCGAGCCGAATGCGGAAATGCGCAAAGCCGGCGAAGAATTTCTGCGTGCGTACCCGAATTTCACCAGCGTAGAGGGAACGGCTGAGGCCACAACCCTCGCGGATCACAGCGTTGACCTGGTCACCGCAGCCCAGGCCGCCCACTGGTTTGATCGCGAGAAGGCGCGGCATGAGTTTATTCGCATTTGCAAGCCTGGTGGATGGACTGTGTTGTTGTGGAACGAAAGGCGCACCGACTCGACGCCCTTTCTTCGTGAATACGAAAAACTGCTGCTCACCTACGGTACGGATTATGAGAACGTCCGCCATGAACGTACGACGGAGGAAATCGAGACATTCTTCGCGCCCTCGCCATTTCAGGTCCGTATTTTCGATTATCAGCAGGCATTCGACTATCCCGCACTTGAAGGGCGGCTTTTGTCGTCTTCTTACACGCCGCAAGCGGGCGACGCCGCCTACGTGCCGATGCTGCGCGACTTGCGGCGGATATTTGACGCGCATCAGGTAGACGGGCGAGTGGCGTTCGACTACGACACCCGGGTGTATTTCGGGCAGCTCGGCTGACGTCGACGGCTACAAAACCCTATCAACCACCAAGGACACGAAGGTACACGAAGGAAAACTGACCAAGATCAAGAGTTGAAGATGCCGCTTACGGAGAGTGAATGGCCAACGAGAAAACTTTTCACATGACTCCCGACGAATTCCGCCGCCACGGACACGCCGTGGTGGACTGGATCGCCGATTACTACACCCGTATCGAATCGTTTCCCGTACTGTCGCGGGCCGAACCCGGACAGATTCGGGCGTCGTTGCCCCCGGATCCTCCCGCCAAAGGCGAGCCCTTCCCCGCCATGCTGGCGGATATCGAAAAGCTGATTCTTCCCGGCGTGACCCACTGGCAGTCGCCGAATTTCTACGCTTACTTTCCTTCCAATGCCTCGGGTCCTGCGATTCTCGGGGATCTGCTCTCTTCCGGCCTGGGCGTACAAGGAATGCTGTGGGCGACCAGCCCGGCCTGCACCGAACTGGAAACGCATGTGCTGGACTGGCTGGTTCGCATGCTCGATTTGCCAGAGAAATTTCTTTCTACCAGCAGCGGCGGCGGTGTGATCCAGGACACGGCTTCCAGCGCTTCGCTGTGCGCCCTGCTGGCGGCGCGGGAGCGGGCGACAAATTTCGCCAGCAACGCGCGCGGCTGCGACGGAAAGCTGGTGGCCTACACTTCCTCGCAGGCGCACTCGTCGCTGGAAAAGGGCGCTCAGATTGCCGGCATCGGACGGGAACACCTGCGCGCGATCGAAGTGGACGAGAATTTCGCCATAAAGCCAGAGGCTCTGGCTCGTCAGATCGAGCAGGACCGCAGCGCCGGGCTGATTCCGTTTTTCGTTTGCGCCACCGTGGGCACCACATCTTCCAACGCGATCGATCCCGTGCCGGAAATTGGACGCATCTGTCGCGAAAATAATTTATGGCTGCACGTGGACGCGGCCATGTCGGGCACGGCGGCGCTCTGTCCCGAATTTCGCCACATTCATGCCGGGCTGGAATTTGCCGACAGCTATTGTTTCAACCCGCATAAATGGATGTTCACCAATTTCGATTGTGATTGCTTCTATGTCGCCGATCGCAAAACGCTGATCCAGACTTTGAGCGTCCTGCCGGAATATCTGCGCAACAAAGCCACGGAAACCGGAGCCGTGATCGACTATCGCGACTGGCAGATTCCGCTGGGACGGCGGTTCCGGTCGCTCAAGCTGTGGTTCGTGATCCGCCACTACGGAGTGGAAGGGTTGCAACATCACATTCGGCGACACATTGAGATGGCGCAGAATTTTGCCGCGTGGGTCAAAAAAGACGACCGTTTCGAACTGGCCGCTCCCGTCCCCCTGAACCTGGTCTGCTTCCGTCACAAAGGCGGCGACGAAAGCAACCAGACTCTGATGGATCGCCTGAATCGTAGCGGCGATCTCTACCTGACGCACACCCGCCTCAACAACCGCATGACATTGCGCCTGTGCGTCGGGCAGACCAACACTACCGCGCGCCACGTGGAGCGGGCCTGGAGACGAATTCAGGAAGAAGCAGGAAAGCTGGAGGGCAGCAATTAGCAATTAGCAATTGGCACTTAGCAATTGAGCAATTGGCAACTTTCGTTCAACGACCCACGCCCACTCACAGGTCTCACAGTACTACTCCAAATTTTTTGCAGATGGAGCCAACAGCTAAGGGCTAAATGCTAAGTGCCAATTGCTAAATGCTGCCTTACTTCCTCTTCTCCAACTCCTTCGGCTGATCAGGAAGGGGCTGTGTCGCTGAAGCATCAGGCTTCCAGGCGGTGGCATTCGCGCCCGCAGACGGGTTCACGCCGAAGTCCCAGACGTAAAGATTGACCCCTTCTTTGCCCAATAGCTCGACAATCGCATACTCTCCGGGTTCGAGATCGCTGGTTGGCGTTACCTTCACCCAACCGCCTGTGAGTTTCGTCGCAGTCGTAGGCACAAGCTTCTGGGACTGGCTGACTTTTCCGTAGATCGCGACCTTGATGTCCACGACCACGCGCTTGTCTTTGTTTGGTTGCAGCCGCACGATGCGGAAACGATCAAAGGGTAGTTCCTGTTCCTTCGATTTCTCGGCGATCTGGGTTGCTTTGGCGACGTCGTCCTGCTCCTGGGTATTTACATAGATGGCGGGCAGAGTAGCGTGCGCCTGAATCTTGGCGTGCAGCCCCGGAAGCTCGATGGTCTGCTTGGCGCTGGCTATGGGATTGATGGTCGAGCGCAGGATGTTTCCCTTGATATTCCGGTTGAGCTCGCCGCTGTTCTGCTGCAATTCGACGAGCTGCGGTTGCGACTGGAAAGTGTCGAGCAATACCACACCGCCATCGTCGGGCAAACGCAAGCCCGGTGCGACGTGCGGAGACCTGGCCTCGTCGGCCTGGCGTTCGGCCTCGAGTTCCTTGTCGAGCGCCACTGCCTCCGGGGCGGGCTTGCCGGCGGCGCGGTCCTTTTCGAATTTGTCGGTGGCCGCCCAATCCACCATGGAGTTGGGCACCTCTTCCCACTCATTGCGTTCAGCGCTCAGATAGCGAACGCGGTCACCCTTGACCTCGTATTTGGTCACAAGCTGGTAGGAACCGTCTTTCAGGATGAGCCGCTTGGCGAGTTGTTGAGCCGGGGCGGACGTTGCCGTCAACAGGAAGAGCGTGATTCCCGCCAGCAGAACGATCAGGATGCGAAGAAACGAGCGCATAGTCTGATTCATTGGATGCAACCGGCTGCCGGCCAGTGTACTCCGGAAGACCTTTGTCACGAGAGCAGGCGTGACCCCCACTTCTCGCAAAAACCGCGAGAAATGGGGCACCCCAGCTCACTGTTTTCTGAGATCATTGAATGCTTGGCAAAACTTCACCTAGTCACCAGAATATTTTTCTGGCATAATCAGTTGTGCACCCATCCTGCACAAAATTCCAAAGACAATTTCATGTGAGGAATCGATGTCGGCAAAGTACATCTTTGTGACCGGGGGCGTGGTGTCTTCACTGGGCAAGGGACTGGCAGCAGCCTCGATTGGCTGCCTGCTGGAGAGCCGCGGGCTGAAAGTCAACCTGATGAAGTTTGATCCTTATCTCAACGTCGACCCGGGCACCATGTCGCCGTTTCAGCATGGCGAGGTGTTTGTCACCGACGACGGCGCCGAAACCGATCTTGACCTCGGCCACTACGAGCGCTTTACCCACGCCAAGCTTTCCCGCGACAACAACTGGACCACCGGTCGCATTTACGAGCAGATCATCGCCAAGGAGCGCCGCGGCGACTACCTGGGCAAGACGGTGCAGGTGATTCCCCATGTCACCAACGAAATCAAGGCTGCGATGAAGAAAGTGGCGCAGGATGTGGATGTGGCCATCGTCGAAGTCGGCGGCACGGTGGGCGATATCGAGTCGCTGCCCTTCATGGAAGCGATCCGCCAGATGCGGCAGGAGCTGGGCCGTGACCACACCTTGTTCATGCATGTGACCCTGGTGCCTTTCATCGCAGCCGCACAGGAGCTCAAGACCAAGCCGACGCAGCACTCGGTGAAAGAACTTCTCAGCATTGGGATTCAGCCTGACATTCTGCTTTGCCGCACCGACAGGTTTCTGTCGAAAGATATCAAGGGAAAGATCGCGCTTTTCTGCAATGTGGAAGAAGAAGCAGTGATCACTGCCAAAGACGTTGCTTCGATTTACGAAGTGCCGCTGGTGTTCTCCCGTGAAGGCGTCGATTCCCTGGTGCTTCGCTACCTGCGCCTTGAAGCTAAAGACCGCGACCTGAAGGATTGGGAGGACATCGTCCAGCGCGTCTACAACCCGAAGGCCGAAGTCACAATTGGGATTGTGGGCAAGTATGTCGAGTATGAGGATTCCTACAAATCGTTGAAAGAGGCGTTGGTTCATGGCGCACTGGCGCACAATCTGAAGTTGAATCTGAACTGGATCGAAGCTGAAGGTCTCGAGACTGGAGATCGCACCTTCGAAGAGCAACTCGCGGGCTACGATGGGCTGCTGGTGCCGGGCGGATTCGGCAAACGCGGTATTGAAGGCATGTTGATTGCGATCCGTTATGCCCGGGAAAACAAGGTTCCGTATTTTGGCATTTGCCTGGGCATGCAGACCGCTTGCATTGAGTTTGCCCGCAACGTCTGCGGTCTGGCAGACGCGAACTCGAGCGAATTTGATCCGGCAACGCCGCATCGCGTGATCTACAAGTTGCGCGAACTGCGCGGAGTCGAGGAACTCGGAGGCACCATGCGGCTGGGAGCATGGACCTGCAAAATCGAGCCGGGCACTTTGGCTCACAAAATCTACGGCAAACTCGAAATCAGCGAACGTCATCGTCACCGTTATGAATTCAATCGCGAATACGAAGAGACCTTGACTGCGGGCGGACTGCGAATCTCCGGGTCAACGCCGGACGGCACTTACGTAGAGATGGTCGAATTGCCCGATCATCCGCACTTTATTGGTTGTCAGTTCCATCCAGAGTTCAAGTCGAAGCCGCTCGAGCCGCATCCACTGTTCAAGACGTTTGTGGGCGCAGCTTACGAATATGGGCTCAAGCGACGGGCAGACAAGGCCGCCTCTGAAGTTGAAATGTTTCACCGGCCGGAGAAGTTAAGAATCTGAGTTTTTGAATTGAGATGCCGCAAACCAGCGTTGAAATCCGCACTGTCGCCGGCAGTTCCCTGGCCGTGGGCTCATCAGGTCCGAGAACGGTAACTATTGATCGGGCTAAAGAAGCCGGCGGCCTCGGCTTGGGCTTCAATGGTGGTGAATTGCTGCTGTTAGCCATCGGAGGCTGCTATAGCAACGACGTTTATCGCGAGGCCGCGAAGCGTGGCTTGCGCGTACAAAACGTCGAAGTGAAGGTCACCGCCGACTGGTCCGGGGACCCCGTTCGCGCGCAAAATGTCTGCTTTTCCGTAAGCGTTGAAGCTGAGGCCACTGCGCAAGAAATCCTTGAACTCATTCACCATACCGACAGCGTTGCCGAAATTCCTAATTCGCTTCGGCTCGGCACTGCAGTCCAACTGGCGGAGACCAAAGCTATTCCACGAAGCACCCGATGACCACTTCTTTCCAGATCGACACGGTCCGGATCGGTGGCGGAAATCTTTTTCTCATCGCCGGCCCCTGCGTGATCGAGAGCGAAGAGCATGCCCTGTTCATGGCCGAAGTGATCAAAGGCGTTGCCCGCTCACTGAACTTTCCTTTCATTTTTAAGGCGTCCTACGACAAGGCTAACCGCACCTCGATTCGCAGCTATCGCGGCCCTGGGCTCGCGGAAGGCTTGCGCATTCTGAAAAAAGTAAAGGATCAGGTGCACGTGCCCATTCTCACTGACGTTCACGAGACTGCGGACGTGGCCAAGGTGGCCGAAGTGGCGGATATTCTCCAGATTCCAGCTTTTCTCTGCCGCCAGACCGACCTGGTGGTGGCGGCGGCTATGACCGAGCGGGTGGTGAATATCAAGAAAGGCCAGTTCGTCTCGCCTGCGGACATGCGTCACGTAGTCGAGAAATGCCGCAGCGCGGGAAACGACAAAGTTTTCGTGACCGAGCGCGGAGCCAGTTTTGGTTACAACAATCTCGTGGTGGACATGCGGTCGCTGGCCATCATGCGGAAATTTGTCCCGGTCGTGTTCGACGCCACGCACTCCGTGCAACTGCCGTCTTCGGCTGCCGATGGCGACCAGGCGGTGAGCGGAGGACAGCCTGAGTTCATCCCGGTGCTGGCGCGGGCGGCTGTGGCGGCGGGAGTGGATGGCGTCTTTATGGAAGTTCACGAGAATCCCCTGCACGCCAAATCAGACGGCGCCAATGCCCTCGAGTCCACGAAGCTGCGTGGCGTTTTAAAAGAGCTGCAGGCGATACAGAACGCACTCACGGCCGTTCATGCCAGACCGTGAACCGGTTTCACTCCTGAATCTGCTACCATTCCCGCCGGAGTCCAGAGGTTCCACATGAAATATCTTTTTGCAGTACTCCTTACCGGCTTCTTGTTCATGATGCTCACGACTTCCCGCGCCCAAACCGCCGCCGATGCCGGGCCGCTCCGGGTCGGAATCGCCGGACTGGTTCACGGACACGTTGACGGATTTTTTCAGCGATCGCTGCATCGGCCGGAGATCCAGGTGGTAGGCATCTCCGAAGCTGACCAGCAGGTCACTGCGCGCTATGCGGCGCAATACAACCTCGACCGGAGTCTGCTGTTCACCAACCTGGAAGAAATGCTGCAGAAGACTCATCCGCAGGCTGTTTTGGCCTACACCAATACGCACGACCATCGCCAGGTGGTCGAAATATGCGCGCGCCACGGTATTCCGGTCATGATGGAAAAGCCGCTCGCGGTCAGCGCCGAGGACGCTCACGCCATCGCCGACGCCGCGCGCAAGGGCAAGATTCAGGTGCTGGTGAACTATGAAACTTCCTGGTACCGCAGCAATCACGCCGCCTACGACATGGTTCACCAGGGGGCAATCGGCGACATCCGGAAAGTCGTCGTCCACGACGGGCATCAGGGCCCAAAGGAAATCAACGTCGCGCCCGAATTCTTTGCCTGGCTCAACGATCCCAAATTGAACGGCGCGGGGGCGCTTTACGATTTCGGCTGCTATGGCGCGGACCTGATGACCTGGTTGATGGATGGACAACGCCCCACTTCAGTGACCGCCGTCACCCAGCACATCAAGCCGGAAATTTATACGCACGTCGACGATGAAGCCACCATCATTCTGACTTATCCCAAAGCGCAGGCGATTTTGCAGCCATCTTGGAACTGGCCGTTCGATCGCAAAGATATGGAAGTCTACGGCCAGACCGGCTACGTGATCACAGTTCGTCACGACGACGTGCGGGTGCGGCTCAAGGGAGAAGAACAGGATAAGGTGGTCGCGGCCAAGCCGGTTCCGCCTCCCTCCGACGATTCGATATCGTTGTTAAGGGCCGTGGTTTTGGGCGGAGCGGCGCCGGACGCACCCTCCTCCCTGGAAACGAATGTTATCGTCGCCGAGATTCTCGATGCGGCCCGGCGTTCCGCGGCTTCCGGAAAAACCATTCAGATGGCCTCCGACGGAAGCACGCACTGAATCTGCTACCATTTCCTGCGCCAGGCGCGAGCGTCCCGCTCGAGCGGGGGCGGCAATGAGCAGGTCTTTCGTATCTGTATTTCGGTTTCCGCCCCTGGGGCGGAAAATTTCTCGCTTCCTGCACGAGCGGGACGCTCGCGCGTACATTGAGCTTTCTGCCGTCCGAATCGCCTGATGCATGTCGTCGCTACTATCGTCGGAATTCTTCTTATTCTCGCCATCCTGCTGGATGCGTTTGAGACCGTGGTGCTGCCGCGGCGGGTGCGCCGCACCTTTCGCATCAGCGCATGGTTTTACCGGCGCACCTGGATTCCATGGCGAAAGCTGGCGAGCCGCATTGCCAATCCGTCGCGCCGGGAGAATTTTCTCGGCTACTTTGGACCTCTCTCGCTCATCTTCCTTCTGATTTTGTGGGCTACCGGGCTGATCTATGGCTTTGCCCTTCTCCAATACGGAATGGGAGAGCACTTCCGTTTGAATGGCGAGCCGCTGACATTCGGCCTCCTGGTTTACAACAGCGGCGAAACCTTCTTCACTCTGGGCTACGGGGACATCATTCCTGATTCAACAGCGGCTCGCACCCTGGCAGTGGTTGAGGCGGGATTGGGTTTCGGCTTTCTGGGCATGGTGATTGGATACTTGCCTACGATTTATTCGTCGTTCTCGAGCCGCGAGATCGAAATCTCTTTACTGGACGCTCGCGCCGGTTCGCCACCGTCCGCGACCGAACTGCTGGCCCGGTTCGGCAACTGCCCGCAACAGGCGGTGCTTGACCAGATTTTTCGCGATTGGGAGCGATGGGCAGCGGAGGTGCTGGAGAGCCACCTTTCCTATCCGGCACTCAGCTTCTTCCGATCACAGCATAACAATCAATCGTGGCTGGGCGCGCTGATCACCATTCTGGACGGCAGCGCGCTGGTCATGGCTGGCGTGGACGGATTGCGTGACGAGCAGGCCAAGATTACCTTCGCCATGGCGCGCCACGCGATGGTGGACCTCGCCCAGGTGGTCAACGCCCGCTACAATCCCGCCGCACCCGACCGTCTGCCGGTCGAGGAGTTGGATCGGGTGCGGCAGAGCCTGGCCGCACGTGGGGTGAAACTGCGTGAGGGCCCCGAGTTTGAAGAAAAGTTGAATAATCTGCGATCGCTGTACGAGTCGTACGCGGTGGCGATTGCAGTCAATCTCTCTATCACCTTGCCGCCATGGATCCATCCCCAGAAGCAGAAAGACAACTGGCAGGCCGGTCCCTGGGACCGCGCCATACAAGCCCGAAGTCTGGGCGGAAAAGTGCAGCACGCGGACGATCATTTTTAGCAATCAGCTCTCAGCTATCAGCTACTAACTCTCAAGCTGTGAGACTACTGAAAACATTTTCCGGGGCAACGACAGTAGCAATGAAAGCTGACAGCTGAAAGCTGACAGCTTCCTTCCGCGTGCTAACATCTTTTTCCTCTCCATGAAACACATTGGTGAAAACGTAGTCCGGATCGAAGCTGACGCCTTGCGGGCGCTGGCCGACCGCATTGCAGGTCCGATGGCCGGAGCATTCGATCGGGCGGTGGAATTGCTTCATGCCTGCACCGGGCGGGTAGTGGTCACGGGAATGGGCAAGAGCGGCATTATTGCGCGCAAGATCGCGGCTACACTCAGTTCTACGGGAACTCCTGCGTTGTTCATGCATCCCGTCGACGCGGTGCATGGAGACCTCGGCATGGTTGTGCCCGGCGACATCGTGCTGGCACTCTCCGCCAGCGGGGAGACCGAAGAAATTCTGCGGCTGCTGGCGACCATCAAGCGGCTGCGGGTATCTCTGATCAGTATGACCGGAGATGCGGTGTTCGAAAAACCCGCGGGCGAGTCGCCCGCGACCACACAATCCAGGCAAAAAGTGTCGACTCTGGCAGCTGCGGCCGATGTCGCGCTCGACTGCTCGGTGGACCGGGAGGCCTGCGGGCTCGGTCTCGCGCCGACTGCGTCGACCACGGCAATGCTGGCTTTGGGTGACGCGCTGGCCATGGCGCTCTCCGAGAAGCGCGGCTTCCGTGAAGAAGACTTCGCCAACCTGCATCCTGGCGGAAAGTTGGGCAAGCGCCTGGCGCGGGTCGAATCGCTGATGCATACCGGCGAAGCAGTACCGCGCGTCACTCCGCAAACTAAAATGCCGGACGTGATTTACGAAATGTCTCGCAAAAAACTCGGCGTCACCGCGGTGGTCGAGGGCGAGAAACTAGTGGGAGTAATTAGCGACGGGGATTTGCGGCGATTGCTGGAAAAGCGCGGCAAAGACGTACTCGACCTGGCCGCGGCCGAGTGCATGACGGCGGTTCCCCGAACCATTGGCGCGAACGAATTCGCCGCCACCGCGCTGGCTTTGATGGAAGAGAAGAAGATTACGTCGCTGGTGGTGATTGATGGCGACCGCACTCTGCTGGGAATCGTCCACCTGCACGATCTGTGGGGAACGGAGATGATGTAGCGCCGGCCTCCGGCCGGCCCGGTGGGCGGCCGAGACGCCCGCCAGACAGCCGGCGGGACGCCGGCGCTACAATAAACCCATGTACCATTACGATCCCAATACCGCGCTGGAAGAACTCACCGAAGACGCGACCCTTCCCAACCCAGTCCATGTGCGCGACATGATCCTACGCAAGCGAGTTAATGCGGATAAGTCGCTGGAGTTGAATCGCCTGTTTGTCGAATATCAGAAGTTTTTCGGCGAGGCGCAGAAGCTGGGGAAAGAGATTTTGAAGCAGTTAGCGGGCTGATTGACTACGGCTTACGTGGGGACAGCCGCCCTCGGCTGTCCGGGCGGGCGAAGCACGCCAGCGATCCTGTCGATAACCTTTCCAGAGGTACCCATGAGCACTTGATCGTCGACGTGGTTAGGCAGCAGCGCGTAAAGGTCGCAAATTCTTGCCGAGCTTCGCTTGGCCGGACAGCCGAGGGCGGCTGTCCCCCCATGGATGTTGCCGATGCATGCCGACAGGGCGGGGTCTCGATTCGCCTAAATCATTTACAATAATCGAATTCCCTACTACCCAGGACTCCTGACTATGCATCGTTGGTCCCAACTCTTTATTCCTACGCTGCGCGAGGCTCCGGCGGACGCCGAAGTCGCGAGCCACAAATTTCTGGTGCGGGCCGGCTACATTCGCCAGCTTGCGGCCGGAATCTACTCCTATCTGTTCCTCGGAAACCGTTCGTTCAACAAGATCATGGCCATCGTGCGCGAGGAGATGGACAAGATTGGCCAGGAATTCTTTCTGCCGGCAATTCATCCCCGGGAGTTGTGGGAAGCCAGCGGGCGTTGGGCGGTGATGGGCGACAACATGTTCCGCCTGAAAGATCGCAAGGGCGCCGACCTGTGCCTCAGCATGACCCACGAAGAAGTCATGACCGACATTGCGCGCAAGGAGCTGCGCAGCTACAAGCAGTTGCCGCAAATCTGGTATCAGATTCAAACCAAATTCCGCGACGAAGCGCGGCCGAAATCAGGTCTGCTGCGGGTGCGGCAGTTCATCATGAAAGATTCGTACTCGTTTGACATGGATGCCGCCGGCCTGGACGTTTCCTACCAGAAACATTACGACACCTACCGCCGCATCTTCGACCGCTGCGGATTGAAATACATGGTAGTCGAAGCAGATTCCGGAGCAATGGGCGGATCGCAATCTCACGAATTCATGGTGCGTACGCCGGCTGGCGAAGATCACATCGTGAGCTGCGATAAGTGTGATTATGCCGCGAATCTGGAAAAAGCTACGTCCAAGTTGGAGTCCGTTGAAGATCTCGCGCCGGAAGGTAACGGGAAACCGCTCGAAGTCCACACCCCGGGAATGAAGACGATCGAGGATGTGGCGAAATTCCTGGGCGTCTCGCCGAAGAACAAGATGAAGACTCTGGCGCTGATGCTGGAAGACACCGACGTCAAGACGGGGAAAGTAAATAAGCGCGCCGTAGTTTTGCTGATGCGCGGCGATCATCAGATGAATGAAACGAAGTTGTTCTCGGCATTGGGCGGCAAGGCCAGCCGGCCGATGACGGAAGAAGAGATCAGGCAGCTATTCAACTCTCCGGCGGGTTTCTTGGGGCCGATCGGCATTGAATGGGCAAAGGATATGAAGAACGTTGACCATCCCGTGCTGCTGGTGGATAAAGCACTGGAAGGCCGGACAAACCTGATTGGCGGCGCTAACAAAGAGGACTATCACCTCAAGAACATCACCCCAGGGCGCGACTTTCAGCCGACCGGCATACGCCGAACTGCGCAGCGTGACCGCGGGCGAGGCCTGTCCCAACTGCGGTGGCGCGCTCCGCATCGACACCGCGGTTGAAATTGGCCACATCTTCAAGCTGGGCTACAAATACACGGATTCGATGGGGGCGCGTGTTCTGGACAAGAATGGCAAAGAGGTCATGCCGATCATGGGCAGCTACGGCATCGGAATCGAGCGCATTTTGACCGCGTCGGTGGAGCAGGGTAACGACGAAAACGGCTTCTGGCTGCCGCCGCAGATTGCGCCTTTTGAGATTGTGGTCACGCCCACCAACGTAAGTGACGAGAAGATAAAGGCCACCGCAGAAGATATCGCGCAGCGCCTTGAAACGGCTGGTTACCAGGTGTTACTCGACGATCGCGACGAGCGCCCTGGGGTGAAATTCAAGGACGCCGACCTGGTGGGTATTCCCTTTCGTGTCACGGTGGGGAAGAAGGTTACCGAAGGCACTGTGGAAGTGGTTCGGCGCTCGACACGTCAAATTGAGGATGCTAGCATCGCCGCAATAACGGAATATTTTGACAAAAACCTGCGGTCGGCGGGCTAGCGAACTTTCCTGGCGCGCGACCCAAAGCGGAGCGCGCAATGAAGCTTATTTTTGGCATTTTCATAATGGTTGCCGCGGTGATTCTGATCGCCATGCTGGCGCCTCCCTATTTCACCAACTACCAGTTTGAAGACGCCCTCAAGACCGAGTCGCAGATGAGTACCTACACCACCAAAACCGAAGACGTGATCCGCGACGAAGTCTTCAAGAAGGCGCAGGACCTGGATGTCCCCATCACCAAGGAGCAGATCAAGGTGGTCCGCAATGGAGTGGTGGGAACGGGGTCAGTGAGTATTGACGCTTCCTACACTGTGCATGTCAACCTGCCCGGATATCCGCTGGATCTGAACTTCGACGCCTCGGCTCGAAACAAAGGTGTGTTCTAAGCCCGCGATAGGTTGGGCGATCGCAGATTCCCGAACCTGATTTTGCGAAGTCCGATGGCGTGGAATCAGTTTGCCAATCTGAATGGTCCGGATTTTGATTTTGTTGAATCTAGTATCTGCCGGAACCCCGCAAAGCACTCCTCCTCTTACTTCCGTACTCTTGTTTCCCATTCCGGTAACTACCTAACATCGAAGAATAGGCACATCCAGGCGTCCAAATCGTGAGTGCTGGGCGTGTTCTACTTTTCGCAGTCGGCAGTCTGCGCGCAGGCGCAAACCAGGCCGCGACTCAGACAGTCGGTTGTGGAGGATGTAATGAAGCTGGCGAACAAAATCTTCTCTTCGATGTTGGCGGTGGCTGCAATCTTATTCTGGGCGGGCTGCGGAGGCGGCTGTCCAACGAATTCCTTGAGCAGCACTGGCAGCGGCTCCGGCACTACGGCCGGAGTATCGCACGGGGGCACGGCCTGCGGTGCGGGGACAACTCCTGGTGGCGGAGGCGGAAACGGAACCACTGTCTCTGCCCTTCTTTATTACATGGGCACAAACAATATTCTTGGCGCCAGCCTGAGTTCAACCGGGACCTTTGCCGCCATTACCTCATTCGTCCCGCCGACGCTGCCCAGCAGCGTTGGCAGTGACATGCTCATCGTCAACAAGAATTTCCTTTACCTGCCACAGAGCGATTCCCTGACCATTCAGGCCTTCGCGATCGATCACACCACCGGAGCATTAACCGCGATCCCCGGCAGCCCATTCGCCACGGCAAGCGCCAGTTCAATTGCGGCCGATCCGACGGGTCGTTTCCTTTTTGCCGGCAGTGACACCACAGGCCAGATCTCCGTGTTTCAGATCAACGCTACCACCGGCGCTCTGGTGGCTGCTCCGGGTTCACCATTCACCGCTTTCAATCTCGATTTTGCTCATGTTCTGGCCGTGGACGGCACTGGAAAATTTATCTACGCGGGACAGGGGTCTGCGTTCCTGCCGGTGCATGGCTTCTCGATTGATCAGAACACCGGCGCGCTCTCTCCGATCACGGGCAGTCCGTTCGTCCTGAACGTCGCCGGCGTGCGTACCGACTTCACCGGCAAATACGCAATCGGACTCAGCGGCACCGCTGGGGACAACCATTTGTACGTGTTCGCGATCGATCCCACCACGGGTGGGCTTGCGCCTGTCGCGAATTCGCCTTTTGCCACCGTTGCTACCCAGTTATTCGACCTGAAAGTGCATCCCAGCAATCAGTTTGTTTACAGCTTCGGCCAGACGTCCAACGGCACTATCGCCGCTATGGAAGGGTTTGCCCTGGACCCAACCACCGGGGCGCTCACCGAGTTGAGTGAATCGCCCTTCACCACTGTGCCCATCGTCGACGACTGCAAGTGGGATCAGGGAGGCACAGAGGCATTCTGCGCCAATGCGACCACGAGCGCTTTCTCGGTGCTGGGCACGAATTTGTCCACCGGAGCCCTGACCCACACTGTCACCGACCTGAGTGTTACAAACGACGCGGTCGCATTCGCTCCAACCGACTAGGAAGCGAAAGGTGCAGCCACAGGCCGGGCTGAGCGAAACTTAACCAGTTCGGCACCGCACGAAGGAACACCAGAGGGGGTTCACCCTCGTGTACCCGCCTGACAACCGGTACCCACCGCAAAACCTGGGCCAACGGGTTAAAATGAAGTATCTCTTCCCAAGTCTTTGTCTTGCGTCGAACGCCGTCAAAGTCCAGGCGCGAAGACGAAATGCTGGGGCTCAGGACTGGAAGTTTCATTGCCTAGAAGTTTCATTGTCCAGAGGTAGCGTTCGAGATAACGGCAAGCACGCACTCCGACGTCTAAGGTAGCAAAGGCGCATCCAACCATAGGATTTGTGGCCATAAAACTTAAAATCCCGACCGGCAAAAAACCTGGACAAACCGGAAAGATCCCCTTTTACCAGGATCCGATCGTGCAGGTTGCCATGATTGTGTTCGTGGTCCTGGCTTTGGCCACCATCGGCACCTTTGCCTACTACTACTTCACCATCGGGCGGATGATCGATGCGCGCTTCAAGGGTTCGGTTTTCGGCAACTCCGCCCGGATCTATGCCATCCCTCATGCGGTCCATGTAGGCGAGAAGATCGAGTCCAAGGAAATTGCGGCCGAATTGCGTCACGCCGGTTACACCGATCAGGGCGATGGCAAGTCGCCCATGGGAAGCTTCCGCCTGGTCGAGGGCGGAATCGAGATCAAGCCCGGTCCTGACTCCTATCACAGCCAGGAGTCCGCCATCATTCGCGTGCGCGGCGGCAAGGTCGACAACATCGTCAGCCAAGGTGGAGAGCTGGCGGCCTACGAACTCGAACCGCAGATGATCACTTCCCTGTTCGACGCGGGGCAGCGTTCCAAGCGGCAACTGGTCAAATATGACGAAATTCCCCCGCTGCTGGTGAACGCGGTGCTGGCTATTGAAGACCGGCGCTTTTTCCAACACGGCGGAGTGAACTTTATTCGCCTGGCCGAGGCCACCTGGGTGGACGTAACTCATCAGCGCCACGAGCAGGGCGGTTCGACCATCACCATGCAGCTTTCCCGGGCCTTCTTTCTCACGCCGGAAAAGACCGTCAAGCGCAAGCTGTCAGAAATGATGATTGCTCTGGAGATGGAGCAGAAGTTCAGCAAGCAGCAGATTTTCGAGTTCTATGCCAATCGAGTTGACCTGGGGCAGCGCGGGTCGTTCACCATCAGCGGCTTTGCCCAGGCGGCGCAAGCCTACTTCAACAAAGATTTGAAGGACCTGTCTCCTGCGGAAGCCGCGCTGATCGCGGGAATCATTCAGGCGCCCAGTTACCTATCGCCCTACCGTCATCCCGAGCGCGCTCTGGAACGCCGCAACCTGGTGCTGGACAGTATGGTTGAAACTCACGCCATCACCCAGGCCGACGCGGAGAAAGCCAAAGCCACGCCCCTGAAACTGGCGCCGCCCAATGTTGAGGCCAGTGACGCGCCTTACTTCGTCGACCTGCTCCGCGAGACTTTAATCAGCAAGCTGGACGAGCGCCAGATGAACGACGAGGGCTACCGGATTTACACCACTCTCGATCCTGATCTGCAAAAAGCCGCGGCGGCCGCGGTTCAGACCGGGATGAAGCTGGTCGACGATCAGGTAACCAAGCTGCGCACGAAACGGACAAAGGTCGGCAAAAACAAGTATGAAACTCACGTCCTGCCCGGGCCGCAGGCGCAGGTGGCGCTGGTAGCGATTGATCCGCATACCGGCGAAGTTCTGGCTCTGGTGGGCGGCCGAAACTACGGCATGAGCCAGTTAAATCACGCGGTGGCGAAACGTCCTACCGGCTCAATCTTCAAACCGTTCGTCTATGCCGCGGCCATGAACACGGCGCTGGATGGCGCTAACCCTGTGTTTACTCCAGCGTCCATGGTCACCGATGAACCCAGCACCTTCGCCTACGGCGATCAGATCTACGAGCCCCGGAATTACAAAGAGGAGTACCACGGCGAAGTCACTGCCCGCTACGCCCTGGCGATGTCGTTGAATAACGCCACCGTCAAGTTGGCGCAGGAAGTCGGCTACGACAAAGTCGCGGACCTGGCTAAGTCAGCCGGCATAGTTTCCGTCAAAGCGACGCCCGCTATGGCTCTGGGTGCATACGATGCCACCCCGGTGGACATGGCGGCTGCCTACACCGTGTTTGCCAACTCCGGGGAACGGATCTCGCCCACCGTTGTGAACTCGGTGCGGAACGCCAACGGTGACGTAGTCATGGATTTCAAGCCGGAGAAGCGACCGGTGCTCGACGCCCGGGTGGCTTACCTGATGACCACCATGATGGAAGGCGTGATGAACAGCGGAACCGCCTACGTGGTTCGCCAGCGTGGTTTCGCCACCCCCGCGGCGGGCAAAACCGGCAGTTCCCACGATGGCTGGTTCGCCGGCTACACCAGCAATCTGCTCTGCATCGTCTGGGTGGGCTACGACGATTACAGCGACTTGCGCCTGAGCGGAGCCCAGACCGCCGCCCCTATCTGGGCGGAGTTCATGAAGAAGGCAGTGACCCTGCCGCAGTATCTTGACGCAAAGCCGTTTTCCCAGCCCTCTGGCGTGGTGGATGTGCAGCTCGACAAGACCACGAATCTGCTTGCAACTCCTTCTTGCCCGGAAGATTACAGCGTGGCCTTCATCGCCGGGACCGAGCCGAGCGAGACTTGCGACCAGGGCACCGGGATGCGCGGTTTCTTCTCTCGAGTCTTCGGATTGGGAGGGGAGAAAGCGCTTCCGCCTCCGCCTCCGGGAGCACAGCCCGACGCCCAGGCGGGAGCCACCGCCAATGCGGCTGAAGATCCCAATAAAAAGAAAAAAGGTTTTTTTGGCAAAATTGCGGGTATCTTTAAAGACGACAAACCGTCTAACCCTCCGCCGCCCAAACCGGCGGATAGTAGCGGTACCGGTCCTCAGTAGGCGAGCGCAGCGGCGTTTAGCTCGTCTTCAGGAGTCGACTTATGGCTCGTGGATCTCTGCTTTGCTTTCTGGCAGCGTTGACACCGATTTGCGCCAGTGCTTTCCCGATGGCGCAGGTTCATTCCCCCGAACAAGTCCAGGTGAGTCCGCCGCCCATACGGCGTGCCGAACCTCCGCCGGCGGACGCCCCCGTCGTCGATCTGGAACAACGCGGCGATGTTCTGCGCGCCGAAAAGTCCTTTCTTGACGCGCTCGACTACTACCGGGCCGCGCTGGCGAAAGACTCGAACAACGCCAAACTCTATAACAAAATCGGCATTAACGAACTGCAGATGGGACGCTTCGCCGACGCCGCTAAAGATTTCGAACGCTCCATCAAACATGATCGCCAGCTTGCCGATGCTTACAACAATCTGGGCGTGATTTACTACCTGGAAAAAAAATACGGCAAGGCAATCAAGCAATACGAGAGTGCGATCAAACTGCGTCAGGATTCCGGCTCTTTCTTCAGCAATCTCGGAGCTGCGTATTTTTCCAAGAAGGAATTTGAGAAAGCCAGCCTCGCTTACAACCAGGCGCTGCAGATCGATCCCGAGATCTTCGAGCGCACTTCCCACAGCGGAGTGCAGGCGCAGATGTCGTCTCCCGGAGACCGCGCCCATTACTACTACGTCCTGGCGAAGATTTACGCCAAAGCCGGCGCCGCTGACCGCTCCCTGCTTTACTTGCGGCGGGCCATGGAGGAGGGCTACAAGGGGATCGAAGACGTGTTCAAAGACAATGAATTTGCGGGATTGCGCAAAGACCCGCGTTTCACCGAGTTAATGAACGCGCGCCCGGTGGCGATTCCGGAGTAGCAAACTATTACAAAAATTTACAAAATTCTACGCAAATTTCCCCACCTGTTGGGTTTAGACTCTTCAACATACTCCTGAAAACAACAGGGTGAGTAAGGAGAAACGGTAGCCCACCGGTCGTCGACCCGAGCACGCCCCAAGCAGACGACCGGTGGGTTTTTGATTTAGGGGCAGCAGTTAGCAATTGGCACTTAGCAATTAGTTTCAATCGCAGCGCCTCATTCCTTTTTCCTAATCTCAAAATCTTCCAACTGTCTCCGCGCGTGGAACGCCAAGTGCTAATTGCCAATTGCTAATTGCTAATTGCTGTTCCCCTACGATCGCGCAATCCACAGGATCGGAAAGTTGCGCCCGAGCTTTTCGAAGTCTCGATCGGAGGTCACCAATGTGGCCTGTCGCAGAACCGTCAAGGCCGCCGCCACGCAATCCACATATGGAATCTTGTGAACAGCCTTAAGCTCGCCCGCCTTGAGGGCTTGGGGAAGATCGGTTGCAACAAGCTCAATGGGAAGCTTGGAAAGCTCTCCCAACGTGCTTCGGGCAAACTCTTCTCCGCGCTGCTGCCAAAAGTGATAGAACACCTCGCCCCAGTTCAGAACCGACATCAGTAAATGGACGTTGCCATCGCGGACATCTGTGAGTAATTTCTCAACCCGTTCGGCTCCCGGACCGTCTTCCATGAAATCCAGCACCGCATTGGCATCGAACACATACGACCTGTTCATCTCGTCGTCTTGTCCTTCTCAATGCGATGCTCTCGCTCCCGGGCTTCAACCAGCGAGTACTCACCTTTGCAGCAACCGCGAAGACTACGAATAAACTCATCGCTGACAGGCGGTGGCGTTTGCTCCTTGTATTCGCTCTGAACCGCCTTGCCCTCGTAGCGAACGTCAAATCCGCGATCCTGCAAGATCGCCACAGCCTGGTGCGAGTTCGTGGGATCATTAGGCGGCACACCCGCCGCCTCCAGGATGAGCGGTCTGGCGGGCAGTTCCCGTCCCTCCACAATTACCGTCCACTTGGGCATCTGGCGGTTCCACCGAAAGCTCTTCGCCGCAGTGGCAATTTCTTCCTTTGTCACCTCGGAAACCTTTGCGCTTGCCATCCCCTGGCGCTCCTGAAGAATATTATTCATATTACTCAACATACTATGCATCGTCAACATTGGTTGACCCGAGCCTACGAGCACTTCTCATCAGGCGAACGTTTTACGAAAGTCGCATGATAGAATGTCGGCAATGTCTTCCCTCCCTTCTCTCGCCTGGGCGCACCCCTTGGTCCAGGAATGGTTTGTCCGCAAGTTCGGCACACCCACCGAGCCTCAGGAGCAGGGATGGCCTCATATCCTGGCGGGGCGCACGACGCTTATCTCCGCGCCCACAGGCTCGGGCAAGACCCTCGCCGCGTTTCTTGCCTGCATCGACCGCCTGGTCTGCAAAGCGCTCACGGGTGATCTGTACGACCGCACCGAGGTGCTCTACGTCTCGCCGCTGAAAGCTCTGAGCAATGACATCCAGAAAAACCTCGAAGGCCCATTAGGCGAGATTCTCCAGATGGCGCAGGAGCGTGGCCTGCTTATGCCTGAGATTCGCACCGCGGTCCGCACCGGCGACACGCTGATGCACGAGCGCCGGGCGATGCTGAAGCGCCCGCCGCATATTCTGGTCACCACTCCGGAGTCGCTCTACATCCTGCTTACCGCGGAAAAGAGCCGCGCCATCCTGCGCGACGTCGAGACCGTCATCGTCGATGAAATTCACGCGGTCGCCGACGACAAGCGCGGCGCACATCTGACGCTTTCTCTGGAACGGCTGGAGGCTCTCACTTATCGTCCGCCGGTACGCATCGGGCTTTCCGCAACCCAGAAGCCGATCGAAGAAGTCGCTCACTTTTTGACCGGCAATGGACGGCCTGCTCCGGTGATCGTGGACGTCGGACACAAGCGCAAGCTCGATCTCGCGGTGGAAGTGCCCGGCAGCCAGCTCGGTCCGATCACCACCAACGAAATGTGGGACGAGATTTACGACCGGCTGGTGGAACTGATCGAGCAGCATCGCTCCACGCTGGTGTTCGTCAACACCCGGCGGCTGGCGGAGCGGATCGCGCATCGCCTGGGGGAACGGCTGGGCGAAGACAACGTGGCCGCGCATCACGGCAGCCTGTCGCGCAAACTGCGCCTCAATGCGGAACGAAAGTTGAAAGAAGGCGAAGTCAAAGTTCTGGTGGCGACGGCTTCGCTGGAACTTGGAATCGATATTGGCACGGTGGATCTGGTGGTCCAGATCAGTTCGCCGCGGGCCATAGCGGTCGCCCTGCAGCGGGTGGGCCGTTCCGGCCACTGGCGCGGCGCCATTCCCAAGGGACGCTTCTTCGCCGGCACCCGCGACGATCTTCTGGAATGCGCGGCGCTGGTGCGTGCCATTCGGCAGGGCGATCTGGATCGGCTGATAATTCCTGAGTCTCCTTTGGATATTCTGGCGCAGCAGATCGTGGCGATCTGCGCAGCCGAGAGCAGCAATGCCCAAGCAGCCAATGCCCATGTGGCACGGGCGCCCCGCCCGCGAGCGCCGGAAGCCATAACAGAAGCTCAGGATTCGAAGGAGCTTTGGCAGCGAGGATACCGCACTCTTCACTGCTATCCACCTGACCACTGCCGATCTTGACACGCGGGCGGGGCGCCCGCGCCACACAGTCTCGGATGATGACGGCGGCTGGGATGAAGATGAGCTGTTCGCGCTGGTCACGCGAGCCTATCCTTACCGCAATCTCACTCGCGAAATTTACGACTCCGTTCTGGAAATGCTTTCGGAAGGAATTGCGGCCCGACGCGGCCGCTACGGTGCCTACATCCATCGCGACCGGGTGAATCGCAAACTGCGCCCGCGGCGCGGAAGCCGGCTGGCCGCCATCACCAGTGGCGGCGCCATCCCGGAGACTGCGTTGTTCACCGTGGTCGCGGAACCGGATGGAGTTGTGGTGGGCACACTCGACGAAGACTTCGCCGTGGAGAGCAATGCCGGCGACATCATGCTTCTCGGCAACACTTCCTGGCGCATTCGCCGCGTCGAAGGAAAATCCGGCCGGGTGCTGGTGGAAGATGCCCACGGCGCTCCGCCCAGTGTTCCCTTCTGGCGAGGTGAAGCTCCGGCGCGGACTCAGGAGCTTTCCGCTCACGTCGCCGGTTTGCGAAAAGAAATCAGCGATCGCCTGCGCCACACTTCGCCGATCGGAGTCTCACAAAACCAGCCTGCCGTGGCCGAGACGGTCGCGTGGCTGAAAGAAGAATGTGGACTGGATGATCCCGGCGCCGAGCAGGCGATCGAGTACATCCTGCAAGGCCGCGCGGTCCTGGGCGATGTTCCCACGCAGGACACGATTATCGCCGAGCGCTTCTTCGACGAAGGCGGCGGAATGCAGCTGATCATTCACGCTCCCTACGGCGGCCGCATCAACAAGGCCTGGGGCCTGGCCCTGCGCAAGCGTTTCTGCCGCAGCTTCAATTTTGAATTGCAGGCTGCCGCCACCGACAACGGCCTGAACATCGCTCTGGCTGAGCAACACAGCTTCCCGCTAGCTGACGTTTTTCATTTCCTCAACGCGGAGACGGTACAACCGGTTCTGGAACAAGCCGCGCTGGCTTCGCCCATCTTCGGCACTCGCTGGCGCTGGGATGCGAACCGCGCACTGGCTCTGCTGCGTTTTCAGGGCGGAAAGAAAGTTCCTCCCCAGATTCAACGCATGCGGTCGGACGACCTGCTGGCATCGGTCTTCCCCGATGTAGCCGCCTGCCAGGAAAACATCGTTGGCGACATTCAGATTCCCGATCATCCCCTGGTGAAAGAAGTCATGAAAGACGTCCTCACCGAGGCGATGGATATCGACGGCCTCAAGTCGTTGTTGCGCGGTATTCAGGAAGGACGCATCCGCTGCCTTGCCGTGGACACTCCGGTGCCGTCACAGTTTTCGCACGAGATTTTGAATGCCAATCCCTACGCTTACCTCGACGACGCGCCGCTGGAAGAGAGAAGAGCGCGGGCGGTCGAGATGCGCCGCATCCTGCCGGAATCAGTGCTCGAAGAAGTCGGCAAGCTCGATCCAGCCGCGATCGCCCAGGTACGCGAAGAGGCGTGGCCAGATGTCCGCGATGCGGATGAACTCCATGATGTGCTGCACACCTTGATCGCTTTGCCGGAAACCACGTGGGGACAGCCGCCCTCGGCTGTCCAGCTCAGCGAAGCTGAGCAGTTCCTGTCGGACCAATCCTCACTTGCTCTCCTTCTGCAGTCTGATAACCCGGAGGGTCGAGCTTCGCTCGACCGGACAGCCGAGGGCGGCTGTCCCCACGTGGTCAGTGGTGCCGCCGACTGGCAGCGATATTTCGATAGGCTGCTCGAGCAAGGCCGCGCTGCCCGCGCCCAACACGCCGGCACAACCTACTGGGTTGCGGCGGAGCGGGCGAAAACATTCTCGCTGCTTTTCCCCGAATCCAGCTTCGATCGTCCGGTAAGCGACCTTCAGGCGAATCTATCTTCTCGCGACGATGCCATGCTCGCGCTGGTCACGGGCTGGATGTCGCATCTGGGACCGGCTACGGCCTCTCAACTGGGAGAACTGCTCGGGCTTCTGCCATCCGAGATCGAAAAAGCCTTGCTCCGCATGGAGGCCAGCGGCGCCGTGCTGCGGGGACAGTTCACGGACAAAGCATCACGGCCCGTTCCCCGGCATCAGCCTGGCCTCGAAACCGAACACGAGTGGTGCGAAAGGCGCCTGCTGGCCCGCATTCACCGCCTGACGGTTGCCACGCTGCGCAAGCAGATTGAGCCGGTGACCGCGGCGCAGTTCATGCGCTGGCTGTTGCGTTGGCAGCATGTGGCGCCCGGAAGCCAGGTCCAGGGAGAACGCGCGACCCTCGACGTGTTGCGCCAGTTGCAGGGATTCGAGATTCCGGCGAATGCGTGGGAGAGACAGGTTCTCGGCCGGCGCATCTCCAATTACGATCCTCAGTGGCTCGACCAGCTCTGCCTTACCGGAGCCGTGGGTTGGGGACGCCTCTCTCCCCACCCTGCCACGCTCGACGACGCCGCGACGGGAAAGCGGCGGGTGATTCCAACCAGCGTGGCCCCGATTACTTTTTTTATCCGCGAAGAAGCCGACTGGATGACTCCGCATCACCCAGCCTCCGCTGGCCCGGCTTCCGGCGGCAACGCGTCCAGTAAGCCAGCCTCTGATTCATCCGAAGCGCGAGGCTTGAGCGAAGTGGCGCGGCAGGTGCTGGATTTTCTGCGCCAGCGCGGAGCATCCTTTTTCGCCGACATCGTGCGCGGCACGGATCGCCTGAAAGCCGAGGTAGAAACTGCTCTGTGGGAACTGGTCGCGGGAGGACTCATCACAGCCGATGGCTTCGACAATCTGCGCTCGTTGATCGATCCCAAGCGCCGCGCTGGGCAAGGCAGCGGGCGGACGGCGCGCCCCCGGCACAGCACCGGCCGATGGGCGTTGTTGTACACAGATCAAACAACCGATCGCAATCGCGCTGTCGAAGCAACTTGCTGGATGCTGCTCAAGCGCTACGGCATCGTGTTTCGCGACGTACTGGCGCGCGAGACCAATCTTCCCAAGTGGCGTGAATTGCAAATGGCGTTCCGGCGGCTGGAAGATCGCGGCGAGATTCGTGGAGGACGCTTTATCGATGGCTTTCTCGGCGAGCAATTCGCTCTTCCGGTGGCGGTAGAATCGCTGCGCGCAACTCGCAAACTGGCGCTCACCGGAGAGACGATTGTTTTGTCCGCCGCCGATCCGCTCAATCTTGTGGGAATTCTGGTGCCAGGGGAACGCGTTCCAGCCATCTCTGGCAAGACAGTCGTCTTCCGTGACGGCGCAGCGGTGCAGGAAGTAGCCTCAACCGACTCGCAGCTCTTAACCGCGCTGGGGTAGGAGAATCAGGCGAAGAAAAATTACGCAGGGAAAAATCAAGATTGTAAATCTGAAGGGTTGACCCAGTTGCCGGTTGGCTGTTCTCAGTTGTCAGAATAAAAAAGCCGGGAACCCGATGAGGGGGTCCCCCGGATTCCCGGATCTCCGCTCCCGGCAGAAACTTCTCTAAAGCGCTTCCCCCATCGCTTTTTTGCCAGGCCGTTGACGTTGCCGGTAAGAGCACGTATCAGGCCAAGAACGGCCTTCGATCCAGCAAGGCCGCTTCTCTCCATAAACCATTCATTATATTAGATTTATAATATCTCTGGTGGACCTTTCCCAACTCCCGAGGCGGCCAATATACTATCCAAACGGATAGAGGTCTATCTGTTCGGATAGCGGAACAAGATTGCGGCCTGCGTTATGGAAAACCGAAAATTGTGTTAAACGGAATGCCATGAATGGGGCGCGAAAACCAGTGAAACCCAGACTTCAGGCTGTCTCAGGACCTTTGGCCGACAACGTTTATTTTTTAACCGCGCCCGAGATCCGAATCGGACGGGATCCATCGAACTCTCTCGCAATCAGCGATCTTTCCCTGTCTCGACGCCACTGTACCCTTACCCGCCAGCAGGATAGTTACGCGATTTGCGATCTCGACAGCCGCAACGGAACCTTCGTCAACGGAGGGGTAGTGTCGGAAAGAGTATTGAGCCACGGAGACCGGATCTCGGTTGGCGATTCCGTTTTTGTGTTTCTGGAAAAAGAAGAAGAGCCGGAAGGGGCAATCGCGAACGCAGTAGAGTTCGATGACAGCATTACCCAGGCCACCACTCAGATTCGCCCCCAGGATGTTCTCTACCTTCAACCCGAGCGCATGCTGAAGGAATTGCCGGTAACCTCGCGGCTGAGATGCAATCTGAATGCGCTGCTCAAAATCAGCCGCGTCGTCCACTCCGTTTCCGATCTGAACCAGTTGCAAAATCAAATACTCGAACTGATTTTTGAAGTAGTGCCCGCGGAACGCGGGGCTATCCTGATGGATAGTGCCGGCAACGAAAAGTTCTCCACCCCGTTCGTCCATCCTCCGCCGGTCAAACATGGACAGCCAGTGCGCGTCAGCCGCACTATCACCCGGCAGGTGATGGAACAGGGAGTGGCGATTCTGGGCGCCGACGTCCCCGGCAGCGGAGGTTTGAGCCAGGTGGAGAGCCTGCTGACCCTCCAGGTGCACTCCCTGCTTTGCGTGCCGCTCACCGTGTTTCAAAAAGTGATCGGATGTATTTATCTCGATACGACCAGTCACAGCGCACGTTTTGATCGAGACCATCTGGAATTGGTGGCCAGCATCGCCGGCATCTCGGCCGTAGCTCTGGAAAATGCGCGCCGGTTGCTCTGGCTCGAGCAGGAAAACTTGCGCCTGGCCGCGGAAATCAACCTGCAGCACAACATGGTGGGGGAAAGCGGCGCCATGAAAGAGGTGTACCGCTTCCTGTCGCGCGTAGCGCCCACCGAAAGTACGGTGCTGGTGACTGGCGAGAGCGGGACTGGAAAAGAACTGGTGGCGCGCGCCACCCATCGCAACAGTCCTCGCGCCAGCCGGCCCTTCGTGGCCATCAACTGTGCCGCCATTCCGGAAGGTCTGCTGGAAAGCGAACTCTTCGGATACGAAAGAGGCGCATTTACCGGCGCCGTCGCGCAAAAAAAGGGCCGGCTCGAGACCGCCGAGGGCGGTGTGGTTTTCCTGGACGAGATCGGCGAACTGGCTCCGTCACTACAAGTCAAGCTGCTTCGCGTGCTGCAGGAGCGGGAGTTTGAGCGGCTGGGAGGATCTCGCCCCATCTCGGTTGACATCCGCCTGATCGCGGCCACCAACAAGGATCTCGCCCATGCGGTCAAGGCCAGGACTTTTCGCGAGGATCTCTACTACCGGCTGAACGTGGTGTCGGTGGTCGTGCCTCCGCTGCGCGAGCGCCCCGAGGATATCCCGATTCTGGCGCAATACTTTGTCTCCAAGTTTGCGGTCAAATGCAAAGTGAAAGCCAAGAAGATTTCCGCCGAGGCCATGGCGCATCTGACCAACTACGACTGGCCCGGCAATGTGCGCGAACTTGAAAATGCCATCGAACGCGCCCTGGTGCTGGGAGTGGCGGATACCATCCGGCCCGAGGACCTGCCCGAGTCCGTTCTGGAAAAAGATGTCGCGCCCGGCGTGCTGGAGACGAAGTATCACGTAGCCGTCAAACAGTTGAAGAAGCACCTCATCCTTACCGCCCTGGAGGAAGCCAAGGGCAATTACACCGACGCCGCCAAGATCCTTGGAGTGCATGCCAACTATCTGCACCGCCTGGTCCGGAACCTGAATCTGCGAACCTCGGCTCGCGCCCTGCCAATTTCTCATGGCGGAACAGGAAGAGCTCTGGATGGCAGGGCGTCGTGAAAGAATGGCCGAGAGAAGAAAACCGAGAGGAGTCTACGGCAGCTTGAGAGTCAACAAGGTCGCCGGGTTCAGGTAAACGCCCTCCCAACGAACCGCCATATGTAAATGCGGCCCGGTGGCGCGGCCGGTGCCTCCGCTCAATCCTAGTTCCTGACCGCTCTCGACCCGGTCCCCGGCCTTCACCTTTATCTCAGACAAGTGAAGGTAGAGAGTCAGCAGTCCCTGTCCGTGATCGAGCACCACACAATTACCTTCAAAATACAAAGGGCTCGCCAGCAGAACCGTTCCCGCGTTGGCGGCAAAAACCGGTGTCCCTTTCGGAACCGCGAAATCCAGCCCCTGATGCATGCTCTGAACTTTCCCGTTGAAGGTTCGCCGGGTGCCGAAAACATCGGAGATAGAGGCGTCCACTGGCGCGCGAAATTTTCCCGACCATTCCCGCTCTGGACTGGTGTGGTGAAAAACGTCCTGCTTGACGGTCTTGTCCTGTTGTATCCGCTCCAGTTGTTCGTGGCTGGGCTCGGTGAATTGTTTGGCCACGGTGACCGCGATGCTGGGATACCGCGCTGACCGGATGGTGAACGTTCGAGAAAACGAGATTTCGCTTCTTCGCGAAGTTGTTCCCGTCAGCTCGAGCGCGTAGACCCCGGGATGGGTTTCCAGGCTGATCCCGGCAACCCCGTACCACTTCTTGGTGGCTGGCTCGTAAGCGAAAAATACTTCATGGTCGAGCCACTTCCCCGAGAGGCTCGTCAGTCGCGTGGGCGGTACGACCTGAAACACGATCGGGGCTCCATTCACCAACTGCACCGGCTGCCACTGAACCGACCAGGAGCTTTTGACGCTAGCCTTCGGAACCGCGAGCGTATCGTTTGTGAGCGCCTCACCGGCCGTCGCAACTTGAAATGCGGCCAAGAGGATCGTCCCCAGAACGATGATTCTCCAGCGCGCTGCCGCAGCGGACAAACCTGGCGAACGCGGCGTAAGTCGGAACCGGCAAAGTTCAGACGGCAATTTTCCGGAGAGTGTTTTCCAGGACAACATAGAAGGCACGATAAAACCAGACTAGCACTGCGTCGCCGCTTCGGAAGTTAGAATCCGTACGTGGGAACCTGCGGCGGAACGGCTGGCGGCAGATCAAAAATGGGAGCGATTGAGTCCGATGCGGGCGGTTGAGCGTCAACCCGCGGCTGATCTGGCTTTGATGCTGGTCACTCGGGCACTCTCGATTTCGATGAACCGCACTTTTTGCAAACCATCTTTTTTCTGCCGCTCCGGCCGCCGCACATCGGGCGTTAGGTTCGCCATGCTGCGCAAACGCTGTATGCGGTTCACGGCACGGTCAACCACCCGGGCGAGTTCCGCTCCGTGCTCTGGCGCTCGGTCTTCTCGCAAACGCCGTTTTGCCTTCTCGGCGGAAAACCACGTCGGCTCGCGATTGAACTCCTGGGGTGGACCGAGCCGCAACACTTCGCACAGGTGAGCGGAGACGGAAAGCTCAGTGGCGGCGGACCGCCGCATGTTGGCGCGCTTGCGCTGAATGTATCGGGTAAAGGAAACCTCTTCCATCCGGCCATGCACTCCCGCCTCTTCGAAAGCCTCCAGGGCAGCGGCCTGGGCATGGGTCAGCCCCGGTTCGGCGCTGCCTTTGGGAAAAATCCAGCGTTCTTTGCGCGTCCGGACCAGCAGGAACTCGATGCCGGTGCTGCGAACGCGGAAGCAGACCGCAGCTACCTGCTCGCATCGCCGCAGTTTGCGGAGTTGCGCCAGACGAAGAAATTTGGCCGACGGCTCCGGGCCTCCGGACCAGCGAATCGGCAAAGACAAACCTTTCTCATCCCTGACATCAGCGCCCATAGCAGCAGAGTGCATGACGACCGCGGCTTCTGACTAGAGCACAGCTTGATTCCGGCTGAGTTTTAAGTAATCAGTGCGGTTTTTCACGTAGAAAAAAATGCCCCATTGATCGCGTTCGTGCGACCAGTGGGGCATTTCCTCATGCGGAAAACTGTCGGGGAAAATGTTCGGCAAATCGAGCTACCACCCTGCTATTTTTTATCCGGACTCTTGTCTGCGTTCTTGTCCTGGATTGAAAGCAGCTCCACTTCAAAGACCAGAGTCGAGCCAGGTGCGATCTCGGGGCCCGGCGAGCGATCTCCATATGCCAGGTCCGAGGGAACGAAGAGCTGCCACTTCGATCCCACCGGCATGAGCTGCAGAGCCTCGGTCCATCCTTTGATGACTCCGCTCACCGGGAACGTCGCGGGCTGGCCTCGCTTGTAGGAGCTGTCGAATTCCGTTCCGTCGAGCAGAGTACCGCGGTAGTTGCAAACCACAGTGTCGCTGGCGGCAGGCTTGGGGCCCGTTCCCGGGGTCAAGATCTTGTACTGCAGGCCGCTCGGCAGAGCGACGATTCCGTCTTTGCTTTTGTTTCCCGCCAGGAATGCTTCTCCTGCTTTCTTGTTGGTGTCCGCGGCTTGCTGCATCTCCTCCTGCTGCTTCTTGCGCATCTCGGTCTGCACCTCCATGAGCGCGGCTTTGGCCTGATCCTCGGTCAGTTGCGTCTTGCCGCCGGCCAGCGCGTCCTTCAAACCCCGGGCCAGGATGTTGGGATCCACAGGAACCGACTGGCGGCGCAGGCTCGTTCCCAGGTTCATTCCGAGAGCGTAGCTGAACTTATCTTTCTGCGTGGTGAGGGGCGGCGCAACCGCGGATTTCGCCGCGGGCGCTCGCCGGGTCGTCGCCGCGGGAGGCGCTTGAGTTTTTGCGGGCGGAGTCTGTTGTGCGTGGGAAGCGTAATTTCCCAACACCAGCATTCCGGCTACGAGTAGATTTAGTACCGTAAGGAATTTTTTGGGCATGCATTCATTGTCACATTGGTTTAAAGCGTTCGGCAAATAGGAATGGATCGCCCAGGCTGTACCGCTTACTCCGAACCCCGCCTTTCAAACCCGGTGTCACCCTCCTTCAAACCTGGCGTCATCCTGAGGGACTTCAGTCCCGAAGAGCCTGCCCTGAGCGTAGTCGAAGGGATCTTGCGCGCATCTCCACGACTGCCGAGGGACAGGAGTCTCCGGACGATTTCCACTCCGCGGGAATCTTCCTGCGTACTTGCGCCACACCTGCTATAGAGACAGTATTTTTCTATCGACTGAAACGTCACCCAGGAAGGGTCCCTTGGAAAATTTGTATTGTCTTCGCTGCAATCGGGAGCTCGAAGCCGGACATAAATCCGTGGCGGTTTATATGTTCGCGCAAACCGTTGGAATCCGGCCGCGGCAGAAATCGGCGGCGCAGCGGATATGCTTCTGTCCGCAATGTTCGGTTTCGCTGGCCATGGGACCTCCGCCGGAAGGCGCGCTCAACATCGCTGCCTGGAACATGATTCGCGACCTGGTGGGCGCAGACCCGGCCCTCAACGAGGCCGCCTGGGAGAGCTTGCGAGGGCTTGTAGGCTTGCTGTCCGCCACCGGAACCGATGGAGGACCACGCCGAGCGTCCGCCGCCGGCTACTTCGAATTCTGACCGAACCGAAGGCGAAAGAGACGCAAGTCTGATTTTCTGCGAGTTTTGGTGGACCTGGTCGGGATCGAACCGACGACCTCTTCCATGCCATGGAAGCGCGCTCCCAGCTGCGCCACAGGCCCACTTGAGAAACACCAGCGTTTGTACGAGGGATTGAAGCAGATCAATTCTCGCCTACTGGCTATTGATAGTCAAACCTTGCACCCGTCAGCGGCATCTCTAACTGCGTCGCGAACCGCGTCGCGCCGTCCATTTTGCGAAAGCCGGGAAACTTAGTATGCTGATTCACGTTTGGCGGCAGGGTCTGCGACAACTTTAATGAAACGAAACTCTATCCTCCGTTTGCGATGTTTGTCCGTCTTGCCGCTTTGTCTGGCGGTGAGCGCGCAGGTCATCTCCTCCAACCAGCCCGCGCCTCAGGGCCCGGTCTCCTACTCTTCGGTCAATCAACTGAACGGGTTGCTCTCCCAGTTGGAGCAGGCTTCCCAGGCGGCGCAAGTGGATTTGGCCAAGCTGCGCATCGACAGGTGGAAGATTGATTCCGGCAGCAAGCGGCAGACCCAGGGCAACGTGGATTCGGTGCAGCGCAACCTGCAAGCCGCTTTGCCGGAAATGATTGCGGAGCTGAAGGCTTCTCCCGAAAGTCTCACGTCCACCTTTAAGCTCTACCGCAACCTGGACGCGCTTTACAACGTCTTCGGTTCGGTCACCGAGTCGACCGGCGCATTCGGTTCCAAGGATGAGTTCCAGTCGCTGGAAAACGATTTGAGTGCGTTCGAAAAGGCGCGCGTTGCCTTTGCCGAACGCATGGAGAGTCTGTCGGGAGCGAAGGAAGCGGAAGTGACTCGCCTGCGCGCGGCGCTGCAGAATGCGCAGACCGTGCGCCGCGCCGCCCAAGAAAATTGTGGTGGACGACGACGCGCCCCCGAAAAAACCGCCCGCCAAGAAAAAGCCCGCTCCGAAGCCCAACACAACCACCCCTCCGGCCACGCAGCCACCAGCGCCCACCAAGCCGCAATAGTTTTTGACCGATTGGCGTGCTCGAGCTGTGCAAGAAACTTGCCACCCCTCAAATTGCTAGCTCTAACATATTGACATAATTGCACTTGCACGCGTGGAACTCTCTTTCCCATGGCGGGGTCTAAACATATAGAACCAGTCTGCGGGTTAAGACGCAGGCCAGATTTTAGTTTTGATCGGTTGGGGTCGGAAGAACCTATAATGGGGGTGACGCCGTGACCATCATGGCGGGAGCAACCACCTTGGGTGATTTAGCAGGGGCACTGGGAATTCGGGCTCAGGAATCGGCGATTGTGGCCGAACTGAAGGCCGGGTCGGAAGATGCCTACGCCTGGTTAATTGGCGAATTCCACCAACCAATCTACAGTCTGGTCTATCGCATCGTCACCGATCCCGCGGACGCGGCCGATACGACGCAGGAAGTCTTCCTGAAAGTGTTTCGAGGAATGAAGCACTTCCATGGGGAATCCAGCCTGAAAACCTGGATCTATCGCATCGCGGTGCATGAGGCTTCCAACCGGCGCCGCTGGTGGTTCAGGCATAAGGCCCAGGAAACGTCGATCGAACCGGCTCCCGACGACAGCGGACTGGGAACATCCGGCACGTGCGACACGCTGGTCGATGCAGGTGAATCGCCCTTCGACAGCGTGATGCACGAAGAAGTTCGCGCCCGGGTTGAAGAAGAATTGCGGCAGATCTCGGAGCCTTACCGCACATCGGTAATCTTGCGCGATCTGGAGGACATGTCGTACGAAGAGATTGCGGAGATCACGCAGGTTTCGCTGGGAACGGTGAAGTCGCGATTGACCCGCGGCCGGGAGGCATTGCGCCGGCGTTTGACAGCATACGTTATGGAAAACGGGCAACAACTCGGATTGCGCATCCCGGAAGGAACGCGGGAAGAATCCGAAGCGGGATGCGTGGTTTCCGCGATTGAGGTGGCCCGATGACTTGCGCTCAAGCCAAGCCGCTGTTCTCGCCTTACCTCGATGGAGCGGTGACTGGCAAGCAGATGCGTGATATCAGCGGTCATCTGGAATCCTGCAGCCCATGCCGGCAACACTACGTTTCGCTGCGCAGCACACAGCGCCTTCTGTCGCAGGTGGGTCCGCGCAAGGCGCCGCCAGATTTGGCATTGAATCTTCGGGTGGCAATTTCACAAGAGGTTGCTCGATCCGGTCGCCGGTATCTGGATGGCATCGGGGTGCGGTTCCAGAATGCACTTGACCTCTTCATGGTGCCGGCCACTGCAGGCCTGACCGCAGCGGTAGTAATTTTTGTCGTGCTGATGGGGTTTCTGGCCCCCTTGCAGGCCGACAATTCCGACGTTCCCTTGATGCTTCATACTGCGCCCCAACTGCAGCAATCTGCCTTCGGGACTGCTTTGGATTCCATCAACGACGACTCGCTGGTGATTGAAGCCTATGTGGACACGCAGGGACGAGTGCAGGATTACCGTATTCTTTCCGGTTCCAAGGAAGACGATCCCCTGCTGCCGCAGGTGAAGAAAAACATGCTGATTTTCACCACCTTCACCACCTTCCGTCCGGCGCTTTCCATGGGCAGGCCGACCACGGGGCGGGCGGTGTTATCGTTCTCGCGCGTCAGCGTAAAGGGGTAACCCTTACAGCCTCCGACTGTCCGGCGGTTAACCAGTTGCGAATAAGAAACCGCAATAGCCTAGATTGATTCTCCGGCGGACACCCCTTACACTTATTAGACAGACGCCCGCAGCCTGGCCATCCTTGCAGGAGGTTTCCCTGAGTCGCAGTTTTAAATGCTCGCTTTGTGCGGTGCTGATCGCCCTGATGGCAGAGCTTTCGCTGGCACAGACCCAGAGCGGCGTTTTACTGGACACCAACGAGAATCTGTTCGCGGTGCTCACCGCTCTCAACATCTGCGGATACGATCAGGAACTGGGCGTCTCCGACCCGCTGCGAATCCGCGTGCGCGCCGAGGTAGCTCGCGCCCGCGAAGCCTCTCAGGAAGCCAAGGACGCGGCCCAGGCGGTGTGCCAGTTTTACGACCTGCACCAAACGCCGGATACCTCGAAGCTGCTGGCCGAGTATGTGTCGCTGGCGCTGTACCTGAATCCCGCGCCCAATCTGACCCCCAAAGTAAAAGAAGCCGACATGCCCCCGGATGCGGTTGCCGTGGTGGGCATCTTGCCGCTGCTGCAGAAATTCTATGACACGGCTGGTTTGCACGGCATATGGGAAGGCGACCATGCGGCCTTCTCGGCCTTGACCGAGCGCTATCACAAGCCGCTGGCCAAGATGCTCTTCGATACCGACATTTATCTGAAGGTGCCTTCGACCACGCGGCTGGGCCGCGAGTTCACCATCTATGTCGATCCCATGGGCGCTCCGGGACAAACCAACGCCCGGAACTACGGATCGGATTATTACGTGGTGATTTCTCCAGGCACCGGTTCGTCGCTCAAGATGGATCAGATCCGGCACACCTATCTGCACTATTTACTGGATCCGCTGGCCATGAAATATCCCACGTCGATGAAGCGCCTGGAACCGCTGCTGGCCTCAGTCAAGACCGCGCCCATGGACGAAAGCTTCAAAACTGACTCCTCGCTTCTGGTGACCGAGTGTTTCATCCGCGCGATCGAGGCGCGTACGGGCGGCTCTCCGAAAGCACCGGAGACCGAGCGGCAGCAGGCAATCCAGAATTCCATGCAGCAGGGTTTCATCCTCACCGCGTACTTCTATGAAGCGCTGGCCAAATTCGAGAAGGATCCCGCCGGTCTGAGCAACGCCTATGGCGACCTGGTGGCCGACATCGAGGTGGGAAAAGAGCGGAAGCGGGCGGCGCAGGTAAATTTCGCCGCCGCATCCGATCCCGAGTTGCTGCATCTTTCGCGTTCGCAGGAAGGCAAACTGCTGATCGCTGCCGAGCAGCGGCTCACGGCGGGCGATGCGGAGAGTGCGCAGAAGCTGGCGCAGCAGGCGCTTGAGGAAAAGAGCGAAGACCCCGGGCGCGCGCTTTTTATCCTGGCGGAAGTAGCCACTCACAATTCCGACATGCAGGGTGCGCGAAATTATTTCGAGCGCGCGCTGGAAGTCGCCCATGAGCCGAAAGTGGTGGCCTGGTCCCACATCTACCTGGGAAGGATATTCGACTTGCAGGAGGACCGCGCCACCGCTATCGATCACTACCGCGCGGCCGAGACCGCAAGTGCGGAGTTGCCCGAGGCCAAAGCTGCGGCGGAGTTGGGATTGCAGCAACCGTATGAGCCCCACAGCCATCCACAATAGGGCGTGGCGACTACATCAAGAAAAGCAGTATCAGAAATAAGCAAGTTTAAGATTGGACTTCGCCCCCAAGGAGAAAGCATGAAGCGAGCAACGATGCTAGTCGTGATACTGGCCCTGACCACTTTGATGTCAGCGCAGACACCTGCAGCCCCGGCTCAGGGTGCCGCAGCGGCGCCGGCGGCGAAACGTCCGCCCCAAGCCAAGACTCAGCCCGAATTTGATGCCTACAAGGTGGCCGCCGCCACCACCGACCCCGCGGCCATGGAAAAGGCCGCTGACGATTTTGCCGCCAAGTTCCCCGATAGCGAGTTGCGAATCCTGCTTTATAAGCAGGCCATGCACAGCTATCAGAGCGCCAACAAGGCCGACCAGATGATGGAGATGGGTCGCAAGGTGCTCAAGATCGATCCCGATGATCCCGAAGCATTAGTGGGCGTGTCGCAGGTTCTGGCGGAACGCACCCGAGACACTGATCTGGACAAAGATCAGCGGCTCGATGAAGGCACAAAATTGGCGCTGCACGCGATCCAAACCGCCGACACCGATATCGCTGTGCCGCCTGGAACTCCCCAGGACAAGATTGACGCCTACAAGGGCTTTCTGAAATCCAGCGCCTATTATGTCTTAGGCACGATTCAATACACGCGGGAGAAGTACGCGGATTCGGAAGGCTATTTCCGCAAATCAATCGACGCTTTCCCGTCACAGCCCGATCCGCTCGCAATACTGCGCCTGGCTCTCTCTCTCGACAAGCAGGAGAAATATCCGGAAGCGCTGAAGTTCGCCAACCAGGCGGTGCAGTTGACGGAAAGTAACCAGACTTCGACCCTGGCCACGCTCTCCCGCAACGAACGCGACCGGTTGGTTCAGTTAACTGGCGGCACTGCAGCTAAGCCGCCTGCAAGCGCGCAGACCCCGACGCCCAAGAACTAAACCGGTCTCCAGGAGCCTGCTTCCGCTGAGCGCTTCAGAGCTGCGCTGGAACAGCGCACTCTGGATCGCCGCCGACCTGAGTCGGGTCGATGAGGCTGGGAATCGGCCGAGCTGCTGTCTTTACTCGCTCGTCAAAACATGAAGTCACGCGACATCGCGATCCTGCAAACCACACTGGGGTACAGCTTCCAGCGCGCGGAATTGTTGAAGCAGGCTCTAACCCACAGCTCCCAGGCCCGCGAGCAGGAAGCTTTACAGGCCGCCGCCGGCCGCGTGGGAGACAACGAGCAGATGGAATTTTTGGGTGATGCGGTCCTGGGATTTGTCACCACTGAGGAATTGTTCAACCGCTTTCCCAGCTTCCAGGAAGGGGAACTCTCCAAGCTGAGGGCACACCTGGTAAGCGAAAAACACCTGATCCGGGTCGCGCAGCAATTAGAACTCGGACATTATCTGAGCCTGGGGCGGGGCGAAGAGAAGAGTGGAGGGCGTAACAAGACCGCTCTCCTGGTAGACGCGCTGGAGGCGGTACTCGCCGGCATCTATCTGGATGGCGGGCTCGAGGCGGCGCGGCGTTTCGTGCTGCAATACATCGTCACTCCCGAGCTGGACCGCATTGCTTCGAATGGGAGCAGCCTGCCGGTGACCGATTACAAGTCCGCCTTGCAGGAAAAGTTGCAGGCGATCGGACGGCCTCAGCCATCCTACGTGCTGGTAAAAGAGCGCGGTCCCGAACATAGCAAGACTTTTACCGTGGAGGCCCGGTTGCAGCCGCTCGATCATGCCGGAAAAGCTGAATTCGTGGGCCGGGCGGAAGGTTCCACCAAAAAGAATGCGGAGCAGGACGCCGCTCATCAAGTGCTCGAATATCTGGGCACCGTGCCTGTGGAGTCAAATGGCCGCACCAAGCGCAATTAAGGCGCGTAGTGACCCCGGGATGGAAGTTATCGGAAAGCATCGGCAGGCGGACACCTTGAGTTCGCTCCAGTCCTTGCTGGTGACCGTGGTCATTGCAGTTTTCGTCATCACCTTCATCGTGCAGGCCTTCCAGATTCCCTCCGAATCGATGGAAAACACGCTGTTGATTGGCGACTACCTGCTGGTCGACAAATTCCGCTATGGCGGAGGCGGCTTCTGGGATTTGTTCATGCCCTACAAGCGAGTGCAACGCGGAGACATCATCGTCTTCCGCTATCCCGTACACCCCACCCAGCATTTTGTGAAGCGTGTGGTGGGAGTTCCCGGCGATCGCGTCCGCTTGATCAACCGCCAGGTGTACGTCAACGGCAATCCTCTGCAGGAACCCTATGTCCGCTACAGTTCGAGCACGCACGACATCTTTCGCGACGAGTTCCCGCGTCTGAACCTTCCCGTTCCCGGCCTGGAAGGAGGCTGGTGGCTGGAAATGAAGAAACTGGTCGAGGACGGCGAACTCATTATTCCTCAGGGGAATTACTTCGTGCTGGGCGATAACCGGGACGAAAGCCTGGATAGCCGCTACTGGGGGTTCGTGCCGCAGGAGAATGTCATTGGAAGCCCACTGCTGATCTATTGGTCGGTGCGAAACGCCGACCCGGACATGCCGGTGTCGCCCACACCGGGTGATAAACTTTATCATTTCGCTTATGCAGCAACTCATCTGTTCCAGATGACTCGCTGGGACCGCACTTTTCGGGTGATCAAGTAAAGTATCAGAGTTGAACGCCAGACCTGAATGAAAGACCTGAACGCAAAGGATCAATTGGCTAAGAAAGATCTATTGGCTAAAAAGGAAGAGAAACAGGAAGAAAAGCCGCGCGAGACTACAGTCGAATTTCTGGCCTCGCTGGCGGCGGTTCTGGTGACCGGGCTGTTCATCATTACGTTCGTCCTGCAGGCTTTCGAGATTCCCTCCAGTTCGATGGAAAACACGCTGCTGATCGGCGACCATGTCTTCGTGAACCGGGTGCAGTTCGCGCCGGCGACGCACTGGATGGGACCTCTCATGCCCTACCGGGAAATACGGCGTGGGGATATCGTGGTTTTTCTTTCTCCCGCAGAGCCAGGTCTTTATGTGGTGAAGCGGATCATCGGCGTGCCCGGAGACCGTATCCATCTGCGCAATGGCGTGGTGTTTCGCAACGGGGAAAAACTGGATGAACCCTACGTCATCCACAACACCGATGAAGGCCCCAACGATTACCGCGACAACTTCCCGGCGGTGCCGCCATCCGACTACAACCGGCTGTTTCCGGACTGGCAACAAAATCTGCCGCAATATATCCAGGGCGACGACTTGGTAGTACCTGCCGATTCCTATTTCGCCATGGGCGACAACCGGGACGTGAGCTACGACAGCCGCTACTGGGGATTTATCCCTAAAGAAAATGTGATCGGCAGGCCGATGTTCATTTATTGGTCCTTCGAAACCCCGCCCAACCAGTACATGCATACCGCAATCGGCGAACGGATCGGCTTTCTGGCGCACGTAGTTCTGCATTTCTTTGACGAGACTCGGTGGCGCCGGACCATGAGGGTGGTACGTTGAATTTTCTTCGCTCCAGGCGCGGCAAAGTGGTTGCGGGAATTGTCCTCGTGCTGGCCTTGTATGTGGTGCGCCCCGGAGCGCAACGATTGCGTACTCGCATCGCCCGATCCATCAGTTTGGCGTTAGGAAGACAGGTGGACATAGGCTCGGTCTCTGTACGGCTGCTTCCCCAGCCCGGCTTCAACCTGGAAAACTTCGTGGTCCACGATGATCCTGCATTTGGCGCGGAGCCGGTTTTGCAATCATCCGACGTGGTCGCCTTGATACGTTTAAGTTCTCTTCTGCGAGGAAGGCTGGAGATTGCCCGCCTCAGCCTCACCGAACCCAGTCTGAACCTGGTCCGTGATCGCGAAGGCCGCTGGAACCTCGAGAGCCTGCTAGAACGCGCCGCCCGAACCCCGGTGGCCCCCACCGCCAAGGCAAGAACCGAAATACGGCCGGGCTTCCCCTACATTGAAGCCGAACATGGCCGAATCAACTTTAAGTCCGGACCGGAGAAGAAAGCCTACGCCCTCACCGAAGCCAACTTCGCGGTTTGGCAGGACTCGGAAAATGCCTGGGGCATGCGCCTGAAAGCCCAACCCATGCGGACCGATTTCAATCTCAGCGACACTGGCGTTTTTGAAGTAGAGGGTTCGTGGCAGCGGGCCGAAAATCTGCACGAAACTCCGGTGCAGTTCACGGCACAGTGGGATGGAGCGCAGCTCGGCCAGGTGACCAAGCTGACGTGGGGTCAGGACAAGGGCTGGAGAGGCGCAATCCGGGTCTCCGCCAGGTTCACCGGCAGTCCCAACGATCTTAGCGTGAACGCTGACGCCTCCATCGACGACTTTCGCCGCTATGACATTGCCGCAGATAAAGCCTTGCGCTTGGCGGCGCGATGCTCCGGACATTACAGCTCCGTCGATCATGTTCTCTCCCAGGTCGGCTGCCTCGCTCCGGTCGGCGAAGGCGCAATTACGGTCAACGGGAGAGTCGCGGCTTTATCGCCTGCTCGCAATTATGACCTGACATTGCTCGCCCAGAATCTTCCCATTCAACCGCTGGTCGAGTTGGCGCGCCGCGTAAAGAAGAATGTCCCTTCCGACATGATCGCCACGGGCAAACTGGATGCGAAGATTACATTGAGCGGCGAGACAACCGCGACTGGAAGCACGCCGGTGTGGCACGGCGGGGGCGAACTGTTGGCTCTGAATGTGCGCTCGCCGCTCAGCAACACCAGACTTGTCGTGGACAAGATTCCCTTCACCGTGTCTTCGAATAGCGGCGTTGACGGACATGTGTCAGATCCTGTCCGGCTGGCCTCCGAACCTCGTGTGGACATTGGCCCCTTTAATTTGGCATTAGGCAGACCGGCCAACGCCACTGTGCACGGCCAGGTGAACAGGTCAGCCTACAACCTGGCGATTCAGGGAGATGCCGAAATACAAAGACTGCTGGCGGTGGCGCGAACCGTCGGGTTACCAGCGTCTCAGCTGCCCGCAAACGGAGATGCCCGGATAAACCTTCGCATCGGGGGCGGCTGGGCCGGATTTGCGCCTCCCACGCTGACAGGTACGGCGGCGCTTAACTCAATTCAAGCTCGGGTGCGAGGCCTGAGCAAGCCGGTTGAAATCCTCTCGGCAAACATTTCTCTCACACCAGACAAAACTGAAGTCGAGAAGCTGACCGTGTTGGCGGCGGGCAACACCTGGCGGGGCACGCTCGCCATCCCGAGGCGATGCGACGCGCCACACGCATGCTCGATCCGCTTTGACCTTCACGCCGACGAGATTGCAACCGACCAGCTGGGAGTGGCGAATTTGGCTCCCGGCCAGCAACCGTGGTATCGCTTCCTGGCCTTGCCGGTGCAATCTTCATCTTCATCTTCATCTTTGCCCCGGCCGTATCTGGCTACTGTCCACGCCATCGGAAAACTTACCGCGGGCCGTGTTCTGATCCACGACCTGGTCGCGAGCCATGTCTCGGCGGAAGCCGAACTCGATCAAGGCCGGCTGCGACTTTCGAACCTGCGGGCAGAGGTTCTAGGCGGCCGCCATAGCGGCGAATGGACGGCCGATTTCACGGTCAACCCGCCGGCATACAGCGGCACCGGCACCCTGGAAAAAGTCGTGCTCGGACAATTGTCTGAGGCCATGCACGATGATTGGATCAGCGGCAGCGCAAACGTTGCGTACCGCGGCAATACGTCGGGCTGGAGCAAAGCGGAATTGCTGGCCAACGCCGATGCCAGTTTGCAGATCGAAGGCCGGGATGGTTCGCTGCCTCATCTCATGCTGGCGGGAGAGAGCGCCCCACTGCACATAAACCGGTTTGCCGGACGATTGCTGTTTCGCGATGGAAAGTTTCAAATCGCGCAGGGCAAACTGCAGACTCCGGTCAGCATCTACCAATTTAGTGGCACCGCGTCCCTGAGCCGGGACTTGGATATCAAACTCATGCGTGATGGAACTCATGCCTTCAACGTTACCGGCACTTTGACGCAGCCTCACGTCGCCATTAACACGAGTCCGGAGACTCAGGCCGCTCTCAAACCATGAAGGCTCGCACCGCCCTGCTGCTTTGCGCTCTTTCCGGGGGTTTACTCTCTCTTGGGCAGCATTCCTGGTCGCAATCCCAGTCCAATCCAGACTCCGGGCCGGCTGCGAGCGCCGAGCGTAAGCTGCAACATCTGGAGAGCAATGGCGCGCAGACGCACCCCGACCCCGCGCCCACCGAATTTACCGAGCAGGAGATCAACGCCTACGTTGCGTCCGGAAACGTCAAATTGCCCGCCGGAGTTCGATCAGTGGCATTCCAGGCGCAGCCCGGAGTGGTCATCGGAAACGCGCGCGTCGACTTCGACCAACTGAAGGCCGGAAAGAATTCCTACAACCCTCTGCTGTCGATCTTCAGCGGCGTGCATGATGCCGTCGTCAGCGCTCACGCCCACGGCGCGAATGGGCAAGGTGTGGTGCATGTGGATTCGGTTTCGCTGGATGGTGTCGAAGTCCCGGATTTCGTGCTGCAACTGTTCGTCGAGAAATATCTCAAGCCCCGGTATCCCAACGTCGGCATCGACTCCCGGTTTGATTTGCCGGCAAGAGTCGATTCGGCCACCGTCGGACTGCACAAAGTCACCGTTATTCAGAAGTGAATTCCTTTACTGGCTGTAGCCCGCCCCTCGCAGAACCTTGCCTGGAAGTTTTCCCGTCATTTTGCCCTGATCAATCACAGCAATGCCGTTCACCAGCACATATTCCATCCCCTCTGAGAGCTGGCTGGGTTTTTCGAATGTGGCCAGATCGCGAATGGTGGCGGGATCGAAGACCACAACATCGGCCCACATGCCGGCTTTCAAAACACCGCGGTCGGTCAGGCGCATGCGTTGCGCCGGCAAGGCAGAAAATTTCCGCAGTGCGTCTTCCAGGGAAAGTTTCTTTTCTTCTCGCACATATTTGCGCAGGATCCGCGGAAAGGTACCATAGGCGCGCGGATGAGGATGCTCCTGGCCAAGAATTCCCTCGGGCGATGCCCCCGACGAATCATTGTCCACAGCCACCCAGGGCTGCAGCAGGGCCAGAGTCACGTCGGGCTCGGACATTCCAAAAACTGCCACTTCGGTATAGGCGTGGTCTTCGATCAAAAGATCAAATAAAGCATCCATGGGATCTTTGTTCTGGAGTTTGGCCACCTCCGCCAGCGTCTTGCCTTGCAAAGCGAGCAGCTTGGGATTGTGCACCACACCGATCAGAATTGACTCCGGACCAGGAATCTCCTCCCACTCGTTGTCCCAGTCGTTGGAGGACGTCGTCATCTCCTTGCGAAGTCGAGCGCGGATAACTGGATCCTTCAAACGCTCCACCAGCTTGGCATCGCCGCCGTCGTGCGCCCAGGGAGGAATGAACGCGGAAAAAGTGTTGTACCACGCAGTGTAGGCGTACGTATCCGCTGTGACATCCATGCCCCGCGCCCGGGCCTCGTTAATTTTTGCCACCACTTCCGGCATGCGCCCCCAGTTTTCTTTCCCCGCAACCTTGAGGTGCCAGATTTCGACCGGAATGTGTCCTTCGCGTCCGATTCGCAAAGCTTCGTCAATCGCGGGCAAAACAGCACCGCTCTCGTTGCGCATGTGGGTGGCATAGATCCCACCGAATTTCGAAGCTTCGGAGGCCAGCGCAATCAACTCTTCGGTCTTGGCATATGGCGCGGGCGCGTATTCGAGCGCGGTCGAGACTCCGACCGCGCCCTCCCTCATGGCTTGCCTGACCAATTCCTTCATCTGATCGAGTTGCGCAGGCGTGGGTTGTACGTCATCGTCTCCCAGCACCATGCGCCTCACCTGTGTGGCGCCGACATAGCTGGCGAGGTTGATGCCCAATGCCCTGCTTTTCCAGGCGAGCGAAGTACTGTTGAAAGGTCCGCCAGTTGGGCGTGATGTGATAGTGATCGTACTTGGACTGGTCGGCGCGAATGATGGCGTCGTTCAGCGGCGCGATGGAGTCTCCCTCGCCGGTGATCTCGGTCGTGATGCCCTGATAAATTTTCGAGGGCAGGCGCGGATCGACCAGTATGGTCAATTCCGATTGGCCCAGCATGTCGATAAAACCGGGCGCCACCACCATTCCGTGGGCGTCAATGGTGCGCGCGCGACGGCGATCGCTCAGATTGCCGATGGCCGCAATCTTGCCGTCGAGGATGCCGATATCGCCCGAATACCAGGGCGATCCAGTGCCGTCGACGATGTGGCCGTTGGTGATGACGACGTCAAAGGATGGCGCACCCGGTTGTGCCCACAGCGTGTGAACCCCAGCCAGCAACAAAATCGCAGTGAGTATTGATTTCCTTTTTTTCCAGAGCATTCTTTCCCGAAGCATTCTGACTCCCATGGTTTCAGGTTCGTCCCTCTTCTGTTTCCAGCCCTATGAAGTTCTTGCTCGGCGTGCCAAAGCGACTCCCAGCGACAGCCAGATTCCCAAAGCCAGCCACTCATATTTGCTGAAGTGTCCCGGCACGAAAGGAACAATTTTCATCAGGATCATCAGCAGCCCGATCAGAGCGCCAGTGGCGGCAATCAGACGCTCGCGCGGCGCTGGACCCATTTGATAATACGCTGCGCAGGCGGCCAGCCATCCAGCCGCGGACGCCACCGAGCCTACTTCCGAGATCGGCACCAGAATGGCGTCGCCGAGAAACATGCAAGCCGCGGTCCCCAACCCGACACAAATTACGGCAACCGAGGGTGTTTGATTCCGCGGATGGATCATGGCCACGCGTTCGTCCACCAGGCCGCGACGTCCCATGGCAAACAGCAAACGGCTGGCCGCAATCAGGTTTCCATTGAACACCTTCAACAGTGAAAGCAATGCTGCCGCCAGAATCACTCTGACGATCCATCGCGAGCCGACTGCGCGCTCGAACGCAACCGCCGTCATGAATTTCTCGCCGGTGAGTTCTCTCCAGGGAGCGACGTAGCCCACAGCTGCAATCACGATGGTGTAGAAAAGAATGCCAACAATGATGGCCATCCAGATTGCCTTGAGGAATCCGCCGGAGCGAAACTCCGGGCTGGCTTCCTCTGCGCCTTTAACTACAGACTCGAAGCCGGTCATGAAATAGGGCACGATCTGAATCACCAGCAGGATTGAGACAAACGCGCTATGGGTGAACAGAGGCGGAAGATTTTGTGGAGAGCCCTTGCTGACGCCACAAGCCACGAAGATTACAAACAAAGCCAGCGTTCCGAAGGCTGTCCAGTTCTGAAAAATTGCGCTCAGGCGAATACCACGGTAGTTCAGCACGGTGAGAATTGCGGTCAGCCCCAACCCGATAACCACGTGCGGCAGATAAATCGGCCGTCCCGCTATGCTGTAAAGCTGCAGTGAATCCAGCACTGGAAAGATGTAGGCGGCGATCTTCCCCACCGCCACCGCTTCCCACGGACAGACGATGAAGTAAGCCAGCATCATCATCCATCCCGTGCCAAAACTCACCGAGCGAGGAAATACTTTTGCGGTGTAAGCGACTTCGCCCGCGGCGTCAGGCATGGCCGTCACCAGCTGGCCATAGACGTAGCCGATGGGAAGCAACAACGTTCCGCCAATCGCGAACCCAAGAACGCCGCCCAGCGGGCCGCCTCGCAGCAGCCAGTCGTCCATTACCACCAGCCAGCCCACGCCGACCATCGTGCCCCATCCCAGGGCGAAGTAATCGACCACGCGGAGCTTGCGTGCGAGGGTAGTCATGCAGTCAGCAATTGGCAGTTAGCAATTAGCAATTGGCAATTCGCACTAACAAACTGGTGTCGATGTTTTGGCTAAATGCTAATTGCCAATTGCTAATTGCTGATTTACCCGCGTCGGGAGCCATCCTCTAGAACAGGCACAGCAACTCGAAGAGCAAATTGGCCGCGAGCAGCGAAGTAATTTCTCCGTTATCGTACGGCGGTGAAACTTCGACCAGATCGCACCCCACCAGCTTCAGACCCTTCAGGCAGCGAACCAGTTCAAGAATCTGCGGGCTCGACAGGCCGCCCACTTGCGGAGTGCCGGTGCCGGGAGCGTAGGCGGGGTCAACCACGTCAATATCGAGCGTGATGTAAACCGGCCGGTTGCGCAATTTCTTCAGGTGTCGCTTGACCAGCGCGACCCCGCCCCGGTGAAACTCTTCCGAAGTGACGATCTTGATGCCGTGCTTATGGGCGAAATCGAAGTCCTTGTCGGAATAAACCTGGCCGCGCAATCCCACTTGCAGCGCGTAGCCCTTCTCGATCAGACCTTCTTCCACGGCATATTTCACCGGCGTGCCGTGCGAGTGTGGGCTGCCGAAGTATCCGCTCCAGGTGTCGCCGTGCGCATCGAGTTGAATGAAGGCAACCGGTCCGAAATGTTTGTGGATGGCCCTGAGAATCGGCAGCAGAATAGAATGATCGCCGCCGACGCACACCGAACGCGCGCCGGCCCGAAACACATCGCCCAGTTGATCCGTGATGCGCCGATAGGTGTCTTCAATCGAGAGCGGGTTAATGGAGAGATCGCCGAAATCGCCGATTCGCCATTTTTCGAACGGGTTTACCTTGAGCACCGGATTCCAGGGGCGGATCATGGCCGACTGCACGCGAATGTTGCGTGGGCCGAAGCGCGGGCCCGGGCGATAGGTTGTGCCCCCATCGAACGGGATGCCGATCAATGCCAGGTCGAGTTCCTCCGCGTGAGGAATATGGGGCAGCCGCATAAACGTCGGCACTCCGGAAAAGCGTGGATACACCAACGCGTCCACCGGCATGGGATGCGGCTTTACGGTTTTCTTGGCTCTCATAGGTCGCGCGCATTATAGAACATCATGCCGAAACCCTAGCCTGAAACGTGGTCTGTTTTCCTTTGCGTTCTTTGCGTACTTTGCGGTTGAGGCCTTTTAACCGCAAAGGACGCAAAGTACGCAAAGCAAATCGAGATCCCGGCATCGTCGTCAGATGCGGTGTGCTATGTTTTACCTTTCCTGCTGAGCAATCAGAGCGAGGCAACGATGCCCCGATACGAATATCGAGCTCTCAAACCCGTCCCGGCCGCAGAGAAGGCCTTCCTCGAATGGATTGACACACTCGATCGCGAGTTCGCGAATCGCGATCCCGAACATCGCAGTAACGTTGTGCGCGAAACCCTGCATCAGCTTTATCTTGGGCGTCCCTACGCGGCTCCTGATCCCGCCGCGCCTTTGGCAATTCAAACTCTCGTCCACTCTCTTGATCCGCGGAATGCCACGCTGGAGCCGGAAACTTACGGCGACGCCGATCCCGCAAAATATGGCGAACGCAAACCACTAATCTGGTTCTGGATGATGTACGATCGCTCCCCAGTCGGCCTGAACCACTGGCTGGGGCACAAAGTGCGTGCCATGCTGGCGCGCCACGTCTTCAAGCATTGCGGCAACAATGTGAAGATTTTCCACGGAGTCGAGTTCTCCTTCGGCTACAACCTGACGGTGGAAGACAACTGCACCATCCACAAGTATGTCCTGCTCGATGACCGTGGAGAAATCATCATTCACGAAGGCTCGTCAGTTTCCGATTACGCCAACATCTATTCGCATGCCCACGATCTCAACGACGGAATGATCGTGACCAATCACAAGACAGAAATCGGGCCCAAGGCGCGAATTACATATCACGCGACAGTTTTAAGCGGTGTGAAGGTCGGCGAACACGGCATGGTGGGTTCGATGGGAGTCGCCTCGAAAGATGTTGATCCCTACACCGTCGTGGCGGGCATTCCCGCCAAGCCGATCAAGGTAAAATCGATCGCGCCGGAAGAACTGCGTAAGGCGATAGAAAAAGAAAAACATTGATGCAGTAATTACAACCGCTTTCGATGCGCTCGGCTCGCGCTCGAAACCGCCGGAATCGCGGCTCCGCGTGTTAGTATCGAAGCCAATCTCGCATGACCCTGCACTACATGGACATCGTGTTTCAGTTGATCGCGTTTCTGTTCGCGATCAGCGTCCACGAGTCGTCGCACGCCTGGATGGCCAATTTGCGCGGCGATCCCACGGCCCGTTTGCTCGGCCGAATTTCGCTCAATCCCATCCGCCATATTGATCCGATCGGAACGCTTCTGTTGCCGGCAGTGGCCTTATTCTTTCACGTCCCGGTATTGGGTTGGGCGAAGCCTACGCCGGTGGACCCGCGAAATTTCAAGAATCCCGTACTGGATGACATCCTCACTTCGGTGGTGGGACCGATCAGCAATTTTACCGTGGCAATTTGTGCCGTGATTCTGTTGGCTTTGGTTAAGTTGGTTTCGCCAGTGGGACAGCAGATCGTTCTCGGCATTCCGCAGGGCTTTATTTCCACAGATTCTGACTCGTTTCTGGTGCCATTGTGCCTGCTGCTCTATGAGGTGATGGTGATCAACGTCGTACTGGGCGTCTTCAACCTCATCCCGGTTCCCCCGCTCGACGGCAGCCACGTAGTGCGTCATTTGTTGCCCGCCGGAATTCTTCGCGTCTATGACACAGTAGGCACATTTGGCTTGCTGCTCCTGGTTTTCTGGGGAGGCGGACTATTGGGCAGGCTGATCAGCCCAGCCATCGGAATTTTTAACTACATCCTATTGAGAATCTGATGACCTCTCGCTCAAGCCAACGCAAACGCGTGCTCAGTGGCATGCGCTCCACCGGCAAACTGCACCTGGGAAATTTTGTCGGGGCGCTCGACAACTGGGTGCGCATGCAGGAGCAGTATGACTGCTTCTTTTTCGTCGCCGACTGGCACGCCCTCACTACCGATTACGCCGACACCTCGCGCATCAAAGAAAACTCGCTGGAAGTGTTGCTCGATTGGCTGGCCGCCGGGCTCGATCCCGATCGCTGCACCATGTTCATTCAGTCGCACGTTCCCCAGCATGCCGAATTGCATTTGCTGTTTTCGATGATCACGCCCCTGGGCTGGCTGGAGCGTGTCCCCACCTACAAAGAACAGCGCGAGAATATTACGGAAAAAGATTTGAATACCTACGGATTTCTCGGCTACCCGGTGCTGCAGGCGGCGGACATCCTGATTTACAAAGGCGATTTTGTTCCCGTCGGAGAAGACCAAGTTCCGCACGTGGAACTGACACGCGAAATCGCGCGCCGCTTCAACATGTTCTACACCCGCAAAGGCGCGTACGTTTTTCCCGAACCACAGCCGCTGCTGACTCCGGCCGCAAAACTGCCGGGCACCGACGGGCGCAAGATGTCAAAGTCGTACGGAAACACGATTCTCCTCACCGATCCCGAGCCGGTGGTGCGGCAAAAATTGAAGACCATGGTGACCGACCCGGCGCGGGTCCGGCGCAGCGATCCTGGCAATCCCGATGTTTGTCCTGTGGGCGATCTGCACAAGATTTTCAGCGATCGCGCGACTATCATGAAAGTGGACGAAGGCTGCCGTTCCGCCGGCATCGGCTGCATCGAGTGCAAGGGCTGGGCGGCGGATGCCCTGGTGAGCATTCTCAATCCCATGCAGGAGCGGCGAAAGAAATATGAGGACAATCCGCGGCTGGCCTGGGATATTCTGGAGGCAGGCTCATCTCGCGCCGGCAAGGTCGCAAGCGCGACTATGGACGAGGTTCGCGAGTCGATGGGCATGACGCTCGACTACGATGGGTTGGTGAACGCAGGAAGCCGTAAATCAGGAAATAATGGCTGACAATCTAAAAATCGCTCCGGAACAGTCGTCTGAACCGGAAGCCGCAACCACGCTGGCGCCGGTGGTGCAGATGCCGGCAGCGCAGAAGCCGAAACCGGAGAGCGACTTCCCTTTCTCGGTCATGGTGGGCGACGTTTACGAAGGGCCGCTCGATCTGCTGCTCGACCTTATCCGCAAGCAGGATATTGACATCTACGATATTCCGATCGGCCGCATCACGGCGCAGTACCTCGCCTACGTGGAAAAGTTGCGCGAACTGGATGTGAATGTCGCGGCCGAATTTATATACATGGCGGCAGTGCTGATTCATATCAAGTCGAAGATGCTGCTGCCGCGCGATCCCGACGCGTTGGCCGGCGCAGAAGACGATCCCCGCGCGGAACTGGTTAACCGGCTGATCGAACACGAGAAATTCAAGTCGGCGGCGCAGATGCTGCTGCAGAAACAGCAGATTGAAGATGCGGTCAGGTCCAATCCTTCGATCAAGGAATTCATGGACGCGGAGGGGACCGAGCCAGAAATGGCGGCCGACGTCATCGACCTGGTAAAAACTTTCCAGCAGATTCTGGAGCGCGCCCGCTCCCGCCCCCTGCTCCAGGTTGACGAGGAGTCAGTCACAGTTGCGCAGATGATCGATTATCTGCAGCGGCGGCTCGCGCTGGAAGACCGGCCTCTTCGCCTGAAGCAAATTCTGCGCAACGTGAACTCGCGCTCGGCGCTGGTATGCATGTTTCTCGCCCTGCTGGAAATGGTGCGGCTGCAGGCCATTCAGTTGCGGCAGGACCGGCTCTTCGGAGACATCTTGCTGCGCAAGCATACTGGATTTGACGCGATTGTGGCCGAGCAGGCTGTGGTGCGTGATGACTGGAAGTAAAAGTGGTCGCTGGTTGATGTAGGCGCGAGCGTCCGCTCGTGCTCAGCCGTTGCCGCCGCACACGAGACGCTCGCGCCTACATTTGCCGATCGTTTATTCTGAGTTGTGGGGCGCTTAATTATGAGTCTTAAAGCGAAACTCGAAGCTATTATTTACGCGGCGGAGACGCCGATCACGCTCGATCATATTGTCGAGTTGCTGAATGATACTGCAATCGCCGAAGGCGCAACCGAAGATGAGGTCAAGTCACGGGTTCGCGTCGCGCTGGAGGAACTGATCGACGACTACTCCGCCGCCCACCGTGGGATTGAGATCCGCCAGATCGCGGGTGGATATCGCATGTCCACCAAGCCTGAGCAGCATGACGTGGTCCGCGAATTTGCCAAAAGCCTGAAGCCGCCAATTCGCCTCTCTCTTCCCGCGCTGGAAACTCTGGCCGTGATCGCGTACAAGCAGCCGGTCACGGTGCCTGAGATCAGCGAGATTCGCGGCGTGGACTCAAGCGGAGTCATCGCCACGCTACTGGATCGCAAGCTGATCACGACTGCGGGACGGAAGGCGGTCATCGGGCGCCCGATCCTGTATAAGTCGACCAAGGAATTTTTGCTGCGCTTCGGCCTGAAGGATGTAAGCGAACTGCCCAGCATGGAGGAGTTTGAAAAGCTGGTGGCAGAGTCGTTCCAGAGCGAAATGCTGCCCCTGTCAGACGGCACCGCAAAGGCGGAAAACGATATTCCCGAGAGTACTGGCGTTTCGCAAATTGAGGCTGAAGGCGCGACCGCCGAGCCGGAGAGTGAGTTAGCCTCCTCCCACTCGCGCTCTGCCGGAGAAAATGATCCAGCTGCCTGAGGCTGAGTTGGGCTTGAAACGATCGACAGATTCTGCAGTCGGCGTGTGTAGTTTTCCCGCCGTAGACCCCATCAAGGTTATGGGCGACGCCACGTATTTTCCTGTGCAGAAACAGCCTGTTTAACCGCTGAGTTTTTCCGACCTGGACTCGTTCTCACACACTTTAGTCTCGAATGATCTGGCGCGCACAGTACAATGGTTGAGAAGAGTACCGGCGCCATCCGCACATCGGTACTGGACATCCAGACTTAGCCATATTCATGCCCGCTGAACGTCTGCAAAAAATCATCGCCGCCGCCGGAATCGCTTCTCGCCGCAAGGCGGAACAGCTTATTTCAGGCGGCCTGGTTTCGGTGAACGGGAAAGTAGTCACGGAACTGGGCACCAAGGCCGACGCTGAGCGTGATCACATCCGGGTCAACGGCAAGTTGCTGCACGGCGCGCAGAAGTACGTCTATCTGCTGATGAACAAGCCCAAGGGCTACATCACTGCGGTGAGTGATCCCGAGCGGCGACCGACGGTGATGGATTTGCTTCGCGGCGTGGGCGTACGAGTTTATCCGGTTGGACGACTCGATTACGCCAGTGAAGGCCTGCTTCTGCTCAGCAACGATGGAGAACTGGCGGCCGCACTGATGAAGGCCTCTTCTCACGTCCCCAAAACTTACCTGGTAAAAGTTGCCGGAACGCCTTCGGCTGACGGATTGGCCAAGCTGCGCTCCGGAGTTTTCATTCAGTCCAAGGGCGGAAGAAGATCGAAGACCGCGCCCGCGAAGATTGAAGCCATCCGCGAAGCCGACAATCCCTGGTACGAAGTCACGCTGATCGAGGGAAAAAATCGCCAAATTCGGCGGATGTTCGAAGCTGTTGGCCATCACGTGGAGAAAATAAAGCGGGTGCGTTACGGCCCGCTGCAGCTCGACGTTCTTCCGGGAAAGTTTCGTCATCTGACTTTGAAGGAAGTAACCCGTCTAAAATCGGCGGTCAAGATGACTGGGGCATTGCCGACGGCGCGTCGGCGAAACACGCGCGTCCACACTAGTCATGATCAAACTGGATTCGAACGAGAATCCGTTTGGACCCTCGCCATCCGCCGTCAAGGCCATGCAGGCGGCGCTCGCTGACTGCAGCAGCTATCCGGATGACGATGCCTCCGCCCTCCGCCTCAAACTGGCCGCACACCACAGCGTAGACATCAACCAGATTCTCGTCTGCGGTGGGCTCACCGAGTTTCTGGGAATGCTGGCGCGAACGTTTTTGGGGATCGGACACAATGCAGTTACGAGCGAACGATCGTTCATCGTTTATCGGATGGCCACAGAAGCAGCCAACTCCCATCTGATCGAAGTTCCGATGCGCAAGAACGGGTTTGATCTGAGCGGAATCGTGTCTGCAGTGAACAAGAATACCCGGATCGTCTTTCTGGCGAATCCCAACAATCCAACCGGCACTCTTTTGACGTCGAATCAGATTGACTTGTTCCTGGGGCAAGTTCCGGAACACGTCGTGGTTGCGATTGACGAGGCTTACTACGAATTTGCCGCCGATTTCGCTGCGAAACGCGGCGTGAGGTATTCGCGTTCCCTGGATTACGTGCGCGAGGGACGCAACGTCGTAGTCTTACGCACGTTTTCCAAGGTGCACGGCCTGGCCGGCGTGCGGGTGGGATACGGCATCGCGTCCGCCCAGCTTATAAAGCGCATCTACGGGCAGAGAGCAATGTATTGCGTCTCGAGCCTTGCCCAGGCCGGGGCATTGGCTGCTCTAGACGATCAAGACCACATTCGCAAAGCTGTCGAAAATAACACTCGCGAGTCCGAGCGGCTGGTGCGCCGGCTTTCAGAATCTGGGTATGCCGTGACCGAAACCTGGGCGAATTTCGTGTATTGCGAGGTGGGCCGGGATGCTGCAAAGTTTTCCGAACAGATGAAGGTTGAGGGAATTATGGTGCGGCCCCTCGGGCCATGGGGCGCTCCGCAAGCCATCCGCATCACGATTGGAACTCCCGAGCAAAATGACGCGCTATTGAAGGCGCTGGGGAAAATAAGAAATTCCTGAAGGATCATAACGCTGCCGGAAAAAAGCAGGTCCCCATTCGACTCCTCCTCGTTGGCACTCGGAATTCGCTCAGGGCAGGCTCTCCACTGCGCTTGCGTTGCTTCGCTGCGGTCGGGATGACAGGCTTTGTTGAAATGCGGATCGTGACCGCCTATTTGCTCTTTGTCATTGGCAGTTGGGCGGCGCCGTACAATCCGGCGTCGCTGCCTAGCAGCGCCCGGGTGATGATCGTTCTGGTCGGGCCTTCAGATTCGACCTGGCCTGAGGCGCCTTGCCCATCTGCAAGCGCAGAGCGTGGAGCAGTGGCCGCGTAGATCAGCGAGCGCTGGCGCAATTCTTCAAAGATGAATGGCGAAAACGCCTCCCACGCGCTGGAAACTCCGCCGCCCACAACGTACATCGGAAGATTGAACGCGTTCACCAGGTTGGCAATGCAGATCCCCAGCGCGCGTCCCACCCGGCCGAAGATTTTCCGGGCTTCGTCGTCTCCCTGGATGGCCAGGTTGTAAACCGCCTTGGCGTTGAATTCCGCATCAGAATTTGCGGCGCTGGCCAGTTTGGGCGCGCGGCCGGAGGCGATCGCCTCCTTGGCCATGCGAACCACTGCCGTGGCCGAGGCGTATTGCTCGACACATCCGCGGTTGCCGCAACCGCACAACGGGCCCTCGGGCTCCACTGTCATGTGCCCGAACTCTCCGGCCATTCCGGTCATGCCGTGCCAGATGCGGCCTTCGAGTACGATTCCGCCGCCAACGCCTGTGCCCAGGGTGAGCATGATCATGTCGTCTACGTCTTTGGCTGCGCCCAACCACTTTTCGCCCAGCGCCGCGACGTTGGCGTCGTTCTCGAGAATCACTCGCGTGCCCAGGAGTTTCTCGATTTGATCTCGCACCGGAGATTCGGACCAGCCCGGCAAGTTGGGTGACTCGCGCAGCATGCCGGTCTTTAAATCGATGATGCCCGGCACTCCGACGCCAATCCCTTGCAGCGATCCGGCATCGCGGTATTTGACGGCGAGCACACGAATCGCATCCACCATTTCGTGGATGACGTGGTCCTTGCCCAATGCGACCCGCGTACCAAGAGTGACTTTCTCCATCAGATCGCCCTGCTGGTTGACGGCGGCGATGCGAAGGTTGGTTCCTCCGAGATCAACGCCGATGGAGAAGTTGGACATGCGCGAGTAGCGTACCAAATTCCGGACCGCTGATTTCAGATTGTGGGTTGCCGAGGTTGGCTACTCGGAGTGACGCCCGAATTTGCAGGATCCTGGGGCATTCGTGCGGTGGGGGCGGGATGACCCCACGACAGCCGCCGGGACGGCGGCGCTACTTTTGGCACTTCGGGCAATAGTGGCTGCTGCGGCCCGCGATCACCACGCGTTTGATCGGGGTCTTGCAGACCAGGCAGGGTTCCCCTTCCCGGCCGTAAACCCGGTGCTGAAGTTGAAAAAATCCCTCTTCGCCGTCGGCGTCGACGTAATCGGATACCGAGGAGCCGCCCAGGGATATCGCCTCTCGCAGCACTTCCTGAACGGCAGGGTGAAGCCGTCGCAGATCTTCGCGTGTAAGCGACGACGCCCTCCGCCGCGGCCGGATGCCGGCTCGAAACAGGGACTCATCGGCGTAGATATTCCCAACGCCACTCAAAAGTTTCTGGTTCAGAAGGGCACTTTTGATCGGCGTCTTGCGGCCACGGAACAGGCTTATGAATTGCTCCAACTCAACGTCAAGCGGTTCCGAGCCAGCCGCCTCGAAACCTTGCGCCACGCTCAGTCGTCCGAAGCGGCGGGGATCGACGAAGCGCAATTCCCTTCCCGATGCCAGCTTTGCAACGGCGTGAGTGTGTTTTGTGATTTCGTCGTCGGGCTGGCAGACCAGCATCCGGCCCGTCATTCCCAGGTGAACGATCCACTGGGCGGTTGCTTGTGTCCCGGATTGCGCGCGATCGGGTTTGCCCCTTAATTTGCGCGAGGCGGACCGGGTCTTTTTGCTTAGAGACGAGGCCTTCGACGCTTCGAGCTTCTTCGCGGGCGTGGGCGCCCGCGCCACACGATCGGAGATCAGGTCAATGACAATATGCTTTCCGACGCGGCGCACGCCGGCGATGCGCCGCCCGTCGAGGGTCGCGGCGATTTCCGCCGCCGGAGATTTCAGAGGCTCAGGCTTCGATCCCAGCCAGACTGACTCGATCACGTCCCCCGTGACTCGGCTGGCCAGGCCCCGGGCGATGGTTTCAACTTCAGGAAGTTCGGGCATACAACCAGTTTACAGTCGTCAGTCTTCAGTCGTCAGCCGGCTGCAAACCTGACGGCTGAAGACCGGCGACCGACCTGTGCTTTCCGAATTGCTCATCCACGGGCCGGCAGGTTATGATTATCGGTACACATCAGCCCATTCTTTCCCTGCAATTCAATGTAAAGAAGTTCCTCGCGGGCATAAAGTGTGTGCGACCCCGCAATGCGGCCGGGGCGGCCGCCATCCTGTTCCACGGAGTTTGCTTTGAAGAAGGGTAAGACTGCGGTTGTCGTTGGCGCGCAGTGGGGCGACGAGGGCAAAGGGAAAATCGTTGATGTTCTCTCCGAAAATTTCTCGGTTGTAGCGCGCTATGCCGGCGGGCACAATGCCGGACACACCGTCATCATCAATGGGAAAAAATTCATTCTGCAGCTGGTGCCCTGTGGCATCCTGCGCTCCGGCTGCCGCAGCGTGATCGGCAATGGCGTGGTGCTTGATCCCGTGGCCCTGCTCAAGGAAGTGGCCGCGTTGCGCGAAACCGGTGTGCAAGTCGATGGCAGCCTGTTCGTCAGCAACCGCGCTCACGTGATCCTGCCTTACCACCGCATGATCGAACTGGCCTCGGAAAATGCTCCTGGGCGGGTAAAGATTGGCACAACTTCCCGCGGCATCGGTCCGGCTTATGAAGACAAAATGGGCCGAAGGGGGCTGAGGGTAGCGGACTTGCTCGATCTGAAACTTCTCCGTACCCACATCGAGAATGCCTGCCGCGAGAAAAACATGATCGCGCACGCGTTGTTTAACTCCGAGCCGCTGGATCCCGACAAGATGTATCAGGAATACGCGGAGGCCTCGGCGAAAGTGGCCCCGTTCGTATGCGACACGGCCGCACTGTTGAACCGGGCGCTGGCACAGGGCGAGTCCATCATGTTCGAAGGCGCGCAGGGCACGATGCTCGACATCGATCATGGCACTTACCCGTTCGTGACCTCCTCCAGCGCGACGTCTGGCGGAGCCGTGATCGGGACCGGGATCGCACCGACCGCGATCGATACCGTGATCGGCGTCACCAAGGCTTACTGTACGCGGGTCGGCGGCGGCCCATTCCCAACCGAGGCTCTCGATGTACGCGGCGACCTGCTGCGGGCGCGGGGCAATGAGTATGGCGCGGTGACGGGACGTCCGCGGCGCTGCGGCTGGCTCGACTTGCCACTGTTGCGATACGCTGGCATGATTAACGGCATCTCCTGGCTGGTGGTCACCAAGCTGGATGTGCTGGATGAAATGGCCGAGATTCCGGTGTGCGTCGGTTACAAGATAAACGGCAAAGCGACCGACGAAATTCCAGCCCACGCCAGCGGTTATGACGCGATCGAATGCGTTTATCGCGAAATGCCAGGGTGGCGCACGCCCACTCAAGGCATCACGCGAATGGAAGATCTACCCGCGGCGGCGCGCGAGTACCTGGCTTTTCTGGAGAAGGAAAGTGGCGCGCGTGTCGGTATGGTTTCTACCGGGCCGGGACGCGAGCAGACGATGGTGGTGGATGGGTTTGCGGCAGAACTGCGGGAGCTCACCGGAGAGAAATCCGGTGTCACAGCAAAAATCTAGGGAGCGGAGCGAGCGATGGTTGTCCTGGCGGTAACGTGGATGGCAAAGATAAACCGGGAAGCGGACGTGGCAGGAATCTTCTCCAAGCTCACCGATGAGTCACGCAAGGAACCTGGCTGCATCATGTACATCGTGCATCTACACAAGACTGAACCGCGTCGGTTCTTCATCTACGAACAATACAAGGATGACGCAGCGCTCGAGGCGCACCGCGCGTCACCTCACTTCCTGCAGTACGCCAAAAAGGAACTGCCCAAGATCGCTGACCGCGTCGAGGGCCATCTCTACGCGCCGCTAAGCTGACATGTGCAAGCTGTGCGCGGGCAGGCCTCGCCCGGGTAAAGGTCATTTTCCCTTGTCCACCATCAGCACTCCGCCGGAAGCGTAGCTCTCTTTTGACACTTCATGGAATGCCACGACGATGGCTTCGCGGCGAGCACCGGCTTCTTCCACCATGGCATCGGTAATACGCTGCGCCAGCTTGCGTTTTTGATCGGCCGTGCGGCCGGTCAGCATGGTTACTTGCACCAGTGGCATGGAACACCTGTCGTTAGGGATTAGTCGTTAGTCCTCAGGCTGCCAGTTCGTAGCCTGCGAAGAAGAAACTCAGTTCGAATCTGGCAGTGTCATCGGCATCGGAGCCGTGAATCGCGTTGTGCTCGATGCTGGTAGCCCACTTCTTGCGAATCGTTCCTTCTTCCGCGTTCGCCGGATTGGTGGCGCCCATGAGCTTGCGGAGATCGGCAATGGCGTTCTCTTTTTCCAGCGCCAGAGCGACGATCGGGCCACTGGACATGAATTCTGTCAGCGAACCAAAGAACGGCTTGCTGGCGTGGACAGCGTAAAACTGCTCCGCCTGATGTTTGGAGATTTCGAGCATTTTCATGCACAAAATACTAAAGCCGTTTTTTTCGAACTGTTCGATGATGTCGCCGATCGCGTGTTTACGGACGGCGTCGGGTTTAACGATAGTCAGAGTGCGTTGAAGTGTTTTCATGTTGAGTGATTTTCGTTTCAGTTCTCAGTTACTTGTTCCCAGTTCTCAGATCTTTCTACACTTTGGCAATTTCGGTCATCACTGCGGCGACGGTTTCGCCAATCTCGGCCGGTGATTTAGCTACGCGAATGCCCGCGGCTTCCATGGCTTTGATCTTTTCGGCAGCGGTCCCTTTGCCGCCGGAGATGATCGCGCCGGCGTGACCCATGCGTCGTCCCGGAGGCGCGGTCTGACCGGCGATGAATCCGACCACCGGCTTCTTCATGTGCGTCTTCACGTACTCGGCCGCCACTTCTTCGGCGTTGCCGCCGATTTCGCCAATCATCACTACCGCGTCGGTCAGCGGATCGCGGTTGAAAAGTTCGAGCGCATCCAGGAAATTGGTTCCGATGATGGGATCGCCGCCAATGCCGATGGCAGTCGATTGTCCAATCCCGCGCGTGGTCAACTGATAGACGGCTTCGTATGTAAGGGTCCCGGAGCGGGAGACGATTCCCACTGGGCCTTCCTTGTGAATCCGCGCCGGCATGATGCCAATCTTGCAATGTCCCGGCGAAATAATGCCTGGGCAATTGGGACCGATCAGCCGCGATCGCCTATTTTGCAGGTATTCCCAGGCGCGAACCATGTCGAGAGTGGGGATGCCTTCGGTGATGCAGACGATCAGCTCGAGCTCGGCGTCGGCGGCTTCCATGATCGCGTCGGCCGCGAATGGCGGCGGCACGAAGATGACGGAGGTATCCGCTGCCGTCTTCTCCACCGCCTCCTGAACCGTGTTGAAGATCGGCCAGCCTTCGTGGGTGGTGCCGCCCTTGCCCGGCGTGACTCCGCCTACAATCTGAGTTCCGTACTCCGCGCAAGCCTTGGCGTGGAACGTGCCTTCACGCCCGGTCAGTCCTTGCACGATCACCCGCGTCGACTTGTCTACCAAAATACCCATGGATTCGTCTCAACCCTCAAAACTGATTACAAAGCGCAGGAAATTTACTAAGCCGCGCTCGCTGCCGCTACTACTTTCTCGGCAGCGTCTTTCATGGTTTCAGCCACGATGAAATTCAAGCCTGACTGTTTCAGGATTTCGCGGCCGGCCTCGACATTGGTGCCTTCCAGCCGGAGAACAATAGGAAGCTGAATCTGCGTCTTCCTGGCCGCCTCGACAACTCCGGTTGCCAGCGTATCTACCCGCAGGATGCCGCCGAAAATATTAATCAGAACCGCTTTCACGCTTTTGTCGCTGAGCAGGATCTCGAAAGCGTGGGTGACCTGTTCCGCGTTGGCTCCTCCACCCACATCAAGGAAATTCGCCGGCATGCCGCCCGCATATTTGATGATGTCCATAGTCGCCATAGCCAGACCAGCGCCGTTCACCATGCAGCCCACGTTGCCGTCGAGCTTGATGTAGTTCAAATTGTATTTTGAGGCTTCCACTTCCAGCGGATCTTCCTCGGTGACGTCGCGAAGTTCGCGAAGATCGGGGTGGCGGAACATGGCATTGTCATCGAAATTCATCTTGGCATCGAGCGCGAAAAGGCGGCCGTCCGTGCAAGTAATGAAGGGATTGATCTCCATCAGCGATGAGTCGGTCTCCTCGAACGCCCGATACAAGCCGCTCATGAACTGGACCGCCTGATTGATCTGCGGCGCCTTCAGTCCGAGCGCGAACGCCAGCTTGCGAGCCTGAAAGGCTTCCAGGCCCATGCCGGGATCGATGTATTCCTTGAGGATGGCAGCCGGATTCTCGGCCGCGACCTGCTCGATTTCCATTCCGCCCGCTGCCGAGGCCATAAACACCGGGCGGGCTTGAGTGCGGTCAACCACGATTCCCAGGTAGAGTTCTTTCTCGATCGGCAAAGTTTCTTCGATCAGCAAGCGCCGTACGACGCGGCCTTCGGGTCCGGTCTGATGCGTGACCAACGTCATGCCAAGGATTTTGCCCGCAAGCGCGGCAGCTTCCTCCACTGACTTAGCGATCTTCACACCACCGCCCTTTCCACGCCCACCGGCATGTATTTGCGCCTTGACCACAACGCCGGTCGCCCCGGCGTCGAAAAGCCTTTGCGCCGCGGCTTCCGCCGCGGCCGGGGTCTCGGCCATTTCGCCTCGCGGCACCGCGACGCCGTACTTCTTCAGAATCCCCTTGGCCTGGTACTCATGAATTTTCATAATGATTGCTGACTGGACCTATCGGCAAAGCTGGGCTTGCAACTTAGGGCAGCGGGTAGCAACGTACGATTTTATAGAACGGTCAGGGATACGGCAAACCCGTCTCGAATAAAGCGTGACCAGCACTGCGTTGCGACAGCCACCGGCTTGTCTCCTGGAACCCTTATAATCCGTCCATGCTCAATGAGGCTCTGCAACGCATCGCAAACGACCGCGGATCGCTTACCCGCGAAGAGGCGCGGGAGGTGATGACCGAGGTTTTTTCTGGAAGTGCGACGGACGCACAGATCGCGGCCCTGCTGGTTGCTTTGCACATGAAGGGCGAGACCGTGGAAGAGATTGTGGGTTTCGCCGAGGCCATGCGCGCGGCTGCCGACCCTCTGCCAGTTCACGAAGATTCCGCAGTCGATGTCAGCGGCACTGGGCGCGATGCCCTGGTTGATACCTGCGGCACCGGAGGCGACGCCAGCGGCACCTTTAACATATCCACGGCGACGGCCTTCGTGGTCGCTGGCGCCGGCGTACGGGTGGCCAAGCATGGCAACCGCAGTCTCTCTTCCAAGTGCGGCTCGGCCGATGTCATGGAAGCTCTGGGGGTAAAGATCAGCTTGCCGTCCGCGGTTCTGGCGGCTTGTCTTGAAGAAGTTGGCATGGTGTTTCTCTTCGCGCCCGCGATGCATTCGGCCATGAAATATGTGCAGCCCGCCCGCCGCGAACTTCGCCTGCGCACCGTGTTCAATCTGCTGGGGCCGCTCACCAATCCGGCTCGGGCTTCGGCGCAGGTGGTGGGCGTATATTCGCTCGACCTGGTGGACAAACTGGCGGAGGCGCTCAGTATGTTGGGTCTGCATCGCGCCCTGGTGGTACACGGACTGGACGGACTGGACGAGATCACGATCACCGGACCAACCCGCATCGCCGAAGTGCGCGAGGGAAACTTGCGCAGTTACGAGGTCACGCCCGAGGAATTCGGAATAAAACGGGCTCGGCTTGAGGATATTTCCGGCGGCGACGCCACAGCCAACGCAGCCATCATTACTGAAGTCCTCGCCGGCAAGAAGTCACCCCGCCGGGATGTGGTACTGCTGAACGCGGCCGCGGCCCTGGTTGCAGCGGGAAAAGCCAACCATCTGGGAGAAGCATTGCCGTTGGCAGCACAATCGATCGACTCGGGTGCCGCCAGTGGGAAAATGAAGGCGCTGGTGGAGTTCACCAGCACATATTTGTGAGGAATTCGGCGCCGGTTTAATCTGCCCGACCGCCAAGGGCTGAAAGTCCGACGCCCAATCTTCAGGCTTTTTCTATCAAGGCTTCCAGCCGCAACTTGGCCGCCCGCGCGGTCTCGCGCAACAGCGGGTTCGCGTCGTTCAGGCATCGATCCAATTCAGGTTCCAGAGATCTCATACCGAACGCTCCGACGGCGTAGGCGCCGCAGGATCTCAGCCAGGGATCGTCGCTGGTGACGAGAGCGGCCACGGCCTGTTCCTGACTCTCGATTTTAGTGTGGACCAGTCGCTGGGCCACGCGAGCCCGCTCACTGACCGTAATCTTACCGTCCAGCAAGGGTACCAGCATTTCGCGTAACTGGGACTTCAAGACGTTATCCAGAAATTCCAGCGCGTTATCGTGAACCGACACATTCTTGGACTGAAGACCGAGGTAGGCGCTGTGGATATCCAGATGGGGATAGAGCAAGCCCAGCAGGCGAAAGATGCGCTCCAACTCCTGTTGCATGGACTCGGACAGCGCGCGCGCGACCGGGTCTTGACTGCTTTCCGGTACGCCCAGCTTGTCCAGAATCTGGTAGGAGCGGTAGTGCCCAAGAATCTCGGCAGCCAGCACAGTCTCCAGGGTCTGAGCGTCGGTTTCGATCTCAGGGTGCAGGCGGCGGAGTTTGTTGAGGGCACTGATGATGCGGAAGCGCAGAGTGGCATCGCTCTCGAGAAGATTATCCATCAGCACCTGGGCCGCTGATGGAGTTCCGATTTTGACCATGATGGGAGGAATTTCCCGGCGCGTTTCAAGCGATACCGACTGGTCACCCAAATGGTCGCGCAACGCTCCCACGATCGTGTCTCCAAACTCGCCTAAAGCTTTGGCGGCTTCGCCTCGCAGCTCGTGATGGCCGAGCCGGTCGAGCAGGTCGGGCACCAGCCGCCGCTTACGCAGCCTGCCAACGGAATGGATGGCTTGCTGCACCACCGCGGTATCAGGATCGGCAAGCAGATTCGAGAGCAAAGGATCAAACGAGTCCGGCAATTCACCCAGCAGGCGGGCTGCCTCGATCCGGTGTCGCTGCCGGCCCTCCCCGGGATCACCGACCATCCCGGTTAGAATCTGGTGCGCAGCCTCGAGGATCTGGGTCTCGCCGGGTCGCGCTAAAAATGCCACGACCGCAGAACTGACCGAGAAGTCGGCGAAGTCGCCTTCGTCCTGGATGAGTTCGAGGGGATCAACGTGAGCGTAGTGTGCAAGGTAAAGCAACGCTTCCGTGCGCACGTTGAGATCGGGATCGCGTAACAGCGGTTCGATGTCTGCTCGAACCGTGGTGTCGCCAGATTCCGCCAGAATAGAGATTGCCTTTTGCCGGACCTCGGGCGAGGGATGTTTCAGCAGGCCCCGGATTACAGGATGCGCAGCTCTCTGCCGCTCCACTTCGAACAGGCTCAGGGCGTAAAGAATCTCTTTGGGATCCGAAGCGGTCAGGTTCGACGCCAGCAGGTCGGCGGTAGAACGGTCCAGAACTGAGGTTGAGACCTGTTCCACATCCACGCGATGCTGGCTGATGCTTTCCTTCAAGGTGGCAATGTATTCCCTTCGCACCACCGCAACTGCCACCAGCCACCCCGTCACCAGCAGTAACGCGATCCAACTGACCTGGCGTGCCGACCAGTGAAGTGTGGTCGCGAAGATGAGAACCGTTAACCCGGACAAGCCGTCCCCCATACGCCAGATCACAGTGTCGATGAACCATTTGACCTGTATCTTGAGCCGGGCAGGAAGGGGCAGGTAGAGCAACTCCGCGGTGGACTTGTCGAGGGAATAACGCAAGGTCTGGTCGCAGCCTTTCAGCACAACCGCCGCGCTCAGGGTGCCAAAGGCCAGTAGGCCCGCCGAGCCCATAAAAACCATGCTGGGAAGAACGAACAGTGCGGTGCCGATTCCAAACTTGCGCAGAAACCTCGTGGTAAAGAGCAATTGAAACAGGATCGAAAGTATACCCACGTAAAAATAGAAGTTCCCGAAGTAGATCGCGATCGCATCTTTTTTGACCAGGGTTTGCTGCGCGATGGCCAGGAACTGCCACCCGGTAAGCGTAGTCACGAGAGAAGAAATGCAGATCACGGCGGCGAAGGCACGGAGATAGGGCGAGGAGAACACCAGGAGCATGCTCTGGTGCAGATTCCGCGGGCCAGATTCGCCCGTACCCTCAGTGATTTCATGTCCTCCCGCGACCGCGGCTTGTCCCTGACGCCAGATCAGGATGACCAGTCCGGCGCAAATCAAGACGAAGAGCGCCATGCCCAGCAGCATGCTTTCCGCGCCGAAACCTTTGGTCATCGTCTTGGAGAAGTAGCCGGAAAAGATTCCCCCTGCAACCCCGCCTCCTCCCACCATGCCGAAGACGCGCTTCGCCTCCCGTGTGGTGAGGACGTAATTCGCCAGGGTCCAGATCTGCGTAGGAGCCAGAACCCCAAAAATCTTCACCCAGATGTAGAGCGCCGGATAGAGCCAGAAAAGGCGGGAGTAGAAGTGAGCCAGCACCCAGAAGATCGCGCAGTTGCTGGCAAATAACAGCATGCTGCTTACCAGCAGGTTGCGCAAATGAACCCGGCGGGCGATCAGTACATATACGGCTACAACCACGGCCACCAGCACCGAACTGGAAATGTCGGCGTAGGCAAGCTGCTTGGCCTGGAAGCGGGAGAGGAATAAGGCAGCCGCCACCACTCCGCCGCTTTTGTAGGCGGTGATGACCAGGAACAGGGACGAGCACAAAAGGGTGCCGCGCCCCAGGTCACCGGGGTGCACATTCAGGGCACGCTCGATCCACCGCTTCATCGGCAGAAACCTCTTTTGTTTTTCTCTCTCATCTCGTCCTTATTGCGTTGCCGCACTGCTTGCCGGACAGATCGGGTATGGGGGCAGGTTTGCCAGGGTTTCCGGCGTCATTGCACCATTTGCCGTGGCACCATCTCCCGCCGCCGCAGTCCCGCCATTCGGAGGCGATCCGCCAGCGTCCACGAGCACTACCTGCTGATCCATATACTCGGCGATGAATTTTGTGCCGCCACAGATTTCCAGGGCCGAGGCCCTACCCCCCGGATAGTAGCTGCTGAGCATACCGGTATCGATCAGGAACACTTTGCTATCAAAGCGGGGCCGTATGCGCCCTCCCTTCTGCACCGTGTGGCCGACGACAATGTGGGTCGCCTTGTAAGCACCCAGTATCTTGTCTACCTGCGGGCCGCCCTCTTCGTCAGTCCACGAGTCGTAGCCGCGGAACCAGAATGGGCCATCCGGACGCATGGTGAGCCAGTCTTCGCGCTTGAGGAATTCCAGAATCCGGTTCTGGCGCTGATCGCTCGCCGATACTCGCGCCTTTCGCTCAGCGATGATTTCCGCCTGAAGCACGTTATTGACTTCCTGCAGTGTGAAGAATGGGAGAATCAACTTTTGGTCGACGAAATACTGCTGCGCCGAATCGAAGGACTTGAGTTCATTGCGGACGCGGTCGTTGATGGCATCAAGTTTCGTCTTGGCCACGTCAGGATGGATTCCCCCGTGCAGGAAAATATTTCCGCCAACTTGGGCCAGGCCCGAATGTCCGCGCAGCCACTGTCCGTAGGTTCCTTTTGGACCAAGAGCCTCGCGCTGCTCGACGAAACCCGGGGGATGCCGCGCCATCCATTCCGCTTCAGTCAACTCCATGGGCTGAGGCAGTTCGGCTAGTAATGCCTGGTGACTGCTGCTCCACTTGACGAAGTCGTCATAGGCGGATTTCTGCCGCTGCGCGGAATTGCTGTCGGCAAAACTGGCGTAGTTCACCAGGGTGACGTAGCGGAGATCGCCCATGATGTTCATCACTTCGTGATTGCCCAGCAGGCTCACCACCCGGCCGCCAGCCTGGCCAGCTTCGTTCTCGAGGGCAATCATCAGGTCCATGACCTGGCGGGGCTTGGGACCGCGATCCAGCAGGTCTCCCACCTGGACGAAGGTTGTCTTGCCGCCTGCCCAATGGTTCTGTTTGTCGATAAGGCCGGTGCGCTGGAGGATGCCGACAAAGTCGTCGAAGTCGCCGTGAACATCGCCGATGGCGATCAATGAGTCTGGTGGCGGCGGAGCTGGAGCCTTTGCCGGTCCCGCCCAGGCTACCGCAAGCAGGAGCAAGAGGACGGACATAACGGATATAAGGGAAAGGTAGGGCGCAACACGGACCGGGGGGCTGACCATTCTCCTGCTCCTGCCTCCTACAGCCAAGCCCTGCCGGATTTGAACCAAGACATTAAGTTCCGCAGGACGTCCTCTGTCGCGCTGCATCTTAGGCTGCCAGACTTGAACAAGTCAACAACTGAGAACTCGCGCGGGGGAGCCGACCAAGCGGCAGAAGGCCGCCGACGGGCGGCCTTCATGGCATCGAGTCACGGAAAACCGGGAACAACCCGGCAAAATTGCACACAGTCCCTTGCACTCACCATTTCGATTCGAATTGCGTGACCTCATGTTGAGACCAGTAGATTACCTGCAATTCGTACCCGCTTACATGCCGGTGAGGCGTTTGGAGATCAGAGTGGCGTGGAGGACGCCGTTTTTGTCAAACGTTCCCTTGCAGATCACCCGGTCGCCGTCTTTCACATCGGCAGCAGTGATGTCAGTGACGTTCTTGTCGCCGTGTTTCTGACTTACCCATTTTGTCGAACTGTCGTACAGGACGGTTTTTTCCTCGCTCGTGCCCGCTTTGCGAACGGTTAGGGTGGACTTGTCTTTACTGCTCCGAATGATATGACCTTCCCAGCGCGCCTCGGCGGACATCTTGTCCATGGCAGGCGCGTCCTGCGCGAACACTGGCGTCGTCAGGGGAAAGGTGAGTGCGGCGGTGAGCAACAACAAGGGCAACTTCTTCAGCATGTGTTTCTCCTTAAGTCCCGGCTAACCGGGAGATGTGATGAGTGGCCAAAAACAATAGACCTGAATACGCAAAAGAGCAACCCACGTTCGAACCGAGCGGGTGATCAGCGCTCCAGTGGCCGGGGGATTCAGTAGAGCACTTCGTTCTCACCTTTTTCAGCAATCAGCTTCTGGAACTGCGCCACAATCTTGTCCCGGCGCGACATCAGCGCTTTTACTTCGTTCTTGTTCAGATAGCGCTTGGTTTTCTCGGTCAGCTCGTTGCCGTCGAGCGTCTTCAGCTTCTCGAATAAATGCCGGTCGCAGCGTACCAGATCGTTGGGATCTTTGAGGGTGTCGTGGAGTCGGAATGCGCGGGTGAAATCTACCCTCCAGATCCTCCAGTTCTCGCCAATCAGCACGTTTGTCATGTTGGGGTCCGCATCCCAGACCAACTGGTCCAGAACGCGAATCTTGTACATCTGATCGTTCCAGGCGTCCGGGTCCGGCGGCTTTAACCCCTGCTTGTGTCGTTCTACTTCATCCATCTTCACCGGCAGCCACCAACTGAGGGAGCCGCTATCGCCGTGCCATTTGCGTTCGACATATACCGGCAGCATGTTTTCTATGCCAAGCATCTCAGTCAGAATATAAGCGGCGATGTTGTACTTGTACGAATCTACGAAGTTCAGCTCAGTGCCGCTTTGCATCTGGGCGCTGGCCTTGTGCTCATCGATTTTCTGGAAAGAACCGTCGTGAGTGATGGTGCCGTCGGTAAGCGTCAGCCGCCAGGGGTTTGTAATACCCTTCGAGGACTGCTTGGCATTCACTACTTTCGCGGTGAGAAGAAACTGCTTGATCTGGTCGTTGGTCAGATTGGGCTGGTCATCACCAAACGCAAAGAGCCCGCAAGTCAGGCACACTATCGCGGCAAGCATCAATTGCCGCCATCGCAGACGAATAATGTTCATCGAAGGCGCCCTCGCTAAATCGGGGGAAGTCTACTACTTTGCGGCCTTATTGGACAACCTAAAATAGCCCGGTCTGGGACAGCCGGCTGGGGCACGGGCGTCTTAAAGAGGCGCTTTTTGATATGTCGAGTGGGAAAAGGCGTTCAAGGATTCCAGCAGGATTCCTCAGCGCCGTTGACGAAGGGATTGTTCTTTTTACTAACAAGGTCTATTGTTCTTTTGTTCTTGCGCACCACCACAGTCTTTCAGGAGGAGGAGGAAAGGTCACATGGGAAAAAGGGTACTCAGTCTATTATTCGCATCTGTACTTGCCTTCCCGCTGGCAACGGCGGCGTTTGCCCAGGATGCCCCGGCCATGGACAAGATGGCAAAGGAGGTACGCTGGGAGGGTAATGTCGTGAGAAGCAGTCCGGATAAGTCCACGCTGACCGTTCGTAAACTGGGTTCGACGAACGACGAGAGGACCATCCAGTACGATAGCTCAACCAAATGGGTCAGTCAGAAGCACGGTGACAAGATGGTCAACGACATTACTGCCGGCGACGTCAAGGACGGTGACCGCGTGATCTGCAAGGGCACCTGGGATAAGAGCGGCACACTGCACGCCACTCTAATCTCTAAGCGGCTCTCTCACTAGACGAGTGGGTCTGTGGCAAAGTGAAACCGCTTTAAGAGCTTGTGGTATTGATCTCACTCCGTAACCGGATCGCGGAGCCTTCCCAGACTGGCTCCGCGTTCTGTCTAAGTCTCTAATCGAGAATCGGAAACGTTGCGTGTCCGACCAATCCCAGTGTCCCGCCAAGCAAAGACAACTAACACTTATTGGAGCGTCACCCCTAATTGGATCTTTACTATTGGAGAAATACTAGCGGGCTCGCGAAAGTTCCTTGCGGTTGTCGTCGGCGGTGGTGCGGTAGCAAGGCAGCAAATCGCTTCTGTCCTTCCCACTCAGCCCGGGAGAGTCGGCGGGGTGCTGCGAGTCGGGATGAGGATCGTTTTCCGGCCAGGTCATTTGCAGCAATGACTCATCGCAAGTCGAATCTCGCCTGACGTGGAGCCGAAGGACTTTGGAAGTGTCCAGGCCGTATTCCGACAGCCGGCGCTGATACGGAAGAGAAACGTAAACCAGTTTTATGAGCTGCGACTTGACCTTGTTCATCGCTTTTTCCGCGATGAAAACCTCATAGTTGGAAAAATAAGACGAACTCGGCAGCGCCAGCGCCAATCCCACCAAGCGAATCGGCAACTCTTCGGTGGCCGGTTCGTGCGCGTTATCTGTCTCGGAGGTCGGTGACGACGCGCCCGCTCGATCTTCCATGGCCGAGGTTTGTGTCCCGTCGCCGGAGTTGCCGCCGCTGCCCTGACCGCCTGCGCCGGGAGCTGGTGGAATACCCTGTAAGCCAGTGCCGGACGCTGAGATCGATTGACCAGCGCCTCCCGATCTCCCCGTGCCTTGCATGGACGGGGCCGGAGGCACGGCCTGCAAGCCGCCTGCAGAAAGCGAACCGGCTCGTCCCGCCCCGGCGGAGCTTCCTGCGCCTTGCGTGGACGGAGGCGGAGGAACGACCTGCATGCCCGCACTAGAGAAAGAACTCCCGCGTCCGGTTCCGGCGGAGTCCCCAGCGCCCTGAACCGAAGGAGGCGGAGGAACGACCTGTGAGGCAGCACCGGACAGCGAGTTCCCGCGCCCATTGTTTCCTGCCCCGCTACCATCAATAAGAGTTCCGGCGCGCTGCACCGTCGGCGCCGGAGGTACGACGGAAGTACCAGGGAAACCCAGAATCGCCCGGGCCATGCCCGAGCCGGCGTGCTGTTCGCCCATGGGCAATCGCGGCGCTGGACCGACAACTTCGGAGTGACCGATGGTGAGGTCTCCCATGCCTCGAGTTGCAGCTTGCAACGCCGGGGCGGGCGCTACCGCTGCCGGTCTTAGGGAGTCCAGGCCGGAAGAGCCTAAGCCGGGTCGCCCAGAAATGCCTTTAACCTCGGCGGGAGGCGCAACGATCGAGGCTTGCGAAGCTTGCGGCAGACCAAGCCGACGGGCCATCGTCTGGTTCACGTCAGGCGGTGGTGCCACGACCGAGTTGGGGCCTGCGGGTACGGTCAATTGCGAGCGCCTGGTGGCGGAAAATGGAATAGCGGGAAGCGCCGGATTGGCGGCCACGATATTGGGTCGCGCGGGCGCCGTGAGTTTGATGTCAGGCGCAGTGATGCTTCCCGGCCGACGCTCGGTCGCCACCTGGAGCGGGGATTGATGACCGGACCCAGGCTTTCCCTTTGACTTCCCATTGGCTGGCGCTGGATGAGTGGCGCGGCGGACTGCTCCGCAAGGCCGGAAAAGTGTCTGACGGCTGATAGTAGCTGATGTAAGACCGGTCGAAGATTCTGCGTTGCGACGGTTCCGGCTGGGTCCACACCTGGGACAGGATCACCACGAACGCGACCATAATCACGTGGCACAGCAGGGATTCCAGGAACCACCACCAGGGAATTCTTGATTCAATGAAGACGTCCGGCCAGAAAGGCGCGGTGCTGCCTGCGGGGAGTGGAGGCGCCGACCGGCCGGCAAGGATCTCGGCCAGGTTCCGCACAAAGACGACGCGGCGTGGCTCCAGTTCAACCAGTAGATTAAGCCCGGGTGCCTGAGCTTCGATGCGGTTTTCGGCTCGGGTTCGCCATACACGCGCTCCAGGCGCCGCATGTTCTCCCAGTCGTATTTGTACTCGGCGCCGCACAGCACGCAGCACTGGCGGTAGCCGCCGTCGGCGGCTCGATCGGGCCATACAAATTCGTGGGAGCAAAGCATTTAGGAGTTATCCGATCAGTATTTTCCCGGCTGCCATTTGGCCACGAGGCAGGCCGTACCACCATCATCCAACGCCATTTAGGGATTGGGTAGCTTACTTTGGTGCACGAGGACTCTAGTCGCCGATGCCTTTCCTATGTTACCCAAAACCGGCCGCAATTTTTGGATGGCTTACAGCGCTAGATGGCGAAGATTTGTTTGCGGTTGGACTGGAAGACAGCTCAGAAAAGTGAGAAGTACATCAAAGCCGCTCTTAAAGGGTAGCCTGATCAGCGGTGCCAGCTCCAGACCGGAGTTCCTTTGTCATCGCGGAAGACGAAAGTGTTGTTTCCCTTCACCACTTCGCGCGCCAGGATGAGGTCGGCATCGCCTTGCTTGATTTTCGAACCAGAGATGGAGAGCTCGTCTCCCTTGCTGAAATCCATCCCCATGTCATCGAGGAAAGACTTGGGGCTGAGGAAGACGTTAATCGTATCCGCGCCGCTCTTCAGGGTCAGGTGAACCGCCTCTTTTTCGCTTCCCTTGGGGGGTATCTTCACTTCGTCGACAATTCCCTTAATTTTGGTTTCGGCGTGAAGGTCGTACTTGGGAGGAGCGGATGGGTCTGGAGGTTTCTGGGCAGCTACTGTTGCGACCAGAAGCAGAAGGGTGAAAAGGGTGGCTAGACAAACACTGCTGCGCCTCCAAATTTGTGCGCCGCATTCGGTTGAATGGATCACGGCTCCTCCTCTCCACGGAGGCGCCGGGACCGGACAAAGCCTGCTTCCGATCTCCTTCGCCTAGGTAGGATGAAGCCTCGAAGAGAACGAGCGTATCGTACACCCGGAAAGGGTGAGGCGGGATGTCATTTTTGGTCCCGGTGCTGGGGTTCCAGTGCTAGTTAACCACCAAGGACACGAAGGATCACGAAGGAAACCCTTCGTGTAACTTCGTGTCCTTGGTGGTTGATGCTTTTGCTGGTCTAACCAGTGCTTGTTATGAAGAAGTGGAAACGGCGTGTCGGTCAGCCCGCTTGGCCTCAGCCGGAGAGTCGAGGCGGACCTCGCAAAGCTCGGCAATCAAGTTTGCAGCCCAGCGATAGATGTTCTGCTCCTTGACCACTTTGCGCAGGCGTTGCATGCGGGCGGTCCGTTCTTCGGGCTCCATCTCCAGGGCGAAGCGGATTGCCTCAGCAGTGCGTTCGATGTCGTAAGGATTGACCAGAACAGCATCGCGCAGTTCGCGCGATGCTCCGGTAAAGCGGCTGAGCACCAGCACTCCCTGTTCGTCGTCGCGAGCCGCGACAAACTCCTTGGCCACCAGGTTCATGCCATCGTGCAAAGACGTGACCAGGCAAACGTCCGCGCTCCGGTAGTAACGGTCAATCTCTGCGTGACTGTGCTGGCGGTTCAGGAAGACAATCGGCTTCCACTTTCCGGTCTGAAAGCGCCAGTTAATGCGCTCGGATTCAGCTTCTACGTCGGCGAGGAAGTCGTGATAGCGCTTGATGTGAGTGCGGCTGGGAGCGCCAATCTGCACGAAGGTGAATTTTTCCCGATAGACAGGATATTTTTCCAGCATGCGCTCAATCGCCAGAAAGCGCTCCAGGATGCCCTTGGTGTAGTCGACGCGGTCCACGCCCACGCCGAGGAATAGCGCCTCTACGCCGGACTCCTGCAGCAGCGCGACCCGTCTCCTCATAAGCATTTTGTTCCGGTTGAACGCGGGCGGCGGGAACTTCAACGCTGATGGGAAACGGCTTCACAGCAGTCCGATGCGCTTCTCGATCCACGGCGAAATGTTCCCAGTCAATTCGCGATTCCAGAGTGCGGTCCACGGTCTGCAGGAAGTTTGTGCAGTGCGACTGAATGTGAAATCCGATCAGATCGGCGCCCAGCAGCCCTTCCAACAACTCACGCTGCCAGGGGCAGATTCCGAAAGTTTCCGGGTTCGGCCACGGGATGTGCCAGAAAATGGCCACGCGGGCGTCCGGCCGGGCTTTTTTCACCAGGCGCGGCAACAATGCAAAGTGATAGTCCTGAACCAGCAACACCGGCGCTTCGGTGCCAGCCATCTCTTCGAGCACCGCTTTGGCGAACTTTACATTGGCCTTGGCGTAGTGCTCCCAATCGGAGACGCGAAACATCGGCCGGGTATGGGCGATGTGGCAAAGGGGCCAAAGGCCTTCGTTGGCAAAGCCGTAGTAGTAGCCTTCTTCTTCCTCTTTCGTCAGCCAGACTCTTCGCAGCGTGTACTTGGGATCCTGAGGAGGGACACGCAGGCGGTCGCGGGCGTCCACGGTTTCCAGATCGGCGTCGCCATTGCCGTGCGCCACCCAGGTTCCGTCGCAGGCGCACAGCACAGGCTGCAGTGCCGTGACCAGTCCGCTGGCCGGCACAATGGCTTGCACCGTATTGCCTCGCCGAACGTGGCTGAAGGGTTCGCGGTTGGAGACGACAAACAGGCGGCTGTTGGCGAGCTTGCCGCGGACGTGCACCGAAAGCCGCTCGGGCGTCCAGACCGATTCCCCGGCCTCACGCAGCTGCGCTTCTTTCTCCGCGGCCGAGCGGGCGGCGGTCAGGCTCTCGGCCAGAGTCTCCATCTCCCGGGCCAGCGGCCGCAGCAAATCAAGATCGGGCATGGCAGCGCGTATGCCGCCGGCGCGACCGACCCGCATTGCTTTCATCCACTGCGCAGCCCGGGCAATGGGTCCGGCGATGCTCCAGCGGACAATCAGGAGCGTGATCAACGCGATCAAGACCACCTGTACCAGAGCCCGCAAGAAAGTCTCGCGCCAAACCAGGGCGCTCTGCGCGTTGATGTAACTCGCGTCGTGCACGATGACCAGCTCACCCACGATCTGGTCCTGCTGGTGCAGAGGCAGCGCGAGAATATGGATCACGCCGCTGGCGCGATGGACAAACTGACTCTGTTTCGCGTTTTGCGTGATGGCCTGGGGAACCGACGATGGACTCAGGCTGCAGATTTTGAGGCAGGCCCGAGGATGCCGCGATCGGTTCCAGCTTCGTATTGAAGACCGCGACACCCGCCAGGTGCTCACGGTTGCTGAAGCGATCGACGACGCGCTTGATGTCCTTGACCGAACCCTTCTCCAGGCGCGGTTCAATGTTTCCGACCAGGCTCTCTCCGAGAACTTCCGCCCTGCGCTCCAGCTCGTTGCGCAGGCCCTGCTTTTCTCTGCGGACTTCGTAGTATGCGGAGAACAGCGAGACCAGGGTCACGCCTACGATAAGCGAGATAATCAGGCGAACACTGAGCAGTCGCAAGTAAACTCCCGTCTTCCGTTAAGGACTCTCGGAGTCAATATTGTAAGCCAGTTCAGAGAACGCGGCTGGTCGCGATTCCAGCCAGATAAAAGCCTGCGGACCCTCGACTAAAGTGCCGTTTGGCGGAACCTGAGATGCCCATTCCCTGGTGCAAGTTGCCAGCGGCTACAGGACTGGTTTGACCTGGGGAAGCGGGAAACAATAGGCTTTCCCGCAATCCGTCCTGTGATGGATAAGGGTCAGAGGTTGTGAAAGACGGGATGATGAAACTTGCAGGCTTTCTAATATTTCTCTTATGTGCAGAAATATGCTCGGAGGTGCACGTTGCTGCACAGACCGCGGTACCTCTTTCCGCCGACCTGGGGCGATATTACTTTGCCTCGCCCGCCGCCGAGGTTGCGGCCCGCGCGGATCTCGATGCTGCGCTAAAACGCCTGAACGCTTTTAAGGGACAGCTGAATACAGGATCGAATCTGCTCAAGGTATTGCAGGCGCAGGAGGATGTGCTGAAGATTTATCGCAAACACGACGGATATCTCCATCTCCGCTGCTCGTTGAATCGCAAAGACCCGGCGTGCGAAGCGGAAGGCCAACTCGAATCGCAAGTCGATGCCGCCACTGCATTCCTGAGCCCTGAAATTCTCGCGATTCCGGAAGACCGGCTGCAAGCTTTCTATGCCGCGGAAGCAGGCCTGAAGCCTTACAAATTTGCCATCGAAGATATTCGACGCGAGGCCGCGCATGTGCTGCCCGGGCCTGAGCAAGCCTTACTCGATGGACTTCCGCCCCGAGATTGCGGACTGGCAATACGACTTGTATCAACAGATTGTGGCAGGTATTCCGTTCGGAACCGTGCAGACAGCAACCGGTCCACTGGATGTCATCCGGCAGCGCAATCTGCTGATGTCAAACGCCGATGCGCGCGTACGTGAGGAGGCATTCAAACGACGGCTCGATGGGTTCGCCAGCCGGCGCGACTTGCTGGCGTTTGCGTTGATCCAAACTGTAAAAGCGCAGAACGCGCTGGCTCGGGCGCATCACTATCCGGATGCACCGGCGCGTAAGTACAGCAGCATGTACCTGGACCCGGCGCAGACTCGTGCCCTGCTGGCCGCGATGGCGCAGCACGGAGAAGTAGCGAAGCGATTCGAGAAGATCCTGGGTGATAACTTTCTTCGCACCAATCACACCCAGTTTCAAGCGTGGGATGAATCGGCTCCTTCGCCGGATTTTGTTCCGCCCGTCACCTCACTGGCCGACATCCCACACATTTTTCACGAAGCCTTCGCAGAATTAGGAGTTGAGTATCAGAAGGCTTTCGATGCGCTGGTGGACCCTGCCAGCGGACGCGCGGACATTGTGCCCGGGGGAGCCCCGGGCCGTTACTCGGGAGGTTTTTCTATCGGCTTCCCGGACAGCACCAGCATGCTTTTTCTTGGGCGCTACGACGGAACCTTTAAGGACCTGTCAGTGATCGCGCACGAAGGCGGCCATGCGACCCACCGCAGTCTGATGTCGGCCAATCAGGTGCGTCCACTCTATGCCGATGGACCGAGCTTTCTGTTTGAATCATTCGCGGCCTTCAATGAACTTGTCCTGGCGGACTATCTCGCCGGGCATGCGACCGATCCTGCGGCACGGCGCTTTTACCTTCAGAAATGGATGCAGATCAAGGGCCTGGACGCCTTCTATGGAGCCCAGGACGCAATTCTCGAACAGCAGATTTACGATGGCGTTGCGGCAGGCACGATTCGGGATGCCGATGGACTCGACAAGTTGACCCTACGGGTGGACGGGCAATTTTCGATTTTTCCTGCGACTACGCCGGAGCTGCGGAATCGCTGGGCGACGGTGTCTCTGATGTATGAGGACCCTTTGTACGATGTGAACTATGTCTACGGAGGGCTGCTGGCGCTGAAGTACTATCAGCTTTATACCGCCAACCGGGAGCAATTTGTGCCGCGCTACACGGCACTACTGAAAAACGGCTTCGATGCTCCTCCCGCTGTCTTGCTGAAACAATTCCTGAATATCGACTTGTCCAGTCCTGCGCTCATCCAGGACGATATCGATCTGTTGAACCGGCGTCTGGATCAGTTGGAGGCCAGCCCGTCGAAGTAAGAGAGGCTGACCCGTCATGTTTGTCAGTCCGCTGCCGACTCCTGTTTTTCGCCGTTGCCGGACGCGCTTTCCGTCTGGAATTGCGAGCCCAGAGTTCTTGCCACTGCAGTCAGATCCCGGGCAAGCGCACTCCGCCATCGGCCAACAGAATCCTGCGCCAACTCTTCCATGGTTTGACCGAAGGACAACAGCGCGGCTGCGACCTCGGTCTTCACCAGTTCAGAAACCGAAGCCTCGATTCCCTTTTGAACGACCTTCAACTTTCCGCATGCAGTGTCGAGTTGATTTCCAAGTTCCTTGGCGTTGCGCGTTCCCAGTTCTTTGAGAACCACGTCCACCGCGTGCTCGAGTTGAACGCGGGCGCCGGAGATTTGGTCGTTGGCCATTTGCGTCAGGCGCGTGTCCATATCTGATTCCAGCCGGCAGGCGGAATCATCCAAGCGCGCGATGCGGCTGCCCAGTCCGGTGACTTCGGTTTGCAGGCGGGACGACTCGGTTGCGACCGCAGCCTGCACTTTCTGCACCTCGCGCCGGTAGGCATCGTGCTCGTCGCCCAGACGTTCGCGCAAAGCCTGCAAACTGTCATGGCCCTGCCGTTCCAGGCGAGTTCCCGCTTCCAGTGCCTGCGCCTGGAATCGCTCCGCTCCGGCCTGGATATGCTGCGCAACTGTCTCCGCAATCTCCTCAGAGAGACTCTGGGCGCGCTGCTCGACGGTTTGCACCTGCTCGCCCACCTGCGCGCGAAATTCCTTCAAGGCTTCGGCAATCTTTTGCTGAATCACCGTCCTGGCTTCGCCGAATACCTGTTGTGACTGTTCTTTAGTTTGCTGCAGGACCTGTGTGCCCAGGTCATCGCGCAACCGGACCCACAACTTGTCTTCAACCTCGGGTGGAATGTGCGACAGCGATATTTCAAACTGGCTGCGCTTGGGCGCTCCCTTCGCCAGTTTTTCTTTGAGGTCCGCAACTTCCGCTTGCAGAGGCTCGACCATCTGCGCAACCAGCGCTCGTAAATCCTGATTGGCCGGTTGCTGATGGGTCTTTTCGGGGACGATTTTCAGCGTGGGCGACGTTCGTGAGAGCTGTGGTTCGATGGGCAACTCGAGAAGGCGCGCCCAATCTTCAGGACAAGATTTCAGGCCCCAGAAATTTTCCGGGCGGTCTAATCTTGCGCCCAGTTGCCACCCCTGCCGCCCCGGCATCGGTTGACAGTCCACGACGTGAGCCATGGTGGCGCGGCCGCCCTTTCGCTGAAATTGCACGGGGACGCCGGCATCCAGCTTTGTGGGGGACGACAGCACACAACCGTGCGCGCTGACCACCAAGGTCTCGCAAAGTTCAGAAAAGGGGGCCGCCGGTTCCAGGCTGGTGACGACGATTGGAAGGGTGATCGGTACTCTCGAACTACGCCGCACTGCGTTGCCAGAATTCGCACTCTGCATAGTTATCCCTCTTTCAAAGAGCCAGCCGCTCCGCGCGCATACAGGCTCGAAGTCCGCTCCCAATAAGGTAACCCAAGGTCCGGCGCTAGGCCCGTTCCAGTAGTTCCTGCCGCAGCCTTCCAGCGGTCAGTTACGTTACTCCTCCCTCGGTAACCGGGTAATGAGACCAGGCACTGGCCTTAATCCTGCTGGCGATGAACCAGAAACTAGGCTTGATTCAGAGTCTCTTAGGATAGGTTGGAAACATCATGGCAACGACGCACAATCACAAAGCAGAGACGACAGGCACATTCCTCCAACGGCTTTTTGAAGCATGCTGCCGGCACCGGTTCTCGTGGCCGCACAATGGGATTCACGGCCAGGCCTACCAGGTTTGCCTGCTCTGCGGAGCCGCGTACGCGTACGACTGCGCCTCCATGCGGCGAACCGGGCGCATGCCTTCGCCCATGGCTGGCGGCTACCAGGAAAAGACTGCCGGCTAACCTTCAAGTGGGTTCTGCGGTAACGAACGCGCGTCATCGAAGGCACGCCGGTGGCGGGCGCCTGTGGCAATCAACTTCTCGATGTTCTCTACCGACTGAATTCCACCGCGGGCTCCGGCTGCGGTGCAGTTGAGCGCGGCAGCCGCACAGGCAAAATCAAGCTGACGCGCCACCGGCCAGCCTTGCAGAAGTCCATAGATAAATCCGGCGTGAAAAATATCGCCAGCGCCGGTAGTATCCAAAGGCTCAATACGAAAAGCAGTGGCGTAGTGGAACTGTGCGCCATCCCATGCCAGGACACCGTCTTGCCCAAGCGTGGCAGCGGTTAGACGGCAGCCGTATTGGCTTCGGACCGCCGGCAGCGACTTACGCAAGTCCTCTTCACCGGCCAGCCGGCCAGGAATATCCCGGCTGGTGATGAGGTAGTCAACCTTCCCTATCAGCTCTTCCACCCCCGGATAAAGGTCATCCAGATCGGCGATGACGGGAATACCGGCGGCTCGGGCCCAGCCCGCCGCCGCGACTGCAGCCGCAGTGTCGTGACCATCCACGTGAAGAGCGCGGGCATCCGTAATCCATTCCCGCCGGAGTTCGTCCGGACGAAGGGTCAATCCGTGGTCGCGCTTCCACAGGACGGTGCGCTCGCCGGCATCGTCAACCAGGATGATCGCCTGCTGGCTTTCGCATCCTTCAGCCGTGAGCAGATGAGTTTCGACGCCGAGTCTGGCGAATTCCGCGCGATGAATGCTGGCCGCGCCGTCATCACCGACTTTGCCGACGTAACGCGTCCGCAATCCCCATTGCTGGCACGCCGCGACAGCCGTTGCAACCTGGCCACCCGGCAATATCTCCGCCGAGCGAATCTCGACTTTCGATCCCAGGGCGGGGTGATGCGGCAGGCGGATCAGAGTGTCGGTTGCGTTGAGCCCGACACCGACAAGGTCAACCGGGATGATTTGTTCAGAAGATGATCTGTTCACAATTGGTTCAGTTGAAACGCGTGGTCCGCCACAGGGCAACGCCACATACAAGAAAGAGAACGAATGTTGCGGCGACCAGAAGCGCGGCTGGTCCCAAATGGAAAGACATCATGGGCGCCCGCGCCATGGTCGCGAACAGCACAAAGATACTGGTGGCGCCGGCCACCAGGACCCAGTCCAGCGGACTTCGCGGCGGCCTGACTTCGCCGGCTGTTTGTTCTCCCTGCATGCGAGCTTCGACGAAATCTTCCGCGATGCTGTAGCGGCGGGACTCGCGGAGCGCGGCTTCTTTCCACTGCGCCTGTTCTTTGCCGCCAGCCGACGAAAAGGCGATGGCGCCGACGCCCAACATCATCAGGAGTGAACCTCCGACAACCTGCAGATAGGTGGAAGCGCCGCTGCCGCGCAATTCGCCGAAAACAAAAATTCCCCACAACAAACCCCATAGCTGATTGGTGTTTGAAAGCGGAATTCCCCGGCTGATGCCTACGTACTTGGCGGCATATTGTTGGAAGACGTCGCCGATGACCCAGATAAATCCGCCCAGCATCAGCCAGAAAAGGACGTCCTTCGCTCTTATCAACTGTTGCCAAAGCGGGGTCAGGCCAAGATATCCAATGGCGAGAGCGGCCATCATACCGAGTTCACCGAAGGTGAAGAATGTCACAAAAGAAAGTGGATTCATCCCGGACAAATAGGCTTTGCGGTAGGGAATATACATCGTTCCCCAGAGAATGCCGGCGCCCAGTGCGGCCCAGACTCCGCGCAGGGAATGCGCGGCGGGCGCCTGGGTCGAGGATGCCACGGCGAGCAAAGTGGCGCCGACGCACATGACCAGCGCGCCGCCGACTACTCCGGTCCAGCGGCGCCAACCGGCGTCGCGCAGTTCTTTAAAGAAAATAACTCCCCACAATATTCCCAGAAGGCTGTTCGAATTCCATAGCGGAAAAGCGATGCTCAGACCAATATCGCGGATGGCGAAAATGGTCATGGTATTGGCCACGGCCCACAGGCATCCAGCCAGAATCGCCCAGACAATCAGATGAGGAGTGCGGCGCAGATCGGCGCGGATGGACGACGTGCCCAGGATCAACGCAGGCAAACTCCAGCGCGCCAGAAAAACCCCGATCACCATGATGAGCGAAATGACGATCGGTGAGATCCCGACCGAGACCAGCTTGGTCGGCGCCTCGGCAGCTCCTAGCCAGGCTCCCGCGGCGAAGCCGGAGAGGACGCCCAACCGCTGCAGCTTCCGCGGACGCGAGTTTTCCCGAATCGCGGATTCAGCCCCAGGCGCCATGACAGATCGCATATTCCGCCGACGTTTTTAATGAATGGATTTTAGAAGAAGTAGTCCGCCGATCAAGACCGCGACGGGAACCCAGAATTGTACGTCGGTCAACACGTTCGTCAACCTGCTGCCGAGCCGATCGCGGTTGTAAGTTTGTCGCATGTCTTCTCGAACTTCCGAAACCGCCGCCTCGCCGGCAAATCGAAGGCCGGCTACTTGAAAGCTTCAACGTGGACTGAGTGCGGCAGGCCGGCGGCATCGCCAGGCTCGAAGGCGGGGACGCTATCGCCGTAGAGCCGGCTCTGACCTTCCGCAAGTTCGGAAACTTCCCTGAACCCGGCCTTGCTCAAAACCTCGTCAAGATAGCTGACGTCAAAGGCAGTCCGGTGCTGGCCATCGCAAAACACGAAGTTGGAAAACCTGCCTCCCAGGGAATCGAAGTGCCGCGGAAAGTCGTCGTAGAACCAGTCATGGCGTTTTTGTTGGAAGGCCAGAATGGCGTTGGACAAGCTGGGCACCACGATTCGCATCCCGCCTCCGGGTTTCAGAACTCGCGCGCACTCGCGCAACAGCTTGTCCAGTTCGTCGGGATAAAGGTGTTCGATCATATGGGTGGAATAGATCGAATCAACCGAACCAGTCGCAAAAGGAAGTCCGCAGCGGACGTCGAGCCACATGTCGGTTTTCTGCAGCGGGTTGGCGTCGATGTTTACGAATCCGGGAAGATATTTGGTTCCGCATCCCAGGTGCAGATCGAGGCGGTGTCCGTTGGGCGAACACGCCGAGTAGCTCAGGCGTTTCACCCAATAATTCGGCCAGGTTGCCTTGGCAATGAGAAGGAAACAAAGATCCTTGTAGCGTTGATGGAGCACACTAACCTCAACTCCGTGAAATCAGGCACTGTCTCGATCCGACAGGGAATTTGCATCTTTTGAGCGGTTCATTGTAACAAGAAAATTTTCAGCCACTACGACGCGGGGGTTATCTCCACGGTTCTTTTCAGTTGTCCGCAGGCGGCGTAGATATCGCGGCCTCGGGGACGGCGGACAAACGCGGGCACGCCGGCGGCCATCAAAATATTCTGGAACTGCAAGAACTCTCGGTTCGGCCGGGGTTCGGAAATCAATTCCGGGGCCGGGATTCAGCGCGATCAGATTCACCTTCGCCCGCACGCCTCGAATCAGTTCCACCAGTTCGCGGGCGTTTTCCGCTGCATCGTTGACTCCATCCAGCAGCACATATTCGAAGGTCAGCTTCTCCCGGTTGCGCAGAGGAAAATCGCGGGCCGCGGCAATCAACTTCTCCAGATTCCATTTGCGGTTGATCGGCATCAGCCGGGTCCGCAACGTCGTCGTTCGATGCATTCAGCGAGATGGCCAGCTTCGGACGCACCGCCTCAGCCCCAAGATCGTAGATGCGGGGCACGATGCCGGCCGTGGACACGGTCATGCGCGATTCCGGGATGCCGACTCCCTCCACCAGAAGGCGCACCGCCTTCATGAAATTGTCGTAGTTCAGGAACGGCTCGCCCATTCCCATGAAGACGAGGTTGACGCGCGCATGGGGAGGAGAAACCTTTTGATCGTTGAGTACGGCGCAGACCTGCCCGACAATTTCTCCAGCGGTAAGATTCCGCTTGATTCCGAGCAACGCTGTCAGACAGAACTGGCAATCGACCGCGCAACCGACCTGGCTGGAAACACAAATCGTGGCGCGATCCCAGGTGCGCCCTGCCAACTCCGCTTGATTGCCGGCTTCGCTTCCGTCGCCGGCTTCTCCGCCGTCGCCTTCGGGCATCCAGACGGTCTCGACGCTTTGCCCGTCGGCGCAGGCCACCAGGTAGCGCACCGTGCCGTCGCTGGAAACAAATTTCTTTTCAATGCCGGGAAGACCTACGGAGAATCCGCGCTCAGTGAGGCTGCGCCGGAAATCCTGCGGCAGGGTGGAAATCTGCTCGGCGCTCTCAACTCTCTGAGAGTAAAGCGCCTCGAACAACTGGCGCGCCCGGTACGAGGGCTGGCCGAACTCCTCAACCAGGGAAGCCAGCTCTGGCAGCTGGAGCCCAAAAGCGGGTTTTGGATTGCTTGATCCATGCCTTCAATCCTGCCGCAACATCCGTTGATTGTAGAGGATATGCAAGGCGCCGGGGTAAGGGCCCGACCGAGCGGTCTGCCCTGCGGCACAATTTCCATGCTAAGTTATTGATTCTAAATTACTAACGCTATATTCGCCGGAGTCAGCCAGGGTGTGTAACAATACTTGTGAGAGTTCACGGGGCCATTTGCCCGGAACCGATTGAAAGCAGGCTATGGTCGAGGAAGTTCGAAATATTCATCGCGAGGTCTTGCCCAACGGGCTGACCATCATCACCGAGCAGATGCAGCACATTCGTTCGGTCTCGATCGGGATTTGGATCAAGAGCGGATCGCGCGATGAAGACCTGCAGTGGAATGGCATCTCCCACTTCATCGAGCACATGGTGTTCAAGGGCACGAAACATCGCTCGGCGGAGGAAATCGCCCGCCAGGTGGACTCCATCGGCGGCAACATGGACGCCTTCACCGCCAAGGAGTGCATCTGCTTCAACGTCAAAGTGCTGGATGAGCATCTGCCCATCGCCATGGACGTGCTCAGCGACCTGGTGCTGAACCCGATGTTTGACGCGCGAGGACATCGGACGCGAGCGCGGCGTGATTCTGGAAGAGATCAAGATGGATGAGGACAGTCCGGACTATCTCGTCCATGAGATCTTCACCCAGAACTTCTGGAAAGATCACCCGCTGGGCAAGCCGATCCTGGGAACCAAAGACACGGTGAAAAAATTCGAGCGCGATCCGGTGCTGGATTTCTACAAGCAGCGATTTGCTCCCGGCAATGTGATCATCTGTGCGGCCGGAAATCTGAAGCACGAACAGTTCGTGGACCTGGTGGCCAAACATTTCCAGCATATGAAGCCGATGAAAAACGGCTTTCACAGCCCGCAGCCGAAGATTGTGCCGCGCATCATCATGCGCAACAAGAAATCTCTGGAGCAGGTGCAGATCTGTGTGGGCGTGCCTTCGCATCCCATTGCGCACGAAAGCCGGCATGCTTCCTACATCTTGAACACTTTGCTGGGTGGAGGCATGAGTTCGCGGCTGTTCCAGAACATTCGTGAACGCCAGGGACTGGCCTACGCGATTTACAGCGATCTGAATCCGTACCGCGACACCGGATGCCTTTCGGTTTATGCCGGAACCTCGCGAGAATCGGCGGGCAAAGTGGTGCAGTCGATGGTCTCGGAGTTCCGCAAACTAAAAGCGGAACCGGTTCCCGAGGAAGAACTGCGCCGTTCCAAGGATCAGTTGAAGGGCAGCCTGATGCTGTCTCTGGAGTCTTCGACGGCGCGCATGTCCAACCTGGCTCGCCAGGAAATGTACTTCGATCACTTTTACGGTATGGACGAACTGCATCGAAAGGATCGAAAAGGTCACGGTAGAAGAATTAACCGTGCTGGCCAACGAATTTTTCCAGACCGAGTCGATCGCCGTCACGGTGCTGGGAAATCTCAATGGCTTAAAGCTGACGCGCGATCAACTGGCCTGCTGAACTTCTTCACGACAAGATCCTTCACGACAACCCGGTTGGTTAAACACGCTTCCTCCCTGAAAGTTGCGCCTTCGTGACCGGCGCTGCCCCTGACACTTTGCCGCCCAACTCGCATCTAATTAGGTAATTGTGCAGACCACCCATCGCGGTGATATTGCAAGAAGAGGGGTGGGCTGCACTGGATCGGAGGATGGTTATGGCGCAGGTGATCGAGTTTTACATTCCCGCAAGATTCAAGCAGAAGGTGAAGTGGATACCTCCTGAACAGCGAGGAAAGATTATCGCGTTTCCGACTGACCTGAAAAAGTCAGCCTAAACAGAATTAACGCCCGGCCGCCTGGTGTAAAGGCCGGGCGTTTTCTTTTTCCCGGCAGTTGGCAGGACTCAGTTGTCAGTGGTCAGGTTACCGACTGCACCATTACCGGGGCTGGTTTTGCTGGATTCACGGTAAATTTCAAGGCATACTATGCAGGCCCGTCCCGCACGGGCGGAGGCCCACGTCGTCATGCCCTTGCCGGAGGAGAATGAACTACCGGAGCTGAACTTCCCAGACGAGTCTGAACAAAAGCAGCGCCGTCAGATGCTTATTGCGCTGGCGCTTCTGCTCCTGGCGCTGATCTTAGTATTGGTGAAAGACCGCGAATTCTGGTTCCCTCCTGAGCCTGCTGCAGTATCAGAAGCAGAGCCGGTTGAACAGACCCCATCCGATACGCCGGCGCAACCACAAGCGTCGACCGCAACGACAAAGCCATCCGCCCCTGCGCACACCAAAGCCAAATCCCACCCTGCATCGCCACCTGCTGCAACGGAAAGTCCTGCACCGGCTTTGGCGCCTGTAGTTACGAGCCGCGCCGTGCTTCCGCCTCTGGAGGTTGAAGTAGTGGCGGGAGATGAGCACCGCACCGTCCGGCCGGGCACGAACTCGGTGAAGGTGGATCTGCAACCCAGAACGCCGGTGACTCCCGAGGCCGCGCCTTCCGAGTCAGGTGGAGTGGCTGATGCTACCGCGCGAGTTCACCTGTCCCCGGGAACGGCCGAGATCGTTTCACGGCCGGTTGAACCTAACTATCCCCTGCTGGCCAAGCAGATGAAAGTTCAGGGAGCGGTGGTGCTGGAAGCTCTGATCGGACGCGACGGAAATATTCAGGATCTCCACATTTTGAGCGGGCCGGCAATTCTTTCCGCCGCGGCACGGGAAGCGGTGAAGCAATGGCGCTTCAAGCCCTATTTGCAGTCCGGCTCGGCGGTCGAAACCGAAGCCCGGATCACGGTAAATTTCACCATCTCAACTCAATAATCGGCGGCACAATAATTCGCCCGTAAAACTTTAACGGGCGTCCCGACTCTTTCGAGTCGCCGGACGCCCGGGCAGCCCTCCCCCAGAACTGCTCGTCAATAAAAGTAGAGTGAAAGCCGCCGCGTGAAAATAGCACTCGCGTGCCAGCACCAACCACCAAGGTGCCAGACCTAGCGGAGTGCCGCGGAGGGCACGGGATCGGTCGAAAGGTTTTCAGGAGAATGTTCAACCCGGTTCCCGCCATTCGCCTTGGCGGTATACAGAGCGGTATCGGCGGAGCGCACGAGTTCCTCTTCCCGGGCGAGATCAGGGCCACCGGCGTGTTGTGCCGCCAGTCCGATGCTGATGGTCACGGGAATCGGCCCAGTACCGGTTTCGACCGGCTTTTCGGAGACGTAAACCCGCATCCGCTCGGCCGTGATCGCCAGATTTGAGGCCGTACACGCGGTCAATACGGTGAGGAATTCCTCGCCTCCATAGCGTCCTACATAGTCGTAGTTCCTCACTGACTCCAGCAGACGCTGGGCTACCTCGCGCAACACAGCGTCTCCGGTCTGATGTCCGTAAGAATCGTTGATCTGCTTGAAGTGATCGAGATCCGCCATGATCACTCCGAGCGGCTCACCAATGCGCGTGCTGCGCTGGTTTTCCCGGTGCAGGAGATCCATGATCGCGCCACGATTCCAGAGGCCGGTCAGATGGTCATGCGCCGCCTCGAATTGCAGCTCGTTGTGAGCTTTCACCAATTCTCCCTGCAGTTCGAGAATTCGTTTGCCTGCCCGCACCCGGGCGCGCAGTTCATTTGCGTCGAATGGCTTGGTCAGGTAGTCATCGGCTCCAGCTTCCAGCCCGGCGACAACATCTTCTTTGCTCCCTCTAGCAGTAAGCAGGAGCAAATACTTATATGCACCCTGAGCCTGGTTGCGAATCTTACGGCATAGTTCGATGCCGTCCAGGCCCGGCATCATCCAGTCCAGAATGGCCAGCCGGGGAGCATTCTCCTGTTGCAAGGCCTTCCACGCGTCCAGGCCGTTCTCGACGGCTGTGACCTGAAAATTCCATTTCTGCAACCAGCTCTCGAGGATGCGGCGAAAGATGGGATCGTCCTCGGCGATCAGCACGCTGTTGGGCAACCCCGACTTATTGCCAAGCGGGAGTTCCATGCCGTCCCCCGGCTGAAAAATATTCACAAGCTTGCTCCATCGGAATTTCTCAGGGCAATGTGCAGACTGGCCAATTCACGTTCGAGGAAGGTAAATACTTCGGCGGCACGAGACAGAGTCTGCTGATGCCCCATATCCTCAAGCTCCTGAGCGGCTTGGGTTGCACCGGCAGCACCCAGATAGCCCAATTCCCCTTTCAGATTGTGAGCGGCACGCATGGTTGCCTGGGCATCGGCGTCAGCGATGGCTTCGCGCAGCTTTTGCAGGTGCCTCGGCGATTCCTCCAGAAAAATCTGGCAAAGCTCCCGGAGAAGGTCCTCATCACCACCCAAACGCTTCAACGCCTCGGCTTTCTCCCAGATTGCCTGTCCCGAAGAATTCGCGCAGGAGGCAGGCTGTAAATCCGAGGAGGTGGAGCGTGAGCATTGAACACCGCCAAAAACCATTGGATTCATGAGGTACCGATCCACATTTGTCGTTCCCCCGCGCCTGTCTCCCCGGCTTCTGTCCGTCGCGGTTTTCCCCGAGATTCCCCCTGTGCGCGCAGCACAAAGGCACACCGGATTCTTCGGCGGGACCCGGAGTTTTCTTTAGAGAGCCACTTCTCCTGCGATCTGAACAACTTCGGGCAGACTGGATGACCGGAAAAGGCGGATCCCTGGTCAGCGTCTCCTTACGACCCGAAGAACAGGGGCTATTGGATTAATTTCCCACAAGCTTCGGGCTAAAGCCGGTAGCTAAACCGCCGATGACAAAGTTACGCGGACATTGGCGCCATCCTGTCCCCGGTTTTGGTTCGATTAAGCCGCTTGCACGGAAAGCCTTCCCCCGGCCTCAGGCCGCTGATTGGAAAAAGGAAAGCGTGCAACAGGGAGCGTAATTGATGAACTCGATTGGGACCGATATTTTGCTGGCGGAAGAAAGCCCGGAGGAGGCCGAAGTCACCATCCGCGCCCTGCGCCGCGAGGACATGACCCATAACATTTTCGTCGCCAGGGATGGAGAACAGGCTCTTGACTTTATCTTCTGTCGCAGCAAATTTGCAGCGCGCTCTCCCGATCGTCCTCCCAAACTCATCCTGCTCGATTTGAAATTGCCCAGAGTAAATGGCCTCGAAGTTCTCAAGCAGCTCAAGGACGATCCCCGGACCAGGGCGATTCCTGCGGTCATCCTGACTTCTTCCCAGGAAGAAGGAGCCCTGGTTCGCAGCTACGATCTGGGAGCCAACAGCTATATCCAGAAACCAATTGATTTCGAACAGTTCGGTCGGACGATGAGGACTGTCGGTTTCTACTGGATGGTCATCAACCAGCTTCCAAGCGCGAATCAGGCCAGGAAATCAGCCGGACAAGGTGGGTCATGAGCGCAACCGGCACCAGAATGGGCGAAGAAGCTGGGAAATCCGTCGCCAGCAAACCCCAGCTTCACGTTTTGTTACTCGAAGGCGACTCCGCCGACCGGGAACTGATCCTGCGCGAACTGGCCAAGGGAGAATTCGAGATCACCAGTGACGTGGTCCAGACCGCGGAAGAGTTCCGGCAGCGAATTCGGGACCAACCCCCGGACGTGGTCCTGTCTGACTACAACCTGGGGCAATGGAGAGGCACCGAGGCCCTGGAGATTTTGCGGGAAGAAGGCCTGGACATCCCTTTGATTCTGGTGTCGGGGGCTCTTGGCGACGTGACCGCGGTGGAATGTATCAAGCAAGGGGTTACCGACTACGTACTCAAGGATTCACTGGCGCGGCTGTCGGTGGCATTGCGCGGCGCCTTGAAGGACAAGAAGTCGCGCGAAGAACGCCAACGAGCGCAAGAGTCATTGGCCCAGAAAGTCGAGGAACTGGCCCGGTCAAACCGCGATCTGGAACAGTTTGCCTACGTGGCCTCTCACGACTTGCAGGAGCCGCTGCGCATGGTGGCCGCCTACACCCAACTGCTGGGCGAACGTTATCGCGGCAAACTCGACGATCAGGCCGACAAGTACATCAACTACGCAGTGGACGGCGCCGAGCGCATGCAGAGCTTGATCCATGACCTGCTGGCTTTTTCCCGCGTGGGACGGCAGGAGACGGAGCTAAAGAACACCGATTGCAACGAGGTCGTCGGGGCCGCGCTGAAAGACCTGCAAGCCGCCATCAGTGAAAGCGGCGCCGTGGTAGAGCGCGAGCCCTTACCCTGGCTCAAGGCCAACGAGTCCCAACTGAAGCAGGTGTTCCAGAATCTGCTGGGGAATGCTTTGAAATTTCGTGGCGCCCAGGCCCCGGTCATTCATATCTCGGCGCAGAGGCAGGGAGCGGACTGGATATTTTCAGTGGCCGACAACGGAATCGGCATATCTACCGAAAACCTGGAAAGCGTCTTCATCATTTTCAACCGCTTGCATACCCGAACCGAGTATCCCGGCAACGGAATCGGGTTGGCCATCTGCAAGAAGATCATTGAACGGCACGGGGGGAGTATCGAAGCCCTGCCCGGTGCCGACGGCGGGACCATCCTCAGATTTGCTTTGCCGGCCGGAAGACCGGCTGACATCCAGGAATCCGCATGACCACAACCCTGGCTGAGATCCTCCTGGTGGAAGACAATCCCGCGGACCGGGACTTGACGATCGACGCACTGGCACACAGCCATTGGCCCAGCAATATCAGCGCCGTCTCTGACGGAGCCGAGGCTCTGGCCTTTCTTCGCCGCGAGGGAAAGTATGCCGCTGCAACCCGTCCCAACCTGGTACTGCTGGACCTGAATTTACCGCGCAAGGATGGGCGGGCGGTTCTGGCGGATGTTAAATCAGATCCGGCCCTGCGCAGAATACCGGTTGTCATCTTCAGCACTTCCCAGGCTCCGCTTGACATCGAGCGCTGCTACGAATTGAAAGCAAACAGTTACGTCAGCAAACCGTCCACCCTGCGGGATTGGATGGCGGCAGTGAAAGTAGTGAACGAGTTCTGGCTCGGCTGCGCCTGTCTGCCCCGCGAGGAGGAACAATGAATCATGGATCGAAGCACATCTTGTTGATTGAGGACAATCCGGGAGACGCAGACCTGATCCGCTTGCGGTTGGTGGAGGCTCACTCCGACGCTCGGGTCTCCTGCGTAGACCGGCTCTCGACTGGGCTTGCTTCCATTCTGGTGGAAGCACCAGCCATGGTTCTGCTTGATCTGAACCTTCCCGACAGCCACGGCGCTGACACCTACCGCACCATTCTGAAGGAGGCTCCCAATGTGCCGGTGGTGGTGTTGTCCGGCCTGGATGATGAAGAGCTGGCAGTCAATGCGGTTCATCAAGGGGTGCAGGACTATCTGATCAAGGGGACTTTCGATAGCAGGCAACTGGCGCGCGCCATGCGCTACGCCATCGAACGGCAGGCATTTCTGCTGTCGCTCGACATGAGCCGGCGTCAGCAACTGCAATTCAAGAATGAGTTTCTTTCTCATGTTTCACACGAATTACGCACGCCCCTGGCCTGCATTCATCAATTCGTCTCGCTCATGCTCGATGGACTCGCGGGTAATGTCATTCCCGAGCAACGCGAGCATCTGGAAACTGTGTTCCGAAGCGTGAATCAGCTGCGAGCCATGATTACCGACCTGCTGGAAGCCACTCGCGCGGAATCGGGAAAAATCAGCATCGAACCCCGCGGAGTCGTTATTGGCGATCTGATTCGAGAAGCAGCCACCATGCTGCGGGCCAGTGCCCAGGAAAAAGGAATTAGCCTGGAAGCAGGATTGGATATCCGGATTCCGTTCGTTCTCGCCGACGCCACTCGCGTACTGCAAGTGCTCACCAATCTTATCGACAATGCAATCAAGTTCACGCCCGCCGATGGATCAGTCATGGTAAAGGCGCGCATGATGGAAGCCGATCCTGATTTCGTCTACATTTCCGTGGCCGATACCGGCCGGGGAGTTGAGCCCGGAAGCCAAGAGCCTGATCTTTGAGCGCCTGTACCAGGATCCGAATTCGATCGACGATAGCCGCAAGGGCCTGGGGCTTGGACTTTACATCGCGAAAGAACTGGTACAGCTGCACGGCGGGCGGATTTGGGTCGAGAGTCAGCTGTCCCACGGCAGCACCTTTACTTTCACCCTGCCGCTGTTTTCGCTGGCGAAATTTCTCTCGCCCATAATCACCTACCAGGGCCGCTTGCGCGATTCGATTTCCGTGATCACGGTTGAGCTCGCGCCGCGGATTCTGCCGTTTGCCGGCAACTGGCATGAAATCAGGCGACAGTGCTTGCAGATCATTCAACCCTGCATCCTGCGGGACAAAGACGCAGTCTTGCCAGCGATCGGCGATAGCCCCGCGGGCGAGACCCTGCGGGTGGTAGTTTCCACCGATGAAGACGGAGCTAAAGTGGTTGCCGATCGGATTCGTGACCGTCTGGAACGCTCCGATCCCTTGAAGGCGAATTGCGCTTTCACGGTTTCATCCGTGGGATTGAAGTGGTCGCAAGATCGGCAGCAGCCCCTGGAAATCGCTGTTCAGGAAGTTGCCGATAGCATTACCGAGATGAGTATGACGACGTTGCGCCGGCATCAAGCTTCGGCAAACTGATGGCACAAGCGACGCACTGTTACACCGAAAGCAGTAATCGAGGAAGCAAGGAGAGAAGAAATGGAAAAACCGAAAATCCTGATCGTTGACGATGACCCTGACCTGAGACGAGGTCTAAACCTGCGCTTGCGCGCCAACCACTTCGACACTGCCTACGCCACCGATGGCTTCTCGGCGATTGCCATGGCCCAAAAAGAGCGGCCTGATCTGATCATTCTCGATATCGGTCTGCCTGCGGGTGACGGATTCATCGTTCTGGACCGCCTGCAGCAGAGCGCTCAGCTCTCCTCGCATCCCGGTCATTGTCCTGACCGCGAGGGATCCGCAGTACAACCGGGACCGCACGTTAAAGGCTGGGGCATGCGCCTTCCTGCAGAAACCCGCCGATAACAACGAACTGCTGGACCTGATCCGCACTACGTTGAGTCCAGCCTGGCCGGGCACGGCCGATTGCTGCTCAGCCGGCCGGGTAAGCTGCGAACCCAGGTTCAGAGTCTGAGCCTGCTCCGCGTTAGCGATCCGCCATTGTCCGGCGGCCGATCCACATATTGCGTTGCCGCAGACAAGCTGCGTGCGCAAAATGTCTGCGGTGTAGAGACGTAGCTTGCTACGTCTGGTTTGGCGCGGGAGACGTAGCAAGCTACGTCTACGTGAGTTGGTTCCGCGTTAGTTCCGCTTCAACTTCTACAGCGGCGCTTCGCGGCCGCTACAGTGTAGTCCCGATTGTTCTCGCATCGGCCTGGTTGTAGCTTTGGCTGCGCAAGTGAACGATGCAGCAAAAAGGAGAACTCAATGGGAACTATTCTGATCATCATCCTGGTTTTGCTATTGCTCGGCGCTTTGCCGACCTGGCCATACAGCGGCAGTTGGGGCTACTACCCCAGCGGCGGGCTGGGACTGGTCCTGATCATCGTTGTGATCCTGGCGTTGAGTGGCAGGTTCTGAGAGCCGCCAACGGATCACTTTTCGCTCTCTTTCGAGTGCAGCTCAATCAGGCGCTTGGTCATAATCACCAGGCCCAGAATCTGGGTCCACTCGGAGAGAATATTACCGGTCACCTGGCCCCACTTCGATTCTGGGTCGGCGTGTTTATAGACGACGACCCAGGCAAGGCCGGTGATCAGCAAGAAGAGAGTGAGCGAATGATCCCTGATCTTTTCCCAAAGGGAAGCGCTCAGGTTTAGTGGCGGCTTTCTGCTTTCCGCTGAGCCCTGCTCGTACAGGTATTTGGTGGCGAGTACGGTTACAACCACTCCTGACCAGTCCGCGATGGCATTTCCAAAAAAAGAGCCCCAGTGAGTTTTCGGATTACTGATCGAATAGAGAACGATCCAGAGAATCAGTATGGCGCTCGACGCAATGCTCAGCGAATGCTGGGCCAGGAATCCCCGTTTCTTGCCGGATTTGTTTTTTGTATTTGCTGGCATTGGCTCTGACTTCTGATTTTCATCAAATAGAATCCCGAGTCTAACAGTTCGAACCTCGCGTTTTGGTAATCTGTGGGCGACGTTCGAGCCCATCCCGTGACAATTTCATCACGCACGCAGGTCGGAATCGTGGGCGCGGGACCTGCCGGTCTTGTGCTTTCCCAACTTCTCCATCTTCAGGGAATCGAATCGGTCGTGGTTGAAAACCGGAGCCGGCAGTATGTCGAAGAACGTGTCCGCGCCGGTGTGTTGGAGCAAGGCACAGTCGACTTGCTCAGCGAGATCGGAGTGGGTGAACGGATGAAGCGGGAAGGGCTGGTTCACCACGGAATTGAATTGCGCTTCAACGGGCGCGGCCATCGCATCGATTTCGCGGAGTTGACGGGTGGAAAAGGAATTACCATCTACTCTCAGCATGAAGTCGTCAAAGATTTGACCAACGCCCGCATCGCCGCAGGGGGCCAGGTTCTGTTCGAAGTAGAAGATGTCAGCGTGAACGACTTCGATGGCATCAAGCCGAAGATCAGGTATCAGAAAGACGGCCAAGCCCACGAGTTGACTTGCGACTTCATTGCCGGATGCGACGGTTTTCACGGAATCTGCCGGCCCAGCGTTCCTGCCGGCGTTCTCACCGAGTACGAACGCATCTATCCCTTTGGATGGCTTGGCATCCTGGCCGAAGCTCCTCCGTCTTCGAAAGAATTGATTTACACCTATCACGATCGCGGCTTCGCGCTGCTTAGCATGCGCACGGAAAGAATCAGCCGCTTGTATCTGCAATGCGATCCGGAGGAAGATCTCAGCCTATGGCCTGACGAAAAAATCTGGAAGGAACTTCACACCCGCTTTGCCTCCGACGGATGGAATTTGACTGAAGGCCCGGTGCTGCAAAAAGGAGTAACCGGGATGCGCAGTTTCGTGGTCGAGCCCATGCAGTACGGCCGGTTGTTTCTCGCCGGTGACTCGGCTCACATCGTGCCCCCGACAGGCGCGAAGGGTTTGAATCTCGCCATTGCGGATGTTCGGGTGCTGGCACGCGCACTGGCGGACTTCTACGCCACACAACGCCAGGACCTGCTCAATCTGTATTCGCAGACTTGCTTGCGGCGCGTTTGGAAAGTACAACGTTTTTCCTGGTGGATGACTTCCATGCTGCATCGCTTTCCCGACGAAAATCCTTTTGATCGTCGCCGCCAGCTTGCGGAATTGGATTACGTCACCAGTTCGCGGGCGGCATCGCAAAGTCTGGCTGAAAATTATGTCGGTCTGCCGATGGAATGGTGAGTGACTGCTGCAATAGCAAAAGCCCGCCAGGCTGCTGCCCGGTGGGCTTTCTTGTTCTGCGTTGGCCAGCTCAGGCGGCTTTCTTCATCTGCCTGACCTTCGCCCAACGCGCCCTCTGCGCCGCGGCGATTTTCCTGCGCGCTGCTGCCGACAGCGTTCTCCTGCGCGGTTTGGTGTAAGAACGTCCATTGTCCAACTTGCCCAGTACCGAGAGAGCAGCGTCGACGTGTCTCAGTTGGTTGACCAAGCTGGTGCGTTCGACTCTTAATTGCGAGACTACTGACTCGAGTCCTTTCAGATTTGCCATGTATCCCCCTCAACCACTGATCTTAACAAAGAGTAAAAGGTGGAGTAGCTCTAAGGCGGGCAGTAACGTCCAGCGAGAAGAATGCGCGACATCCAATCGGCATGGGGCAGACCTGAGCGCAATAAATCTTTGGCTTCGCTCTCTACGTCATACTCAACCCGCCGAATCGTGATGCTTTCTCCCTCCATTACCAGATAAGATGCGCGCGTATCTCCGTCGTAGGACTGGCTGACGCTGCCTGTATTCGCCACCGTCATACCTTGAAGCCGGCGTATGTATGAACAATGAATATGCCCGTAGACAACAGTTTGGGCGCGAAGTGATTCATACGTAGTGTGCAGTTCGGCGTCACTGGCATTGGGCATGGGAGCCCGCCAGAGATCGCCGGGGCTGGCATGAACCAGGGTAAAAGTCTCCTGGGACTGCAAAGCAGGGAATCCTTCAAGCCACCGCAGGCGTTCTTCACCAATGCTTGCAAGCGTTGGAGGGATGGTCTCTTCGACCATGGCGAGAATTGGCGCGAGCTTCGGCTGCGCGGCGGTGAATTCAGCCAGACGTTCGGGCGCCCAGAGCATTTCGTCTGTATTGCCGCGGACTCCCGGCCAACCGAGGGAACGAATTTGATCGATGACCTCCGCCGGGTGAGCGCCGCCCGCGGCCAAGTCGCCGCCGTGGAAGACAATATCCGGCGCAACCTGCTCGAGATCGGCGAGAACCGCCTGCAGGGCTCGCCGATTGCCGTGAACGTCGGAAACGATTGCGACTCTCATTATGTATTGTCTGCCGCGCCGTTTGCGATAATAGGCGGGCGCGTGGCGTTGCAGGTTCAGTCTATCGGCTTTGACGATCTCTAATCCAGGGAGCAAGGGCCTTGACTGGAGACAGAACGGGGATGGCATGACCGACGAAGCAAATAGCAAGAAAGACCGGAAGCTAGGCATGAATTGCCCGATTACGCGCCGTGATTTCCTTAACGGCGTGGCCCTGACCGCGGGCGGCATTCTGGCCGCGCCGCATTTATTGACTGCGCTCGATTCGCAAGCCTACGCCCCCGAGAAGGCGCCGGATTACTATCCGCCCGCCCTGATGGGAATGAGGGGAAACCACGATGGCACCTTCACCTTCGCGCACAAACTGCGCGACGGTAAATTCTCCAGCGGCACGCCCACTGCGGAATCCACCGGCGAGACCTATGACCTGATTGTGGTCGGCGGAGGCATCAGCGGACTGGCGGCGGCATACTTCTATCGCAAAACGGCCGGAAACGCCGCCCGTATTTTGATCCTCGACAATCACGATGATTTCGGCGGACATGCCAAGCGCAACGAGTTCCATGCCGGCGGGCGATTCCTGCTGAGCAACGGCGGCACCCAGTCGATCGAAAACCCCTCACACTACAGCCCTGTCGCGAAGGGAGTTTTGAAAGAGCTCGGGATCGAGACCAGGAAGTTCTACAAAGCCTACGATCAGAATTTGTATTCATCCATGAAGCTGAGTACTGGCGTTTTTTTTGACCGGGAAACCTTTGGCGAGGATCGCTTCGTCGCCGGCATGGGTAAGGTTCCGTGGCCGAAATTTCTCGCGAGCGCCCCACTTTCTGAAGCGGCGCGGCGCGACATTGCCCGCGTGTACACGGAAAAAGTGGACTATCTTCCAGACCTTTCGCCGGAGCAGAAACGCGCACGGCTGGCCAAGACCAGCTATGCCGACTTCCTCACGAGGATCGTCAAAGCCCATGACGACGTTCTTCCGTTCTTTCAAACCCGTACGCACGACTTGTGGGCGGTGGGCATCGATGCCGTCCCCGCGCTCTATTGCTACCAGTCCGGCGACGACTACGGCATGAGCTATCCAGGGTTTCAAGGGATGGATCTCGGACATGACCCCGAAGGAGAAGAAGAGGTTGAACCCTACATCTTTCACTTTCCCGACGGAAACGCTTCGGTCGCGCGCATGCTGGTGCGCTCCCTGATTCCGGGCTGCATGCCGGGAAATTCCATGGAAGATATCGTCACTGCCCGCGCCAACTATGGCCGCCTGGATGATGCCGGCTCGCCGGTTCGCATTCGATTGAACAGCACAGCGGTCCACGTGCAACATTCAGGTCCCCCAGATTCTTCCCGCGAGGTTGAGGTCGCTTACATGCGCGGCGGAAAACTTCAAACGGTGCGAGCCAGGTCCTGTGTGCTGGCCTGTTACAACGGAATGATTCCGTATATTTGCCCCGAGCTCCCCCAGGAACAAAAGACCGCGCTTGCTTATGGCGTAAAAGCGCCGATGGTTTACACCCACGTCGCCATACGAAACTGGACATCATTCCAGAAGCTGGGAGTTCATCAGATCGTGGCGCCCGGAAGTTACCACTCCTATGTGGCACTGGATTTTCCGGTGAGCCTGGGGCAATACAAATTTCCACGCAAGCCGGAAGATCCCATGGTTCTTTTCCTGCTGCGAGTTCCCTGCCAGCCCGGCATTCCGCAACGCGACCAGTTTCGTGCCGGACGCTACGAATTGATGGCAACGCCATTCGCAACTTTCGAGCGAAATATACGCGATCAGTTGGCAAGAATGCTGAGTTCAGCTGGATTTGATCCCGCCCGTGACATCGAGGGCATCACGATAAACCGGTGGGCCCACGGCTATTCGTACGAGGGCAACTCGCTATTCGATCCGGACTGGGCCGAGGGTCAGCAGCCCTGGGTTCTGGGGCGAAAGCAATTTGGGCAAATCGCCATCGCCAATTCTGACGCGGGCAATTCCGCCTACACCAATGTGGCCATCGATCAGGCTTATCGCGCAGTGCAGGAACTCACTGCTCGGCATTCGTAGCGCGATGAGATTCGATCTTGGTCATTGAAAAACTATTTGGTTGCGCCATCTTCTGGAATCAACTGATAGCTCACGAACGCCAGTTCCTTGCTGTCCGGGGACCAGGAAGGAACGTTAATCGTGCCCTGCCCGCCAAAGAGTTGGGCCAATAGAGTGATTTTCCCGTTGGGCAAGGTATCGCCGGCTAACGGCATAATACGAAGGACGACATCCTTATTCTCCGGATGCCCGGTGACGGTCTTGTCGTAGGAAAGAAATACCATCCACTTCCCATCGGGCGAGATGTGCGGAAACCAGTTGTTGAACTCATCAGAAGTAACCTGCTCCTGCTGGCTTCCGTCGGCGAGCATGCGCCAGATCTGCATCCTGCCGGTCCGCTCGGAATTGAAGTAGATGTACTTGCCGTCCGGCGAATACTCGGGGCCATCATCCAGACCCTTCGCCGTGGTCAGCCGCGTTTCTTCGGCTCCGGAGCCTCCGGCAGCAGGGATGGTGTAGATATCGAAGTCACCATTTCGCTGGCCGACAAAGGCCAGGGTCTTCCCATCTGGCGACCATCCGTGCCAATACGAAGGTGAATTCTTGGTGATGCGCCGGGGCGTGCCGCCGCTGAGCGGCACAATATAGACGAGGGAGCGATGCTCTTCCTGCGACTGATCGCTGATGGCGAGTTGCGTGCCGTCGGGAGAAATGCCGTGGTCGTTGTTACAGCGAATTGCAAAACCAGTGTCGATCACCTCGGGTTTGCCACCGGCCACTGGCACGCGCTCGATGCGGCCATTGCGGTTGAAGATGAAGGCGGCGCCATTGCGAGTCCAGTTTGGCGCTTCGAAGTGATCGGGCGCAATATAGATCACACGACGGTCGCCGGTTTCGATTGGTACCACTTCCAGCGTGCTGTACAAAGTTGACTTGCCGGTTGACGTGGATGGAGCTGCCGCCAGATCGAGCTTCGAGAATACGGCGGTCTCTTCGACATTTTTGTCGTGAGAGCACACACCGATGCCTACATAGAAAGTTCCCTGAAGCGGCACGCGCAGCCATCCTCCAGCCACCTGCGGCTCACCACCGGCATCAGCGGCCAGCGACATGTAGACGTAGTCGCCGCGCTTGGCGATGCGCAGCCGCTTCGGCGCGGAAATGTTCGACTGAATCTCTCGTGTGCGTCCGCCCTTTTCGTCGCGATATTGCAGTGACGCCAGACCGCTCGCGTGCAACGCTACGTCCGCATAAGCGGAATCATTGTCCAGAGTCTGACGAAATATCAGCACGGCTTTCTTGTGCGGGTTTCCGCCCAGGTTCGCGAAAGAAATATCGGCCGTCAACGTAACGTCCCCTGAAACTTTCTTCCAGACAAATTGAAAGGCGTCGTCGGCGAGCCACATATCCCATCCGCCGCCAGTCACCGTGTAGTTCTGCTTCGATGCGTCGTACACCACGGAACCGGGACGCAGGACGGTGCCGACATCGATATGATCTTCGAACACTCCGAGCGGCTCGGTGGAGGGCGCCGCCCAGGAGCGGCCTGGCGCAAACCACAAAGAAGCAAAGAACACGACGGTCAGCAAGATGATTCGCATTTAAAGTACGTTCCTCAGGCTCGGCAAAAAAAACCGATGACTATAGTTAGCTGGCCCGCTCGGGATGAAACTTTTTCACCGCAAAAATTCCAAGCACGATAAAGATCGCGAGAACAATCAACTGGGCCACCAAAAACGGCGGCTCGGACTGCGTGGGAGCGAGTGCCTTCAGGGCGGGCACCTTCTCGAACCCCTGAAAAACTAAGACGAAGACATTCAGATAGAGCGCCATCACGGCGGTGACCACGTAGATCCAACGCCACGCGCCTGCCATATGAAGTCCGTAGCGCGCCAGACTCGCAATCGCGAGCAACACCAGCGATAGAATTGCAACCTTGTGGGACGGCAAGAGGTGGTCGAAGGGGAATCCGAATCCGGTCACGCTCGTCAACACCGTACTGATCAGGAATAGCGCCGTCCAGCCGTCGAGACGCTTGCCGGACAGGAGTCCGTATAGCACGACGAGTCCTGAGGCGATCCCCACCAGGCTAATCAGTACATGCACCAAGGTGAATGTCGAAAGACTCATGCCGAGCATCACGTGCGCATCCTTTCCGAAACGACAGAACCTTACGACTGTTTGGCGGCAACTCGCTTGGAGTCGCTACTCATCTTATTTCGGGTAACGCGGCGGCAAGCGCAAACTAAATTGAGAGTCGCGATAAGGCAGATGCGATGATACGCTGAGAAAATCGGGGACATTATATATGACGACATCAAACCCAAGAAGCCACGATTCCGCCGATCATGGACTCACCCGGCGTGAGTTCCTGGGAACCGCGATGGGCACCACCGTTGTCAGCAGTCTGTTGCCTCGCGTGTGGGCGGCTGAAATCAGAAACGGAATTCCCTATCGCACGCTGGGAAACACGGGCGAGAATGTGTCGTGTGTAGGGCTGGGCGGATATCACCTTGGCATGCAGAGCGACGAGAACGAGAGTATCCGCATCATTCGCACTGGCCTCGACGAGGGCATCAACTTTCTGGATAACTGCTGGGACTACAACGGCGGTGAAAGCGAAGTCCGCATGGGGAAAGCACTGCGCGATGGATACCGGAAGAAGGCCTTTCTCATGACCAAGATCGACGCTCGTACCCGGAAGGGAGCGGTCCGGCAGATCGACGAGTCCCTGCGTCGCTTGCAGACCGATACTATCGATCTGCTACAGTTTCATGAAGTGATTCGCGACACCGACCCGGAACTCATTTTCGCGGCGAATGGCGGAATGGAGGCGGTCCTCGAGGCCAAACAGAAAGGGAAAGTGCGATACATCGGCTTCACTGGACATAAGAGCCCGGACATTCACCTCAAAATGCTGAACACGGCGTTCTCCCATGATTTCACCTTGAACTCAGTGCAGATGCCGCTGAATCTGATGGATGCCCACTACGAAAGCTTTGAAAAGAAAGTGCTGCCGGTATTGCTGAAGCACAACATCGGAGTGCTGGGCATGAAGCCGATGGGCGATAGTCTGATTCTTAAGAGCAAGACTGTCGAGCCGGTCGAGTGTCTCCAGTACGCGCTGACGCTCCCGACAAGCGTGGTGATTACCGGCTGCGATTCCATCTCCATTCTGCAACAGGCGCTGAAGGTAGCTCGAACCTTCAGTCCACTCACATCGGAGCAGGTTGCTGCTCTCCTGGCGAAGACCGCGCAAGCGGCAAAGAAGGGAGAGTACGAACTTTACAAGACATCTCACAACTTCGACGGGACATATCAGAACCCGCAATGGCTCGACTGACGAGACTCGGAGAATAATTGCGCGTTGTGAGCTCGCCGACTAACTCTAAAGTGATATGGTGGCGTGCTTGAGTCATTTCCTGTTTAGCGCCATGAAAAGAATAATTGCCATCCTTATTCTGCTTGGAATCTCGCAATCCGCGACCGCCGCGACCGCGCCCCGGTGGCCGGCAAAGCAGGCCAACGATTGGTACACCGCTCAACCATTCCTGGTTGGAAGCAACTTCATTCCCAGCACGGCGATCAACCAACTCGAAATGTGGCAGGCTGACACATTTGATCTGCCGACCATCGATCGTGAATTGGGATGGGCCGAAAGCCTGGGCATGAACTCCATGCGAGTGTTTCTGCACAACCTGCTATGGCAGCAGGATTCCGACGGCTTTCTCCGAAGAATGGAGCATTTCCTTCAGGTCGCGGAGAAGCACCACATTCGAGTCGTCTTCGTCATTTTTGACTCGGTGTGGGACCCTCACCCCAAACTTGGCAAGCAGCGCGACCCCAAGCCGCACGTGCATAACTCAGGCTGGATGCAGGCTCCGGGCGCGGAAATTCTGCAGGACGAGTCTCGTTGGAACCGCGAACTGAAGTCCTACGTCGTGGGAGTGATCGGTCATTTTCGCGATGACCGGCGCGTTCTGATGTGGGACCTGATGAACGAACCGGACAATGAAAATGGCTCGTACAAGGCGCAGGAGCTCCCCAATAAGGCAGAGGTGGCGCTGCGCCTGCTCAAGGAAGAATGGAACTGGGCTCGCTCCGTCCAACCGTCACAGCCTCTGACCAGCGGCGTGTGGAAAGACGATTGGTCAAGCGATGACAAACTGAGCGAGATGGCCAGCTTCCAACTGCAAAACTCCGACGTGATTACGTTTCACAGCTATGAGCCTCCGGATGTGATGAAGCAGCGAATCGATTCGCTGCGCCGCTTTGGCCGTCCGATTATCTGCACCGAATATATGGCGCGGCCGCGGGGAAGCACATTCGCGTCGATTCTGCCGCTATTGAAGAAAGAAAAAGTCGGCGCCTACAACTGGGGTTTCGTAAACGGAAAAACGCAAACCATCTATCCCTGGGATTCCTGGGACAAAACCTACACCGCCGACCCGCCCGTCTGGTTTCATGACATCTTCCACAAGGATGGAACTCCGTACGACCCCGAGGAAGTAAAGCTGATCCGGCAGCTGACGCGATAAGCTTCGGTCTCGAAGGATCAAGCGCGCATCACCGCAGCCCTTGAGGAAGTAATCGCCTAAGGTGCGAGCGGAACATAAACATAATCCGCTGCAACCAATTCTGCATTCGTCACTTCCGTGCTGAGTTTGACTCGTTGCAGTCCGGCCTTCTTCTCCGGCTTGGCAAGAAACGTCAGCAGGTATTGATGCGTGAGCCGGTGTGCCAAATCGTCCAGGTAAGGAACGAAAGACACCGGAGCGCCGAAACCCAGATAGTATGCTTCGCCGCCGGTTTGATCCGCGATCTGGGAGAGGTTGTTCTGCCCCCAGTTGGAGCGCCACAAGCTATGGCCGTAGTGGCCCACACCCGGCGTGTAAAGCGTGAAGATGATGATGCCGGCACGCTGCGCCTGTTCAATCGCAGAGTCTACAAAAGGGTCGTCGGGTCCGCTATTTCCGAGCCGGTCGATGCCGTCCGACACCATAAGTATTTCGTGCCGAACCGGGCTTTCGGGCCAACGTTTGATCAGGTCGACAAGAGAATCGTAGGGACTGGCAGATGCGCCGGCATTCCCCAGCGGAAGCCGTAGAGCCTTCGCCGCCAGAGCGTGGTCGTTGGTGAAGTTCTGTTGAATTCTTGTCACGCCGTCTTGCATATAACCGACACCGATCGCGGTGGTTGCCGGTTGCGAAGTGATGAACTGGCGCAAGTCCTCCAACTGTGAACCGAGGCTGGTGCTGGAAGCGTCGTCGATCAGGACGAATAGTTCGAGTCCGGCATGATCTCCCTGTAGCGCGACCCAGTCTGTGACCTTGTCGCGGTCGTGACCTTGATACACCATCACGTCTTCACGGTTGATTGCAGGCACCTCGGTGCCGTGATGTGCTTCCACCGTCACCACCATGTGTACCGGGACGCCAGTGGAGGAAGCAGCGTTCTGCGCCGCAAGCGGTCGTACGCTGGCCGCAAGCGCGGCCATTGCAAGAAGAGCCCCTAATAACTGAAAGCGGCATTTTTCCACAAATCCTCCTTGGCTGATCGTGTCCGTTGTTGGCCTTAGGTCGTGCCGGAATTAAATTCCTGGCAAGAATGGCTCCTCAGGTAGGACTCGAATCCCCACCCAAACGTAAGTTTAACAACATACAGAGCAACCGACGGCGATTTTAGCGATCTTAGGCCATGCAAGACAGTGCTAACAGCCCGCCCAGTTCTGAAAAAATTAAGGAGGCTCTTTCGAGCCTCCTTAAAGCGTTCAGGAACCGACGCGGTGCTACTAGAAGGTGAACTTCGCCACCAGTGCGATAGCGCGCGCGTTGCTGGCGAATACAGACTGCGGAACGTTAAAGCTCGACTTGCCCGGCGTGATGAAGGCCTTGTAGCTGCTTGAGACTGAATTGAAGCCGCTCACATCGTTCACTCCCAACCCAAATCCGGGATTGCTGCCCGGAATGAATTGAGGGTGGTTGATAATGTTTGCGAACTGCGCACCAAACCGGAACTTCATTCTCTCGTTAATGTTCAAGTCTTTATAAACACCGAGGTCTATGTTGTTCGTGCCCGGGGTTTGGAGCGTGTTACGTCCGATGGGGCACAAAGCGTTGAAACAAGTGCCGCCAACCAGGGCTGCTCCCAGGCCGGTTCGGATGAATTGGGCGCTGGGATTGTTAGCCACGTATGCGACCACGCTGCCGGCATTGGGGCCCGCGGTTGCGGTCAATCCGGTCACGTCGGTACCCGTTCCTTTCACACCTCCCGGATTAAGCAGTGCCCGGTCGCCGGCGGAATCGAGGTTCAAGTTAGCGTCGCGTTGAGCCTGGACGGTCACCCATTCACCAGTCTCAAAGGTGTAAACCGGACTGAATGACCAGTTGCCTACGACGTTTTTCATTAGATAGTTGCCGTTCTTGAAGAAAGGCAGGTCATAGACCATCGCCAATGTAAACCGCTGTGCACGGTCTAGAGCCGAATTCGCCTTGTCTTGGGCGAAGTTGAAGAAATCCTCGGGCCGGCGAGGAGTCAAGTCGCTGGTGTGGAAGTCGGCCGTGCTGTTGTCAATGGTGTGGCTCCAGGTGTAGGCGGCCTGCGCGGTCAAACCATTGCTGAATCTACGATTCAGTGATGTCTGCAATCCGTGATAGCTGGACTGGCCCTGCGGGAGGAACGCAGTAATGAAAGGGGTGCACGGAGGGGCATAGATTCCACTCGGGCAGCAATGGCCCCGCTGCGGATCCAACACTCTGCGGCCCGCAACCGAAGCCGGCGTTGGCGTATTGTGAGACGAAGCTATCCCGAGTCCCTACTATGGGAAGTCCCAGGACATCTGAATTTAGCGCCAGCGGAAGCGCATTCAGTGCGGCCTGGCTGGGCGCTTGCAGATAGGTAGGCAAAAAATTCGTTGGTGTAACCGACGTCTGCAGGCCAAGGATGTTCTGGAAGCTCAGGTGAACTCCGCGCGTGCCCACGTAGTTAACTTCGGCGGTGTAATTCTTGCCAAAAGAATGCTGGATGCCCAGGTTCCAGTTGATTGAGTAGGGATCCTCAACTTTCGGGGGGATCCAATTCGAGGTGAGGCCAAGGGCATCGCCCTTGGAGAAAGTTGCGATGCCGCTGCCATGGCCGGGAGGCAGACCCCCACCGGCTAAGAAACCTGGAGCCAGCGGCGTAACATTTCGTGTGGCGCCGACTTGCGGCGGCACGGCCAGACTCCCGATGTTGTCATAGAGCGTATCGTAGGCTAACCCGAAGCCGGCACGAATTGAGGTGTCGCCCTTGCTTCCCGGGGAGTAGGCGAAGCCGACGCGTGGCGCCCAGTTGTTCTTGGGAGCCTGCGGCGCGCCAAACACCAATGGCTGATTGCCCGCCTGCGGAACCAGGAGGCTCGGTGTGTTGGAGATGGCGTTGAGCGTCTGCCGATTCTCGCCGATCGGCGTGGTGGTGTACTCGTAGCGAATACCGTAGGTCAAACTCAGGTGTTGATTCACGCGCCACGTATCATTGGCAAACCAGTAGACTGCGCGCTCATTGCCGTAATACGTGGTATTCCCCGTGCTGCGCTGCCCGAAAAAGTCTGGCGCAAAGTCCTCCAGATAAACCTGAGTCCCGTTGTACTCGTAATCGCCACGGGAGCGTTGGGTAAAGCTCTGGGGCGAGATGTACCAGTGGTACTCGCCACCGAACTTCAAGGTGTGGCCGCCCCGAATGATGCTGATGTTATTGATAAACCCGTAGAGGTTCTGGACAGTAGACTGAGGAGCATTGGGATCTGGTCCAATATTCAAACCGGTGCCCAGATCCTCCAGTGTGATGTTGGGGAATTGATCCAGTCCCGGGAAGTTGAAATTCCCCGCCGCTAAATTAAATGCAAACCGATTGAAAGCGACCCGGAATTCGTTAGTTATCGTGGGTGTGAAGGTGTGGTAATAGCCAATAGTGCCGAGGTGGAAGGTGTTGTTGAACGGAACAAAGAAGGTTCCGAGCTGAGCCACATTGTCCAGCAGATTTTGCCGGTTGTAGATGTAGCGGCCGCGGATCTGGTCCTTCTCTGAAATGTTAAAGTCAACGCTCTGGACATAACTTGTCCAGCTCTGCCATGCGGCGGGGATAATCGGTACTTGTCCGACCTCGACGCTTCCCGCCGCGCACGTTCCGTTAGCCGGCGCACTGAAGGAACTTCCGGGGATCGGATTGCCATTGGAGGTTCCGTCGTAGGTGATGCAGCCATTCGGCGATGTGGGAACCGGCACGAACTGTTTGAAAGCTGCGAAGTTGGTTGTGCTTAGCTGTGGGTCCTGAGCAATCGCAGCCAAGCCAGCAGCCGTGGGGGCATCCACGGCGCCTCCGCCCACGGAGATGAACCCTATGGGCTGACGCTCAATGTTGGTGAAGAAAAACAGCTTATTCTTAATGATCGGCCCGCCGAAGGTGGCGCCATAACGGTTGCTGTCAAACCGTGGATTCGATGTAAGTCCCTGCTGCACCCACGTCTCATCCACGGCGTTCAGGTTCTTATTTCTGAAGTACTCGTAGAGCGATCCGTGAATGGTGTTGGTGCCGCTTTTCACGGTAGTACTGAATTGACCGCCGGAAGAGTGCCCGAACTCAGTACTGAACTGATTGGTCAGGAGAGTGAAGTTCTCTACCGCTTCAGGCGGCACGGTGATGAGCGAGCCGGTGACAGTCTTATTGTTGTTGTCCACACCTTCAACTGTGAAGTTGTTGTCGCGGGGGCGCTGACCGCCGATCGACGGGCCCACGCCGTCGCCCAAGGCGGTGGCGTTCGTCACACCGGGGCTGAGCAGCGAGAGATTCAATACCCCTGCGCCCGTCCCACCGTTTGAGGTAAGACCGAGATCGGTTGACAGGCGGGAGTCAAAGGTCGTCCCGAGCTGCGCTGTCGTTGTGTCAATGATCGGCGCCTCGCCTGAGACTTCGACCGTCTCGGTGGCCGCGCCAGGAATCAACGTGAGATTGACTGTGCCGGTTTTATTCAGCTGTACCTCAGCCTCGACTGTCGTGGTTCGAAAGCCGCTGGCCTTCGCGCTGATCTTATAAGTACCGATCGGGAGATTATCAAAGCGAAACTCACCCGTGCTGTTCGTGCGGCCGGGGATGAGCTGCGCCGTACCCACGTTCATGGCAGTAACCTCGGCATTCGGCACTGCGGCGCCCGAAGAATCCAGTAAGGTGCCAACTAAATTGCCGCTGATGGCTTGGCCGTACGCCAAACCCACGCTCAGCGCCAGCAGACTGAACAACGTCAAAGTCAGCGCGAAACCCTTCAAGGTGGAGGCGGTTCGATTCATGAGATTTCTCCTCAAAATTTCGAAACGTTAGAGATAAGTCAGACCAGTTTGTTGCCCCAAGCAAGCACGCACCCGACATCTGCAATAGCATTCGGATGACCACAGATCTCTTTGGTTTGAGCACCGACCACGGGCGGGATGAAATCGGGAATGAGCGTACAAGCGCAGTCAACGGACCGACGTGCTTAGAGAATTCGTGCGAAGCGCCGGAGTCGCTGAGTTGAGAAGGAAATCTACCAAACCACACAGTTCAGCGCTAAGTGCCTACAAAAAACTGGAGCGCGATCGCGCATGATGGGTTTAACTTGACGCTATGATGGTTACCATACATACTGGTTGGTATGTTGGCAGCCCGTAAGAATTCAAAACGGCGTAGAGCGACCAGGCTACGCGATCCGGAGCGCACGCGGGAGCGCTTGCTGCAGGCGGCATTCCGCGAGGTCTACAGATCGGGCTTCCAGAGCGCCGGCCTGGACGCGATTCTGGCTGCAGCGGGGGTCACCAAGGGCGCGCTGTACCACCACTTTAAAAGCAAAGAAGCCTTGGGATACGCCGTCGTCGAAGAGATCATTGCCCCCGACCTCCGCGGCAAGTGGTTGCGTCCCCTGCTGAGGGGCAAGGACCCTATCAACACACTGATCGGCATTGTTCAAAGTGAATCAGTTCGGCCCGAGGACGTACGGGGCGGCTGTCCCTTGAACAATCTGGCTCAGGAAATGTCTCCCCTTGATGAAGGATTCCGCAAGCGATTGGCGATGGTGTTCCATGCCTGGCAGGAGGGTATTGCGGCCGCTTTGCGCGAAGGACAGACCCAGGGAAGGGTTCGCCGCGACGCGGAGCCCGCTGAAGCCGCTGGTCTTATGATAGCGATGCTCGAAGGCTATGTCTCGCTGGCAAAGAATTCTCAGGATGCAAAAGTGATGAAAGCGGGGATTGGAAACATCGTGGGCTGGCTGCGGTCTCTGCGGCCGCCGGGCAACCGCAGAAGGGGCTGATCGCATCGGTGGTAGGGATAGTTCGTGATGCATACCAACCGGTACGTATGCTCGGCGAATTGTATGGAACATGTAAGGCTGATGGCACTGCAGTGACATTCTCCAGGAGAGCCCTAGCGCAGCCTCAATGGGTGTGCTAGCCCACTCAGTCGCGATAGAGAAGGAAAATCGATGACCCTGCAGCGTCGCACGATTGGTGCTGTTGCCACGGTGTTAGTTGTGCTCGTTTCAATTCAGCCGAGCCCCGGCCAAGCTGGAGCTGAACATTCTTCCGCCATCAGGCCCTTCAAAGCTCATATTCCGGATAGCGTGCTCACCGATCTGAGGCGACGCCTGGCGGAGACCAAATGGCCCGGTCAACTGCCGGGCACGACCTGGGAATACGGCGCTGACATCAGCAAAGTCCGTGAACTCGCAAACTATTGGCAGAAAGATTATGACTGGCGCGCGCAAGAGGCCCTGATCAACCGATTCGATCAGTTCACCACCGAGATTGATGGACAGACGATCCACTTCATCCACCAACGATCGCCACGCACTGACGCAATCCCCCTGATGTTGATTCACGGATGGCCAGGCTCGATCGTGGAATTCTTAGCTCTGATCGACCCGCTCACGCGTCCCAAGGGCAGCAGCACACCGGCGTTTGATGTGATCATTCCTTCCATTCCCGGCTTTGGATTTTCCGGACCAACGAACAGCCGGGGTTGGGGCACGGAGCGAATGGCCAGGGCCTTCATTGTTCTGATGGATCGTTTGGGCTACTCCAGATATGGGATTCAAGGCGGTGATTGGGGTTCCGAGATTGCGCGACAGATGGCACGCCAGGTCCCTACCCGTGTCATCGGACTCCATTTGAACCTTCTTCCCGTTTCACCTCCCAGCGCGGATGCCATGAAAGAGCTGACCGCGGAGGAGCACCGGCGCTACAGGCAGTGGTGGGACGAGGGGAGGAGTGCGTTCTTTGACCTTCAGTCGATCGAGCCGCAGACAGTTGCTTATGCCCTGACCGATTCACCGGTGGGTTGGATGGCGTGGTTGGCAGAGAAATTCCAGGACCTGACCGACAATGACGGAGATTTCCTGCACAGTGTGGATCGTGACACGTTCCTCACCAATGTGACACTTTATTGGGTCACCGGGACAGTGAACTCGTCGATGCGCATCTACCGCGAGCACCGGCTCTCCGACAGCGACGAGGCTGCCGCCCCCAATGAAGACTCCGGTGGCCTATGCCGTATTCCCGAAGGAAGTCGTCGTCGCGCCCGAACGCTGGATCGATCTGACCTACAACGTTGTGCAAAGGACGGAAATGCCGAAGGGCGGCCATTTCGCCACACTCGAGCAGCCGGATTTGATGGTGCAGGACATTCGGCAATTTTTTGCCAAAGTCAAGTGAAGGAAAGAGATCACTTGCAAGGAAAAATCAATGAAACGAAAGACGATCACATCAGGGATCTTCGTCCTGGTTGCCGTGCTAAGTGCCACCTGGCAGATCCAGGCACAGGACACAAAAGCGCCGGATGCCAAAACGCCATATCCCCGCATGGCCCCTCTTGATCAGTATCTGATGACCGATCGCAATGCCGAGATCGCTTTGGCGCGAACCGCCGCCCCGAAATCCATATCCGCCGACGCCACGATTCTGGTTCTCGGCCAGCATGGCTACGAGACTGCCGTTAAAGGCACGAACGGCTTCGTGTGTATCGTGGAACGGGCGTGGATGTCGCCATTCGACCACCCGGAGTTTTGGAATCCCAAGAATCGGAGTCCCATCTGCTACAACGCGCCCGCCGCGCGATCCATCCTGCCGTACACGTTTAAGAGGACGGAGTTGGTATTGGCCGGATTGACCAACCCTCAGATGCTCGACAGTATCAAGGCCGCGCTTGCCAGAAAGGAACTGCCGACGCCGGAACCTGGCGCGATGTCCTACATGTTGTCGAAGGAATCGTACCTTAACGATAAAGTCGGGCACTGGTATCCCCACTTGATGTTTCACATTCCAAAGACGGACGGCGCGAGCTGGGGTGCGAACCTTGACGACTCGCCGGTCATGCTGGATCCCCGCTTTGTTCCGGAGCCGGAGACCATCTTCTTAGTACCCGTTGCCAAGTGGTCGGATGGAACACCTGCTCCGCCAATGTAGGACACCAAGATGAACCCTCTGAAGATGGGTCCAGCCGGACATGCGGTCTCGAGTCCAGAAGGCGCTGGCGAGTCTCTCCTTGACCGCGTGGAGGAGCATTCGCGTGCACCCGGGGCCATGAAACTCCACGCGCGGAGAACAAGCTGCGAGACCCACTGAAACTTCCCCAGGGTTGCAGCCGCTTGCGAAGCCACAGTCTCTCCGGGTGGCTATCAAAGTCAGCGGAAAGATTATCTTTATCAATCTGGGCGACGTGGTCTCGGTGCGGGCTAAGGGAAAATGCGTGTGGCTCCAAGGGAAAGCGAGTTCCTATCTAATGCGTGAGTCTATTTCGGTGATGGCAGAATCGCTCGAAACCCACGGATTCATCCGCATCCACCGATCTGTGCTCGTGAACGCCTCGTTTGTAGAAGAAATCAGGCCGCTTTCGACGGGGGAATACTGCCTTCGAGTCGAGGGCGGAAAAGAATTCATGGTCACCCGCACTTACAAGAAGAATCTCAAATCCCTCGCGGAATTGTGGATCGGAACGGGCGCGTTCTTCCCCAGTCAAACCTAGGTCTGTGACCGTAATCGAGTTGTGTATTATCGGTCCATAACTCCCTCGCACAGTTAGATTATTCCCACGCCCGCTCTCCTTGCGCCAGTTCTAGATATGTGTCGCCCGGGCCGGAGTGGGGCCGCGTTTGCGTCTGAATCGTCCGCGAGAGTATCCTGAGCGAGTTGCTCGACAACGGCACCAGCGGCCTCGTGGTAGTCGCGGCCACAGATGTCGAAGCAAAGGTCGATGCAGCTACTTCTCGGGCTAAGAAATGGCGGCGTAGTTGCACGCAGACCAAAGTTGAAATAGAGCCGCTTCTTTGGGTGGCCCTCGTTGCCAGGAACGAAAGGCCTGCAGTTCACATCACACGTTTCGATCTCTAAACGCTAAACGCTTTGGGTCTCGTCCCCGAAGACTAACAAATAGCACGTAAACTCAACCTAAGACACCGGGCCCAGGAACCGAATCACCAGCTCAGGAGCGATGAGCAAAGGGATATGGTTCACGATGCCCACTCCATTCAACGTTTCCGCATAGCGTTCATGAACGCAGATAGGAGATGACCCCATGGATCGCATGCTAGTGGTGATTTTCCCAAACGAGAGCAAGGCATATGAAGGAAAAAGAGCCCTTCAACAACTAGACGGCGAAGGCAGCATCAGTGTCTACGCTTATGCCGTGCTGACAAAAAACGCAGATGGAACCGCAAGTGTAAAACAAGGGGATGATGTCGGTCCGATCGGCACTCTGGTGGGCACAGCCTTAGGAAGTCTCATTGGCGTGTTGGGAGGGCCAGTAGGCGTGGCGGCCGGCGCCGCCGCTGGGATGGCTGTCGGCAGCACTGTCGACCTAAACAACGTTCGTGTTGGCTCGGATTTTATTGATGACGTTCAGAAGGTCTTGGTCCCTCCCAATGTCGCGCTGATTGCTGAAGTTGACGAGGACTGGACCACACCTGTAGATACGCGCATGGAAGGGATCGGCGGGAATGTTTTCCGACGCGCTCTTTCAGAGGTAAGAGACACCGCTGATGATGAGGATGTAGCTGCCATGAAGGCCGACCTCGCCCAGCTGAAGGCGGAGCACGCCAAAGCTCAGGCAGATCGGAAGGCGAAACTTCAAGACAAGATCAACCATCTCGACTCCAAGATCCAAGCTCAGCTGCAACGGGCAAAAGATAGACGTGACGCTGCGCAACGTAAGGCCCAGGCCAAAGTACAGACACTGAAGGCAAAGGCCGAAGCGGCAAAGGCCAAGGCGTCGTAGACAACCACCGCCTTTGGGGATGAGTAGAAAGGGAGGTCGGAAGGCCTCCCTTTTTCCGATCGCAAGCAACACCGCCAGGTCGCCGTTGGAAAAGGAGACGTAACGAATCCCGGTCGCGACAGAGTGATGGTTCTTCAAGGAGACTAACGATGCCAGAGCTACGATTTTCCACCCTCGGATTCTGGACGATGCCGGCGCTGCTAGCGATCGTAGCCGCGACGTGCGCGGCTCAGGCTCCCACTCCCGTGCCGGTTAGCGACCAAGAAACTGAGCTCGGGCAAGCCGTGTACAAGCAATTGCGAGACAAGGGGGAGATCATTGAGTCGTCTCCGTTGTACGACAGCCTAAAACCGGTTGCAGAAGCTATAGGCCGCGTGGCACAGCCCAGCTATCCCCATCCTTTTAAGTTCTTTCTTGTTCACGAAAGGCAGCCCAATGCGTTCGCGACACCTGGCGGCAACGTCTACGTGGTGGATTCTCTGCTGTATTTTGTGAAGAACAAGGAGGAATTGGCCGGAACCCTCTGTCACGAGGTATCCCATACGCTGCATCGTGACGGCGTTACTCTGATGGTGAAGGAACAGAAGATTCAGGAGCGAGAGGTGGCTGCCGCAATCTTGCTCGGACCGACGCGCGCGCACCTTATCGCAATCGCCCTGATCGGAAAGCTGCACCAGCTCGGTTACTCACGGGATGCGGAATCGAAAGCGGATGTGACCGGCTCCGATATATGCGCTCAAGCGGGGTTCAACCCCTGGGGCCTGACTTGGCTGTTCCAGGATTTCAAAAGCGCGGATGCCAACCAGATCCCTCAGCTTCTTTCCGACCATCCCGCCGATGGCACGAGGATAAGGACTCTCGAGAAGCACTTTCGGGAGAACCCTTCGACGTTTTCCGGGTTCAATTCTGACTCGCAATCCGCAACGGCCTTCAGCGTACCGAAGGACGCACCGGAGGTCTTTTTGCGCCCAGATACTAAAGCGAACAAGTAAAGTTGGGGTACTCCTACACTGGATTCTGGCGAGAGCTTGATCGAGCTGGAAACGAATCGGGCATCGGGCACGTCGGCACCCACACGTTTCGACATTCTTACCAGATGTGGATTGACGCGGTAGGAACTCCAATCGGCGTGCAGCAAAACTCATGCGCCATGCGGACATCCGCATGACCATGAACATCCATGGCGACGCGGCATCGCGGGACATGCGCGAGGCGCAAGACAAGATCGGGAACTCGCTTTGCGGCCCATCTAAAACGGCTGGTAAACGGGAGGTGGGGGTTTGCATCTTACTGCAAGAAATGGCTCCTCAGGTAGGACTCGAACCTACAACCCTCCGGTTAACAGCCGGATGCTCTGCCATTGAGCTACTGAGGAGTGTTGTGGGACGCGTGAGAGCACGCGTCGCCTTGCGTTAACCTTATCTATACTAGCATCCGGACCGACTCGCTGAAAACTTCCCCGCGTTGTTTTTGATACCCTATTCATCCACATCGCTTGCGAGGTAATTATGCCAGGAGGATTTCGTTTGCTCTGGATCGTTGTTTGCCTGTCGCTGATGGCCGCCGTGGCTTTGGCAGGAGATGAATCGTCTTCTACCACGCCATCGCCTGCAGGTCCGCCCAATGTGAAAGTGGACGTCGTCGAAGAGACCATTCATGGCCACAAGATCGCCGATCCGTATCGCTGGCTCGAGGATGCCAGCAGCGCCGACTCGCAGGAATACGTGCGCCAGGAATTGGCTTACACGCGCAGCATTCTCGATCCGCTGCCCGGACGCGACCAACTCCATCAGCGCCTGGCGCAACTGCTTTCGACTGGAACGATCGGCACGCCGCAAATCGGCGGACCCTACATCTTCTACACTCGCCGCGAAGGCTCACAGAACCAGCCCGTGCTGCTGGTGCGCGAAGGCGTTCACGGCAAAGATCGCGTCCTGGTGGACGCCAACCAGATGGCGGCCGATGGCACGGTCGCGCTGGACTGGTGGTTTCCCTCGGACGACGGCAAGTACGTGGCTTACGGCACCTCGGCCAGCGGCTCCGAAAACAGCACGCTGTACGTGATCGAAACCGCCACCGGCAAGTTACTGCCCGACACCATTCCGCAAGCCCGCATCGCCCAGGTTGCCTGGAAAAAAGACAATTCCGGTTTCTACTACGGACGCAATCCCAAGAAGGGTGATGTGCCTGAGGGCGACGAAGTCTACTACTTGCACATCTTCTATCACACGCTCGGCGCCGACCCGGCCAAAGACCCGCTGATCTGGGGCGAAGGCCGCAAGAAAGAAGAAATCCTGGTTTCGCAATTGCCTGACGACGACGATCGCTGGCTGCTGCTCACCAGCTTTGAAGGCTCCGCCGGCAAGAACGAACTTTACCTGCAGGATCTTGAAGGCGGGTACGCCGCCAGTCGAAATCACCAGCGGCAAGGATTTTCACTACAGCGGCGAAATTTTCCGGGGAAAGCTCTACCTCACCACCAACGAAGATGCGCCGCACTTCCATCTGTATGTAGTCGACGCAGCCAATCCTGTTCGCGCCAACTGGAAAGAAATCATTCCGTCCTCGGACGGCATTCTCAAGGGCACCGGAATTGTTGACGGAAAAATCCTGGCCACGTACGAGAAGAATGCCAGCTCGCAGCTCAAGGTGTTCGATCTCGACGGCAAACTGCTGGGCGACGTTGAGCTCCCTGCCATCGGCTCGATCGAAGGAGTAGGCGGCCGCTGGGATCGCAAAGAAGCGTTCTTCGATTTCCAGTCGTTCACGGTTCCACCCTCCGTCTATCAGGTCGAGCTTGCCTCTCGCAAAACTTCGCTGTGGGACAAAGTCGCCACGCCCGGCATCGATCCTTCGCAGTACGAAGTTCGCCAGGTCTGGTACACCTCCAAGGACGGCACCAAGGTTCCAATGTTCGTCTTCCACAAAAAAGGAATACAGCTTAACGGCAAGAATCCCACGCTGCTCACCGGCTACGGCGGATTTAATGTGAGCCTCACGCCGACGTTCTCCGGCGCGCGCTATCTCTGGCTGGAACATGGCGGCGTATTCGCGGTCGCCAATCTACGCGGCGGCTCCGAGTTCGGCGAGCAATGGCATCGCGCCGGCATGCTGGACAAGAAACAAAATGTCTTCGACGACTTCATCTCCGCCGGCGAGTTCCTGATCTCCGACAAAATTACCGACAAAGATCACCTCGCTATTCAGGGTGGCTCCAACGGCGGCTTGCTGATGGGCGCAGCGATCACTCAGCGTCCCGACCTGTTCCGCGCGGTCGTGTGCCAGGTTCCGCTGCTCGACATGCTGCGCTACCAGAATTTCCTGATTGCAAAATTCTGGGTCCCGGAATACGGCTCGTCCGAGGACGCTCAACAGTTCGACTGGCTCTACGCTTACTCGCCGTACCATCATGTGAAAGCGGGCACCGAATATCCTGCGATCATGTTTATGACTGCGGACAGCGACAGCCGCGTCGATCCCATGCACGCCAAGAAAATGGCCGCTCTGATGCAGGCCGAAGCCGCCAACGGCAAGAGCCGCGAGCGTCCAATCCTGCTAAGGATCGACACCAAAGCCGGCCACGGCCAAGGCAAGCCCATCGCCAAGCAGATTGAAGATCAGACCGATATTTATTCGTTCTTGTTTTGGCAGTTGGGAGTCAAGCCTTGAACGCGGTAGGTTGGCGGTAGTCGTTGCGCCCACATTCCGCCAAGTAAAATACGAGCTCTAACCTGCAAAGGAGGAGGCTTACGATATGCGCTCGAGAAACAGCCTTGGCGCAATTCTTGTCGGAATCTTCATCGTCTTTGCTGGCACGGCGCCATCGGCGTTCGCTACGCCGTCTGCCGATTCCTGTACGTTCCTCACTTCGGCCCAGGTCAGCGATGCCCTTGGCGTTCCGATGGCCGCTGGTTCGCACATTACTCCGACGTCCCTGAAAACCTGTACGTGGTCCCCATCTGGCGGTGGCACGAAGGAGGTCGGCGCCATCACCTTCACCCTGCAGACAGCAGATGAATACGAAGCTGGGAAACGAACGCTGCAGCAGATGATCACATTGATGAAGGCGGAAAACAAAGAAGAGGCGCCGGTCATCACGCCGGTCAGTGGCGTCGGGGATGAGGCCTTTTACCTGGACATGGCCAAAACCATGAGCCTCATCGTCAAGAAAGGCAACGGCGCATTCAAAATCGTCATTTACGGCGGCATGTCTACGCCCAAACGACAGAGCGCGGAAAAGACTCTCGCGCTGCAAGTCCTCTCCAAAATGTGATGCAGAGCGATGCCCGGCCGCGATTTCTTTTCCCGCTTGACCGATTGTCGACTAAATAAATAGAATTTATGAACTATCATGCGATGTTGTTGATCGGCAGCGGGGACGGATAGCCAAGTGGTAAGGCGTCGGCCTGCAAAGCCGATCATCGCGGGTTCGATTCCCGCTCCGTCCTCCAGTTTTTAGTCCGGTCGTTCCGGCCACCAGCCATCCCAAATTCAGAGGAGGTTCCTCTTGAGCAAAATTTTGACTGAGGTTCTCGAAGCCAACCGCAACTACGCCGCCGGCTTTGGCGAGAAGGCCAAGCTCGCCCTGCCGCCCGCCAAACGCATTGCGATTGTCACCTGCATGGACGCGCGGCTCGATCCCGCCAAGTTCCTCGGACTGGCCGAAGGCGATGCCCACATCATCCGCAACGCCGGCGGTCGCGCCAGCGACGATGCCATCCGCTCGCTGGTCATCAGCTACAAGCTTCTCGGTACCAACGAATTTTTCGTGATCCACCACACCGACTGCGGCATGTGTTTCTTTTCCAACGAAGTGATGCGCGGATTGCTGGCCTCCAGCCTGGAAACAGCCCAGTTGACTCCGCAAGGCTTCCGCGACGTAGGCCGCGGCCCCGGCTCGCGCGAGGGTGAATACATCGACTGGCTGACCATAAAAGATCCCAACCAAGCCGTGATCGACGACGTAGCCCGCATCCGCAACCACCCGCTGGTGCCGAAGTCGATCTCGATCTACGGCTTCATCTTCGACGTCCACACCGGCAAACTCAACGAGGTAGAAGGCTCCCGCCAGGTCGGCAAAGCCGCCTAAGAGAATCTGGCGAGATGGGTGTCGGGTGCCCCGTCCATGCTCCGCTTGGGCGGGGTTTTTGTTTGATTGGAAAACTGGACCACCGCTGGGCGGATAGAGCCGATTCCAAAAAGACCAAAGCCCCGAGCGAGTGCTCGAGGCTTTATACCGTGGTGTAACCTGTCCAGTCCACACCCATTATAGAGTACTTGCTCTCGTGGGGTGAAAGTACAAAAAGCGTGGAGGACAGTCCCCTGTCCTAGTTGCCCTCCTTGCCGTGCCTAAGTATCAGGACGGAGTGGACCCGGCGGGACTCGAACCCGCACCTCTTAACTGGACAGGTTAATGTGCTTCCATTACACCACGGGCCCACGCCGTGGATGATATAGCGAAGTAAGAAGTGCGTCGGCCAGAAAACATAGCTCCCAGTTCTCGTTTTCCCGAATTGAAAATGGGCGAATTTGTAGCACCACTGTTAGTGGAAGCGTAAGCCGGCTTTACTACTCAGCACTTCGTCCTGTGTTCGTACATTTGTCCTCCTACTTCACTGGAATACTAGCCATGCTGTGCCGGCACCGCCGCGTGATCCGGCGAGACGCCCATCGACTCCGCGCTGGCCTTCTCTTCGGAAATTAGCAGTCCGGCAAGAATGCAGGCCGCGCCCACTCCGGAGCGTCCGCCTAAACGTTCGCCCAGAAAAATAAATAACGATAGCCCGGCAAATGCCAGCTACGGGTGGAGCCAGCGCGGTGCGTCGCGGCAGCGTCAACTGCTGAGCCCACGCCTGGATGGCAAAGGCGAGCGCCAGGCTGAGGAACCCGGTGATCCCGATACCCCAAAGCACTCGCGGCGACCACACGACCGAAACTTTCTCCGCAACAGAAGTCGTAACGATCATGTCCTGCTCAAGATCAGTGTGGAAACGGCGCTTACGGGGGAGGAAACAAGGGTGTTCCAGGCAAGTGTGCACAGCTTTCCGCAGGCAAAATTGAGTGGCGGCTGTGGAAAATAACAATAAGTTCATTGTAATGAATCCATTAGGCTGTGTAGCAGCCTGTTCAAATCCGGGTCGGACTGCCGCTAAGCGCTCGATTTTGTTGATGGAGTGAATCACGGTCGTGTGATGCTTGCCGCCGAAGGCGCGGCCGATCTCCGGGAGCGACGCGGTGGTCAGTTCTTTGACCAGGTACATGGCGACCTGGCGGGGCATCACGATGGTTTTGGTATTGCTCTTTTCCTTGAGTTGAGACTGCTTGATTCCGTACTTTTCGGCGACGGCTTTTTGAATGGTGTCGATGGTCACGCGCCGGTCCTGAGCATGGGTCAGGTGCTTCAGAACCTGCTGCGCCATGGGCAGGTTGATTGGCGCGCCGGTCAGCGAGGAGTACGCCATCAGCTTGACCAGAGCGCCTTCCAACTCGCGGACATTGGACTTGGTTTTCGTTGCGATGAAGGTGCGAACGTCTTCCGGGAGCCGCAGACCTTCCAGTTCGGCTTTCTTGTCCAGGATCGCCATCTTGGTTTCCAGGTCCGGCGGCTGAATATCCGCCATCAAACCCCACTCGAAGCGGGATCGTAAGCGCTCCAGCAGGCCAGGAATATCCTTCGGCGGAGAATCGCTCGAGATCACGATTTGCTTCTGGTTATCGTGCAGCTCGTTGAAGGTATGGAAGAACTCTTCCTGCGTGCGCTCTTTGTTGCCGAGCAACTGAATATCGTCAATCAGCAGCACATCGGCCGAGCGGTAACGTTGCCGGAGTTGCGGCATGCGCTCCAGTCGAATTCCGGAGACGACTTCGTTCGTGAAGCGCTCGCTCGACGTGTAGATGATTCGCATCCCAGCGCTGTTGCTCATCAACGCGCGGCCGATGGCATGCATCAGATGGGTCTTGCCCATCCCCACGCCGCCATAGAGGAACAGCGGATTGTAGCTGCGCGATGGATTGGTCGCTACCGAGCGCGCCGCTGCATGAGCGAACTGGTTGCAGGCGCCGACCACAAAGGTGTCGAACGTGAACCGCGGGATTGAGCTGGCTGACGGGCGATTCAGACTCGAGTTCGCGCTCTTCATCGGTGCCGCGTTCTGCTCCTGGAGGTGCTCGCCGATTCGTACAGCACCGTCTGAACCGGAAGGTTCAGTTTGCGAATGATGGCGACTACCTGGTTGGCATACTCAGTCTCCAGCCACGCTTTACTTTCTGCGTTCGGCACGAAGACCCGCAAAACACCGCCGGCCAGCTGGCCGAAGCTGGTGCTGGCTCACCCAGTTCTGGTAGCTCTCCGGGCTCAGGGTCGCTTCAAGCTGTTGTTTGATCTGTTCCCAAGGATTCATCTACGAAGCTGCACACCATTCAGGCACAACTTTCACACAGCTTTTCCACAGAAGGTGGAAAACCTAAAATTCACGCTCGATCCAACTGGAGGGAAGAAGTTCTTTGTGTGTTCTGCCCGGCTGTGCTCCCCGAACAGAAACGACAGTCTAGCACATATGCACAAGTTGGAATACAACATTATAAATCCTTTCGTTTGAAACATTTCGGTACTTGACGCATCATCTGCAGCAGGAGGTTTGACAGTTGCGGTGCAAGTGGAGGAGAATGAGAGTTCTCAAATCGAGCGGGAGTAACTCAGTTGGTAGAGTGCGACCTTGCCAAGGTCGATGTCGCGGGTTCGAATCCCGTCTCCCGCTCCAGTCGAATCCTTCTCCGCCGTCACCATCTACAATGGTCTATTAGCTCTTTATGCACAAATCAGCTTTTGTCTTTCTTTTGGCCGCCAGCGCGGCGCTTGCCCAGTATAAGAGCGAACCGGCCGGAGCACCCCCGTCCGAGCTGGCGCCCGCCATCAGCCAGGCGCTTCAGCAGCAAGGCACAAAGATCGTTGCCGGCAGCGGCACAGTGTTTTGCGAGGTGTGGTTTCGCACGTCACTGCCATCCGGTCCGAAGCCGGACCGACCAGAACGATTACGCTTTCACGTTCCGCAGGGCGCACTGCTGGGCGTGATTCGTTTTACCGGGCCCGGGCGCCGACCGTCGCGGGCAGACCATCAAGCCCGGAGTCTACACGCTACGCTACAGCCTGATACCGGTGAACGGCGACCATCAAGGCGCTTCGCCGCAGCGCGATTTTGTGGTGCTGACGCCTGCCGCCGATGACAAGGATCCCAACGCCACGCCGGATTTCGACGCGCTCGTGGCCATGAGCCGCAAGGCCTCCGGAACGCCTCATCCCGCCGTGCTGAGCATCTGGGCAGCGGGCGCGAGCGATCCCGCTGGGATTTGCCAAGCAGGGCGAGAATGACTGGGTGCTCACGATCAAGATCGGCGACACTCCTGTTTCGATCATCCTGGTCGGCAAAGCTGAGGCTGCTTGAGCACTCTTCCTCAACCGCGAGAGATCGAGCGTCTGGAGCAAGCAGCGCGCAAGAGATTGCTGGAATGGGCTATCGCCGAGTTCGGCAGTTCGCTGGCCATCGCGACTGCGTTTCAAGCCGAGGGCATGGTGATCGTGGACATGGCGTGCGCGGATTTCGCCGGACGTTCGAGTGTTGACGCTGGATACGGGCCGGCTTCCGGAAGAGACGTATCGCATGATCGAGACCGTGCGAGAACGCTACGGCATTGCGGTGGAAACGGTCGTGCCGGACGCGGCCGAGATTGGAGGCCATGGTGGCGCTGCACGGCCCGAACCTGTTTTACCGCGAGGCTCGCGTTGCGGAATCTCTGCTGCGAGATTCGCAAAGTGCGGCCACTCGAGCGCAAGCTAGGCGGACTCGACGCCTGGGTGACGGGGCTGCGGCGCGACCAGAACGAATCGCGGGCGGATGTGCGCAAGATCGAGTCCATCGGCGGAAAATTGAAGCTGAGTCCACTGGCCGATTGGACGCGCGGAACAGGTTGAATCGATACATCCGGCAGCACGACGTTCCGATGCATCCGCTCTACGCGGCCGGCTACCGGAGCATCGGCTGCGCGCCCTGCACGCGGGCGGTCCAGCCAGGCGAAGACGATCGCGCGGGACGCTGGTGGTGGGAGCAGGATGCGGCCAAGGAGTGCGGCATTCATTTCACTCCCGAGGGCAAGGCCGGGCGGAAACTGGATGTGCTGCTGAGCGAGGTTCTCGAGGCGCGCCGCGCTTGACCGAGCATTCCGCCACGCACCAGGGCTTCACGCTCTGGTTCACCGGGCTCTCCGGCGCCGGCAAAAGCACCATTTCCGGCATCATCGAAAAGCGCCTGCGCGCAGGCCGGCGCGAAGGTCGAAGTGCTGGATGGCGACGTGGTGCGCGAGAATCTCTCCAAGGGCCTGGGTTTCAGCAAGGAAGATCGCGACATCAACATCCGCCGCATCGGGTTTGTCTGCGAGCTGCTTTCGCGCAACGGCGTGATCGCCATCGTCGCCGCCATTTCGCCTTACCGCGCAGTGCGCGAGGAGATTCGCTCGCGCATCGGGAACTTCGTCGAGGTCTACGTGGAGTGCCCGCTGGAAGTGGTATCGGACCGCGACGTCAAAGGTCTCTACAAGAAAGCGTTCGCGGGCGAGATGCCGCAGTTCACCGGCGTCTCCGATCCCTACGAGCCGCCCGCTCCATCCAGAAGTTGTGGTGCATTCGGCGAGCGAAATCCGCGGAAGAGAGCGCGAATCGCGTCTGGGCTAGACTGGAAGAACTGGGGCTGATTTCCTTCTGATCGATCTTCACACGCACACCAACGAGTCTGACGGGACCTATAGCGCCGCGGAATTGGTGGATGCAGCGGTGTCGGCGCGCCTGGAAGCGCTGGCCATCACGGATCACGACACACTCGCCGGTTATGATCGCGCCGAGCCCCTGGCGCGCGCCGCCGGGCTGGATCTGGTGTGCGGCATCGAGATCTCAACGCGATTTCACGGGCGCTCCGTGCATTTGCTGGGTTACTTCGTGAACCAGCCGCCCTCGGCGGAATTTCGCGAATGGCTGCTGGAGCTGCAGAGATCGCGGCGCGACCGGAACGTGCGGCTGATCGACCGGCTGCGCTCGCTTGGGAGTCGAGATCACGCTCGCAGGAAGTCGAGGCCAAGGGCCGCAGCATGACGGGCCGGCCGCACTTCGCGCGCGTGCTGGTCGAAAAAGGCTACGTCGACGACCATCGACCAGGCTTTCGACGAGTATCTGGACGAATCGGCGAAGGGCTACGTGCAGCGGCAGGAAGTTCCCATGCAGGAAGGCATCGCGCGTGTGATGGCCGGAGGCGGGGTGCCATCGCTGGCGCATCCTATCCGCGTGGCCCGGCGGCGGATCGCGCGGCAGGCGCGGCGACGAACTGGATCAGTGGGTCGAAGAAATGCGCGAGATGGGGTTGCGCGCGCATCGAAGTGTTTCACAGCGACCACAGGCCCGCGGACGTGGAACGTTATCTGCGACCTGGCGCGCAGGCTCGAACTGGCGGTGACCGGCGGCTCTGATTTTCACGGCGCCAACAAACCGCGCATCGAACTAGGGCGCGGCTTCGAAGGCAACCTGAATATTCCGCGCTCCGTGCTGGACGATCTACGGGCGATGTAACGCGCGCACGACGGCGGGGTGGCCGTTGACAGTGAGCGCCGTTCCTGGTTCCGCTAGCTCGCGCCGCAGGTACGCCATGCCCACCACTTTGCCGAGCGCGGGCGAAAACGCTGACGAGGTCATTTTGCCGGCGTTCTGGTCACCTTGTAATAGGCGCGTGTCGGGCTCAGGAGCTTCGCTCGAATCGATTTCGACTCCTGCGAGCAGGCGGTGCACCAGGCCCCGGGAGCGCACGCGCTCGACGATTTCCTGGCCGATGTAACAGCCCTTATTGAAGTTGACGGCGTGGGCCTGCTGCGTTTCCTGGGAAAGCGTGGTGCTCAGGATAGTCTTCGCCAAAGCGCGGCTGGAAATGTTCCAGACGCACTATGCGGGCTGCTTGCTCGAGAGGCCTCGGGGACGCCGGCGCTCTGGAATTGTTCAATAAGCCGCTGCTTGTCATCGCACCGGCACGAAGAATCGCCAGGCCGGCGCGCCGGTGGAGCTCACGTTCGCCACCGTGACGGCATTCCATTCGAGATGCGCCCACGGTTTCTCCGGAACGGGCACACCGAGTCGCGCGGCGAGCGGCCAGCGCCTGCGGACCTTCGATCGCCAGCGTCGCCATGCGGCCGGTAGCATCTTCGAGCGTCACGTCGTCGGCGATGATGAACTTGTCGAGATGCTGGTAGAGCGACTCGCGTGTCTCGGGTTCCACATCGAGAAGAAAATCGTTCTCGCGGCAAAAAAGATTGACGTCGCCAGAGGATGCGGCCCTGCGGGTTCAGAAAAAATGCATAGCAGCCTTCGCCCGGTTGCAGCTGCTGAACCTGGTTGGTGGTCATGGCGTGCAGCAGGCGCGCGCGATCTTCACCGGTGGCGATGATTTTTCCGCGGGCGGAGAGATCGATCCAAGCGGCAGCAGAGCGGAGGGCCTGGTAGCCGGGGTCGTTGGCGGAGAGGACGGTGGCGGTGCTCTCGCTCGCGCTGGTCATACCTCTATCTTAGTGAACCTGGGCCAGGCCGGGCGCGTGCCCGGCCACTACATTCCCATGTGATACAAGAGTACTGATGCTCCGCCGCACGTTTCTGCAAAGCCACCTCGGCCGCTGCGCTGGCCGCCGCCGCAAGGGCGCCAGGCGAACGGTATCCGGCTGGGGTTCGACACTTTCTCCATCCGCGATTTTCAATGGAAAGACATCCAGCTCATCGATTACGCCGCCAGCCTGAAGCTCGACACCGTCCAGCTCTCGAGCCTGAATGATTTCGAAAGCCTCGAGCCCGCGCATCTCGCGAAGGTGAAAGATCACGCCGAGCGCGTGGGCATCACGATCGACGCCGGTATCGGCTACGATCTGCGACATCGTCGAAGAGTTGGGATCCGAAGGAGGGCAACTCCGACCGCATATCTGCGCAAGGGGTCTGCGCGTCGCGCAGGCCGTCGGCGCGCATGCCATGCGCTGCAACCATGGGGACGCGCGAGGACCGGCCCAATCTCGACCGCTGCATGGAAGCCACGGTGAAGGCTCTGCAATCGGTGCGCTCGGAGGCGCTCGATCTGGGCGTCCGCATCGCGGTGGAGAATCATGCGGGCGACATGCAGGCGCGCGAGATGAAGATGCTGATCGAGGCGGCCGGAAAGGATTTCGTCGGCTCGTGCCTGGATAGCGGCAATCCGTTGTGGGCGATCGAGGACCCGCTGCTCACGCTCGAAACGCTCGGCCCGTACGTGGTCACCACGCATATTCGCGATACGGCGGTGTTCGAGCATCCGCGCGGCGCGGCGGTGCAGTGGGTGGCGCTGGGTGATGGCTCGGTCGACCTGCGGCGATTCGTCGAGCTGTACCAGAAGCTGTGTCCGAATGCGGCCATGCAGCTCGAGATCATCACCGGCATTCCGCCGGATGTTCTGCCGTATCTCGAGCCGGATTTCTGGAAAGTGTATCAGCGCACGCCGGCGTGGGAGTTTGCGCGGTTCCTGAAGCTGGCCAAGAGCGGCCATCCTTACATGGGACCGATGGTGATCGCCGGATGGGGCGAGAAACCGCCGGCCCTGGCAGCGGCGTTCAAGGAACAGCAGCGCGTGGATCTGGAGCGCAGCTTCGAGTACGCCAAGAAAGTTCTGGGCGTGGGCGTGAGGTGGAAGAGTCGATGCAGCGAGACACCGCATCCGGCTCGGTTTCGACAGCTACTCGATCCGCGACTTTCGCTGGAAAGACATTCAACTGATCGACTACGCGGCGAGTCTGAAGCTGGATACGATTCAGCTTTCCGGGCCTGGGCGATTACGAGAGCCTGGAGCCGGCGCATCTGGCCAAGGTGAAGGATCACGCCGCGCGCGTGGGCATCGCGATCGACGCGGGCATCGGCTGCATCTGCCCGCTTTCGAAGGGCTGGAACCCGACGAGACGGCGACGCCGACAGACTATCTGCGGAAGGGGCTGCGCGTGGCCAAAGCCGTGGGCGCATCAGTCCATGCGCTGCTACATGGGCAGCAGCGCCGACCGGCCGAACCTGGAGCGCTGCATGGAAGCCACGATCCAGGCGCTGCGCTCGGTGCGCGCGGAGGCGCTCGATCTGGGCGTCCGCATCGCGGTCGAGAATCACTCCGGCGACATGCAGGCGCGCGAGGTGAAGATGCTGATCGAAGAGGCGGGCAAGGATTTCGTCGGCTCGTGCCTGGATAGCGGCAATCCGATGTGGGTGGTGGAAGATCCGCTGGTGACGCTCGAGACGCTGGCGCCGTACGTGGTGACGACGCACATTCGCGATTCGGCGGTGTTCGAGCATCCGCGCGGCGCGGCGGCGCAATGGGTGGCGCTGGGCGATGGCTCGGTCAATTTCCAGCGCTTCGTGGAGCTTTACCGCAAGCTGTGCCCGCAGGCCTCCATGCAGCTCGAGATCATCACCGGCCGGCCGCCGCACGGTGCTGCCGTATCTCGAAGCCGGATTTCTGGAAGGTGTTTCCGCAGACGCCGGCGTGGGAGTTCGCGCGCTTCGTGGCGCTGGCCAAGAGCGGGCATCCGTACATGGGGCCGATGGTGATCGGCGGGCCGCGGCAAGCAGCCGCCGGCGATCGAGGCCGCGCTCAAGGAGCAGCAGCGCACGGATCTGGAGCGCAGCCTGGAGTACGCGAAGAAGGTGCTGGGCGTGGGGGTGCGGTGGAGAGGGTGAGGGACGCAATGGCTACGCTACGTGATTGCATTTGCTGCCCTGCTGCAAAGCAACCCCCGCGATTCGCCTCAATTTGGTACAGCTACGCCCGGATCAGCCTCTCCATCGCACTCGCGAACAGATCGATCTCGCGCGGCGTGGTGTAGATGTTCGGCGTGACGCGCAGGCCCTCGAAATCCTTGTGGACGATGGCCACCACGAGGATGCGCTGCTTCCAAAGCTCCTCCGCCAGCGCGGGGGCTTTCTTTCCTTCGACTGAAACCAGCACCACGCCGCAGCTCTGCGCGGGATCGGGACTGGTGCGGATGGTCACATTGGGGAAGCGCGCGAGCCGCTCGGTCCACAGGCTGCGCAGGTAGCGCAGCCGCGCGGCCTTGCGTTCGACGCCGATCGATTCATGGAACGTCAGCGCCTCGGCGATGGCGTTGTGATTGGCGGCCGGATGCGTGCCGATCTCTTCGAACTTGCGGATGTTGGCGTTCATCGACGCGGGCGCGGCCATCATCGGCCACAGCTTTTCGATCTTCTACTTGCGCACATAGAGAAAACCGGTGCCGTGCGGCGCGAGCAGCCATTTGTGCAGGCTGGTGCCGTAGTAGTCGCAATCGAGATCTTCGTGCTTGAAGGGAAATTGCGCGTAGGCGTGCGCGCCGTCCACGATGGCTTCGATGCCGCGGCTGCGCGCCATCTGGCAGATCTTCTTCACCGGGAAAATCTGGCCGGTCAGGTTGGTGATGTGGCAGAAGTGGATGACGCGCGTGCGTGGCGTGATGGCACGCTCGAAGCGCTGATAGAGATCGTCCATCGAGGGCGGCGGCGTGGGGAACGAGATCATCTTCAGCTTGATGCCGTCGCGCCGCTCGCGCTGCTGCCAGGTGGTGATCATGCGCGGATAGTCCTGATCGGTGGTCAGCACTTCGTCGCCGGGCTTCAGATCGATGCCCAGCTGCGCGATTTCGAGCGCCTCGGAGGCGTTGCGCGTGATGGCCATCTCTTCGGGATCGCAGCCGAAACTGGCCGCCAGGCGCGTGCGCACGCTTTCGATTTCCGGCTCGAGCACCGTCCACATGGTGTATGCCGGCGCCATGTTGCTGAACTCGAGCTGGCGGCGCATGGCGTCCTGCACGATCTTGGGCGACGGGCAGACGCCGCCGTTGTTCAGGTTGATGATGTTGCGATCGACCGTGAAGGCCTGCTGGATTTCGCGCCAGAAGTCTTCATCGCGCGCGGCCTCTTCCGGCTTGCGATCGTTCAATGGATGCCGCGGCGGCATGCGCGCGGTTGATGGAATCCGCCTTAAGCGCGGCCAGCCCGGTGGCTGCGCGCAGGAACGTTCGGCGATGCATGGATCACTCCTTTCGGGCGGCGACCTACGCGCTGGTGCTCTTGCGCCACGCTTCGATCGCCCGCGCTCATCTGGTCGCGGTCGATCAGATACTTCGGGATTCTCGTATTGATTGACCTTCTCGCGCGGATCGTCGGCGAGATCGAAAAATTCGTTCGGACCATTCGCCGTCGTTGCGCAGCACCAGTTTGAAACGGCTGTCGCGCGCCATTTCCGTGTTGCGATAATTGTCCGAATACCGTGTGACGCCAGGGCGATTTCTTCGGCAAGCGGCTTGCCCGTCAGCAGCAGGAAGATAGCTGCGCCCGCAGAGATTGCGGCCTGCGGGCACCGGGACGTCGAGCAGATCGCACATCGTCGGCACGAAATCGTAGGCGCTCACCACTTCGGGACGAACGCTTTGCGCCGGAACATGTCCCAGCCATTGCCAGATCATCGGCGTCCTGCACCACTTCGTCGTACATGTTGATGGGATTCGAAGCGAGCCCGTCGCTCCACAGGCCGTGGCGGCCGAGCAGATCCCCGTTGCCGCTGGTGACGACGATGAGCGGTGTTCTCGCGCAGGCCGCGCTGATGCAGCTTCGCCAGCAGCAGCGGGATCTGATCGTCGAGCGCCGTGATGGCCGGCCGCGGCTTTCCGGCTGTTGCCGACGGTGTCCTGCCAGATACTCCTTGCCACGCAGCGCATTCGGCGCGGCAGCGTTCCCAGCCCGTCGTCTCGAAACCGGTCTTGGCGTACATCTCGTAGTAGCGCGCCGGATGGCCGTCATACGGCGGATGCGGATTGGGATAGCTGACCGTCAGGAGAAACGGTTTGGCGGGAGTCTGCTGATCGAGGAATGCGCCGGCTTTCGCGGTGAGCAGGTCCGTGAGGTAGCCGCTTCTCCGTTGTGGCCGCTGCCGTTCCGAGCTCATGCGCGGGTTCTGGTAAACCACCGGGCCGTCGACGGTGTACCAGAAGCGAAAGCCGTGCTGCGGAGTGCGTCGTCGCCCAGGTGCCAGCTGGCCCACAAATCCGCATTCATAACCGATGCCGGACAAGAATGTCGGAAAGCAGGATCTCATTGCGGAAGCGACGGCGGCGCCGCGGCCTGCCCTTGCGGCGGATTCTCGATCGGTTCGCCCGTCAGGAAATCCTGGATGCCGTGCTGGCGCGGCACGCGGCCGGTGTACAGCGTGGCCAGGCTCGGCGAAGAGGCCGGAGTGCAGGCAAAATGATTCTCGAAAGCGCGTGCCGGATTGCGCGAGCTGATCGATGTTCGGCGTCCGGATCTCACGATTTCCGCCGCAGCCGAGCATCCACGAGCCCAGCCCGTCGGCAACGATGAGAACGATGATTCGGGCGCGGGGCGGCGCGCTCCTTGCGGGCAAGCGCGGGTACGGCCAGGCCGCCCACTAGGAAATTCCTGCGATTCAAAGACATGGCTGAAACTGCCATCATCCCACAGCGCGGGAGCGTTCTGTTGCAGGCTCGGCCAGAGGCCGTTTGGTAAACTCTTAAGAGCGCATCCCCTCAACAGGCGGCGTAGCTCAGTTGGTTAGAGCGACGGTCTCATAATCCGTAGGTCGAGCGTTCGAATCGCTCCGCCGCCACCAGTTGTCCATCTCCATGTGATCATAATGTCTGATATGTTCAAACATCTGATCGTCACGTTGTGCCTCGGCCTGCGCCGCCGCGGCCGCGCTCTCCGCCGAATGGAAACAGCTCTTCAACGGGAAGGACCTGAACGGCTGGCAGCATGTCGGCCCGGGATCCATGAGCGTTGAAGATGGCCTCATCCAGACGCACGGCGGCATGGGATTGCTGTATTGGAAGGGCGGGAAGATTTCAGAATTGCGTGCTGCACGTGGTTTACAAGATGCGCGACCACAACGATAATTCCGGCGTGTTCATCCGCATCCCGGTGGAACCGCGAGAGGAGTGGATGCCGGTGCACTACGGTTACGAGGTGCAGATCGACAACGAGCCGGAGAAGTCCAACGAAGACGAGTATCACATCACCGGAACGCTGTACTCACTGACCAAGCCGCTGGCCAAGCCGTGGCAAACCGGGACCGGAGTGGAACACCATGGAGATCACGCTCGACGGGCCGCGAACCATCGTGACTTTGAACGGCGTCAAGGTCACGGACTACACGGAAGGCCAGCCGGTTCCTGCGCGGAAGTTCGATTTCGAGCCGCAACATGGACCGCGGCCGATCGAAGGCTATTTCGGATTGCAGAATCACAGCAAGAACGACGTGGTCTTCTTCAAGGAAGTTTCGATCAGGCCGTTGGGCAAGTAGCAGACGGCCCTGCCGCGGCGCTACAATTCTTGTTTAGGAGTCAAATCTCCGAATAAGAAGGAATCGTCATGCGCATAAGCTCCAGGCGCGAGTTCCTGGGCGGGGCCGCGGCTTTGTTTGGCGTGGCAAATGGAGTGCACGCGGAGAAAGAAGTCTCCGCCGGATTGCCGTTCCCTGTAGTTGACTATCACGTCCACCTGAATCCCACGTTCTCGCTCGATGACGCCATTGCCGTTTCGAAAGAGCGCGGCGTGAAATTCGGAATTGCCGAACACGCCGGCTCCAAGGAAAATCGTTACCCGGTGATCTTGTCGAGCGACGAGGAGTTGCATCAGTGGATTGCCAGGCTCGATGGCAAGCCTGTGTACAAAGGCGTACAGGCTGAGTGGATTGATTGGACCAGGTGCTTCTCCAAAGCTGCCGTGGCCGAGCTCGATTACGTGCTTTCCGACGCCATGACGATTCCGGGCCGCGCTGGGGAGCGATCAAAGATGTGGCAGCCGGGCTTCGACCCGGGTGACGCGCAAGAGTTCATGGACCGGTATGTCAAATGGAACGTTGAAGTGATCGAGAAGGAACCGTTGGACATCTTCTCGCATCCCACCTGGCTCCCCGCGCCGATCGATAAGAGCTACGACACGCTGTGGACCCACGAGCGCATGAAACCGATCATAGAAGCGCTCAAGCGCACCGGCACCGCGGTTGAAATCGATTCGGCTTACGAGATACCGGCCATGCCGTTCCTGCATCTGGCCAAAGAGGCGAAACTGAAATTCTCCTTCGGCTCCAACAGCGGAAGCGGACCCGTGCGCGCCATGGACTTCTGCATCGAGCGGGCGAGGGCGCTGGGACTAACGGCCCGCGATATGTTTGTTCCCGCGGCACGCGGGCGAAAGCCCATTGAGCGACGGCGAATCCCAGCCTAGATCATTTCCAGCGAAACAGCTTCAGCGCGGTAAAGAAGCCTACAATCATCCAACCTGTAATTACCGCCAGTTGTGGACCGAGTTGCGACAGATGAATTCCTTGCAGCATGCTGGCGCGCATGGCATCAATGACGGCCGTCAGAGGAAGCGCCCGGACGAAAGGCTGGAACATGTTGGGAAAGCGATCAGCGGAAAAAAAGACGCCTGAGAAAATCCACATTGGCAGCATGACGAGATTCATCAGGCCAGACGCTGCCTCCATGGTTTGGGCGCGCGATGCCACCAGAAGGCCCAGCGTGCTGAACGAGACTGAGGAGATCAGGCACAGCAGCGCCAGCTCCCAAATTGGCCCGCGTACCGGCACGCCGAAAACGAGGACGCCGAAACCCACCACCGCCGCAATCTCGAAGTACAGCAGCGCCAGGCGCGAGAGCAGGAACGAGAGCAGGTATTGCCAGCGCGACATCGGCGAGGCGATCAGGCGCTTCAATAACTTTTTGCGGCGCGCATCCACGATGGTGAAGCCGATGCCCCAGATTCCGCTGCCCATCAGATTCGTGCCTACCAGGCCGGGAATGAGGAAGTCGATGTAGCGGGAGCCAGGCTCGCGCACGTAGTCGTCTTTGGCGGCCACGGCGTCTCGAGCGCCGGCTGCGCGTTGCACCGCGCGGTCCACCAGCAGCTTCGCCGCGCGGCCGTCCGGGTTGGTGTCATCCACGCCATGAAGTTCTCGCGCCGCTCGACGAGGATGGTGTACAGCCAGTAGGACGACTTTCGGTCGGCGGTCGACCGGGCACGGCACGAGTCCCGTCACGTGCGCCAGCTCACGATCGTAGAAGGCCGCAAGCTCGCGCCGCTGCTGCAGGATGCCGTCGAGGTAGCCGAGCTGGACCGAGCCGATGGTGGCCGCCACGTCGTTCATGTGGAACTTGTAGCCCCACTCGGCGATGTCCTCCTCGCACCGGAAATCCGCGCGCGGCTGCTCGCGATCGATCCCGTACCAGCGCAGGAGCTTGCCCCGCTGGTAGTCTCGGCTCGCTCGCGCACATGACCGCGCCGCCGTCCACCGTGGTGATGTGCTTGATCGCCTGGAAGGAGAAGCACACGTAATCGGAGTGGGAACCGATGCGGCGCCCCCTGTACTCGGCGCCGCTCGCGTGGGCCGCGTCCTCGATGACCTTGAGGCCGTGCCTCCTGGCGACGCCGTCGATCTCGTCGAGGTCGGCCGGATAGCCGCCCCAGTGCACCACGATGATGGCCTTCGTCCGGTGCGTGATGGCCTTCTCGACGCTCGCGGGATCGATGTTGCCGGTGCGCGGATCGATATCGGCCCAGACGATCCTGCCGCCGGCCGCGAGGATGGGCTCGTTCGTCGCGGTGCAGGTCATGGCCGTCGAGATGACCTCGTCGCCGTGTCCGACATCCGCCAGCCGCAGCGCGAGCTGGAGGGCGGAGGTGCAGCTATTGGTCGTGAGCACGTGCGGGTTCGCGAAGTACTCGCCTAGCTGCGTCTCGAACTCCTTGACCCGTGGCCCTTCGCCGACGCAGCCGGAATAGAGTGTCTCCTTGAATGGAGCCCGACACGGCTTCCGGCATGTGCACTTTGAAGAGCGGGATCATCCCGCTGCTCCCGTAATCACGGAAGGCGATACGTGCGCCAGTCTCGAGGCGGCCTTCGCTGAGGATGTTTCGTTACCGTTGCGAGTGTTCACGGTCCGTTGCAATCGCCCATCGGCGTGAGTCGCACGCAACTCCAGGACGGTACAGCTACTCTGACGGGAAGGCATTTATCACGCACCTGAGGTCCTATCTCTGGACTGCTGGCAAGGGCGATCTTCTGGCGGCTTCTCATGTTACTTCGCCGTGACGTTCGTCTTGCCAAGATTCGAAGCGCTCCACCTGTCGCGTCGACTGGAAACAGTGCGGGTGGGATGGCTGCTTGCTGCACCATTGCTCACGCTCAGCTACTATCTCTTGAGTTCGGATTGTGGCCCGGCTCCTGCGAATCCTCTGGCCCGGCCCCGACTCTTTCTCCTACCGGGCCTTCGTGCTGTCCTTGCTTCCGAACTACGTGGCGGGAGATTCTCGCCGGGGAACCCAAACGCAGCTTCTTCGCGAGGCAGGCGTCCCATCTCTGCAGCGACAGCGTCGATCCTCTGGGACATGATTCTCGCCCTCGCCAGCGTCGTCCCGGTTGCCCTTTTGTGCGTATTTTACCCCCTCCCTTTGCCGTGGCGGCAATACCTCGGCTGGCTGTCTGCCGGCCTGGCGCTGGTGCTGGCAAGTTCTCGCCGGGGTGCATCTGCTGCCTCCGCAATGGACCGGGTGGACCGGTGTCTCCCTGTTCGTGCGGCGGTCGCCCGCCCTGTTCAAGCTCCTCGGGCTGTACGTCTGCCCGTGGCTCATTGCGGGGGCCGGCCACTGGTGCCTGGCCAATGCCCTCGGGCCCACTCCGCCGCGGGCGATCTTCCTCCTGATCGCCGCCACCGCCCTCTCCTGGGGAATCGGCGTGCTCGCCTTCGTAGCACCGGCGGGATTGGGTGTCCGGGAGGGCATCCTGTACCTCTTCGTCCGCAACATCATCGGCGACGCGGACGCCCTCGTCTTCGTGGCCATGAGCCGCCTGCTCGCCTTCGGGGTCGAGGCGCTGCTCACGGCGACGTGGGGCGTCCGCACGCTCTGGCGGCGCGGCCGTTAGCCCGGCCCGCCAGATATCCTCTCCTCGGGACACGACGACACTCTGACCTCGAGACCTTCGGGACCGAGCAGGAACCGCAAGCACCTCGCCCCCGCAGACGACTCGGTGCGCGGGTCAACCGGGCTTCTTGTTGTTCGCGAGGCGCGCCTCGAGTTCGTGCATCCGCCAGTTCAGCTTCTCCAACAGCTGCCGATTCACGGCGATGATGTCGGCGAGGATTCCCACGACACCCAGGAAGAATCCGATGGCCATCAACAGGGACGCCAGGATCAGCGATTGGACGTGGCCGGCACCGCCGGTGGCAAGGAAGTAGTACACGAAGCGCAGGCCGATCAGGCATGCCAGCGCCGAACAGAATTCCGCCCTGGACGGCGAAAAACCGGAAGGGGCCGGTACGTGACGAAGATCCGCAGCATGGTCAGCAACTGGCGCCGATACGTACACCGGGACGCTCTGGAACAGCCGCGACGGTCGCAGGGGAGCATTGACGCGAACAGGCACCGAGGTGACGGCCATGCCTTTCTGTCCGGCCTGGATGAGCGTCTCGAGCGTGTAGGTGTATTCGTTGAAGACGTGGAGCCGCATCGCGGCGTCCCGGTCATTGCCCCGGAACCCGCCCGCTCGGAGCGTCGGGGATATCGGTGTTGCTGACGACACGAAGCACCCTACTGCCCAGCCACTGGAGATGCCTCTTCAGCGGCGAGAAGTGCCGCATCTGCGCGATCGGGCGGGCACCGATCACGATCTCGGCCGTTCCCGCCAGGATCGGGGCGATGAGCTTCGGGATGTCATCGGCGCAGTACTGGTTGTCGGCGTCCGTGTTGACGATGATGTCAGCGCCTGCGTTGATGGAGGTTTCGAGGCCAACGAGGAAGGTCCTGGCGAGACCCTGATGGCGCGGGAGGCTGATGACGTGATCGACGCCGTGCGCTCTCGCGACCTCGGCCGTCCGATCCTGGCTCGCGTCATCGACGACTCAGCCACTCGACGCTGTCAATACCGCGAAGCCGGCGGGGGAGAGCGGAGAGGGTCACCGGGAGGTCTGTTCCTCGTTGTAACAGGGGACTTGAATGACCAGTTTCACAGGCTCACCGCCGCCCTTCGGGGGCACGGATCCCTCGACATGCCGGACGATTGCGAGCCTAGCACGCAGGTATCTCCTACTCCTCATGCGTGGGCAGTCTCAGGCATCGCGCCTGACACCCTCGGTGAAAACGATGGCGCCATCCACTCCCCCGGCCCGATTCGAGGGCTCACGCCCGCGGCAGCTTCCAGTCGAGCCACGCAGAGCGCACGTCCCATGACGAGGTCCCGGTCGTGCCCGGAGAGCCACGGCAGCTCCTCCGTGAACATCGTCACGCACTGCCGCCACGAGCACGGCATGCGCGTGATGTCGGTGCCCCAGAACATGCGCTCCGGCCCGAAGGCGTCGTAGATCTGGCGCAGGTGCGCGTGGATGTTGCGGTAGGGATACGGCCCGCTCGAGTAGCTCGGCGCGCCCGTCGCCTTGATCGCGACGTTGGGATGCTTGCGCGAGCGCGAGCATCTCGCGGCAGGTTGGCCCAAGGCGGCGTCGTCCTTCGTCCGCCGGCCGGCCGAGGTGATCGATGATGAGCTTCAGGCCCGGATGCCGCTCGCGCGACCTCGGCCACCGTGGGCAGGAAGTCCGGCCGCGAGCAGCGCGACCGGCATGCCGGCGCGCTCGGCCGCGGGCCAGAGCCAGTCGATCGTTCCGTCGGTGGGCCAGGTCTGCTGGTGCGGCTGGAGCAACGCGAAGCGCAGACCGAGCATCCCCGGCGCTGCTTCCACCCGTCGATCAGCGCGCGGCTTCCGGACGATCGAGCGGAAAGTTGCCGAGGATCGCGAGCCGGTCGGGATGCTGGCGCGCGGCCTCGACGGCCAGCTCGTTGGAATTGGGATCCCAGACGCCGGCGGGTGGATCACGGCCGCGTCCACGCCCGCCTCGTCCATCTCCTTCAGCAGGTCGTCCTTCGAGAAGACGGGCACCTGGCGATGGTTCGCATTCGTCGGCTTGCCGCTCTTCCAGATGTGGACCTGCGCGTCCACGATCAGCATTGGCTCACGCCTCCATCGCGCTCATGCGGAACGCGCCACGCGCGGATCTCGATGAGGAACATGGGCGGCATGATAGCAGACCCCATGCCGGCGGACGCCGGCCCGCCCAAGGCGCGACCGCGGCGCCCGGGGATTTCGCCGCGCCGCGAGAGATCGGCGTGGCATACTGCTCCTCGCGTCTTCATCCAGACGACCCCTGCGCTTGCTCCACACCGCCGACGTGCACCTCGGCAGCGATGGGTACGGAGATGCCGGGCAGCAGGCGGCGCACCACGAGCGCTCCCGCGGCGCGTTCCGGCGCGTGATCGATCGAGCCCTCGCCGATCGCGTCGATCTGCTGCTGATCGCCGGCGACCTCTTCGATCACAACCGCGTGCCCGACGAGACGGTCGCTTTCGCCCAATCCGAGCTCGACCGGCTCCCCCAGCCCGTCGTCATCCTGCCCGGGAACCACGACGCGCTCTACACCAATGCCATCTACGACCGGCACGACGTCAGCGCGGGCACGAGCCACGTCCACGTGATCCGACGGCTGGACGGTTCGTGGTCAGCCTGTGCTCTGGA
>CAVTGN010000008.1:0-1093052 GCA_963734265.1 Terriglobia bacterium
GCACCGAGCGTCCGCCACGATGGCGGTCTCCCAAATGTGTCTGCAGCTCTTGCAGGATGCCGGCAGCGCCGCGAGGAGCAAAGCTGGTTTGGATCAACGGCCAATCGCCCGACAGATGGCGCAGGAACTCCAGGCTGCTTGCGAGCCACTGATCGGCTCGGCTGACAAGCTCGCGGGCGAGCACCGTATATTCGGCGCAGTATTCGCAGGGCAAACGCGCGGTCGCCGAGGCGACGGACAAAACAGTCGAACCGTTCGGACGGGCTCTCGCCGGTCAGATCGTTCTGAAGTCGCGCGAGGTTGAGCTCCAGTATCAGGGTAGGCGTCAACATGCGCAGAAAGGTGTTTATCAGGCTTGGTAAGAACAGCTCATGGACGGAATTCGGCTTCGAACGGGACCGCATCGCATTCGCGCGCCATCTCCTTCACGCCAGTACGCAGTCGCAAAACGAAATCGTCGACGATGGGCTCCGCACAACGCAGGAATTGCGCCTGCGCTGTGGCCGAAGGCGAGGCCAGCTTGTCGAAGCGGATCGCCGACGGCCTCTGGTTGGCGTACGCGACATCGATTGTTCGAAACCATGGCGTATGGCCGGCCCGAACGAGCCGTGCATCGTCGTCGCCGGTTACACTGAGGAACTCTTGCTCGGTGATGCCGGCAGTGGCGAGCCGCTGGGCGAACACGCCCGGATCGGTGAATGGGTACTGTAACCGCCATCGGTCCGCCCGATCGCAGGCAGCTCGGCAGTCACCATTCGACCCGGGTCCACGGTGCATGCCCGACCTGAGCACCGCGATCCGCTCCATCAGGGTGAGGGCATTTTTGCACTCGGGCGGTTGCACGTTCAGAAGCTGTCGAGCGACACGAACGACGTCTTAAACGCCGACCATCGCACACGAAGTCAGGTGAGAATTGACGTGAGTGTCGGGTCCTCGGTTGTGAAGTCCGTCCCGCAGTCGCCATTTGAATTTGAACAGATCAGATCGCCGGTGCAGCAACAGATTTCGCCCGCCACGGTCGCTGTCGAAAAACCAACTGCCAGCGGACGGAACCTCGCCGAATCAGTTTTGACCAAACCCTCGAGCCTCTATCTCGCCCGAGGGATGCGGAGGCATCATGTCCTTCTCGAGGGGGAACAGCCGGCTGCGGTAAACGGGGTCCTTCCAGGCCAGCTGTCCGCCATATCGATGCGCGACAAGATCTCGCTGAGCGCGCCGGCCCATGCCGAGGCAGCGTGGATGACGTCTTGACCACGGTCCGCATCGAACCATCAAGCCAGGGGTCAAGAACGCCATCGATTGTGATGGAACCAAAATGACCCGCGGACTGTAATATCGACAGCGCAGGCTGGCGGACCGGGAGATTCAAGTTTCAGCGTCCCCGCGACGCTTTTTAGCGTGCCCGAGATGCTTTCACAGAGATAGCCGAGTTGAGGGCTGAACAGACCACGATCCGGCCAGCCGCCGGTTGGTGTATCTCTCCAACACCGAAAGCCGCAGACACCTGCTTCGACGTCAGCAGGGTGACGGCCCGATCCAACATGCCACCGTTGGTCTTCGCCGACCGCCGACAACGCGGCTCCCTCGACCGGCTGGACGCTTACGCGCAATCGCGATGCCGAATTCCGCTAATGCCTTACGAGCGCCTCGGCCAGATTCCGCTCGATCGGACAGAATAGCCGAAAGCCGGACGCCGGCAAACGCCTGGAGGAATTGGCCGATCGCAAAGCTCGAGGTCAAGGTGCGTTGGGCGGCGTCAGGCCATTCGGGATGCTTACCCCGGAGGGACCGAAAGTTTGCAAGGAGTTGGGCAATATCGTCCGAAGCTTTTGCATAGAGATAGGTACGCCTGACAAAGTCCTCGGAAACAGCCTCGGCTACCTCGATAACTGGGTCCAGTGCTCTGGCGAGATAGATCTGCGCGAGCGGATGGCTTGGACGATTTTCAGTGGCTGGCACTGGACCCTCCCTGAGCTATATCCACGAGGACAATCGGTCGGTGTCGTTCCTTACATTGCCCGGCCGTTCGGAGCGCCGGGGTCGCGGCTGCCAGGCGAGTGTGCGCCAGCGATGCCTTCGCCGCACAATAACAATTTACGCTCGCTTTGCGTTCGGTTGTCAATCGTCACAATCGTCACGAGGTCGTGACGCTATTAACACTTCGACAAACTCGCGAAGGACATAATCCATTAGGCAGAAGAGCAACCCAGGAACCGGCCGGAGGCCAGGTAAATGTCCACCCCACTCGTGATGTTCCTGATTTTCATCGCCATCACCATCGGGATTACGTATTCGGCTTCAAAACGCTCCGCCGGCAGCAGCGCCTGACTTCGCGGCGAGCCGGCGGGTCACGGGCTGGCAGAATGGCATTGCCGTCGCGGGCGACTACATGAGCGCCGCGTCCTTCCTCGGCATCGCCGGGATCATCGCCTTTCAGGGATACGACGGTTTCATGTTCTCGGTGGGATGGCTGGTCGCTTATCTCACGGTTTTGCTGGTCGTCGCTGAACCGCTACGCAATGCCGGCCGCTACACCATGGCCGACGTCCTCGCTTACCGCCTGAACCCGCGTCCGGTGCGCGCCATGGCTTCCATCAGCACCCTGACCGTCAGCACTTTCTACATGATCGCGCAGATGGTCGGAGCGGGCGCTCTGGTCACGCTCCTGCTGAAAGATTCCGGTATCAGCTACCGCACTGCCGTCATCGGCGTCGGCGTTCTGATGATCGCCTACGTGGTCTTTGGCGGCATGCTTGCGACCACCTGGGTGCAGATCATCAAAGCCATTCTGCTGATGGGTGGAACCATCTTGCTCAGCATCCTGGTCATGGCTCACTTCCATTTCAGCCTGGGAGACTTTTTCAACGCTATCGGCCACGTCACCTATCACGACAAAGGGCAAGTTGTGGTCAAAGACTTTCTCCAACCTGGCCTACGCTATAAGCCGCCATACGGAGCCTTGGAGTTGATCTCCCTGGGGCTTGCGCTGATCTTTGGCACCGCCGGCCTCCCCCACATCCTGGTTCGTTTCTATACCGTGCCCGATGCCAGGACCGCCCGCCAGAGCGTCGTTTGGGCGATGGTTTTGATCGGCAGCTTTTACATCATGACCACTTTCCTGGGCTTTGGCGCGGCCACCATCGTCGGCCGTGACTTCATCTCAACCCACGGTGGCACCAACATGAGCGCGCCTTTGCTCGCTCAGGCGCTGGCCGGGAATATTTTCTTCGCATTCATCTCCGCCATCGCCTTCGCGACCATCCTGGCCGTGGTTGCGGGCCTCACCATCAGCGCCTCGACTTCCTTCGCCCATGACCTCTGGACCAACGTCATCCACAGGGGTGTCGAGCGCAAGCCAGGCGAGGAAGTGATGGTGGCGCGAATTTCAGCCTTCGTAGTGGGCGCGGTGGCGATCACCATCGCGATTGTGCTGGGTCCTACCGCTAACGTCGCCTTCCTGGTGGCTTTGGCGTTTGCGGTGGCAGCCTCGGCGAACCTGCCGGTGATTGTGCTCTCTCTCTTCTGGCGCAGATTCAATACCACCGGCGCGGTGACTGGCCTTGCTGTCGGGCTGCTCGCTTCGATCGGACTGATCCTGATTGGTCCCAGCCTTATGGCAGTCGATCCACCCACGGTTACCGGCACCGCGCGCCACCTGATTCAGGCCAAAGCGTGGTTTCCACTTGAGAACCCCGGCATCCTCAGCATCCCGCTTGGATTCCTGGCTGCAATCCTCGGGACGCTGCTCAGCCATGAACCCAGCTCGGAGCACAAGTTCAACGAACTGCTCGTGCGCTCCAACACTGGCCTTGGCGCCGAGAGGGCTGGATCACACTAGCTAGTACCGAGTCTGTCTGAAGGCCAAACGGGCTTCGTGAAGCGGGATCGGCGGTACGCTCGATCGTCTGTTGGAACTTTTTCCACTGCCAGCTTACGGGCAATCACAATACCGCAAAGTCACAACCGAACCGCTGTTTGGCCCGGTAAAGTGGAAAACAAATAGGCGATCAAACTCATCTTCTTTAATCGGATCGACCGTACCCGCTCCCAGTTTTTCAATAATCGCCGGCAGCGTGTCGGAGTGCGCCACAACTAGCACCGTCTTGTCGGACATTGTGCGCAGCTTATCAACCAGCGCTGCCGTGTCCCGGTACTCGACGGTCACCGCTTTCAGGCCCAGCTTCTTGGTGATCGGTTTGGCGGTCTGTTGGGTGCGGACAAATCCGGTGGCGAAAATCACCTGGATGCCCGCGTCGCCTAAAGTATGAGCCAGACATTCCGCTCGCTTGCGACCCTGCGGGCTGAGGATCGCATCCCTGGCCGTCGACGTCTTCTCGGCATGACGTACCAGAAAAACAGTTCCGGTGTTTTCTGAGTAGGCCGCAATCGACAGCCCCGCGGTAAGAATTCCCAGTATGAAGAGATTGTGGAATCTGCATTTCGATCTGGTTTTCAAGTCTCCTCCGGACATCGGCTGTGATGCAGAACGTATCGCCAAAATCACCGTATGTTAACACTCTGCTTTTCACTGCCGGTGGACTGCTTCTGATGTACTAAGAATTGTGTCCCTGCCCTTTGCCTTTGATCCGGCATAAAGGGACGGCACGAAGAGCGTTGGGGATGCGAGGTGGGGGTGCCGTCCCTTGAGTTTTAGGATTCCAAAATAGCGTCCGTTGAATCGAACGTGTATCGGGCGGTCCCCGTAAATTGCCGCTCGCAATATTGTATTACCGCGGAAATCCGGAATATGCCGTAAAGAGCGTCTAGGCATTTCACTGTATGCCATTACCTAAATCGCTTGAGGGTCAACCTTGTGCTCCATGACCGCAGTATGATGACCGCAGTATGATCACGCCATGAGCACAACGATGAAATCAGCGCTCATAGTTTCCGTGTGCTGGCGGGATGGCCCTATCTTCGTGCGCACAGGACACCAAACCGGCTCCGCCGACGCCTATCGACGAGGAGAAGGTCGAGCTGGGCGGGACGCCGTGGAATCCGGAATGGGATGAGATCATCGAAAAAGCGCTGCCGCCCGAGATTCTCTCATCTCAGATCCCTCGGGATGTCCGGCGATTCTGCCCGCGATTTTACGAAATGGGGGACACAGACAAACGCGCTTTCTGGGCCTACTTCTTCCAGGCGCTTGCCGGGGCTGAGGCCGGTCTCAATCCTAACGCCAGTGTCCGTCACACTCAGCCGGAGATCGTGAACCTTGACGAGGTTACCGGAGTGGCCATACGCAGCGAGGGATTGTTGCAGGTGGCTTACGCGGATCAAAAGCGCTACGGATGCGATTTCGACTGGCAAGCGGATCGGGCGCGAAAGGCAAAAGATCCGGCTAAAACCATCCTTCAGCCGAAAAATAATCTCGAATGTGGAGTGAAGATTCTCGTCAACCAGATAATTGTGCGGCACAAGCCGCTGCTGACGAGGTCCGCATACTGGTCGACGCTGCAACCGGGCACGCCGAGCTATCGTGTGTTCGTCAAGCAAATGACGAACCCGCCGGTTTCATGTGGTCTGCCGAGCCAGTCGACGATCGATAAGTCGGCCACGACTAAATCTGTAAAGGACAACGCAGCCCGAGGCGATACTCCCAAGTAGCTGGCGCCAGCGTATTTCGGTACAAAACCATAAAGCAGTACATTCGGCTTTAGGGCGGTCAAATTCCTAGCGTGCTTGAATTTCGTTTTCGGCCTGAAGTTGTTTCTCGCGACCTGTCGGGACTTCTCGAGAAATGGCCGGGCCCTTTGCGGGCCTTCGCGGCGACTTGACCGCTCGCCCGGAATTTTTTTCGAACTTGATGCATGCCGACGGTTTGTTGCCGGGCGTTCCCGGCTGGTCCTGTACGCGCGTTCCAGCAATCCCTTCCGCGGTGCGCTCACGTTGCAACGTGCTAAGCGGTCGGGTCGGTGTGCTGGAACAGCTCACAAAGTTTCCCGCAGCCAGCCCCGCGATCAGCAACAAGTACCCGGGTCTTCTCCACAACCGTCTGGCGCCTGAGATCATGTACACAATTGTCTCAGCCAGCGCGCCTGATTACGATCAGGTAAAGACCTGACTTTGAGTGTCGTCGTGCTGGAGCTGACGTTCTAAGTTCTAACCGCTAAAGGTTAAGGTTGGGCACGCAGTTCAAGAGTTTGGCGTCCCCGACGGGATTTGAACCCGTGTTACCGCCGTGAAAGGGCGATGTCCTAGGCCAGGCTAGACGACGGGGACCACGATGCTGAGGCGGGAGCCTGCTGCTGAAGGTTTGATGGTATCAGCGTATCCGAGGGAGTGTCAAAAAATCCGGTCACATCGGTGGAATTCGCAGCTGAGATTGCGCGGGTAAGATTTCGATCGATATTTTCTCGGGCGGCGGGAGGCCGGGACGCGGGCGACAAATTACAATAGAGTTGTGCGGCGTAGTCGCCGCGACCGACAACTCAGATGCCTGATCCTCTTTATCTCAGTATTTGGTTCTCCACTTTTGAGGCCGACGACATGTTGCCTCATGCTTTGGCTGTGATGCGGCAGTTTCCGTTTTCCGCGCAGCAGCCTGGAATCACTTATCTGGCGCTGCATCCGGTTTCGTGGAATGAACCGACCATCCTCGAACAGCGCTTCAGGCCTGGGGTTCCACCGGAACAGGCGGTGCTCATCGCGTCCGACCTGCTGCACGAAGACTACGCTTACATGTTTGAAGCTTACTGGGATCTTTGGATTCTTGCCGAGAATGGGGAATGGGCTCTGCAACCGTCGCAGGTAAAGTTCCTGGTCCACGGTACGGAATTTGACGACGGCGTCTATGAGCAGGAAGGCCACATTCAGGTGGACCTGGGGATGGACACGCCTTTTCTTCAGGAAGATGTGCCGTTAACCATCGAGGCGGCTGCCAGGGTGCGGGCCAATGTGCAGAGACTTGTCGAGTTCACCAGCAAAGTAGAGAAGAATGCGGGCGCCAACGCCAGGCTGTTATGGTCAGAGTCGGACCAGAACTTCGCGCAGAAGTTGATTGCGCGGTTGCAGAAAGTGCAGTGATCTTCGACATCACAGAATGAAAGAGCGTGGAGAACACGGACTTTTTGTTCCTCGTCGCTACTCTTCCGTGTTCTCCGCTCTGAGGATCTACTTCGTTCTTCCACCTTCAACCTTGAGTTTGTCGGTGGCCGCGGCCTGAGCGGCAGCCAGACGCGCAGTCAGAACGCGGAAGGGCGAGCATGATACGTAGTTCAGTCCTACCCGGTGACAGAACTCGACCGACGATGGTTCTCCGCCGTGCTCGCCGCAGATGCCGACTTTGAGACCGGGGCGAGTTTTTCGTCCGCGCTCGGTCGCCATCCTGACCAACTGGCCGACTCCCTCCTGGTCAAGCACCGCAAACGGATCCTGCTTGAGGATGCCTTCTTCCAGGTAGGTCGGCAGCACTTTGTTGATGTCGTCGCGGGAGAAGCCGAAGGTGGTTTGGGTGAGGTCGTTGGTGCCGAAAGAGAAGAACTCGGCTTCCTTGGCGATCTCGTCCGCTACCAGGGCGGCTCGCGGCAACTCGATCATGGTGCCCACCAGGTAGTCGACCTTCTTTCCTTTTTCTTTGAATACTTCCTCAGCCACGCGACGCACGATGGCTCCCTGGTTGGCCATTTCTTTCAGCGTGGCGGTGAGCGGAATCATCACTTCGGGATAGACCTTCACACCCTCCTTCGCCACGGCTACCGCGGCTTCGAAGATGGCGCGAGCCTGCATCTCGGTGATCTCGGGATAGGTGATTCCCAGACGACAGCCGCGATGTCCGAGCATGGGATTGAATTCGTGCAACTCCTCCACGCGGCGGAGAAGGGTTTTGAGTCCCTTCAATTTGGGAGATTTCGGCTTGGTGGCCTCGAGCACTGCGATCTCGACCATCAGGTCTTCGCGGCGCGGCAGGAACTCGTGCAGCGGTGGATCGAGAGTGCGGATGGTGACCGGGAAGCCGTCCATCGCGCGAAATACTCCGACGAAATCGGCGCGCTGCAGCGGGAGCAGTTTCTTGAGCGCGGCGCGGCGGTCTTTTTCGGTGTTGGCGAGAATCATGGCGCGCATGTGCGGCAGCTTCTTTTCGCCGAAGAACATGTGCTCGGTGCGGCAAAGGCCAATTCCCTCGGCGCCGAAAGCGCGTGCCTGGATGGCGTCACGCGGAATGTCGGCGTTGGCGCGCACGCCCAGCTTGCGGAAGGGCTCGGCCCAGCTCATCAGCTTCATCAATTCGGGATCGTCCGGCTTCGCGGCCATGGTGCCGAGCTTGCCCTTGATCACGCGTCCCGTGGTGCCGTCGAGCGAGATCCAGTCTCCGCCCTTGAAGACTTGTCCTTTGACCCGCATCTCGCGAGCCTTTTCGTCCACTTCGATATCGCCTGCGCCCGCCACGCAGCACTTGCCCATGCCGCGCGTGACTACGGCGGCGTGGCTGGTCATACCGCCGCGCGAAGTCAGAATGCCCGCGGCTACTTCCATGCCGTGAATATCTTCCGGCGTGGTTTCCGCGCGCACCAGAATGACCGGATTCTTGGTGGCGCCGTGACCTGCTTTTTCGACCGCTTCGTCGGCGGTGAAGACAATTTGTCCGACCGCCGCACCGGGCGATGCCGGAAGCCCGGTGGCCAGCACTTCTACCTTGGCACTTTTCTCATCCAGGCGCGGCAGCAGAAACTCATAAACCTGGTTGGGATCAACACGGAAAATTGCTTCTTCCTTGGTGATGAGGCCCTCATCCACCATCTGGATGGCAACACGCACCGCTGCCGGCCCGGTCCGTTTGCCGTTGCGGGTTTGCAGCATGTAGAGCTTGCCTTCCTGGATGGTGAATTCGAAATCCTGCATGTCTTTGTAATGCTTCTCGAGGCGAGTGGTAATTTCGCGCAACTGGTCGTACACGGCGGGCATGACCTTCTGCAATTCGAGGATGGGAACCGGGGTGCGAATGCCGGCCACAACGTCTTCGCCCTGCGCGTTCATCAGGAATTCACCGTAGAATTCTTTCGCGCCGGTGGCGGGATTGCGGGTAAAACCGACGCCGGTGCCGCTGGTATCGCCGAGATTGCCGAAGACCATGGCCTGCACGTTGACCGCGGTGCCGAGCATGTCGTCAATATTGTTGATGCGGCGGTAGTGTTTGGCGCGATCGTTCTGCCAGGAGCGGAATACGGCGTCTCGCGCCATAACCAGCTGCTCATGCGGATCCTGCGGAAAGTCGTGTTTGGTGTGTTTCCTGACGACCTTTTTGTATTCCTCGATCACTTCTTTCAGCGCTTTGACGTCGAGGTCGGTGTCGAGTTTGGCCTTTTTCTGTTTCTTCTTGGCATCGAAAACTTCATCGAAGGCATGCTTGGGGATATCCAGCACTACGCTGCCGAACATCTGAATCAGACGGCGGTAGGAGTCGGCGGCGAAGCGCGGATTGTTGCTGCGCTTGGCCAGGGCTTCGACGCTCTGATCGTTGAGACCGAGATTAAGGATGGTGTCCATCATGCCGGGCATGGAAAATTTCGCGCCCGAGCGCACGCTGACCAGCAGCGGATTGTCACCCTTGCCGAGCTTCTGGCCCTGAAGATCTTCCAGGCGCTTCAGCGCGGCATCCATCTGGCGTTCGACCTCCGCCGAGACGCCGTTGGTGCGCATGTACTCGCGACAGGCCTCGGTCTGAATGGTGAAACCCGGAGGCACGGGGAGACCGGCGTTGGTCATCTCGGCCAGGCCAGCGCCCTTGCCGCCCAAATCGTCTTTCATCTTGCCGTTGCCATCGGCTTTGCCGCCGCCAAAGAAATAGACGTATTGGGTTGAGGTCTTTTTGCTTTCCTGGACTTCCGATTGCGGTACAGTTTGCGTCGCCATAATTGATGTTGATCCTTTTTTATTGTTTCGAAGCGTCTTTGGGGTCTTTGCCTTCGGTTACGATTTCCGAGAAGTCGGCAATGGTGGAAAATTCCTTTAACAAAGTTTGCAGAAGCGCCAGCCGATTGGCACGGAGGCGCTCGTCGTCGACCATGACCATGACTTTGTCGAAGAAGTTATCGATCGCCGGCCGAAGCCGGGAGACTTCCAGCAGAGCCTGTTCGTAATTGCGCTGCCCGCTCAGTTGGGCCACAGCCTTCGCGGTGTGTGGGACCTGAGAGGCGAGATCCTTTTCTGCGGGCTCTTGCAGCGCCTCCGGGTTCAGCGTTCCGATCGATTTGCCTGCTTCGCCGGCCTGCCGGAGGATGTTCTTCATGCGCTTGAATGCAACCGAAATGGACTCGAAGTCGGGTGACTGTCGAACCTTGGAGACAGCCTGCGCCCGGGCTACGGCGTCCACGACGTCGTCCGCGTTCGCCGCCAAGCACCGCGTTCACGACGTCGTACTTGAAGCCGAGCACATCGCGGAGATAGAACTCCAGGCGCTCGCGCAGGAAATGCTTCACGCTGCTGTCGTAATCGACCGCGGTAGAAAACTTCTTCTCCGCGGACGAGCCCCGGTAGGCTTCCCGTGCATCCTTGAATAATTGCGTCAGATCTATCGGCAGCTTGTGTTCGGCAACCGTCTTGATAATTCCGTTGGCCTGGCGGCGCAATGCGAACGGATCTTTCGATCCGGTGGGCTGCAGGCCGAGCGCGAACATGCCGGCGATGCTGTCAGCCTTATCGGCAATCGAGAGCACAGCGCCCTCGGTGGTCCGCGGAACTGAATCCTCCATGGACTCGGGCTTGTAGTGATCGTAAACAGCATCGGCAATGGCAAGCCTGGTGGCCTCGGGCAGGTCCGGATCCAGTTGCTGAACCCGGGCATACAAGCCGCCGACGATGCCCTGCAGTTCGGTAAATTCCTTTACCAGTTCCGTGGTCAGATCTGCTTTGGCCAGACACGCTGCCTTATGAATCACACCGGGGCGGACCGCCATTCCGTTGTGGCGAATAATTTCGCACATCCAACTGGCCACGCGCTGCACCCGCAGCACTTTGTCGTAGTAGCTGCCCAGGTCTTTCTGAAAGGTGACGTTCTTGAGCCAGAGCGCCCGTTCCCGCAGAGGATGTTTCTGGTCGGTCCGCCAGAAGAAACGTGCGTCGTTGAAACGGGCGCGCAGCACGCGTTCGTGGCCGTGCCGGATGACGCCGTCGGGATCGCCGTCGGTATTGAGAACTGCCAGAAAATGCGGAAGCAGTTTGCCGTTCGAGTCTTCGATCGCGAAATATTTCTGGTGATCGCGCATCACGGTGACCAGAACTTCTTCGGGAAGTTCCAGAAATTCTGGATCGAAGCTGCCTAGAATCGCCGACGGCCACTCGGTCAGGTTGATGACAGTGTCGAGCAGCGGCTTGTCTTCACGCCAGCGTGCACCGGAAATAGTGCGAGTCGCGGCATCGAGAGACTTGCGAATCTGCTTTTCTCTCTCTTCGCGGCTAAGAACTTTCGCCTTTTGCAGAGCTTCAACGTAGGGCGCTCCGGCGCGAGCGATCTGGACCGGCCCATCGGCCAGAATCCGATGTCCACGGGACTGATTACCGGCATGAATCCCGTCGAACTCCAGCGGAATGATCTCGGCATCGAGCATGGCCACCAGCCAGCGCACCGGGCGCACGAAGCGCTCACTGGGCTTGCGCCAGTACATATTCTTGGGCCAGTAAATCGAGGCGATCTCTTTAGGCAGAAACTCGGCCAGAATTTCGGCCGCAGGGCGTCCCTTCTTTGTAATTTTCGCCGAGAGGTATTCGCCCTTCGGAGTGGTGATTCGCTCCAGTTGCGAAACCTCGACCCCGGCTTTCCGGGCGAACGCGTGCGCGGCGGGAGTGGGCTGTCCATCCTTGAAGGCAACGGTTGCTGCCGGGCCAGAAACTTGCTCGGTGACATCGGGCTGAGTTTTCGAAATGTTCGGCGCGAGAACCGCCAGACGGCGCGGCGTGTCCAGATAGCTGATTTCACCCTTCGGCAAGAGTCGTTCGCGGTCGAGCAGTTTTTGCACACGCTGGCGCAGTTCCAGCGATGCGGCGTCAATCATCCGCGCTGGGATTTCTTCGCAACCGATTTCGAGCAGAAAATCTGGCATTTTGCTTTAATCTTGAATATCTCTAACGAGTTAAAGAAATCCCTAGACGTCGGCAATTTGCCTGCGGTAGGGGTCCTTCGACTGCGCGACAACTTCGCTCTTGCGAAGCTGTCTCTCCGCTCAGGATGACCAGTTACTATACGTTCGTGGACACAACTTCCATCTTCTTCTTCGGCTTTTTCTCTGCGACCGGTTCTTCTTCTTTTTCAGCCGGCGCATCGCCCTGTTGCTGATCTACCCACGCCCTCGCGATTCCGACTGCCAGCGCGCGCACCCGCGCAATCACTCCCACGCGTTCGGTCACCGAGATCGCGCCGCGGGAATCGAGAATGTTGAACAGGTGCGAGCACTTCAGACAGAGGTCGTAAGCGCCGAGCAGAGGGAAACGTTGCTTGTCGCGGCCAGCGCCATCGGTCTTCTGTTTACTCAGCGCTGAATATTTCTCCAGCAGCGCCTCGCATTCGCTTTCGCACAGCTCGAAGTGTTTCCACGCCTTCTCAACGTCGGCGTACTCGAAGTTGTAAACCGAAAACTGCACTTCATCGGCCAGCCTCACATCGCCATAGGTCGTCGGCCGGCCAGTTTCTGGATCGCGGGCCCACACGATGTCGTAGATGGAATCTACATCCTGCAGGAAGGCAGCGATACGCTCGAGACCATAAGTTAATTCGGCTGAAATCGGATTCAGATCGACGCCACCGCATTGCTGGAAGTAGGTGAACTGGGTGATCTCCAGGCCATCGAGCATAACTTGCCAGCCGATGCCCCACGCGCCCAGGGTGGGCGACTCCCAGTTGTCCTCTTCGAACTTGATGTCGTGCTGGCGCAGATCGATCCCCATCGCGCCGAGGGATTCGAGATACAGCTCCTGCACATTTTCCGGCGGCGGCTTCAGGATGACTTGCAGCTGCATGTGCTTGAACAGCCGGTTGGGATTTTCACCGTAACGCCCGTCGGCGGGACGGCGCGAGGGCTGCACGTATGCAACTTTGTAAGGCTTCGGGCCCAACACGCGCAGAAAAGTTTCCGGCGCCATGGTGCCGGCGCCGACCTCGACATCGTAAGGCTGCTGCAGGACGCATCCGCGCTCGGCCCAGAAGGTCTGCAGGCGGAGGATGAGTTCCTGGAAGGTCAGCGGATTGGGTTTGGGGCGGCATGCTACTTCTTGCTGGTGATACCAGTTCTTAGTTTCTGGTTCTCGGTTCTCAGATGATTTTGTCCAGCATGGTCTGCGGTTACCAGTTTCTTTTCTATATGACGCTGCAGAGTTTGTATGAGAAATTTTCTCAGGTCATTTCCCTGCTTTCCGGGTCCGGGTCAGGCAAAACTTTCCAGGGGCGCGCGAAACATTTGCGCCGCCAGGATCCGCGAGTCCGGCGATATTTCCGATGACGCCAGGCGCTTGTCGTCGGCGCACAACAAACCGTCGGTGAGTGCGTGAAAAAAAGCCCGGCTGCCGTTCAGGGTGCGTCCGCAAACGATGCACTCGGAAAGCTCGGGGAGATAGCCCATCAAGCGGGTCATCCACAGCTCAAAATAAGTGACCGGCATCCAGACATCGGTCCCGCGCAGCCCGGCCAAGACCGAAAGCGCCAGCCGGAAAACTGCGTCGTTGGCCTCGCGATCCGGCAACAACTCGTCGAGCAACTCCGCCACATGCGCCAGCGCCACTGCCCGGGGATAACTGACTTCGGTCGCCAGCGGCGATTCCAGCACCTCGCAGGAATCGAGCCGCGCCAGTTCCTGGCGTTCGCGATCTTCGTAAAATGCTCGAACGTAAGTGAGCGGCTCGAGCGCCCCGCCAAACCTGCGCTTAGACTTCTTGGCCGAGCGGGCTACACCGCGAACTTTCCCTTCGGCCCGCGTGAACAGGGTGACCAGCAGATCGGCCTCGCGCAACGGATACGTGCGCAGGACGATTGCTTCCGACTCCTTCAGTGCCATGGAAGCCCAGCAGGTTCAGGTTAATCTTCGATTGTAATGGAGGCGGGGGGAGATGGAAAGGCGGAGCAGACGTCAGGCCTCCGACCTCGAACTTGCAAAACGAGATTAGAGGCCTGACAGCCCAAGAAGTTACCGTCCGAAATATTTCGCGTTGCGTTCGGTGAACGAAGCCCACTTCTCCGGCAGATCGTCCAGCGCGAAAATGGCCGATACCGGGCACACCGGTACGCAGGCGCCGCAATCGATGCACTCCACCGGATCGATGTAGAGCATTTCCTCTTCGGCGTGGGCGGGCGAATCTTTTTTAGGATGAATGCAATCTACCGGGCAGGCGTCCACGCAAGCAGTGTCTTTGGTTCCGATGCACGGTTCTGCAATCACATAGGTCATAGTTCATTGTCTCCCTGGTCTGACGACTGAGATGCCGGCGAACGTGCCGAACTCTGCGAACTGGTTATTCTAGCAAGAATGCCGGTCAGCGAGGGCAAGTTTAGGCAAGGATCATTCTTCCGCCGCCAACTTTCGGTCAGATCAGGCTCTGGTTGCCGCCAGTTCCTTCTCGGTGCTGGGCTCATATTCCACAATGTATCCTGCCACGGCGCTGGCGGCCACCGTCAGCGGACTGGCCAGGTACATCTGTCCAGGCCCGCTGCGCCCGGGAAAGTTGCGGTTCTGCGCGCTGATCACCACCTGCTCCGGACGAGTGGTCACACCCGGACCGGCGTTGATGCAGGCGCCGCAACTGGGCTCGATCACATGCGCACCGGCTTTCTGGAAAATCTCCAGGTATCCCTTGCGAATGCAGTATTCGCGGGTTTCCTGCGATCCGAACTGGATGTAGAACTTTACCGAATCGGCGACCCGCTTTCCCTGCCGCAACGCATCGGCCAGCACCGCGGCGTACATGTCCATGTCTTCGTTCTTGCCGGCCGTACAAGTGCCTCCGTAGGCCAGTTCAATCGGAACCGGAGTATTCAGTTCGCGAACATATTTGCCGTTGCCCGGATCGCCAGGGGTGGCCACCATGGGCGTGATTTCGGCGGCGTCGAGTTCGATGATGTGAGCGTACTGGGCGTCGCGATCGCTGTAGAGGCCTTCGATCATGGACTCGGCTTGCTTGCGATCCATGCCGCGGCGCTCTACCAGGAAATCAACCGCCTTCTGGTCGGGCGCGACAATGCCGGTGAATCCGCCGATTTCTGCCGCCATGTTGGTCATGGTGGCGCGCTCGTCCACGCTCAGGTCTTCGATGGCTTCGCCGGCATACTCCATCACCTTGGCCAGAGCTTTGCCGCTGCGAACGTAGTCCAGGCTGAGGATTTTCAGAATGAAATCCTTGGCGGTCACGTTGGGATGCTTCTTGCCGCGGATGATGATTTTCACCGACTCGGGGACCTTGACTCGCACGTCTTTGGTGATCCAGGAATTGAAGACATCCGTGGTGCCGATGCCGAAGGCAACACAGCCGATCGCGCCGACGTGCGGAGTGTGCGAATCGGAGCCGATGTTCAACTGTCCGGGCAGAGCGTAGCTCTCCAGAACGATGGAGTGGCAGATGCCTTCCGAGCCTTTGCGGTCTTTTAATTCGCCGTGCAGCTTGATTCCCTGCTTGGCCGCGAAATCCTGCTGCTTGAGCTTGAGTTGGGTGGCCAGGTCGAGCAGGCCGAGCTTCTTTTTCTCCTCGGAGATCACCTCGTCGAGGAAGGTCAGGTGATCGCGGAAGAACAGAATGCTGGAAGGATCGTTGACCTTGGCGTCTTTGCCTACGTAGCGCTCGAAGAAGATCGCCGCCATGGGGGTGACGTATTCGTGGCTGAAGCGGAGATCGGCACGGGCGAAGCCGGTGTCGCCGGGTTGGACGGCTCCGCCGAACTCCAGGCACCTGCCGGGCTTTGCTCGGCTGCACGAGCGGGGACGCTCGCGCCCACATTGGAATCCAGCATGTGGCGGGCGAAGATTTTCTCCGCCAGGGTCATGGGCCGCTTTGGCGTGTTGATCGGGGGCAGGAAGACTTTTTTCTGCAGGCGGGCGACGTTGAAGGGAAACAGGCCGCCGTATTCGATCACCTGACGGGTGATTTCGTCTTCGCCGGCGGTGAATTCACTGAGCGGAATTTCCTCTCCGGCACGGACTTTGTCGATCAGAGAGAAATTGGTCGAGGTCAGCAGGCCCAGATTCTGGCAATTCTGCTTGTAGATGCGTTCGATGTTTTCGGCGATGACCAGATGGATTCCGGCACACATTTCGGCGTAAGGCGATTGCTCGCGGCTTGATCCCTTGCCTCGCCGCTTGCCGCTGACCGCGCAGACGAAGCCACCTTTTTTTACCTCGCCGCGGCCGATGGGCAGAACATCGCCGCACTTCAGGCCGAGGTAGGGAATCTCGCCCAGGGTCTCGTCGAAATAGAAGCAGTAATGCGCGGGAGTGATCTCGTCGGTCGAAATGTCGTCGCGCAGCTTGGGATTGTTGGCTGGATTCTTGGTGTCCCAGGGCAGGTCTTCGCCTGCGAGCTGGCGCTTGATGAGTTCGGGATCTTCGGTGAGAAAAAGGATACGCCCTTGCAGGCGGACCTTGTCGGTGACGCTTTTCGATTTTTCGTTCCAGCAGTGATGTGATCACAGGTCTATTTTACTGCTGGGACGGCCTGTAGTCGGCGGAAAAGCTGGCAAAGTTCTCCAAAATGCGAACTGCTTGCCGGATAGCCGAGCGCGACAAAAAAGCACATTCCACTCACGATGCGCTACCGCAGTCGTTAGTGATGGCCGGTTTTGTGGTCGTATTCTTCTCCCGCAGTAATGGGGACGGCCAGTCGATTTTCCTTTGGCGCCAGCGGACAGGTGGCGTAGGGCGTGACCGAACACGGAGGGTTGTAGGCGCGATTGAAGTCGAGCACCACGGTCCCGTTCTCTACCGGACCCGCTTTCAGGAAGCGGCCACCTGGATAGGTGTTGGTCTTGCTGGTGGGATCACTGAAGACAAAAAACAATTCTTTGGCAGCATCGCCGCCCAGGTCGGAGAGGCGAAGCTCTTGACCGTTGATTTTGAATACGGCCGTGCCTGCAATCGGGGTGGGCGTGACGTCGCCGAGGACATTGGGAACATCCACCGTTTGTTTGCCGTCGGATGGTAGCCAGGTGGCGGTGACTCGATACGATAAGTCGAGGGGAAAGAATAGCGGTCCTCGATATTGGCGCACGGCGTCGCTGTCGACATCCTTGACGCGAATACCGACGCGCTGGCCGCGCACGATCACGTGCAAACGCAGGCTTCCGATTTCAACGACAGTTGGATGACCATCAGTGTCAGACTCAAGTTCGGAGCTGGTCACCGGTTTCCCTCCGATGGTTGCAGCCGTGCCCGGGATGAAGTTGCCAGTCACAGTATTGCCTTGCAAGGTGAACGAACCCGCCTGGGCAGGGCCTTTGGGAAAAACAATCGCATTTTTCGGATCCGTGCCGAAGCTATTTTCGCCGGGTTTCAACCAGAACAAGCCTGCCAGGGGCAACCACTCCTGCTTGAGATCTTCGATTAATTCGCTTTTCCATTTATCGAACGATTCCTGGTAAGCGGCGTCGACGGAAGGTTTGTCCGCCGCGGCCGCTATGCCGCACAGCGCCAGAAAGGTAATGCCGAGAAATAGTGGTCTCCATTCGCGATTCATAATTTTCCCGCAGTCGTGAACATCAATTATGAACATCAGGACTTATGAACATCAGGCAGCGGCTCGAGTCCGCGCCCCTCGAAAATCTGCGCGAACTCGCTGAGCAGGGCCTCATGTACGGAGGCGTTCGTGGCCAGGGTTTCGCGACTGTTGATCTGAAACGGGCCGCCATGGAAATCGCTCACTTTGCCGCCCGCTTCCTCCACGATCAGCACGCCAGCAGCGGTGTCCCAGGGGTTGAGATTGAACTCCCAGAATCCGTCGAAACGGCCACTGGCGACGCAACACAAGTCTAGAGCTGCCGATCCCGCGCGCCGCACTCCGTGGGTGCGCAAAGTAATCTGATGATAAAAGTAGATATTTGGATTCTTGTGCCGCTTGTGGCTGGGAAAGCCCGTGGCCACCAGGCATTCGGCGAGATTCGCGGTCTTCGACACCTGGATGCGTTGCTGGTTCAGGTAGGCGCCGCTTCCCTGCTCGGCTGCGAACAGCTCATCGCGCGTGGGATCGTAAATCACCCCGGCAACTCTCTGGCGCTTGTGCTCGAGCGCCATGGAAACGCAGAACACCGGATATCCGTGAGCAAAGTTCGTGGTGCCATCGAGCGGGTCCACGTACCAGCGGTAATCGCTGCCGGTATCGACCAAGCCTTGCTCTTCACCCATAATGTCGTGGCTGGGCCAGAGTTTTTTAATTCGCTCGCGGATCAGAATCTCGGACTGGCGATCGGCGATCGTGACCAGATCGGCCTCGCCTTTGTATTCCACCTTCACGTGCTTGCGAAAGTACTCCATCAGCAAGGCGCCAGCCTCGCGAGCGATCTCCGCCATGGCGGGGACAAAGTCGTTGTGATTCCTATCAGCCATGGATGAAAGTTTTTCTTTGCGTTCTTCGCGATCTTTGCGGTTGAGGTTTAAGGACAACCCCAGAATCATCAACCGCAAAGGGCGCTAAGGATGCAAAGAAAGGCTACTTGCGCTTTCCGCCGTCTTCCGCGATGTACATGATTTCGTGCTTGAAGATAAACAGATTGGGCTGGTCCTCGCGGGTCAGGCGGACCATGTTTTTGTCGTAGTATTCGATCCAGCCGCGGACTACTTCGCCGTCCGCCAGCTTGATGCTTACCGGCTTCTGTTTTTCACCGAGAGATTTCAGGTATGCGGCCTCTTCCGAGGTCTGCTCGGGAGGCGCGGGTCGTCCCTTGCGCGGCGGGCCGGAGGCCCCTTGTCCATGAAAAGCCATAGCGCTCATTTTACACGCAGGCTGATTGAGGCAGTCTAGAAGATGATTTTCAATCCGAACTGGAGTTGGCGAGGTGCGGCCAGAGAGAATACGCCCGACCCCGGGCCAATGCGATTGGCAGCCCGCTCGGTCGCGGTGGTGCCATTTATCGTGCCCGGCGTGCCGTTCAGCACTCCGCTGAGACGGTTGCCGGAGCCGTCAAAGTTGGCGAAGTTGAGAACGTTGAATGCAGAGACGCTGGGCTCCAGAACGAATCGGTCTCCCAACTTAAGGGGGCGCGATAGCGTTATATCGAAGGTCTTCAGCCAAGCCAGACCGGTATTTCCTGCAGGGGCGGCGGCGATGGCCGGTGTCTCCGCACCCAGCTGAATCATTTGCGACTGTGACAGCAAGCCGGCATTCACCAGGGTCTGGCCGGCGGGAGTCAAGTGGTTGCCGAAGTTGGCGTTATAAGTATCGATCAGGGTGTTCAAGCCGTCGGCTTTGACGCCGCGCCCGAAGGATCCAATATTGGTTCCGGGCAAAATATCGCCGTAGGAACTGGCGCCGGTCTGACTCTGCCCGCCGAATGCGCCGTCGCCGGTCACGTCACTGCGAAAAATCTCGCCGCCCACGCCGTCGCTGGCGGGGATGAAGAGCGTCTGCGGCAGAGGCGAGGCAAATTGCGCGATGAAGCCCAATCGGGCGCCGTAAGGAACATCCAGGACCGACGCGATGGTGACCTGATCCTTGCGGTCCTCGGCAGCAGAACCGAAAAACGCGGTGGGATGATTGAAGTCCGCCGCCAGCGGCAGCAGGTCCATATCGCTGTCGCCTTCAGGAACGTTACTGCGAAAGCTGGAGTGGCTGTACGAAATCTGCAGGCTTCCGCCTCGGACTCCGCGCACCGGACTCGTGATCTGGCTGCGCAAGGAGACTTGTACTCCGCTGTACAGCGAGCGGCCAGCGGGAAAAAACATGGTGTTGCGGCCGACCAGCGGATTGACTCCGGCGAAGGCAGCGCCAGTATCAGGAGTCAAGCCGAACAGCGACGCTGGGGCTCCGCCCAGGTATTGTCCGCCGGAATCAAGGCCATGATTGGCGAAGTCGGCGATGCTGGCGCCGGGAACTGCTGCCAGGTAACAGCCCACGGAGGTCTGCGAACTCGCACCGGCACTCGTGGCCAACGGACAACCGGCACTCAACGGATTCGCCAGAATCGTATTGCTGATGGCATTCAATGCTGCCGCAGGCTGGCCAGTGGTAGGGTTCTTCTCGAGGAAGGTAGCATCGCCCACGTGATTGGTGTCATACCCGAGCAGATAATGGGTGCCGACATTGCGCACGTAGTCCAGGCTGAACACCGTTGCCTGCTTGATTTGTTTCTGAAAGCCGATGTTCATCTGCACTGAGCGAGGAGTCTGATAGTTCGGCGCCAGCAAACCTTGCTGGCTGTTCAGGACCTCTCCCAGGTAGCTGGGATTCGGAGAGGTGGGAGTAAGTGCGGCGCTGGCGGCCTGAAACGCAGTCTGCAGATTGGCAACCGAGGCCGCCACGTTTCCAATGCGTTGTCCGCAGAGGCCGGCGGCGCTTTGCTGCACGTTGCCGGGAAAAATGACCACGCTATGGCTGGCGCAGGGATCGTTTGCCTCCGCGTTGAATTGCCCGGTCGCGAGGCGGGTCACGCGATCGACCAGCACATTGCGAAACACATTGTTGTCGTAATACATGCCGATTCCAGCGCGAATTATGCTGCGCCCGGCCTTTCCCGGATCCCAGGCCAGACCGAACTGCGGGGCGAAATTCAAGTTGGGCTCGCGCACGCGGCCACCGAGCCCAGGAGTGCCGCCGAAATGGTTCAGCAAACTATCACTGCCGCTGCAGGGCGCTTGAGCTCCATAGGAAGGCGCGACCGCCGAACATGGAATCGCTGGCAGATCGGAATCGGTACGCCCAGTATCGCGAACATACTGCACGCCGATCGTCGCTGTAAGGTTGGGCCGCACTTTCCAGCTATCCGACACGTAGCCTTGTAAGCGGGTGTCGCTGAAACCGCCGCAGTGGGAGCCGGCGGCTGACTTTTCGCTGAAGCAACTGAAACCATTTCCTAACGTGATGCTGTCCACCGGATAGTTCAGCGGGTTGCCGGCACCGCCGGCAAACGGACCGCCCGCGGCAAACACGTTGGAAGCCGAGTCTGTGTCCGAACCAATGCTTGGGGCCAGACCGTAGAGATTCGCGGAGATCAGGTTATCAATCCGGTTTACGGCAAAGCCGAAGCGGAAAGTGTGCGCCTGCCAGGGCCGGCTTCCGTCGTACCGCACTTGCTTGTTGGCCTGGACGGTACGCTGCGGCGCCTGCGGGTTGGAGCCGCTGGCGAATCCGGATGCGCCGTCGAAATTCAGGCTCACACCGGGAGCGGGATTGAAAATGCTGGTTCCTCCCACCGCGTCTACGATGTTGTTGGAATACCGGTCGTAGGCGAAGCGAATGCTGTGGAGGTACGGCCCTCGGGTGAAGTCGAACCCGACGGCGTTGCCGGGAGTATTGTCGTGGCTCTTGAAAGGTTGGTAGTTGTTGCCATCGAAGGCATTGACCGCGCTGGCGTTGTCATAGGTGAAGCGGTAGAACATCTGCGACCGCGGAGAAAATTTATAGTCGAGACGTCCTTCAAGTTCGGTCTCGTGAAACGGAGAACTGTAACTTCCGTTGAGAACGTTAAACGGGGCGTTGAAAACGACCGGGGCGTCCAGATCCTGTTTGAAATATTCGCCGGAAATAAAATAGAAGAGTTTGTCTTTCTTCCAGGCCCCGCCAACGTCTCCACCGAAAACCTCGCGCGAATAGGAATTGTCCAGGCCGCCGGGAAAATCGGCGACACCGGCCTTCTTGTCGCGGAAATTGCCGAAGGCCTGGCCGTGAATATCGTTGGTTGCGGACTTGGTGATCACATTCACGATGCCGGCAGAGGCGAGCCCCGAGGATGGAGCGAGCAGCGACTGGCTGACCTGCACTTCTTTCACGGCGCCGACCGGCACATTGGTTGTGGTGGCGCCAACGGTTTCGTCAGTGATGTCCATGCCGTCCACCTGCATCCGGGTGGTGCGGCCGTCGCGGCCAACTACGGAAGTGGCAGACAGCTCCGCTCTTCGAAGGCGCCAATGCCTGACCGTCGAGAAGCTGAACTCCGGGTTCGAGCCGGGTTAGATCCAGGAAGCCGCGATCGGTGGGTACCTGCTCCATCTGGCTGGAGTCGGTCAGGCCGCGGACCTCGGGCGTCTCGGTATTTACCAGCTGGGGTCCGGCGATGACCAGGCGCTGCAGTTTGACGTCACCGCTGGCGGTTTGCGCCGACTGGATTCGCAACAAGAGATCCGCAGGCTGGAACCCTTTCGCTTCCACGTGCAGAACATATTCTCCCGGCGGCAAGTCGCGGACGGCGAAGGTGCCTGCGGGACTGGTCGTAGTCTTGACCGCTTGTCCGGTGATTCTTGGGGTGAGGGTAATCTCGGCGCCACTCACGGAAGCGCCCCGTGGGCCGGTGATGGTACCGGACACGTTGCCGGTGGAGGGCTCCTGGGCAAAAGCCAATGACGAAATTGCGAGAAGAACCGTGATCGCTCCGGTCCACAGACTTAAATGCTTGAAGGTGGAACGGGCACAACCAGTATTGCTCGACATTCGTCTAGCTTACCTTCCTTGCAAAGATTTGTACTTTACACGCGCGGACAACCGAAAAACATTCCACTGCCCAGATTGAAGGAAGGCAGAAGGCGTCAGCGTCCACGAGCCAAATGTGCATCAGCAACCTACAGACTTTTACCGAATTTGCAATCCCATCAAGACTTTCACACGTGGAATTTCTTCCGTCAACCGGCGCAGAGAAGAACGCCCAGGCACGAGCCGATTGTATCCCCATTAGAACGTTCTACTCCGACAACCCGAGACTACCGCTGCGAGTACGAACCATAGTCCCTTTCTGTTCTGAGGACCTAGTCTCAGGACAACCGCTTCAGGCCTGTCATCGACAGAAGTTCGACCGAGCCAATCTACACAGTCAGTGCGATTTGGACGTGTAGTATCCCGTCCGGTGACGCACCTTGAACCCTTCGTCTGCCGGCGATTGATTGACCTTCACCTGGATGCGCCGGAAATCAGAATCGGCAAGGCGCTGCGAAGGATAGTACGCAAGCAGGTACTGGGTGCGCAGCTCGTCGCTGATCTGGCGAAAAGCTTCGTCCAACTGAGGCAACGACGACGCGTAAAAATGCTTGCCGCCTGTGTCCAGGGAGAGCTGGATGAGGGCATGTTCGCCGCCGGTGTCCCGTCCCGCGCTGGCCTCGATGGGCACAATGATGATGCTGTAAAGAATGGCCTCGGCGGTTTCGGCCTCACGGACGGCTTCATGGTAGTCCACCTTGCTCATGGTGTCGCCGCCATCGGTGATCACGACCATCACTTTGCGTCCCTGCCTGGGCTCGAGCGCCTGCGATCCCAGGAACAGTGCATCGTAAAGCGCCGTGGCCGAACCCAGACGAATGTGGTCGATGCCGCGATCCACGGCGTGCAGGTCGGAGGTAAACGAAGTCAACTCACTCACGGTCTCGCTGAACTGATAAAGAGACAGGGCGTCCACCGGACGCAGGATGGCGTGGACGAAGCGGCGCGCCGAGGCCAGTTCGAGCGGAAGATCCTTGCGCGTACTCAGGCTGGTATCAATCGCCAGCACAATCGAAAGCGGCAAAGCCGATTCTTTGTCGAAGACCGCGATCTTTTGTTCTTTCCCGTCTTCCGACAGTTGGAAGTTATCTTTTTTCAATCCGGCGATGGGCGCGCCGCGTTCGTCGGTCACGGTGACGAAGACGTTCACCAGCTTGACGTCAACCTTGAAAGTGTCGTCGGACTCCTGGGCAGGAGAGGCAAGCGACAGGACCAGTAGAAGGCCAGCGGTTAAAACCAGTCTCATGGGGAAGGTTGAAGTAATTTTCCGCCAACTCCACGCGTAGGAGTGACGGAGAAAACGGCTGGTCACTTAGATGCACGCTCTGTCGAATGGGTGCCCTTGACGAGAGGAATCTCCTCCGGAAAAGGCTCGCCCGCGGCCCACACGGCGCCATCGTCGAAATATTCCTTCTTCCAGATAGGGACGGTACGCTTCAGGGTATCGATGAGCCAGCGGCAGGCGTCGAAGGCGGCGGCCCGGTGGGCGGATGCCACCACGATGAGCACGCTGGTCTCGCCGATTTCCAGCCGGCCCAGGCGGTGGACAATGGCGACATCGCGAATCTTGAAGTCGACCAGAGCTCGCTCGGCCAGTTCCTCCATCTGTTTGAGCGCCATCTCTTCATAGGCTTCGTAATCGAGGTAGAGAGTGCGGCGGCCGCGGGTGTTGTTGCGGACGATGCCCTCGAAGACTACAGCGGCGCCGTCCTCGGGCTGTTTGATGGCTTTCAGCAGAGAAGCAGTATCGATCGCCCCACTCACGATGGCGGCGTGCCGGCTGTTTCCACTCGCCGGGCGAGCCGCCACTTACCGGCGGGAGAAGCGCGACCTCGTCTCCTGGTTTCAAGCGGACGTCGGGTCCGGCGTATTCCTGATTCACTGACATGGCGAGAGAGGCAGCTAAGTCCTGGGGGATCGCCTGGTGGTAGTGACGGAGAACGTCGCCCAGCGTGGCATCTTCGGGCAGGCTAAGGGAGTCGCTGGCTCGTCCCGCGAGGTCTTTCAACATCCCGAAGAATAGAACGCGGATTTGCATAAAAACCAGTTCCCGGTTTTCCAGTTTCCGGTTCTCAGTAGTCTATCGCGAGCCAGCAAAACAAATTGCCAGTTTCCGCTTGGGAAACTGGCAATTTGGGCTGCGAACAACCTACTTCTGGTTCTGGTTTGGCTTTGGCCGGTTGTCCTGCGGCCTGGGTTGTGATCGCTGTTCCGGCTGCGGCGCCCGGTTCTGGGCCGGCGGGGCCTGCGGGCGCTGCTGCTGCCAGTTGCGGAACTTATTCTCATCTTCCTGAGCCTGGGCCGGGTTCCGCTGTTGAACCGGCGGAACTGGCCTGGCCTGGGGATGAGACCAGTCCTGTGAATAGCGATTGTTATCGTTATTTCTCGGCTGGTTGTCGCGACCCTGCGGCGGATGCGGGACTACCGGAGCATCCGGACGGTTGGGCTGAGTCTCATTTGAGCCGACTACCGGACGCTGCGGCCGGGCATCGGGACGCGGCATCTCGGAGCGTGAGGCTTGAGACGGCTCCGCCTGACTGACCGGCATTTGCGGACGTGCCACTGGCCGTGGGACGCCTTGATTGTTCAGCGGCTGCGCCTGACCAGGACGTTCGGTGCGCAGATTGTTCTCGGCCTGGCGCTGATCGAACGGCCGTTTGGGCGGCATTGGACGCTGGGTGGCAACCACCTGCCGGTTGATGACCGCCTGCGGCGGCCGCACCCGGGTGGGAGCGCCGGAACCCAGAACGCTGGCACGAATCGGCTGCACCGGGATCCCACGTTCAATCGGAGCGTCGGCGATCCGCCGCTCGTCGTAACGTCCCAGGTTACGGGCTACCGGACGCGCGTTGATGAACGTATCTCGCGACACGAAAGTGACGCCGTTGTTCACCCGCTGATTGACGTAGCGGATGTTGGTGACGTCGCGTTCGTTGTAAATGTTGGTGACGCGGCTGACGTTCACCACAGTGTTGGTTACGTTCAAGCGCTCGACGTAGCCGCGGCTTCCGCGATAGTACGGCATATAGACTTCACCGGGAGCCAGCGGGAACCAGGCCACACCAGGGCCGCCGCCGATCTCAAATCCCGTGCCACCTACGAAAGCTACCAGCGCCGGCGCATACACGGGTCGAACCGCAACCGGTCCAGGCACCCAGCACCAGCGATTTTCGGCGTAGGCCCAGCGACCGTAGTGGAACGGCGCGAAGCCCCAAGGTTCGTCTTCCACCCAGGTCCAGCCCCAGGGATCGATGTAAGCCCAGTGGCCGTTGCGATACGGAGCCCAATCGGAAGCCACGCCGGCAGGAACCCAAACCGTTCCGTAGCCGCCGACATACTGCCAGTGGCCGTAGTCATCGAGATCTTCGTAGCCGGTCATTTCCGGCGAAACATAGTTGGCGGATTCGGCGCCGTCTTCTCGACGGTCGCGGTCAAACGCGAAATTGTCGAAATCATCCGCCGGCGGCATTTGTGCGATGTCATAGTTGAGCTGATCGGTGCCGGAGAAACGAGCTGATTGCCCGGCCACGACGGTGTACGAATATCCGCCGCCGGTAACTTCTCCGCGCCCGCTCTTGACGTCGACGTTGGTTACGTTCCCGGCGCTGTCTACGTCAATCCGATATTCGCCGTTGCGTTGCAGATCAAACGCCAGATTCGGCGTGTCCACTTCCACCAGGTCTCCGTCATCGAGATGGCGAAGGCGAACGATGATGCTGCCCTCGGACAAGCGAATTTGGGTGGTGCGGTCATCGAGATCAAGCAGCGTAATGCTGGTTTGAGGAGCCAGCCGCACCGCGGTCGAGCCTACGTGCAACTCGGCACGCGAGTCCTGGTCGGTCCAAAGATTGTCGCCGCTGGTGAGCGGACGGTTGGGAACCACAGTCAGCCAGTCGCCCTCGCCGCCCGGCTGAAAGCTCACTGAACCCTGGGTGTAGTTCACACGCGCTGCCACGCTCGGCGGATCCTGATCGTCCTGTTCCTGATCCTGTGCCAACGATTTCGTGGGGCTTTGCAGCAACATCAATACGCCCGCCAATACAACTCCGACTAACCACGCCCGGTATGTCTTTGTCTTTGGCATATTGTTCCTCGCCGCGGCCTTGTAAAGGTGCCGCACTCATTTACATTAAACCCCCCGCCAGAGGATAAGTTCCATACGGGCGAGTGTGTACTTAGGTGCTGATTATGAATCACTTAGATGGCAACAAAAATGCCAGTTTCCGTACATTTGGAAACCGGCAGTAATCTGCAGCAATTACTAAAGACAAATCGGAGTCTTATGAAACCGCCTGCGCGGTGAGCACTTTTTCCCGCTCCTCTTCGTCCAGCTTCTCTTCGCGAGGAGTGGAAGGCAGCGCCAACTGCAGCACCTCGGGAATCGTCTTCACATAGTGAACTTGCACGTTCTCGAGTTGCTCGGGAGTCAGATCTTCCTCCACGTTCATCTTGTTGTCAGCCGGCAGAATCACGTCGCGGACGCCGGCACGCTTGGCGGCCAGGACCTTTTCCTTCACTCCGCCGATGGGCAGAACGTCGCCACTCAGCGTGATTTCACCGGTCATGGCAGTCAGCGGACGCACCGGATGGCCCGTGAGCAAGGAGACCAGAGCAGTCGCCATGGTCACTCCCGCGGAAGGACCATCTTTTGGAATCGCCCCCGCAGGCACGTGAATGTGAATGTCGTGCTCGGCGAAGAAATTCTCCTGAATGCCAAGCTGAGCCGCATTCGAACGTACCCAGGTGAGAGCCGCCTGCATCGATTCCTGCATGACCTGGCCGATCTGTCCGGTCATGGTGAAGCCGCCTTTGCCCTTCATGGTGTTGGCTTCGACGAATAAAACGTCGCCGCCGGAAGGAGTCCAGGCCAGACCAACAACTACGCCGGCACGCTTGGTGCGCTCGGCAATTTCGCCTTCGCTGCGCACCTTGATGCCGCCCAGGAATTCCTGCACCACTTCCTTGGTGACGATCAGCTTTTCGGTTTTGCCTTCAGCCAACCGGCGAGCCTGCTTGCGGCAGATGGTGCCAATATTGCGCTCGAGGTTGCGCACGCCGGCTTCGCGGGTGTAGTGCCGGATCACGTACGCTACACCCTCTTCCGGAAATTCAATCTGCTCGGCAGTGACACCGTTCTCTTCAATCTGCCGCGGAATCAGGTACTGAAACGCGATGTGGACTTTTTCTTCCTCGGTGTAACCCTGGAGTTCGATAATCTCCATGCGGTCACGCAAAGGCTCGGCGATCGGGTCCAGCATGTTCGCGGTGGTGATGAACAGCACCTTCGAGAGATCGAACGTCACATCCAGATAGTTATCGCGGAAGGTGGAGTTCTGTTCGGGATCCAAAGCTTCGAGCAGGGCTGACGCGGGATCACCGCGGAAGTCGCGCCCGACTTTGTCGATTTCGTCGAGCATGAAAACCGGATCCTTGGTCTCGGCCCGGCGAATGCCCTGAATGATCTGTCCAGGCAAGGCACCGATGTAGGTACGGCGATGGCCGCGAATCTCGGCTTCGTCGTGAACTCCGCCCAGCGAGATGCGGACAAACTTGCGTCCTAAGGCGCGCGCGATGGATTTGCCCAGCGAGGTTTTGCCAACGCCGGGAGGTCCGACGAAGCAAAGAATCGGGCCTTTCATTCCCGGCTTCAGACGCCGCACCGACAGATAGTCCAGAATGCGATCTTTGACCTTTTTGAGGTCATAGTGATCGGTGTCCAGAATTTCCTTGGCTTTCAGGATGTCGACTTCGCCGCCTGAGGTTTTCGCCCAGGGCAGCGCCGCCAGCCACTCCACGTAGTTGCGGGTGACGGAATAATCCGCGGCCATGGGTGACATGCGGGCCAGCCGGCCCAGTTCCTTCAGGGCTTCTTTCTTGACTTCATCGGGCATGCCCGCGTTGTCAATCTTCTGACGAAGCTCTTCGGTGTCACGGGCGCCTTCATCCTGCTCGCCCAGTTCCTTCTGGATGGCTTTCATCTGCTCGCGCAGGTAGTACTCGCGCTGCGTTTGCTGCACCCGGTCCTGCACTTCGGACTGGATCTTGTTGCGCAGCTGCTGAACTTCGAGTTCCTTCGCCAGATGGTGATTGATCTTTTCCAGGCGCACCCGGACATCGGTGGTTTCGAGTGTGTCCTGTTTGTCGGCGGTTGAGAGCGAGGGCAACGAGGAGGCGATGAAATCCACCAGGCGGCCGGGCTCGTCGATATTCATGGCGACGGTTGAAAGCTCGTCCGACAATGTCGGAGAGCCGGCCACGATTTGCTGGAACAAAGTGAGAACGTTGCGCTGCAGTGCTTCCACCTCGGAACTCTTGGGTGGAATCGACTCAGGAACGGAATCAACCCGTCCGCGCATGAAAGGCGTTAGTTGAACAAATTCGGCCAGTCGTACCCGCTCCAGGCCTTCGGCAAATACGAACAGGCTCTGGTTGGGCATTTTGACCACTTTGTGGACGACGGCCAGGGTTCCCACGGTGTAGAGGTCACTCGCCTGCGGGGCGTCGACGCGGGCTTCGCGCTGCGCCACCACGACGATCGTCTTGTCCTCGCCGAGGGAGTTAATAAGTTGAACCGAGCTTTCCCGACCGACGGTCAGGGGAAGCACGGCATGGGGGAACAGCACGGTATCCCGCACCGGCAGGATCGGCAGTACCCCGGTTTCTTCGTCTTTTGGCTTTGGAGGGCGCTCAGTGCGCGTTTTTTCTGCCATATTTCACCTTGAGTGTCTTGTGCTCAAGTTTTGATGATCGAACGACCACGAAAGATGCAAGACTGCAAAGTCTTTGAAACCAGTTGGATTCTAAACCCTGAATGGGCGGTTTGTACCTAATCAAAGGTGCTGAGGCGGCTTATGACCTACGGGGGGCCGATTGAGCTCAAGTCGATCCCATCGGCATTGCTTTGCGATCTTTGCGTTCTTTGCGGTTAAGAGTCTCATCGCAAAGGGCGCCAAGAAAATCCGCAAAGGACGCGAAGAAAACCGGGGCCTGCTCTGCATTATCTCAGGCTGCTGGATAGATCCCTAGCACTTTTACCAGATCCGCTACCTCGCCCAGATGGCGCAGGGCGTTGCGGGCAGACTCGTCGTCGCCACGGAGAAAGTCCACATAGAAGATGTACTCCCAGGGACGGCCGCGGCGCGGACGCGACTCAATCTTGGTCAGGCTGATGTCGCGCAAGGCAAATACGGCGAGCGCCTTGAAGAGCGCCCCGGCGATGTTCTTGACGCTGAATGCGATTGAAGTCTTGTTGGCGCCGGGCAGAACGTGACGGGTCTTGCGAATCAGAAAAAAGCGGGTGAAGTTGCGCTTGTCGTCTTCGATTCCGGCCGCGAGAATGCGGCCCTTGTACACCTTGGCCGCCTGCCTGCTCGCGATTCCAGCAGCATCACGCAATCCGCTTTCGATCACGTGCTTGACGCTGCCCGCGGTGTCATAAAACGGCAGGGGCTGAATTTTCCGGTTTTTAGCGAAGAAGTCGCGGCATTGCTCCAAGGCAACCGGATGCGAGAAAGCGCGGCGCAGGTCGGCGCGTTTCACTCCCGGCGGCGCAATCAGATTGTGCACGATACGCAGGCGAAGTTCGCGCTCGATGAAAACCTTTCGCGCCAGCAGCAAATCAAAATGTTCGCTCACGGAGCCGGCCAGCGAATTCTCGATCGGGATGACGGCGGCTGCGACCGAGCCTCGCTCTACCCGATCGAAAACCTCGGCCGAGCGCGCGCAAGGGACAACACGGCAGCCGGGAAGCAGGCGATGGGCGGCCTCTTCGCTGAACGAACCAGCTTCACCTTGTATTGCAATCCGAGGAATGGCAGCCCGCCTGGCAGTCTTCATTGCGGCAAGTTAGCTGGCTCGAGCTCCGAAAGCAAATCTTTCTTCAGCACCAGCGCGTCAACGCCGTCGGAATAATAGCGGGGAATGGTCTTAGCAACGTGATAGGCGTGCCGCTTGTAGAACGATAAAGCAGACCGATTGTCCACCGCGGTTTCCAGAATCACGCTATGGCAGTTTGCCGCGCGCAACCGATCTTCGGCAGCGAGCAGCAGGCGCGATCCGACTCCATTCTTGCGGGCGGCGGGAAGCACGTCGATAGTAATGATGTGCCCGTTGCCGCGGCTTCCCGATTCGGCGACGATGAATCCGAAGATGTTCGATGGGGATTCATCTGCCAGCCCCGGCTGAGTTGGCTCCGCCTCTGCAGAAACCGCAACCAGGGAAAACGCCGTCGGCCGACGCAGATAGGCGGCCAGGTCCAGTCGGCTGTATGAGATTCCTGGAGCAAAACACTGCTGGTCGATGCGCCAGACGGCCTCGAAATCCGTTGGCCGGAAGTCTCGTAAGCGGAAATCCACAGGTTGATTGTAGCTTTGGCGCGTAACAGCGCACAGATTTGCGGATGGGGCCAGGCGGCCTCGGACAGGTTGGATAAAAAGTATGACGAACCTGTTGCGGTACTTGCATGACAAGTCGTAATATTCGCAATAAGAGGTTCTGTGGAACGCCTGGTGCTTATCGACGCAGTGGCGGCGGCGCTCTTGCTCGGGGCCTGGTTTTTCTACTTTACCCGTTACAACCACCGCAAAGGGGCTCTGGCGCTGCGCTGGGTGGAATCAGCCTGTTCCAGCAAAGCCAAAGTGATGGACGCCCGCTGGCTGGGTGCGGCTCTTCTTCAGGCCCGCTTCGACTTCACCTCGCACTGGTTCGACAATGCCAAGGTGACGATCCGCCTGCGTCCGCGTCCCATTCCGTTCAAATGGTTTGTCAGCGCCTGGCACAAGCAAAAAGAGACCCTCACTTTTGAAGCCGACCTGGGTTACGCTCCCAGCTTTGAACTGGACGTCTTCCGCCATCGCTGGCTGTCGCAGCGGCACGGCAAAGTGACCGCAGACTCGCGCGATTGGTCGGTGTCTCGTCCCGGACCGGTGGTTCTCACGACTCGTACACGCTGGACCCAGGAACTGTCGCCGGTAGTCAACACCCTGATGACCTCCCGCGGACACAACCTGATCAGCGTGCGTTTTCGTTCCGAGTCGCCCCATCTTGCCGCTACAGTCCCTCTGGAAGCCCTCTCTGACGAGCAAGCCGCCGCTGGTTTTTTGAGCGTGCTTCGCGAGCTTGCCGGGGCTTCGGCCTCACGCCAATAGGTCTCATAACCACCCAAGCAAACTGTATTCAGGTCGCGTTGACTTGCCTGAATGCGCGGCCTACCATGAGCCATCGGCCGCGGAGTTTCTATGCTGGGACAAGTCATTTCCCACTACCGAATTGAAGAGAAGCTGGGTGGTGGCGGAATGGGGGTGGTTTACCGTGCCCTGGATCTCCGATTAGGTAGAAGCATAGCCCTGAAATTTCTCCCTCCTGAACTGATCAAGGACCCGCAGGCTCTGGAGCGGTTTCAGCGCGAAGCCAGGGCCGCCTCCGGCCTCAATCACCCCAATATCTGCACCATCCACGAGATTGACCAGTTCGACGGACAGCCCTTCATCGTGATGGAGCTTTTGGAGGGTACGACCCTCAAGCACATGATTACGGGCAAGCCGCTGGCCAGCCCGCAGATACTGGAGATGACGCTGCAGATCGCGGACGCGCTCGAGGCCGCGCACGAATCCGGAATCATCCATCGCGATCTCAAGCCGGCAAATATCTTCCTGACCAAGCGCGGACAGGCCAAGGTGCTGGATTTCGGATTGGCAAAACTGGTAACTGCCCCGCGCCAGGTTGCCGATGTCGGGGTTGCGGACCAACCAACGCTGACCGGGATCGAGCATTTGACCAGCACCGGCGTGGCTCTCGGCACAGTCGCCTACATGTCGCCGGAGCAGGCCCGCGGCGAAGAACTGGATCGGCGAAGCGATCTGTTCTCGTTGGGCGCCGTACTCTACGAGATGGCGACCGGGCGGCTGGCCTTCGGCGGCGGAACCACGGCAGTGGTGTTCGAGGCCATTCTTAACCGGGCTCCGCTTTCGGCGGCACGGGTAAATCCGGAGCTGATTCCGGATATTGGCTGGATCACCTCCAAGCTGCTGGAAAAAGACCGTAAGTTGCGCTACCAGTCGGCGGCGGAACTGCAAGCCGACCTCAAGCGGGTCAAGCGCGATACCGAATCTTCAGGCGTCCCCACGTTCACCAAGGTCAAGACTTCGACTCCCCTGTGGCGCAGACCCGGGATCATCGCTGCTGCGATAGTTTGCGCGCTGTTGCTGGTGGTTCTCCTGATTCCGCATCGTTGGCGTGATCGCCTGCTGGGAGGCGGATCGGGGCACATCCATGCCATCGCCGTTCTACCTTTCGTGAATGTAGGCGCCGACCCCAACATCGAATACCTGGCCGACGGAGTTACCGAAGGAATCATCAGCAGCCTTTCCCGCGTTCCAGAATTGCGCGTCATGGCGCGCAGTACGGTCTTCAGCTACAAGGGGCGAGACATCAATGCCCAGAAAGTCGGCAAGGAACTCAATGTGGATGCGGTTTTGATGGGCCGGGTGACGCAACGCGGAGATACGTTGATGATTCAAACCGACCTGGTTAACGTGGCCGACGGTTCCGAGCTTTGGGGCGACCAGTTCAATCGCAAAGTGTCTGACCTGATCGCGGTGCAGGGAGATATCGCCAAGGAAATTTACGACAACTTGCGGCCCCAGAATTGTCGGAGCAGAAGAGTCAACGCAGGTAGCCAAGCACGACACGGAAAATCCCGAGGCCTACCAGCTCTATCTGCAAGGACTGTTTTACTGGAATAAATGGACCGAGGAAGGTTTTAGAAAAGCCACCGACTATTTCAATCAGGCGGTTGAGAAGGACCCGAACTATGCCCAGGCGTACGCGGGTCTTGCCGATACTTACAATTTCCTGGGCGAATCCGGATACGTGGCGCCGCAGGCAGGTGTGGCAAAACGCGAAATCGGCGGCGACGCATGCGGTTAAGCTCGATGACACCCTGCCCGAGGCTCACATCTCGCTGGCTCTGGTGCGCGAAAGCTATGACTGGGATTGGCCGGGAGCCGAATCCGAATTCAGGCGGGCGATTCAACTCAATCCCAACAACGCTCCGGCTCACCAGTGGTATGGCGACTTTCTGACCCGCATGGGCCGCTTCGATGAAGCCCGCGTGGAGTTGAAAAAAGCTCAGGAACTCGATCCGCTCTCGCTTCTCACCAATACCAGTCTGGGTCGGCAGCTTTACTTTACGCACCAGTATGACGCCGCCATACAACAGCTGAGCAAAACGTTGGAAATGGATCCCAAGTTTGTTCCTGCCCAGCATGCGATTGAAGGCGCCTACGCGCAGAATGGCATGTTCAAAGAGGCGATTGGACAGCGACAAAAAGTGCTGACTCTTTCCGGCAATCCCGACCTGGCGGCGGCCATCGGCGAGGATTTCAACGCGTCCGGCTATCCCGGGGTGATGAGGAGCTGGCTGGAAGGTTTGAAAGAAGTATCGAAGCGAGGATACGTTTCGGCCTACAACATGGCCCAAATTTATGCGCGGCTGGGGGACAAGGAACAGGCTCTGGCAGCGCTCGAAACCGCGCTGGATCAGCGCGACAGCAATCTCACTTACGTCCGGGTCGAACCTGCCTTTGATGAGATTCGTTCCGACCCGAGATTCCAGAGGGTCGTGCAGCAGCTCGCCATGCCATAGTGAAGGCTCGCATTCTTCTGAACCCCCCGTAAAATTGTCATCCTGAGCGGAGTGGCTGCTTCGCGAAGCGAAGCAGCGGCGTAGTCGAAGGACCCCTACCTTACCCGAACGATCTTACTCGCGAGCTTAAGAAGCAACCCTTTCGCGCTTCAGCTGTCATCACGGCGATAGGGGTCCTTCGACTCCATCAGCCCATTCGCAAGCGAATGGGCTGCTTCCGCTCAGGATGACAATACAAACTGTTATCGCAGCGGGTAGCCCGGCTCCCCCGGCAGGTGACCGTCGACACGCAGAACCTTCGATCCCGGTTTCACCTCCTTGCTGTCGATGAAGGCGATCGCGCCTGGAATGGCAGTTACTAACTGGTTAGCCATGTCGTTTGAGTACACGACCTTCGGTGCGGTGGCTGCCTCCGCCCGGAAAATTTTCGCAATCCAGTACTGCTTAAATTGCGACTCCGACATCTGGTAGATGATTTTAAGAACCACGTCTCGCTCCCGGGCCACCGGGGCACGTATGAGCAGGACGACGGGAATGTTGGTGCTCCAATACTGACGATCGCCGAGAAATACTTTGCGCACGTCAGACAAGCTCAAGTTGCTGACTGGAGTGTCGGGATGCACTACCACCGCGACATCGACGTCGTGGCGCTGGGCCGCCAGCGGCTGCAGAAGCGCCAGGGACAGGCAGCTAAGAGCAAAGACTCGGGAGGCGATTTTCCAATGTGTCTTCATGTGCGTGTCAGAAGGTAAACGCAGTCTGGAAGAATGCCCCATTCACTCGAGGCTGGTCGACACCATGACTACTGTTCCGGTATTCGCCCTTAAAAGCCGCGTAGTTGGTGATGTCGTATCTGACCCCGACCGTCGAACCTGAAAGATCGAGGACGTTGACTAACGTCGGATCGCTTTCAGGCTTATGAATATACTCGTACCGATAATAAGGCTTCCATTTGCTTTGCTGCCAGGGCAGCCGGTAGGCGAGCTGAACGTAAAACGCCTGGCTGTCCCAGGTGTTGTCAGTCAGTACCTCGCGGTGATGGATGTTGGCGTACTCGGCGATAAATTCCGGCTTCTCCTTGGTCCATACCACGTCGGCCGCGGTAATCCATTCGCGAAAATCCTGACCAGGCTGCGGCGAGAGCTTATCGCGATAGACTGACGCGCCCACCTGCAAACCATAGAGTCGGGATGGCCGGGCATAGACGTTCGCCACCCAGGCCCGGTTGTCGTTGGAATCTCCGGCGTCCCCCGCCTTGCTCAGAAGGGACGAGCGGCCATTGCCCAACCCAACGTTGTAGCCGAGGCCCAGGCCGCCCGAGGGGATATTTCCTTCCGCCTCGATGCCCACGAAGTGGGTGGGAATAAGTGTTCCTCCAAATTCGATCATCTCCGGCCGCGCGATGGTGGTTTGCAGCCACGCCCCGTGATGGAAGGCAGTGTTCCAGTAGCCGATCGGGGTGTGGTATTTGCCGAAGGAGAGCTTGAAGTAGTCGTTGTAGTCATAACGGACGATGGTCCGTTCCACGTTCAGCTCGTATCCCGTGGGTTGTGCGGTGAAGGTGACTTCGCCAAAGTAGCTGACTTTTTCCGACAAGGGCGAGGCGAGGTGGAGGACGAACTGTCCGAGATTAAATCCGCTGATCGACCCTTTCTGATCGGTGGCCGAGAAATCGACGTCGCCGAAGCCCCGAATCTGGAGCGACGGGAAGTGCCTCTCAATGTCGCGGATTTCGCCCATTCCGCCGTGATCTTCGCCGTGCGCCATGAGCGAGGCTTGGGGCGCAGGCGGAGTCGGAGCCGGGGCTTCAGCCTGAGCCGTAGTAGCTTGAGCAGTGCTTTCGGCGGGAGTTGGGGCGGCAGCGCCGGGGGTGGAGGTCGACGCGGCAGGGCTCGGCGCTGCGGGACTCGGCACGCCAGAACCTGGTGCAGCGGGATTGACGGCCGCCGCTTCCTGCTTGCGTTCATGGTCCTCAAGCTGGCTGATACGATTCTCCAGTTGCTGAATGCGATCCAGCAGGGTCTGCACCGTTTGACTATCTATGGGTGCGGACGCGGGCGCCGGCGCGGATTGCGCCAGTAACGCACTGGTAGTGAACGAGAAAAGAAGCAGTAGAGACCAGCGAGAACGCATAAATCGCCTCCTGACAGATAGCCCCGTGGTGCGATGACTCTTGCTCAGGTTGTATTCGGAACGCCCCGTAAAATTTGCCGCCTAGTCTAGTACGATGAAGGTCTTTGTCAAAGCCTGGATTGCGTTTAGAGGAATTTTGGTTAGTGCGGAAGCGGGGATTCATGGATTCGCCCACCATTGCCACTGAAAATCTGACTCGCCGCTTCGGAGACCTGGTAGCCGTTGAGGGGGTGAACCTCCGTGTGGCAGCCGGCCAGTTCTTTGGCTTTCTGGGACCGAACGGCGCCGGGAAATCCACGACTATCAAAATGCTGACGGGATTGCTCGCACCCAGTGCCGGCCGTATCCAGATTCTCGGGCTCGATCTGGTGACGAACCTGGTGGAAGTGAAACGGCAGATCGGAGTCGTGCCCGAAGGCATGGCTTTGTTCGGAAGACTGACCGGGTCGGAGTATCTGAATTTCGTCGGCCGCATGTATGGTCTGGATCGTGAGACCGCAGCCAAGCGAACCTCCGAACTGCTGGAGTTCATGCAACTCGTCGACCAGCCCAAGACACTGATCACCGACTACTCGCACGGAATGCAGAAAAAGCTGGCGCTGGCAGCGGCTGTGATCCACGGGCCGAAGGTGCTCTTTCTCGACGAGCCGTTCGAGGGCGTGGACGCGATTGCCGCGGGCACGCTGAAAGCCATGTTGCAGCGCATGATCGCCCGCGGCGCAACCGTATTCCTGACCTCGCACGTGCTGGAAATCGTAGAACGGCTGTGCAGTCATGTCGGCATCATTCATCGCGGCCGCCTGGTGGCCCAGGGCTCGCTGGAAGAGTTGCGCGCGGGCGTGGAGGCGCAGGCGGCCGTCCTGCCGGTCGCAGGCACGGCTGGCAATTCACGGGGCGAGAAGTTGACTCTGGAACAGATTTTTCTCCGTACGGTGGGCGGCTCGCGGTCGAGCGGCCAGGAGTTGTCGTGGTTGAGTTGAATAACGCCGAGCTGAATAATGCCGGGTTGAATAACGCTGGGCTGAATCGCGTCCAGTCGAATCGGGCGGAGACGAGTCAGGCTGACTCGAGCCCGTCGGCTCGAGAGCAGCTGGCGGCCGTCGCGCAACTGCGCTGGCGGCTTTTCGTCAACTCTCTACACACATTTCGCGGACGTCTGGAGCTGGCGTCGCGCATTCTTGTGGGCATCGCTTTTACGGCCGGCGGAATAGGCGGGGCGGTCGGCCTGGGCGGCGCCGCCTGGTTTCTACTGTCGAGCGGTAGCGCAGAATGGCTTGGAGCTGTCCTGTGGCCGGTGTTTTTGTTTTGGCAACTCTTCCCTTTGCTGGCGACAGCCTTCACCGAGAATGTCGAGTCAGCCAGCCTGCTTCGCTTTCCGCTCAGTTACCGTTCCTATTTTCTGATTCGCCTGGCCTACGGGTCGCTCGATCCTGCAACCACCGTTGCCAGCCTTGTGGCTGCTTGGAATCACAATTGGCATCGGAATCGCGAAACCGCGCGTGCTCCCCTGGGCCGTTCTGGTGCTTCTGACCTTCGCAATCGTCAACATACTTCTGGCGCGCATGATCTTCGCCTGGCTGGAGCGCTGGCTGGCCCAGCGGCGGACGCGCGAAATCATGGGCCTCCTGTTTTTTCTGGTTATCCTCAGCCTTCAACTCATCAGCCCGTTGATTGCTTTCTACGGACACCGATCCAAACCGGAAGCCAGAGTTCTCGGTCTGGAGGTCGCGAATGCGCAGAAGCCGCTGCCTCCGGGCCTCGCCGCCGCCGCAATTGCAGAGATGGTGCAAGGGCAACCGCGGACGGCGCTGCTCTCCTTTCTGCTGCTGGGACTTTTCGGGGCCGCATCTCTCTGGCTGCTGAATTTTCGATTGCGCGTGGAGTATCGCGGGGAGAATCTCAGCGAATCGGCGGAACGCAAGCTTGTGCCAAACGGCGTCACCGCGCTCCATCCTGGTTGGAGTGTGCCGGGACTATCGGGGCCGGTCACCGCTGTATTCGAAAAAGAATTGCGCTATCTCGGCCGCAGCGGGCCAATGCTCTTCACTTTGATCGTGCCCCTGTTCATGCTGGTGGTCTTTCGAAGTTCAGGACGAAACGAAGGATTGTTCGCGCACGCTCCGGAGCTGACATTTCCGATCGGCGCGGCCTATTCGCTGCTCCTGCTGACCAATCTTTCCTACAACAATTTTGGAGGAGATGGCCGCGGCATTCAGTTCTTTTTCGCTTCGCCGGTGCGGTTCCGGCAAATAATGGCGGCAAAGAACCTCGCGCATTCGGCTATTTTCGCCCTGGAGGTTTTCGTGGTTTGGCTGGGAACCAGCCTGCTCTATCGCCCACCCTCGATCGGGGTGACTCTCGCTACGCTGGCAGGCGTCTTGTTTGTCCTGCCGATTGATCTCGCCGCGGGAAACCTTTTCTCCATCTACTCTCCTAGTCGCGTGGAAGCGGGCGTGCTGGGGCGACAACGGGCGTCGGTGACCACTGTGCTGGCCAGCTTTGGAATTCGAGGTGTGCTGTTTGTTATCGGGGCATTGTTGCTCTGGCTTTCACGGCAGTATGGAAATTCCTGGATTCTGGTTTTGATCTTTTGGCTGCCCGCGGTATTGGCCTTCACGGTTTATTCGGCCACGCTGAAGCATGTCGACAAGATTGTGCTCGATCATCGGGACAATCTTATTTCCCAGCTTGGCCGGTAGAATCGACTCGGACGTTGTGAGCTGGCGGAACACAAGGTCCCTCCACTTCGCTCGCTGCGCTCGCTTCGGTCGGGATGACAGAAATTTAGGTGTTTTCGGGTTCGGGGACGAAGCGGTAGCCTACGCCGCGGACGGTCAGCAGGTGCCGCGGACTGGAAGGATTGTCTTCGATGTAGCGGCGCAGGCGCACGACAAAATTGTCGATGGCACGCGTGTCCGTGTCCTCGTGCAAACCCCAGACTTCCTCGAGGATCGACTTGCGCGAAACCACCCGCCCCTGATTGCGGATGAGATGGCGAAGCAGTTCCGCCTCCATCAGGGTGAGCTGGATGGTGTTTCCGTTGACCCGCAACTCCAGCTTGCCGAAATCTATGGTCCGGCCGTGAAAGGAGAACGCCTCATATTCGGTGGCCGGAGTGGCGTTTGCCGCCGGGCTCTGGCGCATCCAATCGCGGCGGCGCAGAAGTCCCTGCAATCGCGCCAGCAGGATGGGAAGTTCGAAAGGCTTGGGAAGATAGTCATCCGCCCCAGAGGCGAAGCCTTTCAGCACATCCTCGGGCCGCCCGCGCGCGGTGAGCATGAGTACGGGAACAAATTGTTTGGCCGCGCGCAGCTCGGAGGCGACCTCAAACCCATCCTTGCCGGGAAGCATTACGTCGAGCACCACCGCATCGAAATCCGCGCGTTTGCCGTCCGCCGGCTTTGCCAGGAGCAGTTTGAGTGCGCTCTCGCCATCGCCTACGACGGCGACCGAGTGCCCCTCCGCTTCGAGGTTAAACTGCAAGCCTTTGGCCAGGTGAGCTTCGTCTTCGACAATCAGCACATGACTCACGCGGGTTCTCTCGTAACGCTAAGGATTGGCTCGCGGCAATTCCAGAACTACCGTGGTCCCACGCCCTTCGCCCTCGCTCTCAGCGAACACCCGGCCACCGTGTTTGCGTACGATGGCGCGGACGATGAACAGACCGAGGCCAGTTCCCTTCACGTGGCTCAGCGAGCGATTGGAGACGCGATAAAAGCGTTTGAAGATGCGCTTCAACTCTCCCGCCGGAATTCCTACACCCTGATCGTGAACACTCAGCGCCACGTGTTCTTCGTCCGGAGTTTCGACGCGCACGGAAATCTCGACCCGTTCGCCGGAGTACTTGACCGCATTTTCGAGCACGTTCGAAACCGCGGTGCGTAGTTCCTCGGAATCTCCCAGTACGTTGGCGCCCGCGCCGTGGTCCGCCGACTGCTCATAGCGCAACGAGTCGGACTGGAGGTGGTGGCTGCTGCGAGCCACTTCCACGCACTGCCGAACCAGATCGCCAAAATCCAGCGGCGCGTAGCGGGTCTGCTTCTTGTTTCCCGCTTCTCCTGCTTTCAGAACCTGATCCACAGTCCCCATCAAGCGGTCGGTGTCGTCCAGCATCAGGCGATAGAACTCGTGGCGCTGAGCCTCATCGACGTCACGGCGCTCCAGGGTCTGGAGATAAAGCCGGATGGAAGCGATGGGGGTTTTCAGCTCGTGCGTGACTGCATTGATGAAACTGTCATGCTGCTCATTGCGCCGTATTTCACGTACCAGAAAACTGGTGTTCACGATGAGCCCGGCAATCAGCACGGCGAAAAAAATCACGCCCAGAAAGAGCAGGACGCCTTCGCGCCAGTTAAGGATGATCCAGCCGACGTTCAGCCCTACCGCCAGCAGTACCAGACACACGCCCAGCACCACAAAGAAGGCGATGGCCCTGCGGCGACTGGCGATGCGCATGGCAGGATTCTACCGCGATGAGGAGGAAACCGGTGCTGCAATACGCGGTGTCATCCTGAGCGGAAGCAGCCCATTCGCTGGCGAATGGGCTGGTGGAGTCGAAGGACCCCTGGGATCGTGACAGCAGCCAGAGCGCGAAGGGGCTGTCGGTGTGAGCAAGAATGTGCGGTAAGGTAGGGGTCCTTCGACTGCGTAGCGGTTTCGCGTTGCGAAGCCGCTACTTCGCTCAGGATGACAGTGAGCAGAGTGACATTAGACGGAGACCAGTTCGGTTTGTGCGGCCGCCGGCACTCCCTCTTCTTCTTCATGACGGCGCAGTTCGGAGAGTTTCACCCGGTAGACCTGGCGTGCCAGCCCCAGTTTGGTCAGCGCCCAGATGCCGTACCAGTTGAAATCAATCTCGTACCATTTCAATCCATGCCGGGCCGACACTGGGTGGGCGTGATGGTTGTTGTGCCAGCCTTCGCCGAAAGTAAGCAACGCCACCCACCAGCTGTTGGTGGACATGTCCTTGGTGACAAATCGCCGGGAACCCCAGCTATGCGTCGCCGAGTTGACCAGCCAGGTGGTATGCAATCCGATCACGGTGCGGAAGAAAACACCCCACAGCAGAAAGGGCAGGCCGCCGATCGCAAAAAGGATCACGCCCAGGACGATCATGGGCACGTAGTGATATTTGGTGATCCAGACGTGGAACTTGTCCTTCGCCAGATCGGGAACATAGCGGGCCAGCGTCGTGGTGTCGTGATGCATCGACTTGCCAGTCAAGATCCAGCCCATGTGCGCCCACCACTTTCCGTCACGCGGCGAATGCGGATCGCCTTCCTGATCGGAATGCTGGTGATGAATGCGATGAGTGGCGACCCAGAAAATCGGTCCACCTTCGAGCGCGAGCGTGGCGCAAGTGGTGAGGACGTATTCAACCCACTTGGGCGTCTTGTATCCGCGATGAGTGAGCAGGCGGTGGTAGCCCATGCCGATGCCCAGGCTCCCTGAAACCCACCACAGGAACATCGAGACCAGAAAAGCCTTCCAGGAAAAGAAGAACAACGCCGCGATTGCGCCCACATGGAACAGGCCCATAAAGATCGCGGTCACCCAGTTAATTTGGTCGTCTGCGGCTGCCTTGCGGTCCAGCACTTGGAGGTCGATTGCCATGTTCTTTTTCCCGTGTCCAGGATTGAACTGCCTAGACTTAAAGTACCAGTGGCCCGCGACGCCGCATGTAAAAGTTGTGTAATAGAACGCACCGGGGGCGTTACCGAGGTACTAGCCCGGTAATTCAGGCAGGCGGCAGTTTGCAGGCGAATCGCCCGCGCCCACGCGGCCGGGGTTAGGCGGAAGCTCCTTTGACCTCTACTCCAGCCCACTTTTCCAGCAGGGTGATGGTGGCGGCGTAGTCCAGATTCTCGTGTCCGTCTTCAGTAGCCATTTCGTAGATTTCTTCCACGGTTTCGAGGGCGGGCAATTTGACCCGAACCTCCTTTGCGGCCTCAAGCGCTAATCGGATGTCTTTATGCATGAGGCGCAGGGGGAAATTGGGCGTGAAGTCGCGCTTCATGACGAAAGGCGCCTTGTAGTCCACGACGCCCGATCGAACCATGGACGCCTGCACCACGCGCAGCAAGTTCTCGACATCCACACCAAGCTTGGTGGCCAGGGTCAGGCCTTCGGCGAAGCCTTCATAAATTAATGCGATTTGAAGATTCATGGCCAGCTTGGCGGCCTGGCCCTTGCCGGTCTCTCCCATGCGGAAAAATACTTTGCCCATGGCGGCAAACAACGGCTTCAGGGATTCAATCACCGCTTCATCGCCGCCCACCATGAAAGTCAGAGTGCCGGCATCGGCGGCCACTTTCGATCCAGTCATTGGGGCGTCGACGTATCGCACTCCCTTAACGCCGACCCGTTCGGCAAACTTGCGGGTCGCGGAGGGAGAAATCGTGCTGGAATCCGCAATGGTCATGCCTTCGACCAGCGATTGCTCGACGCCTTGCGGTCCGAACAAAATGCTTTCTACGGCGTTGGTGTCGGAAACGCACATCCAAACCACTTCCGCACCTTGTGCCGCGTCAGCCGGAGAAGTTGCAGTCCGTGCTCCGTCCACTTCTTTTCCCGCGGTGCGGCTCCAGACCGAAACTTCATGACCGGCTTTAACCAGGTTGGACGCCATCGGCCGTCCCATGATTCCCAAACCTAAGAAAGCAACACGCATTCCGAGTCTCTCCTGTTTTACCGATATGTTTTACGGATATGTTTGCCGATCTGTTTTAAACGATAATGACCAACCGTGATTAGAACCGACTGCAGCAGAAGGGTCAAGGCGATCCCGCGTTGCACTAGTATGAGAGCATGGCCCTTTTCGGTTTAGACGTCGCCGTTTGTGCTTGCTTCCGCCAAAGGTACACGACGGAGCCCGGAACCCCGACTGGGCGGATCGGCACCGAGGCGTATCGAAACAACAAGTTGCGCGCTTTGACGGAGAGGGCCACTCAAGTGCAGCAGTTACGTGGAGTGAGTATTGTTCTCCTCTTTCAGGTTCCCTGAACTAAGTCAGCCCATCTGAAGTTCTCCCTATCTTAGCGAATGACAACCTTAAGGAGGTTGAACATGTTTGCACGCAACGTCTCGTTTCATCTGAAATCGAATATGCTTTCCGACTATACCCGCACATTTGACAAGGACATTCTTCCATTACTGCGCAAGCAGAACGGCTTCAAGGACGAAATCACGTTCTCCGGTCCCGGCGGAATCGATGTGACCGCGATCAGTCTGTGGGACAACAAGGCCAATTCAGATAATTACAACGCCACTGCTTATCCGGAAGTGTTGAAGACCATGGCGAGATTCATCGAGGGAACGCCCAGGGTTCAGACGGGCGAAGTTGTTAACTCGACCTTTCACAAGATCGCCGCTGGAGTAACAGCGTAAGAGCTGTAAATCTTTCGAGAAGGCGGAGCTGGGCTCCGCCTTCCCGGTTTTACTCGGTCCTCGACGGACCGATCGCTCGATTCAGCGTGTCCTTGTTTTTAACTGCCCTCAATGAGCTAAGCCACTTTGCGTGGTTCCGGCTTGTCCTTGTCCGACCTTGTTTCGCTTCTAATCACTTCCGCGCGCACTTCATTCGTGTTGGGTTCGTTTGAGCTCACTTCGTTCGAGCTGAGTTCGTTCGAGAAAGAAAGATTCGGACTTCCCTCCCGTTCGAGCGCTTTCCTTTTTCTCCATCTACCGATGAGCGGGGCCGTCGTGCCCAAGACAATTACCAGCACGACAAACGCTATCAGGAGCGAAAGAGAGCCGGCCCTGTGAGTTACCGCAGGAGCAGGTGCGGCTGCTGCATCAGGTGCGGGGGTAGTCCCCGGGGAAGACGGCGATGGCAGCGTCTGCCTGGGCCGGGCTGACCGTGTCCGACGATGGCTTGGCAGTCGGAGCCGGGGTTGCGGCGTCTGCTGCGGCGGACTGGCAACCTCCGCCGAAGGACTGTCGGTGGACGCGGCTGCAGCTTGCGCTGCCGCGAGTTTACGAGCGCGGGCTGACCGTTTCGTCGGGGGAGGAGGTTCGACGGCGGCCGTGCTGACGGTCGCTGAAGACGTGCCAACTGTCGCAGCGGGCGCCTGAGGCTCTACCGCGGGAGTGCTGACGGCCGCGGAAGAGGGAGCTACCGTCGCTGCGGGCGCTGCAGGCTCGGCGGCGGGTGTGCTGACCGTCGCTGAAGCGGGCTGACTGCCGCAGCCGGTGCGGCAGGTTCCACGGGGGGCGTGCTGGCAGTCGCTGAAGACGGGCTGACCGTCGCTGCGGGGCTGCAGGCTCCGCGGCGGGCGTGCTGACCGTCGCTGAAGCTGGGCTTGCTGCCACAGCGGGCGCGGCAGGCCCGGCCACGGGTGTGCTGGCAGCGGCACTGGGTGCAGCAGCCGTGTCAGCAGCGGGTGTGATGACGGTCTCCGAAGGCGGAATGACGGTCGCAGCAGCAGGTGCCGCGGCGGCCAGGGCACAATGTTCGGAAATCATGCTCAATTCGGTGACGGCAAAGCTGTTATCAGTAGAGCCGGAATTCACGGGCGCGATTGCTTTGTGACCTGTGAGCTTTACGTCATGGCCGAGGTGTGGTTTGAGATCAACGCTGCTGGTGGTGATCTTGAACATCTGACGACTACCGTCTTCCGCAATCGTGTAATTGCTATCCGATCCACCCAGGCAACCTTTGATGTTGGCTGAATCCGTGTTACTGGCGGCGTCGGGCGTCTGTGCCAGCCCGAGCGTCACAAGCAGGGCCGATGCAACTAGCAGTAGCAATACTTTTTTCATGGAATCCTCCTATAGATTCTCGCCCGAAGGCGGTCAGAGGTTTCACTGGGGATTTAGTTTTGCTGTGGGTCCTCGCGCAAAATAGCCGCGCGTTGTGCACCGGCTGAGTTCCGGCCTGGGAACCTGGAGCATCCGGAGTGGAACAGCACAAACCCTATCTGGAATGAATTCGGATGTCTGATCACAACCGCTCACATTGGTGGAAAGCGCTCGCCCGCAAAGGTGAAGCGCCGGAAGCATTGCGCGTGGATTTGTTCTAGAATTAAATACAGCTCCGAAACTACCAGCATCGCAGCATGCGGACGAACATCAGTTCGACTTCGATCTGGTTCGTTTACCGATGTTAAAAAATACCCTCAGGAATTCCGCACTTCGCAAGCGCGCCCGGCAGTTTGGCAACCTGGTGCGGCGCTCCGCGGTTACGCCTCGCACCGGCCGTTCCCACAAGCCGAAGCTGGTCACCAACGACCAGATGGGACTGACTTTCATCGGTCATTCTGGTTTTTTTGTTCAGCTGGGCGGGCAGAATGTGGTCATCGATCCCAATTTCGCGCGCTGGCTATTCGTGCTGAAACGTCTGCGGCAGCCTGGCCTGCACGTCCGCGACCTGCCCGCCATTGACCTCGTGCTCGTCACTCATGCCCACTTCGACCACCTGCACCGTCCATCGCTGCGCGCCATCGTGCAACAAACCAAACGCCGCCGGACGACGGCGCCGACTCTCATCGTTCCGCATCACATTTTCGACCTGGTGTCCGATCTTGGTTTTGAAAACGTGGTGGAACTGGACTGGTGGAACAGCTTTCGCCATCACGATCTGACGGTTACCCATGTGCCCTCGCGGCACTGGGGAGCGCGGGTGATTCAGGATTCTCATCGCGGCTACGGCGGTTACGTGCTGCGGGACAACAAACATTCGCTCTATCACGCCGGCGACACCGCTTATTTCTCCGGTTTCCGGGAAATCGGACAGCGCCTGGCGCCCGAATTGGCGCTGCTGCCGATCGGCGCCTACAATCCGCCATCATTTCGCAACGTTCACACCAGTCCCGCGGATGCTACCCGGGCCTTTCTTGATTTGAATTCGCGCTGGATGGTGCCCATGCACTACGGTAGTTTTCGCCTCTCCCACGAACCCATGGACGAACCGTTGCGACTGCTGGAGAAGGAAGCCAAGGCGGCGGGCATTGAAGACCGCGTGTTCGTGATGGAAGAAGGCGTGACCCGTTTTTTTTGAGGTGACCTGAGGCTCTAATAGGCCAGCAACACGCGCAGGTCGCGCAAATTGTTTCCGGTTGGGCCGGTTATGATCGCATCACCCAGCGCTTCGAAAAATGGATACGCATTGAACCCCGCCAGGTGCGCGGCGGGATCCAGACCGCGAGCCTGGGCGCGTTCGATAGTGCTGCCATCCACGATCGCTCCGGCGGCGGGGCTGTTGCCGTCGATGCCGTCGGTTCCCGCGCTGAGTACCGTAATCTTCTCTCCAGAAATCTTCGTCGCACAAGCCAAGGCAAATTGCTGGTTGCGGCCGCCGGCGCCGCCATTTTCCACTTTCACGGTTACCTCTCCGCCGGAAAGCAGGCAGACGCGTTCTGACTTCTTGCGGAGTGCGCGCAATCGCTCGAGAAGATAGTCGGCCGCGCGCATGTAGTCCCAATCGTCGCAACGGTTATCGATTTCCACGCTGAATCCATGACGTTGAGCCTCCGCCTCCGCCGCGTCGATCAGGGACGCATTCGACAGCAAGGGCCACCAGCGAGCACGATGAAAGGCCAGGTCGTCAGGCTTGGCGGTCTCCTCCAGCGCGTGACGCTGAAAAAGCTCACGCACCGAGTCCGGAAATTGTTCGAGCAAGCCGTACTTCTCCGCGACGGAATAACAGTCCGCCACGGTAGTGGAGTCGGGCATGGTCGGACCGGAGGCCAAAGCATCCGGCGTATTGTCGGGAACGTCGGAGACCAGCAGCGAAACCTGCTGCGCCGAGGAAGCGGCCACCGCCAACCTTCCACCCTTCACCGCGGAAAGATGCTTGCGGATGGTGTTGATCTCGGCGATGGGCGCGCCCGAGTGTACCAGCGCACGGTAGGTTGCGATCAGATCGTCGAGCGAAATTTCACCGTCGATGGGTTTCTCGGCGATGGAAGAGCCGCCACCGCTAAGCAGGAAAATTATCAGCGACGAAGCATTCTGAGCGTTGAGCGATTTCAACATGGCTTCAGCCGCGCGAACCGATTCCTGGTTAGGCAACGGATGCCCACCACGAAAGTAGCGGAAGCCGTGGACTTGCGAAAGCGGGTCGACAGAACTCGCCACAATGCCCTGAAAGCGGTTGCCCGCCTGCATTTCGAGCGAATTGACCATGGCGTGAGCGGCTTTGCCGATGGAGATCACCAGCACGCGATTGTAGGATTCGAGGTCGTACAAATCCTCGCAAATTCGGAGCACACCTTTATCGCAATCCAGGTGCCGCTGAAATGCGCGATCGATACTGGCTTCGCCCAGCGCGTGCTCGAACAGATGTCGCGCAGTGACGCGCATGTCCAGAGCAAGCTTCTTGCGATCAGTGGCAGAAGACATGTGCAAGGATTATAGAAGGCATCGGCGCTACAGATTCACCGCTTCTCCCACCCACTGCTCGACCGTCTCTCGCATCTCCCGCAATCTTCCTTCAAAAAAATGATCGGCGCCCGCGATCAATACCAGTTTCTTCGGCTCGGAAATAGAAGCCACGAGAGTTTTCAGTTGCGCAGGAGTTCCGAACTGATCGCGATCGCCGCTGACGAAGAGCTTGGGCTTGGCGCAGCTTGCGAGAAAAGAGAAATCGTAAGTGCGGTCATCAATGGCAGACACCGGCAGACCCAGGCCGATGGCGGCTTTCACCCTCTGGTCCGGACATGCGGCCCGCAAACCCACAGCGGCGCCAAATGAAAAGCCGGCAAAAATCAAAGGCCGGTGAAATTCGTGATGCAACCAATCCAAAGCGGTCTTAACGTCGTCCACTTCGCCATTTCCGTGATCGTGTTCCCCGTGGCTCAGGCCGGCGCCGCGAAAATTGAAACGCAACACCGGAAAACCAAAGCTGTTCAGCGCCTTCATGGCATGAAAGACAACCTTGTTGTGGAGAGTTCCACCGTACAGAGGGTGGGGATGACACACCAGCGCGGCGTATGCGGCATCGGGACTTCCGGCATTCAGCAGCGCTTCCAGCTGCCCGGAAGGACCATCCAGAAAAAGTGAACGGATTGTGCTGTCTTGCGGATTCATGGGCGACGAGTCGAAACAGGATAGCAGCACGGTTTTCACACTGCCCGAGACGTTGCAAGCAACGTCTCTACCTCAATCCCAAACTGCCGTGAGTAGGATATCCTGTCGCGCATGGACGCCGTCGCTCTTACCCGTCAATTGGTGGACATCGAGTCCATCACCGGCAACGAAGGCCCGGTGGGTAATTTTCTGTGCGACGAACTGCTTCGACGAGGCTTTCAGGCTACAAGAATTCGCGTCGAAGGCGAGCGCTGCAATGTGTTCGCAGTCTCTCCCGAAGAATCCCAGCCTGCGATTGTGTTCTCCACCCATATGGACACGGTTCCGCCATTTATTCCCTCCTCGGAGGATGCTACTCGCGTCCACGGCCGAGGCTCCTGCGACGCCAAGGGAATTATCGCGGTACAGATTGCAGCGGCGGAGCGGCTGCGAAAAGAGGGCATCCACGTCGGACTGCTTTTTCTGGTCGGCGAAGAGCGCGACAGCCTCGGCGCCAAAGTGGCAAACCAGCGGCCCGTAGGCTCCAAGTTCCTGGTCAATGGCGAACCCACCGAGAACCGGGTCGCGGTCGCGTCCAAGGGAGCGTTGCGCGTGGAGGTAATCGCCCACGGACGCATGGCGCACTCAGCCTACCCGGAGTTGGGCGATTCCGCGATCGACAAGCTGCTGCTGGCACTACAACGCCTGCGTGCCATGAAACTCCCCGTCGAGGAAGGCATCGGCCCGTGCACCCTGAATATCGGCGTGATCGAAGGCGGCCGCGCCCCCAATGTGATTCCCGACAAAGCGCGCGCGCAACTGCTCTATCGCCTGGTCGGACCGGCGGAGAAGTTGAAGCGGGAAATTGTCGACACCGTCGGCGATCTGGCGCAAGTCGAATTCGTTCTGGAAATCCCGTTCGTCCGATTGCGCACCCTGGACGGCCTCCCCACTATGGTCGCTGCTTTCACCACCGACATCCCCGCGCTCAGCAATTGGGGACAGCCTTTGCTGATCGGTCCGGGATCAATCCACGTAGCCCACACCGACCGCGAATATGTGGAGAAGAAGCAATTGCAGGAAGCGGTGGACCTGTACTGCTCGATCGCCAGGGGTCTAATAAAGTAGCGCCGGCATCCTGCCAGGTGTCCGGAGGGCGTCCCGCCCTCCGATGTCGGCTACCGGCTGCGGCGCGCTGACCGACCTTGCCACATCGACCTTACGAAAACTCCCACCACCAGGACCGCGAACCCAGCCGTCAACGATCCAAAGTAAAACGCCAGAACTTTTCGATCCCAGGTGAAGGCGACGTGGTAGGTCATCAGGGCGGCGGGTACCATAATTGCGCAAGACAGGACCAGCACTTTGTCTGCAGCAAGCAGGACGCACACACACGCCACCACGAAGCAAACAATCGCCACTTTGAGATCAAACGGAGAATTTGTGGAACGGGCACTCCAGCCAAAGATGGCGCCGTAGAAAATACCCAAACCTGCGGTCACCGTGAGTGCGACGTCGCGGTACCAGGAGATACTCTTCCCTTTGAGGCTGAAAGCTTCCTTGAACTGCTGCCGGATTGGCTTCATGCGCTCACCAGGCCAAGTCTCAATCCATCGAGATTCCTGTCCATTGAAGGCCCAATTCCACAGTCAATAAAGTACCAATCTTGCGTCCTCATTGAAGAGCCCTTGGGAGCACCTTCCCGCCTCAATTTTAGAGAACGTTTACACTTGCAAGATGACCACTCAGACCCTCAACTCCCTCTCCAAGGCATCCTCCGCCTACCTGCGCTCCGCCATGCACCAGCCGATTCAGTGGAACGAGTGGGGCGAGGAGGCTTTTGCCGCCGCCAAGCGTGAGAACAAGCCCATCCTGCTCGACATTGGCGCGGTCTGGTGCCACTGGTGTCACGTGATGGATCGTGAATCGTATGACGATCCTGAAGTCGCGAAGATCGTGAATGAACGCTTTGTGGCGGTCAAGGTGGATCGCGACGAACGTCCCGACATTGACAGCCGTTATCAGGTGGCAGTCAGCGCGATCAGCGGCCAGGGGGGTTGGCCATTAACTGCTTTTCTCACGCCCGACGGCAAGCCTTTCTATGGCGGAACTTATTTTCCTCCCGACGATAACTACGGGCGTCCGAGTTTCAAACGCGTGCTGAATTCAATCGCCGACGCCTATCACCAGAAAAACGGCGATGTGATGGAACAGGCCGAGATGGTGGAAGTGGCAATCGCACGGGCTGAATCTTTCGCCGGAAGCAAAGGCGAGTTTTCTCCCAAAGCGATTGACGCCATCGTGGAATCCGCGGTGAAGATGTTTGATCCGCAATACGGCGGCTTTGGCAGCGCACCCAAGTTTCCTCATCCTGCCGTGCTCGATCTCCTGATTGACCGGTATGCGCGCACGGGCGACGGAAACTTGCGCGAGGTCTTCGTTCCGACGCTGGAAAAAATGGCGCGTGGCGGAGTGTATGACCAGCTTGCCGGCGGCTTCCATCGCTATTCGGTTGACGAGCGCTGGATCGTGCCTCACTTCGAAAAGATGTGCTACGACAATTCCGAACTGCTCAAGAATTACGTCCACGCTTATCAGGTGACCGGCGCGGAATTCTTTGCCGCCGTGGCCCGCGACATTATCCGATGGATGGATGAGTGGCTGAGCGATCGCGAGCGCGGCGGCTTTTACGCCTCCCAGGACGCCGACTACTCGATGGACGATGACGGCGATTACTTCACCTGGACTCGCGCGGAAATGCAGGCGGTGCTGACGGAAGAAGAAGCCGCGGTCGCCGGTCTGCACTACGACGTCAATGAAGTGGGCGAGATGCACCACAATCCGGAGAAGAATGTTCTGTACGTCCGGGCACCGGTCGAGGAAGTCGCCAGGCGTCTCAGTCTCGCTCCAGAACGCATAGCCGCGTTGCTGGACTCGGCCAGGCAGAAAATGTACGCCGCCCGGCTGAAGCGGCCCACACCTTACGTTGATAAGACGGTGTATGTGGGATGGAACTCGCTGTGCGTCTCGGCTTACCTCGAGGCCGCGAAAGTGCTCAAACTCGAACCCGCGCGGCGCTTTGCCCTACGCTCGCTTGATCGCGTTCTCGCCGAGGCATGGCAGCCAGAGCAGGGGTTGAAGCATGTGGTCGCTTACTCCGACCCAGCCGCGGCAAGCCGCGCCATCCCCGGCCTGCTCGACGACTATGCCTTCACCGCTGTCGCCTGTCTGGATGCTTACGAAGCCACCGCCGACCTCAGTTACTTCAACTTCGCGAAAAACATCGTAGACAAGATGGTGGATCGAATGTTCGATCCGGTGTCCGGAGGTTTTTTTGACATGCCGGCTTCGGCCGAGGGCACGCCGAAGGCGCTGGGAGTTTTGGGGACGAGGCGTAAACCGTTTCAGGATTCGCCGACTCCAGCGGGAAATTCTGTAGCCATAATCGCTCTGCTGCGGTTGTACGGATACACCAATCAGCCAGCCTATCGCGAGCAGGCAGAGCAGACGCTGGAGGTTCTCGCTGGACTGGCGGAGAAGTTTGGAATTTTCGCCGCCACGTATGGAATCGCCGCAGTCCATTTCTCGCAGCCGCATACCCAGGTCGTGATTGTCGGTAACGACGACCTCGCGGCGCAGCTCTACAACGTCGCAGCCAGTTTCTTCGGCTTCGACCGGGCAGTGCTGAAACTGGCGGCAAACGAGGCGGTTTCACAGAACCTTCCACCGGCCCTGGCGGAAACGATTCCTCAGATCCCCGCGATCCGGAACGGAAAGTCGGTCGCAGTGGTCTGCTCCAACTTCAGCTGTCGCCCGCCAATTTCGGATCCGGAAGAACTCAGGAAAGACCTGGCAGGAGTTGCGAAAAGCTGACTCAGGAATTCCCTTGCAGACAAAAAAGGAGGGCTGACCACGCAATTCGCAATTGGTCAGCCCTGGAAGCCTGCGAAGCCGCTAGAGCGGCTCCTTAATCAGCGGCTACCTGCCGCAGTGTGGGTTGCTTGGCGGACATAGTGGCGCCGGGCCCAATTCAGCATTCAGTATCGGGGTCGCGATAGCCACATAAGTACAAGCCAAACCTACCATCAGGATCAACATCCTGACCGCACGTTTCATGCTTGGTTCTCCTTACTTGTGCGAAGTCCCTGGGAGCGGAACCTCACGGTTGCGGCATTATACAGAACGCGGGTAATCAGTCTAGGGTTTTTTGTGTAGAAGATCGCGGAATTGCGAGCGGAGCCTGACAGAACCTGTTGATAGGAAACAGCAATAGCTATCTATTCCAATGTGATCAGTCGGGCAAGCTAAGCTATTACTTTAAGCAGCTATTGAATCCGACGGGCTCGGGATGGGACGGCATGCAATCCGCGTAAAGAAGCGACGGCCGGTTCCCCGACGGCTTCCGCGGCGGCTTCCCGGGCCGAATAGTCGGCCTGACTGCGCGAAAGAGCGCGGTCCACCATGCTTTCAAACATCGGAATGAGCGAGTCTCCGGTAGCGGGATTCTGCAGGTCGTTCAAGCTTTGTTCCCAGCGTCGCGGCGTAAACAGGATTTCTCCCGAGGTGCGTGCCGGACTCTTCATCACCATGTATCCGAACCACGTCAGGATGCACAGGTTGTAGACCACCAGATTGATTGAGTTGACCGTCACCTGGGATATGGGGCCGCCGGCGTACAACGCGAACGTGGCCAGCTCCATCCCGGCCGAGGCGCCCAGCCCGAATGCGATGCCGAAGCTCTGCTGCCGCCAGGACACTCCGACATAGCGGGAGAACACAATGAGAAACAAAACCAGTCCGCACTGGGCCACGCGTACGCAGCGTTGCACAGTAAGAATCGCCTGCAGGATCGGCGCCAGCCCTTCCCCGGTATTGGACGCCGCGACCACGAAGGCCACCAGCAACATGACCAGTGCCGCCCACTTGAACATCACCGAACCCAGATCTTTCAACGTGTGGTAAGGGCGGAACACGTCGAGAAAAACTTCATGAATGATCATGAAGCCCAGAACCAGGTTGACCGCACAGCAGGCCCAGTACAGGTAAAAGTAAGTCGTATAGTTTCCCCACTTGTTGATGGGAAACAACACGCAAAAACTCAGAATCTGAAATCCGATGTAGGCGAAGAAGACCGGAAAAGAACGACGCACCTTGTTGCGCACCATCGCCGCGGCAACAGCCAGTTGCAGAACCGGGTGAGCGATCCAGAGCGCGAGTTGGTGGTCAGCGGTCATCAACCAGTTTTCTGCCAGCCGGGGACGCCACGGTTGACGGATTACTTCGATTAGGTCTTCCTTAGATATAACCTTAGCAGCTTGCTCTGAACGGTCAATGTACTAACGTAATCGAAAGTAATGGTTACCTAACCGAGGCGGTTTGAGAGGGATGGGAGCCAGATTGGCGCCGGGAGGAGGCTTCGTCACACCGGTGGATTTGCACTCAAATGAACAACATCGGCGGGCGACAGGCGACGCCCGCCGGCCGAGTTATTGATTCTGATCGAGGCTGAAGATGTCCAGAACGTGCCCCTTACTGTCGATCAGCATGACGCGCCCGCTGTAAACCACGCGCTCCAGATCGCTGGGCAGCCTGGTGAGCTGATCTTCGCAATCCAAAGGCAGAGCCTGAGCTTCGTTCTGAATGTCGGTCGATAAAGTTCCGCCGCGGTGAAGCTGCCGATCGGAACCGGGCGGCAGTTCGGGCCGCTGTGTCGAAGCCGCGGGCAGGTCTGAGGCATGTTGGCTCACGCAGCCTCGGATAATCCGCCGATCGCGCAGGGTAAACAGGGGCGTGTTGTCATCCGGTCCAGGCCCGGGATCGGCAGAATCGGGCGGTGGCCCAGAATCCGGACGCGGAGCAGAGTCCGCGACTGGAGGCCGCGGGTACGGAGGCTGCGAATCGCTGGCGCCCTGGTTGGGCGGCCGCGGGTATGGAGTTGAATCACTGGCGGCCTGGTTGGGAGGCAGCGGTGCAGTAGGACTCGAAGCCGTGGACGTCACAAAAGTCAGAATCGCTTCTGAATCGATGAGCGCAGGTTTTTTCCCGGTGGCTGCAGCCGCGCCCGTGCCCGCCGCTCCGCCCGCCAGAGTGCCGATGGCCGCGCCTTTACCTCCGCCGGCGATGGCGCCAATGGCCGCGCCTAACGCGGCTCCGCCGCCGATCTTGGTGACGTTGCTCTTCGCATGCGACTCGCCCTTCATGACCAGGGGCTGCACGTGAATGGACGCCGCCACGGTTCCCGAACTCACCGTATTCAACACCAGGTCGAGTTCGCCCGGTTCACTGAGCCTGCCGGTGGGATGAACATCGGTGACACGTCCGATGACGTCGGCGCCCTTGGGATAGAGCTCTCTGCCGTTCACCACGATCGGCTCGTCCAGCGTTCCGTGGAAAGTGTCTCCGGTCTGGTTCTCTTCACTGCTGAGCCGGTCGATCATGCGCACCCGGATGGTGGTTCCGGAAGGAATCTCCTCGTCCCTCTGGGCTAGCGCGGGCAAAGATAAAGACGCGACCACCAGCAGAAGAGAAGTAAGCGCCGCTGTTGCGACTGGGAAACTCTTGCGATTCATGTCTTGTCCACCTCGTCGAGTTTTCGGCTGGCCAGGCAAAAGCGGCGCTCTATCTTGGGATGCAGGCCCATGCCATGTGGCTGCATCAAATATCGGCTGCATTGACCGTTCTTCTGTTGTTCTTCGCGGAATCCTTTGCGCTTCTTTGCGGTAAAAGGTTTTGGTGTCCCCGCCTTCAATATTACTGCCGCGCCTCGCCATTGCTCCCGATGAAAACAAAATATGAGCAAGCCCACAGGTTGCTGGGAATTGTTTCACGCGGACGCGTGGTGAGAATGATGTTGTAGTCTTCGGAAACTTCCAGGCTGTCGAGCAACGAGGGCAAAGGCTGCGGATCGACAGTCGCCAGAAAACTTAGGAATTCATCGATGTCCGCTGCCGCCGGACAGCCTTGCGCCAGGAAGCAAACCTCGGTATTGGCTTCGGTGAAGTGCCATCCCAGCGATGCCGCCAGGGTCACGGCATTTTCGTAAGCCTCCACGGAAACCGCTCCCGGCCCGGGATTATCAAACACCAGTCGAAGCTTGCGTTCGTCCTCGCGGCTGAACTCGCGAACTTTAAGCGAGCCCGACTTCGCCGTCGCCTTCCAGTCCACATGGCGCGCGGAATCTTCCGGCAGATATTCCCGGATGCGATATAAATCGTCGCCGCGGCCGCGGGCAAAAGTTTCAAGCTCGCCGGTAATCAGCGGAAGTATTTCGAAGAATTCGTCGGTCGGCTCAACTGGCGGATACACCAGTATCTCGCGGGCCAGGGGCACGCGTCGTGTTTTGGTCAGAAATGCGAAGGGAAAGCGGGTGGCCAGACCGAAACCGTTTTGCTGATAGCGTCCGCGGCGCGGGAAGGACAATTCCATCTCGGCAGTCAGTTCAGCGCCGCCCGGAATGTAGGCGAAATACGCCGGCTCGTTGAAGATGTCTGGCGCGGCCACGGCGTTCGCAACCCGGCGCAACTGCCAGTCCGGCAATCTTACCCACTGGCTGGCGGGAGGGCGGCCGGGCGGAAAACCAAACGTCGCCGGCTGCCATTGCCAGTGTTCGGAGCTTTTGTTTTTCCTGGGCGGAATCACGCTGATAGAGAACGAAGCCAGCCAGCGCCGGCAATTCCGCACGGCGATTTTCCCTGACGCCGGACGGCCGGCGAAAACCCGTTCGGGCAAACGGACATCCAGTTCCAGGCCGCGCAATACCCCCGCCGACGCCAACCCCGAAACTATGATGGCAGCCAACATCGCCGCCACAATCACGTAGAGAAGATTGTTCCCGGTGTTTAGCGCGGCGATTCCGATCACGAGGATAGCCAGGACGTAGGCGATTCCCACGCGGGTTACGTCGTAGTCGAAGGCATCGCGCACCCGATTACCGGCAACTCGCCGCGCCAGGTAAGGAACCGTGGTGAGCCCGACCACCGCCGCCAGCAGTAGTGCCACCGATGAAAAAATTACGGTCGCCCACAAGCTGCCCGATTCGCGTGCCACGGTGGAAAACAGCGCCGCCCCAAAAGCCAGAATCAGACCCAGCAGGGCGAACAGAAAGCGCGCCCACACCTGGGAAATTTCCAAGGGAAAACGCGTGCGGCCAGGATTGCCGGCGATGGTTACTGAATCAGCCATGTACAGATTTCGCTGTCTCGAGGTTAGCATCCGGGAGCGACCTGCACCAATCGCTTTAGGCTTCCGCCTGGTGAGGAAAGTAACCACCGGAAGTTCACCGCGGAAACTTTGCGATCTTTGCGTTCTTTGCGGTTAAAGCTTTTGACCGCAAAGTTCGCAAAGGACGCAAAGGAATCGCGTTTCAACTTGCACGCTACCGCTCTTTCCTCCTTCGCCGCCACCAGAAAAGCAGGGCGCCGGCGATCACCACAGCCGCGATGGCGAGATTGGCATCCTGCACCAGATCGACCAGCGCGTCCCAGTGCTTGCCGAAGAGATATCCCACGCTGGCGATGGCGCTGACCCACAGCACGGCGCCGAGGAAATTAAACAGCAGAAACTTGCGCCAGGGCATGCGCAGGACGCCCGCCAGAGGTCCGGCGATGATCCGCATTCCGGCGATGAAACGAGCCACGAAGATGGTGGCCGCTCCGTAGCGGGCGAATAAATACTCACCGCGTGCGATCACCGCCGGCCGGATGCGCAGGGTTTTTTGATAGCGCTCCAGCAGTGGACGTCCGCCATAGGAGCCGATCGCGAAGCCGAGATTGTCGCCCACTGTGGCGGCGCAGATGCCGACCAGAATGATGTAGGGCAGGCCGAGCCGGTGTTCGGAGTAAGCCAGAAAACTCGCCAGCAGCAAAATGGTTTCGCCTGGAACCGGCAGTCCCGCATTTTCCAGGAGCAGCGCAAGCCCGACCGCCCAATAACCGTAGTGGGTCAGATAGCCGCGCAGAAGTTCCAGGATATAGTCGGACATGCTTTAGCAAAACATACTCAGAAAACTTGCCGGCTGTCCCCGGACAAAGGCTCGGACAGAAACCGAACGACCGCCGAATTGAAGTCTTCGGGAACTTCCTCGTAAGGCAAGTGTCCCACGCCATCGAACATCTCGACACGGCAATTCGTGAACTGCTTGCCCAACTTCTGCGCGGATGTAGGATCGACGGCGGTGTCCTTGTTACCCCACATCAACAGCGCAGGAATATGGCTGATACGGGGAAGAGCAGATTCCAACTCGCCAAGATCGCGGTTCCATGAGCCCATCACGCTCAGCCAGTAGTTGAACAGTCCCGGAATCCGCAAAGGCGCGGAGTAGCCTTCAAGGGTGCCCGGACGGATGCGGCCGCGGTCGCCGTAGAGTCGTTGCAGCATCACATTGTGTCCACCTTTCAGGCGCGGAGCCAGGTGAAGAATCAGGCCGGCGATCGGGGGGCTGGTCAGGAGCGGCGCCCAGCGCTTTCCGTGTTCGGACCAGGGATTCACCGGAGCCACCAGGATCAGCCTGCGAATCCGTTCCGGCGCCAGTGCAGCCGCCAGCATCGCGACGGCGCCGCCGTGCGATGTGCCCAGAAGATCAACCGATTCGACGCCGACGGAATCGAGAAAACGCAGCAGGCGTTCGGCATGAGCGTGGAGGGAGCAATCGAGATTGGGAGGCCGGTCAGAAAAACCCACGCCCAGCATGTCCAAGGCATAGACCGTGGACTTCTGCGAAAGAACCGGCAAGGCATATCGCCAGGAAAAGGAATATCCGAGCAGTCCGTGGACGAGCAGCAAGGGCCGGTCCGGAACCGCGACGTAGATAGCGCACGCGGTAGCCCTCGAGGACAGCACCAGCGCTCGTCAACTTCCGGCGAAGCTTGCGGCTCGGTGTCTGTCTCCAGCTTGTTCGCCACTTTAATTTTGGCTGTCCACTTCAAATCTGATTCTATCGGACCGGTTCGATCGGAACAGGTGAACCCGGAATTGAACGAAGGCCGCCGTCCATTTTGGGACATTCTGACTTTCCGCGATCAAAGTTCTTTGACGCGAAGGTCGCGAAGCTGCCGCGATGAACGCGAAGACAATGCCCGTGGCTGCCGATCTGTCGGCGCTGCGACCGTGCTGGCTCGGGTCCAGGCGGTGCTCATTAAGCTTTTGCCGTACATAGAGTTACCAAACCACACATAAGGCTTCCAAAAAACATAGCTTTACCTTTACGCGGCCTCTATAATCGAAGAAGTCGTTTCTTTGAAGTAAGTTAGAGGTTATCGCTTTGCACACCACCTTGGCCCCGAACGTGCAGAACCATCAATCGGGTAATTCCCCTACCCTGCCTCAGGAGCCATTGCGGTCCATGAACCGGGAATTCCAAGTTCGCTTTACCGCCGGTCTGCTCATTCTCCTGACCACGGCAGCCGTGATTCTGGCCTGGATCAATTTTCAGAAAGAGCGCGATTTTCAGATCCCGTCAGATGGCGTGTGGTGGGTGGAGCAGGGTGGTGGCAATGGCGGTCTGGTCGCCGACCGGGTGGAACCGAATGGACCTGGCGACAAGGCCGGCATACGGGCCGGCGATCACCTGACCTCGATCAACGACCGCGAGGTAAATGACACCCCGACGCGCATACGCCAGATGTATCGGATTGGCGCATGGTCGAAGGCTACTTACTCGCTGGTCAGGCAGTCCGTTCCGCTCGACATGACCGTGATCCTGGTTCCGGCCGAGCGCTCGCTGAACTTCTGGCTTCGCTTCATCGCCCTGATTTATCTGGGGATCGGGCTTTATGTTCTGCTGCGCCGCTGGACGGCGCCGAGCTCAACCCATTTCTACATCTTCTGCCTGGTGTCGTTTGTTTTCTACGCTTTCAAATACAGCGGCAAACTCAACGACTTTGACTGGACGATTTACTGGGGCAATGTTGTGGCCTGGCTTCTGCAGCCGGCCCTGTTCCTGCATTTTGTTCTGACCTTTCCGGAGAAGCGCAACTTTGTCCGCAAGCATCGCTGGATCATCCCGGCGATTTATGTGCCGGGAGCGCTGTTGCTCGGAATCCACGTGGTCACGCTGCGACTGCTCAAGGCGAGTGAGCGGGTGCGCTGGAACCTGGACCGCATTCAGATGGGCTATCTGGCCCTGTTCTTCGTGGTGGCGGCGGCAGTGTTGTGGTTCAGTTATCGACGCGCCGGCACTCCCATCCTGCGGCAGCAACTCAAGTGGGTGACTCGCGGCACCATCCTGGCGATCGCGCCGTTCACGCTCTTTTACGTGATTCCTTACCTGACGGGCGCGTTGCCGACGGCCGACCATGAAGGTTTCCGTGTTGTCGCTGGGCCTGCTGCCTCTGACGTTCGGCTACGCCATCTTCCGCTACCGGTTGATGGATGTGGACCTGATTTTCAAGCGCGGCATGGTCTACACCCTGGCGGCGGCTGCGATCGTCGGAGTGTACTTCGCGGTGGTGGCCGGAGTAGCCGAACTGGTTCACACCCAGGTACCGAGTTCGGGACCGGCGGGCCTGATCCTGGCCATGGTGGTCACGGCGCTGCTGTTTGATCCCGTCCGCAAATGGATCCAGGAGCGCATCGACCAGTTCTTCTACCGCACCCGCTACGACTACCGCAAGACGCTGATCGAATTTGGACGCGAGCTCAGCGCCGAAACCGATCTGGACCGGATGTTGAGTTCGGTCGTCGATCGGTTATCACGAACCCTGCTGGTGGACCGTCTGGCAATTTTCCTGTCTGCCGGCGAGCCGCCACAGTTTTTCCTGGCCAAAACTTTCGGGATTACTCAGACCAGCGGACTGGATTTGCAGTTCCTCAGCGCGCCGCGGCCTGAAATCGAAGCCGGACATCTCTTTCTGGAAAATGTGCACCAGGTACCGCGCGAGACCGTCAGCGCCCAGCAGACCATCGCCAAGCTGGACTTGAACTACTACATCCCGTGCCGCGCTCAACAGCGGACGATCGCATTTCTCGGCCTGGGCAAGACGGTGGAAGGCGATTTCCTGACCAGCGAAGATGTTGAACTGCTGGAAACTCTGGCCGGCTACATCGGCATCGCCATCCAGAATGCGCGCCTGTACGCGTCACTGGAACAGAAGGTGGCCGAGTACGAACGTCTGAAGGACTTCAACGAAAACATCGTGGAGTCGATCAACGTGGGCGTGATGGCGGTCGATCTGGCGGACCGGATCGAATCCTGGAACTCGCAGATGGAAGTCATGTACGCGTTGCCGCGCTGGCAGGCGCTGACCCGTCCGTTGAGTGAAGTGTTCCCCGCGGCGTTTGTGGAAGAGTTCTACCGGGTGCGGCAGAATCCCGGCATCAACAATCTGTACAAGTTCCGCCTGGCGACGCCGACCGGCGAGAGCCGCATTGTGAACGTGGCGATTGCCCCGCTGGTCACGCGGAAGTTCAACGTGATCGGGCGACTGATTATCGTGGACGACATCACCGAACGCATCGACCTGGAATCGCAACTCTCGCAGGCGGACAAGCTTTCGTCGATCGGTCTGCTGGCTGCTGGAGTGGCGCACGAGGTCAACACGCCCCTGGCCGTGATTTCCTCCTACGCTCAGATGCTTTCGAAGCAACTGCAGAACGATCCGCAAAAAGGCGGATTGCTGGAAAAGATTACGCGGCAGACCTTTCGTGCATCTGAGATCGTGAACAACCTGCTGAATTTTTCACGAACCAGCGGAACGGAATTCACCGAAGTGAATATCAACAAGATTATCGGCGACACCCTGGCCCTGCTTGAGCACCAGTTCAAGATCACCAAGATCAAGGTTCAGGATGATCTGGCGGACCATCTGCCCCTGATCAGCGGCAATTCAGGACGGCTGCAGCAGGTGTTTCTGAATCTGTTTCTGAACGCACGCGACGCCATGCCCGACGGCGGAGACCTTCGCGTGACTACCTCGAATGGCGACGGAGTGAGCGTGGTGGTATCCGACACCGGAACCGGCATCGCTCAGGAGCACATCCAGCGCATCTACGACCCGTTCTTTACCACCAAAGCTGCGCCGCGAGAAGGCCAGGGCAAAGGCACCGGCCTGGGCCTATCGGTGACCTACGGCATCATTCAGGAGCATGCGGGCAAAATTCGGGTGGAGAGTCAACCCGGCCAGGGCACCACGTTCTATCTCGACTTCCCGCTGATGAAGAAGACTGTCAATGTCTGAACTGGCGACCATACCGCGCAGCGTGCTGAACGACTCGTCTTCGTCCGCGGGCGCAGTGCTGATCATTGACGATGAAGCCGCGATTCGCGAGTCGCTCGAAACTCTGCTGGAGCTGGAAGGCTACTCGGTGGAATCGGCCGCCACCGCCGACCAGGGACTATCGCGAATCGGAGAGCGGCCCTTCGACCTGGTGCTGCTCGATCTGGCCCTGCCAGACCGCAACGGCATTGATTTGCTGGCCGAGCTGCACGTTCACGACCCGCAGCTCTCGGTCATCATGATCACCGCCTACGGTACGGTGGAAAATGCGGTGAAGGCCATGCAGGCCGGCGCGACCAATTTCGTCCAAAAGCCCTGGGACAACGAGAAATTGCTGGCCGACGTGCGCATTGCCGTGGGCCGGCACCGCACCGAAGCGGAAAATGTACAGCTCAAGCGCGCCCTCAAGCAGCGCTACAACTTTGAGCACATCGTGGGCAAGAGCGAGCCCATGCTGAAGATTTTCGACCTGGTGGCGCAGGTGGCTCCCAGCCGATCGACCATTCTGTTACAGGGCGAGAGCGGAACCGGCAAGGAATTGATCGCTAAGGCCGTTCACTTGAATTCGCCGCGGCGCGACCGCGCCTTTGTGCCGGTGAATACCGGCTCGATGCCGCCGGACCTGCTGGAATCAACCCTGTTCGGGCACGTCAAAGGCGCGTTTACCAGCGCCATCGCTTCCAAGAAGGGTCTGTTCGAAATCGCCGACCGGGGGACATTATTCCTCGATGAGATCGGCACCATGAGCATGGACACGCAAAGCAAGATCCTGCGCGTGCTCCAGGACCGCAAGTTCATGCACCTCGGCGGAGTGCACGAATTGCAAGTGGACGTGCGCATCATCGCCGCCACCAACGTGGATCTGAAGCAACTGGTGCGCGAAGGCAAGTTCCGCGACGATCTCTTCTATCGCCTGAACGTGATCACCATCGATCTTCCGCCCCTGCGACAGCGAAAGGAAGACATTCCCCTGCTGGTTGATTTCTTCCTCTCGAAGTATTCGGAAGAAAACGAACGGCCGCGGCGGCGAATGACGCCGGAAGGGCTGCGCCCGCTGCTTTCGTATTCCTGGCCGGGCAATGTGCGTGAACTCGAGAACGTGGTTGAGCGGGCAGTGGTGCTCTCGACTGGAACGGAAATCGGTGCGGAACTTCTTCCCGACCAGATCGTGGGCCGCGGAACGCCTGTTCCTCTCCTTGAACACCGGGGCGACGCTTCCCTGTTCGATATCGTGGAAGACTGCGAACGCCACATCATTCTGGACATGCTGGAGAAGTGCAACTGGAACCAGACCGAAGCCGCGGAGCGCTTCCACGTCCCACTTTCCACGCTGAATCAGAAAATCAAGCGCCTAAGCATTGAGATCAAGAAGAAGATTCGGGAGTAGGGGGCTGTTTCCTGTGCCGCTTCGATTCCATTTGATTCATATTTTGTAAAACACACCCGTTCTCGGTTGCTGGTTCTCAGTTATCAGCTGATCGGTTTCCTGACGGCTGACAGCTTCTCTGCTATATTCCTTTCAGGGAGAGGCCACACTGCATGGCAGCTGGGGACTTTCAGGTCCAACTCATCTCGCCCGCCGAATTTGCCAAGGAGAAAATCCAGGCGCTGCAGGAGTATGCGCTGCTGGTGGGCCAATCTCTTGCCAACCTCTTTCGCCGCCCCCTGTACGTCACCGACATGGTTCAGCAGGCCGACTTGATCGGCGTGGGCTCGCTGCCCATTGTGATCCTGACCGGCGGCTTCACTGGAGCCGTGCTGGCCCTGAACAGCGCCAGCACGCTGTCGCGGTTCGGTTCACTCACTCTTATTGCGCAGCTGGTTTCGGTCGGCATGGTCACAGAATTGGGGCCGGTCATCACCGGTCTGATGGTGGCTGGCCGCAACGCGTCGGGAATGGCCAGCGAACTCGGTTCCATGACCGTGACCGAACAGATTGACGCCATGCGCGCGCTGGGCACCGATCCCACAAAGAAGCTGGTCACGCCGCGAGTGGTCGCGACCGTAATCATGCTGTTCTTCCTGACCATCATCTCCGACCTGCTTGGACTGGTCGGAGGGAACATGGTTTCGAGCCTGCTGCTGGGTTTGGACTCGCGGCAGTACTGGACCTCGGCCTGGCAGTCACTGGTGTGGCGGGATGTAACCACCGGACTCATCAAGCCGGTGCTCTTCGGATTTGTGATTTCTACCGTCGGCTGTTACTTCGGCATGTCGACGCGCGGCGGCACGCAAGGCGTAGGACGCTCGACCACCCAGGCCGTAGTGGTCGCGTCCGTGTTGATCCTGGTGGTTGATTTCTTCGTTACCAAATTGCTCATTGCGTTGTTAGGGTACCGCTAACCGATGCCAGCCCCCACTCAACCGCTCGAGATGCCCGCCGCTGATGCCCGGCAAACTTCCGCTGAGGCCATCCGGTTCGAAAATGTTTCGCTGGCGTATGACGACAGGAAGATCCTGGACGAAATATCGTTCCGGCTTCCGCATGGAGAGACCAAAGCGGTTTTCGGCGTGGCGGGCTCGGGCAAGAGCACCATGCTGAAGCTGGCGCTGGGGCTGATCAAACCAGACTCGGGCCGCATTTACGTTCTGGGCGAAGAGGTGACCCAGATGAGCGAGCACGATTTGTTCGAGCTGCGCGGCCGGATTGGAATGGTTTTTCAGGAGAGCGCGCTTTTCGATTCGTTCACGGTGCGGGAAAACGTGGCGTTTCGACTGATCGAGGAAGGCAGCGTACCCGAGGAGGAAATCGAACGGCGGGTGCGCGAAGCCCTGAGCTTCGTCGAACTGGAACATACCGTCGACATGTTTCCGTCGGAGCTATCGGGCGGAATGCGGCGCCGGGTGGCGATTGCGCGCGCCATTATTACCCAGCCGGAAATACTTTTGTACGATTCACCGACCGGCGGACTGGATCCGGTGACCTCCACCACGATCGTGGAGCTTATCGTCAAGCAGCGCGATGTTTACAAGACCAGTTCCCTGCTCGTCACCCATCGCCTGCAGGATGCCTTCATCATGGCGACTCACTACTTTGATCGCAAAGCCAACAAGATGATTCCGCTTGAGACCGGCGCCCGTTGCGAAGTGCCCATGGCTTTTCTGATTTTGCGGGAAGGAAAAATCATCTTCGACGGGGACATGGACGAACTGGCGAAGTCGAAGGACGAGTACATCAAGGAGTATATTTCTTAGCCTCCCGTTACCGATTGACCGCTTACTTTGCTTTTGCCGCCTCCGCCATGACTTTGCGCCGGGACTCGACGCGCGCGCTGATCGTCTTCAGCCGTTCACGGCCGGTCTTTGAACTCATGATCACTTTCTCGACATTGCTGAACAGGCCCGGGCTTTGCATTTTCTCGCGCAGGTCTTTCAATATCGGCTGGATTTTGGCGTAGATGAAAAACATTTCGCCGCTGAATCCGCCCTCGAGAAACAGTTCGGGATGAATGGTTCCGTGCAGCACCAGCGACGCCGCCATGTCCCAATAGCCGCCGACCTGACGGAGCCAGTTGTTTTCCTGCGTGCCCATGGTGGACGCCACCTTAATAAAATCTTCGGCGGTGTTTGGCCAGAAATCCACCAGCCACCAGTTGCGGGCCTTGCGCAACTCGGCTTCGCGGCGGAGATCGTAGAGTTTGAGGATCAGTTTGGCGTCGTCTGCAGTGGGCTTCCTGGACATTGGCGAATCTCCTTGGCAGTTGCCGAGCTTGGCTCGGCTGGGCGATGAGGACATCCTTCGACTTCGGTCAGGACAGGTTCCGCCCTACGTGGTCTGAGATCAGGCTACGGGCGCGGGTTCTGCGGCACGCTCGAAGTCACATTCTTTGTTCGGGCAGGCGACTACCGGGCCTGCCTTCAGGAATTTTTCTACCAGGTATTCGCTGCCGCAGGTCGGACACTTCTCCGCCAGACGGTTTGCCCGCGGAGGTGAATTTGCACTTGGGATAATTTCCGCAACCGTAGAATGTGTTGCCCTTGCGCGCTTTCTTTTCCACCAGGTCGCCCTCTTTGCAGAGCGGGCACTTTACGCCGATGAAATTCTGCTTCACATATTTACAGTCGGGATAGCCGCTGCAGGTCGTGAACTCGCCGTAGCGGCCGTGGCGGATCATCATGTTACGGCCACATTTGGGGCAAAGCTCGTCGAGCGGGATGTCGGGAACTTTCTTGCCCTGATCGAGACGGCGCGTGGTCTTGCAATCGGGATATCCGGTGCAGGCCATGAACTGACCGAAGCGGCCGCGCTTCAGGACCATGACCCGGCCGCAATTCTCGCAATATTCTTCCTGCGTGGTTTCCTGAATGTCGGCTGAATCGAGGTCGGGCAGGTTGATCGGATTTTCCTTGGTAAAGGTGCAGCTCTCGGGATTTTCCTTGTCGTAAGAACTGCAGGCGTAGAACGATCCGTGCTTGCCCCACTTGATCACCAGCGGAGAGCCGCAGCGCTCGCACTTCTCGTCGGTCGGCTTCTCCATCCGCTTGATGTTCTCCATATGCTTTTCGGCATAGCGGAGGTCCTTGGCAAACCGTTTGTAGAATTCGGCAAGAGCGTCAGTCCAGGTTTCCTTGCCTTCTTCGATCTCATCCAGTTCTTCTTCCAGCCGCGCCGTGTACTGGACGTCGAAAATGTCGCGGAAGTTTTCCACCAGCAGATCGGTGACGACCAGGCCGATCTCCGTGGGCGAAAACTTTCCGCCGATTTTCTGCACGTACTGGCGCTCCTGGATGGTGCTGAGAATCGCCGAGTATGTAGAAGGCCGCCCAATGCCGCGTTCTTCGAGCTCTTTTACCAGCGAAGCTTCGTTGTAGCGGGGCGGAGGCTCGGTGAAGTGCTGCTCCGGCTTCAGTTCACGTAGCGTGAGTTTCTGTCCCGGCTCGAGCGGGGGAAGCTTGTGCTTGAGTTCTTCTTCTTCCTCGTCTTTGCCTTCTTTGGATTCCTCATAGACCTTCAGGAAGCCGTCGAACTTGAGCACGGAGCCAGTCACACGGAACCAGAAAGTTTCCGCGCCGGATTTGGCGTCGATGTCGACAGTAGTCTGGTCGAAGACGGCGGGCGTGATCTGCGAAGCCACGAAGCGCTGCCAGATGAGCTTGTAGACTTTGTACTCATCTTCTTTGAGATATTGTTTGATCTGATCAGGATGGCGCATCGCCGAGGTGGGACGAATGGCCTCGTGCGCCGCCTGTGCCGCCTTCTTCTCTTTATATGTATTCGCAGACTCGGGCAGGTATGGGGCGCCATACTGCGACGTGATGTACTCGCGCACTTCCGCCAGAGCTTCATTGGAAACGCGAGTGGAATCGGTACGCATGTAGGTGATGAGACCGATTGAACCTTCCTCGCCCAGTTCCACGCCTTCATAGAGACGCTGCGCGATCATCATGGTGCGCTTCACGCTGAAGCGCAGCTTGCGCGAGGAATCCTGCTGCAGCTTGCTGGTGGTGAAGGGCGGAGTCGCATTGCGGCGCCGCTCTTTGCGATCGACGGTGCGAACCAGCCAGTCGGCTTTTTCCAGCGCGGCGCGGATTTTTTCCGCGTCCTCGCCGTTGTTTACTTCGACCTTCTCTTCGCCCTTGCCCACAAAACGGGCATCGAACGCCGGAGGCTTCGGTCCCGCCAGGTGAGCGTCGATGGTCCAGTATTCAACCTTCTGGAAAGCCTTGATTTCCCGCTCGCGCTCGACAATGAGTCGCAGGGCGACGGTCTGAACGCGGCCTGCGGACAAGCCGCGGCGAACTTTATCCCAGAGCAGCGGAGAAACCTGGTAGCCCACCAGGCGATCGAGCACACGCCGCGCCTGCTGCGCGTCCACCAGGTTGCGGTCGATATCGTGGGGATGCTCGAATGCTTCCTGCACCGCCCGCTTGGTGATTTCGTTGAAGGTCACGCGGCGGATGCGGTCGGGCTCGTCGCCGTCCTTCTTCTTCTTTTTCTTTTTGGTCTTGCCGTCGCCCAGTTCTTCGGCCAGATGCCAGGCGATGGCTTCGCCTTCGCGGTCCGGGTCAGGTGCAAGGTAGATGCTGTCAGCGGATAAGGCCAACTTTTTCAGCTTGGCGAGAACTTTCTCCTTGCCGGGAATGACGACGTATTCCGTCTCGAAATTGTTATCGATATCGACGCCTAGTGTGCTCTTGGGCAGGTCTTTGACGTGGCCAAACGATGCTTCGACAACGAAGCCTTTGCCAAGATACTTCTGAATGGCTTTCGCCTTGCCGGGCGATTCGATAATGACTAAACCTTTAGACAATGTGTCCTCTTAATGGTGGTTACTGGTTTTGAAGCTAGCATGAATGCGGTAGTGGCAACAAGTGAAGCTGTTAGCTCTTAGCCGTTAGCTGTTGGCTTGAAGCCCTTGGCTGCCAGAGCATTTCTCAGTTTCTGTGAGAGCGAAGATAGCATTCGCATCACCACGCTTAGGTCGGAGTTCCAATTGAAATAGTCCGAATTCTTTAAGAAGCCGAGGTCCCTCGCGAGCAATAAGTGATATGAGAGTTCAGCCCCTGAACCCATCGATATCTGAATGAATCTCGCCATCTCACCATCCGACCTGCGGCCACAGCCCTCCGCCAAGTTAGCCGCGATGGAAGCGGACGATCGACGGATCTGGCTCGTCAAACCAAAGCGCTCTTCCTTCGGAAAGTCTTGCGTGCCCTTATAGACCACGAGAGTCAGCTTGTGAGCTTTCTCCCAAACCTGGAGATCCTTGTAATTCCTCATCCTTCCCTCCTGCCTCAGATCAATGCTCCAAGCCAAAAGCCAAAAGCTAATAGCTAAAAGCTCTTGACAAAATTCTTCCCCGGCATCTGCCTTACTTTGCCTGCCAGTTCCAGCTCGAACAGCGCGGCGAAGATTTCGGAGGACGATAGTTCGGTTTCCAGGCGTTCTACGATCTCGTCGATGTGGATAGCCTCATCCGCCTTCAACAGCTTCAGTATCTTTCTTTCGTGCGGAGGCAGCTCAGTTTCCCCGAATAGAGATGCTGATGGTGCCGTCTGCGATTCATCGCCGGTCGCGGGGGTGAGTGCAAGTTGTACTTGCGGTGGGAGTTCCTCCCAAACGTCTTCCCAGGTTGCGGTCAGCTTGGCGCCTTGCTTGATCAGGGTGTTCGGACCCCAGGAGTTTTTGTTGGTCACGTTGCCGGGAACGGCGAAAACTTCGCGATTCTGCTCGAGCGCGCAGCGCGAGGTGATGCGAGTACCGCTATATTCGGCAGCTTCAATCACCAGCACGCCGATGGAAATGCCGCTGATGATGCGGTTGCGAATGGGAAAGTTCTGGGGCGCGGCAAAAGTGTTCATAGGAAATTCGGAGATCAGCGCCCCGCCATGCGCCAGAATCTGCTCCGTCAATCGACTATTTTCCTTCGGATAAATAATGTCCACGCCGGTGCCGAACACCGCTACCGTCTTGCCTTTGGCGTGGACCGCGCCGCGATGTGCGGCCGCGTCGACGCCCCGAGCCAGGCCGCTGAAAATTACCAGCCCGCGGGCGGCAAGATCACACGACAACCGCTCGGCCATGCCCAGCCCGTAAGGCGTGGGATGACGGGTGCCGACTACCGCAATGCCGGGCAGCGCAATGGCATCCACATTTCCGCGCACATAAATGATCAGCGGGGGGTCGTAGATCTGTTTGAGTTGCGCGGGATAGGAGGAATCGTCCAGGCATATCAGCGAAACGCCGGCGGCGGTCGCGCGTCCCAGTTCATCCTGCGCCAACTCCATGGAGCGGCCGGTGGCTAGTGATTGAGCGGAAACCGCACGAATGCCGGCGGCTTCCAATTCGGTCAGCGACGCCTTGAAAACGTTCTGCACGCCACCCAAATGTTCGACCAGGCTGCGGCCGCGCTTCGGGCCCAAACCTTCGGTTAAGGAGAGCGCCAGCCAGTTCAGGGCCACGCTTTCACTGGTTCGGGACACTACCACCAAAGCTTCCGCCACTTCGCCACCTCCGCAAGTCGGCTGACTCGCGGACTTTTACATCCGGCAAAAAGGCTGTCAAGGTTAGCCGACACACCTCTCTGTTAAGATTGAACATCCATCGAACGTTGATTGGCCATTGGAAGCATGAAATCTCTTCGAATTTCCGCCATTTCCTACCTTAATACTGCGCCCCTGATGTGGGATTTTGAGCATGGCGACGAGGGAGATACCGCGGCGGCGTTCGATATTTCCTACACTGTGCCATCCAAATGCGCCGCCGATCTGGCTGCGGGAAAGGCAGATATCGGCATCATTCCTGCTGCCGCTTACGCCAGCATTCCCGGACTGGTCATCCTTCCTGGGGTCGCAATTGCATCGCGGCGTCCGGTTCGCTCCATTCTTCTGGTAAGCAAGGTTCCACTGGAGCAGATTCGCTCGGTTGCGCTCGATACTTCTTCGCTGACTTCGGTCGCATTAACCAGAGTCTTGTTCGCCAAATGGTGGGGCGCGGAGCGAACTTTCTCGTCCATGGCTCCCGATGTCGAGAAGATGCTGAAAGAGCACGACGCCGGCCTGGTGATTGGAGACCCGGCGTTGAAAGTGAACCGCTCTCTTTATTATTCCTACGACCTGGCCGAAGAATGGATTCGTTTTACCGGCAAGCCCTTTGTTTTCGCGTTCTGGGCGGTTCGGCAGGCGGCGTTGGCTGATGTCCCACCCGATCTCGATCTGACTAGCGTGTTTCAGGAGTCCCGTGATCACGGAATGCAGGCTGGAAGCCTGCAACGGATTGCCAGAGAGTGGGCGCCACGCTTGGGCTTAACCGAAGCAGACGTAACCAGTTATCTGACGCAAAACATTCACTATGATCTCGACCCTGCATGTCTTGACGGCCTGAGCCTCTTTTATCTCTACGCACAGGAATGCGGCGCGTTGCCGGCGGCGCCGTCTTTACGATTTCTTGACATCGCGAAAAGTGCGGCCATCTAACTCTTTTCCAGAACGCCGTACCACTTGAATCTGATGAATTGCTTCTAAAGATCGCTTCTAAAGGCAGGCATGTTAATCCAGATTCATTTCTTGATCGCGACCTCGGTTTGGACGTGGCTTCGGCACCTGGGCGGAGTCGGGCTCATCCTGCTTGGGATCGCCGATAGTTCGGTGGTGCCGCTGCCCGGCAGCATGGACGTTCTGACCATCTACCTCGCCGCCAAGCACCATCAGTTGTGGTGGTACTACGCGCTGATGGCCACGGTCGGCGCCGTGGTCGGCGGCTACATCACTTACAGCCTGGCTCGAAAGGGTGGCAAAGAGGCCTTCGAGCACAAAATGTCCAGCAAGAAAGCGGCAAAGGTTTTTGAACGATTCGAGCGCTGGGGATTCGGCGCGGTCGCCGTTCCTGCATTATTGCCGCCACCCTTTCCGATTGTGCCGTTTCTGTTGGCGGCCGGAGCCATGCAATATTCCCGCAAGAAATTTATAGCCGCGCTTGCACTGGGCCGCGCGATCCGCTTCACAATTGTGGCCGGACTGGGGGCGATTTATGGCCGACATATCGTCAGGTTCTTCTCCCGATATTACAAACCGGCATTGTTTGTGCTGATTGGGCTCGCGGTGATCGGCGGGGTTCTGGCGCTGATTCAATATTATCGGTACAAAAACAGGACGGCTCAGGAGAGCGGTAGGCAGTCCCTCCGTAGAAAGCCAGCATGAAGCCAATGTCATCCTCAGCGAAGGCAGCCATTCGCTTCGCGAATGGCTGGTGAAGTCGAAGGACCCCTATTAGCTCCAATGACATTGCGCTACTGGCACTCGGGACACTTCCGCTGCGGATTTCCGGCAGAGCGTCCGTAAAGAGGTAGGGGTCCTTCGACTACGCGTCGGCTTCGCGATGCGAAGCCGTTGCTTCGCTCAGGATGACATCGCGCATGGGATTCAGGTTTGGCACTAGCCGCGGTGTCCGTTAGAATCTCTACAGCGGCTTTGTAAGCTATGTCCCTGACCAAACAGCAGGCTCTCGATTTGTTCCGTTCCGACGACCTCATCGGCATCGGCATGGAAGCGGACGCGGTGCGCCGCAAGCTTCATCCCGAAGGCGTCGCTACCTACATCATTGACCGCAATATCAATTACACGAATTTCTGCACCGAGTACTGCACCTTCTGCGCCTTCTACCGGCCGCTGAAGGGGCCAGCGGCAAAAGAGGGTTACATCCTCGAGTTCGAAACCATCTACGACAAGATTCGGGAAACAGTCGAACTGGGCGGCACCGGCGTGCTTATGCAGGGCGGCCTGCATCCCGATTTAAAGATCGACTGGCACGAAAAGATGTTGAGCGGCATCAAGCAGCGCTTCCCCAGGATTCATCTACATTGCTACTCGGCGTCCGAGATCATTGCCATCGCTGAATACAGCGCATTGAGTATCCGCGATACCATCGTGCGCCTGCGCGATGCGGGGCTGGATTCTATTCCCGGCGGCGGCGCGGAGATTCTCGACGATGAAGTCCGTTACAAGATCGCGCGCCTCAAGTGCCTGACCGAAGACTGGCTCAACGTGCATCGCACCGCCCACCAGTTAGGCATGCGAACCACAGCGACCATGATGTTCGGAGTGGGCGAGAATATTGAGAACCGGGTGAATCATTTCCAGCGGCTGTATGAACTGCAGGAGGAAACCGGCGGCTTTACCGCGTTTATTCCCTGGAGCTTTCAGCCGCAGAACACGGCTTTGGGAGGCCGTCACTGGGATGAGGCCACATCGGTCGAATACCTGAAGGTCCTGGCGATTTCCCGTTTGTACCTGTCGAATTTCCTGAATGTTCAATCCAGTTGGGTAACCCAGGGATTGAAAGTCTGCCAGATGGGTCTGCGCTTCGGCGGCAACGACGTAGGCTCGGTGATGCTGGAAGAGAACGTGGTGCGGGCAGCGGGCGTCACCAATTGCACCACTGAAGAAGAGCTGCGAAGAATCATCCGGGACGCAGGCTTCAAACCCGCCCAGCGCGACACGCTCTACCGGACGTACTTCCTGAACTAGCGGTCTTGCGCAACTATTCCGACACCTGGTCGAGCACTGTCGGTGATCGAATCTTTCCCCGGTTTTCCGGGATCCATCAGATACAATAACGATCTCCGGTTCGCCAGCCGAGAATAACCGGATAAGGACTTTTCCCCTGGGCGTTGCCTCCATTTCACCTCATTTCATGGCCGCTTTCGTGGCCTCGCGGGGCATCGGGCAGTACATTCGCCAGCACTTCCTGGATACAACTTTCCGAGGCTTGTACCGCGCCAACGCTTTTGACATGGCGCTCCTCGTCCCCTACTTCATCGTCCTGATTCTGCTGGCCTCGTACGGCATGCACCGTTACGTGCTGGTGTATCTCTACTATAAGCATAGAAAAAATCGCACGACTGATCCGGCTGGACACTTTGCCGATCTGCCTCGCGTGACGGTTCAGCTTCCTATTTTCAATGAGCAATTTGTGGTCGAGCGTTTGGTGGATGCAATTTGCCGTTTGCAGTATCCCATCGACAAGCTCGATGTTCAGTTGCTCGATGACTCAACCGATGAAACTCAGAGCGTCGCGCAGGCCCTGGTCGAACGCTACGCCGCGCAAGGCTTTCCGATCACTTATCATCACCGCACGAATCGCGAGGGCTTCAAGGCCGGGGCGTTAGAGGAAGGCATGAAAACGGCCAAAGGCGATTTTATTGCCATCTTCGACGCCGACTTCGTTCCTCCTGAAGATTTTCTCCTGCGAACCATCCACCATTTCACCGATCCGAAAATCGGTATGGTGCAGACTCGCTGGACCCACATCAATCGCAATTACTCTTTCCTCACCGAGGTCGAGGCCATTCTTCTCGACGGCCATTTCGTGCTGGAGCACTCCGGACGGGCGCGCAGCGGCGTCTTCTTCAATTTCAACGGAACCGCCGGTATGTGGCGGCGAAGTGCGATCGAGGAAGCTGGCGGTTGGCAACATGACACGCTCACCGAGGACACTGACCTGTCCTACCGGGCCCAGTTGAAGGGGTGGAAATTTATTTATCTGCAGGACGTGGAATGCCCCGCGGAACTGCCCGTAGAAATGACCGCTTTCAAGACGCAGCAGGCGCGCTGGGCGAAAGGCCTGATTCAGACCTCGAAGAAAATTCTTCCCAGCGTGATGAAAAGCGATCAGCCGTTTCGGGTGAAACTCGAAGCCTGGTACCACCTCACCGCGAATCTCAGCTATCCCTTGATGGTCGTGCTCTCGGTGCTGTTGCTGCCGGCCATGATCATCCGTTTTTACCAGGGCTGGTTTCAGATGCTGTATATCGACTTGCCCCTGTTTATGGCATCTACTTTTTCGATTTCCAGTTTCTATCTGGTGTCGCAGCGCGAGTTGTTTCCCAAGAACTGGCCGCGCGCCCTGCTCTATCTTCCTTTCCTGATGGCATTGGGGATTGGCCTGACCATCACGAACACGCGTGCCGTCCTGGAAGCGCTGGTGGGACAGAAATCGGCTTTTGCGCGAACCCCGAAGTATCGTGTGGAGTCGAAGAAGGACAAATTCAACGCCACCAAATACCGGCGCCGCCTGGGATGGGTGCCCTGGCTGGAATTGCTGGTCGGCAGCTATTTTGCGCTGACCGTCTACTATGCCATCGCCAACGAGAATTACATTACAGTTCCCTTCCTTGTACTGTTCGTGCTTGGTTATTGGTACACGGGGCTGATGTCTTTGTTGCAGGGGCGCTTCTCCGGTTTGTCGCTGAGTGCGGAGACCCATACCAAGCCATTTCCAGTGGGCGTCTAGCAGGCGTCTATCTCGCCAGTTCGTAGCCGAGCACGAGCGGGACGCTCGCGCCACATGCTCTTCGATCCAATTCCTTTCCTTTCGTTGCCTCTGGGTTTAGAATGCGTACCGCTTGGGCGCTCTGCCGGGCGCAGTCGCGTCGGCTGCTCTAGAGGAGGATGCGATGAGCCACTTCAAAGTAATGGCCAAACTAGTTTTGTGTGCGCTGGTGGTCTTTCTGGTCAGCTGCGGGTCCGGGCATGACCAGGACGAAAAGTATGTTCTGATTTCCACCAACGTGAAAATTCCCTACTGGCAAGCTGGCGCAGCCGGCTTGTTTCAAGCCGCCCAGCAGCTCAAGGTGCGTTCCGAATTTGCAGGTCCCGACAGCTACGACCCCAAGGCTGAGCAAAAGGCATTGCAGGAAGCTGTGCAGGGTAAAGCCACGGGAATCCTGATCTCGGTCGCCGATCCCAGCGTGCTGAAAGACGACATCGACCGCGCCGTTGCCGCCGGCATTCCGGTAATCACAGTGGATTCCGACGCGCCTACCAGCAAGCGGCTTTTCTTTATCGGCACCGATAACTACCACGCTGGAGAGATCGGAGGCCAGCGGCTGGCCAAGGAATTGAACGGCAAAGGCAATGTGGTGGTTTTCACGATCCCTGAGCAGGGAAATATGAAGGAGCGTTTGCGCGGTTATCGCGACGCGCTCGAGGCGTTTCCCCAGATAAAAGTCACGCGCGTCGTGGACATGAAGGGTGATTCGCGCGTCGCCTTCGACACCGCGACCGAAATTCTCGGCCAGGATAAGAAGGAGCATGTCGACGCCTTCGTTTGCCTGGAGGCGCTGGCGGGCAAGGAAGTTGCAACGGTAGTAAGCCAGCATTCAGTGAAGGATAAAGTGATTCTGGCGATGGACACCGATGAAGACACGCTGAGTTGGATCCAGAAGGGCGTGATCGTGGCCACTATCTCTCAGAAGCCATACACCATGGCTTATTTTGGAGTGAAGGTGCTGGATGATCTCTATCATCACAAACTGACTAACCTCAACGCGGACTGGGCCAGAGACAGCTTCGCTCCCCTTCCCGCTTTTGTCGACACGGGATCATCCCTGGTGGACAAGACCAACGTGGATGCTCTCATCGCGGCGAGCAAGACTGTAACCGCCGGGGCAAAGTAAGCTGGAACGGCGAACCGGGGGATTTGGCATGCGCAAGTTGTTGTTTCTGTTTTTTATCTTCTGCCAGCTTGCATGGGCTCTTGACCGTCAACCGAACTCTGATTACCGAATGCGCCGCCAGGCTTTGGCCGCCAAAGCCAATAGCGGCGCGGTGCTGTTGTTTGCTCCCGACGAATCCGAGGGACCGAACGACCTCTACGGCTATCGCCCGGACGACAACTTTTTCTATCTCTCAGGATGGGCTGAACCAGGCGCAGCGCTGCTGATCATGCCGGCGGCGACTGGCAGTGGGTCAGCCGGTCACCCCTATACGGAAATCCTGTTTCTTCCCAGCCACAATCCTTCTCAGGAAAAATGGACAGGCCCGAAGCTCGGCGCCGACAGTCCGGACGCGGGCAAAGTTACAGGGTTTGACCGCGTCGAGGTCCTCGACAATCTGCGTTCGGAGCTGGTCCGTCTGCTGCCGGCGGGACGCGTCACCATTTACACCGACGTTCCAGCCTATGGCGAAAGTTCGAACTCGACCACGCCACTGGATTGGCTGAACCGTGCCAACGCATTTCCCGTGGGCGTGAATTTCCAGGATGTTCGGCCGCTTTTGGCCTCGCTTCGAACCTATAAAGATTCGGGGGAGATCGAGCGCATCCGTCACGCCACCGACGCCTCGATCGCCGCCCATTTAGCTGCCATGCGCACGGTCAAGCCTGGCGTCACGGAGCGTGAAATCTCGGCTCTGATGCAGTATGAGTGGGGCAAACGCGGCTGTGAGCGTCCGGCTTACGCTCCGATTGTGGGGTCGGGATTCTATTCCACCGTGCTCCACTATTCGGACGATTCGGGAACCATGCAGACGGGAGACGTGGTCGTGATCGATGCTGCGGGCGAATATTCCCTGTATGCCTCCGACATTACCCGCACTCTGCCTGTCTCGGGCAAGTTCACCGCCCGCCAGCGCGAAATTTACGACATCGTCCTGGGAGCGCAACAGGCCGCGGTGGCCGCGTTCGTCTCCGGCAAATCAAAGCTGCGGCGCAATCAGCCGGGTTCACTCCATGACGTGGCCTACAACTACATCAATTCTCATGGCAAAGACCTGCATGGCGAACCGCTGGGCAAATACTTTATTCACGGCCTGAGCCACTATGTCGGATTGAATGTTCACGACCCCAATGATTATGACGTTCGCGCTTGGTCCGGGAACGGTGTTTACTCTTGAGCCGGGAATCTACATCCCGGAGGAAAAACTGGGCGTTCGCATTGAAGATATTCTTTACGTCGACCAGGACGGCAAACTGATTAACCTGACCGGCAACCTGCCCCATACCGCCGACGACGTCGAGCACGCCATGGCCGGAAGGTAGGGGCCGGAAGCCGCTTCGCTGCTCGCGCCGACTTGACGCTTCGGCGCAGCGCTTACGCTTCACCCGCACATTCCACTTCGTTTTGATATCCTAGGACATCGTGCGGATGATCTGGTTGTTCCTGATCCTGGCCCTGAGCACCGTGGCAGTGTCTCTGGTCGGATTGGCAGCCTACCTTCGAGTACGACAGCATATGAAGGGCGCTGCTCCCAGGGAGACCCCCGGCAAGGAGTAATCCGGCGCCAGGCTTTTCATTCGCGGCCACTACACACGTTTTAGATCCGGACACCGGAGAAGATCCAACATGGCGAAGCCCGCTACTCTTGTACTCAGCCGAGGTGGTCGAGCCCTGCATTGGGCGGAGCAGGTAGCGATCGTAATTGCCGCCAGCCTGTTTGTTGCCCTTTGCGCCCGGGTCACGCTTCCGCTGCCCTTTACGCCGGTGCCTCTGACTTTGCAGAATTTTGGCGTGCTGCTGGTCGGGCTTACGTTGGGAAGCCGTCGGGGCTTTGCGGCGTTGGCACTCTACCTGGTTGAGGGAGCGTCCGGTATGCCGGTCTTCAATCCGGCGGGTCCCGGCGGCGTGGCTCAACTGCTGGGAGCGACGGGGGGATTTCTGCTGGCTTACCCGTTTGTGGCCGGCCTGGCAGGTTGGATTATGGAACGCGGCAAGGCAAGTTTTGCGCGTGCCGCCGCCGCTGGCGTGCTGGCGGAGGTGGTGCTGTTCGCGGGCGGTCTTTCGTGGCTCGCTGTCCTGACTCACTCCTTCGCCCAGGCTGTGCGCTTCGGACTCTACTGGTTCGTATTCGCGGAAGTGATCAAGGTGATGATGGCGGCCGGAGTCGCCACTGGTTGGCAACACACTCGCAAGGAGCAGGCATGAGTTCCGTGGGTACACCCTCCGAAAATACGGCTGTTGAAACGCCCTCGCCGGAAACCAAAGATTCATCTCACGGCACTGCGTCGGTTCGAGAAATCAGCATCGCCCACAGTCCGGACTCGGACGATGCTTTCATGTTCTACGCTCTGGCGACAAATAAGGTCCGGGTCCCCGGCCTGCGCTTCACTCACACCCTTTGCGACATTGAAACCTTGAATCAGAAAGCGCGAGAGGGCAATGGCGCTTACGACGTCACCGCCGTCTCCTTCCACGCGTACCCCTACATTCAGGACAACTACGCTTTGTTGCCCAGCGGAGGCAGCGTCGGGGACGGTTACGGCCCCATGATCGTGGCTACGCACGGATTCTCCCAGAGCGAAGTTAAGCATAAACGCATCGCCATTCCGGGCACGCTGACTACGGCCTATCTCGCACTGCGGCTGTTTGCGCCGGGGGTAGAGACCGAAGTCGTGCCCTTCGATCAGATCATTCCCCAGGTCGTCGAAGGCAAATATGAAGCTGGCCTCATCATCCACGAGGGGCAGTTGACTTACTCGAAAGCCGGGCTGCAACGCATTGTGGACCTGGGCAAGTGGTGGATGAAAATGACGGGGTTGCCGCTGCCGCTGGGAGGAAACGCGATCCGGCGGAGCCTCGGTCCACAGCTGACTGCCAGCGTGTCAAACGCCCTGAGGGACAGCATCCAGTACGCCCTCGATCATCGCGAGGAAGCACTTGCTTATGCCATGCAATTCGCGCGTGACGTCGATCCCCAGCTCGCCGACAAGTTCGTTGGCATGTACGTAAACGAGCGGACGCTGGACTACGGACCGGATGGACGCGAAGCAGTACGCCGCCTGCTCGATATGGGACATAAGGCCGGGATTATTCCGAGAGAAGCACGCGTAGATTTCGTAGCGTAGGACTTGGCTTTAGCATCAAGCTAAAGGCTAAAAGCTAACAGCTAAAAGCTTCCTACTTCACCGTCTCCGGAAACGAAAATACCGGATCGACATCCACCGGCACCTTCGAAGCCGCCTTCAATGACACCTGCAGGTCCGCCGGCATGGTGCCGTATTTCGCGAACCACTTCTCTGCCCGCGTCCGATCGCCGGTGGCTTCGATGTCCAGCAGTTCTTTGGCCAGGTCCGTCAGCACCGCTGGCATGATTCCGTAGTCAATCGCATATCGTCCCGAGGCCTGCCGCTTGATGGCTCCTCGTTCCGACAGATAGTTGAACTCCATCATCTCCGCCTGGCCATGGGCCTCAGCGACGCCAAAGCGTACGGTGCGGAAGATTCCGCCGACGTAAGAGGCGTAATACTCCTCCGATTTCTCCCTGGGCAATACATTGTGATCCATGAGCCAGCGCAGGCCGAACATGCCCACTACATCCGCTTTCGCTTCCTCCAGCCCCGCATAAATGGGGCCGATCGATTCACGAATCGACACCTTGCCGGAGACGCCGTTGGCGAATGCCGGACCCAGCCCATGGGCAATCTCATGCATGATCGTAGTCAGCAGATATCCGTCGCCGGAAACTTTAGCGGCCTGCTCTGGCGGCATCACGTATTGCGCCAGCGGCAGAATCACGTAGTTCACACGGGCGTCCATGAAGTTCTTGAAAAATAATTTCTTGCTGCCCTTTTGCTCGTGCACGCGCGGATCGTTGGGCAAGTTGTCGGCTACAGCCTGGTAACCGTGGCGCAAGTCGCCCGCACGATACGGGGTGTCCATGACTTCCATCGGGGTTTCGAGGCCGTGCTTGGAAGGACGGTCGACCGGAGCCAGCGGAAGCGCGTCCTGAATGTCCGCGACATACTTCTGGAACACTGCCAGCTTGCGGCTTTCTTCGTCATTGCGCACCATCACAGCGGCCCCGTAGGTGGCTTTCACCCCGAGCAGGCCATCGGTGTAGGTCTCGTAGGGTGCGAAGATGATATCGAACTTGGGGTCTTTCAAAGTCAGCCACGCCAGATCGCTCTGGAAATAATCGTCGTCCAGCACTGCATCGGCCCGCAGTCGCAAAAAATTGGCGAACGCCGGATCAGGACTCAATTTCGCCGCTTCACGCAAGTCCCGGGCAGCCGGTTCGAGAAATGAGCGGTAGGCGATGTGGTAAGGCAGTCCTTCCAGTTGATTCCCATGCCAGCGCACAACCGTGGTCGGGCTGTAAATTTCGGCCCTTTTCTCGGGATGTTCCTGGACGTATTGCTCGATCTGCTGGCGGGTGAGGTTCTCGGGATAAAAGGCTCGACCGGGCGGCACCGATGCGATTCCAACGAACGGACGGTTCTGTTCAATCTGGTCGAAACGTGAACCGTTGATCCAGAGATAGTGACGCAGTTCCTGATCCTTCGCATTCTTGCTGCCGGCCAACGACTGGTAGAGCGTCAAGCCCTCCGGATCGGTCTGGCGCCAGTAAATATCTTCCAGGTAGCGGGATGCGTCCACTAGTTTCGCGACCATCATCTTTTCCTGGGCGGTAAAGCCGGCAGAACGAAAAGGCATTTCCAGGCGACGGAATCTCGCCAACCGCTGCGCCAGGTCAGGGGCGACTTGGGCACCCGCGGAAGCCGCGCCTTTCGCGGCTGATCCCGTCATGGGCTTCTTTGTTTTCTGGGATGAGGCAGGAGAAACGATCAGGACGAGAACAAGCAGGGGAAGCACGAAGTCCTGTATGGTCATCCACTCGATTTTACCAGAGCTTACGGCACGATTTTGTTGAGCCCGCCCATTATGATCGCGTCTCGCCAACGAACCACATCCTCGTTATCATATTGTGCAATGCTCGATGCCAGCTCCAGTTCCAATTCCAATTTCAATGTCAAGCAGACCCTGCTCGTCGATGCCGATGACACGCTGTGGGAAAACAACATCTATTTTGAACGCGCCATCGCGAACTTTATATCGTTCCTCAATCATCACGAATACACTCCCGACCAGGTACGCGAAGTTCTGAATCAGGTAGAACGTGAATCCATAGTCACTCACGGTTACGGGCTGCACAGCTTCGCCCACTCTTTAGTCCAAACCTTCGAGCGGCTGGCGGTTGATCCGCTTACCCCGGCTTTGCACGAGACCATCAATGGGTTTGCCCATACCATCGCCGGTCACCCGGTTGAAATCCTGGCCGGCGTGCCGGAGACACTGCAATATCTCTGTGAGCGTCATCACCTGATTCTGGTGACCAAGGGCGCCATCGCGGAACAGACCGGCAAAGTCGAACGCTCCGGTCTGAAGGAATATTTCGCCGCAGTCGAAATTGTGTCCGAAAAAGATATTTCGACCTACCACACGGTGGTATCGAAGTACGGCTTGCTTTCCGAGGCTACATGGATGATCGGCAACAGCCCGAAGTCCGATATCAATCCCGCACTGGCCGCCGGTCTGAACGCGGTGTTCGTGCCACATGGCAGCACCTGGGTGCTCGAGCACGAGGAGGTCGAATCGGCGGAGCCGCCCAGGCAATTGCTGGTGGTAGAAAAGTTCTCGGAGCTGCAGACACACTTCTGACCGTCTACGGATCTCAATCTCCGCGTAGAGACGTAGCTCGCTACGTCTCCGGTTTGAACGCCGTCAGCTAGACGTAGCAAGCTACGTCTCTACAGGCAGAACGAAGTGCTGAGTGCCAAGTCCTAGCACCAAACTAACCAACAAGCTCCGTATCCCGCTGTTTCGCCGCGTGTTACTCTTTTTTTGCTCTGGTCTTTTGCCCGCATCCGTGCGTGGCTGTGCAGAAAAACAATTTGCGGCGGCTGCTGCGAACTGTCGAGGCTCTGTCCGATCTCGGTCCTGAGATCACGGCGGAGCGCGAGTTTTCGCAGACCGCTCGGGCTATGGTCTCGGCGTTGCTGCAGGCCGGCGGCGCTCGCGAAGGCGTGCTCTTTACTTTCAGCGACAAGCCTTCCCTGCTCTCCTCAGTTGCCTCTGAAGGCTTTGCCTTAATGCCCGAACCGGCGATCATGCCCTTGCTCCCCAAGCATGTTCACGCCCTCACTGCGGCGCGCGGGCCGGTTGTCCTGACTCCTGGTTCCTACGAAATCTTTCTAAGCTCCAACGGAAACGTCGCTCCCGAGTTGTTTAAATGCATCGCACCACTCAAGGTGGGCGGCAAACTTGTGGGGATGGTCGCGCTGGGCCGTCGTGAAGGCGATGCCCTGTTTGATGACGAAGAGTTGGGCGCTCTCGACCTGCTTTGCAACTACGTGGCGATCGCCATGCAGAATCACGTGCTGTCGCAAACCCTGGCCCAACGCGTTTCAGAGAACCTGCGCCTTCTGGCATCTCTGCATGGCTTCTACGACACCGCACTCGAAGCTTTCGCCACTGCAATCGATGTGAAGCACGTGAACATTCACGGGCACTCGCTGCGGGTAGGACGTTACGCCTCCGCCATCGGAGAGGCTATGGGAATGGATCCCAATGACATCGCAGCTCTGCGCTCCGCCGGCTACCTGCACGACATCGGAAAAGTTGCAGTCGACAAACGTCTATTCGGAAAACCCACATCCCTGGATGCCGAAGAATTTCGTGAAATGGCGGACCACACCATCGTCGGACACCAAATAGTCAGCGGCGTGGAGTTTCCCTGGCCGCGCATTCCCGAGATCGTGCGTTCGCACCACGAACGCAGCGACGGTTCAGGCTATCCTGACGGATTGGTAATGGAAGATGTGGCCATGCCGGTTCGCATCATTGGCCTGGCCGATACGTTTGATGCCATGACCAGCGAACGCCCTTACCGTGAGTCGCTTTCGGTGGGCAGCACGCTCAGTGAGATTGTGCGCCTCTCCCCGCAGAAATTTGATCCCAACGCGGTTCACGGATTGCTTCTGCAAATCCGCCGCGATTCGGTTGGCAGCAATCGCTCGAAATTTCTCGAAGATCGCATGGCCGTCAACATCGCGCCCGGGGACATCGATCAACTTGCCGCCACCCTGCAACACAAAGTCACCCACGGCCGTTTATATCTGACGTAATCATCCCGATCCCGGCAAAGTCCTTTGTCCAGCTTGGGGTTACAGAGATGTCGATCCAGGAACTCTCGCCCTTGCCGGGCAGCAACTTTTCATGGCATCAGGGTTAATAATAGAAGGCCACTTCTCTGCCTGACTCGACAACATGAGTTTCCTGCGACGACAGACCGTGCTTCTCGTAATCGTCCTCACGCTCGGCCTTGCCGTCTCCCTCCAGTTCGCGATCGCGAAAAACGAGAAGAAGAACAAAAAAGATTCTGCCGCCGTCCAGATGGACGAACAGAAGCGGGCCCTGCACGCGCTCAACCGCCTGGCCTTCGGGCCCCGCCCGGGCGACGTCGAACGAGTAACCGCGATGGGCGTCGACAAATGGATCGATCAGCAGTTGCACCCAGACAAGATCGACGATCACGCGCTCGATGCCCGCCTTGCCCCGTTTCGCACCCTTCACATGGACACGCACGAACTGGTGGAGAATTTTCCGACGCCGCAGGTGATTAAGGCGATCGCTGATGGCAAGCAATCGCTGCCTTCCGATCCTGCCAAGCGTGCGGTTTACGAGGCCCAGCTTCAGCGCTATCAGGAGAAGCAAGAACGTAAGCAGGACACGGCCGCTACCGATCCCGCAACCACCGCGGGAAAGCCCCAGTTGAGCGATGAAGAGCAGGCCCGCCGCCGTGAGGATCGCCTTTATGCCGATCTCAAGACGGAAGACCTTTTGGATCTCCCGCCCGATCAGCGCATGAAGGCGATCCTCAAAATGTCTCCCGAAGACCAGCGCGCCCTTGAGACTTCGCTCAAAGGCGACAAGCGCGATGAATTCATGGACGGGATGAAGCCGCAGCAGCGCGAAACTCTTATGGCGCTCAACAATCCGCAACAGGTCGTCACCAGCGAACTGGTACAGGGCAAACTCTTGCGCGCGATTTACAGCGACCGCCAGTTGGAAGAAGTGATGACCGATTTCTGGTTCAATCACTTCAACGTATTTATCGGCAAAGGAGCCGACCGCTACCTGTTGACCAGCTATGAGCGCGACGTCATTCGTCCTCATGCCCTGGGCAAGTTTGAAGATCTGCTGGTCGCAACCGCGCAAAGCCCTGCCATGCTTTTCTATCTGGATAACTGGCTGAGCGTGGGACCGAATTCCGATTTCGCGAACGGCATTCCGAAGCGGCCCAATAATTACAACTGGCGCAGGCCTCCGCGCCAGCGGCGCCCGGCGCAAGTGAAACAGGCCAAGGGCAAGCGTAGCGGTCTGAACGAAAACTACGGCCGCGAGCTGATGGAGCTGCACACTCTTGGCGTGAACGGGGGCTACACTCAGAAAGATGTCACCGAGGTTGCCCGCGTCCTCACCGGATGGACGTTGAAGCAACCAAAAGAAGGTGGCGGCTTCACTTTTGAAGAACGCATGCACGAACCCGGCGACAAGTTCGTGCTGGGTCATCGCATCAAGCCCAGCGGCGAAAAGGAAGGACGCGAAGTTCTCCACATTTTGGCGCGCCATCCCTCGACCGCAAAGTTTATTTCCACGAAACTGGCCATGCGCTTCGTCTCCGACAATCCGCCTCCGGCCCTGGTTGACCGCATGGCAAAAACTTTCCTGAAGAAAAATGGCGACATCCGCGAAGTGCTGAAGACGATGCTGCAATCTCCGGAGTTCTGGGCGCCCGATTCGTATCGCGCCAAGGTAAAAACTCCGCTGGAGTTCGTGGTATCGGCGGTTCGCGCCAGTGGCGCCGAGGTCAGCGATGCTTTGCCACTGGCGCGTCAGCTTCAAACCATGGGCATGCAGCTTTATGGCATGCAGCCGCCAACCGGCTATTCGATGAAAGCCGATGCCTGGGTCAATTCGTCGGCGCTCCTGGGCCGAATGAATTTTGCGCTGGCCCTGACCGCAGGAAAACTGAAAGGCGTGCAGGTAGACTCCGATCACCTACTCGGCACAACCGGCGCGCCCGGCGATACGCAAGCGACACTCGCGTCGCTGGAGGCCAGTTTGCTGGCAGGCGACGTATCCCGGCAGACGCATGACACGATTGTTGCGCAGATGAACAATTCGAAGCCGGGCGAGACGAAAACTGCTCCGCCCGGAACCAGCACGATCGCAGGCCTGTTGCTGGGATCGCCTGAGTTTCAGAGAAGGTAGAGGGGTTTGTCGTTGGTCGGTTGTCGTTTAAGTCGTTGGTGGTCGGCCACGAGCTCGCAACTCTGGGCCTGAGCCAGGAGCTAGGAGCCAAAAGCCAGGAGCTGTTTTATGCCCATCACTCGCCGAGTATTTCTGCGCAACGGCGCTCTTGCGGTTGTCGGTACCGCCGCGATCCCAAGTTTTCTGACGCGCGCGGCATTTTCCGCGGTCGACGCTGGAGTTCGCAACAAGCGGCTGGTAGTCATCTTTCAGCGGGGCGCGGCTGACGGCCTCAATATCGTGGTTCCACACGGCGAGCAGGCCTATTACGCCATGCGGCCATCCATCAACATCCCAAGGAGCGCGGTCATTGATCTCGATGGATTTTTTGGCCTCCATCCATCAATGTCAGCTTTGCAGCCCATCTGGAATCAGCGTCATCTGGCGATCGTGCACGCGGCCGGATCTCCCGACCCGAGCCGCTCTCACTTCGACGCACAGGATTTTATGGAGTCGGGCACACCCGGCATCAAGGCCACCGCAGACGGCTGGCTCAATCGAGCCCTGCATTCCCTACCCCAAGCGTCCGACAAGTCGGCCTTCCGCGCGATTGGACTGGGGCCATCATTGCCTCGAATTCTTTCCGGAGCGGAACCGGCGGTGGCCGTAAACAACATCAACGACTTTGGCGTTGGTGGCCGCAATCCCAACGCGGTGCCCGTCTCCAACACCTTTGAAGCCATGTATGCCAACTCGGTCGACTCGGTGATGCATGGCACCGGCCAGGAAACTTTCGAAGCGGTAAAGATGCTGAAGTCGGCTGATCCCTCGAAGTACAAGCCAGCCGCCGGCGCGGATTATCCCAGGGGTCGCTTCGGCGACAGCCTCAAACAGCTTTCCCAACTTATCAAGGCGAACCTGGGTGTGCAGGTAGCCTTTGCCGATATCGGCGGCTGGGATCATCACGTCAACGAAGGCAGCACCCAGGGGCAAATCGCCAATGTGCTGCGCGAATTCTCGCAGTCTCTGGGCGCTTTCTGGACCGATCTCGGCGACCTCGCTGAAGACACGGTGGTCGTCACCATGTCGGAGTTCGGCCGCACTGCCCGCGAGAACGGCAACCGCGGCACCGACCACGGACACGCGAACGTAATGTTTGTGATGGGCGGGCCGGTGAAAGGCGGCAAGGTTTACGGACGCTGGCCGGGCCTCGATCAGTCCCAGCTCTACGAAGGCCGCGACCTGGCGGTAACCACAGACTTCCGTCGAGTGGTGGGCGAAGCGGTTGACCTGCATCTGGGAAATAGAGCGCTGAATCAGGTGTTCCCGGGATTCGACAACCAGACAGGAAAATTCTTGAGGTACCTCGGATAAACTGGCCCAGAAGACGAGGAATCACGTTTGGGCTAGAAGCTAAGAGCGAGAGGCTAGAAGCTTAAATTTCAATCATCACATCTCCACCCTCAACCTTCAGCGGATACACCTGAACTTTTGCGCCTGGGTTATGCGCCGCCTGGCCAGTCTTAGGATCCCACTCCCACCCGTGCCAGGGACAGACTACTTTGTCTCCCTCAATCAGACCCTGGCCCAGGGGTCCGCCGCGATGAAGGCATACGTTGTCCATGGCAGAGACTGTCCCATTCACATTGGCTACGCAGATGATTTTCTCGCCGAGAGGAAATTCTTTGGCTTCGCCTGATGGAGGAAGTTCAGATTCAGTTGTGAGTTTTATGAAACTTGCCATGGAACCTTTCAGAAAATGGAAGTGAGAACTGCCGAGCTTCGCTCGGCCAGGACAGCCGGGGGCGGCTGTCCCCACGTGGTCTCAGCCACTGCCTGTGTTTTGCTGAAAGCTGAGAGCTGACAGCTGACAGCTATTTGGGCTGCAGGGTTTGCGCGATCATTACCTGTCGCTTGAAATTCTCCACCATGTGCGGATCCAGCCGGACTTCGGTCGGCCGCTTGGCCAATGACATCTGGTCAATCTTGTCCTGCAACTTCAGTAGCGCATAAAACAAATTCTCCGGCCGCGGCGGACAGCCAATCACATACACGTCGGTCGGAACAATCTTGTCCACACCCTGCAACACCGCGTAGGTGTTGAACGGCCCGCCGACCGAGGAGCACGCACCCATCGAAATCACCCACTTGGGGTCGGGCATCTGATCGTAAATTCGCTTCACCACGGGCGCCATCTTCAATGTGACTGTCCCGGCAACGATCATCAGATCGCTTTGCCGCGGGCTGGGACGAAACACTTCCGAACCGAATCGCGCAATATCGAATCGCGCCGTCGAAGACGCGATCATCTCGATCGCGCAACAAGCCAGCCCAAATGTCATTGGCCAAACCGCCGACTTGCGTGCCCAATTGAACACGTAGTCCACGGTGGTGATCATGAAATTCTTTTCGAACTTGTTCTGCAGCCAGCCCATGAAGTGCCCTCGATGTCGGTAAAGCTATATCACACTCACTATAGCCGTCCACACCCGATGCGAGCAACGGACGCCCTACGAGCCTAGAGCTGAGCCCGAAGAGTGTCAACATCCAGATCCCTACCAACTCGCTCTGCCAATCCGCTACACCCCAAACCTCCGCCTATATGCGCTGGGCGAGACTCCCGTGTGCCGCTGGAAGAGTCCGCGGAAATAGGCCACATCCTGATAGCCCACGGCGTCACTGATCTCCTGCATGGTGCGATGGTCGCCTTCCAGCAGGCGTTTGGCCGCGGCCACCCGCAGCTTCTGCAAGTAGGTCAGCGGGTTGTCGCCGGTAGCTTGTTTGAAGCGGCGGACGAAGTTGCGCAGGCTCATGCCCACGCGACGGGCCGGAGCCTCGAGCGGGAAAGTATGATGAAAATTCTGGTGCAGCCACTCCTGTGCTGCGGAGATGTTGTCGTCGGAGTGTTCGGTTTTCAAAGGCACGATGGCGAACCCTGCCTGCCAGGCGCGAGGGGTCTCGATGAGCAGCGCCTTGGCGCTTTGGATCGCAACGTCGTGCCCGCAAAATTTCTCCACCAGGTACAGGCTGAGATCGAGCGCGGCATGCACGCCGCCGCCGCAGTAGAAGCCGCGGTCCTCGGTCACCATCAACTCCGGCATCCACTTTACTTTGGGATATTTCTCGCGGAAGCGCTCGGCCAGGCCCCAGTGAGTGGTGGCACGTTTGCCATCCAGCAGGCCGGTGGCTGCAACCAGACCGACGCCGGAGCAGACGCTGGCGATGGCAACGCCGCGCTTGTGCCAGCGCCGCAGCCAGGGCACAACCGGCGCGTTGCGCTCGACCACGTCGTCAATACTTAGCCCAGTGGTGGGAATAAAGATGAGATCAGTCCTGCGGATGTCTTTCAGCGCAGCCATAGGCTGAATGTGGATTGGCCCATCACAGCGAACTGCGCGCCCATCGGCCGATGCCGTGGTTACGCGAAAACGGGGAACCGGGCGCTTTCCGGTAAGAACATTCCACAGCGTACCGGCGTGGCGGAAGACCTCCATCGGGCCAATCGCGGTGGAGGAGAAAGTTTCATCGAGAAACAGGATTGTGACCTCTGTCATGGCGGGGACCTCCTGCAACGGAGTGGCATAATAACCTATGCATAATGGCAAATCTGCCATCTTGTGGCAAGAGCATTTTGCGCTTACCGTGGAGACAATCAGCAAGAAACCGGCAGTCGTCGGATTTTGGTCGTCAGCCATTTCCTCCGGGGCTCGGCCGCGGTCTCGATGGAAGACTCTGCCGGCGGGACGACCGCCTCCGCAACTGGAGGGCGGAAAATCTAAAGGAGGGTGTTATGAAAAAATATATGATCGAGCGGGAAATCCCGAAGATCGGCACGCTGGAGCGCGAGCAACTGCAGGAGGGAGCAGCCAAATCCAACCAGGTGCTGCGCCAGCTTGGGCCGGACATCCAGTGGCTGGAATCGTTTATTACCAGCAACAAGATGTACTGCATGTACCTGGCCACAGACGAGAAGCTCATCTACCGGCACGCCGAGCTGAGCGGCTTCCCTGCCACCAAGGTTACGGAGATCGGCAGGATCATCGACCCCACGACCGCAGGGCGATAGCGAGAACAAACTCCACGCAGGGCCTCAGCAGCTCTGCGTGGAGTCCTCAACTTCAGCCGGAAATTCTCACCACGCTATGAAGCCGGCACGGTTCCCGTGCAGGTTCCCGTACCAATCAGGGCAGCCGCTCCAGAAAGTGCCGTCTGCAAAGAGGTGTCACCAGCGGTGATAAATGGACCCAGCGCGGCCGCGGCCGATGTAGTTCCGTTGAACACTGTAGTGATACTGTCCTGCATCTCGAAACACTCGTTGTTAGGAAGCAGGCTTGCGATCTCGCGTCCCAGGACGCGGTGCTCGCACTCGACCCCCATGATGGAAGCTGAGACTTCGGCGAAATATTCGAGTTGAGGAGTGGTGTAGACGGCTCCGGCAGCCGACATTTGCGAGGTCCCGCCCTTGGTATCGACTGCCATCTGGGCAAACTCCTTCACCGCCGCCAGGTAGGCTCCGATAAAGGCGTTTTCCAAGGCATCGAGCACACTCAAGAACGTGGTTAGCGAACTGAAGGTGCCGGTAGGAAATAAGAACATCTGCACGGGATCGGATGTGGAGGCTGCGATATTAAGCTGAGCTCGCAGAAGATTGGCATGATCGATTTCTTCGTTTAAAGCGGCTTTAAGGTAGGCAATGTCGTCCGCCTGGAGTGCGGAGGTAATCGCTCCCGCGCTCACCCCGTTGAAATAGAAGGTGCTTGCCAGGTCCTCCGCGATTAAAGCGGCGGTGAAGACCTGTTGGGCGCTGTCTCCCGAAGTATTGTCCAGGGTGGCAGCCTGGGCGGTCATCATGGAGGAACCGCTGCTGCTGCCCCCGCAAGCCGAGAGCAGGCCGGTTCCTGCCAGGGCAGCTCCAGCCAGGCCCAGGTTCCTGACAAAACCGCGGCGATCTAAAGCCTTCTTCATCTCAAAACTAAGGAATTTGTCGACCAAGATTTCGCCCATCACGTCTCCTCGATACATTGGGTTCGGAATTCATCGCCAATGAAAAATGAAATCCGTGGTAGGAGTACGTTTCCGGGGGCGTAATCAGATTGCCGCATTCGAAAAAACTTGTCGGCCCAGGCCATGGCCGTCAAGATGCCGGCGGAAATGTGAATTACGGCTGTGGTTTGTCGTAGGAATCCGGGCGAGGACCGCGCGACTCGACCTTAGGCTCTTTTCGCTTCTCCTCGGAGTCGACCGAAAACAACATGAAGTGGTCGAAACTGTGCCGCCGGAAGTAGCGGTGGCGGCGGAAGTCGAAGTAGAATTCCGCGCTCTTAGGCAGCCAAAGCTCCTCATTTTTCTTTTCGAACAAGACCGGGCCGTATTCCACGATCTGATGCTCGGTGAGAAGCTGAATCTCCGGCATCGGGGCAGCCATTTCAGATTCCATGCGAATGATCTGAAATTTATCCGCCGTGATCCAGGCGCGCCCTTTCAGTCCAACCGGATGAATCTGCCCGGCAATGCTGTACGAGTGGATGCGGTTGGGCCGATCTTTGCGCTGCCCGAAGTGAACCAGCCAGGTTGCCTGCCCGCGCCATTGGCCCAGCCCTTCACAGCTCATCTCAAAATTGTCGCGCATGTCAGGATGAAAAACGAAGGCCAGCGCAGTGAAACCGCGACTGATTATATTGTCGGGAAAGTCTGCCAGCCCCGAACGCTCGCTGCGAAACTCATTGACCTCGAGAAATCCGGGCTGCGGTTTTGAAATAGCTACGACATAGTCGAACTTGCGGGTTTCCAGGGTCACGGGAATGCCGAGGCGATCGAGCCTTTCGTGCCGCAAATCCTCGATCGCAGCAAACCGGGATACGTCATCCACCAACTGCTGCACGCTCTCGCCCGCTTTGTCGATCACCATCTCGGAAGGACAGGCAACGCCGGCAGCTACGTCGGGCTTGGAGTCATCGACCCCCGCCGGCTCCCAGCTTTGCAGGGGTAATTCGGATTCCGTACTGTCCAGTGACGCACCCGCTAAAGAGGTCAAGGCCTTCGATGATGCTTCCACTTTCTGGACCGGGTTGGAAGCTCGTTTTTCTAGTTCGGCAATCACGTCGTGCACCTGTGGCACCATCGGACTTGCCGGCGTTTCCTGAAGAAAAGTCTTGAGCGCTTGAATGGCTTCCTGCGTTCGGCCTAGATTCGCCAGTGCCTCCCCAAGCACGAGTTGCGCCTGACTGGACCCGGTCTTGCTTTTGTCGAGCGCAATCTGGGCATGCTGTAGCGCCTTGTCAAAATCGAGCTGCCGGAAGTAGGCTTCCGCCAAAAAAGCATGTGCGGTTCCGTCCTGCGGATCTGCAATGACCGCATGCTCGAGTGTCGTCCTGGCCGCCGCATAGTCTTCCCGCTGCAGATAAAGGCGTCCAAGCAGAATGAGCGTCCGCGCGTTGTGGGGATCCAGAGTGGCAGCCCGCTCCAGGTAGTTTTTGGCCGGCTCAACTTGTTTTTGTTGTAAAGCCATGTAGCCCAACAGGAAATTAAGGTCCGCGCTGTCCGGATATATTTTGTACGCCACATCCAGGCGTTTCTGGGCTTCCTTGAAGTTTCCCGACGTCAGCGCCGCAATACCGCGAAGAGTCTCATTGCGGGCTTTCTTGGGCATTTGTGAAACGGTCGGCGCGCTCAGGTCAATACTGTTCGGATCCCGCTGAAGAGTTATTTCCACCCGATAAGTGTTCAGTGCACCAAGACCGCTTATTTCCTTATTCCCGGTCAGATATCCGACCGCGCTCACATCAACGTCGTAGCGCACTACAGGCAAGTCGACGAAAGTGGCCTCCGCTCCTTTCGTTGTGGTTTGCCACATGACTTTTTGAGTGCTCAGGTTGGTGAGCTTTACCACGGCCTGACGATCCAGTCGCGTCCCATTTTCGCTCAAAACCGTCAGCACCAGAGTCGCGCCCTGCGGGTTGTAGGTTCTCATCATCGCGTTAGTCGGATCTGGCAAAGTCGAAGGCCGCGTCTGGCCGAGGGCGCCGTGGGAGAACAATACGCAGACTGTGAACCCAAGGTTTGCAGCTAGAAACCAGATTCTCCGGCGGCTGTGGTTGGATCGACTGACGGTGGAACAACTAGCTTGATTCATTGCCGGTTCGGAAACGGAATGGTTGCGAGGGTCGCCGTTGGGGCAGAAAACTGAGACTTCGGGGAACATACTTGCAGGCATTTTCTGGTGAAACTCCGAGCAACGGCATTGTATACCGGCAGCTTCGTTTCCTCGGTCGGTCACAGGGCGTAGGCCATATACCTAAATCGGCTCACCCCGCCTACGTTACCTAAGTCCCATTACGATGGTGACTTTTGTATGCGGCCTTCGGCGTGGAGAATAGGAGCTGCAGTGAGGATGTTTGGCGGCCTAAAGCATTGATAACACGTCATGTTTTGAGACTGTCCTTATACAACCCTTCACCTTAGTTTGGGATTCTTAAACACTAGGTTCCATGGTTGCGGACCCTGTGGAAAGTAGGGAGACGGTTTGCTGCTTTGGAATCCATCTTCGTTCACGGCGGTGATGCCTGCAAGATCTCTGGAGACGTCCTTCAGACGGATCATTTCTGGATTGCCCTCGCTCGTTCTGATATGCATCCTGGGCTTAACCTGCCTCCCGGCAAATGCCGACGTCGGCGTTGTCCTTAACGAGTCGCTCGACACCAGCGTTGCCCGCATCACCGGTTCCGGACACAGCGCCGTCTATTTTTCCCGCATCTGCCCCGACTCTCCCGTTAAATTGCGCCTATGCCACGCCGGCGAGCAGGGTTCCGTGATGAGCAACTACACCACTTTGGGCGAGGATCAGCCGTTTGAATGGAATATCGTGCCGCTCAACGTGTATCTGTACGGCGTCGAGAACGCTCACTTCCGTCCCATGGTCGGTTCCCAGCAGATCAAGCACGTGCTGGAGGAAAGATATCGAGAGAAGTATCTGGGCGATTACTGCGCCAGCGAATCCTGCCAGACCAGCAACAAGGCAGAGTGGCGCGAAATGGTGGGCGCGACTTTAGAGCGAAGCATGTACATGTTCGTGGTGCAGACGACGGTCGAGCAGGACCGCAGTCTGATCGAGCTTTTCAATTCGTCTCCCAACCAGAATCACTTCAATGGAATGACCCGTAACTGCGCCGACTTCACCCGGCGTGTGATCAACGCTTATTTCCCTGGCGCCACCGGGCCCGACTACATCAACGACTTCGGCATTACCAGCCCGAAGGCAATTGCGCGCTCTTTTACGCGCTATGCCAAGCGGCATCCGGAAGCGAACTTCCGCGTCCTTCACTACGCGCAGGTGCCAGGAACCATCAAGCGGAGTACGGTGGCTCGAGCCGGAACCGAGCAATTGTTCCGGTCCAAGAAGCTACTGGTCCCCATGCTGGTTTTTGCCGATCACGCGTTGCCGTTTGTGGCGGCATCATATCTTTTCATCGGCCGGTTCAATCCGCAGAGTGAACTGGAGAAACATCCGACTGTAGAAGCCACCGAACTGGAACACCAGATTCAACTGTCGAAGGCGGAAAACGACGACACTCAAACGGAACAACTCGAAGCCAAACAGGAAAAAGAGAGCGCAAGAGTTGTGGGCTCGCCCGAGGAATGGAAGAAATATCGTACGGAGTTCAATTCGGTGGTCGCCGAAGCGACCCGCGGGGACGGCACTCCGGAGCGCGTTGCCCCAAAGAAATTCTTTCAGCGGCTGGGTGAGGCCGGTCCTCCCGTGGCCGACCACAACGGAGCCTTGTGGATGGAAGTTTCGGATGGGGGCGAATCATCCCGGGTCGGCTTGAGTGCCAGCAACATTTTTAGTGCAGACTCCAATCCCGAAGTAGCGTACGAGTTGGTGCTCGCACGCATCGGAAGGGTTTTGAAAAGCCCCAAACACAGCCGCGAGAACATGACTGAATTCAAGAAGGACTGGGAGATGCTTCAGTACGCGCCCTCGTACACCGCAAGCACCGAACCGAACCCGGCCACGCCGGCTGGCGCCCGCGGCCGCGGGGTCCTGGCGACCCGGAAATAATCAAAATCGCCTCGGGCTCCGCACTCGAGTTTCCTTTCAGGGCAAATTACTTCCCAACTAGCGCAACTAAGTTCCTCTTCAACCAGAACTTTAACTCCATTCACGATTTCCTCAATTTGCTAACCCTCGTTTTTTGTTATGATCCTCTTCTGTTATGCGCTGTACGCCTGCCTTGGCCCGCGCTGTGTCGTTGTTTCTAGCGGTCGCCCTCGCTCATGGAGAAGCCGGCTCGCCTGCTGCCATCACTGCCGCTCAGCCGATTGGCCTGCCGCCGGCTATGGTCATCGGTTTTGTGGGAGGGTTCGTCAAACACAACGCCTCCGCTCACAGCACGGTCCAGGTCGTGGATCATTTACGCAACGAGTATCCCGCCGGCGTGTACGTGGAGGCATTCGAGAATCACCGGCGCCAGGATGCCTATCGGGAGATTCTGCGCCGACTGGACTTGAATAAGGACGGCGCGCTGTCGACCGAAGAAAAACGGAATGCCCGCATCATCATATTCGGACACAGCTGGGGCGCCTCGGAGACGGTCACGCTGGCGCGAAAACTGGAAAAAGACGGCATCCCGGTTTTGCTCACCATTCAGGTGGATAGCGTCTCCAAAATCGGACAGAACGATAGCGTCATTCCCGCCAATGTAGGGCAGGCGGTGAACTTCTACCAACCGGACGGAATCATTCACGGCCGGCCCCAGATTCGCGCCGCCGATCCCGCCAGGACTGAAATTGTTGGGAATTTCAGATTCGACTACAAAACCAATCCGATCAGCTGCGAGGGATATCCCTGGTTCGACCGGGTGCTGGTTAAAGCTCACACCGAGATTGAATGCGATCCGAAAGTTTGGGATCAGGTGGAATCGTTGATTTACTCCAAGCTGGCTCCGGAAACTCGCGACACCGCGAGGCGATAGGCCGCGCGACTCCTCCCGGAAGAAACCTTACAAAATCCTCGCCAAAGTTGCTGCTCTGCGTCGTATCAGCTACAAATGGGACTGCCCGGAATTCGCCGGGCCCAATCATGGCTGATGTCGCTTCCAGTACTCCCGGAACATCCTCGGCATTTGGCCGTTGGTGGGGTCGAGCGCGCACTTCGTTCTTCTGGATGGTATTTGTAGCTTTCGCCCTGCGCTTTGGTTGGATTGTTGTCGCCCACACCTACAAGTTCAAGACTCTTGATGACAACTTCGGCTTTGGCTGGGAAATGGGCCGCATCGGGCGCTCGCTGGCGCAGGGTCAAGGATTCAGCAATCCGTTCAACGAGACGACGGGACCGACAGCCTGGGAGCCGCCGCTCTATCCATTTTTAATCGCCGCAGTTTTCAAGCTGTGCGGCATTTACACCCACGCCTCGGCGCTGGTTTTGCTCGGCCTGAACAGTTTTTTTTCCGCACTGACCTGCATTCCTGTTTTCCTGATCGCCAGAAGATGTTTCAGCGAAAAGCTGGCCATCTGGTCAGCCTGGCTCTGGGCCGTGATGCCGCCCGTCATGTACTGGTGCACCCGCTGGGTTTGGGAGACCAGCCTGGCGGCGCTCTTGCTCGCGCTTATTTTCTGGCTGACTTTGGACCTGGAAGAAAGAGACGGTCTGAAACCGTGGCTCGAGTTCGGACTGCTCTGGGGAATCGCTGGCCTGACCAACACTTCCCTGCTGGCCTTTCTGCCGGCGTCCGGATTGTGGGCGTGGCACCGGCGCTGGCGACGTGGCAAGTCTTCGCTCGCTGGAGTTATCCTGGCGTCGCTGCTATTCGTGATCTGCATCGCACCCTGGGTGGCGCGGAATCATCGGGTTCTTGGACGATGGACGTTGCGCTCCAACTTCGGCGCCGAACTTCGCATCGGTAACGGCCCGGGAGCGGACGGAACCTGGCGGGAATACCTTCATCCCACCCAGAACGTCTATCAGATGCAGCTTTACCGGCAGTTGGGAGAAATTGCCTACGTGGCTGAACGCCAGCGCGAAGCAATGGCTTTCATTCGTGAGGACTATCTGCGCTTCATGGGCCTGAACGCCAAGCGCTTCATTTATTACTGGGGCGGAGTTCCTCGATTGTCGGAGATCCCGGCTCTTGCCCCCATCAAGAATTCTGTATTCCTGGCCTCTTCGGTGCTCGCCTTTTGGGGACTGGGGCGCGCGCTGCGCCAGCGACGGCCCGGAGCCTGGCTGTTTTTCTGGCTGATCCTGTGCTATCCGGCCGTGTACTACGCTGTTTTTCCGCATCCACGTTACCGTCATCCCATCGAACCGGAACTGGGAATCCTGATGGTGTACGTGATTTCGGAAGCGCAAAACAAAAGACCGCCGGCGGCCTAGACGTGCGCGGGCTGGGCAATTTCCTGTAGCACCGCGGCAAAGGCATCGATCGCACGATCGATTTGCGGTTGAGTGATGATGAGAGGCGGTTGGAAGCGGATGACGTTGCCATAGATGCCGCCCACGCCGACCAGTACTCCCTGGCGCAACAGGCCATCACGAATGGCTTCGGCTTCTGAAGTCGCCGGCGTGCGCTTTTCGTCCCTCACCAGTTCGACACCGATCATGAGCCCAAGACCGCGCACCTCTCCGATCAGCGGATTGCTCTTCTGCAAGGCGCGCAGCTTGCTCATGGCGTAGTTACCAGTCTCAGTGGCGCGTGCCGGAAGATTCTGTTGCTCCATAAACTCGATGTTGGCCAGCGAGGCGGCGCAGGAAACCGGATTACCGCCAAAGGTGGAAAGATGATCGCCGGGCTTGAAGGCCGCGGCAATTTCAGGACGCGTGGTAAATGCACTGAGCGGGAATCCGTCGGCGATGCCTTTCGCGGTGACCAGAATGTCAGGGTCCACACCGTAGTGCTCGATGGCAAACATCTTTCCGGTCCGACAAAAGCCGGACTGAACTTCGTCGGCAATGAAAAGAATGCCGTGGCGGTCGAGAACTTTCTTTACCTCCTTAAAGTAGTTCGCCGGCGGGACGATGATTCCGCCTTCGCCCATGACTGGCTCTGCGATGAAGGCAGCCACGTCGTCGGCCGTAGTGAAGCGAATCACGTCTTCGATGGCTTGTGCGCACTGGCGTCCGCACTCCTCGGGATCATTGGGCCATTGCGAACGATAAACGTACGGAGCGGGCGCGAAGGTTACGCCAGCAGGCGTAAGGGCCGCCGCGTTTCTTGCGTCCCATGTTGCCGGTGACGCTAAGCGCGCCCCAACTGCGTCCGTGAAAGCTGGCGTGCAGGGCGATGAATTCATGCTTTCCCGTATATAGCCGCGCCAGCTTCATGGCGCCTTCGATGGCTTCGGCGCCGCCATTGCCAAAGAATGTCTTGGTCAATCCACGGGGCGCAATCTGAGCAATTTTTTCGGCCAGGTCCGCCACCGGTTGCACGTGATAGATGTAGGACGAACAGTGGACTAACTTTTCCATCTGCGCCTTGGCCGCGGCGATCACCTGGGGATTGCAATGCCCGGCATTGACCACGGAAATGCCGGCAAAGCAATCGAGATATTCGCGCCCGTTAATGTCAGTAACGACGGCGCCGCTGGCTTTGTCGATAACGATGGGCACAACCGACTTCATGAAGCCGGTTATCACATAGTCTTTGTATTTTTGGATGGTGTCGGACATGAGTGCCTCAGTCTTCAACATCGCGTAAGCCCAGAAGGCTTGCGTGATTCTTGAGCTCGCTCGGGCAGGTGGAACAGCAGCCCCTTCGCGGAACTTGTTCAGCTAGAATTTCCGCGAATGTTCTTTCGCCCAGCGCTCGACCACGATTTTCTTTTCCGTATAGAACTCGACGCCGTCTCGGCCCTGGGCATGCATGATGCCGAAGAAGCTGTCTTTCCAGCCGCTGAAGGGGAAATACGCCATGGGCGCCGCAACCCCAATGTTGATCCCGATATTGCCTGCTGGCGCTTCATAGCGAAAACGGCGAGCAGCCGCACCGCTCGAAGTGAACAGCGACGCCTGATTGCCATACGGACTGCGCTCCAGGAAAGCCAGGGCTTCGTCCATGTCGTTGGCGTGGACCAGGCTCAACACCGGGCCAAAGATTTCGGTGTCCGTTAGATCGCTGGTTGCGGAAACCCCATCAAGAATGGTTGGCTTTACGAAATTTCCCGCCTCATGTTTCGGGATTCTTTGAGTTGCGCCCGTCGAGCACGACTTTTGCGCCCTGTTTCTCGCCTTCTGCGATCAGCGACTCGACCCGGGCCTTGCTCTGCGCCGTAATCACCGGTCCCATTTGGACGCCCTCGTCGAGACCATTCCCCACCCGCAGCCCTGCGGCTGCCTCGGTAATCGCGTCACGAAAAGTTTTTTGCGCTTCGCCAATCGTCACCGCAACGGAAACGGCCAGGCAGCGCTGTCCGGCGCAACCAAAGGCGCTGTCGCCAATGATCTGCGTGGTCATCTTCATGTCCGCGTCCGGCAAGACGATTACGTGATTCTTCGCCCCGCCCTGGCATTGCGCGCGCTTTCCGTGCTCACCCGCCCGCGCGTACACATATCGCGCAACAGGCGTGGAACCGACAAAACTGATCGCCCGAACCTTGGGATGATCGATCAACGCGTTGACTACCGCTTTGCCGCCGTTGACCATATTCAAAACACCCTTAGGCAATCCGATTTGTTCCATCAGTTGATATGCGCGACGCATGGTCAGCGGAACGCGCTCGGACGGCTTTAAGACAAAGGTATTTCCGGTGGCGATGGCATAAGGCAGAAACCAGAATGGAATCATCCCCGGAAAATTAAATGGGACAATCGCAGCCACGACTCCCAGCGGTTGCCGGATCATCATCTCGTCGATGCCGCGAGCTACATCTTCAAGGTTGTAGCCCTGCATCATCATCGGAATGCCGCACGCTACCTCGACGTTTTCGATGGCCCGTCGCCACTCAGCTTTGGCTTCGGTGAAGGTCTTGCCGTTTTCCTGAGTCAGGATGCGGCTCAGTTCGTCGACATGTTCTTCGAGAAGCTGCTTCAGCTTGAACAGTGGCTGAATACGATCTTCGGGCGGAGTTCGGCGCCAGTCGGGGAAGGCGGCGGCAGCGGCCTCGACTGCGGCTGCGGCCTCGGCGGCGCTGCCCAGCGGAGTCTGAGCAATGACCTCACCGGTCGCGGGGTTGGTAACGTCGATCCAATCCGTAGCATCGGAGTCGACCCACCGGCCGTTAACGAAGTTGGGAACCTTGGTAAGAGTCGCAGTGGCAACAGTCATAAATTCATCTCACAGATATTGTAGCGCCTTACGCAGCCGAGTTGCGCGCGGCCACATCAACTCGTCGTTCTAAACTGGTTGGGCAACGGCGCCTCTTTTTTCATAGACCACCTGCAGCGCGGACTCCAGCACGTCCAGCCCCTCGTCCATCTGTTCGTTGGTAATTACCAGTGGCACCAGGATGCGAACCACGTTGGAATACGTGCCTGCGGTGATCGTTATCAGTCCGTGCTCGTAGCAATATTGCGTAATCTGCTTGGTTTCTTCCGGGGCAGGCTCCTTTTTATCCGATGACCGGACTAGCTCGATAGCCTGCATTCCTCCCAGGCCTCGGATATCTCCAACGATGGGCCAGCGCTTTTGCCACTGCCTTGCCCGCTTCTGAAAGTGATCGCCCAACTCGTTGGCACGAAGGAGCAAATTCTCACGTTCGAAGATATCCAGCACAGCCAGGGCGGCGGCACAGGAGAGTGGATTGCCCGCAAAGGTCCCGCCCAGCCCGCCGGGGCCAGGCGCGTCCATGATCTCGGCGCGGCCCGTGATCGCAGCCAGCGGAAGTCCGCCGCCCAGCGACTTCGCCGTCACCATGATGTCGGGCTCGATGCCGTAGTATTCGCTGGCGAACAGGTGGCCGGTGCGTCCGAAACCGCTCTGTATTTCGTCCGCGATGAACAGTACGCCGTGCCTGTGACAAATTTCCATCAGGACGCGGAAGAAATCCTTGGGTGGAACCACGAATCCGCCTTCGCCCAGAACCGGCTCCGCGATTACCGCCGCCACATCTTCCGCCGCAACCACCCGCTTGAATGTGTCTTCCAGATGGCGCGCGCAAAAAAGGTCGCAGGACGGATACTTAAGCGAATACGAGCAGCGATAGCAGTACGCAAACGGAATGCGATAGATATCACCCGGAAACGGGGCGAAGCCGGCTTTGTAGGGGTGAGTCTTGCTGGTCAGCGCCAGAGTCATCATGGTGCGGCCGTGGAAAGCGTCCTCGAAGGCGATGATGCCGGACCGTCCGGTATGTGCGCGCGCGATCTTCACCGCGTTCTCCACCGCTTCGGCGCCGCTGTTCACGAACAGAGTTTTCTTGGGGAATTTGCCGGGCGTGATCTGGTTCATGCGCTCGGCCAGGCGCACATAATTTTCGTAGGGCGTCACCTGAATGCAGGTATGCAGAAAGCGATCGAGCTGGCTTTTGACCGCATTCACCACCGGCTCGCGGCGATGACCCACGTTAAGGCAGCCAATGCCGCCGGCAAAGTCCAGGTATCGGTTGCCGTCAACGTCTTCGAGCCAGGCGTCTTCGGCTTTGGCCACGTAGACGGGCGTACCAATCGATAGCCCGCGGGGTATGGCATTGACGCGGCGCTCGGCGAGCGCTTTGGACTTGGGCCCGGGAATCGCAGTGTGCAGTTGAATAGTCGCCATGTTAAATCCCAGTCGTTGGTCGTGAGTCGGTTCCCTTCGGCTGATCTTCAAATTTGAAGACCTTTTTGACGACCTGGTTTGATGATTACCAACAACTTTTTTCTCACGACAGTTTCTAGTTCTCGGTTCTCAGTACCAGCCGATTGGAGCCTCGTTCAGGTTGATGTGTACCTGTTTGGTTTCCAGGTATTCTTCGATCCCCCAGGGGCCGAGCTCGCGGCCGAAGCCGGACTGTTTGTAGCCGCCCCAGGGCGCTTCCACGTACGTCGGTTGCATGTGATTGACCCACACGATGCCGGCGCGCAGCGACTTCACCGTGCGGAAGGCTTTGAAGATGTCGCGGGTCCAGACTGCTGCCGCGAGTCCATACGGAGAGTCATTTGCGATTTTCACCGCGTCTTTTTCGTCTTCGAACGGAATGACGGCCGCCACCGGCCCGAAGATTTCTTCGCGCGCGATGCGAGCGCTGTTGTCGAGGTCGTAGAAAATGGTTGGCTCTACATAAAAGCCCTTGGCAAACTTCTCGGCGCGTCCGCCGCCCGTGGCCAGCTTGGCCTCTTTTTTGCCGACTTCCTGGTAGGAACGCACGCGATCGTACTGGTCTTTACTTACTAGAGGCCCCATCTTGGTGTCGCGATCGAGTGGGGCGCCCAGCTTGATGTTCTTGGCCTTCGCGACCATGGCGTCGACAAACTTTTTGTAGATCGGCTTCTGCACCAGAATGCGGCTGCCGGCGGAGCAGACTTCGCCCTGGTTGATGAAGACGCCGAAGAGCGCACCATCGATGGCGGCTTCGAAATCGGCGTCCGCGAAAAAAATATTGGGCGATTTGCCGCCCAGCTCGAGCGTCACCCGCTTGACCGTGTCGGCAGCCTGCTTGACGATAATTTTTCCCACCGCGGCGCTGCCGGTAAAGGCGATCTTGTTGACGTCAGGATGTTGCACCAGAGGCGCACCGCAGGTTTCGCCGAAGCCCGTAATGATGTTGACCACTCCGGGCGGAAGGCCGACATCAGCCAGCCACTTCGCCATTTCCAGAGCCGTGATGGGAGTTTGCTCAGCCGGCTTCAGGACGCACGTGCAACCCGCGGCTAGAGCCGGCGCTAGCTTCCACGCCGCCATCAGCAATGGATAATTCCAGGGAATGATCTGGCCCGCGACGCCGATAGGCTCCTTGAGCGTGAGGCTCATGGCATTGTCGGGAACGGGATTCACATATCCGAGAATTTTTGTAGCCAGGCCGCCGTAGTACTCGAAGCAAGTCGCGACGTCGGCAATGTCATATTCCGCTTCGACGATGGGCTTCCCGGTGTTGCGTGATTCGAGCTCGGCCAGCATGGCCGTGTTCTGGCGAATTTTGTCGGCAAGGCGAAATAGCACCCGGCCGCGCTCCTGAGCGGTAGTAGTGGCCCACGGACCGTCTTCAAAGGCGGCTTTGGCGGCGGCGACTGCACGGTTGACGTCGTCGGCGTTCGCATCAGGAGCTTGCGCAATCACCTCTTCTGTCGCCGGATCATAAACCGGGAAGGTCTTGTTCGACTTGCTATCAACCCACTCACCGTTTATGTATAGCTGATAAGTCCGTACATCGGTCTTTACTCCGCCCGGCATGGGGCCTCCTGCATCAATCGAAGTTATTATCGAGCTCCGCTCGGTCCTACGGCGAGACTCCCGCGCCCACATCACTCAGTTTTTGGGCTTTCCGGCGGCCGTACACAAAGAAGAAGAATGCGGCCAGTCCAACGAAGAAAAGCGTGCCCCCAAACATCCAAATTTCATACGACCACAAAGAGCTGATCTGTTGCGCCGGGAAAAATACCAGCACAATACCCAAAGTTGTCGTCACCAGACCGCTGATACCGGCGAGGATAAGAGTTGTTTTGCTGTAGTGTCCCTCTTCCGCAGAACCGTTCACCGCCAGCTTCAACAGGGCTCCAAACATATACAGAAACGGAATCAACTGCAGGACCACCGCCAGCGATAGCATCTTCTGGAATGTTTCCTGCACACCGGCGCCCAAAAAATTCATCACAATCAGGACCATCGAAACTGCGGCGTGAACGATCAGGGCCGCATATGGCGTCGCATACCGCGGATGCACCTTGGCCATCCAAGCCGGCATGTAGGAGTCGAGACCGGCGACAAACGGAATGCGCGCCGAACCTCCCAGCCACGCCGAACCAATACCGGCGATGGAAAAACTCAGCAACAGGGCAAACGGCGCCACGATCCAGCCGACACCCACTCGCGCCGCCATGTGGGCCACTGCCTGTACGATGCCCTGCAACACGCTGATTTCATCCTTGCTCACCGCGATCAGCAAGGTGAGTGTAGCTCCAATGTAGAGGAGGCCCGAGAGCACCCCGCCCCAGGCCACTGCACCAGGCAGTGTCCGTTGCGGATCCTGTATTTCGTCTCCCATCACGGATGCCAATTCCAGGCCGACAAGTCCAAAACAGATCACGCCAAATGAATTGAGCACAAAGCGAGGGTTCGCCGGAATTCGAAAATCAGCCGCACTCACGGTAGAGCCGAAACGTAACCAGATAACCAGGCCCAGGCCAATCAAAACCGCGGCGGCGACGCCAGTGCCTATGCCGCCCAGATTATTGACCCACTTCCCTACTCCCAGGCCCACAATGTTGAGCACGACGAGAATGACCAGCAGCACCAACGCCACAACCAGAGCAAAGACTTTATTGTCGGCCAGCGCCTGATGGTTCGGACCTAACACGAATACCGAGACGCCCACGAAGTACAACATGACTGTCGGCACGTAAAGCATGTTGTTGGTCCAATAGCACCAGCCTGAGAGGAAGCCGTGGAAGTCACCAAAGACCTCCTTGGCCCACAGGTAGACGCCACCTTCTCCCGGATAGCGGTGAGCCAGCTCGATGACGGCAATCCCTTGGGGCCAGAAAAACAGGAGCAGCGATACGATCCACAACCAGACTGTGACCCCGCCATTGGCCGCAATCGACGGGACCACGTTCAGATTGAAAATCGCCACCACGAACAGGAGAACCAGGTCGGCGCGGCCGAGGACACGCTTGAGATGAGGCTGCTCAGGATCCGTCGCCGGCAATACCTGCTCCTTGGGGTTGGGTTATGTAGCGCCGGCATCTTGCCGGCTGTCGCGAGGGCATCCTGCCCTCGCTGCGTGGCGGGACGCCCCTACGACACGGCCGGGACGGCGGCGCTACGAAAGTCTAGTGAGCCACCGCTACCACTTCTCCCACTCGCTCCTGCTGCGCCTTGGCCAGGGCCGGGGCCACATCTTCAAAGGCGGAGAGATGTTTGTCGATGTCGGCTTCGGTGTGCTGCACCGAAATCGTCCACTGCTCGTCCCACCAGTAGGGCTGCGCCATCACGCCGCGATTAACCATGGCAAACCAGTAGTGGCGCCACAGGTCGATATCGATGGCTTCCCAGTCGCGGTAATTGCGAATCTCTTTGGGATAAAGCATCAAAGCGCCATTGACCCCGGCGCTGGCGATGTAGCCTTGTATGCCAGCCTTGGCGACGATTTTGCGGTAGCCCTCTGTCAACTTCTGGCTGAGTTTGTCGACATGGGCATAGTTTTCGCGGGTCAGGACCTCGCGAAACGTAGCCAATCCTGCAGCCATTGAGACCGGATTAGTGTTGTACGTGCCACCGTGAAAAACTTTGTGCTGCGAAATCAGGTCCATCACGGACTTGTGGGCCCCGAACGCCGCCAGCGGCAGGCCGCCGCCAATCGACTTGGCCAGACAGATCATGTCCGGCTTCACGCCAAAGTATTCCGAGGCGCCGCCCCATCCCAATTTCGCGCCGGTCTTTACTTCGTCGAAGATCAGCAATGCGCCATTCTTGGTGGCAAGATCGCGCAGACCCTGCAGGAAGCCGGATTGCGGCATGCACAACCCAACATTCATCATGATGGGTTCAAGAATGATGGCGGCGATTTCGCCCGGATTCTGCTGGAAACGCAGTTCGACGGTCGCTAAATCGTTGAAGGTAGCGACAACGACGTTGGCGACTGCCGATTTTGGCACTCCTAAGCCCCCGGGAACAGACGTCGGGGCGTGCACGTCTGCCATATTCCGGAGCATGCGGTTTGACGCTGACCAGCGCGGAATCGTGCAGGCCGTGGTACCCGCCTTCAAACTTTATGATCTTGTCGCGCCCGGTGGCAGCGCGGGCCAGGCGGATGGCGTGCATGGTGGCTTCCGTACCGCTGTTGCCGAAGCGGCACATTTCCACCGGGAAGCGGTTGCAAATTTCTTCAGCCAGTTCCCATTCCATGTCATGCGGCATGCCGAACATCGTCCCGGTGCTGAGGCGCTTCTCCACCGCCTTCATCACTGCTGGATGGCAATGGCCGGCCATCAACGCGCCGAAGCAGAGGTTGTGATCGATGTATTCGTTGCCATCCAGGTCTCGAAACTTGCTGCCCTGCCCCTCCTTCACGAAAATCGGGTAGGGATCGTAGGCACGATAGTTGCTTGCCACCCCCAGGGGAATGCGTTTGAGATTCTTCTTGTGAGCTGCGGCGGATTTCGGCGTGCGACGCTCGAAGGTTTCGAGCTCTTTCTGCAATGCGGGGTACATCTTGGTCTCCAGGAAAGCTCAGGCCGATGCGGCCATTAGAGTGCCCGGGCAGACGAAGCCGCCCGGGCTTCGAACTAGAAATAGAACTTCAGGGCAAACTGCACCAGGCGCGGATCGCGCGTCTCGGTGAGCTGGCCAAACTGCGAACCGTCGCTGCTGTTTCCATCCGGGTTCAGGAACTGCGTGTGGTTGAATATGTTGAAAAACTCACCACGAAATTCCATGTGCTTAGTTCTCGCTGATCGGAATGACCTTGAGAATAGCGAGATCTGTGTTGCTGATGTGCGGACCGCAGCAGAGGGTCCGCTTGGTGTCAGGAATCGTCCCCAGTATTTGAGGAAACGCCCCCGAATCTTCCGTAAAGATATTGGGATCGAAGAATTGGTTGGTAACCGGAGAACAGGGAGTGCCGCTATGGGTCGGATCTGTAGGTCCGGTTTCCGGAGCGCAACCCACCGTGCGTGGATTCTGGGTCTTGAATGGCGCTAGTTGCAGGGGCTCGCCCGGCAGCTCGAAGTCAAAGCTGTTCATCAGCTCATTATCAGCACTGGACGTGATGCGGATAGGAAAGCCAGTTTGGAAGGTCGTAATTCCAGATAGCGACCAGCCATTCAGAATTCCCCCTTTGATCCCGTCGTATTTAGGTACCGGCAGCTGCCAAACATAACTGAATACAATCCGGTGCCGAGCATCGAAGAGCGAAAGTGAGCGGCTGCGCCGGGGATCGATGGGATTGAGAATGCCTTCAAAGCTGGATGCTTCGTCGAATGATTTGCTCCAGGTGTAGGCCAATTCAAACTGTAATCCGTGGGAGAATCGCTTCTCCAGCGACGCTTGCAGTGAGTTGTAGGCGGAGTTGGCGATCGTGTCCTGGGCAAAGATGCTGGTGAATACCGGAACGCCGTCCGGCGGACAACCAATGCTGGTAACCGGGTCGCAGTTCGGTGAGGAGTAAGGCCGCAGGCCGACCAGGTTAATCGGAGTGCCGCCACCCGGCGCGCCAGTAAGCATCTTGCCGCTCGGAAGATGGAACTGAAAACCCGCGGGGACCGTCAATTGATATTGCTGGTCTTCCAGAAATTGACCGCAGGTTCCGGCTCCTTCGATCGCGTTGATATCGAGACAGGTCTGGGGGTTGGCAAAATTGATGTCGTGAGTGGCCAGCAGCCGGTGTCCCTGGGAGCCAACGTAGTTGACCTGGAGCTTCATGTCGTTGGTCAGCTCGCGCTGAATGCCTACGTTGTACTGCGCGGTAGTTTGAGCGCGCATGTGGGGCTGGAACTGTCCAAACAGCAGAATCGGCTCGTAACGTGACCAGTCCACCGCCGTTCCAGGCTTAGGCGTGATGAAACCACCAAACACATTGGGAAAGACGGTTCCGTCCTGTCCGACAAACGGCGTATTGAACTGGGTGTTGGAGTTGATGATGCTGCCGCCGAAGGGAGGCTCGGCGCTGAACTGTTCCAGTACCAGTTGCTCGATCGGGTTGTAGAACAAGCCCCAACCCAAACGCAGGCTGGTCTTGCCCGACTTGCCAGGGCTCCAGGAGAGTCCGAAGCGCGGCGCAAACGCCTTGTAGTAAGTCTGCGTCAGACCGTTCGGAACACCTTTGTCCCCGGGCACCACCAGGCCGGTTGGAAACTGCGACGCGCAGTCATTACTGCCAGTGGAGAGGCAGGGATAAACCTGGGTGCTTTGGCCGGGACGGAAAGTCTGCACGCGGTGGCCGATGTCTGCGATCGGCGTGTTGAATTCCCAGCGCAGCCCGTAGTTCAGGGTCAGATTTGGTTTGATCTTCCAGCTATCCTGAGCAAAGACATAGGTAGAAGTGCTGCGGACATTTTCGGTTTGCGGCGAGCCTTCACCGAACTGATCGGGCAGGCCGAGAAGAAAATTGGGAAACAGATTCGATGCGCCCGGATCGTTCGTCCCGCCGCCAAAATAAAAGTATTCACCACTCACATTGAAGTACAGAGTCTGGTCAAAACGCTGACGGCGAACGTCGCCGCCGAACTTGATCGTGTGGTTACCCGCTACCTTGGTGAAATTGTCCGACCACTGGAAAGAGTTCCCGACCTGGGGCAGTTCGCCTTCGGCGTTGTTCCCCAGGTTGAAGCCGCCGGAGATCTGAATGAACGGCAGACCTTCGCGCGTCGGACCCAACCCGGGATGTATGCCGGTGTCGTTGCCCGGAGTGCCGTCAGAGAAGCAGGGGACCGGACCGGTAACACTAGTGAGCCAGGACGGCGCGGGAGGACAAGAGTCCTGCACCAGGCTGGTGGTCTCGGGATGCTGGAAGGTACGCTGGGCTTCGCGATTGTAGTTGAAACGAAATTCATTAACCGAGTTGTTACTGACGGTCCAGGTGTGCGAGAGATTCCATTGCTGAAAACGCTCTGCGATCACGCTACCGAATCCGGGAACGTTGGCGCCGGCCAGCTGAAAGTTGGCAAAGGGCTGGGTCGTCGTGTCGTCGGTGAAATAATAGTACGCGCTGAAGTTCTGCCGATCGTTGATCTTGTGATCAAACTTGAAAGTCGCCTGGTCGCCACGCGTAGGTTGTACCGGAACGCTCTGAATCAGGTTGCCACCGCCAGTCGGCAAGGGGACAAACTGGAGAAGATCGACGGATGTCGCGTCCATACAGGCCAGCGGGATCTGATTGTTAGGAAAAAGGCTCGTGTAGAGCACACCATCGCTCAGGACGCCTCCGCCATTGGCGGATATTGCGGCCTGACACCCAGGCCGGTTACTCAAGTTGCTGGAATTGTTCAACACAGCGGTGGGACTAAAGCCGCCGGCGTCGGTGAAGTCCGCAAAAGGCTGGGAAGCGCTGGGACGTTCCGCCGCTGTAGGAACAGTCACAGTTGGGGACGGAATTCCCTGTCGTATGCGACGGCCTTCATACGAAGCAAAGAAGAATGTACGGTCCTTCCTGATCGGTCCGCCAAAGGTGCCACCGAACTGATTCTGCTGCTGGTCGGGCTTCACCACATTCAGATAGCCCTGGGCGTTCAGGACCTTGTTGCGGAAGAATTCGTACACGTTGCCATGAAATTGGTTGGTTCCGGACTTCGTCACGACATTAACGACTGAACCAGAGTTGCGGCCATATTCGGCGTCAAACGTGTTAGTCAGGACACGAAACTCCTGAATGCTGTCCGGGGTAGGCTGCACGGTCGGCAGATTCACGAACTGGTCGTTGGCGTCGCCGCCATTCACATTGAAATTATTGGAGCGACCACGGCCTCCGTTGACCGAAACCGCGCCGGCGTTATTGCTGCCGTAGATCGTCGAATTGCTGGAGCCCACGGTCGACATGACGCCGGGCTGCAATTGCAGGAACTGATATGTATCACGGGCATTCAAAGGCAGCCCCGACACCGTACGGTCGTTCACGACCGTTCCCAACTGGGTGCTGGTGGTGTCCACCAGCGGGGCTTCGGAAGTTACTTCCACGACTTCTTTGGCTTGGCCAATCTGTAGAACCGAATTCAGCGTGACCACGCCGTTGACTTCCACCGTCACGTTCTTGAGTACGTTCTTCTTGAAGCCGGCCAGTTCGAACTCGACGGTGTAAACGCCGGGCACGACCTCCAGAAAACTGTAATCTCCGCTGGCGTTGGTCTTGGTGTCACGAGCGACACTCGTAGCCTGATTGGTCAGATGCACTGCGACGTCAGAGAGCACGGCGCCGGTCGGATCGGCGGTTCGCCCGAGCACTCGTCCACCGGTGCTCTGTCCCAAAGCAGGTGTCAAGAGGAACGCCAATAATCCCAGTGTCGCCAAACAGAAGGCTGACGAACCACGCGCCGTCAACGGATACATGGGGGAACCTCCGGGTTACGGATGCCAAATTTTTTGTTTAGAAACCGACGTATTGCGGGAAAACAAACCTTGCTATAATCGCGCAAGGTTAGTAGCCTATCTCCCGCAATGTCAAGAGAAAAATACTTCTTTGCTTGATCGCAAAACTCGCGCGGAGCTGGCTTGGGATGAAGCGGCGAGACTCGAAAGATTACCTGAAAATTGGGGATGTGGCGCGCCTGGTAGGCGTGTCTCCCTCGGTCATTCGTTCCTGGGAAAGCCTCGGACTCACTCATCCCCGCCGCACTGCCAGTAAGTACCGCCTGTACGGTCCCGAAGACGTCAAACTGCTCAAGCGAGCCCGCTTTCTGCGCCGGGTCCGCGGGTTGAATGCTCCTGCGATCGTGCAACTGCTCAAGCGCAACGGCCAGGTGCGCTCCGTGCCCGACGGCGGCGCGCGCGCGATCGGTGTGCGTCTGCGCCAGTTGCGAATCCGACGAGGCCTTTCGCTGGCCCATGTGGCCAAGGCGGTGGGCATTTCACTGGGATTCCTGAGCGCTCTGGAGCGCTCGCATATGAGCGCCTCGGTTTCCACGTTGCGCAAACTGGCGCGCTTTTACAAAACCAACATCCTGGGCTTTTTCGATCCCGCCGAACCTAACATTCGTTTGGTTTCACCCGACAAACGCAAAGTGCTCGAGGCCGGGCCCGGTGTCCGTATGGAGTTGCTGGCCTGGGGCAACACCGTCATGGAGCCGCACCTGTTTCGCATCGCTCCCCAGTCTGGCAGCGGAGAATCTTATACTCACGAAGGCGAGGAGTTTTTGTACATTCTGCGGGGAGAATTACAGATTTCGCTCGAGGGCGAGGACTACCGGCTTCAACCCGGCGACAGTTTTTATTTCGAGAGCGCCACGCCGCATCGCTGGAAAAATCCCGGCCGGGGTGAAACCTGGGTGCTGTGGGTGAATACCCCGCCCACCTTTTAGTATGTCGCGTTGCGCAGAGAACCGTGGGCCGAAAGACTTAAAGAAGATGTAACGTAGAAAACGCGGATCGAAAGGCAAAATCTTTGGTCAAGCCCGGGAAACTCACAGTCGAGCTGGCTTTGCTTGCCCTGCTTGCTCTAGCCACGCTGGCGCAGGCACAGTCCCAGTCCCCGGTGGCGGACACGGTGATTCTGAACGCCCGCATTTACACCGTCAATCCCAGGCAGCCGTGGGCGGAGGCACTCGCCATCGGCGGAGACAAGATTCTGGCCGTGGGCGACTCGAAGCAGATCGCCGCGTATCGCGGACTTGCTACCAGGGTCATCGACGCTAAGGGAAAGTTGCTTCTACCGGGTTTCACCGACTCCCACATCCACTTCATCGAAGGGTCGCTCAACCTGCTGCAGGCCCGATTGAACGACGCGACAACCATTGCTGAAGTTCAAAAGATCGTTAAGGAATTCGCACAACAGCATCCAACAGCGCCCTGGGTTCTGGGCCGGGGCTGGGTGTATCCGATTTTCGGCGCCGCCGCTGTACCTGACAAAAAATATCTGGACGAGATCATTCCGGACCGCCCGGTTTACCTTCAGGCTTACGATGGCCATAGCTGGTGGGCAAACAGCAAGGCGTTGGAGCTGGCAGGAGTAACCCGCGACACTCCCGATCCTCGCAACGGCATCTACGTGCGTAATCCGGCGACCGGCGAGCCCACGGGAGCGATTAAAGAAGATGGCGCGGACGCGATATTTCGTCGCGTTATGCCTGTCCCCGATAGCGAGGAAAGGCTTCAGGCATTGCGCCGGGGGCTTCAGGAAGCAAATCGCGCGGGATTGGTCCGGGTCCACAGCGCGGGCGGGGTAGATCTGCGTGACAGCGATCTGCAAAATGTCGATTTGTACGACGAGTTGCGCAAGAACGGCGAGTTGACCCTGCGTTTTTACATGGCGTACCACCTCGACCCTCCGGCGTTGACCCAGGAGGCGTTAACGCAGATAGAAGATGCGCGCAGTAAATATCACGATGAGTGGATTTCCGCGGGCGCGGTCAAATTCTTTCTCGACGGCGTAGTCGAATCGCACACCGCCGCCATGCTCACGCCTTACAGCGATGATCCAACCCAGATTGGCAAACTGTTCTGGGAGCCGGCCAAGTACACCGAAGCAGTGACTGAGCTTGATCGCCGGGGGCTGCAAATTTTTACTCACGCCATCGGGGACAAAGCGGTTCGTCTGGCGCTCGACGCTTACCAGCACGCAGCCGAGACCAATCACACCAGCGATGCGCGTCCCCGAATTGAGCATATCGAAACTATCAGCGCCCCGGATATTCCTCGCTTCGGCAAGCTGGGTGTGATTGCCAGCTTCCAGCCGCTCCATGCCTATCCCGACTCAGATACTCTGGACATTTGGGCTCGCAACGTTGGTAAAGAACGAGTGCAAAGGGCATGGGTGTGGCACAGCGTCGAGAGCACAGGCGGCGTGCTTGCCTTCGGCAGTGACTGGCCGGTAGTCACGCTCAATCCCTGGGAAGGAATACAGAACGCCTTGACTCGTCAGACCCGGGAAGGCACTCCGGCGGGCGGCTTTGTACCCGGGGAACGTATCAGCCTGGAGGACGCGATCAGGGCCTATACTCTGGGCGCGGCGTTTGCCGGGCATCGCGAAAAAACTGAAGGCTCGCTCGAGCCCGGAAAGCTGGCCGATCTGATCGTGCTTTCGCAGGATCTGTTCAAGATCAAGCCCAACCAGATCGCGGACACGAAAGTCCTATTGACCATGGTCGGCGGAAAAGCGGTCTATCAGGCACCTGAATGGACGGCAGCTTCCACCGCGGAGGTTAAGTGATGCTCCGGCGTTTTGCGATTTGCATTTCATTGTTTGCAGTCGTTCTTCTGGCGGCTTCCTGCACCAAGAAGACACCGTCGCTAACCCTGCTGGTGTGGGAAGGCTATGCCGACCCATCTTTTGTGCGCGGCTTCGAGGAAAAGTATCACTGCAAGGTTTCCGCGACCTACATGGGTTCCAGCGATGAGTTGGTTTCAAAACTGCGCGGCGGCAGCGCGGGAAATTATGATGTGATCTCGCCTTCGAGCGACGTTGCCACTTCAATCGCCGCCGCAGGCCTTGCGCTCCCGCTCGATCTCTCGCAAATTCCCGCTTACAACCAGCTTTCGCCCCAGCTCACTTCCCTTCCACTGGTACACCTTAAGGGAGAAGTCTATGGCGTGCCCTTCATGTGGGGGCCTGATCCGCTGATTTACGACACCACGGCGTTCCCCAAACCTCCGGAAAGCTGGTCGGTGCTGTGGGATCCGAAGTATCGCGGCAAGATTTCAGTGTGGGATGATCTCTCGACCATGTATATGGCGGCTCAGCTTTTGGGTTACGACAAGCCCGATCCTACGCAGCTTTATAACCTGGATGATGAACAACTGGAAGCGGTAAAGAAAAAAGTGCTGGAGTTGAAACCGAACATCCGCAAGATGTGGTCGACTGCTGGCGAGCTGACCAATCTGTTCCAGAATCACGAAGTGGTCGCGGCCATGGGCTGGCCCTTGATGACCAACCAGTTGCGCAAGATCAACTTTCCCGTGGGAGAAACCATCCCCAGGGAAAACACGACGGGCTGGATTGATCATTTGATGATCACTGCGGGCAGCGAAAACAAGGAACTGGCGTACAAATTCCTGGCCTACATGGTGGAGGCGCAGACCCAGAAGAAGGTGACGGACGTGACTGGGTATACGCCGGCGAATCCGCAGGCGGCGCAGTTTATGACGCCCGAAGAAATCAAGAGCCTCCACCTTGACGATGTGGACAATTATCAGAGGCGCCTCTATTTTTGGCAGGATGTTCCGCGCCGCGCGAAGTACACCGAGATCTGGAACGAAGTGAAGGCAGCGCAATAGATGCGCAGTGTGGCCATACATGGCCATGTAGACGCGGGCGACTCACCCGCGCTTCCAAAAACAGGATTACCGGTGAAACGCCGGTGCCAGATAGCACAAGGCTTTTAAAAGGACAGCGTGGCCACCTTGAGCCAATCCGCAATCACCGACGCAACTCCAGCCTCACCTGCTTCCTTGCTCGACATCCGCAAGGTCGCCAAGTCCTTCGGGAAAAACCCCGTACTGCGCGATATCTCGCTGCAGGTTGCGGAGGGCGAGTTTCTCACCATTCTCGGCGAGAGCGGTTCAGGCAAGACCACCTTATTGCGTATCATCGCCGGCTTCGAGAACGCCACCTCGGGCGAAATTTTCATGGGTGGCGAGCGTCTCGACGATCTTCCTCCCTACCGGCGGCGTGTCAACACCGTGTTCCAGCACTACGCCCTGTTCCCTCATCTCACTGTGGCGGAGAACGTGGGCTACGGATTGAAGATCGCGGGGCTGCCTAAACCGGAAGTCGCGACCAGAGTGGAGCAAGCATTGGATATGGTGAAGATGACGCCATACGCCGGCTCGAAGCCGTCAAAAATCAGCGGGGGACAACAGCAGCGCATCGCTCTGGCCCGGGCTCTGGTAAACCGGCCGCGCCTGCTGCTGCTTGACGAACCGCTTTCGGCGTTGGACGCCAACCTTCGCCGCCAGATGCAGGTGGAATTGAAATCCCTGCAGCGTGAGGTCGGAATCTCGTTCGTATTTGTCACTCATGATCAGGAAGAAGCCATGGTCATGTCGGACCGCATCGCTCTGTTGCGCATGGGAGAGCTGGAGCAGGTTGCGTCCCCGCGCGAAATTTACAACCGGCCGGCGACCGCCTATACCGCGCAGTTCATCGGTCACACCAACCTGCTGAGCGGTGAAGTGAAGGACGGCGTGGCCCGTTGCCATTCACTTTCTTGGCGAACCGGATTGCGGGATGGTCCCGGCCTGTTCTCACTACGACCCGAGAACATCCGGTTGGCTGACGGGCCGGCTGAGGCGGCTACGGTGCGCTTTCGCGGCAGAGTTTTGCGCCAGGCATTCCACGGAGCCACCGAACTTCTGCAGATCGAATGCGCCGATGGACTGACTCTGTCGATTCGTGCCGCCAGCCGGGAAAACTGGGACGGCGATCTGGATTTGGAGTTCTCGTCGGCAGACGCCGTGCCCGTCAAGCAATCCCAGGAACGAGTCTGATGTTCTCCCGCGCCTATCGAGCCGCGATCACGCTTCCACCTTTGGTGTGGGTCGTCGTGTTCCTGCTCGTTCCCTACGCTCTTCTTTTCTGTTACAGCTTCTGGTCGGTTTCGCCGTCGCAGGTGATCGTTCACTCCTGGACGTTAGACAACTATCGCCAACTCTTCCGGGTCAATGTTTACTGGCAGACACTGTTTCGCTCCATGTGGATCGCCGCGCGAGTCACGATCTTCTCGCTGCTGCTTGGCTATCCTCTGGCCTACTACCTTTCGTTTTATGCGGGCAAGCGAAAAGACCTGCTTTATCAATTGGTGATCATTCCGCTCTGGGTGAGTTACCTGGTTCGCGCTTACGCCTGGAAAACCATCCTGGGCAGTGATGGCGTGCTCAATACGCTTCTTCAGTATGTACACTTGACCAAACATCCGCTGGAATTCTTGTTGTATAGCCCGTTCGCGGTGGTGCTGACGCTCACTCACATCTACACGCCCTTCGCATTCTTGCCGATTTACGCATCGCTCGAACACATCCCGCGAAATCTCATCGAGGCCTCCCACGATCTGGGCGCATCGCCTTTTCAGACTTTCTGGCGCGTCATCTTTCCTCTTTCTATTCCCGGAGTTCTGGCAGGAGCGACATTCGCATTCGTTCTAAGCCTGGGAGACTTTCTTGCGCCGCTGCTCCTGGGCGGCCCCAGCGGCATCATGATTTCGAACATTGTGGTCAGCCTCTTCGGAGCGGCCTACAACTGGCCCTTGGGTGCGGCCATCTCGTTTTGCATGCTGGCGCTGGTACTCGCGCTCCTCTTTCTTTCGGAGAATCTGGAGAAGAAGTGGAGCTACCGATGAGCCGCGAACAAACCATACCCAGGTCGCGCTGGCTGCCGTGGCACGCCATTGTCGTGTTCGGTTTTCTCTACCTGCCGATTGTCACTCTCATCGTTTATTCGTTCAACGGTTCGGGGGTGGGTGGATTTCCTCCGCACAATCTCACGCTGAACTGGTACCGCCTGCTTTTCGCCGATGACGCGATTTGGACGTCCGTGCTGAACAGTCTTTTAGTGGCGTTCGCGGCCATGGCAATCTCGCTCGCGTTTGGGATACCTGCGGCGCTGGCCCTCGATCGGGCAAACTTCCCTGGCAAAGTCCTGTTTCGCAGGCTGGTCCTGCTGCCGCTGATCCTGCCAGGCATCATCACCGGACTCTCTCTGCTGATGCTTTTTCGCGAAGCCGGCGTGAAGCTGAGCCTGCTCACAATCGTGCTGGGCCACGGCACGGCGCTGATTTCCGTAGCCACCACCGAAGTGTTCGCGGGCTTGCAGAAACTCGATCGCGCCCAGGAGGAAGCGTCGCTCGATTTGGGCGCAAATTACTGGCAGACGTTCTGGCGCGTGACTCTTCCCAATCTGCGCTTGTCGATCATCGGCGCGGCGCTGCTGATTTTCACTCTGTCGATGGACGAAATCGCGGTCAGCTTTTTTCTGATCGGACGCGACAATACCCTGCCGCTCGAGATCTGGGGACGTTTGCGTCGCGGCATCACCCCGGAGATCAATGCCATCTCCACCATCATTTTCGTCTTTTCGCTGGCCGCAATTGTGACCTGGTACCGGCTGCGAGCGCGAGCCGAAACGGATCTGGTGTTATAGCGGCCGTCTTCCAACGATAGTCAGTAGTGTCATCCTGAGCGGAGTCTTACCATTCGCTTCGCGAATGGAAAGACGAAGTCGAAGGACCCCTACCCTCTTCGACATCGCTATTTGATCACCTCGGCCGATCACCTCGCCATCGGCTTTCCCATCCGGGTTCAAATTTGGGAAAACACCGACACCCGTGGAGCGCAGTAGGGGTCCTTCGACTGCGCTGCTGCTTCGCGAAGCGAAGCAGCCACTTCGCTCAGGATGACATTACCGTTGGGAAACTAGCTGGCTGCGGAACGCGCAAATACATAGTAAAGTAGTAGATGAGCACACCCAGAAAGGCATCTGACTTTTGAATCCCGGCATTCGCAATATCGCCATTATCGCCCACGTGGACCACGGTAAGACCACCCTGGTCGACGCCATGCTTCGCCAGAGCGGCACTTTCCGCGCCAACGAGCACCTGATCGAACGGGTGATGGATTCGAATGACCTGGAGCGCGAGCGCGGCATCACCATCCTGGCCAAGAATACGGCGATCTTCTATCACGACATCAAGATCAATATCGTGGACACGCCCGGCCACAGCGACTTTGGCGGCGAGGTGGAACGCGCGCTCAAGATGGTCGATGGAGTCATGTTGCTGGTGGACGCCAGCGAAGGCCCGTTGCCACAGACGCGTTACGTCCTGAGCAAGGCGCTCGAAGCTCATCTGCCTCCAATTCTGGTGATCAATAAGATTGACCGCTCGGATGCGCGTCCGCAGGAAGTGCTGAACGAGGTTTACGACCTGTTCATCGATCTCGACGCCAAGGAAGAGCAGATCGACTTCCCGGTCTTATATACGAACGCCAAGACCGGCACGGCTTCTACCGACATCAAAGGCGGCGGGGAAAATTTGCAGCTCCTGTTCGAAGCTATCGTCAAGACCATCCCCGAACCCAAGGGCGATCCTGCCGGACCGCTGCAAATTCTGGTGGCCAATCTCGACTACAGCGATTACCTCGGACGGCTGGCCATCGCCCGGGTTTTTAACGGCACCATGCGCACCGGCGAGGATGTGGGTATCGCCAGGCTGGACGGCACGCTGCACAAGACGAAAATTACCAAGCTGTTTTCCTTCTCCGGCCTGAAGCGCGTCGACATCACGGAAACTTCGCTGGGAGACATCATCGCGGTCGCGGGCGTGGAAGGCATCACCATCGGCGAGACCATCACCGATGCGGAAAATCCTTCGCCACTTCCCCACATCGCGATTGATGAGCCGACCATCGCCATGCTGTTCACGGTCAACACTTCGCCCTTCGCCGGTCGCGAGGGCACATACGTCACCTCGAGAAACCTGCGGGAGCGGCTGCAGAAAGAGCTGTTAACCAACGTTTCACTGCGGGTAGAAGAAACCGAGAGTACGGATTCCTTCGTGGTAATGGGGCGTGGCGAGTTGCAGCTCTCCATCCTGATCGAGATGATGCGGCGCGAGGGCTTCGAACTCATGGTGGGCAAGCCCGAGATCGTCACCAAACGCGTAGATGGAAAGCTGATGGAGCCGATCGAGAAGCTCACGGTCGACGTTCCGGAAGAGTTTGTCGGCGTGGTGATGGAACAGTTGGGCGCGCGCAAGAGCGAAGTCCTCAACATGCACAATCACGGATACGGGCGCGTGCGCATCGAGTTCCGCGTGCCCAGCCGCGGATTGATTGGGTTGCGCAGCCAGTTGCTAACCGACACCCGGGGCACAATCGTGATGAATTCGCTGTTCGATGGCTACATCGAATGGCAGGGCGAGATCCCGCACCGGCTGACGGGCGCGCTGGTCTCTGATCGCAATGGCGTGACCACGCCTTACGCTCTCTACAATCTGCAAGAGCGTGGCGAACTGTTTGTCGGCCCCACCATCGACGTGTACGAAGGCATGATCGTCGGCGAAAACGCCAAAGACAACGACCTCGACGTCAACGTCGTGCGCGAGAAAAAGCTCACCAACATGCGCTCCTCCACGTCCGACATGGCGATCCGTCTGGTCCCCTTCCGCAACCTGAATCTGGAGCAGGCGATTGAATTCATCACCGACGATGAGTATGTCGAAGTCACTCCAAAGTCGCTGCGCCTGCGCAAAAAAGTTCTCCAGGCCAATAAACGCGGCAAAAAGAATTCCATGGTGGCAGTCGAAGAAGGTTCTTAGAGATTGATTCCTCCTCGAAATGTCAAAAGTCGATCACACTCGACTTAAGATGTTCCTCGTACCCTGCAGTTGCGGGACCACCTTTGCCGTCTCCGAAAATTACGATCGTCAAGGGACCGCCTGGAGCCGATACTTGAAGTGTCCCAACTGTGAAAAGCGGCACGATCCGAAAAACCGGCTGCTGCAGATCGGGTACCAGCGCGGTGGATATTGGACGGTAGATAAGTGTTAGGCGAGACTCTGTGACCACTGAAACTGCAGAACAGTCGCATCCTGTCCGTGTTGCCGTAGTGGGTGTCGGCAAAGTGGGCGCGACCTTTGCCTATGCCTTGCTGTTGAGCGGACTGGCGTCCGAGATCGTGCTGATTGATGCTGACCACGCCAAGGCCGAAGGCGAGGCCATGGACCTCAACCACACCGTGCCCTTCGCTTTTCCCACCAAAGTATGGGCCGGCGATTATTCGGACTGCGCCGGCGCATCAGTCACGGTCCTCACCGCCGGGGCCGGAACCAAACCCGGCGAAACCCGTCTTGATCTGGTGCAAAAAAATGCCGCCATCTGGCGGGCGATCGTGCCCGAGGTGGTAAAGCACAACCCCCAGGGCATACTGCTGATTGCTACCAATCCAGTGGATGTGCTGACCTACGCGGCCTGGAAACTCTCGGGATTGCCAAGAGAGCGGGTGATCGGCTCGGGCACAGTCCTAGATACGGCGCGCTTCCGCTACCTGCTCAGCCAGCACTTCGGTGTCGATGCACGTAGTGTCCATGCCTACATCGTGGGCGAACACGGAGACAGCGAAGTGCCGGTGTGGTCCATGGCCAACATTGCGGGCATGCACCTCGCGGAATTCTGCAAGGCTCAAGGCATGCCCTTTGAGCCACGAACCATGGAAGAGATCTTTCTCCAGACGCGAGACGCGGCGTATAAGATCGTCAAACGTAAGGGCGCGACCTACTACGCCGTGGCCGCTGGACTGATGCGCATCACTCAGGCCATTCTTCGCAACCAGAGCACCGTGCTTTCAGTTTCCAGCCTGATTGACGAGTATTACGGCATGGGTGATGTCTGTTTCAGCCTGCCCACGGTGATCAATCGTCTGGGAGTAAAGACGGTCCTCCGCATTGAACTGAGTCCGGAGGAGATCGACAAGTTGCGGCACTCAGCAGAAGTTTTGAAAACGGTAATCGGAAAGCTGGAACTCTAGCAAGGGATCGAATTTTCTTCTCTTCCTCTCCGGGGTGAGCTTTGCGCTGAAAACTTTCGCCCGCGAAGCCGCACAAGATCGCAGAGTAAGACCGTGTTCATGCGGATCCGTAGGGAGCCCTACCACCCCGTCACGGAATCACTTCCCAGAATGGAAAGACCTGCTATACTTCCCCACGCATTTGACTGTTCCCCTGCTCCGGCAGCAAGACGGCAAACCAGCCTCCGCTTTTCCGCCGAAGTCAGTCACTCTCAGATAGCTCACTTAGAGGCTACTCGCTTGAAGAACATTTTCGTTGGGAACCTGGACTTCAATACTTCGGAAGAAGAACTCCGGCAGATGTTCGAGGCCTACGGACAGGTGGACCGCGTCAGCATCATGACCGACCGCGACACTGGCCGCTCACGCGGCTTTGGGTTCGTGGAAATGACGAATGCAGAAGACGGAGAAAAAGCCATCGCCGCCCTTAACGGCACTCAACTCGGGGGCCGCACTCTGAACGTCAACGAAGCCCGTCCCAAGGTGGAGCGTGGCGGAGGCGGTGGCAGAGATCGCGGAGATCGAGGCGGCCGCGGCGGCGGTGGCGGCGGGGGCAGAGGTCGTTACTAGTTCGCGGAACCCCATCAGCTAGGGCGCTGCGGTTCAGCGAATCAGGGCTTTCGCTTCGATCAGATGCATCTGTGGACTGGCTTAGACAACTGCGAGCCAAAGTGCGAGGGTGCCCCCTATCCATTTTCCCTCTGCTGATTGATGGCCCAAGCTCTGAGATGTAAACTGGGAGAGCGCGCCCGTAGCTCAGCTGGATAGAGCGATTGCCTCCGGAGCAATAGGTCGGGAGTTCGAATCTCTCCGGGCGCACCATTCCTTCCTTACACCGCGACACCTTAATTTTGCGGTTTTGTGGTCATATAACTGCACGTTGCAATGGGAGTATGAAGGGCCCCTTTGATTTCGGCCAGGGACAGGCGCGACCTTTCTTTACCTCTATCTTATTCTATTTATTACTCTTATATAGTTAAGACCCAATCCCAGGACGTTGTTTCCTGTCCGCGATCATCTTCGGCGTTAACCGTGCTTGGACAGCCATGGCGCAGTCCTCGGCATCCAAAACTTGAACGGCTGGGCTAATTTTGGCCGTTGTTGAAATCCACCACTGAGTCGCTCATAGAGAGCCGATATTGAAGACCCGACGTACGGCTCGCCGGTCGAGCGGCTCGGGCATTTGGCGTCAGGTTCGAGCTCGGTTGCTTTATAAGGTGTCCTCCTCCCGATGACCAGTACTTTAGTCGCACGCTTATCCAGGGTTGCCAAAGAGCCTCCTTTCCGCCTCCTCGCAAAACAGGTTCTCAGCGTCGCGCCCGTCTCCGTGCGGGTAAAATCGGAGTGGGATGCGGTCAGCCGTCCCAATTACCTAGCCGGCGTGCTGGCGGCCGCCGATCAGGCTGGGCGGGAAGGTATATCTGCAGTTTCGGTCATCGAATTTGGAGTAGCCGGGGGACAAGGGCTGTTAGCATTGCAGAAGATCAGCGAGGACGTAGAGAAAGAAACAAAGGTTCACGTAGCAGTTTATGGCTTCGACACCGGTAGAGGACTTCCCGAGTTGACCGGCGACCAGCGCGACCATCCGGACCGATGGGTAGCAGGCGACTACGTGATGAACGAGCGGGCGCTTCGCGCCCGGCTGACCAGCCGGACCACTTTGATTCTGGGTGAAGTGAAAGACACCGTGGCCGATTTCGTGCGGAACCAGCAGCATCCGCCTTTGGGATTTGTTGCGATTGATGTTGACCTTTATTCCTCGACCCGTGACGCCCTGCAGGTATTGTCGCTTCCGGGCAAGAGGATGCTGATGCACCTGCCTATGTATTTTGACGACGTCAAGCGAATTTTCAATCACCGCTTTGCCGGAGAATTACTGGCGATCGACGAATTCAATGCCATGAATGAGAATGTGAAAATTGACAGGTGGCGAGGAATCACCGAAGGCCGCGCATTCCCGGAGAGCGATTGGCTCGAACGAATGTACGTCGCTCACGATCTGGAGGCGATCTCCAAGGCTCACGCGACTCGCGAACACCTTAAGCTGGAACTCTCGAACTAACACCTAAATGCTCTTCGTGGCCCTAACCCGTTCGAGTATTCCGCAATTGCCCGCGAGTGGCTCCCCGCGGCAGTTTCCGTTTGCTCCGGGCTGGCTTCTGACCTGCGCCACGGACGATTTTCTTTCCCGCTTGTCGATGTCAAAGGACGAGATTGTGGTCTGGGAGTCGCTGCTGGGAGGGCACGTAGATTCCAACCACGATGTGTCGTTGGTCACGGCCTGCTTTCTGCCTGCCTTGCAGACCCTGCAAGTGTCCAAATCTTCCGTATCTGGACGGCCGGTGTACTACTGCACGAATTCCAGAGGAGAGTTTTTTGCTTCCACGCATATCGCCTGGCTGCGGCGGGCGGGCGTTTCCATCGAAGAAGACAAAGATATTCTGCCCGAACTCCTGGTCTACCGGGTTGTCGCTCCGCCGCGAACCCTTTTCCGTGGCATTCGGCAGTTGCGCGTCTCGGGAAGCCTGGTCATCGACCTGAAGGACGGAAACCTGCGGATCAGTGATGCGTCCCGCGGCTATGACCCGCCCGGCTCCTCGGCTTCAGAACCGGAAGAGGAATCCATCCGGAGGGTGGCGGTGGCTCTGCAGACCGCGGTGGCCCGGCTGGCCCCGGTCGCACCTCGAGTGGCAACCCTGCTCAGTGGCGGCGTGGATTCTTCGATTCTCTCGACCATTGCTCGAGATGAGCTCTCGGTGCGCGATACTTTTTCGACTGCATATCCTTTCGACAATCCTGAGACCAACTTCGAACAGGAATATGCTTTATCCGCCGCGTGCGAGCTGGGAACGAGGCACTCGCTGTTTGTTCCAACAGCGACAGATTTCCTGACGGGATTTGTAGAAGGACTGGCGGCCGCAGAAGCTCCGCTGAATCACTTGCAGTCGGTGCTGCTGTATCTGCTGTTCAAGAGTGCCCTGCCCGGACACATGGACCGGATTATCTGTGGAGAGGCCGCGGATTCAGCTTTTGGCCTGGATACCCACTTCGCGTTTCGCCCACGCAATGACCTGCGCCGGCGATTCCTCTCGCTGGCGCCCGTGCATCTTGGCTTGCGCGCGCTGGGTTCCGGCTGGCCGAGAGCGAGAGCGATGGCCGCGCATATGGACGAATTCCGGAGCCTGCACCTCCCGATCTCAGATCCCCTCCATCCGATCTGGAGCTATGCCGCCTACGGAGACTTTGAGTGGGTCAGGAACAACTATGGGGCGTCTCGTGAACAAGTCATCGCTTCCCGGTCGGAGCAATTGCAACCGGTAGCGGACAGATCGTTTAATGATGCGCTTGCGCTCTATGCGCTTAACTACTGCGATGTGGCGATCACCACCACAATATGGTCGAAACTTGCGGAAGAGCAACGCAAGATTCTTTATTATCCGTTCGCCAGCCAGGACATTCTGGACACAGCGTTTTCCATTCCCTGGGAAATCAAGTTGAAAACCGGCAAGCACATCGTGCGCGGCGCTGGACGCCGGCTGGGCGTTCCCGATTTCATTTTGGATCGCCGTAAGCAAAGTTTCGGCATCGCTTCGGACCGCTGGGCGGAAACAGGCGGCGCGATGGAGCCGCTGGTCGCCCTTGCCGCCAAGGTAGTGGACATAAAACAACTTCGCGATCTGCAGGGCAGAGACCCGAGCAAGGCCATGACGTTCTGGAGCCTGCTCAACTACGCGGTGTTGATACGGCTATTCGTGAGGGGCGAGAGCAAAGAGGCATTGCTGGAGGAGTTAGCCAACCGCAGCAAAGCCTCAGATCGAAGAGTAAGCCACAGCCTGGCAGCTTGAACAATTCTCCCAACCGCCGCGAAACTACAGCAATCCAAGAAAATTTACCCAAATCGGCTATTAGCAGGGCGCCGGAACGCGCCCATAAAGTCATCCAGTTCCTGCAACGTGAAGGGCTTGTGCAGCACGGGAGAGCCGGTAACAAAGGCAAAGTGCTGATCGGGATTCTTGCGGCGCATATCGTCGATAAACTTCGAGCCGCCGCCGGCGGAGCCGCGCACGAATCTCATTCCGATCAGGACAACATCGTATGGTCCCCGGTCGCAATAAGCGCGAAAGCCTTCGTTGCAATTTGAGGTCAGCTCAACTTTGTAGCCAAGCCGGTTGAGCATGACGCCCATCACTTTCCGCGTCGTTTCTTCCGCCTCAACTACGAGAATGTTCATGGGTTCCTTTCGACCGCAATCCTCCTTGCATATTTTATCGGGAGTTTTCACTAAAGCCACTTTCCAGAGTTACCCCTGCCGGTGACTATAGTCATCTTGTTCCAGAAGATATCCTGCTTCAATCTGGTGGAGGCACAACCAGATTTTCTGGGGAGTCGTTCCCTTACTTATGAGTGATCCCAAGTATTCCGGCACGGGTGCGGACTGGACGCAATTGTTGACCGATCCAGCCCTGGTAAGCCATCTGGGAGAATTGCTTCAGGTCTATCGTGAAGCCACGCCCGAAAAGCGCGATCAGGCTCTGCTCGAAGCCATGCGCAATCTAAAGGGCGGTAATGCCAAAGCGGCCGTTGCCGCTCAGAGTGCAGATTCCTCGCCTGTGGCACAGCCCGCAGCGGTGGCGCCGCCAACGGTCAAGCCAGTGGCAACCAGTCCAGCCTTCAGTCCGCCGTTCCAACCAGATATCTTCACTCCTACCCGGAATGAGGACCGGCGCCGCCATGCCCGAATGAAGTGTTTTGTTGCGGTCGAGCTGCGCCTGGGCAACTCAACTGTGCCGGTCTGGGGGAATCTGGCGAATACGGGTTTAGGTGGGTGTTTCGTCGAGACTGCCACCCCCGTGCCATCAGGGGTTAATGTAGAAATCGGTCTTTGGCTGGCCAACGGCAAGATCTGGATCAAGGGACTGATTCTCACCGGAGTGGTGACCAAGAGCAGCCCATCATTCGGAGTGCGGATCAAGTTCTCCGAGCTCGAGCAGACCGAACGCGAAAACTTGCGTCACTTTCTGAGGTTCGTCGAAAGCACCACCCAGGGCTACAACACCGAGAACGGTTATCTTGCGCAACTGAAACGCTAGAGTCGCTTCGGTCATCGACTCCGCGAATCCTCATTCGTCATTCTTCCAGGCTCGGCACCCAGATCTTCGGGAAGCGCTCTTCCAGCAGCAGCTGCAGCAACTGGGCCGCGTCCCGCCGGTCCCTCTTCTGCCGGCGCACCACTGAGGCCCGCACCTGCCCCGTGTCCCCAACCACAACTCGCAGCCCGACTCGGCCAGCAGCCGCTCAGGCGGATCACAACTACTTGTTCTGGGCCGCAATCAGCTTTCGTAAATCTTCCAGCTCGGCGGTGCGCTGGGGGTCTGGATGCAGGGCGAGAAATTGCCGCATCGAGTCAAGCTTCCGGTTTGCCGAGTCGCTCTGATTTCCCTCTTCGTACAAACGTGCAAGCGTGGCCAGGGCATCCCAATAGATCGGGTCTGTGTGGCCCTCCAAGGCGGTGGCCCGTTGATCCATCTGGGCGAGCAATGCCGCCGCCTTTTCCGGGTGCCCAGCGCGGCGGTCGCAGCGAACCTGGACGCTCCACGCCCTCCAGTACCTGGCTTGCAGATCGGTCTGAGCCTGGCGTTTGTAGGTAACGCTGTACCAGTCGAACGGCCGGATGCGCTGCAGGCGCCACTCGTCGTCGCGAATGCCCTGAAGAGCCATGGCCTCGACCTGCGCGGGGTTGCCGTTCCCTGCCAGCAGGCGATCCGCCTGGTCGAGCAATGGACTCGGGTCGGGCAACTTTTCCGGACGCGATCGCAGCACCGAGCCGGGACACAACCCCAGAAAGCGCTCGCGCTCGACTCTCTCTTTTTCGTCATTCCGGAACGGCGCGGAAGCATAGATCTCAGCCAGGGCGCCATGGGCCGGGGCAAAGTCCGGATGCTCCGTCACGATTTCACTGATCTGCTGAATGGCCGTGGGAGTATTACGCCCGATCAGGCTGCGCGCGTACAGGTAGCTGTACATCAGGTCGTCGGAATGCTGCATGGAAAGAACCTGATACTCCTCGGTCAATTTTCTTAAATGGCCCTCGATTCCGTGGCGTTGCACCGCGTCCTGGTAGAGCTCGTGGACCAGCAGGTCATTCGGGTACCGCGCGCGCAACGCGAGAAACGGCGCAACATTCTGGTCATAGTCCGTGGGATTGGCCACGACTTTCGAAGTCCTTGTCAGCTCGGCACGGATTTCGGGAGACAGCTCACAAACGGCGGAGTGCGCAATCGGCGCCCGCGCCAGGAAAAGCAGAGCGATGCCTACCTGCATCCACGGACATCGAGAAATGGAGAGGATCGCGGAGAGTCTCACCAGCACTCTCCGCGATCCGGGAAGAAACGAGCAGTCACGTTACAACGAACGCAGGAAGTTCAACACATCCTGCATCTGCGAGCGGTTGAGGGAGTTAAATCTGCGTACCACGTCATTGGCTTCCGACCCGCAACTTTGGCTGGTCGATGACCGGAAGCGGAAATTGCCGTTGGAGCAGTCAGTGGCATGGGCCTGAATAGCCTGCAACAGATCAGAGGTTCTTCCATCGTGCAGGAAGAACAAACGCTGGCCAAGGCCCCAGAGTGGCGCCGTGCGGAACTGGTCCGGCCCAGCCGCCCCCTGGTTGATCCCATCCGCCAACTGCGTGCCCATGTGATGGATGGCGAAATCGGAATACGGGTGGTAAGTGACATTTGACATCGCGCTTGATTTCGCCTTGCCGGTGGTGAGTGTGGAGGTATGGCAAAGCGCGCAGCCAACGCTGTTAAAGAGTTTGGCTCCGTTCGCGGCCGAGCTTGACATCGGCGCCGGTGTCGGAGGCGCCGACAGACGCATGAAAGCGGCGAAGTTCACCAGGTCCGACGACATTTCTGACGCCGTGCCGGTGAGGCTGCCGTTTTCAGTAATATTGGTGCTGTCTTCCGGCGATCCGTTGTAGACGCAACCGGCCACCGCTGAACGCTCGTTAGTGAAGGCTTCGTTGGAAACTCCCTGCTCCACGTTGTAGGCTTCTCCGGCGAAGACCATCAAAGACTTGTTCTGAGCCTTCCATCCGAAGCGGGTGATGGTGCCGTCGTTCCCGCTCATGTTGAAGCTGCCGGCAATCCCGAGTTGCGACTTGACGCTCTGGTTGGCCGCCAGGTTTGCTTGCAGGGTTGAATCCGGTGTGGCTTCCACCAGGCCGAGTCCAAAGGTCGGAGTCGGGATCCGGAAGATGACGTTGTGAGCGGCCAGTTGCTGCGCAAAGTTCGGTTGAGCCAGGTTGCAACCTTCCGCATCGCTCCTGCCGGTGATGGTATAGAGCCCGTGGACCCCGCCATCGTTTGATCCGTCGGGGTTGCGGATGAATCGAGCTTCCCGTACCGGACCGTCACTAGTGATGAACGAAGGGACAGTATTGCGAGCGCCATCCAAAACAGCGAGACCCACTTGCGGATTGGGCGTCGGACTGCTGCCGCCAACCACCGGATGGGCGTGGCACTGCGCACAGCTGTTGCCGTTGAACGTGGGCCCCAAACCCGAGCCGGTTTCCCCAGGTACGCTTCCAGTTACCGAGTCTATTTCCATGAAATCCGAAATCGTCGCTTTGAAAAACATTTCTTCGTCGGTACTTACCCCTGGAAAAGCTCCCCCTACTCCAGGGTCTCCACCGCGCGGCCCGGGATCGTGCTGAGCCTCAAGGGTTCCAGCGCTCACGACAACAGTCAACGCGAGACCCACAATCGCTAGCAAATTCTTGTGTTTCATGCTGCACCTCGATGCATGTGTAGGACCACACCCCGGCACAAGCCAGGTCTGTCTTTGCTGAGAGAGGCGCGATTTGTCCTGCCGGCTCGACCTCGCCAACCAGCGTTGGCGTCGCTGCGTTCGGTCGAACCGCCTGGAAGTGGCTACCGGTGCGGCTTTTGACGGATCCGCGAAGGACTAAGAAAAACTTAATGGAAGTTACGCCCGAATCGGGATCAAGTCAAGATGGCCATTAGTACATCCTGACCTGTGCAAAAGCCTTTGCCAGCAAGGAATCTGGCGCGGATTGGGTTTGCGGAGGAACCGGAGGAACGGGAGAGCGGCCACTGCCCTTTTCCGTCAATGTCGAAAACCAGTCAACACCGACTTCGCCCAAAACGGCTATGGAATATGGCCGTCAGCGGCGGAAATATCAACGTCCTTTATTGTCGGTTGCATTCTGATTGCTGTCCCACACGGTTTTTCCGCCGACAATCGTCTTCACAATCTCGACGTCGCGGATCTTGGCAGGATCGATGGTAATTAGGGTGACGCTTATCCACCGTCCACACCTTCGCGTTATGAATGATCGGGTCCGCGGCGGGCTGATTTGGCGAAGGTTGAGAGTGCGCGTTAAGTGAGAGTGAAAGGACGAATAACAGAAAAACGCCGCGGCCGAAACCATGAGTAGTTCGCATTTTCGTTTTGAGCGTCAAGATACCGGAACCAAGTATTCTCGTCGAGCACACGCGCCCTTAACACTTTTGTGCCAACCACCCGCACTCTGGGGCCATTGCTCAGACGAAACCGACACAGGTAGGCTCACATTCAGACATTCAAATCATTATTTTATTTTCTGGCCCGCTTGATTCGGCTCCATGGGCGCGCCGGGTAAAGTCAGCGCGGCAGCCGTCGAGGCGCGGCTGGCAGACTTAGGAATCCGACCATGACAATCGAGCATAATCACAATGAGTGGTAACGGTTTGCCCCATCCCAGGGTACGAGTTCTGATCGCGGACGACCACGAAGTCATGCGCATGGGAATTCGTAATCTGCTGCAGCTTCAGTCGGGCTGGACAGTTTGCGCGGAAGCCAGCAACGGGCAGGAGGCTGTGGAAAAAGCACAGCAATTTCAGCCGGACGTGATCATTATGGACATCACCATGCCGGTCATGAACGGACTGGACGCCGCCCATCAAATCACCAAAACCCATCCGCAAATCCCCGTAATCCTTTTCTCTATGCATGTGTCTGACGATATCTACCGGCATATGAAAATTGACGGGGTTCGCGGTGCCGTCGCCAAGGCCGACGCGGCTCGGGATCTGGCTCGGGCGGTGGAAGCCGTGCTGAGGGGGGAGACTTTCTTCCCGGACCGGTTAACCGCTTCGAGCTGATTTTCTGAGATTACTGGCAGATCTTACAGGAGTGGCAGGCGCCGGCCGGTTATGGGGAGGTAACCGGCGCCTGCCGTTCGCTCCTTCGCGTTGGGGTTATCTCACTAATACTGCTTTCTATATCTGCTGCGCCATCCGGATAATACTGTAGATCGTAAAAAAGATTTGACCAGGAGCCTCTCAGGTGTGGCGTGTGCGGACTATGTGGAATAGTCGGCATTAATGCGCACGTACTCCGCGGTCAAGTCGGTTGTGAGGAAGGCAGTAGAACCTCGGCCTCGCCCCAATTGCACACGAATCTGGCTGCGCGACTTGGCCAGGGCTTGATGGGCCCGTTTTTCATCAAAGACGCACCCGACACCGTTCCGGCATACGGTTTGATCGCCAATCTGAATGCTGACCCGCTCCGGATTGATGTCCACTCCAGATCGTCCGACCGCGGCCAGAATGCGTCCCCAATTGGGGTCGGCGCCAGCCCACGCGGTCTTTACTAATAAGGAATGGGCCACGGTTCGGGCCACCCGGCGGGCTTCTTCCTGATTCCTGGCCTGTTCGATCGAGAGCCGAATGACATGGCGTACACCCTCGCCGTCCGAAACGATCTGTTCGGCCAGAGATTGGCAGACTTGGCGCACGGCCTCGGCGAATTTCTTACGGATCGAGGTCTTTTTCAGGCGCAGCCCGGTTTTTCCACTGGCCAGGAGCAGCACAGTATCGTTGGTGGAGGTATCTCCGTCGATCGACATGCAATTAAAAGTTGTGTCGCAGGCCTTGCGTAACGCCCGGCGCAGTTCTGCCGGAGTCGCGGCAACATCGGTGAAGAGATAAACCAGCATGGTGGCGAGCTGGGGATGGATCATGCCCGCACCCTTGGCGATTCCCAGCACCTTGACCGAGGCCTGCTTTGAGGGAAATTCGGCAAAGGCCAATTTCGGACGCGTGTCGGTAGTCATGATGGCGTGGGCGAAGCCGGCAATTGCCTGCTGTGTTGTATTCCGGCCGGCTGCCAGTTCAGGCAAAGCGGAAATGATCTTTTCCACGGGCAGGGGCACTCCGATAATTCCCGTGGACGACGGAAATACCGCCTCAGAAGGCACTCCCAGCAAGTGGCCAAGCTGCTGACAGACTCGCTCGCAAGCCTTCACCCCGGCTTTGCCGGTTGCACAATTGGCGTTGCCCGAGTTTACGATCACAGCTCTGATACGGCCGTGACTGGCGGCCAGAGCGGTTCGATCCACCACAAGAGGCGCCGCCATCACCCGATTTTTCGTGAACACGGCGGCGGCGGTCGTGCCTGGACAGGCCTCGACCAGCGCCATGTCGGCCCGGCCACTGGCCTTGATTCCGGCACACGCGGAGGAAAAGCTGAATCCGGCAGGCAGGGAGATTTTGTTTTTGGGGCCGGAGCGAGGTCTCATACCTCGATCTTCACCAGCCAATTTGTGGGTTGCGGCAGGATGGCGAATTTGGGCAGTTCGCCGCGCACCATAGCCACCTCATCGCATTGATGGAAGCGAGGGCAAACGCAGCAATCCTTGTGGATCTTGTCGGGCAAATCCTCGCGCTGCGCCATGGCAAATCCCAGGCGCGCAAAGAATTCCGGAATCCGCGTGAACAGGCAGATCGAGCTGACGTTGTGCTTGTTGGCCTGTGCCAGCAATGCCTTGACCAGACGTTCGCCGCCGCCCGAGCCCTGGCGCTCCGGATCTACCGTGATGGAGCGAATCTCAGCCAGGTGCGGACCGTAAAGATGAAGCGCGCCGCATCCGATAATCTCGCCGCGATCTTCCAGCACCACAAAGTCGCGGACGTTTTCGCATACCTCGGCAAAAGTCCGCGGCAGCAGGGTTCCATCACCGGAATAAGCGGCGATCAGGCTGTGAATCTGTTCGGCGTCAGGCAGAAGGGCTTCACGCGTGCGCATGGACTTCCTCCTGCATGGACGCCACTTTCTTCCTGGCATCCGCGATGGCTTGCCGGACTCGCGAGGGCGCAGTGCCGCCCGGCACATCGTGAATGTTCAGCACTGCCTGCAGACTCAAAGAGGAATAGAAATCCTGATCGAATGCCGGGTTCAACAGCCGCAGCTCTTCGAGCGGAAGATCGGCCAACTCACAGTTTCTTTCGATGCAGGTTTGCACCGCCTTGCCGATTTGTTCATGCGCCAGGCGGAACGGAACGCCGCGCCGGACCAGGTAAGTCGCTCCGGCCCAGGCGTTCATGAAGCCCGACTGTGCGGCTTCCTGCATGCGCTCGGTATTGAATTCCACAGCCTTCATCCAGCCGGACACAAGCGGCAGGACAGAAAGGATGGTACCTGCGGCGTCGAACACCGGTTGCTGGGTCTCCTGCAAGTCTTTGTTGTAGGCCAGGGGAAGGCCTTTTACGGTGATCAGCAAAGCGGTTGAGTCGCCGATAATGCGAGCGGCTTTCCCCCGCGTCAGCTCCAGCAGGTCGGGATTCATCTTTTGCGGCATGGCGCTGCTTCCGGTCGAATACGCCTCGGGCAGCCGGATAAACCCATACTCCTGCGAGGAAAACAAAATCATTTCTTCAGCCCAACGGCTCAGGTGTACGGCCAGCACGGAGAGCGCGCCCACGAATTCCAGAACGAAATCCCGGTCGCTGGTGGCATCAATACTGTTGGCGGTGGGAGCGTCAAAGCCAAGTTCTTCCGCCATGGCGCGACGGTCGAGCGCCAGGGTTGCGCCCGCGACCGCGCCCGATCCCAATGGACGAGAGATTCAGGCGCTTGCGGCAGTCAGCCAGCCTTCCTGCGTCACGCAGAAACATTTCGACATAGGCGAGCAGCCAATGCCCCACCAGAACCGGCTCGGCGCGTTGCAGATGGGTGTAGGCGGGCATGGCGGAGCTTCCCGCCTGCTCGGCGCGATCGAGAATAATCCCGAGAAAATCCGCCAGATCGACCTGCATCTGATTGATCGCCGCTCGAACATAAAGCCGCAGATCGGTAGCAATCTGCTCGTTGCGGCTGCGGCCACTATGCAATTTGTAGCCGGTATCACCAATCAGCGTGACCAGTTGCTTCTCGACGAAATGGTGCACATCTTCCGCTTCGCTGTCGTCGAGGAAAGCCGGTGAGGTGGCCTTTTCCGCAATCTGATCCAGACCTTGGAGAATCTCGATCAGCTCGCTCGATGACAACACGCCCGCATTCTTCAGTGCGCCGGCATGGGCCCGACTGGCCGCCAGCTCCTGCCGCAGCAGGCGCCGGTCGAACTCAAAGGACCGTTGCCAGCGCTCGAAATCGGCATCCAGCGGCTGGCGAAAGCGTCCCGACCACATCTTCATCGTGAAACCCCAGACGGTGACACCTCTGACTTGGCCGCCTCAGACTTCGCCCGGGCTCGAATCTGCGCCCGCGAGCGCGATGGCAGCCCCAGAATGCGGATGAATCCTTCCGCATCTTTCTGATCGTAGCTGTCGCCCATGGTGAACGACGAAAGATCGGTGCGATACAGCGAATTGTCGGAGTGACGGCTGACTACCGAGACGTTGCCTTTGTACAAAGCCAGCGTGACCGTGCCGGTCACATCGCGCTGGGTACTCTCGACGAATGCGTCGAGCGCCTCACGCAACGGGGTGAACCAGAGGCCGTAGTAAACCAGTTCGGCATATTTCAGGCCGACGTGCTGCTTGAAGTGGCTGACATCGCGTTCCAGGCACAGCGCCTCGAGTTCGCGGTGCGCCGCAATCAGCAAGGTTCCACCCGGAGTCTCGTAACAGCCTCGAGACTTGATGCCCACAAAGCGGTTCTCCACCAGATCAATCCGGCCTACGGCATTGCGTCCGCCGATTTCGTTCAATAACTCAACCAGTGAAACCGGATCGAGGGTCATGCCGTTCACCGAAACCGGCACGCCTTTGTCGAAGCCGATGACCACCTGCTCCTCGCGGTCGGGCGCGTCCTGCGGTGAACGCGTTAACTGCCATGTGGTAGGCAAGGGCGCGTTGCCGGCATCTTCCAGTTCCCCGCCCTCGTGGCTGATGTGCCACAGATTGCGATCGCGGCTGTGAATTTTTTCTCGGCTGGCAGTCACGGATATTCCGCGCTTCTCGGCGTAGTCGAGACAGTCTTCCCGCGATTTCAGATTCCACTCGCGCCACGGCGCGATGACTTTTAGTTCTGGAGCCAGCGCCTGATAGGTAAGTTCGAAGCGGACTTGATCGTTGCCCTTGCCGGTGCAGCCGTGTGCGACGGCGGTTGCGCCCTCGCGCAAGGCGACTTCCACCTGATGCTTGGCAATCACCGGCCGCGCCAGGGAGGTGCCGAGCAGATATTTATGCTCGTACACTGCTCCCGCCTTCAGCGCTGGAAAAACATATCCGGTGAGGAACTCCTCGCGCATGTCTTCGACGATCACCTTGCTGGCGCCGGTCTTGTAAGCCTTTTCGACGACGGCTTCGATGTCGTCTCCCTGCCCCACGTCTCCGACCATGGCGATCACGTCGTAAGCGTAGTTCTCCTTCAGCCAGGGAATGATGATGGAGGTGTCGAGCCCTCCGGAATAAGCAAGAACAACTTTTTCAGGCATTCGCATTCCTCGAATTCGTGCGGCCCACCTTGCCGCCCAGCAGTAGTAACAGAATGGCCTTCTGCACGTGCAAGCGGCTTTCGGCCTGGTCGAACACCACGGAGCGATCGGAATCCATCACCTCGTCGGTGATTTCCATGCCGCGGTGTGCGGGCAAGCAGTGCATGAAGACGGCGTGAGGCGCCGCGCCGGACACGAGTTTCTGGTTTACCTGGTAGGGCGGAAAGATCTGGTTCCGCTCCTGCTCTTCGTGCTCGTGGCCCATGCTGGTCCAGGCATCAGTATAGACCGCGTCCGCCCCGTCCACGGCCTGGTTCGGGTCGTTGAGGATCTCGATCACCGCGCCAGTCTGTTGCGCAATGTCCTGCGCGTCGGCAACGATCTGCGCATCGGGAGCGTAACCCTCAGGCGTAGCGATACGAATCCTGGAGCCTAGAGTAGCCGCGGTCAGCAACAGAGAGTGAGCCACATTGTTGCCGTCGCCGACGTAGGCCAGGCACAACTGCTTGAGATCTCCAAACCTCTCCAGCAAGGTGAAGTAATCGGCCAACGCCTGGCAGGGATGCTCAAGATCGCTGAGCGCATTGATCACCGGGACACAGGCGTGCTCGGCCATTCCCTCGACCGTGCTGTGGGCGTAGGTGCGCAGCACGATGGCATCGATCCAGCGTTCCACGTTGTGAGCGATGTCGCTCAATTTTTCGCGCGCGTCGAGACGCCCCGAGGTCTGGTCCATGAAAAACGCGTTGCCGCCCATGCTGGCCATCCCCGCTTCAAACGTCAGCCGGGTGCGCAGGGACTGCTTTTCGAAAAACATTACCATCTGCTTCCCGGCCAGTGCCGACCGGAAATTCGCGGGACGCGCCTTCATCAATCCCGCCAGATGGAAAATCGTCTCAACCTCGATGGGGCTGAGGTCGCGGATGGAAATCAGATCGCGTCCGGGAAATGTTGTCGTCGCCGGAGGGGTTACGACCTGGGTTGTCTGTGGCTGGCTGCTCACCGTGATTTGCTCCTTCGAGTTGGCTTTATGTTGCCGATACTCTTCTTCGGTTGCGTGGAAGTGAGAGCCGAGTCGAGGGCTCGGATCACCAGGTCCACATGAGTTCGCTGAATGATGTAAGGCGGCAGGAAGCGCAGAACCGTATCCTGCGTCCGGTTGATCAGGATGCCGCGCCCCAGCAACTCGGCTACGACTGCTTTTGCCCGGTCCGCGGAATCGAGATTCATGCCCAGCATCAGGCCCATGCCGCGAATTTCCTGCACGCCACCGTGTTTGGCTTTGAGCCCTTCGAGCCGGCTGTGAAAGTAGTCTCCGGTCTGGCGAATGTGCCCCAGCATCCCGTCCAGCACCCGCAGAAATTCGATGGCCACCGCGCACGCCAGCGGACCGCCGCCGAATGTTGTGCCATGCATGCCGGGATGCATGCCGCTGGCGACGCGATCCGTCGTGAGCAGCGCTCCCAGTGGAAGGCCTGCCGCCAACGGCTTCGCCACCGTGACAATGTCCGGCTTCACACCGTAATGCTGATAGGCAAAATATTGTCCGGTGCGGCCGAGGCCACACTGGATTTCGTCGAGAATCAGCAGCGCGCCGGTGCGGTCGCACAACTGCCGCGCGGTCTGCAGAAACTCGGCGCTGAGCGGGCGGATGCCGCCTTCACCCTGAATGGTCTCCAGGCAAATGCCGCAGACACTGCCGTCAAACTGGCGTTTCAGATCGTCAACATCGTTGAAGCCGACGAAACCAACTCCCGGCACCAGCGGCGCAAAAGGATGGCGGTACTTTCTCCTGACCAGTCGTCGCCAGCGAACCGAAGGTGCGTCCGTGAAAAGAATTCTCCAGCGCCAGCAGACGCCACTTGGCTTTGTGTCCGTTGTTGTTCTGGGTGCGCGCGTAGGCCCGCGCCATCTTCAGCGCGCCCTCCCAGGCCTCGGTCCCGCTGTTGCAGAAAAATGCCTTATCCAGGCCGGAGATTTTGGTGAGCCTTTTCGCAAGTTCCGCCTGGAACTCATGGAAAAAAAGATTCGACACGTGAATCAGGCGCCCCGCCTGTCGCTTCAGCGTGGACTGAATCACGGGATGTCCGTGGCCCAGCGCATTGACCCCGATGCCGCTCAGGAAGTCGAGGTAGCGCTTGCCCTTCGAATCCCAGAGATATACGCCGCGGCCGCGCTCAAAGAGCACGCGCTGGCGATCATAGGTCGGCAGCAGTAATTTCGATTCTGAACGAATGACGGTTTCGAGGCTCATGCGACCGTCACCTCGGTTCCGCCGTAAAGCTTGGTGAGATAGAACTGCGGCAACGTGTCCGCCTGTGATGCCGGAAGAATTCGCACCCGCCCCACGCCTCTCTTGAGCGCCTGGCCGCAGGCCTCCAGCTTGGGTAGCATGCCACCGGCGATTTCCGCGCTCTCCACCATGGCGGAAATCTGCTTGGTGTTCAGCCACGGCATCACCGCGCCTTCGGCGTTCTTCACGCCCGCCACGTCGGTAAGAAAAATGAGCGTGTCGGCATGGCAGGCCACGGCGCAGGCCGCAGCCATCTGATCGGCATTCACGTTGTAGTACTCGCCATCCGAACCCAGCGCCACCGACGACAGCACCGGAATCCCGCCTTGACTCCAGATAGCATCCAGCCAGCGCGGCTCGACGGAACAGATTTCGCCGACATACCCGAGGTCGTAACCGGGCGTTTGTTTCTTGCGAGCACGGAACGACATGCCGTCCCCGCCGCACAATCCGATCGCGGGACGCCCCGCCGCAACGATCGCCGCCACCAGGCTCTTGTTCACCATTCCGGCCAGCACCATGAGCGCCACGTCGCGGGTTTCCGCGTCGGTAATTCGCAGCCCGTTTACGAAATCACTCTCTTTGCCGAGAAGCTTCAGCGTGCGGGTCAGGGCTGCTCCACCGCCATGCACCACGGTCACGCGGTGGCCGTCATTCGCCAGTTCGACAATCGCGTGAGCGCATTTCTGCAGCGTGGTTTTGTCTTCGAGTGCCGCGCCGCCCAGCTTAATCACAATCTTCACTGCAAACCTTCCTGTTCCTTAAACCCATACATGAGGTTCATGTTTTGAACTGCCTGTCCGGCTGCGCCTTTAAGCAGGTTGTCGATGCACGAAACCAGCACCAGCCGGCGCCCGTCTTCGGCCAGGCAAAAGCCCAGGTCGCAGTAGTTGGTGTGCAGCGAAAACTGGATTTGCGGCAGCTTCGGCGTGGCGAAAACCCGCACCCAGGGTTTGCCGTCATAAAATTCATGGAAGCAGGACTCCACTTCCGCCGGCTTCATTTCACGCTTGAGATGCACATAGATGGTCGAAAGAATTCCTCGCGGAATGGGCAGCAGGTGCGGAGTGAAAATCAGCTCTGCGGCGTTCAGCTTCAACTGCTCGAGAATCTCTCCCACATGGCGATGCCCGAACACCGAGTAGGCGGACAAATTGTCGGCCACCGAAACGAAGTGGGTGCGCGCAGTCGCTTCCTTGCCGGCTCCGGAGACGCCCGACTTCGAATCGGAAATGATTCCCTTCTCACGATCCACAACATCCGCGGCCAGCAGCGGGGCCAGCGCAAGAATGACAGAAGTCGCGTAGCAGCCAGGATTGGCCACCAGCGCCGCGCCCGGAAGCCGGTCACCGTTCAACTCGGGAAGTCCGTACACCGCTTTTTCGGTGAGTTCGGCCGCCGTAACCGCATTTGTGTCCTGAAAGCCGTAGACCGCGCGATGCTGTGCCTGCTGCAGCCGCCAGGCGCCGCTCAGGTCCACAACCCGTAATCCGCAGGCAATAGCCTCCGGAACAAGCGCGCGCGAAACTTCATGCGGCGTGGCCAGAAACAGCAAGTCAATTTTCTGCCGCTGCAACTCAGGCCAGGAAAGCGGCTGCATGGGATAGCCGCCGTTTCCGGAAATGGCGGGATACATGTCAGCCAGGTTCGCCGTTGTGGTCTCGCCGGAACGCTGAAGCATCACCGGAGTTTCCACCTGCGGATGTCGCAGGAGAAGGCGCGCCAGTTCGAAACCGGAGTAGCCGGTGGCGCCGAGGATCGCGGTTTTTAGTTTGCCCGTCATCACTATGATTTATGCCCGCCGTCAGTTTGCGACACTAGGCGAGCATCTCCTGAATCCGGGCCGCTAGCCGGTTGGCGCCCTTCTTGTCGGCGCAAACCATCAAAATCGTGTCGTCCCCCGCGATAGTTCCGATGGCTTCCTCCCAATCCTGTCCGTCGAGCGCGGCGGCCACAGGTTGCGCGCTGCCCACCGTGGTCTTGATCACCAACTGGTTCTGGGCGGCGCGGACCTCCAGTACGAACTCGCGTACCAGACGCGAAACCGGCGGCAGGGCGGGCTCCGATACTGCTTCCGCCGGCAGCATGTAACCCGCTCCGGCCTTCACCAGGCCGAGTTCGTGAACATCACGCGATAACGTCGCCTGGCCCACTTTCAGGCCGCGCTTGCTCAACGCCCGCTGCAGGTCTTCCTGACTGCCCACCGACCTCTCTTCGAGCAGTTCCAGGATCACCTTCTGGCGCAGCGGCTTGTTCATATGAATGACTATTCATCGTGCTGAATAATTATTCATTTATGATAGTGGATGTGCAGGATGTGTCAAGAGAAAATGTAGGCGCGAGCGCCCCGCTCGTGCGGGAGCGGCACGGACTGCGTGGAGACAGCCGCCCTCGGCTGTCGGGTCGAGCGCAGCTCGACAATCCTTACCGGTGCCAAAAATAGCGGAGCCTTGCTCCGCCGGACAGCCGAGGGCGGCTGTCCCCACGTGGCTGCTGGCTGTTGCCGCCGTCGCACGAGCCGGACGCTCGTGCCCACATATCTATCCCCATGCGCCTTCTGCCTGGCACATCGCGTGCGAAGAAATCGCTTCTCACTACCGGTTCCGGCGCTGGCGACCGGAAGAACGACCGGTGCAGGCGCTGCACCGCCTCGACTGCCCGGGACTCATCCACCAGAAAGCTGATGTTGCGCTCTGAGGCGCCCTGGCAGATCATGCGCACATCAATGTCGCCGATAGCTCGGAAGGCTTGGCCGGCAACTTCCGGATGCCGGCGAATCTGCTCTCCTACCAGGCACACCAGCGCCTTGTGATTTTCCCAGCGAACGTTGGCCATGCCCTTCAACTCCTCGGCGATCGCCGGCAAAGCCGTCACCGAACTTACCAGCAGGGCCAAACTGCCGCGGGATGCGGACAACAGTTCAAGGCTGTGCTGATGACGCTCGAACACGTCGAAAACTTCGCGCAACAACTCGGGCGCGAACCAGCGAACCGGCTCGATATCGACAATGGCCACGCCTCGTTTCGCGGTCACGGCTTTAACCTGGCCATCGTTGTTCCAGCCGGTGTTGATTCGCCCATCGTTTTCGCAATGCGCCACGATCTCGGTTCCGGCGCAATCGGGATTGCGCGAGTTGAGCACCCACACCGGAACATTGCAGCGCATCGCCGGTACCAGGGTCGCGGGATGCAGCACCTTGGCGCCGAAATATGCCAGTTCGGCGGCCTCGTCAAAACTCATGCGAGGCACGCGACGCGCATCCGGACACAGAGTCGGATCGGCAGTCATGACGCCATCGACGTCGGTCCAGATCTCGATGCGCTCGGCATGCAATCCCGCGCCGACGATCGATGCGCTGAAGTCGGAACCACCGCGGCCGAGAGTAGTGGGAATACCGTCCCGGGTGGCGCCGACAAATCCGCCCATGACCGGAACCCGGCCCGACTCGAGCAGCGGCACCAGCACCGCCTGCAGACGCCCGTTGGTGTCATCCCACAGCGGAGTGGCGCGCGTGTGAGCGGCGTCGGTGATGACGCAAGTCCTTCGCATCCACCAGCGCGGCGTCCACTCCCACGGATCGCAGCGACGCTTCTACCAAGCGCGATGAAAGGGATTCACCCGCTCCGAGAAGGCGATCCTGAGAAACCGGCCTGAGCGCTTTCTCCGTCGCGATGCCGTTGGCGGCGGCCTCGAGTGCTTTGAACTCAGCGGCCAGTTCTTCGTACAGGCACCCGTATTCGTCCCCGGCTACTAGGTCGCGAGCCACGGCTTCGTGGCGTTGGCGCAGGAGATGAAGAATCTCCGCCACCAAATCGAGCCGGCCCTCGGCGGAAGCCAGTCCCACGTTGAGCAACTGGTCCGTCACCCTGGCCAGCGCACTCACTACGACGACCGGACGGCGCGGCAGCGCTTTCTTGACCAGTTGACACACACCCCGGATTGAACTCGCGTCCTGCACCGAGGTGCCGCCAAATTTCATGACCACGCATTCTTGCTCCGCCGGTTCGCTGCTTTCACATAAGCCGTTCATTGTGTCTCCCTTATTGCCCTCGTGGTTAGTCCCAATTCCGCGCAAAATAAAAAACCCACCGGCCAGTTGCTTCTGGCGGTGGGTCTTGTCAGCCGTAGAACTTTATGTTGCTCAGCTCACCAGGCGCCCTCCCCCAGAAGACACGCTAATTCGTGTCGATGTGCCTGTGCTCATCGATGTAATTCGCTTAGCCTTAGCCTTCTGGGTAATTGAGGTCATTTGATATCGCTGCGCTCTAGGAGAAACCAGTTGCCGGAAACTAGTTGTGCTGCTCCCGGCTCACTTTTTGCTCCGTGGTCTCCGGGTTAAATTCTTCGAAGAATTGCATCAGCCGGTCGACCAACCTGCGTCTGCCTCCGATCACGTGCAGACCGCTCTCGTGCTGGTGCTCCTCCAGGATCTTGTTCAAGCCACTTTCCAATTGATTCATACCGCACCCCCTCAGCTGGGTTCAAGTTACGTTGATAACGCTATTGCGATGAAAACTCCTGAGGCCACTAAAACACCGAGGTTAGAGTAGCAAGTCGTCTCGCCGAATAGAAATTCGAAATAATGATGGCCGCCATCGACAAATTCGATAGACCAGAATTTCCAGATTTCAGCCTGGATCCGGCCTACTTAGACGCTGTGGCCAGCTGCCGGACGGAACTGATGAAGGTTGAGGTAGCCCGGGTGTGGGTGCGGTCGCGCCGGTAGGCGATGCCTAATTCGCGCCACAGCTCTTCATCCTTGATGGGAATAAGCTTCACCCGTCCGGCCAGTACCTGGTCGCGGGCAAAGCTGGAGCTGATCAGCGAAACGCCCAGCCCGGCTGCGACGAAGCTCTTGATCATTCCTACGCTGGGCAATTCCATGCGCACCTGCAACTGGGATGCGTAGGGACGAAATAGTTTGTCCATCACCCGGCGGCTGTAGCCGGTTTTCGGCAGCAGCAGGGGCTGCTTGGCGATTTCGCTGATGGGCACGACTTCGAGCTTCGCCAGGGCATTCTGCGGGCTCACCATCAGCATCAACTGGTCGCGGAAGATGGAATGTGTCCTCAGGCTGGCGGATTTTACCGGCAGGGTGACGATGCCCACGTCGATGGTGCCGTTCTCCAGTTTCTCTACGATCTTGTAGCTGAAGTTACGATAAATGCTGATCTGCACCCCGGGGTACAGATGGCAGTACTTGGCGAACACATCCGGCAGCACGTAGAGGCAGGTCGCTTCATTGGCGCCAATTACCAGCGTGCCGCGCGGACTGGTGCCCTGATCCGCCACCGCCAGCAAGGACTCATCCCGCATCTGTAAAAGCCGCTCGGCATAGGCGAACAGCACTCTGCCGGCTGGAGTGAGGGTCACGTCCTTGCCTGACCGGTCGAGCAGGCGATCGCCATATTCCTGTTCCAACTGGCGAATTTGCGCGCTGACCGCGGATTGAGAACGGAAGACTTTCTGCCCGGCGCGGGAAAAGCTGCCGAGCTTGGCCACTTCCAGGAACGTTACTAGCTGGTCAAAGTCCATGGGTAGTGAGTGATTATAGCGGAGATGCGGAACCAATTCGCAAGCCAGCTTCGCAAGAGCTGATTGCGAGCGCGGTATCTAACTGGGATCCGAACTCGGTATCCGAAACTAAGGCCTGCGGTTCGATACGCTCAAGCCAGCCCGGATTGCATTGACGACAGCCGCTCTCTCTCTTTCAGCACCACTGCTTTGAGAACCGCGCCCATGGCTTGGGCATGGACCACCGAGGGCGGATGAACCTCCGGGGCCGGGGAGCGTTTGAATCTGGTCAGGATGGGAGCCCATGTTTCCGCGATCGTGCAGGGTAAAGCCAGAGGCTCAACCCGCAAAAATGGCAGTGGCGTGGCAGCATTCAAAAAAGCCGAGGCCCGAGGGCTGCCGGTAAGCCGCAAATGCTTGCGCAGGACTCGCCGCAGCCACAGTTCTTCGCGAACTTCAATCGGAGCGAGGCGAACCGATTGCTGGTTGTATCCATAGCCGCCAATTGAATCACGCAAAAGATAAGCCAGGCCACCGGTCATGCCCGCGCCCAGATTCATCCCCGCCGGTCCCAGAATGACGGCCACACCGGCGGTCATGTATTCGCAACCGTGCTGTCCCACGCCTTCGACCACAGCCAGGGCGCCGCTGTTGCGCACCGCAAAACGCTCGCCGACGCGCCCCGCAATGTACAGCTCTCCACTGGTCGCGCCGTAGAGCAGCGTGTTGCCGGCCAGCACGTCGCCGCGTGCCGAAGCTTCTTCTCCGGCGGTGATGGCGATTGTGCCACCGGACAAGCTCTTGCCAACATAATCGTTGGCCTCGCCCTGAAGCCGGAAATCCAGTCCCTTCACCAGAAATCCGCCAAACGTCTGTCCCGCACTGCCGACAAATTCATATTTAGCCGAGGCATCGGCCAGGGTGCCCGCCCGCCGCAATAATTCTCCACTCAAGTGCGCTCCAATGGCGCGATCAGAACTGGTGATCGGAAATTGGCGGCGCCGCGTAGCGCGAATGTCGGAATCATCGCTTATGCGAATGTCTGCGCGGATTAAAGTTCGATTCAATTCCCGGTAAAGGCTGCTCTCGTCCTCAGGAGGGCAAGCGGGCTCGCGGAATAGACACGATCGGATCCAGCAACCCGGCCAGAGTGCGCGCCGCCTGCACAGAGCGAGGCCGCAGCCCTTGCGCCTGTCCCACGATGTCATCGATCGAATTGGCCCCAATCGAAGCCAGTAATTCGCGCACATCCGCAGCCACGGCGCGGAAGAAGGTCTCGACCATCTCCGGCTTTCCGGTGTAGCGGGTGCGCAGCTTTTCGTCCTGGGTCGCGATGCCGACGGGACAGGTATTGAGATGGCATTGCCGCGCCATGACGCATCCCAGCGCTATTAAAGCTGAGGTGGCAAAACCAAACTCCTCCGCGCCCAGCATCGCCCCGATGACAACGTCGCGCGCAAACTTGAATCCGCCGTCAACCCGCAAACGCACACGGCCGCGCAGCCCGGCTCTTACCAGTGCGGCGTGCGCATCGCGCAGGCCCACTTCCCAGGGCAGGCCGGTATTCTTGATGGAAGTAATCGGGGAAGCCCCGGTGCCGCCGTCGTGGCCGCTGATGGTGATTACATCCGCACCCGCCTTAGCCACGCCGGTCGCGATGATTCCTACGCCGGCGCTGGCAACGAGTTTCACTCCGATGCGCGCATGAGGATTGATTGCCCGCAGATCGTAGATCAGTTGCGCCAGGTCTTCGATGCTGTAGATGTCATGATGCGGCGGCGGCGAGATCAGCATCATCCCAGGGACGGCGTGCCGCAAACGCGCAATGTAAACCGACACCTTGCTGGCGGGCAGCTGACCGCCTTCGCCGGGCTTCGCGCCTTGCGCAATCTTGATTTCCAACTCGTCAGCGTGGACCAGATATTCCGCGGTGACTCCGAAGCGCGCCGACGCCACCTGCTTGATGCGATTGTTGGCCTCGCCGCCATTGCTGTAGACTTCCGAGTCTTCGCCGCCCTCGCCTGTATTGCTGCGGCCGCCCAGCCGATTCATGGCGACGGCTAGAGTGTGGTGCGTCTCGGGCGAAATCGCACCCAACGACATCGCCTGTGTGCTGAACCGGCTCAGAATGGAGCCCTCAGCTTCGACCTCGTCAAGCGGCAAAGTCTTGTCCGAAACAATCTCCAGCAGGTCTCGCACCGCGACCGGCTCCCGCTTCTCGGCCAGTTCCTTGAAGGCGCGATGATTTTCCTCGGTAGGAAATTTGATGTAGCGGTGCATTCGCCTCACCAGCTCGGGCGAACTGGCATGCTGTTCGCCCTGGTGGCGGAAGCGATACAGCCCATGATCCTGCAATTGGGCCGTCATCGTCATCGACGGGAAGGTGATGGAAAAGACGGAGTTGTGGCGGTCAACACAATCCTGCAAAAGATCAGGCAAGCCCTTTCCGGCGAGCGAGCAGCTTGCATCTTCGAAAAACCGGCTGCACACATCGGGATCAAGACCGATGATCTCAAACAGCTGACTATTGCGATAACCGGCAATGGTCGAGATGCCCATGCGCGCGATGACTTTGCGCAGACCCTTCTCTACCGCGCCGCGATAAGCGACCGCGCCACCCGGCTTCAGATGCGTTGCCTGTTCCAGCGCGAGATACGGGAACACGGCGCCGGCGCCAGCCGCCACCAGCAGGGCCACGTGATGGGTGTCGATGACTTGACCACTTTCAATCACCAGCGGGATGTCGTGGGCACCGGCTTCGACCATCGCCTTCCAGGCCGCAGCCAACGCCAGCAGCGCAGGCAAGGCCGGCGCGATGTCTGTCCACGCCGCGATCGGTCAGCAGAATTAGGCCAGGAGCTTTGGCGGACGCCGCTTTTACATTCTCCTCGAGATGTTTCAGCGCGGCACTTCGCTCCGCGAACTCCGTCCTCCACCGGGAAAACAATGCTGATTCGCTCCGTCGATCCCAATTCCTCCTGCAGCAGCTGCAACTGCCCGCCATCGAGCAGCGGAGAGTCGAGCGCGGCCTTGCCGAGAAACATCCGCAGCGACATCACATGAGTCTCACGCAGAGAATCAATCGGAGGATTCGTCACCTGCGCAAAGCGCTGCTTGCAGTAATCCCACAGCGGACGGAGCAGGCTGGACATCGAGGCCGGAGGCGCGTCGTCGCCCATGCTCCAGACCGCTTCCTGCCCTTGCTCGACCAGCGGGAGAAATAGCAATTTGAATTGATCGTCACTCCAGCCCAGAGCCGCCATCACCTGCTTCGGCTCCAACGTTTCTTTCAGAAATGCCTTGTCGGTGGGAGGGACCAGAACCGGAAGTTCGGATGCAACCGCGCGAATCCCGTCACGCATCCGCAGCGAATCTTTTGGCCGGACAAATTCTCCGCTGGCGGGATTCAGCAGCAGAATTTCTCCCGGGCCCAGGCGCTGTCGTTCGACGATCTCCTTGCCGCTCAGGTCGGCAATGCCTACCTCGGAGCCGACCACCAGCAATCCATCTGACGTCAGCGTGTAGCGCAAAGGCCGCAGTCCGTTGCGGTCAAGCTTCGCGCCTACCGTGCAGCCGTCAGTAAAGATTAGTGCGGCGGGACCATCCCAGGGTTCCTGGTAGCGGGAACGATCCTCCAGAAAACTTCGCAGCTCAGGCGTGGCCTCAGGCGACCGCTCCCATGCAGGAGGAACCATCGCGAGCATGGTTTCGGCCGGGCTGTAGCCCTTACGCAGAAGAAGCTCGAGTCCGTTGTCGAAGCTGGCGGAGTCACTAACCCGGTCTTCCAGGAGACGGACTCCGTCGGAAAATCCAAAATCGCGGAGCAGCTCCGGTGACTTCGCGCGCAGCCACCGCCGGTTTCCGCTGATGGTGTTGATCTCTCCATTGTGGGCTACGAAACGAAAAGGCTGAGCCAGCGACCAGCTGGGCTGCGTATTGGTGGAGTAGCGCTGATGAAAAATCGCGAATGGACTTTCAAAATCGGGGTCGCGCAAGTCGGCATAAAAGGCAGGCAGTTGACTGGGGGTCAGCAGACCTTTGTAGACCACGGTACGCGATGAGAGTGAACAGAAATAGGTTCCGGCGGGGGCGGCAGCTTCAGCCTCCTTGCGAAAATGAAAAAGGAGGTTTTCAAAGTCCGCGGCTTCCGATTGCGGAGCTTCTGATCGTGGAGTGAAGAAGCATTGCTCGATCGCCGGCAGCGCTTCGGAGGCACGCGGCCCGGCAACCTCGGGATCGGTCGGTACCAGACGCCAGCCCAGACATCGCAACCCACTCTTTTCCGCCAGGGCCGTGATGGCCTGTCGCGCCGCATCTTCTTTGCCCTGCGGCAGGAATACCATGCCCAGTCCGAAAACGGAGGGCAGCTCGATGCCTGCCTCAAGCGCGCATTTCCGGATGAACTTGTCCGGCATGCCGGTGAGCAGGCCGGCGCCATCACCGCTCCTTCCGTCCGCGTCCACTCCACCTCGATGCGCCAGCCGGATCAGGGCCTCAAGCGCACGCTCAACAATCTCGCGCGAAGGCACTCCTCCGATTCGGGCGACCAGGCCGACACCGCAGGCGTCGTGGTCTGTGGCTATGGAGCTCGGGTTCATCTATACATTGTGTATCTCCAATGAACCCAGTAAGTACAATCGAGAATTTCGATGAGGTGGATGGATTTTTCGGGCAGAGAAGCAAGGCTCTAACCACCAAGGACACGAAGTATCACCAAGGAGATCCGTAGCTGGGAGTTCCTTCGTGATACTTCGTGTCCTTGGTGGTTTATGAATTTCGACCTAAGGTTCTTCGCAAACCACTGCAGTCTTGATTTGAGAATTCTTGATTTCCACCAGGGGCGCCACAGCAGGAGCTGGAACGTGCAGTCCGCACTCGGTTTTTTCCGATCCCGCCCAACGCCCTGCCCGTGCATCTTCCCCGGGACGAACGGCCCGGGTGCAGTGGGTGCACCCGATACTCGGATAATTCTGGTCGTGAAGCGGGTTATAGGGAACCTTGTGGCGGAGGGCATAGCCCCACACCATCTTTGAACTCCAGTCGGCGATAGGATTGACCTTCACCAGTTGGAATTTTTCGTCCCACTCGACCTTGCGGGCAGACGCGCGCGACGAGGTCTGATCGCGGCGAATCGCCGTAATCCAGGCGTCCAATTCGGTCAGCTTGGTTCGCAGCGGCTCAACCTTGCGCAGATTGCAGCACTGATCAGGATTGCGGCTCCACAGCGCCGCACCGTGTTCACGCTCCTGCTCCTCCGGGGTCAGAGTGCTGTAAACCCTTTCCACTTTTATTCCGTAACGCTTTTCCACCCGATCCATCAGATCGTAGGTTTCGGAAAACAGGAACTCGGTGTCAAGCGTAAACACGCGGAAGTCGCGGCGTACATGCGAGGCCAGGTCGAGCAACACCATGCCCTCAACTCCGAATCCTGACGCGATGGCGACATCGTTGCCAAACGTGCCAAACGCCCACTGCAACACCTCTTCGGGCTTCCAATGTTCAGCCTGAGCCGATATCAATTCCAGATGTTCTCTCACTCCGCACGCTCCTGACCAGCCAGGAACGCGGAAGGAAATGCGGCCGAGGCCTCTTTCTCCCATCCAAACTGTCGATGTAGAGTTACCGGCTTCGCCATGCGCACCACGTCGCCGACCACCAGCAATGTCGGCGCCGGAAGCCGCGGAGACTTGTCGAGTTCCTCGACCGTGGTGGCGTGAAACTGTTCGTCCGCCGACGTGGCCTGCGAGATGATGGCGCAAGCAGTGGCGCCCGGCACACCCGCACGCAAAAGTTGTTGCGCGGTGGCGCGGTAGTTGTAACCCGGCATGTAGACCACGACAGTAGCGTCGGTTGGAATCTTCGCCGGCCAGTCGGCGAATTCATCGCTGCCGGCGTGATGGCCGGTGACCAGCACCAGCGCGGATGACACTTGCCGATGAGTGAGCGGAATCTGCACATGTGCGGCCGCGCCCAGGGCTGCGGTGATCCCAGGAACGATTTCGAACTCGATATTCGCCTGGCGCAGAGCCTCGATCTCTTCTCCAGCCCGCCCGAAGATCAGAGGGTCGCCGCCCTTGAGCCGAACCACCTGCAGGCCGAGCAGCGCATTCCGAACCATCAGCTCGTTGATTCCCTGCTGGCTGATGCTCTTGCGCCCGCAGCGCTTGCCAACGCTGTACAACTGGGTGGAGGAAGGAATGAAGGCAAGAATTTCCTGTCCGATCAAATCGTCATACAGCACGACGTCGGCGGACTTCAGAAGTTTTAGCGCTTTCAGGGTCAGCAGCTCCGGATCGCCCGGCCCTGCTCCCACCAGATACACCTTACCGGTCATGACTTTGCTCCCGCCCCGATTGGTTCGTTAACGACTGACTCGATATCGATTGCCGCACTTCGCGCCTCGAAGGCTTCCCGGCTGGCCAACTGGTGCAGCAGACGGCGCCGAGCTTCAGCATCCATGTCGCTTGCAAACAGTTCCTGCCTGATATTTCCCAATTCTTCCAACCATTCTCCGTACTCCACCCCAAACTGTGTTTCCAGTTCCCGCCGGATTCTCTGGGCCAGCGCCGGACTATGGCCATTGGTCGAAATCGCCAGTTGAAGATCGCCGCGCCGGACGACAGCCGGGTAATAAAAGTCGCAATACTCAGGATCGTCGACCACGTTGCACAAAATATTTCGCCGCTGGGCTTCCTGAAAGACGATCCCATTCACTTCGCGGGAAGAGGTTGCCGCGATGGCCAGAAATATGCCGTCAAGGTCCGAGATCTGAAACTCTCGCGCCTCCCACCTGATCGCTCCCACCTCAGCCCATTTCGCAACCGCCCGGGTTACATGCGGCGCAATCACGCGAACCGATGCGCCCGCGGTCAAGAGACTGTCGATCTTCGGCTCACCGATGATGCCGGCGCCCACCACCAGGCAGGAGCGACCCTCGAGTTTCAGAAACATCGGAAAGAGTGTCATTGCATCCGCCCGTTATCGTGAAGGGTGCCCCGTCCAAGCTCTGCTTGGGCGGGGATTTTCGACGTCAGGCGTCCTTCGACTCCGCTCAGGATGACACCGGCGCGTTTCCTAGCCCTCAACCGCATGCGGCACCTTTCCCGGCGAAGGATCTCTCGCCACGGCCGCCAAAAACTCTCCCGCCAGACACTCGCGCAATTCTTCATCGCTATGACGCGCGAAGAACCGCCGCAAATTTTCATTGGGCAGACGCTCGTCCAGATAACGGCGCAAAAGACGTTCGATTGCGTCCGGCACTTCCGTCGCCAGGCAGCGATATCCGATGGGACGGGCCACCGACTGGTGCAACCCCACCGCACCGCCCACGCAGAAGTAGTAAGCATCTTCCTGGCGGCCGTCCACTTTGATCTTCTTGCCTTCGATGCCAATGTCCGCGATCCAGTGCTGGCCGCAACTGTTGGGGCATCCGGTAACGTGAAGTTTCAGGTGCTGCTCGAAGCCCGGCAGCCGGTCTTCAAGCTCTTCCACCAGCCAGCGGGAAAAACTTTTGGTTTCGGTAATCGCGACTTTGCAGAATTCCGATCCGCTGCAGGCCACCACACCACGCCAGAAGGGTGAGCCGCCAACCGGCAAACTGATTTTTTCAAATTCGCCGGCTAACGCTGCCACATTGCGATTCGGAACATTCACGATCAGCAGGTTCTGCATGTTGGTGGTGCGCAGTTCTCCAGCTGCAAACCGATCAGCGGCATCGGCTGCGGCACGCATTTGCTGGGCAGAAATCCTGCCCCGCAACACGGCTGCTCCAACGTAGGAATATCCCTCCTGCTTCTGCGGATGGATTCCCACGTGATCGCGATAAACATCCACGGGCGGCTGTTCGTCGGCCGCGGGATCGAGGCGAAAGCCGATGCGCTGCTCCAGTTCTTCCTGAAAACTCTCTGCGCTCCAGCCATACTTTAGAAAAAGAAATTTGAGCCGGGCGCGTTCACGGTTTTCCCGCAACTTCTCGCTCTCACGAAAAATCTCAGCTACGCCCTTCAAAACCGGGATTACCTGTTCCTGGTGAACGAAAGCGTTCAAGCGCAGCGCAAGATGGGGATCGGTAGAAAGGCCGCCGCCCACGCGCAACGAATAGCCGATTTCGGAGTCCTTGCCGTTGCGATGAATGGCGGTGAAGCCGACATCGTTGATCTCGGGATAGGCGCACCAGACGTGGCAGCCGGTAATGCAGATTTTGAACTTGCGCGGCAGATTGTAGAAATCTCCGTTGCCCACGAAGAAGCGGTTGGCCTCCAGCGCAAGCGACGACGCGTCGCAGATCTCGTCGGCATCCACGCCAGCCAGAGGGCAGCCAGTGATGTTGCGGGTATCGTCGCCGCAAGAACCCTTCGTGGTCAGGCCCGCGCTCCACAATGCGTCGAGTAGCTCTGGCAGTCCTTCGATGGTCACCCAATGAAGCTGGATATTCTGCCGGACCGTCAAGTCGGCGGTTCCACGCGCGTACTTCTCGGTCACATCGGCGATGGTTCGAAGCTGGTGGGAGTGAAGCAGTCCGTTGGGAATGCGGATGCGCACCATGAAATACGGCAGCGATTTGCCTTCCCCGTTTTTCCCGCCGATGACGCCGGCTCCGTCGCCCTGGGTGTAAACACCCCACCAGCGGAAATAGGTTCCCAACCACTCCGGAGTGATCGAATCGAAACCTTCGCGGGCGAACCGGCGGATGTCTTCCAGGCCTTCCCACGGGTTCTTCTCCCGCTTGAGGCGCTCAACCCGCTGGGCCTTGGTTTCCTTCACTGCCACTGAGGTCTCTGTCGTTGCATTTGCCATAGGAATTTTGGGCCACAAAAAAACCCACCGCCAGTAAACTGCACTGGCGGTGGGTATGATTGCCGATTTCTAAATGATTCTTAGGTCAGCTTCCCCCGGGCGCCAGTGGATACACCCATACAACAACAAGTACAACACTGGCAGCGCATTAGCTGGGAAACTGACATTAGCTCGTTAATCGTAGATAACCATGGGAAGCCTGTCAATTGGCTTCTGAACCCATTGGATGAAAGTTTTGAATAGGACGCATCAAAAAAGTTGCGCGATGGGCGTTTAGAGCGTTTACAGAAACTCATTCTGCTAGGGCCTGGCGGATTCCAGTGCGGCATCGGTCCCGGATCGCTTGAAGCCGAACTGCACGATCCAGGTGCGCGGATCCTGCCCTTGAGCCGGGACAAACTTCCACTGCTGCGCAGCTTCCATGGCCTGTCGGGCAAAATACTTACTCGGACCCGCTGTCACGAATGTTGCATTCTGGACGTTGCCGGCAGCGTCTACAGCGACCTTTACCCGAACCTTGATGGTGCCGTGGATTGTATCTCGAGCTGACTTAGACACAGCAGGCATGGGTTGCTGCACGACCTGGCCGGATATCGTCGCCGCCGACTCGGTTGGCGCGGCCGCAGAACTCGCCGGAACAGGTGCGGCTGGACTGGGTTGCGGCCGCGGCACTTCTATTCGCATTTGCATTTGCATTTGCATTGCCAGCATTCGCATTGCCGGACTTGCGCGCAGAGGGCTTGGTAGCAGTCGCCGATGGCGCTGCTTCGAGCTTTGCCGGAGCATTGGATCGTCCGGAAGAAGTTTCGGCTGAAAGCGTTGGAGAATTTTCCGACGAAACCGAAGCCGGCTGACTTTCAGGATGCGAATTCACTAACTTTGGTCCGAACAAGAGAGCGGCGCCCACCAGTGCCACGACCGCCACGGGAAGAATGTAGCGCCACTTCCCAGCTGCCGCAGGTATTCGGAGAGTCGACGGCCCCTGGGCCATCGAAAGCGGTGAAGATGAAGTCGAGCGCAGCCGCGCGGCGATATCAGCAGCGGTACATCTGCGCTCCGGATCCCGGCGCAGACAGCAGTGCGCGATTCCCATGAACGGCGCCGGCACCGTCTCCGGCATCGGCTCGCCCATTCCGATTTCGCGTGCGGGCAGGCGCTGGGTGAGAGCTTCCATCAGGGTTACGCCGAGTGACCACGAATCCGAAGCGGGTAAGATCTTCCCGCTCGCGATTTCGGGTGCGTCGTAGGCGCTTGCCCTCGCACTCCCGGCGACAGGCTCGCCGGCCTTCATCAGGCTGTCGCTGGAGAGTTTCAACTGGTCCTGCGCTGCCATAACGTTCGATGGCTTCAGGCGCCCGTGCACCAGTCCCTTGCCGTGGATGAAGGCGAGTGCGTCGAGAGCGGGCTCCAGCAGGTCACGCGTTTCTTCGGGCGTAAGCGGCCGCTGCGGCAGGATTTGCCCAAGGTTTTCTTCCGCGTATTCCATTACCACGTAGAGCAGGACAACGCTATCCAGTTGGCAGCTTCCAGTTTCAAAAAGCCGTAACAGGTGCGGATGGGACAGCTTGGCCGCAAATTCCCACTGCGCAAGTTGATTCGCGGTGTTTGCCGGATCCACCGTGATGAGTTTGATGGCGGCTCTCTGCGGGTCGCGCCCGCGCCGTTCGGTGAGAAACACTGCACTGCGGTCCGAGCCACCCAGATATTGGCGCAAGGGGAAGCTGTTGACAATCCGGCCTTCCCACTGCTTCCAATCGCGGCCCATCTTCGTTCCCGCATTTCCGCTGTTTTGCATCCCGGCTATTGTAAGCGAGCAACCCGATGTGTGGGCTCAGCTTTTTGCTCATTTTTGCAGTTGGGATTGGGTACTTGGGTAATCGGGCGATTCCGGGACGAACTGGCGCTGCTTCGGACAATTCCGCTCCTTCTCACACCGGTTCGCTGCGCCACTTCATGCTCTGCTGCCGCATCATGTCGTAGCATTCGCAGGACGCGTTCTCCAGCCGGGGCCGGTCAACGATATTGACGTGCCCGCGCTGGTAGGTAATCAGCCCGGCTTTCTGCAGAATGCCCGCAGCGACGGTGACACTGGCGCGCCGGGTGCCCAGCATGTGCGCCAGAAATTCCTGAGTCAAAGCCACGAACTTGGAATCGATCCGGTCCTGGCACATCAGGAGCCAGCGGGCCAGGCGTTCGTCCACCTCGTGAAGTCGATTGCAGGCCGCCACCTGGGTACCCTGCATTCCCAGGATTTGTACATAGCGTTGCAGCCGCTTTTCCAGGCCGGGAGATTGCCGCAGGATTTGCACCAGATTCTTGGCATTGATCCTGAAACCGGTTGCTTCGATCTGAATTACTGTCTGGGTTGGGCTGGTGGTGAATCCGACGATCAGCGGCAGGCCGACGAAACCGTCTTTCCCGGTCAAGCCCACTTCCACGCTCTTCCCCTCAGCGAGGACGGTCAGCACCGAAGCCAGCCCGCTGTTCAGAAAATAGCCGAACTTGATGGCTTCTCCGGGCTCATGCAATACCGTATGCGTTCTCAGCTCCATGTAGGTCAACTGAGGAAATATGAGGTCGCGTTCCTTCGCGGGCAAGGCCAGCAGAATCTCGTTCTGAACCGGCTCTCCATCGATTGTCGGATAGCCCAGCCCATCGGACTTCGAACGGACACGTGAAGTTTTATCAACCATGGCGGTCCCCTTGCGCAGCAAAAATGCTGTCTGTTTTCGCAAGGAACCGTCTCCGAAGAGGGGTACGGCGGGAAGATGCGGAAGAGACTACATCCAGACTACTCGCTCAGGTGGGTATTTACCAATCAATGGTGTGATCGATGGCCCACTCCAATGGCTGCAATCACGAGCCCAGGCCAGCGTGGGCCAGACTATCCCTTCGCGCCGGGCAAAGGCGTCCAGGCTGCATTTTTGCGGGACGATTCGACCACCGCGGACACGAAAGCGCATGCCGGCTACCCCGTCTTCGACCGTGGGCACCAATAAAGATGACTGAGCCGCCGGACGCCCCTGAATACGGGCGCTGATCTGTTCAGCCATATCGGTATACAGCTGGGCAAATGCCTCCAGGTATCCTTCCGGATGGCCTGAAGGAACGCGGCTGGCATGTGCCGCTACCGGGGTGGCGCCCGGTCCCGCGCGGAAGATCAAGGTCGGAGTCTTGCCCAGCGGAGCGAACCACAGGTAGTTGGGCTCTTCCTGCTTCCATTCCAGTCCGGCCTTTTCGCCAAAGACGCGCAGGCGCAGATTGTTCTGGTTCCCGGGGGCCACCTGGCTGGCCCAGAGCAAACCGCGAGCGCCTTCCGCAAAACGCAACATGATCTGCACATTGTCATCCACCCGCCGGCCGGGGACGAAGGTTGAGAGTTCTGCGGCCAGTTCCTGGCAATTCAGGCCGGTAACAAAAGACGCGAGATTGTAGGCATGGGTTCCGATGTCGCCAAGAGAGCCCCCCGGCCCACTTTGCGCCGGATCAGTACGCCAGAGCGCCTGCTTCTGCCCGGTCTTCTCCAGCGGCGTGGACAACCAGTCCTGCGCGTACTCCACTTGAACGACTCGAATCGGGCCAAGTTCTCCGTCGGCAATCATCTGCCGGGCCTGCCGGACCATGGGATATCCGGTGTAGTTGTGCGTTACGGCAAAGAGAAGGCCGGTGCGGCGGACTGTCTGAGCCAGGTCCACAGCGTCTTCAAGAGTCGTCGTAAGCGGCTTGTCGCAAATGACGTGGATGCCAGCCTCGAGAAACGCCTTCGCCGGCGCGTGATGCAGATGGTTGGGTGTGACTATCGAAACAGCGTCGATCCGGTCTTTTCTGCCCGCTTCCTTGGAAGCCATTTCGGCGAAGCTGCCGTAGGCCCGATCCGGCGCGATGTGCAAATCGATGGCCCCGGAGCGCGACCGAGCCGGGTCGGAAGACAGTGCCGCCGCTACTAACTCGAAACGGTCGTCGATCCGAGCGGCGATACGATGCACGGCCCCGATGAATCCACCTGGACCTCCGCCCACCATGCCCAGCCGCAATCTCCGATTATCTTTGGGGTCACGCGCCGTGTCTGGACTCATTTTTCCTCTCAGGATGGCTGTGTGTCAGCTTTTCGTTCGCTCTCAGGTTGAAGCTCCCGGCGTTCTGCGGTCAGCCCTCCCGCGCATTTCTGATCTATGCCAGATGCTTCGCAAGCTCAGCATGACGCCTTAGATGAGTAGCAGAATTTCCGCCCCACCGGCGGCGAAGGCTGCCACTGATAACTGACAGCTGAGAGCCGAAAGCTGACAGCTTACTCCAGACCCAACATCCGGCGATTGGCGGCCCGATCCGCGCCAGAACCGGCAAAATCATCAAAAGCGCGCGCCGCTGCTTGAATGATGTGGCGGGCGATGAATGGAGCGCCCTCGGCCGCGCCCTGATCGGAGCTCTTAATGCAGCACTCCCATTCCAGAACTGCCCAGCCTGGAAATCCATATTGCGTGAGCTTGGAAAAAATACCGTTGAAATCGACCTGCCCGTCGCCCAGGGAGCGGAATCGGCCCGCACGGTCGATCCACGGTTGATAGCCTCCGTAGACACCCTGCCGCCCCGAGGAATGGAACTCGGCATCTTTCACGTGGAACATTTTGATGCGCTCATGATAAAGATCGATAAATTGCAGATAATCGAGTTGCTGCAGCACAAAGTGGCTGGGATCAAACAGCAGGTTGCAGCGGTGATGATTTTTGACTCGATCGAGGAACATCTCGAAGGTGGCGCCGTCATGCAGGTCTTCGCCGGGATGTATCTCAAAGCAGACATCCACGCCCGCTTCTTCGAACGCATCAAGGATAGGCCGCCAGCGAGCCGCCAACTCCACGAAGGCCTCCTCAATCAGCCCCGCCGGTCGTTGCGGCCACGGGTAAATATACGGCCACGCCAGGGCTCCCGAAAAAGTGGCGTTCGCCGTCAGCCCGAGATTTTTGGACGCCTTTGCCGCAAACAATAATTGTTCGACCGCCCACGCCTGCCGCGCTCGCCGGTTTCCGCGGACCTGCTCCGGAGCGAATCCATCGAACATCAGGTCGTACGCAGGATGCACCGCGACCAACTGGCCCTGGAGATGAGTAGAAAGCTCGGTCAGTTGCAATCCGTGCCCGGCCAGGACGCCAAGCACCTGGTCACAATAAGTTTTGCTTTCCGCAGCGCGCTTCAGATCAAACAGGCGGCCATCCCAGGATGGTATTTGCACGCCCTTATAACCCAGCCCGGCGGCCCAGCCCGCGATATTGTCGAGAGTATTGAAAGGCGCCGCATCGCCCGCAAACTGCGCCAGGAAAATTGCCGGCCCTCGAATGGTTTTCACGGTGTGCGAGCTCCGATGTACGTACGGTGAATCGCGAATGCCTGAATCGCGAAGACCCGAATCATAAACGAGAGCGAATTCTACCGGCAAACGAACGGCCGGGCCAGTAGTGGCTCAGTTCGAAAACTCACACCAACGGCGTCAGTTCCAGCCTGTCGTGAGCCCCAATTTAGGCTGAAATCAGGGCTTCGACGTCAAAGTGAGCAACTTTGCACAGAGGTCGGGCCCATAACCTGCCATACTCAATCGGTGGGGACACGTCTGACTGTGTTCCCCTCGTTCCGATTACCTCGCCTGCTGCGCGGCGATTCCGAGCTCAATCGGCAGAGAGAGCGAGGGCTGCTTCATGGGACCCGGGCTTCAACGATTTTTGACTCGTTCTCGAATGCGGTTGTCGTCCATCGCCCGGACGTTCGGAAGCCTGTTCCAAAGCGTCAAGCCGCGGATCAAGGATTTCGGATCCCTAACCATGTGTCCCTCCTGCGGCCTGATCACATCCAAGAACAAGACCTGCTGCCTGGAGTGCGGAAAGTCTCTTAAAGCCTTTTAGGCTGTCAGCGGAATCTGCGGATCAGCAGAGTGTGCCGGTCGGAGCGGTAAAAGCCGAGCACGTAGATTGTGGCTTTGCCCTTGGTCGAATAAATCACCTGGCGAATGCGCAACAGGGGAGCGTTTCGGGGCACGGCTAGAAGGTCCGCGGTTCTGGGATCGGCAGCGGTGGCGTCCACCTCTTCGTCCGCGTGCGCCAGTTCAATTCCGTAGTCGTGCTCCAGCGTGGTAAATAGAGAACTTCGCGCCAAAGGCGCGGATGTCAAGCCGCCAAATTCGTCTGCCGACAGGTAGCAGGCTTCCAGCGCGAAGGGTTCGTTGGCGGCGTGGCGCAGGCGTTCCACCTTGACCAGGCGGCTGTTGAATGTCGCTGAAAGGCGAGCCGCAATCTCGGGCTCATAGTCGATGATCTTGCAGCACAGAAGTTGCGAGGCGGCCACCAGTCCACGGCTGGCCATCTGCTCGGAATAACTCATCAGCTTGTTGAAATGGATTTTGGGAGGCGCCACAAAAGTGCCGGCGCCGCGGCGGCGTTCCACGACGCCTTCCCGTTCCAGCGAAGTCAGCGCATGACGTGCCGTCATCAGACTCACCTGATGAATTCTGGCCAACTCCCGCTCTGAATCGACGGCATCGCCGGGCTTCAGTTGTCCGGCCTCGATTCGCTTCCAGATGACACTCTGAATTCTTTTGTACGCCGGCGTCCCGTTACGACCGGTCTGTGGCATGCATTCTCCCCAAGCGGAGTCAGTATATCCGTCCAGTCTCGCAAAATCGGACCACTCAATTCCTTGCGCGAAGCAATTCCGTTCAATCCTGAGATTCACAAATTGAAGCTTGCAAAATTGTTCTCAAGGCAGCTTCATACCCGAATCAACCCACTTTACGTTGCGTCTTCGGCAATCGGACGGGCGCGGGCAGCCGCCAGCGCCTGGCAGGCTGCTCCCCAGACGGGCGCGTCCTGGTTCAGCACCACGTATATCGGAATGCGAGCCAACACCGGACCGAGCATGGTCTTGTCGCAGAATGCGCGGAAGAAAGAACCGTCTTGCATCTTGGACAAAATCTTTGGCGCAATTCCACCCGCCACGTAAATCCCTCCAAACGCAAGAGAGCGAAGCGCCAGGTTTCCAGCCTCGGAGCCGTATGCTTCTGTCCAAAGATCCAGCGTCGCTACGCAGACCGGACAAGACCCGGCGGCAGCTCGCTCGCTGATATCCCGCGCAGGGTCACTGTCGGAATCGTCGAACGAGGGATGTCTTACACTCGCATCCAGAAATTCGTGAATGGCGAGAATGCCCCTTCCGGAAAGAACATCCTCGCAACAAACTTGTGGAAGGCGTTTTTTCAGGAAGCTCAGAAGTTGGATTTCACGATCGGTTCGGGGCGCGAAACTCGCCAAACCTCCCTCCGAGGGAAATACGCGATCCTGCCGCCCGTCCCACACCAAAAAAGCCTCGCCCAGGCCGGTGCCGACTGCCATCAGCGCCCGCGTGGCTTTTGGCTGCAGAACACCCTGGTTCACAACCGCCAGATCTTGTGCGGGTAGCTGATCTAAACCCCAGGCGGTGGCAACGACATCATTGAGCAGTACGATGTTTTCCGGACTTACATCGAGCCGCTTCGCCAGCTCCGGCAAATTCAGCGTCCAGGGCAAATTGTTCGCGTGCAGGTGACCCTCGACCACTGCCCCGGCCACGCCGAAACCCGCCGCGGTGATCCGCTGGCCAACCATCCCGGATCCCTGTTCGGCTGCCTGCTGCAGGAAGTGTGCAACCAGATCTTCAAATCGCGAGAAATCCCGGGTAGCGTAGCGGCGCTGAAAAACCGGCTGAAGGGTCGTTCCTTCCCCTTCCTGGAAGATCACCAGGTTACATTTGGTGCCGCCAATGTCTCCGCCCAGAATCAAGAGTGGACCGCCTTGAAGCCCGCTAATCTGGGCCAAATTATAGCAATTTCAGGGTCACGTTCCCACGAGCATCTGATTGCCTGAGCCCCACATTTGGGGAGATGCTATCCTCGATTTCGTGGCCGGAATTCACTGTAATCGTGGGTACAAGCCTCTGCTCCGGGCGCTGTTCCTGATGTGTCTGGTTCAACTTTTTTGCCCAGGTATGGCGGCGCAGACGGCCTCATCGCCAGCAATCCAGTTCACCAACATCACCGCATCTGCAGGCATCAAGTTCACCCACTTCAAAGGCAATCAAGGCATCTCTATCAACCGCGAGGAGTTTGGGCCCGGAGTCTGCGTGGCCGACTTTGACGGCGACGGTTGGCAGGACATTTACTTTGTCAACGGACGCGACCTGTACAACCGCGGCATCTCTGTCCGCAATTCGCTTTATCGCAACAATGGCGACGGAACTTTCACTGACGTCACCGAAAAGGCTGGGGTTCCGGGCACTGGCTATGGGCTGGGATGTGTCTGGGGCGACTATGACAACGACGGTTTCCCCGACCTGTTTGTGACCCAGTACGGCCGCAACGTTCTCTATCACAACAACGGAAATGGAACGTTCACCGACGTGACCGACAAGGCGGGCGTGGCCGGGACCGAATCAGGCACGTTTCATTCCGGCGCAACCTTCTTTGACTACGACCGCGATGGACGCCTCGATCTCTACGTGGGCAGCTACGTGGACATCGGCGACCACCGCTATTGCGACTTGGGCGGAGTGCAAAGCAGTTGCCCTCCCAGCGTGTATCACGGCAGCCCCGACGCGCTTTACCATAATAATGGTGATGGAACTTTCACCAACGTCACGGTCAAGGCAAAAATCTACCAGCCCGAGGGCAAAAACCTCTCTGTAGGCGCGGCCGATTACGACAACGACGGCTGGCCCGACCTGTTTGTCGCCAATGACGGACTCAACGCCTACCTCTACCACAACCAGCACGACGGCACGTTCAAGGAAATAGGATTAGCCACCGGCATGGCTCTGACCGGACAGGGCAGGACGATGGCCGCCATGTGTATCTCGCTCGGCGATTTTAATAATGACGGCTGGCTCGATCTCTACATTTCCGATTTTCAGAAATCCTCAGACCACATCTGGCAGAACGACGGCAACGGCTACTTCGATGAAATCAGCGATCAGGCCGGCATCACGCGCGCCACGCACGAGGTGCTGAGCTTCGGCGGAGGTTTCTTCGACTACGACAATGACGGCTTTCTGGATCTCTTCATCGCCAACGGCCACGTGTATCCGGAAGTTGAGCAGGCCACGCCAGGGACTCACTACAAGCAGATTAATTCGCTGTTTCACAACGAGCGCAACGGCAAGTTCGTGGATGTAACCTCGTCGTCGGGCAACGGCTTTCCGACTCCCTACGTCGGTCGCGGGGTGGCATTTGCGGACTTCGACAATGACGGATTTATCGACATCGTGGTCGCCAACAATGGCGACGTGCCATTGCTCCTGCACAACAGCGGCGGCAACGGCAATCACTTCGTGAATTTCAAACTGGTGGGGACAAAGAGCAATCGCGATGCGATCGGAGCCCGAATTCGGGTTGTGGCCGGCGGCATTTCACAAATTCGAGAAATCCAGGGCGGTGGCAGCTATCTCTCGCAAAGCGATCTGAGAGCCAATTTTGGCCTGGAAAAAGCGACGCGTGCCGAAACCGTGGAGATCAAGTGGCCGAGCGGTCTGCAACAGACATTCAAAAACGTTGAAGCCGACAAGTTCTATCTTATCGAGGAAGGCAGCGACAAGCTGCAAAGCCAGAAGTTCAATCCAATGCCGTCGAAGGCGGCCGGCTCTGAGACTCATCGTTGAGTAACGCGCCTGTCAGGAACTCGTCGCTCCCTGCAAGACCTCTCGCAGCCGCTTCGCGACTATGACATCGTCTCCGGCTTGCATCATCCATACTCCGACCACAATCGTGTTGGGTCCGCCGGGCAGGCCCGCGCTGGCGGGCGCGCCGCCTGTTCCGGGATTCAATTCGATGCGGGGCTTACCCTGACGCATCTTCTGCATCACTTCTGCGCCCGTGATTTTGATCCGGCTCGGGTCGTAAGTTATGAGCAGGTGAGGAACATGATTGGCCACCGCAGGAATGAAAATCTTGGTTTCCACGGTTGGCAGACTTTTCAACTCTCCGGCAATGCGCTCTGCTCTTCGCTGAAACTCGGCTTCCATCGCGGCATCGTCCTGAGCCAGAAACCAGTCCACGGCGGCGACCAGACCGATGATTTCTTCCTTCGCCACCTTCAACCCACGGCCGATGGTGTTCGAGTTGGGCGAATTATTCTTTTTCGCCATGTCGATCAGGACCTTCCTGCCGAGCAGCAGTCCCGTACACTGCGGACCACGTATCCCTTTGCCTCCGGAAAATGTCACCAGATCAAATCCCATCTGGGTGTAGTTCCATAGATTCGAGATGGGAGGAACGTCAGCGGCGGCATCGTTGAAACATGGGACACCGTGCTTGTGAGCCACGCGCACCCAGTCTTCGCGGCTGATGTGGTCTTCCCCGGCATTGAAAAAGTGGGTCATCACCGTGCGGTCGTTGAATGCCTGCTCGTACTGCTCCAGAGTTTCCACTTCCACAAAGTGCACGCCGCAATTGCGAACCGCATGATCGTAGTCGTAGCGGTGCGACTTCTGGACGATGACCTCATTCTTGAGCCCGTTCATGTCGGTGGGCATACTGAGAACCGCTGAATCGTTGCCCACGGAAACACATGCCGCAGTCCCGACCGTAAGCGCTGCCGCCGCTCCAGACGTGATCAAGGCGGCTTCGCAACGCAGTCTCTTGGCCAGGTACTGGCCTGAGGCTTCGAGCAATTCGTTCAAATTAACCGGCTGCTTCGAAGCCAGTGCGACAGCGGCCTGCACTTCGTCCGGCATGGTCGACGCCGAAAGAACTGTGTACGTGCCCGCGGCGTTGATGAAGGGTGTCACCCCCAGCTTTTCGTAATAGTCCACACCTTTCACTTGCGCAGGGGAGGAGGCCGCAAAAGCAGGCAGCGCTGAGCCCACACATGCCGCAGCGGATCCGGCAACAATCGCCTGCCCTCCTGCACGTAACAGCTTTCGACGGCTAATATTTCCTGGCATGTGGTCTCCTTGAGAGTGTCCGCGCGTTGGAATGGTTATGGAAAATCCGCAAAAGCTCCTATCGCGGAAAATCATCCGCTCGAGCCGGCGCGGAATTTCCCAATCCGGGTGTGTTGAAGTACTGCGAACGCGCCTTCTCCCACTCGACCATGCTTAGGCCTGAGGGGTCGTAAACAATTCGACCGGCACGCACTGTCATGCGGGCTACCAGCTTTACCTTCCCATCCATGCGGGCAAGGCCGCAATCGATGTATCCGAAGTTGCCGTTGAGCTGTTCCAGCACCGCAATGTCCGCATCCTTGCCAACCGAAAGCGTTCCCAACTCCGGCCGGTGAATCTCGCGCGCTGGATTGACCGTAGCCCGCACGATCAGATCATTGAGCGGCACTCCCATGGCCAGAAACTTGGACATCACCTGGGTCAGACTCAGAATGGTGAAGTTTTCCGAGTGCAAATCCGTGGACATGGAATCCGGAATGAATCCCTGCTTCACCGCGGGCACGGCGTTCCGGAACCAGAAACTTCCAGCACCGTGGCCGACGTCAAAAATCACTCCGCGCGCGCGCGCCTCGGCCAGAATCGGATTGAGCTTGCCATCCGGAAGCAGGATGGGAAATTGCTGGGCGAAGACGTGGGTATGAATATCGCCGGGCCGCATCTTCTTAAGAATGAGTTCGGCGTAGGTACGATCCGGACGCGGCCAGAAATCGAACATCACGGGCAAGTTGACGGCCTGCCCGCACTCTTCCGCGCGATCAACTGCCGCCCATGGAGTGTGCTCGCCGTCCCATGGCTTCTCGGTCCAATAGTGGGCGGTCTTTACTCCGACGATGATGTCTGGATATTTCTTGATGGTGTCAGCACAGCGCTTCGGATCCATCTGGTCGACAGTCTGCTCCAGATCACCCTGCATTCCGTTGGCAACGATATTCAGGAAGGCCAGCACACGCACTTTTGAGCGATCAATAATCTCTTCCTTCTCCAGAAGAAACGTATCCGCCCCTGAACTTCCAGCATCCACCACCGTGGTTACGCCCGCTTGCAGAAATATGTCGGTAGGAATTCCATAGGGCCTGGTATGGGCGCGGCCTTCGGGAGTAAACCAGTCGAGTGGCGCCCCCCCGTGACCGATGTGGACATGGATATCGATCAGACCAGGCGTTACGTAGAGCCCGGAAACATCCACAACCTTGCCCGCCTCAGCTGCTGGGAATATCTTTTTCGACGGCGGCAATTTTGTCTTTGGAAACCGCAACGTCCATTACCGCGTCCAGGTGGTTGGCGGGATCAATCACATGCCCACCCTTGAGCAGCAGATCGTAGCGCGGTGTTTGTGCCCCAGCGCTCGCCGCCACGCCCATCACCATCACGATCGAAATCACAGTTCCGAGGATCTTCTTTCCTATCCATTCCTGCATGTTGGACCTTTCCTGAGTGACCTTTCCTGACTGGAGAAAACCTCGCAAGTTTATCCAGTCGAAGCCCGCTTGTCACATCCTTAAAAATATGCCTGGAAAGTCATTATGCTATTGAAAAGGCTGGAGTTGTAGCGTACCCTGAACGATACTTTCCGGTTCTCTTTGGGAGCCCGTTTATGGATCGCCGCACCTTCGTCAAGGCCGGTTGTGTCGGCAGTGCCAGCCTGTTCCTCGATGGTCTGGATCCCAAGGCTTTTGGCGACGTCACCCTGCCCCAGTCGCCGCCGATTGAGGTCGTCCATGGGCCTCGGCCAGCTAAGGCTCCAAATGGAATGCCGGGACTTTTTCCCGGAAGAGTGGTTGAAGTCCACGATTCAAATTCGATTGTGAGTAACCGGGTTTCGCAGCCCGTGGTGCGCGGCATGATCGACCGCGGAATGACGGAGTTGACCGGCGAGAAGTCTGCTGCGGCAGCGTGGGCTAGATTCGTCGAGCCTGCCGACATTGTTGGTATCAAGATCAATCCGTCGGGCGCCCCCGCCTGCTGCTCGTCCCCGGAGATCGTGCGCGAGATCATCAACGGAGTGCAGTCCGCCGGTGTGCCCGCTGCCAACATCGTCGTGTACGACCGCTACGAAGACGAGATCGATATCGGAAGCTACCAGGCTCTGCTCCCTCGCGGAGTCCGCGTGATGGGCATCGAAAACGGACTGGCCGACGCCGGCTACGATCCGAACATTTATTGCCAGGCTACTTTTTTCGGCGAGTGGGAGAATCGTTCTTATATGGCGAGGGTAGTGGCTCACGGACTCACCAAGATCATCAATGTCCCCACCATGAAGGACCATTCGGCCTCCGGAGTCACCGGCTGCCTGAAGAATCTGGGCTACGGCACCTTCAATAATGTGGCGCGCTCGCATCGCTCTCCGTATTCGTTTACCGACCCGCTCATTGGCGTGATGTGTTCAGTTGAGCCTTTGCGTTCGAAGGCAGTACTGCACATCATGGACGGCACACGCCAGGTCTGGCACGGCGGTCCGCTCACCCAGGTTCAGGATTTCATCTATCAGGCGGGCACTCTCTTCTTTGGCACTGACCCGGTAGCGATCGACACGGTTGAACTGGAGGCCATCGAGAAGAAGCGGCGCGAGGAAGGCGTGCCCTCGGTCTGGACCCACGATCCCGAAAGCATCACCACTAGCGGCCGCGAGTTCTACAACGATCCGCGAAAAAATCTGTTCTATCGCCGGCCCGGCCATATCGCATCGGCGGGAAAACTCGGCTTGGGCGTGGCCGACCTGAAGCGCATCGACCACGGTCGAATCAACCTGGGCTGACCCGCCCGGCTCACTGACAGATGCCAGCCCCATCTCCGACGCCCGAATCCGTAGCTGAAAGCGACTGGCCCACGCTGCTCCACGACAATTCGCGGACCGGTGGCCTAGGGATTCGCGCCGCAAAAGCACCCGAAAAAGTCCGCTGGCATAGCCGCATGGGGAGTTCCATCCGCACCGCCCCGGTGCTGCGCGGCGAAGTTCTGTATGTGACTTCCCTGGCGGGAAAGTTGCACGCGATTGACGTAAAAAAGGGGCGCCAGATCTGGGAATTTCGGGCCGAAGGTCACATTCATTCCACTCCATCTTTCCTCGGCAGGAAAGTTTTGTTCGGTTGCGACTCGGGCAAGGTTTATGCCGTCGATGGCGAATCTGGAAAGCAGGTGTGGGAAGTGACCGCGGCTGCGGAAGTGTGGACTTCGCCGGTCATCAGCAATGGCGTAGCTTTCTTCGGCACCGCCGATTCCCACATGTACGCAGTGGACGCCAATTCAGGCAGCAAGGTCTGGACGCAGGAATTGGGCGGCAAGATTTATTCGACCGCATCGATCAGCCGGCGCTGTCTTTATGCCGGCTGCGGCGATGGCAAGGTTTATTGTCTGGATACGGCGTCGGGAAAGATTTTATGGAGCACCCCGACCGGCAACGGAATCGATTCCTCGCCCGCAGTGACCGGAAACACCGTGCTGATCGGATCGGAAGATTTTTTCTTCTACGCACTGGATTCCGATACTGGATCAGTGCGCTGGAAATACGAAACCGGCCTGGGCATTTTTTCCTCTCCCGCGGTTTCGGAGGACCTTGCCGTGGTCGGCAGCAAGGACGGATTCCTTTACGCGCTTGAGATTCAAAGCGGCCGCCCCCGCTGGAAAGTTCAGGTGGGTGACGTGGTCACTGCCCCTCCGGTTATCGCGAGCGGAATCGTGTGCATTCAAGCTTGGGGGATTCAGGCGGTCGACATTGCAACCGGCGGAGTCGTCTGGAGAGCCGGCTTGGGCGGCGCCCTGCAATCTGTTCCGGTACTAAGTGGCGATGTGATCTACGTGGGCACGAACGACGGTGAGGTCTATGCGCTGGAATAAACTTGGCGTCATCCTCATCGGCGCGATGGTGGCCCTGCCTTCAACCGGCATCTCGCAGATCTCTTCTCGCGATTCTTTCGTCCACAAGAAAAAATATGTGATGGGCACAGTCTTTGAGATCGTTGCCTACGGTGAGTCGCCGGTACAGGTTGCCGAAGCCATTGATCAGGCCTTTCAGGAAATCGTCTACCTGGACCAGGTGATGAGTGACTACAAACCCGACAGTGCCCTGAACCAGCTAAACCGCTCGGCCTTTTCGCAAGCACAACCCGTCCCGCGCGACCTCTACCGCGTAATCGCGGAATCGCTGCGCTACTCTCGCCTCTCCGGAGGAAAGTTCGATGTCACCGTGGGACCGCTGGTCAATCGATGGAAAGCGGCGCTTCGTGGAGAACAACCTCCGTCGCCCGCGGAAGAGGCGAAGCTTCGGGCCTGCGTGGGCTATCAGAATGTCGAATTGATTCCGCCAAACCGGATCAAGTTCCGCTCGCCCTGTATGCGGATTGATTTAGGTAGTGTTGGCAAAGGCTATGCCCTGGACAAGGCCGCTGATGTGCTGCGTTCGCATGGCATCTCCCGAGCGCTGCTTAACGCCGGCGGCAGCTCGATTTACGCCATGGGCGCGCCTCCCGGCCAGAAGGGCTGGCTGGTTCATCTAAGAGATCCGTCGAACCGGATTGATCCGCAAGTAATGCTGGCAGACAACAGCATTTCTACTTCTGAGCAGACACCGCCCAGCGTGTTGTCACAGGAATCAGCCGGCCACATTATCGATCCCGATACCGGCGTGCCGCTGAAAACGCCTTTCGCCGTCAGCATTGTCGCAAAAACCGGAACCGCATCCGACGCGCTTTCGACAACCTTGCTGCTGGTGGGCCCGGAGAGAGGCAGTCAGATCGTCAAGGGCACCGATGAAGCGGCTGCTATCTGGATTGCATCGGATGGCCAATTGAAAATGGCATCGAGCGGCCCGCAGATTTTACTTCCGGGACCCGTGCAGGGGCTGGCTAAAAGCATTGGCGCCGAGTCAGGAGGCCCTCGCTGAGCACGCGCGGCCATCTCGGATTCCTTTGCAGCATATTTATGCGATCAATATCCGTGCGTAACAAAATTATTACGCTGCTTTGCCTTGTGCTGGCAACGCCGGGCTGGGGCAAAGTGATTTTGCGCTGGACGCAATCTTCAATTCCTCCTGCAGCGACTATGGGAATTGCCGACGTGCTGGTTTCAAGCGATGCCGAGGCTCTGATCAAGACTGCTCATCAGCAGGGCTATCGGGTGTACGCCGAAGTTCCCATGAGCAATGTGAGCGGCGCCGGCGCTCACCTCAAAGAGTGATCTGGCCGGCATTGTGCTCAACGCGGGTAATTCGCAGCCCAGCCAGATTGATGCAGCTCTCGTTGCCTTGCGATCCGCCTACGCCGAGCTTCCGGTCCTGGTTCTCGATACCAGGGGAAAACAGCCGCAAATGAAGGGACAACTAGTCATCAAAAGAGATGGCGTGCTGCAAGTGACCAGCCCCACCGCCCAGCCGTGGATCGATTCTAACCTCGGACTGATCCGGTTCGATCAAGCTTTCCGCCCCAGTCAAATTCCTCTTTATGAGTTCCAGTGGGACCTGTCCGATCCGCTGCAGCAGGAGCAGGGCCCCGATGCCGCAGATTACCTGCTGGCAGTAGCTGAAGCCGGGGCGTTTCACGCCGATCTCGTATTGGACTTGTACCCCAAACTTCAAACCGACCTGTTGCGGAATGATCCAGCCGCATGGTCTGTTCTAAAGCAGATAAAGACGTACCTGGCATTTTCGGCGGTGAAACGCCCCGGCGAGCCGGAGGCCAACGTCGGCGTGATCGCCAATACGTACGGGGATTCGTACGAAGCGATCAATTTGCTCGCACGCCACAACATTCCGTTTCACGTCCTGACACCTTCCGACGTGAAGCCGCATAGCTTCGACAACTTCGATCTGCTCGTGACCTTCGCCGCGCCCGACGAACCAACCGCCGCGGCCATAGCCGATTTCGCGACCCGCGGCGGGATCGCGGTTCTGGTCGGAGTACAAGGAGGACAACGGCCCTGGCAGTCCGCTCAGCCAGTTCCCGCCGGTGAGCACGCAGTTTCCTACGCTACCGGCAAAGGCCGCGTGATCGAACTCTCCGAAGCGGTTACTGATCCCGAAACCTTTGCCCAGGACATACGCCGCTTACTGAATAAAGACAGTGCGTGGATCAGCCTGTGGAACTCCCTCACGACGCTGGCGGTTTCGTATCGCGCGACCCGGCAGCTCCGAAAAGATTGTTGAACTGGTCAACTATGCGCAAGAGCCGCTCCGGGTGCAGGTTCAGGTCAAGGGATCGTTTTCTTCAGTTCGCTACGAAACTCCCGAGCACGGCTGCTGCGAGTCTCTTGTGCCGGTCCAGCGCGGCGGCTTCACCGAATTTGTCGTACCCTCGCTCTGGATCGCGGGCCGCGTCCGCCTGGCGGAGGGAATCGCGGCTTCTCATCAGGATGCTCTCATTAAGATGCTCCTCACTAAGTGAAAGGAAATAAAATATGCGCCATCGGCTTTCGTCAGTGACTGCTTCTTGCATCGCCGTATTTGTTCTACTTCTTCTCATGCCGATCCAGAGCGTCGCACAAAAGAGTCACTCCAGGGGCAAATACCTTGTTTACGTCGGCACCTACACGGGGCCGGCCAGCAAAGGCATCTATGCTTACCGCTTCGACGCGGCCACCGGTCAGGCGACCTCGCTGGGACTGGTCGCAGAAACCGTGAACCCGTCGTTCCTCGCCATCGACCCCAGCCGCCGTTTTCTTTACGCGGCCAATGAGGTCTCCGACTATCAGGGAAAGAAGAGCGGCGCGGTCAGCGCATTTTCCATCGATCGCAAATCGGGCAAGCTGACTTTCCTGAATGAGCTGCCTTCGGGCGGCGCCGGTCCCTGCTACGTGTCGCTGGACAAGACCGGCAAGCACGTCATGGTGGCCAACTACGACAGCGGCAGCGTGGCCGTCTTCCCCGTACTGGCGGACGGGAAACTCGGCGAGCCGTCGTCCGTGATCCAGCACACCGGTCACGGGCCCGACCCCAAACGCCAGGAAGGGCCGCATGCGCATCAGATCGACACCTCTCCGGACAACCGCTTTGCGCTGGCGTCGGATCTCGGCCTTGATGAAGTGCTGGTATATCGCTTCGACGCGGCGAAGGGCACGCTGGCTGCGAACGATCCGCCTTTCGCAAAGGTCGCGCCGGGCGCGGGACCGAGACACTTCGTTTTCCATCCCAACGCGAAATTTCTTTACGTGATTGACGAGGTCGCTTCCACGGTCACCGCATTTTCCTACGACGCCGCCGGTGGAAAGTTGCAATTGTCGACCGCAGTCTCAACCTTGCCCGAGGGCTTCAAGGGCAGCAACGACACGGCGGAAATCAAGGTGAGTCCTGACGGCAAGTTTCTCTACGGCTCCAACCGCGGCCACGACAGCATCGCCAGCTTCTCCCTCGACTCGGCAACTGGCACACCAAAATTCGTCGAAGCGGTTTCGACCGGCGGCAAGACACCGCGCAACTTCGAAATAGCACCAGGCGGAGACTATGTTTTCGCCGCCAACCAGGAGTCTAACAACGTCGTGATCTTCAAGGTGGACAAGACGACCGGCCACTTGACCCCGACCGGCCAGGTGCTGGAAACGCCGTCGCCAGTTTGCATTAAGTTTGTTGCGATTAAGTGAGATGGGAAGGCCCAGAATTTACTCGTGCTGCCCGTTTGGGAGGGGCATGACTTCAATCGTTGCCATCAAGCCCTCCTGATGCTTACCGAACCTGCCTCAGCGCGCGTGAAATCTACTTCCAACTTCCCTGCCCTTCTACAATCGTGACGTACCGATCAATCGGCAGATCTGTGAAGCGCTCGACCTGCCCGCTCGGCCGCGGCCATTTCACTTCCAGCCAGTCGATCTTTTGGCGCTGCCCCAAGCCCAGCACCATGCGAGGATCGTGGGAGGACAAATAGCTGCCGCCTCCTACCTTCATGTGGCTGCGCTTGAGATCGCCGGACTGATAACTGACTCGCGCGCCAATCGCATCCGGATTTGACTTCTTGCCAATGAGATTCACTCCCAGCCAGTGATTCTGTTTTCCAACGTTATTGCGAAGCAACAACGGCGGGCCATCATTGACGGCAATCAAAACGTCCACCGCGCCATCATTGTCGAAGTCTCCGATTGCCATGCCTCGAGCCGAAACCGGCGTGGCGAAGATTGGACCACTCTGCTGGCTGACATTCTGAAAGCCATGCCCGGTGTTGTGCAAAAGAATAGGCGGCTCGCGATAGGTCACTCCGGGATGCAGCGCTTCGATCAGATCATCCGGATTGCCATTCGCCAGAAAGAGATCCAGGTTGCCGTCGTTGTCGTAGTCGAAGAATTTCAGCCCCCAGCCACTCATCATGCGAGTAGCGGCGCCAATCCCGCTCGCCATGGCCTCGTCGTCGAAGGTTTCATCTTTATTGTTTCGATAGAGGGAATAAATCTCGTGGTCGATGTTGGCCACGAACAGGTCCATCCAGCCATCCTGGTCGAAATCCGTGGAATCGGCGCCCATTCCCGAGCGCGGGCGGCCCTCCGCACTGTAAGCTACCCCCGCCTGTTCGCCAATCTCCTCGAACTTTCCGTTTTTGTTGACGAAGAGGAAGTTGGCCACAGTGTCGTTGGCGACGAAGAGATCCATATTTCCATCGTTGTTGATATCGGTAGCCACGACTCCCCAGGCTTTCCCTCGATGCCCCGCGATTCCTGACACCTTGCTGACATCGGTAAACGTTCCGTCGCCGTTGTTGTGAAACAACCAGCTGGAAGTCGGTTTGTAAAGATGGGGAATGCAATATCCTCGCTTCGCGTCCTCGCCGGCGCGGCAGTCTTTGCTTTGCGCCTTGGAAAACTCCACAAACTGGCAGACGAACAGATCCAGCTTGCCGTCATTGTCATAGTCGAACCAGACCGCGCTGGAGGACCACCCCGGCGCGCTCACTCCGGCTTTTTCCGTGACATCGGTGAAAGTGCCGTCACCGTTATTGTGGTAAAGAATGTTCCGGCCGTATTGGGTGACGTAGATATCCTGGAAGCCGTCGCCGTCATAGTCTCCAACCGCCACGCCCTGGCCGTATCCGCCTCCGCCAACTCCTGCCTTGGCGGTCACGTCGGTAAATGTCCCGTCTCGATTATTGCGATACAGAGCATTGCGAAGCGGCGGATTGGGATCGAAGAAATCGCATTTGCCGCTGTTGACCAGATAAATGTCCATCCAGCCATCGTTGTCGTAGTCGAGGAAGGCGCAGCCGGCCCCGGTGGTCTCCGGCAGATAATGCTCAGCCGATTTTCCCGCGGTGTGAACCCAGGTGATGCCGCTCGCGGCTGCTGGAACTTCCACGAAAGGATAAAGAGAAACTTCCGAAGGTTGCGCCATGGCCCGCGCCATACGCGAAGTACCGGCGTATAGCAATCCGCCAGCCAGAACCTGCAGAAAATCGCGACGAGAACGACTGACGCTCGAAGGGTTCAGGATCATGGCGGGAGAGCTTCGAATGGCTCTGATCACAGATCTGCCGTCGGCGCGTTTGATTATGACGGCGGCTCCTATTGCGGAGAACCTTGCGACTGTGGTTCCGAATCGGCGGCGGCTCCGGCCGGCTGGTTTTTTTGCACCATCTGACGGTGAATAGCAAACTCTTTTTCGCCCTCTTCCTTGCGTCCGGCTCGCGTGTACGCGACCGCCAGGCTATAGTGCGCAGTCGGATTCGCCGGTTCAAGCTTGACCGCGGTTTCGAGCGGCGCGATCGCTTCAGGAAATTTCTTCTGCGACATCAGCGAGCTGCCCAACCCCAGGAATGCGTCTCCGAATCCGGCATCGAGCTTGGCCGCGCGGGAAAAATGCTCGACCGCTTCGGGCCATTGTCCCGCCTGTCGCGCCAATTCACCCAGCACGTACTCGGCGCCCGCATTCGAAGGATCGATTTCAATTTCCTGTTCCATCTCCTTCTTCGCGTCCTCGGCCACCGTCGGACCCGGATTCGGTTTGGAGAGCAGCAGGCGCCCCAGCCGGAAATGAATGCCAGGCAAGCGCGGGTTCTGCTGCAGCACCGCGCGATATTCCTTGGCCGCCTCATCCCACTTCCCCCCAATTTCAAGGGCCTCGGCATTCAGCTCATGCGCCTGGTAGGAGGTTCGCGCGTACTGGGCCAGCTCTTGCGATGCACGGGTGGACAGATCGGAATAGGCATGGACCGCCAGATACAGGACGTCCGGATCGTGCGGAAAATCACGGGAGAGCATTTGCAGGAACAGCAGGGCGTTTCCCTGCTCGTTCTGGCTCATGGCGCAGCGCACGCCACTCAGACCCAGATTGCGCCTCAACTCCTTGTCCGACACCTGGGCAAGACCTTTTTTCAACGCGGGCAGCGCTTCCGCGCAATGCCCGGTTTCCGCAAGTTTGATGGCATGTTGTACATCCGGGGAAGTGGTGGAAGCAACGTGTTGTTTCGTCTGTGCAAAGCAGACAGAGCCCATCACGAAAATCAGAATCCCGCCAACTGCCAGACCAAGCCGAAGCATGTATGGTTTTGATGATAAATGAAAATGGCAGGCTGCCAACAGCGGCAGCCTGCCATTTTCTTCGTTAGGGCCCGTCAAAAGTAGAACTTTAAATCGAATTGCAATTGTCTGGCATCCTGAGTCACGTTGCTGATCCCGAATGTCCCGCTGCCAAATGTGAAGTTCGGCACCGCGAAGTTCGGGTGGTTAAACGCGTTCAGGAAGTCTGCGCGGAACTGTAGCCTCATGGTTTCGGTAATCGGGAAGTTCTTCTGCAGACTGATGTCGGCAGCGACATATCCCGGTCCAATCACCGGACCTTGAGCTGGACAGTTTCCGAATTGGCCGGCCGGGGCATTTGCAAATGAGCCCGTACCAAACCACTGTATGCCGAGCGGGGTTACGGTCTTGGGATAGGTAATAGGACCGGTGCAGTCCGGACGATTTTCCGGGCTGCCGGTTCCTGAGTTATCCGATCCTGAAATCGTGAGCGGGAAACCGGAGTGCCACGAGACGATCGGGTTGATCGACCAGTTGCCTACCACGGCATTCACCGCAGTCGGCATGTCGTGTCCAAATTGTTTGCCGCGTCCGATAGGCAGCTCGTACACCGCGTATGCGCTCAGGACGTGGGTCGTATCCCAGTAGCAGCGCGCGTAGTCGCCGTTGGGGTTATAGAGGTTTTGCCAGTAGTTGCCCGAAGGCGCGGCTTGCGTTTCAGCGCCCCAGGTACCGTAATAGCCGTCGTCGTTGGTCATACACTTCTGGAAAGTGTAGGAAACTTGACCTTGCAGTCCGTTTCCATAGCGCTTCTGCAACACTGCCTGCAGCGCGTTATAGTTCATGTTTCCAACCGAGGCGGTGTTCTTCACATTGCCCAGTTGGTTCGGACCAAATCCGGTCAGAGCCCGATCCTGCGGGCATTCTTACCCCCGATGAAGGGATAAGTGATCGTTCCATTCGGTTGCAGATCCCCTTGTCCCAGCCACTCGGGAACCATCAAGTGAGTCGTGCGCTGGCCAACATAACCAAGTTGGAAGGTCGTGTTGTTGGCAAGCTCGTGTTGGATGGAGACATTCCACTGGTCGGCGATGGCCGGCTGAACCGTGCCGCTCCAGGCCAGCAGTGTCGCTCCGACGAATGGATTTCCCGCCGGCGGCGCTGCCGAACTGAATGCGGTCTCGGTGGTGTATCCATTGCCGGTCGCTATGTTGCTGGCTTCCACCTGCGGAGGCGTGAAGGGTGGATTCTGCGTAAGGCGCAGGTTGGTTCCCGTGCCTTCCAGGTAAGAGGAGATGGTGAAGGCGCCACGAATGACCGTCTTGCCTGCCATGCTCCTCGGACTCCAGGCAAAGCCAAGTCGCGGCTGGAAGTTCGGCAATCCGTAGGTGGACTTGTAGAGCCCATCGCTGAAGCCGTTGGTCCCGACCGCACCAGCCGGTACAGGAGTGTTGCCCGGGAACTCCAGCGTGCCGGTCAGGATGTTCACCCCAACCTGGCGATTGTTGATTTCAATCCATGGAGTACGTGCTTCATAACGGAGACCCAGGTTCAAGGTGAGGGTGTCCGTAATCCGCCAGTCGTCCTGCGCAAAACCGGCGAAGAGCCAGTCGCGCTGATGCCATCCGCCAGTGCTGGTGCCTCTTCCTACGTCCTGCGGAAGCCCAAGCGCCCAATCCGCAGCCGGGTCGCCGCCACCGACGCCGTTTCCAGAATAGCTTCCGCCGGGACCGTTACCGAAGAGCATCACGCCCAATTCGCCGGAATTGCCGCTGTAGAAGACGTTGATGTTGTAGCGATTGGTCTGAAACCCGGTCTTGATCACGTGCCGGCCGTGGGTGTAGATCAGCACATCGTCAAACTGGGTGACGGTCGAGGAGAATTTTTGCACGACGACCGCTGAACCCAGATTGGTCAGCGCCCCGTTGGCAATGTTCGTGATTGTGCCGCCGCCAAAACCCAGCTCCGGAAGCCCGTCAACTCCAGCAGGATTGCCGCTCTCAATGCCAATCGTGTTGCCCAACGCTCCTACTGAACTGTCGAACGTGGTGAGGCCCGTAGGCAGCTTGACGTAGTTCTTGCCAAAACGCGCCTCGTTGGTCATGTTCGGCGAGAACGAGTGGGTCCAGTTGACCGCCCCATTCTGCAAGAAAGCTTCGTTGACCGTATTGCCCAACAAGGCCACCGAGTTGCTCGAGGGATCATACTGATTGCCCTTCGAATAGCGGGCAAAAATATGGTCGTTGTTGGTGGCGTTGTAATCCACCTTGATGTCGCCCTGATCCGAATTGAATTGCTGGGCCTTGGTGTTCACCGCCTGCCCGAAACCGTTTGCCAGAGTAGTCACGGCTTGCGGATACAGCGGATTCGTCACCAACGAGGTAAAAGCAGGATTCAGCATGTTGGTGGGAATGATGTTGCCCACGAATGGCGTCCTGAGACCGGGAGCCAGAATCGTGCAGGCATTACCGGAAGTTCCACCTGTTCCCGGAGCGCAAGGGTTGTACAGCTGCGAGCTCAGAGCGCTGAAGTCTCCGCCGATTTCAGGCGCAGTGAGAACATTGATGGTGTTGGCCGACGCCGGGAAGTCCAAACGCCCACCCTGGTAGTCCGCGAAAAAGAACAGCTTGTTCTTGATGATGGGACCACCGACTGTGCCTCCGAACATATTCCAGCGCAACTTGGGCGTCGGCAGGACACCGGTCGCAGTGCCGGCCCCCAGACCGTTCTCCCACTTGTTGGCGTTGAACATGTCATTGCGGAAGAACTCAAATACGTCACCGTGGAAACTGTTCGTACCTGACTTGATGGTTGCGTTGATGATTCCGCCGTTGTAGTTGCCAAACTCGGCGGACGCGTTCTGAGTAATAAGATTGAACTCGGAAATGGCGTCAGGAGAGGGCGTGAAGGCCAGAAGATTGTCCGAGGCCTGATTGTTATCCACGCCGTCCAGCAGGAAGTTGTTCGATTGTTCGCGATTGCCGTTGATGTAAGGACGGCCGCCCTCTTCGGCAGTGTTTGATCCCAGGTTCATGCTATGCGGATCGACCGAGATGACGCCTGGGCTGAGCAACGTCAACTGCACATAGTTGCGGGTCGCCAGAGGCAGATTGTCGCTGGTGCGGGCGTCGATGACCGTGCCCACTTCGGTGGTCTGGGTTTGAAGTACCGGGGCCGAACCTGTCACTTCGACGGTCTCCGTGACTTGACCGACCTTCATTTCCACGTTGACGCGCGCGGTCTGGTTCAGTTGAAGCGCGAAGGCAGGATACGCCGCCGTCTGAAATCCGGGCGCCGACACCTTCAGCGAATAAGTCCCAACCGGAATGCGCAAAATGTTGTAGGAGCCAGCGTCGCTGGTCCGCACACTGATCACGGCTCCCCGATCGGAATCAGTGGCCGTCACCGTTGCATCCTTGATCGGCGCACCGCTGGGATCCGTAACGGTTCCCACGATCGCGGCGGTTACTTCCTGACCCCATGCAGGTTGTAGAACGCCGAGAACTCCGACCAGCACTAGAAGGGCAAACCCAACCTTCATCGACTGTCGCATTACAAACCTCCTGAGAGAAGCCTGTTTAGAACGCTGGCGCAAGTGACAAGCCTCATTGGGTACTTGCTATATAGCAGAGCGATGAGCATCGTCAAGAAAAAAGTGGTAGCGCCAGAAAATTTATTTGAATACGGTTGATCGGAAATGCGGCAGTTGTTCCCCAAAAAAGACGAGAGCCCCTTTGCAACATCGTCCCGGGATTCTGAGCCGATTCTCGTAGTTCGTTGTAAGCTATTGTTAACACATGTACTTACACAGAGAGTTCACAAGTTGCGCCGGCCCCCCGATTATTCCGGGAAGTGCCGATTATCGATGCCGGGTAATCTGCTGCCTTGTTGTATGCGTCGATTCACCCCATCTTTGATAAATAAGAAACTCATTGGCGAATTACCCGTCTCTCGCAGTATATTAAGTTCCGCTCGATAGCAATTCGCACAGCGAGGGTGCAGCGGCGCTGGGCGATCCAACTCAGGGGCGTTCATGCAGCAAAATCACCAAAGCGAGATTCCGGCCTACAAAAGGATTCAGAACGTCATCCTGAAGCGCATGGAAAGCGGCGCGTTGAAGGCCGGCGATGCCATCGATTCCGAAAGGCAGTTGGCAAAAGTTCATCAGGTTAGTTTGATGACGGCGCGTCACGCGCTGGCGGATCTGGAACGCGAAGGAGTAGTCGTGCGGCGCCGCGGAGCGGGAACTTTTGTCGCGCCGCCGAAAATTCATTTCAACAAGCTGATGAGTTTCACGGAGCAGATGGCTTCGCGTAACCTGGTGGCGCGATCGAAAGTTCTATCCTGCACGGTTACATCGGAGGAATCAGAAGTTGCCGCGCGGCTGTCGTTGCCTCATGGAAGCCCGTTGATCCGGCTCGAGCGCTTGCGCGAAGGCGCGGGAGAGCCCTTCGCCCTGGAAACTTGCTATTTGTCGGAAGAAGAGTTTCCCAGGCTCAAGCAAGCCGCTCTCGAACGCAGCTCGCTATTTTCCATTCTCGAGAGTGAATACAAACTCGAACTGGCGCAGTCGGACGAAGAAATCGATGCCACCAACGCCGACGCTCGCACCGCGCAGTTGCTGGCAATCGGAAAAGGCCAACCTTTACTCCGCATTCGCCAGGTCATTTATTCGACCAAAGGACGAGCCACGGTTTACGTCCGGGGATTTTATCGCTCGGACCGCCACAATCTCCTGATTCGCAGATTCCGACTAGAAAGCCCGCCAATCACGGCGTTTGCTAATTTGACCCGGCATGACTCGGGTGCTCCGGCTGGGCGTAGTATCCCGAGCGGGTTCGCGCCGACAGTCCCGGTTTGTCGATTTTGACTTCGAGCGCGTGATAATCGTTCGGACCGTCGCCGGGCTCACCCTCGAAGGTAAGAACGTAAAACGCATTCGCGTCGGCAATGCAGGTTGCAATCTCGCCCGCGATGTCGTTACTTGAATTCAGAATCCGCCCGCCACTCTGGTAAGCAAGAACCTGCAATGCCAGGTTTCCCACCTGCACTTGTCTGGCCGAGCGCACTCCTTTTACGAAATCTTTGTAGTACGACGTTCGACTCTCGGCTGCATCCGCGGTGCCCAGCGGATCGATATTATAAAGAGTGATGCGAGCCTGTCGCAGCCCGTCCGAAAGTGTGACTACGGAATTGAAGATTTCCTGCTGCGCCTTGGAATCCAGTTCCGTGTTCGGACCGGAAAAAAGCGGCCAACCCGGACTCACCCAGACCAGCAGTTTTCGTCCCGGCCGTGTGGCTTCGTAGTCGGCGAGTTGTCCGATTGCGCGCAGAGACATCTGCAGACGGTCAAGGGCGCCGTACACGCCTTGCGAGCGCCCGACGGTGCGCAACGAGTTGCTGTTCTGATTGAGCTCTGCCAGCAGCGCCTTCCCGTCTCGCGAAGGCGCCTTCCCGATGGTCGCTCCGGAATCAGAAAAAAAGACAAACGATACGGGACGGGCCAGCTCCCCGCCATTTTGTTTCAGAAACTTTTCTATCTCCTGACGCTCCACTCCGACGCTGGTAAAGGAAGTATTCACTTCATCCATCAGCAGGACCACTTCTACCGGCGGGTCCGCGGTCGCGCCCTCGACCGCATGAAAAGAGCCGATCTTCTGCGGCGCTTTATTGTCGAGAAGTGTGAAGTCCTGCTGTTGCAGACCGGGGAACGCGTGTCCGGATTTATCGGAGACGACCACATCGAGAGTGATCTGACGGTCTGTCGGGACAGCAGCAGGACTTCGGCTTGCCGCGAAGGGCTATTTTGTTGGGCAAGCAGCAGGAAAACAAAAAAGGCAGAACAGCCAGAAGATCCAGCTCCAGTATCGTGTACTCATGTCGATCGCCTGGCTTCAGTTTACTCCCAACCTCAGAGAAACTTCACCAGCGCGTCAGTCGTCTCCTGGGCATTTTCCTCAAGCACCCAATGCCCGGTGTTCTTCAGCACCACAACCGTGACATCGGACGCGACCAGCTTCATCTGTTCCCCCAGCACCACTCCGAGTGATTTATCTCCGCCGATCGACAGCACCGGCATGGTCAGCCGCGTCTGGGCCATTTGAGCGAAATCCTTGGCGGCCTGCGGAAACGAATCGAAGTAGCCCCACCCCGCTCGCATGCGTCCCGGACGCGAATAAGCGGCGGTGTAGGCCTGGCGATCGGCTTCGGGAAGCGAGCGAGTTCCATCGGCTGCAAATTCATTCCAGTAATAATCGAAGTAGGTGCGTTCGCGTCCTTGCACCAGGGCTTCGGGAGTCGATCCGTGGAAGCGGAAATGCCACAGGTTCGGGTTGTTGTAAACGCCCTCCCATCCCGCGACGCCGGGCAGAAACGCATCCATCACCACAAGTTTTTCCACCTCCGCGGGAAACTGCGCCGCGTAGGCGTAAGCCACCATCAATCCGATGTCGTGTCCCACAACTTTCGCGTGGCCGATGCCAAGCGAGCGGACAAGTTCGTGAATGCGAATCGCGGCCGTCTTCAGATCAAGACCGTCAGCCGGAATCGCGGAATCGCCGATACCGGGCAGATCCGGCGCGATCACGGTGAACCGCTGCGCCAGCACCGGCATGATCGGAATCCACATGCGCGAAGTCTCGGCATAGCCATGAAGCAGGACGACGGTGGGACCGTGGCCGGCCATCAGGTAATGTACTTTGACTCCAAGGACCGAGCGTATCGTACGCCGCGATAGATTTGTTGGAAGAGTCAGCCAAGGCCGGCGAAGGTAAGATCCAGATACACAGCAGGCCCAGTAGAGCCAGATTCGAAAAAAAATCAAGAGTGCGCTTCATGTGAAGCTCCTTGGCATACCGGATGCCTCTGGTGCTGAAAAAATAAGGCTTCCTGAAATAGTTCCTCTCGAACGTGGAAAGGTTCACAACTGGGGTTAGAACAGTAACGACGCCGAGTGTCAGGCCGCCTTCTTAGAGTTAGTGGAAATCCGTGGCTGTGGTGAGCGCGGATGGACTCGAACCATCGACCCATGCCTTAAAAGGGCATTGCTCTGCCAGCTGAGCTACGCGCCCACTCTTATTCAATTTAACACAGCAGTGGCGTCATCCTGAGCGGCCTTCAGGCCGTGAAGGATCTCGCGTGGAGCGGATCCAAATTCTCGCGGCAGCAATGCCGATCCGCGCAAGATCCTTCGAGACTAACGTCTCTCAGGATGACGCCGTTACAGACGACGCCGTTACAGGATGACACCGTCAAGAGTGCCAGCCAGCCGCGACTCTGCCTACTTCACAACTTTCGCAATGTAGACCGCAAACGGCTCCAGCGAAACATCCGAGAGCTGCACTTCCTGCGGACGAGAACTCAGTGTCGTGAGCAGCGTCGTTGCCTTGCTTCCGGAAAATCCCTGCTTTGCCAGATCGAAGCTCACCTTCTGATTTGTCCCAGACATGTTCAGCACCACCAGCACAGCCTGGTTCTGGTAGCGGCGAAGATAAGAAACCACGCTGGGCTGATCCTCATTCAACGGAATGTACTCACCCTCGCGCAACGCAGGATCCTCGCGGCGCAGAGTCAGCACGTGCCTGTAGAACTGCAGGATCGAATCGGGATCTTTGAGTTCGGCTTCCACGTTGTGAGTCTTGAAGCTGGCCGGCACCGGCAGCCAGGGATCGGCCGTGCTGAAACCGGCGTTGGCGCTGTCATTCCACTGCATGGGAGTCCGCTCACCGTCGCGGCCTTTGTCCACGGGCCAACCCACACGTCCGACGGGATCCTTCACATCTTCTTTGCGCTTGGGATCGTTATTCTCCATGCCAAGTTCTTCGCCGTAATACATGATGGGCGTGCCGCGCAGGGTCAGGTACATACCGGCCATGAGTTTGGCGATTTGATCGTTATGCTGTCCATCGCCGTAGCGGTTGTAGGAGCGAACGATGTCGTGATTGCTGATCACGTAAACTGGCCAGCCGCCGGAGGCGTCCGCCGCGGCAATCTGGCGGCGGAATTCCGGCGCCGATAGCTTGTTCACGGTGGTGAACATCAGATCCATCGGCATCTGCAGTTCCCGGCTGTGGCCGCCGTAGTAGAGCTTGAGCTCGTCGATATTCTTGGTCCAGGTTTCGCCGATCAGCACCGCTCCACTCTCGTCGGCCACGGCGCGAAGTCTTTGCAGAACTCCGTGCAACTCCGGCAGCTTGCTGTTGTAGAGGTTCTCCATGTTGGGATCGCCGTACTTGCTTGTGCCGGGCAGAATCGGATTGTCCTTGAGTTTCGGATCTTCGAAGATGGTATCGACCGCGTCCAGGCGGAAGCCCGAAACGCCGCGCTTATACCACCAGCGGGTCACGTCGAACATCGCCTTTTCCACCGCGGGATTGCGCCAGTTCAGGTCGGGCTGCGCCGAGTAGAAAATGCGGTAATACCACTGCCCGGTTTGAGGATCGAAGGTCCAGGCCGGGCCTCCGAAAATCGAAATCCAGTTGTTGGGCGGCTGGTTTGGACCCTTTCCGTCCCGCCATATGTACCAGTCGCGATGCGCCGATGTACGTGAGGACTTCGAATCCAGAAACCACTTATGCTGGTCAGAACTGTGGTTGACCACCAGGTCCAGAATGATGCGAATGCCGCGCTGCTTGCCGGCGCTGGTCATGGCATCAAAATCCGCCAGAGTTCCGTACATGGGATCGATGTCGGTGTAATCGGAAACGTCATAGCCGAAATCCACCTGCGGCGAGGGAAAGCAGGGCGTGATCCAGATGGCACTCACCCCGAGGTCTTTCAGATAATCGAGCTTCGACGTGATTCCCTTCAGATCTCCGATGCCGTTGTTGTCGCTGTCGGCGAAGCTGCGAGGATAGACCTCGTAGAACACCGCATGCTGCCACCACTCGTGGCCCTCAGCGTCAACCGGCCTGGTTTCCGCGCTGGAGTAAAGGCAGAAGAAGCAAAGACCGATCAGGAGGGATCGCAAGGAAAGCTTTTTCAACATAAGTGTTGCCTCTTTTGGAGTACGGGTGCGAGAGTGCCTGACTGAACCAGAAACACTAAGGCTTATTGCCGGAAAAGCGAATCGTGATTCTCTCACGAACGTAGGAACCGGACACACCGGCCGGAATTTGAATCTTGATTTTCGCTTCCCCCGAGACGCTTTTAGTCAGCTCAGCCCCTTCGACTGCCGTCAGCTGAGCCGGATTCCATACGCCAAGTTCATATTGTTTGCCCGCCGCTCCTGCAACTTCCAGGGTCAGGCTGTCTCGCGCGGGAGTCCAGGTCTCCGACATCACTCGCAGCCCCTGACTTGCGCTTCCGAGCGCGGGCAGTTCCGGCGAAATACTCAGTCCGAAATCATTCTTGAGACGTATGCGTAAAGTAGTGGTTCCACTGCCAATTGGAAATCGCACGGAAATATGCTGGTCTGTTTCACCTTCGCTCTTGTTGACCTGGAAAGGTACCCGGGCGCCATTTACTTCGGCGCCTGCAATCTGCGCGCGTACACTCACTGCCGGCGAAAACTCCAGGCTGCAGTCGCCCGCGCCGGAGCGGCTGACTTCCAATACGATCTCGGTCAAGGTCTTGCGATATGACATCCGCAAAGAAGCCGAACCCACCCGCACATTTTCCAGCGTGAACCAGGTCCAGTCGGCGGGGACGTGCGGCGCGAAAGTAAGATGACACGCGCCCGCATCCGCTTCGAGGCCGAACAACCCGCGCAGCAGCGGACTGATCACCATGGCCGCGGACCATATCTGATGAGGAGAACTGGTGGAGAGCGGCTGATAGTAGTCGCCCGACAGCACCTCGGTGACATGCCCCAGCGATCCGTCCATCGCCAGCTGAGAATTCGCCAGAAGATTCGAAAAGCCAGGCAGCGCGCGATGATAGCGATATTCGCCGACCGAGGCCCAGCCCGTGAACAGCGGCCACACCGAGCCGAAATGATAGCCTCCCGCGCTGTACTTCGCGGACTGATTGGAAATGATCCGCATCCCCCAATCGGCTTGATGTTCAGGCGCGGCAAGCTGTGTGAGCATCGCCCCAGCCTTGTCGTCATCCAGTAATCCGAACCACATAGGCACCGTGGCGAGCACGCTCGGCTCGTCAATTTTCTGATTATTCCGGTCGAGCGCAAATGCAAAACGATTCTTGTCCGCCAACCAGAAACTCTGGTTCACCAGCGGCTTCTGGCGCGCGAACTCCTGCCCAAGTTGCTGGCTGACGTCTTCTTTCCCCGCCAGGTGAGCCAAACTGGAAAGCGCTCGCAGCGCCTGCGCTCCCAGTCCGCTTTGATAAAGCTCGGTCTTGACCGGAAGCAGTGGGCCGCCCTCCACCCAGCCGTGCCCGATCCCAAAATTCTGCGGCAGCCCTTGCGAGTCATACGTGGATCGCAGAAATTGATAAGCCTTCCACAGGCTGTCCCACTTTTGCCTGGCAAAAGCCACATCGCCGCTGGTCACCACATAGTCGTTCATGGTGATGATGTAAAGCGGCGTGGCATCGGCGGAGGCGTAGGGATAGGGGTAGTCGGTGAACCACGGCACAAAGTTTGCGCCCTGAGAAATCTCGTGCGGAATCTTGCCGTCTGCCCGCTGATATTTGCTGAGAAAATCCAGCGCGGTGCGGGTGCTGCCAAAGTCGCCCTCGGCGTCGAGTGCTAACGAAGTCCAAAGCGAATCGCGACCGAAAAACCAGGCGAAGCCGGGGCGTTGGCTGCCGCCGGAGGTTCGATAACCCGCGATGAATCCGGTACCAAGAAAGGGATTGGTCACCAATCCTTGCAGCACGCTGATCCGCGACCAGTCGTAGGCTTGCTGCAACTGACGGTCGGGCAAATCGACACTCACCGTGCGATTCAAATACGCGTTGTAGTAATCCGCTGACTCTTTCTCGAGCGCCGCGTAGTCGGCTGTGAGGTGATGGTAGGTGGCTTCGGCCTCGGCAGCGCCGTTCGTGGATGCAGCCACCACAACAATCTTCGTGTCCCTGCCTTTGATGGTCACACCCAGATGAAAAGAATCTTCTTTCGAGCTGGAATAGTTGGTGTCATATTCCTGCTGCACGCCGCTCGCGGTAGGTGAACCGACGAACGCGGAAAATTTCCTCTGCTCTTCGCCGAAGTAAAAGGCGTTCAACCTCGGCTCCCAATACCCGTATGTCCCGCCCAGCCCAGCCGGCCACTCCAGTTGGAGGTCGCGCTCAAAGGCTGCCTCCACATCCAAAGGCTCCGCCGTCTCCACCTCGATCACGATAACCGCCCCCGATTCGTGGACCGGAACAAAGAGTGTTTCCCGCACTGCGAAGGTGTCGCTGCTGTAGAGAATCGTGCTTGATTCCGGACGGGTGGTGACCGTGCGGGCCAGTGTTTCGGCGGGAATCACTCGCCCCTCAACGTGGAAGCGAAGGTGAAAGTCGCGCAGGATTTTCAGCGGATAAACCCACGCCTCAAATTGCCCCGCTTCATTTCCAAACAGCCCCCCGCGCATCCCTACCGCCGACAGAAATTCCCAGGGACGGTCGGTCCGGGAAAGCTCGATCGGGCGCGCGGGTTGTCCAGGGGACTCTACTGCGGGCGAGTCGGTCGAATGTGCGGGTTCCATGGCTTGAGCCGGCGAGGAGAGAAATGCCAAAAGAACAATGACTGGGATCAGACAAAATGCAAACTGGCGCGGCGAAGTAAGAATTGTGCGGTCCATTCGTGAGACTGAATTAGGATACGCGCCTGAACTTGCAAAGTCGCGATGCAGTTAATAAAGTAGGGGCGAATTCTAGCACGAGCCATTTCCGGGAAGGTACTGCCCTTTTGCCCTCTTCGCGCCGTACGTTTCTCCAGTCGTTCGGCAAGTCGGCGGCTGTCCTCTCCCTGGAAAGCGTCCTGGCCCTGGCTCGTCCGCCGCGCCTGCACGCCTTACTTTCTACCGGCGAAGACTCGGTAAAACCTGGCACCAGCCTGGGGTTGAGCTTCGTTGACGTCGCTAAGCCGGCCGGACTCAACGTGAAAACCATCTACGGCGGGGAACACAAAAATAAATACCTGCTCGAAACCACCGGTTGCGGCGTGGCATTTTATGACTACGACAACGACGGCTGGCTGGACATTTTTCTGGTAAACGGCTGGCGCCTGGAAGGCTTCCCTTCCGGCCAGGAACCTACGTCTCATCTGTTCAAGAACAATCGCGACGGCACCTTCACCGACGTCACCGCTAAAGCGGGCCTCGTCCACTCGGGATGGGGACAAGGTGTTTGCGTTGGCGACTACGACAACGACGGCTTCGATGATCTGTTCGTGACTTACTTCGGAAAGAATGTCCTCTACCACAACAACGGGGACGGGACCTTTACCGATGTGAGCGAGAAGGCGGGTGTCGCAGGAAATGGCAAGCGCTGGAACACCGGCTGCGCCTTCGTGGACTACGACCGCGACGGCAAACTCGATCTGTTCGTTGCCAACTACATCGATCTCGACCTGGCGACAGCGCCGGTGCCCGAGTCGGGGCCTTGTTTGTATAAGAGCGTGATGGTGGCTTGCGGTCCGCCCGGGCTCAAAGGCGGAAAAAATATTCTCTACCACAACAACGGGGACGGAACTTTTGCCGACGTCTCCGAGTCCTCCGGAATTCTGCAAGCCAACGGGACATTCGGCCTGGGCGTGTTGACCGCGGATTTCGACAATGACGGCTGGCCCGATATCTACGTGGCCAACGATTCCACCGCCAGCGCGCTCTACCAGAACAAGAAAAACGGAAAGTTTGTGGACATCGCCATGGAAGCCGGTTGCGCCCTCAGCCCGGACGGCAAACCGCAAGCCGGCATGGGAGTGTCTGCGGGCGATTACGATCTGGACGGCTATCTGGATATCGTCAAGACGAATTTTGCCGGCGACACGCCATCGCTCTATCACAACCTGGGTGACGGAAATTTTGAAGACACTACTTTTACCGCCGGACTGGGCGCGCACACCCAGTATCTGGGATGGGGTTGCGGATTTTTCGACATGGACAACGACGGCTGGCCCGACATCCTGATCTGCAACGGCCACGTGTATCCCGAAGTTGAGCAGCTCAAGACCGAAGCCGGCTACCCGCAGCGCAAGCTGCTTTATCGCAATCTCCGCAACCTGCGTTTCGAAGATGTTTCCCTGCAGGCCGGCCCCGGTATTTCGACACCGGTGGCGTCGCGAGGCTGTGCCTTCGGAGATTTCGACAACGACGGCGATCTCGACGTCGTGGTAAATACCGTCAACGATTTTCCCCAGCTTCTGCGTTGCGACTTGCTGCCCGGAAATAACTGGATCAAGGTGCGAACCATCGGCACCAAGTCGAACCGCAGCGGCATCGGCGCCCGCCTGCGCTGCATCACGCAAGCCGCAGGCGAGACCAAACCTCATCAACAGATCGACGAAGTTCGCAGCGGCGGCAGCTACTTTTCGCAGAATGACTTGCGGGTTCACTTTGGCCTGGGCAAAGCTGACAAAGTGCAATTGCTGGAAATCCGATGGCCCAGCGGGCAGATCGATACGCTGAAAGACATCAAGCCCAATCAGGTGATTTTCGTGAAGGAAGGCGAAGGCATTGTGCGCACCATGCAGTTCCCGGCCTCGCAGCGTCCCTGATCACCAGGCGTCATCCTGAGCTTGCGAAGAGCCTGCCCTGAGCGAAGTCGAAGGGATATGGCGCGGAGCGGATGTGCACTTTGCCAAGGTTAGTTAAGCTGCGCGCGAGATCCTTCGGGACTGAAGTCCCTCAGGATGACGCCAGGGAGTTTTTGATGAAACCACGATCCGCGACCACGGCGATTCTGCTTTTCAGCTTTGTGCTCTTGATTTCCGCGCCGGCGCAACAACCGCCCGCGTCAACCCAGCCGCTCAGCGGATTGCAACAGCTCGATTCTGACTTCTGGGCATGGCGCGCTAGCGAACAACCGTTCTCGTTCGACGATATACCCAGACTCGATCGGCCAGCCGGATGGGCGGCTGACTGGTCGGCATCGACCGTGGCAAAGCGTCGCGACGAGTTGGCAGCCTTTGAAAAGCGCTGGAGCGAATTAGCCTCGAACTCGCCCGACCGCTCACGTTCAGAAGTCGTCGACTATCTCCTGGTCGGTTCCGCCATTGCGCGCGCTCGCTGGGAACTGGACTACGTGCGCGGATGGCAGCGCAATCCCTGGTTCTATCTGGATCAGACGCTTGCGTCTCTATTTGTCAGTCTGACTCCGCCGCCACCCTTCGGAGAAGCGCGCAGTGCGGAGATCGTCCGTCGCATGCAAGCCATCCCGCAAATCATCTCCGACGCAGAAGCCAACCTTAAAGACGCCTACGGGCCGCTGGCTGAGTTGTCGATCCATGAACTGAAAGACATTCGACCGCGGCTCGAAGAAATGGCGCGTCAGCTAAAGCCGCTCCTCGCTCCTGCCAGCGCCGCCCAACTTGATTCCGCAGTTCAGGCTGCGACTCAGGCGTTGGAAGGGTATCGCGGCTGGCTGGAGCAGCGTCTGCCTGCGATGTCGAATAACGTCGCCGTCGGACGCGAAGGATATCTTTTCTTCCTGAAGCACGTCGCGCTTATTCCCTACACGCCCGAGCAGTTGACAACGATGGGCCGCCAGGAATGGGAGCGCGCGGTCGCCTTCGAGACCTACGAGAAAAATCGCAATTCCAAGCTGCCGCAGTTGGCTCTGGCGAAAGATCAAGCAACCCAGATGGCGCGAGAGCAGCGCCAGGAGCAGGAGATTCGCGATTTTCTGGAACAGAAAAATATTCTGACTGTTCCGGCCTGGCTGCCGCACTATCGCAATCTGCCTTATCCGGCTTATCTGATCCCGATTTCCGCCTTCGGAGTAGCCGACGATCTCACCAGCCCCACCCGGCTCAAGGAAAACGCCACCAGCTACATCAAGACACCCTCTCCCGAGCGAGGATACTTCGACTTATCGACTGCCCGCGATCCCCGCGCCATCATCGTGCACGAAGGCATTCCGGGACACTATTTCCAAAAGGCAATGTCCTGGACCAATGACGATCCCATTCGCCGTCACTATTACGATTCCAGCGCCAACGAGGGCATCGGGTTCTACGCCGAAGAAATGATGCTGCAGGCGGGATTGTTCGACGACAGTCCGCGGACTCGCGAGATCATTTACAACTTCATGCGCTTTCGGGCTCTGCGAGTCGAAGTCGATGTGAAGTTGTCCACCGGAGAATTCACCATCGAGCAAGCCGCGGATTACTTCATGAAAACCGTTCCGCTCGATCGCAACACCGCAATGGAGGACGCCACGTTCTACGCGTCAGTGCCGGGCGTAGGGATCTCGTATCAGACCGGCAAACTGCAGATCATAAAATTGCTGGCAGAGGCTCGCCTCGCCCAGGGGGACAAATTCAACTTGCGCGATTTCGATGACTTCGTGTGGAAGAACGGCAACGTTCCCATCGCCCTGCTGCGCTACGAATACCTGGGCAAGAGCAACGAGATCGAAGCCTTGCAGCATTGAGTGGCAGAACAGCTTAGAAGTTTTCGACCATCCACACATTGGAATTCCCGCTGGCCTGCCACAAAGCCAGATAGCGCCCGTCAGGCGAAGGAATCGCCCAGCCCACGTACATCTTGGTCTGCTCCCAGACCGGGTGAACTCTTCCCTGCAGGTCTACATTCAGCAAAGCATTCGTGCCTGTCGTGGTGGATGCGCTGACCCACAAAGTTTTTCCATCGGCCGCCCAATCGATGGCATTAATCGAGGACCAATCTTTCAACATCATGCTTCGTTCCTTGCCGCCTTTCAGGGTCAACAGCCGGATCACCGGCTGTACTGCTGTGTCCAGTTTGTTTGATTTAGCGATCGCGAGTACTGAGCCATCCGGCGAAAGGCTCCAGTTAAAGGAGTAGGGCAGGTCGTCGTCAATATGGGCAACTTCCTGTCCTTTGCCATGCTCCGGGTCGAAGCTGAAGAACGTCAGGCGCTTGTTGTCGGAAACGCTGTAAAGGCAAAGAGTGGAAGGCTGGCGTGCGCACTGTTCATTGGTCAGGCCGCGCGCTTCCAGCACAAGCTGGGGTGGGCCGCCGGCGACGGGAATACGCATCATGCGAACGCTGTCCGACCAGTCGAACGCCCGCCGATATTGCAGATATACGAGTTGCTTTCCATCCGGAGTCAGCCGCGGCAACATCGATTGTTCATTGCCGCCTACCAGCAGCTCTGGCGTGGCTTGATCTGGCGCTTGCCGGAAAAGGTGGAATGGTCCGTCACGGTCCGAACCGAAAAGCACCTGCTTGCTATCAGGCGTCCAGGCCCAGGGGAAGTCCTGCCTCTCGTCCAGGGTCAGGCGTCGCGGCGTACTCAACCTGGTTCCATTCGCTTCCACCCTGGCCGTATAAACATCGGGTTGCCAGCCCGCTTTCGCATAGGCCAGCCGCTTGCCACTGGCTGCGCCGCTAAGATACTGGACCGCGCCGGGACTGGAAGTAATCCGCGTCGCTGTGCCCAACAGCTTTCCCGTGCGCGGATCGATTTTCACCGACCATAGATTGGAATCGCCCTGGCTGGGCGGGGGTTCGTCCAATACGTAAATAAGACGGTCTTCAATCCATGCCAGGGCCGGCCCCAGCCGCCCTTGTATCGGAACCACCAATCGGTGGCTGGTGGCCGGGTCCAGGATTTCAATCTGGGCTTGTACTCCATAGGTGCCCTGGACGATAGACGCCTCGCAAAAATGCGATTTGCTTGCCGTCGGTCGACCACACCGGGGATCGGAAAAGATCACCCAGTTCGCCCACGATTTTGTGAGATTGCTGTCCATCCGCGCGCATCAGCCAAAGTTCCTGGCTGTTGGCAGTTCCTTTGAGAAAAACAATCTGCGAACCGTCGGGCGAAATCGCCGCTTCGTCCCCTTCTTCCGTAAGTTTGCGCGGAGCTTCCGCCTATGGTTGAGATCTGCCACAAACCGGGCTGCGCCGTTGGTCCTGCGGCCGAGGTGGCCAGAATGTGAGAACCATCCGGAAACCAGCAGACCGGTTTCGCTTTGAACCCGGTCGGCAAGGTCAGGGGATGTACCTCACCGGTGTCTATTTGCCTTAGATACGAACCCGTGTCGTCAGAGAATGCCAGAAACTTTCCGTCCGCAGAGATGGCGGCACGGCTCACCGGATCTTCGGTGGGATTGGCGGTTAGCCGGCGCTCGGTGATCGGCGGGGATATAGGAGATGGAACCGAGCCACGTTTCCCTACCAGGATCCCTGCGCCGATTCCAACCAGCAACAAGAGTGCCGACGCTCCGGCAATCCACCACCAATGTGTTGGCCGGGGTGGCGTGATCGCGATTTCGGAAACGGCTGCGTGCGCCCCTCCGTTCACCGGCGCCAGAAAGCGGTAGCCCCGCCGCGCCACCGTCTCCACAAAACGTGGATTCTCTGCTGTGTCCCCCAGTGTGTCTCGCAGTCGCCGGACTGCGGCATTCAAGCTGTGGTCGAAGTCGACAAATGTATCTGCCGGCCACAAACGGGTTCGTAGCTCTTCTCGCGCGACGATTTCGCCCGGACGCTCGAGCAGCATGGCGAGAATCTGGAAGGGCTGCTCCTGCAATCTCACCCTGACGCCATTGCGGCGCAGTTCGCCCGTGTGCAGATCGGCCTCGAAGATTCCGAACTGGATCAACCGTGTCCCGTTCCTGCTTTCCACGGTCGCCTTCCCTTCCTCGAACCAGCGAAGTCTAGCAGAACCGGTGTTTTTCAGCTCCGTCACCTCAGCTCCTAACCATTTGACGTGCAAGCGCTTAACAGGTCACCCACATATGTTCTGCAGGTTACCCGCAAAGCCTTGAGGCACCCTCCGCGCAAATCGAAGATCGGCGCGTCGGAGGTCACGTCCCGTGCTTCAAGTTTCGAAAACATGTCTCCTTCTAGGTACGCTTTTGCTAAGCGTGTCGTTCCCCGCGTGGCCCCAAAACTCTGATGCTGACGGGAATCCAGAGGTCACTGTTTCTGTCTATAACGACGCCGGTGTGTCGTCCGAGGTCTTGACCCAGGCAGAGGCGGAGGCTGCGAAAATTTTCGCCCGCGCCGGACTTAGAGGTGATCTGGTCGAACTGCGCGTCCTCCCGAGACCGGGTAAGCCCGGACACGCCGGTTCCCGCACGAACCGGCCCCGCAAACCGCGCAGACTGTGTCCACTTCGATTGGCCATCGCACCTGGCGCTTCGTATCGTTCACCACCCCAGCAGTCCGATGAACGAGGTCTTCGGCGTGGCTTTTCTGTCCGCCGAAGGGACAGGCTGTTACAGCGACGTATTTTTTGATCAGGCGACAGAACTGCGCGCTGACTGGAATATCGACCTGGCAAGCCTTCTGGGAAATGTTGCCGCCCACGAACTCGGACATCTTCTCCTGGGATCGAACTCGCACGCTCGTGACGGGATCATGAAGGCTCGTTGGCAGCAGGAAGAATTGCTGAAAGTGAGGAGAGATAGCTTGCTGTTCACCAAGGAGCAGGCTGAACACATGCGAGGAAAACTCGTCATCGCACACTCGCCGAGCCGGCCACGCCTGGTGATGGAGGCACGATCAAGTTATTGAATTTTGCTTGATTGAATTTTGTGAAAATTCGTCTCGGACTTCAGGAACTTGTTCGCCGGATCAGCGAACGACCACAGGCGAGCCCGATCCCTCTTTCAAGCGTATGGATCGCGTCCACCGCAACGTTTTCGAAGCGTTCGGTCAACCCGCTCGGCCAGCGAATCTGCACCCAGTCAATCTTCGCGGCCGCTCCCAGCCCGAAATGGACTCGCATGTCATTGTTTGAGTCGTAGCTCGATCCGCTGCGAACCTCGTCCACTAAGACTCTCGTTCCCGCTTTCACCGAGAGCCGGGCGCCAATTCCATCGCGATTGGACTTTGTGCCCACCGTCCGAATCCCCACCCAATGATTCGCGGAACGCACTTGATTCACCAGCAGACTCGGGGCCGCGTTCATGTTGCTGATCACGGCTGACATGCGGCCGTCATTCCAAAGATCGCCCACCGCCAGTCCCCGCCCTGCTCTCACCTCGGTGATTCCTGGACCCGCCTGCGCAGAAATGTCGCTGAAAGTCTTGTTGCCGTTGTTGCGATACAAGATGCGAGGCTCCTGATAACTGCTGCCCAGGTTCTGCTTGTCGACTTCCGGATACACGTGGCCGTTCACCAGCAACAGGTCGGGCCAGCCGTCATTGTCGATATCCAGAAACATGGTTCCCCAGCCCAGATACCGCGTGTAGAGTCCCAGGCCGGCGGCGAAGGTAACGTCATCGAAAGTTCCGTTGCCATTGTTGTGATACAGGGTGGAGGTGTCGTCCGAGAAATTGGTTTTGAAAATATCCAGCCTGCCATCGCCGTCATAATCGGCGACCGTCGAGCCCATGCCGGCCTGCTCGCGCCCATCCTCGTTGTAGGCGGCCCCGGCCGTTACCGCCACGTCGGTGAAGGTTCCGTCGCGATTGTTGTGGTAGAGAATGCTGGGAGTGCTGTCGCAGGCCACATAGATATCTGGCCAGCCGTCGTCGTCAAAATCCAACGTCGTGACGCTGAACGCGTAGTGTCCGCTGGTCTGATCGATCTTTGCTTTCGCGGTCACATCCTCAAATTTGCCGCCACCCAGATTGTGATAAAGAATATTTTTCGCGCCCGGCAGCCCGCGCGGACCGCACATCACCGGAACGCCCTTCCACACGCACGACGCCCTTTCCCCCGGTGCAGGCGCATTCGCCATATCGAAATCGACATAGTTCGCCACCATCAGATCGAGCAGCCCGTCGCGATCGTAGTCGACGAAAGCGCATCCCGTTCCCCAGGCTTTGCCCGTACCGGCGACACCCGATTTTTCTCCAACTTCGGTGAACACTCCCTGCTGATTCCGATAAAGACGGTTCTTGCCGTAGTAGGTGACGTACAAATCTTCCCAGCCGTCGTTGTCGTAGTCTCCGGCGCAAACGCCCTGTCCCCATCCCGTCGACGCCAGTCCGGCTTTCGTGGTTACGTCTGTAAAGGTTCCGTCGTGATTATTGCGGTACAGATGATTGGTGGGACCGGTGCCGGCAGGAAAACCCTCCAGGGTTGTGCCATTCACCAGAAAAATGTCGGGCCAGCCGTCGTTGTCGTAATCGAAGATGGCAACGCCAGTTCCGGTGGTTTCGATGATGTACTTTTTCGTGTCCTTGCCACCGAAGACGGTGGTCATGGTCAGGCCCGCTTTTTCGGCGTTGTCCACAAAGTAGGCGACGGGCGGGGCTTGGCCAGGTTCAGCCGCGTGAGCCGTGAAAGCGAGTATAGGAATAAGAAAAAACGCAGCGTAGGTCAGTCGGCCGATAAACAATTTGCGAGGCTGCGGCAAAAAGACTGGATTCATGGCCCAGCCTGAATACTAGGGTGCAGACATCTGAGGGTCAAGCCGCGAGCTTTCCTCGAGCCAAGCATTCATCTCCGCCCGCCGCATAGTGGTATTTTTAGGCAGTGTACGAATTCGCACCCGACTTCCGTTCAAGAACCGCCTTCCTCGCAGTTGAAGACCGTCACTCTATTTGCGTGCCTCGTCTCATTCGTTTTTCCGGTACTCGCCCAGCAGGCAAGTCCTTCTGAAGTTGATGCTCTCTACCGCGAGGGACTCTCCGACGCCAAGCGCGGCGATCTCGCCCGGGCCCGTGCCGCTTTCGAACAAGTGGTTAAGCTGGCTCCCAGAAGTCCGGAGGGACACAATTCGTTAGGTTGGGTCTTGTTTTCCGAAGGACACGCCTCCGAAGCCATTTCCGAGCTTCGCATCGCTCTTCGTTTGAAACCAAATTTCCCGCAAGCCCGCATTAATCTTGCCAACGCCCTGGCGCAGAGTGGAAACCTGCAGAACGCCGAAGCCGAAGCGAGCGAGGCTGTTCGCCTGGCCCCGAAAGACGCGGAAGCACATCGAACTTTGGGACGCATCGCGAGTTTTCGAGGTGATCTCGCCGAAAGCAAGTGCGGAACTCAAAACGGCGATAGAACTTGAGCCGAACCGGGCGGACTTGCGCGATGAACTCGGCGCTGTGCTGGAGCAAAGCGCTCAACCGGACGCGGCCGCGACTGAGTTCTCCGAGGCTCTGCGCCTGCAACCGGGTTACCCGCAAGCCGCCCTGCATCTGGGGGTGGTGCGCTGGCAGCAGAAGCAAATGGATCAGGCTCTCAGCCTGCTGCAAACCGCGGTTCAAAACGTTCCACAAAGCGCGCCCGCTCACTACTACCTGGCGCGGGTGCTGGAAGATACGGGACAGCGGGACCGGGCCATCGAAGAACTTCAAACCGCTGTAAAGCTGCAACCGAATCTCGCAGAGGCTCAGACCCAGCTTGGTCTGATGCTGCAGCGGTCGGGTGAAGTCGAGGGCGCGGTTGGGGCGTTCCGACGAGTCGTCGAACTGCATCCCAACGATCCCGATGCTCACAATAATCTCGGACTGGCGTTGATCCAGGTAGGGGACGCGACCAATTCGATTCCTGAGTTCGAGGCGGCGCTTCGTCTTCGGCCCGATGACACCGGCTATCGCACCAACCTGGGCACGGCGTATTTGCAGAAGGCTGATTTCGACAGCGCGATTACGCAATTCAAGACTGCGCTCAACGCCGCGCCGCAAGATGCGACTCTGCACTATGACCTGGGGCTCGCGCTGAAGTTGAAAGATCAATTGCCCGATGCGGTCGCGGAATTCGAGAAAGCTGCGGAGCTGGATCCCAATCAAGCCGATATTCACTACACTCTCGGAGTCACCCTGTGGCAACAGGGGGACTTCGATAAAGCCGCGGCCGCCTTGCGCGCCGCCATTCAAACCAAGCCCGACTATGCCGAAGCCCATTACACCCTGGGCACCGTGCTGAAGCAGCAGGGCAAATTGCAGGAAGCAGCCGCTTCCCTGCGCGAGGCCATCCGGCTGCAGCCTGACTTCGCCGGCGCTCACACCACGCTGTCGACCATCCTGCGTCAGTTAGGTGATGCGGAGGGAGCCGCAAGAGAGCGTCAACTGGGCGCCGAGATCAGCAAGGACAAAACCAACCTTCAGGCCGCCACCTTCGACACCAATTCCGGAAAGCGGCTACTGAAGGTTGGAGACATTGAAGGCGCGATCTCGCAGTTTCGCGCCGCCATCAACCTGGCCCCCACTTACGCAGAGGCTCATTTCCATCTGGCCCAGGCACTGCGGCAAAAAGGTGAGACGGCAGAATCCACCAAGGAATTTCAGCGGGCGGCGGAACTCGATCCCCGGTTGCAGCCGTAGATACGCCGGCCACCGAGCTAGGGCTTCGCGACGCGAGATGCCACGATATCCGATTCGACCGGAACTCCGCGCGTCACCTTGACTCGCAGCACCGCTTCGAACGGCTTCAATTCCCCGTTGTCCGCAATCTGCAGTCGTCGCAGCAGGGCCTCGAGCGAATCCTGTTGACATACAAACTCGACCGCGGCCTGGGTGCCGATCGTCGTGGTTCCGGCAAGAATCAATACTGACTTCGCGGGATTCAGTCCCCGCACCAGTGCGATGACTGAATAGTCTTCAGTCAGATTGGCGTGGGAAGGGCTGCCGATCCAATAGTCGGCCTCTCCCGGCTGAGGATGCACGTTGACGATGGCCAGGTCGCCCTTGCGCGGTCCGGACTCAAGGGTGCGAAAGAGAAAGTCCTCAGTACTGGGAATTTCGCGCAGCGTCAGATTCTCCGCCGGTGAGCCGACGAAAATCATGTCGTTATTTTTGACGTCGTCGAGCGAAAGCAGGCTGCCGCGTTTGACCCGGATTTGCCGGCGCAGCGATCCGAAGGTGCGATCGAGAGCATGTATCGCCAGCACTTCGCCGACGCCCGTATAGTGCTCCAGGATCTGATCACGCGAATCCCGATCCCGCACCGGATCGAAGTAGCGCATTCCGGTCTCGGGACGGCCCACGAAAGCGCCGTTGCTGAAGATCACCCAGGGTTCCTCCGGCCCGCTGACGAAATTCTTCCAGAAGGTTTCGAATACCTGAGGCGCTGGCTCGGCGGTTTGACCGGTCGGGCGCGAGTTGCGCGTCGCCAGCAGAAAGGCGATCGCAATCAGCGCCAACGTCAATAGCGCGGAGAGAACGCCAAAGCCGACTTTCCAATTCCGCCCTGCCTTCGGGTCGGTGGCGATCTCGCCCGCATGCTGGGCGTGAACGGCGATCGCGGGCAACCTGGACGAGGACGCTTCCCGACGGTGGAAGGAAAGCACGTACGTGCCCTTCGGCATGTCCACCTGTATGGGATCGTCCGCTCCTTCCGAGCCGTAGTATTCCGCCAGCTTCAGTCGGAGGCGACCGGCCTGGACGCGAATCGTCGAATCCGACTGCGGATCAAAACTTGGTGAACGGCCAAAAACTTCAGTCGCGATTTGGTATTCTTTCAGGGACGAGCCGGGATGGTCGAGTGCATGTTCGGCCAGATATCGAAGCAGTTTGCACAGCGATTCCGAGCCGTGCAGCACATGGCTGTTCACCAGCCGGTCGATCTGTGCCAGGTACTGCTCTCTTTCAACCGCGTAGGCTCGTGTGACGCTCATTGTCACCTAGGGTAACAAGCTAAGGTATCAACTGCAATAAATAGACTTACGTTGTGTAACGGTATCAAACCTCATGAAACCTGAAAACAACCTTCATGCGAGAACAGATTTCGGGCCAAAAAATTCCTGTGGAATTCTTCGCCGAATCGCAAAAGCGAGGCGGGCGCATTGCTCCGGAACACGATTAGTCTTGTTGAATCAGCCATTTAACAAATTAATGACCGATTTCTCGTCAGCATAACCGATTAGCGAGATTCTAATTTTTCATAGGGGCTGATCCCGATACTTCCAAATGTCATAGCTGTTCGCACATTTCAACCGGCTCTTCTCTAACAGTATCAACACTCTACAGGCTATTTTGACTTGGGAGGTCCACCTGCACTTCCACGCTCAAAGCTAGTGCTTTTGTACTAACGGACTACGTTCGGGGCGGGTAGGTCCAAATTGAGTATTTCAAAAGCACCGATTTAGGTTCACAGGTTCAACCAGTCCCAGGGCGTTCTTCTTTTTCAAAAGCAGTTTCAAGAGAAATAAGAGAGGGTGGGAGGCTGTAATGAAGACAAAGCTTTTTGTGGCACTCGGTACTCTGGCCGTGTTGGCGCTCTTTTGCGCAGTGTTGACGCCTCAGGCGTCCGCTCAGGCGGTTTACGGCAGTATTTTCGGAACCATTACCGATCCTTCGGGCGCGGCCGTGGCCGGCGCCAAGGTGACCGTCACGTCGGCTACCAAGGGAACGACAGTCGAAGCGACGACTAATACAGACGGCAACTACAGCGTCACCCACCTGATCCCCGACACTTATGACGTCCGCGCCGAGGGCGCAGGATTCAAGGCTTTTGAACAGAAGAATATTCCTGTCTCCGCTGACGCAGCCGCGCGCGTGGACGGACAGTTCGTGGTTGGCGGATCGACGGAAACCGTGGAAGTGACGGCGGAGACTCCGCAGCTGAAAACTGATCGCGCTGATGTTTCGACCACCTTCAATGACAAATATGTCCAGGACGTTCCCATCCTGAACCGCAACTTCACGACCCTGCAGCTGATGGCGCCGGGTTCGCAAAAGATGGTGGGCTGGAGCCACGCCGCCACCGAGAATCCGCAGGGGAGCCTGCAGATCTTCACCCAGGGACAGCACTTCAGCGGTACCGCCTTCGAACTGGACGGAACCGATAACCAGGATCCGATCCTTGGGATCATCGTAGTGAATCCCAACCTCGACGCGGTCACCGAAGCCAAGGTTGCGTTGCAGAATTACGACGCCGAGTTTGGAAAAGCAGTCGCCAGCGTCGTCACCGCGCAAACCAAGTCGGGCAGCAATGACATTCATGGCAGCGCATTCCTGTTCCGCCGCTCCGATGCCCAACAGGCGCGCGATCCCTTTACGCAATATGCTCCGAATTCCATCACCGGCCGCTTCGTTCCGCCGGCTCGCTGGTCACAGTTTGGCGGCACCATCGGTGGTCCGATCATTAAAGACAAGCTGTTCTTCTTCGGGGACTATCAAGGAACACGTCAGACCAACGGCGTCAGCGGCACCTTCACGGTTCCGACCTCAGAGAGCCGCGCTCAGCTGCAACCCGGCGACCAACGCGCTAAGCGCGACTCCCGGATTCTGCGACTTGAGCCAGTATCTGACCGCGGGCGTTGCGGGCGGCGGCCAGGTTTACGATCCCACCACCGGCAACCTCAACACCGGAGCCGGACGTACCCCGTTCGCGAATAACCAGATCCCGATCTGGCAGGATTTCACCCGCCGCCGGAAAGATCATCGGCGTGTTCCCTGCACCGCAAACGAACACGGTTCTGAACAATCTGATCGGCTCCGGTTCGGGCCCGTTCAGCCAGAACAGTTTCGACACCCGCATGGACTACGCTCACAGCCAAAGCTTGAGCGTGTTCGGCCGGTTCAGTCTCGACTGCTTCACTCTGTCAGGCAAGGGACTGCTGGGTGCGGTCGGCGGGCCAGGCAATGGTTTACTCGGTCTGGCAGGCAGTTCCATCACCCACAACTACAGTCTGGCGACTGGCTTTACCAAGACCGTCAGCTCGTCGTTGTTGACTGACTTCCGGTTTGGTTGGTTCAAATACAATCCGCAGACCGCCAAGCCGGATACTGGCTCTCCGATGACTGCGTTCGGAATCCCGAATGCAAATACCGGCGACCCCAAGACCGCAGGTTTGGGAGCATTCCTGCTGGGTTCGGATCCGATCAGCGGTCAAGGCTGCACCGACAATAACGGCGGCCAGGGTTGCGTGGTTTCGAGCTTCGGAGACGGTTTGGGCGTAGCGCGCTGCAACTGCCCGCTGACCGAAAGCGAGCAGCAGATTCAGTTCGTCAACAACTGGACCAAGATTCACGGCAACCATCAGATCAAGTTCGGCGGCGACATCCGCTACGCCATGAACTTGCGCATCCCCAGCGACAACAACCGGACGGGAGAATACAACTTCAGTCCTGAAGCAACCTCGAACAACGGTTCAGGCGGCTTGGACTTGGCATCGTTCCTCCTCGGCCAGGTCACGACGTTTGCCCGATACGTCAACAATCCGAACCTCCCGGCGGCGAGCGATGCAGCCGAACGCCAGAAGCGCTGGTTCTTTTACGGTCAGGACACCTGGCGTGCAACTCCCAAGCTCACGATCAACTACGGCCTGCGCTGGGAGATTTACTTCCCTGAGACGGTCAATGCCGCCGGAAACGGTGGATTCGCCAACATCATCGATCTCGGTGGAACCGGTGCCATCCGCGTGGGCGGCGTCGGCCCCTACGGCCTGAATGGAAACGTCAACAATGACTTCAAGGCCTTCGCCCCACGCGTCGGCATTGCCTACGAACTGACTCCCAAAACCGTAGTCCGTCTGGGCTATGGACGCAGTTATGACATCGGCGTGTTCGGCTCGAACTTCGGGCACACCGTAACCCAGAACCTGCCGGTGCTGTTGAAGCAGAACGTGGATGCAACTGCGGTAAATCCCAACGCCTCCGCGAACCGGGTGCCGGTGTTCTTGCTTGACCAGGGGCCGATTGCGGCAGTGTTCCCTGCGGTTCCCTCTGATGGCCTGATTCCGTTCACCACTCTCGGCGGTCAGGTGGGCGGCACGCACATCCGTCCGATCAGGCAAACCCTGCCCACCGTGGACTCGTGGAACGCTACCGTTCAGCGGCAGATCACGAGCAGCATTTCGACCGAGATTGCCTACGTCGGCAGCAAAGGAACGCATGGCTTCGCCGGCGATGGACCGAACTATGACGTCAACCCGGTTTCCATCGTGGGTCACGGCACCGCGCTCACCCAGAACGAGCGTCGTCCGCTCTTCCCGCAGATCCCGTTCGACCTGGGCAACTACTACGGCAACGACGCTTCCAGCACCTACAACGCGTTTGAAGCGAAGTTGGAGAAGCGCTTCACCTCGGGTCTGCAGTTCATCACTCACTACACCTACTCGCACGCGGATGGATACGACAGCAACTACTATGCGATCAGCCACAAGATCGCGTGGGGACCGGTCGACTTCAACCGCGACCAGGTGTTCGTGTTCAACACCGTGTACGAGCTGCCCTTCGGAAAAGGCAAGAAGTTCATGGGCAACGCCAGCAAGCCCGTGGACTACATCGTCGGCGGATGGCAGTTGAGCAACACCACCAACTGGAGCGCCGGCCTGCCCTGGACCCCCAGCTTCAACGAATGCGGTCCAGAAGAAGACGTAGGCGTCTGCCGCCCGAACAAAGGTACCGGCACACTGCACACGGGTGTCGGCAAACTTGACCCCATCGCTCACACCATTACCTACTTCACCCCGCTTCCCAATATCGTTACCAGCCCGGGCGTATTCACCGACCCAGGCGTCGGGAACCTGGGCAACCTGCAACGGAACAGCTACACCGGACCGGCGGGCTTCTACTCTGACCTGTCGGCGGTTAAAAAGTTCCGGCTCACCGAGAGGCTCAGCGGACAGTTCCGCATGGATGCCTTCAACATCTTCAATCATCCGGTTTACGCCTTCAGTCAGAACAACGGCGCAAACGGTTGCATTGATTGCCAGGGTGGCAACAACGGCAAAATTACCGCTCTTGAAAATGGAACGACGATGCGGCAGCTGCAGTTTGCCGTCCGCTTCGACTTCTAAGATTAAGAGAGAGAAGCAAGGCTAACTTAGTGGAGGGAGTCAACCGACTCCCTCCATTTTTTTGGCGTTCACGGCTGGGCCGAATCCGCATCTTGGATAGAAAAAGAGAAAGCGCAGGAAGCAGAGGGGCCTGCAAAGACAATGGCCCGGCCACGTGCAGACGACGCTAGGAGGCTGCCGGACCAGATTCAGTTGTCCGACCACTTGCCGAACCGCCACGCGACCATGCCAGAGCGTCCTGCCGCAGAATACGCAGACTGTTCAACGCATCCTCGATAGCCTGTCTTTCTTCCGGAGTTCCACCATGATTCAAAGAGAATTCGTGCTGCCGTTCGGCTATCGCAGACTCCGCTGCCCGAATCCGTTCTTCCATTTTCGTCCAGTCAGTTTCGAGCACAGCAGATTTGTAGGCTTCGTACCATTTGGATGTTGTATTCATTGCGCTCACCGGAATCGATCAGGATTCGACCTGTTCTGATTTTGCTTTTTTCCACACATAGAAGTTCTTGTCGTCGGCCAGTGTCTCAATTTCCAGCCCCTGCGAAGACGAAGCGCGATGGACAGCCGACCGCAGGTTCGCCAGTCCTATTCCGCCGACATCAGCGAGCGGAATTTCCATCGCCGATCCGGGCGACAGCGTTCTTAATTCTCCAAGAATGCCCTGCACGAGGTCGTGGTGTTTTCCGCGTCTGCCTCTATCCAGCGCAGCCACCTCTACGCGCCGGTATTTCAAATCAGGCGTTGTGCCCTTTGGCTTGCCCATCATTTCCTCCATCGAAAACAAACGGTAGCACATCGCTAGCTATACGACAAGTATAGTTTTGTAAATCTATTTATATACCTGGAAATATTTTGGTTTCTGTAATATACGGATCGTGGCGAGGACTACTGGTACGCCGCCGCTATGTGCAATCTGCTGAATCCAGACATTTCTCAGAGACTCGATAGAGGAACCGGCTATTCCCACCTTTCTTTAGTGGATGACCTATGCTCGTCACATGGAAAAGAAATTGGGCACGCCCAGACCGATGACGCGGATGTGCCGCTGTCGGCGCAGACGACAGATGTCCTGGCAGGAAATTTTTCCGCACGTCAGAATTGTCAGCGATCCGACGAAAATTGCGCAGTTGAATGCTGAGAACGAGAAACGCAAAAAGCGCAGCGTCGCACTGATGAATCCCCACATTCGGGAGACGGGGAAAACATGCAGAAAAATGTAGAACCGTGGATGGAGATCTGTGAACTTGCGTCCAGGGAACAGGACCCGGAGAAATTGATGGAACTGACGAGTGAATTAGTACGCTTGCTGGACGAGAAAAAGAACGCTTCACCCAGTCTTCAATTATCCAGGGCTGAAGACAAACCGCAGGCGCCGCAAGCCTGAGTGCCCGCTGGGACCGTTTCGTCAGGTTCAGACTTAGGCGGTTGAGACTTAGGATAATGACCCGGGATAATGATAATAATGACCTGGGATAATGAAGGCTTCGATCAAACGGCTCGGCGGGATCGTGGCTCTGGGATACTTGAGTTGGGTTTTCGCCTGGGCACAATCTCAGCCCGCGCCGACTGCGCCTCCCGCCAACGTCGACACCGAACCATCAAGCCATTCCACCCCGCCGGATCCCCACCGGCGACAGACCTCAAGCTCCGCGGCGGATGCCTCCGGCTACGTTGGCAACCAAGCCTGCGCCGGCTGTCACGCTGCCATCTTCCAGTCCTATGAGCGCACGCCCATGGCTCATGCCAGCGGTCCCGCGATCGAAAACGTCATCCCCGCCGACTTTGTCCATGCCCCATCGGGAGTGCATTATCGGGTTTTTTCTGAAGGCAACCGCGTTTGGCTCAGCTTCGACCGCCCAGGTGATCCTGTCGTCAGCGGCAAGCGCGAATTGCTCTACTACGTTGGTTCGGGACGCCGGGGGTTAAGTTATCTGTTCGCCCGCGACAGTTTCCTTTTTGAATCGCCGGTCAACTGGTACGCCCATGAACGGCGGTGGGACATGGCGCCCGCCTATCAGGAAACGCGTGAAATTCCCCTCAACCTCCCGGCTTTTACCAGTTGTTTGCGCTGCCACGTCAGCGCCATGCGAGCGCCGGTCAAAGGAACCGAAAACCTTTACCCGATGCCGCCGTTCCTTCACTCCGGCGTCAGCTGTGAACGCTGTCATGGACCCGGAGCCGCCCACATAGCCGGCGCTCCAGGCGCGATTGTGAACCCCGCCAAGCTCACGCCGGAGCGCCGCGATGCGGTCTGCATGCAGTGCCATCTCGAGGGCAAGGTCGCGATCGAGCGTCCCGGACGCCACGCCTATGAGTTTCAGCCGGGGCAGTCTCTTACCGATTACATACGCTATTACGTCATGGCGGGCACTCAGCCGGGCGGCCTGGGCGGGGTGAGTCAGGTAGAGGCGCTCACCCAGAGCATGTGCAAAAGAAAATCCGGAGACGCCATGTCCTGCACCAGCTGCCATGACCCGCACTACGAGCCCCCCGCGGAAGAGCGCATCGCCTACTACCGCGAAAAGTGTGTGGCCTGCCACGGAACCCACTTTGCAGCCAAGCATCACGCTGATCAGGCCGACTGCACACTTTGCCACATGCCGGCGGCCGCCAGCACCGATGTGGCTCATACCCAAGTCACAGATCACCGCATCCCGCGCCACGCAGAGTCGTTGGCGCTCTCGCCGGACGCGAATCCCCTGCCCGTGACCCAACGCCTGATTCCCTTTCCCGACTCCGCCGAGGCCGAGCACGACGTGCGTGATCTCGCCCTGGCCTGGCAATCGCTGGCCAACGGCGGAATGGAAGCCGCCGAACCCCACGCCGAGGCGCTGTTGCGCTCCGCCGTCGCGGAGTTCCCCAACGATCCCGATTTGCTCTCCGCGCTCGCCTACGTTGAGCAGAGGCATGGCTTGACTGCCCCGGCTCGTGAGTTGTATCGCAGGGCGTTGGCGGTAAACCCGGATCTGATCGACGCGGCCACCGATCTGGGTGTGATCGAAGCACAAACCGGCCACCTGCGCGAAGCTGTCGAACTCTGGCAGGGGGCATTCCAGCGCGCGCCTGGCAGAAGCAGCGTAGGCATGAACCTGGTTGCGGCATTTTGTGAGTCCAGGCAATTCGATCAGGCGCGCGGCGTCGCCTTGCGCGTGCTCGAGTTCAATCCCGATATGGCCGCCGCCAAACGCGCCTTGCAGAGCTTGAATCGCACCCCTCCGGGTTGCTCAGAGTAATTACAGACGTTCCCGCGGTATCCGGGCAGTCTGTGTTTTAATCTCAGAGGAACGGCTTGAGTTGACTTCTCATCATGAATGTTTTTTCCGACGGCATCTCGATCAGAGCCTCGAGGTGGATGGCAGTTTCTCTGTTCGCCTGTTGTCTTTCACTCCCGGCCCAGACTGTTCCCGCTTCACCGCCGGGCGCCGGAACTGAATCGTCGCAGCAACCTGATTTTGCCGAAGCCCACAAGCTGGAGCAGCAGGGAAAATACGACGCCGCCATCACCCAACTGGAGACCCTGGCGGCGAAAGACCCTGGGCTCAAAGGCTTGTCCCGCGAACTGGGCGCTGCCTACTACCAGAAGGGCGACTACATCAAGGCGATCGACTCGCTCAAGCAGGCCCTCGCCGAGAATCCGGGGAACGAAGATCCAGGGAACAAGGAAGCTACCCAGTTGCTCGGACTCTCCTACTATTTGTCCGGCCGGCCGGGCGAGGCCATTGCGCCATTGGAAAAGGTTCAGGGCTGGTATCCGCGGGCCAATGTGGATGCTGCCTACATTTTGGGCTTGTGTTACATCCAGACCAAAGACTATCCGCAAGCGCGGAAATCATTCGCCCGCATGTTCGACGTTCCGCCTGATTCGGCCGCCAGCTATTTGCTGACCGCGCGCATGCTGCTGCGTCAGGAATTCGATCCTATCGCCGAAGAATACGCCCAGAAGGCGATTGCTCTCGATCCCAAGCTGCCCCTGGCCCACTTTTTCCTGGGCGAACTTCATCTGTATAAGTCCCGCGTTCCCGAGGCCATTAGCGATTTCCAGGGTGAGCTGGCGCTCAATCCCGCACACGCTCCGACCTACTACAAACTGGCCGACGCCTATTCTCGAATCCAGAAGTTTGACGACGCCCAGCGGCTCCTGCAGCGCTCCATCTGGCTGGACGCGACCTCAACCGGCCCCTACATCCTTATGGGAAAAGTGTTAGAGAGAAAGGGCGAAACCGAGCTGGCAGTAAGGGCCCTGGAGCATGCCCTGAGCATGGATCCGAACAATTCCGTGACTCACCACTTGCTGGGCCAAGCCTATCGCGACCTCGGCCGAAACGAAGATGCCGAACGGGAGCTGAAAATCGCCGAGCAATTGCAGGAAAGCAGCAACGCCAAGCAGTAACGATCGAGTGTAGAGACGTAGCTTGCTACGTCTGGGATCACCGAGACGTAGCAAGCTACGTCTACGGCAAAGGGGATTCGATATTAGGACCGCGACTCATCGCGCCGACCCCGTCTGCTCCTTGGCCAGGCGATCCACCCAGTCTTTAGGCAGTTCATGCAGAAACACCAGGAACGCCGCATTGGTCCAGCCGAAGCCGATCACGTTCTGCTGATATCCCGCGTGGACACCTGATTCCGAGGACCGAGTCACAACGTTGTATTTCTCCCGGATCGTACCGTCACGGCGAAAATTCTCCGCGATCGTGGCCAGAAAATTGTAGGAAATTCGATTGGCATCATCGTTAAATCCGTATCGCCGTAAACCTTCGATGGCGATAATCTGGGTCGGAGCCCAGCCATAGGGGTAATCCCATTGCACGCCGGCATCGTTGTCACTCATGGCCAAACCGCCCGGCTGCTCGAAAATGCCGAGATTGCGTGCCAGTTCCTGAGCCTGCTCCTGGGTCGCCAGTCCTGCCCACAGCGGGTAGAATGTGGTTACATATTCGTAAGAGGAACGCGTTCCGGTTTCGAAATTGTAGTCAAAGAACAAACGGCGCCCCGGATCCCATAAATATTTCTGGATCCTGTCTTTTCTCAACTCCGCCCGCTGCAGCCATTTCTGGGCGTCATCCTTGCGTCCCAGAATCTCTCCCATCATTTGCAAATCCTTTTCGGTTTTATAGAGCAGGCTGTTCAGGCAGATGGGCGCGTAATGATGAGTCGCGGCGCCATACGGTCCAAATCGAAAAGAAATATCGAAGCCCGACTCGCGCATCGAGCGGTCGCCCTTGTAGTAGTCAGGGCTGAGCGAAATCTTACGCGCGGGCTCGCAATCCGGCTTGGCCATGGTATTGGGCGCATCACAAATCTGCACAGCGTACTGAAAGCCAGTCCCGGAATCTGCCCCGCCGGTATTTTCCGCCACATAGTTCTGCGCCTGGGGATGAAGCAGGAAGTAGCCTGCAACTTTGCGATAGCTTCCCGCCTCGTCTTTCAAGCTCTCCGGCGCCGGACCATTCCCGAAATCGTAGTAGCGCGAAAGGCCGGTCGATCCGGCGGTGTGCGGCTCCCGGTTCCAGCTCTCGTAATCCTTGCTGGCAAAGCCGTAGGCTCGTTCCAGCCAGCCACGGTCCTCATGCCCAGCGGCCTTTTCGGCGTCATACACCGCCATGATCATCGACGTCAGAAACGGCGGTTGTGACCGCGTCAGATAGTAGGCACGGTTGGCATTGAGAATGGTCCCGTAATGCTCGATCTCGAAAAAGAAGTTCTCCACCATTCCGCGCGCCAGATCAGTGCGCCCGTCGCGCAGCAGTCCAAGGATGATGAAGTAGCTGTCCCATCCATACATCTCGTTAAATCTGCCGCCCGGCACCACGTACTTGTGCTCGAGATACAACAAGCCGGGAGCGATCTTGGAGGGATCAATTTGCCCCGGCGTGGTGATCACCGCGGGTAGCGGTTCCACATGAACCTTGCATCGTTTCTGCAGTTCCTGCACCGTTGGCGGCGCCGCGAAGTCGGCGGGAAGATAGAGAACCGAAGCCTCGGTCAATTTGGGATCGACCACCGTCTGGCAGTCCGTCATGGAACGCGTGAGGGTATCCCAGCCGGTCGAAATGTAGTTGAGAATCGGCGCCAGACCGGGTTCCGGCGCGGAGTTCTTTTGCTCATCCGCATACAATCGCTTGCTCGCCAGAGAGAGCGCGATGCACAGAAGAAGAAAGGGGAAAAGGCGGCGGGATCGGCGAGGCTTCAAGGCTGCTGAACGAATCATGTCGCGTTGAGAATAGACCATTTGGGCGGCAAATCGAAGCTATATCGGAGCGCCTGATGGCTTAATTTCGGGCAGTTTTTACCGGCAGGTAATCGAGAACCCAGGCCCTGCTCGGAGCCGTTTTTTTCGGGATTCAAACCTCGGGATTCAAACCGCCATGCGACGCTGTTCGGCCTCTTTCATCGAAATGTAGCGCAGCAGGATGTCGCGCGAAGAAACCAGGCCTTTAAGCTCCTTGCCATCCACAATCGGCAAATGACGGAAGCCGAATTCCCGCATCAGATAGAGGCAATTTTCGATGGTTTCTTCCACGCTGACGGCCTTGGGATTGGCGGTCATCACCTCTGAAATCTTGGTGGTCCCCGGCAAGCGCCCGGCAGCCACTACGCGGTTCATGATGTCGCGCTCGGAGAAAATGCCCACTAACTCGCCATTCCGCAGCACCGGCAGCGCCCCGATGCGTTGCTCCATCATGAAGCGCGCCGCTTCGAGGACAGTCTTATCCGCTTCAATGGAATGGACCCGGCGGTCCTTCACCAGATCATAAACGTGCGACATAGACCCCTCCTCACAATCAGCTTTGGAAGCCCTTCCCGGGCGGCGAAGTGCAACACTCTACCACGTATGGCGGCCGGTTCAAATGGATTCGCGGGGTCTGGAGTTTGCTCCGTTCGCCCGAACCGGCGGCCCGGGCATGGGCCAGGAAAAGACCCGTATCCGAAAAAGAAAAGCGGCAGCCACCAAGGCTGCCGCAAGGTTAACCGTCGCAGTCGGATCAGTCCGCTTAGAAGCGGAATACCGGACCGGCTGTGACTTTCAGGTTGTTGCGTGCACCGTTGTTGAAGTAAATCTCGTCCCCAACCTCGACTCGCATGCCGATAGGACCCCAGAAGCCCTCCACCCCGCCGCCGGGATAGAGCGCAAAACGCGTGTCGCCATCATTGACAGCGCCCAGCGCTCCTACAAAGCCCGCCGGTGGGTTCTGGTCGGTCACACTGAAATTGACAAAACCAACTTTACCGGTGACGTAGGCCCGAAAGGGACCCGAACTGGTCTGGAACTTGGGTCCAAACAGGCCGGTCAGCGGACGCAGGTTGGTGTTGACCAGTTGACTTGAGACGCCATTCGAAAAAGTGCTGGTGAAATTGCGTTTGAAGTCGTACGACATTTCAGCTTCGATCTGGACATTGGAGTGAACATTGAACGCGGCCCGGCCGCCTACGCCGACAAAGTTAATATGAGGATCAGTTTGACTGAAGTTCAAGTAGTCGGCAAAGGCTCCTACCTCGCCGTGATCGTAGCTTTGCGCCATCATGGCTGACGGCAAAGCCAGACCGCAGGTCAACATAAGTAGAATAATTAAGCGTTTCATCTGTTTGAATCTCCTCCTGAGGGTTCGGTCATCCCTTCCACACACCTAAGCCTGGGGCGAGCGAACCCCTGGAAAAGGAAACTGCAGGAGCGGTGCAGGTGGGCAGGTAGCGAATAAGATGTCACTGACCCATGAGGGGTTGGTTAATTACTACTAAGTTACGTGGAATCTGCTGCTTATCCAACCTGACCGGAGCAGGCCGATTTCAGACTCAGCCCTGACGTGTCCCAGGTTTCTCATCAAGCCGTCAAATCAAGGGACAACCGAAAGGACCAGGCTTAGTTTTTAGTCGTCCTTAAAGTTGGGTGATCTTTCTAGCTAGGTCCCATCGACCTTTCTGGGTGACAGGCCGCCGGGTTCCAAGCGCCAGCCTATCTCGGTTCTGCTAGTCTTCTATTGCCTTCGCAACCGTGGAACCAGCTCTGTCCTAGGCACCAGATTCGCATCTTGTGATCAAAATCCGGGTTAGTAAGCGTCGAAGGAAGGCGTCTGGGATACAAGGAATCATAGCTATTGTTGAGCGCCTACCAGGAACCATAGTTGACGCGCTTTGCTATGCCTCGATAGGCTGCTAGTGGTTACCGGGGTCACCTGCGAAGCGTTGGCCCGACTTTGCCGGCGCCGCATGTTAGGCTCTTCTAAGGCCTCCCCCAAACCCTGCAAGCAGTACAACGAAAAGATAGTTACGCCGCATCTGATTGAGTGCGGCCGAAAAAGGCGACTTGACGGACGCGAGAAAACTACAGGGCGACAAGCTTTCAGAAGCAGACGCGATTGAGCGTGCCAAACAGGGCGATGCACTTGCATTCGAACTGCTGTATGGCCTGCACAAGCGGCGCGTTTATTCCTTGTGTCTCCGCATGACCGCAAACACGGCGGAGGCGGAGGATCTGACTCAGGAAGCTTTCCTCCAGCTGTTTCGCAAGATTGGAACGTTTCGCGGCGAGTCAGCTTTTTCCACCTGGTTGCACCGGATGGCGGTAAACGTTGTCTTGATGCAACTACGCAAAAAGAGTCTTCCCGTAGTCCCGCTGGAAGAGACACTGGAGGGCGAGGAAGAAGCGCCGAAAAAGGAGCTGGGTGCGCAGGACCCAGTTCTCTCGGGCTCGATTGACAGACTGCGGCTACAGCGTGCGGTGGAAGCACTGCCACCCGGGTATCGAAGAATTTTTGTATTGCACGACGTAGAAGGTTACGAGCACAACGAGATTGCGACCATGGTGGGATGTTCCATCGGCAACAGCAAGTCGCAACTCCATAAAGCGCGCATGAAGTTGCGCGAGGCGCTCAAAACGAGCAGAGCCGAAAAGGCCACCAAGCCGTGAGAGCGAGAGCAAGGAAACTTGGGGAGAGATGAAGTATGAACTGCGCAGAGTTTCAGGAAATTTTGCCGGAAGTGATCGATAGTCCGCGAACCGTCGAACAGGAAGCGCACTTGAAATCCTGTCCGTTGTGTTCAGAGCTGGTAGCGGAGCTGGATCTGATTTCTCGGGAGGCGCCGCAACTGCAGGAATTCGCCGATCCCAACCCGCGGGTTTGGAATTCCATTGAAATTGCGCTGCGGCAGGAAGGGCTCATCCGCGAGCCTTCGCATGGGCTGGAACTCGTCCCTCCGGTGAGGAGACGCTGGACACTAGCCTGGCTCACACCTGTCGCCGCCGTGGCTGCACTGGCCGTCGGAGTCTTCATCTACCAGAATAATGCGCGAGACACTCGACCGGTCGCGCAAGTAACTACCTCTGCTCCTGCCACCATGACCAGCATGCAGACTGGTAAAAACCTCAGGAGCCTGAATAATAGTAATCGTAGCAGTGAAGATCAGCAGCTCCTGGAAGCCGTCGGATCCCGCTCTCCGGCAGTGCAGGCGCAGTACGCATCTAACCTGCAAAACGTGGATGCCTACATTCGGGATGCTGAAGCCTCCGCCCAGGCCGATCCCAACGATGAGGAAGCGCAACAGATCGTGATGGACGCGTATGAACAACGGGCGACGGTGTACGAGATGGCGTTAGACCGTTCTTTGCCTTGATGCCTTAAGTTCGAGCCCAAGTCATTTTGAGGTCGAGAAGGGGAGACACATGGAGAGCGCACAGCGGGCGGCACAGCTGGTTTCAGTCGCGATTCTGGCGACGGCGATTTGCGCCTCGGCCGAAATTCGGAAGGAATACCGTTTTACCGTTGGCCCCGGGGCAGCTATCTCAATCACCAATCAGTATGGCCCGATTTCGGTTAAGCCTGGCCCGGGCAACCAGGTGGTAGTAACCGCGATCCTCCATTCCGAACGCGCAGAAATCGATCAGAGCCAGAGCGGCAACCGGGTTGACGTTGTCTCCCACCTGTTTTTCGAAGCAACCCCCGACACTGGCCGCGTGGATTACGAAGTCCTCGTGCCCGCCGACGCTAGCGTCAATCTGCGCTCCAGCACCGGTCCCCTGCGGACGGAAGGCCTGCATGGCGACGTAAGTATGGAGGGCAGCCAATCCAACATGGACGTGCTCGGTGTCAGCGACGCCCACGTGCATATCAAGACTCTGAACGGCCTCGTTACTCTCACCAATATTCACAACGGACACGTAGAAGTCACCTCCGTGAGCGGCGATGTGGTGCTGCACTCCGTCAGCGGCCCCCTGGTGCAGGTGAATTCGACCAGTGGCAAGATCCACTATGACGGCGATTTCGGCAACGGCGGCGAATACTACCTGGCCAGTCATACCGGGGACATCGAAGCCAGCGCCCCCAACGATGCCTCGATCGACGTGACCGCTCGTTCGGTGCGCGGTCAGGTAGAGAACGACTTTCTTCTGGAACCCAAACACACTCCCTTCGTGGTCAAGGCAGGGAGTGCCTTCGCAGGTACGATGAACAAGGCAGCATCTTCAGTCCGATTGTTTTCCTTCAGTGGTAAAATTCACCTCAAGAAGCGTTCAGAGACGCGTTAAAAGCAAGAAATCTTTGAGAGGCTGGCAGGGTGTTTCAAACGCTCTGCCGATGGCCGTCTTTCATGAGCGCCAAATCCGGCGGACAGCGCGAGACTACAGCCTCAGCGTCTGTTTCGGAGATTCGGAGCACGGTGCGGAGCGTATTTCTTGTGGGCTTCATGGGTGCCGGCAAAAGCAGTGTCGGCCTGGCGCTGAGCCGCAAGTTAGGATGGCCCTTCGAGGATCTGGATGAGCGTATCCAGGTTCAGGAGCGTCGATCGATTGAGCAGATTTTTGAGCAATCGGGAGAGGCTGCATTCCGCCAGATTGAGCATGCGGCTTTGCGCTCGCTGATCCAGGAGCTGGGCGCGTCCCCACGGGTAGTAGCGGTCGGGGGTGGCGCGTTCGCACAAGCGAATAACGCCGCTCTCCTCGAAGAGGCGGGATTTCCAGCTATCTTCCTGGATGCTCCGGTGGAAGAATTGTTCCGTCGTTGCCAGGAGCAGCAGGTGGAGCGTCCATTGCGCCGCGATCTGGACGAGTTCCGCCGCTTGTATGCGTCGCGACGACCTTGCTATCTGAAGGCGGCAGTACACATCGAAACCGGCGGCAAGAACATCGAGAGCGTGGCTGCGGAAGCGATCCAGAGCCTGGGGCTCACCAGATGAAGGCAGACTGGGATTCCTTCGTGAACCTTCGTGCCCTTGGTGGTTTACGCCTTTGACGTTAAGTAGGAGTGGAAAGGTGACTGTGAGAAGTCTGGTGGTGGCGGCAATTTCGTGTCTTTGGTTGATCTCGACCTCCGTGGCCTCGCCGGCCAATGACAAAGAGAAAAGCCCGTCGGGTCAAACGGTCGACTCCGGCTCTTTTGGCGTGTTCATGAACGGACGGCGGGTTGCCACCGAGAAATTTTCCATCCAGCAGGACAGCAGCGGCAGCGTTGCCATTTCCGAGTTCAAGACCGAGGAAGGCATGGACAAGGCGGCCCAGTCCTCGGAATTGCAACTCACTCCAACCGGTGACCTGAAAAAATACGAGTGGAAGGAAATCAGCCCTGGCAAAGCCCAGGCGGTTATCCAGCCCAGTGACAACCTGCTGATCGAGCACTCCACCACCAATCCTCAGGACAAACCGGAGGAACACCCGTTCCTGCTTCCCACCTCGACCAGCGTTCTCGACGACTATTTCTTTGTGCACCGGGAAATCCTGGCGTGGAAGTACCTGGCCACCGGCTGCCGCCAGGACAAAGGACAGGTCAGCTGCCCGCCCAACCAGCAGGTAAAGTTCGGCGCCATCAATCCCCATCAGCGTTCTTCGCTGCTGGTCAGCATGGCGTTCACCGGGAAAGAAAAGATCCCGGTGCGTGGTGTGGAACGCGAGCTCAACCATTTCGTTCTGAAGAGTGACGCCGGCGACTGGTCGATGTGGCTCGACGATCAGTTCAAGCTGGTGCGGATTCTGGTGGCAAGCGATAACACCGAAGTAGTTCGGGACTGAGCCAGTAGCGCCGCCGTCCCGGCGGCTGTCGTGTGGGCATATTGTCCGGCGTTCTGCGGACGGCATGCTCCGCGAGCCGACAGTGAACCGGCGCTAACTGGTCGGGAGTTCCTCAATGTCCCTGATTGACGTACGCACGGCGCGGGTGACGTTTACGTTATTGCTGTTCGCGCTGGCGCTGGGCTTTCTGTACGTCGCTCGCCGCACCCTGATCGCATTCTTGTTTGCTGTTTTCTTTGCCTACCTGGTCGATCCGGCCGTGTCCCGGGTTGAAAAATGGGTGCGCGGACGAGGCCGGGCCATTGGCTTGATTTACCTCCTGCTGGTGGCTTTGCTGATTACCTTCTTCTTTTTCGTGGGGCCGCAAATTGCCCGCCAGGCACAGCGTTTGAGCGAATCGATGCCCAAGCTTCTGGAAACTGTCAGCTCCGGCCAGATCGCCGAGCAGATTGGGAAGGAGCAAGGTTGGAGCGTACATACCCGGGGGCAACTGTCAGCGCTTTTGTCCGCCCACCGGGATGATCTGATCGGCATCGCGCAACGAGCCGGATTGCGGGTAGCGGAAGTAGCCAAGCAGGCCTGGCTGCTGATTGTGGTTCCGATTCTGGCGGCATTTTTTCTCAAGGATGGACGGGCCTTTGGCGAAGTCCTGCTCTCCTTCGTTCACTCGCGGCCGCAACGCGAATTTCTGGAGGGCGTCCTGGGCGATCTGAATCAGATGCTGGCGCAATTCATCCGCGCCCAATTAACCCTGGCGGCATTTTCGTTCGTCGCCTATCTTGGGTTCCTGGAATTGGCCCGCGTTCCTTACGCCCTGGTGCTCGGCACCGCCGGTGGAATCATGGAGTTCATTCCAGTCGTGGGACCTCTGGTCGCCGCCACCGTCATCTTCGGCGTGGCTTTGCTGATGAGTTATCCGCACTGGCTGGTGCTGCTGATTTTTCTCGCAGCCTGGCGCCTGGTGCAGGACTATGTGATCTCACCCCGCATCATGGGAAAGAGCATGGAACTGCATCCGCTCGCGGCTATCTTTGGTGTGTTGGCCGGCGGCGAAATCGCTGGCGTACTTGGCATCTATCTTTCCATTCCGATCATGGCCAGCCTGCGCATCGTGTGGCGGCGCTGGCGGCTCTATGCCGAAAAGAAAAACTTCGGCCCGTTGAACGAGTATTCGTTCGGAACAGAAATTATTCCCGGAAAGTAAAGGCGGTTGACATTCACATCCGCCGGCCGTCAAGCGAGCTCCGTTCTTTTTCTTTGCGTACTTCGCGACCTTCGCGGTCAAGTCTTTCGATCTGAACCGGCTCCGGGCTGATGCGTGTTGTAAAATCTCAACAAACTCTTATGACTGCGAAAATTCCTGTGGGAATTCTGGGCGCCACCGGCATTGTCGGACAGCGCTTCGTGCAAATGCTGGAGCATCATCCCTGGTTTGAAGTCGCGTGGCTGGCGGCCTCGGACCGCTCTGAAGGCCGTCCCTACGCGGAAGCCGCCCGCTGGAAACTGAAGACCCAGATCCCGGCGAATATCGCCGACATGAAAGTGTCGCCCGCAACCACCCAGGGCGCACCCAAAGTCATCTTCGCCGCGCTCGATGCATCCATCGCCGCCGAGATGGAACCTCGCTTCGCCGAAGCCGGATGCGCGGTCGTCACCAACTCCAGCGCGCTGCGCATGCAAAAGGATGTTCCGCTGGTGATTCCGGAAGTCAATCACGAGCACATCAAATTGCTCGAATGCCAGGCCTGGCGCAAGAAGTCGGGCGGATTCGTGGTCACCAATCCGAACTGTTCGGCGATCGGGTTGGTGTTGGCGCTGGCTCCCCTCGATAAGGCGTTCGGCCTCGACACCGTAATGGCCGTCACCATGCAAGCAGTGAGCGGCGCGGGATATCCCGGAGTAGCTTCGTTAGACATCCTGGGCAACGTAATTCCCTACATCGCCAAAGAAGAAGAAAAGATGGAAGAGGAAACCCGCAAGCTGCTGGGAAAGCTCAACGGCTCCGGCATTGCGATGGGCACGTTCGCAATGAGCGCCCAGTGCAATCGTGTAGCCGTCGAGGACGGGCACACAGAATCGGTTTCCGTAAAGCTCAGGAAAAAAGTGAAGCCGGAAGAAATCGTAGAGGCCTGGAACGAGTTTCGCAGCCTGCCCCAGGAGATGCGTCTCCCCAGCGCGCCCGAACAGCCAGTGATATATGTCACCGCGAGCGACCGCCCGCAGCCCCGCTTCGACGCCGACCGCGGAAGTGGAATGACGACGACGGTGGGCCGACTGCGTCCCTGCGGAGTTCTGGACTGGAAGTTCACCGTTCTCTCGCACAACACGATCCGCGGCGCGGCCGGAGCGGCCTTGCTGAATGCCGAACTGCTGAAGGTCCAGGGATATCTCGAGTGAGATTCTTTGCCGCTGCATACGCGCCTTTCGCTTCCATCGCTCGCGCGCATCCAAGGAATCTATCCCGATGATCGTGATGAAGTTCGGTGGCACCTCGGTGCAGGACGCCAAGGCCATCGACCGGGCCGCCGCGATCGTCAAGGGCCGCCTGGATCAAAAGCCAGTCGTGGTGGTCAGCGCCATGGCCAAGGTAACCGACCAGCTTCTGGCCATGGCCCGCGCCGCCGGCTCCGGCGATCGCAAGACCGCGTTGAAACTCTGCCGCGCTTTGCAGGAGCGTCACTACAATACCGCCGGCGAACTTCTCGGGACTGCGCTTTTCACGCAGTTTCACAGCGATTTGGGCGCGGATTTTGAGACCCTGGAAGAACTCCTGCGCGGCATCGCCGCCGTCGGCGAGTTGACCCCGCGCACCACCGACTACGTGTCTGCCTTCGGAGAAATACTCTCCAGCAAAATTGTGGCTGCGGCCTTCTCCGCAACCGGCATGGATTCCGCGCTGGTCGATTCCCGCGACTGGCTGGTCACAGATTCCGCCCACACTCGTGCCGCTCCTCTGTTTGAAGAGACCAATCAGCGCTTGCAGTCCAAAGTCGCTCCCCTGATTGCGGCAGGTAAGGTGCCGGTGATGGGCGGTTTCATCGGCGCGACCAAAGCCGGCATCACCACCACCATTGGTCGCGGCGGCTCCGACTACTCCGCTGCGATTGCCGGAGCCGGCCTGGGAGCCGAGCGCATCGAGATTTGGACCGATGTCGACGGCATGATGACCACCGACCCGCGCCTGTGCCCCGATGCGCGGCGAATCAAAGTCATCAGCTTCGACGAGGCGGCCGAGCTGGCCTACTTTGGCGCCAAAGTCCTGCACCCGGCCACCGTCCTCCCTGCGGTGCAGAAAAATATTCCGGTCTACGTTTTGAACTCATCCAATCCCACTTGCGAAGGAACGCGAATCACAGCTCGCGCGCCGCGTTGCCGCAATTCCTTCAAGGCCATTGCGGTAAAGAAACGCATCACCATCGTGGACGTCGCCGCCCCACGCATGCAGCTGGCGCATGGTTTTCTCAGTTCGATCTTCGCCGCCTTCGACCGGCATCGCGTGGCCATCGATGTGGTCTCAACCTCGGAGGTGAGCGTGTCGCTTACCGTCGATTCCAACGAGTCCATCCCGCCGCTGGCCGCAGACCTGGCCAAGCTGGCGGACGTAAAATATGAAGGACGCAAGGCCATCGTGTGCCTGGTGGGAGAGAATCTTCGCGACACTCCTGGCATCGCCGCACGCGTCTTTGGAGAACTGGCGGACGTCAAGATACGCATGATTTCCCAGGGCGCTTCTGAGATCAATCTGACCTTCGTGGTTGAAGAAGACACGGTAAACGAAATCGTGAAGCGATTACACAAAACGTTCTTCTCCGATCTGGATCCAGAAGTCTTCGCCTAGAAGAGCGCGACTTTTGGGAAAACCACGACTCGGGAAGGGCACGACTTCAGTCGTGCCGCAAACTGCCGAAAAACGGCCGGCTTTAGCCGCTGCGTTTCGCCGTTTGATCCGGCAGCACAATTTTTCGTAACCTCGAATAGAATCTCCCTGTGAACCTTCTAATCCTAGGCCGCGGCAAGACCGGCTCGCTGGTAGCGGAAGTCGCCCGCGAACACGGTCACCAAATCAGCATGCTGTGCTCAACCGACAATCAGGACGCAACCGCTCTCACCGCCGATAGACTCGCAAGAGTTGACACCGTGATTGACTTCACGACGCCCCAGTCTGTTCTTGGAAACATTGAAGCCTGCGTCGCGGCCGGAAAGAACATGGTGGTAGGAACTACGGGCTGGTATGGCGAAATGGAAAAAGTGCAGCAATTGGTCGAAACGAAAAAGACCGGGTTCCTCTATGCCGCGAATTTTTCGATTGGCATAAACCTGCTCTTTGAAGCCGCACAGACCGCGGCCGGAATACTGCAGCATCAATATCTGGGACACATCTTCGAACGCCACCACGCCCAGAAAAAGGATGCGCCGTCGGGAACGGCGGCTACCTTGCAGAAGATCATCCGGGACACATCCGGCACGCAGATCGAAATCACCTCGTTCCGCGAAGGCGATGCAGTCGGCATGCACGAAGTAGTCCTGGATTCTCCCCACGACACAATCTACCTTTGCCACGACTCCAAATCGCGTCGCGGCTTCGCTGAAGGGGCCGTGCGAGCCGTCGAATGGCTGGCAGACAAAAAAGGCTTCTACGATTTTAAAGACGTTTGGCGCCAAACCTGAACGCTCGCCCGCACCCGTGTCATCCTGAGCGCAGGCGACCGATTCGCTTGCGAATCGGATCGCGGAGTCGAAGGACCCCTACCCCCCCAAACACTGCCCCCCAGTTCCCTCCGCACCCAAATAGCGTTATCTTTATCTAATGCAAGTCCGTGGTTGCGGTACGGCTCTAGTTACTCCCTTTCGACAGGACGGTTCGATCGACGAAACTGCTCTGCGCAATCTGGTCGCATGGCAAGTCGAGTCGGGAATTGATTTTCTGGTTCCCTGCGGAACCACTGGCGAGACGCCCACACTCTCTCACGACGAATGGCTGCAGGTCATCGATATCACCATCGAGGTCGTTGCCGGACGGGTACCCGTCGTCGCCGGAGCTACCTCGAACTCCACCCAGGACGCCGTGGAAAAAGCCAAGGAACTGACGGCGCGGCACGGAGTAAATGGCATCCTCACTGCCTCTCCTTACTACAACAAGCCCACGCAGGAAGGCCAGTACCGGCACTTTCGCGCCATCGCTGAAGCGGTCGACAAGCCCATCATTCTCTACAACGTCCCCGGCCGTACCGGTGCCAACATCGAGCCTGGCACGTTGGCACGCCTGGCCGAGGTCCCGAATATCGCCGGAGTCAAAGAAGCCAGTGGCAATATCACCCAGATGGCTGAGGTCTGCAACCTGGTTCCGGAACACTTTGCAGTTTTGTCCGGAGATGACGCCGTGACTTTGCCTCTGATCGCGCTCGGCGGCGTAGGAATTATTTCGGTGGCGTCCAACGAAATCCCGCGCGAAATGGCGGACATGACCCGGGCCGCCCTTGCCAACGATTGGGAAACCGCTCGCCGCATCCACCGGAAATATCTGCCGCTCATGCAGGCTAATTTCATCGAGTCCAATCCCCTGCCGGTGAAAGCCGTGCTGGCCATGATGGGGAAAATCGAAGAAGTGTACCGCCTTCCCATGCTGCCCATGCGGCGCGATACCCGATCCAGGTTGCAGAAGATCGTCGCCGAAGCAGGCGTGATCGCCAAACCCGCCGTCGCCGAAGCCGCTGACTTTTATGTCTACGAAAACTGGCTGGCCGGGCCGCATAAGATCGTGCTTCATCGTTCCGGTTGCGGACAGTGCAATCACGGCAAGGGCCGCCCGTCAGGGCACGACCCCAACCACGCCCGCTGGCATGGACCCTACCCAACCCTCGCCGAGGCCCGCGAGGCTTCTCACCAGATGCCGGGAGTGTTGATTCGAAGCGAATGCAAGTGCATTTGATTTCAGAGTGCAGATTTCAGATTTAAGATTAAACAACCCACGATTCCGGGTTTTTCACGCGCCACGTCGTAGCTTTGCAATCTGCAGTCTAAAATCTGCAATCTGAAATTCTTTCTTCTATACTTCCCTTCTCATGCCCTCCCTCCAATCTGCGATCAAGCGCCTTGCCACACTGGGCGAGGTAGAACGCAATCCCGAAGCGCGCCAGACTTTCCTTGATTTTCGCCAGCAACTGACGCAAGGAAAAATCCGCGCTGCAGAAAAGGTCAATGGAAATTGGAAGGTCAACGCCTGGGTGAAACAGGGGATTCTCCTGGGTTTTCGCCTCGGAGAACTTAGCAAAATGGGAGACGCGACCCTTTCTTTCGTCGATAAAGATACTTTCCCAGCCCGCCAGTTCACGGTCGCTGACAAAGTTCGCGTGGTTCCCGGGGGATCGTCAGTGCGCGAAGGCGCGTATGTCGCACCGTCCGTAATCTGCATGCCCCCGATGTTCATCAACGTGGGCGCCTACGTGGACGAAGGAACCATGGTCGACTCGCATGCCCTCGTCGGCTCTTGCGCCCAGATCGGCAAGCGGGTGCATCTCAGCGCCGCGGCTCAGATTGGCGGTGTACTGGAACCGGTCAACGCTGCCCCGGTAATCATCGAGGACGACGTTCTGGTAGGCGGAAACTGTGGCGTCTACGAAGGCACGCTGGTGCGGAGTCGCGCGGTGCTGGGAGCGGGAACAATTCTGACTCGATCCACTCCACTCTACGATCTGGTGCGCGGGCAGGTGTACAAAGCTACCGACGAACAACCGCTGGAAGTGCCGGAAAATGCGGTGGTCGTGCCCGGATCGCGAGCTGTAAAAAAAGGACAAGCCGCAGAGTGGAATTTGTCGCTCTACACTCCTGTGATTGTGAAGTATCGCGACGACAAAACCGATCAGCAGATCGAATTGGAAGAATGGCTGCGTTGAAGGGTTCGATTAAGCGACGTTTACCGTAAGGGCGGCCGCTCCCTCCAGAGTCTTCACCTGAATCTGGGCCAGGTTCTGAATCACCGCATCGGCCTCGCTCAGCCCCGATGCCGGATAGGTGCTGGTGATAGCAATCACTCTCATCCCCCCGGCGTGGGCCGCGGTAATCCCAGCCGGCGCGTCTTCGATCACCAGACATTCAGTGGGTTTCATGCCCAGCAACTTGGCTCCCATGAGATAAGGCTCCGGATGAGGCTTGCCCTTGGACACATCGTCCGCCGATACCAAAACTTTTGGAATAGGCAGGTTGCCCAGACGCAATCGTGAAGTAGCCAGATGACGTGTGCCGGAGGTCACCACGCACCAGCGTTCTTCGGGAATCGAGTTTAGTAGATCGGCCGCGCCCGGCATGACGCTGACCCCCTCGTGATCATCTGCCTCGCGTTTCTCCAGTCGCCTCACTTCCGCCTCGGCGTCGAGATGCGGCGCCAGCCGCCGAACGATCTCGATGGTGCGCACGCCGTGCGCGATCGCCACTACGGCTTGCGGATCGATGTTCTGCTCCTCGGCCCACATCGCCCATTGCCGTGCCACCGAGCCGGTCGAGTCCACCAGCACACCGTCAAGATCGAAGAGAATAGCGGCGCAGTCGAATACTTTCATGTGTTGTCAGGTTCTCTTTGCAGCCCTTTGCGATCTTTGCGGATTTGCGGTCAAAGGCTTTCAACCGCAAAGGACGCAAAGAAATTATCAAGTTCCCTGTCATCCTGAGCGGAGGGTGTTCGTTCGCTCGCGAACGAACACACGAAGTCGAAGGACCCCTACCTTATATAAATTTTCTCTCCAACGCCGACCGCCAACCGCATACATCCTTTGCGCCCATAGGGATTCGTCGACTGCAGCAGCCGCTTCGCGAAGCGAAGCAGCCACTCCGCTCAGGATGACAGTTGTGGACCTGCGACGACGATCAACTTTCCCTCCTGCATCCGCCCCCGCATTTCCATATGCCGCTTGCGGAAATGCGACCGGGCACGCTCTCCCCAGGCGCGAACAAAATAGTAATTCAGTCCGGCGCCGATCAATGAACTGGCAAGCGGAATCAACCGCCCCGACCATTTCTCCACCACTTCGGCACTGGCCTGCGCCGCGATGCGCTGAATTACGCGCGGAATAAATCGGCTGACCACTTCCCTCTCCAGAAGTTCGCGGCTGATGTCGACACCTGCCGCGCTGGCCGCGGCAATCCAAAGCTCCGCCGTTTCTTCTTCGGTGTTGAATTCAAAACCATAGATCAAGCTGAGCTTCTGAATGGTTCGCAAAGTAACGCCCGATAAAATCCCCAGATCGGGAATGATGGTGATCAATCCACCCAGGCCAAATCCCGCGCCTTCCGCGGCCGCAACTTTCATGCCGCTGCGAATCACACGATGGGCCAGGTCATCAAGCTGGCCGACCTCCACCGAATAAACGCCTTGAAAATTGCTGATCGGCAGCCCGTATGCCGCGCGGACCTGCAACAGGAATTTCGACGGATCAACCTTCACGGTTTCATAAGCTTGCTGGAAGCCGCGGCGTAATCCATCCTCTACGCGCCGTCTCAACCACGTCTTTTGCACCGGTTCGACCATGTCCTTCAACCTTATCGCAGATTGCGGGAGAGTGGAAGATTACCAATGCAGGCGAGCGCCCTGTCGTGATCAAGCAGCAGGGACGCGGCTCCCGCCTCCTTGTGCTACGATCAATACTCCGCATGCCAATTGGAAAATTGCAAATCGTGCCCCTGGGCGGCCTGGGCGAGTTCGGGATGAACTGCATGGCCGTTCGCTGGGGTGACGATATCATCGTCATCGACGCGGGCCTGATGTTTCCTGAAGCCGAACTCCTCGGTGTCGATATCGTTGTTCCAGATATTTCCTATTTGCTGGAAAATCGGCAGAAGGTGCGCGGCATCGTTCTGACGCACGGCCACGAAGACCACATCGGCGCGCTGCCCTGGGTCTTGAGCGAGTTGAACGTGCCGGTCTATGGCACCGAGTTCACGCTCGCCTACGTCGAAGATAAACTCGAAGAGCACGGATTGCTCGACGACGCCGATTTGCACGAGATCCGTCCCAACGAACGGTTCAAGCTGGGACCATTCACCGTCCATCCCATTCAGGTGACCCACAGTCTGGTGGATTGCGTTGCGCTGGCGATTCACACTCCTCTGGGCGTGATCATTCACACCGGCGATTTCAAAGTCGATCCCACGCCCACCGACAACCGGCTGTTCGATCTTCATGCCTTCGCCGAATACGGTAAGACCGGAGTGCTGGCCCTATTTCAGGACTCGACCAACGTCGAACGCAAAGGCTACACCCCGAGCGAACGCGCGGTGCGGCGCAAGTTCGACGAGGTGTTCGCTCACACCAAGCGCCGCCTCTTCATCTCGTGCTTTTCGTCTTCCATTCATCGCATCAAGCTGGCGGTGGAACTGGCGTGGCAGCACGGGCGCAAAGTCGCATTCGCTGGGCGTTCGATGAACAACTCCGCCGAGATTGCCGAGGATCTGGGCTACATCGAGATTCCCGAGGGCCTGCTGATCCATCCGGGTGAGATGAAGAATTTCCCGCCGGAAAAAGTTTGCGTGCTGATCAGCGGTACCCAGGGCGAACCCATGTCGGCGCTCTCCCGCGCTGCGGTGGACAATCACAAGCACGCCAAAATCGAGAAGGGCGATACGGTCATGCTCTCGTCGCGCATCATTCCCGGCAACGAGAAGGCCATCTATCGCATGATCGATCACCTGTTCCGCCGCGAAGCGTACGTCATTTATGACGACGGCTCCTACCCGCCGGTCCACGTCAGCGGTCACGCCAGCCAGGACGAGTTGAAGCTGATCATCAACCTGGTGAAGCCGAAATACTTCATTCCCATCCACGGCGAATACCGGCAGTTGAAGCTGCACGCGGAAATGGCCGGCACGATGCACGGCTCGGTTGGCAAAGCGATCCTGATCGAGAGCGGCGACATTCTTGAGTTCGATGAACTGGGAGCACGCAAGGCCGGACGGGTCAACATTGGCCGGGTCTGCATCGATTCCGGCTCCCGCACCGACGTAGTCGAGGACCTGGTGGTGAAAGACCGGCGGCACTTGAGCGAAGACGGCATCGTGCTGCCCATCATCGCCATCCATAAGCTAACCGGCAAAGTCGAGACCACTCCCGAAATCGTGACTCGCGGATTCTCCCCCGGCGAAGACGGTTTCGCGGAGGGAGCCCGTCAGATCGTCATGCAGACGCTGGAACAGTCAAGCGATGAGGAAAAGACCGATTACGGCGTGATCAAGGAAAAGATCCGCACCGATCTCAAGCGCTACATTTCCAAGCAGACACAAAAGCGGCCCCTGATCATGCCGGTGATTTTGGAGATCTGAGCAGTTTTGTTTTTCTGTCATCCCGGGATGACAACGGAGATTCTCCCATCGTCACTCTCAACGATATTCGCGAAGCGCAATCGCGCCTGCGCGGCGTCGCCGTGCGCACCCGGCTGATCCCCTCGCACATTCACCAAGCCGATGGCCTCCACACCCAGAGCAAAGACACTCGCCAGCTCTACCTCAAGCCGGAAAACCATCAGGCTATCGGTTCGTTCAAGCTCAGGGGTGCATACAACAAGATCGCGGCCCTTCCCGAAGAAGATCGACGCCGTGGCGTCATCTCCTACTCCAGCGGCAATCACGGCCAGGGCGTGGCTTACGCAGCCCGGGCTCTGGGGGTGAAGGCAATCATCGTGATGCCCGCCATCGCGCCCGCGGTCAAACGCGAGGCAACCCAGGCGCTGGGTGCGGAGATCATACTGGTGGGCCCGTCCAGCTCCGAGCGTCAGGCCAAAGCTGAAGAACTAGCGGCAAAAAATGGATATGTCATCGTCCCTCCTTACAACGACGAGAAGATCATCGCCGGCCAAGGCACGATCGGACTTGAAATTCTGGAAGACCTGCCCGAAGTCGGAACCGTCATTGCGCCCGTCGGCGGCGGTGGCATGATCAGCGGCATCTCAACCGCAATCAAGCTGAGCCGGCCAGACGTGAAAGTAATCGGCGCGGAGCCTGAATTCGCGGCTGACGCGCAGGCCAGCTTGCGCTCCGGCAAAATTGTTCAACTGGAAGCGGACGAGGTGACCCGCACTTTGGCGGATGGACTCCGCACCCAAAGCATAGGACCGGTCAACTTCGAGCACATTCGCCGCTACGTCGATGACATTGTGACCGTGAGCGAGTCCGAAATCCTTGAAGCCACGCGCCGGCTCGCAGCCGATCCCAAAACTCTCGCTGAGCCCAGCGGCGCCGTGGCCGCGGCGGCTTTTCTGTTTCATCAGGACGAACTCCCGCGCACGCCAGTAAACGTAGCCGTGATCAGCGGAGGAAATATCGAGCCGGCCGTGCTCGCGGACGTGCAAAAAACGAGGTCCGCCCAATGACGGATCGCCGCCGTAGCGCCGGCGTCCCGCCGGCTGTCGGGTGGGCGTCCCGCCCACCCCGTCCGAAATCAAAAAGCTTCCGGAAAATCCTGCTCACGGCGTACCTGACCGCGGTTTGTCTCATACTTGCGATCCCATCCGCAGCCGCAGATTACCAGCGCGGCACTCTGGTGCGTGTCGCCCAAATCTATCTCTCGCCCGATCAAAGTTCTGCGAAGCTTGCGGAAATCGACCGTGGACGCGAAATCATCGTTCTTGAAACCAGCCGCGAGTGGGTGCATGTCGAAGCCAATCTCACCGAGGAACGCACCGTCACCGGCTGGGTGCTCGACAAAGGCGTTGTGCGCGCCAACACGCCGAATGGAGACAAGATAGTTTTCGGCGAGGCCGTCGATGCCGAGGACCAGGCCAGCCGCCGTCACGGACGTAATGGGGCGGCCCAGGATGCGATGCGCCTCTACTATCGCGCCGCCGAATATTTCCCCAACTCGCCTCTGGCCGCCGAAGCCATGTATCGTTCCGCCGATATCCGCTGGCAGCTTGAAAAATCGGACGTCTCCTCGCGCCCCTCTTCCAAAGAGCGCGAACCTTATCTTCGCGAGGGGATGGAAGAAAAATACATGAAAGAGGTCGTCAAGAAATTCCCCGGCACCAAGTGGGCTGACCTCGCGGCCTTTCAGTTGATCGACAACAAGCTGTGCGGCGATTGGCAGGGCAGTTCGAAGTGTCCGGTAAAGGAATCGGAGATTTACGAAAAATACGCCGCCGAGCACCCCCAATCTCCCTCCCTGGCTGAGGCTCTGTACGACGCTGCCTGGCGCTGGTCGGCGCTCATCGAGATCTACAAAACCGAAGAAGAACCCAAGAAGTCCGAGGAAGCCAGAGGGAAAGCAATCGCACTGGCCCAGAGAGTGGCCTCGCAATCAGGTCCGTCCGACTGGGTGACGCGCGCGCAACGCCTGCTCTACCTGATGGACCAGAACGTACCCACCTACGGCAACGTAACCCAGTAAGTTCATTCCCCAAGTTCGCTCTCGCTAATCTGATTTTTTCTGTAATACTTTTCTTCATTCGGTTTGGAGGAAGCTTGAACGACTACGTGCTGTCCGTTGTACTGGGCGTCATTGAGGGACTCACAGAATTTCTGCCCGTCAGCTCCACCGCGCACCTTCGCATCGCGGAGGCCCTATTCCATATCAGCCTGTCCGACGGCTACTGGAAGATGTACTCCATCGTCATTCAGTTGGGCGCCATTCTGTGCTTGCCGGTGTACTTCCGCAGCCGGATTGCGCAGTTTCTCTCGACATTCCCGCGAGGCGAAAACAACGATCGCACGATTCTGACTCATCCCCTCAGCCTTGTGCTGATTGCTTTCGTCGTGACCGCGATTCCCTCGTATCTGCTGACCAAAACTATCGGCAAGCACCTGGAGAGCATGACCATCATTGGCTGGTCGCTGCTGATTGGCGGTATCTTCATGTGGATTGTCGACGCAGCCAAGGCAAAGTGGGAGGCAGCCGGCCCGGGCGCGCCCGGCAGCACCATCCATACCTGGAAGATGGACGCGATGAGCATGGGACAGGCCCTCTGGATTGGCTTCTGCCAGATTTTTTCAGGTCTGTTCCCTGGGACATCACGCTCGATGTCCACCATTGCCGGCGGTCAGCTAGCCGGAATGTCGCGAGCTTCGGCGCTGGAATTTTCGTTTTTCCTTTCCATTCCCACCATGATCGCCGCCACCGGCTACACCCTGCTCAAATCCGTGGCGGGAAAGGGCGAGAATCCGATTGGTGTCTCACAGATCACTTCTCATCAATGGCTGCTCCTGCTGATCGGCTTCGTGGTTTCTTACCTGGTCGCCTACGCCTCGGTAGCGTGGTTCATGGCCTGGGTGAGGAAGCACGGCTTTGCCCCGTTCGCCGTCTACCGCATCGTCATAGGAATTCTGGTCCTGGTATTCGCAGCCAGGCTGATGGCATAGCCATCGCGCCACGTAGCGCCGGCGTCCCGCGGGCTGTCGGGCGGGCATCCTGCCCGCCCACGTATCCAGCACGCCAACTTTCAATTTCGGTCCATCATTTTCAGCGCCTGGCCTCGCGGGAAACCAACTCGATACTCTTCCCCAATTCCTTCATTGTCCCCCCGCGCGGTTCTTGACATAATTATTTGTTCTGGCTGGCCGGTCGTCTGAGCAGGATTCCGCTTACCTGCTGAGCGCCAAACATGCCCCATGAAGTATTTTTCTCAGATTTTCGCGCCCACGAACAACCGCCGGCTCAACGAGCTGATCGGATTCCTGCTCTGTGTCTCGGGACTGCTGCTTTTTCTGGCGTTGGCTTCGTATTCGCCGCTTGATCCATCCTTCAACAGCGCCTCGGTCCTGACCGGTTCCCGCGCCGCCCGCAACTGGATCGGCCTGGTGGGCGCGATCATTTCCGATCTGATGTTGCAAGGCTTCGGCATCGGCGCCTTTCTGATTCCCGTCTTCCTGTGTGCTCTGGGCTCGCGCTGGTTTCGTTCGCGCAAAGTAGTATCGCCCGTGGCCAAGTCTCTCGGCGCAATCTGGTTGCTGGTGTTTGTTCCCGCGTTGCTCGGTCTTATGCCAGGACACGCCCGCTGGCTGGGCGTCATTCCGATGGAAGGCCTGGTCGGACGCATCGTCGGCGACGTCCTCATCCATTACTTGAATCTGGCGGGAGCATATATCGTGTGCGCCACGGTCTTAGCCGTGGCCCTGTATCTCACTACCGCGTTCTCTTTCGCTTCCCTGCGCGTGTGGGCTCCTACTCGCTTCGCTTTCGCCATCGCGCTCTGGAATCGCTACAAGGACTGGCAGGACAACCGCGCGAAAAAGAAGATGCAGAAGGAACTGGAAAAACGCCGGGCTACGCGTCCCACAGTCACGGCTCAACTGGTTCCTGCGCGTCCGGCTCCCGCTCAGGCATCTTTCCAGTCGCCGCAATCGTCTCCTGAACCCGTCAGAGCGACTGGCATTGACCGCATGACTTCGGCGGATCGCAACGAAGACCGCACGCCCGAACCGCAGCGCCAGTTCGCTGCCGCGGAAGCGATCGTTCCGGACGTTGAAGTCACCGAGCGTGCCGACACCGGGGTGAAGCCAAAGACTACGCTGCCCCGCATCGCCGCCGGAGGCTTCAAGTTGCCCCCGAGCAGTTTGCTGCATCGGCCTGACGAGCAACAGGCAATTGACGCTGACGAGTTAAAACTTCTGGCCCAGGTGTTGACCGAAAAATATGCCGAGTTCGATGTCCACGGGCAGGTGACGCAAATCAATCCCGGGCCGGTCGTGACCACCTTCGAATACAAGCCCGAGGCCGGCATCAAATACAGCCGCATCACCAATCTCACCGACGACCTCTGCCTCGCGCTCAAAGCCGAGAGCATTCTGGTCGAACGCATGGCGGGCAAGTCCACGGTCGGCATTCAGGTGCCGAACCGCGAGCGCGAGATCATCTGGCTGCGCGAGAATATCGAGTCCTCCGAGTTCATCGGCACGAAATCGAAGTTGACTCTAGCCTTGGGCAAGGACATCAACGGCCGCATCGTCACCGCCGATCTCGCCGGCATGCCGCACCTCCTGATCGCCGGCTCAACCGGCGCGGGCAAGAGCGTGGCGATCAACGCCATGATCATGTCCATTCTGTATAAAGCCACGCCCGATCAGGTAAGGCTGATTCTGGTAGATCCCAAACGTCTGGAACTGGGCAACTACGAGGGTGTGCCGCATCTCTTCACGCCCATCATCACCGAGCCCAAGCTGGCCGCGAATGCCCTGCGCAATGCCGTTCGCGAGATGGAACGCCGCCTCAAACTGCTCGCCGAAAAAGGCGTGCGCAACATGGAGCAGTACAACAAACTTTTCGACGACGAGGGCACCCGCAGCCTGTTTGGTGAAGATTCCGAAGATCGGCCGTTGCCCTACATCGTCATCATCATCGACGAGTTGGCGGACCTGATGATGCTGGACTCCGGCAACGTCGAGGAATCGGTCACCCGCCTGGCCCAGATGGCGCGTGCGGTTGGTATTCACCTGGTGCTGGCAACGCAGCGGCCCTCGGTTGACGTGATTACCGGACTGATCAAGGCCAACTTCCCTGCCCGCATTTCATTCCGCGTCGCAACCAAAGTAGATTCGCGCACCATCCTCGACGCCAACGGCGCCGAAGCCCTGCTGGGACGCGGCGACATGCTCTACCTGCCTTCCGGATCAGCCCGCGTGCACCGCCTGCATGCGCCGTTCGTCACCGAAAAAGAAATCGCCGCCGTGGTCGAGTTCTGGCGTGCCCAGGGCACGGCCGAATACGAAGAAAAATTCCTGCAGGCTCCGAAGGACGAACGCGCCCCCGGCGAACTAGGCAGTCTGGGCGAAGACGGCGAAGAGGAAAACGATCCCCTCTACAACGACGCAGTACGCCTGGTGGTCGAGTTCGGCAAGGCTTCCACTTCCCTGCTGCAACGCCGCCTGCGCATCGGCTACGGGCGCGCCGCCCACCTCATCGACCTGATGGAGCGCGACGGTATCGTCGGCGCCGCCGACGGCCCCAAGCCGCGCGAAGTGCTGAAAAGACCCAACTGGATTTCCGAAGTAGAAGAATCGATCCCCTAAATCCCATGTCATCCTGAGCGGAGACACCCGCTTCGCTTTGCGAAGCGGATGTCGGAGTCGAAGGACCCCTATCCCCGGCAATGCATCGGTGTTATAGGGGTCCTTCGACTGCGCAAGAATTTCGCGAAGCGAAATTCTTACTCCGCTCAGGATGACAGAGCTTTGGCTTTCAATCCTCGTAGAGCCAACCCTGCCAGAACTACCACCGCCAACACCATTGCCAGCCACAGTACCGCTTTATGACGCTCTGACCAGGGACGGTCATCCGGCCGGCCGCTGTACGCTGAATTATGAGTGCCCGGTCCGAGCTCTGCTTGAGCCGCTGTCGCATCAGCCTTGAAGAACTTGGCGTAGTCGTAAACCGGAGATTCGAGTTTGGAGTCGCCGTAGTAAAGCCGCAGCAGGGGCTTACCCTGCGGATCAAAATAAACGCGCCGCTCAATCGACAGCAATTGCACACCCGTGATCGTCAAGGGCGGATTATCGCCGTTGTCCAGCGTGATCTTCAGCGGGCCGGAACGGCGGCCTCCGATCGGCACATCCAGTTCTTCCGAGACGACCATGGTGCCGCCGCGATTCATGCGCACGCGTGTAATCTCGCCACCCGCTCCGTAACGAAGGTCCCCGGCATCCGAGAGAACGACCTCGCGCCGGAAATTCACTTGTTTAGGATCCACCTGGAAGCGGACGCGATCGACCGGCACGTGCAGCGGAGAATCGCAACTCACCACAGTCGTTCGCCCGGTCTGGGATGGCGCACTGCACGATCCCACACTGGTCCAGACGGCTTTCGTTTCCTGCAGGTTGTAAACCGACGCGCCCTTGACCTGGCTTGGCAAGATTCCGGGGGAAAGCTTCACGTGCAAATAGTGAAAACTCGAAGCCGGCAGTTTCAACACCGAATTGGAACCCAGCGCCTCGCGCGTAAAGTCGTATAGCGTTGCCGGCGGCAGTTGAGTCGCCGCTTTTGCATCGAGTTCGTTGCTGCCCTCGATGGAGGCGGTCACGACGAAATCCTTCGCGTCCAGATTTAATCGGACACGGTCGTATTCGCCGGTTTGCCCCATATCCAGATCAAACTCGGTGCGTCCGCCAACGCTCCCCAGGTTGAGTATCTTTGCAGGTATCTCCTGGCTGGATACGCCTCCGCGTTGCTCGCTCAGCGCGTATTGCACCTGGGTTTCGCCATCGTAAATTCGCAGGTCCTCCAGATCAGGGCGCGCCCGATTCCAGATTTCTTCATCCACTACAAAGTAGTTCTGCACACCGGGCTGCGATATATTGACGTCGCGAACGTTGGTGAAATACGAAATCGAAGGTCCGGGCGTTGAGGCCATACCGACAGCCGCAACTACGGCGAGAGCGAAGGAAACAGTTTTCATCGGCTCGCCGGACTTTCCTCGGAGCGTTCCCCCGAACTTCCCGCAGAATTGTTCCGAGCCGCGAGCTTGAGCCAGTCGCGCTGATACAGGAATGAAATTGCCAGCAGCAACGCCCCGAGCACGATGAAGCTGACAATGCGGTAGCCGCGGTCCAGTTCCGACACGTCGTAGAGAAACACTTTGCCGATGGTGAACGCGATCAGGACCAGCGCCTGCCAGCGCACAAACGCCGAACGCCGCCAGAAGCCTATCACCATCAGCATGGCGCCATAGCCCATCCACAGAGCGGAGTAAGTGAAATCGCGGGCAATTTTCGCATGGCGCCACTCTGCATATCCGGACGGATTCCATTGGTAGGGACGAAGGCTTGTCATCTCTTGCGCAAAATAACTGGAAACTTCAAGGCTCAAACCGCGCAGTGCAAGCAGATTCAAGGCAATCACCGAAACCGCAGTGGCGATTCGCCCGGTTTCATCTTTTCGTCGGCTGGCATACCAGGCCACACCGCCTAACACCGCGATCGCCACGGCGTATGTCGCCATCCGGCTGTTAAAGATCGGACGCGTAACGTAGAAATTGTCGATCAGCACGAGCCGCCCCACGCCCAGCACAAGTGCGCCGACGGCAAACGCATTGAGCAACTCCGACTGAATCTTGTCGGCTACCCACAACAGCACAGCAGCCTCCACGAACCATCCCATAGTGATCCAGTGAGCATCAAGGCGTATGGGAATGGCGACGGTGATGAATCCGATGGCAAGCGCGAGATGAAGCAAGTCCACGGTCTTCGCCGCCTCCGGACTGCCCGCGCGCCCGCGAGCCTGGCGGCTCAGGAAGATGTACAAAGCCGCCAGCGCCAGAGCAAACCATGCCGTGTCCCTGGTGCCGATCTCCTCGAACATGACGTAGATTTGCAGAAAATATCCGGCGGCATTTACCAGGGCCACCAGCGGAGGAACCGAATCGGAGAGCCGTCCCTTGGTTGCCGGGTGCGCCAACAACGGCGCCGCGGCAAAGATGGCGAAGAAAAGCGTGGCGAAGCCGAGCGTGATCCGCAGCTGGGTGACGTCGTAAAATCTCGAGTACCAGCCAACGTACAGCGCCAGCGTTCCGGCATAACTCAACAGCAGCAGGCGCCGCCATGGTTTCAGGATCACCAAAGCAAGCGCGCCCAGGTCCAGAATCACAACGTAGGCGAACAGGGCAACTTCGCGGTTCTCGCCGGTGGAGAGCAGTAGCGGGGTGCTGAAGCCGCCGATCAGCGCAAATGCGGCGAGGATCTCCGCGTCCTGTGTCCAGGCCATTACGGCAGTGGCGGCAGTCACCGCGAACATCATGATGAACGCCACGCCGCTGGGCAGCAGGCTGTACACCTGGAAAGCGGCGTACAACGAGAGATACAGCACGCCAATGCCGACCGCCTTCAGCGAGTAAGAAAAGATGACGTATCCACGGTGACGAAAATTCTCGCTCCAGACCACGATGGCGATGCCGGCCAGCAGTCCGACGGCAACCCGCCCGGCCGGTCCGATCCAGTTGTTGTCGAAGGCAAATTTCAGGAAGTAGGAAACGCCGATCAGTACAGCGGTGATGCCGATCCGGTTCAGCCAATGCGAACCGATGCGAGACTCCAGGTCGGCGCCGCCTTTACTTGGCCGCGGGATTGTTGCCGGCCTCGGAGGACTGACCGGTGGGATCGCCTTCGGTTCTGCCGGGGACATTGAGGTCGACGCAGCCTGCGCTGGTGGGGCTGATGCGGCCGCAACTCCTGAGGGCAGGTTCAATGCCTGCTCGATGCGAAACACCCGCGCCGTGAGCTCCGCCAAAAGCCGGCGGATATCTTGCGATTCGCTGTCAGAAGGATCCACCGCACCTCCGGGAAACTGATTTCCGCAGCATTATCTGCGAAACTGGTCTGGCTTTCACGAATTATTAAGGGGACGAACCATGAAGTGTCTTACTGAATACCTGAAGTTCCACACCCGCTCGCATCGTGCTTACGTCCACATCACGCCCCAAGTGGAGAAAATCGTGGATAAGAGCGGCGTCCAGGAAGGCATGGTCCTGGTTTCCGCTATGCACATCACGGCTGGCGTCTACGTGAACGACAACGAGAGTGGACTGATTGAAGACATCGATCAATGGCTGGAAACTCTGGCGCCCTTCCGCCAGGATTACAAACACCACCAGACCGGCGAGGACAACGGCGATTCACACTTGAAGGCTTTGCTGATCCACCATGAGGTCATCGTTCCCATCACCGCGGGCAAGTTGGATCTGGGAACCTGGCAGCGCATCTTCTACGCCGAATTCGATGGCCAGCGCGACAAGCGGGTCATCGTGAAAGTGATGGGTGAGTAACCACGTTGGTCATCTGAGCTCAGGCTCTCATTCACCAGCGAATGGGAGCCTGAGTCGAATGACTCTTATCCGATCCACGCTAGAAGCGGAAAACCACTCCACCCGCATAGCGGAAAATATTCGACGACGCATCGGAAGCGTGGAATGACATCCAGTCGAACTGTCCCAGGCGCGCCGCGATATGGGGCGTAATTTTCGCGTCCACTCCGCCGCCGGCGATGAAAGCGAATCCATTATTCGTGCCCAGGCTGGTGCCGCTGGCATCAGCGACCTGATGAAACCCACCGAGCAGCACGTGGCCAAAGGGTGTAAAGGTTTCGTTGCTGCGGGCTGCGACCGTGGGACCAAAGGTAAAGGTGTAGCTCTTGACGCCAATGCCATTTTGCGACTTGTAGGCGCCGCTGAAATCTCCGGTCATACCCAGCCATTTATTAAAGTTGCCGGTAAGGGCAGCGTCCCAGCCGTTCCAGTTGACGCTTTGCTGCCGGGTGAACTGATACCCGCCAAAGATCTCAGCCTTGGGGAAATCCTGGGCCACCGCCGCCGCCGAAACCAGCAAAAATAACAGGATGATGCCCGTCAACTTACGCATTTAAGATGTTCCTCCAGATCAAATTTGCACCCAATATCCTGGAAGGCAGACATCCACGTGCCCGAAAGCCTGACCTTCCCGCTGCCCACCGGCAGAAGGATGTAGAACCATTGAAAATTGGGGGGCAAAGGCGGGCAAGTAACTGAAGATACGGGCGTTGGCCTTCGGTAATCAGGGCAGCCGGCCGTTTCCACAGAATCCCTTTTTGTCTTCAGATTGCCGGCGACCTGACCGCCGTTATCAGAATGCCTCCATCCTGCATCTTTCTGCTCTTCTCGCCCGTATATCCCGGTAGCATGAACGCCACAGCCTGTTACTTCTTGAATACGATGGAATCCGAGGCCAGCGCAATTGCTCGCGGTCTACGCCGGCGTGATCCGGATCTACTCGACCGTCTCATCGAGCAGTATCAGCATCGGCTTCTTCGCTATTTGACCTACCTGTCGGGAAATCGCGAACTCGCTGAGGACCTATTCCAGGAAACCTGGATTCGCGTGCTGGAACGCGGCCATCAGTACGACGGCCGGCACGAATTCAGTACCTGGCTCTACGCGGTGGCGAGAAACCTGACCCTGGATTATTTGCGCAAGAAGCGCCCCGTCAGCCTGGATGGGCTGATGGAAGACGAAGAGCATGCGCCGCTCGAACCGGCCGACACTCGCCCGATGGCGTGGGAAGTTATGCAACAGCAGGAGCAAGCCGAGCGCGTCAACGCGGCCCTGGTGGGCATCCCCGTGGAATATCGCGAGACCGTGATGTTGCGCTTTCAGGAAGGATTGGCTTTGGACGAGATTGCCACGGTGACCGGAGCGCCCCTGGGCACGGTGAAGTCGAGACTGTATCGCGGATTGAATATGCTGATGTCGCGGCTGAAGGGAGCGCAGGCATGACGCGGGACGCACACGAACAGGCACAGGAACTGATCGCTCTGGGGGATGGTCTCGCGGATGCGCAGCAGCTTTGGCTGCGGGCTCATCTCGATGAATGCGAAGCCTGCCGTCACTATGCGGACACGGCAAACGGGGTAGTTCGCGCTTTGCGTTCGCTGCCGCTGGCCGCCGATTCCCGCCTGGTGCGGGCCACGCAGATGCGGGTGCGCTTCCACGCCAGCAGGCTTCGGCAGGCGCGGGAACGCATGTGGCTGGTGGCGATGGCTTGTCTGGGCGTGGGTCTTTCTGCGACCCTCACTGTCCCTTTTTTGTGGCGGCTCTTTGCCTGGATGGGGGAACGGGCCGGAGTCTCGACCCTGGTTTGGCAAACCGGCTTTATGTTTTTCTTCATCGCGCCGGCGCTGGTGGTAAGTGTGCTGTTGTTGGCTCGCGGCACCCACCTCACCAATAACGGCGAGCAGTCGCGGTAATGGCAGTGACAAGGCGGACAAATTTATGCAGGTACAAAACGAAACTCGAACGGGACTGAGCGCGGAAATCAGAATTGTTCCGATCTGGGCATGGGTGCTCGCGGGAATCGCGTTTATCGCCGCGCAGTTTGTCTTCAATGTCGCGTTGGCAGGGCACTCGGGCGGGCCGCCGGCGTGGGCAAGGCCGTTGCTTGGTCTTCTGGCCGGCATTGGCGGTGGCTGCTTTCTGCTGATCATCGGCTACATAAACCGTGACTCGAAGCGACGCGGGATGAGCCCTACGCTTTGGACGATTCTGGCCTGCATCATTCCCAACGCTCTGGGCATCATTCTTTACTTCCTCCTGCGGCACCCCCTGCAGAACTCCTGCCCGCAATGCGGCACGGCCGTCCAGACCGGATTCAACTTCTGCCCTCATTGCAGCTACAAACTGAGCCCAAACTGCCCGCAGTGCCAGCGCGTGGTTAGCACAAATGATTTGTATTGTCCCTACTGCGGAGCTTCAATGGGCGATCGAGCGGTCTCCAAACTTCCCGGTCAATGAAGCCCAGTCAATTCCAGCACGAGCGGGACGCTCGCCCTACAATAAGCGACGGGAGGGAACGATTTCGGGAGCGATGATTCCGGGAAGGGCACGACCTTCAGTCGTCCCTTCGCGGCCTTTGCGACCTTTGCGGTCAAAAGCTGTTAACCGCAAAGACGCAAAGAAACAATCGCAGACCGGTTCAAAGAAAGCCGAGCAGGCGTATGGTTCAACGACAAGTTATACGCAACTATTCAATAGGCTCGACCATCGGCAGTGCCTCCGCCGACCTGCGATCCGGCAGTTGCACCACCACAATCGCCGCCAGCACCAGCACTATTCCGGTCACCTGCAAGGGCCGCACGATCTCGCCCAACGCAACCGCAGCGATCACGATCGAAAACACCGGCTCCAGACAACTGACCACGATGGCCCGCGTGGGCTCCAGATGTTGCAGCCCGGCGAAGTAGAACGAAAACGGGGCCAGCACCGAGATCAACGAGAACAGCAGCAGAAACAGCCACTGCTCGCCCGAATAGTGCGCTGCGATGATCTTCCAGGGCGGGTTGACCACGATCCAGAATAAGGATGCGCTGCAGGTCGTATAGAGCAGCACGATCCAGCGATCAAGGCGAGCCAGAATGTTGTGCCCCCCGATGTTGTAAAAGGCGAACGAAAACGCGGCCAGCAGGGCAGCGATCACTCCGATTGTGTCCAGGCGCAAACCGCCGCCGCCGAATAGCCCGATCACCAGTGCGATTCCGGTTACCGCCAGGCCCACCGCCGCCACCCGTTGCAGTGTCGGCTTTTGAAGTCCGCGTGCGACCGTGTACAGCAAGACCCAGATCGGCGCCGTGTATTGCACGATAATCGCCGTCGCCACATTCGTCCGCTGGATGGCCAGATAGTAGAAATAGTTCGAGGCCGCCACCCCCAGAATCCCAATCAGGAAGACTTGACCGAGGTCCGCTGCCGGCAGACGCAACCGGCGCCCTCGAAGCAGCCCCAGGACTGGGAGCAGCACAAGAAAAGAAAATGTCGCCCGGCTCTGTGAAAGAATCAGCGGATCGATTGGGCGCAGCGCGTGCAAGCCAGGCAACCGTCCGGTGAACGCAGCTCGGCCCATGCTGGCGGCGATTCCCCAACAGAATGTGGCAGCCGCGATATAGAAATAGCCCCGCACCGGTTTGCGGATCTTGGTTTCCAAAAATTGCCCGTAATATTGCTCGGTACAGAAGAACTGTCGAGCCTCGCTCAGCCGGACAGCCCAGGACGGCTGTCTCCGCGTTATTTCTTCTATCTTCTTTTCTTCTATCTTCGGTTGTCCGTGCTGGGCTCGGGGTGGATCAGCACACGGAACAATTTCGGGAACTCCTGCTTGAAGCGAATTTCCAGGTCGGTGGAAATGTCATGCACGCTGGAGAGCGGCAGCTCGTCTGACATGGTGCAATGGGCCGAAACGTAAACCCGTCCGCGCACCCGCTTGATCTGTATGTCGTGCATATCCAGGATCTCCGGAAACTCGGCCGCCACTGCCTTCAGCCGCTTTTCCAGCCGGGCGTCGTGGATCAGTTCGTCTCCCGGTTCAATCGTGGCCGGTTCACTCTCAATGTGCGTGATGATCGAAGAAATCTCCGGCACCTCGTCCCGAATCTCCGATTCGAGCACGGTCACCCGGTCGTGAGCCTCTTTCAGACTCAGATTCTCATCCAGTTCCAGGTGCTGCTCCACATGCAACTTCCCCAGCAGGTCCTGCACGCTGACGTCATGCACGTTCACGTTATGCCGGGTGGCCACGGCACGTACGCGGTCAAAAATATTCTCCGTGCTCACCGGACGCGGTATCGAATGCACCACCACGTCGGCATCGGGCAGGACATCATGCACCGCGTCCGTTACCGCCGTCGCCATCTGCTCGGAGCGCTGAAAGGTGACATTGCGCGCTACTCCCACCGAGAGGTCGGCAAAATAGCGATTGCCGGCCCGCCGGATTCGCACCCGGTCCACCTCGAGCAGACCATCCACACTTGAAACCGCCGCAATAATCTTGTTGCGGACACCCGCCGGAGCAGCATCGAGCAAAGCGTCGACCGTCCTTGCGCGCCAGGCGCCAGCTCACGTACACCACTACTCCGGCCACGAACAGCGCTGCCACCGGATCGGCGTCGCGCAACCAGTCGATATTCCAGATTCGTCCCAGCAGAACCAGAAGCAAACCCACAACGACAATCCCGCTGGACCAAATGTCCGTGGAAAAGTGCAGCGCATCGGCTTCGAGCGCCTGGCTGTCATACTTGGCTGCGATCCTGCCCAGGGCGCGCGATCGCCAGAAATCCACACCCATCGAGACAAACATCACCAGGAAGGCATACACGCTGGGCTCGATGTGAACGTGATGAAAAAAGAGCCGCTTGACGGCTTCATAGATGATCCAGAAGCAGGTAAGCAGCAGCAGTCCAGTCTCGAGGAAGGCGGAGAAATTTTCCACTTTGCCGTGGCCGTACTGGTGGTCCGCGTCCGCCGGCTTGTCCGAGACTCGAACCGACATGAAGGTAATGATCGCGGCAATCAGATCGAGAGCGGAATGCAAGGCCTCCGAAAGTATGCCCAGACTTCCGGTAGTCACTCCCACCACAATTTTCAAGGCGGTAATCGCGATCGCCGCCAGCACGGAATTCCCCGCCACCGCGCGCTTTTCGGCGCGCATGGATTCCGAGCTGTAAACCGCGGTCGATCCAGCCATAGCGGCATTATAGCGGGCAGGCAACGTGAGACCGTCCGGACTGTCCCCAGACACTTCCCAATGTCTTCGCCCGATGCCCGACGCCCAAGGTCCAACACCCGCTCTATGCTACGATTCTCGGTGCACTCGTCGCTCCGGTGCCGGAGGAATTCAGCTTTGATGAGTTATCGCGGATGGATTTGTTTATTGTTGTTGACCACACCGGTATGGAGTCAAACGCAGAAACCGGCCGCCCCGCCCAAACCCCCGACCGCAGCGCACACCGCCACGGCCAAGGCTCCGGAGACGGCAACCGTGGCACCAACTGCCGCCGTGATCACGATACCCGGCATCTGCGACAAGCCCCCGGTAGACAAATCCAAAACTGCCGATTGCAAAACTGTAGTTACTCGCGCCGAGTTCGAACAACTCGTCGACGCCATTGCGCCAACCATCGCGCCCTCGGCTCGCAAGCAGCTCGCAACCCAGTACGGAAGCGCTCTGGTCATGGTTCACAAGGCGCATCAGATGGGGCTCGACAAGGGCCCAAAATTTGAAGAGCTGATGAAAGTTGCCCGCGTAGGCGTGCTGACCAAAGAACTCAGCCAGAAAGTGCAGGATGACGCCGGCCACGTGTCCGATCAGGATGTTGCCAACTATTATCACAACAACGGACCCGCGTTCGAGGAAGTGGACCTGCAGCGCATCTTCATCCCGCGCACCAAACAGATCGCGGACAGCAAAGACAAACCCGCCGGGGACGACGTCAAAAAGACTCAGGAGGAATCCGCGGACGCCATGAAGAAGGTGGCAGATGGGCTGCGCACACGCGCCGCCGCCGGAGAAGATTTCGACAAGCTGCAGGAAGAGGGCGCTACCGCCGCGGACTTCAAGGGCAAGCCTCCCACCAAGCTGGGCAAAGTGCGCCGCACCAGCCTGCCGGCCACCCAGGCCGAAGTGATGGATCTGAAGCCCGGCGACACTTCACAGCTCATCACCGTTCCGAACGGATACCTGATCTACAAAGTGGGTGAAAAGGACACGCTGCCCCTCGACAAAGTGCACGACGAAATTGTTTCCACCTTGCGCGCGCAGCGTATACAGGATGCGATGCAGGCCATTCAGAAGTCCGCCACTCCTGAACTCAACGACAAGTACTTCGCGGAAGCACAGCCGGCCGCCCCGCGCGGGAAGGCTCCGGCTGATGGAGAAACCGTTCCACCGGCCAAGTCTCCCGATGCCGGTCCCAAATAAATGGGCGATCCGAAACCAACGGTAGTCGTCACAGGAATTTCCGGCAATCTGGGTACTCGTCTGCTGCCCCAGTTGGCCGAGTTCGACGTGATCGGAATCGACCTGGCGCCCCCCGCCACCGATCTGCCTCTGCGTTTCGAACGTATGGATCTGGGCGAAGAAGAATCCTGCCGCCAGCTTTTCATTCTGCTGCGTGATTCCCGGCCCTCTGCCGTAGTCCATCTGGCCTACGTACTCGATCCCGTCCGCACCGGCGTGCTTGACCTCAACCGCATGTGGCAGATCAACGTGGCCGGTACCGCGCGGGTCATGGAGGCGATTACCGAGGCCAATCGCGAAACCACGATCGTCCAGAAATTTATTTTTCCCAGCAGCGTGGCCGCTTACGGCTCCAACTTGCCCGGACTGGTAACCGAAGAGCATCCTCTCGGCGCGCACACCCTGCCCTACGCCATTCACAAAATGGAGTCCGACAAAGTGGTCCAGCAGCGCGCCCCGGCCCTGCGAGGTTGCAGCGCCTACATGCTGCGCCCGCATATTTTTGCCGGTGCCAGCGTGGACAACTACATGGTGGGCGCTTTTCGAGGCACGCCCAACGGGCGCAGTAACTGGTCGGCCAAAGCTCGCGCCCGCGGCCAGCGCCTTCCCTGCCTGCTGCCCTTTGGCCGGCAATATCTGGACAACCGCATCCAGTTTGTTCACGTCGACGACATGGCGAGACTGATGACCCACATCCTGCAGAAGACCGAGCCGGAGTCGCAGCGATTGACTGTGCTGAACGTCGCCGGACGTGGCGAGCCCCTGACCTTCGAGCGCTGCGTCGAATTAGCTAATGCCAAACTGGTGCGGGTCCCCGGCAATCTGGCTTTCAAAATGACCCTGCAACTGCTGTGGAAACTCGGGATTGTGGCCATCCCACCCGAAGTGGCCCCCTACATGACCGGCGAGTACATCATGAACACCGATCGCCTGCAGAAGTTCCTGGGCGCGAAATACGAAGACGTGATCCGCTACACCATCTCCGACGCCTTCTCCGATTGCTTCAAAACGCAGGCGCCAGCTAATGTAGGCGCGAGCGTCCCGCTCGTGCAGGGTCTGATCAGCACTCAGGGGGAATTGAAAAGCCAATGCAAGAGTTTCTCAAACCCAGAAGTAGGAAGAGCTAGACGGGAGAAGCCAGAGCGAGAAGCCAGCGCCTACACCTCACTTCTTCGCTCGATATAATCCCGCGACACCGAACGTATAAGGCTTCCACGACGCTTCCCGTAAACCGGCTCGTTCCATGCGCCGCAACATCTCGCTGGGCTCAGGAAAGCGCGCCACCGACGCTGGAAGATATGCATAAGGACCCTTTACCCCAGAAACCAGCGTGCCGATCGCCGGCAGCACGCTTTTGAAATAAATCCGGTAAACAGCTCCGACCACGCCCCGCGGTTCGCCAAAATCCAGAATCCCGCACTCTCCGCCCGGACGCAGCACGCGCGCAATCTCCTCCAGCCCGGCATCGTAATTCGCCAGGTTGCGGAAGCCAAAGGCCGACGTCACCAGATCGAAGTGTCCGTCAGGAAAAGGCAATCGCAGTGCGTCCGCTTCCACCCATCGCAGCGCGGTTGCCGCCGACTTGCTGCTTGCCCGCTGCAGCATGGCGTGAGAAAAATCCGCGCCCAGAATTTTGGGAGAAGACTTCCCTGCCTGACGCCGCAAGGCAAACGCCATGTCTCCCGTGCCGCAACATAAGTCGAGCACCTGCGCTCCAGGCCGGGAAAGAACGTCCGCAAAGGCTCCGCGCCGTACGGCGCCACCACAGCCGGTCAATATTGAAGGAGAGCGCATGGTTCAGCAGGTCGTAGCGCGGCGCGATGGAGGTAAACATCTCACGCACCGCCCGCGCGGAAGACTGCTGATCGCTGGCGCCTTCAGGGGCCGCGCCGATCACCGTAGATTTGGCTGTGTGGGTCACCGATTTGCGTTACCGGGAGAGCCGGCGCAGCTCATCCACCGCTTCGATGACCACCGGCTCCGGCACGTCATCGACAATTTCGACTTTCCCAATCTCCCGCGGCAGGACGAAGTGCACCACGCCGTTGCGCGTCTTCTTGTCCGACTTAAGCAAGCCCAGAATATTGCGGCTTCGCGCTCGAACCTCCGGTAGCGGTCCCAGTCTGCGCACGGCGGCGGTAATCCGCTCCGCGGCGGGCTTATCGATTCTGTCCACCGCAGCCGCGATTCTCGTGGCCGCAATCATTCCCCAGGCCACCGCCTCGCCGTGAAGGAAGTGCCGGTATTCCGTCTCCGCTTCGAGCGCGTGTCCGATGGTATGGCCGAGATTCAACACCCGGCGCAGGCCATTTTCGTGCTCGTCGGACGAGACCACCTCGGCCTTCAGCTTGACCGACTCCGCAATTACCCACTCCAGCTTGGCCGCATCGCGACGCAATTCCTTCACCTCAACGCTCTCCAGTGCGCGGAACAACTCCGGCTTGCCAATCACTCCGCACTTCAGCGCTTCATAAAGTCCAGCGCGGAATTCGCGGTCGGGTAGAGTGGCGAGAACCGCCGGATCGATCAGCACCATACGCGGGTGATGAAAGGTGCCGACCAGATTCTTTCCCGCGCGCAGGTTGACGCCGGTTTTACCACCGATGGAAGCATCCACTTGCGCCAGCACCGTCGTCGGAATCTGCACCAGCTCAACCCCGCGCATGTAGAGCGACGCCAATAGCCCGGTCACATCTCCCACCACGCCGCCGCCCAGGGCAATGACCACCGAATTCCGATCCGCCCCCAGACGGCTCAGCTCTTCGGATAGTTTCTCGACTGTAGCCAGTTTCTTGTAGCGCTCGCCATCCGGCATTTCCAGAATCTGCGCGGCAAATCCGGCGGCCGTGAGCGAAGCCATCAATTTCTTGCCCCACCTGCGCCGCACGGGACTTACCGTGACCACGAACAGCCGCGCCCGCCCAGTTTTTGCCGGTGACGCACCCGGGGCCACACGCAGCAACTCGCGCAGCTTGTCCCCCGCCCGCAGCAGCAGCCCGCTTTCAATCACAGCGTCATAAGGACGCGGCGGTAGCGCAATGGTCACCCGGCTCATGGCCCACCCATCATAATCTAGTCACGTACCTTGTCATCTGAGCGCGATGTCATCCTGAGCGGAGCAACTGCTTCGCGAAGCGAAGCAGTTACGCAGTCGAAGGACCCCTACCCCCTGCAAGATCTCGCGGCAAACTCTCCAGGGGAAACGAACTCGAATCCAACTCAAAAAAAATCGCACGTGTGGTCGCGGGCGACTCACCCGCGCCCCGCCATCACCCAACGCTCTTCCTAGGATTGACCACCGAAGCCAGCACAGAAACAATCAACACCCCCGCCACACACCCCAAAGCCACGACCGTGGGAATTTCGTAGTAATGAGATAGCAGCATCTTGGCTCCCACGAAAATCAGCACCAGCGAGAGCCCATAGTGCAAATAGCGGAACATTTCCATCATTCCCGCCAGCGCGAAATACATCGAGCGCAATCCCATGATGGCGAAAACGTTCGAGGTATAAACGATGAACGCGTCGCGTGTGATCGCCAGAATGGCTGGAATCGAATCGACAGCAAAGAGCAGGTCGGTGGTCTCAACCACCACCAGCACAACCAGCAGCGGCGTAGCGTAGAGTCCCGGACGGCGAACGAAAAACTTGTTGCCTTCATACTCCTTGGTCACCGGCACCCACTTCCGGAATAATCGCAGCACGGGATTTTTTTCGGGATGGATCTCGGCGTTTTCCTGAGTGAAAAGCTTGATGCCGCTGTACACGAGAAATGCGCCGAATACGTAGACAATCCAGTGGAAGCGCTGAATCAGCCCCACTCCCGCCACGATGAAAGCGGCGCGCATGATCAGCGCGCCCAGAATTCCCCAGAAAAGAACTTTGTGCTGGTGCTCGGGCGGCACCTGGAAGAAGCGGAAAATCAGCAGAAATACGAACAGGTTGTCGACGCTCAGCGAGAGCTCGATCACGTATCCGGTAACGAACTCCAGCGAGGGCGTCCGCCCGTGCCAGAAATAGATCACCACCGCGAAGGCCGCGGCCATCGCGATCCACACCAGGCTCCAGATGAGGGCCTCGCGAAACTTTACGGTGTGCGTGCGGCGGTGGAAGACGCCCAGGTCGAGCACCAGCATCGCAACCACGAAGACGTTAAATAGGATCCAGAAGAGTATCAATCTCGCCCCAAGCGCCAGCCTCACCCCGAACGGTCGTCAGGCCGCGAAACATCTCGCGCCCATCCGACGAAGTCATCTGAGGGACTTCAGTCCCGGAGGATCTCGCGCGCATCTCCACCGTCGCCGCAAAACGGCACATCCGCTCCACGCAAGATGCTTCGCAAGCTCAGCATGACGTCATGCTTCAGGGTAATCTCAAAACGTAAGAGCCTGCGTACCTCGATGTCTTGCCGGATTATCTCGCGTCCAGCATCCGCACGGTTTCCAGAATCACGGCGCCGACAATCGCGATGCTCTTGGGGCTGAGCTTGTCCAGCGTGTCTTGCGGGGTATGGTGGAAGACGTTGCCATAGCCGTAATCGAGATCAATTAAGTCAGCCGAGGGCACGCCGCGTTCGACAAAAGGCAGGTGGTCATCTTCCACCGGAATGGTGCGCGCGAAAAAATGTGACTGGTAGCCCAGTTTCGTGGCTGCCTGATAGACCAGATCCTCCAGCCATGGAGTCGAATCGCTGTCGCGATCCACATTCAGATCGGCATCCCCAATCATGTCAGCCAGCAGAAACGCCTTGACACTCTTCAGCGTGCCGTCCTTCTGCCACTTCTCTGCCAGATGCCGCGAGCCGTAGACGCTGTCGGTAGCGGTCCAATTCCTGATCGCCTCTTCCCCGTCAGTCCACAGCAACCACACGCTGTAGCCTTCACGCTTTTTTCCGCGAAACTGGTTGGCCAGTTCCAGCAGGATGGCGGTGGAAGAGCCGCCGTCGTTGGCTCCGACATATCCCGTATTGCGCAAGGGATAGTTGGTGTCATAGTGACCGGCGATGACGATCACACCCTCTCGAGTTCCAGGAAACTTCGCAATCAGGTTGCGTACAGGAAATTTCCCATCAGGGGTATCGGCAACGAAAGCGTCTTCTTCGACAGTGTCCCCCTTCAAGTGATTGAGGATGTAGTTTTCCAATTTCTTGTGATTGGCACTGCCGATGGGACGTGCGCCGAAGGCCACAATTTCGCGTGTATATTGCATGGCGCGGGCAGCATTGAACGATTCCGCCTGAGCCAAAGAAATGGCCGAGACGCAAATCAGGACGGCCACCAGAAAGGCCAAGTAGCGCCGGCGTCCCGCCGGCTGTCGCGAGGGCGTCCCGCCCTCGCTTTCACTCAGGGTAAACAAAAGCGCCCACCCGCCGCAGCGTCCGATCATCGGTCTTTTCGCGCCTGCCGCGCCTTACGCTGTTTGGGATGCACCAGCCACGCAATTCCGATGCTCACGATATAAAGTGCAACCATCGGCGCAGCGAAAATGCACATGTTCAGAATGTCAGTGGTCGGAGTAATGATCGCCGCGATAATGAAAATCACCAGAATCGAATACCGCAGATTGCGCCACATCCACCCCGCATTCACAATCCCCATCAGTGCCAGAAAAAACACCAGAATCGGCAACTCAAAAATCGCCCCCATCCCGATCATGATGGTCAAAAACAGGTCGGTATACTCCCCAATAGTGATCATTGGCTGGAATTGTTTGCCGTAGTCGATCAGGAAGTTGAGGGCTGCGGGGTAGACCATCTTGTAGGCGAAGAGGCCGCCCGACAGGAACAGCAGGACGGTCGAGAACATGAAGGGCAGGACGTAGCGCTTTTCGTTGCGATAGAGGCCGGGCGAGATGAACATCCAGACCTGGTAGAGCACGAAGGGCGAGGTCACGAACAGGCCGGCCAGGGCTGCAACCTTCAAGTAAAGGTTGAAGGGTTCGGTGGGATTGAGATAGACCAGCTTTTCGGCCATCCCATTGCGGTGCAGGGCTTCCATGATGGGGCGCTGCACGTAGCCGAAGATGAATTCGTGATAGTTCCAGCAGGCGAAGAATCCCACCGTGACGGCCAGGATGGAGTAGATCAGGCGGCGCCGCAGTTCCTCGAGGTGATCGAGGAAGCTCATGGCGGTAAGGCCGTCGCGCGGGTGTTCGGCGGGAGGAAGTTCGGCTGCCATTTCAGGCATCGGGTGCCTTGGCCAGCGAGTTCGTCTGGATCGAAGAGGGTTCCAAGGCCTGGAGTTCTGTCCGGGCTTCTGAAGTCCCGGGTTCGGGAATTGCGGGCGCCGGAATCTGCGGTTCCGCAAGGGCCGGGGACGAAACCTCTTGTCCTGAAATCTCGGCCGGGCGTTGGAAACTGCTCGAGGCTACCGAGCCCACCGGGGACTGAACCGGAGGCAGGATGGTCTGGCGGTTATTCTCGATATCCAGTTGCGAGATTTCGGACTCGATCTGCGCCTTGAATTCGTTGGAAGCCCGCTTGAATTCGTTGAGAGCCCTTCCAATCTGCCGTCCAATTTCGGGCAACTTCTTCGGCCCGAACAGGATCAGGGCAAAAAGGAACAGAAAGATCATCTCCGGGAAGCCCAAATTCATGTCTCCATAATACTGCCGCGGCCAACTGCCAGCAATCGGCCAGGCCGGTGTCTTGGCCGCTCACAGTCAACCGTTGTTATTTACAGGGCTCAGTTTTTCGCACCGCCGGACCGTGCCGGCGCATCTTAAAAGGAGCGGATTTCACTGCCTGGTGGTTACTTCCGAGTATCCGAAGGCACGGGTAAACCGGCCTAAGTGCATGCTATACTGCGCTCAGACGCGGTGCACGGGATATTCTCCCCAGCGAAGGAAAACAAGATGGTTGGTAGTTCTCGTCGCGCACTCTTCCTGGTTGTATTCATATTAGTCACCTGCGGATTTCTGGGCATTGTCTTCGGACAAAAGATTAATCCTTCGGCCGCCCCGGGCGGTGACTCCGATGTGCGTGACAGCCTTCGTCAATTCACCACTGTCTATGACGTTGTCGAACAGAACTACGCCGAGCCGGTGAATCCGGACAAGGCCATCTACAACGGCGCTATCCCGGGCATGCTGCACGTGCTCGATCCGCACTCGAATTTTTTCGATCCAAAAGCTTATTCGCTGCTGCGCGAAGATCAGCGCGGCAAATATTACGGCGTGGGCATGACGGTCGGCCCGCGCAACAATAAAGTCATCGTGATCGCGCCCTTCGTCGGAACGCCCGCATATCGCGCCGGCATCCGGCCCGGCGACATCATCGCCGCGGTCGATGGCAAGCCCACCGACAACATGAGCACCGGCGATGTCGCCGACCTGCTGAAGGGACCCAAAGGAACCACGGTCCACATCACGATTTTGCGCGAAGGCGCGGACAAACCGCTGGAGTTCGCGGTGGTTCGCGACGAGATTCCGCGCTACAGCGTTGACCTGCACTTCCTGATCAAGCCCGGCATCGGTTACATGCACGTCTCCGGATTCAATGAGACCACGGAACATGAAGTTGCCGACGCGCTTGACCAGATGGGCGATCTGAAAGGGCTGATCCTCGATCTGCGGCAGAATCCCGGCGGCTTGCTCAACGAAGGCGTGGGCGTGGCCGACAAGTTTCTGCGCAAGGGACAACTGATCGTTTCCCATCACGGCCGGTCTTCACCAGAAAAACGATATACGGCGGCGCACGGCAACGGCGGCAAGGAATATCCGCTGGTGGTGCTGGTCAACCGGGGAACGGCTTCGGCGGCGGAGATTGTGGCCGGAGCGATTCAGGATCACGATCGCGGGTTGATTGCCGGAGAAACCACTTTCGGCAAAGGCCTGGTGCAGACGGTGTATCCGCTCTCGGAAAACACCGGCCTGGCGCTGACCACGGCGAAGTACTACACGCCCAGCATGCGTTTGATCCAGCGCGATTACTCGAACGTCTCGCTCTACGACTATTACTTCAACCGCGAGAGCGAGGACAGCGATAACAACCCGAATAACCGGGAAGTAAAGCTGACCGACAGTGGCCGCACCGTGTACGGCGGCGGCGGCATTACGCCCGACGTGAAGATCGCACAGGTAAAGAGCAATCACTTCCAGGACTCGCTGCTGCAGCATTACGCATTCTTCAATTTCGCCAAGCACTACGCCGCCACTCATCACCCGACCAAGGGCTTTGAAGTCGATGATGTGGTGCTGCAGGATTTCCGCAAATTCCTCGATGACGAAAAGGTCCCATACACCGAGGCCGAACTGCTGGAAAACAACGCCTGGGTACGCTCCAACATCAAGAGCGAAATCTTCGTGGACGCCTTCGGCCAGGAAGAAGGCCTGAAGGTACGCGCGGAAACCGATCCTCAGGTGACCAAGGCGCTGGAGCTTCTGCCCCAGGCCAAGCAACTGGCGGAGAACGCCCGCAAGATTGTCGCCGAGCGCGGCAGCGGACACCCGTTAAGCCAGTAACCCTGTCATCCTGAGCGGAGCATGCACGATCGTTTGCGATCGTGCGTGCGTAGTCGAAGGACCCCTACGTGTGCTGCGATTGCTTGCGGCTGGTGATCTCAAGAGAGCGACCATCGGGAGATTATAGGGGCCCTTCGACTTCGCGCTCAGGGTGACATTTGCGTGGTGCACTTTCCGAAGTGCGGGTAGTGGCTGGAGTTGAATCAGCTTGCGTGACGAAGCTGTTGCCGCAGCGTTTCGACCATCAGGCCGATCAAACCATATGTGGCGGCATTCGCGAAAAGAGACGAGTACAGCCCAAGGGCAAAGTTGAAATGGATACTCGCAAACACAACTGGGCAAGTAAGTTCTACTAGAGCCAGGATCGGGTCATCAGAGGTCATCGCTGGAGGTGTGGTTGAGAAGGCGTAAAGTGCCCAGCAGACCGCAATAAGAAAACCTGCGCTCGCCCACATCGCAATTCGGTATTTCATGCCGCCACCTCTGCTACTTTCTGCTCCCATGATCCCACCAATTCCGCCAAACTCCAAACGTGACAGGCAAGCTGATTCAAATGAGCTGCTACCGAAGTACGCTGCCATTTCTTGTCTCCGCATGCCTTTCTCTCTGCCCTCACGGCGAGGGCAGGATGCCCTCGCGACAGCTGGCGGGACGCCGGCGCTACCCAATTCTTTAAATTGACTTGAGTCGGTTAACCGCGCATAATCCGCATTCTAGGCCGGTTTTGACCCTCCCCGGCGGTCCGTTCAGGAGATTCGGATGGCCACCCCACGCCTCAGCTTCCGGCAGGCTTTCCCACACGCCAGGCCCCGGATTGCGTGGGCCAGCCGATGCTGAAGGAGGAGGTTTGGATGTTGGCCGTAATTCCAGCCCTGGCCGGAGGTTGGACCGACTGGCGCTCCCGCCGTATCCCCAATTGGCTGACCGTCCCGGCGCTCTTTCTGGGCCTGGCGGCGAATACGCTGGCTTCGGGCTGGGCGGGGGCTAAAAGCTCGCTATTAGGCGCTGGGCTGGGGTTAGGACTGCTTTTGCCCTTTGTCCTGCTCAGAAGCCTGGGAGCGGGTGACTGGAAGCTGGTAGGCGCCCTGGGAGCGTTTCTGGGGCCTTCCCGGCTGATTACGGTGCTGGTAGCAACGGTTTTCGTCGCCGGATTGATGGCCGTGGCCCTGATCGTCTGGAAGAGGCGGGTGGGGCGAACCCTACGGAATCTGGCACATATGGTTGGCTCCCTGTTTACGCTTCATCTCCCCGGACCGGAGCTTTCCCTGGATAATCCGGACTCTCTGAAGGTACCGTTTGGAGTGGCAATGGCGGTGGCGGTTGTTCTTTATACTGTAGGGCAGGCGTGGAACAGCGTATGAAACTCAAGCTTGGCGGAAGGTCATTGGGCTCGCCCGAGAGACCTCGGGCGCCGAAATCGCCGAGGCAGCGGTGGTGCTGCCTTTGCTGTTCATGCTGCTGTTCGGGATCATGTGGTTCGGGCGCGCGTTCAATATCTATGCGACCATCAATCACGCGGCGCGCGAGGCGGCGCTGGCGGCAGCCGCTCCGAATTGCGCGACCTGCGGAAACACATTCACTACGACTGCAGGCCCGCTTCAGACCAACGTGGTGAATCCCATTCTGAGTGCGGCGCACCTCGACCCTGGCCAGGTGCAAAATTTCGTCTTGCAGACGGACGTGATTTTGAATCCAGCGTCCTCGCTGCAGGAGCATGGCACGGTGGTGAGCTTCGACTATCCCTACAGTTTCCGCTTGAACGGAATCACCTGCTGTCCGCCCACGCTGTCGCCGATCAGCACCGGCATCACCCTCAAGGCGAAAGCGCAAGCGCGAAGGGAGAACTAGGGTGCGGCTGTGGCGCACAGTTACGATGAAGTCCTGGTCCGAACGGCTGGCCAAGCTGGCCGGGGACGAGGGCGCCGAAATTCTGGAATTCGCCATTTCCCTGCCCTTGCTGCTGGTGGTGGTGGTTGGAGTGTTCGACTTCGGCTCCGCGTTTATCGTCAAACAAAAGGTGGGAAATATCGCTTTGGAGGCCGCTCGCGTCGCCTCGAACCAGCCGACAACCGATCTTTCATTGGCGGGTGGTTGTACCGCGCCGAACTCGGTTTGCTCGGTACGCGATGTAGTTGCCCAAAACCTGACTGCCAGCAAGCTCAACGATTGCGGACTTGCGACCGCGAACGCCACGCCGGGCACGCCGCTGAATGCTGGCGCGGCGCTGGCGTGGACGTTTACCGCCAATACCGCGTGCGGGGGGACGTTGACGCTTACCGTCGAGCGCGGATTCATCTACACGACGACTTTGCCCAACCCGCCATTTCAGGCAGGAAATTACACCATTGAAGGCACGCGGGTGACGTTGAGCTATCCCTATCGCTGGGAATTCAATCGGGTGGTGCCATTTATAGCGGCGGGCGCCAACTACCCAGCCACTTCGCAAATCGATACCGTTGCGGTCATGCAGAATTTGAATTGAAGGATGCTCCCGTGAATCGCGTAAATAAAGCCCACCGCAAGAGCGAGCAAGGCGTGACGATCGTGCTGGTTGCGTTTTCGTTGTTGGCCTTGCTGGGCATGGCGGCGTTGGCCATCGATATTGCGACGCTTTATGTAGCTCGCGGCGAGGCTCAGCGCGCAGCCGATGCGGCGGCGCTGGCCGGGGCAAGGATGTTTGCCGCGTCGGGATATACGTCCGCTTCGGCTACGGTCGCAGCGGCAGACATTTGTCAAAGCTCTGGTCCGGGGGCTTCGGCAGCCGCAAACCGGCAGGCAGAAGCCGCTGCGGCACGAAACGTAATTGCGGGACAGGCCGCGGCGGTGCAAGCCATCGTTTGCGATACCACGCCGGCGAATCCGCAAATTACGGTTACCGTACGGCGGACCGGTTTGCCCAGTTTCTTCGCGCGGATCTGGGGAGGGACGGCGAACACCGTAACCGCAAGCGCCATCGCCGAGGCCTATAACCCGTCAGGTTCGACGACCCCGATCCAGATGCAGAACGTCAAACCCTGGCTGATTCCAAACTGCGATCCCACGAATGGCGGACCCGGAGATTGCGCGGCCGGCGGCCGATTTATCGATAACACGACGGGAAGCATTCAGAACACGGGCTCGTTCATCGGAAAAACTATCACCCTGACGCACGTGGTGGGAGCTGCCGCTCCGAATGTGACAACGGCACTGCCTACGCGAACCCTCAACTACTACCGCGCGACCGTGCCGATTAATCCGCCGGCGGCGGTTTGTCCATCGACCAGCGCGGTTTCCTGCGCACAGGTGGGCAGCGACGACTACCTTGACAACATCGCGTGCGCTTCAACCTTTCAATTCAGTTGTGGCCAGGTTGTGGGAGCCGGGCAGACGGTCACGGTCGGCGGCGGATCCGGTCTCCATACCAACGAAGGAACGCAGTGTCTGATCCATGCAGGGAGTCAGGGGTTGACGGTGGGGCAGGATCAACTGCTGCCGGATGGCGGCTCGCCCAGCGGGAATGCTCCGGTCACGATCAGCGGCGGCAACAACAATCCGAATCCGGCACTGCAGGGTGTTACCAGCATCAGCCGCAGCGATTCAATTGTTACCTTACCGATCTACCATCAGGCCGCGGGCCCGAATCTCTGCCCCGGGGGCTGCACGGGGACAGGGACGATTGTTGGATTTCTGCAGTTGGGGGTTACGCAGAACGTTCAGAATGGAGCCGCACCCGCCCCCGGAACGAATGGGAAAATCGAAGGCGTAATCATGAATGTTGCCGGCTGCAACACCGGCGCAGGAGGAACGCCCGTTTCCGGCGGCGGCGTATCTCCCATTCCTGTGCGACTGATTCACCAGTAGAGAGCGTTTAACTGCGATGAAGTCGCTCGCAGCCACTCGAGTTCCTTCCCAGATTCAGCGGCTATTGCGGCGGCGGATTCTCCTGCGGCGGCGGAGCTTCTGGCTGACCGTTTCCCTCTTGGGGTTGAGGCTGCATCTCGGGTTGCGGTTGGGCTTCCTGCACCGGAGGTTCGGCTTCGGGCTGGGCTTCGGTTGCGGGTGCCGGGGGTGCGGCCATGGCGGGCTGCGAGATTCCTGAGGCGCCGCGGAAAGTCAGAATCACGCTTTTTACTTTTGCGGGATCGTTGTCCGCGCCCACGATGATGAAGTTAAAGCGCGAGCCGTTCAGCAGCGAGGCCAGGGCTTCGCGGACGGGCAGCAGACCGGTGTTTACGATCACCTGCTCCTGCGCGGCCATGGCGGGAATGGGAATATCGGCGCCGATCTTGCGCTGCACTTCGCTGAGAACCTGGGAGAGGCTGACCTTTTCGGCCAGAATGCTGAGACGTCCATTCTTGTATTCGACGGCCAGCGTGGGAGCGGGCGCCGCGGGCGGTGGCGCGTAGGAAACGGTATTGAGGTGGGCGGCGTTGTTTTGTGCGGCGTTGCTTTGTCCCGTCATTGCCGCCTGCTGCTCGTTTGTCATTAGTCTGACGATCACGGTCTTGCCCGAGGGGTAAATACGATAGGGCTGCGGGCTTTTCAGGTCGATGACCACGCGCGTGACCGGGGGATGCTCGGAGAAGACTCCGACGCGAATATCCTTCACCTCGCCGCGATTGATGGCCTGGTTGTGAAGATCTTTTCCCGGCAGGGAATCGGGAAAATCGAGGATCAGACGATCGGGCCCGGTGACCACCTGACTGCGCAGTGCCACCGACTGGCTGGTGGAAATCTCTAGCACGATGCCGGCGCTGCCGCCGGTGACGGTGACGCTATTGACCCGGGCTGCGGGCGTGGCAGCCGGTTTAACCGCCGCTGGACTCGCGGGATTATTCGAAACCTGGGCTTCGGCGCTTACAAAAGAGACGCTTGAAACCACTATCAGGCCCCACAGCAAAACTCGCTTGAAAATACTGCTCATCACTACTTGTGCTCCCATCCTAATTATCTTCATTATCTTCAAAGTACCGTCTTCAGTCTGATTATTCTCAGCTTGAATTCTAGCAGTCGGAGCAGGGCTCATCACCGCGATATGGCCTTGTGAGTAATGATTTTGGGACATGGATGCGCGGTTTGGGACGGACTGAAATGGGACGACTGAGGCGGCTTCGTCGTCTGGAGAACGCTTCGCTGCCTGGCGCGGACATCCTCGACTGGCGGGCTTGCGCCCGCCTATCGGGCCGGCGGGACGCCGGCGCTACAACTACTTCTTTTCTTCGCTTGCCGGGGGCGGCGTGGCTGAGGCTGAGACCCTGGTGATCTCGGCCAGGCTCTTCTGCGCGTCTGCGATGTCCGAAGGTTGAGTGGCTACCCGAAGATAGTTTTGGATGTGAGCAGTGGCCTCGGGATAGGCATGCTCTTGGGCCAGAATCAGGCCGAGCAAGTATTCCAGCTTGGGCATCTGATGGGAATCATCGACCTTCATGCCCTGGCGTGCACTCTTCTCTGCCGCCGGGAATTCGCTGAGGGAATAATGTCCCAGCGAATTTCGTAGCCAGGCATCGGGGAAGCTGATGGGATCGAGAGCCAGAAGCTGGTCGGTGACTACCACCAACGGCTGCCACTGCTTCTGTTGGGTATCGAGCTCGGCTAAACCACGATAGGGGTTGACGTACTTGGAATCGGCGGCGATGGATTGCTCGAACGAATGACGCGCTTCCGGTGCCTCGTTCTTGTGAAGCTGGACACGGCCCAAATCGTACCAGGCGATCGCGTACTTGGGATAAATCTGCACTGCTTTGCCTAACAATTGCTCGGCTTCGTCCCACTTTTCCTTGGTTGCCTTTTCGTGCCCCTTCTCGTAGGCCTTCTGCGCATCCTTGGGCGCCATGGCGCTGGTCGCGCTAATGGTCAAACCCTCGACCTGGCCCATCCGGTGCAACACCAGGCGACCGATGTCGGTGGTTTCGAAAGTCGACATCTTGCTGCTCAGGTCGATCGGTTGGGAGGTAAATCCGGCAAGCTGGGCCTGCAATTCGCAATCGCGCCAATCACGCTGGGTTCCACCGCGCGGTCCGGCGGTGTTCCAGGAACTATCGTCTTCGGCGTCACCGACTCCAGCAGCGGCGGCGGAGGCCCGGTCGCCAAAGTCGAAGCTGAAATTGCCATGAGAATCGGTGTGAGTCACCGTCTGCTTGCGGCCCCGGCAGATGGTCAGAATCGAGGCCGGCTCGGTGATCTTCGATCCGTCTTCCAGGACAACTTTGCCGGAGATGAACGCCCGCTGGCTCGCTCCCGGGCCGGGCGGGGTCGATGAAGGCGTGGTGTTGACGGATGGTCCGGCCGAAGTGGTCGGCGAGGCACCGCCGCGGTTGGGCGATTTGCCGCCTTGCGCGGATGCGAAAAGAGTCAAAGTCAGGGTGAGAAATGTGCAGCAAGCGAGGCGGTAATTCATGGTGAGCCCCCAGGAAGCAGATTGGACGGATTATACGTCGGGGGGGATAGCCCCGGCGCAAAGTTATTTCCGGCAGAGTCGGCGGGTCGGATACTGCCATCCGGGATCTGGCGTCCCGATGGCGTGTGACTCGGGTGAGGTCTGAAGGAACAGCGAACCCCAGCGGCTAAAGCCGCGTCAGCTAACGATTCGGACGGCACGACTGAAGTCGTGCCCTTCCCTGTCGTGCCATCTGACGCCGAACTTTGTAGCGCCGGCCTCCGGCCGGCCCAATAGGCGGGCGGGACGCCCGCCAGACAGCCGGCGAGACGCCGGCACTACAAAACTTCCCGGCAGGCCGTGTCTGGTAAGCCCGGGGTGCGACACTAACTTCTGTTATATTTTTTGCACACTGAGGTTTCTCCGATGTCACGAATGGTGCGTTGTGGCTTGATTCAGGCGGGCAACGTGCTCGGCGCCGAGCACTCCCTGGCTGAGATACGGGACGCGATGGTAAAGAAGCATGTGGGGATGATTGAGCAAGCCGCCCGGCAGCAAGTCCAGATTCTGTGCCTGCAGGAGCTCTTTTATGGCCCTTACTTCTGCGCCGAGCAGGATCCCCGCTGGTATGAACTGGCTGAGGCCGTCCCCGACGGCCCCACGGTCCGCCTCATGCAAGACCTCGCCGCCAAACATCACATGGCCATCGTCGTTCCGGTGTATGAGCAGGAACTTCCCGGCCTTTACTTCAATACCGCGGCCGTTCTGGATGCTGACGGAACTTATCTGGGGAAATATCGCAAGCATCACATTCCGCACTGCCATCCTGGTTTCTGGGAGAAGTTTTACTTCACGCCTGGCGATCTGGGCTATCCCGTCTTCGCCACCAAGTTCGCCAAGATCGGGGTCTACATCTGCTACGACCGCCACTTTCCCGAAGGCGCCCGCGCCCTGGGATTAAACGGAGCCGAGATTGTTTTCAATCCGTCGGCAACGGTGGCGGGACTTTCTGAATATCTATGGGAACTGGAGCAGCCGGCCCATGCCGTCGCCAACGGATATTTTGTCGGCGCCATCAACCGGGTAGGCGAAGAAAAACCCTGGAGCATCGGCCAGTTCTACGGCAAGAGCTATTTCTGCAATCCCCGCGGAAAGATCATCGCCCAGGCCAGCCGCGACAACGATGAAGTGCTGGTGGCCGATCTCGATCTGGACATGATTCTGGAAGTCAGGAAAGTCTGGCAGTTTTTCCGCGACCGGCGTCCGGAAAGTTACGGCATTCTGACCACGCAGAGCGGCAAGCCGGGCCCGGGCTGCTAGGGCACAGGCCGTCAATGAGTGTAACCGCGATTTTACGCCAATTGACCGGGTGGCTAACGGAGGTAAGTTTGGCGTGCAGCGGGGGCAGGCTATCCAGGCTCTCGTTTGATTTCTACCGGGATGCGAAGTCGCATAAGCAAAAAGGGCGCACGGAGCGATGGCTAGAGGGAATCCGGGATGACAGCCGATTCGGCGCCTAGAAACCCGAACAAGAGTTAGCCCTTCAAGATAGCTGCGAAAGGTTCATCCGCCCCAGAAGAGCGAGGAACCGCGGATCTGATCGCACCCCATCAAAGATGGGATTAATCCCGAGGTAAACGATTCCATAGCACCGCCCCTCAACAGCTTTTTCAAGCCAAGCGAGCGTCTTGTCGGTATCGCCAGCGTATGCGTAGACTACAGCGACATCAAAGGCATTTAGATTTCCATTCGCGACATTTTCAGGTACAAACCGAACCAACGTTTTCCAATAACCTTTAACCCCGGTGTCTGTGGCACCGGCCTCGGCAGCTGCGATCATCGAGTCTGGGGCCTTCGCCGCATGAAGCGCCTGCATGAATGTCGAGACCGCTTCAGCATCCATTCTCTTAGCCGCATACACATCTCCAAGCATCCAGAGAGCACGCGGGGACGAATCCAACTCTAAGTTCGCTTTGCACTGCGCCAGGGCCTCGTCGAACCGCCTAGCGAAATACAGCATCCTGCAGAGGTCGGTGTTCACGATGAGTGCCAGCGGATCCAATTGTCGAGCGAACTCCATTTCCTGAACGGATTCCTGAACCTTTCCCAAGGAGGCATAGTAATCACCCATTCCGTGATGGCCCTCCACTCCGTTCGGATTCAGTTGAATTGACTTTTCAAATTCCTGGCCAGCCGTAACGAAATCCAGTTCGTATTCCAATAAGCCCCAACCGCGGACGGCGTGCGCCGCGGCGAACTGGGGATCGAGATCGAGGGCTTTGGCTACAAGGAGTTTTGCTTTAGGGCGGGCCACTTTGTTAGGAATTGCTCCCATATTCCCCAGCATTTGATAGCATCCCGCTAGTTTTGAATAGGCTGGGGCGTAGCCGGGATCTTGGTCGATGGCCTTTTGGAAGTACTCCGCAGCATCGCGGATCGAATCCTGCGTAAACCGATTTAAAAGGTACTCCCCCTTCAAGTAGGACTCGTAAGCGTCCGGATTGACTGGCGGCTCGATACCCGGCCTGATCTGATTGCGTGGCCCCAAGGTGGTCTGGATCTGTTTCGCGATGGCATTGGCCACCTGGTTTTGTAACCCCAGCACATCCCGCAGGTTTCCCTGATAGCTCTCAGCCCAGAGATGCTTCTCGGCCGTTCCTTGGATCAACTGAGCCGTAATCCGTACCTGGTCAGCCGACTTCAGAACCGTGCCCTCAACAACTGCGTCAACACCCAACTCGCGTGCGATCTGTGGCAGCGGCTTATGCGAACCCTTGTACTGCATCACCGAAGTACGGGAAATTACTCGCAGCGAACTTATTTGCCCAAGCCTGGTGATCAACTCGTCGGTCATACCGTCGGCAAAGTAGTCCTGCGAAGGATCAGCGGAGAGGTTTTCCAGAGGAAGTACCGCCAGGGATCTAACGTTGACCTGAGCGGCCGTTTTCGACGGGGGGCGTAATCTCCAAACCTGTGTTGAAGCAAATATGAACAGTGACACAGCCAAAGCAACGGCGCAGATCTTCGCAGCCCGCGACTTTAAAAGCCGTGGCAGCGCGGAGTTAGTGCGGGCCTCACCTGCCATCACGCTCGGGGTCACAGGCATCGGCTCGGGTCTGTTCCACGAAATCGCGGGGGACCGAAGTCACATTCGCTATGAAGCGGTAACCCCGTCGTGGGATCGTCTCAATAAATAAAGGGTTGGTGGCGTCGTCTCCCAACGCAAAACGGAGCTTCTTCAGTGCACCGTTCAGGCTGAGGTCGAAATCGACGAAGGTGTCGGCTGGCCAGAGTCGTTGACGAAGTTCAGCCCGTGTAACCACCGCACCCGGGTGCTCCAGTAAGGCTGCAAGGATTTGAAACGGTTGTTCTTGTAGTTTGACTCTGACGCCTGCTTTGTGCAGCTGGCCAGTTTGCAAATCGACGTCAAACACCCCAAACCGTATCAATTTCGGCTCATGGGATGACTGCGTCATCAACTGACCTCTGGGCTAAGGATTTTAGCACCCGCTGGTCAAGCCTCACGTGCGAGCCGGGTCATGCCGCTCTCTATCTGTCTGACTGTGCGCCGCTTACGAGGTCATATACTTGCCCTCACGGCGATCATCCCCGGCATATTGTCAAATTCTCTGAGTTTCGGCAGAGTGCGTTCCGAAATAAGGGCTGAGTACGACACTCAGGAAGAATTGCGGTCGTGAAAATCAAACCAACCCGCCGGAAAGCCTGCTCGGGAATATGGGCGTGGAAGCACCGCATCCCGGTGCGTCACCGTGCTGTGCGTTGCTATTGACACTCGGCACTACTACTTATTCGCAGCCCTCTAGAAGAGAAATCCCCTTCGAAAACAGTCACTTGTTCGGATTGGTGCTGGTCAAGGTAGAGGTTAATGGAAGGCCAGCGGTCCTGATCGTTGACACCGGCGCGAATCAGACGATCATAAGTTCAGAGCTTGGAGATATGGGACCGCGTACTCTGGAGAGCGCAGTCTCCGCCAGTAAGGGTTCTGGTTGGACCGGCACAGGAATCTTCGCAACAGCCACGCTGAAGATTGGATCCATCAGCTTGCGCAATCATAGAGTTGTGGTCATGAACACGCACGACCTTTCAAAGAGCTTCGGGCAAAAAATAGACGGCCTGTTGGGCATGGATTTTTTCAAAGAGTTCGAGCTCGTGGTAGTTGATCTGAAGAATCACAAATTGATACTACAACCCTGAGGGACTGCGCCCCGCGTCAAAGAGTTCCGCGTCGTTCTCCAGTCAGGCTCCCCCCAACCACACCCGGCTGCAACGTCTCCGTCCGTGCGTGACGCTCAGCGAAGGCTTCGCCTACTTCCCGCACGAACGCTTCAGTTGTTGTAACCAGGCGTTTACACTCACAACCGGGTCAATGAGCGTAATGGCGATTTCTCGCCAATTGGCCACCGACCTCATAGTTTCCGACAGCCAGCTTCGGCGGAGCGTGCTGCCTGGGTTATCCCTCATCAATCGTCAAGCGGACCTCTTTCATTTCCTTAATTTCCGTGATCACGATTGCATGAGTCCCGGTTCGCTCAAACACAATCCCGCTCGCCCGCACATATTTGCCCACGAATGGCATCAGTTCCTGCCGCTGATCGGTGTCGGGCATTTTGGCAGAGATAGGAAAATACAGCTGACCATCTTGGGTCAGAATAACCAGCGGCGAGCCACCCTTCACGCAATCCTCTACGCACTTGCGGCTGAGGCTGGTGGCATGGTTGTCGAGGTTCTGAATGGGACACGCAACATCCCGAACCAGGCCCTCTATGGTTGCTTTGGAAACATTTGCGCGTGCGCCCTCCATCGACGTGCTCTGTGGACTGTGAGACACCGCCAAGAGCGAGAGCATCTCGCAGCCTGCAAGCAAGCAAATACTCAAGAGTCGGCTCATCGGTTCTCCCTTTCATTCGGCATCAATTTTCTGCAATATTAGCGATCGCGGCGGGTGGAGCGAATAATAAACCGCTCGCCGTAGCGCGACTACTCTACTCCGCAATCCATTTCGAGCCGATCCTGTTTAGACCGCACCGACTGTTGCAACCAGGCGATTACACTCATTGACCCCCAGCCAGGGAGGCCGCCCCCAAATGAGTTAAATGATGATGCCAAGTCAGCAACCCTTTGGGACTTGAGCGGAGGTTGTGCGTTCAGGCGGCGACCATTTCTAGAACTGAATATGGGCTCAGCGTCTCCACCATGCGCTCCAAGCGAAGAGCGCACTTTGTAGCCAAGCTGGCATATTCCTCCTGAGTGCGCTCCATGCCGCCGGGGATCGCCATCATGGCGATGTCGAGTTCCTTCGAGAGATGCGGCCCCGGCGCGTCAGGAACGACCGTTTCGATGATCAGCACTCGCGCGCGCTTCGACATAGCGCGCCGGATCGCTGATAAGATTTTGATGGATTCTGCGTCAGGCCAGTCGTGGATAATATTCATCAGCAAGTAGGCGTCCGCTTTGGGCATAGAGTCGGTGAAGAAATTGCCACCTATCACAGTGAGTTTTTCTCCGTCTTCCGGAGCGACCTCTGCCACCACGTGCGGCTGATCGAAGAGGATTCCCTGCGTCTTCGGCGAACTCTTCAGGATGGCGCGCAGCAGGTGGCCGCGTCCGCCGGCGATGTCGGCAATGGTTGCGAACTGCGAAAAACCATACGCAGGCAATATCGCAGCGATATCGCGGTGCGATTTCGAAGTCATCGCTGAGTCGAAAATGCGGCTCTCATCAGGGTGTTTGGCCAGATACGCGAAAACGCCCTCAGGGTGACGCTTGGCAAACGCACATTCTCCCGTACGCAGCGAATGTTCCAGATCCTCAAGAGCACTCCAGAACACCGGCAGACCGAGCATGCGGACATAGTCCCGGAGAGATTCAGGATGATTGGAGCGAAGGAAGCGCGATGACTCGGTGTGATTCCAGGTTCCATTTCTCCATTCGAAGATCCCAAGCGAAGCCAGCAGGCGCAGCACGCGGTACAAAGCTTGCGGTTGGGTACTGGTGGCTTTGGCAAGCGCCTCGGTAGACTGTGGCTGGTCGCCAAGGGCGTCGGCCACTCCCAACTCGGCCACGACGTGCAGGCACCGCGACGCCCAGCACGCAGTGGTGAGTTGCATGAGTTGAATATTCGCGGGACTCGGCGGCGTGGAGGCACTGGGCAGCGCGGTGCTGGCGCTCATGTCTATCCCCTTTTGGAGAAGGTAAGAATAAACTGAGGGATTATAGCCAAATGCCGTTGTCGCGGAGTGTTTTTGCACATGCCATGACCCAAGGGCCGATTAACGGGCCACTCGAAAACTGTTGTATCAGGCGATAGCACTCAAAACCCATTCAAAGGCCGACGTTTAAGGTGTTTCCACTTGCAAATATTCCGGTTCGACCCAGATAGTGTGTTCCCACGGTTGTTTCCCAACGACGTGACCCACATCCAGTTTCGCCAGGGGAAACGGCACACCGTCGAAGGACTCTACATCAGCGACAACAAAGGTCTGCCCAAGGCACTTCTCAAAGAGCGTGCGGGTTTGCATATCGTCCTTATCCCGCACATCGGGGGGAATGCCTACAAGCTTCACTCTGTCGCCAGTCTTCATAACGCCATAGATTTACATGCGTCACCCGATGCCAGCAAATCATAGTTGACGAAACCAGGGGATTTCACTCACAACCCGGTCAACAGAAGGTCTGAATCGCCGTGCTTCTACGCGACATCGAGTTGCCTTAAGATGTTCGCGTATCTCGACCGCATCGCTGGAGAATCGGCCGTCTGTGCCAAGTGCGCCAGCTCAACCTGAGAGGGCTTAAACCGCAGGGGAAGCCGCTTCCAGTAATATTTCAAATCGCCAGATTGCCAGTTGGCGTATGTAGTTTCCCAGGATTTTTCACCGTTGCTGGCCCCTGGGAATACTAACGTCGCGGGATTCAGCGGCCGCCCATAGTCCTGAAATCTGCAATCCATCGAAATACGGAGTTGGTTCGAGATGTTGGGACAAGCTGCATGCACGGTCAAACTGTGAAAGATGAGCACATCGCCGGCGTTAATACGTCCGCCAAGCCATTGGCCTCCGCGCGCCGTTTCTTTTGGGATGATGCCTGTCGCAGCATCGGCGCTTTGCAGACCATACCGGTGCGACGCTTCCAGAATCTGCAACGAGCCCAATTCTAAGGGACAGTCGTGAAGCGGCATCCACGCGGTAAAGCTTTCAGGGTCTCCACCTATGGCGGTGTGGTCCTGATGCGCATGTACGACGAAACGCTCGCAGTTGGGAAACATCAGACGAGCAATTGGTTTGGGATGAATTAACAAGCGCGGACCCACGAGCATGGTCATCACCTGCTGTAGAGCAGGATGGTGCGCGAACGCATGAAATGATTCCAGGCTGAAGATCTGGTTGTAGACGCGCTCAAAAGATGGGTCAGATTCGCCGCAGGCTGCGTTGGTATCCGCCAGGCGTTCAAGCGGGTGATAGCCTGGCAGTAACCAACCCGCAGCATTCACAATCTGCGTAATCTCAGCCATCAGCCCGTGCATATCAGCAGACGGCAACATCCCTCGAATGAGGCAGTAGCCCTGTGAATCCATCTCATTTCTTATCGAGGATGAGTCCAGATCCCTGCCATGGATTTCACGAAACGGCTTCAGCGGGTCACCCACGATTCGGGACTCCTGGTTTCCAGAAAATTTTGCGAGCTCACGGTGTGATGGTTATGTTCGAGCCGGTTCCCGATTCTCCCCTCAGCGACAAAGGGGTGTCAAGGCCAGGAACGTCTGCAATTCCCGCCCTGGCTCCGTTCGGACGCGATCATCTTAGCGGAGATAGTTGTCGTGGCCCTGAGGTAAGATCCCAGCGATCCCGGCATCACAAGAAATAATTTGCGCTCCACGATGAATGAGTGTAATCCTCGCAACGGAGAAACCACCTGTGTGTTTTTCAGCCACCGCGAACTTTGTGGGTAGTGGAGTTCTGGGCACCGTCGGCGCCATCACTTTGACGAAGGTGAAACACAAGCGCGAACTGCTTTTCGCAGCTCTGCCCATGCTATTCGCCGTTCATCAGTTCACTGAGGGATTCGTCTGGCTGGGATTGGATGGGATTCTTTCGCCTGCGGTGGCGCACGACATGGGCGCGGCGTTCATGCTGTATGCGCAGGGGCTGCTCCCTTTTTTGCTGCCGCTAAGCGTGCTGCTGTTCGAGCCGAACGCGAAGAGCCGCAGGCGGATGCTGCCCTTCCTCGTGCTCGGCGGAGCAACCACGCTCTATATTTTGTGGGCGCTGACGGCATTCCCATTGCAGCTGTACGTCAGGGCAAACAGTATCGTGTACATCAATCAAGCAACGAACAATACAGCGGTTGCCGTACTCTACGTGATTGCAACTTGTGGCTCGCTGTTCTTCTCGAAAATCAAGATGATGGTAATCTTCGGCTGGGCAAACCTGGTAATACTGCTGGTCGTAATGGAGATCAAGCGGTACGCGTTCACCTCGCTATGGTGTGCATACGCGGCCGTCGCCAGCGTGATCATTCTCGTCTACTTCTGGAAAAGCCAGGAAGAGCGGCCGTTCCTCTACGCGTAGCAAAGTCCAGGTGGATGCTATCCCCAAGATGGAAGCTTCGTTCCGCGTTGTTGCCGTGAACAGGCGATTACACTCACAAGCCCGGTCAACGAGTGGAATCGCGATGTTACGCCAATAACCCTTAGTATCCGGTTAGCCGACCACCGTGCTTAGGGGTGTAAAGTTTCCGATGCAGATCCGCGCGGAACGAAACTTAACATTGACTCCGAACGTATCGTGCTGAGGACTACTAGGGCTAAACGTCTGTGGAGGTGGTTCGTGCAGCGCAGATCCTTCCTCAAAGGCACAGGAATTGTAACCGTTGCCGTCGTGGGCGGGGGCGTCTGGCGCGCCCGGGATCAAGGAGTCTTCAGCGTCGGCGAGGGACCGGCTTACGAGCCGTGGAAGGACTGGCGCAATACCGAGAACGAGGGTCCACTCGCGCTGGTGCGCGCTGCGATTCTGGCCGCGAGCCCCCATAACACTCAGCCCTGGCTTTTCAAGATCACCGATTCTTCAATCGAGCTGCACATCGACACCCAGAGGAACGTCGGCGCACTCGATCCTTATCTGCGCGAAGAGCATATCGGCATGGGTTGCGCTCTGGAAAATCTGATGCTGGCCGCGCCTGCCAACGGATACGCAGCCGCGGCGGAGCTCCTTTCGGGGAAACTTGGTCCGATTCCCGACGAACCCAAACCACAACTCCTGGCCCGCGTGAATCTCGCACCTGGGAAACGCGAAGAAAACGAACTTTACAACGCCATCCCGCGGCGCCACACGAATCGTGGTCCTTACGATCCGCGCAAAGCGATCTCGCCTGATTTCGTAGACGCACTCAAGCATCTGCCGGGCGACGACGCAGATGTAAAGCTATTTCTCTTCACGGCCGAAGCCGATCGAAAAAAGATCGCCGAAATTAGTTCTGCCGCAAATACGGAAATCTATTCTGATCCAGATGTTCAGCATGGCAGCGCACATTGGATCCGCACGAACTGGAGTTCGGTCCAGAAATACCGCGACGGCCTCACGGTTGATGCCTTCGGCCTGCCTCCTATAACGACTGCGATTGCCAAAGTGATGCCTGGGCAGATGCTCCGTTGGGCTGCGTCCCGTCGCACCGGCAATAGCTATTCGAACCTGATGCTCAGCGCGCCGCTAATCGGATTCATCGCCGTGCGCGACCGATATGCCCAGGAACAGTGCTTGCAGGCAGGCCGAATCTGGCAGCGCGCACATCTCTTCGCGACTGCCCACGGACTTGCCGCGCGCCCCTGTAACGAGGCCGTGGAAATGGTGGACCATGAGCGGGCACTGGGCAGACCGGCCTCTCGCGCCGCGCTGCTCAATGAAATCACCGCAGATCCCACCTGGCAGCCGACTTTTGTTTTCTATATGGGCTATCCCAAGCTGTCGGCCCACGCCAGTCCCCGCCGTCCGGTTCAAGCTGTACTCGTCTGACGGCCCAGAACCCGCGCGCTCCTCGAACGGGGAGCATTCAGGGGACTCGCTCCATCGAGGCGCCTTGCCGCTGATTGAGATTGGGGGGCTAGCCGGAAGCGATTGTTGTCAATAAGCGATTATTCAATTACGACCTTGGAGCCTGCCGCCCGGGCGGGTTATTTATGGCTTCTGCGATGTTGGAGGGACTTCGTTCCATCCCTCGTTCATGGCTTCGCTCACAACTCCCAGTTTTTGTTCCTTGCCTTCGGAGGTCAACACGTGGGCACGGTTTTTTTCTACACGGAAACGAATCGCATCACCAATCTCGATTTTCTTCTTCCCGCCACATTCACTTGCCGAGTAAATGTGAAAGCCGTCCATCCAATGGGGGCATTCCAGCACGAAGATTCGGGTAGGCGTTTTTACAGTGTAGGTTCGATGCACGTGAGTAACGACGGAGTTTCCTCCAACCACGGCAGTGCTTGCTCCACCTGCCGTCTCTTGGCTCGTCCCCAGCGCGGTGACAGTTCCTTGTATCGGATAATCTTTGCCACCCGCAAGAACTACGGTTGGGAAGGCTATGAAAACAAGAAGCAGCAGGTACACTCCCAAGTACGCGAACCCAACTGTTGTATCCCTCTTCATCCGTGACCCCCTTGGCGCGCTCGCCGTCTTTTCGTGGTACAGCCTCACACTGGCAACTATGGTATTTTCGCGGCTCCCATACGGTCGCGTCAACGGGGAGTCGGTAACGGTGACTCGGGAAAATACTGGGCATCCCGGGGTAGACAAGCCGTGTATAAGATAGGTTTCACTGATCGCCATGCCAACTTCATTTGCGCGCGGCAACATCGAATCCAGCCCGCTTTATAACCCTGACCTTGCGCCCACCGTCATGCCCGGCGAGGCCGCCTCGGGCGATCGCGGGGCGCGCACCTGGGGCACGTACAACTATGCCGCGCTCTGGGTCTCGATGTCGGTCAACATCCTTACGTACATGCTGGCGGCCAGCCTGATTCAGGGCGGCATGAACTGGAAGCAGGCGGTGTTCACCGTGTTTCTCGGCAACTGCATCGTGCTGGCGCCGATGCTGCTGAACTCGCATCCTGGGGCGCGCTATGGAGTGCCATTTCCAGTTTTGGCACGAGCCTCGTTCGGAGTGCTGGGGGCGAACATTGCGGCCGTATTGCGGGCGTTTGTCGCCTGTGGATGGTTTGGGATTCAAACCTGGATCGGCGGCGAGGCCATCAACGTCCTTTTGGCCACGGTCTGGCCGGCATGGAAGTCGGTGCCGCATGGCGCGGGCATCTGCTTCATGGCGTTCTGGCTGATCAATCTGGCGGTGATCCTGAAAGGAATTGAGTACATCCGATTTCTGCAGGGGATCAGCGCGCCAGTATTGCTGGGCGTTGGCCTGCTGCTTTTAGGCTGGGCATATTTTCAGGCCGGGGGATTCGGGCCGATGTTGTCGGCACCGTCGCGCTTCAACAGTTTTCCCGAGTTTCTTAAATTCCTGATTCCTGCGCTGAATGCCACCGTCGGCTTCTGGGCCACGGTCTCGCTGAACATTCCCGACTTTTCCCGTTTTGCCCGCAGCCAGAGGGCGCAGGTAATCGGCCAGGCGCTGGCGCTGCCCACGACCATGACTTTGTATTCGCTGGTGGGCGTGCTGGTGACGTCGGCAACCGTGGTCATCTACGGAACCGCGATCTGGGACCCGGTACAGCTCTTGAGCCGATTCCACTCGCGGGTTGCGGTGGTGGTGTCGATCATTGCGATTCTGCTGGCGACGCTGAACGTGAATATTGGCGCCAACGTGGTCTCTCCGGCCAATGACTTTTCCAATCTCTGGCCGCGCCGGATCAGCTTCAAAACCGGCGGCGTGATCACCTGCATCATGGGCATCGCCATCATGCCCTGGAAGCTGCTGGACAACTACAAGACTTTTATCTTTGGCTGGCTGGGCGGATATGCGGCGTTCCTGGGGCCGGTAGCGGGAATCATGATTTGCGACTACTGGGTGATCCGCAAACGCGTACTGCTGGTGGACGATCTCTATCTGCGCGGCGGTGTGTATGAGTATTCCGGCGGCTTCAACTGGAGGGCTGTGGCCGCGCTCGCTCTCGGGGCGGGGGTGGCGTTGATCGGCCTGGTCGTTCCTCCACTGCGCTTCTGGTACGACTACTCATGGTTCGTCGGCTTCACCGTTTCTTTCATAACTTATTACGCCCTGATGGCTGGTCTGAGAACCAAGAACTGATTTCACTGAAAACTGGGTTTGAGTTAGTAACCCCTTCCAATTCATCGAAACCAAGCCGCAGAAGTTTCGAGACCGGGAGTTGGCTCGGGGAATCTAATTGAGTGAGACTAATGGATCAGAAACCCAGACCACGCGTGGTGATTGTCGGAGCCGGCTTCGGCGGTCTATTGGCCGCGCAGACGCTGGCGCGCTATCCGGTGCAGATTACGCTGATCGACCGCCAGAATTTTCATACCTTCCAGCCTCTGCTCTACCAGGTGGCGACCGCCGGCTTGTCTCCGGGAGAAATCGCCGCGCCGATTCGCTGGATCTTGCGTAAGAAACGCAATGTCGAAGTGCTGATGTCGGAGGTGCAGGACTTCGATCTCTCGCGACGCGTGGTGAAGCTGGCCGACGAGGAGCTAGGTTACGACTATCTGATCGTTGCAGCCGGGGCCAGCCACGCCTACTTTGGCCACGATGAGTGGGAGCCATTCGCGCCCGGCCTGAAGACCATTGAAGATGCTCTGGAGATTCGACGCCGCGTGCTGCTCGCTTTCGAACTGGCGGAGCGCCAGGCCGAAAGCGAAAAAGACCAAATCCAACTGAATTTCGTGGTGGTCGGCGCCGGCCCGACCGGAGTGGAGCTGGCTGGAACCCTGGCGGAGATTGCTCGCCAGGTTCTGACCAACGAATTCCGCACCATCGATCCCAAGAAAACCAGGATCGTGTTGCTCGAAGGCGGCCCGCGCGTGCTCCCCGCATATCCTGAAGACCTTTCGCGCAGCGCGGAAGAGCAACTGAAGCACCTGGGAGTGCAGGTACAGACTTCAGCGATGGTCACGGCGATCGAACCTGGATCGGTGCAGATCGGGACAACCCGTCTGCCCGCCGCGGTGATTCTCTGGGCAGCGGGCGTAGCGGCATCGCCTCTGGGAAAAAAGCTGGGAGCTCCGGTGGATCGCGCCGGGCGCGTGCTGGTGAATCCCGATCTCAGCATTCCTGGACATCCCGAAGTGTTCGTAGTTGGGGATTTGGCTGCCCTGAAAGATGAGCATGGCAAGTGGATTCCAGGCCTGTCCCCAGTCGCTATCCAGGAAGGCAGGGCTACCGCCCGAAATATCGGACGCGACTTGCAGGGTGAACCGCGAAAGAACTTCCACTACTGGAACAAAGGCACGCTCGCGACGATCGGCCGAGCCGCGGCCGTCGCCGATTTTGGGAAGATTCATATTTCCGGCTTTCTGGCGTGGCTGTCTTGGCTGTTCGTCCACATCTTTTTTCTGATCGGATTCCGCAATCGCATACTGGTGATGATCCAGTGGGCGTGGTCGTATCTGACGTTTGAACGGGGCGCGCGACTGATCACCGGGGGCAATCATCTTCCGGGCTGGGATGAAATGGTGAAGCAGGAAGAAATGGCTAAGGTTAAAGAGGAGACTCGGAACCATAGCGCGGCCGATTGATTTGCGAGGAACTGATTTGCTGGGAATGATTTGCCAGTACATGCAGCGAGGGCAGGATGCCCTCGCGACAGCCGGCGGGACACCGGCGCTACTTTTACGTCGGCGCTACGCTTTGCCTGGTGCGGTTGAGAGACAATAGAGGTGCGAGGGTTAGCCTATGAAATTTGGGTCTATTTCGCGCCTGCTGTTCGGCCTGTTCGTGGTGGCGTGGTTCAGCGTTTCCCTGCCCGCCTCGGCTGAAGTCCTGAAGATCGTCGTCGACGATACCATTCATCCTGTCACCGAGGAATACATAAGCCGTGCCCTGGCCGAGGCGGAGCGGAATAAAGATCAGGCCTTGCTGGTCGAGATCAATACGCCGGGCGGCCTGCTTGATTCCACCCGCCACATCATCGAAAAAATTCTGGCCTCGCCGGTTCCGGTCATCATCTACGTCACGCCCAGCGGCAGCCGGGCGGCTTCGGCGGGCTTCTTCATATCTGGAGAGCGCCGACGTGGCAGCCATGGCTCCGGGCACCAATACGGGCGCTGCTCATCCGGTGACCCTCGGCGGCGGCAAAGTGGACGACGTGATGAAGGAGAAGATGGAGAATGACGCCGCCGCGCTGATGCGTTCCGTGGTTTCCAAACGCGGACGCAACGTCGAAGTCGCCGAGAGCACGGTGCGCCAGTCCAAATCATTTACCGAGCAGGAAGCGCTCTCACAGAAGCTGATCGACTACGTGGCCACCAGCGACCAGGACCTGCTGAAACAGATGCAGGGCAAAAGCGTCAAACGCTTCGACGGGAAAACCATCACGCTCAGTCTGGCCGGGGATACGATTCGCAACTTCGACATGACGCTCAAGCAGCGGATCCTGGCCTTCATCATGGATCCCAACATCGCATTTATTCTTCTGGCGGTCGGAGCTCTGGCGCTGTATGCCGAGTTCAACCATCCCGGGGCGGTGGTGCCTGGAACCGTGGGAGTAGTTTTTATTCTGCTGGCGATTTTCGCGCTTAACCTGTTGCCGGTGCGATTCGCGGCGGTGGTGCTGATCTTCGCGTCGTTCGCGCTGTTCGCGCTGGAGGCGAAATTTTCCGCGCATGGCGTGCTCGCGATCGGCGGCATGGCCACCATGATTCTGGGTGGATTGCTTCTGGTGGACGCGCCCATTCCGGAAATGAGAGTGCACCTGCTGACCGCGGCGGCGGTGAGTATTCCGCTGGGAGCCATTACCGTTTTCCTGATGAGCATCGCCCTGAAAGCGCGAGCCAACAAAGTGGTTACCGGGGCGCAGGGACTGGTGGGCGAGGTCGGCATTGCGCGAACGCCGCTCGCTCCCTATGGAAAGGTTTTCGTTCACGGCGAACTTTGGGATGCGATCTCCACGGCCAGCGTGGCTGAAGGACAAGGCGTCGTGGTACGCACCGTTGACGGACTGCGATTGCAGGTGGATCCGTCTCCCTCGGTTCAGCCCGCTCCTGCCGCAAGCACAGTCTGAGTGCCATTTGTACAACCTCTTGGCATCATGCGAGGCACCCCCAGTCGCTTCGGAGATGCCGTTTCCGCAAAGAATTTGCGATACAATCCGCCACAGAAGCGTTCCTGGCAATCAGGGCGCGGAGGCTTTAGATGGGTCTTTCGTTCTCGGCCATCGCCACTATCGTTGTCGTTTTGTACCTGTTCAGTTCAATCAAGATCCTGGCCGAATATGAACGCGGCGTGATCTTCCGTTTGGGTCGGCTGCTCGGGCATGAAAAAGGCCCCGGCGTCATTCTGGTGTTCGCCCCGCTCGATCGCATGGTGCGAATTTCGCTTGCGCCAGGAAGCGATGGAAGTTCCGCCCCAGGACATCATTACCCGCGACAACGTCACCTTGAAGGTGAACGCAGTTATCTTCCTCAGGGTCATCGATCCCCGCAAGGCCGTAGTTGAAGTTTCAAATTACGTCTATCAGACCTCGCAGTTCGCGCAGACTACCTTGCGCTCGGTACTGGGCGAACAGGAACTGGACGAACTGCTGGCTCATCGCGAGAAGATCAATCTACGGCTGCAGAGCATTCTGGACACACACACTGCGCCCTGGGGCGTGAAAGTTACCAACGTGGAGGTGAAACAGGTGGACATGCCTGAGTCCATGCTGCGGGCCATGGCAAAACAGGCTGAGGCAGAACGCGAGAAGCGTTCCAAGATTATTCATGCGGAAGGCGAGTTCTCGGCCGCCCAGCGGCTGGTGGATGCCGCCGCGCTGCTGGCCAAAGAGCCGGTCAGCGTGCAACTGCGTTATTTGCAGACCTTGACCGAAATTGGAGTGGAGAAAAACACGACCGTGGTTTTCCCGGTCCCGGTGGATTTCTTCTCCGGGATTCAGAAGATGCTGGGTAAATCCGGTGGGGCGGAGTAAACATGGCCGTTTCTGAGGACACAGAAATCACGCTGGGCACGGGGAAGATGCTGGCATTGTTTTTCGGCCTGGTGGCGCTGTGCGCTTTATTTTTCGGGATTGGATTTTCGCTGGGGAAGAATTCCGCCAGGCCCAACGGCGGAGAGGTGCAGGCGGCAACTACCTCATCAAGCGCCGTGCGTCCCACAGCGGTCAAACCTACGAATCCTCATCCACCTTCCGATCTGACTTTCTACAAGGCGGTGGGACAGAAGGATCCTGATACCCAGTTGGCTCCGACGACGGTGGCCGCTTCGTCGACTCCGAGTGCGACTCCGAGCGCCCCATCCAAAGCGGTTGCAAGCGACAACGACGCCCCGCCGCCCGATCCCACAGGCGCCCCCACCCTGAATAGCTACTGGGTGCAGGTTGCGGCGGTGAGCAAACAGGAAGACGCGCAGGCTCTGGTGGATGCGCTCAAGAAAAAACAGTACGCCGCTTTCGCCGCCAATACGCCCGGAGACAAGTTATTCCACGTCCAGGTCGGGCCCTTTGCCGACATCAAGGAAGCGGAAGGGGCGCGAGGCAAGCTGGTGAGCGACGGCTACAATCCGATATTGAAGAAGTAGAGAAGGCCGCGCCGGCACATTCCTTGCCGGCGAAATCTGACATCAGTTTCAGCTAAACCTCTGTTCCTTCCACGGGTCTCCGTACATGTGATATCCGTTCTGTTCCCAGAATCCTGGAGTGTCGTGGTCGAGAAACTCCAGCCCTCGTACCCACTTCACCGACTTCCAGGCGTAAAGATGAGGAACGATCAGGCGCAACGGATAGCCATGTTCCGCGGTCAGCGGTTCGCCGTCATGGTGGGTTGCGAGTAACACTTCGTCGCGGTCGAGGTCAGCCAGGGGAACATTGGCGGTGAATCCCTGTTCGGCGTGCACCAGAACATAGGCCGCTTCGGCCTTGGGGCGGACCCGCGCCAGCAATTCCTGGAAGGCTACCCCATCCCAGTGGTTGTCGAAGCGGCTCCATCGGGTCACACAATGAAAGTCGCTCTCGCGCTGAATTTTGGGCAGTGCATTGAACTCTTTCCAATTCAGCTTAAGCGGCGATTCCACCAGCCCGTACACGCGGAGATCCCAGGTGTCTGGATCGAACCGGGGCACCGAGCCATAGTGCAGGACCGGCCACTTAAGCGTCAGCGACTGGCCGGGCGGAAGCAGGCCCTGGCTCTTCTTCAGTTTCTCGAGTGCTCTACGGTCTTGACCTTCGAATAGCATGGATTGAGTATATTGCCCGCGCAAAACTTACAAGCCGGGATTTTCCGCCGAAGCAACATGGCGGATCCATATTGACATCGGTCAATTCAGCGGTTATCCCTATCCACTATGGGCGTTACAGAACACAAACTGGATCTCATCCTGCATGCTATCGCCGACCCGACCCGGCGCCGGATTTTGCAAGCCCTCAAGGAGCAAGGCGGTTGTTCGATCGGCAAGGACGTCGGCTTGTGCGCCTCGGATATCGAGCAGCGCATTCACCTCTCGCAGCCTACCATTTCGCACCATATGGCGATCCTGACCAAGGCGGGATTAGTGGACGCCAAGAAAATCGGCCTGTGGAGATGGTATCGCAGGAATGACGCGGTCTTGCGTGAATTTACCCGCTCGCTGAAAAAACAGTTGTAAACACCTGGTAAATCTTCGGTCGTTGCGGAATCCTTTGGTTCTTTGCGTTCTTTGCGGTGAAAGACCTTAACCGCAAAGGACGCAAAGGTCGCAAAGAGATTCGGTCCGGTTTATCCGGCGGTGGCGGCGAGTGTCTTTTGCAGCAGGCGGCGGGCGTGCGCAATCAAGTCGCCGACTTCGAAAGGTTTCACCAGGTAGGGCACGTTGTGGTTGTTCAGGAAGGCGCGAGTTTCAGTTTCGACTACGCCCGAGAAGGTGAACATCAGATGCTTCTCCAGGCCGGCGCGGTTCTCGGCGATCCAGCGATAGACGTCGGGGGCGTTGCATCCGTTCGGCATCTTGCCGTCCATGATTACGGCGTCGAAGCTGACGGCGTCAGCGGACGTTTGCAGTAGTCGAGTCTTCACTTCTTCGAAGTTCGCCAGCGTAACGACTTGCGCCCCGGCGCCGGCGAGCACGTCCCGTTCGAATTCCAGGACTGCTTCTTCGTCTTCGACCAGAAGGATGTTGCCTTCAATGACGAATTTTCGTGAAGATACGGCGGGCGTAGGCTCGGGAGCGCCGGCGCGACCCGTCGCCGGCAATCGCACCGTGATGACAGCTCCACCATTCTCCTGGTTGCGGGCGGAAATATCTCCGCCATGTTCTTTGACGATGCCGTAACAGATGCTCAGTCCCAGGCCGGTGCCTTTGCCGACGCTCTTGGTGGTGTAGAAGGGGTCGAAAATACGGTTGGGCTCTTTAATTCCAGGACCGGAGTCCTGAAATTCTGCGACCACGTTGCCGTCATGGGTGAAGACGTGAAGCTTGAGGGTTCCGCCTCGCCCCTTTTCCAGCATGGCATCCACGCCATTGTTGATGATGTTCAGAAACACCTGTTCCAACTGATGCGGATCGGCAGTGACGCCTGGAAGTGCGTCTTCGATATCGCGCTCGACCTTGATGTCGTTTACCTTCAGATCGTAGTCGCGCAGCGCCAGGGTTTCATCCAGCACCTTGCGGAGATCCACTTGCTCCTTCTGAGGCTTGCGCTGGCGGGCAAAGGACAGCAGGTTCTGCACCACGCGATGGGTGCGCTGCGCCTGCTTGAAGAGTTTGCTCACGAAGTCCGCGGCCCGTTCGGGCAGCCCTTCACTTTCCAGAAGTTGGGCGTAGCCGAGAATCGCGGTCAGCGGATTGTTCAACTCATGCGCCACTCCGGCGATCAACTGTCCTACCGCCGACATCTTTTCGCTTTGCAGCAGTTGCTCCTGGGTGTGTCGCAGGTCTTCGTAGGCGCGGCAGGTTTCTTCGTAGAGGCGAACTTTTTCGATGGTGGTGGACAACTGCCGTCCGATCGCCACCAGCAGGCTCTCGTCGTTGCTGGTGTATTCGCGGCTCTCCCGGCTGCTGATGCCCATAATGCCGATCGGCGCGTCTTTACCCCACAACAGCACCCAGATCCACGACGCCAACCCGTCGGCGCGAATGAATTCCGCGACCAGGGCTGGAAGATGAGGCAGGTAGTCGGCGGTGACCACTTCGGTGCGCGAGCGCGTGACCAGCTCGCCAAAGCCATCGGCGAACTTAACTTCCGAGAAGCGGGCGCGGTCGGCGCTGCGCTGTCCCCATCCGGCGCGGCGGCGGAAGGTAGTCTCGTCGGCGTCGCAAAGATAGATGGACCCGGTCTCCGCGCCCAGCAGCGAGATCACCTGGCGCAAGGTGAGGTTCAGGATTTCGTCGAGATCGAAAGATTGCGTAGCGATGACCGCCATGGCATTCAGCGCATTCAATTCGCGGTTGCGCCGGCGGATTTCGTCTTCCGCGCGCTTCTTCTCGGTCATGTCGAGCAGGAAGCCCTGGTAGCGCTCGATCTTCCCTTCGGCGTTGCGCGTGGCGAAGCTGCTCTCCATGGCACTGAGCAAGGTTCCATCCTTGCGCCGCAAGCTGACTTCAAAGTTGCGCACGTAGTTATTCTGTTCCACCTGGCGGCGAAACACGTCGCGCTGTTCGGAGGACGCGTAAAGGTCCCGATCGACGTTTATGCCTAACAACTCTTCGCGGTTGGTGTGGCCCAGCATGCGGATGAAGGCGTCATTGCAATCGAGCAGCTTGCCGTCAGGCGTGGCCACAAAAACTCCCTCCTGCACTTGCTCGAAGAGCAGGCGGTATTTTTCTTCCGCGATACGGCGGTCGGTGGTGTCGCGAACGACGTGAATGGTGCCTTTCTGCTTGCTTCCCTGCTCTACGTAGGATGAGGTAGAGACCATCGAGTACCCGCCAAAGCCGGGATCCGATCCTTCGTGGAAGCCGTCTTCTGATCCGACGCAGTAGGGACATCCCTTCCATTGGGCCTGGGTGCGCGGCAGCACGGCTTCACAAAGTTGGCCAACCACGTCGGCCGGGGCCCGGCCCAACCGTTCGAGCAACGCGTGATTCGCCTTCATCACCCGGAAATCGGCGTCGTGCAGTAAGACCAGGTCATGGATGGAATCGAATGTATTGGTCCACTGGCGATGCGACCGCAGAATCTGTTCGACCAGGCGGAGGTTCTCGACTGCCAGCCCCAGCTGATGGGCGGTGGTGGTCAGAAATTCCAGTTCGTCCGGAGTGTAGGAAAGATGGTGACGGCTGCCCAAAGCCAGGGTGCCGATCACCGACTTCTTGCCCAGCACGGCCACTAATACAACGTGATGAAATCTTTCCTGCTTCAGGTAGGGACGAACGCTTTCGGCCGCGGCTGAGGTCAAGACGACAACCGGCGCGTTGGCGCTCAGGGTGCGTTCGAAGTCGTCATCCTTCGGAACCGACAACCGGTCGCGCAGGAATTGTTGGGACAGGCCGATCTGATCTGAGATCACCATGCGGTCGCCTTCCAGCAAGCGGAACCAGGCGGCCTTGGCGGACATGAGGCCCTTGAGCTCTTCGAGCGCGGTGGCCATCATCGGTCCCTGCTGATTGGCGCGCGTGATGCTGCTGGTCAGCGCGTTCACCACTCCCAGGCGGCGCATGTGCAGCTTGTAGTCGTCGAACACCATCAGCAGCATGCTCAGTCCGGCCACCAGGCTCACCAGTAGGCTGAATCCAACGGGCACATGCCGGTCGAACGGAGGCCACTGAAGATGCAGCAACAGGATGCTGGCGCTGAGCAGCCAGGGACCAATTTCCCAGCGCGCCCAGCGGTAGCGAATGAGCCGAAGTGCAGCAATGACCGCGATGATCCGATAAGAGACTTCAAGCGCTACGCGGGGACCAAACGCATCCGGCCAAAACCAGGCCCGTGCAGCGGCGAAGCCCATCACGGCCGCCGCGAACAGCAGCGTGGGCAATAACAGTTTCCGGGCATGCGAGTAAACCAGGATAGCGGCTGCGAACAGGCCCACAGCCAGCACAAACGCCGCTTGCGAAACTGACAGCAGGTAGTGCGGGGCTGACTCAATCGCATATCCGCGAAGGGTCAGACGGGACACAAAATACGCCAGCCATCCTACCGTCCAAATCAGCAGGTAGCGCTCGCGAAAGGTACGGAACACCAGCAGGCTGGCGGCCAGCAGGATGAGCGCGGCCGACTCCTGTAGCGTCAACCGGGGGACAGGTATGTCCCCGACAGCGAGCCAGGTAGAGAAAGTCGATAGAATCATCGCGTCCAGGAGTTAAAGCGCTCATTCTCTTAATAGCACGCGTACCCCGGCGGCCAATGGTCTTTCCCTGTCCTTCCGGTTACTTTAGGAATCTCGGACCTACGGTAGAATTGGCCGTAGACTGAGTAAGCCTATGGCTGGTGAACGCATCCTGGTGGTCGACGACGAGGAGAGTATCCGCGAGATCGTCAGCTCCATGCTGACTACCGCCAGCTACAAATGTCGTCAGGCCGGGTCCGGAATGGAAGCACTGGCCCTGCTCGAATCCGGAGAGCAATTTGAGCTGATGCTGTCCGACCTGATGATGGCCAACCTGGATGGCATAGGTCTTCTGGAGAAGACCAAAGAACGTTTTCCTGACATGCCGGTGGTGATGGTCACCGCGGTGCACGACATTTCGGTCGCGCTGGCGGCCATCCGCAACGGCGCCTACGACTACCTGCTGAAACCCTTCGAGCGCGAACAACTGCTGGCCACGGTAAGCCGGGCGCTGGAAAACCGCCGCCTGAAGCTGGAGAACCGCGCCTACCAGACCGACCTGGAAGCGCTGGTCGAAGCGCGCACCGAGCAATTGCGCAAGGCGCTGGTCGACCTGGAGCGTTCCTACGACATTACTCTGGAAGCCTTGGGTGACGCTCTGGACAAGAAAGACGCCGAGACCGAAGGCCACTCCAAGCGGGTTACGGCGTTTACCATCGCCATCGCTCGTCACATGGGCTTGTCCAAAGATAAGATTGCGGTGATTGCGCGAGGCGCATTTCTGCACGACATCGGTAAGATGGCGGTTCCGGATGCCATCCTGCGCAAGCCCGGCAAACTGACGCCGGATGAAATCCTGGTCATGCAGGAGCACTGTTACCACGGCTACGAAATTCTGAAGAAGATTCCTTTCCTGGGTGAAGCTGCGGAGATTGTTTATGCCCACCAGGAACGCTACGACGGGACGGGTTATCCGCGCGGGTTGAAGGGCGATCAGATTCCCCTGGGCGCGCGCATGTTCTCTGTGGCCGATACCCTGGATGCCATCACCTCCGACCGCCCCTACCGTCCTGCGCAGTCTTTAACCGCGGCGCGGATTGAAATCGAAAAATGGTCGGGGCGACAGTTTGATCCCGAAATCGTCAAAGCCTTCCTTTCCATGGATGAAAATATCTGGCCCGACTTGCGAAAAGAAGTCGACGGACAGGTCCAGCGCTTTGCCTATTCCACGGCTGCGAAAAGTTCCAGCTAGGTCGAATCCTCTGGTTAAGGTTCGGTTAAGCTAAGCAGCTCTTCTTCTACCTGCAGGCAGCAATTCCAACCCGCGTTACATCCAACCCAACTGGCGGATCGTTTCCGAGAATTGAGGCTGTGACATGACTTCACTGCGCCGGCTCTGCTGCTTGCTGCTTGTCCTGGCCGGAGTGCCGCTTTTTGCCGAGCAATCGAATTCCGCGGCGCCCCCTCATTCCATCCCGGACGGAACCACGTTTCTGATCCGTCTGGAAGAGAAGCTGGACGCCAGCCGGGTTCAGCCTGGAAAACGCTTTAAGGCGAAATTGCTGGAAGACCTGGTCGGGCCCGACGAAAGCATCATCCCGCGCGACAGCCGGATCAAGGGTCACGTAAGCGCCGTGGGCAACGGACTGCATCCTCACCTGCTGCTGAGCTTCGATGAAATCGAAACGACACACGGATGGGTGCCTCTGATCGCGACAGTCACAGGCGTCCCCGGCGAGCATGGATTGAAGACGCCCGACGACGAAGGCGAGATTGAACGACAGGGGGGCAGCCGGCGGGGCGAAGGCGATTCGTCCGGTGGCGGAATCGATGGGGATGGGGGACGGGGCGCAACCATCGGTGCCGTCACCGGCGCGGTCGGGAGCCTGTTCAGCGACCGCCGCCTGCAATTGCAGAAAGGCACCACGCTGGAAATTCGGCTAGACCGTCCACTGCAAGTCCCCTGGCACTAAATGGCTGCGGGTTGACTCGGAAGCGTCTTTGACTCGGTCGTTTCCGAATCCTGTCCTCGTGAGTGTCATCTTGAGCGAAGCAGAATGATTCGCTTGCGAATCATTCTGCGAAGTCGAAAGACCTGCTTTCGCTTGCCACCCTCCAGAAAAGATTTCTCCGCCTCGCTTCGACTGGCGTCGATCAAATAAACGAGAGACAATGGACCGCCCCGGGGTGTGATCCAAGTTCAAACTGAAGCGTTCGGAAGAGACAAATTCATGAAACCAATTTTCACGTTGACCCTCGCGCTATTGCTCAGCCAAGTAGCTGCAGCCCAGGATCGTCCCACAGTCACGTCGCAGCCCAACACCGTTTTCGTGGGCGCCGACGGCAAGTTCGAAGCCAATCCCGACACCGCGGTGATGCAGTTTAATATTTCCGCCCAGGAAGCCACCTCCCGCGAAGCCTACGACCGGGCGTCCAAATCAGCCGAGCAAGTTCGGCAGATTTTGCGCTCGAATGGCATCGACCCCAAGTCGGCGGAGATCGGCTACTTCTCTCTCCAGCCGGTTTACGATTACAAAAACCCCAAGCGCAAGCTGGTCGCGTATCGCGTGAACGCCAACGTTTCACTGAAGCTGAAAGACTTTTCCAAGATTGCTCCGATTGTGCAGCAGCTTGCCGACGCCGACGTTACCGATACCCAGTCTCTGACCTACACCCTGGAAGATATGGACGCGGCGAAAGCCAAGGCCATCGAAGACGCGTATCGGCGCGCCCGTGAGTCCGCCTCCGCGCTGGCTCGGAGCAGCGGGCGCACCCTGGGAGAGTTGTCCTACGCTTCGGTGGACACCTTTGACAACGTGCGCGTCGCACCCATGGCCGGCGCCATGATGCGCATGAGCGTAGGGGCTGCCGCGCCGGCGCCGACGGAAGAGTTCACACCGCAATCGGTTTCGGTGACCGCACATGTGAATGCCATGTTTGGATTGAAATAGAGTCAGATCAAAAGTCGCGGGCGAGTCGCCCGCGGCCACACAACACTATTTTGGGATCCGGCTCGCATCCAGCGGGACCTCGCGCTGGATCACCATTTCCAGGGTGGTGCCGGCCTCCATCCTCACGTCATTGCCGCGGGTGAGCAGGCCGATGGCAGTGCCGATGCCGCCGCCGACGCCGGCTCCGATCAGGCCGCCCTTCACTCCATTGCTAAGGCCTCCGACCACGGCTCCGGTTCCAGCGGCCGTGGCCACAGTCTTGGCCTTTTCGCCGGTCTGGCTGTCCTGGCGGATGGTGCCTTCTTCATCCTTCATCGAAGTTTTCTCGGCACCGGGAACATTCTCCACCGCCCCCGGCAGCACGACGGTATAGCCACTGGGATAAATCAGCGTGCTGAAATGCATCAGCACTTCCGCCCGGCCTTTGACTCTTCCGCCGCGCTTGACGCTGCTGATTCTGCCCTGCACATAGGTGCCCGGGGGAATCACGATGCGATCATTAATCATCACCGGAAACGTGGTCACCGCGTAAACCGCGTCGCCTTCGCGCGCATTCTTGGTGGAAATGGATTGCTTGAGCGCCAGTGGAACCTTGGTGCCGGATGGAATCGTCAGCGGTGCAGCATCGCTGGCTGACGCCATGGCGGAACCGGGCTGAGCGCCGGGACTGGCTTGAGCCGCCGCCAAACCACAGGCGAGGAACAGAATGGTGATGATTATGCGCATCGCTATCTCCCCAAGCCCAATACGTGGCTCGATATCCTCGATATCCTTATCAAGGTACGATGCAAGTTACGGATCGAAAGTTTGCAAGAATCTTTACATGACCGGTCCGAACTGGTGGCAACTGGCCGGCCACATTTGTTCGTCAGAGCGGTCGGAGGAGTGTTACACGCTGGCAGAGCGCTCATTCTCCCGGACATTTCCCATGAATTGAGACTGCAACCGCTGTGCGCACAGCTCTCCGCAAACGTGCAAAGTCCCTTCCCGCACCGCAATTTCGTCGTCCCAGGGGCAGAGATAGAGCACGGGCCGGTTGAACTCAAGGAAGGAAGTCCACATCAACCACCAGCGGTCGGTCGCTCCCTTGAGCGTCCCGCAGTTGGGGCCGGCGCAGCGGTAAAGCAGATTGGTAGCAGGTGCGGGTGATTTGACTACTGTCATCCTCAACTCCCTGGGAGTAAAACCATCTCAGCAAAACATTCTAGCGGAAGTGAGGACGCTATCGCAGACTATGCCTACTTGTAAATAAGGTACTTCTCCCGCAGCCGCTGAAACTTCTCCAGAGGCTCGCGCATGTCTTCCGCGATCCGCCGTGGATCCTGCCCGGCGACAATCGCGTCATAGGCGGTCTGGTTGAGGAGCAGCTCGATCATCCGTTCGATGTGGAATTGTTCGGGATAGAGCTTGTGTAGCGCGGAAGCCAGTTCCAGACCCATCTCCGGCGCGTCCAGCCCAGCGCGATCCAGCAGCACAATATTGACTCCCTTACATTCCTGGCCGGCGTATTCGCTGGAGGTCGGGGTGAAGCTGATGGGGACAAAACGCACTCCGGAAATATTTCTGCCGTTCAGGTATTGCGCCAACTCCGTGGCCTTAATCCAGGGCGCTCCCAGCAACTCGAACGGAGTCTCGGTGCCTCGTCCGACCGAAACATTCGTGAATTCCACCACCGCGACTCCAGGATAGAGAGTCGCTTCCGTCAGACTGCGCAGGTTGGGCGAAGGATTGATCCAGGCCAGCGAAGTCGAGTCATACCAGTCGCCGCGCATCCATCCTTCCATCGAAATCACGGTGAGGTGCGCGTTGATATTGCGCTCCGCATTGAACATTTTTGCCAGTTCGCCCATGGTCATGCCATGACGGATGGGCACGGGATAGTAGTGCAGGAAGGTTTCAGGCCCGGAATCCGAAATTGCACCCTGCACCAGCGAACCGGTAATCGGATCCGGACGGTCGAGCACGACAATCTCGATTCCCGCCTTGGCGGCGGCTTCCAGAAAGTAACCGAGCGTGGTCTCGTAGGTATAGAAGCGAGTGCCGGCGTCCTGAAGATCGACGACCACCGCATCCAGGTTCTTTAGAACGTCGAGCGAGGGCCGCCGGGCGGCGTCAGTTCCACCGTAAACGCCGTAAACCTGAACCCCGGTGGCTGCGTCCGTTGAATTGCCAACGTGGGTTGTATCCAACTCTCCGGTGACACCGTGCTCGGGACTGAAGATCGCATCCAGCGAGATGCCGGGGGCTTGCGCCAGAACGTCGATGGTGCGCCGTCCCTGCGAGTCGATCCCGGTTTGATTGGTCAATAGTCCAATTCGCTTCTTGGCCGTCGCGTCGCCGGTGGTAGCGGCTCGAAGAGGTTCGAAGTTATGCGCTTCCAGCACGTCTATCCCGGTTTGTACGGTGCCGTTGCGCGTGGCCACATGGCGGGCCGCGGTTTGCGCCTCGTTGTACCCGGTAATGCTCTTCCAACGCATTTCGTCTTTTTCGCTGACGGTGAGTGAAAGGGCGGCGGTTACTGCGGTGGCAACTTTGGAGCGCAGCGCGACCGCGCTTCCCTTCCCCTTGGGGTGGACAGAATTGGTGAGCAGAATAATAAAGGTGCGGGTGGTTGGATCGATCCAGATCGATGTACCGGTAAATCCGGTATGGCCGAACGATCCTACCGGCAGAAGATCTCCGCGGTTGCTGGAGAAGGGCGAATCGATGTCCCATCCGAAGCCACGCAGAACCGGAGCGGTGGGTGGTTGCTCGGGCGTGGTCATCTTCTCGACCATCGCAGGCGACAAAACCGGGCTGCCATTCAGCAATGCCTGGGCAAACTTCGAGAGATCGTCGGCGGTCGAGAACACGCCCGCATGTCCGGCCACGCCCGCCATCAGGCGCGCTCTGGGATCGTGCACAATTCCCCGCAGCATCTTGCCTTGTTCGTCGTACTCGGTGGGCGCGATCCTGGATCGCCAGCTTGCCGGAGGAAGAAAACGGGTATGGGTCATGTGCAGCGGGGTGAAGATTTTCCTGGCGCAGTATGCATCCAGACTGGCACCACTTACTCGTTCCACCAATGCTCCCAGGACCATGAAATTGGTGTCACTGTAGACGAATCTGGAGCCCGGCGGAAATGCGGGAGTCTCGGCAAAAGCCAGGCGAAGGGCGGCATCGCGGCCTTCCCAGGGAGGAGTCAAGTCGATATCCGCTCGCAATCCGGAGAAATGGGTGAGCAAGTTGCGAACGGTAATGTCATCTTTGCCGTTCTGACCAAACTCAGGAATATATTTCGCGACCGGATCATTCAACCGGACTTCGCCCTTCTGCACCAGTTGCATCACCGCAGTCGTCGTAGCCACGACTTTGGTGAGCGATGCGATGTCGAAGATGGTATCCGCGGTCATGGCCTCGCGATGCGGCTCCAGCGACCGATCGCCGAAAGCTTTGCGATAAACCACTTTCCCGTTGTGCCAGACCAGCAGGACAGCTCCGGGAATCTCGCCGTCGTGAATGGCATCGCGAACGATGGGATCAAGAACGCCGAGGCTAGAGGCTGCCTTGGTGGCGCCCGATGCAGATGTGGGCGCGGGCGTCGCGCCGGTGCTAGCCGAAGCAAGGCCGGCAAGCAGCGCAACCGTGATCAAGCCACACGTGTTTAGGCGACGAATTGTCCTAAGTGAGTGGATGCCTTGAATTTACACAACCCGCGTCGGATTGCTCAAGGAACTGAAGTAAGGGGGTGCCGTTGGTGGTATCGCGGACCCTCGCGGGGTCTTGCAGCCTGGCACACTCCATCAGTCCCGTCCGCAGTCTTACGGACGGGAGGTATTTCCTGTTGCCAGTGTTTCTTCCGAGATAGCGACTCTAGTTTTTGTCCGGATGAGCGTGGCGCCACTTCCAGTATTGCGACTGCTCTTTCTTGTTCGCCTTGGCAAATTCGTGGGAACTTCGATGGTTTTCCGTGAGGTACTGCCCCCAGGCGCGATTTTCGTTGTCATCCCAGTTGTGATAGTCCTTGTGACCCTTATCGTAAACCCGGACCTGAACGCCAGCCTCTTGAGGTACGGGGACGGCCACCATTGCCACTGGTGTGGCAAGGACAGCAGTCAGAAATAGCGAAGCGATGTAACTATGTGCACGGTACATATCGTGGTTCTCCAAATTCAGAGTATCCGCCCGTAGAATCGCGGCAGCCACAAGTGTGCATCTTGAGCCGCCTGATTTATGTCTCATACAGCACACATGTGCGGGATAGGGCTTATTCGCGCCGGGCAGGTTCCGGACTGCCAGAAGGCGTTTGGCCTTGTCCATTGCTCGGCTTAACAATTGTTCGGCTTATCAATTGTCCGGTCTTGTCGATTGTCCCGCTTGTCAGTTGTTCCGCTTATCTATGAATGATTTCTAACCAAGGCGGCCCAATGTCGGCAACCGACGCTGCTTTACCCGTCCTTGGAACTTTGTTATAACCCGAACATCGAGCATACGATCCCTTTGTCAGAAAGCTCTTCCTCGCCGAAGACCAGCAGCGCAACCGCGGCCCTCTTCCCTGCTCATGCCTATGAGCGCCAGGACGCGATTTTTGGCAGCCGCTTTTGAGGTACTGAGAGGCGCCATCGCGGAGCGTGCCTTCCCGTCCGCTTCGATTGCGATTACTTCGCATGGAAAACTGGTGGCGCTCAAAGCCTTTGGCCGCTTCACCTACGAAGCCGATTCGCCCCAGGTGACTACCGCCAGTGTCTTCGATCTGGCATCGGTTTCCAAGGCGGTTGCTACTACCAGCATGGCCATGATTCTCTACCAGCGCGGCCTGCTCGATCTGGAAGCACCTGTGGCGGCCATCGTGCCCGAATTCATTAGTTCAGGGTCGAGCGACCAGGATCCACGCCGCCGCGAAGTCACCTTGCACATGTTGCTGGCGCACTCGTCCGGCCTTCCGGCATACGAGAAACTTTTTCTTCGCGCCAAAACGCGCGACGACCTCCTGCTTGCCGCATTCTCGACTTCGCTCGCTGCTGACCCAGGAACCAGAACCGCCTACAGCGACATCGGATTTATCATTCTTGGGGTCGCTCTCGAACGCATCGCTGACGAAACCCTCGACCGCTTCTGCCAGCGCGAAATCTTCGGCCCACTGGGCATGGTCCACACCACTTTCAATCCGCCGATGAGCTGGCGGAAGTCGATTCCGCCCACAGCCGATGACCGCTATTTCCGCAACCGGATCGTTCAAGGCGAGGTTTACGACGAAAACGCCAGCATTCTCGGTGGCGTCGCCCCTCAAGCCGGCCTCTTCGCGTCCGCCGCGGACGTCGCAATCTTTGCCCACTCCTTGCTCCACGGCGGCGGGCAGATTCTCCGTCCGGAAACAGTCGCCCTCTTCACCAAGCGAGAGACCGCGCCCGCCGGCACTTCCCGCGCCCTGGGATGGGACACGCCCTCCTCGCCATCGCAGTCAGGGAAATATTTATCCTCGGGTTCCTTCGGCCACCTGGGGTATACCGGAACCTCGCTTTGGATCGATCCTCAGCGCCAGCTTTCCGTCACCCTGCTCACCAATCGCACCTGGCCCGACTCCAGCAGTCAAGCGATCAAAGAAGTGCGACCCAGATTTCACGACGCCGTAGTTGAAGCCCTGCAGGGAAAAGAAGAAAAAGAGGAGAAGAACGGTTGAAGCCATCTGAAAGAAAACCGCGGGAAAACCTGGGCCGGCTGGCCACTGAGCAACCCAATCGTGCCTCGGCGGGACTGGATTTGAAGTCGGCGCTGGAGGTGGCCCGTGTCATCAACGCCGAGGACGCGACCGTCGCGGCCGCGGTACAACGCGCTCTCCCCCAAATCGCGCGCGCCATCGATTTGATTGCAGACGCCCTTCAGCGCGGGGGCAGGCTGATTTATGTTGGCGCCGGCACCAGCGGCCGCATCGCCGCCCTCGACGCCGCCGAGTGCCCTCCCACCTTCAACGTCGATCCCAAAACCGTTCAGTTCATCATGGCTGGCGGTCCCGCGGCCCTGGCTGCGGCGCTCGAAGCGAATGAGGACTCTCGCGGCCTTGGTGAACGTGAAATGGCCAAGAGAAAGCCAGGCCGAAACGATGTCGTGGTTGGAATCGCCGCCAGCGGGCGCACTCCATTCACCGTCGCCGCTCTCGGTTACGCCCGCAGCAAGGGAGCAAAAACCATCGCGGTCGCCTGCAATCGCAACACACCTCTGCAGAAGGCTGCGGATCTCGCAATCGTCGCGGAAGTCGGTCCGGAGGTAATTTCCGGGTCAACCCGCATGAAAGCGGGCACCGCCCAGAAAATGATTTTGAACATGCTCTCCAGCGGAGCCATGGCCCGTCTGGGATATGTCTATGGAAACCTGATGATCAATGTCCCTCCCAAGAATTCGAAGCTGGCCGCAAGGGGAGTCAGCATTCTTCAAAAGGCTGCCAGCGTGAGCCGACCCGTCGCACAACAGGCTCTGAAGGCTGCCCGAGACAGCGTCCCGGTGGCGCTGGTCATGCTGGAAGCGGAAGTGGACCGCCGGGAAGCTGAACACGCCCTGAAACTGGCGAAGGGCCATGTGCGGCAGGCCATCGCAGCCGCGCGCAGCCTTTAACTAGGGTTTCGTAGCGCCGGCGTCCCGCCCACCGAACTCACTTTCGCATCCAAGCAACCCTCTGGCCGTGTCCTCCCGATTGGCAATTTCCTAACCTCTCTTTTCAGTTCTTCCCGTTAGAATAGTCAGGCGTTACGGAACGACGATCTCGCAAACGGACGATCTCGCAATGGACAAATTTGTAATCCGCGGTGGCAATCCCCTGCTGGGGACAATTCGGGTGAGTGGCGCTAAAAACGCCGCGCTGCCGGCCATGGCTGCCGCTCTGCTCACCGACGAGCCGGTCGTTCTGGAAAATATTCCGCAGGTCCGCGACATTGAAACTACGCGCAAACTTCTGGCCGCCATCGGCGCCGAAGTCGAACTGGGATACGGCCGCGCGCAACATCGCACCACCATCTGCGCCCGAAATCTAACCAGTCCCGAAGCCTCCTACGAACTGGTCAAGCAGATGCGCGCGTCGTCGCTGGTGCTCGGCCCACTGGTGGCGCGTTGCGGCCGGGCAAGAGTTTCGCTTCCCGGTGGTTGCGCCATTGGCGCCCGCCCTATCGATCTTCATATCAAGGGATTGGAACAGCTCGGGGCGAAAATTACCCAGGATCACGGATACGTCGAAGCCACCGCCGATCGCCTGAAGGGCGGTGAGATCGTATTCGAAAAGATTACCGTCACCGGAACCGAAGACCTGCTCATGGCCGCGACCCTGGCCGACGGCGAGACCGTTCTCCGGAACTGCGCTCGCGAACCAGAAGTCGCCGACCTCGCCGATCTGCTCAACAAGATGGGAGCGCAGGTCGAAGGCGCCGGCACTTCAACCATCCGCGTGCAGGGCGTGAGCAAGCTGCACGGAGCAAAACACCGCATCATTCCCGACCGCATCGAAGCGGGCACGTTCATCATCGCGGGCGCGTTGACCGGCGGAGATGTAAACATCACCGGCTGCGACCCCACTCATCTGGAGGCTTTGCTGGCCAAGCTGCACGAGGTCGGCATCAAGACGGCGCAATCCGCCGACTCCGTGCGCGTCATGGGCGATGGGCCGTTCAAGGCCGCCGACATCATCACCGAAGAGTATCCGGGCTTCCCCACCGACATGCAGGCGCAGTACATGGCGCTGGCGACCCAGGCGGAGGGCACATCGATCATCACCGAAAACATTTTTGAGAATCGCTTCATGCACGTCCTGGAGCTGGTGCGCATGGGCGCGAATATAAAAATCGAAGGAAGGCGGGCAGTCGTACGCGGCAAAGCGCCGCTGAGCGCTGCCGCAGTGCAGGCTTCCGATCTGCGCGCATCGGCGTCCCTGGTTCTGGCGGCGCTGGTGGCTGAAGGCGAGTCCATCATCGACCGCGTCTACCACATCGATCGCGGTTACGAAAACATCGAAGAAAAACTGAAGGGAGTGGGCGCCCAAATCCGCCGCATCGGCGAGATTCTGCCCAAACGCGCAGCCGCGCCATCCCGAGCGTGAAGCTTGCGGGTCTCCGCATGGCACTCTCTGCTTCGCATTCTTGCCAGGAAGCCGTCCGCCATTTCGATCCCTCTTTGAGCGAATCCTCTGCCTTGCATCCCGATTGCCGCTACGTCTATTTTGTTTATGTGCATCGCCCCTTTCTGACGATCGTCTTTGCTGTCCTTCTCAGCTCGCTAGCCCCTGCTGAAGGTACGCCCTCTTCCCTTCCGGCGGGCACGATCATTCCCAAAGTGGTTTGCGGCGCGGACAACAAGCAGAGCTACGCGCTCTACTTGCCATCCAATTTTTCGGCCGCTCGACCGTGGCCGATTATCTATGTTTTTGATCCTGCCGCCCGAGGGCAAGTGGCGGTGGAAACAATCCGGGCAGCGGCGGAAAAGTTCGGCTACATCGTCGCCGCGTCAAACAATTCGCATAACGGCGCCATGGGCGATTCGGCCGAGGCGGCAAAGGCGATGTGGCAGGACACGCAGCAAAGATTTCCCGTCGCAGAGCAACGCCGCTATCTGGCCGGGATGTCAGGCGGCGCTCGCGTGGCGACGGGCATTGCGCTCGCCTGCCATAACTGCGCGGCCGGCGTGATTGCCAACGCCGCCGGTTTCCCGCTCGGCTCCGAACCCAAGCCAGACATGAAGTTCGCTTATTACGCAGCCGTCGGCAACGCCGATTTCAACTATGCCGAATTTGTGGACCTGCGGCGACAACTCGACCAGGCCGGAACCCGTTACCACATTCGCATTTTCGAGGGACAGCACGGATGGGCGCCGCCGGAGGTATGGATGGAGGCGCTGAACTGGATGGACATTCAGGCCATGTCTGCCGGAACCCTGCCGCGCGACGATTTGCGCATCCAGCAGACTCTGGCCAGCGAACTGGCGAGCGCCCGTGAATTTCAGTCCACAAAACGATCCGCTGGCAGCGCTTCGCCAGTACCAATCCGTAGTTCGCGATCTCCGCGGACTGGCTGATACCAGCGCCGCCGAGACCGCCGTTGCGGAACTGTCAAAAAGCAAGGCGGTGAAGGTTGCCGAGAAAGAGGAGGCCTCAGCTCTCGCCCAACAGGTACAGATGACGGCCGGCCTTTACACGCAATTGCAAGCCATCAGTGGCGACCGTGAAAAGGTGGATGTTGGAGATCTCAAGTCCAGCATCATCGACCTGAAGAAACGCGCCACCGATTCCCGGAACTCAAACGATTTGAAGGCGCTGGTGGCGTGGCGGGCACTGGGCGGATTGGTGGTAGCCGCATATGAGGGAGGACAACGCTGTCTCGAGGAGAAGAATTACCGGGCTGCCCTCGCCTATTTCGATCTGGCCGCGGCAGGCTCGGCGAATCCGGCGTGGGCGCACTATCAACGGGCTCGCGCCTACGCCATGTTGACCGACAGAAAAAACACGCTGGCTGAGCTGAAGACTTCGTTGGCTGGCGGTTTCCATGAAAGCTCGGCCCTCGATGCTGCCGAATTCCAACACTTTCGCGGACAGCCGGAATTTCAGGCCGTGGCCGCAGAGTGGAAAGTTGCGGCCGACAAGGAAAAACTCCAGCCTTGATACCAAGCGCTGCAGGCTGCCCTAATTTTCGCGCTTTCTGCGAAAGTTGGGGATCCTTCGTGATGCGGAGCTATCACCAGAAAGACGAAGACCTAGAAAATTCTCCAAACGAAATGGGCGATCAGGCCAAACAATAGCAGCACGAATGCGGTGATCCAGATGAGGAAATTGGCGGTCAGCTTGGGGGATTCGATCTCTTTCTTGTCCATAGGGTGAGGATACGCTCCTGGCTCGTGGCTGGCGCTGCCGAGCTGCGCTCGCCTGGACAGCCGAGGGCGGCTGTCCCCACGTGGTTCGGGGACAAAAAAGGACGGGCGTCCCGCCCGTCCTTCATCCGTTGCGTGTTTTCTTGTTTTCGCCTTAGTGGCGGCCGCCACCGTGTCCGCCGCCGCCGAATCCGCCACGGCCTCCGCGGCTGGGACCTCCACGGCCTCGACCTCGGCCGCCCCCGCCGCCGGGACGGCCACCGCGACCGCGGTCTCCGCCTCGGTCCGGGCCACGATCCCCGCTGCTACGCTCAGGACCGCGTTCCGTGGCGCCGGCGCCTGCTAGGGGTGCGTCACGGTTGAAGTTCGGTTCGTCATCGGGAAAATCGCCGCCGCCTTCGATGGTCAGCGCAGGCGCATGAGCCGGAGCTCCCGACTCTTCGCCGTGACCTTCCGCCGCCGCTCGGGCGCCGGGCCATCGCCACCGCCCATCTTTGCGCGCTGCTCCTTGAGAATGGCTTTGCGCGACAGCCGAATGCGATTGCCTTCGACGGCCAGCACTTTCACCAGCACCTGGTCGCCTTCTTTCAGTTCGTCGCGAACATCCTTGATGCGATGTTCCGCGACTTCGCTGATGTGCAGCAGGCCGTCGGTGCCAGGAATGATCTCGACGAAAGCACCGAAATCCGCCAGCCGCGTTACGGTGCCGAGATAGGTCTTGCCGATCTCGGCCGTCGCTGTCAGGTCGCCGATGATCTGCAGCGCCTTGTCTGCCGAAGCTTCGTCGTTCGAGGCTACGTTGACCTTGCCCGAGTCTTCGACATCGATCTTCACGCCGGTCTGCTCGATGATGCTGCGAATCATCTTGCCGCCGGGCCCAATCACGTCGCGAATCTTGTCGACCGGAATCTGCAGGGTGTAGATACGCGGAGCAAACGACGAAACCTTTTCGCGGGGCGCGGAGATGACCTCATTCATCTTGTCGAGAATGAACAAGCCGTCCGCGCTGCGCCTGAGCCAGGGCTTCGCGCATGATCTGCGCCGTGATGCCGCCGACCTTGATGTCCATCTGCAGGGCGGTGATACCGTCCTTGGTGCCGGCGACTTTGAAATCCATGTCGCCGTAGTGATCTTCGGCGCCGGCGATGTCGGTCAGAATGGCGTATTGCTCGCCTTCCTTGACCAGGCCCATCGCGACTCCAGCCACCGGAGATTTCAGCGGAACGCCGGCATCCATCAGCGAAAGCGAAGCTCCGCAGACGGTTGCCATCGAGGACGACCCGTTCGACTCCAGAATGTCCGAGACCACGCGCATGGCGTAAGGCCACTTCTCTTCATCCGGCAACACGTTCGAGATCGAACGCTCCGCCAGCGCACCGTGCCCAATCTCGCGCCGTCCCGCACCGCGCAGAAACGCAACCTCTCCAACCGAAAACGGCGGAAAGTTATAGTGCAGCATGAAGCGTTTCTTGGCTTCGCCTTCGAAGACTTCGAGGCGTTGCATGTCGTCGCTGGTGCCGAGAGTGGTGGTGACCAGGGCCTGGGTTTCGCCGCGGGTGAAGATGGCCGATCCGTGAGTTCGGGGCAGGACGCCGACTTCGATCCAGATATCGCGGATCTGGTCGAAGGCGCGGCCGTCGGGACGGCGCTTGTTGTTGATGACGTGTTCGCGGAAGATGCGTTCGCGCAGGGTTTCGAAGTAGGTTTTCAGTTTCTTCTGGGCTGCTTCGTCATCCGCGGGAATGGCCGCCTGAAGCTTCTTTTTCAGTTCGCGGACCAGGTTGTAGCTTTCCGCCTTGGGATGTTTCTGGGTGTCCAGGCGATCGGTCAGGTCGGCGCCGACGCGATTCTTGAGATCGTCGTAATACGCCTGGTCGAACTCGGGCGGAGTGACCGCGCGCTTGGGCTTCCCTGCCTTCTGTTTCAGATCGTTGATGGCGGCGCAAATCTTCTTGATTTCGGTGTGGGCGAATTCGATGGCGTCCACCACCGTTTCTTCTTTCACTTCCTTGGCGCCGGATTCGATCATCACGATGCCGTCGGCGGTGCCGACCACCATGATGTTCAGCAGGCTGTCGCGCATCTCGCTGTAGGTCGGATTGATGATGAACGCGCCATTGACCAGGCCGACGCGCACTGCGCCGATCGGGCCTTGAAATGGAATGTCGGAGATGGTCAGCGCGGCCGAGGCGCCGTTGATGCCCGCAACGTCGGGATCGTTCTCGGTGTCGGCGGAGAGGACGAAGGCAATGACCTGGGTTTCGCAGCGGAAGCCATCCGGAAACAGCGGCCGGATAGGGCGGTCGATCTGGCGGCTGGTGAGAATTTCGCGTTCGCTGGGTCGGCCTTCGCGCTTGATGAAGCCGCCGGGAATGCGTCCGCCGGCGTAGGTGTATTCGCGGTAGTCGACGGTGAGGGGGAAGAAATCAATGCCTTCGCGAGGATCGGGGTTGGCGGTGGCGGTGGCGAGAACTACGTTGTCGCCGATGCGCACCACAACCGAACCGTGCGCCTGCTTGGCTAATTTTCCAGTTTCAAATGAGATTCGTTTACCGCCGGCAAGTTCAACAGATACTTCTTGTTTCATGATTCATTTCCTTTTGGGCAGGAGGACACGCGCGTGCGTATGGAAGAAACTGCACAGGTGAAGGGCAAGAGCCAGTAGCGCTTTGGAGATGGCCGGAAACACACCGTTCTCGGCATTAACCTTATTGGGTGACGACCCTGTGATAATGATTCCGACGGTGGTCCGGCGAGAACACCCCGAGCCGGGAACGGCCCCGCTGAAACCTACTTACGCAGGCCAAGCTTCTGCACAACCGTCTTGTAGCGCTCGGAATCGTACAACTTGAGGTAGTCCAGCAGGCGACGACGCTTGCTGACCAGCATGAGAAGACCGCGGCGTGAGCCATGGTCCTTCTGGTGCGTTTTGAAGTGATCCGTCAATTGACCAATGCGCTCGCTTAGCAACGCGATCTGGACTTCGGGGCTGCCCGTATCGGTGGGATGCGTCCCGTACTGGTCGATGAGGGATTTCTTTTGCTCTCTGGCTAGCACTAACCTAGTGCACTCCTGTCTTCTATTAATTTCTATTCGTTCGTAACGTGCAATAAAGGTAACACGCTGCAGACCAGAGTGTAAAGGCAGCAGGGGGACAAGAAGGCAGCGGCTCCGATTGAATTGTTCCCTCCGATTGTGGACATCCTGAGCTTGCTCAGAATCTCGTGCAGCGGATATACGCCTTGCTGCTAATGTGCCGCTGCGCGCAAGATCCCTTCAGGACTGCAGTCTTCTGGGATGACGCCGGCGTGTGAAGTCTTCCAAACAGACAGTAACCCGTTACGTCCGTCCAACGGCCACGCGTAAGCATACTAAAGGCTTATCTCAGACCGGCATCTAACGTTAGAATATTCGGGATTAGAATACTCAGGACTAATATAGGCATGCCAACGATTATGACAGTGCGCTGCAATCAATGCGGTCACGAAAATAATCCCGAGTACCGCTTTTGTGGGATGTGTGGGGCTCCGCTGTTGCCACCACAAGCGGTCCCCGCTCGCGCCCCTGAACGAACGCGAGTTTCATCGGTTGGCGGGCCGTCTTTTCTGGGCCTGGGGGATGACCGCTCCAACGATCTCGACTACCTGCTGGACGAGGAACCGCCCCGAGGGCACGGACGCTTGTACCTGGCGCTTCTTTTGCTAGCGATAAGCGGGGGGCTGCTGGCTTGGCACTGGCAACGCGATGGGTATCCCTGGGCGGGATTGATTTCGGGGTCTGCGTCCAATCATGCCCCTGTGAGTTCCCTGCCTGCGCAGGCTGCGAGCACGGCTCCCGATACGCAGCCGACCGGGAACGCTACTCCACCGGAAACCCAGTTGCCGCTGCAAGCGGCGACGCCACCAGCCGTCGGCGAGACTGCCCAACCTCCCGCGACTGAGCCTCCGAGGGATAGCTCGCCTTCTGCCAATCCCGTAGCCGCCGTGAAACCGCCGGAGCAGATTTCGCAGTCGACAACAGGCTCCAGCCCCAGGGATTCGACGACGAGACCCCCAACAACGCCCTCTGCGGACAGTGGCGCGCCCGAAGCCACCGAATCGTCGCCGGTAAAGGAAACCCCAGCACCCGCTCCCGCCAGAGAAGCCGATGCTCCGATCCGGAAACCGGCTGCCGCCAAGCCCTCGCCGACGATTTCGCCGGCCAGTCCCGACGACCGGCTGGTGGATGAAGGAGAAAAATACTTGTACGGCCGCGGGGTTCGCTCCGACTGCGCTTTGGCGCAGAGAAATTTGTTAATCGGCGCGCGGGACGCGAATCCCAAAGCCCAGACCCTGCTGGGCGCAATGTATGCCACCGGGCATTGCGTCAACCGCGATCTGCCGACGGCATATCGTTGGTTCGCCAAGGCGCTGCATGGGGATCCCAGCAATTCGCGGGTGCAGCGGGATCTGGAAGTACTGTGGAAACAGATGACGCCGGAAGAGAGACAGCTGGCCATGAAGAGCCAGTAAGCCAGAATGTGTGGGGACGAGCGCAGCTCGGCAGGTCTTCCCTGCTGTTCAAAAAATCGCACGAGCGGGACGCTCGCGCCCACATTCACTCCCGTCACTTTCGTTAGTGCGGATGATGATTATGATGGGAGGCGGTTTGCGGGGAGCTCATCACCAGCCTGCCATGCTGGACACCCTTGGTGCTGATCAGCCGGTCTGCCAACCTTTGTACATCTCTAGACTTCCCCCGCAGAACGACCACTTCGAGACAGCTATCGTGATCCAGATGGGCGTGAAGCGTGGAAATAATCACCTGATGATGCTCATGCTGGAGATCGGTAAGCTTTTCCGGCAAAAGGCGGGTGTGATGGTCATAGATGAGCGTTACCGTCCCGACTACCAGGGCATCGGGAGCGACCACCGCTGATCCCACGAGCCGGTCGCGGATCAGATCGCGGAAAGCCTCCGAACGATTCTCATAGCCCTTTTGCGCGATGAAGCGATCAAAGCGGCGGAGCAAGTCCGAATCGATGGCTACGCCGATGCGGCTGAGATCTCCCATCCTATGCCTCTCTGAATATTGCCCGGTTAGTTTACTCTTTAATGTTTGAGGGAGTGGCCGCCGCGCTCTTCAACAAGCTGTGGGTACGGCATTCTATCGAAGGGGAGCAAAGTGCTAGTATGCTTCCCCGAGGCTTTGCCGCCGGGCGGCAGAGTAACCAATTGTCAGTAAAGAAGATGGTACGAAAGTGTCAGTTCGGGGCGCAATCCGCTCCGGCGTTGAAACCGTACTTTTGAAAGGAAACGACAGTTTGTCTGGCGCTGAAACAAAGGGAGGCGCGACCGACGTTTCGCTGGTGATGGCGATCCGCGCGGGCGACGAAAGCGCTATGGCGACGCTTTACGATCGCTATTCCTCCATCGTGTATGCAGTCAGCCTTCGAGTGCTCGCAGACACCGGCGCGGCCGAGGACGTTTTGCAGGAAGTGTTCATGCAGCTATGGCGGAATCCCGGAGTGTTCGACTCGAGCCGCGGCAACCTGGGAGCGTGGCTGGCGGTGATCGCCCGCAACCGCGCCATTGACACTTTGCGCAAGCGGCGTCCCGAAACCGATATCGCCGATGTCGTGGTTTCAGTCGAACCAGACATGGCCGGCGAAGCGGAACGGTCTCGCGCCATGGCGAAAGTGCGGGGCACGCTGAGCGGGATGCCCGCGGCGCAGCGCAGCGCGCTGGAGATGGCTTACTTCGAAGGACTCACGCACACGGAAATTGCAGCCAAGACGGGAGAACCGCTGGGGACGATCAAGACTCGCATTCGCGCCGGGCTGATGGCCCTGCGCAAGGCATTTGAAGCATGAGCGCACACGAACAATACGCCGACGATCTCGCACTTCTCGCCGTGGGGGCGTTGCAGGGTGACGAGCGTCTGGCGCTGGAGAAGCATCTGGAAGGGTGCGCCGCCTGCCGCCGCGAACTGGAGCAACTGCGTGGGGACACCGCGTTGCTGGCGTTGTCGGCGGCCGGTCCTGCGCCTCCGGGCCGCGCCCGCGAACGTTTGCTGAAGGCGATCGCCGAGGAGCCGCGCGCAACCAAACCGGCGGCACGGCGCTGGTCGTGGACGCTCATACCATGGTTCGCGGCAGCGGCTTTCGCGCTGTTGGCTGTTTTCTTTTTCCGCCAGAGCGACCGCCTTTCACAACAGGTGGCGGAATTGCAGGATCAGGCTACCCAGCAGCAAGCGCAACTGGAACGCGCTCGCGAAGTCGTCTCCACTCTGACCTCGACCAATGCGTTGCGTGTGACGCTGGTTGCGGCGCAAACTCCGCCGCAGCCGCAGGGAAAAGCAATCTACGTTCGCGACCGGTCCAGCCTGGTTTTCCTGGCCAGCAATATGCCGGCTTTACCGCCTCAGAAAGCCTATGAGCTGTGGCTGATTCCAACCAACGGGGCGCCCATTCCGGCCGGAGTGTTCAAGCCCGACGCCCATGGCAGCGCGACCGTCGTTGAACCGCCGTTGCCGGCGGGGGTCGAGGCCAAAGCATTTGCGATTACAGTCGAACCGGAGCAGGGGTCGGCGACGCCCACGATGCCGATTCTGATGTCAGGAGCAGGGGAGTAAATTTACGAATTGCCAGATTTTCGGATTGTAGAATTGAAGCACTGGGTCAGGGTGCGAGTGATTTTCAATTCGGCAATTCAAAAATCCGGCAATTCGTAAATCTTTACGCTTCTTCGCTTTCCTTTAACTTAGCGATGATGCCGAAGTCTTCGAGCGTGGTGGTGTCGCCTTTCACGTCTCCACTGCTGGCCAGTTCGCGCAACAGGCGGCGCATGATTTTTCCGCTGCGCGTTTTGGGCAGCATGTCGGTAAAGCGGATGTCGTCCGGCTTGGCCATGGCGCCAATCTCTTTGGCTACCCACTTTCTCAGCTCGTCTTTGAGTTCGGGCGTGGGTTTCCGTCCGTGTTCCAGACTTACAAAGGCAGAGATGGCCTGACCTTTGATCTCATCGGGCCGCGCCACCACCGCAGCCTCGGCGACGGCTTCGTGCGCCACCAGCGCCGACTCAACTTCCATCGTGCTCAAGCGGTGGCCGGAGACATTGATCACGTCGTCCACGCGTCCCATCACCCAGAAATAGCCGTCTTTGTCTTTGCGGGCGCCGTCGCCGGTGAAGTATGTGGGCGGAATCTGCGACCAGTACTGGGTGACGTAGCGGTCGGGATCGCCGTAGATGGTGCGCAGCATGCCCGGCCACGGCCGCGTGAGAACCAGAAAACCGCCCGAGCCTTCAGGCACCGGTTTGCCATCCATGCTCACAACCTCGGGAACCACGCCAGGAAATGGACGCGTAGCCGAACCGGGCTTGGTAGCAATCGCACCGGGAATCGGACTGAGCATGATGTGCCCGGTTTCGGTTTGCCACCAGGTGTCGACGATGGGGCAGCGGTTGTGGCCGATGACTTCGCGATACCACATCCATGCTTCCGGATTGATGGGCTCGCCGACCGTGCCCAGCAAGCGCAAGCTGTCGAGCTTGTGCTTCTTGGGCCACTCGTCGCCCCACTTGATGAAGGTGCGAATCGCGGTGGGCGCGGTGTAAAGAATGCTGACCTGGTGGCGATCGATGATGCTCCAGAAGCGGTCGGGCTCGGGGAAGTTGGGCGCGCCTTCGTACATCAGGACTGCGGCGCCGTTCTGCAGCGGTCCGTAAACGATGTAGCTGTGGCCGGTGACCCAGCCGATGTCGGCGGTACACCAGTAGGTGTCTTCTTCCTTGAGATCAAAAATCCACTTGGTGGTTATGTACGTGCCCACGGAATAGCCGCCGGTGGTGTGCACGACGCCCTTGGGCTTCCCGGTAGTTCCCGAAGTGTAGAGGATGTACAGCGGGTGCTCGGCGTCGAGCGGCTTCGGCGGGACATTCGTCCGACGCCTCGGCCATCAGCTCGTGCCACCAGTGGTCGCGCCGGGCTGCAGGTTCACGGGAGTTCCCGTCCGCTTGTAGACCACCACATGCTTCACCGACGGACAGGACTTCAGCGCCTCTTCCACCGGCGGAAACAGCTTTACCTCGGCGCCGCGACGGTAGGAGCCATCCTGGGTGATGACCGCTACAGCCTGGGAGTCGTGGATGCGATCGACCAGCGCATTCGAGGAAAAGCCTCCGAAGATCACGGTGTGCGGCGCGCCGATGCGGGCGCAGGCCAGCATGGCAACCGGCAACTCAGGGGTCATCCCCATGTAGATGGCGACGCGATCGCCTTTTTTCACGCCCAGCGATTTCAGGACATTGGCGAATTTCTGTACTTCGCGATGAAGTTGCTGGTAGGTGAGGGTGCGAACTTCGCCCGGTTCGCTCTCCCAGATCAACGCGGCCTTGTTCCTGCGGAAGGTCTGCACATGGCGGTCGAGGCAGTTGTAGGAAAGATTGAGCTGTCCTCCGACGAACCATTTCGCCCAGGGATGATTCCATTCCAATACTTTGTCCCACTTCTTGAACCAGTGCAGTTCGCTCGCGATTCCGCCCCAGAATTTCTCCGGCTGTTCCACCGATTCGCGATAGATGCGCTCGTAATCTTCCAGGGTCTTGATGTGCGCCTGCTGCCGGAAGTCTTCCGGGCACTCAAATTTTCTATCTTCGTGCAAGACCGACTCGATGTTGCTGCGGGCATCGACGGTGGGAGGCTTCTCTGGCATGCTGGTCCCTCGTATTTAGTAAACTTCAGGCTTAAGAATTTCAGGAAATCGCATTGCAGATTCTACAGTGCGGAAGCCGCTGAATGTCTGCACAGACCAATAGGGACGCGGCATGTGCGGAAGTTGTCTAGCCGGGCCGGGCCGTGCATACTATAGCGCGGGCGGAGGCTGAGGGTCGACCGGCTGCCCGGCTTGTGAGTCGGCGCTGGAGAAACAGAAGAATGTACAAAGCGAACACGGTCCTGATTGCCGCCGGCTTGCTATCGATGTTCGCGCCAGCCGCTCTCGCGCAGGTCAGAACGGCAACCGACAACGTGATCCATGTAGAAATCGGCGGCCTGCACAGCGATAAGGGGCAGATGCGCTGTGCGCTATTTTCGTCGGCCGCTGATTTTCCTAAACAGGTTGACAAAGCAGTGATGCAGAAGACGGTCGCAATCGCCAACCGGCATGCGGTGTGCGAATTTCCCGGCACCCCGCCCGGCACGTATGCGGTGTCCGTTTTTCACGACGAAAACTCGAACGGGAAATTGGACACCAACTTTATAAGAATTCCTCGCGAAGGCGTAGGGGCATCGAATGACGCCAAGGGCCATTTCGGGCCGCCCAAATTCGATGCGGCTGCCTTCCGCTATCCCGGCGGACGGCTCGATCTGAAAATCACTATTACCTATTTGTAAGTCGTCGCGCTCATACCCAGATATCACGGAGGTCTTCGCGTTGAGTTCTGCTCGAATCGCGGTTGTGGGTAGCTACGCCACCGGCTTGACCATGAAAGTGGAGCGCATGCCGAGCACCGGCGAGACGCTCTTGGGAACCGGCTATCGAGTTGACTACGGCGGGAAAGGCTCCAACCAGGCAGTGGGCTGCGCGCGACTAGGGGCAAACGTCAGCTTTGTCGCAAGAATCGGAAAAGACCCATTTGGCGAAATGGCGCTGAGCCTTTATCGCGACGAAGGTATTGACGTTGCTCATGTGACTCAAACCGCCGATGCGCCCACGGGCGTCGGATTTATCATCGTTGAGTCGGCCAGCGGACATAACTGCATCACGATTGATCCCGGGGCGAACGAGCTTTTGACTGCCGGTGATGTTTCCCGGTGCGAGCCGGCTTTCGATTCGGCGGCGGTAGTGCTGACCCAGCTTGAAATTCCGGTGGCTGCGGCCGAGGCAGCCTTGGCGCGGGGACGCGCCTGCGGCGCCGTGACGATCCTGAACCCCGCGCCGGTACGGCCCCTGCCCAACTCGGTCTTACGGTTGATCGACGTACTCACGCCGAATGAGAGTGAAGCCAAGGTGCTCGCTGGCCGCAGCCCCGACGCGGTTACCGATCCGGTGGAAGTCGCGCGCGAGCTGATTCGCAGCGGCGTCAAACAGGTGGTAATGACGTTGGGCGAAAAGGGTGCGCTGATTGTGACTGCGTCATCTTCCACGCACGTTCCCGCAATAAGAGTGTCGGCCGTGGACACGACCGGAGCTGGGGATGCCTTCAACGCTGGCCTGGCGATGGCGATGGCTTGCGGCGAGAGTCTGGAGGATGCAGTGCGGTTTGCCGTAGTCACCGGCGGATTGGCGGTTACAAAAGAGGGAGTAATTCCTTCCCTGCCCAATCGCGATCAGGTTCATCACTTCTACCGGCAACAGGGCCTGGCCGCTCCGAATTGGCTTTCGGGCGATCCCGCAGCCCGATGAGCGCGCCAACCGCTGGAACGCAGTCTGCTACGCTTGGAGTGCGCGAACCGTATTACGCGAATCTGGGTTGCGTGAACGAGGAGAGTCGGACGGGATGGCCAGTGGGCTAGCGGGTGTCCTGAAGCGGTGGCGGGATAACTACTACTTGAGCACCTTGCTCGCAGGTTGTGCGAAGCCACTGGCGTCAGTCTCCAGTCATTTTGCGCATCGGGCCCAGCGCAGCGTTCACAAGAACGGGGTCACGATTCAGCTTCCCAACGGCAAGAAGATGATTGTCGGGCGGGACGCAGGAATCGGATTGGCCTCGCTTCTTTTTTGGCACGGACTTGACGGCTATGAACCGGAGACTTCGCGCACGCTGCGCTCTTTATTTGAGCACGCGACCACCTTCGTTGACGTCGGCGCGAATTGCGGCCTGTACTCAATCCTGGGCCCGCTTTGGAATCCAAACCTCCAGGTCATCGCGTTTGAACCAGTCCCAGCGATATTTGAAAAGCTGAAGAAGAACGTACGGCTCAACCAACTGGAAAACCGCGTTCAGTGCGAGAACCTCGCGCTTTCGAGCCGGTCCGGGCGCTCAACTCTTTTCCTCCCCAGGCATGAAGGCCGCGACCCGGAAACCACGGGGACTTTGGCGGCTGAGAGTTGGCAGGCCAAGAAAGGGTTCGCCGCAGCTTGATATCGAGACCGTCCGATTTGATGAATACGAGGAGCGTCATCCTGTACATGTTGATCTGGTGAAGATCGACGTGGAGGATTTTGAGGCCGACGTTCTCGAGGGCATGCAAACGACCATCAGGCGGGATCGGCCGTTTATAGTTTGTGAAGTTCTGCCGCGTACGCACCGGAACCAACGAACCAGGGAGATCGTTGAAGCTCTGAACTACCAACCTTACTGGATCACTCCAACCGGGTACGTCCGCGTTTCAACTTTCGATTTCGATCGCGGCGCTTTCACTGATTTCCTGTTGTCGCCGGTATCGACGTCCGATACTGTGATCGCTGATCTCGGCACTCTGTGGGAGTTGAAGCGGCCGGCGTCATCCTGAGCTGCGTTAGAGACGCGCCTCGTACCGGCGTCATCCTGAGTGGCCTTCAGGCCGCGAAGGATCTCGCGCGGAGCTGATTGGAACCTTCCTGAGCACCTGATGCGATACACGCCAGATCCTTCGCAAGCTCAGGATGACGTCCTGTTACCTGGTTTTATCTCACGCAAATTTGCGGCTATGATGTCTGCGTATGGCCAACAAAGTCCGCTGGGGCGTTCTAAGCACTGCAAAAATCGCGGTAAAAAAAGTCATACCCGGGATGCAGCAAGGGGAGTGGAGCGAGGTCGCCGCCATTGCCTCGCGCGACCGCCGCAAAGCCGAGGAAACTGCGCACGCGCTGGGCATTGCCAAGGCTTACGGATCGTACGAAGAACTGCTTGCCGATCCGCAGATCGAGGCAATCTACAATCCCTTGCCGAACCAGCTGCATGTTCCCTGGTCGATCAAAGCGGCGGAAGCCGGCAAGCATGTGTTGTGTGAGAAACCGCTCAGCCTTTCGGTAGCAGAGGCCAAAAAGCTTGTGGCTGTGCGCGACCGCACCGGGGTGAAGATTGGCGAGGCTTTCATGGTGCGCACTCATCCGCAGTGGCTGCGCACTCGCGAACTGATCGATTCGGGACGCATCGGCGAACTGCGCTCGGTCATTGGCTTCTTCAGCTACTTCAACCGGGATCCCACAAATATACGGAATAATCCCCACTACGGTGGTGGGGCGCTGATGGATATCGGATGCTACCCCATCAACACCTCGCGGTTCGTGTTTGGCGAAGAACCTTCGCGGGTGCTGGGACTGATCGAAAGAGATCCGGAAATGAAGATTGACCGTCTGACCTCGGCCATCCTCGATTTTCCTTCGGGGCAATCCACTTTTACCTGCAGCATGCAGCTTGTGCCTTACCAGCGCATGCAATTTCTGGGGTCAAAGGGTCGCATCGAAATTGAAATTCCGTTCAACTCTCCCGTCGACCGGCCAAGCCGCATCTTCATCGATGACGGACGCGACCTTCTCGGCGGCGGTATCACGACCGAGAGCATTCCCGCCTGCGACCAGTACACGATTCAAGGGGACGCCTTCTCCAAAGCCGTGCGCGAAGGCGGCGAGGTCCCAGTTCCACTCGAGGATTCGGTTAAGAACATGGCCGTCATCGAAGCCATTTTCCGGTCCGCGGAATCGGGCAAATGGGAAAGGCCGACGATTGCGGGCAGTTGACGGCATGATCGGTGGTCCTGCACGAGCGGGACGCTCGCGCCTACATCTGGCTCGCGCCTACAGCTGAGGCTGCACGGGTCCTGCAATGCTATCGACAAAATGGTCTGTATCCTCCAAATTGGTTTGCGACCGATTCTCCGGTCGCGGGCTAATGCTCGGGAGAGGACTTGACCGAATGAAACTGACCGGTTTTCTGATCGCTTTCATGTGCACTGCAGCTTTGCTTGCAAGCGGACAGGACGATTCTTCCTTGGATGTTAAGTCGAAGATCATTGCCCTGGAAAAGGCCTGGAATCAGGCTTACAAACTGGGGGATCGCAAAGCCCTCGACTCGATTCTCGATGATCAGCTTGTGCTGGTGAACGACGATGGCAGCATCCAGTCGAAGGCCGAGTTTCTAGCCAGCATAAAACCCTCCAACACGCAGGAACAGCAGGTCACGCCGGAATCGATCAGCGTGCGGGTCTTCGGAAACGCCGCGATCGCAACCGGGATATTCCGTGAAAAGGGGACCGAGGGCGGCAAACCCTACCTGCGGCGGGAACGCTTCGTTGACACCTGGATCTATAAGGGCGACAAGTGGCAATGCGCCGCGGCGAATGCCACGACGATTCTGCGCTGAGGGAGGACCAGCCTGCTTCACCTTGATCTGGCAGTAGGTTTTCTCCTCGTGCTTTTGGCGGCCGCACTGCAGGGAACCTTCGTTCTTCCCATGACGATGGTGAAGCAGTGGTCGTGGGAACACACCTGGGCAACGTTTTCACTTCTAGGCATGTTGGTCTTCAACTGGATCATCACCCTTCTTTTGGTTCCTAATATTTTCGCGGTGTATGCGGCAACGCCGCCTCGGGATCTCGCGGTTCTCGCGCTTTTCGGCCTGGGATGGGGCGTCGGCGCCGTCCTCTTCGGACTGGGAATGGATCGGCTGGGAATGGCTCTCGGCTATCCGATCATCATGGGGCTCATCGCCAGCCTGGGCGCCCTGATTCCGCTGCTGGTCTTTTTTCCGCAGACACTTTTTACGACGAAAGGCCTGGTTCTGCTGGTGGGAACTGCGCTGGTCATTCTCGGCATCTGGTTATGCGCGGTCGCGGGTTCGCGAAGAACGTCGTCTGCAGGCAAATCCAGCGTGGCCGATTCCAATGTATTCAAAGTTGGGCTGGCGATCGCGATTCTCGCGGGCATACTCTCCTGCCTGCCCAATGTCGGGATGGCGTTCGGGGGAAATGTGATCAGCGCCGCCGAGGCTTCGGGAGTGTCGCGGGCTTCATCGGGAAACACGGTGTGGGCTCTGCTGTTCACCATGGGCTTTGTCGCGAATGCCGCCTATTGTCTGTACCTGATGGTCACCCGAAAAACCTTGGGACAATATTGGAACCGCGAGACGCCGCGAAATCTGGGCCTGAGCGCCCTGATGGCGGTGATGTGGATCGGCAGTTTTTATCTTTACGGAGCCGGGGCCGCGAAGCTCGGACGATGGGGCGTGGTGGTGGGTTGGCCGCTGTTCATTTCCTTGTCCATCATTGTGGGAAACCTCTGGGGCCTGTGGCGGGGCGAGTGGCAGGGCGCGCCGGCCGCCGCCCGGCGGCTGCTGAATCAGGGATTGCTGGTCTTGATTGTGGCGGTAATCACGGCGGCGCTCAGCAATGTATTCTGACCTCCTGGCCTTGCAAGTCTTAGAATAAGGGTGCATGTCACAGTCTTCCGAGTTCTTGTCGAGTCCGCAGCCTCGGGCGCGCTGGATGCGCCTCGACACGGCGCAGCTTCTCAAGCGCTTTTTCTTTTGCGAGCGCTCGCTGCTGGTGAGCGAGGCGGCGTGGATCCCGGCTATTGCTCCGCTCGAAATCAAGACCGGCCTGGCGCGTTTTATCTGGCAAAGCGCTGAAACTGCCGACGCCTTGAGGAATCGAGTGTTCGAGCTGCGATTTCCCAGCCGCCTGCTGGAAGAGCAAGGTGCGGACCACGCGCTGATCGAACTCTTCGGCGCGGTAAAGGATTCGCCCTCCGTGCCAGCTTTCCTTCTCAGTGTGGGGAAGGTCTTACTTCCGGCCTTGCGTGATTCCTACCGCGAATATCTTGAGGCGTCGGATGCAATTGCTGACGGGCCTACTCATCGCTTTCTGTCTCTGGCGCTATCTGAGAAAGAAGAGCAGATCAAATCTTTTGAACAATGGACGGAGTCTGCGCTTCGGTCTGAATCCGGAGTTACGCGAAGGCGCGCTCGCCTGGGCTCAAGCGGTCGCCGGCCGACTTACGCAAGTAGGCGGAGTGGGAGTTGGGCCATCGCCGGCGGCGGAAACTGCCGGGCCTTTGCCGGGATCGAAGACATACGTTGTTCCAGATCGGCCGGCGCGCGATCCGCGCTTTTGGCCTTGCCGCTTCTACTGGCCGGACGTGGTTGATCCCAATTACCCTTACGGCGAAGGCCTGCAGTTGCAGCTCCGTTCCGCCATCAGCCATGTGAATGAAGTGTGGGCGGTGGAAGCCGGCGGCGTCATGTTGAGCGCGTTCGCCGACGTTTTGCCCTGGGAGTGGATTCACAACGCCGCGCGCTGGACTTACGACGAATCGCGCCACTGCCGGATGGGATATGAGCGTCTGATAGCCTGGGGACTCGATCCGGCGGAAATTCCGCTGGGGACTTATATCTACGACAGCGCCTCGGGCCAGGATCCGATCTACCGCTTAGGCATGCTTTACTTTTTTGAAACCAAGAACATCAAGCACAAGCCCGCGCGCGCGCAACTCTTTCACGCTTACGGCGACGCCACCAGCGAACACGATATGGACTTCGACTGGGCCGACGAAACCATGCACGCCGGCTACGGCAAACACTGGCTCAAGGAACTGCTCGCGGTCCGGGGGGAAGACCCCGCCGCCTACGATCAAGTCCGGGAGCGCTGCGAACGGCTGGTGCGCGAATATGTAGCCACAGCGACAGCGCAAGAAGTTGCCGACATCAAAAGAGTGGCAGCAGCGCTGCTGGCCAAGGCAGCGAGAAGAACCAATGTGGGCGCGGGCGTCCCGCCCGTGCGGCCGAGCGCAGCTCGGCACTAGAAGCCGTGGTTGCGACTCCGGGAAACTGCGGTTATGATCTTCGCTTAGTAGCTGTACTTAGTACTACGTGTCTTCTGAAATTCAGCGATCATGAACTTTCTGATTTCTACCCTGATTCGCCTCATCGAGGTTATGTTTGTCGCCGGCGTCTTCGGATCGGCTGTCGTGGTCCTTCTCACCTCTATCGAAGATTTCAAGATGCTTTTTGAGTCCGAGTCTACCTCTCACGCCGGGGTGAACCAGGATCTCGATTAGCGAAGTCCGCACGGCTCGAAGGCGTTCTTCTTTTCTGCGGTTTAGCATCACGCGATGGATCTGCAACTCACAAATAAAGTCGTACTGATCACGGGCGGCGCCAAAGGCATCGGCGCGGCGATTTCCCGGGATGTCGCTCGCGAGGGCGCGATTCCGGTGATTGTCGATCGCGATGAGCCGGCAGCGCGGCAGCTTCAGGCTGAATTGCAGGCGAGCGGAGCCAGGAGTCACGTGATTGCGACCGAGCTTTCGGCGGCCGAGAATTGCTCTCGCGCCGTGGAAGAAACGGTTCGCGTCGCAGGCCGGCTGGACGCTCTGATCAACAATGCCGGAGTCAATGACCGGATCGGGCTCGAGCACGGAAGTCCCGGGCAGTACGTCGCGTCGCTCGAGCGCAATCTGCTGCACTGTTACAACATGGCGCATTACGCGCTACCGCGATTGAAGGAATCGCAGGGGTGCATTGTCAACGTGAGTTCCAAGACGGCAGTTACTGGACAGGGCGGCACTTCGGGCTATGCGTCGTCAAAAGGCGCGATCCTGGCGCTGACCCGCGAATGGGCGGTCGAGTTGCTGCCTTATGGTATCCGCGTGAATGCGGTGGTGCCGGCGGAAGTGATGACTCCGCTATACCGGCAGTGGCTGGATAGCTTTCCGGATCCGAAAACAAAGCTTGAAAATATCGTTGGCAAGATTCCGCTGGGCAAGCGCATGACCAAGGCGGAAGAGATTGCGGCGATGGTGGTTTTCCTGATCTCCGGCAGGGCGGGACATATTACCGGCCAGCATATTTTCGTCGACGGCGGATATGTGCATCTGGATCGCGCTTTGACCTAGCGAACTCAGCGGCTAAAGCCGCGTGTGGTGCGTGGTCAGGCGGCACGGCTGAAGCCGTGCCCTTCCCGGTTTTTCTTCTCGGGGTTGTTCGTCTCGGGGTGGCCCATTCAAGCCCGGTTTTGGCTTGAGTGGGGATGCTCGAGTCAGTTATGCCAGTCGAGTCAGTTTTTTCGCTCGACAGGTTTTCGCGGCGGAGCCGGTTTTCCCGGTCGAGGTTTCCCAGCGAAGACGTTCGGGTCTCAATGAACCGTGAGGCTGCGGCGTGGATCGACCAGCAGCCACGCTCCGGCTCCCAATAAACACAGCCCGGCCGCGACTAGGAACGATGTTGTCCAGCCGAAGTGGGCGGCGATCCAGGGCGTGAGTGACGCGGTGACTGCTCCGCCAATCTGTGCCCCGGTATTCATGAATCCGGACACCGAACCGGAAGAGCGGCCGGCGATGTCCGCGGTGACGGACCAAAACGAACTTTGCGCGAGATAAAGAGCGCCCGCCCCGCCCGCGAGTACGACGCTGGCCAGCCGCGCACTCTCCACCTGCGAACCCAACACGAGAAAGATGCTGGCGCCGACCATCACGACCGCAGCCAGCACGCAGCGGCCCAGCCGCGGACCGTGCGAGCGCGTGAGCCGGTCGCTCACCGCTCCGCCCACGGCGCAACCCACCGCCATCGCGAGAAATGGGAGCGTGGCGTAGCGCGCGCTGGCTTTGAGATTCAATCCGCGCACCTGGGCGAGGTAGATATAAAACCAGCTGAAGAAAATCCAGGCAACATAACCGAAAGAGAAATAACTGAGCGTAACTGCGAGCACTTCCCTGCTGGCGAAGACTCTGCTCCAGGGCACAAGTTCGGGCTTGCGCTCGGGTGTCAAAGTCTCAATGTCCGTCTCCGCCGCTAACCCAGCGCGAATCAAAGCCAGCTCGTTCGCCGATACAAGGGGATGTTCCGCGGGCGTGTCGCGCGCCAACACATACCACACTGCTCCCGCGATCAGCCCGATGCCCGAGCAGACCCAGAAAGGAGGCGCGCCAGCCATAGTTCAGCATGAGGTAGGTGATGAGCGGAGGCGAAAGCCCGGCGCCGGCGCCGACCCCGGCGAAGATCCAGCCGTTGGCGATGCCACGCTCCTGGGTTGGAATCCAGCGGGCGACGAACTGATTGGATGCCGGGTACATCACGGCCTCGCCCGCGCCCAGCAGAAACCGGGTGGCGATGAACAGAATCAGAGCGTTGCTGATACCGGCCGGAATGGCCGCGGTCAGTGCGGTGAAGATGCCCCACCAGATCACTCCTGCGGCGAGCACGCGGCGGGGGCCAACGCGATCGGCGAGTCGTCCGCCGACAGTCTGAAACAGCGCGTAACCCCACAACAGCGCGCTGAAGACCCAACCCAGTTGCACATTGCTAAGGTGATAAGCGGAGGCAATCGAACTGCCCGCGATTGAAATGTTGACGCGATCCAGAAAGGCCACTGCACTCAGGATGAACATCCAGAAGATCAGTAACCAGCGCACATTGCTTTTTTCGGGACGCGGCAATGTTCACTCCTTCCCTGGGGACGTGTCCGCCGTGTTGCGCGGACACTAACAGCCATCAACCGCAAAGAACGCAAAGGGCGCAAAGAAAAACAAGGCTGATTTAGATAAGAGCTCTGAAGCCTGTTACTTCCCGCTGGAGTGTTCACGAAAGATCCGCGTGAGTTGCTCCGCCACGATCTTGTTTTCTCCCGGCTGCAGCATGAAAGAGTTCATGACCAGGCCTGGATGACTTTCATCGGACCCGATCACGATTGACGGGCTCGAATCCAGCAAGAGTTGTGAGACTTCCTTGGGAGCGAGCGCAATGCGGCCGGAATCCCAGGTGATGTTCATGTGCGGCACATGATTGGCGATGTCGGGAACGAAGAAAGCCGTGCTCACCCCGGGCACGCGCGTGATCTGACCCGAGATGTAGTCCAACTGGCCCTGCCAGTCCTTCCACAAGGCCTCGTGATCTTCGTTCAGATAAAGCTCCAGCGCCTTGACCATGCCCACGATTTCTTCCTTGCCGACTTTCTGGCTGCGGCCGATCGTGTCTTCGTGCGGGCTGTTGTTGAGCAGCGCATTCGCGACCATCTCTTTTCTGCCAATCAACAGCCCGGCACACTGAGGCCCGCGCATGGCTTTGCCGCCGCTGAAGGTGATGAGGTCGTAGCCCATGTTGGCGTAGTCCCACAGATGCGAAACCGGAGGCGTGTCGGCAGCGGCGTCGTTCATGCAGGGAATCTTGTATTCCTTGCCCAGCTTGAGCCACTCATCCACCTTGATCTGGCCGGCGCCATTGGCAAAATTGGAGAAGTGCATCATGGCGGTCTTTTCGTTGACTGCCTGGCGAAATTCGTCGCGGGTCTCGATTACGACCAGCTTGATTCCGGTGTTGCGCAGTTGATGATCGAAGGGATTGCGGTGGGATTTCTGGATGATGACTTCCGACTTCATGCCGGTCAGGTCGGGAATCTGTTTGATGAACTGCTCGTTGCTGCCGGTGAGAATGCCGGCGAGCCCTGCCTCCATGGCAGCAGCAGCGCCCGACGTTACCGCCGCCGTGTAACCGTCAGGAAGTTTCAGCATCTGGGCAATTCGATTACCGGCGGCAACTTCGAGGTCGGCGATGCGTACGAAGTGGCGGCCCGCCTGCGCCATGACCGCTTCGAGCTCAGGACGAAGGATCGATCCGCCCAGCACCGTCATGGTCCCTTCACCATTGATAACCGTCTTTACGCCGAGTTCTTCATATGGATTCCCGGTCTGGCCGAAGCCGCTCACGGTCATCCCGGCATTCGTGGCGCCTTTCGTTTTGCCGGCGAAGAGCTTGCGCGGCGTGAGCAGCGAGCCCGCGACTACGGTCAAACCTCCGAGAAAAGTCCGGCGATTCCATCGATCCGAGCCTCATGACGCATTCTCCTTTTGCGGTCTTTACTCTTCATCTTTCAATCATTTTTTAACGATAGCTGCGATGCAGTTGATTTCCAGCATGGAATTTCCGGGAAGCGCGGCTACCGCAACCGTGGTCCGCGCCGGTCCGCCATTGGGAAAATAGGTTTTGAAAATCTTGTTCATGGCCTCGTAATAGGACAGGTCGGCCAGATAGACCGTGAGCTGCAAGATGCTGTCCATGGTGCCGCCTCCGGTAAGAACCAACTCTTTCACGTTTTCCATCACCTTCGTGGTGTGGCTGTCGATGTCATCTTTCCCGACCGGCCCGTTGGAATTGGCTCCCTGGCCGGCGATGTAGAGCAGGCCGTTATGCGTGATCAGCGCCGTGATCATCTGTTTCCCATCGGCGGGCTTGCCATCGCGACCCAGTTTGTGAACTTCCGAGTCACGATTCTTACCTTGTGCGCTGACAGCCAGAAAAGTTCCCAGGCCCAGGGCTGAGAGTCCGGCGGCCATGCGGCCCATTAGCATCCTGCGATTGAAGAATGTCGAAGTCATGAATCAATCTCCTTATGGTTGATAGGTTTCGGTTTTCACTATTCGTATCGCACTCGTATTGCAGAGTCTTACGGTAGCGCAAAACTGAAAATATCGCTGCCGGCCGCGATCGCCACGTACTGCTTCCCCTGAACGGCGTAGCTCATTGGAGACGCGGAGAAATCCTGTCCGGTGTTGAAGTGCCATAACGGCTTTCCGGTGCGCGCGTCCACCGCCTCGAACGATTGCGCATCGTCGCCGAAGAAAACCAGGCCGCCGGCTGTGGTCATGGTTCCGGCGCCGGAGCGCGCATTGCCTACCTGGGGATACTTCCACGCGAACGACTTTGTGTCCAGGTTGTAGGCCAAGAGAATCTTCTGCGAAGTCTCCCCTGGGATTCTTTTCACTCCCGTCGAGTAGTAAGTCTTGCCTTCTTCAAAATCCTGCGGCTTCAGGGAAAAAATCTCGCACTCTTCCAGAGCCACGAAATACACGAAATGGGTCGACTCGTTATAAGAAGGCGCGAACCAATTGGTAGCGCCGCCATAGCCTGGGCATATTCGAGTGCCATCGGGCGTCGGCGCTAGATCCGAACGGATTGGACGGCCCTGAGCATCCACGCCAGTCGCCCAAGTTAACTTATTTACGAAGGGAGTGGCAGAAAGAAATTGTCCACTTGAACGATCCAGCACATAGATAAAGCCATTGCGATTCGCTTCGACCAGCAGTTTGCGCAGCTTTCCCTGGTAAACCCGGTCGATGAGAATGGGCGTCTCGGTCGCGTCGTAGTCGAAGAGGTCGTGCGGAGTAAATTGAAAGTGCCATTTGAGCTTGCCCGTGTCCGCGTCGAGCGCGAGCAGGCAATCAGTATAAAGATCGTCGCCGGGGCGGACGCTGCCGTCGAAGTCCGGGCTGGGATTACTCGTCCCCCAGAACAGCGTGTTGGTCTTGGGATCGTATGTGCCCGGCATCCAGGTAGTGCCACCGCCATGGAGATATAAATCACCGGGCCAGCTCTCGGAGCCGAATTCTCCGGGCGCGGGAATGGTCCAGAACCGCCAGATCAATTTTCCCGAGTCTGCGTCAAAGGCTGCGACAAAACCCCGCACGCCGTCGTCGCCGCCGGAGGTACCTACGATGACTTTGCCGTTGATCACCAATGGCGCGCCAGTGGCGCCGTAATTTTTGTTCCAGTCGGCGTAGGCCACGTCCCACAATAAATGTCCGGAACGCGCGTCCAGGCACAACAAGTGCGCGTTGTCGGTTTGCCGGTACACCCGCGACCTCCACACTGCAACGCCGCGGCTGAGATGACCGGAGGCGTCGTCGACCAGCCCGGCGGAAATCGGCCAGGCATGATGCCAGATGGTTCGGCCGGTTCGAGCGTCCAGGGCGTAGGTGTCATTGGCGGAGGTCACGAACATGATGCCGTTCACCACCACCGGCGTGACCTCCAGGCGGTTCGAGTTGCTGGAATGGAACACCCATTGAGCCCGAAGCTGTCCGACATTGGCGGGGTTGATCTGCGCCAGCCGGCTGTAACGGCGCCCTGTGAGATCTCCGTTGTACGAAAGCCAGTTTGCTCCCGGTGGTTGAGCGACGAGTTGAGCGGGAAGGACGTCGATCACCGCCGAAGTCGATTCATCGGTTGGATGATGATCGGTTGGATGATCGGATGAATGATCGGTTGCAGCCAGCGTCAGGCAACCCAGCGTCAGAAACGCGATTACTGTCGCTGAGACGATGCCGCGGCTGCGCTTGAGAAGGGTCTCCACTGAACCGATTTAATGAAGGCGGATTATGCAATGAAAGTTCGGATATTGCAATCATTAAGATGTTGCGGGAGGGGAGCCCGGCCGGCGGTTTGGCGGTCACGGATTCGATAATTCATGATTTGTGCTTTTCGTCCTTCTGGTTGTATACATGAACGCGAACTCCGGCGTCCGGAGAAGAGGTCGCGGGAAATCAGGTCCCTCCACTGCGCTCGCTTTGCTTCGCTCCGGTCGGGATGACAGGGTTTTTCTAAGGCCATTGGCTGCAAAGATTCGACTCACTCGTTGCGAAAGGAACTGACACGATGATGAATATCGGAAAGTTTACTCGTTCGTTGGCTCGCGCGATTTGCTCGCTGGCCATCATGACTGTTTCTGTGACCTGCCTTACGTCTCTCACCTGCGTGGCTGAGGAGCGGCGCGTCATCAAGTTTCCCGGCACTGAAGGTCTTCCCTTTAGCGACGGAGTGATCGCCGGGAATACGCTTTACGTTGCGGGACAGGAAGGAACGGACGACAAAGGCAAGCTGCCGGAAGGCGGCATCGGGCCCGAAACCCAGGCGGCCCTGGCGAACGTCGAAAAGGTGGTCAAGGCGGCGGGATTCGAGCTGAAGGATATTGTTTCCGTGACCGTGTACCTGTCCGACATTCATGAATTTCCGGACATGAACAAAGTGTACAAAACCGTCATGCCCGACCCGAAGCCGGCTCGAGCCACCATTCAGGCAGCCGCGCTGGTTAATGGCGCGCACATTGAAGTGTCCGCCATCGCAGTAAAACGAAAATAGAACATGCAGCGAGCATTGCTTCGATTGTCGAGGATCGCGGTCCTGTTGTGCGTATCGCGGGTATTCTTGCCCGTCCAATTGCCTGCGCAACAGGTGAACACGACTGGGGTAGATGACGCGCTCGAAGGAAAGCGTATTTTTGCGACCAGTTGCGCCGCCTGCCATGGGCTGGACGGACATGGCGCGGAACGCGGTCCCGATATCGCGAGCAAAGCCGAAATTAGGCAGTTGGGTGACCAGGATCTTTCCCGAATCGTCCAGGACGGCATTGCGGGAACTGGAATGCCGTCGTTTAGTGTGCTGGGCGCGGACGGGATTCAGGCCGTGATCCGCCATCTGCGAAGTTTGCAGGGTCAAAACCCGGCAGAGAAGCTGCCGGGCGATCCGGGGCGAGGCAAAGATCTCTTTTTTGCCAAGGCCGGGTGCTCGCATTGCCATATGGTCAATGGCGAGGGAGGGTTCATCGCTTCAGATCTTTCACGGTATGCGGGTACGCAGACCGCAAAGGACATTCGCAGCGCCATTATCGATCCCAACCAGAATCTTGATCCTCGACGACGCGTCCTGGCGGTGACAACCAGGGAGGGAAAAACGCTCACGGGAGTGGCCAGGAATGAAGACAACTTCTCGTTACAGATGCAGGAGATCGACGGCACTTTCCATCTGTTTCCGAAAGTCGGAGTTGCGAAGTGTTGAATATCAAACCCGATCGTTGATGCCAGCGGACTACGGATCGAGGTTGAGCCAGCAGGAAATTGACGGTCTGGTGGGTTATCTGATGAGTCTGGGGAAGAGATAAAGGCTTTGAACCGCGAAGGACGCAAAGAGCGCAAAGAAATTCGCTACAGCGACACGCCGCGTTTCCATGGGATGAAATCTTCCTGCGACTTTAACTCGGCTTTAGTGTGAATCTCGCCACTGGCAATGCTGATCACCTGTTCCAGAATTGACTCGCCCATTTGCTCGATGGTGGTGTCTCCGGAGATGATTCGACCGGTGTCGATATCGATGATGTCATGCATGCGATTGGCCAACTCAGAATTGGTGGCTAGTTTGACTACGGGCGTAATCGGATTGCCCGTCGGCGTCCCCAGGCCGGTGGTAAAGAGCACGACATTAGCCCCGGCGCCGACCTGCGCGGTAACCGCTTCGACATCGCTTCCGGGAGTGCAGAGCAGATTCAGACCGGATTCACTTGCGTATTGGGGATAGTCGAGAACGTCACTGACCGGAGACGTTCCGCCCTTGCGGGCAGCCCCAGCCGACTTCATGGCGTCTGTGATCAGGCCGTCCTTGATATTCCCCGGGGACGGATTCATGTCAAAGCCGGAGCCCACGGCTTCGGCTCTGGCAGCATAGGTTCTCATCAGGCTAATGAACTTGTCTGCCGCTTCCGCGCTTTTGCAGCGGTCGATCAGATCTTGTTCGACGCCGCACAATTCCGGAAACTCCGAGAGAATACTTTTTCCTCCCAACGCCGCCATCAAGTCAGAGAGATGGCCAATCGCGGGGTTGGCGGTGATGCCGGAAAATCCGTCTGAACCGCCGCACTTGAGTCCTACAGTCAGAGCGGAGAGTGGCGCCGGCGCGCGCGTCACGCGATTGGCTTCGACCAATCCGAGGAAGGTTTGCCGGATCGCATCCCCCAGCATCGCAGACTCGAGGTTGCTTGCCTGCTGATCGAAAATCAGCAAGGGCTTATCGAAACGGGGATTGCGCTTCTGCAGTTCCTCGCGCAGCATCGAAATCTGGGCGTGCTGGCATCCCAGGCTGAGGATTGTTGCGCCAGCCACGTTGGGATGATGAATATAACCGGCCATCAGCCCACAGAGGGCTTGAGCATCCTGCCGAGTGCCTCCACAACCCATGTCGTGGGTAAGAAACCTGATGCCATCGAGATTGGGGAAGATCGTCGCAGCGCCAGCCGCTGACGGAGTTTCGTTGAACTTGTAGTCCTTGATTTCTGCAATTTTTCCGCCGCGATAAAGGTTCACCAGGTCGGCGACATGCCGGCGATAGTTCTGGGCAGGAGAGATGCCAAGTTCCTTTTCGAACGCCTCCTGCAGTGCTCGGATATTTCGGTTTTCGCAAAAGACGAGAGGAATTACGATCCAGTAGTTGCGCGTTCCTACCTGGCCGTCGGGGCGATGGTAGCCCTTAAAGGTCCGGCCTTTCCATCTTGAGATATCGGGAGCATCCCATGGCCGGGAAGTCGATTTTGCATGGAAGTCAGAACTCTGGTGGCGCATGTTGGAGACGGTAATCGCTTCGCCCTTGCGAATGGCAGCGGTGGCTTCTCCGACCAGTCCTCCGTACATGATGATGCGGTCGCCGGCGTTCAAATCCTGGAGAGTAAATTTGTGCTTGGCTGGCACTCTCGACTGAATCTTGTAGGATCGCCCCTCGAGAACAACTTCGTCGCCCGTGTCCAAGCGGCTCAGCGCTACCGCGACATTATCCTCGGGGGCGATTTTCAGCACGTTGCGCTGCAAAAGCTTGAGTTCGCTCATAAATATTGATATTTTTCTCCCGCTCTCTTATCCGGGTGGCGCGACAGCAGGTGCTCTTAGCCGGTAGAGAGTCTCTCCCGCGCGCGGAATCAGCTTGATGTCCTCGGCTTCGCGGCCCCGCCAATCTGCAAAATTTATGCTTTTGGGATCGACGTAGCCAAGATTCAATCTCCGGCAGCGTTCTTCCGAAATGCCGGTAGCGAGAGTCACTGTAATTCGCGGAGTTTCGACGCCAGTCGCGGCATCGTAGGTGCCCTGCCCTTTCAGGTGAGTGGAATGGGCAATCGCGTTCCGAGGCACATCGGCGAACTTATTCCACTGTTTCAAGAAATAATCCCGGCAGTGATAGCCAATCTTGTCCAGAAAAGCTCCGTGAGTGTAACTGAACTCGGTGATGTGCGGAGCATATAGCACGACTTCTCCGCCATCGGCCATGGCGGGTTCGACTTTGTACATGCCCTTGGCGCCGGTCCAGATATCGTCATACATTTCCGGCAGGACCGAGAGCACGCGGCGAAACGGGCGATCGACCCACTGGATATGCTTTTGCGCGGAGAGTTCGACGGCGGCTTTCCACGCCTCCGGTGCGGTACCGAAATGCATGCCAGCAACGCCCCCCTCGGTCAGAACCAGGGCGAAGCAGCCGACCGGAACTTTTATTTTCTCGGCAGCTTGATCAATGAGCGCGCGAATAGGTGTGCAACGGGTACCGATGAGGTTGTAGCTTCCGATGAGAGCTCCCAGCCAGTGCGTCTGGTTGATCATTTCGCCGGTGCTGACGCCGGGGAACAGATATTTATTTCCACCTGAAAAGCCAACCACTTCGTGCGGAAACACGGGCCCGCAAATCAGAACCTGGTCATAGTCGAAGAGCAGCCGGTTGATCTTGATCAGGATGGGATCGGACAAGAGACCGCCGGAAGCTTTCCTGACTTCCTCCGCCGGAATGGTGCCCAGGTCCGCAAAGGTCTCGGGAAGATCCCAGCGGTGATTGAAGACGCGAGCCTTGCCGCAGACTCCGTTGACGACGGGACGACCCAGCAGACGAGTAAGGTGCGCTTCACTCATGAAGGGATGCGTACCGAGGGCTATCAGGTAGTCGCAGGCCGCGGCTCGCATTCCGATTTCGTCTTCGAAGAGCTGAAACATGAGCGGCATGGGCATGGTGCGGGTGCCATCGGGAATGATGGTCAAGACGCGCTTGCCCGTCACTTGAAGTTCGGCCGCCGCCTGGGCAACGATTTGGCGAATCTCATCGTGAGTGAGCACGCCATCAGCCGCGTTTGTGCCGATCGTCATACTTAATAGATTTCGATTCTTCAAGGTGCCATAAACTTGGCGCAGGACTTGAATTCCTAGAATTCTGGAGGCGCCGCTTTCGCCTCTTCCAAGGTGAGCCGCCGCTTTTGTCGATAAGACATGTTACACATATGAGCCGCCACAGCGGAGCGGTATCCGAGTTCAACCGGCGCATTCGGTATCTTCCGTGAACGCATGCAATCAGTCCAGTTAGCGATGTGATTCTGGGATGGTGATTGCCCCGTCAACTGGGTCCCGCTCGGCCGATTTATTTCCTCGGGATAGTAACGCACGCTCTCCTCGGATTTGCCGCTGACCATATCGTTGGCACCGGCCACGTATTCGATGGTGCCGTCGCTGCCGAGGATGCGCTGGCCCAATCCGTAGCGGCGGTTGCTGAAAGTGGATTGCCAGGCGACGACCACGTCATTGGGAAAATCGATGGTCACCGCAATTGTGTCGGGCACCTGGCGGCCGTCTTTTTCCGAAAACACGCCGCCGGACATGTAGGCGGCGCTGGGCAACGGAAGATCGAGCACGCTGATGATCCATGCGATTTGATGGACCATGTTCTCGGTGACGTTTCCACCCGAGAACATCCAATACAGGCGCCAGTTGAGAAACTTGAACGGATCGAAGGGTATGTCCGGGCGGCCGTTGAGGAAGGCTTTCCAGTCGACATTCTGCGCGGTGCAGTCAGGAAGAACGGGGCGAACCCATTGGCCTTTGCCATGAGGCGTGTTGCGGCTCATCCACGACTCCACCTGCGTTACCTTGCCCACCATTCCATCTGCAACCCATTTTTTTGCATCTACGAACTGGCCTTCGCTTTCGTGCTGCAAGCCAATCTGAATTACGCGGTCCGATTTCTTCGCCGCTTCCAGGCACTGCTCTGCCTCGGGAATCGACCAGGTCATCGTCTTTTCGGAATAAAGATCCTTTCCGGCGGCGAGCGTGTCCAGAAAATGCCGGGCGTGAATGTGCAGCGGCGTGGCCACCAGGATGCCGTCGATGTCTTTTCTGTCGAGGACACGGCGATAGTCGCCAAACGTCTCCAGGCCCGGCACAATTTTTTTGGCCTCATCGAAGCGGCGATTGTAGACATCTGCGACCGCGACCACCTGAAGATTCGGGACCTCGAGCGATTGCTTTAACAACTCCTGCCCTCTAGCGCCGGCGCCGATGAGCGCCACTCGAACTCGATCATTCGCGCCAAGTGCGCGCGCCGTGGGATAAGCCAGGAATGCGGCGCCTGCAGCGGCCTGCTTGATGAAATCCCGTCTTGTGTTCTTCGGCATTTTTGCCTCCAGATAAGATGTTGTGAGAAGAATCGTCCGCAATAAAAAGCGAACCCCAGCGGCTGAAGCCGCGGCGTTTGCCGCGGCTTTACGGCACGACTAAAGTCGTGCCCTTCCCGAACCGCTTGCGGCTTCTTCCGGCCCGTACGCCGCCGTTCGCGAGTTCCCTCTCGTGCGATTCTCGAATACCTTCGTTACGTGTCGTTTCTATAGCGCTCCTGCCTTTTCCAGCGCATCTTTCATTCCTGCCCAACTTTGTATGGTGGACGCTTCGGGCGTGCCGGCGCCGCGCCAGTGCGTTTCCAGGCTTACGGCGTGATGATAGCCGTCTTTTTTGAACGCTGCGAATTGGCCCACCCAATCGATCGTGCCCTTGCCCATCGCAGCCCAGTCGTAGCCGTTCGCGGTCTTGACGGCATCTTTGCAATGGCAGTGGCCAATCCTGTCTTTCGGTAAAAGATTGTAGCCGTCGGGATAAGGTTTTTCACCGAGGGTGGCGGCGTTGCCCGGATCCCAATTCAGCATAAAGGAGCGGGATGGCACGCCGGCGAGGACCTTGGCCGATTCGGCGGCGGTACCAGTGTTGCAGGCGGCTTCATTCTCCAGTATCAGGATCATTCCGTTTTTGCCGACTTTTTCTGCCGCCTGTTGCAGGGTGTCGTTGATGGCCTGGCGATAGGGCACCTGGTCCTCGAGCCGCCAAAAATCGAAGCAGCGAATGCGATCGGTGGAGAACGCTTTGGCCAACGCAATAGCGCGGTCGAGGACCTCACCTTGCTGCTCATAGGTGAAGTTGGCGTTGAATTGATCGTGTTTCGGACTGAATTTGGATTTCGGGGCGCCCGGCCAGTCGACCTTGAACAACGGGCTGGCGATGTCGGTGACGCGGAGGTTGTTTTTCTTCAGGAGTCGCTGCGCTTCCGCAATTTCTTTCGCATCCAGGCTAACGACGTTCTTGTCCCACATACTGCGCAGCTCCATCCATTCCATGCCGAACTGTTGCGAAGCCACTTCGCAGGCGTGGCCGAAATCCTGGGAAATCTCGTCGTTGATTACGGCGATCTTGAACGGTGATTTTGTCAGACGGGACGATCCGGACACGGAAGACGATGACGATTGAAACGGGGCCGCCGAAAGCGTGCTATTGGCGGCGCCTAGCACTGCCAATCCCGCGATAAACTCACGACGCGAAAACTCTGAGCGCATTGGCATTCTCTCCTTGCGGCTGGAGCGATGTTAAGTAGGCCCGCTCGCTGCCATCTGGTTTGAACTAAAACAGTCATCACTTTAAAGCACTGCTATCCGGTCAGCGCGTTCACTCGAACGACGAGCATGGAATCAGAAACATCGGCACGACCGCGGCCAGCTATCTCGTTGAGGCAATCGGCCGGGGTTGACACTTGATGCATGATCTTCCACGAAAGTATAAGTGACACAACCCGCAAAAGTAGTTTAGTTTGGCTCAGGACGAAACTCAGTTTTTACGATTTGACAGCCGCGACAAGCGATTCTTATGTCGGCGGGCCGAGATTGTTTCGATCTGCTTTCAGCCCGGGGCCGCCCTTGATCAGCAAATTGCGAAACGAGGACCCGATGATGAGATTCATGTTGTTTTTATTGTTTGCGCTAGCCCTCCCCATGATGAGGGCTCAGGAGACAGTCCCGGAAGGATTCGAAATCTGGACGGCCGACTCACTGAAGCAGCTTGACCAGACCCTGCACGCCCAGGCCGCGAAGAACGATCACCACATGTCGGTGCAGCGTCTCGGAGATTTTGCCAACGATACGTTCATGCTCTCTCGCCGCGAGGCTGATGGCGTGGTCGAATGGCATGAAACTCAGGCCGACGTTTTCTTCGTGAAGTCGGGGTCGGCGACGCTGGTTGTCGGAGGCACGATGGTGGGCGGCGATCTAGTCGAACCGCACGAAAAACGCAATGGCACCATTCAAGGCGGCATTCGCCGGAAACTCTCCGCAGGCGATGTGGTCCGCATCCCTCCCAAGGTGCCGCACCAACTTTTGCTCGATGGCTCAAACGACTTTACTTACTTTGTAGTCAAGGTGAAAGGCTATTAGCCTCAAGCCGCTGCATATTCGAGTCCCATAAATTGAGGAGAAAACGGTCATTCTCGAGCGCTACAACGGAGACCACATGAATGCTTAGGGTTTCTTACACAGAGCTTTTCGAGACTCTTTCGCGAGTACTGCTGAAGCTGGGCTTCGAGCCGAAGCGCGCACGGCTCTGCGCCCAGCTTTTCGCCGATACTGACCGCGACGGTGTCTACACGCACGGGCTCAACCGCTTTCCACGATTCCTGTCGATGATTGAAAGTGGGCTGATCGACGTGCACGCCGAACCAGGGCTGCTCATCAGTTCAGCATCGCTCGAGCGCTGGGACGGAAAGATCGGTCCCGGGAATCTCAACGCCTATCACTGCATGGAAAGGGCAATCGCACTTTCCCGCGAACATGGGATGGGGTGCGTAGCTCTGGCCAATACCAATCACTGGATGCGAGGCGGCAGCTATGGCTGGCAAGCCGCTGAGGCCGGCGTCATCGGCATCTGCTGGACCAATACGCTGCCCAATCTTCCACCGTGGGGCGCTTCCGATCCGCGAGTGGGAAACAACCCGCTCGTAGTTGCAGTCCCGCGCGCCAGCGGACACGTAGTGCTGGATATGGCAATGTCACAATTTTCCTACGGCACGTTGGCGTCCTATCGCATGCGGGGGGAGTTGTTGCCAGTGGAAGGCGGCTTTGACGCAGACGGAAAGTTAACGCGAGACCCGGCAGCCATCGAGACATCGAATCGCCCATTGCCCATTGGCTTTTGGAAGGGTTCAGGGCTGGCCTTGATGCTCGATTTACTGGCCGCAATATTGTCGGGCGGGAAAGCTACATATCAGATCCCGCCGATCCCCGAACAGGAGAGCGGGGTCTCGCAGGTTTTCATCGCCGTGAACTTTGCTTCACTCGACCCCTCAGGAAGTAATGCGGCCGCCGCGCGAGTCGCGGATCAGATCATCGAGCATTTCCAGTTGCCACCCAATTCCGCGGGAGAGCGCGTGCGCTATCCTGGCTACCGCGTCCTGACCACGCGCAAAGATAATCTGGCCAATGGCGTGCCCGTGGAACCCTCGATCTGGCACCAGTTACGGGCATTTTAGAAAACTCCGCAAGCACTTCCACTGTTGAGCTGAGTGGATTCAAATTCAAGCTTTTATGCTTTGACACCCACAGGGTCATTCCTATACTTGACAGTGATGTTGAGTCGTATGCCAGAGGTTTATGTTTTGCCCTGCTGGATTCGCAAGAACGCCGCTCGCAGGAAGTAACACTTTAATCGGGGCCATCACACTATGAATCCTGCTGCTACATCGGCCATCCCGGGGTCGGATTCCGAGGCGGCAGCGGTCATTCCCCGGGCCGGATATTTCCGGTGGATCATTTGCGCTCTCCTCTTATTCGGCACGACCAAGAACTACATGGACCGCCAGGTGTTGGGCGTGCTCAAGACCACGCTGCAACACGACCTGGGATGGAACGAAATCGATTATGGCAATCTCGTGTTCGCCTTCCAGGCAGCTTATGCGGTGGGCATGTTGGCGGTTGGCCGACTGGTGGATCGCCTGGGCACGAGATTGGGCTACGCGTTGGCGATGGTTTTTTGGAGCCTGGCTTCGATGGGACACGCCCTGGGAAGCTCCTTCTCCAGTTTTCTTGTGGCGCGATCGGCATTGGGTTTCGGAGAGTCGGGAGTTTTTCCGGCGAGTATCAAAACGGTCGCGGAATGGTTTCCCAGGAAAGAGCGCGCGCTCGCGACTGGAATCTTCAACGCCGGAGCCAACGTCGGCGCCATCATCACTCCGCTGGTTGTGCCCTGGATCACAATTCATTGGGGATGGCGTTGGGCATTCGTCATCACCGGCGCGCTGGGATTTGTCTGGCTCATCTTCTGGCTGCTGCTATATCGCAAGCCCGAGGAGGACCCACACGTCTCCAAGGCGGAACTCGCCTATATCCGCAGCGATCCGCAACCACCCCAGGCGAAAATCAAGTGGGCTCAACTGATTCCTCACCGCCAGACATGGGCGTTCGTAGTGGCCAAGTTCATGACTGATCCCATCTGGTGGTTCTATCTGTTTTGGGTGCCGGATTTTCTGCAACGCAAGCATGGCCTGGCTCTGATGAAGATTGGCATTCCAATCATGGTGATTTATGTGCTCGCCGACGTTGGCAGCGTAGCCGGGGGCTGGCTGTCGTCGTGGCTGATCGAGCGCGGCAAAAGTGTGAACCTGGCTCGCAAGGTCACCATGCTGATTTGCGCGCTGAGCGTTGTCCCGATTGTGTTTGCTTATCGCATTGACAGCATGTGGGGAGCAGTTCTGCTGATCGGGCTTGCGGCGGCCGCGCACCAGGGATTCTCCGCCAACCTTTTTACTCTTCCCTCCGACACTTTTCCGGCGCAGGCAGTGGGCTCGGTGGTCGGAATGGGAGGCATGGCAGGTGCGATTGGAGGAATGCTGATCGCCAAGATCGTCGGCTACACTTTGCAGTGGACCGGCAGCTACATGGTTCCGTTTCTAATCGCAGGCTTCGCATACCTGGTGGCTCTCGCGGCCATTCAACTTCTGGTGCCCCGTCTTGAACCGGCCACGCTTACCGAGAGAACTTAAACTGAGAAAGAAACGACGGGTGCCCCATCCTTGCGCGTTCTGTGCGCAAGGGTGGGATTCCACCTAGTCTGTCCCTTAGGAGTTTTTGTTGTTGAGAATTAAACCGGGCTCGCGATTCGTCACCATGCTTATTGGTTCACGCCACTCGCGAGAAATCCTCCATCCACAACCAGCAGATGTCCCGTCACAAAGCTTGCGGCGTTCGATGCCAAAAACACGGCTGCGCCTCCGAGTTCGTCGAGCTTCCCAAATCGCCGCATCGGTGTCCGCAGCAGGAACTCGCGACCACGGTCGGTTCCATCCAGCAGCGCGGCATTCAGGTCTGTTCGGAAAACTCCTGGAGCAAGGGCGTTGACACACACACCGGAGGCGGCCCACTCGATCGCCAGCGATTTGGTAAGCGAAGCCACCCCCGCTTTGCTGGCATTGTATGCGGCAACCTCATAGAGCGCGACAAACGAAGAAAGCGAAGCAATGTTTATGATTCGACCATAACCCTGCTCGATCATATGGCGCCCAAACACGCGACAGGCGCGTAAAGTCCCGTTCAGATTGACTTCGAGGATCGCATTCCAATCGGAATCCGAGACCTCGAGCGTGGGTGTTCGTTTGGTGCGTCCGGCGCAGTTCACCAGAATCTGAACGCTGCCGAATTTGGCGCTGACAGATTGCAGAAGCTGCACCAGGCTGGCCTCGTCGGTAACGTCGCAGGTCTGATTCAACGATTGCCGCCCGAGAGCCTCAATTTCCGCGACAGCGGAAGCGACCTGCGGAGCGCGGCGGCCGGTGGGGACCACATTGGCTCCGGCTTGCGCCAGCGCCCGGGCGAGGGCAAGTCCGATGCCGCTGGTCCCGCCGATCACCACCGCGGTCTGGCTGGTTAGATCAAGAAGAGGATGACCCATGAGCTGATCCTTCGTTTGCGGCGTTCCTGGAAATGCAAATTGTAGACGGGGAATTATAGAGTCAGACGGAGCCGCCGGGTTGCGCTTGCAAATTGTTTCTCCGTTTAGCACGGCTGAAGAGCGACATTATTTGTTTCCTTTGACACACTCGTCAGCCGAACCCTATAGTGCCCGACCTCCGCGCTTTTTTAGCGGTATATTAACGCTTAACCTCCGGGAACAATTGGAGTCCTGGCGCTCCGCCGTCCGGTGCGCCTTTCGCAATCATTCACAGAGCGCGCAATAATAAGTATCCAGCAGGCGAATGTGGAAGCCAAGTCTTCGGGACAAACAGGGCCCGGCGAAAAGTTCGATACGCTCGCGGCGAATCAGATTCGTGCCGCGGTCGAAGATGTATTGGCGACAACCCAATGCATCGATATGCACACTCACCTCTTTCCTCCTTCATTCGACAAACTGAATTTGTGGGGTATCGACGAACTACTGACCTACCACTATCTGGAGGCAGAATTCTTTCGCTCCTCCACCATGACGCCGGAACACTACTGGTCGCTGTCGAAGCCAGCTCAGGCTGACGCCATCTGGCAGGCGCTGTTCGTTCAAAACACTCCCGTCTCCGAAGCGACGCGCGGCATCGTCGCCGTGCTTAGCGCCTTCGGTCTGTCCACTCAGAGCTCTGACCTTTCCGAGGCACGTTCGTTCTTCAATTCTCAAAGCGCGGAAGAACATGTCTTGAGAGTCCTGGAAATGGCGGGAGCGAGTTCGGTGGTCATGACCAATGACCCACTCGACGTCGAAGAACTTCCGTTCTGGATGAACGGCGTGCAGCGGCATTCGCACTTTCAGGCCGTCTTGCGCCTGGACCGGTTGCTGCGCGACTGGTCTGACCCGTGGCAACTGCTGGCCAGTCAGGGTTATGAGGTTGACGATCAGGCTTCCGGAAAGTCCATCGGCGAGATTCGCCGATTTATCGCTGACTGGTACGCGCGTATGCGGCCTGTGTATATGGCGGTCTCCCTGCCGGATACGTTTCAGTTTCCCGAGAATACGCTCCGAAGCAAGATACTGAAAGAAGCGGTGTTGCCCTCGTGCCGCGAATTAGGCTTGCCCTTGTCTCTCATGATCGGAGTGCGCCGCCAGGTGAATCCGCGACTCCGATTGGGCGGCGACGGCGTGGGAAGAGCCGATCTTCGTTCGCTGGAAAATATATGCCGGGACTTTCCCAACAACCGCTTTCTGGTGAGCGTTCTCAGCCGCGAAAATCAGCACGAACTCTGCGTGTATGCGCGAAAGTTCAATAACCTGATGCCCTTCGGGTGCTGGTGGTTTTTGAACAATCCGTCGATCGTGGAGGAGATCACGCGAGAGCGAATCGAAATGCTCGGAACCGGTTTCATCCCGCAACACTCCGACGCACGGGTTCTGGAACAGCTAATCTACAAGTGGCGAAACACACGAGCGACCCTCATCCCTATTCTGACTTCAACTTATAACGCGCTTGACCGGGACGGCCGCCGCGTGACCCGGCTGGATATTAAGCGCGACGTTGATCGCCTGTTCCGATCGAACTTCACCGAGTGGATCAATCACCGCGCCGATCATTGAACATCCGCAGTGATGATCCAGGGCGGGGTCCAGCGCAAGGTATCCACTGAGATCTCATACGCATTCCGCCACGGATTCCCCGCCAGCTTCTGCTTGAGGGTTCATACGAACTCGATTGGGTTGTGATTAAATAAAAGGATATTTGACGTATTCGGGTTGGTCCTGGTTCCGCAGCTCGCCTTGTTAGGGACGGAGGAGATTTTTTGAAAGTCAGCAAGCGCACGGTTCAAAGTTCATTCGTGAAAAGTTCACTTGCAATATTCGCCGTTACCGCCATTTTTTTAGTCCCCTGTGCATGGGCTCAGAACGCCAATTTTCATAACGCCCCGGATTCGGCCAAACAAATGAAAAATCCCTATGCGGGCCAGCCGCCGGCGGCCGGTCAGCCGCTTTACCATCTGCGGTGCGCCCGCTGCCACGGCGATAATGGCGAGGGCTCCGGGAACATTCCGCGGCTGGCGCAGGACAAGATCAAAGCCGCCAGTTCGGGCGAGCTGTTCTGGTTCATCACCAAAGGCGACATAAACAACGGCATGCCGTCATGGGCCGCACTCCCGGCGCGGCAACGATGGCTGATCGTCAACTATGCCAAAGTCCTCGGCACACCCCAGGCTGCCAAGGCAAATCGTCCCGCTGCTTCGGAAAAGGCCTCAGCCGTCAACCTGCCGCCGCCTCGACCGCCATTCACCGACTATCGCTTCGAGAAGCCGGGACAGACTCGCAGGATCACTCTCAACGACCTTCCCGCCCCTTTCGCGACCCCGTCGGCCGGCAATGGGCCTAAGACCGTTGCCCGCCCGGAGGGCGCATGGCCACAGGTTCCCGCCGGATTTAAGGTGGAACAGTATGCGTCCAGCCTCGACGTTCCGCGGATTATTCGCACCGCTCCCAATGGCGATTTTTTCGTGGCCGAGACCAGAAACGATGGCGACATTCTGGTGTTCCGGGGTATTACCCAAAACGGCAAGCCGCAGCAGATGGCAGTTTTCGCCAGCGGCTTGAATCGTCCGTTCGGCATCAACTTCTATCCGCCCGGGCCGAATCCGCAGTGGATCTATGTGGGCGACACCGATGCAGTGGTCCGCTTCCCTTATCAGAATGGCGACTTGCAGGCGCGCGGCGCCGCGGAACATATTGCCGACCTGCCCTCCGGGGAAGGCCACTCGACGCGTGACGTTGTGTTCTCTCCTGATGGCAAGAAAATGTATGTCTCCGTCGGATCGGCTTCGAACGTCGACGATCCCGACACGACTCCTGCAGAAAAGAATCGCGCTGACGTTCTGGAATTCAACCCGGACGGTTCAGGAATGCGGGTTTATGCCTACGGAATTCGCAATTGCGTCGGCCTTGGCCTGAATCCCATGACCGGGGAGATATGGTGTTCGGTGAACGAACGCGACGGGCTGGGCGACAACCTTGTCCCCGACTACATCACCCACGTCCAGGACGGCGGCTTCTACGGCTGGCCGTGGTGGTACATGGGCGGACATCAGGATCCCAGGCATGCGGGGAAACATCCCGAACTGAAAGACAAGGTCCTTACACCGGATGTGATCCTGAATCCGCACAATGCTTCTCTGGGGATCACGTTTTACGATGGCAAGCAGTTCCCTGCCGAATATCACGGCGACCTTTTTGCCTCGGAACATGGTTCGTGGAACAGGTCGGCCCGGGTCGGTTATGAATTGATCCGGGTACCCCTGCACCAGACCGGACATGCCACCGGCGAGTACGAGGATTTCATGACCGGATTTGTGGTCGACAACGGGGATGTCTGGGGACGTCCGGTTGGGGTGGCCGTCGCTCCCGATGGGTCGTTGCTGGTAACCGATGATGCCTCGAACTCCATCTGGCGCATCACTCATACTGGAAATTGAGCCTTCGCCGACTTTGAAGAGGCCGCGCGCACGGTAGATCGCAACGCGGGTCTACCGGAGAAATCTCAGCAACCCTCTGCGGCATTGCTCGCTTTTCCGCTGCTTACATCGCCGTAGTAAACTCCCCTCGCGCCCTCGACCAAAGCGTGCGTGCTTGAACCATCACGAGGGCGGAGGCTCGCATGATCCGGTCGCTCATTCTTATCCTTTCTCTGTTGCAGGCGGTAACCGCCGTAGCCCAGACTCAGGCCTCGACGTCTCCTGACATTCCCGAGCCCGGTTCGATTGAAGCGATTGCCGCAGCCACGGGGGACAAGCAATTCCTCTCGCCGTGGGTAGCGTACCTGCCCAAGTCCTCGACAGTGCCCTCTCCACTTGGCTTTCTGGGACGAATCGCGGGCGCTCCGGGCGAGTTCGTGGACAGCGCAAAAGCTTACGCTTACTGCCGCGCTCTGGCTGCCGCGTCACCGCGAGTGCGCGTATTCACCATCGGACGCAGTGAAGAAGGGCGCGACATCCTGATGGTCGCGGTGGCGGATGAAGCGGGCATCCGCGATCTCGATCGCTTGAAAGCCGCGACCGCTGCCCTTGCCGATCCCCGTCGCACTGATCCAGCTGCCGCCGATCGTCTGATCCAGACCGCCCGGCCCATCTACTATTTCAACGCTGCTCTGCATTCGGACGAAACCGGCTCGACTGAAGCCATGCTGGAAATGGCGTATCGCCTGGCGGTTTCTGAGCAGCCTATGATCCGCCGCATACGCGAACAGCTCGTGATTCTGATCAATCCGGTTTCCAATCCCGATGGTCGCGACAAGATGGTGGAGTGGTTCTATCGCTATTTGAAAGGTAAGACCGATCGCGACACGCTGCCGCGCCAGTCACCGCCTTACTGGTCGAAATATACATTTGTGGACATCAACCGGGACACGCATCAGCAGACCCACGAGACCACGAAGGCAGTGCATCGGATGTTTCACGAGTGGCATCCGACGGTCGTCCACGACCTGCACGAAGGCGAGCCCATGCTGATGACCTGGAACGGCACCGGCCCTTACAACCCGAATATCGACCCCATCACCTACACCGAATTTCTGGAACTAAGCTTTCACGAAGTTCAGACCCTGACCGCGATGGGCATGCCCGGCGTATCTACCTGGAATTTTGGCGAAGCCTTCGCCCACCTCTACCTGGATTCGGTCGCCATGAACCACAACAGCATCGGCCGCGGCTATGAGACCTGGGGCAATGGCACGGCCGAAACGTTGCGCCGTTTTGTGCCGCCCTCCGAGGCCAGCATGGAGTGGTATCGGCCACTGCCTCCGCCGGGCGGCGAGGTCACATGGTCAGCCCGTGACAACCTCAACTATCAGGAGACGGCGGCGCTGGCGGCGCTCGACCTCAGCGCCATGAATGCGAAATCCATGCTGCACAATTTTTACAAGAAAGGCTGGGACTCATGGCAGAAGGGCTTGAACGAGCCGCCCTACGCCTTCCTGATTCCTGACGGACAAGGCGATCCGACGCGGGTTGCGCAAATGGTCGGTCGGCTGCTCGGTCAGCACATCGAGGTAAGCCGCGCGCAAGCGCCGTTGAAATTGAAAGACGGCGAGTATCCGGCGGGCACTTACGTTGTGCGCCTCGACCAGCCCTATCGCAATTACGCCGTAGATTTGCTCACGCCGCAGCGTTATCCCAAGGATGGGAGTGAGCCCTATGACGATGTCTCCTGGGAATTGCCCGCACATTATCGGCTGCAGGCGATTCCGACCGCCGATCCGTCCGTGCGCTCCGCTGCCCTCACTTCCCTGACCGAAGAACCGCATCCGGCGGGCATTGTCACGGGAGCAGGTCCGGTCTTTTTGCTCAGAGACACAGGGCAGGAAGGCTTGCTCGCCGCCCGCTACCAACTGGCAAGTTTCACCATCGAAATTTCCGACCACGCATTTACTGCTGGTGGAATCGAGTACCCCGCAGGGTCGTGGATCATCCCGGCGCACGATGGATTAGCCGATGCAGTCAAAGCCACGGCGAATCGACTAGGGCTCGACTTTATCGGCGCGGCTTCGGTCCCCGATGTGCCCCGGCACGAAGCCAAAGCCGCCCGCATCGGCGTGTGGGTTCCATGGGCCGACACGGATTCGATCGGCTGGGTTCGTTATTCGCTCGATCAGCGCAAGATTCCCTACACCTACATTCGCGACGAAGATATCCGCGCCGGAATGTTGCGCGATGTGGATGTGCTGATTTATGGCCATGTAGATCTGGAACTTGCCGAGCAGATTCAGGGCCTGCCCAAAGCCTGGGGACCGATGCCTTTCAAAGCAACTCCGCAAACTCCAAGCTTCGGCAAGCCAGCGGAGTCGGACGACATCACCGGCGGTATCGGATGGGAGGGTCTGGCTCAGCTTCAACATTTTGTCGAAGATGGTGGTCTGCTGGTAACTCTGGGAAGCGGCTCGATGCTTCCGCTCGAGGCCGGGATCGTACGCGGGGTCAGGCGATCTTCCGGCGGAGTTCCGCGGAGCACGCAGGGCGGTGGAGCAGATTCTGCCGCGGCGGCACAGCAAGCCGCCACGCGCACACCGGGAGCGCATGTGCGTGTAACTTTCGACCAGCCGGATTCTCCGCTGGCCTACGGCTATCCCGCGCGCACTCACGTCTTCCGCCAAAACTTTCCGCTCTACGATCCGCCACGGCGCTGGCTGCGCATGGCCTACTGTACGACCTGCCTCGACGGACCGGAAGACCGCAGCCACATCGTTATGGAATGGGGTGACCGCAACGGGGCGCCGTTCGTGGTCAGCGGCCAGGCTTGGGGAGAGAATCGATTGATCGGACGACCGGCAATTCTTGACATGCCAGTTGGCCGCGGCCGCGTCGTAGCCTTCAACTTCAACCCGTTGCATCGCGACCTGAATCGTGGAGATCACCGCCTGGTCTGGAACGCAATTATCAACTGGCAGGCGATATTGGCCGGGCCGCGATAGCAGGGCTGCTCTTCTCGATCGGAAACGCAACTGTAGCCCGGCGAACTCAGGCGCCGAATCGTTCGGCAGCACGCGCTTTGGCTTTGGCCGCCTCTTCTTCGCGATTCTTGGGCGGAGCGGTGGTTTCGAGCGAACGGAGAAGACGGGTCGAGATGCCGGCTATTTCATCCACTGCGGCCAGGAACGAGGCCTCATTCGCCTTCGATGGTTTGGTGAATCCACTGATTTTTCTCACGAACTGCAGCGAGGCAGCTTGCACTTCCTCCGGCGTAACCGGTGGATCGAAGTTAAAGAGCGTTTTGATATTTCTGCACATTTACCGTTTCCTCAAGATGATGGCAAAGCCCAATCGGTCAGGGCTGTCTACAACGAAATTCTATCGCGTCTCGAACCCCGTTGCCGCCCGCGGAAAGACGAAATCGTACGAGTAAGATCAAGAATCGCCGATACTTAGCAAATTTTCAAAAAAGATTGTGCAACTGTCGATCTGAGGGTCGACGGTTCGACGTCTAAGTGGAGAGTGAGGATCCATCCGGTCAAGCCCGTTCGGAATCCAGCTCCAAATCCGATACAGAGGGAGATAACAAGATGAAAGTCATGGTGTTCGTCAAGGCCAACAAGGACTCGGAAGCGGGCGTTATGCCGAGCCGGGAGATCCTCACCGCAATGGGGAAGTACAACGAAGAGCTGGTGAAAGCCGGCGTGATGCTCGCGGGCGAGGGACTTCACCCCACGTCGAAGGCCAAGCGCGTCAAGTTCTCCGGAGGCAAGCACACGGTGACGGACGGACCGTTCACCGAAACCAAGGAACTGATAGCAGGTTTCTGGTTGTGGCAGGTGAGGTCGATGGAGGAGGCGGTGGAGTGGCTCAAGCGCAGCCCCTTCGACGGCGGAACCGAGATCGAAATTCGCCCGGTGTTTGAGACCGAAGACTTCGGCGCGGAACTCACGCCCGAACTCAGGGAGCAGGAAGAACGACTGCGCAAGCAGGTCGCTGCCAGAAAGTAGCGGGTGCCCCACCCTCGTCGTTCCGGTTTTTGGAACGACAGGGTGGGGATTTAACAGACGGGTTGAGCAAACGGTTAAGAGAAATTATTCGGGCGTCTCAGACCCGTGTACGGGCAGGGATTTCAGTCCGGCATCCTCCGCGGCAAGCTGCGAGAAAGCTGACCAGTCCAGTTTCTCGCCGCCACGAGCCAGCAAGGTCAGGAAGCGGTTGTAAATCAGGCTGGCCAGCGGCAAAGGCACACGCAGCGTTTCGGCCGCAGCCAGCACCAGACGATTGTCTTTGAACCCCAAGGGAGCGGCAAAGCCGGCAGGCGCAAATTTCCTGTCGGCGATCAGTCCTCCGTAAGTTTTGTAAACCGGCGCGTTGAAAAGCGTTGAGGTCAGGAAGTCCACATACTGATGCTGATCCAATCCAGCTTTGCCCACCAGCGCTATGGCCTCACCCAGGGCCTCGATCACTGAAGAAATCAGAAAATTGCCGCTGAGCTTTACCAGATTCGCGTCCGAGGGCTTTTCACCGAAACGAAACGTTTTCTGTCCGATCGCGTTAAACAGGGGCATGCATTCGTCGATCGCATCCGGCGCGCCCGCCACGGCGACAAAGAGCATGGCCGCAGCCGCCGCCTCGGGCCGTCCAAATACGGGGGCTGAGATAAAACGCTGGCCGTTGGTCGCGTGCGCCGCTGCCATTCTTTCGGAAAGCGCGACGCTGATTGTGCTCGAGGAAATGTGAATCGCACCTTTGCCCAGGCTGGACGCCGATACCTCCTTGGCCGAAGACGACGCTTTCGACGGCACTATCATCCGCCAGCATCGTAATCACAGCCTCGCCGCGGCACGCGTCGGCAACCTTCGCGGCCTGGCGCGCGCCCTGCGCCACCAGCGCCTGCGCTTTGCCGGGCGTGCGGTTATAGACGGTGACCTCATGTCCGGCCTTGAGCAGGTTCGCCGCCATACCTGCGCCCATGTTCCCCAGCCCGATCAGTCCTACTTTCATTCCTCACCTCGTCACGGATGCCTGGCAGGTTTGGATGCAGATTGGATCATGTCAGACTCTTTTACAATAAATACATCCTAGAAGCTGAAGAAGGTGAAATCATGAGCAAATCTACGTATCCCCTTAAACTACCGCTTTCGATCAAAAAGGCGGCCCAGCGGCTCGCGAAAGAAGATGGTGTGTCTTTGAACCAATGGATCGCGGCAGCGGTAGCCCAAAAAGTTGGCGTCGTCGAAACTGCCGCTGATTTTTTCAAGGCGCGGGCGGGAAAAGCTACTGGCGAAGCACTGATGAAGTTCCTTCGCACTGCTCCCGCGCTCCCTCCCGAGGAGGAAGACACGCTTCGTTAAGGCGCCTAATGAAACGCAAGGTCCGAACATCTCACCGCAAGGCCACGAGTTTCCTCCAATCGGCCCGGACCGCTTTCGTCAGGCCACGCTAGACCTTAGCGAACTCGAAGCGATTGCGGTTGCCAGAAGCCACTTTCCAAGCCCTGGCCTGGGCGATGCAAATCACGTGAAAGATAAAAAATAACGGCACCAGAAACGTTGGCACCAAGCTTAGGGGCAGCACCGTCATGGCGACCATCGATGGGCTGTGCGGGCTCAGGAGAGGGGCGGTGGTGCCCACACTAACTGCTGTCACCAGGTCTGTGATGCCGAGCGCTTGCCAGAGAATAAAACTGTTGCGATGACTGGGATCGGCCAGCTTCCATGCCGCGAGTGTCGCCGTCAATCCAATGGCCATGTCGCCGTATCCTGCGGGCAACGCAAATATTGCGGGTAGAACACTGTGAGCCTCCAGGAGGACGAACGTGAATCCGAGGATTCTCCCGGTTTGTGCCAGTGTCAGAATTTGCGGGTTTAAAGACAAGCAGAACTGGCGGAATTTTTCCGAGGCAGCAAACCAGAGTGAGAACACGACAAGCGGGATCAGGGCGGCGGCTGCGACCGCCAGGCCAATGCGATTCGCATCGTTCTTGAACCCATGGAAAGCCGAAAGGAACAGAACAAAGATGAACCAGGCGGCGATCAGCCCGGTGGTGAGCCTTCCATAGTTTGTTGTTCGGCGGGTGGCGTCCAGGTTTTTCATAACAAGTCTCCTTGAAGTAAACGTTAGGGAGCCGTGACCAGCTCCGTGACCTGATGTGTGATTTCCAGAAGGTTTTTCCAGGATTGCTCTCCCAGTTGGTGGCGCAATTGCGATTGAACTTTCTCCCAGGCGGGAAGAGCGCGCTTGAATTGGGTTTCGCCTGCCTTGGACAGACGTAAGCGCCGTTCTCGCTGGTCCTGGCCGCGGCGCTCCGCAATCCATCCTTCCCGGTCCATGATTCGGAGGGTTCGGGTAAGCGTGGTGCTGTCCATCGCGAGGATTCCGCCGAGCTGGCTCTGGGTTACTTCCCCGGCCAGCGAGAGGGCTTGCAGGATAGTGAACTGCGTAGCGCGCAACCCCAGCGGGCGCAGGGCATTTTCATAGAGCTGCGTCAGGGCCCGCGTCGTCCGGCGGAAGTTGGCGCACATGCATGGGAGTTTCGGTATGCGGGAGTGTTCCATGTCAGAATAGATGTATATACAACTAATCTGGGTGCATAAAAACTTCGACACCTATAACAAAACATTTGCAGAAAACCTTCACCACACTGTCGATCTCGCCCTGCCTCGTTCGACATACAAGTAGAGGCAAGCAAGAGCATTCAGGAGTCAGTTATGGCGAGACGGCAGAAATTCTCGGAGGGCTTGCGATCCATCGCGGGAAGCGGCCTGGTGGGGCTAGGGCTTCACATTCTATCGGGCAACCTGGATCGGATCGCGGAACAGGCGCAACAGCTCCTCGGCGGGAATGCAGGAGAGGCGTTGGGAGTATTGCCATCCGGCGTGCTGGCGGTTTCGCAAGCGGCGCAGGCCTATGCCGTTGACCACCAGGGATTTTTGCAAGGTCTGCTGCAGATATTATGGTCATTCTGGCCCCTGCTTCTGGTGATCGCTGGAACCGTGTTGCTGCGCGATGCGGTCACCGATAAAGTTAAGGGGTTGCCGGCATCCAAGTATTTCCAAAATAAAAATACGGGATGTCGATTTCACTGCGCTTCGTTCGACGCGTAAGTAGAGCAGGAATCTGGCGGCTGAAACCGTTCAGAGATTTAGCACTCAAACTAAAGCTAAGGAGATCTGAAAATGAAATTCATGATGATCGTCAAACATCCCGAGCGACAAGGCCCTCCGCCTAAAGCACTTATGGATGCCATTGCCAAGCTCGGCGAAGACGCGACGAAAGCCGGCACCATGCTCGGTAGCGGTGGTCTTTGCCAGACTGGGTCGGGCGCTCGCGTCCGCCTGTCTGGAGGCAACATAACCGTGACCGACGGGCCATTCACCGAGGCTAAGGAAGTGATTGGGGGGTATGCGCAGTTTGAATTGAAATCCAGGCAGGAAGCGGTCGAATCGGCGGTGCGCTTCATGGAACTTCACAAGAAACACTGGCCGGAGTGGGAGGGCGAGACGGAAGTGCGCCAGATGTTCGAGCCGGGAGAATTCCCTCCGACGGCATAGCAGGGAGCCTGTGGTGCCCCACCCTTTAATCTTTGATCTTCGATCTATGAAGGGTGGGGTTGCATGATCGGGTGCGCTGGGTTTCTCGATTTCCCAGGAATGCGGGCACCCTCTCACCTGCAATGAACCCACAAGGCGGAGACAGACGGCAGCACCACACCAGATCCCTCGGCTTTGCCTCGGGATTTCGGCAGCGGGCTCCCGCTGCGCTCACGCCCGCTAGGCGCCTCAACTTGACGCTGGCGGAATAAAAATGGTGTCATCGGTAGAAGTGCCCACTACCGATACCCAACGCGCGATTGATGCAGTCTGGCGGATCGAATCGCCCCGGCTCATTGCCGGGCTGACACGGATCGTGCGCGACGTTGGCGTCGCCGAGGATCTTGCCCAGGATGCTCTCGTCGCCGCGTTGGAGCAGTGGCCGGAGTCAGGCGTTCCCGACAATCCGGGCGCATGGCTCATGGCTGCCGCCAAACATCGCGCTATCGATTACTTCCGCCGAAATACGCGGGTGGAGCGCAAGCACGAGCAACTCGGCCGCGAAGGCGTGGTTCAGAAGATCGGGGCTCGCGAGGTTCGGGACGGCGAGGCTCAGATGGATGACATCGAGGCTGCTCTCGACGATGATGTCGGTGATGACCTGCTGCGACTCGTGTTCATCTCCTGTCATCCGGTGCTTTCCACCGAGGCGCGGGTTGCGCTCACGCTTCGCCTTCTCGGAGGTCTGACAACCGACGAGATCGCGCGCGCCTTCCTGGTGCCAGAGCCCACGATCGCCCAGCGCATCGTTCGGGCGAAACGTACGCTTGCCGAAAAGCGCGTGCCCTTCGAAGTCCCGCGCGGCACTGAGCTTGCCTTGCGGCTGTCGTCCGTACTTGAGGTCGTCTACCTGATTTTTAACGAAGGCTACTCGGCGACCGCGGGCGGGGACTGGATGCGTCCCGCTCTTTGTGAAGACGCGCTGCGCCTGGGGCGAATCCTGGCCGAGCTCGCGCCGCAGGAGCCGGAGGTCCACGGCCTGGTTGCACTGATGGAAATCCAGGCGTCGCGCTCGCGGGCGCGCGTGGGACCATCAGGAGAGCCCGTCCTGCTTTTCGATCAGAACCGCGCGCAGTGGGATCAACTATTGATCCGGCGAGGCCTGGCTGCGCTTGATCGTGCAGAAAAGCTCGGCCGCGCTCGCGGCCCATACACTTTCCAGGCCGCAATCGCCGCCTGTCACGCAAGGGCGCGGACAGCGGACGAAACCGACTGGGCACGTATCGTGGCCCTGTATGAAGCGCTGGCAAAGCTTTCGCCGTCACCGGTGATTGAGCTGAACCGTGCGGTCGCGGTGGGCATGGCGTTCGGACCGGCGGCGGGCCTTAGTCTCGTCGATGCACTGAGCACGGAGCCCTCACTCCAGACTTACCATCTCTTGCAAAGCGTGCGCGGTGACCTGCTGTTCAAACTCGGGCGCCTGGAGGAGGCCCGGGCTGAGTTCGAGCGCGCCGCCTCGCTTACGCGCAACGCTCGCGAACAGGAGCTGCTGCTGGAGCGGGCTCGTGCTTGCAGTTCTTAATGCCCGGGACAATCAGACGAAAGCCCCAGCTACACACGTTTGTGGAATCCCACCCTTGCGCACAGAACGCGCAAGGATGGGGCACCCGGCTTTCTTTTAGCCTCCGGCTATGGCTCCGATCACTATGAAGGGCTCTTTGCCCGACGCGATCGCGTCTGGTAACGGCGCATCCGGCGGCTCGTGGGACAGATCTTCCTCGCAGGCGAAAAAACGCAGGAAAGGCCGGCGCTGTAGCGTCCCATGGTCGCGGATGGTGCCACGCAGCATGGGGTAGCGGGCCTCGAGTGCGTCGAGCACCGAACGCTGCGTCACCGGGCCGGCCACGTCGATGCTCACCTCGCTGCCGGCGTGGGCCAGCGTTCGCAGATGCGGTGGAAGAATGACCCGGATCATAAAATCCTAATCACGCCAGGGTCTGGACCTCGACCGAAAGCACAGCCGGAAGATCGCGGACGATGGGAGCCCAGCTGTCGCCTGCATCGGACGACGCGTATACCTGTCCGCCGCTGGTGCCGAAATACACGCCGCACTCGTCGAGCCTGTCCACCGCCATTGCGTCGCGCAGCACATTCACGTAGCAGTCCTTTTGCGGCAGACCTTTGGTTAGCGGCTCCCACTCGTTTCCGCCACTGCGGCTGCGGTACACGCGCAGTTTGCCGTCGGGCACAAAATGTTCCGAGTCGCTCTTGATGGGCACAACATAGACTGTCTCCGGCTCGTGAGCATGAACATCGATCACAAACCCGAAGTCCGTGGGCAGGTTCCCGCTGACTTCCCTCCACGAGTCACCGGCATCGTCACTGCGCATGACGTCCCAGTGCTTTTGCATGAACAGCACGCCCGGGCGCGAGGGATGCATGGCGACGTGATGAACACAGTGGCCGACCTCGGCGGTCGGCTCGGGAATGTATTGCGAGCGCAGTCCGCGGTTGATCGGGCGCCACGTTTGACCGCCGTCGTCGGTGCGGAACGCGCCCGCAGCTGAAATAGCGATGAAGATTCGTTTTGGATCGCTGGGATCGAGGATGATGGTGTGCAGGCACATGCCGCCGGCGCCGGGTTGCCATTTGGGACCAGTGCCATGGCCGCGCAGACCGGAGAGCTCTTTCCAGTTTTCGCCACCATCGGTCGAGCGGAAAATAGCGGCATCTTCCACTCCGGCGTAAACCGTGTCTGGATCGGTGAGCGACGGCTCCAGATGCCACACCCGCTTGAACTCCCAGGGATGTTGGGTGCCGTCGTACCACTGATGCGTGGTCAGCGGCTTGCCGGTTTCCGCGCGACGTGTCGTAGGCAAACTTGTTGCTGGCAGACGTCGGAGGAGCCGGGGCGGGCGCTTCTCCAGGAGGGGTTCCAGGTTGATGCCAGGTTTTGCCGCCATCGTCCGAGCGTTGAATCAACTGCCCGAACCAGCCGCTGGTCTGCGAGGCGTAGAGCCGGTTCGGGATCGGCCGGCGATCCCTTGAGATGGTACATCTCCCAGCCGGCGAAATGCGGACCGCTGACGTCCCATTTTTCACGCTTGCCGTCGGCCGTCAGCACAAACGCTCCTTTGCGGGTCCCAACCAGTACTCGAACTTTGCTCATCGCTTTTTGCTCCAGAAATTTCGACTAGCGTTATGTTGTGCTCACGGCCGCGTCGTCAACGCGGGTGCTCCGTCCGGACCTTGTTTCGGAGTCGCCAACTGTACGACCGACAGTTTGCCGTCAGTCACGATTTCATCTCCGGTCGAGTTGGAAAGTTTTCGCGGGGCGGCCGGGCGTTCCACGTCCGCATAAGCCACGCCGGTTCCAACGAACAGCAGATCGGTTTCCACCCAGTCGCGCTCCCGGTCGATGTGGGGGTCAATGCGATGCGCCCACTTGGTGCCGCCCCTGCTGTTGGTGGTGGCAATGTCGTGCGTGGCCGCACCAATCCAGACTTCCTGGCCGTTGTAGGTTTTGGACAACTTCCATACGCGCATGTGATGACGCTTGGCAAACGTGTCCAGGGATTTTTGAAACACCAGGTCCGGCGGCCGTCCGTCCACCATCAACATGGAAACCGGAGCGCTGGAGTATCCGGTCTGTCGCAGAGTTGCTTGCGCGGCTTTCAACGCGGACTTTACGCCGACATCATCTGCCTCGAACCAGCCGGCTTCGCCAAAAGCCGCAATCAGTTGCTTTTGTCCGCCCAGAAACATCAAATTCGTCGGATCAGAAGGCGTCTTGTTCGGGGTGTGGGTGCGCATGGGTGCGGAGGCGACCAACTGCCGCAGGTGCGCATCTACTGGCAGGGGTTGCCATCCCGGCCATGCTTCCTTCTCTTTCAACATCGATGGGCGCACGATTTGAACCTGTATGTCTGTTCCCGCGGGAAAAAGAATTTCGCGGCGTATCGACAAGCCATACACCGTTTGCACACCTTTGATGGTGTATCCCGCAATCGGGTTGACTGCTCCCAACGCCGCCATCGCGACCGAAACCTTGCTGGTAGCATGCGGCTGCACGATTCCCAGAATTTCGTTATTGCGGATGGTCTCGCGCGCATTGTCAACATCGAGCACTCGAGCATAAAGAGGCGAACGCTTACCATCCTTGTGAAGAATATTCGAGAAGTCGAGCACCAGCCGCGGCCTGGAATACTTATCCGGAGCCTTCGACGCGAAAAGTATCGTCCCGTTGACTTTGGTTCCCGGCGGAATCAGTAACTCGCCTTCCTTGCACGCGACTTGCTCTCCATTCTTGCAGAGAGGGTAAGTCACCGTAGCCGTGATTGGATCGCCGGTACGGGAACGGTCACTATAGACAGGAACTTCCAGCCGCACGCTCAATGTCTGCCCGGGAGCAAGATCGGCTTTGCGCGACAACAGGACTGCCGAAGCATACGTGGGCGGCACGCCTTGCGCCCGGTCGTTAAAAAAGTGATAGAAGGCGGCCAGAAAACCGCTGCTTGCGCCGTTTTCGATCAGTAGGGTCTGCATTTCAAAACTTGGGGAGTACAACAGATAGTCGAGAGCAGTGTCCTGGTAATCGTCTTCCTTATTGATTTCGACGCCGTGTTGAATCAGGGTGTCGGCAATTTCCTCGTAGGCAACCAGGATGGTTGACTTGGTGTTGTAGCTCGACCCAAAGATGGCCCAGTGCAGCGCGGTCCGCCCGCGCTCGTCAGTCGCCTTGACGTCGGCTCCATCGTCCAGGAGTTTTTTTGCACGTGCCAGAGACGCAAGAATCGCCTGCTCTTTGGTTTCGCGTGTGGCCTGGTAGAGTTCACGAATTAGCGGGGAAGCGCCGGAAACGTCCAGCTCGAGCGCTGCGGGGGCTGAATCCTCGTCTGCGGCCGACTCACCCTGGGGATCCGGCGTACGATCCGCCTTCGGTGTTTCCGGCTCCGGCTCCTGGCCACTGGAGAGTTGTGGGCCTCCGGATCTTGGCTCGGGATTGGGCTCGGCGCCGAACGCGGTCACCGCGCCTGCACTCAGCATTCCAGCCGCAGTTAGACCGAAGACGATCAGCAACGATCTAAAATTCCAAATCTTCTTCATATGACAAAGCTCTCTAACAGAGCGATTTTCCTGGCGGCCTGGGCAACGATCACACGCTATCCTTCTCCAACCAGCGAAGATTCTCGCAGGAACTGGTTCATCCGGCAAGGCGAATTGATCGGCGATTCGTCCAGTATGCCGACGACAAACCGTCTCGTTGAACGGGCAAAGAAAAATTTCCGAGTACGCGGAATTTGGATATGATGCTTCCACAAAATGGCGCTTGTTCTGAAATATTTTGGGCTCGCCTTCAGTGCCCTGCTGCCGGTGATCAACCCGATCGGATCGGCATTGATTTTCCTTGGCGTTGTGGGTGAGGCGCCGACGGACTTATTTCGGGATCTGGCTCGCCGGGTCGCCGTAAGCACGGTCCTTTTCCTGCTTATCATCGAACTGGTCGGCGCGACTCTCCTATCCTTCTTCGGCATCTCGCTTCCCGTAGTGCAGCTCGCAGGCGGCTTTGTTCTGGCAGGAATGGGATGGGGCTTGCTCAATAACCAGGATGGTACGAAAGCCACGAAGCAGGACGCGGCTGACAGCAGCAGCGGCGGGAGGTTGGAAGGCAAAGTCTTCTACCCCCTGACCTTTCCCATCACCGCCGGCCCGGGTTGCATCGTCGTCATGCTGACCCTGAGCGCGCACGCCTCGAGGACCGCGGTGCTGGCAAATATACTGGCACATGTCGGGATTGCCATCGCCGTTGTGGCGCTGAGCGTCAGCGTGTACGTGTGCTATACCTATGCTCCAAAAATTACTCAGAAAGTTGCGCCGCAGACAGCCCAGGGAATCTTGAGGGTGATTGCGTTCGTTTTGATGTGCATTGGGGTGCAGATCGCTGTCAATGGCCTGCAAGCCATGATGGCAACGGCGCCGAAGTAGTTCTGCTTTCAGACTTTATTCTTCGGCCTCAATTTCAGGCCGCCCACTGGAGGGAACATGAGACGGGTTTCAGTGATTATCTCCACGGTCATTCTGTGTTTAGCACCGCATATTTTTGCGGACACTATTGTGTTGCGCGACGGAAACAGTTACTCCGGTCAATATGACGGTGCAGCCGTGACATTCACCGACCAGCAGGGCATCCAGTATCAGTTTCCGCTCAAGGACGTGCAGTCGCTCGCCTTCAGTTCGTCGTCGGACGCGGTGACCTTGCGCAACGGAAAGGGCTACACCGGACACTTTACCGGCGCTAATCCGCTGGCCTTTCAGGGTTCGGAAGGGATCAAATATCAGTTCCCCACCAGCGATGTCGATGCCATTGTTTTTAATAGCTCCGGCACGGTTGCTACGCCGCCTGCGAACGCGATGGTGATCCCCAATGGCGCGGACCTGCCGGTGCGAACCAACGAAATTATCGATTCTACAAATTCGTATGAAGGTCAGACCTACTCGGCGACGATTACGGAAGACGTGCGGGATACCGCGGGGAACGTGGCCATCCCAGCGGGAACCCCAGCCCGGCTGCTGATCGCGAAGACATCAACCGGCGGCGCGATCCACAGTTCGGAATTGATGCTGGACCTGTATTCTGTCAGGATTAACAACAAGGAGTACAGAGTCGCCAGTTCCACCCTCGCCGAATCGAACCGCAAAGGCTTTGGGGCAAACAGTCGGACCGCCGAGTTCCTGGGCGGCGGCTCAGCCCTCGGCGCTCTGATGGGTGGAATATTCGGTGGCGGAAAGGGAGCGGGAATTGGCGCTCTCGCCGGTGCCGGCAGCGGATTCGCAACCCAGGCCTTCACCCGGGGGAAAGAAGTTCGGGTTCCCGCGGAAAGTGTTCTAAGATTTCGCCTGGTGAAGACCCTGGTCTTGCAACCAGCTCCGTAGCGCTCTTGAAGCGCAGCACATAACGCTTCACTCTTGTTAAGAGTGATTCAAAGATTTCGGCTAGGCAAGTTATGCAGATCGCCTATATGCGAATCGTTACTCACAAAGGAGAGGTCAAGATGCGTTCCATCAGTTCGAAATTTTTTCTTCCGTTAGCTGTTGCCGGTTTGTGCATAACCGCCTTCATCTCTGCGGCAGGGCAGGATCAACCGAAGGGTGGGGACGTCGTGCACGCCGTCGCTGGAGTTGTGAAGAAGGTCGACTCAGCAGCCAAGACCATCGCCATCGAAACCGCGGACGGGACCGAGCACGTCTTCAAGTACACCGCTAAAACCACGATGCATGCATCCAAAGACGTCGCCATGGGCGCCAAGACCGGCGCTGTGGATACTTACATGGCGGGCAAAGAGGGTACCCGGGTCGTGGTGCACTATACCGAGAAAGGCGCTGACAAGACCGCGGTCGGAGTGGATGACTTCGGCAAAGATGCGCTGAAGGAAGGCAAGGGCACCGTGACTCACGTGGATAAGGCAGCGCGCACGGTAACCGTTAAAGCCGCGGATGGCACCGAAGACACTTACCACGTGGCCAAGGACGCGACCGTCGATGCCGAGCACGGGGTTGTCAAAAGCTCCGAATGGACTGCCAAAGAAGGCGACCACGTCGTCGTGCATTACACCGAGGAAGGCGGCAAGAAAGTCGTCCATCTGTTCAAGTGGCTCTAATCCGGTAGCCGCCGGACCGGACTCAACCCGGTGTTCGGGTCAAGATTTTGTCAGGTGAAGGCTCTTGCCAGAAGGAAAGGTGCGGCTTGCCTCGCGCTGAGGCAATCGGGTGCCGACGCATGATGCTGACCGGGCCTCTATTTCTTCTTGTCCCGCTTTTTCTCCTGGCTTCCTGTCGGGGCTGGGAATCGCGAGGTCTTTGACGCCTTGCCTATCCTCGAGGTCCGCTAACAGGCCGGCATCGCTCAGATCGAGCGGATGAGAATGCTTCCAGTCGTGCTGCACGATTTTGTGCAGCCGGCTCACGACGTCGTCATCGCGCACTTCGATGGCCAGCTCGCGGCGGCTGTCAAAGCTGCCAGGGGCAAGATTAATCGATCCCACAATGGCGCGCACACCATCCGCAAGCAGCATTTTGCCGTGAAGCTTCAGGTGCTTCATCTTGCGCACCTTCACCCCCACATCATCCATCACTCGCAGACCGCCAACTCCCTCGATCAGTTTTTCCTTTCTTGAGCGTGTGCGGAGGGCGGGACATGACATGGACTTTCACTCCCCGCATTTGAGCTCGCACCAGGTGCTCGATGATGATGGGGTCCTGATAGCGCTCATTTTGCAGGAACAGCGAGTGCTTTGCGCCATCGATGAAGGCGGCGATCCGGTCGCGGCCATTCCCCTTACACCAGATCAGGTGAGAATCGGGACCCGACTCGAACTCTTTGCGGCTCCAGTCGGCCTCGAAGCATTCGATGATCTCGTTGACTTCGTGAGCATGTGAGGTCACTACCGCGTAGTCCCGCGTCTCGGTCAGATTTTTCGTCTGCCAGTTGAGAGATTTCACGAACGCATGCTCGTCATCCACCACCATCGACTTCTCGTGAGTTACGTCGTATGCGGGATTGCTGTCGAGGACATCGACTCCTCCGGCGGTGAGTGTCTTCCGGGTCTTTTCATTATCTGCTTCGCCGTCTCGACGGGCCGGATTCAGCATGACGCGGACATTCACGCCGCGGGCGCGGGCGGCCAGCACGGCCTTGAGCAGTGCCGGATCGGAAAAGACGAACATTTTCACTCGGAGCGACTTGGTTGCTCCGTTGATGGCATCCAAAATCGGCCGTGCGGAATCATCGGGGAGCACGATCAGAGAGCGCGGCAATTTGCCTCCGGTAACAAAAACTGTATCGGTAATAGAACCAAACCACAGAGTCAGGCTCAGGCGCTCGGGCTCAAGTCTGCTTTTGCGGGCGCTGTCTCGAACTGGCTGCCGGTAAGGGCGGCATAAATTCCTCCCAGCGCCAGCAACTCTTCGTGAGTTCCCTGCTCCGCGACGACGCCTCCATCCAGAACGATGATCTTGTCGGCGTCCCGAATTGTACTCAAGCGATGCGCGATCGTAATCACGGTGCGGCCCTTCATCAATCTCTCGAGGGCTTCGATGACCAGGCGTTCGGATTCCGTGTCCAGCGCAGCAGTCGGTTCGTCGAGGATCAGAATCGGATTGTCGCGAACCAGGGCCCGCGCGATCCCGATGCGTTGCCGCTGACCTCCCGACAGCGTGTCGCCACGTTCACCGATCATGGTGTCGTATCCGTGAGGCATGCGCGAGATGAATTCATCCGCATTGGCGAGTTTCGCCGCCTCGACAATCTCCTCACGCGTGGCGCCGGCCTTTCCATAGGCAATGTTGTCGTGGACAGTTCCCCGGAAGAGCACGGTTTCCTGCAGAACATAGCCGATCTGACTGCGCAGCCATTGTAGCTTGTAGTCGCGCACGTCCACGCCGTCGATCTCTATCTTTCCCGAAGTCGTATCGTAGAAACGCGGGATCAAACTTACGATCGTCGACTTGCCGCCCCCGGTTGGACCCACGACGCCAATTAACTGTCCGGGTTTGATGTCGAAACTTACGCCTTGAAGGACGGGGGATTCGGCATTGTAAGCGAACTTCACTTGATCGAAGCGGATCCCTCCCCGAACCGGCGACTCCGGCACGCGCGCCTCCGGACTTTCCGGGATCACGTTGTCGGCGTCGAGGATGGCGCGCACCCGATCCACTCCCACCGCCGCCTGCGCGATCGAATTAGTCATGCTGGCGAGGTCTTTCACCGGCTTGAAGAACTTGGTCAGATAGGAAAGAAAGACGGTCAGGGCGCCGGCTGTCATGGTGCCGGCCAGAATCAGCGCCGACCCTCGCCACAGCACGATGCCGGTGCAAACAGCAACCGTGACAGTCACAATCGGCGAAAGCATGGCCTTGACGCGGCGGGCCTTGAGAGCGGCATTGACCACGGCGCGGCTGACCTCGCCCAGCTCCTCCTGTTCATACTCTTGCCGTCCGAAGGCTTTCACCACCCGCATTGATTCCAGATCCTGTTGCACCACCGAAACAATATTGGCTTGCTGCTTGCGCACTTCGTGGGTGGCAGCCTTCACTGCTTTCTTGAATCTCGATACCAGCAACAGCAGAAACGGTGTGACCGCCAAAACGATCAGGGTGAAGTCCCAATTCAGCCAGAACATGATGAACAACATGCCCACAATCGTGAACAGATCAACAAGAATGCCGAGGGTCGCCGAGGAGGCAAAGCTCTGGATGGTTTGGACATCAGACGTGATCGTGCTTAAGAGGGCGCCGGTGCGCTGCTGATCGTAATAGCTGAGCGACAACCGCTGCAGATGGTGATAAGTCCGCATGCGCAGGTCGTTGGCAACCCACTGACCCACGCTTTCGGTGTAGTAGTTCGCGACGTAAGACGCCAGGGCTCCCAGAGTTGCAATCGCTACTACCGCAAGCGCTGCGCCCACCGCGATGCTCATCTTACCATCGCCCTTCAGGACGGTAGTGAGCAGATGGCTAAGCCACAGCGGAAGCTTGTGGTTGCCGACCACATTATCAAGCACTACTTTCAGGGGCCAGGGCGCAGCCAACCCCATCAACGTCTCGATCAGCATCGCGGCCAATATGATGCTGAGGCTTCCCAGATACGGGCGAATTAGGTTACGGACTAGCCGGAGCAACTTCGCGACTCCTCACCCGGTCGGATCGGACACGATCGGCATATCCACGACCGACACAGGAACGACCGACTTAGCAACGAATTGTATGCGATTACCCTTCGTGGGAAAAGGCTCCGGCCCGGAGACCAGATCGATCGATCTGAGCCCAGGACGCGGCCTTTACAAATCGGTGTATTCCGGAACGTAGTCCTTGAACAGGCCTGAACCCACCTGGATGGTTCGTACCGGGATACGATCCGCGTTCTTGCTGGTCCTGACCCACTCCCAGGCGGGGGTGATCTCCGCGCTGGTGAAGTAGCGAGTCTCAGCCTGAAGGACGGCAGTTCCGGCGAGAACGATAGCCACCACTTCTTCCCATTTGTCAGCCCCCACCACCGCCATGCGGGCAATGTGGTTGGTATATTTCTGCAGAAAACGCATCTCGTACCAGCGCGCTTTCCAATCCGCGCCCTCCATCTGCGAGAGGTCGGCGAGAATACCGATCGGCCGTTGCTTCCGTTCGGCAATGACAAATTCAATTTGAGGCTCAAACACCTTGACCTCGTCGGCAGTAAGCTTCCCGACAACCTTGAAGCCAAGCGCTGATCCGTAACTCTCCTTCAGTCGTTCAATCATGGCAGTGCGTCTCCTTATTTTCTTAAGGCACTGGATTAAGCCGCTAGTTGAGAACAGTGCGATTCTGCCCTCGAATCACAAGCCAGGCCAGTACAACCATAGCACCGGCCGCAATACTACCTAAGGAGAGAATCCTGGAAAACGAAAGTCCGGTGAGATCTCGGAGCGGTCCCACTCCGAATGCCGCTACCCCGTATCCCACCTGGTAGAAAGCGATGAGTTCCCCGGACACCAAAGTGGACAATCCTGCAAATTCACACCAGCGGAAAGGCCACCACCAGAAGCATGGGCAGTCCGATGTAAATCCAACGAACCGAAATCCTTTTCGACAGCGCACTAAAGAAGATGCGTCCGGCTGTGACCGTCGCCCAGAACGCCGTGAGCCCGAGCGACGCGCCTCTGGCAGAAATTCCGGGCTTCCCACCGAGATATATGGTCGCCCAGTTTCCGTTCAGCGTCTCTACCACCCCGTAAAGCAGGACGAGTGCAGCGTAGAGCCAGAACCGCGCAGGCAGGCTTGCGAGTCCGGTGGACTTCGATTGTCCGGTCGCGCCCGTTCTGTGGCTTTCGCTTCGGAAAGGATTCTTCGACACCAGCAGCAACACGGCCACTAACGCGACGGCAACCGTCACCGGCAGCAGCCACCACGCACCCAGGGCGACGAAAATCGCAACGAACTGTTCGGCCCGCGTGTAATAAGGCTCGAAGTCGTCGTAGCTGATCGGCCACGCCGGAGAAATGCCGTCATACTCCCGAATCTCTCCAAAATCTTCCTTGCGCAGGCGATACAGCGCGGCGCCGTACATCTTGGTCGCGCCCCCGACAAAGTAATGCACCTGGGGCTGGAAGGCTTTGCCATCATGGTCGTACCAGGTATCGGGCGAGATGTAACGGTTGTCGACGAACACGGCCGTGGGATCCCAATTCTGGCGCTTCACGCTTGAGCCAGTCGCCTCGCTCCAGCAGCAGGATGCGTTTTCCGGAAGGCGCGAGCTGGTGCGCGAGCGTTCCGCCGCCTGCTCCGCTGCCGATGATGATCACGTCATAGTCCACGCTCATGAAATTCTCCGCTACAATCCCGGGCTGCTCTGCATCATGCCACCGTCGGTAATGATCGTGGTGGCGGTGATGTAACTGGCGCCGTCTCCGGCCAGGAAAGCCACCACATTCGCAATCTCCTCAGGCTTGGCCATTCGTCCCATCGGAATTGCAGCGTCCAGCTTCGCCATCAGCGCCGGATCCTTCATGGTCCCCACATTGATGGGCGTGGCCACCGCTCCGGGTCCCACGCCGACGACAAGAATGTTGTGCGGCGCAAGTTCCACTCCCGCGGTTCGCGTGAGCATACGCATGCCACCCTTCGAGAGACAGTAGGCCGTGTTGCCGGGCATGGGCCAATCTTCGTGCACCGACGTGATGTTGATGATTCTTCCTCCGCCTCCCTGCTTGATCATCTGCTGCGCGGCAAACTGCGTGCCGAAGAAGGCGCTCTTCAGATTGATCTGAAGCACTTTGTCGTATTGGGCCTCGCTAGTATTCAGTATCGAGGTGCGGGTCTCGACGCCCGCGTTGTTCACCATGATGTCGAGTCGTCCAAACTGACTCACCGCGGCCGCCACAAGCTTTTGCAGATCCGCGACCTTGCTGACGTCGGCCTTGACACCAATGGCCTGCGTTCCCAGCTCTTTGATTTGTTGTTCAAGAGCGGTGGTCGCCTCAGGATGCGCGATGTAGTCAATGACGACTTTCGCGCCCCGCCTGGCCAGCTCGAGGACAATCGCCTGGCCGATGCCGCTGTTGCCGCCAGTTACAATCGCAACTTTATTGGTTAGCAGCATGATTTTCCTTTCGAGGGCTTACTGATTGATTTCTTATCCACAGCCGGGGGGCCGGATTTGCCATTCGCTGAGAGCCTCCGAATATCTGATCCATGGAATTTGGGTTTTAATTTCCAACACGGTGCCGGGCGCTAAACCGGGGCCAATCGTCGTGGGTTGGTCTTCGAATGTGTCGAACGCGTGGCTTGCAAGCTTACGGCAGGTATGTTGTTGGATACAAGAGCGGTGCGGCGTTTCATCTGAAATTAACAATCCGAAGACACCGAGTCTCGATCGCATTGCACAGACGAGCTACCGCACATCTTTATCTTTGGATCTATGCGGCTCCCCGGGCCAAGTCGGCAGCATTCATTGACTTGCCCGGTTCCCCGACGTAAAATCCTGCGCCAGTGATTGGGCGAACATTTTCGCGTGACCACATAGCCGAGAAGCGTGTGGGTTGCGAAATACATATCGGCCTCATGCTCAAGCACACATCGGGGAGGAATCCGCTATCGGAGTGAAGGACAGATTAAGTCGCGATCAAGCCGGACGAACAGCCCCGCGCCCCCGGTAAAGTTCCTGTGGACCTCGCCGTTCTTCATGACAACTGATTGATAGCGAACATTGCGGGCCGAGCCCGGAGCCCGAAGAGTCGGGATTTTCGACGGACACTAAACGAGTTCAAACATTTTCTAAGGAGCGAATATGAAGAGAGTTTTGTTAGGCGTGATTCTGCTGATGGTGATTGCGCTGCCCGCTTTTGGACAAAAGAAGGAAGAGGAGCGAGTGGCAAATGCTGGAAAGGTAATGCAGGAGATCCTGAATATTCCCGACGACATTCCGCAGGACGTTATTGACAAGGCGGATTGTGTCGTCGTTCTGCCTTCCGTGCTCAAATTTGCCATCGGAATTGGCGGAAGCTACGGCCGGGGCGTCATGACCTGCCGCGGCGGCAAGAATTTCAAAGGTCCGTGGGGCGCTCCAACCATGATGGCGCTCGAGGGTGGCAGCTTCGGTTTGCAGTTGGGCGGACAGGCCACCGACTTTGTTCTGTTGCTCATGAGCCCTCGATCTGCACAGAGCATCCTGACCAGCAAGGTGAAACTTGGGGGCGACGTCTCCGCCGCCGCCGGCCCGGTGGGACGGAACGCTTCGGCCGAAACCGATGTGACCTTGCGGGCTGAGATTCTTTCCTATTCCCGGGCTCGTGGACTCTTCGCTGGAATTTCTCTGTCGGGTTCGACTCTGCGCCCCGACAACGACGCCAACAAGAGCCTCTATGGAAAAGAAGTAAGCGCGGAAGACATTGTCTTCAAGAATGCGGTGCCTCCGCCACCGAGCGCGAAATTATTGCTGGCGACTCTGACCAAGAAGTCTCCAAAAAATATGTCCGACAAATAGCGACGAGTTCCCGAAGTCCGCTTCCACCAGGTTTTGCAATCGGTGCCGTCATTAAGCGGCGCCGATTGCATGGCCTCGGTCATGGCTGGTCAAAGCACACATCTCTCTTGAGCTTGTCTCTTCTTAGTTTGTTCCAGTGCTGCCTCCGCCGCCCGGATCGAGTCTTGCATTGGCATCACTCAGGTAAAATGACCCTGACCTTTGTGAAAGGAAATGCAAACATGCGTAGCGCACTAATCGGCATCGGCCTCGCGCTTCTGTTCTTGTGTATTTCTCTGCCGGCAGAAACGCGCGCGCCAAAGATGACCCTAACCGGCAAGCTCACCCGAGCGATGGCCATTGGCGCAGAAACGACCGGTTGGGCGGTTGAACTCGAATCCGAAACCACGATTGACGGCAAGCAGGTCCATTCCATCGAAGTCGCCTATCCTGACAGCAAGAAACTCGAGAAGCTGGAGAACAAACGGGTCAAGGCCATAGGCAGGCTCTCCCACCGGCATGGAGTAGAAACCGGGGACCGGCCGGTTCTCGACATTTCCTCAATAAAAGAAGCCAATACCAGGTGAAGCAGCCTTCGCCCTTTAAAGCTAAACGCTAATCGCGGCAGAAACCCTCGCCGGTTTTGATGATCAGGCAATTCTTCTTGTCCAACAGCCATTTCATTCCGGTCTCTTCCCCAGCTGCCGGCGCGGATGGATTCCGGCTTGCCGTCCCGAGTAAACTGGATGCGCTCTCCCGCAGCGACTCCTTCATATGTATCCAACCCATCGAGCGACCGGATCTTGACCACATACTTATCTCCGTTTTTGGCGAGTAGGAGATAGGTTCCTTCCGGGCCGTTCCATTGTCCGAGCCAGAGGTCGGTGGGAAAGTCTGGCGCGTTGGATGTGACCGTTGGACCCGCGGATGATGTCGCGGACGATTTGAATCTTGCCAGCACCTGCGTGCCGTCACTCAATTCCAGCGTGTCGCCCACGATGCGGTAGCTTGTGGTTGACTGAAGCGCAGCCACGAACGCCTGCTCTTGCGTCATCAAGGGCTCCGGACAAGCCATTCTGGTCAGCCCGGCTGGCGTGAAGTGCAAAGATTGTCCGCGCAGTTCGTAACCTCCAACCAGCCGGTTGCACCCGCCCGATCCGGACAGTCTTCTATCGTTCGCATTGAGCAACAAATTGGGAGTTTTCCCGTCCGGCGACGCATTCGCCGGCTTCCCCCCGAGTTCAACCAAGCTCCATTCCCGCCCTTCCAGCTTCGCCGGTCTGTGCCGGGAACCAGGTGCCGGATGCGCGCTGACTGGGTGCACCATGATCGCAACTTCAGTAGACGCGCCCCGCGTGATCACGGGATAGGCGGTTGTGGAAGTGAATATCATCTTTCCGCCGACGCTGATGGTCGCGCGAACTACATAGCGATGCGCAGGGTCGATGTCCGTAGCGGCGTAGGGAATACGAAATGCGATCGGCACCTGCTTGCCTTCGGTTGGAATTTTTGCTTCAGCGACAATTCTGGCCGGCTTATCCTGAGCGGAGACATCCTGCAGTTGCACATGGACAATCGCATCCGGCGGCAGCGCGCTGCGCTGCAGGTAGGCGACCGTACCCGTCACCACGCCCGGTTCCCCGGCCTGTGCCCAACCCAGTGGTCCGAAACAGATCAGGGCAACTGCAGTGGCAAGTATTACGTTTTTGCCTGACATCGATCGTTTCCCTTTCAATGCGAATGAACAAAATTCCTGAACGTGGTTTCCGCAGCAAAGTTACGCCGCAAGCCTGATCCTCGACTTAGCGCAGCTGGAGGCTGTTCAACATTCGATCGAAGACCGGCCATAGACCGTTGAAGTCGGCGTCGGGAGCAACGAATACCAGGTACAGCACAACCGCGGTCTTGCTTTGGATTGCGACCAGTCTGACTCGCTCGTTCAGTTGGCGACCACCCTCCCAGACGGCAGACTTACCCGACCAATCGAGTTTCCTCGCGGGACGGCCGTTCAATGTAAACGCCTGTGTGCTGTTGAGCACCCGGAGATCCGAGTTGGTCATCTCTATGTCGGTCACCAGTTCTCGAACCGCGCTGTCGAGTTCCTTGCTGCCGGCACGGCTCGGCTCGAAACCGCTGATCATGGCGCCATAAGCCAGCGAAGTGCCGGCCACGCCACCCTCGGGATAGAGTTGAACGCTGGATCTGGCATCGCCGCTTGTATGCCAGTTGTCGGGGTAGCCAATCACGTATGCCGTGTGCTGAAAAGTGGTGAAATTGTTGCTGGCGATGCTCTGCAGCGGTAGGCGAGTGAGCTTTATGCGTTGCTCGCCGAGGCTCGCTTCCGCAGGCGATTCAGTCTTTACATCAGCAAGCGCTTTTCTTGCGGCCACGAATTCGGCTGAATCCGATTGCTGATACTGCTTGGGCGGAAACCGGGAAAGAATCCCGGCGATACTTTGGGCGCGATTGCCCGGATCAGGATGCGAGCTTAAGAACTGCGGACCCCGCTTCCCGCCTTCCTGTGCCAGCTTATTGAAAAAGCTTACGATCGCCTCGGGATTGTAGCCGGCGTCATACATAATCTGCGCCCCTACGATGTCAGCTTCGGTTTCCGCATCTCGCGAATACTTCATGGAAACCGTGCCGGCCGTGAGCGAGATCCCCATTTGCGCCAGCGAACCGGCCCATCCGCCTACGCCTGCCCCAAGAACACCACCCAGAATCGCGAGAGGCAGTTGCGCCTTCATCTGCCGGCTGGCCTGGCGGGTGGAGTGCCGCATCACGACGTGCGAAATTTCGTGTCCCATAACCCCGGCCAGTTCGGATTCAGTGGCCGCTTCAATCAATCCGGTGTGAACGTAGATGGGGCCGCCGGGCAAGGCAAAGGCGTTTATCGATTTCTCGCGCACGACCTTGAAGGTGTACGGGAACTTGTACCCGGGCGCCTTGGCAGCCAGCTTCTGCCCCAGCCCGTTGATGTACTTCGACACCGGATGATTGGCCGGCAGCAGTGGCAACTGCCGTTCCACCTCGGCCACTCCCTTCTGCCCGATCTGGATTTCCTGCTCAATGGTGTAACGATTACCGGAGGTTGGGTTGGCGGTGACTCGCCCTTTCTTTGGATCCACGTTGGCATTGGCAGCGATCACTACCGCGGTAAGCAATGCAATACCGGCCAGCAAACTTCCAAGGCGCTGACGATGAGAAGAAACGGAAAACATGATGCTCCTGTGTGTGACGCGAGAAAAAGCGGCAAGGAATTGTAACGTCCCACTCGCCTGTCGCCAACAGATCGAGGCTTAGAGTGACTGCTGCCTAGCCCGCGAGTCCGCCTCAGCTCACGTGAATGATGGGACGATGTTTCGGATCTTGAATGGCGCGGCGCAGGACCTCGTGGGTGAGCGGGGCGACGTCGCCTTCGCCAAAAAACAGGAAGCCGAAGAAGTTCGTGACTGGATTGCCTTCGCTCCAATTGAAATAGGCGTGCGGCACTTTACCGGTTGTCTTTTCGAGATCGATCAGGAGGGCGGCGAACGCATTGGCAACCACCGGACTCGTCGCCCGCAGGATCCGATGTTTACCGACGCGTTCGCCGGTTACGACAAGATTCTTCCTGAAGTCAGAGGCGTCGCCGGGTTCGACCTCGAAGAAAAAAAGACACTCGGTTGGAGCTAAGTGAATGATAGTCGCGCACCTCGCGGTCGATTAGATCAAGCTCCTTTTCGTTTTCAACGGTCGGCCTGCGAGCGATGATGCGAATGACCAGGTCCTTATCGTCCTTGAGCATCTCGCGCGCCTCGCCGTCAAGCTGGATTCCGGAAATGCGCAGCTCAGTCGCTCGGAGCGCGCGCGAAATCAAGGACGAAGCCATCATGGCGAAGATAAAGAAGGACGCAATCTTGATTCCCTCGGGGCGCTCGCCGATATTAAGCAGGGTTGTGTAAACGAATATCAGCGACGTCAGCAAGAACGCCCAGCGCAAGGGGCGATGCCAAAGCGAGATGGTGACTGCGATTGCAGCCGAGGTGATCAAAACGAGGACGCCCGTCGCATATGCGCCACCCTGCGCGTCTACGTCAGCGTGGAAGAGATATGTAACGGCAAACGCCACCGCCATGAAAACCAGCACCAGAGGCCGCGAGGCACGCGCCCATTCCGGCGCCATGCCGTAGCGCGGCAGGTAGCGTGGAATAAGATTCAGCAGCCCCGCCATCGCCGACGCCCCGGCAAAGGCAAGAATCAGAATGGTGCTGGCATCGTAAATCGATCCGAACACACCCCCGAGATACTGATGTGCCAGGTAAGCCAAGGCGCGGCCGTTGGCCTCACCGCCTTCTTTGAACGCGGCTGCTGGAATCAGGAGCGTCGTGGCAAAGCTGGTAGCCATCAGAAAGACACTCATGATCAGAGCCGCGGTGGTCAACAACTTGCGTGTGTTCTGCACCCGGGCCTTGATGTCGTCGGCCTGGATCAACGGCATTACCACGACACCCGTTTCGAACCCGGAGAGGCCCAGCGCGAGTTTGGGAAACAGAATCAGCGAAACTCCCAGCATCGCGAGCACACTGCCGTGGTGTGCGTAAAGCGCCTGCTTCCAGTCCACGAAAAGGTGCGGATGCGCGGCCACATGCACCAGTGCGACAACTGCGATCACCGCGCTAAGCCCGAGATAAACACCAACCAGCAGAACCGCAACGTTGATCGCCTCATTAAATCCTTTGAGAAAGATTGCGCCCAGGATGGACAGCAAAATCAACGTAACCGCCATCTGGCTGGTCATCCAGTGTGGGGTAAACGGATTATGCGTGAAGTGGGCGGCAGCGTCGGCGGCGGATAGCGTCATCGTGATGACGAAATCCGTGGTCGCGAACCCCAGCAGGATCAAGACCAGAATCTTGCCCTTCCATTCCGGAAAGAACTTTTCCAGCATTGCGATGCTGCCCTGACCATTGGGGCTCGCCTCCGCCACCCGGCGATACACCGGAAGCGCCGCAAAAATTGTGACCGCGACCAGGATGAGGGTGGCGACGGGCGACAGTGCTCCCGCCGCAAGAAACGCAATGCCCGGCTGATAGCCGAGCGTGGAGAAGTAATCGACGCCGGTCAGGCACATCACCCGCCACCACGGGTGCTCGCCTTCAGCCCGGCCTTGCACACCTTTCGGTAACTTAAGATCCGCCAACAGCCAGGCTACAAAGCTCATCCTGCCAAGCCACCTTTAGAAATCAAATGATCCAGAATCAGTGATTCGGATCAGCCATCGGATCGCTTCGAGACTACACTAGCTCGCTCTCATAAGGATGCTGACGGGCCATCAATTTCGGTGACATATTGTAAGCCGGAAATTCGATACCCCCGGACGAGCCAGGCACCACTTCTCCGGCGCATGACGAAAGTTACCTGCTAGAACCCATCTGGATATCCAGCGCTGCGGAACCTCACCCTACAATCCTAGAGAACGGCAATTTTATTGACACAGTTTAGAAGTTACGATGCCTCGAACCAAGCAAACTCCGAGCGCCGCTCAATCGGTCTGGCTCTATCGGCCATGGTTGGATTTGGTCGTGGGCTGCGGAGCGTGGTCGGCTCCATTGTTATTGCTCGCCTATTTCTCTTCCGCTGCCAGCACGCTTACGTGGTCCACCGCCTTTTACGTTCTGGCGCTTGTTTTTCAACTACCCGCATTACATGGCGACCATCTATCGCGCCTATCACACGGAAGAGGATTTCAATAAGTATCGAATCTTTACCGTACACGTCACGCTGCTCCTGGCTCTGACGGTGGTTTTGTCGCACCTCTGGCTGGCCGCGCTGCCCTGGATCTACACCATATATTTGACGGCCAGCCCCTGGCACTATAGCGGTCAGAACTACGGCCTCTTCATGATGTTTTCCCGCCGGGCCGGCGCCCAGCCCACAAACCGCGAGCGGCACGCACTTTACGCGGCATTCCTGATCTCATACGCGGTATTGTTCTTGAACTTTCACACCGGGCATTCCGCCGATCCCCTGTTCGTCTCCCTCAATATTCCCGAGGTAATCAGCTCGCGAGCCCAGATCATCCTGGCCATCGCATTCGTGGCCTGCTCCGTTTTCGGTCTGTCGCGGCTGACGGCGCAGGCCGGTTTCCGCAGAATGATCCCGTCGCTGACCCTTTTCTCAACTCAGTGCGTCTGGTTCCTGGTTCCCACCCTGCTTTCGCTGGTGGAGCGCTTCCGGGTACCGCAGAGCCGCTACAGCACTGGCGTTCTGGCAGTCATGCACTCCGCGCAATATCTCTGGATCACCAGCTACTACGCCAAGCGCGAAGCTGCCACAACGCCGGAGCGGCCCTGGCGTCCCTACGTTTATTTCACGATTCTCGCGGTCGGGGGCATTGCCCTGTTCGTCCCCGGCCCCTGGCTCTCAAGCCTGGTGTTCCATTTCGATTTCACCCGAAGCTTCCTGCTGTTCACCGCCCTGGTGAATATTCACCACTTCATCCTCGACGGTGCGATCTGGAAGTTGCGGGACGGACGCATCGCCGCTCTGCTGGTAAACTCCCGCGCCCAGATTGCCGAACGCGCGGTCAAGGCGCGGAGCAGGACGATGACGGCATTCCGCTGGTTGGCCGGATCCAGTTCCGCCGCCCGCACTCTGCGAGTGGGAGCAGCTTCAGCACTGCTGTTATGGGGCTGTGTCGACCAGGTGCACTACTACCTCGCCCTGCATAACAGCAACCTGGCGGATCTGAAGCGAGCGGCTTCGCTGGCACCTTACGACGCTCCAGTCGAGATACGCCTGGCGCGCCAGGCTCTGGAGGAAGGTAATCCCCAGGATTCCGTCGCCGCTTGGCAGTATGCGATCAAGGCCAACCCGGCCGATCCTGCCCCGCGCGATGCCTGGCTGAGATATCTGAGTCAGGAGAAGCGGCTTGACGAGGCCTATCGGCTTACCGGCAACTGGCTCAAGCTCGCGCCCAAGGATGTAAATTTGTTGGTAAATCACGGCATCCTCGCTCAGCAGTTCGGACATGCCGACGAAGCCGAACTGAGCTGGCAGAAGGCGCTCACGGTCGATCCTTCGCGGGCCGAGGCTGATCTGTATCTGGCGGCCGAACTGGAAAAGCAAGGCAAGCTCGACGATGCAATCCATCACTACGAAGCCTTTCTTACCAAGGTCGTGAAACAGCCGGCGTCGAATCTTCCGCCCGCGGCGAGCCTGATCAGCGTGGCGCTGAAGCTGGCGGATTGCAACGCCCGCCTCAATCACACGGACCTGGCATTGCGCTATTACAAGATGGCACGGACTCTTGCGGCGCAAACCGGAGAAAAGAAGTTGGAAAGCTTTGCCGATGTATCGGAGGCTTCACTGCAGGCAAAGCTCGGCGAGACCTCCAAGCCGCTACCGCTCTATCAGCAGGCTCTGCAGCTCGACGCCGGACTCGACGACCGACACAGCGAGGCTGTCGATTGGTACATGTATTCGATGTTTCTGCGAGACACCGGATTCCCCGCACGCTTCGTGTACGCGAGTCTGCTGAAGTCACAGGCGTTGTTGTCGTCCGAAGCCTCGGAAAGTAAAGGTCAGGAAACCGCCGCAGGCAATGAAGTCCGCAAAGAATTGGAACGGCAACTTGGTTCCCAGGCGTCCGCTATCAGCCGCAACCTCGAGCCGACATTGAACGAAGCCCTCGAGCTGAAGCGTTAACCATATCTCGGACCTCTCATTCATAAGTCTCGCGTAGTACGGATGTCAGATCCTCAAGAAATACCTTCCGGTAGCGATACCACCGCCCCGGATACGGAAGTTCGACGTGCTCGCCCAACCATCCGGCGCGCCGTTCCGACCGCTTCACGTTGCTGGAGATCGAACGCACGACAGTGATCACGATTTTCGGTCGAAGTTGTTTCAGTCTCCTGGCCAGGCGAGCTTCGCCCTCCCGACAAATTCTTTTACGCTGGCGGGGAGCCATGCGATCCACCGGCTTCCCACATAAGTCGACCAGATAACAACCCATCTCCTGAAACGCCTTGAGAAAATCTCCGGCCGCCACATCCGGAAAGGCTTCCACGAAGGCCTCGCGAACGGCGCGATAGAGTCCCGAGTCCGCCTGGTAGAAGAACCGGCCCGAGGCAGGCGGCGCCTCGCCTACAAATAGAATCCGAACATGAGCTGGACGATAGCGCCTTCTCAGCCGTTCCCGGAGCCATCGCCGTCTTATTCGTTTCTCGCACGATGCTTCGAAATCTCGTTTCGGCAGTTGATTGAGCCGGGACCGATCCTATAGGTTTATGTGGGAGTTTCGACTTGGAAGTTTATCTGATCGACGGCACGTACGAATTATTCCGCCACTATTACGCGTTGCCGTCGGCGCGAGATGAAAACGGCCGCGAGGTTGCCGCCGTCCGAGGGGTCCTGTCTTCGGTTCTGGGCATGATCAAAGGCGGCGCTACCCATGTCGCGGTTGCCACCGACCACGTCATCGAATCCTTTCGCAACGGACTATGGCCGGAGTACAAAACCAGCGAAGGCGTCGAGCATGACCTGCTGGCGCAATTCCCTCTGCTCGAAGAAGTGCTTGCGGCAGCCGGAATTGTGGTCTGGCCGATGGTGGAATTCGAGGCTGACGACGCGCTGGCTGCCGCGGCTGTGGCGGCCGCAGGAGATGCGCGAGTGGAGCGCGTGATCATCTGCACACCCGACAAGGATCTCGCCCAGTCTGTGCGCGGCACGCGTATCGTGCAATTAAATCGACGCACGCGCGTCACCCTCGACGAGGCCGGCATAGTCCAGAAGTTTGGCGTCCCTCCCTTATCGATTCCCGATTACCTGGCGCTGGTGGGAGATAGCGCCGACGGGTATCCCGGCCTGCCCGGCTGGGGTGCAAAGTCGTCGGCTGCGGTGCTTGCCAAGTTTGGCCATCTTGAATCCATCCCTTTGGACAGCCGCGACTGGCGCGTAAATGCAGCCAACGCAAAAGTCCTCGCCGATACTCTCTCCCGCGAACGGGACCGGGCCCTTCTATTCCGCACGCTGGCCACTCTTCGCACTGACATTCCGCTCTTCGACGACGTGGAGCAGTTGCGCTGGAAAGGCCCCACGCCCGGCTTCGCGGAAATCGCCGCTCGATTAGACGCGGCGGTCACCGAGAATCGGCAGGCGTCGCCGCCGAAGTCGAGTGCGCGCCCTCGCGGACCGGTAGTGCGGCAAGGAAAGAAGGCTTAGCACACGCGGCGATTTTAGAAACCATTCCAAATGCAGACCGTCCCGAATTACAGGAGAAATGTTTGAACAGCTTTCCGGCGTTTGAACTCACTGGTCAGGTGGCGCTTGTAACCGGCGCTGCACGCGGCCTCGGCAATGCGATTGCGCAGGCCTTGGCGCACGCTGGCGCAGACGTTGCATTAGGCCTGCGTGATCTGAATGCCCAGGGAGACGTGGCGGCTCAGATCAAAGCAATGGGACGGCGGGCGATTCCGCTACAGATGGACATGAGAAGTATGGATCAGATATTCAAGGCGGTTGACGACACCGTAAAACATTTCGGACGGCTCGACATCCTCGTCAACAATGCGGGCCTCGCGCCCGACAACCTGGCCGAGAACGTCCGCGAAGAGGACTTCGATCTGACCCTTGCGGTGAATTTGAAGGGAACGTTTTTCGCCAGTCAGGCCGCCGGACGCGTAATGATTCGACAGAAGCGCGGCCGCATCATCAATCTGAGCTCTCAGGCAGGTTTCGTCGCGCTTCCGACCGAGTCGATCTACTGCATGACCAAGGCCGCCATCGCGCATCTCACCAAATGTCTGGCGGTGGAATGGGGAAAGTACAACATCAACGTGAACGCAGTCGCGCCGACATTTATCCACACTCCGGGCACAGAAAGTTATTTGGCCAATCCTCAGTCCCGGGCAGATGTAATCGAGCGCATTGCTGCGCTGCACCGCATTGGCGAGCCGATGGATGTGGCGGGCGTCGTCGTTTTCCTGGCGTCGAACGCGGCCTCGCTGATCACGGGCGAGACGATTCTCATCGATGGCGGCTGGACCGCCCGCTAGGCAAGCACTGCCAGATTTAGTTGTCGCCGACAGAATTCTCTATCTGCCGAAGGGATGGTGTTGTTTCGAGGCGCCACTGAGTGGCGCCTCGAAAGTTCAGGTTAGAAGCGGACGCGGAATCCAAACTCCATTTGCCGCGGCTGGTTGGCCTGGCCCGGTAGAACGCCCCAGAGTGCAGGTTGGCCAATCTGGAGAGTCGGGTCGCCTAACTGAACATGGTTGAATACGTTGGTGAAGACGGTCGAAAACTCGGCGCTGACGCGCTCCGTAATGTTGACTGCTTTGTTCAAGCTGAAGTCCACGTTCCAGTAAGGCAAGCCACGGAGCGTGCCGGCGCCGCCGACCCGACCTGTGTCCAGACCCAGGATCGGATCGCGGAACAGGTTGTAGGCTGCGACCGGGTCGCTGAACATATTGGCGCCGAAGCCGCCGGTGCCAACACCATCCGAACCGAACACGTTGTTGTGGCGCGAACTGCCTTGGGTGTAGGCACCGAGTGCGATGGCGTTTTCTCCAGGACCGAAGCCCGTGCCGTTAAGGAAGTTGCTGGCATCGCCTTCGCCGTATGCCTGTCCCTGGGTAGCGGAATTGACCTGGATCGGTACACCGCTGCCCGCCGAGAAGATCGGCGCGAATGTCCAGCCGCCCAGAACGTGTCCGACAAGACCCTTCTGGCCCTTGAAGAACGGCGGCTGGTAGACGAAGAACATGTTGTAGACAAACTTACGATCCCACGACTGAACGCCGTAGTCACGATTCAGGTCGAAGGCGTCGGCGGGAGTGTAGGAACTGGTGGCCTGAACCGTAGCTCCGGTTCCCAGCGCTTTGCCCCAGGTGAAGTTCGACTGCATGGTCAAGCCATGCCATTCCGACATCCTGACCGTGGCGAACAACGCGTTGTAGTTGCCGTGTCCGACACTGGCATTCGAAGCGATACCGGACGACAACTGACCCGCCGCGCCGAAGGCACCGGGGAGCGGAGTGTTCATCATGCTGCGGGGAAAGTTGAACCCGCCGTTGTCCAGATCGCTGTACAGAGACCACACGGACTGACTGCTGAGGTTGCCAATTTCATTGTTGGCAACCGCGGCGGTGCAGCTAGCGAATCCGGCGCAATAGGCCGGGTTCATCGCCGCTTCGAAGAACGGTTGCGGTTTGATGTTTGCAGGTACGACTCCGCCCGGAGCACAACCGCTGGTCGGACCGGCGCAACCCAGTGAGGTTTCGAGGCCGGCATAAGCGCTGGCGAACGACTGTCCGCCGACAGTCATCATGTATGGAACTGCGTTGATGTTGATGGGCTGATACTCATCGTGCACGATGCGCCCGATGTACCCAACCTCCAACATGGCTTTGCTGGAGAGCTGTCGTTGAATGGTGAAATCGAAACTGTCACTGTGGTTGGGCCGGAAGTTCGGATCCAGAATAGAACCGGTGGCCGCGCCCACCGCGTTGACGCCGGGGAAGTCAGGTTGGGGCAGGGTGGGAGCGGGAGCCGGGATGGGGGCCGTCAGGCCATCAAACCCAGCCGAGGTTGGTCCAACACGGAAGGCAGTGGATGGATTCGAACCTGCACCGCCGCAAGTGCCGGAGATGGTCGGTTGCACGCACTGCACCGGCTGAATCAGACCAGTACCCAGCAGCGGTACCAGCACCAGGTCCACGCCGTTCAGTCGTCCGTAGATTCGGCTGTAGCCGCCACGAACGACGGTGCCGTCATGGCTGAAGACTTTGCCGAACATCGAGTTGCTGTCGAAGTGCGGGTTCCAGGCCAGAGCGATGCGCGGGCTGAATCCGCCATAGAACGGGTCGTAGGGGTACTTGCGGCCGTTCCCGACGTTGCCGACCAGGGCAAACCCAACTTCCGGATTAAAGACCTGGCCCTGCAAGGCAGCGTTCTCGCGCTGGTGCAGATAGGATTCCAACTGAATCGGCTGATTGGACTGATCGACCAATAACACCTGCTTGCCGTTCTGCTCAACCGGTGGCATCTCCAGCGTCCAGCCCATACCGTAAGTCAAGCTCAACGAAGGCTTCAGGTGCCAGGTGTCGCTGAAATACAGGTTGTAGTAAGGAATGGTGCTCTTGTCAGAAGCCGGGGTTAGCGGAGGATTCAGAGCCAGATTGGATCCCTCGCGAGTGTAAGCGATCTGCGCGATGGAAACGATGCCCAGTACCGCGGCGTACTCACGGCCAAAGACCGTGGCCGAAGGAGCATCTGTCGGGACAAAGGGCGTGATGCCGCCAATGCCCGCTCCCGTGCTGTTGGTACCGAGCTGATACACGGACTGGTAGTTGATGCCGCCGCCGTTGTCAGTCCGTTGGTGGTAGTTGAAGTTGCGCTGGTAGGTGCCACCGAACTGGAACAGGTGGTTGCCCTTCAGCACGTTGACGTTGTCGCTGATCATATTGTCCTGGCCATCCCAGAAGCGGGTCCGGGTGTCCTGGGTGTTGACGTTGTACGGGCTGAGCGAATGTCCGTTGATGCGGGAAACTTCGCCGAGAGGCTCCAGCGCTCCACCCAGACCAGCAATCTGCGGCAGATCGCCAGCCGATCCCCACTGCCAGTAATTGCGCAGGTAGCTATAGTGCAGGTCGTTGGTGGTGTTGGGAGTAATGTTGGTGGTCAGGCCGGCTACCAGGAACCACGGCACCTGAGGCCGGGCGCTGAGCGAAACCGGGGTTCCGCTGCTTATGTCGACTTGGCTATCGGTGGTACGGATCAACTTGTAGTAGCGATAGCTGCTCATGAAGTGCCACTTGTCGCCGAAATCGTGATCCAGGCGGGCAACGCCAAAATTGTCAGTCTGAGGTACGCCCAGGTTGCCTTTGAATCCCTGGATGTTGGCATCGCAACGGCTCAGCGGGCAGCTGGGATCGTTAGGCAGCGGCATTGTGCTCCACATCTGCTGCACCAGCGGATTGATTCCCAGGCCGCGCGGGTCGCAGGGACCGGGGCACGGCGTCGGAGCATAAGTGACACCGTTGAACGTAACCGGAGTCGGGTTCAGGTTGTAGGTCGAGCTGCCGTAGGTCAAAAGCCCCAGCCGCATCGAAGCGCTCGGATCGAGGGTTTCAATCGTTTCTGAGTTGGGCCAGCGGAAGCCCTGGTAGTTGGCGAAGAAGTAGGTCTTCCCGCCCAGCATCTTGGGAAGGATTGGACCGCCGATGGCGCCGCCGAAGCGGTTGTAGTGGAAGCTGGGAATCGGGGTGCCGGTGTTGTTGTTGTCCCAGGTGTTGGCGTTGAAATTGTTGTCGAGATAATACTCGTACACCGTGCCGTGCCAGTTGTTGGTGCCGCGCTTGGTCACCATCGAAACCTGGGCGCCAGCCGAGCTGTTGAAGTCAGCAGTCTGATTGTTGGTACCGACCTTGAACTCTTCGATACTATCGGCCGGGGTAGGAATCACACCCGTGGGACCGCCGGCGCCGGCCGCGCCGCCGGTGACTTCGAATGAAACCAGGCCGCCGGTGGAATCGCCGGCGAAACTGTTGGTGTAGATGTTCATGCTGCCGTCCATGTCGTTGGTGTTCTGTCCACCGTCGAGCGCGAAGGCATTCTGGTCATAGACTGCGCCGGCTACGCTGCCGTCAGGCGCGACACCTGGTTGCAGGGTCACGAACGAGCTGACGTCGCGGCCCAGGCTGGGCAGCGCTTCGAGCGAGACGCCGGTGATGGTGTTGCCGACCGTGGCGTTCGTGGTCTGCAACTGAACGTTGTTGGCTTGTACTTCGACCACTTCCGTGGTGGCGCCAACCGGCAAGGTGAAGTTGAGGGAGCCGGCTTTTCCGACTTCCACCGTCTGTCCGGAAAGCTTGGCGGCCGAAAAGCCGCTCTTTGCAACAGTAATGTCATACTTGCCAGGGACGAGATTGGTGATGATGTACCGGCCACTCTCATTGGTTTGAGTAGTTCGGGCTTCACCCGTGGTCGTGTCGATAATTGTCACGGTGGCGTCGACCACCACCGCGCCGCTCGGATCCGTTACCAGCCCGAAGATGTTACCGGTCGCGGCCGATTGCGCCCACACCGGGGTTGTGCCCACTGCGAGCACCAAGCTCAGGCAGATTGCAACACCAGCCAGAATCTTATTCAACGGCACTGCTCGATTGCAGGACATCCCACCACCTCCTGATTAAGCTACGTTGACCCGTTTTTTGACCACCCAACACCGGGATCCTAAGGACGGCTACAACTTGAGGGTGTTGCAAGTTCCGAAGCGCGTGCCTGATCGTGCCTCGTCCAGCTTTTTTCTCCAGAACTCTTACAAACCGGTCTGCACTTAGCATTCGGCCAGCCAACGTCGCTACGAAAAGTGGTTGCGGTACCGATGCACGGGATTGTGGGATGAACTACACCGCGGCTCACACGAGATGGTGACTCACAATTGTCTAGCGTTGAATCCTCGCCCGCATCCGACAGGCTTTGTCTATTGGAATCTGTAACAGCGCCTGTGTACGCCTATGAAAATTGATAGTCGCCGGAGGACTAAGCGTGGTGAAACAAACATCGATGTAATGTTTATTGCGAGGTGAGCAATTCGCGCGGTGAAGCGCCGATGATGCGCAGACGATACGCGGTGTTTGAGAAATCAGGCGGGATGACGGCAGGATAATCGCGGACCGACGAAAAATGTTTTAGAAAGTGATGTCTAGGGTCACTTGCGTCAGTCAATTTGTTCTCGCTGTGTCGCTGCCCACTGCCAGGCACGCCCTCCCTGCTCTATGGTCACCGCCGTCGCCTCTCCGTACTGCCCAAGACGGTTCAGGATAGTCGCGACAGACGCCATTGAATGCTTGTGCCCAGAAAGCAGGGACGGTATCGTCCGCAGAATCTGCTCGCAGACGTCACGGGCAGTCATCGGCCTGGACGATTCCATCAGAATCCTGCGACAGGCGCGGGTAAGTCCACGCTGCCGGCCGCCGGTCTTGCGGCCCACCAGTTCAAGCAGATCGTCGTTCAGGACGTCGTCACCAAACACCACCGCAAGACCCGAGATAGTCTGCTTCACAGTACCGATCTGTCTTGTGATTTCGACTCGCTGATGCATCAATTGGCGCAGTTCCGCTTGCGCCTTCAGCAAAACTTCCTGAACATGCACGTTTTCAATATGCGCGTTTTGAATGTGAACCCCTGCTTCGGTTGACATGGTGATTACTCGCCCAGGCGGTCAGTTCTTGGAACCCGCGTTACCGCGAGCCGTACGACACGCAACACCCTTCGTATAACACGCTTTGTATCGCCAATATGAGCGACTGGGACTAGTACAACGGCTTCAGGGATGGGCAGACGAAGTAACGCCACCAGCGCAGCGACTCGATCAGCCTGGTTCAGGTTTCTGCATGAAAACGATCGAACGATGACATGATGGAACGATGGAACAGAGGAGGCGCGCCTCACGTAAATAGAGATTCGCTCCTTCAGGGCCGAGCCCATCGATAGCAGGTACGAACGCCCCACAAAACACGCATGAGGTGTGAATCTCGGAGTACGTGCTGGATTCCAGGTTGATCAGGATTGTGATTGAATGAGGTTGCCACTTCGCCGCTTCCGACGGGGCCGTCGGACTGAAGGTTTCGTCATGCCGTTAGACGGATGCCAAAAAGTATTGTTCACGGCTGTCACGGTCACTATCCATGCTTGAAATGAAAGCCCGTTGCGAGAAATGCGCTGCTGCCCTCCGGGTGCAGGGCGAGGCCTACATCTGCTCCTACGAGTGCACCTTCTGTCCCGAATGCGCTTTGAGTTCACACCTGGTTTGTCCGCATTGCGGAGGCGAGCTTTTCTCCCGGCCGCCAAGAAGGATCACCAGCGCCAACTCCGAGAGTAGCAGCGTCGACATCCGGGCCATCACACGCCCGTGGTTGATTTGGGTGGCCAGCTTCGCGATTTGGATTTTCATCGCAATTGCGCGCGGCGTCTCGCTCTACCAATTCGATCGCATCTTTGATCCTCAGGCCAGCCTTCGCGGCGAGATCATCTTTCCACTTATCAACTATCTGATCTACGCCTTCCTGACTCCAATCATCTTCTACGTGGGCTTGCGATATCCCATACAGCGAAGTGCGTGGAAGCTTCGAACCACGCTCTATCTGATCGGTAGCCTGGCATTTACTGCGGTTCACATTGTGGTAAGAGCTCTGGTCTATCCGGTTATCGAGACCACCACTGGCCAGCCGGTGCCCGTCGGATGGTCTTTATTAAGAAACCTCTTTTTCTATAACGTAGCCAACGATATTCTCTTCGTGTATCTGCCCATCGTCGTCATCGTGCACGCGTTGTGGTACTACAGGAGATTCAGCGAGCGGGACATCCGTGCGTCCCAACTTGAAGGACATCTGGCGAAGGCCCATCTGCAGACGCTAAAAAGCCAGCTGCAGCCGCATTTTCTGTTCAACACCCTGCACTCTATTTCCGCGCTGATGCTGACCGACGTGTGCAGCGCCGACAAAATGATCACCCGTCTCAGCGAACTTCTGCGGATGGCCCTGGACAACGATGGAGCGCAGCTCACCACCCTGGAGCGCGAGCTCGAGTTCGTAAGCGGGTATCTCGAGATCGAAAAGATCCGGTTCGAGGATCGCCTCAAAGTCATTCTCGAGATTGAGCCCGAAACGGTGGACGCACAGGTTCCACACTTCCTGCTGCAGCCTCTGGTGGAGAACGCCGTACGCCACGGTGTTTCCAGACTCTCATCCGGAGGAGAGATACGAATCGCCGCGATCCACGATTCCGGCTATCTTCATCTGCTGGTGAGTGACAATGGTCCGGGGCTGACTGACTCTATAGGCGGTCAAAATGGAACCGGACTTGGGCTGGGGACAACCCGGGAACGGCTCCGGACACTTTATGGGAGTGATCAATCCCTGGAAGTCCGCGACGGAGTCGAAGGTGGGGTAGAGGTTCTGGTAAAGATACCTTTTGCCTTTACGCACGTCCAACCGGACGGAGAGGTCCCTTCCGCGGGGATCACGGACGAACTCAGTGAAAGAACACACCATCATTCCGACAATCCGCACCGTCATCGCTGATGACGAACTTCTGGCGCGCAAGAAGTTGCGAATCCTGCTGGGATCAGAATCGGGGATCCATGTGGTGGCCGAGTGCCGCGACGGCAAGCAGACCCTGGCTGCTGTCCATAGCCTCAAACCTGACCTGCTCTTTCTCGATATTCGAATGCCGGAGGGAGACGGCTTCGAAGTGCTGAACAAGATTTCCGAGGAGGAGATGCCCGCGGTTGTTTTTACCACCGCGTATGACCGGTACGCGATTCGGGCGTTTGAAGCGCACGCTCTCGATTATTTATTGAAGCCGTTTGACCAGGAACGCCTGCACAGCGCGGTTGAGCGCGCCCGCACCGACATCATTCGATCGCACAACCATGGCGTGACTCGCCGGTTTCTGAATCTGCTGGCCTCCGCAAAAGCGGATTCGCCGCAGGAAACGCGCCTGGTCATCAAAGCCGGAGGGCGGGTGGTGTTTCTGGATCTGGATGAAGTTGACTGGATCGAGGCTGCCGCAAACTACGTGAAGTTAAATGTGGGCAAGGACTCGTATCTGCTGCGAGAAGGAATCGGCCACATTTCCGAAAGGCTCGATCCCACCCGCTTCGTCCGCATTCACCGCTCTACCATCGTCAATGTTCGTAAGATCAAAGAGCTTCAACCCTGCGACAGCGGCGAATATATTGCTGTCCTGAAAAATGGAAAAGAGCTTTCCTGCAGCCGCGGATATCGCCCGGAACTGCAGCGGCTGATCGAAAAGACTCTCTGAGCAGGGCGTGATCTTCTCACTCTGCTATTCCGGAAACGGGGCCTGGGCAATCACGTCGCAGAAGTTGCGGGGATGAAAGCTCGGCACGTGGCGCTCGCGGATGTCCCGCATGAACGAACTGGATGCGCCTTGCGGGAATTTGGTCACCACGTCTCCACAGGTTTTTACGAATGCTTCCTTGAATTTCAGCCTGGGAAAGGCCGTCAGAACTTCCTCGACCTCGACCTTTTTTATCTGTGACCAGTCTGGTCCGACCACGTCGGCTCCGGCACCTTCTCCCACCAGCAAAATTTCGGGCTGCTTGAACTGACCGATACGCGAAGCGTGCATCGCGATTCCGTCCCAGACCACTCCGATCCTCTCCTTCCCGTACGCGTGCTCTTCCAGAAAACGCCGCGCTGCCTCGGCACCTTGAATCTCGAAAGGAAGTGCTCCCTCAAATCTCTCGGTTAATCCCAGGTCATGCATGATGCATGCAAGGTATAGAAGTTCCTCGTCGAATTTCAGTCCAAGCGCGCGGCCTACGAGCGATCCCAGTAAGTATGTCCTTACTGCATGATTAAACAAATACGGTGGCGAGACTGCGCGACTCAGGGCAGTGGCGGTTCTGGCAATCTCAGAATCCACGAGGCGCACACCGGCCACGGTCGTTGGCCATGATTCCGGTGATGACTCTTGCCCCGGTTTCGAATCTGGCTGCGCCGTCGCCGAACTGAAACCAAGGCCATTCACCAGAAAGTTCTTACCGCGCGCGGTCACCCCGACGGAAAGAGCCAGCCCTCGCATCAATTCGCGCCTGTTCATTGAACCCTCGTGACTGTCTTTGCCATCTCGCGAACGCATTTGCGTACCGCGACAGGACCAGAAGAATACGCATTCTCCCGCTCATCGCAACTCGCGTGGGGATATACACCTCGCTCCCGGGGACGAGCAGAGGCCAAATAAATACACGACTCGGTTGGAAGTTTGGGGCTGGCTACTCTACGTCGATCGTTGAAACACTCAGCGCCGGAAGCGTGATGGTCAGCGACGATCCGCTGGCCGGCGTTTGTTGCGCCAGCACCGGATGGATTGGGTTTTGTCCGGCCGCGGAGGACGCCGTCATCTGATATACGGAAGCGGTTCCCGAGAGCGCCGCTCCGTTGATCGCCGTCACCTGCGGCAAGGTGGAGCGATTGATGGCCACGAATACAATTCGGCCCGGCTTGGTACTGTCCGAGCTGGCATACACGATGACGTTCTGCACCTTGCTCGACGTGGCCTGCAGCGAGGTGTCGCCGAAGCTGGCCGTGGCACCATCAAAGCCGCGGAACGCGCGGAATCCGGCGAGGATATACGGACAGTTGCCCAGCGGCCACAAAGTTGCGGCAAACACTCCCTGACTGCCGAAGACGCCGAGATTGTCCGCCTGGGCAATCGTTCCGGCGATGTGGTTGTCACCGCCATTTTCATATTCGGTGATGGAAATCCTGGTCCCCGGAAATTCGCTGTTAATCTTTGCCTGCAGCCGTGGCAAAAGCTTGATCGGTTCTCCCAGCACGTCATTGGTGATCCACGAATTCTCCGTGAAAGTCGGATCCCACAGGCTGCGCGGGCTCTGCACAATGGCTTGCACCTGCGCGTCAGTCAAGGTCGAACCGGTCAGGTTGGTGACGCGGGTCGTGCCGTCGGTCGCTTCCGAGTACCAATGAAAGTCATAGACGTCGACAAGCGGCTCTCCATAAGTGTCAGAAGCAGTCTTGATCGCCGCCAGATATTTATCCGGGAACCAGTTCGTCCCATCGGGCGTAGCCGCAAGCTCGCCTTGCCAGTTGTAGATACCTTCAAATCCGTAGTGCACCGGCCCGAAAATCATCATGTCGGGGAACTGGTCTTTCAATGCCTTGGTCAGGGTGATGGTCTTCGCGATGTAGTTGTCCGACGAGATCGGATTCGGGCTCTGCACTTCGAGGTGCGTCGAATTCCAAAGCTCCGGCTCATTGTCCAGGCTCACGAAAGTCGGCAGCGACGCGTTGGCCGCAAAAATTCCCGGGATCTTCTGGTCCATCGACCAGAGAAACTCGTCCATGTAAACGTTGGCGTCGGTAGTGCTGGGAGTTTCGGTGAACGCGGCCGGGGTGATCGTGCTCTTTTTGGCAATCGCCTGCTTGAAGCGAGTCAAGTCGGGAGGGTTGGTAGTGCTTACCGGCCCGCTTTCATCGCCCGATACCAGACCTTGCAGCTGGACGGTCATCACGCTGGCCATGTCCAGGCTCTGATCTCCGGCAACGAAACTGCGCACCGCTTCCGCCGGAGTGGTGCTCGAAGTCAGGAAAGCGTCGTTTTCATAGAGGTAGTCACTGCCTGCATTCGAGGCATTCGTCTCCCAGTTGTACGCGGTCCAACGATTTCCGCCGGCGCGATCCAGGGTGAGGTGCGGCGGAGCTCCCGATACACCTGTATAGAAATTGAGGCCGTAGATCCACGGCGAAATCGATTTTGTCTTCGTAGGATCTACCGTGATGGTCACATCGGGCGTCGCGACGGCGGCGGGGGTCGCACTGGCCTGGCTCGAATTTGCGCTTTCCCCGCTCGCGTTCAGCGCCGATACCACGTAGTAGTACGTCGTGCCGTTGGTCAGGCCTGTGTTGATGTAGCTGGCGCTGGTTGGTGCACCCACCTGGGTATATGGCCCACCGCTGGTGGTGGCCCGCTTCACGTGGTAACTGGTCGCGCCAGTGCTCGCCGTCCAGGTCAGGCTGATTTGCTGATTCCCTGCTGTCGCTGCGAGCGCCGTGGGCGTGGCCGGAACCGGCAAAGCCGGCGCGGACGAGGCCGGCGTTGCAGAAGCCTGACTCGAGTTTGCGCTCTCGCCCGACGCGTTCAGCGCGGAGACAACGTAGAAATAATTGGTGCCGTTCGTGAGTCCAGTATCGAGATAACTCGCCGCAGTTGGAGAGCTCACCTGGGTGTACGGTCCACCACTCACCGTCGCCCGCTTCACGTGATAGGTCGTCGCGCCACTGCTCGCCGCCCAGGTCAGGCTGATCTGCTGATTCCCTGCTGTCGCTGCGAGCGCCGTGGGCGCGGCCGGAACCGGGACACTCGGAGCGGATAAGGCCGGCATGGCGGAAGCCTGACTCGAATTTGCGCTCTCGCCTGATGCGTTCAGCGCGGAGACGACATAAAAATAATTGGTGCCGTTGGTGAGTCCAGTATCGGTGTAGCTCGTCGCCGTCGCCGAGCCGGCTTGCGTGTAAGGTCCACCACTGGTGGTCGCCCGCTTCACGTGGTAGCTGGTTGCGCTGCTGCTTGCGGTCCAGGTCAGGCCTACCTGCTGATTGCCCGCCGTGGCGCCGAGGGCTGTGGGTGCCGCCGGAGCGGTAGATGCAGCGGGGGTGGTACTGATACTGATGCCGCCGCCGGACATCGACCCTCCGCCGCAGCCAAACATCAGTCCCGCCAACAGCAAGACAGCCAAAGCCTTTGCGCTTCTTGGACCGATATGGATTGGACCCATACTGGAACGAATGCCCACGCCAAATCGTAGCGTGGGAGAAGCTGACTCGGTAGGCTTTCGGGAAACACCAAGGGACAAGTCCGGCGTATCCGGAGGTGCTTGGACTTTAGTTTGCAGATGATTCGTGCGGAACGAGGAGAAACGCTTCCCTTCTATCCTCTATTCTTATGTCCTCTATCTTCTATTTAGAGGGCGCCGCAATTCGAGCGATGTTCGAGTAAGCCGACTCGCCGTCGGCATTGACCGCGCGGACTCGAAACGCTGCCCCCTGGCCATTCTTAACCTCGGAGTCGCTGTATTCGGTCGCGCTGGGCGCTAACTTGGCGATCCTCTTCCACGCTCCTCGCCCTTCTTTCCCGTCCTCGATCCGCCGCTCCACCACGATGCCAGTAGTATTGCCGCCGTGCACTTGCCACGTCAGTTTTTGGGATCCGCCGGCGGCAACTACATTGAGCGAACTGGGAGCTTCGGGAAGCACCGGCCAGTCGAAATAATTCTCGTCTGCGATCGCCATAATGCTATCGCTTATCGGCACCGACTCCAGAGTGTCAGACGTCCCCGGCTTCCAGGACAGCGGCCTGATCTCACCGCTCACGACGTCGATCAGAACGGGGTGCGTGATTCCCGTATTCTTCAGCGACAGACTGGAATACAGCGGAGGAAACGAATTCTTGCCCGGAAGGCTGTGCGCCGCCAGCCAGTACGCGACAATTGCTTTGCCCTTCCGCGAGCGGAAACCGTAAGCCATGAAGGGGAAGCCGGTCTGTCGACGCAGCGCGGGCACGTCGGCTCCAGAGATTTCGATCGATCCGTCGAATTTGGTATCGGAGAAAAGCGCGTTGGTGTTTTGCAAGGCCTCGAATACCGGACGCGGCGTGAAATCGGTATCGTGATTAGTGATTCCGTGGATGATCCCGAAGTCGTCGTACTCATTGCCATCGGCCCCGGCCGCGAGCAGCCAGACGAACGTCTTTACTCCCGCAGCGTGGTTGTAGATGAAACCGCGGGGCACGTATTTCGCCTGCACCGATTCATCCGAGCCCACCCAGGAAGGAATCGAATTGAATTCGTCATCAAAGAACGGGATGTCAGGCTTGATCCCAGGATAATGTGTAACCAGATCGCGCAACGAACGCGGCGATTCGTTCAGATAGGCGCCGTAGTCCATGGATTCCGGGTTGAGGTTCTGACCGTAACCTGGGTAGGTGTGGTAGGCGTACACGTCAATCCCGGACGCGCACTTGCAGGTATCGAGCGCCTTCTGGGTAAATTCGCGCGAAGGATCCGCCTGCCCGCCATAAATTACTTTGGACTTGGGGTCGGTTCCGTGCACCGTCTGAATAAACGGCGCCAGCAGATTTCCGTATTGCTCGGCATTTCCCCAGGGATTCCAGTATCCGATGTCCTGCTCGTTCCATAGCGCCCAATAGTGAATTCGATCGTGAAAACGGTTCACCATCCAGGCGACGTAGCGATTGAAAGCCGCGATTTGCTCCGGAGTGGTGGGGGCCCAGAACACCGAGTACAAACTGCGGTCGTCGTTGTGAAAGGCGCCTGATTCTGGCGTGCCCACGTCCGGCAGTTTGCCCGACGGCGAGGTGTACATCATGTTGCCGTACATGAGCTGCACCTGGATGTTGACGCCGTTGTCCACCAGCGAATCGACGTAGTCGTCCAGCTCCGGCACCGCCGCCATCACACCGCGCTTCTGCTCGATCCAATCCCAGCTGGTGTAATCCGAACTGTTCTCGTACTGACCGATTCGGATCCACTTGAATCCGGCGTCGAACATGCGCGTCCACCACCAACGATTCCAGGGCAGATAAGGATCTCGCGGCAGGTCGGAGTTGATGCCGAAGCCGTCCTCGATCTGCGAGGAGCGCTTGGGAGGAACATGGTCGGGAACGTGCCGCTTTTCCTGGCTAAAAGATCGCGGGGCGAATGCCCACGAAATCACAACGATGGAACAAACTAAAATGAACTGCCTGTGAAGACTGCGGGATGCTGGTGTTCGCATCGCTTCCCTCCATCCAGACAAGCAAAATTTTATAAATCAGAATTGCGCACGCGTACCATACATGATTCCGCTGCGATTGTCAGCGCCGCTGAGTTCATACTTCGGCCGCAAGGGGCGCTACCGCGCTCCGCACCCATTGTTCGTCCTCGCCATCGGGAACGTTCTGAAACAGAGTCCAGACTTCCTGGTGGATCGTGCTCTCTCCTGGAGCGAGTTGAACCTTCGGCCCCAGGGACTCGAGTTCGAGGAATTCCGGGTTGGTGAATATTTCAAAATTGCAGCCGAAATCCGGATATGGCGCTCCTGGCACCACCTGAGCGCGTTTGACGAACACCATGCCATCCACGAAATACGCTCCCCAACCTGCCGGATTGAAGATACCCGTCATCTGTTCCTGAAATCGCCCCGTGGGCTTAGATTGCTGACGCAACTGAATAAATTCCGTTCCCAATGCCCACCGTGAATCCGCAAAGTCGGTGAAAGACCACAGCGTCAAAGGTCCAACCGATTGGAAATGATCCTTGTCCATCGCCGCGCGCGGAGGCAACGGCAAAATCGCGCGGCCCCCGGCTCTCATCATCGTCGGCGCCCAGGGAGCCAGTTCGGTGGGCCGACTATCCCGGTTGGTGATGCGATGGTTCACGGTGACCCGCGATCCCACTTCATCCAACTGGACTTCAAGTTCCTTCTGAAGATTGCTTCCGGGGTGCTCGCTCTCCGCGGGAGCGGTAAATCGCACCACCTTATTATTGTGTTGGGAAACAAGCAGTGCGGCGTTGTCAGGAAAGTAAGTGCGCTCAACCTCCGGCCAAACCCATAGCCGGTGGCCGCCGTAAAGGCGAAAATCCGAGCCGCCCGTCAGTCCGCGCTGCTCGGCCACTTCGTGAAAGACATTTTCGCCGCCAACGAAGCTGTACGAGATGACCCGCGGACCCACATCGGCCAGAACCACAAGTTCGACCGTGCCATTTGAGATCCTGTACGCGTTCTTCCAGCCGCGATAACTGATCCTCTCCAGCATTGGTCGGTTTGCGCTCAACCCCGGGCCGAAACCGGCGTTGCGTGCGCGTCATGGGCCGCGAGCTCTTTGGCGTTCTTCTGGATTTTCCGGATCGCAGCTACGATTTCCTGCATGTCGCTCTCGTCCCCCAGCAACGCCGGCTGCGGTATCCACACCGTTTCCCACGCGGCTCGCTGGGTATGCGGAAACGATTGCCGCAGAAAGCCATGATCTGCCTTGGCCTGCGGCCCGCTCAGCCGCTTGCGATATTCTCCGTTGCGGAACATGTGCAGATCGTGCAACGGAGGGTAGCTGGCCTGATTCGGAATACCCTCGGCATTGATCGCCGCAATGAAGCTCTCGGTCGAGATGCCGGCGAATTGTTTGCTGTCGACGTGAAAGATATACGCATACTGCCCATTGCGAGTGCAGCGTTCATCAAGTTTTTGCGGCGTGATGCCAGGGATCTGGCTGAGCTCGCGATCCAGCACTCGGGCATTCTGATGACGCCGCCGGGTCTGCTCATCCAGGCGCCCCAGTTGCGCCAGCAGGATGGCTCCCTGCCATTCACTGAGACGATAGTTCGAGCCGTAGCTGAAATGGCTGTAAAACCATTCGCCCGGCAGACGGCCGCAGTCGTGGACAGAGCGCGCCTGGCGCTCAAATCCATCATCGTTGGAAATGACAATGCCGCCTTCGCCGGCAGTCATCAATTTGCTGGATTGAAAGCTGAACGTCCCGCCGCGGCCGAAGGTGCCGACGCGCTGTCCGCGCCATTCGCTGGCGTGCGCATGGGCGCAATCCTCGATTAGAGCGATTCCTTTCTTCTCCGCCAGGTCTTTCAGCGCGTCAAGATCGGCGGGGTGGCCGCCCATGTGGACGGCGATGATTGCTTTCGTGTGCGAGGTAATGGCAGCTTCTGTCAGCTGGGGATCGAGACAATAAGTATCGGGACGGACATCCACCAGTACCGGCAACGCGTTCGCGAACAGGACCGCACTGGCCGTGGCCACGAAAGTGAAATCGGGCACGATCACTTCGTCCCCGGGTTGCAGGCCGAGAGCCGCCATGGCGACTTCAAGCGCCGCCGTGCCGTTGGTGACCGCGATTCCGTGACGGGCGCCGTGGAAGTGCGCAAAGGCGCCTTCAAACTCCAGCGTTTTGGTGCCGGGAGTGCGCCACCACACGCGGCTTTCCAGAACTTCGTTCAGGCCTCGCCGCTCAGCATCGTCAAACTGCGGCCATTCCGGAAAAGGTTTGCTTTTGGATTTCTTGCCGCCGAGCAGTGCGAGTTCTGACATTTTCCGTCTCCTTTAAAGCATCCGTGTCAGTACTGGTTAAATTCCGTCGCGCGCCGAAAAGCCTCGACGTAATGTCCGTCCTTCTTGGGCTGTTCTTTGCGCATTTCGTCGATCGCCTTCTTCAAGTCCGCGGGCTCCCAGTCCGGGCGATACTTGTTGACCGCGGGCTCGAACTGGCTGACCTGCTTGGCGGCGGCTTCGAATTTGAGATCCGCCACGCTCTCGATATTAACGAAATAGTTTGCTTCCTGCGGCGAAGGATAAAAGAAATACATGAGCGGAACTTTGTAGGGCTCCAGACCCTGCTGTAAACGCTGGTTGGGGAAATACAGCCAGAATTCAGCGGCCCGCACGGCATCGATCGTGTTGAACGCGGCCATCCTGTGATCGGTCTTGTGCCAGCGCTCGTACCATTCACCGGGATCTACGCTCAATAAAACATCGGGTCGAATTTTGCGGATGATGGCTGTGGCTTCTTCGGTGAGCTTGGGCTGAGCAGCATACTCCAGCATGCCGTCGTCGTAACCCATCCACATGATGTTTTCCTTAGGTGTGCCCAACAGGCCTTCGGACACTTCCTGCTCGGCTCGGCGAATGCGCGCCAGACGCTGGGAAGTCATATCCAGATCATAAGAACCCTTGTCGTCATTGGTGTAGACCACGATCAGAACTTTATTGTGATTGCGATTGAGCAGCGCGATCGTGCCGCCGGCTCCGAAGACATCATCGTCAGGATGAGGAGTAAAAACTAAAATCGTTTTGTTATGCAGGTCTTCCAGTCGTGTTTCCTGCGCCTGCGCTGAATTAAGAGTAAGAAAAACGGTGAGCAGCAAGGAACACAAAAGGGCGAGCGAGGTTCGCATTAAGTTCTCCGATGGGGCAGTGAAAACCTGGCGGCAATACGATAGCTCAAAGAGCGAGGATTCGTCGAACCTCTGTAGAAAAAATAATGGTGAGCCGCTGCCGGACAGTTCCGCTAGCTCGCATTTGAAAATGTGTGTCCGCCGGTCACTGCGGAAGTCTTGACAGGTTGGATCGGAGAATGTAACAGTTGCCGACCATACCGTTGAACTACGCCTGTGTATCGGCATCCGGGAGGCGCTATGCGTGCTGGCTTTCGGTTGTCCCTGGCTGTCATTCTCCTGCTCTCCTGTTGGCTTCTAACAAACTCCAACCTGTTATTTGCCCAAGTCGACCGCGGCGGCATTATTGGACTGGTCACCGACCCCGCCGGAGCTCGCGTCTCTGGCGCGCAGGTTACGGTCACGAATCTCGGCACCAACCAGCCCGTCAACGTGAACACAAACGAAAATGGCCAGTATGCCGCTGATCTTCTTCGCATCGGCACCTATTCCATCACCGTTGAGAAACAAGGCTTCCAGAAGGCGGTCCAATCCAATGTGGACGTAGGCGTCAACCAGACGGTGCGCGTGGACATAGCTTTGCGCGTGGGGTCTATCAACGAATCGGTCCAGGTCACAACAGCCGCTCCTCTCCTGCAGACCGAAGCATCCTCACTGGGAACGATCGAGACCGAGCGACGAATTTCAGACCTGCCCCTGAACGGAAGAAATTTTATTCAGCTCGCATATCTGGGGCCCGGAGCCAACGGAGGGCAGACCGGAACCAACGTCAGCGGCGGCGTGTTTGAAAACGAACGGGCAGACGAAGCAGTTTCGGTCAACGGACTTCGAGTCTCCAACAACAACTTCCTGCTGAACGGAGTGGACAACAACGAATTCGGACTGGGCGGCGTGATCGTGCTGCCACCGCCGGATGACATCCAGGAGTTCCGCACTGAAGAAAACTCCATGAGCGCCGAATTCGGTCGCGGCGGCGCGGCCGTCAATGTCGTGCTGAAATCAGGCACGAACCAGCTTCATGGCGGCCTTTACGAGTTCATTCGCAATGACAAATTGGATGCGGTCAACTATTTCAACCAAGGCCAGCAGCCCTTCAAGCGCAATCAGTTTGGAGCTTTCCTGGGCGGACCGATCAAAAAGAACCGTACTTTCATCTTTGGCGGCTACGAGGGCTCGCGGCTCCGCGAGAGCCAACCATTTCTTTCGACCGTTCCCACGGCGGACGAGCGGAGTGGAGATTTTACCGACCGGCTCACGGGGGAGACCTTTTCGCCATGCGCGGTCCCGTCCCCGGGCGACACGTTTGACACAGGCACAATCTTCGATCCGTTCAGCACGCACAACTACACCTGCGCCGATGGGGCGGTGGTGTCGCTGCGCAATCCGATTTCAAGCGGCGGACAACTGAACGTGATTCCGGCGGGTTCGATCAACTCCGTCGGACAGAAGGTGGCCAATTTTTATCCGCAAGCGAACCTTCCCGGTCTGACGAACAATTATCTTGCCAACCAGAATCACGTGAACGATCAGGATGGTTTTAATGTGCGGCTCGATCATCGCTTCCGCGATCAGGATCAGATGTTCGCGTCATACAGTTTCGGCGATGTGCGCAGCCAGCGGCCCGGGCCGCTCGGTCCTCTGTTTGGCGGCTCCGACTGTTGCCCCAGCATCAGCAATTCCCGCGCGCAACACCTGGGGCTGGGCTTCACGCATACGTTTTCACCGCAGTTCCTGAACGATCTTCATGGCGGATACTTCCGCTACGCCGTCAACGCCTTGCCCTTCAACTTCGGTAAATCCATTGGCACCGACGAACTCGGAATTCCCAATGCGAATCGCAGCACCGATCCCAACTCTTCAGGACTGACCAATATCGATATCGCCGGCTTTACTCCATTGGGCGATTCCATGTACCTGCCCGAGCACGTTTTCGAAAACATTTTTCAGGTCGCGGATACGGCTACCTGGATCCGGGGCCGGCACTCGCTGAAATTCGGTGTCGACTTCCGCCGTCAGCAGCGAAACTTTTATCAGGTCACAGCTCCACGAGGATTTTTCGACTTCGGCGGCGTCTACACCAACGATCTCAGCACCGCAAATGGCGGAAATGGATTAGCCGATCTCTTGCTCGGCATCCCCGACGCCAACGAGCAGGACTTCCTTCTGGGCCTTTATCCCACCCGCTACTGGGACCTGGGAGCATTCGTTCAGGACGATTTCCGGATTCGTCCCAACCTGACGATCAACATCGGGCTGCGCTACGACATTACGTCTCCGGCCAATGGACGGGTGGGCAATTTCGATCTGAACAAGGCCATCGTGATCACCTCGTATGGACAGAACCCGGTTCCGCACGCCGGAGTGGAATTCGACAAAAGTGACTGGGCGCCTCGCATCGGCTTCGCCTGGTCGGTACGGCGGAACACCGTAATCCGAAGCGCCGGGGGCATCTTCTATTCAGCCGAGGCCAACATCTTCGACGATCTCGGTCTGAATCCTCCGCAACTCACGTTCCTTGCGAACACTTTCAATCCCGGAACGATCCCCACGGCGGGACAGCTGGTGTCTACAGGTTTCCCCAGCGCGCTGCCTGTGGGCGACGCTATCAATATCTCTGGACCGGTGAAAACGACGGGACCAAAGCGCATCATTCCCCGCATTATGGAATGGAATCTTAGCGTCCAGCACCAGTTCGGCGACAACTTCCTGGCTCAGGTCGGATACGTCGGCACCAGGGCCAATCACTTGTGGAACCACGAAGCCAGTGATCTGAATCAGCCGCTGCAAATCCTCGACACCAATTTCTGCGGACCCGATCCCAACAACTGCCTTCCAAACTTTGGCCGAAGGTATTTCAACCAGCAACCAAATATGACGGCAGTCCTGCCATTGGATTACCCGCAGCTGGAGATGTTCTATAACTCGTTCCAGGCCTCGCTGAACAAAAGGTTTGCCAACGGCTTCAATTTCCTTGCGGCGTACACTTTCGCGAAGAACCTGGGAAATGCGGATGGCAACGTCGGCGGGTTTATCCAAAACTCGTATCGGCCCGACCTCGAGTACGGGCCGGTTGTGCCCGATCTGCGGCATCGCTTCACCATCAGCTATTTGTATGAACTGCCCATCGGGCACGGCCGTCGATTCATGGGCGGAATGAGCGGCGTCGCCGATGCGATTTTCGGCGGATGGCAAGTGGCGGGAATTACAACCGCGCAAAGCGGCGAAGCCGTGACTGCGGTCATGTCCTCCGACCTGAGCAATACCGGAAGCTTCAGCTATCGTCCCGACCAGGTTGCGAACCCGTACGATTTCTCATTCAACACCGCCTCGCAAGGGACGGACTTCGGTTGCACCAATCCCGGCCACCAAACTCTGGACTGCTGGTATAACCAGGCTGCGTTTGTTGCGCCTCCGCTCGCTCCCGGGCAGCAGTCTGCACACAGCTACGGAGACTCTCGCATCGGGAACTTGCGCGGCCCTGATCTGGTCGACTTCGATTTTGTGCTGCAAAAGAACTTTAAGATTCGAGAGTCCCAACAGGTCGAGTTCCGCGCGGAATTCTTTAACTTGCTGAACCATCCCAACTTCGGATTGCCCGGGAGGAGGTTCGGCAGTCCCGGTAGATGTACCCGGAGGCGCAAGCATCACCAACACCTCGACCGATAACCGGCAGATCGAGTTTGCCCTGAAGTACACGTTCTGACGCCCGTTGTGAGGCGCACGCTTAACGGTCGGTGGGGTGCTATGCCGGCTCCTCTGATTCCGGCTGCACCACCAGCAACAGCACGATGCCGACGACCGTGAACATACGGAAGGCAGCTTCCTGGCCGTTCCACATCTTTGACTGCCACATCATGAACCACTCGCCGCCGACGCTTAAGAACGCCACCAGCCACATGAGCAGGCTGAGGGTAAGCGCCGCGATCGCCAGGTTCTTGGCTTGATGAAACACTTTCGCCGATGCGTGCAGGCTCCCTGCCAGCCGTATCCCAGCCCACCACAAGAGGACCATGGTGATCGCTTCCCAGGTGATGATCGACAAATAGAACACGGTATGCCACGCCGGCGAGTTGATGGCGCGCCACATACCGCGGTTGCCGGGAAATGTGGAGTCCATCATCAAGACGTGACGGATGAATTGGTAATTTGAGTCGTAGTCCGTCGTGTTACCGAGCACAACGAACGAATAGTACAAAGCCACGGCAAAGACCAGTGACATCTTGGCGGTGCGGAGCATCATGGTTTTTCCTTTTCCTGTGACGAAAAGGTTTGAAAGTAGGCGATCAGGGCTCGAATGGTGGCGTCATCGTATCCGGGATTGCCGGGCATCTGCGCTTTCGCGTTTTTAGCTTGAGGGTTGCGCACATAGGCCGCGAAATACTCAGGCGAGGTTGCCGCCCAGGCTGAAAGCACAGCCCAGTTACGGCCGGACTTCTCTCCGCCTTCGCTTCCCAGGTTGTGACAGCGGAAACAATTTTGTTGCGCGAGACGATATCCGGCCTGGACTTCCGGTGCCGCCGCGTTCGGACCGCGCGGAGCAATCGCGCCGAAGACTGTTTTCTCGTCGCGGAATTCGACTCGTACCACTCCCCAGGGGATCTGCGGCTCTTCTTCCTGTGTAAGAATCTTGAAGCTCGGCACGAAGTCAGGATGCGAAATCATGTACGGACCCATGTCGCTGCCGTGCCCTTCAGGAGGTCTTGGCCAACCTGCAGGTGATTTTCCATTGATCTTCAGCACCAGCAGAGGATGATGCGCCGCGACGTATGCGCGGGAGTAGTTGCCGCGATACTGGTCCACACATATGGCGACGATCAGATCCGACTCCGGCGCTGCAGCAAGACGCCGGCTCAGTTCCTCCAGAAGCACACCACTGATTTCGGTTGGGCCGGTGAAGTTGGCATCACCGGTTACGGTATAAGTCGCTTGCGGCAGAGCCAGCAGCTCGTCGCGGGTAATATAGCGCGTGCTTCCCGCGGGCAGACCCTTAATCTCGCCGCCCAACTCGAGATCGGAAGGCGAAGAGCGTGTAGTATGCAGCGCCATGGCAAGAACCCCGGAAGCCGCGGAATCGGCGCGCGAGAGCCACGACTGGGATATCAAATTCGCGGCGGAATTCAGCGGGATGCAGGGCGTAAGAAGTAAAGCGGCTGCCAGCAGGAGACGGCAGAGCGTTCGCATGGCCCATGTTATAGCCGGTCGCGTGACCGCAAGCAAGAATCTCGCGATCAAGTTGCTATGCTAAATTGAATCCGCAGGATTCATTTCACACATTCGTTTCCGACGGAATCGAAAGGCAGAGAAAATCGTGCCCGGAAGAATCGAAGCTCGACTGAAGCAATTGGGTATACCTCTGCCCGCATTGCCCACCGCGGGCGGCAACTATCTGCCGGCGAAGCAGGTGGGGCAGATGGTTTACCTTGCGGGCGTTATTTCCTCGAACCTGGCGGGCGTGATTACGGGTACGGTTGGCCTCGACCGCACGATCGAAGACGGTTACGCTGCCGCCCGCTCCTGCGCTCTGACGCAGTTGGCGGTGTTACTGCAACACCTCGGCTCGCTCGATTCAGTAAAAAGTGTTGTGAGCGTCAACGGATACGTGAATGCAGTTCCTGGGTTTGCGGATTCGCCCAAGGTCATCAACGGCGCGTCCGATCTTCTGGTGGAAGTTTTCGGCGACGCTGGCCGGCACGTTCGCGCCGCCATTGGCGTGTCGGCATTGCCACGTCACGCTCTGGTCGAACTGCAGATGACGGTCGAGGTATAAGCCGAGGATAAACACGATGGCCGAACATGTTCTCTCCGCCGAACCGGTCCACTCACGATGGAACCGCGCTCTACCGCCGCGACTCAGCATCACACCCGGCGACACCGTGCATCTGGAATGCCTCGATTCCAGCGGCGGCCAGGTGCGACCCGGCATGACCGTGGCGGAGTACGCCGGCATTGACCGCGGACGCATTCATGCCCTTACCGGACCTATTCTTGTTGAAGGTGCCGAACCCGGCGACGTACTGCAGGTTGACGTGATTCAGGTCGCGCACAAGGGTTGGGGCTGGTCTAGCGTGGTTCCAGGATTAGGATTTCTCAAGCAGCGCTTCGCCGAGCTTTATCTTTTCCACTGGCAACTCGACGGCGATGTCAGTCGATCACTGGTCCCCGCGGTGGTGCCGTTGCGCCCGTTTTGCGGAGTGATGGGCGTTGCCCCGTCCGAAGATGGGGAGTTTCGCACCCGTCCGCCGGGCATTTTTGGCGGGAACATGGATGTGCGCGAACTTTGCGCCGGGGCGACGCTATATCTTCCCGTCCTGAATCCGGGAGCGCTATTTTCCGCTGGGGATGCACACGCCGCGCAAGGCAACGGCGAAGTCTGCATAAACGGCATCGAGTGCCCTGCCGATGTGACTCTGCGATTCCTTCTGCATAAGCAGCAGTCAGCGCCTCTGCCGGGGCCCTTGATTGAATCGTCTGCGTCCAGCGATAGCGATCCGGGCTCGGATGCGTGGATTGTGGTGGAATCCGCCGTTGACATTGCCGCCGCTGCCCGGGCCGCTACCTCGCGCATGATCGATCTGCTGGCGGGGCGTTGCGGGTTCAGCGAGATTCACGCCTATCTGTTGTGCAGCGTGGCTATGCATCTTCGGCTGAGCCAGGTGGTGAACGAGCCCATGTTTACCGTCACGGCGGCGATGCCCAAGTCGGTGTTGCCGGCGCGCAGACTTTTTTAAACGTCCGAACCTCTGCCTTACCGTGAGCGTGAGCCGTGAGTTGCTCAATCCAGGAACCGACCGCTGGATGGTTGCCATAAAAATAATTGATGCCAGGCAAAGAAATTTTCGTTCGACCTGTATCTATCGTTCCCGGCAAAAGTAGCGTACATTCGGTCAATTATTCGCGAGCCGGCGCGGAGCCATCCAGTCCACTCTCTGTCGCCAGGCGCGCACTTGGGGACCCGCACAAATAAAAACATCAGGGCTGCCGTGACGCAGTCCATCCTTATTCTGCCTCGAAGCAGTGCATCGGATCTGACGAGGAGCTTCGGAAACAGCGGTGGATTCGGGATGAGTGTAACTCCAACACTTTGAGGTTTAGCCATGCCTAGGAGCCAAAGCAAGACTCAGTTCGAAACAAAGAGACTTAGACTCTTCGTATTCTTTCTCGCCTTGTCCCTTGGGATACCGTTCACCGTCGTGCCGGGGGCGCAAGCTCAGCAGACCCTCGGGGGTATTACGGGTACGGTCATGGAAAGCACCGGGAGTGTCCTGCCGGGAACAGTCATCACTATCGTTGGCGATGAAACCACGCTGACCCGCACGCAGACCAGCAACGGCAACGGAGGCTACGATTTCGTGAACCTCCCCATTGGGGCCTACACGATGACGTTCAGCCACGACGGTTTTCAGACCAGGAGGGTGCCGTCGATTCTGGTGCAGGCCAATCGCACCGCAACCGTGAACACCACCATGCAGGTGGGACAGGTCGCCACCACCATCACAGTTGAGGAAACTCCCCTCGTCAACTCTGTGGACACGACCAACGGGTACATTCTGGATCGGCAGCAAATCGAGACGGTTCCACTGCCCACCGGCAGCTTTACCGGGCTCGCCATTCTTTCTCCCGGGGTGAATGCGGAACTGCCTGCCGGAACAGGTGCAAACAGCGGTTTGGGCAACCAGCCTATCTGGGCCAACGGACAGCGCGATACCAGCAACAGCTTCCTGCTAAACGGAGTCGACGCCAGCAATCTGTTTAACGGCAAGAGCACCAGCCAGGTGGCTTCGGCGCGCATTGTGAACAACACCGGAGTGGCCGGCGCGGGCAGCACGACCGCACAGATCATTCAGAGCACGGCGTCGCCCTACCTTGCCATTGGTCAGGCGCTGCCGACCCCGGCCCCTGAGACGGTTCAGGAATTTCGCGTGAACACGTCGATGTACGACGCCCAACAGGGTTCCACCAGCGGTGCCCACATCGACATGAGCACCTCGTCAGGAACAAATTCCATTCACGGTGGAGCCTACGTGCATCGCGGTACGGATTGGCTAAACGCTGCCCCGTATTTTTACAAGCAGGACAACAATATTCCCGCCAATGAGAAAGTGCCTGAACTGCACCGCTACACCGCCGGCGGAACGCTGGGCGGCCCCCTCATCAAGGACAAGCTTTTCGGCTTTGTCGGCTACCAGCACGTTCACGTTTCCGACCTGGAAATAGGAACCTCGCGCACCGCCGTGCCCTTCGGCCTTACCGACGACCGCAGCCCGGCAGCACTGGCCACAGTCGCCAACAACAACTGGGGAGCGGGCGTGTCTCCGGTAGTCGGAACCGGCGCGGGTGATATCAGCCCGGTGGCGTTCCAATTGCTCAACTACAAATTGCCGAACGGCCAGTACCTTTTTCCATCGGCCAATCCGAATTTCACGCCGACGCTTAACTTCCCGGAGAATGTGTTCCTCACTCAGCCGGCCTATTTCATCTCGGATCAAGTCGTATCGAATCTCGACTTCCTGGCAACCTCCAAAGACACCTTGTCGATGAAGTATTACTACCAGCACGATCCGACGACGGCGCCATTCGGATTCTCCTCGGTGGAAGGATTCAGCCAGCATTTGGACGCCGGCAGCCAGGTTGCAAGCATCACCAACACGCAATCCCTCACGCCGCATTTCAGCATCGCCGAAGTATTCGGCTTCATCCGCGAAAAAATCTATAGCACGATTGCCCAGCCCTTTACGCCTCAAGCCGTGGGCATCAACGCGTTTGGGTCGTCTGTTTTCCCCGGAATCACAATTGTCGATGATCTGGGAAACGAGTCTGCGGCGAATACGAACTTTGTCTTCAACGCAGGGGCGAATATCGGGTCGACGGCGGCTTCACAGGGCGCCTTCACCGGAGTTTTCCAGAACCGCTGGATGCCTTCCGTTGACGCCAGCTGGATTCGCGGCAAACACACTTTTACTTTCGGCGGGAGTTTCTCCTACACGCAACTGAACGCACGCGACCGGCGCACCAATACCGGAATGATCGGGTTCACCGATTTCGCCAGTTTTCTCCAGGGAATCCCCATTACCTATACCGCGGACGGATTCATCACCACGAACTTTCTCCAGGGCGACGCCAACCGCTACTACCGCTCGAAAGAGACAGGCACATATCTGCAGGACAAGTATCAGATCCGTCCTAACCTCAGCGTGACCGCCGGACTGCGCTTCGACTACCACGGCGGTCTCACGGAAAAGAATGGACGCATCTTCAACTTCGACCCGTCCCAATACAGCTACGACGCGGCGACGGACACCATCACCTCGAACGGCCTCATTATCGCGGGTAACAATCCGCAGTTTCCCACCAAAGGCGTCAGCGATTCGACGCTTACGGGACGGCAATGGGGTCTCGCGCCACGCATCGGTATCGCCTGGAGCCCAAAGATGTTCAACGACAAGGTCGTGGTCCGCTCTGGGTGGGGCTTGTACTACGATCGCGGCGAACTCTTCGCCTACCTCTCGCCCGGCTTTGCGTCGGGCGTGATTACCGGAGGTCCTTTCGGTGTAAATCAAACTCCTCCGTGGGTGAATTCGACCACTTGCAGCCCTTACGGCTACACCAATTGCAGTGACTTCGCCAATCCCTGGGGTCCTACCCTCGGACCGGCCCCGTCCGGCAACCCAAAAGATCTCGTGCTGCCCAATGCCGCGGTCAGTTCCACCGGGCTGCCTCTTTTCGCTTTCGGCGATTACAACCGCGCGAACAAGCTTCCCTACACCATGAATCAGATGCTGGACATTCAGTGGCAACCGCGTAACGATCTGGTGATCCAGGTCGGATACGTCGGCAATCTCGGCCGCCATGAAGTTGTTCCCCTACCGTTCAACCAGGCGCTAATTGCGTCTCCCACACATCCCATCCGGCCGGGCACGCCGTTTGAGCAGGACTACACCTACGGCTACTCGATCCTCAGTGACCCCAGCACATTTACGCCGGCGCTCCTGCCGAACGGACAGCCATACCTGCAAACTTTTGAAGGCGGAAACGTCAACCTCCGCGTTCCCTACATTGGTTATTCCTCCGAGTCGGAGTCCTATACCGCAGCCGGCATCTCCGCCTACCACGCCCTTCAGGCGCACGTTGAAAAGCGCCTGAGCCACGGCGTCCAGGTTGGTTTTTCCTATACTTACTCGCACGCGACCGATGAGCAAAGCGCGATGGGTCTCTTTTACAACGGCAACAATCCGCTCAATCTGCGTTCCGGTTACGGGTTGTCGGACTACGACCGCAAGCACGTGATCAATTTCACCTACCGCTACGAACTGCCAAAGTTTTTCTCGGGATCGTCGGTCAAAGGCAAGATCGCTAACGGATGGGCCGTATCCGGATTAACCGTGATTCAGAGTGGTCAGCCCTATAGTGTGGTTGATTACTCGGGCGCGGTGGGCAGCATCTTCTATGGCGTGAACGACGGCATCACCAACCCGATCGTGCCGCTCAACAACTGCTCGCCGCAGCAAGCCATCACTGGAGCGTCGGGGGCGGGCAGCACACCTGCGCTCGATGCGGCCTGTTTCGGCCTGCCTTTGCTTAGCCCCGGCGCGCTGGACGGCGCGATTCCCTCCAATGATCCTTATGAGACCGACTTCATCGATCATGGCCAGCGCAATATTTTCAGGCAGCCGTGGCAAAGGCGTGCGGACATTTCGCTCGTAAAGGTAACTCAAATCACCGAGCGGGTGTCCATGAAGTACAGCTTCGACGTCTTCAACCTGACCAACACGGCCAGTTTCGATATCCCGATCAATGACATCACCCAGAACCCCGCCTTCCAGGGTTTTCCGCAAAGTGGAACGCCGGCGACCTTGAACCCTTGCAACTCCACTTTCGACCAGAGCCCCACCGGATCTCTGTACGTCTGCCCGACCCTCAGCGGCCTGGGTATTACCAACAAAACAATTGGAAGCGCCCGGCAGATTCAGATGTCGTTAAGTTTGACTTTCTAGTGCGCACAAAACGAGCGGCGGCCGCCAGGCCGCTGCTCTTCGGTTTTTTCAGCTTGCGCTGACCGTCACCGACAGGACTTCCTCGGGCGATGCGTTGAACTGTTCTTGCAGTCCTGCTGAAGATGAAAAACTCTTGCCTTCGACCAATCGCGCGGGGAATTCGAAGTTCAGGGATGGTTCGGCAAAAGGATAGGGATCGAGTACGAAGTGGCGCGGGCCCGTGGACCGTACTTGTACCCTGGTGTGTCCGCCATTGCGCAGCGGCAACGGATGCAGTAAATGTGCCGGCTCCCGAAAGTCCACACAGGTGAGCAGCGAGAGATTGTCAGTAGCCTGCAGTAGCCGGAAATGATCGAGAATTGCGCTCTCGCTCGCCTGTTCCCGAGTGAAACGGGAGTCAGCGGCGATCGCTTTCAGAAGCGACTGCTGGAGCGCCTTTTGATCCAGGAGAAACTGATCGAGCAGTGGTAGTTGTTCTGGCAGGATAGTCGAGCGGTCGGCGTGCTCGGTTAGCAGATTGTAAGTGTGCATCGAGATGAGGACCGCGGCATAGGCATCCTCCGCCGCAATCAGCCGAACCGCGCGGTCGCGCACCGCAAGGTAATCGGCGAGATCGATTTCTTCAAACGCAGAATATTTTCCCACCAGTTCAACCGAGAACGCGCTGGGCTTTCCCTGGCGTGTAATCTGGGGAGCAGCATCGCGCTGCGCCCAGCCATCGTCGTGACGGGCGATGCCACGAAGAACATGAGCGCGCGGCTCGGGCGCCAGAAATTGCTCATTCCCCCAGCGTTCGGCGAAGGCCCCCGCCAGTCGCGCGTGGTCGGGATGGGTCACCAACCACCATCCGGTTTCGGTTTCCAGTCGCAGCATTGTTTTCTCTCCTCACAAACCCATTGGCATGTTCACTCGGCCTCGGAAGTGCGCGCCGACTCGTGCCATCGGTGCAGGAAGTACCACTCCAGAAACATGACCAGGAAGAAGAAGGCGAAGCCCAGGACCGTAGCGGCCAGAACCAGCGCGAACAGATAATCGGTCTGCAGCTGGGATGAGGCGTAAAGAATGGAATAGCCGAGTCCGCCCTGGCCCACGCGGCTCGAGCCCGCGTAAAGCTCACCCGTGATCGCGCCAATCACCGCAATGCCGCTGGCGATCCGGATGCCTACAAACAGTGACGGCACCGCATGCGGCAGACGCAGTTTGAAAAGCAACTGGCTGGGTGAAGCATTGTGCATAAGAAAAAGATGCACCAGATTTTCTTCCACGCTGATCAGGCCCTGGGTGGTGTTCGCGATGACCGGCGCCAGCGAGATGATGAACGCGATCAGCGTCACTGCCGCCGTCCCGGCGCCTACCCACATGAGGATCAATGGCGCAATCGCAACGATCGGAACTGTCTGCAACAGGATGGTGTAGGGATAGAGCATTCGGCGCACCCACCGGGACTGGGCGAACATCAGGGCGATGACAACGCCTACAGCGACACTGGCGATCAGGCCGCCTCCGGCTTCGGCCGTGGTGATCGCCAGAGCGCCCACCAGCGATGGAAAGCGAGAAACCACCGCCCGCGCCACCGCCCAGGGAGAAGGCAGCATGTAGGGCGGCACGTGGAATATCCAGAGAACCAGTTGCCATATCGCCAGCAGCGCGGCAAAGACGGCGGCGGCATTGGCCAGCGTAATCAGTCTGGATTTCACGAGGTCAGCGCCTCCCGCAAGGCATGCGAGACTCGGGCGACAAGCGATTCAAAACCGGGCGCGGTGCGCAAAGCCGCGGTGCGCGGCCAGGGCAGCCCAACCGGGAGCACCGCATGGATGCGCCCGGGATTGGGTGCGAGCACCACGATGCGGGTGGAAAGAAAGACCGCTTCGGCGACCGAGTGGGTTACGAATACGGCAGTCCACTTCTGTTCGTCGCGCAAGCGCAGTAACTCTTCGTTGAGGCGGTCGCGCGCCATCTCATCCAGCGCGGCGAAGGGTTCGTCCATCAGCAGCAGGCGTGGGCTGGTGGCCAGAGCGCGCGCGATGGAAACGCGCATCTTCATTCCGCCCGAGAGCTCCCGAGGATAGGCCTTGGCGACATGGCTCAGGCCCACGAGGTCGAGCAATGCCGCGGTCTTCTGCTCGCGCTTCCGGGCGGTCACGCCTTCCAGTTCCAGACCCAGGCCGACGTTTTGCCGCACGGTGCGCCACGGCAGCAGGGTGGCATCCTGAAAAATGTAAGAGATGGTCTGTCGCGCATTTCGCGGCAGCATGCCATCCACCTGGATTGTGCCTGCGCTCGCGGCCGTGAGTCCCGAGATCAATTTCAGTACCGTAGATTTTCCGCAACCCGAAGGCCCGATGAGAGTAACGAAGTCTCCCTTGGCGACGCACAGATCCATCGCATCCAGCACCAGGCGGCCGCCGTAACTTTTGCTCACGCCTGCGAGTTTCACCTCCGGCACCGCGAAGTCGTCCGTCATTCCGCGGCCTCGCTCACTGGCAGATAGAGAGCCGAGGGATAGTTGTGGCTGTGATACACGATCTGGGTTGAGCGCTGCCAGTCCCAGGAGGTAGCACGGCAGGAAGGCACGTCAGTGCCGGGATTGCGGTCGTAGAGGGGAAACGCGCTGCTGGCGATTTCCAGCCGGATCCGGTCGCCGGCGGAGAAACGGCACGAAGTGGGTTCCAGAGAGAATTCCCAGCGATAAACTTCATCCGCCCTGTATTCGGTTTCACGAAAGAGCCAACTCGAGCGCGCAATCCCGATGCAAAGGAACTCGGCAGCGCCGTCCGGAAGCAGGCGCACCAACTTGGCAGTGAAGTCCGCACGGGCCGCGGAAGTGGTGCAATGAAATACGACGCGGGGAATACCAAAAATCCACAATGAGTGCGTCAGGGGTTCGGTCGTATAGACAAGAAGATTGTTGCCCAACTCCAGCACTGCCTGGTCGAACTGGCCGCTGGAAGCGTGTGCGCCGCCGGGCGCCAGCACCGGCACTTCGGGATCGTGAACAAAAATGTCGCTAGGCTCGTCAGAATCCGGCTGAGTTGTCGAGAGTATTCCATCTCCCTTCCGCGAATTGGCTTTGCCCGAGCTGTGCAAATAGAGAACGTGATTTGTCTTCTGGGGAAATACATCAGCCTGGCGCCAGCGATTTTCTCCAAGCACGAAGTGACGAATGCGCGGCTCGCCGTTGAATTCGCCCGAATCCTTCAGCCAATGATTGAACCATCGCAGCAAAAGTGCATCCGTATCTAGCAAAGCCTCCGGGCCGAAGTCAGCCGCTCCGATCTGATCGCCCCATGGAATATGCATCCACGGCCCAGCAACCAGGTATTGGTGTTCTCTTGCGAACGCCGTGCCAGCGTGGCTGCAAAGGCTGAGAAACCCATCAATGCTGCCCTGAAGATAAGTGTCGTACCAGCCGGAAACGTGCAGCGCCGGTACACAGATTCGATCGAGCGAATCGGCTTACATCGAGCGACTCCCAATATTCGCCGGGCTGATCATGATCGAACCAGTCCAGGACGTACTCGGGCAAACCTAGACCGTGCAATGCAGGGTGATCACGAAAAGGCAGGAACGAATACTGTGCCGGCAAATTGGCCCACGCCTGTTCCAGCCGATCGCTGGCGTCCCGCAGTCGCTTGCGGCGCGCGTCGGCCTTCAGCATCTGCAACCCCCAACCCAGACTGGAGGCCAGGCGAAGCGCACCCTGGCGATAAAACCAGCCGTGATAAAGGTCGCAGGCTGTCATACCCGGCGCAATGCAAATCAAACCGGGGGGCTGAGCTGCGGCCGCCAGCAGTTGGGTCATGCCCTGATAGGAAAATCCGTACATGCCGACGCGGCCGTTGCTCTCGGGAAGTGTGTGAAGCCAGGCGATGGTCTCAGCGCCGTCGCGGCCCTCGTAGCGAAACGGGTAGAACTCTCCGCCGGAGTCGCCGCGCCCGCGCACATCCTGAATAACCACGTTGTAGCCGTGACGGGCAAACCAGACGGGATGCGCGTAGACGACCGTCGACGCGATGTCTCGTCCGTAGGGTTGGCGCATTAATAAGGTAGCGTGGGGGCCAGGGGCGGAGGGGTAGTAGTGGTCGGAAACCAGTTCCACTCCGTCGGACATGCGACAGCGGACGCCGCGTCGGAGGCGCACACCGTTGCCGCAATCGATGGAACGGGCTTCAGCGCTAGTCATGTTTTGACGGGATTGGGATAGCGCGCCATCGCCTCCAGCGCCGCGCTCAACTTGGTTGCGGCTTGGTCAAGCCAGCGCGCGCCGTTGGCTGCCGTCGCCGGGCGCGGGTCACCCATGACGCCGCTCGACGCAATGTCGCGAGTGAGCCAGGCAAAAGTTGCGGGGGCATTTTCGGGAAGCAAAAGTTCCGGTTTGGCGATGTCCGCAATGTAATTCACCGTGTAAGCGGATTGATCGACGAGTTCCGGCACCGATGCCAAGAGCAGCGCGGTCTCCACTTCCCCAGCGTGGAATCCATAGGCGCGCTCCTGAGGGCTGAGGCCCTCGAACTGAACGCCGCCGGCTCCGTGCAAGGTGAAGGTTCGCAGGCCGAATTCCGCGCGCAAATCGCGGGCCATCACATCGACCAGCGCGGTGTTGCCGCCGTGCGTGTTATAGAGCACTACTTTCTGAAAACGCGCGCCCGCCAGGCTTGCACCCAGGTCTCGCAGCACCGCCATGAAAGTGGCAGCGCTCAGTGCGAGCGTTCCAGGAAAACCGAGATGCTCGTTGCTCTTGCCGTAATGCACCGGCGGCAGCGCATAAACCGGCAACTCGGAGGGCAATTTTGCCAGAGCGTGACCCAGCAGCAGATTGTTGATCAGCGTGTCGGTAGCCAGCGGAAGATGATGGCCGTGCTGCTCGATCGCAGCCGTGGGAAGAACCAGCAGGGTTGACTCGCGCGGAAGCGCGTCCACCTGCTTCCAGTTCAGGCAGGCGAAGTTGCGGGAATCCGGAATCCATGTCTTCATCGCGTGCCGGCCGTTTCTGCCACTGCGGTATCTGGTTGGAAAGTGATCATCTTGCCCGGATTCAGCAGGCCCTTGGGATCGTAACGGTGCTTGGCGACCAACTGCACATTGTCGGCGCGATAGCGGCCGCCGCCCTCAACATTGTTTACATGAGGATTGGCCACGAACACGCCGATCTCCCGGCAGTAATCGATCATCTCATTCAAGCGTTCCTCGGTGGTGTAGTAGACCAGTGGGATCGCGCCTGGAATGACCCGTCCCTGGCCGTTCTTCATGAATTCCATGTGAAAGAGAATTTCGTTTCCGAAGCGCTCCCTTAATCGGCGCATCTGCTCGCGCGCCGCGTCCGGATCGAATCCGCATTGCAGGTAGGTATAAGCCGGATCGGATTTGAGAGCCCACAGCGTGGTGTGATTCCAGGTGTAGTCGGACAACAAGGGAATGGTGCGCACTCCGAGATACTTGCCCGAGAAACTTACTTCTCCACCTGCCTCCCGAGCCGAGGCCTCGAGCGCTGTGAGTTGCTCGGAAGCGATCAGGAAAAAGATCAGCGCCTTGTCCTGATGCGCATATTGGCGCACCGGAGTGAAGAACGACGGGATCGGCCACTCGAACGTGGTGACCAGCCGCTTGATCCAGGCCGCATCGGTTGCGATGCGTTCGCTGAAATCAAAAGCGGCATCGAAACCGCTGAATGCAACCACGCATTGCGACCACTCCACCGCCGGCGCCAGCGCTAGCCAGATGCGAGTGATAATGCCGTTGGTACCCCAGGCGTGGAGAATATCGTGAACCGCCTCGCCCTCATGCAGCAACACTCGAGGCTCCGCTTCCATGGTTACTACCTCGAGTGCCCGTACGGTATTGAAGTCGCGCAGGCCGCCATGCGCCACCGAACCAATTCCGCCTGAACCGCCGCCGAGAAATCCGCCGACCGTTGCTTTCACGATGGTCGAGGGGTAGCAGCGCAGTTCCCATCCTGACTTACGCGCTTCGGTTTCGAGCGAGCCCAATCGAACGCCGGGCTGGCAGACGGCGACGCCGTCGGCCTGAATATCTTCGATGCGATCCATTCGCGCGAGATCGAGCACTACCCCGCCCTGCAGAGGAACGGCCTGGCCATAGTTGCCGGTGCCCGCGCCGCGCACCGTGACCGCGAGACTGTGAGTGTGGCAATAACGCAATACGCTTTGCACTTCGTCCACACTCACCGGTTGTACCACCAGGTCTCCAACTTTGCCGTCGAGTTGCTTGCGCAGGACTGGCGAGTACCAGTAGAAGTCGCGCGAAAGCCGTTCCACTACCTGGGGTTGGGTAAGGATGCGCGTGTCGTCACCCAGGAGTGAAGCCAATGCAGCGGCGTGGTGTGGATCCATCATTTTTATTCGGCGTATTTCATTTGTGCGGCTACGAATCGTTCACCCTGTGTTTGCTCGAACTCCATTTACGGAAAGCCTTCTGCATGTTGGGATGAGTGAAAAGCATGCAGCACAGCTCGCGCAGCACCGGGCCCTCGACTATGCAGGCCATATCCGCGCGGCGCGCGACTTGCCTGGCCGCAATGTGAATCTGAAGACAGTAGCGGTTGGCGTCCGCGATGGTCGCCCCAAAAACCACCCGGTCCAGCCTGGCCCACAACGCGTTAGCCATGCACATCGGGCAGGGCTCGCAGGTGGAGTACATGGTATATCCGGCCAGAGAGGGACGCTTCAGCTTTTTGCATGCCAGGCGGACGGTGCGGACTTCGGCGTGTGAGCTGGGATCGTTTTCGCGGGCTACAGCATTGGTCGCCTGCATCAGGCGTCGGCCGCTGCGGGTGTTCACGATCAGTGCGCCAAAAGGCACGGGGTGGGCGGTTTCGAGCGTGCGGGCAGTAAAGCCGTAGACTTCGCGTATGCGTTCTTCATCCAGCGACGTCACGCCGGCGCGACCGGCTGCCGCAACCACCATAGCGTAATCTAGCACGCAAATTGCGGGGGATCACAATCGGAAAATCTGCGACGCCCTATCGATTCCTTGGAACGGAGAGGCAGCGGTCGCGTGCTAGGCTTCTGGAGTGTATTCACTCCCTCAAGCTTCTTTAAAGAGCGTTTTCGGACGAAACGGGAGCCGCAAACTGGCCCTCGGAGGGGTCTGTTGTCTTCTTGTTCTATTCGTTGTCGCCTTCCCGGGATGTGGCCGCACATCCGGCGCCAGCGATTCCAATAGCAAGACAGGCTTAACCAAAGTCACGTTGCAGGCCGACTGGTATCCGCAGCCTGAACATGGGGGCTTCTATACCGCGCTGGTCAAGGGCTACTACAAAGACGAGGGGCTCGACGTTACTATCCAGCCCGGTGGTCCTTACACGGTGGTCGAGCAGCAGGTCTCTGTAGGCGCGGCGCAGTTTGGCATGGGATCGTCGGATCGGACGCTGGAGTCGGTTGCAGACGGCCAACCGCTGGTTGCTGTAGCCGCCACCATGCAGCACGATCCCCAGGGAATTATGGTTCGCAAGGACTCGCCCATCCGCTCCTTCGACGACCTGAACGGCCATACCATTTCCATCAAGCCGGGATACACCTGGTTCGCCTACCTGGTGAAGCGCTACCACTTGAACGATATCCATGAAATCCCTGCCACCATGAGCGTGGCCAACTTCGTCGCCGATCCGCAATACATCCAGCAGGCATTCGCCACCTCGGAACCGTATTTTGCGCGCCAGGCCGGCATCGAAACTCGTGTGCTGCTGATTAGTGAAACCGGCTACAACCCCTACCGCGTAATGTTTACGACACGTGATTTCCTGAAACAACACCCCGAAGTGGTTGCGGGTTTCGTGCGCGCATCGCTCAAAGGATGGCGGGATTATCTGAATGACCCGGCTGCGGCACATGCGGTGATTGCCCAACTCAACCCCGCCCTCAATCCGGATTGGATGCGCTTCAGTTGGCAGGCTCTACGCGACGGGCAATTTATAACCGGGGACAATCCCAGCGGAGCACAACTCGGTCAGATGAATTCCGAACGCTGGACCACGATGTACCAGCAGCTTACCGACCTGAAGGTGATCGAGAAGGCCTTCGATCCGTCCACGGCTTATACCCTGCAGTTCGCCGAGAAAAGATAGTACAGACACCATCGATCTTTCATGCCGCTTGCGCATCCGTCCACACCTGTTCCGGGGTGGGAACGTAGGTAAGCTCGAGACGGAACCAGACACCCAGGGGACACATTCTGCATTCGTGGAAGCGAGTTCCAGCGATATGCGTGACATGTTGGATCAGGGCATGGGGAGTCGAATGCAAAACCGCATAGACCCCTGATTCAGGAACCAAATCTCCGGAGCGGTAAAATCGTAGTGCTCTCATGGCGAACCTCAACTGTTTCGCCAAAAGTTTGCCTCAAGTCCATCCGGGCATCAATACGGCATTCCACCGATATTGATGGGTTTTTCTGCTGACCCTGGTGCTTCAAAAAGGATAGCTTTTGCGGCGCCAGCTCTTGATCTAAGCTGCTTGCCTCCGGCTCACCTGGGACCAAGCCGCTCCGCAAAATTATGCATAAATCCGTAGCATTCACACGCATCCACATTCACGCCGCGATCGAATAACGCCGGGCGATCAAACTCTTCCCCGGAACTGGATAATTCTGCGACGATCGCGCTTTGACGGCCTGCCAGCCGGTAACTCTTCAAACTGCTTCATCGCCTTACGCTCCGCCGCCACTTTCAGCCGCAGCTCCCGGCTGGCCTCGGTTTCTCGATACAGCGTTTGCGCCACTGAAGCCGGGCCGCGCTCCTCGCTCAGAAGCAAAACCTCCAGCTCGAAATCGCCGCCGTCGTTGGTAACACGCAACATATCTCCAACCCGGACATCGCGCGCCGCCTTGGCGAGTTGGCCGTTGGATTGAATCCTGCCCAGCTTGCAGGCTCGCGCGGCCAATGCCCGCGTTTTGAAGAATCTCGCGGCCCACAGCCACTTGTCCATTCGTACCAAGGTCATGGTCTATTCTCCTACACGAATAAAATCCCAGCAGTGTCGTTTCCTGAATTTGACCAGAGTCATCCCAGGATATTCACAGGTCATGGATTCAAAATGTGTCTGCCCGCCTATTTCGGAAAAGGTCAGCCGGTTCCGTCCATTTTTTGTAAACATTCGCGAAGGAAAGTAAATCTTTGTACAGTCAGCAACCTCCTGGCAGGGGTTCTCATCTCATCTAATAAGCTGATGCAGAGGCGAATCGAACTCGATGCGGCCAGAGGACTGATGCTGGTGTGGATGACGCTGACGCATCTGCCCACGATGATCAGCACTTACTCTAATCAACCCTTCGGTTTCGTCTCCGGCGCTGAGGGATTTATCTTTTTGTCCGCTCTGTTCACTGGCCGCATTTACTTTCTCCTCGCTGAACGCGAGAGCTATCGGGTCATGGCCGGACAGCTTTGGATGCGTACGGTTCGCCTTTACATCTATCACGTCATGCTGTTGGGCTTCGCATTTCTGGTGGTGGCGCATCTTGCCGCCGGCGGGACTCGACCGGCCTTGCACAATCTGCTCGACTTCTACTTTGCCGCTCCCCAGCAGGCTCTCATTGATGGCGCCTTGCTGATATACCGGCCACCGCTGCTGGACATTCTGCCGATGTACATCACCTTTCTCGTGCTCACGCCGGTGATTCTGAGCAATCGCCAGGAAGGCCGGCTGGAAGCTGATCCTGACTGCAGGTTTCATGACTCTGGCTATCGGCTCAGTTCGGACTTCGCCAGACGCTTTACGATTTTGGCACTCGAGCCCTCGGACTTACGATTCCGCTGAGCGCGACCGGCTCGTTTGACCTGTTCGCGTGGCAATTCATGTGGTTGATAGGCTTGTATTGCGGAGTCCGCTGGGCGAAGGATGAATTGCCGGTCGAAGAATGGGCTAAGCGGATGCTCATTCCTGCAATGTTTATCGTGCCCGCTCTCTTTGCCATGCGGTATGCGGTGGGACGCGGCCTTGAGCTCGGCATCTTCGAGGTATCCTTCGACAAATGGCATTTGGGGATCGTCCGAATTGTCGATTTCGCGGCCGTTGCGGCGCTACTGATCCGCTTTCAATCCGTCGTAAAGCCGTTGGCAATCCGTCCCCTGGTCCTGATGGGCCAAGCTTCCCTGCAGGTCTTTCTGTGCCCACTTGCTTGTTCTGTTTCCTCGGACTCGCAATTTGGGAGATGCTCCCGGTGGTGAACGGTTGGCACGAAGCGGCACTGGTGACCGCGACTCTGTTGGGAATGTACTTGACCGCCAAGGCCTTCTCCAGGAAAGACTCGAAGACAGTGAAGTCTCACTCCTGGCCCGACCAGGCGACCGGCAGACCACTTCCCCAGTTCGGGGACTAATGCTGACATGATGTGCTGGACCATGATGTGCCAAAACAATGACGCGCCGGACCGGCAACCTCAGGCGGGCGTGGCTGACTCCTGCAACACGGCAGCGTGACAAGGGATGACAACCTCTACGACCGTACCTGGATGAGCATTTCTCACCCGCAGTTCTCCGCCAAACTCTTTTGCGCGCTGGCTCATTCCGCCAATTCCGACGCCAATGCTGTCAGGCCGCAACTCCGAGACCTCTTCTCCGATTCCCTTGCCGTCGTCACGCACCCGTACGATCACTTCGCCATTGCTTCGAACCACGCTCACCCATCCCTTCTGCGCGCTGGAATGGCGAAACACGTTAGTCAGCGCTTCCTGAATGATTCGGAATATCGCTCTTTCCAACTCGGGAGCAAGCCGGGGAAAATCGGGGGGCTCCACTTCGAGTGCAGTCTCGATGCCGCTTCGCTTGGTCAATCCGTCCAGATACCAGCGCAGCGCGGAGAGCAATCCGACTTCGTCGAGCAACGGTGGATGCAACAGATGAGACAAGCTGCGAATTTGCTGCGCCGCGGTGTCGATCATCTTGCTCACTTCGGCAACGTCGCTCGCCAGTTGCGGTGAGTCCTCCCGGATCATCGCATTCAAGAGAAGCTTGATCGCGACCAGCTCCTGTCCCAGGCCGTCGTGCAGCTCCCGCGCGATGCGGCGCCGTTCGTCATCCTGCATCGTCATCAGGCGGCTGGAAAGGAGCCGCAAGGCACTGGTCCTCTCGTCCACGATCTTTTCAAGTTCAACTGCGCTGTCGCGCATCGATTGTTCAAGCAGTTTACTGTCGTGGACGTCGGCACAGGTGCCATACCAGCGAATCACCTTGCCTGTCTGATCGCGAAGCGGAAGAGCCCGGGCGCGGAACCAGCGATACTGTCCATCTTTTCGACGCATCCGATAATCGGATTCGTAATTGTCCCCGGATTGAACACAGTTGAGCCAGTGCGTCATGCTTCGCTCGCGGTCATCGGGATGTATGTAGTCCAGCCATCCGAAACCATTCGCGGAACCAGCCGGCGCTCCCGTGAATTCGTAGAATCGTCCACTGATGTAATCCCGCGACCCGTCCGCCTGCCGGCTAAAGATAATGTCTGGCGCAGTCTTCACAATGGCGTCGAGCTCCTGGTTCTTTCGGGCCAGCTCGATATTCAACAACTGCAGCGCTTCCGCGCGCTGCTTCAATTCCTCGGTTCGCTCAGCAACCCGTCCTTCCAACTCTCGATTCAGAGCCTCTAATTGGTTTGCCCGGCGATGCAATTCAGCAAAGACGCTGACTTTCGCTCGCAGGAGTTCTGGAATGATCGGAACCGAAATATAGTCCACCGCTCCGCGCTGATATCCCTTCAGCCGGTCGAGATCGCTCATGTGCACGGCGGAAATAAAGATGATTGCCGTCTTCTGGCAACGCGGATGGTCTCGAATCATCTCCGCCAGCTGAAAGCCGTCGATCTCGGGCATGCTCACGTCCATGAGCACGACGGCGACATCCAGTTTCAGCAACCGCTCCAGCGCTTCCCGCCCCGAGGTGGCCTTGATCAGATTCAGCCCCAGCTCATCCAGGATGACCTCATAGCTGAGCAGCTTGGCGGGCTGATCATCCACCATCAGAATGTTGACTTTATCGGAAGCGCTCATGAGTTCCTCATCCTTATCTTTCGGAACCACACACAAACCTGGCAGAACCGCGCACCAAGCCGACTATCGGTGAAGCCACATACGAAGTGCTGAGAGCAGTTGATCGGTGTTGACCGGTTTCGCCAGATATTCCGAGGCTCCGGCCTCAAGACACTTCTCGCGATCGCCTTTCATCGCTTTCGCAGTCAACGCAATGATCGGCAAACGCCGGAACGAAGGATTCTGCCGAATCACCTGCATGGTTTCGTACCCATCCATTTCCGGCATCATGATGTCCATAAGCACAATCGCGACTTCCGGAGTTTTCTCCAGGGTCGTAATCGCCTCCCGGCCGGTGCCGGCGGTCAGCACCGTCATTCCGCGGCGTTCGAGCACGCTGCTCAGGGCAAAGATATTGCGGACATCGTCATCCACCACCAGCACCTTCTTGCCTACCAGCGCGTCATCCGAGCGGTGCAGGCGGTCGAGCAATTTTTGTTTTTCTGGCGGCAGGTTTCCGACAACCCGATGCAGGAACAATGCGGTTTCGTCGAGCAGCCGTTCTGGAGATTCGACGCCCTTAACCACAACACTTCGTGCCAGGGTGTGCAGGCGAGCATCTTCATCCGGCGACAGCTCTTTCCCGGTGAACACCACGACCGGCAAATCGTTCAGAGCTGGGGTGTCGCGTAAGCGTTCCAGTACTTCGAAGCCCGACATATCGGGCAGCCGCAGATCGAGTACCACACAGTCGAACGAAGACTCTGAGACCGATGCCAGAGCCTCGTTTCCAGTGGTCACCACCGAAATGTCGATATCGTCGTGCCCCAGCAGCTCGCGAATACTGAGCTGCTCGGCAGGGTTGTCTTCGACAACCAGCAGGCGCTTGCGGCGAGGCGCGGTGTATTCCTTGATGCGGTTGAGTGCCGATTCCAGCCCCTCGGGTGTGGTCGGCTTGGTCACGAATGCGAACGCTCCACGAGTCAGACCGTGATGCCGGTCTTCATCGAGAGTCAACATCTGGACCGGAATGTGCCGCGTCGCCGGATCCTGTTTCAAATGGTTGAGCACCGTCCAGCCCAGCATGTCAGGCAGGAAAACATCCAATGAAACCGCGGTGGGATGGAACTCACGCGCCAGAGCCAGCGCTTCTGCCCCGCCCATCGCAACCAGAACCTTGAACCCCTTGTCGCGGGATAAATCGCAAAGCACCCGTGCATAGTGAGGGTCATCCTCAACAATCAGCAGAACAGCATCGTCCGGCTCGAGATTGGCGCGGTCGTCGCTGATCCGTTCAATCTCCAACTCGGTGGCGACCGCTGCCAGTTGCCGCGGCAACATCACGGTTTTTCTGTCCGCAGTCACCACATTGCCCGCCGAGGGGCCAACATAGGTTTGCGGCAAGTACAGGGTGAACGTGCTTCCCCGGCCCGGCGTGCTGCGCAATTGGATCTCGCCGCCGAGCAGACTGGCCAGCTCGCGGCTGATCGCAAGTCCCAGGCCGGTTCCGCCGTATTTGCGGCTGGTGCCGGCGTCCGCCTGCTGGAAGGCCTCAAAGATAATTCGCTGCTTCTCGGAAGGAATACCAATTCCGGTATCGGAAACCTGGAATGCCACCACCGAAGCGGCCGCCCCCAGAATCGGATGGTCGTCGCTCCAGCCGCCGGCAGCCACCGACACCGACAGATTCACTCCGCCTTGTTCGGTGAACTTGAATGCGTTGGACAAAAGATTCTTGAGCACTTGCTGCAGACGTTTCGAGTCTGTGACCAGGCTGCGCGTCAGGTGCGGATCGGTATGTACTTCGAAGCTGAGCCGCCGGTTCTCCGCCTCGTGCCGGAACGGACGAGCCACCATATCGAGCAGGCTCGCGAAGAAAACTTCTTCCGCATCGACCGAGACCGTGCCCGATTCGATCTTCGACAAATCGAGAATGTCGCTGATCAGGTTCAGCAGATCGGTGCCGGCGCCGTGAATCGTACGCGCGAACTCGACCTGTCTTGAGGTCAGATTGCCATCAGGGTTGTCCGTTAATTGCTGGCCCAGAACCAGGATGCTGTTGAGTGGCGTGCGCAATTCGTGCGACATATTGGCCAGGAATTCCGATTTGTACTTGGAAGTCAGGGCCAGCTCTTTCGCCTTCTCCTCCAGTGCGCGCCGCGCCTGTTCGATTTCCTGGTTCTTGCGTTCTACTTCGACGTTCTGTTCGGCAAGCTGCTGGGCCTTCTGCGCCAGCTGCTCGTTGGTTTGCTGCAACTCTTTTTGCTGCGTCTGCAGTTCCGTCGCCAGCTGCTGGGACTGCTTCAGCAGCCCTTCCGTCTGCATTGTCGCTTCAATACTGTTCAGCACGATGCCGATACTGGCAGTCAGTTGCTCGAGAAACGCCAGATGGGAAGCGGTAAAGCTGCTCAGCGAAGCCAGCTCGATCACCGCCTTGACTCGATCTTCGAACAGCACTGGCAACACGATCACATTGCGAGGAACGGCCTCAAACAGGCCCGAACGAATCGAAATCGTGTTGGGCGGAAGATCGGTAATCAGCATTCGCCGCTTTTCCGCCGCGCATTGTCCCACCAGGCCTTCTCCAACACCCAGGCGCCGGAGATGGCCGTCAGCTCCGTCGGCGGCAAATGCCGAAAGCAGAACCATGCCAGCCGACTCTTCAGTTTCCATCTGATAGATCACGCCCTGCTGAGCGTCGACGAGCGGCGCCAACTCGGACAAGAGCATGCGCCCCACGCTGGTCAGATCGCGCTGGCCCTGGAGCATGCCGGTAAAGCGCGCGAGATTGGTCTTGAGCCAGTCCTGCTCGGTGTTGCGGTCCGTGGTCAGCCGCAGGTTGTCGATCATGGTGTTGAGGTTGTCTTTCAGGTCCGCGACTTCGCCGCTGGCCTCAACCTGAATCGAACGAGTCAAATCGCCCTTGGTGACGGCCGTCGCCACTTCGGCAATGGCGCGCACCTGGTTGGTAAGGTTGTCGGCAAGCAGGTTTACGTTGCCGGTCAAGTCTTTCCACGTGCCCGCGGCGCCGGGCACATTTGCCTGCCCGCCCAATCGACCTTCTACGCCCACTTCGCGCGCCACCGTGGTCACCTGGTCGGCGAACGTGGCCAGCGTGTCGGTCATGTTGTTGATGGTTTCAGCCAGCGCTGCGACTTCGCCCTTGGCGTTGACCGTCAACTTCTGCGTAAGCTCACCGTTAGCCACCGCGGTCACGACTTTGACGATTCCGCGCACCTGCTCCGTAAGATTGACGGCCATCACGTTGACGTTGTCGGTCAAATCCTTCCAGGTGCCGGCCACGCCAGGCACCTTCGCCTGACCTCCAAGCTTGCCGTCGGTCCCGACTTCACGAGCCACCCGCGTCACTTCGGCGGCGAAGGCGTTGAGCTGGTCCACCATTGTGTTGATCGTGTTCTTGAGTTCGAGAATTTCGCCCTTCACGTCCACGGTGATCTTGCGGGACAAGTCGCCGCGGGCCACCGCCGTAGTTACTTCAGCGATGTTGCGCACCTGGCCGGTCAGGTTTCCGGCCATCGCGTTAACTGAGTCCGTGAGATCTTTCCATGTGCCCGCCACTCCGGGCACGTTCGCCTGTCCGCCCAGCCGGCCTTCGCTGCCGACTTCACGCGCCACGCGTGTGACTTCGGCCGCGAAGGACCGCAGCTGCTCGACCATTGTGTTGAGTGTTTCCTTGAGCTGCAAAATCTCGCCGCGCACATCGACCGTAATTTTCTTCGAGAGGTCGCCGGTAGCGATGGCTGTCGCCACTTCGGCGATGTTGCGCACCTGGCCGGTCAGGTTGCTGGCCATAAAGTTCACGTTGTCGGTGAGATCTTTCCAGGTGCCGCCTACGCCGGGCACCTGCGCCTGACCTCCCAGCTTGCCTTCGGTGCCGACTTCGCGCGCCACGCGCGTCACCTCGCCCGCGAACGCGTTAAGCTGATCCACCATTGTGTTGATCGTGTTCTTCAGTTCGAGAATTTCGCCTTTCACATCCACGGTGATCTTGCGGGACAAGTCGCCGCGGGCAACCGCCGTGGTTACTTCTGCGATGTTTCGGACCTGGCCGGTTAGGTTTCCAGCCATCGAGTTCACTGAGTCGGTGAGATCTTTCCACGTGCCTGCGACCCCAGGCACGTTCGCCTGTCCGCCCAGGCGGCCTTCGGTGCCGACTTCGCGTGCCACGCGCGTGACTTCGCCGGCAAAGGCGTTGAGCTGATCCACCATTGTGTTGATAGTTTCTTTGAGCAGCAGAATCTCGCCGCTCACGTTCACGGTGATTTTTCTGGACAGGTTGCCGGTGGCGATCGCGGTGGCTACTTCGGCGATATTGCGCACCTGGCCGGTCAGGTTGCTGGCCATCGAGTTCACCGAGTCGGTAAGATCTTTCCAGGTGCCGGCTACGCCGGGAACCTGAGCCTGGCCGCCCAGCCTGCCGTCGGTGCCGACTTCACGGGCCACGCGGGTTACTTCGGAAGCAAACGCCCGCAACTGGTCCACCATAGTGTTGATCGTGTCTTTGAGTTCTAGAATTTCTCCCTTCACGTCGACCGTGATTTTGCGCGACAAATCGCCGCGCGCGACGGCGGTAGCTACTTCGGCGATGTTGCGGACCTGGCCGGTCAGGTTGCTGGCCATGAAGTTCACATTGTCGGTGAGATCTTTCCAGGTTCCAGCCACACCGGGCACCTGAGCCTGGCCGCCGAGCTTGCCCTCCGTGCCGACTTCGCGGGCCACGCGGGTCACTTCACCCGCAAAGGCGTTGAGCTGGTCGACCATAGTGTTGATAGTGTTCTTCAGCTCGAGGATTTCGCCCTTCACGTCCACCGTGATCTTGCGCGACAAATCGCCGCCCGCCACGGCGGTGGTCACTTCGGCGATGTTACGCACCTGCCCGGTAAGGTTTCCCGCCATCGAGTTCACCGAGTCAGTGAGATCTTTCCAGGTGCCGGCCACGCCGGGCACATTGGCCTGTCCGCCCAGACGGCCCTCGGTTCCAACTTCGCGAGCTACGCGCGTCACTTCACCGGCGAAACGATTCAGCTGATCGACCATCGTGTTCAGGGTTTCCTTCAGCTGCAGGATTTCACCGCGAACGTCGACTGTGATCTTGCGCGAGAGATCGCCGCTCGCGATCGCCGTAGCTACTTCTGCGATGTTCCGCACCTGGCCGGTCAGGTTGCTGGCCATGAAGTTGACGTTGTCGGTAAGGTCTTTCCAGGTGCCGCCCACTCCCGGCACCTGCGCCTGTCCGCCCAGCTTGCCTTCCGTGCCAACTTCGCGCGCCACGCGGGTGACTTCTCCCGCGAAGCCGTTGAGCTGGTCGACCATAGTGTTGATCGTGTCCTTGAGCGCGAGAATTTCGCCCTTGACGTCGACGGTAATTTTTCGCGACAAGTCTCCGCGCGCCACGGCTGTGGTCACTTCGGCAATGTTGCGCACCTGCGCCGTCAGGTTTCCGGCCATGGCGTTTACCGAGTCGGTGAGATCCTTCCAGGTGCCGGCTACGCCGGGTACGACGGCTTGTCCGCCCAGCTTGCCGTCGGTGCCCACCTCGCGCGCCACGCGGGTGACTTCAGATGCGAACGACCGCAGCTGATCCACCATTGTGTTTATGGCTTCTTTGAGCTGAAGAATTTCGCCGCGTACGTCGACCGTGATTTTGCGGGAAAGATCGCCGCTGGCCACGGCGGTCGCGACCTCGGCGATGTTGCGCACCTGCCCGGTCAGGTTGCTGGCCATTGAATTCACGGAGTCCGTAAGATCCTTCCAGGTACCGGCCACGCCTGGCACCTGTGCCTGGCCTCCGAGCTTTCCGTCCGTGCCCACTTCGCGGGCAACGCGTGTCACCTCGGCCGTAAAGACGCCGAGCTGCTGAATCATGGTATTGACGATATTGGCCGAACGCAGAAACTCGCCTTCCAGCGGGCGCCCATCGACATCGAGCCGGACCGTCTGAGTCAGATTGCCCTGGGCGACACCGGCAATGGCTCGCGTCACCTCCGCGGTCGGCCGCAGCAGGTCCTCGACGAGAGTGTTGACCGAGGTTTCCATCTCGCCCCACGCCCCTCTCGACTCATGAAACTTCGTACGCTCCCGCGTTTTGCCTTCTTTGCCTACGACCTGCCCGACTCGCCTGAGCTCGTGAGAAATTTGCTGATTTACGGCCACGATGTCGTTAAATGCGTCGGCGATTTTTCCCGCCAGCCCGGTCCAGGACCCGGGGAGCCGCACTGAAAAGTCGCCCGCACGCATGGTCTGCAGGCTGGCCAGGATCACGCCGAGATCGGCTGAAATGGGTTCGGCAACCGCGGTGGAATGTCCGTTGTTTCTCTGGCCAAGCGCGGTTTCGCCGCTGATAGTGGCCGCGGCGGAGCGACGGTCGCCTCTCTTCATCTTCGTCTCCTAAACTTGCATAACTGGGAAATACCCGCGTCGAGACAGCCTTTTCGCTTGCCCGTCGTCGTGCATAAAAACCAGAAAGCGATTCAGACCGGAGTCCGCGGAAAACCGGAGACCTCAGTCGCCGGTCACATTTCCGTCAGGATTTGCGCTGACCCCCGACCTTGAAAGCCCCACGCGCTTCCCCGAAAAGCGAACTGATCTCAATTTGTTAACACGAAATTTTTTTTCTGACTCTACAGTGTTTGCTGTAGAAACCGCGCCGCAACCGGACGGCAAAAGGTCTCCACCATCGTTACACTAGCAATAAAAAATACTTGACGTTATACTAATAAATTGCTATGGTATCACTATCTGACTTGCTGTCCTATGGAAAAAGAGCAGAAACAATTCGAGCATCGATCTCGGAAAACCGCGGGATCGGATCTCAAATACCGGCAGGTTGAGATCGCCGCGATCAAGGGCGGCAGGCATGGCAAGCACCACGACCTGGTCGAGGGAATTCTTCGCGAGCTAGGCATGGTGCCGGCGGGATCGGCGATCAAAATTCCCCTGGCGGATGTAGGTGGGGTGGGGCTGGCGAATCTCCGTTCGGCGGTTCATCGTGCTTCTACCACGAAGAAAATCGCAATTGAAACCCGGGCAGACGAAAGCAATTTGTACGTGTGGAAGACAACTCCCTCGGAGTGATGAAAGGCGCAGCCGACACTCCCGACATCAGAGGCTAACCAATGACTGCCACATACAAATGGTACGAATTCTACAAGTCCGCTGTTCTGGAAACTGACTGGTCGAAAATGGAAGAGCGTATCCAGGCGGCAGAGGGCGCGATACGCGAAAGAGAAAGTGAACTCAGCCTGGACCATGGCGGGATCCCCGAGGAGCGGGAAGCCATTGCCGACACTTTGCGGAGTCTGAGCGTACTGAAGTCGGATGCCGCGTCGTGGTCCGAACGGAATTCAAAGCGAGCGGGTTAAACAACCCGCGCAAATACCATCAGGCTCGGAATCGAGACGGCCGTCCGGCTTATTAAATGGCCCGACTGGCGCGGCACCTCTTTCGCCGAGTCTGATTAACGAATGTCTGCGCCCTTGCGGTCGGTCGCCTCGAAAAATATCCCGTCTCGTACGGGTTTCTCTGTATTGACACTCCATGAGGGATATAGCATTTTTGTGCGGCACTGAGTTCCGAGTCTGTGTAAAACCAAAGCAATGATCTGGCAGGTGGAAGCGAAGACGTGCAGTCCAAGCCGGATTTTCCGGCAATATCTGATTGGAGCTAACCTATGAAGCCGCTGCGCATTTTCTTAGCTGACGATCACGAAATTGTTCGCCGGGGATTGATTGCGCTTCTTAAAGCTCACGCCGGGTGGGAAGTATGCGGCGAAGCTCAGGATGGACGACAGGCCGTGGACCGGGTCAGACAGTTGAAGCCTGACATCGTGATTCTGGACATCGGCATGCCCAACCTGAACGGCCTGGAAGCGACGCGTCAACTATTAAAGGACAATCCGCAGTCCAAGGTGTTGATTTTGACCATCACCGACGCGGACGAAATGGTTCGAGCCGTGCTGGATGCAGGGGCACGGGGATTTGTCCTGAAATCGGATGCGGCGCGGGACCTGGTTGCGGCAGTGGAAGCCTTGCAATCGAACAAGACGTTCTTTACGTCGCGGGTTGCGGACATGGTGCTCGGCGGGTATCTGGGCCGAAATCGGCCTGCCGCAGCCGACGAGTTATCGTTGCCAAACTTGACGGCTCGGGAGCGTGAAATCGTTCAGCTACTGGCCGAGGGCAACAGCAGCAAAGAAGTGGCCTGCCACCTGAACCTCAGCGTGAAAACCGCGGAAACTCATCGCAGCAACATCATGCGCAAACTAAACTTACACTCTGTGAGCGAGCTGGTCCTGTACGCGGTTCGCAATAACATGGTCCAGGTCACAATTTCTCCGCCCACCGCGGAGCCTTCATCTGTGGCTGGCTTGGGAGCGGAGTGATTCGAAGGCTTCGTTTCTCGCATATCCCAGCATTTCCGATGCCAGCGGCTTCCGCTGTCAAAGGCGAGCGCTGATCTGGTGTAGCTACCCTGCCCGGCCCCGGCCAATGGGGCTGGGCCAGATTTACCCGCCACGCTTCCCTTGTTGAAGTGTTCATCTCAACGACATAGTCGCTCGTTGTGATTCGGAGCGCCAGCGTACCCCTACGCAATCAACTGTATTGCACGATTCGAACAATCCCGTAGGCTGGAAGCAGTAAGCACGAGGCTGACCTATGGCAGCGAAAATTCTTCTCGTGGACGACAGCGCGGCCATTCGGCACGCACTGCGTTTCTGCATCGAAACTCAGACGGATTGCGAGGTGTGCGGCGAGGCGGAAAACGGCAAAGCAGCGGTTGAGATGGTCCAACAACTGCAACCCGATGTAATTATCCTGGACCTCTCGATGCCGGTGATGAATGGTCTCGAGGCCGCGAAAAGGATCAGAATGATCACGCCTGAGCCTTACATCCTGCTTTTTACACTGCAAACCTATCCGCAACTGGTCGAGGACGCGCAGAAAGCAGGGATCAATCGAGTGCTCTCCAAATCCACCGAGCTGAGCCCCACGGTAGTTGAAACGCTCCGTTCCCTTCCCGCCGCCTGAGTTCTGTGCTCTTGTTACTCCCCGCACGGAGATTCGGCATTTTACGGCTTAAGGCTTGCCATACACGGACTATAGATCTCCTGCCGCAGGGTAGGTTTTCTCTTCGACGGAGCGGCTGCAGCTCAACTGCCCGCCCGGTTCGGGCTGACTCATAAATGGCGCGTATGATCAACGTCACGCGCAAAGGCTGTTGTGTGGAGGGTAGTTCACGTGGAGCCGCTTTCCGGTCCGCCATTCCAGCCGCCAAAATTACGGCCGACGTGATCGAGTCGACTGCCATGGCTAAAGGTACCGGAAAATCTTAGGATTACGATCTCGGGGTTTTCTGGAATCCACAAGGACGGGTACTACGCCGCGGAGACTGGGCCAGCGGACCGCAGCCACTCTTCCATTTTAATGTGGTCAACCAGACCGGCTTGCTGCGCTACCAGTCGACCGCCATATAAGACAACAAAGTTCGGTATGCCGCGGACGTTGTATCGGCCGGCGAGCTCCGGATATCGCTCCGTGTCCACCTTCACTACGATCGCGTGTCCCGCCATATCGGCCGCCGTGCGAGCCACCTCTGGAGCGGCCATCCGGCAGGGACCGCACCACTCCGCCCAGAAATCGACAAGCACCGGGACCCGGGCAGTCTGCCTGATCTCATCGAACTGCTCGGGATCCACTTGCAATGGTTCGTTCACTGGCGGTAGCGGGGACTTGCAGGCGCCGCAACGGCCTGTATCGGCCAGATGTTTGGCCGGAATGCGGTTCTTCTGTCCACAGACCTTGCAGGCATGAATAAGAGGCATCCTTCACTCTCCTTGTGGACTAATCGACTTCCGCGCCAGGTCGTCGGCGTCCACAGCTCGTTTACACGATTCTATCGGACCCGCGCACCTTCTGTAAGTACGCCTACAGTCCTCGCAAGGTGGATAAACTCGGAGCATGCAACCGCATAAAGCCGACTTCCCTTTACGGATCCTTCGGATGTGAAAAAGATGGGCGACGTTACCCAGAGACGCTTAGAATCGAGGCCCAGGGGGAGGCAAATGAGTCGGACGACTGGTTCGATGAGAATACTTGTTACCGGCGGTCTCGGCACAGTTGGCGCCGGCCTGGTTGCCGAGTTGCGAAGTCGTGGCCACAGAGTCGCATCTTGTGACTTGGCCCACCAGCCGGATGAGATCGGCTTTTGTGTGGGCACCGATGTGGAAGACCCGTCGTACGGGCGATGCGACGTCGCGGAGTTTCGCCAAGTCGAACGACTTTTCGAACGAATGGGACCGTTCGACTACGTTTACCACTGCGCCGCGGAGTTCGGCCGGCGGAACGGCGAGGATTTCTATGAAACACTCTGGCGCACCAATGTCATTGGGACGAAAAATATCGTGCGCTTACAGGAAAGATTGAAGTTTCGACTTATCCACTTTTCATCGTCTGAGGTTTATGGCGACTGGCCCAACCTGATGGCGGAAAGCGTAATGGATGTCTATGAGATCAAGCAGCTGAACGATTACGCAATGACCAAATGGGTTAACGAAATGCAGATTCGGAATTCCGCGATAGAGCACGGTACCGACACGGTGGTTGTGCGACTCTTTAACACCTATGGCCCCGGCGAGTACTACAGTCCGTATCGTTCGGTGAATTGCCGTTTCCTCTATTGCGCGCTGAATGGGCTTCCGTGGACCGTGTTTCGGGGTCACTCGCGGACCTCGACCTATCTGCAGGACACTACAAGAACCTTGGCCAATATAGCCGACAATTTTAAGGGCGGAGAAACGTACAACGTTGGCGGAGACGTCTCGCACTCGATCGAAGAACTTTCCGATGTCGTATTAAAGGTTACGGGAGCGAGTCCGAGTCTGGTTCGCTATGCCGACGGTGCGGAACCGATGACCACCAGGGCCAAGACCGTGGATATCAGCAAGTCAGTTCGCGATCTTGCGCACAGGAACAGTTACTCGCTCGAGCATGGTATGCGATTGACGGCGGAGTGGATGCGTGCCAACACACGCCGGCGAAGCCCGGTCGTTTTAGATCGCTCGCTGCCTCCCGCAGTCTAATGACGCCAGATCTCTACCGTGGTCGTTTTGAGTTCAAAAACCTAAAACCATTTCCCTATCCAGCTTTTCCGCACTCGAAAAAGGCGGAGGGCGAATGAGATACGCTGCGGCCGCGGTTCGCGACGGAGTTGCGGCACCGAACCAGACCAGGCACCGGAATGCCGTCCCCAAATCACCAGCGCGCAGATTCCTCCTCAGGTTTCTGACCGGATCGGCGGGCCCACTCATCCTGTGCCTTGTCGTGCTTCTTGGTCGGCCTTTGCTTCTTTCCGCACAGACGCTCCGTTATGCGAAAACTCCGAATGTGAACAATGGACAGAAGGTTTACAACGGCGGCTGCACTGCCTGTCACGGGAGCGAGGGCAAGGGTGCTCCCATGGCGAGTACGGTTTTCAAGCGGCCAGATACGTTTCCGGACTTTACGGACTGCGCCGGGACGACGCCTGAGCCAAACGGTAATTGGAAGGCAGTGATCGTTCATGGCGGGCCATCGCGTGGGCTCTCGCAGATTATGCCTGCGTTTGGGGATCTGCTGACAGACGAGGAGATCAACGATGTGATCGCGTACATGCGGGGATTCTGCAAAAATGTCCACCACGATCCGCTGGGCGAGCTGAATCTGCCACGGGCATTGGTAACGGAGAAGGCATTTCCAGAGAACGAGATTGTGATTTCTACGGCCGCGAGTGCGTCGGGGGCGCCGGCGTGGACTACGGATGTCATTGATGAACGAACGATCATCGACGCCCGGACCCAGCTTGAAACCGATGTTCCGGTGAACTATGCGGACCAGGCGCACAACTGGACGGCGGGTTTTGGGGACATCACGCTGGCGTTGAAGCGGGAAATGTTTTCCAGTCTGCGGACGGGTTCGATCCTGAGTTTGCAGGGCGGTATTTTGCTGCCGACCGGCGACAGCAGGCGCGGGTTCGGTGCAGGGACGACGCAGTTCGAGCCCTTTGCAGCGTTCGATCAGCTGTTCAGGACGAACACGTTTTTGCAAACCCAGTTGGGAGCGGACCTGCCGGTGGATACGAGCGTAGCTCCGCGCAGCATGTTCTGGCGGGTCGCGGTAGGGCAGGCCATGGCACCGGACCACATGCTGGGACGGCTGTTTTCGCCCATGGTCGAGTTTTTGGCGGCACGTGATTTTACGCCCGGGGGCGAGTACGGACTGGGATGTTCTGCCGGAGATGCAGATCACCATAAGCAGGCGACAACACGTCCGCGTGGGCTTTGGAGTGAGGGAGCCGTTCACCAACACCGCGGGGCGAACCCCGCAGGTTCTGTTCTATCTGCTGTGGGACCGGGCAGATGGGAAGTTATGGAATGGTTGGCGATGAGACTCCGTTGCGGCAGTGCGATTGTTCTAGGGCTCGCCGTGATCGTTCTTCCGGTAACGCTGCAGGGCCAGTCGCAGACGGAGAACGCGAAAGGCGACAAGACGCCCCCAGGAACTCTTTTTTCGCACATCGGACCGGTGTGTGGCCTGTCACAACGGGCTCAAGACGAGTTCGGGCGAGGATATTTCGATCGGCTTCCAGTGGAGCGCGAGCATCATGGCGAACTCATCCCGCGATCCCTATTGGCAAGGAAGCGTGCGGCGGGAGGCAATGGATCATCCTGAGTCGACGCAGGCAATCGAGGACGAATGCTCAATCTGCCATATGCCAGCCGTCCGGTTGGCCGACCGGGATGCGGGAAGGCACACTCAGGTCTTTTCGCGTTTTCCATTGCAGAAGTTTCCCAACGGCGACCGCGCGGCAGCAGATGGGGTCACCTGCTCGGTTTGTCACCAGATTGAGAAGACGGGGCTGGGGACGGACGCGACCTTTGTTGGGAACGTGGTGATCGCGAAACCGGCCGAGAACGACCTGCGGCCCGAGTATGGGCCCTTCGACATCGACAAAGGGCACCAGACCGTGATGCACTCCTCGACGGCGACATACCTCCCAACCAGGGGCGACCATATGCGCGATGCGGGTCTCTGCGGGAGTTGCCATACGCTAATCACTTCCGCCCTTGGACCCAAGGGCGAAAAGCTGGCGAGGTTCCCGGAGCAGGTCCCCTACCAGGAGTGGCAGCATAGCGACTATGCGACCAGGCAGACCTGTCAGGAGTGCCATATGCCGTTGGTGAACGAGGCTGTAGCGGTGACGGCGCTGTACGGCCCGCCTCGCAAGGGCATGCACCGGCACGTGTTTGTCGGATCGAATTTCGTCATGGAAGGAATGCTGCAAGATCATCGCGATGAATTGGCGACGGAGGCGCAGCCCGAAGTGATGGATGCGGCGATAAAGCGTACGGCCGAGTTTTTGAAGACCCAGGCGGCAAAAGTGACGATTATCCGGATGGATGCGACGCCGAATGGGCTTGTGGTGGATGTGCACGTTGAGAATCTTGGCGGGCATAAGCTGCCTACAGCGTATCCTTCGCGGCGGGCATGGCTACATTTCGCAGTCAGGGACGCCAATGGAGGTGTGGTGTTTGAGTCGGGTGCGCTCAATCCGGACGGGTCGATCATGGGCAATGACAACGACGAAGATCCTCTGAAGTTTGAGCCGCATTATCGCGAGATTACGAGTCCGCAGGAAGTGGAAATTTACGAACCGATCCTGAAGGATTCGGAGGGCAAGGTTACAACCGGTTTGCTCCATGCTGTCGGGTATTTGAAGGACAATCGGCTGTTGCCGCACGGCTTCGACAAGGCCACGGCAGACAAGGATATCGCGGTGACCGGCGACGCGGCCAACGATCCGGGATTCACTGACAGCGGAAGCTCGGTGCGGTATGTGGTCTCGACCGGGAATGCAACCGGACCGTTCAAAGTGGAGGCGGAACTTTGGTTTCAACCCATCGGGTTTCGGTGGGCGCATAATCTGGCGCGTTACAAAGCGGAGGAACCGCAACGCATGGTGCGGTATTACGAAGCGGCGGCCCGGAGCTCGGCTGTGATGCTGGCCAGAGCAGAGGCTACTCGGTAAGGACACCGGAAAGAGGAGGCCATTCACTTCTCGCACTTCTCCGTCTCTGTGAATTCCTTCACGACCTGACTCTTTTTCCAGGCTTCGAGCTGTTCACGCGCATCCTTCACAAGTTTGATAAACCGGCGGGCCAATTCGTGAATGCGCTGCGATTGCCTTCTTTGAATCGCCTCGGTTGGGATCAATTCCATACCAACCCCGATAGCGGTTGCGCCCGATAAAATGAAACTGGCTGCTGTCTGTTGATTCACTCCGCCCGCTGCAATCAATGGAATCTGGGGCAAGGATGCGTGCAGCGCTTTGATATATCTATCCCCACCGACTGGACCGCACGGAAACACCTTGACGAAATCAGCGCCCGCGCTCCACGCGGTGACCACTTCCGTTGGCGTTAATGCGCCAGGCAGGACGGCGACATGATGCTTGGCTGCGAATTCCATGATCGCAGGATTCAGTGACGGGAGCAGTGACAAAACCCACGCCTGCGTCTATGCATAAACGCGCCGTGTCTGTATCGAGCACGGTGCCTGCACCGACAATGATCTTTGGATCGGAACGAACCAGGTGAGACATCAATTCCAGAGCTCCGGGCACCGTCATCGTGATTTCCACGATCGGTATACCGCCGCGCATGACGGCCTCTGCCGCAAAGTGCGCATCGTCGCCAGACGAGACCCTGATAGCCGGAATGATGGCGATTTCTCGAATTCGGGAACAGACTTCCGCTTTCGTCATTTGTCAGAATCCTTCCAGCGCATTTTCAGACCAGCGCCACGTAAAGGAGATCATTTATACAGCCTCGTTAGGGTCAGCCGCGGGCAGGCGATCATCACTACTTGCGAACCAGGTGTACAAGGTCGGCAACAGAATGATGCTGATGATCAGGTCCGCAATCAGGCCACCAACAATGACAATCGCAAAAGGACGCTGCGAATCCGACCCGATGCCGTGGGAAGTTGCCGCCGGCAACAGTCCCAGGGTCGCGACCAGCATCGTCATAACGATTGGACGAAGCCGGAGAACGGCGCCTTCCACGGCAGCTTCCACAATGTCATATCCGCGGGCTCGAAGTTGGTTGATGTATTCCACCATAATCACGCCGATCTGCACCGATACACCAAAAAGAGCGAGAAAGCCAACCCCAGATGACACGCTGAAGTTGGTTCCGGTGAACAGGAGTGCGAGCAGTCCGCCGATCGGCGCCATGGCGATGTTGGTCAGGATGAGCAGACCCCATTTCGTCGACTTGAACATGGTGTACAGGATGATGTAGATCAGCAGGATTGTCACCGGCAGCACGACCAACAGCCGTCGCTGGGAGCGTTTTGCGCTCTCGTATTCGCCTGCCCAATCGAGGGTATAGCCCGTGGGAAGCTTCACCGAGGCGTTGACCTTCGCGATTGCTTCCTCCACGGTGCTGCCCAGGTCTCTTCCCCGCACGCTGAACTTGACGGCTACGTAGCGCGAGTTCTCTTCGCGGTAGATTTCGGAGCCACCATCCAGCACCTTTACCTTGGTTAGCTGTGCCAGTGACACCCGCTCACCTGACGGTGCCAGCAGGCGGATCTTTTCGATCGCCTCCTTCGTGTCTCGATATGGCGGCAGGTAGCGAAGGACCAGATCGTATCGCTGTTCTCCGATCAGCACCTGGCTGAGGGCATTGCCTCCAACCGCGGTCTGAATTGCGTCCTGCACGTCAGAAACATTGATGCCGTAGCGCGAGGCCTGATCGCGGTCGACCGTGAAGTTGAGGTTGGGTTGGCCGATAATCCGGAAGACGCCGAGATCCTCCACGCCCCGAATGGGTCGCATGGCCGCTACGATCTCATCCGCCTTGGCTTCCAGCGTCTTAAGATCATCACCGTAGACCTTTACGGCCAGCGCCCCTTTTACGCCGCTCACCGCTTCTTCCAGATTGTCGGAAATCGGTTGCGAGAAGCCCCAAAGCACTCCGGGAATCTTTTCCAATTCGCGGTCCATGGCCGCGATAAGCCGTTCCTTGTCCTGGTGGAAAACCGGACGCCACTTCTCTTTGGGCAACAGATCGACGAAGAATTCCGTATCGAAGAAGCCGGTTGTATCTGTGCCGTCGTCCGGGCGTCCTATTTGATTGACCACTTGGGGGACCTCAGGAAACGAGGCCAGGACTTCACGAGCCCTCTCCGCGACCCGAGCGCTCTCGGTCGGGCCGGTGCTGGGAGCCAGCGTCCCCCGGACCCAGATCGCACCTTCATCCAGGTGGGGAAGAAATTCCGACCCGATCACGCCGCTGAAGGCAAGAAATCCCGAAACCAGAAGCGCTACAACCGCTCCACCCACCGTCAACCGGCGGTTGCGGATCGCCCAGTGCACGACGTTTCTGTAGTGCTTTATCAGAAATGTCATTACCGGATTCTGCCACTGCTTTGCGTCGCCCCGAAACAGCAGGCTCGCCAGTGCCGGCGCAATCACCATGGAGAAGATCAGGGCGCCGAGCAAGGCGAAGGCAACGGTCCATGCCATCGGTTTGAATAGCTTTCCTTCGACTCGTTGCAGGGTGAAGATCGGGAGATACGCCGTAACAATAATGGCGATGGCATAAAAAACAGGACGTTGCACTTCATGGGCAGCCTTGCGGATCCGGTCTACCAGCGAAAGCGGGGCTTCGTCGGGACGATTCAAGTGGCGAACAATATTTTCGACCATCACGACGGATCCATCCACGACCATGCCGAAGTCCAACGCACCGAGGGAGAGCAGATTCGCTGAGATATGCCTGAGGTCGAGACAGATCGAAGCAAAGAGCAGGGCAAAAGGGATAGTCAGGGAAACGATGATGGCGCCGCGAACGTTGCCCAGAAAAAGGAAGAGGATAATCACAACCAGGATCATGCCTTCTGCCAGGTTGTGCAGGACGGTGTGAGTGGTGTAGTGCACCAGATCGTCGCGGTCCAGATAAGGCACGATCTTCACACCCGCGGGCAAGATGTGATCGTTCAGCTTGTTGACCATGGCGTGCAGGCCTTCCAGCATGGTCGCAGTGTCCGCGCCTTTGCGCAGAAAAACGATTCCTTCTACCACATCGTCGTCATCCTCAACCACGCCGTCGCTGCGGTGGTACGCTCTTCCGATCTGACCCAGGCGAATCTTTGGTCCCTGCGAGACCACGGCAATGTCTTTTATCCGCAGGGGAGTTCCGTTCTGAGCTTTGATCACCGTCTTTTCGATGTCACGGATATCAGTAACCAGGCCTACGCCGCGTACGTTGATCTGTTGTGACCCTTGTTCGATGAAACTGCCGCCAACGTTTGCGTTGCTGTTGGTGAGCTGCTGCTCGACCTGAGCCAGGCTCAGACCATAGGAGATCAATTTCTCCGGGTCGACGCGAACCTGATATTCGCGAGTTACTCCTCCGAACGACGAGTCGTCGACCACATCCGGAACCGATCGGATGTACTTGCTGATGACCCAGTCCTGCAGAGACTTCAAATCCATTAAGTCATACGCGGGATTCGTACTCTTGAGCGTGTACCAGTAAACCGAGCCAATCGGACTGAAATCCGGGCCGACGCCTCCCGCGACACCCGGCGGCAGTGTGACCTGAGCAAGGCGCTCCAACACCTTCTGCCGGTCCCAATCGTTGTCGGAGTTGTCGTCGAAAATAAGATTCACCACAGAGAGTCCGGCCAGCGACGCCGATCGTATGTGTTGCAGGTGCGGAATACCGTTCATCTGGATTTCGACGGGAATCGTAACTTGCTGCTCGACTTCCTCCGCCGCGCGCCCGGGCCACTGCGTAATGACTTGAACCCAGGTGTTGGCGACGTCGGGATAGGCTTCGACCGGCAGATTGTGGAACGAGATCATGCCCCAAATAAACAGAAGAACCGCCATACTGAGGACGACGAAGCGGCTATTCAAAGCGAAATCGACGATGGCGCGAATCATTGCTGCTCCGCCGAGTTCTGGAATTCAAGCGCGTTGCCAACCACATGCTGGCCGGGTGTTAGACCAGAAACGATTTCCTGCATAGCGCCCGGAAGCATGTCGCCACCCACAACTTCTGTTCGTCGAAATTGGCCACCTTTTACCGGTACATACACCCAATCGCGATCGTGCAGGTGCAAGACCGCGGTGGCTGGGACGGCGGCCCGCTTCTGTTTCTGCCGGCCGTGGAATATTGCAGTCACAAACATGCCAGGACGCATCAAGCCTGGATTTCGCATCTCGATGCGAACCTTCGCGCTGCGAATGTTCGGGTCCAGAACGGGCCCTATATTGCTGATCGTGCCTGCGAGTACCTGGTCGGGATAAGCATTCAGACGAATATCGGCCTTCTCCCCGAGGCGCACGTTGACCAGGTCGTTTTCATATACATCGCACAATACCCAGACATAGCTCAGGTCAGAGATGGTAAACGGATTCGGTGAAGAGAGCCCGGCGACGCCGGCGCCGTTCGTAACCTGCTGATCGGTGATCACTCCGGTAATCGGAGCGTGAATCTCGATCAGTCCGCTCGGACGATCAAGCGTGGGACTACCCAGAACGTGAAGCTTTTCGGCACTATTCGCAACGTCTACCTTGGCCTTGTCTTCCGCATTCTGCGCGATTTGAAGATCGTTCTGGGAGATCGCTCCCTTGTCATAAAGCAACGTGGCGCGCTCCAGTTGCGTCCGGACGAGCTGTTCATCCGCCACCGCTTTTTGGTAGTCGGAAAAGGCACTGGAGATGTCCGCGCTCTGCACCTTCAACAACAATTGCCCTTTCTTAACAGTGTCCCCCAGGCGCGCATTTATCTCGACGACCCGCCCCACGGCCAGTGAGATGACCGGGACCGCTCTCGAAATGTCGGGATTGACGGTGCCCGTGACCCGCAGTTGCGGCACCGCAATATGTTCTGTCACCTGCGTCAACCCAAACCGTTCGGGATGATCCACCTGAAAGACGTTGCGGTCTTCGACGCGTTCCACCTTGAGCGGCGGTGGCGCTTCGGCCTGCGGATCACTCTTGCCACCGCTGCACCCCACTCCAAACAGACACAAGGTCGAAGAGAAAGCCAGGATTGCGGTAACCCTGTGCTTCATGGGATCACCTCGCGTCCAACGGAGAGATTGAGCTGATTTGTAGCATTCAGATAGGAAGCGACCAGGTTCAAGTAGTTGACCTGCACGCTCCGGTAGTCAGCCTGAGCATTGAGGAAATCGAGCAGCGATGCCGCACCGTGCTGGTACGAAAAGGCAATCGTGTCCCGCACGCTGGAGGCCTCTTCCAGGTACTGATCCTTATATGGCTTTAGCAGGATCACAGCGCTGTTTACCGTTGCATATGCGGAATCGACATCACTGAAAACCTGCGCCCGGGCTGCCGTCGCGAGTCTGTCATTGCGATCGATGTCGAGTTGCGTGCGGCGTTTTTCACCCTGATTACGATCAAAAATCCGCAATGGGATGCTCACGTTGAATCCGATGTACTGGTCGATGGGCGGGTTGCGGCCGACATCGAAACCGAGGATTGGATCGGTGGATCCGTTGGCCACGGCGAGCCGGTAATCAGTCTTCGCCTTATCGATAGACTGGGACGCCGCTCTCAGGTCCGGACGGGTATCGAGAGCCGTTTGGCGGACGTCGCTAAGGGGGGGAATCTGTTCCGCGAAATCAAACGGCCCGATCACGTCGAATTGTTCAACTGGAGTCTGATCGTTCAACAGCATAAGCAGCTGAATCTTCGCGATGCGCAGGTTGACCTCGGCAGTCTGCAAGTCGGATAGGTACTGGACCCTCTGAAGTTCCAGACGTTTCAAATCTACTTGCGCAATCCCGCCGGCTTTGTAGCGCTCACGATTCACATCTAATACGTGGTCATAATAGGCGAGGTTTTCCCTGGCAAGATTCAGGATGGCTTTCTCCTGCAAGGTCTCCACGAACGCTCCCCGAAGGTTAAACAAGAGATTTCGCTCCAGGTCGGCTTGTCCGGAGGTCACGACGGCGGTTCCTTTTTGCGCGCTCTCCAGTCGTAGCCCGCGTTTGTGCTGGCGCTCCCACAGAAAGTTCACACTGCCCGCGGCCAGGAGGTACGCAAAAGGTCCGTGAGCTGGACCGCCGCTGAATGGATCGATCTGATCTGCCAGGATGGTCAGGTTGGGATTCGGCCGCAGGTTCGCGGTGATCTCCTGGGCTCGCGATTCATCGATGCCAATTTGTCCCGCCCGTAGAGTGGGATTGGCCGCCCCAAACTTGTCACGAACTTCTTGCCACGTCAGTGCCTTCTGGGCGAAACTGCTGCTTGCCGAGACGCCGATCAGCAACAATCCAAGGCACAACCGTCTGACGACCCGCTGCATGAAACCTCCTTGCCTCATTCCAACTGAGCTCGCTTGACCGACTGCAAGCGCACTCGTTGGGGCTAAACTGCGAATCCTTTAAGACTGAATGAGCGAATACTGCCGACTAAGAATCTAGACGGCGTGAACCGATAACGCTGATGCGCCCATCGACCACAAAACAACAGAGATGGCCCGCGGTTTGTCGGATTACTGTAACGCTTCCATCAAAACGTAATGTGAATGGACTGTTAAAGCGAAGCCATTTATCGGTTAGGAGAACGCTCGTCCCAGCACCACCCCCTGCAACGACTCGGGGGCTTGTGGAGACTCGACGTCCATAGCGCTTCTATAATCCGGTCGAGTCCCTGGAAACTCGGCCGCAAATCTTATATCATACCCCCTTAGGATATAGGCAGGGAAAAATGTCTCATCTCGAAAAAGAAAAACAGAAGTTGATCGCTCGGATTAAGCGTATCCGCGGGCAAGTGGATTCCATAGAGCGCTCCCTTACGACGGGCGATGATTGCGCCGATGTGTTGATGCTACTGGCGAATGTCCGAGGCGGGATCAACAGCCTCATGGCTGAAGTTCTCGAAGACCACATCCGGTTGCACATGATGGGCCACGAAAAGAGTGCCCTGCCTTCCGTGGAGTTAGCTGAAGATCTGATTGGTCTGGTCCGGGCATACCTCAAGTAATGGTGGTGCCACCTCCTATCGCTTGTTATGCTTCCGGCATGCGTGAGCTGACGATTACGCGCCAGCCGAGATTGCATAGCAAACGCATTGTGTAGTAGACTTACCTTGGTATGTAGTAGATAAATGAAGTGCGGTGATTTTTCCCTCTCAGTTTTTATAGGGTGGTAGGAGTAACATCCATCCTGTCGAGCCAAGTCGAAGGGCCGACCGACCGGAGGCCAAGAATGGAGACACTGAAATCCGCGCAGATACCGGTGGAAGCTTGCTTATCAAGCTCTGTTTCGACCGCCTCAGTCACAACGCTTCCGCCCAGGCACTCTGCCCTGGTCCGCGTCACTCACTGGGTTATCACTCTCTGCTTTTTCGCTCTGCTCCTCACAGGTGTGGAAATTGTGATCTCTCACCCTCGCTTCTATTGGGGCGAAACCGGCAACGTGTTGACGACTCCGTTGTTCCGACTGCACATCCCTTCCTCGAGAGCGCTGGTGCCGACTGGTTACGGGTACGTGCTGCCGGACCAGAACGGCTGGAGTCGCGCGCTGCACTTTGAAGCTGCCTGGATTGCGGTGCTTACAGGATTACTGTATGCAATCTCCGGTCTGTTTACAGGACATTTCCGGAAAGACCTGCTCCCCAACAGGGCCGATCTTTCCTGGCGAGCGCTCTCGACGTCAATCGCAAAACCATTGCGTCTTGAACGACCGGGTGAGGCAGAGGCCTCCTCGTACAACCTGCCTCAGCGCCTCACTTATGTCTTCGTGATTTTCGTTCTCTTTCCATTGGTCATCTGGACAGGCCTGGCGATGTCGCCCGCGTTTATCTCCGCCTTTCCGGCCTCAGTTACTCTGCTCGGTGGCCGCCAATCGGCGCGCACAATTCACTTCTTTGTCTCTGTCGCTCTTGTGCTGTTCCTGCTTGTTCATGTCGTGATGGTTTGTCTTGCCGGATTCAGCAGCCGCACAGGCGCGATGGTTACGGGCCGCACCGCTGCACGCAAGGAGCGCACATGATCGACCTTTCACGCCGAAAACTGATCTTAACTGGGCTCGCGGCCACGGCAGGTGCATCGGGGTTAGCAGTGGCGGCGCGTCTGGCGCAGAAGTATGGATTGGTGCCTCCCGATCACGGCGGCATCTATGGCCTCGGCGAGACGCTGACCTTTGCTTCGCAGCGGCTGCTGACGCGTCATTCATTGGCACGCGAATTCCCGCGCAGCCAGATTTCGCCGCGTCCATTTCCCAACGAGCTCGCGCCCCTCACGGAAGACTTTAAGCGTCTTCAGGCCGGAGGTTTTGCAGAGTGGCGGCTCTCGGTCGATGGCATGGTCACGCAGCCTGCGTCGTTTTCGATAAGCGACCTCAAGAGCTACCCGTCTCGCAGTCACATTACCGAACTCGTCTGTGAAGAAGGCTGGTCCTACATAGCCGAGTGGATCGGCGTGCCTCTCTCCCATGTCTTGCATCTCGTAGGGGTCCACCCGCAAGCCAGATATGTTGTATACACCTCGATGGAGCCCAATACGTGGGACAGCATAGATATGGCCGATGCTCTGCATCCGCAGACATTTCTCTGTTACGGAATGAATGGCAAGGAGCTTCCGGTGGCCCACGGCGGGCCGCTTCGCATGCGGCTCCCTCGCCAACTCGGTTACAAGAACATAAAATTCATCACTCGCCTGACCGTCACCGACAGTCTGAAAAAGTTTGGTAAGGGCGTCGGCTCTGCGGCTTCAGAGGCAGGCTACGCCTGGTACGTCGGCATCTAACACGCCGGGACCATGTGAAATACCAGCAACACACGATGCCAGCACGGGCACGCGGGCTCGAACCTTCCGCTAAACCGAGATAAGGAGTGCGATCAGAACCGAGAAACACAGATTAGGCTTCTGCTTTCCCCTGCCTTACATTCCGGGCTGGGATGTTTCCGGTATCGTCGACGCAACAGGTCCTGGGGTGACTCAATTCAAGAAAGGCGATGAGGTTTACGCTGTCCCGGATGGCGCCCGCAGTGGCAAAGGCACTTATGCAGAATATGTCGTGGTCAAGGAAACGGAAGCCGCCCTGAAGCCAAAGTCAATTGAGCACATCCATGCTGCTGCCCTTCCTGTGGCGGCGCTGACGGCGTGGCAGGCGCTGTTCGACCAGGGTGGGTTAAGCAAAGGTCAGAAGGTTCTGATTCACGGCGCAGCCGGAGGCGTGGGCAGCATCGCCGTGCAACTCGCAAAATGGAAGGGAGCTTATGTCATCGGTACTGCGTCGGGAAGGAATCAGGGGCTTCTACGGGAATTGGGAGTTGACGAGCCGATAGACTACGAAAAGACCCGATTTGAAAACGTTGTCCATGATGTGGACGTGGTGCTCGACACGCTGGGAGGCGACATCCAGAACCGCTCGTGGAAGGTGCTGAAAAAAGGTGGGATTCTGGTTTCGATTGTTGCTCTGCCGTCGGCAGAGGAGGCTGCCAAACATGCTGTGCGCTCGACTTTCTCGGCTGCGCATCCCAGTTCTGCGGTGTTGTCTGAAATCGCAAAACTCGTCGATGCAGGGAAACTGAAACCAGTGGTCGAAACCGTGCTCCCGCTCTCCGACGCCCGACGCGCCCACGAACTCAACGAAACGGGACACGCGCGCGGCAAGACGGTCCTGAAAGTCGTGTAACAGCGTGAACTGATTGCGGGTCTGCCGATCTGGCGAAGCCGCATGAAACTTAACGCCTCAGTTCGGAACCAAGAACTCGCCGGAATGATCGCAGCGCCATCTCTACAAAGCTGCGCCGGTTCCTATTCATTTATCTTGACACCGTTACAGCGTGATGGTTACATGCGGAATTGCGTTCCATTGTTGCCCCTGAGAGCAATCCGGCGGCGGAGCTGGGTGACATTCTCCGTGCGAACGGAGAATTTCACCGCCGCTTGGCCGCACTTGCGGGAAATCAGAGAGTAGTGGCCCAACTCAGCTTGACTCTTGCCTATGTGACACGTCTCGATACGCTCTGTACCCAAACAGTGCCAGGCTGGATCGGACATGCCGATATTCTGCAAGCGATCAGCATGCACCAACCTTCTGAAGCTCGCCGAGCTATGAGCGAGCACATCGACAACTCACGCGACAAGATGATCAATTTGTTTAGTAGGTGAGATGAACGCAAGGTTCATCATCAAGTCGCACAGGGCGACGATGGTACGGGCCTTCCTCCCGGTCGCCAATATGACATGAGCTGTGCGGTCGTGGTCTTTCGTAAGCTGTCACAGGCGAAATGAATCGTGCGAATCTATTCCAATTCGAACGAAGCCGGGGCAAAGCCGCTCAGAAAGAACTCGAATGAGCCGCCTTGGAGTGCAATTGGTGGACCCAGCGAATCGCCGCGTAGATCCACAGGCCTAGCGATGCGTGCGAGCGATCCGGAAGGGAGTTGCACGGTTACTGTGCCGGATTCTCCCGCGAGCTCCCATAAGCGCAAGAGGGTCACTTTACCTTTTGCCCTCTGCTTGAGCGCAGTGACCACCACGCCCGGACGCGACACACTAATCCCTGACTGACTTGAGGGAAGTGGTCCACGAGCGCCGGAGCCTGCCGACGCCATCAGTGGCAGCATAGTCTCCAGCGCGGGAATGGCGAGGTGGTCACCAAACCAGATACGTACTCGTGAACTCCAAGTGCCTGAATACCAATAACGGTAATTCGTATTCCATTGGTTGTTGTACAGATTGAGAAAGACCACTGGCTTCTTGGGGACAAAATCCAGAGAAAACTTCCAGATCCCTGGCGTATCGAGACTGACCAACGGGTGGTCCATTGGACAGAGTGAGACGCTCGCTCCATCGCTGCCCGTGATTGTCAATCCGGCACCAACCGCATAGATGTTGCGATTCGCGCCGGTCAAAATATCGCTTGACGGGTCCATGACTCCAAGCGTCCGGGCTACGCGGAACTGCGGCGAGTTCAATCTGAATGGCAGGCAAAGCCAGTCGGCTTCTGGCCAGTTGTCCTTCGCTTTATTCTTGATTGTGAGCTCGAGATCGAGGTAAGCAACACCCGGATGAATGGTCACGCGCAGCAAAGTTGCAGGAAGATGGTTATTCAAATCGCCCGGCATCTCTAGAACGCCGCTCAGCGTTTCACCTTGTTTAAGGAGACGCACGGTGCCGTTCGTGCCCGAAGCGCGACGGTAGCGCACCCCAGCAGGAAGACCAGGCTTGGACATCCCCGGATGAAGATGGCTACCCCATCTGCCTTGTTGATACGCTCGGCAGTACTCCTCTGTCTGCGAACTTTCAAATCTCTCGTTGAGATATTGCCCCAGGCCGTATTCAGCGGATCCGTCCACCCACTCCCGGCCGGTACTCTTCTCGAGAAGCGACGCAATCACGCCGCGGACAGGATCGAGCGTTACCTTTATAAATTCGTTTTCTAACGTGTTACCGGACAGTGTCTTCGACTCCATAGGGGGCGGAGGGGGAAACGTTCTGTAACCGAGTGCCGGAATATCCTTGGCAAGGAATGAGGTGCCATCGATCTCGACCATCCCAGAACGTGGCCAAGGCAGGGGATTGTAGACCACAACTCTAGATCCCTCGGCGTCAACTGCCCGCGCGAGAGCGGTGAGCCCAGCATTAAACAATGATGAAGTTATGCTTGCTGCATTTCGGATATAGTTGGTCTTATCTTCCCAAGAGGCCTCCAGCTTTTGATACTTATCCGCAGGAAGGTCCTGAAACGCTTTCCCGTAAACGTCAACAGACTGTCCAAGTCCCCAGGTATGCTCACTGTATAGCAAGCTTTGTTCAAACGCCTTTCGCGACTTGCTCATCGTGTTCTTCAACTGGCACACCCCACTGGCGTAATTGAGTGTGTAGAGCTTCAACAGCTGGGATCAGTGGACGCACATTCCGGGCGTGTCGCATTCCCCCGGGATCCGACATGCATCCATGAATCCATGTGTCTGGTGTTTCACCGCGAACAACAGCCAATTCCGGTTTCTCTGCCAGGATAGCGTCCGCGATATCGTCCAACGTACCCATTCGGACTTTTACGCCAGGAAACTTTTCTAATACTTCGGTAAAGAGGGCCCTGACCGCTTCCAGAGTCGGCGGTCCCGAATTGTCCGCAGTAACGATGATGGCGGGCCAGGTTTTATAGGGCCAGTTAGCGGGCGGCAGCAGGTTGTGTCCAATGTATGGATCTCCCTCTCCTCCCCAGGGCCACAGTGCTGTGCATGTTCCATAGATAGTTGAATACATGGTCATCACACGTGAGCCGTCCGGACCCTCCCACCAAAAGAGCGGTGGAAGATCATGCACATATCCGGATGGCCAGTTGCACCCGATGTGCATGAATCTTATTCCGCCGTGCGCCAGGCCCGTCGCGAGCGCTCTCGATTGTGAGGGCACGTCTGATGTTTTCGCCGCTCGCGGTATCGGCATTCCATAGCGCTGACACGACCGATCGGCAAATGCGTAACCTCGTGCGAATTCTTCCGGCCACATCAACTCGCTCTCAATGCTGAAGGGCAGCGCGTGAGCGACAAGTCGACCACTCTTCACCGCGCGGTCGAGTCGTTGACGACGTTCGGCTGTCTGTCCCGGCCAGTCCTCAGTAATCCAATCGAAAACCCAACCGGGGCATGTCCAAGTGAATTGTTCTTCCTGCGGTAATTCCTTTGATCTATCGATGAGATCGAGCGCGCGATCAATCATCGTAGTGCGGTAGTACTTCAACACCTCCTCTACTCTGTCCGAATATCCGATGTCGAAATGTGTCTTGCACACCACGATGATTTCGTTTATCTGACTCGCTGCGGGTGAAGATGTGACTGACGAACTTGCACTTTTCTGGTCCAAGACTATAGCGGAAGCTCCAGCCAGCAATCGCATCGCGGTTCGTCGGGTAACAATCATGCGTCCGCTCTTTTGAAGGAATAACAATGGTTCGGCAAACGAGTCTCTTTTGGAATCGTGTATTTTCACGCTGCTGCGATCAGCCTCAATCCTTGGCCTTCCGGATCGTTGCGCACTGCGCATGTGCTATCGAACTGCATCGTTGCTCGGCCCTCCGAGGTATATTTCGGCCAATGTGGCAAGTCGTCGTGATTAGGATTGCCAGTTCGGGCAAAACTCACCCAAGCAGTACTGATTTGTCTTGATAAGACAATTGCTCCAATACTGCCTCCACTGTAGTGATCACAGAGCTCAGCATTGTCGAAAGTAAACGCAAGTTCGGCGGCGTGAAATGGCCCGGGGCGTCCGTCCAATAGCGGAGTGCGCCAGGCATATATGTAGGCGTACGCGGGTGCCCGGCGCAAAGCAGCCTTCCTGATTGCCTGTTCACATACAGGGCGGCGAAAAGAAGCCGCTGCAATGGTGGCATATAAGTCAAACGGAGTTGCTTGCGGATAATCGCGCCTGTAAGCGTCAATGATCCCTTTACTGTGCTCGCCGAACTCCTGACTCACTAGTTGGTGAAGTTCGTCCATCGGCATTGCCTGCGCCTCGGGTCGATCTAACCCATTTACGATTTCGTGAAGATTTGAGCCAGTCAGCAGCGGGACCTCCGCGGACACCTCGGGGGCATCGGGATCAAATGGATGACGAGGAAGTATCCGCCCGTCCACCGTCGGACCCCAGTTGTCCTCACCGTACACTTGGCGAAGCGAGGACTGGTGCGAAGGCATTTTCTTCATCGCTTCCGCGGCGGCGCCCGAAAGACGGTCAACTGGAATTGCTTGCAGTTCTCTCACCCGCGACTTGGATAGACCCACTTCTGCGAGCACCAGCTCGGCCAATCGACCCGAGTAATCTGGAGATAGGAATTTTAAAAAAGGTCCACTTTGAACAATTGCGCGATGAAAAAGACCTTTCGCTGCCGGCATCGCCATAAGGGCAAGAACTTTTCCGCCGCCACCAGATTGCCCGAAGATCGTCACGCAACCTGGGTCGCCCCCGAATGTTGTAATGTTTTCGCGAACCCACGCCAGCACAGCGACGATGTCCAGCAGACCCGCGTTAGCAGAGCTGACATATTCTTCGCCACCCAGTTCTTGAAGATTCAGATAGCCGTAAACGTTCAGCCGGTGATTATGGGTGACCACAACAACGTCGTGATTTCGCGCGAGGTTTTCGCCATCATAGGAAAGGAGATCATGCCCGCTGCCACCGGAAAACCCACCGCCATGCATGAAAACCATTACGGGGCGTTTATGGGAACCATTGATCTCGGGTGTCCAAAGATTGAAGCGCAGGCAGTCTTCGCCGGCTACTGTGGCTGCTGCACCACGATGGAGTACGAATGCATCTTCATCCGTACTCGCGAGATTCTTTCCATCGGTGTTGAAGTGCGCGCAATCCTGGTTAGGGCAGACGCGACCATACTGCAACGCGTTGCGAATCCCGCTCCAGGGCTCGGGAGTCGCCGGAGGCATGAAGCGCCTTGGGCCTGCTGTAGAAGCCCCATAGGGCGCGCCTTTGAAAATGTAGACGCCGTTCCGCCGGAAGCCGCGTATTTTTCCAGCGGTCGTCTCGGCAACGGTTTTGTCGGAGGCAATAACCCTGCTGTTTCCACAACCGGTCGCTGCAAACGTTTTGGGGGAAGCTTCCTTGCGCTGTGCTTCGGCGCTTAGGGACAAGATGGCAGAACCTGCCAATCCCGCCCCCGCGGTTGCAACCCTGCAGAGAAACGAACGTCGTTCCTTAGAATAAGGTGCTAGCTGGCGATCTCGTTGTCGTTCAACAGCACCACTGTCCTTGGATTTAAATCGTCTCCCTTTCCCCATCCATCTGCCTCAAAAACTCAAGTGCAGGCCAAATTGGATTTGCCGGGGTGGAAGCACGTTGGAGGTAATCTGTCCGGCCCCGGCAACACCGATAGTTGTGGAGCTCGGGGGACTGTAGTTTTGGATGTTGAAGGCGTTAAAGAATTCCGCCCGGAAAGAGACGAGGAATCTTTCACCCACCGGGAAATTCTTGAACAGGGAGAAGTCCGCATCGTACACGGATGCCGACCGCAAACCGTTTCGTCCAAAATCTCCGTATGAGAACGACGGTACCGCGAAGGCATTCGGGTCAAACCACTCATTTAGCGTACGATGGGCGGGGTTTGGATCTCCCACGATGTTTGGCCTGGCGTAATTCGCAAAAGAAGTGTTGCCGATATTGGCCACGTCGCCTGCTACCGCAAGGTTATATGGCTGGCCGGAACGTAACTGCACCACACTGTTCAGTTGCCAATTGCCGAGAACCTGACTCACGATACCCCGGCTGAGATATGGTTTGCCCCTCCCAAAGGGTAGCTCCCAAACCCCGCTCATCGAAAGAAAGTGCGGAATATCATACGAGGAAACGCTTCGGCTACCATTCGGGTCGTAGTAGTTTTGGAAACCCGAAAAGGCTCCTCCTCCGGGACCGTTTTCTGCGTCGAACCACCCGCTGCTCCCGGTATCAATGGACTTCGACCAGGTATAGGACACCAGGTACTGAAAGCCATGGGCGAACTTACGCTCCAGCTTTGCCTGCAGCGCATTATAGTTGCCAGTTCCGTGGGACGTGCCAAAGAACGGAGTGACCAGGTACCAGGGAAATGGCCGACGGGCAGTTACTTCAGCCGGAGTTCCGGGCCCAGGGGTCTGAGCAGTGTTGAACAAGCCTGTGAGATCGAGCCGGTCATTCTTACTGCCAATGTACCCGACCGAGGCTGCCAAGTTCGCTCCCATCTGACGTTGAATTTCAACATTCCACTGTTGGGACCTCGCATCCTGGTGGTGCGGATCCATGAACCAGCTGGTTTGAGTCCAGGGAGAGGGAGGCGGCAAGAGTGTGCCTACCTGACTGAAGGTTTGCTCGACAGTTGTAGGCGGCTGTCCCAACTGGTTGGTGGGCGCATTGGTGAACCCGGAACCGGTTGCCGGCCAAAAATTTGAAAGGCCTTTCCAATCCTGCTCAATGCCCGTTAGCGGATCATAGACAATACCGTAGCCTCCACGGATCACCATCTTGGAAGTTGCCTCCCAAGCGATGCCCAGACGCGGACCCCATTCGTCCCACTCGGGGGCCGGGCCCCAAGCACGCCCATATGGCGAAAGCTGGATCTTGTCGCCGTCCGGAATACTTGCCAAGGTACCGTCGCCGGGGATACAAGGCGAGACCTTAGTCTGGCTGCAGGGCGGCGGCAGTGTGTCCGCACCGATCCACCAGTGACCATCTGAATTGGGGCCGGCGTTAAGGGTCCCAGACGAGGGGGCAAACGGGCGCCGATGATCAAACCGCAATCCGTAGGTGAGCGTGACATTTCTCCGCAGCTTCCATTGATCCTGGAAATAAGACGCCCAGGTGGAAACGCGGTTATGGATAGATAGTGTGGTCGTATTATTCAGCTGTGAAGGAAGCCCTAACAGCGCCGATGCCAGAGACGAGCCCGTAGTCCCAACCTGCTCTGGATTTCCGGTCGTAGCGTCAGTGAAATTGTACCCGCCGTATGGAGGGCTGTCGCTGTCGTTTCCCTGCTTGATGTACTCGAAGCCGAACTTGAACTGGTGCCCGCCGTGGGTCCAGGTCAAACCGTTAGAGAAGCTGGTAACTGGACTCTCGATGGTGTTTGCAGTCTGTATCCCAGGGTTTGCGGTGAGTACTCCACCACCAAAGGGGGCTGCAAGGCTGATTAAGGTTCCACCCGGACTAGCAAATCCCAACGCCAGCATCGGCGCGAGGCCAGCCTTATCGAGCTGATCGCGCGTAAAAGGCCGCTGCGCGCGTCCCACACGATTTTCCATCAACAGCGACGAGTTAAACACGTGCGTCCATCCCACCCCAATATTGAGGGCCGGCACGGAGTCGTCCAAAAACCCCGAAATGTCAAATGGCCTGATGTCATCCACGTTGAGCCGATCGTAGCGGAAGAACACGTTGTCCTTGCTGCCGATCTGCTCGTCGATGCGAACGTTATAGTGATCGGAATTATCTACGTGGGGCTGCGACGTGATGGCGTTCAGCACTCCACCGCCCGTGAGGTTTGGACGCGCATAGTACGTCTGGATGAACTTCAGCATGGTCGAATCGATCCGGTTCACCGGAATCATGTTTGGGCAGCCGGCGGGCACAGTGCACGCCGGGTTGTAATTGCCAGCCCCTGGATTTGGTGAGGCGACAAACTGAGTGCGGATAAGCTGCCCTGGGTTGCTGGGGTCGGGCTGGGTAGTGGCCGGGTCATATATTGGATTCGTCAGGGTTGCGTCCGAAAAGTCACCGCCGAGTTCCGCATCGGTGGGGACCGTATACTTTATCTGAGACGCCTGCGTGAACCTCCAGCCCTCGTAGGCAAAGGTGAAGAATGTGCGGTTACGTCCGTTGTACAGCTTGGGAAGGAACACTGGTCCGCTCAGCATTGCGCCAAACTGGTTCTGCCGAAAAGCGGCCGGAGCGGCTGGCGAACCGTCGGGATTGACATCTTTGAAATGGTCGCGCGAGTCAAAAATATTATTGCGGAGGAATTCCCATCCGCTGCCATGAAGCTGATTGGTCCCACTGCGAGTTACCACGTTGACAACCCCGCCCAGCACACTGCCATATTCCGCCTGATCGTTGTGCGATTGCACTTTGAACTCCTGTATCGCATCAATGATCGGCGGGACGATAAAGGCGCTGGTATTCAGTTCCGTGTTAATTGCCCCATCCAATAAATATAAGTTGGACCGGTTCCACTGGCCCTGGATTGAGGGCTGGGCGATGCTTGCGGTGGGAACGCCCAGATTGTCCAGATCGTTCACTCCGACGCCCGAGCTCTGTGAAGTGCTGATGGGCGTCGCCCCAGGTGTTAAGGTCAGCAATTGACTAAAACTGCGTCCGTTCAACGGCAACTCGTGGACGGCCTTCTGATTTATTACTGTGCCGAGGTTCGAGCTGGTAGTTTGGATCAGGTCTGCGCCTGATTCGGCGGTCACCGTAACTGACTCTGCCGTGGATCCGACCTGCAACGTGAAATTGCGGGAAAGGTTTTCCTGCACGTTGAGCGTCATACCGGTAACTGATACTGTCCGAAACCCAGTCTTGTTCACGGTCATGACGTAATTGCCTGGATTCAGCGACGGCAACGCGTAAACGCCCTCCCCGTTTGTCTTCACCAGGGTGGTGACGCCGGTATCGGTGTTTTTAATCTGGACTTCGGCATCCAGAACAGCAGCATTGCTCTGGTCGGTGACACGTCCGGATACGGAGGCTTTCTCTGTCTGTGCGATCGCTTGCTGCGAAACCAGACCAACAAGCAAGATCCCAATAACAACCGGCAGAACAAAATACCCACGCAAACGAGGACGACGTTCATTTCCCACGGCATTCCTCCTGTTTGCCAAGTATTCCTGCCGTGTCGGCAATTTGTCCCAATCGAGCAAGAGCATTTGAGAAGGAACCGATTTCTTTTGCAGAAGTGCGGCAGGAAGATTGCGCATCAGCGAGGCGGGAACGAATTAGTTTAGGGGTGGTTCGGCTGCCCGCGCAGGTAGGCATACATCAGGCTCGAACCCTCCGGATGCGAAGAATCGCCATCCGGCCGGCCGAAGGTGACGAAGACGGAATCAATCTCGCGCAGAATCTTCGCGTCGTCGCATTTAAAAACCCAACGCCGCTGGGCCTTGTCATCTGAATAGAAAATACCCAGCCTCTGGGCTTGCCGGTTTTGTCCTTCCTTTTTTGCCCAGACCTGGTACTCATAGTTGGCCTTCTGCATCTTAGCTTCGTTCAAGTCGTACGCGTAGAAGATGAGTGACTTGCCCTCAGTGAAAAAGATCCGGCCAAAAGCAGGGCGTGCCTTCCCTCGGCCATCCGTATCGACCACATCCACGATATGAAGATTGCGTGCGCCCATCAGGTCGGTAACGTCATGGCCCAGGCTTAGCAGTTGGCGTTCCTGATCCAACGCAGCCGACTTTTCCTTCAGCCCGGATTCGAGATCATGGAGCTTGACCTGTTCAGCAATCAGCGTCGACTCCATGTCGGCGGCACGCTGGTGTTGGGACATCGCCTCCTGCTGCGCATTCGCGACCAGAGCTTGGGAATTGGCGAGTTCGCGCTGAATCTCTTCAAGTCGTAGCTGCAGTGCGTCGCGGTCCGATGCCAGCGACCGGCGATCCTGGGATGTCGCTTTCAAATCCGTCTCACTCGCAACCAGTCGATCATTCGCTCCGCGCAGTTCACCGCTTAAGTGTTCCACCTCGGCTTCGAGCTTCAGGTTAGCGGCTGCCAGCTCAGCGATACGCAGATCGGCAGCCCTAACCGAAGCCGGTGTCTCAAGAACGCCTAGTTGTGACTGTGGACGACTGCGGCTGCGATTCAATGAGTCTCTACCGTAAAAATAACCAGTCAACCCGAAAGCGGCGAAAAGCAGGGTGGCCGCGATTGCGGTGGCAGGCATCTGCCACCCAACCTTTCGTGAAAACGCGAACGGAATCGCTGCTGGCAACTTCACAGTGTCTTCCACATCGCGGGAGAACGTGATGCCTTCCCGTTCGGCGCGATCCAGGAAGCGGCGGATGAAGAGTTCCGAATCGATGCATTCTTCAATCGCTTTCGGCGAGATTGTCGGGTCCTGCTTTGCGGTTGCGAATTGTTGAGCAGCAACGTTTAAGTAATTGAAATAGGTTTGCTTACAGCGTCCACATTCCGAGGCGTGTTGCTCTAATTCGACGAGTTCCTCGCCTGTGGCTTGCCCGACGCTGGCGGCAGCGCAGATTTCCTCGAAATGTTCGTGCCTTAACATGTCCTGCCTTCCTCAATGAGCAATTGCTGGTCTCGCCCCTTCCGCCTGCGAGCCGTTTTCAAGGTAAGCGCGAAGTCGCTCCAAGCCCCTGTAATAATGGTGACGCACATTCGAGAACTTCTCATTTCTGCGCCGCGCAATTTCCTTGAAATCCAAACCTTCAAAAAAGAACATCTCGATCGTCTGCCTCTGTGCGTCTGGAAGAGACGCGAGTGCTTCGGTGGCAAGCCGGCTCGTCTCCTGCAATTGGAGCCGGCCCGGAGACCAAAGGCTTGCCCCTTCATCAACGGCACTTACATCAGCCTTGTTGTACACCTGCCGGACCAGCAGATAGTTCCGCCGATTCGCGCTGCGGCTGTACGCGTGTTGGAGAAGCCACACTTTAAGAGTCCCTCTCGCAGAGTCGAATTGTCCCGCTCTGCGATAAATCTCCAGGAAAACGGACTGCGTGAGATCCTCCGCTTCCGCGGCATCTCGTAAAATGTGCAAAGCGGTTACGTGAACAAGGCGATGATAACGCTTAAAAATCACCGCGAACGCATCGGTATTACCGGCTTGAAGGTGCCGCATTACGCGCTCATCATCGAGGATAAGGAGTTCGGCATACGACGCGCGGTCGTCGCAGTCGCCGGAACTAACTCTTGGAGGGCGCATGGCTACGTGGCCGCTCGTATATACCACATAGACGGACGAGAGATCACGTAAGAAATTATTTTTTGAGATGGGACAAGATGCAGTTCCACGCGGTATACGAGAAATGGGGTTTGGACAGTTCGCTAGCATTCCAAAGCGTCTCGAGCAAGTGACCAGAAATCCGTCCACCGACGATGCGTCCGATAACTAAAGCTCGGATCATGGTAGTGGGGCTAGTTGTCGCGCTGGCTTGTTCCGAGCTACTAGCGCAAGGACAGTCGAGTCTGGAGAGGGCTAGGAAGCTGGTTTCCGTTGGCTCATTTGATAAAGCGGAGGCGATGCTACGTCAAACTATCGCGGCCGATCCGAGCAATATTGACGCACGAGTATTGCTTGGCAAAACGCTAGCTCTGCAGGGGGTCCGGGGCGAAGCGATTGAACAGCTGGCCGAGGCAGTGCGACTGAATCCAAGCTCGGCGACCGCACATAATGAATTCGGGATGGTGCTAAGCCGTTTTGTCGAAGTGAGGGCGGCACGCCAGGAATTTGAGAGAGCTCTTGAACTCGACCCAGGCCTGGCGGAGGCTCATGTCAACTTGTCGCTGGTTCTCGCACAGGCTGGCGAGTTGGCCGCAGCCGGTGACCATCTCGACCGTGCCATTGAACTACAAGGCAACCACCGAAAAGCCGCCTACGCGCATTACCTGAGGGCAAAAATCTGGGCTGCACAGGACCAAATAGACAAGGCGATGGATGAACTTGAGAGGGCCGTGCACTTGCGGCCTGATTATGCGACGGCCTGGTCGGATCTAGGCGGACTGCGACGTCTGGCTCTGGATAATGCAGGAGCTATAGTGGCATTGCAAAGGGCAGTTGTGCTCAAACCGGACGACGCATTGGCTCAATATCGCCTGGGTCAGTTGTACCTGCACGACGGACACGCAATTAGGGCCGTCGAACACTTGAAGCAGGCCCTGTTCTACAATCCCAACGATCGCGCCATTCTCTATAACCTGATGCTTGCCTTGCGTAAGGCAGGGCGGGCGGAAGATACAAAACCTATCGAGAAGAGGCTGGCTGAACTGCAACAGCAAAGCGATCGGGCCTCCGAAGTGGGATTTACCGCGTCCGATCTGAACAGCGAAGGAATACAACTCGAAAAATCAGGGGACATCCGGGCAGCTCTGGCCAAGTACCGGGCGGCGCTCGATCTGGACCCCACCGGGTTCGGCTTCCGTTTGAACTACGCACTCGCTCTATGCCGGCTCGGCCGGTGGCAAGATGGAATTGTGGAACTACGCGAGGTGCTGCGACTCGACCCAGACAATGCAGACGCGGCTAAGGCTTTGTACATCGCAGTTGACAAGGCAAAGCCACAGTATGGAGACGTTAGGAAGCGTCCTTGAATTTCTCGGCTACAACAGGGGAACCCTTGAAAGCACTTCCTGATTTCAGCGATCACTCCCAGGATGCGAGTGGCTCCTTGTCCAGCCGTCGCGACTTCCTCAGACTTGCTCTGGCCGCGTCTTCGCTTCCGCTGTTGCCCGGCCTGGGATTTGCCTCGATGTTCGCCGATGAGCGCACGGCCTGGTACCGCGCTGCCAAGTTTGGCATGTTCATCCATTGGGGGCCTTACTCCCTGGCCAGCGTGGAAGCCTCGTGGCCAATCATGGTCCCCAAGTCCGGCGGCATCACCGAAGCCGAGTATCGCGAGCTGCCCAAGCGGTTTAATCCCACAAAGTTCGATCCCTCCGCCCTGGTTGATCTGGCCCGCTCCGCTGGCCAGCAATATATGGTGTTCACAACCAAACACCACGACGGCTTCTGCATGTTCGATACCTCGTACACCGACTACAAAATCACCAACACTCCTTACGGCAAGGACATTGTGGCGCAGCTGTCCGCAGCCTGCAAAGAACGAGGCATGCCTCTTGGCTTCTACTATTCGCCCCCCGACATGCATCATCCGGCATTTCGCGACACGTCCAAGCTGGCGGCCGAGAACTGGAACGGCGAACCCACCCGTCCGGAGTGGCCTCTCTATCTTGATTACATGGAGTTGCAGTTAACCGAGCTGCTGACGAAGTACGGTCCGGCAGCGCTCATCTGGTTCGATGGTTTGCATCATCAGGAAAAATACAATGGTCTTCGATTTATTGAACTGATTCGCCACCTGCAGTCGGCCACGCTCGTGAATGATCGAATCGGCGTTCCCGGAGATTACCAAACACCGGAACAATTTATCCCCAGCGGGATCCCCACAAAGGGCGTTCGGTTTAACGCCGTCGACACAAGCATTCAGCAACAGTTGAAGTCGATCGTTCCCAAGCCCGAAGACTTTGAGCTGTGGGAGACGTGCATGACCATCAACAACACTTGGGCTTACAACATGCACGATCGGGAGTTCAAATCGGCACAGTTTCTGATTCGAGGGTTGGTGGAAGTAGCGAGTCGCGGCGGCAATTTTCTGCTCAACGTAGGTCCCCAACCCGACGGCGTCATTCAGCCCGAATTTCAGGACCGTCTTCGCGCCATCGGCGAATGGCTCTCGGTCAATGGCGAATCGATTTACGAAACAACCTACGGCCCGGTGCAGGGTATGGCCTCGGTCCGAACCACCGCGAAAAACAAGAAAGTCTTCATTCACGTGTTCGACTGGCCATCGTCGACGCTTGATGTCGACGGACTGCAAGCCAAAGTGATTTCAGCGCACTTGCTCACGACCGGGCAAGCGCTGAAGTTCCGCCAGACGGAAGCGAAGCTCCAGATCGATCTTCCGGCACACGCGCCCGATCCTAACGTCAGCACGATTGCCGTGAATGTCTTGTAATTCAACCGGCCAGCAGGCCTGCTTTCAGTTTCTCTCAATTCCGCCACAGGATTGAACAACAAGATGCGCAATATGTTCTGCGCGATTGCTCAAATAAATGGTGGCCAGGGACGGAGTTGAACCGCCGACGCCAGCCTTTTCAGGGCTGCGCTCTACCACCTGAGCTACCTGGCCACGTTTGGCTCACAGCTTGTCTGCCAGCGCGCCTCGTCTGGCGGACGAGGACTTGGACGGAATTGCCAGTCAATTCGGGCAGTCAGGATGCTGGAAGCGTTTGGAACAGCCACGATTATAGCAATGGAGTTGGGTTCGCTCAAATCACCGTCGGCGATCCTCGTGCACTATTGCGGCCGTGACGCCGCCACGGCGCCGTTGAGAACTGAAAAGGCGCAGCGGTTCGATGCTACCCAATAGGCGATTTCTCGATAGTCGGCTACGTCGAAGACCGCCAGGTCTGCGTCCTTTCCCGGTTCGATCGATCCTTTTCGCTCCTGCAGGCGCAAGGCCCAGGCGCCATTGATGGTGGCGGCGGCGATCGCCTCTGCGGGTGACATCTTCAAATGAGTGCACGCCAGCGAGAGCACGAACGGCATGCTGGGGGTGGGGGATGAGCCCGGATTGTAGTCGGTGGCCAGGGCGACCGCTGCGCCGCCGTCGATCAGTTCGCGGGCCGGCGGAAATTTCTCCAGGCCGAGGAAATAATTTGCGCCCGGCACCAGGGTCGCGACCGTCTCGCTCTTTGCCAGTTGCTTTATGTCCGCGGGACTGACGTGGTCGAGGTGGTCGAGGGACGCGACCCTGAAGCGCAGCAGCGGACGCAATGCAGTTTCGCTCAACTGGCAGACGTGGGCACGCACTCCCAGGCCGAATTTTTTCGCCGCGTCGAAGATCTTCTCTGTGTCTTCTGCGGAAAAGGCTCCGCGGTCGGTGAATACGTCCACAAACTGCGCCAGCTTTCGTTCGGCCACCTGCGGGATCATCTGTTCACAGACGACGTCAACATACTCGTGCGATCGGCCCTGAAATTCTTTGGGAACAACGTGCGCGCCCAGCAGGGTCGCGATCACGGTTCCCGGCCATTTGGCGGCTGCGCTGCGAATGGCCTCCAGCGATTTGATCTCGGAGTCGACGGTGAGTCCGTATCCCGATTTGGCTTCGACCGTGGTCGTGCCCTGCTCTGCCATCTGGTGCAGGGCGGTCAACACTTTTTCGACGAGCAGCTTCTTGCCGGCCTGGCGCACGCCGTCCAGGCTCGAACGAATTCCGCCGCCCGCTTCCGCGATCTGTTCATAGGTCGCGCCACTGATGCGCTTTTCGAAATCGATCAGCCGCGGTGACACGAACACGGGATGAGTATGGGAGTCCACGAATCCAGGCAGGACAACCTGGCCGGCGCAATCGATCTCGACAATTTTCTTGCGGTTCTTCCTGATCCAGGGATCGCGCAAGGCGTCTTTACTCTTGCAGGCAGAAACAATTTTCTTGCCTACGCACAGCACTGCGCCGTCCTTGATGATGCCGAGGTCCTGCAGCGCTGGGCCGCGGCGCGGGCCGTCATTTCCGGAAGAAGATTGCAGCGTCAGCAGTTGGCTGATGTTGATGAGCAGGAGCGGACGATCGTGGGTATCGCTCTTATTAGGAGGAGTCACGCGATGGTTAGTTTAGCAGCGACTGTGGGGGATGGAGCGGAAGCTTGCGCAACAGGGTGCATTGATTCGGAAGTCCGCGCCCTTTGCGACCTTTGCGTCCTTTGCGGTTTAAGACTCTAGGAACTTGACCGCAAAGTTCGCAAAGTTCGCAAAGGAAAAACATGGCCTCGCAAATAGCTGAGGGCTGATAGCTACCTCCCCATCGGCACCTTCACACCCTTCTTCTGCGCAAAGGCCTTCGCGTCTTCGTAGCCGGCGTCTACGTGGCGGATGACTCCCATGCCGGGGTCTGTGGTCAGGACACGCTCGATTCGCTTGGCCATCATCTCGGTGCCGTCGGCGACTGTGACTTGTCCGGCGTGCAGCGAATATCCAATGCCTACGCCACCGCCGTTGTGGATTGAAACCCAGGATGCACCGGCCGCGGTGTTGAGCAGAGCATTGAGCAGCGGCCAATCGGCAACCGCGTCGCTGCCGTCTTTCATGCTTTCGGTTTCGCGGAAGGGCGACGCCACCGATCCGCAATCAAGATGGTCGCGCCCAATCACGATGGGCGCTTTGAGCTTGCCTTTCTTTACCAGGTCGTTCATCGCCAGACCGAATTGCGCGCGCTCGCCATAGCCCAGCCAGCAGATGCGCGCCGGCAGACCCTGAAACTTAATTCGCTTGCGGGCCAGATCGATCCAGCGGCGCAGAATTTTGTTTTCGGGAAACAGCTCCAGCACCAGATCGTCGGTGACCGCGATGTCCGACGGCTCACCTGACAGCGCCACCCAGCGGAAGGGTCCGCGGCCCTCGCAGAAGAGCGGTCGGATATAGGCGGGCACAAAACCGGGAAAGTCGTACGCGTTCTTCACGCCGCGCTGGAAGGCAAATGTCCGGATGTTATTTCCGTAGTCAAACGTGACCGCACCCATCTTCTGCAGTCGCAACATGCCTTCGACATGACGCGCGATCGCATCGAGAGACCGCTCCTGGTAGGCCTGGGGATCGCGCCGGCGCAGCTCCAGAGCTTCCGGCAACGTCATTCCATTGGGCACATAACCGTTCAGGGGATCGTGGGCCGAGGTCTGATCGGTGAGGATGTCGGGAAGCACGCCGCGCTCGGCCAGCTCCGGAATAACGTCGGCGCAGTTCCCCACCAGCCCGACGGAAACATTTTCTTTCTTGCGCACCGCGTTTTTCAGAATGCGCAGGGCCTCGTCGAGCGTCGTGACCATGAAATCGCAGTAGCCGGTTTTGAGGCGCTTCTTGATGCGCTCGGCGTCGACGTCGATGCCTAGAAAGGCCGCGCCGGTCATGGTGGCCGCGAGCGGTTGGGCTCCGCCCATGCCGCCCATGCCGCCGCTGACGATCAGCTTGCCTGCCAGGTCGCCGCCGAAATGTTTTTCGCCCGCCGCGGAAAAAGTTTCAAACGTGCCTTGAACGATTCCCTGCGAACCGATATAGATCCACGAGCCTGCCGTCATCTGGCCATACATCATCAGGCCGGCGCGTTCCAGTTCGTTGAATTTTTCCCAGTTCGACCAGTGGCCAACCAGGTTGGAATTTGCGATCAGCACGCGGGGCGCATGGTCGTGGGTCTTGAACACACCCACCGGCTTGCCGGACTGCACCAGCAGGGTCTCGTCGTTGTCGAGACTCTTCAGCGACGCGACGATGGCGTGATAGGCCTCCCAACTCCGCGCCGCGCGGCCGGTGCCGCCATAGACCACCAGATCCTGGGGGCGCTCTCCAACTTCCTCGTCGAGATTATTCATCAGCATGCGCATGGCGGCTTCCTGCTGCCAGCCCTTGCATGTGATCTGAGTTCCGCGCGGGGCGCGAATGGGAGTGTAGGTGGATGGATTGATTTCAGTTTCAACCGGCATGACTAGATGTTAGTGCCTGGGCAGGAACTGTTCAAATCTACCAAGTGCTGTAGGCGGTGCCGTCGCTTGAGGTCTGGGTGGCGCCGCTGTGCACATCGCTGATGCCGGGATCCTGCTGGTCCACCGACATCAGCGAATCTTCCTGATCCACGGTCCAGCTGCTGTTGGTGCCGGTCATCGGATCCACGGGAATCTGCTTGATGTATCCCGCCTGCACCAGGTCATCGAGGGACTGCGGCGCTTTCTGCTTGTCCAGCGTGTATTGCGAAATCAGGGAGCGCAACTGAAAGAGATCCTGCTTGAGCACCGATTCTTTTGCGCGCAGGATGGACTGGTTATAGGCGGGAATGGAGATCGAGACCAGAATCAGAATCATGCTGATGACGATCATCAGCTCGATCAAGGTAAATCCTCGATCCCGCTTGTGTCTGAGTTTCGTCATTTACCACGTCTTATATTCGGTGCCGTCGAGCCCGGTGCCCTGCGCTTTGGTGAAAACATCAAAAACATTCTGGCCGCCCCAGGAGTCCGAGTCAGGATCGTCCTGCATGGAGCGCAGACCCCATTCCGTGCTGTCGGTCATCGGATCTTTCGGAACGCTGCGCAGGAAGCGAACTTTCTTGCCGCCCACGTCGACCCCTTTGACCAGGGTTTCGAGATCCGGAGGATAGCCTTCGCTGCCTACCTTGATCTGGAACGCGCCCCGATCGGCCGCGTCTTTGTAGCGGTCGATTGCGTCCCGCAACTCCCACAGATCATGCCGCAACTCGCGCTCTTTTTCCCGCTTGATCGCCACTCGTGCCAGGGGCACAGCCAAGCCGGTCAAAATGACCAGGATGGCGGTAGCCACGATCAACTCGATGAGAGTGAATCCCCGGGATGTGAACCTGCGCAGGCCGAATGCGGAGGTGGGTTGCGGGACGACAGACTTCATAGGATATTATCGCCGAAAACGGCCCGGACTTTAGGTTTCCCGAGTCCTCGAGATTTTCGGAGCTTCAGGCAATGAGTCCAGATCTGCTTCCTGGTTACTGCACTGTGACCGTGGCCACGGCTCCGGCAACCGGCATTGCCTGCATGGCCGGGTCGCGTGCGCCGCCCTTCGAAATGGTCAAAGTCGACTGGCCACTTCCCTTGGTAAGGAAAGTCAGAGTTACGACCGAGCCCTGTCCGGAAACTCCGTTCGCTCCCGGCGGCCGGGTAGCTGTAATCTGCAATGCGCCGGTCGAGTCATCATCGCGATGGACCAGCGCCACTACCTGCCCGTCCTGCGAGAGCAAGCCTCCGTTGGAAACATTCACCACTTGCAAAACTTTGGGGTTGTAGCTGACCTGCAAAGGCACGGAATACACGTTCTGCGCGCCCTTCAGCAGGACGTTCACGGCAAACGTGGAACCGACGGCTTGAGTAACGTTGGCCGGATCGAACACGAAGCTGGCCGCGCCCGCTGCAACCTGGACCGGGAGTTGCTCCGAAGGGGCAGCCGGTGACATCGAAGCCTGGGGCGCCGAAGGCGGAGTGGCGGGAGCCGGAGCAGAGTTGTCATTCCCCGGTGCGGGCGCTGGCGGCGGCGCCTGGCTGGCGCGGCGCAACTCGATGGCCGCCGCTGTACCTACCTCAAGAGCCTTTTCGTTCAGATCAGTAACATCTCGCGCCCGGATGATGTGCGGAATCAGGGCAAACACAATTTCGTTGGTCGAATGATCGACGTTGCTTTGCGCGAACAGGTATTTCAGGATCGGAATCTGCGCCAGGCCAGGAATACCGTTCAGCGATCGAATGTCCTGATCCTCCAAAATTCCGCCCAGGATATTTATTTCGCCTTCCTTGAGGCGAATTTCGTGTTCAATCTTGCGCTGCCCGATCACCGGCTGGCTGATTCCGCCGATGTTCGATTGCCCGGTCACCGACGAAATATCCATCGCAACTTTCAACGTCACTTCGCGGCCGGCATGCACCTTGGGCGTGATGTCAATGTTCACGCCGACATCCAGATATTGAAATTGTGTATTGACCAGAGGATTAATACCCACACCGCCAATACCAGGCTGGAACGAACCAGTGGCGACCGGTACACGGCTGCCGATTTTGAGCGATGCCTTCTGCCCGTCGACGGCGCGGATTTGCGGATTTTGAATCAGCTTGGTGCTGCTGTCACTAAACAGCGCAGTTGCGGTGGCCGGCGGAATCGTGACCGTAAAGTCGGTTGCGTTCAGATTTCCCAGCCGGTTCAAGTTGACCTGGTTCGCGGTTCCCGAGGTGGTCGAACTGTTGGTGGTGGCTGTGCTCGTGCTGCTGGTCGTGGTGGTGTTGAGATTGTTCTGCAGCGCGACGGTGGCGCTGGTCGGCGGACTGATGCCCAGGTTGTGAGTTTTGTCGCGGCTGACCTGCATGATCGCCACTTCGACGATCACTTCCGGACGCGCCTTGTCGAGATCGCCCACTAATTTTTCCGCCAGCGCAATCTGGTCCGGAGTGCCGCGCACCACCAGAGCGCCCTGCGAAGGCAAAGGCTGAATGCGGGAAATTTCCAGAATCTGCCGCAACGCGTTCACCACATCCTGCAACTCGGTGGGCTGCGACAGGTTTGCCAAATAGAACGTCTTGATGACGCTCTGTTCGACTTCCTTGCGCTTGGCGGGATTGTCGGAGGCGACGAAGATGGTATTTGGTGTCACCGGCCGCCAGAATGTCTTCGATTCCAGGGCGATGATTTCCAGCGCTTCCTGCAGCGTTACCCCGTTCAGCTCGATTTTGATTCGCCGCGAAGTGTAATCCGGATCGAACAACACGTTGATCCCCGCCAGTTTGCCAACGGTTTCGTAAATAACCTTGGTGTCTTCTGTCAGTTTGAGGGTGATGGGAACGTTCGAGATGGCAGCCAGATCGACCGGTCCCTGGGCCTCGTCCACGCGCTTTTGCAGGCCGGTAGGCGGTTTCGCTGCGGCCGGCGGAGTCGGCGCATTACCAGCATCGATCATCCTCTGGGTGCGGCGCAGTTCCTGCTGAGCGATAAAGCTTGAGGAATCGATGTCTGCAGCCTTCTGAAATTCGGCTAAAGCCTCCTGCAATTTTCCGGCGTCCCGCAGCAATTGCCCGCGATGCACGTGTGAGGCAGCGGCCAGGAATCTGGTCCGCTCGTACGATGTCCGGTAGGCCAAGTCTCTGGGCTTGAGATCGTAGGCCTGGCGGTAAAAGTCATAGGCCGCTTCATAATTCTGGCGAGCTTCGGCATCCTTACCTTTGTTGTATAAGGATTTGGCGCTATCGGCAGCCCCGATGGGCAGGGTAACGGCTACGACGAGCAATATGATCGCTGCCGGGCGAATCAGGCGTGTCTTCAATGGTCCCTCGCAGGCAGTCTTCCCCTCGGGGATCGGCCAACAACCCCGGGCTAGGCCGCTGAATATGCGCTGATTGAGAAGTAAGCTGGCTGATTATAGCATCGCTCCTCAGCGGTGGAAGTGACTGCTGTGGTAGCAGTTAAACTCATAAGGCTTAGTCCCAAACGGGTTACTCGGAAGGCCATTTCGGGAAGAATTTGTCCCGATTTGGACTCCGCTGGGGCTCGACATCCATACATACTGGGATGCAGGAATGTGGGCGCGAGCGTCCCGCTCGTGGGCAGGAATGCTGCGGCTCTGCGATGCTGATCGCCTTGGAAACTAGGTCGCTGCTCGGGCACGAGCGAGACGCTGCGCCTGCGTCACTCGACGCCCTTCGCGTCGGTGTGAGATAACCTAGTTACCGCCATGGCGCGCCAGACCGCACACCAGACCAAGCCCAAGCCTGAGAAGAATCCCCGCCGCGACCCAACCGCCGCGGGTGAACGCGACGCCGCCGTGAACCGGGCCGCGTCCCATAACTACTTCTTGCTGGAAAAGTTTGAGACCGGAGTTGCCTTGACTGGCACTGAGGTGAAATCGGTTCGTTCCGGCCAGGCCAATCTGAAAGACTCCTATGGACTGCTTAAAGACGGCGAACTATGGCTGCTGAACTGCCATATCGGACCCTACGACCATGGCAACATCTTCAACCACGCGCCCCTGCGCACCCGCAAGCTGCTGGTCCACAAGGAAGAAATTCGCAAGCTCATCGGCAAGACCCAGCAGAAGGGACTCACCCTTATTCCTACTCGGCTGTACTTCAAGAATGGCAGAGTGAAAGTTGAACTCGCACTGGCGAAGGGCAAGCAACTGTGGGACAAGCGGGAAACCGAACGCCGCCGTACCGCCGATAGCGAAGCCAGAGAGGCTGTTGCACGATCGCGTAAGGGACGCTAGGCAGATTGCACTGGGAATTTGTCTTGCTGGGTCGTTTTCGATTCACTCTCTTAAAGACCCCACCCTTCGCAAAAAACGCGAAGGATGGGGCACCCTCGAGTTCTTTTACTCAGCACAGTCTTACGGTAAGCGGTAGCCGGGCTTGAGTTCGCAGCGGAAGACTTTTGTTTGATCTTTGTTGACGCGGGCGTTGCAGCCGGCCCAACTGAGGTAGAGATTTGGTCCCAGCGGAAACGTAATCGCCTCTCCATTTACTTCGGCCTGGATGGTGACTCCCTCGGCTGATCCCGGCACAGTGAAGTTCAGCGCCTGACCAAAAATTACCGGGTAGAGGGTGCGCACCATGTCGCTCACCATGGGGTGAAATACTTCGGCCTCCAGCAGAAAAGTGGCGGTGTCGGACCAGTTTCGCGCTGACACCTGGATGACGCGGCCGCTATCCGAAAGATCTTCTCCTTCGATTTTGGTGAAAGGACAAGGTCCGGCGATACAAGATGTTCTGGCATTGCGGAATTCATTGCCCTCGCCCGCGTCCAGGGTTGCCGAGCCCAGCGAGGCTTTCCATTTTCCGTCGGGCGAGCAGGGAGGTTGCTTCTTGCAGGGCACGTTTCCGGCGTTTGGCACTTCAAAAGTTTTGACCGCGCTGCCCACGTTGGCGGCCGTTGTTGTCTTGATGGTGTATCTCACCAGGACATTGGAAACTACGATATCGGGACGATTTGAGGGATTGGCTTCATGAGGAACCGGCACCATGTGCGCTACATACACCTTGTCCCCGATAAATTCGCGCAGGTCGAGCGGTTGATAATCGGCATGGCGGAATTGCAGCGTGACCGCGCGTCCGATGAAGAACCGGTTGCGGAGCGCGATGGTGAAAAGACCGGAGGCGTCAGATTTGCTCTCGCCGATCACATAGCCGTTGGCGATCGCCTTGATTTCAACGTCGGCGAGGGGAAGCTCTTTCTTGGGATCGGCGTCCTGGCGGATGACCGCACCGCCGAGCGACATGGGCCGGGTGTGGGGACGGATGAAGACCGTCGCGGCGACAGTCGCCCCGACCACCACGATTGCAGCCACCCACATGATCAGCTTCCGCGTACTGCTCATCGAGCCACCGTCCCGGCGGTCACCATCCCCGCCAGTCGCCGTCCCGCCGGTCGCCATCTCGTCAGTCGTCATCCCGCCGGCCTCTGCCCAACATTCTACGATGCCCGCTTCGCACACCGATTTTTAGTTCCCTAATCCTTTTCGTCAAGCTCTTTAGGCTCAGCCGGTGTAACCATTCCTGTTACCCTCACTGTCCCTCCGTAATCGTTCTCCGGCCCAGGATCATTTAAATTTGTGAAGTGGATGGTCAGGGGATCGAAAAGAAGTTGGGCCGGGTGAGCCATTCCCGCCGTGAATTGCTCAGGCGGATCGCCGGCATGGGGCTTTGCCTGCCATTCGCCAAGTCGGGATTCGCGTCTTTCTCGCCGCCTGCCGCCTTGTCCCCTGCCCCGGAACAGCACACCCGCCCGGCGCCTCCGCCGATCAAGACGGTTCTTTCCCCGGATGACGACCAGTTGCTCGAGGACATGGAAAAAGTCATGGTCTGCTATTTCTGGGAGCAGGCCAGCCCGCAAACCGGCCTGGTGAAAGACCGCTGCAACGCGCGCAAAGCGTCGACCGATAGCGCGGTGGTGGCCAGCATCGCGGCCACCGGCTTTGGCCTCACCGCTCTCTGCATCGGGGAAAAGCGCGGCTATCTTTCACTCACAGAGGCGCGGACGCGGGTGCTGAACACGCTGCACTTTCTCTGGAAGACGCTGCCCAATCATCGCGGATTCTTCTACCACTTCGCCAACGTCAATACTGGGGAGAGAATCTGGGATTCGGAGATTTCCTCGGTCGATACCGCCCTGCTGTTGTGCGGAATTCTGTGCTGCCGGCAGCACTTCGAGAATTTCGAAATTCGCCAGCTTGTGCCACGACATCGTCGACCGCGTGGACTGGACCTGGCTTTCGGAGGACACCACGCTCCTGCCTCACGGATGGCTGCCCGAAGTCGGCTTCCTGCCTTATCGCTGGGACTACTACAGTGAATTGATGATGATGTACCTGCTGGGCATGGGATCGTCTTCGCATCCGCTCAAGGCAGAGGCCTGGGATGCCTGGAAGCGAAACGTTTTTGAATATGACGGGCTGCGTTACATCGGATCGTTTGCGCCGTTATTTGTCCATCAGTATTCGCAGGCCTGGTTTGATTTCCGGGGCAAGCGCGACCGCTACGCGGATTACTTTCAAAACTCCATCATCGCCACCGACGTGCATCGCCGGTTCTGCGTGGAACTGGGCAAACAGTTTCCCGACTACAGCGATGATCTGTGGGGCATCTCCGCTTCCGATTCGGACAGGGGCTACGTGATCTGGGGCGGGCCTCCGGCCATGGGCCCGATCGATGGCACGGTCGTTCCCAGCGCCTCCGGCGGCTCGCTTCCCTTCCTGCCGCAGCCCGTCATGCGGGTGCTTCGGAATATCAGGAATCATTATCCTCAAGCCTGGGGTACGTACGGATTTGTCAATGCGTTCAACCCGTTGAAAGGCTGGTATGACAGCGACGTGATCGCGATCGATACCGGAATCACTCTGCTGATGGCGGAAAACGCCCGCACCGGATTTGTCTGGGATACCTTCATGAAAAATCGTGAAGCCATCCAGGGCATGCAAAGAGCCGGATTCAAGAGCTACCAGTCGCCAGACAAACAAGGAACCGGACTGCCAGTTGGCAGTCCGGTTGAACCCGCCGGTGGTTAGCGAGAGTTATTAGGCAGAGTTAAAAGATCCGGTCGTTTACGGTGCTCGGCGGCACGGTGTTCGCCGGCGCGTTGCTTGGCGGAGTTGAAGACTCAGCCGGGCCAGTGACTCCCGCCGAGGGCGCTGCGGGCTCGGTTTCAGGAACCACCGCGGGTTGCAGTTTCACGCTGGCCAGGATTTTTTCCAGCTTGCCAAACACCTGGTCGCGATCTACCGGCTTGATGCCCTCACCTGTTTACGTTGCCTTCGGTTCCGACTCCCAGAGCAAACTCATAGCACGCGCCATTGCTGAAAGCGTGATAGTACCTGGCGTCGGTCTGCTTCATCATGCCGGCCGTGGAGTTCTCAACTTCGCTGAATTCAAGAGCGCCGATCTTCACCTTCCCGGTTTTTTCCGTCGAGGATGGATCGACCGCGGCGTTCGCTTCCGGAAAGGCGAATTGGCTACAGGCTTCAGAGGTCACGCCCGGATTCACGCTCAGGGTAACGAAGGCGGATTTGAAGTCGGTTGCCGGATAGGAATTCGCCGGCAGCTCCACGCCCGCCAGGGTCACGCCGCCGGGTTGAGCGAAGTCCATTTGAAATGGCCCGAGGTCTCCCCAACTCAACTGCGCCTGGTCACCTGACCTCAGATTGAATTGGCGCGGAAAGTCGAACGAGACTCCGTACTGTCGATTGACGTAGGAAAGCGTGGCTGCGCGGTGCTTTTTGGGCTTAGCCTTGGCCTGCACCGGCGCGGGCGGTGGGGTTGGGGTGGCGACGGCCGGGGCTGAAACCGGCGCTGTCGGTTGAATTGCTTGCTGTGTGGCGACGGGCTTGCTGCTGTGCGAGCAGCTGCCGATGACGATCACTGCCGCGAACATGGCGAGCGCTCCCAGCGCGCCGACGGTTTGGTTCTTGATGGATTCGCTTTCGGGTTGCGCAGCCGTGTTCTGCTGCTTGTTGCTTGACTGCCTGCCGGACAAATTGAGTTGCGTCATATTCTCCTCCTGTGTTGCCTCCAGCCAGGGAGATCGCACGGGAGCAGCCATCGCAGAAGGCACTGATCAGGCGGGGTTTACGAGCAGCATGGAGAATGAGTCAGCGTGGGATCTGAAACACAATGTGGGCGCAAGCACACATCGCGGGGCAATCTGCGGTGAACAATCTCCGGTGAACAATCTGCGGTTATGATCCCAGTCTCGGCACTACGTTGGCCACGAAGTCAATCAGGGTGTGGGCGAGCATACAGGCCACCAGATCTCGTCTCCACAGATAGAATGCGGAAAGAATGGCTCCCATGACCCCGGCTACCACGACGTTTGCCACTCCTCCGGTGTAATGGCCAGCGGCAAAGATGACCAGAGGAATGGCAACGGAGGCAAGCTTTCCCAATCCCATAGCCTGGAAACGCTCGATGGAATAACCACGATAGAACAACTCCTCCGCGATGCCGGCGCGGAACATGACCAGGGTGACCAACCATAAAGGGGCGCGGTCGAACGTGGCAGAAGTGCCGTCGTGACTAGATCCCATCACCTTCACCACGATTACGGCAAGCCCTCCACAAACGATCGCGGCCAGCATTCCCCACAACACAGACTTCCACCACGGCGACGTGCCCAAGCCTACCGAGCTGAGCGGAAGCTGCTCTCCGCGCCTGATCAAAAGGAGCAGCGCGACCACACTCGCGAACATCACCAGCTCTCGCGTGGTAAGCAGAGCGGTTCCCGGCGCGGGATTGATCATGCGAAACACTTGCCTGATCAGCGGAAGGGCGAAGAGAGCGATGCCCAAGCCGATCCATGTGCTCGCGGCGGGGCGAGTTGTGCTGGAAACAGGAGAGGCAGTGGTGGCCATAATTGTTCGCGAAATTCGTCCTCCGGCAAATCCCCGGAAGTGTACGCCTGAAGCGGCTGAATTTCGAGTCCGGAGCCGCGGACGGATTCCCACCCTCAGGACCTACTGTGTGCTGAATGAATTCCCTCGCTCTTGCCTAATTCCCTTCCCGCCGACGATACTGGAAGCATAAACAATCATGAAAACGAATCTTTCCTTCTCCACGCCCGCAGAAGTTGAAACCGAATGTCTGGTCGCCATCGTCCTCGACAAAGCAGAAAAAGGAAAGGGCGAGAAAGACAAGCCACAATTGTCGATCGAAACCTCAGAGGCCGCGGTGAAAGATGCAGCCGCCGACGTCATCGCTGGTGGAGAAGTAACCGGCAAGACTTTTGAGGCCACGCTGCTCCACCATCCGGCGAAACTGAAGGCGAAGCGGCTGTTGCTTCTCGGCGGCGGTAAGGCCAAGAGTTTTTCGGCTTTCGAGCTGCGACGACTGGCGGGCGCGGCGGTCCGCACTTTGAAATCGCGCGGCTTGCGCAGCTTCGCCATCCTCGCGCCCGAGGCCGGACTGAAAATGGAAGACTCGGTCAAGGCCATCGTGGAAGGCGCATTTGTCGGCAACTTCGATCCGGACTACTACAAGAGCGATCGCAAGGATCAAAAGATCGACGCACTCACCGTGGTTGCCCGGGGCGATCAAGCCAAACTGCAGCAGGCCATGGACGACGCCCGCATCGTCGGTGAATCGCAGAATTTCACTCGCGACCTGGTCAATGAGCCCTCCAACCGCATGACGCCAACAATTCTGGCTGACCGCGCGAAGAAGATGGCGGCGGAAGTCGGGATTGAAATGCGAGGTCTACGGCGCCGACAAGATCAAGGAACTCAAGATGGGAGCCTTCTGGAGCGTTGCCCAGGGCTCGGACGAACCGCCCGCACTGATTGTGTTGCGCTATGAACCGGCGGGCGCTCCTGAAAAACCGGTGCTGGGACTTGTGGGCAAAGGCATCACCTTCGACACCGGCGGCATTTCCATCAAACCTGCCGATGGCATGGAGAAGATGAAATACGACATGGCCGGCGGCGCCACCATGATCGGCGCCATGCGTGCCATCGCGCTGCTCAAGCCGAAGCTAAAAATCACCGCCATCATTTGCGCCACCGAGAATATGCCATCCGGCAAAGCGCAGAAACCGGGCGATGTGCAGATTGCCATGTCGGGAAAATCGATTGAGATCATCAACACCGACGCGGAAGGCCGCCTGGTTCTGGCCGACGGTCTCTTCTACGCGCGCCAGCTCGGCTGCACTCACTTGATTGACGCCGCCACGCTCACGGGCGCGGTCGTGGTCGCGCTCGGCTCCATCAATGCAGGAATTTTCGGCAACGACGAGCAGATGTTTGAGCGCTTCAGTAAAGCGCTCTCCAAGGCGGGGGAAAAAATGTGGCGCCTGCCGCTCGACGACGAATACAAGGAAATCATTCGCTCCAATATCGCCGACATCGTCAACTCGGGCGGACGCTGGGGCGGCGCCATCACCGCGGCCATGTTTCTGAAGGAGTTCGCCGAAGACGTTCCCTGGCTGCATCTCGATATCGCCGGCACCGCGTGGACGGAAGAACAGAAGCCGTGGATTGCCAAAGGCCCATCTGGAATCGGATTGCGAAGCCTGGTTGAATTCGCCCGGGATTTCGCGGGTTGAAGCGTTTCCAGCTTCGTCCGAGCCTGTATTAAAGCGCTCTTAGAAGCATCCCACCCCCACTTGCCCGCATCTCAAGCGGCTCAATGGACGCTCGGGTCCACGGAGTATAGTCCAATCAGGAGGTCTTCGTATGAAGGCTTTGTTTGTAGTGGGGCTGGCGGTAGCGATTCTGGGAATCCTGTCGTTCTTCGTCGCGATTCCGCACACCGAAAATCACGGTATCAAGGCAGGAGATGTCAACATCGGAGTTCAGACGCATGACAGCGAAAAAGTTTCGCCTGCCATCAGCGCCGTGATGCTGGTCGTCGGAGCCGGACTCATGATCGCCGGCCGCAAGAGCTAGTTTGCAGGTGACGTTTTGCCGCCTCGCCAGTCTGTGTCTCTTGCACAGGAGGCGGCATGCGATTTCGAACCATGCTGTCGCTTTGCTCTCCTTCGCTTTAACAGCTCCCCTATTTTCTCTCTGGCCGATCCGGCAATAACCACATCACGGCGCCTATGAGCAGAAACCAAGATCAGAAAACAGGATTAGAAAACTAAGAAGGCCCCTGGAACTCGACCCAGGGGCCACTCGCTCATCCCGATAGGACAGGCTGGAGTCTAGTGATGATCTTCCCAGTCACGATCGGTGTGCCATTGACGATCATGACCATTCCACCAGCCGTGGTACTGGTTCCAGCAGCGCTCACGCTCTGCGTTCAAGTCGCGCCGCCGTTGATCAGCCTGATGGCTGCGCTCGCCGTGTTTGCGAACCGCCTCATCCAGTTTCGCTTCCGCGCGTTCAATATTGTGCTGGCATTTTGCATGCTCGTCCGCATACGACTGGGGGACGGTAACGAACATCGCCGTACCCAAAGCCGCCGTCATTACCGCCGATGCCGCAATACTTCTAATTCGTTGAATTTTCACGCAGATCTCCTGTCCGAATTTGGACCGCACTATTTTGATTGAGAATCGGGCTTTGAAGTTGCCCGTTCAAGCATTGCTTTGCCACCCTGGTCCCATTTTGGCAGCTCACGCCAATATGAATCGAACCTTAAACATCATCCCGCAGGCGCTTTGCTCACGCTCCCGAGCTTTGTATTCCGGATGCGAAGACGAGCGCTTTTACGCGCTGCAGTAGGGGCGTTCCCGGTCGGACCCTTGCCCTCCAGAAACTGAAGCAACTTCTGGCGGCGAACTTCGCTCCGGGCAGTTTCGACCAAAAAAGCGTTACGCCCGCGAGGTCCGACGAGAGAGTCGATCTCCCGGAGCAAGTCTTCGGGCAGGAGAATGTGAGCGCGTTTCGCAGGCATAGTGTGCATACTGAGTGTGCCCTATGAATGTGCTTTTATGAACACACTGAATGACAATACACGCGCCCGTCGATTGCAATAAAGCGCGAGTGCTTATACGGGAATACACCCGTGCGCAATAAAAAGACGGGCGCGGACGCCCGTCTCTCCATAATTCGTAATTCGAAGGAACTAGCTAGAAGCTAAGAGCTAAAAGCTAGAAGCTGTTTTCAATTGATATCAAACTGCTCCTGGTGCAGCGCCGGATCGCTCTTCACGATCACGGTTTTCTTGGTCATCTCTTCCATCTCGATCAGCGCCTTGCCGTTGTTCGACTTGAGCACCTTGGCGACTTCGGGATTCACCCGCAGCATGACGTCGGCATGCTCCAGATGCTTCGCGATCTTGCGCATCTCGAGATAGATTTCGTTGCACACCGTGGTCACCGACTTCACAAAGCCGGTGGACTGGCAATATGGACACGGCGAACCGATGGTGCGCTCGAGCGACTGCTTCACCCGCTTGCGGGTGATGGCCACCAGTCCGAAGTCGTTAAACTGAAGAACCTTCGAGGGAGCACGGTCGCTGCGCAGAGCCTCTTCCAGGGCCTGCATGACCTTCTGCCGGTTGCGGCGTTCGTCCATGTCGATGAAGTCGATCACGATGATGCCGCCCAGGTCGCGCAGCCGTATCTGGCGCACGATTTCCTTGATCGCATCCACGTTGGTCTTGACGATGGTGTCTTCCAGCCGCGTCGTTTTGCCGACATATTTTCCGGTGTTGACGTCGATCGCGACCAGCGCTTCGGTCTGATTGATGACAATGTAGCCGCCGCTCTTCAGCCAGACTTTCGACTTGAGCGCCTTGTTGATCTCCTCGCTCAGGCCGAATTGCTCATAGAGCGGAGTTTCCTTGGTATAGAGCTTGACGCGCTTGACCAGCGCGGGCTGGAAGCGGTTGGCAAAGCGCAGGATGCGTTCGTATTCCTCGTCACTGTCGACCCAGATGGCGGAAAAGTCCGAGGTCACCTGATCGCGCAGCACGCGCTCGACCACGTTGAGATCGTGATAGATCAAGGTCGGCCCCTTGCCGGCATCGGCGCGGGATTTGATCTCAGCCCACAAGCCTTTCAGGAAACGAATGTCCGCGCGGAGGTCTTCTTCGGCGGCGTTCATCGCGGCGGTGCGGACGATAAATCCGCCATGACCGTTTTCGCGCTCGCTTTGGATGATGCGCTTCAGCCGCTGCCGTTCTTCCTCGGAAGCAATCTTGCGCGACACCCCGGTGTGATTCACCGTAGGCATATAGACCAGGAAGCGGCCGGGCAGCGCGATGTGGCTGGTGATGCGAGCGCCCTTCTTGCCGATCGGTTCCTTGGCGATCTGGACCAGGATTTCCTGCCCTTCCTTGAGCAGATCGGTGATCAGCGGCATGCTCTGCTGCTCGTTGCGGCGGAAACGGCGTCCACCACCGCCGCGGCGCCCGCCACGCTGCGGCCGGCGATCGTATCCCGGACGCGGCGCACGCTGGGTGTATCCAGCTGTGCCCGCCGGAGCGCGAACCTCGGCCCGAGCTTCGGTCATGCCGGCTGCCGCCGGCTTCGGCGGCGAGCGCGGCTTCCGCCTCGGCCTGGGCTTCATCGAGCTCGGCTTCAACTTCGGCTTCTTCGTCGACTTCTTCCGCCGCCGCTACGTCAATTTCTTCCGAGGAAATCGCCTCGGACGAAAAGGGTACAGCGTCGACAGATGCAACCTCGGCCGAGGCTGCGATGTCCTGCGGGGCGTGATGGTGTTCATCAGCGATTTGTTCTCCGGCTGCGTGGGTCTCTTCTTCAAGCTCCTCGAAGGCTGCATCCTCCTCGAGGTCCTCGACGTAATGAGCCAGATCCGCTTCTTCCTCTTCGATCTCTTCTTCCTCGACCGTCCCCGCCAATGCAACGGGTGCGGCGGGTTCGGAATGCTCAGCTTTAAGTGAAGGAACGACTGGGTCCGCCTGGTTGCCGTTCACATCGCGATGATCGCCGTCTTCTTCCTGTTCTTCGACTTCGGTTTCTTCTCCGCCAAACACCGCAGCCACATTCATCTGGTGCAGGCGCTTCTGTTCGCGATCCCAGTGGGAAGACGTCGCGTCGGCCGCGGGCTCGTCGGATCGGGCGGGTTCCTCGAAGGTCGCAGGCCGAGCTGATTCGGCAAATAACGGCTCGTCGGCGGCGAAAATCTCCGAAATCGGGAGGTGCGGTCTGATCGGCCGCCGCGACAGCAGGCGTTCCGCTGACGGGTGCCGGCCGATTCTGCGCCAGCCGCTGATACTTGGAGATCGACTCGCCCGGCAAAATGATAGGTTGATACCCCGGCGGCGGTCCATATTCGCCGCGGTCTGAACGATCGGAACGTTCTGGCCGCCCCTGCCGTTCGCTGCGCTCCGGCCGCTCGTAGCGCTCTGAACGATCAGTTCGATCGGTTCGTTCAGGCCTTTCGGTGCGTTCCGTTCTTGTGTTTCTGCCCGTGGAGTTTCCCGCGGCGCCTCAGTTCCAGGGCGGGCAAACTTCGATTCCGGGAAGCGTTCGCCGCGGCGTCCGCGCCGCCGGCGCCGGCCCCGCATGCCATCGCGATTCTCGCGTTCGCCAGTAGCGGCGGTGTCGCGATTCTCACTTCGTCCAGTTTCGGTATGTTCCTGATGCTCCTGATGTTCGTGCGGCTCCGCCTCGCCCGCAGGGAGGGCTACTGCTTCTCCCGCGTACGATTCGGCTTGAGGTTGTGGCTGATGGCGCTCGGTTACTGGGCGATTGGTGGGAACTTCGTCCAGATCTTCCGAGTCTTCCAACTCCATAAAGTCGGAGACATAGAGGAACGCGTCGCGCTCCAGGCCAATGTCGACAAAGGCCGATTGCATTCCGGGGAGGACGCGAGTTACGCGGCCTTTATAGATGGAACCTGCCAGGGTGTATTCGTTTTCGCGTTCGAGGTAGATTTCCGCGAGCAGATCGTCTTCGACCAACCCCACTTTGGTTTCGTGAGGGGTGGAAGACACAAACAATTCTTTGGTCATACAAACTCCGGTCCCGGGCCGTCAGGCGGCCGCGGGATCACCGGATCGAAGGCAGGAGAAGACTGGGAGGATCAAGCGCTGCGATGGCCGCCCTGAACGAGGGACAGCCTAGGCCCCGGGGTTCTCCCCGTGGCCGAATCCGTTGCGTAAGCTTAGGAATCTTTTGCACTTATCGCATTTGCGCTTGCCAGGTTTGTGACCGCTCTCTCAACTCTGAGGGGGCCGTTACCGGCCTGGGGGCGCCTTTGCTTAATCCTGCCCGGCCTTGAACTGCTTTTCTAGCCGGCGTGTGCCCTCTTCACGCGAGGGCGATCGTAATTAATCTTGTTTTCTGCCGCGGAATGGCGTGCGCGGCTACTCCCCTGCCTTCTTCTTCCCGCTTCAATTCACGAAACGGCGCATGCGGACATTCATTACGATGCCCAACGCCAGAAATATAAACAGGACCGAAGACCCGCCATAACTCATTAATGGCAAGGGTATTCCGGTGACCGGCATAAAACCGACCACCATGCCGACATTGACCAGAATATGGAAGCTAAGTACGGCCACCACACCCATTACCACGAACGTGCCGGCGCGGTCGGGCGCCGTTTGCGCGTTCTGAGTCAATCTCATCAGCACTATAAAGTATAGCAGCAATACCGCCAAGGCGCCCACAAATCCATGCTCCTCAGCGAAAGCGGCAAAGATAAAATCCGTTTGCGGGACCGGCAGGAAGGCCAAATGAGTCTGCGAACCTTCGGAGTTACCCCACACGCCCCCTGAGCCGACCGCAATCAGGGACTGGTTCACCTGGTAGCCCGAACCCTGGCTGTCCGCCTCAGGATGCATAAAGCTGGTCAGACGGTCGCGCTGGTAGGGCTTCAGGGCATGCCAGGCCAGCGGCAGAAGCAGGGCCGCCCCCAAAGTCACAATCGCCGCCTGCTTGAAACGCACTCCCCCGAGGAACAAGCCCATAACCGCAATGGGCAGGTAGGTAAGGCTGGTACCAAGGTCGGGCTGCCGCAGCACCATCAGCATAGGCACAAGCACAATCGCACCCGCTTTGACGAAGTCCGGCCAGGACAGCTCTCTCTGGTGCAGGTCGGCGAAGTACTTGGCCACCGCCAGAATCAGGATCAGTTTGACCCACTCGGACGGCTGAAAGTGCCCGCCTCCCGGCATCTTCACCCAGCGCCGAGCACCCAGATATTTCTGCCCGAAAATCATGACGCTCATCAGCGAGACAATGGCCGCGATATAAAACCAGTGCACCCGATCCAGCAGCAACTGGTAGTTCACCAGGCTGATCAGGAACATGCCCACCAGGCCGCCGGCAATCCAGTAGACCTGCCGGACGTGCGCCCCGGCAAACTTGGTGTGCAGGGTCGCGCTGTGAATTTCCATTACTCCCAGCCCGCAAATGAGCAGGACAAAGATCAGGAGAATCCAGTCGAAGTCACGGAATGAGATATAGCGAGACATGGGTTTTTTAAGTGCCCGTCATTGGTCGTTCGTCGTTCGTCGTTGGTCTACTTCCTCATCTTTCGCAAAGTAGCGCCGGCATCGGCGCTACTGCAAACCTGGTGCGGCCGCTGCCAGCGGCAAGCGCTTTTTCGGCACCTGCAGCTCGAAGTGTCCGCCACGGATGGCGTCGTCGTCCGCATCGTCGCCGTTCCACACCGCGCCTACTTCCACTTTCCCTGCGCTTGCCAGCTTGCTGGGCGGCCGCCGCTGCTTCTCCACGTAGGCTTTCACCACCTGGGCAGCGATACGCGCGGCAAATTGCCCGTGCTCTCCACCTTCAAACAAAACTGCAACCACCAGTTCAGGATTTCTTCGCGGCGTGACTCCCACGAACCAGGCGTTGTCTTTGTATTTCGATTTTCCGTTCAAGGTTTTAGCTTTCAGCATGTTGCTGACGGTCTGAGCGCTGCCGGTTTTGCCGGCAAAATCGATTCCCTGCAGATGCGCGCTCCCAGCCGTTCCCAGCGCCGAGGGCACGTTGGCCATGGCGTCGGTAATGATTTCCCAGTTCTTGGGATCGATCGGAATCTTCATCTGCTCGGGCACATCCGACGCTGGAATCACATTCGGCGGCAGATCGCTCGGCGAAGTCACGTGGGGGCGCACCAGAAGACCGCCGCTGGCAATGGCGCCAATCGCCCGCGCCAACTGGATGGGCGTGGCCGCCACCGCGCCCTGTCCGATGCCCACCGAAATGGTCTCGCCGGCATACCATTTCTGCTTGAAGTTGCGGATTTTCCACTCTTCCGACGGCATCACCCCGCTTACTTCCTGCGGCAGATCGATTCCCGTTTTCTGCCCCATGCCGAACATGGCCGCGTACTTGGCGATGCGTCCGATGCCCAGGCGCTCCGCCAGAGTGTAGAAGAACACATCGCAGGACTGGTAGATCCCCTTGCTGATGTCGACGATTCCGTGTGTCCGATGTTCAGTCGCGATCCAGCACTTGAAGTAACGCCCGTAGAATGACGCGCCGCCAGTGCAGTTCACTTTCATGTCCTGGGCAATACCTTCCTGCAGGCCGGCGGTCGCCATGATGATCTTGAAAACCGAGCCGGGAGCCAACTGGGCTTGAATGGCTTTATTCAGGAGAGGATGGTCCTCATCGTTCACCAGTTTCATCCACTCGTCATTCGAGATTCGGACCGCAAAATCATTGGGATCGTAGGTGGGCCGGCTGACCATGGCCAGGATTTCGCCGTTTCTGCGGATCCATCGCGACCACGGCCCCGTTCTTTCCTTCCAGAGCCTGTTCCGCGGCAATCTGCAAATCGATGTCCACGCTCAGCTTGAGCTGCTTTCCCGCTACCGCCGGCTTTTCGTCCAGTTGTCCTACTTCCTTGCCCCGGCTGTTCACCAGGACCTGGCGGGAACCGTTCTTGCCCATCAGGATCGGGTTGTATTCAAGCTCAACTCCCGACTTCCCCACCACGTCGCCCGGGTTGTAAAGCTCCCACTGCGCCTGGTTCAGCATCTTTTCGCTGACCTCGCCGACATAGCCGACCAGGTGGGCCATGAAACCATTGCGCGGATAGAGACGGCGATGCGCCGTGATGGTGTCGAGTTCCGGCAGTTCGTTGCGGTGCGACTCGATAAACGCCAGCTCGTCGGGCGTGATGTCTTCCTTGAGATAGATGGGCTGGTACTGCGGCGTGCCGGCAAATTTGCGCAGGCGTTCGCGGACTTCCTTGGGGTCGAGGTGCAGTCCCTGCGCGATCAGATCGGCGTCGCCCGTAAGATCGCGCGTGGAATCGCGCAGCAGCAGGGCGGTGAACGACGGATAGTTGTCAACGATGACTCGCCCGTCGCGGTCCAGAATCTTGCCTCGCGGGGCCAGAATCGGAACTTCGCGGGTCTTATTCTTCTCCGCTAATGCCGAATAGAACTCGCTCGACACCACCTGCAGCCGCCACAGACCGTAAGCCAGTACCAGAAAAACGACGAGGATAATGTATTGCACCGCGGTGAGGCGGAAACTCGAGACTTTTTCATCGCGGCCAAACATGGGATTCAATCGTCGGTCTTCAGTCTTCGGTCGTCAGTAATCCGAGTCGTCGTTGGTCGTTGGCCCTTGGTCGTTGGCCAATCACCTTATTTTTTTATTGTAGACCGGCGGGGAACCGCTTTTGTTGTCATCAAGGGTGACGGAGGGACATCACCGGTTGGATGCACGAGGCCGTGGGGGAATCTTGCCAACGACCAACGACGAACGGCCAAGGACGGGTGCTCACGCTCTCTGCTTAAACCGGTCCAGCAAAGTAAAGAGCACGGCCGCGGTGGCGGCATTGATCAGAGCTGCGGCCAGCTCGTGTCCCCAACTCCACTCGATGGTGAGCTTTACCAGGCCGCGCGCCACCGTGAAATACACGATCTGATGCACCACGTAGAAAAACAGGGTCACCAGGAAACGGGCGCCAACGTTGTCTACGTCGAGTTTTGCGCCCAGAGAGGACGCGCCATATCCCACCACAGTATTTGCGATTCCATAAATCCCGATGGGCTGATGCGTGAGCGAATCCTGCAACAGGCCGATCAGGGATCCGGTAAGCAGTCCGGCCACCGGACTTCGCCGGGCCACAGCGAAGAAAATCACCACCAGAAATGGCAGATCAAAAAGAGAGAAGAAGTGCAGCCGCAAGGGCACGAAAGCTTGCAGGAAGAGCGCAACCAGCGGAATACCAATAGCCACTGGAGGGCTGAACTTGTAAACCTCCACCTGATCTTGCGATGTGTAAGTAATAGGCACGCTATTGCGGTTTGTCCTCCGTCGTTGCGGGTGCGGACGCCGCAGCTCCCGTGTTTACCGCGTGGTCAGGCTTCGATTCAAGCTTGGCTGGTTGGGGCTTGGTTGGTTCAGGCCTGGAAACAGACTTGGACGATGTTGCTGGTTTCGGTGATCCAGTCGGCGAATTTCCGGCTTTCACTGGAAGCTTGGCTGCGGCCGCCTGCGGATTTGTTGCGGGTGCGGCGGCTTCGCCTGCTGGTGGCGGAATCGGTTCAACCACCGGCTTGTCCGGAACCGACGGCAGGCGCTGGGTCAAAATATCGACCGCGCGCACGCTATTGGTTTCAGCCAGGGAGGGCGCCCGGTCTTCCTTCTTCGTGATCACCAGAACTTCTTCGAGCTGATTGAGATTGACCGCCGGCTTTACCCGGATGTTGAGAAAAAGATCCGCTCCCGGGGAAACCTTCATCACCGTGCCTACCGGAAGACCTTTGGGAAAAATCTGATCGCCCCCGCTGGTGACCACTAGTTCTCCAGCTCCCACCATTTCGCCGGTCATGACATTTGCCAGGATCACATCACCAGCCGGCGTGCCCCGAACCACTCCCTGGGAGCGCGATTTGTCGACAATGGCGCCTACGCCACTGCTGAAGTCGTTGATCAGCAGCACCTGCGAGGTGGATCCGAACGCCCGCAAAACCTTGCCCACAACCCCATCGGCGGTAATTACCGCCATATCTTTCTCCACTCCGTCGTTCGAGCCCTTGTCGATGTAGACGGAGCGCGACTGTTCGCTGCCGCTCGATCCGATCACCTGCGCGGCAACGGTTTTGGAGATGTACTGTTCTTTGAAGCCCAGCAGTGCCTGCAGCCGCCGGGCCTGGCGGGCATCATCCGACAAACGCACCTGCTCGAGCCGCAGGCGCTCAATCTCAAATTTCAGATCGCGATTCTCCTGCCGCACTCCGCGCAGGTAAACATAGTTGTTCCAGAGATTGCCTATCCCGCTTTGGCCCCAGATGATGACTTTTTCCAGAGGAGAGACGGCGCTGACCGTCCAGGTGCGAATCAGACGCGTAGATTCACCGCCGCCCCCGCGCTTGACCTGGACTGCCAATCCCAGGACCTGGAGAAACAGCATCACCGCCAGGATCGTCACGTTACGGTAGCGGCTGATGAGAGTTTCCATGGAATTACAGTTTCGGGTTTCCGGTCTCCAGTTTCAAAGGGCGCGATGGCGCCGAAGTTCCTGTTGTCCCGGGCGGCATGCTGGGCAGAAAGCAACGACAAACGAGGAACTGGAAACCAGGCACTGGAAACCTGAAACTGCTTCACCGCTATTCGATCGAAATTTTACGCAGCAGCTTGAAGTCGCTGAGCATTTTGCCCGTGCCCAGAACTACGCTGCACAGCGGATCGTCGGCAATCGAAACCGGCAACCCGGTTTCTTCCCGAATACGTTTGTCGAGATTCTTCAGCAGCGCCCCGCCGCCGGTCAGCACGATGCCGCGATCGCTGATGTCGGCGGAAAGCTCGGGCGGCGTCCGCTCCAGGGCCACGCGCACCGCATTCATGATGGTCGAAACACACTCGCTCAGAGCTTCGCGGATTTCGCTGTCATCCACGGTAATGGTCTTGGGCACGCCTTCGATCAGGTTGCGGCCTTTAATCTCCATGGTCAGGGGCTTTTCCAGCGGGTACGCTGAACCGATCTCCATCTTGATCTGCTCGGCGGTACGTTCGCCGACCAGCAAGTTGTATTTGCGCTTCAGGTAGTTCATCACCGCTTCGTCCATCTGGTTGCCAGCCATGCGCACGGAACGGGAATAAACGATGCCGCTGAGAGAAATCACGGCGATATCGGTGGTGCCGCCGCCGATATCGACAACCATGTTGCCGCTGGGTTCGGTAATCGGGCAGCCCGGCGCCGATGGCGGCCACCATGGCTTGCTCCACCAGGTACACTTCGCTGGCTTTCGCGCGATAGGCGGAATCCATGACCGCGCGCTTTTCCACCTGGGTAATTTCCGAAGGCACGCCAATTACGATCCGGGGATGCACCAGCATCTTGCGGTTGTGCGCCTTCTGGATGAAATAGTTGAGCATCTTCTCGGTGACTTTGAAGTCGGCGATGACGCCATCTTTCATGGGCTTGATAGCCACGATGTTGCCGGGCGTGCGGCCCAGCATCTCTTTGGCCTCTTTGCCGACGGCCTCGACCTCGCCCGTGTTCTTGTTGATGGCGACGATCGAGGGCTCATTCACCACGATGCCCTTGCCCCGTGCGTAGACCAGCGTGTTGGCCGTCCCCAGGTCGATGGCAAGATCGCTGGAAAAAATGCTGAACAGCGACCTCAGATTGTGCAAGCGGGTTGAAGAATGAAATCCGTTGGATGACATACGCGATTTAGCTCTCTCGGACCGCTGTCATTCCGGGCATGCCCGGTTTTTGCTGTGCGGGTGGGGGGCCGTGCCCTAATTCTATGGGATGAACCCCGTTTCGCCGTCAAACCAAAGTCCCGGCACCTCGGGATTCCTCTCCGAGGCCATTCTTTTCTATTGAATCACGATCTTTTTCTGTACCGTGTTGACTCCGCCCTTGGCGTTCTGGGCGGTAATCGTGATCACGCTCTCCCCTTGCGGAAGTGGAGGCATGAAGTAGTGGAAACTGCCATCGACACCGACCACCGGCACTTCCCTGCCGTTAACCATGACCCGCGCCCCGGCCTCGGTCTTTCCGGTGAGTTCGATGACGTGACCGTGCTGCATAAAAGGATCGAGATCGAGGTTAATGGCCGCCGTATTCTTGCCTTTGGGAATGATGGTGAAACGGTTTTTCTGGCTCTCCAGAGACTCCTTGTCGCTGGCATCGTAAGACTGCACCAGCCAATAGTATGCTCCTTCGCTCAAACCGGAGACGATTACGTCGGCCGTATTCACCTTGCGATCCACGATGGTTGAAGAGAAATACGGGTTGCGCGAAATGCGCAGCCGGTATCCCACCGCATTGGCCATCTGAGTCCAGGAAAACTCCACCGGCTTGGTATCGCCCGAAGAAAAGATCGGCATCATGTTCGCCGGTGAAATCGGCGTGGGCGGGCCGATCTCCTTCAACTTGGCCATGCGCGGCGACTGCGATTGAAAGGCAACTTTCTCCCAATCCGCCAGATGAACCACTTCGCCGTTACGCGCGATTTCGCCAGACCCTTTTTTCACCAGAATCTCGTGCTGGTCAGCCTTGGGGTCGTTGTGCACCATGGCCGCGCTGTCGGGAGCCAGGGATGCGGTTGCGCCGGCCACGATCACCTGGGACTTCGATCCCTGAACATAAGTGGCAGTCGAAAGATCGACCGTGCCGGTACTGACCGCGACCGACACATTGGTCTGCTGCTGGTCATTGGCCGAGTTTTCTTCGATGACGATCAGCGAATCCTGCTTTACGGTGTAGTTGGTGCCGTCGTTAAAGACGATCTTGGCCATACCTTCCGAACCGGTCTGGACCACATCGCCTTTTTCCAGGGGCACGTTGTAATCGGCGGTGAGCCAGCTGTTGCTGCTGGCCTTTTTTACCCGGACGGTTCCGTCCAGGGCGGTAATATGCGCCTGCTGGGAGCTTCCCGCCCCCGCCTTGGCGGTCCCGCCTGCTCCGGCCACCATCTCCAAGAGCCGGCTGCCCAGATTCGTGACCGACTTAACGCCCTTCTGTGTGAACTGTGGAAAGGCGAAATTCATGCCCACGAAGAGGACGGCCGTAATGAACAATACGCCGAGGGCCACGCTGCGATAGGTGACCGTCTTCCACGCTACATGGATTCCCGGTTTGCTGCTCGAAGACACAAAGGGCACCAAAAATCAGTCAAACTTAAAAAATATGAGGTATTTGCGAGAGTATCACAAGCATTACTGGCGGGGCAGGGGTGATTACCTTGGGTCGCACCCCCTGGGTCATGTCCTGTGGTGTGGGCATATGTAGGCGCGAGCGTCCCGCTCATGCAGGGTCCATGCAGAAACCCGCCCTTCCATTACAACCACCTTTCAGAGAAGCAAGACTTCTGAATGCGGATGTCAAATCTTCAGTAGTCAGTGAACAGTTGTCAGTTGTCAGCTAAATTCTAAGTACGGTTACCACCTGCCCTCGAGTTGCCGCCCGCTGTGCTCACCTGTAGCATGGATATTCCGGCATTCTTCAGGAGGCATTATGGCGACGGACACGCTGGCCAGCCCGGCCATGCTCGGCACCAACACCACGACTAAGGTTTACAAGAACTTCATTGACGGCGAGTGGGTGGAATCCTCGACCGGAGAGACTTTCGAGGATCGAAACCCGGCGGATACTCGCGACGTCGTCGGCATCTTCCAGAAGTCGGCCCGGGCCGACGTGGATGCCGCGGTTGAAGCCGCGAAAAACGCCTTCGCCAAGTGGCGCCTGGTGCCCGCACCCCGGCGCGCCGAGATCGTCTTCCGCGCCGCTGAAATGCTGCTGGAGCGTAAAGAAGAATATGCCCGCGACATGACCCGGGAAATGGGCAAGATCCTGAAAGAAACTCGCGGTGACACGCAGGAGGCAATCGACACGGCTTACTATTTCGCCGGCGAAGGCCGGCGTATGTTCGGGCCCTACTACGCCGTCGGAGCTGCCGAACAAATTCGCCATGGCGGTGCGGACTCCCGTAGGCGTTTGCGGCATGATTACCCCCTGGAACTTTCCCATGGCGATTCCGTCATGGAAGATTCTTCCCGCGATCGTTTGCGGAAACACGTGCGTGATCAAGCCGGCGCAGGATACGCCGCTCTCAACTTTCAATCTGGTGCGGACGCTGGCCGATGCGGGCATCCCGCGAGGCGTGATCAACATTGTCACCGGATTCGGCTCCGAGGTGGGCGGGCCGCTGATGGAACATCCTGACGTGCGTGCCATCTCGCTGACCGGTTCTACCGCCGTGGGGCGAATCGTCGGCACCACCGCAGCCAAAACTTTTAAACACTGCTCGCTGGAGTTGGGCGGCAAGAATCCAATGATCGTTCTCGACGACGCCAACCTTGACCTGGCCATCGAAGGCGGCATCTGGGGCGGATTCGGTACAACCGGACAACGCTGCACCGCCACCAGCCGCATCATCGTGCAGAAGGGTGTTTACGCCGAGTTCGTCGAGCGCTATGTGGATCGGGCCAAGCGATTGAGGGTTGGCAATGGCATTGATGAGAGTACCGAGATGGGTCCGGCGGTGAACGAGGCCCAGCTCAAAACTGACCTCAGCTATGTGGAGATCGGCAAGGCCGAAGGCGCCAGATTAAAGTGCGGTGGCAACCGTCTCGACCGGGGCGAATATGAGCACGGCTACTTCATGGAGCCGACGGTGTTTGTCGATGTCGATCCCAAGATGCGCATCGCTCAGGAAGAAATTTTTGGTCCAGTGGTATCGATCATCCCGTGCGAAGATCTGGAAGACGCCATCGCCATCGCCAACGGCATCGAGTATGGACTGTCCTCATCTCTTTACACCAAGGACGTCAATCGGGCTTTCGTCGCCATGCGCGACCTGTATGCCGGCATCACCTACATCAACGCGCCCACGATCGGAGCAGAAGTCCATCTACCTTTCGGCGGCGTAAAGGCTACGGGCAATGGTCACCGCGAGGGCGGGATGGGCGCAATCGACTTCTACACGGAATGGAAATCGATTTACGTGGACTATTCCGATCGCCTGCAGAAGGCGCAGATCGATCGAGTGGATTGACCTTGGTCGTTGGTCGTTGGCCGTTGGCCACGGAGATTGGCGCGCTCGCATAGATTTCTTTGCGCCCTTTGCGCTCTTTGCGGTTAAGAACTTTTGGCCTTTGGCGAACTCTAAGCTATGCCCAGTACTCAAATCCGCGAAGTCGCTGCCGCGCAACGTCTCGACAACGTGCGCTATGCCATTCGCGATCTGGCGTCGGTGGCCGACGAAGTTACGCCGGCAAGGCCACAAAGTTCTTGTCGCTGAACGTTGGCGATCCCAACATCTTCGATTTCCAAACGCCCCCACATCTGATCGAAGCCGTTTACAGAGCGATGCGCGACGGCAAAAACGGCTACGCGCCGTCGCCTGGAATTCCCGAGGCCGTGGAAGCCATTCGCCGAGAAGCCGCCCGCAAAGGAATTTCCACGGTACAGGATGTATTCGTGACTTCGGGCGCCAGCGAGGCGGTCGATGTCTGCCTGACCGCCCTGGTCAATCCCGGCGAAAATATTCTGACACCCAGCCCCGACTATCCGCTCTATTCGGCTGTCTTGTGCAAGCTGGGCATTCCGGTCGTAGCTTATGACCTGAACGAAGACGACGCCTGGCAGCCTGACCTGATCGACCTACAGCGCAAGATCAATTCGCGCACCCGCGCCATCGTCCTGATCAACCCCAACAATCCCACGGGCGCCATCTGCTCCCGCCGCATGCTGGAGCAGTTGGCCGAACTGGCGCGGCGCAATAATCTGGTGATCTTCGCCGACGAAATCTACGACAAGCTGATACTGGGAGAAAGCGGCGAGAACGGTACGGGAAACGACGAGCAGATCTCAATCGCCGCCATCGCGCCAGACGTTCCGGTCGTAACTTTCGGCGGGCTCTCGAAAAATTATCTCGCTCCCGGCTGGCGAATCGGCTGGGGCATCGTCAGTGGCGACGCCAACGCCGTAAAACCATACGTTGAGGGCATTCACCGTCTGCTGCGCGCGCGCCTGTGCGCCAATCATCCCGAACAGTACGCCATCAAAGTCGCTCTGGACGGTCCCCAGGACCACCTTAAGGAGACGCGCAACAAGCTGCGCGCCCGCCGCGATCTTACCGTCAAGTGGTGCAATTCAACTCCGCGCGTGAGTTGCGTCTCACCGCGCGGCGCGTTCTATGCTTTCCCGCGTCTCGATATTAAGGAAGGCGATGACGTGTTCGTGAAAGAACTGTGCCGGCAAAAGCATGTCCTGGTCGTACATGGCTCCGGCTTCGGGCAAAAACCCGGGACCAGGCACTTCCGCATCGTGTTTTTACCCGACGAAGCGACCCTGACGAAGGCCTATCAGTCCATCGGTGAGTTCATGGCTGAGAGATATAAATAAGCTATATGGGCGCGAGCGTCCCGCCCGTGCGGCAGTGGCACACGTCTAAGCCAATTTCCCGCCCTGTCTCTCCAAAAACCGGAGAGACGAGGACGGGGCACCCACATCCAGGGCATTCACATTTACGAGAAAGCATTTCTGCACCCCGGCTCTTCGCGCGACCATCTATAGGTTTTGTGGCCCGCATGCTCTGCTCGTAGACTCATCCGTTACCCAAATTCCGGAGGATAAGAATATGAAAGCCGTACAAGTCAGCAAGCCCGGTGGAAATTTTGAAATTGTCGAGCGCCCGATTCCAGAACCCGGACGAGCCCAGGTGCGGATCAAGGTGGAAGCATGCGGCATTTGCCACAGCGACGCCATCGTAAAAGAATCCGGCTTTCCCGGATTGCAATACCCCCGCGTCCCCGGCCACGAAATTGCCGGACGAATCGATGCGGTAGGCGCGGACGTTACGCAATGGAAGCCCGGCCAGCGCGTAGGCGTCGGATGGCACGGCGGACACTGCTTCATTTGCGATCCGTGCCGTCGCGGAAATTTCATTTTGTGCAAGAACGAAAAAATTACTGGTCTCACCTATGACGGCGGCTATGCGGAATACGTGGTTATTCCCGCCGAGGCGGTGGCAGCCATGCCCGATGAACTGGCGGCCGACGAAGCCGCGCCTCTGATGTGCGCCGGCATCACCGTATTTAACTCTATGCGCAATGCCGGAGCGACCGCCGGCCAACTGGTAGCCGTGCAGGGCATCGGAGGCCTCGGGCATCTGGGAATTCAATATGCGCGTCAGATGGGTTTTCGCACCGTCGCAATCGGCCGGGGCGGGGACAAAGAAGCGCTGGCGAAAAAGCTGGGCGCCCACGATTACATCGACACGGCCGTTACCGACGCGGCTCCTGTCTTACAGAAGCTGGGTGGCGCACAGATGATTCTGTCCACGGCGCCCGACGCCAAGGCAATCTCGTCACTGGTCGATGGATTGGGGCCGGACGGAAAACTGATCATCGTCGGCGCCAGCACCGAGCCTTTCAGCCTCACCTCGCTGCAACTCATCTTCCCGCGCACGACGGTTCGGGGATGGCCCTCGGGCACTGCGAAAGATTCCGAGGACACCTTGCAATTCAGTTTGCTTTCGGGTGTTCGCCCCATGATAGAGAAGTACCCGCTGGAAAAGGTGGCGGAGGCCTACGATCAGATGAGCAGCGGCCGAGCCCGCTTCCGAGTCGTGCTGACCATGGGAAAATAGCCTGGATTGCGGCAAGCTGTGGGAGGTTTACAAGCCAGAAAAGAAAGCTGGGATGTGAGCTTTACTGCGACCGAGTGAGCCTGATCTCGACGTCCATTCGCTCCGCGCTTTCATTGTTGTATCGGCTGTAATGCTGGTACACAACTTTGTCCTGGCCCAGTTTTGTGATGGTCCTGACATTCTCATCGTGCATTCCATCTTCCAGCGGGATGAAGGCCGTTGTCCTGAATTCCTTCGTCTTATCGTCATACTCCCCGGTTTCTGTCACTCGCAACGCCCAACGGCTATAAAAATAAGTGGAGTCGTACTTCCTTGTAACCGGGTTGTAGGTGATGAAAGTCAAGAACGAGTGTTGTCTGGCCGGATTGTCTTTGCTATGAAGAACCACTTCCCATTGAAGGTAGGTGCCATCGAGGACTGAGGAGATATTGTAGGTGCCGAGGTCGTACGCAAGGCTGCCATCTCTCTCGTGGAATTCGGCGACGGCGTCCCAGGTTCCAACTAGAGACTTCAGGTAGTTCATGTTCTTAAAGATCTCTGGTGCATTGTCGGCCTGGGCGCTGGCGGCGTGAGGCGCAGCACACGCAGAAACGACGAACGCTACAAATACGGCCCAGCGGCAAAGCGATTGTTGTGCCATCAGGCGAGTAGACTCGGCGGCGCAAAAACGGTTAGCAGGGGCACAGGCCACGTGGGGACAGCCGCCCCCGGCTGTCCGGTCGAGCATAGCTCGACAAGGTTTGGTTGGAAAAGAACTGCGGAGCTATGCTCCGCTGGACAGCCGGGGCGGCTGTCCCCACGTGGATTGTGGTGGCTGCATTTCTCACCGGTAGAAAACAAGTTCGGGAACTTTCGCCAGCCTGTCGAATTCTTCCTGGGTCAGTCGCAGGGACGCGGCTTGCATATTCTGCTCCAGATGTTTCACCGATGAAGTTCCGGGAATCGGCAGCATCATCGGAGAGCGCTGCAACAGCCATGCCAGGGCAACCTGCATGGGGCTGGCACCATGAGTGTCGGCAATCCCCTGGACCGTTTCTTGCGCAACTTTGCCCGCGCCCAGCGGGAACCAGGGAATGAACGCAATTTTGTTTTGCTCGCAATAATCCACCACGTAGTCCCACTCGCGATCGGCGAAGCTGTAACGATTCTGTACCGAAACGATCGGCACAATTTTGCGAGCACGTTCGATGTGCTCGCGCGTCACATTGGACAAGCCGATCAGCCGAATCTTTCCCTCCGACTGAAATTTGGCCAACGCCGTCACCGACGCCTCGAGAGAAACGATGGGATCGGGAATATGGAGTTGGTAGAGGTCGATGCAATCCCGGCGAAGCCTTTTCAAGCTGCCCTCGACCGCCTGGCGCAGATGGTCCGGCGTCGCGTCATGGGCCCAGATACCCGGACCTGGACGAACCCAGCCTCCCTTGGTCGCGATCACAAGGTCTTTGGGGTAGGGCGCGAGCGCTTCGGCGATGATTTCTTCGTTGACCTCGGGGCCGTATGAATCCGCCGTATCGATAAAATTCACGCCCAGTTCGACCGCGCGGCGCAAAACGGCGAGCGCTTCTGACCGATCCTTCGGCGGCCCCCAGATGCCCGCTCCGGTCAGACGCATTGCTCCATAACCCAAACGGTGGACAGTGAGCGCGCCGCCCAGGGTTACCGTGCCAGCGGCTGCTGCGGTTGAAGTCTTCGTGATCGTTCACGGACGCCTCCTCTTGGAAATTGCAGCCTGCTATTAAAAAGCCGAAGGGTTACTTTAACGGATGCGAATGCCTGGTGTCCGGTCACAGTTTGTCCGGCCGCCGCCGGACATGAGCTGTGCCGCAGAGCCCGGTTCCGCGACTCGAAAATTACAACTCGACGTACAATCAGATGAGAGGCGTGTACAGGGGCGCATTGGGTAACCGGATATGGCGGATTACTACGATGACGAAAGTTTGCCGCGAATAAGGGTGCAAGTGGTGAACTCTTTCGCTTTCATCAAAAATCTGCTTAAATCAGGTCACAGCTCTCCCTCTCGAAAGTCGACGTGATCGACATCCATTGCCACATTCTGCCTAAGGTAGACGACGGACCCAAGTCCTGGGACACGTCATTGGAGATGTGTCGCATGGCCGCCGAGGACGGCATTGAGCACATCGTGGCTACGCCGCATGCCAACGAACGTTTTCAGTACAACCGGCAGCATCTGGCCAGCAATCTCGAATACCTTCGTGTTCTGGTGGGAAAAACGCCACAGCTCTCGCTGGGCTGCGACTTCCATCTCTCGTACGACAACTTGCAGGAAGTTCTAATCTCTCCGGAGCGCTTCACCATCGAAGGCAGCCATTACCTGCTGGTGGAGTTGAGCAACTACAGTATCCCTTCTCAGATCGGCGAATGCTTTACCAGGATGGCCGAGGTGGGAATCACACCATTGATTACCCATCCCGAGCGTAATCCCATTCTGCAGGAGTCCCAGGAGCGGGTGCTGCAGTGGGTCGATCAAGGGTGCGCCGTGCAAGTCACCGCTTCCGCGGTGACCGGAGCCTGGGGACCGAAAGTCGTTCGTGCCGCCGAATGGCTGCTGGAGCGCGATGCAGTGCACGTACTGGCTACGGACGCGCACGACACCAAACATCGCACACCGGCACTTTCCGCAGCCAGAGAAAAGGTAGCGAAGGTCTACGGCGATGATGTCGCCAAAGCCTTAGTCGATGACAATCCTCGCGCCGTCATCAACGACAAGCCACTGCCCTACTTTCCCAATCCGGTGATGAAGAAGGGATAGTGTCGGTCGGCTTGATCAGGCAAAGATCAAATGACCAATTTCACCTCTGAGGGGGCATTACGACTGCAGGCGTCTGATTCAACATGGGCGAGACGCGGGGCGACTGGGGCAGAGAGGTCATGGCGCTTTCCGGATTCAACAGGTGCTCGTGGTCGGGCCCTAATCCCAGCTTGATCAACGCCCGCGAGTCGGGAACCACTTTACTTTGCCAGCCGTTGTCGGCCTGAAAGCGCTCCATGGCGCTCTGGGATTTCGCGTCCCAGACTCCGGAGGCGGCGCCGTCCATGTAGTGCTCGCGAATCAGGGCTTGCTGAATTTCGCGGGAGCGCTCGGGATCGATCTTTTGCTGCCCACGTTTCTTGGCGGCAGTCTTGCGTGATTTCTTGGTCTTGTGAGTGCTTTGGTAAGAAGTCGTGCTGGATGAGACGAGCAGTAACCGGGCTTCAGAATGGCGAGCAGTGGAGGCCTTGGTCTGGGCCGAGCCTACGGCACACACCATCAGCATGGCGCCGCCGACGCTTAACCACTTAACCGGAATGAGACCGCCAAGCTTCAAAACCAGCACCTCGCGGATCGGGCTCCGAAAACGAACTTCGGGTAATTTCCGATCGAGCAGGCAGGCTAACCTATCGCCGATCTCAGTACCAGCCACTTTCGGGCCAGTCTGCGGTTACGGAAGTGTACCGGCCAGGAAGATGGTCCCACCATCGCGACCGGCGCCCCGCTGGCGTACCAGGAAGACTACATCCTGTCCGCTCTTCAACGTAGCAGCCACACTGTTGAATTGATCTTCAGTGTTGACCTGCTGCTTGTTGATCTCGAGGATGATATCACCACGAGTCAAGCCCACATCCTCGCTGAACGAACCCGACTTCACGTCCTGCACGATCACGCCCTTGCCGGAAGGCACGTCAAGACGATCGGCCATTTCCTGATTCAAAGTGCGCACCGTCAACCCAAGTTTGCTTTCCTTGGGCCCGGATTCCACGCCGGCATCATCGTCGTCGCCGAGGCGGGCGGCAAACAGCTTGGCCCGGTCCGCCACCGTGGCCGTCAACTCCTGCTTCTTGCCATTCCGTATGAATCCGAGAACCACTTTCGAGCCGGGCTTGCGGCTGGCAATGTCGGCCACCAGCTCATCGCCGTTCTTTACCGGCTTGCCGTCGACCGCGACAATCGTGTCTCCGACTTTCAGGCCGGCCTGTTCCGCCGGACTGCCCGGGGTCACGTTCGAGATGGTCACCCCCGAGCCGGTTCCATAGACTCTGGCGATGGCGGGATTCTCCAGCGCGCTGAACATGATCCCAATCGAGCCTCGCTCTACGCGGTGCTCGGGACTGATCAGCTGGTTGTAAACCTGGGCCACAGTATTTGAAGGCAAGGCGAATCCCACGCCCGCGTAGGCGTTGGTATCGGTGAGAATCGCGGTGTTAATGCCGATCACCTCGCCCGCCATGTTCACCAACGGACCGCCGGAATTGCCCGGGTTGATGGCGGCATCGGTCTGTATGAACGACTGGAACTGGCGGTTGGGCACGATGTTGCGGCCTTTGGCGGAGACGATTCCCGCGGTCACGGTCTCCTGCAATCCGAATGGGCTACCGACCGCTAACACCCAATCGCCAACCTGCATGCCATCGGAATTTCCCAACTTGGCTGTGGGCAGCGGCTTATCGCTATCAATCTTGATCACCGCCAGATCGGTTTCCTGGTCCGAGCCAATAACTTTAGCGTCATGCAGGATTCCCGGAGGATCGTCCTGCAGCTTCACTCGAATGCGGTCCGCCTTCTCGACGACATGGCGGTTGGTGACGATGTAGCCTTTGGGATCGACGATTACGCCGGAACCCAGCGAGCGTTCACGAATCGAACCACCACCCGGACCGCCCTGGCCTCCCTGTCCACCCTGACCTCCAAAGAAGCGATCAAAGAAATCGTCGAACGGGTTTACATCATCGTCATTCGGACCACTCGGACTGCCGCGCCGGCGGCGTTGCGCCTTGATGGTGGATTCGGTGTTGATGTTGACGACGCTGGGTTCGAGCTGCTTCGAGATCTGGGAGAACTGGTTCGACAGAACCTGCGGCGAAGGCACGGTCAGCATGGTCGCGTCGGAGGAGGAAGACGTTTTTTTATCCTGCCCCTTCACCCCGTAAGAGATGACCGTGCCGATGAGAATGCCGACGGCCAAAGTAAGCAGGATGGAAAGGGTGTAGGCGGGACGGTTCGCCGTCAATCGCGCCCAAAAAGCGCTTGCGCGCTGATTCATAATGACTTCCTCCGAGATAACGCTGTCCCTTGATTATACCTTTCCGCTAACCACCAGCAATCATTTTGGGTTGCGGGAGACAGTGCTTCCCTTAGGTTAGACGTTCATTTTGGGGAAAGTGTTGCGGTGAACCAGAAAAGCCCCGCCCTTCAAGGAACGAAGGACAGGGCTTCCTGCGGCCAGAAGTAATCCGCGTCGTGAATGCGTACACCGGATGCGTACACCAGTCGCATACACCAGCGGGAATCACACCCGCCTGCTAGAAGTAAAATTTCGCTCCTAACTGGATCAGGCGTGGATTGTGAGCCTGAACCACCTGACCGAAGTTGCTGGCGTTAATGTCACCGATCGGGTTGAAGAACTGGGCGTGGTTGAAGACGTTGTAGGCTTCGAACCGCAACTCCAGTCTGGTTGATTCCGTGATCCTGGTGTCTTTGGCAAACACCATGTCAAGGTTATTGAGGCCCGGCCCGTGGAACGGATTGCGGCCGGCGTCGCCGATCGTGCCCAGAGTCGCCTTGGCGAAGTCGCTGGGGTTGAAGTAGTCGTTGTTGGGAGCACTCCGCGGATCGAGCGTCGTGACTGGAGCCACCTGGTTGGGCAGATCCCAGCATCCGTAGAACGACAATGCGTCACAAGTCAGCGAAGTGAATCCGCTGTCCTTGATCACCACCGGCAGTCCGGTTTGCAGGGTATCGATTCCAATCAGTCTCCAACCATTGCTGATGCGATCAGGGACGAACCCTAATCCACGAACATGGCGGAAGTTTGGAATCTCGTAAGTGAAACTGCTGACCAGACGGTGCCGGACGTCGAACAGAGAGTCGGCGTAATCCTCTCTGGGATTGAAGGGATTGGTTCCCAGACTGGTGCCGCTCACGTCGGCATTTTCAAAAGACGATGAAATGTCGAGTGAGTGAGCGTAAGTGTAGGAAACCAGGAAGCTCAAGCCATGCGTCGGGGCTTTGTTGACGCTGACCTGCAGCGAGTTGTAATTCGAGTTTCCGAAACTGGCTTCCTGGCCGATGGAACCAAATTCGTTGCCCGGATAAATGGAGTGAGTGGGAAAGAGCGGATGCTGAAGAACTGCGTTGGCCACGCAGTTCGGATCGGCCGCGCACAAAGCCGCTCCCGCCATGGTGATGGGATTCTGTTCGATCGTGATCTGTTCGTGACGTCCTTCCGACCCGACATAGCCGACGCTCAACACGGTGTGTGCGGGCAGCTCACGCTGGATGGTGAGGTTGTAGTTTTCCGAATAAGCGGGCACGAAATTCGGATTCATCACGTTGAAGAACAGTGATCCATCAACGCCGTACTGTGTGAAGTCGACGTTGCTCCCGGCTGGCGGAGGCGAAGCCGGGAATGGATTGTGTGTCGGCGTCCCACCAATAATGGGCTGAAAAGGATTCGCGAATGAAGGGTTCTGGGTGTTGATCGAAGTTGAAAACGGAGGCGAAACCACGTTCTGAAGAGTCAACTCTTCTTCGCCCTTGTTGTAGTAGATCCCATAACCCGCCCGGATCGAAAGCTTGCCTGGCCCACCCGACAAGCGCCCCCAGTCGGGACTGTAAGCGAATCCGACTCGGGGACCGAGGTGCTTGTAACTGGTCTTAACGCCGCCGGTGGAAGTGCATCCGGCTTCGCCGGGAAACACCAGACCTGCGGGCGCCGTGGGATAAATCGTGGACTGAACGCCGGGTGAGAAGCAGTTGACCGACAGGCCGCCATTGAAGTTGTCGCTGAGCGGAGTGTCGATCTGCCAACCCAGGCCGTAGTTGAAGGTGAAATTGTCCCGTACTTTCCACTGGTCCTGGATGTAGCTGTAATACTCCTGCGTGGTTGCGTCGATGGTGTCGCCGCTGCCCTGGGTGTAGCTGTCCGGGAAACCCAGCAGGAAGTCCGCTCCGGCATTGCCCGTGCTGAATGGGCCAGTGGCGCCGAAAGTGAAATCACCGTTGTTGTTTGCCGAAAACGGATTGAACACATGGTAGCGGCGCATTTCAAATCCCGCCTTCAGGCTGTGCTTTCCAATAATTTTGGAAAAGTTATCGGTGAATTGATAATTCTGCACAATCCGCGGTTGCGGGCCGTTGCCGCTGAATCCCAGAGTAAAGAAGCCGGTCACTCCAATCAGAGGCGCACTCGCACCAGAGGCACTTTGCGGAGTGATTCCCGTGAAACCGAAGGTCGAGGGTTGAGCGGGATCAGTGGGGAATACCGAGGCAAAATTCAGCCGCGAATACCCTACACGGGCCTCATTCAGTGTGCTGGGAGAAAAACTGTGGTTGAAAGCCACGGTGATCTGCTTGGTGTGGCTGTCGTCAGTCTCCCCGAATCCCGGCAGGTTCGCTCCCAGGAACGGCAAAGTAAAGCTGTCGGGCAAATGCTCGATTGCGGCTGAACCCCAGAGAATGTTGTTCTGATTGAAGGTGTGATCGATACGAAAAATGTATTGATCCTGGGTAATATTTTCGACGGGGTTAAATACAAACGTGCTGGCTCCGAAGTTGGGCTGCGGGACGAATTTCAGCAAGCCCTGGGAAACGCTGTTGAAGTCGGCCGTCGGAATAACCCCATTGGGAAACAGAGTGCAATAGGGAGTTCCAGCCGGCTGAGTAATACCGGCGCTGTTTTGCAGTGCGATCGGAGACACGTTGGCCCCAAACGGACAAGCCGCCGAGCCTCCCGAGAAATCTCCGTTTCGTTGGGCCGCGGTGAACACCGTCGGATTGCCGCCATTTTCAGCCAGGCCGCTGGTGTCGGGCTGACTTGCCCGGTTCCCCTGATAGGAGAAAAAGAAGAAAGTGTGATCCTTCCAGATGGGTCCACCGATGGTGGCGCCGAACAGATTCTGGTGGAAGGGCGCGGGCGTCAGCGCGAAGTAATTTTTGGTGTTGAGAAAAGTGTCGCGATAGAACTCAAACAGATCGCCATGAAATGAGTTCGTTCCCGACTTGATGGCCGCGTTCAAAATCGCTCCCGAGTTTCGTCCATATTCGGCGTTGAGAGTGTTGGTCACCATGTTGAATTCGGCGATGGCGTCGGGACTCGGAATCAACAGCCTGTCGTTGAGGGTGATGTCGTTGTCGTCGATCCCGTCGATCAGATAGCTGTTCTGCTGGGCTTGGCTGCCGTTGGTGGCGAAGGTATCGCCGAAGCGATCGGAGGTGCCAACCACTCCGGTTTGCAGTTGCTGAAGCTGAATCCAGTTGCGGGCAAGCAGTGGCATATCGACGATCGTCTTCCCGGCAACGACCGCGCCCAGTTGATTGCTGCTGGTCTCAACCTGTACCGGGTTGGCCTGCACTTCTATGGTTTCAGTCGTGGTCCCGACTTCCATTTGAATCGGAAGCGCGTAGTTCTGGTCGAGCACGAGCGTGATGCCTTTATGCTCCTGGTTCTTGAAGCCGCTCTTGCTGGCGCTCACCTGGTAGGTTCCGATGGGAAGCTGGATGAATTCGAAGCCGCCGGTGGCATCCGAGATGACGGTGCGTGAAAGGCCAGTGCTGTTATTGAACGCGGTCACGGTAACGCCGGGCAACACTGCGCCGCTGCTGTCTGTGACTGTTCCGTGAATGCGGGCATACAGATTGTCAGCTCGTGCCGAAGTGACAGCGGCGAATCCGATGAGAAAGACGAGGACAATGCGAAACGCTAATTTGCACGAAAACGAAAAGCACTTCATTACTTGTCTCCTGATGGTGAAAACTCGGGAAGGTGTGGTCCACACGCTGGACGCGCAGCATATGAACCCACGGCTGGGCTAACATCGTGAGCTAACATCGAAAGACGGGGCCGATTAATCATCACGTACTTACTGAGGCCGCCGCGCTGTTGACACAGAATCGACGGCCAAATAACAAGACTATTTGGTAAAACACAGATGCAATTCGCTGACCAAGAACTGTGTCGAGAAGACACAGGAGAGTTTTCTTGTGATGTCAGTGATTTAGCGAATGCCGCGCTGGACGCAAGACAGGACGTGTTACGAGGTTACGGAGATTTACATTGTAAACGTATGTTTTTGCGAACGTAGAGAGCAACAAACGCGTGCTGCACGTACAGTAAATACTGTAGCCAGGGGCGCTCGGCGCTGCGGCTCCATTGAAGAACTGGAGAGGCTCTGCCAAAACAATTTCAGGGATTGTTGAAACCTTCACTTTCCAGTGTCGCCGAGTCGAAAATATGGAAAGATGGTTCACCCGGAGGACCGATGGCCAGGTTCCTTTTTACGATGTTGCTCGCGAACGATCTCGGCCTGCCGACTCGTCTTGTGCCCATTGCTCGAGCACTCGCTGATCGGGGCCATGAAGTGGCGGTGTTTAATCCCGCACCGGCACCTGCAAAGCTGATCGCTGAAGCGGGGTTACAAAACCTACCCATGCCCTCGCGGCCTATGCCGGCTCCGGTAATCGATTTGGCTCAGGCTGGGTCCGCCTGGGATGTGGAAGAATTTTTTGCCGCTCTGTATTTTGACGAGGAATCGACTCGGGGCGAAACCGCGGTCTACGTGGACCTGATCCGCGATTACGATCCTGATGTGGTCGTCGATTCATTCGGGCTTCTAACTTGCCTGGCCGCACGGGTTCTTGCCGTGCCGCTGGTAACCGTGCTTCAGGGCAATATTCATCCCGCCAGCGACGGATTTCTTTGGTGGAAGAAAGACCGCCCAGCTGGATTGCCAAGTGCAGCCGGAGTGGTCAATAAAGTTGCGGCGGAATACGGAATCGAACCGGTTAAGCGTTGTGTCGATCTCATGGCGGGGAATCTTTCTCTGATCCTGGGTACGCCGGAAACGGATCCGCTGCCGGCCAGCGCGAACGTCCAATACGTCGGACCAATCGTCTGGCAGCGGGAAAAAGCCCGGCTGCCCGAGTGGGTCGACGCACTGAGCCGCCACCAGCCGCTGATTTGGGTTTATTCCGGAAATCCCAGATACGCCAACGCTCCGACGCCGATCGATTCCATCGTCGTGATTCGAGCGGCCATCGAGGCCCTCGGCGACATGCCAGTCCATGTTGTGCTGACCACTGGGTACCAGGCACTACCGGAGGAAGTTGGGGCATTGCCGGCGAACTTTACTCACGCCGCCTATCTACCCGGCCTTGCCATGGCTGAGCGTTGCGACCTGATGGTGCATCATGGCGGTCACGGTTCCGTGATGACAGGATTGCAGGCCGGAACTCCGGCGGTGATCGTACCGACCATCACAGAACGCGAGAGTAATGCACGCCGCCTTGTGGCCCTGGGCGCAGGTGAGATTGTGATGCCGGTGACCCGAGCGGACGGAGAGAAGGCGATCGATGCGGCCGAGTTCGGCGCTGCCGTAAACCGGGTATTGAAAGACGTGGCTTACCGTCACTCAGCGAAGCGAGTATCGGAGTCGATGCGACAATACGCCGGCGCCAAAGCCGCCGCCGACCGGATCGAACAATTCGCTGAGGGCATCAGCAGACAGCCCCTCGCGGTACACCGAACGCGTTCATAGCCGGACCGGTTTGGACAAATCTTACGGCACGACTGAAGTCGGGCCGTTCCCAAACCTATGCGGACCGTGTTTTTCCGAAAAGCTTCCTAGCAGGATGCGGAAAAAGTTGCTCTGTTGGGAGATAAGTGAACCTCAAGGGGATGCCACACCCTTAACCAAGTTTAGAAAGAAGGCCAGGTTTCCGAAGCTGTGGCCTACGATGCCCGGCCATGTGTTTTTTGTGCGTTGAGCAACAAAGGAAAGCGCGATACCTGTGATTGCCATGCGGACCGTGTCCCAGAGAGTAGGCTGCATAAATAAGTGGAAGACCGACCAGAGAATCCCGTGGATAACCCACGTGGCCCTTCCGAACGCGAGTTCTTGGCGCGGAAGCACATAACCGCGCCACCACAATTCCTCCCCGCCGATATTGCACACAAGGATCACGACGGCATAGTAAACGAGAATCCACCAAGCCCCATGCAAAGGAATGCCCATAAAATCCTTCGGACCGAAGCGATCGAAAAACTCGTGGTAGAACCCGGAAGCGTCGAAGAACCTGATGGACTGCAGGGTTGGTCGAAGGATGCCAGCACTCCGCTTGAGGGTCGGGCCTATCAGAATCGCAGCGAATACCCAGACTTGGCGATTGTTCTCTCTCCAAAGGGCAAGCCAGGATGCCGCAACCGCAAATAGGTCTTCCCAATTACCTCCATACATGAAGCCCGAGAGCGCAGCTGCCCAGATCCAAGCCGTCGCGTTTGGAGCCGAGAGGCGTAACCGTTGCGTGAGCGCCTTCCAAGATGCGAAGCGAACGTCGATTGCTGCGCCAACGAGCGACGCCATCAACATGAGTGCAAGGGGCAGAATGAGCAGCAGATGGAAAATGCACCACCACGAACTCATCTGCCGCAACAGAATCGGGCCAACCCAGTGAAACAGCAAGGCGAAGGTCAAGGCCGGTATCCCGAACAAAAGCAATGACGCCAGCCAGCCTGCTGGGCTAATCGCTGGTGCGTGGTCTGTCTCGTGCACGCGGGTGAGTGTATCTGACTGGATAGGAGCCATGCGACGAAAATGACCCTGGCACCAAGAATTAAGCTTGTTTCCGGAATACAAACTGATGAGAGAAGGCGCGCGGAATCTGATTCAAGCGTTTTCCGCAGCCTGCTACGGCGTGAGTTTCCCCGTAGTCAGATAGTTCTGCGAAGGGATGCCGAAGGCGTCGGCGACGCGGTTGAAGAAGGCAAACAATGCCGTGATGTACACAGCTTCTGAAATCTGCTCCTCGTTCCAGCCCGCCACTCGCAGCTTCTCAACATCTTCGGCGGTGGAGCGATAAGCCGCGTCGGTAATCAGTTTCACGTAGTCCATGAGGGCGCGCTCCGCCGGAGTGAGGTTGGCCTCGTCCAGCTTTCCCTCTAGTACTGCCGCAACGCATTGATCCGTTGCTCCCTGAACCCGCAGGAAGTAAGCATGGCTGTCCAGTCAATACGGACACCGGTTCAGGTAGGAGACATAGCTCGCAATCATCTCCTTGTGGCGGCGCTCGAGGTGTCCGGCGGAAAAATGGACTGTGTTGGAGAACTGGACCACCTGCCGCAGGAAATCGGGCCGCGCGCCGAAACACTTGATGATTCCCGGAACCTGATGCCGTCCGGAACCGGCGCGCCAGAAGTCATAAGCAGCGGCGGTTTCGCCGGTGGCTTCGGCGTCCTCGATGATTTTGATCTTTGTGGCCGGCTTTGCCGGGTCGGGCGCGATGCTTTCGTTGTTTTTTGTGTCGTTTCCTTTATTCGTTGCCATGGATCACACTCAATGGATCAGCCTTATCAGGTAGCGGTGGCCATTGGTCAGAATTTCTGCGTACTGCGACCGGAAGAGTATACGAGCTGAGACAAGTTAGTTCGCAGACAAGTTATTTGCAGACAAGTTATTCGCAGACAAGGGCGCAACACAATAATACAAAAGCGCTAGGAGGCTAGGAGGCGCTGAAAATATTGGTGTTCAGGAAATCGTTGCGGAACTTGCCCTGGGGATCATACTTCCTGGTCAACTGAATAAACTCCGGCAGCTTTTCGTATCTGGAATGCAGTTGGGACGGAGACATGGTAAACAGCTTCCCCCAGTGCGGCCGCGCCTGAAAGGGAGCCAGTTCTTTTTCAATTACCGGCAAGAGCTGGCTCACGGCGGGCCACTCCGGTTTCCAGGTGAAGTGGATGGTCACACATGGCTGCTGGTAGCAGGGACTCATCCACAGGTTGTCGGCGGCAATGGTGCGGATTTCGGAGATCATCAGGTGCGGACCAACCTGGTCGCGTAATCGTTCCACGGCCATAATCGCTTCCATCGCGTGTTGGCGGGGCACAAAGTATTCCGACTGCAGCTCCTTGCCGGCGCTGGGAGTGAAGCCCATGCGGAAGTGCGGCAGGCGCTCATACCAGGGGCCGGGCACACCCATCTGCTCGGTGCAGTTTTCAGCGGAAAGCTCAACGATGGGATGGAGATTTCTGGTGGCGCGCTTTGCCCCGTAAAATTCAGCGGGCGCGTCGAACTCCTGGCCCGGCTGGACGCGGCTCTTGAGCCAGACTTCATTGAAGCGCTGTTTTTGCCAGTCGGTAAAAAGGCTGACGCTGTAGGCGCTGGATTCAATCGCATCAAAATGATCGCGCAGTTCAGCCATGGGAAGGTCTTGGTATACGTATTGCCGCATCTGATATGTCGGCTGAATATCGAGCGTAACTTTGGTGATGACGCCCAGCGCCCCCAAGCCCACCACCGCACCCTGAAAAGTTTCACTGTCTCGCCGGCTGGAGAGCGTCACCACTTCACCCGCCGCGGTCACGAATTCCAGCGCCGACACCGCCGTGGACAGGTTTCCATTTTTCTCGCCCGAACCGTGAGTCGCGGTGGTGCAGGCCCCGGCAATTGAAATGTGTGGCAGCGAGGCGAGATTGTGCAGCGCGTATCCCTTGCTATCGAGGTACGGAGATAACTGACCATAACTCATGCCTGCCTCGACGGTGACAGTGCGAGCGTCCGGGTCAAGGGCGACCACTTTGTCCATGGCCTTGAGCGAAAGCAGTTGATCCTTGCTGTCGGCAATCTTATTGAAGCAATGACGCGTACCCAGGACCTTCAGGCGGCTCTGCTTCTTGACGAATTCCTGTACCTGCTCGAGCGAGCCGGCCGGATATAAATTTTCTGTGCTGTATTCGAAATTGCCCGCCCAGTTCGTCAGCTTTGCCGCCCGACGCCCAGGCGAATAAGGGTGAGAGCGCAGGGCTTGCGATCATGGCGGAGCAAAGCTTGAGAAAAGTTCTTTTGTTCACGGCTTCAGAGAGTACAGCCTGAGTTCAAGCCGCGCTCATTCTACACCGAGCCCACCACGATTCTACTCGCCCATACCACAACCCGGTCTCCAACCAGGCTTTGTCCCTCAGGCCAAGAGTCAGAGTGATCCGAGGGTGTCCCACCCCCTGCGCTTTTCCAAGGGTGGGAGAAAGTCCTTCCTCACGACGGCCTGTCACAGGGAACGAATGGACTTTTGTAAAGAGAACTTGACCCCGGGCAGGTCCTTGCAAACAAGGGTCCTCCCCGTACAACGTATATTATTGTACATACATTAACATAAGCACAAAATGTTCCACGTGGAACATTACGTCGATTTGGCGGCGGGCTGTACCGTCCAGGGTTTGCCGTCGAAATACGAGGGCAGATCCAGGCCAAAGAGTTTCAGGATCGTCGGAGCTACGTCGACGATTGCGGGCTTTTCGATTGCGATCTTGCGGTTGGAAAACAGCACACCGGGGACGAGGCGCGGATCGACACAATGATCGCCGCTCCAGGCTTTGAGGTTGTCTTCGAAGATCTTGCCGGTCACCTTTCCCATCACCGAATCCCATGAAGCGCGGAATCCTTCGCCGTAGCCGACAATCAGGTCAGGAGCGTTGTCCACATACGGACCGGCGTAGACAGCATCACAATCGAACATTCCGGTGATGCCAACCGCACCGGATGCGGGATCGACCAGGCCGTCCAATTTAGCGCGCAGCTCTTCTTTTAAAGCCTCAGCTTCGGCTCCGGCCTCAACGATCCCTTCGCGCTCGCGGCCCTTCAGGTTCAGGTAAAGACCGTTGAGGCCCATGGTGTAGGCGCGGGTGCGAGACCAGTCCACGTCTTCGAACCAGTCCCCACTCTCGGTTTTCCCGTCTTTCAACGCCAGGTAGCCGTTCTGATGCAGCCAAGCGTTCAGGTTCATGCAGCGGGCAAACGACTTGAAGCCGTGGTCGGAAATCACCAGCAGCAATGTTTCGTCGTCAATCTGCTGCATGACCTTGCCGATCAGCGTGTCCATGCGGTCATACAGATCCTGAATGACGCGGGGCTTTTGATCCTGCGTAAGATCTCTCACCGCGGGGTGGTCCCGATCCAGATAGCGCCAGAACATGTGCTGCACGCGGTCAGTAGTGTCGAAGACGCAGGCGCACAGGCCTTGCGGAGTCTTCTCCAGCGCATCGAAGAACATGCGCTCGCGGTCTTCGTGGTTGCCGTAACACTGCGCCAGAAATGCCTGGTCGTCCAAAACTTCTTCGTTCAGCGCCCAGGTATCTTCCGCCAGGCCCAAAGTGGCGTAGGGACCAAAGAGTTTCGCCAGATATATGGAGTAGGTCACAGGGTGCGAAATCGGCAGATCGGGGCGTCCGGGATCGATGTTCACCGGGGTGACGTACACTTCCACCTCAGGCGAGATTTCTTTCAGATAAAAACGGCAGATGCCGTGAGCGGTAAAACCCATGCCGGCTTTGAACTTCACCGGAATCCACTCGGAATATTCGCCGAGCTTGACTGTCACAGTTTCAGAGTCGATATCAATCCGGGCCCGGCCGCGGCGCGGGTCAGGATAAATCTTGAAATCGGCGCGCAATTCGTCGCCCGTGCCCAGAGGACTTTCGGGACCTGGAATGTAGGAATGAAATCCCGCACCGTTGCGCTCGATGGGAATTCGCACACCGCCCTCGCGAAACTTGCCGCTGCTGGCGCGGGTGGTACAGAAACAAAACGTGCCCTGGCTTCCCTTCAAGTCAGGAACGCACATGCCCGAGAGCAAGACGCCGGGAAATTTTTCCGGCGGGAAGGTCACTGGAACCCGGATCACCGAGCAGAAAACTCCCGCCTTGCCCAGCCAGTGCCAGAAAGGCGTTCCCTTCCGCAATCCTTTGACCTCGGATTTTCCCAGCGGCAGCGAATACTTGCCAACGCGCAGATGCCGCTTGGGTTCGCTGATCTGGGCGGAAGAAAGATACGGGAGGTAGTTCTTCAGATCGCGGGCGAGGAAGTCGTAAATATTATGTTTGCCGGGATTCACCCCGGTTTGAAATGTGGACCACGCGACTGGAGAGATCGCCGGGAAGGTCGTACGCAGTGGACGAAAGGTTCCGTGGTCGCGCAGTTTTGCGAGATTAGGAAGTTTGCCCTCGTCCATGAAACGGCTGGCCAGCACAGGGTCCATGCCGTCGAAGCCCACGATGATCACCCGCTTTACCTGCGCCTTGCCGTAGGCCTTGCGCCGCCGGAACACCCGCAGCAACTGGCGAATGGGCCAAGTCACAAGCGCGTAGAAGGAATAAAGGAAGGCGACAAAGATGGTCCAGAAAGAAGATAGGACGGCAAATCCCGCGCCCGGACCTGCATACGCCTCGCTGCGCAACGGAAACAGCAGCACCAGACCGACAACCAGGAGTGCGGCAGACACCAGGCCGATGCGTTTGCTGCGCAACGAAGATAACTTCATACCTGGATTCCTAACACACTCTTGAAAACAAACCCGGCAATCAATGAGACCACAAAAAATAAGACGATCCAGTTCCATTCCATCCACGCAAAATTAATGACGCGCGGCGGATAAGAGATTGCGATTGACTGCACTGGACTATTTTCCGCCAGCGCCGGCTCGCCCGACGTAAACATCCGCTCCCAGAAATTTCCGCGCAATCGAACCGGCGAAACGCGAGCCAGTCCCGGCTCGACGACGACCTGCTTTGAAACCGCTTGCCCCGGCGGCAGCGAGATGAATGTCGTATCGTCCGTCACGCTGTGCTGCCACCCGCCAGACAACTTCTTTGTCAGCGGGAATATGGACGGGGGCAGCCGAACTCACCAGCTCCGGCGGCAATTGCAATTCAATCGCACTCGCAGCGGCGGGGTCTTCGACTTTGGCTTCTACCAGAAAAGTCTCTCCCTGATGCAGCGGCGTCCAGCCGAAATAACGGTCCAACTGGATGATCAGAAAAGTAATAGGCAGGATCGCGATCAGAAACGGCGTGAACGCCAGCCGCAGATAGCTGCCGGTTCCGCGCAGAATTCTCCCGTACGCGCGCATCACCACTGGAAGCTGGTCCTGGAAAAGGCGGACGGCAAGCAAGTGCGCCTTCAGGCGATCTTTCGCCCGGCCGATCGCTTTTTGATCGGAGGTGTAGCGAAATACGATCACCATCAACAGCCCGATCACAATCGAAATGGCCAGAACGAGCAGGAGCGGACCAGAGGAAAGCAGGACGGAGCTAAAGAGCCAGCGGAAAGGTATGAAAGAGAGAGTGATCACTGATTTTGTAAAACACGAAGCGAACTACTCGATGTAGCCCAGTCCCTGCAGGCGCTTGGTCACCTTCTCCTTGGATTCAGAACTTCCCTGGTCAGGCGCCAGCCGCTTGATTTCCTTTTCAATGGTGTGCAGCACGAATTCATCCACCGACGCGTAGCCGGAAGCTTCGGCGCACTTTTTAGCTTTTTCCAGCAATTCACCTTCGATTTTGATTTTTTGCGACGACATTACGCTGTCTCCATATTAAAAAACCGAGTGTCCCATCATACTGCCCGGCTGGGGTATTCCAAATTCCGCAAAGATGGTGGGGGCGATATCGGTGAGCGCCGGGTTAACTGCGTTGATGGGACGGTTGCTCAAAAGAACGCCCGGCACCAGGGTGTAATCCATGCAGTGATCGCCGCTCCAGGGATTGGTGTTGTCCTCGAAAACGTCAGCCGGAAAATTGCCCAGGATGGTTTGCCATCCAGCGCGATAACCGCGATTGTAGCCGACAACTAGATCAGGGCCGTGGTCGGCATACGGGCCTTGATAAACTTCGCTCGCTCGGTCGACGCGCGTGATCGCGGCCAGATTGTTTTGTGGATCGCGTACATTCAGCAACTCGCTCTTAATCTGCTTAAGCAACGCGTCGGCCTGAGCGCCCGGTTGAACAATCCCTTCGCGTTCGCGGCCTCGCAGATTCAGATACAAACCGTTCAAGCCCAAACCGTAGGCGCGAGTGTGGGCCCAGTCCACGTTCGCGAAAGCCTGATTCGGATCGGGGTTGGGTTCGCGCCGCATGGTGACGTAGCCGCGCTCCAGCAGCCATGTATTCAGATTGAAAGAGCGGTTGTAGGGTGCGAATCCGTGGTCAGAGAGTACGAGAATCGTTGTGTTATCGTCCGCGCGTTGCAAGACTTCGCCCAACACCTGGTCAATCTGCTCATAGAAGTCAGCTAGGGCCGAACCATATTCAGCTGCGAGCGATGCGTCATATTCCGGGTGTTGTGGATCGATGAGACGCCATAGCATGTGCGAATTGAGATCGAGACTGGAAAAATAAAAAAAGAATACGCCCGAATGGAATCTGGGAAATTCGACGTCGAAGATGCGCCGGTGCTCGGCCAACACCGTGCGTGACTGTTCCAGATACTCCTTATCGTCGAGGACCCCAGCGGAGCGTGCCTTGGTGTCTTCGGAAATGCCCTGGGTGTAGAACTCGCCCACTTCTTCGGAAAGCTCGCGCGAATAGTTTTTCGGAGTGGAAATTGGCAACGCCGGATCGGCGGGATCAATGTTGATGGGCGAAACATACAGCTCGAACCGGGGATGCGCTTGCTTGAGATAAAACCGGCAGATGCCCTGGACGTTCCCAATAAACGGAATGAGTTGAAACTGGATGTGAACCCAGTCGCTCCACTCGCCTTCGCGCAACACGAATTTCGCGTCCTGCACCGCAAACATCGCGACTGGCGCCAGCGGATCGACAGAGACCGTGAACGGCTCGGTGGATGGAGGAGCTCCCTTGCGAAATGTGTTGTCTGGCCCGATCAGCCTGGCTTTTACTTGCGATTCTTTTACTTCGACCGGGATAATCTGGCCGCCTTCCACCACTCCAGCGCTTGCCATGGGATCATCGGTGTAGAAAGAAAATGTGCCGTAACTGCCGCGCAAGTCGGGCGTACCCATGCCCGACAAAGTGCGTCCCTTCGCCGGCACTGGCGGAAAATTCGATGGCATCCGAAAAATGGAGTTGGGGACTCCGTAGTCGTCGAGAGTTTCCCAGAACGCTTTTCCCTGGCGGAGCTGTTCCGCCGTGCCGCCCCCGAAGGGAATAACCCAGCTTCCCAAATGAATTCCGTGTTTCGGTGGCTCTACCCGCGATGCGGAGAAATAAGGCTGCAGCGTGCGCGGATCGCGATGAATGAAATCAAAGATGCCGTGCCCGCCGGCATTCATGCCCGTGATCAGGTTCGACCACGCCACCGGACTTTGCGGTGGAATACTGGTTGTGAGCAAACGAAACGATCCCTTTTGGCTCAGGACGGAAAAGTTCGGCATCTTGCCCTCAGCCATGAACTTTTTCAGGAGTTGTGGATCCATCCCGTCAATGCCGAGGATGATGAGTTTCTTGTTGCCCTGCCACTTTTGGCGCTGGCACGAAAACAGAAGCGCAACCGTAGCGCACAGCAGCAGGGAAAAACAAAGTTTCTGGAATCGTTGGAAATGCAATGTAGAGCGTGATTCTCTGCGCCCTGCCAGTTGATGTCAAGCGACCGTGCGGCCTGTAGCTCTGCGGTAGACTGAATCCATGTTCCGGCGGAAATTCCTGCTATTCCTGTTCGCTCCCGTCATTATTTTCCTGCGTCCGATCTCATCGCCAGCAGCCACCCCGCCGAATATCGTCCTGATCACCCTCGATTCAACTCGTGCCGACCGCATGGGCTTCCTGGGCTCGAAGGCGAAACTTACGCCGAACCTCGATGGCGTCGCCGGACAGAGCATTGTTTTCGAACAGGCATATTCTCAGGCACCGCTGACCGTGGTGTCTCACGCAACCATACTGACCGGCACTTACCCCCAGACGCATCGGGCGAGCGAGTTTGGCAATGCTCTCGCGCCGTCTTTGCCGTTTACTCCCGACTTGCTGCGCCAGCACGGCTACCACACGGCTGCATTTGTGGGATCCATCGCGCTGGACCCGAAAAACGGATTCGCCCCTGGCTTCGACCGGGGCTTTACGGTGTATGACGCCGGATTTCGTCCGCCGGCGCGTGGACAAAGCCGTTTCAGCTCCGTCGAGCGGTCAGGAGCGCAGGTCGTAGCTCGAGCCAGCAACTGGCTTGCTGGCAATGCTCGAGGACCGTTCTTTTTGTGGATACACCTGAACGATCCTGCGGCTGCGTCGGGCGCCGCGTACAACGCGGCGATCGCAAGTGCTGATGCGTCGGTTGGAAAATTGATCGCGGCGCTTCGAGCCCGCGACTTGTACGACAACACGTTGATCGTGATTGCTTCCGATCACGGAGAAAGCCTGGGAGCTCATGGCGAAGAGTCGCATGGCATTTTTCTCTACGATGAAACTGTCCGGGTTCCCCTGGTTGTGAAATTGCCGCAGAACCAGAGCGCAGGAAAGCGTGTGCGGGCCAGAGCCAGCCTGGTGGATATTGCCCCCACTCTATTGGAAGTCGCTGGAGTCGCTATTCCTTCGCAGATGCAAGGACAGTCGCTGTTGCGGATTGCCAAAGCAAATACAAATTCCGATCAGCCTGCCTATTCCGCGAGTGAGTTCCCTCAGCGCGCGTTTGGCTGGAGCGGGTTGGAGTCGTGGCGTGCCGGAAAATATCTGTACATTCGATCGCCGAAACCCGAACTATACGATCTCGCCGCTGATCCGGGCGCGGCGCACAATCTGGCGCAGAGTTCCAAAGCCACGCTGGAAACCATCGCGGCCCAGTTGGATGCGTTCGACCGACGTTTTACCAACTCCGGCGCCGCTGCTGGCGCTTCGGAACTCACTTCGAGTGAAATGCAGAAACTGGCGTCTCTGGGATATGTCGGCCTGCAGAAGTCAGGTTCGCCGGTGAGCACGGCCAGCGGAGTCGATCCGAAGGACGGAATTGCCGTCGCGAACAAGGTATTGCTTGCGCAAAGTTTGCTGAATGACGGAAAGCCGGAGAAAGCGGTCGCTGTCCTGGAACCGCTCATGGCGAGCTCGTCGAAGATGTATCTGGCGCAGTACGTGATGGGAGCAGCACTCGCGCAATTAGGCCAGTTCCCGCAAGCGATTGAGCGATTGCATAGCGCCATAGAACTGCAGCCGGACTCGACCTGGGCCCACTATGCAATGGGCACGAGCCTGCTTAAACGCGGCGACTACAAGACCGCCGTGGTTCATCTTGAGATTGCATCCACCCGTCTGCCTGATTTTGCCGACGCCCATTCCCTTCTGGCACAAGCTTACGAACACCTGGGCAGGACCGACGATGCCAGGCGCGAACTGGCGCGTGCTGCAGCGCTGAGAAACTAGTACGGGTCACGAAAGCAGGGGCGAACCCGAGCCGTCCCGCATATGCCCTAAAGCAACAATGTCTATAAAACTACTAGACTTATACAAGACGATTTGCTTATACTCTCTTTCATGGTGACCGGCCAAGCTATGTCCACCTGTTGTACGAACGCGAGCTGTTGCTGCGCGTGTCGTAATCGTCGTGGGCACGAGGATGGAATGTAGCCGGAGCAAAACATTCAAGTTCTCAAACGGCCGACGATGATCAAAATCGTCGGCCGTTTGGTTTTTAGCGAAATTTTATGGGGGAGAGCTAGTGCGGAAGAAAATCCTAATCGCTCTTGGTCTGCTGACTGTTTTGTCGATCCAAGGTCTGGGCCAGTCCGGTCAAGTCTCGTTGCTGAATGTTTCCTACGACCCCACGCGGGAGTTGTATCAGGATTTCAACCAGGCCTTTGCCAAATACTGGAAGGCTAAGACCGGCCAGACAGTCACGGTCGAGCAGTCTCACGGCGGATCAAGCAAACAGGCTCGCGCTGTGATTGATGGATTGCAGGCTGACGTGGTCACCCTGGCGCTGGCCTACGACATCGACGCAATTTCGCAGAATGCCGGATTGCTTCCGGCGGACTGGCAGAAGCGGTTGCCGCAGAACAGCACTCCCTACACGTCAACGATTGTGCTGCTGGTGCGAAAGGGTAATCCGAAACATATAAAAGATTGGGACGACTTGGTGAAGTCGGGGATTTCGGTGATCACGCCCAATCCCAAAACGTCGGGCGGAGCGCGCTGGAATTACCTCGCTGCCTGGGCCTACGCTCTCAAACAACCAGGAGGCAGCGAAGAGAAGGCGCGAGATTTTGTGAGCCGCCTTTACAAGAATGTTCCGGTGCTGGATTCGGGAGCGCGGGGATCGACGACCACATTCGTGCAGCGTGGAATCGGCGATGTGCTGATTGCCTGGGAAAATGAGGCCTTTCTCTCCATCAAGGAGCTGGGACCGGACAAAGTTGAAATTGTGGTGCCGTCGCAGAGCATCCTGGCCGAGCCGCCGGTGGCAATCGTAGACAAAGTAGTGGACAAGAAAGGCACGCGGAACGCCGCCCAAGCCTACCTGGAGTATCTGTACACACCCGAGGGGCAGGAGATCGCCGCGAAAAATTATTATCGGCCGCGGCTTGAATCAGTCGCGAAGAAGTACGCGTCGACTTTTCCCAAAGTGAAGCTGGTTACCGTCGATGACACTTTCGGCGGATGGCAGAACGCGCAGAAAACACACTTTGCCGATGGCGGGGTGTTCGATCAGATTTATCAGCCCAATCAATAGCCGGTAAAGGGATGACTTTTACTTTCAAAAAACGCAGCAACCTGCCGGGTTTCGGACTGGCGCTGGGATTCACCGTGCTGTACCTCAGCCTGATTGTGCTGATTCCGCTGGCTGCAACTTTTCTGAAAGCTTCGGCGCTGAGCTGGAGTCAGTTCTGGCACATCGTTTCGTCTCCTCGCGCTGTGGCCTCTTATCGTCTGACCTTCGGGGCTTCGCTGATCGCTGCTCTCGTCAATCTTGTATTTGGGGTTCTGGTGGCGTGGGTGCTGGTGCGATACAGTTTTCCCGGCAAGCGATTATTTGACTCGCTGGTAGATCTTCCATTCGCGCTGCCCACCGCGGTTGCGGGCATTGCCTTGACCACCATCTACGCGCCCAACGGCTGGCTGGGTAAGCCGCTTGCTGCTCTCGGAATCAAGTCGGCCTATTCCCCGCTGGGAGTCGCCATCGCGCTCACGTTTATTGGCCTGCCCTTCGTGGTCCGAAGCGTGCAGCCCGTCCTGGAAGACATGGACAAGGAACTCGAAGAAGCTGCGGCCAGCCTGGGAGCCAGCCGCTGGCAAACTTTCTCGCAGGTTGTGCTGCCGACGATTCTGCCGGCGGCATTGGCCGGCTTCGCCATGGCATTCGCCCGCGCAATCGGAGAGTACGGCTCGGTGGTATTCATCTCCGGCAACATGCCAATGCGAACTGAAATCACGCCTTTACTGATCATCACCAAGCTCGATCAGTACGACTATGCGGGCGCAACTGCCATCGCCGTAGTCATGCTGGTGTTCTCGTTGGTGTTGCTGCTGCCGATCAACCTTTTGCAGAAGTGGAGCAGCAGCCGGGACGAGAAGGCCGCCGAGTTAGTTCCGGAGCTGATGGAAACGTAAATGTTCATTGAGACTGAGAGATAAATGGCAACCACTACACTAGTTGCGGGAAAGCTTCCGAGAAGCGGGCGCATTGCCACGACCGCGACCGGAGAGTCGGCGGCCGTCCGTTGGACGCTGATCGGCATAGCTGTGTTGTTCCTCGCGCTTTTTATTTTCCTGCCGCTCGCGATTGTCTTTTCTCAGGCCTTTGAAAAAGGAGTCTCTGTCTATTGGGCCAGCCTGCGCACACCCGACGCGCTGGCGGCGATCCGCTTGACGCTTCTGGCGGCAGGCATCGCGGTGCCACTGAACCTGGTGTTTGGGGTGGCGGCGGCCTGGGCCATCGGAAAATTTGAGTTTGTCGGAAAGAGCCTGTTGATCACCCTGATTGACCTGCCGTTTTCCGTCTCTCCCGTGGTCGCGGGCTTGATCTACGTGCTGCTCTTCGGCTTGCAAGGAGTGCTGGGACCGTGGCTGGCCCGGCATGACCTGCAAATCATTTTTGCCGTCCCGGGAATTGTTCTGGCAACGATCTTCGTGACTTTTCCTTTTGTGGCTCGCGAGTTGATCCCGCTGCTTCAGGCGCAAGGACAGGAAGAGGAGGAAGCCGCCCTGGCCCTGGGTGCCAGCGGCTGGCAAACTTTTTTCCGGGTGAGCCTGCCCAACATAAAATGGGGATTACTCTATGGTGTAATCCTGTGTAATGCCCGGGCAATGGGCGAATTCGGCGCCGTCTCAGTCGTTTCCGGCCACATTCGAGGACGCACCAACACTATGCCGCTGCACGTTGAGATTCTCTATAACGAATATCAATTCGCAGCCGCCTTTGCCGTGGCATCGCTGCTGGCTTTGCTGGCTCTGGCTACGCTGGTGGTTAAGACCCTGGTGGAATGGAGAGCGCGGCACCAGCTTGCGGAATCCGCGCGGTGGAACGGGGAAGTTGCATGAGCGGGGAGTTGCATGAGTATTGAGGCGCGGAACATCACCAAGAAGTTTGGGCAGTTTACCGCCCTTGACCACGTCGACCTGGAGATTCCCTCCGGCGAGTTGGTGGCCCTGCTGGGACCGTCGGGTTCGGGGAAAACCACTTTGCTGCGCATTATCGCGGGACTGGAATTCGCCGATTCTGGAACCGTGCTATTCGATGGCGAAGATACGACTCAGCGAACTGCGCGCGATCGCCGCGTCGGTTTCGTGTTTCAGCACTACGCCCTTTTCCGCCACATGACGGTGTTTGAAAACATCGCTTTTGGGCTCAGAGTCCGGCCGCGCGCAGTGCGCCCCTCGAAGCAGCAGATTCGTGCCAAGGTTGACGAACTGCTCAAGCTGATTCAGCTGAGAAATTTGTCCAGCCGATATCCTTCCCAGCTTTCGGGAGGCCAGCGGCAGCGGGTTGCGCTGGCGCGCGCGCTGGCGGTTGAACCCAGCGTTCTGCTGCTGGACGAGCCCTTTGGTTCGCTGGACGCGAAAGTCCGGCTGGAGCTGCGCCGCTGGCTGCGGCAGTTGCACGACGAAGTTCACATCACCAGCGTGTTCGTGACCCACGATCAGGACGAGGCGCTGGAGGTTGCCGACCGCATCGCCGTGATGAACGAAGGCCGCATCGAGCAGGTCGGCAGTCCGGACGAGGTTTACCATCGTCCGATCACGCCTTTCGTTTATAACTTCCTGGGCAACGTAAATCTATTCCACGGCCGCATCGACGAGGAAAATCCCGCGATTCACGACGCCGCCACCGGAGAGTTAGTCTATGTGCGGCCGCATCTGTTGGAGATCCATCGCCAGCCCAATGGCGGAAGCAACTTTCGCGCCATCATCAAACACATTAATTCGGCCGGCCCCTTGGTCAAAGTCGAAGCCCTCACCGAGTGGGGAACGCCGGTTCACGTCGAGCTTTCGCAGGAAAAGTTTCAGGAACTGGAACTGGCAAAGGATGACGCGGTATTCATCATTCCCAAAGAGTTGAAGGTATTTCAGAAGAAGGTGGTCTAGGGGAAGGAAGACTTTGCCTCGGCCCGCCGATCATGCTGCGTCACGGCCAGTTCAGATCAGGCGTGGCAAAGCACGAATTCCGCCTGCCTCTGTGCTTTGGGAAGGGCACGGCTTTAGCCGTGCCGCTCCGGACGGATACTCTGCGGCTTCAGCCGCTGCGGGATGTTCTAGGCATCTTTTCGGACTGGTTGCGGTACTCGTGCGGATGACCAGCCTTGAATGCTGCCGGATAAACAGCGAACCTCAGCGGCTCAAAGCCGCATCGGCTCATAGCGGTTTCGGCACGACTGAAAGTCGTGCCCTTCCCGGTCGTGGCGACGGCATTGAATTCATGCCCGTCTAGCACATGTCTACGGTTGGATTTCCAACTCGGCTCCCGATCCGCGGGCCGAATCCGGAGCGATCCAGACCGTCACCTTTGCGGGTTCGACGACGAAATGGTTTTGGTCATCCCACAGGGCGAACGCCTCCGGCTTCAACATAAACGTCACTTTCTTGGTTTCGCCTGGCGCCAGAGGGATGCGCTGAAATCCCTTCAACGCACGTACCGGCTGCGTCATACTGGTGCCTTGCAGACGAATGTAGAGCTGAACCACTTCTTCCGCCGGGCGGGAACCGGTGTTGGTAACTTCAGCGCTGGCGGTCAGTACAGCTTTTGGCCCTCCGGGACTCCCATCGAGCCCTTGGTTCAAGTTGGACGCCAGCAATTTCTTTCCACTCATTTCCGTCGGCCCGTAACGGAAACTGCTGTAGGACAGACCGTAGCCGAATGGAAACTGCGGGCTGTTCTGCTCATCGATGTAACGCGACACGTATTTCTCTTCCGAGTTGCTCGGGGGTCTGGTCAAATCCACTTTGTTCGCAGGCCGCCCGGTGCTTAGGGCGTTGTAGTAAAGCGGCTCCTGTCCGACGCTGCGAGGCCAACTTAGCACCAGCCGGCCGCTGGGGTTGGATTCGCCGTAAAGCGTGCGCACCAGCGCCGGTCCGGCCTGGATGCCCGGAAACCACGCTTCCAGCACCGCCGGAACGTGTTCGAAGGCCCACGGCAAAGTGAGCGGACGTCCACTGAACAGAATGAGAACCACCGGTTTGCCCGTGGCGACAATTTTCTCCAGCAATTCCTGCTGGCGCCCCGGCAGGCCGAGGTTGGTTCGTGAAGCGGCTTCGCCGGTCATCCCGGGAGCATCTTCGCCGAGCGCGAGAATTACCACATCCGCTTTAGCGGCGCCTGCGACCGCAGCGTTCAGCTCCTCGTCGGACCCGCCGGTGATACCGACGCCTTTCGCCTGAAACAGGTGCTGCTCTCCTACTCGTTGGGCGAGGGCCGCACGTAAAGTGACCGCGTCTTCGGCTCGGGCTTTTCCCGTCCATGCTCCCAGCATGTTGGATCGATCGTCACCGAGCGGTCCGATCAACGCAATGTCATGAACCGCGTCTGATAGCGGAAGCAAGGGCGCGTGATTCTTTCCTGGCTCGTTTTTCAGAAGAACAAAAGATCGCTCAGCGGCGGTTCGCGCCAACACGACACTTTCTGGTCGCAGCATGGCCTCAGCTTCGTGCGCCTCGTCAGCATAAGGATGATCGAACAATCCCAGCGCGAACTTAAAGCGCAGAACGCGCCTTACGGCCTCGTCCAAATTTGCCTGCGGCACCTGTCCGGAACGGACCAGCGCGGCCAGGTGATCGTGATAAAGGCTGCTGACCATATCCATGTCAACGCCCGCCAGAAAACTTTTGCGGGCCGCGGTAGCCCCGTCATTGGCGATGCCGTGTGGAATGATTTCAGCGACCGAGGTCCAATCGCTATCAACCACGCCCCGAAATCCCCACTCCGTGCGCAGAATTTGCTTCAGCGTGAACGGATTGGCGGAGGTCGGCACTCCGTTGAGCGAGTTGAAGGCGCTCATGATGCTCGCCGCGCCCGCATCCACCGCTGCGTGAAACGGTGGCAGATAAACCTGCCGAAGTGTGTGCTCGGAGATTTCAGTGGTGTTGTAATCGCGTCCGCCTTCGGCCGCGCCATACCCGACGAAGTGTTTAGCACAGGCCGCAATGCTATCCGGCGCATCAAGACGCGAGCCTTGATATCCGCGAACGTAGGCTGCCGCCATCTGCGCACCCAGAAATGGATCTTCGCCGGCGCCTTCCATCATCCGCCCCCAGCGGGCGTCGCGGGAGATATCCACCATGGGAGAGAAAGTCCAGCGAATTCCCGTGGCCGAAGTCTCCTGGGCCGCCACCCGAGCCGCCTGCTCCACCAGCGCCGGATCCCACGTCGAGGCCAGACCCAGCGGGATGGGGAATTCCGTGCGGAAGCCATGAATCACGTCGAGCCCAAAAACAATTGGGATATGCAGACGCGACTTTTCAACTGCAACGCGCTGGAATGCGTTGGTCTCCTTCGCTGTGGTGACGTTGAACAGGGCACCGATCTGGCCGTCGGCGATGAGTTCTTTGTAGTCGGAACGTCCTGCGCCCGGTCCGGTCGCCTGACCTGGCGAATATTGAACCAATTGGCCGACCTTCTCTTCCAGGGTCATCTGGCGCAGAAGATTTTCTACTTTGGCATCGAGACTGGGGTCGTACACGCCGGTCCGCAGCGGCAGGCTGGAATCGGGCGCGGAAGCTTTTTGGGTTGCTAGGGGATGCCACAACAGCACGGCAAGAACCACGACGGCCAAGCTAAGTTTTCGAATCATGGGGTGGGATTTAGCCTTTTGAGATGCCCTCAAAATGAATGAGAGATGTATTTGGCCCGGCTGTCAAGCCAGAACCGACGCCGTCAGTTGCACAGTTTGGACAAGTCTCCACGTCGGCGTCGTCCTGAGAAACTTCCATCGCGAAGGATCAGACTTTGATTGGTTTCGCTATACCGGTACTGCTGTCTTACGCTCCGGATTGAAGAATGGCATCTTCACAATCTTCGCGGTCACCCTTTGCCGGATAGCTTCAATGGTGATCTCCATCTGCAGTTTGTTGCCGATCTGGGAGTGCGCAGTCTCCACACTGGCCAGAGCGATCATCTTCTTCAACACCGGCGACCACGTGGTGGTAGTGGCCTTGCCCACCTGCCTGTCTTCCGCGTAAACGGGAACCGCGACGCGCGAAGCCTGGCTGGGGGCGGCGGGCGTGAGCCCAAATTTTTCGTAGCGTTCTTCCACTTCGGGCCAGTCGATTTCGAGTCCGACCAGTTGCCGCGGCACACCGCGTTTCTGTTGCTCGAGCAGCGCGGCCTTGCCGATGAAGTTTTCTTTCTCGAGATGAACCATCTTGCCAAAGCCCAACTCGTAGGGTGAATATTTCTGCGACGGGATCAGCGCCTTCTTGCTGCTGGTGTAATCGACTTCGATCAGCAGCAATCCGGCCTCGACCCGGGCCACGTCGAGCGCCAGCATTCCGGCCGCGTGGATGTCGAACTGCTTCCCTTTCTCCATGATCGAGTCCCAGACTTTCACCGCATCGTTCCACGGAACCCAGATCTCATAACCCAGATCGCCGGTGTATCCGGTGCGAGAGATATCCACGAAAACGTTGCCGATCTTGCCGCGGGTCATGCGGAAATATTTGAGATTGGCGATGTCGGCTTCCGCAACGGCTTTGAGCAATTTGCCCGAGGTTGGCCCCTGCAGAGCGAGAGCGGCCAGTTGCTCCGAAATGTCCTCGACCTGAACATCCATGTTCAAGCCGTTCTGCCGGAACCAACGCAGGCTGGGGTCGGCAGCGGTCCAGCGATATTTGTTTTCTTCCAGGCGAGTGATGGTACCGTCGTCGATCACGTGGCCCTGCTCGTCACACCAGCAGCAGTAAATTACCTGACCGACTCTCACCTTGGCTGATATCGCGGGTGATCACGCGATTGACCATCTTGGTGGCGTCCTTGCCGGTGATCAGGTACTTGTAAAGGGGAGTGATGTCGATGAGCGCCGCGGCGTTGCGGATGGCGTTGTACTCATGCTCGTGATGCACTTCGTACACGCTGACGGTGTAGTAGCCGGACCACTCGCGGTAATTCAGGCTCTGGCAAAGTGGAAAAGTTCGTTCGTGAAATGCAGTTCCGACTGGCAAGTTGTTTCCTCGATTCAGCCTGGATTATAAGCAGCGCCGTGGTGATGACGCCAGTGCCCGGATGACTGCTGGTCACGGCTGATCCGCATCAGAGGGAGCGTTGCTTTGCGACCTTCGCGTTCTTCGCGGTAAACATCTTGAACCGCAAAGGCCGCAAAGATTCCGCAGAGAGCGCGAAGACCTGCGAATCTTTGCAGACAAGAATCGTACTTCCCGGTAGAATGAATTTCGATCACGACAGTCAAAACCATGACATCACCCTGGAACGTCATCCTTACCTGGACGGTTCTTCCCAGCGGGCTCTAGTCCGAGTCGTCGCGTTCTCTTCCCGATGTTCAAGATGTAACTGTTAGAATTCTGAAAACTTTGTATCGCCAATGCTGTCCGTTTCGTGGACAGAGAATTGAAAGCCGGCATGCCGTCTAACTCGAAATACGACGCAATCATTATCGGCGGAGGTCACAACGGCCTCACCACTGCCGCCTACCTGGCGCGCGCTGGCAAGAAAGTTCTCGTGCTGGAGCGGCGTCACGTACTGGGCGGCGCGGCGGTCACCGAAGAAGTTTTCCCGGGATTTAAATTCTCGGTCTGCTCTTACGTGGTCTCGCTGCTGCGTCCGGAAATCATTCGCGATCTCGATCTGCCCCGCCATGGCTTGGAAATCCTCCCGCTCGACGGCACTTTCACTCCCATGCCCAGCGGCGACTACCTGTGGCGAGTCAATGATCACGGCAAGACTCATCGCGAGATCGCGCGGCACTCGAAAGTTGATGCGGAGGCCTACGACGAATTCGGCAAGGCGATGCAGGCCATGTGCCGCTTCGTGAAACCGATCCTGAGCATGGTTCCTCCCGATCCGGCGACGTTGAATCCCAAAGAACTGATGAAGCTGCTGTTCATCGGCCGGCGTTTTCAGGGCATGACCAGCGAGGACAAATACAACCAGGTGCAGTTGATGACCATGAGCGCCATCGACTTCCTGGATCAGTGGTTTGAAACCGATGTGCTCAAGGCGACGATGTCTGCCTCGGGCATCATCGGAACGTTCCTCGGTGTGCGCTCGCCGGGGACCGCCTATGTGCTGTTGCACCACTACATGGGAGAGATTGATGGCGCCTTCCGCTCATGGGGGTTTGCCCGTGGCGGCACCGGCGCAATCTCCAATGCCATCGCTGATGCGGCCCGCGAGGCTGGCGCCGAAATCCGCACTGAAGCCGCGATTGCACAGATCATCGTGAAGAACGGCAAGGCCAAAGGCGTGGTGCTGGCCAACGGCGACGAAATTTATGCCGACATCATTTCGTCCAGCGTCGATCCCCGGCTTACTTTCACAAAGTTTATTGAGACTGGCACGCTGCCCGCTGAATTTCTGGAAGAAGTGAACCGCTATAAGTACCGCGGATCTTCCGGCAAGGTGAATCTGGCTCTCGACGCACTGCCCAACTTCAAGGCCATCCCCGGACCGGGCGCGCATCTGCGCGGCGCGATTTCGATTTCTCCCAGCGTTGAATACATGGAACGCGCCTACGACGACGCCAAGTACGGCAATTTTTCCCGCCGTCCTTACATCGACATGGTCATTCCCACGCTGACCGATCCTTCGGTCGCGCCGCCGGGTAAACACATCATGTCCTGCTTCGTGCAGTACGCGCCCTACAAGCTTGCGGCCGGGGCTCAACTGGGACGATCAAAAAGAAGCCTTCGGCGACAACGTGATCAACACCATCGCCGAATACGCGCCCAACATTAAGGACATCATCCTGCATCGGCAGGTGGTAACGCCGCTCGACCTGGAACGCGATTTTGGGCTTAGCGAGGGCAACATCTTCCAGGGTGAACTGTCGCTGGAGCAACTGTTCTTCCTGCGGCCGGTGCCGGGCTGGGCGCAATTCCGCACTCCCATCAAGAACTTGTACATGTGCGGATCAGCCACGCATCCGGGTGGCGGCATCATGGGCGGACCGGGCAGGCTAGCGGCTCTCGAAATCCTGAAAGACTTCAAGGGAGCAGCCTAGCGCATGCCCGCAAAAACCAGCGTATCCACAAACCGGGACGTGGTCATCATCGGCGGCGGCCACAATGGGCTGGTCACCGCCTTCTACCTGGCCAAAGCTGGGTTCAAGCCGCTGGTGCTGGAGCGCCGGGCGCAACCCGGCGGTGCGGCCATCACAGAAGAATTCCATCCTGGCTTTCGCTGTTCCACGCTCGCCCACTCAGCCGGACCATTGCGGCCCGATATCGTTCGCGACATGCAACTGGCCAAGCACGGGCTGAACATGATTACGCCCGAAGTTGAGGTAACTGCTCTCACTCCGGACGGCCGCGCTCTCGTTCTCTATCGCGATGCGGAAAAATGCGCGCAGGAAATCGCCGACTTCTCTCAGAAAGATGCGACCAAGTACCCGCAGTTCCAGGCCTCGCTCGCCCGTATGGGCCGCGTGATCGGCAAAGCTCTGGCGCTGGCGCCGCCGAATATCGACAATCCCAGCTCGGGCGATCTGTGGGGCATGCTCAACACCGGCCGTGCCGTTCGCAAACTTGGACGGCGGGATATGTACCGCCTGCTGCGCTGGGGGCCGATGGCGGTGGCCGACCTGGTGGCAGAGTATTTCGAGACCGAGCTTTTGCGGGCCACGATTGCTGCCCGCGGCATCTTCGGAACATTTCTTGGACCGTGGTCTGCCGGCAGCAGTCTCGTACTTCTCATGCGTGCCGCCGCGGATGAGCATCCCGCCGGCACGTCATGGTTCGCCACCGGCGGCATGGGCGCTGTAACTCAGGCCATGGCCGCCGCCGCACAGCAAGCCGGAGCCGAAATCCGAAGCGGCGCGGAAGTGATTGAAGTTCGCGTAAAGGATGGCATCGCCAGCGGCGTCGTGCTCTCCACCGGCGAGGAGATTACCGCCAGGGCCGTGATCTCGAACGCCGATCCCAAACGCACGCTGTTAAAGCTTGTGGACCCGGCGCAATTGTCGCCCGATTTCGTGATGAAGTTGCAGCACTATCGCATGCCTGGCACGGTTGCCAAGGTCAACCTTGCGCTTTCCGGACTACCGAAATTCACCGCGCTCGAAGGCGAAAATCACAATCGTTCACTGAGCGGGCGCATTCATATCGGCCCGGAGATCGACTATCTGGAGCGGGCGTTTGACGAATCCAAGTACGGAAATTTCTCCAAACAGCCTTATCTCGAAGTCGCGATTCCGTCGCTCACCGATCCCGCGCTGGCGCCTGAGGGCAAGCACGTGATGTCCATCTACATGCAATATGCTCCTTTCAAATTGAAAGGCAGCGACTGGGAAAAGCAGCGTGTGCCGTTGGGCGACACTGTGGTCAAGACGCTGTCGCAATATGCTCCGAACTTGCCGGAGCTGATCCTGACGCACCAGATCATTACTCCTCAGGATCTGGAAGAAACTTACGGGCTCACCGGTGGACACATCTTTCACGGTGAGTTGGCCCTGGACCAGTTTTTCACCATGCGCCCGCTGCTCGACTGGGCGCGCTACCGCACCCCAATTCAGAATTTATATCTCTGCGGCTCAGGCACTCATCCCGGCGCCGGCCTGACCGGCGGCTCGGGCGCCAACGCCGCGCGCGAAATCCTGAAGGACCTGAAAAAGTAATTCGATTGAACGCCACAGGCCACGTGGGGCCACAGGCCATGTGGGGACAGCCGCCCTCGGCTGTCCAGGCGGAGCTTAGCTCCGCAGGATTTTCGCAAGTCCGACGTAGGCTCAAAATGCATCGCAGGACTGGCGAGCGTTGCTCGCCCGGACAGCCGAGGGCGGCTGTCCCCACGTGGTCTATGGCTGACTCCAGAGAGAAAATCCCCCTCGATCCGTTGTGACTTTAGTGCCATCCCTCCTGGAAAACGATTGTGCCGGAAGCCCAAATTGGGATTTACTAAGGCCAAACCTGTATTTCGCAGCTAGTCAGGTTCTCGGGAGCCAAAGTGGTAGAAGATCCAAAATGGGAGCTGGCCATCCTGGCCACCGTGCAGGGCTTCTACGAAAAGCTCTTGCAGGACCACGTTGGCGGTGAAGTCCCGGTTCCGGCCGGCCTGGAAGCGATTTCCCTGCAGCAGGGAGACGGCGAGGTCCGTGCCACGCTCGACAAAATGCGCCGCTGGTTGCGCCTGCTCGATCAGGCCATCACGCCGGCCATGCTGCGGCGGGCTTTCACCTCCGAGATCGATCCCGAAATCGCAGAGGCCATACTGCGCTATTACACCCGCAAAAAAGATGCCAGCGACATCAATCGCGATAAGACCGATTTAGTCGCGACTTTTCTTTATCGCCATCCGCGCGTCCCGGGACAGTGGGAGCGCCGGGGTTATGGACTCGATGGTTCGCTGCCGCTTTCGCCCTTTGAAATTGCCCTGATTGAAATTCTTGCCGACACCGACGTGCCCTCGCTCTCCGAGGAGCATGTACAAATGTTGCGCCGCTTCGATCCGCTGCAGCAGGAGGCGCTGGCCTACTCCGACCTGAACGCCCTGCTGGACTCGGGGATTATTACTCGGGTTCGGGACATGAAACAGTCGCTCGATGCTTCCTTCTATCATCCCGGAGTTCTGGCGACGATCGCTCCCTACAACGCCGCCTTCGGCAAGCGGTTCGACGAGTTGTTTCACGCAGCTGCAGCCGAAATAAGAGAATTCGCCGCAGCTTTGCAGGAACAGGGCGGCACCATTCTCGGCAATGTAGAAGGCGTGGACGTTACCGTCGAGCACGTGGCTTCCCTGGAAGAGAGCGAATTGCTGAAGATCGACTACAGCACTGCACTGGACAAATTTCGCCGGGTCTCCAAGCTGAAACAGGCCCTGGAGCGGCGTCCGCCAATTCGCCGCGTGTCATATTTTGCGTCGGTGCCCACGCCGGCATTTAACCAGCCCGGCCGGCCTGCCCCTAAACCCGCGCCGCCCGCGCGTTCCCGTCGGCCGGTGTTCGATGTGCAGGCCATGCGCTCGGCGGTTACGCCGCAACAAATTTCTACTGAAGAAACCAAGGTTCGCCAGGTTGAGGAATCGGTTCGGGTGTTCGTACGTGTCGCCGATCCGAAATTCCGCCAGGTTGTTCCCATGCGCTTCTTCAACCTCACTCTCTCACCTGCCGAAGCCGACGCCTGCAGCGCCGACTATCTGGAGGAAAAGAGTCAGCGCGGCAATGTTGCCCGGGTGTTGCTCCGCATTGTGGCCGTGGTCGCTCGCATCAGCACCGAACTGGAAGAGCTCAAGCGAGCGGAAAATTCACCGTCTTTGTGGAAGCTGCATGCCGACTCGCTGCTGGCCTTGCTGGAAGTGGCGAATACCCTGTCGGAAAATTCCGCCCGTGCCATGGCAGACGCCAGCGACCAGGGCAATACTGCAGATGAAGAGACCATCAAGACTTCGCTGCAGCGGCTTCGCCAGCGCTACGAGCTGAGTGTCGCTACCCTGGCTCAGGCTGGAAGCGAAGCGCAACCGGTGTGATCCCGTCCTGAATCAGTAAACCGCTCCAGCAGAATTCCAGCTTGCCATATTCCTGCCAACTGATGCACCTTATAGGCTCACCAGCCTGAGGCGTACGCATGGCAACTCCGGACGACAAGTTCTACCGGGTCAGGATCATCAGGCGCGTGGACTACTCTTCGGATCTATGGATGATCCGTGTCCAGCCTAACGGCGAGTTCAAGTTCGCCCCCGGCCAGTACGCCACCCTCGGCGTGCAGCGTCCGGAGAAACGTTCGGAGCGTCCCTACTCCATCGTGTCTTCTCCCTATGAGAACGAAATCGAATTCTTTTTTGAGCTGGTCCCGCAGGGCGAACTGACTCCAGAGATTTACAAGCTCCAGGTTGGCGATGAAATGCTCATGCGTAAAGTTCCCAAGGGACGCTTTACGCTCGACACGAAAAGCGGACGCACCAATCACCTGCTGGTCTCGACCGTCACCGGAATTGCGCCCTTCGTCAGCTATATCCGCACGCTTTATAAAGACTGGAAGGAAGGCAAGTTTGCCGGCGAACAGAAATTATTCCTGCTCAACGGCGCCAGCCGCTCCTGGGAATTCGGCTACCTGGATGAACTGCGGAAGTTCGCCGAAGAAGCCCCTTGGCTGAAATACATCCCTACGGTCAGCCGCCCCTGGGACGATCCTAAATGGACGGGCGAAGTTGGCCGGGTGGACGATCTGATTCGCAAATACACCGACATGTGGGGACTCAACGGCGCGAACTCTGTCGGCTATCTGTGCGGCCATCCCCAGATGATCGAGCACGGCAAAGGAATGCTGCAGCGAATTGGATTTGCCAAGGAAGTATTGAAGGAAGAGATTTACTGGATCCCCGGCAAAGACACAGCCACGCCGTAGCCCGCCAATCAACTTTCTGACGGCGCAAAGAACACCATCACCACCAATTCTTCTTCAATGTCGTAAAACCGGTGTTCCACTCCCGCAGCCACAAAAATCACGCTGCCCTGCCGCACCGTCCGATTCTCCTGACCCGCCCGCATGCGAGCCCGTCCGCGCACGACGTAATACATCTCATCTTCTCGATGAGGCTTCTGGGAATCGACGCCTCCGGCCGGCAATGTATAAACCCCCGCGCTCATGGGCGGAACTCGCAGAAACTCCAGATAGGACTTCCCTGCCTGGCCGCGTTTCCGCTCCAGTTCGTCAATTTCAAAGAACTCTTCCTGTTTTGCCATTCTCTATCCTTTGTCATCCTGAGCGAAGCCCATGCGTTCGCTCGCGAACGCATGGGCGAAGTCGAAGGACCCCTACGCCTGGCAATCCCCGATTTCCCATCCCCTCGGGCCATTTCAGACATCGTCTTCCGTAGAGTCCTTCGACTCACCCGCTGCTTCGCAAGCGAAGGAGCAGGATCGCGCAGGATGACATACCGAATGTTGTCGACGACTTACTGAAAAGCCCCGGCAAAGAAAATCTCGGTATACTCCCGCACCAGAGCTCTCTTCCTGCAAAGCGCCTTCCGGCCGGTACCACTGATAGATCCAGTTGATCATGCCGAGCAGTGCGAAGGCCGACGCTCGCGCGCTGACATTCGCCTTCGAGCCTCGCTCGCGCTGCACCTCAGCGATCAGATTTTCCATAAAGTGCACGTAGTCTTTTTTGCGCGCGTTGATTTTCCGTCGCATCGCCGGAGGTAGCGGATGGTTTTCATGCAGCATGACCGTGATTTCGCGGTCGCGCACGCTCATCACCACCTCGATATGCCGGCGGATCACGCGTGCGCAGGCGCTCTTCGGGATCGGCAATATCCTGCACGGCGTCGATGACCCGCTCCTGAGTGACGTCCAGGGCGTGATTCATGAGGTTAAACAGGATCTCGTCCTTGCTCTGGAAATGATGGTAGAGACCGCCCTTGCTGAGCTTGAGTGCGGCCGCCACATCGTTCATGGAAGTAGCGTCGTAGCCTTGCTGCTGAAAAAGTCGAGCGGCAGTGCGCAGGATGTCCTGGCGTGAATCAATGGCAGTGTCGCGAGGCATTGCGGAAAGAATATACAGACCGAATCCAGATTGCCAATCGGCGGCGTCTGGTTAGCAGTATGGCGGCCTCAGCGAAGAAGCCCTGCGCGCTTTTCCACGCCCAGTTCCTAAGATGAACCTCTCTCTGTCATAATCTTTCTCCCATGGATTTAAAACACCGCAGTCACGGCATCACCGATGGGCGCGATCGCGCCCCGTCCCGCGCCATGTTCAAGGCCATTGGATTCACCGACAGCGACCTGGCCAAACCGATCATCGGCGTGGCCAACACGTGGATCGAAACCATGCCCTGCAACTTCCACCTGCGACGCCTTTCGGCCAAGGTGAAAGAAGGCATCCGTGCCGCGGGTGGCACGCCGATGGAGTTCAACACCATCGCCATCAGCGACGGCGAAACTATGGGCACGGAAGGTATGCGGGCCTCATTGGTAAGCCGCGAATTGATTGCCGACTCGATCGAACTGGTATGCCGCGGACAGATGTTCGACGCGGTGGTTTGCGTGGTGGGTTGCGACAAAACCATTCCCGCCGGCGCGATGGCGCTGGCGCGATTGAATCTTCCCGGTCTTGTGCTCTATGGCGGAACCATCGCAGCCGGCAATTATCGCGGCAAGGACGTAACCATTCAGGACGTGTTCGAAGCCGTCGGCGCCAATGCAGCCGGAAAAATGTCCGATGCGGACTTGCACGAACTGGAAAATGTCGCCTGCCCTGCCGCAGGCGCGTGCGGCGGACAATACACCGCCAACACCATGTCGACGGTGATGGAAATGATCGGGCTCTCTCCCATGGGCTTCAACAGCGTTCCTGCCATGGATCCGAAGAAAGATCAGGTTGCTTTCGACTGCGGCGAACTGGTCATGAATCTCTTGCGCAAGGGTCTTACTCCCAAAGAAATCCTGACTCGGCCTGCCTTTGACAATGCCATCGCCGCCGTCGCTGCGACCGGTGGTTCGACCAATGCGGTTCTGCATTTGCTCGCGATCGCGCGTGAGGCTGGCGTCCCCCTGCACATCGACGATTTTCAGAAAGTCAGCGAGCACACTCCCCTGCTGGCAGATCTGAAACCTTCAGGCCGCTTCGTGGCTGCGGACATGCATCGTGCTGGAGGCGTGCGTCTCCTTCTTAGTCGGCTGATGCAGGCAGGTCATATTCACGAGAATGCGCTCACTGTGACCGGCCAGACTCTGGGCGCTGAAGGCCAGAGCGCCGTCGAAACTCCGGGTCAGGAAGTCATTGCGCCGCTGGACAAACCATTAAAGAAGACCGGCGGCCTGGTAATTCTTCATGGCAACCTTGCGCCCGAAGGATGTGTCGCCAAAATCAGCGGCCACGAACGTTTGAGCCATCGCGGACCGGCACGCGTCTTCGAATCCGAGGAAGATGCCATGACCGCGGTCACCGGCAAAAAAATAAAGGCCGGAGACGTGGTCGTGATCCGTAACGAAGGACCAAAGGGCGGTCCCGGTATGCGCGAGATGCTGAGCGTGACTGCGGCAATTGTGGGCGAAGGCCTGGGCGGATCCGTCGCCCTGCTGACCGACGGCCGCTTCAGCGGCGCCACTCGCGGCCTGATGATGGGACACGTTTCACCCGAAGCCGCGTTAGGCGGGCCCATCGGCGCCGTACACGAAGGCGACACCATTCACATCGATATCAATCAACGGGTGCTGGAAGTTGAAGTCAGCGACGCCGCCTTGCGGCAGCGTTTGGCACAGTGGAAGCCACCGCAGCCGAGATATCCAACTGGTGTGTTTGCGAAGTATGCCGCGCTGGTGTCATCCGCCTCGGAAGGCGCAATCACGCGGCCGCGCTAGGCGCCTGTTCAAGAAACCTGTCCTGCGAATTTCTTACGCGGTCTCCCGCGCAGCCAGGCGTTCGAGGCCGCGTTCTTTGGTTTCGATCTCTCTAATTTTGAACTTCTGTATTTTCCCGGTAACTGTCATCGGAAACCCATCCACAAACCGGATGTGCTGGGGAATTTTGAAGTAGGAAATCTGGCCCTCACAATGCCGGCGGATCTCCTCTTCCGTGGCGCTCTCGCCCGATTTCAGGCGTATCCACGCCAGCACGACTTCACCCAGGCGTTCGTCCGGAATCCCAACCACCTGCACTTCAGCTACTTTCGGATGCGCGTACAAAAACTCTTCCACTTCCCGCGGATAAACATTTTCTCCGCCACGGATGATCATGTCTTTGGCCCGGCCGGTCAGGTGAATGTAGCCGTCCTCGCGCATCACGCCCAGATCTCCGGTATGCAGCCAGCCCTCGCTATCGACAGCGCGGGCCGTCGCCTCCGGCTCGTCGTCATATCCTTTCATCACCATGTAGCCGCGGGCGCAGACTTCGCCCTGCTCGCCTGCTGGCACCGTGCTGCCGTCAAGCTGGCGACACGATCTTCATCTCTGTGCACGGCAGCGCCTTGCCCACCGTAGAGACTCGGAGTTCGACCGGGTCGTCAGGGGTCGACATAGTCACCACCGGCGTGCTCTCCGTTTGACCGTAGCCGATGGTCAACTCGCGGCAATGCATCTCACACATGACGCGCTTCATCACTTCAACCGGACAGGGCGCGCCGGCCATCATGCCCGTCCGCAGACTTGCCAGGCTGTAGTTCTTGAACTCGGGAAGACTCAGTTCCGAGATGAACATGGCGGGCACACCGTAGAGCGCGGTGGCGCCCTCCGCCTCGACGGCTTCGAGCGTGGCTCGCGCGTCAAAACACCAGTTGGGAAGAATAATTGCCGCCCCGCTGGCCAGCGCCGACATGGTCCCGATCACGCATCCGAAACAGTGGTACATCGGCAGGGGAACACAAATGCGATCGCGCTCCGTGTAGCGCATGCCTTGCGCCAGCATTCGGCCGTTATTCACCTGATTGCGGTGAGTGAGCATCACGCCCTTCGGCATGCCGGTCGTTCCCGAGGTGTATTGAATGTTGGCGACGTCTTCGGGTTGAATCGCGGCGCGGACTTCACATTGAGCTCGCAAAAACTCTTCCCAAGCCGCCGTTCCGAACATAATCACGTGTTCGAGTTGAAGATTCTGCCCATGGCGGGCTTCCGCAAGAATCTGCGCGTACTCCGACCGGCTGTCCCGCTCCCATAGAAACAGAGCCTTCATGCGCGACTTTCGCAAGGTGAATGCCAACTCATGCGCGCGGTAAGCAGGATTGACATTGACCAGAATCGCGCCCGCCCGCGCGCAACCCAGATGCAGCATCACCCATTCCACGCAGTTGGTGGACCATAGGCCGACGCGATCTCCCGGCCTGATCCCGATCGACCACAGGCCCCGCGCGACGCGGTCCGCCTGATCACGCAACTCACGCCAGGTATAGCGCTTCGATTGATGAAGGGAAACCAGGGCCAGAGAATCGCCCCAGCGCTCGACGGTCTGATCGAGCACCTGCCCGATCGTCATCTCCCACAGCGGCTCGTCCGGCCCGCGCGAATAGCTGAGCATCCCGCCGCCCTCCCTGTTTACGACAAACGGCAGCAATTGTACCTTCATCTCACCGATTCGCAACACCGCAGTGAATTTGTCCGCTAACTTTCCCGACCACCTTGCGTCACACTGAGTTGTACGCCCTCTATGCCGCTCTTCACTCTCACCGTCAACGGAACCCGGCACCGACTGGATGCCGACCCCGACATGCCGTTGCTTTGGGCGCTACGCGACCTTCTGCGTCTGACTGGAACCAAGTACGGGTGCGGCATGGGGGTGTGCGGCGCCTGCACCGTGCACGAGGATGGCAGGGCAGTTCGTTCCTGCCAGATTCGGTTGGCAGCTACCGCGGGCAAAGAGTACGTAACCATAGAAGGGCTTTCCGCAAACGGCGAGCGATCCCTGCCAGAAGGCATGGCTTGAGGAAGACGTCTCGCAGTGCGGCTACTGCCAGGCGGGCATGATCATGCAGGCGGCCGCCTTGATCCGGGGTAAATCAAAAGTGAGCGACGAAGACATTGACTCCAGCCTGGGAGGCCACGTATGCCGCTGCGGGACTTACCAGCGCATTCGGCGAGCCATTCACCGGGCGGCCCGCGAGGTACAAACCACGTGAGAGCCACGCGGAGAACATTTCTCACCACCACGCTCAAAGTTGGCGCGGGGCTGGCGATCTGGATTGAGTCCCCCATCCGATCGAGAGCTGAAACGTCCACTGTGTTCGAACCGAACGCTTACATCAGTATCACGCCGGACAACGTGGTTCGCTTCTGGATTACGCGGTCAGAGATGGGGCAAGGCGTTCGCACCACTCTACCCATGATGCTCGCCGAAGAACTGGAAGCAGACTGGTCGCGGATTCAGCTCGAACAAGCGCTTCCCGGAGGCAGATTCAAAGGCATCCGGTTGCGAACCAGCGGCAGCGGCAGCACTGTTGGGACTTACAAAGCCCTGCGCAAGGCGGGTGCAACTGCGCGCGAAATGCTGATTTCCGCCGCCGCGGAGAAGTGGCGAGTAGAGCGCGCCACTTGCCGCGCGAGCAACGGCGCCGTCGTCCACGAACCCAGCGGTCGCAGATTCACTTATGGCCAACTCGCCGCCGCTGCCGCACAACAAAAACCGCCCGACAATCCACCGCTCAAAGATCCAAAGGAATTCCGTTTAATCGGCAAGCCTGCGAAAAGAACAGATGGCTCGGGAATTGTAACCGGGAGAGCAGTCTATGGGTTGGACGTCCGTGTTCCGGGAATGCTGTACGCAGTGGTCGAACGATGCCCATACCTGGGCGGAAAGATAATCAGCTTCGATGATCGCCCGGCGTTAGCTGTGGCGGGAGTGCGTCACGTAGTCCCGGTGAAGACTGGGCTCGCGACCGGGGTCGCGGTGGTTGCGGATCACACCTGGGCTGCGATGAAGGGGCGCGAGGCGCTGAAGGTCGTATGGGATCCGGGGCCGAATCGCGATTTCGATTCCGACCGATTCTTGCAGCAAATGGAAAGCGCGCTAAATCAGGATGGATACTTTGTGCGCGACGACGGCAATGCGGCCGCGGCGCTGGAGTCAGCCGCAAAAAAACTGGAAGCCGTTTATGAATTCCCTTTCCAGGCACACGCGCCGGTGGAAACCATGAACTGCGTCGCTGACGTTCGTCCCGGCTCCTGTGAAATATGGGTTCCCACACAATGTCCGGAGGTAGCACAGGCCGAGACTGCCAAGATGCTGGGGCTTCCGGAAGATTCGGTGAAGGTTAACATCACGCTTCTGGGCGGTGGTTTTGGAAGGCGACTATTTGCCGACTACGTTCCCGAGGCGGTCGAGATTTCGCGCGCTGTCGGCAAGCCAGTGCAGGTCGTCTGGCCGCGCAGCGACGACATGCGCTATGGCTTCTTTCATCCCAGCGACATCGAGCGAATCGTGGGCGGACTCGATGCGAACGGCCATCCCATCGCATGGTCCCAGCGATCGATCGGCTCAAATCTTTCGATGTTCGGCTTTCCCACCGAAGAACAAAAGAAAAATCCGAAACTTTACTTCAACGATGGTAGTCCGTGGGGATCGTTCGACAATCCCTACAACTTCCCCAATCTGAAAGCAGATTTTGTGCCCTTGAATTCTCCGGTGCCGACCGGGCCGTGGCGGGCGGTGGAATATCCGCCGACAGTGTTTGCCCGAGAGTCATTCCTCGACGAAATGGCGCACGCCGCCGGACGAGATCCGCTGGAGTTTCGATTGCAATTGCTCGCTCCCGGCAACGTCCTCGAAGTAGGGGACGCGAAGATCGACCGCAGCCGCCTCATTCGCGTCCTGCAGGTGGTCGCGGAAAAAGCGAATTGGGGCAAGCCGCAACCGCCGCCCGCATAACGACGATCGTCTCTGGGGCCGGGGCATTGCCTGTAATGTGTACGACTCCGATTGCTTTATGGCGCAGGTGGCAGAGGTTTCCGTCGGCCGTCAGTCCCGCGACATTCGGGTTCACAGAATCGTTTGCGCGGCGGACTGCGGGTTGGTGATCAATCCCGCCGGCCTCGAAGGGCAGGCGGAGAGCGGCATTACCTGGGGCTTATCCGCGACACTGCACGGCAAAATCGATTTCAGAAACGGCGCCGCGGTTCAGCAAAACTTCTCGGACTTCGAGGTTGTCCGCATCGACGAGTCCCCTGAGATCGAAACTCATATCGTTGCCTCCGACCATCCGCCCGGCGGCTTTGGCGAAACCGCGGTTCCAGCGGTCGCTCCCGCCGTGGCTAACGCGATCTTCGCGGCGACCGGAATACGGGTGCGGCGGTTGCCGATCACTCCTGAAAAGTTAAAAGCCTGATTTCGTCAGATCAACAGCGCGGCAATTCCCGCCACAAATAGAGCTACGGCCCACAACAAATCGAAGTTGAACCACGCGCCCTGAAGCAATCGCAGTCCCGACGTTTCATAGGATTGATAAACCACAAGCGCCAGAGATCCGGCCACCAGCAGCAAGCCCAGCGTGTGGACCAATACCGCCAATCCCAGCACTCCCAGAGTTAGTTCTGTGGCACTTGCAGCGCTGCCCATGGAATGACTCATATGGCTCATGCCCTGCATAGGTTGCGCCAGCAGAATGGGCGCAAGCATCAATCCGGCGCCGTGGGCTGTAGCCATGAGAAAAGACCAAAGAATAAATCCTTGAACCCAACTCTCATTCCTCCGCCTTTAGGATGATGAGCGCGGAACAGGCGGTAAAGGCCCATGGCGAACAGCGCAGCGGCAACGACAATTTTGATGGCTCGCGGCGAGATGGCTTCCTGCGCGACGCGCACCGCAAGAATCGTAAGAAAAATCGCGACGGCGTGGCCGAGGGCGATGGGCAAGAGCGACCACAAAATTGCTCGCCGGCTCTTCTCCTGCAATCCCAGCGACAGGGCAAACAGCCAACCCATTCCCGGGTTCAGGCCATGGTAGGCCCCGAGCAACGCAATCATCGCCCAGGGCCAGGCGCCGCTCATGGATAGCAATAGAAGTCCGACGAGGCATCGCCACCCTGCAGCCGGACCTGGTGGCTGCGAAGATCTCCGAAGTCGACGAAGAAGTCCTTGTCCAGCGTCGATGCCGCCATCGGGCGCGACGTCAAGCTTCGCCATCCAGCCGTGAATTCCATCGGGATAGAACTGCTTGTCCCACGACGCGTACAGCGAATTGGTGAAATAGACGCGCCGGCCGTCGCGGCTGAGTTCCACCATTTGCGGACCGCCGTTCAACGACTGCTTCGGCTGTCCGGGATGGGCCGCTCGGCGCACGATTCCGCCAATCTTCACAGAGCCCGTTAGCTTGGGATGAAACGGATCGGAAACGTCATACTGTTGCAGTTCACCGGTGCCCCAATTCGAAGCATAGAGATAGCGATCGTCCAGTGAGAGGTTGATGTCCGTCAGCAACGGCGGCACTGCTTTGAAACCCTTGAGAAGAGGAGGCAGCTGCTCCGGATCCGCCGGCTCGGCTGGGATTTCGATGACCTTCTTCACTTCCCACTTTCCGTTCGATCGATGCCACAACCAGATCGAACTGGAAAGGTCTTTCAACGATACAACCACTCCCGCGAATCCGTAGGCCTTGGTAGGATCGTGCGCCGGACGAAGTTCCAGCACCATCTGTTGCTCCGCGCCCAGATCCAGCGATTGCAGATGCTTGCGCTTGCGCAGGTCCCACACGTGCAGATGGTGGCCGTACTTTCCCGCCAGCAACGCTTCGGGATTTATCCCGTTCTCCACCATCTTGGGCGTGCCCCACTCGCTGGTGATGGCGGTGTCGTATCCCAGGTGCCAGGCAAAATCGTATGCAAAGTACTGCGAGCCTCGTTCCACTTCCCACCTTCCCAGCGGCTCGAAGGTGTAGTGATCGAGCGCGAAGATTCCACCCGGGCCCTCGCCATCCGGCGAGCCGAGAGCATTCACGTAAATGCCGTCCGGCCCGCAGTGCACGGTGTGCAGGCGGCTGTATCCGGTACGCGCTGCAATTTCATCGGGCTCGATGACCTTCACAATTTTCGGCTGGCGCGGATCGGGCTTGGTATCAATCACGTGGATGCGCGAGGAGCGCAAGCCGGGCACGATGAGGTAGCGGCGCTCCACATGAGGATGGGCCGCGTAAGGACACAGCGCGGAGCTGCATGCGTTCCAGCCGAAGTGATGCAGTTCGTCTCCCGCGTTCGGCATGTCGACACGGCCGACGATCTGGCCGTAGCTTTTCGACTGAGGATCGACGTCTACGACGATCAAGGCATCAGGTTTATTGCCGCCATCCGCGTTGAGGGCCGCGACATAAGCCAATCCCTCTTTGGGCGCCTGACTCGCAAGTTTGGGAGAAGGATAAAAAGTTGGGTCAGCCTTAAATAACATTTCGAAATGACCTCCACTTTGAAGTCGTGGCTCTGAGATTCAGTGCAAAATGAAAAACCCACCGGCGAGTCAAGCTCTGGCGGCGGGCGTGAAATCTGAACTCGACTCAGCTATCTAAATATCAGCCCACCCGTTCCAGAGGACGCACGTGCAACACGTGCAACAACAACAACGCACGGACCTCTGAGGGCAGAGTGGCATTAGAAAGAAAGGTTACACCGGAAGATCGCGGACGGCAAACCGGCAGTCCCACGGGGTTGCTTCACGCCCGTCGGATACGGTGCCCAAAAATTAGCACTTACCGCTCGCATGAGACTGGAAAGCAACTAGAATCCATAAAATCATCCAGACAGGAGGAATCAATGCCCACGGCATGTACACACCTCAAGCAGATAAGGATTACCAACACCGATACACACGTGTGCGAACAATGCATCAAAATGGGCGACACCTGGGTTCATTTGCGGCTATGCCTGGAATGTGGAAACGTTGGTTGTTGTGACTCGTCCAAGAACAAGCATGCGACCAAACATTTTCACAAAAGCAAGCATCCCCTTATTCGCTCCATCGAACCGGGGGAAGACTGGGTGTGGTGCTTTGTCGACCAGATTGAGCCGGGAGAGTTGCGCCCCGAAGGGTTCGTTCCAATTCGGCGGTTGAAATGTACAGGTACCCGTTTCGAAGCACTGACAAAAATCACTTCGCGTTACTGAAGAGAGGACGACATGGCAAACACAGGAGAAGATCGGGAGATAAGACAACGGGTCAATGCCAAAGAAGCAGAGGTCATTTCAGAATCTAAGAAGCTGTTGGAGAAAGTAAAGTCAACCAAGGACAGAAACTCCGGCGGATTGCGTGACGCCAAGAAGAAGGGGATAGTACCAAGGAGTCGATAGACAAGACCGAACGGTTGAACATGCCTGACCCCGGAACGCAGCAGACGACGAGTCTCTGGCGCCCCTTGCGCTCGCCGACTTTTCGTAATCTCCTGGTCGCCGACGTCGCCTCCGATGTCGGTACCTTCATGCAGAGCGTCGGCGCCGCCTGGATGATGGTGTCGTTGAATGCCGGGCCTCTTTACGTCGCCCTCACTCAGACCGCAAGTGCCCTGCCCTTCTTCCTCCTGGCTTTGCCGGCCGGGGCTATCGGTGACATTGTCGATCGCCGCAAATTGATTCTGTCTACTGAAACATGGATGGCTGCGGTCGCAATTGTGCTCGCCGGCATGACCTTGGCAGGACGGCTGTCACCGGTTCTACTCCTGGTCCTGACATTTGCCCTTTCCGCGGGAGATGCCATCGAAAGCCCAACCTGGCGGGCTGTGTTGCCAGAGCTGGTTTCGAAGGAAGATCTCGCAGCTGCCGCAGCTCTCAACGGTATCGAATTTAATTTCGCTCGCGCGATTGGACCGGCTCTGGCGGGGGTTGTCATCGCGGTCGCGAACGTTGGTACCGCGTTTGTGGTCAATGCGGCATCGTTTCTGGGAGTCATCTTCGTTATTGCCCGGTGGAAAAGGCCCCGGCATCAACGCACCACGCCGCCTGAAAGCTTGAACGGTGCGATGGTCGCGGCGCTTCGATACGTGCGCTTCTCCCCGGCGATTCGCACTTTGATCTTGCGCTCCGGGATCCTCATGTTCTTTGCCAGCGGGCTCCTCGCTTTGCTGCCCTCGGTGGCGCACACCGTGAGCAGCAGTCCACTGGGTTACGGAGTTTTGCTGGGATGCTTCGGATTAGGCGCGGTGCTGGGCGCGCTGGTGATGCAGCGGGCTCGCGCTCGCTGGTCTTCAGAAGCGGTCGTTTCCGGCGGCGTCATAATATTCGGGCTGATGACGGTGGCCACGGGCAGCCTTCCGCTCCTTGCCGATACTGGGCGCAGTCATGCTGGTCGGTGGTGCGGCATGGATTGTTTTCATCTCGCTGTTCAATGTGCTTATTCTGAATCACACACCCGATTGGGTCCGCGCTCGCGTTCTCGCGGTGTCGATGTTGGCTTTTCAGGGAGCCATGGCTGCTGGAAGCGCTGTGTGGGGCGCCCTGGCAACCAAGACCGGCATACACGCCGCGCTTCTGTGGGCCGGCCTGGGAACGATGGTCAGTACTCTCACCGGGCTATTCCTGAAGCTGCCCGACTCGGCCGTCGATCTGACGCCGTGGATTCATTGGCGGCTCCCCACCGTACTGAACCAGGATCCTGCACCCACAGACGCAGACGCCGGCCCGATCCTGGTCACCATCGAATACGACGTGGACGCGGAGAAAGTGCCTGCGTTTATTAAGGCGATTAATAAATACGGGCGCATTCGACGGCGCGACGGCGCATACCGCTGGGGAATCTATCGAGACCTCGAGAATCCGGACCGCTACCTGGAAATCTTTCTGGTGGATTCCTGGGCGGAACATCTGCGCCAACATGAGCGTTCGACCGGCGAAGACCGCCTGGTGTCAGAGCGGGTACAAAGCCATACCCGAGGAGAGCCGACTGTTCATCATCTTGTGTATGCGGCGGAAAACACCGTTTGAAATAGGAAGAGCGACATTACTTGAACCGTCTACAGTCTCATTGATCACTCAATCGGCGGTCTCAGTCTGATCCTCGTGATGCGCGGCATCAATGCTGGCGGGTTTTTCTTCATCCTTATCTTTGATGGCCGCCTTGAAGCCACGGATGCCCTCTCCGAATCCCTTGCCGAGTTCCGGAAGCTTTTTTGGCCCGAACACAAGCAGCGCAATTCCGAAAATCGCAACCAGATGCATGGGTTGAAACAGTCCTTCAAACATGTACGCTCCTTAAAGTATGAAAGATTTCCTTGCCTCGCGTGTTGCTGTCCGGTATGTGAAACTGCGTAAGAGGGAAATATTCCCCGAACAGAAATATTCTTCTACCGGAATGGCGCCACATACCATGCGTAGTACGTCGCCACACCGCTGACCAGGACAATCGTCCAGAGCACCAACTCCGTACGCATCCACAACTTCCAATTCTTGAACCGCAGCCACTGTGGAAGAACGTTCGTGCCCGCCACAATAACGATATAAAGTCCCAGAAGCTCGGCCCCGATCCCCAGAGCCGCGTGAATCGTCGCCACCTTGTAGTACCACTTATGAAAAGCCTTGGACAGCGCTGGCTTCACTTGTTGCTGGAACGAGGGCCACATCACCAATCCGATCATCAACAAATTCAAGAGAAGGACACTCGTCTGGCAAATTCCGTGAGCTCTGTAGCGTTTGTATTTCGCGAGAAGAGCGCCCGCGATCAAGGCTATTCCCATGACGAGTTGCACGACGAGGTTGAGATCCGCCCCGAAGGGGGCGCCGGTCCCGAGAAAACCCTTCATCGGAAAGAAAACCAACATCGCGTATTCGCTCCGCCCAACTTCGGATCGATCAGACCTTGTTTCTTGTCCGTCATCTGTCATCCGTGGTTCTAGCGTTCTGAGGTGATAACCGGCGCCAGTCATTTTTATTCCCGCGATTTATTCGACCGGCGAAGTTCTCGCGGATAATCAAGCCTTCCCTCGCAAAAGCGTCGCCTTCCAGGCTGGAGTGACAACCCAAATCGCATCGTCTGTCCCGCGCCGGTTGTCCAACGTCGATATCGCCCATTTACGCGGGCTACAAACTAGCTGAAATGTCAAGGTTCGCTCGAACCGGATGGAAGGCCGACAGCAATTGGGATCGCCCTGTCAGCGGGGGTTATTGAGGGCCGGTTCCGGGTGGAAACCCAGCCCTGAGTTCTGGCTTATAATTCTCATCCCATGGCTGGGCCGAGATGATTTCTCTTCACGAACAACTTCTGAAGGATTTTCAGGATTTCGCTCAGATTGCTCCCACGGTGAATTCTCTGATGGAGCGTATCGCCCAACGACTGCACGAAAAGATGACGAAGTACAATTGGGTCGGTTTTTATCTTGTCGATCCGGCTGATGCCGGCATCCTGCTGGTTGGGCCTTTCGTCGGCAGCTTTACGCCCAACGCCCGGATACCGCTCGATCGGGGTCTCTGCGGCGCAGCCGCCAAGAGTGGACAGGTTGTAATAGTTCACGACGTTCACACCGATCCGCGATACCTTTCGGGGTCGACACTGGTGAAATCTGAAATCGTGGTGCCCATCTTCGTAAAGAAAACCCTCGTTGCCGAACTCGACGTGGAGAGCTATTTCGCCGGTACGTTCATTAAACCGGAACAGGACTTTGTCGAAGGGTGCGCCAGTGTGGTCCGGAAGTATCTGGCGAAAGCATAGTCAGCCGATGTTTCTTCTGGGAAGGGATTACGGAAGAGTGTGCGGTGTTTCGACCGTGCCATCGTCTAAATCTCCTATTTCAGGCAATGGTCGGATCGGCACCGCCGTGAATTTGCCGATGTGACCGAAGCCCTCGTCCCACGCGGCTTTGCGGTTGGTGCCGGAAGGGGGGAGTCGAACCCTCAAGACCCGGAGTTCGGCGGATTTTGAGTTCTCGGGCGCGTTCTAAACCATTTAAAATTTTCCTACTCTGCTCCTCTTTTCAATCAATTACAAAACAGTCGAATTGAATCCATTCTCCTGGCTTGAACATAGAGCTACACAGTGGTTTTTGTCGCCGATGACAGCTATGTGATTCCACGCGAAGTGTAGGGTATAATCCGTGCCGCTTGGGCCTGGACAGCCGGAAAAGGCTGCACTGGAGGGTAATCATAATGAGAATTGCCCATCGAACCGTGATGGCAGGTCTGTTCATTTTGTTTGTAGCAATTTGTGTTGCGGGCGGCCAGGAGGGCGCGGTGTTGCGCCATCGGCTCACCAACCAGGACGTCATCGAGATGGCGAAGCTGGGCCTGTCCGACGACGTGGTCATCACAAAGATTCGCCAGGCGTACCAGGCTGGAACCGATGAGGTCAGCTTTGATACCAGCCTCGATGGATTGAAGTTACTCAAAGCCGCAAACGTTTCAGACTCGGTGATTAAAGTGATGATCAACCCCGCTCCTCCGCCGGCAACAGTCGTGGCGGGAACCAGTCCGATCTCGGTCGATCCTAATCTCCCTCCGCCCGAAGTAGGTGTGTACTGGCGGAACGAAGGCAAGTTTGTGCTGGTTCAGGGGCAGGCGGTGACAAACACAAAGACCGGGGGCAAGGCGGGCAGTCTATTTACGAACGGGCTGAGGAATCAGCACTGGGATGCAACCATCGAAGGGCACACCTCGAGAAATGTTGTCCGGGACCGCCAGCCGATTTTCTACCTGTATGTTCCCGATGGGGATGACTCATCCGACTACACTTTGATCAAGCTGAACAAGAAAAGCGATCACCGGGAATTTCAGATCGGTTCCTTCGGCGGTATTACGGGCGGCAAGTCTGGCGTGCAGAAGGACAAGGAAGTTCCCTTTCACGCTGAACACGTCGGAATCAGGATGTACAAAATCACATTATTGGACGAAGCCTTGAAGCCGGGGGAATACGCGTTCTTCATGGGTACGGGCCAGAGCAATACCATGGCAGGCGCACACGGAGGGAACAGGTCGGGAGGATCGGCCTCCGGAAGGATTTGGGATTTCACGATCCCGGAGTGAACTTCGACTCGTGATGCGCGCGGGGAAACCTGTTACTAAAAGAGTATTGTGTCGGTAAAAGGCACAACCATCCCCGGTTCTGAGAGGAAGGCTCCAGCGTTGCGAGCGACCCTGCCTTCTCGCCGCTTATTCAAGCAAATGAAGATAATTGTGGTGCCGGGAGGGGGAGTTGAACCCCCAAGACCCGAAGGTCGGCGGATTTTGAGTCCGCTGCGTCTGCCAGTTCCGCCATCCCGGCTTGGATGCATCACTGATTAGAAAGTTAGCTTAATTGACCATTTGAGGCTTTGCAACCGCGGTTCGTTCTGACCCAAGAACTATTGTTGCCTCGCCATTGCAGTGTCGGCCGTAGAACGAACTTATTGCGGCGTGGATGCGGATGCGTCCTTGATCAACTCGACGTCAATCGTGATCGATACTTCGTCGCCAGCCACGGTGGGGGCTCCACTCACTCCGAAATCCTTGCGGTTAATTTTGGTGGTCGCGGAGGCGCCCATGTGGGAATTTCCTTTCGGGTCTTTGATCGGGGGCGTCGGGCCATCAACATCGAGCACGACCTCTCTAGTCACTCCGTGAATGGTCAGGTCGCCGGTGATTTTTAGCTTGCCCGTACCTGCGGCTTCCGTTCGCTTGGATTTAAACGTAATCGTGGGATATTTCTGCACATCGAAAAACTCTGGGCCGCGAAGATCGTTGTCACGCTTGTCCACGCGAGTGTCGATGGTGGTGGCGTCAATGGTGGCTTCGATCGAAGTCTTGGCCGGATCGGAAGGATCGTAATTTGCGCTGCCGCTTACTTTCTTGAACTCCCCCCGGACCGTGGAGATACCCAGATGGCGCACGGAAAATTGTGCAGCCGAGTGTGCCGGGTCGATCTTCCACGTTTCAAGCTGGGCAAAGGCAGATGAGATAAAGACGAATACAGCGGAACAAACAAGGAACTTGCGAAACATGAATCTTAATCCTCCAAGGAATGGTTTGCAGCGATTACAGAATTCTCTCATGGGAATAGCCGGCCGCCGCAAGAGCGGAGAGCAGTTCGGCGATTTGATCGGGTCCCCGCGTTTCCATGGTGATGTCGATCGCGGTTTCGCCCAGATTCACGCCGTAGTAGGTGCGGTCGTAGGAGGTTTCCACGATGTTGGCGCGGTGGTCCGCCAGGATCCCGGTCAGCCGGTGCAACGCGCCTGGATAGTCAGGAAGGTGAACCCGAAGCCGCACTAGGCGTCCGTCTTTCACCAAACCGCGTTCGATGATTCGCGACAGAAGGGTTACGTCGATGTTGCCTCCGCACACCAGCACTGCAACCTTTTTCCCCGATACCTGAATTTTGTGATTTACCAGGGCGGCGATCGCAGCGGCGCCGGCGCCTTCCGCCATCGTCTTTTCACGTTCCAGCAGGAGAAGAATGGCGTTGGCGATTTCTTCTTCGTCCACCGTGACAATTTCGTCCACATATTTTTGAACCAGGGGCAACGTGCGTTCCCCGGCGCGACGCACGGCGATGCCGTCCGCGATGGTCGCAGCGGCGGGGATGGTCACGGGTTTGCCCTCGGTCACCGCGGCCTTCATCGAGGGCAGCCTTGAAGTTTGGACGCCAATGACTTGAACTTTTGGATTTGTCTCCTTGATCGCGCAGGCAATGCCGCCGATCAGGCCGCCACCTCCGATGGGAACAACCACAGCTTCAAGTTCAGGATGCTGCTGAAGTATTTCGAGGCCGAGAGTTCCCTGGCCGGCGATCACAGCATCGTCATCGAAGGGATGGATGAAAGTCAGATGTTGCTGACTCCCGCGGCGGATGGCTTCTTCGCAGGCCTCATCGTAATTCGCGCCGTGCAGGACCACGTCAGCGCCGTAAGCTTTAGTGGCGGACACCTTTATTAACGGCGTGGTAAGGGGCATGCAAATCTGGGCGCGGATGCCGCGTTTGCCGGCGTGATAGGCCAGTCCCTGAGCGTGATTTCCAGCCGAGGCCGCAATCACTCCCTGCTCGCGCTCTTCCCTGCTCAGGGTCAGGAGCTTGTTCAGAGCGCCGCGTTCTTTGAATGCGCCCGTTCTCTGCAGATTGTCGAGTTTCAAATAAATGGAATTTCCGGTGAGCTGGGAAAAAGTCGCGGAGAGAGTGCACGGAGAAAGATAAATGGATTGGCGAACCCGTTCGAGGGCTGCCTGGACGTCGGCGAGAGTGATCATCTGCTGCATTCTACTAGGGAGAATCGCGTGGCATCATTTGCGTGGTGGGTTTTGATTGGACGGGCCGTGTTCTCTTTGTGTCTTCCGCGCTTTGCGCCTTGGACTCTTAACCGCGAAGTTCGCAAATGACGCAGAGAACACCGGATTCAGGCCTCTACTGGCGCGCCTGTGGCTACCGGTAATTGCGCTTGTTGCCAGGCAGCTAACCCGCCGGAAACGTTGATCACGTTCTTGAAACCGGCCCGCTGTAGAAGGCTGCAGGCAATCATGCTGCGGTACCCACTCTGGCAATGCACTGCCAGGGGAAGATTGAGATCAACCTCGGGAGGAGAAATCCGGAAGCGATCGAGCGGCCACCAGCCTGCTCCGTCAACGTGCCCGGCCATCCACTCGGATTCGCGGCGCACGTCGAGCACGCGAATTTTGTCGTCCGATAACTGCCGTTGGAGTTCTTGCACCTCGATCTCGGGCAATTGGGCCAACTCAAAACCTGCCTGCTTCCATCCCGCGACGCCACCTTCCAGGTATCCGCGTTCTGCTTCGATACCGACCCGAGCCAGACGAAGACGGGCTTCCGCCACTTGCTCCGGCGAATCAGCGATCAACACCGGCCGTGAGGACAGGCCGAGAATGGTTCCGGCCCAGGTGGCAAATTGCCCGGAGAGAGCGATGTTGATTGAACCAGGCACATGGCCGGCGGCAAATTTTTCTCCTGGACGGATGTCTAGCGCCATTACGTCATCGTCACCCTCCAGCATGGTTTTAAGTTCCAGGGGCGAAATTGCCTTCAGGTCGGGCAAGTCGGCAAGAGCGGGAGCGCCTTCGCGATTGATTTCAGCATCCTGCAAAAAATAATCCGGACGCGCCGGCAGATTGCTGGTCAATTGCTTAACGAATTCCTCGCGGTTTTGAATCTGTAGGGCATAGTTGGTGAGGCGTTCGGTGCCGATGGTGGAGGACCGTTCGGCACGCATGTTGCGGCCGCAGAGGGACCCCGCGCCGTGGGCGGGATAGACGAGCACGTCGTCGGGCAGATTCAAGAGCTTGTTATGTAAACTCTCATAAAGCATGCCCGCCAATTGCTCGGGGGTAAAGTTTCGGGAGAGATCGGGACGGCCCACATCTCCGAGAAAGAGCGTGTCTCCGGTTAGAACCGCCCAAGGCTTGGTCGGCTTTTCGGCGTGTGCCTGAGTATCGGTCACCAGCAGGCATATGCTCTCCAGGGTGTGTCCCGGAGTTTCGAGAACCGTAATTCGCGCTTGGCCAAATCGCAACTCGAAACCGTCATGAACCGGTACATGAGGGAACGTTACGCCGGCTTTGGCGCCAAAATAGATTTGCGCACCGGTACGAGCGGCGAGCTCTCTGTGTCCGGAGACAAAATCGGCGTGGAGATGGGTTTCAAAGATGTGGCGGATGGTCAAACCGTGTTCCTGGGCAGCCTTGAGATACAGATCGACATCGCGCTGAGGATCGACGACGACGGCTTCGCCGTCTGAGCCGAGCATGTAGGAAGCGTGGGCCAAACAACCCAGGTAAAATTGTTCGAAGTACATATGCGATTCCTCGCCTCGCGTAACGGTCAGGAAAAAATCTTTACAACGTCAACTCAGGACGCGATTCCCAGAAACTTAATTCGTTGCTGCGGAAACAGTAGCACTTTTCCACACGGCTTTGGGTTAGAATCGCGGCCAGTGACTGCGCATCCTGGAAATTAATGCGCGGTCTGGTATTTCTTTCGGAGGTAGGCGATGAGCCGGCCCGCTTTTGGCAGCGCCCCTAACGCCAGCTCGTGGCTGGACGTACAGTCCGCGATCCGCGGATTGACTCAGGATTTCGCTACCGCATTCAATACCGGCAATTACGATCAGGCAGCAGCGCTGTTTGCCGCCGACGGGTGCCTCATGTCCCCTCAGCATGAGACGGTGCAGGGCCCCCGGCCGATTGAGTTGATGTTGCGGGAATACGGAGAAGCCGGACACCAGAACCTCCGAATGGAAACCATTCGCGTGGACCACACAGGCGATATGGCGGTCGAAATTGGACGCTACAGCGTGGCGATCCGGCAGGCCAACGGCACTATGATCGCCGACCGTGGCAAATTTCTGCAGGTGTGGCGTCGGCTGGGAGCCTGGCTGATGATTGCGAACTGCTGGAGCAGCGATCTGCCTCCGTCGAAATGAATAGATTTCGTTCTTGATTTCGAAGTCCTTCGCTAGTGCTTGACGCTGCCGCACGAGCGGGACGCTTGCGCCTACACTAGAGTCCTCCGCCTGACATCCAGCGTCGTCTGCGTCTACAATAGTCAGCACGCATTCTAATTCAAACAACATCAGGAGAGTCGCATGCAACGCAAGGCAAGCGCAGTGTGGAAAGGTGGGCTGAAAGACGGCAAGGGTGTGGTCTCCGCCGGCAGCGGGGTGTTGAACAATACTCCTTATTCGTTTGCGACGCGTTTTGAGAATACTCCGGGAACGAATCCTGAAGAGTTGATCGCGGCCGCGCATGCGGGTTGTTTCTCCATGGCGCTTTCCGGGCAATTGGGAGCGGCCAACCTAACTGCGTCGAGCATCGAGACCACTGCGACGCTCACTCTGGAAAAGCTCGACTCCGGCTGGACTATCACCACGGTGCATCTGGACGTGGTCGGTCGGGTGCCGGGCGCCGACAATGCGGCGTTTCAGAAAGCAGCGGAGAATGCCAAGAGCGGCTGCCCGGTTTCCAAGTTGCTTAAGGCGAACATCACGATGACTGCGAAGCTTGAGGGGTAGAAAAAAACCAGTTGTCCGTTCTCAGTCTTCAGTTGTCAGTCTGGACTAACTCTGCGATTTCAATATCGCCCTGATCTCGCGATTGATGCGAGCCGCGTCGCGAGCCGCGGTGTCAATCATCCGGGCCCATTTCTTTTGCGGTCCGTCCAGTTGCACCTCGCCCAGAAGGTAGGCGGCTTGCAGAATTGTTTCCAGCGAATTGCTGAGATCATGAGCCAGCTTGCGGAGGTTCGCTATCGAGTCGGCCGGCAGCTTGCTGGGTTGTTCCATCTGGCTTCGGAAGTTTGACAGTCCGCGCTCCCCCTGTAGAATATTACTCGTAGTCCTTTCCTGGAAGGCGGCTTCTGCAAAATTGCCGCATCCGAGTTACTTTTGCCATCGTGGCGGAATTGGCAGACGCGCATGGTTCAGGTCCATGTACCCGCAAGGGTGTGGGGGTTCGAGTCCCTTCGATGGCACCACCTGATTTTCGGTTTCTAAGAGCCCACTTCACTTCGACGTAGAAATCTCCGGCAACACAGGGATCGACGCGGGATTCACAGTGGATGGGTCGTCCCGCAGTTTGATGTATAGCACCGCATTGTCCGGGCGCGGCACGTTCAGCGCGGAGTCGGTGAACCCTTCGGGAACCTGAACCGAGTGCGTGAACTCCGAGTCCGAGGCAACGGAGCTGATCAGGAACAGATTGGTTCCATTGAGAATGCACTGCTTGTCGGGACTTTCGGGACAGTGCACTTCCTTCAACGCCGGAAAGCGCACCAGAGTTGCCAGCGGTTGCCAATCGCCCTTCGCGTCACCTTCCACCACACGAAAACGGAGCGGGCCGAAGGCTGACGGTCCAAAACTCTTGAGCGGATCGAGAGTCGCCATCACGTTATGAGCGTCCTGCGCAATCAGAGCGCCGTTGTCAAGGCTTAGGGAAGCGGTGTAGGAGGCGTCCGCCGTGGCCACCTCGATCTTCTGGTCGCGCGAAAACGTCTCGGGCACGTCTGCTTTCAGAAAAAATGAAAGCGTACCGTCCAGCGGCAACTGGTTTTGATTGCCGGGCCGAATTGCCGAGGAGGGCCCCGGTTGTACGCTCTTGTTGAGCAAAGTAACCTTCGGCCGAGGCGGATCGATCGTGGCCTCGAGGTTCAAGACGCGTCCGTCTTTGAGATCGGCGCGAGCCGAGACTTTATCGCCGGCGCGCAGAGCCGAAATGTCCTGGGCATCGGTGGATAGTTTCAATTCATCCTTCGTATCCTTGCGCGAGAGGCCCGCCGGGGCGAAGCGGATACCCTTTAATTCCACCGCAGCCACCTGGTCCAGGCGGGTTCCGATCAAGGTTGCTTGAGCGTCGCCGGCATTGATCGCAAATTTATCCAGATGCGCAGCTTCGGCGTAGCTGTGAAGGTCAACTTCCTCCGGCTTGCTGCTTCCATACTGCTTGACCAGCATGGTGATCCTTCCCGGAGTTTCTTCTTTGAGGGGGACTTTGAGTTCCAATTCGTTGGGCGCTGGCGAACTCCAGGTCACCTTGATCGGCTTGCCCTGATCATTCTTCAAGTTGATGGAGTCCACGCAGGCGGCTGCATCCGACTTGAAATGAATAAAATTTTCACGTCCAACAATCAGCCCGCTTTCGTCCGCCGCTGCGATGGTCCAGGTCGCGGGGTGCGCGTTCTGCAAACGGAAAGCCGGGCCTTCAAAGGAATCGAAACCCCAGTTGCCACGGATTGTTCCTACCATTTCACGTTCGAGTTTGTCGGACGCAACCGGACGGGTTTCGACGGCAAAACCGCCGCGGGCGGCGTCCGGGACGGCAGGCAGATCAATCCCGTGGCCTGATTTATCGGGAACGTGCAAGGTCAGGCCGTGGGCGAAGTCATTCGAGAAAACGATCGGCGCGCCTTCCGCCGCGAGCAGCAGGGAAGGTTTTTCCAGACAGAGGCTCTGATTTCCGTCCACGGCGCGGAGCGGAGGCAACTGCGCCGCCTCCACCGCCGGCAGACTGAGCACCATCACCGACATAGGCTTACGAAACGAAGGCGGGTTGTTGAGTTTTAGATTCAGTTCGTCAAGATGAGGCAGAGCCAGCGCCGGGATGTAGCGATACTCGGGCGTGTGAAAGCTCTCCATCATCTTCGCCAGATCCACGACCACGCCTACGTACGGGCTGTAGGCTCCTCCGCCGGCGATCCGGGTGGTGCTGAGTTGCCCGACCAGATCCGGGCCGCTGCCCGATGTAAGCGCCGCCACCATGGACTGGCTGTGGCCGTCGTCGAGCACCAGTTGATCGGTGTTCTGCGTCAGACAGGATTCCTGCTGCTGCCTGGGTTTATTGAAACAGTCGTTGTCCAGCTTGATGTTGAGGCTTCGCGCCAACAGCACGGAGTGATCGTGCAAAGACGCAGCATCGCTATTCGACATTTCCCGCACTGCGCTCAAATATTTGTCGAGCCGTGAACGATCGAGGCTGGCTTGATTCAAGTCCTGCGAAGCTCGGACAAATGCTCCAGGTTTGCCTCGAACTGCGGCACGCAACGTGCCGTAATCGCCGCCGGTTTGCGGGGCAAGAAAAATAAGCGCCTGCTGCGCGCCTTGTGGAACCGTAATTACGATTCCCTCCTCCCGCACGTGTTTGTTCCAGGTTTCGGTTCTGGTGAACCAGGCTTCTGGCGGAGGATTGGTTGAGCCGCGCAGAAATACCGAAATCATGAGAAAGCGCACGGACTCTTCATCCGGCATATCGGGATGAATCCACAGCCGGTCGCCCACTTGCAGGTTCGGAACCTTCGATATGGGCAGAGTCTTGCCCGCGCGGGTTACCCTCACTTCTATTCTGGGTCCGGTCAGATCAAATGCCGCCGTATCAGCCCTGAGCAAACTGCCGGATAAGACTATGAAAGCCAATTGAAAGAAACGAACTCGACAAACCATGTCTTATTGTAAGAGGTTCGAGGCGGTTCCAGGGGTGCCGAAAGGGCAGAAAGAAGTGCAGAAAAGGGTTCTACAGGCTTTCCCCGAATGCCCGATTCATGACCGAACAATTGGGTAAAAGGTGTGGGGAGACAAGCCTTCCACTGAAGATCGAATTCATGACCGGTGGGCGCGGAGCGTGCTAACCTTGTGGGCCGATTCGCAAACGTATTCCCGCTGGAGCAGGGACCACGATGAAACACAAATCAACTATTTTTCATCTTTTTGTGCTGGTACTCTTTGTTGTTTCCGCCGCCCTGGCGCAAGAGGCAGCGATGGCAAAAGGCAAGCTTCAGGTTCGCAAAGCAACGTTTGGCAAAACCGCAGACGGGAAGCCGGTCGATCTGTACACCCTGACGAATTCCAACGGCCTGGAAGTGCGGGCCATGACTTACGGCGGAATTATCGTCTCCATGCGGGTGCCGGATAGAAAAGGCAAGCTGGCGGATGTTGTCCTGGGCCACGATGACTTCGACGGATATCTGGTGAACCCTCCATATTTCGGGGCGATCGTGGGACGCTACGCCAACCGGATTGCGAACGGCACCTTCACCCTCGACGGCGTGAAATACACTCTGCCCAAAAACGACGGCCAAAATACCCTGCACGGTGGATTGATCGGCTTTAATAAGGTGATTTGGGAAGCCAAGGAATTCAAGAATGCAAAAGGGGTTGGAGTCGCGTTCAACTATCTGAGTAAAGATGGCGAGGAGGGCTTCCCCGGCAACCTTAAGGTCAAAGTCAGCTATACGCTGACGAATGAGAACCAGTTAATTATCGATTACGAAGCTACCACTGACAAAGCCACGCCGATAAATCTCACTCAGCACACTTACTTCAATCTGGCAGGGGAAGGTAGTGGCGACATTCTAGGGCACGAAGTCATGCTCAACGCCGACCGCTTCACGCCGGCCGACAAAACGCTCATCCCCACCGGCGAAATTCGGCCGGTAAAAGGAACCCCGCTGGATTTCACGACGCCCACGGCGATTGGCTCCAGAATCAACGACAATTACGAGCAACTGGTGATCGGACATGGCTACGATCACAATTTCGTGATCAAGCGGAAGGACAACAGCCTCACGCTGGCGGCCCGAGCTCGCGAACCAAATAGCGGTCGAGTGCTTGAGGTCTATACGACAGAACCGGCAGTACAGTTGTATTCCGGCAATTTCCTGGACGGAACCCTCGTCGGAAAACAGGGACATGCTTACAAGAAGCGCGACGGATTCTGCCTGGAGACACAGCATTTTCCGGATTCTCCTAATCATCCGGATTTTCCATCGACCATTTTGAGACCGGGGACAACCTTCCGTTCGCAGACTGTTTTCAAGTTTTCAGCGGAATAAGGGCGGAGCGGAAGTGTTCGCTCTCCCGTTCAGCTTCCCCTCGAGTTCACCTTTCGAATAGCACAGCGGGAATGCGCCCCGGGGTCGTCTTCCTGCGTTCCCGTATAATCTTGGCAGCCTTCTTATGCCAGCCACCCTGGACCAGATCGTCGCCGCTACGCGCCTTAGAGTCGCTGATGCCAGGCGGTCCGCCGATCTACGTCAGCTCGAGAAACTGGCGCAGGACCATGTTCCGCGCGGCTTTCGGCGCGCGCTGGCAAATAGAGAGCAGGCCGGAGTGGCCGTCATTGCCGAACTGAAAAAAGCTTCTCCTTCCCGCGGATTGATTCGCGCTAACTTCGATGTGGAACATCTGGCTCAGGAATTGCAGACCGCCGGAGCAGCGGCGTTGTCAGTCCTGACCGATGAAGAATTCTTTCAGGGATCACTGGAGAACTTGCGACGCGCCTCTGCCGCTACGAACCTGCCATGTCTGTGCAAGGATTTCATCGTCGACGAGTTCCAGTTACTGGAAGCGCGAGCCTACTCCGGAGATGCGGTTCTCCTTATTGTGGCGGTGCTGTCGCAGGTCGAATTGATTGCTCTCGCCGAGAAGGCTCGTGCTACTTGGCCTGGATGTGCTTTGCGAAGCTCATGACGAAGACGAACTACGCCGCGCGTTGGATGCGGGATGTGATCTGATCGGTGTGAACAACCGCAATTTGCGAACCTTTAAAGTGGATTCGCAAACTGCATTCCGCCTGGCGGAGATGTTTCCGAACAATGTGGTTCGCGTGGCTGAGAGCGGCATCGAGAACGGCGGGGGCATCGCCCGCCTGCGCGCGGCAGGGTATGACGCCTTTCTGATCGGTGAGTCTCTGATGAAAGCGGATTCGCCTGGCGAAGCATTGCGATCATTGCTGGCGGAAGCTAAACGCGAGAGCTCTCAGCTGACTGCTCAAAGGTGAAGAGTCTTCTTCAGAGGTCTTTTTCAGAGAACTGTCGGCCAAGAAGCGGGAACTGGGTTTCATGACGTGGATCAAAATTTGCGGAATCACAAATCTGGAAGATGCGTTAACCGCAGTTGAGGCGGGTGCCGACGCCGTGGGGCTCATCTTCTACGAGAAGAGTCCGACGGAAGATCGATCCGGAAGCAGCGAGGCGAATTGTAGCGGAACTGCCCCCGACGGTGGAAAAAGTAGGAGTCATCGTGTTGCAGGATTCACTGTCAGCGTCGCAAATTGCCGAACTAGTTGGTTTAACGAGCCTGCAGATCCATGTTCAAGTGCCGCTTCCGGTCCAGCTGAGCCAGGATCGCGAATTGGGGGCTGTGGCCTCGGCGAGGCCCCATAAATTCTATCTGGCGATGCCGGCGGCATGGTTCCTCGGCGACGGCCCGGCGGCGGCGAATCTTTCTTCGTTCGTTGGAAAGGAAGCCGGAACGGCCATTCGACCGCATTCTGCTGGATTCGGGCACGCCGGAGCAACCTGGCGGCACCGGCAAAGCATTTGATTGGGAAAAAGCTGCACCCCGGTTCGAAGAAATGAGTGCGGGTATCGACGTAATCGTCGCGGGCGGCCTCAACTCGGGGAATGTCTCGGAGGCGATTCGTATCCTCAAGCCATGGGGAGTGGATGTGGCCTCTGGAGTGGAAGCCAGTCCAGGGAAAAAAGACCCAGAGAAAGTCCGCGCCTTTGTCAGGGCAGTGCGCGAAACCGAGAAGGACAAGTAGAGATGGCAACTGCCACCATAACGAAAAGGGCGAAGCTTTCGGAGAAGAAGTCCCCCGGTCGTTTTGGGGTCTACGGCGGGCGCTACGTCCCCGAGACCCTGATGGCCGCGCTCGAAGAACTGGAGCGCCACTATGAGAAGGCCAAACGCGACCGAAGGTTCCAGCGCCGTCTCGACGAACTGCTCCGGACTTATGCCGGTCGTCCCACGGCATTATTTTTCGCGCAGCGGCTCACCAAACAACTCGGCGGCGCAAAGATTTATCTCAAGCGCGAAGACTTGCTGCACACGGGCGCGCACAAAATCAATAACTGCCTGGGACAGGCGCTGCTGGTTGAACGCATGGGCAAGCATCGCGTCATCGCTGAAACCGGCGCCGGGCAGCACGGCGTGGCCACAGCAACGGTTTGCGCACTTTTTGGTTTCGAATGTGTGGTGTACATGGGGACGGAAGACATGCGGCGGCAGGAACTGAACGTCTTCCGCATGCGGTTGCTGGGCGCCGAAGTTCGCGGCGTGGATTCCGGGTCGCGCACTTTGAAGGATGCGATCAATGAGGCCATGCGTGACTGGGTCACGAATGTACGCACCACGCATTACCTGTTGGGGAGCGTCCTGGGCGCGCATCCCTACCCGACTATGGTGCGCGACTTTCACAAAGTAATCGGGCGCGAGGCGCGGGCGCAAATTCTTCGGGCCGAGGGCAAACTGCCTAAGGCGATCATCGCCTGTGTGGGCGGCGGATCCAATTCCATCGGCATCTTCCACGATTTTATTAAAGATAAAAAAGTGCAGCTTATCGGGGTGGAGGCCGGCGGCCGCGGCCGCCAACTGGGTGAACATGCGGCCCGCTTCAGTGGCGGATCGCCGGGCGTGTTGCAGGGCACCTACTCCTATGTGTTGCAGGATGCGGCTGGGCAAATTGCGCTGACTCACTCGATTTCTGCCGGACTTGACTATCCATCGATTGGCCCCGAGCACGCGTGGCTGCAGGATACGGGCCGCGCGGAATATGTTTCTGCATCAGATGCGGAAGCGCTCGAAGCCTGCACCGTTCTCGCCCGAACCGAGGGCGTCATCCCCGCCCTGGAATCCGCACATGCCGTGGCCGAGGTAATCAAGCGCGCGCCTCGAATGAAAAAATCGGATGTTGTAATCGTTAATATTTCTGGACGCGGTGACAAGGATATTGGAATCTTGCGCGAAAGCCTGAAGTTGGAGTGAGACTGAGGATTCGGTAGACTTGGCGGTTTTCAGCTTCGTTGTTCAGCTTCACAATGGCTCTACACTTCCAACATCGACCTGCCCTCGTCGCCTATCTCACTTGCGGCGATCCTGATCTAGCGATTTCGCGAGACATCGCGCTCGCAGCGATTGACGCGGGTGCGGACGTCATCGAACTAGGCGTGCCCTTCAGTGATCCGGTGGCCGATGGACCTGTGATCCAACGCGCCAGTGAACGGGCGCTGCGGAAGGGAACAACGTTGCACCAGGTACTGGCCCTCGCCAAAGAGATCCGGCAGCGCTCGCAGGCAGGACTCATCATCTTTACTTATCTGAACCCGATCCTGCGGCTGGGCTTGAAAACATTCGGCGCCGTGGCTCAGGAAGCAGGCGTCGACGGGGCGCTGGTCACGGATTTGCCCGTCGAAGAATCGCGCGACTATTTGTTGGAGATGCAGGAACGAGGGCTGGCAACCGTATTCCTGGCCGCTCCTACCAGCACCGACCAGAGGTTGAAGCAGATCGCCCAGGCCTCCAGCGGATTCGTCTACGCAGTTTCGCGAACCGGCGTGACCGGAACTCGCCAGCAATTGCCGGAGGACGCGGCCGCGCTGGTGCGCCGTCTGCGCAAATACACCAAGCTGCCGATCGCAGTCGGCTTCGGCATCTCCACTGCCGAACAATTCAATGCCGTGGGAAAATTTGCCGATGCCGCAGTCGTAGGCAGCGCGATTGTCCAGACGATCGAGCGCAATCCGGGCAAAGAAGCCGATAGTGTGGCACAATTTGTAAGGTCGTTGGTCGTTGGTCGTTAGTCGTTGGTCAAGAGATCCGATCCGCGACTCTCCTCTCGTTTCAGCGGTGCGATTTGAATTCGAGGCTGCATCGGAGCGAGCTTTTATCAGAGAACGACAGGCTGACGACTGAGCACCAACGACCAGCGGCCTGCTCATGGAAATTTCTGATTGGCGCAAGAAAATCGACGACCTGGACCGCCAGCTGGTGGAGTTGCTGAGCCAGCGGGCACAGGCAGCCCATGAGATTGGCAAGCTGAAGCGCGGCGTGGGCATGCCGATTTACGAGCCTGACCGGGAGCGTAACGTGTTTGCGAATGTGCGAAGCGTCAATCCTGGACCTTTGCCGGATCGTGACTTACTGCGCATTTACGAACGGATTATGGATGTCATGCGCCAGATCCAGCAGGAGGAAATCGCCCCGCGATCGGAAGCGCCAAGCGGGAGCGATACCGAGTTGGATAACGACGTGAACGATTGAGAGGCAGCTAACAGCTTTCTTATGATTGTTGCCATGCAGGACACAGCGACCGATGAGCAGATCCAGCAGGTGGTGGAACACCTGATCCGGATGGGCTTCTCCGTGCATCGCACTACAGGGGAGCGGCAGACAGTGCTTGCCGCGGTGGGCGCTCGGGTGGATTTCGACACTCGCAATCTGGAAGTTCTTTCCGGCGTCGAACATGTTCACCGCATCAGCGCACCTTACAAGCTGGCTGGGCGTAGCTTCCGTCCGCAGGGAACGATTGTCGAACTTCCCAGGGGAGTACAGATTGGCGGCGACGAAGTAGTGGTGATGGCCGGTCCCTGCTCGGTGGAATCACGTGCGCAGCTATTCACCGTGGCCGAACAGGTGGCCAAGGCGGGGGCTCGGGTACTGCGAGGCGGGGCTTTCAAACCGCGCAGTTCACCTTATTCATTTCAGGGAATGGGCGAAGAAGGTCTCAAGTTGTTGCGCGAAGCGGGTGATCAATTCAATCTGCTGGTGATCAGCGAGGTTATGGAGATTTCGCAGATTGCGCTCATGCTGCCCTACATTGACATTTTCCAGGTGGGCGCCCGCAACATGCAGAACTTTAATCTTCTGCGTGAATTGGGAAAGGTCAAAAAGCCGGTCCTGCTCAAGCGCGGGATTGCCGCCACCCTGGAAGAGTTGCTGCTCTCCGCCGAATACATCATGGCAGGCGGCAACTACGACGTGATTCTGTGCGAGCGCGGCATCCGCACTTTCGAAACCTATACTCGCAACACTTTGGATGTTTCGGCGATTCCGATTATCAAGAAGCTGTCGCACCTGCCCATGACTTCGGATCCGTCGCACGGGACGGGACTTCGCGACAAGGTGCCGCCCATGGCTCGGGCCTCGCTGGCAGCGGGTGCGGACGCGCTTCTGATCGAAGTCCATCACGATCCGGACAACGCTTTTTCGGATGGCGCTCAATCCCTCTTCCCCGAACAGTTCGTGAAACTGATGGACGAGTTGCGCATGATCGCTCCGGCTGTCGGACGGAAAGTGGCCTGATTTTTCCTGACGACCTCGGCAGCATGTTAAAGAGTTGAATCGCGGCTTGCTTTCGCAATCTGCGGAACCGCATAGCTGAGTTCCGGGCTGGTTCTTGAGTCCCATGGCAATTCGCCAGATCACCATTATCGGCACAGGCCTTATCGGTGGTTCTTTTGGGCTGGCGCTGAAGAAGCGCGGTTTTACTGGCACGATTGTCGGATGCGATCGCGCTCCTGTACTGAAACTGGCGAAAGAAAAGAGCGCAATTGACGAGGCCAATACGGATCCGGTTGAGGCGGTGCGAGGGAGCCAGGTGGTGCTGCTCGCAGCTCCGGTCGGAGCGATTATTGAACTAATCAGGCAATTGGGCCCGCATCTCTCTCCGAAGACTCTGTTGACCGACGTCGGCAGCACTAAGGCTGAAATCCTTTCTCGTGCGGTAAGCACTTTCGACAAAAACGTAACCCGTCGATTTCTTGCGGGGCATCCCATGGCCGGGAAAGAGCAATCCGGCGTAGAGGCGGCCGATGCGGATCTTTTCCAGGGCGCGGTATGGTTTGTAACACCGGCTCCAGGACAGAAAATATTCGAAGGCGTCAGCGGAGAATTCTTGGAGTGGGTGGGAAAAATAGGCGCGGGGGTGGCGAGCATGGAAGCTAATGCTCATGACCAACTCTGCACCTGGATCAGCCACTTGCCGCAACTGATTTCCACCGCTTTGGCTGCCAGCCTGGTGGAGGAGTACGGAGAAGATGCGCCTCTGCTCGAGACCGGCGGCCGTGCCCTGCGCGAGATGACTCGGATTTCGGGCAGTCCCTATTCGATGTGGCGCGATGTGGCGCTCACCAACAAGAGCAATATCCAGCAAGCGCTATTGAAGGTGGAACAGCGGCTGGCTCACATCCGCGAGAATCTGGATACACGGGAACTGGCTGCGGAGTTCGAACAGGCGCATCATCTGCGAAAACCAGGGGCTGTAGCGCCGAAGATGCATAAGAAGGCGCGCAAGACGCGAAGCAGGAAATGATCTTTCAGCGGCCGCCTGGCTTGATCCGCCCACGGCCCCCGACTTTCATTTAGAATTTCTGCCTTATGAACAAGGTTGTCGCCAGCGCCGACGAAGCTATCCAGGACGTCTTCGACGGCGCCACGATCATGATTGGCGGCTTCGGACTCTGCGGCATCCCGGAAAATCTGGTTCGCGCCCTGGTCCGCAAAGGCGTCAAGAATCTCACCACCATCAGCAACAACGTTGGCGTGGACGGTTTGGGCAACGGACTGCTGCTCGCTGCCGGTCAGATCGTCAAACATATCGGGACTTATGTCGGCGAGAACCGGTTGCTCGAACAGATGATCCTTCAAGGCAAGCTGGAACTTGACCTAGTGCCGCAGGGAACGTTTTCTGAGCGCATTCGTGCCGGAGGCGCCGGTATCCCTGCCTTCTTCACTCCGACCGGAGTTGGCACCGTGGTGGCGGAGAAAAAGGAAATACGCGAGTTCGACGGGCGTGAGTACGTAATGGAACGCGCTCTCAAGGCAGACTTCGCTTTTGTAAAGGCCTGGAAGGGCGACAAATGGGGCAACCTGGTCTATCGAAAGACGGCGCGGAATTTTAATCCCATGATGGCTGCAGCCGCCGAAGTAACGATCGCGGAGGTTGAACACCTGGTCGAGGTGGGAGAATTAGAGCCCGACCTGATTCACACGCCTAGCGTGTACGTGAAACGCATCTTCCAGGGTGACTTATTTGAGAAGAAAATCGAAAGAAGAACAGTGAGAAAAGCGCGTTAGTTGGTCGGTCGTCGTTGGCCGTTCGTCGTTGGCCGTCGGCAGGAACGAACGGTGGATGACGCCAAAGTCGATGGCGAAGGGCCAAAGACCAATGACCAAGGACCAACGACTGATCCCATGAAAGATACCGACAAACGCGAGCGCATCGTCAGGCGAATTGCCCGGGAGCTGCGCGATGGCTTTTACGTAAATCTTGGCATCGGAATGCCGACGCTGGTTGCCAATCACGTGCCTCCGGGCATGGACGTGATTCTGCAATCGGAGAATGGAATGCTCGGCATTGGCCCTTATCCGGTGGAAGGCGAAGAGGATTGCGACCTGATCAATGCTGGCAAGGAAACCGTAAGCGAGATGAAGGGGACAGCCTATTTTTCCAGCGCCGATTCCTTTGCCATGATCCGTGGAGGGCACATCGATTTGAGCGTGCTTGGCGCCATGGAGGTTGACGAGGACGGCGATCTGGCGAACTGGATGATTCCCGGAAAGATGGTGAAGGGCATGGGTGGCGCGATGGATCTGGTGGCGGGTGCGCGACGGGTGATCGTGGCCATGGAGCACACCACCAAAGATTTACAGCCCAAAATCCTGAAGAAGTGCACCCTGCCTCTGACCGGGGTCAAAGTTGTGAATACGATCGTCACCGAGATGGCGGTGATTCAGGTGACGCCGACAGGGTTGGTGCTGGAAGAGGTCGCCCCCGGCCTTAGTGCCGACGACGTGCAGCGCGTCACCGAACCCACGCTCATCCTCAGCCCAGAGCTCAAGATCATGGAAGTCTGAAGAGGATTGGAAACACGAAGGCCGAGGCGGGAAAATCCCGGCGAAGTCATCACATGCGGTCAGGGGAATTAAGGGAGGAAGCCAAACGTAAGACTGGGTTGGAGGCTGGGGACCAACTCAGAGTTCGAAGCGCTCTACTGAATCGCGCTTCCGACCGAAGAAAATACGTTGTTGGCGTTGGAGCCGATCAGCCGGATCGTACCCACTACGATCACCAGAATAACAGCCAGCATCACGGCATATTCAGCAACATCCTGCCCTTGATCGTCCCTCCAGATATTCTCAAGCCACTTTTTCATCTTGCCCCCTTGAACTACTGATCGGCCTTTCTTAGCCCGCTTGATTCTGAGTAAGGGTCGACCTCAACTGCTGTCAGGCGACAAAACTCAGAGTGCAAGTCTTCCATTAGGGTAAACGGCGGATATGAAGCTGCCAATAGCCCAATTGTGGAAAGACATGGCACCAAAGTGCTAGCCCTTTAGGCGATCGTCTTGATTGGCAAGGCCTGATTTACGGCAAACAGGGCCAATTCCAGGCGGGTAGAGACACCCAGCTTGTCGAAAATGTTGCTAAGGTGATGTTTCACCGTGTCTTCGCTGATTTTGAAGTATTCGGCGATTTCCTTGTTGGAGTAGCCGGCAACTACAGCGGAAACAATCTCCAGCTCGCGCGGCGTCAGGCCGAATTTCTTCTGCTTCGCTTCCTCCCCGGAGGACTGCACCAGATTCCTCAAATATTGCACCAGGTTGGAAACACTCTCCCGGCCAACCCAGTACTCCCCCGACATCACGGTATGGATACTCTTCAGCAGCAGTTGGGTAGCGGAATCCTTCAATACCACGCCGCGGGCTCCCAGTTGCAGGGCCTCGACAATCTGCTTTTTCTCGGCGGCAGCAGTCAGAAGAATCACGCGAACGGAATTAGAAACCGGGCCGGCGCTCATCTCGCGCAGAGCTTCCAAGCCTGGCATGCGAGGCATGGCCAGATCCAGAAGCATTACGTCCGGTTTTAGCTGCCGGGCCATCTTCACCGCTTCCGCGCCATCACATGCTTCCCCGATAACTTTGAGGTCGGGCTCGGCTTCCAAAAGACGGCGCAGGCCATCGCGAAAAATCGGGTGGTCATCGGCGAGAAGAATTCGTATTGGCTGGGATCTTCGATTATCCATAGGCCACTTCGGGCTTTTGCGGGACGCTGATCTCGAGACGCGAGCCCTGACCCGGAGTTGATTCTATCGCGAGTTCGCCCGCAATGACACGCACCCGTTCCTTGATCACCAGCGGTCCCCGTCCGAGCGCGTCCAGTTCCACCTGAGATAGCCGGCCGGCGAAGGAGAAGCCGACGCCATCGTCTTCGATCACCAGCGTCCAGCGGCCATTTTTCGCGCTCAGCCGGACCATCACGGCGTGGGCTCGGCTGTGTTTGCGGACGTTCACCAATCCCTCCTGCACAATGCGGGTTAACTCGCGGCAGACTGGTTGCGGCATGTCCGGCTCTTCCAGATCGGACGAGAAGCGGGCAGTGATGCCGGTTTCGCGCTGGAACCGCTCGACGGTGTCAGCCAGGAATCCAATTAGTTTTCTGGAGTCTACGTCGAGTGACTTCATCTGTTGCATCAGCTCTCTGAGCTTGAGAACCTCTTCGCGCAATAGTCCCTGAATTCTTCCCAGTTCCTCGGGAACCGACTCCGCTTTGGTCGCCGACTGACGCCGCAGCACATCAACCTGCATTTCGACCGCAATCAGCGACTGGACTGCGCCATCGTGCAGTTCGCGGGCAAAACGGGCGCGCTCCAGAGCTCCCGCTCGCAGGCGCAGACGCCGCAACAAATACACGTTGTAGACCGCCGGACCGATCTGCCGCACCAACTCCTGCAGGAAACGCAACTCTTCGGTTATTTCTCCGGTCAACGACGGATCAAGAAAGAAGATGCGGCCCCTCCATTCCTGGCCGAAAGTAAATGAAACCGTCATCAGACTCTCAAACCCATGCTGCTGCGCCAGCGGGTCAAGCATGGTGGAGGAGGCGTCGGGAATTTTCATTCCCTCCTGGTCCAGGCCCAGCAGGGTGTAGCTTCCGCCCCGGCTATGGCCGTTTCGCCAGGCATACGAGGTTTCTGCCGGGCTCTTAAACAGGTACATCTCGTGATCAGAACGAACTGGGTCGAGCCAGCGAAAGAAGGACGCTTCGCCGTTTCTGAGAAGCATTTCGCCGACGTATAAGTGATGGCCGTTGGCCTCCTGCGAGGCGATGAGGGCCCTCCCCGCGCCGTACATGACCAGCAACTCTCCCACAATCTGCTGCAGTGTCCCACTCAGCCCGGCCTCCACTCGAACCTTCCCCAGGATGCGGGCAATCACGGCCTTCTCCGAGCGAAGTTGTTTCTGCTGTTCGGCCAAATATCCCAGCAGAAGGCCCATAACCAGAAGGTAGATCGAGAGCATGAAAAGACGTTTGGGCTCGAAATCGGAAGCCTGGACCCCGAGTTGCGGCAAGTGACGCTGCAAGAGCAACCGCTCCACCCAGTCAAAGAAGCCGAGTTGGAAGGCAAAGCTCTCCAGCCACAACAGCAAGACCTCGGAAGCAGCTGTGGCGACGGTCTCCCACACGCCCCATCGATAAGCCGCAGCGGCCAGGACAAAGACAAAGAAAAGGAAAAAGGGATTGGCCTCGCCGGTGGCGAAAATCGAGATCAACGCCGGCCAGATAATGTCCGCGGCATGAACCAGGAGGCGAAAGGAAGGGGTCGATTCTTCCCGGCGGCGCAGAAGCAGGATAATAATCACGCCCTGGGCGATATAAAACGCCAGCAAGCCATAAGCCCAGAAGGAGTAGCGGATCTCGCTGGGATCCATTCGTATTGCGACCAGGGCGGAAATAGCCAGAAAAACGCGAGCGGTAGCCAGCCATCGCTCGATGCGGCGGGTTTCGCCGGGACCGATGGGAGCTCTTTGCCGCCACAGAAACCGATGTCGCAGCGCTTGGAATGGCAATGGAATTCGACCCGATTATTCGATGCTCAAGATATTATGGCTGGGAAGCAATCCAGAGCAAGCCCAAAGGCGGCATCGGCGCGTTGCCGAAGCTGTGTGGTCGCGGGCGACTCGCCCGCGCGCAGCCGACTTCAGCGTCGCGTACGCAGATGCCGAGAAATAAGTCCGGAACGGAAAAGCAAACCTCAGCGGCTAAAGCCGCAATTCGCAGCGGCGACATGCGGCATGACTGAAGTCATGCCCTTCCCGGAACCATCCCGTTTCTGACTAACTCGCCCGCAACATCATGCCCTTCCCGATGTTGAAGCGCGAATTCGTGACATAGAAAATCCTCGTCTACCTTTGACTTGCAGGCTTCAAAGTGCGGCCAAGAAATTCCGCCGCCGCGGTGTAGGACCTTATCCAGTCCTTCCACACCAGGAGATCGTGGATTTCGTCCGGAAAGATCAGCTCCTCAAACTCTACGTGCTGCTCACGCAGCCGTTGCGCCAGGTCCACGGTTTGCCCGAAGGGGACATTGCGGTCGTCGTCTCCGTGAATCAGGAGAACGGGTGATTTCCAACTCGAAACCACCGCGTCCGGAGAAGAATCGAAAGCCAGCTTTTCCGCTTCTTTGGCGTCCGGCGCGCCAGGGCGATTTTCCCAACGAGGCAGGAACGCCGACCAGTCATGCACGCCATGCATATCAACTCCAACCGCGAAAATGTCGGAATTGCGGGCTAATCCAAGAGCCGTCAGAAATCCGCCATAAGAACCTCCCCAGAGTCCAATCCGTTTGGGGTCGACTGTGGACAGACTTTGCAGGAATTTCGCGCCCGCAAGCACGTCTTTATACTCCGAAGCTCCCCGCCAGCTTGAGTTGGCTGCTTCGCGAAAAGAGCGGCCGTACATAATGCCCAGCCGATAATTTACGGAGAGCACAACATAGCCCTGGCTAACCAGGTATTGATTCATGGCGTAGGCATTGTGGTAGTAGTACATGTAGTGAAATCCGAGCATCATCTGCCGCATCGGACCGCCATGCATAAAAATGACGGCGGGTCCAGGCTGGGTTCGTCCAGCCGGAACAAACAACTGGCCGTGAATTTCCAAACCGTCCTCGCTCTTGAAGATGACTTGCTTGGGCGTAACTAATTGCTTCGACGGAAAATCGGCGGGCAGCGCTTCCTTAGCGATCAGTTCCCTTCCCTGCGCGGTCGCGTGAACCGGCATCGCAGGAACGGTCGCGCTGGAACCGAGACACACCACCTGACCGCCCGAGTCGGTCTCAACCGGGGTCCACTCCATCGTCTCTCCCCTGGTCAGGGCTTGCGGCGCTCCTCCTTCAAGGCTGACCCGCCAGAGGTGACGGCGGTCAACGTCGTCTTGATTCGATGAGAAAATGACGGAGCGCCGGTCCGCGCTGAGAGTGACATCCTCCACCTCGAAAGATCCGGGGGTGAGCAGCGCGGGCACACCGCCCGACACTCGAACCGAGTACAGGTGATTCCAGCCGTCCTGCTCGGAGGCAAACACCAATCTGTCGTTGCCGGCAAAGTAAAAGGATTTGTCGGCGGTTTCCTTCGGAAACGAATCGTTCGCTTCTTTACCACTGTGCCAGATTTCTTTTGCCTCGCCGGTCGCGGAATCCGCCACCCAGATCGCCCACGGCATCGGACGCACCGGAATCAGCGGCAGCTTCTGCTGAATGCCGGGAAGCCGAACAAAAGCAACGTGGCGCCCGTCCGGCGACCACCGGGGCATGCCATCGCGATCTGCGCTCGGGGAAAGGTAGCGCACGCTTTCGCGGCCGAAATCGTAGATGGCGATAAAGCTGTGATCGCCACGATCGCTGACGAGTGCGATCTGGCGGCCATCGGGAGACCACCTGGGATTTGAATTGTCGCCGCTAAGGTCGGTCAACTGGTGGGCCGGCGTCGCTCCGGTGACTGGCGCAATCCATAACTGCTTGCGGGCTGCCCAGACGGCAAATTGTCCGTCCGGCGAAAGCTCGATGTCTTCGCATTCTTCCTGGCCGCAACCCATTTCACCCAACATGCGAGGCACGCCCGTATCTACATCGACAGCCCAGACCTGCTGCTTTCGCGACGACACTCCGCTCGTGGGATCGGCGACTCGTCCATTTTCGTTGGTCTCGCTGCCAAGGACGTACACCAGGGTTCTTCCGTCCGGCGTAATGCGCAGGCTGGCGATGGGTATACCGTCGTCGCTGCCGTAGTGCGTTACCTGCCGGGCGGCGAAGTTGGGCACGTCCGCCACCCAAAGATTGCGAACTCCTTTCGCATTGAATACCCAGGCCACTCTGCCGCTGTGAGTCGCGGCAACCAGGTTCGAGGGGAAAGGCGAACTCATCACCTGCTCGAGCGTGAAGTTCGCAGCAGCGGCCGCAAAGGGAGAGAGCAGTAGGACCAAAAGAGACGCAATGAATGTACGACGCAGGAAAGCAGGCGCTCGAAATATCCGCATAAGAAAGAGAGCCTACTCGGTTGATTTGCAATTTGCCAAGCCCTCATCGTCTTAAATGTGGGCGCGAGCGTCCTCCCTCGTGCGATCACGGAAAGTCAACCGCCAGAGGCGATGCACGCCAGATCCGTCGGGACTGAAGTCCATCAGGATGGCGCCGGCGCTGGGGCTTGGTTGCGGTTATGTTTCGTCGTGTCTTGCGTCAGCGCCTGGTCCGAACCGCGCCTATCGTGAAATCGCGGCACCCTCTATAATGCTCAGTCCGCTCGAAATGGTTGCTCCGATGACTCTCTTCCCGACGGAGGAAATGAATGCGCGCTGGCGTCCGGCTCGTCCTGCTGGTACTTTCCTGTTTTCTGCTTCTGGCCACAACTCCCGACAATGAACAGCCGCTTGGCGGATATTCTTCCGCCTCATCTCGTACCGAGCGCGATTGGGAAGCAAAATTCCGCGCCATCCCGGAACCACAGAACGAGCGCGACTACATGCAGCGGCTCAGCGCCCGGCCGCACCACGTCGGCTCGCCCTACGACAAGGACAACGCGGAGTGGATGCTGGCCAAATTCAAGGAGTGGGGCCTGGACGCGAGCATTGAAAGTTTTGACGTTCTGTTTCCGACTCCAAAAGCGCGCGTCGTGGAGTTGCTGGAGCCAACCCATTTCACCGCCAAGCTGCAGGAGCCCGCGCTGGCCGTCGATCCCACGTCGAACCAGCAAGCGGAACAGCTTCCCACCTACAACGCCTATTCCGCGGACGGCGACGTGACCGCGCCGCTGGTCTATGTCAACTACGGTATTCCTGACGATTACGAGAAGCTTGAGCGGATGGGGGTTTCGGTGAAGGGCGCGATCGTCATCGCACGCTACGGAAATTCATGGCGCGGAATCAAGCCCAAGGTCGCCGCCGAGCATGGCGCAGTCGGATGCCTTATTTATTCCGATCCGGCCGACGACGGCTACGTTCAGGGCGACGTCTTTCCTGACGGCGCCTGGCGTCCGCGCGACGGCGGTGCAACGCGGCAGCGTGATGGATATGCCAATCTATCCCGGCGATCCTCTAACGCCGGGAGTGGGAGCCACCAAGGGCGCAAAACGCCTCGAACTGAAAGAAGTAAAGACCTTCACCAAGATTCCGGTGCTGCCCATCTCCTATGCTGACGCTCAGCCGCTGCTGGCAGCATTAAAAGGCGAAGTTGTTCCGGACGACTGGCGCGGTTCCCTTCCCCAGACTTATCACACCGGGCCCGGACCGGCGAAAGTTCACCTCAAGGTGCAGGCCAACTGGGACATCAAGCCCTCTACGACGTGATCGTGAAGATTCCCGGCTCCACCAGCCCGGATGAATGGGTTGTGCGCGGCAATCATCATGACGCCTGGGTGAACGGCGCCGAAGATCCCATCTCGGGTACGGTAGCCTTGATGGAGGAAATGCGGGGTTTTGCTGCGCTGCTCAAGCAGGGATGGAAACCTAAGCGCACCATCATCTATTGCGTGTGGGATGGCGAAGAGGAAGGGCTGCTGGGATCGACCGAGTGGGGTGAAACCCATGCCGATGAACTTCGTCAGCACGCCGTGGCCTATATCAACAGCGACGGCAACGGCCGCGGCTACCTGGATATGGGCGGATCGCACACCCTGGAAAAATTTATTAACGGCGTTGCCAAAGACGTGGAAGATCCGGAAAAGAAGATCCCGGTGTGGAAGCGCGATCAGTTGAAGGCGATTGCAGACGCCAAGACGCCCGAAGACAGGAAGGAAGTCCGCGACCGCGCTGACCTGCGCATCGACGCTCTCGGTTCAGGGTCGGATTGGACCGTTTTTCTCGATCACCTCGGTATCGCTTCCCTGAGCCTCGCGTATGGGGACGAAGACGGTGGCGGAATCTATCACTCCATCTACGACGATTTCTACTGGTACACGCATTTCTCCGATACCGATTTCAGCTACGGACGCGCGCTGTCGCAGACCGCCGGGACCTCGGTGATGAGGCTGGCCGACTCTGATCTGCTGCCTTACGATTTCACCGGTCTCGCTGATACCATCCACCGCTATCAGGACGAATTGGAGAAGCTTTTAAAGACCAAACAGGACGAAGCTGTCGAGCGCAATAAAGAGCTCGAAGAGGGTGTCTTCACCGCAATTGCGGATCCGAAGAAGACTTCAGTGCCTCCGCCGGTCGCGGAAGTCCCGCCGCATTTGAACTTCGCACCTTTGCAAAACGCTTCAGAGGCTCTCACCCGCAGCGCGGATCGCTACCAGAAGGCGTTGGAGAAGGTCACCAAGAACGGCGATCTGGCGGTAAGTGCAGCTTCGCTTCAGACTCTCAACTCCGAACTCTTGCAGAGCGAACGCAAACTCACATCGCCCGAGGGGTTGCCGGGACGGCCATGGTTCCAACACCTGATTTACGCTCCCGGCGCCTATACCGGATATGGCGTAAAGACAATTCCGGGAGTTCGCGAGGCCATCGAACAGAAGAAATGGAAAGAAGCAGACGAGCAGATCGCGCGGGCGGCAAGCGCGCTCCAGGACGAAGCAACGCTGGTGGATTCAGCAGCGCGGGAACTGGAGAAAGGGCAGTAGGGCGGTCGTTCCCAGCCCCGGAACCTTCCGCCCAGGGGGGCTGTTTTCAGCCACTTGCCCGTCGGTTAAGGTAATCTTAATCTTCGTCGGGCTGGTCCGATGGGTATTTTCCCTCAAATAACTAAGGAGGTTGCAATCAGGGAGGAGCCCGCATCTAAGCTCACGTGGGGGAGGAACTCCTATGTTGAGGGTGCGCCGACTCGGGCTGGCATGGATCGCAACGCTTTCCGTACTTGGAGTGGTGACCACCGGCTGCTCCCGCAAGCCGGACAACGCACAGCTCGCCTCCGACGTGCAGGCGAAGATTCGCTCCGATTACCGGCTGCAGATGGCTCGGATCCAGGCGTTGGCAACCGACGGAGTCGTTACTCTCTCGGGTTATGTCGCCAATGGCGATCAGCGTGCCGCCACGGTCGAGGACGCGGCCCAGGTTGAGGGCGTCAGGACGGTGGTTGATAATCTGCGCTTAGACAAGCCGCAGGCAGCAAACGCTTCTGCCCCCCAGATTCCGACGCCGCCATCCCTGCAAAAACCCGCGCCGGGCCTAGTGCGGTCCGCAACACGATTCAGAGCTCCGGCTGTCTCTGAGGATGCGGCGCCTTCGCCGCTACAAGAGTCAAGGCGTTCGTCGGACGCTCAAACTTCGATGACCCACCCTCGGTCACTAGCACGATCGCGGCGACACCTGCTGCGGTTCCACCTGCTAGTACGGGCCCAACGGAAAATTCCTCGTCTTCAATCAACGCAAACGCTCCCGTCGCCGGCAATAGCGCAATGCCTGCTTCGTCGCCAACGCAGGAGCCCGAAGAGGTCACGCTTCCCAATGGAACGGTGCTCACGGTGAGATTGGGCGAAACGTTGAGTTCGGAAGTGAACCAGAAGGGAGACACCTTTATCGGAAGCCTGGCCTCTCCGATCATGCTGGACGACGACGTGGTGGTTCCGGCCGAAGCAGGTGTACAAGGCCGGGTAGTCGAAGTGCAGGACGCCGGGCGCTTTAGCGGAAAGCCCGGGTCTGGTGGTGGAAGTGACTCGTCTGGCCTACAACGGGAGGACTTACGAGCTGCAAAGCAATCAATTTTCAAAGCAGGGGCCTTCGCGGACGGGTCGCGCTGTAGCCACGGTTGGCGGCGGCGCAGGCGTGGGCGCTCTTATTGGCGGAATCCTGGGCGGCGGAAGGGGAGCTGCCATTGGAGCCATGGTGGGCGCGGGAGCGGGCACCGGCGTCCAAGCCTCGGCCAAGCCGTCGCAGGTTCAGCTTCCAGCGGAGGCAATGCTTAGCTTCCGGCTCCAGGCTCCGCTCACCGTCGTACCTTCTGATACTCTGCAACGAACCCCCGGCGCGGGCCCTGACTCACAGGATCCTTTCTCATCCGACGATCGGCCCGTGCTGAAGCGGCGTCCCGGCAGTCGGCCTGCCGATTCCGATACGGATGCTCCCGGCGGAAACTCGTCTCCCGATCAGAATCCTCCGGACGACTCGACACCGCCGCCTGAGCCGAACTAGCGCTGCTCCGGAGTATGGAGCAATTGGCGTCGGGTCTATCGCAGAGCTGGCTTGATGGCAGTCACAATGACCAGAGGAGACCGTTTGTGCGAGCGTACCTCTCCGAAACCTGCGCGCAACGCGTACGTGGTCAATTCCGCGGCAGTTGACGGCGTCGGAATGTACGGGGGGCGTTCCGATTCCTGGGACGATTCCGCATCTCGCGAAAATGCTTCCCAGCCTTCGTCAGATTCAAGATCTACGTTGTCAATGTACAGTCGTCCGCCGGGACGCAGCACTCGAATAGCGTCTTTCACATAGTTCCAGCGGTCCATTTCGTCCAAATGAGCCAGCATGTTGGTTGAATAGACGATGTCGAATGAGTTGCTCTCCAGTTGATCCAGACCAACTCCTGACAGTTTTACCAGCCTGACATTGTTCACCCCGCTCAGACGCTCCGCGGCCGTGGCCAGCATGTTCGCCGAGAGGTCCGCTCCGGTCCAGGTGCGGCAACGCGGCGCCAGTTCCCGCCCGATTCGCGCCACGCCACAACCGAATTCCAAAATATCGTCCTGCGGCCGCACGTCGACCAGTTCGACCAGATTCTTGATCGGGACCTCAGCCGAGCGGCGAAGCGCGCTCTCGTCGTCGTGTCCGCACGCGGCCCTCCGGGCCAGGAGTGGCGAGGCCGCCAGACTGTCCCACACTTCCGCATAACGGCGGCGCGGCAGATTCAACAGGGATGGATAGGCGATTCTCTTGAACGCGCGCGCCGCGTACCCCGAAAGATAAGACGCGGCTACGAGCGCGCCGGCAGTTCCCAGAATCCAGACTAAAGTCGCGGCTTGGACTGCAGCGACCACAAACGCCGCCGCACAACTGACAGTTAATATCGGCAGCAGCCAACGATGTCTTCGGACAAATTCCGCAGCGGGTGAACGGAAGTCGCGGCATAGCTTGCACCGTGCGGGGCTGCTTTGCGTCTGGCTTCAGCTGTGGCAAAACTCTAGTGGAGCCAGCCATGGAGATCTCGCTTGATGAGAGTTGAGAGCCGAACCGTGTCTTCCCGATAATAGTCGTTCAGATAAACTCGATCCGCAGGATCCAGATCCAGAGATTGTGAATGGCTGAACACCCATTTACGAACGGCGGGGCGGAATCGGCCTGGAATCACATTCTTCAACGGCAACCCGATGCGGAAGGTTTTGAGCATGTAGCTGGGCCAGATATACCTCGGAGCCTGGCTCCTCAAGTGTTGCTCGGACGTGTCGGGAGCGAATTGCGGATCGACCTCCAGGAACCGGAAAATATCTGCCAAAGTCTCAGAGAGCGTATGCCTGAGTTCCTCATACAAATAAATCCGCAGATTCTCGGTTGGGAAGAGTTCCATATAGCGTTTGACCTGCTCATGGTAAAGACCGAATTCAAGGAAGGGGTTGAGCAGATCAAATTTGTCGGACTTACGGTTGAGATTCGTTTCCACCAGTTCTCGAAACGAATCTTTCACCAGTCCGTTCGCAACCGATTGCTTGTATTGCGAGAATGCCCTTTCGACCGGGTCTCTCAGTACCATGATGATCTTGGCATTGGGGAGGATTGAGGCAATATTTTGAGCGGCAGTTTTGGACCAGAGATAACAGACGCTGGCCTCGCCAAGCGCCTTCTCGCCATTCACATTCTGAAACAGCTTCAGATAGTCCGGCCAGTTCGAGACAATTCCGCCAAACCTTTTTTCCTGCATCGGGCCACGGAGGTACTGCTGGAGCGACTCGTCTTCCCGCTGCGCCCACTCCTGCCAATTCGCGTCGATGTTGCCGAGCCGAATCTCTTCGGAAAAATAGTTAGGCTCCTTAATCGGACTCATGTACACGTCGGGATGCTGCGCCAGATAGTGATAGAGCGACGTCGTACCCGCCTTGGGTGCACCCACGATGAAGAAATTCGGCAGCGCAGGAGATGTAGCAGGCGCTTCAGCGCTAACGGGATTCAACGTGCTGGACGGTTTGGCGTGCATGCGATTTCTCGTTGCACCTCAAGATCCGATTGCGGTGCCGGTGTTCACAAACTGATAAACCTGAATTGCAGGAACCCGGCAGGCATCAGCGAACATCTCTCCTTTTCCGGTGTGCAGAAAAATCGAGCGTTCCGGTTCTCCAAAGAAAAGGTCGTGCACCTTAAGACAGGAAAACGTGTTCGACTGGAAAGATGAGATGACACTCTCCGCCGAATGGCCGGCAGTCTCGATTTGTACAGCGCTTTGCGTGTCGCGGAAACCCGGCCGCCACCCCTGAGCGTAAGCCTCAGGATGCATTTCACAAATCAAGAGCTGGCCGCCTGATCTCATGGTTCGCGCCAATTCATGCGCCACGACATTCAGAGAGTGAATGTGATTGATGGCGAACGAGCATAGAACAAAATCGAACGCGGAGGCCCGAAACGGAAGCTGTAAACAGTCGGCCAGCACCAACCGGTGGATGGGAGCCTTGTCTCTCGCCCCTCGCAGCATGGCTGCTGATAAATCAAGCCCAACCACAGTCTGGGCGCCGCGCGATAAAAGCTGCGTCAGCCACCGTCCGGTGCCGCACGCCAGATCCAGAGCATGTTTTCCGGCGAGGTCCGGAAGGATGCGGTTGAGATAACGCTCCTCCAGCGCCAGGAGTGGATTGGGAACCTGGTCATACGTCTGGGCCCAGCGCTCGTAGCCCTCCGGCACTGAGACGCATGCTACTTCGTCGGCGCGAGCGGCCAAGGTCCTTTTGTTCTCACTAAGGGTTTGCTCTGAAGTTGACCCACGGCTCACAAGCTCTCCGCTTTTGGCTTCCGCAAGTTGATAGCCCGCTGCGTCCACTTCAATTCCATCGGTGCCGCGTAAATTCCCAGCCGGTATCGCCAGCTGCTCAGGGCCTTGAGCGCCAGCCGTCCCCAGCCTGGAAGCCGAATATCCTGCGCAGTGGGCCAGCGAGAGGAAACTACCAGTTCGAAGTTGTCAATCAACTGTTTTGTCCTGGGCCTCAGCCACGGAGTTCGCGGGTCCTTCTGCGTGGCAAAGCGCTGCCAGGGCTCGGTCGCCCACTCATCGGGCGTATCGGGAAACTTGAATTTGTCCTCCACTCCACCATACATACGAGCGCGCTGGGGCACAGGAGTGTAGTGTTCGACCACGATTTCGGAGGCCGGATTAAGGCGCTTCAGTTGACGAATAAACTTGATGCAGTCCCGCGTGTCGCCTTCCGGGTCTTTCGGATTTCCAAAGATGATCGAGAATTCCGGAATGATGCCAAAGCGGCGGATGCGCGAGGCGAGAGCCAGAGTGTCTTCCGCGCAAAGGTCCTTATTCATCTCCTTCAGAACCTTGTTCGAGCCTGATTCGGCGCCGAAGAAAATCATGGCACATCCGGCGCGCTTAATGGCCTCGAAGGTGGCGTCCGAGTATCCCATCATGATGTCAGTGCGAGCCTCACACCACCAGCGCATGTTGAGGGGAGCCATTCGGTCGGCCACTTCCCGCGCGTGGTCTTCCCGCAGGAAAAAGTTGTTGTCATAAAACTGGATGGCATCAACTCCATAAGTCGTGGCCAGGTGACGCAGAATCTGTTCGGTCCGCGCCGGAGACTCCATCTTTTCCCGGCTACCGGAAAACGTGACCACACCGCAGAAGTTGCAGCGAAATGGACAGCCGATGCTGGCCTGGTGGACCGCCGTCCTGCCGGCCCAGAAATGTGGGCAGCAAATATTTCTCGGCCGGCAGGCGGTGATAGGGATACCAGGGAAAACCGTCGAGCTTGCCGATGGGCCGCTCAGGATTGTTCCGTTGCGTGCCGTCGGAATCCTTGTAAGAGAGACCCGGAATGCTTTTGAAATCCTTCCGCCCTCGAATCGCTTCCAGCAACTCCAGGAACGTCTGCTCACCCTGACCGCGCACCGCGTAGTCCACGTAGTCGGCATTCAAGGCTGCCTGGGTGTAGTTCGAAGCAAAATATCCGCCCCAGACAATCGGGACATTCCGGGAAAGATCTGCGAATTTCGCGGCAGCTTGCAACCGCGCCAACCGTCTGAGGGCCGGGCATGACGGTGACCGCGAGAAGTTCCACCTCATGTTCGCGGAACAGGGCCAGCAGAGTCTCGGTGGGTTTCGGGTCGAGATTGCCGTCCACGATGGTGAATTCTTCGCGGCCTTCGAGAACGGCAGCGATCGCCAGAATCGACAAGGGAAAGCGACGGTTGCGAGGCTTAGTGGCTTTCGGATTGTAAAGAACAATCATGGTCGAGAGTTCTTGGGAGGCACATCGGGCAACTGCGATCCGCGCTTCAGGTGCAGCTCGAAGCCGTTTCCGGGCCCATGGTCTTGGCATCGACGCTGGGCTTGGGCAGCTTCACGATGTTCTTCAGTTGACGGTTCAGCCAGAGTTCAACCGGAAGGCTGTAGAAATCATGATTCAGCCGGAAGCGCGCCGGATAAGCGGTGAGATGCTGGACAGCTTTGGCGAAACGGCCGGGGCCGTTGGCCGCGATCGGCGCCCGGTCAAACGCAATCCGCAAGTAGTCGCGCATGGTCTGCACGCGCTGATGGTCCTTGCCGTTCAGCCATGGCAGTACGGTGTATCTGGGGAAATATTTCACCCAGTCTTCCAGCGTCTTGGGTACGTCAATGCCGAGAGCCGCTGCCTGAAGAAAAATGGGGGAGCCGGGATAAGGGGTAAAGATGTTGGTCCAGAACTCCGCTCCCGGAAACTTCTGGCAGATGTCCATCATGAAGCTGACAGTCTCCCGCCGCTCTTTGTCGCCTTCTCCGGGATAACCAAAAATGATGTTGAACGACGGAATGACGCCGGCTTTAACGCAGCGTTCCGTCGATTCGTAGATGTCGCCCAACACCTGGAAATCCTTGTTCATCAACTTCATCACGGTGGGGGACGCAGTTTCGATGCCCTGGCAGATCTGATGCAAGCCGGAGCGCCGCAGCGTGGTCAACTCGTCCACACTCAGGCGCGCGGTCAGGTTGGTCGTGGCCTGGACGCTCCATTTGAAGGTTGCACCCTTGCGAATCAGCCCTTCTGCGATTTGCATCGCACGCTGTAAGTCGACCAGGAAGTTATCGTCGGCCATCCACAACAACTCAAGGTTGTAGCGTCGAGTGAGATCGATGGTTTCTTCCACCACCTGTTCGACCGGCAGTGCGTTCCACTTGCGGCCGTACACTCCCGCGTTGGTGCAGTACGAACAGTTGAAGGGACAGGCCAGACTCGAAACGTACATGGTCCAGCGGCGGCCGCAAACCCGCTCGTACGCGTCGAAATCCGCCAGGTGGTAGGCCTTTGGCGGCATTTTGTCGAGCGTTTTTAAAGGACGCTCGGGATTGAAATGAACTTTCCCATCCCGCTTGAATCCGACTCCAAGCACTCCATCGAGTTCCGCGCCGTCCCGAAGTCGTTCGACCACTTCGAGCATGCTGTCCTCGCCTTGCGCGCGAACGATGATGTCAACGTATGGAGCCTCCAGGGTCTGGCCGGGAAGTAGCGAGGGATGCCATCCCCCGAGAATGACGGGGAAATCCGGATCCCATTTTTTTACCGCCTTGGCAACTTCTACGGTGTCGCGAATCATCGGTCCGGTTACGACCGAGATGCCCAGACACAGGGCGTCCTGCACTTCTTCGAGAATCCGTTTCTTGTAATTGGGCGTGATGGTGGAGTCGATGATCTTGACTTCGTACCCGGCATTCAACAGCGGAGTTGAAATCGCCAGAATCCCCAACGGCGCTGTCGCTTCGATGCTGGAAAAGGAGGGAACAAAAAATACGATCTTTTTCGAAGCCTTCACACGATCGCCTTTCGAGCTTTCTCGCCGTCCCTGGGTTGGAGATCGCGGATCCGCAAAGCGCGACGCTTGCAGTCCCGTGAAACGAGAGCCGCTCAAACCTAAGCCGCTCAGCATGGAGATGAAGCAAGGAAACTATCAAGACAGAACGGTGGGATTGTCGCGCACTTGTCAAAGTTATGTAAAAACCGTGAGCCGCTGATATCGAAAAGATTACCCCTCCAGAAGTGACAGAAATTTGACAACACAGTGACAAGGGCGTTTCTCGCGGGGCGTAACTTTCTCTGTTATCCGCGACAACTGTTGCTGCAAGCGGCTAGAGTTCCGGGAGTCCGAACCTTGCACGAAATGCTTCACGGAGCAGCCGCATCACCATGCTGTCACGCGGGGATACTGTGAAGAAAAAGGTCGTTCTCTTTTACCCACCGTATGATGGCCCCCCGCTAGGCGCTCCCCTGTGTCTGCTGGCACTGGCTTCTCCGCTGCTGCAAGCCGGATTTGAAGTCACATTGGTAGACAACCTGACTTCACCCGATTTCGAGAATGTGATCCTCCGCGAAATCGAGGACGCGCTGTGCCTCGGGATTTCCGTTCTCACCGGTCCCACCATCGGATCGGCGGTTCGAATCGCGAAGAAGGTGAAAAGGGCTCGGCCCGATCTGCCAGTCATCTTCGGAGGGTGGCACCCCAGCCTGGTTCCAGATCAAACCCTGAAGCCTGATTTTGTCGATGCAATCGTTCGAGCCCAGGGCGAACTCACGCTGCTCGAACTCGTGCAACGAATCGCTGATGGCCAGGACTGGCATGGCGTGAAGGGTCTCTCGTTCAAGGATGCCAGCGGAACTTATCATGAGCCCGAACGTCCGGTGGTTAACATCAATGACCTGCCGGCACCGGCTTATCACCTGGGCAATTTCGATGTCTATGCATCGGCTTCGGGAACTCGTCAGCTTGCCTATGCCAGCAGCGTCGGCTGTCCGTACGCCTGCAACTACTGTACGGACATGGTTTTCTACAAGCGCCGGTTTAACGCCTATCGCGCGGACCGCGTGGTCGATGAATTAGGTGAGCTGGTAAGTCGCTACCGGATCGAGCAGGTCGCGCTTCTCGATTCCAATTTCCTGGTGGATGTAAGGCGCGCGATCGCTATCGCCCGGGGCATCGTCTCGAGCGGGGTCCGATTCCGCTGGGATTTTCAGGCCTCTACCGATTTCCTGTGGAAGATGAGCGACGACGACGTCAGGCTTCTGGGCGAGAGCGGCGTAACTCACATGGGCTTTGGCACCGAGTCAGCCTCGCAGGACGTGCTCAAGCTGATGAACAAGCACCACCAGCGGGTCGAACAGATGGTCGAAACCGCGCGCAAAGCAGAATTAGCCGGAATTCACGTGACCTTCAACGTCATTCTCGGATACCCCGGCGAAACCGAGGCGGATCGTCAGCAAACGTTTCCGCATTATGAGCGACATTGCGCGGGAGTACTGGAATGTGAGTTTTTCTCCCAACATTTTTACGCCGTACCCGGGAATTCCCATCTGGCCGCAATTGAAGGAGCTTGGCGTACGCGAACCGCAGACTCTGGAGGAGTGGGAAATTTTGGCGTTGGGCCGGAATATCCTTCCGTGGCTCCAGGGCGAGGAACTACATCGGCTGCGACGCAGCCTGGAATACTTTTTGCTGAACAACCAGATTCGCAAGGCGACCCGCAAGCACGCCTGGTTGAGGCGGGGGTTCCGGCGGGCTCTGGGAGTACCTGTTCGGTGGCGGATCGGCAGCAATCGTTACTCGTTTCCGTGGGAGCTGTGGGTTTCGCGCACGGTCGAAAAAGTGGTGACCCGACGATCCCTTCTGACGGGACAGAAGCTGAGCGAACGCATCCAGGAAGTGTGCTGACATGGAAGTGTGCTGACATGCAGACCAGACTAGCGAGGCGCGACTAGCGTGGCCGACGTTCTACTGACGCATTCCTATCATCTTTATTTCGACCGCAAGCAGACGCGGAAGATGCAGCCCTATCCCCCGTTGGGCACGCTCTACGCGGCTTCTCTTCTACGCAGCGCTGGAATTTCGGTCGCATTGTTCGACTCGATGCTGACCAATCCCGAGGAGCATTTCGAGGCCGCACTTGAGCAGCATCGCCCCCGGATTGTTGTGGTTTACGAGGACAACTTTAATTTCCTTTCCAAGATGTGTCTCACTCGCATGCGCGACGTGGCCTATCGCATACTCGAAGCTTCTCAGCGGGCCGGCTGCACTGTGCTTGTCAACGGATCAGACGCTTCCGACCACGCATCAGAGTTTCTGCAAAAGGGTTTTCGCTGTGTACTCCTCGGCGAGGCGGAATGGACTCTGCTGGAACTGGTTCAGCATCTCTTGCGCGACCGCAGCTCTGACGTTTCTCACATTTCCGGACTTGCCTACCTGCACGGCGCCACCGGCGAGTTGGTACAGACCCCAGCCCGCCCCCTGATGCGCGATTTGAATCTATTGCCCATGCCAGCCCGGGATCTGGTCGACGTCAACCAGTACGCGACTGCCTGGAAGTCGGCTCACGGGTTCTTCTCGTTAAACATTGTTTCGAGTCGCGGCTGCCCTTACCGCTGCAACTGGTGCGCAAAACCTATCTACGGCGATCACTTTTCGGTTCGATCGCCAAAGAGTGTTGCCGAGGAGATGCGAACCCTGAAGCACGATTGCGGAGCCGAACATCTCTGGTTCGCCGATGACATCTTCGGCCTGAAACCAAAATGGGTTTGTGAACTCGCGTCTGAAGTGGAGCGCCTGGACGCGGCTGTTCCTTTCAAAATGCAATCCCGCGTCGATTTGATGACTTCGGAGACGGTCCATGCATTGCGCCGTGCCGGCTGCGTGGAGGTATGGATGGGGGCCGAGTCGGGATCCCAGAAGATCTTGTCAGCCATGGACAAGGGGACTCGTGTCGATCAGATCGCCGTCGCTCGTGAAAATCTGCGCAAGGAAGGCATCCGGGCCTGCTATTTCCTGCAATTCGGATATCCGGGCGAGAACTGGCAGGACATTCAGCAGACCATTTCGTTGGTGCATGACACGCGTCCGGACGACATCGGTGTTTCAGTTTCGTATCCTTTGCCCGGAACCAGGTTCTTTGATCGAGTGCGCGCCCAGCTGGGCAACAAGACAAACTGGTCCGACAGTGAGGACTTGTCAATGATGTTCCAGGGCGCGTACACCGACGAGTTCTATCGCGCATTGCATGATGCCTTGCACGCGCAGGTCGACGCCTGGCACTCCGGTCATAACGGTAAAGCTTCGGCCAAGGACGATCGGGAGGACCGCGGCGCCAGCATCGATAAAGTGTGGTCGCACCTGGCGCAGCTGGAGAAGACTTGCCGCACTTCTCATCCCACCGTTTTGGACGCATTGTCGAGCGACCCGCTGGTCCAGTTGCAGTCCGCGACAGCCTTTGCACACGGCTGTTCATCGGACGATCATTCGGGAAGCGACTAGCCAAGCCTGTTGCCATGGATCTCCTGCTCACTCACGGCTATTTCCTGTATGAAGATCCGAAGGAGCTTCAGATCATGAAGCCCTATCCTCCTTTGGGCATTCTCTATATCTGCGCGCACTTGCGGCGGAAAGGAATGCAGGTTCAAGTCTTCGACTCGACCTTTTCTTCCCGGCAGCAGCTGTTCGATCTGATTCGGAAGGGTCCTCCGTCAGTGATCGGCATCTATGCAAATTTAATGACCCGCGCGAATGTGATCGAGATTCTGCGCTGCGCTAAAGATGCGGGATGGAAAACCATCGTCGGCGGTCCGGAGCCGGGCGCATATGTCGAGGAGTATCTCGACGCTGGAGCAGATTTTGTGGTCATCGGAGAAGGCGAGATCACCCTCGAGGAACTCGTTCCAGTGCTCCATGGATGCCTGGATCGGCCTCTCGAAGAGATCGCCGGAATCGCTTTTCGCCCGCGAGCCGGCGACATCATCCAGACGCGTCCGCGAGAGCAGATTCGCGATATCAATGCGCAGCCGTTGCCCGAGCGCGAAGCCATCGACATGGACCGTTACGTTTCAGTCTGGCGAGAGCATCACGGCACGGGATCGGTGTCGCTGATCACGGCTCGAGGTTGTCCATACCACTGCACCTGGTGCAGTCATCAGGTGTTTGGCAAGACCCACCGGCGCAGGACGCCCGCATCTGTGGCCGATGAACTGGCCTGGCTGGTGGAGAGGTATCAACCCGACATGGCCTGGATGGCGGATGATGTCTTTACGATTCATCATGGCTGGCTTTTCCAGTACGCCGCGGAACTTAAGCAGCGCGGCATCAAACTGCCATTCGAGTGCATTTCGCGCGCCGACCGCTTGAATGCCAAGGTCGTCCAGACTCTCGCAGAGATGGGCTGCTTTCGCGTGTGGATCGGTTCCGAAAGCGGCTCTCAGCGAATTCTGGATGCGATGGAACGTGGCGTAACGGTGGATGAAGTTCAAACCGCGGTCGGCCTATGCCGGTCGAATGGAATTCAGACCGGAATGTTTTTGATGTGGGGATATGAAGGCGAGGAGCTCGACGACGTCGAGGCCACGATTCAACACGTAAAGAAAACCGATCCGGATATTTTCTTCACCACCGTAGCGTATCCGATCCAGGGAACGCCTTATTCCTCGCGCGTGGCTGAGCAGGTGGAGCGAATGAAGCCGTGGAGCGTCAGTTCCGATCGGGAGGTGCGCATCCGGGGCCGGCACTCGCGCCACTTTTACGGACTCGCCGATCAGCTTCTGCGAAGCGAAGTTGAACTGGAGCGCACGCGGAGAAAATCGGGAGTGGAGACCTCATTGATCGCGGAATTGCAGAATAAGGTGGCGGACCTGCGGAGTGGTTTGCACGCTTCCTCTGCCGAGGTGGAGGCCTGACCGCCCTATGACGGCCTTAGCCCAATCGTCCGCCTATTCGTCGCCCTTCGACGCCATCGCCGACTCTTACGATGCCACGTTTACGTGGTCGACAATCGGCCAGATTCAACGCGATGCGGTTTGGGCCGAACTCATGAGGAGCTTTCGCCGGGGAGATCGCATTCTCGACATTGGTTGCGGCACTGGGGTGGATGCGCAATTCCTGGCCGAGCGTGGCATCGATGTCGTCGCCTGTGACCGGTCGGAGCGCATGCTGCAGGTGGCTGAGAAACGAACGGCGGCGCTTCTTCGATCGCCGGGTTCTGTGCAATTGCACCTGCTGCCGGCTGAGGAGATTTCAAGTCTGATCGAAGACAGCCCCTTCGATGGCGCTTTCTCCAATTTCGGAGCAGTCAATTGCGTCGAAGACATTGCCAAACTGGCTGACGATCTGGCCCGGCTTCTCAAGCCCGGAGCCAATCTTCTCTTATGCCTCATGGGTCCGCTATGTCTCTGGGAAACGGTGTGGTATCTGTTTCACGGAAAGGCCGCGAAAGCGTTCCGGCGTTTTCACCGAGGCGGAGTTGAAGCCCGGCTTGGCGATGGCGCCGTTTTTCGCGTCAGCTATCCGTCCGTCGGCTCCATCCGTGATGTGTTCGCTCCTGAATTCCGTCTCAACGCTATCCAGGGCGTCGGAGTTGCAGTGCCTCCCAGTTATCTCGAAGCATGGGCAAGCCGATTTCCAACGATGTTGAGGATTGCAACCAGCGCCGATCGGGTGCTGGGACGTTGTCCGGGGTTCGCATGGCCGCCGATCACGTGTTGTTGCGCTTCGAGCGCACCAAGGCAGGCGCAACTTTATGATTTCAGCTTCGCCAGCCATCGACTCGATTTCTCCCGTTGATCGGGCGCTCGCCTCGCAGATCCAGCTGCGCTGCCCTGCGTGTCATCACGGGCCGTGCGGGTGGCACTCTTCGTCCGAACCGCGCTGCGCCGCATGTGGATATGTGTTTGCGGAGTCCAACGGAATCTACAACGCACTTCCGCCAGATCGCGAGTCGACGTTTCAGCAGTTCGTCCGCGACTACGAATCAGTGCGAGCGAATGAGGGCCGCGGTTCAGCAAGCGCAGACTATTACCTGGCTCTTCCCTTCAAGGATCTCACCGGCCGCAACGCATGGCAGTGGCAGATTCGGGCACGCACATTTCGATTCATGGAAAAGCACCTGTTCCCGAAAATCGAAAAGTCCCATCCCGGGGGGTGCGACATACTCGATATCGGCGCGGGCAACGGATGGCTGTCTTACCGGTTGGCGAAACGCGGGCACCGTCCGGTGGCGGTTGACCTCCTGGACAATGACACTGACGGTCTCGGCGCCGCTCGGCACTACTTCGACGCGGCGCGTCCGTTCTTGCGTTTCAGGGCGGAGATGGATTCCCTTCCGTTCATGCCGGCGCAGTTTGACGTGGTGATCTTCAATGCGTCGCTGCATTATTCCGTGGATTACCGGAGGACGTTACAGGAAGCGCTGCGATGTCTGCGGAAGGGCGGGCACCTGATTGTCGCGGATTCGCCATTCTATTGGAACGAGGAAAGCGGACAGAAGATGTTGCAGGAAAAACGAGCCGCCTTCGATCGCAAGTATGGCTTTCGCTCCGACAGCATTCAGAGCCTCGAGTACCTTACGCCACTCATTTTGGACTGCCTGGCGCTGCAGTTGAAGCTGAAGTGGAGCATCTACAAACCCTGGTACGGAGTGAACTGGGCGTTGCGGCCGACAAAAGCGAGGGTGATGCGGCGGCGAGAGCCATCCAAATTCTACGTGCTGCATGCCAGGACCGGAAGTTGATTTGCGCCTCACTGCCGGCAAGAAACTGGCAGGTGGCGAAGGCATAGGCTGTTCTCCACGCTGATATTCGCGGATGAATCATATCGTTTCCATCTCGCCGTCAGAGCCGGAGATCGACACGGCCGATCTACAGGCTCGCATCGCGTTTCTACGGTGCCTGTCTTGGTGATTTTTCCTCACAATCAGTGCGATTGTCACTGCGTGATGTGTGACATCTGGAAAATTCGCGATGCCGAGGAACTCTCGGTTACGGATCTTGAGCGGCAGATGGATTCATTTCGCGACCTGGGCGTTCGATGGATCGTCTTTAGCGGGGGCGAGCCTCAGAAGAATAGTCGCCTGCCTGCTTTGGCCCGGATACTTCGGGATGAAGGAATCCGAGTCACTCTTCTCACGGCAGGACTGCTTCTGGAATCGCAGGCTGAAACCGTCGCCGCAAACGTGGATGATGTGATCGTTTCTCTCGACGGTCCTCCGGTATTGCATGACCGCATCCGGCGGGTGCCCAAGGCCTTTGAACGCCTGGAACGCGGGGTGAAGGAGCTGCGTCGTCTGCGCCCGGATATTGCGATAAGTGGCCGGTGTACGGTGCAAAAGCTGAATCATTGTTCTTTAGGCGCCACTGCCTCCTCGGCTCGAGACATCGGCTTGAACTCCATCTCGTTTCTCGCCGCCGACATCAGTTCCTCGGCGTTCAATCGGCCGTCTGTCTCGCCGGCGGAGCTGCAGGACAAAATTGCCCTCAACGGCGACGAGGTAGAAGCGCTGGAGCGGGAGATTGAATCCCTGATCAGCTGAGCACTCCCTCGGTCTGGCGTCTGGCTTCATTGCGGAGAGCCCGGCCAAGCTTCGCCGCATCGTGCTGCATTTTCGCGCGTGTCTGGGGCAGATGAAGCCGGTTGCTCCCCGCTGCAATGCTCCCTGGGTCTCGGCCGTAGTCGAAGCTGGGGGAGACGTCCGGCCGTGTTTTTTCCATCGCCCTTTGGGAAATACTCGCGACCGGTCTTTATCCGAAATCCTGAACAGTCGGGAAGCTTTGCAGTTTCGCAGGAATCTCGACGTTGCGACCGATCCGATTTGTCGGCGTTGCGTGTGTTCTCTGTACATTCCGAACCCAGGGAAATTCAATGCCATACCCGTCAACGACTCTGATCGAACGGGCCACTACCAGGGAAAAGAGCGACCGAATGGCTGATCAAGCTACGGAAGGAGTTGTGCTCGATCCCGCATCCGCGTATCCACGCGAGGCGTCCAGCGCCCGCCCCGACCCGATCGGTTGCGATTTCAGTCTGCCGTTGAAGGGCGTTTTCCATCCGCTCGGCTTCACGGTGGAAATCGCCACGAATTGCGCGGAGGTGTTAGGGGCCGCCGAAGAAAACTGGAAACTGTTCCACAAAGTGTTTCCTGCACCGCCGGTTCAGCTTCGCATCGCTGTGCTCGACGATGGTGCAAGTCAAAACCTGGCTCCTCCGACGTGTCGCGGACAGCGCAACCTGGTGATGTTCGTGGCCGGCGCGCAGGATTTCGCCGTCTGCGATCTGACCAGCGGATTCGCTACCTGCTGGCTGTCTGCAAGCACGGTTGAGAACGGGCCCTACCTGCGATACCACTTCCTGGATGCAATGGCTCTGCTCCTGATCGAGGCTTTGTATCTGACTCCAATCCATGCCGCCTGCGTGGCCTTCCAGGGGCGCGGCCTGCTCCTTTGTGGAGACTCTGGAGCAGGAAAGTCGTCACTCTCCTTTGCCTGCGCCCGGAGGGGATGGACTTTTGTCTCGGACGACGCCAGCTTTCTGGTTCGCGGAGGCGAGGGTCGAGTTGTGGTGGGCGATCCTCATCACCTGCATTTTCGCGAATCTGCGACCGAACTGTTTACCGACCTGAAGTCTCACCGCCTCGCTCCCCGTATCAACGGAGAAATTGCGATTGAGTTGGCAACGTCGAAGCTTTCTGAGCTTCTTACGGCGCCGCAGTCGTCGATTGATTTCCTGGTCTTCCTCAATCGCGGATCGTCAGGTCCGGCGAGCCTGCGGCCTTTCCCGACGGAACGGGCATCGGCGAGCCTGGAGCAGGTAATTTGCTATGGTGAGCAGCATCTTCGCGACGCTCAGAAGTCGTCATTGCGCGATCTGCTTCGCGCGGAGGTTCTGGAATTGCGCTATAGCGACCTGGATTCTGCCGTAAGATGCCTCGAAGCACTGGCTCTTAGTTGAAAATCTCGTCGGCACGTTCGTGCCCACCCTTCAGCGGCATAACTACTAATGAGTGCTCGATGAAGCGCCGCGCGCCCCGGCTTCGCGCACCCAGGCTTCGCGCACCCAGGCTTCTCCATCTTTTTCAGCGGGCCAGGCAAAAAGGCGTCGCGGGAATTGTTCGTCTGGTATCTTCCACTTCGCCGCATATCGGCACTGGTTCAACCAGGAGACGATTTGCTCTGCAGCCTCCTGGTGGTGGATTTCGGCGACGATGAATGGCCGTTGAGTCGCAAAGATTTTTGCGGCCCCGCGGAGGACTTCATACTCACCGCCTTCCACATCGATCTTGACCAGTTGCGGCAAAGGCCCTCCAGCGGCAACGAAATCATCGAGCGTGATCGCCGGGACATTCACGATTTCACCCGTCGCCAGCACTGGACGAGTTCCATCGGCTTCAACCCCTCCCTGAGACCGGGCGCTGGCGCCGCGGCGAAACGAAATTCCACCGGCCACTGTACGCGACCATATGGCAGCGTGCACAACTTGAAGCCGATCTTCGAGTCCGTTCTTCGCCGTATTCGCGCGCAAGCGTTGAATATTTTCGGGATCGCCATCGAAGGCAACCACTCGGCCAGCGGGGCCAACCAGCCGGGCAGCGCCAAGAGTCATGATGCCTACATGAGCGCCAACGTCGTAGAAGACGGCTCCCGGCCGAAGTGCCGCGGAAATTGCCATCTGGACCTCGGGCTCGTGCTCCCCTCGCCAGAGGAAACCTTCTCCGGGAATTGCAATCTGCATCCACATTCCCTGAGACAAGCCGGATTGAATCTGCACCCAGGCCTGCGTTTTTCGGAGGAAACGGCGCCGGATCAGACCCTTAAACTGCTCGAGCCCTTTTTTTGCGCCGGGCCACCGCCGCAAGCGGCCGTTTGCCACCGACGTTTTAAGGACGATGTACATCCGGTAAAGCAGCAGATTGCAGCCGGCGGTCTTATCGGTTTCCGCGCTACTCATGATTACGCACTGGTGTTGCGCACTCTACTAAGCACTCTTCTGGCGCGGGTCAGAATAGCGCCGGATGCAGGGGCATGCAGCGAGGCGCAATCGTCCGCTATTGGAATACGAATTCTACCGGCTTGGTTGCGCCTGCGCCTACGGTGATTTTTTGGGTTCTGGTGCCCAGTTTTTCGTGCCACGCCTGCACCGTATATTCGCCCGGCGGCAGATCTTTCAGTTCGAAAGCCCCATTTTTGTCGGTGACCGCGAAGTACGGATTTTTTACCACGGCAATATAGCTCCGCATCCAGGGATGAATATTGCACTTCACCGAAATCGCGACCTCTTCCCGCGCAAAGACCTGCTCGACCGGAGTGCCCTGCGGGCTGTGACACGTTCCACTCCCGGTTGTTGTTCGGCATGGGATGAATATTGTGGGCGGTGGCATCGTCATTGACGACTTTAAGCTTTTGGCCGGCTCTCATGGCGAGCACGTGAGGCTTGTACTGGCAACCTTTTTGCTCCATCATCACGGGCTCATCGGGAACCGGAAATGTGGCCGCTTCCAACCCGCCGGAGACGAAGACAACGACATTTTCCAGGCCGCCATTTGCATCGGTGAGCAGGTCTTCTGTGCTTGCGGCCGAAGAAGAATGCGTCTTGGCGCAATAGGGATCTGCGGACATGTCGATGCGCACAGGCTTGGCGGGCGTCCCCTTGAACTTTACTACACCGGTGACCGCAGTCCCACCCGTCGTGGGCGCAGGAGCAGATTCGGTCCGCCCGGCGGAAGCAAGAAACTAAAACGACGACGACTGACAAAAAATATTGGCCTTTCACATACCCTCCAGGAGGAATCAAGAGTATTAGGCTGCCCAGGCTGCCGGAAAAGCGCGGCTGGGCAGATTTACGTGAAATGCGATTTACTGGAGCTTGCGTTCCAGCTTCGCACGATGAAAAAAACCTCGGTCGTTCTCGACCAGCGTTTGAATGTAATGCACCAGGTCCCAAATCTGGTCAGGTTTGAGAGCATCCGTAAACGACGGCATCGGAGTGCCATCCAGTCCGGTGGCCAGGTCCTTGAACAAATCGCGAGAGGTTTCCCCACACTTGAAGTGGTTTCCGCTCGTGAGGTCGAAGGGCAAAATTGGATAGCCCTTGCTGTCGGTCAAGGTCAGCGCAGACGGACCGTTTCCCCTCCCTTCCTTGCCATGACAGCTCCAGCAATTCATGTCCTGAAACAGTTTTGCTCCCCGCTCAACGGCTTCGGCGGAGGCTGGTGGCTCCGGCGGTATCGGCACCGAAGCGCGCAGGCGGCTCGTCATGAAACCGGGGAGAGAAGGTCTTGATGTAGGCCACAAGGTTCGCCCGCTGCTGCCGGGTAAGCGGCTCCCACGAAGGCATGGCGCTGTTGTAAACGCCGCGGCTTATGGTGTTGTACAAGTCAGTGTCAGTGGGAAGGCTTCCGCTAGGAGTGGATCGGCACTTGAAAGCGGCGCGGGTAAAGTCGCGCGGCCGGGGATCGAGGTGGGGCGCATTCTCTCCGGCACCATCGCCGTGCTTTCCGTGGCAGGTGATGCAGTAACGCCGGTATAACTCTTTTCCAGCGTTCGCATTTCCTGTCAGGTTTCCGATTTTACTTTCCTGGGCAGCGCCGGACAGGCTGTAAAACATCAGCAATGCGGACGCGACCCTGAGGCCCTTCATCATGATTCTTCCCTGATTCGTTCCGCGTCAAAAATCAAAATCAAAGCCCATCAGAAAGCTGCTGCTAACCTCGTCCCGGCCGGTGAGCGGCGCGGTTCCGACGGTACGAGCAATCGAATACTCCTGATGCCAGGCCAATCCGGCCCGGCTGCTCATGATGGGATACCAGCGATAGCCCACGGTCCAGACCCTCACATCGCCCAAATCCTTGCGCGTCGCGGGATTGGCTTGACGCGACATCTGCACCGTCTCATACCTGCCAATCAAAATCAGTTGCGGGTTGTAGGTGTAATGCGCCTCGACAAAAGCGCCATTCCAGGTTGGTCCGACTGCTCCCGGAGGCAGGTTGAACGGCTGATCCGCCCGCACACCATTTCCCAGAAAGACATTGTCCTGACCGTGCAGGTAGAAGGTGCTGAAGTCGAACTTGCCCAGATACCAGAGGCCATAAACGCCGGCGCGACTGAAGCTGCGATTTCCCAGACCGGTTCCGGAAATCGGTACACCATTGTTCGTTTCGGAAAAGGTCGGCCGTTCGCCTACGTATCCATACACTCCCACTCTCTGCAGTCCGAGCTTCGGAATTTCGAAGCCCTGGTTGAAGTTGGCATAAACGTCGTACGAACTGGTGGGCGAGTCCAGTTGTCCGTCGTTGCTGCTGAGAATTGAAATCGAGTAACGCGTGTAGTCGTTCTTTGAGTGCCCCAGCAGTTCCGCGCCCAGTTGGTGATCGCCCAGGCCGAAGTTCGTACGATCGCCTCGAGGAGTGAAGTTATAGCTCCGGTAAAAACCACCCGTGTTGCTGAGTGTCAGCTCGCGCTCCTGGGAGATTAGCGTGTCCAACTCAAACTTGCCAACTTCGAGGTTCAGCCACCGCGAGCTGAGCAAATTGTCGAACCGAACAAAATATGTCAGGAGATGAAAGTTGCCATTGTTGTCCAAAGCCGGCTGCAGCGCGAAGGAGATATTCTTGTACAAGGTGCCGGCGGCCCAGATGTCGAGGCCCTGGATGTTGAATCCGGAGGTTGTGACTTGCGCCTCGGTTTGTCCGTTGGAGGGATCGCCGGGGGTCACGTCAACGGAAACGCGGTCACTGGATTCCCGATTCCATGTCGCCATCGTGCGAAATGCAATCGGAAAATACGAAGCCTGCTGATAGATGGGGGCGTCGCGGCCAGTCATCAACTGGTAGCCGTTATCCTTGAACGTCTGGCCAAAATTGTTGAGCTTGGGCCAAGCCTCGTGGCAATCGGAACAACGCAAGTTGTACTTTCGGGCGAAAGCGGGGACACCGAACGCGGGAGCAGCAGAACCCAACAACACGAGCACGACTACCAACCCAGCCCAGGACCATCCTCGCACAAAACTCATCTGTTGCTCCAAATGGCCCTACTTCCGAATCGCAGACAGCAGAGAAGGCCCGTTTAGCAGCGGTGACATTCGCGTCGAGGTTAGTCAGAGCTTGTGGAGATATTGTCATGTGATTGTCATTTTTTGGTTATTTGCAGGTAAGCGGCAAGGGGAGTCTTGCAAGCAGAGAGAAAATGTTCTGGTTTAGCTTCTGGCCGACAACCACCAACGAAATCCGTTCCAGAGTGTGTAGGGGATCACCCAGGCGTTGTAGGCCACGCGCCCAAACAGATAGGAGAGATACCGATGGTAGTTGCGCGAAACGGAATCATCGGCTGGAGAGATGTTCGGAGTATGGTTGGCGATCGCAGCATCCACTGGAAGCAATCGCCGGGGAAGAAGACGGTCCAGAACGACCCGCCGCTTCTCTGCGGTCGATTTTAGAAGGCTGCTGTGCAGCCAAATGCCGTCCTTGGTCGGCCTCAACCATCCCATGGGAGAAGGACAGGTGGCATGGGTCTCAAACCAGCGCCGCGTGCCTACCGGAAGTCGCTCGATTTCCGCCTGCACCGCTTCCGGCAGATCGCAATGAAACCAATTTGCAGCCAGAAGGAAGGACACTGATTCCAGTTGCCTCAGTTCCCCATCATGCAATTCAGTCCACCGATTCCAGAATTCCTTGTCACGCGCGTTCTGATGAAGGAACCATGCCAATTCGTACACTTGTGACGTCACAATTCCGGGACCGCGTAAAAGATCACGAAGAAGATTGAGGGCCAGGTAGCCTGGACTGTCGACCGGGCTGAGAGCTGAAAAGCTCGATTTCGTCGAGTTGCCTTTCCACGCGTCTTTGCCAGAAATGTTCCAGAGACTCCGGGCCGAATCGGGCTTCCGCGCGATCCCAAAAACTGTGGTGCAACTCCACCGAAAGCGGCATCTCGGGGTCATAGGCATTTCCGCGCCATTCCCACGCCGTCTTTCGACGGAGGGGAGGAAGATGGTCCCAGGGCATGGCATCGAATCCGTGTTGCGATCGATAGCCGAGAGCGGACAGTGCGTCACGAGCCTTGAGGATTGATTCTTGAGGACAAAACAGGTCAATGTCGGACTGAATGCGATGGCGTGGTTCTGGCACATAATCGGGCGATTGGGTGAAGCCTTTCAAAACCAGGTAGTCGATACCCGCATTCCTTAAAGCGTCCGCGATTTCCGCGTACGTGGTCTTGATCATTTGAAATCGGCGGGTGTTATCGGCAATGTTCCGATCAACCCTTGAGCGTACCCAGCCTGGGCAGTAGCCATTGCAGGTTTGAGCGAGTGGAATAGTCAAGTGCATCTGATCACCGAAGACGAGGAGTTGCTTCCATTCGGCATCATCGAGGCTTTTCAGGAGTTGCGGTTGCGGGTTGCGAAGGCTCAGCGCGGAAATCAATGCGCTGACATAACGTGGGGTGCTGGGCATCATCTTTCGCGCGCTCAGTTTATGAATCTGGCTTTTACGAAGTCCTCACTCTAGTTGCTAAGCTCAATTCGCGCAATTGCGTTCAGCCCCAATCCACGCCCGCAGTCTGTGGCATACAGAAGAGTGTGGGAACCCTCCCAGGCAGGGGAGGTCGCGTTGCATGCGCCGCTGGTCAAACGCTCTTCGATGCCGGTCGAGAGGTCGCGCACGAACAGATGCCACGAGCCGGACTCGCGGCGACTGAAGGCAAGACGCCCGGACTCGGGCGACACCGCAGGATATCGCACCGCGCCGGCAATCTCCCCGAGTGCGCTTACCTCACGAGTCGTATGACGCAGCAAGGCCAGGTGCGGATACGCAGCGCCGCCCAAGGCGGCCACAATGTCACCATCAGTCGTCACGCTCATTTCCAGCACTGAGAAGTTTTGACCGCCTGCGATGGCTTCCGGTTCCCCGCCGTCGTGCGACAGCCAAATTGAGGTCTGACCGCGATCCTCGCGCAGAAACGCCAGCCATCGCCCATCATACGAAATTGCAGGCTGCTGGCCCTCTGTGACGTATTCGGCAAGGGCGTCAGTACGACCGACCTGATCAGACGGCAGCCTCATTACCTGCGAGTGATTGTTCACCAGTTCGAAGTATGCAAAGGGGGCATGAGGACTGGCCGCCATCGAGAGCACATCGCCCGGCACGGGCATCGAAATCGTGCGGCCGTCCCCGACCGTCACGGCGCGATATCCCATATCGACCATGGCGATTGAGACGACTCCGCCGCTCGTGGCCACTGGGTTAAAGGAGGCATCCGCCTTCAGAATGGGCGGCGCGCGATAAGAAAAATCCTGGTCCCGCTTCCTCAGAGTGAGCAGATTGAGTGTGGCAGCAAGCGCAAACAGCAGACCGGCCATTGCCCAGAGAATCCTTCTTGTGCGCTTGTCTGCGACTGCGGGAGCGTTCCACAACAGGACTACGTAAAGAGCCAGTGTCGCCAACAGACGGCGCAGACCGAACAGGCCGGCGGCCGAAAACGGCGCACAAGCAATCGCATAGAGGACGATCAGAAGCAAAGCCACTCGCCAGCGGCCTGCCCTGACCATCAAATCCACTCCCACGGTCAGCGTGAAAATCAGAACAACATAGTGATAGGAACCTGGCATGGAAGAAAGCAGCAATAGGACGGGTAAAAATGCCGCCCACTCCCAGGCTGTGGTCTGGTTGTCACTGGACTCACCAGTTGAGAACAGAAAAGCGAAGAGCAGCCCAGTACTCGTCAATGCGAGTGCGATCGCGTAAACCAAAGGCGAACCGAAGAGCGGAGCCGGATTCAATTCGGGTTCGAAAAGGAATAGCCGATGCCAGAGTGAACTGAACGAGCTCCAATGCAAATCATAAGGAGCGAGCACATCTCCTCGGAACGCCCTGGGTAGGACCTCATAGAGCCAGATGCGGTGCACGTCGAGACCGAAGATCAGCACAGAGACTGCGGCAAGCGCCAAAGCGCCGGCGATCATTCCCGCAACTGCCCGCCAGTCCCGCTTTCGCACGAAGAGGATTAGAAACAGCGCGGGAAATACCTTGAACCAGGCGGCTGTGGCCAGCAGAGCCCCGGCCGTAAAGTGATGGCCGCGGAGCGCGGCGAAGTAAGCCAGACAGATCAACAGCAGAATTAAAACGTAGTATTGGCCCAGCATGAAGTTCGTGCGCAAAGGAAGGAGGCATAATCCTGCGATCAGGAGTATGTCCCGCCAGTAGAGATCAGTAAGGCGGCGGAGGATGCATAATGCGGCGGCGAGAAATGCAAGGTTGAGCAGGATCCAGACTCGCTTGGCAGTGAGGGGCGCCAGCGGCGTGAGTAACAGCATGGGCGCGGCGCACAGAGGAGGGTGCGGTGCGAAAGCGACCAGCGGCTGGGGAATCTGGTTATGGTCTTTTTGTCGTTGAAACCAGGTCCATTCGTAGGCACGGTCGATCGGCGTATGCTCGACGCGAAGTAAAGCTGCCAGGTAGTAATTGGGGAAGTCAGTATTCAGCGTGCGCCAGGCGGGAAGGAGGGCGCGCGTAGCAAACAAACCGAGCAAGGCGACGACGAGAATCCACTCAAAGGTCAGGAGCATCCGCTTGAGCGCTCGCTTGGATGTGGTTTCGTTCACTCCCAGCTCGGATCTCCTCGAAAAGATATGCCACGCATCTTAGCGATTCTTGAGGGTCCGATTGTAATCCGTAAGAGACAAAACGCACGAGGGTCGCGCGAGGTCGGAGGGACTGGGCAAGACTTCAAGCAGAGCCTAGAGCGGGTACAAAGCCGGCGAGGCTAGACGCTCAAATTAACCGGCTGAGTGTAGAGGAAGTGCTCAGAATTGGGCGAGGCGAGCCATTCCGCCAGCGTCTTGGCTTCTCGATCTTTTTGTGACAACAACACATCTGTCAGGGGCCACTTGATCCCGATATCGGGATCGTTCCAACGGATCGCAGATTCTGCCTTGCTGCTGTAGATTGCGGTGCATTTGTACTGCACCTCTACCTTCTCGGTCAACGCACAAAAGCCTCGCGCGAAGCCGGCGGGGGCCCAAACTTGTTTCATGTTCTCTGACGACACTTCCAATCCCACCCATTTTCCCAGTGTCGGAGAGCCCTTGCGGATATCCACTGCCACCAGGAATGCGGCTCCGTGGGTTACCCGCATAAGCTTGCCCATGGGCGGATCCCACTGGAAGTGCAACCCTCGAATCACGCCCTTATGAGAAAAGGACTGATTATCTTGAACGAACCTGGTCGGCAACCCAAGCTTCTCAAAATGGTCGGCGCGATAAGTTTCCATAAAAAAGCCGCGCTCATCGCGATACGCCTGAGGAGCAATCACCACCACGTCTTCCAGATATCGTGATTCGATCACGAAGCTCATGTGTTCCCACCCATTTCCATGTTTTGATACGACTCGAAAATAGTAGTTCCGGTTCCAAATTGAGCTGCGTAAATCGTGCTCGTAATTTCCGTCGCGCTCCATTCCAGATTAGCAGGACTTTCACTTACTCGTCACGCTGCCGGTCAGACTGGATTGAGATGGGGCGGGGATTCGGCACGCCGCCGTGAGGACGACGCGGTACAATAGCGTTCTCGGAAATCAAGCAGGAACCTCGGCTTACGCTTCTGTTGCGCCTTTTCGCTGATCAGAAGGAGAAGGTGTTGTGATCGCGACCGTTCGCACCACCGCCAAAACAATCCTCGGCCCGAGAGTTACCGCTTACCTCCGTAGCCTCAGGATCAAAAACCTTCCCAGCGCCGGGAGGTATCGAGAGCATTTGCGAGGGCGTTCCGCGCTTGAAATTGGAGGTCCAAGCGAAATATTCGCCCTTGGACCGCTGCCGATCTATGGCGCGCTTCGAACGGTCGACAACTGTAACTACGCTGCCCAGACGCTTTGGAGACCTGCCGGCTTCGGGCCGCACTACGGTCGAACTTTCATCTGCGAAGCAAACTCTCTGAACGATATTTCTGATCGACGCTATGAGTGTGTTCTGTCTTCCCATTCCCTGGAGCACATCGCCAACCCACTGAAAGCGTTATATGAGTGGCGGCGGGTCCTCACCGATGACGGACTCCTGCTGCTGATCCTGCCTCACAAACAACATACCTTCGATTGGCGGCGCCCCGTCACCACGCTGCAGCACATGATCAGCGACTACGAGAATGGGACGGCGGAAGACGATCTGACGCATGTGGACGAGATTTTGAAGTTGCACGATTTGTCGAGAGACCTGCCAGCGGGAACGCCGGAGCAGTTTCGCGCACGCTCCCTCAACAATCTGGCGGTGCGCGCTCTTCATCACCATGTGTTCACCCTGGATAGCGCCATGGAGTTGCTCAACTATGCGGGCTTTTCTCCGATACTCTCCGAAGTCGCGTTGCCTATCCACATGATTGTCCTGGCCCGGCGAAGCGGTTAACTTGATCATCACTCTGCGTGGAGAGTGGGACTGATTTCCGGGGGACGAGTGGACGCGTCATTCCTATTGCTTTTCGCGTTTTTTCTTGCATGCACACCGTCTTTGAGCGCAGAGAAAATCCCGCAGAAGGCTGATAACGAGGCGAACTTCGTTTCGAGCTTTGCCAGCCCGGACTGCAGCGCAAAAGCTCCCGCTGGGTACTCTCGCATCTTTATCGCCTACCGGGTCGACGGTAAATCTGGTTCAGGAAGTGCCTCCGATCCCTTTGATGGCAGCAGCGTGCCGAAATTTGACGCACTCCTGCGCACCCGCTCCGAGAGTGGAATGACCAATCTGGTGGTTTGCATCGGTCCCGGAATCTTCCAAACCGAAGGTGAGCACGATCATGTAATTGGCGCCGGCCACCTCGATAAAGCGCGGCCGAGCGGCTTTACCGTGAACCGCGGATGGAAAGTTCACGGTACCTCGGCAGATCAAACGATCCTGAAACTTGCTGACCTGTATCTGGACACTTCGGCCGGCGCGTACGTGCTGGGAAGGATCATTAACACATACGATCTGGATTCCTATGGAGTAGAAGTCTCCGATCTGACCCTCGACGACAACTATCCCACGCTGAAACTGCAATACAAGAAGGATCTTCAACTGGAGGCGGTCGTGCTGCGATCGCACCTGGGGCAGCATTGGATTCACAACATTCACGTCGTGAACGCGGCGGGAGAATTTACAGAGGCTTTTCCAGTCGAAATCAGCTCGGATGCCAAGAGCCCAACGGAAAGTAACGGGAACGTCGTGGAACACGTCACCATGGATCATTGGGGTTCGGGCAAATGCACCGCCATTGCCATCGCCAATGCAGTCGCGGAAGTTCGGTTCAACCGGGTCATCGGTCATCACATTGCTTACGGCGGCTGGCAGATATCGGATGTGCATTTCCACGATAACTACGCCATCGACGACGTGTACGGTTTCAATATCGATAGCCTGATCAACAAAGGCATCGTGATCAGCCGCAACCAGATCATCCATCCGCAGTCGTACGGCGTGGTTATTGGCGGGATTGGGAAGTTCGTGGATTTCTCCATCGCCGACAACACCATTACTCTGGCCGGCAACTATCCCTGGAACATTTTGTATGGCGTCATTTTTCAGGGAAATGTTTCTGGTGCCCGTGTCATCGGAAATAAGATTCTCGGCGACCAACTATCGTCCGCAGCGCGATTCTTTGGTTTGTTTGAAAAAGGTACACAGAACACCGGCAATGTCTTCCAAGGCAACCAGATTTCGAATTCGTTCAAATACTCGCTTCAGGGAGGCGATTGCGTCCACGGCAATGTGGATCAGAGTGGTAGCGCGCTGAGAGGATTGAGCGATACCCAGAGCACGGCGTGCTTCGGACCGGACATTGACGGCCTGCGCTTGTTTGTTGAAGGAGCCTACTCGCGAACTCGCTTCAGCCAGCCGTGCTGGTGAAAAGAAAACTTGTTCCTCCGCCACAACTCGTCGTCGCTGATGAAGCGGTTGTCGGTCTGCAGAAACTCGTGAACGGCCTCGAGAGGACCGGGACCAGCCGAGCTAAGCACAGGGTGGCCATTTATGTTGGTATCCTCGGCAACCAGGTAAGACCCGACGGCAACAAAGTCTTTGTACAAATTCAACTCGCTCAAGACGTGGGGTTTACTGTGGTCGGAATCCAGTACTACAAGTCCCTTTGCATCGCTAACCTTTGATCTGACCTGCTCTATTACCTTCGGATCGGTAGAACTGCCTTCAATCAGGTGAATGCGAGGATGTTTCAGCCTCCTGGCATTGTCATTCAACTCGATGTCTATCCCCACGACCACGGCATCCGCGGGTGATGCCATCAGATCCAGCAGGGTGGCGAAATACAAAATGGATCCTCCGTGGAGGACCCCGGTCTGAATAATGCAACGCGGCTGCAGATCAAAAATTAATTCCTGATACAGCTGCAGGTCGAAAGGACATTGATAGATCGGAAAGCCGAGGAATCTATTTTTGGACCAGGTGCTGGACTGGTAATAGAGAGCATGAAACGCGTCGGTGACAACCCGTCTGCCGAAGCTTGTCTCTAGGGCAAGTGACCTCGCCGTCTTCCGTAGGAAAGATTTCATGAGAATCCCATTTTATCTGTATCGCCTCGTGGACTCTGCCTCAACGAAAGAGCGGGCTCCGGCGAAGCATTTCGGATACGGGTAGGAAGCGCTCCAGTACGGTCAGATCAAAAGCGTCGAAATACCGCAGCAGCACGAGGCCGCCGGCGTGGGCGAGAACAATGGCTACCGCAGTACCGATCATGCCCGGCCAATGAAGCTGGGGAACAGGAACCACAAGACTGGCGCCGGCGGCCAGACATGCTCCCCAAAGGAAACTCTTTCCATAGATGGGCACCAACCTGCGAAGGGAAAAGCTCATTTCTGTATGAAACATAACGATCAGATATGCAGTGGCGCTCAAGACCGAGATGGCGGTGCCATACAAGGCGCCCGCGAAACCCCATCGCGATATCAAGATACTGCTGACGATCACGGTGCCGAACATGCCCACCACGGCAAAACGCACCGCCGGTCCCAGAGTTCCTCTTCCCACCAGGATCAAAAGCGCAGGTGCCGCCGGCAAGGTTGGCGATCTGGACGCCCGTCAGCACGACAAGCGCGCGCGCAGTTGCAGAAAACCCGGGACCAAGCCAGAGATCAACAAAGCGGTGGGCGAGCAGCCATACGACCGCGAACATCGCCACACCGATAAACGCCAGGTATTTGTGCGAGCGGTAGTAAAGCTCTGAGGTTCGGGCATCGTCGCGGCGGGCCTCCAACTCAGCGGCCGCCGGCATCAGCGGCGTCATCAGTAATGCGGGCGCGTTCCGGAGCTTCAGCGCAAGGTCACTGCCAATCTCGTACCAGCCCACCGGCGTGGGGCCCGCGAAGTGAGCCAGCAGCAGCTTTTCCGTATGGAAATAGACTGCGGCCATAACCTGGACAACATATACCTGCAGGCTAAAGACGGAGAGCGTTCTGATGTCAGCGATGCGCAACAGGCCGGGCCTGATGCGAAGCTGGGGAAGTAGATGCCACGCCAGGATTACGTTCAGCAGGAATAGAATGGCCGACGTCAGGAGGATGGCGACCACCAAGCCTGGTATCCCTTTTCCCAGTGCAACAAAGATCGCTGCTGCCAGGGCGGTGATGATGGTGTTAAGCGCCCAAAGAAGGTTGGTGAGGTCCAACCGTTGCAAGCCGGAGATTACCGAAGCAAAAGGAAGAGCGAGAAGATTTAAGGCGATGGCGAAACTCAACAGCCGAATCACCTGTTGAAGCTGCGGTATGGGAAGCGGCGATTGACGAAAAAAGACCGAAATTATGAATCCGCTGCCCGCATTAATCGCCAAAACACAAACGATCGCAATGGCCGAGAACATCAGGATGCCAGCACTGATTACCCGGCTGAGACTTACGTAGTCGCGATGGGTGTAGTGCTCGGACACGTGTTTGGTGAGGGTGCCGACGATCCCAAGATCGGCAAGGGCGGTCAAGCCGTTAAAAGACAGAAGAACGGCCCAGATTCCAAATCCCGCAGTCCCCACGTGTCGCAAAAGAAAGGGTGTAAGCAGGAACGGAATGGGGGCAAGGACGACCAGCCGGAGCGCACCGGAGACCGTGTTCCGGATAATCTTGGTGCCAAGGGGACGCTCGTGCGGAAGTGCCGGGCGACTCTGGATTTCTAGCGGGGACACGGATGTTTATTGTACAAGACGCTCTCACAACTGCCATTGGTGTCATCTTGAGGCCATCAATCACGAGGATTTTGCGCAGTTCCATCGCGGCCTCATTTGCATATCTGCTTCATGCAAGCTCGTCGCAGGTCAGAATGACGTCGATGCATGCGGGACCAGGTGATACAGTCAACCGAGATTGTGCGGCAGCACATCGGGTAAAAATTGAGACACGAGAATCGCGTGAATAGCGCAAATATCGAGGCGCAATCGGACTTGCCTCGCGAGGCTCCGACTCCACCGCTGAAGTATGCGCCGTGGTCGTGACCTACAATCCTGATTCGAGCCTGGAGCAGAATGTTCGAGCGCTGCTTCCGCAAGTTGGCAAGGTGATCATCGTCGATAACCAGTCGTCACCTGCCACCCGTTCCCTGGTCGCGCGAGTAGCCTCGGACTGCGAAGTGGAAGTAGTTTGGAACGATCAGAATCTGGGCATTGCGACTGGTTTAAACTCGGGAATTGATCGGGCGCTGAGGTATGGTCAATACTCGTGGATTGCCACCTTCGATCAGGACAGTCTGGTGCCGCCGGACTTCGTGGACGCCATCTTCGAGGCCTATTCTTCCTGCCCTTTCCGCGATGATGTCGCCATGATCGGAGCTAACTATAAGCTGGCCATGAGCGCGTCCAGCAATGAGCCAGCCTCGGTTCAGGATGGGTCAACGTTCCGGGAAGTCAAGACCTTGATGACCTCCGGCAGCTTCGTGAAAAGCGCCGTTTTCGGCTCGCACGAGCGATTTGATGAGTCGTTGTTCATGGACTATGTCGACCACGACTTTTGCCTTCGCTTGCGACAGCGGGGCTTCAGGATTATCCAGGCGCTCGGCGCCGTACTCGATCACCGGCTCGGTTCGCCCACTTCCCATCGCATCCTGGGCAAGCGCTTCATGGTGCCAAACTACAGTCCGGCGCGGTGCTACACAAATGCACGCAATCGCGTGATCGTCTATCGCCGATACCTGGCCTCAGACACACTCTGGGTGTTGCAGGATAATTTGAAGTGGCTGCGGGACACCACAAAGCTGGTTCTGGCGGAACAGAATCGCGGCGGGAAATTAGCCAGCCTGGCAAAAGGGTGGTGGGACGGGATGCGAGAACCCTTGACAGGCCTATCTCGTGACAATGAATGACTTCGGCAGTCCTAAGAAACGCTCAGTCTTTATGGTGCACCCTGGAAATATTCGGCGAAGTTTCCTTTTGGACAACCAAGTAACATCATACTCGTAGGGGCGGCTCAACAACCAACCATTAAGAGTGAAGTAACGTAAGACGGTTGGTGTCAAAAACGATCGTGGCAACCAGTGTAAGAAAAATGCTGACAGATGCGGATCAATCGGGAACAGCCGACAAGGCGTTTGACAATACAATTGCCTGCCAACACGCATCATCTCCGCCGAGAATCGTTTCTGGCTATCAAAACTGCCCACATGCTCAATGGCTGAATTGGAAAAAGCCAGATCGATCGACTGATCTCGAAACGGGAGCTGACGTCCATCGCCAAGCACATAGGGAATTTCGTCACGTCCGGGCGGAGCCCAGACGTTAAGCACGATGACTCCGTCTTTTCGTCCGATCAGCGTCCAGAGATTGTGGTCACCGCCAATGTCGACAATTGTGCGGCAATTGGCAAAGGTCTCACGAAACCCGTTTAGACGCCGCTTCCGAAAGAACCGGCGGAAGGGCTCTTGAAAAGAATAAGGATTCCCCAAGGCGTAAACTCCCAGACTGGGTCAGCACAAAGGTGCAAGATCGTCCGAGATTCCTCCCGTCTCTAGAATCGAAGGAATTGTATCTCAGAATATTAAATATTTGTTGGATGCAGAGATCGATGTAAATCCTAGGCAAGGATTTTACGGGTGCGAAAATTTCTGATCTCCTAACTACTGTCGACCAAAGATCTTCCTTTGCCGCACGTAGATATGTTGGTTGCGAAGATGTGATCTTGGCGTGATCAGCAAAGAGAGAGGGCGTGGGAAGTGAGGCGAAGCCCCGGTTTTCGGGGACAGTCGAACCAGCCGAAACTGATCTAGCGCGGAAAGCGGGCGGGGGGCAGGGGCAGCGGTTCGGGCGAGATGACCGTCTGTCCAACACTCCAGCGTGAGATGGGAACCCAGGATGGAGTTGGACCAAGATCGCTCACTACGAAGGTGATCGATCCATTCACCGTCAACGAGGGATTCACCCAGAAGGTTGATGTTCCCGCCAACGCCGAAGGTTACCGGTCCGTTGATGGTAATGAAGGTCACCGTCTCGCCTGGTCCGAGACCGGACTGAATCACGGTGATCGGGGTGGTCGAAGCATTCAGCCCTACCGTGTGGGCTCCGCCAATGTTGATGGTGGCGGCGGGCGTGATCTGCGTGGTTATGCCGGAAGTGACCGGCAGATTCGTGCCGCCGGCAAATAGATTGTCCTTATACACGATCCCGGCACCATTGGACGCACGCACGACCACATCGGCGGGACCCATGATGTTGTTGTGAATGAAGCGGACGCCGAATGCTCCGGGGTTGGTGACGCTGAGCAGATAGCCCGCACCGTTGTTCACGCCACTGGTCTGAAAGCCCGCGTCGGAAATAGTGACGCCCGCGATGCTGGCTCCGAGATCTCCGGTGAGCGCGTAGACCCCCCAGACGTATTCATGATGAGGGCTGTAGAAGGACACTGCCCAACCTCCGTCAATTTGAACGGCGGTCGCGGCGTTTTGCGAGGTCAATCCGCGAAAATTGATGTCGATGGGAATACCGTAAGGATTGCCGGGGCGGGCTCCAATGAAAATATTAGTTCCGTCCCCTGGAGCCGTGCCGTCGAACTGGCAGTCGTTGAAATACAGCTCATACGTCGCGCCTTCAATCCTTAAGCCATTCCCTCGCCCCTCTGGACCGGAACACAATCACCCGATTAAATTCAATGAATTGGCTGATACCACTAAAGTTGGCGCTTGTGCCCACCAGGTGAATGCCGTTGCCGGCGAAGCCGGTGATGAAGATGTCACGCACCTCCGAGTACCAGACTCCCGAGTTGGTGAATCCACTTGAATCCAGCAGGATGGCGTCCTGGGATGTATTACCCGTCGATCCGATTAAACGAAACCCGCTAAGAAAGACATTGGTGGCCACGCCATTGGTCGATTGCGGACTCACAATCACCGGAGTATTGCCGCTCACCGATTGCAGGAACGTAGTCGCGGACCCCATGCCGATGATTTGCAGGTTAGGCTGCAAAGTTATCTGGCTGACGGTGTAGGTGTAGGGCCCCAGGTAAATCGTAATGGCTTTGCTGCCGGGGTTGATGGTTCCGAGGTTTAGATTTACCTTGGGTGAAAGTGCGTAGATAACGCAGCCTGGCGCGGGACACGCCGCCACCGCATCCGGAACTCCTCCAGGAAACTGGTCGGCGAAGAGTGTGTTGGCAAGGTTCTTCATGCTGACCATGCCGTTGGCATCCGTTATCTGTGAGCTGACGATCGACGCAGCAGAGGAAAATCTGGGAATCGCGCCCGCTACTCCACCCGAACTGCTGACCGCCTGACCGGCTGGCGGCGAAATATTTCCGGTTGCAAAACCCACCACCGTTTGCCCGGTGGAATTCGAGGACGTCACCGCCTTGGGACAGGTTCGAGTTGGCGGACCCAGCCTTCAAAAAAGCCGATGGCGGCAAGCCACCCAGGGTCTGGGCGTCGGCCGCCTCCAGGGCATAGGGAACGCTGGCCAACAACGTCCTGGGCCGTTCCGATTCTCCTGGCAACTGCACCTGCATTCCCAGCCAGCGCGGCTCACCGGACGAAAACAACTCCGGCGGCACTCCTTCCAGCTTGCTCATACCCAGCAACACAGCGTAACCGCCCTGCTGATCCACTCTTACGTTCTGACTTTCCTGCCATAAGGGGGTTCCGCCGCTGGAGTCGGCGTAGATGGAGAAAGTAATGCCCACCATGCCTTCCTGGCCAGGCGAATTCTTCAGGACTCCACGAAACCGTATCAGGTGCGGTACACCTGCGGCGCAAGGGCCGGCAGTACGTGCTGCACTGCGCGCCGGAAAGAATCGGAAAAGACAACAACAGCATCAGGAGGACCACCAGGGTCGCAGGTCTCATGCTCTCCCCTGGCAGTCGAGTCTCGCGGACTCAACTCCGGCCTTGCACCCGACTTCTTATATCTACCGCTCTCACCAAGCACATGGAAGACATTCCTTTATCGCTGGGGGACTTGTGCCGCTTTGGCCGAAAGACTACTGACTCTCCCGTCGCCGGCTTGTCCCAGATATTCCTGGAGGGCATCTTGCCAGGAGCTAAAACAATTCAAGCCCAGGCGTTTGAGGCCGCGATTTTCAAGCGCCGAATAGCTTGGTCTTCGCACTTTGGCGGGAAATTCGTTCGGGCGCGGCTACCTGGAGATCCACTTTGGTATGGGTGGCAGCGAACAATTCGCGGGCAAAATCGTACCAGGAGCAACTGCCTTCACCGGTCGCGTGATAGAGGCCATAGGCATCGCAGCCAGTGAGCGTTACGATTTGACGCGCCAGTTCGAGAACCGAAGTCGGGCTCACGACTTCGCTGTCCACGACCCGCACTTTGCCTCGTTCACGGGCGAGATGCAGCATCAGATCGGGGAAGTTTTTTCCGCCCTTGGCACGGCAGGGATACTTTCCGTATAGAGCTGAAGTGCGCAGCACGAAATGTTTTTCATTGAGACTGCGAACAAAGTACTCGCCGGCGAGCTTGGTATTCCCATAGACATTCAGCGGAAACGGCGCGTCTTCCTCCACATAAGGCTGGCCTTTGCTGCCATCGAAGACGTAGTCCGTACTGATGTGGATGAGCAGCGCACCCAGGGTGCTGGTTACAAGCGCAAGATTGCGGGCGCCCAGACCATTTGCCGCATAGGCCTTGTCCGGTTCGGTTTCGCAGTTCTCCACGTGATGCATCGCCGCGGTATTGACCACGACCTCAGGCTCGCAGCGCAGTCAGGCAAGCGCGCACCGATTCCAGGCTGGCGATTTCGATCTCGGCATGGGTGAGCGGAGTCACTTGGTCTCCACGCTCGGCAAATGCCTGTACCAAGGTCTGCCCCACCTGGCCGTTCGCTCCAACCACCGCAACTCTCACGCAGCCTCCAAAACTGGACAACTCTTGCGCTTCATAACGTGGAATACTTCAATTTTTTCCGCACACCTGGTGATAGATCGAAACCGTCTGCTGCGGCTTGCGGGCACTTCTAAAATCGGCGACGCGCTTTAAACCCTTCTCGCGCAATGAAAGCGCGAACTGAGGATCGGTCAGCACTTTCTCCATGGCATCGGCGATCGACTGGATCGAATAGGGATCGACCAGCACCGCGGCACCGCCCGCCACTTCTTCCAGGGACGACCCGTAAGAAGTCACCACCGGGAGGCCACACGCCATGGCTTCCATGACCGGCAGTCCGAAACCTTCGCAGATCGAAGGAAAAGCTAACAACTCTGCGGCGTTATAGAACACCGGTACGTCATCCCAGTCCACATAGCCGGTGAATTTAACCGCATGCTCGAGCGATAACTCTTTTGCTTTCTGCACGACCTCTTCGGCCATCCAGTCCTGCTTTCCCACGATCACGAGCTGGTGAGGAATGCCTTTACGATGCAGACGCGAAAAAGCCTCTACCAGCCGGACGAGATTCTTCCGGGCATTCACCCTTCCCACGTAGAGGATGAAGGGCGGCGCAATTCCGTATTTTTTTAAGATGGCTTCTCTGCATTCGTCCGCATCCATCAAGCGGAATTCATCGCGAGGATCCTGCTCGACTACGGTGACCTTGTCGGGATTCACGCCGTATCGGGAAACGATGTCGTTCTTGGAGAACTGCGAAACCGTGATGACGTGGTCGGCACGACGAGCCGACCCGGGAATCAGGGCGCGAAAGTAGAAATTTTCGGCGCGAGTATAAAACTCGGGATGGCTTTCGAACAGAATGTCATGAATGGTGGCTACCGTCCGGCAATGGCAAAACGGCGAGATGATGTACTGAGCGTGAAACACATCCAGCTTGTCCCGGCGACACTCAAAGGGGAAGGAGAAGGGCACGCGTATCAAAGGATTGGCCGGGAAGATTCGCTTTACCTTGAATTGATCGACCACGGGAATCTTCGGAAGCCCACTCAAGTGGGTGAAGTAGACCACGTAGCGATCGCCGTTCGGCTTGATCCCGGCAAGATCACGAAGCAGCTTCAGGCAATAATTTTCGTTGCCAGAAGATTGGCTGCCCAGCGTGTGGCCGTCGATGCCGATTTTCATAAAATAACAATTCAGTAACCCCGGCAGGTTTACGCGGACTTACGCTGCGCAAGCGCGGGAACGGAAAATTTTCCTTCCAGAGATTGGAAGGTCAGGATGTTGTAGTAGAGCGGATTGTCCCAATCGGAGAACCGGTCCATATTCGCGATCAGGTGGTGGACGATGCTGCCGATATCCTGTCGTGGGTGAAAACTCAGAACATTCCTGGCTTTTTCGAAGCTCACTTTGTAGTTACGCACGTCTTGTAGATGTTTGATTCTCAACCGGAGGCGGATGCCCATTTGTTCTTCGATCTGAGTTTTGACCTGATCTGCTACTTCTCCTACCGTGTAATTTCCCGAGGTCACGTTGAAAATGCCGGAAACCATCTCGTTCGCCTCGATGGCGCGAATATAGGCTGACGCTGCATCTTCGATGCTGATGATCGGCCGCCAAATCGAGGGATTGTTGACGGTGATCTCTCCGTCGCGGATCGCGCACTTAAACATGGTGTTAACCACCAGGTCGAGACGCATTCGCGGGCTGTAACCGGAGACCGTCCCCTTTCGCAGGGAAATGACGGAGAAGCTGTCGTCCTTGAGATTCATCACCGCTTGCTCACCCTGCAACTTGGAAATTCCGTAGGGATAGCTGGACGCAACCTGTCGAGTCTCATCGTAGAGTTCATTTTCCGTGTATCCGTATACGGAACAGGAACTGGCGTAGATATAACGCCTGACGCCCGCCTTCTTGGCGATATAGGCGAGAAACGCCGGAGCCGCTGCATTGAATATGAAATTCATGCTGGGCGAATACTCCGCCATGGGATCGTTCGACAAACCTGCCAGAAAGACTACCTGGTCGTAGCCGGTCAGATCGGCAACTGTCAGAGCGAAAATATCCTTGTTGAGGATGTTGGTTTCTGGAGGAAGATTGTTTCCAAACCAGAACAGGTCGACAACATCCACGGAATACCCGCGCTCAAACAGTTTAGGAATCAAGGTAGTTCCCAAATATCCGGCACCACCGGCAATCAGCAGCTTCATGCCACGACACCTTTCTCCGGTACTCCCGGCCAGCAGATTTCCAAAGACAAAAATGGTTTTGTGCGATTCATTGAAAGTATTTGCAAAATTGGCAGAGGCAATCGCATCAGCGACGTGCCTGCACATCAGCTCGCGTTATGTTCGGCTTGTGCAATCGTGGACAGATTCAAGGACGGAAAGATTACGATCGCGTGGGCAAGTGTTCCTCGAAAGTGCCGGTCAGGACTGCGGCAGCGGCGGCGGCCGCCTTGTGCTTGGGCACGTACATGCCCAGTTCACGGTCAAGGGCTGGGGATTCGCCTGACGCCAAACGGGCGAAGTAGTCTTCATACTGATCGGTGACATGATCCCAGGAGTACTCATCGATGATTCGCTGCGGCGCCCGTTTGCGGTATCGGGCAACTTCGTCGGGATGTTCTTCGAAGTAACCGAGCTTGTCCGCCAAATCGGCGGGATCATTTTCAAATAGAACTCCGTGCTGGCCGACCACTTCGCGATTGAACGACGTGTTCAGCGCGAGCACAAAGTTGCCGTATCCCAAGGCCTTGAGCAGCGCCGGGTTGGTTCCTCCCACGCTGTGGCCGTGAATATAGCCATAACAATTGCAGTGCAGCTCTTTCACATCGTCGCTGCTGCCCACGTGCCCGAGAAAGCGAATCCTGGGATCTCGCGTCTGTTTGAGGGAATCGACATATGCGCTGCGATAGTTGGCGTCGCCCGCGATGGCCAGAATCTTATTGCCCCCGAACTTCTCAAATCCCTTGATGATCAGGTCCGCGTTGTTCTCCGGCACCATGCGGCTGGCAATCAGGTAATACTGAAATGGCTCCAGGCCATATCGCCGGACGGCCTCCGGATTCACCGAACGCTCAATGTTGGCGCCGTAGGCCATGCACGCCGAACGCGTACCGAACTCCTCGAGATAAATACGCTGCATGGCAACCGCGTCGGTGATGACGCCGTCGGGACAGATCTTTCCCGCCAGGCGGGCGTTCCAGTAAAAGTAGGACCGTCCCAGAGCGCTCCACTTCGAGCGCTTCCATTCCACGCCGTCGACATTGATGGCTACTTTTTTTCCGAAAATCCGGGGCACCAGGCAGTGCAAGGTGTTGGCCACGTTGGTGACCAGCATTACATCGACGCCGCGGAACAGAACGTCGAACATGCAAAAAAGAGTGTGCGTGGGTGTGCTTAAAGTCTTGGTCTCAATGCTGGGTAAATAGATCAGACGGACACCACGATAGGTGCGCGGCCGCTCGGGAAATAGACTGCGGCGGCAATACACGATAACCTCGTGCCCGCGTTCGACCAGTCGCGGCGCCAGTTCTCCAAAAAATGTCTCAGTACCACTGTAGGTGTGGGGAATTCCGCGAGCACCGAAAAGCGCAATGCGCAAGGTCTACATCCTCCTAAAAAACGCCTGCTGCCAGATCAACGACCGGCGTCGGTCGGGGTGACACAAACGACAGCATTCTCCGTCATTGGCCGCATCGTCCGTGTCAACTCCTCAGGCAGCACCGCCGAGCCGGGGCGATATCTCATGCGCCAGAATGCGGCGATACCGGCCAGCGCACCCTGGGCAGATTTTATGTCTCCACGGCACAGCGATTTCAATACCAGCACAAACACGTAGCGTACCAGAAAATACGGAAAAAACGTCACCCACTGCAGCGCACGTGCATGCTTGTGCATCACCCAGAGAATATTCCTGGTCGAGGTGAAGTAGCGGACGTGCTCACCCGCGTTTCGACGAGTGGCAAAACCTTCCTTGTGCCATAGCTTGGCCGCCGGCGCGTAACGGATTTGCCACCCCAGGCTTCGCATGCGCAAGGAAAGGTCGAGGTCCTCGGCGTTGGCGAAGATTTTCTCGTCGAACAGGCCCGCCTCACGCAGAGCGGCAGAGCGGATCAACACCACGCAGCCGGTTGCCCAGTCGATGGTGCGCGTGGTTTCGTAGCGGCCGCGTTCTTTTTCTTTTCGGCCCAGATGCCGGGGAATCCCCTGCCACAAACTGAACGTGCCTCCCGCCCACCAGATACGGTCAGGGGGCTCAGCGTAGTAGATTTTCGGCGATATCATTCCAGCCTTCGGGGAGCGTTTCGCTTCCGCCAGAAGCTCGGCCAGAAGATCGGGCTGGACCACGGTGTCATTGTTCACTAACAGCACATAGTCCGCCCCCTGGTCCAGCGCGCGTTTCATCCCAACGTTGGCCCCGGCTGCGAACCCCAGGTTGTGTCCATTCGCGATCATGGTCAATTGCGGAAAGGCATGGCGCAGGCTCTCCAGTGAGCCGTCATGGGAGCCATTGTCAACAATCAGAATTTCGAACGAATCGCCGGTCATCGCCGAAAGACTCTGGACACACTCCCGGGTCATTTCGTAGGTGTTCCAGTTGAGGATGACGATCAGCGTTTTCAATTGGTCACTTTTGTGGTGATCGTGGCTAAGCCAGCTCGCCCACAGCTCGACTCTTGGCCTCAACCGTTTGCAGCATCAAGGCGCGCCAGTCAATCGTGGGAGAGAGCGCCTTGGCGTCCAGATGAGTCGCGATTCCGGGCACCGGAACCCAAAGCTTCAGCTTTTTTCCAAACAGAATCTGTCGCCAGCCGTAGAGCCAGGCCCTGACTAGAATCTTCCAGTAAAAGAGCCCGCGGAAAAAATAGCGGGCGGCAGCCAGGGGATTGAACACCCGGTGCTTGGTAAGGCTTAACCACAAGGCACAATCATTGTTGCCATGCACATAGGTGCGAAACACGTTCTGATACTCCGCCAATGTTTCCTTTCTGGTCAGAAACGTGAGGCAGGTGGAGGCTGCAGTTCTCCAGTGGCGAGAGCCATGTGCTCGCAGCCACTTCGGACCGCGGTGCAGGTCCAGCGTGTAGCAGTCCAAATGATCGTAGGGAGAAACGAAATCCACATCGTCATGGGCGTTCAAAAAGTCGAGCATCAGGTGAAACTGGTCCGGCAGGTAAAAGTAGTCATCTTCGGCAAAATAGACCAGACCGGCATCCTGCTGTTCCAGAAGAATCTCGATCTGCTTCGAGAACGTAGCCCGATTGCCGATATGATTCAGCTCGAGCAGGTTCAACTCTTCGGGCGCGAAATACTTGCGAAACAGGGCAGCGTATTCCGGAGGACAGCCGTCCAGCAGGACCCATATCTTCACCCGCAAACCGCCGAGGGACTCTTTGAAAGACTTCAGGCACACTTCGGAAAGCAGGTACTTATCCTCACTGAAAGGCATGCCGATCGCGGGTTTCGAAACTGCCGGGTAAATGCGATAGGCAACCGCCAGGTCCCACCCGAAGTCTTGGGCGCGAGTCATCGGGCGTCGCGGTCCTCCACAGCAAGAGGTTCTGGTTGAAGAATGGTCACTGCCGCCGCCAAAAGGCCGAGGTGAACCCAGGTAAAGGCCAGCATGCGTCGCCTCGGTGGCCTGGAATGCGATGGCGTAAAGCACGCCCCCGGCGGACAAAGCAATCAGGATTGCCGCATTCCTCGCAGTGGCATTTCTCGCGGCTTTACGCACCCGACTGCCAGGTACCCGAGGAACAGCAGAAAGACCATCAAGCCGACAACGCCAGTATCGTGAAGAATGCGAAGCGGCGTGTTGCTGATCCAGCCCGGTTCTTCTTCGTCTCCGGCAAAGCCCACCGGGAAGTCATTGGGATCGAAGAACAGGTGGAAGCTGGCGGTGCCGGTCCCAAGCACCGGGCGAGCCTGAATATCTTCGACGGCGACGGCCATTTGAACCAGCCGCTCCCAGGTCGTGTTGTCGGAGGTAATTTCGCTCAGGTCAACCGTGCTGAAGCGCTCCCGCACCAGCTTCATGACCAGCGGGCTGACCGCCACCAGCAACAGGCCGACCCCCAGCACCAGCGGCGCAACTCGGCGGATCCGAAACTGGCCTTTTTTCAGGCTTACCCAAATCACCATCGCGGCGGCAACCGGCAGAGCCAGGAATACCGACCGGGCCAGACTGACCAGCGCTCCCAGCAGCGTGATGGCAAATCCCCATCCATACCAGGCCCGCCGTGGTTCGTGGCTGAGCATGAAATACGCCAGAAACATGATGGCGCAACAGGCGGTGTAGCTGCCAAACAGATTGGCCTCGTATTGGGTGCCGTATATGCCGGGAATCGCGCCGTACTGCCCGATTTGAACGCCGACTGAGGTTTGAAAAAGATGATTCGATATAAAACATGCAATGCCGTAAGCAGATTCGGCGGCGCCCACCCACAACAACAGGTGGAAGGCGCGATGAAGCCCGCGCTTCGTCCCTGACCAGCAGGCGAATCAAAAAGTATGGGCTGACAACGATTGCGTTCAACGTCGCCCAGCGCAGCGTCAGGTGAGGTTCAGGAGAGGTCACGGCTGAGGTGAAAAAATTCAAGCCCACGTACGCCATCAGAAAGTAGTCGAAGGTTCGCAAGCGCAGACTGGGAAGTTCGCGCTGCTTCAGCGCCTGGAAGCACACCGCCAGCGCCACAAAACCTATTGCGACATGCTCCGGGCGCAGATGCAGGCCGAGCACGTTCCCGGCAAACCGCGGCATCGCACTGCCAGCGGTCAGCAGCAGCAGCGCCCCAAAAGGCCAACTGATCGAGACGATCACAGCGACAAAAACGGCTCCCAGCAGCCCTAGTCCAAGAAGGCCCACGCCGCTGAGGTCCTCGGTCGCCAGCAACCAGCCGAGCACAAGCGCTTCCCCTCCAAGGGCTGCACCCTTCATGAACCTGGCTGCCGGATTCATTGCTGTCGTACTCATTAAAGAGATCCCTAAGATCATTTCTCGGCTACTGCGATCAGCGATCGGCCACGAGTCGGCAAAAACCGACTCGGCGCTGAAGCCGTGTTATCGAGAATCGTTCAATACAGGGAAGGCCGGACGCCAGGTTGCCTCAGGATTCCGGTGGTCCGGCTTTTGGCTTGGAGGAAAACCGTGAGCGTAAGCTAGCGAGCGGCAGGCGTTCGATCAGATGACGGCCATCCCGTGAAGCTGACTTCCATAAGCGCTTGGCCAGCATTTTCCCCGGGTTATGCGGATCCACCGTCTGCCAGTAGGCTGATCCGAGGATGCAGCCCGTAGTGACCAGCAGCGAGATCGATGTGAGCAGCAAGATGATCAGCAACCGGGGTGGCCAGGATTTTCTTTCCGGAATGTTGGCCGGATCGATCACCCGAATCGTGGGAATCTCTTTGGCTTCCTGGATTCTGGTCAGCTCATATTGCTGGTTCAGCAGTTCGTAGACGGTTTCCTGAATCTTCATCTTGCGATAGAGGTCAGCCCATTCCACCCCCAGCAGCGGCAGCTGCCGGATCGACGGATACATCGGCTCCGGAGTGGATGAGTCAGGAGCGGCGGAGTCAGGGACGAGAGGCGCATCGGTACCACCGAGCTTTTGCAGCTGGCTCTGAAGTTCGTTGAGGCGAGCCCGGAGGGCGCGGACGCGAACGTTGTTGCTGGTATAAATCTGCTCCAGACCCTGCAATTCCGATTGCGTCGCGATGACCTGTCCCTGCAGCAAAGCCGCGGACTCGACCATGGCTTTGGCCTGCTCCTTGATATCGGGCGTGCCTTTCTTGCTGGCGAAGGCGCTGAACTGCTGCTCTGCAGCTTCCAGATCGGTCTTGACTGCGGCCAGGCGCTGCTCGATAAAAATGCGCTCTCGCCGCGCCGCCGACGTGCTTACCTGCGACACCAGACGATCCAGTTCTTCGACATAGGCCTGAGCCAGATCACGGGCTCGTTGCGGGCTGACGTCGGTCACCGTGATCGAGAGCACGCCGCTTTTCCGGTCTTCGTCGACCGCCGTGCGCTTTTCGAGCATCTTGCGGGCGTCCTGGCGGTAGCGGCCTCCGTAAACTTTCTCCAGGTCGAAGCGATCGACCAGGTGATCTTCCACGGTGCGGCTGCGCGCCAGGTCGACGAACAACGCCCCCTTGCTGGCCGAGCCCAGGAAATTGCCGGCTAACGAAGCGAGCCCTGAAGAACCAGCGTCAGCCCCCCCTGCCCGTCCCGCCAGAAGCGACAACAGAGCTCCGCTGCCCCCCTGCTCAGGCGGCATGATGCGAGCCGTAGACTCGTACTGCGATGGAATAAGCAGCACCAGGAGAGTGGCGGCAAAAAGCACGCGTATCGCCACCTTGTATAGCAGGCCGCGTTTTTCCCACAGCAGCCAGCAGTACGAGGTCCAGCCGTGGTCGAGAGATGACGGCTCTGACTCGCTGGACTTCCGCCCGTAAGAGAAACCAACTTCCGGGATGGTCTCGATATCGTGCAGGGCTGTGCCTTGGCCGGGATTCTCCAACTCGACCTCTCCGGTTTTTCTGGCGTTTCTCACAGATACATTCGCTCACACACCGCGCATGGCGAAGATTGAAGTATGCAACAGGATCGCCAGGTCCATAAAGAGATTGCGGTGCTGAATATAGTAGAGATCATATTCCACATTCTCGTGAATCAGGAAGGCGCGATCGCCGCTCAGTTGCCACAGGCCGGTCAGGCCGGGCTTTACCTGCAGCCGCTGCGCCTGCCGGGCGGTGTACTGCTCCGCGATAAAGGGCATCTCCGGACGCGGCCCCACCAGCGACATCTTGCCTTGCAGAACGTTCAGGAGCTGCGGCAGTTCGTCCAGACTGGTTCGGCGCAGAAACCTCCCCACCCGGGTAATCCGCGAATCGTCGGAGGCGCGCGGTGAGTACTCGTATGCCGGGGCGCTGGCGTGCATGGTTCTGAATTTGAACATCTTGAACAGTTCGCCGTTGTGTCCGACCCGTTCCTGGCGAAACAAAATCGGCCCGGACGAATCCAGCCGGATGATGAGCGCCAGCAGCAGGAATATGGGCAGGCCTACCACCATCAGCACCAGGGAGCCCACAAAATCGCAAACCCGCTTGACGATGTCATAACCCATCCGGCTCGTTCTTCCAAACGACGCTAAAAGCACGCCATCGATGTCCTGATAATCGACCCACGGATCTGAAGGCAGGAGATGACTGGGCACAAACGAGATCCGGGCGTTGGCCACTAACGCTTCCTCGATGGTGCGAACAAACTTCTCGAGGCCGATGGATGGAATCGCAACAATCACCAGATCGACGCCGAAGCGCGAGATCAGATTCCGGTCGAGCGGGCCGGGCGCGATGGGCGCGGAACTTCGCCGTTCGTATCCTGTCTCGAAAACCACGGTGCCGGCCTTGGAGGGATCGTCATCCACAAAAACCACCGGCTCCAGTCCCAGCTTGGGCGATCGCCGCAAAACCGAAAACACCCGCCGTCCGGTGTACCCCGAACCGTAGATCAGAACTTTCTCGTTTCCGTATCCCCGGGAGTGAAGACTGCGAATCAGGGAATACGTCAGGTTCTTCTGCACAAACAGCAACAGTGGAACCAGGTTAAGGCAGAGCACCAGCAGCCAGCGCGAAAGCAGAAAGTTTGAGAAAAAGCTGACCGCGAAGACCATCAGAAACGCGCCAGTGGAAACGCGAAGCACCTGCTCGGTTTCCCGCACTCGCAGCAGACTGTTGCCACGCCGGTAGGCTCCCACCCGGTCGAGCATCAGAACCATGACGATGGCGAAGACGAAAGCCAGGGCCACCACCGCCTTGGCGGGATAGTAAACGTGTTTACCCAGTCCGAAAGCGTCGTAGATCGCATAACCCAGGCTCACGGCTGCGGTGATGGTGAGAAGGTCCGCAATCACTTCGCATAGAGCGATGATGCGGCGGAAGCGAACTGCCGCCGTTTGTCTTTCGCTGGGCTGTATAACGTGGAGATCGCCGCTCGGGAGTTTTCCCGGAAGCGTATCCCTGACTTGACGTACTCCGACTGAAGAATGCATCCGCGCTTAATCTCTTTCCGTAATTATCCGGGAAGTAGCCGGTCTGGAACTCCCGAAAACGAAGACGCGACTCCTTTTCGTAACCTGTGGCTTCCTGATCTGAGGGTCTCTCAGTTCAACCTGAGGCAAAACCCCGGCCGGCGTTGAATGCTTCGGCTCAGGGCCGGCCTCCACTCCCAAAGCCGTTGTCAGCGGCGTTGGTGGCGGAACGCTGAAACCACTTCTGGGGCTGGAACTGAACTTCAACTCCAACCGTCGTGTTGCGCGCGGCGTTGGGCTGAATTATGGGGAACATCCAGCGTTCGTATTGCACCCAGCCGGAAAGCCCGATGCTGGGACGAAGCCAGTAATCGCTGCGTACACCGACGTCGGTCAGGCTGCCTCCGCCGGGAATAAATTGCTGACTTACTTTTTGATGTCGAAAGTTAAACTGCAGCCGATTGCGCGGACTGAACCAATAGTTTGTCCAGGCCTGGGCGCCTTGTCCCTCGCGGCCGATCCAGCTTCCCATCAGTTCCCCGTTGTTGGTATAGCCGTTCAGATAGCGATCATTGGAATAGAAAAATCCGTGGCTCAGGGCTCCTCCGGCGGGCAGATCGGTGTAGACGCCTTCGACGCGGAAGTCGAGTTTTGAAATTCTCGGCAGATGCGAGAAGTAGAGACCGGCGCGGATCGCCGACCGGTCCAGATACGCAATCGGGGAAATCTGGTCGTCGGCGAAGGCATCCCCATAGAAGGTGACCCAGTCGCGCATCATGGGCAGCCGGTACGACCAGTCCATTCCCGATCGCCGGTCGCCAGGATCGTTAACTGCCGACCGGCTCAGACTAAAGAGGCTATTCTTGAACGACCCCAGAGTGAAGGGCACGGATTCTCCGGCGAAGATGGTGGTGCGGGAAAAACCGAATTCAAAATTCGGCGTGGGCTTAAAGGTAAAGCGCTCGCCATTAATCATGGGCTGCGGATGCAGGGTATGCTGAAAGCTTCCCATGATGCCGTGCACGTTCATGAATTGCTGCCCGCTCAGTTGACCCAGGAAAAATTCCACCCGCAGCGGTCCCAGCCAACCCAGCACGCTGGGCAACTTCAGAGGCGTAACCCGATTGATGCGGAACATGTTGAGCGGCACCGCGTCGTCGCTCAACATCATCGGGCCTCCGTCCCCCGGACCCCACCACAGGCTTTGGCGCCCGAACGTGACCTGCCAGTTGGAGAACATCAAGCCTACATAGGCATCCAGCACGGTGAACTGATCCACCGAAGGCTGAGGCGTATCCGGCGGCAGTTGCCCGATGTGGTCGACCTGCTGGATGGTTTGGCGCGCCGCCAGCGAGAGTGCCGGCAGTCCTCCCGAGGTCTGCCACTCGCCACGAAAATAGGATACCCAGCGGCCCTCGGTGGCGTACGCGGAAAAGCCGGTAGCGGTATTCCAGCCTCGGCCGAAAGGTCGCCCGAAGTCATTAATTTGAGTTTGCGCGAAGTGATAGCCGTCGTTGATCGGCGAACCGGAAATGTACTCCGCTCGCGAATACAGGGATTCGACCCGGAATATGCCCTGCTCGGTTCCGTCAATTTCGGGTTGAAATTCCCGCTCCAGCTGGCTGACGATTTCCTGGGCATCGTTGCTGTTCGGATCATCGGCGTCGGTTAAATGATCTCCGGCTTCAGTCACCAGCCGGGCGCATTCGCGACGCGTCCACGGCCTCATCGCCACAAATTCGCTGTCCACCAGGTGCAATCCAGCCAAACGATCGAGGGCCGGATACACCCAACTGTCCAACGGCACATATGGGGTTCCCTGATTGGCGGGATTAGAGCTGCCGGCGCGGAATACGTCGCCGATCGAGTTCCAGTCCCCGCCACCCAACTCGGGATCGTGATGGTGACTGTAAACTTCCTGCGCGATAAGAGAACCGAGAATGCTGCCGACGAAAACGTCGGAGGAAAAATGCTGTTCCGCCCTGATTCGGGAGTAGCTCACCAGAGAAGCCATGCCATAGGCCAACAGTTTTGGAATGGGACCGGGATACTCGTGCGCAATCACACCCGCCACCGCCCACGCCGCAACGCTGTGTTCCGAAGGAAACGAAGCGCCGCCCTGAAAAAAGTGACCGCCGCCGTCCCCCTGCAACGGGCGATCACGGCCCAGCCCGTACTTGGAGATTTCCGCTGGAATCAGGCTGTTGATCGCGGCTTCACCGGCCAGCAAACCCGTCTCCCGCCAATGGCTGTTGTGCGATGGAAAACTCAACAACCACAAACCCGCCGCGCCGCCCACCAGCGCGCCCACGCCCGCGTTTGAAAGCGTGTTGTAGTGGCTGAGGGTGCTCGGATTGTGCGACAAGTGCAGGTTGACGTCGCGATCGGTCACAAACAGTCCCGCCGAAATTCCGGCGAGCGGTACCAGCCATTCCGTGTCCGAAAATCGCAGATGCGCTGGACTGGTCCAGATCCGTTGCTGGTCGTGGAAAATATCTTTTCCTAACCCCGACAAACTTAGATCCGAGGTACTCTCGCTACCGCTCGATGAACTTCCCGATCCGGACGAGTCTTTACTGGACGAAACATTGCCGGACTGATCATTACCCGACGGGTCCTTGCCAGCCGCCTCTGTTCCGGGCGCGTCTGACACCTGGCGAGTATCCGCCGCGGTCTGCGCTGCAGGCGCCTGGGTCTGCGGGGCACAAGCAGCCGGTTCTGCGCTCATCAGACTGAACCCGGTCCATGCGCACGCGGCCACTATACTGATCCACTTCCGCAGACTCTTCCCCTATTACCGCTTGTGTTACGGCTTGAAATAAGCGACGGTGAGGGCCACGGAAGTGGCAACCTGGGCCGCTTGCAGCGTGGTCGCCCAATTCCGGGAGCCGATCTTGGGCGTTTTTTCCGGAACCACAATTGAGTCTCCCGGCTTCAACGCAGCGCTCAACGGGTTGCCCGACCACCATCCCGCAGAATTGTTTTTCGCGGCGATCACCGATCCGTCGGCCCGAACCACGAACACAGCGTCCTTGTCACCAATCTGAGTTAGTCCGCCGGCCTGGCTCAAGTACCACTGAGCGCTCCTGCCGGGACGGTAACTGATTGCGGTCTGGTTATAGACTTGTCCCGAGACCATCACATAGTTTGCCTTCTTCGGGATCAAGAGCACATCGCCGTCACGCAACGCCACATCAGCGGCCGAATTTTTCCAGCGACTGAGATCGGGGGGAATGTGCACCACTACCCGGCCGATCGGGGCGGTGGCTTCGAGTTGTGCGAGCGTGGTCTCGGTCTGCGCGATCGCCGTCAGTTTGGCGTTCTTCTGATCCTGATCGGTCTCGGGAAGAGCTTTGAGGTTTATCTGCTCTGCCTTGATGCGCTGCACCAGAGCCAGGTGCGACTTCATCTCAAGTTCACGGACTTCACGCCGCATCAACAGCGCGCCATACGGATACGCCTCCGGACTGAAGCCTCCAGCGCGCTCCAGAACCGAACTCAATCTTTCACCAGGTCGAATACCGTAAGCGGCGGGATGCTGAACTTCGCCGCGCACGGTGGCAGAGGCTCCGATGTCATTCCATCCTGGCGCTTCGCGGACAGTAAGCAGGTCGCCATCGCGAAGCTGAAGGTTGTTATTGGCATTTCCGCTGAGGGCGGCGGAGAGTTCGATGGGCAAGTTCTCATTCGAAGTGCCCGCGGTTTCACCAACCCGGTAGCGGGTCAGGTCAGCCGTCACCGGATCGGCGCTGCGCTTGAGGCCACCGGCAACTCGAACCAGATCCTCGATGTGCATATTGGTGGTCAGCGGATAACGGCCCGGCTTGGCTACTTCGCCCTTTACGTAGACAGTCGCGGGATCCACTTGAGCGGAGTTGCGATGAACCAGAACACGGTCGCGCGGCTCCAGCAGAATGTTGTCCACGGAATTCCCGGCCAGCGCGCCTGCCAGATTCACGCTGTGAATGGTCATGGTCCCGTCGGCGTGGGTGCGGAAGAGTTGAGCCGACTCAAGCCCAGCTTCGGTCGAGGTTCCGCCGGCCAGATAAACCGCGTCACGAAGCCGAACCTGTCCTGAAGTGCGGTACTTGCCGGGCGAGCGTACTTCGCCGCCCACCCAGACAGTTGGCGCCGGTTCGAAATCGTATCGGCTGAAGACGCGGACCGTGTCCAGCGCCTGGAGTTTTGGAGACGTTGCGGGATTCGCCAGCGCACTGGACAAATCGAAACTTTCTACGCTGGGACGAAAATCAGGCGCGTTGAGCCGCACAATCTCGGCATAGTGCGCCGCCGGTTCCGGCAGGAGGTCGCTGTACGAACCCAGCAGGTCGGTCAACTTCATTCCGTCGTGATAGGAGTAGCGTCCGGGACGCAGGACGTGGCCCTGAAGATAAATTGCCTGCTGGTTGTAAGGGGCGATTGGAAAGATGTGGATTTGATCGCCATCCTGAATCTTGAAGGTGTTGAGCTGACTGGTCACGGAGGCGGGATTGCCTTCGGGCGAAAGATCGAGCGTCAGCATGGTGCGCTTTTCGTGGGCTTCCAGACGCTGCAGTTCGACGTGCTGAAGAGCAGCGGCAGGCAGGATTCCACCGGCCAGGTCCAGGGCGTCGGCCAACGTAGTCTCACCGTGCAGTTCGTAAACCGCAGGGCGTCGCACCATCCCGCTCACCGTGACTTGCCCGCCCATGGGAGGAACCATGAGCGAGTCTCCGTTTTCCAGCCGCTTGAGATCCGATCCGACGCCGTGCAGCAGCAGGTCGTAGGCATCCACTTCTTCGATCAACTGCTTGCCGCGATAGTGTTTCAGGTTGCGCAGCGAGCCGCGCGAAGTGATTCCACCAGCGGCGAACAGAGCGTTAAGGGGACTGGAGAGCGAACTGATGTCGTAAGCGCCGGGCTCGGCGACTTCGCCAACAACGTAAACTCGAATGGTCCTCAACCGCGACAGCGAGACATCCGCCGACACATCGCGGAACTGGGTGCGCAGCACCTGCTGCACCGATTCCTGCACCTCTCCGAGGGTGCGCCCGCTCACCAGCAGCGGACCGGCTTCGGGCAAATTGATTCGTCCCTCTCGATCCACGGCGCGCACCATTCGTTGCGAGACCGCGCCCCAAAGATTGATGGACAGGCCGTCGCCGGGCCCGACCACGTAGTCAGGTCCAACCGGCAAGTCCATGGGAATCGCATCCATGGCGCGCGTGCCGTTGCGGAAAATTTCTGTGCCGAAGCGCTCGGGCTCGCGATCGCGAGGCGCGGCCTGCACGTACATGTCGTAAAGCGAGGGAATGTCGGCGTAAGGATTGCTCTGGTGGACCATCTTCACCGGCACCAGATCTTTGTCCAAATCGCGTTCCCGATCCCTGCCCGTGTACATGTCGAGTCCACGGCCGTCCGAAAGCCGCGTCGTGCGGTTCATGTCTCTGGTGGATGCGGTGGCCGATTCGGTGCGATTTCCGTTCGCTGCCGGCAGAGTGAGATCGTCCAGGTTATTGCGTTGCATCAAATTGTCGATGCCATCCATTCCAGTGGGCGGCAGATTTCCGGTCCCAGCACCTGGAACGCGACTGGAAAAGTCTGAAGTGAGCGAAGCCGATTCCACGCTGGAATAGCCGCGAGACTCAGTGTCGTCACGACCGATAGCGGTGCGCAGCGTGCGATTTGCGCCGGACGGCGACAGCTGATCCGGCGCCAGCGGCGGAGTATTCTCGGGCGCCTGGTTTTCATCGGGCTGTGAATTGCCGCGTTGCCGGCCGCGAACGGTAGAGGAGTTAGTGCAGTTTGCCTGACTTCGAGGATCGCATGTGGTGCGTTCAACTCTTGATGATTGGTCCTGGTTCTTGCCGGTTTCTTCCTCTGCCAGCGCGTCCTGATCTTCGCGCTCCTGGCGCTGCGCCAGACGACGAATGCGCTCTTTCATGATCAAGTCTTGTTCTTTCGCGATGTCCGAATCCGGATTCACGCTGGGCAGCAGATAGCCGTAGCGCTGCACCAAACGCGTAGCCACGGAGCGAAACGAAACATCATGATCGAGCCGATCGAAAATTGCCTGGTCGGTGAGTGAGTCATCGTCCACGATTTGTCCGCTGTTGGTAGCTTCAGTGGCGACCCAACGCTTCAGTTCCACCAGAATTCCTGGATCCTTCAAAAGAACCGTCTGGAGCTGGATTGAAGACGCCGCCACGCGCTCCATGTTTTCCTTGGCGAGATCGGAAGACTCAACGGAGCGCATGGAGGAGACGGCATCGCGCGCATCGCGTCGCCGATCGATTCCTTGTGCATGTCCTTGCCCTTGCTCCTGTCCTTGCGCTCGCCCGCCTGCGCACAACATCAGATTGACCAGCGCGGCGAGAATCAAGATGCGGCCGTTGAAAAACCGGTTGAAAAACATGGTGTGCTCCATTTCGACTCGATCGCAAAACGACGCGTGCCGTTCACAGCTCCGCCCTCTCACTTACAGGGCCTCCCGTGAGCTAACCCATTTATTAAGAATCTGATACCGCATCAAAGCCCAAATCTAGTGTTCAGTCTGAGTCGGCCTTTGATCACTTTCGGGCCGGCGCGCCATCATCGGCACCAGGCCCCGCAGCGCATTCAGAATCCCCTCTTCGGAGTTCTCAATTCGATTGGACCGGATATCGAGGCTGGCCCAATAAAAGATGCTGCTATTGCGCTCCGCGGCTAGTGCGAGGATGCGCATGTGCGGAAAGCGGTCGAGCAGCACGTCGCAGATGTGTGGGCGTTCCTCGGAGCGATCCAGAGCGATGATCAGGATCTCGGGATGCGATTGCTCGACCATCTCCAGGATCGCGTTTTCGTCCTCCAGAACGCCTATCACTTCGATATCGGGCTGATCGGCGATTGTCGCCATTACCAGTTCGCGCATCAGTCGTGGTCGATTCGCTACCAGAACGTTAATTTTCGGCACGCCGCACCTCTAGACCAGTATCGCCGCGAATCAGGAAAAGAACAGGTTCAATTGGGCGTCATCGGGCGGCTCACAAAATGTCAAGCGGAGTACCAAGGAAGTTTTCCTAATTCGGGATAAAGTACCGCGAAGGCCGGCGCTTAGTACCAGAAACGTACTTTGCGTATCACAGATGGAATTGCGTGTGACCTCGTGGTTTCTAGAAGTAGGTGACGCCTGGCCACACTGGGCGGCGGCGTCAGACCGTCAGGAATCCCTGAGTGCGACAGACTTCTACAGCGGCCAGGCGGTCCCTGACGCCAAACTTGCGGAGCACGCGATGAATGTGGTTCTTCACGGTTTGCTCGGACAGGCCTAAATCCACAGCGATTTCTTTGTTGGTAAAACCGCGGCTGATCATTTCGACCAGTTGCTGTTCCCGGCGCGTGAGTCCGAACTGTTGTTTGATGAAAAAACTCGGGAGGCTGGCGCGCTGGTGAGCCACGTAGTCAAACAGAGCCTGACATAACTCCGGCGGACAGATGGCGCGGCTGTCGGCAGCGGAGCGTACTGCATCGGCCACATCGGCCGCAGTCGCGTCTTTCAACAGATACCCGGTAATGCCCTCGCGAACCGCGCGTAGAAACAGCTCACTATCCAGTTCCATCCCGATGAGCACAATCTTCAACTCGGGGAAGGATTCCCGGATGGTCCGCACCAGGGCTAGACCGGCGGAAGTATCGACCGGATCGAACAACAGAACGCGGGCTGAAACCGCGGCAATCGCATCCGATACGGCGGCTGAGTACGTTGCCGAGCCCACCACGGTGATGTCATTTTTCTTGTTTAGAATCCGAGCAAGGGCCTCACGAAGGAGACGATTCTCCGCGAGCAAAAAAACGGGAATACTTACTGCTGTACTCATCTAGGTGAACCTTCGCTTTAGGGGAAGCAGGTCCGCCACTGTGGGCCAACGCTGATATAACAATAGCTTACTCACATTTATGCGGTTTTTAGCGGTTTAGTTTTCCACAGGCTGCGAAACCGACCGTTCTGGCACTGTGAGATGCGAAGGAACGGAATGGGATGGCTCGGAATCAGAGAATTAAGCATAGGGCTTAATCGTCGAAACCCTCGAATGGCGAGGGAATGGAGTGGTTCGAGCTAAGAGAACGATCCCAAAAAAATGCAGTGCATCATATCGCAAATTTGAAGACGTTCAACCATATCGTTATCTGCAGCTTACAGCTTATCCTGCGATGTGTTTCGTTAGCTTAAATTTCGGTTCGCTCACTCGCCGGCGCGACGCGATTCATCACATCTAGCGACCTGCATGAGTTTGGGAAGTGAGGGTACAATATTCGCCCATATGAGCGATCCGCACGAGGTTACGGTACTGCTCTCCGCTTTGACGCGTGGAGACGAAGACGCCGGCGCGAAGCTCATACCGGTTGTTTACGACGAGCTGCGGCGACTGGCCGGCAGCTACATGCGCCGCGAACGGCCCGACCACACGCTTGCAGGCCACGGCCCTGGTCCACGAGGCATATCTCAAACTGATCGAACAACAGTCGGTGAACTGGCAGAGCCGGGCCCATTTTTTCGGCATCGCCGCACAATTGATGCGGCGGATATTGATCGACCACGCACGCGGCCACCTGCGGCAGAAGCGCGGAGGCGAGTACCAGAAAGTCACTCTGAACGAGGCTTTTGTTTTCTCCCCGGAGCAGTCGGCCGAACTGATTGCGGTGGATGCCGCGCTGGACCGGTTGGCGAAACTGGATGAGCGTCAGGCTCGGATTGTGGAATTGCGTTTCTTCGGCGGCCTGAGCGTCGAGGAAGCCGCCGCCGTGCTAAGCATCTCCCCTAAAACGGTAAAGCGTGACTGGAGCGTCGCCAAGGCCTGGCTCTACGCCGATTTGAAAGAGCATCAGGGGATCGACGCGGCCATGGGAGATTGACGGAAAATCGGGCGCCGGACTCAGAACCCGTTAGATGATTTCTAAGGGCTGAGGTCCGGCGCCCGAGGTCGGTTCCTTCCTTCACTACTCCACTTGTCTCTTCACTTCTTTGCCGTCAACTCAGCCTCATTCTGATTCTTAGCGTCGTTCTGATTCTTTTGCCGTCCCCAGTGGATAGGGATAGGGATGCGGATCCGATGTTTGTGTTCAGGCTGTGTAGCGTGCGCCGGGTTCTCGGGCTTGGAGTTCGATGCAACCGGGCTTGGCTCCTTGACTGGCGCGATGTAAGGGATGACTGGCCTCTTCGGGTCCTGCCTGGTTGGTTGCTGCTGCGCGGCGTTGGCTATGTCTTCCGGAGAGATCATGGGAATGGCGTGGGCCAACAGACTCTTATCCGGCACAAAGATTGGTAAAGACGTCGTTCCCATGACATGGAAGGGAATGCTGTCCGGCAGTTTCTTCATCCAGGGGATGCGATTCTTCGCCTCCTCCAACAAACCCCCTTTTGCTACGTGAGCTTCCATGTCGAACTTCAGATGATTGGTGGAGTCGATGTCGCCGTCGCCGCTGAGGCCGCCGATCCCGTTGATCTGGCTGGTGAAATTGCTGATGTGGGTTCCCTGCGGCGCAATGCGGAAGCCGCTGCTCAGGCTAAGAATGGCGAGATTCTGACCGGAAAGCATTTTCGACAAAACCGGAACAGCCGACACTTTCGATCCCAGATCCAATCCGGAGAGGTTTGCATTGGTCACCTGAACCGTCCCCGAGGTCACCAGCCGATCCACTGGACCAGAGAGTGCCATGTTCGCGCTGACGGTACCACCGCGTAGCTTTGCGCTTCCGGGTAGTTCGATACCGATAGCCGGAAGCACGCCCTCGACGTCTTCCAATGGAAGTTGGGAACCGGTCAGGCGGAGCTGGGCCACCAATGATTCGCCGCGAACCTGGTAAGCGCCGGTCAGGTTGGCGCTGCTCTTGCGAACCGAAATCTCACACTGCTCAACCACTCCGGTGCGTTGCGCCACGGAATAGTCCGTGATGTATCGCAACGAGATGGGCTGACGGCTTCCCTGTCCGGAGCCGGTCAGCCGCAGTTTCTCGGCGTGCGCGGTACCTTCCGCATGGATAGCATTGCCATCCGAGATCACCGATCCCTTCAGTCCCAGGATTCCGCTGAGTCCGGCGGACGAACTCAGGCTGGCAATCTGGGCCAGGTTGGCTTTCGTTCCGTCAATCGTGGCATGAAACGGGGTTCGTTCAGGATTTTCACGATTGATGGGACCGGCCTCCCCGCGAACCTCAATCTTCCCAGCGTCGCTTCGCGCGGAGACCACGAATGACATGGCGCTTTCGAAAGAAGCGTTGCGGAGATCAATGTTGACATTCTTCAGCACGTGCCCCGCATCGGAGCCCGGCAACACCAAAGTGGCGTTGCTGATCTTCAGCCGGTCAAGGGCAAATGAAGAGACGGGAGAGTCGTCCAGATCTTCGGCAGTGTATGTCTCCGGCTCGGACTCGGACTTGGTTCCGAGGGTGGAGAAGTTCCACTTTCCCGAAGAGGACTTGGCCAGGACCAGTTCAGGCTGCTCGACGGTCAGCGAGGTCAGGTGCAGGCTATGCGAGAAGACGAGGCTCATCAGGCTTACGCCCACTTCGAGAGACTTGGCGTGCAGGAACGGGCGGGAGCCGAATGCGGGGTCGTCGGCGACGGACAGGTTCACTGCCCGGGCTCCGCCGGCCAGAAGCGAGAGTTCGAGGTAACCGATATGCACTTCGCGGCCGAGACGAGACCGCAGGGTGGATTCGAGGCGTGGACGCAGCTGGTCAACGTTCACCAGGTAAGGCAGCACAACGACGGCCAGAAGTGCGATCCCAGCCACGGTTGCGGCGATTCTCATATTTTTGCTTTTCATCTTGGCCTCTCCTTTTTCATCTGGGTGTTGGTTGCCAGCGATTGATTGTTGGCTTCACTGACTAGCGCGACAAAACTCTGACAAAAGGGACAAAGCTGCCGACCGGCGTTTTACGCGACGGTCGCGGCCGCCGGCTGAACCAACTGGGGCCCGGGGGCCGGCGGCCGGGTAACGTCTGGAACGTCGGCCCGCGCCTGGGCACCCTGTTCTTGTTCTTGGCGAATCTGGTGCAGACCCTGCTGTACCAGGCCGAAGACGACAAACCATCCGACGATCCCCAGGACGATGTGGTGCAGTTCGAACGGCGTCTCAAAGGGTGCATTCCACAACATGTGGAGCACGACCGGGATGGACATGGTCCGCAGAAAGCCGGGGTTAAGCAGCATGTTGAGCTGGAAGGGGCTATCGCCCTTCACCCGCCAGAGAGCAGCCGCCGCGATGGCGGTCCAGGCCACGTGTCCGAACGGAGTCAAAAAGGCCCGACTCTGGATGACGTCAAACATTACGCTCAGACTGTTAGTGCGTTCGAGGTAGTCGAAGGCATAGCCCGCGCTCTCGAAGAAGGCGAATCCGGCGCCCACGGCGGCGCCGAAGAGCAGGCCGTTCAGGATGTATTTCCCCCGGAACGAACGCGCCACCAGAATGACCGCCAGGAGTTTTCCCACTTCTTCGACAATGCCGGCGCTCGAAGCTCCCAGCCAGTTCAAATTGGAAACCTTGAAGCCGATCAGCGCGACGAACAGGGACACGACCCCTCCGGAGGCCACCAGCATCAGGACGCGGTTGAAGGAGACGTTGCGCGGAATATTGAGTTCAAAGAAGAGAATGACCGTGGCCAGCGGCACCGCCAGAGAGCCCATCATGATGAGCCCGGGAATCAGGCGGATGTTTTCAAACTGTTCAAAGGCAAAGTAAAAGCCAAAGTAGAGTAGCGCTACGAAAGTGAGTACACGAAAGAAGAACCAGGGCTTGGGCCAGCTGGTGGCAACATCCTCGATGCGGGGAGTGGTACGGCTGGTGCCGACCACGAAGTAGTCGTCGATCTCATCCTTCGTGCGCTTCTTGAATACCTCAGAGAAGAACTCGCTCAGGCTGAAGCCGTCGAGCTGGTCGGTGCTGGCCAGGCTGGAGATACGGTTTCCGATGGACTGCAAGACGCTCCCGCTGCTGTGAGCGTGGGGCGCAGTCCCGCCGGTTCCCGAGCTTTCATTTACGCGTTTGCCGCACGCATAGCAGAAATTTGCGCTGTCCTGATTCGGCTTGCCGCATTCGCTGCAGAACATACCAGCCTCCCTGCGCCTGAATTTGCCATCACTCAGCAACGCGACAACGCGAGCTGGGAGGGGTCAGTTTCTTATCTGACCCCTTGGCTGCGGGTTCGTCGCGCTATGGGTAGAAGGCAATCTGTGAAAGGAGAAGGAACATGAGAAGCTCAAATCTGCCCGAACTGGTCTTAGTAGTTTCGACCCAGGTTTCGAAGCCGCGCAGGTGGGTTCTCGAACCGGAGGGTCGTAATACATTCAAAATCGTTGTGGTGTGTTGTCCGCAGAAAAGATTGGGAGCGGCCTAGCGAGTAGCGCGGTGCCAACGGCAACGAGCCAACCTCCGCGGCTAAAGCCGCCCAGCTTTTGCCCGCTAGCGGCACGACTGAAGTCGTGCCCTTCCCTTGTCATCCCTTGTAAGTGCTGAAGACTTTAAACTCAAAACGAAAAGCCCTGGCATATCGCTGCCAGGGCGATCGAAGACCAGCCTCAACTTAAGAGAATAACCAGGAGTGGCGAGCGGGAGCTTTGGGAGTAATTGTGACTGTGACAGGCTCGGCCAAGTGGAAAGTCACCAGGGACTCGGCAGGAATCGCAATATCCACGGTCTTGTTCGTGGCATAGGCGCCGACCGTCCCCGCGCCTGCACCGGCAGCGGCTCCTATGGCGGCACCCTCGCGTCCGCCGGCAATCACTCCTATCACGGCTCCTATCGCGGCCACGCCTCCGGCCAGCTCAGCGGTCCGTTTTCCCTGACCTTGGCCCACACGAGCCAGGGGAGCGCACTTAACCTCGTACTCCTTTCCCTGAAAGCTGAAAGAGTTCAATACGATGCGCAAGCTGGCTCCGCCGGCCAGCTTCCCTGCGGCAGTCGCGCGGGCCACCGTTCCGGAGAATTCGGTTCCCGCCGGCAACACAGTGTTGCCATTAACCGCAAGAGGCTGCACGAGCCTGGCTCCAAAGTGCTGGCCTGGCGCGGAAGTCCTGGAGCTGATGCTTTGCTCCAACCGCAGCGTTATTGGAGTGTTTTGAGCCAGGGTGATGTTCACTGTCGACGGCTTCGCCATGCCGGAAAGGCCCGGATGCCAAAGCGCAAGGCCAAGAATACCGAGAATGGCTAAAGAGCCGTAAGACTTCGATTTCTGCGGCGCCGGTTGCATAACAGTTCTCCTCAGGGCAATTTGAAGATGCTCTTACACCCTTAGCGCGACAACGGTTCGAGGAAGGGGTCATGCACCCGAAGTTGAGACCGAAGGCTGGCTGCACTACACTTCACACTGGCACTTGCCGAGCAATCCTATGAGCCATCCCATTGTTCGTGAACCGCGATGGCCCGCGTTTGTCGCCATGCTGGCTGCCGCAGGTGTTTACCTGGCATTGCCCGAACCGCTTTCGGTGGGTCCGAGCTGGTTGTTGCTTGCGGTGATTTTGGTTTTGCTGATCCCGATCGTGGTGTCCAACCTGCGCGGTTATTACCAGGTAGCCCGGATTCTCACCTTCGCTGCGAACGGCGCCATCACGGCTGCCCTGGTTGCATCCTTGGCTATTTTGATTCACGGTTTGCCCCAACATCGCGAGCCGCCGAACACGCTGCTGCGTTCGGCAAGCACGCTCTGGATCACCAATGTGCTGGTATTTGCGCTGTGGTATTGGAAACTGGATGCGGGAGGTCCGCTGCGGCGGGATCATACCCGCGGCTGTCTGGACAGCTCGTTTCTTTTCCCGCAAATGTTGACGCCGGACGGCCGCGAGTCCTCATGGTCGCCCAATTTTATGGACTACCTGTTTCTCGCCTTCAACACCAGCACCGCTTTCTCGCCGACCGACACCGCGGTCCTGTCGCGCTGGGCGAAAGCGGGCATGATGCTGCAGTCATTGATTTCGTTGACAATTCTTGCCCTGCTGGCCGCACGAGCGGTCAATATTCTGTGAGTTGCCTGCTGGAGGTTTTTCAGGAGCCGGTACAGACTCGCGGAGTTGAATTTAGAGGACTGGCACGTCCGCAGTCACCTTCCATCGGTCAGATCGCGGCCGTACCAGTCCATTTCCTGACTAGCCATCTTCCTGATTCGCTATCGCGGGGCCGGAATTATTTCTTGGTGTCGCTCTTCTTTCCCACCGGAGAATCTTTCGCTTCGTGGTAGCCGGCCTTGGTGGCATCGGCTTCCGTCATGTATTGCCCGTGTTTCGTCTTGCCGTACCACGGGTCACCTTCTTTGTGGAAGACCTTGGTCGAAGTATTCACCCAAACTTTGCCGCCACCTCCACCCGGGGCTTGAGCGATGGTGGAGGGGTCAACCGCCTCCGCTTTGGCTTTTTTGGCTTTCTTCTCGGTCTTGGTGGTGTTGTCAGTAGTCGCGGGCGCCGTCTGCGCCAGGCCTGCAGCCGATAGAGCTGCCAGTGATACTGCCAGAATAAACAATCTTAGCTTCACGATTTTCAAGTGTGCTCTCCTTGCGACGATGGATTTGTCTTGAGACGATTTATTGATTGCCCAGCCGGACGGCCGTCCGGCTTTGCCGCTTGAGCACGCCGCCCTTGTGCGCAGGAGTGTAGAACTTAGGGCACATCAAATCAAGGAGGTCACGGGGCCAGGCAGCCGGGCGGCTCTTATTTTTCAGGGAAGAGAGGTTGTCCTCACCGCGCCAATGCTGTCGTTATTGGATCGGATGGGCTCCACCTTCGCCGGTTCCATCTTTTTCTTATCGATGTTTTTATCGACCGGAGGCTCGCCCAGGTGCGCGCTTACTACTTGCTCCAGTTGGGCCATGAGGGATCGCAGGGCTTTGTCGCCGGCGTCCAGGCTGTTGCGCAGCGCCGCGCTAGCGGTCATGGCTTCCTGGTAGGCCTCTCTCGCCTCGGTCAAGAGATGGACGTGCTCCATGAAGGCCGTGGCAGACTTGGTAAACTTGTTCAGGGCATCCGTGTGCGTCGCTAAGGTTGGCGTGGGTTGCGGGGTCGCGCCGTCTTCTTTCTTCCACATTGCTGCACTCATTTCCGTTTGAAATTCCTTTCCAATCCGGCATTTCATCTTATTAGCTTGGACAAGTGCGGTCAAACCACTACGCCGGACAACGCGCAGCCCTCTCTCCGGTTCTAACCAGCAGGGCCCGAACCTTGACGGGCTTTCATCGGGTGCCTAGACTTCTCCGTACCCAGGGGCCGGCCCTCTGCTTTCGATCTCAAGTCTGAGGTATTTCATGCCGAAACGGCACGTCGTGTGTAGTCTGCTTGCGTCGCTTCTGCTTTTCATCCTCATTGTTCCCTTTTCTCATTCCCAATCGGTGCCGAAAAAGAAAGTCAACAGCCAGGCTGATCTGCCCCGGTTCAGCTATCCGGTGACGGGTTCGGCCTCCGATCTGGTGCAGGCTGACGATGCTACCTTCAACGCGTTCGCCGCGAAGGTGCGCACTGACCTGGAGACTATTTTTCGCAACTACGAAATCGCGGACAAGGCAACCATGCGAAGCCTGCTTTCCGCCCGACTGGACCTTCAGGAACTCGCCGGCGAAAACCAGGCAGCGCTGGAGACGGTTGAAGCTCTTCGGGCGCTGGAGGAGAAACCGGCATCGAAATTAACCACCGGTCTCTTCGCCCGTGCGCGCTTGCAAGCCGCGATCGAGACCAAGAGCACCAGCGGTCCCGCCTTCGTTCAGGCATTCGCCAAGTTCTATGGCGAAGCGATCAATTCGCTGCCCTGGGATGTGGTGCAGGACTCGATGAAAGCCTCCTACGCGAGCTCCCGGATTTACACCAAGGGGGTCGCCCTCGGTGGAGTGAAAACCGACATCGATCCGGCCGTGGAAAAGTCCGGCACGCTCGACAACCTCGAAGCCTGGGATCTGATTTCGACACGCGACGACCTGCGCATCGCCATACCGCTGGGACCCGCCCGCGCCGAGGTTCTGAAGCGATATATTGCCGCGCACAACGTGGTCAAACCCGACATCTGGGAGGCCCGTGAAGTCACACTCAGCAAGGATCAGAACCTGACTCCGGTCGTGGTTGCCATCTGGGATTCAGGCATCGATGTCTCGCTTTTTCCCGATCAACTATTTTCGGATCCTCAGCCCACAGCCAGTGGTGCGCACGGACTCGCCTTTGACGATCATGGCGGGCCGTCGAAGACATGGTTGTACCCGCTGACTCCAGAGCAGGAGAAGGCATATCCGGCTTTCCGCGATCAGATCAAAGGCTTTGTGGACATCGAGAATGGCATCGACTCTCCCGAAGCCGATACCCTGCAGAAGAAATTCAGCACGCTGACACCCGATCAAATGCACCAGCTCTTTGAGTTGGACAAGGTGATCGGATTCTATATTCACGGAACGCATTGCGCGGGTATCGCGGTGCGCGGAAATCCCGCCGCGCGACTTGTGGTTGCCCGCTTCAACGATCAGTTGCCCGACCTACCTTTTCCTCCAACCGCGGATTGGGCGCATCAACTGGGCGCAGCCTTCCAACAAATGTCAGACTACTTCCGGACGCGAAACGTTCGCGTGGTCAATATGAGCTGGGGAGATGACCCTCAGGAATTCGAAACCTGGCTTTCGAAGACCGGCGGCGGCGCTGATCCAGCGGAGCGCAAGCGGCACGCGGCAGAGCTCTATGCCATCTGGCGTAATGCCATCGAGACTGCCATCAAGAACTCGCCGAACACTCTATTTGTTACTGCGGCGGGAAACAGCGACAGCAATGCCGGTTTCATCGAGGATGTTCCAGCGTCACTCCATCTGCCGAACCTGATCTCGGTGGGCGCGGTCAATCAGGCGGGAGATGAAACTTCCTTCACCAGTTACGGCGACACCGTGGTTGTGGACGCGGACGGCTACAACGTGGAAAGCTATGTTCCCGGCGGCGCCAGGGTAAAGCTTTCTGGCACCTCGATGGCTTCTCCGAATGTGGTCAACCTAGCGGCCAAACTGTTTGCCCTCGATCCTTCTCTGACGCCGGCGCAAGTCATCCAACTCATCAAGGATGGAGCCAGCACGAGCGAGGACGGCCGCCGCCACCTCATCGACGAAAAACATTCCGTGGCTCTGTTGCAGGCACAGATGAAGAAGTGATTCGGACCAAACTGCGGCCCGCGGGATTTGGTTGAATTTTCGGGTTGCGGCGGGCTCTCGCCCGGATAGGCTTGCGTACCGAGTTTCGGGAAGGACACGACTTCGTCGTGCCGCATGGCAGAGGGAACCGCCGTGGCAAGCGGCACGTATACACATCGGAGCAGGTCGGTTCCGAGATCGGGTCAGGAGATTGTCCTCATGGAATTGCAAATTGAAAACCTATCCAAGTCGTATCCCAACGGGGTGCGCGCTTTGGACAACGTGTCGCTTACCATCCCCTCGGGGATGTATGGCCTGCTCGGCCCGAACGGCGCCGGCAAATCGACGCTGATGCGCACCATCGCCACTCTTCAGGAACCGGACAGCGGGCAGATCCACCTGGGCAATCTTGACGTGCTACGGGAAAAGCAGGAACTGCGCAAGACGCTGGGATATTTGCCCCAGGAGTTTGGCGTGTATCCACGCACTTCGGCGCAGGACATGTTGAATCATCTGGCGCTGCTCAAGGGCATCGTAGATCCCAAGCAACGGAAGGCGACGGTCGAAGCTCTACTGCAGCGCACCAATTTGTGGGACCACCGAAAAAAGGCCCTGACCGGTTTTTCGGGCGGCATGCGGCAGCGCTTCGGGATCGCACAGGCTCTGCTGGCAAATCCGCAGTTACTGATTGTCGATGAGCCGACGGCCGGACTGGACCCCGGCGAGCGCAACCGGTTCTATGGCCTGCTTTCCGACATCGGAGAAAACGTCATCGTGATTCTTTCCACTCACATCGTCGAAGACGTGATGGAGCTGTGCACCAACATGGCGATCATTCATCAGGGCAAAGTCCTGTTCGCCGGATCTCCCGCAGATGCAGTGAAAGGCCTAGAAGGACGCATATGGCAGAAATCGATCCTGAAGACCGAGATGAAAGAATACGAGCAGCGGTACAAGGTGATTTCGAGCAAGCTGATCGCGGGCAAACCCCTGATCCATGTGCAGGCTGATCAGAATCCGGGCGAAGGATTTCAGCCCGTGAGCCCTGACCTGGAAGATGTCTTCTTCACCCGCACCACGGGAATTCAATAGCGGAGCCCATCAATGTTTCGACACTTCTTCGGATTTGAGCTCCGCTTCTGGCTCCGCGGGTGGATGGTATGGATCTTCTTCCTGATCGTGGGCCTGCTGTTCTTCGGGGCAGTCAGCTCAGACCAGGTCACGATTGGCAACACTCTCGGGAACACTTATAAGAATGCGCCCTGGGTCATCGAGAATTTTTACGCGGTCTGCTCGTTTCTTACCCTGCTGATGACCACGGCGTTCGTGAACTCAGCCGCGTCGCGCGAGTTCGCCTGCAACATGAATCAAATCCTGTTCTCGACTCCGCTGAAAAAGTTTGACTATCTTGCCGGCCGGTTTCTGGGATCGGCGCTGGTGGCGGTTATCCCTCTGCTGGGTGTTTCCGCGGGAATCCTGGCCGGGAAATACATGCCGTGGGTCGACGCGGAGCGCTGGGGCCCCGTGGTCTGGATGGCGCACCTGAAGGCAATTCTGGTTTTTGCGATACCCAATACGCTGTTCATCGCGGCGATTATTTTTGCTATCGCGGTGCTCACCAGAAGCACGGTTGTGTCGTTTGTCGGCGGTCTGTTGCTGCTGGTGGGATACGGAATCGCCCAGGCTCTGACCACTGACCTGCAGAATCAGACCTTGGCCGCGCTGATCGACCCATTTGGCGTCAACACCTTCAGGATCGCAACCAAGTACTGGACAGTCGCTGACAAGAACAGCCTGACCCTGGGCTACAGCGGGCTGCTGCTCTGGAACCGGCTCATCTGGCTGGGCGTGGGAGCTCTGATATTTGCCTTCGCCTACTGGCGCTTCAGCTTTGCCGAACGAAGCACGAAGCCGAAAAAGAAGCGTAAAGAAGAAACCGCTTTCACACCTGTCGCAACCGCGGTCCCGATGGCCGAGCGTCAGTTCGGCCCGGCAGCGCAGTGGGCGCAATTTTGGGGAAGCACAAAGCTTGAATTCCGGCGGCTGATCAAGACCATTCCATTTGTTGTGATCACGGCAGCGGCGCTGCTCAACTGCCTTACTGCGCTGATTTTCAATTCGACTGAGGCGTACGGAAATACTTCGTTTCCGGTTACCTATCAGATGCTGACGTTGATCGCGGGAACGCTGTATCTCTTCTTGATTGCACTGATTACGTATCACGCAGGAGTGCTGATCTGGGAGGAGCGCGACAACAATAATGACGAAGTGCAGGATGCCATGCCGGCGCCGGAGTGGCCGGCGTTTGCGTCAAAGTTCGTGGCGCTGTTGAGCAGCGTCGCCATCATCCTGGCCATCGCGATGGTGACGGCCATTCTGGTGCAGTTCTTCCATCACTTTCACCGCCATCAAATCGGGTTGTTCGTTGCAACCCTGTTTGGGATCGATTTCAGCCTGTTCATTTTCCTTTCAATCCTGGCATTTTTTATTCATGTGCTCTCGCCCAACAAGTACGTCGGATATTTTGCATTTATTGCCTTCGTGATTCTCAATCTCTTTATCTGGCGGCCGCTGCACGTGGCGACGAACCTGGTTCAGTTCGGGCAAACGCCGGACATGGTGTACTCGGATTTCTTCGGCTACGCCCCGTTCCTCAAAGCCTGGTCATGGTTCACCCTGTACTGGGCCGCATTCTGTCTGCTGCTGGTGGTAGCGACCCTGCTGTTGTGGCCTCGCGGACGCGACTCGCGTTGGAGCAGCCGCCTGCGGAACGCGGGCTTGCGCTTCAATGGACCGCTGCGGGCTCTGGCCACCCTCGGGCTGGTTGTGTTCGTCGCCAGCGGCATCTGGATCTACTACAACACCAAGGTGCTGAATCCGCTCCGCAGCGAAAATGATCGCGATACGTTGCAGGCCGATTACGAAAAGACTTACAAGAAGCTTGAGAAGCAACCCCAACCGCGTATCACGGATGTGAAATACGCAATCGATATTTACCCCGAAACTCGTGGAATGGAAATGCGGGGCGAACAGACCATCGTCAACAAGACTTCGCAACCCCTGTCCGAAGTGCTGTTCACCCTGACCGACAATTACGACACACAAATCGAGCTGCCCGGCGGAAAACTCGCCAAGGACGACTCCCGGCTTCTGTTCCAGACCTATGCCCTGGATCCGCCCATGCAGCCGGGCGAGTCGCGGGTCATGCATTTTACGGTGAAGGCGCGCAACCACGGCTTTGAAAATTCGGTCACCAATCGCGAGGTGGTGCAGAACGGCACCTTCTTCAACAGCAGCGTGGCGCCCATGATCGGATACCAGCCGACCAACGAGATGACGGATCGCAACAAGCGCAAGAAGTTCGGGCTCAAGGAAAAAGACCTGATGCCCACGCTGGAAGAGAACTGCAAAGCCGACTGCATGGACAGCTACCTAACCAATAACGCGGATTGGGTGAATGTGGAAACGGTGATCAGCACCTCGCCCGACCAGATCGCGATCGCTCCCGGTTCACTGCAACGGGAGTGGAGCGAGAACGGACGCCGTTATTTCCAATACAAGCTCGACCATTACTCGCTGAATTTCTATTCGTTCATCTCGGCGCGGTATGAAGTGGCGCGCAGCGACTGGAACGGGATCAGCATCGAGGTGTATTACCTGAAGGAACATCCGTGGAACGTTCCCAAGATGCTGAACTCGGTGAAGAAATCATTCGCCTACTACACTCAGAATTTCGGCCCTTATGCACACAAGGAAGCCAGAATCATCGAGTTTCCACGGATTGCTGCTTTCGCCCAGGCGTTTCCGGGAACCATGCCGTACTCCGAGTCGATCGGATTTATCGCCAACCTTGAACATCCCGACGACATTGATTTTGTTTTTTACGTAGTGGCGCACGAAATGGCGCACCAGTGGTGGGCCCATCAGGTGGTTGGGGCAAACATGCAGGGAGCGACCCTGCTTTCCGAAACTCTGGCGCAGTACTCAGCGCTCATGACCATGGAAAAAGAGTACGGCCGCGACACCATGCGCAAGTTCCTGCAGTACGAGATGGACAATTACCTTCGCTCGCGGGGCACGGAACTTTTGAAGGAACGCCCTCTGCTGAGAGTGGAATCGAGCCAGGGCTACATCCACTACCGCAAGGGCAGTCTGGCCATGTACTACCTGCGGGAGATGATCGGCGAAGAGGCCGTCAACCGGGCCCTGCGGAAGGTGCTGGGTCAATACGGCTACCAGCAACCGCCGTATCCGACTTCGTATGCTCTGATGGATGCGCTCCGCGAGCAAACGCCTCCAGAACTGCAATACCTGCTGCAGGATCTTTTCTACGACATCACCCTGTTTTCCAATCGCGCGCTCACCGCGACTGCCCACAAACGCAGTGACGGGAAGTACGACGTCACGGTTGAGGTCGAGACCAAAAAGTACAAAGCTGACGAAAAAGGAAACGAGACTGAAGTTCCGGTGAATGACTGGATAGAGGTCGGCGCGCTGGCGGCTCCAGAAAAAGGGAAAAAGTACGGCAAGGTGCTGCACCGCGAACGGGTGCACATGACCGCTGGAAAGGGCACCTACACTTTCACCACGGACACGCTGCCGGATAAGGCCGGCATCGATCCGCTATTGCTTCTGGTAGACCGAGTGCCAGATGACAATATGGCAAAAGTAACAGTGCCGTAGAAATTGAGCTGACAAGAAATTCGGGTAGCACTATTTGCGGAACAACCCTTTGTTTCCGGTCGGCAGTCCTATCGGCCGCCGACACCTAAACGCGACTGGATAAAGCTCTGCAGTTGCTGGCGAACTTCGTCAGTCATATCCGTAAACTTGATGGAGATACCGAAGCCGGGTCGCCGGCTGACGACGACTCCCTGTAGCGCCAACTTGGTATCGTTTACCCAAAGCACGATTTTGAGCCGGCTCTTGTCAGGGGGCAGCGTCGACATTTCCACGAAGCATCCCCCCACACTGATGTTGTTCGCGTGCGCCCGCACCAGGGCTTCCGAGCCTTGTATGCGCAACTCAGCTCCCAGCTTGCACTGCACCCGCTGGTGCTGCCGCTTCTCCCTGGGCTGCGCGACGTAGGGATCGGGAGCCGGCGGCGGCAACAGCGCAACATCCCAAATACACCTGCCGGTGTCCATGCTCTGAACACCCATTTGACCCGCCCTGTCCGTACCTGATTCGCCCACCCAACTCACCCGAAACCGGGCCTTGTTATTTTTGTAGCTTATGGAGATGGTCTCTCCCGGCTTGAACGTGCCTTGAATGCCTTCCAACAAAGCTCCGTTCCGGCTAATGTCGCGGGTCATGACCATCCCTAGCAAGGGACGTCCGGCAGCGTCGATGCCGGCGATTCGGAGTTGCAATCGGGCGGCGATTCGGGGATCTCGGCGTTTTCCCATGATTGGCTTGCCAATCCCAATCTGCCCCAGGTAGCTGAATTATGGCCCAATCGGAGGTTAAGAACCAGCCATTGAAATTAAATGGTTACGGGGCCTCGGGACGCGGTGAGATGGAAATCCCGTTCCCGGAAAGGGATGAGTTCACTGCAGCAGAACTTTTTCCTTCAAATCCTGGGCTGCCTGTCTCACGTTGTCCGGCCGGCCAAGATCGCGCCAATAATACTCATCGGCACGAAAGGCGAGAATCTTTTCTCCCTGCAGAGGCAAGGCGCAGATACGAGTCGACGATGGAGAAAGCGCCTTGTTCAGTCATCATCGCCAGAAAACCAGGGGAAATAACGTGGATGCCCGAGAACGCCAACGCCTTCACGCGCGGCAAGGACTGAACGACTTCTGATTTTTGATCGCGCCCGGATCGGCGGCCGCGGAGCTGCAACTGCTCGTCGAAGAGCAGGTATCTGGATGTCTCCCGGTCCTGAACGGCCAGGGTGGCGAGCGCCCGATGGTCAGTGTGAAATTGCACCATGCGCCGAAGGTCGATCGTGCTTATGACATCAACATTGTGCAAAATGAACGGTTCTTTCTCAGGTTGCCCGGCTTGCAGATTCTCGCGGAAAAAATAGGCGGCTTTCTTCAAGCCTCCTCCGGTGTCGAGCAAGTCGTCTTCATGCGAGATCTCAATATGCATGCCAAAGTTGCCGTTCTTTTTCAGATACTCGAGAACCATGCCGGCGAAATGATGCACATTGACGATCACATCTCGAATCCCGAAGTCGCGCAGGCGGAAGAGTGCGATCTCCAGCATGGTGCGGTCGCCGACCTGCACCAGCGCCTTGGGGCGATCGTTGGTGAGCGGCCGCAAACGCGTGCCCAGGCCCGCCGCCAGAATCATCGCCTTCATTTAGCCGGGCTCTCCAGCCCCAACTTTTCGAGATTGAGATGACGCACCGCTACCTCCACTCCGTTGCGGGCGCGTAAATGTTTGGCCAACTGCTCCGCCAGGTACACCGAACGATGCTGCCCGCCGGTGCATCCGAACGACACCATCAGGTTCTTGAAGCCTCGCCGCTGATACTCGCCGACGCTGGCATCTACCAGTGACATCACACTGGCGAGATACTGATGCACGCTCTCCTGCTGATTGAGGTAGTCGATCACTGGCGCGTCTTTGCCGGTAAGCATTTTGAAACGTTCTTCACGGCCGGGATTGGGCAGGCTGCGGCCATCGAAGATGAAGCCGCCGCCATTTCCGCTCTCATCCTTGGGCAGTCCCCGGTGAAATGAAAAACTGAAGACCCGCACCAGCACATTTTCCGGCTCGGGAGCCAGACTCTGCAGCTTCTCGGATGCCAGCATGCTCTTGAACGCGTCCATCAGCGTAGGCAGCTCGATGGGCAGCTGGGCGTGATGAAGCAGCCAACGCAAATTTTTCAGCGCGTAAGGCACGCTTTGCAGAAAATGAGCTTTGCGTTCGTAGAAGCCGCGAAAACCATACGCCCCCAACGCCTGCATGATGCGAACGTAAACGTAAGCGTAGTAGTGCTGAGTGAACTCCGTCCGGTCGACCTTGATGAACCCGGCCAGCTTTTCGATATAGAGGTCGAGCAATTGCTGTCGCAGTTCCGGAGGCAGATCGGCTTTGGCATCGAATAGGAGAGACGCAATGTCATATTGCAATGCGCCTTTGCGGCCGCCCTGATAGTCCAGAAAAAATGGTTCGCCGTCCTTCAGCATGATGTTGCGTGACTGGAAATCGCGATAGAGAAAGTAATCGCGAGGGGCGCTTAGCAGGAACTTTGTCAGCCGGTTGAAGTCGTCTTCCAGCGCCTGTTCGTGGAAGGGAATGCCGGCGAGCCGCAGAAAGTAATACTTGAAATAGTTCAAGTCCCAGGCAATCGACTGGCGATCGAAGCTGCCGCGCGGATAGCACACCTTGTAGTTCAAATCGCGGCCGGCTTCAATCTGGAAACGGGGTAATACGGCCACGACCTTGCGATACGCCTCCACCGCCTGGGGAGCAATATTTTCACCGGCACGGTTCTTTGAGAGAAACTCAAATAGGGTGACGTCTCCCAGGTCTTCTTCGAGATAAGCTCCCTGATTCAGATCTTCCGCATAGATCTGGGGCACGGGCAGACCATGCCGGAGAAAATGCCTGGAAAACTCGATGAAGGCGACGTTCTCTTCGCGAACGTCGTACAAAATACCAATCGCTTTGTGCTTTTCGCTGGCCAGCCGGATGATATTGCGCCCCGACCCGCCAAGCTGGCCTTTCAGGGGTTGCACCTGTTCAACCGGGGTGTGGAAGTGCTGCTCGAAAAGCTGTTTGAGAACGTCCATGAATATGGTTTCCAGCGATCCAGTTTTCGACGAGTTCTGGCTCACTCAGGTCCCAATGCTGTCAGTCCCATAAAGATAACATCGAACCCGCGACGCCAAACGGCAACGGCCAAACTGTGCCAACGGCCGTTGGTCAGCGCCGGTCCGCATCCGTTGTATGCTGTGTGTGGACTGATTGAGCTGTAGGTCAATCTGGAACCGTATATGGCACCGGGGTCGTCGTGAGAGACTTTTTGTCTCGAAGGATCTAGCGGGCATCGGTACAATCTGGAGGGGAAGGCGCGAGAGCTCAGGATGACGCCCGAGTAGCGATGGCGGTACAGGTAAAATCGAAGGTTCGTGAGCACGAATGACAACCGCTGAATATCTCGAAGAAGTAAATCCCTGGGAAGCGCAGGTTGCGCGATCCGACCTGGCGGCGCAGAAACTCAATCTCGAAGAGGGGCTTTGGAAGATACTACGCAGCCCCAGCCGCGAGATCATTGTGCACATCCCCGTACAACTGGACGACGGTAGGCTGGAGACCTTTACCGGATTCAGGGTGCAACACTCCATCGATCGCGGACCAGCCAAGGGCGGCATCCGCTACGGTCCCAATGTCACTCTTGACGAGACGCGAGCCTTGGCCAGTTGGATGACCTGGAAATGCGCCGTGGTGAACATTCCCTTCGGGGGCGCAGCCGGCGGGGTGATTTGCGATCCTGACAAGATGTCGAAACGTGAACTGGAGCGTCTCACACGGCGCTACACCGCCGAGCTGATGGAACTGCTCGGTCCGGAGAAAGATGTTCCCGGCCCTGACGTCAACACCGACGAACAGATCATGGCGTGGATCATGGACACCTACTCCATGCATGTGCGCCACACGGTCACCGCAGTGGTCACCGGGAAGCCGCTGGAACTGGGCGGCTCACACGGACGCATCGAAGCTACGGGACGCGGACTGATGATTGTCTGCGATGAAGCTCTTAAACGGCTCAGCATGGACCGCGACCAGACCCGAGTGGTCATTCAGGGCTTTGGCAATGTGGGCTCGAATGCCGCGCGCCTCATGCACCGGCAGGGATATAAGATCGTCGGCGTATCCACCAGCGGAGGCGGGCTGTATAACAGAAACGGCATCGACATCGATGCGCTCTCGACTCATCACAAACGCAACGGCACTTTGATTGGCTTTCCCGGTACAGAAGAAATGAGTTCTGAGGACCTGCTGCTGGCGGACTGCGACATTCTGATCCCTGCCGCCGTCGAAAATCAGATCACCACCCGCAACGCTGACCGGGTGCGCGCCAAAATTCTCTGCGAAGGCGCCAACGGCCCGACCACCGCGGAAGCGGACGACATTCTCACCGACAAGCGCGTGTTCGTCATCCCCGATATCCTGGCGAACTCAGGCGGGGTTACGGTGTCCTATTTTGAGTGGGTGCAGGACCGCCAGGGCTATTTCTGGTCAGAATCGATGGTCAACGACCAACTGGGCCACACCTTGCGAACATCCTTCTCGGAAGTGCTGCTGTACGCCAACACTCACAACGTTACCAACAGAATTGCGGCCTACATGCTGGCCATCGACCGCGTCGCCTACACTTTGCGGCAGCGCGGTATTTACGCCTGACCGCGTAAACGGCTACCGCCAAATCGAACTCAGCTCCCATATCGTTAGCGAGACGATTCTTCCGCCCGCGCCCTTCGCGTAAACCTCGATCCCGTCACTTCCCGGAGGAGGATAGATGCGTTCCGAAAGCACGCGCTCGCCGTCATTGGCAAAAACTTCGACGCTCGAACGATCGACGAAGACGTGCAGCTTGACGCTTGCATTTTTCTCCAGCCTGGCCGCGTGACGTCCGGGAAAGTCTTTGCTGAATGAGACATTGCCCGAGCGCGTGCGATCGACGAAAACCTCGCCGCGAGCGGCGTCGAAACCGACCAGAGTCTCCGCGCCCTTACTCTTGCGCAAGCGGAAGCCAATCTCGCCGGCCTGCTCAAGCTGTAACTCGGCTTCGAACTCGTAAGTTTCACCCTTGATTCCGGCCTGCTGAATTTTGCGATTGACTCCGTCTACATCCATGCTCGAATTGTCTATCCTCGGATTCTCAAGGCGGAATCGCTCGTGCCTCAAACTCTCCAGTTCGCGGATGGGTCGCTGCACCAGGCGTAGCCCGTCGGCGTAACGGCGCAGCGTCAACGTGCGCGGAATGGACTGGGCTCCGCGCCACAGCTCGGTCGGTTCGGTATTCGCATATTGCCAATTGCTGAACCAGCCGATCCACACTCGCCGCCCATCGCTTGACGGCATGTCATTCCAGGTGTTCGTGGCATAGAAGTCCTTGCCCCAATCGGCCCAGAGTGCGGGAGTGTCAGGCACTTCGCTGGTGAAGGTCGTGCCGTCGAAGTTTCCGATCAGATACCGGACTCCGGTTCCGCCCGCCGGCGCTCCGGGATTGCGGTTAACGATCAGCACCCACTTCTTTTCGTTGTCATTCTTTTCGTTCTCACTGCTGCCTTCGACCGGAAGCTCGATCAGGTCGGGACACTCCCACTGCCCCGCCGTGTCTCCCGCCGGACCAAAGGTAGAGCGTTTGGTCCAGCGCTTGAGATCGGGCGAGTCGAGGATGACCAGGGTGCGTTCGTCGGCCAGCACCGCAACCATCACCCACTTGTGTTGCGGCGCGTACCAGAAAACATTGGGATCGCGAAAGTCGGGGGCGTCAAGATCGGCCACGGGATTGCCCGAATAGTTCGTCCACGTCCGCCCGCGGTCATTGCTGAAAGCGATGTGCTGCTTTTGGCGATCCTTATACGCTGCGGTGTAGATCGCGATCAGGCACGAGTGGTCCTGCGGATCAGGGTTCTTGCACAGGCCGCTGGTGTTGTCCCAATCGACCACCGCGCTTCCTGAATAAACCATGTAGTGACCGGGATCCTCATGCAGAGCGACCGGCAGATTCTGCCAGTGCACCATGTCGCTGCTGACGGCATGGCCCCAGCTCATGTGCCCCCATACATTTCCCTCGGGGTTGTACTGGTAGAACAGGTGATACTCGCCTTTGTAAAAGACGGTCCCGTTCGGGTCGTTCATGAAATTTTTCGGCGGAGTGAAATGGTACTGCGGCCGCCAGGGCTGATCGTAGGAGGACGACGACTCCCGTCCGGACGAAGTCGGCGTGTGCATCGCCGCCAGGATCATCGCCGTCATCATCAAGGACAGCGCCAGCAGGATTCTGTTCATGGAGTTCCGAGCTTCAGCGTTCCGGCGCGGTGGCGACGCCTATGTATTTATCCGCGCCTCCGTAATAGAAGAGCCAGCGCTTGGCGTCGTGAACCATTCCTTCTACGAACACAACATTCGGAACCTGGCCAACCTTCTCCCACTCCGGCCCCGGCATGAATACGGGTTCCTGGGCTCGCGCCAGAACCTTGGTCGGGTCTTTCTTGTCGAACAGAACCCATCCGGTTGAGTAGACGAGTTTGTCGTCAGCGCCGTTGTAAATCAGAAAAATGCCGCTGGAGGTCATCACCGGCGGCGGTCCCGGCTCCACTACTCGGGAATCGAACGATCCTGGACGGCTCGACAAAATCGGATGATCCGTTGCGTCTGTCCAGTGAATCAGGTCTTTGGAATAGGCGACTCCCATCTGACTGGCCTGAGCGCGGGCGTCGGCCAGGTAGTACATCCAATATTTGCCGCCGATCTTTTGGGTGAGAATGGCGCCTGACTTTGTCCACCCGATATTCCACTTGCCTTTGTACGCGGGCATGATGATTCCCTGCCGCTTCCAGTGCACCAGGTCGGCGGACGTGGCCAGGCAAAGCTGCGCATCTTTTCCGGTCGGGCCGGCGCCGTCGACGTTGTTGTACCCGGTGTAGGTCAGGTAGTAGGTGCGCCCGATTTTCATCAGCCTGGGATCTTCAACGCCGCCACCTTTTTCATACGGGGCTTCGGGACCCATCACCGGCTCGGGTCGGCGAACGAAATGAATGCCGTCATCACTCGTGCCGTAGCCGAGCGAGGAGGTGCCCTTCTGATCTTGCGCGCGGTAGAGCATCACGAACTGCCCGTTTTTATTTGTTTTTATGACCGCGGGATTGAACGTTCCTGCGGATTCGAAGCCGCCGCCCTGTGGCGCGACAATTGGCTGAGGAGAGAGCCTGGTCCAGTCTCCAAAGGGCGGGGTAAACTGCGCAACCGCCGGCGCTGCCATTGCGGCGACGAGCAATAGCAAAATCAAGTACGTTTTGACTGCGCGGGGCATGGGTTGGTGCCTCACAAATCGCCGCTTCCTGGAAAAGAACTACGAACTGAACTACGCGAGGCCACTCTGTCGGGCGAGCTTTAAGGCTTCGATGGCTGCGCCACGCGCTCCGGCGGTGTCGCCGTTCGGCATCACATAAATCGGAATGCCTGCCTGCTCTTCCCGCTGGGTAGGCATGCCGGCGTGAATCTCATCGATGAACCAGCTCTGGAATTCCTTACACGTTTCCAGGGCGCCGCCACCAACGATCAGGGCATCGGGGTCGAACGTATTCACCATCTCGTCGAAGAAAAGCCCCAACGCATGGGCCTGGACGCGGAAGATTTCCTTGCACAGCGGATCGCCCTTTTCTGCCAGGCCTCGCACCAGCTTCGCCGCCTGGTGCAGGTTTCCGACGCTCGCAAGCTGGTGGCCGGGATGGCGCGGGAGGAAAAACGGCAGAAGAGATTTTTCGATCGCGGTCAGCGAGCACAGCGCCTCGAGATCTCCCGTGCGACCGCAGTTGCATTCCGGATTCAGTCCGGCGATGCCGGCGATACTCTGATACGGAATCAGCACATGGCCGAGCTCTCCTCCAAATCCCATTTTGCCCTTCACTACATTGCCGTCGATGATGATGCCGCCGCCCAGGCCGGTGCCGATCACAACCGAAATCGACGTCTCGCGGCTGTTGGCGCCAAAGATGGTGAAGTGTCCCCACAGCGCGCCCGCATTTCCGTCGTTCAGATAGGTCACGGGTTTCCCGAGCCGCTTCGCCAGATTTTCGCGAATATCGTATCCCGCCCAGTGCGGATGCACGAAGTTCGTGGAACCCTTGGCGCTAAGCTGGCCGGCCGCGCTGGCTGGACCCGGAGTGTCCAGACCGACGGCCACAATGTCTGAAATCAGAACGCCCGCTTTTTCAACCGCAATGTTGAGACCGTCCTCAATCTGCTGAAGACAGACGTCTGGTCCCTGCTTCGACAGCGCCGGATGCTCGCACAAACCTTCGATGAGGAACTGCTCTTCCCTGTTCACCAGGGTGTAGTTGATGGCAGTTCCGCCCAGATCGACTCCCGCCACTACTTCCACGGTCTTCTCCAGTCCAAGGTTCCCGGTCCAAGGTTCAACGATCCGAACGGAATAGCTTAACAGGACCGAGGTCAATCATCGCCAAGATCGAGCCCGGGTAAGCTCTTCGCAAGCTCTGGATGAAAACCTGGGTTGAAGGGGCAGAACTTTTTCAATCTGAGGAAAGCCCGAGATTCCGGCTCACTTCGCCCAGGATCCCGGAATGCTGCGGTCTGACGAAGGCACGGCATTCACGCCCAACGACGATGCAATCGCCGTTCTCAAGCGGTGAAAATCGCCGTCCTCCAAAATGATGAAGCGAAAAGCCTGCAGGCACCTGAGTGTGGCTGAACTGGGATTCAACAACTCGGCCATCCCCACAACCGGACCCGATTGGGTCAAAAACATGATCTCCACCAAAGCTCCCGGGCAAAGAGGCTTGGAAAGCCGCAGCAATCCGCCGGTGACGGAGACGAGTTGAAGTTTGCCTGAGGTGCGGCGGCCATCGTCAAATCGAATTGCGGCCGACGGCGTGCCAGCCAAACTTACACGGGCAGCACGCAGCCTGGAATGCGCTTGCGGAAAGTAGGTCATAGCGTGCTGAAGTATGCCCCGGGGGAAGATGTTGCGAGAGATTACGGAAGAACTTGACCGGATTCGGATTCGGCCTGTGCAAGTTCGCTACTGGTACATGGGGTAATCGAGCTCGCCAATCCGCGGACCCGGCAGACTCTCACTCACGATTCGTATGTCCACTTGCCGCCAACCATGGTGCGTTCCACGGGAATGGAGGCGAGCGAGTTTTGGGCCTCCCGAAAGGGATCTCGTCCCAACACGACCAGGTCGGCCAGTTTTCCCGGCTCGATCGAGCCCTTGAGACTTTCTTCGAACGAAGCGTATGCGCCATTGATAGTTCCACAACGGATTGCTTCTTCCACCGTGATGCGCTGGTTCGGTCCCCAGACATTTCCTTTTGGATCGGTGCGCGTGACCTGGGATTGCAGCCACATCATGGGATCAAAGGGGCTGGCCGTGTAGTCCGACGAATCGGTGGGGCGCAGGCCGGCGTCGAGAAAGCTGCGCATGGCAAACATGTGAGTGGTGCGTTCGGCTCCATAAAACCGCATCTTTTCGCCGTGGTAATAGATATAGCCGGAGAACGGCACGGGAATCACTTTAAGCGCTTTCATGCGCTGTACCAGGGAATCATTGACCAGAGTGCAGTGCTCAATGCGATAGCGAGGATCGCTGCGCGGCATCTCGCGCTGGACGCGCTCATAGACGTTCAATATTCGATCAATCGCCACATCGCCGTTGGCATGGGTCGAGAGTTGCCAGCCGGCCGCGTGCGCTTTGCGCGCATTTTCGTAGAGCTGTTCTTCGGTGCTGAGAAAAAGTCCGTAGTAGTCCGGGCGGTCCACGTAGGGTTGGGAGAGCCGGGCGGTCCGCTCCGAGATTGAGCCGTCCGCATACATCTTCACACCGCCCACACGAACCCACTCGTCGCCGAATCCGGTACGAACTCCTGCAGCCAGCATGCGATCCAGACATCCGACCGACATAATGCTGTAGACCCGGACGGACAGCTCGCCTGCCGCGCTTGCATCCTGATAGGCCCGCAAATCTTCCGGGCTGGCGTCGGCATCGCCAACTGAAGTGATGCCTTTGCGGGCCATCATTTTGCTGATGAGCTTGACCGCATCGCGACCTTCGTTCGGTGTTCCCTGCGCCGGAATCGCCTTCCTGACGGCGTCAACCGCTTTATCCGCAATGCGGCCGGTTAGAGCTCCGGACGGACTATGTTCGAACAGGCCGCCATCCGGGTCGGGAGTCCGTTCGTCCACGCCTGCGGTCTTCAGGGCGAGCGAGTTCGCGAAAGCGATATGGCCGCCGCGGTGAAAAACAATCGCCGGATGATTTGGCGTGGCCCCGTCCAACTCTTCGCGAGTAATGGGATGCTCCGTCTTACTGTCGTCGTAGAGAAAACCCAGCACCCATTCTCCGGAAGGAGTTTTGTCGGAACGCTCTCGCAACGCGGCCACGACTTGAGAGATCGAGGGTAGATCGCACGCCACCATCCTCAGATGCTCCCGTCCCGAAGTGGCGGGGTGCGCATGGGCATCGATGAAGCCGGGCAGCACCGCCCTGCCTGCGAGGTCTAACTTGCGGCTGCGACCGGTCGCCAGCTGCAGAATTTCCTGATTTGATCCCACTGCGGCGAATCGGCCACCAACGATCGCCACTGCCTGGGCGCGCGGCTGCTTATCATCGACGGTCCAGATATTGGCGTTGTACAACACCAGGTCGGCCTCTTGCGCGCGCAGAAAGGGCAAGAGGGTGAGCCCGCTGAAGCCGTAGATCAACTGCCGCCGCGAAAACTTAGACATCATGCCCCGCTTTCAGGATTTGAAGGGTCTGATGAGAAACTCGCAATCTACATTTTGCGGAGCAAGTTCGTCAATTTTAAGGAAGGATAAATCGGCAGCCTTCAAGAAAACTCCCAAACCCGGAGTCATCCTGAGAGACTTTAGTCTCGAAGGATCTGGGGCGCATCGTACAATTGCCCGGAATAAAAAATTCGGTTCACGCCAGATCCTTCGCAAGCTCAGGATGACTCCTCGTACGAGAGTTGAAAGGCGCTATTTCATGGACAAACATCTCGCTCGATTGCTGTCAGTGGTCGCAGCACTGGCAAGTACAGCCTTCGGCCAAACCGGCAACGTAGTGAAATACCACGCCGGCATAAACGATGTGAAGTACGTTTACGGTGTGGCTGACCCGGTGGCGCGCCTGAAAGCCCGGCGACATTCTCGATACAAATACGCTCGACTGTTTCGGCAACGCGCTCAAAAAGCCGGGAGACACTTTGAGCATGGCCAAAGGCGATAATCCGCTGACCGGGCCGTTTTACATCGAAGGCGCACAGCCAGGGGACACACTGGCGGTGAAGATTCTTGATCTGCAGGTTGACGGCGACACCGGCGTGGGAGCTCTTGCGCCCGGCTTTGGGGCATTGAACGCGACCAACTACACGCCCATGCTGCATCCTCCGCTGCCCGAAAAGATCTGGTTTTACCCCATCAACCATGTGGACAATACCGCGACATTTAAGGCGCTGGATTCGGATTTTTCGGTCAAGATTCCGCTGCATCCTTTCTTCGGATGCATCGGCGTAGCTCCTGCGAATGGAGAGGCTCGCAGCTCGATTGTCCCGGCAGAATTCGGCGGCAACATGGATTCTCCCGAGGCCAGTGCCGGCAACATACTCTATCTTCCCGTAAACGTCAGCGGAGCTTTGCTGTACATGGGCGACGGCCATGCGGCTATGGGGGACGGCGAGGTCGCGGGAACGGCGATTGAAGTCCCGCTGCATGCCCGCCTGCAGGTCAACCTTATAAAGGGACAGAAAATCAATTGGCCGCGCTTTGAAAATGATCAGGCGATCATGGCTCTGGGAGCATATCGTCCGCTGGATGATTGTGTGCGCATCGCGTTCAGCGAGTTGGTTTCCTGGATCCACAACGACTATGGCCTTTCGGAGCTTGACGCCTACGAACTGCTATCCGAGGTGGGTAAGATTCACCTTAATGAAATGGTGGATCCGAACTATGTGGTGATCGCGTCGATCGAGAAGAAATACCTTCCCGTCAGGAAACATTAAGAAGATGCAGCCCACACCGTCTACAAATAGAGAACTAGATACGCACACCCGAGTTACGAGGCTCAGGCGGAACTCTGCAGTCGTCCTGCTGATCTTTGTCATTATCGTTGTCGCTGCACTCGCGGGATTTCGCCATGCGGGCCGATGGCTGGTTCATGAAGATCCTCTTTCACACGCCGATGTGATTTTTGTTTTGAGTGGTGGACTTCCCTACCGCGCCGAAGAAGCTGGCAAGGTTTTTGCGATGGGTTACGCACCCGAAGTGTGGGTGAGCCGTCCGGAGAGGCCTGGCGGCAAACTCGAAGAGCACGGAGTTCACTTCATCGGTGAGGAGGAATACAACCGCGAAATTCTGGTTTATGACGGCGTTCCGGAGACAGCGGTTCACATTCTTCCGGAATTCGTGGTCGACACGGAACAGGAAGTGGAAGAAGCGGCGCGAGAGATGCGGCGAACGGGAAAGACCAAAATCATCATCGTCACCTCGCCGCAACACACCCGACGGGTCAAAGCTCTGTGGGAGAAGCTGGTCGGTGACAATCCCGCCGCGCTCGTGCACGCCGCCCACGACGATCCCTTTGACATCAGCCACTGGTGGCGGAATACGCGTGACATTTTTTCCGTGGTGCGCGAGACTCTGGGCCTGGTGAACGTTTGGGCGGGTCTTCCGGTGCGGCCGAAAAGCGATTGAGCGCCGTTCCGAACTCAATGGGAAGTCTACAAATGGGTGAGCGTGCCTGTGATCTTGGTCTGGCGCAATGCCCAGGCAAAGATTATGCCGGAGAGCGGCAGCAAAACCACTGCGAACAACAGCAGCGCGCGAACCGATGGCCAGAGTTGCGCAAAACTGGCGCCTGCCAGCAGCGCTTGCCGCATGCCTTCGAGTGAGTACGTCACTGGAATCAGTCGCGCCAGCCACTGCAGCGGCACCGGCAAAACCGACACCGGATACATAATGCCGCCGAGCAGGCTTGAGGCTCCCACAATCAGCCATCGGGCGGGGTTGCCGCGCTTGAACAGCAGGAGATAGCTGGTCGAAATAATTCCCAGGCCGGCGAATGCCAGGATCGAAGTAACGAGAATAATAGCGGCGCCCAGCCAATTGGCTTCGCGAACGGGAAAATGAAAGAGCAACGCTCCCCAGGCCAGATAGACCAATGTGCGCAGGGCGAGCAAGACGAACGGATAGGCCGCTGAGGCCACGAGAATCGTGGTCAGCGAAGTTTCGGTAACCAGCATTGCTTCCAGGGTACCGTTCTGCTGCGCTTCCGTGATGCTGCTATCGAACGCGCTCAGAGATACGGTGAGATAGTCGAAGAAAGCAAAACCGACCAGGGCGAAGGCAAAGTAATCGCCGCCAGCGGGAAGAATGCGGGCCAGTTCGTCGTTGGAAACAAATCGCGAGAGGTAGTAAAAGGTGGCGACGCCGAAAAAGGCTTCCAGAATCTCGAGCGCGAAAGCCATGCGGTAGCTGCGAGCGATGGCGACGTCGCGTCTGAAGAAGGCCAAAATCTTGCCTGACGTGGTGTGCGTATTCAGGAGAGCACCTCAGCCCGGGAGCCAGGCGGAGTCAGCCGTTCAAGCGCTTCTTCCAGTGTGGAGGAACCGGTTGACTGGCGCAGTCCTCGTGGGGAATCGCACGCCACCAGCCGTCCTTTGTCGAGCAGGATGACTCGATCCGCAAGTTGTTCCACTTCCGCCAAGGTATGCGAGGCGAAGAGCACGGTTGTACCCTGACGGTCGACCACTTGTGTCTTAAGAAATCGCCTGAATTCCGCGGCGGCCATGGGATCAAGGCTGCGCGTCGGCTCGTCCAGCAGCAGCACGCTTGGACGATGGATCATGGCACGCGCAAGAGCCAGGCGATGCACCTGTCCCGTGGATAAGGTTCGCACCTGGCTGTCGATAAATTCGGCCATGCCCATCAACTCGGTCAATTCCTCGATTCGCCGGGCAGCTTCCGAGTCGAACAGATTGTTCATGGCGGCGAAGAAATTCAGGTTCTCGCGCGAGGTAAGCCGGCTGTAGAAGCCGCCGTCGGTAGCCGAGTGAAATCCAAGCTGCGCACGTACCTGAGAGGCCTGCCGCTCCACGTCATAACCCGCGACGCGCACGCGACCGCGGGTTGGCACCAGCAGGGTTGCCAGGATTCGCAACAGGGTTGACTTGCCGGACCCGTTCGCCCCGATCAGGCAAGCGACTTCGCCGGCTCCGACCTGGAAAGAAACGCCCAGCAGAGCAGGATGAGTAAGCGGTGCGAAAGGATTGAGAAACGCCCGCAGCCCGGTTTGCGGCACCGGAAAATACTTCACTAACTCTTCGACCACCAGGGCCTGCTCGACAGCAGGGGCGCTTCCAGCCATGCTTTATCGTATACCCTGAAGGTGCAAAGTCCGAGATGCGCCGACGACGCGCCCTGCAAGGAAATGATGCTGAGAACATGAGCTCCGCCATGACTTCCGCCCCCAGCCAGGTCCCGACCGGAGCAAGAGCCGTGACCCGGGCCATGACACGCGAGGACGAACTCTGTCTGCTGCTGGCTCGCGGACATCTCCGGCCGCCCGAGGTGCGCAGCCGCGCTCTGGAACTCCTGGCGACGTCGCCGCAATGGCCGCTGGTTCTGGAGCGTGCCTACAGTCATCAAGTTTACCCGCTGCTCTATCGCAATCTGCGTGATCTGGGATTTCCCGGCGTCCCCGATCAGATTCACGCCGAGCTTAAGCGCGCATACACGGCCAACGGAATGCGAAACCAGCTATTCGCGGAAGAATTGGCGCGCCTGCTGCGGCTGTTGGGTGAAGCCGGGATCCCCGTGATCCCACTGAAGGGCGTGACGCTGGCGGAGTCGCTCTACGGGGACCTAGGAGCCCGGGTTTGTGCGGACATCGACATTCTGGTGCCAGCCAACGATGCGGTGCGGGCCCGCCGCATCATTCTGATGAACGGATACTCCAGCCAGTTCACGGAACAGTTTTTCGCCAGGCACCAGCTCCACACCACCTCCGAAGCGTTATTGGTTTCGGAGACGGACGTCCTCACCTGCCTGGTCGAACTTCATTGGACGCTCTTGCACAGTTCCTCCAAAGATCAGGAGGCCACGACAAATTTATGGTCCGAATCTCAGCCCCGCGAGTTTTTTGGAGCAAAACTGCGTGATCTGACTCCGGAGTGGCAATTTCTCTACCTGTCTTTCCATGCCGCTTACCACAGGTGGAACAGCCTTAAATGGCTGGCGGACATTCACGATCTTTGCTTGTCGACGAATATCGATTGGGCGCAGGTAAAGGACAAAGCCGAGCGCTTTGAACTCGACACCTTCGCCGGGCCTACGCTGGCAGTCTGTTCGTCGCTCTTCGGAACGCCGATTCCCAGCGGATTCTCCGCGCGCCTTCCCGCCGATATTCCGCTTTTCCCGGACTCGCTCTCGGCTTCGGAATCGTGGAAGGTCAAGCTGTTCTATCCCCGCCTCCTCAAGCGGCCGTCGGACAAGCTGCGCTGGCTGACGCAAACATTTCTTGTTCCCCAGCTGGCGGACCAAAAGTTTTTAAACTTGCCTGCTTCGCTCAGCTTCCTGTATTACGTTCTTCGCCCCCTCCGGCTGACCTGCAAATGGAGTTGGCAGTTTCTACAAGCCGGCTTGGCGGGGTTGAGCAAGAAAAATTAGATTGTTCAACTTCCGAATTTACGGGAGACGGATGCCACCACGTTGAACGCATCCTGCCAGCGCTTGAAGCGGCCGGGAAAATCTTTTACCAACTCGTGTGAAATGGCCTTAAGCGATGTTGTTCCTTCCATAAGCGACAGGATGCGCCGCTGAATCTGGCCTTCTTCGTTGACCTTCGGTTGAAACCGGGAGGCCGAGCTTCGCAGCTCGGCGAGAGAGAAATCGGAGCTGAGAAAAGTTGACTGCTGAAAACGCGGCTTCGTCCCTTGGGATGAGTTCTGACTCTGTAGCTGTGTTTCCCAGCCCCAGACATATTCGTCGCCGACCAGCCGCGCGGTGATTCTGACCGTCACCTTGTCGCCGGGGCAGACGTCGAGCGGCGCAGGCCAGGGAAAGAATTGCTGCCGGTAAATGAGACGGGGCGCGCCCGGCCGGTTGGTCAGCGTAACTCCCTCCGTCAAAATCGAATCAAACCAGAGGACGAGTCCGTGACCTTGAGCGGCCTGATCGGCAGTCCAGGACACCGTCGCGTCGAGCTCCGTCTGCGTGAGGGTCGTGTAGTCCAGGGTCGCGAGACGTTTGGGTTCAAGGAGAAGCTGATCCGTTGTCAGAAAGCATTGATCAGTGGAATTGTATGCCCTCGGCAGCGCGGCGGACATGTCGAAATCGTAGAGCCTGTTCTTCCAGGGACCGAGATGTTGCTGATAGAGTTCCGGCGCCTTGACTCCCGCAATCCAAAGCGTGTCGCTGCGCGGAATCATGCGTCCATTGGGACCAAGGAAACGCTCGCGGGCGTCGATGAGGGAGATCAGGCTCTTACCGAAAAGAGGCAGAATCCCGCGAATGTCCGCGATCACCACATTCACAGGTTCGGGCAACGAACTTTCTGTCGACATCTTAGGGATGAATTCGATGCGATCGGCGAGACCGTTGGCTTGGGCAATCTCTCTCGCGACTTCGATGATTGGGGAAGGCTCGAAGGCGTACACGCGTCGTGCGCCAAATCGGCAAGCCAGAAGGGCAAATATTCCCGTACCTGTGCCAATCTCGGCTACGACATCTCCGATTTTTATTTCATTTTCTAGTGCCTGGGCGTACCCATCGGTCCGGATGTTGTCGGTAATCATCCGTCCGAAGCCGGCGAGGGAATACACGTAGGTAGTCCTTAAGGTGAGGTTTTGTTCGCTTTACCCTTTGAGCTGTCCGCAGTCTTACCCGCCAATGTCGATTGAGTAACTTCTCTCAGATCGCCGTATATCTCGAGCAGGGGCTGCTGATAAAGCTTCTTGGACCGATTCTTATGAGGCGATCCCGGTTTGTCGTCTTTCATTTCCAACCTCCGAATTAACACCGCGAACTAAAATATAGAACGGCTGACCTGAAATTGTCTTTTTACAATCCTAGCTCACTGCCTTTAGCGCCTGCTGGCCGTTCCATTCGCGTTCAGGTTCTGCGCGGTATTCATTGCCTGGGCGACGAGTCTCAAAATCCTCCGCTTTAATCCGCTCGTTTTGCAACCAGAAGTTGAGCGTTCGGGGGCGCAGATCAACCCAGAAAGTCATCATATCGTGATTGGCATGATCGAGCACACGACTCGGGTCCACATATTTTCCCATGCGAGCTTCGGGGAGCAGTGGCGAGAAGCCTAGCCGGAGCGCGACCTCCCACTGCGGATCGCCGCTCAACGGTGACTTTCGCCGCCGCAGCACTGAGTCGGGCAATACTCGCCGCATGGCGCGACGCAAAAGATATTTGTCCCTTCCCCACGGGATCGCGGGAACTGCGAGCATGTAGCGAAGAAGACGCAAGTCCACAAACGGGTGACGAATCTCAGCGGCGGCGCTCATCGCCTCCGCGTCACACTGATTGAACAGGTATTCCCAGAGCGGCTGTTCGAATGACCGGTAAGCCTGAGGACGCAGCGGATGGGCGTACGGCACCGAAGAGGACCGTTGCATGTTCTCCCAGCGTTCTCGCAATTGGAGACGCGAAGCAAGGTCCTGATTTAGCCACTCCGGGAAGGATGACTGCTCCGATTGGCCGCTCCACCTGGTCCTTAACGGCCGCAATAGGCGGCGCAGAAACGGAACACGGCGCGACCTGACAATCAGTTCCCAGGTGGTTTTCGCCAAGCGGCCGAAGTGTCGCTCCCGTATCAAGTAAGCCAGATAGGGCCGCCATTCAGGGCGGAGAGCATTGTCAGGGCCTTCGCCATAAAACCAGACACGGCTAAAGCCGGCCATGGCCTGATACTCCTTGCGATCCGAGATCAGGTTCAGGGGGTTGGCGAGGGGTTCGGCGGTGCGGACATTGGCTTCAGCCCAAGCCGCATCGAATGTTTTCCCGGTCAAGTCCCTGAAGTGTATCGGGATTCCCAAGTGCTCGGCGACCAAGCCGGCGTAGTAACGCTCGTTCCGATCAAACCCGTCAATCACCGTGGTGAAGGCGCGCACCTCGGAGTCCGCCGACCGGCCACGAAGAATTCTGGACGCTGTGGCCGCCAGCGTCGGAGAATCTAGGCCCCCGCTCATGAAGACGGCAATCTTTTGTGTGCGCAGCCGGTCATCTACGGCCTGATCCAGTAATTCTCTGAAGCGGTCGACATAGTCGTCGTCTCTGCGGAAATAAAGCGGCTCGTCGATGGGGAGAGTCCAGTAGCGGCGCAGTTGCGTTCCGCCGGTGGACCACGTGGCCACGTGCGCCGGCGGAATGCGCTGGATGTCGGCAAAGCTGGTGGTGGCCAGGTCCTGGTTCAGGTCGAAGAGCAGAAAGTCGGCGATGGCCAAGTCGTTCAGGCGGTCGGACACGGCCGGATGCTGGCGGATGCAGTCGAGAGAACTGCTGAAGATGAGTTTCTCACCCATGTGAGCGTAGAAGAACGGCCTGACGCCCAGATGGTCGCGAGCGCAGAAGAGTTTCTGCCTGGGACCATCCCATATAGCGAAGGCGAAATCACCGAGCAGATGCTCGACGCAGTCTTCTCCCCACACCAGATAGGCCCGCAGAATCAGTTCCACATCAGTGGCGTCCGGGGTGAGATTTTCGTGGCCTTTGGCTTGGAGCTCGGGGATCAGCTCGCGGCGGGCGTCCACGCGGGCGTCGGCGACGATCCAGGTGCGGCCATCGAGCGTGAACGGTTGGCGTTCGTGTTCCGCCTCATCGGTGGTCTTCAGCAGGGCGTGGCCGAAGCCGGCGTTGCCGTCGACCCAGATTTCCTGGGCGTCGGGACCGCGCAAGGCCATGAAGTTCGTCATCCGGGCAAGCAGATGACGATCCACTGGCGCTCCATCGAAATGTACGATGCCTACGATCCCGCTCATGGCGAATTTTCCGACTGAAAGTTCTGGAGTTTCTAGCTTGCCGCCGCGGCTTCGCCCGGCTTTACCTCGATGAGTTCCTGCTCCAGCAGTTGCCCGAGGAGTTGATCCATGTCGTGGCGGAGACGCTCGGGGGCAACGTCAAACTCGTCGAGCAGAGATTCGTAGGCCGCCTGGATGGACGGGGCGTCGTGGAGAGCAGTCCAGAAGCGGGTACCGACCGGGTTGAGGCCGAGATAGAGCTCGTTCTTCAGATTGAGAATTACGGCTTCGTCGCCGATGATGCGGATCATTACGTCCGGGGCGGTAGTGATGCGGGCAGAAAACTCGGGAGACATTGGCCTGCTCCTATTGGTCCCAAACCATAAGGGAATTGTACTGTTCTACCTGACGCCCGCCCAGTACCACTTGGCCCTGACAAACTACCCAGGCATGGGCCTGGAACGAGCGTACCTCATTTTTGTCTTTGGAAACACCGATCTCCACTTGCGAGGGAAAACCGGAATTGGCGAGCAGCGACTGAGCCGCAATAGCCTGAGTCAGGCAGGTTGCGCGGGGTACGCATCGGCTTGCGACCCCCACCGCCCACACCACTTGCTTAACCGAATCACTCGACTCCCAGCTCGCAGTTCTGGCTACCACTTTGCGAGCAGTCTCCACCGGCAGAATCCAGAGCGCGGCCCGCGCCGCGCCGACGGCGATCAGAGCGCGAATCAGAATGCGCCGCTCGGCCGCGCTGAGTTGGGTGAGACGCTTTAATCGGCGCATGCGGCCTGCTTTTCGTCGGCTGAGTTCAAGTCGGCCAGAATGGCGTCCCGAACCGCGGGGAGCTGCGACAGAACGCGTGGATACGACACTTTCTTTACCGGTATGGTGCTGACCAGTTGCGCGGTTTGTTTGAACTGGCGCTCCAACCGGGCGGAGTTCACTATTCGGTAGTTGAAGGTATTTTTCACCAGCGCCATGAAACTTTCCCGAGGTGGCAGAACCGTAATCCTAACAGGTTGTTTACGAGACACCTGTGTTTGCACAGCCAGCGTGTACAGCGCCTTCAGCGGGATCGGGCCGTCACTCACGCGGTTCGCGTCCAAGGGAAGAATCAGCTTTTGGGTCTCGGTATTCATCGCGATTCCGTTGGACGCGCCCAGAAATCGGCTCGCCAGTTCAGGATAGAGCTTAATCCGCGGAGGGCCCGCGTAAGCCATAAAAACGGAAGCGTCTTTTCCAACGGCGTCTTTTTTAACGGCCCCCTTTCTTACAACGAGCAGGTCGTCGGTCAGCATGGCATACCCGGCTTCGAGAAAGCAGGCAGCCAGAGTGGATTTCCCCATGCCACTTTCACCCAGAAACGCAACCGCTTCTCCGTTTATCACTACGGTGGTGGCGTGTAGAGGCTCAAACCCCGATTTCACCAGCGCGAACGACAGCGCCTGCCCCAGCAAGTAGACCTGGAACGATTCCCGGCTGGCTTCTTCGAACTGCCGGGCGGTGATCTGATGGCCGCGCGCTGAAACCAGAAACTCTCCCACTCCTTCCCAACGCACATAGCTGGAGTGGTCAGACAGGCGGCCGAAGGTGTGCCACGATCCCGCATCCGGCTCCGGAGACAACTCCCGCTGGGCATGGGAAAAGAAAGATGCGGGCGCGGTTCGAAGGTGAATCTGACCAAGTTCTCCGAATCCGTGGGTGGGCAGGCCAAGCTGCAGGTCGCTGTGCAAGGTTACACCGTAAACAACATACCGATAGGGGGACACGCTGGCCGCGTTCGTTTCCAGAACTGTGGTTTGTTTCGTAGGCATCGAGGGACAGATGAGCGGAAACTGTGCCTTCCTTTTGACGAATATTATAGCTTCAGGACGGGGCACGATCTTAGCGGTGTCCAAATCCTCATTTTTTATCTATTTGGGATACCAGTCGAGCACCCGGACCTCAATGCCAGTGCCTTCCAACGCCTTTACAAACACCGTCAGATCGGATCCGCGATAGTGATAAGGGATGACAATCTTTGGGTGAAAGGCTTTAACCGCATCCGCGGCCTCATCGGGAGGCATGGTGTAGGGCAGGTTCATGCACACGAAGGCCACGTCGATGTTCTTGAGGGCACGCATCTCCGGGACACCTTCGGTGTCGCCTGAGAAATAGAAGCGTTTGCCGCCGTAGGTGAGGACGTAGCCGTTGCCGCGCCCCTTGTCGTGAAAGAGTTTTCCGGGGGTAGGTCCGCGCTTCAGGTTGTAGGCGGGGATCGCCTCGATGGTCCAGCCCTGCCAGGTTTTGGTTTCCCCGTTGGCAATCGGCTTGGCGCTAGTCACGGTTTGAACCACCGCCGGCGGCGCCAGAATTTCCGTGTCCGCCTGGCTGACTTCCTTGATGGAATCAGGGTCCATGTGGTCCCCGTGAATGTCGGTAATAAGAATGAGGTCGGCCTTCGGGTGACCGGAGAATTTCGCGGGCTTCGCGGGATCGAGATAGATCACCTTTCCGCCCGCTTCGATCAGCGTGCTGGCATGATTCAGCGGCGTGATCGTGACCGGCCCGGCAGAGGTGGGAAACACTTGCGGCGCAGCCTCGGCATGGGCGAAGGCGCAGGAAGCGAAGACAACGAAGACGGCGAAGACAGCGCTAACAGGAATCGCGATTCGTTTCATGTTTGGCCTCCGCGTCAGTTTATCCATGTTTGGATATAGTTGTCAGTATGCCCATGCAAGTCCTCGGAATCGACGTCGGGACCGGCGGTACCCGCGCTGTCATTCTCGACGAACACGGCCGCATCCTGGCATCGGCGACCGAGGAACACGATCCCTTTACTTCGCCCCAGATCGGTTGGGCAGAGCAGAATCCCGAGGACTGGTGGCGGGCCTGCCGTTCGGCTGTGCAGAACGTTCTGGCGCGCGCGGAATTGCGCGGCGATCAGATTGCGTGCGTCGGATTTTCCGGCCAGATGCACGGCGCCGTCATGCTGGACGAATCGGACGAGGTGGTTCGCCCGGCACTGATCTGGTGCGATGTGCGCACCGAAAAACAGTGTCAGGAACTGACTGAAAAAATCGGCGCCGCGGAACTTATTCGCCTTACCTGCAATCCTGCGCTGCCCAATTTCACTCTCACCAAACTTTTGTGGGTACGGGAGAACGAGCCAGAGAATTGGAAGCGGGTCCGGTCGGTCATGCTGCCCAAGGATTATGTTCGCTTCCGGCTTACCGGCGACCGAGCGACTGATATGGCGGACGCGTCCGGCACATTGATGCTGGATGTCGCCAACCGCCGCTGGTCTCATGAAGTGCTGCAAGCGGTTGGGATGCAAGAGTCTCTGCTGCCACGGCTGTTCGAGTCTTCCGAAATCTGCGGCAAGGTTTCCGCAACTGGAGCAACGGCTACCGGCTTGATGGAGGGCACGCCCGTCGTGGCGGGCGCGGGAGATCAGGCGGCCGGCGCCGTGGGTATGGGAATCGTTGCGCCCGGAGCGGTGAGCGCAACCATCGGGACATCCGGAGTCGTGTTCGCGGCGACCGATCGCCCGTCGCTCGATGCGAAAGGCAGGCTGCACACTTTTTGTCACGCGGTGCCTGGCCGTTGGCATGTGATGGGGGTGACCCAGGCCGCGGGACTTTCCCTGCGTTGGTTTCGCGATCGCTTTGGGGCCGGCGGTGACGGCAATGGCGGCGATCCGTATGACCGTCTGATCGCCGAGGCTGCCGCAATTCCGCCTGGATCGGACGGCCTCTTGTGGGCTCCTTATTTGATGGGCGAGCGCACTCCGCATCTTGATCCGAACGCACGCGCCGCTCTGATCGGCCTGACTGCGTCCCACACGCGCGGGCACGTAGTTCGCGCCATCCTTGAAGGCGTGGCTTTCAGTTTGCAGGACTCGTTCACCCTCTTTGCCGAGATGGGCGTTCCGGTACGAACCATTCGACTGGGTGGCGGCGGAGCGCGCTCGCCCTTGTGGCGGCAAATCCAGGCAGACGCGTATGGACACGAAGTCGAGATCCTCGAGGCCGAGGAAGGCGCAGCTTACGGAGCAGCGCTTCTGGCCGGAGTTGGAGCAGGAGTCTGGAGTTCGGTCGACGCTGCCTGCAGTGAAGTGGTTAGGGTCGCTCAGCGAGTAGCCCCGCAGACCGCGGCCATGCAGCAAATGCAGAGCAGCTACGCGGCATACCGGCGAATGTACCCGGCGATCAGATCAGTCCTGGGTTAAGAGCACGACTTCTGCTTCTACTTCGCTTCTTTCTTCAATTTTTCGATTTGCGCCAGGTGGCTGGCTCCGTGCATCCCCATTCTTTGAACTAATTCCGCGACCGTGATGTCTTTCTTAATCTCCGGATGAAACGCTGACTTCTCGAGATCGGCTGGTTTGAGGCGCTGCAGCAGCCGCAGGTTGGCATGACGGTTCAATCCGTAGAGCGCGATCAGTTCAGCGGGAGGAGTCTCCATGTAACCCAGGTTGCGCGCCCACTCATCCTGATCCATCGGTGCGATCACCGGCTTTTTATCGGCCAGCATCTGGCGAAGGCGGTAGGCATAAACGATCTCGATATCGGCAAGATGCCCGAGGATTTCGAGGATGCACCATTTGTCCGGAGCGGGCTTGTAGCGAAGTACCTTTTCAGGGAGCCCTGAAACGGCCGCTGCCACTTGCTTGGGACTTTTCTCGGCGGCCTCAAGATGGTTCTTCAGTTCGCTGTTCTGTCATGAGACCCTCCGAATTTCGGTAATTTAGCAATTCAGTAATTGAAACAAGACCTGGGTCATTGCGACTACACAGTCACTTTCTCCATCCATTCCGCCACTTGCACGTTCCAGCCCAGATCTTTGGTGATCGCGTCGCGCAGCTGGGACGATGCTGACGGCTCGCCATGCACCAGATACGTGACCGCAGGCTTGCTGGGAAAAGTGTGCAGCCATTCCAGCAACTCTGGGGTGTCGGCGTGATCGCTGAATTGTTCGAGAGTCGCGATCTGCGCCCGGATCGGCACCGTCTCGCCGAAAATACGCACCTCCGGAGCGCCGCTCTTGATGGTAAAGCCGCGAGTCCCCGGAGCCTGGAATCCGATAAAGATCACGGTATTTTTCGGATCGGGCAGCCGCTGCATCAGGTGGTGCAGGATGCGGCCGCCGGTCACCATTCCGCTCGATGAAACAATGATTGAGGGAAAGTTTGTGGCGTTGATCTTCTTCGACTCTTCCGAAGTTGAGGCGAAGGTAAAGCCCGGCCACTGCAGGGGAGAGCCATACTGCTTGATCAACCTGCAGGTTTCGTCGGTGCACTCCTCTTTATGTTTCAGAAAAACTTCGACCGCCTTGATCGCCATGGGACTGTCGCAATACACCGGAATACGAGGAAGTTGTCCGGACTCCATCAGTTCCTTCAGCATGAAAACAAATTTCTGGGTGCGTTCCACGGCGAATGCGGGCACGATCACGCTGCCCCCGCGTTGCACCGTCTGGCGGATGATCTCGGCTAACTTCGGCCGGGGATCGTCCGTGGGATGCTGCCGATTGCCGTAAGTAGATTCCATGACCAGAACGTCGGCAGTCTCGCCCTCGGTGGGGCCCGAACGCACAACTTTGCCGGGAGCGCTGTTGTTGTTGCGAACACGGCCAATGTCTCCGGTAAACAGCAGCCGCCGGGATTGACCGTTCACATTGAGGGTGAGCTCTACCATCGAAGATCCCAGAATGTGCGCCGCTCTTGCAAAGCGAAACGAAACTTCGGGCGAGAGTTGCCGCGTTTCTTCAAAATCTACCGGGCTGAAATACTTCAGGCTCGCCTCTGCCTCCGCCAGCGTGTACAAGGGCAGCGCCGGATGGTGTTTCGACTTATTGTGGCGATTATAGAAATTGGCGTCTTCTTCCTGCAGATGGCCGGAGTCAGGCAGGATGATGCCACATAAATCGATGGTGGATGGCGTGGCATAAATCGGGCCGTGGAAGCCTTCTCTTACCAGGCGAGGAATCCAGCCGCAGTGATCGAGATGCGCGTGGGTGAGAATGACCGCGTCGATTTCCCGCGCCGGGACCGGCGTAGGCTGCCAGTTGCGCTCCCGCCATTCTTTGGCGCCCTGGAACATGCCGCAATCGATGAGCATCTGAAACCCAGCGCCGCCGGCGCTGTCTGAACTGGTATTGACCAGATGCTTGGATCCGGTGACGGTGCCTGCCGCACCGAGAAACTGAATGTAAGCCAAGAATCCTCCCGAAACATCGATTGCAGATTTGTGATTTTAGATTGCAGATTGTTAAAAATCGCAAGGCCCCTGTTTTTACATCTGAAAGTTCTTACATCTGAAATCGCAATTCTCAAATCTGAAATCTCATTTTTTCTTCGCCGGAATTTCAATCTTGTACACGTGGTTGCTGGTATCGCTCTCCGGCACGCTGCCATCGTTCACGGAAATTTCCTGCGGAAGTGAAGCTGCCTCGAAGCGGACGGTTGCCTGCGACTTCGCCGCCACTTCGAGCCGCTTGGTGACTTGCCCTTGTTCCATTTTAAGAGTCACCGGCACTTCCGCGCCCGCGCCTCCACTGTTCTCTACAGTGACGGTCACGACATAATTGTTCCCTAACATCTCTCGCGGATACACCGACCCGATATGGAAATCGGGCAAGCCGCGGTCATGATAGACCCAGTCGTCGAAAAACGTCTGCAGATCGCGTTTGGCTTGGGCTTCGATCAGATGCTGCATGTAGTCGGGCTTGGCGTCGGCCTCGGGTCGATACGTCGCCAGCGCCTGTTTCAGCGCGCTTTCACTGACCATGTCCCGCAGCATCCACCAGACATACATTGCCTTGCTACGGTAGAACTCTTCGATGCTGGTATTTATCAGCGACTGAGTTGCTCCAGCATTCTGGCCGCGCGCTTCCGCCGACGCTTTCTCCGCTTCCGCCACGGCGGTGCGATGCAAGCCCATGAAGTCGAGCGCCGCCTGGCGTCCGTTCTCCCGTTCCAGGTAAACCGCCTGGGCAAAATGCGCCAGCCCTTCATAGATCCAGGGACGCGGCGAGAAGAAGGTCGAATGCGTCAACTGGTGAACCGCCATAAGCTGCGCCAGCCTGGTATCGCCGTTAAGGGGCGTGAGCAGCATGCTTCCGCTCTCGTATGGAGCGGCTTCGGGATCGCTCAGTTCCACGACCTCCGCTTTAACTTCAGTTCGTCCTCGCGGCACACCGAACCAATCGGTGACGAACGGGGCAGCCAGCTGCGCCGCCAGGGCGTAGCTTTCCGCCGCCTTTTTATGATCCGGACTGTAGGAGATGTTGACCGATGGGCGCTCCAGGTTGTCAAAGTTGCCGATCACGAAAAGCGGCACCGTCTCGCCCAGAGGCAGGAACGTACACTCGTTTACACTTTCGTACGTCTTCCCTGTTTGCTGGGACGACCGCAGACTTCCCACCTCGCCGTTGCAAACCGGGATTGCAGGCGTGCCTTCGCCGGAGTGGCTCAACTTGATTTTCAGCTGCGCTCCGACTTCCCGCGCCTTCCATCTCGCAACGGTTTCAAACACGCTGTTCCCTTCTGACAGATTCGCCGACTCGGTGGCCACCGGGTACCAGGCCACGTATCCGATCCCGCGTACCGCGGTGAACGTCTTGCCAATCTGGTCCCAGTCGCTGTGCGCGGCCACTGGCGCGGGAACACCGATTCGCGTCAGCCGGGTTGCATCGAGTTGGATGACGCCCTCGTATCCGATTTCCAATTCAACCGAAGCTTTCGGTGGGATCTCGCTGGGCAAAGTCACCAGCGCTTCCGAAACCGCTCCGGTGTGATCGATGTCCGAGGTGTAGGGCTGAGAAACGAACTGCACCGGCTTGCCATCCACCTGGATCGATCTCCAATCCAGAGTGGAGGAAATCTGCAGGGACAGATTCTTCTGCGGCGATGTCGAATCGTTGCGTAAAGTGATCTTGCCTCGAACCGCCAGCCGCTGCTGTTCGGGTTCGATGCGAACATCCAGGTCGTAATTGGTGAAGCTGAAGGCTTCGCGATCGATGGCGTAGGCATGGGCGCAGGCATGGACCAGCAAACCGGCGAACACAAAGAGGACGCGAACAAACTTCATCTTCACTTTGCTTCCGCCGCCCTTGTCCTTCGCTGCCGTACGATCTCGTACAACATGACGCCCGCGGCCACTGATACGTTCAGTGACGGCACTTTCCCCAGCATGGGAATGGAGACCAGAAAGTCGCACTTTTTCGCCACCAGATCGTGCACACCCTTGCCCTCAGAGCCCAGCACGATGGCGCAATCCATGTTGTAGTCGAGCGCATCATAATTTTGTTTGCCGCGTTCATCCAACCCGACAATCCACAGGTTCTTTTCTTTCAGTTCTTCCAGCGTGCGCGCGATGTTGGTCACTTTGGCGATCGGAAGATGCTCGCTGGCGCCGGCCGAGGCCTTGGTCACGGTCGCGGTCACTCCCGCGGCGCGGCGCTCCGGAATCACCACTCCGTCAGCGCCCGAGGCATCCGCGGTGCGTAGGATCGCGCCGAGATTGTGCGGATCTTCAATTCCGTCCAGCACGACGACCAGCGAATATTGACCACGCTTGGCAGCGACCACGTCATCCAGATCGTTGTATTGTTTGCCCGACGTAACTGCCACCACGCCCTGGTGGGCATTGTTTCCGGCCATGCGATCAAGTTCCGGACGAGACAGAAAACGCACAGCGACGCCGTTCCGCCGGCATTCGTCCACCACGCGCTGCAAACGCAGATCATGGCGCTCCTTCAACACTCCGACCCATTCGAACGAGCGCCCGCGTGCCTTCAGCGCCTCGGCAACGGCATTGATCCCGTAGATGTAATTCATCGAGCCACCAGTTTACCGTCTGGCAAGGCGGACGTGCGAGAACCGGCCTCGAAACTCGGGCCAATAGGGCCGAGGTCTGAGGTTAGCCTGTGGCACTTTCAACTGGCACTCGATATACTTTTGATTGCTCGCCAGGAGTATGGAATGTCCCTGTCCGCCGTCATCGTGGACGATGAACAGCTTGCCCGCGACGAACTCGCCTTCCTGCTGAAAGACGTTGGAGATGTCGAGGTTGTAGCCCAGGGCAAGAATGGGGTTGAAGGCGTCAACCTTATCCGCGAACATAATCCCGATCTTGTTTTTCTCGACGTGCAAATGCCTGGCCTCGATGGCTTCGGCGTCATCAAGAAACTCCTCGACAAGAAAGTCATACTGCCCAAAATCGTCTTTGCCACTGCGTTTGACCAGTATGCGGTGAAAGCTTTCGAGGTGAATGCAGTTGACTACCTGCTCAAACCTTTCGACAAGAAACGGGTGGCGCAGTCGGTGCAAAGAGTGCGGGACAAATTGGAATCGGGCAGCGCCTCAACCGACAAATTGGAAACCCTGGTCCGGATGCTGGAGTCGCAGAAGCCGCAAGCTTCCAAGCTTTTGATCAAGGCCGGAGGACGGCTGTTCCTGGTCAATCAGAAAGACATCGGATTCGCCTCGATCGAAGAGGGCGTGATTACGGTTGTGACCGGCGGCCCCAATGGAATGGAGGGCCAGTCCAACTGCCGCACGCTGGAAGAATTACTGGAGAGTCTTGATCCCAACCTTTTCTGGCGCGCGCACCGTTCCTACCTGGTGAATATCAACCGCATCAAGGAAGTCGTTCCCTGGTTCAAGAGCTCTTATCAATTGCGAATGGACGACAAGAAGCAGACCGAAATTCCGGTCAGCCGGGCGCAGACCAAGCGGCTGCGTGAGTTGTTTGGATTGTGAGCTATGGACAGCGCGGCCGCACTTCTCTGAGTTTGAGAACCTCTAGGGGGAGGCGGCCAGGCTGGGAGTCCCGGCCGCCCTTCGGGCTGCTATCCACAGCTAGGCAGCCAGCGCTTCCAACGCCGTCCGGTTGCGGATCACTAAAGTTGAACCTTCCAGACGAATCAACTCTTTCTTTTTTAGTTCGCTCAGCAATCGAGTCACGGTTTCCCTCGACGAGCCAATCATCTGCGCGATCTCTTCATGGGTCAGACTGGAGCGGATACGAATTTCGGTGGCGCCGCTCTCCCACTCGCGGCGGCCACTCCACGAGATCAAGAGCCGCGCCAGTTTGCCCGCGGAGGAACGAGCCAACACCAACTCATGGATGTCGCGGTATGCCGATTGAAATTCCCGGCTCAGAGCCTGGGCGGAGTGCAGCCCCAGTTCGCCATACTTGTCCAGCATCTTCATCAGCGCATCGCGGTCGATGAAATTCACCTGGCAGGGCCCGATCGTTTCCGCGGTGAGTTCATACGGTGTCCCCGAAATTACCGCGCTCAGGCCGAGCGCTTCGCCGGGCATTGCCATTTTCAGAATGAGTACCTTGCCATCGCGAGAGGTGGTGGAGAGTTTGACCTTGCCCGAGCACAGTACCAGCCCGCCGCGGGGCATCTGGCCTTCCACGAACAGGACCGCGCCGCCAGGATACGTACTCAGATGGCTGGAATCGCTGAACGATTTCAGCACCCCGGGAGACAAGCCGCAAAACCACTTGTCCTTCCTCAATTTACAGCTGACGCAGTTCTCGATGATTTCTAACCCGTAAGGAGTGTTCATTGTTACTGCCACCTTAGTGTTGCGAATCCACTGGGGGAGCTTGCGTACTTGAACTTGACACTCAACCATTTCCGCTTTCGGACAGTAGTGCCGCCGCAATCCGCGCCGACGGGTCCGAATACTTAAGGCCACGGATCAGTTCCCAGCCAGCCCCGGCGTCCCTCTGCTTGTGCCACAACACGGAACATGCGAACAGGTAAAGCGGATCAATGCCTGTCTTCCGGCGCGCTCTTTCCACAATTTTTCTGCGGCCGCTTCCGAGACGCGGGAATAAAGGGCGCCCTGGGCTCGGGACGCGCCATCGTTTGGCTGCCGATTCCAACCGCTCGAACCAGGCTACGCAACGGACCAGCCTTCATCCGGCTGTGACGATTGCGTTCTCTGATTACGCCCTGTAAGCAACACCGCAAGCCTCGTCTCCCGGAGTCCAACATCTCTTCCGCCAGTCGGATCATGGCAAACTGGCATCATTTCGGGGATATTTGGCACTGCGGCAAGCGCCCTAGCGGAATCTATGATGGCAGTCTGAGGTCCAAACTCAGTCGACTGAGCTAACCTGCGGGCAAACAAGGGATTCATGCCATCTTCAAAGGAGGCTGGGATTAGATTCTGCGGGTTCCGGCTCTGCCGGTCCTGCGGCACGGTGCCGACGTATCGTCACTTTCGGGTGCAGACCGTAGAGCCAGCATGTTCGAGGTTCGGGAGTTCGAGGTCGCCCGTCGGGCTTCCGACCTATCCCCCATATTCTTCCCGGGAGATTCCCATTTTCAAGATCCTGGATTGAAGAGTCGTGCGCTTCATGCCCAACCGCATCGCAGCCCCATGAGGGCCGGCAATTACTCCGTTGGTTTCGCGCAGCACGCGAATAATGTACTGGCGTTCCAGACTCTCCAGCGTGCCATCGCTGTCGATCCCTTCGCCAATCGGAGCCAACTCCGCCAGGGGAGCGTTGAGCACTCGGCCCTCGGAAAGAATCACGGAGCGCTCGACGAGATTTTCCAGCTCCCTTACATTACCGGGCCACTCCCAGTTCACCAGTGCATTCATGGTGCTGGTTGGGATGGTTTCAATTTGCTTGTTCATCCGGCGGGAAAACTTCTGCACGAAGTGATGCACCAGCATCGGAATATCGGTCCTGCGTTCGGTCAGGGACGGCATGCGGATCGGAAAGACATTCAGCCGGTAGTACAGATCGCTGCGAAACTCTTTTTCCGCTACCACCTTGGCCATGTCGCGGTTGGTGGCTGCGATCAGACGGATATTCACCTTAATCGTGCGCGTGCTGCCCAGCCTTTCGAATTCCTGATCCTGCAGCACGCGAAGCAACTTAGGCTGCAACTCAAGGGGAATATCTCCAACTTCATCCAGAAACAGGCTTCCCTTGTCCGCCAGTTCCAGGCGTCCGATTTTCTGGCTGATGGCGCCGGTGAAAGCGCCTTTTTCGTGACCGAAGAGTTCGCTCTCCAGCAGCCCGGTGGGAATCGCGGCGCAGTTCAGTTTGACGAAGACTCGTTCTTTCCGCGGACTCATGCGGTGAATGGCGCGCGCGATCAATTCCTTCCCGGTACCGGTGTCTCCCAGGATCAGCACCGTGGCGTCGCTGGTGGCAACCGTTCTTGCCTGGGACAGAACCCGCTTCAGCGCCGGACTGTCTCCCACGATCTCTTCGAAGTTAAGTTCGGTGCGGATCTCCTCTTCCAGATAAAGTTTCTCGCTGGCCAGCTTGTGCGTGAGATCCGCGATTTCGCGGTAGGCACGAGCATTGTCCAGCGCAACTGCCACTTGCGCGGCAATTTGCTGCAGAAAACCAACGTCCTGGGGCGCGAAGGCGTTGACGTCTTTGCTGGCAAGATTCAGAGTCCCGAGTTCGCCTTTGCGCGTGGTCAGCGGAATGCAGCACAGCGACTGAATTCCGTGTTCCAGCATCTCGCTCACGAAGCTGGATTGAATTCCCATCAGATCTTCGCGGGTGAAGATCTTGGTCTCACGTTCCAGCAAGGCATGACCCGCGGGAGTGTCTTTCACCGGAAGGGTCGTGTCGGTTCCGGCCAGTCCTGTGGTCAGGGGAGAATCCAGGGGATAGAAAGACAGGGAGTGTGCTGCTTCGTCATAGACGGCAACGCTGGCGTAGTCATGACGAATCATGCGGCGAATGAAACCGGAAATCGCCGGAAACAGTTTCTGCAGGTCGCGATTGGTCACCAGGGTGTGGTTGACTTCGAGCAGCATGTGCAGGCGTTCTTTCTCCTGCTGCAAGGCTTCACGCGCCAGGGTGTTTTCAACTGCTACCGCGACCAATTCCGCGACGCGGGCGAGAAGTCGCAAATCTCTCTCGCTGTAGGCGTCGGCTTGAGAGCTGCCCAGCCCCATCGCTCCCAAGCGCTTTTGCGCAGTGGTCAAAGGCAGCCAGCAATATGACCTCAGACCTTTCTCGCGCAGAATATTCAGCACCGCAGGGAAGCGGGATTCTGATGCCAGGTCGGAGACAATCAGAGGCTGTTGGTTTTGCCAGGCCCATCCGGCCGGCGATTCCTCTACCGCAACCTCAAATTGGGCGGGCGCGTCTCTCGTCGACGTGCCACAGATGACGCATCGTATTCTTGCTGGGATCGTAAAGAGAAAAGTTGGCCGCTTCCGCAGCCGCTACTCGTCGCAAGCGCTCAGCCATCGCAACGAACAATTCAGGGAGACTACGATGGAGGACCACCAGGTCCGCCATCTCCAGCAGAGCTTCGTAACGTTGAAGATCTGCATTCGACTCGAAATTGTTGAGAGCACTCAATTGGGCTGGCGCGAACCAATACTCCGTGGTGCAAAAACGGGGGGATTATAGCTTTATTGGCAAAAACTGAGCGTTGATTTTTCACCGCTGTTCCGTTTCCGGAACAGAACGTGATGAAGGTCTTTCGCGCGGGCATGCTGCGAAATTCAGGTTTTCAGAACAGGAGTTGCTCAGTATTGGAATTTCTCAAAGCAGAGTGGAGAGCCGGGCCGCCCGGGTGGGATGTTGCATCAAGGCTAGGTGACCGGCCAAACCGCTGAGGTGTTGATAGTTGTCGGCTAAGCGACCGTCGGAGAATCGCGCCCCGGGCAGCAGCATTCTCAAGCAGAGCTTGGCCAAAGAAAGCAGTGCATACGCTCTCAGGCGTACGGCGCTTTCGACTAACTGCCGGCCGGCAAGCGCGATAGTAGGGTCGGTACTCCGACCGGCCGCCTCACCCACTCGCAGCAAGACAGCCGCGTTGTGGGCGGTATTCCAGATATAGCCCATGGCGCATCGAGCCCGTTCTCTCTGGATCGCGCGAAACTGCCGCGGGAGCAGGTTGGCGCGTAAGAAATCATCTTCTTTCGGATCCATCAGATTTCTGAAGGCGTCAATGTCGACCGGACGAGTGCGTCCCGCGAGATCCTCCAGCCGGTCCACGGAAGAGTTGTGGCCGCCCTCGAGATAGAGCAGCAGAAGGAGAATCACCAGCGCGACAAAGACCAGGGTGAAGGAAAGAATCATTGCAGTAAGAGACGTTGCAATTCAGCGTTCCACTGCTCGAGATTATGTTTGGGCAATTCCTCTACCGCGCGGCGCGATGTTTCCGGCGCCAGCAGATATGCCAGCCAGATAATTACGCAACAGTGGTAAGTAGCCCGGCTGACAAAATCGAAGGCGTAACCCGCCACGAACCCGGTCCATATCCGCATCGCCTCGGTGGCCAGATCGACAGTCGAAAAAACTCCCAAGCCGAACGCAATGCCGTAGGGAACACTTCGCCAGGAAAGACCAAAATAAAAAGACAATGCAAGCAGGAGCAGCCACAAGCCGCTCTGAATTACGTCCACGAAAAGATCCAGGATATGAACTCGGGAAAGAAGATGAACCGTGCCAACCTCCGGAGCCTGCGCTGCGATCGCGATGGCCGCGAAGATAAGAATCACGACCGCCCAGCGGAAAACCACACGAGTCAGCTCTTCCAGCCCGGGGTAATCGCGGAAGATGTTGACGAATATCTCCCAGATGACCCCAAAGCGCAACCCGATGCTGATCAACGATCCCACCCAGTGCGCGCACCAGTATTGATAGCCGGAAACCGCCTGCATATGATCCAGAGTGAAGAGCGTTCCCTCCTCGACAATCTGGAACACGGTGTAGGCGAAGAAGACCGGAAACTTGGCGACCAACCCCCGCCGAATCATGACGATAGCAATGACCAACTGGAGGACGTGGGGCGCCATCCACAGGTAGTGCCACAGGAATGAGTGAGGATACATGGCTGACCGCGGGGAACTATAACCCGTTTATCAGTCAGCCGTAAACACTATTCCGGCGGGACAAAGCCCACGTCCTCCAGTTCGAAGCGACATTCAAAGCGCCGCATTTTGCGACCGCTGTGACGGTCAGGGTTTACAAATTTGGTCAGGCGGACATTGTGGGCGGCTACCTCCGTCCGCTTGTACGTGGATTGGAGCTGAAAGGGCGCCTGCGAGCAGCAGAACACCAGTGAGAAGCAGGAAGAGTTTTTTCACGGTGAAACTCCTTTTTGGAGTGGATTGGGAAGTTCAACCGTGGTAAGTTGTGCGGGAATTGAGTTGTTTTTTTGCGAAACTGGAAACGGTACGGTTTTCTGAAATCAGAAAAATGACATTGCAATCAGCTCTCGAAGACCTGCTCGGAACGACGCTTGCAGGAGTCGCCGGAATCGTCGGCAAGATCGAATATCTTGCGAGTCTGCGAGACCGCGCTTCGGGCGCTTATTCGCACTGGGGGTTGAGCCGGGCGTACGGAGAGCGGCGGCGCAGCAAGCGCTGGCAGAAGCGCATCGTCAGTTGTTTCTCAAACTTCTGCGCACTCCGCTGCGCACGCTTGCGCGATGAAGTGATGTATTCGAGTGGGGCGCTACAGATAACAGCCAGTGAGTATTTGGAGAGGTTTCGAAGCCACCTGCCGGTTCTGCTGCCGCAAGATCTGAGCGGTGGTTCGGCGCGGCATTTTAGTTCAGTGCTGCACGCTCTTTCGATTCTGGTTTCGAATCCGGCAGGGACTCTACCGGAAGCCATTCCCCGAGCTTGAGCGCGATACCAACCACCCGCCCGATCACTTCCGCTTCCTGAGGATGTCGCAACATCCGCATCCGCAACCGGCGAAAGCGGATGCGGCTGCAGAACGATCTGATCGCCTTTCAGACTGCACCAGCAACAGGTGTAGCCTTCGCGGGTTTCCACGAAGTAAATGGGACGCTCAAGTTCGGAGCGCCACATCCCGGACACTACCTTATTTCTGCTTTCGTCCACTTGCAGAAATGTTCCCGGCGGCAACAGAGGATACATGGTGAAATCCTCGCTGCCGATGTAGCCGTAGGTATATTTCTCTCCGCTGAACTTTGCCAGATAGGCCAGCGGCACCAGGCCCCACTGCTCCACCATGCGGCTCAAGTTAGCACTGCGGCGAGGATCGAAGGCGGGATCCAATCGCGTGGGAATCTCCACCGCAAACGCACCCTGCAGAGTTTCGGTGACGTGCGACCGGGGAGGAAGGTTCAGATTCAAATCCGCAGCCGACAGGCTGAGATCGATGCCGTACCACGACAACATTTCGCGCACATCAAAGCGGTAAATGATTGCCAGGGAGTAAAGGCGGAAGATGCTGGGAACCAACCCTTTGGTTTCGATGTCGGAGAGGCGGCTCGGGCTGACCGCAAATTCGTCGTTCCCGTGCCGATCGGCGATGCGCGCGCTGGCACTTTCCACCTCACGCATGGTGAGGCCAAGGCGTTCACGGAGACCACGCAGGTTCGTTTCCGGCTGTGAGATTAGCGACTCTCCCGTCAGGACCTTGCATCAGGATCACCCCAAGCTCGCTGCTTTCCCATTTTAGGGAATCGCACGTGTTTAATGCGGCAGAAGTCTGCCCCGGCGCAGCGAACAATAAACCAAATTTTGTCCGCTTGCAAAGGACTTTTCGGCAAACTCGAATTGCAAATCAAGTGAATCGATTCAGTAGTTCAACAATCGTGGCACAATTGTCTTTTCTGGACTCAACTGCGATCTGGAATGGTTCCGGGGCGAAGCAGTTGAGACCGATCTTGTCCGCGGCTGCGACTATAATCAAGCGATGGCCCGAGGATGGGAAAGCAAGTCGGTGGAGGAGCAGCAGAGCGCCGCCAGCGTACAGGCTGAATCAAAACAACGACTTACGCCGCAACAGGCCGCCCGGAAACAGCAGGAAGACGCCATCAACCTGTCTCGCCGTCGAATCCTCCAGCAACTCCAATCGGTGCAGAACCCCCGCCATCGCCAAATGCTGGAAAGCGCCCTTTCCGAACTTGACTGCCCGGCTCACACACTTGGGCTAAGTCTATGGTTTGGTTCGCTGGGAATACTCGTGACGTATAATGACGGATATCCCCCATGAAAGCTTACGTATACGTGTCGCTTAAAAAGAGCGTTCTGGATCCTCAGGGAAAGACGATCCAGGGCGCGCTCAAGAAAATGGGATGTAAGGGACTGGAAGAGGTTCGTCAGGGCAAGTATTTCGAGCTCACGCTGGATGGCGGACTGAACCGGAGTGAGGTCGAGGCCGAAGTGACGCGGATAGCGCGCGACGTCCTGACCAACCCGGTGATCGAAGAGTTTCGTTTCTCTCTTGAGGAATGAATACGAATAGCCGAATTCCCCGGTTCGGCGGTGGTGGAAAGTTTTTCCTGCTTCGGCAGACTGATTTTCACGGAACGTGCAGCAGGCGTTCTGACGCAGTGGCCGGATTTTACACTCACGAAAAACATCTTCGGTTTCCCCGCCGAAAACTAGGAGCATTCGCATGTGTGGCATAGTGGGATACGTTGGCAAGAAGCGGGTCGTCCCGGTCATCATCGAAGGACTCAGAAGACTTGAGTATCGCGGCTATGATTCAGCCGGAATCGCAGTCTGCGGAAATGGCGATGGTTTGCAGATTCGCCGGGCTGAGGGCAAGCTGCGCAACCTGGAAGAGGTCATCCGCCTCAAGCCGCTCGATGGCACCTACGGGATTGGCCACACTCGCTGGGCGACGCACGGCCGTCCCACCGAAGAAAACGCTCACCCGCATCGCGATTGCACGGGAAGAATCGTCGTCGTTCACAACGGCATTATCGAGAACTATGTTTCGCTGAAGCGAAAGCTGATCGAAGAGGGCCACAAGTTCACGACCGAGACCGACACCGAAGTCATTGCCCACCTGGTCGAAAAATATTTCCTGAAGACCGCCAACGGTCATCGTCCGTCGCTGGAAGAGTGCGTTCGCAAAACCGTCGGTCAATTGAGCTGGCGTGTTCGCGCTGGCCGTGATTGCCGTGGATGAGCCCAACAAAATCGTGGCTGCACGCAATGGCCCGCCGGCCGTGATCGGACTGGGTAAGGACGAATATTTCGTCGCTTCCGATGTGCCCGCGATTCTCTATCACACCCGCGACCTGTTTTTCCTGGGCGATGGCGACCTCGCCGTGATTACGCCCGAAGGCGTCCAGCTCACCGACTTCAACGGACAGCCGGTTGTCCGCCAGGTCCAGCACGTCACCTGGGACCCGATCATGGCGGAAAAGGGCGGCTTCAAGCACTTCATGCTCAAGGAAATCTACGAGCAGCCGCGATCGGTGCGTGACACCACCCTGGGACGAGTTTCGCAGGAAACTGGCCACGTCTTCCTCGACGAAATGGAGATCACCGACGCCGAGTTCAAGTCCGCAAAAAAAATCAATATCGCGGCTTGCGGAACCAGCTGGCACGCTGCCCAGGCCGGCAAATTCATGATCGAACGCCTGGCGCGTATGCCGGTTGAGGTGGATTACGCCAGCGAGTGGCGCTATCGCGATCCCATCATCGCTCCCGACACGCTCACCATGCTGATCACCCAGTCGGGCGAGACCGCGGACACCATCGCCGCCCAGCGGGAAGCCAAGGCCAAAGGTTCAAAGACATTGGCCATCTGCAACGTGGTCGGCGCGATGATCACCCGCGAAGCTGCGGGAACGATCTACACTCACGCTGGTCCCGGAGATCGGCGTTGCTTCCACCAAAGCGTTTACCGCACAACTGACTGCGCTTTATCTGTTCGCGCTATTCCTGGCCCAGCAGCGTGGCGCCATGACCCCCGACCAGGCCAAAGCAGCGATCCAGGAACTCACTCGCATCCCCGGCAAGCTTGAACATCTGCTGACCCGCGAGGAAGAATGCGAAAACCTGGCCAAGGAATACTCGCGCTCTCAGGATTTCCTGTTCCTGGGACGCGGCATCCACTATCCCATCGCGCTTGAAGGCGCGCTCAAGTTGAAGGAAGTTTCATACATCCACGCGGAAGGCTATCCCGCCGGCGAAATGAAGCACGGCCCCAACGCGCTGATTGACGAGAACCTCCCGGTAGTGATCATTGCGACCCGCGACTCCAAAGATGCCCTATCGATGACGCGCTATGAGAAAACCTGCTCGAATCTCAAAGAGGTAAAAGCCCGCTCCGGAATGATCATCGCGCTCGCGACCGAGGGCGACGAAGACATCAAGGAAGCCGCCGATCACGTGCTGTACGTTCCTCCGGCGCCGGAAGAGTTGCTGCCGATTCTGGAAATCGTTCCGCTGCAGTTGCTGGCCTATCACATAGCGGTGCGCCGCGGCTGCGACGTGGACCAGCCCAGGAATCTGGCGAAGTCAGTCACTGTCGAGTAGGAGCAGCTGTCAGTTTTCGGTTCTCAGTTCTCAGCTCTGTCATCCTGAGCGTAGCGGCTGCTTCGCGAAGCGAAGCAGCTGCGAAGTCGAAGGACCCCTATAACTGCCAGTACAGCAGAGATCATAGGGGTGCTTCGACTCCTTCGTCCTTCGCTTCGCGAACGACTCTCTCACTCAGCATGACAGACGCAGCGTCCAACCACGCCTCCCCGTCATCTACATAACCAATGTCTCCCTTTCAAACCTTCACCGCCCGCCTGGCGCGTTCCGTTGCTCTCTCCGAACCGACCAAGCACCTGGAGTTTGAGGTCCCCGGCCAGCCTCGCTTCGGCTTCGTCGCCGGACAGTGGCTGTCATTCAAGACGAACAAGCCCGACGGCGAGGAAATTACCCGTGCCTACTCCATCGCTTCCCCGCCGGCAGAGGACAACCGCTTCGCGCTCTGCCTGAATCGGGTGCAGGATGGCTTCATGTCGAATTTCCTTTGCGACATGAAAGAAGGGAAAGAAATCCGCTGCCAGGGCCCGTTCGGTGACTTCATTCTGCGCCCGCCCTTGCGCGATACAATTTTTATCGCCACCGGCACCGGCATCGCGCCCTTCCGCTCCATGCTCGAGTGGCTGCTGGCGGATCCTGCTCGCCACCTGGACAAGCAATTCTGGCTGCTGTTCGGCAACCGCACCGAAAAGGATATTTACTACCACCAAGAATTTCTAAGTCTTGCCGCCCGTCATGCCAACTTCCATTACATGCCAACCCTGAGCCGCGCAGAGCCGCGAGTGGCAAGGGCTGCGCGGATACGTTCAGGAACACCTGCCCGGGAATCGTCCAGGGCCGCGAGAATATGCACGCCTACGTCTGCGGCCTGGACAAAATGATCAAAGCCAACCGCGAATTATTGAAGAGCTTGGGCTGGGACCGGAAGTCGATTCTGTACGAGAAGTACGACTAGGGTGTTTACCAAGCCATGCCCCGGCTCGGAAGGCGGTTGCTACCATATGGAAACCGGCCGCTGGGATATCTCGATTAGAAATCTCCAGCCCTTCGCGCTGGCGCTGCCGGGTGTAGAATGTCACCGCTTAACGGCAGCCCCAATCTTTATCTTCAGTCTTTGTCGGACCCTCGGCCTGCTGCCTGATCTCGCTGCGAGAGGTATTCCATGAAGAAGCTACTCTTGACGTTCATGCTGATGGCGCCGGCGATGCTGTTTGCCCAGAGCCCGTTTGATGGGACCTGGCTGGTCAAGCTCGATACCGCCCAGTTTCCCAAAAAGCCCGACACCTACCTCTTAAATAAAGGTATGTACGAATGCTCGACCTGCACCCCGAAATACAGCGTGAAAGCAGACGGGACCGAACAGAAGGTGACCGGCCATCCTTACTTCGACACGGTGATGGTCAAAGTAGTGGACGATCACACCGTTGAGTTCACACAGAAAAAAGATGGCAAAGTGATGTTTACGGATACGGATACGGTGTCTTCGGATGGAAACACCCTGGCCAGCAAGTTTACCGACCAGTCCGAGGACAAGCCGGTGACCGGCGAAGTGACCTCCACAAGAGTAAGCAAGGGCCCGGCTGGTTCCCACGCTTTATCAGGATCGTGGCACACCGAGAAGGTGAACAGCATTTCGGACAACGGCCTTACAGTCACTTATCAGGGCACCGAGGATGGGCTGAAGATGTCCGATCCCAACGGCGAAAGTTACGAAGCCAAATTCGACGGCAAGGACTACCCGGTTCAGGGCGACCCCGGCCACACCATGGTTTCGTTGAAGCGCATCGGCAATGACACCATCGAAGAAACCGACAAACGGGACGGCAAGATTGTGGGCATATCGAGAATGACGGTCTCTCCCGATGGAAAATGGATCACCGTGGAGTTCACCAACAAGCTCCGCGGAACCACCACAACCTACAAGATGGAAAAACAGTCGTAAGCTGCCGCAACCGTACCTTCGCCATAGTGGAGAGAGCGGCGGCCAGCCGCCGTTCTTTGGCGCCAAATGCGGGTCAACGCCGCATGAGGCCGCTCTCTTCCACCGGTCTTTCTTTCCCGGGAGCAGCATTCGGAAATTACCTGTATCCATCCGGCCTTTGGCCGCATCTAAACCTTGACAACGACTCGCTCAAGTCTTATCATGTCGGGAATTCAATGCATAATGGTATGATTATAAAGCACTTATAATTACTGGAGGAGAGGATTATGGCGAAAACAATCGGAATTGACTTGGGCACGACCAATTCCTGCGTCGCAGTGATGGAAGGCGGCGAGCCCAAGGTGATCCCTAATGAAGAAGGAGGGCGGACTACGCCCTCAGTTGTCGGTTTTACCAAGACCGGCGAACGGCTGGTAGGGCAGGTGGCGAAACGCCAGGCCATCACCAACCCGGAAAACACGGTTTATTCGATCAAGCGGTTCATGGGACGACGCTTCGACGAAGTCACCGAAGAAATCAAGATGGTGCCCTACAAGGTCGTGCAGTCGGGCGACCACGTGGCGGTGCTGGCGCAAGGCAAGGAGTACACGCCTCCGCAGATTTCCGCGATGATTTTGCAGAAGCTAAAGAAGGCGGCGGAAGACTATCTCGGCGAGAAAGTGACCGAGGCGGTCATCACCGTGCCTGCTTACTTCAATGACGCCCAACGGCAGGCCACAAAAGACGCCGGCCAGATCGCCGGCCTGGACGTCAAGCGCATCATCAATGAGCCCACGGCGGCAGCGCTCGCCTACGGCCTCGACAAGAAGAAGGATGAAACCATCGCCGTATACGACTTCGGCGGCGGCACCTTCGATATCTCGATTCTGGAAGTCGGCGAAGGCGTGATCGAAGTCAAGGCCACCAACGGCGATACTCACCTGGGCGGCGACAACCTCGACCAGCGCATCGTCGATTGGTTGATCGACGAGTTCAAGAAGGACGAAGGCCTCGACCTGCGGGGCAAGGGCAACGAGATGGCGCTGCAGCGTCTGCGTGACGCGGCGGAGCGGGCGAAGATCGAACTCTCCACCACCATGGAGACTGAGATCAACCTGCCCTTCATCACCGCCGATGCCAGCGGACCGAAGCACCTGGTCAAGAAAATGACCCGGGCGAAGCTCGAGTCGATGGTGGAAGATATCATTCAGCGGTCGGTCGGCCCCTGCAAACAGTGCATGAAAGATGCCGGCGTGGATGCCAGCAAGATCAATGAAGTCGTTCTGGTCGGCGGGCAGACTCGTATGCCGCGCATCCAGCAACTGGTGAAGGACCTGTTCGGCAAAGAAGGACACAAGGGCGTCAACCCGGATGAAGTAGTTGCAATCGGCGCGGCCATCCAGGGCGGTGTCCTCAAGGGTGAAGTGAAAGACCTGCTGCTGCTGGACGTGACCCCGCTGTCGCTGGCGATTGAGACTCTGGGCGGCGTAGCGACGCCGATGATTCCGCGCAACACGACGATTCCAACCAAAAAGACGGAAACGTTCTCGACCGCGGCCGACAGCCAGACCTCGGTTGAGGTTCACGTGCTGCAGGGCGAACGCCCGATGGCGGCGCAGAACCGCACTCTGGGTAAGTTCCACCTGACCGGTATTCCACCGGCACCGCGTGGTGTGCCTCAGATCGAGGTAACCTTCGACATCGATGCCAACGGCATCCTCAACGTGACCGCGAAGGACACGGCCACGGGCAAGGACCAGAAGATCACGATCACGTCGTCTTCCGGCCTGAGCAAAGAGGAAGTCGAGCGCATGGCCAAGGAAGCCGACGCGCACTCGGCGGAAGACAAGGCCCAGCGCGAAGCGGTCGACGCCAAGAACCAGCTCGACTCGATGGTTTACAACGTCGAGAAGATGCTGCGGGAGCAGGGCGACAAGATCTCCGGCTCCGAGCGCGGCGACGTGGAAAACGCGATTGCCGACGCCAAGAAGGCGCTGGAGTCGAACGACAAGGCGACCATGGACAAGGCGCGAGACACGCTGACCCAGGCCTCGCACAAGCTGGCCGAGCAGATGTACAAAGCGGCCCAGCCGCAAACGCCGCCAAGTCCAGGCGCGGGCCCGGCGCCCGATGGCGACGGTCAGGCCAAGAAAGACGAAGGCGTCATCGACGCCGAGTACGTAGACGTGGAAGACAAGAAGTAAGCTGTCAGCTATCAGCTGTTCAGTAACGGCCGTGTGGGGGCGGGTCTCTGACCCGCCCGCGCCGAGCGCAGCTCGGCAGGCTCTTGTTTATGTGGTCGCGGGCGACTCGCCCGCGGGTTTGTGTAGCGCCGCCGTCCCGGCGGCTGTCGTGGGACGGCGTCCCCACCGTCGAGGGCAGGATGCCCTCGGGACAGCCGGCGAGACGCCGGCGCTACTAACTTGGGTTATCCCAATGTTCGAGAACAACGGAGAAGATAAATTGCAATTTGAAGTGAATGGTCAGGATTATTTCCTGAATTTCGTGGAAGATGAAAGACGCTGGTTCGTGCTCGTGCCCACGCCCACGGGAGTGACTCGCATTCCCGTGTACATCGATGGGTCAAATTACGAGCGCATCGGTGTTTCGGAGAAAGACCGGCACAACGTGCCCAACTAAACCATAAAGATCGCAAGCCGTCTGTCGCTCAGAGCGCACTGAATGACAAAGCTCAGTTAAGATGAACTCAGGCGATGGCCACCCCTCCAAAAAAAGATTATTACGAGATTCTGGGCGTGAAGAAGTCCGCGTCAGCGGACGACATCCGCAAAGCCTTTCGCAAGCTGGCGCGCAAATACCATCCCGACGTCAACCCCGGCGACAAGGCCGCGGAAGAGAAATTCAAAACTCTCTCTGAAGCGAACGACGTTCTGAGCGATCCCAAGAAGCGGAAGATTTACGACCAGGTCGGCTTCTACTCCGACAACATCGATGCCGCCACCGCCGAGGCCTATGCCCGGGCCGGAGGCGGCGCGGGCGGAGCACCTGGTCAGGGCTTCGGCCAGGGCTTTCCCGGTAACCCATCTGACGGCGGCGGGCAGCCTCCGAATTTCGATTTCGGCGGCTTCGACTTCACCGATATGTTCGAGGGCGCCAAGGGGAGAAAGGCCAGCAACTCAGGCAGCGGCAGCTTCAAAGACATTTTCTCCGGAATCTTCGGCGGACGCGGCGGGGCTGCGCAGGAAGGTCCCGAACCCGGCTCGGATCTGGAGTACCAGGTCAACGTCCCCTTCTGGACCGCCATCCGCGGCGGCGTGATGCGGCTGAATATCACCCGCCGCGATTCGTGTCCACACTGCCACGGACAGGGTTTTATCGAGTCCGCGGGAACCTGCCCGGAGTGTGGCGGAAAAGGCCAGGTCACGCAGACCGGCGGCCGAATGAAGTTCAACGTTCCCTGTCCGCGCTGCCACGGAACCGGAAAGAACATCTCGACCTGCCCGCAGTGTCACGGGGAAGGAACCATCGAGCGTACCGAACCGCTCGAAGTGCGGATCAAGGCCGGCACCCGTGATGGCCAGCGCATTCGCATCGCCGGCAAAGGCAACGCCGGAGTACGCGGAGGTCCAGCGGGCGACCTGTACGCGATTATCCGAACCGCGGACCATCCGGTCTTCCACCGCGAGGGCGACGACATCCGCATCACGGTGCCGGTAAGTGCCACGGAAGCCGCTCTGGGAGCCAAAATCGAGGTTCCGACCATCGACGGCCGTACCCTGCTGAAAATCCCGCCTGGAACCCAGTCCGGACAGAAACTGCGTCTGCGTGAGAAGGGCGTGCCCTCGGCCACCAAGGAAGGGGCTCGCGGGGACGAGATCGTCGAAGTCAAACTCACCGTCCCCATGCCCAAAGACGAGCGCTCCAAGGAAATCCTGCGGGAGTTGGCCAAGCTGAATCCGGAAGATCCCCGCGCTGAGCTCTGGAAGAACGTCTGAAAAAGGCTTCACCCACCAAGGGCACCCTTCGACTTTGCTCGGGGCAGGCTCCGGTTCACAAAGGAACTCCTTAGTGATCCTTGGTGTCCTGGGTGGTTGAAGCCTTCTAATTTGCCGGCAAAGAACCATTACCTCCGTTCCACCTCGCAAAAAAATAACTGAAAATTATTTTTACTCTGCATCTAATTTGCCGTATGCTCACGGCTGCGAACTTGCTTCCAGCCGAATTCTGAAAGCGCAAGGATCGCCCGAGGAGGAAGCCGTCGAAATTGGCAACAGCTAGCGCGCCGCGTCAAGATTTCCAGCCCCCAACCGCAGTTTCCCACCCGGAAAAACCTCTCAGCCGGAAAAAATCGGTCCGCCTAACGCTCTGGCCTCTGGTGGCCGCCACCTTCTTTATGGTGTCGGGCGGCACCTACGGTACGGAAGACATCGTTCACGGCGCCGGCTACGGCAAGGCCATTCTCATCCTGCTGTTGACCCCGATTCTGTGGAGCCTGCCGACCGCGTTCATGATTGGCGAACTCTCCAGCGCGCTACCCTTCGAAGGCGGCTACTACGCCTGGGTACGCCGCGCCATGGGCAACTTCTGGGGATTCCAGGAAGCCTGGCTGTCGCTGGTGGCCTCGATCTTCGACATGGCGATTTATCCCACTCTGTTCGTGCTCTACCTCGACCGCCTGTTTCCCTGGTTCGCCGAGGGACATCGCGGCGTGATGATGGCTCTGGCGGTGGTGGTGGTTTGCGCGCTGCTGAATATTGCCGGAGTTCGGGTTGTCTCGACCACATCGCTCTGGCTTTTCTTCCTGCTGTCGGCGCCCTTCATTCTGATTGTGATCATCGCTCCCTTCAAGTTCGGTGCACTGGCCAATGCCGTGACCCGGCCGACTACTTCCACGGTCGACATTCTCGGCGGTCTGCTCATCTGCATGTGGAACTACATGGGCTGGGACAATGCCTCGACCATCGCCACCGAGGTCGAGCGTCCGCAGCGCACTTATCCTCGCGCCATGCTGGCGGCGGTGGTGATCGTGGCCCTGAGCTACATTGTTCCTGTGGTTGCCATGTGGATGACCGGTCTTTCCTCGAGCGCATGGGAAACCGGCTTCTGGGCGGACATCGCTGGCATGCTTGGTGGACCGCTGCTGCGCGTCGGCCTCGCCCTGGGCGGAATGATCAGCGGCTTTGGCATGTTCAACGCCCTGGTGATGAGCTATTCCCGTCTGCCCCTGGCCATGGCCCAGGACGGCATGCTGCCACAGGTCTTTGGCAAGCTGCATCCCCGCTCGCGAGCCCCCTGGGTCGCGATCGTGGTCTGCGCCATCGGATGGGCCATGTGCCTCGGCCTGGGCTTCGAGCGCCTGGTGACCATCGACATTCTGCTTTACGGTGCCAGCCTGAGCCTGGAGTTCGTGGCCCTGATCGTTCTTCGTATCCGCGAGCCCGAGCTGCCACGCCCCTTCCGGGTTCCAGGAGGCATGTTTGGAGCGGTCGCCGTCGGGATAGCTCCCATGCTGCTCCTAGGCTTCTCGGTTGTCCGCAGCGAGCATGAGCAGGTGCTCGGCATGAGTTCCTTCGCCTTCGGAATGCTGCTTATCGCAGCCGGCGTGCTGGCCTACGTTCTCAATCACGCCTTGAAACCCGCCGGCTGGGCGCCGGTGCCGGAAAAACCCTAGGTCGAAATCAGCCGCGGATTGATACAGATTTCACGGATTTAGCCGTGGGATCGGTGTTAATCCGTGGCTTCCGTCTTTTGCGGTAAAGTAGTGCAAGATGACCAAGCGGAAATCCAAGGGCGCCTACATGATCTCGTCGGTCGCGGAGATGTACGGGATCCATCCGCAGACGCTGCGCCTTTATGAGCGCGAAGGTCTGCTCAAGCCTTCGCGCACCGAGGGCAACACCCGCCTCTACACCGACGAAGACCTGCAGCGCCTGGAGTTCATTCTGTCACTCGCCCGCGACCTGGGCGTAAATATCAGCGGCATTGCGATCATTCTGCAAATGCGCGAGCGCATGGAGGAGATGCAGGTCCAGATCCACGATTTCGTGAAGTACATCCAGGAGGAAGTGTTGTCGCGGGCCAGCGCAGTGGCTGATCCTTCCAAGGGCGCGATCGTGCCGGTGCGGCGGCATCTGGTGGCGCCGTCGCCTCCATTCCGAAAAAGATAACGGATTAAGACATCGCCACTGACAACTGGCTGCTGACAACTGGCAACTGAATTTAGACTCCAGGTTTCCTTTTTCTCCGGTTTGCTTTAGGCTCCGGTTTCTTTAGATTCCGGGTTTCGTTTCTATAAGCCCGGCTTCTTTAGGGTCGGGTTTTCCATGCTCCCCTTCAAGCTTATCTACAGTCCCGACTATTTCCTCCCCATCGGCGCACACGTCTTCCCGGCCGAGAAGTATCGCCGCATCCATGACCAACTCATTGCTACCGGCGTCGCTGAGTCCTTTGACTTCGTCACTCCGCAGCTGGCTTCGGATCAGGACATCCTGCTCGTTCATACTCCGCAGTACGTGCACAAGTTGAAGACCGGAACGCTCTCCCCCAGCGAAGAAATGCAAATGGAGATTCCCTACTCCCCGGAGTTGGTCCGGGCATTCTGGATGGCCGCTGGCGGTTCGATTCTTGCTGCAGAAGACGCGCTTCGGGATCGGGTCGGCTTCAACATCGGAGGCGGCTTTCACCACGCCTTCCCCGATCACGGAGAAGGCTTTTGCATGATCCACGATGTGGCGGTTGCAATCCGCCGCATGCAGAAAGACGGAAAAATCCGTACCGCCATGACCGTCGACTGCGACGTTCATCATGGCAATGGCACGGCCGCAATCTTTGCGGGGACGCGGACTCCCAGCGACCCGCTGCCTTCAACTTCGGCTCCCACTGTAAATTCGGCCGCCGGCGGGTTGAGCGCGAACCCGGGCAAGATGCGTCACGCCCATGCCGGTGACGTCTTCACCATCTCTTTACATCAGCACAACAACTATCCGGCATGGAAGCCGCATTCTTCGATTGACGTGGACTTGCCGGACGGTATCGGCGACGACGACTACCTGGCCTGGCTCGATAATGCGCTCAGTTCCGGCCTGCGCCAGTTCGAGCCTGACCTGATGTGCTACATCGCGGGCGCCGATCCCTATCGCGAAGACCAGTTAGGCGGGCTCGCGTTGAGCCTGGAAGGTCTAAAGCGCCGCGATGAACTCGTGTTCCGCGTTGCCCGCGCCCGCAATATTCCGGTGATGGTCACCTACGCCGGAGGCTACGCCAGAAAAGTCGAGGACACCGTAACCATCCATTGCAACACCGTGATCGCAGCAAGAGATGTCTTCAGCCTGAAGAATTCGTGACCAAGCGCGGACAGTCTTCTATTTCTGCTTCTCGTCCTCTTTTTTCCCGGGATCGTTTTTAGCCGGATCGCCACGTTCGACGTAATTCTTCAATCGCTTGAACTGGTCGCTGAGGACCGAATCCACAGGTGCCGCAAGAGTGTTCATGCCCGGAGGGAAGATAGCCATGCACCGCATACGTAAGGTCGAGTTTCGTGCCACTGCCGGCCGGAGAAAGATGGATAGTCATGCTACCGCTGGCTGCCATGCCCTGCAGCGGGCCCAGGCCGCCGCCCATCCGCAGCGTCTGTCCGGGGGCAATGAAGAGGACTTCCAGATGCTGCACGCTGCCTCCATTGGGAAGTTTCTCGCAGAAACATCCGCCAGCCTTTTCTTCAATACTGAGATTGTGAGAATCGCCAGAATAAGTGTGCTCGGCGTTCCACCAGTCGCCGATACGAATAAGCCGGCGATAGACCTCTTCAGGAGCGGCTTTAATACTGAGCGTGGTCTTCACGGTAAATCCGCCAGCCGCGGAATCAGCGACTTCGGCCGCGGCCCAGCCAACACCCGCTACACAGAACAGCATCGCCAACAGGATCTTGCGAATCATGGATTGCTCCTTAGCCTGGACGAGAAATTGACAGAATGGGCAGTCAGAATAGACCATACCGGGCACTCAGGGATACAGTATCAAGGCCTCTCAAGGAGAGTTCCAGGATGCAATGCGTGACCATTCTCTATCCGAACAAGGCCGACGCGAAATTCGATTTCGACTACTACATCAAACGGCATCTTCCGATGACCGCCAAGCTGTTGGGCAATCCGATGGAGATTTACAAAGCGACGGCAACGCCAACCGGCGCCCCGGTTCCGTTTCTCTGTGTGTTGCGAATTAAGATCAATTCCGTAGAAGAGTTTATGTCGGTGATGACCCGGCAGGGAGCCGAGATTATCGCTGATGTGCCCAATTACACGAACATCGAGCCTGTGATCCAGTTCGATGAAATCATTCCGTTTGTGCCGTAGATTCCAAACATAAACAGATGCGCATACGCCTGGTCCGACATGCCACGCTGATTCTTGAGTACGCCGGCCACACTATTCTGGTCGATCCCATGCTCGACGACGCCGGCGCCCGTCCGCCCATTCAGGACTCGCCCAATCCACGCAACAATCCGCTGGTTCCGCTGCCCGTGAGTCCGGAGGAGGTTGTGCGGAAGGTTGAGGTTGTGTTGGTCACCCACACTCACAGCGATCACTGGGATTCGACCGCCGCCAAACTTCTGCCCAAAAACTTGCCACTCTTCGGACAGCCGGAGGATGAGGCCAAATTCCGTTCGCAGGGATTCACAGCGGTCACACCTATATCGAAGTCGGCCATCTGGAATGGCATCAACATCACGCGCACCGGCGGCCAACATGGCACCGGAGAAATTGGCAGGGCCATGGCCCCGGTTTCCGGATTCGTGTTGAAAGCTCAAGGTGAACCGGTGCTTTACGTTGCCGGGGACACAATCTGGTGTTCCGAAGTGGAAGAAGCTTTGCGGCAATTTCATCCCAAAGTTGCGATTCTCAACGCAGGCGCCGCCCAATTTCTGCAGGGCGGGCCCATCACCATGACCGCAGATGACGTCATCACCGTCTGCCGCAGCGCGCCCGACACGCAGGTTGTCGCCGTACACATGGAAGCCATCAATCACTGCTTGCTCTCGCGCAGTGATCTGGCATTTCAGGCAGAAGCGGCCCGCGTGAGTGCGCAGGTGAAGATTCCTGACGATGGTGAATGGGTGGAGGGCGATTCTTAGCAAGTAACTTGACATGGGTTGCGCGATTGTCCAATACTGGCATTGGACAGAGTGCTTTGCACCACGTGATTTTTTATGGCCCCGGGCATCCGGGGCCATCGTTGTTTGCGCCTCGCCAAAAGTTCGTGTCCTCGGGTTGAACCTCCTCACCCTGTTAAAATAGCCACGTCCCTATGTTTGAGAATCTCTCAGAAAAACTGCAGCGCGCATTCAAGACCCTCCGCGGCGAAGCCACCCTCAATGAAGAAAACATTCAGGAGGCGCTGCGCGCAATTCGTCTGGCGCTGCTCGAAGCCGACGTCAACTTCAAAGTTGTTAAGCAGCTGATCGATCACATCCAGGAGAAGGCAGTCGGGCAGAAGGTGGCAACTGCGCTTTCGCCCGCCGAGCAGGTCATCAAGATTCTTCGCGACGAACTGATCGAGATTCTGGGCCGCGACACAGCCAAGGTCAAGTTCGCCTCGCAGCCTCCGACAGTCGTGCTCATGGCTGGACTGCAAGGTTCAGGTAAGACCACGACTTCCGGCAAGCTGGCGAACTGGCTGAAGACCGGCGGACACCGGCCGCTGCTGGTCTCGGTTGACGTGTACCGTCCCGCCGCCCGCGAGCAGCTTAAAATCGTAGCCCAGGCGATCAAGGCGAACATCTACGAGGGCGAGGTTGGCGAGGCCAACACCGCTACGGTCGAGCGTTTGGCGAAAGAAGCGCGCCGCGAAGCCATCAACACTGGCTCGGATGTGCTGATCGTCGACACAGCCGGCCGCCTGCACATCGACGATCAATTGATGGACGAGATGCAGTCGCTCAAGCGGCTGCTCAATCCGCAGGAGATTCTGTTCGTCGCCGACGCCATGACCGGACAGGACGCGGTCAACTCCGCCGACGAGTTCCACAAGAAACTGGCGCTCACCGGAGTCGTGCTTACCAAGATGGACGGCGATGCCCGGGGCGGCGCGGCGCTTTCCATCCGCCAGGTTACGGGCCAGCCCATCAAGTTTATCGGCGTGGGCGAAAAGTACGACGCGCTGGAGCCCTTCCATCCCGATCGCATCGTCTCCCGCATTCTGGGCATGGGCGACATTCTCTCCCTGATCGAAAAAGCGGAGCAGAGTGTAGACAAGAAAAAAGCCCAGGAAATGGCCAGCCGGGCTCTTACCGGCGACGGATTTTCTCTCGAGGACTTCCGCGATCAGCTGCGCCAGATCAAGAAGATGGGTTCGATTCAAAATCTGATGGGCATGCTGCCGAGCGTTGGCCCTTTCGCCGGAATTCAGAAGCACGCCGACAAAGTGGACGAGAAGCAACTCAATCGCGTCGAAGCCATCATCAACTCGATGACTCAGCACGAGCGCATGCATCATGAGGTGATGAACGGAAGCCGGCGCAAACGCATCGCCCGCGGCTCCGGCACCAGCGTGCAGGAAGTCAATAACCTGCTGCGCCAGTACGCCCAGATGCGCAAAATGTTCAAGCAAATCGGAAAGCCCAGCTTCGCGCGAAAGATGGCAGGAATGAAGATGCCGGGAATGTAGGGGTCTGTCATCCTGAGCGCAGCTGAGTCATTCGCACGCGAATGACTCAGCGGAGTCGAAGGATCTCAGTCGGCACAGACCACCGGCAGCGTAAACTGACCTGTCAAAGTCCCGATAGCCCACTTCCTATGAAATGGCGCTCCCTGGAAGAATCCACGCCCGGCCGAGACACTCGCCCTTTGAACGAAATCTTCGCCGAGCGCAAGCAATTAATCGCAAAGTATGTTCCGCCAGAGACCCAGGCGGTTCACGCGCGCGTCATCTCCGAATTAAAAGAAAAACGTCTCGCTGAAAACATTCTTCCCGTCGGCAACAAGGCCCCGGATTTCGAACTTAAAGATCACGACGGCGACCTGGTTTCGTCGCGCGATCTTCTCAATCATGGTCGGCTGGTAGTTCTGTTTTTCCGTGGACGCTGGTGTCCCTTTTGCGTCGGCCAGCTGGAAGCAATGAACCTGATCCTGCCGCAGATCGAGCAGGCAGGAGCATCATTGGTCGCCATCTCACCGCAAACGGTTCAGCAGTCATTCTTCATGGCGGACCAGCACAAGTTGCGCTTTCCTCTTTTAAGCGATGCTGGAAACAAGATCGCCCGTCAGTTTGGGCTCGTCTACCGCGTGCCGGAGGAGCAGCAAGCCATCTATCGCCGGGCCTTCGTCAACCTGCCTTTCGCGAACGGCGACGACAGTTGGGAACTTCCCATCCCCGCCACCTTCATCCTTGACAGAGATAGCACCGTGCTCTTCGCCTCCGCCAATGAGGACTACACCGAGCGCCCGGAGCCTGCGGATGTCTTGAGCCGCCTGCTCGAACCAGCCGCCTGAGTACATTCGCAAGCTTTTCAATTATGATTGGATATGGGTGACTCGTCTCTTTGGAGCGCTGGTGGAAGCAACGACGACCAGCGTAGCCGGCTCACCGAGCTGACTGCGAGCACCACCGATCCTGCCAAAGATTTCCCCTTGCGCCGCGACGTCCGTTCGCTTGGGATATTGCTGGGCCGGGTTCTGGTCGAGCAGTGCGGTCAGTCTCTGCTGGGCGTCGTCGAAGAGCTGCGCCACATCTTTATTCAACACCGCGAGCAGCCGCGCGCAGGCGCTGCGGCCCCGGATTTTAAGCCATTGGACTTTCAAGATCCTCTGCTGAGTAAAGCGAGGAGCATTATCTCGGGCTTGAGCGTTGAAGAGGCGCACCGGGTCATCAAGGCTTTTGCCATCTATTTCGAGCTCACCAATCTTGCGGAAACTACCCACCGCAAACGCCGTCGCCGCGCCGCCAAGCTACATCCCGAGCAACCGGCATTGGAAGGCTCTTTCCGGGGCACCCTGAAGCGCATGCGGGCCGCCGGGATCGACGCCGACCAGGCCATGGCCGTTCTGCGCAAGATAAAAGTCGCACCGGTTTTCACCGCCCATCCCACCGAGGTCGCCCGTCGAACTGTCCTGCTGAAGCGGCGTCGCATTGCCAAACAGTTGGAGCGGCTGGACCGCTTGCCGCTGACCGACGCCGACGCCAGCCGTTTCGAATCGCTGATCTTCGCTGAAGTGACTTCGCTGTGGCAGACCGATGAAGTGCGGCTCGAGAAGCCCTTGGTCACCGACGAAATTCGCATGGGGCTGGACCACTATCCCATGTCGCTGTTTACGGCGCTGCCGCGGGTTTACGACGAACTGGCCGACTCCTTTCGCCAGATCTACGACTTCGATGTTGACGACCGCGATCTTCCCCAACTTCTCTCCTTCGGTTCCTGGATCGGAGGCGATCGCGATGGCAACCCGTTTGTCACTCCGGACTCGACCCGCGAGGCGTTGCAGCGGGCGCGCAATACGATCATCGACCACTACATCGCGGAACTGGAACGGGCTGCCGACCAACTGAGCGCATCTTCCCGCCAGGTCAAAGTTTCTGAAGCTGTCCGGCAGCGGCTGGCGGATTACGGTGCCCGGATTGGCAACGAGTTTGCGCGCCAGTCGAGAATATCCAGCTCCGAACTTTATCGGCGCTTGCTGAAGCTGATCGTCATCCGCCTGCGGCACACGCGGGAATTCACCGACGCCGAATCGTACCCGTCGAGCAAGGAGTTCGAAAGCGATCTTGCGCTGATCCGGGAGAGCCTCGCAGCGAACCGTGGCCAGTTGCTGGCTGAACTCATTCTCGATCCTATTCTGCGCGAAGTACGCACATTCGGATTTCATCTCTCGACCCTCGACATTCGGCAGCATGCGCACGTTCACGCGCAAGCGCTGGCCGAAATCGAGTACTAGTGTGGGCGCGAGCGTCCCGCTGGTGCAGCGGCCACGGGCCGGGCCACTTCGCACGAGCGGGACGCTCGCGCCCACATTGCACAGCTGAGCTCACCCCGGAACTCTCGACCTCGACCCAGGATGTTCTCGACACGTTCCGCGAGATCGCGAAGTTGAAAAAGGAATATCCCTGCAGCGCAATTCGTAACTACATCATCAGCGGAGCGCAATCGGAGGAGGATGTGCTCGCCGTCACGCAATTGGCGGCCATGTGCGACGTACAGATTGCCGCGTCGGGGGATGATCCTGGGCTTATGCCGGTGCCGTTGTTTGAATCGATCGAGGCGCTGCGCTCGTCGGCTGGCATTATGGAGCGCATCTGGCGCTCGCCGGCTATCAACCGTTGCTCGACTCCTGGGGACGCTGGCAGGAGGTCATGCTGGGCTACTCCGATTCCAACAAAGACGGCGGCATGCTCACCAGCATTTGGGAGCTCTACAAAGCGCATCGCGAACTGCACCGCGCGGCGCGCGAGTGTAATGTCAAGCTTCGCCTGTTTCACGGACGCGGCGGCACCGTCGGCCGCGGCGGCGGTCCCACTCACACCGCCATTCTTGCGCAGCCGGTGGGCGATTTTTCCGGCGAGATTCGCATCACCGAGCAGGGCGAAGTCCTCAACTGGAAGTACGCCGACCCCGTACTCGCCGAGTGGAATCTGGAGATCATGATCGCGTCGTGCATGGAGGCCATCACCCGCACCCGAGGTCCGGAGCCCGGAGCCGACCAGCGCTGGGCGCCCGCGATGGAGCAGATGTCCAGCGCGGCCTTCAGCTTCTATCGTCGCAACATCGCCGAAAATTCCGATGTGATCGAATATTTCGAACAGGCCACACCGGTCAACGAATTGGAGCATGCTCGCATCGGCTCACGTCCTCCGCGCCGCCAGGAAGGCCGCCGTCTGGAAGATCTTGCGCGCCATCCCCTGGGTGTTTGGCTGGATGCAGAGCCGTCACGCGGTTCCGGCCTGGTTCGGCGTGGGCCACGCGCTGCAGCATTTTGTGGCCCAGAATGCTGCTCATCAACCGCTGCTGGGCGAGATGATGCGAAGCTTCCCGCTGTTCTCCGATTTGATTCGTAACGTGGAACTGGCAATGTCGAAGGCCGACTTGACCATCGCGCGCCTCTACGCCGAACTGGTTACCGACGTGGACCTGCGCGAGCGGGTCTGGCGAATGCTGGTCGAGGAGTTCGAACTGACTCGCCGCATGATCCTTTCCATCACCGCGCAGAGTGGTTTGCTCGAAGGCAATCCGGTTCTAAACCGCTCGATCCGGCTGCGCAATCCGTATGTCGATCCCATGAGCCTGGTGCAGGTTGAGCTGCTGCGACGCAAGCGGGCCGGCAGCGGAGCGGACGGCGTGGACTATGCCCTGGGAGCGACGATCAACGGCATCGCAGCCGGCCTGCACAACACCGGTTAGGGTTTCGTAGCGCCGGCGTCCCGCCGGCTGTAGTGGGGGCGTCCCGCCCCCCACCGGCGACGGCCTAGCCGAGAGCGACGACGATACCAAAAATGCCTTCACGACCGCCGTCCAGACGGCCCTTACCAAACTCGAAAAGTACGCGCTGCTGTCACCTCCAGATCCCTCGCTTCGCTCGGGATTTCGGCAGCGGGCTCCCGCTTCGCTCACGCCCGCTAGGCGCCTCAACTTGCTAATCCCCGTAAATTCTGCAAAAATAATGGTTTGTCTGAGCCTGCCTGAAGCAACTAGGAAAGGAACTTAAGCTCTGTGTTAATGATTCGTCTGTCGCGCACGGGTGCGCGCAAACAACCGCAGTACCGCGTGGTGGTGATTGAGAAGGAACGCGCGCGCAATGGCCGTCCGGTGGAAGTCGTGGGAACTTACAATCCTCGCACCAGTCCCGCCAGCATTGAGCTCAAGCGCGAACGTATCGACTACTGGGTATCCAAGGGCGCCAAGATGTCGGACCGGGTCAGCAAGATCGTGTCCAAGCCCGCGCCGGCCGCTACCGCTTCGGTGGCCTGACCTCACTGTGTGCGTCACCGAAATCACCCCCACTAAGCAGGAGTCCGCTTGACTGAAGAACACAAGAGCGCGCCAACCGGGGACATGCGCGTCCTGATTGAGCAGATCGCCAAAGCTCTGGTCGACGATCCGGCACAGGTTTCGGTCAATCCGGTGGAAGAGGGCGGAGAGACCGTGCTTGAACTCACGGTCGGCCCGAACGATTTGGGCCGCGTGATCGGCAAGCAGGGACGCACGGCACGCGCCATGCGCAACCTGCTGGGCGCAGCCGGTCTGAAATTTCACAAGCGTTATCACGCTGGAGATTCTGGAATAGCCGGCGAGTTCATTACGCTGGCGCGCGTCCTCAAGACCCAGGGACGGCGCGGCGAAGTTGCAACCGAGCTGCACAGCGACATCCCGGACCGGTTTCATGCGGGGATGCGGTTGTGGGCCCTGGCGCTCGACGGATCGCGGCGCGAACTGGAAGTTGAAGAGTTCTGGCCGCACAAGAGTTATCTGGTTCTGAAGTTTGCCGGCATCGACTCGATTTCGGACGCCGAAGGGCTGATTGGCTGCGAGTTGCAGGTTCCAGCGGCCGAGCGAGCACAAGCTTGAGCCAGGCTGGACTTACGTCAGCGATCTGGTGGGATGTACGGTCTTCGACGAGGACCGCGAAATTGGACAGGTTCATGACGTCCAGTTTGGAGCCGGCGAAGCGCCGCTGCTGGTGGTGAAGGCAGGATCGAAAGAGTACGAGATTCCTTACGCGGAAGCGTACCTGGCGAGTGCGGATCTCGAGCACAAAAAGATTCGCATGAAGCTGCCGGAAGGCATGCTGGAACTGAATGCGCCGCTGACGGCGGAAGAGAAAGAGCAGCAGAAGATTAGTAACAGGAAAATGTCATCCTGAGCGTAGCAACTGCTTCGCGAAGCGAAGCAGTTGCGGAGTCGAAGGACCTCTACCTTCTGCAATGTGCCGGGTACAGGGGTGCTTCGACGCTCTCGCCGCGCAAAGCGCGGCTCGTTTGCTCAGCATGACAACTTGGTGTTTTCAAGGTTCCGCGATGAAGATCGACATCCTGACGATCTTTCCTGATTTTTTTCGCGGACCACTGGATTACGGCATTGTCCGCAAGGCCCGGGAAGCGGGCCTGGCGGAGATTGAAGTCCACGATTTGCGGGCATTTGCCCACGACCGGCACCACACCGTCGATGACCGCCCGTTCGGCGGCGGCGAAGGCATGGTGCTGAAGCCGGAACCGATCTTTGAATGTATTGAGGGACTGAATATCCAGCCTCTCGCCGCACGCAGTGCCGGCAAGACGAAGCAAAGCGTGGTGCTGCTGTCGGCACAGGGCCGCCGTTTCGACCAGGGCGGTTGCAGCAGAACTGGCGGCGCTGGAACAGATTGTCCTGATCTGCGGCCGTTACGAAGGCGTGGATGAGCGAGTCGGACAGCATCTGGCCGATCGCGAGCTTTCGATCGGCGATTACGTGCTGAGCGGCGGCGAGTTGGGCGCGGCGGTGATTCTGGACGCGGTCACGCGGCTCATTCCCGGAGCAGTGGGCAATGAGGCTTCGACGCGGCAGGAGTCATTTACCGCAGTGACACAAGCAGTAGCCGGGGACGGTCCCGACTCCACTTGTTCGTCGGGTGGATTGCTGGACTACCCGCACTACACTCGGCCGGCGGATTTTCGCGGCTTGCAGGTTCCTGAGGTTTTGGTCTCGGGCAACCACGAAGAGATACGACGCTGGCGCCGTCGCACCGCACTGGAGAAGACGCTGCGCAACCGGCCTGATCTGCTGGATCGCGCCGCGCTTGGCGACGAAGATAAAGAATTGCTGGCCCGGATTACGGGCCGAGATACTTAAGACCAAATTTTCAGATTTCTGAAACGAAGGGACAAGATCATGACCAACCTGATCATCGAAAAACTTCTAGCGAAAGCCAAGCGCACCGATATTCCTGAGTTCGCTCCCGGCGACAGCGTGCGAGTACAGGTGAAGATCAAAGAAGGCGACAAGGAACGCCTGCAGGCATTTGAGGGCGTGGTGATTTCGCGCAGCCGCGGCCCCCAGGCCAGCTTTACCGTCCGCAAGATCAGCTTTGGCCACGGCGTGGAGCGTATCTTTCCGCTTCATTCCAAAGTGATCGACAGAGTGGAACTGCTGCGCTCATCCAAAGTGCGCCGCGCCAAGCTCTACTATCTGCGAGGTCTGAAAGGCAAGGCGGCCCGCCTGAAGGACGTCGACCGCGAGCACCTGGTGGCGGAAGTCCCGGCGAACTGATCGCTCGGCCTTGGAATGTTGCGGGAACAAAGGCTGGACTATCGGTCGACTTCGAACTGCAGAGTATCTTCGAGGTGTTTTTCCGCCAGCTTGCGGATCAGGAATTGCAGGATCTGACGCTCGCCTTTGCGAATCTCCCGGAATTCGATTCCCAGCCCGCGCTGATCGCCGTGTCGAACCTGGCCTTTGAGCGCCATCTCATAGTCGCCCACGCTCAACACCAGTTTCAGCTCGGTGCCCGGAAGCACAACATCCTTGGTCGAAACCAGGCAGCCGATCTCCGACATATTCAGTCAAGGCGGCTTTGATGTTAAGAGCCTTGCCGTCCTGCTTGATAAGTTCCGCGAACCCTTCCAGATCGTAGCGTTCGCGCCGGCGGCGGCGCTCATGGGAGGCGAATGTGCCCGCTTTCTTAAGGCCTCCATCGATCAGAATCGGATCGTAGGATTCTTCCATGTCCTGCAGTTCGGTCTCCCACAGGGTGCGGTCGGACTCGACGCACTCGATCCCGATCTGACCCTGTAGTTCGGAATTAGTCTCGCCGATCCACACTACCCGGCAGAATGCCTTGTTGCGTCCGCGCTCGACCGCAAGAATCTCTCCCACTTCCTTGACGCAGCGCAATCCGGTGACTCGAGCGCCGCGCTCAGAGATATCGTAGGTGCAGGCCATTTCAAGCATGGGCCGGGTTTCGCTGTCCCAGTAGGTAATGCGCACCGGAAGGGCAGCGTGGATGCGCTTTTTCTGGCGCTCCGGCGATGAATTGGAATTATCTTCTGTCACGGTGAGCTCGTCGCAGACAACTCTCTGAGTCGAAAGTAACAAGCGGGCGCACGACGGTCAATTTACCGCGGTAATAGCACGTTGTGGTTACCTTTGGGCCGCTGAATACACGCTAGTTGCCACAGAGAGCAGTGGTTTTCCACATTGCGCTGCGGCCTTAAAGTGGGTGAAGATGGTTGTGGTTTCGATTCCTGCTCTGTGCCGCTAAAGCTCAAGTCCGATTCCGCAAAATCGCTTTCCGCTTCCGCCGTCAAGCTGCGCCTGCTCAAAAGGCTGCGCTGCACGCTGAGGTTTGAAAAGAAGATATGGCAACTGGGCGCCCGCTTTGTCGCTGGCGTGGACGAAGTGGGACGCGGCTCACTGTTTGGGCCGGTGGTCGCGGCCGCCGTGATCCTCGATCCGGCATACCGCATCCGGGGACTGCGCGATTCCAAGCTGTTATTGGCCGAGCGCCGCGAAGTTCTGGCGCAACGGATTCGCGAACATTCCCTGGCCTGGGCGGTTGCAGCGGTCGACGCCGCGCGGATCGATCAGATCAACATTTACCAGGCGTCGCGACTGGCCATGCGCGAAGCCGTTTTGAGCCTTAACCCTGGAGCCGATCACCTGCTGGTCGATGCGCTGCGGCTGGACTGCGAACTTCCACAGCAGCCGATTATTCACGGCGACGCTCTCTCCGCATCCATCGCGGCGGCATCGATCATTGCGAAGGTCGAACGCGACCGCATGATCGTGGAATGGGACCCGGTTTTTCCGGTTTACGGACTGGCTTCGAACAAGGGCTACAGCACTCCCCGGCACCTGGCTGCTTTGCGCGAACATGGCCCGTCTCCACTTCATCGCCAGTCGTTCGCGCCGGTGTGGAATGCGCCCGTGCCCCAGGAAGTTCTGGCCTTCATGCTGCACGAAGCCGAAGCCGAGACTTGAGCAGCGCCGATCTTCCCGCTGGCGCAATAGGCGGACCATCCACCGGCGCTGCGCATTCCTTCAAGATACAATCCCCACATGTTACGCATGATGGTCGTGACCGCCCATCCGGATGACGAAGCCAGCAGCTTCGGCGGATCGCTGCGCCTCTATCGAGAGCGCGGGGTAGAAACCTGCGTCATTTGCCTGACCCCCGGCCAGGCCGCCACTCACCGTGGCGACGCGCACAACGATCAGGAGCTGGCCACAATACGCCGTAAGGAATTTGCCGACGCCTGCAAAATTCTGAAAGTCTCTCGCGGAGTTGTGCTGGACTATCCCGACGGCCAGCTGCATCGGCTGGAAATGCAGCGGGTGGTTTCGGATCTCGTGCTGCGCATAAGGGAATTTCGGCCGCAGGTCTTGCTCACTTTTGACCCGGGCGGAAGCGTCACCGGCCACACCGATCATTCCATGGCGTCGATCTTCGCCACGCTGGCCTTTCACTGGGCGGGACGGAGCAATCGCTTTCAGGATCAACTCGACGGCGCTGTCGCTCCGCATCGCATTCAGAAGTTGTATTACTCGACTGCTGACTTCATTCTGCCCGGGCGACAGCCGGTCACTCTGCCGCCGATCACAACGGTCATCGAGGTTGGAGATTATCTGGAAACCAAACTACAGGCATTCCGGGCGCATGCCAGCCAGCAGCCGCTTTGGTCGTTGTTCGAGGAGTATGCGCGCAAGCGGGGACGGCGCGAGGTCTTTCATCTGGTGGCTGCCGTAAACGTAGAGGGGGCGGCGCAGGAGACTGACTTGTTCACCGGCGTGAGTGAGGAAAAATCTTAACCGCAAAGGACGCTAAGACGACCGCAAAGTTCGCCAAGGAACTCCGTATGATTTTCTTCGCGTCCTTTGCGCACTTTGCGGTTAAGTCTCTTGTCTGCGCTTGATTTCTTATCTGGGCTTGATAATGTCGCTCAGGACGTCGGGCTTGCGTTTCATCCCGCACCAGATGAGGATATTTTTCGCCCCCGTGATAGTCGAGCTTGAAGGTTCTGTAGTACTCCGTGTTTTCGACCAGCAACTCGAGGGCGTCTGAGCTTTTCTTCCCTTCGCGCAGGGCGTCGCGCAGAATGTTGGGCGAAAATTTCCTTCCGTTGACTGCGATCACCTTCATGCCCGGGCCGATTCCGGCTTGCGCCGCCAGCATGCCTTCGACGGTATCGACGATCGTCCCGTCCGGTTTCAGCCACAGGCCAATCGAATAGGCTGCGTTCACCATCCCCCGGTCGTCTTCGCGGGCCCGCACCAATTCCGACTGCGCGTCGTCATACACCAGCTTCCAGCCGCTGCCTTCTATCCCGCCCAGCGGCGCTCCCGGGCCGTGGTTGCCCAGCCGCTCGATCCAGAAACCGCGCCAGTCGTAAGCCACGACCTGGTTGAGCGTGCTGACGACGTCTTCGAAGGTATAAGTTTTCACCTGCGGCGGACCACTCGGCGCTCCGTGAAAGAGCCGGCAAAAGTCTTCCAGGGATTTCTGTCCATGCGTCTGCTGCCGGATGATGGTATCGACCCAAAGCCAGTTCAGTTCATCTTCCTCGTAGTAGTCGAGGGGACGCCGCCATGATTCCCACTGGTGCGGCGCGTCCTGCATGGAGGGAACGCCGTCTGCAGTGTCCTGCAAGTTGCGCCAGGTGCGCCCCGGGCGATGGTCGAGAACGGCGGCGGTATAAGCCAGCGCAGTCACGAAACTGCTCCGGCGTCCGCTCTCCGTCGCGCGCGGTGAGGATCTCGCCCAGATACGTCGTCAAGCCCTCGTACACCCAGAGCAAATCGGTCTGCATGGGTTTTTCGTAGTCGGGGGTCGCAAGATCAAAAGGACGCCGGTACTTTCCGTTCCACGAATGCATGTATTCATGTGACAGCAGGCCCGAACTCAGAAGCCGCTTTCCCGGATCGACCAGCGCGCGCTCGTCGGAGCGGCTGTCATTCGATTCGTGATGCTCCAGGCCAAAGTGCGCGACGTGGTCACTGAGGCTGTACAGAAAATGATAGTCGCGGTAGTGCTGTGCTCCGAAAATGGCGTTCGCCTGAGTGACCAGATTCTTGTAGTGCTCCCAGATATCGGCGGGAGGGTCGAGCGCTGCGGAGCTATCAGCCGCGATATCCATCTCGACTGGAGGCGTCTGCCCCGGGTTCAGAGGAACTACCTTCAAATATTGTCCGGTAATGACCGGCGCGTCGATCAGCATGGTCAGGGAAACCGGCTTGAATGTGATCTGGCGCTGATCTTTCAACTGATCCCCGGTTTCGGCAGAAACCGGCAGTGAGGTGCCGAATTTCCATCCCGTGGGCAATTTCAAAGTTGCCTCGTAGGTCAGTTCATCCGAGGTCCAACCCTCGGGATAAAGCAGCAACGTATTCCAGTTGATCACCGCCATCCGGTCGGTGGCGGTTGCGCCGCCGGTATAAATTCCCTCAGGACCTGCGGGCGAGATGAAGTCCAGCGAGGCTTCGACACTTGTCACCCCGGCGGGCACCTCAACGTGGAAGGTCCAACCGTCCAGCAGATCGCGGCGCCACGGCAGCGTTTGCCCGTTCGCCGTGAACTTCAATCCGGCCAGATCCTGGACGGGACCGGTGGGGCCGTGTTCGCCGGGAATCCATTTGGGGTAGTAAAGAGTGAGCGTGCCGGGTTTCGCGGGAATGGTCAGCCGGGCGTGGAAAATCTTGCGCGGGGTTTCCGTGGCGTCAACGAAAAGACTGACATGCGGAGCAGGACCGCCGGCAGCGAACACCGGAGAGACCAAAGCGGCTAACAGGGCGATTAAGAAGAACAGAACGCGAAAAATCTGGCGGGGGAAGTTGGTCAAATGCAAGCTCCTTTGGAACATTCGGGTTCGCAACAAAACAGATGAATATAACAGCCGCTGCTAAATCTAGTCACGTTTGTGCTCGCAATGGTGAGACTCTGGAGAAAAGTATTCGAAACTGAGGCAATTCGCTGTTCTTGCCGCGGTTTGAGCCAAATGCCCAGTGCCAAATGCTAACTGCTCATTTATGATTTCTGCGTGCCCTCTCACTCCCATCGCGGCCGCTTCATCACCTTCGAAGGACTCGACGGCTGCGGAAAGAGCACGCAACTGGAGAAGTTGGCACAGGTGCTCCGCGCGCAGGGATTGTCCGTGGTGGTGACGCGCGAACCCGGAGGAACCGTGACTGGGGAAAAAATTCGCCGGCTCCTGCTGGATACCGCTACTGCCGGGCTCTCTCCTCAGGCCGAACTGGCCCTGATGTTCGCCTCCCGCGCTCAACACATAACAGAAGTCATTCAGCCCGCGCTGGCGGATGGCAGCGTCGTACTTTGCGATCGCTTTACCGATTCGACCGAAGCCTACCAGGGTGGCGGCCGCAAACTGGGCAGCGCTCCGGTGCTGGCGCTGCATCGCATCCTGTGCGGAGATTTGCAGCCTGATCTCACTATTCTGATGGACTCCGATGTTGCCGCCAGCGTGGAGCGCGCCCGCCGCCGCAACAAAGCACACTCCGCCAGGAACGGCCGCGGCAAGAGCGATGAAAACCGCTTTGAACAGGAGAGCCGCGCTTTTTTCGGACGAGTGCACAGCGCGTACCTGGCGATTGCCGCCCGTGAACCGCACCGCGTCGTGCTGGTAGATGCGCGCGGAAAAGCCAATGAGACCCACGCGAAGATCGTAGAAATTGTCCGGCGAAGGCTGAAGCTGGTAGCGAAGACGGCGTAGGAGGTCAGCATTCAGCTTCAGTTCGGCACGTTGGCGATCAGCAATTAGCACTTAGCATTAGCAATTGGCCCTCCGTGGATTCTGCTAGACTCGACCAGCCTTTGATGGAGCGAATCATGCAAACGTTGCCAGATTGCTAATTGCCAATTGCTGGTCCCTGAAAGCTGATAGCTGTGTTCAACGATTTCCACGGCAATTCCGACGTGGTCCGCCGCCTGCGCGAGATGCTGGCGCGCAATCACTTTCCCCAGGCTGTGATTCTGGCCGGTCCCGCCGGTTCGGGCAAATACACCCTGGCGCTCATGCTGGCGAAGGCGATGAATTGCCTTTCGCCGATTCTCACCGACGGGCTGCCTGACTTTTGCGGCAAGTGCTCCAACTGCACGCGTATCGCCCAGTCGCAGGATCTCGATGCCCGCTTTGCCGAGGCGGTCGAAGCTCGGGAGAACCTGCGCGAGACGGACAAGAAAGAGACGCGACTGTTTGTCCAGACCCATCCCGACGTCCTGGTCATTCCACCCGATCCGCCGCAGATGATGATCAAGGTGGACCAGGTGCGTCGCGTGATTGAGACCATCTATTACCGGCCGGGCGAAGCCAGGGAGCGGGTTTACATCTTCACCCAGTCGTCTTTCATGAAGGAGGCGGCGAATTCGCTCCTGAAAATACTGGAGGAGCCGCCTGAGTTTGCCACGATTTTTCTGCTGACCGAAAATCCTGGCGAACTGCTTCCGACGATCCGCTCGCGCTCCATGATCGTCACTCTGGCTGCTTTGCCAGCCGAGGAAATCGAGCAGAGACCTTGCTCAGCACAAACCAGAGTGGACGGCGAAACAGCGAGCCCTGGCAGCTCGCCTTTCGAACGGCGCCGTCGGCGCCGCCCGCAGCTTCGACCTGGCCGGCTACATCGCCGCCCGCACCCAGGCGATGACGATCCTCAATACCGCCGTGCGCGGCGCCGATCATAGCGAGCTGTTCAAAGTCACGGAGACCTATCGCGCCGGGGCCGAGGGCCGCGACAAAATCGAAAGACTGCTGCGCACCCTCTACAGCCTTCTGCAGGATCTGACCTTCCTTAATTCGGGCACGCCGGAGTTGGTCCGCAATACCGATATCCAGTCCGAACTAAAAAGGCTGGCTGAATCGGTAGACTTCGACTGGATCACCTTCGCCGCCGATCGCCTTAACGAGGTCGAGCGCGGAATGCGCCGTAACTTGTTGCGATCGTTGTCGCTGGATGCGTTTGCCACGGCGCTGGAAAAAAGCGCGTAGCTGGGAGTCAGCATTTGGCAATTAGCAATTAGCACTTGGCGAATTGCGCAATCGGGCGGGCAGGCGCCAATTGCTAAATGCCAATTGCTAAGTGCTGACTCACTGCTAAGTGCTGATTGCTAAGTGCTTTCTGGCCCACAACTTGAGCATTGTCATATCGACCATTGCTGTGCTAGGTTATGAGCAACTCACGCCTTCAGTATCCACAATCACAGCAGCGCGTGTTGTGGCCCGCAAAAGCGTGTCAAACGGGTGGCGCCATGAAAGATGCAATCGATTCACTCCCAGCCGATCGCCCTGCAGAAGCAGAGGGCTTTGCGAATCGCAAGCTGATCCGCCCTTCGCTGAACCGAAACGACCACAATCATGGACCGGCAACCCACGGTCAGGCCAACCATAGTTCGCCAACTCATAGTCCGGTTACCGCCGGGGAACCTCGGGCCGATCGTCCGGAACGCCACGAACGCAACGAACGGCACGCTGGCGGCAGGAAAGCCGCTCCCCCGGAGCAGACCAACGCCGAGAACTTCTACTACCAGAAGCAGATGCAATCCAAAACGCCGATGGTGATCGTGCTCGGCGACGGCGAAGAGATTCACGGCATGATCGAGTGGTACGACAAGAGCTGCATCAAGATCAACCGCAACAGCCAATCCAACCTGCTGGTTTACAAGCCGGCGATCAAGTACATGTACAAAGAAGGGGAAAATAGCAAGAAGTAGCTGTCAGCTATCAGCTTTCAGCCATCAGTTTTCGGCAAATTCCTTCTAGGACACTTCCGACGTCCGACCTCGATATCCAGGCTCGACACCAAGAATGAATCGTAGCCACACTGGACACGAAACAATCCAGTGCCAATTTGCCCGACCATCTCAGCGGAACCACTGAAAGCTGATAGCTGATAGCTGACAGCTTCCTACAACTTTGGCAGCACGATTCCCTTCTGTGACTGGTACTTACCCTTTCGGTCGGCGTAGCTGACTTCGCAAACTTCGTCGCCGGTGAAGAACAGGATCTGGCACAAGCCTTCGTTGGCGTAGATCTTCGCAGGCAAGGGAGTGGTGTTGGAGATTTCGAGGGTAACGAAGCCTTCCCACTCCGGTTCGAACGGGGTGACATTCACGATAATTCCGCACCTCGCGTATGTGGACTTGCCGACGCAGATAGTCAGCACATCACGGGGAATCTTGAAGTACTCAACCGAACGCGCCAGGGCGAACGAGTTGGGCGGAACGATGGCGCATTCCGAACTCACCGTGACAAACGACCGTTCGTCGAAGTTTTTGGGGTCCACCACCGTGCAATTCACGTTGGTAAAAATCTTGAACTCGTCGGCCACACGCAAGTCATAGCCATACGAAGACAGGCCATAGGAAATCACACCTTCCCGCACCTGCTTCTCGGAGAAGGGGTTAATCATGTCGTGTTCCTGGGCCATCTTGCGGATCCAGCGGTCACTCTTCAGCATGCGGCTCCTTGGGGAAATTGAGTAATTGGGGAATTTCGTAATCTGGTAATGGGAAAAACCATGCCCTCGGGTTTTGGGTTTAAATTACCAAATTTCCCGATTACCAAATTGCTCAATGCTGTCAGGCTGGGTGCCGTCATCTTACGGTACATAAGCTCCCGTTGACAATCTCTCATATCTCCCTTAGCATCAAGCACTTGGTGGGTTATTCTCAGTCCGCCGCCGGGAGCAAACCGTGATCAAGCTCGACATCATCAACGAAGTCGTGAACAAGACCGGCATTACCAAGACCAAGGCCGAACTCGCTGTCGAAACCGTTTTCGAGAGCATGCGGCGGTCTTTGTCGAAGGGCGATCGCATTGAACTGCGTGGCTTTGGCGTCTTCAACGTGCGGCCGCGCAAGACCGGCATCGGGCGCAATCCGCGCACTGGCGCTGAAGTTTCGATTCCGCCTGGCAAAGCAGTTCGGTTCAAGCCCGGCAAGGAGTTGCAGTCGATCGACTAGCGGACTGTCTATTTTACCCGGTCCTGCCGCGAACCATCGACGCGGCTCACATGGCGGGGGCGCTCGTCTCCGCACTAGTATCGCAGCATCAAAGTCTTCATGTCCGATCTGACTCCGCGACTTTCCGCTCCCACTGCCGAGTATTTACCCGCGGAAACCTACATCATTCAACCTCCCAAGCAAAGATATTGGCTGCACATCCTGCTATTCGTGGCCACGATTTTCACCACGCTGGTTGTGGGGGCGAAGATGGAGTTTGACTTCCTCAACAACGCCCCACCGTTTATTCACGGCGATGAATTTATCCCGCTATTTCCGGTGGGGTGGGCGCTGAAGGAACCAGCTCGCCTGCTGCTCGGCATTCCCTTCTCGGCCACGCTCTTATTGATCCTGCTGGCGCATGAGATGGGACACTATCTGTATTGCCGCTACTACGGCGTGTATGCAACTCTTCCCTTCTTCATCCCGGCACCAACTCTGATCGGCACGTTAGGGGCGGTGATCCGAATACGATCGCCCATCCGGTCGCGCTGCGCGTTGTTCGACATTGGGATCGCGGGCCCCATCGCTGGATTTGTGGTGGCTCTGACCGCATTGGTGATTGCCATGGCGCACTCGCGCGTGATGCCGGACGTAATGGCAAATTCCGATATCGAGATGGGCTATCCTCTCATCTTCAAGGTGGTACATGCCGTGCTTCCGCTGGCGGATGTGCACGGCGGATCGTCACTTTTGCGCGACATTTATTTTCATCCCACCGCAATTGCCGCGTGGGTGGGGATGTTCGCAACTGCGTTGAATCTCCTGCCTGGCGGCCAACTGGATGGCGGGCATATTGTCTTCTCTCTCAATCCGCGAGCCCATCGAATCGTGTCGCGGCTGACCATCCTGGCGCTGATTCCAATGGCGTTTTATTTCTGGGCAGGGTGGCTGCTGTGGGCAGTTCTGTTGCGCCTGAGCGGCATGCGGCATCCCATGGTGGCGGAATGGCCAGGAGTGACCAGCGGGCGGCGTTGGCTTGCTGTCTTCGGGCTGCTGCTAATGGTGCTTACGCTGACTCCAGCGCCCTTCGCGCACAGTTCGTTGCTGTTGGTGATTCGGGAGCTGCGCGGGCACTAGCGCGCTGGTCAGGCGGCGTGCCCTTGTCTGGAATGACGTGCCGCTCGAAAAACTTTTAATCCTCCACCACTCTTGCCGTCATCTCCGCCGATGGTTCACCTCCCGCGATCGCCTGGGCCACAATCAACCGCCTGGCTTCCATCCGGATTTTTGGCAAGTGATAGAAAAATGAAATGGCGGCGCCGACGCAAGCCACGGCGCCGATAGAAACCGTCAACGGCGCTCCCAGATGGTGGGCCAGGGCGCCGGAAAATAACGATCCAAAGGGCGCCATCCCCATAAACATCATCGTGTACAGCGCCATGACGCGGCCGCGCAGCTGGTCCGGCACCATCGCCTGAATCAGCGTGTTCGAAGACGACATGCCCAGCATCATGCAATAGCCCACCGGCAGTAGCAGGATGGCGGAGAGCCAGAAGTTACGCGAAAGCGAAAACAGCACCAGGCTGATGCCAAATCCACCGCAGGAAAATGCCACCCAGCGCCCCAGACCGCTTACTCCGGCGCGCGTGGCTAAAGTAAGCGCTCCCAACAGCGCGCCAACGCCGGTCGCACCCATCAGAATTCCCAGGCCGCGCGCTCCGCCGTGCAAAATCCTGTCGGCGAAGACGGGCATGAGAATGGTGTACGGCATCGCAACCAGACTTACCAGACCAAGCAGAAGCAGAATGGCGCGAATCGGGGCGGCATTGCGGACAAAGCGGAAACCTTCGATCAGGTGAGCCAGCGCTGGACCAGAGGGCGCGAGCGCCGAAGGCCGATCCACCCGCATCAGGAGCAGTCCCGCGATCACTGCGATGTAACTGGCGGAATTTGCGAAGAAGCACCAGCCCTCACCGATTTTCGCCACTAGAATTCCCGCGATCGCAGGGCCGACGATGCGGGCGCCATTGAACATGGAAGAATTCAGCGCAATCGCGTTCATCAGGTCTTCCTTGCCCACCATGTCCACCAGGAAAGTCTGCCGGGCGGGAATGTCAAAGGCATTCACCACGCCCAGGAGGGCGGCCAGCACGAAGATATGCCACACTCGGACGACTCCCGTGAGCGTAAGCGCGGCAAAAATAGCCGCCAGAATCATGGACGAGATCTGAGTGCCGATGACCAGCCGTCGGCGGTTGAAGCGGTCGGCTGCGATTCCTCCCAGCGGCGCCACCAGAAAGACCGGGAACTGGCTGGCGAATCCAGCCGCTCCCAACAGCAGCGTGGAGCCGGTCAGGCGATAGACCAGCCATGACTCTGCAACTGTTTGCATCCATGTGCCGATCAGGGAAATAAGCTGTCCGCCGATGAAGAGCTGGAAGTTACGGTGCCTTAAGGCGCGCAAGATGGCCGGCAGCCATCCCGTATTCGGGGACGGTATTCCGGAATCTGCTGATGAGGGCTCAATGGTTTGAGCGGAGGGCGCCGGGCTGGAACTGGCTGAATCGGTCATTTCAAAAACGCTGTTCGGCCCCCCTTTGCCACTTCCCCGCGTCTCCCGCGTCAGCACGGAAGCGGAATCTGACTTTCACCTCGTATAAACTTCCAGCTTTCGCGCCGTCACCGGCTGGAGTAGAGTATTCGATGTTTGGCGGTGGTATAGAAGCTAGTATAAAGGCCAAGGCCCGAGAAATTATTCAGGCGTCCGCAAATCGTCCCATTGTTGACACGTCGGCTGTCGGAGAAACCATGAGCACTGATCAGGTTCACCTTGAGCGCCGATCATCGCACCGCTTCGATTTCCAACTGCCCGTGATTGTTCGCCTGGCGGGCCTCGACCGCGAAGGCTACGGCTTTACCCAGGACGTGAGCGGCCGCGGAGCATTCTTCTACACCGATTTCCAGCTGACTGAAGGAGATGCGATCGAGTTGACGCTCGTCATGCCTGCCGAGATCACGTTGACCGAGAACATGCGTGTCCGCTGCCGCGGCCAGGTCATGCGGGTGATTCCGATTCAGAGCAAGTTCGGAGTGGCGGTTCATCTGCAAGGTTACGAATTTCTGCCCAAAGCCGAAACCGCCGCTCAAATTTCGGCGAACTTTCCCCGGATCTCCGGCTTGCATGGAGCTGGTCAGGCAGAAAAGAATGCGGCCATTCCCGCTTCCCGCAGCGTCGCGGTGGGAGGATCGGAAAGCGGACCGTTGGGAAACGGCTGATCCGGAGAATGGCGATTCTGGGCAGTTAAGCAGTCAATGGGACATATCCCCCGCCGGGCGCGGTTTTTCCACTCTTTTCCTTCTTCCCAATCTCCCCTATTTTGCATAAAATGTTAACCACACATGGAAGATTCGGTTCCGGACTCCTCCTGATGCGTTCGTCCCCCGGTTCGTCATCGAAGATATGCGGTACATGCAATTTCGTTTTGGGAATAGGGATATCCCTCGACAGATGCGCCAGAGTTACGGAAGTCATTTGGCGGACCCCTTATTTCTCAATAACATGCTGATTTAAGACAGATTGAGGTCCCGGCGATGCAGGGCGTTGCAGTTACTCTCCTGAGCGAAGACAGAGAACGGCTCTCCGTACTCCAGCACCGTCTGGAGGGCACCGGGATGGGCCGGAATGTCTTCAGCCACGCGGGATTTCCTACCAGCGCCACCGACCCGGTGCTGCGCCAGATGCAGGACGTGCGGACCGAAGTAGTCCTCCTCGACATTGACACGCACAACCCGCACCGAGCCATCAGCGCCATCGAACTGATTCAGGCGAACACCAGCGACATCGCGGTTTTTGCCATCGGTGAAATGAGTCATCCGCCCACCATCGTGGCTGCGATGCGCGCCGGGGCCGGCGAATTTCTGGAGCGTGACGCTACCCCTGAAGCCCTGATTGAGGCTTTCAATCGTTTTACGACATCGCGCGGCAAAGGCCGCACTACCTCGGGACGCGCACGAATATTTACCGTCGTAAATTCCAAGGGCGGCGCGGGCGGCACCACGGTTGCCGTCAACACCGCGATTGCACTTCAGGAATCGCAAGGCGGAGTTTTGCTGGTTGACTTTGCCCCGCTGGGACACTGCTCGCTGCATCTCAACGTGCGGCCCACATTCGGAGTGGTCGATGCTTTGCAAAATCTGCATCGCCTGGATGCTTCACTGCTCGAAGGCCTGATGACGCAGTGCAAGGGCGACCTGCAGCTGCTCGCCGGTCCGCAACAGCCGCAGAGCCTGACGCCGACCGCAGCGGAACTGGCCCGCCTGTTCGATCTTCTGGTGACCCATTTCCGTTACGTGGTGGTGGACTGCACCGGTCGCGTCGATCAGACGGCGCGCTTGTTGTGTGATCTCTCGAACGCCGTTCTGCTGGTTGCGCAAGCGGACGTGGTTTCGCTCTGGAGCGCCAACCGCATTCGCACATTCCTGGAAGAGGGTGCTACCCGTGATCGGGTGCGAATCGTCCTGAATCGCTACAAGAAGATTCCCGGATTCACCGACGAGGACGTCGAGAAAGCCACGAACAGCAAGCTGTTGTGGAAGGTACCCAACAACTTCCAATCAATTGCTCCGGCGATCGACAAGGGGATCCCGGTAGCGCTGGAAAACAATGACATTGGCCGCTCGTTCCAGGCGCTGGCGGCGACCCTGGCCCAGGCCTCGCCGATGGGCGAAGGTTCCCTCGATTTGGCCTACAAGGATGACAAGGCCGGTGCCAAAAAAGCGACTGGCCGTCTGCTCATTTCACCTTTGCGCGCAGGCCAGTAGCCCCCGGATCATCATCTAAGTTGCTTCTTGGTTCTCTCTTCCAATTCCAGCAACAGACTTGAAACTATCGGACGCCCCTCCGGTGTCTTAGCGAGATCATGCGCTTCGCTGGGATCACTCCTCCAGTCGTAGAGTTGCGAGCCGAGTTTGTCGTGCACGATCAGCTGCCATCGGGGCGTGACCACAGTCCGCATGGAACCAGTAGTGGCTATGGGAACCTTGTCCCCGGCTGCTCTGTCCGCGGGGACGACAATATTGGTCTGTGGAAGCTGAGACAGCGGATCAGGCCATTGCGAATTGGCTTCCAGCAGATTGCCAAAGGTCGCTCAAAGCAGGTCCGGGAAAGATTTTTTGGGCGCCGTCACCCAGCAAACTCAGGACGGTGGCAGGAATGGCAGCATTGCTGACCGGCGTCGCGATTCTGAGTCCGGCCGGAATATGTTTTGGGTAAAAAATGATGAGTGGGACGTGAACCAGTTCCCAGTAGAGCGCGGCACCATGATAGGTGAGGCCGTGGTCGCCGAGAGATTCACCGTGATCTGAAGTGATCACCACAATCGTATTTTCAGCCAGCCCCAGCCGCTGCAGGTCTGCCAGCAACCGTCCGAATTGGTCGTCCGCATAGGTTACGCCGGCGTCGTATTCGTCGACCGGCGTCCCCAGATCCCACGCAGGCTTTGCGTAGTTCCACGGTCCGCCATACTTGTAGTGAACGTCGAGGTAATTGAGGAAGGCAAAGAAGGGACGTTTTCGATCGCGCTCAATCCACTCGAGCGCTTCCTGATTTACATCGCTCGCGCGCTTGCGAACTCCGAATGCCCCGCCATACTCGCCCGATCCCTCCGAATCCTGATCAAGCCATGGGCCTAATCCCAGGTAGCGGAGTAGGCGTGTGGCCTTGCTCTTGTTGCTGCGGTAGAAATAAAAACGTGCGAGCTTCCGGCCATATATGGTGCGGGTGAGCGAATCGCCGGCGGAAAAGAAATAATCCTCGAAGCGAACAAAGCCGCGGCCCAGTCCGACATCGTCGCTGAAATACACCCGGTTGGCGGAAAATGCTCCTGTCCGGTAGCCACGCTGTTGCAGCGCTTCCCCCAGCGTCGGATACCCGTTCATGGCAGTGCGTCCCCAGCCCAGCCAGGGCATGGGTTGCACGTTCACCAGGCCATGTTCCAGCGGATAGCGGCCAGTGAGCAGCGACGCATGCGAAGGCAGGCTCCAGGAGCAGGGGGCAATGGCGTTTTCAAACAGCACTCCCTGTTTCGCCAGACGGTCCAGCGCCGGGCTGGTGGGCCGCGCGTAGCCGTACGTGGAAAGATGGTCCGCCCGCAGCGTGTCCATCACCAGCACAAGCACGTTGGGCGACCCGGGCGACGCAACCGGAAGCCGGGCGTCCATGATGCGCTCGTGAAGCCATTTCCCGCCTTGAATACCAACGAAAATGACGAGCAGGGCTGCAACCAGATACGCCCAGGACTTTCTCCAGAATCTGATGGCTACTGCTTCGTGGGTTCCCAGCCAGCGGACAAAAGCGGCGGCGACGCCCAGCGCCAACAGCAGGCTGGCTCGCGAATACAATCTGCCGGTCAGAGTGAGCCAATCATAGGCAGCCAGAAAAGTCAGGATGAAAACCAGCACTCGGGTGGCCGGAATCTTTTTGAAAAATCGAGAAGCCAGCCAGATAACCAGGGCAACGAGCAGAAAGAAGATCAGGTCCACAATGGGCGCGACCCACAGAATCTCTTTGGAAACGTGCATCATCCGGCCCCACTGCTTCCAATTGATCCGCTGAAACAGTAGAAGCCCGAGACCTTCGATCAGTCCGGTGGAAATTCCGCACCAGGTCGCAATTAGAAATAGGACGCCCACAGCCACAGATGATTCTTGCACTTGCGAGTCTGTCGCAGGTTGAGCGCTCTTCATCAGACGTGGGTGGACATTGGCGACGGTCCTTACCACATGCTCTCATAATTGGCAGTTGGCAGCGCAGCGTGGCGTAGCGTCGTAAATTCGTGAACCACGAAGGACACGAAGTCACACGAAGGTTTTGGTTTCCTTCGTGTACCTTTGTGTCCTTTGTGGTGAAATCAGGGTGTCGCCCGATGGTTTCGAAGCGCGGATGCCGCCCACCCAAACTCGATCCCGTTCTGTCCTGCTTCCACTTTGTCTGGCCGGCGGCTTTCTAGCGCGCCTGATTCCGGCGCGCCTGACCTTTCTTAATCCCGACGAAGTCCTGCACTATTTACTGTCCCACCAGCCCTCTCTCGCAGCCACCTACGAGGCTACGCTTACGACCGCGCATCCGCCGCTTCTGATTCTTTTCTTGCATTACTGGCAATTGCTGGGACACTCCGAGATCGTCTTGCGGTTTCCTTCGTTGCTTGCGGGCACGGCTTTTGCCTGGGTGATGTATCTATGGTTGAAGAGAGTATTGGACAGATCCGTCGCCCTCACCGGGCTGGTTCTGTTCCTGTTTTCCCCCGCAATCGTCTCGGTTTCAGCAGAGGTCCGGCAGTACGCTTTTCTGTTGTTCTTTGCTGCAACCAGTTTGTACTTCCTCGAGCGCGCGATCGGGGACGATTCAGCCGCGATGATGCTGGTTTCCGCTATCGCTCTCTATCTTGCGCTGTTAACTCACTATTCATCGCTGATTTTTGCTCTCACGCTTGGTGTCTATGCCCTTGTCCGATTGCGTGGCTCAAAAGCCAACGGCCGGCTCATCGCAGCCTGGGGCATCGGCCAGGCGGGCGCCCTCGCCATCTGCGGGTTTCTTTACTACAGTCATATTGCCCAGCTCAGCCACAGCGCGTTGCCGAAGCAGATCGCTGACACCTGGCTTCGTGCGTCCATCTTTCATCCTGGCGATGGCCACGTTGTTGTGTTCGTTGCGAGCCGAACCGTCAGGCTTTTCCGATACCTGTTCAGCAACGGCACTATCGGATTTCTGGCGCTTCTTGTTTTCCTTTGCGGACTCCTGCTCTTAATGCTGGATCACAACTCTCAGTCGGTGGATCGAAGGCCCACGCCTCGTCAGGTCGCGCTGTTGTTATCGCTGCCATTCCTGATCACCGCCGGTGTTGCGGTTGCGGGGATCTATCCGTATGGCGGCACTCGTCATGACGTTTTGCTTTCGATCTTCGCCATGTCAGGCATCGCTGTGGGGCTGGGGCGCTTGAAGGTATTGCAGGAGTGGCAACGACTCGCGGCGGTGGGCGCCGCACTTGCGATCGGCAATCTGTTTCCCTTTCCCACTCCTCCGTTCATCAAGCCGATGAACCAAAACCGCGTCCTGATGAGCGCGGCGATGGCCTCGATGCGCCGGGAAGCGCCTCCGGGCTCGGTCTTCCTGACCGATTACGAAGGCGGCTTGATGCTGAGTTACTACCTTTGCCCCGATCGAGTGGTCGAGATCAAGACGACCCAGACATTTCTGCACTCCGCCTGCGGGAACTATCGGGTCATCGCGTCTTCTCCGGAGCTGTGGTCCTACGACGCTCAAACTTTGCCAGAAGCTCTGCGGGAAGTGTCACAGGAATCTCAGGCCGGCTCGGGAGCGAATGCGTGGCTATTTCAGGCAGGATGGATCGACGAAAAACAAGCCGAATGGATCGCCGAGCTTTCGCGGTCCGGCTGCGGTAACCCACAGCTATTCGGGCCAAGACATTCTCTTGTGCCGAATAGGAAGCTCCTCGCCGCCGCCCGCAAGGTAGTGACTACACTGGCCACTGATTGGCGAATATAGGGACCAAAAAATTAAGAGGCAGGTTGCGTCGCCTGCCTCTTTGTGGGGTGAACTCCTCAGAATCACGGCCAGGAGTGCCGCGTTATGAGGGCATAAAAGTTGACTCACATTAACCTCGACGCTCGCACGGCACAATACTGAAAAAATACTAGGGCAGCTGGGGGCTGAGCGGATGTGGTTACTATGCTCACCCCAGCCGTTCTGTCATCCTGAGCGCTGACCTTTGTCATCCTGAGCGCAGGCCGTCCATTCGCTTGCGAATGGATGGCCGGAGTCGAAGGACCCCTATCGCATTAACGGTCGTCGCCGCGATGCTCCGCTAAGTTCAACCCCAAATTCTACAGAATCTCTACTGCGGTGGAGCGTGTAGGGGTCCTTCGACTCCGTTATTGCTTCGCGTTGCGAAGCAACTCACTCCGCTCAGGATGACAAATTAGAAGCGGGTAAGCGGTGTGATTCCTTTTCCTTCCACGCACTCGTACCCGCGGCCTGCGGCAAGATTCTTGTAATCCTCAGTAGCACCGCTCGGCCAATCGATCATCAGGCGATCGATTTTGTCGAGCTTTCCCAAACCGAAGGTCAGAGGCAACTCGGATTGCGACAGGTAGCTGGATCCACCTTTCACCAGGCGTGACTGGCTCAAGCCGCCGTTAAAAATTCGCACTCTGGCGCCGATCGCATCCCGATTCGATTTAGTCCCGACCAGGCGAATCCGAACGCTATTGTTTCCGGCCAACTGGTCGTTGCGGTAAAGATAGGCGGGGCCGTTGTTGGTGGTCATGAGCAGATCGAGATCGCCGTCGCGGTCAAAATCGGCATAGGCGAGGCCGCGTCCGACCTTGGGTTGACTGAAACCGCCGCCGACTTCGTTTGCGATATCGGTAAATCTTCCGTGTCCATTGTTTAGAAATAACTGCGGAGCTTGCGCATAGCCGACGCCGCGAACATTGCGCACGGTGTCGTCAATGTGTCCATTTACCACTGCCAGATCGAGCCAGCCGTCCAGATTGGCATCGAGAAACACGCAGCCAAATCCCAATCTGTCTTTCGAGGCAAGCCCGACTCCGCTCTGCGTGGCCATGTCCGCGTAATTTGTCCCGCTGGCGAGATAGAGGCCGATCATTTCGTTATCGAAATTGGTGATGGCAACTCCCGAGCTTCCCGAGTTGTTGAAGTCGGCTACGTCGACGCCCATGCCGGCGCGCGCCTTGCCTTCCGCGCTGAAGGCGATGCCGGCGTCCAGCGCAACATCTTTAAAAGTTCCGTTGTGCTGGTTCCGGTAGAGCTTGTTGGGCTGGGTGTCATTCGCTACCAGCAGGTCGGGCCAGCCGTCCTGATCGTAATCGAGCATGGCCACGCCCAGTGATTTCGAACTGCTGTCGAAAATCCCGCTGGTTGGAGTGACGTCCTCAAATTTTCCGTTGCCCAGGTTATGAAAAAGCCAGCAGGTTTCTCCGCGGTAGGCTTCCGGGGTGCAGTAGGACTTATTCTTTCCGTCAAGGCTGCAAAACACATCGTGCTCTGGAGACCACTTCACATAATTGCAGATAAACAAATCCAGTAACCCGTCGCGATCAAAATCAAACCACAAGGCGGACGTGCTGAAGGCCTGTCGTCCTCCCAGGCCGCTGGCCTTGGTGACATCGACAAATGTTCCCTTGCCCGTGTTCTGGAATAGCCGGTTCTGCCCGACGCAGGTCACCAGCAGGTCGGGATAGCCGTCGTTGTTGTAGTCGCCCACCGCGACCCCCATGCCATACATCTCTACTTCGAGACCCGCGCTGCGCGTGACGTCCGAGAAAGTGCCGTTGCGATTATTGCGGTAAAGCTTCAGCGTACTGGATTCGCGCTTGTGACCCGGCCAGTCCATTCCGTTGATCAACAAAATGTCCTGCCATCCATCGTTGTCATAGTCGAGGAACGCGCATCCCGCGCCTAGGGTTTCGGGAAGCAGCTTGCCTCCATAGGCGCCGCTGTTGTGGTGAAAACGCACGCCGGACGTGGAGGTCACATCCACCAGGCGAAATCCTGGAGAAGAAGGGCCTTGGGGTATGGCCGTCGCGTCTGGGATCAAACCTGAAGCGGTAGCAAGGCCAGCCATGCCGAACAGAAATCGGCGACGGTTCACGGAAGATTTACCAGCCCGTTGCGGATGGCGTACACGACCAGTTCGGCAGTTTTGTGAATGCCCAGTGCGTCCATGATATTGGCGCGGTGAACTGCGACCGTGTTGGCGCTCAGTTCAAGGACGCTGGCAATTTCCTTGTTGGATTTTCCGTCGACGATCATTTGCAGGATTTCGAGTTCGCGCGGCGTAAGGTGTTCGTCGCGCTCACCCCTGAGCGTAGTCGGGCGGTGCAGTTGCGAATCCAGAACCGTTTCTCCTGCGACCACCCGGCGAATCGCCGCGCCTAATTCCAGGTCCACGGCATTCTTGAGCACGTAACCGCGAGCGCCCGCATCCAGGGCCTGACGCACCAGGGTCTCTTCCGGATGCATGCTGAGCATGAGCACCAGAATTTTTGGATGTTCCTGGAGAATCTTTCGCGTGGCTTCCAGACCGTTCATCTTCGGCATGGCGCAATCCATCACCACCACCTGGGGCAGGAGCTTCTGCGCCATCTGAACCGCCTCGGCGCCGTCGCCGGCCTCGCCGGTTACCTCGATATCCGCCTCGTCTTCGAGGATGCGCCGGAACCCGCGCCGCACCAGGCTGTGGTCATCCACCAACAGCACAGAGATTTTATCCGCCATGGGAATCCATTTTCTCGCTCAATCTTTCTCGGGGAATCGTAAGTCGAATCAGAGTGCCACCTTCCGTGGGCCGGGCAAATTCGATGGTGCCATCCAGCAACTCAGCGCGCTCCCGCATCGCCACCAGCCCAATTCCCTGCTTCCCTGCCTGCGTGGTAAACCCGCTGCCGTGATCTTCGACTTCCAGCTTCAGAGCTCTTGGGCAGAAACTGCAAACGCACCCAGGCTTCTTTGGCTCCGGAATGACGGGTCACATTATTCAGCGCTTCCTGCAGCACGCGATAGACGTGAATTGCAGAATTGCCGTCCACGGGAAAAGCTCGTTCCCGATTTCTCATAGGATATGTGAATGCCGGCCTGCCGTTCCACCACCGGCAGGTACCAGTCGAGCGTACTCTCGAGACCGGACTCGTCAAGCATGACCGGATGCAGCGCCTGGGAAAGGCTGCGAACCTTGTCCAGCGTGCTCTGCGCGATCTCCGCAACTTCGCGCAACTCGGCGCGCAACGGCGAACCCTCCGGCACCTGGTTGCCGGCACGCGAAAGCATGGCTCCGACGGCAGTCAATATCTGCCCAAATTCGTCGTGCAGCTCCCGCGAAATATGCCGCAAGGTTGATTCCTGAGTCGAAATCAGTTTCTGCGCCAGTTCACTGCGCTGCGCGGAAAGCGCGGCCAGTTGGGCGAACAATTCCCGGTTGGAACGGATGGAATATAGCCCGGTGAGAAGTATGGCGATCAGCGTGAGCGCAAGAAACAGATACACCTGCCGCTGCACCCGGTCATAGATCTGGCCAATGCGTAAAGCCGCCTGCTCTTCACTCTCGTTGTTCTGCACCAGCAAACGCGCCACCGCCGTGCTCAGCGCCGCCTGGCGCGCCTGCAGCGAAAGCTGGATCTGGCTGCGCGCTTCGTCGTGTTTGCCGTTCGCGGCCAGGGCAAATGTGCGATCGACCGCGTCCCAGAACTGCGCCATCGAGTTTCCCAGATACTGACGCTGTTCCGGAGTGCGATCCGCCACTGCCACTTGCTCCTCTTTACGCAACGCATCATCCAGGTCGGCGCGGATACGCTGGAATTGCGCCGTCCACGCGGTCAGGGGATAGGGTTCGTTGTTATCCACGATGTCGCGCATCGCCAGCGCCAGCGTGTTGAGATCGTTTTGAATGCGAAGCAGCTGCAGCGAATCCTTGCGGTTGCGGTCCACCAGGTTGTTCTGCAATTCGCGCAGACCGGAAATCTGCCACGTAATGTATCCGGAACAGGCCACCACGGCGGCCAATGTAATGATCAGCCCCAAGACGAGTCCCGGAGTGGGAGACCGATGAGGCGCAAGCGGGCGCGGCACGCCCTGAGGATACAACGCGCTCAACTGAAGTTCCAAGGCATGCGGCGGTTGTTCAGCCCAAACCGTTGTCCTTGAAACTCTGTCATCCTGAGCTCGTCATCCCGAGCGCTGAGCGTTTGTCATCCTGAGCGAAGGCCATCCATTCGCTTGCGAATGGATGGCCGGAGTCGCAGGATGACAGGTTGCGTGGAAGATCGCGTCGACCGGCAGGGCCGTCTCGCCGCGCATTTATACTCGGAAGCGTAATCGGGAGAACGAATGCGAAAGCTGTTTTCGTTGTGGATGTGCCTGACGTGTCTGGTGTCATGCGCACTCGCCCACACCTCGGCCTCCGAGTCCGTGGCTCAGACTGAAAGCATCTACGCCGATGTGTTGGACGCCTACGGCGCGTTCAGCACTATCGACTCGGGCCTGATGAAAAGCTACGACGGAAAAGACCGCAAAGCCTGGGAGACGATCTACCGCAAGAAGCGGGCGGCGCTGGTCGCACATCTGTCGAAGCTGCCGGCCACCGGGCTTTCCAAAACCGATGCCCGCGCCGTCACCCTCATGCGCGCCGCTCTCTCTGATTTCCCGGAAGATGCGTCGACTCCCTCTCCCCAGAGTAATTGCAAGAACGCGAAGAATCCGGATCTTGGGTACGACGCACTGCGGGCCGCCTTGTATTCGTGCTTTGACGAACTCGGCTAACAGCCTGGAATTCGAGGGCACGTCGGTCAACCGCGTATCCGCCTTCAGCTTGCTGGAACAGATCAAGGAACCGGAAAGACGTAAGAAGCTGTTTCTTGCGTTTAATCCTCTGTGGGAAGCGTTGAACGGAAAAGATGAGCCCAATAGCCCCTACCGGCGAATGATCCGGATGGCTGCGGCCGACGCGGCAAAGCATGGCTCAGCCGTTATCGCGGCCGCCGACAGCCTCGGAGTTCAGCCCGCAGACGTTGAAGCCTGGCTCGAACACATTCTCGATACCTGGCGCCAGGTAAGCGGCGACACTCCGCTCGAGCCGTGGGATTATCGGTACGCCGCTGGAGAAACTGGCCGGCATGCTGGATCAAGCCATTCCCCGGGAGGCGTTGCAGAAGATCAGCGAGCGCTACTACCACGACCTTGGCGCCGATCTTGAGGGTCTCGGCGTCCTGTACGATCTCGATCCCCGGCCGGGCAAGGCGCCGCTGGCCTACACCGATCTGCTGCGAGGCGGCCGCATGGTGAATGGCGCGTGGCGGCCGGCCATCGCTCGCATTTCAGCGAGCTACGACCGCGGCGGCCTTTCCAATATGCTTGAGCTGGTGCATGAAGAAGGCCACGCGGTTCACTTTGTCGCGGTTCGGGCCCGTCCTGCTTTCACCTACAACGACAGTCTGTTGTTTATCGAGGCCTTCGCGGATGTTCCGTCGTGGAGCGTCTATGAACCCTCCTGGCAGCAAAAATATCTGGGCACTTCCTCTTCACAGTCGGAGTCGTTGCGGAATCTTTACTCGGGAGTGATGCTCGACGTTGCCTGGGCGCTTTTTGAAATCCGAATGCTACACAATCCGGCGGCGGACCCGAACGCGGTGTGGACCGACATCACCAGCCGCTATCTGCACATCGTGCCGCATCCCGAGTATTCCTGGTGGGCGGTGCGCGTGCAGCTGGTGGACTCTCCCGGCTACATGGTGAACTACGGTCTGGGCGCCGTGATCACGGCCGACATCAGGCAACGCATCCGGCAATCTCTGGGACCATTCGATACCGGCGATCCGCGTTGGTATCCCTGGATTTCAGATCATTTGCTCAAGGTCGGAGGAGAATTCGAAACGCAGGACCTTCTGCGCCAGTTTCTCGGGCGGCCGGTATCGCCGCAAGCTTTGATTGACGACATGGAAAGGCTGGCTCCGTCGCACTAACCCGTTCAGCAAAGATTCAGTTCTGGCTGGGCGGAGCTGTGTCCAGATCCTGAGGAAACGACTTGAAGGATACTTCGCGTGACTTCGACGAAGTCTTCTTGTTGGAGTCTGTGCTGTACTGAATCAGCGTGCCCTTCAGCAGGTAGTAGGCTTCGTCGCCCGGGTTTTTCCCTGGTCCACGTTCGATATTCCCCTTGAATTCGTACCATACGCCGTGGACCGTCTCGGTGGTAAAGCTCAACTTCCTGCCGTCGAGCGTGCTCGGCTTGAAGAAATGATCGAGGAACTGGCCGTGATCGCTTTCCAGATCGCCGTAGCGGGAAATAAAACCAGTCACGCGGTTTGCGTCTTCGACGTTAAGTTGCACGAATTCTCCGTCCTGCAAAAAGGAGTACATGCCCGAGTAGTTCTCGGCCGGTTGCCGGCAGGCGCACTCGGCGGGGTGCTCTGCGCCCTCAGAAGCGCACATGCCAGCAGCAAGATCACGGGAAGCGTTCTGTACCGTCTGACCCATGTAAGTATTAGAGCATTAAAGCACTAAAAAGCGGAGAGCGTCCCTCCTCTCGACACTCCAGAGCGCCCTCCTGAGGCCCAAAACGGGCCGCTCGCCATTCGAGATCGCTGAACTCGTCAGTATGTGGGACTGAATGAGCAGTCTATAATTAAACTTTGCTGATTCGGCCTAATTGATGAGAACTCCCCCGCGCTTTTGGAATCCACGCTCGAACCAGCACCGGAAGTCGCGCCTGCGCCCGTGCTCCTGGTCGACCTGCCCCCCTGGCACACGGTCTTTCTTGCAGAATCTTTCGGATCTGCTTCGTCCTCGCCCGCAAGCGTCTTTTCAATCCATCGTCGAGGCCGGGATCGTTTTGGCCGGACGTTTTCGTCACCTCGCACCTGCCCTGGAACCGCTTCGCAGTGTCGGTGATCTGCCACCTCGCCGCGATCGTGTCCTCTGGGGATCAGTTCAGCTCTGGCCACAACGGCCGGAAGTCGTGATCAGCCGAACTTTCAATCGGGCCGACGTGATCTACTACGCTCCCGCCGAATATCTGCCGCCGCTCGATACCGGCGGCGCACGGAAGCCGATGCCGCAAAAAGGAGAGCCGGAATACGCTCCGCAGCCAATCATTTCGGTGCCGCCCGAGTCCGACAATCGCAGCCAGACGATTGTCACTCCGTCGGACGTCAAACTGAATCATGACGTGCCGCTGCCAAACATCGTCGCCTGGTCGCAAACAAGCCCGGCCGGTGGTGCCGCTGGCCTCGACCAGCGCGGCGGCGAGCCGAAGGCTTCCAAGCCTATGTCCGCGTCCGTAGTCGCGCCCGCTCCGGAAACCATGCCGGCTCAACGGCCAGCAGGCTCCCACCTTGTCGCAAGCGGCGGTGGCGCCGGCGCCGCAAGTGGACGCCACTTCGGCGCGCAAGTTAGGAGAGCTCAACATCGGCCACTCCGAAGTGGTCGCTCCCGCTCCGGAGTTGCCGGTCGCGGAGCAATACGCGGCAACGCAGGCTCCCAACCCGCGCTCGGAAATGGCGGGCCCACGGTCGTAGCGCCGCCGCCCTCGATTCAGGGCAATGCGGGATCTGACAATGGAGGCCGGCTCATCGCGCTCGGCATTCATCCCGCAGCAGCCCGTGAGCCGATGGACATGCCGGCCGGAAATCGCCGTGGCACCTTTGCCGCGACTCCCGCCGGAAAGGCGGGCGCCGCAGGCACTCCTGACATTTCGGCAAACACCGAGCGCGGGAGTGGGAGCGGTTCAAACTCCAGGCAAAGGCGATGGCATTCCCACCGGCCTGACCGTCGGTGTCGCACCCAATGCTCAAAACACCTCCACCGTCGCGGTACGCAACTCCGCCGCGAGTCGCTGCTCCTGCCGGCCCATTCTGCTCCCGCAGCGGTCGGCGACGACAAAGCCACCGACGTCGATCATTGGATCTTCGGCGATCGCAAGTTTTACAAGATGACGCTCAACATGCCCAATTTGAATTCGGCAGGCGGAAGCTGGGTCATTCGTTTTGCCGAACTGAATGGGACTGAGGGCAAGAATGAAGACAAGAGTGAAAACAAGGGAGAGCTGACCGCGCCCGTGGCCACGCAGAAAGTCGATCCCGCCTACCCGCTGGAGCTGATGCGCCGCAATGTGCAGGGCACAGTCACTCTTTATGCCGTCATCCGCAACGACGGCATCGGTCACGGATGTGCGGGTTCTACGCGGCGTCGACGACCAACTCGATCAGTATGCGCGCGCCGCGCTGGCGCACTGGCGCTTTCGTCCCGCAACCAAAAACGGCAATGCAGTTGATCTCGAAGCCGTGGTGCTGATCCCATTCAAGCCGGTACGAGGCAAGTCAAGCTTCTAGTGAGCAACTGAAAACTGATAACTGGAAACTGAAAACTGGTTTCGTTACTTACCCGCCACTGTCTTCCCCTCCAACATCGCGTAAATGTCCGGATTGGAGCAGACCTCGTGGTACCACCGCTCGGTCCAGTGCTGCAGAGAGAATTTCTGCGGATCGATTTGCGGAATCTGGCTGGAGCGCACCAGGATTTTCTTGAAAATGTCGTTGCCGATCGGTACCAGGCCGCGATGCAGCCGAAAGGTTTCGCTGCCCCACAGGGCGGGCAAATCGAGCTGGCAGGCTTCGAGAGAAATTTCCTGCTGCAAACGGGCAAACGCGGCCTCGCTGATGCGGATTCCGTTCAGGTTGTATTTCAGGATGAAATCTTCCGGGCTCTCTTTCGCGTCGGCATCGTCGAGCGTCTGAAAGGCGTACACGTTGAACGGGCTATCCAAACCTGCGATGGCCTTACGTACACGCTTGCTGCAGGACGACAGCCGGTCGCTTTCGTTCAAGGCCTCGGAAATCATGATCTGGTGTTCGCCATCCATCAGGTACATCGGCGGCGAATCCTGAAATGAAATTCCCGTTCCCAGTTCCAGCGCGGGCAATCCTGCGCGCCCCAGGAGATGGTTATACCCGCGGACGATCTCGATGATTTCCCGCGCCAGCACGCAAGCCCGGCTCACTGCCAGCGACGCTTCGCCTTCGTGCTCCAGCATGGCCACAATAATGGCGTCGCCTTCGACAAACACCTTGCGGGCACCGTACTTGGCCAGCAATTTGTTGACTGGATCGTAAAAATTCAGGCTGAAGTAGGAAGCCGGGTTCATGCCGCGTTCCAGCAACGACTGCGTGAGCCGCGACGAGTCCCGGATATCGGCTTTTAGAATGACGTGACGCAGGACTTTTTCTTCCGACGGCTTCTGCTCCTCCGGCAACACGAACTCGTACAGCGTTCCATTCATGGCGGAGAGTTCCCGCATCTTCGAATTGCCGATCAGATTGCCGCTGTCCAGCGCGGAATTGAGCGCTTCCAGCCGCCGCAAATCGCGGTGATAGCGCAGGAAGTCGCGCAGAAAGCGGGCCGCCATTTTTGACCGGTCAGCTCCCCGGCATGCGGCACAACGCGCCACCGCCGAATACAGGCTCTCGGGAGAAAGCTTGCCGTGTTCTGCGATCAGCTTCTCCACCCGATCGCGCTCTTCACGCGAGATCAAGCCATTCTTCAATTGCTGCGCGTTGATGCGTGGCGAGTATTCGCCCAGCAGCGGCACCACTTCATAGGACGCAATGACGTAGTCCATCAGCTTCTCGCGCTCCAGCAGCTCCACCCAGGCCTGCAGGCGCGCCTTTTGTGCGCGGCCCTCACGGGTGGCTTCGTCGGGTTGGCCCGCGCCCACCAGTTCGTGGGCATTTTCGGGGACGTTCAACCAGCCGTCGACCACGCTATCGTCCTCCGCTTTCGAGCCGAGGTTCAGCGTCAGCAGAAATTCGCGGACAACCCTGCGCACATTGGAAAATCGGTCCGGGTCGCGGTCGAAATTGCCCAGCATCACATAGTGCTCGGCATTCAGGTAGGTGTCGCAACCGTCATCGGTGAATACCAGCGGGTTGAGGAAGAGCTTGTATTCGGCCTCGCCGCGGTTGCCGAAAAGCGATCGCCGCATGCGGGCCAGGGTTTCCTTTTCAATCTCGCGCAAGATGCGGAACAGTTCCTGCCCCGTCTTGCGCAGGATGATTTTTTTTGCCACCTGGAAGGTTGCCACCTTCTCGCGATACTCCAGCGCTTTCTGCTGGCGCACGCCTTCGTAGCTCTTCAGCATCATGCGGCCACGTTCCAGCAATTGAGCGAATTGTGCGTTCAACTCAACCCGCAGAAATTTGATGATGGCAACTCGAGCCAGCACGTCCACCGAAAGATTTTCCGCCGCCTTGGCGCGATTCAGCGCCGACACATGCAGTTCTGCCAGAAGTGTCTTGAGTTCCGACGGATTTGTTTTGGGCGCGAGCGGGTTTGCCGCTCGCATGGACCCGGCAAAGTGATTGCCTGCGCTCCGGTCTTGCGGCTCCGCCGCCAGCAAACCATCCATGTCGCCATGACGCACGATGATGCGCGCGATCCGCAGCCGCGCCTGCTCGACGAATCGCGGGCTCAGGTGGACGTCGTGACGCAGGTTGTCCACGCCCAGCTGAAGATCATCGAGAGGAAGCTTAGGCGTATAGCTGCTGAGGTTGGGAGGCGGAATCTCCTCCGCCGAGCGGCCGAGTTTGAAGATCGGTATGCGTGGCATCGTGAGCGGTCTCGCTTGGCTTCGACTGCCGCGCTGGACGGCATCAGGCCGGCTGAAGGGCTGCGCTTATGCCTGCGCCGCTCCCCGCAAACGACTGATTTTATGGCCTATAAGGGAGCGTAGCATGGGAGCGAACCGGGGCCAACGTTACCCAAGTTACGTGCGCCGACCTGTGGGAATTCCGGTGCGGATCGAGGACAAATTCCTTCGGTCAACCTGTCTTAAGGGCGCGTGTCCAGCGGATGCGATGCCTTCTCGAAAAACTCGTTCTGCAGTTTGAGGCTTTCGCCATCCGCTTTGACGGCGCGAATCGCCTTCATAATCCCGTCGATCCAGGCGTTCATTTTGTACTGACCCATCTCAAGTGTGGCCGCGGAGCCGTCCCCGGAATAGTGGTTGGGAAAGCGGGCATACCACCAGATTCCAGTGTAGAGATTCTCAGGCAGCTTCTGCCGCCCCAGATCGCCTCCCGACTCGCTCTTGGCGCGATCAAGATGTACCAGTTCGGGATGCGAGACCATGGTGGTCGAGGTCTCGACTTCGCCCGCGTGCATGTCTGGCCCCGTACTCTTGCGCGCGGGACCGCCGGCGGGCGGTTCCATCAGGCCAAATACGTAGACCACATAATCATGCGGTTTTTCCAGTTGGGTTTGGGCGAAGAAAGGGAGCAAACTCTCATTTCCGCCGTGACCATTCACAATGATGACTTTCTTGCAGCCATTCCTGGCCATCTCGTCCGTGGTCTCCTGCAATAACGCCAACTGCAATTGCCGGCTGTAGGCAATGGTGCCGGGTTCGTGCCGGGCCTCAAGGATCTGGCCAAAATAGTACTCAGGAAAAACCACGGCATATTCCTGGTCGGCGGCGTGAAGAGCTGCATAGCGAACGTTGAGCAGATCGGTTCCCAGGGGCAGATGAGGGCCGTGCTTTTCCAGAATGCCGAAGGGCAGCAGGCAGGTGCCTTGCGACTGCTGGATCGCCGAACGGAAATCGCCCGCAGTGAGTTCTTCCCAGTGGGTTGAGAGTTTGGTTTGCGACCAGCCCAAGAGCGTGCAAAAACACAGCAATCCTGCGGCGATGAGAGCTTTGCCCATGACATTTTTCTCCTGAGGTTGGGCATTTTAGCATTGCACTGTCACGCCAAAGCACAGTGCGAACTCGCGTATCACGCCCTGAACCTTGGTTACCTCAGTCACGGTGCCTGCGAACCAATGCCCATGTATGATTTGACGGACCGTGAACTCAATGAAAAAGCTTAAGTTTCTGGTTTCGCTGACGACCAACGACAACGACTATCAGATCGAGCAGGCTGCGGACGCTGAAGCAGCCGCCCGACGCCTGGGCGTCGACGTTCAAATCATCTACGCGGACAATGATTCCATCACCCAGAGTCAGCAGATTCTGAATGTCATTCAGTCGCGGTCCGACTCTCAGCCTGACGGAATCGTTTTCGAACCCGTGGGGGGAACCGCGCTGCCGCAGGTGGCTCGCGCCGCGGCCGCCGCCGGCATCGGCTGGGTAGTGCTGAATCGCAACGTCGAATACATTACCGAACTCCGCAAAACCTGCCGCGTTCCCATCTTCGGAGTCAGCTCCGACCATGAGGAAATCGGCCGCATTCAGGGACATCAGTTTGCCGCGCTTCTACCCAGAGGCGGAGCCGTTCTATACGTTCAAGGCCCTTCTGAGAGCCTGGCCGCGAAGCAGCGGACGACCGGTATGTACGAGACCAAGCCGGCTGACGTACAAGTAAAAGTCATGCGGGCACAGTGGACCGAAGCCAGTTCCTATCGGGCAGTGAGCTCCTGGCTGCGGTTGTCCACTTCTCACCAGAATCGAATCGACCTGATCGCCGCTCAGGATGACGGCATGGCGTTGGGCGCGCGGAAGGCCTTTCAGGAGCTGCCTGACAGCGTGGCTCGACAGCGCTGGCTCAGCTTGCCCTTCATCGGATGCGACGGCCTGCCCAAAACAGGTCAGGCCTGGGTAAAAAGAGGCCTCTTGACCGCTACCATTTTCGCCGGACCGAACACGGGTCAAGCTCTGGAAATGCTGGTGAAGGCCTTCCAGACTGGCGCCACGCCGCCGGAGAACACCCTGACCGTGCCCCTATCCGTTCCACCGCTCGACGCGCTGGCAGCGAGCCAGGCAGAAAAAGTACGTCTGCTGTCGGTCTAGAAAGTCACGGCTCGTCTTCTCTTATTTAATCTCTTGGTGAATTCTCTTGGTAAATTGGTTGTTGTTTATCTGAGGAGAAGACATGCCTACCCTGGTTGCCGAACCCACTCGCATCCGTGCCGCCGGCACAAAACCGAAGTTGATCGACGAATTCGTCGGCCGCGTCAACACCAAGACCTCAGGAGTGAGCGTCGCCCACATGCGCAGTCCGCAGGGCTGGGAAGAGCCCGGCCAGACGCCGGAATTTGATGAATTCACGCTGGTCCTCAAAGGCGTCCTGCACGTGAAGCACAAAACCGGAGAGCTTGATGTTGCCGCGGGGCAGGCGGTCATCGCTCACCGCGGCGAGTGGGTCCAATATTCCACGCCAGGCGAAGGGGGAACCGAATACATCGCCATCTGCCTGCCGGCTTTTTCGATGGAGACGGTTCACCGGGACGAATGAGGCGCCTCGCAGCTTCCGCAAAACAGGCGAAAAATGGGCGCCCGATTCACTCCCATCCAGATTTTGAATTCAAGGGTGCTGCCGGATAGGTCATAATGCGTGCCTGGAAAGACCAGGCAGCCCATGCTGATACGTCTGGGATACGACATTCAATTCGAGATCCCCGAGCCCGTAGCCATGGTTGGGATGTTGCACGTGCATCCTTCTCGCGTCCCAGATTTGCGCGAACCGGACGAGGTGAGCATCAGTCCTGAGATGAAAGTCGAAAGCTATTTCGACAGCTACGGCAATCGCTGTGCTCGATGGTTAGCCCCTGCGGGACCGCTGCGGCTGAACGGATCCACGTTAATCGAGGATCCGGGAACGCCCGACGAAGGCGATCCTGAGGCACACGAGCATCCGGTGAATGAGTTGCCGCCGGAAACTCTTCGCTATCTTCTCAACAGCCGGTACTGCGAGGTAGACCGCATGTCGAATATTGCGGTTGAATTGTTCGGCCACCTGAAGCCGGGATGGAGCCGGGTACAGGCCATCTGCGGCTGGATCAACTGGAAGGTGGCCTTCGGCTACAACTACGCGCGTTCTTCAAAGACCGCGCTGGATGTCTTTACCGAGCGCACCGGAGTGTGCCGCGATTTCCAGCACCTTGCGGTCACCTTTTGCCGCGCCCTCAACATTCCGGCCCGCTACGCTACCGGATATCTGGGCGACATTGGTGTGCCCAAGGAACCGACGCCGATGGATTTCAGCGCGTGGTTCGAAGCTTATCTGCAAAATCGCTGGTGGACTTTCGATGCCCGCCATATCCAGCCTCGGATCGGACGGGTGCTGATGGCCACCGGGCGCGACGCTTCAGACGTCGCCATTACAACCTCGTTCGGCATCGCCAATCTGACTAGTTTCAGCGTGGTGACGGAAGAAGTTTCGAGCGCCTAGCCTTCAACTCCTGACGTGATTATTGATTGCCTTCCACAATCTTGCTTTCCACGTGGGTATGCTCAAAATCTTTGTTTTCCATCGAAATTGACATCTTGCGGTTGAAGAAGAACAGAACGTGAATTTTAAATTCGCTGCCCATGCTGGTGGGAAACCAGACGCCGTCTTCCTGTCTGCGATAGTGGACTGCGAAACCTATGCCCGGCAGATCGGTTCCCAGGAAAGTGCGAACCCCAAACGGGATGCGTTTGGATAGTTTGCTGAACACATAAATTGGTTGCAGCTCGCTTTCGTCGATGAACGCCTCACCCGCCCAGTCAATATCCTCCGAGTCTTTCGGAGTGAAACCGATGTGGTAGGTCTTGTGGCCCTCGAAGGTTTCTTCCCCGATCAGGCGAAACTGGTAGTCCTGCTGCTGTTCGGTGGTCAGCGGGAAGAGATCACGGGCGAGGCCGTCCTTGGAATGGTCGTCAGTAAGATCCTCGCGAAAGCTGTGAACCAGTTCTGCGTCCGTGCTGTCCGGATTCGGGCACCGGCTCACCCGAGAAGTCCACATACTTGCCGCCATGCCAGTACCGGCCAGTCAGCTGCTGAAGCGCTTTCCCGGTGCCGTCGGGCTTGGGGACAACGTGGTAGTCTGCCGTTTCTTCACGCAGAACCTTGCCGTTGCCCTTTCTGGAAACTACGTGGATGCGCTGCTGATAGACGTACTGGCTTCGCAGCTTTTCGCTGCGGTCCTGGTTGGCAGCCACCTGGGCCATGATGCTTCCGGCGGTGACGGCCTCAGTGGCGGGAGCACGACCTACCGACGACCCCGCGAGTAAGGCGAACGCGACCAGCCGAAGCACGGCCTTGGAGCCTGTCATAGGCATTACTTACGCAAATCTCCCGCTGAGAGTTCAATCTGATTTGACATGTCGACGTAGTCCCGGAATACGCCGCAAAAGCCTGCGTTTTTCTGCGGAATCCATCAAAGATCGAGTCTGGGGCCGCTCTTCATCCCCTCCAGCAGGACGGCAATTTGCTCCAGACGCTCAGTGGTGAGTTTGGCCGACACGCTGTTCTTCTGTGCCATCAGGATCAGCTTTACCGAGACCAGGAAAACTCCCGCCTCAAGCAGCAACTCGTGGGTAAATCCTTTGACAAATATGGATACGACAAAAAGTACCAAAGTCAAAGCAATGACCACCGCCGACCAGGGATCTAAACGGCTTGATTCTTGACTGGACATGTCCCCGCCTCCCTGCACATTCTACTTTTTAAAGGCGTGCTCACTTGCGCGGATGTCATTTTCGAACTTGTTGCGGGAGATGAGCGGTAAGCGTGCCTCGGTGTCGGAAGGAAAACCCGCCCGCCGTAGTTGACACGAAAATCGAGGATCAACATCCTGCGCCGTTCCACCCTACGGAGCTTCTATCAGCTCCATCTTTCCTTCGCGGGTGCGGTGCAGGACCATTACCTTGCCCTGGGGATCGCGGAAGACAAAAACGTCACGGTCGCGAAAGTGCGCTTCCTTAATTGCCTCCTCCAGGGTCATGGGGCGGGTGGCGACCGCGTCCTCGGAGCGCACCAGATGCACCTCGGTGGATTTGGCGATTGCTGGGAACTTGTGAACAACCAGGGAGATCTCGGTAGTTTCTGCGAGGCCAACCGCCACCGGCAGGCTGTCCTGCGCGCCCTTGCCGTTCCATTTCTTTTGCTGGATCTTATGCTCGTGACGTTTCTTGCTGCGCCAGCGAGTTTTGTACTTTACTGCCTGCTTTTCCAGGTGCTCGAGCGCCTCGCTGATGGCGGACTTCATGTCCCCGGACTGGGCAACGCCAACCAGCGGCCCGTTACGTGGGCTGATCGTGATTTCGGCCTTGTGGCGATGTTTTTCGATGCTCAGCGTTACCTTGCTGTCGAATTGATCGCCTAGAATTTTTCGGATTTTCGTCAGCCCGGTTTCGACTGACTTGCGGAGGGCAGGAGTGATTTCACACTGTCTGGCGGTGAACTCTACGTTCATGAGCGCCCCTTTCTCTCTTCATGGGCCGCGACTTGCGGCACGACTAAAGTCGCGCCCTTCCCTCTTTATTTTTTTACTCTTCGCTGGTGTGTGCTGGGGATGCGCATGTCTTCCCGATACTTCGCGACCGTGCGGCGTGTGACCTGGATACCCTGAGATTGAAGAATTCTGGTGATCTGTTCGTCAGTCAACGGCCGGAGTGGATCTTCTTCCTCGATCAGCTTTTTGACCCGGCGCTTGAGGATAAGCAGCGAAGTGTTCCCGCCCTGCGGGCCGTTCACGCTCTCGCTGAAAAAGTATCGCAACTCGAAAACCCCCTGGGGAGTGTGGGCATATTTGTTGGCAACGGCCCGGCTCACTGTGGAAGGATGCACCCCGATCTCTTCAGCGACTTCCTTGATCATCATGGGTTTGAGCTGGTCGATGCCTTTTTCCAGAAAATCCTGCTGGCGGGTCACGATGGAGTAGCAGACTTTGGTGATGGTCTGCTTGCGCTGTTCGATGTTCTTGATGAGCTGAATGGCGCTCTTGTAGCGCTCTTTGACGTAATTCCGCGTGTCCTTGTCATTGGTATCGCGAGTCAGAAGGCGCTTGTAGGCCGGATTCAGGCGCAACACCGGAACGTCATCTTCGTTCATCATCACCAGCCACTCGTCGCCGTGTTTGATAAAAGCAACATCAGGCTCGATCAGGCGGGGAACGCTCTTGTTGTAACGCAGGCCGGGACGGGGATCGAGGGTTCGAATGTATTCCAAAGCCTCTTGCACGGCTTCCGGCGGACGGTTGATGGCGCGCGCGATTTCCTTGTACTGCTTGTTCTGCAGGGCGCGCAGATGCTGGTCCACGATGGCAACCGCGTCGGAAAGAACTTGCGCGGTGGCCTCGCCGTTGCCGTTCTTGTGAGCGGCAAGTTGCTGCTGGTGGTAACGCAGTTGGTAGAGCAGGCAATCGCGCAGATCGCGGCAGGCGACTCCCGGGGGATCCATCTGCCGTATCAAATCCAGAGCTTCGTGCAAATCAGCCAGGTTAAAGCTGGGCTGATACGCAGGTTGAGCTGACTTTCGCGGGGGAACCGGGGCGGGCTGGGGTGTCACAGGCGCAGCCGTGATTTCAGGCGCCGTCACTTCCGGCGCGGGTGCAAAGGCAGTGCCGGCGGAAGCATGCAGATCGGAAGCGGATTCGTCCCATTCAGCAACTGAGGCCTCACCAATCGATTCGGGAACTCCTTCGAGCCCTTCTTCGTCGTCGGTGGACAATCCCAGCGCGGCAGCTTCTTTCACCACGTTGGCCGCGATGGTAGCGTCGACCTCGGGCGCCGATGGCGGTGCAATGCCCAGCAACTCATCATCACTCGCGATCAGGTAGCCGTCTTCACTCAGGTTGCCGATGATGATTTCGGAAGCCTCCCGCACCTCCGGACGCACCGAGAGAGCCCCGAGTTGCCAGGCCAGATGGTCGGAGAGCGTCGTGGGTTTGGAAAGAAAATTCTCAAATGACGGCCGCTCGATCTCTTCCATCTCGCCGCGGCTGCGATAGCCGGGATCGAGATATTCCTGAAAGAACGAACCGAAATCGATCTCTTCGAACGGATCTTTCTTTTCGACCGCGGTAACGGTGTTTTCTTCGGGGGCAACCCGTTCGCGGTCTTCTTCGCGGCGCGCAGCATCATCAAGCAGCGGGACCGAGTCTTCCAGTTCTTCCAGAACCGGGTTCTCCACCATCTCCGCCGTTATCATGTCGCGCAACTCAAGCTTGTTCAGCGCCAGAACGCTGACCATCTGCACGAGGCCAGGAGTGAGGATCTGCCTCTGCGAGACTTTCAGATGGAGCTTGGGCTGGAGTAGAACCATAATTCTTAATTATTAGTTACGAAAACCATCTCCCAATCGTCTGCGCTGAAACTGACAACCGAAAACTGACAACTGTCTTTTTACAGACGGTCTTTTTACCAGCAGTCTTTCACCAACGGTTTTTCACCAGTGGTTTCACGCACTCTCTCTCAAACCAGCGAAAAACTCTCCCCCAAATACACTTTCCGCACCTGGGGATCGCTGGCCAGCTGCTCGGGCATGCCCGAGGCTAAAATCCTTCCGCCATCGATGATGTAGGCCCGGTCCGTAACCGCGAGCGTCTCGCGCACGTTGTGATCGGTGATCAGCACTCCGATCCCGCTGGCCTTCAAATCGCTGATGATCTTCTGCAGATCGAGCACTGCAATCGGGTCGATACCGGAAAACGGTTCATCGAGCAAAATAAATCTCGGGTTGATGCACAAGGCGCGGGCAATTTCCACGCGCCGCCGTTCTCCACCAGACAGAGCGTATCCGCGATTTTGCCGGATATGCTCCAACCCCAACTGATCGATCAACTCTTCCATTTTTTCCCGGCGCTCATGCCAGGAGATGGGCTGGGCTTCCAGCACCGCCAGGATGTTTTCCTCAACTGTCAGTTTGCGGAAGACCGAAGCTTCCTGAGGCAGATAACTGATGCCATATTGGCGTGCCCGTAAATACATTGGCACGTCAGTAATATCTTCCTCATCAATAAGTACTCGGCCAGTATCAGGGGGGATCAAGCCTACGATGGTGTAAAACGTTGTGGTCTTGCCGGCACCGTTAGGTCCAAGTAAACCAACAACTTCGCCCTGCCCTACTCGAATACTGACGCCATTCACAACCCTGCGACCGCGGTACGACTTCCCGATTTCGTCGGTGGCAAGGGTACGCATTTAACGTGCCACTCGCGTCTGAGTGACAGTAGGGGATGTGTTATCGCCTTCAACCAGGACCCTATCATCGTGTCTAAATAAAGTCAACGAAACCCCCGTAATCTTGCCACGTTCGGCATCAAAAATGCTCGGAGTTCCACCGCTCAGCACGAACTTGTCGTCGGCCGCGGTGTACACCAGCAATTCGCCGGTGGCTCTCCGGGTGGGTTGTGTAATGACCACTTGCTCCCTTGCGATAATGTGATCGATCTTCCCTATTCCCGCGCTTGCCCCTGCAAGTGACTGATTTGGTGTCGCATGGTCTCCAGTTTGCTGCTCTCGGGCCTGCAGAAAGACATCCATTTCACGCGCGGTGATCGTGAGGTCTGAACTCTTCGCCTGTACCTCGCCTTCGAAGTGGGCCGTACGCTCGGCATCCGTATAGCTAAATCGGGCGGACGTGATTTTCACAGGTGTGACTTTTCCGCTTTTCTCGGTTTGGACCAAAACTGTAGACACCGGTTGAGTAGCCGATCCGCGCGCCACAACCGAGCGGCGGTTGCGATCGAATTCGATCAATGGCGCTTCGATAACGTTGGCGTCCTGCCACAGCCGGGCATCCCCGGTGTAGACCGCGACCGCAGGAGTGCTGTGTGCCGTCATGGCTTGAGCGCTCACGTGAATTGGAGCGGAAGAAGCCAGCAACGCGCCATTGGGCTGGGCTTTCAGGTCGCTATAGGTGCTCTTTACGTCGCCTTGGGCAAGGCCATCTCCCGTCGCGCGATTCAGCCGCATGGTCCGCGCGGTGGTAGTCATGCCGCCATCGATGATCCGAGGAAACCCGGTGAGCACGAGCATCTGGTCGGCCGGTGTGTACGTGCCCCGTTCACCCCAGGCTTTGCGTTCGGCGTCATGGTAGGCGACGTTTCCCTGCTGCACGATCGAGTCAATGCCGCTGCCGGGATGAAATGACGCATCCAGCATCGTGCTGGTGCTTACCCGGTCGGGCTGGCCCGGAGTTTGCGACACCACGCGAGCATTCGGGGCGCCGTGTACCGACGCGAGCTGGCCCAGATCGTCGAAACCCGCATGAAACTTGCCGGCCGTGACCAACGTCTGCCCGCTGGCGGGCGCGATGGGGCGAATGGCAATTTGGGCCGCTCCAGAAGTGTCCGCGCGCTTGAGCCGGCGACCGTTGGCCACGACAAAGTCGATGGCCGCCGCTGTGATCTCGACGTCCTGCGCGCCGGCGGAGGCGTTGCTGGGCTGCTGATGCTGCAACAGTCTGACATTGTCCTGGCTATGGACTGTGGTCAGAACGTTGTTTCCAGTGAAGTTCATGACCACCAGGCCCGCATTGCCCTGCATCGGCTGCGTCCCTGAATTGACCATTCGAACATCGCCGGAGAAAGTGGCGGTGCGCAAGGTTTCCTGGGACTGCGCCGCCATCACCAACTCTAACTGGTTGGACTGAGCCATCGTGGTGCTTGCACCGCGGGATTCCACCCGAACGTTGCCGACGGCGAGAATGCGTTCCACAGAATTGTCCGGGCGCAGGAAAAGCGTGCCTTTATCGGCCGTGGCCCGGCGGTCCGCATTCTCCAGGTGCGGAAGTTCCAGAAGAACGACGCGCGGATTCTTGCTGATGGTGCCGCTGACCGCTGTCAGCCTGGCTGGAGTGGCGCCATGGAAGTCGACGTCCACCTGCGAATGCAGAGTCAGTAGGGCGGTATCGGCCACATAGTTGAGACCAACGGCCGACCCGTTGGCCTCGGGAATACTGAACTCCACTTTCTCCTTAGTCGAAGCGTTGCCTGACTTCTGGTTGAAGAGCAGATTAGTGGTAGTGAGGTGAATGGGATTTTTCAGTTCTTTCGGCGCCGCCTGGTCGGGATGAGTCAATCCTTCAGGGTTGGCCTGAAGATCCATCTGGACCTCACCCTTTCCCAGGACATCGCCGGATTGCGGATCAAATTCAAAATCCGCACCGTAGATCTGGTCAAAGCGGCTGGAGTCGCGCCCGTACAGCGTAATCGTGACGTCGTGCAACTCGGCGCGGCCGCCCTGTTTGAATTGCACCGCCTTGCGGGCCTGAATTTTGAAAAGAGTGTGGCCCTGTTCGGAGCGGGAGACGGTAAAACCCTGCGCACTCTGCTGGATTTCAATTCCGATTTTTGCCGGCACCTCCTTGAGCGCATTCTGCACCCGGTGCCGGGCGTAGAAATACACGGCCGCGACCACCAGCACCAGGCCGATGGCGCCGGCCGCAAACCAGCGACGCAGGCCGGATATGGAAAGGGGCATCTGAGGACAGTGTAATTCACGCCCAGGAGGTTAAGGGCTGGCACTTCGGCTGCGGAATCAAAAGTGGTCTTTTCAAGACCAGTTCCTGGTTTTCAGTACCGAGTTCTCAGTCCATCTCACAGCGAAAATTTCGGATTGCCTTCAAGAACTTCTCCTTCGAGTTTCGGCGGCTCGTCTTTTTTCCATAGGCGGGCACGATACCGGACGCGATATGCCAGCGGGCCGCCATCCGGTCGATCACTGCGCTCAATCGGACGAGGGATACACACAAATTCTGTTTCCAGCGAGTCACTGCTGACACGTACGGTTGTGTAACCGTGGCCGCCCATATCGACGAATGAAAGATGTGGCGAAAGATCCGGGTTGGACAAGGCTCGCGCCTTCACAACGTCTCCGCTTTTCACGTACTCCAGGCACGAGCGCACTCCATGGCGCAGCAGCATATTGATTGTCGGCTGGGGACCGTGGTCCTCCGGCCCTTGACCGAGGAAGAGGGATCGAAGCGGATGTTCTTTGGGGAATTTGTGCTCAAAGGCCTCGACCAACCCGGGTGCTGAGATTGAACCGGTCACGAAAGCGACACCGACGGGCTGGAATGGCTGGGGTGGCAAAGCTTTTGCAGACAGTCCTGCCCAGAAACTGTGGCGATCGCCTGCCACGGTGGCAAACCCTGTAATTCCATGGTCGCGGACGAAATCATAAATCTCGCCGCGTTCCACATACGCGCTGCCGTGATCGCCGCCACCGAAGCCAGCGTATCCCTCGCCCGGCCAGGGCTTGGTTAGCCCGGCCGGCAGGTTTTGCGGATCGGCGCGCATATCGAGCGTCGCGGTGGTGTTGCCCCAGATCTTCCAGGTGGCTGTCGAGGTTCGCAATCGCTCGAGAAACCAAGCCTTCTGCTCGGCGCCGAGGATGGTTTGAGCCGGTTGATCCTTGCGAAAATTGGGGACCTCGAGGTTGCCGTATCGGATCGACTCTGGCGGATGGCCGCCGTTGTAGGTTCGACCGGCGTCAAGAATCGCCATCGCTTCTTCGGGCATGAACTCCGGAAAATCTTCGCTGGAAAAAACTTGGGCCTCCTCCCTGTCGGTCGGTTCCTCCGAGCGATAGCTGCGCTGGTCGGTGATGATCAGGTCCAGGTTGCGGCCCCAACGCAGCCCGCGGTACCCCTTCAAGCTCCCGATTGCAGTGAGGTTGTTTGGTTCCTGGCCCAGGCCGTGGTCGTCAAAGCGGGTAATCTCTGCATCAACGACTTTCGGCGGATCAAATCGATCGAATGATGGGCCGCTCGGCTTGGACATCCGCGCCGGCTGATACTCAAAGAAGGCCTGGTTGGCAGCCACCTTCCGTGTTTGCGCGGGCCTTGTCTTGCCGTCAAATTTCTGAAATCCCTGCCAGCCCTGCCAGCTAAATTCGTGGTTGTCCCACATATTCACGAATGGCCAGCGGGCGCGAGCGTCCTGAAGATCGGGGTCGTGCAGATAGGCGCGATAGATGGCGCGATAGTCATCGACCGTCGTGGGAATGTGAAAGTCATCGATCTTTTCCCCGTGCGCATAGCGAACGATGTCGCGTATGCGCCGGTCGTACATACCCTGAGGACGATCCTCCGGATACCAGACGATTTCGTAAATGAAGTCGCCCAGGTGAATCACGAACCCGAGTTGATCTTGAAGGGCCGCCCTCTCATCCTCGAAAATCATGCGCCGGTAGGCATTCTGCGCGCCGTCATTGGCATTCTGGCAGCTGACAAATGCAAAGCGTACCGGTCCGGGATCATCAGCAGCCGGCGCCGTAATGGTGCGACCGACACGGCTTCCAAAACCATTCCCATCGGTAAAGCGGTACCAGTAAACTCGCGCCGGCTTCAATCCGCCGACCAGCACCCGGCAAGTCCAATCAGACTCCTTCGAGATTGGCGCTTTCGCTGTAGCCACGACTCGCTGAAATGATTCCTCCTCGCTAACTTCCAGGTTGAGTTCGGCTGCCTCAATCCCAGTCTGCGGACATCGCGTCCACAGAAGAACGCTGTTGTCGTCAGGATCGCCTGAAGCAACTCCCTCGGGATATAGATCGCGCCGCTCGTGCCACTGCATGCGGGATGGTTTGGCAAAAGGATCGGCAAACGCCGTCGTAGCACCGAGCGCAAGCGCCAGTTCGATAAAGGAGCGTCGCGTGACTGGAGGCATGGATTGATCCCTTCAGTGGAACGAGTGATGGCAGCGATTCGTTCGAACCATATCTTAATGGATCGCGCAGTCCGTAACGCACGACATGGAAAAACTTTACTCATCGTCTAAACTCGGAGAACGATGAACCGGCACGATCCTGCTTTACTGGATTTGCAAAACGTCTCGGTGATGCGGGGGCAGAAAGTCGTTCTGGAGAATTTCAGCCTTCGCATCCGCGGCGACGAGCATGTGGCGATCCTCGGACCGAACGGTTGCGGCAAATCGACTTTGATTAAGACGATTACGCGTGAATGCTACCCCGTCGCGCAGGAAGGTTCTTCCATGACCATTCTGGGGCAGGAACGCTGGGACGTTTTCGAACTGCGATCGCTGCTGGGAATTGTCTCCAACGACCTGATGTCGACGTGTACCGGCAACGCCAGCGGACGCGATGTTGTCCTGTCCGGCTTTTTCAGCAGCACTCGCATCTTCCCCCATCACACGGTCGACGCCAGACACCGGGAACTGGCGGACGCAGCGCTCGCGCAGTTGCAGATATCACGCCTGGCGGACCGTCCGGTCGCCGAAATGTCGTCGGGAGAAGCGCGGCGCGTGCTCATCGCCCGCGCTCTGGTTCACAAACCGCGGGCCTTGCTGTTCGACGAACCCAGCAACTCGCTGGACGTCTTCGCGCGGCAGAGCTTACGTCACACTATGAGTTCGCTGGCGCAAGCGGGGATTGGAATTATTCTGGTCACGCATGATCTTGCCGACATCATTCCGGAAATCGAACGTGTGCTGCTGATGTCGAACGGACGAATCGTTGCAGAAGGACCCAAAGAGGAGATGCTGCAGCCTGAGCACCTGGAAGGTTTGTTCGGAATCAAAGTAGAAATGGCGCGGCACGAAGGCTATTACCATCTATGGTAAAGCGGCAGAAACACCTTTACGATTTCCCGCCTGAATCGATTTGTCCTCTTCGGTGCTCTCCTCTTGCTTACAACTTCTAAAGTCCCGGAGAGAGAGTTCCAGTCCTCCGTATTCCGGATGATCGTTGTTATCAATGGTGAAGGCGATATCGAGATTGTCCCCGGGCAACAGGCCAGCCTGCTGGCAACGCTCGGCCATGTGCCAACCCAGAGCCTCGTAGGTCACGGCCTGTCGCCAGTTGCCGTTAGCTCGTGCCCGGTTGTCAGTCACTTCCCTGACCTCGCTTCGGCGCAGCGTCGAGGAATCGGGATCGCACCGAGGAGTGGTCAGGATCGCAAGGTCCCGCCCGTCTTGAAGCGAGAAGGATCCGACTGCCGGCGCCAGCTTGAGCTTTACGTGCTTGTCTTTGAGCACGCGAGGAGGAGCCATAAGCCGGACACCACGCGCGGAGAATACAGGCTGGGGATTGCCCACACCAAAAGGTTGAAGGCGTTGCACCGCGTCGTAGAGTTCCGGAGTTACCTGGTCAAGCGACAGCTCGGCATCGCAACTGAGCGCGGGTTCGAAATCGGACAAGGTCAGATCGAGCGCGGGCATAGCCATCGAGATGCGCGCGCAATTCAGGTACGCGCGAAGCGGGCAGAGAGAAGCCCACCGCATGAGAGTGTCCTCCGAAGCGTGTAAACAGATCAGCGCAGGACTCCAGCGCGTTCAGAAGATGGAATGCAGAGATCGACCGGCCCGACCCGTGAGCTTGCTCACCGTCGCGCGAAATCACCAGCGCGGGACGCCCATACTTCTCCACCACCCGCGTAGCGGTAATGCCGATCACCCCTCGGTGCCAGCTTTCCCCATCAATCACGACGCAAAAAGCATCACGCAGTGCCGGCTCCTCTTCGAAGCGCGACGCAATCGACTGCAGGATCCGACGCTCTTCCTCCTGACGGTCGCCGTTGAGCCGGTCGAGACGGTTGGCAATTTCGCGGGCTCGCACTGGATCCTTCACGCTGAAAAGCTCGATCACATCGCGGGCCACATCCATGCGCCCCGCCGCGTTTATGCGAGGCGCGATGCGAAACGCAACCTCTCCCGAAGTCAGGGCCCGGCCGCTCAGTTGCGCAACTTCCAGCAGAGCCTTAAGTCCTGGATTGACCGGAGCACTCAGACCTTCCAATCCCAGCTTGGCGAAGACCCGATTTTCTCCCGCTAAGGGCACGGCATCGGCGATGGTCGCGATCGCCACCACTTTCATGAAAGATTTCAGCAGGCGAGCTTGCTCACCGTCGGGTATCCGCCGCTCGATCAATCCTTGCGCCACTTTGAAGGCGACACCCGCGCCGCACAAAGCCTTGCATGGGTAGGCACACCCCACCTGATTGGGATTGACCACGGCCAGCGCCGATGGAATGCCTTGCGGGCCGGGAAGATGGTGGTCAGTGACGATCAAGTCCACGCCCAGTCGTCGCGCCGTCTCCGCCGGAGCAAAGGCGCGGATGCCCATGTCCACGCTGATGATGAGCTTGATGCCGGCCTCAGCCGCCCGCTCAATCACGTCATCGCGCATGTCATAGCCGTCGCGGATGCGGTGGGGCACGTGAAATTCGGCCGTACCCCCGCATAACTCAATCGCGGTCTTGAGAATGACGATTGCGGTCGTGCCATCCACGTCATAGTCGCCGTAGATCAGGATGGATTCTTTGTTCTCGATCGCAGCTTCGATGCGATCAACCGCCGCCTTCATGCCGGTCATCAAGTAGGGCGAATGCAAATGAGCCAGCGACGGCGCGAGGAAGCGTGCGCGCGGCATCGGCTTCGCTTATGCCCCGCATCACCAGCAGCCGAGCCACCGTGGAAGCAATTTGAGGATTTTTCAGGCCAAGGGACGGTTGAGTGCCCAACACCGCGGCGAGATTCTCAACAGCCAGCGAGTCGGCGGTTTTTGACACCCAGCGCATAGGTAAATGAGTTCTGGAAAATCAGTGCCCGTAAAACGTTTTGCATTCTTTGCGAACTTTGCGAACTTTGCGGTCAAAAGCTCGTCACCGCAAAGAGCGCAAAGGACGCAAAGAAACTTGCACGCATAGCGCGCTTGAATTTCTGATGGGGCCATTTCAGATTTCGTCGTCCTGGCCGGGTTCATCGATGGGAATGCCGCCGAAGTCTTCCGACAACTCCAGCAGGCGCTGGTAATGGTCATACCACTCAGTGGAGGCTTCATAGACCATCATGATGCCCTGGTGAGCAAACCCCAGCTGCACGAAGCCGGTCTTGCCAATGTAGGTGCGGAGCCAGCGCGCCTCATCGACATCTTCGTCGTTGGTGAACTCGAGGTTGGTCAAACGCTCGACCATCTGGTCCAGCTCTTCCCGGCGCAGCGTCCACGAGTCCATGGTCAGAAAGGGAGCAGCCGCAGCCTTGGCCAGTTCCACGAAGTCTTTCCAGCTATCCGGATTGTCTTCGGTCTTCCAGATCACGCTTTGCACTTCTTCGTAGTCGACGTAGCCATGAAAGCGACGCATACCGTGGCCTTCGATGAAGGCCACCATGTCATCTTTGAGGCTAGCCAGGTTGTCGGGCGCAGGAGACATAAACGGCTCAGTTATTTCTGCATTGTATGCCTGAATTTGGTCGTTTGTCGTTGGTCGTCGGTCGTTGGCCAAGTCTCGATTGTGGTTCCTGCCAGGCATTGTAAGAAAGTGGCCAACGGCTAACGACCAACGGCCAACGACTGAACTCCCTGTGCTACACTACCTGTTTCACAAACCACTTTCGATCCGCGCTATGCTGCTTTCCAAAGAATATGTGGGCTACTTAGCCCGCGAAGTCACCAAAAAGCTGATTGCCGGCGGGCATATCGAGACCAAAGCTGTGCCCGCGGTTACCGAGAAGGTACACGCCTCGATGCTGGAGGAGTTGTCCCTCGAAGACCGCATCAATGACGAAGTGCGCGTCATTCTGGAGGCCTATTCCGAGGAGATGCGCCGAACCGGCGCCAACTATCAGGAAATGTTTCGCAAGGTAAAAAGCGAACTGGTGCGCAAGTACAAGGCGGTGCTGTGAGAGTCAGCCGGGACAAGGTGAATAAAGTTGCGCACGTGATCACGGACGCCCTGGCCGAAATTGACGCCGTGGATTTCGTCGAAGACCGGAACACGATCCGCCTCGAGGTCCGCAAAATTCTCGAGGACCTGCTCAATCAGGAAGCCAGAATCGACCAGGCGGCGCGCCAGAAAATCGAGAGCCAGAAGCGCACCATCCTCGAGGGCAGCCAGGAGTGGGACATTCTTTACCGCAAGTATTACAACGAAGAAGTGAAGAAGCTGGGAGTCTAGTTTTTCAGCCGTCAGTCGCCCGTCTGCGCAAGCGCCCCGCACGTTATCAAACTTATTCAACGAGACGCAGACTCGCAGCGCTCATTTGGCAAGCAAGCGGCATATCCGCTGTGCGCTAGATCCTTCGCAAACTCAGGATGACCCATCAAGGAAAAAAAACAGTCCTTGTGCAACTCGCCCTATTATTAGACGGTCGGCCTGGTGACTTCCCAAAATACTAAGTAGGATTTAAGGATGAGGCAGAGCACCGACATCGCGAACCTGGTGAAGACTGCCGCCCGCGGCGCCGGGTTCGACCTGGCCGGCGTTGCCCCCGTACACGACTTCATCGAACTCGACCAATTCCGAAAATGGATTGCGGCCGGTCGCGCGGGAGAGATGAAATATATGGAAGCACGCGATGATGCAGGTGATCTGAAGCGCGTCTCACTCCGCTCGACGGTGCCGTGGGTTCGCAGCGTGATTGTCTGCGCCATCAACTACAACACCGACCAACCCTACTCGACCGAGGTCAGCGATCCAGATCGGGGATGGATTGCCCGCTACGCATGGGGAAACCAGGATTATCACGACGCCGTGATGGACCGGCTCCGTATCGTAGAAAACAAGTTGCGCCAGGCGATCTCCGACCCGGAAAACTTCGCTCTGCAAACTCGCTGCTACGTGGATACCGGGCCGATCGTTGAACGAGTGTATGCCAAATATGCAGGAGTGGGCTGGATCGGCAAGAATACCTGCATCCTGAATCAGAAACTCGGTTCGTGGCTTTTTCTGGGCGTGATACTGACGTCGCTCGAACTCGAGCCTGACCTCCCTGCTCCTGACCGCTGCGGCACCTGTACCGCCTGCATCGACGCATGCCCCACCGACGCGTTGATCGGGCCTTATCAACTGGACTCGAATCTTTGCATCTCATATCTCACCATCGAAAAGCGCGGAGCGATTCCGGAAGACATGCGCGACGGGATGGGCCGTCATGTGTTCGGCTGCGACATTTGCCAGGATGTCTGCCCGTGGAATCGCAAGGCGCCGGCAACGAGCGCGGAGGAATTCCAGGCTCGAGAAGGACTGGTCAACCCAGCACTGGAATGGCTGGCCGAGATGACAGCCGAAGCAATTCCGGGAAACTTTCCGCGGATCGGCCGTGCGCCGCGCCAAGCGCACCGGTCTGCGGCGGAATGCGGTGATCGCAATGGGCAATAGCGGGGACCGGCGCTTTGAGCCTTTACTGGAGAAACTGCGCGGGGACGAAGATGAAGTTGTGGCCGAGAGCGCAGCCTGGGCTGCCCATAGAATTTCCACTTCACTTCCGCGGTCGGATGATGACCCACCTGCTCCAGCTCCGCCGACAGGCCCAGTCGCGGCTTCATCCAAAATGACAGTTACCGATTAGCCCGTGGTAGCATCCTTTTGCGTCCGGCTTCTTTTGTCCGCGCGACAAGCAACATGCCTCGTAGCATCTTCCACCCGCGAAGCTTCCTTCCTGCGCTCTTGTTGTGCTGCGTGCGGTTTGTCCAACGCATCGTCCAAGCCGCCCGCTCCGCCGAAGTGGTTCCGTGTAAGTTCCGCCCACTTTTCTGTGCTCACCAATGCCGAGGACAAGAAAAGCGGGGAAGCGATCCTGCGCCTGGAGCAAATGCGGGACATCTTTTCGCAGCTCTTCAGAAAGACCAAGCTGCGTCTGCCCGAACCGCTTGAAGTTATCGCCCTGCGATCCGACGAGGACTACCTCCGCGTCGCACCCTTCGGCAAGGGCAACCGATAGCCGCGCCCGGCTTTTTCATAGCCGGCGACGATCGCAATTACATCGTTCTCGATCTGGCCGCCGAGGATAGCTGGCGCGCAGTCTCGCGCCAATTTGCCCGTTTGTTTCTTTATTTCAACTATCCGCCTACACAAGACTGGTTTGACGAAGGCTTCGCGCAATATTTTTCCAGCTTGCGCCTGGGCGACAACCAGGCACAGATCGGCGGCGACCCCACGCAAAACCTGCCGTGGGAACACAAGTTGCCGGGCGAGATCCTCCGCCGCCGCCAATTCGCCCAAGTCATTCGTGGAATTGTTGAACCGCCAATGGATGCCGATCTCCGGAACTTTTCGCAATGCACCGGGGCCTTCTGAATACCCGCCCTTGTTCTACGCCCAGTCGTGGATCGTGATGCACTACCTGCTCAACCAGAACAAGCTCTCTGAAGCGGGAGCCTATTTCGGATTGGTCGAAATCCAGAAAGCTCCCGGTGGAGCAGGCCATCCAGCAGGCCTTTGGAGTGACGCGCTGCACAGTTCGATCAGGCGGTGAAAGACTACTTCCACTCCCGCGCGTGGCCGCAGGGGCCGGAGAGCGGTAAACCCGCGAATGCAGCCAGCTCAGCCGAACTCGGTCGTACCAATTTCCGGTTCCGGTCGCAGCCGGCCAGGTCGGAAGCAGCGGTAAGGAGATGACCGACGCTCAGGCACAAGCTCTGGTAGGCGAAATGTCGGTCCGTTTGCCCGAGCGCCGCGAGCAGGGAGAGAAGGATCTGCGGACGGTCAACAGCGATCCGAAAACGGAGAATGCAATCGCGCACCGCGGACTGGCTTGGGCCCACATGGAGAAAAAGGAATTCGATCAAGCCGGCGAAGAACTGGCGCAAGCTTCCGAACTCGACCGCCATGATCCTTGGGTCCACTACTATCTGGCATTGGTGAAATTTCGCGAAGCGCAGGTGAACCGTGGTCCGATCGTCGGAGTTTCTAACATGGTTCAGGATCTGCTGGCGGTGCTCGACTGGAACCCTGATTTTGCCGAAGCTCACAACATGCTCGCGATGGCGCGATTGCAGGGAGGCGGCGTCCATGCGGCGATGGACGCGATTCGGGTTGCCATCCAGCTTAGCCCGCGCAATGAGCAGTATCTTCTGAATTCGGCGCAGATCGATCTGGCGGGCAAGAATTGGGACGACGCGACCGCGCTGCTCGACCGTCTTAAAAACAGTTCGGATCCGCAAATCGCACAAAAAGCGCAGAAGAGTCTGAGCGATCTGCCTACTCTGAAAAAGTATGGCGTACTCCCGCAGGAGAGTGCGCCGTCCCCACCCACCGAGCCTGCGTCAACCACTCAGGGCAAGACTCGAACCCCGGCTTCTGCCGGTAAAGTTCCTGCCGATAAAACAGAAGCGGATACGACTTCCGATGACAACACGCCGTCCGCGCCGGCGGAACCGGAGTTGGACAAACGCAAAGTACAGTACCTGAGAGGAAAACTGGTGAGCGTGGACTGCAGCCAGAGCCCAGCGGCAACTTTAGCGATAAGAGCCGGTGCCAGGACCGTGAAACTGCGGACGGAAAACTATAAATCGCTGTTGCTGGTCGGAGCGGACGAGTTTTCCTGCGCGTGGGCGGACCGTCCAATCATCGCAAACTACAAGGCGGGAGGAAAATCCGACGGGGATTTGGTCTCGGTCGAAGTCCAGTAACCGAAATAAAAAACCCTCTCAGCCAGGCCGAAAGGGTTCGCAGTGGTTGAAGCCAGGACTATCTATTGCACCCGCACCACGTTGCCTGCCTGAAAGCCTTTCGGGCCCTTCAGCAGATCGAATTCAACCGTTTCGCCTTCGTTCAATGTGCGATAGCCGTTTTCCTGTATGGCGGAGAAGTGAACGAAAACGTCCTCCCCGGTTGAGCGTTGGATGAACCCGTACCCTTTAGCCCCGTTAAACCACTTTACTGTACCCTTCTCTCTCACAAGAAACTCCTTTCACCTCGACAGAAAATTAACTTTCGCTCGCTCCGTGGAGCTCATGCTCCGTACAACCCCCTCAGAGAAAACGAAAGCACTACCGGCTGGTACCGCCTCGGGATCGCACCAACAAGAAAAGCTCCAGCGCCTGGGACGTGGTGGAAACCACGGCCAAACCGCGGGAGCAATCGTGGTGGAGCGAGTCTTGACTGCAGGACACAAGCCGTCAACCCCAAGCGACAACCTCGCTGTCCATGAAATATGCACAGCGAGCAAAAGATAATATTCAGGAAGTTCCTTTCTGGCAAGAAAAGAAATTCGCATGTAAAACGATTTAGCGACGGGATTTACATGGCCGGGCGGCATGTGGCCCGGGCGGCTCCCGTTGCGGGCTGCATCTCCGCAGGAAGGCACACCGCAACTCTCTGATAGGATTAGAGAAAATGCTTCATGACCAGAAGTCAAGTCTGATATCGCCCGACTCGGCAGTCCCTCCGGGCGAGCCCGCGATCCTGGAAGATTCATACTCAGGTGTGGTCAGTTCTACCGTGAAATACCTGTTACGCACCGAGGTACATACGTTTGCGTTTTCCGTCGCCGCCAATGCTCTGCTCTCTTTTTTTCCCTTTGTACTGCTGTTGATGACTTTAATCCGGCGGGTGCTTCACTCTCCTGTCATGGATAGCGTCGTCGTACAATTGCTGCGCGATTTTCTGCCGGCCGGACAGGATTTTGTAATCCGCAACCTGAATGCCCTGGTGGAAGCGCGCCATCGCGCCCAGATCGCTTCACTCATCATTCTTCTGGTGACTTCGACGGGAATTTTCATGCCGCTGGAGGTAGCTCTCAACCGCATTTGGCGATTTCCCAACAACCGGTCTTATTTTGGAAACCAATTGATCGCTCTGGGCCTGGCATTCAGTTGCGGCGTGCTTGCTCTACTCTCGATTGCTTTGACGGCGGGAAATATCGGCTTCCTGGAAGCTTCGCTGCGAGGCCACGGACCGCTGGTTGTCCGGCTGGGCGGTTTTCTGATGATGAAGATGTTCGCCATCTTCGCCAGCATTGCTATTTTCTTTCTCATCTATTGGCTGCTTCCCAACGGAAAAGTGCCCGCCCGAGCCGTGTTATCGACAGCCGTGATTATGGGGCTGATGTCTGAGGCTTTGAAGTACGCTTATGTTCTCGCGCTGCCTCGGCTGAACTTTCAGGAAGTCTACGGCCCGTTCGCATTGTCGGCGAGCCTGATGTTCTGGGCTTTTCTTTCCGGATTGCTGCTGTTGACCGGAGCCCATTTGTCAGCGCGCCAGTACGGCCGCCGCAGAAAGATGTAGGCGCGAGCGTCCCGCTCGTGCTCGAGTCCCACGGACGTGGCTCTCTTTCATGAAAATTCTGTTTGAAGCCAAGTCGGTCCTGTTCCGCCCCAGCACGGGCGGGACGCCCACGCCACACCTTGAACCTGACTCAATTGTTCATCCATCACGCGCGGTTGTGACCGCCGGCACATCTACCTTTGTCTCTAGCCTCTAGCATTGTTTTGTTCCCTGTCCCATCTGGTCTCGTTCGAAACGAGGCTTGCTATGCCGTTTTCGTCTTGGCAGGGTTTTGGGCCTGGGCTGATATTTTTCGCGACACTGTGGTTGCTTCCGGCAGCCGCGCAGACTTCACCGGCAAGCCGTCCGCTTTCTCCGATATACAGCTTGAGCCTGCTGACTCGAAATTCGGGGTACATTTTCGATGGAACCGTCCTTTCCGTTGAACGAGCCGCCGAAACCGACCCTGGCAGCGTAGCCACGGTACAAATCACCTTTCGCGTAGAGCAAGCGATTCGCGGAGTGCGCAATGGAGAGGTGTTGGCCGTCCGGGAGTGGGCCGGTTTGTGGACTTCCGGCGACCGTTACCGGCCGGGAGAACGTCTGCTGTTGTTTCTGTACAAGCCCAGCAAATTAGGCCTCACCAGTCTGGTCGGAGGTCCGCTGGGACGCTTCCCGGTAGATTCTGGCGGAAACGTCATCCTCGACAATGGGCGGTTGTCAGCCCTCTCACCTGGTTCAGCTTCGCAAAGTGAGCCCGCTCAGTCGCCAGTAAAGAATCGCGTAAACAGTCGAGCTTTAGCGCTGGCCATGCAGCGGACCACCGAGTAAATCATGGCGGCGCGAGCGTGCTCACAGCCAAATCGGATTCAGATGTTCTACAGCAGGTTCTTCTTGCCATCGGTTGGCATCGTTTTGCTCTTTGCGCTTCCGCAATCGGTGCAAGCTGGCGGTCCGCACGAAATTGCCGGCACAGCTTACTTCGAATCCACCCTGAAAGGCGTTCCGCTTAGCTGGGCTCGGGGTACGATCAGCTACTACACGGATCAGGGAAATCTCAGCCCGATCCTGCCTGAAGCAAGCGCCGACGCCTTCGTCGCCGACGCCTTCAGCCGTTGGACTTCCATTTCAACCGCGGCCGTCTCGGCGCAGCGGGCGGGCCGGCTCGGCGAAGATGTAAACGGCACAAACGTGAGCTCGAGCGGAGGAGTCATCCGCTTGCCCGTCGATATCCTCCCCTCCGCAGTGACTCTGCCGGTCGCCATTGTTTACGACGCCGATGGGGCCGTCACCAACGCGCTTCTCGGCGAAGGCGCAGGAGAGGCGAGTTCATGCTTCAACAACGCGGCCTATGGTGGGGTGGACAACTTCAGCGCCGATGCCCATCTGCTGCATGCCCTGGTCGTCCTGAATGGCGTGTGCGCCCAAACTTCCCAGCAATTACCCGATCTGCGGTATCGGCTGGTGCGTGTACTGGGACGCGTGCTGGGGCTCGACTGGTCGCAGATGAACGTCAACGTTTTCACCCGCAATCCCGCACCTTTGCACGCTGATTATGACGGTCTCACCATCATGCACGCTCAAGACCCGATCAATTGCGTGCCCATCGCAATTTGTTACGCCAACGCGGATCAGCCGAAAATGGACGACCGGGCCGCGCTCTCCAGGTTGTACCCGGTGACTGCGGAGAACCAGGCAAGCTTTCCCGGCAAGGAGCTGTTTGCCGAAAATACGGTGCGCGTCCACGGAGTGGTGCATTTTGCGGACGCGAGCGGACAACCCGCGCAACCGATGCAAGGCGTGAATGTGATTGCCCGCTGGATTGACCCCGCCACCGGTCAGCCTTCGCGCACCTACGCTGCCGCTTCTGTCTCCGGGTTCTTGTATCACGGAAATGCTGGCAATCCCGCCACCGGATTTAGCGACAGTACAGGACAAGCTTTCGATCGCTTTGGTTCCGACGATACCGACGACGAAGGCTTTTTTGATCTTGCCGGATTGGAGATCCCAAATGGCGCGAGCAGCGCCCAATACCAATTAAGCGTCGAGTCGCTCGATCCCTTGTGGTCCCAGATTGTGGGTCCGTATGGGCCCTGGCAAGTCGCGCCCTCCGGCACTTTCCAACCATTGATCGTGACGTTGAGTAAAGGCGGCGATTTGCAACAGGACATCCTAATGCAGTCCAGCGCGCTCCAGACTCCTGACTGGTTTGAGCCGACATCTTTCGCCGCTCCGGCCGCGCTACCCGCCTCGGGAGATTGGGCGGGAACTTTGAGCGGGCAGGGGAATGCCGACTATTTCCGCTTCAACGCGCGAGCCAATCGCACGCTGTCAGTAGAGGTCACTGCGCTGGACGGGTCTGCTGTGGCCTCCGAGGTCAAGGCACAGCCGGTGATCGGCATGTGGGCTTTGGCCGACCCGGGAACTTTTCCGGCGCCGGCGAGCACGCACCTGGCCTTCAACACCTTGACTTTCGGCATGACCCGTCTCGATGCAACCTTGCAGGCGAACGCGGGCTTTCGGATTGGCATTTTCGACTATCGCGGCGACGGGCGCCCCGACTACCGCTATCGTGGACGCGTCTTCTATGCCGATCACGCCGTCCCGGCGCGAGTCCGCGTCGACGGACAAACAGCGATCACCGTGCAGGGCGTCGGTTTTCACGCCAACACGACCGCTGCGATCGCTGCCGCGAATGCTCCCGTGCTGGCGGTTTCGGCAAATCAGGTAACTACCATTGCGTTGGCCAAGGCTGACGGGCCGCAAAGTATTACGTTGAAAGACCCAGCCACGGGCGCGTCTTCAGAGATGACCAATGCCATTATTTACGGCGCCGGACCGGACGACACCATCAAGCTGATTCAGGGAGCGAATCCGGCTACGCCGGTCGGTGGGCAGGCGCCCAACCCGATTCAGGTGCAAGTGCTGGCCCCGGATGGTCTGACGGCGGTGAGCGGCGCCAGCGTTTTTTTCACCGCCACGCCTGCGGTTTCTTTCTCGGCGTGCGCCGGCTCGGGCAGTTGCACGCTGCTTACCGACGACAGCGGACTGGCCTCCAGCCGGGTCACGGTGCTCCAGGCGGCCACGATCAGCATCTCGGTCCTCCTGGCGCCGGCGTCGTACACCAATCCGAAGTCGGTGCAGGCCACGCTGCTCGGAGTTTCCTCCGCTCTGGATATTTCATTGCTTTCGCCATTTGCCTGGATTGCACAAGGCGCAACCGTGGACGTCGCTCTCTCCGCTCGCGTGCTCACCAACGGCTTACCCATCGCCGGAAGCACGGTGAATTATCAGGTGGTGAAAGGATCGGGCACACTTAGTTCCGCCAATCCAACCAGCGACCTCAACGGATTTGCCAACAGCACTCTTCACCTGGCGGCGATCGCTGGAGATGTACAAGTAAGCGCCTGCGTCGCTCCCGGAAATAAGCCGTGCCAGATTTTCTCCGCGACGGCCGTGCCTTCTTCTTCGCTGCTTCTGCAGCCGGTGGGAGGCAGCGCTCAGGTCGTTCCCGTCGGCGAAAGTTTCCAGCCCGTGATCGTGCGGGTGACGGATTCCGCAACGCCCGCGCACCCCGTGCTCGGCGCCAACGTCGTCTTCCAGGAGGTGGTCTCCAGGCCCTCGACCCCTCCGCCCCCGGTTTCAGTCGGCGGGATCATCGTCACCAGAAATCCGGCGCCGGTCATCGTTTCGTCGTCTCAGATGGCATTTCAGTCAGACGCGGCGGGGCTGGTCACGCTTCAACCCCCCGCCGGAGGGGCTCAGGAAGCGATCGTGATTCAGGGCACATCCGCGGCCGGAACCAGCGTTCTTCCCTTTCTCCTGCAATCGCTCACGCCGGTGTCGCAGCCGGCTTCGGGTACGGCGCGTCCCGCGGAATACTGGGTCACTTCAGGAATATGGTGGACGCGGCCCGAGCTCGCCGAGAATGACCCAGCCCGAGATTAGCTCGCACCGAGATTAAGTCGCATCGAGATTCACTTGCAGCAGGAACCGCTCAGATCAACCCAAAAGACCAATTCACCGGCAACTCGTTGCGTCTTTTGGCATCTAAACAAATGAAAGAAAACTGCAGCTCTCCTGTGTTCGGCCCTCTGAGCGGAGGGGGTTCGGACACGGGGGGAGCCGCGGCAGCCCGAGCAGCTTTCCCTGCCCGATTTCGATAAACTACTGGTATGAAATCAATGCTGCGTTTCGCAGTGATGCTGGTTGCACTGGTGGCTTCATCTGGCACTGTTGTCGCGCACGGCTTTCGCCGATGAAGGAACTCTCGATCCCGCCCCACCCAAAGGCATCACCACCGAAGAGATTATCCGGCGCTTCGCGGCCAAAGAGACTGAATTCCAGCAGGCCCGCGACCAATACACCTATCGCCAGGACGTCACCGTAAAGACCCCCGAGGACGACGGCGAGTATCACGAAATCTTCGATGTGCTCTTCAATGACCAGGGCAAGCGTCTGGAGAACGTGGTATTCGCGCCGCAGTCTTCACTGTCGAGGATTCAGATGTCGCCGGAAGATCTGGACGATATCCGGCACCGGCTGCCGTTCGTGCTCACCGCCGAAGAAGTTCCCGAATACCAGATTCTCTATGTCGGCCAGCAACAGGAAGACGAACTGCACTGTTACGTCTTCGATATCGCTCCCAAAGAAATCGTCGGCAAGAAGCGTTATTTCCAGGGCCGCATCTGGGTCGATGACCGCGATTTTCAGATCGTGAAAACCTTCGGCAAGACGGTTCCTGACATTCGCAAGAAAAGAGGGACAGGAAAACCTTTTTCCCAAGTTCACCACCTGGCGTGAACAGATCGACGGCAAGTACTGGTTTCCCACCTACACCAAAGCCGACGACACGCTGCATTTTTCCAACGGCGACGTGCAGATCCGCGAGATCGTGAAATATAGCGACTACAAACGCTTCGGATCGAACGTGAAGATCACCTACGATGGTCAGGAAGTGCAGAAGGCGCCAGGCGACAAGGACAAAGCTCAACCGCCGCCGGATAAGCCGCAGAAATAGCTGTCAGCTTTCAGCTTTCAGCGATCAGGGCCGGGAAGGCCATGAGTTCACTTCGTGCCGCTAAGTCGGAAGACCTAGCGCGCTTTAGCGCCTGCGGTCCCCTGTTCCGCAAACCAGCACACTCAGCGGCTTAAGCCGCCGCCTCCTGGAGCTTGTTCGGCACGACTGAAGTCGTGCCCTTCCCGCTTTTTTAATGCGAAGCCTTCTCTTCCTCCGCGTCGTCACTCACCAGTTCTGGCGCTAGTAGCTGACGGCTGAGAGCTGACGGCTGAAAGCTCATAGCTCATAGCTGATAGCTAGTAGAAAAGATACTTGCGCCACTTATCGTCCGAGCGGCCCATTAGCCGCATGATGTGGCGACTGGTGTGCAGGTTGAAGGCTCGCGGCTCGCGCAGCAGCTTCATCTCGGCTTCATTCGGAAATTGATTCCCTTTTTGCCGATTGCAAAGATGGCAGCAGGCCACCAGATTTTCCCAGGTAGAGGCGCCGCCCCGCGAGCGCGGGACCACGTGGTCCAGAGTCAATTCACTGGAAGACAATACTTCTCCGCAGTATTGGCAGGTGTTCCGGTCCCGTAGCAGAATATTTTTGCGGGAAAGCGCGCGAGTCTGGTGCGGGATGCGCCGGTACTCCAGCAACCGAATAACGGAAGGCACACGAATCGCCAGGCGGGCAGCGTGCAGGAAATGTCCATTCTCTTCCTCCGTCATGGCCACACCCTTCAGTACCAGCACGATGGCCCGGCGCGCCGCACAGACATTGATGGGCTCGTACGAGGCGTTCAATACCAGCACGGGCGCATGCAGGGCGTGTCCGTTGCCCTCGCGGTGAACTCCTTCGCGAGCCCCTCCGAAAACAGCGGGGGCAGTCGAATGGCTCCGCATTGAGCCGCCCATCGAATTGTTCCACTTCCCCGACATAATTAATGATTCGACATTTTCCGATCAATACTTAATGACCGGAAATTTGATCATTCGAAAATAGTTCCATCGCCGCCAGCTCTATCCTGCCGCAGCCAGGGCTTCATCCTCCTCAGTCAATTCTCGCGGAAACGCCATGCCCTGGGCGTCTGCCTTCAGGGTACGAGCCACAGTTGCTACATATACTTTGGATGCGCCGGCCCGGCGCAGAACGCGCGCGCACTCCGAGGCGGTAGTGCCGGTGGTGAAAACGTCGTCGACCAGCAGGACTTCGCGGTCTGCGATCTCCTCGGGTCTGATAACCGCAAATGCCCCGCGGATGTTTTCCAGCCGTTGATGCCGCGTCAGTCCGGTTTGAGATTGAGTCTCGCGCCGCCTTTCGAGAACTCCGGCGTGCAGCACGAGTCGGCCGCTTCGAGCGGCGATCTTCAGAGCCTCCCGAACGATCAGTTCTGACTGATTGAAGCCCCGCTGTCGCCGTTTTCGCGCGTGCAGGGGAACGGGCACCACGGCGACCGGAAGGCGAGGTCCAGACAGAATCCAACCCGCCCAGGGCTTCCGCCAGCATGCGCCCCAGGGCTCCGGCGGCGGGTCGCACCTGGTCATACTTCAACAGATGGATCAGTTCACGCAGTCCTCCGTCGTAGCTGCCATAGGCAACCGCCCGCGCGAACGGAGGTTCCAGTCGCCGGCACAAACCACAGACGGGTTCGCCATTCTCAGGCATCAACGCATACGGACTTAGCAGCCTCTCGCCGCAGAACGAGCAAAGACCGCCCGCGAGCGGACGCATATCGGAAAGACATGCCCGGCACACCGGCAGGCGAGAAATATTGCTCAAGGGGGCACTGCAAAGACGACAGTCGGAAGGGAAGAATGTGGCGAAGAGACTTTCGGCGGCACCGCTCACTGCGCTAACGAAAATCGACAACAGTGAACTGTCCCGCGGCGCAACCTGGGGCTCGGTAGCCCGGATTGGGTTCCCGCTACTGCTGAAGACGAACCTCCCGGTCCGCCCGGCGTCCGCACAAGCGGCGCGCGAGCGAATCTTCTTCAGTATAGCGGGCGACAATGCCCCAAGCAACGACTCAACGGTTAGGCAGTTGCACCGTGTGCCGATTTGGACGTCGGCCGTTGTCGAACCTGAACGAACATCGACTGCAATGATCGCCCAAAGCAATTGCCGCAACGCACAGGACGCAGCAGCAGCAGGGGCAAGAGAATCTTTTCAGCTAAAGATCTGGGGCGAGAGCGGTATCCTGTAAAACCACCACAGTCGCGACATTGAAACAGTCTGGAGCTCATGGCTTCAAACCTCGGGGAAGGTTATTGAAAAGTTGGCGGCCATCATAGCAGAACCGGCGGAGAATGTGGCACTTGAATCGATTTATTGCACTGTTTGTTTACTTGCCCGGAAGCCGCCATGGACGTGCCCAAGCACTTGTAAAGCACCCTTCCTGCGTGTTAAGGTGCGCCTTCTCTCGAATCACCGAGGACCCAGTCTGACCCACCCTTCCGAGGCTCGCAGATCATGAGTGTGCAAGGTCCCGTCACTCCCAGTGATAACCCAAAGAAATTCAAACCTTACGTCCCAGAAAACATGGAAATGCGGGAGTTCACTCTCCGGGCTGTCCTGCTGGGACTCTTGATGACCGTGGTACTAGGCGCCGCCAATGCTTACTTGGGGTTACGGGCCGGCATCACCATCGCCGCCACCTACCCGGCGGCCGTCATCGCGATGGCGGCCATGCGGGCGTGGAAGGGGTCCCTGCTCGAAGAGAACATTGCCCGTACCGCCGGTTCGATCGGAGAAGGCATTGCGGCCGGGGCAATTTTCACCATTCCGGCGTTCCTGATCGCCAAGGCATGGCCTTCTTTCCGCCCGGGCGACGCCTACTGGAAGTCGACCGCGCTGATCCTGGTAGGCAGCGTACTTGGCGTCCTGTTCATTTCTCTGGTGCGGCGGGTCATGGTGGAAGACGCCGAATTACCCTTTCCCGAGTCAGTGGCAGCCTCGGAAATTCACAAGGCTGGGCAACGGGGCGCCGAAGCCGCGAAGTATCTGTTCTGGAACATCGGAGTGGGCGGTGTGGTCTACATGCTCGGGAGGTTCGGACTTTTTGCCGCCGACAAGGATCTTCACTTTGCCATCGGCAATCTTGGCCGCAGCCAGGTTCGCTTGGGCGCGGCCGGAAACACCAACGTTCTGGCGGCAGGAGGAGCCAGCACATTCGCATTGCCGAGTGTGAGTCCGGCTTACTTGGGCGTGGGCTACATCATCGGCCTCCGCCTGGCGTCGCTGCAGTTCGCCGGCGGCGTTCTGGCCTGGGGCCTGCTGGTTCCGCTGCTCATGTTTTTCCTGGGACCGCACCTCAAGCAATATCTTCCGTCCGATACGCCTGACAATTGGGCCGCGCTATCCGTGGCCGTGTGGCGGTTCATCGTGCGTCCGATCGCCGTGGGAGGAATGCTGGTAGGAGCGGCCTACACGCTGTACGGGATGCGAAAGAGCCTCACCGCCGGACTGGGCAAAGCATTCTCCGAGCTGCGACAGACGGCCGAAGACCAGGCCAAGCTGTCGCGCACCGAACGCTATATGAGTTCGAAAGCGGTGTTCAGCCTTATCGCCCTGATGTTCGTGCTCATGTGCTTCCTTTACATCCGTATCACGGGACTGGTTTGGCCGGCAGTGCTGGCGGCCGTCGTCATGCTCATCGTCGGATTTTTCTTTGCCACCGTCTCAGGAAGCCTGGTGGGAATGATCGGATCGTCCAACAACCCGGTTTCCGGCTTAACTCTTTCCACCTTGATCATCGCAGCGCTTCTGATGGTCTCGCTCGGAGTGTCGGGCACGCCAGGAGTGGCGGCGGTTTTGGGAGTGGCCGCAGTGGTTTGCGTTTCAGCGTCTGTCGCCGGCGAGTTGCTGCAGGACTTCAAGGTTGGCTACATCCTGGGGGGCACTCCGCGCACGATTCAGATCGTGGAGCTGATCGCAGTGGTCGTTGCCAGCCTGGTAATGTATTTTCCGCTCATGCTTTTGCATGAAGCGAATATCAAAGGTGGCGGAATCGGATTTGGCGACCGTCAACTCTCGGCGCCTCAAGCCGGCCTGATGGCGACGCTGGCCATCGGCATCGTGGGCGGCGATATGCCCTGGCCGCTGGTGGTGGTCGGTATCCTGTTCGGCATTGCGATGATCATGATGCAGGTACGCAGTCCGATGCTGGTGGCGGTTGGCATGTACCTGCCGTTTGAAACAACTTTTGCTATTTTCCTGGGCGGCGTCTTCCGCTCGGTCGGAGACTGGATGGCACGACGCCGCGGATTCAACGACGCGCAAAAAGCGCGCGTGGAGAATGCCGGGGTCCTCACAGCTTCGGGATTGATCGCCGGCGAAGCCGTCCTGGGGCTGGTTTGGGCAGGACTGCAGTTCGCCCCCGCCTGGGCTCGGCCACAGATCTTCACCAATCCGTCATATCTTGTTGGACTCGTTGTAATGATCGCCCTGGCAACATTAATGATTCGATTGCCGCTTTCGAGCGCTGGCGATCCCAGCGAACCGGCGCCGCCCACGGCGATGATGTAACTCGAAACTCGTCCGCCGCGAGCAGCCTTGTCAGGTGTTTCCACGGTTTTCCTTCGTGATCCTTCGTGTCCTTCGTGGTTTACTGTTTTCGTGTCCATCGCCCAAAATGTAGCCGAAGTCCAGGAACGGATTGCGACCGCTGCGCGCCGCGCCGGACGAGATCCCAAAGAAATCACTCTGATGGCAGTGAGTAAGACCTTCGCCCCGGAGTCGCATCCGCGAAGCCTACCAGGCCGGACTTCGAGTCTTCGGCGAAAACCGCCTGCAGGAATTTGCCGGCAAGGCCGGCGCCCTGGCTGATTTGAAAGATGTCGAATGGCACATGATCGGACATTTGCAGACCAACAAGGCATCGAAGACAGCGGAGCTGTTTGACGCGGTGGACTCGGTGGACTCTCTCCGATTGGCGGAAAAACTGAATTCTTCCGCCGCACAATTTCAGAAGAAGCTTGCGGTTTTGATCGAGATCAATGTTGGCGGAGAGGCAGCCAAGAGCGGTTTATCGACAGAATCACCTGAACTTGAGGAACTTCTGCGCGCTGCTCCAGCGGTTGGAAAACCTGGAATTTCGTGGGCTGATGACCATCCCGCCCTTCTTCGAAGATTCTCAGCAGGCGCGGCCATATTTTCGCAAGCTTCGCGAACTACGTGATCAGATCTCGGCTCGACGACTGCAGCGTGTAGGCATGGATGTGCTTTCCATGGGCATGTCGCACGACTTCGAAGTTGCAATTGAAGAAGGCTCGACCTGCGTACGTGTGGGCACAGCGATCTTTGGCGAAAGAGACAAATTCTAGTCGGTTGATGATCGCTGTTCACGACACTCCCGCGGGCGTCACATTTGCCGTCAAGGTTCATCCCCGCGCCAAAAAGAATGCCATCACGGGCGAACTCGGGGATGCGCTGAAACTGTCCGTGACCGCACCACCCGCCGACGGGCGTGCCAACCAGGCCTGCATCGAGTTCTTCGCAAAACTTTTGAAGGTTCCGCATTCCTCCGTTACCATAGCGTCCGGCCAGAGCAGCCGCAATAAGATCATTCAGGTTGTGGGCATTCCCGCGGAGGAAGTCATGCGGAGACTTGCGATATGATCCGGCCCGTCGTCACTCGGGCGATCAGCACGCCGCGGACCGCCAGGAGTCGTTTCTGACATTTTCCGAACGCTTGCACGAAATTCGTACCGGCTTCGAGCGTCCCTTCTGGGTCGCCAACATCAGCGAACTCTTTGAGCGGCTTTCCTACTATGCCGCCTTCGCATCGCTGGCGCGCTACCTCCACGAAACCTTGAATTTTCGCGTGGAACAGGCGACCAGCCTCACCGGACTCTTCGGGGGGCTGGTCTGGTTCCTTGCCGTTTTTGGCGGAACCATCGCGGATCGCCTGGGTTTTCGCCGGTCTCTTTCGCTGGCCTATCTGATCCTGAGCTGCTCCTACTTCCTGCTGGGATCGATTGGCTCGCCGTGGCTGGCGCCGGTGCGCAACGCCATGCCGTTGGGCGTGCTCGTAACGTTGGTCCTCATGCTGCCCGCCTTGGGCGTTGCGCTGGTCAAACCGTGCGTGGTCGGAACCACAGCACGCGCTTCCAAGGAGAACGTCCGCTCCATCGGCTATTCCATTTACTACACCCTGGTGAATATCGGCGGCGCGGCCGGACCTTACATTGCGTCCTGGGTACACCAGCACATGCGAGTCGAAAATGTATTTCGCGTGGCGGCTCTCAGCGTGTTTGCCATGTTCTTCGCGGTCCTGTTGCTGTTCAAGGAACCACGCCGTTCTGGGGATGTACAAACCGTCAGCCTGGCGCAGTCGGCGAAGAATTTTCTTACCGTCATCTCCAACCCGCGTTTCATGATATTTCTGCTGATCTTCTCCGGTTACTGGGTGGTCTACTGGCAGGAATTCATCATTCTGCCGCTTTACGTCCACAACTACATCGATCCCAACGCCAACACCGAACTGCTGCTGGTGACTGGACCACTCACGGTTATTGCACTGCAGTTGGTGTTCAGCTTGCTCACTCAACGGATGCCCGCGCTTCGCGCCATCGCGCTGGGGACGCTGATCTCGGGCCTGGCCTGGCTGATTCTGATCGCGCATCCCACGGTGCTCATGGCAGTAGTTACGCTGTTTGCAGTTTCGGTGGGCGAGATCACGCAATCGCCGCGATATTACGAATATATTTCGCGGCTCGCGCCACCCGGCCAGCAGGGTACCTACATGGGCTTTGCGTTTCTGCCGATTGGAATTGGTTCGCTGGTGGGCGGATGGTTCGGCGGGACGCTGATCCATCACTTTGGAGAAGTCACTCATCAGCCCGGACGCATCTGGTGGGCGGTAACCGCCGTGGGTGTGGCAACGGCCGCGCTGCTCTGGATTTACGACAAAAGCATACGGCCGGCCGCCGCTGTGAACTAGATGGCCCGGCGAAGCCTCAGTCCCAAGTCAGTTGCCGATAAAATCCGCCGCGCTTTGAAGGCGGGCGGCTCCGCTGAACGTGCAACCAGCGTGCAGCGCTTCTTCAAAGAGGAAGTTCACTCACACGGCTGGCGCACCGCTGACCTGCGCCGTGCGGCAGTTCGATGGCGGCGGGAAATTCTGGAACAATTTGATCTCAAGTTTCTGGTCCAGGTGGCTGACAATCTGTTCTGAGGGAAGGTTAACGAAGAAAAGAATGCGGCGGTGTTTCTGCTGGAAAACATCACCGCCAAATTCGGCGATGAAGAATTCGAATTGCTCGAGTCCTGGCTGCCGCGAATCAGCAACTGGTCTGACCACGATGGGCTGGTTCATTATCTGATCGCGCCCATGATCGCGGCGAAACCCGCGCGGGTGAGTAGAGTATTTCGCTGGGCAAAGTCACCCAATCGCTGGTTTCGCCGGGCAGCCTGCGTCGGTTTGATTCAAGGCACGCGCCGGAAAATGTTTTTCTCAGAAATCACCAGCCTCTCCGATCTGCTTCTCTCCGACAAAGATGACATGGTGCAGAAAGGCCTGGGTTGGCTGCTGCGAGAAACTGCTAAGGCCGATGCAAAGCGAGCCGTACCATACTTGCTGCGCATTCGTGGACGGGCGCCAAGGCTGGTGTTGCGGACCGCTTGTGAAACGCTACCAGCCGCAACCCGGAACAAAGATTCTTGCACTCCCGTAGTTCTGTGCCAAACGGGCGTCGCTCCGCTCACAACCGGAGACGCCGATTCTCGCGCGGACAGACTAACCTCCGGCAAGTGCGCTTAGGTGTTGGTTCTCGAACGTCAGGCTGAATTCGCTCAAAACCCTCCGGTTGTTTAGAATAGTTATTTGCCCATGGATCTTTCCGCCATACAGGCCGCGCTGCGCGAGCGAAACATCGACGCGTGGCTCTTTTACGATCACCATCATCGCGACCCCATCGCGTACCGCGTGCTGGGATTACCCGCCGGCCTGATGGTCACCCGGCGCTGGTTTTACCTAATCCCGGCCAGCGGCGAACCCATAAAGCTGGTCCACAAGATCGAACCCGGCCACCTGGACACCCTTCCGGGCAGCAAACACAAGTATTCGGGTTGGCAGGAACTGTTTGATCAGGTGAAGGTGATTCTCAGCAACCATCGCGACATCGCGATGCAATATTCGCCGAACAATCTGGTCTTCACGGTTTCGCTGGTGGATGGCGGCACCATCGATCTGATTCGCGGTCTGGGTAAAAACGTAGTCAGCTCCTGCGATCTGGTGGCATTGTTTGAAGCCACCCTGACCGACGAACAGATGAAGTCCCACTTGGCGGCGCGCGATGCGATCGATCCCATCACCGCCGCAGCTTTTCAGGAGATCGGCCGGCGCGCGCGAAACGGCGGGACGAACGAGCATGAAATTCAACAATGGATCGTGGAGGCCTTCGGCCGGGAGAACCTTGTCGCCGACGATCTTCCTGTCGTGGCGGTAAACGAGAACAGCAGCAACCCGCACTACTCGCCGCAGGCCGGAAGCTCAAAACCAATCCGCGAGGGCGACTTCGTGCTGCTCGATATCTGGGCCAAAAAAAATACGCCTGGAGCCGTGTACTACGACATCACCTGGACCGGCTTTGTGGGAAAGACTCCCTCCGATCGCATGCGCGAAATCTTCAAAATCGTCAGCCAGGCGCGCGACGTCGGAGTAAAGACAGTACAAACCGCTGTGAGCGCCGGGAATCCGATTGCGGGCTGGGAAGTCGACCGGGCGGTGCGAAATTACATCAAGAGCGCCGGCTTTGAGCAATACTTTATTCATCGCACCGGCCATTCCATTGGCAGCGACGTGCACGCCAACGGGGCCAACATGGATGACCTGGAAATTCACGACGAGCGCCGCATTCTGCCCAACTCGTGTTTCTCCATCGAGCCCGGCATTTATCTGCCGGAGTTCGGGGTACGCAGCGAAGTGAACATGCTGATCAGGCCCCGGGCAGCGGAAGTAACAGGTACAATTCAGAGTGAACTCGTAACCATCTGAATGGCAAACTCAGTCAAGCCTGCTGTTGCAGAAACGCCCAAGCCGCTGGTCACGCCCGCGTCCCCCAGCATGTCGGTCATCGCCCCGGCGATTGCCTGGCTCATCCCGGGCGCAGGTCATCTCATCCAGAAGCGCTGGATTCGTGGACTTCTGCTCATGGCCTCGATCACTACCATGTTCATTCTCGGCCTGATGATGCAGGGGCGCGTATATCTTCCGAACGGCGGCGATATTCTCGACATTCTGGGGTTTGTCGGTGATGTGGGCGCCGGCGGACTCTACATCGTGACTCGCGTGCAAGGCTGGGGACACGGCGCCATTGCCCACGCCACCGCCGATTACGGCACCAAGTTCTTGATCGTCGCCGGACTGCTGAATTTCATCAGCGCGGCCGACGCCTACCACATCGCCATCGGAAAGAAGCCGTGATCGGAAGAACCGAATGACCCTGGAACTCTCCCATTTCAGCGCCGCTGTGCTGTTCTCGCTTTTCGCATCAGTCGTTTTCGGAATCACGCAGCGCAACACCGCCAGAGAACAGCTCCGCTACGGCATGTATTGCTTTGTGATGTTTGCCGGCGGCGTATTCGTGGCGGGCTGGGTGATGTGGATATTGAGACACTAAGCTTTCAGCTCTCAGCCATCAGCCGTCAGCCTAACCCCAGCATCTTCGCCTCACACCGCCAACCTTGTCATCCCGACCGGAGCGCAGCGCAGCAAGCGTAGTGGAGGGACCTTGTGTTGCTGACAGCTGAAGGCTAATAGCTGACAGCTGCCCTACCCTTCCCACACGAAGGCGTCGAACACGCGCTTGGTATCGAATCCCAGGCGCTTATAGAGCGTTACGGCGCGTGCATTGGCTTCGGTGACGGTAAGCGAAAGCAAAGAAAAATTCCGCTGGCGAAGATTCGCCACGGTAGCTGCGATCAACAATTCGCCCAACCCACGCGAGCGATATTCCGGCAAAACGCACACCTGGGTCACGTGCCCAACATCGTGGCGTACCCGCGAGCACAAAATCAGTCCGACCAGGCTTCGCGCCCGTTTGTGCACGACAACGAAAGATCCCTCCGGATCAAACGTCCCGCATCCGGGAAAACGGACGATATTGTTCAGGAAACGCAGGGAGCCGCTCAGCGTGCGGTACTGATCGTTGATCTGGGAATCTACGTGTCCGCGATAGGCCGTGGTGATCACTGCGGCCGCCGGCTGGTAGTCCTGTTCTGACCAATGCCGGAGTTCGATTTCGGAGTCCATCGGCAGCGCGGATTTCACCGCCGTGCTCAATGGCAGCACCATGAAGAGCCGCTGGTGCCGCTGAAAACCCTGTTCCACGAAGGGCCGCGCCACCACTCCGGCTTCGTGCACGAGCAGTTGCGCTTCCACCCGATGAATTCCGGGCGATTGCTGCAACGTCTCGATCACATGCAGCAACAGCCGCGACTCCACCTCGTGCGGATCGGGCATCCGGCCGCCGTTGGCGACGAAGAGGTCTCCAATCACGCCCTTGCTGCCTTCGTAGACAAAAAAAGCGTAGCCGATGATTTTTCCGCGTTCGATGGCAGCATAACCGGGGAGGATCTTGGCATCCACGTAGCGCAGGATCATCTCGGCCGAACCGCTGTAGTCCCAGGAGAGCACGCGCGCCCACTCCTTAACTTCGTCCTCCAGCAAAGGGCGCAGGTCGGCGGAGGAGAAGTGTCTGAGGTCGAGAATTTCCACCTGGCTCCTAGAGGGTTCCGGCTTGCTAAGCGCGCTCATAGCGGGCTGCGAACAGCGAGTGTAGTGCTTCGTCCAGCAGGGAGGCAAACGGGGGGACAAGGATTGGTAATAGGACGGCTGGCAATTAGCAATTAGCAATTGGCAACCAGCCACTACCTCGATGAATGTGCAGGAGGATGGCTGCTAAGTGCCAATTGCTAATTGCCGCTTTTCCCCACCCAGTAGTAATCCAGACCCTGGGGCGCGAAGCTTCCTACATATGTAACCCGGCGGCCGCTTGTCCACTTCTCGACAATTTTCTGCGACGCCTCCCTGGTTACCAGAAGGTGCTCGCCGTCTGGAACTTGTCCCAGTTCGTAACGCGAGACGTTCTGGTTGCGATAGAACTGAAGGCCATATTCGATCTCTCGCGGCAAATGCAGAATCGCAAGCGGCAGAGCGCGGTTATCCACGCGGCTGATTTCCTGAGAGAGCGGACGCGCGGAAAGCGTGGAATCAAGTGAAGGGGCCCCCAGGCGCAAAACCGCGCCCACCGCCAGCACCACGGGAACCAACGTGACGAAGCGCAGCACGCGAAGGCCGACCCGGCCCCGCAATGTGATCGCAATTCCAACAGCCAGCACGGCTGCAAATCCAAATGAGATCGCGGTCGCCCGCCCCCACGCGAGTGTGTGGTGAAAAATGATGTATTGCATCATCAGCGCCGCCACCACCGGAAGCGCCGCGACCATCGAATGAAGCACAATCAGCACGAGATTCAGACGCCGATCCTCGGCCACGTGCCTGCGCACATATTCGGCCAGCAGCAGGGTGCCCGCCGGCACGGCCGGCAAAATGTAGCCTGGCAGCTTGGAGGCGGAGAAGGAAAAAAACACGACTGGAAGCAGCAGCCAGATAACGAGAAAAATCGGCAGCGGATCACCCGACCGGAAAACCTCTCTCCTTTCGGTCCACCATACGCGAATACTTTCGACCAACGCCGCGATCACAAATATCGTCCATGGAACCAGGCCAAGCAGAATCACTGGCACGTAATACCAGAACGGCTCCGTGTGATGATAGAGATCGCTACCGAAGCGCGCCAGATTGTGCTGGAGAATAAATACCCGGAAGAATTCTGGATTCCTCAATTGGACTGCCACGTACCATGGAAGTGCAACCACGCAAAACAATGCGATGCCGGGAATCCAGAGAGTTCGTTTGATAAGCCTGTATTCGCCCTTCGCAGCCGCGAAAAGCACGACGATAACGACCGCGAAAAATAGTGCAACCGGCCCCTTCGCGAGCGCGGCCAGTCCCAGGAAGATGTAAGACACCGCGAGGTAACGCCTGCTGTCGCTCTCGTACCAGGCATACCAGGCCAACATCGCGATGGTGAACATGGCGGCGAGAGGCATATCGGTTGAGGCGGCACGCGCGAAGCCAATCACGCCGCCGGCGGAGGCTGTCATGAGCGAGCCATCCAACTGAAATCCAGGACGAAAGCGCCGCAGGAAAAGATAAACCGCAACCACCATCAGTGTGGCGTCCACCGCCGACGCAAGACGCGCGGCCCAATCGCTGACGCCGAAGAGGCTGTACGCGATCATGGTTTGCCAATAGTAGAGAGCCGGCTTCTCCAGCCAGGGTTGGCCGCCCAATGTCGGAGTAATCCAGTCATGGCGGGCAAGCATTTCCCGCGCCACCTGCGCATAGCGCGGCTCGTCCGCTCCAAGCAAACCAAAATATGAGAGGCCGAAGAAGAAAAGGAATAAGCAGAAACCGGCGAGGAGCAATCCATCCAGACGAGTTCGGACGCCGGCATTGGAAAGCGCGGCATTCGACGCGGGCTTTGCGGGAGTCGAACTCATAAGAGCTAAACCTGCAAATGGAAATAGAATCGTCGACGCTCTAGCTCAGGAACTCCGCAGCACAGTTTGCCAAAACTTATTGCACCGAGGGGCCGAGCCGCAATTCCGCGAGAATCCTCCCCGCCGCGACCGAGAGTGGTCCATTGAGCGCGCAACCGCTGGCGCATTGATGTCCGCCGCCGCCAAAGCGCTCGGCCACTGCCGCCACATCCAGCTTACCCTTGCTGCGCAGACTTACGCGGAAGCGGCCGTCCGCCAGCTCGCGAAAGAACAAAGCCACCTCCACCCCTTGAATGGAAAGCGCATAATTCACCAAGCCTTCGCAGTCTTCCTCTTTGGCGTGGCAGCGCAGCATTTGCTCCTGGCTTACCGAGATCCAGGCCAGCGTGCCTTCCCGGTGCAGGTTGGAAAGGGCCGCGCCCAGCAGTCGCATCTTGGCGGTGGAGTGTCCGAAATAAATGTTGCGTGCGCAGTGCGCCGGGTCTGCTCCGGCCAGCACCAACTCGCGGGCCAGGGCGAAAGTGTGCTCGTTCGTTCCCTCAAACATGAAGGAGCCTGTGTCCGTAAGAACCGCGGTGTAGAGGCAGGTTGCGATTTCGGGAGAAATAGTCACGCCGGCTTCGCGTGCCAGGCGGTACACCATTTCGGCGGTGGCAACCGCTTTGGGATCGATCCAGTTCACATTCGCAAAAGGTTTTCCGCTCACATGGTGGTCAATGCTGATCAGTGAAACGGTCATCGAGTCCTTCCAGCCGGGTGCGCTGAATGCTGTCACACTCCAGAATAATGGCGGCTTCGTAGTCGCCGTTGACGCGCTCGGTTTGAATCACGGTTTCCGCAAAAGGCAGAGGCTGGTAGATGCGAGGCACGCCATCGCGCAACACGACTTCGGCTTCCTTGCCCATGGCGCGCAGGATCTGCCGGCAGGCCAGCGCGGAGCCGATGGCATCGCCATCCGGCCGGGCGTGCGAGGTCAGCACAAAGCGGTTGCGCTGCTCAATGTGCTTGAGGACTTCTCTCAACATGCTCGCCGAACTCCGCAGTAAAGCTGTGGCCCAACTATTTTTTCCTCTTCCGCGTCCGGCCTAACAGTTCATCAATCCTGGCGCCGTACTGGTCGGAGCGGTCCAGATTGAAATACAACTCGGGAGGACGACGAAGATGGAGATTCTCCGCCACCTCGCGACGGATATATCCAACCGCCGCCGTCAGGCCCTCGAGCGAACGCTCAGCCTCTTCGTCATCTCCGTCCAAGGTAACGAACACCTGGGCCGAGCGCGAATCCTCCGCCAGCACTACGCTGGTGACGCTGACCAGGCCAATGCGCGGGTCGCCCAACTCGCCTTCCACAATGGTCTCAATCTCCTCCCGCAGGGCCTCCCCCAGGCGCTCCCGGTGGTATTTCGCGCCGCGCTTCTCCACATACACCTCTTGAGTAAAACGAATGAGAATATCAGAAAACCATTACCGATGCAGGTACCGCGGGACGAGGTTGATGGCTCAGTCTGGATTTCAAAAATGTTGAAGCCAGTCGCGCAAGAAGGTCCGAGGGGATGGGGGGAGCGCTTAGCCTCGGACCTTTGCGCAGTACAACGCAGTAGCGGCGATGATGCACCGTAACAAAAATACAAAACTGTTCAATTTTGAACACTTTTTTAGATTGGAGTTTTGTTTTCGGTACCTGCCCCATGAGGCAAGAGGGCTAGAAGGAAAAACTTCTCAGCTTCAGAGATATTCGACGAACGAATCCGCAATATCAGCGCCGCCGTTGTTGGCGATGCGGGTGGCGTGACGTTCTACGTTCTTCATCAGGCCGTCGAGATAGTCGCGCGAATCCGAAATGCCGACGACACCCAGGGTGGCCCGGTTCCATAAACCGCTGGGGTCTAGTTCCGCGACCGCCACATTGAAATGCGCACGCAGGCGGTCTTTCACGCTCCGCACCACCTGCCGCTTGTCTTTAAGGGAGTGTGCCGCTTCGATGTGGAGCTCGAGGGTGAGAAAAGCGATCAAGGCAGTCGTTGGTCCTTGGTCGTTGGCCTTGGTCGTTGGCAAATGCCCTAGGTCTGTGGTTGAGCCAACGACCAACCGGCCAACGACTGCCTTTAAGCTATGGCTTCCGCGGCGACCTTCTCGGTCACGAAGGCTTCGATCACGTCGCCCGCTTTTATGTCGCCGTAGTTGGAGATCGAGATGCCGCACTCCATACCATTGCGCACTTCGCTGGCGTCATCTTTGAAGCGGCGCAGAGAGCCGACCTTGCCTGTGAATACCACGTTGTTGTCGCGCAGCAGGCGGACTTCGGAGTCGCGCTTGATGATGCCATCGGTCACCGAACATCCGGCGATCGTCCCCACCTTCGGGATTCGGAAGGTTTCCTTCACCAGGGCGCGGCCCTGGTAGGTTTCCTTGATGGTCGGCTCGAGCAGGCCCGTCATGGCGCGTTTGATCTCGTCCTGCAACTCGTAAATGATCGAGTGCAGCCGGATGTCGACCTTCTCCTGCTCCGCCAGTTCCTGCGCTTTTCTCTCCGGACGCACATTGAATCCGATAATGATGGCATTCGATGCCGAAGCCAGCAGCACATCGGACTCGGTAATAGCGCCCACGCCCGAACGCAGGACCTTCAGTCGTACTTTGTCGTTCGACAGTTTGGTCAGAAGATCGCCTAACACTTCGACTGACCCGCCGACATCGGCTTTCAGGATGATGTTCAGTTCCTTGGTGCCGGCTGTTTTCAACTGCTCCGCCAGACCTTCCAGCGAAACCCGGGAACTCTTGGCCAGCGTGGCTTCGCGAGCCTTCTGTTCGCGATATTCAGAGACACCACGCGCCTTATCACGATCGGCCACTACCACGAACTGGTCACCCGCCTGCGGCAGACCTTCCATGCCCAGAATTTCTACGGGAGTGGAAGGCGGAGCGCTTTCGAGCTGGGCGCCGCGATCGTCAAACATGGCGCGTACTTTGCCGTACACGTTGCCAACCACGAAGTTGTCCCCGTTGCGGAGTGTGCCATTCTGCACCAGCAGTGTGGCCACGGGTCCGCGCCCGCGATCCAGCTTGGCTTCGAGAACGACTCCCGTGGCGGGACGATCCGGCGTGGCTTTTAGTTCTTGCAGATCGGCCACCAGGCAGATCATTTCCATCAGCAGGTTCAGATTAGTTTTCTGTTTGGCGGAAACGTCCACGAACACCGTGGTTCCACCCCAGTCTTCCGGCATGAGGCCGCGGTCGGCCAACTGCTTCTTGACGCGATCCGGCAACGCATCGGGTTTGTCGATTTTGTTGACCGCGACAATGATGGGCACTTCCGCGGCGTGGGCGTGATCGATGGCTTCAAGCGTCTGCGGCATTACACCATCGTCGGCAGCCACGACCAGGACCACGATGTCTGTAGCCTTGGCCCCGCGGGCACGCATACGGGTAAAGGCCTCATGGCCCGGTGTGTCGAGAAATACAATCTGGCGGCCGTAGGCTGGCGACTCCTTGTCCAGAATCGTTACCTTGTAAGCGCCAATGTGCTGGGTGATGCCGCCGGCTTCGCCTCCCGCCACATTGGTCAGGCGGATGGAATCGAGCAGCGTGGTCTTGCCATGATCCACGTGGCCCATGATGGTGACAACAGGTGGACGCGGAACGCCTTCGGTGGTGACGCCTTCCTCACCCGCTGCAGCTTCAGAAACTTCCTTGGCGGCTTGCTCTTCGAAGGTGATCACGTTGGTGTCGGCTCCGAAGAAGCGCGCCATTTCGCTGGCCAGCTCGGTGTCCAGCGTCTGGTTGATGGTGGCGAAGACTCCGCGCAGCAACAAGCGGGCAATCAAATCCTTGGCGCGAAGCCCCAGCTTCTCAGCCAGGTCCTTGACGCTGATTCCTTCTGTAATCGTGATGCTGCGCGTGATCGGCTGAGGTTCGTTGGAGAGCGACAACCGCGGCGGCGGCGTGTAGCCCTTCATCGGACCTTCCTTCACCCCACGCGGCACGTAGCGCTGCCCTGGCCTGCGGGAAGGCGCTCCTGGCCTGCTGCCGGGCCTCGTAGTCGGCCCCGGAGGCAAAGCTCCCGGACCCACTCCCAGCGGACGAGTGCCGGTAGGCGACTGCCGGGTGGGATGCATGGGCCTGCGTTCACCCGGGCGCAGCGGCGGACGATTCGTGGGAGCCCCAGGCCGCGGACGCTGGAAAATCGGCTGCCCTGGCACTGGACGTCCCGGGGCGGGGCGCACAGAGGCTCCAGTTCCTGCCGGAGCTCCGGCTACGCCCGCGGGCGCCGCTGGTCTCAAAGGCGCTTTGTACACCGGACGCGGCCCGGTTTGCGGAACGATCATTCTTGGGGGCGGCGCCTGGAATGGCGGCGGAGAACTGGGCGCTGCCGGTCTCGCGGCCATAGCAGGTGGCTGGGCTGGAGGTGTCGCGGCTCGCGGCGGCGTCGACGTTGGAGCCATAGAAGGCGTTGGCGCTACTGGCGCTACCGACGGTGGAGCTGCAGCTCTCGGAGCAGTCGGAGCAACCGGCTGTGGAGGAACCGGGGCCGCTGGAACGGTAAATGTCGGGCGCGGACTCGATGTTGGGACTACAAACTTCGGCGCCGCCGGCGGAGCGCTGGGCGGACTCTGTACCGGAGGTCTCGCAGCAGGCGGAGCTGGCGTAACCGCGGTCCTGGTCTCGACGGCCGGTGGGGCAGTCGCCGGAGCTGGCGGGGGCGGCGCCACCGTCGCTGCGGGAGCTTGCTGCTTGCTGATGATGGCTTTTAAAGCATCGCCGGGCTTGGAGATCTGGGAGAGATCGATCTTGGTCTTGATTTCATCGCTCTCCGGACGGCCGCCGCGGGACACGCGGCTCGAAGCCTGGGCTGAGCTGGCGCTGCGGAGGCGGGCGCGTACCTTCTCCGCTTCGTGGTCTTCGAGAGAACTGGAATGGCTCTTCTTCTCAGTGACTCCGATCTCCGGAAGTACATCGAGAATTGATTTGCTTTTAACTTCCAGCTCTCTTGCCAGATCGTTGATTCGAATCTTGCTCATCCGCCCTTTCGTCCTCCGGACTGTTCCGTTAAGTCTTCATAGCAACCTCACGGTGTCAGCCTTGGGCTCCCGGCAACCACTTTGCAGCTGCGGGAGAGTTTCACTTACTGCTTTTCCTCGTGCTTGTCCGCGGAGGCGTCAGGCTCCTCCGTGGATGCAGGCGGTTCCGCCTGCCCATCAGCTTCAATATTTTCGCTGGCTTCAATATTTTCGCTGCCAGCCTCGGCTTCGACGGGGTCCTCAGTTGGGGCCTCTACGGCTTCTGCCGCGATCTCCGAGCCTGCGGCTGCGTCTTCCGTCGCCTCGGCGGGGATTTCTTCACCTTCGGCCACAGCGACGACCTCAACCGCTTCGCCTGATTCCAGACCGGCAAAATAATTATTGACTGCCAGGCTGATTTTTTCCACCGTCTTGGGGCCGATTCCTTCGATCGCTTCCAGTTGCTCCGGCGTCATGTCCGCCAGCGATTCGACCGTGGTCACACCGGCGGCACTCAGCTTCTCGATCAGCCCTTCGCCCAGTCCGGTTACGCTTTCCAGCGGCGTAGCAGCGGAGCCCACCAGCGCCGACATCTGCTGCTCCACTTCCTGGCGCTTTTCTTCCTCGCTCTTGATATCGATCTTCCATCCCAGCAGCTTGGCCGCCAGGCGGACGTTCTGCCCCTTCTTGCCGATGGCAAGGGATAGCTGGCTGTCATCCACCACAACTTCCAGATGCTTGTCGCCGGCGTCAACCACGGTGACGCGGCTCACCTTGGCCGGCTGCAACGCCTTCTCGGCAAAGGTCACCGGATCTTCGTGATACTCGATAATGTCGATCTTCTCGCCGCGCAGTTCGCGAATGATGGACTGCACGCGCATGCCCTTCATGCCGACGCAGGCGCCTACAGCGTCCACGTCTTTGTCCTTGGACATGACCGCGATCTTGGTGCGCTCTCCGGCTTCACGCGCAATCGCCCGGATCACCACGGTTCCGTCGTAAATTTCGGGTACTTCAGTCTGGAACAGATGCTGCACCAGATCCGGCGCGGCGCGGGAAACCACGACTGCCGGCCCTTTCGAGGCCCGTTCCACTCTCGCGATCACTGCCCGGACGCGCTCGCCCATGGCAAATGATTCCAGCCGCGACTGCTCCTTGCGCGGCATGCGCGCTTCCGCTTTGCCGATATCGAAGATCACATCCGGACCTTCGATCCGCTTCACGGTGGCATTTACGATCTCGCCTACGCGACCGATGTACTCGTTGTACACAGTGTCGCGTTCCGCTTCCCGCACCTTCTGGAAGATCACCTGCTTGGCCAGTTGCGCCGCGATGCGTCCCAGAATTCCTTCGGTCTGCTTGTTGATCTGGAGTTCGCCTCCCAACTCGACATTGGGATTTATCTTGCGTGCATCATCCAGCGTGACCTGAAGCACCGGATCCTCGACCTGCTCGGGAGACTCCACGATGGTCTTGACCGCAAAGGCGCGTATCTTGCCGGTTTCCTTGTCTAATTCGGCGCGCAGGTTTTCCTGCGTCTTGTAATACTTGCGCGTGGCCACCACGATGGCATCTTCCACCGCGCTCACCACAATTTGCGGATCAATGCCTTTTTCCCGGCTCAACGCGTCAATCGTGTTATAGAGCTCACTTGCCATAGATAATTCCACGTAAGGCAACTGGTAATTTCGTAATTGAGAAATTTGGTAATTGGGTAATTTGGTAATTTGAAAACCCTGGACCTCTAGGTTTTTAACAATTACAAAATTGCTCAATTTCCCAATTACTCAATTGCCACTAAATCTCAGGCACCAGATTCGCCTTCTCTACGTTGGCCAGATCGATTTCCAGCTTTTCCGCTGAGGCTTGCTCCGGACGGCGCTTCTTTCTGGCCGCGCTCAGGTCCAGCGTCAGACGTCCCTGTTTAAAACTCTCCAGCCGGCCTTCAAAGTGTCGGTTGCCGTTTACCGGTTGCTGCGTCGTCAATTTGACCCGGCTTCCCGTGAAGCGCTCATAATCGGCCGGCCGGATCAGCTTCCGATCCAACCCGGGCGAAGACACTTCCAACGTGTAGGCGCCAGAAATCGCGTCCTCTACATCGAGAATCGTGCCCACTTCCCGGCTGAGATTGGCGCAGTCCTCGTGAGTCACGCCTGCCGGCTTGTCAATCACGATGCGGAGCATGCGAGCTTTGCCTCCGCCGCGCAACTCCACTTCCACTACCTCCAGCCCGCTGGAGGCTGCCACGCGATCCGCGATCCCGCGGATTCTGTCGATCTCAAGTGCCATGAAATCAATAGCTTAAGAGAAATCTCATCAGTCCCAAAACGGGCCTAAACTAAAAAGTGGGCTTGCGCCCACTGGTGTGTCTCGCCACGTGCTGGTAACTACACAACAGTTCCAGATATCAATATACGCCGCAGGGAACCAAAAGACAAACCGCAGAAACCTCCGCGCCGGCCTGCGTTTTGCCAGGCGGAAAACTCAAATTCACAAGCTCTTTGCGGCCTTTGCGTTCTTTGCGGTCAGGAGCTCTAACCGCAAAGCTCGCCAAGAACGCAAAGCAAAACGGCAGCCTTCCACGATTTGCCTGAACTTCGAACCGTCTCTAGAATGTAAATCTATCCTCCACGTCAGAGAAAACTTATGATCCATTTCCCCGTCCCTGAGGCGCTTACCTTCGACGACGTGTTGCTGCTGCCCGCACGTTCCGACGTTGTTCCTGCTCTGGCCAACACTCAGACCCAGCTCACGCGCAACATTCGCCTGAACATTCCCATCATCAGCGCCGCCATGGACACGGTCACGGAATCCCACATGGCGATCGCGCTTGCGCAACAGGGCGGCATCGGAATCATTCATCGCAACCTGACTCCGGAGCAGCAGGCCAACGAAGTCGACAAAGTAAAGCGCTCGGAAAGCGGCATGATCGTCGACCCAGTGACCATGTCGCCCGATGCTCGAGTCTCGGACGCGCTCGAGGTCATGCGCCAGTACAAAATTTCCGGTGTGCCTATTACCAAGAACGGGAAACTGGTGGGCATTCTCACCAATCGCGACCTGCGCTTTGAAACTCGCTTCGACATCCCGATCAGCAAGGTAATGACCAAGGAAAACCTCATCACCGTCCCTGTGGGAACCACGCTTGAGGATGCTGAAAATATCCTGCACGAGCATCGCGTGGAAAAACTTCTGGTCGTCGACGAAAACTACAATCTCAAGGGCCTGATCACAGTCAAAGATATTCAGAAGAAGTTGAAATACCCCAACGCGGCCAAGGATTCGCAAGGACGGTTGCGCGTCGGTGCGGCCATCGGCGCCACCGGCGATTTCCTGGAGCGGGCGCAGGAAATGGTGAAGTGCAAGGTGGATCTGCTGGCCATTGACAGCGCTCACGGGCATTCCACGCGGGTGCTCGATGCCATCAAGATGGTGAAATCCAAGCTGCCCGAGGTGGACCTCATCGCTGGCAACGTTGGAACCTTCGACGGCGCCTGCGAACTGGCACGCGCTGGAGCGGACGCCATCAAAGTCGGAATTGGTCCGGGTTCGATCTGCACCACTCGCGTCGTGACCGGCGCGGGAATGCCGCAGATGACGGCAATCGCGGAAGCCTACCGTGCCACCAAAGATCTCAACGTCCCTGTGGTCGCCGATGGCGGCATCAAATATTCCGGCGACATTACGAAGGCCCTGGCGGCCGGCGCTTCCGGCGTCATGATCGGATCTCTGTTTGCAGGCACCGATGAAAGCCCGGGCGAGTTGATTCTCTATCAAGGCCGCTCTTTCAAGTCGTATCGCGGCATGGGCTCGCTCGGGGCGATGGCTTCAGGATCGAGCGAACGTTACTTCCAGAACACCGACGGCGATGCTTCGACCGCGATGTCGGGCAGTTCCGAAGATGCCAATCGCCTGGGCAAACTGGTTCCCGAAGGCATCGAGGGACGCGTTCCCTACCGTGGCTCAGTCGCGATGATCGTGCACCAGATGGTCGGCGGCTTGAAGTCCGGGATGGGCTACTGCGGCTGCGCCACCATCCCCGATCTGCTGCAGAAGACGCGCTTCGTCCGCATCAGCGGAGCTGGATTGCGGGAAAGTCACGTGCACGACGTAATGATCACGCGCGAGGCTCCGAACTATGCGGTGGAATAGACGTCTACGGAGTCGATGCTCGGAAGCTCGCGCTTGAACTCGGCGCAGACACAACTTTTAAAAAGCTGGATCGCGGCCACGCTGTGGCTCGGTCTCATCGTCGGCGAATCCACAAATTATGGTTCAGCCGAGAACACCAGCCGGTTCCTCTACCCATTGCTGCATTTCCTGGGAGTAAGTGCGTCCCACTTTCTGGTTTGGCACTTCTTCATCCGCAAGACCGGCCACTTCGTAGGCTATTTCACTCTGAGCTTGTTGTTGTTCCGCGCGTGGCGGGCCACGTTTCCATTTCCGGGCGCGAGCTGGACCCTGCAGTGGGCAAGAATTTCCTTCTTCATGACCGCGTTAGTTGCGTCGCTCGACGAGTGGCATCAGACCTATCTTCCCAAACGCACCGGAACTGTGCATGATGTGATACTCGACAGCACGGCGGCGCTAGTGGCACAGATACTGCTTTTCGTTATTTTGCGATCGCGTAAGCCGGAGCCGGTCTACTCGCAGAGTCCCGCACAAAATTAGTTCAAAGGATTGCAAAACTGAAGGCTGACGGCTGAAAGCTGAAGGCTGTCTTTCAATACATCGCGTCGTACTTGGTCACGACCCATTCCCCTTCTTTTCTTTCCAGCGTGACCGAGAAGAGTTCCTTATATGTGCCCTTCTGATCGGGGGCGTTGCGTCGTTTGCCAAGATAGTGCAGGATGCGCAAAGGTGGAGCGTCTTCCCAATCCGCGACCTCCCATGAAACCAGGGGATGGCGGGCTTCCGAGTCACAGATGAAGGCGGCGTACTTTTTGCGATAGTCCTTTTCCCAAGCGGAAAGTTCCTGGGTGCAGTTGCCGTCGCGCATGCTGCGTATGAATTTCGCCGCCTCGCGCTCCGAAGTGCGGTCACGCAGTGGATTCAGTGATATGGAGTTGGGTATTCCGGAAAGCGGGTCGCGATCGACCGAACGGTCCAATACCGGTCCCTGCCCGTTCAGGTGAATGAGATAGCCGAAAAAGAACATCAGCACCAGCACGCCGGCGCCTACGGCGATCGCGATTTGATTGCGTGAAAACTCCATGCTGCCACCAGTCTAGCTGGCGCGTCACGGGGTACAAGATTACGGCGGATTGGCGCGGGAGGACATGTACAACCGGGTGAAAGTGATTCGGACGGGGGAGGATCGATCAGGAGGATAGACTTGGGTGCCCCACTTTTCGCATCTTTTGCGAAAAGTGGGTGGTGGGAATCATCCCAGGCTCTTAAATCCCGTACGCTAACATTCGATCGGACGGTGGGATCCTACAACGCGTTCAACCCTGGAACTTGAAACCGAATAATCCCCATCACCCACTTTTCGCAAAAGACGCGAAAAGTGGGGCACCCAGGTTTTATTCCGCGTCTTTAGTCTTGTCCGCACCTTCGGCGTGGTCAGCGGGATGCTCAACCCCTTGCTGGGCCTCAGCTTCGTCCATGGCACGCTTGGCTTCTTCGGCGCGTTTGGAACGGACCGCAGCACGCTTCTCGCGCTTTTCTTCCTGCAGCTTCTCGCTTCCCAGCAATTCGACGAAGGCCGTATCAGCGCCGTCGCCTTTTCGCCATCCGGCGCGAACAATGCGCAGGTAACCGCCTTCGCGATCCCCGAAACGCGGCGCGACGGTGTCGAAAAGCCTGGTGACCGCTGCCTTGGTCATCAGGTAAGCGCCCGCCTGGCGGCGTGCGGAAAGGTCTCCGCGCTTGCCGAGAGTAATCATCTTTTCCACCAGCGGCCGCATCGCCTTGGCCTTGGGCACGGTAGTCTCGATACGCTCTTCGACAATGAGCGAAGTCACCAGGTTCCGCAGCAATGAGCGGCGGTGGCTGGTGTTACGTCCCAGTTTCCATCCTGCTACTTTGTGACGCATCGTCGATCCTCACAAACCAATTTGTAGAGACGTTGCTAGCAACGTCAGCTTGCGACTTCTAGAAGACGCAGCAAGCTGCGTCTCTACAGCAAAACTTAAACCGGGGTGACGCGCTGGCGCCACCCCGAAAACGTTTATAGATCGTTATCTTTACAGATCGTTGTCCGGGCCGTACGCCGATGCCGGCAGTACCTGGTTGGAAGTCGGGCCGGGCACGGCATTGCCGTGCTCGTCGATCTTCATTCCCAGGCTCAACCCCATCGACGAAAGAATTTCCTTGATCTCGTTCAGCGACTTGCGCCCAAAGTTCTTGGTCTTCAGCATTTCGGCTTCGGTCTTCTGGACCAGTTCACCGATGGTCTGAATGTTCGCATTCTTCAGGCAGTTGTAGCTGCGCACCGAGAGCTCAAGCTCCTCGACCGACCGGTTCAGATTTTCGTTCTTGATTTCCGGCTTGCGGTCTTCGGTAGAGGTGGACGTCTCGATATCCTCTTCAAAGTTGATGAAGATATTCATGTGGTCCTTCACCAGCTTCGCCGCCAGCCCGATGGAATCCGCCGGGGTGATGGAGCCGTTGGTCCACACTTCGAGAGTCAGCTTGTCGTAATCGGTGATCTGTCCCAAACGCGCCGCTTCCACGGTGTAGTTACACTTGCGCACCGGAGAGTGTACGGAATCGATGGGAATGAAACCGATGCCCAGGTCCTCGTCGAAGTTCTTGTCCGCTGAAACGTAGCCGCGGCCGCGCTTGAGGCGCATTTCCATATCCAGCTTGCCGCCTTCGCTGACGGTGGCGATGTAGACGTCCTTGTCGAGCACTTCCACGTCGGCATCGGCTTCGATCATCCCGGAGGTAACAACACCTGGCTGATCGGCCCGCAGATAGATGGCTTTCGGCGCGTCGCCACTCAACTTGAACGGAATCTGCTTCAGGTTGAGGATGATGTCAGTCGCATCCTCGACCACGCCGGGAATCGACTGGAATTCGTGCAGCACGCCTTCGATCTTCACCGCGGTTACCGCCGCTCCCTCGATGGAGGAGAGCATGACGCGGCGCAGTGCGTTGCCGATGGTGGTGCCGAAGCCGCGTTCAAAAGGCTGTGCCCAGAAGATACCGTACTTGTCAGTTAAGGTTGAAGTGTCGACGGCGAGACGTTTGGGTTTTTGAAATCCCTTCCAAAGCATTACGTGTTTCTCCTTCGGCCGTTTGGCTCAGTCCTGACATCCCTGAACGGGTCCGTGTTTCGTTCAGGTCAAACGTCAGAGACAGGCTGATCTGGCTCGAATGAATGGACCGTGAAAACCCAGTCGTTGGTCTTTGGTCGTTGGCCAACCAAAAACACATGACTGATGATTACCTCGCCGGCTTTGGCTCTTGATTTTGGCCAACGACCAAGAGCCAACGACCAACGACTACTTACTGTACAACTCCACAATCAACTGCTCGTTCACCGGCAAATTGATATCTTCGCGTTTCGGCAAGGCCAGAACCTTACCTTTGTAATTGTCGCGATCGATCTCCAGCCAGTTGGGCGCGTTCTGGTGGCTGGCAAATTCCTTCGCCGGCTCCAGGATGGGCAGCTTCTTGCTGCCTTCGCGAATGGCAATCTCCTCGCCCACGCTTACCTGATACGAAGGAATGTTGACCTTGCGGCCATTCACCTGGATATGGCCGTGCCGCACCAACTGACGCGCCTGGCGCCGGGACATGCCAAAGCCAAGGCGATAGACCACGTTGTCCAGACGGCGCTCCAGCTGTTGCAGAAGCATTTCGCCGGTGACCCCGCGGGTGCGGGCCGCCTTCTCGAAATAGTTCCGGAACTGGCCTTCCTGAGTAAAGTAAATGCGCTTGGCCTTCTGCTTTTCGCGCAGCTGCAGACCGTAGCCGACGATTTTGGCCTTGCGGTCCTTGCCATGCTGGCCAGGGGCAAAATTCCGCTTCTCGATGGGACACTTATCGCTGAAGCACTTGGTGCCTTTGAGGAACAGCTTCATGCCCTCACGGCGGCAGAGACGGCAGACGGGATCGGTATAACGTGCCAAGTTGTTTTCTCCTTATTAGATGACCGGTTTACAGGTTTGGCTTCACCCTTCGTCCCGGACGAAAATCAGCGATTTAGCTCTTGGCCGTTAGTTCTTAAGCGAAACCGTTGGCTCCGAGTCTGCCAAGAGCCAACGGCCTGAACGAAGCTCGTTTTTAGACTCTTCTCCGCTTCGGCGGACGGCAACCGTTATGCGGTATGGGGGTCGAGTCCTTGATATTGCGAACTTCAATCCCGGCCGCAGCCAGAGCACGGATCGCGGATTCGCGCCCGGAACCAGGACCGCTTACGCGCACTTCAACGCTGCGCACGCCGTGGTCGCGGGCCATGTTAGCGGCGTTCTGCGCTGCCTGCTGAGCGGCAAAAGGAGTCCCTTTACGCGACCCGCGAAAACCCAGCGAGCCCGAACTCTTCCACGAGAGAACGTTCCCGGCCTGATCGGCGATAGTCACAATCGTGTTGTTGAACGAAGCCTGGATGTGGGCAATGCCGTGCGGAACGTGCTTCCGCTCTTTTTTCTTAAAGGTTTTCTTCTTGCCCTTTTTATCCGGCGCTGCTGCTCCGGTCCCCGCTGCCGCTGGTGCTGCTGGTTTTGCCATAGTTAGCTTCGGTGTAGTCTTCGTCGTAGCTCTATTCAGCTTCTAGCGAGGAGCTAGAAGCTAGACAGCACTGCCTTCTAAGTTTTTGCCGTCGCCTTCTTCTTCTGTGCGACTGTGCCCTTGCGCGGTCCCTTGCGGGTGCGCGCGTTGGTATGGGTTCGCTGTCCGCGGACGGGCAGGTTCCGGCGATGACGATAGCCGCGATAGGAACCGATTTCGATGAGCCGCTTGATGTTCATCGAAACTTCCTTGCGCAGATCGCCTTCCACCAAACCTTCGTTTTCGATCACCTGGCGGATGCGGTTGACCTCGTCCTCACCCAGGTCCTGGACCTTTTTGGTCGCGTCCACGTTAGCGGCGTCAAGAATGCGCGCCGATCGCGAGTTGCCGATGCCGTAGATGTAGGTCAGCGCGATATTCGCCCGTTTGTTGCGCGGAAGATCGACGCCTGCAATACGTGCCATAGTGCTCCTCTAATCCTTTATCCCTGACGCTGCTTGTGTTTCGAGTTGACGCAGATCACCCGCACCACACCTTTGCGGTGGATGACCTTGCACTTGTCGCAAATTTTCTTTACCGATGCTCGTACTTTCATAAACCAGCTTTCAGCCGTCAGCTCTCAGCCTTCGGCAAAACCCTTGAAGGCAGAAGGAGGCGTCATTTATAGCGATACACAATGCGGCCACGGTTCAGGTCGTAGGGCGAAAGCTCGACCGCGACCTTGTCGCCGGGCAGGATGCGAATGAAATTCTTGCGCATTTTTCCCGAGACGTGCGCCAGCACCTGGTGCTTGTTCTCCAGTTCAACCTTGAACATGGCATTGGGCAGCGGTTCTACGACCGTCGCCATCACTTCAATCGCGTCCTCTTTGCTCATCGACTCCTTAGATAGCCAGCTCTTAGCTCTCGGCTCTTAGCTAAAAGCTAAGAGCTAAAGGCTAAGCTAAGCTGTTTATTGCGTCAAAATCATCGGGCCATCTTTCGTGACCGCGACGCAATGCTCGAAGTGAGCGCTGTAACTGCCATCGGCGGTTACCGCGGTCCACTTGTCTTCCAGAACTCGTGTTCCCGGATGTCCCGAATTCACCATGGGCTCGATTGCCAGCACCATGCCTTCACGCAGACGCGCTCCGTGACCGCGAGTGCCGTAGTTCGGAACCTGGGGCTCTTCGTGCAGGCGCGTTCCAATGCCATGCCCCACAAATTCCCGCACCACGCTGAAGCCGTTCGCTTCGACCAGTTCCTGCACAGAAGCGCCCACGTCTCCAACCGCATTACCGATTCTCGCCGCCTCGATGCCCCGGTACAACGACGCCTCGGTGACCTCGAGCAGCTTGGTCAGCTCCGGGGTGATCGAACCATCCACCGGCACCGTGATGGCGGCGTCGCCGTAGTAACCGTCCAGCACTACGCCGCAATCGATGGAAACTATGTCGCCCGCCTTCAGCACCCTCTTTTCCGAGGGAATTCCGTGCACAATCTCTTCGTTGATCGAGGTACAAAGCACGCAGGGATAATCGTAGTATCCCTTGAACGCGGGCTTCACACCCAGGTCCTTGATCTTCTGCTCGGCCGAGCGTTCCAGATCCATCGTGGTCGCGCCCGGAACCACCAGCGTGCGGACATGATTGAGGACCTCGCGTACGATGCCGCCGCTGCGCCGCATCTTCTCAATCTCCGCCGCCGATTTGCAGACAATCGCCATGATTCAACTTGGTTTACCGCTTCAACTCAAGCCTCAGTCGTTGCCAGGAGCCGGGCCCCGCTGGCTCTCGATCACGTTGAAAATTTGCTCTGTAACCTGATTCACCGGCAAATCGCCATCGACAGAAACCAGCCGCCCTTTGCGCGCGTAGTATTCGGCTACCGGCTTGGTCTGCAGTTCGTAGGCCGCCAGTCGATCCCGGATCACTTCTTCACGGTCATCTTCGCGGGTGACCAGCGCAGAACCATCAACATCGCATCGATCAGCGACACGGGGTGGCTGGGAGTAGACGTTGTAGATCCGTCCACAGACAGGACAAGAGCGGCGTCCGGTAATCCGACGCAGTAACTTATTATAATCCACGTTAATTCGGATCACAATGGGCAGACAGCTGCCACGCTGCGGTTTGTCAAAGAACTCGTTCTCCAGAAACGCGTCCAGCCATCCGGCCTGGGCCGGATTGCGGGGGAAACCATCCAGAATGAAGCCGCGCTCGCAGTCCACGTTGCGCAAGCGTTGCGCCACCATGTCGTACATCAGGTCGTCGGGCACGAACTCGCCCCGCGCCATGACGTCTTTGGCCGCGATTCCCAGCGGAGTACCGCGCTGCACGTTCTCTCGCAGCAGGTCTCCCGTGGAAATCTGCGGAATGCGGTAACGCTCAACGATCTGTTTGGCCTGCGTTCCCTTACCTGCACCCGGCGGGCCCAGCAGGATGACAGGTCCGATGCCGCGCGAGGTCGCCTCCGCCATCGAACTGGTCCTCCCCGATTCCAATTTCGCTCCACCAGAACGACGACGTGATCCTGCGTCGACTTCAAGTTATTCCGTCAAAAACTCATTACGTCAAACCCAGCGGCTCCAGCACGAGCGAGACGCTCGCGCCCACATTCTCAACACCTGGTCTCAGGACCACGTCCGCCGCCCGCGAATGCGTCCACTGCGCGGCGTGAAGCCGTCGTAGTGCCGCATGACCAGTTGGGCTTCGATCTGGGTGACCGTGTCCATGGCTACACCCACGACGATCAGCAGCGACGTACCGCCAAAATAGAAGTTCACATTCAAGCCGTTCGTCACCCACGTGGGCAGGCGCTCGAAGAATGCACCAATCGGCCCATACAAGTGGTTCAGGTGAATGCCGGTGATCATCCACTCCGGAATAAACGAGATGATGATCAGATACAGCGCTCCCACCAGAGTGATGCGGGTGAGAATCTCGTTGATGTGGTCTGCAGTCCGCTTGCCCGGACGAATGCCGGGAATAAATCCGCCATACTTCCGCATGTTGTCGGCAACCTCGTTGGGGTTGAAGACAATCGACACATAGAAGTAGGCGAAAAAGATGATTCCGACCGCGTACAGAATCGTGTACAGCGGCTCGCCCCAACCCAGCCAGCGGATCAGATCGCCAAAATAGCGGTTGTTGCGCAGGCTGTATCCCACGGTCTGGGGGAGCGTCAGAATCGAGGACGCGAAGATCACCGGCATGACGCCGCCAGAGTTAACCCGCAACGGCAAGTGGGTTGACTGCCCGCCCATCACCTTGCGGCCGACCACGCGCTTGGCGTATTGCACCGGAATGCGGCGCTCGCAGCGCTCCACATAAACGATAAAAGCCACCACCAGAACCATCACGCCAATCAGCAGGATCATCGCCGGAGCGGTAAAGGCTCCCCAGGCATCGGTGCGGACTTTGTCAAACAGATCGATGACGCCGCGCGGCAAGCCCACCACGATGCCGGCAAAGATCAGCAGCGACATGCCATTGCCCACGCCGCGCTCGGTAATCTGCTCGCCCAGCCACATGATGAAGGCGCTGCCCGTGGTCAGGGTCAGCATGGTCATCAGAATGAAGGCCGGCCCGGGATGAACCACAAAATCTCCGCCGCGCTGCAGTTGCCAGGCAATGCCGAAGGACTGCACCGAACTCAGGATCACAGTCAGATAGCGGGTCCACTGGGTAATTTTCTTGCGCCCCAGCTCGCCTTCTTTCTGCAGCTTGGCCAGGGGCTCATACACCACCGTCAGCAATTGCAAAATGATGGACGCGGTGATGTAGGGCATGATGCCCAGTGCAAAAATGGTCAACCGTCGCAGCTGTCCGCCTGAAAACAGATCGACGAAGCCCAGCAGGCTGCCCTTGTTCTGTTCGAAGAACTGCTGCAGCTTGTCCGCATTCACGCCCGGGGTGGGAATGTGCCCGCCCAGGCGATAAACCGCCAGCAACCCAAGCGTAAAGAGGATGCGCTTGCGCAGATCTGGAATGCGAAATACGTTAGCCAGTTTCTCCAGCATCGCCTACAACACCTCGAACTTGCCGCCGGCCTTGGTGATCTTCTCCTGCGCCGACTTGGAAAACTTGTGGGCATACACGGTGAGCGCGATGGTCAGGTCGCCGTCTCCCAGTACCTTCAACCGATGCTTGCCCTTGATTACGCCGGCTTTGCGCAGCACGTCGGGCGTGATGGTAGTTTCGCCCACAGCAGACAGCTTCTCCAGATTCACAATGTTGAATTCCTGGCGAAAGATGTTGGTAAAGCCGCGCTTGGGCATGCGGCGATGCAAGGGCATCTGTCCGCCCTCGAAGCCGCGCATCATGCGCGAGCCGCTGCGCGAACGCTGGCCCTTGTGTCCGCGGGTCGAGGTCTTGCCCATGCCCGAACCCATGCCGCGGCCGACGCGCTTCTTGTTCTCCGCCGCCTTCTTTGGTGCGCGAATGTTGGAAAGATTCATAAGTAGCTCTCAGCTGTCAGCGATCAGCTCTCAGCTTCAGGGCTCTTCGGTTTTACTGAGAGCTGATAGCTGATAGCTTTATCAAACGATCTCCACCAGATGCGGCACCTTGGCTACCATGCCGCGAATGGCCCGGTTATCCGGCCGCTCGATCACCTGGTTCAGACGGGTAAACCCCAGACCTTTGACCACCAGCTTCTGTCGGACCGGGGCACAAATGGCGGAACGCACCCACTTCAGATGAATTTTGGCGCCGCTGCCGGCATGCGATTTCTTGGCCAATTTATTGGGCATGATTACAGTTCCTCGACCGTCTTGCCGCGCATGGCGGCAACGTCGCTCCGGTTCTTCAAATGCTTGAGCGCATCAAACGTCGCCTTGATGACGTTGTGCGGATTGGTGGTGCCAATCGATTTCGTAAGCACGTTCTGAATGCCCGCCGAAGTCATGACCGCGCGCACCGCGCCGCCCGCGATGACTCCGGTGCCTTCGGGCGCCGGCTTCAGCAGCACCCGGCCCGACCCGAAGCGTCCCAGCACCAGGTGCGGAATGCTGGTCTGAGTCAGGTTCACCCGCATCAGGTTCTTCTTGGCGGATTCGATTCCCTTGCGGATGGCCTGGGGAACTTCCTTGGCTTTCCCCGAACCGTAGCCCACGACGGCAGCGCTGGGATCTCCGACCACGACCAGGGCGGCGAAGGAGAGATTCTTGCCTCCCTTGACGACTTTGGTCACGCGATTGATCGCAACCACCTGGTCTTTCAGCTGGTAGGTATTCGCATCGAGCTTCTTAATTACAGTTGGCATTGATTCTCGTTTCACAATTTTGTAATTGGGAATTTGGTAATTGGGTAATTGAAAAACCGAAAACCCAAGATTTTCAATTGCTCGATTTCTCAGTTCCCAATTACTCATCTTTTAGAACTGCAGTCCGGCTTCGCGGGCCGAATCGGCCAGGGCTTTAACCCGTCCGTGATAAATGTAGCCGCCGCGATCGAACACGACTTTGGTGATGCCCTTGGCTTTGGCGCGCTCGGCGATATTTTTGCCGACCGTCTTAGCCGCGGCCAGATTGCCTCCGACGCGGCGCTCGCCCTTTTTGCCTTCGGCGGAGTTCGCGGAAACCAGGGTCGCGCCTTCCCGGTCGTCGATCAACTGGACGTATATATGATTCAACGAGCGATACACATTCAGCCGCGGCCGCTCGGCCGTGCCGAGAATCTTCTTGCGGATACGCTCGTGAACGTGGCGCCGGTTCTGGTTCTTGGATGTTCGCGTAAGCATTTTTTCTAGTCCTTGGTCGTTCGTCGTTGGTCGTTGGCCCAAGACCGCGACGACAACTTTGTATTCCTCAGAGTGTATGTCGCTGCCGTTCGGGGTTGGCCAACGACCAAGGACCAACGACCAACGACTGCTACTTCGCCCCTGTCTTTCCAACCTTCTTCTTCAAGCGCTCGCCGGCATATCGCACGCCCTTGTTCTTGTAGGGATCGGGCGGCCGCAGGCTGCGCATTTCTGCCGCTACCTGACCGACTTTCTGGCGGTCGATCCCGGTCACGCTCAGCTTGGTCTGCTTGGGATCGACAGTGGCTTCAATTCCCACCGGCAGCGGGTACTCGATCGGATGCGAATATCCCAGGCTGAACACTACCGTGGTCTTGCCCTTCAACTCGGCGCGATATCCGATGCCGACAATTTCCAGTTCCCGAGTCCAGCCCTTGGTGACGCCTTCGACGGCGTTGTTGACCAGGGCACGAGCCAGTCCATGGACCGCGGCCTGCGAGTCGTTCTCGCGGATCGCCACCAGGTTGCCGTCCTGCTGCTCCACCCGGATGCCGCGGGGAAGCTGGGTATCCAGCTTGCCCTTGGGCCCCTGCACGGCCACCACGTTGCCTTCAATCTTGACCGCAACTCCCTTAGGGAGCGGGATCGGTTTTCTTCCAATTCTTGACATAAAATCAGCTCTTAGCCTTTAGCTGTTAGCTCTTAGCTTTATTCGCCTCGCTCTGTGTTCTCAGTCTTTGGCTAAAAGCCAAAGGCTAAGAGCTAAAAGCTGGTTTTCTCTACCAAATTTCGCACAACACTTCGCCGCCGACGCCCTGCTTGCGCGCCTGGCGTCCGGTCATGACTCCGCGGGGTGTGGTAAGAATGTTGATGCCCATGCCGCCCAGCACGCGCGGGATTTCGCTGCGCCGCACATACACCCGGCAACCCGGACGGGAGACGCGCTCCACGTTCGAAATCGCGGCTTCATTGTTGTTGCCATACTTCAGATAGATGCGCAGGACTTTGTGCCCTTCCTCCTCCGCAGGCTTGAAATTGGAGATGTAGCCTTCCTCTTTGAGGATGCGGGCTATCTCCAGCTTCAGCTTGGAGGCGGGAACATCCACTTTCTGATGGCGGGCGCGAATCGCGTTGCGAATGCGCGTCAGCATGTCTGCGACCGGATCGGTCAACCTCATCGTTTGCTTCTCCTCCGCCGTCCGTTTGCTTCGGCCCTGGTTGCATGGCGCCGAAGAACCCGCGACGACGTACTATGTGGCGCGGGCGCCCTCGCCCGCGTGCCTCTTCACTCACGCGTCCGCTTACCACGACGACTTCGAAACTCCAGGAATCTCTCCGCGCAACGCCAGGCCGCGGAAACACAGACGGCAGATTCCGAACTTGCGCAGATAGGCCCGCGGGCGTCCGCACAATTTGCAGCGGTTATGCCGGCGCGAAGAGAACTTCAGCTTCGGCTCTTTGCCGCGCGCCTTGTCGAACTTCGCCTCGATCTTTGCGTCCTTCACTCGTTTTGCAGTAGTCAATTTACTTTTAGCTCCTAGCTCGGGCTCCAGCTCTCTGCTGTCACCCTGCAACTCTCAGTTAATACTCGCTACGGCCGGAAAGGCATGCCCAGATGCTTCAGCAAGGCTCGCGCCTGGTCATCGCTCCCTGCCGTGGTCACAATCGTGACGTTCATGCCCTTGGTCTTGTCCACCCGGGCGTAATCGATTTCCGGAAAAATCAGCTGGTCGTGCAAGCCCAGCGTGTAGTTGCCGCGCCCGTCGAACGATTTGGTCGAGACCCCCTTGAAATCGCGTACTCGAGGCAGGGCCACGTTCAGCAGCCGGTCGAGAAACTCCCACATGCGGTCCCCGCGCAGAGTGACCATAGCTCCGATGGCTTGTCCTTCGCGCACCTTGAAGGCCGCGATCGATTTCTTGGCCTTGGTCGTAATCGGCTTCTGGCCGGTGATCTGGCCCAGCTCGTTGACCGCGGGGTCGAGAATTTTGGCGTTCTGCGTAGCCTCGCCCACACCCATGTTGACCACGATCTTGTGGATGTGCGGCACCGCCATGGGGTTTTTCAACTCGAACTCTTTCATCAGTGCGGGCGCAACTTCAGCCTTGAAGCGACCCTTGAGCCGCGGCGTTTCCTTGGCGGCATGATGCGCCTGCGCCGGTTTCGCCTCCGGTTGCTGCTTGTCGCCCTGCTTGTCTCTTTTTTCTTTTGCCATGCTTCCTCTGAAATTCAGCTTCTAGCTACTGGCTTCTAGCTCCTAGCTTCCTTCCCTGAACCTCTCTAGCTAGCAGCCAGAAGCTAGCAGCTAGAAGCTCTGTTGCTATTTATCCAGCGTTGCCCCGCACTTGCGGCACACCCGAACCTTGCGCTCTCCCTGAAACTCATGCCCGATGCGCACCGGGCGCTTGCAGTTGGCGCACATCAACGCCACGTTGGAGATGGCCACGCGGCTCTCCTGCTCGGCGATTCCGCCCTTCACGTTGCGTTGCGGATTGGGGCGAACGTGTTTTTTCACCAGCATCACGTGTTCCACCAGGATCTTGGCGTCGTTGGGGAAAACCCGCAGAACGCGTCCTTCCTTGCCTTTATCGCGGCCGGTAATGACCTTCACCGTATCGTTGCGGCGCAGGTCAACTCGTTTGTGGTCTCTCGCTACTGTCTTCATAAGAACCTTCAACCAAATTTGTAATCGGGTAATTTGGTAATTTTGTAATTCGAGAACCTGGTCCCAGCTCAGTCGGGTTCAATTTCAAAATTACACAATTGCTCAATTACCCAATCGCTCCCATGCTTTACAAAACTTCCGGGGCTAACGAAACAATCTTCAAAAACTTCTTCTCCCGCAGTTCGCGGGCTACCGGGCCGAACACGCGGGTTCCGACCGGCTCGCCGGCATCGTTGATCAGCACCGCCGCGTTCTGGTCGAAACGGATGTAGGTGCCGTCGCGGCGCCGATGTTCCTTGCGGGTGCGCACGATGACCGCCTTCACCACCGTTCCCTTCTTGGTCTGCCCTTCCGGGGCGGCCTCTTTCACGCTGGCGGTGATGACGTCGCCCAGCCCGGCATTCAGGCCGGTCGAACCGCCGAGCGGCAGGATCATCTGCAGCTTGCGGGCGCCGGAGTTGTCGGCCACCTCGAGCATCGATCTCATCATCACAGCCATAATCGGATCTCCTCTGTAGCCCTTCCCGCTCTAGCTGACTTCCGGAAGCGTGGCTTCCGGCACCAGCGCCGCCCGCCGCACCACTTCCTTCAGCCGCCAGCGCTTCAGCTTGGACAGGGGACGAGTCTCTTCCAGGCGCACCACATCGCCCACGTGGGCAACATTTTTTTCGTCATGGGCATAAAACTTCTTGGCTTTTGACACCACCCGCTTGTAGAACGGATGCGCCTTCTTGCGCACCACCTGCACCACGATGGTCTTGTGCATGCGGCTGGAAACCACTTCGCCGACTACTTCCTTGCGCCGTCCCGCCGCCTGCTGTACCACTGATCCGGGTTGTGAGTTGGTTTCAGGCATACTACTTTTTCTCCGTTCCGCCGGCCGATGCCAGTTCCCGTTCGCGAGCAATGGTCTTGACCCGGGCAATATCCTTGCGCAGGCCGCGAATCTTCTTCAGGCTCTCGGTCTGTCCCATGTTGAGCTGGAACTTCAGCTTGAACAGCTGATCGCTGAGTTCGTGCTCCTGCTGACGAAGCTCTTCGGCCGTCAGGTTGCGTACTTTTTCGGATTTCATAATCAGTTCTCAGTTCTCAGTTCTTAGCTCTTAGTTCCCGGTTTCTAGTGCGCACCCTCGCGTTTCACAAACACCGTGCGCAGGGGCAGCTTGTGCGAAGCCAGACGCATGGCCTCGCTCGCATCCGTCTGCGAAACCCCTTCCATCTCGAACAGAATCTTGCCCGGCCGCACCACTGCCACCCAATGGTCGGGAGCTCCCTTGCCTTTTCCCATACGGGTTTCAGCCGGCTTCTTGGTCACCGGCTTATCCGGAAACAGGCGGATCTGGATCTTGCCGCCGCGCTTCACAAAGCGAGTCATGGCCACGCGCGCCGCCTCGATCTGGCGGTCGGTAATCCAGCCCGGCTCGAGCACCTTCAGCCCGAAATCGCCGAACGCCAGCTGGCTTCCGCGCCACGCCTTCCCGGTCATGCGCCCGCGCTGCTGCTTGCGGTACTTCACTTTCTTTGGCATCAACATAAAAGTCAGCTCTTAGCTTCTCAGCTCATCAGCTCTCAGCGAAACCTCTTAGAACGCGCCTGCCTGCTGCGGTTCGCGTTTTTTGGCCGGCAAAATTTCGCCTTTGTAGACCCAGCACTTCACCCCAATCACGCCATAGGTGGTGCGGGCTTCGGTAAAACCGTAGTCGATGTCGGCGCGCAGGGTGTGCAGCGGCAAACGGCCCTGCAGATACCACTCTGAACGCGCGATTTCGTTGCCGTTCAGGCGTCCGCTGACCCGAACTTTGATTCCTTTGCAGCCGAAGCGCAGCGCCGAATCCACGGCTTTGCGCATGGCGCGGCGGAAGCCCACCCGCTTTTCCAGTTGCAGTGCGATCGCCTCCGACACCAGTTGCGCGTCCAGTTCCGGCTTGTGCACTTCCTGGATGTCGATATGCACCTCGCGCGCGGTGCGCTTCTGCACATCCTGCTTCAGCTTGTCGATTTCCGCGCCCTTGCGTCCGATGATGATGCCCGGCCGCGCCGTCTTGATAATGACTCGCAGCTTGTTGCCGGGTCGCTCGATTTCAATCGAGCTCACGCCCGCCGACTTGAGCTTGTCCTTCAGCTCATTGCGCAGCTTGACGTCTTCGAGCAACAGCTTGTCGTAATCGCGCTCCACGAACCAGCGCGACTTCCAGGGCTTGGTGTAGCCCAGGCGAAAACCATAGGGATGAACTTTTTGTCCCATTATCTGGCTCCTACTTTCTTCTTGGCCGCCGGCGCTTTGCGTTTGGCGCCGGCCTTAGCCTTGCCCCGGACCGGAGTTTTCGCGGCTGCCGTTTCTTCGCCGACTACAGTCGCCAACGATTCCCCGCTCTTGCCCCGTTCCGCCAGCACGATCTCGATGTGCGCGATACGCCGCACGTAGCGGAAAGCCCGCCCCATGGGCGCGGGACGAATGCGTTTCATGCGCGGCCCATCGTTGGCCACTGCGTCTTTCACGTACAGCTTGTCCACATCGACGTCGATGCCCTTCTCGCTGCTCAGGTAGTTGGCATTCTCCAGCGCCGAGCGCAACAGCTTCTCCACCGTGGCCGCCACCCGCTTCTTGGTGAACACCAGAATATTGAGCGCATCTTCCACCTTGCGGCCTTTGATCAGATTCAGCACCAGGCGCGCCTTCTGCGGTGAAACCCGGGTGAAGCGGACTTGAGCTCGAAATTCCATCTTTATCTCCTAACCCCGATCTCCTACGCCTTGGGCGCGGGCGCTGCGGGAGCCGGTCCCGATCCCGCTGCCGGTGTGATCGCTCCCGGACCTCCGGGCACGCCCGCCGGCCGGGCTGCGGTTTCCGTGGCCGCCCGCATGGAGTGGCCCTTGAACTGGCGGGTAAAGCTGAATTCACCCAGCTTGTGGCCCACCATGTTCTCCGTGATGTACACCGGAATAAACTTTTTGCCGTTATGCACCGCGATGGTGTGGCCCACCATCTCCGGAATAATGGTCGAGCGCCGCGACCAGGTGCGCAGCACCTTCTTCTCATTGCGCGAATTCATGCCGTCCACCCGCGCCTGCAGGTAGCCATCGACGAACGGACCCTTCTTGGTTGAACGTGCCATAAAGTCAGCTTCTAGCTGTTAGCTCTTAGCTCTTAGCTAAATCCAAACCTTCAACTAATTCCTCTTGTCATTCCGAACCGCTTTTGGCGGTGAGGAATCTGCTTTTGCCAACGACCAACGACGCATTCTTACTTCTTGCCTCTGCGATTCACAATGAACGCATCCGTGCGTTTGTTGTTGCGCGTCTTGTAGCCGCGTGTCGGCTGGCCCCAAGGGGTTACCGGATGCCGGCCGCCTGAAGTCTTGCCTTCGCCGCCGCCATGCGGATGGTCAACCGGGTTCATGGTGACCCCGCGATTCACCGGTCGCCACCCCAGCCAGCGCATCCGTCCCGCCTTGCCGATGGTGATGTTTTCATGATCCAGATTTCCCACCTGGCCGATGGTCGCCATGCAATCCTGCGACACTTTGCGAGTTTCGCCCGAGGGCAGTTTCACCAGGGCGTACTCGCCTTCCTTGGCCACCAGTTGTGCCGAACCGCCCGCCGAGCGCACCATCTGCGCGCCCTTGCCGGGCTTCAGCTCGATGTTGTGAATGGTCGTGCCCGGCGGAATATTCTTCAGCGGCAACGCATTGCCCACCAGAATGTCCGCTTCCGGACCGCTGACCACTTTCTGTCCGACTTTCAGCCCATCAGGCTGCAAGATGTAGCGCTTCTCGCCATCGGCGTAGCTCAGCAACGCAATCCGCGCCGAGCGGTTGGGATCGTACTCAATCGAGGCTACCGTCGCCGGAATTCCGCTCTTGTCGCGCTTGAAGTCGATCAGGCGCAGCTTCTGCTTGTGGCCGCCACCACGATGCCACATGGTGGTATCGCCGCTGTTGCGGCGCCCGCCGGTGCGCTGCTTGGGCTCGAGCAGCGGCTTGTGCGGATGCCGGGTCGTAATATCGTCGTTGACCAGCGTGGTCCGGTAGCGCAACGTCTGTGTAGTCGGTCTGTAAGTCTTGATTGGCATAAAAATCAGCTCTTGGCTTCTAGCTGTTAGCTTCTAGCTTTTTCCTGCCGCTGTGTGCGTTCGTCGTGGCCAACGACCAACGGCGAACGACCAACGACGAATTACAAATTCTGCGCGTACTCCGGCATCTTCTCGCCCGACTTCAGCCGCACGTATGCTTTTTTCCAGTCGGGACGATAGCCGGCAAATTTTCCCCGGCGGCGTTCCTTGCCGGGATAGAGCGCGGTGCGCACCGAATGCACTTTCACTTTGAAAATCGATTGCACCGCTTCCCGAATCTCGGTCTTGGTCGCGGCCTTGGCCACCTGGAATACCAGGGTGTTCTGGTTTTCCTTGATGGCAAGGCCTTTCTCGGTAATCACCGGACGGCGCAAAATCTGATATGCGGATTTCATCAGGCGACCTCCGCCGCTTTCTCATGGCGCGTTCGCCGCCGCGGAGAGCCGGTGGCTTTTTTCGCGGCCTTGTCCTCGGCGGGCTTGCGCTGCCGCTTCGAACTCGAATTCTTCAGCGAAAGCTGCAAAGCTTCGATCGCCGGCTGCGAAAAAATCGCGCGGTCGTAACGCAACAGATGGTAAGGATGAACTTCGTTGCCATGCACCAGCTCGACTCCGTCGAGATTGCGCGAGCCCAGCGTCAGATTGCGATTTCCATGGCGCGGGACTTCGACCAGCAGCGCCGTGGTTTCCACCTTCAGCGCGTCCAGAGCCTGGCGGAACTGCTTGGTCTTGGGCTCTTTCACATCAAACGCGTTGACCACGATCAGCTTGCCGTCGGCAAACTTCGAAGCCAGCGCCGAACGCAACGCGCCCAGCACTTTCTTGCGCGGGAAAACGTAATCGTAGGAGCGCGGCTGCGGTCCATGCACCGTGCCGCCATGCCGCCACAGCGGCGAGCGGATAGAGCCGACACGGGCGCGGCCGGTGCCCTTTTGCTTCCAAAGCTTTTTTCCGGCGCCGGAGACCAGTTTCTTGTTCTTGGTGGCGTGCGTGCCGGCGCGCTGCGCGGCCCGGTAATGCTTCACCGCTTCCCAGAGCAGGTCTTCGTTGACCGCGCCAAATACTTCATCGGCGAGGTCGAGCGTCCCGACCTTGTCCCCGCTCAGATTGTGAATATCGATAGTTGCCATATGCTTTCCGTGTGTTGTTGTGGGCCAACGACTACTGGCCAACGACCAACGACCGCCCTTAAGCCTTCTTCGCCGCTCTCTTCGCCGCCTTCAACGGATCAACCGTGGCCGCGCCACCGAAGCCGCGCCGCTCTCTCGGCGGCTTCTTGGCTTTGGTAATCACCAGATACCCGCCGTTCGGACCGGGCACGCTGCCTTCCACTACCAGCAGGTTTTCGTCTTTGTCGACGCCCAGCACGCGCAGGTTGCGCTGGGTCACGCGATCCACACCCATGTGTCCCGACATGCGCATGCCTTTGAAAACGCGCGACGGAAACGCCGAGGAACCGATGGAGCCGGGAATCTGGAACATCGAACCGTGCGATTTCGCGCCGCCAGCGAAGTGATGCCGCCGGACCACGCCCGCAAAGCCGCGCCCCTTGCTGACTCCGACCACGTCGACAAATTTCTCGCCTTCAAAAATATCCACCAGCACCCGATCCCCAGCTTTCACCGCGGCTGCCTCTTCCGCCTTCTCGACTTCAATCGGAACTTCGCGCAGAAATTTCACCGGCGGCAAGTTGTGCTTCCCCAGATGTCCCTTCATGGGCTGGGTCAGGCGCGATTCCTTCATGAACTCGACCAGGCCGATCTGAGCCGCGTCATAGCCGTCGCGAGTCTGGGTCTTGTGCTGCGTAATCACGCACGGCCCCGCCTGCAGCACGGTCGCGGGATGCACATCGCCCTTATCGTCGAAGAGCTGCGTCATCCCGACTTTCTTGCCTAAAATTCCAGTGACCTTCGCCATTTCAATTCTTCTCCGCAAGCTGATCAGCTCAGGCTGACCGCTGAAAGCCGACGGCTATTTGTGCTCTTTTCCAAACGCCTTGATCTCGACATCCACGCCCGCGGGCAAGTCGAGCTTCATCAAAGCGTCCACAGTTTGTTGCGTGGGCTCAAGAATGTCGAGCAGCCGCTTGTGGGTACGAATCTCGAACTGCTCGCGCGATTTCTTGTCCACGTGCGGAGAGCGCAGCACGCAGTACTTGTTTTTCATCGTGGGCAACGGAATCGGGCCCGCGATTTGCGCCCCAGTGCGCCGGGCGGTATCGACGATCTCACCCGTCGACTGGTCCAGGATGCGGTAGTCGTAGGCTTTCAGCCGGATGCGAATTCTTTCTTTTCCAACCATGTTTTTACTCTTTCGTCTCCCGGCTCACCGGGAGAAAAGAACTGGCGGCATGTTGCGAGCCGCTGGGAAACAGCTTCTAGCTATTAGCTTCTAGCTCAAACCCTCTGAGAACTGAAAACCAGAAACTGAAAACTGGGTTCCTTTATCTTCAGTATCTTCAGTTCTCCGTATTCAGTTGCCAGTTCTCAGTTTTGCGCTCTACCGGTCCCGCTACTGAATAATCTCGCTGATGGTGCCCGCGCCTACCGTGTGCCCACCTTCGCGGATGGCAAAGCGCAAGCCCTTTTCCATGGCCACTGGCGTGATCAGTTCAATCACCAACTGCACGTTGTCGCCCGGCATCACCATCTCGGTCGCCGGCGGCAGCTCCGCCACTCCGGTCACATCCGTCGTCCGCAAGTAAAACTGCGGCCGGTAACCTTTGAAGAATGGCGTGTGTCTTCCACCTTCTTCTTTGGTCAGAATGTAGACTTCTGCCTTGAACTTGGTGTGTGGAGTAATCGACCCACCCTTGGCCAGCACCATGCCGCGCTCGACGTCTTCTTTCGCGATGCCGCGCAGCAGCAGGCCGGCGTTGTCGCCCGCCAGTCCTTCGTCCAACTGCTTCTTGAACATTTCGACGCCGGTCACGACCGTCTTGCGGGTGTCGCGGAAGCCCACGATTTCCACTTCCTCGCCGACTTTCACTTTGCCACGCTCGATTCGTCCCGTCACCACCGTGCCGCGGCCCGAGATCGAGAAAATATCTTCGATCGGCATCAGGAACGGCTTGTCCAGTTCACGCGCCGGCTGCGGAATGTACTTGTCCACCGCCGCCATCAATTCATCAACCTGCTTCTCCCACTTGGCTTCGCCATTCAATGCGCCCAGCGCCGACAGCCGCACCACCGGAATATCGTCACCCGGAAACTGATAGGTCTTCAGCAACTCGCGCACTTCGAGCTCGACCAGGTCGAGCAGTTCGGCATCATCGACTGCGTCACACTTGTTGAGCGCCACCACGATGTAGGGCACGCCTACCTGCCGCGCCAGCAGCACGTGCTCGCGGGTCTGCGGCATCGGACCATCGGTGGCGGCTACTACGAGAATCGCGCCATCCATCTGGGCCGCGCCCGTGATCATGTTCTTGATGTAGTCGGCGTGACCCGGGCAATCCACGTGCGCGTAGTGACGGTTCGCCGTCTCATACTCCACGTGCGCCGTGGCAATGGTGATGCCACGAGCCTTCTCTTCCGGGGCGTTATCAATCGAGTCAAACGACCGGAACTGGATCTTCGGGTTGTGCTTCGACAATACTTTCGTGATGGCCGCCGTCAACGTGGTCTTGCCATGGTCAATGTGACCAATCGTCCCCACGTTGCAGTGCGGCTTATTGCGGTCAAATTTCTCTTTCGCCATTTCCTAGCTCCGTCTTGTGTGGCGCGGGCGCCCTCGCCCGCGGCTTTCGTCCCTACGGGACTCACTCTTTTCGTATTGCCTACCCAGGGCTTGCGCCCTGGGCTTTAATATTTCGCCCCTTCGGGGCTGGTTCGCGCCAATGCTTACCGCTTGGTGTTGCCCTGCGCCTTGCCGATGATCTCGTCCGCGGCGCTGCGCGGCACTTCTTCGTAGCGCGCAAAGTGCATCGAGTATTCGGCGCGGCCCTGGGTGCTCGAACGCATGTGCGTGGCATAACCGAACATTTCGGCCAGCGGCACAATCGCTTTGATCACCTGCGAACCGGCGCGATGCTCCATGCCTTCAATCCGTCCTCGGCGCGAACTCAAGTCGCCCATGATGGTGCCGGCGTAATCTTCCGGCGTCACCACTTCGACCGCCATCACCGGCTCCAGCAGTACCGGAGAGGCCTTGCGGGCCGCCTCTTTGAAGGCCATCGAACCCGCGATCTTGAACGCCATTTCGTTGGAATCGACATCGTGATAGCTGCCGTCGTAGAGCGTGGCCTTCACATCCACCATGGGATAGCCGGCCAGAATTCCACCCTCGAGCGCTTCCTGGATGCCCTGATCGATCGGCTTGATGTATTCCTTGGGCACTGAGCCGCCGACGATATCGTTGACGAACTCGTAGCCCGTCCCGGCCGGTTGCGGGTCGAGCTTGATCTTGGCGTGGCCGTACTGGCCGCGGCCGCCGGTCTGACGGATGTACTTGCCTTCGGCTTCGGCATGCTTGCGAATGGTCTCGCGATACGCCACCTGCGGCTTGCCTACGTTGGCTTCGACTTTGTACTCGCGCATCATGCGGTCGACGATGATCTCGAGATGCAACTCGCCCATGCCGCTGATGATGGTTTGTCCGCTGTCGGGGTCGGTGTGAACCTTGAACGTGGGATCTTCCTGGGCCAGCTTGGAAAGCGCCATGCCCATCTTTTCCTGGTCGGCTTTGGTCTTGGGCTCGACCGCGACCGAAATCACCGGCACTGCGAAGGTAATCGACTCAAGAGCGATAGGATGTTTTTCGTCGCAGATGGTATCGCCGGTCGAAACGTTCTTGAGGCCGACGGCGGCGCAGATGTCGCCCGCCAGAATCTCGTTGATGTCTTCGCGCTTGTTGGCGTGCATTTTGAGCAGACGTCCAATGCGCTCGCTGCGTCCACGGCCGGCGTTCAAAACTGAATCGCCCGACTTGAGTTGACCAGAGTAAACCCGAATAAATGTCAACTGGCCGACGAATGGGTCAGCCATGATTTTGAAAGCCAGGGCAGAAAAAGGCTCACTATCCGCAGGCTTACGGGTGATCACTTCACCGTTGTCGGGATTGATACCCTTGACCTCGCCAGCATCGATCGGCGACGGCAGATAATCCACCACCGCATCGAGCAGCGGCTGGATTCCTTTGTTCTTGAATGCCGTGCCCACTACAACTGGAAACACTTTCAGGGCGATGGTCGACTTGCGCAGCGAGGCGCGCAGTTCCGCGGCGGAAATGGTCTCGCCTTCGAGGAACTTGTGCAGCATGTCGTCATCATTTTCGGCGACCGTCTCGACCAGCGCGGTATGAAAAGCTTCGGCTTTTTTCTGCAGCTCGGCGGGAATTTCGCCGGTGATGTACTCGGCGCCGATGGTGTCGTCCTGCCAGACAATCGACTTCATTTCGATGAGATCGACTACGCCCTTGAACTTGTCTTCTTGTCCGATGGGGATTTGGATCGCGACAGGCTTGGCATTGAGGCGCTTGCGGAGGGTGTCGACGGCATGCTCGAAATCGGCGCCCATCTTATCAATCTTGTTGATAAAACAAATCCTCGGCACGCCGTACTTATCAGCTTGACGCCAGACTTTTTCCGATTGCGGCTGCACACCGTGGACCGCGTCGAACACAGCCACAGCGCCATCCAGAACGCGCAACGACCGCTCCACTTCGGCGGTGAAATCCACGTGGCCGGGAGTATCAATAATGTTGATGCGAATGTCGCGCCAGGTGCAGGTGGTGGCGGCGGAAGTAATCGTGATGCCGCGCTCCTGCTCCTGCTCCATCCAGTCCATGGTCGCAGTGCCTTCGTGGACCTCTCCGATGCGGTGCGTCTTTCCTGTATAAAACAGGATGCGCTCGGTCGTAGTGGTCTTGCCGGCATCGATGTGGGCCATGATGCCGATGTTTCTGCACCGTTCTAATGGGACTGTTCTGGACACAGCTTTTTTCTTCTCTTCCTTGCGAGACTCTTGTTCGCCGGCGATGTTGGTACCAGTACTCATTGAATTCAGCTATCTAGCTCTTAGCCATTAGCTCTTAGCCTGAACCCTTTCGCCTTGGCTAAAGGCTAAGAGCTTAAGAGCTGCTCTTCTACCACCGATAATGCGCAAACGCCTTATTGGCCTCTGCCATGCGGTGCACGTCTTCCTTCTTCTTGATGGCCGCGCCGCGGTTGTTGCTGGCGTCGAGTAATTCGTTGCTCAGCTTGTCGACCATGCCCTTTTCGGCGCGGCTGCGGGAATACGTGATCAGCCAGCGGATCGCGAGCGAGGTGCGGCGGTCGGCATTCACCTCGACCGGAACTTGGTAGTTGGCGCCACCCACGCGCCGGCTCTTCACTTCGAGCAGCGGCTTGGCATTCTCCACTGCCTTCTTGAACAGCTTCAGGGGCTCGTCGCCACCTTTTTGCTGGAGCTTGGTCAAGGCTTCATAAAAGATGCCTTCCGCCGTGCTCTTCTTGCCTTGCCACATCATGGAGTTGACGAACTTCGTCACCAGATCAGATCCGTACACCGGATCGTTCTCCACTTTCCGCTTGGCGATATATCCTTTTCGAGGCATTCAGCTTCTAGCTCCTGGCTTCTAGCTGTCAGCTCTCAGCTGTCAGCTCAACCTTTCTACATTTGGCCAACGACCAACGACCTGCGACCAACGACTGCCTTTACGCCTTCGGCCGCTTGGCTCCGTACTTCGAACGGCTCTGCTTGCGGCCGGCGACGCCTACCGCGTCGAGCGTGCCGCGAATCACGTGATAGCGGACGCCAGGAAGATCCTTCACCCTGCCGCCACGAATCAGCACAATCGAGTGCTCCTGCAAGTTGTGGCCGACGCCGGGAATGTAGGTCGTAACCTCAATCCCGTTGGTCAAACGGACGCGGGCGACCTTGCGCAGGGCCGAGTTTGGCTTTTTCGGAGTCTGCGTATAGACGCGGGTACAGACACCGCGCTTTTGCGGACAGCCTTGCAAGGCGGGACTTGCCGTCTTGTACCGCGGCCGCTTGCGGCCGCTACGCACCAATTGATTAAAGGTAGGCATACTTTTTCCCGCTGCTCCTCAGCCGCTTCCTTTCGCTCGCAGCCCACACAGGCTCGCCGGCGCGAAAGAACGCCGCTTCTTCTGTTCCCTGCATCTCAGGGGCTGGATGGCGGTCCGCCAACCATGATTCCCGCCGCGCAACCGCAGCGAGAGATTTCGGTTTCCCGTTCAGACTAAGCTGCCGACGGTGGCACCAGGCCCGGTCCTTCACGCCGTCCGGGAGTTGCTCCGTTTCGTCAGCACTGCCCCGCATAGCCTTTCAACGGGTGAAAGGTGCGCGCAGGGCGTTTCAGCGAGGACGTCTCAGGTCGTACATGTCATCGTCGTACCTGTTCTAGGAGACGTTTGTTGCTAAAGCTCAACTGCATTTTCGGGGTCTTCCCACACACGCGCGAGCGTGGCGGAGTTGAAACCACCGCGTACAGGTAAGCCAGACTTAACTCGCGGAACCTTATAAATATAGCAACTCGATCAACACATCGTCAATGGTGGTTGGTTGCATCAGATGGAAATGTGGGATTTTTGAGGAAGAATTGCCAGATTTTCGAATTGACGGATTGACGGATTTTGGATTTCAAATTCGGCAATCCGAAAATTCGGCAATTCTTCAATTGGAGCTCTCGCTGGATGGGGTTTGTAGAAACACCAGATCCCTCGCTGCGCTCGGGATTTCGCCTGCGGGCTCGGACGCCCGCAAAGCGGCTCAACTTGCTGAAAAAAATTCTACCCTCTACACTTGGGGTTTTCCGGAAAATGTCCAGACAAGCTCGCCCCGTGAGATTCACTGGGCGGGGAGGGTGCATGGGTAGGTCGGTCAACTTGGTCCGGTTCGGATGGGTGTGCCTTATCGTTAGCTTGATCGTAGCGCTGACCGGCTGCAGCAGCAGCAGTCCTACCACCAACACGGTTTTCCCGGTTCCGGGAAGGATCATTCTTAATCCGTCCACTCCTGTCTCTTTGACTGTTGGCAGCACCTCTCAGGCCTTCACCGCGACCACTCAAAACAATACCGGCACTGCGGTCACTACTCCGGTACAGTTTATTTCCAGCAATACGGCGGTTCTGACCATAGCCAGCAATGGGATTGCATGCGCCGGCACATGGGATTCTTTGACCGCTCCCCAAATCTGCACCCCCGGCCCGGTAGGCGTGGCTGTGGTGACCGCCACTTCGCACGGCATCAGCAGCCCGCCAACCACGGTTTACGTCCATCAGCGCATCGACAAAATCTCGATCAGCGCAATTCCGGGACAACCGGCTCCTCAAGGTCCGTGCTTCTCCAAGGGCCAGACCTTTAACTATCAGGCTTCCGCCTTCAGCCAGGGTCTGGACATTACCTCCACCGTAGGCCCTTTTACATGGACGGCGATTACGACCGACGTGGCGACGCTTAAAACCGCGACCGATCTGGCGCCGGTCACCGGCCTGGCTAGCGGACAACTGCAGGTGACGGCGAACACTCCGGGCATGACGGCGATCTTCGCCAGTCTCAGCAACGTGACCAGTGAGACCTTTGACTTCACGACTTGCGCCGTTGAATCCATCGCATTGACGGTCACCGGGAGCAGCACCAATTCCATCAATGTGACCTCTGGAACCGGAAAGACCGTGACGGCTACGGTGCTCGATACGCTGGGGAATCCAATTACGGGTGTCCCTTTGACCTGGAGTTCGTCGCAGCCGGGAACAGTCGGCGTCAGCACCGCCGGGGCCGTAACCACCACCAAAGGCGGGGGAGCGAGTGTGATCGCTTCCTGCACTCCGCCCACCTGCAACATCGGGTTTCAACCGCTGCTGCCGATTTATCCTCAAAATGCGATCGATGTCGTGGTAGCTCCCGTCGCGGCCACGAGCACCACTGCCACTACCGCCGCGACCCAGGCTATCTACGTCTCAAGTACCGGCGTTACTTCCGCCGGCGACTGCGCTACCACTACCGGTTGCTCCAGTCTCCTTATTCCGATCACGGGTCCTGCCAACACTCTGGGCACGGCGGTGAATCTGCCGGCAACGCCAAACTCTTTGGTCTTCGATCGTCAGGGGGCGAAAGCCTATCTGGGTACGGATTTCAGTTTTCTCGGAACCAGAGGCTTGATGATTGTGACCTTCGCCAATCCTCCGACGGTCGCGCAAGTCAAGTCGCTAACCGGAAAAGTGCTGACCATTTCTCCGGACGGGAAAAAAGTGATCCTCTCCGACACCAAGTCATCTCCGAATCAGGTCTTTGTTTTTGATACGACTGCCAACACCACAGTCACCTTGCCAATCGTCGGAGCCACTGCGGCCGACTTTTCTCCCGACAACCTGAAGGCGTACATCGTGGCAGGAACGAACCTTTATGTGTATTCCACGCTCGAAGCATTAAAGACAGTACCGCTGGGAGCCTCGCCCGCCATCGACGTCTCGTTCCTTGCCAATGGCGCCTTTGCGTATCTGGCGGGAGGAACGCCGTCCGGGGTCACGGTATACACCACTTGCACCAATACATTGGCTTCGACGGTCGTGACGCCGCGGACGCCAACTTTCCTCAAGACATTGCTGAATGGACTTCAGGTTCTGGCGGTGGATTCGCCCGGGATTGACATCATCAATGTGAACAGCGCCCCGGTCGGATGCTCACCGCCGGTCAGCAACACGGTGCAATCGTTCAATCTGGGGCAGGGCAACTTTGTGCCGACGCAGTTGCTGATCTCGCAAGATGCTACCCGGGCTTACATTCTTGCCACTAATCTGGGCAGCGTGCTCGTATTCAACGTGGGCAATCAGACTTCGTCGGCGATCCCACTCGCCGGCGACGCCATTCCGCTCCAGGCGTCGCTCACTTCGGACGGAAATTTCATGTATATTGCGGCGTCCGACGGCCAGGTCCATGTCATAGACACGCAGAACGCGGGCGACATCCAGCAACTTCCGTTTCCCAGCGATCCCTCGACTTTGCAAGCCGGTCTTTGCGTGGGATTTGCGGTCCCTTGTAATCCGGATTTGATCGCGGTCAAACCGTAGGGTCAGTCGTGGTCGTTGGCCGTTGGTCGTTGGCCGGTCAGAACCGCTCTCGTACATCTTTCTGGAAGACGCGTGGAAGGCACGGCTGGAAGGGCACGGCTTTAGCGGTGTCGCCGAATCGGCTCTGGACGCGGGCTTCAACCGCTGAGAAATTTTGCGAGACTTTACGCTTTCGCCTTTTCCAGCTCTTTGCCCACGCTGTCCGAGCACGCCATTGATAAATTGGACCGACTCCGGGCTGGAAAACTTGCGTGCGATCTCCAGAGACTCATTGATGATGACCGCTCGCGGAGTCGTAGGAAAGCCCAGCAGTTCCGCAACTGCACCGCGCAGCAGATTACGGTCGACGGCTGCCATACGCTCCATGCGCCAGTGCTCGGCGTGACCTTCAATTAGGCTGTCAATTTCCGAGGCGCGTCCGGTAGCCACACGGAACAGATCGTCGGCAAAATCCCGCACGTCGGCAGCCACGTCTCCGCGCTCACGCCAGAAAGTCTGGCGGACCTGGTCGGGATCCTGCTTCCCCATGTCAGCCTGGAAAAGCATTTGCAGCGTGAGTTCGCGAGATTTGCGGCGGGTTCCCAAAATCAGTCCTTGGTCGTTCGTCGTTGGTCGTTGGCTCAGACGCGAGACTAGTGTATCGCGCCACGCCTTTGATTAGACGGGCTCGAGTCAAGTTCTACGATTTGGGTTTCTTCGAGGCTTTGGATGGGGATGGACGTTCGGGATTCGCGACTTTGCCAACGGCCAACGACGAACGACCAACGACCGATTCTCTCAGATTTGCCATCTCGACCGCGGCCAGCGCCGCCTCGAAACCTTTGTTGCCCATCTTCAGGCCGGCGCGATCGATGGCTTGCTCCAGAGTTTCGCAGGTAAGAACTCCAAATGCGTGCGGCACGCCTGTCTCCTGCGCCGATTGTCCGATGCCGCGCGCGACTTCATTCACGATGACGTCGTAGTGAGCGGTGTCGCCGCGCAGCAGACACCCGAGACAGATGATGGCATCGTATTTTCCGGTTTCGGCGAGTGTGCGCGCGGCAGAGGGAATTTCGAAAGCGCCGGGGACACGAACCAGCTGCAGATTTTTCTGCTTCGCACCCGAGCGTAGAAGTCCATCGACTGCGCTCTGCAGCAATCGTTCCGTGATGAAAGCATTGAAGCGCGCGACCACGATGCCGAAACGCTTTCCGGCGGCGCTCAGGTTGCCCTCAAGCGCCTTAAGTCGGACTTTTGATCGAGCTTTCAAGGTCATGTTCGAACGTTGCCACTCTAAATTCTTGTCATTCTGAGCGAAGCGAAGAACCTATGCATTCTGCCGCCACATCGAAATGCATGGGTCCTTCGCTGCGCTCAGGATGACAACAAAAACAAATCTGTTTTAATCCGCGTAAATCGGTGGCAACGAAGTTAAAGCTTGTTCGGCCTCGGGTTCGCCGGGTCCGAATAATCGTAAAACCCTTTGCCGGTTTTCCGCCCATACCAACCTGCCATCACCATCCGTTTCAGCAGCGGCGGCGATGCAAAACGGCGCTCCTTGAATTCGTCGTACATCACCTGGGTAATGTAGTAAGTCGTATCGAGGCCTACGAAATCGAGGAGCGTGAACGGCCCCATGGGATAGCCGCAGCCCAGCTTCATGGCGTTATCAATGTCATCGATCGATCCTACGCCCTCTTCGTAGGCGCGAATGGCGTCGAGCAGATAGGGCACCAGCAACCGGTTGACGATGAATCCGGTCTTGTCGCTGGTGCGGACTGGAACCTTGCCCAGCTTCTTCGCGAACTCGTACGCCGCATCATAGACCGCGTCGGCGGTGGCGATGGTGCGTACCACTTCAACCAGCTTCATCAGCGGCACAGGATTGAAGAAGTGCAGACCGATGAAACGTTCCGGGCGCCTGGTCGAGGTCAGGAGTTCAGTAATTGAAATCGAGGAAGTGTTGGATGCGAAGATGGCATCTTTTTTTACGATGGCGTCGAGCGCCGCATACATCTTCTTCTTTTCGCCGAGGTTTTCAATGACGGCCTCGATGATGATGTCGCAATCGGCCAGGTCCTGCTGGTTGGTCGTGCCTTTCAGCCGTGCACGGACCGCCTGCGGCGTTTCCTTGATCGTGCCCTTCTCGGCAAATTTGGCCAGCGACTTTTCGATCCCGGCAAAACCTTTGTCAAGATACTTCTGCTCGACCTCGAGCACGGTGACATCGAAGCCTGCCGTGGCCGCCACTTGCGCGATGCCGGAGCCCATAAGGCCGCAGCCCAGCACGCCGACTCGTTTGATTTCCATGAGGCTTGTGAGTTTATCAGTGGGAAAGGAGTCTTTGCCAGATTCGCTTGACGGCAGTTCCTCGGCGGCTGCAAGAAATCACGAACCACCAAGGACACGAAGTTACACGAAGGCATTATTCTCAAGATTTCCTTCGTGTTACTTCGCGACCTTCGTGGTTAAACCGCCCTGCAAACGACGGCGCCGGCAAAAGCCGCAAACACCAGGATTAATCACCTTGAAGAGAAGTATTACGCGACGGCGGCGGCAAGAAATCACAAACCACCAAGGACACGAAGTTACACGAAGACATTATTCTCAAGATTTCCTTCGTGTCACTTCGTGACCTTCGTGGTTAAACCGCCCTGCAAACGACGGCGCCGGCAAAAGCCGCAAACACCAGGATTAATCACTTGGAAGAGAAGTATTACGCGACGGCGGCGGCTGCGACTGACGGGGCCAGGCAGACGATGCGGCCCATGCCTTGGGCGATGGCCATATCCAGCGCCATGTCGGCGCGATTGATCACCTCAGTGACGATATCTACTGGGTCGAACTGCTGGCGCACGACGGCTTCCGCCAGTCCGGCGCTGAAAGGAAGGATCTCGTCTGAAAGTTTTACTTCCGCAAGCAGTTTGCGCAACTTTTCCACCGCCATCAGCGCTTCTTTTTCCAGTGTCTCGCCCAGAACCAGCGCGATCGTGGTCATCTCATAGCGGAAGGCAAGGTCGTTCTGGCGAATGTTGGCGGCAAAGAGCTGGCCGATTTTCTGCATGGCGCCTTCAACATTCTTTTCTCCGTGCTCCTTCATCATGGCTGAACTTTTACCGAACTGAAGCAGCGCCACCGTCATGGGCGTGCTCTGCTGCACCGACCGCCGAGTTTCTGCCATCAGCAGATCGATATAGGAAGCGCGTTTAAGCAGTCCCGACTGCTCGTCGGTCACCGACAGGCTCTTGACCAGGCGGCGCAAGCCGGCGTTGTTCAGCGCGATCACAATCTGTTCGGTAATGGTTTTGAGTACCACGACATCGCCGGAGTGCCATCCGCGCGGAGTGTTCTGAATCAGCAGCAACACTCCCATCTGATCTTCGCCGTCGCTAAGCGGCAGCGCCAGCAGCGCCGTGATGCCCAAATCTGCCACCACCTGGCGAATCTCCTCCAACTCGGGTGCGGCCGGGGCATCTGTGATGGTCAACGTGCCCAGGCTGATCACGATGTCCTGCACCGTGGTCACCAGCTGGTTCAGTGTTTTTATTTCGCCGCTCTTTATTCCGTCCGCTTTGTACTCCTTGACGCTATTGGGCACCATTCCCGGCTTGCGCATGGCAACGATGCATCGGCTCAATTTCCACTGCGCTCCGATTTCGCTGACCGCGGTGGACATGACCGCGTCGGCGTTGGTCTGGCGATAAAGTTTGCGGGTAATTTCCGCGACTTTGGTGAAACTATTTACGTCAGCCGACTCAGCCGGGGCCTGGGTTCGAGGAGGAGCGGCCGGCGCCGGCGGCTGCGCCTTCGCCCCCGCGCTGGACGGTCGAGGCGGCAGCGGCGCGGACTCGGAATGTTGCGGACTCATGCCCGCCGCCAGGTACAACTGCTGCAGATCCTGATTGCGTTCCTCTTCGCGCGGGAAAAGCTCCTGAATGCGCTGCAGGCGTTCAATCGCTTTAGAACGCATCCCGTACTGCACCAGGATTTCCGCCTGCAACATCAGATCCTGAAGCGCAGCGGCGCCGAGCGTCGGGCCCTCGGTCTTGGCCGGCTCGGCGGGCTTGGCCATGCTGGTGAAGCGTGACGCGATCACCCGGAACCGGTTCTCATCGATTTTTCCGCGCAGCATTTCCAGGCGCTTCTGATGGCCGGGTTCGTAAGCGTCCACATCCGCGGCGCGATCCAGGCATTCCGCCGCTTTGGCGTAATTTCCCATGCCGCAGTGCAGATCGAAAAGCTTGAGCAGAGTCTGGCAATAATCCCCTTCGCGGTTGGAGGAGTTGAACAACTCGCTCATGAACTCGAGAAGGTCCGGCGAACTCCGATGTTTGGCGGCGACATCCTGCAGCATCGCGACAAAGGCCCGCCGGTCACCGCGATTGCGCTGGGATTGTTCGAGCTTGCGTGCCAGAGCCACGGCTTCCGTATCCTGCTGGGCCTCGATCAGCAATCCAATCAGATCCGCAACGTCCTGCAGGCGTGACGGATTCTGCAGATAGAGTTGCCAGATCAGCGGCTCCGCGTCGGTTAACCGATTCGCAGAGAGCAGCGCTTTGACGTAGGTCTCGCGCGTCTCGGGAGTCGCCCCCTCGATCTTGGCTAACGGCTCCAGAACAAAGATCGCTGCCCCTACCTGGCCCTGTGCGATCAAACTTTTCCCGTATCCCAAAGCGATTTGAGTGTCACCGGGGTCTTCGGCATAAGCACGCTCGTACCACTGCGCGGAATCGCCACCGGAGGCTTCGGTCATCGCCGCCAGCTTCAGGAATGCGCCAGCGGCGCCAACTTTGTCTCCGGTCTGCGAACAAAGTTCGCCCAGCCTCAGGAGGTTTCGTTCCGCGGGCTCGAGCGCCACCAGCCGCTTCAGTACGGTCAGACAATCCTGGGAACGTCCGGTCTTGGTCAGGTCTTCGAGGGCGCTCTCATAAGTTTCGAGCGCAAGCTTGCGGTTTGAGGTCTCAAGAATTTGCCCGAAGCGGATTCTCTGGATGCTGGTCGGAATGGTGTATCGAGCCAGCTTTTTGTAGGTAAGGCTGGCGCGCGAGTGTTCTCCGGCTTCGATCTGCCGCTCAAACAATTCACCCAGCAGCATTACCGCATCCGCGGTGCGTTGCAGGGAAAGACAGAGATCCGCCGCCATCTGGCGCACATTGTCATTTTGCGGATCCCCGGCCAGGACTTGCATGTACTCTTCCAGGGCGTCGCCGGTCTTGCCTTTCTGCAAAAGCTTTTCCGCGCGCTCGATGCGACGGGCAATCTCGGCTCGGTCCATTCGCTTGGTCGGTTCGGCCATGAGAGAAAAAGGTAATACGCGCAGTAACCCACTGCGATTTTAGAAGCCGGTTTCCGCACCGGCAACGAAGTAGGCACCTCACAGGATTACCAAAGTCACGAAAAGAATATTGTTTTGGCCCCAAAAAGATTTCTGGTATACGTGCCCGATGCCCGCGGCCGAGAAAATAGACGGGGAACAGAGCCTTCGCCACCAACTCGGCGCCGGCCAGATGGCGATGGTCGCTGTCGGCGGGTCGATCGGTACCGGACTGCTGTTGGGATCGGCGGCGGCTCTCGAAATTGCCGGACCGGGAGTGATTCTTAGTTTCGCCCTGGCCGCATTTATCACTCTGACCGTGACCATGGCCCTGGGCGAACTTTCCAGCAGCCATCCCGGCGCAGGGTCGTTCGAACTGTATGGCAGTCTCTACCTGAACCGCTGGGCAGGATTCATCGCCGGCGCTGGATATTGGGCGGGACTCTCCATCTCGATCGGCGCGGAGCTGGTCGCCTCGGCCACCTATCTTTCCTATTGGCTCCCTTCGGTTCCGGCGCTGGTTTGGGTGGTGATTTTTTCGTCCCTGCTGTTGCTGATCAATCTTCGCAGCGTCGGCAACTATGCGCGCTTCGAATACTGGTTCGCCATGATCAAGGTGGCGACCATCATGGCTTTCATCGTGCTGGGAGCCGGATTGTTACTGAGTGGACGGGTGGCCCCGCAATACACGACACAAGGCGGATTTCTGCCCCACGGGCCGCTTGCCCCGCTTCTAGCGATTGGTTTCGCAATTTATACATTTGCGGGAATCGAGTTCGTCGCCATCACCACCGGAGAATCGCGTTCAGCCACGGAAATCCCTCGCGCCATCAAACTCACCTTCGCAATCCTCACGACCGTTTACCTGGGAGCGATTGTCATCCTGGTCGGCGTCATGCCCTGGAATCGGGCCGGGGTCACCGAGAGCCCGTTCGTCACCGTGTTCCGCACGGCTCACATCCCTGCCGCAACTCATGTCATGACCTTCGTGATTCTTACCGCGGCGCTGTCGGGGGCAAACGCGGCGCTTTACGCATCTTCTCGGGTTCTATTTTCATTGGCGCGGACAGGATGGGCGCCCGCGGCTCTCGGCCGTCTCAACGCCGCGGGATCTCCACAGCTGGCGTTGCTGGCGTCGTCTTATGGCATCGTCGTAGCGCTGGTGCTGGAAAAGTGGGCGCCACAGAATGCTTTCGTCTCCATTCTGAATGCATCGCTGGTGGGAATGCTTTTGTCCTGGCTGGTCTCTCTGGCGGCGCACGTGAGCTTCCGCCGGCGACTTGCGCCCACTCAACTCGCGGCTTTGCCGATGCGTTCGCCGTTTGGCGCCTGGGGATCAGTGTTGGGGTTTGTTCTGATCATCGTGGCATTTCTGGAAACCGTCTGGCACTCTCGCCTGACCCTGATCAGCGGAGGGGTGTACATGGTGGGGTTGACGGCGGCGTATTTCCTGTTGAGGGGGAGAGTGCAGAAGGCGTCTGGTGTGGACGATCGACGATAGCCGCTTTCGACGTGGCGGAAAATTGAATCTCGTCGCGGAGGGGCGGCCGAAATATTAACCGCGGTGTGAGCGGTACGTTTCAAGCGTGCCGACGGCACGCCATCGGGCCCGGCATGAAACCCGCCACTGAAGTGGCGGGCTATTATCAGAGGTCCCTATGGGACCTTCAATGCTTACATCGTGCTGATTCTGATGTAGCGGCGAACGTCCTTGACGCTGGCGAGGAGTACGTATCCGGCGTAAAGCAAGCCTGCTGTTCCAAGAATGTTTCTCAATACTTTCATGGCTTTCATTTCTCTCCTGTATAAAATCCAACACACGATCAAAAATCAAGGTTAGGATGCGTTGAGTTCGCCTGGAGTTGTCGGGACTCGATCCATTCTGCCCAAGCTCAAAGTATACAGCCCGGGCGCAGTACAATACCGGACATGGCTGACGACCTTCTCCGCTATCGTTCGCAGTTCCCCATTCTGGAACGGACCACCTATCTCATCAGCAATTCGCTGGGCGCGATGCCGCAGGGTGTTTACGACGCCTTGAAAGGTTACGCGGACACTGGGCCACGCGCGGCGTTTGCGCCTGGGACGAGAGATGGTGGATGCTGGCAGCCCAGGTCGGCGACGAGATCGGCGCCTTGATGAACGCGCCGCCGTCTTCGGTTTCGACCCATCAGAATGTTGCCACCTGCCAGGCCGTGGTGGCTTCCTGCTTCGATTTCTCCGGCAAGCGCAACAAGGTCGTTTACAGCGACATGAATTTCCCTTCCGTCATGTATTTCTGGGAGGCCCAGCAAGCCCACGGGGCACGAGTTCACATGGTGAAGACCGACGACGGGATCACGGTTCCGCTGGAGCGGTTGCTGGACGCCATTGATGAGCAGACGTTACTCGTCCCGGTTTCGCACGTGATTTTTAGAAGCGCGTACATACAAGACGCGAAAGCGATCATCGAGAAGGCCCACAAGGTAGGCGCTCTCGTGGTGCTGGATACTTTCCAATCGCTGGGCACGGTGCCGGTCGACGTGCAGGCGCTGAATGTGGACTTCGTTTGCGGTGGAGTTTTGAAGTGGCTGTGCGGCGGGCCGGGAGTGGGATATCTGTATGTTCGTCCGGACCTGGGCAAAAAGCTGCAGCCGACCTTCACCGGCTGGTTCGGCCACCAGAATCCATTCGGATTCGAAGTCGGACCGACTCGTTATTCGGAGCCCCCGTTTCGCTTCATGAACGGCACTTCGCACATCCCATCTTTGGAAGCGGCGCGGCCGGGACTGAAGATCATTGCCGAGGTCGGGATCGATCGCATTCGGGAAAAATCGAAGCGGCAAACTTCTCTCTTGTTTGATATGGCAGAGCGCCGGGGATGGCGGGTAAATTCTCCGCGTGACAGCGAGAGCCGCGGCGGCACCGTTTCCATCGCCATGCCCGAGGCCGAGGAAGTGTGCCGCCAACTGATCAACCGCAATATCATGGTCGACTTTCGCCCCAAAGCCGGAGTGCGCATGTCTCCGCACTTCTACAATAAAGACGAAGAGCTGGAGACTGCGATCGCAGCGGTGGATGAAATTTTGAAAGAAAGATCCGTGCTCGCAAGATAAACCTCGCGCGATAAATTACGATAGCGGGTGATCTGAATGCCGTAATCTAACATCGAGCGCACCAGCCTTCTCACCTCCCATGGCCCGCAGCCCTGAACTTCTCCATTAAAATGACTCAGTGAGCGATCCCGTTCGCATTGGAATTCTCGGCGACTACGATCCCAAGTCTCCGACCCTTCCCGCCATCGAAAAATCACTGGAGCACGCCTCCGCCCAGCTCAATTTGCCGGTCAAAGCGGAGTGGATCGCAACCCCGAGTCTGCTCGGAGCCGACGCGCAGAAAAAACTGGAAAGCTTTGACGGGCTTTGGGCGGCGCCGGGCAGTCCTTACAAGAGTTTTGACGGCATGCTGAAAGGCATTGAATTCGCCCGCCGCCGTGATTGGCCTTTCCTTGGCACTTGCGGAGGATTTCAGTATGCGCTGATCGAGTGCGCGCGCAACGTGCTGGGAATCAAAGACGCGGACAGCGCTGAAAACAATTCGGGATCGAAAAATATTGTCATCTACCCGGTAGCGTGTGCTGTGCCCAATCGCGCCAAGGGCGCGCCCAAGCTATCCGGTCCGATCCCGGAAATTCGTTTGCGCCCCGGATCCTATCTGCAGTCGTTCTATTCGCAGGACAGCGTTGTGGAAGAATTCTTTTGTAACTTCGAGGTCAATCCCGACTACGAATGGGCCGCCATGGAAGCGGGCTTCCCGGTAGTGGCTCGCGGACCGCAAGGCGAAATTCGCGCCATCGAATCCCCCACGCACCGCTTCTACATTGCGACCCTGTTCCAGCCTCAACTCTCTTCCCAGCCCGGGCAAGCCGCATCCCTTGATATTAGCTTTCGTCCAAGCCGCTGGTGACTGGGGAAGGAAGAAGCTGGACGACTACGTGCTGGAGTAGTGCCCTGCTTCGTCATCCTGAGTTCAGTATCACGCTCACAGCACTGTCATCCTGAGCGCAGTGTCATCCTGAGCGGAGCCTTCCGTCCTGCGAAGCAGGATGGAAGCAAGCGAAGGACCTATGTATTTGCGTCCAGCTTAACCGCGGCCGGACACTGCCAGCCGCGGGAAAATTCATAGGTCCTTCGTCGGGAGCCCTTCGCGCAGCGAAGGGCTCCGCTTCCTCAGGATGACAGGATTTCAGCAGAGATTATGAAATCAATTCAAAAGCAGGATAGGTCTCAACCAATGCTCGAAACGCCTCCACCGGCGATCCTGCGGGCACGGGAAAATACGTCTGCACTTCACGTTTGAACGCGTCCAGATAAGCTTTCAATATTTCCGGTTTCTCCTGGTCGCTTAGAGCGCGCAGCCTGAAGGTCTGCCGCAGCTTTCCCTTCTTGAGCAAAATTTCTCCCGCAGCTTCCGCGTTGCGCACCCACTGGGTTCGGCCCCGGGGAGCAACCAGAAACTGCTTTCCATCAATCACCAGCAGATCGACCGGCGTGGAAAATATCTTGCCGCTCTTGCGCCCGCGGACTTGCAGCAGGTAGTTGTGAGAAAATCCCCAACCCATCCCCACCACCCACCCGAAGATCCGATTGAAAACGCGCTCGACGGCGCTGGGTGCGCGAAACGAGGGAGCAGTGGAATTCATGAGCTGTATGTTACGCCTGCTTCACAAACTTGAGCGAAGCCGAATTCATGCAATATCGAAGACCGGTGGGCTGCGGGCCGTCATCGAAAACGTGCCCCAGATGAGCGTCGCACTCGGTGCAGGCAACCGCATCCCGAACCATGCCCCAGCTTGTGTCCCGGATGGTTTGCACGTTCTCCTTTGCGATCGGCTCCCAAAAACTGGGCCAGCCGGTGCCCGATTCAAATTTGGTGGCCGAACTGAAAAGGGCGTTGTCGCAACAGATGCAGCGATAGAGTCCCGTTGTCGTGCAGATTCCAGTACTTTCCGCTGAAGGCAATTTCGGTATCCGCGTGTCGCGTGATATCGAACGCCCCGGGCGAAAGCTGCTTGCGCCACTCGTCGTCGCTCTTCACCACTTTGGGCACATGTACGGTTTGCAGCCGCTGCCCGGAATCTGAGAACTGCACGATCGTGACTTCGCCAGGATCGCCCTTCGGCGTCGCCGCTTCAATGAGCCGCGGCTTGCGCAACGACCACAGAAAAGCTCCTGCAATTGCCGTTACAGACACTCCCAGAAAAGCCCGCCGCCGCACGTTCACCGTCGAAGTATCCCGATCAAGCTCTGAGTCGAACATAGACAAACTCCTGATTTGCCGAGTTACTTACCGGTGTAGAGGTCTGGAAATTCCTGCCGCAGATGCGCCACCTTGGGCGCGTCATTAAAAACAATGTACGGCTGATTGGGATGAAGCGTCGCATAATTCTGGTGATACGCTTCCGCCGGATAGAACGCCTTGAGCGGCACCACCTGAGTCACAATCGGACGCGGAAACGACTTGGCCTGGTCGAGTTGCGCGATGTAGGCCTGGGCAATTTTCTTCTGCTCGTCGTTGCCGTAGAAAATAACCGAGCGATACTGAGTGCCGTCGTCCGGGCCCTGCCGGTTCAACTGGGTGGGATCGTGCGCGACTGAAAAGAACACTCGCAGCAGTTCGCCATAGGTAATCTGCGACGGATCGTAGGTGATTTTCACCGATTCGGCGTGGCCGGTTTCGCCGGTGCTGACCATTTCATACTCCGCGGTCTTGGCTTCGCCGCCCGAATATCCCGAGGTCGCGCTGATCACGCCTTTCACGTGCTGGAAGACAGCCTGGATGCCCCAGAAACATCCTCCAGCCACCACCGCGGTTTGCTCGCCTGAACTCGCCGCCTTGGATGCATCCACGGCCGGCCCGGGAACCGCAACTGCCGCAGCGTTGCCTGCGGTGCAGGCCACTGTGCCAGCCAGCAGGACCATGAACAATAGGAGAACATACGCAGACAATCTGAACATGAACCAGCCTCCGCAAGCCGGCTTGGCAGCTTGCCATCTATATAGAGTTCTGGGATGGGCAAAAGTTTCATAAGGCGGTCGGTGGTCGTTGGCCGTTGGTCGTTGGCCCTTCTCTTTCAATGACGGTGATTTTCTACTTTTGCGGCAAACGGGGTCCGGGTTCATAGCCGGCACACGAAAGCACCGGCAATCTTGGGTATTTCCTGAAACGGTCGTCCGTCAGCGCCAGTTGGCACATATAGAAGATCGAACCCCGGTCCGATTCGATTCGCCGGGAGTGAACGCAGTCTTCACAAAGTCCTGCCCGCGGCTGGGGCCGCGAAGTTTCCAGAGGCGCTGTCACTCGCTCAGGATATCAGCCGGGTAATCGCGTCGAAGCACAGGCCAAATTCTCATCCACGAACCTCTGCTGTAGAGACGTTGCTTGCAACGTCTTGCTGGCGGCGTGGGAGATGTAGCAAGCTACGTCTCTACGATTCGGAATTGCTCGTGACCTGCATTGTCATGGTTGCGGCGCATGCGATCCTGCTGCTAGATTTGGAGGCCCGGGAACAGCCCCGTTCCCCAGGAGACCACGGTTGAAAAATCGCGCATGGTTCTTGTCTTTCTTGTCCTGCGTTCTTTTGGCAATTTTTCTTTGTTCGCCTTCACCGGCGCAGATTGACGACGCCACGCGGCAACTTTCCCACGACATCTTCAAGCAACTGGTCGAAATCAACACGACCGATTCCGTGGGCAACGTTTCAACTGCGGCCGAGGCGATGGCCCAGCGTTTCCGGGATGCCGGATTTCCCGAGAGCGACCTTCATATTCTCGGACCCAACGACCGCAAGAAGAATCTGGTAGTCCGCCTGCACGGCAGCGGCAAACACAAGCCGGTGCTGCTGATCGGACATCTGGATGTCGTAGAAGCGCGGCGCGAGGACTGGACCACCGATCCGTTTCAGTTTGTGGAGAAAGACGGTTACTACTACGGGCGGGGCACGCAGGACATGAAAGACGGCGACGCCATCATGGTGACCACACTGATCCGGATGAAGAAGGAAGGATATGTGCCGGACCGCGACATCATCCTGGCGCTCACGGCTGACGAAGAAGGTGGGACTTCGAACGGTCCGGACTGGCTGCTCAAGAATCACCGCGAGCTGATCGATGCCGAATTCGTGATCAACCACGACGGCGGCGGCATCCTGGCTGAACATGGAAAGCCGCAGATGATGGTGGTGGATGCGTCCGAAAAGCTGTACTCGGACTACCAGTTGACGGTAACTAATCCTGGCGGGCACAGTTCGCTGCCGGTGCCGGACAATGCCATCTATCACCTTGCCAACGGCCTGGTTCGACTGGAGAACTATCAGTTCCCCTTTGAGTTGACCAGCATCACCCGCGCCTATTACGAGCGCATGTCGAAAGTAGCGACTGGCCAGCGCGCCGCGGACATGCAGGCGATTCTGAAAAATCCTCCGGACATGGAGGCGGTGGCGCGCCTCTCGAAAGATCCTATCGATAATTCGACCATGCACACCACTTGCGTGGCCACCCGTCTGAATGCGGGACACGCGAACAACGCATTGCCGCAAACTGCGCAGGCCAATGTGAACTGCCGCATCGTGCCCGGGCACTCGACGGAAGAGATCAGGCAGGAACTGGAAAAGGTTCTCGCCGATCCCAAAATTTCGGTGCGGGAGGTAGGTGGGATCGGAGGCGTGACCAACCGGCGCTCCTTCGCGCCTCCGCCGTTGCGCCCCGATGTATTTCAACCCCTGGAAAAAGTTACTGAGAGCATGTGGCCCGGTCTGCCTGTAATTCCCGACATGGCGACCGGCGCCTCCGACGGGGTTTATACCAACGCCGCCGGCATGCCGACCTACGCCGTTTCAGGCGAAGCCATCGATCGCGATGACATCCGCGCCCACGGCAAGGACGAGCGCATCCGGGTAGATTCGTTCTATCGCGCGGTCGATTTTTATTACCGGTTCCTGAAGGCGCTCACCTCGCAGTAATTTCATGTTGCGGATTTTTCGCCCGGGCAGTCCTTTGCGTTCTTTGCGTCCTTAGCGGTCAAAAGCTTTAACCGCAAAGGACGCAAAGATCGCAAAGAACTATCAGAGCACCGGCGACGCCTCACTTGACTCTTGACATTCGCTTTAGTTTCGCCCATGATGCCAGCTATGGCAATCACCCGGCGGCAACGACAGGTGTATGACTTCATCTCCGAGTTTGTGCAGAGGAACGGATACTCGCCTTCGTTCGAAGAGATTGGTCAAGGGCTGGAGCTGAGTTCCCTGGCCACGGTGCACAAACACATCTCCAATCTCGAGAAAAAAGGTCTGCTGACGCGCGACTACAACCGCAGCCGCTCCATCGACCTGCTGCCGCCCAAAGGACGCCTCAAACAGGCGATGGCGGTGAATACCACGATGGTGCTGCCGCTGGTGGGGCGCATCGCGGCCGGTCAGCCGATCGAGGCGGTGCAGAGCAATGAGACCATTTCCCTCGCCGACTTTGTACGTTCAAAAGAAGTGTTCGTTCTGGAAGTAAACGGCGACTCCATGCAGGATGAAGCCATACTCAACGGCGATTATGTGATGGTCGAAAAGAGCCGGACGGCGCACAACGGGGATATCGTAGTCGCGCTGGTCGAAGGAACCGATGCCACGCTGAAGCGCTTCTACCGCGAAGGGGAAAATATCCGCCTGCAGCCGTCCAATGTGAATATGCAGCCGATCATCGTACCGGCGGCGTCGGTGGAGGTGCAGGGAAAGGTAATTGGAGTGTTGCGGAAGTATTGAGCTAGCTGTCAGCTCTCAGCCATCAGCTTTCAGCCGGAAATAGATCAACGACCCCCAAACAAATAGCGCCCAGGCACTTAACCTGGGCGCTTCTAAACTCAAGAGCTGATAGCCGAAAGCTGACGGCTGATAGCTCACCCTACGTGCTTGTCAATCGCCTTCTGAATGGTCTCTTTCGGTACGTAGCCTACGATCTGCTCTTTCACCTGTCCACCCTTGAATACCAGGAGAGTGGGGATGCCGCGGACGCCGTAGCGCATGGGCGTAGCGCTGTTGCTGTCCACATCCATTTTGCCGACTTTGATTTTGCCGGTGTAGTCTTTGGCCAGTTCGTCAACGATGGGGGCGAGGGCGCGGCAAGGGCCACACCATGACGCCCAGAAATCCACCAAAACCGGCTGATCCGACTTCAGAACATCCTGGTCAAAATTTGCGTCGGTTACTTCCAGAATTCCGTTACCTGCCATTTTTCCTCCGGAGGCGTCGCCCGCTGGCGAAATGCCGGTCGGGCCCGCTCGATCAGCCGACTTGGCTGCGTGTATCCTAACACCGTATTGGATGCATCATAGCCGCAGAAGTCGCAAGCGCGAGCCGGGATGCACTCTACACTGTCAGGCGCTTGGGTTTCTAGTTTCTTGTTTCCGGGAACCCTCGGCCAGTGCGATTTGACCGCCGCTACTGGGCACAAAAAAAACGTCCTGAACTTTTCAGCTCAGGACGCCCGGCAGCCCTCCCCCAGAACTGCCAAACCACGAGTTGGATACTAGGCCCACCCTACTCTGGTGTAAACGTCACTTTGGTAACTCGCGAATCTCTTGTAGTCACATCGTGGTCACATTGGGATTGGAGCCGCAAGTCATGCTCCGGTAGCTGCCCAAAGCGATTGCTGGATTTTGAAAAATTGGCCGGGATGCGAATCCGCTGACTGGCAATCGGTTACTCGATATGCCAGCTGCTTCCCCCATCGCTGGTAGTCCAGATCTGGTTGGAACTGGTGGTCAGGCTGCCGTGAAGGGCATCGGAGAATTTGAGGCCGATGATGTCAGCGGCCAGGGGCTTGCCGTCAACCGAGGGCTTGATCTGATCCCAATGCTGGCCGGCGTCGGCGGAATGAAAGAGCACACCGGCCGAGCCTCCAACCCAGATATCGGAATCGTTGGCCGCAAGGGCGCGAAAAACGATATTGCCGGCTACTGGAATTGTCTGCCAGGTCTTGCCGGAATCGAGAGAACGCTGCACCGAGCCGTCAGGGGAAAGAGTCCAGCGCAACCGGGCCTCGGCGGGCAATGTCTGGCCGATCGCTATTTTGGTAATCGCTGTCTGGGCAATCGCTGTCTTGGCAGTCGACTTGGCGGTCGCTGTCTCGGTTGCTATTTTCTTGGAGCGTGGTTGCCCGTCGTAAGCCCCTGAAACAGTCTCGGCGGATGAGACGTCCGCTTTCTGATCCCCGGGCAAGGTTCCCGCCACGACTCCTGCGCTTGCTGCGGATTCGCGTTTCGGCATTTCATCCTTTGCTTTTCGCTCTACCGCTTGGGCCGTGCTCGGTGCGGGAAGAGGCTCGCTCTGAACCGTCACCGTTTGGTTCATGCTTCTCGCGACGTACTCCGCGTTGTCGGTGCGGCCACCGCTTTCAGGCGCGCCGTTTATGACCTTCGTGGCTGACGGCGCTGCTGGAGCAGGAGCGGCGCCTGCCATTTGTCTTATGGGTTGCGAAGGTTTGTTCGCGGACATCGTTACAGCGTCTGCCATCCGTTCATTTGCGAGCGAATTCTTCGCCGGCCCCCCGACGGGGACTCCGTTCACGGCCGACGTTGCCGACGGCGGATGTGGCGTTCTCTTTGTCACTATCACTTTGCTTAGCCAACTTGCCGGTAGTCAACCGGTCGCGATCAGCCTCGGACAAAGGAGGCATAATTTTTGCCGCCAGTTTTTCCCCGGCCTGGTTGGAAGTCTGACTTTCGGCGACGTTCGCGGCTGGCGCAGACGCGGGAGTTGTCTTGGCAATCGTGGGCGCCGAGTTTGGCCGTCGCTCGTAGTGAAGAGTTACCGCCGCGCTTACCACCACAACACACGCCGCGAGTGCACCCCACCGCAGTACAGGCCAGGTGAGCCACGGTGTTCTCAATTTCGCCGGAGTGGAAGGCGTCTGCTTCGACTTCCGGTATCGCCAGCGATATCACGCTGCGGCAATCGGCGCATTGCGCCAGATGTTGCAGCACCAGGCCACGCTCGCGCTCCATTCAACGACTTCTCGGCAAATGCCGTCAGCAGGTCGGGATCGGGATGGACTCCCGCCTTGGCCGTTGCCTGCAATCGTTGCTGCACGATTTTTGGAAGCTGCTCCATGTTTCTTTCGCCCCTGAAGGGGCTCTGTCTTTGCGCTCGCCTACCCCCGGGCTTACGCCCCGGGCTACATTCTTACGCCGCTCTGCGGCGTGCCACTCGTTTCGCTCCCCAGTCGTTTTCGCCGGCGGCAAGCCGTCTCGCCAGCAGCGCGGGCTTTATCCCGAAGACCAGGGTTTAGCCCGAAGGCCGAGGTCCGACGTCTGACGCACGCACTTCGGACTTCTTATCAGGGAACGCTGCGGAAGCCGATTCTTGCGCCATGCGTTCCCGAATATTCAATCGCAGGTCACGCACGTCCACCTGCAATGCTTCCTCAGCCTGGCGGCGGCTCATGCCCCTTCGCTCAAGCGCAGCCAGAATATGCTTGCGCAGAGACCTGACCAGCTTATCGAGCTTGCGGCTGATCGTAGACTCATGCACTCCAAGCGTGCGCGCAATCTCTGCCAGTGTGCGATTGTCCAGGTAATAAGATGCCAGAATGAAGCGCGGTTCTGGCTGCAACCCGGCTAGAGCTTCATCGGTCGCCGCCTCGACTCGCGGATCGACCGCGATTACAGGATCAACTTCCTGCGCGGCGAACTCGTTGCCGTCTTCACTCTCCTCGTCCAGGCTCACCAGTCGCCGCTGACGGCGATAGCGGTTCACAAATTCCTGGGCCATCACAGTGCGGAGCCAGCCTTCTAAAGAACCTCGGCCGGTGTACGACGCCAGCTTCGACATTCGCTGACCGTCGCGAGTGACCGTCCCGTAGAGGTCGGCATAGAGCGAATCGGCAAGTTCGCGAGCGGCCGAACTCTCTTTCGCAATGTAGGCCGCGATCTCATACAGCTTCTCGCGGTAGCGCGACATGAAAATTTCCCACGCACGTTCCTGGCCGGCGGCGCAGGCCCGAGCCAGCGCCAACTCCTCCACCCGTAAGCTGGCGTAAAGCTCGGCCGTCTCCTGCGGAGACGCTCCGGGCGCCAAATATTTGCTGGCGATTTCGTTGAGGATCGCGGCAAAGTGCTCGCGGCTTAGCCCAAAGTTCCCGCTCTTTTCGTAAAGCCCGGTGATCATGGATTCCAACCCCGAAACAGCCTCTGCTATGGGTTGGACACCGTGGTTGGTCATAGTGAGTACAGCCAACGGGCACGTTACAGCGGATGCTATCAATTTTGTGATGCAAGAAGCTGAAAATCCGGCGTTCCTCAGGTAAGCGCGGGGAGGAACTGCCGGCGCGGTGGGCGGCAACGCTCACCGGACAGCCGGCAGGGCACCGCCGCTACTTCGGAGGAACCCCATGAATACCAAGCTTTTGCTGTCAGTTTCAGCTCTTGGCCTGTTAGCTGGATTAGCTTTGCTGCTCCCGTGCCGAGCCCCGGCTGGGGCAATGCCCCCAATATCCGGCTACACCGTGCTTCAACCCATCCGGCACGGAAACCTGACTGTATTTCCGGTCGTGGCTGCACGGTCTTACGACACCAGGGAATTCCTCACGCTAGATGAAGGTTTGCGCTCCGGCGAAGTGATCGTGACGGAATCTGGAAGTGCGGCGCCCCTGGTTCGCCGGCCTATAATCCGGCCGCCGGGCCCACAGGTCGATCAGTTGGTACTGGTCAACAACTCCAAACGGCCGCTGATCCTGCTGGCCGGTGAGATCGTGACCGGAGGAAAACAGGATCGCGTCATCGGCAAAGATCGCATTATCCCCGCTGAAAGCGACCCCATCAACCTCGGAGTCTTCTGCGTGGAACCGGGCCGCTGGGTAGGGAGCAGCGACAGGTTCGGGACGAAAACCGTCGGCGGGCTGGTACCGGCGCCGGCGCCGATGGCCGCCCCGACCGTACGCGCCAAGGCGATGGCCGACAAGGACCAGCAGAAAGTGTGGTCGGAAGTGGGGAAGACCAGAGACGCGATGGCGGAGACCGTAACCGTCAACGGGGCGCCGGGACTGGCAGGTACCACTTCGTACGCGGGCGTGATGGCCAATCAGGAAGTGAAGGAGCGAGTCGATTCCGTCGCCGAGCCCATCCAGCGCAACTACCAGAGCCTGATTCAGCAACTGCGCGACCAGAACGCGGTGGGCGTAGCGGTCGCAGTCAACGGCCAACTGGTCTGGGCTGACATCTTCGCCAGCACGAACCTGCTGGAGAAATACTGGCCCAAGCTGGTCCGGTCTTACGCGGCCGAGGCTATCGTGACCAGGACAAAGAGCGGCGAGGCCACGGTGAAACAGGCGCAGGATTTCCTCGATCACATCGACGGACGCCACGAGACTGTAGACAGCGAGCCTGGACTCTACCGTCACACCGAAATTGCCGGAGACGGCTTCAGAGCGTTCGAGCTGACGTCGTTGCTGCCAAAGACAGGCTTTGATTTGCATCTGGCAAAGATGGCGGAGTAAGGGAAGAACTGGGAACTGGGAACCGGTTTTCTGGAAACTGGTTTTCGGGAAACTGGTTTTCAGTTTTCAGTTTTCGTTCTCAGTTCTCAGATTTCTGCCCGTCAGCTTCCGCTGGTGCTGTACCAGCTTCTCCAAGCATTGGAGTCGTTGGGCAGGTTCTTTCCGGAGATATCGCGCAGCGCCTGGTAAACCCAGCCGTGAGTTTGTGCGTCCAGGGAAGCGTCGTCGGCATAGTCCAGCAGGTGGGGAATTACGCTGCGGCGCTGTTCCTGCGTGAGCATGCCGGATTGTGCCAGACTGCACCCGGCGCGCTCGCGCACCATGGGCGAAGGATCGTCATGAAATTCCTGCAACAGCGGAGCTATGGTTTCGCTGGTTCCGAGGTAGGCCAGGCCTTCTACCGCCCAATGCCGCACTTCCGGGTCCGGATCATGAAGCTGGCCGACTAATATCTCGTTGACACGCTCCGGTACGACACCGCGATTGCCGAGAAGTCCCAGTTCCCACAACGCCCACACCCGCTGCGAACGTGGACCGCTCTCGGCCTGCACGGCCAGGTGCTCCACCGTCGCCGGCGCCTTGACCGCGCCCATGGCCGCCAGATCCAACTCGATGCCCGCCGCCCGTACCCGCAGGTCGTTGGAATTCAGAGCGGTTGTGATCAGTGAATTGAACCGCGGGGTGAACTTCAGCTTGCCCCACCAGCCACCTACGCGCGTGGCGATCTGATCGTTGGACCCCTCGTAGTGATTTACAGCGTGCTCCAGCAGAACTTCCGCCTGCTGCTGCGGAGTCTTGCTGTCCAGAGTCTCAATTTCGTGTTCGGAAAGCACCCCGGAGGAGGCCGGTTCCGGCTTTCCCTGCAAGGTAAGAAGCTTGGTAATCTGGTCGAAGGTGGCTCGCGCGTTGCCTGTGGCAAGGAACACGGCCAGCAGGATTCCCGTCGCCACAGCGAACAGGATGCGCCAGCTCCCAGCCCGCGGATCGATGGACTGGTCGAGCTTTATGTTCGAGCCAGGCCGTATGGTGCCGTATTCCTGCACCGGCTCGGGCCGCGGATCTCCCTCCCAGGAATGCATGGCAGAAGTCTAGGGTCGTTCCGGGATGGGGTAAAGTTACGTCGGGTACTTTGGTTATTACTCTTTAACGAGGTCGGATTGGAATGAAACGCTTTATGCTGTCGAAGATCGCAGGCACGCTGGTCACACTCTTGCTGGTTACGTCGAGTCTGGCCGCCGCTCCCGGCTACCACGTAGTGAAGACCTACAAGTTGGGCGGAGAAGGCGGGTGGGACTATCTGACCTTCGACCAGGCCTCGCGCCATTTATACCTCTCCCGCGCCACCCACGTCGCGGTGATCGATGCCGATTCCGGCAAGCTGGTGGGCGATATCCCGGATACTCCCGGCGTGCATGGCATCGCTCTGGCGCCGGAATTCGGTCGCGGATTCGTGAGCAATGGCCGTGAAGGTACGGTCACTATTTTCGATCTCAACAGCCTGAAGGCGGTCGGGAAAATCGCGGTCGGTCAGAACCCCGACGCGATTCTTTATGATCCGGCGAGCAAACGGGTCTTCACTTTCAATGGCAGAAGCAATGATGCGACGGCCATCGATGCCGCCAAGGGCGTTGTAGTCGGCACCATCAAGCTCGATGGGAAGCCTGAGTTCGCGGTCAGTGACATGGTTGGAGAAATTTTCGTGAATATCGAAAATACCAGCCAACTGGTGGCGCTGGATCCGAACAAGCTGGAAGTGAAATCGCGCTGGCCGCTGGCTCCCTGCGAGGAACCGACTGGTCTGGCGATCGATCGCAAACATCGGCGGCTGTTTTCCGGATGCAGCAACAAACTGATGGCCATCGTGGATGCAGATAACGGAAAAGTCATCTCCACGCTGCCGATCGGCGAAGGCGTGGACGCGACCGCATTCGATCCGGAAACGGAGTTGGCGTTTGCTTCCTGCGGCGAGGGCGTGCTCACAGTTGTGCACGAAGATTCGGCGGACAAGTTCAGCGTCGCGGAAACCGTTCCCACAGAACGTGGCGCGCGCACCATGGCGCTTGATCCCATTCGCCATCAGATTTTCCTGGTGACCGCGAAATTCGGGCCCGCTCCGGCTGCAACTGCCGATCAGCCTCGTCCGCGGCCGGCGATTCTGCCGGATAGCTTTGTTGTGTTGGTGGTCGGCCGATAGCGCGAGGCTGTTACATTACCGACGGCACGCTGATTCCCATCACCGCCAACACCCGAGTCAATTCCCTGCGGACGACTGCCACCGTCGCCAGCAGAAATTTCTTCCGGCCTTCGTCGGCTTCACTCAAGATCGGATGGCGATGGTAGAACGCGTTGAATAGTTGAGCCAGTTGGAATGCGTGCTTGGCTAAATATGCCGGCTCGGTTGTGGCAATGCATTGATCGATCACCCAGGAGGTTTTGGACGCTGCCAGCCACAGCTCCCATATTTCAGTGCCGGCCTCGCCGGTCAAATATTTCTCCAGGTCGGCTCGTGAAACCCGAGCCGCCGGATTTCTGTCAAATTCTTCGGGATCGAAACCACCCTTGCGGAAAATGTTGAGCGCGCGGACTGCAGCATACTGCGCGTAGGGACCAGTCTCGCCTTCGAAGCTCAGCGCCTCTTTGAAATCGAAGGCGATCACCGACGATTTGGTGAACTTCAGCATGAAATAACGCAGCGCGCCGACCGCAATCTGAGTGGCAATTGTGGTCCGTTCGGCTTCGGTCAGTTGGGGATGCCGCCCATCCACTTCGTTCTTCGCCGAAACAATCAGCCGGTCGAGCAGGTCGTCGGCCTTCACTCCGAATCCCTTGCGGCCGGAAACTTCGATGTATGCCCGGCTCTTATCTTCATCCGAAAGCTGGTAACCCAGTTCGGCGGCGCAGCGCGGCGTGAGCGCGACCATCTCGTAAGAAAAATGCGTATAGTGGTCGGCCTGCTGTTGATATCCCAGCCCGCGCAGGGCTTCGATCACCGTGTTTTGAGCTTCCGCCTGCCGGGCGTCGATCACGTTGTAGATTTCCGCCACATTGCCGAAGTGAGGATGATCTAAGGCGCCCACGGCGGTTGAGATCCAGCAATCACGCCCGTTGGGATAGCGATAAAATTTGCGGTAGCCGAAGTCGCGCCCCAGCAGACCGAACTTCCACATGTGGTAAGCAATGTCCTTGCCAACATAACCAACGGTGCCGTTGGAACGAACGATTACCTTCTGATCTCCTTCGGCGACCTCGCTGTCTTCGCCGGATTCTGCTGCGCCGACGCCATCAGACTTCGACGTTCCCGCCCGGCGCATCACCCAGCAGCCCTTGTTCTTGCCTTCACTCTCGAAAAAGATGACGCCGCCTTCTTTCAGCTTGGTAAAGGCCGCGTCCCAGAAATGAAGATGGAGGATCTCGCTCTCGCGCGGCAGAAAATCGTATTCGATATCGAGCCGATCCATGGTTTCGAGATGGCGGCGAAGGACAGCGACAGAAATCAGATCGGCGATGGCAGCGGTTTCGTTGCCGCCTTCTTCAATGGCGTGCAGCGCTTGCTGGCGAACCTGCAAATTCTGCTTGTCTTCCGCGTACCACTGCGAAACCCGGGCATAAAGATCCCAGCAGTAGTAGTCGAAACGCGGCTGGCGGGCCAACTGCTCGATCTCAGCCCGCGACTTCTTCTCTATGTGCAGAAATCCCACGACCACGTCGGCAACCTGCGCTCCGGTGTTGTCGATGTAGTTCTGAACGTCCACTTCCCTGCCGGAGAATTTGAGCAGGCGGACAAAGGTGTCGCCGAGGATGGCGTTACGCAGATGTCCGACATGGGCGGCTTTGTTGGGATTGATGCTGGAGTGCTCAACCAGGACCTTGCCGGAAGGAACGTCGGCACGTGGCTTCTCGTCGGCCACCAGAGCTCTGGCTAACTCGTCGCGCTTAACTCGCGCGTTGATGTAGCCCGCGCCGGCCAATTCCAGCTTCTCGAATCCCGCAATCGGACCAATTCCGCTGACTATTTCTTCCGCAATTTTGCGCGGGGCTTTGCGCAGCTTCTTGGCCAGCTCAAAAGCCAGCGGCAAGGCATACTCGCCGAACTCCACCTTGGGCGGCTGCTCGATTACGATTTTGGGCAGGTCGAGCGCGTAGGTCCTGCTGATGAAGGCGCGCACCTGCTGGGCCAGCCGGCGTTCCAGATCGCGATACAAGAATTCCCCTAAGCTGTTGAAGAAAAGAGTGATTGTAGCAAACTGCGTGCGGGCGCGAGGTTTGACGCGGAATCACGCGTTCCCTATGATGAAAACCAGTCGTTGGTCGTGCGTCCCTGATCGACCGTGCTCGCCTGATCATAAAGTTTCCAGCGACCAAAGACGAACGACTCGACGACCGATTTCTATGCGCATCGCCTACCTCGACTGCTTTTCCGGAATCAGCGGCGACATGTTTCTGGGCGCGCTGCTGGACGCCGGCGTGCCGGCGAAGCTCTTCGAGGAGACAGTTGCAGCTTTAAATATCGGAGTCCGGCTGGAACTCTCGCGGGTAAATCGAAGCGGGATTGCGGCGACGAAGCTCGACGTTTATGTCCACGGCGAAAAAGAGCTGCCGCGCGAGGTTTTCTGGGCGCAGCACAGTCATTCCGGGGAACATGAACACGACCGCCGCCATAAACAGGAACACGGCCACGATCATGCGCATGATCATGACCACGGCCGCCCAGTGGAACTGCGCGAGCACAACTACGCCCAGACTCGAAGCGAAGCTGCTCGGCCTCGTGAGCCACGCGAGCACGAGCACGGCCGCGGGCTGAAAGAAATTCGCGAAGTGATCCGCAAGGCGGCCATCAGCGAGGGTGCGAAGAACACGGCGGTTGCGATCTTCGAGGCGCTCGGCGCCGCCGAAGCCAAAATTCACAACAGTGACATCGAAAGCGTCCACTTTCACGAAGTAGGAGCCGCCGACGCGATGGTTGACATCATCTGCGCGGCTGTAGGAATCGAAGCGCTGGGCGTGGATGAAATTGTTTGCTCGCCATTGAATGTGGGCGGCGGAACAGTCAAGTGCGCTCATGGAACTCTTCCCGTGCCGGTACCGGCCACGGTGGAATTGTTGAAAGGCGCGCCCGTCTATTCATCCGGCTTACAGGTTGAACTGGTCACGCCCACAGGCGCGGCCATCGTGAAGACAGTTGCCAAACGCTTTGCGTCGTTTCCGGCGATGACCATCGAGAAATCGGGTTACGGCGCCGGCAGCCGGGATTTCCCGGGGCATCCGAACGTGCTTCGATTAACCATCGGCGAATCGCAAGCGGGGGTCGCCCCGAATATTTCGCAGGAAGTAATCTCGGTGCTGGAGGCCAATCTCGACGATTTGAATCCGCAGGTATTCGGGTACGTAGTCGATCGCTTGCTCGAAGAAGGCGCGCTCGATGTTTTTGCCATGCCGGTGCAGATGAAGAAAAACCGTCCGGGAATGCTGCTCACGGTGCTTGCGAAACCGGGAGACGCGTCCCGGCTGACTCAGATTATTTTCACCGAGACGAGCACCCTTGGGGTCCGGCGGCGGGAAGAACAACGGCAGGCGCTGGCGCGAAAGTGGATCACGGTGGGAACGCGCTGGGGGGATGTGCGATTGAAAATCGCAAGCATGAACGGAACCGTCACCAACTATGCCCCCGAATATGAAGACTGTCGCAAGCTGGCGGCCGAGCATCATGTTCCACTGAAGAGCGTGATGCAGGAAGCGCTGCAGGGATATTTGAAACACACCAAGGAATAAATTCCGGCTGAGAAACTAAAACCAGAATGAGCAAGAAGTTTTACATCACGACCCCCATCTATTACGTGAATGCCCGCCCGCACATCGGGCATGCCTACACCACGATTGCGTGTGACACTATCGCCCGGCGCCAGCGCATGATGGGTTTCGACACCTACTTCCTCACCGGCACCGACGAACACGGGCAGAAGATCGAGCGCGCCGCGCAGGCCGCGGGCAAGACTCCGCAACAGCTCACCGACGAAGTCTCCGCCCAGTTTCGCGGGCTGTGGGACCGGATGGGACTCACCTACGACGATTTCATCCGCACTACCTCGGACCGGCACAAGCATGGAGTACACGCGCTGTGGGTGCGTCTGCGAGACCAGGGCTTCATCTACAAGGGACACTACACCGGCCAGTATTGCGTCTTCGACGAACTCTACGTGGACTCGATTGGCCCCGGCTCTCCTTGCCCCGAATGCGGGCGGCCGACCGAAACCGTGAGCGAGGAAAACTACTTCTTCAAGCTGTCGGCATTTCAGGACAAGCTGCTGGAACTCTACGCTGAGCAGCCGGATTTCATTCGCCCGGAAACGCGGCGAAACGAAGTGATCTCATTCGTGCGCTCCGGTCTGCGCGATCTCTCGGTGAGCCGCAGCAGTTTCTCGTGGGGCATTCCCGTCCCTGACGATCCCAAGCATGTGATTTATGTGTGGCTGGAGGCGCTGGCCAACTACATCACCGCGCTGGGTTACGGATCAGCCGACACGACGAAGTATGACAAGTATTGGCCGGCTGACCTGCAGATGATCGGCAAGGAAATCGTACGCTTCCACTGCGTTTACTGGCCGGCGCTTCTCATGGCCGCCGGAGTCCCGCTGCCGCAAAAGATCATGGCGCACGGCTGGCTCCTGTTCGAAGAAAGCAAGATGTCGAAGTCGCGCGGGAATATTGTCCGAACCGAAACCATTCTCGACGTGCTGGGCCAGGACGCACTGCGCTATTTCCTGCTGCGAGAAATTGTCTTCGGGCAGGACGGATCGTTTTCCTTCGACGCGCTGGTGCAGCGCTACAACGCCGATCTGGCCAATGGCCTGGGCAACCTGGCCAGCCGCACTCTGACCATGATCACGCGCTATTTTCGAGGCGAGGTGCCGTATCCCTCCCGCGCCGGATCGCGTGCGGAAGAAAACGCCGTCGCCGATGCCGCCGCGTCAAACCATTGCTGAATTTAATGCGCTGTTCGAGCAACGCCAGTTTTCGCGGGCCCTGGAAGTGGCCTGGGCGCTGGTCGCGACCGTGGATAAGTACATTGTCGAGAATCAGCCCTGGGCGCTGGGGAAAAGCAGGACGACGAAAGCCGGTCGCATCTGGCCACGATTCTGTACACCAGCGCCGAGGCCCTGCGCATCGTGACCGCACTGGCGCATCCCGTGATTCCCGAAGCCACGGCGAAAATTTGGGCGCAGCTTGGGCTGGGGGACATCAAGAAGTTTTCCCTGGCGGATTTGAAGTGGGGACAGCTTCAGTTGGGCACGAAACTCGGAGAGGTACAAGCAGTATTCCCCCGCGCCGATAAGACCGCTGTCGAAAGGATGCAGCAGATGGAAGAGCAAGGACGCGATGCCTCTGCAGTCGCAGTCGTCGAAGAAAAGACAGTTGCGCCCGTCGCCTCCCGCAGTCGCCCCGGCGCCCAAACCCGCTGCGACCCTGCCCGACGGCAAGATCAGCATCGACGATTTCGCCAAGGTCGAATTGCGCGTGGGCCAGGTCAAGGTCGCGGAAAAAGTGAAAGGCGCCGACAAGTTATTAAGGCTGGAAGTGGATCTCGGAACGGAAGTGCGCCAGGTGGTGGCCGGAATCGCTGAGGCCTACGCGCCTGAGACCCTGATCGGACGCAAGGTTGTGATCGTGGTGAACCTCGCGCCTCGGAAATTACGCGGACTGGAATCGAACGGAATGATCGTGGCCGCATCCCCCGAGGGCGGCAAACCGATACTGGCCAGCTTTCTCGAAGACGTGCCGATCGGAACGCGGCTCAAGTAGGCCGGTTCGGCGCCGGGCGCCGGACTTCAGGCCTTGTCATCTTGAGCGTAGAGAATGGACTCGCTTGCGAGTCCGTTCTTGAAGTCGAAAGACCTTGTGTTTACTGGCCGCGGCAATGCAGCCGCTAAAGGTTGAACCGCAGCGTTGCATTCAGTTCCGGAAGAACGCAAGGTCCCTCGACTCCGCTCGGGATGACGAAGTGTCCAGGGTCCGAGGTCCAACTCCAATGTCCAAACTCCAATGTTCATAGACTCCCACGCCCATCTCGAGATGGAGCAGTTCGATAGCGACCGCGAGCAGATGATTGCGCGCGCGCGGGAAAGCGGGAATTGAAAGGATTGTCGCTATCGGCAGCGGAACCGGTCCGGGTTCGCTGGACTGTGGCATTCGACTGGCCGAACAGTACGAGTTCATATACGCCACCATCGGCATTCATCCCCATGAAGCCAAGCTGGCCACCGACGCCGACTTTCAGGAGTTGGAACAACTCGCGAAGCGGCCCAAGGTGATCGCGTGGGGCGAAATTGGTCTCGATTATTTCTACGATCATTCTCCGCGCGAGCTGCAGCAGCAGGTTTTCCTGAGGCAAATGGAATCGGCGCGCACTGCCAGGCTGCCGATCGTGATCCACTGCCGGCCTTCCGATAAAAGCGAGAACGCCTGGGACGACTGCCTGCACCTGCTGGAACAAAACTGGCGAAGCACCGGCCTGGGAGGAATTCTGCACTGCTTTACCGGAAGCTGGCCGCACGCCAGGCGGGCGCTCGATCTTGGATTCATGATTTCCTTCGCCGGCAACATAACTTTCCCCAAGGCACAACCTATCCGAGATGCTGCGAAGGAAGTGCCACTCGATCGAATTCTGATCGAGACTGACTCGCCCTTTCTGGCGCCGGTGCCCTATCGCGGCAAGCGCAACGAGCCGGCATTTGTAAAGGAAGTAGCCCGGCAACTGGGAGAAATCCGCGGGCTCTCGACCGAGGAAACCGGCCTGCGGACTGCGTCCAACTTCTACAACTTTTTCAAGCTCGCAGAATCTAACCAAGGTGAAGAACTACGGCCTTAAACCCGCTTCTTCTGATACCCTCAGAGATTACATTTCACGGTTTTAAGAGAGCACCACCAACATGCCGGAAAACAGTTTCGACATCGTCAGCAAGATCGATCTGCAGGAAGTTTCCAACGCCATCCAGCATGCGCTGAAGGAAGTGCACACCCGCTTTGATTTGAAGGATTCGAAGTCCAATATCGAACTTGAGGGCAAGGACGCGATCGTGCTGCACTCCATCGACGAATTTAAACTGAAAGCGGTGGACGACATTCTTCAGCAAAAACTGGCCAAACGCGGCGTGCCGCTGAAAGGGCTGACGCATGGGCCCGTCGAATCTTCTCTGGGTGGCGCGGCCAAGCAAAAGATCACGATGCAGCAGGGCGTTCCCATCGAAAAGGCCAAGGACATCGTGAAATTGATCAAGAACTCGAAAAACAAAGTGCAGGCGTCAATTCAGGGAGACCTGGTCCGAGTAAGCGGCAAAGATCGCGACTCGCTGCAAGCCGTCATCGCCCTGCTGAAGCAACACGATTTCGGAATCGACATGCAGTTTACGAATTACCGGACGAACTAGTGAGCACCCCCGCCGCCATCAACGGAAAAGAAATCTTCGAGCTTCTGCGCGAAGATCTGGCCGCGATTGAGCGGGAGTTCGGCCGGGACACGGTTTCGGGCGTCGAGGCCATCACCGAGATCGGAGAATATTTGCGCGGCGGCGGGGGCAAGCGCATCCGCCCCATGCTGTTGTTGCTTTCCGCGAAGCTGCTTAACTATCAGGGACGCGGCGCCATACGCATGGGCGCGGTGGTGGAAATCATTCACACCGCCACCCTGGTTCACGACGACATTATTGACGAAGCCCAGACCCGGCGCGGGCGTCCCGCCGCCAACACGCAATGGGGTAATTCGAAGTGTGTGCTGGCCGGCGACTGGCTCTACATGCAGGCCTTCAAGGTTGCGGTGCAGGAGCGCAACTTCCGCATTCTCGACACCCTGATCGAACTCACCCAGCAGATGGTCGAAGGCGAACTGCTGCAGATGGAAAAGCTGGGCCAGTTGATATCGCTCGATGAGCATTTCAATTTGATCTTCCGCAAGACCGCCTGCCTTTTTTCGGTGTGCATGCGCATGGGCGGAATTCTGGGTGGCGCCACTCCCGAGCAGGAAGAGAATCTGGCCCAGTACGGCCGCGACCTGGGCATGGCTTTCCAGATCGTGGACGATGTCCTCGATTTGACGGCTTCAGAAAATGTATTGGGAAAACCCGTCGCCAGCGATCTGCGCGAAGGTAAAGTCACGATGGCCGTGATTCATGCTTTGGAGCGCTGTACTCCGCAGGAACGTAAGTCGATCGAAACTGTACTTCGGGAGCGCGCCTTCGACGGCGTGACTCACCGCGAAATCATCGAAATCCTGGAGCGCTACGGCTCGCTCGAGGAGGCCAACGCACAGGCTCTGCAGTATGCCGCCCTGGCCCGAAACGCGATTTGCAGCTTCCCCGATAGCGAGATCAAGCGGGCGCTGTTGTGGGCGCCGGAGTTTGTGGTCGCGAGAGAAAAATAGGTACCCGCTTTTAGCTCGTGGTCGGGCTCCAACTCCTCACTTGCATTACGTCCGTCAAACTTCCAGATCTACTATTCGCCAACCGGAAAACGACCGCTTCACAGGTAGACCACCCTTGGAGGTCGCCGGGCATCTTAGCGGAGCGATTGAAGTAGATTCCGAGGCCGGAGAAGAAATCCGTTTCTCCCCCCAGGACCGTAATCCCACAGGCAGTGGTATGAACACCCAAGCCTAACCCCATTCAAGGAGATTACATTATGAAAAAGATGTTGATTCTCGTTCTGGCTCTGTCCGTCATGTTCACCGTGGCTGGTTTCGCGCAGGACATGTCGAAAGATAGTGGCACAGCCGCACCGGCAGCTCCGCTCAAGAACATCAAGGGAACAGTGAAGGCCGATGGCGACAAGCTGAGTTTCGTAAGCGACAAGGACGGCAAATCATGGGACGTGGTCAATCCCGAGGCCCTGAAAGGACATGAAGGCCATCACGTTGAACTAAGCGCGCACGTGTACGCCGACAAAGGCCAGATCCACGTCATGACCGTAAAGATGCTCAAAGGGGAAAAAACGGACAGCATGTCAAAGTAGCTGCCCAACTTAGCTGGGCTAATTAGGAAGCAAAGCACAGGGCGGCAAAGGCCGCCCTTTTTCTTTATACTAACGCAGCAGCCGTGCCCACGGCCCCTGATGGAAGCGCTACTCTCAGCAATCGGACGCCACGGATACATTCTGGTCTTTGTCATTGTGCTCGCCGAAGCCGTGGGAATGCCTGTGCCTGCCGCCTTGGCCCTGGTCGCGGGGGGCGCTGCCGCGGCCGCCGGACTCCTCCGCCTCACCTCTCTGGTGCTGCTGAGCGTTACCGCAATGCTCATTGGCGACTCGTTCCTGTTTGTTCTGGGCCGCTATATGGGATGGGGCTTGCTCGGGTTTCTCTGCAAACTGTCGGTCAACCCGGAAACCTGCATCCTGCGCTCGGCCGAATCTTTCTACAAACGCGGCAAGGCGACCCTGCTCTTTGCCAAGTTCATTCCCGGGATCAATACCATGGCGCCGCCGCTCGCCGGCAGCATGAAGATGCGGCCGGACATTTTTCTGCGCTTCGACGTGGCGGGAGCCACTCTCTACGCCGTCGTCTACATCGCAGTAGGCTTTTTGTTTCGCGATGTTCTGGCCTCGATCGCGCATGGTTTTCAGACGGCAGGTCACGCGGTCGAAGCCGTGACTGTGATCGCGCTGATAGGTTACGCAGTGTACCGGGTCTGGCTTTATCGCAAGAATATTGTGTACCGGGTGGTGCCGCGGGTGCAGGTGGAAGAACTGGCGCGGCGCCTGGCTTCCGAGGACAGAGATAAGGTCCTGCTGATGGATGTCCGCAGTCACGGCTACTACGATGCCGGAGCGGCCCGCATTAAAGGATCGATCCGGCTGGAACCCAATAATCTTCCCGAAGAAATTAAGACCTTGGCCAAGGACAAAGACATTTATGTCTACTGTACTTGAGCACGCGAAGCGACCAGCGCCCGGGTGGCGCATATGCTGCGAGAAGAAGGATTCAACGCGTTCGTAATCGTGGGCGGACTGGCGGCCTGGCGCAGGGCGGGAAATCCGACGGAGCCGGTGCCGCGGGACGATCTGGTGAAGCTGCCCACATTTTCGTAGCGGGATCTTCTCTTCCCCACGGCATCCGACCATGGCATCCAACAAGGAAATCGAGATCAAGTTCCGCATCGACAACGTTCGCGCTCTGGCGCGACGGTTGCGCGCGGCCGGCTTCCGCCAGATTACTCGTCGAACCCTGGAACAGAACACGCTCTACGATCTCCCGGGCCGGCAGCTGCAAAAACGTGGCGAGTTGTTGCGCCTTCGCAAATATGGGAGCGACTGGCTGCTCACCCATAAGGCGAGAGCCAAAGTGGCGCGACACAAGACGCGCGTCGAGACCGAAACCAAGCTTGCCGATGGCGGCAAGCTGGACCACATCCTTCGGGCTCTGGGTTACGTCCCTACCTTCCGATACGAAAAGTTTCGTGCCGAGTGGAGCGACGGCAAGGGCCACGTTGTAGTCGATGAAACTCCGATCGGCTCATTTGGCGAAATCGAAGGGCCGGCGCACTGGATCGACCGTACCGCGCAGCGCCTGGGCATCGGCAACGATTCCTACATCACCCAAAGCTACGTGGATTTGTTCTTTATCTGGAAGCGACAAACTCGAAGCCGGGCGCTTGAGATGACTTTCAAGGCAGCGCAAGAGCAATCCGGAGCTCCATAAAGGTTACGTCTGGGCGGCGAGCTCAGCTCGCAGGCGGGCTGCTGGTGTGAGAGCGAAACTTCCCTCCGCCGGGCAGGTGGGACACCTGCCCTGTGTGTACATTTGAATTGCTAGACCGTGGCGGGCTTGGCGCAGAATTTGTCGAAGGCTTTCTTCAGTTCGGCGGCGATGTCCACTGCCTCGCGATGTTCAATGTCGCTGCGTTGCATCATGTGGACCAGCTTGCCGTCGCGCAGCAACGCGATCGAAGGCGAAGACGGCGGATATCCCACAAAATACGAACGCGCGCGGTCGGTGGCTTCCTTGTCCTGTCCGGCAAATACGCTGAACAGGTTCTCGGGACGGCTGGAGTGCTGCAGCGCTGCACGTACCGCGGGACGCATTCTGCCTGCGGCGCATCCGCAAATGGAGTTGACCACCACCATCGTCGTGCCGGGCTGATTGGGTATCGACTGATCAACCTCCGCGACCGTCCGCAGTTCTTTGACGCCCAAGCGAGTCAACTCTTCGCGCATCGGGATGACCATGATTTCTGGATACATTTTTTCTCTCCAACACTATTGTAATACGGCGCGGAAATTCCGGTTTGAAACCACGCAAGTCACACCAGGTTGTGTCCCGAAGTACCCTGCCGAAGCATGAAGTCGCGCCCCAGCCCTCGTATATAGTGAATGAAATCACCCCATCATGAACATCCTGGAAAACGTGGCCCTGGCCCCGCTAACGACATTTAAAGTCGGCGGGCCGGCGCGGTATTTCGCCGAGCCCAAGACCTGCAACGAAGTGGCCGAGGCCGTTCAGTACGCGCGCTCGCGGAACCTTCCGTTGTTTGTGCTGGGCGGCGGCAGCAATCTGGTGGTTTCTGACGCAGGCTGGCCCGGTCTGGTTTTGCGAATTGCGATTCCGGGAATCGACGAGCGTAGTAACAGCGAAGACGGCAAAACGTTATTCGAGGTAGGCGCGGGAGAAGAGTGGGACAGGTTCGTGGCCCGCGCCGTAGCCCGGAATTGCGCCGGGGTTGAATGCCTGAGCGGTATTCCCGGCAGCGTAGGCGGAACGCCGGTACAAAACGTCGGCGCCTACGGCCAGGAGGTGGCGGAAACCATCACCTCGGTGCTCACGCTGGATCTGCGCGACGGCCAGATTCGCGAACTTTGCGCCGAAGCCTGTGGATTCAGTTACCGCACCAGCATCTTCAACACCAGCGAGCGCGGACGCTTCATCATCCTGCGCGTGACCTATTCCCTGATTCCAGGCGGTAAACCTCGCATCCAGTACGCGGATCTGAAAAAACACTTCGCCGGCTTCCAGCAGACTCCATCCCTGACCAGCACACGGGAGGCGGTGCGGCGCATACGAGCCAGCAAAGCCATGCTGATCACGCCGGGCGACGAGGATTGCCGCAGCGCCGGTTCGTTCTTCAAGAATCCGGTGCTGTCAGCAGACCAATATGACGAGTTGAACAAGCGGGCAAGAGCAAAAGGACTGCAGATCCCCAGTTATCCCGCGCTGGATGCTCAGAGGAAAGTCTCAGCCGCCTGGCTGGTCGAGCATTCAGGTTTCAGCAAAGGATACAGCAGCGGCCGAGTCGGGATTTCCCGCAAACACGCTCTGGCCATCGTAAACCGCGGAGATGCCACCGCAGCCGACATCCTGGCGTTGAAAGATCACATCCAGCAACGCGTGGAAGAACTCTGGGGCATTCAACTCGAACCCGAGCCGGTGTTCGTAGGATTTTGAGCGCGCATTTCGGACACGACCCGGGAACGGACACGACCGAGATCGGCAAGATCGGATTGGACACGACCGGGACCGGCAAGACCGGGAAGGGCACGACTTCAGTCGTGCCGCCCACGAATCGTTAGCCGCCGCGGCTTTAGCCGCTGGGGTTCGCTCTTTCACTCGGTCTCACCGGGATCACGCGCCAATCGCGCCGCTTCCTTAAATATTCCTGCGAACATCGCGCGCGTCAGCTTTCCGGTTTGCGTATTCTGATTCGATGGATGGTACGAGGCCAGCAATGTCTTGCCATCCGCCATCTTATATTTCGCCCCATGCCGAAACACGTATGCCGCTCGACTTAACAACAGCCCGCGCCGTTTGAGGTAATTGAGATAAGCATCGAAGGCGATTTTGCCCAGCGCCACTACAACTTTCAGGTTTTTGAGCCCCTCCATCTCGCGATCAAGGTAAGACGAGCAGTTGATTAACTCCTGCGGCAAAGGTTTGTTGTCGGGAGGCGCACAGCGCGCCGCTGCGGTGATATAGAGATTCTTCAGTTCGAGGCCGTCGTCGCGATCAGTGGCGGTCGGCTGATTGGAAAATCCAGCTTCGTACAAGATCGGATACATAAATTTTCCGGAGGCGTCGCCGGTAAACGGCCGCCCCGTGCGATTCGAGCCATGCGCGCCGGGCGCAAGCCCGAGCACCAGAACACGCGCATTGGGATCGCCGAATCCCGGGCACAGGTTTTCCCCAGTAATCGCAACTCAGATAGGCGCGGCGTTTCTCGCGAGCAATTTTTTCGCGATATTCCACCAGGCGCGGGCAGCGCGTGCAGGCGATAACTTCGCGGTTGAGTCGAGCCAGCCATTCGGGCATCATTTCGATTCCATCATCAAAAGATTACCGCAAAGGACGCAAAGAGAAGCCGCAAAGGTCGCAAAGAAAATCCCGCGAAGGGTTTCCTTTGCGTTCTTTGCGGCTTTTCTTAACGACCTTTGCGGTTAAGTGCTTTTGGCGGGCGCGACCAATCGCGTGGCACCAACTTCGCTACCTCCCCAGGTTACGTTTGTTACCTTCGTTCCGGCCTCCCGAGTTTGACGCTGCTCTCCTTCAGTCTTTACACTCAGAGATGCAGCCGATTGTGTTGGACTCTTCTTCCAGTTCCAAAAAGGGAACTGCTCAATCGGTTCAAGCTTGAAAGGTAAACGTGAGCCCCACTGAGACTACGAGCAGCACCCGGCGGGAGATCCAGGTTGAAATTCCCGTCGCCGAAGTAAATCGCGAGACCGAATCCCTGATCCAGAAATATCAGAAGCTGGCGCGCATCCCCGGCTTCCGCCGCGGCCATGTGCCCGCCTCCGTCATCCGTCAGCGTTTTTCCGAGGATTTGAAAAGCGAGGTCGTGGAAGCGCTGGTCCCGCGCTACTTCCGCAAAGAGGCCGACAAGCAGGGATTGATTCCAGTCTCGCAGCCGCAAGTCACCGATCTGCATTTGAAAGACAACGAACCCTTGCGCTTCAAGGCCAGCTTTGAAGTCATGCCTGAAGTCAAGGTTGAGGGCTACAAGGAATTGCGCGCGGAGAAGCCCGAGATCACGGTGACCGACGAGGAAGTCGAGAAATCCCTCGCCGGCATACGTGAGCAACACGCGACTTACACTTCGGTGGAAGGCCGTCCCCTGGCGGATGGCGATTACGCCCAGGTTTCGCTCGACGGCCAGCCCAAAGACGGCGACGGCAAGCCGGTTCACATGGACGAAATCATGGTGGAAATCGCGGGCAAGGACACCATGCCCGAGTTCACCGAGAATCTGCGCGGAGCGTCTGCCGGCGACGAGCGCGTATTCGACGTTGTCTACGCCCAGGACGCCGCCGAGCAACGCCTGGCGGGTAAGACCTTCACTTACACGGTGAAGGTGCAATCCATCAAGCAGAAGACTCTGCCCGAACTGGACGATCAGTTTGCCACCCAACTGGGAGAATTCAAGACTCTGGATGAAGTGCGCCAGCGCATTCGTGAAGGCATGGAAGCCGAGCGGAAGCACACCGCCGAGCACGAGGCCAAGGACAAGCTGGTGGCGGAACTGGTGAAGCGCAGCGAATTCGAAGTGCCGGAAGCGTTGGTAGACCGCCAGATCGATGTGCGCCTGGAGCGCGGATTGCGGGCGCTGGCGGCGCAGGGCATGAAGGCCGAAGACATCAAGAAAATGGATTTGAACCGCTTGCGCGTAGGACAGCGGGAGCAGGCGCTGCAGGAAGTGAAGGCTTCCCTGCTGCTGGATAAGATCGCCGAGGAGGAGAAAATCGAAGTCAGCGACGAGGAAGTCAACGCGGAAATCGAAGCGCTGGCCAACCAGTCAAAACAGACTCCGGATGCGATCCGGGCTCGTTTGACACGTGATGGAGCGCTCGATAGAATCCGAAATAGAATCCGCAGCGAAAAGACCCTCGAATTTCTATATCGCCAGTCCGCCTAACGCGGACACTTTCGATCCTCCCAGAAGAACTAGTAGTCGGGAACAGGAGTGTGGACGGTGAATGTGAACGATCCAAAAATGATGCTGGTCCCCATGGTCATCGAACAGACTGGCCGGGGTGAGCGCGCCTACGACATTTACTCCCGGCTGCTGCGGGACAACATCATTTTCATCGGCACGCCGATTGACGACAACATCGCCAACCTGGTGATCGCGCAAATGCTGTTTCTGGCGCAGGAAGATCCGGAGAAAGACATCCAGCTTTACATCAACTCGCCGGGTGGATCGATCACCGCCGGCATGGCCATCTACGACACCATGCAGTACGTAAAAAACGACGTAACCACCATCTGCATCGGCCAGGCGGCCAGCATGGCGGCACTTCTGCTGGCGGCGGGCCAGGCCAAAAAGCGGCTGGCCTTGCCGAATTCACGCATTCTGATTCATCAGCCTTCCATGGGCGGTTTGTCAGGACAGGCGACCGACATCGACATCCATGCCCGCGAAATTCTTCGTATGCGAGAGATTACTAACCAGTTAATGGCTAAGCACACCGGTCAGAAGCTTGAGAAGGTAGAGAAAGATGTTGAGCGCGACTTCATTATGAACGCCCAACAGGCTAAGGAATACGGAATCATAGACGATATCATCTATAAGACGAGATAAGGGTATGATCGGGTTTTCGCCCGATCAGGTCCGAGCAGTCTCGGCGTGAAACGATCTGTCCCGCCGACTGGGCAGAAGGGCGATGGAGCGGGAGAGAGCGGGTTAACGAAGGAGTAAAGCCGAGTGAAAAACAGGACTGGCACCGAGGAAATGTTGCGCTGTTCGTTCTGCCACAAGTCGCAGGACGCAGTGGCCAAACTCATTTCATCCCCCAGCGATTATCCCAGGGCCTACATTTGCGACGAGTGCGTGGCGGTCTGCAATTCCATCCTGGAAGATGACCGTACCGCGACGCCTCCCACCACCACTCCCAATCAGCTGCCCAAGCCTCAGGAAGTAAAGAGCTTCCTCGACGAGTACGTAATCGGCCAGGAGCAGACCAAGAAAAAGCTGGCGGTGGCGGTTTACAACCACTACAAGCGCATCTATATGAATCGCCAGCGCGCCGGCGATGGCGTGGAACTGGCTAAGTCCAACATCATGCTGATCGGTCCCACCGGGACCGGCAAGACGCTGATGGCGCAGACTCTGGCTCGCATGCTCGACGTGCCCTTCGCCATCGTGGACGCCACCACGCTTACCGAAGCAGGCTACGTTGGCGAGGATGTTGAAAACATTATCCTGAAATTGCTGCAAGCCGCTGACGGCGACGTTGGCCGCGCCCAGACTGGAATCATTTATATCGACGAAGTCGACAAAATTGGACGGAAAGACGAGAACCCGTCCATCACTCGCGACGTTTCCGGCGAAGGCGTGCAGCAGGCGCTCCTGAAGATCCTCGAAGGCACGATCGCCAATGTACCTCCGCAGGGCGGGCGCAAGCATCCTCACCAGGAATTCACGCCGGTCGATACCACGAACATCCTGTTCATTTGCGGCGGAGCGTTTGTCGGCCTCGAGAAAATCATCGGGCGACGCATCGGCAAGAAATCTCTCGGCTTCAAAGTCGGAACCGAAGAAGGCGAGCCGGAGGAAACTCCAGCGGCCAGCCGCAAGCGCAACTTCGAACTGCTTAGCGACATCCAGCCTGAGGACCTCATCAGATTTGGCCTGATTCCCGAATTCGTGGGACGTCTGCCCGTGGTTGGTGTGCTGGAAGACCTCGACGAGTTCGCCCTGATCGAGATTCTCACCCGCCCCAAAAATGCCATCATCAAGCAGTACCAGCGCCTGTTTGAGTTCGAAAATGTTCGGCTCAAATTCAGCGACGACGCTCTGAAGGCAATCTCGCGGCAGGCCATGGCGCGGAAGGTGGGCGCTCGCGGTTTGCGCATGATTCTGGAAGAGTTAATGCTCGATCTCATGTACCATTTGCCCAGCCAGAAGAAGGTGAAGGAGTTCGAAGTCACCCGGGAAATGGTGGAAAAACGCAGCGTTACTCTCGCAATGATGGAGAAGGCGGGGTAAACTGTAACGCCGGAACCCCGGGCAGGGCCAGTCAGTTCGGTTAACCGTAGTTGGGAGAAATAGTGACCACAGCCAAGGAAAAATTCGAAACCAAAAAACTTCCGATGATGCCCATCCGGGACGTGGTCATCTTCCCCTACATGATGACCCCATTTGTGGTGGGACGGGAATCAAGCGTTCGTGCCCTGGAAGAGGCGTTGGCCGCCGACAAGAAGATCTTCCTGGCCACCCAGCACGACGCCAGCATTGACGAACCCAAACCCAACGAGATTTACCAGGTCGGGACGATTGTCAACATCGTGCAGAGCCTCAAGCTGCCCGACGGCAACATCAAGGTTCTGGTCGAAGGCATTGAGCGCGGCAAGGTATCTGCAGATCAGCGAGACTGAAGGCTACATGCAGGTTTCGCTGCGCGTGGCGCGCTACGCCACCGAAACCAATCCACAGATCGAAACCGGCATGCAGCGGGTGACGGCCCTCTTCGAGCAGTATGTGAAGCTGTGCCAGTCGCTGAACTACGAGACCATGATCGCGGCCGTGCGCATGGAAGATCCGGCCAAGCTGACCGACACCATCGCCGCCAACCTGCAGCTTTCCATCGAAGAAAAGCAGGAACTGCTGGAGATTTTCGATCCCGCCGAGCGCCTGACCAGGATCGGCGACGTTCTGGACATCGAAATCGAAAAGCTGAACATGGACCGCACCATCCAGTCGCGAGTGAAGCGGCAGATGGAGCGGGCGCAGAAAGAGTACTACCTCAACGAGAAGATCAAGGCCATCCAGAAAGAACTGGGCCGCGGCGAGAAGAGCGAGTTCGACGAACTCAAGAAGAAGATCGAAGCCGCCGGCATGCCCAAGGAAGTGCGCGACAAGGCGGTGCAGGAACTCAAGAAGCTTGAAGCCATGCCGCCCATGTCCGCCGAGTCGACGGTCTCGCGCAATTATCTGGACTGGCTGCTGGCGGTTCCATGGAAGAAGCGCTCCAAGGAAATTCGCAATATCAGCCGCGCCGAAAAAGTTCTGAACGAAGATCATTACGGCCTGGAGAAGATCAAAGACCGCATCCTTGAATTTTTGGCGGTGCGGCAGTTGGTCAAGAATCCCAAAGGTTCGATTCTGTGCTTCGTCGGACCTCCGGGAGTCGGCAAGACTTCGCTGGGAATGTCGATCGCCAAAGCTACCGGCCGGAAATTCGTTCGCATGTCGCTCGGCGGCGTGCGTGACGAGGCCGAGATCCGCGGCCACCGGCGCACCTACATCGGCGCCCTGCCAGGACAGATCATCCAGATGATGAAGAAAGCCGGCACCAAAAACCCGGTCTTCATGCTGGACGAAGTCGACAAGATGTCGATGGACTTCCGCGGCGACCCTTCGGCGGCGCTGCTCGAAGTGCTCGATCCCGAACAGAATTTCATGTTCGTGGACCACTACCTCGACGTCGAATACGATCTCTCGCAAGTCTTCTTCATCGCCACCGCCAACGTGATGCACACCATCCCCCCTGCTCTGCAGGATCGGATGGAAGTGTTGCGCCTGCACGGTTACACCGAGCACGAAAAAGTCGAGATTGCCAAACAGTTCCTGGTCAAGAAGCAGCTGGCGCAGGCCGGATTGACCGAGAAGAACCTGAAATTCACCGACGACGCCATCACGGCTCTGATCCGCTCCTACACGCGGGAAGCCGGCGTCCGCAACCTGGAGCGCGAAATCGGCAACGTCTGCCGCAAGGTCGCGCGCAAGGTGGTAAAAGATGGCGAAGGCTACAACGTCGCCATCGCCCAGGACAACGTCAACGATTTCCTGGGAGTGATCAAGTTCCGCGACACCCTGGCTCACGAGAAGAGCGAAGTTGGCCTGGTGACCGGCCTGGCCTGGACCGAGGTCGGTGGCTCCATCCTGAGCACCGAAGCCACCGTCGTGGATGGCAAAGGCAAACTCACGCTGACCGGCAAACTCGGCGACGTGATGCAGGAATCGGCGCAGGCCGCCATGTCGTATGTGCGCTCACGCGCTCACCGGCTGGGATTGCAGCGCGATTTCTACCGCACTCTCGACATTCACGTGCACGTGCCGGAAGGCGCCATCCCCAAGGATGGTCCTTCAGCCGGAATCACGATCGCAACCGCGATTTCCAGCGCTCTGAGCAAGATTCCGGTGCGCCGCGATATCGCCATGACCGGCGAGATTACGCTGCGCGGCAAAGTGTTGCCCATCGGCGGATTGAAAGAAAAACTTCTGGCCGCGCATCGCGCCGGATTGTTCGAGGTGATTCTGCCTCAGGACAATGAGAAGGACCTGGCCGAGGTTCCGGAGAATCTGCGAAATGCCATGAAGCTGCACTTTGTCGAAACCATGGATCAGGTTCTGGTCGTGGCGCTGGAACAACCGCTCCCGCAAATGAGCGAAGAAACGGCCCAGGCGATTGCACCGATCGCGCCACCACCCGCGGAGAGTCCAGCCCACCAGTAATTTCTGACCTCAGTTGTTCAAGAAGGCCCGCCAGTGCGGGCCTTTTCTGTTGTCTAGCTGTCGGCGTCCTTCGCGAACTGTGCGGTAAGAGTCCTGACCGCAAAGGGCGCAAGGTATCGCAAAGGCCGCAAGAAAACAGTTCCCGTACGCCTGATCACTCTTCCGATAAAATAATGGCAGGACATTCTTGTGGAACGGAATCCTGAGCCGGAAACTCGCAGAGGGTATCTGCGTGGCGGAGCCAGCCTGATCATCGCCGCGGCACTGGTACTTATCCTGCTGGTCTGGCTTCCCGCTTACCGTTGGTTCTTCCTCGGCAGCCTGGGCATCGGCGTAGTAGTCGCCGCCATTCTCTATTTTTGGAACCGCTACAAACCAGTCAAAGAAGAAGACATCGAAAACAAACGCCCGCTGGGACTGGGATAGCACGAGCGTCAACTTGCAACTTGCGGCGTGAAGCGCCAAACTGATTTATGCGTGTCCTAGCCCGCTTCATGATGTCGGCGAGCGATCCCGGCCAGTTCCCTGCTCCCGCGCTGCCTGAGGTCGCTTTTCTGGGCCGGTCGAATGTGGGCAAGTCGAGCGTCATCAACTCACTTCTTGGCAACAAGATCGCCAAGACCAGTTCCACTCCCGGACGTACCCGGTCGATAAATTTCTTTGAAGTCCGCTGGCCGGGAAAGCCGCAACCAGAGCTGGTTTTCACCGATCTGCCCGGCTACGGCTATGCCAAAATCTCGCGGGAAATCTCGCAGCAATGGCCGGAGCTTCATCGATCCGTATCTGCAGGAGCGCCCGTGTCTGGCGCTGTGTGTGGCGCTGGTGGACGTGAACGTGCCGCCGCAGGCCGCGGACAAGGAGTTGCTGGATTTTCTGTCTGGAATCGGCCGCCCGACCGTGATCGTCGCCACCAAGAGTGACCGGCTGTCCGCCAACCAACTGCGAAATTCTCTTCAAGTTCTGGCGCGTGATTATCCCGCCGCTCACATCCAGCCTTACTCGGCAAAAACCGGGAGCCGGACGTCAGGAACTCTGGCAGGAAATCCGTCAGGCGGTCGAACATCACAATCCGCTGTCGTCCTGAGCGAAGTCTTGCCCCGCCAAGGGACCCTTTCCTCAGGATGACAAGTTGTAGCCTGCAACACACGCCGTACGCGGGTGTACACTTTCATCAAATATCAAAGCCTCTTCGGAGGTGACCCTTGAATCGCTTCCTCTCCTTGTGTTTCGCCGTCTCACTGGTTGTGATCCTCGCCGGATGTGGAAACATCTTCGTTCGCGGCGCGCTTCCTCCTGCCACGGTCTCCAGCGTCAGCGGCTCGGTCAGCGTGATACAGCTCAGCGCGCTCATTGGTCAAAACGGAACCACGGTGCAAGTCACGTTTGTTACTTTTCTGCAGGACGGCGCTTCGTCCACCATCGGTTTTTGCGGCGACCAGCGCAACCAGTTTCCCATGCAGCAAACGGTTCGTGCCGACTTCAATCCTGGGCAACCCTGCTCCAGCCTGATCACCATATTGATTATCTGAACCGCCCTCGAGCAACGGACCAGGCTATTCGAATCCAAAGACCGCTGCGTTACCTTGGTGATCTAGGGCCTGATTACGTACCCGACTACAGTTGCCTCATGACACTCTCATCCATGGTGGTCTCGCGCGATTTGCAGGAAGTCAGCGTGCTCGAATGCATTCTTGGCAGTCTGCACATCGGAGTTGATGTGGAGTCGGAACCGGAACGCGCCCGCGTCAAACTCGCCAAGTCGAAGATCGACGCCCTGATCATCGATTTTGACCTGGTCGGAGCTACCGGATTCCTGAATGGATTACAGAACGGACACACCCGCAATGCAGTGCCGCTCATTATCGTCAGCGGCTCCAGCGGCCGGAAGCATCTCGAATCCAAGGGCGCATCGTTCGTATTTCAAAAACCCATCTCGGTCGAGCAAGCCGTCCACACTCTGTCGGCCGCCCGCAACATGATTCTGGATGAGAGACTGCGCTACCATCGCGAGACTCTGGACGTACCCGTATCCCTCACCTACGCGACCAGGAAACGGGAGCGAGCACATCTCATGAATCTCAGTCAGGGAGGCATTGGTGTGCGCTTGCAGCGCGTCCACGACACCCTGGGGCCGGTGAAAGTGAACTTCGTCCTGCCAGGCACCAAGCTCTCGATGAAATTTCTTGGCGAGGTGGCGTGGAAGGACAAGCGGGGCAATGCCGGCATCCGCTTCCTGGAGACTACGCCGCGGACCAAGCGCGAACTGCGTCTGTGGCTGGAGCGCCAGTACTTCACTCACTGATCGTCACTCAGTCGTCGTCAACAGTCGTCAGCCTTGGACCTCGGCTCGTGAGACATCACGTCGTCTGACTGAAGACCGATAACCGGCGACTTCCTACCGAAATCTTGGCCGTTCTTCTGCCTGCAGATTCATTCCGTCCAGCGCATTGCTTGTCAGCCGTGCCAGGAAGTGTCCGGGTGTGCCCCCAATCCAGAACAAAAACAGAAACCGGTAAACGATTGTGAAAACGCCGGCCACTCCGAGTCCCAGAAGCAGCAGGATCGGCCAGGCAGGAACAGCTTCGATCATCGCCATACCAATTACCGCGAAGAGTAACACTGCTGACATCAGAATCAAGCCATCCACCAGCCGCGAAAGCGCGGACGCCGAAATAGAAAAAGGAAGCCATGACAGATGCACGGTGCGCGTGCCGTTCTCTTCCTCACTTTCCCTGGTCTCGGCTGGAACTCTGGCCGCTGGTAAACGGATCGCTGGGCGGGACGCCGAAGAAAACAGCAGCTCGGCGGCTTCGCTGCCCGTGCCGTCAACAAAAGTTAAGCCCTCGGCCGACTGCAGGGCGGCAGTCAGGAGTTGAATGAATATCCATTCCTTCAATCCCCGCCGGGAGCGTTGCGAAAGCGAGAGAAATTCTATGCCTGCTTGCCCGACCGGATCGGCCCAGGCAACGCGGCCCGTGCCTTCAATCCGAACTTTGGGATTGGCGAGATCGAAGCGCAGGAAAACCCGCTGATTCGCGCTTAAGGGCGCGACCGCTTGCACGGCGATGCCCGCATCACCCAGATTACGGATGATGCCGCCATTCGATTGATCCAGATTGAGGTAGGCCAGGGTCTGAATCTGGTGCCGGTAGTGACGGCGTTGCGGACGCCGTGCGGGGCTGAGTGCAGGCCCTTCGAACGATGGAGCCTGGCGCCATAAATCCATGGCCAATCTTAGCCAAGGGCACAGCGGCGTCTCAGTACCACGGCTGGTTCAGAGTCTGTGCTTCGAAAAACTCTGGATCAGAACCTGGGGTTCGATGTTTTACGAGGCGGGGCGTTCTGCCTGAGGATAGACCTCGTGTTGGTGAGCGCGGTCCCAGGCGATCAAGCCGTTGAGGTCGTATCTGTAAGGCCCGTATGCGCAAAAGGCCTTTTCGTCAAAAAGCCGCTTGATCCCACAACCCGTGCAAACCTGGTAACTATACCCGTGAGCGCGGACTGGCCAGCTCATCTTGCTATGCCAGCAGCCTCGCAGGAGCACCACAGCGGCGCCAGTCAAGCCCGTAGCGGTCACACCCAGGGGCCAGAGCCAACGCGATTTCTTCTTCTTCAAATCGTCTGCCACAGCCTGTAAACTCCTCTATTTCAGAAGGATACGCTCAATTCATTGCGAAACGCAATGGCCCACCAGTGGTGCCGTTCACCGTCCTTACCAAAGAACAGCTCAGGCTGACCCCACCTTCGTGCCCCGTCAATATTGCGATCAGGGCAATTCCACTGTAACTTAACAGATGCCGGTTCGCCCATTCCCCCAATGGCCGTACCGGATCTGTGGAAAAGTAGGTCTAGAACGAAGCGGCGTTTCTTTCAACGGAATGCCGGTCAAAAGAGATTATCCACAGAGTTTGCACTGAAAAATGAGTGCTAATCCGCACAATGCGCGCCCCGAACTCAATGAACTGGGGTTAACTGAAGAAGGGTTGACCGACCGGGGCCCAGCCTCCACTGTTCCGGATTCGACTGACAGATCGGGAGTCGAGACCGAATCCACAAACACCGATTCCGCCGCTGAAAAGAATGGACTCCGGCTTTCTCCTTTTGCACGGGCCGCCTCATCCGCTGGCCATGCGCCCGGTCATGAAGCTCTGCAGGCGCTGCTTGCCTTTTCCAGTCTTCATGAGCAGATACGTCAGCGTCGCGCCCGGGAAACCCGCGGCGCGCAATTAGATCCAGCCGACGTTTGGGAACTGGAACAATTCGTTCTGGACGAAGTGCTGCAACTGGTGGCGGAGCGGGCTCTCACGCTTACAGGGGCCGATGGTATTGCGATCGCCCTGGCCGACGGAAATGCCATCGTCTGCCGAGCCTCCGCCGGAACCGTCGCGCCTGAGACGGGTGCGCGACTGGACCCGAATTCGGGATTTTCCGGCGCCTGCCTGCGCACGGGTGGCATCGTTCGCTGTGATGACTCGGAAACTGACCGGCGCGTGGACCTGCAAGTCTGCCGCCGCCTGGGAACGCGCTCCATCGTGGCTGTCCCAATTACGTCCTCGCGCGGCACGATCGGGCTGCTGGAAGCCTTTTCCGCCGCGGCTTACGGCTTCAACGACAGCGACGTCCGCAGCTTGAACCTGCTCGCCGAATTAATTCTGGCCGCCATGAAACCGGAAGAAGAAAACCGGTTGGCGGAAATTTCACAACGGGTGGTCAGTGGTGAGTCGACCAACGACGAGCCTTCTACGATTAAAAGCTCGGAAGGCGCTAAAGTCGCGCCCCATGCGTCAGCAGTTGAGCGGGCCGCTGTTGATGAGATTCAGGGTGGTACATCTGAGCTTGATAGGCACGAGGTAGAAAGGTCTGGGATTGATAGGTCTGGAATCGATCGGGCTGAGCTTTCGGCGGCAGATACTCCGCCTGCGATTTTCCAGGAGTACCAGGAAAACCACAAATCAAGATCGGCACTCGTGTTCTTGCTTCCCTTGCTCCTGCTGGCGGCACTGGTGGGAACTGGAGTGTGGTGGAAACTTCACCATCGGCCTTCTCCTGATTCGTCTGCGCCAGCTTCCGCGTCCTCGGGCGAGGAATCACAAGTCGCGCCGCAAACCGACACGCCCTCGGGGAATCTGGCGCCGGGCAATGCAGTGTCCGGCAATCCTGCAGCAGCAGGTCCAGCTTCAGGAAATCCCGCGCCGGGTGCGAATTCCAGCTCTCCTTTGCGACAGCTTGTGACTGGTATCTGGCACGTGTCCTCGGCGGATTCCAGCACCGTGATTATCGACACGCAGGGCGAGGTGCAATACGAGGCCCACCGCCTGAGCGATCCGGAACGGATTTACGTTGATATCCACGACACCGGTCTCGCACCCGGTCTGTTCGGAAAAACCATCGAAGTCGGAGATGCGCTGCTGGCGCGGGTTCGCATCGCGCAGCCCCGCAAAGGCGTGAGCCGGGTTGTGCTCGAAACCAGTGCTGGTTCGGATTTCTCGGTGAGTGAACAGTCGAAGCCCTACCGCCTGGTGGTGGAAATCAAGAAGGCGGCGGCTCCGGAACACGGTGCAGCCCCTGATTCCCCGAAGGCCGAAGTGCCGAAAATTGAACCGAACCACGCGGCGCCCGACCAGGAAGTACCGAACACGCAGAAACAGAATACGAGCGCGCCGAGCAGCGATCAATCGAAGACCACTCTCGATCCCGCCCACGTTAGAAGCAAGTCGGATGCGCAGCCACAGACTCATATTGCAAAGTTCCGTCTGGTGCTTGATGCCGGACATGGAGGCTGGGACCTTGGCACCGTGGGACGCAAAGGTCTGATGGAAAAAGATCTCGTGCTCGACATCGTGCAGCGCCTCGGGAAACTGGTCGAGAGCCGTCTGGGCGCCGAGGTTATCTACACCCGTCAAGACGATAATTATCTTCCGCTCGAAAAGCGAACAGAAATTGCCAACCTGGCCCAGGCGGACATGTTCGTCTCGGTGCACGCCAATTACAGCGAAGACTCCGCGGCCCGAGGTGCGGAGACCTACTACACGAATACTTACTCATCGGTGAGGGCACGCACTTCCGACGCCGGCACCGATCCCGAAGTACCCGAAAACATCAATTGGAATAACGTCGACATCCGCGAAAAGGTACAGCAGTCGCGCCGCTTTGCGGTTGCGGTGCAGCAGGCACTGCATCGCAGCCTGGCAGCGCAGATTCCGGGCATGCGCAACCGCGGCGTAAAGAAAGCTTCCTATGTCGTCCTTACAGGAACTTCGATGCCGGCAATTCTTGCCGAAGTTTCTTTCGTCAGCAGCCCTGCGGACGAAGCCAAACTGATGAGTTCAAGCTATCGCCAAGGCATCGCGGAAGCGCTGTATCGAGGCATTGCGCAATTCGGAGCGACCACCCATCACGTGAATCTCGCCAGCGCCTCCAGCAAGCCCAAGGGTCTATAAGAATCCCGCTAAGGCAGGGTCATTCCCGAAACGCCGCCGTACTTCTGCAACCACTTCAGCTCTTCACGTACTTTGATTTTGCTGTGCCAGGGATTCTGGTCCAGTTCGTGCCCTTCTCCGGGGAAGATAAGCAGCGTGCTCGGAATCTTCAGCGAATGCAGCGCATGGTCCAGCAGATAATTCTCTAATTCAGCCACCCGAATATCGTCTCCTCCCGCCACAATGTGGGTCGGAGTGCGCACTTTGTCGATCTGAAAAATGGCTGCTTCGCTGTTGTAGCGCTGAGGAACCTCCCAGGGGCGGCCGCCGAGATCATTGGCGTCGTCGATAGTCATATCGTCGTTCCCCCAGTTGGCGACATTCTCTATCGCGCCGGCGCCGGTCACAGCCGCTTTGAAGCGCGTGGTCTGCGTAATCAGCCAGTTGGTCATATACCCGCCGTAGCTATATCCACCCACCGCAAGATGATCGGGATCGGCGATGCCGTCCTTCACCAGCGCGTCCACTCCCTGCAGAATATCCTTGCCCGGACGCGAGACGATCTGCGGAACCATGTCCATCAGAAACTTGTCTCCGTAACCGATCGAGCCGCGGTAGTTGGGCTCGAAGACGAGCCATCCTTGCGTCGCTGCCAGGCGGTCCCAGACATACCAGTCAGCTTCAAAGTGATTGCCGTCGGCGAGGTTTGGGCCTCCGTGAATGAATACGAACATGGGAAGATTTTTTGCTTCAAACTTTCCCGGCGGATACATCAGCATGCCTTCGATGGTTGTGCCATCCTCCGCCTTCCAGCGATAAGGTTTGCCCTGAGGCAGATCGCGCTCGGTGTACCACTTGTTGAAAGCGGTGAGAGGCCGCGCCGTTTGCAACTTGTCAGGACCATCAGCCAGATAGATTTCGCCGGGCTTTCCTAAACTTGAGTACAGGAAGGCAACACGAGCGGAGTGGGCGGCAGCCGTGACCAGTTCATAGGAGCCCGGTGACCCGCGCTGCTCAGAGAATGCGTCCACCGGTTTGGACTGGGAATACACCTGCACTTCAGTACCGAGCCGGCCGGTCGCGAGCACGCCGCCGTCAGGTGCGACGGTGTAGTGGGCCACCTGTCCGGAGAAATCTGTGGCCCAGCGCTGGACCATGCCGGTGTCGGCATCCACCCAGTAAAGGCGAGTCTGAGTGTCGCGGTACTTTCCTTCGACGGAACCGAAATCTACCTGAAAGAAGACGTGCCTGCTGTCATTGCTCCAGTAAATAGACTGTTCGATGGCTTCGTTGTGGGTCAACTGGTGAGGCGGCTGATCGCTGGAAGCAAGGTTGAGATCGAGTGTATAGATCTCGAATTCCTCCGCTCTCTCCAGCCGTTGTGAAACCGACTGGGTCACAAACGCAAGGCGTCGTCCGTCGGGAGAAACTGCGATTTGATCGATGCGCCAGGGAGTAGAGGCGAGGGTGCGAGCGCCAGGTGTAGCGTCGGAGACTTTCTCGGAATCCGGCAGTACGCTACCCGCAACCGCCTGACGCGTGATGGCGTCGCCTAACTTCACGCTGAAGACCTGGTCGCCACGCTCACCGGCGCGGTACTGGCAGACATCCTTCCACTCTTTTTCGTAAGCCTCCTTTTGAGCTTTCGTCCACGGTGTGCGGGTGGCGAAGTAGAGCGTGCTGGAGTCAGACGACCAGGCGAAGGAGTGAACCTTTTCGTCGCCTTGGGTTACGGGAATTGCTTCGCCGCCAGTGGCCGAAATTACGTAAAGCTGTGCGATCGCGTCGTCGGTTGACGAATCTTCACAGGACTTCCCTCCCTTCGCACCGCCGCGCTCGGAGAGAAACGCGATCCAGCGGCCGTCCGGCGACCAGTGAGGGCTGCTGTCATGACCCGAGTTGGTCAGTTGCGTGAGACTGCCCGCGCCGTGACCGTCGTCCCGGTAAAGCCACAAATCCAGGCGAAAGATGCTCTGCTCCCAATCTGCGCGGTCAGTCTCGATCACCACCGATTGACCGTCCGGCGACAGAGCTATTGCGTTGAAGTCCACATAGTTGAAGAACTCGTCGAGAGTGAGTTTGGGAGTGTCAGCCGCGGCTGCAGAGGCACAGATCAGAATTACGAGCAAGGAAAGAAACCGGAAATTTCGGATGATCATAGGGCCGATGGGTGAGAAACGTGAGACTACACGCGGCAGGAGCCGGACGCAACCTCCCGTCTCCAACCCCATCAAGGTTATGGGATCGGCGACGCGTTTTTCAGCGCGTCATTCAGCCCCTGAATGTTTTTCAGGGCGCTGCCCTCGATCACGCGCCAGCCGTCGTCGTAACGGATGAAACTAACGGTGGAGTTGTACTCGGTCCCTTTGGTATAAAGAGCGGCGCCCACTTCGTTCACGGCGGCCCATCTCCATTGAAAATCGACATCCGCCACGCTTCCGTTTTTATGGATGCCGGTCACCGAAAGCAGTTCTCTCTGCGCGACTGGCACGCTGATGTATTGAGAACTGGCAGCGGTAGCGGCGACCCAGTCGCGCAAGGCGTCAACCCCAAGAGGCGTGATCACCATATCCCAGCAGGGCGGCGGAGCGAGCTCGGGAGGGCAAGCAACGCTGGTGCCAGTGATCCAGCCTCGTCGCCGCAACACGACGTACTCCGGCGAGGTGTAATCCTTGCTGGAGATCACTCCGGTGCGCAGCCAGAAGAGCTGCGTCATTTTGAATGTGTCCGAGCCGGCGATGAGATCCGTCGCCAGCCGCCGCGTAAGGAAGTCCCGGGGCGAACAGGCAACGGTAAAACACAGCAGCGCGAAAATGTAGGCAACCTGCCGTCGTCGCATTCTAGCTGGCGATTGTAACTAAACGTGAGCTTCGATGCGGCAAGAAAGGATGATCGGTAATCTGATGTTCAAATCTGGCAGCCCATCGGCCAGGAATCTGAGCCTTGCATGAAGGGCAACACCCGTCGGAAGTCAGACGGTAGTCCTGCACAAAATAGCCGTGACGCCGGATCAGCGTTTCGCCGCATTGATGACAGTGCGTGTCTTCAAGCGCGCCGACGCTGCCAGGCAGATTTCCGGCATAGATGTAGCGCAGGCCGGCCTGTTTGCCGATCGCCGCCGCGCGCAGCAGGTCTTGCGGACGAGTGTTGTCGGGATCGTCCATTTTGTAATCTTTATGAAAGGCGGTTACGTGCCAGGGAATAAAAGGTGAGACGCTGACCAGAAAATCGGTGAGACCTTTGAGTTCATCTTCCGAGTCGTTGAACCCGGGAATCAGCAGGGTCACAATCTCCAGCCATATCCCCATCTCGTGCAGGCGTCGAATGCTGTCGAGTATCGGTCCGATGCGCCCGCCAAGCTGGTGGTAGTGGCGATCGTCGAAACTCTTGAGATCGACCTTGTACAGGTCGACCCACGGCCGAATGTATTCGAGCACCTGAGGAGTGCCGTTGCCATTGGATACAAAGCCGGTGCGCAGGCCGGCGGCGCGCGCCTCCTTGAATACCGCAACCGCCCACTCGCTGGTAATGAGCGGCTCGTTGTACGTGCTCACCAGAACCTTTGCCCCCTGGCTGAGTGCGTCCTCCACCAGGGCTTCGGGTGAGGCTTGCAACGGCGGGGAGACGGCCTCCGGATCGCGTAGCGCCTGGGAGGTCACCCAGTTCTGGCAATAAGAGCAGTGGAGATCGCAGCCGAGCATTCCGAAGCTATAGGCCAATGCGCCCGGATAGGCGTGAAAGAAGGGCTTCTTCTCGATGGGATCGCACTGCACTCCGCCCACGTAGCCCCAGGGAACAAAGAGCGTGCCGCCCTGATTATAGCGGACCTTGCAAACACCCGGCTGGCCGTCCGGAATAGGACAGCAGTGCCCACAGGCATAGCAGCGAACCCGGTTCCGGTCGAGTTTTTCGTACAGGTCACCCTCACGGACGTTGCGGTAAACGATGTCGCGAAGAGTGGACACAGCAAACCTCTATCAACATTCTAAACCCGCTCCCAACTGGGAAGGCTTGGACCGGCGTCATCCTGAGCTTGCGAAGAATCCGGCGCGGAGCGGATATGCGCCTACCAGCCAGCCAAATCGTCGAGAAAGAAGATTATTGTGAGATCGGAGCGTTACTTGCCGTCGCATGGCTGTGAAGCCAGTCGTTGGCTTGCTGTTGCGCCGCGAGGATTTCACTCCGGCTCATACGCGAGGTGAGAACCGCGACCCGATACTTGCTGGCTTGATCTCCTCCGGCCTGCGCCAGAGTAGACCAGAAGTAAGCCTTGGTCAGATCCGGGGCCACGCCTCGGCCAGCCCAATAGTAGGCGCCCAGAGTGGCCTGAGCCAGGATGTGTCCTCGATCCGCCGCCTGGGTAAACCAGCGGACCGCTTCGCTGTAATCCTGCTTGACCTCTTCGCCGGTTGCATAGCGCGCACCCAGAGCGAACTGCGCCGCTGGATCTCCCTGCTCGGCTAACTTGCGCAGGCCGGCCAGATCGTTTATTTCCGCAGCCTGATGGACCGAACGGGAACCTGCGGCCGACGGCTGCTGAACCGGAGCGCTGCTTCGAATTGTGCCAATCTGGCTCACGATCCAAGGCGTCGTCAACCAGAGCAAGGCGAAGAGGAAAGTGCAACCGGCCGCAGCGAGAACGATTTTGTGCGAGCGCGGCCGAGGTAAGCGTTCCACCGCCGCCATGGTTCCGGCAAAAACCGAGGAAGGCTGCGATTCAGTTCTAAGCGGTTCGCTTCGGAGCGGCTCAAATCGCCGCGATTCGATTCGCGGCGCCGGCATCCTCATAGGCGGCGCTTTCGGAATCTCAACCGGAGCGGGAGAAACTTCCACACCGCCGTCCATTGCCGATTGGATCGTTCCCGTCAACTGCTGCAGCACGCTGATGTCCTGGCTGTTGAAAGCATAAGGCTGAGGTGAAAATACCTCCAGCAATCCAGCCACGCGGTTTCCTCGTCGAATCGGGACCGCAACCATGGCGCGAATACCCAGAACGCGGGAGCTCTGGCGGTCTACGCGATCGTCAGTCTCGGAATCATCGCAGCGCAACGAACGGCCGGTGCGGACACACTCCCCGGAGAATCCTGATCCCACCTGAAACGGCGTGCCCACAGGTGGAGCGTCTGAGCCGGCGCTGGCCACGCAAATCATCGCGTCGCCCTCGGACAGAGCGATTGCGGCTCCCGCGGCGCGGGTATATGCCAACGCCTGTTCCGCGATCAACTGAAGCGCCGCCTCCTGACTCAAGGCGCCCGACTCCACCTTTCTCTGCATATCTTTCAACCCGGCCAGAGCCTCCGTTTTTGCCAGAAGGTTCCGAAACTCCGGATGCCTCATGATAAGGCTCTGGCTGCGATAGAAGACTACCACTCTGCTCGTCGGCTTCCGAGAACTCAGTTTCAGAGCGCGCATGGTCAAACGCGGTGAGGACATTGACAAAAAGCCATTGCCTGAGCTGACGCAGCGACTGGATCGGCAGTTTGGGAAAACGGATTCCCGCCCGTCCCGAGTCGTCGGACCAGACCACCTGCGCGGGAGTGCGAATGCGCGTCTTGGTTTCCGAAAGATCCAGGTTCAGGTTTAGAGCGCGATCGACCGCCAGCGGAGACGTTGTTTGAATCGATATTCCTTCTTCGCTGATGTCCAGAATTTCGTTCAGGTCTCCCGCGCTTTTCCTGAGAAGATTCATCCAGGTTGGCGTAGGCGGGACTGTGCACCCTGAGGCGCACGCTATGACGGCGCTCGGTGATCGGTTTGGATTGCCGGGAAATGCCGGTCGGCTTGGGCCCGGTGAATTCCATACTAAGGCTGTTACATATTATCCTAGACCGGGGCTTCAGACGACAGGCCATTACCCGGACGGACGGGGTCCACTAAGTCTTTTGGCGATAGTAGGTTAGGCGGTTTGACGAAGCGACTTTTTCTGGCTCGAGAGGCGGGAAATGGCGGCCACCATCACGCTCGAAAGAAGCTGCATGGTCGCGACGTCGCGGGAGGCGAAGGCATAGGGGGCGGCCGAGAAGACTTCGAATACTCCGAGAGTCCTGCGAAAGTGTCGCAGCGGCGCAGCCAAAATGGATCGCACCCCCAGCCGCTGGCAAGCTGCCAGATCGACGCGGGGATTTTCCGCGGCATCGTGGCAAAGCACGACTTCTCCGGTGCGGACACAATCGGCGGAAATACCCGAATCCGATTGCAGCCTTACTCCGAGGTCGGGTGCGGTGCGGCCGGCGCGCGCCCGGCAGACCATCTCGTCGCCTTTGCGTAGGGCAATGGCAGCGCCACTGGCGCCGGTGAGACTTTGAGCCCGCTCGGCAATCACGCTGATGGCGGGCTCCAGATCGATCTCCGTGGAATAGGATTGCAGCCCGGAATTTGCGGATGCTGGACCCGCGGCCGAGGCGGAGGCACAGCGAACGTGGCTTCGTCCAGGAGCCAGCGCTGCGAATGACACCGGCAAGGAATTCTCAGCGTCCGATGTGGAGGGGAGCGGCACACTGCGAAGCAATTCGCGCACCAGGCGGTCGAGCTCGGCATCTGCAATCAGTTGGGCAGTCTGCTGACCCCGCAGTGATCCACCCAACACTCGCGAAAGACCGATCAGGGCCTGGCTTCCGCACGCCAGACATTGCGGCGTGTTGTTTTCACTGATCAATTCGCACGCCACGCAAAACACCGCGGTTTGCAAACCGAGAAAGTGAGCGTCGCGTGCCTTGACCCAATTCATCTTGCAGAAATTTCCTGACGCCAGATTTCACTCGGCGAGTGAAGCAAGAAAACTAAACGTACTCTATGGTTGCCGAAAGTGACGCCGCAGGTTCCGGCTGTGGATAACTCGTCCTTTTTAATTTTTGTCGAGATGAAATCCGTCGGCGGGTTCGATGCTTTGAATCGTCGCCCCTCAGGTTTGAACCCTTACAGATATTTACAATACGCAGCAGTGGGTTTAGTCTGCGATGGTCAAATTTTGGGCCGGTAGTGTAATGGAACACGGCGGAGCACGACGACCTCCAGATTTCATCCGCTATGCAAGTTCAAATCTTGCCCGGTCCACCAACTATCCCGACGATTTACGGAGCTTTTGTTAGGTCTATCACCCTTACACGAAATACCTCATCACGATAAAAAGGATCAGCGCACAGATACTGAGCGTTCCCCAGAACAAGAGTAAGAACCTTTGCCGTTCCTCTCGAGGATTTCTAGGCGCAAGCACAAGAGAAATATTATCCTCTCGTCTGTTTCAAGTTCATAATCGTCAACATCCCGGCACTCTACTCTGTCTCAAAGCCTGTCTGCCCGGAAGATAGCGCGGATCAGATCAAGATGGCTTGTGGATCACTTCCTGCACTCAGCCCACAGGTTCATGGAGAACGCGCTGAAATTGCTGCGAACAAGCGGACGCAGCGCGTAGCTCAGGCTCCGTCCGCAGACGTTCGTGGCAAAATTCCACATGGGATTGGCAACTTTTCCCAGAACTCCCAGGCGGCCTGTGATCACATGACCGTAGTGGCAGATGACGCTTGCAAGGCTCTCCGCGAAGTCGAGTTCGCCCAGCACCTCGACCTGTGAAAACTCGCGCAGCAGGTAGCGCATGCCATCGGGCATAAATCGCCAGTTGTCGGCGGGATGGCCGTGGACCGGGTAAATCGAAGGAACGGTCACGATCAAAGTGCCACCAGGCTTTAATACCCGATGGCATTCATTCACGATCCGCTCCGGACGATTGCAGTGCTCGAGGACCTGGGTACAGAGTACGAGATCGTAGGAACCATCCTCAATCGGCATATCCTCGGCATCGCAGACGATATCAACGATGTCATTGGGAACGATGTCGAGAGATGAGTAAGAGTCGCACTTGCCGCGAAACAAGGGGTAATACGGACAGTATTGCGCGCCCACGTCGAGCACGCTTCCGACCTGCTCGCAGGCCGCAAAGAACTTCCGCATGCGCTCCCGCCGATTGCTCAACACCAGATAATTCGACGCGAAAATTGAAGGGTACAGACGGGCGTGGGCTACTTTCTCGGCACGGGCAAATTCCGGACTACTATACTTTTCAGTCTGACCAATGGCGGGCTGAGTAACGGCGGGTGACATGTTCGGAGAACTCTTGGGAAGCGCTTTCAACCTGCTCTGGCAGCCCTGACACCAGCATCGTTCACAGTTGCGAACACCGCTTCTACCCCGGGGCTCAAAGCGCGGTCCAGCGCATCCGCCAGGGCGACCGGAAGGAGCGAAGTCAATAAATTTACGTCGAGCTGCAGATCACCGCCGGCATAGATGCGGTACACGGTGAGCAAACCTCGCCGGCAATTGTTGGATGCCACCAAATCCAGAGTCAGGCTCCAGGCCGGAATCGTCCCGCTCCCGAAATGGGTGCCCTTTTTCTTCCAGCGGAAATTTGGCTTGTCCGCCGAAACGATCTGCAAACCTCGAATCTCAGCCAGTTCATCGGGTGGTCTCAGCAATCGCAGATCGAAGGCGTCGAAATCATTGCTCGCGAAACCGACCTCAAGAATTCGACAGACTTGTTCATAGTCGGAACTGAGCTTAAGCTCTTCCGCGGCGCGACGGATCGCCAGGTTGTTCACGAAAATGACCCGTTGCTCGAGCGTGCGCTGCGCCACCCGGCGAAGCTCTCCAAACTCGAGATAGTTGAGGTTCTGCACTCCCATCCAGACGCCAATTCCGACTACGGCGAGCACCAGGCCTAGAGTGCTTCCCGTAGGCCATAGCAAGAACAGGCTGAGCATGGCAAAGACGGCAGACGCGGCGTACAGGATGATCACAACCTGGCGCTGCGAAAGACCGCGCTGCAGAAGTTTGTGATGAATATGCTCTTTGTCCGCGGTAAATATAGGCCGGCCGCCGATGAGGCGACGCACCACCGAGAGTGCCGTCTCCAGAATCGGAAGCCCGAACGAGACCACAGGAATGGCGACGGCAACAATCGTAGGCGATTTCTGCATGCCCTGCAGCGCCAATGCGCTGAGCATGAAACCGATAAAAAGGCTGCCGCAGTCTCCCAGGAAAATAGTTGCCGGGCTGAAGTTAAAACGCAAAAAACCCAGGATGGATCCCGCCAGCGCCAGCGTCATCAGGGAAATGAAAGAGGAATGACTGAGCAGCGCCGCCGCGAACACAACCATGGTAGAAAACAGCGCGGAGCCTGCGGCTAGTCCATCCAGGCCATCGATCAGGTTGAAAGCGTTGGTGATGCCGAGCACCCAGAGAATGGTAAGTGGAAGAGCGAGAAACCAGGGAACGTGGTGCTCGCTGAATAACACGGGCACCGCCAATATCCGCAAGCCTCCCACGTACAGCATGACGGCCGCCAGCACCTGAACAGCAAACTTGAAGTACGGCCCAATCGGGTGCAGATCGTCGTACAGGCCGAGGAGAAAGATCAGAAAACCGGGCAGGAGAACGGTAAGCAGGGCTTTCGGCGAAAACCCGAAGCTTAGCTGTGGGTATTGCCAAGTGATGAGACAGGCTATTCCAACCATCACCAGGAAGGTGAGGAAGATGGCAACGCCACCGAGGCGCGGGATCGGACGGCTGTGCAGGTGCCGATCCGTGCTCGGTCCGCTCAGGCCCGGTCCAGCCACCCAGCCGCGGGCCATTGCCCAATCGCGTGTGTATCGGGTGAGGACGAAAGAAAAGAGTACCGAGGCAGCGAAAATTCCCAGGTAGAAAAACGTCAACTCGTCCCCCTCGGCCCCATGCTGGAATTCAACTGAATCCCTTCCCTCGAGAAATTCCCTCCTCAGCAGGCGCCGTCGCGAACACGCACCGGAGGGACGGCCCTGGCAGGGTCGGTGTTAAAAAAAGAACACTCTTTCGACGTCTAGTTGAGAACTGCAAGGAATATAACAGTCTTGAAAATTACCCCGCAATGTCCATTTGGACTCCCCTGTGGAAAAAATTCCGGGTTCATCTGAGAAGCGGAGCGCCCGAAGCAACCGGTTGCGCCGTCGCATCCGCCTTTCGAGCCGCGTCTGCTGCCAAGCGTGTGCTAAACTTCTGTTCTCGTCGCCATGCCAAGGGATTCTCAGATGCTATTTCTTCCCAGGTTTTCCACCGGGCTGCTTTGTGTATTTGTCGCCCTTTGTTTGGCGGGTCCGCTTGGCATGACAGCGATGGCGCAGGAGTCCCCAAAGATCCCAGGGAACCCGACGCCGACGGTTTTCCCTTCAGCAGCGCCTGTGACCTCCGAGCGCGAATCGCCCAAGGCCCCCGCGACGACGGAACCCGAGACGTCCAAGCCGGCCACGCAGACCAACTCCGACGTCAGACTGAGTTCCGGAGACTTGCTCGAAGTGAACGTTTACAACGTTCCCGAGCTCGAGACCAAGAGCCGGGTCGCCAACAATGGCGATGTTTACCTGCCTCTGGTCGATTACGTTCACCTCGCAGGTTTGACCGTTGAAGAGGCCCAGGCCCTGATCGAGAAGCGCCTTTCCGATGGCGGCTTCGTGAAGAATCCGCACGTTACCTTGCTGGTGAACGAAACTTCCTCGCAGGGCGCCAACGTTTTGGGCGAAGTTGCCAGGCCGGGCGTCTATGTCGTGCGCGGGGAGCCGAGGCTGCTCGACCTGATTTCCGCTGCAGGCGGATTTACCGACAAAGCTGGTAAGTCAATCGTCATTACCCATCGCGACCCGGACGAGAAAGCGGTTACGGTGCCGCTGACGCGAAAAATCACGGAGACCCCGGCGAACAATATCGCTGTTTTTCCAGGTGACACGATCCTGGTGCAGAAAGCCGATGTGGTTTACGCGGTCGGAGACGTAGGCCGGCCCAGCGGATTCCTGATGGACATGGAGAATTTGACGGTGCTCAAAACAATCGCTTTGGCGGGAGGCACCAATCGGACCGCCAAACTCAGCGGGACGAAGATCATCCGCAAAGGGCCGAACGGAATGGTCGAGATTCCTGTGGAACTTAAGAAAATGCTGTCGGCCAAGGCCCCGGACATCCCCATGCAGCCAGAGGACATTCTGTTCGTTCCCAGCAGCACAACCAAGGTGCTCGTGGGCCGGACCGCTGAGGCGGCCCTGCAAGCCGCGACCGCGGTAAGCATCGTCGCCGTAAGGTAGATCCTGCCCCCTGAATTCCGTCCTTCTAAATTCCGTCACACAGGGAATCGTTCCTGTACAACTTCACAGCCGTCAGGCTGCCACGGCGCGCCGCTTCTGTTTTCCCAATAAGCGGTCAAGTAACTCGATATAGGCGACCGAGGTCTGGCGTCGGGAGAAATGCTGCAGGATGTGACGGCGCCCGTTGCGGCCCAGAGTTTCACCGAGTTGCGCATCCCCGGCAAGGCGGGCAACGGCATTGGCCAGATCAGACGAATTCTCCGGCTCGATACAAACCCCGGCCTGCGCCTCTTCCAGGATTTCCCGCGCCTGACCTTCCACTCCAAGAATCACCGGCCGCGCACAGGACATGAACTCCAGCATCTTGGTGGGAATCACGGTCTTGAAAATTTCATTCTTCTTCAGCAAGACCAGGCAGGCATCGGACGCGCTGATGTAAGCCGGTATCTTCTCTCGCGGTTGCTGATCCACAAAACGCAAGTTGCTCAGACCGCGGGAACGAGCCAAAGCCACGAGTGCCTCCTTTTCGGCGCCCTCCCCCACGACCAGGAACAGGACTTCGGGCGAGGAGCTTTGTAATTTCGCGGCAGCTTCGATTAGCGTTTGGAGCCCGTGGGCGTTGCCCATTGTGCCGATATAAGAGACCACAAACTTTCTTGCGGCGCCGAGTTCGGTTCTAACCTCGTCGCTCGCCTTCGGGCTGAACATGTCCGTCTCGACTCCGTTTTCCACCACCGATATCTTCTTCGGCGAGACATGCCAGTGTTCGACCAGATAATCCTTGAAAGCAGAAGTAACCACGACGATATGATCTGAGTTCCGGTATAGAAAACCGGCGATGCCGGCCAGAGAGCGGTGGAGCAACGAGTTTGAATTCCCCGCGCCAACCGCTGCCAGCGATTCGGGCCACAGATCGCGAACTTCAAAGACGAACTTCGCTGCCTTGCATCGCGCCAGCCACCAACCCGACAGTCCGACCAGCAACTGCGGCGAAGTGGCGATCACCACGTCTGGACGCTCCGTGAACAGGCCGGCGCCCGCGGAAGAGAGACAGAATGAGCCATAGTTCAGGATGCGCTCATAGGCCTTGCGATTGGGAAGTGGCAGCAACCAGGTACGGACCACGTTCACCCCTCCAGCATCTTCCCGAACCACGAGACGGCGAAATTTGTTCCGGTATTCGGGTGGTACCACGCCCGTAGGATGGTTGGGGAAACCGGTGAGCACCGTGACTTCGTGCCCAGCCTGCGCCCAATAGCGCGACAACTCACCTACTCTGGCGGCGGGCGCCCCCATCTCCGGCGGAAAATATTGTGAGACGTACAGAATCTTCACGGTTGCCCGTTGCCGTTCTTGTTGGTTGTGGAAGCGACGCTTTGAGTGCTTCGCGGCGTTGTCTTGTTCTCGATTTCTGTGCGCAAACCGACCTGATAAATCCTCGAACTGCCCTGCAAAATACTCAAGTGATCACTATCCCGTTCCAGTTGAAGACCCTCCTCGGTGAGAACCACTGTAATGAGACGAAGCGGCAATCGCGTGCGAGTCTGGTACACGATAGAAATAGCGGGACGAAGTTCACTGTAGGTTGGAGAGTCCCATCCGAGCAATTGCGTCTCCTCCGACATTTCACCTGACTTCAGGTTCTTCCCTGCTCGAATGAGATCAACGCTCCCGGAACCGTCGGAGAAGATGCTCCACGAGATTTGTGACTGCTTCGCCGCGAAGACAGCCTGAAAAGTCGAGTAGGAGACATCAACCAGGGGCAGATCCGCCAGCAGCCAGTGCAAACGCACCTGATGTTCGCCTTGTTGCCCTGCGTTTTCCCCGCTAACCAAATCATCCACAATCACCCATCCCGCTTCTTGTATGTACTGAACCCTCCTGCGATGCTTCACTCCCAATCGTCTGTAACCGTCGTGTTCGCCTTCGAAACAGTCCGGAGATGCCCCATTCATCGTGGAGAAAGAGCGGCCCGATGCCTGAGCCCAGTCCACCCAGAGAAAACGCCCGGCGCGGCGCATCTGATCCTGATGATCGAGCGTGACGGTATTGTGAACCGCGGTGCCTGAAAGGCGGTTGTTCCATGGCGGATCGCCGTTATACAGGTAAGTGCCGGCATCGCGCGCCAGGTTCAAGCCACGCCACCACAAGTCCACATGCAACTGATCGGCATGAAACGGCCTGCGATCGTAATGGCCGGCGCGCACCAGCGCCCAGGAACTGTTTTCGCCGAGATGGTAATAGCCATCGACGGAATGAACGGGAGCGGCCGGCAGCGATGCCGTAGTTTTAGCTTTCTCTCTGCGCTTCCCATCGATCCATAAAGCCGCTTCATCCCAGGGTCCCGGCGCCAGAGCCGGACGATCCAGAACCGAAGCGCCCATTTGCAGCGTGGGACGATAGTCACCGTACTCGCAACTTGTGAGTGGAAAAACAAGGCTGCCGTCGTTGGCGCCGTAATTGGGAGCGTGTCCGGACGCAGGATCGACAAAGGCTGCCATGAATTCGTATGCTGCCGCGGCGCGGGTGCGGATCTCGGGCGGAAGTTGGACGCGGTTGATCTCGGCGAGCCGCAGCGTCCACAACAAAAGCTGGAGCACCATGCGGTGATAGTTGAACGAGTGCTGCAGACAAGCACCTTCAGGTGTGATCTGGTCGACAACTGCTTCTCGCAGCAGTCGCGCCCCCAGATCCTGCCACGCAGCGGATTCCTCCAACTCCGGATAAAGCGTGCCCGCGGTCCACAGACCGACCGCTTCGCTGACCAGGTGATTGCTGCGTTGTGAACGCGCATAGCCCAGGGTTTGTTCGGTGCGCCAGGCGTGGGCCGCGACCATCGACACCAGAAGGGCCACGCGCTCTGCGGTCGTAGCCGGCGAGTGGATGAACGCATGCAACCCGAACGACCACGCCAGGATCCGCAACGAGGATTCCTGGCCGCAGATCCATAGTGGCCCCGCCATCGGCGGGCTGTGCCGCGCCCAATCTTCGATGGCGATCCAAAAGCCTTCGGCCAACCGATCGTCTCCGCTCAGCGCATAAGCGCGAGCCAACGGATAAACAAACAGGAATCTGGAGGGTTCAAGGATGAACTTGAGATCGCCGTAGTCGGCGGAGGCGAAGCGCATTTGCGTCCATGGCCGATCAGGCGAGACGCGCTGCTTCGTGACCGGGTTCTGAAACCAGTCCGGCGGAAACCCGCAGGCATGAGTCAGGCGCCCAAAAAATGGCAACCGGCCAGCAAGGATATTCTGCGCTTCGGTAAGAACACACTTCTGTTCTTCGGCGCCGATTACGTCTTTGAGAGAATTCTCCAAAGCTCGTGAATCGGCAAAAAAGAAGCTCCTCTCACGCCCTTCGTTGCGGCGCGCGTGCAGAAGATCGTGCGGAGAGGCACCGGGCGCGATGAGTTTCAAGTCCCAGGAGGGCCAGCCCTGAACCGATCGCATGCGGTGAGACATCAGCCCGCTGCCCCGTTGCAGTTCGTATCCCAGGCGGAGCATGCCGTCGCGGACACCGAAGGTGCGGCTGATCTCGACCAGGGTTCCGAGCTTACTCATGGTTCACGCCCGCTACGGTTGCCAGCCTCCCCGGTTTTAGCCGGGCGGCGGCCCGCGCCTTGAGCCAATCATGCATGACGAAGAACTGGTTGTCCTGATCGCGATCGGCCTGCTCGACTGCCGAAAGTGTTCCTGCCTGGAGAGCAGTCACGGTTTCAGCGACCAGTTCGATCCCAAAGGCGATCATCCGGTTGCGCAGATCGGTAAGCGATTCAGCTTTTACGGCTTCGCGAAATTCGCGTCGCATCAGGATCGGCCCGGTGTCGATGCCGGTGTCCATGAAATGGATGGTGAGGCCCACCGGGACTTGATTCAGCAATGACCACTCCGGGCTGCTCATGCCGCGGATTTCGGGCAGCAGCGCCAGATGAGAATTAATCACGCCCAGCCGCGGCACCTCGAGAAACTGCCGGCGCAGAATATTGCCTCCGGTAAAGATTGCCAGGTCGGCAGACCATGCCCTTAGATGCGAAATCGATTTCGGCGAATTCTGGTCATCGCATACCGTCACCGGAAATCCATAAAATGCGGCCACCTCATGCAGGCTCCGGAAAATGCCTTCACCATTTCGCAGCGCGGGCTCGAGATAGGGATTACGCACCTGTCCCGGCTCGGCAGCCTCTCCCGGCATCAGCTTGGCCCATGCAAAGCGCGCAAAATCGCGAGCTCCCAACTGTCCCAGCTTTCGCACCAGGGTGCCGCGGTCGAGTGTTCCCAGCGTGAGCGCGCCGACCGGAACATGACCGAGTTGCGCCAGCCGTGAGGCCATGGCGCAACCGGTTTCGCTGTATGGACTGGAACAAAGGACTACGACACGCACTCGATCGCCTCGAACTCTCTGGTCAAACGCACTTCCAGCATGAGTGCATCTGCCAGGAACTTGCTTCCCCAGCTGATGTAGCGGAGAGGCTGGTACGCGCCCCAGACGGGATATGATCCGGCCACGCCGCCGGCCACTCCACGGCGCCCGCGGATATCAATCAATTGCTTCAGCATCTCATTCATCTTGAGCGCCGCGTTCAGATACCGCAGGTCATGGGTCACCTCGAACAACCGCCACCAGACGCAGGACATCTGGGCGTTGCCGGTAAGACAGGTAAATTTCAGCCCTGGTTTGAAATCGCGCTCATACGCGCCCAACAGGTGCTTGTTGGTTTCAAATTTTCGCAACAGCGCCCAGGCCGATTTCGCAGCCGCATGGATGGCATCGTCCCGGCGGCGCAGGATGCCACACTCCAGAACCCCCTGGATCACATAAGCGATGAAGTGAAGGTAGGTCGGGTGACCTTGCAGGCTGATGTCGTCGAACCATCCGCTGGGCGTGGCGCGGGCCAGCACCCAGTCGAGATTCTTTTCGGCAACCATTCCGTAGCGGTCATCCCCAACGGTTTCGGACAACTGTGCCAGCGCCCACGAAACCATGCTGTAGTAAGTGTGGGCAACGTCCTGATAAGCCGCAGGGCCGGTCCAGGAACCGTCGCTTTGCTGAAGCTTGGCCAGCCAATCGCCGGCAGCGATGGCGCGGTCGCGAATCTTACTATCGTTGGTCCCGCCATAGGCATGGGTCTCGCGGTAAGCGCGAACCAGGCCCTGCAGGATCTGGCCGGTGTTGAATACTGATGGCTTGGCATCGCGGGAGGCGAGTCCTCCGGGAAACGCGCCCGAGGGCATTTGAACCGACAGCAGCCACGCAGTGGCACTCTCCGCAACTGCGCGGGCATTCCGGTCTTCGGTCAGATGCGCAAAATCATACAAAGTCGGAACGATGTAACCGGTGACTTCTGCATACGAGTCAGAATACCCACCGAGCAGGCTGTAGTAGCCGGCGATACCGCCGTCGGAGCGTTGCGCATCAGTGATCCAGCGCACCACCGCCGGCAGGGCGTCAGCAGTCGGGATTTCTGTACTGGTGTACGCGTACAGATGACGCTGCTCGAAGCTGGTTCGCAATTCGTCAGAAGCTAATTTGAGAAACAGCGGAAAAATTCGCTGCGGTCCGCGCAGCAAGCCCGAGACTTCGGTCAATGCTTTGCGGGTTCTGCCCTCGGCATAGGTATCCCGTTGAGAGGTAGTCTCGGAATCATTCATCGGACAATACGCTGTTGTCTGGAGTTCACGCCGTAGCCGCCTGCGGAGTGGAAACTCCGCCCGCCGTGTCGCCGCGTCTCTGTTCTGCCTCGAAGAGTTTGCCGCTGCCATCCAAAAATGTTTGCATCCACAACTCAAGCGTGAGGAATTGCCAGATTTGCATGGACCAATCCTGCGTTCCAAGGCGCTGCTGCTTCCACGAACTCGCGCACCGCTTCGGGACGGAACAGGCCGCGGCTGTGAATGCGCGACTCGGAGAGCAGATCGTCGGTCATTTCTTTCAAATCATTAGCCAGCCAATAGTCGATCGGAGCGCCAAATCCCGCCTTGGGCTGAGCCAGTACCTCGCGCGGCAAAATATCTTTCATGGCTTGGCGCAGGATGTACTTCGTGGTCGGACGAAAGAATCCCTTAAGCTTCAGCTTCGGCGGTATCTTCCACGCGACAAATTCCGCCAGCTTCCAATCGAGGAACGGCACACGAACCTCAACCGAAGATGCCATGCTCATCTTGTCGTTGTAGGTGAGATTCAGGCTGGTCATGAAAATCTTGGTATCGAGATAGAGCATCTGATTCAGGAAATCGGAGTCCTCCACTTCCGCGAAGCTGGCGCGATGGCGGACCGATGGATCGAATTCATGGACACCGGCCCGAAAAGCATCCGCATAAAGGCCAGATTTCTGCTCCGTGTCGAGATAAGTGCAGTTCATCACAAAACGGTCAGCGGGAGACAGCGAAGCGCTGCGAGCCATTTTCTTTAGCAGACGCACTCTTCCCTTGACCGGCGTGCCTCGAAGATTTGGAATCCCCGCAAGGCCCCCGGCGATCATTCGCCGCGCGGCGCCAGGAACCCGTTGGTAAGCTTCGGCCCAGTAGTGTGCGGAGTGCTTGCGGTAACCTGCGAAAAGCTCGTCACCCCCCACCCCGGAAAGCAGAACCGTTGCCTGTTTGCGGGCTTCGCGGCATACCAGGTACGCGGGAATGATGGCCGGGTCCGCGGTGGGTTCGTCCATGTGCCAGATGACGCGTGGCAGCAGGTCGGCGACATCCGGCTCAACTACAATCTGGTGGTTCTCACAACCCAGGTGGCGTGCCAGGCGCGCGGGCACAGCCGGATCGTCGAGCGCGTTTTCGCCGACGCGATATTTTGGCGGAAACGTAATAGTGTAGGTGCGGACTGGCTGCCGGCTGGCTTGCGACATCATGGCCACGATGCTCGACGAATCCAGGCCGGCGCTGAGAAATGCTCCGATGGGAACATCGCTGACCATCTGGGACTGCACCGAACGGCGGAAACGCTCCCGGACTTCTTCCACCAGTTCTTCCTCTGAGCGCGGAATACACCGCATCCGCCGTGGGAAATGTCAGGTCCCAATATTTTGTAAGCTTGAGCTGCCCGTCGCGGAACACTGCATAATGTCCGGCAGGAAGTTTGTAAATTCCGCGAAACATGGTTTTGGGATCCGGGACCCAGAGGAAAGTCAGATACTGATGCAGCGATTCCGGGTCGAGTTCCGCGCCGATGCCGGGAACCTGCAGCAGCGCCTTGATTTCGGAGGCGAAGGCAAAGCGCGGGCCTTTATGGGAATAGTAGAAGGGCTTGACGCCGAAGTGATCTCGCGCCAGAAAAAGGCTGGGGCGGCCGGAACGAAGATCACAGATGGCAAAAGCAAACATGCCGTTCAGCCGCTTGACGCAATCCGCGCCCCTCTTGTTCGTACAGGTGCAGCACAACCTCGGTGTCGGTTTCCGAGACGAAGCGATGTCCCTTGGCCTGCAACTCCTCGCGCAATTCGCGGAAGTTGTAAATCTCGCCGTTGTAAGTAATCCACAGAGTGCGGTCCTGGTTGCACATCGGCATGTGGCCATCGGGAGAAAGATCCAGAATGGCAAGCCGGCGGCTGCCAAGTCCGATGTAGGAACCATCTGGAAAGTGCTGCTCCCACAGACCGGAATCGTCCGGGCCGCGATGGGCCTGAATCGACGTCATGCGCGCCAGCGTCTCTCTATCTCCGCAATTGGCCAAACCGTTAATTCCGCACATGGATCGGCTTCAACCCTTCCGCAACTCGTAGATTTTGGCTTTGATGTGAAAGAATTGGATGCCCTGAAACCCGCAGTAGATCAGGCCGGGCACGCCGTCCAGAAACCCAAGGCGCAAGAAATACTTGTAGAAGAAAATACAGCACGGGCGAACCCGGAATGCCAAAGAAGACCTTACGCAGCCAGCGCCGCCGCTGGGCTTGCGTTCCAAAGAGCGATGGCGGAAGCTCGACCGAATTCGCCTCGCCCTGCAGCCAGACTCGCGCCTCCCAGTTGGAATACTCGTTGTGCTTCTGAATGTAGCGCGACAACGACTCGACGTTGTGATGCATCAGGGGATTTTTCAGGCGCGCGCTCTTGCCATCCACGACGATGTGTTCGTGCACTTCCATGTCAGCCATGGAGGCGTCCTGATCTTTAAGCCGGCACTCAAAACGTCCCTTTCCACGGCGAAACAGCGAGAGCTTGTAGAAGCCGGCCTCGCCGTGGCACAAGGCTCGGCCCAGAAAAAACATTCGCAACGCGAATGTAGTAGCCATCTACTTCGGGGTCTTGGATTGCTTGCCGGATCTCATCAGCCAGTTCGGGCGTTAGAACTTCATCGGCATCCAGCAGAAAAACCCAATCGTAGGCGAGAGGAAGTGTATCCATCGCCCACTGGCGCTTTTTAGGCCAACCACCCGGATAATGAAATTGAACGACTTGCGCGCCGAAGGAGCGGGCAATCTCCTCGGTTCCATCGCTGCTTTGTGAATCGACGACGTAAACTTCGCCCACTCCCCGCAAGGACTCCAGGCATCGAGGCAGATTGTGCGCCTCGTTGCGCACGGGAATGATCACGCTGACGAGGAAGAGACGCAGCCCAAGCGGCGTCCTTCGGCTGCACGGCCTCCTCTAGTTTATGCATCGCATCGAACCTTTGAAACATATTACCTTGAAGCGGCAGCAAGGCGCAGCACTGCCGCCGCCGCGGGACAGGTCTCTCGGCGGGACGACGCTCACAATTCTCTGTTTGGCCGCAACATTCTCCACTCCAAACTTGTGTTAACATCCGCCTTAAGTGCCAGCGCTGTGTCCAAAGCCCGCTCCATTCCCGATTTAGAAAAGCCTGATCTAAAGAACGAAGTCAGAGAGTTCTGGAATTCCGATCCCTGCGGCACACGCTACCTCGAGGATAAGGACGACTTCGAAGCTCAGGCTAGCGCCCGCTACGCGCTGGAGCCCTACATTCCTGAATTCGCAAAGTTTGCCTCGTCGCGAGGGCTTAGGGTTTTGGAAATCGGAGTGGGCATGGGGGCCGATTATCTGCAATGGCTGAAAGCTGGCGCTCAAGCCACAGGCGTAGATCTTTCGGAAGCCTCGTTGGAAAGAGCACGCCGCAGATGTAAATTAGCCGGATACGAACCCGATCTACGAATTGCTGACGCCGAACATTTACCATTCGCCGATGAAACTTTCGATGTGCTGTATTCCTACGGGGTGATGCACCACAGCCCCGATACACAGCAGTGCCTGCGCGAAGCGCGGCGCGTGCTGAAGCCGGGCGGCCAGGCCCGCATCATGATCTATCACCATCCCTCCCTTACCGGAGCAATGCTATGGCTGCGTTACGGCGCGTTGCGGGGAAAATCGCTGCGCCAAACGGTTTACGAACGCCTGGAGAGTCCTGGAACCAAAACCTACACCAGGGCGGAGGCCTGCACCGTGATGGAAGGATTTGAAGACGTTGTGATGGAACAGGTCTTCAGCCCCGGCGACCTGCTGCTGAACCGCCCTTCCAGCCGCTTTCAATCGCTGCTCTACCGTTTGGCGTGGAAACTGTACCCGCGATTTCTAGCCAGGAGATTGGGCCGCCGCCGGGCGCTATTCTTGCTGATCTCAGCGCGAAAACCATTACTGGAGAGGAAAGCGCCTCTGCCTCCCCGGTAACCCTGATTTTTGCCCGAGACTTCATTACCGGGCAATTCCTATGTCTTATGCGACGACCGAATTTAGCTCACACCATCTCTCCAGCACATAAAGCGACCAGACCCGCGACCATGAAGTGCGCTTGTTCAAGAAGTCATCCCACACCTGGCTGACGGATTTCTGATTCAACACCGGTCCCAGCGGACCCTGGCCAATTCTCTGCAATGCCGCCTTCTATTTCAGGACGCAAATCCTCCCGCAGCCATTGCTCAAAGGGCAGCGTAAATCCTCGTTTCTTGCGATGAACAATCTGCTCCGGCAACGCTCCCTTCAGAGCCCCGACCAGCAATGGTTTCGGCGTATCGCTGTCCAGCTTCCAGGAGCCGGGCATGGTCGAGCAGCTTGTCTGCCAGCTGATGATCGATGAGCGGAACTCTCAGCTCCAGCCCGTGAGCCATGCTCATTACGTCCGAATCCCGCAGCAGACGTGTTGAGCATGTAGCAACGCGCTTCAAGATAGGAAACGCGATTGATCGGATCCAACGCCTGCGTGTGGCTCAAGGTTTCCTGCAAGGGAGCCATCGCGCGTACCCGTGAGTCGTTTTCGACGCTGGTCAAAAGCAGCATCACGCTGCTCGCTGGTGAATAACGCGCGCGCCAGAAAGTAGGGATGAATCAGCCCGTCACTGTGGGTCTGCGAGAGCGGCGAGTTTCCGGTTCCGATCGGTATCTGCCGCCAGCGAACGTAAAGATATGAGCCGCGGGCCGGCGCAGGATCGCTGGCCAATGTCCCCAGAATCGGGCAAAGCGTTCCATGCGTGGAACGTCATGAAAGCTGGAGTAGCCGGCGAAGAGTTCATCTCCACCCAAGCCGGAGAGCGCCACCTTGACTCCGGCAGCGCGCGTTTGCCGGGCAATGAGGTAGGTGTTGAGGCCATCGATGGTGGGCTGATCCATCGCCTTGAGCGCGTACGGAATGGCGTCGAGCACGTCGCGCTGCGAGACCATGATCTCCTGATGTTCGGTGGCAAAGGCCTTGGCCACGGCGCGTGAGTATTCAGCTTCGCTGTATTCCGCCTCCCGGAACACCAGAGAAAAAGTGTTGAGCCGGACTCCCGCCCGGCTCAGAATGCCGGCCAGGCAGCTGGAATCGATGCCTCCGGAGAGAAACAATCCGACAGGAACGTCGCTCACCATCTGCATGCGGACTGCTTGATCCAGCGTGGCATGCACTTCGCTTTCCAGATCTTTCCGCGCGGTCTCGTTGCCGATCAGATAGCTCGAGGCCGCCTTAGCCGGTCCGTGTGGAGCGAGATCCCAATACATGGCATCGCGCACGCTGCCGTTTTCCCAGGCCAGGTAGTGTCCAGCCCGCAACGAAGAGATGCCTTGAATCAGCGTGATGGGATCGTAGACCGATCCAAAATTCAGGTAGTTGATCAGGCCCGCACGATCGAGACGTCGAGGCACAAGTCCGGTGCCAAGCAATGTCCGAATTTCTGAGGCAAACAGGAAATACTGACCCACGGAACAGTAGTAGAGCGGCTTGATGCCCATGGGATCGCGGCCCAGCAGCAGGCGGGATCGCTTGGCGTCCCAGATCGCAAAAGCAAACATTCCGCGCAGTTCGTTCAAGACAACGCTCGCCCCAGCGACCGTACGCTTTCAGCAACACTTCGGTATCGGAGTCGCTGACAAAACGCACGCCTTCGCCCTGCAGGCGGGCTCTGATTTCGCGAAAGTTGTAGATTTCGCCGTTGTAGACGATCCAGTTGCCGGTCTCAGCATCCTGCATGGGCTGATGCCCGAGAACCGAGAGATCGAGAATTGCCAGCCGCCGGCTGCCCAGGCCGATCTCCACTTGAGGCGACGCGCTGGCTCGAAGGATGACCGTTCCCTTATCGTCAGGCCCGCGGTGAGCCAGCGAATCGGTGGCACGCTCCAAAGCGATAGGAGAAATAGAACCGTTGTTCGCCAGGACGCCGAAGATGCCACACATGAATGGAAACCATCTTAGCGTGAACAGCGATTTAGCGTGAACCGGGACTTAGGGCGAATAACGATTCGCCGTACGACCTACCGAGGGACAAGAATGCAAAAAAAGAAAGATTAGGCTTTACTTGTCGCCCTGATCGAGTTTTCTGGGTGGATCGCGGGTTGGAAATTCAAGCGGCAGTTTTGGGATTGGAAAGGCGGCCCACGACACCACTGTCACCGCCGAACAGCTTTCCAGCCAATCCCAACAATTCGTCCACATGTCTACTCCAGGAGAATGCGCACGAACGCTCCAGACCTCGATCTGACAGTTTGCGCGCAAGGTCTTCCGAGGTTGCAATCTCGAGGACCCGCTCAGCCAGATTTTCCGGAGCGAGATGCTCGAAGTAGAGAGAAGCGTCCCGACAAATCTCGCGATGGACGCCTGTATCGGAGGCGACGATCGGCAACCCGCCAGCCATAGCCTCCACCAGAGGATGCGCGAATGACTCCGCGTAAGCCGGCGTCACGTAGATGCTGCATGCCCGATACACATGGTGCAACAAGGAATACGGAATTGCGCCCAACTCCACCACGCTTTCGGCCACCCCGAGCTGGGTGACGAGCGCCGAGGCAGCATGCGCGCGATAGGTTCCCGGGTTATCTTCCGAGCGCAGCCGGCAGGTGAGAAAGAGCTTCACCCTTCGCCCACCCAGCCGTTTCTGCAAAAGCGGTAACGCGCGAAACAAGGTCTCGAAATTCCGATAGTAGTTGTAATGGCTGACGTACAGCAGGCGCAGCGCGTCCCGGTCCGAGTCCAATTTCTGCTGAATTGAGCTGTCAAGGGGTGTGCTGTCGCGAAAGAACGCCTCCCGATCGAAACCGTGATGGATGGCGGTGACGCTGCGCCCCGTCCACCGGCTCAGTTCCTGAGCGAAGGCCTCAGTCGGAGCGACGGTACAATCAGCCCAGAAAATCGAGCGCCGAGCCAACCTGCCCTTAACCAACGTATCCAGCCACAAACCGTAGTCCCGGCGACGACGCAAATCCCGGGAGAACTCCCTGGAAGTGTAGAGTGAGTTTCGCGAGAGAAGAATCTGCGGGACAGGCGAGTTGCGCAGGGCAAAATTTCCTGTCGACACCAGCACATGGGCGCCACTTTGACGAATGTGGGCTGGCAGTTCAGTTTGCTCCTGCCAGAAACGGCTCAGCGCGCGTTGCGAAGGATTGATTTCAAGGAGTGAGAGCTGAGGCAAGCCCGCGAATTCCTGCCTTAGTTCCGGATTCACCGCCGCCGTCACCCGCACGTCCTCGCGGGTCGAGAGATGCGGCAGCACGTTGCGCAGATAGGTGAGCCCGCCGCCAGCGCTGGCCGCCAGGCCGTTCAGGAATAAATGCATCATCGCTCGGACGCAACCGCCGGAATACTTTGCGGACGCGTCCTAAAAGTGAAATCGGTAATGGGACGATAGATTGCAGGGAGATTCGCCGGAAGAAGGTCCAGGAAGGTAAACGCCACCATCCAGAAAAAGACACAGAGGTAATAGCCGACTGCAAAAAGCCAGTCCTCGAAACCAGCATGGATCAATCCCGCAGCCAGGATCATGGCGGCCGGGACCGAGTAGTGGCGCAGGTTGCCAGTGCGGCGAAGCCAGGCAAAAACTCCTCCCACCTTCAGCGCCAGCATCAGCACCAAGATGGTGAAAGGCACAACCCCCAGAAGTCCAACCCCTTCCATGGTCGCCAGGTAACTGTTCCCATGTTCGCGCGTGGTGTAGGAAGAGTAAGAAGAGGTGAATTCTCCGGAATCGCTGTCCTCCGCCCGGGCGCCTACGGTGGTTCCGAAACCGCTGCCAAACCAGGGGTGCTCGCGAATAACAGAGGCGGTCTGGTCCCAGATGTTTTGTCGCGATCCCATGACCCCGACGTCCTCGTGCCCCTTATAGAGGAAGAACGACGAGATCGAGGACTCGTCGTGCCGAATGGGCATGTCCACCGCTTGTTCCGAAGGGGTCAATACCACGGCGAGGAGAGCGACACAGACGGCAGCCATTGTGCCCTGAATCAGCAACCGGTAACGCCGCATAGCAACACAAGTAAGCACGCACGCGATAGTCCCGGCCAATATTCCAGCTCGCGCCTGACTGTAGAACAGGAGGATCAGACTCAGCATCAACACGAATGTCATCCTTCGGCGCCTGGTCCTGCCCTCCGTAATAAGCAGCCCCCAAAATAGCAACGGGACAGCGATCACTCCCATGATTGCGCCCATGGAGTTCGGGTTGCCCAGCACGGGATATCGGAAGATCAAATAGACGACAGCCGTGAGGTACACAAAGATTTCTGTTCCGAAAAGTAATCGCGGGAAAAACTTCTGTTCCCGGCCCGCTAGAGCCAACCGCGCGCCCGTGGATCCATAAAGAAAAAGCAACAACAAGCTTAATGCTTTCAGCGACGACATCACTGGCAATGAGGACACCATGCCGGAAACCAGTGCCGCGGTTACGCAAAAGAACGCGACCAGATGGAAAGTTTCGAAGTGATGTCGAGCACTTCGCATGTACAGCGCGAAACCGACGATCGCTCCCACCGCCAGCACCCACCATCGTCCGGAAGTCCATACCCCGTTCAACGGAATGCTGGTCCCGGCCCAGAAGAAGACTGCGACCATTAGAGGAAAAAATCTATCCTGGTAGTTCCAGATCGCTACCAGCAGGATTTGTAGGAAGATCAATCCTCCCAAGTAGTAAGCGCTGCTTAGGTATCCTGGGCTATAGACCGCAATGTAGACCGCAAACGCGCTTGTGCTCAGGAGCGCGGCCGGCACTGCAAAGCGGAAAAGACTTTTCTCGTTATCTTGATGCATGATCACTGCTCACAACTCTTCGAGCCCCGCGCGCCTCAGTTGCGCACGATCGTGCCGCATTGGCAATTCCAGCCGCACACAACTGGGGAGAAAACTTCATAATACGCTCGCCGCTGCGTTGCCCCATCAGCAAACGCAAAGCGGAATCGCACGCCAGGTCCTCCATGGCCGACATCAATTGACCGACATCCCCGCTACGAACGACGCGTCCATTCCAATTGTCGGACACAAGATCAGCCGTGCATCCAGCAGCCTCGCTCGAAATCACGGGCAAACTGCAAGCCATCGCTTCGTTTACTACCAGTCCCCACGGGTCGGAATGCGATGGAAAAACAAATACGTCGGCCAGCGCGTAGTAACTGGCTACCTGTTCGCGCTGGGCAAAACCGGCGAACTGAACACATCCTGGGACGATCTGTTTGGCCCGGCGAGCCAGCTCTGAACCGGCAGTTCCCTCTCCTGCCAAAACCAACCCGATCTCGGCTCTTAGTTCAGGCTTTAGTTTGCCATAGGCCTCAAGCAGGTCAAATACTCCTTTTTCGTGCACTAACCTGCCTACGAACAGGAAAAACCGCGAAGGTAGTTGCAGGTTCTTTCGCTGCATGGCGGCATCCCGACGAACTGGGACCGCCTGTCGGCTGAAAAAATCAATGTCAACTGCGTTGGGAGCGGAGAAGATCGCATTTTCCGCGATCCCAAAACCCCTCACATACTCTAGCGATGATTTCCCTGGAACAATAAAAGCTCCACAATCCCGGATGAATCTTGTTTTCAGAAATCGGGCCAAGGGGTTACGGCTGCGACGATCCCTTTCCGTGCTTTCTAACCACAAGATAAACGGGACCTGGTGGCTGCGGGCCCACGACTGCGCTTGCCATGACGCAAGATAATTGTAGCCGCCGCACACCACCACGTCGGGATTCGCCTGCCGCAAGGCGTCTTTGAGTCCTCGATTCAGCAGGATATTGTGTCCCAACAATCTGCGCCTGCGGGAAGGAAGCACCTGGTAGGAAAACTGAATTTCCTCCTTGTACACTCGCCATTGACGCAATGTGGCGTCGGTTTCGGCGAGAAAGATTACGTGCAACTCGATCGCTTCGTTCCGTGCCAGAGAGTTGAATACCGGAATTCGGTAGGGCGCGATAATTTCCGTCAGGATGACGAGGCGTGGGGTCATTCCCGGCACTCCCGGTAGAGGCGCGACAACCGCGGCGCCTGTTGCGCGTGAGTGTATCCCTGCATGATGGTCTGACGCGCCGCTTCACCCATCTTTCGCCGAAGCGGCTCCTGTTGCAATAGGGTGGCCAGAATATCGGCTAATCCGGCCTGGTCATCCGCATCAATCAGACATCCATTCACTCCCTGCTCGATGACCTCTTCGATCCCCTGCCCTCGACACCCAATAACGGGCTTGCCCGCCGACATCGCCTCAAGATAGACGCATCCCAACCCTTCATAGCGGCTGGGGAGGGCAAAGATAGTCGCGCGCCGCATCGCCTCCGCAACCTGTTTTCGATTCTGACGTCCCAGGAAACGAATTTTGCCGGTAATTCCCTGGTCAGCGGCTAGATTCTGGAGATGCGAAAGTTCCGGACCCTCGCCGATAATCTCCAATGAAACCGCCGGAAATCGATCATGGATGAGAGAAAACGCCCGCAATAAGAGCGCGTGTCCTTTGATTGGAATGAGATTGCCTACGCTCAGGATCACAGTCGTCGCGGGTTCCGTCTCCGCCATGACGAACATCTGAGGATCGACGGTGTTGTAGAGAACCGTGGTGCGCACCGGTCCGGCCGCGCCCTCGATCACGCGAGCCTGGACTTTCTCACTGACACCGATCACGGCGCGCGCCGAGCGATACACAGACTGCGAAACGCCGGCACACCATTTCCCGGCACGGCCTTGAACCTGGCGGGTCGAGAAGGCATCCAGCCCGTGAACTGTGACAACGAATGGAATTCCCAACTCGCGACTCAAGAGCGCGGCGGCGTGTCCGCAAGGCAGGGCGGCATGTGCATGAATGAGATCGATCGCGTCAGTTTCGTGCAGTCGGCGAACCCTGGCGACGATTCGGGCGAAAAGACATGCGCCGGAAAAAAGGAGCCCGAAGCCACCGGGAAGCGTCCAATAGTGAATCACTGTTGATGGAAAAGCTTCGGAACTTGGACGCGCACGCTTGCGATAAGCCGGACGCACAGCCATTACGGTATTTCTTATGCCCTCCTGCTGTAGCCAGGGCAACGGCTCAGCCACGAAACATCCGAAAGCGTCATCCCCTGCGACCGGATAAAAAGGAGTCAAAGTCAGAACGTGCATCGGGGAAGAATGATCGAACATCTCAGTGCGAACTTTAGGGGTAGCTCCCAATTCTGTCCTTTACTTCGTCGCGGCCGCGATTTCCAGGTACGCACTTTGCCACTGCACGCTTACTACGTTCCAATCGAACTTTTCCATATGCTTACGCGCCGCCGCTCCCATTCGCTCTCGCAGAGAGCGATCCGCAAGCAATTGTCCTAAAGCCGACATCATCTCTTCCACCGTGTTTACCTGAAAACCGGTAACCTGATCCACGACCGATGGGGTTTCGTAGTCGCGAAACACAACACAAGGTAACCCCGTTGCGGCCGCTTCCAGCGTGACCTTGGGAATCCCCTCCAGACGCGAGGGCAAAAGAAAGATGTCGCTACCGCGCATGATGTCGACCAGTTCAGATTGGGTCTTGGGGCCATCCACCTTCACATTTTTCAGGCCAAGGTGAACGACTCGATCCTGCAAGACCCGCTCAAATCCCTCACGCGCAGATCCCACCAAACGGAAGACTGCATCCGAAAATCGCGCGGCAGCGTCGATTACATATTGCGGGCCTTTGCGCTCCACCAGCGTTCCGGCAAACAGCACCACGGGCACGGGATTGGTTCGTCGCGGAGGCGGCGAGAAGAAGCTGGTATCCACGCCGACCGGAAGAATATAGGTTGCGTTCCTTCTGCTATCGTTGGTTTCGCCAGCGAGATCCCGTGCAACAAATTCCGTAATTCCAGTGTAAACATCGCATCGGGAAATAATCCCCCGATAAAGAAAACTTAAAGTGCGCGATGGATTCCCAATCTGAGCTGCCGGGGCCTCAGCGTGGAACACCGCCTTCGTGTTGCGGCGGAATACGCGTGGCAGATGAAGAAACGCATAAGATGCCGGGCTGTAATCGACGTAAGCGATGATGTCGTATCCAGCCAGCATTTCCCGTAGAATCCGCGGAGTTCTTCCGCGAGCTGGCAATTGCAGCAAGCGAACGCTGGAATGATTGCGCACGCGGTCGTCGGGTTCGCGTTCATACCAAAGCGTGCTCTGGAAGCGGTCGGGATCAAGGCGCAAGGCAATCTCGCGGACATTGAGGCTCTGGGCGTTGGTATTGTCCGCATCGACCACGGGGAGGAACAGCACCCGAACCTTCTTCATGTTTCCAGCATTCCCAAAATATTTCCCATGCGCTCCAAATATTCATTCTGCGTTCTATGCTGCGCTTTGACAAGGCCGTGGCCTGAGGTCAGAATGTTGATTCTATCTTTTTTTGACGCCCACCTCATACGAATGGCCGCTGGGGCAATAAGCCGAGGAGCCTCTCCGAATCTCGATTTCCTCCGCAGCACGGCTGTTCTGATGGTGCTTTTTGATCATCTTTGCCGGCATTTTTACCTGGACCATTTTGGCTGGTTTGGAGTCGCGGACATCGGCATCTTCGGCGTTCTGCTTTTCTTTGTACACACATCTCTGGTGCTGATGTACTCGATGGAACGCAGTGGACTCACCGGTGTCGCTCTAATCAAAAACTTTTTTGTCCGGCGAGTATTCCGAATCTATCCTCTGAGCATCCTGGCCGTGCTTTCGGCGGTCGCATTGCATCTGCACGCCAACGGACGCGGCATTTCCTTCGGTCCTCGGCCAAGACCTTTGGAACTCATTTCCAATTTGCTGCTTATCCAAAACCTCACTCATTCTGATTCGATCATTGGGCCGCTGTGGTCGCTGCCGATCGAACTGCAAATGTACTTGCTTCTGCCCTTACTATTTCTCTGGCGAAAGCGATCGCTGGGAAAGCTGCTTCTGTTGTGGGTTGTGTCGGGAGCTCTCGGGCACTTGCCCCTGGTCTTGCCGGCGTTAAGCTGGTTTACGCTCCTGCTTTACATTCCCAATTTCATTCCCGGAGTCATCGCCTTCGGTTTCCCTGCGACTCGGGCGATCCCATCCTACCTCTGGCCGCCGTTTGTAGTGTTGCTCGGCGTGATCTATGCGCTGGAACCGACTCGCCGCTTTAGCGCCGAAGTGTGTCTGCTGCTGGGGCTTTTAATTCCCCGGTTTCAGGAGATCAGTTTTCACCCATTGCAACTTGCCAGCAAATGGATAGCAACCTATTCGTATGGCATCTACCTGGCACACTCGTTCTGTATCTGGCTGGCCCTGACGCGGTTTCATAGCTGGACGCTGTTCGTGATCACAATGGTGGCCATACCCGTCGCCCTTTATCACGGAATTGAACATCCTGCGATAAAGCTGGGTACGCGGCTGGCAAACAGAATCTCCAAACCGCGATTGCCGAAACCCGTTCCGGCCACGATAGAAGGATGAGCGGTTCGGGGGGAAACAGGTCAAAGCTGAACGGTCAAGGTTGAGCCGATAGGGCCGCCAGGCTCTCCGACTGCCGAAGGTCGCGTATGCGTGCGCGCAAGCGGAGATCGAAATCCTGGCTTTGACTCGTCTGTCGCAAATAGGCCCGCGCTATTTGCAAGAGGCGGCCGCGTTCTTTGGTCAAAAGTCCAGGGACGACCGGTGAAATTTCTGCAGGATCACGAACCAGGTCGTACAGATAATCCGCCTTCTCACGGAAATTAATCACCAGCTTGTACTGTTGGTCGCGGACCGCCAGCAAACGAGAGCGCATCCGGTCCTCCACCCGGAACGGATTGTTGCATGCCTCCACGCATTCAGTAATCGCCGGCTCGCCCGCCATGTTTCCGGCAGAGACCTGTTCCCAAACGCTGCGTCCCTGAAAGCCGCCAGGCACGGGAATCCCCATCCCATGCAAAAGAGTGGGAGCGAGATGAATCAGACTGAAAGTTCCCCCGAGTCGATGCGCTCCCGGAAGTTCCGGGCTACGCAACAGGAGAGGCACATGAATCAACTGCTCCGGCAAACTCGCCGTGGAATGATAACGCGCGCCATGTTCAAGAAACTCTTCTCCATGATCGGCGGTTACGGCGAAGACGGTTTCATCCCAGCGCTGAAACTTCTGCAAGGCCAGCACCAGACGCGAAATCTGCTTGTCGACCCAGTACACGCCGGCGTCGTAGAGCGACAATATCTCTTCCCGGTGCGGCTCCAGTCTTTTGATCCCGACATCTCCACGATTCCACAGAGAATTGAGAAAGCACGCCTTTCGAGCCGTAATCGACCTTGAACTAAGAGACGACAACGCCTCTCCTGGTGGATAGTAAGGATGATGCGGATCCATCAGGTGCAGCCACAGAAAGAATGGGGTTGATTCCAGACTGCTGAGCCAGGAGCAAGCCTGATCGACCAGAATATTTGCCGCGGGATAACGCCTCAAGCGGTCCATCGTGGGCCTTTGACGTCTGGAACACCACTGGCCATACCAGAAATAGAGCTCGTCGTAGGCAGACGCCGTCAGTTTGGTTCGGCGCGAGCCTGCCTGAAGAAGAACATTGAGTTTCGATAAGCGTTTCTTTGTCTCTGCCTCGGTTTCTGTATTGCCATCCAACACATTAGTCTCGACACCAGATCCCTTGTGCAGATAATCGTAAAAGGTGTCGAAGCCCTGGTCATAACCGAAGCGAGAGCTGAGGTAAGGATTGCCCGCGAGAAAGGCTGCGGTTGCATATCCTGCGTGGTGTAGCGCGGTGGCTAGGGTTGTCTCCTGAGGCGCAATCCCCACGACATCTCGGCCCAGGGCCAGCGGATACCGCGAAGCCATGATGCCCGGAAAGGAAAAGTAGGTCGGCGTGCCCGCCACGATCGCGTTGGAGAAAATCGTATTGTTTTCCGCCAGCGAATCCAGAAACGGCGTCACCGGCCGCGAGTATCCCAGAAAGCCAACGTGGTCGGCCCGCAGGCAATCTACTGTGATCAGCACCAGTGAGCGTGGCTTCATCGGTCTGCGATGGTTCTCAAGAGTGGGCTTTTCGCGCAGTTTTTCCTGGCGGCCGACTAATTTCCAGTCTTTGCGACATGATCCAAGGGCATAGCCCTTGCAAGGTTAGATCGTTCACATGTAACCCAGGTCTCTGAGTCGCTGTTCGATAATCTGCTCTTCAGCGCGGTCCAGCTTGTTCGAATCGTCTTTGACCATTTCCTGCAGCAGAAAACTGATCAGAGATTCGAGGCTCTCAAACCGGCCGCTCAATTGTTTCTCGGCTGCGGCGCACAGATTCTCTGGCAAACTCACCGTCCGGTATTGTGCCATCGAACTCTCACTCCTGTTTCCGTAAACGCTCTCGTAGCTGGGACCAGGCGTTACCGGCAATCATCCGATCGTCCGGATCAAGGGCAAACGCAACTGCCAGGCCGCCAAAGGCTGCGTAGGACATTAGCAGCGCGAGCAAAATAACCAGGGATTGATGCGTCATCGCAGCTGTCCAGAAACGCAATAACCCCAAGCCGACTGCGACAAAAGTAGCTGGAATCAGGAGCGCGTAGTAGCTTCGATTATAGGGCGAAATGTGGAGCGCTTGCCGCACTTCATGGAGATTCCACAAATTTCCTCCCACGTTGACGCAGGCTGAGGCCAGCACGGCTCCGACGATTCCAAGCACGGGAATGAGCGAAATATTCACCAGCACGGACACACCCGCCATGACGAACTGCACCCGCATCAACCGCCTCTGATTTCCAGACATCAGGAGAATGTAACCAACAGACCCCACGCCGCAGTTGACCAGTTGTCCGACGGCTCCGATGACCAGCACGGGCCAGCCCGCTTCAAAATCAGGGCCAAACATTCGCATCAACTGACGGGCAAAAAGAATTACTACGAAGGCCAGCGGAAGGGTGAATCCCAGGACCCACTTGGTGAGGGTCTGAAATAGTTTTTGCAAGACGTCGATCCGCCCCTGGGCGTGCAGGTCCGCTATCACCGGAGCGAAAATCTGGTTCACCGATTGCAGGATGAGAGGAATGAAGGCCGACAGGGTTGAGGCCAGCACGTAAACCCCCACAACGCGCGGGTTCAGATAAAAGCCTAGCAGGATCTTGTCGGCCTGGCTGACGAGAAAATCCAGATGCTGCCATTCCCAGAGCCGCCGCAGCAAAAGATAGGATTTCCGGATCGAGCGGCGGTAAAGGTGAAAATGAAAGGCGGGCGGCTTCTGGCGTCAGCTTCCACGCGACCGCCACCAACAGTGCGACCACCACCAGGGAAGTGCTGATCTGCGCCACCAAATAGCCCCACATACCCGTGCCCAGCGCCAGCAACGCTACGGTGAGAACGATCGCCAGTGGACTGCCAACGAAGTTGGTAATCACCGTGCGTTTCGCGACGTCTTTGAATCCGGCGAGAACCTGGCCGTAGAACGCGCTCAGCGTGCCCAGAAAAGCCAGCGCCGCGAACAAAGGAATGTACGGGACAAGATCAGGAGCGTGGTACACCTTGCGCGCAATCCATCCGCCGCCAAACACCAGCGCAACTGACAAGGTGAGGTTCAGTAAAGTCACCACACCAAGACTTCGAGTCAGGAAGCCACGCAACTGTTCAAATTTTCCGGTCCCGTTATAAACGGCCACGTACCGCGCGGCGGTTCCCTGCAGGCCCAGCATGCCCGCGGTTTGCGTCAGGCTCACCAAGGTCATGCCCAGTGCATAGAACGCCCAGTAACTCTGCGCCCAGCACGCGCGCAACATAGATCTTGACCAGGTACCCGGCCGCCATGGTGAAAATTGTCCCGATGAAGAACACGGCGCTCTGGCGGGAGATATGGCCGAGGTTGCGGCTGAACTCAAGTCGAAGAACGTCCGGCGCGAGTTCGGAGGATGTATCCAGCGGGGAGGCAGCCGCCTCGTTGAAGGGAGCCGTCATGCAATCTGGTATCCCGGAGTGGACAAACACCGCTTCATGGGGTCGACGCTACATGGGCGATATTTGCGGGGCCCGGAGCGGGAACCGAATCCTTTATGCTTTTCAAAAAAAGTATTCGTTTGAGGCCCAGGCTGAACCTGTATGTAAAGCCGGACTTTTCAATTCCTCGAATGGAAGGATGATTGGTTGCCGCACCGAAGATCCACGGAACTTTGCCGGTCAATCGTAATTTATCCGCCAGCAAAGCAATGGCGGTCGGAAAAAAGGCGTTTCCCCGCGCTGCTAATGGAGTAAAACAATCAAAAATCAGTACAGCATCGGCACACGGCGCCTGCAAGGTAGCGATCCAGTTCCGCCATCTGAAAGCCCTCGAACTCCTTAACCCAGCAGAAATGTACGGGCGCATCTTCGGCTGTAACCAAGGCAAATCCGCGCGCGTCTCCCGATCGCAGGCGCTGGGCCGTGCGCATCAGGTATTCAAGCGTGACTGGCTCGTCCGCGTAATGCATGGCTGCGGCGCCCAGGAGCTCGAAATTGAGTGGCTGCAATCGCAACGAGCCGGACACCTTGGGATCAAGCTCCCGACCTGGACCGGTAAAGAACAACACCTCTTCGAAGGCAAACAGCGAGTTCCAGATTCGCCGGCACGACCGCGCCAACAGGCCGGTAATTCCAATTTCGCGAAGACGAACGCCCAATCTGGTGCGGTACGAAATCAGACTGCGAATCCAACTCTCAATCCGGGGCGACGCGGTTGCAATCGCCGCCGCCCGATTCCGCGCAACAGCTCTCAGGTGACCGGAACGCGAACGGTTCAAGGTAAGGTGCAAGGTCTGACGGTTGGAGGTCGAGAAACGTTCTTTATAGCCTTCCGCTCCCAAACCAAGATCGACTACTTCCAGGTCGGGCTGTTCGCACGCCGTCTCCACAATTTTAGAGAGGAGGCAAAAGCCCGGCGAGAAGTCTTCGTAAGCACTATCCAAGGTAGGTTGGTACCAGAACCAGCTGCCGGCGAATCGCATGCCGTAGTTCCAGGCGACTGGAACTTCGCCGATGAACAAACGGCTCATGGTCAATCCACCCGGAGCGTGAAAGTCCTCGCGCAAGATGGCAAAGAAACACACGGCGCTCGGCCCGCACCAGATTACTGATTCTGACCGGTGGCCAGAAAACGGGCAATGTGCGCTTTGCTAAAGGGCTGCAAAGCCGGCTCAATTTCTTCCCAGCAGGTATCGTGACGGACGGCAACCGGAGCGCGCTTCTCCATATCACGCAGGTTGCGGCGCAACATTTTCTTGGCTAGCGTCGCTTGTTTAAGAGCTACACGCTGCTCTCCCGATCCCAGGACCACCCGCCCGCACAGATAGGCGGGGCGCGATAGCAGATGATAATGGCAGGCGGAGGAGGCGCGCGAAATCGCAGGCGCGGAAGGCGAGTCCGCCGGCAGATTCGCCAGGACAATATTTTCAACTTGCCGGCTTCTCAGCTCCGAAAACACGGCCTCTATGAATGGTTGTATTGCCTCCGGCTGGCTCAGAAAATCACAATAATCAGCGGTCGTGGCGGTCAGAAAAGTAACCGTTTCTGATTCCCTGGCCAGGGCCACGATAGCGGTCAGAGACTCGCCTTCGTACCCTAGAAACAGCAACGGTTTCAGAGAGGTTCCGTAAGCGCGCTGAACCGCGAGCGCCCATTCATAGGTATAGAAAACCTGGGGACGCTCCATGCGCTCGACCAGCGCATTCCAGTCCCGCCGGAGCACCGCGTCCTCCTGAATTTCCTCCAAAACAACCAGGCGCAAGGTTCACCATCTCTGCCAGAGTTCGATTTTGAGAATACCAGTTTTCTTCGCTTCGGCGACTCGGCCACCTTACGCCCAGGACGTCGACAGCCCGTTCACGAGCGGAAGCGGCGGCGCAGCGCATCGTGGAATCCAGAGACGTAAGCCTCATACACGGTCAGTGACATCTCTGCCGTTACATGAATCCGCGGGAATGCGAATCTGGGCAGGGCTGGTTTTAACGCGGCTGGATTTACGGGGGTTCGGTTTGACGACGTTCGGTCGAATGCTCCTCCCACGTTCATGAACGCGCACTCGTATCCCGCCGCTTCCGCGAACCCGTATTCCCGGCTGCCAACCGAGGATGCGGTACCAAAAGGGTATGCGATAGCCCACACCGGCTGTCCAAGCGCCTTCTCTATTGCCTGGCGACATTCCGAAATCTCAACTCGGGCCCTTTCCGAATCCTGTGCGGCCAGTACCGGATGACTCAGAGTGTGCGCTCCTATAGTCATTCCCGTATCGGCGAGTCGTCTCAGTTCGGACAAGTCAAGCAGCCGAAAGCGGTCTCGAAGCAGCGGATCATCCAACTGACGTGCTCTCCACGCCGAGGGCAATCCAAGTTTCTCCGCGACTTCTTCCATGAATTCCAATCTCGCCGCGGCATCAAGTCGTGACAAAGTCTTCATTAGTTCCTGCCAGAGAGCCTCGCGCTCGACTCGATCGTCTGAAATCCTGGGAATGGTGATTCCCTGCAAAATAAGCGGCGTATCCCGCCGTGGCGCCTGCATGAGCATCAGATAGAGTTCCATATACCACAGCATCTTCGGCGTGCTGTCCGAAATGCTATATAAAGACCCGCCGGTAACGAAGAACAGACACTTCAGCATTTCTTCCTGCAGGATTGGAAGCATGCAAGCCAGGTGATTGAACAGCCCATCATCACAGGTCAACAGGACTGCCCGGTCCGGCAACTGTTCTTCGCCGCGCAGCCAGCCCAGAAACTGCTCCGGTGCGATCACGTTGTAGTGTTTCTTCAGCAACCGCAACTGGGATCGGAACGACGTTTGCTTCACCAATGTATTGTCCAGAGACGCGTACCTGCTTTCATACGCCGGCGTCAGAACTCCGTGATATGAGATCACGCTGACGATCGACGAAGAAGAAAACCCGGAATGGAAATATCCCGCGCCGCCCAGCGCGGGATAAAGCACGCGGTGAAGAACTGGACTTACGAGGCGCATTTTGTCGCGGACACGACTCGACTGGGCCCAAACATGATTTCATCCAGTCGCGCATCGTCGATGGGTTGCCAAAGCCGCCGGCTCCGCGAGCCGCCCGGCTCGGATTCCGTTTTTGAAATCGCGAGCTCTTCCGGAATGGAAAGAATCTGGTCGGGGGTCTCCAGCAGCATTCCTGCACCGAACCGAGCGAATTGCTGCATGTAGCCAAATCCGTTGAAGTCGAGCCATCCGCACAGGAAGTAGGGAATCCCTGCCAGTGTGCATTCGACAGCAACCGTCGAGTCGACTCCAACAGCGCACCAGGTTCGCCTCATAATCTCCGGAGCAGGTGCGCGGCTGACTTCTATGCCAATGCGCTGCTGGGCCGGCAACACCGACTGAAGCAGGCGTTTCCGGCCTCTTACGCTCTCAAAGGGATGGAGTTTGATCACGAGGTTTCGATTCGTCCGTCGCGCCAGTTCTGCAAGACGGGGAAGCATCTCGGCATATATCTCCTGGGCTCGTCCACCGGAGATTTCAAATGGCTGGGAAAAGAAAACCAGATCGCCATTCGGGTTATTCCTTCGCCTGGCAGTCGGTGGTTCTCGATCGTCTTCAGGGGGCGCGCCGATTTCGATACTTTTGGGCTCCACTTCGCTCACAGCCAGCACATACTCCCTTTCCATTTCACCTTTCACCAGATGGAGGTCGGCATAAGACTTCTTGAACAACAGTCCGCCATCGAGCGCTCCATGATGGCAATAAATTGCGGTTCGGCCCATTTTGCTTCGCCAGGATCAGCGGCAATCGCGTGTAGTAATTCAGATCGTCGCCGCAAAGAACCCCGTTCACCGGTTCGGTGGTCATGAGGAGTTGCCAGGCATCCCGAAGGCGCAAGCCATAGCGCAGATGGTGGGGAAAGTAATCCCAAAGGCCGGCGTGGAATCCATGGCGAAGTTCGTCTATCTGGCTCATCTCGGTCTTTAGAACACTCCAGGCCTTGAGCAGTTCCGCTGTTTCTATCTCGGTCTCGCTCGAATTCTCTGCATAGGCGGACAGCGGAACTGAATCGACGTTGGAAGGAAGGTCTTCGGATTCTCCGCTGCGCCGGGTGGTGGCCAACAGAAATCGCCGTTGGGGCAATTGCAGCAGCGTAGGCGAGCTGCACGCGAGTGACATTGGAATAAGCGGACGGCAACAGCACCGCTGGTTCTTTCAATCCTGCCGCGGTGCTTGGTAGCCCTGCCCCTGAGCCGGTAGCTGGGATCCCACTTGTCGAACGCGATCTCGACGATTTGCGAGGGCCGCAGATTTCGGGCTGCAGTGGAAATTCGCGATACCAGACTACGCGATGTCGAAATCGTTTCATCAATGCACCGTACCGGCCAAGTCCGCGACCACTCTGAGCAGGCGAACATGAAAGATGATCGCGGGTGGCCACGACTTCGACCGGTCTCGGACCCAGTTCCTGCCGCAACTGCTCCAGCAGATACAGCGCTTGCAGTTCGTGATAGCTCCAGGAGGCCAGTATCTCCCACCAGTCCAGACCCATACGATCAAGAAACCTTTTCCGCCCCGCCCCCAAAGCCTGGCCTACCCAGCGGTAGCTTTCCGTCTGTCCTGCAAACTGATGAAGACTGATCACCCTGGCGCCAGTTCGCTGGCTCCACTCCGGATACACAGTTGTGCCCGCGAACCCAAGATCAACGATCAGGTCCCAGCGAGACGTAGCCCACTCTCCGCGCCAGGGAACGTCTTCGGGATGCAGTAAGAGAACTCTCATCAGTGCTTCAGCCCGGTAGTCGGCGTTAGCTATCAGTCGTTGGTCTTTCGTCGTTGGTCGTTGGCAACGGCTCACGATCAATTGCTGGCGACGAATACAGCTTCGTCCTTCCTCTACGGGGTCAGGAATCTACCGGATCAGGCGGACTGCCTCGAAGACCTCGGCAGCCTTGCAGCCAGCTACGCTTCCCCATCGTTGGGCAATCGCGGTTAGCGCCTCCGGGGAACGAGGATGGGGGAATTTTCGGAATTCGCTCTCGTACAGCCGCATGCCTTCAAGCTTCAGCGAGAGCGTGCTGCGATGTCCACAAACACATTCGGTTTGAAGACCGGAGACAATTGCTGAAACGCCCACTCTGTCGAAGACGCAATCTCGAACATGTAAAGCTCTCGCACCGGATGGCCTTCCGTGGGACGTGTCGCCGTCAGCACCGCCCGGCTCACCACCTGGTGATCCACATTCAGATCTCCCCCATGATGCGTGTAAATTGCAGTCGGCCGCCAGCGCTCGATCAGCTCTTCCACCACCTTGATCACGTCCAGCAGCGGCAGCGAGTCAAAACGGTTATCGGGCAAGTTGTGCAGAAAAAGCTCCTTCACTCCCAGAAGATCCGCTACTCGCCGGCTGCAATCGCGCAGGCTCTTTCAGGGCCGACGGATCGGCGCTCTCCCGCCGATGATGCCTTGAGGTGATCCCCTCCCCTAGAATCGCCATGTAGACCGAATGGCCTTCGCGCGCCAGTCGCGCCGCCGTCCCGCCGCATCCGAGCAGTTCGTCATCCGGGTGAGCAGCAACCACCAGTACGTTCATAGCGTGATTCGTTCCTGATTTTTCATCATGAGTTCCAGACTTGCCGGGCCCGCAATTGAACAGCAGATCGATTGCGGCCATGTAAGGCTCAAACCCGGGATAGACCTGCGGGTAGACCGGGTGCTGGTAGTCATCATACCGGACGGCAATCTGCTCATGGCTAAACAACTCTTCCCGCAGATAGTTCCTTCCCAGCGGCCCGGAAAGATAAACCGTCGCCCCGAGTTCGCGGCACAAATTCAAGCACCAGTTCATCTTTCTTTCCAGAAGCCGCCATCTGCGAACTGAAGTAGAGCTTGGTGCCGATGCCGAACGCATCCAGCAGATACCTCGTAATCTCGCGCGCCAGCTCGCCGAGTTTTTCCCATCTCCGAGCGTAGATGCTTTCGAAAGAAGGCAGCGTGCTGGTCGAAGAATGGCGCCTTGGAATAGTTGAGTCGCAAAGTCTGCCAGTGCTTGGCCGCCCATGGCTTTTGGTTCGCAATTTCTACTTCTTTAATCGGGAAGATCGCCGAACTTCCCGGCGTTTGCACCGGAACCGTCAGCCAGCCCCAGCCTTCCCGGGTGCGAATCTTGTTTCGGTTGGTGAAGCTGTTCTTTTCGAGCTGCACATGATCGAGAACGATGTGCGCATCCGAAATCGCAATGCGATGGAAGTATCCCAGCCAGGGCAGATATGCAGGCTGATTGATGGAAACGATCATGGCCTGCCGGTCTTGTACATATAGATAGTGAAGTCGCGCGGATGGTAGTCGTGACGCAGCACGACCCAGGGCGTTAATCGCCGACAAAAGTCCACCACCTTGATCGGGTCGGCGTAGTATTCGCCGGCTTCCTGCTCTTCCTTATTCGCCCACGCACTCAGGGAATTGAATGCCACCGCCGAAGTCGCGAGTTCATACAGGCGCTCGATGATCTGCTGCATCATCGGCCAGGCTTGTTCGCCCAACAGGTAGAAAATGCCATTCGCAGTCACGACATCAAACGTGCCGATCGAATGATGCGTCGAGGATATTTGCGACCCGGAGATCGAGTTCAGGATGATTGCGGCGCGCCTCAATCACCATGGAAGCACAGAGATCGACTCCCGGAATACGTGAGTCCCGGAAAACGCTTTTGCAGGTAAATCGCGAAATCGGCGAATCCGCAACCCACATCGAGCAGGCTCGCGTTCGCCAGAGGCATCACCTCGCTGAGAACTCGAAACTTGATTTCCTGGGATTCAGGCCGGCCGTAGTCGCAAGCCCGGGGATCGTGGCCGTACTTCGGATCAGGCCGTCGTAGTATCCGGCAATCCGCGCGAATGGATCGGTCGTTTGCTCAGGCATGCGGTCCTCAGGCAAGCGATCCTCAGGCATGGGAGTAATCCTCACAGACCTTCAGAAATGCCTTCGCCACGGAATCCTGCTCCGCCCGCGTAAGCGTGGGATAAAGCGGCAGGGAAACCAGTCTCTGGTATGCCCGATCGGCAACAGGAGCGGCAGGGCTGTCCGGCCGGACGCCAGTCGGTCACGGGACTGGCGGCGTGAATACCAAAGCTCCGCAAGCCAGTAATCACCGTCTCAGCGGATGTGGTCAGCATTTCCACCGCAAAGCGATACCAGACTCGCGAACTGGTTCGCGATGGAAGCCGGAACACCCGGTCGGACATTGGACCAGCGAGCAAGTCCAGATAGCGATGGGCGATTCTTTCCCTGGCCGCAATCATTTCAGGAAGCCGGTTCAATTGCGCGCGAACCAGCGACGCCTCTAGATCGTTCATCTTGTCATTCATGCGATGCCCGTCGGCAGGCTGGTCGCCGTAGTCGCGCGCCGATCTCACGAACTCAGCCACCTCACGCGAATTGGTCAGGACAGCTCCGCCTTCGCCGCCGCCGATCAGCTTGGTGGCGTAAAAGGAAATGATTCCAGCGTGGGTTCGTGAACCCAGCGGCCGTCCTCCCACCTGCAAACCAAATGCGTGCGCGCAGTCTTCAATTACCGGTATTTGACTCGAGATGATTTCCTGCACCGGAGCGGGAACGCCAAACGTATTCACCGCGATCACGGCGCGCGGTCGCGAGTTCGCCATGTATTGAATGCACTGCGCTGGTTCGATGTTCCAGTTGACGGCATCGACGTCTATCGGGACAGGTATCGCGCCCCACGAAAGTGCGGCGTTGGCCAGCGCCACGCATGAGTAGGCAGGCACCGCCACCTGATCACCCCGCTCGACGCCCAGCGCTCCCAAGGCCAAACGCAACGCGGCCAGCCCGGAGGCCACGCACACAGCGTGGCGAACGCCAGCCATGCGAGCCAACTCCGCCTCTAGACCCTTAACCGCCGGCCCCTGCGCCCAGTGGCCGCTGCGCACCGTCCGTAGCACAGCCTCGCATTCGCTTTCTCCGAAGGTCAGGCGGTTATGAGGAATTTCTGGCATGTTGTTGAACAAGAAATTGCGCCGCAAAGCCGGCGGCGGCGAACTCATGCCCGCCACGACGCGCGCGACAGCGTCAGCGAATGATGTTCTGCCGGACAAATGTTCGACGCGACCGCTTCGTCGAATCCGGCTTTCAGAAAAGCGGCGCGGCCGGCCGGATTGTCGAGTCGAACGCAAGCCACAACGCGATCCACATCCCACGCCTCGAACAGCGCGGCGCAACCCATGCGGATGGCCTGAATTCCGAAACCTCGCCCGGTAAACTCCTGCAGCAAATATACAGAAATCACGCAATTCTGCTGATTTTCACGCTCAAAACGAATCTGGCCGATGGGGGTGCCATTTTCGAGAACGATGAACATCAAGCGGTTCTGGCCGGAAATTGTCTCCGCAAACCATTTCCGATGTTCTTCCCACTCCACTTCGCGATGAGACGATCCGTGGGCAATGATGAACGGATCGTTGCGCCAGCGAAACACCATATCGGCATCGTTCATGGTTGCCGGACGCAGGGTGATCACACTCTCACCGCTGTTCATGCAAAGTCCTCGGGCGAGAAAACGTGGCCGGGCGCGACATCCTTTGACAATTCGCGCGCGACCAGGGTCTCGAGTTCTTTCGGAGGGAAGCCGGAGCCCGGACGTCGAAACGCGATATCGGAAGTGCTCAGGCGATGCCCTGCGCGCAGTTCGCGGGCGGCAACGCAGGAGAGCCGGTAGTCGCGGCGCCCCAATTCCTCCGAAGACGCAGGCTTTAACTCGGCGCCGCCCAGGCTTTTTTCCAGAGTCCGAACCGCTTCCACCAGCCCACGAAATTCCGCTGGATCGGCGGAAAATTCGTGGTCCGGGCCGGGAAGTTTCTTGTCCAGCGTGAAATGCTTTTCAATCATGCACGCACCCAGCGCGACCGCGCCGATGGCGGCTATGGTTCCGTAAGTATGATCACTCAATCCCACCGGACAATCGAAGGCCTGGCTGAGCCCGGTAATCTTGCGCAGATGCACATCTTCGGGCGGCGTGGGATAAGAGGACGTGCAGTGCAGCAGGATCAGTTCTTCGCCGCCCGCGCTCGCGAAAAGCCTCCACCGCATCTTTCACGTCATCGAACGGTCGCCATGCCCGTGGAAATCACCGTGGGCAGGCCAGTTTTGCGCCATCGCACGAATCAGAGGGAGATGTCCCAGATAGTCCGACCCGTTTTTCAGCAATCTGACTCCAAGTTCGACCAGTTCCTGAATTCCTTTTTCGGAAGTCGGCGTGCTGAAAAAGATTACGCCACGCTGTTCGCAGTGCTGTCGCAGCTCGCGCAAGTCCTGGGGCGCCAGTTCGCAACGCTTGAACATGTCGTATTGCGACTCGACGACGGTCTTTCCCTGAGAAACATACTCGTGAGTCAGCGAACGATCGGAAATAAAATCTTCAGTACGATAATTCTGAAACTTGACGGCGTCAGCTCCTGCATCGACCGCGGCGTCAATGGATTGGTGCGCCAGCTCCAGGTCACCATTGTGATTGATGCCTACCTCGGCGATCAGAAAACAGGGCTGGCCGTCCCCCACCAATCGTTCGCCGATGCGCACAGCTTTCATAAGGAATTTTGGATGACCTCAATAACCCGCGCCGCGCCTTGCCCATCGACCAGTTGTTGGCCAGCGCTCGCTCATTTCGCGCCGCCGCTGCGGGCTCTGCATAAGGCTCTTGAGCGCGTCGCTGATCTGTTGTGGGGAAAGGTTAGCATGCCATCCCAGGCTCTGAGCGGCGCCCTGCTGCGAAATCGCAGTCGCATTCGGGTTCTGGTCGTTGGTCAGAACGATCAGAATCATCGGGACGCCGAGGAACGCCAGTTCCCAGCAGGTGCCGCCCGCGGCTGAGACGGCAACGTCCGCCCAGCTCATGAGCGGAGCCATGTTGGAGGGACTTATCTCCAGGCGAACTCTGTCTCCCAGTTTTTCCGCCGCGGCCTGGAGCGGTGCCAGGTAAGGATTTCCGCCGCCCACCACAATCGTTGCCTCGAAGGCGACGTCTTCCATCCCGGCAAGTGCCTGCAAAACTTTGGCGGTTACGTTGTCGGGATCGCTGCCCCCCATCGTGATCAAGATCCTGTGAGCCATCTTCGCAATATTTCGCTCACGGGGTTCGGTCAAGAATTCGGGACGCAACAGAATATATTCCGCGCCCAGCAGCAGCCGGGTATTGGGCTCACGCCTTTTGTACATTTCAACGTTCGCGTCGATGTTCTGATTCAGCACGATATCGGCTGCGTAGTAATCGAGGCGCCCGTCATCATCTACCAGCAGGACGCGTAGCCCTGCGCTTTTCAGTTGAGCAACATAGTTCGTCCCGAAGCGGTAGCCATCCACCACCACCCAGGGAGCGCCCAGGAGACGCGCCTCATCCGCCGTCTGTTCGGCGTCTTCTTCGCTTCCGATTTTGACGGCTCGAGGGTTGCACGTCGAGTTTCGCCTGATCAATCTTTTCACGGCGAATCGGCGCTCCAGCGCCGGAATATTCTCCGCCGATCAGATAGCAGACACTGCCGCCCGCATTCTGCCAGGCTTTGGCCAGCGCCAGACAGCGCATGACGTGGCCGCTGCCGATGGCAGTACTGGCGTCGGCCCGAATCAGCAGCCGGGGCATGGTTTTCAACTTAATTCTTTCATCGAAAAGATTGAAGCAGAAGGTTCGATTCCGAAGAGCTCGGTTCCGGAGAGCGGCCGAATATTCATCGCACCTTAAATATGGGCCGACTGGTCGAGCCTTCGAGGAATTGAGACGGCTTCGGATCCTGCACCCAGCCGGCAACCGTCTTGATGACGTCGGCATAAGTCTCGAGCGTTTGCCGGATGTCATGGCTGTCGTGAGCGGCGCTGATGTTGTGCGTCGTCTGAATCAGGATGCCGCGCTTAAGGCATTCCTGCTGGAACAGATCCTTCATGATCGAACTGTCGCTCCCGTCCGCCTCTGTAAATTGAATCAGAGACCAGGTCGGCCGGCCGATGCACTTGATACGATCTTCCAAACCCGCCTCTTTGGCCATCACGTTGACGCAGTCCTGAAGGGTTCTGCCGTTGGCGTCCATGCGGGCCAGCGCGTCGGTGTTCTCCAGGATATCCAGCACCTTCAGAGCAGCCGCCATGGAGGCCACTTCTCCGGCGAAGGTGAAACTGTAGAAAATTTCCGTGAAGATGCCCATCACGTCGGCGCGTCCGACCACGCACGCGATGGGAAAGCCATTTCCCATGGCCTTGCCGAAACAGGCCAAATCCGGCGTGACTCCGAAAATCTTTTGCGCGCCGCCTAATCCAAAACGGAAGCCACTGCAAATTTCGTCAAAGATCAGGAGCGCCCCATGCCTGTGCGCAAGATCCTTTACCCCTTCCAAGAAGCCCGGGGCTGGGTCCTCAAAATTGGTTGGCTCCATGATCACGGCGGCGAATTCTCCGCGATGCGATTCCAGCAGCGCTTCGAGACTCGCGAGGTCGTTGTACCGGAAGGCTTGCGTCAAGGCACAAACCGCCGCGGGAACACCCGCGTTGCGAGTCGTGCTTCCGATATACCAATCCTGCCAGCCGTGATAGCCGCAGCAGGCCACGCGTTCGCGTCCGGTAAATGCGCGGGCGGCGCGCACGGCTCCGGCGGTCGCGTCCGATCCATTCTTGCCGAAGCGTACCATTTCCGCGCAAGGAATCAGTTCGGTCAGCTTCTCGGCGAGTTGCACTTCCAGCGGGTGCGGAAGAGAAAAGCTGTGGCCTTCCGCGATTTGCGCGCTGGCTGCCCGCGTCACTTCGTCGTTGGCGTAGCCCAGAATATTCGGCAAAAGCCCCTGGATGTAGTCGATGTATTCATTACCGTCGACGTCCCACACCCGCGAACCCTTTCCCCGTTGCGAGAAAAATGGGCGCCACGCCCTGAACAAACTGGGTGTACCCCTTGCTGAATGTTTGCGAGCAGCCGGGGATGACTTTCTGCGAGCGCTTGAACCAGGCTTGCGATTGCGCGATGGGGCGCTTGGGCGCGGCTCCCGCTTTTCCCTGCTGATACAAACTCCGATAGTAGCCTTCGTTGCTGATGGCTTGCGCCTGAGTAGTCGCCAAGTTGGGTCTCTCTTTCAGTAATTTGAACACATCTTGAAACCCGAAGTGTCCATCACCATCGAGTGCCGCATAAATCGTTCGCACAAATTCCAGATCGGAAGGGCCATCGACTGTCCAGCGGTGACTTCCAGGCACGACCGGCTCATCGCTCTCCACATTGGCGGTGCGGAATTCGCCGTTCATGAAGTAGGCGGTAACGTGCTCACGGTCGGCGGGCTCGCGTGCCTCGCGCCAGGCTCGCTCCAGGGCGCGAAATGAGAATACTTCCGTGTCCAGGCCGTCCGGATACGTATATCGGATGGCGTTGGTGACGTAGTCGTATTCTCCCTGTTGAAAGCGGGCCACCACTTTGTCGATGACCGCGGGATCGATGAGAGGGCAGTCCGCGGTGATGCGAACCAGCTACGTCGGCTGCGTAAAACTTGGCCGCCTGGTAAAAGCGGTCGAGAACATCGCTTTCGTCGCCCCGATAACAAGGAATTTGCTTACGATCGCAAAAAGCGGCGATTGCGTTGTCGATCTCTGCATCGGAGGTGGCGACCACAACTTTCGACACCAGCTTCGACCCGCGAACCCGGTTGACCACGCGCCCGAGCATCGGGTGGCCGCAAATGTCAGCCATACTCTTGCCGGGCAGGCGCGTGGAACCCATGCGAGCCTGGACAATTGCAACGATCATGCAGCCGACATCTTTCCCGGGGTGACCGCCGTGCGCCTCCGCGCAGAATCCTTCGCGGCAAAAACGATCTTCATCACCGCAACCGCCTCTGTCACCGGCAGCACGGTCTGCTTGCGGGGTGCGAACACACTCGATGAAGTGCTGCATTTCGTCAAGATAGATCTGGTTCACTTCCCATGCCGTCAGGTTGATCAAAAATCTCCCATTGGCCGCGAGTTGCGTCGTACCAGCGCACCTGCTTGTTCGTGAAGTCCCAGAAGATGGTTCCTTTTTCGCCGACAATCTGACACCCGCGCTCATAGGTCCGCTGCACGTAGTCGAGATGGATCTCCGAAATCGCGCCATTCGAGTGCCGGCAAACCAGAATAGCGACGTCTTCGGTGTCAATTTCGAGCGCACTCAGATGCCCCGCGGTGCAGGAGACCTCCTCTACTTCTCCCAGATACCATCGCGCCAGATCAATCTCGTGGATGCAGTCCAAAATGCATCCGCCGCCGGTTTCTTCCCTGGCTGCGTAGTTCTGGCGATAGTCGGTTCCCGGACGCCAGTCGGGCAGGTAGGAACCGCAATGAACGCGTGCGAACAGAAGCTTTCCCAGCCGTTTCTCGTCGAGTAGTTGCTTCACCTTGGCGGGCCCAGGATGGAAACGCATGTTGCATCCCACCAAAGTCACCAACTTTTTTTCCGCCGCGAGTTTCGACAATTCGCTCAGGCCGGACACTATTGTGCGAAAGCGGTTTTTCGACGAAGAGATCGAAGCCGCCCTGAGCCACGCGAAGCGCCTGTTCGACGTGCAGATGAGTGGGGGTCGCAATGAGAACGAAATCGGGCCGCCACTGCAATCCGTCTTCAAGGCCGGGGAAGGCCTGAAGGTTCAATTCGCCACTGAGTAACTTCCGTCGCGTCTCGTCTGGCTCTACCAGGCCCAACTGTTCGACGCCGAGCGATTTCAGATTCTGCAGATGGCGCCTGCCGATCGAACCGCCGCCCAAGACCAGTGCCTTCATTTCCGTTTTTTCTCGGGCTTATAGTCCGACTTCAGTAGACCCATCAAAAGACTGTCTTTGTACTCTCCTTCGTGGAACAGGTGTTCCCGCAGACGGCCCTCCACTTTGAAGCCTACTTTTTCGTAGCAGCGTACCGCCGATTGGTGATCCCCGTACAACCCGAGGTCGATTCTCCGAAGGTTGAGCCGGTTGAAGCCGTATTCCACCGCCAGGCGCGTCACCTCGGTTCCAATTCCCTGGCCCCAGAATTTCTTCTCTCCGATCAGCAGACCGAGGGTGGCACGGCGATGTACCCAGCGAATGGGTCCGAGTTTCACATTCCCAATGTGCTGGTCGCTTTTCTTGTCGACGATGGCCAGGATCACGTTATCCCGCGTCCGCGTAACTTCTTCGTAGAACGCCACCAGATCCTGCATGGAGGTGGGAAACGTTCGCGTGTCCAGATAGCGCGCGATTTCAGGATCGTTTACCCAGCCAAGATACTGCTCGTTGAGGTCGGCCCGTTCGAGAGGCCGAAGATAGACTTTGGAACCGGTGATGAATGCCGTCTTACGGGACAATTTTGCGTCTCCTGGTACCTGGTTTCAAGCGGAATAGGCGGAGCTGACTTTCGCCACGGCGTCGATCACATCGCGCGCATCCTCATCTGTCATTCCATGAAACATGGGGATGCTGATCAGGCGCTCGTAGGCGTCCTCGGCCACCGGATACTCGCCACCGCGGTATCCGAAACGTTCGCGTAATAGGGATGGCGATGGATGGGAATGTAGTGCACATTCACGCCAATGTTTTCCGCCCGCAGCGCGCGGAAGATTTCGCCGCGGCCAGCGTTAAGCTTCGCCAGATCGAGCCGAATCGGATAAAGGTGCCAGGCTGGATTTGCGTCATGCCGGACCGCGGGCGCAATGATTCCAGGAATTTCGCGAAAGGCCGCGGTATAGCGCGCCGCGATTTGCCTGCGCCGCGCCAGGTTCGCATCCAGTTTTTTCAGTTGCTGGATTCCCAAGGCACACGCGATGTCCGGCAAGCGGTAGTTGAAACCCAGAAGCACCATCTCGTAGTGCCACTGTCCCGCGGCTTGCCGCTGGCGGGCTTCGCTGCTGATGCCGTGATTGCGAAAGCGGCGCAGCGTCTCGGCAAAGTTCGCGTCGCCGGTGGTGACCATACCGCCTTCTCCGGTGGTGATGTGCTTCACCGGATGAAAACTGAAGACGGTCATGTGCGCCAGGCTGCCCACCCGCCTGCCTTCGTACTCCGCGCCCAGCGCATGGCAGGCATCTTCGATCACGACCAGCCCGTGCCGGTCAGCCAGTTGCAGAATCGGCTCCAGGTCGGCGGGATGGCCGGCGTAGTCCACCGGCAGAATCGCTTTGGTTTGGGGCGTAATGCGCGCCGCCGCCTGCTCAGGATCGAGATTCAATGTGTCCCGCGAGACGTCGGCGAAGACCGGCGTCGCTCCCTGATAGAGCACGCAGTTTGCCGTCGCCGCGAAGCTCAGCGGCGTGGTGATGGCTTCGTCTCCGGCGTTTCAATCCGGCCGCGAAGCCGGCGGCATGAAGTGCCGCCGTTCCGGAACTGAAGCTGACCGCGTATCTGGCGCCCAGTCCGGGCGGCGAAGGCTTCTTCAAATTCCGCCACCTTGGGACCGGTGGTCAGCCAGTCCGAGCGCAGAGTGTCGACGACTGCCTGTATGTCGCTCTCATCGATCGACTGACGCCCATAGGGCAGGAATGTCTTCCGGACGGGAGGCCCACCGTGGATGGCTAACTGATCACGGCTTGCCGGAGTTACGGTCATAGTGGTTTACACACGACGATTCACACCTGAGAATCAAGAATGGTTGTTCTACGCGGCGGTCACGCCCGCGCGCGTTTCGGTTCTACCACGCGGAGCTTCTCCGCAGGCGGAGCCTCTGCTTCGACCAGCGTCTGCAATTCTTCCGAGCTCAGCCATTGCGCATTGGAGTCGCTGCCGTAGCGAAATCCGTCGGCCAGCGGCTTGTGCATCCTTCCAGTTCTGCTTGCTCCACCAGGAGTGTGCCGGTTGGATGACGTACATGTCGTCCATCTCAACCGTGTTGCGGGCCTCATCTTCCGAGACCAGCACCTCGTGCAACTTTTCGCCCGGGCGGATTCCTATGCATTCCACTTCGCAACCGGGAGCGATGCTCTCGGCCATATCCGTCAACCGCATGCTGGGAATTTTGGGCACAAAAATTTCGCCGCCATGCATCTGCTCGATGCAACTCACGACGAAGCGCACTCCCTGCCCCAGAGTGAGCCAGAAGCGGGTCATGCGAGTATCGGTAATCGTGACCTTGCCGCGCTTGCGCTGCTCCAGAAATACCGGAATCACGCTGCCGCGGCTGCCCACAACATTCCCATAGCGGGCGCAACTGAATCGCGTGTCCTGGGCGCCGGCATAGGCATTGGCCTGCACAAACATTTTCTCGGCGCAAAGCTTGGTGGCGCCATAGAGGTTGATGGGATTGACGGCTTTGTCCGTGCTCAGCGCTAGAACTCGCCGCACGCCGCGGTCGATGGCCGCGTCGATCACGTTGCGCCCGCCCATGATGTTGGTCTGAATCGCCTCAAACGGGTTGTACTCGCAGGCCGGAACCTGTTTGAGCGCAGCCGCGTGAACCACCACCGTCACTCCGGCGAATGCGCGCTGCAAACGCTGCGGGTCGCGAACGTCTCCAATGAAGTAACGCAGACTGGGATGATCGAAGCCGGCGGTGCGCATGTCGTGCTGCTTGAGCTCATCCCGGCTGAAGATCATGAGCCTCTGAGGATGGTATTCGCGCAGCATCAGTTCCACGAACTTTTTGCCGAAAGACCCCGTTCCGCCCGTGACCAGCACTACCTGTTCCTGCCAATTCATTCCTGCGGCCCTTTCACCACTGCGCCTGCATTGGAGTGCAGATGATTATAGCGGAGATCGTGAGCGGCTCGTGGTTTCAAACATCGGGCCGCGGCCCGTTTTGGAATTTTTTCCTATCGAATCATCTTGAGCCTTACGAGCGATGCAAGATTCGCAAATTCGAGGCTGTCGAGTTTGAGTTTTCGTAAATTTAAGACCAAGGGCTCTTAGCCGCCGGTGCTAGAATGTCCCTACTCGACGCACAGGAATCGATCTAGGAGCATGGATGGATTCCGGACCCTTGATTCCGGTTAACGGACAGGTTTTGCGCGAAGTTCAGTCTGATCTCCCGATTGAAATGAATCGCCAGGCGGGGCAGCCGACTTACTCAGTGCTGCCGGTGCAGGACTCCGTCCTGCGGGAATACGTTCGGGTCCTGATCAAGCGTAAGTGGCTGGTTTTCGGATGTCTGGCGATTATCTTTGGAGTGGTCGCCCTGGCCACCATGAGGAGTACGCGAATCTACGATGCCACTGGCAGCATCGCCATCAACAAGACCGATCCAAGCATCATGAATTTCAAGGATTCGCAGAACGGCAGTGGCGCCGACTATTACGATCCCACCGACCTCGATACCGAAGTGCGAATCCTCAAGAGCGATCTTCTGGCCCTGCAGGTGATCCGGCAGTTGAATCTGGACAAGCGGCCGGAGTTCGGCGGAAGCGGCGAGACTCCGACTTCGCTCGGCCTCACCACCGACGTATTGCAACCGGATTCAGAAAGAATGACCTCGCTTCTCGCCGGGTTTCAAGGCGAGGCCTCAGGGTCGCGCTGGTACCCAATACCAGAATCATCGAGATCCACTACCGCAGTGCGGACAAAAACCTGGCCGCCAGCGCCGTCAATACCCTGATCACCACCTACATCGAACAAAACTTCAAGACCCGCTTTGAATCCACCATGCAGGCGTCCGACTGGCTGTCGAAGCAACTGGTGGACCTGCAAATGAAGGTTCAGACTTCGCAGGAAAAGCTGGTCCAGTATCAGAAGGAACACGAAATCCTGGGCATTGACGAAAAGCAAAACATCATCACTTCCAAACTCGATGAGCTGAACAAGGAGTTGACCGCGGCCGAGTCCGACCGGATGGAGAAAGAGTCGATCTATCGCCTGGTCGAGTCGGGAGATCCCGACACGGCGGCGGCGGCGGCAACCAGCGCGGGCGGCGGCGGCGCCAGTTCTTCAAGTTCAGGGCTGATGGAGAAGCTGCGAGAACAGCAGGCCGACCTAAAGATCCAGATCGCGCAGCTTAGCACCCAGTTCGGAGACTCCTATCCGAAAGTCGTGCAGCTGAATACTCAGCTGAAAGAAGTGGATGCTCAGCTCCAGATGGAAATGACCAAGGTCGTGTCGCGGGTGCGGAGCGGACTATCTGGCTTCGCTTCAGCATGAGAGCATGCTGCGCGAGGCGCATGGAGAAGCAAAAGCAGGAGGCCAATCAGCTGAATGAGAGCGCCATCGAGTACAGTCTGCTGAAGCGCGACGTGGACAGCTATCGCACGCTCTACGAAGGCCTGATGGAAAAGCTCAAGGAAGCTGGCGTTACCGCCGGGCTTCAGATCGAACAACATCCGCAATGTCGATAAAGCCCGAGTCCCGACCGATCCCTCCGAACCCAATGTGCCGCGCAATCTTGCCTTCGCCCTGGCGCTGGGCCTGACTACCGGCATCGGACTTGCGTTCCTGCTGGAAGGCATCGACAACACGGTGCGCACTCCCGAGCAGGCACAAGCCATTTCCGCTCTGCCCTCGCTGGGCATGATTCCCTTGGGTTCCAAGAACACCATGGAAGCGACCGCGCGCAGCGGCTGACTGTCGCGACCTCCCGCGAAGCGGTGGAACTGGTCACCCAATCGCGGCCCCAGTCCCAGATGGCGGAGTCTTACCGCGCCTTGCGTACTTCTTTGCTGCTGACCTCGCTGGGAGCGCCGCCGAAGATCATTCTGATCACCAGCGCCCTGCCTCAGGAGGGCAAGACCACCACCAGCATTAACACCGCGATTGTGCTGGCTCAAAAAGGCACACGGGTTCTGCTGATCGACGCCGACCTGCGCCGCCCCAGCATTCACAAAACGCTGGGCATGGGCCCCAAGACCGGACTGAGCAATGTCCTGACCGGCAGTGCCACGCTGCAGCAGGCGGTGGTTCGCTCCGCGATTGTTGCCCACCCTCTTCGTGCTGCCGGCGGGCACTCCGCCTCCCAATCCGGCTGAGCTGCTTGCGTCCTCCAACATGAAGGACATTCTGGCGGAGTTGCGGGAACAGTATGACCACATCATCGTGGATACGCCCCCCACGCTTTCGGTGACTGACGCCGTGGTGATGTCCACTCGGGCAGACGCGGTGGTACTGGTGATCCGCTCCGGCCAAACCACCAAGCAGGCGCTGCGGCGCTCGCGCGACATCCTGATGCAGGTGAATGCCAGGGTCGCCGGAGTGCTGCTGAACGCGGTCGATCTGAACTCTCCCGATTACTACTACTACTACGAATACCAGGGAAAATACGGCCAACGCTACTATCAGGAAGACGAGATTGACGTCGTCAGCGATGACGAGGAGTCTGTTTCGCGGGCCGCTCCGAGCGGCACCTAACGGGACCAGCAAGTGGGCTCTGCGCTTTTCCTGTAAACACTGACATGCGAATACCGCTGACGAGTTCTGCCAGGAAGATTTCCCTGGCGCTGGCCTTCCTTTTCGTGGTCGGTGCGTATCTGTGGCTCGTCAGCAGCCAATTTCTCGCCTCCTACTTCGCCGACCGGCCGGTTCTGACCAGCCTGCAAAGAGCGGTGCGATGGCAGCCGGGCAACGCCGAATATCGCTATCGCCTGGGACGTTTTTTCTTTCTCGCCCAGCGCTCTCCGGAAGCCGCCGCCCAGTCCTACCGGGAGGCGGTTTCCTTGAATCCCCATTCAGCGCGCTACTGGTTTGACCTTGCTGCCGCGTACGAACTGCTGGACAGCGTGGATCAACAAAAGGATGCGTTGGAGCACGCTCTCTTCGCCGATCCGACCACTCCCGATTTTGCCTGGGAAGCGGGAAATTTCTATCTGGTCCAGGGCGAGCCCGATAAGGCCCTGCGGGAATTTCGCGTAGTGCTGGAGAATGATCCCTTTCTGCCGCCGGCGGCATTGGCACTCTGCTGGCGGGTTAAACCGGATATCGATTTCCTGCTGCGCGATGTGGTGCCGCCGAAGTTGAGCGTTTACGCGTCTTTGCTGGATCTGCTCACTTCCAACAAGGAAACAGCGGCAGCGGCCAAGGTTTGGACGCAGATTGTGCAACTACACCAGCCTCTGGAAAAACAGTTTGCCTTCAATTATGTGCGTTATCTGATTGTGCAGCGTGAAGTCGATCAGGCTCGCATGGTCTGGCAACAGGCCTCCGCTCTGTGCGGGCTTTCGGCGTATCAACCGTCGCCGGAAAATCTCATCGTCAACGGCGACTTCAGCCTGGACGTGCTGAACGGCGGATTCGACTGGCTCTATCAGCAGTCAAAGGACGTCACTCTCGCCCTTGATCCCACTCAATCTCATGGCGGCCACCGGTCACTGCTGATCACTTTTGACGCGCGCTCCGTCAGTGACGCCGGCATCCGCCAGTTGGTCCCGGTCACCCCTGCCACCAGCTACGATTTCACCGCGTACTTTAAAGCTGAAACCATGGAAGGCGACGGCGGAGCCCGCTTTGCCATCCAGGACCTTTACAGTGAGGAAACTTATTTCACCAGCGACTACCTGAAAGATGCGGATTTCTGGAAGCAGGTGAGCGGCAGCTTTACCACCGGGCCGGATACCAGACTATTGGTGTTGCGCATTCAGCGTGATCCGCCCGGCCATCCCATTCGAGGGAAACTGTGGATCGATGGAGTCCGCCTGGTGGAGCAGAAGCAGGAGAAATGAAGCGTCGCCAGTTCAAACATTGCCCGTGCTAACCGCGCCCACACTCGATGCAGCCGTTCACCCCCATCGCGCCTCCGCGCTCGATCCCGTGATCTTCTATGGCGTCTTCATTTTGCTGATGTTTGGGCCTCTGGCATTTGGGGCCGTCGAGCCCTGGTCGATTTTCGTTCTGGAGGCCGGCGCAGCGCTGTTGCTCATGCTCTGGATTGTCCGGCAGGCCAGGTCAGGCGAACTGTCGGTGGTGGGCAACGCCTTATTTCTGCCCATGCTCGTTTTTGCCGCTTTGATCGTGGTTCAACTCGCGACCGGCCGCACCGCTTATCGCTATGAAACCGCTTCCTCGGGCTTGCTGTACTGTGCCTACGGAATTCTTTGTTTTCTGGTGATTCAGGTTCTGCGCCGCACGGCGAACATCCAGGCAGTAACCTGGATGTTCACGGTATATGGCTTTGCCCTTGCGTCGTTCGCCCTGTTGCAGGGCCTGTCCTCGACCTCCAAGCTGTATTGGGTTCGGACACCCCGCTTCGGCGGCTGGATCTATGGTCCATATGTAAATCACAACCACTATGCCGGGCTGATGGAGATGCTGGCGCCGATCCCGCTGATTTTTGCCCTTACGCGGGGCGCACGAGGTCCGCGTAAGGCCATCGCCGCCGTGATCGCAGTATTTATGGCCAGCACCATCTTTCTTTCCGGCTCGCGCGGCGGAATGCTCGCCCTGATCGTCCAGGGTGCGATGCTGGCGGTTCTTTTGCTGCGGCGCCAGAAAGGCCGGAAGGGGACAATCGCAGTCGCAGCTTTCATGCTTATCGGAGTTGGCCTGCTGGCCTGGCTGGGTGGCAGTGAACTCAGCGAGCGACTGGCCAGTATTCATTCCGAAACCCGGACTGAGCTGTCTGGCGGCACCCGCATCGATATCGACCGCGATGCTCTCAAGATGGCCGAACGCAAGCCCCTTCTGGGTTGGGGCTTGGGAGTGTTCCCCGATGTCTACCCGCAGTTCCGCAGCTTTCATACCAACTTCTTCATTAATGAAGCCCACAACGACTATCTGCAGTTACTGGTCGAGATGGGAGGGCTGGGATTCGCGACCATGCTGTGGTTTCTGGGAACGCTGTATATCCACGCCATAAAAAAGCTGGGGAACTGGCCTGAAGACATCAACGGAGCGACGGTACTGGCGGCCATGCTTGGCGTCACAGGAATACTGGTTCACAGCTTCGTGGATTTCAATCTACAGGTTCCGGCCAATGCGGCTCTGTTCTACGTTCTGTGCGTGGTGGCCGCGATGGACCCGAAGTTCGGCAGGTCTCGCAGGAAACAGGTGCGCCGCAGTGACGTGATGTCGGAGATTTCTACCTGAGGCGGGGCACGATGAGTAGGATAAGAAAGACCTCGGGTGAGAAACATAAAGAAGGCTGTGAAGCCTCCGATGTACCGAGTCCGGTAAGCCACAGCAGGATTCAAATCAGGTTTCGGGACTGCCTAGGGCTGAGTCGCGCTCACCGGGCTGCTTCCCTGCAGTAGAACCCAGGTTACAAGCCCGCCTACCGCGGCAGCGCCTCCGTAAATCACGATTGGCGAATCCAAAACGCTGCCCCCGGCCGCTGGGACGGCGCCACCGACTTTTCGTCTTTTCTTCTTCTTGTTCTCCTGCGAATCGACGGTGGTCTGCTGCCCTTGTGGAACCGTCGAGGTATTCGAGCCATCACTGACGGTTACGTCACCCTTTTGCGCCACCACCTGAACCGTCCCATCGGAGCCCTGTTTCACTTCGAACTCGGTCCAGCCCTTTGAAGCTGGGGTCACGGTGACATCGCCGGCGTGAGTGATCATACCCTTGGATGTCGCCACGGTCAGGCCGCCATGCTCTAACGAAACTTCTGGTCCCTCAAACTTGACCAAAGAATCGGCCAGAATCACGACGCTCGAACCCGAGGCATTGATGTTGGCCATGGAGTCAGACTGGGTTTGCACCAGATCGCCGGGGAACACGGTGGAAGTATGGGGTACCGTGCTGCCGTTAATCCATGCCGTGCCCTTGGAGTAAAGCATCGCCGGACTGGAATCAGCGGCCCAGAGCGATACCGGCACCACCACCAACATGATTCGGCAAGCAATATTGCGGAGCCTCGGACAACTCATTGCACTACTCCGATCGGTTGTTAATTGTGTGGTCATCGTAACCCGTATCTGGTTGGAGAGTCAATCACATATCGGTGTCCGCGAACGACACCGGCACTACAAAACGGAACCGTTCCGTTCTCACACTTCCATCGGCCCGAACGGGTCTGTTTATGATGGCGTTTCCCTTCCGATTGGTTACTCACGTAACCGGAACTCGCCGAAAATTTCAAAGAACTGCCGGAAATCTGAAAATCTAGTACGCGTCCCACGCCCTGGAACGATGTTGAGGGCGTGCTAAAATTCTCCAGCAAAAGAATTTCTCACATGACGATTTCTCCGGTATCCATTACTAATCCCGTTTCTGAGCTGAAAAGCAAGATTGAACAACGTCAGGCGCGGATCGCCATCATCGGTCTCGGTTACGTCGGCCTGCCCCTCGCCCTGCTGTACACCGAAGAGAAGTTTCGGGTTACCGGCTTCGACATCGATCAGCGCAAGGTTACGACCCTGACCCAGGGCGGTTCCTACATCGTCCGCATCCTGCCCGCCGAAATTCAGCAAGCCCGCTCGCGAGGGTTCGAAGCGACCTCAGACTATGCGCGCCTGGGCGAGATGGACGCCATCATCATCTGTGTCCCGACCCCGCTGAACGAGTATCACGAACCCGACCTGAGCTACATCACGGACACGGCGAAGGCCATTGCTCCTCATCTGCGCGCGGGTCAGTTGGTGGTGCTCGAAAGCACGACTTATCCCGGGACCACCGAAGAGGTCATGGTCCCAATCCTCGAAAAAGGCAATAAACACGGTCTGAAGGCCGCGCGCAAAGGGGTCTCGACCGGACAGGAAATCTTCGTCGCCTTTTCGCCCGAGCGCGAAGATCCGGGCAATCGGACGGTGGCGCGGCGTGATATTCCGAAGGTAGTTGGCGGCCTCGATTCCCAGGCCAGCGACGCTGCCGCCTCGCTGTACGGAGCCATCTTCAATCGCGTGGTGCGGGTCTCATCGCCGGCAGCGGCGGAGATGACCAAGTTGCTGGAGAACATCTATCGCTGCGTGAACATCGCCCTGGTGAATGAACTGAAGCTGCTCTCGCTGCGCATGGGCCTCGACATCTGGGAAGTCATCGAAGCGGCGTCCACCAAACCCTTCGGGTTTCAGCCTTTTTATCCTGGCCCGGGCCTGGGTGGGCATTGCATCCCGGTCGATCCCTTTTATCTTTCGTGGAAGGCCAAGGAATGGGACTTCCGCACCCGCTTCATCGAACTGGCCGGCGAGATCAACATCGGCATGCCGTATCACGTGCTGGACTACGTGGCCAAGGCGCTGAATCAGCAGAAGAAAGCGCTGAATGGATCGAAGGTGCTGGTGTTGGGGCTGGCTTACAAGAAGGACATCGACGATCTGCGCGAATCGCCATCGCTGACCATCATCGAACTGCTGCAGAAAGAGGGAGCCGAGGTCAGCTATAACGACCCCTATTTCCCGACCGTGGGAAAGGGCCGCAAATACGACCTGCAAATGAAATGCGCCCCGCTGGACAATCTTGGCCAGTACGATTGCGTGCTGATCGTAACCGATCACTCCGATTACGATTACCAGCGCATCGTGCGCGAATCGCAACTGGTGGTTGACACCAGAAACGCCACCCGAGGGATTCAAAGTCCCAAGATCGTGCGCTGCTAGGACGCGCTCTACGAACTGATTCGACGGACTGACGCACCGTCACTTTTCCCGCAATGACACATACTACCCACCACTATGCAAAATTTTTCCTGCCGAGGCGCGGCCTTTGATACGCTATTTGCACACCAACCTAACCGGTTGCTGAAGAAGAGCTTTCTTCCCTCCCCTAAGCCAAGAGTGGCTACATTCGTGCACTGGTAGGTTTGGACGGGAATAGTTCACGGCGGCCTGTTCTGCTGGCCCGTTCAAAGTCTGGTCGCGGATGAGTCTTTAGGGCCATAGCCGTTCCCTGGGATATTTGCAAGAATTAAGATATTTACAGAAATAAGGCAGCGCCCTCGAGCGCGAGTACATCCAAACAGTACGCCCCCCGATCGGATCAGCATGATGCCAGAATTTTCCCAAAACGGCCCGTTCTCAATGCTTCCGTATCGGCGGCCGCCCTGGAAAGAGTTTGCGCTCACCATGGGTGTCCAGGGTCTGGCCTTGTTTCTCCTGGTCTGGCTGGGAGTCTTGAACATGGCGGTATTGGATCCGCCGACCCACGACTATCACTTCATTCGCCTGGTAGAGACTCCGCCGCCGGTACCCGTCGAACCGGCGCCGGTGAAAGATATTCCGCCTCCGCAGGTTGCGCGCGTAGAAACGCCGGAACCGGTGCAAGAAGTGCTTCGAGTTCCACCACCCGAGATGCGCCCCAAGCCGCAGGTAGAGGAGACGCCGGTAGCTCCAAAAGTTGCCATCGCGACCACCAAGCCGGTGCCACTGCCGCCGACTGCTCCGGTAATTCCGCGGCAATTAGTAAGAACTAACACTTTTTCTACTGGCAGCTCGGCCGTGCCCACGATTGCGGCAGCTCCGCAACATGTGCAGACCGGAGGTTTCGGCGATCCCAACGGAGTTCCAGCGCGCGAGAGCAATGGCAAAGCGGTAAATATCGCTCAGACGGGCCAATTCGAATTACCGACCGGACCCGGATACGGCAACGGCACCGGGGGAGCGCAGGGCGTTCGCGGCGTCGTCGCCAGCACCGGTTTCGGCAATGGCGTGGCTACCGGCGATGGCAGTGGAAAGGTGAATACTTCGCGAGGCACGGTCCAAAAGAGCGGCTTCGGCGACACCGCGGCTGTCTCCGTCGCTCAAACTCGTCCCAAGGCGACGGACGATGGGGCCGGAAAAATGGTCCCCGCGGAGGTAGTCTTCAAGCCCACTCCGGCCTACACCACGGAAGCCAGAAACTTGCGTATCGAAGGCGAGGTTGTGCTTGAGGTGGTGTTCGAAGCGTCCGGCCGGCTGCGCATCGTGCGCGTAGTGCAGGGTCTCGGCCACGGTCTGGATGAATCCGCAGTCCACGCCGCGGAACAGATCCGCTTCAAGCCAGCTAAACGGGACGGACAACCATCCGATTACACCGCCCTGGTGCATATCGTGTTCCAGTTGGCTTAACCGATCCCAGTCCAGACGCTGTCCTTGAGCAACCAGGTTCTAGTTCGCACCGCTCTTGATTCGCGCGGCTTCGAACTCGTCACCCTTCTCCCATCCTACTAATTTGGGCGCGCTGGCCGCCTGCCATCCCAGTGCGAAACCAAAACGTGCCATGACCGCGTCGCCGGTGAAGTCCATATCTGGATGATATTCGTCGCTGGGCTGGTGGTAGTGCTTCTGGGTGAACTCGTCCGCCTGTTGCATGCCCCAGGCTGCGTCATGGCCTTTGTACTTGATGCCTTCGTTGATCGAAAACGCGGGAATGCCTACTCGCGCCAGGCTGAAATGATCGGAGCGATAGTAGTGTCCGGCTTCGGGGTGCGCATCCGGACGGATGGCCAGCCGAAATTCCGCGGCCAGCGCCTGCACTATGGGATAGAAGGTGGTGCGCTCGGCGCCTGACACTTCGACTTCTTCCGGCGAGCCGAGAGGAGGGATATCGTCGTAATTCAAGTCGAGTGTGATTTTTCCGGCGGGAATCGGAGGATGTTTGCCCAGGTACTCGGATCCCAGCAGCCCCTGCTCCTCCGCGGTCACGGATGCAAACAGGACCGAGCGCCGCGGCCGCTGTCCGGCCGAAGCGAAGGTCTGCGCCAGTTCGAGCAGAATGCCACAGCCGGTGGCATTATCGTCGGCGCCGTTATAGATGTTGTCGCCGGGCATGTCAGGGCGAATGCCTAGATGGTCGTAGTGGGCGGTGTACATGACCGCTTCGGTCTTCAGTTTCGGATCAGAACCGGGCAGCATGGCGATTACATTGTTCGATTCAAACGGCCGAACTTTGCTCACCATGTGCGCCTGCAATTTCACCGGAAGGGTGACGGGATGAAAATCCCGGGAGCGGGCATCGCTCATCATCTTGTCCAGATCCAGCCCGGAGTCGGCCGCCAGTTGTTGAGCTACATCCAGGTGAATCCAGGCGGCGACTTTCAACTTGGGTGAACCGTCAAGCTTCAGATAAGACTTCTCGCCTGAGTTCGAGTTGCGCACCACTTCCCAGGGATAGCTGGCCATCTCGGTTTTATGAATGAGAATCGCTCCCACCGCGCCCATGCGGGCAGCTTCTTCATATTTGTAAACCCAGCGGCCGTAGTAGGTGAGCGCCTTGCCTTTGAAGAAATTGGGATCGTCGGAGGTGGGCTCGTTCACCAGCATCAGCAGAACTTTGCCCTTCACATCGACGCCCTTGTAATCGTCCCATTGATATTCAGGCGCCTGAATGCCGTACCCGACGTAAACGATATCCGCGTTCACGGTCGATTCCGGCTGTTGAGTTTCATCGTGCGCGACGTAGTCGGTCAGTTGTTTCAGGTCCTTCGCCGAACCCTTCGCGGGCACGAGCGAAAAGGTGGTTTCCGGTGTAAGCGTGATGCCGACCATGGGAACCTTCTGCATATAAGAACCGTTGTCACCGGCCGGCTTGAGTCCATCCAGCGCGAATTGCGTGGCAATGTATTCGGCGGCGATGTCGCCGCCACGCTGCCCGGTGCCGCGGCCTTCGAGCAGATCGTGAGACAGGAAGCGCACGTGCGCGCGGATGCGCTCAGCTTCAATCTTCTGAAATGCTGCGACCGCGGCAGGCGGGAAATGAACCGAGGCGGTCGCGGAAATCGGGCGTTGGGATGAATTCTGGGCCCACACACCGTAGACCAGCAAGACCAGGGACAAGACGACCAGGCTGTTGCGCATGCTCCGAGGCTCCTCGTGCCGTGAGATGTGGAATGAGAACTTTGTATTGTACCGGAGACACCGGAGCTCGGCTGTCCGCGGGTGTCATGAGCGGTGGATCATCCTGACCTCGTCATCCTGAGCGGAGCTTTCCATTCGCTGCAGCGAATGGGAAGCGCGAGTCGAAGGACCCCTACATCACCCGAGAGGTATCTAGGTTTTTCTTTGGCGAGGCAACGTTCGAACGAAGCGCTCGCTACGACAGCGCACACGATTGTCAGGTAGGGGTCCTTCGACTCCACAAACCGATTCGCAAGCGAATCGATCTGCTGCGCTCAGGATGACATCATTCAGTGAATCTTTGCCCGCGACCGCGGGCTAATTTTTCGATCCTCAACCGGCGCGAAAGTCAGCTACCTGCTCGTCGGGACGGAACAGAGTCTGGGCGCCAATGCCCGGTATTCCGGCGGCTCGCTGATTGAATTCTTCCACATCTTTTCGTGACCAGCCGACGCTCGATATTTCGATTTCACCGTCCGGCGCGATCCAAAATAACGTAGGTACGTTCGTGAGGCCATAGGCGTTGGACACGGTGTAGGTGTGAGTGTCGTCCAGCAGAACCGGAAAAGTCACACCATACTGCTTGAGGAACGTGGCGGTGTCTTTCTTCTCGTTCTGCGAAATGCCGACGATGGCGACATTCTTGTTTCCGTGTGCCTGATAGATTCGCTGCAGGAAAGGGAAAGCATATTGGCAGGTAGGGCAGGAGATTTTGAAAAATGCCAGCAAAACCGGCCCGCGGGCAAGCAGCTCGCGCAGCGAAAATTGCTTTCCGTCCATGCCTTGCAATTTAAAGTCTGGAGCCGTTGTTCCTGGATTCAAAGCCGCCATCGCGCGTCCTCCCATGTGTGCTGCGCTCTTTCCTGCGAACATTTGACGCAGCCATTTCATCAGCCTTATCAAAGCCTCACTTTACTTAGATGACTTGCGCGCGCCGAAGTATCTTTCGTGCCAATCCGGTCAATGGAAGCTGCCCTATGCGCTGGCTTTCCACCCACTGTCCGCTGCCGCTCTGTACACGCTGCTCGATGACACGCACAACGTAATCGGTCACCGTGATGGAGTGCCGCAGAGTCAGTCCTGAGCGACCGGACCCATTCGTTATAGGCATTGGGATTTCCGGCAGCTCCCACATGCCGGGCATCAAGGATAAGCGGTTCGAACGTTGCACCAGCCGAATCGAACTGCCGCGGCGATCGAGGGCGTAGCAGATTTCTCGCCGCTTCTGCCGGACCGCCCGCTTCGGCCGCTCACGAGTTCCGCGGGTCGCGCACAAGTCGTATACCGGACAAATCGAACACTGCGGTTGGCGAGGCAGGCATACGGTTGCGCCTAGCTCCATCATGGCCTGGTTGAAATCGCCGGGCCGGGCGCGGCTCAACAAGGTTTCCGCAACGGACCAGTAATCTTTTTCTGCCGGCCCGGCTTTGAATGCCCGCTCCAAAACCCGTTCGACATTTCCGTCCACCACCGCCGCCGGGATATTGAAAACGATGCTGGCAATTGCGGCTGCCGTATAACGTCCGATGCCGGGCAGCTTCCGCAGTTCGGCGACGCTATCGGGAAATTGTCCCTGGTGCTGGTTGACGATCGTCTTTGCTGCGGCGTGCAGCATGCGGGCGCGGCGATAGTATCCCAGGCCGCTCCACGCCGCCAGCACCGAGGATTCGCGCGCCGCCGCCAGTTTCTGGACAGTAGGAAAGCGTTGCAGGAAGACGCGATAGTGCTCCAGCACTGCTGCCACACGAGTCTGCTGCAGCATGACTTCCGAAAGCCAGACCCGGTAGGGATCGCGGTCGTGGCGCCAGGGCAAGTCGCGGGCGCTGCGGTCGTACCAGGCCAGCAGTCGCTGGCGCCACCGACGTTGGACGGTAGCACCGGATTGCCGCCGAGTAAGCAAACCTATTTGTTCCCCGGCCCGAGCACGGAGTGGGCAATCTCCATCCATCCGGCCTTTTGTTTTTGCCAGACGGTCATCATCCGCACCGGGTCCGCAGGCAAAGGCTGGTCCGCAAATTTGCCCCGCAGGGTGATGGCGTAAGTCACGACCAGCGTGTCAGTGTTCAACTCCGTCTGAAGGTCGCCGAGGCTGAATTCGTCCAGTTGCAATTGCTTGAGATGGTCGAGCGCGGCAGTGCGGTCGAATCGGCCCTCCTGCGGCGTGAACGAAACATAGTTGCTGGAAAGATGACGCTCTATTTCGTTCCATCGCTTGGCTTTTACTTCTTTCCAAAAACTGCGCTCCAGACCTTCGCCGCCCGTGGCGTCGTTAAAATTGCTGACTTCATGCTCGTGCCACAGCGTACAACCGGCGAGCAGCATGGTTGCAGACAACACAATGACCGCCAGTCGATGGTTCATGAGCCGATTTTACAGGAGACGGCAGAAAGCCGCCGGAATTTGTGGCGTTTCCGTAGCGCCGGCGTCCCGCCGGCTGTCCCGAGGGCGTCCCGCCCTCGGAATCCGCGATGAATAGTAGACTTCCATCCTAGCTTCCCGCACACATATAGCTGATCACATCATTCCCGGTCCCTCGCACCGTAATGCTGCTCCCCGAGGCTGCCACAGCGTTAGCAGCATTGACCGCGGTCGTCTTGTCGCTCGCCGTACATTGAAAACTGTCCGGCCCCTTAAACGGGGGATTGAAACCCTTCACGGTCGCTTCTCCATGAGCCAGCGTCACGCTCCCGTAGAGGATTTGTCCTCCGGTGACCGCCGTGGCCGAACAAGCGGCGGTCGTGCCGCAAGCCTGCAGTTTGGGATGGTTGCTCACCGTGAGATTCGCCACGGGAGTACTTGAGGAAACCGTAAACGGCGCGGTCCCCTGCGGAACCGTCGATGTGAACGGAGAATTTGTTGTCACCGGAACTTTAAAGCTCTTCAGATTCGAAGTAAGCCGTTCCAGCCAGTTCTTCCCGTCTCCGACATTGCCGATGTAGCCGGATATAGATTTCGGCGCCCCCAGGCTGATGCCAATGTTTTCCGGACCTCCGTCTCCATGGTCATATCCGATGAATGCGTCGTTCGCGTCATTCGCCGGGCGGTTGTTCGCGGTCGCGACGGTCTTCTGGAAGTCGGAGTCGGAGAGCGTGATGATATGTCCGGGCCCGGTACCCAGCGTAGAAAAATTCAGGCGGCCCTTGAGGTTGGTGCGACGTCCGGCGTCGGCATTGGGTTTTACCGCCAGCAGCAGCGCTCCCTGCTCGTAGAATGTGGATGGCGCCATCGCGGAATAACAGCTCATCCACAGTGGAGTCCAGCTTCCCAGGGAATCGCAACTGGCTGCGATCAATGCAGGCGCAGCCGTTCCCTGCACCGCGACAACATTGGCAGGAGCATTGTCCATCCAGGCTCGGGCGGCATCCAGCGCACTCCTGGAATCCTGATTCGAGCTCAGCACCAGGCTTCCGGGCCAGAAGTCGAGCAAGGGAAAATAGGACGGCGCTTCGACCTTGTACGACTGCAGCGCCGCCTGGTGGTCGGTGAAGGTACAAACTCCTTTGGAGCAAGCTGAAGCCCGCGAAACGTTAGTGGCCACAGCGTAGTTTCCAGTTCCGAACGGCGCCTGCTCAAGCTGGTCCGCAATCGGAGTCAATCGCAAGAGATCGAATGTGCCGGCGCCTGCAATGTCCGGTGTCGTCACCGTTATACTTCCCGATCCATTGGTCAGGGCACGGCCGGCATAGAGTGGATTCGAGGGTCCATACTTCGCATGACGGGCAACGATGTAGTAGCGGTAGTCTGTCTTCCCCGTGTTCGCAAATTGCGGGACGTTGCCCAATGGCGCCTCGCCGCCAACAATCCTGACTCTTCCGCCTTGAGCAATCGCTCCCGCTTGCCCGATCTTGCCCATCGGATTTGTACAGTTGCCTACTTCCTGATAAACATTCTCCATTTCGAATCCCCCGTAGCCGCCACGCCTGATGCCGCCACGCACTCCATATTGCGGGTACCCCTGGATGACGCTGTCGGAGATCCGCAAGGTATTGCCGCTCTGCCAGTCCACTCCGTTGCCGCGGCATTGCATGGAAATATTCAGATGTTTCAACCAACCGACCGCGGAGAATCCCCGGAAAGGCCCGGGCGCGGAGATCGCCGGGTTGCACACGGTAGCGTCGCAGCGAACGCCGCCGAGGCCCAGACTCGTATCCAGGCCGTCCAACAAGAACGACTCATCATCATCGACCTGCACGTAACTGCCAAATGTTCCGCCAGCCAGTGGAACCCGGGTGGAAACATTGAACAACCTGGTCTTTTGGGCGTTCACTTCGATGAAGGGTTTCTGGCCATCCTTGATGGTTGCGCGCCCGCGCGGACTGATCAGCGTAATATCCGCAAAAGCAGTGGCGCTCTTCGGATCCCCCACGAAGATGCAAACGTCGTTCATCCAGCACTCCACGATGGATCCCGAGAAATCCACGGTGATATTGGACGCGCGGATCGAGACCCGCGCAAACGCTTTCAGTTCTCCCGGCGGAACAATCACGGTTCCGGATTGCGACACGCCGGCCGGGTTGGTCGGAACAAATCGTGCGGCGATCAACGCCTCTTGCAGTCCGCCCGAGGCGCTGGAAATCGTGTATCCCGCGCGATGCGCATTCGTGGTCGTAAACTGTAAGGTCCCGGGATGCCCGTCCCCGGCGCAGCTTCCGCCAGTGACTTTCACCGCCTCCGCAGTCCCCGACCCGCTGATGAGGATCCAATATTCCGGTTCGTTTCCCTTGACGCCTGCGGGACACGAGGTCAAGTCGACGGTCTTATTGCCGGGTTGACTTAAGTCCTCCCTCGGGCTGGTCGACCAGCTGTACTCGGTTGCATACTTCGAAGCCTTTGCCGCCGGCGCTTGAGCGGACGCTGTAATTTGAAGACCGATTACGAAAATGCTGATGGGGAGAACTGAGAAATACTTCGAGAACTGGGTCATCGCGATCACCCTGCAAAGAAAAGTTGATTGAGGAAAAAGTATATGTAATCCGCGTTACGCCACCTAGCGGATCGGGAGATTACGAAATGAGCCAATACAATTTTGGGCTGAAGACCAATGACGGAAAACCGACGACTGACGACTGCACCAGGGGTATCAAGTGCAATGCTCCCCCGATTGACCCTGAGTGGGATGCGGGGAATAATGGGCGGAACCGCCATCCGCGAGTGACGGGTGCGCATTTTTTCGTCGTGACAGCTACACTGTCAGCATGAACGACTTCAACCGCAAGGTGGAGGACGCCTCCGCACGGGTAAATAAGTCCGTGGCCGAGGCCACCGAACGCATCGAGAAAGAGACAGCAGAATTCATTGCCTATCTCAACGACGAAGTAGTGCCGGCTGTTCGCCAGCACTCCACCAAGGCCCTGCGAGTGGCTTCCGAAAAGATGGCGAAGCTCGCCGATTACCTGGACGAAGCCAAGTCACCCCGCCGCTAGTCCCATCTCGGTTCGTTTCGATTCTGGCCATCGCTCTCACCGTGCTTGCCGGGGCAGGATGCGGAGGGAAAAAACAGTCCAAGGTCACGCCTCCCCCGGCACCGCCGATGGTCGAACCGTCAATTGCAGCGGTTCCTGGGGCAGTTCCGGCAACGATCCCGCCAGCATCCCAGCGACCTGGATCGGCGCGGCCGGGCGGAGATCAAAAGCAGGAAAAAGTCGGACAGGCCGACACATCCATTTCCCTTCCAGACGGGAAACCCCTATCAGTGGAGACCGGCAAAGCCAGTTGGTACGGAGCCCCGTATCACAACCGCCGCAGCTCCAATGGCGAAATTTACGACATGAACGAGCTGACCGCGGCGCATCGCACTTTGCCGCTGGGCTCGACTGTTCGGGTGACCAACGTCAAGACCGGACATTCGACGGTCGTGCGAATCACCGATCGCGGTCCTTTCGTCGAAGGACGGATTGTCGATCTCTCGCTGGCGGCGGCTAAACAGGCAGACGTGTGGCAAGCGGGTGTGGCCCAGGTCAAGCTCGAGGTCTTGCGCATGCCGGTGCCGTCTGATCGCGGCGGGCGCTGGGCGGTGCAGATCGGTTCCTTCCGTCACGAAGGCGGCGCCAACGTTGTAGCCGACCGCCTTACCCGGCGATACAAGACCGCCAAAGTTTTGCGCTTCAGCAGCCCCGTAGGCGACTGGTGGGTGCGAGTCCGGGTGTTGCAGGATGACCGCAAACGCGCCGAGGAGATTGCCCGCGATACCCAGACGTCCGAGGGCAAGGTTTTTCTGGTCCGGCTGGATTAACGTGGCATTCGTTCATGTACTTCCTCGTAGTCCCTAACTCCCTGTCATCCCGACCGAAGCGCAGCGCAGCAAGCGCAGTGGAGGGACCTGCTTTCCCCCGCGGGACGAGCGCGAGCCTTCGTCGGGAACCCTTCGCGGAGCGAAGGGTTCCGCTTCTCAGGATGACAGCCGCTCGATGGGCGGCTGCCATGTTCATCCATCACACACCCCTAACTTATTTCACCCCGCTTGCGCAGAAATGCCGGCACGTCGAGGTCTTCTTTCTCGAAGTTGGCAATCATGGCATCGCGCAGGGTGTCGACCGCGATTCTCTCCGTGGGCTGCACCGCGATTTGCCGGGCGGGCGAGTGCTCCTCCATCACCATCGGCGGAGGCACGGGCTCGGGCAGATAGTCGGTCTCGGGTTCGGACACGTCTGATGAAATCACAAATCCGGTTCGCGATTCCGCCTGGCGCCGCCTGAGGTCCGAGTCCTTGAAGCCGGTGGCGATCACGGTGATCTTCACCGCGTCCTTGGCCTTTTCGTCCAGCACCGCACCGAAGATGATGTTGGCATCTTCATGCGCCGCGCCCTGGATGATGCTGCAGGCCTGCTGCACTTCGGCCAGTTTCAGCGAGGTGGAACCAGTGATGTTGATGAGAATTCCGCGCGCTCCGTCGATTGCGCCGGCCTCGAGCAGCGGTGACGCGATGGCTTTTTGCGCGGCGTCGGTGGCGCGATGCGCCCCGCTCGCAGTGGCAGTGCCCATGACGGCATAACCCATGCCCGCCATGATGGCTTTCACGTCGGCAAAGTCGCGATTGATGATCCCCGGGATGGTGATGATGTCCGAGATGCCCTGCACGCCTTGCCGCAGGATGTCGTCAGCGACGCGGAATGATTCGAAGAAGCCTGCGTCCTGAGCGACCGCCAGCAACTTCTCGTTGGGGATGACAATGGTGGTGTCCACCGAATCCATCAACTCGGAGATGCCGCGCTCCGCCTGCTGCATGCGGCGTTTGCCTTCAAAAGCGAACGGCTTGGTCACGACCGCAACCGTCAGCGCTCCCATCTCGCTGGCCAGGGACGCAATGATGGGTGCGGCTCCGGTACCGGTGCCGCCGCCCAGGCCGGCGGTGACGAATACCATGTCGGCGCCTTCGAGGGCCTCGATAATCTTGTCGGAATCTTCGAGCGCGGCTTTGCGCCCGACTTCGGGGTTCGCGCCCGCGCCCAGTCCATTGGTGAGTTTCACCCCGAGTTGAATCTTCATCGGGGCTCGGGACATTCGCAGCGCCTGCAGGTCGGTGTTGGCGACTACGAATTCGATCCCCTCCATGCCGGAGTCGATCATGCGGTTGACTGCGTTGTTGCCGCCTCCACCCACGCCGATGACCTTGATTTTGGCGTCGTTGCGGGAATCTTCGTTAAAGCTGATGCGAATGTCGTTCTCTTTTTTCATGTCCGCCGCCTTCAGTTAAATTTGCCTGCTCTGTTGACCTTCTTCGTGCGTCGTTCCGAAATCTCGACCGTAGCGCCGGCGTCCCGCCGGCTGTCGTGGGGGCGTCCCGCCCCCACTGTTTCGATCAATCGACGAGGGCGGGACGCCCTCGGGACAGCCGGCAAGATGCCGGCGCTACAAAACCTAAGCACCCTTTCCTACGAACATTGCCTTCAACCTCGAACTCCAGCGATCGCTTTGAATTCCGCGTGCGATGCGAGCGCGGTGTCCGTAAAACACCATGCCAAGAACCGTTGCGTACTCCGGCTCGGCCAGCGTGGACGGCATTTTCGCCAGCGGCGCAGGCCAGGCGAGGCGCAGGGGCCGATGAAGCACGGACTCCGCGATCTCAAGAATGCCGGGCAGACGGCATCCACCTCCCGTAAGCACGATCCCACCCGCCACCAGTTCGAACATTCCCGCGTGGCGCAGATTGTCACGCAACATCTCAAAAAGTTCCCGGGCGCGCGGCTCAAGGATCTCCGCCACCATACGCTGGGAAATCAAACGCGAGGGACGATCTCCAACGGAAGGTACTTCGACTTCGTTGCCTTCCGGAATCAGAGTCACGATGGCGTTGCCATAAAGCCGTTTTATCTTTTCCGCTTCGGCGACAGGAGTGCAGAGCCCGACCGATAAATCGCTGGTGAAATGATCTCCGCCAATCGGGATCACCGCAGTGTGCGCCACGGCGCCTTCATGAAAAACGATTAAGCTGGTTGACCCCGCGCCCAGGTCGGCCAGGCAGACACCCAGTTCGCGCTCGTCCACACGCAGGACCGCATCGGCGCAGGCCAGCGGCTCGAATACGGTATCGTCGACGTGCACGCCCGCGCGATTGACGGCGGTCACGACATTCTGCATGGCGGTCGAAGCCACGGTGATCATGTGGACGCGCACTTCGAGGCGAGCCGCCATCATGCCCAGCGGATCGTGCACGCCGGTCTGATCATCGAGAATGAATTCCTGGGGCAACAGGTGAAGAATTTCGCGGTCATCGGGGAGCGGGATGGCGCGGGCCTTGTCCACCGCGGCACGAAGCTCCTCGCGGCCAATCTCACGCGCCCGAGCGCCGAAACTCAGGCCGCCATGGCTGTTGATGCCACGCGCGTGCGCTCCGGCCATGCCCAGCAAGGCGTGTTCGACGGGCGCGCCGGCAGCGTCTTCCGCCTGCTCCACCGCCTTCTGGATGGAACTCACGGCCTTGTCCAGATCCACGATGACGCCTTTGCGAGAGCCGCGCGATTCCGCCACGCCGTGGCCGCGGTAACGCAAACCGTTGTCGGTGACCTCCGCGACCAACGCACAGGTCTTGGCGCTGCCTACGTCGATTGCGGTCAAAAGATGCTCGTGCTGATTCGCCATTCCTATTGTGGTTCCTCTCCCTTGGCAATCCCCGAAGCTGGTTTTGCGGGCGCCGCAGCCACGGACTTTTGCCCGCTGTCGGTTTTTTGGGTAGTTGCTATTTTTGCTTTTGCCTTTGACCTGGCAAGGGCTCTGGCCTGACGAACATTCGGTTTGTGGTGTCGAGCCTTCGTGACTTTGACGTTCGTGGTTTTGACTGGAATCGGTTTCGCCTTGGAAATCTCCGCTGGTTTTACCGTGAAGGCCGGTGACGGTTTGGGAGCGGAAGTAATTCGAGTAATCAGCGCGGCTGGCTTGACCCCGGCCGCCATCGCTTTCTTGGCCGCGGCGGCGGAAAGCGGAGGCTGCTTGGCGGTTCCCTGCAAATCCGGATTGACGATAATCTGCCGGTCGTAGCGCAAGTCTACCGATTCCAGCTTGTCGAATTGCTGCTGCCAGTCGCGCACGTGCGTGACATAAATCTTGTAACGATCCAGATAGTTCGAGGATCCCAGGTGGACCAGCACTTCGCCGGCGCGATTGTTGGCCATGACCTTCACGTCCTCCGGATCGGAGAGGTCGATCTCGCTGAGGTCCTGGGAATAATGCGCTCCTCCGGAATCGAGCTGGCTGACAACGTCGTTATAGATTTTCATTCGCGCGGCGCGAGTCGAGGCTGGCTCGCCGGTATTCATTCCCACAATCACCGGGAAGGAATATTTCTTCTTGGCCGGCAATTCCATCAGGGTGCCGACCTCGTCGGTCAGAAGAACCCGGGAACCTACGCGCGCGAACGCAACCGGAGTACGTTCGTGAATTTCAACCTTGAGCCGGTTGGGAATGAAGCGCATGACGCTGGCCGATTCCACCCACGGGATCTGTTCAAGCTGAGCCTTTCGTTGCGCCAGGGGCACAAAGAAAATGTTGCGGCCGATATCGCCGCCCATCACTTCCATCACCTGCGAATGGGCCACATTCTGCAAGCCGCTGATTTCGATGTCATCGCTGGATTCGACGCGGAAGCGCCAGGAACGCTCTCCGTAGTGGTAAATGGAGGCGACGGTGATTCCGCAGAGGAATACGATGCCGAGCGCCACGGCGGCCCAGGTAAGGCGGGTGACAGTTTTCTTAGGAAGTGAACCACGGCGGACGGAGACACGCTTCTGCACCCGCAGGAATGGAGGTTCCTGCTCCACGTCCAAGTCGAGCAGGCGGGCATCATGGACTTCGCCGCGCCCGGCCTCGTTGGCCGATGGGTATGACTCTTCCTGCGAGATGGTGGGGCCGGATTTCCGCGCCATCAACTCAGGTCAATTGTCGACAGGGAACCGCTGAGCAAAATTACTATAACTGCTTTTAGCGATGAGAGATAGAAAAAATTGGAGACTTTTGCACAGGGTGGAGGCGAGACCTTCCGTCCGTCGTTTGAGGTTTACGGACTGCATATCGCCTCGGTCGGCGACTCTAATAGGATTCGTCGGTCGAGACTTCTGGTGTCTCAGGGACGTCGATGACCAATTTCTCGCGCGGGCCACCGATGAACTCACGAAAAGCCTGCTGCCTGACCTGAGCCCGAATTCTTTGTGCCTGTATTCGAGCCATTTCACCCTGGCGGCGAGCCACGGTGCCCTCGACGCAGGCCAATCGCGCCTGAGCCCGAACCGCGGAAATCTCGGCACGCGCAAGCAGCCGGTTGCCGCCGTCCCGGTCGCCGAGATTGAGGTTGCGAAGATCGAGGTTGCCAAGATTTAGGTTGTCACCATCCAGCCGCATCGCCACCACGCCCGCGTAACGCGTTGCGGTCTCGGACGCGCGATCCAGCAACGAGAGCGATCCGTCGGCCAGGCGGTCCGCCCACCCGGTGTGTTCGCTGACAAGTCCGTTCGCGACCCCGAGGGCTAGGACACAGACCGCCATCCAGTACATCGCTTTTTCGGAAGCCATATCTACCCCTTTTGCCCGTTAGACGGGTGGCGAGAGAAGTCGTTATCAGCTTTCTGATGTTTTGTGGTCTTTAGGGCAAAATTCGCGGGCGGATGGGGTTTTCTGATTGATCGGTGGACGCAGCTCGCAGAAATCAGGCCACCTATTGACCAGCGGACGTAGCCACCACATCTCTCGTCCCAAGCTTTTCCAGAATCATTGGTCCCAATTGAGACACGCTTCCGGCGCCCAGGGTCAGAATCATATCTCCACTCTGGGCCACAGCCGCAGCCGAGGTAACTGCATCGGCAAACGAAGATACATAGGCTGCGGTGGGATTACCCTTATCGCGGATCTGCCGAGCCAGAACCTCGCCGCTAATTCCCTCGATGGGTGGCTCACTGGCAGCGTAAATGTCGAGGACGAAAAGGGAGTCGGCCTTGTCAAACGCGGTTGCGAACTCGTCCATGAGGTCCCGTGTACGGGTATAGCGGTGAGGCTGGAAGATCACATGGACTTTACGAAAACCACACTCGCGGGCTGCCGCCAGAGTGGCGCGAATTTCGGTAGGATGATGGCCGTAGTCGTCGATCACGCTGACCCCGGCCGATTTGCCACGCAACTGGAAGCGCCGGTCTACTCCGCGAAAGCTTTCCAGCGCCGCGCGAACGTCATCGGCCTTGATATCGAGACCGATCCCGACCGCAATCGCCGCAGTCGCATTCAGGACATTGTGTACTCCCGGAACATGCAGGCGGAATTCGCCGAGGTCGCGATCTCCGTAATTGACGCGGAAGTGGCTGGTCGGCCGTTCGTTGGCGGAATCGAAGGCAGATTTTCCCAGCTTGATATAAAAATCTGAACCTCGCCGCGTCCCATAGGTCACCGTCCGGCGCCGAACTTGTGGAAACAGGCGGCGCAGCAGAGGATCGTCGTTGCATGCCACGACCACGCCGTAAAAAGGCACATGGTCCATGAACTCCAGAAATGCGCGCTTCACGTCGCGCATGTTGCGGTAGCAATCCATGTGCTCGCGATCGATGTTGGTGACCACGGCCAGCACGGGCGATAGCTTGAGGAACGAGCGATCGCTTTCATCGGCTTCGGCCACCATGTATTCGGATTTGCCCAGACGCGCGTTGGAACCCATGGCGTCCACGCGCCCGCCGACCACAACAGTCGGATCGAGGCCTCCGGCGGCCAGGACGGCGGCGACCATCGAAGTCGTCGTAGTCTTGCCATGCATGCCAGCAATAGCGATGCCGTACTTCAGCCGCATCAGTTCCGCCAGCATCTCGGCGCGAGGGATGACCGGAATGTGCAGGCGGTGAGCTTCGACAACTTCAGCGTTTTGCTGCACCACCGCAGAACTGGTGACCACCACTTCCGCGCCGGCAATGTTCTCTGCGGCGTGCCCTTCAAAAATGGTTGCGCCCATCTCCGCCAGTCGATGCGTGATAGCAGAATTCTTCAGGTCAGAACCGGAAATCTTGTAGCCAAGGTTGAGTAGCACCTCGGCAATTCCGCTCATGCCGATACCACCGATGCCCACGAAATGAACGTGCTGGATTTTGGCAAACATGTCGAATCAGCTTCCGCTGCAGTCAACGAAGTCTAACCGTTTGTTATCCGGAGCCGTAGCCCTTGTCATCATCCTGAGCCCTGAACCCTTGTGATCCTGACCTCTAAACCCTTGTCATCCTGAGCGGAACAGACCGATTCGCAACGCGAATCGGTCTGTGAAGTCGAAGGACCCCTACCACCACGAACCCCGTCGCATGCTTTCTCGGGCCCACAGACACTGGAAAACACCTCCGAGCCACGACCCTCGGCACTGCAGGGATCCTTCGACTCCGTAGCTGCTTCGCTTCGCGAAGCAGCCCCTCCGCTCAGGATGACAAATCTTCCGTTCAGCGCCGCTCAGGATGACACGCCTTCCACTCCCGCCAGCCGAGCCGCCATGGCCGCGATATCGCCGGCCGCGTCCGGATGCGCCAGCTTTCTTGCCGCCCGGCTCATGCGCTGCAGCCGTCCCGGATCAGCCAGCAGTGCTGCCAGCGTATCCGCCAGCCACACCCGTTCGAGCCTGGTCTCTTCCGCAACTACGGCGGCGCCGGCCCGCTCGAGCGCCTGGGCGTTCACCCTTTGATGATCGTCGGCGGCTCGCGGAAAAGGAACGAAGACCGCCGGCTTGCCCGCGGCTGTGATTTCCGCAACGGTACTGGCGCCGGAACGGCACAAGATCAAATCTGCCCGCGCAAAGAAAGCCGGCATGTCCGTAATAAACGGATACACCTCGGCGGACGAGCCTGCCTTCTGGTATGCGGCCTGCGCGTCATTATAGTCACGCTCGCCGGTCTGATGGATGATGTGAATATCTGGCACCTGCTTCACCAGTTCGGGCAAACATTGAATCATCGCCTGGTTAATGGCATTCGCACCCTGACTTCCGCCGAAGACGAGCAAAGTTGGTCTGTCGTTTCCCGTGGCCGTGCCGGCGATTTTGAAAAATGCGTCACGAACCGGCACACCGGTGACCACGGCACGAGGAAAATATCGCGCGGTTTCCTGGAAGTGAACCGCCGCCGCGGAAACCATCCTGGCCACCACGCGATTGGCAAAGCCGGGCACGACGTTGGGCTCGAATGCCAGAGTTGGAATCCGTTTGAGAATGGCCGCCAGCATGGCCGGGCCGGAAGCGTATCCTCCCACTCCAATCACCACATCAGGAGCAAATTCAGAGAGGATGCGGCGCGCATCCCATACCGCCCGGGGAAGATCGAACAGAGTCTTTACCCGCGTTTTCAAACTTACCTTGTTCAATGCGCCGACCTGGACCAGTCGCAGAGGAAATCCAGCCGCGGGAACCAGACGGTTCTCGATGCCTCGCGCCGTCCCGATGAACAAGACTTCGGCGCCGTATCGCTTTTGCAGTTCCTGGGCAATCGCGAGCGCAGGGATTACGTGTCCGCCGGTCCCTCCTCCCGCCAGGATTGCTCGCATGCTTCGACTATAAACCGGAAGTCGCCGCGGATGGCTGCAGCGAGTTGACGCTTTAGGAGCAGGCGGGGGCAGCGAAGGCGCCGCCTGATTTTATCTAACCCTTGATTCTCTCTAACCAAATCGCCGCCGGATACGTCTATTCTCGTACCATGTGCCGGAGGACTATGTCGTTATGAAAACGATCATTGCGTTTCTGCTTCTCTCCGTGTCGTTCCACGCCTACGCGGAAAGCCCGAAGCCCACAACGCTGCGGGGCATACTGCTCGAACAGTTGCGTACCACTCACAACGAGAAAGACTGGTTCGTACCCATCAGCGTGGCGGTGGAGGGGCTCACAGCCGAGCAAGCCACCTGGAAAGATGGCAGCGGCAACCACTCTGTGGGACAACTCACCAATCACCTGCTGTTCTGGAACCGCCAGGAGCTGGCCAAGTTCAAGGGTGAGCCGCCGGAAAAATTCAGCGGAAACAACGATGAGACTTTCAATAATTTTGACAGCAAGAAATGGAATGACACCGTAAAGCAACTCGACCAGGTGATGACCGACCTGGAAAAGTTCGTCGAAACCGCCGATGAAAAGAAGCTGGAGGCTTCGGCATCAGAGATCGCGCACATCGGAACCCACAACGCATATCACGTGGGGCAGATCGTTTTTGTCCGCAAGCTGCAAGGCTCATGGAACCCGGAGAAGGGCGTCAAGTAGGACCCTGGTGCTCGAAGTTTCCCGGTTGCGGGCGTTGCAGATTCGTCGTCTATTGAGCGCCTTCACCCGGTTTGCTACACTGCACCTCCTGAGGTGCTGCTGTGGCCGATAGTGCTCGCATCGCAATGCCGGCCTCTTCCCTGACCCTGGAGCGGTCTGCAACGAGGGTTGCCGCTGTTCCCTGGTATGTCTGGTCCACCGTGGTGGCTGTCACGTCGACTACGTTCGGCCTCTACTGGGACATCTCCTGGCACACCGGGATCGGACGAGACACGTTCTGGACTCCCGCTCACCTGGCCATTCAGTTCGGAGCCGTATTGACTGGCCTCTCCTGCGCATATCTGATTCTGCACACCACCTTCAGCGCCGACTCTGCGGCCAAAGAATCATCGGTTCGAATCTGGGGATTTCGCGGACCTCTGGGAGCGTTTATCGCTGCGTGGGGCGGATTCGCCATGCTCACATCGGCGCCCTTTGATAACTGGTGGCACGATTCCTTCGGTCTTGATATCAAGATTTTGAGCCCGCCGCATGTGCTGCTTTTCATCGGAATCATCACTATGGGCCTGGGCGGCTTGATTCTGATTGTGGGCCAGATGAACCGGTCTTCCGGCGAGGCAAAAAGCAAGTTGAACTGGCTGCTGCTGTACGTTGGTTCGTTGCTCTTTTGTCTGCTGTTCATGTTGGTCTACGAGTATCTCGGCGATAACACCTTGATGCACAGCGCGATCTTTTATCGCGTGGTGGGAATGATAGGTCCGTTTGGGCTGATCGGGATCGCGCGGGCCTCAGGGCATCGTTGGGCGGCAACCATCGTTGCAAGTTTCTACACCGTACTCTGGTTGGCTGGATTGTGGATCTTCCCTTTGTTTCCCGCGCAAGCCAAGCTCGGTCCGGTATTCACGCCGATCACGCACATGATTCCACTCGGGTTCCCTTTGCTGGTGATCCCCGGCGCCGTGGCCTTGGACTACGTCCTGAACCGGTTTTCTGCCCGCGGCAAGTTTGCGCAGGCTGCAATCGCAGGTTCGGCGTTTTTGGCGGTCATGCTGGCGGTGCAGTGGCCATTTGGCAATTTTCTGAATTCGCCATGGGCGCGCAATGCGATCTTCGGAATGAATTATTTCGGATACTTCATGCGCCCATCCGATTACCACCTGGCGTGGGAATTTGCGCCGTACGAGAAAACACGCGCAGAGTTCTGGATCGGAATGGGTATAGCGTTCGTGGCGTCGATGATTTCCGCCCGCATCGGCCTGGCCTGGGGCGACTGGCTCAGGCGCATCCGACGCTAAAGTCGAGAAAGCCAGGCTGATGAAGAAGCTTATGCGGCTGATTGTCCGTGCCCTGCTCATTGCCTGCGTGTGCCTCGGCGCCCCCGCTCTCGCCCATGTCGGTAGCCCCGACGTCTTCTATGAAGGCGATGCTGGTCCCTATCATTTATTGATTACCGTGCGTCCGCCGGGAATGATCCCGGGAGTCGCCCAGGTGGAGATTCGCAGTACCACGGCGCCCATGAGCGCGGTCCAGGTGGTGCCGGTTTATCTGACCGCAAAAGATGCGGGCTTGCCTCCCACACCGGACCCTATGCAACCCGTGCCCGGCGATCCTCAATCTTTCAGCGGCAAGGTCTGGCTGATGGCGTCCGGATCGTGGGAAGTACGAGTGCAGGCGGACGGACCTCAGGGTAAAGGTGAGCTGGCGCTCCCGGTCCCCGCCTTCGCGCGCCGGACCTTGCCTATGCAGCGCGCCCTGGGCGGACTTCTCTTTGGCCTCATGCTCTTTCTTTCATTCGGCGTGGTTGCGATTGCGGGCGCGGCTGCCCGCGAGGGTCAACTGCAGCCCGGCGATTCGGAATCCGCAAAGAATAAACGGAACGGACGAATTGCCGTCGTGGTTACAGCACTCGTTGTAATTGCACTGCTGGCTCTGGGCAACTGGTGGTGGAACGTGGCCGCCGCCGATCTGGCGACTGGCATGCTCTACAAGGCGCCGCCGTTAACCGCTTCGTTGGATAAAGAGAACGGGCAACTGACGCTGCGCATGGCTGAAAATTTCTGGCACGAGCGTCGCAAGGATGCCTGGTCGATGCGGCTGGTGCCCGATCACGGCCATGTGATGCACCTTTTTCTACTGCGAACGCCGGGACTGGAACAGTTCTATCACCTGCACCCCGAACTGAATGCCGATGGCAGCTTTACGGTTTCCTTGCCGCATATTAGCGCTGGGCACTATCAGGTGTTCGCCGACATCGTTCGCGAATCAGGATTCCCAGAAACCATGGTCACGGAGATCGACTTGCCGGAAGTGACGGGCAAGGTCCTGACCGGAGACGACTCGGTCGCAAGCGCGAGTGCAATCACGGCATCTCCCGCGAGCGGCGCACAGGTTGCGCAACTGCCGGACGGCAGCCGCATGGTGTGGGAGCGTGATGGCACGCAGCCCGCGGTCGGAAAGCTGGGATGGTTTCGCTTTCGCGTGGAAGATAGCAACGGAAAGCCGGTGAATGATCTCGAACCTTACATGGGCATGGCGGGACACGCCGTGTTCGTTCGCTCGGATCGAAGCGTTTTTGCCCACGTGCATCCCGCGGGTTCGGTGCCGATGGCGGCCTTAGCGCTGGTGCAGAAAGATGTTAAGCCGACGGATATGGATATGAATCATGGCATGGCTCATCCGGCAACGACGCCGGCCGAGGTCTCCTTTCCCTACGGATTTCCGCAGCCCGGCGACTATCGGATCTTCGTGCAGGTTAAGCGCAGCGGCCAGATCGAAACCGGAGTTTTTGACACGCGCATTGCCAATTGAAAATGAGGGAAATTCGGAGAGGCACCAGACTGTCCACCGGGTCTGAGCTCAGAATCCCATCAGTCGGTTTGTTTGGTGATGTTCAGCAGCACTCCCACGCAGGCCAGCGTAACCAGCAGGGATGATCCTCCATATGACACGAAAGGCAGCGGAATGCCCTTGGTCGGCATGATTCCCAGCACCACGCTGATGTTGATAAAGGCTTGCACCACGACCATGCTGGTGATGCCGACGGCGAGCAGCCGGCCAAACATGTCCTGGGTGCGAAGCGCGGTTCGGACTCCGCGCCACAAAAATATTCCGAAAAGCAGTAAGACCACCAGCGAACCCAGCAAGCCCAACTCCTCCGCGGTCACGGCGAAGATGAAGTCGGTGTGCGGTTCCGGCAGGTAGAAGAGTTTCTGCTTCCCTTCCATGAAGCCCAGTCCAGTGATCCCTCCGGTACTCACCGCAATCAGCGATTGAATGATGTGAAAACCTTTTCCCTGGGGATCCGAATATGGATTAACAAACGCCATGATGCGGTCCAGACGCCAGGCCACACGGAATATCAGAAAATAAAGCGGAATCACCGAGGCCAGGCAGGCATATCCCAGATAGCGCAGCTGCAAACCTGCCACAAACATAATGCAGGCGGTAATCGCGGCGCATGCGATCGCGGTGCCCAGGTCCGGTTGGAAAACGATCAGCGCCAGAAACATCAGCGTAGGCAGAATGGCGGGAAGCAATGTGTTACGCCAGTCATTCATGGAGTGGGTGCGATTTTCCAGATAGTAGGCGAGGAAAAGTATTACTGCGACCTTGGCCACTTCCGAGGGCTGGAATGAAAAGCCTCCGAAGTGTATCCAGCGATGCGTGTTGTGGGCGCGATCGAGGAAGAAAACTGAAATCAGCAGCAGCGTAGTAGCGCCCAGCACCGAAAACACGACTGCGGGATGCTTGTAGCGGCGATAGTCCACCTTCATCGCCACCAGCATGGCCGCGATTCCGCCCGCGGCCCATCCCACCTGCCGCAGGAGAAAGTAATAACCCGATCCGTAGCGCTCTTTGGCCATGACCGCCGAGGCGCTGAATACCATCACGAGTCCCAGAAAAACCAGGATCAGAGTGACCGTAAACAGCCAGCCATCGACGCTTACGCGCTTTGCCATCGGAGGTTTATTTCACCACGGAGGCAAGGAGGCGCGCAGAGGAATGTCTGTGAATTTTGAAGAGCCTGTAACTATCTTGGTTCGAGTGTAGGCGCGAGCGTCCTCGCTCGTGCAGGGCTGGCAAGGACCGCAGATGAGACGGTCCAGGCCAGCACGGGCGGGACGCCCGCGCCCACATTCACGCAACCGATTCAGGGAATTCAGGCGTTCGCCGCCAGCGCACCAACTACTTCCTTGAACACCCGCCCCCGGTGTTCATAATTCTGAAACTGGTCGAAGCTGGCGCAGGCTGGAGCCAGTAACACGATGTCTCCTTCTTTGGCGGCCGCGGCGGCGTGCTTCACCGCCGTTTCGAGGGTTCCCGCGTGGTCAATTTCTGTCGCGCCTTTAATTTGCGACTCGATCTTCGCCGCCGCCGCACCGATCGTATAAACCCGCCGGACCCGTTGCCGCAGCAGGTCGTTCAGCAGTGTGTAGTCGCTGTCTTTATCTTTGCCGCCCAGAATGAGGTGCACGTTTGCCGGGAACGACTCGAGCGCTTTGATGGTCGCATCCACGTTTGTGGCCTTGGAGTCGTTGTAGTACTCGACCCCGCGAATCGTGGCGACGTACTCCAGCCGATGTTCCACCGCCTTAAAGTGGATCACCGCTGTGCGAATCTGCTCCATCTCGCAACCCAGGAGAGCGCCCACGCACACCGCGGCCAGTGTGTTCTCGATGTTGTGAGCGCCTTTGAGCGGAATTTCAGAAGCTAACATAACCTCGCGTTGTCCCGGTTTATCGTGAAGTCGCGGATCGCGAAACAAAATCCGGCCATCGCGAACGTAGGCGCCCTGCTTGACCTCTTCTTTGCGGCTGAACCAGAAAACTTCTGCGCGAGTACGGCGTGCGAGTTCCACGCAGGTGGGATCGTCGGCATTCAGCACCGCGAAATCGTCCGGCTGCTGATTCTCGAAGATGCGAGCCTTGGCGTCGGTGTAGGCCGCGAAGGTGCGGTGGCGGTCAAGGTGATCGGGAGTGATGTTAAGCACTACCGCGACCTTTGGACGAAATTTCTGAATCGTCTCCAACTGAAAACTCGACACCTCGAGCACCACTACGGTGTCAGGCTTCGCCTGCTCCACCAGCGAGATTGCCGGAGTTCCGATATTGCCGCCGACCACTGTCGAAAAGCCGCCGGCAGCCACGATTTCGCCTGCGAGGGTTGTGGTCGTGGTCTTGCCGTTAGAACCTGTGATAGCGACGATGTTTTTGGGCAGGAACAGAGAGGCCAACTCGATTTCGCCGATCACCGGTTCGCCCAATGCGCGCGCCTGAACCAGAGGCGGCGAATCGACCGGAACTCCCGGGCTGACCACGATGAGGTCTTGTCCGCGAAAGGTGCGCTCGCCGTGTCCGCCGGTCTCCACCGCGATGCCGTGGTCGAGCAGGACTGGAATGTCTTCTCCCAACTGATCTTGTGGCTTTGCGTCCGAAACGGTTACGCGAGCGCCGCGGGCCTGTAGAAACAGAGCCGAGGCCACGCCGGACCGGCCCAGGCCTACGACCAGCACGCGTTTATTGGTGAGATTCATGAAGGCAGCTTCTGGCTTCTAGCTTCTAGCTTCTGGCTTAGAGCCTCTGGTCTTGGCCAGGAGCCAGAAGCCAGGAGCCAGCTTTTATCTTAGCTTCAGTGTGGTCAGGGCGAACAGGGCAAACACCAGGGATCCAATCCAGAAGCGCACGATGATTTTTGATTCCGACCAGCCCAGCAATTCGAAATGATGATGGAGCGGCGCCATCTTGAAGATACGTTTCTTGCGCAATTTGTATGACGCGACCTGCAGGATCACGGACACGGCTTCAATCACAAAGATGCCGCCGATGAAGGGCAGCAAAAGTTCCTGCTTGATCATGACCGCGACCGTGCCGATCGCGCCGCCGAGAGCCAGGGAACCGACATCTCCCATGAAAACTTCGGCGGGATGGGCGTTGTACCACAAGAATCCAATCGCCGATCCGACCATGGCGCCGCAGAAAATCGTCAGCTCGCCCGCCAGCGGCATGCGTTGCAGTTCGAGGTAGGAAGAAAATGTGGCGTGACCGCTGACGTAGGTCAACACCGCCAGCGCACCCGCCGCGATGACCGTACACCCGATAGCCAGGCCGTCCAGTCCGTCGGTAAGATTTACTGCGTTGCTTGACCCGACGATCACCAGCACAACAAACGCGATAAATGGAAGGAAGGCCAGAGGCCAAAGCGCCGGATTGTTGACCAGACGCTCAATCACCAGGTCGGGATGAAACTGCTTCAGGAACGGCACCAGCAGCCGGGTTGAATACATTCCGCGGGTCTGCATGGCGATCAGAGCCACGGCGATAAGGATGCTGGCCGCAATCTGCAATCCCAGTTTGGCCTTCGAGGTCAGGCCCAGATTCCGGCGGTTCACGACTTTAATGTAGTCGTCGGCAAATCCAATGGCGGCAAATGCACAGGTGGAAAGCACTGCGATCCAGATGAAGCGATTGCTGAGGTCGGCCCACAACAAAGTTGGAACTACGATCGAAATGGCGATCAGCAGGCCGCCCATGGTGGGCGTACCGGCTTTCTTCTGATGAGCCTTGGGACCTTCTTCGCGGATGAACTGGCCGATCTGAAATTCGCGCAGGCGGTTGATGACGAGCGGGCCGACGATAAGTGCGGTGAAAAGCGCGGTGAGGCTGGCGAAAGCTGTACGAAAAGTCAGATACCGGAAAATACGGAATGGCGGAAAGTAATGAAAAAGCTTCAGGTACAGCAGCCAGTAGAGCAATCAGCCTCCGTTTCGGGCTCCGGTCTTAAGTCGTCAGGATCGTTTTTCAGCGGCCTTTGATTTGCTGACCACTGGCCTTTGCCGAGCGACAAGCGTCTCCAACGCCCGCTCCAGTTTCACACCGCGTGACGCTTTCAGCAGGACGACATCGCCCTCGTGAGTTTCACGCGCCAGCCACTCGCCCGCTTCTTCGGGCGTGGCCACAAACTCGGCCCGAATACCAGCCTGCCTCGCAGCCTCGACCGTCGCCTGGGCCAAGCCTCGCACTCCAAGCAGGACATCGATTCCCTTCTTTGCCATGTGCGCGCCGGATCGGCGATGCAGTTCTTCTCCGGCCGGGCCGAGTTCCAGCATCTCACCCGCAACCACAATTCTGCGCTTCGCCGGCATCGCAGCCAGCGTGTCAACCATTGCGTCCAGGGCTGTTGGATTGGAATTGTAGCAATCGTTGATGACCGTGATGTTGCCCAGTTGGACGACCGCCCCCCGTTTGTCCGCAGGCGACCAGAGTCGCCAGTGCGCCGGCCGCCTGGGAAAGGCTCAACCCTCGTTCCAGCCCCACCGCGACCGCCGCCAGCGAGTTATAGACGTTGTGTTTTCCGACCAGCGGCAAGGTCGTCCGCTCACGGCGGTCATCGACTACGACGTCGAACGCTGAACCCGCGGCGCCACGAGATTCGATATTCTCCGCCCGAACGTCGGCCGTCGAATGCAATCCGTACCGCACGACTTTTCCGCGAAAATCGCGCCCGAACTGGGAGACATACTCGTCATCCGCATTGAGCACGGCGGTGCCATCGGCGGGCAGAGACTCGATCAGTTCGTACTTTGCCCGAGCGATTTCAGCCACCGAATTGAAAAATTCCAGGTGGACGGGGGCTACGTTCGTCACCACTCCAATCCCGGGCTGTGCGATTTTCGCCAGCGCCGCGATTTCTCCACGATGAGACATGCCCATCTCGATGACCGCTGCTTCGTGCTCCGGTTCAATCTTGAGCAGCATCAGCGGCAGGCCGAAATGATTATTGAAATTGCCCTCCGACTTCAGGACTCGAAATCGTGAAGAGAGCACGTGCGCAATAGCGTCTTTGGTAGTGGTCTTGCCGGTTGACCCGGTGATTCCCACCAGGGGCTTGCCCCACAGGCGGCGAACCGCAGCGCCCAGGGTTTGCAGAGCAATCAGAGTATCGTCGACAGTCAGCAAACCGGCCTTTGCCGGATATCGGGCCAGCGCGTCCCGCCGGACGACCGCCCCGGCGGCGCCTTTTTCCAAAGCCTGCTGGACAAAATCGTGCCCGTCCATGCGCTCGCCCTTGACCGCGAAGAAAAGCGCTCCAGGCTTGGATGGTGCGCGAATCGATGGAATAGGTCTGGGCGATCGCCTGGTGATCGAAATCGCCGGTAGCCGACAGGAACTCGGCGACCCTGGAAAGCGGAAGTTTCATCGCCGCTTCCCGGCGGCCGCGTTGGAGGACTTACAATCGAATCCCGTTTCTCGCAGTATCTTCTGCGCGACCTCCACATCGTCAAAAGGAATCGAGCCGGCCCGGGTTACCTGCACTTTTTCATGGCCTTTGCCGGCGATGAGCACAATATCTCCGGGCTTGGCTTCGCAGAAAGCCAGAACGATTGCCGCTTTCCGGTCGGGCTCCGTTTTGTAGTTTGCGCCTGCGCGTTGCAAGCCGACTGTGGCGTCATTCATGATGGCCAGCGGGTCTTCGCTGCGCGGATTGTCCGAGGTGAGCACTACGAAATCGCTCCCGCGCCCGGCCGCTTCGCCCATCAATGGTCGTTTCGCCCGATCGCGATCGCCTCCGCAGCCGAAAACTGTAATCACGCGGCCCTTTTGCCCGGCCTGCTGCACGAATTCTCGCGCCAGCGCGGTGAGGTTCCGCAAAGCATCATCGGTATGTGCGTAGTCAACTACCACCGTGAATGGCTGCTGGCAGTCCACGCGCTCGAACCTTCCCGGCACTTTAGCGAGAGACGCTATTCCTTTGGCAATCGCCTCAGTCGCGCACTTCCGCGCGATGCCAGCAGCTGCGGCTGCCAGCGTGTTGTACACATTTACCTTGCCGATCAGCGGTGTAAAAAGTGGAATGGTCTGGTCAGGCGTGACCAGGTCAAATCTGGTTCCGCGTGGCGTGATCTCGACTTTCGCCGCATGGAAATCGCCCTTCGCAAGTCCGTAAGTGAAAACTTCGGAGCTGCGCTTCTTGCTGACCTTAACCAGTTTTTGGCCGTATTCGTCATCAATGTTGAGAACGGCGACTCGAGGCGCTTCCGTCCCGCAGCCCTCAAACAGGACCTGTTTGGAAGAAAAATATTCTTCCATGGTGTGGTGATAGTCGAGATGGTCCCGGGTCAGGTTGGTGAAGATGGCCACATCGAAGGGAATGCCAAATACGCGCTGCTGTTCCAACGCGTGGGAGGACACTTCCATCACCGCTTCGGTGGCGCCTTGTCCCAGGGCTTCGTTCAGAATGCGATTCAGTTCCAGGGCTTCCGGAGTCGTATGCGGCGCGGGAAGGATTTTCCCTGCGACGTGATATTCGATAGTCCCGATCAGTGCGCTCTTGCGGTCCGATGCCGTCAGGATGGATTCCAGCAGAAAAGCGGTTGTACTTTTGCCGTTGGTGCCGGTGATGCCGGAGACGGCCAGCCGTTCTGCCGGTTTCTTGTAGAAGTTGGCGCTTAATCGCGCCAGGGCGCGGCGTCCATGCAGCACTTGTGCCCAGGCGACGCCTTCGCGTGGTTTCTCATTCCCGGAGTCGGTGACGATGGCCACCGCGCCCGCGGCAATTGCCTGGTCGATGAATTTGTTTCCGTCGCTCGATTCGCCGCGCATGGCCACGAACAGATCGCCCGGCTTAATTCGCCGCGAATCGTATTCCAACCCGCTGATCCCCGGGTTGCCGCTCTGGGCAAGTACTTCCGCGCCATACAGGACTTCAAGAAAAGTCATTTGATTGGATTCTAGTGCACGGGGCCCGGTAAACAAGTGTCATCCTGAGTAGCGCCGCGCGACCTGCCAGGCGCAGCCCCATATTCCGGAGCGGAACCCGTGCTTAGGATGACAACTATTATTCTCAGCGTCCAAACTTCACAGTGACGGATGATCCCGACGCCACGTGCGCTCCCGGGGGTGGCGATTGCTCCCGAGCCAGTCCGCTCCCCACCGCATCCAGATCCAGCCCATTTTCCTGGGCCATTTCGATGGCGGCTCTCACGCTCTTGCCCAGAAACGTCGGCACCAGAATCCCGCCCTGCTCAACTTCCAGCACGACTGTGCCGCTGGATGGCAGGTGAGCCGGAAGCATTGTTCCTCCTGGCTGGTTTTCTTGCGGGCGGCGGCCTGCTTTTGCTCCGGGGCGCCAGGCGCGGGCTCTTGCTCACGCATCGACGCCGGCACCACCACACTGGCTGCGATCTCTGGAGCAGGCTTCGCGGGCACAGGGGCGGGCTGCGGACTCGCCGCTGCCGCAACTTCTGCTGCACTCGAATCAGCCGCGTCTAAAGTGTCTCCCAGGCGGTCCGGTGATCCCTCTTCGATGTCCTGCTCCTTAACTTGCCGCTCCGCGAGAAGGAGCTGGCGGCTGACCGGCAGATCGACATCGTGCGGCGTGTGCAGGTATTCCAGCACCTGCTGTGTGACCCTCTGAAACACGGGCGCTGAAACCTGTCCGCCCTGGTGCAGACCGACTGCAGAATCAAGAATCACCGCGACAGTGATCGAAGGATCGTTGATGGGGGCGAATCCGGCGAACGACGCCACGTACTTGGTTCGGGAATACGTCCTGGTCGCGGGATCAACTTTCTGCGCCGTGCCGGTTTTTCCCGCCGAGCTATAGCCCTCGAGAATGGCCTTCTTGCCGGTGCCGTGCAGCACCACGCCCTGCATCATCTGCTTCATCTGGGCCGCCGTCAGCGGCGATATCACCCGCCGCTGCGCGCCCGGATGAAAGGCGGCCATCTGCGGAGTAATGCCTGGCGCGATGGTCCCCGAAATGATCCGCGGCGCCACCCAAACCCCATCATTGGCGATGGTCGAAACCATAGCCGTCAGTTGCAGCGGACTGATTCCGATCTCCTGGCCCATCGAGATCGCGCCGATGGAAACTTTCGACCAGCGACTTAACGGTTTGGTTAGACCACGCGTCTCTCCCGGCAATTCGATTCCCGTCTGCTGGCCGAAACCGAAGGAGCGAATGTACTTGTCAAACCGCTCTTCTCCCAGGCGCAAGGCGATCTTGATTGCGCCCACGTCGCTGGACTCCGCCAGTATGCCCGAGACCGGCAACAATCCATGCGGCTTGCTGTCTCGGATACGCATGCCATTGATCACAATCGATCCCATCTGGCAGTCGAACACTTCATCGGGACGAGTTAATTTTTCTTCCAGCGCCGCCGATATGGTGACCAGCTTGAAGGTCGAACCGGGCTCGTAGACGTCGCTTACGGCGTGGTCTTTAAGTTTTTGCGGCGTAATCTCACGGGCAAGGTTGGGATTAAACGTCGGCCGGTTCGCCAGCGCGAGAATTTCACCCGTATGCGGATTTTCTACGACGATGGTGCCTGATTCGGCGTGAGTCTGCTGCATCGCCGCTTCCAGTTCGCGCTCCACGATGTACTGGATTTTTTCGTCGATGGTCAGGACGACATTCTCTCCCGGGTCCGGCTGTTTCTCGACGCTGCCAAACCATTTGCGGCGGGCGTCCACGGAAATCAGCATGCGGCCGGGCTTGCCGCGAAGTTCGTCGTCATCGGCGCGTTCGATCCCGCTCAGGCCTTCGTCATCCATGCCTACATAGCCGAGCACCTGCGCGGCCAATTCGCGTTTGGGATAGAAGCGTTTGGATTCTTTCTGGAAATATATGCCGCGCAGATTCATCGACCGGATACGGTCGGCAGTCTCGGCATCCGCCTTGCGCGCCACCCAGCAGAAGGTACGAGCCGCTTTGCACTTGGCCAGCAGTTCACGAGGATCGGCCTTGGTGATGCGCGAAACCAGCGAAATAGTTCCGGCCAGGTCGGGGATTTCCGCGGGCACCGCGAAAGCTGAATCGACCGCGATCGACATGGCCAGTTCGCGGCCGGCCCGATCGTAGATGACTCCGCGCTTGGCGGCAACTTCCGTGGTGCGCTGCTGCTGGTGCTGGGCTCGCTGCTCGAAATCGCCGTAGCGGAAAATTTGCAGGTAGACCAGCCGCAGGCAGATGACCCCGGCCCAAAACAGCAGGATCGCTCCCAGCAGATAGATTCTTTTGTTCGCGCTGTTGCGGGGTGTGCTCGCCACCGTTTCGCCCCTTAGACAAGCATGGCGGCCCACGGTATGGGGAGCCGCCAAGTAAAGTTCGTGTGGGGACGGGCTTAACCCATCCTTGCCGGGCGCCGCCCGGCGGTGCGTTCTACCGTGCCGAAATCATTGAATCCGGCCTTACGCTGGCCAGTTCCGGCGTTGCCGAGTCCGGCAAGGTAGCATCCATATGCATCACTTGTCCGGCTTGCGGGGATTGCAATCCCAGCTTGCGCGCCAGAGTGTCAATGCGCTCGGGATCGCGCAGCGATGCTTCTTCCAGCCGCAAGGCCCGGTTCATCTCCACCAATCCGTCGCGCTGCACTCGCAAGGTCTCGATCTTGTACCCGTACTCAATCGCCCGGAAGTGTTGCCAGGCAAAAGTCATTACCAACAAAAACAGACAGGCCAGAGCAATTCCAAACTGCCTCATCTCGCGGCTCTTCTGCGGATTTTCTACTTTCACCAGACGGGAGTTGTCGATCGGCCGGGAAAAATAAATTTCCGGAGTTCCGGTCCAACTATTTCTGGGCCGCATGACTGGAGATACGCTCCGCGCCGCCGTCGCCATTTATGCCACCCCTGCCAGACTGGAGTCGAGTTGTGCGACTTCCTGCTGCGCCACCGAATACCAGTAAGCAAGTTTTTCTTCCTGGGAGCGGTTGTCCAGCAATTGTAGTGGGCGAGCATCGGCGCGGGCTTCCGTCCGCTCCACCGTGGCAATCAACTGATCGATCAATGTTCCTGAGTACATCTTTGGCCTCCTTCTACCTTCCGTCTCTCCGGGACGGCACCGAGAGAAGGTAGAGAGTTGTGTTTCGCCCTTGTTTTAGAGAGGACGATGCCGTCCCGGAACTTTTATCCCGGCCCATCCGTCAACGGCTGCACCGGGTCCCTGGCTGGTTTTCCAGGGGTAAACTTTTTAACGCCAAACTTTTCGAACTCTGTAGCGCCGGCGTCCCGGCGCTACTTAAATCTTTTCCGCCGCCCTCATCTTCGCGCTGCGCGAGCGCGGGTTGCCATCCATCTCTTCTTCCCCGGCGGTCACTGGCTTTTTCGTCAGCAACTTGTACTGACCCTGCTTCGCGCCTTCGCGGAAGGCATCTTTCACGATGCGGTCCTCCAGCGAGTGGAAACTGATGATCACTATCCTTCCGCCCGGTTTCAGCACTTGCGGGGCTGCTTTCAGCAGCTCCCGCAAGTCGTCCAGTTCATGGTTTACGAAGATTCGGAGTGCCTGGAAAGTTCTCGTCGCGGGATGAATTCTTCTTTCCGCCGAATTCATTGGCCGGGCCGCGGCCGATACCACATCTGCAAGTTCCGCAGTTGTACGTATTGGCCGCGACCGGACAATGGCTCTGGCGATTCTCCGCGACCTCCTTTCCTCACCGAATTCGTAAATCAGGTTGGCGAGTGTGACCTCGTCGACCTGGTTTACCACTTGTTCGGCGGTGGGCCCGGCTTGCGTATTCATTCGCATGTCGAGCGCTCCTTCCGCCTGAAAACTGAAGCCCCGCGATGGTGTGTCCAACTGCAGGCTGCTTACGCCGAGATCTGCCAGCAGTCCGTCGGCTGACGCCGCTGGGAACCGCTTTCCGATCTCCGCGAAAGAACCTTGCGCCAGAGTTACCTCAGGCCAACTCTCCCCCCCGGAAGAAATCAGCCTGACGCGGGCCTCATCGAGCGCCGCGGAATCTTTATCGAGCCCAATCAAATGTCCCGGTGCGCCGAGGCGTTTTGCGATTTCTAAACTGTGCCCGCCCAGGCCCACCGTAGCGTCGATATACGTCCCGCCACGCTTGATAGCTAAAAAGTCGATCGCTTCTTTTAAAAGAACCGGGACATGGCCAGTCTTGCTTCCACCATGCCCACCCCGCTCGGGGGTGTTTGTTAAACCCTCGTCCACTAGATGCCCAGATCGTCGAGCGTCTTCTCATCCTCAGGTGTGAACGGTTGCTCCTCGATCTCCGCGCGGTACGCTTCCAGGTTGCGAACTACGAGATGGCTCAGATTGCCGGTCACCGCGACCTCGCCCTTGAGCTGCGCCGCTTCCCGCAGCAACTGCGGCAGCAACAGCCGCCCCTGACCATCCATCTCGACCATCTGCCCGTAGTAGTTCACCCGGTCCAGAAACTTTTTCTTCGTAGGATTGAAGGTGGAGAGCCCGGCCAGCTTCTGCTCGATCCGTTCCCATTCCTCGAAGGGATACACTTGGCCAACCTTGCCATCCAGGCTGGTGATGTAGAATTTCTCGTTGTACTTTTCGTCGATCACCCGTTTGAATTCCGCAGGGACCTTGAGCCGTCCCTTTTCGTCGACGCGAGTTGGGTGATTGCCGCGAAACATATGCATTAGCCCTGAGGGCTGAAGATCTGTTGTGTACTTGTGCTGCCACAGCGAGGGAGGTCAAAGCGATCAAAATGCCGGTTATTTCGGGTTCGTTCGGGCTGTTTTTCGGGGGGTCAGCTGCAAAATCCACTGGCACCTCTCAAAGTTTTACTAACTGCCCACGACCACTACCGTCTCGACCACTTTGTACCACATTTGTCCACATCCTACGCCTAAAGCATTTGTTGTCAATGAGAAAGTTGTAGGTCGCTAGGGGAGCGAATGAGGTCTTTTCTAAAGCGCGATACCTTGTAGCTAACTCACTTGATGACCACAATAGATAGCGTTTAGGGGTTTGGTTCTGCGGGCATTACCCGATTGCATTAGAATTCCCGCCGTTGTCATCTCAGTGCAAATCCTGTGGAAAATCTGGTTCAGAACCGCAAATAACAAGCCCCGGGCCGAATCGGGACTCGAAAACAGATCCAAATCCGATGTTTGAGATGTAATTGACTACTCACCAGGTTCAGTTTGAGCAGATTCAGTTCGAGCAGTGGGTACCGGCTACGATCGAGCACGTATTTCTCTTCTTCGCCAATCCTCGTAATCTGCCCCAGCATCATGCCCCCAGAGACACGAACCGAACTGGTCCATCTGAAGCTGCTGCCGCCTCCCCCTTCGGCCCTCGAAGGTACAACCGTCGACCGCAATCTACTGGCGGGGGCCGGCTCCGAGATTGTGACCTCGTTTCGAGTGTTTCCCTTTCTTCCCTTTCGCGCGGAATGGGTAGCCGAGATCACTGAATTCGAGTGGAACCACCACTTCGCCGACGTGCAAAAGAAGGGGCCGTTCAAAAGCTTTCACCATCGCCACGAACTTGTCGCAGAGACGAGGAATGGAGTCAACGGAACCGTGGTACGTGATCGGATCACATACGAATTAGGATTCGGCCTGCTGGGTAAGCTGGCACAAAGATTTTTCGTGAGCCGACAGTTGCGGCGGACATTCGAATATCGACAGCAGGCGTTAGAAAGGCTGTTGCCGGAGGCAGGGGGCTGCGTAGGGACAGGTCTCCGATCCGTCGCACAGTTTCGTGACAACTGCCTATCGGCTGGGCTCGACCACGACGGCGGTCCCGTAGGCCAATACTTCGGTCACTCCCTGCATCACCTCGGTGGCGTCGTAACGGGCGCCCACGACGGCATTCCCGCCCAATTCCGCCGAGTGCTGCAGCATGAGATCGAAAGCTTCGGCGCGGGTTTTCTCGCACAAGTTGGTGAGAAGGGTAATATTGCCGCCGAGAATGGTTTGCAGGCTGGCTCCGATGGTGCCGAAAATCGACCGCGAACGCACTACGATCCCGCGCACCACGCCCAGCGTGCGCACCACGCGAAAGCCGTCGAGTTCGAATTGTGTAGTCACCATATTGTGGGCAACCATTCGTCCAGTGCGCGCCATAGCTTGTGGCCATCGAGTTCATCCTTCCTCCGGGAAGTCAGAGTGCATCTTCGTCTTAACTCTGTCTTAGCGCTTTGCAGTTACTATACCTATTCCAGTTGCGCGCTAATCACAAAATCCTGCTCGGCAGTGTCGTACTGAACACGGAGAACATTTGGCTTGCAGCAGACCTGGCAATCTTCCACGTAAGACTGTGTGCGCCCGGCGGACTCGTCGACCGCCGTCACGTTCCACTCACCACAACCGGCGCATTGAAAGCCTGTTTCCATTCAGCTTCTATTTTCAATTTTTTGACGGTTGCTTGCCAATGGAAGATCGGAGACCCCTATAATGTCCGTTCCTGATTCGCCTGGAGGATTCATGCTTTCAAGACGCCGCTTTCTGCAGACCGGCACGATCGCCGCCGGTGCAAGCCTTGCCGCATTGCCATCGTCGCTCAGCGCTGAAGAGGCGTGCCCTCCCCTGCCGCCTTCCATCGCCAGTTTGAAATCCATGAAAGATCAGGCTAAGCCCATCAGCGCTGACGAAAGAACCGCGCGACAGGAGAAGGCGCGCCAGCTTATGCAGGCCAACCAACTCGACGCGATCATGCTGATGGAGGGCACCTCGCTCAATTACTTCACCGGAGTGCAGTGGTGGGGAGGCGAGCGCCTGTTCGCCGTGGTCTTGCCGGCTAAAGGGCGCGCGCTCTGCGTATGTCCCGCATTTGAAGAAGGCCGTGCCCGCGAGCAACTGGCCGCTACTCCCGAGGGCAAGAATGCCGACGTGCGCACCTGGCAGGAAGATCAGAATCCCTACCAACTGCTGGCGGAGGGATTGAAAGACCTTTCCATCTCCTCCGGCACACTGGGGATGGAAGAGACTGTGCGCTTCGTTTTCAGCGCTGGACTTGGAAAAGCCGCGCCTCAATTAAAGATCGTGAGCGGAACTCCGGTGACCGCGGGCTGCCGCATGATCAAGACCGAACACGAGCTTGAGCTGATGAGACTGGCCTGCAAGATCACGTGGACAGCCTATCAGGCGGCGTACCAGGCACTGCACGAAGGCACGACCCAGGCGCAAATCGAGAAATTGATTATGGCTGCATATGAGCAGCAGGGTTTCCCTCATGCCGAAGTAAGTATCAACATCGATGCGGGTTCGTCGTTCCCGCACGGCTCGAAGGTCCCGCAGTCCATTCATGAAGGCACGCTGGTGATGTTGGATGACGGCTGCACAGTCGAAGGATACCAATCCGATATCACTCGCACGTTCGTCTTAGGCAAAGCGTCGGACAAGATGAAGCGGGTGTTTGACATTGTCCATCGTGCGCAAGCCGCCGCACTGAGCACGGCCCGGCCCGGCGTGGAATGCCAGGCAGTAGATGCCGCCGCTCGCAAGGTGATTACCGACGCGGGTTACGGACCAGACTACAAGTTCTTCACTCACCGGCTAGGCCACGGCATGGGAATGGATGGACACGAGTGGCCTTACCTGGTGCGAGGCAATACCACTCTGCTCGCCCGCAACATGACCTTCAGCGACGAACCCGGCATCTACATTCCGGGTGAATTCGGCGTGCGCCTCGAGGACGACATGCACATCACGGAAAATGGCGCGGAGCTGTTCACGCCGCAGAGCCCGTCGCTGGAAGATCCGTTCGGCAAGGCGTAAGTAACTGTCATCCTGAGCGGAGCGAGCCGATTCGCTTGCGAATCGGCTTGCGGAGTCGAAGGACCCCTACCGGGAAAGTGCTGTATCCATCGTAGTTTTCTTCAGATCAAAAACCTTCGCCGCGAGGTTCCACTGGCTATAGGGGTCCTTCGACTGCGTGGCCCCTTCGCTTTGCGAAGGCGCCACTCCGCTCAGGATGACACTACGCTTCTGGGACCGGCGGACAGCCGTTGAAGCTGAGCAGGTAGGTGTTTCCGATATAGCCCAGGTATTTGATTCCGATCTGGCTGGTGAAAAAGCCGTCTGCGGTCATCTCGCGGAGAAATGCAAAAAATTCCACGCCCTGGCTCAGGCTAGGATCCTTTTCAGCGTTCTTCGTATACGCGATCGCGTCGAGAATTTGCTTCTGCTGCTCCGGAGTGCAGTCGAGATAGGTCTTTCCATATCGATCGGCGCACACTCCATCGAGCCACATCAGGCCGCCGCCGAGTTTCAACTGATAGTTCGGATTCTCGCTGGTAAGAAGATCGATGAACTCCGGCGCTCCGGCCTCGATGGCGCCGCCGGATTCAGAATCGGCTGGAATAATTGTCTGGCACAGCGTTTGCAGGGTTTTGTACTGCTGAGGCGGAAAGAATTTCGGAGTGTAACTGCCGGCTGGGCTCGTGTTTTTTTCGGACGCGATCATGTGGTGCGCGTATTCAGCCGCTTCCGCCGGGATCACCCGCAGCACGGAACTGGCTACCACGCCCATGGTCAGCGACTTCAAAATGTCGCGGCGCGAGACCGATTTGGTCGCCATATTACAGACTTCCCTTCTTGGCCTGATCGAGCAGATATTCAGAGGCTCGCCATGACAGCGCCATGATCGTCAGCGTTGGATTCTTGTCAGGGTTAGTGACAAAGGCTGCGGCATCGGTAACGAACACGTTCTTGACGTCATGGGCCTGGCAGTATTTGTTCAGCACGGAAGTCGTTGGATTGTTCCCCATGCGCGCCGTACCGAGTTCGTGAATGATGACACCCCCGTCCGCTATGCCGTATGGATTGGGCCCGCCGGGTTTCGCCCGGCTCATGAATTTTCCGCCTGCGCTTTCCACGATCGTGCGAAAGGTTTCTTGCATGTCCTTCGCCATTTTGATTTCGTTCTCGCTCCATTGAAAGTGGAAACGCAGCACCGGTATGCCCCATTGATCGACCACCCGGGGGTCGAGATCGCAATAACTATTTTCATTAGGAATCATTTCGCCGCGGCCGGCAAAACCAATGAAGGTACCGTACATGCTTCGACAGCGCTGCTTGAGTGAAGCACCGTAACCTTCGTAGCGCTCGCAGACTCCGTCGAATTCACCCACGCCCGGCATGTCGCGGCCACCGCCGAATTCGATGTGGTATCCGCGAAGGAAGTCGTTCTTGCGATCAAACTTCCACCAGGGCATGTACATATGCATGCCGCCGACGCCGTCGTGATTGTGCGGCGGCATTTTCTCCAGTTGCGGAAAATATCCGCCGGCAGAGGTTCCCACCGAGTCGGTCAGGTAGCGTCCCACTGCGCCAGAAGAATTAGCCAGCCCGTCGGGAAAAAGAGTCGAGCGTGAGTTGAGCAGCAGGCGGGCAGACTCGCAGGCGCTCGCGGCTACCATGAACGCTTTGGCATGCACGCGTTTCTCGCTACGGGTAGCTTTGTCGATATAAGAAACTGCTTCGGCCTTGCCGTCACTCCCCACCACGATTTCGCGGGCCATCGCCCCAGTGATCAACGTAAACCGGCCCGTAGCTTGCGCCGGCGGAATCATGACCTGGCTGGAACTGAAGTTGGAAGCAGTGAGGCAACCGCGGCCGCATTGCCCGCAGTAGTGGCAGGCGGCGCGCCCATTCAGTGGCTTGGTCAGAATCGCCATCCTCGAAGGCACACAAAGAATATTCAGTTTGTCACAGGCCTTCTTGACGATAGTCTCGGTGCAGCGAGGGGGCGGCGGCGGTAAAAAAACTCCGTCGGGCGCGCTGGAAATATTTTCCCTGGTACCGAAGACGCCGATGTAGGACTCTACTTTGTCATAATAAGGCGCAACTTCCTCATACGTGATAGGCCAGTCGTCGCCCATGCCGTCGGTGGAGCGGGCCCTGAAGTCCACCGGCGCGAAACGCAGAGCAATGCGCCCCCAGTGATTGGTGCGGCCGCCGACAATGCGCGAGCGAAACCAGTGGAATTGCGATCCTGGCGCGGACGTGTAAGGTTCGCCCTCGATCTCCCAGGCGCCGTTGGGCGCCATGAATTCATCGCCCACTTCATGCTCGAGTTTGCCGCCGACGCCAACGCCGCGATGAGGAAGCTGATAGGGCCAGACGTGTTCCTTAAAGTCTTTCTCCGGATTCAGCGCGGGGCCGGCTTCGAGCATGACAACGTTCAAGCCGCCTTCGGTAAGCACTTTCGCGGCGGTACCGCCGGCAGCGCCTGATCCGATGATGCAGACGTCATAAATTTTCGGCGAACGAACAACCTGAGGCATCAAGTTCTCCCGCACGCGGTTAGAAGAATTGGCTAAAACTGCAGCTTCGACAAATACTCGTAGCTTATCTTGATACTTTGAAACGGATCCTTGGGATGATCGTGTTCCACGAAATAGTGCTTTATTCCGGCTTTGTCAGATTGTCGGAGGATGAGCTTCCAGTCGATGATACCGCTGCCCACTTCAGTCATTTCCGGGAGGGAGTCGCCGAAATTTTGCCCGCCTGACGCATCCACTTTCGGAATTTTCGTCAAATCTTTGACGTGAACCAGCGGAAAGCGGCCAGGATATTTCTTGAAATATTTCAGCGGATCCTGTCCGCCGACTTCGATCCAGCACAGATCCATTTCCATCTTCACCAGCTTGGGATCGCACTCTTCCAGCAGAATGTCGTAAGGAAGTTTTCCGTTCACCGGCGCAAACTCAAACCAGTGATTGTGGTATGCGAACTGGATTCCAGCCTTCTGGCTGGCTTCGCCGGCGCGATTGAACGTTTCGGCGGCGCGCTTCCAACCGTCGGGGCCTTTGCGAACATCATCATCAATGTAGGGGTTAACCAGATATTCGTTCCCAATGATGTGCGCCGCATCGAGCACGCCCGGCCAGTCCGCTCCCAGGCTCTTGTAAGGCACGTGCGCCGATGGACCGGTCAGCCCATGCCGGTCCAGCATGGCCCGCACTTCCTGCGGAGTATGGCCGTCGTATCCGGCAAACTCGACTTCGCGATAACCGATTTCCGCGATCTTGGCCAGCTTGCCTTCAAAGTCGCCCTTCATTACTTCCCGAACGGTGTACATCTGGACGCCGACTTTCGCAATCTTGTGTGTCTCGGCTGCCCACGCAAACTTACTGGCCAGCACTGTGGCGGCGCTCATCGTACCCAGGAAAGTTCGTCGGTCCATAATCAGATTTCTCCTTGTTTCATTTGAGAAACAGCGTAATCGCAGGCCCGCGCGGTGAGAGCCATGTAGGTCAGAGACGGATTAACGCACGACGACGACGCCATGCATGCACCATCGGTTACAAACAGGTTTTTCGCGTCGTGCGCCTGATTGTGACTGTTGAGCACCGACGTCTTGGGATCGCGCCCCATCCGCGCGGTGCCCATCTCGTGAATGGTGAGGCCGGGAGCGTTGTCTTCGACGATCGGCTCGATATCTCTGGCGCCGGCGGCCGAGAGCATTTCCGAGGCTGTAATCGACATATCTTTCAGCAGGGCGCGCTCATTTTCCCGCCACGCGCAACTGATCTTGATCGTGGGAACTCCCCAGGCGTCAACTCTTTCCTTGTCGATGGCGATGAAGTTTTCGTGATTGGGCAGACATTCGCCGAAGCCATAGAAAGAAAGCGTCCATGGTCCGGGACGGCTGAGCGCATGCTTGAAATTGGCGCCGAATCCGCGCATCTCGACGCCGCGCTCCCATTTCGCGCGACTGGCGCCTCCCTGAAAACCGTATCCGCGAAGCAGGAATGGATGCTTCTGCTTCACGTTGCGGAAGCGCGGAACATAAATTCCATTGGGGCGGTTGCCCAGGGAGATGTGATCCTCGTTCCCTGGAATGCGGCCGCTGGCGCCTCCGCCCATGCAGTGGTCCATCACGTTGTGGCCCAGCTCGCCACTGGAATTCGCCAGCCCATTGGGAAATTCCGGAGTGGCGGAGTTCAGCAGGATGCGCGCGGACTCCAGCGCCGAGGCGCACAGGAAAACAACCCGGCCGCGAAACTCGATAGCGTCCCGCGATTGCCCGTCGATGATGCGCACACCAGTGACTTTCCGGGTTTTGGAATCGAAAATCAGGCTATGCACGACGCTGTGCGGCCGCACCGTCACTTTTCCCGTCGTCAGTGCTGCCGGCAAAGTTGAATTCAGGCTGCTGAAATAAGACCGGGTGATGCAGCCACGCGCACACGGCCCACAATAATGACAGGGCGCCCGGCCGTTATGGCGTTCCGTGAGGATGGCGGTTCTGCCGATCGTCATGAGACGCTCGCCGGGGAAATATTTCGCGATAGCGTCCTTCGCCACCAGCTCCGCACAATTCAATTCCATCGGCGGCAAGAAATGCCCGTCGGGCAGTTGCGGCAGGCCCTCGTTTTTCCCGGAAACGCCGATGAAATCCTCTACGTGGTCGTACCAGGGAGCGATGTCCTGATAACGAATCGGCCAGTCCACTCCGATACCCTCACGCAGGTTGGCCTCAAAGTCGAGATCACTCCAGCGGTAGGATTGACGTCCCCAAATAATTGACCGGCCACCTACCTGGCGGCCGCGAATCCACGCAAACGGCTTGCCTGTTTCCGTGGTGTAGGGATTCTGTTTGTCGTTGACGAAAAACTTGCTGTTCCACTCGTCCAACCCGGTCGAGGTCTGCTGCACGGCCTGGTTTTCGTCCACCCGCTTGCGGTCGCCCATGCCGCGATAGCGCACTTCCCACTCGGGCACGTGCTCGGCGTAGTCCGTGTCTGGATCGATTGGTCTTCCAGCTTCGAGTACAAGAGTTTCCAGCCCTTTTTCGCCTAACTCTTTCGCAGCCCAGCCTCCGGTAATTCCCGAGCCCACGATGATTGCGTCATAAGTTTTCGTTGCCATGCCTATTTCGCAGCCTCCTCTTCCAGAGGGACGCAACCGGCGTGGCGTGACGGAATAATCTCCCCGTGCAGTTCCTGTTCAAATCCGATCTGGGATGTGTAATAGCCCACCAGCGTGAGTTGCTTGATCATGAAAAAGAAGATCTTCTCCGGCGGGCGGTTGCGCCGCCTTCGCCTCACTTCAGGCTCAGCTCGGGCAGCAGCCACCTCGTCATCCAGCGCCTGAAGAATTTCGATTTGCTGCTTCTCTCCGCAATCGACAAAGTCCTTGCTGAAAAGATCCCGGGCTTGAGCGTCCACATCGGCCAGTCCGGTCAGGAATGTCGACTTCTCCTCCTCGTCGTACCATTCCGTGAGAATCAGGTCGATGAACTCGTTCACCCGCGCGGCCTTGGCGCCCGGAGTGTCAGTCTGCGGAATAATGAGCTCGCTGATGGTGGTGACTGTGGCGTTCTGGTGTGTGTTGAGCGTCTTCAGGACGGGTTGCGCGGGCAGTTGATCATGCACCGCCTGAAAGAGTGAAAAGGCCTCTCGCGACAGCAGAGGCAGAGTGGCAGCAGAGGCTAGGAGCCGTAAAGCCTGACGTCTATGCATCCTTACTCCCGAAAAAGGTCAGCTTGGGCAGCTTACGCCGGAGCGGAAAGCAAGGTCAACGTTTAACGCGCGGACGCAGCCTCTGGCAAGCAGCCCGCCCGGCATGGGAGTTGACTGCAAAGCTGAAAGCTGCCGCGCCCTACGTAGTTCCCAGCAATTCATTCCTCACATTTTTCAGCACGTACAGCGCGCGTTCCACGCCCACTTCGCCGGAAAGAATCGGGTCTTCATTCTCGACGCTGAAAATGCCCTGATACCCGACTTCCATATAGGCTCGCATAATCTCTTTCCATGTGCCCGCGCTATGGCCATACCCGACCGCGCGAAACGTTTCCGAGGCTTGGGGAAGATCGCTTTTTTCGAAGGCGAAATTCAGGACGCCGTATCTGTCCACATTGTTTTTGTAGAACGTCGTGTCCTTCATGTGCGCGTGGAAAATCGCGCCCTGCTTGCCCAGCATGCGGATCACTTCCACGGCATCGCACTGCTGCCAGAAAAGATGACTGAGATCGCAGTTGGCGCCGATCTCCTCGCCCACCGCCTCGCGCAGCTTGAGCAGCGTCATGGGGTTATAGACCACAAAATTCGGGTGCATCTCCAGCGCGATCTTGTGGATTCCGTGCTCGCGGGCAAACTTGGCCGCGTCCTTCCAGTACGGAATCACTTTTTCTTTCCACTGCCAATCGAGCATCTTGCCGTACTCGGGAGGCCAACGATAGGTAATCCAGTTGGGCATAGTGTCGGCCGGGCTGCCGCCGGGGCAACCGGAGAAACCCACAATCACAGTTACGCCCAGGCGCTCGGCCAGCAACACGGTGCGCCGGAAGGTTTCCGCATCGCGCGCGGCGACGGTGGGATCGGGAGAAACCGGATTTCCATGACAGCTGAGCGTGGCAACCTGAATGCCGCGATCGTTAAATTTTTTCTTCCAGGCGCGCGCCTTACCTTCATCCTCCAGCAACTCCTTCACCGGGCAATGGGCTGAATTGGGATATCCGCCGGTTCCAATCTCGACCGCCTCCACGCCCCAGGCGGCGAATTTGTCGATCATTTCGTCCGTCGACAGATTCGGAAATGCCGGATCAAATACTCCGATCGGAATCTTGCGCAAAGCGCCGGGCGAGGTGGGCCGCTCGCCAGCCTGCGACGCCGCAGTCAAGGCCGACGCGGACCGCGGCGCCGCAGCGGCGGCGGCCAATATGCCGGTTGTGGTAAGAAAATCTCTTCGGCTGCGGGAGTGAAGTACGGGCTTCTGATCCATGGAGTTTCCCCTGAACAGTAAGGTTATCGATTTCTTAACGGAGTTCGGCTGCGCCAGCATTATACGCATGCCATCCCAGGCTGAGACAGAAACCTGAATTCGTGGTATGTCATCCCGAGCGCAGTCTCGAGCCGCGCAAGCGGCGAGAGCAAGTCGAGGGACCCCTACCCCCCTACACATCTGATCAGCGGTAGGGGTCCTTCGACTGCGTGAGTGCTTCGCTAGCGAAGCACTCGCTTCGCTCAGGATGACTTCCCGCCACGGTTGACAAGAACGCTGCTTTCCAACATGCTTTTGTGCCCGATGAGAAAGCTGCGGAAAATCAAGCGCCCGGGTCCAGTCATGAGTCCCTCGGCTCGAATTACCCTCTTGAGCCCGAAACGTCAACAGATCATTCGTCCCGCTTTTGAACGGCCGCGCGAGTTCGTTCTGATGAGCGTGCGCGCTTTGGCGCTGCGATTGGGCACCGATCCAGCGACCATGATCCGGATTGTGCGGGGCATGCAGTTCGGTTCTTACCGGGAGTTTCAGCACTACGTTCACGAGCTTTCCATCGCGCACGCGACTTCTCTGGATACGATGCAAACCGGTCCCACGGGAAAGTCCGCCATTTCGGTTCAGGCGCGAGCCTCGCTCGACCAGGACATGAAGAATATGAATCGCCTGGTTCACAGCCTGGATCCGCAACGCATCGCGGCGCTGGTCCGGCGCCTGTACTCTGCCCGGCATGTCGTGCTGCTGGGCGGCGATCTGGCGGCCAACCTGGTGAAGTTTCTGGAGCACCTGCTCATCATCCTGGGGCTCCCCGTCACCAGCGCAACTTCGCCCGCCGAAGTCGTGCATAAAGTTCGATTGCTCGGCAAACAGGATCTGGTGATTGCGGTCAGCTATGGCCGCGGTCTTCGGCAAACCGTGGAAGGACTTCGCCAGGCCCGTGCCAATGGCGCGCATTGCGTCGGAATCACCAATACCCTGATCTCTCCCATCGGTCAGTTCGCTCATGAGTCTTTTCTCACCGGCATTGAAACGCCTTCCTTCGGATCGTCGTATGTGGCGCCCATGGCCTTGTTCAACGTGATCGTGGTGGCCTGTGCCAATCACCGCCGCTCGCGAACTCTTACCTTGATGAAGCAGTTGGAGGAGGAGCAGCGCCACGGATTCCGCTGGTACGAATCATGAAATCCGGGGTCCGGATTAGCTTTCAGGCTTTCATCCTTACTCTCATCATCGCCGCGGCTGCGTTCGCCGTCGAGCCGCCCTCGCCACCCGCGTACAAGATACGCATGGAAGATTCGTGGATTCCAATGAAGGACGGCGTGCGTCTGGCGGTCAAGTTGTACATCCCGGAGGGAGCCAAGGCGGATGAGAAGTTTCCCGCCGTGCTGGAGTATCACCCTTATCGAAAGGATGATGCGACCGCCGAGCGCGACTACGAACTCTATTCCTATTTTGTCCGCCGCGGATACGTTTGCGCCCGCGTCGACATTCGCGGCTTTGGCAACAGCCAGGGCGTGCCCACGGATCGCGAATACTCCGAGCAGGAGCAACTCGACGGCTTGCAGATCATTTCCTGGCTGGCGCACCAGCCGCTGGTCGAACGGCAATGTGGGAATGATGGGAATCTCCTGGAGCGGCTTCAACTCTCTGCAGATGGCGATGCGTCATCCCCCGGAACTTAAGGCGATCATCGCGGTCGCCGCTACCGCAGAGCTCTTCCACGACGATGTGCATTACATCGACGGCATGGCGCACGTCGACGAGTTCGAGTTGAACATGGATATGGCGCCAGGCATCACTGGCGCTCCCAACTATACGCTCGACGAAAAAGTTCTAGGCCCTCGCTTCGATGCGCCGCCGTGGTCGCTTCTTTATCTCAAACATCAGCACGACGGCCCCTTCTGGCGGAGTCCGGTGCGCCCCTACAGCGAGATCAAAATTCCCTGCTTTCTTATCGGCGGCATGCTCGACGGCTATCGCGACAGTATTCCTGACATGCTCGAACAAACCCAAGCGCCACTGAAAGCGATCATCGGCCCGTGGAATCACACCTTCCCTCATGATGCCGTTCCCGGCCCACAAATCGAGTGGCGCGATCAGGCGGTGCGCTGGTGGGACTACTGGCTCAAGGGAAAAGATACGGGAGTGCTGCAGGATCCGAGGCTGATCGTCTATATGCAGCACTGGCATCCGCCCGATCCGAATCTGGAAAATGTACCCGGAGAATGGCGTCGCGAAGATAGCTGGCCGCCGCGCGACGTTAAGCCGGCTACACTTTTTCTACAACCCAATCACACGCTGGCAGATTCTCCATCGCCGGAGGACATCCATCAGCTGAAATATGTTCCGTCCGTTGGCGTAGAGGCCGGCTTCTGGTGGGGTGAATTGCTCAGCGATCCGCGGCCCGTGGACGCATTCAGCCTGGTCTACGATTCCGCGCCACTCCAGGAAGAGATCGCGATTCTCGGCGACCCTCACGCTTTTCTGCAGGCTTCGTCCACGGCGCCCCTTGCCGATTGGTTCGCGCGCCTGTCAGACGTCGCTCCCGACGGAACCGTCACCCAGATTACCGGCGCAGGATTGAACGGCGCACAACGCGATTCCATGCGCGGTTCATCGCGATGAGAAGACCCGCACGACCTCGAACCGGGCAAGGTGTATCCCCTCGATATTACGATGCACCTGACCTCGTGGGTTTTCCCTAAAGGCCATCGCATTCGCGTGGCTATCTCGAACGCGTTGTGGCCGATGGTGCTGCCCACGCCTTATGCGATGACCACGTCGCTTCAACTGGGAGGAAGTAACGGCTCACGTCTGATCCTGCCGGTGGTTCCCTTGAAAGGAGCGTCAGTTCCCGCATTCGCGGCGCCGCAACCTTCCGAGACACGCAAGGACATCACAAGCGTAGGCTATCCCTGGCCCGGCGAATGGACTCTGGAGCGTGATGAGGCGAACCACAAGGCCACGGTTCGCTGGCGCGGCAAGGCGGAAACCAACTATCCCTGGGGAAAAGAAACTGACTTCGAGAACTTAACCTACAACGCCGACGACGCCCACCCGGAGATCAGCGCGGTTCATGGCGAAGCCGAAAGTATCTTCGCTTTGCAGGGCCGTGAACTCAGGTGGCGCGGACATCTCTCCGTGACCACCGACCAGAAGAATTTCTACTACAAGTACACGCGGGAATTATTGAAAGACGGTCAGATGGTGAAGCAGAAAACCTGGGAAGAAACGATTCCACGAGATCACCAATGAAACTTTAAGTTCCCTGTCATCGAATTTTAAGTTCCCTGTCATCCCGAGCGCAGTCTCAAGCCGCGCTGGCGCGGCGAGAGCAAGTCGAGGGACCCCTACCTCTCCACGCACTCATCAGCTTATAGGGGTCCTTCGACTGCGTAAGTGCTTCGCGAAGCGAAGCACTTACTCCGCTCAGGATGACAAGAATTACTGCTTGTAAACTTTTCCTTCTTTCATCACAAACTGCACGTGTTCCAGCACGCTGATGTCCTGCAAAGGATCGCCGTCGACCGCAATCACATCCGCAGACCGGCCCGGCTTAATATCGCCTACGAGATCGGAGTGTCCCAGCAGGTCGGCGGCGTTTGTCGTGGCAGCCTGGATCGCCTGCATCGGGGTCATTCCATATCTGACCATAAAAGCAAACTGCCGGACGCTGCGATCGTAAGGACAAACGCCGGCGTCGGTCCCGAACGACATCTTCACTCCAGCATTTACCGCCTTGCGGAAATTTCTCCGATGAAGCTCGCCCAGTTCAGCATCGTGCTGCAGAAAATCCTTGGGAATTTTTCCCAGCCTCCCCGCTTCTTGGATGCATTCTTCATCGTAGATATCCATATCGAGATAGGTGCCGTGCTGCTTAGCCAGTGCGATCCCCTCATCATCGATCATGGTGGCGTGCTCGATGGAGGCCACTCCCGCCCGGATCGCATTCTTGATGCCTTCGGGAGAGTGCGCATGCGCTGCCACGCGCAGTCCGAAGTGACTGGCCTCATCCACTGCGGCTTGCAGTTCTTCCGGAGTGAACTCCTGCGATTTCGGATTGCTGCCGTGGGTCAGCACGGCTCCGCTGGACAGCACCTTGATGTGGTCGGCGCCGTCGTGCACCAACTGGCGAATCTTCTGCCGCACTTCCCAGGGGCTGTCTGCCTGTCCGTAGCGCAGATCCCAGGGCAGGGTGATGTCCGGCGCCAGTCCGGTCATGGCGCCGGCGCCACCGGTGATGGTGATATAAGCTCCGGCCACGTACATGCGTGGGCCTTCGATGAAGCCATGTGCGATCGCGTCCCGCATGGCAACATCGTTCAACGCACGGTAAACACCAACGTCGCGCACCGTCGTGAAGCCTTCTCTTAGAAATGTCCGCGCGTTGGGAACGGACTCAAAGGCTACCTGCGCCGCTGTTTTCTTCAATTGCGAAAAGGGATCGCCATCGTCGGTGGGACCGTCCGCCAGGTGAGTGTGGCAATCGATCAGACCGGGCAATACGGTCATCTGCGAGAGGTCAATAACTTTCGCGTCGGATGGAATCGTAAGCCCCTTGCCTACCGCTTCAATCTTGTTATCGCGGATAAGAATGACCTGATCCTGGAGCATCGTACCCGCCTGCGGATCGACCAGGCGTCCGGCCTTAATCGCGGTTACCTGGGCCGCGGCTCCTGCGGCACACCACAGCGATGCTCCCAGCGCTAGTGCGAGAGTCCTCTTCAAAGTTTCACCTCGGTTCGGGTTTATCTGGACAGTTTCGCGCGACAGTCATGTGCGACAGAATTCAATCGGCAGATAGTCGATGTAGATTCGTCTGCAAAGGTTCCGATCTGCAAAACTTTCAATCCGCTGCAATGGCGGCCGTGTTGAGGCCACTCTTTAAATCCGCAGCCAGCAGCCGATGAAACAAATGCTCTCCGGCTTCGCGACGCACTGACAGCCGGCCGGCGCCGTAAGCGCGCGACTTCAGCCCGCGCTGCACCGCCTCGCAGATTCCCAAATCTTCTTCCTGCACTCGCGCGCCTACGGCTACGCTCTGCTCGTTGTACTGGCGGCGCGCTTCGCTGGTATCGCCAAAGTAGAAATCGAAAATCACATGACAATGATCGACGTCGACCGGCAGCACCAGGTTCGTGTCCATGTAGCCTTCATAGCAATTGATCATCAAATTGGGATATTGCCAGAAGTACCAGGCGCGATCGCCCTGACGAGTGGAGGAAGTCGCGGCATCCTCATTTCCGGCCACCATGGGACTCGATTGCAGGCAATAACGGTCTTCGTTCTCGATGGTGTATTCCTTGTAGTCGAGCACCGAATTCAGGCCCTTGTGCAGGTGCGGCACGTGATATCCGCCATCGAGGTAGTTGTCCACGAAGACTTTCCAGTTGCAGTGGATGTCGTAGGTGCGGCGGTCGAAATAATGCAGCTTACTGACGCCGAGCGGCGCCACGCGCTTGACCAGTCCACCCAGAAACTGTTGCAGCGGCGCTGATTGCGGATCGAGATTTATAAAAACAAATTTCTCCCAGGTTTCGGTTTTCACCGGCACTAAGCCATTCTGCTGACGTTCAAAGTTTCGCACGCCGTCGAATTCGGGCATACCTTTCAGCGACCCATCCAACCCGTAATTCCATCCGTGATACGGACAATGCAGAATAGAAGCCTGCCCACACGGCTCGGTCACCACCGCCGCGGCGTGATGCCGGCACACGTTGTAGAAGCCACGCAGCACACTGTCGTTGCCTCTCACCACCACAATCGGTTCACCGGCGACGTTGGCGGTCACAAACTGGCCCGGCTTTTCCACCTGTTCGGCCCGCCCCACCAATTGCCAGGTCTTGCTGAAAACTGTCTGCGCCTCGAGTTCTGCGATTCGAGGATCGACGTACCAGGGCCCCGGGATGGTCGCCGCATCCGCCAACGCAGCCTTGTCGTCGTAGCGGGAAAGAATTTCCTGCACTGACATTTTTCCGTTCATGCCCCGATTGCCCTCTTCAGCACATCCAGAAACTGGGTGATGCGCGCGTCCTTCTTCTCCTGCGGATCGCCCTGGCGGCGGAATAATCCGGGATCCAATTCTTCGGTGAGCAGCGCATCCTGGAAACGCTCCATGGTCCAATCCAGGATGGAGACCATCATCTCCTGGTCCATCGCCGCGAGAAGTTCGCCGCGCTGCAGTCCGTAACGCACAAAGGCGACGGTGCCGTACGGATCTTCCGCCATCAGGAAGCGGTTGATCTCGCGCTTGAGCGTAAGGTCGGTTCCATAATTTCCCAGCAGCGAGACCCGGTACGGAATCCAGTCCTCGTGCAACAGGTGTTCGGTACGCACCAGCCAATAACGCAAGACTTCGAAGAATCCCCGCTCCCGCACATCGGCCGGAGCGTCGAGATAACGCGGGAAAGAACGAACCGCCTTCTTGTAGACTTCGAAAAACAAGCCATCCTTGCTGCCGAAGTGTTGGAAGATCGATCCCTTGGCGATTCCAAGCGCCGCGGCGATGTCCCCGACGCGGGCGGCATGGTAGCCCTGTTCGGCAAAATGCCGCATAGCGGCGTCAATGATCTTGGTCCGTTTGCCTTCGGAACGCGGCCGCGGCGGCATGCTGCGGTAGCGCGGGGGAGAGACAACGCTGCTTCCAATTCCACTCATATCTGACCTCAAGTCATAAGACTGTACAGAATCCTGGGATGAATTTCAATTCTATTTAACAAGGAGATACGGTAATGTATGTTGCTCTAGAGCAACTAGAGTGAGTGCAGGTCACAACAACGTGCCGCCTTCGTCTTCAACAATTTATGACGCCGTGGTAGTCGGCGGCGGCCACAATGGTCTGACGGCGGCGGCGTATCTGGCCCGTGCCGGACTTTCGACCCTGGTACTCGAACGTCGGGACATTGTAGGCGGTTGTTGTGTCACCGAGGAAATCGCGCCCGGGTGCCGCGTCTCCACCACTTCTTATATCGCGAGCATGCTGCGGCCGGAAGTAATTTCCGACTTGCATCTCGGCCAACATGGATTGCGCATGGTTCCCTGCGATCCCGCCATCCAGGTTCCCTTCCCTGATGGTCACGTCGTGCCGTGGTGGGCTGATCGCGAGCGCGCCAAGGCGGAATTTAAAAAGATTTCCGCCCGGGACGCCGAGACTTTTGTTCGGGTCGATGATCAACTGAAAAAGCTTGCCCGCTACCTGCAACCCTTCTTCATGGAACCGCCGCCGGAGATCGACACCCGAAGCATGCGCGGTTGGAGCGATCTGTTTCGTGTAGGCACGAAATTCCGCGGCATCTCCAGCGATGAAGTTTCACAACTTATTTCCTTCCTGACCGGAAGCCTGGGCGAATTTCTCGACCACAACTATGAGACCGAGAAAATGAAGACCATGTTTCTGGCCAACAACGTTTATGGCAAACATGGAGGGCCTTATCAACCCGGGACGGCCATCGGCTTGCTCTTTCACCTGCTGAGCGGCGGCGAGCACGAGCTGCAAGGTTTTTTCGGACACGTCATGGGCGGCATGGGCGCCATCACCCAGGCCCTGGCTGCCGCTGGACGAAAACTGGGAGTCGAAATCCGCACTTCCGCGCCGGTGGCGCAGATCGACGTGCGGGAAGGCCGCGCGCGCGGCGTGGTGCTCGAAGACGGCACCGAGATTCGCGCTCGCATCGTGCTCTCTAATGCCGACCCGAAACGCACTTTTCTGAAGATGGTTGCAGCCTCAGAGTTGCCCGGCGATTTTCTGCATTCCATTCGTGGCATCAAGATGGATGGCCCGTGCGCCAAAGTCAATCTTGTGCTCGACGAGGAACCTCGCTTCACCGGCACGTCCGCGGATGCCACTCCATTGGAGCGCACTTTCTACACCCTGGTTCCTTCGCTTGCATTCGCCGAGCGTTGTTACGATATCGCCAAGTTCGGCGACATCCCCGAAGAACTCTGGGTGGATTGCGTGGTCTCGTCCAATGCCGACCCTTCTCTCGCCCCTCCAGGCAAGCACATCCTGACCTGCTTCGTGCAATACGTTCCCTATCGCCTGCGGGAAAGCAACTGGGATGACCAGCGCGAACTTCTGGGAAATCGCGTAGTCAGGAAAATTGCCGAGTACGCCCCCAATGTCCCCAATGCGGTGGTGGCGCGCCAGGTACTCACCCCGCTCGACCTGGAACGCACCTATGGGCTGACTGAGGGAAATATTTTTCACGGCGATCTTCGCCTCGAGCAACTCTTTTTTATGCGGCCGGTTTCAGGCTGGTCGCAGTACCGCACTCCCATCGATGGCTTGTACTTATGCGGGGCAGGCGCACATCCCGGCGGCGGCGTGACCGGAGCACCCGGACACAACGCCGCGCACCAGGTGCTGCGAGACTGGAAAAAGGGACGCTTGAAAGAGGCTGCCGCATGAATAACGGCAACTCCCGAGCAGATTCCCGAATCACGACGGCCGACTTCGTTATTCTCGGCGCTGGTGTAATGGGCGCGTCAATTGCGTTCCATCTTGCGAAACGCAATGCGGGAAAAATTGTAGTCATCGACAAGGGCCATGTCGGTCAGGGAGGCAGTGGCCGTTCTTCCGCTCTCATCCGCATGCATTACAGCTATCCGCCCGAGGTTCAACTCGCCCTGATCAGCCTGCACATGTTCCAGAACTGGCGCGAAACGGTCGGCGAAGAAGGAGACTTCCGCAAAACCGGCTTTGTGCGCATCGTCCATCCCGGCGAGACCGAACGTCTGAAACAGAACGTACAAATGCAGCGAGATCTCGGCGTCAACGTCAAGCTCATCGATCGGGTCGAACTCAAAGAACTGGAGCCGGACTGGAACGTCGATGAAGTCGAACTGGCCGCCTACGAACCTGATTCAGGTTACGGTGACGGCGCCGGCGTGGCGAATGATTTCCTCACCCGCGCCCGCGACCTCGGAGTTACATACTTGCCCAGGAAGCATGCGTCGCTTCGGGTGCAAGGGGAACGCGTGCTCGGCGTTGGCATCCTCGGCGACGGTACGCAGCAGGGAGAAATTTCGGCGCCGGTCGTCGTGGCCGCCACTGGCCCCTGGACGCGGCCGTTATTCGACCAGATAGGAATCGACCTTCCCATCGAGACTGAGTATCACCAGGTGGCGATTCTGAAGAACGCGCCGGACATGAAAGGCGGCGGTTGCGCCTGCATCGACTCGGTGACCGCAACCTACTTTCGCTCCGATGCTCACGATAAATTTCTGATTGGAGACTTCTACGGCCAGCGTGGCGCCGACCCCGACAATTTTCCCCAGCGCGCGTCCGATGACGGTCTGGAAGAAATCATTGAGCGCGCCTGCCGGCGCGTCCCGAAGCTGGAGAACGCCGAAGTGATGCGCGGGGTCACCGGAGTCTATGACATGACGCCGGATTCGCGTCCGCTATTAGGCAAGATCCCCGGCGTCGACGGGCTCTACATTTGCGCCGGCTTTTCCGGCATGGGGTTCAAGATTTCCCCAGCCATCGGTCTGGTAATGTCAGAACTGCTGTTGGATGGACGTGGCAAATCAGTGGACATAAGTGCGTTCTGCCCCGGTCGATTCGCTGCCGGCAGGCCTATCAAGGCCGAGTATGAGTATAAGGACGATTAGATTGCCATCATAAGGTGACAGAGCAAATTAGAAGCAAGCCTTAAGAAGCAGACACTAAGGAGCACACATGGCGAAGAAAAAAGGCATCCTCGAGCGTCTCAAAGAAGGTCCGGTCCTGGGCGATGGCGGCTATCTGCTGGAACTGGAAAAACGCGGCTGGGTGCGGGCCGGTCCGTTTACTCCCGAGGTTGCCCTGGTCTATCCCGATGCCCTCCGGGAATTACACATCGAGTTCCGCGAAGCTGGCGCCGATGTCCTGCAGGCGCTGACCTTCTATGCGAGCCGCGACAAGCTGGCAACCGTCGGGCTGGAGAACCAGCTCGAAGACCTCAACCGCGCAGCCGTCAGGATCGCCCGCGGAGTTGCCGGCGACAAGTGTCTGGTCGCGGGCAATCTCAGTCTTACCTGGATGTATGAACCCAACAGTCCCGCCGCCGCGGACAAGGTGCGCAAGACCTTTGACGAACAACTGGCGGTGCAAGTGGAAGAGGGAGTCGACTTCATCATCGGCGAAACTTTTTCCTGGCTGGGCGAAGCCCTGATCTGCGTGGAGCGCGCGAAAAAGACAGGCCTGCCGGTGATGGTCACCGTCTGTTTCGAAAACAAGGAAGAGACTCTGGAGGGCAAGTCGGCCGCAGAGGCCGCCAAGACGCTGCTTGATGCCGGGGCAGACATCGTCGGTGTAAATTGCCTGCGCCCTCCCGTCCACATGCTCGGAGCCATGGAACAGATGCGCAAAGCGGTTTCCGGCTACCTCGCCTGCCAACCTGTTGCCTATCGCACTCCGAAAGACAAGCCCGACTTCACCAGTCTGCCCGAGTTCCCGCTGGCGCTCGATCCCGTTGCAGTTGACCCGGAAGGAAATGGGCGATTATGCGGTCAACGCACGCGACATGGGAATCAACTACATCGGCTCCTGCTGTGGCTCGGTCGCCATCCATGTTCGGGAGATGGCGCGTGCCCTTGGCAAGCTCTCCGCAGATGCCAGGGTCTGGAAAAAAGGCGGGGAGAAACCAATGTCAGCCTACGAGTATTACGGACACGATGAAGTGGCCTTAAAAAAACACTGAGTCGAGGCGAAAAACGCACCTCAAGAAACAAAAAAAGACGGCCAGCCACCCGGCTGGCCGCAGCATTGGGAAGAAACAGGCTAAGGGAAACGCTGCCGACTACCACACAACATTAGGTCCCGGGACCAACCATCGGAACGGGCCAGCAGCGGCTGCCCGTCCGTTGTTGATTCAAGGCTATGGCCTTGGCAAGACCCAGTTGTCACAGCCAGTTCATCGAATTGTCATTTTCTTGTTAAGTCCGAGGCGCCGGGGCGCAGGGAAAGACGCGCTCCGAGGGGTGGCCCACTCAAGCCCGTCTTTGGCTTGAGTGGGACTATGTTAGGCGCGGCTCTTCCTGGGCAAAGCTAAGGCCGTTCGTAGGCCGGATTGTCCGGCGCCGACGACGGATAATCCTGGCCATACAGGTTCTTGTGCTCGGCCGGCAAATTGTTTTCGGTGATGCGGAGCACTCCAAGTGTGGACGTAGCATCGGAAATCGTGACCTCCCGCGTCAGCGTCCTCAAAGCTTCGGGCAGCGCAGATTCATGCCAGATTCGAAGCGTGTATTTGCCGGATGGGACGTTCGCAATCACGATCTGGCCGTGCTGATCCGAGATGCCGTAGTAGGGTGTGTCCAGCGCCACCACTACCGCGCTCATCTCCGCATGAATATTGCAGAAGATGTAGGAGATTCCCGGTTTGTCAAAGTGCACGTCCCGCGTGCTGCCGGCTTCGTAGAGCCCGAGATCGAAGCGCTTGCCCTCGAATAGCGAGAAGACGTTGTGAAAAAAAGGATCGCGGTTGGGAAACGCGACCACCGAGCCCACGGGCACAACCAGCAGATGCGGCTCAAAAGTCTTGTTCCGCTGCACCAGCCGCGGATGCTGCGCCTGGTGCAATGCCAGGGGCTGGGCGGTTCCCTCTGCCGGGGTTAGCCAGACCACCACGTTAGCCGCCTCGTGCTGCTCAGCGGTTTTTTCGCCATTCACCAGAACCACCCGCGCCGTGAGAGTCACGTCCTGCGCGGCAGACAATGCAACGCATAACGCTACAACTCCCACCCGTCCGAAATTAAAGGCGAGCCGCTTCATGATCAGAACAGGATTCCCATCATCAGATTTACCTGCTCGGCGGTCGGACTTCCCAAATCGATGTCGAACGTCCTGAGGTGACGGTACTCACCCGAAAAAAGCAGGTCCGAGCGCGGCCGGTAGATAAAATTCGCCAAAGCGCTGCGATTTTGCAGCAACACTGCCGGGAAATATCCGGGGCTGATCGGATATCCCCTGACATCGCCGGCATATGGACTGTCGACGCCGAACGCGCCGTTAAACTCCAGTTTGTTGGTGGCCCTGATTTTTATCTGCGACCATCCGCCCACCGAGTTCAGAGGCTGCAAATGCTGGTACGGATTGGGATCGCCGGTGAATAGCACGCTCCGGCCTACGCCGCCACCCAGTCCGCCGATGGCGCGGCCGCGATAGAATTCGCCACTGAGTGTGACACGCGACGCCAGTGGAATATTCCAGTCCGTCATCCCCGCCCAGCCGTCCACATGGTTGTTGAAGATCCAGTTCTGGCGGCTGTAATAACCGGCCGTGCCCAGGGTGAGGGGCATGCCAAAAACGTTTCGGGTCCAGGACACTCGTGCTGCGTAGGCCGGCTGGCCGGTATTTTCTCCCGCCAGAGCCCCACGCTCGTTGCTTCCGGACGACGGCACTTCGCCAGTGACGTTATCCATGACGCCGCCCTGCAGGGTGATTCTCTGTCCATTCGAAAGTTCGAAGCGATGCTCCACTCGGACTTGCGGAATCCATCCCCAAAGATTGCCGGCATACGCGAACGCCGGAACCGCAAGAGAAGCAAACGAAGTCGGTGAGAGCGGAGAGACGAAAGCGTTGTCTTGTCCCGCTATGATTGACGTATTGGTCCAGTCCATCCGCATAGTGGCGGTGCGCAACCGGACCAATCCAAAATTCACCCCATCAGGAATATTGGCAAATCCTCCGGAGAAGTCGACCTGCACGTTGCCGGTCGTCTTTGCTCCCGCCAATTGCGGGCCGAATACTTCCAACCCGATCTCCGACTGACGCAGACTCGCGCCCAGCGTCTGGCCTGACGCACTGGAGTTCGGCGGGATTGCCCAGGTGGGAAAATCCTGATTGTCCACGTTTCCGTGGTTGCTAAAAATATTGAACAACGCAATGCCCGAAAGCCGGACCCGATATTTCGACGCCGTCTCGATCTTTGTCTGGTTTTGGTCGTCGATCTTGCTGTTCAGCAGCTGCGCAGATTCCTCCAGAGATGCGACCCGGTCCTCCAGGGGCGGTGTCTGTGAGCTCGAAACGCCGCTTGCGGTTGGCGCACCGGAGGCAGTCCCCTCAGGAGGTGTTGCCGAGCTTTGAGTCGCTTGAAGCTGCTTTCGCAATTGCTCCGTTTCGGCGCGGTATTCGCCGGCTTCCGAACGCAGTTCCACCACTGCCGTGCGCAATTCCCGCACTTCTTCTTGGAGTTCGCGGACAGCGGCAGTCATAGCATCGGTTGGCTGAGCCGCTGGTGCGCTCGCCGCTTGCGGCCATCCCAGAATACTTCCGGCGAGGAGGAACGATCCCATGGCTCCGACTCTTATGATGCGGACAGGCAAACCAACCTTATGCTTCACAATTCGCCTCCCGAAAAATATCTGATTCTGATTCTGTAAAGAAGAGTTCCTGGAGCCTGTGACGATACAAATCGGTCGCCCAGGAGGCTCTGGACCCCGTGATACGAAAATAGATGGAAATCTTACTCCGACTGCGACTTCTCCGTCCGAGCCAGCGGGGTTTGTCCGGGCTGGCCCCGCTGCCGGTTCCCGGAAACATCGTCAGAGATTGCACTGAGCGGAAGGAACAGCCGGAACACCGTCCCCGCGGCGGAAGTTTTCTCCACGGTCACATCGCCGCCGTGATCCTGCACAATCTTTTGCACCACCGTAAGTCCCAACCCGGTTCCGTTCTCCTTGCCGTGACTGATGAAGGGCTCGAACAGCTGGCCGCGAATCAGTTCCGGTATGCCGCGTCCGTTGTCGCTCACCCGAAGCTCGACTCCGCCTCGCACTTCCGTGAGGCCCAGGTTGATGATCCCCTCTTCCGGAACGACTGCCTCACAAGCGTTCAGCAGCAGGTTGTAGAGAGCGCGTTCCAATTTCTTGGGATCAAACCATCCCGAACTGTTACCTTCCTGGCTGACGGTAATCCGTACCTGATGAAATTCGGGATGCACCCGGATGGTCTGCGCAACCCGCTCCACCGAATCTCTGACGTTCCCATACGTTGGCCGCAAGGATTCGCGGGTGCGCGAAAACTCCAGCAGCGAGTCGATGAGATCGGTCATCTGATTCACCGCGACACGAACTTCCTGGTAGAGCTCTTCCCGCTGCTCGGAAGAAAGCCGGCTTTCACATAGAAATTCCGCGTTGGCAACGATGGCAGCCAGGGAGTGGCGCAGATCGTGCGAAATGGAACTGGCCATGCGCCCGATTGTGGCCAAACGTTCCGCCTCCAGCAACTCCTGTTGCGTCTTGCGCAGGCTGGATCGCATTCGATTGAACGCTCCGGTTACTTCGGCGGCCTCATCACCGCCGTGAGCATCCAGCGCATAGGTAAAGTCTCCCTTTTCCAGCGCTCTTACACCTTCAACCAGATTGCCCAGCGGACGAGTGAAGGTGTGCGAAATGAAAAACACCAGCGCGCTTCCAACCAGCACCGCCGCCAGCCCCAGGGCCAGCAGAAGACGATTCAGACTGTCGAGAAACGCGGTGGCCTGATCGTAGGACTTGAGAACGCTCAGGCGCACCGAAGGATTTTTCGCTCCGGCGAGTTCGAGCGAGGTAATCAGGAAGCGCTCGTCTCCCAGTTGAATTTCTTCCGGCCCGGCAGCTCCGGAAGGCGACTGCAGAACTCCCTGCCGGTTCAGGTCGGATTCCTGCACCGGAGTCAAAGTTGTTTTCACGATGGAATCGCCGTAACGGAAGGCCACCTGACTGGCCGCGACGCGGCTCACCTGCGAGGCCAAGCGGTCGTCGATTTCGTGGCCGATCACCAGAAATCCCAGCAGCCGGTTTTCCGCCGCCGCACCAAAATAAATGGGCTTGAGAAAGACTTCGTAGAGATGCTGACCGCCAAACCACCAGTGCACCAGGCTCTGGTCGCTCACACTCTTGGCAAACGACTCTTGCGCCATCTCACGAGTCAAACCGGGAGAGGCGGTGTGCAAGGCCACGACCCGTCCGGTGCGGTCGGCCAAAACGAAGAGATCGCTGCCGGCGAGCCGCCACAAATCGCTGGACGCATCCTGGATGGTGGCTTCGTGCTGCGTCGTCATCAACGCCCGCAGGTTGGGCAGATCGGCGAGCAAATCGGCCGAGTGGGCGAGCGTGAGTTCACGCTCTCTCTGGAAGTTCTGGAAGGTGCTGACCGAATTTTGCAGGTCAGCAAAGATTTCCTTCTTTACCTGTTTTTGTACGCTATGCCGTACCAGAAGAAGGCTGGTACAGGTAAGGCCGGCTGAAATCAGCAGCATGGAGAGCAGAAACTTGGTGCGCATCCGAAGTTTCGGCATACCCATCTCCCCTGCTGCCGGGCCCTTTCCGGCCCGGATTACGGCACAAATTTATAGCCCATGCCGTGAACTGTTCGGAAGTGTACTGGATTGGCAGGGTCTTTCTCCAACTTCTGCCGCAACTTCAGAATGTGATTGTCCACGGTGCGGGTCGAAGGATAATTCTGATAACCCCAAACTTCATTCAGCAACTCGTCGCGCGAAATCACCCGTTCGGCATTTTGCGCCATGAACTTGAGAGTCTTGAACTCCTGGGCGGTAAGTTGAATGCTCTGCCCGTCGCGGGTAACTTCCATCTTATTGAAATCCGCTGAGATGCCGTCGAACATGATGGCATCACTGCTGCCGGTGCGCATGGTGCGCCGCAGGGCTGCCCGCACTCGGGCCAACAGTTCGCGCGGGCTGAAGGGCTTGGTCACGTAGTCGTCGGCGCCCAACTCCAGCAACAATACTTTGTCGGAGACGTCGCTGGCTGCGCTCAGCACGATCACCGGAAGAGTCGGCGCCTGCTGCTTGATTTCCCGGCAGACATCCCGTCCGGACATAGCAGGCAGTCGAAGATCCAGCACCACTGCCGACGGGGTCGTTGCACGATACGCCGCCAGCGCCGACTTTCCGTCCCCGCTGATCTCGACCGCAAATCCTTCCGCCTCGAACAGGCGCTTGAGCGCCTTCTGGACGGCGCGATCATCCTCCACGACAAGAATCCGTTCCATCGGCCTCCCCAACTGAGAGATCCCGAAGCCGGGCACCAGTTGGCCATGATCAAGGGACGAATTGCGGCTTCCTTCCAGTCTCATCATCTGCTCTCCGTACTCAACCCGTCGAAACCGGGGAATACCATTCAAGATTACTACTACTCGGCCGAGAGTTACGATTTGGAGTACTTTGTTGACAATCTTTTTACAACTGGCCGGCTGGCACTACGCCTTCTATCTAACGGGCAGAGCAGGGCTTCGGCCATTCCCCATTCAAATCAGAGTAGGACAAAGTTAATTGACTGCTCTCAGTAGGGTGACATAATGAAGCTTCGTGAACCGCCTTCTTCTTTTCATTTCTATTGTGTCGTTCGTTCTGTCACCCGCTCTTTGTCGCCAGGCTCCTACTACACCTAAGCAGGAAGAGGCGGCCTCAACAAAAGTCATCATTGAGCTCAAGTATGTAAAACTCGAACCCCCTGGGCGCAGTACCGATACCTGTATTGCCGTTTTTTCAGACGGTCGTTTTCACCTAGAACAGGCTTGGCAAGGTTCATTCCCAGATTCTGGATTACTGATTTTTGAAGGAACCCTCGCCGCTGACTCATTGAAATCTCTCTCCACAGTCCTTGCCACCGAGGAGTTTAGGAAGCTCAGGACGCCCGACACACGCGAGTGGACAGATCAAGGAGAGGTTATCTGGGCAATAGTGCCAAGATCGGAAGAAACTCAGGCCTTCTTACTCGTAGGCCGCGAGGGCACCGCCTACCACGCTTCGAAGCTCTTGCCGTCATCAATAAGGCCGCTTATCGACTGGATAAAAGAAACAAGAAAAGGAATCGATAAGAGAAAGAGTTTTCTTGTAAAAGGGGCAAAACCCGTGAATTGCTGGCTGGCGAAATCCTGGCCAACAACACCGGCTCAGCAGGACCAGGCCCACGCGGCGGACGGAGTTGCCAATGAGGAAAAGCGCTCTGAAGCACCTTCCACCCCATACGATCCGGGAACCAACGGTCAACAGCGCCCGGGAGCTGTTGACGAAAAGAAGCTGTATTCGAGTGTCGTGACTTTCGTGGAGTATTCAGCAACCGACGTACTCGAAGCAATCCCTGAACTGCGAGGACTCGAGCCGGCGCCGGACCAGGACGAACTACCTGTCCTTCTGGAAAGGGTTGGCGACAGGGCGGTAGGTCTGCTACTCAAGATGCCCAATCTCATTTGCCATGAGAAAGTGATCGAAACCCGACAAGGCCGCAAGTTCGGGGCAAGGGAATTCGACTACCTGATACTGGCTCATCACACAAGTGAGGCAGTGTCGCTTGAGGAGTACCGCGTAGACTTGCGGGACAAGTTGCTGGCAGCGCCTGACTCAAGGGTGTCCGCATCATTGTCCGACCTAAGACGCAAGAGCGACGAGGCTAGCGCCCGAAATTCCGGTGGCCTACCGCTGAGCGAAGGCTTCGCCTACAAGTGGGTGCATTTCTATCCCTCGAACAGATCGGAATCTAACTTTCGCTATTTGGGACGACAGAGGATTGACGGGCACAAAACTTTTGTACTAGCGTTTGCTCAAAAGCCGGGATCGGTTCGATCGCCGGGCGAACTCCGGTTCCACGGTAGGCTAATTCCAATTCTTTACCAGGGCATCGCTTGGGTCGATGAATCGGACTCGCGAATCGTTCGTCTGCGAACAGACCTTTTGGCGCCTCTGGTGGATGTACACCTACGAAGGTTGACCGCAGAGATTCATTTCGGATCGGTGCGACTAGAAGATGGCGGCTCACCTTTGTGGCTACCGCACGAAGTACAGGTCACATCTGACGTCAATGGTCAGATATTTGAAGAACGGCATGTCTACTCGGCCTACCGAGCGTACTCAGTCCAGTCGAAAATTGTTCTGACTCCCTGAGGTTTCGACCAGCCTGTGGACTAATGCCGCGGCCAAAACAGACTACGCAGCGGGGAAACCTCATTCAGCAACGAGAAGGTTCTCGGCGAAGGGCCACTCGTGGTCGATCCACTGCGCCTTGCAGAAAAAGCCCGTATCTTTGGCGATCTGGAACAGTTCCTGGGAACCATACTTGTGGCTGCTTTCCGTCCAGATCGTTTCGCCCTCGTCGAATCGGACCTTCAGACCAGCCCTATGGATCGTTACCGTCTGATTTCGCCTGGACCGCAAGTGCATTTCCACGCTGCGTTCTTTCGAATTGAATATCGCGGCATGCTCAAACTGTTCCAGAACGAACTCGCCGTCGAGTTCGCGATTGATGCGGGCGAGAAGGTTCAGGTTGAAAGCCGCTGTCACTCCCAGCGGGTCGGCATACGCTGCCAGCAACTGCGGAATGGGCTTTTCCAGGTCGGTGCCGAGTAAGAGAGAATCGCCGGGCTGCAAGATCTCACGCACCTGCCGAAGAAATGTCGCAGCCGCCGGCCGATCGAAGTTTCCGATGGTGCTCCCCAGAAACAACACCAGCAGGTTCTGCCCGTCCCGCCGCCGGGCCGCCACTTCCACCAGGCCGTCGAGGTATTCGCGCTCAAAACCGACGATGCTCATGCTTTCGATGTCGCCCAGTTCGCGCTCGCACATGGCCAGCGCGGTGGGAGAAATCTCGATCGGAAAGTAAGAGATGTGCTGGCGCCGGCAAAATGCCTTCAACAGCCAGCGCGTCTTCTTGCCGCTGCCGCTGCCCAACTCCGCCACCGCTACCGGACCCGGAACCTGGTCCGCAATTTCATCCGCGTGGCGCCGCAGCAGGCGCTCGTCCGCGCGCGTGAGTCCGTACTGAGGAAGAACACTGATGACTTCGAACAAGGCCGATCCGACATCGTCATAAAGATATTTCGACAGCAATTCTTTTTGTCCGCTGCGGGTGAGTCCGGCGCGCACGTCGGCGGCAAACTCCAGCACCGGATCGGCGGTAATAGCGTGGGTCAGCATGAAATGTCCCTTGTGATTCATCTAATTCCTCACACAGCGGAATCCCGCGTAGACGTACTGGTAGTGCGGCTGAAACCAATTACGGAAGGACCGGCGAAGCATGCAAGCCGCGGTGCGGGCGCTGCCACCCTTCATGACGAAGTGCTGACCATCGAAGAAATTGGCTGAGTAGCCGGGATAAAAAGAGAATGGCTCAAATCCTGGGAACGGACCGAACGGCGTCGACGTCCACTCCCATCCGTTTCCTATGAGGTCCGCAACCCCAAAGGCGCTCTGGCCTTGGGCAAAAGTTCCAACTGGGGTGGGATCCCAGCGCTCGAAATCGAAGTTTCCCAGCCTCCGGTTAGGAGCTTCATCCCCCCAGGGAAACTGGCGCTCACGTCCCTCTGGTGTGCCGTAGGCGGCTCGATGCCACTGTGCTTCGGTCGGCAGAGCTTTCCTGGCCCAACGCGCATATGCGTTGGCTTCTGCGTGACTCACATATACCGGCCAGTCGAGGGGCAGCGGAATATCCTCAAACATTGTCCGATAGCGCCACGTGCCATTCGCCTGATGCCAGAAAATCGGATGCGAAATGTTTTGCTCCGCCTTCCAGTTCCAATCGGCATCGCTCCACAGCGCGCGGTTCTCGTAGCCCTTCGCATTTACAAATTGGAGGTACTCGCGGTTGGTCACTTCAAACTGATCGATCGAAAATGCGGGCACCGTAACTTCGTTTGCTTCGTATTCGTTGTCCCAGCCAAAAACGTCGCGTTGATCGCGCGAAATCCCGAGCGTCGCCAGGCCTGCCGGAATCTCCACCATTCTCGGCGTAACCGGTCGCATGACGAGTTCCGGCGTCCGCGGCTTTGGCACCTTGTTGTCATGAGGCAATTGGTGCAGCATGTACGCCAGCGTCTCCGCGTGCATGAGCCGGTGCTCAATCGCCACGTTTAGGAGCTGAGTAGAAGAGAATTCTTCGAGCTTACGATTCGCCGTGACGGCGGCCAGGCCAACATCGATCGTTTGACGGGCCCGGAGCACATAGTCGCGCACTTGTTCGAGTGACGGCCAGTCCGCGGGTTGGTCCGAGGGCAGTCCTCCGTCGACCGGGTCGATGCCAAAAGCAAAAAGATTGTCGAATTCAGAATGGAAACTGGCTCGACCGAGAACGCGCTCTCGCAGCAGATTCCAATCGAACGCCTCCACATGGCCAACATAGAAAATAATGCGGTGCCGCTCCGGAATCGGACGTTCGTAAAGGAACTCGGGCTTTACCTGTTCGAACAACCTGTCGGTCTGAAGCCGAGCCTGATCGAGACGCGCAAGCAGTTCCTGCTGGACTTCGTTCTGGCTTTGCGTAGCAAGCATCAGGCCTCCTGATCAGGTGAATGAACGGTTTATGGTGCTGTGCAAGGTACGGAACCGCGGCTCTATTGAGATGTTGCGGGGCTGAGAAAGTTGCTCGCTTTTTTAGCTCGAAGATTCTAGTCGAAACCAATATTGGCGGGCAATCTGAAGGAGGAGGCCGTCTTACGCCTTGAAAGCTCGCAAGAGGGCCTGGAATGAGGAAAAAGGCCGTTAGACCAGTGCCGCCTGGTACTCGGAGTATGCGCCTTTGAAATCAGTGATTTGATGACTGCCCTCAAAATGCCATATCCGGGTAGCCACTTCATCGATCAGGTCCTCGTCATGAGTGACCAGGAGCACGGTGCCCTGATAGCGCTGGAGCGCGATATTCAGCGCGTTGATCGATTCCAGGTCGAGGTGATTGGTAGGTTCGTCGAAGACAAGAACGTTCGGCTTTTGCAGCATCAGCTTGCAGAAGATCAGTCGCGCCGCTTCGCCGCCGGAAAGAACCTCGGTGCGCTTGTCGCCATCTTCGCGGGGGAAGAGCATCTGTCCCAGCAAGCCGCGAATCTCTTCGTGCGAGGCCGCAGGGTCCCACTGATGCAGCCACTCGAAGGCGGTTATACCGGGTTGGAGTAAGGCCTTGTGATCCTGGGCGAAATATCCCACCGCAGCTTCGTGCCCCCAGATTACCTTTCCGTCAGTTAGGAATGGTCCGTCATAGCCGCTGGTCTTGCGCAACTCGGCGTCTGGGATGGTGGGAGAATTGGCCAGCAGCGCGTTGACCAGAGTAGTCTTGCCGGCGCCGTTCCTGCCCATGAGTGCGATCTTCTCGCCGCGAACCACGCTCGCGGTAAAGCTGCGAATCACATCGGTGTCGCCGTACGACTTATTCAATCCTTCAATCTCCAGGATATGTTTCCCCGACGGACGCTTCTGTTCAAACTTTAGGTAAGGCCGCTGAATGTTCGACCTGGCCAGCTCAGTGACCTGCAAGCGCTCCACTTCCTTGCGTCGCGACTGCACCTGGCTGGAGCGGGTGCCGGCGGAAAAGCGCGCGATGAATTCGTTCAACTGGGAAATCTTCTTCTCGCGCTGCGCGTTCTGCGATTCGATCTGCGAGCGGATCTGTGTCTTGGCAACGACCATGTCGTCGTAAGTGCCGGTGTAGGTGATGATGGTTTCGTAGTCGATGTCGGCGATGTGGGTGCAGACGCGGTTCAGGAAATGACGATCGTGCGAGATGACGATCACTACGCCGTCATATTGGTTCAGAAAACCCTGCAGCCAGTGGATTGAATCAAGATCGAGGTAGTTCGTAGGTTCATCGAGCAGCAGAGCCTGGGGATGTCCGAAGAGCGCCTGCGCCAGCAGCACGCGAACTTTTTGTCCGCCTTGCAGTTCGCCCATCTTTCGCTCGTGCAGGGCGTCGGGAATATCGAGGCCTTCGAGCAGAACTGCCGCATCGCTCTCCGCGCTGTAGCCATCTTCCTCGCCGACGATGCCTTCCAGTTCGCCCAGTTTCATTCCATCGGCATCGGTCATCTCAGGCTTGGAGTAAATCTTGTCGCGCTCTTCCATGGCCGCCCACAAACGCTTGTTGCCCATAATGACGGTATCGAGCACGCGATACTTGTCGAAGGCGAACTGGTCCTGGCTCAAAACGCCCAGCTTTCTCGGACGCACCACCGTACCCTTCTGTGGCTCCAGTTCGCCGGTCAGCAGGTTCATGAAAGTAGACTTTCCGGCGCCATTCGGCCCGGTCAGGCCGTAGCGCTTCCCCGGCGTAAAGGCCGTGGAGACCTCGTCGAACAGAACTTTGGCGCCGTAGCGCATGGACACGTTACTTACTGAAATCATGGCGTTTACGGGAAGTGCGGGAAACTGCCCAAAGGGCGGGGACGCAACTTCTCTAATAAGAATATCACGAGCGATTGCTATCGGTTGCGTTGGACCTCGTAGTCGCGTCGGTATCGGCAGTAATGGTTATTGGTAATTCGTAATTGGCAAACAGCCTGGGCAAAAATCGCGAGTAGAAATGCTCCGCACGAATGGGCCATTGCCCGACTGCCAACGACGGAGTAACAGAGTGCTAATCAGTTTTGCGCGTCACGGAGATGAACAATGGCTGGCGATCTTTTCCTGCTTGTTGGGATTGCGGGCCTCTGCCTTGGAATGCGGGAATTCGCTCTCGGTTTGGGCGGATTTGATGAAGTCGTTAGCATCATTCACGACTTCGGAAGGAAAGTGAAATGGCACTGGCAAGGCATGAATGACATGCACGCAGTTACCGGAATGCTGCTCACGGCGGCCGGCGCGATCTCTACCTTCGCCGGACTCTGGTTACGGCTGAGGGTGAGATGAGACACGCCCCCAACTCCTGCCAAGTGTGTTGTTGAACTCGTCCATACAATCGGTTGATATGTTGTGATGTTTAATCCGGCAAGACATAAATCGTATACGCTTTTTGGAAATCACCACCCGCTCACGATTTGAATCCTCAAATCTCCTGCCTTTTTGCGCGCCACAACAATTCTTGCGAGCTCGCTGTGGAGTGAGATTGTTATGCGAGAGCAAACGACCGTGACTCTCCGTCGTGCAGACAAGTTAGTTCTTGCCCGAGAAATGTTTGCCCCATCAGTCACGCCCTAGAGTTGTTCCTGGACCGCTCGTTCGAGCTCGACCAAACACAACAACCCATCCTTGTCCTCCTACGGCAGAATTGCGATCCACCACGCTCGCGCAGACGAACACCGTTTTCGTGGAGATGGAATTGCACCCAACCAGGTTGGTCCAAACCTAATTCAACAACTGTTGCGAGGGTGTCTATGAAAGTTTCACGGCTTCTTCTTGTGCTGGTGGTTTTTGCTTTGACTTGCCCGCTGTGGGCCCAGAATACGGGCTCCATCAGCGGCGTGGTCACTGATCCGAGCGGCGCCGTGGTGGATGGCGCCTCCGTGACCGTCACCAACCAGGGCACCAACCTGACCCGTACCGTCACTACGAATTCGTCGGGCTTTTATTCGGTGACCAATCTGGTGCCGGGTACGTATACGGTGACGGTCGAAAAGTCAGGCTTCAGGCCGGTAAAGATTGCCAACACCCAGTTGACCGTGGCTCAGGCTTTGGCGCTCGATGCCAAGCTCTCGGTGGGCGCGCAGGAGCAGACTGTCGAAGTGAACGGACAGCAGGTTGCGCCGATCGAAACCGAATCAAATCAACTGAGCACCCTGATCGACAGCAAGACCATCGTTGATCTTCCGCTGTTGACTCGCAATCCGTATGAACTGGTGTTGTTGTCGCCGGGCGCGATCCAAACCAACGATGCAATTCCGGCCGGCGGCTTTTCCGTGAATGGCTCTCGAGACCGCAACAACAACTTCCTGCTCGACGGCGTGGACAACAACGATACCGGCGTCCCCGGCGCTCCCAACGGCATCGTCGCCATCAATCCGGATTCGACACAGGAATTCCGCGTCATCACCAATGATTTCAACGCTGAGTACGGACGCAATACCGGCGCAATCGTCGATATCGTTACTCGAGGCGGAACCAATCAATTTCACGGCGACGCTTATTGGTTCGGACGCTACAACGCCCTGGGCGCGCGCAACTTCTTCAATCGCGACCCAGACCCGCAGGACCCGTATGTTCGCAATCAGTTCGGCTACTCCATCGGCGGACCGATCATCAAGAATCGCACCTTCTTTTTCATCAACAACGAGTATCAGAGATACCGGACGACTCTTACCGCGTCGTCGACCGTTCCCACGGCAGCCTTTGACTCGGGATTCTTTACTACGCCGGATGGACAGCAAGTCGACCTGAGAACCGCCGCATCACCGGGAAACTTGACCGGCATGGGCCTGGACCCGACCATCGCGAAAGTTCTGCAGCTCTTACCGGCTCCGAATGCAGGAGACGTTATTCCCGGGATTACCGGCACGCTAAACTTTCCCAGTCCGGACAATCTGAATGCCTATACCTGGACGGTCAAAATCGATCACAAGATTTCAGAGAAGCATCAACTGGCGCTGCGCTATGCCTACAACTATTCAAAGGACTCAAATCCCTTCCACTCTGAAACTGCCCCGGGTCTCGATGCCATCGCCAGTTCCGGGAACACGCATGGCGTCTTTGCCGGTCTGACTTCAACCTTGAAGAACACCCTGGTCAACGACTTCAAATTCGGATGGAATAAACTCTCGGACGGATTTTTCAGCAACTGCACCAAGTCTCTGGACGCAATCACAGGCACGGACTCGTTTGGGGACGGCCGGGACTTCGGCGCTCCTGACGCGACCCTCGGGGTCGCACCTCTGTCCGTACTTGGTTGCAACGGACTCTTCGATTCCGCCGGCCAGTCCGGCTATCGAGGCACCACCAGCTACTCTGACTCGATTACCTGGGTCAAGGGAAATCACACCATCAAGTTCGGTGGAGATTTCCGCTACATTCACTCCACCGGAGACAATAACTTCGATTCGCGCGATGCTCTGGGCTTCAACCGTTTCGCTCTCGGAGGCACCCCGGCCACCAACATCGACCCAACTAACATTGATGCCGGAACCTTCCAGGCCATCCAGGACCTTTCATGGATGCTGGTAGGCGGGACCGCCACTGAATTCCAGGCCCAATTCTTTAATAAGACCGGCACTCGCGTTCCAACCGACAACAAGACCTTCATCCAGCATGAGTACGACGGATTTATCCAGGACACCTGGAAGGTATTCAGCAACTTCACTTTGAACTTTGGCCTGCGCTACCAGTTCGACGGAGTTCCCTTCGAAAAAGACGGCAACTTCTCCAACCTGCTGGCGAATGCCGATACCCCCGGACCGTTTGATCTCACCATCGTGGGACCGGGCACGGGAAAACAGATGTACAACGATGACTACAAAGATATCGAGCCCCGGTTCGGTTTTGCCTGGGATCCCTTCAAGAATGGCAACACCTCGATCCGCGCCGGGTATGGAATATTCCACGACCGGATTTTCGATAACCTCTTCGGCAATGCGCGCTCCAACGCGCCCTTCCAGGGACAGGTGTCGAATCTCTTCAATGATCCGGTTACTCCGGAAAACATTCCCTTCACCTCCGCCTTGCCACCCGGCACCCATTTCGTGAATGGCGATTTTGCGACTCTCACGCTGCTGGACCCGAATATCAAAATGCCGGCCAGCCAAAACTGGAACGTCGGCATCCAGCGCAAATTACCGCATGATCTGGTTTTCGAGGCGGATTACGTGGGCGCACATGCCACGCACGTGATTCGGCTTCTCGACGCCGTTCCGCCCGATCCACGCTCTGGTGCAGGTAGCCATCGCGGATTGCGTGGCCAATGGAGGCTGCGCCCCCGGCGATCCGGATGGAGTGATCAGCAACGGCACTCTCTACACCGGCATACCTGGTATTGCTCCACCGGCCATCCTCAACACCGCCATTCAATCGCCGGGCTTTTTCCCGCCCACGAGCATCACCAGAACGAATGCGGACTCGAACTACCATGCGCTCCAGGCAAAGGTGAACAAACAGTTCTCCCACGGCCTGCAGTTGGGCGCCGCCTACACCTGGTCGCATGCGCTCGATGATTCGAACGATCCCTTGACCCCGGAGGCTGGCACCGGCAGCTTCCCGGTCGATTCGCTCAATCCGAACCTGACCTCGCGCGGAAACTCGGACAACGATATCCGCCACCGCGCTGTGGTCGACTTCTCCTACCAGTTGCCATTCGGAAAAGGCCAGGCCTATCTCTCGGGTGGATTCCTGGGACGAGCGCTCGAAGGCATCCAGTTGGCGGGCATTATCAGCGCACAGACCGGACATCCCTATTCGATCTACACACCTCTCGATAACGGCCGCAACGGCGTTGGCAGCTTCTCCTACCCCGATGTCATCGGAAATCCGTTTATCGGAGGCCCCAGCATCAATGCTGACGGAAACGTCCTCACCGGCGCCTCGAACAACGCCGCGTTCAGCAGCACCTTCCTGGGACACATTGGCGACGCCGGCCGCAACCAGTTCTATGGCCCGCACTACACCAATGCGGACCTCTCGTTCGTGAAGAACATGGCGCTGAACGAGCGCTTCAAGGTCCAACTTCGGTCCGAGTTCTTCAACATCCTCAACCACCCGCAGTTCCAGCAACCCGGCCATTTCGTCGGACAGTCAACTCTGGGGCTTTCCACCGCTACGATCATTCGGTCGGACGGCACCACCTCAGCCCGCCAGATTCAGCTGGCGATGAAGTTGATCTTCTAGGACAGAAGTCCGGATTGGTCCACTGGGTGCCCCACCTCTCGCCGCGTTTGCGAGAGGTGGGGTTTTTTTCGTTGTGATGTTTAAGGATCTGCAGCAGCGAACCGAGATAGCTTTCTCGGGTTGTCATCCTGAGCGGAGGGGATGCGTCGCGAAGCGAAAGCAACCGCGCAGTCGAAGGACCTCGGACGGCAAGGACCCGGAGAGTCACAACAGTCTGGCTAAAGCCTCGCGATTTTTCCTACGCCCCTGCAAAGCACCTCTGGGGTATTCTTGAAATTGAACATGCCATGCTCAGCCCTGCCTCCGCGAGATCAGCAATTAATTCAAATCGTCAACGCTGCGCTCGCAGACGCCTTCGAGAAGAGCAGCAAGTGGCTGGCGTGCAAGCCCGGGTGCTCGCAGTGCTGCCACGGGATCTTTGCCATCAATCAGCTCGACGCAATCCGGTTGCGCCGCGGGTTGGCGGAACTTGAAGGGCAGGATCCTGAGCGGGCTGCCTGCATTCGTAAACGCGCGCTGGATACGGTCGCGCGGCTCTCCGAGGATTATCCCGGCGATCCGGTGACCGGCGTGCTGGACGAAGACGATACCGACGAAGCCTCTAAACGGTGGGACGATTTTGCCAATGCCGAGCCTTGCCCGGTTCTCGATCCCGCGACCGGCAGATGTGAACTTTACGAATCGCGCCCGGTAATTTGCCGCACATTTGGTCCCGCGATGAAGACGGACGGGGACCTGGGGCATTGCGAGCTGTGCTTCGTAGGAGCCAGCGAAGAAGAAGTAGCCGCGCATGAGATGCATCCCGACCCCGACAATCTCGAGGCCGCCCTGGTAGAAGAGTTGCAGAAAACGACGGGCGAATGCGGCGAAACAACGATTGCGTTCGCGCTGGTGCAAGAGCTGACCGGGGAAGCCGGAAGAGTTATACCGGCGCCAAACGGTGTCACCACGGAATTAAACAGATGAATCCTTTGCGACGCGCCTCCGTTATTTCCGTGCTGATGATTCTGGTGCTTGTCACATCCGCGTCTGCTTGCGTAGCCGGGTGGGGTGGCCAACCCGCGAGCCCCTGTTCCCGTCCCTCGAATCGACAGATTTGTCCCAGGACAATAATTGGTAAATCAGGCTCCCTGAGTGCCGCGTGCGCTCACCTGCTGAAAGTCCCCCCGGGGCAATGCGCTTTGCGAGGCTTTGGCCAATTTCAGTTCATTGCGTTCCACACGTTCGAGATTCGCACCCCGTTTCAGCCTACGTCGTACAAAGTTTCAGTTCCCCTTGACTCAGCCATCGTCGTTACCTCGATCGGCTCTCCCGAGACCGACCGCGGTCCTCCTCGCTCCTGACACCAGCACAGATCAGCCCTTATTGCGCACGGACATAATTCGCGGCCGTGCGATTCCGTCTTGCTGTCTCAACCTGGTTTAAAGGAGCAACTATGAAAAAGCTAAATTGCACACTTCTCTGCGTTTTCTTGGCCTGCAGCACTTTGGTTCAATCGCAAAACGCTCAACCGCAAAACAGTCAACCGCAAACCACAGCTGACCCGCGCCGGACTGACACTCAGATTATCGACTTCATCCTCAGCTTTCAGGAGCAACGGTTGATCGATATCGCCGAGGCGATGCCGGCTGAGAAATACTCGTTCGCACCGACTCATGGCGAATTCAAGAACGTCCGCACTTTCGCCGAGCAACTCAAACACATCGCTGCCGATAACTATCTGCTCGCTGCCGGCATTCTCGGCGAGCGGCCTCCCGTCGAGGTGGGCGCCGGCGAGAGCGGATCAAGTGACGTCCGCAGCAAAGCTGAGATCGTCGCCTATCTCAAAGCCTCATTCGCGTATATGCACCGGGCGGCAGCCGCGATCGATGATGCCAACTCTCCGATTCCGACCCCAAAAATCTCGCCCTGGCCGGAAGGAACCGCGACGCGCCTGGGCGTCGCTATCGAGGATTGCGTGCATACCTGGGATCATTACGGCCAATTGGTGGAATATCTGAGGATGAACGGCGTCGTTCCGCCTGCCAGCCGCCGGTAGCCTCGAAAAGCTGCCGCCCAACCCGCTTCGGCGGCGTTTGGGCGGCATTTCGTCAGCCCTTCTTTTTCTCCAGTTCACTCCAACGCCGGTAAAGCTCGTCTACCCTGGCCTGGGCTTCATCCATTTCTGCGTGGGCGCTTAAAAGGCGCGGGCCGTCACTGGCGATGGCAGGATCTTCAAGCTGAGCCCGTTTGGCTTGCAGCTCCTGTTCAGCCTGCGGCGACGCGCTGCTCAATGCTGCCGTATTCGCGCGCCTCCAGATACGAAAGCTTCGTCTTTGCCGGCGCCGGCTCGGCGGAAGCTGCGGCCCGCGGATTCGAACGCGCGCTCGCCTTCGCCTGCTGCTTGCGTTCAGCCTGCCACACCTCCCATTGCGGGTAGTCGGCAAAACTTTCTGCTCCGCCCTGCCCATCCAGGCCCAGCACGATCGTGGATACGCGATCCAGCATGTAGCGATCGTGCGTAACCAGAACCAGCGATCCGCGAAACTCCAGCAGACTTTCTTCGAGTATTTCGAGCGTTGGGATATCCAGATCGTTCGTAGGCTCATCCAGCAGAAGAACGTCGGCAGGCTGGAGCATAAGCTGCGCGATCAACACGCGTGCCCGCTCGCCTCCGGAAAGCCGCTCCACGGGCTGGTTGAGCTGCTCGCTGGTGAACAGGAATCTCGCTGCCCACGAGGCCACGTGAATCACCCGGTCCTGATAAATCACCGAATCGCCCTCGGGCGCCAGCGCGCGCCGCAGAGTCACATTGGAATCCAGCTCACGGGTCTGATCGAAGTAGACAATGCGCAGCCACTCGGCGCGACGAATCTCTCCGCCGGTCGGAGTCAACTCTCCGCGCAACAGCCGCAGCAGCGTGGTCTTTCCACTGCCATTCGGACCCACCAATCCCACCCGCATCCCGGCAGTGATGACGAAATTCAGCTTGTCGAACAGCACGCGATCTCCGATCCGGTAGGCAACGTCTTCCAGTTCAATCAACCGTTTGGTCTTGCGATCGCTTGCCGAAAAATCGATTTGCGCGGTGGCAGTTCGGGTTCGGGCATTCAGGTCGGCGAGATCGACCATCAACTCGTTGGCTTTGCCGATTCGCGCCTTGGATTTCCGCGTCCGGGCCTTGGCCCCGCGACGCAACCACTCAATCTCGTTGTGCACCAGATTTTCCAGCGCTTCCTGACGCTTGGACTGCGCATGCAGAAATTCTTCTTTCTTCTCCAGAAACGTGCTGTAGCTTCCCCGCACCCTGAGCATCCCGTCGGGATAGACCCGGCTCAGTTCAGCCATGTCGGTGGCCACGTTCTCCAGAAAATAGCGGTCGTGGCTCACAATCACGCTGGCGAACGTCGCTTCCTCGAGCAGGCCTTCGAGCCACTCGATTCCCGCCAGGTCCAGATGATTCGTGGGTTCGTCGAGCAGCAGGATGTCCGGGGCCTGCACCAGGGCCTCGACAATCGCCAGCCGCTTCTGCCAGCCACCGGATAGCGCCGCAGCTCGCGCTTCCAGGTCTTCAAAGCCGGCGCGGCCCAGGGTTTCGGCGAAACGGGTGCCGCGTTCCGTCTGGTGTACTTTGGCGTTCTCGAGCGCGTTCTCGGCCACCGACCGCACTGTGGCTCCGGACTCAAACTTCGATTCCTGTTCCACGTAACTCACGCGAAGCCGCTTGCGGAAGGCTACTTCTCCATCGTCCGGGACCTCGGTGCCGGCCAGAATTCGCAGCAGAGTGGACTTCCCCGAGCCGTTCGGACCGATGAGTCCAATCCGATCTCCTTCCGAGACGGTGAATGACACATTCTGAAAGAGCGGGTTTGCTCCGAAGGCTTTCGAGATTCCCTGAGCGTTAATAATGGGCGGCAACGGCTGGCGGTCTCCTGAACCTCTCTATTGAAGATTATCAGGAAATGCGAACTAGGCTGGCGGAGGCAGCCAGCAGCCGAATTTCTTTGCGTACTTTGCGAATCCTTGGCGATCTTTGCGGTTAAAAGCTTTTACCGCCAAGAACGCAAAGAACGCAAAGAATTCTCCAATCACTTCACGAATGTCAGTCCATGGGGCACGGCGTGAGGAAAAACGTAGGCGTACAGCATGACGATCACTCCGACAATGGCGCCAAGCGCAACTGAGTGCCACACCACAAAGCGGAAAATGACGCCTTCATTTCCCACCTGGTCGGTGGCCGCGGTCGCGATGGTGATCGATTGAGCGTCCACCATCTTGCCCATGACGCCGCCGGCGCTGTTGGCCGCGCACATCAGGACGGGATCGACGCCGAGCTGTTGCGCGGTGATGCGTTGCAGACTTCCGAACAGCGCATTGGAAGAAGTATCGCTTCCGGTAAGCGCAACCCCAAGCCAGCCCAGGAAAGTTCCAAAGAATGGATAGGCCCAGCCGGTGCGGGTAAAAGCCAGGCCCAGCACGGCATCCAGGCCGGAGTAGCGGGTAACGTATCCCAGGCCGAGCATGAACGAAATGGCAATCACCGCCAGGCGCATGCGCACCAGAGTGCGCCAGAAAATCTTCGCCAAGCGGACGGGTGGCAAACCAAGCAGCAATCCTGAAACAATCGCGGCGAAGAAGCAGCCTGTGCCCGTTGCCGAGAGCCAATTGAAGTCATATCGCGCCGCCTCGGGTGTGGGCTTGGCCACCACTGGAACGTTGCGATAGATCGCATTGTGCAAATACGGCACGTCCCACCCCGGCGGGCCCGGCCGGACCTTGCCAGGCCCACCTGCGCTGTCGGCCATCACCACCCGGAACGCGGGAGTGGTCGCCTGGTTCATTGCCAACTTGACGGGAGGAAGCCCCCAGGCCAAAACAAAAAGCGACAAAATCGCGAACGGCGTCCAGGCTTTCAGCACTTTCGCGAGCGGGTAGGAACGGACTTGTACTTTTCCATCGAAGTTCGCTGCGTTCCATTCGCCACCCAACTGGTCAGCGATGCCTTCGGCGGAAGGTACAGGATGGCTCGGCGCTTCGTCGTAATCGAACCGCCAGATTTTTCTTGGCTTCCAAAAGCGCAGAAAGATAACCGCGGCAACGATCGAAACCACGGCTCCGGCGATATCCACCAGGCTGCTGTCCACGTAGTTTGACCAGAAAAATTGGGTCAGGGCAAAGGGAACGCCGACCACCAAGATGGCAGGAAAGATTTCAAACGTTTCCCGCCAGCTCACCATGGTGCGTACCAGCCAGAAGGGGACGATCGCCGCGGTGAGAGGCAGAATGCGCCCAATAGTTGCGCTCAAATCCGATTCCGGAAGTCCGCACACCGCAGCGAGAGTATGGACGGGAACTCCGACGCTTCCCCAGGCCACCGGCGCCGTGTTGGCAATCAGATTCAGCGCCGCCGCATGAAACGGCCTGAAACCCAGTCCGATCATGAAGGCGCCCGCAATGGCGACCGGCGCTCCGAATCCTGCAGCCCCTTCGATGAACGCGCCAAAACAGAATGCCACCAGCAGAACCTGCAGCCGCCGGTCGGCTGTAATTCCGGCGATCGATTCCTTCATGATTTCGAACTGCCCGGTTTCAACCGAAATGTCGTAGAGATAAACCGCCGCCAGCACGATCCAGGCAATCTTCAGGAGGCCGAAGGCGACTCCGTAACCGAAACTCATCGCCGCCAGGAGCGGCGGCATGCTGAAGAATATGACCGCGACGGCCGCCGCGGTCAGTGCGCCGGCGATGGCGCACCAATGCGGCTTGAGCTTCACGCCTACCAGCAATCCGAAGAGGACAAGAAGAGGCAGCGTGGCCAGGAGCGTGGAAAGCCACCAGCGTCCGAATGGGTCGTAGACCTGAGTCCAGTGCATGGGGCTTTATTCTCGGCAGTTAGCAATTGTCGCAATTGGCAATTGGCATCTAGCTCCACCAAACTACCGGCTCGCAACGGCTAAATGCTAAGTGCCAATTGCCAAATGCTGTTTCCCTCACTTCCAGCTCGCGGGCACATCCACATACGAACGGTCCAACGCCGCGACGGACGGGCATCCCAGCAGCCTGAGGGTTCGTTCCACGTCAGCTCGCAATATTTCAAGGGCGCGAGTGACGCCAGCCTGACCCGCGGCGGCTAGTCCGTACGCATACGCCCGGCCGCACAGAACGGCTCGAGCGCCGAGGCATATGGCTTTGACGATGTCGGTACCGCGGCGAACACCGCCGTCCATCAACACGTCGACTTGTCCGTTTACGGCGGCCACAACTTCCGGCAGGGCACGCAAAGAGGCGCGAACGCCGTCGAGCTGGCGTCCGCCATGGTTTGAAACCACCACAGCGCCGGCGCCTGCGTCGACCGCGCGTCGAGCGTCTTCGCCGGTGAGAACGCCCTTGATCACGATCAAACCAGGCCAAAGCTTGCGGATCCATTTCAGGTCTTCCCAGCTAATCGCCGCGCTGGCCAGCGCCGCGCTGACGTCGACCAGTTCCATCGGTCCCTTGCCCGGGATCACCACGTTCGGCAGCTTCGACAAACCACCATCACGCAGGAAGCTGACAATCCAGCCCGGCCGGGCAATCATTTGCGGCAGGAACGGAATCTTTTCCAGCAGGCTTCCGCTCATCAGTTCTTTCATGCCGTTACGGAAGTCGCGCTCGCGCAATCCCGCCACCGGTGTGTCAATCGTGACCACCAGGGCGGCGCAGCCAGCGATCCGGGCGCGCTCGATGATCGCTTCAGAGGCGGCTCGGCCCCCCATCAGATAGAGCTGGAAGCAGACCGGTCCAGAGGAGGCTGCCTTGACGTCTTCTACCCGGTGGCCGGAGATAGTGGAAAGAATGTACGCCGTACCGGCCAGGCCCGCCGCCCGGGCAGCGCCTGCTTCCCCGTCGGGATGCATCAGGCGGCTGTAGCCTACCGGGGCCAGCAAGGCGGGGAAGGACACGTCGAACCCCAGGACGCGGGTTCGCAAATCAACTTCAGCCAGGGCTACCGCCTGACGCGGGCGGAACGTGACGTCATCGAAAACGCGGCAATTTTCACGCAGCGTGACTTCGCCGTCGGCGCCCCCGTCCAGATAGTCAAAAACTGGCCCCGGAAGCCTTTGCTGGGCCAAAGGCCGGAAATCGTCAATACAGATGACATGGGGAGATGCGACTTTACGTGCCGCTCTGGTCATTGGCTGTTCCGTACGGCTGCTGCGCCAAAACACGCGATTATACAGAAGAACCATGTAGGGACAGATGAGGACATCTCCCCTGACGTGGTTAGTGGCTGGTAATCGGTGGTTGGCAATTCGTGGTTCATCGTCCTTGTGCGAAGCCGTAGCCTGGGCGAAACTTGTCCCCGCCCGCTCTCCGGTGCGCGCGAGAATTCCTGCTGAATGGAGTTTTTTATGCGTGGCAGTTGGCCAACAATTGGTTTCCTATTCCTGTTTCTCTCCTTTTCGCTGGCACAGGACCAACCGGCTCCAGACATGTCCCCGGAGCCCGCAGGGAACCCCGGTCACGCGGAGCAGACCGGGCCCGCGTCAAGGCACCGGCCGACGATCGGGGTGGCGCTCGAAGGCGGCGGCGCGCTCGGCCTGGCCCATATCGGAGTGCTGCAGTGGTTCGAGGACCATCACATTCCCATCGATTACCTCGCCGGCACCAGTATGGGCGGCCTGGTGGGAGGTCTGTATGCCAGCGGGAAGACTCCTCAGCAACTGCACGAACTGGTGAAGGCGCAGAATTGGGATGTGATCCTGGGCGGAGCGATCCCTTACGAGGATCTGTCCTTCCGCAGGAAAGAGGACAAGGTCGCATTTCCGAATTCGATCCTGTTGGGGCTGCGCAAAGGGCTGGCGCTGCCCGGCGGACTGAACGCCGGCCAGCAGATCAGTCTCCTGATCGATCGCGAAACCCTGCCTTACTCGGATGTGAAATCTTTCGACGATCTCCCTATTCCCTTCCGCTGCGTCGCCACTGACCTGGTAAGCGGGAAGAAGGCGGTATTCAAGGACGGATCGCTCTCCACCGCCATGCGCGCCACCATGGCCATCCCCGGCCTTTTTTCTCCTGTCCGCGACTCGGAACACGTTTACGTCGATGGCGGCCTGGTGGGGAATATGCCGACCGACGTAGTGCGGGCCATGGGAGCGGACATCGTGATCGGCGTCCACCTCGAAACCTCTCCGGCCGAGGCCGACAAGATTCAATCGCTCTTTTCCATCCTCGGCCGCTCCATTGACGTGGTCGTGGCGGAAAACGAAATCCGCGGACTGGCCAATGCGGACCTGGTGGTCAAGGTGGATTTGCAGGAATTCAGCTCGCTTGAATATCAGAAGGCGGACGCAATTATCCAGAAGGGCATCGAAGCCGCCACCCAGAAGTCGGCGCTTTTGTCCCCCTATTCCCTTGACGACTCTGCCTGGATCGCCTACCTGGACCGCCGAAACGCGCGCCTGCAAGGCGAAATACCCGTGCCGCAGTTTGTGAAGGTGGAAGGAACGAGTCCGGAGGCGGAGGTAAATCTGGAGCGCTTTCTGAACTCCGAGGTCGGTAAACCGATCGACAAGGACCGCCTGGAAGGCCTGCTGACCCGTCTGACCGGAATCGGTCGCTACGATACCGCCGGATACCAGATCACGCAGCAGAACGGGCAAGTTGGACTGCTGGTCACCATGCACCAGAAAATTTATGCTCCCCCCTTACTTCAGCTGGGTTTTGAAGTGGACGGATCGGAGAGCGCTGACGTTGACTTCACCTTCGCCAGTCGTCTTACGTTGCTCGATGTGGCGGGATACAGGTCGGAATTGCGCACCGACTTTATTTTCGGCAGCACCTATGGCATCGACAGTGAGCTCTACCGGCCCTTCACGCCGGCGAGCAAGTGGTTCTTTGCTCCCCACGCCTCCGCCAGAAACACCAATTTCAAGATCTATCGGAAGAGTGATCCGCTGGCGGAATACCGGTTTACCAGCGCGTATGTCGGTGGAGACATTGGCTACGGGTTCAGCCGATTCAGCGAAATACGCCTGGGCTACGACGTGGGAACCCTCGACGCGCGGCTGCGCCTGGGCACCGCCGAATTCGCCTCTTTATCGGGACGAACCGGGGCCACACGTCTGCACTACCTGATGGATCACACGGATGATCCCGTAATCCCGCGACGCGGGGTTGGCATCGAGTCAACATTCCGCTGGTACGACACCAGCCCAGGCGCGACCAACAGCTTTCCGGTGATGTTCGCCAGAGTGGAATATTTCCGCCCCATCACTCGACCGGCGTCATTGTTCGTGGTCAGCGAGGGTGGCACCACCTTTGGTGTGACCCAGAACGGCTATCCGCAGTTCTTTCTCGGTGGCCCTTCGCGGCTTAGCGCCTACGGCACCAACGAGCTCTTTGGCGACCAGTACTATTACTTCCGCACCGGCTATCTGCACGATCTTTGGACCCTGCCGCCGCTCGCGGGCAAGAAAGTTTACGCTATCGGCAGTTTTGAATTCGGCAAGATGTATGGCTTCCCCGCCGAAAGCGGATTCCCCAACGACGTCGCCGCGGGCGTCCTGGCAGAAACTGCGGTAGGACCTGTGATTTTAGGGGCTAGTTGGGGAGACAGCGGACATCGCAAGTGGTTCTTCCAACTCGGCCGGGTGTTCTAGTTGCTGCACGTCTCCGGCGTAGAGACGTAGCTCGCTACGTCTCGCTTTTTCTTGCTGACCTGGTAGACGTGGCAAGCTACGTCTGTACGAGGGAAGAATCAATCCTGCTTCTTGGTCGTGTGTTCCGGCTCGGCCTCGATCGTGACTTCCACGGGTGCACCCGGCTTCAAGGCCACTGCTTGACCATTTTCATCTTTTAGAACGTTGTCGATCCGAATCTCCCGGTAGAGGTCTTCGCCGCCCTCAACTGCGATTTGCGCCTTTTCCGGCAGACTGGGGTGGGCCGGCTTGATGATCTTTTCGACGGTTCCTGCCAGGGTCGTACTGGGCTTCTCGTTCTGGTCAGATGAGATTTCGCTCATAATTTAGCCTTGGTCAAAAAGAGAATTTAGCCTCGGTCAAAAAGAGTTCCACGACCTCGTCGGCGCCTAGAGAGTATACAGAGTTTGCCCGTGTGGATAGTAATGATGCCCAAAAAGCCCTGGGGGCTGCTACTGGGGAAACCCCGTGCCCGCCAAATTCCGAACAAATTCCTTGACCCCGCCTCCTTTCCCCGCTAAATTACATAGTTCCACGGACATATAGGGACGGTTTGCCGCCCCCAGTACCTCCGCCGACAATTGGGACCGGATCCGAATCAGAGAAACTTTCGGCTTAGGCGGAGCATCTATACAAGTAGCCAGAGCATTTCCCGTACAACCCATAAGAATTGAAGGACTTATATCTTTGGCTGGGACCTGCCCTGTCGTGCAAAAGTAGGAATTCTGCCGAATTTGTGGAGTCAGGAGAAAGAATAATGAAGCGCTCTGATCGCGTGTTTGATGCTTTACATACTTTGCGGAACCGGTATATGCTCTGTCAGCTTGCATCGAAGGCTACCCGTAAGTTTCACAAGCCCAATACCAGAATCCAGGAGACCATGAACGAGGTCCTGGACCGGATTGCAAGCTCGGAGCGGCAGTCGGTTCTGTCCGAGCCGGAACATTTCGCTGAGGCACAACGGCGGGCTGCGTAGTTTAGCCCGCCTCCTGCCCCGCCGATGGATCCTTCTCTGTTGTGTACCCCCCTTTGAAAAATCCTCTCGTAGGTGATTGATGACCATTGCTGAACTCAAAGAAAAAAATATTACCGAGCTAACCAAGATCGCCCGATCTTTGGACTTGCCGGGAGCTAGTGGATTACGTAAGCAAGACCTGATTTTCAAGATTCTTCAAGCCCAGAGCGAAAAAGAAGGCCACATCTTTGCCGAAGGCGTGCTGGAAATTCTGCCTGACGGCTACGGTTTTTTGCGCTCGCCGGACTACAACTATCTGCCCGGCCCTGACGATATTTACGTTTCCCCGTCGCAGATTCGCAAGTTTGACCTCAAGACCGGAGACACCATCAGCGGCCAGGTTCGTCCGCCGCACGAGGGCGAGAAGTACTTCGCCCTGGTCAAGATCGAAGCGGTCAACTTCGAATCGCCGGAAGAAGCGCGCAACAAGATTCTGTTCGACAACCTGACGCCGCTCTATCCGCAGGAGCGCCTGAAGCTTGAAACCACGCGCGAAAATGTCAGTGCTCGGGTGATGGATTTACTCACCCCGCTGGGCAAGGGACAGCGCGGCCTGATCGTTTCTCCACCCCGTGCCGGCAAGACCATGCTGTTGCAGAACGTGGCGAATTCCATTACCACCAACCATCCCGAAGTTGTTCTGATGGTTCTGCTGATCGATGAACGCCCGGAAGAAGTTACTGACATGCAGCGGTCAGTCAAAGGCGAAGTGATTTCTTCGACCTTCGACGAGCCCGCGGCGCGGCACGTGCAAGTCGCGGAAATGGTGATCGAAAAAGCCAAGCGCCTGGTCGAGCACAAGCGCGATGTGGTCATTCTGCTGGATTCGATTACGCGTCTGGCGCGTGCTTACAACACCATCGTTCCGCCCAGCGGCAAGGTGCTTTCAGGCGGCGTGGATTCGAATGCGTTGCAGCGTCCCAAGCGTTTCTTCGGTTCGGCCCGCAACATCGAAGAAGGCGGTTCGTCTGACCATCATTGCGACCGCGTTGATCGATACCGGATCGCGCATGGATGATGTGATCTTTGAAGAATTCAAAGGTACGGGCAATTCGGAAATCATCCTCGACCGCAAGCTGGTAGACAAGCGCACCTTCCCGGCTATCGACATTCAGCGCTCGGGCACGCGTAAGGAAGAGCTGCTGATCCCGAAGGAAGACCTGACCCGCATCTGGGTGCTCCGCAAAGTGCTGAATCCCCTGTCACCGGTGGAAGCGATGGAACTTCTGATCGAGCGTCTCGCCAAGGCCCAGACCAATGGTGAGTTCCTGGCCAAGATGAGCTCGCTGTAAGGACAAAAAATGTGGGCGCGGGCGTCCCGCCCGTGCCTTTGTCCCAAGCCTCATTCAAAGTGGCTTCCAGTCTCGACTAATCTGGTCCGTATCACTCCTATCGCCCCAGTAATTTCACCCTGCCACGTGCCAAGTCCCTTCCCACAATCCAGTCCCGCCCGACACCCGTATAATGATCTTCAAATTTTTCGCCTTTCGAGGTGATTGTGCAATTCCAGGCGCTTTCATCGGTGGTTCTATGCCTCGGTCTCGGGTTCGTGCTCGCATCCGCACCGCCTTCGCTATCGCAGGGGAACAACACCGTTCTGCAGAATCCTCCGCTTGACCAGAAGCCCGGCCGGGCAGACGAGCCGCGTCAAAGGATGGAAAGAGACATGGCCAAGCGGGCGAACCTGGCGCGCCAGGCCGACCTCAAACGCGATACCGATAAGCTGGTCAAGCTGACCACCGAATTGAAGGACTACGTGGATAAGACCAACGAGGGCGTGCTTTCCGTCGATGTGGTCAAGAAGGCGGAGGAGATCGAAAAGCTCGCGCACAGCGTGAAGGACAAGATGAAGGGAGGCTATTGAGCCGCAGCGTAAGCAGCTCAATTGTCATCCTGAGCGAGTTGTCATCCTGAGCGGAAGCCTGCCATTCGCTTGCGAATGGCAGGATGAAGTCGAAGGACCCCTACCTGCTTCACAGTTGCGTTGCGGAAAGTCGCAGAGCCACGTGCCCACCAGTACCCCCAGTATCGTTAAGCAGTAGAGGTCCTTCGACTACGCAGCGGCTTCGCTTTGCGAAGCCGCCACTCCGCTCAGGATGACAGTTATCGGGCCGCGATTGGCTCCTTCACAATGCGCATACCGTAGAACGAGCGGTACACGAAGAAGAAGGAAACCAGAAAGAATCCCAGGGCCAGCTCATGGCTGAAATTGCCGCTGGTTTCCGCGGTCAATTTCACCGCCAGCTCCACGGCCAGCAGTCCGAACAAGCGTGGTGAATTTGATTACCGGGTTCAAGGCTACCGATGAAGTGTCTTTGAACGGATCACCCACCGTATCGCCAACAACGGTGGCATCGTGCAGGGGTGTGCCTTTCTGTTTCAGCTCCACTTCCACAATCTTCTTGGCGTTGTCCCAGGCGCCGCCGGCATTGGCCATGAAGATCGCCTGGTAGAGGCCGAAGATAGCAATCGAGATCAGGTAACCGATAAAGAAGAACGGTTCCACAAACGCAAACGCGAGAGTGGCAAAAAAGACCGCCAGGAAAATATTGAACATCCCTTTCTGAGCGTACTTGGTGCAGATTTCAACCACTTTCTTGCTGTCGGCGACGGAAGCTTTCACCACTCCTTCGAGCTTGATATTGGCTTTGATGAATTCCACCGCCCGATACGCCCCCGTGGTTACCGCTTGTGTAGAGGCGCCCGTAAACCAGTAAATCATCGCGCCCCCGGTAATTAAACCAAGCATAAAAGGCGCGTGCAGAAGTGAAAGATTGTTCACGTTTTCGGTGAGCCCCCTGGTGAGCGCCATGATGATGGAGAAGATCATCGTGGTGGCGCCGACCACCGCGGTTCCGATCAGAACAGGTTTGGCAGTAGCTTTGAAAGTGTTTCCGGCGCCGTCGTTTTCTTCCAGCAAATCCTTGGCGCGCTCAAAGTTTACGTCGATGTTGAAATCTTTTTTAAGCTCCTGCTTGATGTTGGGAACCTGCTCGATCAACGACAACTCATAAACTGACTGCGCGTTGTCGGTCACAGGTCCGTAGGAATCGACAGCAATCGTAACCGGACCCATGCCCAGAAAGCCGAATGCCACCAGGCCAAAGGCAAACACCGGAGCCGCGACCATCAGCCCATCAAGTCCCAGAGTGCTGAAGTAGTATCCCACCGACATCAGCGCCACCATCGAAAGCCCGAGATAGTAGGCAGAGAAATTTCCCGCCACGAAGCCGGACAAGATTCCCAGTGACGCGCCACCCTCGTTCGCGGAGGTCACGACTTCCCTTACGTGCCGCGACTCGGTAGAGGTGAACACTTTTACTAACTCGGGAATGATGGCTCCCGCCAGCGTGCCACAAGAAATGATCGTAGCCAGCTTCCACCACTGCGTCGTATCCCCGCCAAGATTTGGGACGATAACCGCGGAAATGACATACGTCACTGCAACGGAAATCAGCGAAGTGAGCCAGACCAGCCAGGTCAGGGGTGTCTCGAAATTCATTTTGTCGGCAGTGCCAAACCGCGCCTTGGCAATGGCCCCATTGATGAAGTAAGCCACCGCGCTCGAGACCAGCATGGCAATGCGCATCACGAAGATCCATACCAGCAGTTGCACCTGCACGGTCGGCTCTTTCACGCCCAGCAGGATGAAAGTGATCAGGGCGACGCCGGTGACGCCGTAGGTTTCGAATCCATCGGCGGACGGTCCCACCGAATCACCCGCATTGTCGCCCGTGCAGTCGGCAATGACCCCAGGGTTGCGCGCGTCGTCTTCCTTGATCTTGAAGACGATCTTCATCAAGTCGGCGCCGATGTCGGCAATCTTGGTGAAGATGCCGCCGGCGATGCGCAGCGCGGCCGCACCAAGCGATTCGCCAATCGCAAAACCGATGAAGCAGGGCCCGGCGTAGTCGGGGGGAACAAACAGCAGAATAAAGAGCATGAGCAGCAGTTCGACGCTGATCAGCATCATGCCAATGCTCATCCCGGCCTGCAGCGGAATGTTGTAGATCGGATAAGGCTTGCCTGCGAGACCGGCGAATGCGGTACGGGAGTTGGCGAAGGTGTTCACCCGAATGCCGAACCATGCCACTCCGTAACTTCCCCCAATACCGACCAGGCTGAAAATCAGAATGATCGGCAAGGTGACGGCGATCGGCTTATCCGGCACGGGAGACAGCACGCCGAAATAAAGCACGATCACGACCGCGATGAACAGCCAAAGGATCAGGAGAAATTTTCCCTGCGTAATCAGATAGGTCTTGCAGGTCTCATAAATAAGTTCAGAGATCTCCCGCATGACGCGATGTACCGGCATGTTCCTCAGCCGGGTGTAAATGACCAGCCCGAAACCCAGGCCAAAGACGCAAAACAGAATGCCCACCATGAGTAAGCGGTGACCGTCGATTCCGAGGAACAATACCTGGGAGAGATCGGGAAGCTTCAGGCTGGCTTCTCCGCCGACCTCATGAGCCGTTTGGGCGAAGGCGGCGGTGGCGCCGAAACTAAGGACGGCAAGCGCGGCTACTACCGTCTTCATTATTACTAGCGTTGATGTTTGGGCGAATTGGCATCCTTCGGACACAGCTTTCGCCAGCCAGGTGCGCATAGGAATTCCTCCGGTATGAAGACTATTTCGGGACCATCACGTGTTTAGGCACTGCCGCCCGGCGAACAGCACCAACCGGACGCTCTTATAAAGAGCGCCGGGGAGCGCATTGCCGGAGTTCCGAACACGCTTCCACTACACGGCTTAACAGGAGTGTTGAGCTTGGCCGCGTCGGATGTTCTGCATCGTAGAGGCCGCCGGTTTGACGCTGAACTTGCCGCCGGAAGCCCGATACAAAACCAGCTTTTATAGCATGTTAGGGGGGGTTGGTCAAACGGGTAGATCCTGTGGCGCGGGCGCCCCCGCCCGCGGTTTTTGACTTTGACGGTAGCGTCACGCGGGCGAGGGCGCCCGCGCCACACAAGAAATGACGGACAGAGCACCCGTCGCTCCATAACCCCCTTATGCCCAGAACGTCCGGTCCAACGTTCTGTACTGAATGGCTTCGGCGATGTGTTTGGGCTCGATTGCAGGGGAGCCTTCGAGGTCGGCCACGGTGCGGGCCACTTTCAGGATGCGGTCGTGGGCCCGGGCGGTCATGCCATGTTGGGTCATGGCACGTTCCAGCAGGCGCTCGCAGTCCGCGGAAAGCTCGCAGGAGGCCCGGATGTGGCGCGGCGCCATCTGGGCATTGCAGTAGAGACGCGAGCGCGACGACGCAAACCGCTGCAACTGGATTTCGCGGGCGCGCATCACTCGCTCCCGAATCTTGGCGGAGCTTTCCGGTTCGTTCCCTGCCCGCAGCTCTTTATAGTTCACTGCCGGAACGTCTATATGAATGTCGATGCGATCGAGCAACGGCCCGGAAATCTTTCCCATGTAGCGCTGAATCATGGGCTGGGTACAATGGCACTCGCGGGATCGGTCATTAAAATAGCCGCAAGGACAGGGATTCATCGCGGCCGCCAGCATGAACCGCGCGGGGAAGGTCAACGACATCGAGGCCCGCGCGATGCACACGGTGCCGTCCTCCAAAGGTTGGCGCATCACTTCCAGAACATTGCGCGGGAATTCAGGCAGCTCATCCAAAAACAACACGCCGTTGTGAGCCAGCGAGACTTCGCCGGGCCGAGGCACGGCGCCTCCTCCGATGAGCCCGGCGTCGGAAATGGTGTGATGGGGCGATCGAAACGGCCGCACTCCCACCAGCCCCGCGCCGGCATCGAGCACGCCAGCCACGCTGTGTATCTTGGTGGTTTCAAGCGCTTCTTCAAAACTAAATGGAGGCAGGATCGTCGGCATGCGTTTGGCCAGCATGGTCTTGCCCGAACCCGGAGGGCCAATCATCAGGATGTTGTGACCACCGGCGCAGGCAACCTCCAAAGCGCGCTTGGCGGTGTGCTGGCCACGCACGTCCTTGAAGTCGACCGCATAGTGCTGCGCCTCACTGAGCAGCGTGTCGCTGTCGACCTTCAGCGGCGAAATTCCGTTGCCGGTGTTTACGAAGCGTATGACGTCAAGCAGCGATCGCACAGGATAGACCTCGACGCCTCCCACCATGGCAGCCTCACGCGCATTCAGTTCCGGCACGATCAGTCGGGGAATTTTCTTGCCGCGAGCTTCTATCGCGATCGGCAACGCGCCTCGCACTCCACGAATGCCGCCATCCAGCGACAGTTCGCCGACGAAAAGACAATCGGGTACTTCCTTCTTGTTCAGGCCTCCGTAGGCGCCGAGGATTCCAAGGGCCATGGGCAAATCGAATCCTGAACCCTCTTTGCGGATGTCGGCAGGCGCCAGATTGATGGTGATATGGGTGGAAGGAATGTCGTAGCCGCAATTTTTCAGCGCAGCGCGGACGCGGTCACGGCTTTCCCGCACCGCTGCGTCGGGGAGTCCGACGGTATGAAAATGGTCTTCAGTAGTCTTGATGCCGGAAACGTCGACCTCAACCTCGATGATGCTGGCATCAACGCCATACACCGCTGCGCTGAAGGTTTTATAGAGCATGAGGTTGCGTGAGCGTAACCGGGCGGCTCAGGTACACCACATCCTGGCCGATCATCTCGACCAATGAAGACCAGCCGCTGACTACATATGTTGAAACTGACGATACCCCGCTGCCTGGCGAATCAGCGGTGATGGCTGTCACCCCCCCGGGTGACGGACAAACATGATACGGACGAACATGATGCGCGTCGCCATAACAGGCCCCTGACGTTACGGGCTGGCCGGAATCAAGTTGCCCAACATGCCTTTCCGTTGTACGGGGTCTGGTCGTGAACTACGATTCAGCTACGTCCCGCGAATCGGCTGGGCGAATAACCCTGTCCCTGGACCGAGCCCGGTAGGTATGGCGGAACCCGACAAACCCGAAGGTCCAGCCCGGCCTTCCGGACATTTAGAAAAGGAAGAAGTCCGGCTGTGGCGGCTTGCCCTCGCATTTCTCGTCCTTCTCGCTACCGGCCTGGCTGCGCTCTCCTGGGAACGCCTGGAGAGCCTTCCTTATTATCTTGGAGCGATCCCCATAGGACTTCTGGTGCTGGCGATCCTGTTCGCCGCATATGCCTTCGGCCGTCGCCGTGAAGTCTCGGAACTCAAGCACCTGCTCGACGATCTGCACGACCGTTCCGGCGTTGCTCCTTCCGATCAGCAACTCGATCAACTCAGCCAGGTGATTCAGCGCTCCCAGCGGAGTTTCAAGGAGCTGATCGACTCGTTCGATGACGTGGCCTTTGCCTGCTCGCTCGATGGCACCTTGAGAACGGTCAATCGCCGCGTCACCCAGATGCTTGCACTCTCCTACGCGGAGGTTGTGGGACACAAGATAGATGAGTTTGTGCAGGAGCCTCTGCGAAGAGAAGTGGAAACCGGCTTGCCTCGGTTTCTCGAAAAGCGTCGCTGGTCGGGCCTGGTCCGGATTCAACTGAAGAGCAGCACCCGCTCGCTTTACTTTGACTGCGTGTTGAACGCGATCGTCAAGAGCGACGAGGTAGTGGGTGTCAGCGCCCTGGCCCGTGATGTCACCGAAGAGCGCGAGAAGGAACGCCGTTTCACCGAGCTTTTTGAAACCTTGCAGGAAGGCGTGTACTTCAGCACGCCGGAAGGCAAGCTGCTTGACGCTAACCCCGCGCTGATTCAAATGCTGGGCTGCAGTAGCCGCGACGAACTCTTGTCACTGGATCCGAGCGCCCTCAACGTGGATCCCGCGCAGACCGCCGTGCTGGGCCGGAACATCGCTGATCGCGCCGGGAGCGAGCGCAGCCGGGAACTTACGCTTCGACGAAAAGACGGAACAACTGGAGTTTTTCTGGACCGGTCGCGCGCCGTCTGGGATAGCGCCGGCAAGGTCATCCGCTACCAGGGCACGCTCGTGGACGTCACCGAGCGCCGGAAGATGGAAAAAGCGCTTCGCCGGCAGGAGGAGTTTCAACGTTACCTGCTGGAAAGTTTCCCTGACCTGATCCTGGTGATCGATCTGGAAGGGCGATACAGCTTTGTCAGTTCCCGTGTCCGCGAACTTCTCGGCCGCACTCCTGCGGACCTGCTGGGGAAGAAAGTCGACGACGCGGAGCAGGAGCAATCTCCGGAGTTTCTTGCTCTTTATCATGATGTGAGCACCGGCGCAAAAAAGTTCGGCTTCTGCGAGTTTGGCGTCAGGCATCGTGACGGAAGTTGGCGAACCATGCGCGCCAACGCCAGTCCGCTGTTCGACGCCGAGGAAAAATCGAGTGGCGTGATTGTCTCGGTCCGCGACATCACCGTGGAAAAGAAGCTGGAACAGCAAATCATTCAGAGCGAGCGACTGGCCGCCATGGGGCAAATGATCGGAGGATTCGCCCACGAACTGAACAATCCCCTGACCAGCATTATGGGCGTCTCTGAACTCCTGCAGGAAGGCGAGCAGGACGAATCCAGGCGCAGGCATCTGACAATGCTGCAACAGCAGTCGCGGCGAGCCGCGGACATCGTGCAGAACCTGATGTATTTCTCCCGGCCGCCTGCTCCGGGAAGAGGGCCCATCAATCTGAATGAACTGGTGCAGCGCACTCTGCATCTGCACGCATACTCATTGCGCAAGAACAATATTACAGTGGACTTCATCCCCGAGGCCTCGCTGCCGAATGTGGCCGGCGACTCGCATCAGCTGATGCAGATTTTCCTGAACCTGATTCTGAACGCCGAGCAGGCGATACGCGAGGCACGGGATCGCGGCACGCTGAGGATTCGGATGGAAAACAATGTCAGCTCGGTCATCGTCACCCTTCAGGATGACGGGCCCGGCATTCCCGCCGAAGTGCTGCCGAACATTTTCGATCCGTTCTACACCACCAAGCGCCCCGGTCGCGGCACAGGACTCGGCCTGAGTATCTGCAAAGCCATTTTGCGAGAGCATGGTGGAGAGATCGAAGCCAGCTCCGGACCAGGAGGTGGCGCAGTGTTCCGGGTCACGCTGCCGGTGCAAGGGCCGGTCTCATCGACAGCGTAGTTGATTTTCTTTGCGAGCTTTGTGTTCTTTGCGGTTAAAAGTTTTTCTACCTCTCCACCGCCATAGCCACCGCATTCCCGCCACCCAAACAAAGCGCCGCAATACCGCGATGCACATTGCGTCGCGTCATCTCGTAAATGAGCGTGACCAGAACGCGGGCGCCGCTGGCCCCAATCGGATGTCCGATAGCGACGGCTCCGCCATTTACATTGACCTTGTTTGGGTCAAGCCCGAGTTCACGCATCACGCCCAGCGCCTGCACCGAAAACGCCTCGTTCAGTTCGTAGAGATCCACGTCGTCATTTTTCCAGCCTGTCTTTTGCCAGATCTTCCGAACCGCATCCACTGGCGCCATCATGACCCACTTGGGATCGATCCCGCTGGTCGCCTGGGCCACGATGCGCACCAGCGGTTGCGCGCCCAGTTCTCGCGCCCGGCTCGCGCTGGTGACCACGACCGCGGCCGCTCCGTCATTCACCCCGGGAGCGTTCCCCGCCGTCACCGTGCCATCTTTCTTGAACGCCGGCTTCAGCGAGCGCAGCACTTCAATCGTCGTGTCTTCGCGAGGCGATTCGTCCTTATCGAAAATTACCGGGGCTCCACCTTTTTTCTTCACAGGGATCTCGACCGGAACGATCTGCGATTTGAAGCGGCATTCTTTGATCGCCGACAACGCCTTGCGATGAGAGTTGAGCGCGTACTCATCCTGCTCCTCGCGCGTGATGCCATATTTCTCCGCCACGTTCTCTCCGGTGACGCCCATGTGGTAGTCGTTGTAAATATCCCACAGCCCATCGTTCACCATGGAGTCGACGATCTGCGCGTTGCCCAGACGATATCCCTTGCGCGCCTGCGGCAGAAGATAGGGGGCGTTAGTCATCGATTCCATACCGCCCGCGACCACAATGGAACTGTTCTCCGTTTGTATCGCTTGCGCCGCGAGTGCCACCGCTTTGAGTCCGGAACCACAAACCTTGTTGACGGTCATGGCACCCACTTCCGGAGGCAGCCCGCCAAGATTGCAGCCTGACGAGCAGGGTTTTGTCCCAATCCGGCGGAGACAACGTTGCCCATGATGCATTCGTCGACAAGTTTGGGATCGACATTGGCGCGCTTCACTGCCTCGCGCACCACGATCGCGCCTAACTGCGTGGCGCTCAGATCGGACAGACTGCCCTGGAATTTTCCCACCGGAGTACGGCAACCGGAGATGATGACAACCTCGTCGTTAGCAGCCATTTATATGCTCCCGCGATGATTTTGCAATTCCAATTATAGATGCGCGCGGCGGGAAAATATCGTAATTCGCGGACTGACAACCTGTAGTTTCCGGATCAGCGATAGCGCGTTCTTGATCCGGTAAAAGTCAGAGACCAGAGCCCGCCGAATATTTTCGTGAAGAAAAAAACTTCGCCGGCGCTGCTCGCGTTCGCGAAATTTTCTTCTCCAATGACCTCCGGTGACTTTGGTGTGGGGGTCGCATGCGCGTGACCGCATCATTTTTTTCTTGACATCACTTTTTATTGACTCTATACATTCAATAAGTTGCAACTGAGCACCGTTGCACAGCAGTCCATGAAAAATGGAAGGGAGAATAGAAACCATGGCAACCAAGAAAAAGGCAAAGAAGAAAAAGAAGCACTAAGAGAAGTATCAGTAAAGCAACAAACCGGGGACGCGGAAGCGTCCCCTAAGTTTTTTCTGGCAGAAGTTTCCACTCTTCCACTCGTTGTCCTCCTGAGCGGAGCAGAAGTTTCCACTCTTCCATTTGCTGTCATCCTGAGCGGAGCCAGACGATTCGCTTGCGAATCGTGTGGCGCAGTCGAAGGACCCCTACCCGCTTCAAGAGACCTTCAATCTCAATTGGCTTCTCCTCGCCGCAGAGGAAAGCAGACGTACCATCGCTCCGAATTGGCCATAGGGGTCCTTCGACTGCGTAGCTGCTTCGCGAAGCGAAGCAGCCACTCCGCTCAGGATGACTTAGCTTTTTATTTGGTGGCTTTACCTTGCGTCACGGGTTCTTGCAGGCGTTTTTCTGTGGCGGGACAAAGATTGCGGTAGGCGCAGAATCTGCAGTAGAAGCCGGGCTTTGGATCAAAATTTCCCGCCGCGATGTTTTCCGCGACTTGCATCACCCGGTTCCTTGCCTCGCTCAGTTGAAAATCACTGCGCCGAGTAACGACGGGGCTATTACCTTCCAGGTTGTACAGCACGAGATGATCGGCTCGATATCCCCACTTCTCGCGCGCCGCCAGGGCGTAGATGGAAAGCTGCAGACTTTCGTCGGAATCCTCCTGCGATTGAGCCTTTCCGGTTTTGTAGTCTGTGATCACGACCCCGCCGGTTGCGGTTTCGTCGATCCGGTCGATACGACCCACAACTTTTATGTCACCCACCTTTACATCGAAGTACTCCTCAGTGTGGAGCACCGTGGGTTTTGGCGATCGCCTGAACGCAGCCAGAAAGTCCTGCAATTGCAAAATGCCTTGCGCCTGATAGAGATCATGCTGATAGTGGTCCTGAATGCCGGCGCCAGCCAACTCATCACGAAAGAACTGAATCACCGCCTCATCTTCCATCTGGCGCTGGGCGCGAACCGAGTTGTAAAAAGCCAGCAGCACCCGGTGTATGACTCCGCCATATTGCATCGCAGCCGGAACTTCGCCCGGTATTTTCCATTCGCGCTCCAGCTTGAACTGCAGCGGACAGGTTTCGTAAGTCTGGATCGCGCTCGCGCTCAACCTTGCAGACAGATCGGAAGCCGGCGGCAGGGACAGCCATTCACTGGTGCGAGTCATGCCGGCCAGGCCGGCCGCCTCGGCAAACATATCGGTCTGAAAACCGCGGGGCTGTCCGGGTACCAGCCAGCGGCCAAGCACGCTCGAATCTTTCAGAAGATCACGCAGGAAACCCGGAGGGCTAGGATCTTTGCCGACACCCTGCTTGGCGTAGATGGTGAGCGAATCCCGTGCGCGGGTCATGGCCACGTAAAAGAGACGCCGCTCTTCCTGCCGGCAAAGTTCCTTGTCATCGTCCTGGGCAACGGACGCCGGATCGTGCAGTTCGCGGGGAAATTCGAGAAGCGGCTCCTTGTAAGGCGACGGAAAAGACGGAGAACTCGCACGCAGGATAAACACGTGAGAAAACTCAAGCCCCTTTGCGGCATGCGCGGTCATGAGCCGGACCGCATTGTCATCCTTCGACGCCAGGGGGATGACCCCGCCGGCCTCGCGAAAGTATTCCAGGTAGTCGAGCAACTCTCCGATCTCCCGGGTCTTGGTGATCGCTTTCTCCTCCCACGCACTCACGAACTCAAGCACCGCATTGAGCGCACGCGAAGCGCGATTCAGGAAAAACCTTCGCACGACCACATCGACCGCCGCCCGGCCGCGGATATCTGCGGCGGCAATTTCTGCACGAGTCTGTCGCACGCGGTCGAGCACCGCCTGGCCCCCCTCGATCTGGGAGAGCACCAAGGCGATCGCAGATGCGCCGGCATCGCGCGGCAGCGCTTTGATTCCCGCACGCAGCTTCTCAGGATCAATGGAGAATTGCGGCAGAGCGGCGACTCGAAACAGGCTGGCGCCGTCTGCGTCGGAGACAACCGCGCCCAAGCAAGCGAAAAGATCCCGTGCTTCGGGCATATCCATGACGTCCATGTTTTCGATGGAGAAAGGAATACCCTGGCTGGCCAACTCCGCCGCCAACTGATCGCGATGCGAATGGGTGCGGTAGAGCACGGCGCAGTCGCTCCACTGCCGCCGCGTCTTGCGCTGCCAATCCATGAGCGCGGCGACCACTTCGCTGCACTCGAAATCCTTCGCCGAAAGCACCACCGCCTCGACCGGAACGCGCGGCAGCGGTTTGCCTTCGCGCGCAGCCTCTTCTTCCCGGGCTGAGACTCAAGACCGAGCGCTCATAGGTCGAACCAGTCTCCTTGTCAAAGACATTCGGATTTTTGGAGATCAAGGCGAACGCACTGTTAAGAATGGGCGATGTCGAACGCCGATTCTTTTCCAATTTCACCAGACTGACGCCGGGAAAGTGCCGCTGAAACAGAACGAATGCGGCGCTCGACGCCCCACGGAAACGATAAATCGCCTGATCCGGATCGCCCACCGCGAAGACGTTGCGCTCCTGCCCTGCCAGCAGCTGCAGGACTTTTACCTGGGCAAAATTAACGTCCTGAAATTCGTCCACCAGGATGAAGCGGCTGCGCGCCCGAAGTTCTTCGTTGCTCTCCCGCAATAGATGGTACGCGTGGGTGATCATGTGTCCAAAGGTTCCCAGGCCGTCTTCGCGCAACATTCGCTCCACCGTGGTAAACACGTTGGCAATTTCGCGGCAACGTCCCAAAACCTCTTCGTCGGAGACCTGGTCCGCATCTTTTGATTTGGTCACCCGAGGTATGGGTAGTTCCCCGCGTTCCAGTCGCTGCACGTATTCCTGATATTTCTCCGGTCCGACCAGTTCGTCGTGGCAGTGCTGCATGAATTTGAGCAAGTCGTCCAAGAACTTGGTCACGCTGGCGGCGCGGACGAAGTACTTCAGATTCAGTTCCCGAAGGCGCCGGCGCAGGTAAATCCAAAGATCCTTTTCATCGAGCACTCCGAATTTCTTGCCGTTCTCGGCGAGCAGTTCGTTGCAATACTCATGAAATGTCGCAATCCGCAAGGCGGACACGTCAGTTCCGCGCAATTCTTGTCGCACCCGTTGACGCATTTCCTGCGCTGCATTTTTCGTGTACGTGACGGCGAGAATTTCGTCGAGGCGGGCGTGCCCCTGACGGACCAGGTAGGCGATGCGCCGGGTAAGGACCGTGGTCTTCCCTGTACCTGCGCCGGCGATGACCAGCATGGGTCCGGTGAGGTGTTCGATCGCTTCCCGCTGGCGCTCGTCAGGTTCGAACGCCCGGGGTTCAGAAACTCGAGGACGAGAAATGGATTTTGCGACTGCCACTTTTCACGAGCATATCAGAGAAGCATGAGGATTTTTTTGAGGAGAATTTTATTGCAGTTCCGCGAGCGCAACAGCGACCGCAGCGATCGCCGCAGTTTCAGCCCGCAAAATCGTATTGCCCAGGGACGCCGAAATCCACCCGGCCTCGCCGAAGGACCGGAGCTCCGGTTTGGTCCAGCCGCCCTCCGGGCCGAATGCCAGGGTCACATCATCGATCGAGCTCTGTGTTTGCAGCGCGTCTTTCAACATTACCTGCTCTTCCGATTCGGCCAGCACGATGCGCGTGCCGCTGGGCAAAGTAATGGCCGCCTTAAGCTCTATCGGCTGCGAAATTTCCGGCGGTGACGCCCGCCGCGATTGCTCTGATGCCTGCCGCGCTATCCGCTGCCAGCGCTCCACTCGCTTCGCCGCCGCCGTGGCAAGATGCGCTTCGGTGCGTTGCGCGACGACTGGAACAATGCGGGCGGCACCCAGCTCCACACACTTCTCGATTGCCCATTCCATGCGATCGAATTTGAAAATGGAAAGCAACAGAGTGAGCCTGGGCATGGCGACGGCGGGAACGATCTCGCCCAGTTCAAATTCGACCCGGCCGTCGGCAATGCTGGTAATGCGGCCGCGCCGGACATTTTCAGTGGTTGCGATATCGAATTCCTGTCCGATACGCCCCCGCAGCACCTGTGAGAGATGATCCGCATGAGACCCCACCAAAGCCGCGCGATTGTGAGAGACTTCGTCGGCGATCCAGCGGCGGCGGGTCATAGGATTGTCGGAATATCAGCTTGACGTTCTGATCCTAAACGCTGTCATCCTGAGCGAAGTGAATCCATTCGCTTGCGAACGGAATTGCGAAGTCGAAGGACCCCTACACCTTTTTCGAACCTCAGCGTGTAGGGAAAATTGTTCGGAGGCGTCGGGAGGCTTCACCGCCGGAGAGAGAAAGATTCGCTCAGGACGACAGGCAGTATCCCTACCCGAAGATGTCTTTGACCTTCCCCATCAGGGTGCGGCGCTGCGGCCGGTTCTCCACCCGCGTCATTCCTTCAAATTCGACTAACAGCTCGCGCTGCCGTTTGTTCAGCTTGCCCGGAGTCTGCACCCGCACTTCGACGAACAGATCGCCCTTGCCATGGCCATTGAGTACGGGCACGCCCTTGCCGCGAATGCGCAAAGTAGTGCCCGACTGCGTCCCGTCCGGCACTTTAAGAACCTGTTCGCCTTCCAGCGTGGGGACTTTGATTTCCGTCCCCAGAGCCGCCTGCGTGAACGAGATCGGAATCACGCAGTGCAGATCGTTTCCTTCCCGCTCAAAGAAGGGATGCTCCTTCACATGCAGAACCACGTACAAATCTCCCGCCGGGCCACCGTGAAGGCCTCCCTCGCCATATCCGGTAAACCGGATACGGGTTCCGTCTTCCACGCCTCCGGGAATCTTGGCGTCAACCACCCGTTGTCGCAGCACCCGCCCTTCGCCTTTGCACTTCGCGCATGGGTCGGTAATCACGCTGCCCGTGCCCTGGCAGGTGGGGCAGGTGCGCGCGATGCTGAAGAATCCCTGCTGGTAGCGAACCTGTCCCCGGCCATTGCAAGAGCGGCAAGTAGTTGGCGCCTTGCCGGGCGCTGCCCCCGAGCCTCGACACTCTTCGCAGGTTTCGTGGCGACGCACGGTGACTTTGGCGTCGGTGCCGAAGACCGCCTCTTCGAATTCCATGGTGAGATCTTCACGCAGGTCGGCGCCCCGTTGGGTTCGGCTGCGCTTGCGCGTTCCGCCGCCAAAAATCTCGCCCAAGCCAAAGAAGTCGCCGAAGATGTCGCCCAGGTCGGTGGCATCGAAGCCCTGTGCTCCGCCACCCCCGCCGAAGCCGGCATGGCCGAAGCGGTCGTATACGGCACGCTTCTCGCCATCCGCCAGGACGGCGTAGGCTTCGCTGCACTCCTTGAATTTTTCTTCGGCGTCGGGATTGTTAGGGTTGCGGTCGGGATGATACTGCAGCGCCAGCTTGCGATAGGCGCTCTTGATCTCCTGGTCGGTGGCGCCGCGGGCGACGCCCAGCACCTCATAGTAATCGCGTTTTACGTTGCTGGTCAGAATGGCCTTTCCCAAATCCTTTCATGAATTGCGTTGAGTGTCAGTGCTTAGGGTTGTTCGCGACTCTCACCATCGAAGGACGCAGCAGCCGGTCTTTCAGCTTGTACCCGCGCTGCAACTCGTCGAGGACGTGATGATCCTTGGCTTCCTTGGTGTCCACCATTTCAATGGCTTGATGAAGATGCGGATCAAAGGGTTCCCCCTTTGCCGGAATCGGGCGCAGTCCAAGTTTCACCAGCGCGTCCTGCAACTGCTTGTAGATGAGTTCGACCCCGCTGCGGAACTCGGTTTTTTCCCTGGCGCTGGTCTGCAGCGCCCGCTCGAAGCTGTCCAGCGTCGGGAGAAGTTCCTTCACCGCATCGGCCAGCGCATACTCGCGAAACTCCTGTTGTTCACGGGTGGCACGCTTGCGCGCATTTTCGAATTCAGCCTGAAGCCGAGCCAGCCGGTCAACCAGCGAATCGCGCTCAGCCTTCAGTTTCTCGAACTCGCCTTCCCGAACCGCCTGGGGAGGAGCAGCGCTGGAACCGCTATCGTCGGTGGTGTCGTCCGCCGCGGGCAATTCGTGCTCGGTGTCGAGTTCGGTTGGATCAGATTTTCCGTTTCCTCTTGCCATAGCCATCACTCAGATTCGTTCAGGATCTTGTCAAAAAGACGTGCGATATAAGATACCGCGGTCATGGTGTGCTGGTAATCGATGCGCGTGGGCCCAATCACCGCCAGCGATCCCATTACGTCATCGCCCACTCGCGCCGGCGCCCCGATCAGCACAAAATTTCGCATGGAAGGCAGAGCTTCGTCCAGCCCGATCACCACCCGTACCGCTTCCTGCTTGGCGTCAAGATACGCGCTCAGCAGCTCGACGATCTTCTGCTTCTCTTCCAGGGTTTGCAGCAGCTCCTGCAAACGCTGGCGATCCTGCTCCCCGGTTACGAGATTGGATGCTCCCTCCACAAAAACGACTTGCGCGTTCTCGTCGGCAGCCAGCGCCCCTTGCCGGTAAAGCTGTTCCAGCGAAGTCATCAGCCGGTCATATTCGCTGCGCTCCTGCTCCAGGCGACGGGCCAGTTCGACCCGCAGGGCTTCCATGGTCCAGCCGCGGAAATTCTCGTTGATGAAGCGGGCTGCAGCGTCCAAATCCGCCTGCGGAAGGTCCAGGCGCAGCACCCGATCCCGCACCAGGCCCGACCGCGTGACCAGCACCGCCAGAACCTTTCTGATCGCCCAGCCGGGAAAAGTACACGTGCTCAAGCGCATTCTTCGGGCCGCCGATCGCCACAGTGATTCCCACATTGTGCGAGATCAGGGAGAGCACATGCGAGGTTCGCTCCATGAACTCCTGAACATCGGAGACTCCGTGCAGCGACTCCTGAATGATTCCCTGGTCTTCCTGCGAAAGGCTCGCCTGGCCCGTAAGTTGCTCAACATAATAGCGATACGCCTCGGTACTCGGCACGCGGCCGGCGGAAGTATGGGGCTGTTCGAGAAAGCCGGCATCCGCCAGGTCTGCCATAACGTTGCGTATCGTAGCCGGACTTAACCCTTCCTTATTGGAGCGCGCCAAAGTACGCGAACCGACCGGGTCCCCTGTGGCAATAAAGGTCTCCACAATGGCAGTCAGGATCTCTCGTTCGCGGTCCCCAATCGGTGGCCCAGATGGCATATTAAGTACTTTTGATCCAGAAGCTTAGATCGATTTTAGCGACAATACCGCAGTTTTTATTCTAGGAAGGTCCGCCGCCCCTGTCAAGCTTTAGCACTCTCGACCTAAGAATGCTAATGCTTGACCTTGTTCCAGCTGTGACTTAGTTTGGTGCGATCTCGACCGAGCCGCACATAAAAAGGTGAACGCTGCCCACTCTCGCCGATGGTTGCTGAAGGTCTTGCTGAACCTGGTGGGTGCCTTCGGCGGGGATACTCTTGCCGGCTGGTTCCCTTTCTTGAAATCCACCCCCGCGAATATGCTTAAGCAGGCTGCCAGCACGACGGAAAAGATGCCCACAAAAGTGACGACTCAAGCTAGAACTCATATCGCTGTGATCGGAGCCGGCGCGTTCGGAGGCTGGACCGCTCTTTACGTCTTGCGCCGGGGCGCGCAAGTGACTTTATTGGACGCCTGGGGCCCGGGCAACTCTCGCGCCTCGTCGGGTGGCGAGACTCGTGTAATCCGCGGGACCTACGGTCCGAACCAACCTTACACAAAAATGGCAGCCCGCGCGATTCAACTGTGGAAAGAAAACCAGCAGCGCTGGAACCTGAAGCTTCTTCACCAGATCGGCGTGCTGTGGATGGTGACTTCTGGCGACGATCAGTTCGAGCGCGGATCTCTGGCGCCGCTTCGCGACGCCGGAATTCCCTACCGGGAGTTATCCCCCCAGGAACTTTCGCGACGCTGGCCGCAGATTAATCTCGAAGCCGTGCATTGGGGAATCTACGAACCCGAGGGCGGTTATCTGACTGCGCGCGTTGCGTGCCAGGCGGTGCTCGACGGATTTTTGGCGGAGGGCGGCGAGTACAAGCAACTGGCTGTCTTGCCGCGCAACCTCGAAGAGAGCAAATGGGACGGATTGCCACTCTCCGATGGCTCGAAACTCACCGCCGATCAATACATCTTCGCCTGTGGACCCTGGCTGGGGAAACTTTTCCCTGAAACCATTGGCCAGCGCGTTCGCCCCACCCGGCAGGAAGTATTCTTCTTCGGTACTCCCGCGGGCGATGATCGCTTCACCGATGCCAAGTTCCCGGTGTGGGCGGACCATCGCGATAAATTCATGTACGGCATCCCCGGCAATCAAGGCAGGGGTTTCAAGATTGCCGACGATACCCGCGGCCCGGAATTTGATCCGACGTCGGGCGAACGAACCGTGAGTGCGGAAGGGCTCAAATCGGCCAGAGACTATATCGCCTTCCGCTTCCCCGCGCTGAAAGACGCGCCGCTGCTCGAGTCGCGTGTCTGCCAGTATGAGAACAGCCCGGACAACAATTTCATCGTCGATCGCCATCCCCGGCACGGAAATGTTTGGCTGCTGGGCGGAGGGTCTGGCCACGGCTTCAAACACGGTCCGGCGCTGGGCGAGATGGTCGCGGAATTGGTGCTTGAGCGCAAAGATCCTGACGCGTTGTTCAGGTTAAAGAGGTTCAGTAAGTAAGATGGCCACAGGGAGAAATTATGGGAAAGCTGGAAGGCAAGATTGCAGTCATCACCGGAGCAACATCCGGGTTGGCCTTGGCGACAGCGAAGCTTTTTGTCGCTGAAGGCGCATACGTTTTTATTACCGGCCGGCGGCAGGAGCAGCTCGACAAGGCCGTGAAAGAAATCGGCAAGAACGTCACCGGCGTTCAGGGCGATGCAGGCAGTCTGCCTGACCTCGATCGTCTCTACGAAAAAGTTAAGGCCGAGAAGGGGCGGGTCGATGTCCTCTATGCCAGCGCCGGCATCGGCGAATTCAACGTGCCCCTCGGCTCAATCACCGAAGCTGGTTTCGACAAGACTTTCAACGTCAATGTCAGGGGCACACTCTTTACCGTGCAGAAGGCTTTGCCCCTGATGCCGGATGGCGGATCGATCATCATGACCGGCTCCATCGCCAGCGTGAAAGGGTTCGAAGGCTTGAGCGTCTACAGCGCCACCAAGGCAGCCGTCCGCTCCTTCGCGCGCTCCTGGACGGTCGACTTGAAGGCGCGAAAAATTCGGGTGAACGTCATCAGTCCCGGGACGATCGACACCGGCGTGTTTGTCGGAGTTCCGAAGGAGGTCAAGGATCAGTTCGTCGCCGTGATCCCGATGGGTCGAATTGGCCAGCCGCATGAAATTGCTGCGGCCGCACTCTTCCTGGCGTCGGACGATTCCAGTTTCGTAACCGGGATCGAGCTGTTTGTCGATGGCGGAACAGCGCAGATCTAATCGGTGTGTTCCAGCTGAAAACAGGTTGCTATTGAATCTGTATGACGCTCTCGCCGGCGGTTGATTTGATCTCGTCCACGCGAATCACAACTTTGCGGGCAAAATCATAAAGCGATTTTGCGGGCGCGGAGTCCTCTCCCGCGAGCACCGAGGGCTGGCCGCCGTCGCTGGATTGTCGAATGGCAGGGTCAAGCTGCACTGCTCCCAGATAGGCCACGCCAAACTGGCCCGCGGTTTTTTCCACGCCGCCACGGGAGAAAATGTCGGTTTCCTGGTGGCAGTGGGGACAGACGAAGTAACTCATATTTTCAATCATGCCCACTATGTCCACCTTCATCTGTCGAAACATTTCGATGGCCTTGCGCGCATCCTGCAGAGCCACGTCCGAGGGCGTGGAAACCACGATCGCGCCGGTCAGCGGAACCGTTTGAATCAGCGAGAGCGCCACGTCTCCCGTGCCCGGAGGTAGATCCACCACCAGATAGTCGAGTTCGCCCCACACGACCGAGCCCAGAAACTGCTTGATGATGGAGTGCAGCATGGGGCCGCGCCAGATCAACGGCTTGTCGCCCGGATTCAGAAATCCGACCGAGATCACCTTCAGGCCGTGACCTTCCAGAGGTTCGATGCGGTTATCCCCGAGAACCTTGGGCTGCGAATTGATGCCGAGCATCAGCGGCACATTGGGACCATACACGTCGGCATCGAGCAATCCCACCTTGTGGCCCAGCTTGGATAAGACAATCGCCAGATTAACCGCCAGCGTCGTCTTCCCCACTCCGCCTTTGCCCGAACCAACAGCGATGATCGTGCCCACTCCGGGCAGAGGTTGCGGCGAAGGTGGCTGGGGTTGCTGTCCGGGACGCGGGGGAAGAGGAGTACTCATGAGTCTGATTATACGTGAGGCAGCGGACAGCTATCAGCCGTCAGCTATCAGCTTTCAATCAGATTCAGGCGAGAACGGCGGTCGCAAGGCAACGCTAATTGCCAATTGCTAATTGCCAATTGCTAAGTGCTGATTGCCGATTGCAGTGCCGTTAATGTTCCAGTGCGCGCTTGCGTTCCATTTCCAGCCGCCTGATCTCGCGCCGCCGGCCCGCATCTTCGTAGCGGCGCCTTTGCTCATCGGTTTCAGGGACGACCGGTGGAACCGGCAGATGACGTCCGGCCGCATCTACCGCAACAAACGTCAAGTAGGCGGAGCTTACGTGCTCGCAGTGATCGTTAATGTAGTTCTCCACCCAGACTTTCACTCCGACTTCCATCGATGTGCGGTACACACGATTCACCGACGAGCGAAGGATGACCAGATCGCCGACGTGCACCGGAACCTTGAAGTCGAGATGATCGATGGAGGCGGTGACCACGTAATTTCGTGAGTGCCGGTGCGCCGCCATCGCGGCCGCCAGGTCGATCCAGTGCATGAGGCGTCCGCCCAGCAGAGCGCCCAGAACGTTGGAATCGTTGGGCAGGACAAGTTCAGCCATCTCCGACTGCGAATCCCGGACCGGCCGGGGCATGGCCATCTCTTCGCCGTGGGTCATAAATTTGCGCTCGTTATTGGGTCGACCGCTCGCGGTTGAACTCTGCGCTGCAGGTAGGACTGAACGTAACACTCCAGCATCTTCAGAATGCGCGGATTGGAATGCGGCTGGGCGCTTGAAGAAATCCACTCTCTCCGTTCTACGTCATATTCCCGCATGCCGTGACTCGTGGGACGATGGCCGGTCTCGCACACAAACCAAAGAAGCAGCCGCGAACCCTGATCGCGGGCAACCGAAAAACGGACAGCATCGCAATCCCGCTCGATCGGCAGACGCGAACACTTCGCCGCATATCCCAGGTTGCAGCACTCATGCAGCTCTTCGTCAGAAGGTTGGGTTCCTTCATGACCAGGCGCAGAGCAATGACCATCCCACCCGCCTCCTAACGGCAAGCGCGAAGGATGCAGCCATCCGCCGTCCAGTTTCTGCACCGGCATAAAAAAAGGACACGCCAATTGAAGTTCTCCGTGGTTAGTGTGTGCACATTGTACCCATCACACCCCCGAAAATCGAGGACCGCGAAGGAGGCGAGGATTCCCAAAGGAAGCAGGAACGAGGCGATGCCATCAGTTATAGTGTTAGCTAAGAGCCAGAAGCTAAAAGCTAGAAGCTGATCTATGGACCGCGTCGCATTGCTCATCGAAGTTCTCTCGCAGAATCCCACGGACGCTTTCGCCCGCTATGGCCTGGCAATGGAATATTCGAACTCGGGAGAAGTCGAACGGGCGCTGGAAGAGTTCGGCAAGCTTCTGGCGACTCATCCCGATTACACCGCCGGTTATTTCATGGCTGCCCAAACCCTGGCCAAAGCCGATCGCGCAGAAGAAGCCAGAAAGATGCTCACTGACGGCATCGCATCAGCCAGGAAAACCGGCAACGGCCACGCCCAGGCAGAGATGGAAGCCATGCTGGCGGAACTAAACTAGGCGCGCTTTTCTTTGCGTCCTTTGCGCTCTTTGCGGTTAAAAGCTTTTTAGCAAACCAAGCGCCGGCTCTTCATTCCACTGGCCGCGCCATCCTGGTCATCATCCGTTCCACTAACCCGGGAAACAACTGATAAATCTTGATTGCAGGGTGCATGGTCCAGGGCACAACCACCTCCCGCTTCCCTTTTAAATATCCGCGCAGCACGGCGCGAGCCACGCGCTCGGCGCTGACGCCGCGAACGGCGGACGGTCTTACCGTCTTCGCCCCCATACCCTTGATGGCATTTGCACCGAAATCCGTGCGCACATACCCCGGACAAACGGTCAGAACATTGATCCCGGAATTCTTCAGTTCCACGCGAGCGGCCTTGCCGAAAGCGTTCATGGCAAATTTCGTGGCGCTATAGACGGAGTGAAACGGAAGCGGAATATGACCGGCAACACTCGAGATATTAATAATCGCTCCCGAGCCCTGCCGCTTCATCACGGACAGCGCGGCTTGCATGCACTCGACCGTCCCGAAAAAGTTAGTGTCGAAAGTCTCGCGGCAGGCGGTCATGTCCACATCAGCGGCGGAATCCATCAACCCGTGTCCGGCATTGTTGATCCAGACATCGATGCGCTGAAAATGGTGCAGGGTGAGGCTGACGACGCGGTCAATTTCCTCGCGATTGCGGACGTCGCAGGAAAGCGCCAGCGTCCGTTCGGCGTGACCGATGCGGGCGCGGGCAGCTTCGGCACGCCCGGCATCACGCGACAGCAGCACCACGCTCGCTCCCTGGTCGACAAAAATCCTGGCAATGGCTTCGCCGATACCCATGGAAGCGCCAGTTACCACCACCACTTTTCCGGAGACCTCTATTTTGTCGGGGCTCATCTTGCTTGGTTTTGTTCCAATCTGTAGTTCCTGCTGCTTCACCTTAACCTGTTCGGCTTTACGATCTTCGTGGCAAAAATCTTTAACCGCAAAGGGCGCAAAGACTAAAGACCGCAAAGAAAACCTGGGAGCGTGGAAATCAACCGTTATGGATTTCTTCGCCGCCGATTATTTTCAGCAGGGCGGCGGCGTACAATCAAGAAATCCTATCCGCAATCGCCGGAACATTTGGAGTCTTTTTCGTGAGCCTTCTTCCCTTATTTCCGCTGGACGTTGTCCTGTTCCCGGGCACGTCCTTGCCGCTGCACATCTTTGAGCCGCGCTACAAAGAAATGATCTCCGAATGTCTGGACCGGAAGAAATCCTTCGGCGTCGTCCGGGCCAAAGAGGAGGGCGTCGCTGAGATCGGATGCACTGCAGAGATTATCACCGTTGCCAAGAAATATCCCGACGGGCGAATGGATATCGTTACCGAGGGCCGGGAACGCTTTGAGGTCATGCAGGTGAACCAGGAGCGGGCGTTTTTGCAGGCGGAGGTGCTGTATTTGAACGACGAGCCCGGCGCGGCGTCGGCGGAGGAAATTGCGCAAGCGGTGAAACTGCAGAAAGAAATCATTGAACTGGCCGGCTCGGATCCTCCCAGCGCCTCGGACTCCGAGAACTCATCGCTTTCCTACAATCTGGTTGGCCCCCTTCCGCTCGATCTCGATTTCAAACAGACCTTGCTGGGCATGAAATCGGAGGCGCAAAGATTGCAGGCAGTCATTTCCTACTTTGAGGCTGTCTTGCCGAATCTGCGGCGAACGGTGAGAGTGCGCCAGAAGGCTGGCGGCAATGGCCACGTTTATTAGCCCTCGTTTATTGGCGGTCGTTTATTACGGTCTGTGACTCATGGTAGAGCCTTTGTTAACTGCCCGTCCGATGCGAACTGCCTCGAATTGTCCCTGCCTGCGCCGTTTCTCCAACGGCGTATAATCCGATTCAGAAGCTGTTTTTTTTGGGGGGTTTTCATCATGAGTTTGCCGCGCACACTTGGCGAATTGCGCCACAGTCCTTTCAGTGAACAACGGCTGAGCACCCGGCGCGTGAAGGACGAAATGCGCGACAACCTGATCGTGAAACTCCGTCAGGGCGGCCCCATTTTCCCCGGCATCGTCGGATACGATGACACGGTTGTGCCCCAGATCGTCAACGCCATCCTCTCGCGTCATAATTTCATTCTGCTGGGACTGCGCGGCCAGGCTAAAAGCCGTATCCTGCGCGCGCTCACGACACTGCTCGATGCCGAGGTGCCCTACATCGCCGGCTGCGAAATCCATGACAATCCGTACGCTCCCATTTGCCGCCGCTGCCGCGACCAAATTGTGAAGCTTGGCGACGACACTCCGATCGCGTATCTCACTCCCGACGAACGCTACGTAGAAAAGCTGGCCACGCCTGATGTGACTATCGCCGACCTGATCGGCGACATCGATCCCATCAAGGCAGCCCGTGGCGGGCACGAACTCGGCAGCGAATTTACTGTGCATTACGGATTGCTGCCCCGCGCCAATCACGGGATTTTCGCCATTAATGAATTGCCGGACCTGGCGGGAAAAATTCAGGTTGGGCTTTTCAACATCATGCAGGAAGGCGACGTGCAAATTAAGGGCTATCCCATCCGCCTGCCGCTCGATGTAGCACTGGTCTTCAGCGCTAACCCGGAAGATTACACGGCTCGCGGCAAGATCATCACGCCCCTGAAAGACCGCATTGGATCGGAAATTCGCACCCACTATCCCGCCACGGTGGAAGAGGGGATGACCATCACGGCGCAGGAGTCGTGGACGCAGCGTGACGGATACAAGCTGCACATACCCAAGTATGTGCAGGAGGTGATCGAGCGAATCGCCTTCGCGGCTCGTGAAGACAAGAAGATTGACAAGCGCTCCGGCGTCAGCCAGCGTCTGCCGATTTCGTGCATGGAGAACGTGGTTTCGAACGCCGAGCGTCGCGCCATCCATCAGGAGGAGAAGCTGGTGGTGCCGCGCATCGCCGATATTTACGCCGCCATGCCGGCCATCACCGGCAAGCTCGAACTGGAATACGAGGGCGAGATGAAGGGCGCCGACCACGTCAGCCGCGAACTTATCCGGGCTGCCGTCGCCAAAACTCATGACGGATTTTTCAAGGGCACCGATATGCAGCAGATCGTTCAGTGGTTCGACCTGGGCGGAGAAGTTCAGCTCGCGGACACCGCCAGCGCCGCGGAAGCTCTGCAGTCATTGCGAGGCATCCAGGGCTTGATGGAAAAAACGGTCAAACTTGGAGTCGGCCCCAAGGACAGTCCGGAAATTCAAGTGTCGGCGGCAGAATTTATTCTCGAAGGCCTGCACGCGCACAAGCGCATCGGCCGCAACGAAGAACGCGTATTCACCGCCGGAGAGAAGCAACCGAAGCCCGCCGAAAAGCCCTTCGAGCGGGAGGAAATGCCGTTTCGCGGACGGCGGCCGTACAACTAACACCCGTCATTGGCCGTTGGTCGTTGGCCCCACGATTGCAGCACTGTTGGTATTGGCCAACGACCAACGGCCAAGGACCAACGACGGTTCTGTTCTTATGAGACGCATCCGCTACAGCAAGTACGTTCCCGACCCAGCCGGCGAGATGAGCATGGAAGACCTGCTCAGCGCGCTCTCTGACTATTTACTGCAGAGCGGCTTCCAGAACTACATGTACTACGACCTGCCCGAGGGCGACCAGACCCTCGACGATCTGCGCCGCGCCATCGAACAGGCGTTGCTGGAGGGAGATCTTCTGGACGAAGAAATGCGCGAACGGCTGCGGCAGATGCAGGCGGAAGGCGCACTCGATGAACTGATCGAACAATTGATCGAACGCATGGAGCAGGAAGACTACATCAGCGTCGATGAGCCGCATGATCCGTCGCGGCGATCGAGCGTCGGCGGACAGGCCGGCGACGCCCAGCAGGCAAAATTTGAAATTACCGACAAGAGTCTGGATTTTCTGGGATTCAAAACACTGCGCGATCTGATGGGTTCTCTCGGCAAATCGAGCTTCGGCCGGCACGACACCCGCGACCTGGCTACTGGCGTCGAAGCCAGCGGAGCTTCGCGAACCTACGAATTCGGCGACACTCTCAATCTCGATATCACGGCCACGCTCTCCAGCGCCATCCAGCGCGAAGGTTTGCAGCTTCCGCTGAATATCGAGTACTCCGACCTGCAGGTGCATCAGTGCGAGTATCAGTCTTCGTGCGCGACCGTGCTCATGCTGGATTGCTCGCATTCCATGATCCTCTATGGCGAAGACCGCTTCACCCCCGCCAAGAAGGTCGCCATGGCGCTTTCGCACTTGATCCGGACGCAATATCCCGGCGACTCGCTGTCACTGATTCTGTTTCATGATTCTGCGGAAGAGGTTCCCCTGTCGCAACTGGCCCGAGTGAAGGTGGGACCGTACTACACCAATACTCGTGAAGGCTTGCGGTTGGCCCAGCGCATTCTGCAAAGGCAGCGCAAGGACATGAAACAGATTGTAATGATCACCGACGGCAAGCCTTCTGCCCTGACCCTGGAAGACGGCCGCATCTACAAAAATGCCTTCGGCCTCGATCCGCTTGTGGTAAGTCAGACGCTTGAGGAAGTTTCCAAGTGCAAGCGGGCGGGAGTCATGATCAATACGTTCATGCTGGCTTCTGACTACGGTCTGGTGCAGTTCGTGCAGAAGGTCACGGAAATGTGCCGCGGCAAAGCCTACTTCACCACGCCTTACACTTTAGGACAATATCTGCTGATGGACTATATGTCGCGGAAGACCAAGACGATTCATTGAGGGGCGGGAACGGATTGATCGGGTTCGTTGCGAGTTGATCGTTACAGATTGATCCTGCAGGCTGGACCTGCGGTAAACTCAGTTTCTAGTTATCAGTTCTCGGATCGCAGTTGGTTTCACGCTTTTGTAATTTCGTTTACTGCTCTGTACGCCTGATCAATCGCCCCATCGGTATAGGCATACGCGCCCGCGTCAGCGTTGGCAATCGCGATCCGTCCAAAGGGTTTGCGGGCCACCTCGCATGGTGTTTCTCCACCTTCCAGCCAGAATTTGTCCCATAGCGAGTTGTATTCGTAGGCGTAGCCGTGCGGCCATCGATTCACAGTGATTGCCGTGATGTCGTTGGCAGGATCAAACCCTCCCGGCCCAGCCACTCGAGCTAACTGCGCACGGATATTTCGCTCCATAGTTTCGAAGGTTGTGGTGAAGAGTTCCATGCGGCCCAGCAGGTGCTGATCGCGGGCGGGGCGCCCCGGCTTGCATGGCGTCTTCATCATGTGCACCACGATCGGATCTTCAGGTTGGCGCGAGCACTCATAGCCGCCAATGCTTACCGGCAAATCCAGATTCATATAAGAGTGGTATTCGCCCGGGCAATAGATCGCGTTCGTACCCAGTTTCTGGAACGCCTTCCAGTTCCGCAGAGCGACGTTGGTATAGAGCAATGGAACCTTCGCCGCCGATGACAGTGCCGCTTTCTGCGGGTCCGGCAACTGTTCGCAGATGTAAGGGATCACCACGTGCCAGCAGGCCAGAATGCAATGCGCAGCGCGGACCGTGTACACCTTGCCGCCACGCGCGTATGCCACTTCCACTTCTTTCGCGCCGGCTGGATCTCCCTCATGCTTCACGCGCACGACCGTGCTGTTCAACCGAATGCAAACCGGAGAGCCGGGCTGATCCAGCCTGGCATAATTCGCTCGAGCCAGCACCACATCGGCGGCCGAGTTCCCCGGAATCGCGTCAGGAATAAGCTTACGTACCAGCAGGCGCGCGATGGACGCATTGCCGTCCGGGAAGTGGAAGAAATATTTCTCGGCTTCCTCGTTGGGGATGGCGTCGCGATTCATGCCTTTCCCCGGACCCGGAGCCAGATTCATACCTTCAAATCCAGGCGCTCCCAGGCCCCACGCATCCTGTGCTGACACTGCGTCGAACCCAACTCCGAACAGGGGTTGCGGCATGGGTTGAAGCAGCTTCACCACCTCGGGACCGACCTTCACTTGATCGGTGAGAAAGCTGTTGTAGCTCATGCGGGCGAGGCGGGCTTTTTTCTCGTCTGAGCTAAGGCCGGGCAGATAGTCTTTCTTATCGGTAAGCAGGCGGGCGTAATCAGCCTTCGCCTGATCGGAAAGCGGAGCCTCTTTCAGAAACGCTTCCAGGGCGTGGGATCGCACTAGATCGTTTTCGCTCTCGCCGCCAACGTGCGGAATCGGATTCACGGCAAGCGCGTCGGCGCCGAAAGTTTCTTTATCGAGAAATATCTTCGGCGCCAGGCCAAACGACCGATACAAATCCCGCTTCACGTACCTGGAATAAGAAGAGACGTCGATCCCCAATTCTTCGATCAGCCCCTTCGACACCGCACTGTACGGCGCTGGGCTTTCGATGGAAAACGTCCCGCCAAAACCCAGCATGGTGTGCTTGGGAGACTGGAACTCGTTGCGCTTGGCGTGGCCGCCAAAGTCGTCGTGATTTTCGATGATCAGTACGCGCGACTTCGGCCCGGCCACCTTGCGGAAGAAATGCGCCGCGGAGAGCCCGCTGATGCCGCCGCCGACGATCACCAAATCGTATTTCTCTCCAGTGTCGACCGGCGTTCCAGCCTGCTCCCAAAACGTGCCGTCACGCAAGCTATGGGCAACTTCAAAAGATCCGGGATGACTGCCGCGGAGGCCGGTCAAGGCAGGTGGATAGTAGGAGGGAGATTTTTCCGGTCCGGGGGGAATATCCACAGCTGAAAACAAGTCGGAAGGAAGAATGGCGGCGCCCACGGTGAGCGCCACGCCGTTCAGGAAATCACGCCGCGTGATTCCGCGGTCCATTCCCAGTTCTCGATCTTTCGGATGTTTCACCCGGCCCCCAGGACTTTTCGTCGGGACTCACACATACGGATGCAGCTCGCGGCTAAAACGAGCCAAGCTTGTCGTAGCGAAGTTTGCGACGAACGCTGACTATTACGGCGCAAAATGTTTATCCGTTTAGACTTGGTCGCGGACGCTCGCGCGATTCAGATGTTCTCCGCTTTCTTAACCGCCGACTCCGCTCCCTCGAACCCGATACGGCTGTGGGTGCCATCACAGAATGGCTTGTTCACCGATCCGCCGCATCGGCACAGAGAAAATGCCGGCTTGCCGGTCAAGTCATACTTGTTGCCATCGGCGTCCACCAGTTCGATCGAGCCTTCCGGATCTTCCACCCGATACGGACCGTTCTTTCTAACCGTAATTTTCACTGCAGCCATGAAGCCTCCGAGGATCGTCTTCCATCTGTTGAATGTAACTGTAGAAAGATAGCAGCTTTCGGGGGAAGCTTTCACGGGGAAGCTATCAGCTATCAGCCGTCAGTCAACCCTTCAGCATCAAATGTGGCAAGCTGAAAGCTGAAAGCTGAAAGCTGAATCTAAGCCGCCGCCCGCTTCGTTCCCAGCAGGCTGCGATAGAGTTCCAGATATTGGTCAATCATGCGCTTGGAAGTAAAGCACTCGCGGGCGCGCTGGAAGGCTCGATTCGCATAGGTGCGGCACAGATCCTTTTGTCCACTCAGGCGCCGTATCGCCGATGCCAGACTGGCGGCATCGTTCTCGTGGAAGTAGAGGACCGCGTCACCCCATATTTCCCGGAAGGCAGGAATATCGTTTGCGACAATGGCACAGCGGGAGAATGCCGCTTCCACTGCGGTCATGTCGAAGGGTTCATAGCGTGAGGTAGCGGCAAAAATCGAGGCCCGGCTGTAAAGCAGTCGCAGCTGGGCTTCTGTTTGCGGGCCCTTCAGCGCGACATTCATTTCATCCACGGAGAGTTTCACGTCCGCGCGAATCGGAATCCGGCTGGGACCGTGAACCGGATTGTCCGAACCCACGATGCAGACCGGAAGGGGATGGCTGTGCTGGGTAAGCAGTGACACCTGCTTGCCGGCATCCAACAAACGGCCCACAGCCAGCACCGACTCATCCTTGCCCACGTAGGGATTGAAGAAAATCGGATTGCGTCCGTTATAGATCACGGTGTCGTGCCGCGTCCGCGTGTATGACTCGCGGACCGTGTCCCGCATCCACACCGAAGGAGCCACCACGACACTCGCGTTGGCCAGCCCGTGAGTGACAACGTCCCGATACCAGCGCAGCCAGCGGTCGTCTTTCGGCTCACGCCCATGCACTGCCTTCCACCAGGTGATCAGATCGCCATGCGCCACCACCACCTTCGGCACCGCAACCGGAAGGCTGCCATAGCACAACTGGTTCAGGTGGAGCAGATCGGGCTTCAGTTCCCTGACCAGCGCGGTGAGATACGCTGAGGAATCGGAAAGATCCTGTTGACCTTCGTCCATCCAATCCAGGCGGAACGCGGTGGGGCGATATTCCAGGCCGTGCAGGTGATCCATCCACGACGTCTGCTGAGGAAGGGGGATTTCGCCAAAGCTGACCAGGGTGACGCGCATCCCGCGACTTACCAAACCGGAGACCAGTTCGCGAGTATAGGTCCAAGTACCGCTCAGAGTGTCTGAGGTCACCAGAACGTGCACGGAGTCCCCCCGGGAGAACGCGAAAGCCAGTAAACACGGGCGACTTCGCGCTCATATCTGCTGCGTTATTGTAGTGCGGGAAGGTAAGGCCCGAACAGGATTTTCGCGGGTCGCGTCATTTGTAGCGCGCAAATTGCAGCTGCAAAAGGTTGTAGTGCGCAAAAGGTTGCACATGAAGGTCGGCGCGGGAACCATGATTCCTGCGAATTCCGCATGTGGAGCGCCTCAACGTCCGCATCAGCACTCGGCGGAGGGACTTTCCCCCCAGGAGGCGACTTCCCCGTCGCATTCCCCTGCACTCTCTCAGGAACCCTCAACCTTGAAGCGCAACTGTTGAGCCAGATCGGCGACGATCCTCATCCTGACCTCGGCGACACTTTGAAGATCCGGAACTTGCAACACCATTTCGCAAGACAGCAACAGCGCAGTAACCGTGCTCTTCAGTTCGTTTCGGAGGGCCTGCTGTGCTTCCTGCCGCATCTGCAAGACTCCCTTCTTATGGCGATGCAGAGCGGCTCGCAGTTCGCGCACGATCCGGTCCACGCCGCTGATGGCAAAGTTCACGTGCACCGGGATGGCTGTCCCAATATGTTCCAGCACCATGTCGCTTTCGACCGGCTCGGCTTCGAGGAATGCCTGATCGATGAGAACCGCGACATATTCCCGCGCACGTAATTGAGTCAGCGCCTGCGACAGAGTCGCAGCCACATGAGTTTCTTCAGAGGTGACCTGTTGAATCGCCTGCGCACAACCTCGAGCTTTTGCGGAAGGCGTAACCATCAGCAACATGACAGTGTCTCCTGCACGTTCCCGGCCCCTCGCCGACATCTTCTTGACCTTGCGTTCATATCAAAGCCTTCTCTCGCTCGTTGACGACCCGGGAATTACGCTGCCAGACCACCCCGCGAGTGGATCAGTCTCAGGCCGATCCACTCAGGAACTCGTGGTCACCCGTACTTGTACGGGCTCACGCCTCACGGAGCCGTGACGATATTGCTATCCAGCGTGATCGCGCCATTGCGAGCCAGTGCTCTACCTATGAGCGTAGCCCCGGTTTTCAGCGTGATCGATTGCAGCGACATGATGCTCCCCTGGAACACAGAGTTCGTCCCCAGAGTCGCGGAGCTGCCGGTCTGCCAGAAGACATTCTTGGCTTGAGCGTTTCCTGCAAGAATCACCTGCGTACTGCCAATCGTCGTGAGCGTTGACCCTACCTGAAAGATGAAGACGGCATTCGCGTCTCCCTGCGCATCCAGGGTGACGTTACCCGCCGATAACATGACCGTGCTTGAGGTCTTATACAGGCCGGGAGTAAAGGTCAGACCGCTCATATCTCCAGGCAGAACCGCTCCGCCCGTCAATCCAGCGGTATAGATGTAGGCCGTGGTCGCATCGACTTCAGCCTGCGCCGCTGTGGGATCCGTAATGTGCATCACCGCCGGCGGAGTCAGGGTTCCAGGCGGAAAGCCGGTGATCGCGCTTCCCGGACTTAATCCCAGATCCGCGCCGGTAATGATTGTCGGGCCGGTGTTGGTCACGGTGGAGCCCGCCAGCGCTTCGAAATTCGCCGCCGAGGCCAAAGGCACGAGCGGCGTTTGACAGGCCGCAGCTGCCGTCGTAAACCCCCAGGCAAAGCTGCTGGCCAGAGGATTGCCCGAAATGTCCTGAGCTCCGGTGGAAATGGTCGCAGTATAGGCCGTGCCCAGCGCCAGAGCGCTGGACGGGGTGAAGATCGCCACCCGGCTGGTCGCATCGTAGGTGACCTGCCCCGTCACCGAAGCCGCGCCTGGTCCCGTCAAAGTGAAGGTGGTGCTATTGATGGTCGAAGGATTCATGGCCGCGCCAAATGTGGCGACAGCGACGGTGTTGTTGCATACCCCGTTCGTGCCGTCCGGCGGGCCGACGGAAATCACGCTGGGCGGGCCGGGCTGACACGTCGTGCTTCCGGTGGTGAAACTGAACACGTCGTTACTCGCGAGCGCGTCGCCAGACATATCTTTGACTCCAGTCGTAATCGTCGCGGTGTAAAGAGTGCTCAGGGCGAGCGTCGCCGAGGGCGTAAAGATCGCGGTCTTGCTTGACGCATCGTAGGTAACTTGCCCGGGCACGGAGACTGAGCCCGGTCCGGTCAATATAAAGGTCGCGCTATCGATCGACGACGCGTTCATCGCCGTGCTGAAGGTGGCGGTGACAAGTGCGTTGGGGCAGGCTCCGTCACCGCCATTCGGAGGAATCGCGGAAACAACCGTGGGCGCAGCCGTGCCCGAATTGCCGCCGTTCTTGTTCCCATCGCTGCATCCAGCACCGAATACCAGTAGCAGGAACGCTGCGAACCAGATGGTTTGAATTCTCTCTTTGCGCGTACCAAGTTTGCGCGTACTAAGCATAAGCGCCGCCTTTTCTTTCCAAATTTGATCGCAGATCAATTGCCAGGGCGATCTGTCGAATCGCCTGTGCCCGCTCGGAGAAATCTCAGCAACCGTGGTCACAAGCAGCACGACGATATGTATTGCAAGTTCGGAGCCGCGGAGGGTGTCGATGAAAATAGACGGGTTAGTGTGGGTTGACGCAGGCTTGCTCTTCCCAGGGCGGGAGGATGGTTCAGAATCGGGAGGAAAGTGGGAATGAGCCTTGGGGAATAAGTCAGGCATCGGCAGCCATCTCATTCCTTCCGCCAAGAGGCTGCATGATGGGGTTTTGGGGCGCTCTCGTCGAAAAATCTGGTCACATTCTGCGGCCCCACCACAGCCGACGCCAACCAAATACCCCATCAGCAATGAAATATTTTGTAAGGTATTGGCCCCGGCCGAGACTACCTCAAATGAACGGAAAATGAGGCTTGGAGAGGCAGGCTTAGCTTGGAAGCGGGTTCGGAACCACATCACCAGTTTGCGGATGCGATACCCGCACATGAGTCCGCGCTTACGCCCGTGCTCAGGCCCCCGCTTAAGATAGAAGCCAGCAATCTTGTGAGCGAGAACCTCCGCGACACCACCGAAGACCGGTTCAACCGCATCATGCGCGAGTACGGGCCGGCGCTCTCACGCCTCGCCTTCGGCTACGAGAAAGTGGCGGGCGCGCGCGAAGAATTGACCCAGGAGATTGCGCTGGCAGTCTGGCAGGCCCTGCCGCACTTCCGCGGAGATTGCTCGGAACGCACCTTCGTATATCGCATCGCTCACAACCGGGGGCTGACCCACGTCTTCAGACGGCAGCCCGCTCATCAGCCGCTGGATGAACTGCCGGTCGTGCTGGAGCCGGTTGATCCCAGACCGCATCCCGAAGAGCAAGTGGCGCGAACACATCAGCGTGACCGGCTGCGATCGGCAATTCAGCGCCTGCCTCTGGCCTACCGGCAAGTGGTCATGCTGACGCTGGAGGAACTTCCTCATGCCGAGATTGCCGAAGTGCTTGGGATCACGGAAAGCAATGTCGCGGTACGTCTGAATCGGGCCAGAAAGGCCCTGAAGGAAGCATTGGAGGAGCGCTCGTGAGCAATGATACCGAGCTCGAGATCTGGCGGCAGGAGTGGCGCGATCAAACCGAGCCTCTGCCCGAACTCAGGAAAAAGATCAAACGGCAAAATCTGCGAACCGCTGCGGCGATAATCGCGATCGGCGTGTGCCTGGCGGTCTCGACTTCAGTGGCGTTGAAGACTCGAAGTCCATTCATGGCCGGCCTCGCCGCTGGTATTGCCTTCGCGAGCGTCTTTATGGGCGGCTATGCATGGTGGGTACGGCGGGGAGCGTGGAAGCCAACCGCGCAAACCACGCTGGCCTATGCGGAACTCGTTCATAGGAGAGCCATCGCAAGAGCGCGAATCGTGCGCTTCGCGTTTTACTTTCTGTTGATCGCTACTGTGCTGCTGGCGGGTTTTGTGGCGTGGAACTGGAAGAATTTTCATGCAAGAGACGGGGTGATAATCGCGGCGATGACGGTGGAACTATTTTTCATGAAGCACTTCGGAGAGCGCAAGCAACGCGAAATCGAAGCCACCAGGAAGTTGATCGACGACCTGAAGTAATCGCTAGAAGTAAGAGGTAAGAGGCAAAAAGGGAAGACCTAAAGACGTAAGACTTAAAGAAAGACAGGTGCCGCAACCATGCATATTCTATCGATCGTCATTGACATCATTCTCGCAGGCTATGTGACCTGGGAGGTGCTTCGCTTTGGTCCACAGTATCGCCAACTCAAGCAGGACATAGCCAACGGCGACAGCCATGCGCGCACTCGTGTGTATCAGAAGGCCATCGTTTTCGAATGGGTCAGCGCCCTGCTGGCGCTGCTTGCCCTTGGATTTGACTGGAGCAAACTGAATCCTAAATCTCTGGCCCTCGAGGGCACTCGATGGATGCAAGCCTGGCAGGGTGGCGGCTTTGAATGGGGCGGGCTGGCCGGGGTCTTTATTGGACTGGTATTGGGGACCGTCGCCATCGTCATCGCCCGGATCAGATCCAACCGGCGCGGCGCCCCACCTGCGACTGCCCCTTTGCGCAAGTGGCGCAAGCTCTTGCCCGATTTCTCCGCCTTGATTCCAACCACGACTCAGGAAAGACTTATCTGGGCAGCCGTGGCCATCAGCGCCGGCATCTGCGAGGAGATTGTCTTTCGGGGATGGTTATTGTCCACGCTGCATAGCGCGCTACGTCTGGATGGAACCGCACTGGTCCTGGTGGCGGCCGTGCTCTTTGGGCTGGCGCACTCCTATCAGGGAATCACCGGCATGATCCTGACTGCATTTGCCGGAGCGGTATTCTGCGCACTCTACGTCGCAACCGGATCGCTGCTGGTGCCCATCGCGCTGCACATCCTGATCGACTTGCGCTTCGCCGTCTTGCCCGCGCCTCGAACCCAGAACCCGCGGACTATCTATGCATGACGGCTTAGAGTGCTCTCTTCCAATCGTGAATTCTAGTCCTGGGCAACATACTCCTTGAGCTTGCGGTATAGGGTGGTCTTGCCGATCCCCAGCATTCGGGCCGCCAGCAGCTTGTCGCCATTTAACTGTGCAATCGTGCCCAGGATGGTTTGCTTCTCCAGTTCGGCCATGGGCAGGATCTTCGAGCTTCCGTTTCCTTCCGTGACGACATGGCTGGGAACACCATGAATCGCGCTGGGCAAGTCTCCCACCTGAATCACCGGTCCGGAAGTGAAAGCACACGCTCGCTCCAGACAGTTTTCCAGTTCGCGAACGTTGCCCGGCCAGTCGTAGGCAAGCAAAGCCTTCATCGCGGCATCGTTCAGAGTGCGCTCGTGTCCCGACGCTCGTGACAGGCGCTCCAGAAAATAGCTGGTCAGCAGGGGAATATCCTGCCGTCGCTCCCGCAGCGGCGGAATCTTCAGGCTCAGCACGTTGAGCCGGAAATAGAGATCCCGGCGAAAAGTTCCCTGGGCCACTGCCTGTTCCAGATCACGATTGGTTGCCGCCAGAATCCTCACGTTGATGGGTATCCGCTTGGTGCTGCCCACCGGACGAATCTCGCGCTCCTGAATCGACCGCAACAGCTTGGCCTGAAGATCGACCGGAAGTTCGCCGACTTCGTCCAGAAATACCGTTCCGCCTTCCGCGATCGCCAATAAGCCGTCGCGAGACTGCACGGCTCCGGTGAACGCTCCTTTGACATAGCCGAACAATTCGCTTTCGATCAGGGTGGGAACCAGCGAGCCGCAGTCCACCGGAATGAACGGCTTGTCCCGGAAGGGCCCGGAGAAATGGATGGAGCGAGCCACCATCTCTTTTCCCGTCCCGCTTTCGCCCAGGATCAGTACCGGATGCGTACTATGCGCCGCCTTGGCGATGATGCGATATAACTTTTCCATCTCCGGCGCCCGGCCCACGATGCTGCCGAAGCCCATCTTGGACTTGATCTTCTCCCGCAGCGTCCGGTTTTCCGTCTTCAACCGCAAATGGCCCGCCACCCGCTCCAGCAGCAGCCTGAGTTCTTCCATGCTGAAGGGCTTGGTCACGTAGTCATAGGCGCCATTCTTCATGGCCTGTACCGCCGACTGAACGGTGCCGTATCCGGTAATGACCACGATGACTGTATCCGGCCGGCGCTGGCCAATCTGATGCAGAGCCTCAAGACCACCCGCTCCCGGCAATTTCAGGTCGAGCAGCACGACGTCAATGTTTTGCGTGTCCAGCATGCGATAGGCATGTTCGGCGGAGTCCGCCACCGAGGTGTTGAAGCCAAGTGATTGTGCCACTTCGCGGCAGACTTCCCGGATGGCGCGTTCGTCGTCCACGATCAGGAGATTCAGGAAGTTCGCTCCTTCGATCTGGGCAGGAGTGGGGGCGCTAAGTGCAGCTGTGGTCATAAGAAATCACCTCGTTATTTTCGAATCGGCTGAAGTGCAATGGGATGAAGTGCAGTCAAATGAACTTGAATCGGCTTGATTGAAATCGGATCTCGTTGAATCGGACGTCGTTGGTTCGGACGCCGTTCCCGCCGAGACTCGCGGCAAAAGTAGCGAAATTCGTGTCCCTCTTCCCGGCTCGCTCTCGGCCAGGATGGTTCCGCCATGAAGTTTCGCCAACCGGCGAGCGCTGGCTAGCCCCAGGCCATTGCCTCGGCCGTTTTCCTTGGTAGTGAAGAAAGGTTCAAAGGCACGACCCAGAGTTTCGGCGTTCATGCCGGAGCCGGTATCGCTCACCGCCAACTCGACACAAGACACAAGTTGCGGCGCTTGCTCCAGACCGGCGGGAAGGTAGCCAGTGCAGTTCCGGGTCGTCAGCAGGATTCGGCCACCATCGGGCATGGCGTCACGCGCATTGAGCACCAGGTTGAGCAGAATCTGCTGCACCTGCGCCGGGTCCATTCTCACTGAACCGAGATCGCAAGCCAGCGACTTGGTAAGAACGACATTCTCGCCGATCAGTCGAGTCAGCAGGCCTTCGACGCTGCTCACCACATCATTCAAGGCGACCACGTTCAAGTCTTCGACCGACGGGCGAGCGATGGCGAGCAACTGCTGCACCAGCTTTGCGCCCTGCTCGCCGGCACTGCGCATCTCTTGCGCGTGATGGCGGGAACGGCTGTCCTTCTCCAGTTCGCCGATCAGGAGGTCGCAGTAAAGCATGAGGCCGGTCAGCAGATTGTTGAAGTCGTGAGCCACTCCGCCCACCAGCCGGCCGACATTCTCCAGCCTTTGCGATTCGCGCAACCACTTCTCGATTTCCTTCTGCCCGCTGACATCGTGTGCGCTGACAAGCGCAAAATTTTTTCCACGCACGCGCAAGCCGTTGCAAAAAATCTGAAGATGCAGGCTGGTGCCATCTCGCCGGACGTGCGCAAATTCTCCCGCTGGACAAATCTCACTTCCGTCGTTCGGGTCGACGGTTGCGGCCCGAAGAGCGTTCTCAGGAATAAATTCTTCGAGCATCCGTCCCTGAAGTTGCGATGAATCGATGCACTCAAACACGCGCGCCCACGCCGGATTGGCGTACAACACGCTTCCGCCTTCGACAATTGCCAGACTCGCAGGAAGGGCTTCCATCGCGGCATACAACAAGGCGGGATCGGGGGCTGCGGAGCTGTCAGACCGGGGTTGCGCGAGTGCGTTCAATCAGACTCCCTCAAACGAAAGCATTAGCCAGAAGTATGTTTTGGGAAAGCTCCGAATGCGTTCGGGAACCATGTCGAAAGGCGTATCCCCTCCCAAAGCGGGAAATCTGGAGCGACAAAACCCCCGGGCTATCAGGCTCTCCATTTTGGGAAGTCTAGGCGGGAGCGGGCAAAGTGCTAAGGGCAGCGGTCACAGCAGGCTGTGACGGAAGAACATTGCCGCTTTTGAGGCTCTCGAATGCGCCCGACGGAGTGGCGCGCGCAGCGTCCCGAAGGGACGCCTGACAATAGCCCGGCGTTTCAACGCCGGGTACCGGCAGATATGGATTCCGTCCCGTAGGGACGGTTGAAACGAGCAACTCACATCGCGAGCGGCAAAGGCTGGGCCAAACGAAACGTCAGACGTCTTTCCGCGGAAACTCCCACATCCTTGTTCTCATTCGAGTGATCCGCACCGATTCCTGTCGAGGTCGAAGCCCCTACAACGGTTCCATGAAGGCTCCCGCCCAGACCGCTGCTTGATACTTTGCTGATCAGCACGGTGTCCACCGGCTTTCCGCCGATCGGTGTTCGTGGAAGCAGGGTCGAACTCTGCTCGTGACGCGAGTTGCGCTTCACGAAAATGCTCGAGGTCTGTATGGGAAAAGACTGGCCATTGAAGGAAAACGCGGTCAGAGCCAGACGCATGTAGCCTGATTCCTGAAGTTCGCCGGCAGCCTGCGCGTCCAGCACTTTGCCGGTCACATTGGCGCCACGTGGCGCCACCACCTTGCCGTGAACGACGATGGGCTCGTCCAACACCGCTTCGAATGAATCGCCAGGCCGTGAGGTCGCGCTGGAGAGAGGCGTTCGCAGACGAACCGAGAGTGGGGTTCCGGCAGGAATTGCAGTGGGAGTCAGGGAGCCGGTGGGAAAAATCCCGCCTTTATCGGATGCGGCTTCAAAGGGCAAATGCTGGTCGGTGTTCGCCGTCTCTTCAGCGGTCGGCATGGCTTCGTGCTGCGCGCAACCCGCCAGAATAAGAACCACGAACACTACGAAGAGCACGGCGGCGTTCCGCCAACTGCCGTCCGACGACTTCATAAGACAATCCTGCCGTGCACCTACTCTTCCTGACAAGTCGCAAGAGGGATGCCATTGTCGAAGGCCGATTCGTCAGTCACTTAGCAGTGCGGCATTCCCAACCGTGTACTTTTGGCGGGTAAATTGGTTACTTGTCCCGAAGACTCTCGTCCGAGGCGCGAACAAGTCCTTGGTTGTACTTCGTGGACCTTCGTGCCCTTGGTGGTTCATGCCTTTTTGGGCCTTGCAGGGTTGAAGTCTGTGTAAACGGGGTTGAGTTATACTCATTCGCTTTCTGGAAGCCCGTTAATAAGCGCGAGGAATAATGTGAACGAGCACCCGTCGCCGGAATCTATTTTGCAGGTAGGCCTGGGATTTTGGCCCTCCAAGGTCCTGTTGAGTGCGGTCGAGATGGAGTTGTTCACCGATCTGGCCAAAGGTCCGCAGTCCCTGGAAAGCATACAGGGCCGGCTGGGACTGCATCCGCGCGCCGCCCGCGATTTCCTGGACAGCCTGGTTGCACTAGGATTTCTGCTGCGCGCCGGCGGCAGGTATTCCAACACTCCGGCCACCGACGCCTTCCTCGACAAACAGAAGCCCGCCTACATCGGCGGCATCCTCGAAATGGCCAACCTTCGCTTGTACCGTTTCTGGGGCCACCTCACCGAGGCGCTGCGAACCGGCCTGCCGCAGAACGAAGCCCGCAGCGGCGATGTGCCTATATTTGAAGCTCTCTACGCGGATCCGGCGCGCCTCAAATCGTTTCTGGCAGCGATGACCGGAATCAGCCATGGCGCAAATCTGGCCATCGCCCAGAGGTTTCCCTGGGCCGGCTACAAGACCTTCGCCGACGTCGGCACGGCGCAAGGCGATCTTGCGGTGCAGATCGCTTTGGCCAATCCGCACTTGTCAGGAGTCGGCTTTGACTTGGCCGAGGTCGGGCCCATTTTTGAGGAATATGTGAACAAGAACAGAATTGCCGACCGCCTGCGCTTTGTCGCCGGCAGCTTTTTCGAGCAGCCGCTTCCCAAGGCTGACGTGATTCTGATGGGCCACATCCTGCATGATTGGGGATTGGATGACAAACGCATGCTGATCCGTAAAGCCTGCGAGGCCGTGCCTGAGGGCGGCGCTCTCATCGTCTATGAAAGCATCATCGATGACGACCGCTCAAAGAACGTGTTTGGTCTGCTGATGAGCCTCAACATGCTGATTGAAACCCCTTCCGGATTCGATTACAGCGGGGCCGACTGCCAGGGCTGGATGAAAGCAGCCGGCTTCCGCGAGACACGGGTCGAACACCTGGTGGGTCCGGACTCGATGGTGATCGGGATTCGCTAGGGATCGGGTGGTCAGGTTTCGAGATTCGGTGCGGCGACTGCACACCAGTGTTCTGAGAACTGGGAACCAAAAACTAAAAACTGGTTCTTAAAACAAAGCTGCGCTCGGCCTGGACGGGTTCCTTAGACTTGGCCCAGGGCAGACTCCGACCCGTCCCTACACGGGCGTCCAGCACGGGCTTTTCAACATGGGCAAGTAAAAAAACAAGGAGCCGGTTAACCCGGCTCCTTCGTCAATTGACTGTTGTTTGGTTTTGGCGGATCGCTAGTTGGACGAGCTTCCGAAACCGGCCGAGGCGCTCTCGGCTTCGTTCTCGGGTTGTACGATCACGCCATCAAACGGGGTTGCTCCGACGAAGCGCCCGCGGACAACGCTGATGCGGCGCAGCGGGTATCCCGAATCGGGTCCACGATGCCAGCTTCGGCCATTGTCTTTGCTCTCGAACACCACGCCGGTGGCCGTGCTGGTGGCCAACAGACGCTTGCGGCCCTGATCGTAGGCGATCGAGCTGATGTTCTTGTCGGGAATACCGTTCACTATGTGCTCCCAGGTCGCTCCGGAATCGGAGCTGCGGAAAGCGCCTTCCCGTGAGGCTACGAGAATCTCCTTATCGGGAGTAACCGTCACGCCGTGAATGGCAGTGATGTAGGACGAAAGCGGCGCCTGCTGCCACGTCGTCCCTGAGTTGGTCGAATAGAGGACGTTGGTCCGAGTCGCCGCGACCACCAGGTCGCCTTCGGACTCGACGGAGACGAAATCACTCTTGCCCAGCACCGCCCCGCCCGTCCAGGTTTTACCCTGATCCGAGCTGGTGAACAATCCTGCGGAAGTAGCCGCCAGCCAGCGCTTGGGTGTGACTTCGATATCGCTCACACGCGCATCCAGTACGGAGCGAACCACGACTGCGGGTGTCTTTACCGCCTTTGCGCCTTTCTTGCCCTTCACTATGCGCGCCGGAGTCTTTTCGGCCACGATGTTATTGATCGGACGCCATTGGGTGGAATTACGCTCGAGCAGGAACATGCCTTTGTTGGTGCCGGCGATCAGCGCGCCATTCGAAGCCTGCTGCAGGGCGAAAACATCTCGTCCGCCCAGGCCCGCACTCTTTTGCTGCCAGCTCTGGCCGGCATCGCGGGTGGAGAAAACTCCGCCAAACTCGCGGTCGTTGACCACGCCGACGAGCATGGCGTTGGGATCGTTCTTATCCGCCAGAATCGAACTTACATAGCGGTGGGTGTAGCCGTGATTGGAGGCCTCGAAACTCTGCGCTCCGTTGTCGCTGGCCAGAACGCCGCTGCGATCCGTCGCCAGCAACACGCGGTTGGAATTTCGTGGGTCGACCATTACATCGTTCACCACGATTTCGGAATTGGTAACGTGCTTCCAGGTCTTGCCGCCGTCGTCAGTCTTCCACAGGCCTTCGGTGGTTCCCGCGTAAACCGTGCTCGGGCTGTTCGGATCCTGCTTCAGTACGCGAGTGCGGCGCGCTGAAAACGGAATGCCTTGCAGCTTGCGGAACAGGTCGCCCGCGCTGTCGCTGCGGTAGATTCCGGAGCAGGCGCTGGCATAAACCACGGAAGAATTGGTGGAGTCCACGATCACCGAGAACACGTCGGAATCATCGATCATGCCCTTGTTGATGTGGTGCCAGTTGGCGCCGCCGTCGTCGGTCTTCCAGGCCAGGTGCCAGGTGCCGGCGTAAACCACATCCGGATTCTTGGGATCGATGGCGATGGACTCGATATTCTTGATCTCGGCACCGGGAGGAGAAATCTTCTCCCAGCTGTTGCCGCCATTCCTGGTGCGGAAAACACCATCGAGAGCGCCGGCCACCATGACTTGGGAATCGGACGCCGAGATAGCCATGGCGCGAACCGATTTTCCGTGCATGCCAGGCAGGGCATCCCAGTTGTTGCCGCCGTCATGCGAGCGATACACATCGCCGGCCTGCTGATTCTCCACGCTCCAGGCAGAAACAAAAATGTGTTTGGGGTTCTGGGGATCGATGGTGATGTGATCGAGCACGTCGTCATCGCCACCGAGGTGCGCCAGCCGCGCCCAGCTGTGTCCGCCGTCGGCGGATACGAAGAGAGTTCCGGTGCTGGTGCCGAGGTAGATCCGGTCGGGATTCTTCGGGTCGAAATTCAAACTTCTGACGTCGCCACCATCAGGCCCCAGGGCAGTCCACTGACCGGCCCAGAGGGTAGTGACGGAGAACATCGCAACAACCAATGTAATCAATGATTTACGGGAAAGCATCCGAATCGCACGTGAAATCATAAGTAACTTTTCCCCCAGCGAAAAATTATGCGCTTGCGGGTGAGATTGACAGCGTAACACGCAGTTATCAAGTTACTGAAGGCCAGACAAGAAAAGGGCCGGTCGAGTAACTAGACTCGGCCGGCCCTGTTTATGCAACTGTCATTGCGCCTTTGGTTTAGCCGCCTTCTTCTTGCCTGCAGCCGGGTGATCCGGAACCGCTTTCACCATCGATTCATCGACGGTTTCAGTTCCCGAACCCGAGAAGGTTGCACCGGCCGGAACCACCCAGTATTCGGCGGTCCTGGTGCCGGCGCCACCCGTACGTACCTCAATCCGGCTGGCATCGATGGCTTGCTTGGCTTCGCCACCTGACAGATATGCCTTGGAATTGACGGCGCGTTCGGCGGCGAGGTTCTTGCGTTTCTCGCCGGGCTCAGAGTTGCCAACAATGACCAGCTTGGAGTCAGGATCATGCTGCAGCCGCTGGGCCACATCGTCCAGTACGGCCTTGCAGGTGTTGTCCACACGCCACGGCTTTACCTTGTTGGGGAATTCGCACTCGCTCAACTTGCTGGCTTCCGGCGGAGGTGGCGGCGGATTTTCGACGGTCACCTGGGCCGAACCCGGGGCGGTCAAGCCACGCGAATCAGTACAGGTTGCACTCACCGTGATGGGGCCAGCCGCGGCTCCGGTGGTGTTGAGGGTCGCAGTACCACCGTCTCCGGTGACGCTGCCAGCGCTTGCGGTCCAGGTGCTGACCGTCACAGGTACGTTATCCGGACTGGTGCAGGTGCAGGTTACGGTCACCGGCGCGCCAGTCTGAACCGACGTCGGATTCGCCGAGCAGGACATGGTCGGCGGATTCTTTGGCGGTTCCTTTACCGTGAAGTTGGCGGTGCAACTGGTCTCGCCACCCTTCTTCATCTTGGCGTCGGTGGCGTGAGCGGTAACCGTATAACTTCCGCCAGCCAATCCGTTGGTGTCGATCGTGGCGGAGTTGTCCTTGCTGGTAACTTTTCCGCCGGTGCTGTTCCAGCTGTAGCTCACGGTGTGCTTCGGATTGAAATTGGAAACGGCAGCCGTGGCGGTGATAGGCTCACCCACCATAACTTCGCTGGGCTGGACTGAGCAACTCGCCGCCGGAACCGCAGCCGACGGGTAGCCGAAGCCCAGAACCAGACCGGTGCGCAGCCTGACTCCGCTCAACTGCGGACGCCGCAAGTCCGGAAATGCGGGATCAACTTCCTTGGCAAAGTTGTGATCTGCCCATACCCAATCGGCTTCGAATACTCGGAATGAAAGTCTTTTCCAGACGTTCAGGTCCATGCCGCCGCCGAGGATCGCGCCGATGCCATTGCTCGAAGCCACCTGGGGCACGGTCAAGCGGTTGTAGCCCAGCAAGGTGTGAACAAAGAAGGTCACGCCTTCACCGCGCCAGGCCAGACGAGGTCCGACCGAAACCGTATTCTCCGATCCAAACTTATTCTTGTTGCCGCCGTAATCGGCGGTCAGTCCAAGATAGGGAAAGAAGTTGTACGTAAAACTGGCGCCTGCGCCCTGGGGAATGTCACCCATGTTTTGCCCGACCGGCGCGGTCGGCGGATGAAAAGGAGTCGGCACCGTTGCACCTGGATGCAGCCACTGATAGCCGACAAAGAATTCTTCTTTGGGGTAGGCTTCATCTTGTGCCATTGCGGAAGCGGATATGAGTACTGCGACGAGCGCAACCCACAAAGCGGTGGACAATAATCGAGCAGCGCCTTTACAGCGACGAAGTGACATGCAATCCTCCAGAACCTTTCCGAACAATTTGTGCGTCCACGCATGAGATGCTAAGGGAGACTGGGCCCGCGTGGTAAGCCGATACCTACTCAGGTATGGGGAATGATTTTACCTCAGACAAAGCTGAAATCAATCTACTTAAGAACAAATTAACACCCGTCATAACCCGTCCAACTTTCTCAGATTGATACTCTTAGGTTGAACAACTGAAGCCTCGGTCACCTGCGAGCCGTAGCAGCCGAATGCGTTTCGTCAACCAATCTCCTACCAGGGAATGCACCGGGGAAACCCCGGCCCGGCTTGCAGCCGGGCCAGAAAGCCTCAATAATGGCTGGCAGACATGAACCATGAAAAAGTGCTGATCGTTGAGGATGAAGAGAACGAGCGGACAGGCCTGGCTGAATTGGTGATGAGCTGGGGCTATCGGGCAGAGACCGCCGGTGATGGCGCGGAAGGGCTGGAAAAAGTTACCTCCTGGGCGCCTTCGATCGTGGTCACCGACATGAAGATGCCGCGCATGGGCGGCTTGGAATTGCTGGAAAAGCTGGCCACCGACGCCCAAACCATGGCGGTGATCGTCGTGACCGCGCAAGGAACCATCGACAGCGCCGTGCAGGCGATGCGCATGGGTGCCTACGACTACATCACTAAACCGATAGACACGAACCGGCTGCGGACAATCCTGCAGAATGCTTCGGCGCTGCTGGGCACCCGCGCTGAACTCGAAGTCACACGCCGTAAATTGCGTGACGCAGGTTCCCTGGGAAGCCTGATTGGCTCTTCCAGGAAAATGCAGGAGATCTTTCATCTCATCGAGATGGTTGCGCCCAGCACCGCCTCGGTGCTGATTACAGGAGCCAGCGGCACCGGCAAGGAACTAGTAGCGCGCACGGTGCACGAACTCAGCCCGCGGCGCAACAAACCTTTCGTGCCGATTAACTGTGCCGCCATTCCGGAAACCTTGATCGAGAGCGAAATATTCGGTCACGAAAAAGGCGCCTTCACCGGCGCCCTGGAGCGTCGTACCGGATGTTTTGAACTGGCGGAAGGTGGAACCCTGCTGCTGGATGAGATCGGCGAGATGCCGGTGGCCACGCAAGCCAAGCTGCTGCGCGTGCTCGAGGACAGCAAGTTGCGGCGGCTGGGCAGCAAAGTGGAGACCACGGTCGATGTCCGCGTTCTGGCCGCAACCAACAAGGTGCCTGAGGAAGCGGTGGCGCGAGGCGAGTTACGCAACGATCTTTATTATCGACTCAACGTTTTCAACATCCACATGCCCCCGCTGCGCGAGCATAAAGAAGACGTCCCTGAACTGGTCCAGGCGCTGCTGACCGACATGAATCACAAGCACGGAAGAAAAGTCGGCGGGGTGAGCGAGGCCGTGCTGAACGCGTTTCAGAACTACTCCTGGCCGGGCAACGTCCGCGAAATGCGCAATACCCTGGAGCGCGCCATCATCGTTTGCGATGGCGCGATTGTGGAAACCAAGCATCTGCCACCCGGGTTTGGGCAATCCAGCCTGCGCAGTTCGGACGAAGATGGAGATACCGTGCGTCTGGGAGTGGGTACCACAGTCGAGGAGGCCGAGAAACGGCTCATTCTGAAAACGCTGGAATCCACCAATAACAACAAGACTCGCGCGGCGGAGATTCTGGGCATCAGCCTGAAAACTCTGCACAACAAACTCAAGGAGTATGGCAACGCGACCGCCGACGCGGCTTTGGCGCGGGAAGAGTAGCTGCAGCAAGCAGCAATTAGCAATTGGCAATTAGCACTTGGCGGCTGGCCCAATCTTCCGAGGTTGCCAGTTTGTTGATGGCTGCGATGTCGCGGCTTTTGGTGAAACGGAATTGAACCAGTTTTCAGTTGTTAGTGGACAGTTGTCAGTTTTTGGCGATGCGGCTGGCTAAATGCTAATTGCCAAATGCTAATTGCCGCCTTTCAACCATGCGCCGAAAAACCAAAATCGTACTGGCCATTACTTTCATGGTCGCCGCGCTGGTATTGGGCTTCTCCTATATCTATATTTCGGAACTGCTGCGGCAGCGGGTGACGACGGCACGCGAGTCGGCGGCTCAACTCACTTCAAATCTTGCCTATCTGGCAGCGAACGCCGCCCCCGACCTGAGCAGCACAAAGGTGGATACTTCAAATCCGGAAGCCACGCGCCGTGCGGTTGCCTACTATCTGGGCACGGATCGCGATCTCAATAATTTTCTGGAGTCTGTGGTGGGCACATGGCCCATCATTTACGACGCCGCCATCGTTGACAGCGATGGCAAGGCCATCCTCCATACCAATCCCGATCTGGTGGGAAAAGTGGTTCCCAACCGGCCCGATTTCCAGATGGTGGAGAACGCCAGTTTTCGGCGTCAGTTTCGCATGGTGTACAACCCGCCCACAGTATATGACGTGCGCATCCCGCTGCAGTTGGATGGGGCTCGCTTCGGCAGCATTCGCGTCGGCGTATCCACCGTATTCCTTAAGAATGAATTGACTCCCCGGTTGCGGCAGGCCGTGGTTTTCTCGAGTATCGCGATCTTGCTTTCGCTGATACTTGCGGCCGGACTCTCTCACCTGGCGTTAGGTCCGCTGGAGCAAATCAGCCGCAGTCTGGATAGCGTGACCGGCGGCAACGGGGAAGGCAACGGCGAACCCGAGTCCGGCCATGACGAATACGGACTGGTCAGCCTGAAGATTGCTCATCTGGGACGCCAGATGCGCGATGCAAAAGAGATTTTCTCCGCCCTGAAAGACAACGTGGACCAGATCATGGGCAATCTGCAGGACGGCTTGATGCTTTTCACCCGCGACTCGCGGGTGGTGCTGGTGAGCGCATCGGTGGAACGTTTTCTGGGCCGTCCGCGGCGGGAACTGCTGGGCCGGCAGGCTCGGGAAGTTTTTTCCAACGAGTCGGCGCTGGGCGTCATGATTTTGCAGGCATTCGACCGGAGGAGCCCGATCCCGCAGCGCGAAATCGAGTTTCCCAGCGGGAAGCGAGTGCAAATCTCGCTCGATTTCATTCAGGAAAAAGGAACCCAGATCGGGGCGCTGCTGACCATGCGCGATGCCGAATCGGTGCGCCGCATCGAAGACGAAATCGAAATGTCGCGCCGGCTTTCCGCCAACGGACGCATTACGCGCGGCGTCGCTCACGAGGTGAAGAACCCGATCAACGCGATCGTTCTGCACTTGCAGCTGCTGCAGGGAAAGCTGCGACAGGTTGATCCCGACACACGCCGCCACATGGACATTATCGGCAGCGAGATCCACCGCCTGGATCGCGTCGTGCAGATCCTGGTGGATTTCACCCGGCCGCGCGATCTGCATCTCGAAGAGACCGACCTGCGGCGTTTGCTCGAAGATGGCGCAGCACTGGCCGGACCTGACGCCGGACGTCACGGCGTGACCGTGACCTGTGAGCTTCCGTCGCAGCCCTTGATGGTGAAGGTGGACACTGACTTCATCAAGCAGGCCATTCTCAATGTCGTTCTTAACGGAGTTCAGGTGATGCCCAACGGAGGCCGTCTGACCATCTCGGCCCGCCGCGAAGACGATATGGTCGTGACGGAAATTCGGGACCAGGGCGGCGGCATTGCTCCGGATGTTCAGGACAAGATTTTTGAGTTGTACTTCACCACCAAAAAAGGTGGGACAGGCATCGGACTGGCGCAGACGTACCAGATATTGCAATGGCACTACGGTTCGGTTGACTTTGAGTCAGTCGAAGGAGAAGGAACGACCTTTCGCCTGCGGCTGCCGCTGGTCCAGGCCCGCTCCGATTCTCTTCGCGAAGCGGCGACTCGAGGCTGAGCGCGCTCATCATTTTCTGACGACGATTGCAAGGTGCAAACCTCAGCACCGAAAAGTAAAATCTCCAGTGTGTCGTGACGGCATTTCAACGCATCACACTTTATTGAACATGTATCTGCCCGTTATTCTCGGATTCTGCGCACTGACTTCGCCTGCCGCGGCGATGGTTGTGCGTCCTGCTACATTCGTCGCGATCAACGTCGCGATCAACAACGCGTTCGATCAATCGCAGGACCAGCCGCGAACCGACTCTTCGCCATCGGGTTCGACGCAAGGATCTTCGCAGGACACCTCCGCGCAGCCGGGCTCGGCGGCGCCGGATTCGCAGAAACCTGCTTCGGAAAAAACTGGTTCGGAACAACCGTCAGCACCCGCCGCTCAAGTGGATGCAACCAAACCGAAACCCCAAGCCACCAAAAAACACCGGCGCCGCAAGCCCGCCGCCACTGCGACCGCTTCAACCCCGGAGAAAAAGGTGGTACGAAATGGCGGGACCACGGACCCAGCGGTGCAGCTTGCTCCGGGCGTGAGCGACGAGCAAGCCTCACGCGAGCGCCAGAGCACGAGCCAGTTGCTATCCACCACGGACACCAACTTGAAGCAGATTTCCGCCCGCCAACTAAGCGCCAGCCAGCAGGAAAGCGTGAGTCAAATTCGTAAGTATATGGAGCAGGCCAAGGAGGCGGAAGCAGCCGGAGACGTACAGCGCGCTCAAAATCTGGCGTCCAAGGCGCTGATGTTGTCGGATGATTTGGCGAAGCATTGAGGTAAAAGGCATTGTCATCCTGAGCGGAGCCGCGTTGTCATCCTGAGCGGAGGGAGATCATTCGCTTGCGAATGATCTCGCGGAGTCGAAGGATCCCTGCCGCCATCCAGTTTTCGCGGTCTTGAGATAGTCCCTCTGACCGGTCCTTGCCGTCCGAGATCCTTCGACTGCGGGGCTGCTTCGCTTCGCGAAGCCGCCGCTCCGCTCAGGATGACAATGGACAGAGCAATCGCACGAATGACAGGCTGACAGAGTGACAGGTCAGCGAGATCGACGGGCTATCCAGAATGATGGCCCGCCCGGCGACGCCTGACGCGATTCGCTCTATTTGCCCTTGGCGCGAGCCGCATTCACCTTGGCTAGCAGATCCTGCGAGAGCGGTTGCACCGGGCTGGGAATCTTTGCGGCTTCCATCAGGGTGTCGCGGGCTTCGTTCACCCGGCTGAGTTTGGCGTAGGCATATCCCAGGCGGTAGAGCGCAATCGCGTACTGCTGATCGTCCAGTCCTTTGAGCAGCCCGGCGGCCGACTTCAATTCCGGAATGGCTGCCGCGGTTTTCTCCTGCTTCATGTAGGCGTAGCCCAACGTGGAGTGCGCGACTCCGGCGGAGAGTTTGCGGGTGCGGTCGGCGTCGGGAGCATCGGCCTTGGCAACCGTGATTGCTTTCTGGGAATACGTTACAGCCTTTCCCACGCTTCCCGGCTTGGGGTCGTCGACGTAGGCGCCGGCCAGCAGCAACAAGGTCGGGAGGCTGTTGGGATTTGTTGCCAGGACTTTTTCACCGTAAGAAATCACCCGCGCCGAATCTTTTAGTTCCGCAAGAGACATCATGGCGTAGGACGTCACTGATTCGTCAAAGCGCGAATTGGGAAAAGCCGGGGTGAAACGCTCGATGTCAGCTCATGCGCGTTCGGGGGTCTTTTTCTTCGGCAATCACGTTGTAGGCAGCGGCTTCCAGGAACTCGTAAGAACTCTTGGCCGAGCTCTTGGACTCCTCCACGTGGTTGGCAAAGTCCTGATCGCTCATGCCTTCCGGCTTGGCAGATTTCCCGATGGAGGTGTAGACTTCGCCGCCGCGCACCGCATAGTCGAACATCTTGGCATTGCTCTTCATCTGCTGAGCGATGCTGGTCTGGGAAACGAGAATGTCGAGGCTATGGGGCGCGCTGGCCAGAGCCTTGTCGCCGTAGTCGAGGGCTTTGGGAAAATCGCTGATGCTCTGGTAGTACTGCGAAACCTCCCAGTTCCCGTAGGCCACCGCCACCGGATTCGACGCGAACTGCTGCAGAAAATCCTGGTACATGACTAACTTCTTTTGCGGATCGGGCTCTTTGGCGATGGCCTGAATCCCCTGGTCTTCGGGCGTGCCCGCGGGGATGATGAGATTTTCTATTTGCGCGTGGAGCAGAAGGGGAGAGAGCAAGACAATCGACGCAACGCGAAAGAGAGCGCAGTTCATACGTCACCTCCGCCGGTGAACGGGAGACTTCATGGGCTCCCGGCAGCGCGAATGCTAGCTCCGAAGCGGAATTCCTGCAAGTTGATTTTGTCGCTTCCCTGCCGGATCGGCGATTTCCTCTCCATGGCACGTGATGCTATTCTGCTTTCAGGACGCCCTACATTTCATACGGAGATGCCCAGTACACAGTTGATGAGCGTGCCGTCAGCAACCACCCAAATGCGGCCTGAAAGCGCCACGGCCACTGCTGCCGGGGACAACGGACGCGTCTCCGTGATCGTGCCTATCTACAACGAAGTGGCTCACGTCGACGAACTTCTGCAAGCCATCGAAGCGTCTCCGGTGCGAAAGGAAATCATCATCGTGGATGATGGTTCGACCGACGGCACCAGGGAAAAGCTGCATGCGTTGCCTGCGGACGACCACTTGACTGTCATCTTTCATGAGAAGAATTGCGGCAAGGGAGCGGCGATCCGCACCGGCCTGCAGTATGCGCGCGGCGAATACGTGCTGATTCAGGATTCCGACCTGGAGTACGATCCCCAGGATTATGCCGCGCTGCTGCGGCCGTTGGAAGAAGGCAAGGCAAACGTCGTTTACGGCGTGCGCCCCGACCGGCCCGAGAGAGGGCTGCGCTTTTATCTGGGCGCCAAGCTTCTGACTCACCTGACGAATCTGCTGTACGGGGCCGGCATCCACGACGAGGCTACCTGCTACAAAGTGTTTCGACGTTCCCTGCTGCAAAGCATTCCACTCGAGTGCCAGCGCTTCGAATTCTGTCCGGAGGTGACCGCCAAGCTGTGCCGTATGGGAGAGAAGATATGGGAAGTCCCGGTCGCCTACGCGCCACGCGATGCCGAGCAGGGAAAGAAAATCCGGCATTCCGATGGCTGGCTGGCAATCTGGACGCTCATTCATCTCCGCTTCGCCCGGCGCGGCCGGCTGCTCCGGTTGCGGGAGCAACAAGTTGACACTCCACCCTTCCCCGTCGCATTCTCCCGCCTGCCACCCCGTTGAACCCGAATCAGCCAGTCGCGCCACCCCCAATCTCGACCCCAGAGCCGAAGCCTCCCGCACCAGAAAAGATTCGCAGATCACTGATGTGGATGGTGGTGATCTCTCTGGGATTACAGGTAGCGGCGATCGGCATCTTTCATCAATATCGCTTTCGTCCAGGGGAAGATCATTTCGCCTTCGGCTGGGAGATGGGGCGCGTGGGCCGGTCGATTGCTCTGGGCCGGGGATTCAGCAATCCCTACGGTGATTCGACCGGACCGAGCGCATGGGAGCCGCCACTTTATCCGTTCCTGATCGGCGGCGTGTTCAAGGTTTTCGGAATTTACTCCACCGCCTCGGCCTGGGTTCTGCTGACCATCAATAGTTTGTTGACCGCCCTGACTTCAATTCCCATATTCTTCATCGCAAGAAAGACGATGGGAGAGAAGGTGGCGATGTGGTCAGCCTGGACATGGGCTCTGTTTCCCTACTTCATGTACTGGTCGATCCACTGGGTATTTGACACGACTCTGGGACCGCTGCTGTTGTGCCTGATTTTTCTCGTCTCCCTGGAAATGGAGGAATGGAAGGGTTGGAAGGGTTGGGCGATTTACGGAATGCTGTGGGGCTTCGGAGGGTTATCCAATCCTTCGATGTTGGCTTTCCTTCCTTTCTCCGGACTCTGGATCTGGTATCGCAGGCACCGGCGCGGCCTACCATCCATCGCCGGGGTTGTGCTGGCGTCGGTTGTCTTCTTCGCTTGCCTGACCCCGTGGCTGGCCCGCAACTACCGGGTATTCGGAAAATTTGTTTTCATTCGCGACGACTTCGGCCTGCAATTTCGCTTAGGTAACGGACCGTCTGCCGACGGCCGGCTGATGGCCTATCTTCAGCCCAACCTGAACATTCTGGAGTTTGAGAAATTCCGGCGCCTGGGTGAACTAGCCTACGCGGAAGAGTGCAAGCGCCAGGCGTTTGCATGGATACGTGAGAATCCGGGACGCTTTGCGGTCGTGAGTCTGAAGAGATTCGTCTATTACTGGGCTGGCGTCCCCAAAGAAAGCAACGGAACCTTGCCGGTTGATTTTCGCGATTCACTGTTCCTGGCTTCCTCGGTACTGGCAATTTGGGGATTGGCCAGAGCCCTCAGAAAAAAGAAACCCGGCGCCATGCTATTCCTGCTCCTGGTGCTTTCGTATCCCACAACCTATTACTTTATTTTTCCGCATGCCCGCTACCGCCATCCTATCGAGCCGGAATTGCTTATTCTGGCCGTGTATTTGATTTCAGAAGCCCAAAGTGCAAATGCTGTTCAGCCTTCCTAGCGAGACTTGAGTGAATCGAGTTCTTTGCGCCCTTTGCGTTCTTTGCGGTTAAAAGCTTGCGGCTAAGCTTCACCGCAAAGATCGCAAAGGACGCAAAGAAAACCGAACCTGTTGCGCTACTCCTGCACGTTGGCGAGCCTTTCTTGATCGTTTACATTTAATTATGCGCAACATCTTGCAGAAGCGGGCGCTGCGGTACGTCTTCGCCGCCAACATGATCTCCATGCTGGGCAGCGGGATGAATTCAGCCGCGGTTGCCTGGTACATTCTGCAGGCCACTCATTCGGAAGTCGCGCTGGGAACATTTGCCGTGCTGCAAACTCTCCCCGCCATGCTGATGCTTCCCTTCACCGGCGTTCTGATTGACCGCGAAGACCGGCGCCGGCTGGTCATGATGCTGGACGCAATCCGCGCCGTCATTATCCTCGCGGTTTCGATCATGGCGTTTGCTGGGAGGGTAAAAGTCTGGGAACTCTACCTGATGAACACGCTGGTCGCGGCCGGCTTCTGGATGTTCTGGCCCACCATTACTGCGCTCATTCAGGAATTGACGCCGGGAGAAGAGTTCGTCCATGCCAACACTTTTCTGCTGGCGGGAATTCAGGGAGGCTGGCTGATTGCCGGGTCGATTGTTGGATTCGTCTACAACCACATCGGCCTGGGGGGAGTGTTGCTGATCGACTTCTCTACTTATCTGGCATCTTTCCTGCTGTACCTGGGAGTACGCAAAGGACGCCACGTGGTGCCGCGGCCGGCGGAGCTGCGGGCGGATATTGTTGCAGCAGAAACAACGGTGGAGCGATTTTTCCGCGAGATGCGCGAAGGCATCGACTTTCTGCGCGGTCACCGCTCCGTGGTCACTCTGGGAATCAGCTGGGCGCTTTTTCTGGGCGCGATGCTGACCGGAGTGGTCGTAACCGCGCCGTTGAGCGATCTCGTATTCCACGCCGGAGCCGTCGGCTATGGCTGGCTCAACGCCGGCTGGGGCACAGGCGCATTCCTCAGCGTGCTGTATGCACCTCAGCTCATTGCGTCTCTGGGCGCGCGACGTTCAATTGCGATTTCCATGGGATTGCTGGCAATCGCGATGACCGTAGCTCCACTCTCACCCTGGCTGGCGATTGCAGTGGCGATTTACGCCATCATGGGTTCCGGTCGCGGCGTGAGTGGCGTGGCCATGAACACCAGCATCATGGAGCAGGTGCCGCAACACTTTATGGGTAGAGTGCAGAACACCTTCTACTTCGCCGGAACCCTGTTGCAAATCATTCTGGGATTTCTGGTGGGAGCGGTTGCCCAGTGGAATCTGGTTGCAGGTTTCTCCATCATCGGAATGGTGTACGCCGTCGCTTTCGTCACCGCCATCTGGCCGGTTAGGGCGGTGCCAGTACTGCAAGCCAGTGTGAAAAATTGACGAATTGAAGGATTTGCGAAATGACGGATTTTGAATCCGAAAATTCTGAAATTCGACAATTGCTCCCAAACTCGCTGTGGCAAGTTCGCCGCTCCGACTGTTATGCTTTCCCTTCAAAATTGAGGAGAATGCAATGTCATCCAGCCTCGAAGGTCGAATTGCGGTGGTCTTTGGAGTCGCCAACAAACGATCCATCGCGTGGTCGATCGCCCAGGGACTGCATCAGGCAGGCGCCAGACTGGCGATCACCTACCAGAATGAACGCCTGGAAATGGAAGCCAAAGAATTGATTCTTTCGCTGCCGGGTGCGGAAGCTTACATGTGCGACGTGTCCGACGACGCGGCCATCGATCGGCTGTTCGCTCGACTCAAAGAGCGCTACGGCAAACTGCATGTGCTGGTGCACAGCGTGGCGTTCGCACCCGCCGAGGCTTTGAAAAGCGACTTCGTCGCCACTTCGCGTGAGAGTTTTCGGGTTGCGCACGACGTCAGCGTGTATTCCCTGGTGGCACTTACCCGGGCGGCGGCGCCTCTGATGGAAGACGGCGGCAGCGTTATTACCATGACCTATTACGGAGCGCAGCGGGTTGTGCCCCGCTACAACGTGATGGGCGTAGCCAAAGCCGCACTGGAATGCACGGTACGTTATCTTGCTTACGATCTGGGCAAGAAGAATATCCGGGTCAACGCCATCTCGGCTGGACCGATCAAAACGCTGGCCGCTCGCGGCATCGGCGATCTGGGTGCGATGCTGAAGGCCCATGCCGAGCGGGCTCCGTTGCAACGGAACGTCGATGTGAACGAAGTGGGCTCGACTGGGGTGTTTCTGGCTTCGGATGCCAGCTCCGGAATTACCGGGGAAGTGATCTACGTGGATTGCGGTTACAACATTATGGGATTTTGAGTGAGTTCGTCGTTGCTAGTTTTTTGTTGTTTTTTGTTGTTAGTTCTTAGTTGTTAGTTCTCGGTTCTCAGTTGTTTGTTGTCAGTTCGTGTTTCTTCCTCAACTTGCGCCGGATGTCGGGCCAGAATTCTTTCAGCATGATCGTGATGGTGTCGTAACCCACCTGCGACCCCCAAACCTCGGCGGTGTTGGATATAGTTCGATCGCTTCGGGGATGGTAGCTATAGGTGGAAATGCCGGCCGAAATCGCGCTTCCGAAAACCTCCGAAAAATTAAACTCCTTGCGTCCGGAATCAGAACGGGTAATCAGGATTCGGGTTGCCGAATAAGTTGCACGGTGCAAGAATCCCCCCTGCCCCATCTGGTAGTAACGAGGATCCTGGTGGAGCACCGAGGCCAGAACGGCTCCAGTCATGAAGTTCTCGATGGTGCCATCGGCAAACGCCGATCCAAAACGTTTGCCGTACCCCTCCCATCCCTGGCCGTAGCCAGGTTCGCTGTTTTCCGCCTGGCTTATACCTGCAAGTGCGGCGTACCAGGGAATCTGGACGTAATCGAACGCGCCCCTGGCGACTATCTTGAATTTTTGTCCAGCGCTGAGAGGTGGCGCCTTAGCGCCGTTCTCCAGGGTCAGGAAATTTGGCAAGGCAAAGAAGAGCCGGTCCTTGGACGAGGTGGCATCAGACGAGCCGGCATCCGCCTGCCCCTTCTTGTTTTCAGTGCCCGCATTTCCCGATTGTGGCGGGGCTGAACCGGATGAAGAAGGAGAAGGCGCACTTGCGGGTTGGGCCGGTTGGGACGAGGTTTGGGCTGCGCACATGGCAGCACACAAGATCAAGCAGGCAAGTCCAACTTCAGGGGTTTTCAATTTTATTAGGCTCCAAATCCAGCGAAATAAAACACTTGCCCGAGCTGCGGCTCACCCAGTGGTTAGTTGGATCTTGCGCGCATCTTCCCCCAGCCGCTGCAGGACAATTTCCATGTCCTGTTCCTGCCTCAAGTGTGGAAACTTCTCTCCCCACTCTATCAGGAGAATGGCGTTGTCGGCGATGAGGTCGTCGAGGCCCAGGGTTTCCAGTTGGCGCGGAGTATCAACCCGATATAGATCAATATGATAAAGCGTGACCTGGGGACCGCGGTATTCGTGGATCAGGGTGAAGGTTGGACTGGTGACTTCTTGCGCCGATGCGGCCTTGAAGGCTTCGGCGATGCCCTTGACTAGGGTGGTCTTGCCGGCACCGAGGTCGCCTCGCAGCACTACCAGCGTGGGTGGCGTAAGCATTCCAGCCAGAGAGCGGCCGAGGGCGATGGTCTCTTCGGCTGAATGGGTGATGAATTCCTGTTTCGCCATGCTGGTTGAAAATCGAGCGACCAGTATAGCGATTCTTTTTCTGGGGCGAACGCGGTGGCGATGAATGGTTAGTTCCGAAGAGACGTAGCCTGCTACGTCTGCGTTCGTGGACGGGAGAGGTAGCAAGCTACGTCTCTACGCGAGATCTCAGAGCGTTTTCAGGCCGGACCACTGGCTCGAGCGAATTCCCTGGAAACTTCGGTCGGCCACGGAATCGACTGCCATTCGCAAGGCGCGGTGATCGTTATCGCCAAGCGCGACGAAGCGGAAGGGTTGCAAGGATCCTTCGCTGGCAGCCCGAACTGGGGTGAGCATTTCGGCCATGCCTCGGACCGGGCCACCCTGCAGATGAAAGGCAACTTCGACGAAATCGCCCTGGGTCAGAGACCGGGCGAGGCGCAACAGGCCGCCAGTAACGGAAATGGTTTGAAGTTTAGCTTTGGCGCGCTGACCGTCTTCCAGCATGACGAGTGCGGGAATGGAACCACCAACTTGAATACGCGGAGAGCGGCGCTGCGGGTGCACTTGGGGGAAGTGAGTCATGACCACCCACTATCCCACGGTCCGCTGGCGGCGGACAGGTTACGAAAGGCACAAGCCCGATCGAAAAATCAGCAGTCAATTAAATCTCTTCCCATCAAGCGGATGGGGTTATCGGCGGTTTTCCGTAGCGCTCGATCGGCGCTTGCCGGCCGGTTCAGGAGGCCCGGCTGTCGCGTTGCAGATCCCTCCACGCCTCTGCGTGACAACCTCGCCGCGACTCTCATGAGCTGCAAACGTCGATCGGCCTACGTCCACAGGTGATCTTTTCGTCCCGCGCGCCTTCGCTGAGGATGCAGTTGCTGCTGCGCGAAATCAGCAAGCGGAGGGGCGATGAGCCAGGAAGTTTTACCTGGGACGTTGGTCAGCGAGGCAGTTCGTGAGGAACGGGATACCACAATCACAGGTTCGGAGCCCGAGCTTCAGAAGAGCATCTCCTCAGAAGAGGCGTTGCGGCATCGGCATGTCCGTGAAAAATCCGCCGGCGAACCTCCCGGCGACCCGTTGTGGGTGGTTGCACTTCGCGGCGTGGCCATGTTGGCCGCCATTCTGATGCCGCTTTTCGCGATTGTCCTGCAACTCGACCGGACAATGATGGTTACCTACGAATCGCGGTCCCGATGGGCGGTAGGCGCGGGGCTTTGGGCAATATTCGCAGTCTGGATCATATTGGACAAGGGAATGGCCAGCATGCTGGAGCCCATGCAAAGAAATCCTGCCACGGCATGGTTGCTGCTCGGACTGGGGAATCTCGGTGTTGCCGTCTGGGCGCTGAGTTTTCTGGCGTCCGTGAGTCGTTGATCGGGTGGCATTTCGTAGTGGGCAAATCACGACTAATCCGAGTAAACCTTCCCTCCCGCTTCGCGCCCGGCCCCAGCTGAAAACGATCAGCCGCCGATCGCAACCAGGGACTTCTGCGCCGCTTGCCGGGTTCGACGGAACGCCTCCGGCAAACCACTTAGCAAATCGGTCGCAACCAGCGAGTGCTCGCCCATGCTCTCGCGCGCGACGTCACCGGCCAGACCGTGAAGATGGACTGCTGCGATCACCGCCTCGGCAATGCGGTCTGGATTCTGGGCGATCAGGCCCGCCACCATCCCGGTCAAAATGTCGCCCGTGCCTCCGGTCGCCATGCCGGGATTTCCGGTCGCGTTCACCCAGACTGTGCCGTCAGGCTGGGCGATCAGAGTTCGGTGGCCCTTGAGGACCACAATCAGATTATGTTCCCTGGCAAAGTTGCGCGCGACGTTGAGCCGGTCGTGCTGTATAGCGGGAATGGTGGACCCGGTTAGCCGCGCCATTTCTCCGGGATGCGGGGTGATGACCAGTTGGCCCGCGCTGCCTTTCAATTCGGCTGCTCGATTCTCGAATGCATTCAGGCCATCCGCGTCCAGAACCATGGGAAGTTTATATTTTTTGACCACGCCGCGAACGAACTCTGCGGTCTCAGGGTCACGAGAAATTCCCGGGCCGACGGCAAGCACAGTTTTTCGTTCGGTCAAGGCGTCCATGCTTCCGAGCTGCAGTGCCCGCATGGAAATGCTGCCGGCGGCGGTTTCCTCGAGAGGTTCGGTCATGAGCTCAGGATGAAAGCCCGCTACCGTCGCCAGCACCGATTTCGCGGTAGCCACCGTGGACAGGCCCGCGCCCGCGCGCAGGACTGCCATCCCTGCCATCGCCGCAGCCCCGGCTTTGCCGATCGATCCTCCAAGAACCAGCACGTGGCCGAAGCTTCCCTTGTTCGCCGCTCGCGGACGTGGACCGATCAAGGACGCCACGTCACGCGCGGTAATCAGGTTGAGTTGGAGCGAGGAGACAATCGCCTCCTCCGGCGAACCGATCGGCGAAATCACCGTCGGCCCAGTCGTCAGCATGCCGAAAATATGAGCAGGACGGGGCGCGGTAAAGGTGACAACGGCATCGGCTCGGGCGACCGCGCCAACCTGCTTGCCCATCACGTCCGCGTCGGCGCCAGAGGGAATATCGACAGCCACCACGGGTGCGGAGCTTGCGTTCAGCATGGCGATGGCTTCGGCATATAGCCCGCTGACCGGCGGACGGAATCCGGTGCCGAGGATGGCGTCGATCAGAACATCCGCGTCGAATACCGCACGCATTGGTTCAGTCTTCAGTTGTTCTGGTGAAGGAACTATGACGGGTGCGATGGGCAAGTCGGTGAACATCTCGGCCGCGTCGCCGCGGAGTTCGGCGTGCTCGGCCAATAGCAGAATACGAACTTCTTTGCCGGCCTGGTGGAGCTTGCGAGCGGCTACGAATCCGTCTCCGCCATTATTTCCCTTTCCGCAGATTACCCCGACACGCTTGGCCGAGGGGTACTGCGACAGGACGAACTCAGCCACCGCGGTGCCCGCATTTTCCATGAGGGTCAGCGAGGGAACGCCGAAGCGCTCGCTGGTGACGCGATCAATGTCCCGCATTTCGGCGGCAGTGACGATTTTCATAGGCAGTGGCTGGTCGTTGGTCGTTGGTCGTTGGCCGTTAGCCGTCGGTTCGCGCATCGGGTCTCGTAGCGGTCGGCGTCTTGCCGGCTGTCCGTAGCGCACTGGCGTCTCGCCGGGACGGCGGCGCTACGAAAACCAGAGTTATCAGATTTCTACTTCAAGACAATAGCTTACGTCAGGCAGGCCCGAGGCGGAAGGAGACGGCAAACGCCAAGGCGGAGTGGCCAACGACCAACGACTAACGACCAGCGACTAACAACTATTTCCCGGACTTTAGCGCCTGTACTTTGCTGTGCTTCTGGCCGTAGGTGAAATACACGACCAGTCCAATCGCCAGCCAGATGATGAGGCGGGCCCAGTTGATCCAGCCCAGCCGGTACATCATGTAGCCGTTAAATATGACGCCGAGGATTGGCACCAACGGGACCCAGGGCGTGCGGAAGGGGCGGGCTTGATCGGGGTCGGTGCGACGCAGCAGTATTACCGCGATGCACACGATCACAAATGCCAGCAACGTTCCGATATTCACCATCTTGCCGATATCGTCGATCGGCACCAGACTTCCCACCACGGCAGCCAGCAATCCCACCAGGATGGTGTTCTTCCACGGAGTGCGCCACTTGGGGTGGATGTCGGCAAAGAATTTCCTGGGCAGCAGGCCGTCGTTGGCCATGGAGTAAAGAACGCGAGTCTGGCCGAGGAGCATGACCAGCATCACACTGGTGAGTCCGGCGAGCGCGCCCAGAGTGATGATGTGCGAGGCGCCGACCAGGCCGCGATCCAGGAAGGCGCGGGCGATGGGCGCTTCGATGTTCACTTCACGCCACGGCACCATGCCGGTCAGCACGGCAGCCACGGCGATGTAGAGCACGGTGCAGATCAGCAGAGAAGCGATAATTCCGATGGGCAGATCGCGCTGCGGGTTCTTGGCTTCCTGCGCGGTGGTAGAGACGGCATCAAATCCGATGTAAGCAAAGAAAATGTACGCGGCCCCGGCCCCGATTCCGGAGAAGCCCATGGGCGCGAACGTCGCCCAGTCTCCGCCCCAGTTGCTGGCGCTGACGTAGCGAAAGCCCAGGCCGATTACGAACAGCACAACCGCAACCTTGATCACGACGATGGTGGCGTTGAAGCGCGCGCTCTCTTTGATCCCGATCACGAGAATGGCGGTGATGACCAGGGCAATCACGAAAGCAGGCAGGTTCCAGCCAACTTCGACTCCGAATATTTTGGGGGCATCCAACAAATCATGCGCTCCCTGCATGAGTTGCGGTGAATGGGCGGTGACGATTTCACCAACCCGGTTGAGGAAGGCCTGAGTACCTGGGACCAGGGAAGCATCGGAAGCCTGCGCCATCTGCCGGGCGACGATATTTTCCGCAGCGCGCAATCCCGTCCAGTGGTCGTAAGCCAGCCAGAGCGGCATCTTGATGTGGAAAATATCGAGCAACTCGATGAAGTGATTCGACCAGCCTGACGACACGGTGCTGGCGCCCATGGCGTATTCGAGCGTGAGGTCCCAACCGATGATCCAGGCGAACAGTTCGCCGAGCGTCGCGTAGGCATAGGTGTAGGCGCTGCCGGCCAGGGGAATCATGGCGGCAAATTCGGCGTAACAAAGAGCCGCGAAGGCGCATCCCAGTCCTGATACGACGAAAGAGAGCATCAGGCCCGGCCCGGCGTAGTGTGCGCCCAACCCGGAGAGCACGAAGATGCCCGCGCCAATGACCGCGCCGACGCCCAGAGCGGTGAGTTGAAAAGGTCCGAGCGTCCGCTTCAGGCTGTTCTCGCCGGTTTCGCCGGCTTCCGCCAAAAGCAGGTTCAGGGGCTTTCTAGCCCAGAGATTTGCCATCCCTAAGTTTCTCCTTCGCGCTTGAAGCTACATGTCATCCTGAGCGGAGTGAGTTTGCTCGCTAGCGAGCGAACTTACGAAGTCGAAGGACCCCCATAGCCTGCACTAATGCCGCCCCCAGGGGTCCTTCGACTGCATGGAAACTTCGCGAAGCGAAGTTTCCACTCCGCTCAGGATGACACTTCCGAACTCCGCGACCACAAGAAATACACCGGAATCCCCAGCAGAACGATAATCAGTCCTGGCCAGGTGTACTGCGGTTTGTAGCGTAATAGTACGACATCGATAAATAAAGCCATCACAATATAAATTGCCGGCAGCACCGGGTAACCGATCGCACGATACGGGCGTTCCGCGTTGGGACGCGTGCGGCGCAGCACGAACAATCCAAAAATGGTGAGGATATAAAACACCAGCACGGCGAAGATGATGTAGTCGAGCAGTTGTCCGTAACTGCCGGAGACGCACAGGATGCAGGTCCAGACCATCTGCACCATCAGTGAGATGGCGGGAGTTTTGTAATTGGGATGCAATTTCGCAACGCTTTTGAAAAATAGCCCATCCTTGGCCATGGCGTAGTAGACGCGCGAGCCCGCCAGGATCAAGCCATTGCAGCAACCAAAGGTCGAAAGCATGATGGCGATAGCCATCAGCGTTCCGCCGGTTGCGCCCAGCATCTGGGACATGACCGCGGTTCCCGACGCGGTCCTCGGTGGCGTACTTGATGCCGCGTTCGAGGATGGTCGTTGCCGCCGGGTTGCCATCCAGCGGCAGGCTGGTCAGGTAAATAAAATTGCATGCGACGTAGAGCGCAATGACTACGCCCGTACCCAAGGCCAGCGACAGCGGCAGGTTGCGGCTGGGATTCTTCACTTCGCCGGCGGTGAAGGTCACGTTGTTCCAGGCGTCGGCGGAAAACAGCGAGCCCACCTGGGCTACGGCGAGGATGGTCAACGTACCCACAAGCACCATCGGACCACCGACTCCCACCTGTACCGCATGCTGAGCGCCCAGGCCCGCGTTCTGCCAGAAGTGTCCGTTAAAGTTTGCTGCGATCGCCTGGGCGTTGCGCCCGATCAGCAGTCCCAGAAGGACCAGACCCAATAGTGCCGAAACCTTGGCAGCGGTAAAAACATTCTGAATCATCGCTCCGGTCTTCAGGCCGAAGATGTTGATCACCGAAAGCGCCACCACTACCAGGATGGCCACCAGATTCTGCGTGCTCAATCCCGTCTCCATGTTTCCGAGAACCATGGGACCAATATGGATGGGCGGAACTTTCCAGAAGTGGACGATCCAGTTCGACGAGGAAATTGACGGAAAGAAAATGCCCAGGAATTTTCCGAACGCCACTCCGACGGCGGCGATGGTGCCGGTCTGAATCACCAGGAAGAGCGTCCAGCCATAGAGAAATCCCCAGAGCGGCCCAAGCGATTCCCTAAGGTAGACGTACTGTCCGCCGGCGCGGGGCATCATCGCCGCGAGCTCGCCATAACTCAAGGCGCCGACGATGGTCAGGAAGCCGGTGACCAGCCAGGCCCCGATGAGCAGTGCGGGCGAGTTGACCTCGCGGCTGATTTCCGCGGAGACGATAAAAATGCCCGAGCCAATCATGGAGCCCATAACCAGCATGGTGGCGCTGGTCAGGCCCAGACCCTTTACTAATTCTTTGTCCTGGCGGCTGTGGAGATCCCAGTCGCTGACGGCGGCCGGTGTGGGTGGCTTAGTCTCGGTACTCACAGCCCTCCTAGAGGTTTGTGTGGCCTATGCGGCTTGTTGCTTTGTGCGGTCGCGGGCGACGCGCCCGCGAAGCCAGCGCTTCGACTTTATCCCAATATTCGGAAAAATTCCTCTGCTGATTTGCGTGGCTCCCGTATCAAGTCAGATATCACCGCAACTGCGTCGGCGCCCGCCGCAATCACGTCGCTGCAGTTAGCCCGGGTAATGCCTCCGATCGCCACTAGTGGCTTGCGGGTTAACCCTCTGGCCTGGCGTACTCCATCAAGGCCAATCACGGGATCAGGATTTGCCTTGCTTCCGGTGGCGAACACCGGACCGATGGCGAGATAGTTTGCGGTCGTCTTGTCGGCTTCGGCGAGTTGGTTGGGATTGTGGGTTGAGACTCCCAGCCAGCGCAGATCGCCGATCACTTTGCGGACGCCTTCGGGCGAGAGATCGTCTTGTCCCACGTGGACGCCGTCGAACTCGGCGGCGACGCAGAGGTCGGCACGGTCGTTCATGATCAGCTTGGCGGAGTTCGGCAGATGACGTTTTAGTTCGCCGGGCTTGCTCAAGCGTCTGACGGGCGTTTCCGGATTTGTTGCGATATTGCAGCAGGGTAACTCCGCCGGCGATGAGTTCACTGGCGGAAGAACAAAGCGCCTTCGTATCTGGGAAAGATGAGGCGTCGAGAATGGCGTAAAGCCGGGGCAGCAGAGGCATGAGGGATCGGAATATGAAAGTATAAAAGTAAAGAGAACGGCGGCACGAATGGAATAGCGTAGCGCCGACGTCCCGCCGGCACTACTTAACCGCAACTTCTTTCTTGCCGATTTTACTTTCGGACTTGTGCTCGGTCTTCGCCAGGAATCTTTCGATGAAAGTGGTATCCACCCGGCCGGCGCGGAAATCGGGATCAGCCAGGATTCTACGGTGCAACGGAATCGTCGTGTAAATGCCTTCGATGATGAACATCTCGAGGGCGCGCGCCATACGGGAAACCGCTTCCGCGCGGTCTTTGCCGCGCACGATCAGCTTGGCGATCAGGGAATCGTAATAAGGCGGGATTACGCCCTCGGCATAAGCGGCGGTGTCGATGCGGACTCCGGTGCCGCCAGGAGGATTGAAAGTGGTGATCCTGCCGGCCGAAGGGGTGAACTTTTCCGGATGCTCGGCATTGATGCGGCATTCGATGGCGTGTCCGCGATGCAGAACCGGTCCGTGCAGGACATTTTCCAGGCGTTCGCCCGCGGCCAGCAGGATCTGGCTCTTGACCAGGTCAACATCGGTGACCATTTCCGTGACCGGATGTTCCACCTGAATGCGAGTATTCATTTCGATGAAGTAAAGCTTGCGGTCTTCATCCATGAGGAACTCGATGGTGCCTGCGTTTACGTAGCCAATCTCGGAAAGGGTGGTGCACAGCACCTGTCCGATCTGGTCACGCAGTTCGGGCGACATTTGCGTGGACGGCGATTCTTCCAGCAGCTTCTGGTGCCGTCGCTGGATGGAACACTCGCGCTCCCCCAGGCTGACTACGTTGCCGTACTGATCGGCGAGGATCTGAAACTCGATGTGGCGCGGGCGCTCCACAAATTTTTCCATGTAGAGATCGCCGTTGCCGAAGGCGGCCGCCGCTTCCGACGATGCTGCCTTGAACAATCCCGGAAGCTCCTCTTCGCTGCGCACGATGCGCATGCCGCGTCCGCCGCCGCCCGCCGACGCCTTGATGATGACCGGGAATCCGACCTGCTTCGCCCACTCCAGGGCTTCGCCATCGCTGGCCAGAATCCCTTCCGACCCCGGCAGAATCGGCACGCCCGCCCGCTTCATGGCCGCGCGAGCTTTTTCTTTTTCGCCCATCAGCCGGGTGATTTCCGGCGGCGGTCCGATGAACTTTATGTTGCAGGTCTCGGCGACTTCCGCGAAGTTGGCATTTTCGGCGAGCAGGCCATAGCCGGGATGGATGGCATCCACGTTGGCGATTTCCGCGGCGCTGATCACTGTAGGAATGTTGAGATAGCTCTGCGCCAGTTGCGGCGGGCCGATGCAGATGGCTTCGTCGGCGAAGCGGACGTGAAGCGAGTTGCGATCAGCTTCGCTGTAAATCGCCACCGTGCGGATGCCCAGTTCCTTGCAGGCACAAATCACCCGCAGGGCAATCTCTCCGCGATTCGCAATCAGGATTTTCTTGAACATTGGGTAGATCGATGCGGCAAAGACCACGTGGGGACAGCCGCCCTCGGCTGTCCGGCGGAGCGACGCTCCGCTATTCTGATTCCCTGCAAAGCTGTCGAGCGTGACTCGACTGGACAGCCGAGGGCGGCTGTCCCCACCTTACTTTCTTGGGCGAATGGCAAACAGCTCCTGCCCATATTCGATGGGCGCGTTATTCGCGACCAGTTTTTTCACGATCTCGCCGGCCACGTCAGACTCGATTTCGTTCATCAACTTCATGGCTTCCACAATGCAGAGGATCTGACCCGCCTCCACCACGTCGCCGGGTTTCACAAATGGCGGCGAGCCGGGCGAGGGCGATTCGTAGAACGTGCCGACGATGGGCGAATGAACGATGTGTATCCCTTCTTCTGGTGCCGGAGCGGCAGCGACCGCCGGAGGAGGCGCGGCCGGTGGGCTGGCGGCTGCGGGCGATGTCCCCAGCTCCGGAGAAGGAGCGGGCGCGGGGTGTACGGTAAAAAAACGAGCGTCCGCCGGGGCCGAAGCGACAGGCTCACTCCCGCGCTTGATCTTTACCTTGACGTCGCCGCGCTCCAGTTCGAACTCGGCGATATCCTTCTCGATTAAGAACTCGATGAGTTCCTTTAGTTCTTTCTGATTCATCGTATGGGGTGGGACCGACTTCTACTTCATTTGTGCGTCCGCCGGAAAGGCGCACAAACTGCCGGATCACTTTCCGGTGTCTGGCCTAGTGTCCGGTGACAGTCGCTTCAAATCGTGACAAGTTCCTTGCTGGTGGGTGTCAAAACTTCGCACCCGCGCTCCGTGACCACAACCATATCTTCGATCCGCACGCCCCACTTGCCGGCAATATAAACGCCGGGCTCCACAGTAATGACCATGCCTGGCTGCAGGATCTCGGTTTGCCCAGCCGCCACGCGCGGGGCCTCGTGAATTTCCAAGCCTACGCCATGCCCGGTGGAGTGCGTGAAATACTTACCTAAACCACTATTTTGCAATGACTTACGGGCCACTCGATCGACTTCGCCGACGCTCACTCCCGGCCTTACGGCATCGACTGCGGCCTGCTGCGCTTCCTTCACCGCCTGGTACGCTGCTCGCGCCTTCGCAGACGGTCGACCCACGTGCACGGTGCGGGTCATATCTGAACAATAACGGGTGAGTATAACACCGAAGTCACAGACCACGAATCCCCGCCGTGGCACGACGGCATCTGACGCCCGGCCATGGGGTAACGCCGAGCGCTTTCCGGAAGCAATGATGGTGGGAAACGACATGGCTTCCGCCCCCGCTTGGCGCGCCCGGTATTCCATTTCGGCCGCCACCTCAGTTTCTTTCACTCCGGGCCGAATCACTTCGAGCGCGCGCTCGAACAGGCCGGCACCCAGACGGCAGGCTGCCCGGATGCGTTGAATCTCTTCCGCGTCTTTTACCATGCGGGCGCGCTCGACCAGCGGCGGCGCTTCGCGCAAGCGGATTTTCGATGGCAGGATAAGGGCGAGCTGGGTCCGTGCCGCCACGGTCATGTGCTCACCTTCAATTCCGGTCCGAAGATGAGACACTTTGCCGCGGCCTTGTTTTGCGCTGAATGCGGCCAGCCATTCGGCGGCCGCCGTTAGCGGGGCTTTGGGAGCAATGACAATTTGCGCCCCTTGGACTTCCGTGCGGGCCTGGTCGGTGTAGCGGCCGTCGGTAAAGAAAACGCTGCCGGCCTCGGTGACGACCAGCACGCCGGCGCTGCCGCTGAATCCACAGAGATAGAGAATGTTGGGAAGATGGGTGACCAGCAGCGCGTCCAGTCGATGAGTGGAAAGAGAATTTTGCAGACGCCGCTGCCGGCCTCTATGGTCCATATCAGGAGTTTAGCAAGTGGGCGGCGTCGAGGTCATTGTGGGTCAGCCGGCCGAGGGGCGAAAGCGCCGACAACACTTTTGTGGTGTGCCCCAAACCTGGGCTACAATCGAAACCCATTTGGAGGAGACAATAAAATGCTGAAGAGGAGTATCAAAACCGTTTTGGTTGTCGTCACCCTGCTGTTTGCGACCACTATCTCAATATTCGCCCAGACATCCCAGCCGCCCGCAGCACAAGAGGCGGACGCACAATCGAATAGCATTTCGGACCAAGACATCGAAATGCTACGAAAGGACTTACGCGCACAGCGGAAGGAGATTACCGCACAGACTGTGAATCTGACCGCCGACGAGGCCACCAAGTTCTGGCCTATTTTTGACCAATACAGGCAGGAAGCTATCAAACCAAATGACCAACGCTGGGCCCTGATCAAGGATTACGCAGCGAACTACAATACGATGACCGATGCACAGGCCCAGGACTACATCAAGAGATCGACGGACGTTGAGCAGCAACTCATTGCATTGCGAATGAAGTATGTTCCGGTGTTTGAGAAGGTGATCTCGCCAAAGAAGACGGCGTTGTGGTACCAGATTGACCGTCGCATCGACCTTCTTATCAGCTTGCAACTGTCCGCCCGGATTCCCATGGTCGATACAAGCAGGTAATCTGACGACGACGGAGGAGATGTGCATGACTAAGTGCAATCGAGCCCCGATTTTCAGCTTCCGCCTCCTGTTCACCGTGGTCTTGGTTTCGGCTTTGGTTGTCGGACAACAAACCCCGACGAATCCACTCCCTCATAACGACGAGTTCGTAAAACGCGACGGCGCGCGGCTGACGCTGGGCGGCGAGACATTCCGCTACAGCGGCCCCAACATCGAGTGGCTCGGCCTCGAAGCCTACGGCCCGCTCGATTCCATGGGCCCGCGCTATCCCAGCCATTTTGAAGTGGATGACGCCATGGACACCGCCAAGGCCATGGGCGCTCGCGTCATTCGTTCACAGACGCTGGGCGACAGCATCGGTTGTCGGGAGTGCATCGAGCCTAAGCTGGGCGAGTTCAATCCCGAGGCGTTCCAGCACATTGACTATGCGATCAAGGCCGCGCACGACCGAGAACTGCGGTTGATCTTCACTCTGGTAGGCGACTGCGCCAACTGCGAACTGGGCGGCGCGGGCGAGTACTCCAAGGACACGGGCCCGGCAGGCATCAAAGGGTTCTTCACCGATCCCAAGATCATTGCCCGGTTTGAGGAGCACATCGCGGCTCTGTTGAACCACAAGAACTCGCTGACCGGCATAGCATACAAAGACGACCCGACAATCCTGGCCTGGGAAAACTGCAATGCATGCGGAATCTTGGTGGCCTTCACCGATCCGGGCGTGAGCTTGACGCCTTACGTGGCCTGGGTCGATACGATCGGCAGCTTTATCAGATCGATCGACAAGAAGCACCTTTACGAGGACAATACGGCGTTCTTCTTCTTTGACAAGACAGGCGCCGCGCTGGAGACAAAGACCCCCGACATCATCACCGCGGAGTACTACCCGCACTGGGACGCCGTCTTCAATTTGGGCGAGAAGACAACGGCGGAAACCTTCCCGAAACACGCCGCATTGGTGACGGGTCACGGCAAGGTTTACGTGGTGAATGAGTTCGGCTGGGACAACACCGACTGGGCGACTCCGCAGGATCTGGAAAAGGTTCTGACAACGATGAAGAACGAGCCGAAGATCTCGGGAGATCTTTTCTGGGCGCTGCAAGCACACGTGGATGAATTCGGCTGGCAGCCAATTCCCGCCAATGTGCCGAACAAGGAATACTCGCTGCGCAGCGAGAGCGGCCAGTGGTGGGCGCTCTACTATGGCGGCATCAATACGCTCATTATGTCGAAAGAAGACATGGCTGCCCGCGCTGAACTGTTGCGGACACACGCCTTCGAGATCGCTGGCCTTCCCGTGCCTCCGCATGCCATTCCACCAGCGCCGGCGGTGACCACCAAGGGCCTCGGGCTAGTGGCCTGGCGTGGTTCGGCCGGTGCGGTTAACTATTCCATTGAGCGCCAGGCTGCGCCTGGAGCTCCGTGGGAAAAGATCTGCGACAAGTGCGCGACAGACGCAGATACGCCGTGGATCGATCCCAAACCCGTCCAAGCTCTCTTCGGCGTCCACTATCGCGTGACCGCGTACAACGCCGACGGGAAACCCAGCGCCCCTTCCGCCGAGCGCTAGAATTTGTCGTAGTAGTGCCGTACTACCAGATCGCGCGCGAAGGCATTCGTCTTCTGCCTGGGTGTTGGAAAATTACGGCGAAAATAGACGACGTCCATGACAGCGAGTTGACCTTCGCGCTGCAAGTTCGCTACCCAATCGGATATTCCATCGGGATTATTACAGCTCATCGACCGGGTTGTGGAACGAAAGCGCCGGGGAAGATCTTCCTTGTTGGAAAAATCCCCATAGAACTCATTAACCCCATTGAGCGGGTTTTGAGTTCTAACGCCTGTTGTCACCACTTACAGCTCATTCTGCTGGAATCGTGGCTGAGGAAAACCGTTTACATGGAAAGTGATAGCATTTTGAGCCGACCCCACAGTGCGTCGCTTTCAGGCTTTCACGCGAGGTAGACCATAGTGGAACATCACGATCACTCCCCTAAATCACCGCGGCCGAATCGCCGCCAATTTCTTTTGACCGTCGGCAGCACGATGGCTGCCGGTGTGATCGCACCCAGCGGCCGGCTGATAAACGAGTTCAGCTCACCGCAACCATACGAAAAGGAGAGCAAAATGAAAGGCACCAAACCCAGCATCGTGTTCTGCCACGGCATCTGGGCCGACGGTTCATGCTTCAGCAAGGTGATCCCCGCGCTTCAGGCCGAAGGGCATGAGTGTATTGCTGCCCAATACAGCCTCAACACAACCGCGGACGACATAGCCACCGTCAAACGCACGCTCGGGCGAGTCAGCAGTCCAGCCATTCTCGTCGGCCACTCTTACGGCGGAAGCGTCATCACCGGCGCCGGAACCGACGATCGCGTTGCCGGGCTGGTCTACATCGCCGCATTTGCACCGGACGCCGATGAGACGTCCGACGCGCAACCGTCCAAATTCCCAAAGACAGACGTCCTCTCGCACGTCGAAGTCGCGGACGGACGTATCTGGCTGCTTCAGGAAGGCATCGATTCCTTCGCTGGCGACTTGTCGGAGCAGGAAAAGAAGCTGGTTTGGGCGACCCAAACCGTGCCGGCTCCAGACCTGTTCGGGGCAAAAGTCGAAGGAACCGCTTGGAAATCGAAGCCAAGCTGGTACATCGTCGCCAAAAACGACCGCACCATACAGCCTGACTGTGAGCGCTTCCTCGCTAAGCGCATGGGTGCCACGACAACCGAGGTCGCGAGCAGCCACGTGGTGATGCTGTCGCAGCCGCAAGTCGTGATCGATGTGATCCGAAAAGCGGCAAAAGCCGCTCAGGGAGTGACGGCAGCAGCCTAAGCCGGCTTCCTCCATTCTTCGGCGGGGCCGTCGCTCAGTCGGCGGCCTCTGTCCCTCAATTGTTGATAAATCGCCATTACACTCATTGACCCTTGGGCGGGGATTTTGAGTGTAATCGCCTTCCATGAGAAGGCCGGTGGGAGTCAAGGGGATTCGTTTTGGTATTTGTTGGTCACGCGGTTTGTTCTCCGCCGAGTTGCCACTGTCGCCACCCTTCCATCCGCACTCTTCGATGAGCGCTTTGGTGCGCTCGGTGCAAGTTGGGTGTTCTCGTTTCAGCCGGTGCTGCCATCTGTTTATCGACCTCGGTTCCATCTCCAAGATGAAAGCTGGGCCAGGCGATTAACGCAGTCACCGGAACTCGGCTTTGGCTTTTCCTTTCGAAGAGCGTTCTTGGGTTTTATGCAGCCGCCGGCATCGCTGTTGGCTTGCGATTGCGCAACGGTTCGTAAACCTCTCCGCTCACCCACAGGTGATGCAGCAAGACGGCCAGCTTTCGCGCAACTGCAATAATGGCTCGTTTCTTCCCGCTCTTGCCACCGCGCTCGGCCAGCTTCAAACCCCAGCGACGAAGATCGCTGTCGGCTCCAAACGGCCCCAGGATGTGGTGCGCTCCCTGCACCAGCAAGGTTCGCAGGTACGGATCGCCTTCCTTGCTGATGTGCATCTGCGGCTCGCTCTGGCCCGAGTTTCTCCGTCCCGGCTGCAGTCCCAGATAGCAGCCCACGTCCCGGCTCTTGCCAAAGCGATGCGCATCTTCCAGTGTGAGTAAGAAGGTCAGCGCGATCAGCGTTCCCACACCTTTGACCTGTTTCAGCATCGCCACTTGCGGATAGTTCTGCTGCGCTAGCGTCTCGATGCGCTCGTTGCATTCCCGGATGCGTTCACTCAGGGACTCGATTCCCGCCAGCAACGGCTCCAGTGCGGTTCGCAGTTCCGGGCTCAGCCCCTCTGCTTTTTCGGGATTCATATTACGCACATTGCATCCGCACAGCCGCTCCCCGTAGCTCTTGGCCAGTCCGCGTACCGTGTTCACCAGTGCGGTCCGCGCTCGCACCAGTCCGGCTCGCGCCCGGATCACGGTCAGATCCGCTTGCGCCTTCGCGCTCCGATGCCTCACCGGACACAACAACTGCGCATCGATCCGGGCTAACCGAGCCAGCCTCTGGGCATCGATCCGATCATCCTTCCGCCGACTCTCCCCGATCAGCCGCACATTGCGTGCATGCGCCACGATCACCTCATGCCCCAACTCGCTCAGTGCCCGGCTTACCCAGGGCGAGTGCATCCCGGTTTCCAGCGCGATCCGGCTGCGCGCTATCGCGCCGAACACTTCCTTCATCGCTTTCGGGGTTGTGCCCAGTTTCTGCTCCAGCACAATCGCCCCTGCTTCATTCAGCACACAGTACCAACTCGAGCGATCGCCCAGGTCCAATCCGATCGTCAGCTGCGCTTGAGACAAATTCCTACTCGGCTGTGCTGCTACGGTGCTAATCTTCTTCATTGCCGGTCTCCTTTTTATCTGTGCTTCGAGCACGTCGATAACTTGGGAGGGTACACCCATCCCGTCCGGAGACCGGCCTTCTCATCCCATCTGATTACAGCAGTTATTGCATTAGACTAAATCGCCAGAGATGAAGGGGCGTTGAGAGCGATGAACAAAGTACTGAAAAATGTGGCGATTATGGGCCTAACCCTCTTTGTTACGGCAGCTACCCTTGGTCAGGCTGCAAAAAGTGACATCTCATCGGTAGTCGCTGCGGGAAACGTGAACGGTGATGTTTACGAAAATTCGTACTTTGGAGTAAGCCTCACAGCACCGTCGGCAAAGTTCACTGCTCCGTCGCTTGTCAGTGTTGAGGGTCGGCGGGCGCGATTGGTCAATATCGTCTACGATTCGCCGGACGGCGCCAAGAACTACACCATCGGCCTCCTCGCTGACTCTCTGGAGAACTATCCCAAAGGAATGACAACGACCGTCTATGTCCGCAGCGTCCGACACCAGTTGGAAAAAGACGGTTTGCCAACGGAACGCGAAGAATTTCCGGCAAGAATCTCAGGGTTGAGCTTTGTGGGAGCAGTTCTGAAAGTGCCTGAAAAGCCAAACTTCGGCTACCGTCGCGGCATATATGCGATTTTTCTAAACGGCTACGTGGTCTCCCTCGAAGTGCAGGCCCGTGACGAAGAACGAATTCAGCAAGTATTGTCTTCCGCTGTCAAAATCACTTCCATTGGAAACCCGTGAATCCTTCGTGAAAAGCTGTCGTAAAATCGCCATTACACTCATTGACCTATACTCACCGTGTCCGATGTTTTCGGCAAGGAGAGTTGCAATGAAGATCAAGAGTTTCCTACTCGTCCTGATATTCGCTCTGACGCCCGCGATGTGGGCGCAGGACAAACCCGCACAGGCACCTCCCGGTCCCGGCAGTGGTAACCAAATGCGGGCCGAGCATCGCCAAGAAATGATGGAGATGCATAAACAAGAGATGGAGGCCGTGAGAGCCGACATCGAGAAGATGAAGTCCTCGCTCGCTCAGATGAAGGCTAACCTCCTCACGATCAAGGATCCGAACGAGCTATCACGCTGGCGAGACAATGTGGATATGTGGGAAACGGTGATTACCCACATGGACCGAATGCAAAGGAACATGGAATCGATGGGACCCGGCACGATGCACGGCCATGGCATGGGCGGCCCGCCTCCTACTCCGCCAAGCGAAAAGAAACCTGAGTAAGCGCACGAAGTACCGTCGCTCGCAAGCAGGGGACGACCCAAAGCCTTCGCGTTCTACCTGCGGAGGTTTTCCATTTATATAGGTTCGCCAAAGCCAAGGCTACAAGCCCACGAGCGCGCCCAATCACTGGTTTGAAGCTTGTTGACGTAATATCGCGATTTCACTTGGCCGGGATCAGATCGAACTTGCCAGAGCTTTCGGTATAAAACAGGGCGCCTTCTTTCTTGTCGCCGCCGCTCCAGTGTTTATGCCCGCCGGGGACGCGGAGAAAGTCGCCCGGGCCTACGCGTTTCTCGCCGGCTTCGTCCTTGTAGAGATAGGCACCTTTAATGCCTACGATCCATACATCGGCGGTATGGGTGTGCCAGCCAGCATCCCATCCGGGCACGAATTTCGTGTACGTGCCAGCCGCGCCGGAATTTGGGTCTCCCCACAGCGTCGCGGAGGAAACACCTGCTCTGCCGGCATTCGGCAATTCAGTAAAACTCGCATGATTCGGATCCGCGAAGGTAACCTTGTCCCCTTGCGCCTGAAGGCGGCCAGTGGACCATGCCACGATGAGTCCCAAAGCGATTGCCAACATCCACAGTGATCGACGCATACATCCTCCTTAGTCTTTTATTGATTGTTAGTGAGGCGGACGCATTGTACACCTCGGCGAGAGCGAAGGATTGGAGCTCCCCACCGTCAATAGAGTGGTTTACGATAAATCGCCATATCACTCATTGAGCGGGTCAGCCAAATGCTCAATGAGTGCTATCGCCTGATCACAACAGTTATCATTGCGGTGGGCCTGCGGCGTTCGCAGTCCACACCGACACCGATACTCCAACACGAGTTCGGCGGCATACATAGTCCCGAGAGGACCAATGGCAGAGACTTTCGAAGAATACCGAAAGCGAGTCCTGAGCTATCTTGGCGATCAGGAGCCCATCGGTGTCCAACAAGCCACCCCATCCCAGCTTGAGCGTCGACTGCGCGATGTCGCGCCCGAGGAGTTGATTCGGCGTCCTGCACCTGAAAAGTGGTCAATCGCCGAGATCGTAGCGCACCTGGCGGACGCGGAGCTGGCGATGGGGTGGCGATTGCGAAACATGCTGGCGAATCCGGGCGTGGCCCTGACGTGGTGGGATGAGGCCGTATGGGCAGAGCGCTTGGGTTACGCGCAGCAAGAGGCGAGCCTTTCGGCGGGGGTCTTTCGGGCTCTGCGCGAGAGCAACCTGCGACTGTTGGAGTCGGTCCCGCGCGCGCGGTGGGTGGAGTTCTACGGGGTCCACGAGGTACGCGGACGGCAAACGGTCGAGGAGTTCGTCCGCTTGGAAGCGGCACACGACTTGAACCATCTTCGGCAGATCGACCGGATCTTGGGTGGGTGTATGACCGGGCAGTCGTGATGGCTCGGGAGTGCCTCGAACAATCGCCACTACACCAACTACGCCCCAAGCCCACTCCTCCGGGGGTCAATGAGTGTAATCGCCTGCTTACGACCCTCTCGCGGAGTTCCGCGAAATGCCGGGTGCAGATCACCTGGCCCGAATTAAGAAAACAACTCCAAGTAATATCATGAGAGCCACCAGCCCAAGCCCAATCAGGAAAGCAGCTCGACTCTGCCGTTGGCTTGAACTCCTGCCTGATGCAGGGACACCATCCTGGCTTTGCGGGATTGCGTACGACTCCAAGTACCCACATCTCGGGCACTTGAGCGTAGTGACTGGCAGGACTTGATCCTTTGCCAACTTGAGGCCCGTCCAGAAGCTCGGTTTGGGTTCTCCCGGAGACCAGTTTTGCTGCTGGTATCCGGAATGGGTGGCATCCAGCACATAGCCGACTTCCATCTGCGCGTGACAGCGAATGCACTCGACCGCCTTACTCATGCGCATCTCTCCGCTTCAAGTCGTTGTGGTGTAGTGTACAGCGACCGCAAAGTGCTCCACGGTGTCTATTAGTAATAGGTGGATGTAATAATTGGAGGAGGACGGAACCGACAAGTCAATGAAAGCGGCCTGATTTCAACAATTAGAATCCACGCGTCCACTCTTGGGACTCTTCAAAATTCGGGTGATCGCAGTTATTGTGTTCCAATTCCGAGTCGTCGCTGGCACGTCGTACAGTTTGTCGATCTGGCCAAGATAGCCGATTGTCTTCATGTGACGACGGTACTCTCCGAACACGAATTGCCCCTGGGACGCAATCACCCGCACCAACCACTTCCCGTCTGCGGGAAACCTGACTGGAAGCGACGCCCGGACACCGCCGGCCTTCGACAGGATACTTACGAACCGGACAACATCCGGGGGCGATGGCTGAGTTCCAAACGGATTCTCCGTCTCCAGTCGCAAGAGATCGCGGCCTTCGCACAGCACAATTTCCGCTTCGAACGGCAGCTTGCGAAGCAACGCAGTGCGGAATTTTGCTCGGGAGCCAGCTGTACGAACAACCGGTTTACGAACAACAAACGTCCCCGCAGCACCCACGTTCACGACATCGTAGCCGCTCAGTTCTCGCGCGAGGATGCTTGGACGAAAGGTTCTGTGTCCGCCAACATTGACACCGCGGAGGAAGACGACAAGGGCCATACCCCGGATTATGAAGAAAAAAACTAAGCTGCGCTAGAGCAGCTTACGTTTGCCACTATCGTGCCCGCGATGCGGTGATTGAGGGTCATCCCTTCCAGGTACTCCATCACGATGAACGACTGGTCTTCATCCTTCGCGATTTCGTAGATGGTGCAGATGTTGGGATGGTTCAGAGCCGACGCCGCCCGCGCCTCACGGCGGAAGCGTTCCAGGGCTTGGGGGTCTTTGGCAACATCGTCAGGCAGGAACTTCAGAGCGACCATGCGGCCGAGTTCGAGGTCCTCGGCTTTGTAGACCACACCCATACCGCCGCCACCCAGTTTCTCCACGATCCGATAGTGGGAGATGGTGCGGCCGATCATGTGCAAGCATGCTATGGCTGAAGCGTAGGCAAGTCAATGACGGGCGTGGAGTTGGCAATATCTCAAGACGTTGTTGACGCAACATCCCCATGACACCAGCAACTGCTCAGGCCTACCTCGGGCCGGGGCCGGAATGATTTGGGTAAACGCCCGATTGCAACACTTATCGGGCCCGTTATAATCACGCCGATGAGCAGCGACCCCTTTGCCTCGTGGTCGAACCGGACCGTGCTTCGCCCGGGCCGCGAAGAGCCCTACCTGTCGATCCAGGACATCGTGGTTTTCGTCCGCGATCTGGAGGTGAGCAAGCGGTTCTACCTGGAACAATTGGGCTTCGAACTCATCACAGAACAACGCCTTCCCACCGGCGAACGCTGGATCGAAGTGGCGCCTCCCGACGGTAGCGCGAATCTCGCGCTGGTTGAACCAAAGCCCGACGCTCCGGAATTCAAACTGATTGGCGGCTACCGCTGGGTCCTGTTCATGACCGAAGATGTCCACGCCAAGTACAAAGAATGGAGCGAACGCGGTGTTCGTTTCACGACTGCTCCGGAGACTCCGGGGTGGGGCGGCACCTATGCGCGTTTCGAGGATCCGGACGGGAATGCGTTTGGACTGGAAGGCTTCGATGAGGTGAGGCAAAGCCTGGAGTTACGCCGGCAGGCGCACGCCGAGAAACTCGAAGCCGAACGCCGCACCGCCCAGGAACTGGAAATAGCGCGGCAGGTGCAGGCGCGGTTGTTTCCGCAGACTCATCCGGAGTTGAAAACGGTCGAGTACGCGGGTATCTGCCTGCAGGCGCGCCAGGTGGGAGGGGATTATTACGATTTCTTTAATCTCGGGCCGCAGCGGCTGGGGTTGATCATCGGCGATGTTTCCGGCAAGGGGATCGCCGCCGCTCTGCTGATGGCGAATTTGCAGGCCAGCCTGCGCAGCCAGTCGGCGCTGGCCTTCGATCAGCCCGAGGTGTTGCTCCGGTCGGTGAACCGCCTGTTCTATGACAATACTGGCGACAGTGCCTATGCCTCGCTTTTCTTTGCCGATTACAACGAGGCGGCGAGCCGACTGCGCTACGTCAATTGCGGCCATTTGTCAGGTCTGTTGGTAAGAAGCGACGGCAAGGTGGATCGGCTCGACTCCACCAGCACGCTGCTCGGAATGTTCCGAGAGTGGAATTGCTCGATGCGGGAGCAGGAGCTTTTTCCCGGGGACGTGCTTGCGCTTTACACCGATGGCATCACCGAAGCCAGCAACGAGCAAGGCGAGGAATTTGGCGAGCGCTGTCTGATTGAATCGCTGCAGCAACATCGGGACCTGCCGTGCCAGGCTTTGTTGACCGCAATCGTGGATGGCGTTCGGCGATACAGTTTTCAGGAACAAGGCGATGACATCACGGCGATCGTCGCGAAGTTCAGCTGATTGTCGTCGGGTGGGAATTGCTGTTTTCCGACTCTTACTTCATCAGATCCACAGTCATAGATTTGGCAGGGCGGGGCCACCCGCCAACCCTACTAAACTCCAACAGGAATGATAAGGACCAGGCCACCCATAATAAGTCCGCCGAAGATCAGCGGAAACCGTACCGATTTTGGACCGAAGATGCCGGCAAGTAACGAGCCTAAGCTGGCAGCAAGACACCACCCCAGAAGCCGCAGCCAATCAAGGTGAAGAAACAACATGGAGAGAAAAAACGCAATCCATGGGATCGCCAGCGCTAAAGACAGCGCAACGCATCCACACAGAGATATCCAGAATCGCCACCGAGGTACTCTCCCATCCCGCCGCACGTTTGCAAGTCCCACCCATGCCATTGTGGTCAGCAAAACGGGAGTTGCCACAACGATCAGGAAGGCGGCATCCTGCACGACCATCGGCAGCGAGTGCCCTAGCCGAGAACACGCAAGCAGCGACACGATGACAACAGGTCCAGTGATCCACTCCCATGCTGGCCATCCGTGCCGCCCCCTGGCAAGTCCCGTGTCCGCCATGTAGTTCTGACTCCCCTGTGAACTACCTTAAAACAAAACCGCCGGCCCTGAATTTCAGGAAGCCGGCGGCTGTTTTACTTCTACCCCGTGTTAACCCTGCCGCTACTAGGTCTGAATGATGCGCGGCGTGATGAAGAAGATCAGCTCCTGGTTGGAGGTGCTGACCGTGGTGTGTTTGAACAGGTTGCCGAGGAAAGGAATGTTACCCAGCAACGGCACCTGCGCGATGTTGATCGAGTTCTGAGTCTGAATAACGCCGCCGATCACCACCGTGCCACCGTCGGTCACCAGGACCTGGGTGGTTGCCTGCTGGGTGATGAGGGTCGGGTTGCCCTGAACCGTACGGCCAAAGTCAGGAGTGGTGTTCTCAACGTCCACGTTCAGGAAGATGGTGCCTTCCGAAGTGATCTGCGGAACTACGGTCAGCCGCAGGAACGCGTCCACGTAAGTCACGGTTGGCGGTCCGCCCAACTGCGCCTGAGTCACGATCGGTACACGCACGCCCTGGCGAACCAGAGCCTGAATGTTGTTCTGCGTAACCACGCGCGGACGGGAAAGTATTTTCAGCAAGCCGCGCGACTCAGCCATGGTCAGAATGGCGTCGATACGCACATTGTTGCTGGCGTTGATGAAGGTCAAACCGCTGGTCGGGCTGGTGACCGGCAGGTTGGAGAACAACGGAATCGTGCTGCCTGTGGTGGAGCTTCCAGTGGTGATGTAACCGGGCGTCAGACCGTTGACCGTGGTCGGCGAAGAACCCACGCTGCTGGCGCCGCCGATGGCGCTGACTCCATTGCCCCAGCCAAAACCAAGCTGGGTACCGATGTCGCGGGCGAAGCTGCGGGTGGCAGCCACGACGCGCGCTTCAATTTCCACTTCCTGAGTCTTGCGATCAAGCTGAGTCAGCAAGCGATCGATGGACGGCATCACCGAAGGAATGTCCTGAATGATCAGAGCATTGGTGCGGTCGTCCGAGATGACATCACCGCGCTGGGTCAGGAAACTCTTGACCGTGGGAACGACATCCTTGGAGTGGGCGTAGCTGAGGAAACGGGTCACCGTGACCTTGTCTACGGCCAGAGCTTCGGCTTCGATCTGCGCGCGGCGTGATTCAGCTTCCTTGCGCATGGTGTCGACGGTGGCGATGCGCAACACATTGCCTTCGAGCTGGCGCGCCAGGTCGTTGTTCTTCAGAACGATGTCCAGTGCCTGATCCCACGGCACGTCATCGAGCACGATGGTCAGTGTGCCTTTGACGTTGGGATCAAGAACCACGTTCAAGCCGCTGATCTCGTGGATCAGGCGGAAGAAGTCTTTCAGGTCCACATCCTTCAGGTTGACCGAGATCGGTTCGCCGGTGTACTTGGGACCCGAAACGGCTGGCGCCTGCTGCGCCTGAACTTTCTGTTCCGCCGCCATGTTCACCGCGGGCTGGGCTGCGGTGGTCGACTGCATGGCCGCGCTGGCGGTGGGCAGAAGATTGCCTTCCGGCCGATCGGCAAACTTGCCAGCGGCGGCGGTGGCTCGGGTGGAAGGATCGATGGTCGCCGGTTTGGTATCGTCGCCGGCAGCCGAATCCTTCGGCCGATAAGAAGGTTCGATGAAAGCAAAGTCGGTGGCCGGAGCGGAAGTCTGAATCAGCTTGGCTTCCTTCACTGGGGCCGCGGCAACGGCGGGGGCAACAACCGGCGCCTTAACCTCGGCGACCGCGGGCGCTATCGCCGGCTTGGTCGCTTTGGGGGCCGTGACTTTGGCGGCGGTGGATTTCGTGTGCAGCTTCAGGACCAGCGAGTTATTGCTGCCCGCCACCAGTTCGTGCTGGCAAGCCTGGTCGAGATCAACCACGATGCGAGAGGTGGGCGCGGCCTGGCCATCCATGCCAAGGCGCACATCCTTGACTCCGTCGCCATCGACCGTGATGAGACGCTTGGAGGCGGCGACCACCGTGTTGGGCAGGTCGACCACGATCCGGGCTGGATTATCCAGCGTGCTCAGTCGTGGCTTCACCGCTCCGTGGGCCGTGATCTCCACACTGACGCCGTCATCGGTACGCACGACGTTCACGCTCTGCAGCGCGGAGGGCTTCGCAGCCTCCGTGCCCGAGTTCTGCGTCTGAGCCGCGGCGGTAATGATCACCACTACCAGCAACGGCACCAAAACAGTTAGAAATTGCTTTCGCATTTCACTCTCCCCAACGGGCCTTGCGCTTGGCTCGCCCCGTGATCTTTCTCCCTAGAATTCGCTACCGCCGGTTTCCCGGCCAATCCTGTCGCCGCCTAGACTGCCGACGTCGTAATCTTCTTGGTTACTTCCCGGGTGAACGGCTTGCCTAACCTGTCCTGAACGGTCTCCTTGAAAATGATGGAATCCCCGGTGATCTTGACCACGAAGCCATTGAAGACCGGATCGTTTTCGTGGAGGAAATAAGCCTTGTCGAGGGAGTTGACGACCACGGCGATCATGCCCGCGTCCGACTTCACCACTCCCTTGAGATTGATCTGGTCAATGGCCAGGCAGCGCTTGCCGGTGCTGCAGCCCGAACCCAGCATGCTGCGATTGACCACCGGGCTGATAAACGGATCGCGCCGGCTGGTCAGATTGATTTGCTTGGGAGCGTCCGATTTCGCTTCCTTGGGCCGTTTCTGGTCCTCGACGGCGATGCGCTGTTTGGGATCCGATTTCTTTCCCGCAGCGCTCTTGCCTGAGCTATGTTTGGCCGACACGTTCTTCAACGCGGGCTTAGAAGCCGGCTGGCTGCTGGCAGGCGTGGCTGGATTCGCCGCGCTTCCCTGTGAGCCCGCCAAGGCTGCGTTGGAGTCGGCCGCGTGCTTCTGCTGGACCGGCTTCAGCGTATTCCTCGTGTTGTCGATGACGGCCGGGTTCTGCCCCCAGGCAGTTCCCGCCACCATCCCCAAGAAAAGAATTCCAGTTGTCAGCTTCATAGGCTCCCCTGCTTCTGCACCACGGTCTGGCCGGGCTTACCAGGCGCACCTGCCGCCGGCTGCAAATCATGACTGAAGAACGTGGTCGCCGTGCAGGTGGCCACGACGCTCTCGTTGGGCGCGTACTGATAGGTGTGCTTCGCCTTGGCATCGGTCGGCTTTTTGGTGGTTGATACTTGCAGCCCCGAAACGTTGACGATGCGCTCCAGCTTGCCCACGTTGTCAAAGAAACTCAGCATCGAGTAGTACGGACCGTCGAGTTCGAGCTCGAAAGGCAGTTCGGTGTAGAAGTCTTTCGATGCCGACGGCTTGGCCGTGTAGCGCCGCAGTTCGACCCCTGCCTTGGCAGCTTCGGCGTCCATCATCTTCATGAAGCCCGGAACTTCCTTCTCGTCCGGCACGATCTTGCGCTCGATGTCCAGCTGCTGTTTGAGGCTGGCCAACTGGCGCTCGATTTCGGCCAGCTTCGGCCGGTAGGATTCCAGTTCCGCGTTTTCCCGGAGCTTGGTATCCAGGCTGGCCTGCGCCGTCGTGTTGGCATCGCGCTGACTCTTGAACAGCGTGAAGTACAACGCTGCCGAAATAACCAGAGCCAGCCCAACCATCGCCGCCCACTGCTTGATGCCCGACATTTCGTCAAAGTTCGCCATTTTTCTCCGCCTCCTAGGACTTAGCTTTTTCGCAGGTCAGGGTGAAATTGAAGGCCTGCATTTCTTTGTAGCTGTCGTCCTGGTAGGTTTCCTTGATTTCGATGTTCTTGAAGTATCCGGTCTTCTGCAGATTGGCAATCAGGCTGGCCACCGCATCGGTGCTCAGCGCCATGCCATCGATGTCGACGCTGCCGCCCTGATCTTTCATGCTGTTCAGCCAGACCGCTTCGGTGCTGTTGACCGTCTGGCCAATCGTGTTCATGCAGATTGACCGGGCCGGCCTGAGCCGCGCGCAGCTGATCGATGACATCCACCCGGCGCTTGTAGTTCTCGGCCTCACGCTGGCGCTCCAGGTAGCGAGCTTTCACGTCCGCCAGTTCCGCGTTCTTGCGCATCGCCACTTCCATCTTGGCGGCGATATCGCGATGCTGCTTGTCCAACTGGTACCAGTAGCCCAGATTGACCAGGCCAGCCAGAGCCAGCACGACCAGCACCTTCATCTTCGGTGAGCCTACGTCACCCACTTCCATGACGGCGGCCGCCGAAGCAGCGGAGCGCTTGTTCTTTCCCTTTTGTGTGCCCAGCAGGTTGATTCGGATCATAAGTCTTCAAAACTCCTTAAGGCCAAACCCACCGCAACTGCCATCTGGCCGGCATTCTGCTCGATCAACTGCACTCCCGGACCTTCTGTCGGCAGACCGATCTTCTGGAACGGATTGAAGATCTCCACCGGCAACGAAAATTCCTGGCGCAAGGCATCGACTAATCCGGGAACCTTGGACGAACCGCCCGCCAGATAAATCTTCTCGATGTGCTCTCCCGCCGAGCTGGCACGGAAGAAGTCGAACGTTTTCTGAATTTCCAGCACAATGATTTCGGTCACCTGCTGCAGGATGGGCGTCTTGGCGTCTTCGCTGACCGTGCCCACCTTGTTGCCCAGCTTCAGGGACTCAGCGTCGTCGAAGCTCAGATCCAGTTCCTTCTGCAGGGAATCGGTGTACTGGTGGCCGCCGACGCTGACGTCGCGCGGGAACAGGGGCGTGGTGCCTTTGACGATGTTGATGTTCATCACGCTCGCGCCCAGGTTCAACAGAGCCACCACTTGACCCGGCGCGGGTTCGTAGTTGTACTCGTAGCAGTTCTGCAGCGCCAGGGCATCGATGTCCACAATAGCCGGAGTCTTGCCGGCCATCGAGAGTACGTTGGTGTAGTTCAGAATCTTGTCTTTCTTGACAGCCACCAGCAGGACGTCCATCTGCGGATTGCCGGCATCTTCGGACAGGATCTGGTAGTCCAGATTCACGTCGGTCAGATCGAAGGGAATATGCTGCGCCGCTTCTTTCTCGATGGTCTCGGCCAGTTCCTGGTCGCTCATCGAAGGCAGCGAGATCTTCTTCACGATCACCGAGTGTCCGCTTACCGCGGTGGCCACGGCTTTCGCCTTGATGGCGTTGTCGGTGAACAGCTTCGAGATCGCCGTCGAGACCGTGCCGGAATCCACGATCATGGAGTCCACGACGATATCCGGCGCCAGCGCTTCCAGGCCCAGGTGCGCGACTTCGATACCGTTGCGCCCCTTCCTAAGCTCCACCGCTTTTATGCTGGAGGAGCCCACATCCAGACCAACAATCGTTTTCGATCCCAATCCAAACATGTGCCCGCCTTTTACGGTTGCCCGGCAGCCTTACCAGCCGCCTTCGGTTTCCTCTTGCCTTTCGCTTCCATCTGGGTCGACTTCTCTTCCATCCACTGGTCCAGCCTCGATTTCTTGAAGCGCCAGCGGTTGCCCAGCTTGAAAGCGGGAATCTTCTGCTCGCCTACGTACTTGTAAAGCGTGTCCGGACTCACTCCCAGGTACTGCGACGCCTGGCGAATGTTCATCACTTCCCGCGAGTCGGCCATAGTTCCAAACCCTTTCCACAGATTCAGGCCCTGGTCACAGCTGTTCTTTCCAGCTGCCGGGCAAACTTGGGAGAAAAATTCCCTCGTTCAAAATTGCGTTCGAGTGAATTTAGGTGTGCTGAGCATATATCAACCCCGAAAGTGCCAAGGTCAAGGCGTATCTTCGGGTTTTACCGGGTTTTATACCTGTTTTCTGGAAAGTGGCCGGGAGAGAGTTGTACAGCGGCGCTATATGTAGTGTCGTTTATGACGGTGGCTACAACCTGATGCGGTGTTTATACAGTCGGTTCAAACGTTACCCCAATTCCGTAACTAAAGTACTACAGACGTTACTCAGGTATCTGGACAGGGGAAAGGCGCGGGAAGCAGGCATTAGCACTTAGCAATTGCCGGCAGGAACCGCGGCATCGGCAGACGGCCGGGACACGGGTGGCGAGGGCGGGACGCCCTCGCGACAGCCGCCGGGACGGCGGCGCTACAAAAAACCAGCACTTAGCACTTGGCATTGGGTGCTAAGTGCTAATTGCCAATGCCAATTGCTGCTTCTAATACTCCGCGAGCTCTTTCATGGCCCGGAACAGATCGGCGGTTTGGGGCAGGATGGCGTTCTCCAGGTCGGGGTGGTAGGCCACGTACACGTCCATGGCGGCCACGCGGCGCACGGGGGCGTCGAGATGCTCGAATAGCTGATCTGCGATGCGGGCGGCGATCTCCGCCCCGTAGCCCCAGCTCAGGCTGTCTTCATAGGCAACCAGGGCCCGGCTGGTCTTGCTCACCGAGGCAGCGATGGTGTCCCAATCGAAGGGGTTCAGGCTGCGCAGATCGATCAGTTCGGCTTTGACGCCGTGTTCGCGCTCCAGCTTCTGCACCGCCTGCAATGCCCGGGGCACGACGGCTCCATAAGTAATGACCGTCAGATCGGTTCCAGGCTGCACGACTTTGGCCTTGCCAAAAGGCACCATATAGTCCGGTCCGGGGTAGGCGGCGCGGCCATAGGTCTCGCGATAAAGACGCTTGTGCTCGAGAAAAAGAACTGGATCGTCGCACCGGATCGAGGTCCGCAGCAGGCCCGCGGCATCGAGCGCGTTAGAAGGAAACACTACGCGCAGTCCGGGAATGTGGGTGAAGATGCTTTCCCCGCACTGGGAGTGATAAATGGCGCCGCCGGTCAGGTAGCCGCCGATGGCCACGCGGATCACGCAGGGCGCGGAGAATCCGTTATACGAGCGCCAGCGGATCAGCGGGAGTTCGTTGCGCAGCTGCATCATGGCGGGCCAGATGTAGTCGAAGAACTGGATTTCGACTACCGGCTTCAGGCCTCGCGTGGCCATGCCGGTGGCGCGGCCCACGATGTTGGCTTCCGCAATGGGCGAGTTAAAGACCCGGTCGGAGCCGAAGTCGCACTGCAGCCCGGAGGTCAGCTTGAAAACGCCACCTTTACCCTTCACCAGTTTCTGCTTCAGGTACTGCTCCCGGCTGCAGTCGGCGACGTCCTCTCCGAAAATCACGATGCGCTCGTCGCGGCGCATCTCATCACGCAATGTGGCGGTAATTAAATCGGCCATGGTCTTGGGCACAGGCTTCTTGCCATCCGCGCTGCTCTCTGGTTTTGCGGCTGCCGGCTCGGTTTCGAAGAGGGCCGACGTAGGATCAAGGTCAGGCGAATAGATATATTTCGTCACCGTATCGGGCGGCGGCGCGGGTGCCTGCAGAGCTCGATCGGTGGCGGCCTGGAGGTCGTCGTCCACCTGCTTTTCCAGCTGGTTGATCCCCTTCTCGTCGAGAATGCCCTCGCGGATCAGAAACATCTGCATGCGGGTGATGGGATCGCGTTGGGCATCATGCTGGCGTTCGGCGTCCGGGCGGTATGCGCGCTCGTCGTCCGACAGCGAGTGGGAGTAGGGTCTGATCACGTGGGCATGCACAAAAGCCGGCCCGCGCCCGGCCCGGCAATGCGCCACCGAGCGCACGAATGCCGCATAGCTGGCGACGGGGTCGGTTCCGTCTACTTCTTCAAAATGGAAGTCTGGAAAGCCGGCCACCAGCCGGGAGATGTTTCCGCCAGCGGTCTGGACTTCCACCGGTACTGAAATCGCGTATCCATTGTCCTCGACCACAAAGATCATGGGCAGACGGGAGTTAGATGCGGTGTTCAGCGCCTCCCAGAATTCGCCTTCACTGGTGGTCCCGTCACCCAGGGAAACGTAGGTTATCTCGTCGCCGTGGAATTTGACGTCTTTGAACTGGCGGTAATCGCCAGTGGCTTTCTTGGCGGCATCGGGATGAGCCGTCAGATAGCGTCCAACCTCGGCGCAGCCCACAGCCTGCAGAATCTGGGTTCCAGTGGGCGAAGAACCGGTCACGATATTCAGGTGAGGATGGCTCCAGTGCGACGGCATCTGCCGTCCGCCGGAACTGGGATCGTCGGCTGAACCCACGGCCTGCAGCAGCATGTCGTAGGCGGTCGCGCCCAAGGCCAGGCAGAGCGCCCGGTCGCGATAGTAAGGGTAAAACCAGTCGTAGCCTGGTTTCAGGGCGAAGGCCGCCGCCACGCCGACCGCTTCATGGCCAGCCCCGGAAATCTGGAAGAATATCTTCTGTTGGCGTTTGAGCAGGATCTCGCGATCGTCCACCCGCCGCGAGGCATACATGTGGCGATAGGCTTCGATCAGCTGATCGCGGGAGAGACCTTCGTAGGTCTTATGGGCTTTCCTGACATCGCGCTCGGATGCCGTAGCAGCTTTGGGCTCAGTCTTTGTGGTCGCCATCCGGTCCCCTTAGATGCGAGTGTACAAGACCTGGAAGCATTGTAAATCGGGAAGGGGGCCTTCTGCATTTGGCAATTAGCAATTAGCACTTGGCCTCATCCCTTCACCGGCATCGGCCGTCCTGTGGCGGGGGTTTTGGCTAATTGCCAAGTGCTAATTGCTAATTGCCAATTGCTGCGGCCCGTCCTCGTTTATTCTTGAAGCACTCGGAAATGATCAAATTCAACCGCCAATTCGATCCGCGTGCGATCAAGTTGCTGATCTTTGACCTGGATGGCACTTTGATTGACTCGCGGCTCGATCTGGTGCACTCGGTCAACGCCATGCTGCGGCATTTTGGCCGTCCCGAGCTGCCGGACGAAGTTATCGCGTCCTACGTCGGGGATGGCGCTCCAGTACTGGTAAGACGGGCCCTGGGCGACCCCAAGGACGAGAAGTTTCTGAAAGACGCTCTGGACTATTTTCTCGCCTATTACCGGGTACACAAACTTGACCATACCCACGTCTACGAAGGCATCCGGGAGAGTCTGACCGCCCTCCACAACTCGAACGGGGTTCGCCGGAAGATGGCGGTGCTCTCCAACAAGCCGGTTCATCCCTCACGGGCCATCGTCGAGGCCCTGGGGCTAGGCCAGTTTTTCCTTCACGTATACGGCGGCAACAGCTTTCCCACCAAGAAGCCCGATCCTGAGGGCGCCCGCGCGCTGCTGAAGGAAACCAAGACTCGGTCGCAGGATGCGGTCATCATCGGCGACTCCCTGGTCGACGTCCTTACCGGACGCAACGCCGGTATGTGGACCTGCGGCGTGACCTACGGCTTCGCCCCGCACACGCTGTGCGAAGCGCCGCCGGACGTGGAGATCGGCCAGCCCAAGGAACTGGCGGAACTGTTCGCTTAAGTTTACTCAGTGATCCTCAGTGTCCTCTGTGGTTAACGCTGTTCTCGCTTTCATCAGCTAAACTGCAATCGAGGATGAACAAACCGCCAGACAGAGACCCCGGCGCCTTCACTCCCGCCGAACTGCGCAAGCTGCGCAGCCTCAAAGATCCATACGGAATCCAGCGCTATCTCGACGACATCCCGTACCATCTCGCCGACACCGCGTGGTCGCCGCGCCGCGTGCTGCGGGAGAATACCGCGCATTGCCTTGAAGGCGCGATTTTTGCGGCGGCGGCGCTGCGGGCCAACGGATTTCCCGGCGCTGATACTCGATTTCGAGGCTGAGCATGACACCGACCATGTCGTCGCCGTGTACCGGGTGAACGGCCACTGGGGAGCGATTGCGAAATCCAACTTCAGCGGCTGCCGTTACCGCGAACCCGTGCACCGCAACCTGCGCGAGTTGGCCATCAGCTATTTCAATCTTTATTTCAATTTGCGGCGGGTGCGGACGCTGCGGACGTTTTCCCGCCCGGTGAACCTCGCCCGTTTCGACCACCTGCATTGGATGACCACGGAAAAGCCGGTATGGTTCATCGTCTATTACCTGCTCGACATCTTTCATTACAAACTGCTGGCCCCGGGCATGGCCAGGCGACTGCATCGGGTGGACGAGAGATTGTTTCGGGCGGAGACACTGGGGAAGGCGGAGAAGTAACGCACGGCATACTAACCCTTTAAACCGCTGTCGTCCTGAGGGACTTTCGGCATAGTTGCCTTCCGGGTTTTCAGGAATACAATTCAGTCATGAAATCCCGCTTGCTGCTGCTGATGCTTCTGTTCGCGCCGCTGGCTTGGGCGCAAACCGCGCCGGACATGGCTTCCGCGCCACATTACCGGCAGTTGCTGGCCAACGATAAGGTCCGCGTGTTCGCGGTCACGTTGCGGCCTCTGGAGCGGACCATGGCGCGGCACGATCACAATTTCCTGGTGGTTGCGCTACTCGATTGCGATGTGGTGATCTGGCCGGAAGGAGAATCCGACATCGTCAACTTTCACTTCAACCAGGGCGACGTGCGTTTCTACCTGGGGGGACGCGCGCTGGGCATGCGCAACGATCGCACCACGGATTATCGCAATATCACCGTCGAATTTCTTGATCCTAAAGTGACTAACTACGGCTACCAGACCTACTCCGGCACCTGGGACTATGGGCCGTCTTCGATCAGTCCGCCGACTGATCCTCACGCCAAGTTCGCCAACTCGATTTCTCTGGGAGCGGCCTCTGCCAGCGACATTCAACTGCTCTCCCGCGATCCTTTTCCACCGCCGGAGAAACCCGGCTCCGAGCTGCTGATCGCGGTCACCGACATCGACCTGAAAGCCGGAGAGTACGACAGAATACGAAAGCCATCGGGCGATGTGGTCTGGATCCCGGCGGGACGCAAGTCCACATTTCTCAACGCCACGACCGATCCGGCGCGCTTTATCGTCATCCAGTTCACGGCCGGAGGCCAAGAATTGAATGGCCGCCGAGGCATCTCGGTCGAACTAACCGGGTTCTAAACTCGTATCCATTTTGAGAAGCAATTTCTATGAAGCAGTCTGCAGCCTCGCTCCTTCTTCTTGCCTTCCTTTGCCGGCCTGCGCTCGCGCAGAACCAGCCGGCAGGTACGTCGAACCGGAGCGAGACAGCCGCCTCTCAACTCTCTCCGGATCAGATTCGCGACCTCATCCGGGAAGCCGCTGAACGAGATATCGAGAACGCCAAGAAACAGCGCGATTACACCTACATTCAGCGCGCGGAGGAGCACAAACTGGACGGCGACGGGCGGCTTAAATCAACCGAGGCGCGAACCTACGAGATCATGGTCCTCTACGAAGAGCAGGTGAGGAAGCTGATTGCCAAGGACGACAAGCCACTCAGCGACAGCGACGCCAAAAAAGAAGATGAGAAAATCCAAAAAGTTATAGAGAAGCGGAAGAATGAGAGCGAGAGCGATCGCAAAAAGCGCCTGGAAAAGCAGGAAAAAGACCACGAAGACGACCGGCAATTTGTGAAGGAAATCGCCGACGCCTATAACTTTCGCTTCGTAGGCCACCAGACCCTGGACGGACGCGAAACTCTGGTTATCGATGCCGATCCGCGTCCCGGCTACGAGCCCCACATGAAAGATGCCAAGTTCCTGCCCAAGTTCCGTTTTCGCGCCTGGCTGGATGAGGGAGAGAGGCAGTGGGTAAAGCTCGATATCCAATGCGTCGAAACAGTTTCCATCGGCTTGTTTCTGTTGCGCATGCACAAAGGCTCGAACATTCAGCTCGAACAGCTGCGGGTGAATGACGAAGTCTGGCTGCCCCGGCATATTGCGTTGCAACTGGACGCAAGGCTGGCGTTGTTTAAGGGCCTGAACATCGCGGAAGACGTGACCTACCGCGACTACAAGAAATTTCGAACAGACACAAAGATCCTTCCGGCGGGAGAGGTACAAGACCCGCATTGAGGTGTGGACGGCTGCCGGTCTCTTTGCTCAGTTCTTTTCTTTTTCGTTCGAGTCTTTCTCCTCCGAGTCTCTTTCGTCCGAGTCTTTGGGGTTCGGAGCCTTATCGTTTTCGAGTTTCTTCAGCTCGGCTCTGTGGTCGCGAACGAACTGAATATTTGCGGGATTTACGAAGGCGGGCGGCTTGCCCTTCGCATCCTGGGCTGAGGCGGCGATGGCCGCGGTGACCGCAGTCATGGGAATCAACACGAACTCACGCGCGCTCATACCGTTGGTCTTCAGGAACGCGGCGGTGTGAGGAGATTTTTCGATCAGGGCCGCTCTCTCCACCATGTAGACATCGGTTTCCTCAACTTTCTTCATCTCGGCCGCCATCACCGGGTCGTTTGCGGCAGCAGCCTGCAATTTTTTGGAGAGCACTGCATAACTGTTCACCTTGTCGATGGTAAGAATGTAATCGTGAATGGCCGACTCATCGGGATTGGGCCCCTGAGCCGCATGTTTCGCTGCTTGTGCCTGAGAAAAAGAAGCAATCAAGACTACGAGAACGAGGGCGAGACCAGGCCAGCGAAGTACCGCGTGCCGCATGGGAGTCTCCTTCAAGGGTTGAAATCAAGATTATTTTGAAAACGGCGGGCTACTTCTTCTCTGCGACTTCGAGCCGGGTTTCGGCCCGCTTGAGCGAGTCTTCGGCGCGAGTGAAATCGTCTTCTGTCTTCCCGTTGTTCAGTGCTTCTTCGGCGCGCCGTTTCGACTCCTGGGCCCGCTTGACGTCGATCTCCTGCGGACGTTCGGCGGTTTCCGCCAGGATCGTCACTTTATCGGGAAGCACTTCGGCGAAGCCCCACGCTACCGCTAGATAATAGGTCTGGTTATTTTTGCGATAGCTGATTTCTCCAACGGCCAATTCGGTAATCAGCGGGGCGTGACCCGGGAGAATGCCAAGGTACCCGTTCTTGCCGGGGATCTGCATCTCTTCCGCCACGTCCTTCACCACCATCTTCTCGGGCGTGACAATCTCGAATTGGAAAGTATCAGGCATTCAGTAGTGGGTCATTCGTCGTTGGTCGTTGGTCGTTGGCCAAAGACCAAGGGCCAACGACCGACGACAGTTTTTACGCTGCTTTCATCTTCTCCGCTGCTTCGAGCACTTCCTCGATCGTGCCCTTCATGTAAAAAGCCTGTTCCGGGATATCGTCGTACTTGCCTTCCGCGATGCCCTTGAAGCCTTTTACGGTGTCGGCCACTTTAACGTAGCGGCCGGGCGAACCGGTAAACTGCTCGGCGACATGGAAGGGTTGCGACAGGAAGCGCTGAATTTTTCTAGCGCGCGCCACGCTGATCTTCTGGTCTTCACTCAGTTCGTCGATGCCGAGAATCGCGATAATGTCCTGCAGGTCTTTGTAAGTCTGCAGAATCCTTTTTACCAACTGGGCCACATCATAGTGCTCGTCGCCCACAATGCGCGGATCGAGAATGCGCGAGGTCGAAGCCAGGGGATCGACTGCGGGATAAATTCCAATCTCGGTCAAGGCGCGCGAAAGCACGGTGGTGGCGTCGAGGTGAGCAAAAGTTGTTGCCGGCGCCGGATCGGTGAGGTCGTCGGCGGGCACGTAGATGGCCTGCACCGAGGTGACGGAACCTTTCTTGGTGGAGGTGATTCGCTCCTGCAACTCGCCCATTTCCGTGGCCAGGTTGGGCTGGTAACCGACGGCGCTGGGCATGCGGCCGAGCAGGGCGGAAACTTCCGATCCCGCCTGGGTGAAACGGAAAATGTTGTCGATGAAGAGCAGCGTGTCCGCGCCTTCTTCGTCGCGGAAATATTCAGCGACCGTCAGACCGGTGAGCGCCACTCGCAGACGCGCGCCCGGCGGCTCGGTCATCTGGCCGTAAATCAGAGCAGCTTTGGACTTTTCCGGATCGCCCGGCTTGATTACACCCGACTCGGTCATTTCCAGCCAGAGATCGTTGCCTTCGCGCGTGCGTTCGCCCACGCCCGCGAACACGGAATATCCGCCGTGCTGTTTGGCCACGTTATTAATCAGTTCCTGAATGAAAACCGTTTTACCGACACCGGCGCCGCCGAACAATCCAATTTTCCCGCCCTTCAGAAAGGGCTGAATAAGGTCCACGACTTTGACGCCGGTTTCGAACATCTCCGCCGTGGTTGCCTGATCTTCAAAGAGCGGCGCGGGGCGATGAATCGGCATGGTCTTGGTGTGCTGAATCGGGCCCAGTTGATCCACTGGCGCTCCGATCACGTTCATCACACGGCCCAGCGTCCCGCGGCCGACGGGCACGGAAATCGGCCCGCCCTGATCGATGGCTTTCATGCCGCGCACCATGCCTTCTGTGGCTTCCATGGCGACGCAGCGCACGCGGCCTTCTCCCAGGTGCTGCTGCACTTCCAGAATCACGTTGACCGGATTAGGCACGTCAAAACCGTCGCTCACAACTTTGAGCGCCTCATAAATAGGAGGCATGGCGCCCTCGACGAACTGCACGTCCACCGCGGGGCCGGAAATCTGAACTACGCGTCCAATTCTCTCTGGCATAGGTTGTAGCTCTCAGTCTCTCAACTCTCAGCATTTGGCAATTAGCAATTGGCACTTAGCCAAAGACCAATTGCTAATTGCCAATTGCTGCTTTACTGCGCTGCTGCACCGCTCACAATCTCGATAATCTCTTTCGTGATCTTCGCCTGGCGGGCCCGGTTCATGGCCAAGGTCAGGGAGTCGATCATGTCTGTAGCATTGTTGGTGGCTGCGTCCATTGCGGTCATCCGGGCGGCGTGTTCCGCGGCGACCGATTCCTGCAAACTGCGAAAGACCTGAATGGCAACATATTTCGGGAGAAGCGAGCGGAACAGTTCTTCCGGAGACTGTTCGTAAATGTAGTCGACCGGCGCGGTGGCGAATTTCGCAGCGGCGGCATCGATGTCGCGCGTATCCGCGGGACGAAGCCGCACATCGGCGCCCTTGGCGGCCTCGATCGCACGATCCCGTTCTTCGGTCGTCATGGCTTCCGCCATTCGCACTTCGGGCACACCGATCTGTTCGATCGGCAGTATCTGCTCCACCACCAGGCGCTGCGCGATCACCGATTTGAACTCGTTGTAGAGAAGATAAACGGCGTCGATTTCCTCTTTGGCGTAGCGCTCGATCACGTGCTCCGCCAATTCCGACGCCAAGGCGTAATCGACCTTGTTAAAGATGCCGATCTGCTCGCCCACAATGGTGGTTTGCGGCGACTCCTGGGATTCGGCGGTTCGCGGATCAGCGGTTCGATATCGCCGGCGCAGAAAATCGCGCCCTTTGCGTCCGATGGTTTCGAGCTCGAGATTCTTATCCGCTTTCGTAGCGATAAAACGCATGGCTGCTTTCAAAATGTTGGTATTGAAAGCGCCCGCCAGCCCCTTGTCGCCGGTGACAACGATGAGCAGAACATTCTTTTCCGGACGGCGCGCCAGCAGAGGATGCCGGGGTTCTCCGGTCTCCGGATCGTAGATTTCCGCGCGCGAGACCAGGGACTTGAGCACGTTGGTCAACATCTGAGCGTAAGGGCGCGCCGCCAGGGCCCGCTCCTGCGTCCGGCGCAATTTCGCCGCCGAGACCATCTTCATGGCCTTGGTGATCTGGCGCGTGTTGGTCACGCTGCGAATGCGCCGCCGGATGTCGAGAATGTTAGGCATGAATCAGTCGTCAGTCTTCAGTCGTTAGTCTTCAGCGATTCGTCGCCGGTTATTGCCGTGATGGAGCGTTGACGAACCTTAAGAACCAGTTTCGCAGTTCGTAGTTCTCAGTTCTCGGTTATTACTTCGTCACTGCTTGCCTCTCGGCTACGAAAGCTTCTTTGCTTTGCTTGATAATTCTGGTCATCTCAGCTTTCAGCGCATCATCCAAAACTTTTTTCTCCATGATGGTGCGCAGAAGACCGGGATCGGTGGCGTCGACGAAGCGGTAGAGCTCGGCCTCGAAGTCGCGCACCTGATCGACCGGCAGGTCGTCAAAGAAACCGCTGGTGCCGGCATAGATGATCAAAATCTGCTTGGAGAAGGGCAGCGGCGAAAACTGCTTTTGCTTTAAGACTTCGACCAGCCGCTGGCCGCGATTGAGCTGCGCCTGCGTCGCTTTGTCGAGGTCGCTGCCGAACTGCGCGAAAGCCGCCAGTTCGCGGTACTGCGCCAGTTCCAGCTTCAGGCTTCCTGCCACCTGTCGCATGGCTTTGATCTGCGCGCTGCCGCCGACGCGGCTCACCGAGATTCCTACGTTCACCGCCGGACGCACGCCGCTGTTGAATAAGTCGGTTTCGAGAAATATCTGACCGTCGGTGATCGAAATCACGTTGGTCGGAATGTAGGCTGAAACGTCGCCTGCCTGAGTCTCAATGATCGGCAGCGCGGTCAACGATCCTCCGCCCATCTTGTCGCTCAACTTGGCGGCGCGCTCCAGCAAACGCGAATGGAGGTAGAAAACGTCGCCGGGATACGCCTCGCGACCCGGTGGACGCCGCAGGAGCAGCGAAATTTCACGATACGATGCCGCGTGCTTGGAGAGGTCGTCATAAATCACCAGCGCGTGCCGCTTGGTATCACGAAAATATTCGCCCATGGCGCAAGCCGCATAAGGCGAGATGTACTGCATGGGCGCCGGCTCCGACGCGGAAGCCGCCACCACAATGGTGTACTCCATTGCGCCGGCATCGCTGAGAATCTTGACCACCTGCGCAATCGACGACCGCTTCTGTCCGATAGCGTTGTAAATGCAAATAAGGTTGTTGCCCTTGTTGTTGATGATCGTGTCCAGCGCGACCGCAGTCTTGCCGGTTTGCCGGTCGCCGATGATCAGTTCACGCTGTCCGCGGCCAATCGGAATCATGCTGTCGATGGCTTTCAGTCCGGTCGCCATGGGCTCGCGCACCGGCTGCCGGTCGATGACGCCCGGCGCCAGGCGCTCCAGCGCGATGAACTGATCGGTCGCGATTGGACCTTTATCGTCGATGGGCTGCCCCAGCGAGTTCACCACTCTTCCCACCAAAGCTTCGCCTACCGGAACGCTCATGATGCGGCCGGTGCGTTTTACTTCGTCGCCTTCGCTGATTTCCGTGTACTCGCCGAGCAGCACCACGCCCACCTGATCTTCTTCCAGGTTCATGGCGATGCCGGCTACGTTGTGCGGAAACTCGAGCAGTTCTCCGGCCATGACTTTGTCCAAACCGTGAACCCGGGCGATGCCGTCGCCCAGAGTGATGACCGTTCCCACTTCGTCGACGGCGATCTTGGACTCGTAATTTTCGATCTGCTGCCGGATCAACTGCGTGATCTCGTCTGCTTTGATTTGTGCCATAAGGTCAGCTCTTGGCTTCCAGGCCTGGCTTCTAGCTCCTAGCTTCTAGCTTTTCTTTGCGTCCTTTGCGGTCAGTGCTCAAAATCTCAAGAGCTGATCGCTTCTCGAATTTTCTCCAACTGGCCTTTCACCGAACCGTCATAAATCGTGCTTCCAACTCTGACGATGGCGCCTCCCAGAATTGAACCATCCTGGGTGTAGCGGGCCCGCACCTTGTGCCCGGTCAATTTTCCCACCTGAGCTTCGAGCGCAGCCCGCTCCGATTGTTCTAATTCCCGTGTGCTCACGATCTGGGCCTCGACAAAGCCCATCCGGCGATCGAGTTCCTGCTCAAACTCTTTCACGATCGGCTCAAGAAACTTGAGGCGGCGATGGTCCATGAGGACCGCCATGAAATTTCGCACCGGGCGGGAGATACCCTCGCGGGCGACAATCGCGTCCAGCAATGCACGCTTCTGTTCCGCCGGGATCGAAGGCGCCTCCCAAACTTCCCGCAGTTCCCGGCTGCCAGCCACTAACTGCGCAACTGACTGAGCCTCGCTCAGGGTCTTCGCCGGATCTAGATGCTGATCGAAGACCACGTCGGCCAGGGCGCGCGCGTAAGTGCTGGTCACGGAAGCCATTGCGCTAGTTCCCGTCCTTGCCGGCCTTCGGCAAAAGCTCGCGGGCAAACTCCCGCACCAGCGCCTGATCCGTGGACGCATCGACTTTAATCTGCCTGGCCGCCAGGTTTACCGCCAAATTCGCGGCGTGGGCGGTGAGTTCGCGACGCGCCAACTTCGCAGCAGCCGCGATTTCCTGCTCGGCCGACTCAACGATCTTGCGCGCATCTTCCAACGCAGCGGCTTTGATTCGCGCTTCCTCGGCGGCTGCCTCTTTCTCCGCCGCATCGCGCATGCCGGCAATCTCCGAACCCAGCCGGGAAAGCCGGCTTTCGATTTCAGCCAGCCGCCGATTGGCTTCTTCGCTGGCTTTTCGCGCTTCCACCATCGCCTGTTGAATGGAAGCGGTGCGGCTGCGAAATACGCCGGGCAAATTCTTCTTCCAGAAATAAAAAATTGTGCCTGCAATCACGGCAAAATTCAGCACGACACACAACCAGTACGCCCTGTCCACACTCAGACCGGTGATCTGAGCCACCCATTGCACCATCCACGAACGCCTGAACTGAGCCTGCTCATCGTCGTTCGCGGCTTCGCTGGACTGCTTAGCCATGCCAGTTTCGGCAGAAGGGTTCGCACTCGCGGAGTAACTTGCAGCCTGAGAATGCAGGTTGGTCCTGCTCATGAGCAAACATGCAAAAACGAGGAAAGTCAGAACCGGGCGACTCCAACCGGTCACACGGGAGGCTCGCATCACTGCCCGCCTGCCGGGGCGTGGCTCGCCGGTTGCAGAACTGTGCGAATGATCTCTGCTGCCAGCCTTCCACTCTCAGCTTCCAGGCCGGATTGAGCCGCAGCCTTATCGCGCTCGATTGCTTTCCGCGCTTGCTCTACCTGGTCTTGGGCTTTGGTGCGTGTTTCGGCCACTGCGGCCGCCCGAGCCTGCAAGGCAAGTTGCCGCCGCGCTTCCTGGCTCTTGAACAGGGTCATGCGCGCCTCGCGCAGACGCTGCTCGTATTCCGCGGTGCGAGCTTCGGCCCGGGCAATGTCGGCGCGCGCCTTTTCAATTGCTCCTTCGGTCCGGCTCCGTCGATCTTCCAGCACCTTGAGCAACGGCTGGTGCACGACCACCTTGTAAATGCCATACAACAGCACAACGAAGATGATGGTGGGCACGGACCCGAGCAGTAATCCGCCTAGTTGTCCTAATATCTCGTCCATTGTGTGTTGATCAGGTCTAGAGCGTAAGGAGGCTTAAGACCATTGAAAGTAACATGTTACGGACTGAGTGTCAACGCGATCGAGGGTGCGCTCGGCTATTCTCCACATTGAATCCTGCCCCGGGAAGACTATTTCGCAAAAATAATGAAAGGCGCTTGACATCCGGCATAACGGGTCTAGCATGGATGTATCACCTCCGATCCAATCCGGATCGAATGGGCCGCTAGCCAAGGAATGTCACCGCTTCTTGGTTGCCGGCCCATTTAAGCTTTCAGCTCTCAGCCATCAGCTTTCAGCCTTGCCCTGACACGCAACACCATTCTGTTCGCCGCTCCTATCACTGCCGGTGTCTAAGGTTAATGTGAAGGCGTTGCGCTACTGCGTGCTGTTGCCGCTTATTCACCTGGCGATTTCGCTGCCGGTGATCTATCACGAAGAAGCTTCGTTTTGGCGCTACATTCCTCGAATGCAGATGGAGGAGGATTTCGAGAAGACTGCACCTCCGCCGATTCCCCACGCGGGTCCGGTGATCGAGTGAATCCATGTTATGAATATCGACCTTCCATCGCAGATAAATTCATTGCGGTTGTGGAATTTCCTGCCGGGATACTCTTTCCACCACACGGCGCAGCCGGATGCAATCCAACTCTGCTGCGGCCGTTACTAGAAAAGCTCAAGAACTGGATGCGCCTGAAGACCCGGATCGTGCTTCTGGACTGTTTTTTAATAGTTGGAATAGCGGGCCAGTGGTGGCTTTTTGGAGGCGGGATCGACCGTCTTCGCGGGCGGCACAATCCCGCGATGCGCCGGATTGTACTGGTCCGGATCGTCCTGGTTGCAACCATCACAATCTCTGGAAGCGTAGCGGCTGTAGCAAGCTTCGGAAGCAGCCGGTCGTCCTCATTGGACTTTGCAGCAACTATCCTCTTGATGATCACCTTTCTCGCCTGGGTGCTGTTGCTCTTGCTGTTCGCCGTCACAGCCGTGCGGTGGGCCCGTCGCTTGAGCGGGAAAGCCCGAACCGGGCGCAACTAGTCCTCTTTAACCACAACAAAGTCCTTCACTTTTCTCACCACGGATTCCGGCGCTTCGGCCTCCATCTCAACCAGTCCATCTTTGTATGCGCGCGAAAAAATCCGCGACCGCGCCTCCAGCAACGCCAGCAGCTTCCCTTCTTTCTGTGGCACGCGCAGATGTACCCGGCTCAATGGATCCTCAGACAGCATTTCGTCAATTCGATCCAGCAACGTGCTTATTCCGATACCCTTGACCGCCGAGACGTGAACTCTCGTGGCGTCGTCGCGCAACGACTCGCGCTGCTTCGGCAGCAACAGGTCGATCTTGTTCATCACCCGCAGGCGAGGTTTGCCGTCGGCTTCCAGTTCCTTGAGCACTTTATCTACCTGCGCGTCCTGTTCCGCCGACAGCGGGCTGCTGGCGTCCGATACCTGCAGGATCAGTGACGCTCGCTGCACTTCTTCCAGGGTCGCTCGAAAAGCGGAAACCAGCGTGTGCGGCAAATTGCGGATGAATCCGACCGTGTCCGAAAGCAGCGCCTGCCTTCGCGAGGGAAGCGCGACCGAACGGATGGTGGGGTCCAGGGTGGCAAACATTCTCGATGATTCCAGCACCGCGGCCCGTGTCAGAGTATTGAACAGGGTGGACTTCCCGGCGTTGGTATAGCCGACTAGCGCAATCGTCGCTACTGGCACCGATTCCCGCCGCGCCCGTTGTTGCGCCCGCACTCGCCGTACATTTTCGATTTGTTCTTTCACATGCCGGATGCGGCGGTGAATTTTGCGGCGGTCGGTTTCGAGCTGGGTTTCGCCCGGGCCTCGAGTGCCAATGCCGCCGCCCAGTTGCGACATCTCGATTCCGCGTCCCCCCAATCGGGGCAGCATGTATTCCAGTTGCGCCAACTCCACCTGTAGCTGCCCTTCACGAGTGCGGGCATGTTTGGCGAAGATGTCGAGGATAAGCTGAGTACGGTCAATCACCCGTATGTTGACCAGCTTTTCGATGTTGCGCTGCTGCGATGCGGTGAGGTCGTGATCGAACAGGAGCAGATCCGCCGAGACCGAAGCGGTGGCGCCGGCAATTTCCTCGAGCTTTCCACTGCCGATCAACGTGGCCGGGTCAGGGCGATCGCGACGCTGAAGAAATTCTCCTACGATCTCCGCGCCCGCGCTGCCGGCCAGAGAACGCAATTCGTCGAGTGATTCCTCCGCGCTGAACTCGGGAATCGCAGGAGCCTTCGTCCCAGGCGAACTGGTGGAACTATCGCGCGCAGCCTGGGCAGCGGCGCTAAGCGGGCCGTTACTCGCCCGGGGCGCGGCCGCACCGCGGGAGCGAGTACGGGTCTCAATGCCGACCAGGAAAGCGCGTTCCCGGGGCGCACGGCCGCCGGCGGTTTTATCGCCCGTCTTGCTGGAAGACCTGGATTGCCGCCCGCTCAATTCGTTGGATTCCCGGCGCAGAAGTCACTTAGTCTCGCGCAGCGTCTACCCCTCGGTGCCGGATGCCCGCGGTATTACGGCTTCCACCGAAGTGCCTGACGAAGCGCCTGTAGCGGCCGCCATGACGGCCGGCCTGTCCCCATGACCGTGCAGAGGCCGTCCCGTAGCCACGGTCGAGATGGCATGCTTGAAAATCAGTTGTTCCTGGTTGTTGGTTTCCAGCACGACAGAATACTTGTCAAAAGAGCGGATACGACCCGTGAGCTTAACTCCGCTCAACAGGTAGATTGTGATATTGGATCGCTCCTTGCGTGCTGTGTTAAGGAAGGATTCCTGGATATTTTGCGCCGGCTTATTTTCCATTGCCGATCTCCTTGGTCCCGACTACGTGTTCCCGCTGCTTAGTCCTGACCACGCGGGCTGTACACTACGCTGGCGCTCCTGCAACCGTCGTTACTCCATATTCGATCCTCGGTACTCGATCACGAGACGGCGGAACGTCGCTCTCATGCGTACGCGTGAAAGCCTGTACGCTAGCGCACAATGCTGCACCCTGCAATGGTTGTACGATACGGCGTTGCTCCCCACATTTCAAGCGCACAGCATTCCCGAAACGGTGCGGACTCGCTCGGAAGTACATCCAGGTAATCGAAAGCGTCTGCTGGATTCTACTCCGCGCAACGCGTAGTCGTCGCGCTCCGCAATGAGGACAGACGTAGGAAAACCACTTGATTGACATGGCTGCGCACAAAGTGCAACCATTCTCGGCTTCAGAGAGCGGACCCAGTGAAAGAGGCAGTCGCAACTTTCCGGTCTCAGCAGCGCTCTCGCGCCGGACTCTCAGAGTGAAGGAGAACACCTCTATGCACCATTCATTGATTGCGTGGGCGAGTGCCTCGGTGGCAGCCTGGGTCATGCCCACCCACACCGGCACGGAAGCGTTGGCCTTTATTCTGCGCTGGATTCACCTGCTGGCGGGCATCACCTGGGTGGGACTGCTCTACTTTTTCAATCTGGTGAACGTCCCCTTCATGAAGCAAGTGGATGCCGGCATCAAGCCCAAGATATTCCAGTACTTGACCATGCCGGCGCTGCAACTGTTTCGCTGGAGCGCCATGCTCACGGTATTTGTAGGCTTCTGGTACTGGTCCCAGATCTACGTCGCCGCCGCCGCACACCGCATGGGGGTGGGCGCCGGAAGCACGATCGGACTGTTTCTGCTGATCTGGGTGGCGACGTCGATGATCCTATATTTTGTGATCTCGAAGACGCCAAGCGGATACGTATTAGGCGCCATCACGACGGTACTGGTTTGCGCCGCGGGCTGGCTGTTCGTGAACTACACCCCGGTCGGCCAGGATGACAACCACGTGCTCTCCATCGGCATTGGAGGCGGGCTGGGTTTCATCATGCTGTTTAATGTTTGGGGAATTATCTGGCGCAATAACAAGATGATCATTCGCGGAACTCTGGCGGGAACCCCGCCGGCGAACGCGGCGGTGCTGGCGCGTCAGGCATTTCTGGCGTCGCGGATGAATTTCTTCCTGTCGGTGCCCATGATATTTTTCATGGCCGCAAGCTCGCACTACATAATTTTGGGGAAGTAGGGCTTCGAACCGCTACCCGCCCGCGAGGCCTACGCGCAGCATGCTTGGCCATCAGACATTCAGCACTTGGCTAGATAAAAAAAGGGAAGCCATTTCAGGCTTCCCCACCTTGAATCCACTACGCCCAAGTTAGAAGCTGTACTTCATCCACAATTGAATGGTTCGCGCATCGCTCAAAGTGGTTCTTGGATTTCCGAAGACACCAGGATTAAGCAGGTCGCCGTAGTTCGCGACGTTCACACCTTCATTGGGGTGGTTCCATGGATTAAAGAAATCCGCACGAAATTCTATGTTGCTTTCGTGGAACGGTATTTTGAACCGCTTGATGACCGCCAGATTCCAGGTCTGGGTGCCGGGCAGGTAGAAACTGTTACGGCTTACGTTTCCGTTTTTGCCCGAACCCTGATCGAATACAACATAACGGACCTGGTCCGCCGTCACAGGCAATGTCACTCCGGTAAAGAGAGCCTGGATAAAGTCAATCAGGTTTCCACTGCCATCGTTAAAGCCGACACCGGTAACGCAAGTGGGGTTATTGAGGCAGGTCAAGCTTTCATTGACCGTGGCCTTGGGGTTTCCGATGAAAGGCCGGTCGTTAAAGGCTTCACCGTCTCCATTCTGGTCCCATCCGCCAAGGAACACGGTTTCCGGGGCTCCTGTCTGGAATGCGACGCTGCCGGTTGAACTCCATCCACCCAGGATGGCCTTCAAGACTCGCTCTCCCGGAGACGGGAATTCGTAGAGCCAGGTGATCGATGCCCGGTGCTTGTGGTCAAAGGCAGAGGGCCCACGATCGCTTCGGGGATCGTTGGTTATCTCCCACCGCGAAGCTCCTCCGGACGTCGCAAAAACCTCCGAGGTGTTGTCGATGGCTCGTGAAAAGGTGTACGCTCCGAGCACACTCAGTCTTCCCACGGTTCGGCTCACTTGCGCCTGCAAGCCATGATAGTTCGAATCTCCACGATTACCGCGCACGATGATCGAGCCTCGATCCGGGTTCAACCGCTCGCCGGTAAGAAAGTCAACCGGATTGAGCTGCTCGTTCGCCCATAGCCGGGTGCCGCGCGTGCCTACATAAGCCACCTCAGCGATCAGCTTCCCGGGAAGTTCCCGCTGCACGTTCAGGTTCCACTGATAGGTCTGCGGGTTCCGGAAGTCTGATGTCTGCGATTCAACTGTGTTTATGGGATCAACCACCGGAGCAATTGCGGCAATCGCCGCAAATGCGTTTGGCGTGCCCCGTGGGTTTGGGTCAAGCCCGCCAAAAATGTTCCCCCCCAAAGTATTTGGCGAGCCGGATGCCGAATTGTCGCTGATATTGGTGAAAAAGGAGTCATAAAAAATCCCGGCCCCGCCCCGGATCACGGTCTTGTTTTCACCGAAGAACTTTCCTCTCGGCGCATAGGAAAACCCAAAGCGCGGACCCCAATTGTTCCGGTCGGGCCTGACTTCAATTCTCTTTTGCAAAGGATCGGTAAGTACGGTGGCGCGGTTTATAGCCGGAAAGGCCAGTACGTTGCTCGCGTCGGGAGGTTGGTATTCGTACCTGAGGCCGTAATTGACAGTTAAATTCGGGAGCACCTTCCATGAATCCTGGAAATAGTAAGCCTGCTGGTTGGTAGGCACGCTGATCAGGGGGTTCCCGAACTGCTTGTTGATGGTCCCGGCGGGTCCTGAAAAATCGTCGATGTAGTTGGCCAAATCGGTGCAAGTGGCCAACCCGATGGCGGAGCAATCGCCGCCCGACGAATAGAGGATAGTCCCGTCCGAGTTAAAGGGGATCTGGTCCTGGACCAGCAAAATTGCCAGGTCGGCCCCAATCTTGAAGGTGTGCGAGCCTTTGCTGATGGACACTGCGTCCTGGAATTGCAAAGTCTTGTGCTCGCGGAATTGAGGGAAGGTAGCCTGGCTGAACCCACCCCAAACAGTATTGCCGAACGACGCAGAAAGGGCTATCCCGGGATCGTGAGCGATTGGGTTTGCCAATGTCGCCGCTGTTGGATCAAAACCGAAGTTAATAGTCTGCGCGGAAAAACGAAACTCGTTGAGCACCCGGGGACTGAAAGTATGCGCCCACATTACGCCCATGTTGCGCGCGGGCCCGCCTTGCTGGGTATCTGCGCTCGGCAGGGCTGTCGGGTTCGCAAACAAATCCGGGGCGAATGAACTCCTTGTGTCGGTATATCGAACAAAAATGTTATCCGATGACGTGGGCAGGTAGTCCACACGCACAGTCCACTCGCGACTGAGGGACGCTGTGTTGTCCGTGCGTGTAAATGGTCCAACTTCGATGGTGCATGGCGAGCCGCATCCTGGCCGATTGCCCACGCTGATGTCACTGATCTGAGTGGGATCAGCAGTGCTGCCGCGCAGGCCGTCCATGGAGTTAATCAAAAGCGCGATATTGTCGTTAGGCCCGATGGACTGCAGAGCCGCGACTCCGGCGGCCGTTGGCAGTTGCAAAGTGGTCGGCAGCGGGTTTGGAGCTCCGAAATCACGCTGCCACTGAGAGGTCCCGAAGAAAAAGAGTTTATCTTTGACGATGGGACCGCCGATGCGGAAGCCAAATAGATTGTTAACTACATGCGGTGGCTTGGTCAGTCCACTGGCGGCTTCCTCCGGCGTAACGGCAAAAAGCGAGTTCCCGGAATACTGTTCCCAACCTGCACCGTGGAAGGAGTTCGTGCCCGATTTAAAGGTCAGATTCGAAACCGAGCCCCCGCCCCTTCCGTACTCGGCCGCGTAACTGTTCCTCAACACCGTAACTTCGCTGACCGCTTCCTGATTGGTGGGTTGGAGGGCCTGTCCGCCGATTCCGTAGTCGTTGTTGTCAAAACCGTCAATCAAGAAATTGTTGGCCCGGGGGCGCAGACCATCCACCGAAAAACCCGGACCGTTCGTAAAATCGTCGCGCTGGTCCGGCGCGGAGACGCCCGGCAGCGTCAAGGCGAGGGCATAGGGGTTGCCGCTGGCTATCGGGATATCTTTGATCTCGGCCGCCGGAATCACTCCGGACAAATCTCCCGTTTCCGTCTGCACTTGCGGCGCTCCGCTTTCCACAGTAATCGTTTCTGTGGTCTTTCCAACTTCGAGCCTTACATTCGCCGGTGTGGTAATCGAAGCGCCGACGACCACGTTGGCCAGTTCGGTCGCCGAGAAATTGGGGGCGGTCACAGTGATCGAGTAGACGCCTGGCGTCAATGCTTCAATGCGATACTCACCGTTGGAACCCGTCGTGGTAGTCCGATGGTCGCCGCCGCCTGTGCGCTGGGCATTGACCGCTGCTCCAACCACTACTGCACCGGAGGCGTCGGTTACGGTTCCCGAAATGACGCCGAGCGTGGCTTGACCAAACAATTGTGCGGCGCAAATCAGCACCAAAACGACGCCTACCGCTAAGAATCTCAGTCTCTGCATACTTCCTCCCAATTTAGACATCTATCGCGGCCTGAGACTGCCCCTTTTCTGCGAACAAGATTCCAGGCATTGGAAATTCGTGCAGGCCCCTTAATGACGGGTACTTTACAACAGGAATTGTCTACAGCACTGGCAATTGGTCGGCCAGTCCGATTGTCTATGTGAAGTGACTTATTTTAAAAGACTTAAATGTACGGGAGAACCCGAAAATACACCGGTACTTAGGTCATTCTATGGAGACATAGATCGCTGAAATACAAAAATTTGTAGATTGCCACTGTCTATCGCTGTTTAAGTATGGACGCCAAATATTCACGTGCGCAGGCGACTCGCGTGCGCAAGCTCGGAACTCCGCGTGTGCCACAATGCGTTGTGGATTTGGATCACTACCAGAGGGGTATCGAACTATTCAATCGGGCCGCCTTTTTTGACGCCCACGAAGTCCTTGAGGACGTATGGCGAGCCGCTCCTTCGGCGGAGAAGAAGTTCCTGCAAGGACTGATTCAGGTCGCGGTTGCGCTCTACCATCACGGAAACGGCAATTCAGTGGGAGCACGGTCGGTGTTGAGGCGCGCGATCCGAAATCTCTCTCGCTACCCGGAGGGTTTTGGCGGGATCTACCTGTCTCACTTCTTGCATGCGACTTCAGACTGGCTACGCGCCATGGACGAAGGGACGGCGGTGCCTCCGTTGCCGAAAATAACTCGGCGTTAGCGAACGACGGTCGGTGGTCGTTGGCCCTTGGTCGTTGGTCGGCAGCTTCGGGACGGTCCCTGCGAGCAATTTAGTCAACGGTTGTCAGCGTCTCTTTTTCTTTCTTGTGCCCGATGACTGATGAGTCGCGACTGGTGTCTTCTCTTCTCCCGGGGCCAGCACGCGACGCACGATCGGGGTATTCAGCTTGTACTTGCGTTCGACGACGTTGCCCGCATCGTCCTTGACGCGGATCACAAATGTCGGGAGGTCGCCTTCTTTCTCGAAACTCTCGTGGGAGAGCGTCACCGGCAACACGCCATTGAGATTTCGCTCCCGGTAGGCGGTTTCGTAACGATGCCGTTTGACGTTCCAGGTAAAGACACGAATCTGGTTGTAGTCGAAGGGCATGCCATCCTTGTTTTCGGTGAGCAGCACCAGGTACTGCGGGACTTTTTTATCGCCGTCGGTGACCTGGTCCAGCACAAATGAAGCGACCGTACGCTGGCCCTCGGCGTACTGGGCAATCTCGAGCGGGACGTCCACATCCAACATGCGCCCAAGTACCCAGCCCACGTGTCCGCTTTCGTCACGGATAAGCCACCAGTCTTCGGTGGGCGGAGCGGGCGGGGTTTGTCCTGGCTTTATACGTGCCGACCGCCTGGGCTTGCCCGCTGGGCAGCGGCTTCTCGGTGCTGGCGCGCTTCATCAGCGACAGCTTTGCTCCCTGGTCGACCTGGTAAAGGTGCTCGGCGTCACGTTCCGGCTGCAGGTGAATGTTGGTCTGGTTGTGCGCGATCGCAGTGGCCTGGATCGGATCGTTGTGAACATCTTCCGCCAGCTTCTGGAACGCGTCGTAGGTTTCCTTGCTCACCAGAAAACGCTGTTCCAGCCATCCTTCGGTTCCAGTCGACGTGCGTACGTGAGCGAAACGGCGATCGCGTCCGAGCACTTGCACGGCTTCGCCGTTCTTGACGCTCCCAGTCTTGTTGTAGACCGCAGCCACCTGATCGCGCAGAAAGGCCTGCGGGGCGGAGACGTACGCGATCTCCTGTTGAGCGCGTGTACGGCTGCAACCAGACAATAGACTGGCCACGAGCAACAACGGCAAACAAGATCTCAAGCTAATTCTCACGAGGACAATATAGCAGTCAGTGGTGGCGGTTTTCGGTCACTGGTGATCAGGGTTCAGCTCAATCTCCGAAGGAAATGCCAATCGCTTTCGCGGTGTGAACCATTTGTCCATTAGGATCGACCGTTTTCAGCCGGCCAATCGCCTCCGCGATGTCCACAGCCTCGATGTGCTCGTTGCGCAGACACACCATCTTGCCGAACCGGCCCTCTGCGATCAGGTCAACCGCAGCCACGCCAAAGCGTGTGGCCAGAATGCGATCGAAGGGTGTAGGCGACCCTCCCCGCTGAAGGTGTCCCAGCACGCTCACCCGCACTTCCTTGTTGGAGCTGGCGGCGATGGCGCTGCCGATCAGGTTTCCCACCGAGCCGACGCGGCGATTCTCCTTGAAACTGAGGGGAAGTTTGACCCCCTCCGCAATCACCACGATCGTGAAGCGCTTGCCATAGCTTTCGCGCTCGCGCACGAAGTTGCAGATATTTTCGATGGTGAACGGAATTTCCGGGATCAGGATGACGTGAGCGCCGCCGGCGATACCGGCTTTGAGGGCGATCCAGCCCGCGTCGCGTCCCATGACCTCCACCAGCATGATGCGGTGATGCGATTCGGCGGTGGTATGGATTTTGTCCACGGCGTCGGTAGCGGTATTGACCGCAGTGTCAAAACCGAAAGTGACTTCGGTGGCCGAGAGGTCGTTGTCGATGGTTTTGGGGACGCCGACGATCTGCATTCCCTTGTGGAAGAGTTCTAGTGCGATCGTCTGCGAGCCCTCGCCGCCAATGCTGATCACGGCATCAATGCCCAGCTTGCGCGAGTTGGCGATGACTTCATCGGAGATGTCCCGAATAACTTCTTTGCCGTTTTCGATGGTGCAGTATTTGAAAGGATTACCGCGGTTGGTGGTGCCCAGGATCGTGCCGCCCCGAGGCAGAATATCGCCGACATCCTTGAGTGTGAGCTCGTAGGATTTCTCCGGCCAGATCAGGCCGTCGAAGCCATCCGGTATGCCGATGACCTTCCACTTATGTTTCAGGAAAGACGACTTAACCACGGCACGAATGACTGCATTGAGGCCGGGCGCATCGCCGCCGCCGGTGCAGATTCCGATGCAGCGGATATCCGTCATTGCACTGTGATGGTTAAAGCGCCGCTGGTAATGCCGTCAAGGCTGGCGCTGACGCTGGTCGTCGAACCCGAGGTCGCGGTGGAAAGCACTGCTCCGCTGCCGTTGCTGATGGTTGTGATTACGGCTGAGTTGGTGCTGGTCCAGACCACGAGATCGGTGATGTCCTGTTGCTGCGAGCTGCCGCTATAGGTTCCGAGCGCGGTGAAGGTTACGGTCTGACCCGCGGCCGGATTCGGAGTCGTAGTGCTGATCACGATCGCGGTCAGCGGCCCAGTGTTTACCGTAATGGTCGAGGTCGCACTCAGGGTCCCGGAGGTAGCCGTGATGGTGGCGGTTCCGGGAGGGTTAGAAATAGTAGCCGCCGCCTGGACCAGTCCGGCCTTGACCGTGGCTACCGAGGAATCGGAAGTCGTCCAGGAAGCGCCTCCGGTTAAATCCTTGGTGCTGCCGTCATCGAAAGTTCCGGTCGCGGATATCTGCAGAGTAGTCCCTTGCACCATCGAGGCCGAGGTCGGAGCAACCGCCAGCGAAGTCAGGGTGGGATTCACGAAGAAGCCGCGGCAACTGGCGGCCAGGGAAAGCATGAAAAGAGCTGTAAATGCAGCCAAAAGTCGGAGCTTCGGATGGAAACCAGGCATGTTCAAAGAGTCCCGGCAGACGTGCTTTTTTTGAATGTCGTCCGCAAGTGGCGTAAGGGAATTGTAGCAGAGAAGGTTTTACGGAAAGCGCAGGCGTGTACCTCCGTGTGTATCAATTAGGCGTGAGTTTGAAGTGGTCTGAGGGCGGAATGCTAGTCCTATCTTTCTGCTAATCTTCTATTCGAGACTGTTGATGAAAAGGCTTTTTGTTTTTGTTGCTGTTTTCGGCCTGGCGTGTGTATTTTCGTGTCCCACCGGTGCGGGTCAGGCTCAACCTTCCGCGAGCAACAAGTCACGACCAACCACCACTGATGCGGTAGCTCGATCCGCCGCGGCCAAGGTATGTGTCGCCTGCGTGCGGGCACACATGGAATTTCTGGCTGCGGACGCATTGCGTGGGCGGGGCAGCGGCACTGCAGACGAACTGGTCGCGGCTACCTATGTTGCCTCCGAACTGCGAGCGTACGGAATCGCTCCCGCCGGCGACGACGATGGTTATATACAGCGGGCGGTGCTGCAGGAGTCCAAACTGAATGCCCCTCCGAAACTGACGATTGCGAAGCCTGGCTCTTCCGGGGATGCTTCTGCGTTGGTTTACGGTAAGGATTTCATCGTCCTCGGGCTTATGCAGGCTCACTTCTCCGGCCCGTTGCACGCGATAAGAGTCGGCGAAGGCGATCCCCAGGCGTCAGGCTCTGTGGTTCTAATTCTGGGAAACGACCGGAACAAGTTGCGGGCCAAAGCGCTCTCGCTAGGCTCAGAGGGAGCCGTGGCCGCAATTTTCACCGCGAGCGCGGAGCGCAGCGCAAAGTTCGCGCAAAAGTCCAGAGACCTGCCGGAGCTGCCGACGAAAGTCGACGGCCAGGATGCGGAGGTACCCTATAACTTGAACGTTCTGGAAGTTAGTCCTGATGCCGCCAAGACTCTGGAAGCGCTTCCCGAGGGGAGCACAGTCAGCTTCGAAGGAACTGCGACCAGCGAAACAAAATATACGTGGAATGCGCTAGGCATCTTGCATGGCAGCGATCCGAACCTGCAACACTCGGCGGTATTGCTTTCTGCCCATCTCGATCATCTGGGAGTGGGCCAACCGGTAAATGGAGACGACATCTACAACGGCGCCGATGACGACGCTTCGGGAACGACGGCCGTCCTTGAACTGGCACGGGTGTTGGGAAAGGGCCCTAAACCGAAGCGCACGGTAATTTTCGCGCTGTTCGGCAGCGAGGAGACGGGCGCTCTGGGATCGCAATATTTTCGTCTTCATCCGCCGGTTCCGCTGAAACAAATCGCGGTCAACCTTGAATTCGAAATGCTGGGGCGCGCCGATCCGTTGGTGAAAAGTGACACGATGTGGCTCACCGGATGGGAACGCTCAAACCTGGGACCCACGCTGGCGGCTCACGGAGCCAATCTGGTCGGCGATCCTCACCCTGAACAGAATTTTTTTGCCCGCTCTGACAATTATGGCCTGGCCAAGACGGGTGTGGTGGCGCAGACGGTGTCCAGTTACGGATTACACAAGGACTACCACCAGCCCAGCGATGATCTGGCCCACATCGATTTCAAGCACATGGACGCAGCCATCCAATCGCTATTGGAACCCGTAACCTGGCTGGTGAACTCGTCGTTCACACCGAACTGGAATGAGGGAGGAAGGCCTTAAGGCGGGAGTGCAGTCCTTAAGTCGTCGACAACGCGCTCGGCCGCCAAGACTGGCGACGACTGAGCCCGAGGGATATCGACTAATTCATTCTTTTTGCTTTCGCGATCTTTTCGTCGATTGGTTTTCTGCCGGCGAAGCCTTCACTTGCACTGTGCCAGTGGGTAATTCCCTTCTCGCCCAGCTTCCAGCAGAGCAGTAGGGTGCGACCTTCGACCTGGCAGGGAAAATCGAGCAAGCCCATCTCCAGATCTTTCACCTGGACTCCGGTGGCATCGATTTCGGCGAGAGCGTCCTTGACGCGCTGGATGGTCTTTTCGCGCTCCGCTTTGCGACGCGCCATGTGCACGATGTTCACGCGCAGACCGCCGCTGAGGAAAACACGGTGAGCAAGTTCCTGGAGTTCGGCATCGACGGACTCGATCAACTTCTTGCCGTCGATGGCGGTGCGTAATAGCGATTCCAGAACGGGCAGAAGGCTTTGGGCTTCTTCGAGAGTAAAACTGCGTTCGGCCATGTCGGTGTGTATTCATTCTAATGCATCCGGCGGATGGAAGTCAGTGCCGAATTGACGTAAATCACCTGGCTCTTCCCTTTGACGGATCAGCGCTGGCCGCAGTGTTTACATCGATGTGCAAGCGCATAGCGGGATCGATTCCGGGCGGATAACAACTTCCGTCGAGATCGTAATTCTTCGGACATCCCGACGCGAAGTCCCTTCTCTTTGGAGATTGCGCAAATTGCCAGACCTCCGCGAAATTGACGCCACTCTCGGCGGGACTGGGCGGATGTCGCGGGAAAGCGCATCCCGGGGAAGGCGGGCAGGTATCGTTTGTTACCCAATATGCGATTTTCCTTGCAGCAGCGGTTTGCTGAATATCATCAGCCGTGATGACACTCCCGCCGCCATCTTCCCTGGCGGCGATGCCGGAGCAGTAGATCCCCGCGCGGAAACCTCCCGCTATGATTTCGTCTACCCAGGCATGGAGATATGCTTTCTGCTCCGGCAGTATCCGGCCGCCTTCCTCTTGATCGAGAAAGATCAGAGTGCCGGCAGGAAAACCCTCTCGTTGAGCGTCTGCAATGGCGGACTGGGCGTCAGACTTGCCTAGTTTGCCCGCGTTCGACACCGTTTTGAGGACAGCGAAAAGCCTCCCATTGTAGAGAACGAGAAACCCCAAGCCCGCCGCTTCCACCGTCTGCCGTTTGCCGGCCCAGGTATTGGTCTTTTCACCCGGAGGAGGGTTGAGCCAGAAGCCGGTGTAGGAAAATGTTTGACGGAGGCGCGCCAGATTTTCGTCCCCAGGATAGTCGTTGCGGTCGAAGCCAAGATAGGCGGGGGTTGCGGGGGGCTTACCTTGAGCTCTCACTCCGGCATGCTGAGAAAGGATGGCGACCGTGGCGACAATAATAATCCGAGCGATTCGCCTCATGCGGAGCCTGTTTAACGCCGATGATTCCGGTGTGGTCGCTGAAAAAGACGATTAGCGATGTACAACTGACGACTGACAACTGATGTCTGACAACTGAAACTACTACCCTCCGATGCGTGCTGAGCAGGAGGTCGCGGCATTCCTCAAGCGCCACGACGTCGACGCGACGGTGCGCCGCCTGGTCGCACCGGACATCGAGGCCGGCGAGCTCCTGCTTTCGCAGGCATCGGACCTCGGCGTCGATCTCATCGTGATGGGCGGATACAGCCGGCCGCGGCTGACGCAGCTCGTCTGGGGCGGCGTGACGAGCATCATGCTTGCGTCGATGACGGTTCCGGTGCTGATGTCGCATTGACGGCACCTGTCGCCGCGGGCACGCTGCCACGATGTGCACTCGGACGGTTGGGGTCAACCCCGACGCTCTCCCGGGCGTTATCGATAGGCGAAGGTGGGCGCAGTCGTATTCCGCGTGGCGCCGCCTGCAAGATGCCGTTCGAAATTGTAACAAGACGTTGCAAGAACGTCCGGCAGTCGAAGTCAGCCGTACTTGGGTGGTGCAGAGCACAGACCAAATGACGGAATGCGCAGACTATTTCGGGACGCCGCAGGTCAGGCGCCGCGCATGCGCCCTTTTTAAGGTGCATCGAACTCCGCCTGTGCTGCCGGGGTCATAGAAGCACGGGCATATTGCACGTGGGGGTCTTATGAAAAAACGCATCCTTTCGATCTTGGTGGCGGTCTTCGCGGCGATCCTCGCAAGCAACTCCGCGTTCGCGCAGCACGGCGGTGGTGGCCATGCAGGCGGTGGTGGCGGCGGTGGCGCCTGGCACGGCGGCGGCGGTGGAGCAGGCGGCGGCGCCTGGCACGGCGGCGGCTACAACGGCTGGCACGGCGGCGGCTATCACGGCGGTTATTACCACGGCGGCTATTACGGGCACGGCGGCTGGTATGGAGGCTGGGGCTGGTATGGCGCCGGGCTCGCGACGGGCCTCTACCTCGGCGGACCGCTCTGGTGGGGCGCGTGGCCGTATGCAGGCTACGGGTACGGATACGGTTATCCGTACTATGCGGGCGCGTATGGCTACCCGGGATATGCCGCGGCGGACACCAACGTGTATGTCGAGCAGTCGCCGGCGCCGCAGACGGCTCCCGCGAACAATTACTGGTACTACTGCACGGAGCCCGCGGGATACTTTCCGTACGTGCAGAATTGCAATCGCGCATGGATGCAGGTCGTACCGCAAAATGTGCCCGGGCCGGGCGCGCCGAATTCGCGGATGCAGTGATTGCCACGCGAGCCGAAACGGGAAGGTCAATGAAAAACACAATTCTGGTTGCCCCGCTTGCGGCGGCATTGCTGCTGGCAGGCTGCGTGACGGTTCCCGCCGGGCCCGCCGTCACCGTGTTGCCGGGCACCTACAAGAGCTTCGATCAGTTCCAGGTGGATGACGGCAATTGCCGCAATTATGCGAACGCGATGATCGGCGGGCCGACCGCGGGCCAACCCGCGCAGGATGCGGCTGCGGCAAACGCAATCGGCGCCGCTGCGCTGGGGGCCGCCGCCGGCGCGATCATCGGCTCGGTGACGGGCCAGGCTGGCGCGGGTGCCGCGATTGGCGCCGGCACGGGGTTGCTCTTCGGCAGCGCGGCAGGAGGCAACGTCGCTGGCGCATCGTCATACGACCTGCAGCGCCGTTACGACTCCGCGTATGTCCAGTGCATGTATGCACGCGGCAACCAGATTCCGGGCCGCGTTGCTTACCAAGGTCCTGCGCCGGGCTACGCGCCGAACTATCCGCCGCCGAATTACCCCCCGCCGAATTCGGGAAACTATCCGCCGCCCAATTATCCGGCGCCGAATTCGGGAAGCTACCCGCCGCCGAACTACCCGGCGCCACCGGGCGCGTCCGGACCGCCCTGAATCAGCGGACCTGTATCGCCATCGCGGCCGCGCTTCCTGCGGCCGCGAATCCGTTGCGCATCGCCCGAGCCTGACGCAATTCGGCGTGTCTGGCGTTCTCCGCGCGTACGATGTGCCAATCGCCGATTCATTTCCTGCCGCGCGCCGGCATGGCCCGCGTCGGCCGTTTCGTGGCAACGGCGCGGGGCGCTTTTGCGAACGCGAGATCCGCGCGCTGCGCATCCGCGGCGATCTCGTCCTTCAGCCATTGCAGGAAGAGCGCCACCTTCGGTGACGCGGCCGAGCGAGTCGGATAGACGAGGAAATACTTGCGCGGACTCCGGTACACGACGTCGAACAGGCGCACCAGGATTCCGTTGTGGAGATCGTTCCCGATCAGCGAGCTTCGCGCGAGCGCGATGCCCTGGCCCTCGGCTGCCGCCTGCAGCATCAGCGCCGAATCGTTGAACGCGGGACCGCGCGTGGGCTCCGGCCAGTCGAGACCAGCGGTGCCGAACCAGGCTTTCCACATGTCGTCGTCGGCACGCAGCAGCGTGTGGAGCGCGAGATCCGCGGGGCTGCGCGGCAGCCGCCCCTTCGCATAGCGCGGGCTGCAGACGGGGAAATAGACGTCGTCCAGCAGATGGTGGGCGACGAGCCCGGGCCAGTCGCCCTGCCCCCAGCGGATCGCGACGTCGACGTTGTCGTGCTGGAAATCCGCGAGTCCGAGGCTCGCGCTGACGTCGAGGTCGACATCCGGATGGCGCGCGATGAAGTGTCCGATGCGCGGCAGCAGCCAACGCGCGGCGAACGACGGCAGCACGCTGACACCCAGATGCCGCGGATTCGTGCGCTCGGAAACTTCGCGCACGGCGTCCGCGATTTCGGTGAGAGCGCCGCGTACGCGTGTCGCGAAGCGCGCGCCCGCGTCGGTCAGGCGAATCCCGCGCCCCGCGCGCTCGATGAGGCGCACACCGAGGTCGGCCTCGAGTCCCTTGATCTGGTGGCTGATCGCGCCGTGCGTGAGGTGCAGCGCCTCGGCGGCCTTGGTGAGACTCTGCGCGCGGGCGGTGGCCTCGAAGGCGCGCAGTGCCTGCATCGGCGGAATGTGCGCGGCCATGGGGTCCTCATGTGAATTGGTCTCACATATTGACTCAATGTAAATCGATTGTCGAGTACGAGGGGCACCCATAGACTGCCGGACATGGACGAACCCGTCCTGAACCGGAGCTTGACATGAGAAATCTGCTCGCATTGGACGCCAGTGAATTTACCTCGCCCGAAACCGCGGGACGCGAACTTCAGGGGGCACGCGCGCCGCCTGGCGCCGCCACCGCGCGAATCGGCGCCGGCGCATTTCAGGCGTCGCCGCTCGGGCGCCGCGGCAAGCGAGATGGCGACCATGATCGTCGTCCTCGTCGCGTGGGCCGTGATCGCGGGATACCTGTTCGGGCACGCGGCCGAAGGGCTTCTGGCCGACGGCCCCGTGCGCCAGCGCCGCAGTCGTTGCGCCGGCGGCCCGCGTGACGCTCGCGTGACGCGGCGAAGCGCGCGACGCCGCACGGCCTAGGCGTGGGCGAGCCGCTCCCCGTGCTCGCGCGTCGCGTGGAAGCCGACCTTCGGCCAGCGCTCCATCGTGACCTGCAGGTTGTACTTGTTGGTCGCGAGGAACACCGGATTGCCGTCGACGTCGGTCGCCAGCGACGCCGCGCTGCTCGCTCTCGAAATTGCGGCGCGTCGCCTCGTCGGGAAAGGTGAGCCAGCGCGCGGTCGAGATGTTGGCCGTCGTCGTAGAGCGCGTCGACCTTGTATTCGCTCGCCAGGCGGTGCGCGACGACTTCGAACTGCAGCTGGCCCGACGGCGCCCAGCAGCAGCGTGTTGCCCGTGCGCGGTCTCGAACACCTGGATCGCGCCCTCCTCGCCCAGCTCCTGCAGGCCCTTCTGCAGCTGCTTGGCCTTGAACGGGTCGCGCGGCCGCGCGACGCGGAAGAGCTCCGGCGCGAAATACGGAATGCCCTTGAAGCCGAGCGCCTCGCCCTCGGTCAGCGTGTCGCCGATCTGCAGCTGGCCGTGGTTGTGGATGCCGATGATGTCGCCGGCGACGGCGTCCTCGCTCGCGACGCGCTCGTTGGCCATGAACGTCAGCACGTTGCCGAGCTTCATCTCGCGGCCGATGCGCAGATGCCGCACCTTCATCGCCGGCCGTGTAGCGGCCCGAGCAGACGCGGAAGAACGCGATGCGGTCGCGATGCTTGCGGATCCATGTTCGCCTGGATCTTGAACACGAAGCCGGTGAACGCGCGCTTCGGCCGGCTGCACGATGCGCGCGCCGCCGTCGCGCGGCTGCGGCGGCGGCGCCCACTCGACCAGCGCCTGCAGGATTTCCTGCACGCCGAAGTTGTTGATGCCCGAGCCGAAGAACACCGGCGTCTGCCGCCCGGCGAGGAATTCGTCGCAGGTCGAACGGCGTGCTCGCGCTGCGGATCAGGTCGACGTCGTGGCGCAGCGCCGCGCATCTCGTCCGGGAAACAGCTCGTCGAGCCGCGGATTGTCGAGGCCCTCGATCAGCTCGCTGTCGTCGCGCGACGCCGCTCCTCGCCCGGCGTGAAGCGCAGCAGCCGGTCGTGCCGCAGGTCGAAGACGCCGCGGAACGCCTTGCCCATGCCGATCGGCCAGCGTGATCGGCGCGCAGTCGATCTCGAGCACCGACTCGATTTCCTCGAGCAGCGCCGAGCGGCTCGCGCACCTCGCGATCCATCTTGTTGACGAACGTGATGATCGGCGTCGCGCGCAGCCGGCAGACTTCGAGCAGCTTGATCGTCTGCGCCTCGACGCCCTTCGCCGCGTCGATCACCATCACCGCCGCGTCGACGGCGGTCAGCACGCGGTAGGTGTCCTCGGAGAAATCCTCGTGGCCCGGCGTGTCGAGCAGGTTGATCGTGTGGCCGGCGTAGTCGAACTGCATCACCGAGCTCGTGACCGAGATGCCGCGCTGCTTCTCGACCTCCATCCAGTCCGACGTCGCGTGCCGCGCGCTCTTGCGCGCCTTGACGGTGCCGGCCATCTGGATCGCGCCGCCGAAGAGCAGCAGCTTCTCGGTCAGCGTCGTCTTGCCCGCGTCCGGGTGCGAGATGATCGCGAACGTGCGGCGCCGCGCGACGTCGCGCACGAGATCGGGCGGGAAAGGCGGTGGCGTTCATCGGGGCAACGGAAGGAATGCGCCGGCCGGGCAACCTTCGGGAAAATAAAAGCCGCCGGCCCGAAAAGGCAGGCGGCGACCATTCAGTCAATTATAGCAGGCGGCCGGTCCGCGCCGTTGGCGACGCATGCAGAAATGCACCGGGGAGCGCGATAATCCCCGGCGTAACGGCGCGAAGGCGTTCCCGCCTGCGCGGCCATTCTCGAGGGAGTCGTCGTTGCCGCCGCAAGACTCTGCTGCCACCCGTGCTGGCGCCGGTGCTGACGCCGTTCGACGACGAGCTGCGTGCCGACACGGCACGCTTCGTCCGTCTTTGCCGATGGCTCGTCGACGCCGGTGTCGGGCTCGCCGTGTTCGGCACGACGTCGGAGGCGAATTCGCTCTCGACCCCGGAAAAGATCGCGTTGATGGACGCGCTCGTTGCGGCCGGCATGCCGGCGAATCGAATCGTTCCCGGCACCGGTTGTTGTGCGTTTCCCGACAGCGTCGCGCTGACGCGCAACGCCGTCGAGCGCGGGTGCGCCGGTGTGCTGATGCTTCCGCCGTTCTATTACAAGAACGTCAGCGACGACGGATTGTTCGCGAGCTTCGCGGAAGTGATCGAGCGCGTTGGCGATGCGCGCCTGCGCATCTATCTCTACCACATCCCGCCGGTCACGCAGGTACCGCTCGGCGTGCCGCTGATCGAGCGGCTGCTGCAGCGCTATCCGGCGACGATCGCCGGAATCAAGGACAGCGGCGGCGACTTCGCTTTCACACGACAGCTGATCGAAGCGTTCGCTTCGCGCGGCTTCCAGGTCTACGCGGGTAGCGAGACCTTTCTGCTGCCGACGCTCGTCGCGGGCGGTGCCGGATGCATTTCGGCGACCGCCAACGTGAATCCCGCGGCGATGCTTCGCCTCGCGAACGACTGGCGCGCGCCCGACGCCGCGGCGCAGCAGGCGGCGCTCGATGCGGTGCGGCAAGCGTTCCAGAAGTTCCCGATCGTGCCGGCGCTGAAGGCCGCGGTCGCGCAGGGGACCGGTGACGATGACTGGCGGCGCACGCGGCCGCCGCTGATCGCGCTCGACGCCGCGCAGCGCGCGGCGCTGCAGGTGGCGCTTCCCGACGGTTTCGCGCCGCCTTTGCTCTGACGCGCGAGAACGCTCCAACGCCGCTTGCCGGCGGGTCAGCGCGAAAACATCAGCGCGCCGAGAAGGCCGCCGATCGCGGCGGCGCCGATTGCCACGAGATCGCTCGTTCCTTCGCTTTCGCGCACGCGAGCCACGTCGAAAATCGCATCGATCTGCGCGTCGGAGAGCGCCGAGCTCGTCTTCGCGGAATCCGCGGGCGATGTCTGCGTGACGCCGGCGGCAAGGTCATGCAGCGCCTTGGCGATGCCGTCCGGGTCGATGAGCGCGACCGCGGCGCCGCAGTGCGGGCAGGCATTGTCCGTTTCGAGGTCGATCGGCGCGCCGCATTGCGAGCAGGCAATCTGCTTGACCGTCGGCGCGCAGCCGCTCGAGCTCGGCGGGTGAGGGCGCGCGGATGAAATTCTTCTCGCGCAGGAACTGGTTGAACGTTATGAGCTGCCCGCGATCGAGCGGGCAGCGCCAGAACGTGAATCGCGTCGTGCGCTGCAAGTCATGGGTGAACGCGAGCGCGCTCCGACAGCGCGGACAGCTGAAATTCGACGCGAGCGGAGTCCGCGCGGTCGTGGACGCCTTGCCGATCGCCTCGAACAGCCCCAGGACAGCCTTGGGCGAGAGCTGGATGCTCGACGTACTGTCAAACCAGAAGAGATTGCACGACGCGCACGAGAAGGTCTCGACCGGGCGCAGCGTGGGCTGCGCGTCCAGAGCCTGCGCCGTCATGGCGCCACTGCAATTGGGGCAGTTGACGTCCATCAGGCAGCAGCCGTTTCGGGCAAACGCGGCGGCGGGCGATCCGGCGGCGCGGTCACGCCGGGCCGGCCTTGCCCGATTCGTACTGCGAAGGGGTGGCGCGGGCGTGCGCCAGGTACTCGCGGATGTGCAGGACATCCTGCCGTCCCAGCGAGTTCCCGTGGTGCGGCCGGTGGACGATGCCCTCGTGGCCGTTGAGCTTCACGCGGATTCGCGCGCCGGGCAGCGACTCGAGGCTCGCGCCCAGGTGGTTCAGCAGCGACTCGATTTCGCGCCACTGGATGTTGCCGCTGACGGGGTCGTGGAAGATCGCGCGGAGCAGGTTTTCGTGCTTGTGGCTCATGTTTGCCGTCGGGGCGAACGCTCAACCCGGGAGGATACGATATCGGGCGACGATTTGGGATGGGGCGCCGAATGCGGCAAGCCGTCATGATGTGATCGCTCACTGTCTGTCTCCGGCAAGCATTTTGGAGCTCCATGCGAGAGTTCGCGGGAAATGCCACAGGCGTTGCGATCGGACCCGGGTGCCTCGTCGGGAACATTTGACCGCCTGCCTTGCTCGTGTTATGCTGCACTGCAGCAAAACTTGGAAAGGACCATGCGATGAAAGCACAACCTCAGGATGAGGTGGGCAGCATCGCCGGCGCCCATCCGTTTCGCTCGACGCCGGCCCCCGGGATCGTTCCCGGAGCTTTGGCTGATGGCATCCTCGCCGCGATGAACCCGGTCGACGCGATGATTGCGTTGGTGGCGTTCAACGCCAATCAGGCGATGACCGCGCAAATCGGTTTCGCCCATTCGGTCGCCCGCGTCCTCCGCGACCACGCGGCGATAGTCGCGGCCACCGGCGAGCGCGCGTTCGCGCCCGGGCCGGTACGCGCCGCCGTGACCGGCGCTGCCGGCCTGCAGGCGGACTACGCGAGCACGATCGCCGGGGCCGCGCAGGCGCTGGGGCGCAGATTCGGACACCTCGCTTTCGCATTTCCCGCCACCGGACCGCATCGCTGAGGACACCGCGGTTCGGTCCGGCGCGTCGCCGGGGGCGGCGGCAGAAGGCGAACTCCTGGCAACCCATCCGGCGTTGCGGAATCGCCGCGATTTCGGTCATGCCATTCGTCGCCGGAATCCGCGCATGCGTCGGCGTGCGACGGCGATGGCATGACATCGCGGGCTCCGGTCCCGCTATTCAACGTGGCTCCGACAGGCGGCGTGCGGCGGTATGGGCGCGCGCACTTCGCCGTGCCGGGCGTTACAGCGGCGGCAATCCGCGGTACGATCCCAAGCCAAAGGAGATGCGAAGGGCATGGAACCCCTGGTACTCACCGTCGACATGGCCGGACTTCCGCAGGCGTGGGTCGCGCTGGAGGAGGCCATCACCTACCACGCGAAGCAGCTGGTCGCGTGGTCGCTCGGCCACGAGGTCCGCGAGTTTCGCGGCGGCTGGCAGAAGAACGGCGAGCGCTCGCGCATCGCGACCAAGTCGATCCTGGCCATCAAGGGCAGCGCCGGCGGCGCACCACGTGCACGTCGCCGGGCCTGACCAATGCGCTGCTGTTCGCGCGCGACCGGCATCTGTGCGCCTACTGCGGCAACGCGCTACATGAGCGCGCGACCTGTCGCGCGACCACGTCGTGCCGGTGTCGCGCGGCGGACGCGATGCGTGGACCAACGCGGTCACCGCGTGCAAGAAGTGCAACATCCGCAAGTCGAACCGCACACCCGAGCAGGCCGACATGCCGCTGCTCTACGTTCCGTACGTGCCGAACCGGCACGAGCAGTTCATCCTGCGCAACCGGCGCATCCTCGCCGACCAGATGGAATACCTGCTGGCCGGCGTCCCCCGGACGAGCCGGCTCTATCCGCTCCTGGACGTCGCGCGGATGTCGTGACGCGCGCCGCCTCGCGCGGCGCCGGCGTCAGATCACCCGGAAGCAGGCCTTGCAGACGTGGGCGTTCGACGGAACGCGCGCCGAGCAGTACGGACAGTGCTTGGAGCTCACGCCACGCACGCGCCAGAGCCATCCGACGACCCCGAGCACGAGGAAGCCGGCAATGCCGGCGATTGCCATTCCGTTGAGGATGAATCGGTAATGCTCTGGGCCGACGAAAGTGAAGTCTCCGGCGGGCTCGCCCGACGGTGCGCTTAGCGACGGCACCGGGACCGTCTGCAGCACATCTTCCGCGCGCACGGCCGCGTAGCGGGTTCCGGAGGGTGCAGCGGGACGCTCGCGGATGTTGATCGGCGCTCGCCCCGGGGCGTACTGATTGGCGCACTGCGCAACCGCTGCATTTTCACGCAGCGTGAGGCAGGTCTCGGGACCTGCGGCGATACCCGTCGAGGTCGCCGACAGCGCCAGGATGCACAAGCACCAACGCGAGGTTGCCGGATGGGTTTTCACTGTCTCTTGCCGGGTCGGTGTTCGAAATGGCCGCGGATCATGCCCATTGCAATGAAAATGCTCGCGACCGCCATGCCGCCCCGACAAGTAAGCAAGAGGCGTTCCGGCCCGCGTTTCGCTTAGCAACTGACGAATGGCACGAGCCGCAAAGTGCCGGCGTGCGGCAGTCGGTGAACGCTGGACGTCGGTGCTGCACCGGCCGCGCCATCGAACGGGCGCGTGGGTGCAGTGCACCAAAGGCATGCTCGCGGCGGTGCCGGGAACCACGAGGGCGTCCCGATCCGGCAAATTCAAGGCGGCGGCCGGGGCAGGCCCCGGCTGCCGTGGAACCGGTCGGCGGCCGTCTTCAGGTGATTGCTAGCGGCAGGTCGTCGCCGCGGGCGCGGCGAAGTTGAAGCGCGTGATCGCCTTGCTCTGGCTCACGGCGGGCAGGCCGCCGGAGCCGTCGGTCGCGTAGGCGAACGTCGCGTGATTGCCGTCGGTGAACGTCGCGGTCGCCGTGCCGACCTGTTGCGTGTTGAATGCCGCGTAATAATTGTTGAAGTCGAAGCGCGAACCCGACGTCCGGTTGAGCGGCCCGGTGAAGACGTTGGTCATGCCCTGACGCTGCATTAGCACCGAGAGCCACAGAGGCGGGTTGCCCGCGCTCTGATTCTTCACATCGTAGGTGTACCAGGTGGCGAACAGGAGATTGCCCTGGTGCGCGAAATCGATTCCCCAGCCCGATTCGGCCGGCACCCACCACAGATCCTGATAGTTGGTCGCGGCCGCGAGATCGGGAGCGGCGGAGTAAACACAGACCGGCTGCGGGCTGTTGCCGTCGAGGACGAATCGAGTGATGAGCTCGGTCTGCTGGACATTGCTGGCGCCGCCGGCGCTGACGATGGTGTAGTCGAACGTGGCCATCGTTGGTATCGCTGAACGTAAGCGTGCCCGTACCGACCTTCGTCGCGATGGCGGCGCCGGTGAAGTTGTTGAAGGACGGACCCGAATCGACATAGATGTCGCCGGCGTAGGCAGCACTTGTGGGCGTCGTTCGCTGCGCGAGCATCGAGAACCAGAACGCGTTTCCGCTCGTGTCGTAGGTGTACCAGGTGGCGAAGATCTGGTCACCCTGGTGCGATAGATTGATGCCCGACCCGTCGGCGCCGGGGTTCCACCACAACCCGTGGTAGTTAGGCGCCACCGGCGCCGCGAGCGTGACCGACGCCGAATCGCCGTTGAAATTGAATGCGGCGTTGGCCTTCGTCTGCCCGCTGCGATAGAGCGCGTTCACCCCGTCGACCGGCAGCGGCCCGTAGGTCCACTGGTCGACGCCGCCGGCGTAGCTGAGCGTGCCGCCATCCGGCGCGAGAAAGCCGCTGGGCATGACGTAGTCCGGCGTGATGAGCCCGAGCGCCACGAATTCCTGCGTCGCGATGAGAACGCGCGATATGCGCTGTCGGGCTCGGCATGCACGAGCCGTAGTAGCAGGCGCCGCCCGGCAGGTCGTGCGAGAAGGCGACACTCGGCGAACCCGCGGGGCTCGTATTGACGAGCATCTTTCCCGACAGCTGGTTCTGGCCGTTCATTCCCTGTGATTCGCGCAGCACCACGAACTGAACGGTGCCGCTGGCGTTCGTGTAGATTTCGTCGATCTCGAACGTGTGGTAGCTTGCGATTGCGACTGGAGCGCAAAGCGCGAGTCCCGCAAGCACGATCGTTCGCAACGTGTGTGTCATGACCCATTCTCCTGCTTCCCGACCGCTACGGATCGGCGCCGCGCGCCAGGACCGTAAAGCGGGTCAACATCGCGCAACCCATCCATATTCCCCCACGAGACGCGCTGGCGCAAACGGAATTCGCGACGGGCGCGCACTGACGCGGGTGCTCGCGGCGTTGACGCTGGCGGCCTCGGCCATGTGCCAGGCGGCGGATTATGCCGTGGACCTGGCGCACACGACGATCTATTTCGCGGTCGGCCATCGCGACATTTCGTATGTGCGCGGACGTTTCGGGAAGCTGGCCGCGAGGGTCGACTTCGACGCCGTCGCGAAGTCGGGCAGCATCGTGGTCGACGTCGATACGGCGTCGATCGACACGAGCAATGCGACGCTGGACGGCGTGCTGCGCTCGGCGCAGTTTCTCGAGACGGAAACCTACCCCGGTGCACGCTTCATCGGCGAGCGGTTCGTCTATGCCGGCGACGCGCTGTCCGCGGTGGAGGGCACGCTATGGCTGCACGGCGTCCAGCGGCCGGCTACGCTCACCGCCGACCGCTTTGTCTGCAGGGAAGTCGCACTGGGGCTCGCCCGGCAAACAGTATGCGGCGGCGCGTTCCACACGGTGATACGGCGCTCGGAATTCGGGATGACCCGCTATCCGGGGGACGTCGGCGAAGAGGTCCGGATCGAGATCAACGTCGAGGCTTCACGCAAATGAGGCAAACGAGGTACATGAGGCAGGAGAGCAAGGTGAGCGCGGGGACGGCGCCGGCGGCCGCATCGCCGGAATGAGTTCCGCGGAGCCGTCGTTCCGCTACCGCTGGTACGCACGCGGCGACGTCAACGGATTTTTCGCGCTGGCGGTCGACAACATGGCGCTGCTCGTCGCGATGTCGGGCATTCTCGTCGGCGTCTTCGGCATGCCGGCCGACGTCGTTCTCGGTCGCATGGTTCCGGGCACCGCGTTCGGCGTCCTCGTCGGCGACCTCCTCTACACGTGGCTCGCGTTTCGCCTCGCCCGTCGCGAGTGCCGCCAGGACGTCTGCGCAATGCCGCTCGGCATCGACACGCCGTCGTTGTTCGCGCTGTCCTTCGGCGTCGTCGGTCCCGCATACGTTGCCACGGGCGATGCGCACCGGGCCTGGGCGATCGGGATGGCGGTGATGGTCATCATGGGCGTCGCGAAGCTCGGCGCGGCGTTCTTCGGCGACGCGCTGCGGCGCTCGCTGCCGCGCGCGGCACTGCTGGGCGCGCTTTCCGCCGTCGCGGTCGGCCTCATCATGTTCTTTCCGTTCGTCAAGATCTTCGCCGAGCCGATCGGCGGAATGGTCGCGCTCGGCGTGATTCTCATCACGCTGGTCGGCAAGGTGAAATTGCCGTACCGCCTTCCCGCGGTCGTGGTTTCGGTGCTGGCGGGGCTCGCTGCGTACGCGATCGCGCGCGAGTTGGGGTACGCGCCCCCGCCACTGCAGCAGGGAACTCCCGCCGGGACGCTCGCGTTGCCGTGGCCGACGCTCGCCTTCGTCGACGGGCTCTCGACCGCGTGGCATTACGTGCCGCTGGCGATCCCCGTCGCGATCGCGACGGTGATCGGCGGCATCGACAACACCGAATCGGCGGCGGTGGCGGGCGATCGCTATTCGACACGCTCGATCCTGCTGGTCGAAGGCGTCGTCGACGCTCGTCGCGGCGGTGTGCGGCGGCGTGATCCAGAACACGCCGTACATCGGCCACCCCGCGTACAAGGACATGGGAAGCCGTGCAGGCTACACGCTCGCGACCGGGCTTTTCATCGGCATCGGCGCCGCCACCGGCGTGATCGGCGCGCTGATCGGCTGGCTGCCCGAGTCCGTCGTCGTGCCGGTGCTGATATTCGTCGGGCTGGAGATGGCGGAGCAGGCAATGGTGACGACGGCGCCCAACACATGAAGGCGATTGCGCTCGCGCTGATTCCGGTGATGGCGAATCTCGTCAACATCGAGCAGGGCAGCCTCATCGCCGCGGCGAAGATCGACGTCGCGGCGCTGCCCGATCCGTGCAGCACGGCCTCACCGTCGTCGCGATGCTCGGCAACGGATTCATCGTCACCGCGATGCTGTGGTCGGCGTGGCTCATCTTCGTCATCGACCACCGGCTGCGCGTCGCGGCGGCGATCGCGGCGCAGCGGCGGCGCTGACGCTCGTCGGGCTGACGCATTCGCCGTTATGCCGACGCGCGCCTCTTCCTTCCGTGGCAGGCGGGAGTACCATCGCTGGTGTTCGCGCTGGCGACGGGGTACGCGCTCATCGCATTGGTCTGCGCTGCCTGTCATGCGCCCGTCACTCGCGCGGGACGGCGAATGCCGATCCCGAAGACCGTGGAGCCTGAGCGCGGCGGCGTCCATTCGGCGCGCGGAGTCCGACGCGACCGCGCGGAACGGTATGCGGCGGACGCAGCCCGATCGGGCCGCGCGCGGCGCAAACGAATGCGCGTTCAGGCCTCGCACAGCATCGAGGCCTGTCCGCGCGCGACGAGCGTGGAGTTCACGTGCGACGTGCATTCGCAGGTGACCTTGCGCAGCTTGGGCTCGAGCTTGATCACCTTGACGGTCGTCACGACGAGGTCGCCCGGCCGCACCGCGCCTCGATAGCGTTGCGTAGAACTCGCGCGCGATCGTTCCCGGGCCGGGCAGCTTGAGGCCCAGCACCGCGGAGACGTAGGCCGCGAGCAGGGTGCCGTGCGCGACGATGCCGCCGAACGACGAGCGCTTCGCGAATTCCGGCGTCGACGTGCAGCGGATTGTCGTCGCCCGAGACCGCCGCGAATGCGCGAATCGTGTCGACGGTCACCTGGTCGGCACGCGATGCGGTCATGCCGAGAGTCAGTTCGTCGTAGCGCATCGGAAAATTCCTCGTTTCGGAATCGGCGCGCTGCCCGCCGTAGCAGTTGGGATCCCGCGCGGGCAGCGCGGCCGGCTACGCAAGGCTAGCAGCTTGGCCGCGGGGGTACTGTGCGCCACCGCACATGCGAGCCCGATAGTAAGCCTAATCCACCCTGCCGGACAGGCTGAGGCGCTCGCGCGTGCAAGCCGCCAATCGACCTGCGAACGAGGGATGCCAAGGACCCGGCGCCGTGAAGCAATCCGCAAGCAATGCGGGGGGTTGATTGGCCCGGCGTCTCCGCTCGCCGGGCCATTGTAACCGCTCGGGGTGACAGAACTCGCCCGATGCCCGAGAATGGCCGCGCATTTTCGAGGGATCGGCAATGGGGAGAGCGATGCACCAGCAGACGGGATTTTCCGACGTCGACTCAAGCGGCCGGTCCGAGGCGCTGGTCGACTATCTCGGGGCTCTCGCGCAACACGTGGGAGAGGTCCGCCTCGCGCGATCGCCGACATGATCCGGGAGACGGAAGCGGGCGGGTCGGAGCACGGCATCACGCCTCGCGTGGACGTCCTGTTCGTCCATATTCAGAAGACGGCCGGGATGTCGCTGTACAACAGCATGGCGCAGTGGTTCGGCGGCGCACACTCGCTGCGCTATCGCAGATCCTCCGAGGAATTCCGGCAGCAGTTTCTGCGGCTGACGGAGGAAGAGATCGCGCGATTGCGGTTGCTCTCCGGCCACTTCGAGCTTCCGTTCTGGCTGCAGCGCAAGCTCGGCGACAGACTCGTCATTTCGCTCGTGCGGGAGCCGGTCGAGCGCGTGCTGTCGGCCTACCGCTACGCGAAGAGTTGGAAGGGCCATCGGATGCACGAGGTCGTGAGGGAGATGAGCATGGCGGAGTACGTCGACGAGTACGTCGGCGACGCGTCGCGGCACAACTGGCAATGCAGGCAGCTCTGCGGAACCGACGATTTCGGCGCGGCGAGGGCAATGGCGCAAGCGCAGATCGACCTCCTGGGCGCGGTCGAGCTGATCGGCCTGTTCACCAGGACGCTGGCAGACGAGCTGGGAGTGCCGCTCGAAACCCGCACCGACAACGCGAGCCCGGACCAGCGACCGCGCCGCGAGGACCTGAATGCGGTGCTGGTGTCGAAGCTGCAGGCGTGCAACGTCGAGGACTACAAGCTCTGGACGTACGTGATCGAAGAGAACCTGGTTCGGGGCCACCGACGGGACGCCTGAAGGTTCAGGCAGGAGTGGCGCACGGCGAGAGCCGGATGTCCGTCGATCTTTGTCGGGCGGGGATACCCGGCGCGTGCGATTTCACCGCGCGATGTCGCGCAGCAATGCGCGGAGCTCGTCCGATGTCTTCCAATGCTGGCCGCAGGTGTAACGAGGAAGGCGCCAACGATCGCTTGCCTCGGTGATCGGCTCGCCGCGGCTCGTGAACGCGGCGTCGACGCCGATGCGTTCGGCGTGGAGCGGAAGGTATTCCTCCGCGAGGTACCGGTTGGCCTCGCCATAGGGATACGCAAAGAGTCCCTGCGCGGGATTCGCGGCGAACTTCCGGATGTGTTCCGCGGCTCGGGCAATCTGCGCCTCGGCGGACGCGAAATTGTCGACCGAGGCGAAGGTATCCCGCACGCCGGCGTCGGACGGCGGGCGCGAGACCAGCGCGTGGTTGTGATCCCAGCTGTGGTTGGCGATGCCCACGAGTCCGGTCGCGATCGCTGGCCGCCACCAGTCGTCGTTCCACCAGCGCGCGCCGATCATCGATCGGCGATCGAGCTCGGAGCGGGCGTCGGGGGAAACCACCACGAATGCCGTCGCGTGCAGATGCGGCTGGCGCGCCGCGTTCGCGGACCGGTGATCGAGCAGGATGTTGCACAGGCTTCGCTGGACGCCGTGGCGCGGATGGACGAGATCGACAAAATCGAAATCCGTGCCGTCGTCGAACGAGAGCGCGATGGTCCTGGGCGCGGGCGTGGCGTGACCGAGAACGCACTCCTGCACCAATCGGTGAAGCGGCCGGATCGTCCAGCCCTCGCCGGTCAGCAGTCCGAGATCCGTCCGCAGCGCGACATGATCGTTCGACGCGTAATCGGCGCCCGAGATGTTCGAGCCATGGTAGTTCAGCACCGGAATCGCGAAAGGCATGAACGGCGGACTCTAGAATCGACCGACGCGCTCGATGCGTTCGATCAGCCGCTCCTGTTCCTCGCGCGGCAACGGGCGGCGCCAATGAACCATCAGATGGAGCCTGCCCGTGTCGACGAAGCCCGCGCGCAGGTCGGCCAGGCGGGCGCGCTTGTCGCCGACGTGGCCGAACACGGCGGGGCAGTCTCCGAGCGTCGTGAAACTGTCCCTCATGATGATCGTCGCCAGGCCGCCTTCCGCTTTCACCTGGTCGAACAGCCAGCGCGGGAACATCCGGTAGGCTGCCGGGTCGATGCACATGCCGCCGGCCAGATACACATTCTCGAATGCGAGCTGGTGGGTGTAGCCGATGACGATCGGCCGCGCGGGCTCCCGGCCAACCGACCCGGGCGGAAGATAGAACATCACGTAGTGCCGCGGCATCGCGGGCACCGGGTGACCGAAGCTCTTGCGGAACAGCGCGGCGGCGAGCAGCCGCGCGTCGCTCACCTCGATCGTGTCGACGCATGCGCGCCAGCTCCGGGGCGTCCCCTCAATCGATTCGGTACTGCTCATCGGTCAGACATTTCGCGATGCCGCGCTGCGAGGAAGACGACGGTTCATCCGATAATTCTACGCGGGAGGACTGCGGTACGCCTCCGGTGCCGGCTGCGCGCGCGTGACTGCGTGGCTACGGCGCCGCGCTCGCAAGGAGGGTCCGGGTCGGCGCGTCCGATCGCCTCGCTCAGGCGCCGCGGCTGGCCAGGACATAGTGCGAGGCGCGCCGAAGGAACGGCTTCTCGACGAGGTGCCACGATGCGAACGCCAATGCGAGGACGATGACGATGGCGAGCGCCAGCGCGCACCAGGCGTTGCGCTCGAAGATGCCGAGGGTGACCAGCGTCTGCAATACGGGCACATGGATAATGTAGATGCCGTACGAAAGGTCGCCATGGCGCGCGAAGTTGCCCAGATGGCGGATGCCGAGCGCCAGGAAGGTGACGACCAGGGCGAGCGCGGCGGGCTCGATGGCGATTCGCAGCGCCGGTAAGACATCGGCCACAATCAGGCCGACCGCGCCAAGCGCGACGGCGGGCGCCCAACGCCGCTGCAGCGACGGCAGGTAGTAATAACAAAGCGCGCCCGACGCGAAGTACCCGAGCTGCCCGGGAAACTGATAGGAAAGCTTGGCATACAGGATCGAGCCCGTTCGCGCCGCGGCCGCCTCAAAGCCGAGCATCCAGGCGATGCCGAGAGCGTAGGCGATTCCCAGGACGAGCGCCGTGCCGCGCCGCGCCGCGAGCCACGCGAGGACCGGAACGCTCGCGTAGAACATCACCTCGATCTTGATTGTCCACAGAGGGCCGTTAACTTCTGTCAGCGGATTGTGGACAAAGACACCGGGCAGCGTCGGCGCCAGGAAGTTGACGAACGCGAGATTCGCCGCGACGTAGCGAAGCACGGCGGTCGAGAAATATTCTTTCCACGGTAGCTCGCTGATGAATGCGCCCAGCATCGCGGCGCCGACGACCACGGTGAAATAGGCCGGATAGATCCGGCGGATCCGCTTGCCGAAATATTCTGCCGTCGAGCGCGATTGCTCGAAGCTCATGAAGACGAGAAAGCCGCTGACGACGAAGAACGCCCTCACCGCGAGGTCGGCGGAGAACACGCGGAGGAACGCGAGCTCGGGCGCCGCGGAGCAGATCCGGACGTGGTAGAGCACGACCACCGCCGCGAAGACGAAGCGCAGCAGATCGAAGTTGTTGCGGAGGGGTACGGTGCTGCGCATGGTAGGTGAGACGTGAATGTCGCTCGAACCGGGGCGCCGAATCATCGAGTCGGCGCGGTCGATTCTGCGCCGGTGTGCGCCGCGTGCGGCCCTAGGCACTACGTAATATCGCGTCGATCTGGCGGTCCTTTTCGCGCCACATTTCCTGCAACCAGCGCTGTATGGCCCTGCGAAACTTCGGGTCGCCCTGGTAATCGCCCTTGCAGAATTCCGGCGGAATCGGAATCGGGTTCAGCCGGACGATGACACGGGGCACGTTGCCGCAGAGGAACTGCCAGAACGTCGGAGCACCATGAGGGTAGGCGATCGTCACGTCGATGAACGAGCGCAGCCGATCGCCGAGAACACTCATCGCCAGCGCGAGCGCGCCGGTCTTGGGCTTCAGCAGATGCCGATAGGGAGAATGCTGGGCCTTTTGCTTCTGCGGCGTGAATCGGGTGCCTTCGGCGAAATTCATCACGCAAGCCGGCGCCAGCGCGAATCTCCGGCAGGCGGTGCGCGCGGCCTCGAGGTCCTGGTGCCGCTTCTCCGGGTGCGCGCGCAGGTAGGCGTCCGAATGGCGCCGCATGAACGGAAAGTCGAGCGCCCACCATGCGAGTCCGATGACCGGCACATAGATCAGCTGCTGCTTGAGGAAGAATTTGAGCATCGGGACGCGCCGGTTGAGCAGATGTTGCAGCGCGAGGATGTCCACCCATGACTGATGATTGCAATTGATGAGGTACCAGCCGCCGCGTTCCAGCCGGTCCAGCCCGGCCACATCCCATTGCGTGCCTGCCCTGGCACGATTTTATGAAAAATTCCGGGGAACGCGGCCAATATCTTGGCGGCGGAATCCGACTGGCTACGAGGATGCGGCCCGAATCGGGCCATGGACGCCGCAAGTCGTAGAAATAGCTGGTTCTTTGCCATGACCAAACGTGTGCTCCTTTTGTAACTTGGAATCTGCACGGAGCGCCCCTAAAGTCAAACACATGGCGTAGTCCGGAAGCTGGTGTATTCGGCATCCCGCGTGCATCAAATAGTTTGGAAGAGTCGCTACAGACGGATTAGAGTGAAAATATTGGATTTTTCAGGCATGAACTACACGCGCCGGATTTCGGGGATTTTGACGCTGATCCTGGCAACCTTTGCCGGGGTTGCTTCATGCCTGGGCCAATCGTCTTACCTGGCGAGCGCACCGACCGCGGCGAACTTCGAAAACGCGAACGCAACCGCTGCGAGCTCTGCCTCCGATTCTACCGATGATCCGCAAAACCTGATCACGATTCGTACCAGGGTGAACGAAGTCAACGTGCTTTTCATCGCGACCGACAAGCACGGCAAATTCGTGCGCGACCTGACGCAGCAAGACTTCGCGATTCTCGACGATCACAAGCCGCCGCAGGCTATTTTAAATTTCAAGCGTGAAACCGATCTGCCGCTGCATATGGGATTGCTGATCGACATCAGCGGTTCGGTCAACAGCCGCTTTGACTTCGAGCAGACCGCGGCCACGAACTTTCTGCAGCACACGGTGCGCGCCGGCTTCGACAAAGCGTTTCTGATCGGTTTCAACAACCACAGCCAGCTGGCGCAGGATTTTACCGACAATGTGAAGTTACTTTCTGCCAGCGTGAGCAAGCTGCATGATGGAGGCGGCACGGCGCTGTATGACGCCGTTTACCACGCCTGCAAAGATAAATTTCTGAAGGATCGGTCCGATCGCCCGGTGCGGAAGGCGATTATCATCGTCAGCGACGGCGAAGATAATCAGAGCGAAATTTCCAAAGCGCAGGCGATCGAGATGGCACAGCGCTCCGAAGTGATCATCTACGCCATTTCGACCGACGACAGCGGACTGGTGATGCGCGGCGACCGCGTGCTCGAGCAACTGGCGGAAGCGACCGGCGGACGGGCGTTCTTCCCTTTCAAGATGAAAGACATTACGCACTCGTTCGCGGCGATTGAAGACGAGTTGCGCAGCCAGTACGTGGTCTCCTACAAGCCTGCCGACTTTGACGCCGATGGGCGCTACCGCTCGATCGAGATTTCCGCTCTCAAGAAAGACCTGCAAGTCCGCGCGCGCAAGGGATATTTCGCGCCCCAGCAGTAAGACTTCACCGACAAGTGGTAAATGCACAGCTTGAGTGAAAGGGATATCCCTCACTCCGCCTGAAGAACGGCTACGCTCGGGATGACGCCATCCCCGAAAAACGCAAGTCCTCGACAACTCCTTAACAAACCTGAATATTCAGTGTGGTAAGGTCTCGATTAGCCCGTGTGCGGGCTGTTTTCATCGAAAACACTCATGTCGGCCATCATCGTTCTTACAATTCTGGTTGTTGTCGCCGTGGTGGTGATCAACCTCTACAACCGGCTGGCGCAGTTGCGGCTGCGCTGCGACTCGGCGTGGTCCGATATCGATGTGCAGCTGAAACGGAGGCAGGATTTGATTCCGGAGTTGCTCGATACGGTGAACGGACATGCGCCGCAGGAACAGGCCGTGCTTGAGACCATTGGCGAGCTGCGCTCGCGGGCTATGCAGGCAACGGCGCCCGAAGATCGCGCGGCTGCGGAAAGCGAGCTTGCGGCCGCCCTGCAGGGCGTGCTGGCGGTGGTGGAGCGGCATCCGGAGCTGAAGGCCTCAGAGCAGTTCAAGCCACTGCAGACAGCGCTGAACCTGGCGGAGAGTTCGCTGCAGAGCGCGCAGAGATATTACAACTCGGTCGCAACTGACTGGAATGCGAACGTCCGGTCGTTCCCTTCGAGCATGCTGGCTGGGGTGTTCGGGTTCGGGCCGCGGCAGTTGTTCCAGGGCGAGACGCAGAGCATTTCCCGTAGCATTTCCGGGTAAGCAACCCACCAAATGCCAATCCTCGCTTGGATCCAGGTCCAGCATCTTTGCATTGCCTCGGCCGATCCCACACTGAGTTGCACCTACAAAACCGGTCGTAACGTGACTCGCAGCGCTCGCAACACGACACAATGTGTCAACTTTGAGATTACTGCCCGGTACTAATGGCACCGTCGTGGGGGGCCGAATGGCCCTAAGGGAACCCGTGCAACTTTCTATATCCACAGGGGTTATATGAATCCAGAGGGGTTTGGGGTACGTATTACCAGATAGAGCAATTGCGGCAGCTCAATTGCATGCAACTATCACAGCTGCCGATGAGTCTAATAGGCAAAAGTAGTGAAGGTCGAAGTCGGAGGTGATGACGGCCATGCTTAACGAAGCGAAGCTTAACACGAGCGACAAAATGAACGCGGTGACCAGCGGTAACGACAAGGACCGTTTTACGATGACGGAACTGGCAGCTCTGCGAAACGATCTGCTTCAGGGTGGGATGATCGATTCGTATGAAGCGGCCGAACTGCTTCAGGTTTTCCTGATGGGCCGGGGCTACGGGGTATCGCCCAAGGCGGCACTCGATGCGGCAGGCCGCGTCGAAATGGCCGGCTGCGCGATTCCTGTGCTGCAGCACGAACTGGAAAATCTGGCGATGGTGATGTAAGGGGCGCGGAGCGGGACTGGTGATCCCGCGACGCGAAGGTCAGATTTGAGACGGAATTTGAGAAGACGCGGATTCGAAAAGAGAGTCTAGACATCCTGCGATCGGCGATCGAAACAAGATCGGCCGACCAGTCCACGAAAGAGAAACAGCCGGGCCAACCAGCCCGGCTTTGTGGCGTCTGGGCGTTTTGCATCCGCCGGTGCTACGCCGGCATCAAAAACGATTCGTAGCTCTGCAATAGAGATTCCCTTGGCCGAAGAGAACCCCATTCCCACGCTTTACCAATGGCTCGGCGGAGCCGATGTTCTGCAGAAGCTGACTGTGCGGTTTTACGAGCGCGTGCTGGTCGACGATCTTCTCCGCCCGCTCTTCGCCGGAATGTCGCCTGAGCATCCGCGGCACGTTGCCGACTTCATCGGAGAAGTCACTGGCGGCGCGCACGACTACACCGCCACCCGCGGCGGGCACCACACCATGCTGGCGCACCACTTCGGCAAGCACATCACTGAAGAGCAGCGGCGCCGCTGGGTCAACCTGCTGCTCGACACGGCGGATGAAATCGGCATGCCCAGCGACCCCGAATTCCGGTCGGCACTCGTGGCCTACCTGGAGTGGGGATCGCGCCTCGCCGTCATCAACTCCGGCTTGCCTTCCGAAACTCCCGCCGATCCTTCCACGCCTATGCCGGAGTGGGGCTGGGGCGTCCCTGGAGGGCCGTATATCGAGAAGAAGGACTAGATGTCTGGCATCTTGCGATCAAGACGATCAGTCGGACTCCGCATCCGAGTCATGGTCGTGATCCGCTCCGAACGAAGGAAGGTAGCGGCCGAAGTTCAATTCGAAGTCGCTGCGAACACCGTAACCGATGTTACGAACCTTCGCGCGGCGCGCCTGCGCACCTGGCAAGGCCAGCAGTGGGAAGAACAGGTCGTTGCTCGACTGAAGCTCGGCAGCTGTCGGCATCCCGAAGCGATTGATCTGGGCTTTCGCCGCCGCCAGCGTTTCACGGTCGAACGAGGCCAGGCGCCGAACGAGCGAATCGACGAACGAGTCGAGTTTGTCATCATCCAGCGTGCGGTTCACCCAGCCATAGCGCTCGGCGACATCGGCATCGAAATCGTCGCCGCTGAGGACGATCTCGAGTGCGCGCGAGCGGCCGACCAAGCGCGGGAGCCATTCCAGAGCTCCGCCGCCCGGGACCAGTCCGACGCCGATCTCGGGTTGGCCGAACAGGGCGCCTTGCCGGCTGGCGAAGCGCATGTCGCAGGCCAGCACGAACTCGTTGCCGATGCCGCGCGTGCGGCCGCGAATCTTGGCGATGCTCACGACCGGCACGGATGAAAGGCGCAGCACAAAATCGCGCCAAAGGCCCAGCGCCTCTGGCCGTTCCGCTGCCTTGGCTACGTCGAGATGGGAGACGAAAAAATCGGGATTCGCGGACTGGAACACCACCACCTTCACGGACGGGTCCGCCTCGAGGTCGGTCAAGAGCACTCCCAATTCGACGATGGTTAAGGGCACAAACATGTTGATCGGCGGGTTGTTGAAGCTGATCGTCCACCGCCCCGGATAGGTACGGTCGATGTTGAACTGCGATTGGTCACGTCCCAATACCGATGTACATGGCGTAGTTCCCCCTCTCGTGCCCGCGAACGGCGCTGGCTGATCCCGGAGCCTGATCTGGCCGCGAGCTGAGCGATCTGCTCGCGGAGTGCATGCGGTCGGTCTCTGCCGCCCGGACCGGCGGGCATCTGGCTACCCGCCAAGGCCGAACCGAAACGCCGCCACCGTGGCCGGGGCGAGTTCGCCTGAGAGCACCCGGACCTGAAGCACTCGGGCGCTCATCACCGTCTGGCGGGGTCGGGTGCTTTCCGCTGCACCGGCCGTGTTAGGCCCGCCGAAGGCTGGGTAGGGGCAGGCACTCATCTGCAGGAAGGGCGGACATCATGGAACACGTTGGCGACGGCGGGAAGGCGCCTCCTGCGCAGGAGCGCTCCACGGGTGAACTGGTCAAGTCGCTGTCGGAGCAGGTCTCGGTGCTGGTGCGCGATGAGCTGAAGCTCGCCCAGCTGGAGATGACCCGCAAGGGCAAGCAGGCCGGGATCGGGCATCGGGATGCTGGGCGGCAGCGGCCTGATCGCCTTGTACGGCGTGGGCTGCCTGATCGCCTGCGCGATCATCGCCCTCAGCGGGGTGGTGGCGGCGTGGCTGGCGGCGCTGATCGTGGGCGCGGCCTTGCTGGCGGTCGCCGCGGTAGCGGCCCTGGTGGGGAAGGGCCGCCTGCAGAAGGCCACGCCTCCGGTGCCGCAGGAGACCGTGGGCAGCGTCAAGACCGACGTCGAAGAGATCAAGGAAAGGGCGCGGCGATGACCACCAGCGGACGGGCAAGGAAACCCGCGGGACGGCAGGCCGCTGAGGCGGACACCACACGGGACGGCGGTCCAGTCACCGGATACCGCAGCCGCCGATAGCGCACCGCGGAAAGCGCCGCGCAGGCCGGTGCGCTGCGGCGGCGCCCGATGACGTCAGCAGGAGCTGAGGCAGGAGATCGAGCGGACCCGCGAGCAGCTCGGCGAGACGGTCGAGCAGCTGGCCGCCAAGGCAGACGTGAAGGGCCGGGCACGGGCCAAGGCAGCCGAGCTGTCCGGGCGGGTGAAGAGCAAGACAGCCCAGGCGCGGGACGAAGGCCGCCGCCGGCGCCGAGAGTGTGCGCAGCCAGCTCGCTGGCAAGACCGCGGCGGCCCGCCAGAAAGCCATGTCCGCCGGCGAGCCGGTAAGGAGCTGCAAGGCCGCACGGCGGCAGCGGTGCACGCCGGTGTGGCAGGCCACGCCGGAACCCGTGCGGCGGTCGGTCGCGCAAGGGAGCCAGCACCGCCAGGCAGCGCCGGGTGCCGCTGGCGGTGGCTGCCGGCGTGCTCATCGCCGGTTATCTGGCGTTCAGGTGGTGGAGGAAGACGATGATCAAGCTGTTGTACAAGCCGGTGAGCATGCTGGTCAGCGTGCTGGGCGGGATGCTCGCCGGGGCGATCTTCAAGCAGGTCTGGAAGCTCGCCGCGCGGGAAGACGATGCGCCCAAGGCCACCGACGCCCGGCGGGGCTGGCGGGAGATCCTGCTGGCCGCCGCCGCTGCAGGGCGCGATCTTCGCGGTGGTCAAGGCCGCTGTCGACCGCGGCGCCGCCGAGGGCACCCGCAAGCTCACCGGCGTCTGGCCGGGGAGAACGGCCAGCAGCCGGAGAAGGCGGCGTGACCATGGCCGCGAGGGCAACCAGCGCCAGAGCGGCAGCACGCAGCAGGAGGCGATCCCGCCGCAGACCAAGGTCTCGGGCGGCCCGGACACGCCGCTGGAGCTCGGCGAGACCGGCTGGCGCGACACTGCTCAAGCGCAGCGTCAAGGAGTTCAAGACCGACCGCTGCACGATGACCGCCGGGAGCCTGGCCTACTACTGGTTCCTGGCCCTGTTCCCGGCGCTGATCGCGCTGCTGGGGCTGGCCAGCCTGATCCAGATCGGCGAATCGGCACGGTGAACCAGCTGGTCAACGGCCTGGCCACAGGCGCTGCCGCCGGGGGCCTCGGCAGTGTTCAGCCAGGCGGTCAGTCCGCGGCCGCCGGGCGCTCGGCCGCGGGCTCGCTCACCGCGGTGATCATCGGCGTGGTGATCGCGCTCTGGAGCGCCTCGGCGGCATGGCCGCGCTGGAGACCGGGCTGGACATCGCCTACGACGTGCCCACCGACCGCAAGTTCCTGGCCAAGCGGCTGCTGGGCCTTCCCGCTCATGCTGGCCACGGTGGTGCTCGGCGGGATCGCCTCCGGCGCTGATCGTGTTCGGCGCCCCGCTCGGCTCGGCCATCCAAGGCCATGTGCGGCGTGGCCGGGCACGGCGTTCATCGTCGTGTGGACGGTGGTGCGGTGGGTGCTCACGATCATCGCGATCTCGCTGCTGTTCTCGGTCTTCTACTACTTCGGGCCGAACCGGGATCGCCGCGCTGGCAGTGGGTCAGCCCCGGCGGCCTGGTCGGCACGCGCGATCTTCCTGCTCGCCTCGCTCGGCTTCTCCTTCTACGTGGCCAAGTTCGGCAACTACGGCAAGACCTACGGCGCCTTCGCCGGCGTGGTCATCCTCATCTTCTGGCTCTACCTCACCGGCATCGCCGTCCTGCTCGGCGGCGAGATCAACGCCGAAGCCGAACGCGAGGCGGCCGCGCAGGCCGGACATCCGCGGGCACAGGCAACCGCCCAGCAGCTGAACTCCCCCGCATAACGCTGTTGCGTCCGGGCATCGCTCGCTGGCCACGGCGGGCAGCGGCGGTTGCGGCATACGCGGCCGCCCAGCACCGCCATGCACGATCGCGGAGCCAAGAGGTGCCGAGTTGGCCGGTGGCGGACCAGAACCAGGACCGGAAGCCCTGGCGCGCCGTTTAGCCGCAGGCGTGGGGGTAGTGGTCGGCGTGCCAGGCACCAGCCACTCTCGAAGGGGCACCATGACATCTGACGCAATCGTCTTGCTGAAGGACGACCACAAGGAAATCCGCCGCCTGTTCCGCGAGTTCCAGCGCGCCGGTGACAAGGCGACCAAGAAAAAGGCCAGGCTCGCCGGGCAGATCATCGAACAGCTGACCGTGCATACCTACATCGAAAACGAGGTGATGTACCCCGAGGTCCGCGCCCTGCTGCCCGAGCTTGAGGACGACGTGCTCGAGTCCTACGAAGAGCATCACGTTGCCGACGTCCTGTGCATGGAACTGTCGGCGATGGCGCCGGATGCGGAGCACTTCGACGCCAAGACCACGGTACTGATCGAGAACGTCAGCCATCACATCGAGGAAGAAGAGCAAGACTGGTTCCCGAAGGTACGGGCCGGCCTTGGCCGCAAGCAGCTTCAGGACATCGGGACCAAGCTCGAGCAGGCCCGGCGCAAAGCGCCGAGAACCCCTGCCCAGCCCAGTGCACTGAAGAAGACCATCGACGCAGTCATCTCCTGACCAGGCCGGTCGAAGATACCGGCCCACCAGTCCAGCACGCACACGGGCACCTCGCGCATGGCCAGACGCTCAGACCGGCGAGGAACCGCCAGCTGGCCGAATCGTCCCCTCAACGCCGCCCTGGTCCGGCCATCCCGCGGCGGATCAAGACCGTACCCTCCCGGCTATCCGGTCCACCTGGCCAGGCTGGGCCGCGCTGATGCCCGCCAGCAGGCCCTCCGCCACTGGACCAGGTCTGGGCGTGCTGGCAGCGAGCAGATGCGTGGAAGCCGCGGACACCGGGCACTCCTGCTACCAGCCCAGCCTGAACGGAGACAGTTGTGGCGAAAACTCCCGAGGATCGTGACCGCATCGCTGCGCCTTCTGACTGGCAGGGCTGGCAGCGGTGGGTGGAGGGCGTCGACTGGTCGGATTGGCGCTCCTGGCTGCAGCGCCTCGCGTTGACGGACTGGATACCCGGGCAGGCGGCCGAACCGCCCTGGCAGGGGGCAACACCGGCTGGCCCGGTCAGCCTCACCGTCCGCGCGCATGAGGAAGACGAGCCCGGTGACCAGATCCGTGAGCAGCTGGCGGCGACCTGGCCGGCCTTCCACCGGTGGTGGCGGGACGGCGCGAACACCCGCCCGGCCGCCGGGGAGGCAAGGGCCCGGCTCGAGGAGCACATGCCGGAACTCGTGCCCACGTGGGAGCGGCTGACCGCGATGATCCCGGGTGACTCCGACGCCGGCGCCGCGCTGGCGCTGTGGAACCCGCCGCCGTTCCTCACCGGCTGCTCGCAGGCCGCGGTCCTGGACGGCGGGCCGGCGCTGATCCGCAACTACGACTGGGACTACCGCATCTTCGACGGTGTCGTGGCCCGGACGGCATATACCGGCCGCCGGGTACTCGGCATGCTCGACTGCCTATGGGGGCTGCTCGACGGGGTCAACGACACCGGGCTGGCCATCTCGCTGACGTTCGGGGGCCGACACGAGGTCGGCGAGGGCTTCGGCATCCCGCTGGTGATCCGCTACGTGCTCGAGGTCTGCGGGAACGTTGACGAGGCGGTGCGCGTGCTGCGCCGGGTACCGGTGCACATGTCCTACAACGTCACCGCGATAGACCGTAACGGCCGGTGGGCCACGGTGTACCTCGCCCCGGACCGGCCGGCCCGCGTCACCGACCGGGCCGTGACGACCAACCACCAGGGCAGTGTGGAATGGGCGCCGTACGCAGCGGCGATCCGCAGCGTGGAGCGGCAAGAACGGCTCGAGGAACTGCTAGCGCACGGCACCGATGTGCCCGGCATCATCGCGGCCTGCCTGCGCTCCCCGCTCTACGCCACCCGCTTCCACGAGGGCTTCGGGACCCTTTACACCGCTGAGTACCGGCCCATCGACGGCGTCGCGCGCTACCACTGGCCACACCGCACCTGGGAGCACTCGCTGGACAAGGTCGAATCCGAGAGCATCCATCTGCAGCTCGGCATCCCCTGACCCAGCGCCAGCCTCGTGGAGCGCTAAAAACGAACGGTGGCAGGCACATGCCGGGCCTATTGCAGCGCACCATCCCTGAAGTTACCATCCATATAGATGGTAAGGAGATGGTTGACGGATGGCCATCGGTGAGGGTGAGAAGACCGAGAAGATCACTATCAACCTGGGATTGGTGGACCTGGGGCAGATCGATCTCCTGGTCCAGGAAGGCTTCTACACCAACCGCACCGATTTCATCCGTACAGCCATCCGTACCCAGCTCGCTACCCGGGGCGAGGCACTCGATCAGACAGCGGCCCGGCGCACCCTCACCCTGGGCAGCTGTCACTACACCCGTCGCGACCTGGAGGAGATCCGCGACGCCGGGCAGATGATCCAGATCCGGGTGCTCGGGCTGGCCAGCATCGCCGCCGATGTCTCCCCCCAGCTGGCCCTCGTCACGATTGCCTCGGTGGAGGTGCTCGGTGCCTTTCGCGCGCCCGCCGCGGTGAAGGCCGCCCTGGCCGCCCGCACCGCCTAAGCCGCCGCGATGACCACGGCTGTCCGGACCACCGCCAGCTCGCATCCGGGCCGCCGCCTGCCAGCAGACCAGCGAAGACAACCACAAGAAGGGATAAAGCCATGGATACACGCCAGATGGCGGCGATGGCTGAGGCCACTCGCCTGACCCGCCAGGGGCGCCTCATCGAGGCAACCGCGCTGATCCAGCAAACCCTGGCCGGCCCGGCGGTGGCACGGCGTGCGGCGCATGCACCATGTGCCGAGGAGCAGACCGGTAGCGCGGCTGACCGCTCCTGCGAGCCGACACCAGCGCTGCGCGCCCGCGAGGGGACACCGATGAGGTGGCTTCCTTCTGGCCGGATTCCCCGCCTCGGCACGCTCCCCAGCCGGGGGACGCCGGCCCGCACCGCGCGCACCGGTCCGCGGCCCCGGCCGCCAAGCGACCGGCGGGCCGGTTCGGTGCTTTCTCCTACACCAACGCTGCCGGCACCCGCGCCTACCGGCTGTATGTCCCAACCGGTCACACTGGCGGGCCCGTGCCCTTGGTCGTAATGCTGCACGGCGGCACCCAAGACGCCGCCACCTTCGCGTCCGCTACTGCCATGAACCACATCGCCGAGCATCAGACGTTCCTGGTCGTCTACCCCGAACAGGCCCCCTCGGCGAACGCGGGCCGATACTGGAACTGGTTTGCGCCCGGTCATCAGCGCCGCGGCGCGGGCGAGCCGTCGCTGATCGCCGGGATCACCGGCCAGGTCACCGACCGGTACGGGGCCGATGCCGACCGGGTGTATGTGGCCGGATTCTCTGCCGGGGGGGCGATGGCCGCGGTGATGGCTGCGGTTTACCCCGATCTGTACGCCGCCGTCGGCGTGCACTCCGGGCTGGCCTACGGCACCGCCGGTGACCTGGCCTCCGCGTTCACCGCGATGAGGCAAGGCCCATCACAGCCGCCCGGCCCCCGGCGCGCCCGCTGCCGCTGATCGTCTTCCATGGTGACCGGGATACGACCGTGGCCCCTGCCAACGCCGCGGGCCTCATCGATCACGCCCTGGCGGCAGCCAGCCCAGGCGCCATGCCCACCGCGGTGACCACCGCCGGGCAGGTGCCCGGCGGCCATGCCTACACCCGCACCTGCTACCAGGGCCCCAACGGCGCGACCCTGGCCGAGCGCTGGACCATCCACCGGGGCGGGCATGTCTGGTCCGGCGGCGTCCCGCATGGCTCCTACACCGACCCCCATGGACCCAACGCCAGCGCCGAGTTCACCCGCTTTTTCAGCCAGCACTCCGCCCCCCGGCCAGCCTGCTGACCGCAACTGCGCCAGTGCCGGTCAAGGCTCAGCCGATGGACTGACCGCCTGGCTATCGGCAGCTACTCCCAACGACCAAGTATCGCGCCCGCTCACAGCGGCGAGCCGCGACCGCGGCGGCAACGCTCCTTGTTGTGAATGCCGGGTTTGATGTCATGACCCGCCACCGGGCCAGCGTGGTGAATCGCTCGCCTGGGCGCTGCTCGTTGAGCTGCCGCCGGCGTCGGTTGGCGCATGGCTGAGTTACCACACCCAGTAACTCACCGGCGGCAGGCGGTCTTGCTGCTGCGCCGCAATCCGAAGAGCAGGCCGCGGGAGCGCTGACAGCCCGGCCGATAAGCGGCGAGCCGTCGCGGGAACACGCAGAAGCAGGTTCCCTGGCTGCAAGGTGATTCTCAGCTGCCGTGTGCATCCGGCGACCTCTCCGTCCACCTCCCACGGCCGCGCACGGCCGACGTCGACGACCAGGTCACGGCAGGCCAGCCGGCCCAGACGGCCGGTCCTGCGCCGCAGCAGCACGTCGGCGGCGAGCCGCACCCACCCGGTCCAGCCCCGGGCGGCAAGGACTGCCACGTCCAGGACGCCGTCATCGGGTGCCGCGTCCGGCAGCAGCCGGATGTTGCCCTGCAGCGAGCCGACGTTGCCGATGATCACCCCGCTGGCCCAGCGCCGCTGTGGCGGGCCGCTGTCCGCCCGCAGCACCACCCTGACCGGGCGGTCACCGAGATGCCGCAGCGCAGACAGCACGTAGGCGGCCCAGCCCATGTGCTTCTTCAGCTCCTCGCTTGTGCCTCCGAGCAGCTCAGCGTCGAATCCGATCCCCGCCATCACCACGAACGGACGGCCGTTAGCCGTGCCAACGTCCAGCCGCCGGTCAGATCCGGTCAGCGCCACCGTCAGTGCTTCATCCAGAGACAGGGGCAGGGCGAGGTTGCGTGCGAGCAGATTCCCGGTGCCGCATGGCAGCACGCCAAGCGGTATCCCTGAGCCTGCGACGCCGGCCACGCAGGCGGTGATGGTCCCATCGCCCCCGCTGGCCAGCACCAAGTCAACGCCGGACCGCACGGCTTCCCGGGCCAGTCGCTCACCTGTGTCATCCGGTCTCGTTTCCAGCCAGAGCGGCTCTGCCCAGCCAAGTTCCGTCATGGCCTTGCGGACAGCGGCCTGGAAACCGTCCATGTCGTCGTGCTTCGCCGGGTGGATCACAACTGCGGCGCGTCTGGTTGGCCCAGCGGCGGATTGCTGACCAGGATCTACGTCGGCAGCAGCCGTTTCCTCCTGCACGCCAAGATCATTTACGTCGCGGCGGCTCACTGGGACGCCGCCACGTGCCGAGACCGCAGCGAAGGCGCACGCGCTCCAATCTTCATCACGGCCATAGCCGCTGGAGTTGGGCAAGAAAACCTGGGTTCGGGTCGGCGATCGGCCGCTGTGCTCCTGATGCGGGTGAGCGCGTCATCGGCGCTGATCCCCAGCGCCCGGCAGTGGATGGCGATGTCGATGTAGCTGGCTCGGCTCCGGCCCTCTCTGCAGTGGAGGTAGACGTTGCCGCCATCGTTGAGCCACGCCACAATGGCGTCCGCCAGGCCGGTGAGCACGCCATCTTTCAGGCACCCAGTGGGTGCGTCGTCGATCCAGACGGCGAGCACAGCCTCCACGGTGGCGTGGTTAATGAACTGGTCGTTGTCCTCACCACGGTCCATACAGACCACCAGAAGGGGACCGGCGAACGGGGGCGAGTCGATGGCGGCGTCCAAGGCGCCCCCCTGCCACACGGTGCCTTTGTCGAGCACATCGATCTGGTCGTAGTCCATGGCCCTTTCTACCAACCTGCACGAGCGCTCGAGCACGTGCCTGCCCGAGCCAGCAAATGCTCGACTGTTGGCAACACCGCTGCCAAGGCCATCAGCCGGCGAGTACCCGTGCATCGGCTGCCTCGGACGGCGGCCC
>CAVTGN010000009.1:0-89644 GCA_963734265.1 Terriglobia bacterium
CTCATGTGACCGTGCTTCCCGACCGTACTCTGAAAGATGGCACGGCGATCGATTTCATCTGCCGCAAGGAATTTGATCACTCGGTCACCGAGTTCGCGCAGGGCAAGCCGCTTGAGGAAATCCTCGGCGTCTCCTATCGCAAGGACGGATCGATCGTTCACAATCCGGACCAGCCGCAAATTCAGAATCTGGATTCTCTGCCGCACGTGACCGATGTCTACTATCGCGACCTCGATCCGCGACGCTACAACGTTCCGTTTCTGCTCTACCCCTACGTTTCGCTGTACACGACGCGGGGCTGCCCGGCACAGTGCACGTTCTGCCTGTGGCCGCAGACTACCAGCGGCCATGCCTGGCGCAAACGCTCCTCCGACGACGTAGCTCGCGAGATGGCCAAGGCGAAAGAGTACTGGCCCTGGGTAAAGGAATTCTTTTTCGACGACGACACCTTCAATATCCAGAAGGCGCGCACGGTTGAGCTTTGCGCCAAGTTGAAGCCCTTAAATCTGACGTGGTCGTGCACCTCGCGCGTCACCACCGATTTCGAGACGCTGAAGGCCATGAAGGAAGCGGGCTGCCGGCTTTTGATTGTCGGCTACGAATCCGGCGATCAGCAGATTCTCAAGAACATCAAGAAAGGCGCGACTCTCGAGCGCGCCCGCCAGTTCACCAAGGATTGCCACAAGCTTGGCCTGGTCATCCACGGCGATTTCATCATGGGCTTGCCCGGCGAGACGCGCGAAACCATCAACAATACGATTGCCTTCGCGAAAGAACTGGACGTCGAAACCATTCAGGTGTCGGTGGCTCACGCCTATCCTGGCACGGAGCTTTACGACTACGCGGTGAAAAACGGCTTCATGGTGGCGGACACCAAGATGGTCGACGAGGGTGGGCACCAGTTGGCGCAGATTCAGTACCCAGACCTGCCGGCCGATGAAATCATGGGCGCCGTGCATCGCTTCTACGACGAATACTACTTCCGGCCGAAGGCGGTTTACCGCATTCTCAGGAAGGCGGTGTTCAGCAACGTCGAGCGCAAGCGTCTGTACAAGGAAGCCAAGAGTTTCCTCAAACTGCGAGCGTCGCGGAACAAGTGGGTGAAGGAGAAGCGGGACAAAGCCGAGTCTGCGACCGTGGCGGAGCCCGCCAAGGCCTGACTTCTCGGTCGTCGGCAGCGTTCGCGGGAAAGATAGTGTGACCCTTCGTAAGTATCTGGTGCTCGCCGGCGTGACTTTGTTTGCGGCGATCGGCGATTCTTTTCTTGCCCGTGGCATGAAGCAAGTGGGCAACGTATCTTTGCAGCGCCTGCCCGACATTATTTTGACCATCCTGAATCCCTGGGTCGCTCTGGGGATTTTGTTTTTGCTGGGATTCTTCGCCGCCTACATGACTGCCCTCTCCTGGGCTGATCTGACGTATGTTTTGCCGGCAACCTCTCTGGGATACGTGCTGCTGGCGCTGATCGCAAAGTTTGTGCTGCACGAGCAGGTCACCACGACGCGCTGGTTGGGGATTGGCTTGATCTCGGCCGGAGTGGGATTTGTAACTCAGGGCCCGGCCTTGACCCACCCTCCGTCTTATCAGGACAAGCCTAATGACGGAGCGCTTGCCGAGCCTGTCGGCTCTCCCGTCGGATCTTCCCTCGGATCAAGGGTGAAGCCATGAAGCACGCTTACACCTGGGGAGCAATTCTGGCCATCGTGCTGGCTTCCACTACCGGAGACGTGCTGCTTTCCCGGGCCATGAAACGGGTTGGCGATGTAGGAGAACTGTGGCGGCGCGCCGGCTTGCTGACCGTAGCTGGACGCATCCTGCGCAGTCCCAGTTTTCTGCTGGGAATTTTCATGATGGCGGTGGCGTTCTATAGCCTGCTGTTTGCCTTGTCCTGGGCGGACGTGAGCCTGGTGGCGCCGGCTTCCGCTTCCCTTACCTTCGTGGCCAACGCCATCGCCGCCAGAATCTTCCTGCACGAACGAGTCGATCATCGCCGCTGGCTGGCCGCTCTGTTCGTGGCCGGCGGTGTGGCCCTGCTGGCGACGTAAGCACGAGTCTATCCCCGACCTGCACTCATAGACTCCATCCGTGACAGAATGAATCTCGATGCCCATCGCACCCGATTCTCTACCTGACTTTCTCTACGGCACCGCCTGGAAAGAAGACCGCACGGCAACTCTCACAGAAATGGCGCTCCGTGCAGGTTTCCGCGGGATTGATACCGCCAACCAGCGACGCCACTATTACGAAGCTGGCGTTGGTCAAGCGTTGTCTTCCGCATATCACGCCGGAGTCGTCACTCGAGCAGATCTCTTTTTACAAACGAAATTTACCTATCAAAATGGGCAGGACCACCGGCTTCCGTACGATCCCGAAGCCAGCTTGTCCGAGCAGGTTGCCCAGTCGATGACCAGTTCGCTTGAACATCTCGGAACCGATTACGTGGACAGCTACGTATTGCACGGGCCGTCGTCGCCCTATGAATGGAGGGATGCCGACGCCGAGGCTTGGGACGCGATGAAGAAAGAGCGCGCTGCCGGACGCGCGCGCCATCTCGGTGTAAGCAATGTTTCGTTAGGGCACCTGGAGCAGATGGTGGCGCTCCACACTGACACGCCCTCATTCGTACAAAATCGCTGCTACGCACGCCTGGGCTGGGATCGCGATGTGCGGCGGTTCTGCCGGGAACGGGGGATTGTGTATCAGGGTTTCTCGCTTCTGACGGCGAATAGTGAAGTGCTTCGCCATCCCCTGGTCGGAAAGATCGCGGCGATTGCTAACGTAACTCCGGCACAGGTCGTATTCAGCTTTTCACGGGCCGTGGGGATGCTGCCGCTCACCGGCACCTCCAGCGCCGAACACATGCGGCAGGATCTGGCCAGCCGGGATCTGAGGCTTCCGGCAGAGGCGGTCACGGCAATTGAGTCTTTGGTTGGATGACTGGAGCTAGTTCCCTTTAGCGTGAACCAACCTCTCGCGGAAATAGCCCTTCCAACTTTCCGGCAGGGCTTCAACCTCGAGGGCGCGGCGCACGGAAGCGATTTCCTCGTTCCCGTACCGCTTAGCGATATACAGCCGGGTGATGTCGGTGACCGGGACGTTGTTCGGATCCCTCGCGATCACCTTGACTTCATCGCCGGCGCCTACTTCTCCCTCCTGCGTCACGGCGAGATAGAAACCCATGCGCCCACTGGCCAGAAAACGTTTCACCATGTCGTCGGATTGAAATCTCACGCCCAGCTTGTAACAAGGCAAGCGAGGCTGGGTCACAATCACTTCCGCCGAGCCGATGGCAAACCGGTCGCCCAGGTGGACCGAATCCTCCAGCCAGCCTTCGGTGGTGAAATTTTCGCCGAAGCTGCCCATCGGCAGTTCACGGCCGGGCAGTTCTTTTTTCCAGTAGTCGTAGTGCTCGAGCGGATAGCAATAAACCGCCTTAAATTCTCCTCCGTGAACCGTAAGGTCTGCCTGACGATCGCCGTCGAGATTCAGCTTGCGCAAGGCGACGCGGCCTTCGACCGGCTCTTTAAAGATGCCCGTAGTCACGTGCAATCCTCGCCACGTCACTTCGCGGGGCAGGCCAATATTCAGTGAGACTATCTTCAATCTTTCTGATCCTTTTCCAGCTGGTCGTTTTTCTTTAATCCCGCTTCTTCAACCCGGTCTTCCTCAACCGGTGGTTTCGATTACTCATCCTGAAAGTGCAAGAACAGATTGTTCAGCGACTCAGACAATAACGGGTGCGCCAGAATTGCGCTTTGCAGGACGGGATATTTCAGTTTGCCCATCATGGCAATCTGAATCATCGACATGATCTCGCCACCGTCCATGCCCAGAACCGCCGCGCCCAGTATCTCGTCCGTCTGGGGATCGACGAGCGCCTTCATGAAGCCGCGGCTCTGTCCGGTTTCAACCGCACGCGCCACCGAGGTCATGGGCAACCGGGCCACGCGTACTTTTTTCCCCTGGGCTCGGGCCTCCTTTTCAGTCAGGCCGATACGGCCAAGCTGCGGGTCAATAAACACGCAGTACGGGAGTGGACGTCCGGTGATGGTGCGATTGCCGCCGTCCAACAAATTGGCTTTCAGCACGCGATAGTCGTCGTACGAAATATGGGTGAAAGCCGGTCCGCCTTTCACGTCTCCCACAGCGTAGATACCCGGCACCGTGGTTTCCAGCTTGTCGTTCACTGGAATGTAGCCGTGTTCGTCGGTAGAAATGCCGGCTGCCTGGAGGTTCAGCTTCGCGGTATTCGGATTGCGGCCGGTCGCGACCAGCAGATGAGTCCCTTCCACGTTCTTGCTCTTGCTCTCGCCCTTAACTTTTATCGCCAGGCGGATATTTTTTCCGGAAGCGGCCACTGACTCCGCCGTAGTTTCGAGCAGGATTTCGATTCCGTCTTCTCTGAGAAGCTTGGCAATTTCGTCCGCGATATCGGGATCTTCATTGGTCAGCAACTGTTTTCCACGTTGAACCACCGTGACCCGACTGCCAAAGCGGCGGAACATCTGGCCAAATTCGAGGCCTACGTAACCACCGCCCAACACCAGCAGATGTTCGGGCAAAACGTCCAGTTCCATGATGCTCATGTTCTCGAGAAAGGGCACACCCTCGAGTCCCGGGAGCGGCGGCTTGCCTGCCGTCAGGCCGGTGTCGATGACGATCAGGTCGGACGTCAGAATGCGCTCTCCACCATCGTTCAGCCGCACCCGCACCTGCTTCGGCCCGAGGAACGAGCCCTCTCCATAAATCACATCCACCAGCTTCGCCTGCTGTAATCGGTTCTCACTGCCCTCGCGCCATTTCTTTACTACACCACGTTTGCGTTCGCGGACTGCAGTCATGTCCACCGACACCTTGCCGACCTCTACGCCATATTCGCGCCCGCGGCGGGCCAGGTTCGCCACCTCGGCGCTGGCGACCATAGTTTTTGTGGGAGTGCATCCGTAGTTGACGCAGGTTCCGCCAATCGCCGCTCGCTCGATCATTGCAGTCCGCCTGCCCTTCGCAGCCAGATCGACGGCAAACGGATTGCCGGCTTGTCCCGAACCGAGAATGATCGCGTCGTAGTGCGAGGTTTTGGATGTGACTTCGGACATGGAATCCTCGTAAACCGAGACGGAAACGGTTTACAGGTGAGAAACAATCAATAACCCGCCCGCAATTGCGACGGCATCTTCCGCCAGCGCAACCGCAATGTCGGGCAGATGCGCTTTCGCCACCAGCGCGTGCCGGATGTTGTAACCACCGAAGGTCCCGGCCAGAGCCCCGAGAACACCGACGATGGCAGCGACAACCACGCCTCCGCCGGCACTCAACGAAAGCGCCGCACCGCAGAATCCGCCAACTAGAACGCGCGCGATTAAACCCAGCGGAGCGGTGCGCGCGGGAGTGTTCGGCAGCTTATCGGCGATCAGTTCGACCAGAGCCAGCAGGGTAAAAATGATCAGCGTCGTCCGATGCTGTAGAAATGCCAGCCTGGTTCCCGCAAAATGTAACCAACCCAGGTGCGCTCCCCAGCAAACCGCGGCCGGGGCCGTCAGCGAGCGCAGCCCGGTTACGCAGCCGATGAGGAAGCAAAGGAAAAGCACGGTTACAGGCATAGTCGGACCCCTCCTGCTTCGTGGCGTCGAGAACCGTTGTCCCAGATAACCTATCAGAAGTTTCGAAGGGATGGATTTAGGGGCAGGGATGCGATCAACCGAAGAGCCGCATGAATCCTGAAGCCGGCAAATCCGGAACCATGAAGGCGGCATCGCGCCGTCCCGCGACTCGCGCAACGCATTGCGCCGCTGCATAGCCGCTACGCACCGCGCCTTCCATGGTCGCCGGCCACCCGGTCGCGGTCCAGTCGCCGGCCAGGAAGACGCGCGGCCATACCGTCTCCGGCTGCGGACGAAAGCTCTCGATCCCCGGCCGAGGCGAATACGTGGCGTGCACTTCCTTGATCACGGTCGACTTCAGCAGGTTGGCGGCGCGCGCGCCCGGAAAGAACTCGCGAAGTTCAGAGAGTGCGAGATCGATGATCTCCGCCCGCGATTTGTCCACCAGAGTCTTCGACGAACTCACGACGAGCTCAACGTAGCTGTTGGGTTCGGTTGCGCCTCCACCCTCCGAGCCGGACGGTCTCAATAATCTAGATTTGTGGAACATCCATTGAATGGTGCGATCGAGCAAAACGGCGTGGTCGAGATCGGTAATTTGACGATCGAACCACAAATGGATTCCGGTGATAGGAGAGGTCTCAAATCGCCCGAGTGTTTGTCGCAGAGGTTCGGCGGCCGAAGTCTGCGGCAGCATCCGCCCCAATACGTCAAACGGCACCGCGGTGACCACGAAATCAAACGACTCTTCCTCCGCCGCGGCGCTGCCGCTGAGCAGCAACTTTACTTCCGCGAACTCCGCCCGGAACGACTCCACGCTGGAGCGAAAGCGCAACTCGCCGCCGCGGGCCGAGATATAGTCGCCGGCCCGGTTGTAAAGGTCAGTGAGCGGAACCGTGGGTATGCCCATGCGTCCGGCGGCCGGGGATTTCAGGAATGACTCGCGCACCACCTGGGCGGCGTAAGGAATGGATATCAAGTCGATTTCTTCGTTCAGGGCGCTCACCAGAATGGTTTTCCAGAAGCGTTCAATGGCCCGGTCGGTCTGGCCATGACGCCGCAACCACTGCAGGAATGATTCGCCGGTATCGCGAGGCATGGTCGGAGTGAGGGCGGCCATGCCCGCGGCTATGGCCATTTTGTCGGATAGATTCAGGCACGAAGCGCGCAGAAACGCCGGCGCCGTGTGTATCGGAGCAGGCAATCCGGAAGGCTTGATGACCGAGGCGCGGCCGCCGGGTTCAAGAAAGGTCATGCGGTCGTACCAGCGAATCTTGTCTTCCACTCCAATGCGCTGGTAGAACTCGATGAGATTGGTGCAGCAACCCAGCAAAACGTGCTGGCAGTTATCTACGACTTCGCCGGTTCCGGGATGCTGGTAGGACGAGGCCCGTCCGCCAAGATAGGATCGCCGCTCGAACAGCGTTACCCGCAGGCCGCTTTCTGCCAGCGCACAGCCTGCGGCCAGCCCCGCCAACCCGCCTCCTACCACCGCAACTTTAGGAGATTCTGTCCAGCGCTCCGTCATCAAGCCAGGCGTTTCAGCAAACCCTTTCCCAGGATGAGGACTTTTTCTCGGGTAGTGAGGCTTACCTTCCGGCCGAAGACGTCATATTTGCGCTGCGCGATTTTTTCCAGCAGACGCCGGTAGATGCTCACCAGGACCCAAAGCGCAGGTTGACTGTCCTCGTCAATCAGGGGCATCAAGTCTCCCGCGGCGCCGTAGTATTCGCGGGCACGGTCGGCTTCGGCGGCCAGCAACCAGCGCAGCCGTTCGGGAATCGTGGCCTGGTGCAACTCCGACGCCTCAATCTTGAAGCGGGCAAGATCTTCCGCGGGAAGATAGATCCGACCCATGTCGGCATCTTCCTTGATGTCCCGGATGATGTTGGTCAGCTGGAAGGCCAATCCCAGGTTCTCCGCCAGCGGCTCGGCGGCGGCATCGCGATAACCAAAGATGCGAATACACACCAGACCGACAACCGACGCAACGCGGTAGCAGTAGACCCGGAGGTCTCCAAACGTCCGGTAAAGGACGTGAAGCCCTTCCGCGCCGGATGAACTCTCGCCAGCTTCTTCCTGAATATCCATGCCGGTGCCGTAGGCCAACTGGTCAAGCAGTTCAGCCGGAATTTTGTAACGCTGCTGAGTATCGACCAGCGCCAGTAAAACCGGATCGTCCGTCGGATGCCCGGATTGGGCATTGTGCAGCGCGTCGATCCAAGCCTCGAGTTTCTGTCGCCGTTCGTAGGGGAGCAATTTGCCTTCGTCACTGATGTCATCGCAACGCCGCATGAAGGCGTACACCGCGCACAAGGCCTGGCGCTTGGCGCTGGGTAGAACCAGAAACGCGTAATAGAAATTCTTGGCTGCGGAGCGCGTAATGCTGCGGCATACCGAGTAAGCGACAGCAACCTGCGAAGGGTTGGGAGAAAACGGAGCCGGCATCTGTTGCACGGCCGCGCTCATATCATGTCCCCAAGCAGTTTCCCCACCGCCGCGCGAGCCACCAGCGCCACTTTGCGGGTCTTGGAGATGGCAGGACGCCGCCCCAGCACGGCGTAATCCTGAGCTTCAATTGCGTTTAGAATTTCCTGTCCACCCCGGCTGAACAGTTCGATGTCGATGGCCAGCTCGCGATCCACCCGCCCCGCCAGCGGCCAGCCCTGCTTGAACCAGTCGCGCGCCCGCTGCACTTCGAATTTCATCATCGCGCGAAACGCCGGCGTATTTTGATCGGCCGCGATGTCCGCTTCGTCGACCTTGTGCCGGCGCATGTCTTCCAGCGGCAGATAAATTCGGCCCTTGGAGTAATCCACGCTGACGTCCTGCCAGAAGTTAGCTAACTGCAGCGCGGTGCAGGTGTAATCCGAAAGCGCCTGACGTTCGGCATCGCGATATCCGCAAAGGTAAAGAACCAGGTGGCCCACCGGATTCGCGGAATAACGGCAGTAGCCCAGCAAGGCCTCGAAGGTTTCATAGCGCTGAACGTTTTGGTCTTGACGAAATGCGGTAAGTAAATCAGCGAAAGGCTGTTTGGGAATATCAAACTTCCGTACCGTTTCGGTTAGCGCCACAAACACCGGATGCCGGGGGCTGGCGTCAGTAACATGCGTCGAGCTCCTCCTGCCATGCATCCAGCAACTGCAGTGAAGCCTCGGGATCGCCGACTTCATCGCCCAAATCATCAGAGATGCGGCAATAGGCATAAATATTGAAAAAGTGCTGACGCAGTCGCTCGGGCAAAAACCAGCTTGCGACCGAAAAGTTTTCATAGTGACTGCGGGCCAGCCGCCGGCAATACTCCTGCGCTTCCGCCAAGGATGGCGCCTGCTCGGGTATCGCGTACTCCGGGGGAAGCCTGTTCCATCCCGCCAAAGCTGGGGAGAGTGGTGCGGTCCGGGAGTCGTTGCTGGCAATGGATGACATGAGTCAGTTTCGTTCCCGTCGGCAGGTGCGGCGATCGAATTCTCTGTAGCAACGCGGCTCACCGCGTTTCTACGCTTTTGGCCTATGCCGCCTCAGTGGCCAGGAATGATCGCGGTCTTGATGTCGCCGTTGCGATTCAGCATATGGCGGAGCACCTGCTGCAGCCGCGAAAGCGGCGCTTCTCCGGTGATGTAGTCAGTAGAGCGAATCTTCTTTTCGGCGATCAGCGCAAATGCTTTGCGCACCGTCTCCGGAGTGTGGTGGAACGTAGCTTTCAGCGTGACTTCTGAATAATGCAGACGGTTGGTATCCAATTGGACTTTTGTCCCGCTGGCGCATCCGCCGAAGAAGTTGACGGTCCCGCCTTTGCGCACCATGTCGATCGCCCATTCCCAGGCTTCAGGACGTCCCACGGCTTCGACCACCACGTCACTGCCGCGCTTTTCGGGCGAAATCATGCGCACCGCCTCGACTGCGTCTTTCACTTTGGTGATCTGCACCACCTCGTGCGCCCCCATCCGCTTGGCGGCCGCCACTTGTGAGTCGCGTTTCACCACCGAAATCACGTTACATCCGGTGGCCTTGGCCACCTGCACGAACATGAGGCCGATGGGCCCGCCGCCAATGACGGTCACGGTGTCGCCGATCTCCACTCCGGTCTCGTGCAACCCGCGCAGCACACAGGCCAGGGGTTCCACCATGGCCGCTTCTTCATAACTCACGTCGCCGGGAACCGCCAGCATGTTGGTTTCAACAATGCGCCGTGGAATGCGGATGTATTCCGCATATGCTCCGTTGTTGAACAACAGATCTTCGCAGAGGTTTTCCTGGTGTTTGGAGCAGTAGAAGCACATCTGGCAGGGCGCGGAATTCAGCGCCACCACCCGCATGCCTTTTTTGAAGCCGCGCACTCCGTGCCCGACTTCTTCGATCACCCCGGCCAGTTCGTGTCCAAACAGCGCCGGCGGGACGATCATGCGCGCGTGATAGCCGCGCTGGTAGACCTTCAAATCGGTTCCGCAGGTCAGCGCGACCTGCACCTTGACCAGTACTTCCCCGTCGCCTACCCGGGGAATCGGTACTTTTTCAATCTTGACGTCCTCTTTGCCATAGAGGACTGCTGCTGTCATCTTACCGTTCACGCTCGACATCCTTCCCACGAGCCGCCCGGCTGAATCACTATCTTCATGGAGTCGGGTTGGGGATGGGCGGCCAGGTTCAGGGCTTCCACGCTGCGCGACAAAGAGAAGCGGTGACTGATCAACCGTTCCAGATCCATTTCACGGTTCATAACAAACCGCACTGAATCCTCTTGCAGTTCGACGGAAGCACTATAAGACCCCAACAGCGTTTTTTCATCGACGCAAACTGCCCCGGGGTCAAAAGTGGCGTCCCCATGCACAGTCTGCGCGAACAGCAAAACCCGGCCTCCAGGACGTACCGCGTCCATTGCAGTCCGGATCAATCCATTACCACCGACCGCCAGAATGGCCACATCCGCGCCTCTTCCTTCGGTCCGCTCACGCACCGCTTGTACGACATCGGTGCGTGAAGCATCAATGCTGTTCCCCAAGCCGTAACTTGTAGATATTGTAAGCCTCTGAGGATACAAATCGGAAGTTACTACGATGGACCCATTTGCGTCCGCCGTCGTACCTTGGATGCGGGCGCGACCCTCGCCACTCGTGCCGGGATTGGCGGGGTCCGCGATGCGACTTTGTGCGACCTCAACCCCGTCAGTGGACAACGCTCTTTTTGCTAATACACTCAATATTATACCTATTGGACCCTGACCTATCACTAGAACCGACTCTCCCGCTCTCAATCCCAGCCTTTCAATCCCTTTCATGCAGGTATTGACCGGTTCCAGAAAGCAGGCCTGCTCGAAGGAAATTCCCCGCGGAATGCGCACTGTACCCTGCCGTACAATCCAGTCCATCACCCGCACATATTCTGCAAAACCGCCCCCGGAGGGTTCGAATCCAGCAGTGCATCCCACCTTCTTGTACGTTTCGCATTGGGCAAAGGTTTTATGCCGGCAATAAAAACATTCGCCACAGGGGATGTGGTGAAACACCACCACGCGGTCGCCCGGTTGGAAATCCCGCACACCTTGTCCGATCGCAGCGACCACACCCGCTGTCTCGTGGCCAAAAATTCGCGGCACGGAGTGAGAGCCAGTAGCGATCTTCTTCAAGTCGGTGCCGCAAATCCCGCAGGTATGTACCCGGACCAGCAATTCGCCCGCGCCGATTTGAGGTACGGGGACAGTCTCCAGCCGAACGTCGTTCACACCGCGGTAGACCGCAGCCTGCATGGTGGCCGGAATTGACTGCCGGTCTTCCTCAATCGCAAATTGTCCAGCCATCGCCATGCGCTAGTTCCGACTCCTGGAGATTGGATGCAATCCTGAATCTGTTTTCACCAATTCTTCTGCATCGTGGTTGTATTGATCCAGCCACTCACAGAGCGCGTTCGCAGCCTTGGCGCTGTTGCCGGCTAGTTGAATGACGCGCCCCCAAAGCCAGGGACGAATCGCCACGAAGGCGGTGAATGCCGCCGTCCGGAACTTCCCGTTGCGGGCAATAAAGCGATCCATCGACGGCATTTCAAAGTCGGCTTCATCGGAAATGGCCTTGAGCCCGACGAAGGTAAGGTCATGCGCCTGAGCTCCGCGAGCCACAGCGGCCGCTTCCATATCGACGGCGTGGGCCCAGTATGCCTTGGCCAGCGCGGCTTTCTGCTCGACGCTTGCGGTATGGTCGACACTCACCACCACCCAATGCCCTACGCCAGCTTCTACCCGGCTTCCGTCCCTCGCATCAATGACGCAAATCGGAGTCAGCACGGTACCGGCTTTTAGGGTGGAGTCCAGCGCCCCCGCGAAACCAACCGACTGCACCATAATTGGTGCATATAGCTGGATAATGGCCTCGGTCGCCCGCCGCGCCGCTTCAGGGCCGATTCCGCCACAAACCAGCACGGCACGCTCGTTCTCGTAGAACGTGTATTTCCGGCCGTCGTATTCTCTTTCGACCGGACGCCACTGCCTGATCAGCGGACGCACCTCGCGCTCGAGGGCGGCGACGATCGCGACTTTTGAGGTGCTGGCCATATCTAACTTCCCGCCGTGATGTGCTTACGCGTACCCGTTCGCCTGGAACCAGTCCACTGCCCGGCGCAGTGCGGCGTCCACCGGAACGATCTTCCATCCGAGATCTCTCTCTGCCTTACCCGATGACACAAACATCTTCTTCCGCCCCATGCGCACGGCGTCGATGGTGGCGCGCGGTTCCCGTTTGCGAATGTAGCCAGTGACTACCTGGTCTACGACCCCGGTGGCCAGCGCCACAACATATGGAACTCTTACCTTTGGCGATGGCAGTCCGGTGATGACCGCCAGCTTATCCAGTATCTGTTTCAGAGTCAGATTCTCTCCGCCGAGAATGTAGCGCTCGCCGCTCGTTCCCTTTTCGAGAGCGGCCACATGACCGCGGGCGCACTCGGTGACATCGACCAGGTTCAAGCCGGTATCCACGTACGCAGGAAATTTCTTCTTCAGGAAATCCACGACGATCCGCCCTGTCGGCGTCGGCTTGATGTCGCGCTCGCCCACCGGAGTTGTCGGATTCACCACCACCACATCCATTCCGGATCGGCCGGCCTCGAGCGCAACTTCTTCCGCCATGAACTTCGAACGCTTGTAGTGGCCGATCATGTTTGCCAGGGAAACTGGAGAACGTTCATCTGCCAGGTGCCCATTTGAATTGAAGCCCATGGTCGCAACACTCGAGGTGTAAACCACGCGGCGTACGCCGCTTTCCCGCGCCGCCTCCAGAATCGCCCTGGTGCCTTCGACGTTGGAGCGATACATCTCCTCGGGATCGCGCACCCAGAGCCGGTAGTCAGCGGCGACGTGAAATATCACCTCACAACCGGACGCCGCCAGCTTCAGGGATTTCGCGTCACGCAGGTCCCCGGTGACCCGGTCCGCCTTCAGATCCTGAATATTCCGAAGATCGCTGTTGGGCCGAACCAGCAGTCGCAGTTCAGCACCCTGTTCCGCCAAAACGCGAGCCACATGGCTGCCGACAAATCCAGTCGCGCCGGTGAGAAAAGCCAGCATTTAGCAATTGGCACTTGGCATTTAGCTTCCCACCTGACGACCAAGGATTTGGCCAATTGCTAAGTGCTAATTGCCAAATGCTGATTCGCTAAGTGCTTCTCTCTGCCATTACCTTCTTGTACGTAGTCAGCGCGATCAGCGGGAAGTATTGCCGGTACATGTGGTACATCAGGTAGAACACGCGCGGAAAGCCGGTGCCCGTGTAGTGGGGCTCATCCCAGGAGCCATCTTTCTTCTGCGAACGCAGGAGATAGGCAATGCCTCGAACCACGCAATCGCTGCGAGTATCTTTCGCCGCCAGCAGGCCGAGGATCGCCCACGCGGTCTGCGATGGAGTACTCGGCCCCACGCCCTTGATGCTGGGATCGTCGTAGGAGCCGCAGGTTTCGCCCCATCCGCCATCGGGGTTTTGCACCATGCGTATCCACTCCGCCGCCTGCTGCACGTAAGGCTCGTGATGGTCGATTTCCATGGCTTCAAGTCCGCGCAGCACCTGCATGGTTCCGTAGAGATAATTCACGCCCCAGCGCCCGAACCAGGAACCATCGGGCTCCTGCTCATTGCGGACGAACTGAATGGCCTTCTTCACCGCGGGATGATTCTTGTCGTAACCGTAAGCCGCCAACATCTCCAGGATGCGCCCGGTAATGTCCACGGTCGCGGGATCCAGCATGGCGTTGTGATCGGCAAAGGGCACGTGCTGGAAAACCATGCGATCATTGTTCTTGTCGAACGACGCCCATCCGCCGTTGCGGCACTGCATGGAGAGAATCCAGTCAATGGCGCGCTGCACTGACTCGCGCTGGTAGCGTCCGTTGGGATGCTCCACATGGGTTAGGCCCAGGCAGACCATGGCGCTGTCGTCCACATCTGGATAGAACTCGTTGTTGAATTCGAAATACCATCCGCCAGGCTGACCAGCTTTGTTCTTAACCTTCCAATCCCCCGCCATCCGGACCTGTTTTTGCAGGATCCAGTCAGCGCACTTGACCATCCGTGAATCGCCCGCCGGAACGCCGCTCTCGCCCAGCGCAAACAAGGCATACGCCGTGTCCCACACCGGCGACTTGCAGGGCTGCATGCGGAAAGTCTCGCCTTCCTCGATGCCCAGCTTCTCGAATTCATCCATGGCGCGAATTACCTGGGGGTCGTCGACGGAATATCCCAGGCAGCGCAGGGCAATGATCGAATTCATCATCGAGGGGAAGATCGCGCCCAGGCCGTCGCTCATCTCAAAGCGCTTGAGCATCCACTTTTCCGCCTGCTTCAACGCCACCGAGCGCAGCGGCCGGATGTGTACCCGCTCAAACCAGTGGGTCAAACGGTCAAGCGACAGGAAGAAGTTGCGCCATGAGAACAGCTTCTTATCCCAGCGCAACCGCATGCGCGATTTGTCGCGCCCACCCACGAATAATTCGTCCACTCCCAATTCATCGGGAATTTTCTTGAACGGCTTCTTGGCATAGCAGATCGACAGCGGCACCAGGATGGCCCGCGACCAGGACGAAATTTCGTAGATGTTGAACCAGAACCATTTGGGAAACAGAACGATCTCCGGAGGAATGGCCGGCACCGCGTCGTAATCGTACTGCCCGAAGAAGCAGAGATAGATCTTGGTAAAAGTATTAACCTCGGTGACTCCGCCCATTTCCAGAATCTTCTTGCGGGCGCGAGCCAGGTCAGGATGGTCGGCGGCATAGCCGGCCAGCTTCAATCCGAAATAGCATTTGACCGACGCACTGATGTTCGACGGACCGTCGGCGATAGATACTCCATCCACCATCTTCGTTCTGATGCTGCAGAATGTAGCGCGCCGCCTTGGCCATGCGCTCGGGGCTGCCGGTCCCCAGAAGGACATGCAGGACGATGTAATCGGCTTCAAGCGTGGTGTCGGCTTCCAACTCGCCGCACCAGTAGCCTTCTTCGTGCTGCTCGGAAAACAGGCAGTTGCGCGCGCCGTCGATGGCCACCGCAACCCGGCTGACCAGATCGTCAATTTTTCCGAAGCGCATCTGCGGTACGGCAGACGCAGGTTGAGTAGGGAAAGGCAGCGCACCAAATGCTGAGGCGCCGGAAGAGTGGGGGGAGGTGTCTTCCATATTTTGTTTGTTTACTCCGCAACCGCAGGAGCGCTAGCAATGGCTTCCACGATCTCCGGCGGTAAACCAAACCGAACATTCTCAGGCATGACTTCAACCTCTTGCACGTTGCTGAAGCCTTTCGTGCCCAGGAACTTCACAACTTCTTCCACCAGGCATTCAGGAGCAGAAGCGCCCGCGGTTAACGCGATCGTCTTCACTTCCTTCAGCCATTCAGGTCGGATATTGCGAAAGCTATCTATTAGATGCGACTCCGTGCCCAGGTTGCGGGCAACTTCCACTAAACGGTTGGAATTAGAGCTGTTATCGGAGCCGACCACCAGCAATAGTTCGGCGTCCGAAGCCACGTGCTTGACCGCTACCTGGCGATTTTCCGTGGCGTAGCAAATATCCTGCGCCGCCGGTCCCTTGATGTTGGGAAAACGCTGCCGCAGAGCGGCAATAATGTCGCGGGTCTCATCCAGGCTGAGTGTGGTCTGGGTGAGGTAGGCGACTCGGTTTGGATCGGCAACAGTCAGCGAAGCCACTTCGGCAGGCGATCCTACGACCTGAGTAACGATCGGCGCCTCGCCCAGGGTCCCGATGACCTCGTCGTGGTCGCGGTGGCCAATGAGCATGAGGGAATAGCCCTCTTTGGCAAACTTGACGGCTTCGACGTGAACTTTTGTGACCAGCGGGCAGGTTGCATCAATCACGCGTAGCCCGCGCTGCTCACTGGCCTCGCGCACTTCCGGCGAAACTCCGTGAGCGCTGTAGATCACCCGTTCCCCATTTGGGACTTCTTCCACGCTGTCCACAAAAATGGCGCCCTTGCCCTGCAGTTCCTCAACTACGAAGCGATTGTGAACGATTTCCTTGCGGACATAGATAGGCGGCCCAAAGGCCTCCAGGGCGATGCGGACAATATCGATGGCCCGGACCACACCCGCGCAAAAGCCGCGAGGCTTAAGCAAAAGCAACGTCTTTTCGTTCTGATGTAACTCTTGAAGCGCCGCCATAGTCTGCCTTCTTTTAGGGTACACGTCCCCTATGGGTGGTTGACAACTAGAGTATCGGACAAGTACCCACTTGGTCAACGTAAGCTCTAGAAATGTATAGGATTAGCAGCGATTGGGGATTATTCGGCGGTGAATGGTTTGGGTGGGGCTTAGCGCAGACTGGGCTTGATAATCCGGGACGGGAACCTTCTACTATTTCGAGGCTAACATTACGACATTCTCAGCCGGAGCGTGTCCCGCGGCAGTGAAGCAAATAACATTCGCGGTCATATTGCCGGTCACGATTGCGCCGGAGGAAGACAGGTTCCCCGTACTCTTGTTCGTAGTTACGGTTGCCGAAACCAGGGCACTCCCGCACGCGAGGCCGGTTGCGGTTAAGAGACCGTCGGTGCTGACCGTAACCATTTGGGGAGTATTCGAGGTCCAGGTGACCTGGCTCGTTATGTCCTTGGTGACTGGAGGATGTATATAAGTACCCAGCGCTCTGAGCTGAACGTTGGCTCCCGCATTCGCACTCACTGGAATATTCGTTGCACCGAAATCCTGGGTGGCCGGCTGGACGGTAATAGAGGTCAGTTGTTGGTCGTGTCCGCAAGCGGTCAGGAGTATGAGGCAAACGATTGCAACGAAAACCGAGATGTAGCCGACGCCCTTACGATTCATGAACTTCTCCTGATCCTTTCGTAGTGGGTCACGATTTGCTCGGGATAAAGTCAGGCCAAACCGCATACGGCGTAGAGGATAACATCTCCATCGCGCGGGTGGCATGCGAGTTTGAAACCAGGACCGATCAAGGAAACTTTACGCGTTGGTTTTCAGCATTTGCTCAGCATGCTTCCGCGAGGTTTCGGTTAGCTTGGCGCCGCTGAGCATTCGGGCGACCTCTTCGGTGCGTTCGTCTCCGGTGATCAGATGGACGGTCGTGCGGGTGCGTCCGCCTGCGGCCTTTTTTTCGATCAGGTAGTGATGATCGGCGAAGGTGGCAATCTGGGGCAGGTGGGTCACGCAAAGAACCTGGTTCGAACGGGAAAGACTCTTGAGCTTCTTCCCTACCGCCTCCGCCGCCCGGCCACCGATGCCGGTATCGATTTCATCGAAAACCAGCGTCCGCTGCGCTCCTGAATTCCGCTTTTTGCCCGATGCGGCTTCCACACTTGCCTTGAGTGCCAGCATCACCCGAGACAATTCTCCGCCGGAAGCGATCTGCTCCAATGGTCGCAGGGGCTCGCCAGGATTGGTCGCGATCATGTAAACCACCTGATCAAAACCTGCGGCGGTCCAGTTCCCTTCTTCGTCGGTGCCGCTAACTTCAATGCGGAAGCTCGACTTCATGGCCAGGTCGTTGATTTCCGCCTCGACCAGTTTCTCCAGCTTGCGCGCCGCCTCATAGCGCTTCTTCGAAATCACGCGGGCCGCATCGAGGTATTTTTCGGCAGCTTTCGATAGTTCCTCGCGAAGCCGACGGAGGACTTCGTCCTTGTTTTCCATTTCCGAGAGTTTGCCGGTGACTTCCGCGCCGTGCCTGATGACGTCTTCGAGCGTCGGACCATGCTTGCGCTTCAGCCGATCGATGGTTGCGAGCCGGTCTTCGACCTCGGCCAGATGCTCCGGGGAAGCCTCGATGCCGCCGGCGTAGTCGCGCAGGCTGGCTCCAACATCTTCCACACTGATGCGTGCGGTTTCGAGTGTCGCCATCGTCTCCTGAAATTTCGGCTCATAGCGGGCCAGTTCTTCGATATGTTTTTGCGCCGTCCGAAGCGAAGCCGAAGTCGAATTGTTGCCTTCGTAAAGCAAGTCGAAGGCGTTCATGGCCGCGCTGTGGATCTTTTCGGCATTGGCAAGGACGCGCTTCTCGGTCTCAAGCCGCTCGTCTTCTCCCGCCTGCAATCTGGCGTCTTCAATTTCGCGCGCCTGGAACGTCCACAGATCGAGCAGCCGGGCGCGGTCCTGCTCGTCGCGCTCAAGTTCTGCGATGCGGGCGTGAATGCTCTTCCATTTTGAAAATGCTTCCGCCGTCGGATCGATCTGGGTATTGGCAAATGAGTCGAGCAAACGGAGGCGGGTGAGAGCATCGAACGAAAGCAGCGACTCATTCTGGGCGTGAATGGTTGCGAGGTACGGGGCCAGTTGGCGCAAGACCGCGACCGTAGCCGGCTGATTGTTGACGAAAACCCGGCCCTTGCCGCCGGCCGAAATCTCGCGGCGCAAAATGATCGATTCGTCTTCCTGATCGATTCCGTTGTTTTCCAGAATCTGGGTGACGGTTTTCTCGGCTCCGCCTTCGACTTCGAACACAGCCGAAATCGAGGCCTTCTCCGCGCCCGAGCGGATCACGTCCGCGGACGCTTTATCGCCGAGCAGGAGAGCCAGGGCGTCGATGAGGATGGATTTGCCGGCGCCGGTTTCGCCGGTCAAAAGATTCAGACCGGGAGCGAACTCCACTGCCAGGTTGTCCACGACCGCGTAATTTTCAAGCCGCAGCTCGACAAGCACCGGAGGTCCTGGAGTAAAAAGTGTAAGTCGCCGCAGAATAGCACGAACCAGGTGCCATCGCGTTTACTCCGCTGCGGAGCAAATCGGGCGGCGCGGAGAAGAATCGTTTTTCTCTCTCTCCGCTGGCATCCAGCACATAGCAATTGCCGATCAGACTCAGGATTTCCGCCAACAGGTTCGCTCAGGGCCTGATGATACAATCCGCCTGCTTGCGGGCCCGAAACTCCAATTGACAGGAGAATAGAAATGCTTAAGAAGCGACTGCTCTGGCTATTTGCGGCGCTCGTAGTTACTGCCGCTTCCGCGCCTTCCGTTTACGCGCAGCGCATGGAGCGTCTGGGCGACGCTCATGTGGACGGGTCCACGGATCACGACAGCATCCGGGTGGGCCGCTCGAACGGCGCTTACCGCGCCATACAATTGAGAGTCAGCGGCGGTGCGGTGAATTTCGATCGTGTGATTATTCGGTACGGCGACGGATCGTCACAGGAGATTCCAGTCCGCGCCCGGATACCTGATGGCGATCGCACGCGGCTCATCGACCTGCCGGGCGATCGGCGCTTCATTCAGAGCGTTGACCTCTGGTACGGCAAGGACAGGTGGAACAAGCGCCCCAAAGTTACGCTTTACGGAGTCCGTTGACGGAAGTCTGTTGATTCGTCTCCCGATTAACCACACTTGTGGTTGCAGCCTTATCGGAATCTACTTTGACGGGCGAAGCAGCTAGTTCGTCCAATTGTGCGCAGCTCCCGTGCATCGCCGGGAGCTGCCGCCCCCTGTATAATCTTCGGTTTGCCGCGCTGTAGTTCGCGCAATTCGAAATTCCTGAGGGAATCCTTGGCACAAGCGGAAATTGGCATCATCGGCGGCAGCGGGCTGTACTCCATGCCTGGGCTCAGCAGGGCCAAAGGGGTACGCCTGAAGACTCCGTTCGGCGCTCCCTCCGACGCTTACGTCCTGGGCACTCTGGAAGGCCGCAAGGTTGCTTTCCTGGCGAGACACGGACGCGGCCATCGCATCCTGCCCAGTGAGTTGAATTTCCGAGCGAATATTCACGGCTTCAAGCAACTGGGAGTGGAGCGAATCGTCTCCATCTCCGCAGTCGGCTCCTTGAAGGACGAGCACAAACCGCTGGAGTTTGTGATCCCCGACCAGTTTTTCGACCGCACCCGGCATCGCGTGGATACCTTTTTCGGAAACGGTATCGTGGCCCACATCGCCTTCGCGGATCCAATCTGTCCCGAGCTGGCCGGAGTGGTGGAAGGCGCGTGCCAGAAAGCCGGCGTAACCGGCAAGCGGGGCGGAACTTATCTGTGCATGGAAGGTCCGCAGTTTTCCACCAAAGCCGAATCCAATGTCTATCGCAGCTGGGGCATAGACGTGATCGGCATGACCAACCTGCAGGAGGCCAAGCTGGCGCGCGAAGCTGAACTCTGCTACGTGACTGTTGCGATGGTGACCGACTACGACTGCTGGCATCCCCACCATGATTCGGTCACGGTGGACCAGATCGTTGCAGTGCTGATTAAGAATGCGGAGAATGCCACCAAAGTCTTGCGGGAAACCGTAGCCGCGATGCCCAAGGGACGTTCCTGCAAATGCGGATCGGCGCTGGCGCATGCCATTCTCACCGAGCGCAGCAAGATTCCGGCCGCGACCCTGAAGAAGCTGAGGCTGATAGTCGGTAAGTATCTCGATAAAAATCCCAAGGCCAAAAAAGCATGAGTATCGTTGTCGTCGGGTCGGTTGCGTTCGACACCATCGCCAGTCCCTCCGGCAAAGTGGAGGATGTTCTGGGCGGCGCCGCGACCTATTTCGCGCTGGCTGCCAGCTATTTCACCGATGTCCGCGTGGTCGCGGTGGTGGGCGAGGATTTCAGCTCGGAGCACGAAGGTGTCCTCAAGAAGCGGGGCGTGGATACTCGCGGCATTGAGCATGCCAAAGGCAAGACCTTCCGCTGGGGCGGGCAATATCACGACAACCTGAACGAAGCCAAGACTGATTTTACGGAACTCAACGTCTTCGAGCAGTTTCAGCCCCGCATTCCGGCGGCGTATCAGGATTCAAAGTTCCTGTTTCTGGCCAACATTCATCCCGAGTTGCAGGCTGCGGTGCGACGAAGCATGAAGGGCGCCCGTCTGACCGGCGGGGATACCATGAATTACTGGATCAACCGCACCCGCAAGGAATTGATCGAAACCTTGAAGCTGGTTGACGTGCTGCTGATCAACGATACCGAGGCTAAAGCCCTGGGCGGGGAGACCAACCTGCCGCGCGCTGCGCAGAAAGTGCTGGCGCTGGGACCGCAGGCGTTAGTGATCAAGCACGGCGAATACGGCGCAACCATTTTCTTCCGTGAAGGAGCATTCGGCATCGGGCGGCATCCATTTCGCGCGCCCGCGCTGCCCATCGACGAAGTCAAGGATCCGACCGGCGCGGGCGACTCCTTTGCCGGCGGATTCATGGGCTACATCGCTTCGCAGGGAGAGGTGAACCGCGAAGTGTTGAAGCGCGCGCTCTTCTACGGCGGGGTCATGGGATCGTTTGCCGTAGAGCGCTTCGGGACGGAGCGCCTGCAATCGCTCACTCGCGAGGAGATCGACGCGCGCTTTCAAATCTTCCGCGAGTTGACCCACCTGGAATGAAAGCTCAGCCGATTCGGCGCTGGGACCGGGAAACTGCCCTGCTGGCCTGGGTCACCGCCTGTGTCTCGATTTTTTCCTTCCTGTTTTATTTGCGGCGCGGCGAGATTTTGCTTTACGGCGACGCGGTGGCGCACATCAACATCGCGCGCCGGGTGTTTGATTCGCGCACGCCGGGACTGCTGCAGTTGGGCACGGTATGGCTCCCCCTTCCCCACCTGCTGATGATTCCATTCCTGCTTTCTAAATCCTTGTGGCAATCGGGCGCCGGCGGATCCATTCCGTCGATGGCGGCTTACGTCTTTGGAACACTTGGGATTTTCCGACTGGTCCGAGGCGCATTGGGCTTTCCCCAACCGGACCTGACGGCCAGGGCCGCCGCCTGGGGCGCCGCGATCGTCTACGCCGCCAATCCCAATCTTATTTATCTGCAAGCCACAGCCATGACCGAAACGCTTTATCTGGCGTTCTTCATCTGGGCCGTCGTGCACTTTGTGGAATTTGTGCAGGAGGCCGGGCTTGGCGAAACGTCTGACGTCCAGGCCGCATCATCTTCCACGACAAAATGCGGGTTGTGCCTGGCGGCCGCGTGCCTGACCCGTTACGACGCCTGGTTTCTGGCGGCGGCGATGTGTGCGGCGGCTATTTTCATCGTCGTGAAAATGAAACGACCGAGGACTCGGCTCCGCTGTCAGAAATTTCGTTTTGTTGTCTGCCGCTGCTCCGGTGCTTTGGCTGGGGTATAACGCCATCGTCTACCGCAATCCGCTGGAGTTCGCCAATGGGCCGTATTCGGCAAGGGCCATCGAGCAGAGAACTCCGGGCGCGTCTCATCCCGGTAGCCACGATCTCGGCACCGCGTTCAGTTACTTTCTGAAGTCTGCGGAAATAAACCTGGCGGCGGGAAACTGGCAAAAGCTCTGGATCCTGCTGGCGCTGACCGGCGCGCTCGCCAGCCTGATCGCAGGGTTCGGCAGGCAGAGCAATTCTCTGGTGAGCCACGGACTCGGCCGACGCCAGTGGTGGCCGCTACTTCTGCTCTGGGTGCCGCTGCCGTTTTACGTTCTGTCGGTTGCCTATGGCGGCGTGCCCATCTTCATGCCGGTCTGGTGGCCGTTCTCCTACTACAACGTGCGCTACGGACTGGAACTGCTTCCGGCTTTCGCAGTGTTCACGGCCGTAGCTGTCTACTTCGATTGCGAGGCTGGCGCAGAGTCGTGGATTCACAGCTGGCGCTTGCAGTGGCCACGTTAGTCTTCGTCGCCGCAAGCTATTCGTCGATCTGGCGGGATCCGGTTTGCTTTCGCGAGGCCTGGATCAATTCCCGCTCCCGGGTTGCGCTGGAGCGCGAACTTGCCGAATTCTTAAAAGCAGTTCCGCCGGATGCGAATCTGCTGATGTATCTGGGCGATCACGTGGGCGCGCTGCAGCAGGCCGGATTTCCCCTGCGGCAAGTGATCAACGAGGGCAATCATCGCACCTGGAAGCAACCCGCCGACGCGGACGGGCTGTGGGAGCGGACGTTGGCTGACCCGGCAAAGTTTGCCAGCTTCGTCGTCGCATTCGACGGCGACCCCGTGTCCGCCGCCGTGCAGAAGCAGGATCTGACCCCTCTGGCCGTGATTCACGTTTCCGGCCAGCCTAAAGCCACGATCTACCAGACTCACTCTCGAAGCCGGTAATCACCTGCGTTAACTTCCCTTCCCCGGAAGCCGTCAAGGACGAAGTTTTCCGGTGATAAAATCCAGCCACTCAATCCTTTATGCCGATCATGCAGCACATCGAAAACGTCCTGCGCTTCGAGATATCGTCGGCAGGGATTTCCCTGTTGCGCCTGATTGTGGCAGCGGTACTGGGAGGCCTCATTGGACTCGAGCGGGAGATCAAACACCGGCCCGCCGGGCTGCGCACCAATCTTTTTATATGTGTCGGCGCGGCCATGTTTACCTTGCTCTCGGATAAGCTGGCGGTCGAGTTCCTCGGAGACCACACTCGAATCGCGGCGCAGATTATCCCCGGCATCGGTTTCATCGGAGCCGGCTCGATCCTGCACAATCGCGGCGACCTGATTACCGGAATAACTTCGGCAGCGACCCTGTTCGTTGTCGCCTCAGTGGGTATGGCAGTTGGAGGCGGACTTTACCTCACGGCGACTTTTGCTACCGCGCTTATCCTGTTGTGCCTCTTTCTGTTGGGACGGGCTGAACAGCGATTCAATATCAAGCTGCTGGTGAATACCTACGAGGTGACAGGAAGCAGCGCAGATATCATCAAGACTGAAGTCAACTTCCTGTTGGAACGGATTCACGCCATGATGCAGGACGTCCAGGTTGCGGAGACCCGGCAGCATGTTCGCCTGCAGTTCGATGTCGAAGGCACGCGCAAGGAACAGGAAGCCGTCCTGGATGCGCTCAAGCGCTCTTCGGTGCTCGAGAGTGTGACCCCGCTGGGCCCGGTGCAGACGGAATGACGCCGTCGGATCGGGTGATTCCTTTCGTCAAGGCCACTGCCTGCGGCAATGATTTTCTAATTGTGGATGGCATGTTTCTTCCCGACAACATTGCCGATTTCAGTAAGCGCCTTTGCGATCGGCATCACGGCGTGGGCGCCGACGGAGTGGAATGGCTGCTCCCGGCTCAGGACGCGGACATATCGGCGCGGCTGTTCAACGCGGACGGGACGGAGGCGGAAATTTCCGGCAATGGAACCCGTTGCGTCGCCGCTTATCTGTGCGCGCAGCAGCCCAAAGAAAGCTTCGCCATCCGCACCGGAGCCGGGATCAAGGCGTGTACCCTCATCAGCCACAATGAATCGACTTATGAGTTCGAAATGGCCATGGGCGAACCCAAGGTGGAAAGCGAACTCAAGATCAAGCTGTCATTCGGAGAGGTGCGTGGGATCCCAGTCTCCATGGGCAATCCCCACTACGTCGTCTTCGTCGAGGAATTCGGCCCCGCTTGGCAGGAAGAGGCGGCCGAGATTGGACGTCATCACGGTTTCAAACATGGAGTGAATGTTGAACTTGTGATCATTAAGGATCAGAGTAATGTCGAGGCCAGATTCTTTGAGCGAGGCGTCGGAGAAACACAGTCTTCCGGCACCGGTTCTTGCGCTTCAGCCGTAGCTTCGATTTCGGCCAGGCGGGCCCAATCGCCGGTACGGGTTCACGCCCCGGGCGGCGTGCAGACGGTGCGCTGGGAAGATCAGGTCTTCCTCCGCGGACCGGCGCAATTGATCTGCCGCGGAGAGTTTTTCGTTTGAACAATGTCGAGATGTCTGCCGCCTCCAACCCCGTGCGCATCAAGCCTCCGGCGCTCCAACCGGGAGACGTCGTTGGCATCGTGGCTCCTGCCAGCAACGTTAAGCGCCATGCATTGGAGGCCGGCTGCGACAGATTGCGGCAGCTCGGTTACAAGCCTTTTTACTTCGATTCGATCTTTGAGCAGGACCTTTATTTTGCCGGCTCGATCGAGCGGCGAACGCGGGAGCTGGAAGAAATGTTCGTTCGCGACGAGGTGCGGGCGATCCTCTGCGCTCGTGGCGGGTATGGATCGAACTATCTTTTAGATCGCCTCGACCTGAAAAAGATCAAGGCGCATCCCAAGATTTTTATCGGCTACAGCGATCTGACCTCACTGCTCACTTACTTCGCGGATGTGGCTGGGATTCGTCACCTTCCACGGTCCGATGGTGGCTAAGGATTTTGCTCACGCCGACGGCGTCGATCTGTTCTCCTGGGAACACGCGCTGACCGATTCTTCGCCATGGGCGTTGCAGCCCGATGCAGACGTGCAATCGTTGGTTGAGGGCTCGGCTGAGGGAATTCTTTACGGCGGTTGCCTTTCCATATTGGTAGCGTCTCTGGGCACCCCTTACGAGATCCGCACCGCGGGAACAATCCTGTTTATCGAAGACATCGCCGCCAAGCCATACCAGATCGATCGCATGCTGATGCAGTTGAAGCTGGCCGGGAAGCTGGCCGATGTTCAAGGCATCATCTTCGGCGAAATGGTGGATTGCGTTCAAAATAGCGTGAAAACAGGCACAGCCAAAGACCAGGGTTATACGTTGGAAGAAGTCGTTTTGCGAATCGTGGGCGACCTGGGCGTGCCGGTAGCGTATGGCCTGCGCTCAGGACACGTTTCACGCGGGAACATCACTTTGCCGATCGGCGTGCGAGCTGGGTTGACTATCAGCAGCGGGGCGGTTGAATTGAAGATGCTCGAGGCCTCGACCTCCGCAGCGGTTGCTTCAAGATCCGCACGGTGAGGAAACCGCTGCGCTTTTTGTGGTTCGAAAGTACTAAGGATCGAAATACGAAGAAAGTGCGCGGCTACGAAATATGAGCGACAAAAAACATATTCACCTGATTGGCATCTGCGGCACGGCCATGGCGTCGCTTGCCGGCATGCTTAAGCAGCGGGCTTTTCACGTCACCGGTTCGGATGCAGCGGCGTATCCTCCGATGTCCGATTTCCTGGCCTCACTGAGCATTCCGCTGTCGCAGCCGTTTGCGGCCAAGAATCTCGACCCGCGGCCCGACCTGGTCGTCGTGGGAAACGCGATCTCACGGGGCAACGTGGAACTGGAACATGTACTCGACCAGCGCATTCCGTTCTGCTCAATGCCGCAAATCCTGCACGACGAATTTCTCCGCGGCAAAGAAGTTCTGGTGGTCGCCGGAACCCACGGCAAGACCACGACCACTTCCATGCTCGCCTGGATTTTCGATCAGGCAGAAGCGCAGCCTTCGTTCCTGATTGGCGGGATCGCCGAAAACTTCGGCAGCAGCTTTCAGCTGGGACGAGGCAAGCATTTCATCCTCGAAGGCGACGAGTACGACACCGCCTTCTTCGACAAAGGTCCGAAATTCCTGCACTATTTTCCCGACTCCATCATTCTGACCTCCGTCGAATTCGATCATGCGGATATCTACAAGGATCTCGACGCTGTGGAAACGGCCTTCAAACGGCTGGTCAACCTGATTCCCGGCCGCGGACGTATCGTCGCACTGGACACGGGAGAAAGCGTTGAGCGCTGTGTAGCCCGCGCATTTTGTCCGGTGGAGAGATTTGGCAACACGAAAAGCGCCGCATGGCAGGTGACGAATCTGCGGCTTGATCCGGCCAAGACTTCATGGACAGTTCTGCGCGATGGCCAACCTTGGGCCGACTTCGAGTTTTCTCTAGGCGGCGAATACAACGTGATGAACGCCACCGCTGCCGCGGCGCTTGCGTCAGGATGCGGAATTTCCAAAGAGAGGATCGCCTCGGCCCTGAAAACTTTCAAAAGCGTGAAGCGACGTCTGGAAGTGCGGGCGCAGGTAAACGGGATCACCATCATCGACGATTTCGCCCACCATCCCACGGCCATCGCCGGCACACTGAAGGCGCTGCGCTCACGCTATCCCGGGGCGCGCCTCTGGGCCATCCTGGAGCCACGATCCAACACGCTTCGCCGCAATGTTTTTCAAAACGAATTGGCTAAGAGTCTGGCGGTGGCGGACGAAGTGGTGGTGGCAAACGTGTTCAAGTCGGAAGGAATTCCGGAGCGCGAGCGCATGGACGTTGCAGCCCTGGTGGCAGACGTGAACCGCCAGCAGCGCCGCGCCCGGATCATTCCCGACGCCGATGAAATTGTCCAGGCGGTTGCGTCGGAGATGCGGTCGGGAGACGTGGTGGCTATTCTTTCCAACGGAGGCTTTGGCGGCATCTACGAGAAACTGCCGCAACGCCTGAAAGCGATTACGGGCGGTGTCCCGGGTAATCATCCTTTGAAAGCATCTGCCAAGGCGTGACCCCGTCAGCCAGAGCGAGGAACGTTGCACTCGTCTTTGTCTGCCTGAGCACGCTCATCGCCAGTGCGACTCGAACGTGCGCAGCCCAAAGCTCAACCCAACCCGCACCGGTCCGCTACGTTATTTCCCTGGCGGGTGCACTCGAACATCGGGTGCGGGTGAAAATGCTTATTCCCGCTGGCCCCGCCGAACATGATCTGCAACTGCCGGTGTGGAACGCGCTTTATCAGATTCGTGATTTCTCTCAATACGTCAACTGGGTACACGCCCGAAGCACCACAGGGCGCTCGCTTCCCTTCCGTCAATTGGATAAAAGCCGGTGGCACGTGAACGGCTCGGAAGAAGGTGCAGAGATCGAATATGAAATCTTCGCCGACCAGGCGGGCCCTTTTGGCGCCCAGTTGAACGGTCAGCACGCCTTTTTCAATCTGGCCGAGATCCTCTTATATCCCGTCGACGACCGCGCTTCTGCGATGCATGTGCAATTTACGGATACGCCCTGCCTGCTGGCGCATTGCCACCGCGCTCCCGCTTTCCTCGGGCGAGTTTGTGGCGGAGAACTACGACCGCCTGGTGGATTCGCCGGTCGAAATCGGCGCCTTCCAGGAATCTGATTTTGACGAGGCTGGCGGACACTATCGCGTGGTCGTAGACGCAGATCCCGCGGACTACGATATCCAGAAAATCGTCAGCGACTTGCGCGCCCTCGTGTCCGCGGCCACGCTCTGGATGGCCGATCGCCCCTACCAGACCTATCTTTTTCTGTATCATTTTCCGCGTGGCGTCGCAGGCGGCGGCATGGAGCACGCCTACTCTACGGCAATCGACATCAGCGCCACCCGTCTCGCCGACAGTCCGCAAGTGCTGGCCGATCTGACCGCGCACGAATTTTTTCATCTTTGGAATGTGAAGCGAATCCGGCCCCAGGGTCTCGAGCCGGTTGATTTCACCAAAGAAAACTACACCACGGCTTTGTGGTTCAGCGAAGGGGTCACCACCACCGCGGGGAACATTATTCTTCTGCGCGCCGGTCTGCTGGATGAACCGCGCTACCTCAAGAGTTTGGCCGCTGAAATTGGCGAACTGGAGCGGCGACCGGCTCATCTGTCGCAATCCGCGGAGGACTCCAGCATGGACGCGTGGCTGGAAAAGTACGATTACTATCGGCTGCCCGTCCGTAGCATCAGCTATTACAACAAGGGGAATCTGCTGGGCGTCCTGCTCGACTTGCAAGTGCGCGAAGCCACGCAAGGGATCCGCCTCGTTGCGCGACGTCCTGCGCTGGATGAATGAGAACTATGCCCGCAAAGGACAATTCTTTCCGGATTCCGCCGGCGTGCGACAGGCCGCCGAGATTGTGAGCCACGCCGACCTGGGATGGTTCTTTGAGAAGTACGTCGCCGGCACGGAGGAAATTCCCTGGAACGACTTCTTCAAGACCGTAGGACTTCATCTCGTGCAACGCACGAACTCGATCGCTGACACCGGTTTCGTGGCAGTGCGCAATTTCGATGCCCCGCCAGTCGTCGCTCAGGTCACTTCCGGCGGCGAAGCAGAACGCGCAGGATTGGCAATCGGCGACGTTATTCTCGAAATCGATAGCCGCATCGCAACCTCGGACTTCGAGCAACGGCTGGCGGAATTGCATCCCGGAGATAAACTGCATCTGCGCGTGCGCAACGCGCGGGGCGAGCACGACCTGCACTGGAAAGTGGCCAGCCAGCAAGAGGTCGAATTGCAGTTGGTCGACAGCGACAACGTCACCCCGCAGCAGAAGGCCCGCCGTGCGGCATGGCTCCGCGGTGACTCGGAGAAATCTGGAGATTCGTTGCCGTGATTCGCACCGTGCTGATGTTGACCTTCTGGGCCATCGCGCTGCCGATCGCCGCCGTGATGTGCTTTCCCTGGACCTTCATCACCGGAGACATCAGCTTCCTCTATCGAGTGGCCATGTGGGCGGCCTGGACCGGGGTTCGCGTCGCCGGAGTGCGGGTGAAGACGGTCGGACTGGACCGGCTGGATGCCAAGAGAAATTACGTCTTCATGTCCAACCACGTCTCCAACATCGATCCTCCCATCATGGTGCCGCTGATTCCGCGCCGGACTTCGGTGATGGTGAAGAAGGAGCTATTCAACTATCCCCTGCTGGGAAAAACCATGCGCCTGGGTTCGCTGGTTCCGGTGGACCGGGGAAATCGGGACGCGGGCATCGCGGCCGTTCGCTCCGCCGCGGCTGTGCTGCGTCAGGGCATAAACATGATCATCTACGTCGAAGGCCACCGTTCCTTCGACGGCAAACTGCTGCCTTTCAAGAAAGGGCCGTTTTATCTGGCGATGGAGTGCGGAGTGGCAGTGGTTCCAATGACGATTGCAGGGTCACATTACGTCATGCCCAAAGGCAGATTTTCCATAAAGCCGGGAACAGTCACCGTCATTTTTCACACTCCGATCGAGCCGAAAGATTTCGGCAGCCGGGAGTGCCTGATGGAGAAAGTAAGACGAGCGATCGACAGTGGATTGCCGCCGGAGTATCAAACCTTCGAAACCACGGAGGACACGAAGGTTCACGAAGGAAAAGCTTCGGGCTTATCGTCCTCTACGGTTAATCCTTCGCCCGCTAAAGCTAATCCTTCGCCGCTTTCCGAACGGCTCTAGCGATCTCCGGCAGCCTGGGCAGCACGGCGGAGTACTTCAGCCACAGCTTGTGATCCACCGCCGGAGCGCCGCTCACGATCGCCCCGGCTTCGATGTCACCGGCAACGCCGCTTTGCGGGGTCACAATCGCTCCGTCGCCAATCTTGCAGTGGCCGACCACGCCCACCTGTCCGGTGAGAATCACGTGATTGCCGATCTCGGTCGATCCGGCGAGGCCGACCTGGGAGGCCAGCAGCGAGTGTTCGCCCACCCGCGAGCCGTGACCAACCTGCACCAGATTATCAATTTTCGTCCCACGACCTATATGGGTTTTTTCCACGCTGGCGCGGTCCACGCAGGAGTTAGCCTGCACTTCAACGTCATCTTCGAGGATGACCGGTTCCGGTTGCACGATCTTGTACCAGTGCCCGGCGTCGTCCTTGGCGAAGCCGAAGCCGTCGGCTCCGATGACCGCGCCGTTTTGCAATAGAACGTTGTTGCCCAACTGACAGCCTTCCCGCACGACCGCATGGGCATGGGCGAAGAAATTGTCGCCGATCCGGGCATCGCGGTAGATGACCACATGCGCCAGCAGGACGGCTTTGGTTCCGATTTCGACGTCACGATCGATGACGACGTAAGGTCCGATGTGCGCGCCTTCGCCAATCTTCGCCGAAGGATGCACCACGGCGGTCGCATGCATACCCGGCTCGTATCGCGGGGGCTGGCTGAAAAGCTCCAGAGCGTGGGCGAAAGCCAGATAGGGATTGCGGCTGCGCAGCATGGCTGCGGCGAGGGCGGGAAATTCCTCGCCCACAATTACCGCCGAGGCTTTCGTGCTTCGCGCCGCTGCCGCGTACTTGGGGTTGGCGACAAAGGTAAGCTGCCCGGGCCCAGCTTCTTTAATGCCGGCAACGCCGGTGATTTCGATGTCCGGCGAGCCGTTTTCCAGTTTTGCGCCAAGGGCGGTTGCGATTTGAGCGAGTTTCATAAGGTTGACCCGCAAAATGCGGGCAAGACCGTGATTGTATCGGAGGAAAGGGAACTAGAGAGAAAACCGGAAATCACACCAGCCCGAAAAGTGTGGCCAGCAGGTACAGCGCTTCTACGGCGGCGAGTGTGATCAGCAGGGCTTCCCTCAGGCGGGAGCGAGAGAGCGCAGTCTGCAGCTTGCCGGGATGCGCATGCGCCGGCACATCCGCCAGGCCCGGCGACATTCCCGCAAACGCCGCTAATGGCATCGCGGACAGGGGGCGAGACGAGCTTGGCCGCGCTGGAGTGGTGGTGAAAACCTGCCGCTCCGCCAGCGGAACTTTAGGCAACGTGATCAAAGATGACCAACGCGCCAACTGCATCGACCCGGACTTCAGATCGGCATCCACCGGAGCCGAAGTCAGTTGCAGTGGCGGCAGGCGCTCGGGCGCCACGCGGTCTGCCAGGTTGCGCAGCAGCGAGGTCCACCACATGTGTCCCATCTGATCGCTCACCAACTCGCCAACGTCCAGCGGCCGCGATTCGAGTTCAAGTGGCGGCAGCACCTCCGGATTGATGACGTTGCCCAGGTTGGTGAACACGGTCTTGAACCAGGGCAGGCTGACCGCGTCGCCGATCAACATACCGGTGTTCATCGGCCGGGAGGTCAATTGCAGTGGGGGAAGTTTTTCGGGAAAAAGCCGGTCATGGAGATTGCTCAGCAGCGACCTCCAGAGCGGACGAGTCACGCTCTGCGGCAGTAAAAGGTCGAGCTCGTGGTCGTCGTGGCCGTTATCCATGGTTAAAAACTGATTCGACGTAAGAACTGGTTCGACCTAAATGTTAACACCATTTCCTTGCCCAATCGAACTGGCATGATCCCAACTCTTCACTCCTGACTCTTGCACAAACCGGCCATTGGATGCGCCGAGTTCTGTGCGTTAGCGTGCCAAGAAATAAGGCTTAGGACAAATCGATGATTCCTTTGCTAATATGTGCACCCTGAAGATTGGCTGTACCAGCCAGATCAATTCATGACACGGAGAATTCAAATGAAGCTGCGTACCTTGTTTGTCGCTTGGACTGTCTTGGCCGTGGGCTCCGTGGTTTTTGCCCAGCAGGCGAACCAGGCCCCCGCACGCTCAACTGAGCGGATCATCAAAGAGGTCAGGCACGAGTTGCTGATGCTGCCTTATCTCGATGTGTTCGATTATCTCGCCTACAAGGTGGACGGTTACAACGTAACCCTCATGGGACAGGTCACGAATCCGACATTGAAGTCAGACGCCGAAAATGTAGTCAAGAGAATTGAAGGCGTCGAGCACGTCGACAATCAGATTGAAGTACTGCCGCCATCTCCCATGGATGACCAACTCCGCCGCCGGCTGTTCCGCGCCATCTACGGCTACCCCGCCATGCAGAAGTACGCGATGGGGGTCCAGAAGCCGATCCGGATCATTGTCAAAAATGGAAAAGTCACGCTCGAAGGCGTGGTCGACAGTGAGGGCGACAAGAATATCGCCAATATTCGCGCCAACAGCGTGCCGGGAGTGTTCTCCGTAACCAACAATCTTCAGGTGGTGAAGAACTAGCGCTTGTCGGCAGTGAATGGGAAATAGCCCCACCTTTTCCAGCAGGTGGGGCTTTGTTATTCCGGCGCCTTACCTTTCGATGGCGTCATCCTTCACTCGGCTGAAGCCGGGTTCAGGATGACGCCGACTTTTATTCCCCGAACAACTGGACTTGGCGGGTGTCGGCGTCGATGTCTTTGCGGCGGCGGCGGGTTGCGCCGATTACTGCCAGCACGGTCAGCGATTCGAGCGCCGTGCGGGGCACGAAGATGCGTTGGGTGTTTGACCGAAGATCGGGAGGATTGATCAGAAAGCCGTCGGCCGTGGTCAGGCTAAGGTCGTTCGGCATCATGCCTTCCAGCACTTCGTTATCTTTGAACTTGAGGCGCACCCACAGCCCTTCGGTGCGCGGACGGCTGGTAAAAGTCTTGCGGCTGAGCGATTCAGAATCGCTGAACTCCCGGACAAAATACACGCCCTTGATGTCCCGCAAATCGATCGCCACTACATTGCCCGAAGTGTTCAGAAGCTCGAGTTTGCCCTCACGGACGAAATTCGAGGGCGCAACGTGGCCGTTGATCGAATCCCGATCCATTTTGCGGACCACGACTTTCTTATGGGTTGAAGGCATGCTGAGTCATCAGTGTTCAGTGATTGTCATCGCAAAGCCCAAACCACGGACAATTGCCGCTCACTCCGCCAAATCAGCCTCCCGGCGTGGCTTTTCGCCGCCGAAGGCAAGGCGATTCTCGCACTTTTGCAGCGATTAACGCCGTCATTGTATGTTCGTTGTAGCCAAATCGTTAACCTTGTGTTATTTTCTGTAGCTTGGCCTGTCCTATCTCATGTAGCCTAAGCCTATTCGATAGAGTCACTTACATGAAAGCGACCGGAGTGGTTTGTTTACGGAGGCCCCAGCCTGTGGAAAACTCACGTCCGGCTGCGGCGCCCCAGATTGTGGAGCGGCATTCGTAAGAAAGCATGGCCGATTACATATACACAATGGAAATCCGGCTGACGCCGGACCAGCAGCGGGGCGTCACCCTGGTACAAGACATAGCGCGTGCCGCAGGTATGAATATTTACCTCACCGGCGGCGCGGTCCGCGACATTATCAGCGGTTTCCCTATCCGCGATCTGGATTTCTCGGTTCAGGGCAATCCCCTCAAACTGCAAAAGGAACTGGAACGCGCCGGAGTCCGGGTTGTGGGTTCCGATGACGACCTGAAGGCGCTCTACCTGGGTCTGCCGGGAAACGTTCGCGCCGAAATCAGCATGGCTCGTATCGAGCGCTATGAGAAAGCCGGCAAGCCCCCTGTGATTTCTCCGGCCACCCTTATTGAAGATCTGCGCCGCCGTGATTTTACGGTGAATGCCATGGCGCTGTCGCTCAATCCGGGCTCGCGCGGGCTGTTGATGGATCCGTTCAATGGCGCGGCGGATATCGAAGCCAAGCTGCTCCGCGTCCTGCATAACTACGCCTTCGTGGAAGACCCTTCGCGGCTGATCCGGGCCAGCCGCCTGGCCGCGCGCTTTCATTGGCCGCTCGAGGAACGCACCCAGGCACGTTTCGAGTCGGCCAAGGAAAATAATTATATCGAGTACATCACGGGCAAGGCCACGGGCTACGAGATCGAACAACTGGCCTACGAAGACGATCCTCTGCACATCGTGCGCGTGCTCGAAAAAGAAGGCTGGCTCAAGGTACTCAATCCGCACTGGACGACCGCGAAAGTCGACAGCGCGCAACTGGGTCAGTTGTTGAAGACTCGCCAGCAAATGAACGAACTGGGATATACGCCCGATCCGGCTCCGGCGGTGATGTACTTCCTGACTGCCCGGCTGGCCGACAAAGACATCGCCGACATGCGGAAGTTGATGCCGCGCAAGGATCTGGTCGAATCCTGGCGGGATCTTGAGGATCACGCCAAAGAACTAGCCAAGCGGTTGACTGGCAAAGAAGCCGCAACCCCGTCGCGTGCCTGGAAATTGCTCTCCGAGGCGCGGCCGGAGATGGTTCTCTTTCTGGCAGTGACGGCGCGCCAGCAGGCGGTTTCCCAGAAGATCAAGAACTTCTTCACCAAGTGGCGCCAGGTCCAGCAGAAGATTCCGTTGCCGGAGATGACGGAGCTGCACATCACGCCGCAGCTAGCGGAATATCCGAAGATCGCCAACGACGTTTTCATGCTGCTGCTCGACGGCAAGTTGCGTTCGCGCACCGAGACTCTGAAGTTCCTGAAGCCGCTGGCTCCGCCGCCTCCACCTCCGCCGCCTCCGCCGCCACCCAAGCGCGGCAGGGCAGCCAAAGCAGCAGCCGCTGCCGCGGCAGAAGCAGCTGCAGCCGCCGCGGCCGCCGCTCCCGTGGCCGGCAAGAAGAAAGGCAAAGGCCAAGCGGCCGCGCCCGCAGCTACCGTTGCTCCGAAGGTGGAAGCAGCCAAAGCTTCTCATTCGACGAAGCCGGAAAAGGCCAAGGCCGCGACCAAAGTTCTCAAGGTATCGGGCAAGAAAGCCAAAGAGCCCCCCAAGAAGAAGCGCTGATCGGTTTTGCTCGGGTAAAAAGTGTTTCAGCGTTTAGTTTGTGAGATTCGCCGTAACAGCGGCCCTAGCCGCAGAGTAACCTGTCTGGAAGTTTTCTGTAGTCTCTTCGCCATCGGGTAGAACTTTTTGAAAGGCGATCTCTGATGAACAAGCTCGGCAAAATCCTGCTTTGGGCCTTAGTCGCCTTGGTCGTACTGCTCGCCGTCGGCATCAGCCTGACTATCGGATGGCGGCCTTTTATCGGCCCCAGGGCGCGGCCGCTTACGTCGCGTCACTTCGATAGCACGCCGCAGCGCCTGGAACGCGGCCGCTATCTTTTCACTTCACAGACCGGGTGTAGCGGATGCCATTCCCTGCACGACTGGACCGCACACGACGCTCCGATATTGCCAAGCGGGGAGGGAGTCGGGCAGGTGATGTGGTTCAAAGACCTTCCCGGCCGGATCGTCGCACCGAATATCACTCCCGATCCGGACACCGGCTCGGGCAAGTGGACCGACGATCAACTGGCTCGCGCCATTCGGGAAGGCATCGGCCACGACGGGCGCGCCCTGTTCCCCATGATGCCGTACGAGCAACTGCGGCATATGTCAGATGAGGATCTGGCGTCGCTGATCGTATTCATCCGATCCCTGACTCCGGTGCGGCATGAGCTGCCCCCGACCGAGATTATCTTTCCCGTGAAGTACCTGATTCGCAGCGCGCCCGAGCCGGTTACGCAACCGGTGAGCGCTCCTGATCGCAGCGATCCCCTGAAATGGGGCCAGTATCTTGTGACCATTGCGAGCTGTAATGAATGTCATTCGCCGCGATCGAAGGGGCAAGTCGTGGCCGGCATGGATTACAGCGGCGGCTTCACTCTGGATGGTCCCTGGGGCTCGGCAGCCAGCGCGAACATCACTCCGGACGCCTCGGGGATTGGCTATTACGACGACGTCTTGTTCCTCCAGGTCATGCGGACCGGCTACGTCAGAGCGAGGAAGCTGAACTCCATCATGCCTTTCGGGGAGTTCAAGAACATGACCGATGACGACCTGAAGGCGATGTTTGTTTACCTCAAGACCTTGAAGCCGGTGAAGCACCGAGTGGACAACAGCCTGCCGCCGACATATTGCAAGTTATGCCGGTTGACGCACGGCGGCGGAGACCAGAACTAGGCGAGCGCGGGCGGGCACCGTGTTGGTGTTCTCGCATGCGTCTTCACCGAAGAAAACATGTGCATATAAGCTGCACGCTGGATCCTTCAAGGCCTGAAGGCTATTCAGGATGCCGCATCACTTCGACGAGCGCTTCGCGGCACTGCAAAAGTCACCCGTCCAGAAGCAACAAATATTTGACAAACCGGGTAGTCCGGCGGCGGTATAATTCTTCGTATGCGGCGCTGGTTGGCCATTACGGCAGTGTGCGCGGCGATCCTGGTTGCGCCTTTATGGGCGCAAATGCACGGCGGTTCATCCAGGGGCAGCACACCATCAGGGCACGCCTCATTCTCTTCCGGCGCTTCCGGACACGCCGCCTTCGGCGCTCGCTCCGGTCCAGCTTTTTCCAGCCCAGGTTTTTCCAGCCGAGGCTTTTCCGGCACCGCACCGCGAGTGGGTGTGAGGGTCGGCTCCGGATTCCATCAGTCTTTTGGCACCCGTCCAACTTTTGGAGGCGGTCGCGGACCCTTTTTCGGTCCTCGACGCTTCCGCGGGCCTGTTTTCTTTAGCAGCTTTTCGCCTTTCTTCTTCGGATACTCCGGCTACCCGCTGTACTACTCCGACTACTCGTACTCCATGGTCGATTCCTATCCGGCCTATGACTACTACGCCAGCGCATCAAACCAGAACAGTGCATACCTGGTTCAGCAGCAACAGGACATTGATCGCCTGGAGGACGAAGTAGCGCGCTTGCGGGAAGAGCGCGAATCGCAGGAAACTTCTCCAGCACAACCGCCGGCAGAAAGTGAATCTCAGCCGTCCACACCAACGCTACTGGTGTTCCGCGACAAGCACACGCAGGAAGTACAGAATTACGCCGTGGTCGGCGGAACCATCTGGATTTTCAGCGAGCAGCGCGCCACCAAACTGCCATTATCCTGGCTCGATATCGACGCCACCATCAAAGCCAACGACGAGCGTGGCGTGAATTTCCGTTTACCACACTAAGCGCGAATGTGGAGCGAGCGTCCCGGTCGTGTGAAGGCGTTGAGGAATTAGAAGTAGTTCAGCAATCTATCTGTGGATAACTCCTTCTTTCTCAGCCGCGATTTCCCATTAGAATAACGCCAACGTAAAATCAATACAGAACTTCTCATGTCCCAATTCGTTCACCTGCATCTTCATACCGACTATTCCATGCTGGACGGCGCCTGCGATGTGGAAAAGCTTGTCCAGCGCGTGAAAGAGCTGGGCATGCCGGCCGTGGCCATGACCGATCATGGCAATATTTTCGGCGCGGTGCACTTCGTCAATGCGGCCAAGGCAGCGGGCATCAAACCCATCGTCGGCTGCGAGCTTTACGTCTGTAAGAAAGACGACCACAACATCGAGCGTACCCCACCCGAGGGCGATACCTACAATCACCTGCTGGTGCTGGCCGAAAACGAAGAGGGATACCGCAACCTCACCAAGATCACTTCGGAAGCTTCCCTGCGTGGTTTCTATTACAAGCCGCGGGTCAGCAAGAAGTTTCTGGCGGAACACTCCAAAGGATTGATCGGGCTTTCAGGCTGCCTGAAGGGCGAAGTGGCAGAACGCCTGATGGAGGATAACTACGACGCGGCGCGAAGTGCGGCTGCGACGTATAGCGATATTTTCGGCAAGGATAATTTCTTTCTCGAGATCCAGGACCAGGGCCTGGAGCAGGAGCATCGCATTCACTCCAACCTGTTCCGGCTGGAAAAAGAGATGGGGCTTCCGATGGTGGCGACGAACGACAGCCACTATCTCTGCGAGGACGACGCCCATGCCCAGGATGTGATGCTGTGCATTCAGACCGGCAAGTCCATCCAGGACACCAATCGCATGAAGTTCCAGGGCAGCGGATTTTTCGTCAAGAGTCACGACGAAATGTACCGCGTCTTCAAAGACGCGCCCGACGTGCTCTCGCGCACCCTGTCCATCGCGGAACGCTGCAACATGCGGCTGGAAAAAGTCAGCAATCCGTTCCCGCACTTCGATGTGCCGGACGGATTCACCCTGGACAGCTACTTTGAGCATGTTACGCGGGAAGGTTTCGCCCGCCGACTGGAAACGCTGCGCGCCTTGCAGGCGCAGGGACGTGTGAAACACAGTCTCGCGGAGTATGAACAGCGCCTGGCACGGGAACTGGCCATCATTCAGCAGATGCAGTTTTCCGGATACTTCCTGATCGTCTGGGATTTCATCCGCTACGCCCGCGAGCGCGACATTCCGGTTGGGCCGGGTCGCGGTTCGGCCGCGGGCTCGCTGGTGTCATACTCGCTCGGTATCACCGACCTTGACCCGCTGCAGCACGAATTAATCTTCGAGCGCTTTCTCAATCCCGAGCGCATTTCCCTTCCCGATATCGACATCGACTTCTGCATGAACCGGCGCGGCGAGGTCATCAACTATGTGACCAGCAAGTACGGCCGTGAGAACGTCGCCCAAATCATCACATTTGGCACCATGGCCGCAAAAGCTGCCATCAAGGATGTGGGGCGCGCGATGGGAGTTTTGTACAGCGAGGTCGATCGCATCGCCAAGATGGTTCCGGCCACGCTGAACATTACGCTGGACCAGGCGATCAAGGATTCGCCCGCGCTGCAGCAGGCCTACGAGAGCGACACTCAGGTCCGCGAGTTACTCGAAACCGCCAAGAAGCTTGAGGGCATGGTGCGCAATGCCGGAGTGCACGCCGCGGGTGTGGTGATCTCTCCCCGGCCGTTGATCGAACTGGTGCCGCTGCACAAAACCAAGAACGACGAAATCGTGACCGCCTTCGACATGGTCGCGATCGAAAAGCTGGGCCTGCTGAAGATGGATTTCCTCGGCCTGACCACGCTTACCATCCTCGACGACTCTTTGAAACTGATCGCGCAGACCCGGGGTGAACGCGTAGTTCTCGAAGGCATTCAGCTTGACGATCAGGAAACCTACGAAAAAGTTTTTCACAAAGGACTCACCTCCGGCGTGTTCCAGTTTGAATCGCGCGGCATGCGCGACGTGCTGCGCCGCTATCAGCCAAACTCCATCGAAGACCTGACTGCTCTGAACGCGCTCTACCGCCCGGGCCCCATCCAGGGCGGCATGATCGACGATTTCATCGATCGCAAGCACGGCCGCAAAAAGATTGAGTACGAATTGCCCGAGTTGCAGGAGATCCTGCAGGAGACGCTGGGCGTCATCGTCTACCAGGAACAGGTAATGCAGATCGCCAACCGGCTGGCCGGCTACTCCCTGGGCGAGGCCGACCTGCTGCGGCGTGCCATGGGCAAGAAGAAACATGAAGAGATGGCGCAGCAGCGTGAACGCTTCATCGAAGGCGCGGTCCAGCGAGGATATCCGCCCAAGAAGATCGAAAAGATTTTCGATCTGATGGCCCAGTTCGCGGGCTACGGTTTCAACAAGTCGCACTCGGCGGCTTATGCGCTGTTGGCCTATCACACCGCGTATTTGAAGACGCGCTATCCGGTCGAGTTCATGGCTGCCCTGTTGACTTCGGTGACCGGCAGCACGGATGACGTGGTGAAGTACATCAACGAGTGCCGTGAGATGGGCATCGCGGTCGAAGCGCCTGACATCAATGTCAGCGACGCTAACTTCACCCCGCATGGCAGCGCCATCCGCTTCGGCCTGGCCGCGGTAAAAAATGTAGGGCACAACGCCATCCAGTCGATCGTCGCCGGACGCAAGGAACTGGGCCGCTACACTTCCATTTACGAGTTTTGCGAAAAGGTCGACTTGCGGCTGCTCAACAAGCGGGTACTGGAATCGCTGATCAAGAGCGGCGCCATGGATGGCCTCGGACGCCGCGCCCAGTTGATGGCGGTTCTCGATCGGGCTATCGAAGGTGCGCAGAAAACCCAGCGCGACGCGGAGTCCGGCCAGCATGGCCTGTTCGGCGTGTTCCAGCAGGAAGAAGTTTCAACCTCAAATACCAAGCTTCCGGACACGCCCGACTGGGACGAACATACTCGCCTGGCCAACGAAAAAGAGATTCTGGGATTTTTCATCAGCGGCCATCCGCTGGAAAAGTATCGCGACAAGCTGGAAGACCTGCACGCGCTGAGCACCGAAGAAATTGGCGCCATGAAGTCGTCCACCGGGAAAGACGAAAACATCACCACGGCCGGCATCATCACCAACATTCGGGTGTTGAAATCGAAGCGCGGCGATTTCTACGCGCAGGGCGCGCTTGAAGACATGGCAGGTTCGCTTGAAATGCTGGTCTTTCCTGAGGCCTATCGCAAGCTGCAGGACAAAGTGAAGCTGGAAGTGCCGGTGCTGATACGCGGAGGCGTGCGCATCGAGGAAGGCGCAAATCCCAAGCTCACGGTAAATGAGATTCAATCGCTGGAAGACGCCAAAGTTCCGCTGCCCCGCTCGCTTCGAATTCGCATCCCGCTTGAAACCTCGAGTGAAGCTACGGTTGACGCTCTGCAACTGCTATGCGCCCGGCGTAAGGGAGAGGCCAAGGTGTTGTTTGACGTGGAACGCCAGGGCGATTTCATGGTGGTGATGGAAGCGGAAGGCTATAATGTGCAACCAGACCGCAATTTTATCGCCAGCGTAGAGGAACTGTGCGGGCGAGGCGCCGTGCGCGTCATCGATTAGAGGCGTAAGAGTGCCGCCACCTGCATTGGCGGCTCAACCGACCGGGTCCTAATTTCACGAAATGAAGACTGCAGCAGATGAAAGTCCCCAGATACAGGAGTTCGAAGGCGTACGAGAAGGACGTGCCGCCCGTGGCCAATGACGCGCTGGTGATGACCGGGGTCGAGTTCCTCCTTTCCATGGTGGAATCACGCTGGGCTTCCAGAAACGGCGACAGCGGCAAGCCCGAACCTGGCGAAAGAACTCACAAGGAACTGGCCAAGATCGATCAACAGATCGCCCGTCTTCAGGACGCGGCGGGGCCGGATGAGAACACGCTGCAGGAGATTCAGCAGTTGCGCGATCGAGTCGAGGCTCTGCGCAAGGAGATGACGTCGCATTTCGGCGCCTGGGAAAAGACTGAGCTGGCGCGCCATCCGCAACGTCCCTATGCGCTCGACTACATTGATCGCATTTTCACCGATTGGAGCGAGCTGCACGGGGATCGAGGCTTCGGCGACGATCCCGCGCTGGTCTGCGGCATGGCCCGCTTTCACGGCGAGGAGGTCATGATCGTCGGCCACCAGAAGGCGCGGGACACCAAACAAAAGGTCTATCGCAACTTCGGCATGCCCAATCCCGAGGGCTATCGCAAAGCCCTGCGCACCATGAAGATTGCGGAAAAGTTCGGGCGTCCGATTTTTACGTTTGTGGACACACCGGGCGCCTATCCCGGCCTGGGCGCCGAAGAGCGTGGACAGGCCGAAGCCATTGCCCGCAACTTGCGCGAGATGGTCCGGCTGCAGGTTCCGATTGTCACTACGATTACCGGCGAGGGCGGAAGCGGAGGCGCGCTGGCCATCGCCGTTGCTGATCGGGTTCTGATGATGGAGAACTCGGTTTACGCGGTGATCTCCCCCGAGGGTTGCGCGTCGATCATGTGGCGCGATCCCACCAAAAAAGAACTGGCGGCGCAGGCCATGCGCATCACAGCTGAGGATTTGAAAGAGTTGGGCTGCATTGATGGGATCGTTTCGGAGCCTGAAGGCGGAGCCCATCTTGACCACGAAGCCGCCGCCCTGCTGCTTGACGCCGCCTTGCAAAAAAATCTGGCGGAGCTGAAGAAGAGTTCGATCAAGGAATTGCTCGACTCCCGCTACGACCAAGTTCCGCAACATGGCGCAATTCCTGCAAGTCGAAGATTAGACCGCGGCTTCCTTCCGATTCACTTCCCCTCCTTAGGGTTTGAGTCCTTAGCACTCTCACTTGGTAGTTTCACGACACAGGGACTGCGTCCGCGTAGTGACCACCGCGTCGGGATAGTCCATCGATGGTCCCATCAGCAGCGGCTCCGAGGCGTTGCCTTGAAGATTCGCATCAAGAAATGCGGCGATGTAGTCCCGCACCGCAGCTACGGCTTTTTCCGGACCCATGTTGCCGGTCTTGATCGCATCTTTGGCCAGCCAGACCGCGTCGGACGTGGTCAGATGCTCGGCGCCCTCGAGGTTCACCGCGAAGCGTGGACCGTGCAGGCTGCTCCACAACTTGCACTCATTTTCGGTCCATTGCTTGCGGCCCGAAGCGAGGATGAGCACAGGAGTTGCGGTTGTCTTCACCACCGCGTCGGGAACTTCGCCGTCATGGACATCGAGAATGATCCCGGTCTTGAAGCGGCGATCTCTCTGAACGCCGAGCGACGCCGCCAGCCCGCCCATGGAGTGACCTGCGACAGCCATCTTGCTGGTATCTAATTTTCGCGCGAACGGGCTGTTGGACATGCCATTCAAGCGCTCGAGTTCATTGGCAACGAATCTCAAATCATCGAGACGTACCGTCAGTGCCAGGGCCAGCGCCTGTTCATCTTCGAGCAGTACATTTCCCAGATGGCTGCCGAAACCAGAGTGCACAAAACGTCCGTCGGGAAATGCGACTGCGGTTGCCTCGTAAGTGTGATCCACCGATGCCACCACGTAGCCGCGACTGGCGAGATCTTCGAAGATGTACGTGTAGTCGGTAAATGTGCCGGTGTAGCCGTGCGTGAAGACGACTACAGGATGTACGCCCTCCGCCACGGGAGCGTCCAGACAACTGTTGGTTGTGACTTCGGGCAGCGGAATACCCAGGAGCTGCGAGAAATAACTCCATACTGCCGGCCGTGTGTATTCCGCGGGCTTGCAAGCCGACGTCACCCAGGGACGCCGGGTACCAGAAGCGCACCATCAACTCACGCTTGGTTCCGTTTTCAAGGAACGGATCATCGCGAGTGGAATCCACCAGTCGCATCACCCGCGTTCCGACTTTCGAGGAGCCAGTGGGCCGCGGCGCGTTTGCGTTTCCGTAGGTCGCGAGCGAGGAGCGCACCAGGGGGCTGCTCAAGGTTTCCTTGATTTGCGCGCGGCAATTAAATAAGCCCGTACCCTTCAGGTTCACGACTTGTTGTTGATCGGCGCTGTCATCGACGATGGTGACAGTTCCACTAGTGAGACCAACTTTAGCGGCATGGAAGGAAATAGTCAGGGTGCACGGCATTCCGGCCGGAAGGCTCGTACCGCAGTTATTCGTCTCAATGAAACCCGCGCTGGCCGTGATGCTCGCGATGTTTAGGGCCGCGCCCCCGGTGTTGGTAAGGGTCACGGTTTGCGACGTACTGGTTCCGCCAACCCGCGCGATAAATTTCAGGTCGTCGGGAACGAGTTTGACCTGCCCCGCTGTGATCGTGACTACGGAGGTCGCCGATTTTGTCGTGTCTTCGACCGAAACCGCATTCAGTGACACCGTCGGACTGGCCGGTACGGCGGCCGGAGCCGTGTAGGTGGTGGCGGCGCCGCTTGCGGTCGTGGAAGGCGAGACTGCGCCACAGGCTGGAGCGCAGGCGGTCCCGTTCTGCGTAGGCGTCCAGGTGACGCCCTTGGCTGCGGGATCGTTGGTGACGATTGCCGTGAAACTCTGAGTGATATTTTCCGGGATGAGCGCGCTTACCGGCGCCGCCGATGTTGTCACCGCACCCACCGTCACTTCAGCGATGTTGGACGCCCCAGTATTGAATACCGACGTGGCCGTGATGGCCACGTTTAAGTCGCTCGCAGGAGGAGTTGCTGGGGCCGTGTAGGTGGTAGCGGCGCCGCTGGCTGTTGCCGCCGGCGAAACCGTCCCGCACGGAGGCGTATCGCACGCAACCGTCCAGGTGACCCCTTTGTTGGTTGGGTCGTTGGTGACGCTGGCCACAATCTGTACCATGCCGCCCGCCGGTACCTCGGCCGCGCTCACCGAGTCGATCGAGACTGTAGTTCCCGGCACCGTGAAGTTCACGCCGAATATCGCCGTAGGATCAGCGACCGACGTCGCTATGACGGATACAGCCAGGTTTCCGGTCGGTAACGTGGTGGGCGCAGTATAGGTTGTAGGGGTCCCGCTCGCTGTCGCAGCAGGTGAAATCGTGCCGCATGGCGTGGACGAACATGTAACCGTCCAGGTTACCCCCATGTTTGTCGGATCATTGGCCACCGTTGCCGTGAATTGAGTCGTAGTCCCAATCAAAACAGTGTCTGGCGTCGGGGTGACAGAAACCGAGATACCAGGGGCGGGAGAAGCCGAAACACTGATGGTTGCGGACGCCGACGCCGAGCCAGCCGCTAGCGAAGTGGCCTTGACAGCGACCGTCAGGTTGCTGCTCAGCGGCCCGGGCGGCGCTGTATAGGTGGTGGCGGTACCACTGGCGGTCGTAGCAGGCGAAACGGCACCGCACGACGACGCCGAGCATGACACGGTCCACGCAACGCCTTTATTGGACGGATCGTTGCTGACCACCGCAGTCAGGCTTACCGAAGCCGCTGCTTGCGTGGTGGAGGTGTTCGGGGTGACGGAAACAGTGACGGGAAGTTGGGACTCACTGCCCCCGCTGCTACCGCCTCCGCAGCCGGCGATCGCCATCGTCAAGACGAGTCCCAGCCATGCCAGAGCAGAAAATGTTGATCGTTTCACAACGCCTCCCTTCGGGCAGCCGGAATGGCGGGCAGCCATTCGCACAATTGCCCTAAACGACGACGCCTAAGAAACTTTCCTTGGGTTAGTTCGCTAGCACGGGGGACCCGTAAGGCACGATCACCGGGGTTCGGTAAAAGATGAAGCCGTACGGCTTGAACGCGGGCATTCTCTTACTTGGAGGGCTGGGAAGTCAATGCGAAAAGTGTGGTGCCGGAGGCTTGGCCCTCCGCCGCTAAACTCCTTCTGTTTATGTATGTTGTGATATAGCGGAAGCCGCGCGCATTTAATTTGTTTCTTGGTAGCGCCTGCTGTAGCATCTCCCGGAACTGAAATAGGAGAAATTAAGCACATGAACCCATCGCGTGCAGTTGAATCGGAAAAACTTCAGCAGGGCGACCAAGATTCGTCTCTGCCTCTTTCTCTCCCTCTCGCTCAAGCATCGCCCAGGCGGCGTTTCTTTCGCGCCACCTTTGCAGGAGCAATAACCGCAATGTTGACAAAGGCAGGAATTGATCTCGTGACGCCGGAGAGTGCGATGGCGCAAAGTGTACTCACTCCAGACGCCGCCTTGCAGGAACTGATGGCGGGCAACCAGCGTTTCACCAGCGGGCGCATGACTGCGCACGAGCAGGATCTCGCCATCCTGAAGCAGAACACAATTGAAAAACAGGAACCGTTCGCGGGGGTACTTTCCTGTGCCGATTCCCGTGTGCCGGTGGAGTTGATTTTCGATCAGACGATCGGCCACATTTTTGTGACCCGGGTTGCGGGCAATGTGGTTACGCCGGAGATTATCGCCAGTCTGGAATACGGCGCCCTCGTTTTAGGAACGAAGGTGATTCTGGTGATGGGTCATGCCAGTTGCGGCGCGGTAAAAGCAACCATCCAGGGCAAAGAAGTTCCGGGACAGATCAGCGCACTGTATCCGCATATCCAGCCTGCGATCGACCAGGCCGGTCCCAACCTCGATGCCGCCACCAGGGCCAACACCAAGATCCAGGCCGCCCTTTTGCGCGAGTCGTCCACGGTGATTGCCGGCCTGGTGAAAGAGGGCAAGCTGAAGGTGGTCGCGGCGCATTACGACATCGCGAATGGCAGCGTGACTCTGTTGAGCTGACCGAATATCGCGCTATCCAGCGCGGCCGCACGCTCGATATCGACCGACTTCTAGTTCTTAGCTTGGTACGTCTCGCTGCTCGACTTTCTCTCCGCTCCTGTTGGCACCGGTTTCCCCTGCCGTATAATAAAGGGTTCTGCTCCACTACCAATTACGGGCGGAAAACCTCCGCTCCAGGGACAAGGAAGGACGGGAATGGCCACCACGGATGTATCTCTCCACGCCGAGAGTCGGCAACCGGAACAAAAACCTGTCGTCAACGACATGAGCATTCAGGTTGCGACGGTGAACGGCTCGGGCTCGCAAAGTTCGAACACGGTTCTGTTGCGCAGCATTTTTCAGATGGGAGTTCCGGTTTCGGGCAAGAATCTGTTTCCCTCGAACATCGCTGGACTGCCGACCTGGTACACGATTCGCGCTAACAAAGACGGCTACATCGCGCGCAAAAAGGAGATCGACTTCCTGGTGGCTATGAATTCGGAGACCGCGCAGGAAGACGTAATGTCGCTGGCCGGCGGAGCCGGCGTGTTGTACGACGAGCCGCTGAAGCTCGACACTCTGCGTTCCGACCTGATTTTCTACGCTGTCCCGTACGACAAGCTGGTCGCGCCGGTCTGCCCTGAAGCCAAGCTTCGCAAGCTGGTCAAGAACATGATCTACGTGGGCGTGGTGGCCCGCTTGCTCGAGATCGATCTCGCGGAAGTCGAAAATGCGATCCGTAAACAGTTTGCCAAGAAAGTGAAAGCGGCGAACCTGAACCTGGCGGCGGTGAAAGCTGGATACGACTACGCGGTCGCCAACCTGGTCAAGCGCGATCCCTATTTCATCCGGCGCATGGACAAGACCGCAGGCAAGATCATCATTGACGGCAACTCGGCTGCTGCCCTCGGCTGCATGTTTGCCGGGGCAACGGTGGTCGCCTGGTATCCCATCACGCCGTCGTCTTCCCTGCCCGAGAGCATGATCGAATACATGAAGCGCTTCCGCATCGGCCCCGACGGCAAAGCCACATTTGCTATCGTCCAGGCCGAAGATGAGCTGGCCGCGATCGGCATGGTGCTGGGCGCCGGCTGGGCCGGGGCGCGCGCCATGACTTCGTCTGCTGGTCCTGGAATTTCGCTCATGGCTGAGTTCGTTGGCCTTGGTTACTACGCCGAAGTCCCCGGAGTGATCTGGGACATCCAGCGCGTCGGGCCTTCGACCGGCCTGCCAACTCGTACTTCGCAGGGTGACATTCTCTCCACCGCGTTTCTTTCCCACGGCGATACCAAGAACATCCTGCTGCTGCCGTGTTCTGCGGAAGAATGTTTCACAATGGCGGGAGACGCTTTCGATCTGGCCGAGCAGTTTCAGACCCTGGTTTTCGTCATGTCCGATCTGGATCTCGGCATGAACAACTGGATGGCTGATCCCTTCAAGTATCCGGAAAAGCCCATCAGCCGTGGCAAGGTTCTCTCCAAAGAAGATCTTGACCGGCTCGGGGGCTTTGCCCGCTACAAAGATGTTGACGGAGACGGGGTTGGCTATCGCACGCTGCCGGGCACCGATCATCCCGCGGCCGCCTACTTTGCCCGCGGCAGCGGCCACAACGAGAAGGCCCAATACAGCGAGCGGCCTGATGATTTTGAACGCAACATGGAGCGCCTCAACCGGAAATTTGAAACCGCGCGATCCTTCGTGCCCAGGCCGGAAGTGGATACCGGCAAATCGAAGATCGGGATCATCGGCTACGGAACTTCACACTGGGGCTTGATCGAAAGCCGCGACCAGTTGCGCCAGGAATACAACATCGAGACTGACTATCTCCGCCTGCGCGCCTATCCCTTTACCCGCGAGGTGCATGACTTCGTGAAGCAGCATGACCGGGTGTACGTGGTCGAGCAGAACCGCGATGCCCAGATGCTGAGCCTGCTCAAACTCGATCTTGAACCCACATTGGTTCCCCGGCTGCGCAGCATCGCCCACATTCACGGACTGCCGCTCGACGCGCGCTCTGTGACCGACGAACTCATGACCATGGAGGGCAAGTAAATGGCGACCACGACCGGCACTCCCGCACCGAAAACCAATCGCGTGGGCTTGACCGTGGTGGACTACCGCGGCGGCAAGACGACTTTGTGCGCGGGCTGCGGCCATAACGCAATCTCCGAGCGCATCATCGATGCCATGTACGAAATGGGCGTGCCGCCGGAGCGCGTGATCAAGCCCAGCGGCATTGGCTGTTCGTCGAAGAGTCCCGCTTACTTCATGGGGCGTTCGCACAGTTTCAATGCTGTACATGGACGCATGCCGTCGGTGGCTACAGGCGCGGTGTTGGCTAACCATCGTCTGATCGCGCTCGGGGTCAGCGGCGATGGCGACACTGCTTCCATCGGCGTGGGTCAATTCATCCACCTGATGCGCCGCAATCTGCCGATCATCTACATCATCGAAGACAACGGCGTATACGGCCTGACCAAAGGCCAGTTCTCCGCCACCGCCGACATGGGATCCACGTTGAAGACGGGTGTCATCAACGATCTGCCTCCGATCGATACTTGCGCCATGGCGATCACGCTGGGTGCGACGTTCGTGGGGCGCTCATTCTCCGGCGACAAGAAGCAGCTCCACGCCATGCTGAAAGCCGCGATCGCCCACAAGGGCACAGTTATGCTCGACGTGGTCTCGCCTTGCGTGACATTTAACGATCACGAAGGCTCGACCAAATCGTACAAGTACATGAAGGATCACGAAGAGCCGCTGCAGGAAGTCAGCTTTGTGCCTGCTTTCGAGGACATCAGCATCGAATACGACGCCGGAACCACGGTCGAAGTCACCATGCACGACGGCTCCCGTCTTCGGCTGCGTAAATTAGAAGAGGAGTACGACCCCACCCACCGGATCGACGCCATTAGTCGCCTGAACAAGGCGCACGAGGACGGCGAGGTATTGACCGGGGTGTTCTATGTCAACACCAAGACGCCGACCTTCGTCGACCTGCTCAACATGACCGAGCAACCCCTGGCTACTCTGCCGGAGTCCGCAGTGCGGCCCGGAAGAGAAGTGCTGGAACAGGTGATGGAAGAACTTCGATAGCAGACTTCCTCGATTATTCTGCCTCCCGTCCATTGCTTGTGTCCGAAGCACTAGACATGCATCATGTAGGCATGACCAACGCGACGGATTTCAGCCTTACCGAGACCATTGCAGTTCTCTCTCGCACTCCCGCGAGCCTGGATGCGTTGTTGCGCGGGCTGCCCGACATCTGGGTGCGCAGCAATGAAGGAAAAGATACCTGGAACGCGTTCGACATTATTGGCCACCTGATTTACGCAGAGCGCACCGACTGGATGCCGCGGGTGCGGATCATTCTGGAGAATGGCGAATCGCGGGCATTTGATCCCTTTGACCGCTTTGCCCAGTCGAGGGAGCCGCAAAACCAGTCGCTGGGGCAGCGTTTGGACGATTTCGCCAGCCTGCGTAAGGAAAATCTCGCTGCGCTGCAGGCATTGAATCTGAAGCCAGAAGACTTGACCCGGCGCGGAAAGCATCCAGCGCTGGGAGGGGTGACGCTATCGCAACTTCTGGCGACCTGGGCGACTCACGATCTTACTCATCTGCATCAACTGTCTCGCGTGATGGCCTACCAATATCGCGACGCTGTCGGTCCATGGAACGTCTACCTGGGTGTGCTGCGATGTACGGGTCACAGTGAGTAATCGGAAAATTGGGTAATTTAGTAATTGTGTAATTTGAACTACCCACCGCCTGAGACAACGGTTTCGCCGACAGACGGAACCGGGTGGACAAGGCGCATCGGTTGGGGCTTCCAGTAGGTGAGCGAGCGCCATAGCCACTCCGCGGGACCGAAGCGGAAATGGCGGAGCCAGGGTTCGCTTACCGCCAATTGGAAGATCCAGATTGCCAGCACCACCCAATAAATCTGGTACCGCTGTAATTGGCCGAACAGCCCGAAGCCGTAGCCGTTGAACAGCGTGGTGCAAATGAGCGTATCGGAGAGGTAGTTCGTCAGAGCCATCTGACCCACGGCAGCCAGGCGCGCGGTGAGCCATCGGAAAAGCCCGGCTTTGCAAATCATCAGAATGACCGATGCGTGCGCCAACGCCACAGCCAGTCTCTGCAAGTCGTAGCCCGCCCACTTGAGGACGCCATAGGGAGTCCAGCGGAACAGGGATGGGATGACCTCAAAGTGAGAGCGGATATCGCAGTAGGCAACGTAAGAGTTTATCGAGATCCCCACGGCATAACCGGCGAGGGCGATCAGGGCGTATTCACGGTATCTTCGGGTGGCGGAAAAAAATCCCAGCCGCAGAAGCCCCATACCGAGCAGCATCATTCCCGCGGTATCGAAGAACAGTGAGCGATAAAAAAGCACCGACTCGGCATGGGAAACCCAGTTCATCCGTTCCCGGAAAAGGTTCCAGTAGCCCCCACGGTGGATGGCAATTTCCTTTTCGATTTGGATTGCGGACGGTTTCCAATTCTTGAGCCTGTTGGCCCACTCCTTCTGAGCGTCGCGTTGCCCCTCGGTCAGCGTCTCTCCGGCTGCAGCAGCGGCGTCAGCGATGGCGGCTTTGTCGTATAGCAAGCGATCTCCCCGCGCTTCCCGGAGGTTCTTCGGTATCAGGACTGCCAGAACGAGCACTCCGGTTAGAACGAGCGCCTTCGGCTTCAGTTTTCGGAACGGGAACAAGATCAAACCACTCACGGCGTAGAAATAGAGAATGTCCCCTTCCCAGAAGAAATAGGCGTGAACGAGACCGAAAGCGAGAAGCCAGAGAACACGGCGATAGTAAATATCGGCGACAGCCGCGGTAGGATCGCGCTGTTCGAGGCGCGAACTTAAGAGGACAACGCCGGCGCCAAACAGCATGGAAAAAAGGGCCCGCATCTTGCCTTCGAACAGAACGTAATTGATCGTCCAGGTAGCGAGATTGATCCCGGTCGCACCGCCGGCGATGCTGGGGTCGTCGTAGGCGTCTGCGGGCAGAGCGAAAGACACGATGTTGATCAGCAGGATGCCCAGCAAGGCAACGCCACGGACAGTGTCTACGGCGGAGATTCTTTCGGTCCGTACGACCGGCGAGAGGACGGGGCCGTCTTGCACGATTCACCTGGTGGTTGGACTCCGGCCTGCCCCAGGACTTGGACACAAGATCCCAGCCGGAATTTCCGGTTTCAACGCTCGGTTCGCGGAAACCATATGCCCCGCGCGGTTTGCTGTCAAGCTCGAACGGCCGGGCACGCGCTCAATCCTATGCTCCTTCTACGCCAGCCACAGGTCGAACAAGGCTGATAACATTCCGGTGCCAACCATTTGCTCCGAGATAGCGTCTGAGAATTGTCCAAATGACTGAATCGAAAGCCAGACCGGTAAGCAAGGCGCTGCTGATCGTGATATCACTGATCGTGATCGCGATTGTGGCTCTTACCGTGACTGGAATCCATCTCTCCAATCCGTACCTGCACCAGAAGGTTGTGGAGATGCTTCAGGAGAAATTCCATGCCAACGTGGAGCTCAAAGAGTTTCACGTCTATCTTTTTCCCGGAGCGCGTATCGAGGGTTCAGGACTGGCCCTGCGCCATGAGGGCCGCACCGATGTACCGCCGCTAATTTCGATCAATGAATTCTCCGCCGAGGCCGGCATTCTCGGACTGCTTAGCAAACCGTGGAAGATCAGCCAGGTCAAACTCAAGGGCCTGGTGATTCAGATCCCGCCCAAGGGGGAAAGACAGAAGCAGGATTGGTCAAAGATGCGCGATATGCCTGTCCTGATCAGAGAGATCGTTTCGGACGACGCCGAGCTGCGACTGCTGCCGAAATCGGCCGACAAAGATCCGCACGTGTTTGCCATTCATCATCTGGTCATGCATTCGGTGGGGCTCGACCGTCCCGCGAAATTCACCGCGCAACTCACCAACGCAATCCCACCGGGCGAGATTGAGACCAAGGGCAGTTTCGGGCCCTGGAGTCCGGACGATCCCGGTCAAACTCCGTTGTCGGCTGAATACACCTTCGATAAGGCTGATCTGGGTGTGTTCAAGGGGATAAGCGGCATTCTGTCTTCGCAGGGGAAGTTTGGCGGAGTGCTGGAGAATATCGAAGTCGAGGGAAAGACTTCAACGCCCGACTTCAAGGTCAGCATCGGCGGCCATCCTGTCGATCTGGAAACGACCTTCAGCGCAACCGTGGACGGCACCAATGGAGACACACTCCTGCATCCTGTGACTGCCCACCTGCTGAACACCGTGATCGTTGCCCAGGGCGGAGTGGTTAAATCCGAAGACAAGCAGGGCAAGCGGATCACGCTCGACGTCACCGTGGATCAAGGCAGAATCGAGGATTTGATGCGGCTGGCGGTGAAGGCTGATAAGCCTCCTATGACCGGCGCGATCAAGTTTCGCACCAAGTTTGACCTGCCTCACGGTCCGGGCGACCTTTCCGACCGCTTGAATTTGAATGGGAAGTTCGACGTGGCCAAGGCAGAATTCACCAGCCCGGAAGTGGCGGGCAAGATTCAGACCCTTAGCCGAAAAGGTCAAGGACAGCCGGAGAACGAGGATGCGGGCAGCAGCGTTTCTGAACTCAAAGGCAGCTTCGTGCTGGACAACGGTGTCATCACCTTTCGCGGGCTAACTTTCAGTGTTACCGGAGCCGTGGTCGCGCTCAACGGGAAATATGGCCTCGACAACGAAGACCTAGACTTTCACGGGAAGCTGCACATGCAGGCCAAGCTCTCGCAAACCATGACCGGCGCCAAGTCATTTCTCTTGAAAGCCTTCGATCCATTTTTCCGCAAGAACGGCCAGACGGAATTGCCGATCAAGGTTACCGGGACGCGCGATCATCCGTCCTTCGGCCTGGATCTGCATCGCAAAGAAAAAGACAAGGGAGAGTGAGGGAATTAATTGAACTGGATGGCGTTCAAATTACCCAATTACGAAATTCCCCAATTACTTCTCTTCTTCTCCGGAGTGTTCGGGGCTTCCCCCGGGCTCGGGAAAGTCTGTATCGGAGGACTTCAGCATGGAATCCTGGTCCCGATGCCCAATCTGGCCCTGCATGGAGGTGTTCCCTTTTTGCCACGGTTCGTCCTGCTCAACCGCACCTTTGCCTCGATCCTGATCTTTCATATTCCGGGCGTCGGTCATGGAGTATCCTTACTTCAGGCCGGGGGTCACACCAGCCTGTGACGGTTAGACTATCGCGAAACTTTATCTTTTGAGTAGGGTTAATGCTGTAGATTTTGGGGCAAAAACCTTAGGAGCACCCATGAAGCGTCTGGTTTTGGCTGTTTTGGCGATGACGATGTTGACTTTACTGGGGTGGGGAGAGCTCACTCCTAAACAGCAGGCGCGCGAGGGCGCTGCCGCCCACCGGCGGGAAGCCCGCGATAACCAGGCCCGGCCGCGTCACCGTCGCAAGCACCACCACCATCATCATCATCAAAACGGGGTGTAACAGAACATCGGGCGGGTACGATCTGACCCGCTTTTTCAGGCGGTAGGCACGAACGAAGTCGTGCCCCTTCCCGAACTCCTACTGGTCACGACGGGCTGTAGTTCCAGTAGTAGCAACTCCCAGCTTACGCAGACGATCCCTCGCCTGCAGGGCTTCGTTCGACTTGGGATAGCGCTGTATAACGTGGCGAAGCGACGCGATCCCAGCTTCCTGCTGTCCTAATTCAATCAGCGCCAAACCCTTCTTCAATTCCGCCGCAGCTGCCTTGTTGCCATCCGGAAAGCTCTGCAGAACCAGGTCATAGGTCTTGGCCGCTGCCTGGTAGTTTCCCTGCTTGAATTCAATGTCCGCCAGGTAGAAGTTCGCGTTCCCCGCGAGATCCGTATTGGGATAGTACTTGACGTAATCCCCGAATTCCTGCACCGCCAGGTCGTTCTTTCCGGCCTGGTAGTCGCGCAAAGCGTTGTTGTACAGCACGTCCGGCGGCGGAGCCGATGCCTGCTGCTGTTGCTGGGTCTGCTGCACGGCAATACTCTGCTGTGCGGCCTGCATGTCTTCCAGTTGCTTGCTTACCTTGCCCAGGCGTGCCTTGAGTTCATCCAGGGTGTCATTCAGGGACTGAATCTGTCCCGAAAGCTGGTCCAGCTTGGTACCGCCGTCGGCTTGCTGCTTCTGCAAATTGGTTTGCAGGTCGCCGACTGACCCGGCCACTTTGTTGGCGCGGTCGGTGCTCTGTTCAATCAGGTGCTGCAGCACGCCCATGCGCTCATCGAAGGATTGCTGCATGTGAGCAATCCTGTCCTGCAGATCCTGCACCTGAGTTTGCAGTTGCACCATGTCCTTGTTGACCCCCCAGGCGGGCAGCACGCCGGTCGAAAGCACGGCCATAAGAACCAACAGGAGCGAGTATCGCTGAATTTTCATAGTCATCCCTTAAGATGCGAAGAATGCACGGCTCGTACACAGGCCAGAGACGAAGCCACAGGACCAAGAATGATCGCCAACGTCTATCTTACTATCGCCAGCGGCAGTATCGGTATCAGCCGCACCGGTATCGACAGTATCGACCTCGGCAGGACAGGGGGACATTGCCCACCGAAGACAACGCCGGCGATCAACGGCTGTGGCGAGGACGGTTCGCCCTCGTGGGCTTGCTCATGCCACAGCCGTCGAGACGCCAGCACCACCTACTTCTGGTACACGAAATGACCCCGGCGGTTCTGCTGCCAGCACTGCTCGGTCGACTCCGTGCAGAACGGCTTTTCCTTGCCGTAGCTGATGGTTTTGATGTGGTCGGCAGTGATGCCGCCCTGCACCAAAGCGTTCCGCACTGAATTGGCGCGGCTGTCGCCCAGAGCCAGGTTGTATTCCGTCGAACCCCGCTCGTCGCAGTGCCCCTCGATCGTGAAAGCGATGTTGGGATGCTGGCGGAGGAACTCGATATCACCCTGCAGGGACGACTGCTGGTCCGGGTTGATATCGCTCTTGTCGTAGTCGAAGTAGATGTCCTTCACGGTTTGCGAGAAGAGCTCTTCCTCGGTGGCCGAAGGCTGAGGCGGAGGTGCAGGCGGCGCATTAACCGTGACTCGTGCCGTCGCGGTTTGGGTTCCGCCCGGTCCTTTTGCCGTCAGCGTATAGGTCGTTGAGTCGGACGGAGTAACGGATTGCGTTCCGCTGGTTTGCACCGCGCCGATCCCGTCAATGCTGGCATCGGTTGCGTTGCTGGTCTGCCAGGTCAGCATGGTGGACTGACCCTTATCCACGGTGTTTGGGTTGGCGGTCAGCGAAGCCGTGGGCGCGGCTGGCGGCGGGGGTGGTGGCGGCGGCGGGGGCGCCACTTTCTTTTTGCAGGCTCCCAACATCATGATGGCGCCCATAGCCAATACGAGCATCATCCATCTCAGTTTGCGTTGCTTCACTCTTTCCTCCGTAGTCTTCGTGCGCATTTGTTGTTGCTTTTGCTATGGCTGCGCCCGGTTCAGGTCCGGAGAGCGGGAATAGCGCCCCGCCTCGTCCGGGAATTAACTACAAAACAATCAACAGGATTCCGGTGATCACTTCCAACTCCAGTTGGGTTGAGTGTTTGCGCCCGCAAAGGTTAACTGCTTCTGATTCGTCCCATCGGCCAACATGGTCCAAATCTGCAGGCTGCCGGCACGGCTGGACTGAAAAATGATGTGCCTTCCGTCCGGCGACCAATATGGGAAATCGTTGCGCCCGCCATCGTGGGTCAGTTGCACCCACTGCTTGCTGGCGATGTCCATGATGTAGATATCCTGGGCGCCCGGGGCCCCCGGGCCATACTTCCGCATCCAGGAAACCACCAGAAACTGTCCGTTGGGGGACCACGCGGGAGAGACCGCATAGCCCTGATCGGTGAGCCGCTGCACGTTGGTGCCGTCGGCCTCCATGGTGTAAACCTGCGGAAGGCCGGTGCGCCCGCTGACCCATGCGATTTGTGCGCCGGTCTTGCGATTCCAGGCCGGCGAGACGTCGGGACCTTTGAATGACGTAAGCCGCTTGATGTTTCCTCCCGAGGCGTCCACGGTATAAATTTCGGGATCCCCGCTGCGGAACGACGAAGAAAAGGCCAGCTTGGTTCCATCAGGCGACCAGGCCGGAGACAGATTGGTTCCCCCGAAGTGGGGAAATGCCACCAGGCGGTTCAGGTCGAGTGAGTACATCAAAATTTCCCAACCGCTTTTGGTCAAGGAACTGAAGGCGATGCGCGAGCCATCAGGCGAAACCCGCGGCGACAGCGAAATCGAATTCAGGTGAGTGACGGCGTGCTGGTTGGCGCCATCGTAATCCATGGCCCAGATTTCCTTGCGACCGCCGCGGCTGCTTACAAAATAGATTTTGCTTTCCGCAATCCCAGCGATGCCGCCGCCCAAACGGAAAATAATTTCATCGGCAAACTTGTGCGCGGTGATTCGGGCAGCGTCGCTGGTGGCTGCATCCTGATACTGCTTGCCCAGAACTTGGGGCGAAGTGACGTTCTTCACGTCATAGAGCCAGCCCTGGACGGTCATACCGTTGCTGCCGGTTACGCCCAGGTTGCCAAAGGCCAGCATGGCCGCGTTCGGAGGCGGCGCGCTCCAGCCCTCAAACTTTACATCCGCCGGAGTTCCCACCTGTCCCAGGGGATAAAAACTCTTGGAAACCATATCGAAGATCCCGGCATTATCGAGATCGTTCCAGAGGGTCTCGTTGAAAACCTTGAGCAGGTCTGTATTTTTGGGATCCTGGGTGGAGGTATTGAAATCGGGAACCGCCAGCCGCACTTTTTCCACGCCTAACCCGGTCCCGGTCTTGATCCAGTCCTGAGCCAGGGCGGACGTCAACAAAATCAACGGTAGAAATAATTTAAAAAATCGCATCATCAATGAATCGTGACCTCACTCACTCAAAAGAAAAATCTATCTACTATCTTTTGTAATCGAACCAAAACTCTACCGACACCTTATTCGCGGCATAATCGGAAGGAAGGGGACCAAAAGTGTCAATGCGCTGGATAGCGCGTGTCGCCGACTGGTCCAGCGAGGGAACGCCGCTGGACTGCTCAACCTGAACATTGGCGGGATGACCGTCGCGCATGACGTCGAAGGTGATGTACACGCGCTGAGCGGTGCTGATGTTCGGGTCCACCTCATACTTCAGCCAGTTTTCTGAAACTTTCTGTTGCACCACCCGCACGTACCAGGCGTAGCGCGACCCGAAGTCGCCGCCCCCGCCAGTGAAACCGAAACCACCCTTGGCGCCATTCGCGCTGAATGTGCCGTAAGGTCCGCTGACCGGTCCGCCCTGGCCGAAGGGCACGACATTGTCGGCTTCCTCCACCGGTTCGGGCTTAGCTTTTGCTTTGGTAGCGGTGGTCTTCGGCGCCGGCTTGGTCTTCGAGATCTTGTCCGGGATTGGAATGGCGTCCGGGAGTTGCTCCTGTACCGGTTCCGGTTTGGGCTGCGACTGAGCCAGGCCTTTCGAGTCATTCGCTAGAACGTTCTGCGTCTGCGCCTGAGTTGCAGGCAGCGGAACTGTGCTGACCAGGGTCACGCCCATGGCGTCGCCTCCGCCACCAGCACCCCAGCCTTCACCATGACTGCTGGGAGCGACCACGGCGTAGAGCAGGATTCCGCCGGCCACTGCAATGTGCAGCACCAGCGACCAGGTGAGGTTTCGGCCCCAGCGGTCGTGCTCGAAGAAAATTTCAGCGTTGGCTTCCATGCGCGTCCAGCGGTTGAGTCACGATGCTTACGTTGGTGATGCCAGATGATTTGACCGCGTCCATGACGGTGGCGAATGCGCCGAAGGGCACATCTTCGTCAGAGCGGATGAAGATGGACTGATGCTGGGGATCGCGTATTTTCTGCTTGAGCCGGGCAGCGATCTCGTTGATGTTGATCGCGTCATTGCCCAGGAAGACTCGCTGCTGTTTGTTGATGCTGATCACCAGGCGTTCCTCGGTGATTTCTTTCACGGTGCGGGTTTTGGGCACGTTAACCTCGATGCCGGACTGCAGCACCGGGGCGGTGACCATGAAGATGATCAGCAGCACGAGAACGACGTCCACCAGAGGGGTGATGTTGATATCGGAGAGAGAGGTTTGAGTGCGTCCGTTCGAAGCCGTAAAGGCCATTACCGCGGCACCCCCGGAGCTTCAGCAGTACGGTAGGCGGGCACGGGTTGCTGGCGCTCGACCGCGTTCAGCATTTCCAAGGCGAAGTCGTCGCCACGCGAAGCGAATTCACGAATGGATCCGCCGATGAGGTTGTAGGCGATCACGGCGGGGATGGCGGCGGCCAGTCCAGCGGCAGTGGTAATCAGCGCTTCGGAGATGCCGGGCGCTACGGCGCGCAAAGTCGCGGCGCCAGCCGTCCCCAAGCCGTGGAAGGCGTCAATGATGCCCCACACGGTGCCAAACAGGCCGATAAACGGTGTGACGGCGCCTACAATCGCGAGCCATGGCAGGTTGCGCTCAAAGCGGCTCAACTCTTCCGAATTCGCGATCTGCATGGCGCGTTGGATGGCTAGCGGACTTCTGACTAATCCGCTGGAGACCCCACCCTGACGACGATATTCTTCAAAGCCGCCTTCAAATACTCCAACCAGCGGGCTGGGGCGGAATTGCTCGGCGACCGCGCCCACATCCTGCAAGCGCTGCGCTTTGCGGAAGGCGCGCACGAAGCGGCCGCTCTGCACCCGGGCCCGACGCAGCAGGCTCCACTTGGAGAGAATAATCGCCCAGGAGATGAGACTGAAGACGAGAAGGATGACCAGAACCGCTTTGGCGACGGGGCCGGTTTCACCCACCAAGTCAATAATTTCGCCGCCGACCACTGCTGCCAGCAAGGGATACAGATTCATTGTTTTTAGGATTATTCCTGCTTCGATTATAGACCATGGTTCAGGGCCTAATTCGCGGGTGAACACCATCTATTAACCCCGACTGCCTGTGCAAAAACGCGATTTGAAGGTCAGGCATCTAAGCCTGAGCTTGAAGAAGCGGCACACAAGCGAGAAACCAGTCTTTAGGAGGAAGCATGGCCCATTACGGAACACTGCGCGATTTCCACTTCACTGACATTGACGAGACCGCGGACGATATCCGCGGCGCCAAGGTATACGGACTCAAGGATGAGAAGCTGGGCAAGATCGACGATGTGATTTTCGATCATGCAACTGGCGACATTCGCTATGTGGTGGTAGATACGGGCGGGTGGTTGTCGAGCAAGAAGTTCATCGTGCCTCCCTATCAACTCAGCCCGTCGGTGCAACACGAAGATGACTTCCGGGTTCATCTGACCCAGCAGCAGATCGAGAGCTTCCCTCCGTATAACGAATCGGATGTGGAGTCCGAGGAGAAATGGAAGGATTACGAGGGACGCTATCGCTCGGAGTGGGTGGCTGGGCCGGTCATGCATCGGGTGGCGACGGATCGAAACATTACGCCGACGACCAAGCAGCAGATCGATGCCGGCTCGGGAAGTTTGCCCGACGCGGCTTCCGCCGCTGAGGATGAGACTGCATCGGACATCACTCCCATGAGAACGGAAACGTCTTTGGGTGTCGATCCCAGCGGTCCCAGCCGGCGTTGGGACACGTTCGAGGACCGGCTACGTCAGCGGCGGCAGGAGATTATCTCCGCTTGCGCCTCATGCAAGACCTCGCCCACATCCGAGACGGCCGCGGCGCGGGACGAGCGCAAAGTCAGCTAATCGAATCCTGGGATTGTTAACGCGATTCCATCGAACGAGGAAAAACCACAGCTTCAACTGTGGTTTTTCTTTTGGGCAAGCAGTTCCTGCGCGTATAGCAAACGTTTGAAGATAGCGCAACGAGCATGCGGTTCGACTAGAATTGCGGCCATGAAAAGAAGAACCTTGTTGCAGTCGCTTCCCATGTTTGCTCTTCTGGGCAAGACCGCATTAGGCGATCCCCAGGAGAAGAGCTCTGCGCAAGCTAGTACATCCGTCTACGAGCTGCGGGTTTATCACACCTACGAAGGTAAACTCGACGACCTGCTGGCGCGCTTTCGCGATCACACCATGCGGCTGTTCGAAAAACATGGAATGAAGAATATCGCTTACTGGACGTCGACGGACGATCCCTTAAAGGGCAAGACCCTCTTCTATGTAATCGCCCATCCGAGCCGAGACGCCGCGGTCGCCAACTGGAAGGCGTTCAGCGACGACCCCGAGTGGCAGAGTGTGCGTGACAAATCCGAAGCCAACGGCAAACTGGTGGAGAAGGTTGATTCCACGTTCCTGGTGCTGACCGACTTTTCGCCGCGGGTGTGAGCTCGCCAAAGCATGCACCATTATGGTGTATAATGGTGAAATGCCACTGACAAAACAAGTGCGGCGCAGTCTGACTCTTCCGGTGCAGGTTGCAAAACAGGTCGATCGTATCGCCAAACGCCGTCGCCTGAGCGATAACCGGGTTCTGGTCGAGCTGATCGAGCTCGGCATCGAAGCGCGCGAGCGGAAAGAGAAGTTTTTTTTCGAACTAGCAGAGCGTTTCCGGGCATCGAAAGATCCGGAAGAGATAAAGAAACTAGGAGATGAATTAGGGCAGTTCGTTTTCGGTGAATAATGCCTCAGGTCGAAACCTGGTCGCGCCTTCCCCAAGCAATTCGCGACCATCTGGCCGAGCGAATGCGCGACCGCAAGATCAGCCTGGACGATCTCAATCGGTTGCGTCTTTGGATCGATTCAAAGCCTGAGGTACCCGAAGGCTCCTGGTTTAAGGATTTCGGATCGTTCAAACTTTGCGGAGAAGGCGGATATCCCAAAACCTTCTTGCTGGCCGGACAAACCGCCAAGGGCCGTAAGCTTTAGAAGTAGGACGGAGCAAGCCAACTATGCTTGCTTACAACCTGCGGCCGCATAGCAAGGCCAGCTCCCGCCATTTCCAGTGGCAATCGACTTCAACAAAGCCCAGGTCGCGCAGCCATACCAGTTGGCTTTCCACGTCCAGCAGTTGATTGGACGGGTCTTCGGTCCCGCTTGAGTAGCCAATGCGCTTCAGGAAGTCTTCATGCAGTTCGGGCGTGGGCGAAGCCACGTGTTCCAGATTGCAAAATACTCCGCCGGCATTCAGAGCTTGATAGATCTCGGCGTAGAGCGAGCGCTTCCGTTCATGAGCAAGATGATGAATGGCGAAGCTGGAAACTATCGCGTCAAATTTGCCCAGGTCGGGGAGCGAAGTCTCAAGATCGTGAGCAATGATCTCGATCGAAGAATCGCCACGAAAGCGTTCCCCGGCAGCTTCGAGCATGGTGGGAGAGAAATCAAGCGCCACCGCCGTGGCGTGCGGGTGGTTCAGTTTGACCAGCGCGAGGAGCCGCCCATCGCCGGTGCCGAGATCAAGGATGCGTCGGACATTGGAAGGGATGAACTCGAGCAGGGTCGCCTCGCCTTCGACCCGGTGGGGGATGGAGTCAGCGCGTTCCAGGTAGTACAGTGCGTGAGCCGATGATGTCCAACAATTGACGCTCATCGAAAAAGTATAAACTCAAAGCTGCATGGATACGTTCAACGCTAGGCGCCAGAAATCCCACGTTTCTGTTTTTTCAACCTGATTCTGATTCTTGTTTTTCTCTCCTTTCCTGCCTTCACGCAGACGGGACAGAGCGGCCCAACGACAAAATCCGCGGGCGGGTCGCCCGCGACCACACAGGACACTGCTCCCGAAACGAAGATTTCGCCGCAGGAAGCTGAAAAACTGTTTCGCTCGGTGGATGAGATTCTCCGGTTTGCGAGTAAAGACACTTTGTTTCCCATCAAGCATGAGGTCAAGCGTCAACTGGTGAGCCGAGAGGAAGTGGAGGCTTATGTCACCAAGCACACCACGGAGGACGAAGATGCCAAGCGGCTGCGCCGGTCCGAACTGGTGTTGAAGAAATTTGGATTGCTGCCGCGCGACTTTGACCTGGGAACTTTTCTAGTGGCGCTGTTGAAAGAACAGGTGGCCGGTTACTACGATCCCAAAACCAAGACCGTCAACCTGCTCGACTGGCTGGGTGCGGAGCAGCAAAAGCCGGTGCTAGCGCACGAGTTGACCCACGCGCTGCAGGACCAGTCTTTCAATCTGGAAAAGTACATGAAGGCGGGCGATGCCGACCTCGACAAGAAGAAAGAGATCACGCCACAGGATATTGAGAACGACGAGATTAGCACCACGCGTCAGGCGGTAGTCGAAGGCCAGGCGATGGTGGTGCTCGTGGATTACATGCTGGAGCCGATGGGCCAGTCACTGAAGGATTCGCCGCAAGTGGTCGAGGCTCTCAAGCAAGGCATGCTGGTGGGGACGGCGGATGCAGTGCAGTTCCAGAATGCGCCGATTTACATGAAAGAAGCACTGACTTTTCCCTATCGCTACGGCATCGACTTCATTGCTGACCTGCTGACCAAGAGCGGCAAAGAGAAGGCGTTCGCGTCGCTATTTCAGGATCCTCCGCGCACCACACGACAGATCATGGAGCCGAAGACCTATCTTTCGGGCGAGCGGCTGGAGCCGATGCGGCTGCCTGATTTCCGGCAGGTCTTCAAGAATTACGAGCGCTTCGACGTAGGCGCGATCGGGGAGTTCGATGTGGCTGTGCTGATTGATCAGTATGCGAACGCGGAGACTTCGAACAGGTTGTATCCGCATTGGCGCGGTGGCTATTACTACGCGGTCCGCCCCAAGGGCTGACCCGGCAGCCGCGCTTGGCCTGCTTTACGTTTCGCGCTGGTCGAATGCGGAGCGGGCGTCGGAGTTCGCCGCCATCTACGCCAAGGCCCTGGGCAAGCGGTATGCGCACGTGCACGACGTGGCCAACGGCGGAAAAGAGCCGGGTGGAGCGCCGCCAGTGCAGATCGAAGAGCTGGAAACTCTATCTGGCAAGCATACCTGGCTGACTGAAGACGGACCGGTTGTTATCCACACAGAAGGCGATACCGTGATGGTCGCGGAGAGTCTGGATCAGCCGGCGACGGAAGAACTGGAGCAGGAAGTTTTTGCGGTGGCGGCGACGGCCGCGAAATAGAAATTCGGTTGTCGTCTCAGTTTTGCAGTTGCTTTGCGACCCAGTCGCCTGCTTCTTTGGTGCCCAGGTTTCCTCCGATGTCGGACGTGGTTTTCTTTTGCTTCACCGCCTCGAGTACGGCGGCGTCCATCCTGTTTGCTTCCTCCGCAAAACCCAGATGCGCCAGCATCATGGCTGCGGTGAGAATCGCGCCGAACGGGTTGGCTATATTCTTTCCGGCGATCGGCGGCGCCGAACCATGAACCGGCTCGAACATCGACGTCTTTCCCGGATGGATGTTTCCGCTGGCGGCCATGCCGAGTCCTCCCTGCAGGCCAGCAGCCAGATCGGTGATGATGTCACCGAACATGTTGTTGGTCACGATGACATCGAACTGGCGCGGATCGCGGACCATCTGGGTGCAGAGCGCGTCCACATAAAGATGCTGGGCGGTGATCTGCGGGTACTCTTTGCTGACTTCCTTGAACACCCGCTGCCATAAGCCGCCGGCGTGAGTCATGGCGTTGGATTTGTCGCACATGAGCACGCGCTGACGCGGGCTGCCGTCGTGTTTCTTGTGGCGCTCGCAATACTCGAAGGCGTAGCGGATGACGCGCTCCACGCCTTTTCGGGTATTGATGTCTTCCTGAACCGCAATCTCGTCGGGCGTGCCTTGTTTAAAGACGCCGCCGGCGTCCACGTATGCGCCTTCGGTATTCTCGCGGATCACCACAAAATCGATGTCTCCGGGCTCGACGGCTTTTAGCGGACACAGACTTGAATCCAGCAGGCGGACGGGGCGGACGTTAGCGTAGAGGTCCATTTTGAAGCGCATGCCCAGAAGGATTTCTTTCGCGTGGATGTTCGTCGTTACGCGCGGGTCGCCCAGAGCACCCAGCAGGATGGCGTCGAAGTCGCGGCCCAGCATGGCGAAGCCGTCGGGAGGAACGGTGACGCCGTCGGCGAGATAGCGGGTGGCGCTCCAATCGAAATGGGTGGTTTCGACCGCGGCGCGCGAGGCCTGGATGGCTTTCAGGGCTTCGGCAATTACTTCCGGGCCGATGCCGTCCCCGGGAATGATGGCGATGCGCTTCTTTTGGCTCACGAGGTGGAGATTATCAACTCGGTCGTCCGTTGTCATGCGTTGGTTAAGATTTGGTTCCATTCAAGATTACGAGTGGGGCCTTTCTTACCGCAAAGGACGCAAAGACCGCAAAGAAGATTGCTCGACCAGCGCATCATGGGCGAGGGCTACCGCCCGCGCGCGTCCGCCACAACCCAATCACTCCGCTATAATCAAATAGAGAGAGTATGGCCTTGACCGCACAATATGATGGCGCGGGCACCTCCGGCGCGCAAAGCCCGGCGCCGAGCGATTTTGGCGACGTGCGCGGCGAATTCCAGGCCTTGATTTCTGGCTGCGGTGTTTACGATCTCAGCGCGCGCGCCAAGATATCTCTCACCGGCAGTGATCGGGTGCGCTGGTTGAATGGCATGGTCACGAACAACGTGCGGGACCTGGCACCCGGGCATGGCGTGTACGCGTTTCTGCTCAATCCCCAGGGACACATCCTGGGAGATTTGTACGCCTACAACCGGGGCGAGTCGCTGCTGGTCGATACCGATCGCTCGCAGATGGAGAAGATTCTCGCGGTATTCGATAAGTACATCATCATGGACGACGTCGAGGTCGCGGATGTCAGCGACAATCTGGTTGCGCTGGGCATAGCCGGACCCCGTGCTTCGGAGGTTCTTCGGGCCGCGGGATTTGACCTTCCCGAACTTGCGCCTTTGCAGTTTGCCGAACTGAGCTGGGAGCAAATCAAGCTGACTGTGGTTCGCGGCGATATTCATCTCGAGCGCGTGGAATGTTTTGAACTCTGGCTGCCGCCGGAGAATGTTGGGCGGGTGCACGAGGCATTGGTCACGGCCGGAGCGAAGCCGGTAGGAAATGCTGCCGTCGAGCTGTTGCGGATTGCGGCTGGAATTCCACGCTATGGCGTGGATATCCGCGAACGCGATCTGCCGCAGGAGACCGAGCAGGAAAGGGCTTTAAGCTTCGTCAAGGGTTGCTACGTTGGCCAGGAGATCGTGGAGCGCATCCGGTCGCGCGGTCAGGTGCGCCGTAAATTCACCGGCTTTGAGATTCATGGAGCATTGCCCGCGCCGGGCAGCAAGGTGCAAGTGGATGGCAAGGATGTGGGCGAAATTACCAGCGTCGCTTCCCTGCCCTTCGAGAGCGGCGACCGTCAAGTGGCGCTGGGCTACATTCGCCGCGAAGTTGCGACACCCGATAAGATCGTCGACGCCGGCGGTAGCGAGGCCCGCATCAAGAACCTCGCCGCTTGCGGAACTATCCAAATAGGATAAGGAATGAATATGCCTGAGAAGAAGCAAGACAGTTTTACGGTGACGGACCGGCGTCTGTTTACGTCCGACGGTGAATTGCGCCGGGAAGTCAGCGAAGAAGAGATTGCGACTTCGAAACCTGCTCCAGCTCCACCGGCCCCGGAGGCTGTGCCAGAGGTCGGGACTGCTGCGGACGCGTCCGTGCCGCCTCCTCCGACCGCGGCCGAGCAAAAAGAGCAGGCCGACGCTTACCACAAATCGTCGAAGGAACTCGATGCCCGAGTGGAGTTGAGCGGCCGTTCCGCCAAAGAAATGCAGATCACCTTCGAGCGCTTCATGGCTTCCCTGTATATGAGCGCCATGTTGCAGCTCGGTCTGATGGCAGAGGAGGGAGGCCAGCCGCGCATCGACCTGCTGGGAGCGCGGCAAACCATTGACACCCTCAGCCTGCTCTCCGAAAAAACAAAAGGCAATCTCACTCCCGCGGAGGAGAACTTCCTGCAGAATTGCCTTTACGAACTCCGCATGGCCTACGTGGAAGTGACCAACGCCCTGGCCCGGCCGCCGCAAGCGACCGGCACCAATCCTGCGAGACGATGAAAGCCACGCTGACGGTGCTGGGCAGCGGTACGTCGATGGGCGTGCCCACCATCGGTTGCGACTGCGCGGTTTGCCGCTCCTCCGACCCGCGCGACCGGCGCACCCGGCCATCCGTTCTAATCGAATATGGCGGCAGGTCGGTGCTCATTGACACCACTCCAGATTTTCGCCAGCAGGCCATCCGGGAGAACATTCGCAGCCTGGATGCAGTGCTCTACACTCACTCGCACGCCGATCACATTCTGGGCATCGACGACCTGCGGCCTTTGAGTTTTCGTCACAAGCCGGGAAAGCTGCCGCTATACGCCAGCCCCGACGTGGCGGCCTTCATTCGCACTATGTTTCGCTACATTTTCGATTCCGACTATAAGTTCGGCGGACTACCTCAAGTCGAACTTAAAACACTCGATGGACCACTGGAATTGTTCGGCGCGAAGTTTGAGCCGGTCACCGTGATTCACGGAGAAACCGAGATCTATGGCTTTCGCTTCGGCTCGGCGGCTTATCTCACCGACCACAGCCTGGTGCCGGAGGCTTCTTTCAAGCAACTGCAGAATCTGGACATTTTGTTTCTAGACGCCTTGCGGCATAAACCGCATCCCACGCATTCGACGGTGGAGAATTCGTTGCGCATCGTGGAGCGGCTGAAGCCTGAGCGGGCTTTTTTCACTCACATTTGTCATGATCTGCCGCATGAGGCGACGAACGCGGGGCTGCCTCCCAATGTAAAGTTGTCGTACGACGGGATGAAACTGGAATTTGAGATTTAGGGGTAAAAGCTTTGACCGCAAAGGACGCTAAGAAAATCCGCAAAGAACGCAAAGGAAATTTCTTTGCGCGCTTTGCGTCCTTTGCGGTTAAGCGCTACTTAAGATGCAAGTCTTTCACAAACTCGCGGATGTTCCCGCGACCTTCGGGCCGACGCTGGTGAGCATCGGCAATTTTGACGGCGTGCACCGCGCTCATAGCCACGTGCTCAGGGAGATCGTGTCCCGCGCGCGGCAGCAGGGCGCCAAGGCGATGGCGGTTACGTTCGAGCCTCATCCCGCGCGCATCCTGCGGCCCGACTCCGGACTGAAGCTGATTACGCCAACGCCCGAGAAGCTGCGCCTTCTGGAAGCCAGCGGCCTGGACGCAGTGCTGCTTCTTCCCTTCGGACGCGATCTCTCGCTGATGACGCCGCGCCAGTTTGCGGAAGAGATTTTGAAGAAGCAGCTTCATGCGTGCGAAGTGCATGAGGGCTTTAACTTCCGCTTCGGGCATAAGGCCGCGGGAAATGTGAGCATGCTCGCCGAACTGGGGCGCGAGATGGGCTTTGAAGTCAAGGTCTATCCGGAAATGAAGTTGCGCGGCGAGTCAGTCTCCAGCAGCCAGATTCGCAGGCTTCTGAACGAGGGCCGGATCAGCCGGGCCCGGCATCTGCTTGGACACCCCTTCAGCATGCTCTCCACTCCGGGTCGCGGGCGGGGATACGGATCGAAGTACACGGTGCCGACCATCAATCTCAGCCGCTACGAAGAATTTGTGCCCAAGGACGGGGTTTACATCACACGCACTCGCGTGGCCGAGGAGTGCTTCGATTCTGTTACCAACGTCGGCGGCCGGCCCACTTTTGGAGCGGAATCCTTCGCCGTCGAAACCCATTTGCTGAACTTTCATCCCATCGAACTGGGGCCGGAGACCGAGGTCGAGATCCATTTTCTGGAAAGACTACGGGACGAGATCAAGTTTCCCTCCATCGAAGCATTGCGTGAGCAGATCGCCCGGGATGTACTCAAGGCCCGCCGCTATTTCCATTTGTTGAAAAGCACCGCAGCCTCATCTCCTGCCAGGCTGGAACCAAGCTAACTTCAGACCTTCTAAACTTCAAACGGCAATAGGGATTTTTGATTGCTAATTCGCCAAAGGCAATCGACAATCCTGCGAATGGCCACGAGCGTTTCCTCGACCCTTTCCCAGGTCACATCGGCACAACGACGTACTTTGGTCGCTGCCGCGCTGGGATGGATGCTCGACGCATTCGACGCCATGCTCTATGCCCTGGTGCTGGCGCATATCATGCGCGATCTGGGGATGAGCAAGGGCACCGCGGGCCTGCTCAACAGTTTGACCTTGCTGGCTTCCGGCATCGGCGGTGTGGCGTTCGGATTTATCGCTGATCGGGTCGGGCGCAAGCGGGCGCTGATGTTGAGCATTCTCACCTACTCGGTTTGCTCGTTTGCGTCCGGTCTTTCGACTTCTGTCCTGATGCTTGCCGTATTCCGTTTCATACTTGGGCTGGGAATGGGAGGAGAGTGGAATACGGGTGCAGCTCTGGTGGCTGAAACCTGGCCGACCGAGTTGCGTGCCAAAGCCATTTCGATCGTGCAGAGTTCCTGGGCGATCGGCTACGCTTTGGCCGCGCTGGTTGCCGGCATCGTGTTGCACTACGCCGATTGGCGAATGGCGTTCTTCGTCGGGATACTGCCGGCGTTCGTGGTGTTATGGATTCAACGCGGCGTGCCCGAGTCGGAGATGTGGGAGCAGCGGCAACGGTCGCGGAAAGGAGACGTAGAAAGCTACGTCTCTACGATGAATTCCAAGGATAAGAATGCGGAAGGGGAATTCGTTCGAATTTTTCGTCCGCCTTACGTAAAGCATACGTTCGCTTTGCTCCTCATGAACTTCTTCGGAATGTTTGCCTGGTGGGGACTGTTCACATGGATTCCGCCCTATCTGTCATTGCCGGTGGAACAGGGCGGCCGCGGCTTCGGAGTGATGGGAACGACCACGCTTCTCGTTGTACTCAATCTGGCTGGAATGTTTCCCGGATACGCCAGTTTCGGCTGGGTGGCTGACTACCTCGGCCGACGCAAGTCGTTCATCGTCTATACCTTCCTGGCGGCAGTTCTGGTACCGCTTTATGCCACGGCGCGAGGATCGTGGGCGTTGATGGGAGTGGGAACGCTGCTAGCGTTTTTCGGCACAGGATTTTTTTCCGGCTCGGCAATTATCGGAAGCGAGATTTTTCCTACTGCGGTTCGAGCCCGAGCCCTAGGCTTCACCTACAACGGCGCGCGCACCATGAGTTCGATTGCGCCGTTCGTAATCGGAAGCGTCGGCCAGACCAAAGGTTTGAGCTGGGCATTCTATCTGTGCGGAGTCTCGTTTCTGCTGGCATGCGCGATGGCCACGCAGTTACCCGAGACCAAGGGGAAGCAGCTGGAATGACGTTTGACGGTTAGTCTTCGCCGGACGCGGTAGCCAACACGCGCAGTTTTGCGTCTCTGCCCATCTGATATCGCGGACGAGAATGGGGCGAGAGTGCGGCGGCAACCAGAGCCACGCCGGGCATCGTTTCGTCCCCTCTTCGACCGCCGGCGGAATGTGCTCCCGAATCGCCGGCGGCGCCATTTTTCGATCCGCCCGCCGCAGCCGGCATTGCTTGCAGGAATGAACGAATCCAGCGCTGCACGCTGTGGTCCTTGACGATGTCACGCAGCAGATGCATACGGCGGCGTTTTTCTTCTACCGGCATTTGCGCGGCGTCGTGCAGCGCCTGGGCCACTTCGGCAAAATCGTTGGGATTCACCACCATCGCGCCCGAGCGCAATTCCGGGCCGGCGCCGGCAAACTCGCTAACGATCAGGACACCGCGCTCGTCGATCTGGGCGGCGCAAAATTCTTTGGCGACCAGATTCATTCCGTCTTTCAGTGGGGTGACCAGGCCAATGTCGGCGGCGCGATAGTACGCCAGCAGTTCGTCGCGGCCAAGATTGCGGTGAATATAGTGAACCGGCACCCATCCCGGTTCGGTGTATTCGCCGTTGATCTGGCTGACCAGCAACTCTACTTCCCGGCGCAGGTGCTTATAGTTGGGAATCTCCTCACGGCTGGGGACAACCACCTGCACCAGCGTGATGTGACCACGTAATTCTGGAAAACGGCCGAGCAGGAGGCGGAACGATTTAAGCCGCTCGGGAATGCCTTTGGTGTAGTCCAGGCGGTCCACTCCGAGTACCAGCACGTCGCCTGACAATCGCCTTCTGATTTCGGCGGAGTGCGCCTTGATCACCGGACGCGCGGCCTGCTGAGCGAACTCCTCAAAGTCGATGCCGATGGGAAATGTGCCGACTACCGTATGCCTCGCCTCCAGGCGAACCTGCAGGTGCGGGTTACCCGGCTCAATCACAGCTTCCGGAAGCAATCGCTGCAGGCAAGCGATGAAATTCGTCCGGTCGTGATCACTTTGGAATCCGATCACATCGAACTCCAGCAGTGATTTCAAAATCGGTTTCTTCCACGGCAGTTTTTCAAAGACGTCGAGCCCGGGGAACGGCGTGTGCAGAAAAAATCCCATCGGAGCGCGCACCCCAGCTTGCCGCATGGCATCGGCGGTCAGCATCAGGTGGTAGTCGTGGACCCATATGAAGTCATCTTCGGTCGCGATCTCCGCGGTCACTTTTCCGAACTTGCGATTCACCCTTTGGTACATTTCCCAGTACTCGGGATCGAAATTGCAGCGCGAAGGCATGTCGTGAAATAAGGGCCAAATGATTTCATTGGCAAACCCGGAGTAAAATTTCGCGATTTCTTCTTCGGTAAGCGTGACTGAGCGAAGCGTGTATGAGCGACCCTGCGAAGCCTTGACCAGCAGCGAATCGACTTGTTGATTAGGAGTGCCTCCAGCCCAGCCTACCCAGATTCCGGGTCGATCACGCCAACCCGCTTCGAGAGCGGTAGCCAAACCTCCGGAACTTCTTTCGACGCGGGCCCCGCTGGCATGTTTGCGGATGAGAATCGGCAACCGGTTGGAGACGTTGATGACACGTCCCTTGATTTCCCGGTTCACGACCTCCCTGCTCACGCTCTCCTGGGTCACGACGTCTCTGGGTATGATGTCTTTGGTTACAATCTCCGTCATCCTTTACCCTCCTGAAGCACGCAGCCACTCCTCCAAAAACTGAAGCAGCTGGTGAGGTGGTTGCAGCCAGATATCGGCCGTAGTGGGACGGGACTGTGGGCGAACCAGAGCCGTCAGTCCGTTCCCCTTAAGGGCGCGGAACGCATCTTCGTCGGTCTGGTCGTCGCCCAGGTAGGCGACTGCAGCGCCAGGCCCAACTTCGTTTAGGATGACGCGAACCGCGTCACCTTTGCCTGGGCCAGCCACACGAATTTCCAGACCACCATCAAATTCGAGCACTCTCAGGGGAGCCCGATCGAGCAAGGGCTTCCAAAGACGCGGAATTTCCCGGCCAGTTTCTCCGCCTTGACTGGATCCAGGCCGCGCCAGTGCACGGCGACCCCGCCCGGTTTGATCTTCCGTCTGACTCTCCAGTCCAGCGTCGCGCAGCAGCGTCTCCGCCGCGAGCAGGTAGTCCTGGTGAACCGGAACCGAGCTGACTTCATAGTGGCCATCGGCCATGAGGCGCTCCAACCCGTGACTTCCCCAGATTTCCGGTTGCGGGGAGATCCGGCTGAGAAGAAGCAGTTCTCGTACCGGACGGCCACTGATCAGCACCACCCGGGTCCCCTGCGCCATGATGCGGACGATCAACGGCGGAACCCCGGGATAGGGCAAGGCCAGCGTTCGGTCTACTACAAACGGAGCCAGCGTCCCGTCATAATCGAGCAGGAGGACGCGAGTCGAAGCGGAACGTAGCCGCTCCAGAAAAGGACCGTAAGTGACGTGACGTTCGAGCACCTTCATGCCGGCTTCTAACCTCAGCAAGCGACAGCGAAGAAAGCTGGACCCGACGCGAAGTGGCGGAAAAAACTGTTAACGGGACAGCGGACTGTCAGATCGCGAAGTCGGCAATCCGGCGGTCAAGAGATGCCGGGAAACGCGCTCTCCGCGCGTCTGTCCGTTGAATATTTCCCACGGAGCCTGATGGGGCAGCCTTTAAACTCGCGGCCACCGGTTTGTCTAAGAGCTTACGACAATTCTAACACGGATGCCACTGGCCGGCAGCCCGGAAATGCATGAAATTGAGAGCTTTATTTAGGTCCAGCGGAACCAGCGCAGGGCCAAAGCGAATGATATTCCGCCCCATAAGATCAGAATCAACAGGCGTCCGGACTGGGCGGTAAGAGAGGCGCCTTGCAGGATGGTGGCACGCAGGGCGTCATTCAACGCGGTCAGGGGCAAGACCTTGATGAAGGGCTGAATCACCGCCGGAAATCGCTCGGAAGAGAAGAAGACCCCGGAGAAAATCCACATCGGCATCATGACCAGATTCATCAGGCCGCTGACGCTTTCAATCTTCTGCGACCGGCTGGCGGTCAGCAGTCCCAGGCCGCCAAAAGATATCGCGCCAATCGTGGTCAGCAGGAGAATGGTCAATCAGCGAGCCCAGAACGCGCATGTGAAAGACCAGTACGCCCAGGGTGAGAAGGAGAACGACTTCGATCACCATCAGCACCAACCGGCTGCTGATGAGAGCCAGCAGAAAGTCGCTGCGTCGCATGGGAGTGGCGACGAAACGCTTCAGCAGTTTGCGCTGGCGCATGTCGACGAGGGCGAACCCGATTCCCCACATCCCCGAGTTCATCAAGTTCATTCCCAGAAGCCCGGGGATCAGGAAGTCGATATATCTGGAGCCCGGCTCGCTGGAAGTGACCGCCGAAGTCGGCACCGGATCCTTGCGCCCCGCTCCGGCTTGCAGGGCATCATCGACCAAAGCGCGGGAGAGCACACTCTCCGGCCGCGCCGGATCGTAACGGAACTGAAAATCGCCGTGGCCGTCGGGCGCAATCACGAGATCGTATTTTCCCAGCCGGAACCCTTGCAGCGCCTGCGCTTCATCCACCACGTCGGGGTGGATAGATGAACTGTGCGGCGAGGCCTTGAGCAAGGACAGCGCTTCCTCCGCGCCCGGACCGGCGACAATTGCGACGGGCGTAACGTCGGCGGGTTTGTTGCGGAAGGCTATGCCCAAACCCAGGGCCAGAAGGATGGGGAATCCGAAGACCCAGAAAATTACTTCGGGTTCGCGCTTCAGTTCCAGCAGGCGCGCGGTGAGGAGATGTGTATAGCCCGACCAGCGCCGGTTGCGGGGAGGCATGGGGTTCACTGGCGAGCCTCCCTGCGCAAACATAGGTAAGCTCTGACCGGCGCTGTCGCCATTAGTCCTCCCTCATATGGCGGCCGGTCAGGCGGACGAAGACGTCTTCCAGGCTGGCTTGGCGGGTGGTCAGGTGCAGCAACTTCTTGCCATCTTTCTGGACCGCATCGAGCAGCGCTGGAATGGTCAGGTGCGGCTCGCGAACGTTGAGACAGACTATGCCGTTGTCGTGGCCAACGGATTCGACTCCGGGAAGGCCGCGCCACACTTCCACTGATGTTCCGTCGGAATTCCCGCTGACCTGGAACTCCACCATATGGTGACCGCCCAGGCGATCGATCAAATCCGCCGGCGTGCCTTCGGCGATCACCTCCCCGTGATCGACGATCGCCAGCCGATCGCACAGACGCTCGGCTTCGTCCATGTAGTGGGTCGTTAGCAATACTGTGCCTCCGGCCTGCTGGAAGTTGCGGATGATGTCCCACAACTGACGGCGGCTTTGGGGATCGAGGCCGGTGGTGGGCTCATCCAGGAAAAGGACTTTGGGATTGCCAACCAGTGCAGTGGCAACCGCCAGACGCTGCCGTTGTCCACCCGAGAGCTTGCCCACCCAGGCGTCGGCCTTCTCCTCAAGCTGCATTTGTTCCAGCACTTCGCGTGCCGGTCGAGGCTGGCGATAGAACCCGGAAAACAACTCGACGGTTTCGAGCACGCTAAGTTTCTCTGACAGGCGAGTTTCCTGCAGCGAGATTCCCATGGCTTCGCGCAGTTCGCGGGAATTTTCCTTCCAGGTTTGGCCCAGGATCGTGACTTCTCCGGAAGTAGGCTGGAGCAGCCCCTCGAGGATTTCTATGGTGGTCGTCTTCCCAGCTCCGTTGGGCCCGAGCAGGCCGAAACATTCGCCCGCCTGAATTTCAAGATTCAGACCGCGAACGGCTTCGACCTTGCCGTCGTAAGTCTTGCGCAAGTCACGGCACTGGATGGCAGCAGGCACTTATCGATTTTAACTGAGAATGCAGGTGCGAGAGTCCCGCGGTGCGGGAGAGGATCGAACGCCGATCTGCCTAGTCATTACATCCACAGCCCATCTGAATTAGAATGAGCCCCTCTTATGCGATCCCGGCGGCGCGGCTTTACTTGACCATGCCTCTCCTAAAACGCCCGTGCGTCGTTTCCCGATCATCCATCCCGTAACCAAGAAACTGGAGAGGATACTACATATGCTGCGGAAGCTATGGCTGCCGTTACTGCTGGCGACAGTTTCGTTGGCGTCGGCGCAGGAGTCGCGCCACTTTACGTTTCACTACGGCTTTACGGTCAAGAACGTGCCTGCGGGAGAGAAGGTTCGCATATGGATCCCAGCGGCGCATTCGGACGAATTTCAGGAAGTGAAAGTGATTTCGGCTTCCGGTGACCTGGGTCTGAAGAAGACTCACGAGTCGCGCTTCGGAAACGAAATGTATTACGCCGAGGTCTCCAAGGCGAAGCCGGCGACCTGCACTTTGAAGTGGTCTACGACGTGGTTCGCCACGAGCGCCTGACCCTGGGCGTGGAACGGCCGCGCCTGGCCGAAGTTCAACTTAAGGATCGTGACCGCCGCGAGTATTTGCAGCCCGACAAACTTGTGCCCGTCACCGGGCTTCCCGCCGACCTGGCAGTCAAAGTCACCGAGGGCGTAACCACGCCGCTGGATAAAGCGCGAGCGATCTACGACTACGTTTTCACGACCATGCGCTATGACAAGACGGGCACGGGATGGGGTCACGGCGACGTGCTCTACGCCTGCGATGCCAAGAAGGGGAATTGCACCGATTTCCATTCGCTATTCATCGCCATGGCCCGTTCCCAGGGGATTCCGGCGCGCTTCGAAATCGGGTTCCCGCTGCCGCCCGACAAACATTCCGCCGAGATTGCTGGCTATCACTGCTGGGCCGACTTCTTCGAGCCCAAGCACGGATGGATTCCCGTCGACATTTCAGAGGCCTGGAAGCATCAGGAAAAGCGCGACTATTTCTTTGGGGCGCACGACGTGAACCGGGTACAGTTCACCATGGGACGCGATCTGCGTCTGAGCCCGGCACAGGATGGCGCGCCACTGAACTACTTCGTCTATCCTTACGTGGAAGTGGCGGGCAAGGAATATCCTAATGTTTCGTTGGCGTTCTCGTTCGCGGACGTGGATGCGGGAAAAGCCGCGGCAGCGAAATGATTCGATGGGCTTTGGATTGTCGCTAGTCCGTGCGAGGGCCTGCCGATTGCGATTCAGACACCGAGGTTAATGTGCGGCGACGAAGTAAGCTCTCGTGGGTTCTCCTTGTTCTTTGTACAGTGAGTCTCGGTGCAGCCTCGGCCTCCCCGGGACCGCAACTCATGGATGTTTCACGCTCGAATCTTTGTGTCACGGAGGGTGCGATTGAAGAGTTGCCGGGGCGCGGGCTGTCCGTGACTGCTCCGAAGATGCGCGCGTACTTAAACGCATTTACCCCGCAACTGGTCGAGGCACAATTCACCTACCTCGGCTCGACGGGAAACGAAGCGCGTCTCGGGTCCGGGGAATTGCGCCGCCAGTTTGGACTCAAATTGCGCGCGCAGGACGCTTGCAACCTGGTTTATGCCATGTGGCGTATCGAGCCCGAATCAAAACTTGTGGTTTCCATCAAAAGTAACCCCGGCGAACATACCAGCACACAGTGCGGGAATCGCGGATACCGGAATATCAAACCGAGGCGTAACGCGAGCGTCCCAGTTTTGCGTTCCGGAGATGTGCATATTCTGCGCGCGGAGATGAATGGCGAAGAGATGAAAGTCTTCGCCGACAACGCGCTGGTCTGGGAAGGGCCTCTCGGCCCAGATGCCCTCGCCTTCGATGGGCCGGTAGGAATCCGTTCAGACAACGCCCGCTTGCAGATCGAACTGCGCGCCGCCAAGCCTCTTGCCGGGCAAGCAGGACGCGCTCCGGGGTGCCGGTCCGGCCGGGATGAATATGAATGACTCTGGCTGCGGCTCGTGACGACCGATCGTTCAGTCCTTGTCGTCTTTGTCTCTGACGTGGGTCTCCGGGAACACGGCGTGCTTCGGCGGAGGCATGGGCGCGCTGCCCATGCGATCGCGCCACAAGATCTGATTAAGGACTGCAGTGTTGACCGCGTCGGGACGGGTGAAGTTCATCTTCGCGGACTGGGAAGCGCCCTGACCCTTCAGGGCGTTGGTCTGGTAGATCAATCCGTTATCCCGATTGCTCCAGTCCGCCGTGTATGGGGCCTGATCGCCTGCACCTGAGAACAGAGGCGCCATCACCGGTGCGTAGGCGTCGTTCTGGTTCATCGGAGGCAAGCCCAGAAGAACTTCTATGGTGTGGATCATGTTGACGGTGGTGTAGAAACGGCTGTCAACGAATGGATGCGCCTGCGATCCGGGCGAATATTTGCTGATTTCGAAGGCGATGGAGCGATGCGCATCGACGTGATCGGCGCCATCCTGGGCGTCGTCTTCGATAATGAAAATTGCAGTGTCATCCCAGTAGGGGCTGTGCGAAACGGCGTCGACCACACGGCCAACCGCGAGGTCATTGTCCGCTACCGAGGCCGCCGGGCGCGGCTTGCCGGGCGTGGTGCCGTGAGTATGGTCGTTGGGCAAATAGAGCAGCGTATAGGCTGGTAGCTCGGTTCGTTTCCCTTCACTGCTAGCGCCTTCCTTGTCACTGCTGCCGCCTTGCTTGCGGGCGCGCACAAAATCATCGAATTCATTGAGGAATTCGTCGGCGCGAAGTTGATCCGGATATTCAGTGTTGAAATCGGGATAGACCGGGTTGAAGTGGTCGCGCAGAGCCGCCTTGGTGGGCTTGATTCGCTTCAGCATCGGCACCGGCCAGGGCCAGGGACTGGGCGAGCCGTGAGGCTGCCCGACATTGGCCGGAAGCGGCTCGCCCAGGGAGACGACATGCCGGTCACATTCGCTGCTGAACGCGGACGGCGTGCCTTGCTTGGGTGACGCACCGGGTTTCTTGGCCGCCTTGCACCAGATTCCAGCAACATACTCGCCGTAGTCGCGGTAGGTCAGACCGTTGCGGGCCAGGTTGTCCCACATATAGCCGGTGCCAGGGGCGTCGATATCGGATTCACCTAATTCCAGCGGAAACTCATCGGCAACGGTACCCTGATAGTCATAAATACGTTCGTGTCCGCGATACGCGATCTGCCATGTTTTCTCGTTGTAATCGCTGGTAATTGCGGCATTGGACCAGTCGTGGCCGTCGCCGGAAACTTCGCCGCTGTCATAGAAATTATCCAGCACCCCGAACTGCAAAGCGAGTTTGTGTTCGTTGGGCGTGATGTCGGAGCCGTACATGGTCAGCGACACGTCGCCATTGCCTACTTTTGTGTCGCCTGCTTTCAAATCGCCGAGCACCTGATCGTATGTCCGATTTTCTTTGAGGATGTAAATCACGTGCCGGATGGGATTGGGGCCGATGTGAAATTCAATTTTTCCCGGGTCGGAGAGAAACAGATTGCTCTCCTGGACTCGCCGCGTCATTTTCGGCAAATCTTTTTCCGCGCTGCGGAAGTTCAGCCGCGAGATCGAACCGTACAGGAGCGTGGGAATGTACGGGTGTTCGTGATGTCTCCTCTCGGTTTTTAGAACGCTGACACCGTTGCTGGGACCGGTTCCCTGGCCCTTGGCAGTGGCGATCAGCAGATCGTCGCCGACCGCAGCCAGCGCGCTGGGGTACCAATCAGTAGGGATGAAACCGAGGGCCTCCTGCGGCAGTGGAAACGAGATACCCTTCCTGGCCAGCAGGGCCGCATCGAATACGGCAACCGCATTCAGCGAAGCGTCAGCCACGAACACGCGCTGGCCATCAGCCGATTGAGCAACGGCACTGGGGTAGGTTCCGGCATGTTCCTGATTGGGCAGATTCGTGGACGAAAGATGAATTACCTCTCCTGACACCGTATCGACCACGGCCAGTGCATCCGCGTTGGAGAGCGTGACATAGAGCAGTTTCTCGTCAGGACTCAACAAAAGCGCGGTGGGATGCGATCCGGGCGCGGTTGGATCTTTCGGTTCGAGAAGGGAAATCCAACGGGTGATGGTTCCCTTTTGCAGGTCAAGTTCGGCCACACGCGAAGAATTCCACAGACTGCACCAGGCGCGGCGGCCGTCGTGCGTAGCTACGACGGTGTATGGGAACGACGACGGAATCATCGAGTTGGTGCTGAGGTCGAATTGCTGCAACGTGTGACCATCGCTGGCCTCGAGCAGGACAGCGTTGTCAGAAAGATTATTGGCGACCAGCAACTTGTCGCTTCCCCGCCCCGAAATAACAGCCAGGCCGGATGGATACGGGATCGCGGTTCCCGCTTCGGTTTTCCGCACGCCGAAACCCACCGTCTTGCCCGAGGCCACTTTTTGTGGCGGGATCTTTATGAAACGCTCCGGCGTCACTTTCCCGTTTTCAAACTTGTAAACCGCGATGCCGTTGCCGGTATTGCCGGACTTGGCTCCGGTGGGATCGGTGATGGAGCCCATCGAAGCGTAGAGACGGGCGCCATCCGAACTGAAGGCCAAACCCAGAAAGTAGCTCTGGTGAGCGCCTTCGCTGAGACGAGGATCGGGAAAATCGGCTAACTGATTGGATTTGAGATCAAGGATGGTGATCGATTGCTGTGCCTGCGACTGTTGTGTGCCATATCCATCGTTCAACAGCGCGGCGTAGCGACCATCCGGGCTCAGCGCAATGGTCGCGGGAAAACTGTTGGTAGCGCCGATTCGCCCGGGCGAAGGCGTGTTGAGCACTTTGCTGCTGGGGAGCGGGATTTTACCGGGGGTTGCATCCTGAGCGATGAGGGGCGCGAAAAGAATGGCGGGAAGTAGCAGGGGAAGAAAGCGGGTCAAGGTTCCTCCGAAAAAGGCTGAAGAACTTTTAGCATCGGCGGGCGGAAAAGGAAAGAGCATCGGGATCGGCGCTGTGTGTTTTGAATTCGGGGCCGGCGATGAAATTCGTCGAGGTCTGGTAGGTTTGAGACGAGCCCCTGGCACCGCTGGTAAGTTTCAGCCGTCCCTACGGGACGAAAAATGATTCCGCCCACAAACCCGGCGTTGAAACGCCGGGCTATTATCAGGCGCCCCTCCGGGGCGCATAATCCGGCCTGTTCTGAGGCTGCCCTACTGGCCGCGTATATCCCAGGGCCCACAATCAGGGGCGCATGATGCTGGGCCCTCGCTACAACGCGAGAATCAGGCGAGGTGTATGATTCTGCCTAGTGAGGTTCTGTGACTTCATGCTGGACTGGCGGGTCCGGGGCCACGTTATGGCGGACATCGGCGCCGCGTACCCAGAAGATCACGTCTTCGGCGATGTTGGTGGCGTGGTCGGCCACGCGTTCCAGATTTCGGGCCACCAGCAGGGCATCCAGGGCCTGGCGCGTAGTCTCCGGATGATCGTTCATGGATTTGACCAGCACGATGAAGGCTTCATCCTTCATGCGATCGACGACGTTGTCCATTTCGAGGACGGCTTGCGCGAGTTCGGCTTTGCCTTCGATGAAGGACTCCAGAGCGCGGCGCACCATGGCGGAAACCGCCGCAGCCATTCGAGGAATGTCTACCGGCAGATCGGCTTTGGGCAGATCGACCATGTCCATCACCCGCTCGGCGATATTCACTGCCTGATCGCCCACGCGCTCCAGATCGGCATTGATCTTGGTGACGGCAAGGATAAAGCGCAGGTCGACGGCCATGGGCTGTTGCATGGCCAGAAGGTCAAAAGCCATCTCGTCGATTTCGCGCTCGGTGCTGTTGATCTGGGTTTCGCCTTCAAGCACCATGCGGCATCGGGACAGGTCGCGATCGATATAAGCCTGGCAGGCGCGGTCGACCGCCTGCTCGGCCAGTCCGCCCATGCGAAGCAAACGGGCTCGGAGGTCTTCCATTCCTTGCAGAAAACGGGTGCGCGCCATTATCCAAACCTGCCTGTAATGTAGTCTTCCGTCCGCTTGTCGGACGGAGTGGTGAATATCTTCTCCGTCTTATCAAATTCAATCAGCTTTCCAAGTAAGAAGAAGCCGGTAAATTCCGCGACCCGCGATGCCTGCTGCATGTTATGGGTCACGATCACGATAGTGAAGCGTTCTTTGAGCTGGAAGATGAGCTCTTCAATTTTGCCGGTGGAAATGGGATCGAGCGCCGAGCAGGGCTCGTCCATGAGCAGTACTTGCGGCTCGACCGCGATGGCGCGCGCAATGCAGAGACGCTGCTGCTGGCCTCCGGAGAGGCTGGCGCCCGACTTCTTGCGGACCGTGTCCTTTACCTCGTCCCATAATGCGGAGAGGCGCAGCGAGCGCTCGACGATTTCGTCCAGACGCTTGCGGTCATGGAATCCGTTGAGCGTCAATCCGGCAGCCACGTTGTCGTAGATCGACATTGTGGGAAATGGGTTGGCTTTCTGGAAGACCATGCCGATACGGCGGCGAATCTGCACTGCCGAAGTTCCGTTGTAAACATCCATTTCGCCGATTCGAACCCGGCCGGTGGCATGAGCTTCTGGAACCGTCTCATGCATGCGGTTGAGGCAGCGCACGAAGGTGGATTTGCCGCAGCCCGACGGCCCGATCACCGCGGTAGCGTGATTGGCCGCCACCGTCATATCGATGTCGTGCAGAGCCTGAGTCTTGCCAAACCAGGCGTTCAGTTTGTCGACCTGGATGCCTACACCCATAGTTTCAGTTCGCTCCCTTGAGCATACCGCGATTGGCTACCAGGCGCACCGCGCCTACTGACGCCACAATCAGAATAATCAGAATCAACGCTCCTGCCCAGGCTTGGCGATGCCACTCGTCGAACGGCGAAATCGCGTAGGTGAAGATCTGCAGGGACAGCGCCGCGGTGGGCTGGTTCATCTTCCAGTTCCAGTACTGGTTGCCAAACGCGGTAAACAGCAGTGGAGCGGTTTCTCCGGCCACCCGGGCAAATGCCAGCATCACCCCCGTGATCACGCCAGAGGTCGCGGTGCGAAGCGTGATGGAAAGCGTGGTGCGCCAGCGCGATACTCCGAGACCGTAAGATGCCTCGCGTATGGCCTGCGGAACCAGCAGCAACATCTCCTCGGTGGTACGGGTAATTGTGGGAACCATCATGATGGCAAGAGCCACACCGCCCGCCAAGGCCGAGAAATGTCCCTGGCTCAATACAACCAGTCCATAAGCCACAATACCCACGATGATCGAAGGCACGCCGTTGAGAACATCCGCGGTGAAGCGAATCAGGTTGCCAAAGCGCGTGCCACGGCCATACTCGGAGAGGTAAATTCCCGCCCCAATTCCCAACGGGACACCGAACGTGCTGGCAATGAGCAGGATATAAACCGATCCTCCGATTGCGTTGGCCATTCCGCCGCCGGGTTCGCCTGGCGGTTTTGGAATCTGGGTCAGGAAGGCCCAGTTGATCGAACCAAGTCCGCGATAGAGCAGATACCCGAAAACAGCCCCGAGCGGGAGCAATACCAGCAGCACCGCGCCGGCAGCCATCGCCGTGACTGCGGAGTTCAAAGCGCGCCGCCAGATGCTGATAGGGGCATCGGCGAAATCCGCGGGGAGCATCACATTTTCAGGCATGGCTCCTCGCAGGAGTACCGCGAGTCACAGTCCAGACCAGGAATTGAGCCAGGATGTTGACGATGATGGTCACGATAAACAGGGCCAGGCCGACTTCGACCAGGGCGCTCAGATAGAGATCGCCGGTGGCCTCGCTGAATTCGTTGGCGATCACGCTGGCCATGGTGTATCCCGGAGCAAACAAAGATTTGGCAATCTCGGGCCGGTTCCCGATAACCATGGTGACCGCCATGGTTTCGCCGAGCGCTCGGCCGAGTCCGAGAATCACGCCGCCCGCAATACCAGCGCGGGCGTTGCGCAGTACCCCGGTTCGGATCATCTCCCAACGCGTGGCGCCCAGCGCCAGTACCGCTTCCCTTTGCTGTTGCGGCACCGCCGTCATGACTTCCCGGGTGATCGACGAGATAATCGGGACTACCATGATCGCAAGAATGATCCCCGCAGCCAGCATGCCGATGCCATAAGGCGGCCCGCTAAACAAAGTCGTCCAGCCGAGATATTTCGCCAGAAATGGCTGCACGTATTGCCGCAGCAGCGGCACCAGCACAAAAATCGCCCACAAACCGTAAATCACGCTCGGGATCGCGGCCAGCAACTCAGTAGTGAAAGCCAGCGCTCCACGCATCCAGCGCGGCGACATTTCCGTGATGTATACCGCAACCCCCACGGCCAGGGGTACGGCGATCAGCAACGCCAGGGCCGATGAAACTACGGTGCCGTATACGAAGGGCAGGGCCCCGTATTGATCGTTCACCGGGTCCCATTCGCTGCGGAAAAAGAACTTCAAGCCGAAGGCGTGCCAGGACAAGTTGGACTTGGTAACCAGTTCGTAGACGATCAGGCAAACAATGGCGATAACCGACAGGGCGCAGGCCAACATGGCGAAAAAAAATACCCGGTCAGCCACGCGGCTATCGCCGGCCTGGATAATGGGGCTGGCTTGAGCCTTGGACTGGGCTGCAACTGCTTGTTCCGAAAGGGGTTGCGGACCTGTCAGTCGAGGCGCTCCTATAGCTCGATTCGCCATTCAAGGGCACGCTAGCAGAATCGTGTTACAGCAGTGTTAAAATAGTGGTTTGTCCCTGCCTCCGGGAAGCTTTCTGTCAGGGATCCCGGAAGCGATTCCCGCGGTTTTGTGTTTCCCAAGAACTAGAGATACAGAGTCGTAATCTCAGACCCCATGGTTTTGACCGTATGCCGCTAGATCAGGAAAATACCCGCCCCATATTTCGCAGGCTCGCTCGTCAGTTGTCGAAGCTCGCCGATAAACCCGTTCCCGATAATGTACACAAATTTCGTACCTCCAGCCGCCGGGTGGAGGGGTTAGTGGCCGACCTCGCCCAGGAACGCAGCCGCAATGACAAGAAACTTCTGAAATTGCTGGGACGCCTGCGGAAAAAGGCAGGGCGAGTGCGCGACCTGGATGTCCAGACCGCGGCTTTGCGGAGCCTGAAGATTCCACAGGAGCCGGGGCGCAAGTCGCAGCTGTTACGCACTCTTGCTGAACAAAGGGGAAAGCGGGAAAAGAAACTGGTCAGGGCCCTGGACAAGAAAGCTATTTCGGAAGTGCGCAAGCGGCTCAAGCGAGCCGCCGCCAGTCTGGAGATTCCAAAGAATGCCAATCCCGTGGCCCTGGCGATTCAAAAGGTCGCCGGCCTCGAATTCGACCCGAGCAGCGTGGCCGAGGAAACGCTTCACCGCTTCAGGATTGCCGGAAAGCGGGCACGCTATATCGCGGAATTTGCGGGTAAGAACCCTGAAGCCGTGCGGGTGGTGGAGCAGCTCAAACACATGCAGGATGCGATCGGCGATTGGCATGACTGGGCGCAATTGGCGGAAAAAGCGGAAAAGATGTTCGGAGGCGTGCAGGATTCGGCGCTGGTGGCTGCGCTGCGAAATATAACGCGAGCCAAGTTCCGCCAGGCGGTAAATACTTTGACCGACACGAGGGCTGCATTGGCCGGAAAGAAGCCCGCTTCGGTCACGACTTTGGCCCATCGGCCGTCCCGCCAAGGATCTGCGCCGGACACAGCTGTCGCGTAGCTCCAGTTTTGAATTGTTCACCTTAGCTTTGCCCCACCCAGCCCTTTAATCAAACCTGTCAACTTCCGAGGAATTTTCCTTTCCCTTTATCCATCTTGTACAAGTAAATATATCGTGAGACGATATAAGTGAGAAGAAACAGATGAACAACAATCGGGCCAATAACCATCTCCTACAGGTCCTTGCCGAGTTTCGATATCAGCTGCGCGGCTTCCTGCAATTCAGCCAACAGGCGGCAAATCGAGTCGGGTTGCACCCTCAGCAACATCAGCTGATGCTTCAGGTGGCAGGGGCGCCGGCGAGCGTGCCCGTCAGCATCGCCTATGCCGCCTCGCGTCTGGGCCTGCACCACAACAGCGCCGTTGAGCTGGTCAATCGCTCGGTGAAAGAAGGACTGCTGCTCCGCACTCCCGATCCCCAGGATGGCCGGCGCGTAGTACTTGAAATAACCGCGAAGGGAAAAGGAATTCTGAAGAGACTCTCGCAGAGTCATGCCCGGGAATTGCGAGAACTGGGTCCTTCGCTCGTGCGTTCTCTCCGGCATATCCAGAAAGCCGAACCTGCGCGAATGCGCCGCCGCACTCGATGAAATCTCAACCTTCCATTCTGCGTGACTTCACTGTCGATCGACGCGTCTGGCTGCTGTCGGCGGTTGCGCTGGCCGTGGGAACTGGCGCCGCCGGACTAGCCGTTCTCTTACTGCGCTGCATCGCCCTGGCAACCAATTTGTTTTATTACCACCGGTTTAGCTGGACCGCCGTCTCTCCGGCTAGAAGTCCACTTGGCGCCTGGATGCCGCTTGTGCCGGTGGTGGGTGGAGTGATCGTTGGATTCATGGCTCGCTACGGTTCAGACAAGATTCGCGGGCACGGTATTCCCGAAGCCATCGAATCGATCCTGCTGGGAGGCGCCCGCGTAGATCCGCGGATCGCGGTTCTGAAACCGCTTTCCGCTGCGATCTCGATTGGCTCCGGCGGCCCATTCGGCGCAGAAGGTCCGATCATCATGACCGGCGGGGCTTTCGGATCGCTGATTGCGCAATGGATGAAGTTGACCGACGCGGAAAGGACGACGCTACTGGTCGCGGGAGCGTCGGCAGGCATGTCGGCCACCTTTGCAGCGCCGCTGGCGGCAACCTTGCTGGCGGTGGAGCTTCTGTTGTTTGAGTTGCGCCCACGGAGCCTGGTCCCAGTCGCGCTGGCAAGTGCGATTGCAGCCGTGCTGCGTGTGTACTGGCTCGGCCCGGGGCCGTTATTCGCCACCAACGCTGGGTCCGCCGGCCAGAACGGATACACGGCGCTTATCGCAGCAGGGCTGGGCGTGCTGGTGGGACTGGCCTCCGCGGTTCTCAGCCGGACCATGTATGGCTTTGAAGATCTATTCGGTCACCTGCCGGTGCACTGGATGTGGTGGCCCGCGATTGGTGGAGTCGGGATAGGCGTCGGCGGTATTTTCTTTCCCCGCGGCCTGGGAGTCGGCTACGACAATATTGCCGAACTGCTCAGGGGGAATGCTCCCATGACACTTCTTCTGGGATTGATCATCGCCAAATCTCTTATGTGGGCGTTTTCGCTCGGCTCTGGAACTTCCGGCGGCGTGCTCGCTCCTTTGCTGATGATCGGGGGAGCGATGGGAGAGTTATTCGCTGTTTTTGCCCACGCGTCGCTGTCGGCGCAATCGCTTTGGGCCCTGGTCGGCATGGGCGCGATGCTATCGGGTTCGCTTGGCGTTCCACTTACTGCAATCGTCTTCAGCCTGGAACTGACGCACTGCCTTCCGGCGCTTTTGCCCTTGATGCTGGCCTGTATCGCGGCTCACGCGGTAACGTCACTAATCATGCCGCGTTCTATCCTCACCGAGAAATTAAGCCGCCGGGGTTACCACCTGACTCGCGAGTACGGAGTGGATCCCCTGGAGATGGTGAGCGTGATGGAAGTGATGTCGGAACTCCCTGCCGGCAGCGTGATCGGCGCTGGGACAGAGTCGGAGAGCCAGTTGCCTGAGACCGATCTGCCCGACATATATGCCTTCGCGGACGAGACCTGTCGAGGTGTCGCGGAGACCATGGCGACATCTGGCGTGAACGCGATGCCGGTGGTTGATCGGTCTACGAAAGCCATTTGCGGCCACGTGACTGTGCAAGATCTTCTGACAGGGCGGCGGCGATCGGTTCAACGAGAGCAGGACCGCGTAAGAATCTTCGGGACGTCGCGCTAGGCACTTGGTAAGAAAACATTCCGGCTGCCGCTGCTTCTGTAGAATTCCTGGCATCGATTTCCGGTCCGATAGCACTCGGGAGCAACCATGAAATTTGCGAAGATCGTGTTTTGGATCGCGGCCATCTGGGGGCTGCTGGTCATCACGCCGCTTTACTTCATGTTCGATATCATCAGCCTGAATGATCCGCCAGCAATCACGCATCCGGGATTTTTCTACGGATTCGTAGGTGCGGCGCTGGCCTGGCAGATCGCATTTTTGTTTATCGCGAGAGACCCGGGTCGCTATCGCCCGCTGATGCTGCCCTCGATGTTCGAAAAATTCAGCTACTCTGTGGCGGTCATTATCCTGGTAGCGCAAGGGCGCATGCACAGATCAGACCTGCTCTTTGGCGGCGTTGACTTGCTGCTCGGCGCTTTATTTGTCGCGGCCTATCTTAGGACGCCGCGGCAGATCGCGTAGCAGCGAAAGATTCCGATCCGACTACCGGCGATTGCGCCACCGGGTGGCCGGACTACAAAGAGCCGCCGTTCAGGAGAGTATCGACCGCAGCCTGGATTTTTTCGAAAGGCTGGTCAGGGCCGGGCGCGGGCTGCAGTCGTCCCTGGCGATCGATCAGAAAGATCGCCGGGTACCGCGCGATATCGCGATAAAAGCCAGGCACTTCCCCTTTGAGCGTGAGCAGCGGATAAGTTACCGGGACCTGGTCCACAAATTTCCGCTGCAGGTCGGCGTCTTCATCCGACAGCCCGAACACTATCAACCCTTGCTGCTCGCGCTCCCGGTATAACTGATCGAGCCTCGGCATCTCCTCCCGGCAGGGCCCGCACCACGTCGCCCAGATATTGACGAGCACGACTTTGCCCTTCTGGTCCGCGAGGCGCTGGGTTTTTCCAAGAAGGTCGAGCGTAGCGAAGGGCGGCGCGGCGACATCTCGCAGCGCCATGTTGCGTTCTTGCTTCCAGCGGGCGATGCCGTCGCTCACCGGTTTCCAGGAGAGACCGAGAGACAGAATCGCGATCGCCAGCCCCACCTTGCCGGAGAGCGAAATCGGACTCAGGCGGCGATCCTTTATGGCGAGAGCGAGGGTGACGAGAAATGGAACCGTCATCGCGAGCGTCGACAAGGAGAGACGAAGCAGCCAATCCTTTTCGCGATCTGTGCTGAGGCGGGTCAGGGTGACATAGACGACGCTGTACAGAAAAACGGCTGCCACTGGCGAAAGGACGCCAGAGATCAACACCCGGTACTTGGACAGTCTGGCCATTGGCCGCTACTTCCTGCGGACGCGAAACGGCGCCTAGTTTACCGCCAGCCTCTCCCTTGTCGCAAAGCGAAATGCGTTCCGTCGCCGCCGGGGCTAGAATGGCGACAGAGGTGCCTTCCATGCAAACGCAAGATAAGCCCCAACCGGACTTGGACCCACGACAGGCGGCCGAGCATGTCGCGGGAGCCCAGCGGTTACTGAAAGTCTTACAAGACAGAATTGGCGAACATCCCGAAATCGGACAAGCGGTCAACAAACTGGAGATGGCACTCGCCATCCTGGAAGTACAGACGGGCGGCATGCTTTAAAGACATTCAGTCGCGCCAGCCTGACCAAGACCTGTACGGCACGCGAATGAAGTTCAGCGCAGAGCCGAAAACAAGGCTTCCTTCCAGCGCGTGGTGTGAATTGTCCAGCAGACTTTGGTTTTGCATCCCTTGCGCAACACCTCAGCCCAGACCTTTTGATTGCGCTCATCGGCCGCGACGTTGAGACGATCGACAACCGTCATCCCCCGGGTCAGTTCACTGTGGATTTCAACATCTACATGATGCTCGCTCCACTTTAAGCCGATCGTCGGATCCAGAGCGATCGACATTGCGATCGGATCCGGCAGCGAGATTCCGTCTTCTCCAGTCTGTTCGAAGTATCCGGTGCGCGCCCGGCTGTTGCACTCGATGGCGAAGTGAGCAATCCGGTTCTCGAATCCCTGAATCTGGGCAATGTCGGACTGGTTCAGCACCGCCTCTCCCCGCGAAGTGTGCCAGCCAATCAGTTCCACGGGAAGTCCGCTGTGCAATACGATCCGTGCCGCCTCCGGGTCCACCCAAATGTTGTACTCCGCCGCCGGCGTGACGTTGCCCTCCGTGCAAGGACCACCTCCCATCACGACGCAGCGGCCAACTTTGTCCGCGATCGACGGCTTGCGCAGTACGGCCAGGGCAAGATTGGTGAGCGGACCCAGAGTGACGACCACCAGTCCGGGATGGCTTTCGATAGCTTCGATGATTGCCTCGACCGCATGCGCTTTGGCGGGCGACCGCCGGCGCCGGAGGATAACCGTGCTCACCGAGTCCGTCGTTGCCGTGAAACCAGGTGGCGTTTTCATGGGAGCGCAACAATGGCTTCTCGGCGCCGACGTAAACCGGAACATCAGCGCCGCAAAGTTCGACTGTGTAGAGAGCGTTACGCGTAGCTTGCTGGACCTCGACATTTCCGGCGACCGTAGTGATAGCGACCACCCGGACGTCGGGAGCGCGAAGCGCCATGATGAGCGCAACCGCGTCGTCGGAGGCGACGTCAGTGTCGATCAGGAACATGCGCGGCATCCGCGTAGGATAGCAAATGAGGGCGGCAGATCTGTCTGGAGGGGCCGCTTTTCTTTGCGCCCTTTGCGCTCTTTGCGGTTAAAGACTTTTGACCGCAAAGGACGCAAAGATCGCAAAGGAACGCAAAAGATAATTGCTTATATAATCGCGGCTCGTCATGATTACAGTTTCCAAAGAGGATTATCTAAAGGCGATCTTCGAAGCGGAGAGCGAAGGGGAAACCGTCATCTCCGCCACCCTGGCTGGTTGGCTCGAGGTGACGCCGCCGGCGGTGACTATGGCGTTGCGTCGATTGAAGCGCGACGGCCTGGTGGAAGTACGCAAGGATGGAAGAGTACGGCTGCACCGTCGCTGGACGCCGGATCGCCAAGCGCACCGCCATTCGCCATCACCTGATTGAGCGGATGCTGCATGAAGTGTTCGAAATGCCGTGGTATCGCACCCACGATGAAGCCGAGCGGCTGGAACATGCGGTCTCAGCCGATTTTGAGTCGCTGCTGATCAAAAAGCTGGGCCGCAACGGCGCCTGCCCGCACGGGAACTTCGCGACCTTCGACAGTCCGGCGCAAAAGAGCAGGCGCGGATACAGGCTGCTGTCGGAAGCGGAACCAGGCGAGACCTATATCGTCGCCAGCGTTTACGAGCGCGATTCAAAACTCGGCGAATTGCTCGACAAGCGCGGCATCCGGCCCGGTAGCGAACTGCGTGTGCGCGAACGCAATTACGATCAAACCCTTTCCCTCGACACTCCGGCCGGTACCGTCGTGCTGGGCCGCCCCGCTGCGGAGAAATCTGGGTATCGTCTGTGCCTGCTTCCGCCAAACGCTAACTCCGCCAAAGCAGGTCCCTCCACTGCGCTCGCTTTGCTCGCTCCGGTCGGGTGACAGTTTAGTAAAGTTGATAGAGGTTCTCATAGTTAACTGTGGTTAATCTATGCTAATATACCTAGGCTAATCGAAAGGCGAGGCGCGGATGGCGACGAAGGTTCCCTACGAAAGCCACCTGTCGTTGGAAGGGATACACAGCACCGTCGAGGTGCTCCATCACGAGGCCGGCTTCTGGGAGCAGTGGCGAGCCTTCGTTGGGCCTGCAATCCTGGTCAGCGTCGGCTACATGGACCCCGGAAACTGGGGCACCGATCTGCAAGCCGGCGCTCAGTTCAAGTATGGACTCCTGTGGGTGGTTGGAGTGGCCAGCCTCATGGCTATCTTCATGCAGGTGATCTCCGCGCGCCTGGGAGTCGTAACCGGAAAGATCTCGCCCAATGCTGCCGCGACTGGTATCCCGGCTGGACCCGTTGGCCGAACTGGTTGATGAGCGAGGTGGCGATTGGCGCCGCGTGGACCTGGCGGAAGTGCTGGGAAGCGCGGTCGCTCTCAACTTGCTGTTTCATATTCCACTGCTGTGGGCCGTCATCATTACCGGCTTGGACGTGCTGCTGCTCCTGGCCTTGCAGAGC
>CAVTGN010000010.1:0-452669 GCA_963734265.1 Terriglobia bacterium
GCTCAATGTCAGCAGCGCCAGCATAATCGCCACTTTCAGCGTTGCTTTGTCCCGCACAGGCCGCGTCATACGTTTCGCTCCGTTGAACTACCCATACAATTCCAGCGCAGGCCTGGTCTACTTCGCCTTTTCATTTGAGACGATGAGATTGTTCTGCACGCTGAAAACGCCCGGAACCGAACTGGCCTGCATCCCGGCAATTTGCTTGTCCATAGCGCTATCCACCACGCCGTCCAGTTCAACGTGACCGTTGTTGACCACAATGCGTATCGGCGCCTGCGGGTCGATGGCGTACTTCTGCAAGGCCGGATGGGTATAGATCGCGCGAGCGACTTTAAGCCGCAGCTCATCGTCGAACGGCGCGGCAGGAAGAACGTTGATCTCATCGATAACGTCCTTTACACCCGGTTCGGTTTCGACGATGGCAAGGGCAGAGTCGCGGGCCGGATAGTCGCGCACATCACCGGCAATCGTGACCACCCCGTTTTCCACGCCCAGCTTCAAATTGTTGAACATGATCCCGTAGCCAATGCGATCGTAGCTGAGCTTTTGCGCCAGCTTCTGCAGCAAGACATCATCGGGCACGGTGGTCTCCACTTCGATCTGGTCGCGCACCCCGGCTACATGCTTGATGTGACGGACTTTCTTGTCGGCGTCCAGCTTGTCCATGTAAAGCTTGACGGTCCCGGTCAGAGTCACGATGCCGTCTTCGACAACGGCATGAACATTCTGCAGTTTGGAGTCAGAGCTCAATTTCTTTTCAACGTCCTGTTGAATCTGCTGGTCGTAGCGTCCGTTGGCGCTTTGCGCGAATGCCTGCAATCCCAGTCCTGCTAACAGCACAACCACGAGTGACCGATTCCTGAATCGTGACATCGCTACACCTCCGTTTGTGTATTTAGCAAGTACTTGGCCCTTAAAAACTTGTCAGCTTCAAAAATCGAGTCTGGTAGAAGTCAGAATCCTGGCCACACAGGGTATGGTTTGTTCCAATCCCAAATCGCCGGCTGCGACGGCTGCGTTGAGCAGAGAAAAGGAGCGCCAACCCGCCACGGTGAGGTAGGCGCCGGCCAGAAATCTGGTACAGGCGTCTGGAGAGGACAACCCGCCAACCAGTTCGCGGCCCGCTTCCTCGTTGTACGTATGGCGCCATTCGACCCCACAGGCGAACAGATACAAAGCGTCGATTGGTTTGGACGCATCCTCGGATCCGAAAATTGCCGTTGTGGTTGACCGCGGTGCGGCGAGAAGTTCGCAGTAGTTCATGATCGCCTCGATCCCCGTCCCAACCGCTGACGGAGTTCTCGACCTCTTGTAGTCGAGGATGGTAGGGATCACTACCGTATGGAGACAATTCGTCGTGAGCACAAACTTCAATTGTGAGGGGATGGGTAAGGCCGGTTACTCCACGGGTTGAATCGGTTCGTACGACCTTCGCGGTAGCCTCACGGGATCAAGGGGATTAGACGAAAAGATAATGGAGAAAAATTGAGTGCGGGACTATGCCGCAGAGACGGGCGCTGCGGATCGCAGCCAGGTTTCCATTTGATTATGATCGACCAAGCCGGCCTGCTGAGTCACCGGTCGACCTCCGTACAAGACGACAAAGTTGGGTATGCCCCGTACATTGAACCGGGTTGCCAACTCGGGATAGCGACGTCGAGCGGTTCATCCACCGGCGGCAGTGGACTCTTACACTTACCGCAGCGGCCGGTTTCAGCCAGGTGTTTGGCCGGGACACAGATCCGCGGGTCCTGTTTCATGCTGACGACATCTCAATAATAAATAAGGAGAGAAATGAGCTAAAGCATACGAAGATAAAGTCCAGCGCTACGAAAGCTCAATAGATACTCCCGGCTTTCAGTGCCAGGTTGATCCGAGCGCAGAAGAAGTGTGTTGTCGAATCTGCTGAGCCGGTCCTCCACTCGCCGGGCGAGAGCGTTTTGGGGTTGACCTTGATGTTAGCGAGAAGTATCGACTCCTAATTTGACGCGCGTGAAATTGTTGGTGAGAATCCTGCTTTGAAGCGAGCGCTAGCACTGGCAAGGGATCGACTAGAGCGCTGGGAAGGCTTACGCGCTGGTAGTGCAGTAGAAAAGCTTGAAGTAAATCGATGCTCCGTTCTTCACAGTAATAAACTTCCGCCCAACCTGTTCGGACTGTGGGCGAACTGCCCGCAATCAGAGGAAGGGGTTTCCTACCAAATCAGTTTCAATCCGAATTGCACCTGCCGCGATGTGGTTGAGGTGCTGGTAATCGCCCCTGCGGTTCCCGAAACTCCGGAAGGGGTGAACACGATCAGATTCGGAGTATTGAAATTAGCTCGATTCAGGAGGTTAAAAATCTCCGCGCGAAACTGCAGGCTCATTCGTTCGTGAATCGATGTCTCTTTCAGCGCCGAGAAATCCCAAGTCGCAAGTCCTGGACCAAAGAACGTGTCTCGCCCAAGATCCCCGTAAAACCCGCTGTTTGCCGGCGGCTGCAAAAATGCATTTGGGTTAAACCATTGATTGGGATTGCCCAGAATCACCGGTCCGGTGAAGTCCGGATTTCGAAACGGCCGCACCGGATTTCGCGTGTCTCCGTTGTTCGCTGGGTTGTAGCTGAGCTGCGGTGTGAAGGGAAATCCATCTTGAAGCGTCACAATACTGTTCACCGACCATCCGCTCACCAGCGCGTTCCCCCAACCACCCAGATCGCTTGCCAGCGCTTGCCCGCGACCGAAGGGCAGCGCATAGATGGCGCTGATCACGCCGATGTGCCTGACGTCATATCCGGCGAGACCATAATCCGCTTGCAGGTTGAACGGGTTTGACGTCAGCGCGGGCGCGTTTGCCGATGTCGTGGCATTCAAAGAATCTCCGTTATCCAGCGCTTTTGACCAAGTGTAGACTCCGCGCAAACCCACGCCGTGGCTGAAGCGGTGATTTGCGTCCACCTGCAGCGCGTTGTAGTTGCTGTTTCCCAGCGAGAACCAGGTCCACGTGTTCGCCAGTGTGGGATTCGCCTTGGGCCTTCCCGCAGGAATGTAGTAGCTTCCCGCAGGAACTGGAGCATTCTTCAACGCACCGGGGAAAGTACTTGGGTAGTCGGCGGGACATGGCGCTGCAGGACAAATCGTCGGAATTGGCTCGTTGCCGTCTGCCCCGATAATTTCGTGATAACCGTGAGATCCGACGTAGGCCACGCTCAACGATGTATTCGGCGTAACTTCCTGTTGCACTCTGAGCGACCATGAGATCAAAGTCGGTGTCTTCATGTCCGGCTGAACCCCGCCGGGCACCAGCAGCGCCTTCGCAGGTAGCGGAGCAGACGGGTCAATGGGAAGCTGTGAAACCGGCAAGGCCGCGATGCTGTAAGTGGGATTGAACGGCGCATTCTGATCGGTTCGATACCCAAGTGCATCCTGAAGATCGTTGTACATTCCGAAGCCGCCGCGAAATACGGTTCTCGAACTGAACGGACTCCAGGCAATTCCTACTCGCGGCTGCGGCAGGAACTTTGCGTTGTTCACGGTGAAAAGCGAATCTGCAATTCTGGGCTGGCTCGAAATAACCCCGTTGTTGAAGGTGTAGTTGGCGGCCCGGCCATTCGCTTCATTCCAGCCGGTAGTAAATTCATCGCGGAAGCCCAGCGACACCGTCAGCTTCGGAGTCAGGCGAATCACATCTTCGACGTACCAGGCGCCGAATAAAGACCTCCAGTTCATCTCGGTGGGCGAGGGATCGTACAGAAAACTCGATGTCGTTCCCTGCAGGAATGTCTGCAGGCTGGTGAAGGTTGCCTGCCCGAACTGGCTGAGCGCGATCGTCTCGTTCGACTGAAAAGGCTGGAACCAGGCGCCGAGACTGATTTGATGACGCCCCCGAGTGAGAGTGACGCGATCTTCGAAGGTGTAGAGATTGCGTGCGATCCGCAAATTACTTCCGTTGTTGCTACCCGCCAGGCCAACTTGCGCCTGCGGATTCGACGCCGCGCTGCCGCCTACGACCACCGCGCCGACTGGATGTCCCACCAAAAAGCCGGGCACATCGGCTGCCGGCGTGCCCGGAGTCGGTTCCCCCGTAAAAAAATAACCTGCACGCGAGTAACCGACCCGGGCGACATTCAACGTTGCGGCTGAAAAACTGTGCGTTTCTTCCAGACTGAAAACTTGCTCTCTGAGGCTGACTACGTCACTGCTATAGGGATCGAGGATGGTCGCAGTGAGATCGTCTCCATCGTCGATGGTGTAAACGCCCGCTAGATTATCTCGCGAAGAAATAATGTGATCCAGCCGGGCAGTGCCGAAATCCTCCCGAATGACCTGCAGCGGGCTGCTGAACACTTGAGCTATCCCGTTGAAGTCTGGGGCGCCGGCAGGAGCGATCGGCCACAGGTTGAGCAGAGGCTGCACGCTGGGCACGGCGGCCGCGCGTGATGCGGCGTCCGGAACAAATGCCGCCGAGGTTTGGTGCAGGTGCTGACGCAGTCCTTCATAGTTGCCGAATAGGAACGTCTTGCCGGTTTGGATCGGTCCGCCGAGAGATGCGCCGAACTGGTTGCGCTTGAAAGGCGGCGCCGACCCTTGATCGAAGAAGTTAGGCGCGTCAAGAGCGTTGTTACGCAAGAAGTCGTATGCCGATCCGTGTATCTGATTCGTACCCGACTGGGTCACGATGCTTACCTGGCCACCCGGCCGTTTCCCGTACTCGGCGCCGTAAGAGTCGCGCAGCACATTGAATTCACGCACCGCGTCAACGCCCAGCAACTGCTGGCTGGTTCCGCCGGGCTGCATGTTATTTTCCGCTGCCCCGGTATACTCAACCCCATTCAGCAGAAAAAGGTTTTGCTGCGGCCGATTTCCGGACACCGAGAAATTGTTTCCGGTCGTTGAATTCGATACCCCGATGCCTCCGGTTTTCTCCGCCGTGAAGTTAACGATGCCCGGGTTCAATGTGAGCAGCAAATCGTAGCTGCGCCCGTTCAGCGGAAGGTCTTTCACCTGTTGCTCACCGACCAGGCCCGAGATGTCCTGGGTAGTGACGCTTACGATGGCCGCGTCCCCGCTCACCTTCACCTCCTCGCTGACCGCCCCCACCCGCAGGGTCAGATCGACCCTGGCATCCTGCCCAACCACGAGCCGAATTCCGGATCGGACTGCTTCCGCAAATCCATTCTTCTTGACCCGAACCTCATATTGTCCCAACGGAAGACCAAACAATTGATACCGGCCCGCCGAGTCGGTGGCCGTTTCCCGCGAAAGATCCGTATCCAGATTTCGCGCTGTGACACTTGCCGCAGCAACGGATGCGCCAGACTGGTCGGTCACGATCCCAGTCAAGGTCGCTGCCACCTGGGCCGAAACAATTGGATGACATAAACAAAGGAGCAGCAATAGAAGGATGGAAGAACGCCCGGCCACCCTAGCTCTCCGAAGATTCGCCTTGAGGGCATGCGATCGTCCTGGCGCCGAAGTGTGCAGCCGGCTTCGATCGGGAACGTCGTTGTGCATAACTCTGTCCTCCCTGAGGCAATCCGCGAGCGTGGAATTTGAAGTGTATAGTTAACTCAGTTCTTCTGTCTAATCAAATACGGTTATATATCATTAGTATTGGTGGTGGAACAAATCGCCATTGTTAGTTGCTTCGCCGTCGGCTCTTCCGACGCCGATTGATTGACGGGAGCAGGACGCGATTGTACGATTCCCCTCGAAATGGCCAGCACGCGCAAAACTCGGAATTCGAAACCAGGCGATGAGAAGTTGCTGAAGCTGCGCGAAGCGGCCTTAGAACTTCGTGTTAGCTTTCCCACCATCAAGCAGTGGATTTACAAGCGGAAGATTCGCAGCGTCAGGACCGCCGGAGGGCACCACCGCATTCCGCAGCGTGAAGTAGACCGACTGCTGTTCCGAACCCGGGGGAAAACCGACCCGGAGCGGGATCTGGTGATTCGCCGCGTCAGTGGAAGGAATCAACTGGTAGGGCGGATCGATACCGTCCGCATAAGCGGGCTCATGGCCGAGGTGAAGGTGTCAATCGGCGATCAGCAAATTACTTCGATCATCACTGCCAGTTCGGCCCGCGAAATGAAGCTCAAGCCCGGCCAGACTGCGGCCGCTCTGGTTAAAGCAACCGAGGTCATGATTCTCCGCGTGTGACATGACGGGTGACATGAAAAGACACATCTCGCTCCTGGCTCTGCTCCATTAAGCGTATTGCGCCGCTCCGGGCTCGTTTCGACCCGAGAATTGACACCGTCAGGTGGCTACCGTATGGTTTTGCAGAAATAGCTGCCGCGGCTAGAAAGGCGCCGCTCACCTGTGCTCCGAAAAGAAAAATCCAAAAACAACAACGAAGATGCCGACAGAGATATATATTCGCGCCGTGGGTTCCTGGGAATGGGCTCGGCGGCACTGGCGGCTGCCGGATTAGTGTCGGCCAGCGATGCCGCAGCCCAGGAACAGCGGCCTTATCCAAGTAAAAGCGATCGAAGCACGAGTGCTCCCGGTCCCACCAATCCCCCGCTCGATGCCCAAAATCCCGACTCCAACTTGCCGCCGGCCACGGACGCAGGCGGCGTGCAGACGTTCAAGTATCCGTTCGCACTTTCTCACAAACGGATGCAGGAAGGCGGATGGTCGCGTGAGGTGACGGTCCGCGAGCTTGCGGTCTCCAAGTCGATAGCCGGCGTGGACATGAGGTTGACCGCGGGAGGCATTCGAGAACTGCACTGGCACTCGGCTGCGGAGTGGGCGTTCATGCTGTACGGAAACGCGCGCATCACCGCGATTGACTTGGATGGCAAGAGTTTTGTCAGCGATGTGACCGAAGGCGACCTCTGGTACTTTCCCCCCGGAATTCCACATTCAATTCAAGGCCTGAATCCCGACGGCGCTGAGTTCCTGCTTGTATTCGACGACGGGAACTTTTCGGAATACGAGACCGTGCTGCTTACGGACTGGATGGCGCACACGCCTCACGATGTGCTGGCGAACAACTTCGGCGTCAGTGAGCAGGCCCTGGAAAAAATGCCGAAGAAGGAAAAGTTTATTTTCCAGGCTGAGGTTCCCGGCCCGCTCACCGCCGAGCAGAAGGCCGCCGCAGGTTCCGTTGAGCGCATCGCCCCAGGATTTCGCCTTTCGTACGGCGCAGCTACCGCTTACGAAGCGCACCAAGGGCGGTGAGGTGAAGATCGTCGATTCGAGCAAGTTCAAGGTGTCCACGACGATCGCAGCGGCGATCGTGACTGTCCATCCGGGAGGCATACGCGAACTGCACTGGCATCCCAATGCGGACGAATGGCAGTACTACATCAGCGGCGCAGGAAAAATGACCGTGTTCGCAACCGGCGGTCGAGCCCGCACCATGGACTTCCAGGCCGGAGATGTTGGCTACGTCCAGAAAATACTGCCCCATTATGTCCAAAACACCGGGAGTACCGACCTGAAGTTTTTAGAGATGTTCAAGAGCAGCGTCTATCAGGACCTGGCTCTCTCGGAATGGCTCACTCACACGCCACCCGATCTGGTTCTGGCTCACCTCGGTATTGATAAAGCCACGCTCGACGCCATCCCGAGGGAAGAAATTGTGGTCATGCCGAAATAAACTCCGCGGTCAGATACCGGTCGTCTGGTAACGCAACACGGCCAGGGAGAGCCTGTAGTCGTAACCCGCCTGAGCGCTGCTGATTTGCGCCTGTGTCTGCTGGAGCTCCGCCTGACTTAACTCAACAATGGAACTTAGGCCAAGGTGGTAACGGGTCTGGGCAAGATCGAGTGAGAGGTTGGCCTGGTCCAGCAGTTGTTGAGTAACGGCTGACTCGCTGGTAAGCGGTATTTGCGTTGAGCCAACTGGTACGCACGTCGCGCGAAATCCGGTTTTGAAGATCGCGCAGACGATCTTGTGTTGCCTGCGTTCTCAGGCGCGCCTCGCGGGATCTCGCATTGTAGAGAAATCCATTAAATAAAGGGATTCCAACGTTGACGCCCACCGCGCCGTACCAATTCGAAAGAATGGGATTGCGTACCGGCGTATCTCCCACAACTCCGACTGCCTGGATCGTGGGATAGAACAGATCGTGCTCCGCGGATTGAAACTTCTCAGCCGCCCGTTCCTGAAAGTCGAGGGCCAATATTTCCGGGCGCATGGCGAAGGCTGAGGAGATCAGATCGTCGACGTTGCCCGGCGGCGAAGCCACTGGCGTGGTGTCCTCGATCAATTGAAAATTGTGCAGGCTCGGATAGCCAAGGACAGCGGAAAGAGCAGCGAGAGCGGCGTCCTGATTATTTTCTGCGTCTAATAAGAGCAGCTTGGCCTGCGCCAGGTTGACAGCCGCAAAACTGAAGTCCAGTTGCGATCTTAATTTGCTCTTAAACAACGCCTCCACCTGATCGGACACGGTCTGTCGTGCACTCACCGTTTGCTGCGCCACGGTGAGCACCGCATGCGCCTGCAACGCGCTATAGAAGGCTTGGTCCACAGCCAGAAGGATCTGCTCCTTGGTGGCCGTGGCATTCTGATTCTCGGCCTTGGCGGCAAAATTGGCGCTGGCCGCCAAGTTCGTAGTGCGTCCGAAATCGGTGATCAGTTGATTGACCATCACTCCGGCCGCGGCCCGCTCATAAATGATGGGATTGTTAAGTCCACCCGCCGTGATCCGGCTGTTTTCCTGGGAATCTACGCCGGTCAGATTCAGGGTCGCGGTGGGCCACAAATTTGAACGCACTTCGCGCGTCACCTGTTGCGACGCCAAAGCCGTCAGCCGCGCCACTGAAATCAGCGGGTTGTTCTTCAGCGCCAGCGCCTCGGCTTCCTTAAGCGACAGGGACGTTGAGGTCGCGGCCTTGCCCTGAGGGTTGGGCGATGGAGGCTCATTCGGAGCCATGGCGGGAGACCTCTGGTCGGGAACTTGCTGCGGCAGCGGCGCCGCAGGCAAACTCTGCGCGGTTTGCAAATGTGTCGACGCCTGAGCAAAGCTCCACACAGGCTGCAGCAACGCGAGGACGACAACGAATACACTTCTCATCTGACGGGAATCTCCTACACTCCAACCTCTCTCAAGCCCGGCGCGACACAACAGGCGATTCCTGTTGTGTCACCTGTAGGCTCAACCTTGTGTGCCGGGCGTCGCTGTCACGGGTTGTTCTTCCCGGCGATGGATCAATAGATATGCGGCGGGAACAATGAAGACGGTCACAACCACCGACATCGTGAGCCCACCAATAATCGCTCGCGCCAGCGGGGCATACTGTTCGCTGCCCGCTTCCAGCGCCAGAGCCATGGGAATCATCCCCAGAATGGTAGCGAGAGAAGTCATTAAGACCGGGCGCAAGCGAACCCGGCACGCGGTCGCGACCGCTTCCTCGATGGGCATGCCTTCGCTTCTCAAAGATCGCGTGAACTCGACGATGAGGATGCTGTTCGAGACTACGATCCCGGTCATCATGATGACCCCCATCAATGACATGACATTCACCGTGGTATGCGTGACCAGCAGAAATAGAATCACGCCCGTAATCCCCGGTGGAATTGCCAGCAGAATGATCAGCGGATCAACGAAGGAAGAAAACTGCGCCATCAGGATCAGGTAAACCAGCACCACCGATAAGATTAATCCGATGCCAAAGCTCTTGAACGACTGACGCATCCCTTCCACCGACCCGCGCATGGTGACACGTACGTTTTCCGGCAGTTTGGTGCCGCTGATCACCTTGTCTACCTTGCTGGCCAGGCCCCCAAGGTCCTCGCCGGCCGGTGAAACGTATACATCGATGACGCGGCGAAGCTGGTAGTGGTCGACCTCGGTCGGAGTGTTGATCATTTTCACGTCCGAGACCGCGTCGAGATTGGTGGGGTTCTGGTTGCTCGCGGCGTGCAGCGGAATCTGCTTGAGATCGGTCATGGAGTTGACCTGGGTCTCGGGGTACTGGACCGTCAGCATGTAGTTATTTCCATTCTTGGGATCGACCCAATAGCTGGGAGCGATCATGCTGTCCGAGGTCAGCGCGGTGATCACATTGTCGACCGCTTCCTTTGAAGACACTCCCATGCGCCCGGCCATCTCGCGATTGATATTGAGCTGAATGCCTGGATAGTCGAGGTCCTGCGGAATAAGTACGTCGCTGACGCCATGAAGCCGGCGAACTTTGGCAGCGATTTCGGCCGCGGTCTCGTAAGCCTGTTTCTGATCGTTCCCGCTAACCTGGATGTCAATGGGAGCCGGCAGTCCGAGATTGACCACCGCGTCTACCAGACCTCCCGATTGAAAGTACGTGGAGAGTTCTGGCAGATCGTCGGCCAGTTTCGTCCGCACCCGGCGCATGTATTCGTAGCTCCCTAGCTTGTGTTCCTTCTTGAGGCTGACCTGCACAAATGCGGTGTGCTGTCCGGAATTACTGGTGTAGATCGCCGAGAAATCCGGAGTAATGCCAATATTGGAAACGATCATGTCCAGGTCTTCCGGTGAAACCACCTGGCGAATGTCGGCTTCAACATGCTTGATGTACTGGTTGGTCAATTCAAGGCGAGTGCCCGTAGGCGCTTTGATGTTGATCACGAACTGGCCCGGGTCAGTACGCGGGAAAAAGCCAAGACCCATCACGGGGAACAAGGCGAAACTGAACAGACAAACTCCGAGGATTGAAACGACTGTTGCCATCGGACGAAGCAGGCTTCGCCTAACCGCGATGTCGTAGCGCATAAGCATCTGGTCATAGCGGCGATTGAATACTCGTACAAAGCGCTCAAACAGATTATTTCCAGGGTGGTGCGCGGCTTCGCCATGCGCTGACTTGATAAAACGAGCGCAAAACAGTGGCACTACTGTCATTGCAACCGCGTACGACGCAAACAAGGAAAAAACCACCGCGGCGGCCAGCGCGGTGAACAGAAATCGGCTCACGCCATAGAGAAAGACAACCGGAAAAAAGACGATTGCCGTGGTGAAAGTGGCGGCGAGCACAGGCATGGCCACTTCCTGGCCTCCTTTTTCCGCCGCGACCTCCGGCGCTTCTCCCATCTCGAGATGACGGAAGATGTTTTCCAGCACCACCACCGAGTTGTCGATCAACCGGGAAAACGCAAGCGCGAGTCCCCCCAGGACCATTGTGTTTATCGATCCGCCGCTGGCGTTGATGGCGAGGAACGCGGCGACGGCCGAAAGAGGAATCGACAGCATCACCGCCAGAGTCGCGCGAAAGTTGCCCAGGAAGATCAGGATCATCAAGGCGGTGAGCACCAACCCGATCCCGCCTTCGCTGCCCAGATTCGCGATTGCCGTTTTCACGAAAATGGATTGATCGAATACGACGTTGGTCACCAGCGATTTCGGAACGTCAACCAGATCACCGACGGACTTCTTGATCCCGTCAACAATCGCGATGGTGTTGCTGTTGCCGCCCTGTTTGAGGATCGGAAGGTAGACCGATCTTTGCCCATCGACGCGCACAATGTTGGTCTGTATCGCGGCCGCGTCTTTCGCGTAACCGACGTCGGCCACCATCAACTCGGCGTTACCCTCGGACTTCAACGGCAGCCGGTTGATTTCTTCCGTCGTCGGCAACTGGCTATTGGTGTAAATGTTGTAATCTTTCGGTCCGATTCGCACATCGCCCGCGGGCAGGATGGTGTTGGCATCGTTGACGGTGCGCACCACATCCATCAGACTCAGCTGGTGGGCCTGCAACTTTACCGGATCGACATAAACCTGAATCTGCCTGTACTTTCCGCCAAAGGGTTGCGGCACCGACGCGCCGGGCACGTTGGCAATCTGGTTGCGAACCGTGAACTGTCCCAGATCGTGCAACTCGGTCTCGTTCAGTCCCTGGCCCTTCAGCGTGATCAAACACACCGGCAAACTCGAGGCGTCGAACTTCAATACCACCGGCGGCAGCGTTCCCGGCGGCAATCGCCGCAGTTGCGCCATCGCCAAGTTCGATATGCCGCTGACGGCCGCGTCCGGATTGGTCCCCGGCTGGAAGTAAATCTTGATCAGGCTGACTCCGGTTAGCGACCGCGATTCGATATGGTCGATGCCGCTGCCCAGGGTGAAAAATCTCTCGAACGGATTGGTGATGTTGGCTTCAATCTGCTCCGGCGGCATGCCCGAATAAAATGTCGCCACTACCACCACGGGAATATTGATTTCGGGAAACAGGTCCACCGGCATCCGCGCCATGGTGGTGACGCCGACCACCATGATGATCAGGCACATCATGATGATGAAAAACGGGTAGCGAATGGCGAAGCCCGACATGCTCTACTGCGCTCCCTGTTCCGCACGTACTTCTCGTCCGCCATCGGGCTCATCTGTGGATCAACATGCTGGCCCGGCCGGTACTCGCCCAGATTACCCACGATCACCCGGTCTCCTTCGGTCAGACCCGCCAGTATCTGAATCCGATTGGAGCCCTCGATTCCGGTATGAATCTCGCGCTCTTCCACATGGTTCTGCGAATCGACCAGACAGCACCGTGGTCTTGTCCGCGCTCCGATTGATGGCCTGAATCGGAAGGGTCAGAGCGTTGGGATCGTTTTGAATTCGCAAGGAAACGTCGGCGTACATTCCCGGGGTCAACTTGTAGTCACGGTTGGGCACATCGATTTCCACCTGCATGGTGCGGGTCGAGCGATCGAGTGAGTCGGTGGAGCGGATCACTTTGCCGGAAATATGCTCGTCCGTCGCCTTCACACGAATATCGGCGGGTTCGCCGTCGCGGACACTTGCGGCAAGCGATTCCGGCACCGGAATTCGCAATCGCAAGACGTTTACCTGCGAAAGTTTGACCACCGGCATGGAACTCACGTTGGACGTGCCCGCCTGGATCAGCGATCCTGTGTCCGCATATCGCCACGTCACGACACCGTCGAACGGAGCCGTGATTCGCGAATATTCTGACAACGCCGCGTAGCGCTGCTGGTCGGCCTGCGAGACCTCCAACTGCTGGCGCGCGGCCGACAATGCCGACTTGGCGGCCTCCACCTGAGCCTCTGCCGAGCGGTCCTTGGCGGTAGCATCATCGAGTTCCTGCTCTGCGACCAGGCCGGGGCGCGCCTCCGATGCCTGCTTCAATCGCGCGGCTGCGGCATGCAATGCTTCGTGGTCCGCCTCCGCCCGGCTGACTTCATTCTGAGCGCGCGTGATTTCCTCACGGCTGTGCCGCACTCCTGCGTTCGCGCCCGCCAGTTGTGCGGACAGTTCGGGTATCTCGAGCACCGCCAACACCTGCCCGGTGCGAACCCGGTCGCCAATATCGACGTTGATGTTGCGGATGTAGCCGGCAACCTTGGCGTGGAGTTCCACTTCCTGGTACGGCAGGAATTCGCCGGCAATCGAAAGTGTGTTGGAGAGTGGCGCCCGCCGAACTTTTACCACCGCCGCGCGCGGGGCAGCATCGGCCGACACGGTCGCGGCGGACCCGCCAGAGTGCCCGCAACCCGTCGTCCCAATCAGCAAGACGGCAATCGCGGCAAGAACCGCCATTCCAAGCGGAATTGAGGACAATCGCTTAACCATTTTTTCAATCACCATTTAACGTTTCCGCCGGGTCACGTGAGCTGAATGAACCGGGCGGGACCCGAATGCTTTTCGGACCACACCCGGTAAGTCAGTTGTTGGCCGCGCATGCTGAGTCCTTGACACGGCTGCGGCCTCCGATCCCCAGCCGCACCTCACGGCCACCGGGGAGATTCACGTACATGACATTCTTTTGCGGGCTCACTTCCACAGTCTGGTTGGCAGAAAAGACTGATGGCAGGTAATCCAGCCCAGTCTGGTATCGCACCACATACAGAGTGCAGTTCAACTGGATGCCAATGTCATAGGAATAGACTTCGGATTGCAGCGGCGCATCGGTCGGATCGCCGATGTAGTTGGATGGAGTTTCGTGGTGCGTTACGCTGACCACGGTCGCTCGCTGATATGGCTGTTTTGTGCTGGCATGCACTCCCGTCAACGACGCTCCAAATAGCAGCGCCAACAGCAGCAAACTCTTCTTCATGATCTCCTCCCGGAGAGTGGTCAACGAAAACTGCGTTCGAGGAACCAGATGGACATGAACTCGTCGCTGGTTATCCCGAAGCGTTGGCCACAATCAGGTCTGAACTCGAAATCCAACTGTGCGGAAAACCGCAGTCAGGCGGAGTTAGCTGATCAGTGACCAGGGTTGAGCTCAAACGCCAACGATTTAGCTAAGAAGGAAAAAGGGTTCAGCAGATGGGAGGAGGCCGGTTGTAAAGCCAGCTTTCAGAAGAAAGATTGGTGGAGGGAAAAACCGCCGATACCGCATAGACAAACGATCGCGGAGGCTGAAACGCAGTGAAACTGGAAAACGGGGCGAACCACTTGAGACCGTCGCCGAGAAGATGTTGCCTCTGGGCGTCAGGAGAATGAGCCTGAACAATCCTGACGTCTGTGGTTTCCGAACCAGTTACAGCGAAGCGGGTGGCAAGACTTACGGTGAGAGAGCAAACAGCCAGACAGACAAGCGCTATTCGGCGCGAAGAACTTAGACGCTTGCGGGCCCGAAAATCTGTCAGCATGGCCGCTCCAGAATACGTCCGCGGATCGATACTTAGTTATTGTACATCATGATTGCAGCCAATCAGATCCCACCGACGCGTCGTTCCATTGCAGAGGCCAGCAACACAAGTGTTTAAGACACGACCATGGCCCTCCTTAATTATTCGCTGCGGAGTCCGGGCGGACCAGCGCGGGCGAACTCTATCGGGGCGCGTAAAATAGGTACCCTGTTTGGTCAGGGAGGGAACAAGAACTTGGCTATCCACGGCTACCCAACTATCTCAACGGCTTCGATTGTTGTTGCTGCCCTGGCCTTGCTCTCCAGCGTGCGAGCATCCGAGAGTGCGGCCTCGGTCTCCCCTGTTCCACTGCAACCCCTGGCGCAGCAGGCCCATCAGATCGAAAATGCTCTGGCCTATCTTGGTCAACCCCTTTCCGGGGACGAAATATCTAAAATTGACGAGGCTGTGTCCGAGCCCAACGAGTCCAAGGCGGTCGAGCACTTGCAAGCCGTTCTGGACTCTCACGTTTTGGCTTTGGTTCAGATCAACGCGGAAAGTCGCGTGAAAGTTGAGGCCGGCCGCGCCCAGCCGGAACTCGTCGAAGGTGGAACCCGGCTCTTTCTGGTTAAAGTGCTCAATGACGCAGGGGTGACGGCGCAGCTCAGGGTGGAGAGTCCAAATTCGGGCGACGTGTACATTCAATCGACAAATTCGCCGCAACCAGCCATGGAGCTGACACCGCGACAGGCTGCCGACCGCTGGGCTGATGTCTCTCTATATCCCCTGCCCAACGCGTCCTGGGCGAGTATTTCGCTCTACCAGAATCCTCCCATGCTTCCGCGTTTGTCGGGACTGGCGGTTGAATACCAGATTCTTGCCATTTACAGTCGCGACGCCGGCCAGAGATCGGCCATCATCAGTTTCAATGTGGGTCAGGGAACTCAGGATATTGGCTTTCGCAACGACATGACTGTTCTCTTCAATGCTCGGCCCGCGCGTCCGATAACTTTGCGGGTGAGAGACGAGAGCGGCGAGCCAGCGATGGCTTCATTTGTGATTCGCGACAAGCTGAATCGTCTTTATCCGAATCCTGCCAAGCGTCTCGCGCCAGATTTCTTCTTTCAGCCGCAGGTTTACCGCGCGGATGGAGAAATCCTGCGCCTTCCCGAGGGCGAGTACACCATAACTTATACCGGCGGCCCTGAATACTTGACCCGGCAAAAGGATTTCACCGTCGACGCGAAGGGTCCGGCGCAAGTCGAATTCCAGCTGGAGCGATGGATCGATCCCGCGGAATACGGCTGGTATTCGGGAGACCACCATATTCATGCGGCGGGCTGCCGGCACTACCAGAATCCAGCTGAAGGCGTACTGCCCGACGACATGATGCGTCAGATTCGCGGCGAGCGTGTGAATATCAGCTCGGTGCTGACGTGGGGCCCGGACTACTACTACCAGAAGCAATTTTTCTCAGGACATGACAATCCTCTGTCCACTCCACGCCAGCTCATGCACTATGATCTCGAAGTCTCCGGTTTTCCCTTCGAGCCACGCCGGTCATATCGTACTTCTGAATCTCAGAAATCAGGACTATCCCGGGACCAAGCAGCTCACTGACTGGCCAACCTGGGACCTGCCAATTCTTCGCTGGGCTAAGGAACAGGGTGCAGTGGTCGGCTTCGCCCACTCCGGTTGGGGACTGGCCGTCCATGGCAATGAACTTCCAAACTACGAGGTGCCGGGATTTGATGGAATCGGAGCCAACGAGTACATCGTTGACGTCACGCTCCCCAACGCCGTGGATTTCATTTCTGCTGTAGATACCCCTTACGTCTGGGAACTCAACATCTGGTATCACACTTTAAACTTGGGATTCCGCACGCGAATCGCCGGCGAAACTGACTTTCCTTGTATTTACGACAGCCGCGTTGGTATGGGCCGAACCTATGCCTCTTTGCCTGGATCGGGCCCCGTCAGCTATAGCGGTTGGCTTGACGCTTTGAAGGCTGGCCGAAGCTATGTGTCCGACGGCAAGACACACCTGATGAACTTTACGGTCGGAGGCGTACACGTCGGCGATGGAAACAGTGAACTTCAATTGCCTGCCGGGTCTAAGGTTGCGGTGTCTCTGATGGCAGCGGCGTACCTGCCGGAACATCCCGACCAAGCGCTGCACAATCTGGCATACGATGAGAAACCCTATTGGGACATCGAGCGGGCGCGCATTGGAAGCGGCCGGGAAGTAGCGGTAGAAATCATCGTCAATGGCAAGCCAGTCTCTTCGCAAAAATTGCTGGCCGATGGCAAGCCACGGGAAATGAAATTTGAAGTTCCTATCACGAACAGCAGTTGGGTGGCCGCGCGCATAATTCCCGCAGCTCATACCAATCCTGTTTTTGTAATCGTGGATGGGAAGCCGATTCGCGCGTCACGCCGGAGCGCGGAATGGGCACTCAAGGGAGTCAACCAGTGCTGGAGCCAGAAGTCAGCGCTCATTTCACCAGCAGAGATCGGAGAGGCCAAAAAAGCGTACGACCATGCCCGCGAAGTTTACCAGCAGCTTATTCGTGAGAGTGCGCCAGACTAGGACTACTTAGCGATCTGCATTCGGCGGAATTTAGTGGCGGGGAATGCGTTCTTTTCTCCCGGGATCAATTTACGTGGTTCACTTTGCATCCATGGCATTCTTCATGCCGGCCTTTCAATGCCTCGATTTCCCTGGACACAATAAAGATTGCAGTCCTGACCCGCGAGATGACATTCGGTTCAAGAAGACTGTCCCAATGCGAAAGTGTGTCCAGATATATCCGGGATGGGTTAGTTACTCTCATCGTTCAGTCTGAGTTTCCGAGTGGGATATCGAGATTTGAGCAGGAGCACTAGAGAGCAATCAAGCGGAACAATTTATGACATTCGGTGTTTTTCTTATAAAAATTAGCAGACGATGACCGCCGGTTCTCCGGGAAGGACGAGACTTACATCGGATCCGCAGCGTAGTCCATGATGGAATCATTCGGATAGAGGTGGTCAACATTCCGGCTGGTAAGTAGTTGATGTTGGGTAAAAATGGCCGGCGCCACAAAGCGGCTATTCAACAAATCTAGAACCAGGCGTAGAAGACCCTCGCCGTACTTTTCGGGAAAATATGCGACCGAACCGATGAAGCGGGTGCGCTCCTTGCGCAGTTCGTGACGTGCTTCAGGTGATCCGTTCTGGCCCATGATGGCGCAGGAGTCGTGACGGCCTGCCTCTTCGTAGGCTCGAAGCGCGCCCAGACCAGAGTTGTCATTCATGGCTCCGATCAGAGTTCGACCCCTTCCGCGAGTGCGCAAGTATTTCCGTACGACATTCCAACTCGCCTCAAATTCGCTTTTCCCGTCCAGATAAACGACAGGAATTCTTTCTGAGCCGGCGCCGAGCACTTCTCGAATCCCCTGCACCATTCCACTCAGCCGGGTCTTTGGAATCGCGCCTGCGCGGGACAATGACAACATCAGAATCTCGTCGACCTGGTCTTGCCAGTGCGCGCGCGCCCACTTCCCCAAATAGCGGCCACCAATCAGTCCGGCTTCATAATTGTTGGCGCCGAAGTAAGTGGCTCCGGGATGCGGGTTGTTCACCGCTACGACTGGAATGTGCGCTTCACGGTAAGAGTTCGCGATCATGGCACCCGCCTGCTCATCAACCTGGTACTCGATCACCAGGTCGACGTGCTCGCGGATAAATTTTTCGGCGTTCCGCAATGTCACTGCCGGCTTGAAGCGATGATCAAGCATCAGGATCTCGACTTCGCCGGAGCGATCAGCCGCCACGTGCAGGCTCTCAGTAACCTCCCGCGTGAACAGGTTATCGATCCCGGGCGCTCCGTAGCCAATCTTCCATCGGCTCTTTGCCAGCCTCCTGTACAGGATGCGGTACTGGTTACTTCCCATCTTTTCGATAACGTGATGCCGCCCCAAGGTATAAAGCAGCCGCATCACAATTCCGCGGCTCAGCCCGGCACGTTTGCCGATTTCTTTCTGGGTCAGGACCTCGCCGGGTGATTCAAAAGCAGCAAGAAGTTGGGCTGCATGACCGACAGACTTGATTAAATAAGGATCACGCATATCGATTGAAAGGATTCTAAACACAGATACGGCAAGTCTGCAATGCAAACATTACGTATGCCTCCGCCGGTCAGCATCCAGCACGATCAATCTCGTAAGTCACTTATTAATTATGCATATACGAATACCTTCCTTCTCCGTTTTGCTTGCATTGCAAACACTTCAAATTGTTCTTAAATGTAGTTGCCATGCCCGGTCGGAAACGCGACACTCGCCCGCCGAGCGGAAATGAGATGAGGGGGAAGCCATGAACTGGATTTCGAAAGCCAGCCTGGGTGAAGCTAATTTCGCGAGTCTGGCCGGTCGAATACTGATGTATGGCTGGCTCGTATTCTGTCTCGCGCCAGTCCCGGCGGGTGCGCAGCGAACGACGGTGTCGTTGGATGGTATGTGGTCCGTTGCCGACAGCGTTGACCCGAACGCGATACCAACAACTTTTTCGCACACCGCACCCGTCCCGGGGCTGACTCATTCGGCCACTCCGGCTTTTCCTAAAGTCGATCAGTACCAGACTCACGAATGGGGCTGGACCGTCACCGCGCGTGACCACATCCTGCCGCCAGAGATGAAGGTCGACGGCCTCGGGCGCAACCTGCAGCCACGCAATTATTTCTGGTATGAGAAGACGTTCCGCGTAACTGACCGGAAACAGCGCGCGCGTTTGATCATCAACAAAGCGCAGTTCGGCACAGCCGTGTGGCTCAACGGAAAAAAGATCGGCGAGCACATGGGCATGTGGACCGCGGGCCACTTCGATCTGACTCCGGCCATCAATTGGACAGGCGAGAACCGCCTTGTGGTTCGCATCGGCGCCCATCCCGGCGCGGTTCCGGATTGGGTTCCTGTGGGCACCGACGGAGAGAAGGAATTTTGGACGCCAGGAATTTACGACGACGTGGAGCTTCTGCTGTCGAACGATCCTGAAATCGAGAGCGTGCAGGTTGCTCCGCGTATTCAGTCTTCAGAGATTCTGGTCCAGACCGAAGTGAAAAATAACGGTCCCGCCGCTTCGATCACGCTGACCCAGCAAGTCAAAACCTGGAAGGGCGGGCAGCTGGTGGGAAAGGCCGTGAGCGAGCAAGTGTCGCTGGCCGCCGGCGAGGACAAGTTCGTACAGCAAACCGTTCCTGTCCCCGACGCCACACTCTGGACAACCGATAACCCGTTCCTCTACGTAGTTGAGACCTCGACCGGAGGCGACAGCGCGACGTCTCGCTTTGGCATGCGCGAGTTTCACTTTGCCAACGGAAGGGCTGTGCTCAACGGCAAAGTGATTTACATGCGCGGCGCCAGCATGACTGTGCACCGCTTTTTTGCCGATCCGGAATCAGGCCAACTGCCCTGGGATGATGCCTGGGTGCGCAAGTTTCTCGTGGAAATTCCAAAGAAAATGCATTGGAACGCTTTTCGTGTCTGCATCGGCCCTCCCCCGCAGCACTGGCTCGATGTGGCCGACGAGGCTGGACTGCTGCTCCAGTATGAATTTCCGGTGTGGGATGACAGAGAGCCGATGCGCTCCAAGGCGTGGAGCAAAGACGAACTCCTTACTGAGTACAAGGAGTACGTCCGCGACAATTGGAACCATGCCAGCGTGGTTCTCTGGGATGCTTCGAACGAGACCCACTGGGCTTACCTGGGTGACACGGTCATTCCCGCCGTCCGCGTGCTGGATCTCTCCAATCGTCCTTGGGAAAACGGGTACAACGGTCCGCAAGGTCCAGACGATCCGTATGAAGTTCACCCTTATAAATGGCTGATGTCTCCGACCATACCCGGCTTCAGACATACGCTGTTCAAGATGTCCGATCTGGATAACGGGCCGCCGGAGAAATTCGAATGGCCGGGACACGCAGTCATCATCAATGAATATGACTGGCTCTGGCTTCACCGCGACGGCCGGCCCACCGTGCTTTCAAAACCTGTCTACGACGCATTGCTTGGACCCGATGCGACGGCCGATCAACGATACTTCATGAATGCCTATCTGTTGGCAGGTCTCACCGAACACTGGCGGGCCACCAGGCAATACGCCGCGGTGATGTATCTGGCTTATATCGATGCCGAGGGTCCGCACATCTACACCGCGGACAATTTCAAAGATGTCCGCACCCTGCAGTTCCAGCCTTATTTCGAAGACTACATGGGCAACGCCTCCAAGCCTTTGGGAGTGAATCTTAAATTTTGGGAACCCAACCTGCATGCTGGGGCGAAGCAGAGCTTCAGTGTGGTTCTGACGAACGACACGGATCAGCAACTGACGGGAAATCTGCACTTGACGTTCGCGCCGGTTGCCGCCTCAGCCAAGGGAATGGAACCGCAGCCCGACTCTTCTGGAATGAATCACCGCCGGAACCGACACCGCTGTCGATGTGCCGGCGTTGGGCCAGAGTACATACGATCTCCAGTTGAGCGTTCCGCAGGCGCCGGGCGAGTACGAGCTCAGTGCCACCGCCAAATGCGGGGAATCGTGGTGTCCGGTTCTTAGCCGTCGACGGGTCACGGTGATTCCGTAATGGTGCAGAAGGCGCAACATTCGCTGCTCCTGGACGAGCTAAGCACGGTGAAGATTCGTGATCTGCTCGCCAGCGGGTGGGACACCGTCATCGTTCCCTTAGGTGCGACCGAGCAGCACGGTCCGGCATTGCCCCTGCTGGTCGACAACGAGCACGGTGCACAAACCGCGCTGCGCGCCGCACGCATCCTGGGCAAGACGCTGGTCGGCCCGGTTGTGACTTTAGGCTATTCGCCCGAACACTCGAAATTCCCCGGCACGATTTCCTTGTCCAAAGCAACCTTGGCCGGAGTGCTCCACGATATTGCGGAGAGCCACGCGCGCTCGGGATTTCGCCTGGTGTACTTCTGGATCGCCCATGGCGGAAATAACGCTGTGCTTCAGGAGACTCTGCCCGCGCTCGAGCGGAAATGGCCGGGTTGTTATGTAACCGGGTTGAGAGATCTGGCAGCGTACGTCGCCAACACCTGGGACCGTGTACCCGTGGCGAAGGGCATCCCGCTCTCTGTTTCCGGTTCGCACGCCGGCGAATTCGAAACTTCGATGATGCTGGCGACACGCCCGGGTCTGGTGCACATGAAAGCGGCTGAAGCCGGCAATCCCGCTCCTTTCGACACGATCGCGCCCGCCATGATGCGTGACGGTATCGACTCGGTTTCGAGAAACGGTGTGTTGGGCGACCAGCGTCCTGCAAACGCGGACCGCGGCGAGTTGTATCTGGACGCGCTGGCGGGGTACCTGGCGGCGGACCTCGAGCGCGCCCGCCGGCGCGCCGAGAAAGCAAGGGCAGTCATGACCCAGCACAGGCTTGCATTCGTGGGAATCGGGCGGGTTGCCGATGTGCACTACGGATCCATTCAGGCGATGCCTGACCGCGCCCGGCTCGTGGGTGTTTGCGACACCCGCGCCGAGGCCCGCGAGAAAAGAGCCGCAGAGTGGGGTGTCCCCGCTTTCGATTCCTTCGAACGCATGTTGCGCGAAGTCGATCCCGACGCGGTTTGTCTCTTCCTCCCGCATCACGTCCATTTGAAATATGTGACCGCTGGCCGCACAGGCAGGCAAGCCGGTATTTCTGGAGAAACCGGTTGCCGCCACCCGCGAGCAGGCGCGTCAGATCATCGATGTCGTTGAGAAGAGCGGCATCCTGTTGCTGGTAACGCATACCGGTCTCTTCCATCCAGCGTTCGAGCAAATCCTGGAATTCGTACGCAAAGGCTGGCTTGGACGTCCGCTTTTCGCCAAGGGAACTTCTGCTGGATGGCTCACGTTCCGGCCCTGGGATTTTCGCTTGAGCCGGGAGCAGACCGGAGGCGGATGCTGGGTGGACGCCGGCGGACACCTGGTCTACTGCCTGCGCGAGATTTTTGGAGAGATCGAAGAGGTTACAGGCTACACCGCCCGCCTCGCCCGTCTTGAAATGGAGGGCGAAGATCACGCCGCAGCAACGCTTCGCTACCGCTCCGGTGCGCTCGCCCAGCTTTTTGTCAGCTACGGGCACAAACTACCTGGATATCAAAACGACTGGCCGCAGGGATATCTGAATTCGCTCGAGATTACGGGCGACAAGGGCGCGATCCAGTACGTCATCAGTCCGGAACCTCGGGTCAGCTACTTCTCGGAAGTGGCCGAAGCGATGCCGGAGGAGTGGCAGGGCTGGCTCACCCATCAGCCGACGCAGTCCTACGGCTACAGCTTTCAGGCTGCGCTGAGTCATTTCCTTGATTGTCTCGATACCGGCGCCAAGCCACGGGTCACCGCGGCCGACGGATTAGCCACGCTGGACGTATTGCTCAGGCTATACGAGCACTGCGATGCGCGAAACAAGGTGCCGGCGCTATGACGACCAACGAAAGTATTAGCGCCCTTGCATCGGTCGGGCAAGAGATTCGCATCACCGAGGTCGAGCCGTTTCTGCTGCACGTTCCGGTTACCGGTGCGCACATTGCAGACAGCATGCATCGCGTGACTCATTGGGGCGTCTGCGGTGTCGTGCTTCACACCGATGCGGGACTGCGGGGATACGGCTACACCGGTACGCACGCTCACCGCGAGTGCGACCAACTGATCACCGACTGCATCGCCCGGGTTTACTCTCCCTTGCTCCGCGGTGAATCAATTCACGATGTGCAAAGGTTGTGGCAGAAGCTCTATCGCTTTCCTCCAGCCCAGTGGGTCGGCCGCGCCGGTATCACGCAACTTGCGCTGGCCGCGGTGGACATCGCGCTCTGGGACTTGAAGGCGAAGGCATGTGGTCTGCCGCTGTGGCGTCTGTTAGGCGGAGCCAAGCCGGACGGCATTCAGGCCTACAACACAGATGGCGGATGGTTGAGCCTTAGCAAACAACAATTGGTCGACAATTCCCGGCGCATTGTCGAAGAGGAGGGGTTCCGCGGATTCAAAATGAAAGTTGGCCTTCCCAACACGCGCCAGGACGTCGAGCGTGTGGAGGCGGTTCGGCGGGCCATCGGACCGGACATCCGCCTCATGGTGGATGCGAATGGTTGTTACGACTTGCCAACCGCCATCGAATTGGGCCGCCACCTCGAAGACGTGGAGGTTGCCTGGTTCGAGGAACCGCTCTGGTACGACGACGTCGAAGGACACCAACGCCTGGCGGAGTCGATACGGGTTCCGATTGCATTGGGCGAGCAACTCTACTCGCTCGACGCCTTCAATGCCTTCCTGAATGCCAAGGCGGTGCACTACCTGCAGCCGGACGCCACGCGGCTTGGGGGCATTACCGAATGCTGGCGGGTCGCGGACCTGGCGCGCGCTCACCGGCTGCCGGTAGCTCCGCATGCCGGAGATATGACGCAGGTTCATCTGCAACTTGCGCTGGCACACCCGGACTGCGTCACCCTCGAGTACATCCCGTGGACGCTGGAGTGTTTCGTCGAGCCGGTAGTGGTCGCCGACGGACGATTTGTAGCACCTCAACTTCCTGGCGCTGGAACCGAATTGCGCGCCGATGCGGTGGAGCGCTTCGGAGTAATCCGTTGAATATCTTCTGGCTGGGAGTGGCTGTCGCCGGAATATTGAACGGCACTTTCGCCGTGCCCCTGAAAAGAGCGCGTGCCTGGAAGTTCGAGCACATCTGGGGCGTTTTTTCATTGCTTGCGATGGTGGTCATCCCCTGGTTGGCCGTGCTATGGGCAGTTCCCGGATGGCGCAGAATTCTGGCTACTGTTCCCGGCCCGGCGCTCGGTTCTTTGATCTTGTTAGGTCTCCTTTGGGGGGTAGCTTCCCTGCTTTACGGTCTGGCCATCGATCTGCTTGGCATCGCGCTGGGCTTCGCCATCCAACTCGGCCTTTCGATCGTCGCCGGTTCGTTGGTGCCCTTCGCCTTGATCCGCGGTTTTTCCGCGCGCACTCTCTCTGACGCCGCATTTTTGGCGGGCGTAGGGCTGATGGTCGTCGGCGTCGTGGTTTGCGCCCGCGCAGGCAGAAGCACGGAGAGCGTTTCCGTCAGCAGCGCGCGTTTTCGAAAGGGACTGGTGATTGCGGTGCTCGGAGGCCTCGGTTCTCCGCTATTGAATTTCGGTATTCAGTATGGCATTTCTCTGCTGCCGAACAGCGCCGAGGGCGCCAGCTTGGGACAGTGGGTGATCTGGAGCGTTTTCCTTTCGGCCGCTGCGGTTTCGCAGGCGGGGTTCTGTTTTTACCGCATCGCTGTCACGAAACAAATGTATCTGTTTCATGCCCCGGGGTGGGGTCATGATTTCGTCCTGGTTGTTGGGATGAGTGTCCTATGGGCGGTGAGCATTTTCCTGTATGGAGTGAGTGCGGCAGACCTGGGACGGTTAGGAACGAGTTTCGGATGGCCTGTTTTCATCGGCCTCATCGCGATCACGGCTAGCGCCTGGGGTGTCGTGTTAGGGGAATGGAAGAACCGGCCGAGAAGCAGGCTTCGCCAGATGATCGGTGGTTGCGCCATTCTGATTACCGCCGCATTCATCATTGGCCAAGCCCGAGCCAACTGGTGAGCGGCGGATTCTTGTTTTTGAAGTGCGCGACACCAACCGCTCAAGCTCAATGCAGAACAATGTCGCGTTCATTAGCAAGAGAAGCAAAAGGGGGACCAACAGGTGATGCTCGACGTCGCTAACCTCGCCGATATCTCACCCGCATCTTTGCAACCCGAAGTCTCGCCGTCACGCGGCATTCGCCGAATCGCGCTGATCTACGATGCCAAACTGCCGTTTGACCGTAATGTGATGAGCGGCGTAGCCAGCTATGTACGGGAAAGCGGGAACTTCAACATCTACATCGAGGAAAATCCTGTCAGCAGCCGGAAGCTTCCTTACCTGAAGACGTGGCATGGTGACGGGATTCTGGCTGATTTTGATGATCCCGGAGTGGCAGCTGCCGCCTCCCGTTCTGGCGTGCCGGTAGTCGGGTTCGGCTGTAGTTGGCATTCCAGGAATTTGTCCGTCCCATATTTTTACAGTAATCAATCGGCAGTGGCGGAAATGGCAGCCGATCACCTGCTCGAACGCGGCTTTCAGCATTTCGCCTTCTGCGGCCTTTCGCCCAGTCCGATGAACCGTTGGTCCGAAGAACGCCAGAAAGCCTTCGTCACCCGGCTGCAATCACGGGGAATTGACTGCCACGTGTATCAAGATTCATCAAGGACGCCCCGGCATTGGGACTCAGTACTGAATTCCGTGGGTTCGTGGGTGAAATCTCTACCTAAGCCGGTCGGCATTCTGGCAGCGAATGACAAACGAGCTCGGGATATCCTGGAAGCATGCCAACTTCAGCATCTTCGCGTTCCGGATGACGTGGGTGTGATCGGCGTGGACAACGATGAGTTGTTCCGTGAATTGAGCCATCCCCAACTGACCAGCGTCGAACAGGATGCCAAACGCATCGGTTACGAAGCCATTGCTCTGCTCGACCGGATGATGACCGGCGAGTTGCCCACACACAGACATTTCATAGTTGCCCCAATCGGTGTGAGGGTGCGCCGTTCGACAGATGTTCTCGCCAGTGATGATCGCCTGGTCGCGAAAACACTGACAGTGATCAAGTCCGACGCTTCCGACGGGATTAGCGTCCGGGATATTGTTAATTCTTTGGCGATTTCCCGGTCCAGTCTTGAGGCCCACTTCAAAGCGGCAACCGGTTGTACAATTCACGCCACCATCCGCAAGGTTCAACTCGAGCAGGCGAGGAACTTGATATTCAATACTACGTTCGCCATCAAAGAGATCGCAGCCGAGACCGGATTCAAGTCCGTTCAGCATATGACCACTCTTTTTCGCAAGGCCTTCGGCCAAACTCCGGCGAGATACCGTAAGGGCGGAGTTCCGGTGGTTCAGCAATCGGCTGATCTGAGGCTGCGGACTTAGTGCTGCGCTTCCACTGTAACTTTGTATTTGTGATAGAACTGTCGTTGCGCGTGGGCGAGTAATTTGTTTTTGATTGAAAGAAAGATTTAATGGTCGCGATCAGTAATTTCAACTTACCAGAGGGGCCGGCATGCCTTGCAAGCCGTCGCTAACCGTCCGCACACTTCTCTCAGTAATCACACTTTTACTATCTCTATGCAGCGGCCTCGACGCAGCTGCTCAACAAGGCCGTACCGTTCTTTCTCTGGATGGTACCTGGGACATCGCGGATTCGGTTTCCCCCGACACGCCACCAACTGCCTTCACCCACAAAGTTCCAGTGCCAGGCCTGGCACACTCCGCCCAGCCTCCCTTCCCGGACGTTGACCTCTTCGACAGCCGCGAAATCATCGCCAACCGGGTGCGCCGCGGAGAACTGCCGGAGTCCGCCAATGTCACGACTGCCGGTGTATCTCGCCAGCAACGCAATTACTTCTGGTATCGCACTACATTCGACCCACGCTCAAAACAGGCCAACGCGCTTCTCAAAATTAACAAAGCACAATTCGGAATCGCGGTCTGGCTGAATGGAAAGAAAATCGGCGAGCACTTTCCCTGCTTCACCGCGGCATTCTTCGATCTCGCGCCAAACATCCGCTGGTCCGCTCCCAACGAACTCTTGATTCGTGTCGGTGCTCATCCCGGTGTCTTGCCTCTCTCAGTCTCCGCCGGCACCGACTTCGAAAAAAATCGCTGGACTCCCGGCATCTACGACGATGTTTCCGTCATGCTCAGTGGCGATCCGGTCATTTCAACGGTCCAGGTCGCTCCTCATCTCAATCCGAGCCAAATCGAGGTTCAGACCAAGCTTCACAACTACAGCAGCCGTCCTGTGGACTTTGTTCTGCACGAATCTGTCCACGAGTGGAAGCAACCCAGTTCGAGCAACGCCGGCAGTCACGAAGAACGCATTTCGCTGGCGGCTGGAGAAGACAAGACCGTCACGCACAGGATCGATCTCCCTAACGCCAAGCTCTGGACGCCGGAGACACCGAATCTCTATGTCCTCGAAACCAATTCCGGCGGCGACAGCACATCCACTCGCTTCGGCATGCGTGAATTTCGCTTCGATACTCCGACTCGCCGCGCCTACCTCAATGGCAAGCCTTATTTCCTTCGCGGATCGAATATCACCCTGCATCGCTTCTTCGAAGATCCTGATTCCGGTACGCTGCCCTGGGACGACGCCTGGGTCCGCAAACTCCTGATCGACATCCCCAAGAAAATGCACTGGAACGCTTTCCGCTTCTGCATCGGCCCGGTGCCGGACAAGTGGCTCGACATCGCCGACGAAGCTGGCCTGTTGATCCAGAACGAATACTTTGTCTGGACCGGCGATCAGCAGGCTTTTCAGATGCATTACTCCAAGACCTTTGATCTCGACGAATTGAGCCACGAGTTCGCCGACTGGATGCGGGACAACTGGAATCATCCCAGCGTCGCGATCTGGGACGCCAGCAATGAAAGCTGGCAGCCGACGTTTTCTACCAAACTTATTCCCGCAGTGCGAGACTTGGACCTTTCCCATCGCCCCTGGGAGAACAGTTACAATCCGCCCGCCGGTCCGGACGATCCAGTAGAGGATCATCCCTACGAATTCCTCAACCTGCATTTCACAGACAGCAACTCGCCGCCATTCAAAATGACCGACCTTGAAGATCGCGGCGGAGGCGAGCGCAGCAGCGTCACTGTGCCCAGCGGCCACGCATCGATCCTCAACGAATACGGCTGGCTGTGGCTCAATCGCGATGGCAGTCCAACGGAACTCACCGACGACGTCTACCCTAAGCTGCTGGGACCAAATTCAACCGCCGACCAGCGTCGCGAGGAAAACGCCTATTTGCTGGGAGGAATAACGGAATTCTGGCGAGCGCATCGCAAGTACGCCGCTGTGTTGCATTTTGTTTATCTCACAGCGTCCGATCCGAAGGGTTTCACCTGCGATCATTTTCGCGATGTCAAGACGCTCGAGCTGGATCCCTATTTCGTGGACTACATGGGTAATGCGTTCAAGCCGCTCGGCGTATATGTCAACTTCTGGCACGAGCAACTTCCGGCCAAAAGTCATCAGGTCTTCCAGGTAATGCTGGCGAACGATCTGTCCGAAACGGAATCCGGCAGTCTTGATCTGAATTTGGAAAACGAAAAGGGCGACGTCATCGCGCAAACCACCAGAGCCTTTTTCGGTCGCGCCTCTTGGCCAGCAAACTCAATTCATCGATTTCGATGTCCCGGCAACCACCGGAAAATTCATGCTCAAAGCCGTTGCAAAACCTTCATCCGGACCTGAGCGCGATTCCACGATCAGCCGCCGGCGCATCGAGGTGGTCGCGCCAAAGTAAAGTTGATGACGATGTTATCTCCCAATACTCTGAACGTTGACTTCGCCACAGGGGCTTTGTCGGGTCCATCCCTCATCGAAATCACCCGCACGATCGCAGACCTCAAGGGTGTGTTCGCGAATCAGGCGGCATTCGAGGCCCTCGACCCTTCGCGCGTCGTGTATCGTGTGCAATTGTTTCAACCTGTCCCTCCGGATACCGAGGGCAGCCTCTTTTGGGGCACTACATTCGTTGAAGCTGGTCTGGTTGGCGACGAGTACTTCATGACTGCCGGCCATTTCCACACCAGGCGCAATCGCGCCGAATACTACAGCACCGTGCTCGGCCGGGGAGCTCTGATTCTGATGGACGAAGCACGAAACTCTCGCGTCGAGTGGATGTCACCGGGCAGCACTCATTACATTCCCGCGTCCACCGCCCATCGCGTGGCCAACATTGGACCCTCCCCTTTATCCTTCCTCGCCTGCTGGCCGGGTGACGCAGGGCACGACTACGAAACCATCCGCCTCCGCGGTTTCAGTGTCCGCTTGCTCTGCGTTGACGGCCAGCCTACACCCGTGCCTCAGCCATGAATCTCCTGGCGGTGGACCTCGGTGGCAGTCACGCCTCGTGCGCGCTGATCAGCAACGGGGAGCTTATCGATTCAGCGGAAACCGCAATCTTTGACAATTTGAAACTTGGATCTCGCTCTCAATTGCATCGCCGATCTTGTTCCAGCTTCTACTTCGCCGCAATACCATCGCTTCCGAAACCTGCGCCGGAATTGCTTTCAGCTTTTGCGGCCTGGTCGATGCCGGCTCGCAGACGGATTCTTTCCACCAACGGAAAATATCTCGATTTTGAAGCGGTTGATCTTCCGGCGTGGTCTCTCGCCAATTTCAATCTCCCCCTGCGTCTGGAAAACGATGCCCGCGTGGCCTTGCTGGGCGAACGGCAGGCGGGCTGCGCCCGCGGCTTCGACGACATCGTGATCGTGACTCTCGGAACCGGCATCGGCGGAGCGGCCATGATGGAAGGCCGTCTGGTTCGCGGCAAGCATTCGCAAGCCGGCTGCCTCGGCGGTCACTTCACCGTCAACCATCATGGCGGTATCTGCAAATGCGGCAATATCGGCTGTGCGGAGGCCGAAGCTTCGAGCTGGTCTTTACCGCAGCTCTGTGCCGGTCATCCCAAGTTCTCCTGCAGTCCGCTTTCGCGTCAGCCTGAAGTCACATTTGCCGATCTCTTTCGCTTTTCTTCCTGCGCCGATCCCTGTGCGGTTGACGTCCGTGACCACTGCCTCCGTGTTTGGGGCGCATGCGCCGTGAATCTCATTCACGCCTACGATCCTGAGCTGGTAATTTTCGGGGGCGGCTGTATGAAATCCGCCGACCAGATTCTGCCGGCGGTCACGCAATACATTCACCGTCATGCCTGGACGCCCTGGGGACGCGTGCAAGTTCGAAGCGCCGGACTCGGTGGCCGCGCCGCTCTCTTCGGTGCGATTCCTCTATTTGAAGGCGCTCTTCAGTGAATCAGCGTGCGTCCAACTATGACAAGCGTCCGGTGATCGCCGTCGATGCTTCCCCGGACTCCGCGTGGTCGGGCTGGCAAGGCAGTAGCCGAACGCATTGGCTCCGAGCTTTCACGCGGTGCCACGCGCATTGCCATCGAGTGCTATCCCGGTGTGTCCGAAGACGAGATTCTGCTCGCTCTCGAGTCCGTCCTTCGACCAGCCTTTGTTGTCCAAACGTCCACGATCTGGAAAGACCCGGCTGAGCTCAATCGCCTCAGTCGCTCACGATCTGACCGACGATCCGGTCTTCGGGCGCATGAATGGCTTCATCATTGACGATTTCGCAGACCCGACCCTTCTCGCGGCGCGCCGAGCCGAAGTTCAACAGCATCGCGACTCACCGGTCGTCGTCATCGGCACCGGCACCGCCTTGCTTCTTCCCGAGCCTCAAGTCCTGATTTACGCCGACCTTCCGCGCTGGGAAATTCAGAAGCGCCAGCGTTCCGGCCAAATCGGCAATCTTGCCGCGGAGAACCAGCAAGACTCTGCCTCAGCGAAATACAAGCGCGCTTACTTCCTGGACTGGCGCGTCGCCGATCGCATCAAGCGTGGCCAGTTGGGCCGCCTCGACTATCTGCTTGATACCACCAATCCAGACAACCCCACTTTAATCACGGGCGATCTCTTCCGGGCTGCGCTGCGCCACGCTGTATCGCGGCCTTTCCGCGTCGTTCCCTTCTTCGACCCGGGCCCCTGGGGTGGCCAGTGGATGCGCGACATTTGCGGCCTCGACCGCAACGCGCCTAACTTCGCGTGGTGCTTCGATTGCGTTCCGGAAGAAAACAGTCTCCTTTTCGACTTCGGCGACGTCCGCGCGGAGGTGCCCGCACTGGATCTCGTCTTCCGACATCCGCGGGAACTTCTTGGCGACGCCGTTCACGGACGTTTTGGCACCGAATTTCCTATTCGCTTCGACCTGCTGGACACCATGCAGGGCGGCAACCTCTCGCTACAGGTTCATCCCCTGACCGAGTACATACAAGACAAATTCGGAATGAACTACACCCAAGACGAAAGTTACTACCTGCTCGATGCGGCATCCGACGCATCTGTCTATCTCGGCCTTCGCACGGGTATCGATCGTTGCCAGATGGCGCGTGAACTTACCAGAGCGCAAACTGGAGAATGTGCTTTCGACACGGAAAAATTCGTGAACCGCTGGCCCGCGAAAAAGCACGACCACTTTCTCATTCCGGCAGGCACTATCCATTGCTCCGGTGCAAACGGCGTTGTGCTTGAAATCAGCGCCACCCCGTACATTTTTACCTTCAAACTCTGGGATTGGGGCCGTCTAGGCCTCGACAACCGCCCGCGTCCCATCCACCTTCAGCATGGCCTGGCCAACATTCAATGGGATCGCGATACCGAATGGGTCAAAGCGTCGCTCATCAACAAAATCCAAGTCCTCAACCGCAACGATCAGATGACGGAGGAACGCACTGGCCTTCACCCGCGCGAATTCATTGAGACACGGCGTCACTGGTTTTCCGCTCCGGTCTCTCACGATACCGAAGACGGCGTTCATGTCCTGAATCTTGTTGAAGGAGACAGCGCGATCATCGAAAGCCCGGATAACTGCTTTTCTCCTTTCGAAGTGCATTACGCCGAAACTTTCATTGTCCCGGCGGGAGTTGGACGCTATTCCGCGCGTCCGACTTCCCAAGGTATGCGCTGTGCGACAATTCGCGCCTCGGTGCGCACATGATTTCGTCGTTCGACCCTGGCTTCGATATCCGCGCCACGCACGATCCGTTGGGATTCGTTTACGGACCGGACACATTCGGACCGGTGCCCGAAATGCGCTCACTCGATGCCATCCGGCCCAGCTTGCGACGTCCCGACTGCGATGGACCTGACCCCGTGTACGCAATCGCAATGGATGTCGGCAGAGTTCCCGACCGATCCGAGTGGATCCGGCGCAACATGCTATTCGGAGCAGTTTCTTATGCCGCGGGCTATCTCGGCGACGAACCGGTAAGGAGCCAGGGCCATGTCCATCGCGTCTCCTCCCACAGTGGCTGGTCCCCTCCCGAGGTCTATGAGATCTGGGACGGTGAGGCTTTCATCTACATGCAGGAATACGCCGCCGATGATCCCGGACGCTGCTTCGCAATTCACGCCCGTCCCGGCGACCTTGTGATCGTTCCACCGGGATGGGCTCACGCGTCTATTAGCGCGAACACGCATAGTCCCGTTTCCTTCGGTGCTCTGTGCGATCGTGAATATAGTTTCGACTACAACGAGATTCGCAAGCGCAAGGGTTTGGCTTGGTACGCGCGTGTTGATGCCGGACAAAAACTTCGCTGGGAGCGAAATCCTAACTACGATTCACCCGATCTCGAAATTCGTTCGCCGTCCGACTACTCCGAATTCGGATTCTCGGGCAAACAGCCACTCTATTCTCAGGTCACGCGCGATTTCGATCGCTTTCAATGGATCTCGGAGCCCCGTCTGGTGGCGAACTTGTGGCCCGCTTTCCGTCCTTGACGGAGGCAGCAAGGCTCCGCTGCGTTCACTTGATTATCGACTTGCGATATTTTGCCGGAGTCTGCCCGAAGGCTTTCCCGAACAAGGTGGTCATCTGTTGCACCGACTTGAATCCGGTGCCGGCGGCGATTTCCTTCATGGAGATATTCGTTTCCATAATCATGCGCCGTGCCCGCTGCAGTTGTGCCTTTCGTATGGCGGCATGAACCGTGTAGCCCATAGCCGACTTGAAGCGGGTTTCCAGACCTGATCGCGAGACCGCCAATGATGCAGCCAGATCCCGAACCGTAATACCTTCTGAGGCGCCAGATTGGATGAACGTCATTGTCTTGGCAACAAGGCGATCCTCAACCGCAAGAATATCGGTAGAACGACGGGTCACAACCCCAAGCGGGTCAATCAAAAAGCACCGCTGTTGCGCTTTCTCACCTCTCATCATGCGATCGAGCAGAGCGATGGCTTCGTAGCCGATTCGCTTGGCGTCTTGTTCGACACTGCTGAGCTGCGGAGTACTCAACTCGCAGAGCAACTCATCGTTGTCGACACCAACAACCGCCACCTCTTCGGGAACCCGCAAATCATAGGTGTGGCAAGCCTCAAGGACGTGGCGTGCCCGTATGTCATTCGCCGCCATGAGGCCGACGGGTTTAGGAAGCTTTCTCAACCACGAACCCAGAGAGGCGAGGATAGAGTTCCATTGGCGAGTGGTTTTGTGTAAGCCACGATACATGTGGCAGGAAAAACCGCGCAGCTCAAGCCGCCTGGCGAAAGCTCGATAACGTTCTTCAGACCAAAGATTCGTAGGGTTTGGGATAAAGCCGCAGTACGCGAAATGCTGGAAACCGCGATCGAGCAAATGATTAGCCGCCATCTCCGCCACTGCCACCTGGTTGCTGAAAAAATACGGAATCCGCGATCGACGAGGATACCAGCCGAAGCCGCCACCAAAGCCGACTACAGGGAGCTTGGCGCGGGACACTGCGTCCGCCACTCCGGGGTCGTCGAAGTCGGCCAGGATACCGTCGCCGTGCCAGGATCTCAAGTCGGGAAGCTTCTGGCTCTTGAGAACATCCTCCTCGATGTAAATATTGAACTCGGCGCCTTCCTGTACGTAGCGGGAGATTCCGCTTATCACTTTGAGATCATAGGGCGCCTTAGCGTCATAAATCAGTGCGACGCGACGCATTCGGTGGTCCATGGGCGCCAGTATGCACGAATCGCAGACAGAGAACTAGTTGTGTACTGTTTGGTAAATTTGATAAACAAATTACCTAATCTCATAAATCGTTTTTCTTGATAGTCTCCACTCAACCCTGCTCAAGTATCACCTGCCGGAATGTCGGCAGCAGTGTCGGGCCGGTGTGAGCAAGCGGACGCCAGTTTCGCAGTGCGAAGTTTGACTTCGAGATTCGTTCTATCCTTCAGCGATCAAATCAAGGGAAGTCAGGTGAGGGTAAATCGATGCGACACGTAATTGAGATTCCAACTCGGCTTCGGGGATATTTTGTCGTTTTCGGCATAACCATCGCTCTGGTTTTATCTCTGAGCTCAAGTCTGATGTCTCAAGTCACTACCGCTGACATCGTCGGCAGCGTCACCGATCCGAGCGGCGCGATTGTCTCCAGCGCGACGGTGACTGCCAAGAACCAGGGCACTGCACTCACCCGGACCACGACCACAGGGTCCAGCGGGGACTACACGTTTACGCTTCTTCCCTTGGGCGCCTATACGGTGAGCATCGAAGCCAAGGGCTTCAAGACCTTTGTCTCCAAGAATGTGGCGTTGTCAGCCGGCGACCGGGTTCGCGTTGACGCTCCCCTCGCGCTAGGAGAGGCAAACGAGACGGTAGAAGTAGAATCGACGACACCAGCTCTTCAGACCGACAGCTCCTCCGTCGGATTGCTGATTAGCACCAAGGCGGTTCAAGACCTGCCCCTCAATGGACGAAATGTTATTCAACTAGTGGAGCTTTCGCCGGGCATCAATCCCAGCATGTCAAATTCCATGTCCAGCGGCAACCGTCCCGACGATCGCCGTCTTTCGTCGAACTACTCCGCGAACGGACAGTCTGACGAGATCAACAACAACCTGATTGATGGCATGGACAACAACGAGCGGATCATCGGAACAATCGGAGTTCGCCCGTCGATCGACGCAATTCAGGAAGTCAAGGTGTTGACTGGGCTTTACACCGCCGAGATTGGGCGTTCGGTGGGAGGGGTGGTAGATCTCATCACCAAATCCGGCACAAACAGTTTCCACGGATCTGCATTTGAATTTTTCCGCAATGACATCTTCGACTCAAACACCTGGGTTCAGACTCCGACTCCCAACCGGCCCAAGGCTGAGTTACGCCAGAACCAGTTCGGCGCCAGCATCGGAGGTCCCATCATTAAGAACAAAACCTTCTTTTTCGGCGACTACGAAGGTTTTCGCCAGGTGAAAGGTCAGACCTTCACGTCGACCGTGCCGACCGCGTACGAGGAGACCCATCCCGGAGACTTCTCGGATTTGTGTAATACCTCCGGCACTCCTGGAACCGCATGTACAGGAGGACCAATACTCACCGCAGGTCAACTAACGACGATCGGCTTGAACTATCTCAAGTTGTATCCGACGCCGTTTGCTGTGGCGCTGCCAGGAATCGTGAATGGTGTGGCGCAGGCTCCCACGAACAATTTTATTTTCACAACCGGCAGAACTCAGACCACCGACACCTGGGACACTCGGATTGACCAACACTTCAACGACAAGAATTCTCTGTTCGGGCGGTATTCCTTCAACAACGTCGACACGTTTACTCCGGACTCCTTCCCGGAAGTCGGCGGCATTCATCCGGGTACCGGCCCATACGGTACATTTCCGGGCCCGGCGAAAGAACGGCAGCAGAGTCTCGGTCTTGAGTTTGTACACGTCTTCCGGCCGGATCTTTTGGTGCAATTGAGAGCCGGCTTCATGCGCAGCAATATCGACTCGTTAGCCCTGAACAGTGGCACCACAAACGCCGCGCTCGCATTTGGATTTCCCTGCACGCCAACCAGTTGCATCAACGTCGATCCCACTACCCAGGGCATTCCGTCGGTCAATTTCAATAGCGGCTACAGCTCGCTGGGCGACGATGCGTATGTTCCGCTGCAGCACATCGAGAATACGTACCAATACAACGGGGCTGTCACCTGGACTAGGGGCACACATAGTTTCAAATTCGGCGCTGGCCTGATTCGGCGACAAGCCTTGAGCGTCCAAAGCTCCCAGCTGCGCGGCGACATGACATTCGACGGCGTATTTACGGGAAACTCCATGGCTGATCTTTTGACCGGACAAGCCACGACTGCGCAACGTGGGTTTAATCTGGTTCCCCCGAGATTTCGAGCCTGGGAGTACTCCGGTTATGCGCAGGATGACTGGCGCGCAACCCGTTGGCTGACGCTCAATCTAGGTTTGCGTTACGATATTTTCACTCCTTACACAGTCCGCAATAACGCGTTTTCCAACTTCGATCCTGCTCTAGGTTTGCTGATTGGCCCCGCACTTCCAGGAATACAAGCTTCGGGTCCAACCGCGGGCGTTTCGACCGATTATCACGACCTGGCTCCCCGCATCGGTTTCGCTGCGACTGTAGGACACGGTATGGTCGTTCGTGGCGGTTTCGGCATGAGCTACTTCCCGGAAAACTACGCCAGCGGCTCTGAGATGGAAAATGCGCCCTTTAATTTCACGTTCAATTGCGGTGTTGCCGGCTTTTCCGGAATCCCGTGCGCGGGCGCGTATACCACTCCTACGCAGAACGGGTTTCTCCTGGCTGCGGGCTTCCCCACTCCCACGTTCGACATCACGCTGGCAACTGATCCGACCAAATATACAAGCATTCGGTCAACCCCTTTTGATCAGCGGCAGAGCTATTTGGAGCAATTCAGCCTGCAGGTCGAGAAGGACTTTGCCGGAAACGTGGCCACGATCGGGTATGTGGGTAATTTAGGGCGCCGGCTCACCACCCAGCCGAATGTCAACCAACTGGCCTTCCCGCTTGCCGAGGGTGGAACGTATCCATTTCCAGCGCTGCCTGGCGTGAACATCCAACCCCAGCTTAACGAGGCAACTTCTCGTTACAACGCTCTCCAACTCTCGCTGGAGCGGCGCTTGAAAAATGGGTTGTCCGGTTTCGCCAACTACACTTATGCCCACAATATTACGAATGCGACGGTCATTGATGAAAACCCACAGAATGACAGCAACGATTGCTTTGGCCCTTGTCACGTGGATAATGGCAGCGGAGGAGTTGTAATTCAAAATAGCTGGAACCAGTACGACATGGGTAACGCCCTGCTGGACTTCCGCCATCGGGTTGCAATGGGCATCAACTACGAATTGCCGTTTGGAAGGTCGCTGACCGGAGTGGCAGCACAAGCCATCAAGGGTTGGGGCACAAACGTGATCTACTCGTGGTCGTCGGGATTTCCGTTTACCGTCCTGAACTCAAACGGAGCCATCAGCAATATCAACCTGGGCAATGATCGCCCGAATCAGATTGGTTCGGCGAACCTCTCGAACCCCACCAATAACGAGTGGTTCAACACAGCGGCATTTGTTGCTCAGGCGCCAAACCTGCTGGGCAACGAACGACGCAACCAGCTGTTCGGACCGCCGCAGCGAAACCTGAACTTGTCAGTGTTCAAGAATTTCCCGGTCCGAGAGGCAATGAGCCTGCAATTCAGGGCCGAATTCTTCAACCTTCTCAACCAGCCGAACTTTTCCAATCCCGGCGACACACTGGGACAGAGCAGCTTCGGTGTAATCTCCAGCACTGCAACCGGAGCCGATATGAGAGAAATTCAGTTCGCATTGAAGTTTCTCTTCTAGGAGTTGGGACTTCCTGAACACCGGACGGTCGACCGGCCGGTGTTCAGGAAAAAAGTGGCGCGACCAACCGGTGCTAGGTTAGTTTCTTCCTCCAGGATATTCCTGTCGAGGTCTCCTAACAGAAATTGGATAACGCCTCTCGTGATGGGCCACAAGTGAGCTCAGAGCGAGTCGGGGTGCCGGCTGTAGTCAAGCTCGCGCGACCGATATCAGCCCTGAAATCGAGGCTAAGACGAAATGGAAGTTGGCCACTGGAAAGCAATGCACCGCGCCGGTGTTAGGGTTCCTGGAATCAGCTGCGTCTTGCTCTCACTCCTCGCGATCCTTGCAGCAGGCGGGAGATTGACACAGGCGCAAACTGCGTCCACGGCTTCCCCATCCCAGAATTCCAGTCAGCCGCCGGTTGTGACCCCTCCCGCACCCCTGACGGTGAGTCCCAAGGCGCAACAGGACATGCGGGAGTACGAAGAATCCCAGGCCTCTTCTCAAAAACAGCCAATGTCTTCGAGCAGCGTTGCAGAGCAGCGGGCATTCTGGGATCGCCGCCAGAAGACCATCTCGGACGACTTGCTCAAGAATTATCCAGTCCAGATCGAAGAGTCGAAGATGGCGGGAGTTCCGGTGCTGCTACTTTCGCCGATGAAGATGGAAGACAGGAATCGCACCCGGATACTCATCAACGTGCACGGCGGTGCATTTAACACTGACGCCGGCACTTTGGTTGAGAACATTCCTATCGTCAATCTCACGGGAATCAGGGTGATAGCGGTGAAGTATCGGTTGGCGCCTGAAAATCCCTTCCCCGCCGGAGTCGACGACGCGATCGCCGTGTACAAGGAAGTGCTCAAGACTTACAAGCCGCAGAACGTCGGGTTGTATGGCACCTCGGCGGGAGCAGCATTGACCGCGGAAACGGCCGCGAAGATCAAACAACTGGGCCTGCCGATGCCTGCCGCTCTCGGTTTCTTTTCGGGCTGGGCAGACTTCGGTATTCCGGGCGATTCCATGTCCTGGTTCAGCATCGGTGGATTGCGTGCCACCAAGAGTGCCGACAGTCTATTGCGATCGAACCCCTATGTCGGCCATGCCGATCTCAAGGACCCTATACTTTCGCCCTTGTACTCGGATTTGAAAGGATATCCGCCAACTCTGTGCATCACGGGCACGCGGGATTTTCTGTTGAGCGGGACCACGCTATATCATCGTGCACTATTGCAGGCTGGGGTCGATGCGCAGTTGATTGTTTTCGAAGCCATGCCGCACGCTCATTGGATTATGTACCACGACACTCCAGAAGCGGCGGAGGCTTTCAAATATATGGCTGCATTTTTTGACCAGAAGGTAGGCAGACCGGTTGCCGGCAATTGATGATTATCCCACTTGATGCGAGCTGGCGGGGTTATGAGCGAGCATCGGCCCATTGCGAGTCAGGACCGCGAAACGAAATGCCAGCGAATCCAAAGGAAATCGTGGATGATTGCGATTGAATCGGCTGTTCGCCCTGGGACTGTGCGATTGATCATAGCGGTCACGTTGGCTGGACTTTGGGCCACGCTTGGGTCAGCCGGGACCTCTCAGAGTTCGACAAGTCGGAATGTGGCGCTGGAACAGAGCGACTGGCCCGTCTGGGGTGGAAATGCCGAAAACAATCATTTTTCCGCTCTGGCACAGATCAACCGCAACAACGTCAAGCAGCTCGCGAAGGTGTGGAGTTTCGATTCCCAGGAAGAAGGCGGCCTGCAGACGAGTCCCATCGTCGTTGAGGGCGTGCTCTACGGCATAACTCCAACCCAGAAGGTCTTCGCGCTCGACGCAGCGACCGGCAAACTCATCTGGAAATTTGACTCTGGCGTTCGAGGCACCCAACCTGACCGCGGACTGGCGTATTGGACCGACGGCAAGGACAAGCGAATACTGGTTGGAGTGATGAACTTTGTCTATTCGCTGGATGCTGTCACCGGCAAGCCTGTCCCTGGTTTCGGCGATCATGGCCGAATCGACCTGCGTGAAAATCTCGGGCGCGAGCCCGCCTCTTCGCAGTCGGTTTATTTGACCAGTCCGGGAACTATTTATAAGGACTTGCTGATCGTCGGCGGGCGCAATCCTGAAACCCTTCCCGCGCCACCTGGGGATGTTCGCGCCTTCGACGTGCATACCGGCAAACTCCGCTGGGCGTTTCATACCATCCCGCATCCGGGCGAAGCTGGCTACGAGACCTGGCCCAAGGAGGCATGGAAGACCAGCGGCGCCGCCAACAATTGGGCTGGCATGACGCTGGATTCAAAGCGTGGAATCCTTTATGTCCCAACCGGGTCAGCCGCTTTCGATTTCTATGGCGCCGACCGCCTGGGCGATGACCTCTTCGCCGATTGTCTGATCGCTTTGAACGCGCAAACCGGAGAGAGAATCTGGCATTTTCAGGAAGTCCATCACGACCTTTGGGATCGCGATTTCCCCGCCGCTCCGGTTCTACTCACCGTGAAGCGTGATGGAAAAGACGTGGACGCTGTTGCGCAAACCACCAAGCAGGGCTTTGTCTATCTCTTCGATCGGGAGAAGGGAACTCCGCTCTTCCCGATTGAGTCTCACCAATATCCGCCGAGCACCGTGCCCGGGGAAGTCGCCGCTGCCCAACAGCCTCTACCCACTCTGCCTGCACCCTTCGCTCGACAGCTCCTCACCGAGGAGCTTCTTACCAACCGAACGCCGGAAGTTCACCAGTGGGCGCTGGAGAAGTTTCGCAAGTTCCGGAGTGCGGGACAATTCGTTCCCTTCAGCGTTGGCACCGACACTGTGGTTTTCCCCGGCTTCGATGGCGGAGCGGAGTGGGGCGGTCCAGCGGTCGATCCTGACACCGGAATCATGTACGTGAATGCGAATGACCTGGCCTGGACCGGTGCGCTGGCGCCAAATACCGGCGAGAACAGCGCTCGCGGTATTTACTTGAGCCAATGCGGCGTCTGCCACGGCGAAAAATTGATGGGTTCGCCGCCCGCCATACCATCCCTTGTCGATGTCGGAGATCGTTTGCCTCCGCAGCAGATCGCGGCAACGATCAAGAGTGGGAAGGGAAGAATGCCGGGGTTCCCCAATCTCTCTGATGATCAAATGTTCGCTCTGGTGATGTTTCTCATGAGTGGCGAGAGCAAAGAACTGACCAGCACTGAGTCGCCTGTCGAACCGATGAAGTATCGGTTCACCGGCTATCACAAGTTTCTGGACCCGGATGGCTATCCCGCCGTCGCGCCTCCCTGGGGGACGCTGAACGCGATCAATCTCAATACCGGGGAGTTCGCCTGGAAGATTCCGCTGGGCGAGTATCCTGACCTGGCCGCAAAGGGGCAGAACAATACCGGCACGGAAAACTACGGAGGCCCGATCGTGACTGCCGGGGGGCTGGTGTTCATCGGCGCAACTAACTTTGACAAAAAATTCCGGGCCTTTGACAAGTCCACCGGCACTTTGCTCTGGGAAACGACACTGCCGTTTTCCGGCAACGCGACACCGGTGACGTACGAAGTGAATGGCCGACAGTTTATTGTGATCGCCGCAGGCGGAGGCAAAGATCCCAAGTCTCCATCCGGCGGCGTCTATGTAGCTTTTGCCCTGCCGCAATAGGCGTCGATCCACTAGGCGTGGTGCAGTATTTGGAATTACTGGCTTGTACTTTCAGAACCTTCCGAGGAACACAGATAGGGGACTACGATGACAAAATCGAGGCGAGAATTCCTGATTCAGAGTGGTGCGGCGTTGACTGCCGCAGCGGCACTTGCCGGCAACCCTTTTCGACTGGATGCGAATCCTCTTGGCCTTCCCATCGGTCTGCAGCTCTACACAGTAAAAGATGAGCTCGCAAAGGACTACGACGGAACTCTGGCCCAAGTCGCCGCCGTCGGATACAAGGAAGTGGAATTGGCAGGCTTCTTCGGCAAAAAACCTGCCGAGATCAAGGCATCTTTGGACAAGGCCGGCCTGCACTGCGGCAGTATTCACATTCCCGCTTCCGACCAGCTAGCCGAGGCCATGGACTACGCAAAGGTCATCGGGGCGAAGTACGTCATCAGTTCAGTTCTTTTGCCCAAGCGCCTTACCGAGGCTGGGACTAAACCGGATTGGGACACCATGATCACAAAGCTCAAAGCTGTGACTCTCGACGACTACAAGTCGATCGCCGAGCAATGCAATCAAATGGGGGCGCAAGCCAAACAAGCGGGGCTGCAGTTCGGTTATCACAACCACAATATCGAGTTCAAGCCGTTTCCGGGCGGAATTGGATATGACGAGTTGCTGCGTTCGACTGACCCGCAGCTGGTTAAGCTGGAACTAGACTGCGGATGGATCTCGGCTGCGGGTTTCAATCCGGCGACCTACCTCACGAAGTATCCCGATCGGTATCGCATGCTGCACATCAAGGATTTCAAGCTCACCTCGAAACCATCGTTCGGCATGTGGCCCCCCGAGAGCCCGGAACCAACTGAACTCGGTCGTGGGAACGTCAACTACAAGCCGATCTTCAGCGCCGCCCAAAAGGCAGGACACATCGAGTGGTACTACGTGGAGCAGGAACCTCCCTACAAAGACATGCCCGCCATGGAGGCGATCAAAGTCGATTACGAGTACCTTCACAAGCTGCCTTAGTGAGAATTCCTGACGATTCGCAACGCACTTTCGCAGCTATTTCGTAAGTTGCTGGAGGGCTTTTTGAGCTTCCACATGATCGGGATGTTGCTTCAGCAGCTGGAGTAGAACTGTGCGAGCTTTCTCCGGCAGACCCTCGATCGCGTACACCCGCGCGAGATCCATGTAGCACCGGCTGAATGCGGGAGCGACGCGGATGCACTCCTCGAAACTGGCGATCGCCTCATCCGGGCGCTGCGTGCGCAGATAAAGGATGCCCAGATTGTTCAGGGCTTCGGGGTAATCAGGTCGAAACTGCAATGCCCTCCGGAGAAGTTCGTAAGCCCGCTCGCTGTCTCCATTTTGGGCGAAGACCATACCCAGGCCGTAATTTGCTTCCGGATCATCCGGCTTCACTTTCAAGGCGCGCTCCAGGGTGTTGCGAGCCTCATCCCAATTTTGCATCTGCCTGTACGCGGCTCCCAGATTGTCGAGCGCGACCAGATGATCCGGGTCCAGTCGAAGCGCTTCTTTAAAATAGCCTACCGCCTCCGGCATGTTTCCCTGGCGTGCAGCCAGAAGGCCCAGGTTGTTCCAGGCGTTGGTCAGAGTATTTGGATAGTTGGTTTTGAGTTTTACCGTCTGCTCAAACGTTTCTCTCGCTTCGTTATTCTTTTCCTGTTTCAGGTAAACGCTGCCGAGACCGTAGAGAGCTTCAGCGTTTGAGGGATCGTCCTTCAGAGCCAGTCGGAACGAGACTTCCGCTTGATCGTAGTATCCGTGCTGAAAGTAGATCGAGCCGTAGCCATAGTAATTCCGCTGAAATTCCAGGCCGCCGTTCATGCCGGAAAAAGGCAGCGCCATTGCTAATCGCTGGGCGTCAGTTTGCGGAATGTTGCGGTAATCCTCTTCTATATGTACCGGATCGGCCGGCCCCTGATAGACCTTGACGATGTCACCTTTGGCGTCAATCAAGAACGACGTCGGAAGTCTCAAGTCACGGTGACGGTCAAACAGGTACCGGTAAAGAATGTTGTAAATACTGACCATGTCCTCCGAGCCAATAAGGATGGGGAATGAAACGATCCGCGCCTGCTCTCGTAACTTGTCGGCGTCGACTGGATCGTCCACGTTCACGGTGATTAGTTGGGGTCCGTGGCCAGCCCACCGTTTGTAAGCCTGGTTGAGAATATTCAACTCCTCCTTACAGGCGGGGGACGCGGAAGTCGAGAAATTCAATAGCAGGGTCCGCCCGCGAAATGACGCCAGGGCGTGGGCTGGTCCCGACACGTCAGGCAAAGAAAAGTCAGGCGCGGAAACCGGTACCAGCAGCCATGTTTCAACTTGGAGTGGCAGCGATTCTGGTTTCGTCGGTCGTATATCAAGTGCCCGGGCGTGCGCGCCTTGAGGTCGGGGCTGGAAGGCTTCGAGGCGAGATGGTTGCGAGCCCTCTTCAACCCATATTCGATGGTTAAGAGGAAGGTCGTGGATTTCCTGCACCAACCCGCTCGGCCAGCGGATGGATGCCTTTACAGGGCCCTTGGCTTCACCCAGCCCGAAGAACAATTCCTTGCTGTGCTGGGACAGAAATCCTGATCCCGCCTGCAAACTGCGAGTCTGGCGCCTGGATTCAGTTTCTACCATGACCACAGCGCCGATGGCGTCGCGATTGCTTTTGGTGCCGCGGAGAAGGAAAGAAATCGACGGAGGTAGATCCTTCATCACGTTCTTCAAAACACGCAATTGCGGGCTGTTTCGATTTTTAAGAATTGCTTCCAGCCGGCCGTCGTGATCGATATCGGCCAGAGCGAACGACCTCCCATCCTCCAGAAAATCCATTTCAACAGCGCCGGATACGTCGGAAAAGGTGCCATCACGGTTGTTCGCGTAAAACACATTGCGCTCGAACCCGCTCCATGTGCCATCCGAGCGAATGAGTTGATTAATCGCGTCCCAGCCCCGCTCGTAGTCGTCAGCCGGCTTGGCCACGGCCGGCGACTGCGCTACCACCTGCCGCCAGAAGAAACTGTTGAGATCTTCTCGAGACTGGCCGGAGATCATGCCATTGGTGATGTAAAGGTCGGGGAAGCCATCGTGATCGAAATCCCACGCGTCGCTTGACCAGGACCAACGGCCCATTTCAACGCCGGCGAATTCGCTCTGGTTTTGAAACTTGCCACGCTTGGCATTGCGAAATAACGAATTGCCCATGGCATGTTTACGGTAGAGGGCACGCACATCCTCGGGCGCGTCCTTCTGAAAGACTGGCTGCGTCGAAATGCGCTTGCCGGCGGCGGTCCACATGTTCGCGATGTACAGATCCTCGTCGCCGTCGCCATCGTAGTCCAGCCAACAAACGCTCATGCCCGCGCCAACGTCTTCTACGCCCAGCTCCGGCGCGACGTCCGTGAAAGATCCGTCGCCATTGTTGCGGTAAAGGTTTTTGCGCCCAAAGTCGTTGACCACGCACAGGTCCGGCCAGCCATCCTGGTTATAGTCACTCCAGCCGCAGCAAAAACTGTATCGCTTGTTCCCCTGATTGAGGCCGGTCTCGGCGGTGACGTCGCGGAACGTACCGTCGCGCTGATTGCGCATGAGGAAATTGGGAGGCCCGTTTTGTGCGTCGTAAAAAGGAGACGGGGATTTGTAAGGCTCGGTCCCGCGATAATAAAGATAAAGACAAAAATAAATATCCAACCAGCCGTCGCGATCATAGTCGGCAATCGCTGCGCCCGCGAACGTCCCCTGCGGAGGGTTGGCAAATCGAAAAGCGTCGAGCTTCTGTTCGAACTTGCCGTCGCCTTTGTTCAGAAAGAGCAGCGGGCCGCTTTGGCAAACGACAATCAAGTCCTGGCGGCCATCATTGTCAATATCCGCAAAGAGCGCGCAAGCCGTATCTTCTAGTACGCCCACTCCGGATGCTTCCGTAATGTCTTCGAACGTACCGTCCCCCCGATTTCGGTACAGCCGGTTCGGGAGGCAAGCGGCTTGGCAGATGTAAAGATCGTCGAATCCGTCATTATCGATATCTCCCATCGAAACTCCGTTATGGCCGTAGATATCGATGCCGGAGGCGACGTCGAAAAGCGTGCGCCAATAATCCGCACCGTGGAGGAACTGAGCGGAATAAGAGGAATTTCGTCCAAACACCTCGGCTGCGACGTCGGCAAAAATAGGCTCGCTGCATCGGCTTCGCCTTTCATTGAGCGGTCGCCAGTTCCGCAAGTGAAAACCGCTCCCGGACGTTGCCTCCCACTCGATTTCCCATTCGCCCACGCGCTGCTCGCGGTGGAAGCCTTGTCCTGAGCCTACGAGTTCATAACGCACCCGGGTCAGTAGTCGGTCCGGACCTGGCGCTGGGCTTGCATCAATCGCCACTACCTGGAATTCGGCGGTTATTATTTCCGAAAACGAACTCAGCGCGGACCGCACACTCTGCAGAAAGGCTTCGCGCCCCAGAATAATCTGGCTGGCGAATTTATTGTCGCGGATTTCGAGCGATGGTCCGGGACGGATCACTCGAGACTCTGCAGGCGTGAACGAATAGCCTGAAAAAGTTGCGGACAACGCCTTCTCGATCGCACCTGTCTCAGTCGGACCTTTTTGTAACGCAGCACTCCACTCGTTCAGAATGGCTGCGATCTGGTCAGCATATTTTTCCGTGACAAAACTATCGGCGACCGCCTGCACTTTGAGCAGTGTGGCCTCGATCGGCAATTTGGCTCGATAGTGAGGATGAAGGTAGAACTCGCCGTCGGCCGCGTGCGAACCGGCAGGATCGGTGGGAAAGCCGGAAGGAAATGCAAAGTTTCGCAGGCTTACAGGAACCAGGGCTGCCGAGATTCCCTGGCAACAACGAATAAGAAAATTCCGCCGATCACGGCTACTGAGGAGTGGACCTGCAGAGTGCCGTGGTTTTGGTCCCTGACTCAGATGGCCATCTCCCGGGGCTTTCAACGTAAGCGAAACTAACATCGACGCCCAAGCAGGTCAACACCGCGCATTCGTTTCGGCGCTGGTTCATCTCGAATTCGACCAAGCCGTCCCTGGGGTGTCTTGCAATCGGCCCAGCATTTTATAAAGTTCAGATAGTGAGCGGTCTACCATCTGCTCCCCGGCGCCCACTTGAACCCAGGTAGTCGCACTGGTAGCGCCGTAACCACCTTCGCTGGCGGCGGGGATCGTCGGGAAATATCCGAAGTATCCGTTTGCGTATCCAAGGAAGAAACAGTTCTGCAAAGGACACCGGGCGCGCCAATTCATTTGAAATTCCACGAAAGGCTCCCCCGGCATACCCATGATCGCGATCTTTCGATTAAGCAATGCGGTAGTCACCGGCAAGCGCATGGTTTCCTCAATGGGCGGCGCGAAGATCTGAAAAGCTTCCGGGCTAATCTCGCGCAGGATCTCTTGCTTGAACTTCTCCGGATTCCATCGCAGATCGACAGTAAGGGGAGCATCGGAAAAGTCGATGCTGCCATCGGGATCGGCGGTGGTTTGGATTTGCTTTGCCGCATCCACTGCGGCTTTACCGAGTGTTTCTCCAGCCCAGTCACGTCTTCCGACCGCGTCCTGTGCAATCGGCGTTGTGGCGTCGTACACATTGATGTCACCTGGCGCGCCCTGGGCAAAGAAAGCCAGGGGCTTTCCATCAAAAGCCTGCTCGATCACTTTGCACATTACACCCGGGAAATCTGCCGAAAAACGCATATTGTCCGGCCCAAAGGTTACCGGATGGGCTGCATAGTTCACCAGTAAGGCCAGAGGCTGCCCGTCCATTTGGTCAATGCGCAGCACCGCGATCATTGGGTCCACCGGCCAGGTTGGAACCTTCGCCGGGTTTTGCCACAGCATGGTGATGGAGCCATCGGCATTAACCCGCCGCCGGTTGTACCCGATGCTGGCCCGCCCATAACCAACTCCCATGCGGACCGGCACGGTATGTTGTCCGGCTTCATGAATGGCTTGCTCAATCTTGCCAAGGTCAGCAGTTTCCCAGTCCGGCGTCTTGGAAGGATATTGATCCATAATGACCGGCCCAGCATGCGTGTGGGTGGCTTGCACGATCAGATAATCGATGGCGCTCGTTTGTTTCGCGACCTGTCGTATTCGATCAAGAGATGCTGCCCCAAACGTCCGGCCCAGGTCGAGGTCAACGTAAGCCAGACGCCTGTCCCCGGCTTCGAGAACCAGCACGCGGGCATAAAGCGGATCGAGTGTGCCTTCTGCGCCCTTCAGACGATCAAAATATCCCCACATCTGTACGCCGGGTGGCGGGGTGATATCCACCTTGGCCACACCGGCCTTCATGACTGCTGCATTCGCCTGAAGGCATGACGCGAATGCCAACAGAACCGCAAAGAGTGCGAGGCGATTACGAATCCAGCAGAATTGCTCAGCCATTTTCTCCCTGCTCCTTTCGTGCGCGTCGGGAAATACGCGTGCTCGGCGCCCTGCTACGTCGTTGCTACTGGCCGCGAAGCACGGTAAAGCTGCCAGGCGAACGCACCCAAGCCCAGGCAAACCACCGCGAAACGGATTAAACCGCCAACAAAGGGGATGAATTCGCCCACTGTGATGATCAACAGACCCACCAGCAGACCAAGCAGCCAGTCGCGCGTTGTTGCAATGTCCCGCTTCAAGAGTAGCTTTCCCAGGAACGCCCCAACCCACACCTTGGCCAAGTAGATCGCAGCGAGATATGAAAAGAGCAGCATGAGCGCTAACGGGATGCCCACAAGCGTAACGGCGGCTACGATCATGGCCACGGGCGCCCCCACCAGCACGACAAAACCCAGCCCGACGCTCCGCCACCCCGCGCCAACCGCCTCACTGGCGCCGTGGAAGAACGCAGGGAAGAGAACCAGACCCAGCCACCCCACCAATATTGCCGCCAGCAGCCAGACGGCCTGGAAAAAATAGAACTTGGGATGCGCGAAACGGCTCTCCTTCACCTGTATCTGGATATCGCGCTTGCCCGCGATGGTCGATCCGTCCGCGATGTGCACATCGTTTTGCCGGCGCACGCGAGCCGTAAGGTTGCCGCCGACCCGGGCGGAGTTGGCCAGCGTGAAGTTGCCTCCGGCCATAGTCAGATCACGACCGATGTTGCCGCTCACGTCGGCACTGCCCGTGAAGACCGTGACGCTGCGCGTGACATTGCCTTCCAAGACCACATCAGCGGCGCCCGCGACGATGCCATCGCCCACATGGCCCTTGTCCTCAATGCGTAGCGATTGCACCCAAGCGTAGATACTGTGTCCAACTTGTCCACCGACGTCGAGCGATTGGGAGAAGGTGTAGATGTGACCCTCCACGGTGCCGCGGACCTCCGTCTTCTGGGCCCAGCTCAGCAGGTCACCCTTAACCGTGCCAGACACTTCTACTGTCCGGCCAAAAACCAGCAGGTCTCCGTTCACCACGCCGTCCATGCGTACGGTATTGCCCGTGGCTACCAGGCTGTCGTCCACTGTCTCGTTCGCAGCCACGGTCACGAACTCACTGTGGCGCCGCTCCAGAGCAAGGCTGGGCAACGACAGGGCGAGCAATACCGTCAGGAGGCACAGACCCGACCGGGACCGGCCCCACCGGCGCCCCAGCAGCAGTGCGCTGCTTCCCAACAAGCAAAGTAAAGATAGCCATCCCACGATCTCAGCATAATGAGTCAGCATGGCAACACCTCCACGTCCAAAGTAGTAAGAAAGGTTGAAGACAGGATTCATGCTGCCGGCAGAGCTGAAGGGATTCAACCATTCGAGCACCTCCGGGACCCGCTGCTGATCGAACCACTGCGAAACGATGGCACTTAGGGCCAGCATCGCGGCCACTATGGCCAGGTCGCCCCACACCCAAGACCGGGGGAACCAGGCTAAGCCTGCCCGCTCGCCTGCTTCTTGCGGAAGCTCGCGCAAGACTTCTTGCAGGACGCGGTTCTCGGCGCGCAAGCTCTCTACGAGGTCCCGGCAGCGCGAGCATGCGGCCAGATGATTTCGCACCTGGCGTGCCTCTTCCGCGGCGAGTTCGCCATCCACGAAGGTGGCGTAGGTCAGTTCCGAAAAACAGTCCATGGTCACTCTCTCCCACGGGCCAGCACCACGCGCAGCTTCCGCTTGGCGCGAAAGAGCAGAACAGCCACGTGGTCCCGCTTCAAGCCCAACCGCTGGGCGATCTCGTCATAGCCCAGGTCGCTGTAGTAGCGCAGAACCAGCGGCACACGATAGTTCTCCGGCAGACTGGCAATGGCCTGCCGTATTGCGGCCTGCTGTTCTGCGCTGATGACCTCGCTGAGCGGCGACGGCCCTGGGCCGGCTACCTCGAGCGGCGCGGTGCCTGCTTCGGTTTCCCCAATCACTTGCCGCTCCCGCCGCTTGCGCCGCAGCATGTCTATGCAGTGGTTGCTAGTCACGCGCAGCAGCCAACTTGGGAAGGGAACCGAGCCGTCGTAACTGTCGATGGAGCGCTGTAGTTTGAGGAAGACTTCGCTGGTCGCGTCCTCGGCCGTCTCCGTCGATCCCATCAGGTAACGGCATAAACCGAAGACCCGCCGGGAATAGCGGCGATAGAGCTCCGCCAAGGCATCGGCATCATGGCCGCGCGCAAGCTGCAGTACGCTCTCCAGTTCCAGGTCCTCCATCCGGCTTACGTGCCTTTCGCCGGGCCGCGGTCCCTTTGCCTTATTGCTCTCGGGTTCCATAAGGCAGTACGCTGGGTGGCAGGAGAAAGTTACACTCATCCGAGCATGGCAGGCGAGCAAATCTAACACGAACGAATCATTCTTTGCGGGCGCGATGATCTACGCGGGTCTTCGTGAGGTTTCCGGGATGGCTGCAGGGCTGGTATGAACGGTCCGCCATTCGGCAGGCGAAGTGCCCACCCAATGATGGAAGGCTCGAAAGAAGGAATTGGCATCTTCGTAGCCCAGCAGGTACGCGGTTTCGCTTAGCTCGAGCGATGAGTGCAAGAGATAATGCTGGGCCAACTCGCGACGGGCGCCCTCCATCAATTGCTGGAAAGTCACACCTTCATCGGTGAGCCGCCGCTGCAAGGTTCGCGTGCTTAGGTGCAACTCCCTGGCGACATCCTGCAGTGTGGGGCGCCGCCCGGCCAGCAACTTCTTCACAATCCCTTTGACCTGCTCGCTGATGGTTTTCTGCGCCAGTTGGCGGGTCAATTCCGCCTCCAACTGGGGCGCAACCATGGCAAGCAAATCTGCGTTATGGGTCAGGAAGGGGCGATCAATGTCGGTTTTGCTGAATACGAGGACGTTCTGCCTCGCATCGAAGTTTACTGGACACCGGAAGTGTGCCTCGTGCATTTTGCGGTGCTTCTCGGGTCGCTGAAATTCTATGCGCTTCGGATTTACCGGGAGGCCGGTGCCGCGTCGTCCGATGCCGACGACCCAGGCAAAACAGGCGTCGACTAGGAGAGTAGGTTCCGGCTGGTCAGCCAGCAGCCAGATGAACTGGACGAGAAATTCTCCTCCCCGTTCGACCAGACGTATCTCTTCCGGGCAGGTGAGCTGTTTGTAGCGTGCCAGCCGCTGTAATGCGTCGCGAAATGAGCGCGTGTAGAGCGCGGCGATGGCAATCGGATCGTAGCGCTCTACCCGTTCTTCAGTCCCCAGTTTCAACCCGATGGCGGGGTCCTTGCTCACTTCAGAAATGCCTCGATACAGAGCGAACATTTCCTCGGTCGTAAGCAGGATCTTTTCCTGGTCGAACAACCCCAGCGGGAGTTCCGCCTGGCGAAGCACGACCACCGGCGACAGACCCAACTCGTCGAGCTTTCGTGGCAGGATGCTGGGAACTCTAAATCGGCGGTTCATAAGGATCAGTTCATCTGCCTAAGAGAGCAGCAACCTACTTCAGCGAAGCCATGTCGATGACGAAGCGGTATTTCACATCGCTTTTCAGCAGACGCGCATAGGCTTCGTTGATCTGCTGGATATTGATTAGTTCTATGTCGGATGTAATTCCATGCTCCGCGCAGAAATCCAGCATCTCCTGGGTTTCCTTGAGTCCACCGATGGCCGAGCCGGCCATGCGCCGCCGTCCCATGATCAGATTGAAAGCATCGACGGCCGCGGGTTTCTCCGGCGCTCCGACCAGGGTCAGAGTGCCGTCGCGTTTCAACAGCTTGATATAGGCATTCAGGTCGTGGTCCGCCGACACTGCGTCCAGAATGAAATTAAAGCTGCCGGCATGTTTCTGCATTTCCGTTTCGTTCTTCGATATCACAACTTCGTCTGCACCGAGGCGTAGCGCGTCAGCCGTTTTGTTCGGGGAAGTGGTGAACAGCACAACGTGAGCCCCGAAAGCGTGGGCAAATTTCACGCCCATGTGTCCCAGCCCGCCGAGTCCGACGATGCCGACTTTCTGCCCTTTGCCCACCTGCCAGTGGCGCAACGGCGAGTACGTAGTGATGCCAGCGCAGAGCAGGGGCGCGGCGCCGGCAGGGTCCAGTTTGTTGGGGACGCGCACGACATACGCCTCGTCGACCACGATGCTATCGGAGTATCCGCCGTAGGTGACGCCGCCGAGAATCTTGTCCTCGCTGTTGTAGGTCAAGGTGAAGCCGTTCTCGCAATACTGCTCGTCGCCCGCGCGACAGTTGGAGCAGACGCGGCAGGAATCTACCAGGCAACCGACGGCGGCCATGTCGCCTTCCTTGAACTTCTTGACAGCGCTGCCGACATTCACCACGCGTCCGACGATTTCGTGACCAGGGACGCAGGGATAGACGGTCGGCATAGCGCGCTCCCACTCGTTGCGCGTCTGGTGAAGGTCTGAATGGCAGACCCCGCAAAAGAGAATCTCAAGCTGAACGTCTTGCGGACGTGGAGAGCGCCGCCGAAGCGTGAAGGGCGACAGTCCCGTGGTTGCGCTCTGAGCGGCGTACGCCTTGGCAGTGAAAGTCTGCGGTTTTGAGGAGCTATCTCCCGGCTTGGTGGGCGTCTGAACTGCTGTACTGGTTTCCATCTTCTCTCCTTGACCTCGTAACCGACTTTATCCGGGTTTATGAGTCAAGTCACTAGCAAAACGCGCCAATGCACTTGCAATTCGCGCCACGAAAATTGTTTTCAAGTGGGGAGGTGTCCCAGGTCATTTGTCTTCGAGCCGGCAGCCCTTGATCGAGGGCGTCATGCTGAGTGCGAAGCATCTGGCGTGCAGCGAATCTGAGGAGGCAAGCGATTGCGGAGCTGCGCGCAAGATCCTTCGGGACTAGAGTCCCTCAGGATGACGCCCGTTAGAAATTTCATTTCAAAAGCCACCGCCCGACTTGGACGTTGGCTAGGCGGCTGCTCGGCCTTCGTTGTATGCTGCCTTCAATTTGGCAATATCAAACTTCTTCATTTTGAGGAACGCTTCGGTGACTCGCGCCAACGCTGCCGCATTCTTATCCCGCAGCATTTCGTCCATCACGGCCGGAACAATTTGCCAGGAAAGCCCGAACTGATCCTTCAGCCACCCGCACTGTTCCGCCTTAGGATCAGCCGACAGCTTTGCCCAAAAGTAATCTATTTCTTCCTGAGTATCGCAGTTCACCATGAACGAAATCGCTTCGTTGAAGGTGAAGCCGTGGACGCGGGCACTGTCCATAACAGCAAAGCTCTGGCCTTCAATCTCGAAGCCCGCGTGCTTTATGGTTCCCGCCTCATCAGGTTGTTCATCTGTGCCATAGCGAAGAATATGATCGACCTTTACATCGCGGAAAATGGACCCGTAAACAGTGATGGCCTCTTCTGCTTTTCCATACTGCTTGCCGACGAACATCAGTGTTGGCGTGATCTTCTGTTTGATCTCACGATCGCCAGCAAACATGAGCTGCCAGGAGAGGCCATACCGGTCTTGCGTCCATCCATATCTCTCGCTGAACGGATATTCGCCCAGCGGCATGAGCACCGAACCTCCTTTTGAGAGTTCGTTCCACAAGGCATCGACTTCATCTTTCGTATCGCAGGCGACGAGGAACGATACCGCCGGAGTGAACTTGAAGAGCGGGCCAGCATTAATGAACCTGAATTCCTGCCCTGAGAGTTGAAGGGCGAGAAGGTCGACCGTCCCGGACGGCGTACTGTGGAGCACGGTCGTGTGCTTGATTTCCGAGTCCTTGAAGACAGACGTGTACAGCGCGGCAGCCTCTTTCGCTTCTTTGTCGAACCATAAGTGCGGCGTGATTTTGTGCATCGGCTTCCTCCTTAGTTTGTTCGGGCTTTTTCTCTCAGCAGCAGCGCTTTGCGCGCAGCCAGCCATTGTTCCTGGGACACAATTGGATGAAGCTGCATTTTGCCCTCCGTTGACGTACAATACGTTGATACCAACATTATCGGCTAAATGTCAAATCGCCTAAAGGTTTCTCGCGAAACAACGCTTTTGGTTCGGGACTGCTGTCTCTGCCTTCATGTGCAGCGCGCGGCCCGGGCCCTGGCTCGACGCTTCGACGAGGCGTTGCGCCCTCTTGGACTCACGAATGGGCAATTCTCGCTGCTGATGTCGCTGAACCGGCCCGAACCGCCGGCGATGGCAGCCGTGGCGTCCTTGTTGGCGATGGATCGCACCACGCTGACTGCGGCGCTAAAGCCACTAGCGCGCCGTGGATTGGTGAGAATAGCCAGCGACCCGGCGGATCGGCGCAGCCGGTTGATTGCGTTGACCACGAAGGGAATGACCTTGTTGGCGCGGGCGGTTCCGATTTGGCAGCACACTCACCGTGAGGTCGAGGAATTGCTTCCAGACGGAGACCCGCACCGTCTTCGGAGTAATTTGGATGTCCTCTCCGGTCGTGCATAGAGTCAGACGATTTTGGCGTTGCTAGCCAATGTGTGCTACTCCGCTGTTTACCTCGTGGATATTTCATTGCAGCGGTCAGGACTGAGCACGATGAGGAATCGTCAGCGATGGGTTCTGGTGTTTTGACGCAACGTTCCGGTCAGAGCGGCCTGGTTGGAACCACCGCTTCTCCCAGGCTGCCGCGATCATTTCCCTGATCGTCAACCAGATGAATCGAAATTCGGGCCGGGCGCTTCGATGGCCTCACTTCCTGGTGAAGCTGGACTCGCGTCTGGGGCTCGACCGATATCAGATCGAGGGTCTGCCGTTCCACTCCTTGAGAATCGAAAAGATGCGCCCGCAGTTTGCCGGGAAAGAAAACGCCGTACGACCCGGAAAGCACGATCGAATCGTTGGAGGCCACGACAGCGAGGGGCGAAAGAATCACACCCGCGTTGACAACGTCGCGTACCTGGCCATCGGCTCGCGTCGGCCACCAGCTTGTGTCCATGCTGTAGGTTTTGCCGGGTTGCAGTTCCACGAGGGGGCTGTTGATTTCAGCTTCCATGTAATAAGGAGTGCTTTCGACCTCCGAGGAACGAAGTACCGGCCGGCCATTCTCGTCCAGTTGCAGCGACGCGCCGTTCTTGTAGAAAATCAACGACGCTTTGCCGGGATAGTCCGCGCCCTTTACCGGCTGAAAACGTTCCACCATCGCGAACTGGCTGGCGGCGTCCACCACGGCCAGCCAGCCGGCGACGGAATCGAGCCAGACCTCATTTTCCAGAAACAGCCAGTGCAACTTGAACAGTCCGCCATCCACTGCAAAGGAAGGATCGTCGGCGAGTCCGGAACGTACCTGATAGCCATTGAAATATCCGCTGAGCGGATTGATCCGCGTGAAGGCCCAAAAGTTTCGATTGTATTCGGCTGGATTGCGAACATCAGAGGTGTCGTATTGAGTGACGGATTGCATGGACCATCGAATCGGATTTCCGGTGGCGTTCTTCATGACAGCGTGGAATGAAATCTGTGGTGAGTCGGCTCTCAGACTGATCTCGCGGGAGTACTGCAAACCGGTCACCGGGTCGGCGGGGCCCTCGAGGCGCACCGTGCAGACCGGCGCTTGCGAGATCACCTTCAGGTCATAGACTCCGTCATCCAGCACATCGGACGTGGGCCCGTCCCAATGCTGCTTATCGCCCCGTCCCTCGGGCAGAGGCCAGAGCTTGTCTCCTCCGTAGTTGATCCATTGACCATTGGCTTGCGCTGGAGGAACGTATTTGCCCTGGTACCTGCGATTCACGAAGAGATATGGATGACCGGCGAAGCTGACCTGCATCAGCCGCCCGCCAAGTTCCTTGACGATGCTCAGTTGTAACCAGTCATTGGAGATTTCTTCCGCAGCCCAGCCTTGAAAGGTTGTGCTTCGAATCTGACAGGTGCGGTGAACATTCTCACGGCCGAAGAGGGGCCGCACCAGGCCGGCGCACACAAGAACACCTAGAAATATGGATTGTTGAATTAAGGATCGACGAAATAAAGGTCGGCGAATCGAGCATCGCATCATAGGATCGGATAGGCCAAGGATCGGACAAGCCACCGTGCATTGTATCCGGAAGTATCGATCGGGATAGAGCCAGGGGCTGCGGCGGGTTCGAGCCGAGGACGTCTAACCGGCTTAGCTTCTGGCCTCTTCTACATCGACAATCGCTTTAATCAATGTCGGCCGGCTGGAGAGATCCTTGAACTCCGTGGGGACTTGCGCCAGTGCCATGCGGTCTGTAATCCAGGGAACGGTTTTGATCTGGCTTTCTTCGAGCATGCGGATAATTCGCCGGAATTGCCCACGACTGTTGCGGCTGGCATAGATTGTCACCTCGCGGGTGTGCAATAGCGAATCGTTCAGCGTCACAGGTTCCTTGGTCAGACCCACAAACACCAGGGAACCGCCAGCGGCGACATAGGACAAGCTCTGCGACATTGAGGCGGCGCTTCCGGTCGCGTCGAAGACAACATCTGAAAGGAGTCCGCCAGGCTCAGCCACTGCCCTCATCCCCAGGCTGATTGCGAAGTCCCTGCGCCATTGGCTTTTTTCTACAATGCAGACATCCGCTCCCGCAGCGCGGGCAAACTCGGCCACGGCGAGCCCAATCGGACCGGCTCCCACGACCAGCGCGGATTGTCCTTGCCCAATTTTGCTGCGGCTTACCGCATGCGCGCCAATTCCGAGAGTTTCTACAAGAGCAAGCTCTTCCAGCGAGAGTTTTTCCGACTTATACAAAAGTGATAGAGGAACCGGCAGGAACTCCTGCATCCCGCCGTCCACATGAATTCCGATCACGCGAAGCTTTTCGCAGCAGTTGGTGCGGCCTGCCTTACAAGGCTTGCACTGCCCGCAACTAATGTACGGTTCTATGGCGCAGCGGTCGCCAGTGCGGATGCCGAAGTCATTCGCGCCGACCTCGACTATTTCTCCGGCAAGCTCGTGCCCGAGCACTCTGGGATAGGTATAGATAGGATGGCTTCCGGTGAATGCGTGAAAATCGCTTCCACAGACGCCTACCTTGCGGATGCGTACGAGCGCTTCTCCCGGAGAAAGTGTGGGGACCGACACCTCCCTTTTGACAAACTCTCCCGGGTTGCGAAGGACGATCTGCCTCATGCGCAAGTCCAACTATATAATGCTGCCGGATCAATAGACAGCCACGTGGCAGAAATCTCGCCATGGAAGCCGTGCCGTACGAATCTCCGCTTGCAGGCGCTATCAAGTTGAGCATCGCGATTCACTGAATTATGAAAGCCCTCGTCAAATACGCTTCCGGAGAAGGAAACGTCGACATCCTTGATGTGGAGGAACCTGCGTGTGGGCCAGATCAGGTAAAAGTGGAAGTTGCATTCTGCGGTGTGTGTGGTACCGACATTCACGTCCTGAACGATACGTTCCGCAACTACCCTCCGGTCATTCTGGGGCATGAGATTGCTGGAAAGGTCGTGGAAACAGGCGGCAACGTCACGGGTGTCGCACTTGACGAAACTGTAGCGTGCCTGGGAGCGACCGCCGTTACCTGTGGGCGCTGCCGCTATTGTCTCTCGGGAAAATTTATCTTCTGTCCGAACCGGCGGGGTATGGGACACGGTGTGAACGGGGGCTTCGCTCGTTACGTGGTGATGCGTCCCGACCAACTCTATCGCGTTCCCCGCGACCTTCCCCTGGAAGAAGCGGCGATTAGTGAACCATTCGCGGCTGCGATACAGGCGGTGACTGAGCTGACCGAGGTACGAATCGGCGACACGGCTCTGGTTTCTGGCCCGGGTCCGATGGGGCTTCTATGTCTCAAGTTGCTGGTGGCGGAGGGAGCGAAGACGATTGTCGCAGGGGCCGCGGGCGACGAGGCTCGCCTGGATGCGGCGCTCCGCTTTGGCGCAGCGGCAATCGTAAATGTGAGCAAGGTGAATCTGCTCGATGCAGTTCGCGAGGAGACTGGCGGCCTTGGTGTGGATGTTGCCTTTGAGTGTGCCGGGCATGAAAGTTCGGTGCGCGGTTGCATTGAAGCGCTGCGGCCCATGGGACATTACACGCAAGTCGGAATTTGCGGACGCGAAATCCAGTTCCCCATGGACCAGGTGTTTTTCAAAGAGCTCAAGCTGACTGGTTCGGTCTGCTACACGGCCCAAACCTGGGAACGCATGATGAGAATCTACGAGCAGGGCACAGTGAATTTGAAGGGTCTGGTTTCTGCCAAGCTGCCAATCTCGGAGTGGCGCACAGCTTTTGATTTGTGCACCCAGAAGCAGGCCTTGAAAGTGTTGATGTACCCCGAAGCGTAGAGTCTCCGGTCCACCAGGGTCTGGACCACGGGCAACGAAGTTCAACCTTTTCGCGGTGAACGTACCACCATTTTTGTTCCTTTTCCTTCCGCGATCGTGACGTAACGGTCGATCGGCAAATTGTAGAATCGCTCCACCAAGCCGCTGGGCAGCGGCCACTTCACCTCAAGCCAATCCACTCTCGTTCTCGGGCCGATGCCCAGCACCATTCGTGGATCGTGAGATGCAAGGTAACTTCCTCCGCCAACTTTACTTCTGTGACGTTCAAATTCGCCGGAACGCCAGGTAACGGTGGCGCCGATCGCATCGCGATTGGCTTTGTTTCCCACCAGCTGAATTCCCAGCCAGTGCGTCCCCGCAGTCGCCGTATTCCGTAGCAGCACCGGAGCATCATTGTTGACCGCTACCAGCACATCCACGGCGCCATCATTGTCGAAGTCGCCGATCGCCATGCCGCGCGCGGCGAATCGCTGATTGAAAACCGCTCCGGCCGCGGCGCTGACATTTACGAAACCGGGCCGGGTGCCGGGCCCGGTGTTGCGAAATAGCAGCATGGGCTCCGAATACTGCACCTCGCGGTCGCGGGTTTCGACTTTGTCGTCAGGATGGCCGTTGGCGAGAAACAGGTCCAGATTGCCGTCGTTGTCGAAGTCAAAAAACTTGAGACCCCATCCACTCATGAGAGCCGTAGTTCTTCCAATTCCCGTGGCCAATGCATCATCATCGAAGGTGCCATTGCGATTGTTGCGATAGAGGGAATACATTTCACGATCCACGTTGGCGACGAAAAGATCCGTCCAGCCGTCGCCGTTGTAGTCGGCGGCATCGACGCCCATGCCTGATCGGGCGCTGCCTTCGGCGTTGTAGGCAACTCCCGCTTCCGTCCCGATATCGGTAAATTGCCCGTTGCCTTTGTTCAGCAGAAGGAAGTTTGCGACTGTGTCATTGGCCACAAAAAGATCCATGCGTCCGTCATTATTGATATCGCAGGCCACCACGCCCCAGGCTTTCCCCAGATACTGCGCGATGCCGGACTCCTTGCTGACGTCCGTGAAAGTGCCGTCGCCGTTGTTGTGAAAGAGCCAGCTCGGCATGGGATCGTAAACCCGGGGAACGCAGTAGTAGCGTTCGCCGGTCGCGGGGTTGCCGCAAAATTTATTCTTGTCCTTATTGAAATCCACAAAACGGCAAACGAAGAGATCGAGGCGGCCATCGTTGTCATAATCGAACCAGACGGCGCTGGAGGCCCAACCCGGAGCCGATAGCCCGGCCTTCTTTGTGACATCGGTGAAAGTTCCGTCGCCGTTATTGTGGTAGAGAATGCTGCTGCCGTACTGGGTGAGATACAGATCGGGGAAGCCGTCGCCATCATAGTCGCCCACGGCGACCCCCATTCCGTAGCCACCGCCGGCGACGCCTGCCTTCTCTGTAACGTCGGTGAATGTGCCATCGCGATTATTGTGGTAGAGCGCATTGCGCAGCGGCGGACTCGGGTCGTAGAAATCGCAATGGCCGCTGTTGACCAGGTAAATGTCCATCCAGCCGTCGTTGTCGTAATCGATGAAGGCGCAGCCCGCGCCGGTGGTTTCTGGAAGATAGTAGTTCGGCGAGCGTCCATTGGAATGTTTCCAGGTGATTCCACTGGCGGAGGGTGGAACCGGAGTGAAAAAAGGTTTTGAGTCCGAGGCTTGGGCTGGGCAGACGCAACAGAGCCGGTAAGCAGCGGCTGGCCGGAAGAAAAAACAGCCCCACCTTCAAGGCCAAGCAGGGCCATCGCTTTTAGAAAGTGACGCCGGGAAAGGGAAGGGCTCAGAGAATGCAATTCGCGCAATCGCGCTACCTCAGAAATATTTTCTTTCTGATTCTCGCACACCCATCCCGAGCCAGGTCTCGATAGGTCCAGATTTCTCCAAATTCAGGTCCGCGCGGTTCCAAAATCGAAGCGGATTGCTACAAGAAATATCTCTCTTTTTTCTTTGCCTCGGAGTAGTTCCCGTAGCTTGCGCGGACTGACTCGACTTCTGAAACTTCCGCGATGGGGACGTCCCACCATGACTCGTAACCGCTGACTCGTTCGTTGTAGTCAGTCTCAATCACGACCACCGAAGTCCGGGGCTGCTTGCGCGCCTCGATCAGTGCGCGTTCCAGATCGTCGGCGGTCCTGGCCCGAACGGCGTACGCGCCCAGGCTGGCCGCGTTGGCAACAAAATCGATCTCAATGTTGTTTCCGGAGAGCTTACCGTTCTTCCGATAGCGGTATTCGGTTCCCATCCCCTGGTTTCCGCAAGCGCGGCTCAAGCCGCCGATGCTGGAGAAACCGTGGTTATCAAGAAGGACGATGTTCAGCTTGTATCCTTCCTGTAACGAGGTGGCGATTTCCTGCGCCATCATGAGATAAGAGCCGTCTCCGACCATCACGTAAATCTCGCGCTCGGGGTCGGCCATCTTCGCGCCCAAGCCGCCTGCGATTTCGTAGCCCATGCAGGAATAGCCGTACTCCATGTGATAGCCCTTGGGATCGCGGGTGCGCCAAAGTTTGTGAAGATCACCCGGAAGGCTGCCGGCGGCGCAAAGCACAACATCTCTTCGGCCCTGAGACGCGGTTCACAACTCCGATTACCGAACCCTGGCTGATCGGCGGACCGTGTTTCAGGCTGTAGATGCGATCAACCTCTTTTTCCCACTTCGCCTGTAGATCCGACACCGCCGCGTGATACGAATCTTCGACGCGATATCCCTTGGTTGCTGCTTCCAACTCTTCGAGAACGGCGCGAGCGTCGCCGACCAGAGGCAGAGCCGAGTGCTTGTAGGCGTCGAACTCGGTGACGTTGATATTGATAAATCGCACATCGGGATTCTGAAACGCGGTCTTGGAGGCGGTCGTGAAATCGCTGTAACGAGTGCCAATGCCGATCACGAGATCGGCTTCCCGCGCGAAGATGTTGGCGCCAGGCGTTCCGGTCACGCCGATCGCGCCCAGATTCTGCGGGTGGTCGAAAGAACAGGGAACCCTTTCCGGCCTGAGTTTCGCCAACCGGAATGCCGAGTTTGCGCGGCAAAGCGCGCCAGTTGCTCCGTAGCTTCCGAATAGATCACACCGCCGCCGGCGACGATCAGCGGCTTTTTGGAAGAACGAATCCATTGAGCAGCCAAGGCCAGCAACTCACGGTCGCAACGTTGGCGGGGGATGGTCCACACTCGCTTTTCAAAAAACTGAGAAGGATATTCGAAAGCTTCTGCCTGAACGTCCTGCGGCAAAGACACGACCACCGCGCCGGTGTCGGCCTGAGAAGTCAACACCCGCACTGCTTCCGGAAGGGAGGTAAGGATTTGCTCGGGCCGCTCGATCCGATCCCAATAGCGGGAGACCGGCTTAAAACAATCGTTTACTGAAATATCCTGCGTGGTGGGCGACTCCAATTGCTGCAGTACGGGAGCCACGTTGCGGCGCGCGAATATGTCGCCAGGCAAGAGCAGCACCGGCAAGCGATTCACGGTCGCAACCGCCGCGCCGGTAAGCATATTGGTGGCTCCGGGGCCGATGGAAGTGGTACATGCCAGAGTGCGCAGACGGTTGCTCATTTTGGCGAACGCCGCGGCGGTGTGCACCATGGCCTGCTCGTTGCGGCAAAGATAGTATGGAAACGAAGGAGTTTGTTCGAGGGCCTGGCCCATTCCCGCCACGTTGCCATGGCCAAAGATTCCGAAGCATCCTTCAAAGAAGTGGTGCTCTTTACCGTCGCGTGAGACGTATTGATTTTCCAAAAACCTGACAATGGCCTGGGCCGTGGTTAGTCGTCGCTTCATGGCGATCTGCCTCGCTGCAGTCTGAAGGTAAGAGTTGATCCTTCCGGTCAGAGTATTCGATCAAGACGGCTTTACCGCCACGGCTTGTCGGCAACTCACACGAGAGGAAGGCGCGTGTCCGGTTGCTTCCAGTCTGAGCGAATCCAGGTGTGTGACGGATCTTCCGTGACCGCCATGGTCCGCGAAGTCCCAGCCAGGAAGTTCAGATAGTAGACGTTATATCCGGGGCCGGCCACTACAGGATGGTATCCGTCTCGTACCAGCACCGCATCTCCATCATGAAGTTTCAAGGTCACGTCCCGGGAGGTTCGCGGATTATAAAGATTCTGGAAGGCAAAACCTCGCGGATCGGCGATCCGGTAATAGTAAATTTCGTCGAGGTCAACTTCGGTGGGAGGGTTGTGGACATCGTGCTTGTGCGGAGGATAGCTCGACCAGTTGCCGCCGGGGGTGTAGACCTCCACGACAATCAAGCGGTCCGCGGGAAAATCGGGACGAATGATATCGACAATCTGGCGCGAGGTGTTTTCGCCGCCACGCAAGCTGCTGGAAACATCTTTGGGAGTAATCAGCCTGGGTTCCAGACCGGGCTTCGGACGGAACGCGGCATTCCGCAATCTCGCATACAGAGTTTCGGCGCGGACGCTGGCGTGGCCACCCGCAGGAAGATAGAGGGCATAAGGAAAGCCATCGAAAACATTTTCCCTCTGCCCGATCAACTGCTTGCCCTTGGCCCCAGTCGGCGGTGCACTTACCTCCCAGCAGCACCAGGGCCACTTCCTCCTCCTGTGCGAAGCACTCCCATGTCATTCCTGGGGTCAGGCGTCTCACGAAAAAACTCATCCATTCCCAGCCCGCTGCTTCGCGCGGGAGCTGGATGAGTTCACCAGGTTGATCCGCGGGAAGCGTGCGGGAGTGAACGACGTGCTCAGCTTGGGTCATGCCATGCTCCATCCGGTACTGCACGAAAAGGCATCGTATGCGATTGCAGGACGGATAGCCGATGGCTTCCAAACCCCGCTTCGTGTTTTTACAGATCGCAATATTTCCCACATATAACCGCTTAGAACATAGTCTTGCGGGTAAACGTCTGTCAACCTAAACGCTGTGGTCGACGTCTAGTGCGCGGTGGCGAGAAGCAAGGGCGATATCAGCATCAGGAATGCCGAGCCGACAGGAACCAGCACCCCCCGAGCCACTCCTTTGCGATTCGCCACAAACCCTACCGCGGGCGGAATCGCGATTGCGCCCAGCCATCCGCCGGTAATTACCAGGCTGATTGCAGTTCCGACCAGGGTTGGAAAGTACGTGCCGGCCAGTCCCAAAGCTGTAGGAAAGATGGCAGCCATGAACCAGCCCGCTGCCATGGTCGAAATAGCAACCAGGACGCGCTTGCGCAGGGTGAACATCCCAGCCAGGCAAAGCACAGATCCCGCGGCGCTGATGAGCAGCACCCGAACCGGTCCGAATGCGACCAGAGTCCATTGGCCAGCCCAGCGTCCGGCGATCATGGCCAGGGCAAACGCGGCGATAAATCTCGAGGCTTGCTTCTGGGTATAGCCGCGCTCGGTGGTGAAGAATGTGACCGTCCAGCTCCACACGGAGAACTCGGTGCCCACATACAGAAAGACCAGAAACATCAGGAGCCACAACCTGGGTTGCGTCAGCAGCGCGCCCGTTTGCGCCAGCGGGAATCCCTGTGCGACCAAAGGTTTGGGAAACGAGAGCACGAGATGCAAAGCCAGAATGACGAGGGTCAGCAGACTCGAAACTTTCAGTACGCCGGTAAAGCCCCGACGCTTAAGCACCGGCATTACCAGGAACGGAGCTACGAACGCGCCCACGCCGAAAAAGAGGTTCAGCAAGTTGGCTGCAATCTCACGCTGCGTGGAGTTGACCAGGGAAATTGCGGTGTTTTCCCCGGCAACCACCATGGAGCCTCCGAGGCCCAAAACGAACGCCATCGAATACAGGGCCTTGGCACTGTTGACAATTCCGAGTCCCCAGAAAGCGATGGCGACGAGAAATAGTCCCAGACAGACGACGAGCTTCGTGCCCAGCGCGTCCATGGTCAAGCCTGACGGTACCGAAGCTACGATCAGGCCGATCGAACTGGTCATGAAAAAAACGCCGGCCTGTGATTTGCTGAGTTTGAGTTTCTCCATCAGGTTCGGCAATACGATCCCCAACATGGCGTTGAGGTAGCCGTAAATAAAAATGCCGAGCCAGGCCGCAAGTATGAGTGGTCTGCCGCCGGTCATGCAGTTCCTCCTGTGAGTTGCAGCCAAGTCTCAGAGCAAAGATTCAGCCTTGCTTTCCGTTTCGCCAAGCTCCTCCTTGCCACTGCTTCTTGATGTAGTCCGACGACCAGTAAGCGACAGCCTGAATGGTGAGCGAGGGATTAAAGCCGGCGTCGGTGACCAGGACGCTTCCGTCGGCAACAAATAAGTTGTCGATGTCATGGCTCTGGCAATACTTGCTCACCACCGAAGTTTTCGGATCGTCACCCATGCGGCAAGTGCCGTTCTGATGATCACCCACGCCACCTTTACCGTTTCCCCCACGCCAGGTCTTGATGGCGCCCGCTTCCTTCAACAGAATTTCACCTTTGTCCATTACGTAGTCTGCGATTTGATAATCGACTTTCATCCAGGAGTGGGTGATGCGGGCGACGGGCATGCCCCAGGCATCGCGCACACTGGGATCGAGGTCCACGCAGTTCGCTTCCTGCGGCAGTCCCTGGCAATTGCTGCCCAGATGCAGATAGCGGCGAAAGTATTTGCGCTGAAAATCCTTGTGCGCTTTGCCCCAGAGTGCCTCGCCCGGCGGCCGGGTTCCCGCAAACTCGATGGGCAGCGTGCAGTAATAGTTATAAATGTAGCCTCCGCCAGGTATTTCGCGGCTGCGCGGATGATTCCAGTCGTTGAATGCGATCGACGGTCCCGGCCCCTTATCGTGCGGAATTTCGCGATCGAAGATCCCGAATGTGTCCGCTCCGGTGTGATCGTTCAGGTTCCGGCCAACCTGGCCGGAAGAATTTCCCAGCCCTTTGGGATGGAATTTGCTGGCCGAATTCAGAAGCAGACGCGCGGACTCCGTGGCCGAACAAGCCACCACAATTAAATCCGCATACTGTTCGTGGCCCTGATGCTTGGCGTCGAAGTATTCCACGCGATTGGGGCGGCCCTTGGCGTCGGTTAGTATTCGGGTTACAAAAGAATTGTTCCGCAGTTCACACTTTCCACTCTGCATCGCGCGCGGAAGCAGCGTGACCTGGGTGCCGGATTTTGCCTGCACTTCACAGTCATGAGCCAGGCACCAGACGCACTGCACACATGGATTGCGCCCCATGTAGGGCTGAGTCAAAATGGCGAACGGGGGCGGAAAGGGATGCCAGCCGATGCGCCGTCCCACGTCGCGAATGATTTCTCCCTGCGGGTTGATGGGCAACGGAGGAACGGGATAAGGTTTTTTTCTGGGCTCGGCGAAGGGATCGGCGCCGGCAAGTCCGGAAACGCCCAACTCGTACTCCGCCTTTTCGTAAAACGGTTCGAGATCGTCGTAACTGATTGGCCAATCTTCGACGGAAGTCCCGGGGATGCTTCCGTACGTGGACTTCATTCGAAAATCTTCCTTCTTGAATCTCCATGCGGCGGCGCCGTAAGCCACCGTGCCTCCGCCCACCGCTGCCGCGGTTTTTCCGTAGCCCTCGCTCACCCCGGGATAGACGCGCTGCGCGGTTTCGCGATCGGTATATCGAAACGTCCGCGGGTTCGGAAAGACGGAGGGTCCGTAGGCGGGTGGAAGCGAGTACTGGCTGTTTAATTCGTCATGGTTAAAATCGCCGGCACTGTAGCTCTTTCCTCTCTCGAACACGACTACCGAGAGTCCAGCCTGGGCGAGTTCATTTGCCACCACCCCTCCGCCAGCCCCCGATCCAATGACAACCACGTCCACTTTCTTTGAGTTCGGCATGCGCTTAGCCCTCGAATCCGATCATTTTCCAGCTTGCACCATCGCGGTTGCCGCCGTGCTCGGGATCACCGTAGTAACCTTCCATGACGTGCCGCCAAAGCAGCCCGAAAAACTCGTGCCGGGATTCTCTTCGCGAGTGTCCTGATTGAAGCGCTTGAAGGACTGCAGCCTGATGATCGGAGCTCAGGGATGCGAAGTTGCCCCCGAATTGCTTCTGGCTGGCCGCGTCAATCATGGCCAGGCCTTCTTCGTAGTTCGTTCTGTAGAATTTCCCGAAAGGTCCGGCCAGAACTCCGTCGATGTAAAAGACGACTCCCGCCGCTTTCCCGCCGGGGCTTTCGTCGGCTGGAATCATTTGTTCGGAGATGCTTTCGATCATCGCCGCTTGAGCGATGGTGAAGAATTTGCAGCCTGGGGCGAGCGCGCCTTGAACTGCGGCGCCCATGACGGGAAGGGAAGCGATGGCAACGGTTCCGCCCGCCGCCTTGAGGAAATCTCTTCGGTCCATTGAGTTCGACATTCAAGCCTCCGAAATCTAAACAGCCGCGCATCGCGGCCAAGCATAAACTTGGGTCTTGAAACTCACGACGATTCCGCATGTATTAACACAGGGTCAATCGGACAAAATGTGACGGCGCTCTCCCGGCGACTGGAATCCGAGGCAACTGGAATCCGCGCCCAGCCAATGGATTTGCGGCGGTTTGCGAATTTTCCGAAACCTGCTCACAATCGCGCTTCGTTCTCATTCCAGACTAACCGCTTAGACTGGGGTGTAATCCGTCCCCTGCTTCAGCGGAACTTTAACGCATCTCAGCGCCCGAATGTAAATGAATTCCTTGTGAAACATTCAGAATTTATTGTCTTGACAATGCATCCGGATTAAGTATAAAAGCGCTCTGATTGTATAAGCGGTTAGATAAAAAACAAACCGGCCAAATCAGAGGCTGGCGCATAGGGAACCACAAAATTCATTTCAGGTTGCGCGGGGGGCCGTATGCAAGTGTCAAATGGTCGGCGGATACGTGGGTTTCTGATTGCCTTTGCGTTGATCCTGGCTTCCACAGCTCTTGCGGTCGCGCAGATCGATACGGCCAGCATCGTGGGCACGGTCAAGGACCCTTCCGGCGCGGTCGTTCCGGGCGCGAGAGTGACGGTGATCAACACCGCCACCGGCGAATCCCTGACCGCCACGACCTCGGGGAGCGGGGACTACGTGTTTCCCTATCTCCGAGTGGGCGCTTACAGCGTCACGGTCGACGCCCCGAACTTCAAAGAAGCGGTTCGTAATGGGATCACGCTGGATGTGCAGGATCGCAAGGAAGTGGATTTCCAGATGACGCTGGGCGGCTCGACGGAAAAAGTCGAGGTTACGGTGGAAGCTCCCTTGATCGACACCCAGACTGCCGATGTTGGCCACGTGGTCAGCGGCCAGCAGGCAACCGACCTTCCCCTGAACGGTCGACGCTATGACTCGCTGGCGCAACTCACGGCAGGGGTCAATACCTCGAGCGCTTCCTTTCAGCAAAGAGCAGAGGGAGTTTTCAGCGTCAACGGAAACAGTTCTACCCAGAATAACTTTGTTCTGGATGGCGCGGACAATAACTCCTACACCACAAATCTGCAGGACCAAAGCGCTCAAGCCGTGCAGCCCGCGGTAGATTCCCTGGCTGAATTCAAGCTGCAAACGCGCGACTACGACGTCGAGTACGGCCGCAGTGCTGGTGGCGTGGTCAACGTCGCGATCAAATCAGGCACGAACCAGATGCACGGCGATGTTTACGAATACTTCCGCAACAGCAAGCTCGATGCCAGGGATTATTTCGCGGGACAGAATTCGATCAAGCCGATATTTCAGCAGAACCAGTTCGGTGCCACGTTCGGCGGCCCGATCCGGAAGAACAAGACGTTCTTCTTCGTGAATTACGAAGCCAGGCGGGTTCGCGAGGGTCTGACACTTACCGGCCTCGTCCCGACCCCGGATATGAGGAACCTGGACTTCAACGAACTGTCCACCGTGCCAACTTCTCCCTCCATCGCCGGGCTTTCTCAATTCTCCAATTGCATCAACAACGGCGTGGTCGATCCCACGTGCGTCGATCCGGTGGCGGCTAAGCTCATCGCTCTGTACCCCTTGCCGAATGCGAACCGGACTCTGGAAGGCCAGCCGGGAAGTTTCGGCAACGGCGGCTTTAACTACATTGCCAGCCCCAAAGAGTCCGTGGACTCCGACCAGGGCGGAGTTCGCATCGATCACAAGTTTAACGATTCCAATAACGTCTACGGACATTTCATTGTTTATGACTTGCGGCAGTTCCGGCCCGGAATTTTCAATGACAGCTCGCCAATTGCAGACGGAACCAACGATTCGACTTCGGGAAAGAACCTCGACCGCGGCACCAGTATCACCACGGCCTGGGTTCATGTATTCACTCCCAGCATCGTGAACGATGCTCACTTTAGTTTTAACCGCGCCGCTTCCCACAACATCCAGGCGACGCTTGGGATTGACGCGAACAGCCAGGTTGGCCTTACCGGAATCCCGAACTTCCCGGGTTTATCAGGCGGACTTCCGGAAATCGACATCTCGGGCATGCAGTTACTGGGTAGCCCCATGTGGCTGCCGCAGAACCAGTTTGCCCAGATCTGGCAGCTTAAAGATGCCGTCACTTATATCAAGGGCACGCACAATCTGAAGATGGGCATCGAGTGGAGGCGGGACGCGGACAACTTTAGCGATCTTTGCTGCATTCGCGGCAACTTCGGCTTCAACGGCCAATACACCGGCGACGGAATCACCGATTTACTTCTGGGATTGCCGAGCCACGCAGAATTGGAAAATCTGGATATTGCGCGCATCTACCGCAACGGCTGGAACTGGTTTGTGGGAGATTCATGGCGGGTCACGCCACGGTTGACCGTCAATTATGGAGTTCGTTACGAGTACTCCAGCCCGTTGTTCGAGCGCGATAACCGTGAGACGAATTTCAATCCCAATCTCAATGGCGGCACCGGCGGCCTGTTCAGCATTCCTTCAAACGCCAGCGGCACATTCAACCGCACCACGGTTCATCCGGTGAAGGATAATTTCGCTCCCCGGCTTGGCTTCGCCTTGGGGATTACTCCGAGGCTGGTGATGCGCGGCGGAGCAGGCATCTACTTCCAGAATACCTATCGTTATGGAAGCGAAAGCCAGCTGGCGCTGAATCCTCCATTTCTCGTAGACGCTCAGCAGAATCCTCAGCCCACAGCCGCTCCCCCGTTCTTTTTGCAAAATGGTTATCCGGCGAACTTCCTGGCGCCGGTAGATATCAACAACACTGCCCAGGTCAGCCAGCTCTTCATTCGAGCTATCGACTCCAACCTGGTACCCTCCACGATCTACGAAGGCAGTTTCGGGTTCCAGTATTCCGTTACCCCCACTTTCGTGCTTGAGACAAACTACGTCTTCAACCAGGCGCGCCACCTCTGGGATCTCAGCAACGAAAATCAGCCGGACCTGATCCACCCAGGAACGGCGCCGGTAATTCCATTCCCGAATTTCGTGCAGGGAACGTCGCCCACGCACATTGAGTGGCTGTCGAGCGCTTCGAACTCGAATTACAATGCGCTGCAAATCTCGGGCGACAAGAAGACGTCCCACGGCGTGACTTTCCACGCGGCCTATACCTGGAGCAAGGCGCTGTCCCAGGTCAGTGACTTCGAGGCCGGACTACGCGGGGTTCAGGACCGGTACAACCGCCAGAGAGAGTGGGGTTACTGGGACAATGACACGCCGCAACGACTGGTGGTGAGCGGAACCTATGAATTGCCGGTGGGCAGAGGACATTCCCTCGCAAGTTCGGGGGTTACGGAGAAGGTGTTCGGTGACTGGCAGCTGAACGCTATCGCCACCTTCGCCAGCGGACAACCGCTCACGATCGGAATTAGCCAGGACAACAGCGGCACGCAATCGGGAAATCGGCCGGATTGCACGACTCCCGCGTCGGGCTTCCACCGCACCATCGCAGACTGGGTAAGCCCGACCGGTTATTCAGCTCCCGCGCAGTTCTTCTTCGGAGACTGCAGTCCGACGCCGGGACCGCGGAGTCCTGGAATTTCGCTGGTCGATGCTTCACTGTTCAAGAATCTTCCAATTACTGAATCAAAATTCCTGCAATTCCGGGTCGAAGCGTTCAATTTCCTGAACAAGCCGCAATTTGGCACGCCTTCGAACTTGACCTGGAATACAAGCAATCCGGGCACGGCGGGCGCTCCGGTTTCTGGTTTTGGAGCGATCACCAGCACGGTGCCGTTTACTTTCCGTCAGATTCAGTTTGCCTTGAAGTTCTACTTCTAACGCAATATGCCGACGTGGTAGCGCTTTGAGGGGGATGATGGCCAACAGAATGGAGCGGCGCCAATTTCTGAAGGCTAGTGTGGCAAGCACACTGGCCTTGGCCATCAATCCATCATCCGCATTCGCGGCTGATCCGACGCAAAAGTTCAAGATCGGGATGGCAGCGACGACCTGGCTGTCCGCCGATCCTTCGATTACCACTTACTGGAAAGCGGCCAAAGGAATCGCGACGCTGGATATCGGGGCCACGGAAGCGGACAACAGTAAAGCGGATTTCGATACGGCGTACGGCAATAAAGTAGAAGAGTTTCGTCAGCAATCCCGTCAGATTGGGGTGCAACTGGAAGGCGTTTACCAGGCGCTCCTGTTGCACGAACCTCAGCAGTTGCCGGCGATACGAACCAAAATTAACTCAGTGGCGGCATTTCTGAAAGCCGCGGGCGCCGAGTACATCGCGCTCGGTTGGGACGTTCCCTGGGGGCCGGGTAGAAAGCCGTATGTGCGAACGCCGGCAGACGTCCGTCAGGCGATTCGCACGGCCGACGAAATTGGCCGCATCTCTCTGGAGCAGCACGGCATTTTTGTGGCTCTTCATGCCGAGCGGGATATCCCCAAAGAAATTACTTTGCAGATCCTCGACGGGACCAACCCGAAGTACCTACGGTTTTGCGCGGATGTCGGACACCTTACCGCCATGGGCCTCGATGCCGTGGAGACGGTCAAGAAATATGCTTCCCGGCTGGCGGTGAGTCACTGGAAGGATTTCGATCCCAAGCTGGGAGGGCCGAGTTATCTGGCAGGCTCGACCGGGGATTTCGTTGAGCTGGGTAGAGGCGTGGTTGACTTTCGAGGACTTGCTAACCTCTATCGCGAAATTGGATTCGACGGTTGGGTGCAGTTAGAGTTGGACCACACCAATGAGGCTAGCATTGCGATCAGCGCGCAAAAGATGAAGGCATTCGTGACGGACCAGTTGAAACTTCAGATGGTACCCCGCTCCCACTAGACCGCCGTCCAGGACCGGGTTAACACGGTCCGCAAGAACCCCTGCTATGATTTTCACGTTCTGCCGCGCCTGCCGCGGGGGAGCCGCAAGACCCAATGATTCGGACCCTTCCTAAAATTCGTACTGGTTTGGGATGGGGACGGGGGATGGTTGGGGTTTGCTTCCTGGCGACGGTTTTGGCGGCCCAGAAAGACCCGGCCCTGGACCGCGCCCGTCAGGCTCTTGCCCGGGGCGATACGACACAGGCAATTCCGTTGTTGGAGAATTATCGCCAGGGCTCACGCGACCAATCCGGAAATTTATGAGCTGCTTGGGATTGCGTATGGCCGCGCCGGAGACAACGACCAGTCTCTGACTATGTTTAAGGAATTTGCCCGTCTGGCCCCACATGCGCCGGCGGCCTATAACAATCTGGGGGCGGCCTATCTTCGACAGGGCGATGCGGAGCATGCTGAGGCAGCTTTTCGTCGCGCGCTTCAGATCAATCCACAGGACCTCAATACGCTGTACAACCTGGGAGCGCTGCTGAACGCCCGGCACAACTATGCTGAGTCCCGCCCCCTTCTGGATCGTGCATTTCGCCGCGAGCACTCCTCGGCTGTCGCTTATGAAGCCGCTGTGGCGGCGGCAGGCGTGGGAGATCGAAAAGCCGCTCTTCGGATTCTCAATTCCATTGGTCCGCCACGCGATCAGAATGTCGTGCCGTGGCTGAAGCTAAGCGGGACTCTAAATTTCGATGAAGGCAATCTTGCGGACGCGTCAAAGGCCATGGAAGCGGCCAGCCAGCTGGCGCCGGATGACAAGGAAGTTCTCTACGCGTTGGCTTTGATCCGGCTGAAATCAAATCAGGTCGACTCGGCGCTTCCTCTTCTCGACCAGGTGCTAAGCTCGCTTCCCACCGGCGAACGGGCCTTGCGTGAAGCCGAGCTACTCGCGTCTTCTGGGGCATACCCACAGGCGAAGACGAAGTTCGAGGAAGCCATCGCCGCGGATCCCAAATCTTATGAGGCCTTCTACAATCTGGCAGTCCTGCGGCTCGAGCATTTCAAGGATCTCGATGGTGCGCTGGATGCCGCCCAGCACGCCCTGGCGATCCGGAATACCGGGGACGTGCAGGACCTCCTCGGCGACATCAGCGAATCGCAGAACCGCTTTGGGGATGCGCTGAACCATTACCAGGAAGCGGTGCGAGTCGATCCGGCAAATGACAAGGTTGCATTCGACCTGGGCGCAGAGCTGCTGCTGCATGAAAATTTTGATGCCGCGGAAGCGGTCTTCCAGGCTGCCTTGCAGCGTTTTCCCAAGGCGTCGAGAATTTATCTGGGCCTGGGTACGGCGGAATTCATGCGCGGAAAGACCGCTGATTCGGTAGCCTCTTATTTGAAGGCAGTCGATCTGGATCCGGGATCCGAACCGGCCTACCTTTTTCTCGGAGAAGCTTTTACCTTCGCCGACACACGCTCGGCGGAGGTGGTCGCCAAACTTGCGTATCTGGCGGCGAAGGAGCCTAAAATCTTCGGCGCACAGTACTACTACGGCGCGGCTCTAGTGAAGGAAATGGATCAGGAAGGCAATTTGAAAAATGTCGCCGTGGCACAGGCCGCGTTACAGAAAGCGGCGGCTTTGCGTTCCACCGACGCGCGCGTACCTTACCAGTTAGGAGAGCTTTGTCGCGTACAAAAAAGATTCAGCGAGGCGGTTACGTACTATCAGAAGTCGACTGCGCTCGATCCGGAGTTCCCGGAACCGCTGTACAAACTGGGGCAAGCCTACACCCGCCTGGGAAAACCAGAGGAAGCGAAGAAGGCATTTGCCCGCCATCGAGAGGTCATGAACCGGGCAGAGGCGGCAGTCTATCGTCGAGCCAGCGAAATTCAAAGCTTTGTGCTGAAGATGAGAGCTCCGCAGTAATCCGTTGCCGCTTGACCTGAAAAGTGTGGTTTGTATGTCCCCGACTTAAACGACGGGGAATTACCATCACCGAGGGAAAGTGCATGCCGCGTTCACCAAGGAACTCGAAGACGACTGGCCGTAAAGCGCCGAACATTTACGATGTGGCTCGCGAAGCACAGGTCTCGGTCTTCACCGTATCCGCGGTCATCAACAAGAAAGAGCATGTGGGCGCGGCGCGCAAGCGGCGCGTCGAGGCTGCGATCAAGAAGCTGGACTATCGCCTCAATTCTCTGGCGCAGAGTCTAGCCAGCGAGCGTACTCATACGATCGGAGTAGTTGTTCCGGACATTTCGAATCCATTTTTCCCCATGGTGGTTCGAGGCGCCGAAGACACAGCTCAAAAACAGGGATACAGCACCCTGCTGTGCAATAGCGACGGCAATGCGGAAAAGGAAGAACTCTACCTGGAGCTTCTTCTTTCCAAACGCGTGGACGGAGTTTTGCTTACCAAGGCTCCCGGCCAACTGAGTTCGCGGATCGAGCGCATGTTTTCCGACATGAAAGTGCCGGTGGTACTGATGATGCGTACTTATCCCGGGCTGACCAAAGACGCGATTACGACCGACGACTTTAAGGGAAGCTTCGATGCGGTAGCGCATTTAGCCAGAATCGGCCACAAAAGAATCGCGCTGGTCGGCGGTCCCCTGAGCGTGAGCAACGGTAAAGCTCGCTGGCAGGGATACCGCAAGGCCCTGAGCGAGAACGGTCTGAAGTACGATCCGGAGTTGGTGTACGAAGGGGATTATCGTATCGACTCGGGATACAGCGCGGGACTTTCGCTGCTGACTCATCGTCCCGACGCAGTCTTCGTCGCCAATTATCTGATGACAGTCGGCTTTCTGGAGGCCGCCCAGGAGATGGGAATGCGTTGTCCCGACGATTTCGGCCTGGTGACGTTGGACGACTACCCGTGGCTGAAGCTCTTCAGCCCGCCCATCACAGCGGTCGAGCTTCCCAAGTATGAAGTGGGCAGCGCCGCGACCGAATTGTTACTGGAGCGAATCCGGGGAAAGACCGGGCGAGCCGAAACTCGCAAGATCATGCCCCAGCTACGGGTACGCGAGTCGTGCGGGTTTCGCTTGCGGACTCGCAGCCTCGCGGGAGGCAGCACTGTGCCTGCTCCTGATCAAGTCCCAAGACCCGGCTAAGGCGTTTGTTCTGCAGATAACAAGCTTGTGACGACCTTTGCGGTTTGCGGAAATCTTCGCCACATAATAAAAGCGCTTAGAATATTGCCGATCTCCGGTTGTCCCATTCGCGTCTCGTCTCGAGCTATCGCCATGATTCTAATAATGTTAGATGACGATAATAATCGTGCCATTTTGCCATGGGAAATCCGGTCATTCCGTAATTTCCATACTTATCTAAGCGGTTTGACAAACGCGATATCAAAAGCAGATAATTTCGGACGCAGTTTGTGCAGCGCGCCAAGTTGAGTTTCTGCACCTGCCGGGCATTTCATTTGTCGGAGAGATTTCGATGACGCCAACATCCAGTCCGGTGACTTACAAGAGCCCGTTGCATGAAATGACCCAAACGACTCCTACCTGCCTGTGGAACGATTCTGCCGCGATTGATGAATTGACCTATTCGATCGAGCACGGAGCGGTGGGCGCGACCTGCAATCCGGTGATCGTGGTGGCGGCCCTCAAAAAGGAGATGAGCCTGTGGATCGGCCGGATACGTGCCCTGATCGAGGAGCTTCCGAACGCGACCGAAGATCAGATTGGCTGGCAATTAGTTCGGGAGATATCCATCAAAAGCGCGGCCCTGCTACGGCCCACTTTCGATTTGTACAAAGGCAGGAACGGAAGACTTTCCATCCAGACGGATCCTCGCCTCTACCGCGACACGCGGGCGATCGTCGACCAGGCCGAGGAGTTCAGCCTGCTGGCGCCCAACATGATCGTAAAAATTCCAGTCACGAGCGCAGGCATTCCGGCCATCGAGGAAGCTACTTATCGGGGTATCAGTATCAACGCGACGGTTTGTTTTTCCTTACCCCAGTGCGTGGCTGTGGCAGAAGCCGTGGAGCGAGGCCTGCGGCGGCGCGAGAACGAAGGCAAGGAAATTTCTTCTATGGGCCCGGTATGCACCATCATGGTGGGCCGGCTCGATGACTGGTTGAAAGTTGTGGTCGAGAAAGAGCGCATTACCATCGATCCCGGATATCTGGAGTGGGCAGGGGTGGCGGTCTTTAAGAAGACCTATCAACTTTTTCGCCAGCGCGGATACCGTATTCGGTTGCTCTCAGCGGCCTTCCGGAACCATATGCACTGGAGCGAATTCATCGGCGGCGACGTCGTCATTTCCCCGCCATACTCGTGGCAGGTTCGTTTCAATGCCAGCGACATTCAGATCAAGCCTCGCATCGACAATCCGGTTGATCCGGTTGTCGTGGCTGAGCTGTCGAAAAAGCTTGCGGATTTCAGGCGCGCCTACACCGAGGGTGGCATCTCCGTAGAGGACTTCAATTCGTTTGCTCCCACTCGCCGCACTCTGCGTCAATTCATTGCCGCCTGCGGCGACCTCAACAGCATCGTGCGCGACGTCATGCTTCCGAATCCTGATGTGGCGTAACCGGGGCACGCGCCGCATTAGCTGTCTTGGTGCTCAGTCATAGCCGCGTGGAAGTTGTTGCGAGCAAGAGCACGACTCATTAACCCACACCACTATCCCCTGTATCTCACCCGGATCCAACGGCCGGAGCGCATCGACTGATAACCGGCAGCCAAGACACAGTTGACTACGTAGCCGTCTTCGTAGGTCTCGCGAGGACTCTTTCCGTCACGAACGCATTCAACGAAATGACGCATTTCCGCCTGGTAGCCATATGCAAACGCTTCCTCGGGCAATGGCCGGGTCCAGCCAACATCGATTTCAGCTTTCTCGACTACGTAGCCTGCGGATCGTGTTGTGAAAGCGGAAATGGGTGTACCTCTGAGTGACGTCTGTAAAGATGGAGCCTTCGGATCCATGTATCTCGTTTCGAAGATCAAGCCCGCCCTTTGTCGTCCACGAGAGTTCGCAATGGCCGATTCCGCCGCTTGCGAACTTGAGAAGCAACAAGGCATTGTCTTCACAATTAATGTTCTTGTGAACCAGGCGGCCTCCCCACGCCATGACTTCCACGATGCTATTGTCCTTGCCAAAAAACAAACGTGCCGCAGAAATGCAGTGGCAACCAAGATCGTGCATGGCGCCGCCGCCGGTTTTTTCTGCATCCCAAAAGTGGGGACTATGTGGCCCTCCGTGCGACTCTCTGGAACGCACCCAGAGAACCTTTCCAATCCCACCCTCTGCGACGATTTGCCGGGCTTTCACGACGCAAGGAGAAAAGACCTCGGTTTCGGCATAGCCGTGCAGAGCACCGGAGCGTCTGGCGGCCCTGAGCATGGCATGGGCCTCCTGCGGCGTGCGCGCCAAAGGCTTCGTGCACACTTGATTTCTCCTGGCACGCGAAAGCGCCAAAGAAACCGGCAGATGCTCTTCGTTCGGAACGGCGATAACGTAGAGGTCGATATCGTCGCGCTCTATCAGCTTGTTGAGCTCTATCGTTGGCTCTGGAATTGACCATTCCTGGGCGAACTTCGTGGCGCGGTGTTTCTTCCTGGAATAATTCGCGACAACCTCTTGGCCTGCAACGTTGGCAAGACCCTGCATGTAAAAGCCTGCGACGAACCCTGATCCCAGCATTGCGATACGAACCCTAGTCTTAGGCATGCTCATAAAACGATTGCCTCCAACTGGGAAATCGTCCCGACTTCGCAGTCGACGGTCCGGCACTGGTTACTGTACCGACTGCCGAGCAGACAGAGCACGAGTACACCGCCAGGAGAAGGTTTTGGACAGCAACGTCGGTAACCTGCGCTCCCCAGACCCAAGCAGGCACAATTTATCTTTACATCTTGAGGCCGCTTGACCGTCGTTGTCCAGAAAGCAGGCGTCCATGATTAGCATGTTGTGCATTGGGGTTGTGGCCGCCATCGCGGCGGGCGCTATTGTTGCGAAAACATGCGCCACCGAGCCCGCAAAGGCCCAGAAACGGGAAAAGGCAGAGATCATGAAGCAACTGCTGGCACTCTCTGAACGGGAAAACAGCATCTTGCCAGTCGCGCAATCGCGACCTCGGAAGCACCAAGCTATTCTGGCCATGCGACCAGCGGAGTCTGCTCGCAAGCCGACAAAAAGAATCTCCGAGCAGGTTCACTCCAGCAAGGCGTGAGGTTGAAATCGCAACGTCTGATCTGGCCGTGCGGCAAGCAGACTCAAGCGCAGTGGAAAATCTTGATTCCGCAAGCGGCCAGCGCGGCGTTTTGCGTCAAGGTGAGCGAGGTTAACGGTGACGATTAAACCTTTCCCGCAGTCCATACCAACCAGGCTTCCACCGGCCAAGCTCTATCTCGATGACATAACCGAGATTGTGCAGATCTTGACGGATTCGAGCACAGACTGTCAGGCAAGCTTCGTTGCCGGCACGTCGAAATGCGACACACTGGACGATTTGAAGGACCTTGGGGGGCGAGCAACCCATTTCGTGATGAACATCTCGTCGCCGGGGAAGCATCAAACTCTGGAACTCACGCCATCCTCTACGCGCATACATATTCATGAACTTGGCGATCAATTGCCGGCATGGTCGAAGTATGTGAACGTTGCGGCAATTTTTCAGAAAAGAAAGCTACGGCTGAAATCCGCCATTCGCGCCGCAGGATGGCCGATATTCGCAGCCTTGTGGCTTTTAACAGTCGCATTTTGGGTCTTAGTTCCACACGCGCTCAAACCTCTCTCCATCTATGAATTCCCTCGTGTCGCTACCGCGATTGTCATCGCGGCGGCTGTCGTCTATTACTTCGTCAGTTCACAAAGCATCGTGTACCTTCACTATCCTCACAGAGTTGGTGCGCTCAGATGGTTAACAGAACACAAGCCAGAAATCATTGTGGGCATCATCTGTACCCTGACGGGTGCGATCGCCAGCCGCATTCTTGAAAAGATCTGGAAATAAGTTCCCTGACCAGAGATGTTGCCTAGCTTAGTATCGCCGGGGACGATCCCTCCGGAGTGAGCCGGGTCGAGCGCGTCGGCAATCTCGATTGCCAGTCTGAAATACGTCCTCTTTCCTGGGTTTTGTGGGATTGTTCAACACTTGACATCGTGAACGCTTTGGGCGCAAGATGGCGCGCATTCGCTCAAACCCTTCCTTGGTCTTTCCGAAATGGAGCGTTCGCAAATCCACCGAGTCAGCATCCGTTACTCAGTTTTCTCGCCTTTAACGCTTCACCGGTCGAATCGATACAAAGCGACATGAAGAAGGCCGAGTTGCGCAGAAGACTATGGTTTTTGGGAGCGACGGCTGTAGGATTTATGAAAGACGACAAGGGCGGCGCTACCTAAATGTATCCCCGGGCTTTTCACTATCACCGCGCGAGTTCACTCGAGGAAGCGGCGGCCATGCTTTCGCAACTGGGCGATGAAGCCAAGTTGCTGGCGGGCGGCCAGAGCCTCATCCCGCTGATGAAGCTGCGCTACGCCAATCCGGGTCATCTGGTTGATCTGAACTTCGTTCCCGGCACGTCCTACATCAAGGAAGAAAACGGCGCACTCCATTTCGGCGCGCTGACGCGCCATGCTGAGATCGAGGCCTCGCCGGTCGCAGCCAGGATTCCCATCATTCATGATTGTGCGGCCGGCATTGCCGACGTCCAGGTACGCAATCGGGGCACGATCGGCGGTTCTTTGGCGGAAGCCGATCCCAGCGGCGACTGGGCTACGGTCCTGATGACGCTTCAGACCGAAGTAGGATGCCAGAAGACCAAAGGTCATCGCCGGGTGCAGCTTGTAGACTTTATCAAGGATGCCTACACCACCGCTCTGGCACACGATGAGCTGGTCAGCGAAGTGGTGGTCAAAATTCCACCCAAGGGGAGCGGCGGCGCGTACGTGGCGTTCAAACGTTCGGCGCCTGTGTATCCCACCGCCAGTGCCGCGGTGCAGCTCTCCATGGACGGGGACATTTGCAAGGATGCGGCCATCGCATTGGGCTGCGTGGGGCTGACCGCCATCAAAGCCAAAGACGCTGAAGGCGCTCTGCGCGGGCAGCGGCTGACGGAAAAAACGATTGCGGCAGCGGTCGAAGCCGCGCGGGCGGCCGCCGATCCACAGTCTGACATGAGAGGTTCCGCGGATTACAAACGAACACTTGCCGGTTCCCTGGTCAAGCGCGCGCTTGATATTGCCATTCGGCGTGCCCGAGGCGAGCAGATCGAGGCGGGCCACATCTATGCCTGATGTCTTCGAAAAGGTTGCGATCAACCTGAAGGTGAACGGGAAACCTCACTCGCTGACGGTGGAACCTCGAATGTTGCTGGTGGAGTTGATTCGCGAAACGCTCGACCTTACCGGCACGCACGTGGGTTGCGACACCACCTACTGCGGTGCCTGCACGGTGCTGATGAATGGTGCGGCAGTGAAGTCGTGCACCATCTTTGCCGTGCAGGCTGACGGCGCCGAAATCACGACGGTGGAAGGACTGGAGAAAGACGGCCAGCTCCATCCCATCCAGAAGGCCTTTGGCGACGCTTATGGACTGCAGTGCGGCTACTGCACTCCCGGACTGATGCTCTCGACGGCGCAGTTGCTGTCGCAAAACAAGCAGCCGAGCGAAAAAGAAATGCGCAAGGCCATCGCCGGCAACACCTGCCGCTGCACCGGATATCAAAATATTCTGAAGGCAATCCAGATGGCGGCACAAAGCATGAAGGGGGCCTGAGACGTGGCCATCAAGTTTGGCGGTGAGTTCGAGATCAAGCGGACGCCGGAAGAGGTGTATGACTTTCTCACCGACCCGAACAAATTCGCTCCGCTGCTGCCGGACTTTCAGGGTATGACGCAGCAGGATGCAACCCATTTTACGGTGAAGGTAAACGTTGGCATCTCCTATATCAGAGGGGCGGCCGACATGAAGATGGAGTTGACTCAAGCGGAACGCCCCAAGCGCGCGGAATACAAAGGACAGGGCAGCGCCGCGGGCGGCAAGGTTGCGATGACGGCAGGCTTTGACCTTACGCCGGCAGGCAGCGGAACCAAAGTAGTATGGCAGGGTGAAGCCCAGGTCTTCGGCGCGCTGGCGTCAGTCGCCGGCGGACTGCTGGAGCCACTGGGCAGGAAGAATGTCCAGAAATTGATAGACGGTTTGCAGACAGCATTAAGCTGAGTTGATCACGTGGGGACAGCCGCCCTCGGTTGTCCACCCGGGCAAAGCTCGCCCCAGGAGTATGAATTGAGTCCGGAAGCCGACAAGAAGAACTGGGTAGGCAAATCGCTTCCACGCAAGGAGGAGAATCGCCTGCTGCGCGGCCGGGGCAAGTTCGCCGACGACATCAAGCTCCGCGAGATGCTCTACCTGCGTTTTGTCCGCTCGCCTTATGCCCATGCAAAGATCGTGAGCGTGGAGACTTCAGCCGCCGAAGCTCTTCCTGGCGTCGCCTGCGTGTTGACCGGCGCTGAGGTCGCGCAGCAGACCCAGCCCTTCATCGAAATCGGGCCCGATCCTTTCGCCAAAATTAAAGACTACCCATTGGCGGTTTCGAAGGTCCGCTACCAGGGTGAGCCAGTGGCGGCTGTGGTGGCTGGCTCACCGGCCCTGGCCGACGATGCCGCTGAGCTGGTTGAGGTCGAATATGAGGCACTCGATCCAGTTGTCGACGCCGAAAATGCGTTGGAAGACAAGAGCCTGTTGCACGAAGAAGCTGGCACTAACCGGGTCTGGAATGGTGTGTTCGAATATGGCGACGTGGAGCGCGCATTTAAAGAAGCGGCCTACGTCGTCAACATCGATCGTTTGCACTTCCATCGCTTTTCCAGCACGCCCCTGGAAAATAACGTCGTCATTGCCCAGTGGAATCCGAAAGATGAGCGCATCTACTACCAGTGCAACAATTCGTTTCCCTCGTTTGCCATCCAATTTCTAGCCGCGCATCTCGGCGTCCACATCGATCGCATTCGGGTGGAGACTTCTGACATTGGCGGCAGCTTCGGGATCAAGATTACAAGCTATCCGCAAATGGCTGTCTGCGCGCTGGCTTCAAAGAAGGCTGGCGGGCGTCCGGTCAAGTGGGTGGAAACGCGCTCCGAGCACATTACTTCGAGCGCGCACGGCAACGAACGGACCTTTCGCGATACTCGAGTTGCGCTGGACAAGAACGGCGTCATCACGGCGGTTGACTCGCGGCATATCGACGATTGCGGCGCATATCCCCGCTACGAGCCCCTGGGCTGCGTGATCTGGTCACAGGTCTTTCCTGGGGTCTACCGTTTCAAGAACGCCCGCATCGATTTCTCGCAGGCAGTCACCAACAAGTGTCCGGTCGGCCCCAATCGCGGCTATTCGCGCATGCAGCACTTGTGGTTTCTGGAACGCATCGTTGATATTTGCGCCCACAAACTGGGCATTGCCGCCGATGAGATGCGCCTGCGCAATTACATTCTTCCTGAGGAATTTCCCTACACCACACCCAATGGCTGCGTCTACGACTCGGGCAATTATCCGAAGATGCTGCAGGTCGCGAAGGGTCTGATCGGCTGGGACGAATGGAAGAAGAAGCAGGCTGCGGCCCGCAAGGAAGGCCGGCTGATCGGAATCGGGATCGGGACCACGCTTGATTCCGGCACCAACAACTTCGGGCAGTCGCAGATCGTGAATCCATTCCTGCCCTATTCCGGAAATTCGCAGGGCGCCAACTGCAAACTCGATATTTATGGAGAGGTCGTGGTTGCGGTCGGTTCCTGCCCGCAAGGTCAAGGACACGAAACCACCGCGGCGCAGGTCGTCGCCGATGTGCTGAATCTTCACCCTGACCTGATCACGGTGCGCACGGGCTTCGATACCGAGCGCAACGTGCACACCGGATTTTCCGGGACCTATGCCAGCCAGTTCGCGGTGTCCGGACTGTCTGCCGTCCACGGCGCAGCGCAAAAATTGAAGGCCGAAATGAAACGGCTGGCAGCGTTTGCCCTCGAGTACCAAGGAAGACGACCTCGAGTTCGGCACCGGCGCGCAAGGCCCGGAAATCCGCGCCAGGAGCGGCGGCAAATCAATCAACTACTGGGGGCTCGCCAACCTGGTCAACGCCAACAGCGCCAGCTTGCCCGCTGAACTTTACGAAATCACGCTTGAACTGTCGCTACGTCTGGCGAGCGCCCTTCAAGGTGCCGGACACGAAAAAGAAGTACGGCAGCCTGACCCTCACCTACGCGTCGCAGTTGCACATCGCCGTGGTTGAAGTAGAGCGCGACACGTTCATCCCGCGCATCTTGGATTATGTGGCCATCGACGATTGCGGCACGGTGATCAATCCGCCGATTGTGGAAGGGCAAGTGTACGGTGCGACCGCGCACGGCATCGGCGCCGCGCTGATGGAAAACTGTGTGTATGACGCGGTGGGAAACATGCTCACCAGCACCTTCAGCGACTACATTCCGATCACGGCAATGAACATGCCGAAGGTGAAATACGGTCACATCGAAACCCCTTCGCCGCACAGCTACAGCGGCGCGAAAGGAATGGGTGAAGGTGGGGCGGCGCCGATCCATACCATTTCGGCGGCGTTGCAGGATGCGCTGTTCGCCGAGCGGCATCATCATTGAAGATTCGTTCAACAACGCCGACAGCTTGTTCCGCGCCATGGTCGGCAAAGAAACCAGGCAGTTGGTGAAAATGGAGAAGCGAATATGACCGTGTGGCGCGGGCGCCCTCGCCCGCGGATTGTTGCAGGAGATAGAAACGCGGCGGGATGCCAACGCTACTTATGAAGCGGGTATGCGTGATCGGTTGTGGAGCGATTGGGAGCCTCTACGCGGCGCACCTGGCGCGGGTCGCGGAGGTCTGGGCTTTCGTCCGCCGCGAAGAGCATGCCCGGGCTCTCAATCGCGAAGGACTGCGGGTCTCAGGCGCGCACGATTTTCACGTCGCACTCAAAGCCACCACTCGGCCCGATGAATTGCCGGACTGCGAGCTTGGCATCATCGCCACCAAGGCGACCCAGGTGGACGATTCCATCTCTCCAGTGGGACACCACTTCGACAAGGGCGCGATTATTTCCGCGCAGAACGGCCTGGGCTGCGAGGAGATCATTGCCACACACACTCGCGGCTATGTAATTCGAGGCACAACTTTCATGAGCGGTACCCGGCATAGTGATACGCATGTGCAATACGAGTTGGACACGGCAACCTGGATCGGGCCTTTCGAACCTTGTAACACACCCTACGCCCTGGTCCAGGAGGCGGCAGAGTTGATCGTTGCCGGCGGCTTGAAAGCGGAGGCTTTACGAGATGCGCGCCCGGCGCAGTGGTCAAAGCTGATCTTCAACGCTTCGGTGAATGGAGTTTCTGCCTTGACGGGCTTGCCGCATTCGCCCCACTTCGCGGACGAATCGCAGTTCTCCAGTGTCGGCCACTTGCTCCATGAGTTGATCAACGAAGGCAGGCGCGTCGCTGAGGCTGTCGGAGTGCAACTGCACGAAGATCCGTGGGAGATGAACAAAATCGGCGCGATGACCAACCACCCCCCGTCGATGCTCTATGACGTCCGTCATCAATTGCCGACCGAAGTGGATTTTCTGAGCGGAGCGATCGCTCGGGAGGCCGAGAGGGTTGGGGTACCCGCGCCCATGCACACGGCGGTTTACCGCTTGATTAAAGGACGGGAAGCGTCGTGGACTTTTGCCGACGAAAACCGGGCGGTGGTCGCGCAGGGAAAGGTTCACTAGGTATGGCTTGGCCAGTAGACCACGTGAAACTCGACCGGGTGCGCTCCTTGATGAAAGATCACGATCTGAGCGCGCTGGTGGTGCGCGCCCCCGACAATATGTTGTACCTGACCAACTACTGGTGCATGAAGGGATATGATGCGGCCATCTTTCCGCGGGAAGGCGAGCCCATACTGATTGCCCTGGAGCCACAACAGGCCGACGCGCAACGCAATTCATGGACGAAAGATATTCGCCTGTTCAAGAGTTATGATGCACGCGATCCTCGGCCACCTCAATTTCGCGCGCTGGACTTGGCGCTCGAAATCCTTAAACAGAACGGTCTGACGGAAAATGTCGCCATTGAACTCAATATGGGGACGCAATCCGCCGATCGCATGGTGGGTGAGCCGACCACGCCGACGCAGGCTTTATTTTGATGCGTTCCGGAAAGTTGCCGGCAAGCTCAGCGACAGCACTCCGCTGCTGAACGAAGCCCGTGCCATCAAGACTTCGCAAGAGATCGAGCGCATGCGTCTGGCGAACGAACTGGCAGCGCTGGCCATGGACTATACCCGCGAGCACATGCGTCCGGGAATGAAGGAAAGTGAAGTCGGCGGCATGTACGAAGGCTTCGTGCACGGCCTCGGTGTGGGCTACAAGGGCAAAGTCGAGATGGCACGCGCCTTCACGCTGGTGTGGTCGGGCAAGGGGATTGCGACGTTTACCGCCACGGGGGACCGGCCGATTCAGAAGAACGAACCCACACTGTTTGAGATATGGGTCTGCGTGGACGGTTACTGGACGGACCTGACCAAGAATGCCTGTCCCGGCGAACTGACACCGGAGTATCACAAGCTGCTGGACCTGCTCCTGAAAGTGTTCAATGAGGCAGTGAAGTTTGCGCGCGATGGCGCCAGCTTTCCCGATCTTGATCGCTTGATCCGCGCTCGCATCACGGAAGGTGGCTACCCGGGCCAGCCTTCGCACGCCATCTGTCACGGGGTAGGAGCGCGGGCTCATGAATTTCCCTATGCGCATCAGGCCGGGACAGGCACGATCAAAAAGAATATGGTGCTGGCGATCGAGCCGGGTATTTATTGGCCGGGCGGCGGTGGATTGCGTCTGGAAGATAATTTTCTGATCACCGAAACCGGCAACGAGAAGCTGTGTACGTATCCCGACGATTTTCGACTGGTGTGACACGGAGAACTCAGCACTGAGAACCGAGAACTGTGGCTAAATCACATAAAGATTCGAAGCCGGAACTGAATCCGAAGCTGGTGGAGAAGATTCTCGCCGGGATCAAGGAAGAAGAAATCGTGGCCATGTGCTGCGACGTAATCAATATTCCCAGTCCCACGGGAGAAGAGCTCGGGATGGCGCAGTACATGCAGCGTGCGCTGCAACAGCTCGGCCTGACGGTCACCTGGCAGGAAGTGGAAGAAGGACGCGCCAACGTGATTGGCCGCTGGCAGGGAAGTGGCGGCGGCAAGAACCTGATGTTCAACGGGCACATGGATACCTCGAACACAGGGCGGGAAGACTTCCTGACCGGCATCGGATACAAGCCGCAGGCGGTCGTCAAGAATGGCTTCGTTTATGGCCTGGGCATTTACAACATGAAAGGCGCGCTGGTCTGTTACACCCACGCGGTCAAGGCGCTGCAGCAAGCCGGGATCAAGTTACGAGGCGATGTGATCGTCGCAGCCGTTGCGGGTGAGATTGAGAAAACCCAGTGGGGCGAGTTCAAAGGCAAGGAGTACCGCGGCTACGGTGTAGGAACGCACTACCTGGTAAATCACGGCGTGCTGCCTGACATGTGCATTCTGGGCGAACCCACCGACATGCATGTGGTCCTCGAACACTTCGGTTCGCTATGGGTGCGCATCTCCTGCACCGGAATCTATGTGCATACCGCGTTCTGCGAAGGACGCGAGGAGATGAACTCGATTCGCCGCATGCACGATTTGATGGGCGAGATCCTGAAATGGATCGGCGTGTGGGAGAAGAAGGCATCCTACGGTGGCAGGAAGGCGATCGTGAACCTCGGCGGCATTCGCGGTGGCCACGCCTGGCGCGCCAGCCGCACTCCGGAAAAGACCGATCTGTTCCTCGACGTGCGGGTTCCGCCCAACATTCCGATGAGCGACGCGCGCCGCGATATTCAGCAGGTCTTCCTCGATCTGGAGAAGCAGCACCCGGACTGGGGGCTGGAGTTTGAGACCTATGTTTCCGTGCCCGGCGCGAGCATTCGTGAAGACCACGAGATGATCAAGGCCATCGACGCCAATCATGAACGCATCATGGGCAAGGCCCCGGAGCGCGAGGTGGTTTGCTGGTGCTCGGATGCTAGCGTGCTCAGCCGTTACGGCGTCGAGACAGTAAATTACGGGCCTTCCAGCGGACCCCGCGATGCCGAAGGCGAAAAGGTCAAAATCAAAACGCTGGTGGACATTACAAAGATCTACGCACTTACGGCCGCGGAATTGTGCGGAGTTGAGTCATAGGGCTCCGGATCAACGGCGTAAGAAGACAAGAGCGAGGGACAGAGATTGCCAAGTCAAAAGGAAATTGACCGTCGCTACAGGAACATCCGCTCCCGAATGGAGCGCGAGGGTCTGGATGCGCTGATCGTGTGCGGCAATCAGTATGCCGGTTTCGAGGGCGCAACGTTTTACGTCTCCGGATTTGAGATCGTGCACCGCTACGTCTACGTTGTGCTGCCGCTGGCGGGTGAGCCGACCCTGGTATTTCCGCGAGAGGCGCGCTGGATCGGCGACAAAGGCAAGCCCTGGATCAAAGACCATGTCTGGCCGGATGTTCCGGGGAACTGGATTCGTGAACGGGGGCAGGAACGTGGCTGGAAACGCGTCGGAGTGTATGGCATGGATTTCATCATGGCCGTGCGCGATTACGTGGAGCTGGCGAAGAGTCCGTTCGAGCTCGTACCTTTTGATCGGCAGTTTGATATCGCCCGCGCGGTCAAGAGCGATGAAGAGCTTGCCGAAGTGCGCGACGCCATGGACATCATTGTGGACGGCTTTTGGGCGCTGGTCGCGGCCTACGAGCCGGGCAAGACCGAGGCCGAAATCATGGCGCCGGCAGTACAACGTTTCTTCGCGCGCGGGGCCGGGCCGCGCATGATGAATATCATGCTCTCCGGCACCCATGGCGAGGCCGAAGCTTCCTTCAAAGTGCCGGGCCATCGCGTGGTGGCCGCCGACGACCTTCTTCTTTACTCCCTCGAAGTTACGGGCGCGGGCGGCTACTGGGTGGAGTTTTCCCGTCCGTTGATTTCCGGACAGGTGAGCCCCCGCACCCAAGCCATGGCGGACGTCTATCCGCATGCCCTGGAGGAGGCGCGAAAGCTGATGCGCGCGGGTGAGCTGGCGAGCAATGTGCACCGCGCAGTCGCGCAGGCGTTCGCGAAACATGGATTCGCCTTGGGACACCTGTCCGGCCATAGCATTGGAGCGACCATGCTCGAATATCCTGCGATCGGGTCGAAGAGCGACGTGCCACTTGAGGAGAACATGATCTTCTCGCTTCATCCCCAGGTCGTGGACACCGACGGCAAGGTCTGCCTCTATACCCAGGACACTTATCGCATCGGCAAAACCGAGGGCGAATGCCTGGCCGATGTTCCCTGGAAGTTTTACACCGGACAAGAGTCCCGCAACTCCCACGAGGAATTGAGGACCACTTCGCGATGAAAGTTTGCGTAGTCGGATGCGGGGCGGTGGGCAGCCTGTTTGCCGCGCACCTGGCGAAGGCAGGCGAAGTCGAAGTCTGGGCCTACGATCTCTGGAAGGAGCACACCGATGCAATCCAGAAGAATGGGCTGCGGCTGTCCGGCGCGGCCGACTTCACTGCCCGGCTGAATGCGACCAGCGATCCCAAGGCGTTGCCGCGCTGCGACTACGGCATTGTCGCCACCAAGGCGATCCACACCGGAAACGCCGTGGCGCAGGTGGCGCACATCTTCGATGACAACAGTGCGGTGTGTTCAGTGCAAAACGGCGTGGGCAACGAAGAAATCATCGCCGAGCACGTGAAGTATGTAATCCGGGGCACGACCTTTCCCGCCGGCCACCCGATTGCGCCCGGACATATCGGCTACGACATCAAGGGCGACACCTGGGTCGGCCCGTTCGAACCCACGCATACTTCAATGCGCCAGGTGGAGGAGTTGGCCGGCCTGATGACACGCTCCGGTATGAACACCATTGCATTAGAAGATGCGCGCGGAGCGCAGTGGACCAAACTGATTTTCAACGCGTCCACCAATCCAGTTGGCGCGCTGACATTGCTGCATCACGGTGCGGCGACGCGTTTCGCACCCACGGGCCAGCTTTTTAATGACTTGATTGCCGAAGGTGAGGCCGTGGCCAGCAAACTGGGAATCGTGCTCCATGGCGATCCTCGACAACTGGTGAAAAAAGGTGCCAATGCCCCCGGCAAACATCGTGCCAGCATGTTGCAGGACGTCCTCGCCAAGCGTCAGACCGAGGTGGATTTCATGAATGGCGCCATCGTGACCTGGGGTGAAAAAATCGGAGTCCCCACTCCCCTGAACAAACTTATGTGGGAACTCATCAAAGGTCTCGAGCATTCATGGAAAGATCCAGACTAAGAGTCTAAGAACCGAGAACCAAGTTCTGAGAACTGGTTCTAAAAAAACGGTTTAGGAAGCCAGAAGCCAGAAACCAGAAACTCCCGTCATGACAGTCCCATTCAATATCGGCGTTCTGCAACTCAGCATGGAGCCGGTGCCCGAAACCGTCGCCATGGCCAAGGCCTGCGAACAAGCGGGATTCGACACATTCTGGATTGCCGAAGCGTATCCCTGGTGGCGCAAGCATTCCTTCGAGGCCCGTTCTTCGACCGCGGTATTGGCGGTAATTGCGGCACAGACCAGGCGGATTCAACTGGGATGGGGCATCATCTCGCCCTACACGCGTCACCCGGTGCAGATTGCGATGGAAGCCCGCGTCATGCAGGATCTCGCCGGCGATCGCTTCTTACTCGGTCTGGGTGCTTCCAAGATTTTCATGAAGGAGATCGGCGAAGGGGAAGGCGAGAAAGTTGGTCCGGCGACTGTCATGCGCGAGAGCATTGAAGTCATCAAAGGCGTCCTGAACGGCGGAGCTTTTCAGTACGAAGGCAAGGTTTTCCAGGCCAATGTGCCGCCCCTGAAGCCGGACGCGCATACTCCGCGCGGCATTCCTCCGATTTATGTGGCCGCGACGGGGCCTGTATTACAGAAAATGTCAGGTGTGGTTGGCGACGGGTTGCTGACCGCCAGTATCACTACTCCGGCATTTGTGCGTTACTCGCGCAAGAACATGGAAGAGGGCGCGCGCAAGGCTGGGAAAGACCCGGCAGCGCTGGTCCTCGGTTCGGTGATAGTGGGGAGCATCGGTCGCGATTCCGCTAAAGGGAAGGAGGGCGCCCGCGAGCAGGCGGCCATGTATCTCGCCAACAAAGTTCAGAACATCAAGGGCTCAGCCGACGTCCTGCTGGAATGCGCCGGCTTGACCTTTGAGGAGTTGCGTCCGGTGGCTGACGCCATGGAGCGAGGTGGACGGAAGGCAGCCGCGAAAGCGGTGACGGACGAAATCCTCAGCAAAGTCTGTGCCATCGCCGGGACACCGGACGAGTGCATCCAGCGCATTGAGGAGTACCGCGATGCGGGCTGCACCCACATTATGCTCGAGATCTGGGGGGACGATCGCACGGGACAGGCCAAGTTGTTCGGAGAGACCGTGCTGCCGCACTTCAGGAAATAGAAGCGAAGCGGCTTAAACCTTGCTTGCCGGGGTCTGCGCCAATACCTGCCGGACCATTTCGCCGAACTCGTCGTCCGTGAGCAGGCAATCGCTCACCCAGACTTTGCCGCTGTTTCGATAGGACGTCATCGATGTGTCTACGAAGATGTTTCCTGTGTGGCCAGGGCAGCGGGCTTACTGCCATAGGCTGCCTCCCACGAAATTACGCGATTGCGCAAGATTCCAATATTTTCGATTTCACATTCCATTACATCCCCAACCTTGAGATACCAGGCTTGGGGGTCGCCACTGAACGCCGCAACGCCCGAGACTGTGCCGGTAGAAACGACGTCGCCCGCGCTGTAGCCCATGGGGGAATAGTGAGAAAGAATCTCGGGAATCTTCACTGACATTTTGCTGGAATGCGAATTTTGCCGGGGCTGTCCGTTCACCCGCAGTTCCATGGCCAGGTTATGCGGATCTGGAATCTCGTCGGCGGTCACGATCCACGGCCCCAGCGGACAGAACGTGTCGATGCCCTTGCAGAAGCTGAACACTCCTGACTTCATCTCGCGGCGCTGAATGTCGCGAGCCGTAATGTCATTGAATATGACGTAGCCTCCGACATAGTCTTTGGCTTCTTCCGGAGTGAAGTGTTTACCGCCTTTTTTCAGGACCACCGCGAGTTCAAGTTCGTAATCCAGTTCTTGCGTGAGGTGCTCGGGATAAATCACCGGCTCGTCAGGGCCAATGATGGCGTCAATGTTCTGGAAGAACACGATCCACGGCATGACGGGATGCGAGAACGCGGCCTTGGCGGCCTCCTCGTGGTGCTCACGGAAATTGCCCGCAGTATGAAAAAACTTCCTGGGAATAATTGGCGCCTTCAGACTCACTTCATCGGGAGCATAAAAGATGGCCTCACCGCGAGGCCCAGGGAGTTTGTCGTCATGCAGTGCGTAATCGAAAGCCTTGCGGGCGGCTTCGAGGCTGGTGTCACCTCCGAGGAACAACGCCCGCATATTAGGTGGAACCAGCGCGTCGGCCAGGCGGTAGAAGGCACTTTCGGCCTCCACATCCCGCAGGTACAGGGCGCAGGCCGTGTGCAGATCGACAATCCGTCCATCGGGCGTGACCGCGCCGACACGGGACTGACGCGCGGGATCCTCGAAAGTAACAAGTCGCATATATATAGATTATAGATATTGATAACGCGATCGGATGCAGCAGAAGGAGTGTATTAAGCGGCAGGACCGTTTGTCTACCGGCGGTGCCTCGACGCTTGGCGCTGAGGATGTAGCGTCAGTATTGAATGCGTGCCGCGCGGTCGGTGTATGCAATTCCCCACTGCTGCAAGCGCTGGACGAGTTCGGGAGCAACGCCGGCATCACGGAACTGTTTTGCGGCCTCCCATACTTTCCCGCCGCTGATGTCCCCGTAGTTGTGAGGCTGAGTGTATGGGCGCCGGATCAACCCGGTCGGCAAATGCTTCGTCATCGGGTATTGCAGGTTCTTGTCCATCCATGCGGCAAGCATCGACGCGGTTAGGGCCCGATGTACCTCGATCGGCAGCGGTTGAAACATCGGCGCCCAAACTGGACTGATCATGATGCGGGGATCGATGTTCTCATCCGGCCTCCAACCTTGTTTGAGGTCGTCGGGGGCCAAACGAGGATCGGTCGACTGCAGCGCTTTAGTTACGGCCACCAGGAGTCGCGCTGGTTCCGGCTGGTTGGTCTGCGCATGAAGGTCAAGGAATCCGCCAATCACGTATAGCCAGTCCACCGGGGTCCGTTCCCGGTGTTGATGATTGCCGCTATTCAAGACGATCTGCAGCTCATACCAGGCCGATGTGAAATATTCGTTAGTCAACGCGCTGCCGCCGACGCCGGCTGGTCCATCAGGGATGTGAGCAGCCGCCGGAGCAGCCTCTCCCGGAACAACGTTGCACCAGGTGCGGGATTCTGCGGTCGACCCAAACAGGTCGCGCCCGCGTCCTTCCAGCCCAAACTCCTGCATCATCTCCCACGTCTTGACCAGTTGCCATAGCTGGGTCGAGTACACCTTATTGGTCAACTCGGGCGACCACGCCCCTTCTGCTTTGCCAACGCGTCCAAGGAAGGCGTGACGGGCTTCAGACCATTGCGCGAACGCGGCCACTACCGGGCGAATGTCATGGTCGGTAGTCTGGGTTGTGGCCAGCAGGGTGCGTAGCGGCGGCTTCTTACCAATCTTGCTCTTGCTCTCTGAAGTTGTCTCTCCACCGTACAAGGCTGCGAACGCGCTCTGTGTAAAGGCTGGCCCCCATGCATCCTTGGGATGTACGCGCGGCAGCCATTGGTTCCAATCCGGGAGTTGCAAGGCGATCGGAATCTGCCGAGCATTGAGGTCCCCGTCCGGACGAAAAATGTCCGGGGTAATCTGGGGCACAAGTCCACTGAGGTTGCGTGCATTTCCCGCTGAGTTGATTCCGTCGCTGCGCTGGCGAATCAGATATTGCAATGCATCGGTATCCCGCTCGAGGACCCAGGCGAGTCCGGCGCCTGCCGCCCAGCTCGAGATCGGTTGCTCGTCCAGTCCGGGTCCGGGTTGGTATGGCGGGTTCCACGGGCGGCCGGGATTCGGCGTCGACAAGCTGCGAATATAGCTTGCGATCTGTTCGCTTTGCAGCTCAGACAGGCCATGGAAGCGTGCGCGGGCGATAATGCTGGTGTTGGAGAAGTTGAAGTATTTCAAGTCGCGCCCATCCTGGGTGTGGCAGTCGGCACAGCGCGCCTGAATCCTCGGGCTATCTGGCAGGCTGCTGGCCGCCAGTGAGGCGTTTCGCCAGAGCTCTCGCCCGGCCAGGATAGAAGCTGCGTCGGGCAGGGGTGGTGTCCAGCTCTCGGGTGTATCGTCCCCAAAATTGTCGGGTGGGAGGATCTTCTTTCCCTCATTGGTTAGGAAGTTCCATGCCAGGACGCGATAGCCGCTGGAAACACCGTCGGACTGGTTGAACCGGAAACGAATGGTATTGGCGCCACCCACGACAGCGCCTTTGGGCAGGGGAAGGGTCATCACCAGCGTGGAGAAGCCTCCACCGATCCCGCCGAAACTCCGGGCAGGCTCGGCGATTGCGACTGTCTTGTTCTGGAGGGGTATCCAGGCGCTCTGGTTAACTTGGACGCTGGCTTGATCCGCATAGCGCAGGCCATGGATCTGCAGCCAGAGAAACCGGACCGAGTCAGCCGGCGCCTGCTGAAGGGCGAAGGTCCTGCTCACCGTTGTGCCATCTGCACCCAGGACCTCGATCGGCAATAACATCCGGTCCGGGGTGCTATCCGCAAATCCGACGGAAATCGCTACAGCAGCGAGGAATATACCGGCAATCAACCGATGCCATTCCGCTTTCTTCGAGGTAAGACATAGCGACTCTCCAATCGATCGGGCACGGGCAGCCGGGGTTCTCCCAGATGCTTTCTTCCGTTTCACAAGATTGCTCGCTGGTGCGGCGCTGCGCGGAATTGGTGCAGCATCGCCGGACATACTCTCGTCTGTCTTATGATAGAGCCGCAGCCAGGTATTCATTCAGGAATCATTTTCTGACTATCAGAGTCTGCTGTCACGCTATTTTGACGATGGAGGGTTCACTACAGAATAGAATTTCGGACTGTCCACGGCGCAACTCGAACAGACTTTCTGCCAGGACTTGATTGCTGGTGCAATGGCGATGTCATGAAAAGTCTTCAGGCTATTTTTCTTTTCGGCGTTTTGGCTCTGATCTATTGCGCATTCCGCGCTTACCCGCCGTTTAGTGCCAACCTCCTCCTCGTACTTGTCTTCGCCGCCTGCCTCGCGGCGGGAGGTGCTTTGTTTACTGCGGACAAAGCTCAGCACGCCAACGCGAAGTATTTCTTTGCCTCGGTGTTGCCCTGGCTTCTGGCCGGCTTGTTTCTTACGAACGTCGCGCTCGACCATTCGAAGGAAGTCCGCTACCAGACGGTGGTCGTCGACGCGCCATACGAAGTCTGGACCTACCAGAACGTAATCGTGCAATCCTGGCGTCCTGGAGAAAAAACTGAGTCGTTCTACCTGCGCGGGTACAAAAACTTTTTGCTTCCGGGCCAACACCTCACGATCGGCGTGCGGGTTGGCGCTCTCGGGATCTCCTGGATCAGCAGTGTTTACCGCCATGGCCGCGGGAACGTTGGAGGCGAGGAGATAAGCTACCCATGAAGGCGAGGCGCGACCTTCACTTCGCCGTCGGGCCACAGTCGAATGTAAGCAGGCGGTTGCTGGTTTTGGTAGCGTGAGGCATCTGTGTTCGTCCCGCGAATCTGCGAATTTCTCCCGAAATACGATTTCAGCGCGACCTACGGACTCAATATCAGGGCGCCAGCTTCCGTCGTATATGAGCGCCTCTTCACTGCGGATTTCAGGGAATTGTGGCTCGTACGCCTCCTGATGACGGTAAGAAGTGGAAGACGACTCCCGCGGAATCGTGTGTCCGCCGATCTCCGTCTGCGGCTTCAAGGAACCGGTTTCGTCATATTGGAGGAAGTCCCAAACACGGAGGTTGTGATCGGGGTTGCGGGGCGATTCTGGCGTCCGGATGGCAGGCGATGCATGGACCTCACGGCGGACTCCTTTGTTGGGTTCTCCCGCCGCGGTTACGCGAAGGCTGCGTGGAATTTCAGACTGCGGGAAGATTCGCCTGAGAATACGTTTCTTTCAACCGAGACCAGGATCCAGTGTTTCGGACCAGTCGCGCTTTGGAAATTCCGCTTCTATTGGACACTGATCCGCCCGTTCTCCGGCCTGATTCGGAAGGCCATTCTCGAACAAGTGAAGAAGGAAGCGGAGTCGACCTCGCTGTCTTCCTAGACGGCGCACGAATTGAAACGTCAGTGGTGTAAGGCTAAGAAGAGCCTGCTCGACTCTTTTGTCGTCTGTTTTTTCCGGCGGTAATTGGAACCAATCAGCGTCTTCAAAAATTTACGCGGACGCCTATTTGGGCGGCAAACGGAATGCCGACGGTTGTGCCCGGACCGAAGAAATCTCCGAGGCCTCCTGCCGGAACCAGTAATTGATGAAAACTTGTGATGGGCGTGAACTCGGTACACGCCGGCGGGTTCGAGCACAGTCCAGTGACGTTGGTGAGACTGTTGACCGGAAGGACGGAAATATCGGTAACGTAGTTGGCCCCGGGATTGTTGCGGTTGAAGAGATTGAAGAACTCGACGAATGGCACGATCGACCAGCGCTCGTGAAATTTGAACGGCCGGCTGACCCTAAGATCTGCCTGGATGTAGGGGGTTCCGCGAAACTGGTCCAGGGCCGTTTGCACCCCATTGACCACAGCACGATCGTTCGCCGGATCGCCGACGCCATTCACGTCAACCGGCGTGGTGAGCGTAAAAGGCCGGGCACTCTCCGCCTGGGTGATCGTGGTCAGCTCGAAACCACCCGGAACGTAGAGCGTCCCCGCCAGGACGAAGCGGTGAGTGACATCTTCTCCTGAGGGACCATAGTCGCCCGGCCCGAACGGGTTGAGCGGGTTGCACACGCCGTTCACGTAGTCAAAGAGTTCTCCCAGCACGCAACCCCAGGTTTTTGCCCGGGACAAGGTGTAGTTCGCGATCAGGTTGAAGCGACGTGAGACGTTGCCTTGCAAGTGGATCATCAAGGCGTTGTAACTGGAACGGTTGTCCGACTTGAAAACGGTCACATTGGGAACATCGGCCTGGTTGGCGGGATCAGGCGAGAAAAGGGTAAATCCCGCGGTGTAGTTGTAAGCACGATAACCATGATTGCCCTGTTCGTGGGTGTAGTCGGCGCCCACTGTCCAGTTTCGGCTCAATGCATGTTCGACGCCGGCGGTAGCGTGGAGCGCGTAAGGGGTCTTGTAGTTGGGGTCGATGATATTCCCCGCCCCTCCGCCCGGAATGCAGCCTGGATCGCCGGGATGGACACATGCGTCGGGTGGCGCATTGACGGCCTGCAACGCGGTCACCCAACCGTTCTGGGCCAGGTCATCGTAATACAGCCCGAAACCGGCGCGAATCACGGTGTTCCCGGATTGTCCCGGAGAGTAAGCCACGCCAATCCGCGGGCCAAATGCCTTGCGATAGTCATGAGCCGCGCCCGGAATCAGAGATATTCCCAGCGCCTTCAGAGTCAGGTATGCGGGATTGCTCAATTGGTCTCGGCCAGACCCGATGAAAAGCCCGAAGGTGGTGTCATAGCGCAGGCCGTAACTCAGCGTGAGATGCGAGGTGGCACGCCAGGAATCCTGGAAGTAGAGTCCGAGCCGTTGTACGTTCTGGGAAAAGCTGCCGTCCCCGGCGGGTGTGAACGTAGAGTTCGAGCACGGAGGATTGGGCGGCAGGTTCTGCGGAGCCGCCGGATCGCAACCGATCGTGATGGCGGCAAAATCTGCGGTGTCCGCCAGGTAGTCGGTGGGATCGTTTGGAAAAGTGAAAAGCTTCTCAGCAGTACCGGATAGCGCTCCGCTCAACACTGGCTCGTGAATAAAGTTAATGCCGAATTTCGTCGCGTGATCACCCGAACTCCGGCTTACGTCGTAACGCAATTGGTATTTTTCCTGGTTGCGCAAAACCGGGAAGTTGGTGATGGGAGTCTGGAACTGGTTATCACCAAAGGTCTCGAAGCCGGAAATGGTTTGCGACGTTGAAGTAAACGGAAAAGCCAGCGCGAAGCCTAACTCTGAGTTACGCGCCTCCGTGAGATGTAATCCACCCGCACTGAACACGAAGTTTCCCAACCACGTCGGACTGAACAGTTGCTGATTGCTGACGACGATGTTCATGTAGTTATTGTGCTGTTCCAGACCCGTCGAAGGCAGCGCGCCTTGCTGCACCAGGGCGTTGTGCGTGACATAGTTGTCAATCGCGGCGCGCAGAAACCACGATGATTTTGATGATTGCGCCCAATCAAAGCGGGCTGTACCGAGGTAATCGCGGAATGGCACCGGAATATTCTTGGGCACGGGAATCGAACTGATTCCAGGAATTAGTCCTTGCATGGCCAGGGAGGCCAGCGCGTTGAACTGTGACTGGCTGGACGGGCTATAGGCGATGCTGGCGTTCTCGTTGACGTACTCGAAAGAAGAGAAAAACCAGACTTTATCTTTCCGGAGGGGCCCGCCGATCGTGCCCACATAATTTTGCCGCGAAAAAGGCTGCTTGGGATCAGGCGCGGGATTCTCGAGCGGAAAGCGCGCGTTGAGCGCCGCCGCGCGCTCATAAAACGCTCCGAGACCGTGCCACTGGTTTGTGCCCTGTTTGGTAGCGATTACGACCGACCCCGCGGTGGTTCGGCCGGTATCCGCATCTTCCTGCGCGGTGCGCATGGCAAATTCCTGGATGGCATCGGGAGAAAAATTCTGCAGGAAGCCACCGATGTAATCGTCTGAATTGTCCCCGCCGTCGACGGAAAGCTCGTTGTTCAACCCTGAGCTGCCACCGGTGGAAACTGCCGTGATCCGCGCCTTGGTCGGGTCGGACGGCTCGACTGGCTCAGTCCCAGGAGCCAGATAGGCAATGTTGGCGAAACTGCGGGCGGCGAGCGGGATATATTCGAGATCCCGGGTCGACACGGTAGCCTGATGCACGACACTCGCGAGGTCAATCGGTTGCAGCGTGATGGAAGATGGCTGAGCCTGCACGTCCACGGTTTGCTGCACCGTGGTGGGATTCATCGTCACCGTCACGTCGCGAGATGAGCTTACGATGACGTTCACATTCGAACGCGCGGCGGCAAATCCCTTTGCGGTTACGGTGAGCTGATAGGTACCTGGCGGCAATTCATTCAGGCTGAATTCTCCGCGGTCGTCGCTGGCGGTCTCACGCTTCAATGAAGATAAGACCGTCTCGACCACGATGCTTGCGTGGCGGATTCGGCCTCCACTCGCGTCCTGGACAATGCCTCTCAAAGTCCCCCGAGGATTCTGTGCCCACGTCGAGGATGGGGACGCAATAAGAGTCAGGGCCAGGCAAACAGCCGTGAAGAAGTCCGTCACTTTCATTTCAGGGGATAACTTTCGGACGCGGCGTGAGCGCGATTCAGATTCCAGCGGAACCGTCTTCTCATGGCCGGGCGCATCAAGGGGACGTTGCGGAAGGTAGCATCTGCAGCCGAATACTACCAGCAGTAGTAGGTCCCGAAGACCTCACTGCCCGAAATGAAATAGCTGAACTCATCCAAACGGGTCGCGGCGCAACGACGAAGGTTCCGACACCGCTCGCTCCGGGGGTCACGCGCCCGATCTCCGCAAAATAGAGAAGAGGACCGATCTCTCTATCCTGGTGAAATTTTAGGGAGCGGGCGGCAGGGTAGCCTGATCCACGCGGCGCTTGCTATTCTTACGCCCATGCGCCCAGGTCTTTCATGAGCAGGTCTCGGCGGCGAAGAAGAGAGGGACCGCCACCCCGGTGACGAAGCTAAGAATTCGCGCGCTTACTCCCAAACTCTGGCCAGAGCTCGAGGACCTCTTCGGCGATAACGGCGCCTGCAACGGTTGCTGGTGCATGTATTGGCGAATCGGCAGTGCGTATCGCAAGAAGCCGCGCGAGAGGAACAAGGCGGCGTTCCGCGAAGTCGTGAAGCGGGGTCCGCCTCCGGGCTTACTGGCTTTCGATGGCGACCTGGCGGTTGGGTGGTGCCAGCTTACGCCCCGCGACGCGCTGCCGTGGCTGGATCGGGCATGGCGGCTCCGGCCAGTGGATGATGTGCCGGTGTGGTCGATCTCGTGCTTTTATGTGCGCAAGGGTTATCGCAGGCGAGGCGTTACTTCGGCGCTGATCGCGGCAGCGATAAGGAGTGCAAAAAGTGCAGGAGCGCCGGCGCTTGAAGCCTATCCTCTTGATGGTGATTTGACGCCCAGCGCGTCGGGCACGGGATACGCTTCGACTTTCTCGCGCGCTGGTTTCAGGACGGTTGGCCGCCGCACACCGCCTCGGCCCATCATGCGCCATGATCTAAGGGCGTCGCCCGACCAGGCGTCATCGCGAAATCGCACCGCCAAGAAAATCAGGGTTCTCCGCCGATCAAGGACCTAAGGGCGCCCAGAAATTCGTGCTGCGGCTTCAGGAGGACTTGTCGATTAGAATGCTCCAGACCTGCTGATTCCGGACCAACCGAAAGGATACGAAAATGTCTTCTCCACAAATTACGCCCGATCAGGCTAAATTTATTTTGGGTTTGGCCCTGCCAACACTCAAAACTGAACACCAGACTACCAAGCGGGTGATCGAAGCCATTCCTCTCGACAAAGGCGACTATCGCCCCGACGCTATTTCCAAGACTGCCCTGGAGCTTGCGTGGCATATTGTGGCGGCCGAGAAACGCTTTCTGGGCGGAATTCCGGCCGGGGTGCTTGATTTCAACCCGATACACCGGCCGGAGTCGGTCGCGACCTCTGCGGGCATTGCTGCCTGGTTCGATGAAACCTTTGCCGCGAACCTGCAGAAGCTCGAAGCGGCCAGCGGTGCGCAACTGGTCAAGATGATGGATTTCCGGGGCATGTTCCAATTGCCCGCGGTCTCCTTTATCCAGCTTGCGATGAACCACACTATCCACCACCGCGGACAGCTTTCCATGTATCTGCGCCCCATGGGCGCCAGGGTGCCGTCGATCTACGGCGAGAGTTACGACGCCGCGCAGGAGCGGCTGGCGAAAGAAGTTGCATCCTAATTATGAGTGGGCGTCGCGTAAGCCGGGAATGAAGACGATGCTAAACAATCTTCGACCAACGGCGGAAAGGCCGCTCGGACCGCTTGAGCAGCGGCTGCTTCACGTCTTGTGGACTCGCGGAACGGCCACCGTTCGTGAACTCCTGGATGGTCTGGAGCATAAGATTGCTTACACGACCGCAATGACCACTCTTGACCGGCTGTATAAGAAGCGGTTGCTCAACCGGGTGGTCGAAGGAAGAGCGTTCCGGTATTCGCCGCGACTCACGCAAACCGAGTTGAAGAAGGCAGCGGCTGGCAAAGCCATCCAGCAACTGCTGGACTCAAGCGATCCACCTTCGTTGCCACTGTCGTACCTGGTAGAAGCGCTCACGGAGCGGGACTTGCAGTTGCTCGACGATCTGCAGCAGCTGGTTCAGCGCAAGCGCCGGGAACTGCGGAGAAAGGAGAAACAGTGATGTTTGCAGCGCGGGGCATAGCTCTTTCTCTCTCGGTGTTCATTTTGTTGTATGCTTCGCTGTCTCTTTTGGTTTGCGGCGGATGGCGGTTGTTTTCGCGTTATGGATCGCTTCAGTATTCCTCCCGGCGCAGCGCCGATCTGTTATTTGGCTTGCGTGTTCTTCCGTTTGTGGCGTCTGCTCTAGTGACGCTGGCGTTCATGGTGCCGTCTTTTCTGCTGCTGGAACCTCATTCCGGTGACGAGCCAATGGGCGCAGTTCCAATTGCACTGAGTGTTTGCTGCCTGGCATTCTTCGTGGCTGGCGCCGTCAGAGCCGCGATAGCTCTACGCCGGACGGGGCGGATCGTCGCCGAATGCCTGAGCGAGAGAGCGCACGCGGCGTTTGGCGGCATGGTTCATGTCTTTGAACCCCGCGGAGCCTCACCGGCGCTCACGGCAGCCGGGATCCGTAAGCCGCAAATCCTGCTGTCCGAGCAGGCTCGGGGGATGCTGACACGAGCAGAGTTGAGAATTGTGCTGCGTCATGAAATTGCGCACATTCGCCGCCGTGACAATTTGAAGAAACTTGTCTTCCTGCTGCTCCCGTTTCCGTGGATGGTTCAACTGGAGCGGGCCTGGCTGGATGCATCGGAGATGGCGGCCGATGCTACGGCGGTTTGCGGCTCATCCGATGCTGTTGACCTCGCGTCGGCGCTGATCAAAGTTTCACGCCTAACTCTGGTTCGACCCTCGACCGCACTGACGACTGCGTTGGTGCGAAGCAAAGGAGAGTCGCTCGATGTCCGGGTCAGGCGTCTGTTGGCATGGAACCCGGATAACGAATTACCGGCTGGCGGAAGTTTCTGGCGCTATGGTCTGTCGGCGACAATCGGAACCATCTTGTGCGTGGCGCTGTTCTATTCAGCCATTCTTGTCCGAATGCACCTGATCAGTGAGTGGCTGGTTCGCTGAGGGTTGGGTGCATCACTGACGAGGCACCCGGCGATTTCTCTGTAAGATATCCAATTCTGACCGACGTAAAACACAACCACGACAGGTGAGACCCAATGAAACTATGGTTCCTTGCGCTGATCGCTTTGTTCACCCTCCAGTTGTCCGCTCAGTCCAATTCCACGTCCGCAAGTCCCGGCGTGGTAACCGTGATTCGCGCCGGCACGCTCATCGACCCGCTGGCGAACCAGCCCAAGCGCGACCAGGTGATCATTATCCGGGGAAATCGGATTGAAAGTGTCGGCGGCGCGTCCTCGGTGCAGGTGCCGCCGGGCGCGAAAGTCATCGACCTCTCGCAGGCGACTGTCCTTCCCGGACTGATCGATTCACATACCCACATCTTTCTGCAGGGCGAGGTGCCAGACCAGGGCGGTTACGACATTCAACTATTGAAGTATCAAATCTCTTATCGTGCGGCGCGTGCGACGGTCGCGGCACGCCGTGCGCTTGAGCAGGGTTTCACTACGCTCAGAGATGTCGAAACCGAGGGCGCTGGTTACGGAGACGTTGGCATCAAGCAGGCCATCAACGAAGGAGTCATTCCCGGCCCGCGCCTCTTTGTGAGTACGCGCGGCATCTCGTCGACCGGCGGATACATGCTCGACGATTACTCTCCGGAGATTCAGGTTCCGAAAGGAGTGCAGATTGTCGACGGTCCATGGGAGGCTCGCAAGGCGGCACGCGAACAACTAGATCACGGCGCGGATTGGCTCAAGGTTTACATGACCCACCGCTCCTGGGTGGACAAGGACGGAGCCCTGGTCTCACAACCAACGCTGACCGTGGAAGAACTGAAGGCGGTTGTGGACGAGGCGCACGGCTGGGGAAAGAAGGTAGCGTGTCATGCCTACAATGGCATCGGATTGCAACGCGCCCTGGACGGAGGCTGTGATTCGATCGAGCATGGACTCGGCCTGACCGATGCCAACGTGGAGCAGATGAAGCGGCAAGGCACGTGGTACTGCCCAACTCTCACGCCTTACTACCTCGACTGGGCTCCGGAAAATACTCCCGAAGGAAAGCGCGACCGCCGGCGTGCCGCTGATCACGAGCCATCATTCAAGAAGGCGATGCAGGCTCACCTGAAAATTGTGTTTGGCGACGACATGGGCGGCATTCTCTGGACCGAGCCTATCGCCGTCGAGTTCGACTATATGGTGAAGTTTGGTATGTCGCCGCTGGACGCAATTCGCTCCGCGACCGTGAGCGCGGCCGAGATGTTGGGCATGCAAGGCCAGATTGGCGCGGTCACACCGGGAGCCTACGCCGATATCGTCGCGGTGCAAGGCGACCCGTTACGTGATATCGGCGTGTTAAAGCATGTCGGATTCGTCATGAAAGACGGACAGGTATTTAAGGACGAATTGAAGTAGTCGCGCCCCATCATGCGTCTGCCGACGCAGATTTATTTCGACACTTTCAGCATGAGCACGCCGTGCTTGGGAACAGTGGCGGAATATGAGTCCTGTGCCACGCCCAGATCCTTGTGCTGCCAGAGATCGCGCAACTTTGCTGGTCCGCTGATATTCAGCATCTTGAAGTCGAGAGTGATCTTCAATTCTGATCCACCGCGATTGAACAGGCCCACGGCGTTGCTTCCATCGGCCAACGATTTCGCCCAGATCTCCAGCGGGCCTTCATCCCACAAGCGGTGGCCCTGGATGCCCTTGGCATCCTGATCCACGGCAATGATCTCGCCATTGGTAAGCATCTCTCTGGTTTCGGGAGACATGCTTCGCAGGTCGTTGCCGGCCAGCAGTGGAGCGGCGAGAAGAGCCCACAGGCCCATGTGCACGCGATATTCGTCGGGCTTCATGCCTCCGTTGCCGACTTCGAGCATGTCGGGATCGTTCCAGTGTCCGGGGCCGGCGAATTTCTGCAATCCGTTTTGTGAAAATCCGATCAGAGACATACTTTCCCATGTGTCGCTGATGTCATCGGTAGTGCGCCAGAGGTTGCCCGTGACTGGACCCCAGGTCCATGGCGCCTTGACGCCCCAATTGCAAATGCTGAAAACGATCGGTCGTCCGGCTTGCGCCAGGGCATCGCGAAATTTTGCGTATTGCACTTCCGGATCAAGTCCCTCGGCGTGGCACCAATCCACTTTGACGTAATCCACTCCCCACGCGGCGTAAGTTTTTGCGTCCTGAAGTTCATGGCCGAGACTTCCAGGGCGTTTTTGGCAAGTGAGCGTGCCGGCATCGGTGTAGACGCCGAGTTTCAAGCCTTTGCCATGGACGTAGTCAGCAAGCGCTTTGATGCCGGACGGAAATCTGGTGGGATCGGCGACGATCGTTCCCTGAGCGTCGCGGCTCACCTGCCAGCAATCGTCGATGTTCACATATTGGTAGCCGGCGGCTTGCATGCCACTGCTGACCATGGCGTCGGCAGTTTCACGGATGAGTTCTTCGCTGACGTTGCAGGCAAATTTATTCCAACTATTCCAGCCCATGGGTGGCGTGGGCGCCAGCGATCGCCCACTGGCGGATTGCGCGGCCGTCGTCCCATTGCCGCAAGCGATTCCCAGGGCAATCAGGACGGCGATCATGAGATGTCTAGAGGCTGCCATTGTTCTCCTTCATTCTGTGACGTGCATTAGGGATGGTAGACCACATTCCGTAACTTCGGATTAAGTCGATTGATTCCGGTCTTGCGAGGCGGCGTGACTTTGCGGCGTCTGGGCAAAGTCTTTTAACCGCGAAGGGCGCAAAGGACGCAAAGGAGGTCGCTGGCAGTGCGACTTTTGGCAGATAACTTTAGCCAAGATTTTGTGGGTCCGCAGATGTGATTTGGGAGTAACATTTTGGCCGTATGTGGGGCATTCGGAGTAGCCGCGGGCACTTCGCCGCGTCCTGGTCGCGACGTTCTGTGTGGGCTCTAGTCTGCGTCGGAGCGGCAATTTGCAGCCCGCCTCTGTGCGCACAAGCCAATCACGGTTCGGCAACAAAAGAGCCAGGTTCCCTTATCCGCAGCCCGCTTCCTCCGGTTCCAGACGACAGGGTTAAGGGACCGGACGCAGCCGCTTCCCCCGCAACCACGAGCGATGAATCCTGTTTTATGTGGCCGCTAACTGGTGTGGGTACGTCTATAGCCGGGGTCGCGTCATTGGCAGTGCAAGCGCAGGCTCGAAAAGATTTTCAGCGTGCCTGCACCGCGGCCAGTGACAAAAAACTAGGCAAAGCCGAGGAGCATCTACGAAAAGCTCTTCGTGTAGATACTCATTACCCGGCGGCGTGGGTTTTGCTCGGCCAGGTCCTGAAGGCGCAACAAAAGTTGGAAGACGCCCGTGACGCCTGTTCGCAGGCGCTAAAGGTTGACCCCAACTATCTTCCCGCCGATCTCTGCGTGGCCGACCTTTATGCGGGCGCGCAGAAATGGGAAGAGATGCTTCGCTTTGCCAACGCTGCCGTTGTTCTTGATCCAGCGAACGATCCTCACGCCTATTTCTACACTGCGGGCGCTTACTTTGGGATGCATCGGCTGGCCGAAGCGGAGAGGAGCGCGTTGAAAGCGGTTGAGATCGACAAAACCGGGCGCGAACCTCGGGCCCACTTTCTGCTGGCTCAAATTTATGAAATCGAGCGTAAGCCAGATGCCGAGGCGGCTCAATTGCAGGAATATCTGAAATCTGCCACCGACCCGCAAGATGTGGCCATGGTCAAGAAGTACCTGGCTGATCTCACCGGAAGTCCCAGGAAGTAGTCCCCTCTACCGTGTGATGACTTATAGTATCCAGCGCTACATTTGATTCGAAGTTCTTCGCCAGAAGGAACATTGGCGGAGTTCGATTTCAGGGAGGGCCAGCAATGGATCGACGTCACTTTCTTGGCATCGTCGGTGCGGGAGCATTCCAGGGACTCGGACTGTCGAAGCTTAATGCCCCGCTCAAGTTTGGCTCCTCCGGCGTCGCTTCCGAGCTCGCAGAGACAACAATCGAAAGCTTACGGCTCCGGTTATTTTGGTGACTGGATCACAGATCAGTTCGGCCTGCCCGCTTACCGTTACACCTGCAATCAAATTGCTGACCCCAAGGCCGTGTCGCCGGTTCACAAGCAGTGGCGTGGCCCCTCCGACCACACGCATCAGGTAGGAAATGACCGCCTCATCGCGGCCGTGTCGAATTATGGATACGTGCAGGTACGACAAGACGAAGGTTCGCCGAAATTCCTGAACGACTATTCTCCCGAGCACGGCTACTACGGGGCCGGCATTGGCTTTCTCAGCGATGGGAAGGCAGTGCTCAGCACTTACTATCCCGGAGGCGGCGAGTCCTTCGACAGAATCCTGGGGGAGGGCTACTTCAGAAAGATCGTAAAAGGACGCCAGTATGACGTTGATCAGGTCATCTTCGCTCCCTTTGGGGATGATCCGGTTTTGTTGTCGATGGTGACCGTCACCAACCATGGCCGCGACGCGGCGGACGTGCGTTGGGTAGAGTATTGGGGATCGCACAACTACCAGTTTTCTTATCGCTCATGGATGCAGGCGACGGTGCGGCCGGCGGTGAATGCCGCCGATCTACGACGGCAATTCGGCGGGCGCTTTGAGCACCAGTTCAAGACGCTGCCGAAGGGCGCCGGTTTGGTGGAAACCCAGAAATTCCTGGGCCGGACGCCCGAGGACGACCAGGCGTGGGACGAGGTTCAGGCCTATCTAAAGAAGAACCCAACCGGTTTTCTCGGTGGCCCTGTGCCGGATCTTCCGCCCGGAGCAGCGATGGAGGACCTCAACCCTCCGCCTACTTTTCTGGCGTCGCTGGACGCTCCCATGGATGGCTTTGCTACAGACGCGTCGGCATTCTTTGGCAGCGGCGGCGTGGATCGCCCCTCAGGATTGTCGACCAAGCTGAACGGCGATCTCGGTTCGACCGGTCCGGCAAGCGCGCTTCTGCTTGGAACGTCATCTCACGCTGCGGCCGCAAGAGAGCAGGACGCTTTGCTTTCTTTATGGCTATGCGCCGCAGGGATTTCAGATCGGCGACCTGGTTTCAAAATACTCGGTTGATCCGGCGGGTGTGTGGGCGCGCTCCAGCGCAGCCTGGAAACACGATGGCCCTCGATTCACCGTGCCCGCCGAGCCCTGGGTGGAACGGGAAACCTCCTGGCATAACTACTACCTGCGCAGCAACCTTACCTACGACAGCTTTTTTCGCGAACACATTCTTTCGCAGGGCCACGTCTACCAATACATCATCGGGTTTCAGGGCGCGGGGCGCGATCCGCTGCAACACGCCTTACCTTTCGTCTTCAGCAACCCAGAGGTGGTTCGGGGAATCATTCGCTACACCCTGAAGGAAATCCAGCCCGACGGATCCATTCCCTACGGCATTGTGGGCAGCAGCATCCCCATGCCGGTGGTTTTTCATCCCAGCGATCAGCAGATGTGGTTGCTGTGGCTGGCCAGCGAATACGTGCTGGCCACGCGCGACAAAAAGTTTCTCGACGAAAAGATTCCCAGCTATCCGCGGCAGGAAGCCAGTTGCCAGCTGACCCTACGGTTCGCGAACTTCTGCGGCAGTCTTTCGTTCAGCTGGTCGAAGGCATCGGCGTGGGCCAGCATGGTCTGATGCGGCTCTCCAACGGCGATTGGAACGACGATATCGTGGTCGGCCATGTCCCGGAGGCGCTGGCCGAAGAGGTTCGCCAGCAGGGCGAGAGTGTTTTGAACGCCGCCATGGCGTGTTATGTCCTCGATTACTATGCCCGGCTGCTCAGTTATGTCGGCGACGCAAAAGCCGCCGACGAAGCACGCGCGAAAGCCGAAGCCCAACGGGAGGCAGTTCGGGCCTGCTGGGAGGAGCGCTGGTTTCGCCGCGCCTGGTTCGGCCACCACTTGAGCTGGATCGGCGAAGACCATCTCTGGCTGGAGCCGCAGCCCTGGGCCATCATCGGCGGCGCGGCCACGCCGGAGCAGCGCAAGACCCTGGTGACCGCACTCGATGAACTGGTGCGGAAACCTTCTCCCATTGGAGCCATGATTGAGAGTCAAGGGGATCCTGCCATGGCGAGTCCGTTCGGAATCTTAACCAACGGAGGGATTTGGCCCTCTATCAATGGAACCCTGATCTGGGCGCTGGCTATGGCGGACGGTACTCTGGCCTGGGACGAGTGGAAGAAGAATTCCCTGGCCATGCATGCCGAGGCTTACCCGGAAATCTGGTACGGAATCTGGAGCGGTCCCGACACTTACAACTCGGTGCTATCAAGATATCCGGGACAGACCATGTTCGCGGAAGCTCCGTCTCCCGATCACAAGACGCAAACGGACCTGGGATTTAACTGGACCGACTTTCCAGTTATGAATATGCATCCACACGCCTGGCCGCTTTACAGCGCGGCCAAGCTGCTGGGCCTTGAATTTCAAGAAGGCGGAGTCAGCTTCACGCCGAATCTTCCTTTGACAGAGTATGAGTTCACTTCTCCGCTTCTAGGTTTCAAAAAGTCCGGAGGCAGTTACAGCGGGTGGTATGCCCCGGCTGTCGCGGGCCACTGGGAGATTGAGTGCAGGCTCTCCAACGGGGAAGCGGCCCGGGTACGGCAAATCAAGGTGAACGGTTCTACCGAGCCTGTGCGGAACGCCGACGGAGTAATCCGTTTTACTGGCGAGAGCAAACCCGGTGCGCCACTGCGTTGGGAAATCAGTTGATGATCGGGCTGAGTTTTGCCTGAGTCCATTCGCCCTATTGCGCCAGCCAATACTTATTGAAGCCAATGTAGTCGGACGGTAAATTCGCCAGAATGGTGCGCCGCAGTTCGAGAATGTCGATCGCCCCCTGTTTCTGATAGAGAATCTTGCCATCCGGCGCGATGAGCACAGTGTAAGGCACGGCTGACTCCCAGTTGGGGTCGAATGCGGCCTGTAATGCGGCGGTGTCGTCGGAGTCGAACAAAAGATTGCGGCTGGTGGCGTGCATCTTCTCCAGCAATCGCTGCACGCCTGATTTCTCATCCGGCATGTTGGCCGCGACCGTGACCAGTTCGAGATCACGCACGCCGTACATGCGATAGGTATCTTCCACGTCGGGAAATTCGTGAATGCAGGAGCCGCACCAGGTGGCCCAGAAGCTCACGAGCAGGGTTTTGCCGGTGGGATTGGTGCGCAGCTTTTTCAGTTCATCGGCGGAAGCCATCTCCAGGCGCACGGGTTGCGATTCGATCTTGCGGAGCGCTTCCAGTTGCGACGCTTCCTTTTCTTTCCATTTGGTGGAGCAGCCGAACACACCGGTGTGTTTCACCGCTACGTCCTGGTTAGCCAGTAGCGCATCGATTGCGTTACGTGCGTCCTGTGTTTTCACAAGTTCGGTGCGATAGCTATTGTCCATCCGCCCTTCATAGCGCAGGTGGCGCTCGCGGTCGAAGATGAACACATGCGGTGTGGCCTGGGGGCCATAAGCTCGCGCCACAGACTGAGTGGCGCCGTCGTAAAGGTAAGGATAGTGAAGCTGCTTGTACTGGACGCGCAGTTTCATTTCATTCAGGCTGTCACTCATGTCGGAGGAGTCGAGTTCATCGATGCGAATGGCTTCAGGCGCGTTCGGCTGGATTGCCACCACCGCAACTCCCCGGCCGCGGTAATCGTCCGCCAGCTTCTGGATACGCGTCTCGTACATCTGTGCGATCGGGCAGTGATTGCAGGTGAAAACCACGACCAGAACGGGGCTGGACGCGTAGTCACTGAGCTTATGCATCTGGCCATCCACTCCGGGAAGTTCGAAATTCGGGGCGGGTGATCCAAGGGCCAGAATGGGGTGCGCATCCTCCGCGCAGACGGCCACGGCAAACGATAAAAACAGCACGACAGTGAAAATCTTCCGCATTGAATCAACTCTCATGAAAGACCAAGCGATATTGGCCACCAGGCGATCTTGCGGGCAAACTCTATTTCCCTGCGCAGATCGTCGTTGACGTCGCCATCTTTTTCGTACTCCACGGCTACAAGGCCGGCGAAGTTCTGGCGGTGCAATTCCTGCATCACTTCCGGAATTTGTGAGATGCCTGTGCCCAGCAACACATTCACTTCGCCACCGCGCGCCTGAATATCTTTTAAGTGAACCAGTTTCAGCCGCGGAGCCAGCTTCCGCAACGCTTCCACGGTGTCGTATCCGCAGGAGGCGAAGTGGCCCACGTCCGCGGTTGCGCCTACGTTGTTGGAAAGTCCTGCGAGCGCATGCAAAACATCGTCCGGACTTTCATAAGCGAACTTCTGGTTAGGAAAGTAGTGGTTGTGGATTCCGAAAGTCAGCCCCGCCTGCGTGACCCTCTGATCGATACGATGAAGGATGTCTCCGGTGGCGTCGCCGGTGATGTTTCGAACCCCGAGAATTCCGCCGAACCGCAGCGCACGCTCGAGATCCTGATCCTCCTTGATCGTTGCCGAGTAATAGGACACGCAGCGAATGCCGGCCTGGTCCAGTTTGGTTCGGGCAGAGCGAAACATGTCTTCGGCCGGATGGTTCATCAGCATGAACTCGCCGCGCGACATCTCGATTTCGTCCACCTGCAGCGCCTTCAACTGCTCGATCATCTCGTCGAGAGAAAGATTGTGATAACTGTAAGTGCCGATGCCAACTCTGAGCCGGCTAGCCGCCCGCAGGGGCATGGCAGCCAGAGCAACTCCGGTGGCCGCCAGTCGGTTGAAGGTTCGTCTCGTGAGCAAGTGTTGCATCCTCGGTGGTGATCAGTTCTTCGGCAAAGGCCGCGGGGTTACGTCCGCATCTTCAAGATTCATACTCCACTTGATTGCTTCGATCAGCATCTTCTGGAATTCGGGTTTGTCCCAATTTTCTTCGACGTGTCCCAGGGTGGTGTAGTAGACCCGTCCCTTGCCGTACATCTTTGCCCAGGTGACGGCGAAATCCCGGTCAGTACGGTGAACGTTCTTGTTTTGTAAATCGAGTTTGTCGGCATCGAGCCGCATCAGGACGCGCAGCTTGTCCCGCGAATAGTTCTTCATCTGGTAGATCTCATCGCGGATGACGAAATTCCTCGGCCACTGCTGCATGCCGGGGAAGGTGGGATCTTCCACGATGATCGGCGCGTCGAACGTGACCCACGGGTGCTCGTCGAAGTAGCCGCCGATCATCTCGCCATATTCCGGCCAGTCGGTGAAGGTGATGGTGGCACTGTGCACTCCGATAAATCCCTTGCCGTCGTCGTGGATGAATGAAAGGAAATCCGCCTTCTGCTGCTCATCCATCTTCAGGTCGCCGCCGGTGAAGAAGAGGACCGCGTCAAAATCGTTAAGATTCTTCGCGTTGTATTCCAGTTTCTTCTTGGTGAGAGCTTCAGCGTCGGTTCGGATGGTGGTATCCCAGATGCCGGTCTCGTGGCCCAGTCGTTCGAGGGTCGCCATGGCATGAGAAACCGACTGGTGCCGGTAGCCGTGCTCCTCGCCGATCACGAGGAGATGTTTCACCGGCGCACTGGTTTGCGCCGCGCATAAGCCGGTCAGTGCCCAGGCGAGAATGACAATTGCAGACCTGAATTGCACTCGGACTTCCCGGTTCTCTCTTGCGCTTCTCACCTGCTGGCCACCGGAGAAGTCGTTTTCTCGTCCTTAACTTCTTTCTTGTCGGGTAGCAATTCTTTGGGAGACATGTCCGCGTCGTAGACAAGATTGAAGAACCCAACCATCATCTCGTCCCAACTCTGCTGGCCCCAGATAATGGTCTTGGTGGGGTCCGGATTCTCGGGATTCTTCGCGGAGTTGTCAAAGTGCGCGGTGCATTCGATTTTTGTTCCTTTGGGAAGAACAATGGGTTCCTGCAGGTCGTACCAGAGTTGCCAGTGCCAGTTGTAGGCCGGCACCTGCAGAATCGTCCGGGTCTCACCGTTGGGAAATACCAGGCGATATTCGAAATCCTTGCCTCGCGTATGCATGTGGGGGTGCAGGGCCGCGAGCGTGACCTGTTTCGCCACTTCGAAGGAGGCATCGACGCGATAGTCGGGATCGCCGGGAGGAATCTTGAAGGTGCCGTTGCTGGCGGAGAGCGTCTGCACTCGCGTCTTTGGCTTCTCTTTCGCAAGCACCAAGCCGAGTTTCGTCTGGTCCATCACGGCTTTGCCGTTGGGAGTGTAGTGGACCTCAAAAACGATATCGGAGCCGGCTTTGATCAGCTTTCCCTGGCCGGGCTGCAGGATTTCGGCCGGCTGTCCGGGCGCGTAGCCAACCAGAAAGTCGCTGGGTAACGCGCTGGTATCGGTTTTCTCGTCGGCCTTCGCGGGAGGCGCCTCGAAGAAGACTCCCGGCTTCTGATCTTTAAAGTAATTCGATCCAGGCTCACGCACGTAAGCAATGATGTGATGAACGACGGCGCGTTCGGTCGGCCGGACTTCCGCCGCTTGCACCCATATGTCTTTGGTAAATCCGGTGGGCACGATCACGTACTGATACTCGACCATGCCGGTTTCCGGCACCGGAAATGGCATGGGCAGTTGCAACACGATGTCCGGCTTGGGAATGCCCCAGCCCTCGGTGAAATTCATCGGCGCCGGCATATCTTTGGGATCGCCTTTGGGAGCTCCAGCTGCGATCCAGGACAAGAGCGTGTGGGTTTCGGATTCGGAGAGGGAACGCTCGTTCGAGAAGTGCCCGTACTTGGGATCGGCGAACCACGGTGGCATCACTTTCTGCTGGATAGCGAGCTTCATGGCGCCCGTCCAGGGACGGACGTCCTCATACGTGAGCATGGAGAACGGGCCAGCTTCTCCCGGGCGATGGCAGCTCTGGCACTGCTTCTGCAGAATCGGCGCGACGTCTTTCGTAAACGTGACGTTCGGCATGCCTGCCATTTGGCCAAAAACCGAGGTCACGGTTAAAAAGGCAACCCCGGAAGCCCAGAACAGTTTTCCCATATTCCCTGTCCTAAATCGATTCCATACTGCGCCGACCAGTGTACCTTTCTTTGAGTGGCGAGTTGCCTGAAATTTTTGGATTTGGTGATTGCGATTGCGACAGGGTTCGCCCACCAAGCGAAAATTAACTGATGGGCGGGGTCGAATGGCTCAGCAGGCGACAAACGGGCGCCGGCAAATAACTATTCGCCTAAACGTACGAGACGGACTGCCACTCGGCGATTATAGGCGCGTCCTGTCGCGCTGGAATTTGGCTGAACCGGAGACGTCGATCCCGAGCCAATGGCCGTGAGACGAGTACTGGGAACATTGAACTCATCGATCAACGCTTCCCGCACCGCGTTGGCTCGGCGACTGGAGAGATCCAGGTTATAGGTCTCCGGGCCGGAATTGTCAGTATGGCCTTCAAGAATCGCGCTGGCTTCGGGATCTCTTGCCAGGGTGTCGGCAATCTGCTGCAGGGCGGAACGGTATTGCGCAGCGATTACAGAGCTGTCCTGATCGAAGAAAACAGTTTTTGGATCTTGGGCGCCCGTCGCAGCTCCCGGGAGGGATGCGGAATCCGCCGGAATCTTGCGGACAGTCACGTCATCGAAACTATCCGCACCAGAATCTCGCGTGGCGGAATTCGTGGACGCGGACTTTGACGGCCGGGTTAAGCCCTCGGGTGCGGAGGCTGAAGATCCTTTCGATACTGAATATCCCGATGCCGAGTCGCCTTGCTCTGAAGCAGGCCGTCCGTCCTCGTTGCCGCTGGCCTGGGCCGGACTGCGCCACGGCGATTTTTCGACGACCACGAAGGTCAAGATGCACGTGATCGCGGCCAAAGCAAAGGCCTTTGACCAGAATCCGCCACTCCCTGCGGGCTTTCTTGCCGCAGGATGACTCGAACGTGCAGCGGGAGATTCGGAGACTGACTTCGCCGCAACAGCCATTTTCTCTGGTTTCGGCTGGTTATTGGCTGCGGCCGGTTTGGCCTGAGTGGTTATGTTTTTTCCCTGCTTGGCTAAAGAATCAGTCTTCCCTTTGGCTGAATTGTTAATGCCTGGCGCTTTGCTGACCGCGGTGACTGTTTCCGCCGGAACAGCCACGGTCGGGGCAATTACCGGAGCCGCCTCGACGACGTGACCTGATTTCGCCGCCAACAGGATCTTCTGTTCTTCGAGAGTCTGGCTAATGCGTACGATAGCCTCGATCAGTGAGGGCGGAATGTTCTCGGCGGTTCCGGTGCGGCTTCCATTGCCGGAGGCAGCCGCTCCAGGATGAATTGCCGGGTTCTGCGACATGCTGATTTGAGCGTCCGGCGGACTTCCTGCAGCCATGTTCTCCGGCTCGGGAGGTCTGGTTTCCCATATCCGCTGGATCTTATTTCCGTTGCCGTTACCGTTACCGTTTCCATGGCCGTTACGGGGCGGAATTGCGAGCGACGGTTCCATGCGATACATATCGGCGAGTACGCTGGGCATGTCCAGGTCGCGGGTCGCTTCCGCGAGGATGGCTTCGTCAATTGCTCTTTTGTTTCCCGCAAAGCCCAGCAGCATCGCATTGAAGCACAGGGTATTCACGTTGCGGGGAACGCCTTTGCCGTTTTCCCAGATTTTGCGTACTGCGCCCGGCGAGAAGAGATCAGCTCCCCGGTATCCCGCGGTTCCCAGACGATGATTGATGTAGGCGCGAGTCTCGTTCAAGCTCAGCGGACTCAGCCGGCTGATGGTCGAAATCCGCTGGCGCAACTGTTCCTGTTCCGGCGCCGCCAATTTTCTTACCAGTTGAGGCTGGCCGGCCAGAATGATCTGCATCAGCTTGGCCCGAGGAGTTTCGAAATTCGAGAGCTGCCGCAAGGTTTCCAGCACCGCGAAGTCCAGATTCTGGGCCTCGTCCACGACCACAATGACGCGCTTGCGCTCCTCGGCTGCCCGCCCGAGCAGTTGATTGATCTGCTCGGACAATTTGCGCACCGACGTTTCTTCAGAACCCGATCCCAGTTCGAATAGCAGCGATTGCAGCAGTTCGCGGGGTTCCATTTGCGGCTGAAACAGGAATGCGGTGTGAGCGGCGTTGCGAAATCTTTCAAGAAAATTGAACAGCAGAGTGGTCTTGCCCATGCCGGGCTGCGCGACCAGCACCTGGAAGCCAAACTCACAGGCGACCCCGTTTATCAACGAGGCTATGGCCTCACGATGGGTTTCGCTGTGGAAGAGGAATCGGGGGTCGGGAGTTCCACCAAAAGGATTCTCCCGCAGCCCAAAATGGACAAAAAGCTGGTTTTGCAACGACTCTTCGGGGGCATAACTCGGCAAAGGGTCACCTATTCGGATACATCTGTAGCAAACCGACCGCCATCGCTGAAAAGCCGCTAGTGGCGCGGATTTCGGAGGATACGGGGTGCTCGAGCTCCGTGGTAAGAATGAAGGTGAAAGGGGTTGCGGTAAAAAGGCACAAGATGTAGCAGTTCCGTGGCTTTAGGCGCCCGATTCGCGGGCGGCGCCGTGGGAAGCGGAGTTTCGAGGCGAAACCGCTAAATCCATCGAGCGTGAGACGGTTGTCTCTGGTCGCAAATTCCTGCACAGCCGGGTCGGCGGCTACTTTGGGTTGCCGGACTACGCCAGGCCGCGGTGTTTCAGCATGGGCTCGATACCTGGCTCTCCTCCACGCCATGCCGAGTACAACTGGGCGAGGTCCTCGGTGTTGCCGCGCGAAAGCACCATCCGGCGGAGGCGGTCACCGTTCTCCCGGGTCAGGCCACCGTGATCTTCAAACCATTGGAAGGCGTCATCGTCGAGCATCTCGGCCCATAAGTAAGCGTAATAGCCGGCGCCGTAGTCCCCACCCCAGATGTGAGCGAAGTAGGTGGAGCGGTATCGCGGCGGCACATAGCTGACCGAGAGGCGGGTCTTTTCCAGCGCCTCCGATTCAAAAGCATCAGGCTTCTGCAGCGGGGCGCTCGCCGGAAGCGTATGCCACTGCAGATCCAGTTCCGCCGCGGCTAAAAGTTCGGTAAGCGCATAGCCCTGATTGAAGGTTTCTGACTGCTTGATCTTGGCAGCAAGCTCTAGCGGCATCGGTTCGCCGGTCTCATAGTGTTTCGCGTAGTGATTGAACACCGCCGGGTAAGTGGCCCAATGCTCGTGGAACTGTGACGGGAATTCTACGAAGTCGCGCGCCACTGCCGTGCCGGAAAGACTGGGATATTCGGCGTCGGCCAGCATGCCGTGCAGGGCGTGGCCGAACTCGTGGAAGATCGTGGTTACGTCGCGGAAGCTGATCAGAGCCGGCTGGCCTGGTGCGGGCTTGCTGAAGTTGGCAACGTTGGTGACAACCGGCACCGTCCCCAGCAATCTGGACTGGTCGACGAAGTTGCTCATCCAGGCGCCGCCATTCTTGTTGTCGCGTTTGAAGAAGTCGCAGTACAAAAGCGCCAGCGTCTTAGGACCGTCGTCGAAGACTTCGAAGACGCGCACATCCGGGTGGTACACCGGAATATCCTTACGTTCCTTGAAGGTCAGACCGTAGAGCTGGTTTGCGGTGTAGAACACTCCGTTCTGGAGCACATTGTTCAATTCGAAGTAGGGCTTGATCTGGGTCTCATCCAGGTCATACCTGGCCTTGCGAACTTGTTCGGAATAGTAGTTCCAGTCCCAAGGCTCCAGTTTGAAACCATCTTTCTTGCCATCGATCGCCTGAATGTCTTTGGCTTCACTGGCGGCCTTCGCGGTGGCCCCCGGCACCAACGCGTCCATGAACTTCTGCGCTGCATCCGGCGTTTTTGCCATCTGGTCTTCCATTTTCCAGGATGCGTAGTTCGGATAGCCGAGCAAACTGGCTTTCTGGGCACGGATCTGGGCCAGGCGCGCGACGATATCGCGGGTATCGTTCGGCCCTCCCCGTTCGGTGCGATTCCATGAGTTCTCAAAGAGCGCCTGGCGGGTGGGGCGATGCTTCAGCGCAACCAGGTCCGGCTGCTGCGTCGTATTCTGCAAAGGAATCACATAGCCGTTCAGCTTGCGCTCTTTCGCCGCCAGCGCGGCGGCCTCAATTTGAGCATCGCTCAAGCCGGCGAGCGCTTCCTTGTCGGACGTGACATAGGCGGCGTCCTTATTCGCAGCGAGCAGTTTGGTAATGAAAGCATTGCAAAGAGTCGACTCCTCTTCGTTCAGCTTTTTCAGCGCAGCCTTGTCGGCATCTGAAAGATTGGCTCCGCAGTGCACAAACTTCTTGTAGTAGAACTCGACCAGGCGCAACGCTTCCGCATCGAGTTTCAGGGAAGCGCGCTGCCCGTAGATGGTTGCGACGCGCTGAAACAGCCTGGAGTCGAGGAAGATGGCGTCTTGATGCGCCGCCAGCCTGGGCGCCTCGAAGTCCTGCACTTTTTGCAATTCGGGATTCAGGTTGGCCCCGGTAACGGCGTTGAATGCCGCCATTACGCGGTTGAACAGTTGGCCGCTCTTTTCCATTTCGACCAGAGTATTCTCGAAAGTCGGATCGGCGGGGTTGTTGGCGATGGCCTGAATCTCCTTCTGTTGCTCCGCCATGCCGGCTTCAATCGCAGGCTGGTAGTCGCCGTCCTTGATTTTGTCGAATGGGGGCGCTTGAAACGGCAACGTGCTGGGTGCATAGAACGGGTTATTCGGTCCGAATTCCATAGTTGTGTCCCAAGGGGGTGGCGCTGGAACTGAGCATGATGGCGTCCGCGATCACAACCCACAGTCGTGACGGCATCGTCCGCGGTAGTGCGTCCAGATCGTGCTCACAGCCAAATCGCTTTTCTCACACGAAGATTGTAAATGACGAGGAAGGTTAGGGGCTGATGGTGCGGCGTCTTTCTGGCGGAGTAGACGACAAAATAATTTAATGTGATTATCTGGTCGAGAAAGTGGAACTCAAGCTATGACTGAATGGGATGCGGCCGGGTACGTGCGGCAATCTGGCCTCCAGCGCGCCATGGCCGACGAGGTGCTCGCCCTGCTGGACCTTAAGGGCTCAGAGCGGATCCTCGACGTGGGGTGCGGCGACGGCAGGATCACGGCAGAGATTGCCGCTCGTGTTCCGCGGGGCTCTGTCGTGGGCGTGGACCGCTCTCACGACATGATCACTTTCGCTTCGAGCCACATTGCTTCGGCACAACCGAATATTCGATTTGAAGTGGCCGACGCCGGCAGTTTGCCCTTCCGGAATGAGTTCGACCTGGTGGTCTCCTTCAACGCGCTGCATTGGCTGCCCGAGCAGGATGCGCCGCTCCGCTCTATACGGTCCGCGATGAAGTCCGATGGCCGGGCGCAATTGCGACTGGTTCCGAAAGGTGAGCGCAAGAGTCTCGAAGATGTGATCGAAGAAACCAGACTGTCGCCAAGGTGGAAGGGTTATTTTCAGGAGTTCCGCGATCCCTACCTGCACCTGACGCCAGAGCAATACAGCGCGGTGGCGGAGCGGAACGGCCTGCATGTGCAAAGCATTCACACGGAATTAAAAGCATGGGATTTCAAGTCTCGCTCCGCATTCTTCGCTTTCGGGTCGGTGACCTTCGTGGAATGGACGCGCTTCTTGCCCGAATCGGAGAAGCCGGCGTTTGTGAACGACGTCCTGGATCGATATCAATCCGTAGCGGCCGATCGGCCCGGCGAGGAAAATACATTCAAGTTTTATCAAATGGATGTGGTCCTCGTTCCCAGCTAGAATCCCAACCCAGAATCAAGGACGATCCGAGCTGCGGACGGCCAGGCGGGATTGCAGTTGCTTTCGGTAGCGCCGGCTCAATCGCAGGCTGATGCCGCTCGCGAGCAGCACCTGGTGTTCGCCATCCTCGCCAAGTTTTAGAGCGCGGACCCGATCGAGATTGACGATGGTCGAACGATGGATGCGGCAAAACGTGGCCTCATCCAACTCCTCCTCCAGGTCGGACATGCTGCGCCGCAGCAGATGGGTTCGCGGTCCCACGTGCAGGCAGGCGTAGTAGTCAGCAGCCTCAATCCAATCGATGTCGGAAAATTTCAAGAATGAGATTTCGCCTGCGCTCTTGACCGCCAAACGATCGACTCGCGGCAGATTTCGGCCCAGCGCAATTCTCTCTTTGGCGCGGATGAGCGTTCGTTCAAAACGCGCATTGTCGAAGGGCTTGAGAAGATAATCCAGCGCTCCGGCCTCAAAAGCTCGAAGCGCGTATTGATCGTAAGCGGTCACGAAGATGAGAGCGGGAGGCAGATCTTTCCCCAAAAGTTCAAGCACGTCAAAGCCATCACATTCCGGCATCTGCACATCGAGAAAGACCAGGTCGGGTTTGCTTTTGCGGATTTCCGCGACCGCCTCGGCGCCGGATCCGCATTCGTTGACGATTTCAATGTCCGGATCAAGCTGCAACAGCACCTTGAGATTGCTCCGGGCGAGCGGTTCGTCATCTACGAGCAGCGCGCGTATTTTTTTTGGACGATCCAAGTAGGACGATCAAGTATAGGGCGATCGAGCTTCGGACTCTCGGCGCTGGTACCTTCTGCCGTCCGGTCAGGTTGATCGATGCGCACGAATCATCCTTCTTTGTAGGGCACGGAGACCGTTGCCTCAACTCCTCCCGGATCATGATTCTGCATACTCAACTCGAACCTGTCTCCGTACAGGCTTTGCAGCCGGGTTCTTACATTCGATATTCCTATTCCGGAGGGAGAATTCTGCCAATCGGCAGGCAGCTTCGGCCCGTCGTTGTAAACGCTTAGAGTGAGCATGCCGTTCGAGCGAAAAGCGGCAATGCGAATCGAGCCTCCCTGGGTTCGCTTGGCGATCCCGTGTTTCACGGCGTTTTCGACCATGGGCTGAAGAATCAGGCTGGGAACCTGGGCAGGAAGGAGTTCTCTGGGGACATCCACGCTGAGTTGAAGGCGCTCCGCGAATCGCACTTTCTGAATGTCCAGATACTTCTGCAGAAATTCCATTTCCTCGCTCAGTGGCACCTGTTGCCGGTTGGAATCCTCCAAAACGCGGCGCAGAAAATCGCTGAGCCCGGCGATCATACTCACCGCGGCATCATTTCTTCTCTCGCGCACCAGGCCGGCGATGGCGTTCAGACTATTGAACAGAAAGTGGGGCTCGATTTGCCGCCGCAGGGCGCTGAGTTGGGCCTTGGTAAGCTGTTCGTTGAGCCGGGCGGTTTCGGTTTGTTGACGAGCCAATCGATCTCTGGAGTCGAGCACATAGCTGATTGCGAGAATGATGATGTAGAGCACCGCGGACGAGAGAAGGCTGTTGTAGAACTTTCTCAGCGCAAGGTGCGCGAACGGAGCCGGCGATACCGCCCATGGATTGAGCAACTCCTCAGCCCCGGCATTCCAGAGGGCGGAAACAAAGCACAGCGTGCCGCAGGCTGCCAGATGCACCAACCACGTTGAGTAAGGCCTCAATTGTACGGGAGGGTATCGGCGCCCGAGGCGAACCACAACCGGCGTCGCCGGCGCCCACACCAGCCATGCCAGAAGCGTGGTGATGAACAGATGCGGCCAGTCGTGGTGCATGCCCTCCGCGCGCATGGTGAAGACGGTCTGCGTCGCATCGAATAACCCGACCGCGAGCCAGATCGATGCCACCCAGAACCATTGATGCGGCGTTGATGGAGTGCGGGTCGCTTGCATATTGAGAATCGTACCTTACGTCATCACGGACAGGCCGACAATGCAGGGAATCGCCTGCCCTTTGCAGGGAGCGGTCTGGCCTTGGGCAAAGATTGGCCTCATACTAGCCGCATGCTTGGCAAAACCAAAACCCTGCTGCTCCCCGTGATCGTTCTCTGCTTAGCGGCCAGCTTCAGCCAAAATGCGCCGCTGAGTTCCGGCCCGGAATATACCAGCGATGCTCAGCTCAAGCTGCCCGAACGCTACCGGGAGTGGGTGTACCTGACCACGGGATTTGATATGAGTTACAGCCAGTCATCGCAAGCGGCCGACCACCACATGTTCGATAACGTCTTTGTAGACCCCGCGTCGTACAAGGCGTTCCTGCAGACCGGCACCTGGCCCGACAAAACCATGCTGGTACTGGAGGTTCGCGGCGCCGAGGGTAAAGGCTCGATCAATCAGCGCGGCAACTATCAGGCGACCGAGGTGATGGGGCTTGAGGTACACGTTAAAGACGAAGCTCGCTTTCCGGGCAGGTGGGCCTTCTTTGGTTTTGACGAGGGCAAGACTGCCAAAATGGTTCCTCTGACTGCCACTTGCTACTCCTGCCACTCCGCACATGCGGCCGTGGACACGACTTTCGTCCAGTTCTATCCCACCCTGCTGCCGATTGCCAAAAGCAAAGGCACGCTTAGCGCGAACTACCAGAAAGAGAGCGAAGCTCCCGCCGCGAAATAGGCGATTTTCGCTACGAGCAATACAACCGCCGAGAAATGCAGCAGCAGCAAGGTCGGCTCCTAAGAAGCCGCCAAACTGCGGCGCACGGCCCGTCTCCGCTGTGCCTTTGAACAGGTTCGTTACTGGCCTTCAGTTACTCCGCTCCGACCGATTCTCCCTAAAGAGCACCAGGCCTTTGACGATGGCATAGGTATGTCACCAGCCAATCGTCCGACCTGCTTCTCTGTCCCTCGTGGTGGCGCATCCGCCGGCGCGTGCGCTGGAGTTGCGGGAAAGAGTCGTCATGTCGGGCCGGGAAAAGGCTTTGGTGAGCCTGATACTCTTCGGCCTCATAGTTTCCGCCGTTATATTGCTGGTGTCCTGCGGGGGCGGCGCATCATCGTCGTCATTCCCTAGCAGCAGCAGCAGCGGCGGTGTCACTGTCTCCGCGTCACCAGCGAACGTAACTCTCACCTCGGGAACGACGCGGCAGTTCACGGCTACGGTCACTCATTCATCGAATACGGCGGTTACCTGGACAACCACGGCTGGAACGGTCAGTTCGTCGGGACTGTTTACCGCTCCCACAGTTAGTTCGACGACTCAGGTGAATGTGACCGCGACCAGCAAGGCCGATTCCAGCAAAAGCTCGACCGTCGCTCTGACGGTGAACGCTTTGGCTGTGAAACCGGCAGTCGCGGCGCTGGCCGTGAGTCCCGCAACGATGAATTTTGCTGGAGAGGTCGGCGCCGCCAATCCTTCGCCGGCCGGCATGAGCATCACGAATAGCGGAAGCGGAACACTCAGCTTCACTGGTGTGAGCGATCAGCCGTGGTTGGCGCTCTCTGCTGCTTCGGGAACTGCGCCTTCCACAATTGAAGTCAGCCCCTCGATCAGTGGAATGAAGGCCGGGACCTACACTGGACACGTGACCGTGACCGCCGGGGGCGTCACGAAAGCTGTGACGGTTGCACTTAGCATCGCCGCGGCCCCAGTGCAGCATTCGGTTGCGTTGGCCTGGAAGGCCACGACAGACCCGAAAATCGTCAGCTATAGCATGTACCGCTCAACCATTTCCGGGAGTTCGTACGGGCTTCTGGCCAGCGCCCTCAGCAAGGCGACCTATAGCGATCAGAGCGTGCAATCGGGCACGATCTATTATTACGTTGTGACCGCAGTGAACGACACCGGCCAGGAGAGTACGTATTCGAACGAGACCCGAGTGACCGTTCCCTAACCAATTTCCTACGGCGACGGCACAATGGGCAAGACCAGTGCCGACGGATGCTCTGCATCGTGTTATGCGTCGTGCCCCTCGGGAATGTGGCACCGTCACTTCGGCATAGGATCTCCAACTGCGATGGTTGTGCATTAGTAAGACGCTTCGGTCGATCCGCCTCCGATGTTGGCGCCAGCCCGTATCTTGTTAATGGTTGTGAGTTGGGCACTCTTCCTGCAGTCGCGCGACGCCAGCAGCAAGGCTTTTTTGATATCCTAACCAGGCGTAGCCCTGGCTGCCTCTGAAGTGGATCGGGCAGCATCGGGACTTCATTTCCGTAGTCATAGATGGAACTACTTCTCAATCTTTTCTGGCTGGCGCTGGCGCTCCCCGCCGCGTGGCTGCTGAAAAAGACAATCCAATCGGCTCCCGCCCAGGGGTCTCCGGCCATTGGTCTATTGCGCTCGGCGGTGCTGCTGGCTTGCGTGCTCACGCTGCTTTTCCCCGTAGTCTCTGCCAGCGACGACCTGCATGCCATGCGCCCGGAGATCGAAGAATCCGGCACGAAGCGGGTCAGCCGCCAGGCGGCCGCAAACCGGTCGGTCGTGTCGCGAAGCGGTGTCGGGACGTGCTCGGCTCTACCGGTTTTGTCGCTTCCGTTTTCCCTGAACACTGAAATTTCAGGACTGGTCTCAGTTCCAGAATTCTTTCTTCCTGATTTAGCGCCAGTTGGTCCTCGGTCCTCGCGCGGGCCTCCATCCCTGTCTCTCGCTTAGTAAGCCGCTCAATTGCCGCGTGCGGCGGCATTCGCTAGCCCAAGGGTCGTCTTATATCGGCTTGATGCCCGCTGTACGGGCAATGTTCCTGCCGATACATCATTAGGCCCCATCACGGAGTGCATGATGCGAAAGTTATTTTGGCAGTACTCCACCCTGGTGATTGCGCTCGGTCTCTGCCTCAAGGCTGGGGCCCAGGAGCCTTGGACCTGGGAGAAAGTGCGCCAGCAATTTGAAAGTAACAATCCGACGCTCCGAGCCGGATCGTTGAATGTGGACGAGGCGAGAGCCAACGAAATCACCGCCAATCTCCGTCCTAACCCGCAACTCGGAGTGGTGCTCGATCAGTTTCCAGTTTTCAATCCGAATCTGCTCTCTCCCAACAACGCGCAGTGGACGCCAACGGTTACGCAGTTAATCGAACGGCAGGGGAAACGGCATCTGCGATATCAAAGTGCGCAACTGGCCACCCGGCTGGCACAGTCCGACAACGAAGATCTGCAGCGCAATCTTCTGTTCAACTTGCGCGACGCCTTTATCCGCCTGCTCGCGGCCGACTCCATACTGCAACTGGCCAATGACAATCTGACTTACTACGACAAAGTGATCGGCGTAAATCGAGAACGCTACAAGGCCGGTGACATTGCCAAGATTGACTTGCAGCGCGTCGAACTGCAGCGCGCCCAGTTCGAGAGCGACTATCAGAGCGCACAAATCAATCAAAGGCAGGCGAAGCTGGATTTGCTGGCTTTGATGAACGTGAAAACCACGAATGACAGAACTTCCGTCGATCAATTCAACGTCGCCGGGAATTTCGACTTCCTGGATGTTGTTCCCGAACTGGCGGAGGTGCGCCAGGCAGCGCTGGATACGCGCCCCGATCTGCAATCGGCGGCGGTGGCCGTGGAGAAGGCCAAGACCGATCACAAACTGGCATGGGCCAATGGTTCGACGGATCCCACGCTGGGGCTGGAGTACCAGCGCACGCAGGCTGTGAACACACTCGGAATCGACTTTGCCATTCCGCTCCGGTTCTTCGACCGCAATCAAGGCGAGAAGCAGCGCACCCAGGTGGAAATCGAGCGCTCGGATCGTCTGCGCCAGGCGGCGGAGACGGGCGTGCTGCGCGACGTGGACTCGGCGCATGCCTCGCTTCTTAGTTTGCTGGAGCTATTGAAGCCCTATCGCGACCGCTACATTCCTGAGGCTACCGAAGTTCGCGAAACCATTTCGTTTTCTTACGCCCACGGCGGAGCGTCTCTGCTCGACTTCCTGGATGCGCAACGTGAATACCGCGACGCTCAACTGAATTACCGCAACCTGATTGCGAGTTACCTGAGCGCTGCCAATCAGCTCAATCTTACCGTCGGACGAGAGGTGATCCATTGAGTAAAAGCAACAACAAGATTGCTCGCCGCTTTTTGACATTGACGGCTCTCCTCTTATTAGCAGGCATGTCCGAGTCTTGCGCGGATCAGACCAAGGCGACTCCCGCGAAAACGGAAGTCACGCTGGAGCCAGGTGTTTTTAAGCCCGATCGTCCCGAGCTGTTCAAGCTGGTCAAAGTGGAAGAACGAAGTCTTCCGGTTGAGCTGAATTCCAACGGCAGCGTGGCTCCGGATGTGAATCGAACGATCCACGTTTCGTCGTTGAGCTCGGGTCGCATTGTCGATCTGAAAGTCCGGCTTGGCGATTACGTCAAGAAAGGCCAGGTGCTGTTAGTCATTTCCAGCAGCGATCTAGCAAGCGCGGCCGGTGACTATCAAAAAGCGCGCTCTGATGAAGACGTGGCCAGCAAGGCATTGCAGCGCGCGCAAGTGCTCTTCTCCCATGGGGCATTGTCCGAAAAGGACCTACAACTGGCTCAAGGCACCGAGGACAAGGCCAAGGTAGATCTGCAAACCGCCGAGCAGAAAGTTCGCCAGCTCGGCGGTGATCCGCTGCATCCGGGAGTGATGATTGAACTGCGCGCTCCAGTTGCCGGAACCATTGTCGAACAGAATGTGGCGGGCTTTGAGGGCGTCAAGAGCCTGGACAATTCGCCCAATCTTTTCACCATCGCGGACCTGTCGCAGGTTTGGGTGTTGTGCGACGTCTACGAGAACGATCTGGGTGCGGTGCGCGTCGGCGATGAAGCCGAGATCCGATTAAACGCATATCCGGACAAAGTATTTCGCGGGAAAGTAGACAACATATCTCGCGTCCTCGACCCGAACACGCGCTCGGCGAAGGTCCGGATTGTGCTCCCGAATCGTGACGGGTCGTTAAAGCCCGGAATGTATGCCGTCGCCACTTTTCGCTCGCGCAAGTTGCAACCGCGCATTGTGGTGCCAGGCACGGCGGTCATGCGCCTGCAGGACAAAGACTGGGTGTTTCGAAAGGAAGGCTCGCAATTCCGCCGCATCGAGGTTCATGCGCTGGGAGGAACTTCGGATGGGATGCAGCAGATCAAAAGCGCAGTTCAGCCCGGTGACGAAGTGGTTGCAAACGCGCTGGAGTTCTCGGCAGAGGTAGCGGAGCAGGGGAAATGATTCGCTACCTGATAGATTTCGCACTGCGCAATCGGATTCTCGTGCTCAGCGTAGCCGCGATCCTGTTCGTCTGGGGCATCATTTCATTCCACAATCTTCCCATTGAGGCATATCCCGACGTCGCCGACACCTACGCCCAAATCATCACGCAATGGCCTGGTCATGCCGCGGAGGAAGTGGAGCAGCAGATTACCGTTCCGCTTGAAGTGCAATTGAACGGCGTGGCCCACATGACCCACCTGCGCTCCACGTCGCTTGCCGGATTGTCGGTGATCACCATCATTTACGATGACGAAACCACCACGTTTAACGCGCGCCAGGAAGTTCTCGACCGTCTTCAGCTCACCACTCTGCCGCAGGGGGTCAACCCCGGGCTCGGACCCGACTACAGTCCGACCGGTCAGATCATGTTCTACACGCTGACCAGCACCAATCCGAAGTATGACGCGATGGAGTTGAAGACGTTGCAGGACTGGTTTGTGCTGAACCAGTTGAAGTCGGTGCCGAACGTGGTTGATGTCAACATTTTTGGCGGGCCCACGCGCGAATACCAGGTCCAGCTTGATCCCGGGAAACTGGTTTCGTACGGCCTCTCTCTCAGCCAGGTTGAGCAGGCGTTAGCCAACAACAATATCAATGCAGGTGGCGGCTTCATCGAGCGTGGCCAGCAAGCGCTCAACGTGCGCGCTGTCGGGCTGATGCAGAATACCGACGACATCGGCGCTACCCTGGTGAAGGTGGTCAACGGGACGCCGGTGCACGTCCGCGATCTGGGCGTGGTGATGCAAGCGCCAAAGGTCCGGTTGGGCCAATTGGGTAAGACGATTCGTCATGAAGACGGAAGCCTGATCAACGATGACGACGTTGTGGAAGGAATTGTGCTGCTTCGCAAGGGCGCAGAAGCCGACGCGACCCTCGACGCCCTTCATCTGAAAATCAATGAACTGAACAATGGACTGCTGCCCAAGGGCGTGAAGTTCGTACCGCATCTTGATCGCAGCGATCTGGTTCACTACACCACGCACACCGTGCTGCGCAATCTGACTGACGGCGTGTTGCTGGTGACATTGGTCCTGTTCTTGTTCCTGGGTAACGTGCGCAGCGCGCTGATCGTGACCATCACGATTCCGTTCGCCCTGCTTTTCGCCGCAATCCTGCTCGATATAAGTCATATCCCGGCAAATCTGCTTTCACTTGGCGCGCTCGACTTCGGCATGGTGGTGGACGGCTCGGTGGTGATGATCGAGAACATTTTGCGCCACGCCGAATACGGCCGCGGCAAGAAATCATTTATTGAAATGATCGCTACGGCGGCTCATGAGGTGCAGAGGCCCGTATTCTTTGCCCGCATCATCATCATCGTTTCCTATCTCCCGATTTTTACCCTGCAGCGGGTGGAAGGCCGCCTCTTCCGTCCTATGGCTTGGACTGTAGCGTTCGCCCTACTGGGCGCGCTGCTCTTCGCACTTCTGATTGCGCCGGTGCTCTGCACCCTGCTCTTCAAGGGTGAAATAAAGGAATGGCGCAACCCGGTGTTTCATTTCCTGCAAGAGCAATACGGACGCACGCTGGACTGGTGCTTCGATCACCTGAGGTTTACGTTTGGGATGGGCCTGGCGGCGTTGGCTCTCATGCTGTTTCTGATGTTCAGCGGCATTGTCGGATCAGAGTTCCTGCCGCATCTGGATGAAGGGGCAATTTGGGTGCGAGGCACGTTGGCCCCCAGCACCGGTCCCTCGACCGGCATCTCGGTGGCTAATGCCGGCCGCAGAGCTCTGGCGCGTTTTCCCGAGGTCAAGCAAATCGTCAGCCAGGTCGGAAGGCCGGACGATGGCAGCGACGCCAGCGGTTTTTATAACACCGAATTCTTTGTCGATCTGCTGCCCCGGTCGGAGTGGCGATCCGAATACAAAACCAAAGACGATCTGATCGCCGCCATGGATAAAGAGCTGGGAAAGTTTCCCGGCGTGGACTGGAACTTCTCGCAGCCTATCTCCGACAACGTGGAAGAAGCGGTGAGCGGCGTGAAGGGCGAACTCGCGGTCAAGCTGTTCGGCACCGATCTGAAGGTGCTGGAGGCGAAGGCCGATGAACTGCAGAATGTCATGAGCAAGATTCCCGGAGTCGCCGATCTGGGCACGTTTCAGGTGCGCGGCCAGCCAAATGTGAACCTGATCGTCGATCGTGCGGCCGCAGACCGCTTCGGAATCAACGTGAGTGACGTGCAGGATGCGGTTGAAACCGCGGTGGGCGGCAAGGCAGTAAGCCAGATTCTGGTCGGTGAGCAGCACTACGATTTGACCGTCCGCTATCAGGAACCGTTTCGAAGAAGCGTGGAGGACATTTCCAATATTCGTATCCTGGCGCCGTCCGGCGAACGGGTTTCTTTGGGACAGTTGTGCCGGATCAAGCTGGAAGATGGCGCTTCGACAATCTATCGCGAAGGAAATTCACGGTACATCGCGATCAAGTACAGCGTTCGCGGACGCGACTTGGGCAGCACCGTGCGGCAGGCGATCGAAGAAGTGCGCCATAAGGTGCAACTTCCCGAAGGCTATCACCTTGATTGGACGGGGGAGTACGAGAGCCAGCAGCGGGCGAACCGCCGCCTGGCCATCATTGTGCCGATTACTCTGGTGCTCATGTCGTTCATTCTTTATTCGGCCTTCGATTCCTGGAAATGGGTGGCGCTGATCCTGTCAGTGGTAGCTCTTTCGCCGTTGGGTGGATTTTTTAGCCTGCTATTGACTCACACTCATTTCTCGGTTTCATCGGGCCTGGGATTTCTGGCGTTGATCGGCGTGTCGGTTGAGATCGGCGTGATCATGGTCGAGTACATCAACCAGTTGCGTACGCGGGGATGAATCCGCGCGAAGCCGCCAAGGAAGGAGCGGCGCTGCGACTTCGCCCCATCATGATGACCATGCTGGTTGCGACACTGGGCTTGTTGCCGGCGGCCATGTCCCACGACATCGGCTCCGACTCGCAACGCCCGTTTGCGATTGTGATTGTCGGTGGGTTGATCGTTGAACTGTTTATCAGCATTATCCTGCTGCCCACTTTGTACGTGCTGTGGGCTCGTCCAGGCGACAAGCTGCCGCCGCCGGAAATCGGATTCAGGGAAGAGGGCGAGCACGTCGACTAGACCGGTAGCGACGGCGTCCCGCCGGCTGTCGGGGCAGCGTCTCGCCGCCCCATGTGTGTCGCTCCGATGTTTGCATGAACGGTCGGATATCTTTTCAGAACTCGCAGCGGGCGAGACGCCCGCCGGACAGCCGGCGGGACGCCGGCGCTACCTTCGCGGTCCGATGTTCGTCCGGTGTTGTACACTACCGCAACTCTAAGCAGCTTTCCGGGACACGAAGGAGCGGCCTGGATGGAGCGAGTGCGAGAAGAATCTTCCCCGACGGCAAGTTATGGTTTGCGGCGCGAGGTTCTTTCGCCGATGGAGACATTGGCACAGTCCGTCTCCACCATGGCACCCACCACTACGCCCGCGGCGACGATTCCGCTGGTCTGTGCTCTGGCCGGAAACGGTACCTGGCTGGCGTATATGCTGGCCACGATCGCGGTGCTTCTGGTGGCGTTGTGCGTTGCTCGCTTCGCGCGATACTCATCTTCGCCCGGTTCCTTGTACACCTACGCTTCCATGATTTTGCCGCGGTGGATGGGCGCGGCCGTGGCCTGGAGCCTGTTGCTGGCTTACGTTGCCACCGGGTCCAGCGTTATCGGCGGCTTCTATCACTACGCCAACCTGCTGCTGCGGGACGCTACCGGCCACATTTTTTCGGCCGTGCTTCTGTCTGTGTTTGTGACCGCTGTTTCAATATGGATCGCCTGGCGGGACGTGAAAATTTCCGCGCGCCTGATGCTCTGGATCGAAGCTGCCTCTGTTTCGGTGATCGTCATCGTGGTGGCTCTGCTGTTGATTCGCCACGGCTGGCACTGGGATTGGGATCAGTTGCGCTTGCGCGGCATGACGGGCAGCGGATTGCGTCTAGGGCTGGTGCTTGCACTCTTCAGCTTTGTCGGATTCGAAAGCGCGACCACACTCGGATCGGAAGCGCACAATCCGCTGAAGGCGATTCCGCGCGCGGTGATTTTGAGTTCTATTCTTGCCGGAGCTTTCTTTACCGTTTGTGCTTACGCGGAAGTGCTCGGCTTTCATACTGTGGGGCAGGATCTGGGGGCCAGTCCCGCGCCCATGCGCGTACTGGCTGGCGTGAGCGGGGTTCCGGCGTTGGGGTTGCTGATCGACATCGGCGCGCTGGTGAGCCTGTTTGCAGGGACGCTGGCCTGCATCACTGCGGCTGCACGAGTGCTGCTGCTTATGTCCCACAACGGATTGACGCACCGTTCTCTGCGCGCGACGCACGCGCTGAATCAGACGCCCGGCCGGGCGATTCTTGTTACCGGCCTCGCCGCCGTACTCCCGGTAGCTGTTCTGGCAGCGCGCGGTGCCAGCGGGCTGGACGTCTACGGCTGGATGGGATCACTCGCCACTTATGGTTTCATCGTTACCTACGCACTGGTGTGTATCGCACTGCCGCGCTACTTGCGGGATCACGGCGTCTTCCGGCAGGGAGCGCAAATCATTCCCTGGATAGCCTGTGGCGCCATGGTCTTGGCCTTGGTGGGAAACCTGTATCCGGTGCCTGAAGGACCGTACGGCAAGTTGCCTTACATCTATCTTGCGTATCTGGCGGCTGGATTGCTTTGGTTTGTGTTGCGAGGCGGCAAGAGTCCCGTGCCTGACGAGAGCTAACCGGGGCCGGGGATCCGTTTCACGCCGCGGTCTGGCCGTAGTGAGGTCTAAGAAACGAGGGGTAAGAAATGTTATTGCGAGGCATCCTAAATCCAAACATCAGCGCGCTGCTCAGCCGAGTCAGGCATACCAACACATTGGTGATTGCCGATCGCGGCTTTCCATTCTTCCCGGGTATCGAGACCGTCGACATCTCCCTGGTCGACGACATCCCTCGGGTCCTGCAGGTGTTGAGGGCACTGCGGGAAAACTGCAAGTTTGGAGCCGCGTTCATGGCCGAAGAGTTTCGTTCAGCGAACGGAACTGCAACTCGCAGTGAGTTCGAGGATGGCCTGAGAGGTATTCCGTTGACGTTTGAACCGCATCTTGATCTCAAGAAACGTATCCCGTCAGCCATAGGGTTGATTCGAACCGGCGACACAATCGAATACGCCAATATCATTCTTGAATCGGCGTGATCGAGCAGTGCCGCGTCTATTCTCACAGGAATTTTTTTGCCACCACGCCCAAGCTGCGTACGGGCAACATTTTGTCTCCGGCAGGTTCTGTGGCAGACTCCTTAAGGCCTGATCAAAAATATGTTCGGTGCAATCGAAGCCGGTGGAACGAAATTCGTGTGTGGGGTTGGAACCGGACCTGACGATCTGGATACGATTCAGTTTCCAACCACGTCGCCCGACGAGACGCTCGCCAATGCGATCAAATTCCTCCGCGAGGAATCCAGAGGCGAACTGAAGGCGGTGGGGATCGGTTCCTTCGGGCCGATTGACCTGCACAGCACTTCGCTCACCTTCGGCTACATTACGTCCACGCCCAAAGCAGGATGGCAGAACTACAATCTTGCGGGCACAGTCCGGGATGCTCTGTCGGTGCCGGTGGGTTTTGACACTGACGTTGACGCCGCCGCTCTCGGCGAGGCGCGCTGGGGTGCGGCGCAAAACCTGACCGATTTTCTATATCTCACGGTGGGAACCGGCATCGGCGGAGGCGCAATTATTAACGGCCGCGTGCTTCACGGCCTGGTGCACCCGGAAATGGGGCACATTCGAATTCCGCACGATCTGAAACAGGACCCGTATCCCGGTGGCTGCCCTTACCACGGAGATTGCCTGGAAGGCCTCGCATCCGGTCCGGCGATGCAGGCGCGCTGGGGTACGGCGGCCCAGCATCTGCCCCCGGATCACCCGGCATGGACGCTGGAAGCGAACTATCTCGCCCACGGACTCGCGAACTGGGTTCTCACTTTGTCGCCGCAACGCATCGTGCTCGGAGGCGGAGTCTTGCGGCAAGCGCAGCTCTATGGAAGCATCCGGCGCGAACTGGTAAAACTTCTAAACGGATACGTTCGCGCTCCTGAGATCACTCGTGACCTTGACCAGTACGTAGTTCCACCGCTGCTTGGTGGGCGCGCCGGAGTCTTGGGCGGCCTGGTGCTTGCCGAGCGAGCCTTCGCCCGGCTTGACCGTGAGTGAGACCCGCAAGCGGATTCCACACCTATTCTGAAGTGCCAAAAAAAACGTTAGGCAAGCTTACTGAAGGGAAGTTGCATTCGTATTGTTCCAGTTCGAAGCGCGCATCCGGTTCCCTGGAATGGTCGGAGGTGCGGCCGCATTTGGCGCAAAACCACTCCTGCGTGGCGGGATTCCATCGAATATTTTCGTGTTTCATCGTGCAGTGAGTTACGAATAAAGGAACCCGACAACCACCTCACGGTACTCGATCAATTGAGGGTGAGTGCGTCTTTAATATGCTTCGTGTTTTTCCTTTCCGTTGTTCATCGATCAAGGACAGCATCTGCAAAACGTTCGGATCGGTTGCATCTCCGCGGACATTGAGTGCAGCCCTGGCGGCGTCCGCATCCACGATTTCGAAGGCAGGAGCGATATAAGGGCGTTTTACTGCTTTGGGATCCCGTACCACAATTACACCTCCGACCTGGTAGTAACGCGATTTGGCCTTAGCGTGAACCCGCCGTCCTAAAGGTGAATGGCGTGACAGCGATTGTTACAGCAAAAAACTGCACGTTAAAAAAAGAACGAAGCGGGTCGCTTTTCCGACGCGAACGCGCGCAGACCTGAGCGGCGCGCGCGAATGTGGAGGCAGGTCTAAAAGTCCGACGGTGGGACAGCGCGCACTTGTGTTACGTGATTCGAGTTCGTGCGCGCGGGAGCAGCAAAGGCGGGGTTATTGCACTGAACGCTGAGAGCTGACCGCTAGTTCGACGGTTCCAGAACACCCTCGGTCGTAATGCGGCTGGCTTTGCGAATTTCGGCTGCGATCTTTACCAGGGCTTCGTTGGCGCGGGTGGGCCCGTCATCTGAAATCATGGAACTGGCGGCCAGGGTAAACAGCAGCGCGTCTTCCTGCTTGTCGAAATAAAGAACAACCTGACTCGCCGCCATGTGAATGACCTCCGGGGTTAGACTCCATGATGATAGGCCGAAACGCCGGCAGATTGCAGGTACTCTCTTGATGCCTCCTGAGTTTTCAGGAATGCGATCCAGCGATTTTCGGCGCGGCGGAGGTCGTCGGCCGGAGCCTGGGGCGGCCGCCACCGGCGAGGGCAAGATGCTACAGTTAAGAATCAATGTCTGCCCCAGAATCCCGCTTCGTGAAGGCCTGCCGGACGCAAGCGGTCGATCGTACGCCGGTCTGGTTCATGCGCCAGGCGGGCCGCTATATGCCGGAATATCGTGCAGTTCGCAAACAGTATTCTCTCATCGAGATTTGTAAACGACCCCAGGTTGCTGCCGAGGTGACCATTACGGCGGCTGAAGCGCTGGGTGTGGACGCGGCCATCATCTTCGCCGATCTGCTACTCCCGCTTGAAGTTATGGGCCTGCCGTTTCACTTTTCGGCGGGGGAAGGTCCAGTGATCGAGAAGCCAATTCGCGATCAGGCGGACATATCCCAATTGCGGATCGACCGTGCATGCGATCTGGGATACGTCTCGGAAGCGGTGCGGTTGGTGTGCCAGCACTTCGGGGAGAGCCTGCCGGTGATCGGCTTCTGCGGCGCGCCCTTTACCCTGGCCAGTTACATGATCGAGGGCGGCAGTTCCCGGAATTACGTCCATACAAAGAAGATGATGTATACCTCGCCCCCGGCCTGGGACGAACTCATGGGCAAGTTGGTGGCTGTGGTTTCCGAGTACGCCGCCGAGCAGGTGGACGCGGGCGCTGATGTAATCCAGATTTTTGACAGCTGGGTGGGATGCCTGAGCATCGAAGACTATCGTGACTACGTGCTGTCCCACGCTACCTCGCTCGTAAAAAATCTGCAGAGAACCGGTGTGCCAGTCATCTATTTCGGTACGGACAGCGCCACGCTGCTGCCCTCGATGAAGAAAACCGGTGCCGAGGTGATCGGGCTGGACTGGCGAATTCCGCTTGATCGGGGCTGGGACGCCGTCGGCTCGGGAGCGGTGCAGGGCAATCTTGATCCGGTGTTGTTGTTTGCCGGGCAGAAGGAAATCAAGGCGCGTGCCACGGAGATTTTGCGCCGCGCGGGTGGCCGGCCGGGGCATATTTTTAATTTGGGCCATGGCATTCTGCCCGAAACCCCGGTGGAGAATGTAAAGGCGTTAGCCCGGTTTGTTCAGGAATATTCGGCGGGATAGAACTTTGGAGCATGCAATTGTCTAGTCTCGAAAAAAACGCGGTGCTGCTTTTGGCTCACGGCAGCCCGGATTCGGTGGACGATATCCCCGAATTCCTGGGCCAGATCACGCGTGGCCGTCCCGTCCCGGCAGAGGTGATCGAGGAAGTGAAGCATCGCTACGGGCTCATCGGCCGATCTCCGCTCACGGAACTGACCATGCAGCAGGGCAGGCTGCTGGCCGGGAGCCTCAACCTGCCTGTCTATGTGGGCATGCGTAACTGGAAGCCATTGATCGCGGACACGATCCGCACCATGAAATCGGACGGGATCGAACGCGCGATCGTGATCTGCCTGGCACCGCAGAACTCGCGCACCAGCGTGGGACTGTATCGCGCCGCTCTGAACGTCGAAGGCGGCACACCGTTTGCCGTGGAATTCGTCGACTCCTGGCATGACCATCCATTTCTCATCAAAGCCTTCGCCGAGAAATTTCGAGGTGGATGGGAGCGCGCTTGCAAGGAGGCATCCGCCCGCGTGCCGGTGATTTTCACCGCTCATAGCGTTCCGCAGCGGACCATTGCCGAGGGTGACCCGTACGAGTCGCAGACCAAGGAAACGGCAATGCTGGTGGCGCGTGAAGTATCCCTTGCGCCCGGCGATTGGAGGTTTGCGTTCCAGAGTCAGGGCATGTCGGGCGGGGCCTGGCTTGGCCCTACGGTTGAGAGCACAATTTTGGCTTTGAAAGAAGAAGGTCATCGAGGAGTGTTTGTGCAGCCTATCGGATTCCTGTGCGACCACGTGGAAGTACTGTATGACATCGACATCGGTTTCAAGGAGTTCGCGGAAAAAGAGGGCATGCGTCTCTGGCGGGCTGCATCGCTCAACGATTCGCTATTGTTGACCGCGGCGCTGGCGGATTTGACGCGGTCGCGAATCGGCTCGCCGATTGCCAGATGACGCAGGCCAAGTGAAGTTTGCCAAAAGGAAAAAAGGTGACGGATCGAATCCGTCATTCTGTCGAGTTGGTATCCAAGAGCGGGTATGAAACGCATCGCCATTGTGGGCGGCGGGATTTCCGGGCTGGCGGCGGCCATCGCTCTCGAAGAGCGCCGTCAAGCCGGCGAATCCTTGCAGTATGTAATTTTCGAAGCCGCCCCACGTTTCGGCGGAGTGCTGGTTACCGAACAGGTGGACGGCTGCGTGGTGGAGGCCGGGCCAGATTCTTTTCTCAGTGAAAAACCCTGGGCCGCTGACCTCTGCCGCCGGATCGGTCTCGAGGATCAACTGATCGGATCCAATGACCGCGACCGCAAGACTTATATCCTGGTAAAAGGCCGGCTGACGCCGATGCCCGATGGAATGATGTTCATGGTTCCGACCAGTTTTGTGCCCTCGTTTCTGTCCCCGCTTTTTTCTCCGTCTACAAAGCTCCGCATGCTGCGCGAGTCGCGCCAGTCGCGACGGCAGTCCAACGGCGATGAGACGGTTGCAGCGCTGGTGGAGCGCCACTACGGTGCGGAAATGGTCGATCGCGTGGCCGACCCGCTGCTCTCCGGTGTGTATGGTGGCGATGCGGCGCAATTGAGCGCGCGCGCCGTGATGCCGCGTATGGTCGAGATGGAGGAAAAATACGGCAGCCTGGGCCGCGGAATGCTAGCGGCTCGCAAGAATGCGAAATCGCCTGAAGCGGGGCCTGCGTCAATCTTCACGTCCCTGAAAAACGGAATGCAGCAACTTCCGGACACCGCGGTGGCGAAAATCCCCGCCGAAGCGTTACGCCCGAATACCGCGGTGCAGGCAGTCCAGCGGCAGGACCGAGGGTGGGTTGTCTCCGCGGGATACTCCTCCGATCAGTTCGACGCGGTGATTATGGCCACGCCCGCTCCGCTGGCTGCGGTTCTGCTTGAGATAAGCAGCGCGGAGCTGAGCTCGGAGCTGCGGGCCATTCCATACAGCTCGTCGGTAACGGTTGCGCTGGGTTTCGGTAAACAGGTACGCGATGCCCTGCCGCCGGGCTTCGGTTTTCTGGTGCCGCGCAGCGAAGGCAAACGAATGCTGGCGACAACTTTTGTCCACAATAAATTTCCTTATCGCGCTCCAGAAGACCGCGCCTTATTGCGTTGCTTTCTCGGGGGCAGCCGCGACGAGCCAGTACTCCAGCTTTCCGACGATGAAATTGCGAACATGGTGCGCGAAGAACTCCGCCAGATTCTTGGGCTCGCCGCAGAGCCGCTTTTCACTCGCGTCTATCGCTGGAAAGCGGCGATGGCGCAGTACCACGTGGGTCACCTGGAACGGCTGGAACGAATCGAGAGACTGCGAAAGCAGTTGCCGGGCCTGGCTTTGGCTGGCAATGGTTATCGCGGCATTGGAGTCCCCGATTGCGTTCGTTCAGGAGAGGAAGCAGCCGCCCAAGTTCTGGCGGTGGAATAATTTACGGGTGTAACCCGTTACGCCCGTAATGCTCTGAATTTCTCTTCTATTGCAGAAACAACCCGACTGGTTCAGGGTTAATACAATCGGGAATTTCTATGCGCACACGAATTCTGGCCCTCGTTTCGTTGCTGTTGTTCGCGCTATCGTCTGTCTCAGCGCAGGAGCAAAAGGCGCAGGACGATGTGCCAGCCACGGATAAAGTGCAGGACCCGTCGCCCACCGCGCCGCCGTCTCCATTACCCGCTGCACCTCCTAAGTCATCTTCTGAATCACCGTCATCGATTCATCGCCATCATCGCCAGGTTCATCTTCACCAGGTTCAACTTCAGACGTCCCGGCAGATATTCCATCAGACAGCGTGAAGCCCGCGATGAAGATGAGCGATACCGAGATGCGCGATATGGCTGGAATGAACAACGACGGCACCGCTCATGCGATGCGCTCCATGGAAGATCGCGCAAATGAGTATGGGGCCGCACATGAAAATGACGACCCTGCGCGAACTCAAGCCCGGCGATCAGGAGAAAGCCGACCAGGTGGTGGCGGCGGCGCGAAAAGCTGCGGAAAAATATACGGACTACAAGGTCGCGCTCAGTGACGGTTACAAGATATTCCTTCCCAACCTGCCGCAACGGCAGTATCACTTCACCAACTACCGCTACGCGTTCGAGGCGGCCCTCAGCTTCAATCCCGAGCATCCGACGTCCCTGCTCTATGAGAAGCATGGCGATGATTACAAATTAATTGGAGTGATGTATACCGCGCCCAAGAATGCCAATTGGAATGAACTCGATCAGCGAATTCCGTTGAGCATTGCGGAGTGGCACGCGCACATCAACATGTGTCTGCCTCCGGCGGAGAGAAGGAACGAAGCCTGGGGACCGAATGCCAAGTTCGGGCTAGCGGGCTCGATTACCACAAAGTCGGATTGCGAAGCTGCCGGCGGAAAGTTCATGCCCCAGATCTTTGGCTGGATGGTGCATGTGTATCCCTTCGAGGAGAAGCCGGAAAATATCTGGTCAGTCGAGCGCCAGATGCACAATCACGTGGACTGATTCTCCGCGCGAGCCGCTCGCGAACACGAATCCATCGCTGACCAGGAAATTAAAGATCGAACACGCCGCGATGGTGATCCCATTCGCCACCAGATAGTTGAAGTGGGCCACACCCACGAGCAGCTTCATCAATGCCAGGTTTCCCGCGATGGAGAGTATGCCCGTCGTCAAATTGAATTTCAGGAAGCGACCAACGCCTGCTCCGGCGCGATCTGCCCAGGTAAAGCGTTCGTGCCAAAGGAAGTTGTGCACCACGGCGGCCTCGACTGCCGCCGCAGTAGCCACGAGATAGTTGAACCGGAAAGCGGTTTTCAGAACAGCCAGGACAAATAGCTGCACCGCGATTCCCATTCCTCCTACCAGATTGAACTTGAGCCAGCGCATCCCGATGGACCTCCAGCTTTGAGCCGTCATCCACTGGTCTCTCTTCGGCCGATCTGTCATCCGCCGAGAGGTCATTGGATTCGCTCCTGCAGGTAGAGGCGCCGGGTGTTGCGCAGCGTGAAGAAGATCAGCATGGCGAACATTCCGATCAGCCCCACCAGGCCTCCGACATCAAACAGCCGGTAGCGCCCGTGAAAGACCATGGGCCGGTACAAAAGGGCGATGTTGCCTATAGCCAGAAGAATGCGCAGTTCGGTGGGACCAAAGTTCCAGAACGAAAGTTGAAACTCCCCCAGCGTGTATGTCGCCAGGTAAGACTGGATGGAGAGCAGCAGGAACGCCACCAGCAATCCAACCGCGATGTAAGGATGCATGTACCCTGACAGCCCCAGTCCGGCCATGAGGGCGAGGCCTCCGAAGCTGTCCACGATATGGTCCACATAGAAGCCGTAGCGAGGACGAAGTTGCTGCCGCACCCGGGCCAGCGTCCCGTCCAGGCTGTCCCCCAGCCAGTTGATCGCCAGGAAGCCGATCACGGCCAGCAGCCAGTAACGGTTCCAGCGCGCCAGCGCATAGCTGGCCCCGGACATCACCTGGGCCACAAAGCCCAGCAGCGTCAGGTGATCGGAATTGATCCATCTCGGCGTGCGCTCGGCCATCCAGATCAGGAGCCGCTTTTCGGGTTTGCTGGTCAGGCTGTCCTGGAGCCGGGTGGCATTCTTGAACTGCTCGCTACGGCGTACTTCACTAAGCGCGTTAAAGTTTGCCGGTTTGCGGAAATCAATCAACGGAGCGGCCATTCTGTCTCCTAAGGAGGTTCGTCCTGGATAGTTCGATGCTTCAATTTGCCAGCCTCGAAAGCTCCCGGCAATGCACTGGAGGTAAATTGCAGGTCAAGCGGAGATCAATCGGCAAGTGGTTGATTGTAAATACGATGCTAAAAGATGTAGCGCCGGCGCTATTTTGCGGAGTCCGTGGCTCCTTCGATCGCCTCCGCCAACTGCTTGACCGACCAATCGATCTGCTCGGCGGTGATGACCGCGGGAGGTGCGATCAGCAAGTGGTCGCCCGCCGTGCCATCGACACATCCCTGTATGGGATAAACCAGCAATCCCCGCTTAAGGGCGGCGGCGGTGACTCGTCCGGCAAAATTTAACTGCGGGTCGAAGGGCCTTTTGCTTTGCCGGTCGGAAACAAACTCCACTCCCCGCAGCAAGCCGATGCCGCGCACCTCGCCCACCGCCCTCAACTCCATCAGGCCCAAGAGGGATCGCTCCAGCTTCGTGGCGATGGTTCCTTCGGCGACCGAGTCTGCGGCATGCACCAAGTTCAGACGTTGCAGATAGCGCAGCACCGCTCGCCCGGCAGCCAGGGAAATGGGATGAGCATTGTAGGTAAATCCGTGGAGGAACGACTTCGGAGCGATTGCGTCCACCACTTTTTTTGTGGCAATGACCCCCCCCAGCGGAGCGTATCCGCTGGAAAGGCCCTTGGCGGCGATCAGGATGTCCGGAGAAATGTCCCAATGATCGATGGCAAAGTTGCGCCCGGTGCGGCCCATGCCGGTCATCACTTCGTCGGCGATCAGCAGGACGCCATTCCGCCGGCAAACTTCGGCAACTTTCTGCAGGTATCCGGGCGGCGGAACCACTGCGCCCAGCGTGGCTCCGCTGACAGGTTCGAAGATGAATCCTGCGGCTTCGCCACCCGCCGCCTCAATCGCTTTCTCCAACTCGGCTGCGTATTCCTGTCCGCAGTTGCGGCAGCCGTCGGTGCAGTCGTAGTTGCAGCGATAGCAATAGGGAATGCCGACGTGCGCAAATTCCCGCACCATCGGCAGGTAGATTTCTCGACGCCGTTTGTTCCCGGAGACAGAGAGAGCGCCGAGAGTTGAGCCGTGATAGCTTTGCGTCCGGCTGAGCACCTGGTAGCGCCTGGCTTGTCCGATTTCCACCTGATATTGCCGCGCGAGTTTCAGTGCGGTTTCCACCGACTCCGAACCGCCGCAGGTGAAGTACACCGCGCCGCCGTGGAAATTCTTGCCGGCAAACTCCAGCAATTCCTTTGCGTACTCTTCCGCCACCGGAGTCGTGAACTGGCTGGTATGAACGAACTCCAGTTGCCTGGCCTGTTCCGCCATCGCCGCGGAAATTTCCGGCACTCCGTGTCCGATGAGATTCACTGCCGCGGAGCCGGAAAAATCGAGATAGCGTTTGCCGTCCGCATCCCAGACATACACGCCTTCGCCACGGACTGCTGAAGGAATGATCCTGGTAAAAGATCGCCGAAAGACGGAGGAGCGTTCGGAATTTCGAACTGTGCCTGGGCCGGGTGTTGGGTTGGTCACGTGTTGGATTATCGAGTGGGCGAAGTGCGAGTGTCAAAAAAGCGGACAATCGCAAAAACACGAAAGGCCGGCTTCTCAGCCGGCCTTCACGCAATGGAAAAACTTACTTCTTGGGGGCGATTGCGTCCTTGGTAGCCTTGGCCACGCGGAACTTCACCACGGTCTTGGCCTTGATCTGGATGGGTTCGCCGGTCTGAGGGTTGCGTCCCATGCGAGCCTTGCGGTGCGCTTTTACCAGCCGGCCCAGCCCCGGGATCACAAAGATGCCGTTCTTCTTGGTCTCTTTCACGGCGGTGTCGGTAAGGTGTTCGAGAAATGCTGCGGCGGTCTTGTTATTGGTCTCAATTTTCTCGGCCAGATGGCGGACGAGTTGTGTCTTGGTCATGCCTGAAGCCATGAAACCTCCTAGTAAGTGGTCTAAGTTTTTCCAGCGATGTCCGCTATCTTATACCAGCGTTCTGTGGAAAAGTAGCGTTTCAGCCGCATTTTATGCGGATGTTCCCGGACCAGCACCTGAAAAGACCACAGAAATCGCCCCGATCTGCACCGCCAAGTTCCAAAATGGCCCATCTGAGCACCCCGCGCGAGCCTGCACCTCCCCTTCGTGTTCCGGAACTTCTTCTCCCATCTGATGTCATAATGTTTTTGGAGAACATCTAAAAGTGAGCTGCGCGATTTGCGAGAAACGCAAGGAAAAGCGTTTTTGTCCGGCGATCCATGGCCGCATTTGCCCGCAGTGTTGCGGCGAGCAGCGCGAAGTGACGCTCGATTGTCCCAGTGATTGCGTCTACCTCCAGCAGGCCCGGGAGCATGAAAAGCCGCGCGGCATGGCCGATGTGAACCCCGCGGATATTTTTCTTCAGGTGGAGATTGGCGACGACTTTCTGTACAAGCACGAACATCTGATCATGGGATTGACCTACGCTTTGGCCAAGAGCATACGCGGCGACCGCGGTTTGAAGGACGCTGATTTAATCGCTGCCGTAACCTCCCTGGCCAAGCGCTTCGAGACTCTGGTCAATTCCGGATTGCACTACGAAACTCCGCTTCCCAACCCCGCTCAGCAGGCGGTGGCGGCGGAAGTACAGAACATGCTCAAGGAATATCGCGAGGCCGAGCAGAAGCATGTGGGATACGTCCAGCTGCGCGATTCGGAAGTGCTGCGCGCGCTCGTCTTCCTGGTGCGCATGGCGCACGGCCGCACCTCGGGAAGACCGAAATCGCGAGCGTTTGTCGACTTCCTGGTCGCCCAGTTTCCGATGACGCCGGGCGGAGTCGCCGCGCCGGAAACAGCCGGCAGTGGAATCGTGATCCCCTGAGCGCCGGGTCTTAGACGTCCGCACGCCACCTCACTTTTTGTCCCGCCGGCAGCGCATCGCGTAATTCGCGGATGGTGCGCTTCAATCGAGGATGTCTCACCTCGGCGGCAATTTCGACCAGAGGTTCCAGGACGAAACGGCGCGTGTGCATGGCGGGATGCGGAACCGTCAAGTCTCTGCGGTTTCAATGATCGAGTTCCCGAATAAAAGAATGTCGATGTCGATGAGGCGCGGACCTTTTTTCTGTACCCGCCGGCGTCCCATCTTCTTTTCGATATCAAGGACGCCCCGAATTAATTGTCTGGGCATTTTCTCGGTTTTGAGCTTGACCGCGCAATTCAAGAACCAGGGCTGGGCGGTGAATTCGACCGGTTCGGTCTCGTAAAAAGATGACACTGCCGTGACCTCGCCCAAGTCGCCGAGGCGGTCGATTGCCGCTCTCAGGTTCGCCGCGCGGTCGCCAACGTTCGAACCCAGCGAGAGATAGACCAGCTTATGCACGGTGACTCAGTTTCCCGTTTCCCGAGTTGGTTTGCAGACGAAGCGGCGCTTCCGCCGAAGAGCTTGCAATCGGAGATCCGCCAAATTCTAGGAGTTCCACCCGGCGCTAACTTTAGTCACTTTCGCGCAGCCGGTCTCGAACGCTACCATCAGGATTCTATGCCGTTGGAATCGCTACTGCTGAGCCGGGATCCTGAAGTGATTCGGGTCCTCCAGCCGGCTCTGGAAAAGCTGTCGATTGCAGTCGAAGTCTGCCGCGGAATCAGCTCCGGCCATGAAATCCTTCGCACCGAGAAGTTTGACGCCATCCTTGTAGATTGCGATGACCTGGACGGAGGGTTAGGTGTGCTGGAAGGTTTACGAAAAGCAGCCAGCAACAAGAACTCCGTCACCTTCGCCATCCTGAACGGAAGCACGACGACGCAACAGGCCTTCCAGATGGGGGCAAACTTTGTCCTGCAGAAACCGATCTCAGCTCTGAACGCCAAGCGCTGCCTCAGTGCCGCGATTAATTTCATGATTCGCGAGCAGCGCCGCTATTTCCGCCACCCCGTGGAGTTGCCAGCCACGATCAGCGTCGGCGAAGGTAAGAAGATCAAGGTGACCATGACCAATATCAGCGAAGGCGGTATGGCCATCTTTTTCCGCGGCAAATTGCCGCCGGGTAGTCTCTCATCGGCGAGTTTTAAGTTGCCTGGAGCCGCCAGTTCCCTGGAACCGAAAATACAAGTGGCGTGGATGGATGATTCCGGACGCGCCGGCCTGCGCTTCATCGATATGCCCGCCGACTCGCGGGAATTGCTGGATGGATGGCTGGCGGAGCAGAAAGAAACCACCGACAAGCACACCCACTGATTCGGCTACTCCCCGCCCGCGATTCTTCACGTTCACGTACCCAATTTAAGACTTGCGCGTTTTCGCTTCGCCCATCACGCTGGAAAAAGCAAAAACTCATATCAGGTACAGGCCTTTATGCTTTCTATTCATGTGAGGATCGACCGCGCGCAACGCTTGGTGCGCATGCTGGAACAGGACGCGCCACTGCTGGCGCTGCGAGTTGCAGAGCTAACCCCGGAGCGTCAACAGTCAGCCAAAAGCTACGCCGCCCAGCTGACCGCGCACGCCCGCGCAGAACTGGAAAAGCTTCTGCAAGAGGGCTCCTACTGGGACGGCGACGATCTGACGCCTCATCCCGCCGACTAGCTTTCACCCGGAACCACGTAGAGACAGCCGCCCCCGGCTGTCCGGCGGAGCAAAGCTCCGCGAATTTTTCTCGGTTAGATTCGTGTAGGGTCGGTACAAAAGAAACTGGCGAGCGGCGCTCGCGGGGAGAGCCGGGGGCGGCTGTCCCCACGTGGACATTACAGAGCGGATTGCGCTGCCACCGGAGCCATTATCGCCACCGGCTCGGACTCTTCTTCTACCGTGGTTTCTTCCCAGAGGGTTCGGTCGCGCAGGATGCGGGAGACCAGGGCCGTATGCATGGCGTGTCCGGCGCGGTCGGCTACAACATTGCCCAGAATCTGCTTGCCCAGAAGGGCCAGGTCGCCGATCAGATCCAGAACCTTGTGCCGCACAAATTCATCGGGAAAACGCAGTGGCGGATTCATCAAGCCATCGCGGGTCAGCACAATCGCGTTTTCCTGCGATGCGCCGCGAATCAGGCCCTGCTGCCGCATGGCGTCGGCCTCATGCAGAAAACCAAAAGTTCGGGCGGCGGCGATCTCGCTCAAATAGTTTCCGTCCGAGAGATCAACCTTGAGCGTCTCTTTCCCGATCAGCGGATGGGGAAAATTGATGGCGTACGAGACAGAATAAGTCTCCGCCGGATAGACCGCGATGAACTTGTCGCCCTCGCGAACTTCTAGTTCGCGGCGGATGCGCAAATATGTTCGAGGGCGGCGCTGCTTCCGGATTCCGACATCATGGATGGCTTCGACGAAGGGAAGCGCGCTGCCATCCAGAATAGGAAGCTCCAGATTGTCCAGCTCAACGATGGCGTTGTCGATGCCGCAACCGATTAGCGCGGAGAGCAGGTGCTCGGTGGTGGAAATGAACACGCCCCTTTTCATCAGACTGGTGGCGTAGCTCACCCGCGCGACGTTCCTGCTCACAGCCTCCACTTCAAAGCTGTCGAGGTCAGTGCGGCGAAACACTACCCCCGATCCCGCCGGAGCCGGGAGGATGCGCAAGTGCACCGGAGCCCCACTGTGGAGCCCCACTCCGCTACACTCCACTGGTTCCCGGATTGTCTGTTCGCTTATCAAACGGGGTCGGATGCCTGGGTTGTTTGATGAGGAATCTAACCTGTCCGGCGCAGGTTAGACTGTGGCTAATTTGCCACAGTGCGTGGTTGGAAGAGTTCCATGGCTGGTCCGGAGAGCGCCGTATCTATAAGCGACACATGCAGTTAGCTCTTGTCTACGAACAATAGCGGAACCAAAGTGGTACTTCCATCGTCACCGCCGTTTTCACGGGTCTACCCAGGCCTTGCCGGATTCATGGTTTCTTTTGCCCTGCCGGTGTGTCGGGCGAGAACTGCGAATCGCTTATTCCCTGGTTGTAGGTGACCGATGTGGTAAAGCGCTGGTTCGACATGTCGCCGTTGAAAGTTCGGGTGACCGTGTACGGGGTCGGAATGCCCTGGATCACGCGGTAATTGTCAAAGACTTCTTCTTCGACATTGCGCTGCTGATCGGTCGGGTCTCGCCAGCTGAAAGTCTTCTTGACCGGCAGGTGGTCCGAAGTGTCGAGGTACAAAGTAACGCCCTCGTTGTGGGCATTCATCACCGTAACCTGCTCGACCGTCTTTCCTTCCGTGACGGTCTGACCCTCGTAGAACAACGCGACCCCGGGCTCGTTCAGCCACTTTCGCAGCACCCAGTCGAGTGAGTAATGTCGCCGCCGCAAGTAGTCGGTCAGATCCTTCGGATCCTGGGGGCGCGATCCTTTGTAGGTGACCTCATATCCTTTGTCTCCGTTGTAAACGTAGACCACATCGCGTTGCTTGGTAAGTTCGATCCGGTCTTTATCGGGGAATCTGTAAAACCGCCAGAAGACCACGCCGACGCTGTTGGGCCGGCCATGATAGAAGCTATAAGTGCGGCCTTCCTGGCTGATGTCCCGAATATTCAGGTATGCCTGTCCACCCAGGGCCTGGATGGTCTGGTCGAGCACTGCCTTGGCTTTGTGGACATTTTCCTGATCGACTGGAATGGACTGGGACGGCGGCGCCATCTCGGATTGTCCGATCGCGAGAGTCGCCAGGACAAGGATAAGGATCGTTAGAAAGATCTTCATGCTTGATTCAAGCTGTTAGATGCACATTTACCCCACCAACACTGCTCCGCCGTTTACATTGAAGACTTCGCCGGTGATGAAGCCGGCATATTGCGAGCACAGAAAAAGAATTGGCCCGGCAATCTCCTCGGGGGTGCCGACCCGGCCCAGCGGGATGCCGGCGAAGATGCGCTTGCTGGTCGCGGAGTCATTCAAGGCGGAGGCGGACATATCCGTATCCACCCAGCCAGGCGCCACCGAGTTGACGTAGATGCCCGCGGGCGCCAGTTCCGTAGAGAGTCCCTTGACCATGCTGATGAGAGCGCCCTTGGTGGCGGCGTAGTCGCAGTGAAAAGCTTCGCCACGTTGTCCGGCGGTGGAGCTCACCAGGACAATGTGCCCCGCGGCGGCACCCGATTTCGCCTGTTTTTTCATTTGGGCCACGGAATGTTTCACCAGGGCGAAGACGCTGTCCAGATTGATGGCCATGGTGCTGCGCCATTGCGCGTCCGACATCTTTTCGATGGGCGCGTCCTGAGGCGGCCACACTCCGTGATTGGCCACCAGGATGTCCAACCGTCCGAACCGCTTCACCGCCGCTGATACCAATTCGTGCGCCGTTTCGGTGCCGGAAAGATTGCAGGCCATGGCCGCACAGTTTTCCTGGCCAAGTTCCTTGACCAATTGTTCAGCCGGCGCTTTCGATTTTTCATAGTTGAACAGAACGTGCGCTCCCGCACCTACGAACAGACGGACCGTAGCCGCGCCAATGCCGCGAGAACCGCCGGTGATGAGAGCAACTTTGCCAGACAGAGAAAGAGGGATAGGCATGCACAGATAGTGTGAAGTTTAGGTTAGGAATTGGCAAGGGCCTGCAAATGTGGGCGTGAGCGTCCCCGCTCGTGGAGAGGCTATTTCAAGACTTCAGGTCAAATCACGATTAAGCCCCGCTGCCCCAACTCGATGCCCGCTCCGTCCTGAGCTCGCGAAGCAGAATGCGCACCAGCATGCCGTCGTAACGGGTACCGCTCATCTTTTCCAACTCAGTCAGCGCCTGTTCGCTGGTCTTGGCGGCGGCGAACGAACGCTCGCTGGTCATGTTCACGTAAGCATCCGTAATGGCCATGATGCGTGCCCAGAGAGGAATCTTTTCGCCGCGCAGACCCTCAGGATAGCCTCCGCCATCGAAGGACTCATGATGGTACTGCACTGCCTCCTGCAGCTTTTTGCTGTCGGGCAGAGTCGCCAGGATTTCTCCTCCCACCTGGGCATGCATCTTCAATACGTAAAACTCGTTCTCGGTGAGCGGGCCCGGCTTGTTCAGGATTCCTTCAGGCACGAAAATTTTTCCCACGTCGTGCACCCGGGCGGCAAAGGCCAGGTCGCCGACTTCCTCCGGCGGAAGGTTCAGCGAGCGCGCGATGATTTCGCTGTAACGCGCCACCATTTCTCCATGCCCTGAACTGTTCAGTTCGCGTGACTCGGCGGCGTCGGTCAGGGTTTCGATTGCCTCACGCAATACCAGCGCATTGCGATCTCCGTCGCCCACCATCTTCGTAAGCATGGAGATGAGTTCTGCCACATGCTCCGGTCCGGTGTGCTCGCGCTGCAAAAATCCCTCAATGTATCCCGAGATCAACTGCCGGCGCACTGCAGCGTTTTCGCCTTCCGGAAGCTGCTCGGCTGTGGATACGCGGTCACCGCCCTTATGCTTGGACACATACATGCCGGCGTCAGCCACCCGGACAATGTCTTCCATGGAAAACCCGTGTACGGGGAAGCTGCCCACCCCGAAACTGCCGGTAATGTGGTGCTCCTTGAGCGCGGGGTCCTGCGAGATCCACAATCGCAGGCGTTCCGCCAGGATTTGCGCCTGCTCGACTCCCGTCTCCGGCATCAGGATGATGAACTCGTCGCCGCCGTAACGAGCCACAACGTTGGACTGGCGGCACCTCTGTTCCAGCAGTCGCGCTACCCGCCCCAACACCAGGTCGCCTTCCAGATGTCCCCGGGTGTCATTCACTGCCTTGAATTTATCCAGGTCCATCAGGACAACGGAAATAGGCCGCCCCGAGCGCGAAGCCCGCTTTAACTCAGAACCCAGCGCCTCGAAGAAGAATCGCCGTGTCTTGATGCCGGTGAGCCCATCAGTGATCGATTGCTGCTGCAATTTCTGAAACACAAAAGAGTTGTGCAGCGCGGTCGCCAGCAGGTCGGCTAGCGTGTTCATGATCAGCCGGTCCTGCGGCGTGAAAGCGTCCTCTTTCTGGCTCTCCACGTTGAGCACCCCGAGCAGAGTTTCGCTGTAGGCGATGGGGATGCACAAAACCGACCGCGATCCCGGCATCACACCTTGCAACTGACCCTCGCTGGTGGTCTGCACCAGTGCGCTCTCACCGGTTCGGGCAACCCGGCCCAGAATTCCCACGCCCAACGGAATGCGCATGCCCAGCGCCTGCGCGGTAATTCCGGCCTCAGCCTTGATTTCGATGTCCTTGGTCACATAGTCGAGAATGCCGATGCCGATGTGATCGAAGCTGAAATTCTTCTGGATGTGGCCCACGATATCGGCCAGCATCTGTTCCGAATCTTCGCTGGAAATCGCAGTCTTGGAAATATTGTTCAGGAAGGCAAACTGGCGGGAGCGCCGCTGCTCTTCAGCAAACAGCCGGGCATTCTCGACCGCCACCGAAACCTGGCCGGCAGCGGTCTGCATGACTTCGAGATCGCGCTGCTCGAAAACGTACTCACGTTCCGTGTTCAGCGCTGCCATCACTCCGGCCGGCCGGCCTCCCAGCAGGATGGGGGCTCCGCAAAAGCACTTGGCGGGTCGCGGCGGCAGAAATGTGACTCCTAACCGCTCCCGCGTCTTCTCCAAGTCGGAGCGGACTAACAAAGGCTGGCCGCTGCGAATCATGTACTCGGACAGGCCGTTGGCCACTTTGCGCGAACGCTTGGGCAGGGTCTCACCCTTTTCCACTTCCAGCTCAAATCGAATTTCATCGCCTTCCTGGAATGCGATGTAGAAGTCGCTGGTGTCAAAAATCTGGCCCAACTCTTTCTTTACGGTTTGCAGAATCTCATCCTGATCGAGCCGCGAGCTGATGGCCTGCCCGATCTCGGTTAATAGTGCGAACTCCTTGGTGCGCCGTTGGGCATCATGCATGACCACATAATTTTCCAGGGTCAGGCCAATCTGCAGCGCCAGTCCGATCAGCAGGCGCAGATTCGAAGAGCCGAACATCCGGCGCGCCGTGTGGGGAAACAGGATGACGCCAAAATTGTGCTCCCGGGTCTGCAGGCTCACCGCAGTCACGTTGTAAATTCGCTCTTCCGTCAGCACCTGGCGAAACTGGGTGAAACGGCCGCCGGGAAAAACCGGCAACGGTTCGGTCATTTCCGGCACATTGCGGAAGGTCACAAATCCACCGCGCCGGTAGGCCAGTTCGCAGACATACTCTCCCGCGCCGCTCTTTTCCAGATTGCTGATGAACTCCGGTGAAAAAGCGCGCTGCACCGAAGGCAGAACGGCGCGCCAACGCTCCGAGATGCAGATGACCGCTCCGCCCGCCGGCAGAGGCGCCACCAGGCGATCCAGAATGCTTTGCATGCTGGGCACCAGGTCCTCGGCCGAAAGCAGTCGCGTCGGATCTACGCCTAGAGTGGAAAAAGCCAGGGCATTCTCCTGCACCGCGTTGCGCTCGGTTTCCGCCAGCACCATCACCATCGCAATACCAAGCGATAGTTGCGGAATCGGTCCCAGAAGGTCGAAAAGCTGCACGTAGGAATTACTGAACTGCCCGAACAGCATCAGCACTGACCACAGCGCCAGAGACATTGCCAGCAGCGTGAAGGCCAGCGAATTCTTGCGATGCGCGTAGCGGTAGAAATAAAAGGAGCAGTAGAGCAACACCAAAGCCACGCCTACTTCCAGGCGGAAGCGCGGCGGGGAGAGCAATTCCGGATGAAAGACTCCGCCCACCACGTGCTGCTTCAGATTTAAAACGCTAAGCGCCGCTCCGGCCCCGCCCACCGCGACGTCATACCAGCGCAGGCGAAATCTTTCGCGCATCAGGCGGGTTGAAATGAAGATGCAAAGCGCCATCGCCGCCAGAAGCAGCGAAGCCAGGAGCGAAATTATGGCCGAGGGGTAGCGGAAGGCGCTCCAGGCATCAAGCACATAGTGGAGCGTGTAGGCTCCCCAGCCTAATTGCCAGGCGCGAAAGTAGTCCTGCCGGGTCTGCTCATATAGATAAGTGAAGACGAGGAACAGGAGCAGAGCAACAACGGCGGGCACTACCACCATACTGATCGTGACGCTATTCATGGCGCGAAACAGCAACCTCAGCCAGAGGGATAAGTACTTTCTAACCAATCAATGGTTTCACACCGGTTCAGGCAAGACAATAGTCTTGTGTATCATGCGAATGCCGCACCCGGAGCCGCATTTCCCGTTCCAGATGAGCTACTTGCATCGAATTCACGGCCTCCCGCGGCTTGACGCTACATTTCCTCAGCCCGTACCATCAGGACACGTCCTTCGGTAATGTCCTCCTCCTCCAGTTCGCTTCCACGCGTCCGCTTCGCACCCTCGCCAACAGGTTACCTGCACGTCGGCGGAGCCCGCACCGCGTTATTCAACTGGCTGTTCGCCCGGCACTACGGCGGAACTCTCATCCTGCGCATTGAAGATACCGACCTCGAGCGTTCGACGGCGGAAATGGTTGAAGGCATTCTGCAAGGCATGCGCTGGCTCGGCCTCGATTGGGACGAAGGTCCATATCATCAGACCGAGCGCATGGAAATGTATCGCGAGAATGCGGCGAAACTCGTAGCCTCAGGACACGCCTACTATTGTTTCTGTACCAAAGAAGAATTAGACCAGCGCCGCGCCGCCGCAACTGCCGAGGGGCGTCCGCCGCGCTATGAAGGTATCTGCCGCAAAATTTCTCGCGAGGAAGGCGCCCGGCGCCGCTCTGCAGGCGAAGCCGCGGCCGTCCGCTTTGCCGTGCCCGAATCCGGCAGCACGTTTTTCGACGACGCCGTTTTCGGTCGAGTGGAATTTGCCAATAGTGAACTCGAAGACTTCGTGCTGCTTCGCTCCGACGGCGGTCCGACTTACCACTTGAGCGTCGTCACTGACGACGTGGACATGCGCATCACTCACGTCATCCGTGGCGCCGATCACATTTCCAACACGCCCAAGCAGGTCTTGCTTTATCAGGCGCTGGGCGCCCGATTGCCGGTGTTCGCGCACGTTCCCTTGATTCTTGGTCCGGACAAAACGCGCCTCAGCAAGCGCCACGGTGCTACCAGCGTAATTTCTTATCGCGACGAAGGCATTGTGCCCGAGGCGTTCCGCAATTTTCTGGCGCTGCTGGGATGGACTCCTCCGGGGGCAGCGTCGGAAGCGATCGCTACTGAGATTCTAGGCGACCAGGAACTGATCCGCCTGTTCGATCTCGACGGCATTTCGCATTCGAATGCCGTCTTCGATCGGGCCAAGCTGGATTGGTTCAACACCGAATACATCCGCGCTTACCCGGCAGAAAAGCTTCTGCCGCTGATCCAGGAAGAATGGAACAAGGCCGGCCTCGAGCCCGCGCACACCGATCGCGACTGGCTGCTCGCCACCATCAACCTGCTCAAGCCGCGCGCCCGCAGCCTCAAGGATTTTGCCACCTCTTTTCGCGCCTTCTTCACCGACACATTCCAGCCTGATCCCGCCGCGGTGGAGAAATTCCTGCAACGATGAGGGCGTTCGCCAGTTGCTGGTGGAATTGGGCGAGCGTTACGCCGCCTCCGAAGACAGCTTCACCGAAGCCGAAACCGAAAAGCTGCTGCGAGACTTCGCCGCCGAAAAAGAGATGAAGGCCGGCGCGCTGATCAACGGCGCCAGGGTCGTGTTGACCGGCCAAGGGGTCGCGCCAAGCCTGTTCGCAGTGATGACGACGTTAGGAAAAGAGCGCACCGTAGCCCGCCTGAAAGCCACCCAGGAACTCGCCGCCCGAGCCATGACCCCGGAAATCTAAGGATTTATCTCAGGAGTGCCCCGTCACACGTGGGGACAGCCGCCCCCGGCTGTCCGGCGGAGCGAAGCTCCGCATTTTTGACGGCAAGTAATCCGTCGAGCTGCGCTCGACTGGACAGCCGGGGGCGGCTGTCCCCACGCGTTGCGGACGCCCGCGCCCACACGTAAACTCGGACTAGGCCGCCTCGCTGGCGCCAGCGGCTTCGTTCTCAAGCATGGAACGAATCTGCTCCCGCAGTTCGGGCGAATCGGCATGTCCGTGGACGGTTGTGGCATGCAGTACGGCCAGTTCCAGTACGTCGTCCTCCGTACCCGAAATGGCGATCGAACAGGGCTTCTCTGCCGGGAATCGCCGGCAATCAATTACTTTCCGTGTTTCCGCCATACTTCCCTCCTTTTTCGGTTAAGCAGCGGGATTATAGTCCGGGTCTGCGGGGCATTCAATCCAACGTAGGCGCGAGCGTCCCGCTCGTGCTGGATCTTGAATGAACTCGCATAGGCGGGACGCCCGCGCCCACATTGCGATTATGCTAGATTCTGAGGACAGGGCCCTTAGCTCAGCGGTTAGAGCAGTAGACTCATAATCTATTGGTCCCAGGTTCAAATCCTGGAGGGCCCACCAGGCTCCACACAGTTGGCAAAATCTCACGCGGCCTTGCTAAGCCAGGCTACTTGTTTGTATCACTCGCCCCAACTGCAGGTTCGCCGACAAGCTTCTTTAGCTCATCCACAAGAGTAGCGGTTGACCGGCTGAATGCGCTGTCTACTGCCGCTTCAGGACGATGTCCAAACGAAATTTTTGGGTTGACCTCTGCGTTGAACCACCACAAAGGGACATGCATCCTGGCATCGAGGATCACCAATCTGAGTTCTGTGTAGTTGTAGGAAATAGGTCCCGAAGTACTGGTGCCGCCAACTCCGGAGAGCGAACTGGTGAAACTGATCTCCAGGATCAGATCCGCGTCGGAGGGAGCAGCCACGAGCTCGTAGTGTCCCCAACTCTTCATTACAGCGTAGAACTCGTTGTAGGTACGGTCAGGCCCACCGAACGACGCGGGCAGATTGCTTCCGGGCGCATTCGAAATAAACACTTTCCTGGCAGCCGTAATCGGGGAGGGGACCGGAGCCGCTGGCACCGCGTCCCTTGGTTTATCTGCCGAGAAGAGAGGGGGCGATAGAAGACCTATTACAAAAAGTACATGTAGAATCCCTCGCTTCGCAATGCGAAGTCGCACGAATGTAAGCATAGATTCTCCGTCAACGGTAGTTGAAATTGGGAGGCAAATCTCGCACTCAGGATCCTTCCGCAGTAGAGTCAGGGCGCATCTCAGCTTATGTTGTCGAGAAAGGTTGATGACGGCGCAAAAAATAAACTCCCGGTAACCGGCTTAGAGAAATCAAGCAGGCGGTCGTAATTGCCAGCAGGACGGCCCACGAACATGTTCTGCAGCATGGTTTCAGTGATCCGCGGAGTGCGGCTATATCCGATGAAGTAGGTTCCGAACTCGCCGTGGCCCGGCCGCCCGAAAGGCATGTTGTCCCGCAGAATCTTAACTTCCTTTCCGTTTTCTTCGATCGTAGTAAGCGCATTGTGCGCGAATGGCGGCTTCTCGGCGTCTTTCAGTTCGATGTCTGAGAGTTTCTTGCGGCCGACAATGCCCTCCTGTGTCTCAACCGGGAGAGCATTCCATTTCTTCATGTCGTGCAGATATTTCTGGACGATGACGTAGCTGCCGCCCGCAAAGGCTGGATCTTCGTTACCGACAATTGCAGCCTCTTGCGCTGCTCCGCCTCGTGGATTTTCTGTGCCGTCGACGAACCCGATGACATCGCGATCATCAAAATAGCGGAAGCCGTGAACCTCGTCGGCAACCGAAACTGCATCGCCAATGCTGTCCATGATCTGCGCGGCCAATTCAAAACAGAGGTCGGGGCGTTTGGCTCGAATGTGAAAGAGCATGTCACCCGGAGTGGAGACGGCATGGCGCTCGCCTGAACGAATCTCTCGAAACGGATGAAGCTCGGCAGGGCGAGGTGATCCAAAAAGTTTGTCCCAGGCGTCTGAGCCGAATCCGACGACGCAGGTGAGGCCGGCTTCCGCGTCGCGAAACTCAACCGCGCGCACAAGTCCTGAGAGGTCCGCGCAGAATGATCGCACCGCGGCGTAGTTGCCCTGCTCCGGGCGAATAGAAACGACCAGAAAAATTGCCGCGCGGGTGAGCGGGCCAACCACAGTTTGCGGAAGAACGATCTCGTTTAGTTCCTTGGGTGCGTCCATGATCTCAATCCCCGTCCTTCGCGGGTTGCCCGCCGGCAGCGATCGCAGGAGTATACCAATCTCTTTCAGTCAACGAAGAAGTGACTAAGGCTGCTGTTGACGGTTCTCTGCCGGATAACTCACCTTTCGCAGGAGGTTCTTCAGGGTCTGCTTCTCAGTGTCGTCGAGACCTGACAACTCGTCCTCCATACCCCGCGCGTGATCGGCGAACTTTTGGATGAGCTTTGATCCTTCGGTCGTCAGTGCATTGAGCGGGAGGATCACAAAGAAGTAAATAACCACAGCAATCAACAGGAACGAGACCAGAGCATTGATGAAATCGCCAAGAGCAAAGACGCTTCCGTTCACCGTGAATCGGATCGCGGAAAAATCGGGTTTACCCACGAGTGCTGCGATCAGTGGCGTCAGCAGATCTTTTGTGAGCGCAGCAACTACCGCCGCGAACGCGCCACCGACGACCACTCCAACCGCCATGTCCACCACGTTGCCGCGCAGAACAAACTGTTTGAATCCGCTCATCATGGGTCGCCTCCAAAGCGATGTGACCGCACAGTGCTTGCCATCAATCGCATTATTGTAATCAGGCGATCACACAACTGAGAATTGCCCTGGCACCCGGGATGAGATTGTGGAGGGAGCCCGCATCATCGCGAGCGACGGTCATTCAGCCGAGACTCGCCGAGGAGATCAGCGAGAATCCACGCTGCTCCGGCAATCGCGAAGTTCTCGACGGTTTCGCTCCAGTTCGTATGACTGCGGGGATCGGCAAAAAGCAACGGTACCCACACCAGCAGCCCGAAGACCACGACCATCATGGTCAGAAGGCGAGTCGCGAGCAGTGCCATTCGATTCACAAGCAGAGCCACAGCCGCGAGCGCGAACAGAACAGTCGTCGTTACCGCCCAAAACATCTGAGTTGGCGGAAGCCACTTCGGAACAAGACTGGCAGTCGGGGCAAGATAAAACGCCTGTTCGAGGGTAAAGGAAACGGCACAGATGCCCAATAGAATGCCGCCGATCCGATTGACGGTTTCCCGTGAGCATTGCAATGATGATGATAATGACAAGCCCGCATAAACGATCGCCGCTCCGCTCAGCAGGGAGAACTGCTCGAAGAAATTGCCCCAGTTGTTGTAGATCTGCGGTTGGGCGAAGATTTGCGGCACGCACCGTAACGTGAAGACAAGATAAACCGCAGCCAGGATGAGTGCGCCGGTTTTCGCCGTCCGACGGAACTGAATCGCGGCTCCGCCGAAGATCTCGGCAGCGGCGGCGGGATAGACAATGTAACCCGGCAAATGCCAGCCGTTGTATTGGTGCCAGGCCAGCGTGATGAGGCCAAAGGCCAAAGCCGCCGCTCCAAAGACATGACGGCCGAGGTTCGAGCTAAGCTTCGAATTAGGCTTCGAACTAGGCTCCGAATTAGGCGTTGATATCGACACGGGCATAATTTGCTGTGAAGGTGATGACGCTGGTCCAATAGCGCGGGTCCAGATAGCAAGCGTTAAATTCGTCAAGCATTTCTTCGGTCACATAGCCTGGTTTAACCAGTGAGGCCGCCAGCTCCTGAATGGTTTCAGTCCAGTAGGTTGCCCAATCTGACCCGCCGTTGAACCCCGCGGTGTACCCTTCGCTGCGGATATCCTTCAAGCCGAGCGAATCCAGCCAGGCGGGAATCTTGCGGCCAACAAAGTAATCGATGCCGGCGTCATCCGACCACTTCATCCATCCCTGCCAGAACGCGCGCATCGAATCCGGCACGGTGACAGTGCAGGGCAGCATATCCGGCTCGATGGAAAGAAGCACGCCCCCAGGCTTCAGCGCGGCGACCATGCGCTCCAGCGCTTTGCGGGCAGGCGTGAGATGGTGAAGCAGGGCTCGCGCGACCACGAAGTCGTAGGAACCCTCTTCGATGGCATCGTGGAGGATGTCGATTCGCCGGACCTCGAGACATGGCGCTTGTAGGTCGGCGACATAACTGAGATCTATGTCACTCGCGACTACATGACCCGTAAAGGCCACTCGCTCAGCCAGAGCCCGCGCGATCGATCCGTTGCCACAGCCGAGTTCGAGGCAGCGCCAGCCGGGGCGCACTCCCAGCCGGGCAATATGAACGAGCTCGACGGGATCCAGCAACGCAGACATTAGCGCCAGGCGCTGCTGCTCACCCACCAAGTTATGAGGCAACGTGTATTTTTCCATCGGCTTCGCCACGCGGGATCACCAACCATCCCCGGACGACCACGATTATAGGGTTGCTCGGCCACAAGTTGCCAAGACCGTAATGTCTACCAGCAACCATCGGGCGGTTCAAATCCTGGAGCGCCCACCCAGGCCTCCCACAGCTGTTACATTCTCAGACCGCGCGCTTTCTCGTAGAATGCCCCGCATCCGTTTTCACGTTCTCTCGGATTTTCTGTAGATTGAAGCAGGTGAATTGCGATGCTCGGCAGGGCGTACCGACATCTTCGTCGTGAGTACAGGAAATGGCGCCTGGCGCGGCAACTGGCCCGCGAAAGCGGCTACGCCTTTACCAGCGATTACGTCTCTGAACACATACCCTGCTGGCGAGATCTCTTCGAAGAATATCGCGGCCAGCCGGACGTCCGCATCCTTGAGATAGGCAGCTACGAAGGACGGTCCGCAGTCTGGTTCCTGGAAAACGTCCTCACCCATCCCACCGCGAGCATCGTCTGCGTAGATTTTTTTAATCCTTTCAACTTCAGTATGCGGTTTGACCACAATATTCGGGTGTCGGGACGAAGCAACCAAGTCACAAAGCTGAAGGGGCACGCGGATGCGATCGTGTGCACAATGCCGCTCGATCACTTCGACATCATCTACATCGACGGATCGCACGACGCGGCAGATGTGCTCATGGACGCGATGCTCTCCTGGCGCAGGGTTAAGCTGGGAGGGATCATCCTCTTCGACGACTACTTGTGGGCTCCGGAAACGCCACCCACCGAGCGGCCGCAAATGGCGATCGATTTCTTTCTTGAATCCTTCGAAGGTCGCTACGAGATCTTATGGAAACAATATCAGGTTGCAATCCGTAAGCTGAGACCCTAGGCGCAGACCCGGCAATCACTTCAGTTTTTTCCGCGGCCCTTCTTAAGCGGTCGAATACTAACCTCTCGTTTCTGGAGGTTTGGAGGTACACTCTGCAGTCATGAATAAGTTGTCGCGGGACAAATTATCGCGGCGCACTCTGCTGAAAGGCGCTCTTACCGGAGCCGCCGTGGCGTCGGTTCCGTCGATGGCGTGGCCGCAGGAGGCTGCTCCCGCGCCGCGCAAGGGACGCATCAGGCAGTCGGTCTCGCGCTGGTGTTACAAGGAGATTCCGCTCGACCAACTTTGCGCTCACGCGAACCAGATTGGCCTGAAGGCGATCGATCTTCTCAATCCCGAGGACTATGAAGTGCCGCGGCGCTACGGGCTGGTGTGCAGCATGGCGTACGCTGGCGGCGGAGAGTTGGTCAGCGCCATGAATCGGGTGGAGAATCACGCCCGGATCGAAGAAGGCTTCCGCAAGTACATCCCCCTGGCGGCCAAAGCCGGTGTGCCGAACGTGATTACGTTCTCCGGCAACCGCAACGGTATGTCGGATGAAGAAGGCGCCCGCAACACCATCGCCGGGCTCAACCGCGTAAAGAAAATTGCCGAGGACAACGGCGTCGTCATCTGCATGGAACTGCTCAACAGCAAAGTCGATCACAAAGACTACATGTGCGACCACACCGCCTGGGGCGTGCGCGTAGTGCAGGCGGTAAATTCACCGCACGTGAAACTGCTCTACGACATCTATCACATGCAAATCATGGAAGGTGACCTGGTGCGTACCATTCAGGAGAATATCCAGTGGATTGGTCACTTCCACACCGGGGGCGTTCCCGGCCGCCATGAACTCGATGGCACCCAGGAAGTCCAGTGGGATGGCGTGATGCGCGGCATCGCCGCCACCAGCTTTCAGGGCTACGTGGCCCATGAGTTCGTGCCCACGCGCGATCCGCTGACGTCGCTGCGGCAAGCGGTGGATGAGTGCGACGTTTGAGTTTCAGCGTCAACGAAGCGGATAGCAAAAGTTCGGGAAAGTGCACGACCGGAAAGGGCACGACTTCAGTCGTGCCGCCACAATGTCATAAGGGGCGCGGCTTCAGCCGCTGAGGTCCGCTTTTCCCGACCGCTATCAGACGCCAGCCCGAACAGCCAACCCCAGGCGCTGAAGCGCGAACAAAAGTTCGGATCTGGCGGCACGACTGAAGTCGTGCCCTTCCCTGAATCATTGGTCCCCCAATCATTCCTTCCGATAATCATTCCGCTCGACAATCATTGCTTCCACAATCGTTTCCTACCCGCCAATCATCCCGGGCACGAGTTTTTCCGCGGGCTCTGAAGTTAGTCCGCAGCACGCTGCGCTCTTCCTTGTGAGATAATTTTCTTTCCCGACTGCGAGGAATTTCATGGCTGAACACAAGGTCTTCTGCGTCAAGTTGAAAAAAGAGCTTCCCGGCCTCGATGAGCCGCCCTTCGACAGCCCGCTCGGCCAGAAGGTCTACGACAATGTCTCGCAGGAGGCCTGGCACGGCTGGACGGAATTCTGCAAGATGCTGCTCAACGAATATCGCCTCAACCCCGCCCGCCGCGAGGACCAGGAAGTCATCGTCAAGCAGATGGAGCAATACTTTTTCGGAGAAGGCGCGGCCCCGCCCAAGGAATACGTGCCCCCCGCCTCGAAGTAACCATTACGACCCGCTGCCCTATTTCTTGTGCAATTTTCATCACCCCGTAACATTGGTTTGCTACAACCAAAGTGATGAGTTCCGCCATTTATGACACGCTCATCCTCTCTGACCTGCACCTGGGCTCGGAGATCAGCTGCGCCGAGCAGGCCACGCGCATGCTGCGGGAAAACCGCTTCCGCCGCCTGATCCTGCTGGGCGACATTTTCTCCGACCTCAATTTTGGCCGCCTCACCAAACCCCATTGGAAGTTTCTCGGCTACATCCGCAAACTCTCCAACCCCAAGCGCGGCGTGGAGGTGGTGTGGGTGGAAGGCAATCACGACCGCGGACTGAGCCAGGTCATGTCCCATTTGGTGGGAGTAAAAGTCTACGAAGAATACGAGTGGGAGTTTGAAGGCCGCCGCCATATCGCCATTCACGGCCACCAGTTTGACCGCTTCGCAGTCAACAATCTGTTCTTGAGTTCCGTGGGAACGTTCCTGCACCTGCAACTGCAAAAGCTCGATTTCAAAGGCAAGGCATTTTCCCGCTTCGTGGATCGTCTGGGAGCCCGCTGGTTGCGGCTTTCCTCGAAGGTGGCGTCGGGCGCGATCGCCCATGCCCGCTTGCGTCAGGCGGACCGGGTGTTTTGCGGCCATACCCACAAAGCGCAATATTGCGAGCGCGAAGGCGTGGCCTACTACAACTCCGGAAGCTGGGCCGACTCTCCTCCTACCTACCTGACCATCGACTCCGAAGGAGTGCGCATCAACGAATACCACGAACCGGCGGACGCCGACCGCACCGTAAGCGACAATTCCGCGTTTGCAGAAGAAGACTCCGAATACGAAGCTGTACTCAACTAAGCGCTAATTGCCAAGTGCTAAGTGCCGTGTGGTCGCGGGCGACTCGCCCGCGGCTTTTTAGCGACATAACCACTCGTAACCTGCTCCAGCGGTTACCTCAGTTCTTGCCGGCTCTGCTCGCCTGAGCCCGCTTTCGCACGCCATGCAGAGCCGCCCCCCGGTCAGGCATGGCCTTCTTTCAGTCATTGGTGTACTTCTCATACATCCTTTGCTGGGATAATCTGAATCCCATATGGCAATGGCGAGGTTGGCCCCGTCCAATCCGCATAACGCAGCAAATTGATCAGGAGACCTGGTAATGCCAAGGACCCCGGTGTGTTCGTTTTCCAAGTTGGTTGTGTTTGCTGCGCTCCTGGCCGGCGTTGCATCGGCACAAACCCGAAGCCGCATCGTGCAAAATATTGCGGAGGGCGAATCGGTCGCCATTTCCCCGGCCCATCCTCTGGCCCGCGCCGAGTTCGATCAGGGCCGGGTCGAAGGCAGCCTGAAAATCACCGACGCCGCCATTGTGTTCAAGCTGTCATCCACGCAGCAGGCCGCGCTCGACAAGTTGCTGGCGGACCAGCAAAACCCGCACTCGGCGAACTACCACAAGTGGCTGACTCCGGAGCAATACGCGGCGCGCTTTGGCATGAGCGATGCTGATCTCGCCAAAGTTTCGGCCTGGCTCAAATCGCAAGGCCTTAGTGTGGACGGCTACTCCCGCGCTCGTACCCGGATATTCTTCAGCGGAACCGCCGCCCAGGTCGAAAGCGCATTCCAGACCGAGCTCCATCGCTATCTGGTGGACGGCGAGACCAGCCTGGCCAACGCGACCGAAGTGTCGGTGCCGCAGGCGCTCTCCAGCGTGGTGCTGAGCGTTCGCGGTCTGGATACTTTCCGCCCCCGGCCCCGAACTCAGCCCGCGAATGCCAACTTCACTTCTCACATATCGGGGAATCATTTTCTTGCGCCCGGTGACTTTGCCACTATCTACGATCTCAAACCGCTGTACGCCGCCGGACTCGATGGCACCGGAGAAAAGATTGCCGTGGTTGGGCAAACTCAAATCAATCCGGCTGACGTTGACGCCTTTCGCTGCTGCCGCCGGATTGCCAGCCAAGAATCTGACCCTGGTCTCCGTCGACGGCACAACCGGCTTCGCTGCGGGCGATGAAGTCGAATCCGACCTCGACGTGGAGTGGTCCGGTGGCGTCGCCAAAAACGCGGCTATTCTCTTCGTCTACACCGGCAGCATCTCCAGCAAGAACGTGTTCGATGCATTTGCCTACGCGATTGACAATAATTTGGCGCCTGTCATCAGCACCAGTTACGGCAATTGCGAAGCCAATCTGACCACCTTCGTCACCACCCTGCGCGCGGATGTGCAGCAGGCCAACTCGCAGGGCCAGACGGTTATTGCCGCCTCAGGCGATGCGGGGGCCGCGGACTGCGAAGGTCAGGCCGCCACTTCGGCCACCCACGGGCTGGCCGTGGATGCGCCCGCCAGTGTTCCCGAAGTCACCGGAGTCGGAGGCACAGAGTTCACCGGAGACACTCCGACCTCGAGCACCAGCAATCTCACCGACGCACCGGCCGATCCGCCATACTGGGCAGGCACGACGAACTCGACCGATGTAGTCAATTCCGCGCTAGGCTACATTCCGGAAACCGGTTGGAATGACACAACCTTGTCTCTGGCTGCCGGCGGAGGCCTTTCCGCCAGCGGCGGAGGCACCAGCACCGTATTCGCAAAATCACTGGCGCCCTGGCAGACCGCGCTGACTCCGAACGATGGTCATCGCGACGTGCCCGATATCGCCTCGACCTCGTCGCCGAATCACGATCCTTCGCTGATCTGTTCGGAGGCGTTTTATGCCCCGGCTGCGACTCCGACGACGTGCGTCACCGGATTCCGCGGAAGCGACGGAACCAGCCTGTCTGCGGTGGGCGGCACCTCGGTGGGTGCGCCTTCGTTTGCCGGCATTGTGGCCATACTGAATCAAGCCACCTCGGGCAGCCTGGGGAATATCAATCCCACGCTTTATGCGTTGGCGGCGTCGACCCCGTCCGCGTTTCACGACATCACCAGCGGCAACAACATCGTGCCTTGCACCAATGGCTCTACCGGCTGCCCCGCCAGCCACATGATCGGCTTCACCGCCGGCGTCGGCTACGATCTGGTGACCGGACTGGGCACCGTCGATGCCAACGTGCTGGTGACATCGTGGCCCACGTTTGTGGCGACGCCGAGTTTCTCCGTAGGGGCAACTCCGGTCACGGTTGCGGGTCCGGGACAGTCTGGCACTTCGACGATTAACGTGTCCCCAACCAACGGATTTACTGGCACGGTGACGCTGAGTTGCAGCGGCCTGCCTGCTGGCGCGACCTGCTCCTTCAACCCAGCTTCGCTGACGACGGGCACGTCAGTTCTCACGATCGCTACCACAGCGGCTACTCCGATTGCGACTTCGAACGTCACTGATCACAGGAACTTCTGGAGCTGTGACGCACACAACCACGGTTAGCCTCACGGTTACTGCCGCCGCTTCAGCAGGGTTCACCATCACACCCTCGGCGCTCACGCCCGCGACAGTGAGCGCGGGTGCATCGGCTACATCCACAATCACGATTGCTCCGACGGGCGGATTTACCGGCACGGTCACTCTTGCTTGCAGCGTTACCGGAGCGGCCACGCCGGCTCCCACCTGCGCCTTAAGCGCGGCATCGCTACCGAACGCGACCGGCACTTCCACACTGACGGTCAAGACCACGGCGCCGCATTCTATTTCCGGTGCGCTGATTTCACCGCGGCCTGCTCACGGTTTCGGGTGGTTGGCGGCCAGCGGCGGCGCGCTCTTTGCCGGCATTTTCTTCCTCGGAGGATCTTCCACCCGGCGCCGGCGCGTGGCCGGACTCGGGCTCATGCTGCTGGTATTTTTCGCTGCCGGAGTGGGTTGCGGTGGAGGCAGCAGCAGCAGCGGAGGCGGCAACACCCAGACGGGTGGAACGCCTGCGGGCAGTTACAGCATCTCAGTCGCGGCCAACGCCACCGGCGCAACGGGTCAATCCGTCACCCTGGTTTTGACGGTTCAGTAGTAATTTAGGCGCTAGCCCTCGTCGTGCGGGAGTGGCACTGACACAGCACGAGCGGGACGCTCGCGCCTACATCTTGAAATCCACTGCGGTGGTATTGCCCCCACAGATCAGGACGCCTACTCGCTCTCCTGCCCGCGGCTGGTAACGTCGCGACAATAGCGCCGCTAAGGCGGCTGCGCCTCCCGGCTCCGCCACCACTCGCATCACATTCCACAGTGCGGTTTGCGCTTCCTGGATGGCTCGGTCAGAAACCAGCAGCACATCTTTGACGTGCGCCTGCGCGATGCGGAACATCAATTCGCCGACCCGCTTCGGAGCCAGCGAATCGGCGGCGATTCCGCCGGCCTCAGCATCCACGGGGCGTCCCGCCTGCACCGCCCGGGTGAGTGTGGGCGCGGCTTCGGGTTCCACCCCGATGATTTTGATTCTCGAGCCGTACCAGGCAGCGATGCCGCCGATCAGTCCGCCGCCGCCAACGGCCACGATCAGGGTGTCGAGCTGGGGATATTGCTCTTCGAATTCCAGGCCGACCGTGCCCTGGCCGAGCAGCGTCTCGATCTGGTCGTAGGCGTGTACCACCATTGCGCCGGATTGCGTTGCCCACTCTTCGCTGGCCGCCAGTGCGTCCGCGTAGAGCTGTCCGGTCACCACCAGGTCCGCGCCGTAGCCTCTGATTCTTTCCATCTTTGCGGGTGACGCCACTTCAGGAACAAAAATTCGAGCCGGCTTTTTCAGTTTCATGGCGGCGAAAGCAACTGCGACGCCGTGATTGCCGCCCGAGGCGGCAACCACTCCCGCGGGAGGGATCGGCCGCATCAGCAGATTGGTGAACGCGCCCCGAGCCTTGAAGGAACCGGAGTGCTGCAGCAATTCCAGTTTGTGGATCAGGCGAACGCCGTTCAGTCCGAAGTCCGAGCCTTCGACTTCAACGATGGGAGTACGCCGTATATAAGGCCGGATCAGTTCGTAGGTACTCGAAATGTTCTCGCGGTCAACGCTGGCGAGGCGTCTGTCGGCGACTTCGGTAAAAGAGACTGACTGGCGCATGATGCAATCATAATACGTGTATGCGCGAGCGTCCTCGCACGTGCTGGAGTGGCACTAACCCCGCACCAGCGGTGACGCTCGCACCCACACTTCCGGTTACTATTGTGCAAAACTTGCTGAGTTGGGACTTGCGCTTTGTACTCGGTGAGCGTTACCATCGAAGTGTTCCAGTGGCCATGCTCTCTAGCTGGCCCTCCGCGCGCCCCCTGGCTCCAGACGCCATACGGATAAAAGATCATTCACGCGTGAGTTTCAGCCGCATCGGGTTTCCGGCACACGCTCCATGCATGTGCGCGAAGCGAGGTTTGCCAGAGAAGGATATTTAATCCAGCAGAAAAATCGAGTCCCCCTTCGGGCGGACTGAATACAGCGATACAAAACGAGAACAATATGAATGCAGGACCCGGACACCCCTCCGGCGGTGGAGGAGGGAGAAGCAAGCGGCGACGTGGGCGTCGTCCGCCCAATCGTGGTGGCGCGCCCAACGGCCGCGACCGCCAGCAACATGGCGGCATCTACAGCGCCCCCATGGATCACAGCTATCGCGCCACTATGGGTGGCAACAACGGAGCCCGGCCCGGACGCATGCGTCCCGGATTCGCGCCGGCGTATGCGCCGCTCGAACCTGAGCCGCTGCCCCAGGGCGATAACGGCAACTCCCGCATCTTCGCCTTCGTCGACGATCTGTTCTTCCAGGCCAAGATCCAGGAGACCGCGCGCAAGCTGAATGTGAAGGTCGAATTCGTCAAAACGGAAAAAGACCTGCTCGATCACATGAAGCTGAATGGCGAAGAGAAGCCGTCGCTGATCATCTTCGACATGAACAACGCCAACGCCAAGCCCCTGACTCTGATCCCCAAACTCAAGACCAAATTGAAGAAGGGAACATCCATCATCGGTTTCCTGTCGCATGTGCAGGGCGACTTGAAGATGAAGGCGCACGAAGTGGGCTGTGACATGGTGCTGCCGCGTTCGGCGTTCTCGCAGAACCTGCCGCAATTGCTGCGTCGCCACGGCGCCCCGGAGCCGGTGGAAGATACCAGACCCAACGTAGGGATGTAGGCTGCGAGGCTGAATGTAGGCGCGAGCGTCCCCGCTCGTGCTGGATCAACGTAGAGCCGAGAGCGTTAGCCGACACTTTCACGAACCGTAGCCTCAAAAACCGCACGAGCGAGACGCTCGCGCCCACATTTTCATTCCTATCCCGGCGGCCAACTCAGGCTTCGACCTCCCAGCAAATGCACGTGCAAATGGAAGACTGACTGGCCGGCTCCCGGCCCTACGTTCAACACCGTGCGATAGCCGTTCTCGATGCCGCGCTCGCGCGCCAGGTTCGCTGCCGCCAGATGACAGTAGCCGATGATCTCCGCATCCTCCGCTGAAGCTTCCTTTAGACCCCGAATGTGTTTTTTGGGAACGATCAGCACGTGGGTGGGAGCTTGCGGATTGATGTCTTCAAACGCGAATGTGTGCTCATCCTCGTAAACTTTTTTGGCAGGAATTTCACCAGCGACGATGCGGCAGAATAAGCAGTCTTTCATGACGGTCCTCTGACAAGATTCGCTTTGCGATCTTTGCGTTCTTTGCGGTGAAAGCTTTTGACCGCAAAGATCGCAAGGGACTCCGCAAAGGTCGCAAAGTCGAGACTATAACCTGCCCACCGGGTGCGGTGCATCTGCCGAACTGCCGGCACCCTCCGCCGTCAAAAGTCAGAAAGTGCGGGAAAACTTCTGGCAAAAAAGGGAAAAACTTTTCCTCTCGGAGCTCTCCCTGGGCAAGTTCGTTTCCTATTACGAAAGGGCGGTAATCATTGCCAAAAAATGAAATAAGCCGCGTTTTTTCATGAGGTTACACATTTGATTCGCGGATGGTAACAAACTGATTTTTTAATGTACGCCGAGCCGTAAGTCCCTTAGTATCGAAGGATTACAAGCGCTGGCCAGGGCCTGTTCCGGCATGGCAAGCCTCGTGCATCACAATACATATCCGAGCCTTGGGGATGGGGAAAGAATCAGTGACTTTTAGCAAACGGTTTGCGCTGTTGGGATTGTTGGTCGCCTTCGTTTGGTCGGCTCTGCCGCAGTACGGCATGGGAGCCACCGTCAGCACCCGTTCGTTGACCGGCACCAAATCCAAGACAAGAAAAGTCAGCGAAGCCCCACGTGTCCGGAAGCGTTTGACTCGGGTAGCGCGCAGCCGCGCCCGCACCGTCAATGTGTCGGCAACCGCCCGCCGCCATCGACGCCGTTATTACGAGCATTTCACCGCCAGTTCGTTCGTGGACGATACCTTTGACAGCGACGTCACCACCGGCGAGGACCCCATCGTTCGCCGCGCCGCCATCGATGCCCTGGGCAACATGAACGGCACCGTGCTCGCGATCGAGCCCACCAGCGGCCGCGTGTTGGCCATGGTGAACCAGAAATTAGCGTTATCGAGCGGCGCGCAGCCCTGCTCGACCATCAAGCTCTCAGTCGCTCTGGCCGCATTGAGCGAAGACCTGATCACGAAGAGCACGGAGATCAGCCTGGGCCGTCGCAGCCGCATGAATCTCACCACCGCCCTGGCTCACTCCAACAACGCGTACTTCGAAGCCCTGGGACGCCAGTTGGGATTTGAGAAAGTCAGCTTCTACGCGCATCAGTTCGGATTGGGCGAACTCGCCGGATACAACATTCCGGGCGAACAGCGCGGAACCTATCCCGAAGAAGAGATTTCTTCCAAACTCGGCGGCGTAGGCAAGATGTGCTCCTTCGGCGAAGGCATTTCGATGACCCCGCTGCAGCTTGGCGCCATGGTTTCCGCTATCGCCAACGGCGGCACACTCTACTACCTGCAGCATCCGACCACGCCGGAAGAAGTTGCCAGCTTTGAGCCGCGGGTGAAGCGCCATCTCGACATCGCTCCCATCATTCCCGAGATTTCCGACGGCATGGCTGGAGCCGTGACCTACGGCACTGCTCGCAGCCTGCGCGTTAATTTCAACGAAGAAGAGATTCTGGGCAAGACCGGTACCTGCTCCCGCGCAGGCACCCGCTACGGATGGTTCGCTTCCTACGCCAACACCAACGTCGGACGCGTGGTCGTAGTGGTCTTCCTGCAAGGCGGACGCCCGACCTTCGGTCCGAAAGCCGCGGAGATTTCCGGACGCATGTACCGAAATCTCTACGACCACGACTTCTTCATCGCGCGCCCCACCGTCCCAGCCGACACGGCAGACGTGAAGCCAGTAGCAGCCGAGCAACAGTAGTTTTTCGGCCTCCGTACTGAGGAAAATCTCAAGGGTGCCCCGTCCAAGCTCTGCTTGGGCGGGGATGTTCAATCGTCACAGACCTCGCCGCGATGCCGGGCCGCGCCTTTTCTGGAACGCCGCTGCCACTCTCAACGTACTCGGAGATATGACAACCGATCTCCGCCTTCTCTCGGGCGCTTTGCTGACCCTTTTCGCATTCCCAGCCCCAGCGCAATCGCAGTGCGACCCGGCCCATCTGCCGGCGCACTTCGCCGAAGCCGTTGCTTCGGTCCGGGAACGCGTAACCAAGGGCGAACTGCCTTCGGTCGCGATCGCGGTCGCTCAACACGGAAGCATCATCTGCGAAGAGGCCTGGGGATGGGCGGACCGCGAAAAACAGGTTCAAGCCACACCCAACACCGTGTACGCCGCCGGGTCAGTCGCAAAATCCGTGACCGGAGCCGCTATCTTCATGCTCGCCGGTGAAGGAAAGCTTCGACTGGACGACCCACCCGAGCGCTACGGCGTCCAGGTTCGCGCCTATGAGGGAAACGGCATCACCATCCGGCAGCTTCTCTCCATGACCGCGGGCATCGAACACGGCTGGTTCTACGACTATGCCACCGACAAACATGCCTCGGGTTGGGACAGCAAAGCCTTCCTCCAGCGTTACGCCATCAGCGCATTCCCTCCCGGACAGCGCTTCAACTATTCGAATTTTTCTTTTGGAATTCTCGGCGAGATCGTGGAACGCGCCGGCAAGCATCCGTTCCCGGAATTTATGCGATCGCGCCTGCTCAATCCCCTGCACATGACGGCGAGCGGCTTCAACCTCACCGGTCAGAACGTAGCCACCGGATATTCCAATGGCAAAGCCGGCCCCGGCTCACCGCTTTGAACCCGAAGCGGGTGGCGGGTTCTACACCTCCGCGCATGACCTGGCGTTGTTTGGCTTGTTCCAGCTCGATTCCCACCAGAAACTGATTGCCGCCGAACAGATGAAGGAAATGCACACGCTCGAAACCGCACAGCAGCTCAAGTCGCGCTACACCAGCGGCTGGGGCATCTTTAATTTCAAGGACGGCTCCTCTGTGCTCATCAGCAACGGAAGAGTGCTGGCCGGGTCGGCAACCCTGCTGCTTCTCCCCAAGGCCGATGCCGTCATCGCCTGTCTCACCAACACCGGCAGCGAGGCTACGGACGACTTGTCCTTCCAGTTGGCTGACCTGTTTTCCAGCGGCCTCCTGGCCAACCTCGACGCCCTCCGCAAGGAGATTGAGGCCGCCGAAGCCTCCACACCCTTCCATGCCGATCCCGCACAACTGGGCGCCTGGATTGGAACCGTCGAAACGCCAAACGGAAAGTTGCCCGTCCGAATACAAATCACCGCGGACAATCAAATGCAAATCGGTTTCGACCCCGGCGGCGCGGCCGCGAAGAAAACCGATTCCGTGAAAATGGTTCCGGTAAAAGAATTGGGAATCGAGGAGGGCTTTCTGTCAGGCGAAGCCGCCACCAGCCTGAGTTTGCCCGAAACCGGCGGCCAGCCCTCAAAGGTACAACTGCACCTGCTATGGGTGGACCCGGACCGCCTGACAGGCACGGCACGAATCGAATCGCTGGGTGATCTGCCGCACTTCGGCTTGCCGCTTTATATTTCGTTGTCCAAGCAGAGGTAGAAATTCGAGGGTGCCCCCCGGGAGTAGAGACGGAAGTGATAGGTTGTGCCACACGCCCCTCTCGCGTTCACGGCATGTCCGAGACATGCGATCTCCGTGGCTTTCTAACACATCTGACGGAGTGCCTAGCTTCTCAACGCGTAATTTCCGGGACTGGTGAATTCGACTAGACCCAAGTTTCGAAGTACTTGGAGTTGTTGGCGTATTTTGGGTCGTACATTTTGATTGTGAGGATGAAGGCGTTGGAGATGTGATTCGAGTCGATAGAGTTCTTGAAGGGAGAAACGTTTCCGTCCTAGTTTCCGTATCGTATATAAAACGTCGAGAGTCCAGCCTCTCAGCTTCGGCGGTACCTCTGCCAGTTTCCGAATGCGAGTGAATTCCTCCCGAACCTTCTCCTCCGCGACGGCTGAGCCATCAGACACCATCGTGATCTTCCCGTCCTGAGGTATTCGGTCCAATAGAATGTTGCACCCCACCCATCCGGCCCGTCGCGCCTGGGAACTCAGCGGGGCACGTTTCTCGATGGCCGTTTCGGAAAAGAAGACGCTCGGGATTAGCACGAGGTTATTGACAAGCCAGTCTGTGGAATACTGCAAGACTAGCAAATTTGGGACTCTGTCCGACCGGATCGCGCGAACCATCGAGTCGTAGCCAGCGTCGACGATCTTCCTCGGGTTCCAGGTTTTGAGGCTCTTCAGTTGAAAACATTGATCACATCTGGGACACACAAAATCAACGGCGGGGGTGTTTACGCTTGAAGATAATAATCGGTCGGAGTTACAGGCTGCGCAGTAAAGCTCTCGAGCACACCAATCCTCGCTAAGCACGCGGGCGACCTGGGAACCCGCTTTATAGGCGCGGCCGAGCTCAATCCGGCACTGCAGATTCATCAGCGGAGTACTCGTGGAGCCTCGTATAGGTCATGCTCGGCGCAATATGTCCGGGCTTCCTCCGACGGAAAGCTGTCACCCGCTTCGATGTTGTCGAAATCGATTATTTCCACCTGGAAACCCTGAGGGACAGTGTCGTCCATTACGTACGCGCACCCTCCGGTCACCGTAACGAATATCGTCTTCATCCGAGATTCCTCCGTGATCTTGATGTGAACGGCGGAAGCATATCACGCGATCGATACAGGCGATTTGTCCGGCATTTCACGCTCATCATTGCGCTTGAGCGCCCTCAGCTTGGGCGCAGATGTCTGCTGGCATACTCAAGGCAGGAACATAATCTTCTAAACAAAAACGCCCAGCCTCCCGGCTGGGCGCCAACGACCTACGATGAACGACCAACGACGGCCTACCGGCTTTCTCTTTTCTCGTCCTTCTCCACCACCCCGTCCTTGATGTAGATCACGCGATGCGCGTATTCGGCGATGTCGTGTTCGTGGGTGACCAGGACGATGGTGTTGCCGTTGGCTTGCAGGCGATCCATGAGGGCCATGATTTCGTTTCCGGTCTGCGAGTCCAGGTTGCCGGTGGGCTCGTCGGCCAGGATGATGGATGGGCGATTGACCAGGGCGCGGGCGATGGCGACTCTCTGGCGCTGGCCGCCGGAGAGTTCGTTGGGCTTGTGCATCATGCGCTTTTCCATGCCGACCGATGCCAGAGCAGCTTTGGCACGCTCTACGCGTTCTTCGCCAGGCACGCCGGCGTAGATCAGGGGCAGTTCGACATTGTGCAGCGCGGTGGCGCGGGCCAGCAGATTGAAGGTCTGGAAAACGAAGCCGATTTCTTTATTGCGGATGCGCGCCAGTTCGTCGTCATCCAGTTCGCTGACCAGTTGGCTGTTCAGCCAGTAGTGGCCCTTGCTGGGCGTGTCCAGGCAGCCGATCAGATTCATCAGCGTCGATTTACCGGAGCCGGACGGTCCCATGATGGCAACATATTCGTTGCGCTGGATGCGCAGATTGATGCCGCGCAGCGCCTGTACCTGCTGCTCCGAACCCATGTCGTAGGTCTTCCAAAGATCCTCGGTGCAGATCATGCAGGACTCGGGAGGCGCCGACACGACGGGTTGAGCGATGTTGATGACTTCTGCGGTTGCCATTTTTCTCTCCTGGTCCTCTCGGGACACCCTGTCGGCTCCGATCTTCCTTTACTTCAACCCAGCCGGCTGCCTGTTGGACGAACCACAGCAGCAGTTGTTAGTGGTTCGTCTTATGCCTTTGGCAACGACCAACGACCAACGGCCAACGACCAGGGCTGACCATCGCCTAGCTCTCATCTTCCACTTTCTTCTCCGGCGCCGTGTTATCCACTTTCACGCTTGCACCCGGCCGCAGCGTTCGCAGCACTTTGTAGCTGCCGGTAATGATCTCGTCACCCGGCTTGACCCCGCTCAGGACTTCGATGTCGGTCGTGCCCGTGATGCCGGTCTCGACCGGCAAAAATTCGGCCTTGCGATCGCGGATGACAAATACGCCCTGAACCTCTTCCTTGTCGTCGCCTGTCCGGTTGGATGCTTCCTTGCCCGATCCGGTGACCGGTGCAGCGGCCTGGACGGAATCTTTCTCGCCGCTTCCCGCTTTTAACTCAGCACGCGAACGCACGGTCAGAGCCTGTATCGGAATGGTCAGAATCTGGGCGCGCGTGGCCGTCGTGATCTTGGCTGTGGCTGAAAGCCCCGGGCCGCAGATTCTCCGGTGCGTCCTGCAGCGTGACCACTACCTTGAAGTCTTTCGCTTCCTGGCTGGCGGAGGTTGCCTGCGACGTGGACACGCCCGTGGAGCGCACAATCGCGTTGTCGCCGATTTCAGTGACCACCGCTTTGAAAGTCTTTTTCGGAATCGCGTCAATGCTGACTTCCGCCGGCTGTCCCAGCTTCACGTTGACGATGTCGGTTTCGTCCACTCGCACTTCAGCCGTGATCACCGACATGTCAGCCAGAGTCATCAGCGTGCTGCCCGGCGAGTTCTGGATTCCGATCACAACCGTTTCGCCTTCGCGCACCGGCAGGTTGGTGATCATGCCGTCGTAGGGCGCGGCGTATGTAGTTTTTTGCAGGACGTCGGCAGCGTGCGTCAGGTTGGCCGCGTTCTGCGTGATGTGGCGATCGGCGGAATCCTTTTGCGCTTTGGCCTGTGCGACCCGCGCCTTGGCCTGCGCCAGGCCGGCTTGCGCGGTTTGCCATGCGGCTTTCTGGCTGTCGTATTCCGACTTGGCGATCAAAGCGTTCGTAGTACAGGCCCTGCGCGCGGGTCCAATCCAGTTCAGCGCGTTCGTAGTCGGATTGCGCGCGGTTCAAGTCGGCCGCGGATGTATTCAGCGCGGCGTCGGCAGCGATCGCATCGGTCCGGGCAGCTTCCAGGCCCGCCTGCGTCGCGTTCACATCGGCCGAGGACTGCACGTTTTCCAGTTGCGCCAGCAATTGGCCTTTCTTGACCCGATCGCCTTCTTTCACATAAAGGCGGGTAATTTTGCCGAAAGCATTGGCGCCGATGTTGACGTAGGTCTTCGGCTTGACCTCGCCCGACGCGCTCACGATCGACGCCAGATCCTGCCGCGCCGCCTTACCGGTCTGGACCGTGACTACGCCCTTGTGGCTCTGGTGAACCGCGAAGCCGACAATCGCCAATACGGCTACGGCGATTCCGCTCCCGATCGCTATTTTCTTTCCCCTGCTCATGGTTCCTTGTCGCACCCGCCAACGTTGCGTGTGTCGCTCTAAATGTAGTCATGCCCGATGACCTTCATTTCCGCAACCTGATGAACCCGATGACCCGACAGACATCCCCTTCGGAAGGCGCCGGGGCTGGCAACCACGTTTTCAGCGCGGCGTTTTCAGCGCGCCGTCTTCAGCGCAACAAGGGAGCACGTCATCAGATACGGTATTGCGGACACAAAAGTTCCAGCGGGGCAAAGCGGCCATGCGGGCGCATTAGGCTGGGCTCTGCATTGATAACAAATCGATTATAGCGTGTGATGATCTGAAATTGACCGGGAAGATTCAGGACACGGGAATCCAGGGAACCACGGGTGCGGCGCCGGCCCCAAGATCGAAGCATCTGAAGGGCAGATTTTACAATCTTTACAATTGGTTAGAGTGCTTTAGTTGGCCTTGCCTTAGGGCTCTCAAAGTCATAGAATGGCTAGCCAAGAGTATCTGGTCGCAAGGAGTACCCCCCTTATGTCCCGGGTAGGCTTTCTCAATCGCTTTTTCATGGTCCTGGTTCTGCCGTTCCTGATTTTGGGCCTGCTGTCATTTGCCGCTGCCCAGGAAGAGAAGGACGGCAAGGCGGATGCTGCTGCCGACCCCGCTGCCGCTCAATCGACTTCGACTACTCCAGCGTCCCAGGATTCCGATCCGCTGAAGCGTCCGCTGACCGACAAGCAGAAAAAGCAGAATGCGAAGTCACTCAAGATCGAGTTGAGCAAGACCTACAAGAAGTGGCTCGACGAAGACGTACGCTGGATTATTACTGACGAGGAACAGAAAGCCTTCAAGCTGCTCTCCAACGATGAAGAGCGCGACCAGTTCATCGAAGCTTTCTGGCAGCGCCGCGATCCCACTCCCGACACCATCGAAAACGAATTCAAGGAAGAGCACTACCGGCGCATGGCCTACGCCAACGAACATTTCGCCGCCGGCATCCCCGGCTGGAAGAGCGATCGCGGCCGAATGTACATCATGTACGGACCGCCGGATGAGATTGAGTCGCATCCTTCGGGCGGGTCTTACGAGCGTCCCATGGAAGAAGGCGGCGGCGAGACTTCCACCTTCCCGTTTGAAGACTGGCGCTATCGCTACCTTGAAGGCATCGGGCAGGAAATCATCATCGAGTTTGTTGATACCTGCATGTGCGGCGACTATCACATGACCATCGACCGTTCGGAAAAGGACGCCCTGCTGTACACGCCCAACGCCGGGCTGACTCTTTACGAGCAGATGGGCATGGCCAACAAGGCCGACCGGTTTACCGGCGGCGGCCTCGAGCATTTAGGGACGGGCCCCTTCAGCAGCCAGAACCAGACCAAACAGTTCGACCGGTTGGAAGAGTTCTACAAGCTGCAAAAACCACCGTCAGTGAAGTTCAAGGACCTGGAAGAAGTGGTCAGCCACAAGATCAGCGTCAACCTGATGCCGTTCGATGTGCGCACTGATTTTGTGCGAGTGACGGGCGACACGGTGCTGGTCCCGATCACGATTCAGGTCAAAAACCGCGACATCACCTTCGTCAACAAGGACGGAATACAGCGCGGAACGGTGAATATTTTCGGGCGCGTGACCACTCTCACCGGCAAAGTCGTACAAACCTTCGAGGACACGGTGCAGGTCGATGTTCCGGCGGAGTTGCTGCCCAAGGTTACCGAGAATTCGTCGGTCTACTGGAAGGCGTTGCCGCTGCGGCCGAACCTGTATCGCATCGACGTTGCGGTGAAGGACGTCAACGGCGACCGCTCCGGGTTGTGGAGCAGCCGCTTACCCGTGCCGGCTTACGAAGATGACCGCCTGGCGGCTTCTTCGCTGATCGTGGCTGACACCATGGCGCCGGTTTCGACGAAAGAAATTGGCACCGGCATGTTCGTGATCGGCAATACGAAGATCCGGCCGCGCGTGGCCTCGGCCAACGGCAAGCCGGTATTGTTCAAGCGCAATCAGAAGGTTTATTTCTGGATGCAGGTTTACAATCTTGGGATGGACGACAAGACACACAAGCCCTCGGCTACGGTCGAGTACAATGTGATCAATGCGGCCACGAACAAGGCGGTGATTCATACCGTCGAGTCCACGGACCAGATGGGCAATGTTGGCGACCAGGTGACCCTGGAAAAACCGCTCTCGGCCGCCAGCCTTGATCCCGGGGTCTATCGCATTCAAATCAAGGTGAACGATAACATCTCCAAGCAGACGGTCGATCCTTCGGCAACTTTTGCCGTCGAGTAAGACTGGAAAGCTTGGTCTCCTGAGGTGTTTCGAGTGATGCTGGGAAAACTCGGGTTGAAGCTCGGGTTATTGGGTATTGCGCTGGCACTTCCAGTGCTGGCTGCGGATCGTCCAGAGTTCAGCTCTGTCTCGGGATATGTTCGCAGCGCCGCCGGCGTCCCGCAAATGGGCGCAATGGTTGAAGTGCTTGGTTCGGCTGCGCACTCGCTCAGGGTGTTCACCGACGAAAACGGCTTCTACTCTGCCAGCGGTTTAATTCCCGGCATTTACAGCATAAAGGCATATTCTCCATCGTTTCTGCCGGCGCTTCGCGAGCGCGTGGGACTGCATCCCGGCAGCAGCGTGATTGTGGACCTCAAACTCAGCGGATTATTTGACGCCATCCAGTTGCCGCCGTTGCGGGGCGCGAGCGCTACCGATGATGATGACTGGAAATGGGTGCTGCGTTCGGCTTCGAGCCGGCCCATCCTGCGAATACTGGAAGAGGGTTCCACGGCGCCAGCGGCGGAATCGCCCGAGGCCAACCACGATCTTACGGGTACGCTCTCGTTCGTCGCGGGTTCGACGTCGGCTGGTTTCGGGACGGCCTCCGACATGAGCACGCTGTTTTCGGTGGAGAGATCGATTTTCTCCTCCGGAACCATGGCCTTTCAGGGAGATGTCGGTTACGGCAGCGGCTCGCCCAACGCGGTGCTGCGCGCCTCCTACAGCAGGACGACGGCGAATGGCTCCAAGCCGGATGTAGCGCTCACGGTGCGCCGACTGGCTGCGCCGGGAATCGATCCCCACACCGCCGCCCTCCAGGCCATCGCGCTTTCCGCCTCCGATCAATTTACGATCGGGAAAGTTCTGGAGCTTCGCTTCGGAAGCGAATTGCAGACGATTCAGTTCATGGGCAGGGTGACAGCGTTCCGTCCGTTTGGATCCGCAGACCTGCATCTTTCGCCCAACACCGTGGTGGAATATCGCTACGCCACATCTGAACCGGATAGCCGGGTGGAAAAGGGTTTTGAATCGGCTCCAGCGGATTTGAGCGAGTCCGGTCCGCACATGACTGTGGCCGGATTTTCCACCACACTGGAGCGGGCTCATCATCATGAAGTCTCGCTGTCGCGCCGCATGGGCGACACCAATCTCCAGGTTGCCATGTATTCCGATCGCGTGTCCGATCCGGCGCTGACCGGAGTCGGCGACGCCTCTTCCGATAGCGGCGACGTGCTTCCCGATGTCTACTCCGAGAGTTTTACCTACCGCGGGAAACAACTGGACGCGCACGGAATGCGAGTCGTGTTGCAGCGCAAACTGGCGTCGGACCTTACGGCGACATTGGATTATGGCTACGGTGGAGTGCTCGACCTGAAGCAATCGGACATCTCGCTGCAGGATGCGCGCCGCGACAGCCTGGTGCGGAACCGCCACAGCGCCGCGGCGAAATTCAGCGGTACGTTGCCCCGTACCAAAACACGCTGGATTACCTCCTACCGCTGGATCAGCGGGCAGGCGCTCACGCCGGTGGATATGTTCAACGCCTCGGCGGGACAGTCTGATCCTTATCTGAATATCTATCTGCGACAGCCCATTCCCGGAACCGGGTTCCTGCCCGGCCACATGGACGCGGTCATTGACGTCCGCAACCTGCTGGCCCAGGGATACGTGCCCCTGCTCGGTCAGGATGGACGCACGGTCTATCTGGTCCAGTCGGCTCGCTCCATTCGGGGCGGCGTGGCTTTTAGTTTCTAAAGCTTTCAGTTTTCTAAGGCTCTTAGTTTCTAAAACTCTTAGTCTCTAGAACTTTTTGTTTCTAAGACTCTTTGGTTTTCTAAAAGCGGTTGTCAGTTCTCTGTCTTCAGTTCTCAGCTTGCCCACTTGTCGGTAACTCGCTACTTCTGGTGGGACACATGACGCCTCAGCGGGTTATAATCCTCGGCAATTCCCATCACAGCACTAACAAATGTTGAGCCGTGACGAGATGTTCGTTGGCGGCGTAAGGAGAGTTTCATGAGAACGCGGATGATCCTCGCTTTTGTCGTTTTGGCGGCGACCTCGCTGCTGGCTCAAACCTTTCGCGGAACCGTGTTGGGGACCGTCACGGACGCCTCCGGAGCGGTCATATCGGGCGCAAAGGTCACCGTGCGCAATGTGAACACTGGCCAGGAGCGCACGACTGAGACCAGCGCCGACGGAAGTTATAGCGTCCCGGAGTTGCCGATTGGGACCTACACCGTCACCATCACGCAGAGCGGTTTCCAGACCTCGGTGACCAGCGAAGTGGTGGTCGATGTCGCTACCGAGCGCCGCGTGGATGCAGTGCTCAGAGCAGGCCAAGTCTCGCAGACGGTCGAGGTCTCGGGACAGGAGTTATCCCAGGTCGAAACCACGTCCGCGGAGCTCGGCGGTACACTGACCGCCGAAGACGATTGCCAATCTGCCGGTGAATGGGCGCGACTACACCAAGCTGATCTACTTGAACCCGGCAGTTGCCGGCTCGCCTGACCAGATTTCGCGATTCTCCGGGATCGTTCGGCACATTTTCGATGAACGGTTCGCGCGGCCGGGCCAACAATTTCCTGCTGGATGGGACGGACATGAACGACGGCTATCGCAACGATCCTGCGATCAACGAAGCAGGCGTGTTCGGCGATCCGGCCACCATTCTTCCGATCGACGCCGTGGCCGAGCTGCGGTGCTCTCCAACTACGAAGCGGAATACGGCCGCAACAGCGGCGCCGTGGTCAATATCGTGACCAAGAGCGGTACCAATGAGTTGCACGGTTCGGCGCTTGAGTACAACCGCACCAGCTCGGTTGGGGAGCGCGCAACTTCTTCAACAACGAAGGAGCCCAGGACCCTTTCCACAACAACCAGTTCGGCGGGTCCCTGGGCGGTCCTATCGTCAAGGACCAGACCTTTTTCTATGTCGATTACGAGGGACAGCGCGAATCCGGGAGCGCAATCGGGGCAGAGCTGCGTGCCCGATCCGAGCCGTGATTGCGCAGGCACAGGCCAATATCACGTCCTGGGGTGAGCCGCTGAACCCGGTCACTGCAGCCCTGCTGGCGCGAAATCCGTGGCCGACGCCGAATATCCGCGGGCGCGGTCAGCGACGAGCAACGGCTGCGAGTGCAAACAATCTGTCCATCTCGACCCGCTTCAACAATCGCGTCGATAGCCTGATTGGCAAGATCGATCACAATTTCAATGCCAGCAATCTGCTGACCGGCCGTTATTATTTCGGCGACAGCGACCAGAGTTTCCCCTTTGCGCAGTTACGGGCCGGCGGACTACTACCCGGTTTCAACACCATCACTCCAACCCGGGTGCAGTTGGTGTCGCTTTCGTACGTGAAAGTGGTCAACGCCAATCAGTTGAATGAGGCGCGTCTCGGGCTGGAACCGGTTTGTGGAAGGCTTCTTCCCCGAGGACCAGAACTTCGATCCTTCGTCGATCGGCTTGAATACCGGGGTGACCTCGCCGTTCGACTTCGGACTGCCGAAGATCGACGTGGGCGGGCTTTTCGGGATCTGGCGCGAGCCAATTCGGTTCCCGCAGTCGCGTGTGGATTCCAACTGGCACTTCATTGACAACTATTCGTGGAAGTCAGGACGTCACGACATCAAGTTCGGATACGAGTTTCGCCGTACGACGATCCAGTTGATTCAGGACAATACTTCCGTGGTAAGCTCAAGTTCGACATCGATTCCCGATGCAAATCGGCTGAACCCGAACGACTCTTATCGCCGTTGGAGGCTTTTCTGGAGGGCATCCCGGACGGCGGCAAGACAGATCGCCGGGCAACACCCGGCGCCATTCCTTCGAAGAACAACCACGGCTTCTATCTTCAGGACAGCTTCCGCTTGACGCCACATCTCACCTTGAACTTCGGCCTGCGCTGGGATTATTTCGGCGTGGTCGGAGAAGAAGAACAATCTTGTTCTACCAGTTCGACCCCGCGAACGGCGGTTCCGTAAACCAGGTGGTAAGCAGTTCCGACCGACCAGCCTGTACGACAAGGACTACAACAATTTCGCTCCTCGCTTCGGCTTTCGCCTACGACGTGACCGGCAAGGGCCGCACCGTTGTTCGCGGCGGGTGGGGCATGTTCTACGACGCGTTCGCGCAGGATATTTTCCTGGGACACCTGCCCTAGAACTGCGCGTTCTGTCCGGGACCCGCTTACCGGGAACCGGTCCGGTGCGATTGCAGCTTGGCGGCACTCGCCGGCGGTGCGCTCAGTCGCGAGCGTGCCGGTTTTCCGCGGTTTCGCGCCGACTGAGCGATTTCTTGGCGGCCGATCCGAACATTCGCACTCCCTACACTCAGAATTTCAATCTGAATGTGCAACAGCAAGTTGGGTCCAGGCCGTCTTTCAGATCGGATACGTAGGATGCGAAGGGAACCAAACTTTTCCGTTTCCGCGACATCAACCAGCCCAGCCAGGCACAGATCACTGCGTTTGAACCTCGACGGCCCGGCGGGCAATGCTTTGGCGTCACCGCGCCCAATTGTCCGATCGGCGGCTTCGACGGCCCGGACGGGGTGAATTTCAACGTTCCACGAACCCTTTCCCCAATTTCTTCTATGTCAACCAGGAAGAATCCACGGCGAGTTCGATTTACCACGCGTTGCAGACCAGTCTGCGCGTCAGCAGCTGGCGCGGACTCACGGCGGCAGGCGAATTTTGTCTGGTCGCACTCGATTGACACGGCCAGCGACAGCGAGGATTTCATTCCCAACCAGGCGCAACCGAAGAACAGCCCAATGGCGGCGAGCTGGACCGGGGCAATTCCAGCTTTGATATCCGCCATCGCTTTACCTTGAATTTCAACTACGAATTCCCCAAGATGAACGGTACATTGGCCAGGCTGAAAAATGGTTGGGGGGTCGACGGCGTTCTCAATCTTCAGGATGGCCAGCCCTGGCAGCTCAATTACAATTTTGAGGGCGACTATTCCGGGTGCGGGAGAAGGCTTTGATCGGCCGGATGTGGTCGGGCCGCTTCGCTATCGGCGAGTCAATCCGTCGCAGTTCGTGGACTTTCGCTCGTTTGCCGCGCCCTGCACCTTGGGCCTCACACGGCGATCTCGACGACAGCGACTGACAGCAATTGCGTGGCGGGTACTCGACACTTCGGCGATCTGCCCCGCAATTCACTGAAAGGGCCGAGCTTTAAGGAGTTCAATTTCTCGGTCTTCAAGAACACCGCGATTCAGCGAGCGTGTGAACCTGCAACTCCGGGCGGAGTTCTTCAACCTGTTCAATCATCCCAACTTTGCGAATCCGGAATTGCCGAACTTCATCACTGACGCCGGCAACAACGGACTAGCTCAGCGGGCGCGGCAGGCTTCCTACCGATCATCGCCACGGGAGTACGGGCATCGGCAATCCGTTCCTTGGTGGAGGCGGGCCGCGGGGCATCCAGTTTGCGGCCAAGATTACGTTCTAGGCCCATATAGAAAGTCTCATGCACAAACCGTCCGGCTCCTCTTCCTGTTGCCCCCTGCAATCGGGTGAGGAGCCGTTCTTCTTTTGATTTTCCCAATTCTCAGTACCAGCAGAGGGACTTTTTCGGCATCCTGCCCCGTGCTAGATTTTGTGGTTGATTACTAACCTCACACCGTGGAAGATCGCGATGCGCCGCGCTGATTACCTGTACCTGTGCTTCTTCCTTGTTGCCTGCCTGTCGCTGGTTCCGCTGTCGCAAGCTCACCATATCAAGCAGGGCGCTACCAAGACGATGCCGGTGACCACTTCCTCGCCCAAGGCGCGGGATTTGTTTGATCGGGCAGCGATCGATTACGAGAACCTTTATCTGGAGCGCGCGAATGTCGGCTGGCGGGCGGCTGTCGCCGCGGATCCGGACTTTGCCGTGGCCTACGCCTTCATCGCCTACAACAGCCGCGATCCTCAGGAGGCAGCGGCGGCAAGGGAGAAGGCTAAAGCGCTGGCCGCGAAGGTCACGCCCGGAGAGCGCCTTCTGATTCAGTGGATTACCAGCGCACAGGAAAATAATTTCCTGGCCGCCATCCCGGCCATGAACGACATGCTGGAGATGTATCCCAAGGACAAGCGCCTCGCCTATCTGTCCGGGAACTGGATGATGGGCCAGAACAGCTACGAGCAGGCGCAAAAGACGCTGGAGCGGGCGCTACTGCTGGACAAGAATTATCCGCCGGCACTGAATGATCTGGCTTACTGCTACGCGCACAGTCGCGAATATCCCAAGGCGTTCGCCGTCATGGATCGTTACGTGGCTGTGTTGCCCACACTGCCCAATCCTCAGGATTCTTATGCCGAAATACTGCGGATGGCGGGCAACTTTGACGGCGCGATCGAGCACTATCGCGCGGCCTTGAAGATCGATCCGGAATTCGATTATTCCCAGCTTGGTTTGGGCGACACCTATGCCTTGATGGGCAAGCAGGTTCAGGCCCGAGCCGAATACGATCTGGCTATCCAGAAGGCGCACACTCCGGCCGACCGGCTGACTTACGCTTTGCAAAAGGCGACAACCTGGGCGCGGGAGAACAATTTTGCGGAGGCCGACAAGGCTTTCGATGCGGTCGCCGAAAAAGCACATGCCGAGGGATTCGATCTGATCGCGACTCAGGCTCATCGCATGATGAGCCTCTACCAGAGCGATGACGCCGTGGCCTTGAAGCATCTGGCGACGGCCGAAGAAGAGCTGGGTCATCAGGCAGACATTTCGCAATCCGACCGCGACGATGAGCGGGCACGGATACTGCGCTATCGCGCGGTTCGCGCCGATCATGCCGGCAACGCGGAACTTGCGGCGCAGACTCTGCAGCAACTGGAAACCATGGCCGGCAGCACCCGCAGCGCCGTGGTTCAGAGTTCGTATCATGGCGCTGCCGGCACGCTGCTGATGAGCAAACAGAAAATTGCGGAGGCCATCCCGCACCTGGAAGAGGACGAGGATAATCCCTACTCGCTCGAATTGTTGTCCCAGGCTTATTTGACCAGCGGCGCCGACGACAAGCGGCATGAGGTGGAAGTGAAGCTGCGCGCCACCAACATGCCTACCATGGAGCAGGCTCTGGTCGTGCCCGCCGTCCGCGCACGCCGTCCAGAAGGCGAGTAAGTCAAGACATTGAATCCCTCCACTTGAAAAAGAATCGCGCTCGGCTTCACAACCGGTGACCCTGCGGCGAGAAATTCACACTAAGTCAGTCCCCAGCGCTTGTGATACGCTCCCCTCTCTATGTCGACTGCCAAGCCCGAACGCCGTTCGCGGCGGCGCCATCCGGCGCGTGTGCCGGTCACCATCAAGGCTCAGAGCGGGGACGTGCAAGCCACCGGCGTGACCCGCGATTTGAACTCCAGTGGAATCTTCATTTATACGGACTCGAAAATCAGCGAAGGCAGTGAACTGGAGATGGTTTTAATTCTGCCGCCCGAAATCACGCACGGCGAAAAGCAGTGGGTATGCTGCCAGGCCTCGGTCGTCCGGGTGGAAAATCCCAAGGACGACGGAAATTTTGGCGTGGCTGCCAGTATCCGCAGTATCGAAGTCCTGCCTGAGATTCCCAGCTAAGTTACTGATAGCTTTATAGTTGCACCATTATCGGTGCAGTCTGAGTGAATGGACTCGCCCGCCGCCCGGAAAACTCCTGAAAGCCCGAACTTTTTTAATGCCGAATGCATCACTTTTGGTGCAATAATGCTGGCCGCTTGAATCACACCGGTTCAAGCCAATCCGTTTCAGACCGTTCTCTGGTTCCAGCAGCTTCCGATTTTTCGGAAGCGGCCAGGAATTGACCGCGTGGAGCGACCTTCGAACCTGTTCGAAGGATTTGAACTGGAGATCACGAAGTACTCAGGTGGTTTGGCATGTGGTTTGAAAAATTATTCAGCGGCGTGCTGTGTGTGCTGACCCCACTGGGGCCGAGGTACATCAAACCTTCATTCGCGCAGCGGATTTATCTGCTGTGGGTCTTTCGCCACTTTCAGATACTGCCGCTGCAAGTGCTGACTCGCGGACAACTGAAAGTCATCGACGCCATGTGCGTCGAGCCGCGCTTTGTCTCACTCACTAACGCGAGTGGCGGGGAATTCCCGATCGTCGGAACCCTGGAGCGCCGTCCGCCGGTGTCGGCGAAAAACTCGGAGTCGCGTCGTCAGGGAACCGCAATCTCGGACGCGATGTCGCCGTTTGCATCGGACTTGTCCAAGGCCCAGCCGAGGTCTTAGTTTTCGTAGCGACTCAGTTTTGGAAAACTTCACTCCTCCGGCGCCATCCTGAGGGCTCCAGTCCTGTCGGTTTCTCACGCCCACGGCGTTGGTGCCACTCCAAGGCGCTGTGTTATATTCTTCGAGGTATTGGCAGCAGCTGATCCAGTGGTTCCGGCAAGCAGCTTCCCGGCTGCGGCATGAAGCCATCGCCCGCAACCCGCGTCAAGATCGGCGGGACCCAGGGGCTGAAATTCAATCCATCATCGGGCGCGTAGCTCAATTGGCAGAGCAACTGACTCTTAATCAGTAGGTTGAAGGTTCGATTCCTTCCGCGCTCACCAAACATCCTGGACCACTTCCGGCTTCCAACTGCTCCCTCCTAGGATTTATTCTGTCTCTGCGAAAATAGGCTTATGCGAGACCCTGACCCAGCGAAGCGTCGTCGGCGGGAGGTGCCTGTCTGTGTGGCGATTGGGCTGTGTCTCGTTCTGGCTGCGACGGCGGGTTGTCGTGGGCCGGTGACTATCGCCAAGGGGAAGGCGACGCTGAACCTGACGAGTTCGAGCTTTCAGGGAGGCGAAATACCGAAGAAGTTTACCTGCGATGATGCAGAAATTTCTCCGGCTCTGGCCTGGACTGCGCCGCCGGCGGGGACGCAGAGTCTGGCGCTGATCGTCGTCGACCGCGACGCGCCGTTTGGGTCGTTTGTCCATTGGGTGCTTTACGACATGCCGGCGGGGAAGCGGGAGTTGGCGGAGGGATTGCCAAAACTGGAGCAGTTGCCGGACGGTTCTCGGCAAGGCCAAAACGATTTCGACAAGCCGGGCTATGGAGGGCCGTGTCCTCCAGGAAAATCGCCGCACCGCTACGTGTTTGCGCTGTACGCGCTGGATTCGAGGTTGAACTTGCCGGCGGGGGCTACCAGGCGAGAAGTTGAAGATGCGATGAGAGGGCATATTCTCGCGCATGGCGAAATGATCGTCCGCTATCATCACTAGGCCTCGGGCCACGCCTTCTGCCGATTTCAGGGGGCGGATTTTCGGGAGAGAAAGAAGCGTGATGAAATCAACCTTACGTCTGGTATCGCTAGTTGCCGTAGTGCTGGGATTGTTTCCCTCAGCGCTGGCTCAGAGTCGGTGTGACAACGCGCCCGACTATTTTCAACCTACCATCAGCGGGGACGGACAGCGCTATCCGCTTACGATCGGGCCGCTGGTCTGGCATCTTGTGGGTTCGGGCGTGTATCCGGTGAAGGGGTCGGATGGGCTCATTCACCTGGCATTTGCGATGCAATTCACCAACGTGTGGGGAATTCCGGCGACGATTCAGTCGGTGGAGGTGGTGGATCCGTCGCACGACAACAAGGTGACCGGGGTCAACCGCGTGGTTTCGGCAAAGGATGAAGACGTCACCGGCCAGGTCAAGCTCCTGTCAGTGCCTGGGACCATGGACAAAGCGAATTACTCTTCCAAGCTGGGCGGGGGCGAATCGGGCGTGATGTACTTCGACGTCAGCTATGGCAGCGGCGACGCGGTGCCATGCACGATTTCGCTGCGCGTCCACGCGCTTCAGCCAGAGAACACGCATCTTCAGGAGTCGACCGTGGTGAGCCCGCCGCTCAGGGTGAGTTCGCAGGCGGCGATCGTGCTTGCTCCACCCGTCAAAGGTGAGGGGTGGGTGAACGGGAATGGCTGTTGCCTGGAGATTGGGCCGCATCGATTTGTCACCAATCCGATGAATGGGTCGCTCGATCCCTCGGAGCAATTTGCCATCGACTGGATCAAGGTGGACGCGCAGGGCAAGGCTTTTCGGACTGACGGAAAGAAGCCCGAGGACTGGCTGTGCTATGGCGTGGAAGTGCTTGCGGTTGCCCCCGGAACGGTGGTGGAGGTGATGCGCGATCTGCCGGATGTGACGCCCGGGGTCGCGCCGGCCATTTCATCGGTGGCTGAGATCGCGGGCAACCATGTGCTCCTCGATCTGGGCGGCGGCCGGTATGCGATGTATGCTCATTTCGCGCCGCACAGCGTGACGGTCCATGTGGGCGATCACGTAAAGGCCGGAGACAAACTCGGATTGCTGGGCAACAGCGGGAACAGTACTGGCCCGCACCTGCATTTTCAGATCAGCGATCGGCCCTCGACGTTGGATACGACTTCTCTGCCATTCGTCTTCGAAAGCATGACGCTGGAGAGGCGTACCTCGGCAAATATGGAAGAAATCGACGATTTCTCGATCAAGGGAATTGCGCTGCCCATGGTTCCGCAAGTTGCGAAACCACTTACGCGGGCAATGCCGCTCTCGCGCGATGTGATCGATTTTCCATAGCGCTCAGAAAAAAGTTTTTGTCGCACTTTATTATTATTTTCTCTCTATGATCGAGTCGAAATTCGTGGCACAATGGAGAAAAGGTTAAAGAGCTATGTATTTGCGACTGGCTTTCTGGACTCTGTCCTTGGCGTATACCGCTTTCCTGTTTGCTCGCGGCAACGGTGGTTCAACCCCGGTTGTGATGTTGAGCGCCGCATTTCTTGGGGCAGTGCTGGGATTTGCCCTGGGGGGAATGTTCGTCAATCGGGTCCACCGCAAGCGAAGCTGAGCTGAATCCTGCGTGTCATCCTGCCCAAGCTGAAGGACCCGAAGACTCAGAACGATGTAGGTCGTTTTCCACTCGAGTGGAAAGGTCCTTCTCAGGTAACCTGCGTCGCGATTACCGTCGTAACCTCACGAGAGCATGGGTCGAGAAAGACGCCGAGCCTGACGCGACTGCTTGCGCCGATCAGGTGCGGCGTAAGTCCCTGTTGACGAGCGGACTTGGAATGCCGACCCGGCTCCGAGCACCGCGCTCCTGAGCGTGGGAAGGTAACCTCGCCGCCTTTGGCAGACCAACTGCTTTTACTTCTGTGGGGCAGCCTCGAAAGATGCTGCACCACGCACGAATTCTCCGAAATCCCCCTTGGCAATCAGACAGTGCGAACCTGGGCCCGCACACGTCACGCTGGTTTGAACCGCAAGCATCCCCCGGCATAGATTTTTTATGGCAAGATTTTTCTTTACCTTCTCTGAACGCTCTACAGCCGTAACCCGCTTTCTGGCGCAAACAGCAATCAAAATAAAGCGGTCCATAGTTTATGTTGACCCGATTTGGCTGGCGCTGATTGTCCTGGCCTCCCTGTTCGGTTGCGGGGGCGGGACAGTCGGGGGCGCTGCCAACGTCAGCAATCCGCCTGCGGCCTCCGTCGTAACCACGATTTCAATCTCTCCGAAGACGGCGTCGGTCGCGGTTGGAGCGACGCAGCAGTTTCAGGCGATCGCGACGGACCAGCAGGGAAACGCCGTGGCAGGCGTGAACTTTACTTTTTCCAGCTCCAGCGGGGCGGCGACGGTGGACGACACCGGGCTGGCGAAAGGCATGTCAGCGGGGACCGCGACCATCACGGCAAGTGCCAGCGGGAAGAGCGCGTCGGTTTCACTTACCGTCACTGCCAACCCTCCACCGGCGTCGGTGTTGACGCAGATCAGCGTCTCACCAGCCACCACTTCAATCCAGGTAGGGCAACAGCAGAGCTATACCGCCGTGGGATATGACCAGTTCAACAATGTGATGAACGGCATCACGTTCACGTGGGCGTCGGATGGCAGTAGCGCGATCGCGATGCTCAATAACAATGTGGCCACCGGAGTGTCGGCCGGGGCGATACACATCACCGCGTCGGCTTCGGGCATCAGCAGCGCGCCGGCGTCATTGACCATCTTGCCGCCGCCGCCGGCATTGACCACGATTGGGGTAACTCCGTCGGCCTCTTCGATTCTCATTGGCGGGACACAGCAGCTAACCGCCGTGGGCTATGACCAGAACGGCGCGGCGATGAACGGCATCATGTTTACGTGGTCGAGCAGCAACCAGAACATCGCGACCGTCAGCAACGGCGGCCTGGCAGGCGGCGTGGCCGCCGGCACGTCGCATATCACGGCCTCCGCGCAAGGGGTGAACAGCAAGGCGGTGGCGGTGACCGTCAGCCAGCCTCCATCGGTCCTGACTTCTATCAGCGTGTTGCCGTCGACGGCTTCGATTCAGGCGGGAAGCACGCAGGAATTCAGCGCCGCGGGATATGACCAGTACGGCAACGCAATGTCTGGTGTCACTTTTGCCTGGTCCAGTTCTAACCTGAACGTAGCGTCCGTAACCGCGATCAATTCAGAAGGCGAAACAGACGGAATAGCGTCCGGCATAGCCGCGGGTTCCGCTCAGATCACGGCCAGCGCCAACGGCGTAAACGCAGCGGTTTCGCTTACCGTCGCAGCTCCGCCGCCGCCACCGCCTCCACCTACGGTGACCACAATCAACGTGGTGTCCGCGAGTGGTTCCATCAATGTTGGCGCGACGCAGCAATTCAGCGCATTTGCCATGGATCAGAATGGGCAGGCGATGAGCGGGGTCGTCTTCAGCTGGACGACGAGCGATCCGACCGTGGCAAGCATCGATGCGAACGGGCTTGCGACCGGCATAGCGACAGGTTCGGTTGAGATCAGCGCGTCGGCACAGAACGCAACCAGCAACGCCGTGTCGCTGGCGGTCACCTCAGCTCCTTGCGACTGCCCCATCAGCATCACGCGGCTCTCGCCGCCGATGGCGCTGGCGGGGAGCGGAGATTTGGTTCCTCTCACGATCACGGGCACCGGGTTTGTGAATGGAGCGCTGGTAAATTTTGGCTCCAATATTCTGATTCCGACTTCCGTTTCTCCCACAACCATCATCGTGACCGTGCCCGCGGCTGAGTTGACCTCGGTAACTCCGGCAAATCAACCTGTGGCAGTGACGGTAACCAATCCGGCGCCCAATGCTGCGACTTCAGGTTCTTTGCCGTTCAGCATTACGAATCACGGGCTTGTTTCCATCGATTTTGATGACGGATATCAGTCGATGTATGACAACGGGCTGCCCATCGTTGACGCTGCCGGCCTGAAGAGCACGCAATACATCATCACGCAAAACGTCGGCGTCGACAGCTATGTGACTCTGGACGAAGTTTTGCAGATGTATAACAACGGCCACGAAATCGGAGTGCATACCCGGACGCATCCGAACCTTACGACCCTGACGGAAGCACAGATGACGGATGAAATCGTGGGCGCGCAGCAAGACCTGATTTCCTGGGGCATTACTCCGACGACGCTCGCGTATCCCTACGGAGGTTACAACGATACGGTCGAGGGAGTAGTTCAGAGCGCCGGATTGCGTGGCGCTCGCGATTCCGATTTGGGTTACAACAGCTCCGGGGTGGGGCTGACTTTCGGTGGACCTCTCGACCACGATACCCGGCCGCTGGTTCTGTGGAGCGAGGCCGCGGAAATGGATATGAACACGACGCTGAGCGACATCACGTCAGAGATTGACTATGCAGTCGCCAACAATTTATGGCTGATTATTCTTTTTCATCGAGTGGACGAGACCGATCCGTGTTGCGCGTCCATCAGCGTGGACCACTCTTTGATCCAGGGGACCGTTGACTATCTGTTGCAAGGCCACGTTCCAGTCGTCACCAACAACGAGGGTATGATCATCGAGAATCTGAACGCCCAGGTTCAGAGCGGACTAGGGCAGCATCGGCAAAGTAACGTGAAACACTGAGCCGCATCCGAGCTGGCTGGTGACGCCGATCTTGCCGCCGTGTGCTTCCACGATTGCTTTTACGATGGCCAATCCCATTCCGGTGCCTTGCACCCGATAGCGCTGATTCTTTCCGCGATAAAACTTGTCGAAGATCAAGGCTTGCTCCATGTCGTCGATGCCCGCGCCCTGGTCAGCCACGCTGAGTTCGAGACTGGCATTTTTTACTTCCGCGGTTATGCGGATCGGAGACTCCGGCGGTGAATACTTGGCGGCATTTTCCAACAACTGGACCAACACTTCCTTCATCCGGTCCGCGTCGAGCCGCATGGTGATATCTGCGGGCACTCGAATTTCGACCGGGTGCCTGCCTATAACCTGTTTCACCTCGGCGACGGCCGCTTCTGCGAGGTCGACGAGGCGACAGGGCTGGAGATCAAGCTGAAATTCATGGGACTCGAGCTGGGCGACCTCGGCCGCCTCGCCGACCAGGCGGTTCAGGCGATCGCTTTCTTCGTTGATGACCGTCATCAACTCCTGGCGATCATCCTCGCTCAGGCCGCGGTTGGACATCAAGCTGGTGACCGAAGCTTTAATGGAAGTGAGAGGAGTTCGAAACTCGTGAGTTACCGAATCCAGTATGGCGGAACGCAGTCTCTCGCCTTCGCGGCTGGTCTCGGAACGGGTTAGAGTCTCGACCGCATTGGCGCGTTCGACGGCGATCGCGATCAGGCTTCCCATGGCGTCCAGAGTTTGCCGGGAAAGGTTGCCGGCGACCCCAAGAGCGCCGACAGTGCGCACTCCCATTTTGAGCGGAGCGAAGCTGAGACTGCGCGCGTGGTCCATCATGGGTTCTCCGCGCGCAATGATGGACTTGAGTTGATCGGCGTCAAGTTCCGGAGCCTCGACTCCGGCACGATAGATATCCCCCTTTTCCGGGAGGTAAATGGCCGCGGCGGAAACGTCGAAAGACTCGATCACGTGAAGGGGAACGGTATTCAGCAGTTGCAAAACGTTGTCCGCCGTCAGCAACTGTTGACTGAAGCTGTAGAGGCGCTCCAGTTCGCGGCGTCGGCCGATGGCTTCCTCAGTCTGTTTTCGCGCGCGGTCAGACAACTGGCTGGCAATTACCGCGGTGGTAAGAAATGCGAGGAGGGCAATCCAATTTTGCGTGCCCGAAATCGAGAATGTGCCAATGGGCGGAAGAAAGTAATAGTTGAACGCCGCGGTCGCGACGACCGCCGTGAACAGAGCATAGCGCAAGCCCCAAAGGGCGGAGACGATCAGCACGAAAACCAGAAAGGTCAGCGCCACCGTAGTGGGGTTCACACGGAAAATCACGCTATAGATGTGAGCGACGATAAGGAGGACCGCCGCACACAGCGCGAAACGAAGCGCCACCTTGACGGGAGACTGTTTCACGATCAAAGGATTGTAGCTGAATATCGACAAATCGAACGCCGTCCATGACAATAGTCGGCGATGAGCAAGACGCCGGAACAATGGCTGGAAGAAGCGGCCCCGCCGAAAAAGGGTGGCACGCTGAAGCTGTTTCTCGGATATGCCCCCGGCGTGGGCAAAACCTACAACATGCTGAGTGAGGCCATCCGGCGAAAGAGCCGTGGCGAAGACGTAGTCATCGGCATAGTAGAGACTCATGGGCGCAAGGGCGTGGTCGAACTTGCGTCAAAACTCGAAGCCGTCCCCAGAAAAAAGGTCGAATACAAGGGGACGGTGTTTGAGGAAATGGATCTGGAGGGAATCCTGGCGCGCAAGCCCGCTGTTGTGGTGGTCGACGAACTAGCTCACACCAACATCGAAGGCAGCAAGCACCGAAAGCGCTATGAAGATGTCCTGGAACTGGTGGATGCTGACATCGACGTGCTGACGACCATGAACGTGCAGCACCTGGAGAGCGTGGCTCCCAGCGTGCAGAGAATCAGCGGCATTACCGTGCGCGAAACTGTTCCTGACTGGGTGATGAAGCGAGTACGGGAAGTGGTCATGGCAGACCTCACGCCGGAAGCGCTTCAGACTCGCATGCGCCGGGGTGATATTTATCCGCTTGATCGCGCGGAGAAGGCGCTCTCCAACTTTTTCCGCCCCGGGAACCTGATTGCCCTGCGCGAACTGGCTCTGCAGGAAGTTGCGCAGGAAGTCGACCGCAGTCTTGAAAATTATCTCGATCAGGAAGGCGGGGAACGCAAGCTCGGAGTACGCGAAAGATTTGCGGTCGCCATCAGCTCCAATCCGGCGGCGCAGCAACTGATCGCCCGGGCGGCGCGGATGGCGAAGAGATTGGACGGAGAGTTATACGTGGTTTATGTAGACATCGGAGTGGACGACAACGAGCCCAACCAGAGGACGCTGGCTTCGAATATCCGCTTTGCCGAGGCGGTGGGGGCGCAGGTGGTGAAGCTGAAGTCTCCCACGGTAGCGAAAGCGGTTGCGGGATTCGTCAGAGAGAAACACATCACCCAGGTCGTTTTCGGACATTCCGCGGTGAAAGGCTGGAAGCGATACCTGTACCTGAATGCCATCCACAAATTTCTTCGGGATGCGCCACCGGTGGATGTCCATATTGTCACGCAGCAGTCTTCCTGAACGGTCGCAAGCCGGTAACTCCGTAATCTCATGGCTGAAAAGAAACGCATTCTGGTGGTCGATGATGAGCCGCAAATCACGCGCGTTTTGCGAACTTCTCTTGCCGGCAGCGGCTACGACGTCCGCACCGCGGACGACGGTCATTCCGGTCTCAGGGCGGCGCGGGAGTGGCAACCGGATCTGGTAATCACCGACATTTCCATGCCCAATATGAGCGGTATTGAGTTATGCCGCGCGCTCCGCGCCGAGTCTGCCATGCCTATTATCGTGCTCTCGGTAAAAGGGGAGGAAAAGACCAAGGTGGAGGCGCTGGATGCCGGGGCAGACGACTATGTCACCAAGCCGGTGGGCATGGACGAACTGCTGGCGCGGGTTCGACGGAACCTGGCGCGAACCCGACCGTCCGAGGACAGCGCCACGCGAACCTTCGCAATCGGCGATTTCACCATCGATGCGGACGCGTTCCGCGTAACCGTGAAGAGCCGTGAGATCCGCCTTACCCCTAAAGAATTCGAACTGCTGCTCTATCTGGCGAGGCATGCGGGCCGGGTGGTAACTCACCGGACCCTGCTACTTGCCATCTGGGGACCCAACAGCGTTGAGCAACCGGAACATCTGCGGGTGCTGGTGGCACAGCTCCGCAAGAAAATAGACACCGGGAATACCCCACGTTACATCATCACCGAGCCCTGGGTGGGATACCGTTTCGAGCCGGCCGGCGAAAAACGGTAGTTCGGCCTTTCCACGTCCCCCCATCTCCCGCGCTTTTTATAATTTCCGCTCTTCGATCAGCTTTCTCTTGGGCTGGTAGTCACCGCGAGGAACTGAGAAAACCCAGTTTCCGGTTCCTAGTTCCCGGTTATCAGTCCTTTGGCCGGACTTTACGACTTTTTTATGCACTCTTAATACAAAAATTACGGCCCGAGCTATCCAATGGAGTGAGAGGCGACAATGCTTCAGCCAAACACATTGGCGAACTCGGAAATCTTCGCTATGCTGGCGGCGGTCATCTTGGGAGTCGGCTTTATGGCCCTTTTCCTGGCCGCGCTGATCAGCGAAGGCAAGAAATCGCGGGTCGACGAACCGGTTCGTGTCAAGGAACCCTATGCGACCGAGGCCGCATGCGAACCGCGGCAGTACAATCTGGCGATGGGAGTTGTCAGAATCACGACTGCCCTGGCATCGACCCCCAGCCGCGGCAGACGCGCCGCGGCTGATCAGTCCCGCGTGATGTTCGCTGCCCGTGGTTCCGCCGGCAAACGCCTCTATCGCTGGATCTGACTGGAGAAAACGGACATGCGAGACATTATTTTCGGGGCAGCGACGATCGCCTTCTTCCTGATTTCCATCGCATATGTGAAGTTCTGCGATCGCCTCCGTTAAGGTGAAAAACGCTTATGAATGCTGAATCGATCATTATGCTGATCGTGTGCGCAGGATTGATGGTTTACCTGCTCTATGCCTTGTTGCGCCCGGAGAGGTTCTAGAAATGACTGCGAACGGATGGCTGCAAATCTTTCTGTACCTCGGCGTGATATTTGCCGTGACCAAGCCGGCAGGAATATTCATGGCGCGGGTATTCAATCGGGAGCGAACGTTTCTCGATCCCGTCTTACGCCCGGTAGAACGCCTGTTATACCGCATCACGCTGGTGGACGAAGACCACGATATGCGGTGGACGGAATATGCATTTTCCATGCTCCTGTTCAGCGGCGTGTCGATGCTGGCGCTGTACCTGATCGAGCGCGTACAGCAGTTCCTGCCGCTGAATCCGCAGAAATTCGCCGGGGTGAGTCCGGAACTAGCCTTCAACACCGCGGCTTCGTTCACCACCAACACCAACTGGCAGAACTATGCCGGCGAAGCCACGATGAGCTATTTCACACAGATGGCTGGCCTGGCTTACCACAACTTCGCTTCCGCAGCAGTGGGAATTGCGCTGGCGATTGCGTTCATTCGCGGCATCGCCCGACGCGAGAAAGAGACAATCGGCAATTTCTGGGTGGATCTTACCCGGACCACATTGTGGGTGCTGCTGCCGGCGTGCATTGTCTACGCGTTAGTCCTGGTCTCGCAGGGAGTGGTGCAGAACTTCAGACCGTACGACACGGCGAAGCTGGTCGAGTCGCAACAGGTGCAGCGGGTGGGAACGGACGGAAAGCCGGTGGTTGGTCAGGATGGCAAGCCGGTGATGGACACCGTGACCGATCAGGTAATCGCGCAGGGTCCGGTTGCATCGCAGGAGGCGATCAAGATGTTGGGCACGAACGGCGGCGGCTTTTTCAACGCCAACAGCGCCCATCCTTTCGAGAATCCTACGCCGCTGAGCAACTATCTGCAGATGCTTTCGATTTTCGTAATTCCCGCCGGGCTTACCTACACCCTCGGTCGCATGACGGGATCGCAGCGCCATGGCTGGGCGGTGTGGGCGGCGATGGCGATTCTGTTTATGGCAGGCGTGACCACGGCATATTGGGCGGAGTCCAAGGGCAATCCTCTGCTCAAGGGAGTGGATCAGAACGCCAGCCTGATGCAATCCGGCGGCAACATGGAGGGCAAGGAAGTCCGCTTCGGTATTGCCGACTCCACGCTGTTTGCCACAGTCACTACAGACGCGAGCTGCGGAGCCATCAATGGCTGGCACGATTCCTACACTCCGCTGGGTGGGATGGTGCCGCTGGTCAACATCATGTTGAGCGAAACTGTGTTCGGCGGAGTAGGCGCGGGGTTGTACGGGATTCTGATTTACGTTGTGCTCTCCGTGTTCATCGCCGGGCTCATGGTTGGGCGCACGCCCGAGTATCTGGGCAAGAAGATCGAAGCCTATGACGTGAAAATGGCGATGCTGGTCACGCTCGTTTTTCCGCTCGTCATACTGACACTTTCCGGCATTTCTTCAGTGGCGGGATTCGGGACCTCAAGCATCAGTAACACCGGCCCGCACGGCCTCTCGCAGATTCTCTACGCTTTTACGTCGATGGCGGGTAATAACGGCTCGGCGTTCGGCGGATTGAATGGGAACACGCTCTGGTACAACACCTCGGGTGCAATGACCATGCTGGTGGGCCGCTTCTTCATGATTCTTCCCATGCTGGCGATCGCGGGAAACCTGGCCAAGAAAAAATATGTTCCACCGTCACTTGGGACATTCCCGGTGACCACGCCTCTGTTCAGCGTTTTGCTGGTAGGCGTGATCGTGATTGTGGGCGCGTTGACCTTCTTTCCGGCGCTAAGCCTGGGACCAATCCTTGAGCACCTGCTGATGCAGGCTGGCAAGACCTTTTGATAGCAGTTTGAGAAATTATGGCAGAGAAAAAGGGTAAGGCGATTTGGGACATGAAGATCGTGCGAGGCGCGATCTGGGATTCGTTTGTGAAGCTGAATCCGCGCAAGATGATGGGCAATCCTGTCATGTTCGTGGTGGAAGTCGGCAGCGTAGTGACGACGGTGCTGCTGATCCGGGATCTGATACGCCACCAGGGCGCGTTCGGCTTCAATCTGCAAATCACGCTCTGGCTATGGTTCACGGTGCTGTTCGCGAATTTTGCCGAAGCCATGGCGGAAGGGCGCGGCAAGGCACAGGCAGAGAGCCTGCGAAAAGCAAGATCGGAAACTGTGGCCAACCGTGTGTTGCCTGATGGCCGAGTCGAAAAGATTGCCAGTTCGAAACTGCGATCAGGTGATGTGGTAAACGTCGCTGCCGGGGAGTACATCCCGGGAGACGGGGAAATTGTGGAAGGCGTGGCTTCGGTAGATGAATCCGCGATCACAGGCGAATCGGCGCCGGTGATCCGCGAGGCGGGAGGCGATCGCTCAGCGGTGACCGGCGGCACGCGCGTGCTGTCCGACTACATCAAAGTCAAAATTACGTCCAACCCCGGAGAAACATTTCTCGACCGCATGATCGCCTTGGTTGAAGGCGCGGAAAGGCAGAAGACGCCGAACGAGATCGCGTTAAATATTCTGCTGGCTGGACTTACGATCATCTTTCTGCTGGCCGTGGTTACACTGCAGCCGTTTGCAATCTACTCGGGCGCGCCGCAGACGGTATTCGTATTGGTGTCACTGCTGGTCTGCCTGATTCCTACGACGATTGGAGGACTGCTTTCCGCGATTGGCATCGCAGGCATGGATCGTCTGGTGCAACACAACGTGCTGGCCATGTCCGGGCGCGCGGTGGAGGCCGCGGGCGACGTTAACACGCTTCTTCTCGACAAGACCGGGACGATCACGTTAGGCAATCGCCAGGCAGCAGAGTTTGTGTGCGCGACCGGGGTTTCCGAAGCGCAACTGGCCGACGCAGCTCAGTTGTCATCGCTTCCCGATGAAACGCCTGAGGGCCGTTCCATCGTGGTTCTGGCGAAGGAGCGCTATGGCCTGCGGGGACGTGACCTGGCTTCGCACGAAGCGCATTTTGTGCCGTTTACCGCACAGACCAGAATGTCGGGCGTCAATCTCGATGGCCGTGAAATTCGCAAGGGCGCGTCGGATGCGATCGCCAAATATATTTCCGTGGTCAGCGGCAATGGGCTGCCAAAAGACGTGCAGGCCACAGTCGAGCAGATTGCCCGCTCCGGCGGCACGCCCCTGGTGGTCTCGGAGAATAAGCGTGCACTGGGCGTGATCTATCTGAAAGACATTGTCAAAGGAGGAATTCGCGAGCGCTTCAACCAGCTTCGCGCGATGGGAATCCGCACCGTCATGATTACCGGCGACAACCCCCTGACCGCCGCGGCCATAGCTCGCGAGGCTGGAGTGGATGATTTTCTGGCGCAGGCGACTCCCAAAGAGAAAATGGACCTGATTCGCCGCGAACAGAGCGAGGGAAAACTCGTGGCCATGACCGGAGATGGCACCAACGACGCTCCTGCTCTGGCTCAGGCAGATGTCGGCGTGGCCATGAACACGGGCACGCAGGCGGCGAAAGAAGCGGGAAACATGGTGGACCTGGATTCGAATCCCACCAAGCTGATTGAGATTGTCGAAATCGGCAAACAGTTGCTGATGACGCGCGGAGCGCTGACTACGTTTTCCATTGCCAACGACGTGGCCAAGTATTTCGCCATTATTCCGGCCATGTTTGCCGGGACGTTCCCGGTGCTGGCGGCGCTTAACATCATGCAGTTGAAGACGCCGCAGTCGGCAATACTGTCGGCGGTTATTTTCAACGCGCTGATTATCGTTGCCCTGATACCGCTGGCGCTGCGCGGCGTGAAATATCGCGCCATGGGAGCGGCGGCGCTCTTGCGCAACAACCTTCTGATCTATGGCGTGGGCGGAATTATCGTTCCGTTTATCGGTATCAAGTTGATTGATATGGTCATTACCCGCATCGGGATGGCCTGAAGAGAGTCACCATGAAAAAGAATCTTCTGATTTCCGTGCTTATGACGCTGGCGACTACGGTGCTTCTGGGACTGGTTTATCCGTTGGTGGTCACCGGACTGGCGCAGGTGTTCTTTCCGGAGAAAGCGAACGGGCAACTGATACGCCGCGACGGAGTCGTCATCGGCTCGCACATCATTGCGCAGCCATTTGTGGGAGCAGGCTACTTTCATCCGCGCCCCTCCGCGGCGGGCGCGAACGGTTATGATGCCAGCAATTCCGGCGGATCGAACCTGGGTCCGACCAATCAGAAGCTCATCGATCGTGTGAATGCAGACGTTGCCAGCGCTCAGGCGGAAAATCCGGGGAAACCTGTGCCCATCGATCTGGTCACGACTTCGGCCTCGGGCTTTGATCCTCACATCACTCCGGCGGCCGCGGAGTTCCAGGTGACACGAGTGGCCAAGGCCCGGGGGATCAGCGAGCAAGCGGTGCGGGATCTCGTCGCCAAAAATACTCAGGGACGGCAATGGAACTTCCTGGGCGAGCCTCGGGTAAACGTGCTGGAGCTGAACCTGGCGTTGGATTCGATTTCGAAATAGCATCGATGGCGTAAATTGGTGAACCCGAAATTCGTGAACCACGAAGGACACGAAGGTGCACGAAGGTGAAGCAAGGGGCTGTATGCTGGAGCGTCACGGCATCCAAGTGAACCAATCCAACCACAGAGAAGCAGATTGAACCGGCTCACACTGTTCGGGCTGTTTGCCGTAACAGCAATGCTGGTGTGCTACGCGTTTGAGAAGCGCAGCCGGTGGTTCATTCTGGGATTTAGCGGCGCCTGCATGCTGGGTTCGGTGTACGGCTTTCTGCAGGGAGCGTGGCCGTTTGGAGTGGTCGAAGCGATTTGGTCGGTGGTGGCTTTGCGGCGCTGGTGGCTGGCTGGGAAGGCAACCTGATCTGTGTCTTGATTCCGAGTTGCCGCGCGCAGGTAGTTACGAAGTCTTTCGGTTGGACCGGCAAAGTCCTTGCGTGCCGCCGACTTTGCCGCACGAAAGAGCCATGGTCTCGAAGGCCCGTTCAAAACGAAATTCCGGCTTGAGGTAGGGCCTCTTTGGGGCGCGAGGGCTCTCGTCCGGAAGTTTTTCTTCGCGCATATTCTTTTCGGTCATGAGGCGCAGCCAATACGGGTTCCGCCGCTACAGGCCGTCTCCAGTCAGACTACCACCAATCCGCAGCCATCGATGTTGCCACTTATGATGACGGCCCATGGCTTTCAACGGGCCGTTGATGACAGCGAGCCGAAGAAAGCGGCGATGTCCCGGGCGAGCAGCACAGGCTCTTCGGCCGCGGCGAAGTGGCCTCCGCGGGGCATTTCGGTCCAGCGCTGAATGTTATATCCGCGTTCGATCCAGTCGCGTGGAGGGAACGGCGCCTCCTTGGGAAAATGCGCGATCGCGCAGGGCACGCGCACATGGTCCTCTTTGCGGAATTGAAGCGGCATTTTCTTCGATTCGTAATACAGACGGCAGGAAGAATGGATGGTTTCGGTCATCCAATAGAGCGTGACGTTGGTTAGAAGCTCGTCCTTGCTGAAGCGGCGCTCAACATCGCCATCACAGTCCGCCCAGTCCCGAAATTTCTCCACGATCCAGGCGGCCAGCGCCGCCGGCGAATCATTCAAGCCGTAGGCGGCGGTTTGCGGTGTGTTTCGTTGCAGGTGCGCGTAGGCGCCGCTGTCAGCATACCAGCGGTCGGCATCGTCCAGAAACTGTTGCTCAATCGAATCCGGTTTCGTTGCCCGGCTCGAGATATGGCCGGTAGGATCCCGGAATGTAATTGAGATGAATTCCCATGACGTGGCGGGCATGGCGCAATCCCAGAATCGTGCTTACTGCAGCGCCAAAATCGCCGCCCTGCGCGGCAAAGCGTTCATAACCCAGCTCCGTCATCAGCGACAGCCAAAGATCGGCGATGCGAAATGTGTTCATGCCCGGCTTTGTGGGCCGGCCGGAAAAGCCAAAGCCTGGAAGCGAAGGAACCACCACGTCGAACGACACTGCGGGGTCGCCGCCATGTCTCGCGGGATCGGTGAGCAACGGAATAATTTTCAGCATCTCGAGAAAAGAGCCGGGCCAACCGTGCGTAAGAATCAATGGGATAGGCGAAGGGCCCTTGCCGCGTTCGTGAATAAAGTGAATGGCGGTGTCATCTGTGTTGTAGAGGTAGTGATGAAAGGCCGAGAGCGTTCTGTATTTGTGCCTTCCAGTCAAACTGGTCTTTCCAGTACCCACAGAGCTCTCGCATGAATTCCAGATCGACGCCATACTCCCAGCCCGAGCCGGGAATTTCATCAGGCCAGCGGGTTTGAGCGAGGCGAGAGCGCAGATCCTGAACCGCGGCGTCGGAGTAGGGAAGGGTGAACACTTTTATGTTGGATCCAGTCCTCATGGCGGAGACATTTTATACGTGATGGAAGCAGATGGGGCCGGGCAACAAATGTTCTCCCTGTTTCGCTTCATGGTAAATATGGAAGGGTGACTAGCCAGAAGCCGTCCCGGCGAGTGGGTTTGGCGCGGGCGCTCTCGAAGCTCGGCTATTGCTCCCGGTCAGATGCGTTTGATCTGATTCGCGCCGGACGAGTGCGGCTGAACGGCACGACCTGTCGCGAACCCGAGGCGCCAGTGCGCCTGGAGAAGGATCGGATTGCGGTTGATGCCCGGGCGGTTGCGACCGCCGCCAAAGTTTATCTCATGCTCAACAAGCCGCGCGGAGTGGTGACTACAGCGTCCGACGAAAAAGGGCGGCAGACGGTGTATGCATTCCTGGAAGAGAAGTTGCCCTGGGTTGCGCCGGTTGGCCGTCTGGACAAGGCCAGCGAAGGCTTGCTGTTGTTAACCAACGACTCTGAGTGGGCGGCGCAAGTGCTGGCACCCGCGACGCATCTGGACAAGACCTACCACGTGCAGATCGGCCGGGTCGCGGACGCGGAGTTGCTCGAATCGCTCACGCGCGGAGTCAGAACCAAAGAGAAAGATTTTCTCCGCGTGAGCAGCGCTCGTGTCCTGCGCGGCGGTCAGCGCAACAGTTGGCTCGAGATCGTGCTGGATGAGGGCAAGAACCGTCACATTCGACGAATGCTGGAACATCTGGGAGTTGAAGTACTGCGCCTGGTACGGGTCGCTGTCGGTCCCCTCGCACTGGGACAACTGCCCAAAGGCGGGGTCCGCTCTTTGAGTGCGGAGGAAAAAAAGGCCCTCGATCGACGTCTGAAGATTGACGTCTGAAGAATGAGCTCCGAAGCTTCCCTTATGAGTGCGATCGAACAGATCCTTGGGGATGAACGGATCACAGTGCGCAAGCCCGGGCTGCCCGATAGTGAAGGCAGGTGCGTGGTCTATTGGATGCAGAGAGCGCAGCGCGCCGCTGACAATCCCGCGCTTGACGTTGCGGTTCGGGTTGCCAACCTACTCGCGAAGCCCGTGGTGGTTTTTCTTGCCCCCGTCCCGTTTTATCCACACGCCAATCTTCGCCATTACCGCTTCCTTGCCGATGGCATTCCGGACATCGCGGAAGGACTTGCGGCGCGGAATGTCGGCTTCGTTTTGCGAGCTTATCCTGATCACAACCTGCTGAAGTTTTGCGACGAAGTCCGGCCCTGCGTTGTAATTGGAGATGAGAATCCAATGCGGGAACCGGAACAATGGCGGGTCACGGTTGCGAAAAAAATCAGCGTGCCGCTATGGACTGTGGATGCGGATGTGATCGTGCCTTCGAAGTTACTGCTGAAGGAACAATTTGGAGCACGCACTATCCGGCCGCGCATTCATGCCCTCCTGCCGAAGTTCATGGTCCGGCAGAAAAATCTAAAAGCCCGTGTGAGCTGGAGTCCTCCGCCACGCTTGCGATCGCTCCCTGCGACTGAGGACTTCGTCTCTGGCTGGAAGCTGGATGATTCAGTCGCTACGATTCCGTCCTGGCGTGGAGGCAGCAAAGAGGCGCAGCGACTGCTTCGTGAATTCGTACGCAATCGCCTGGCCGACTATCCCGAGGCCCGCAACCATCCGGAGCACGACGGAACCAGCCGGCTCTCGCCTTACCTCCACTTCGGGCATCTCGGTCCGCACACGGTTGCGCTCGCGGTGCAAGGCAGCGATGCCCCGACGCGGGCGAAGGAAGCCTTCCTCGAACAGGTCATCGTGCGCCGGGAACTTTCTGTCAACTTTGTGCGCTTCAATCCTGCCTACGATTCCTTCGACTGTCTCGAGCCCTGGGCGCAGCGCTCGCTGGCCGAACATTCGCGCGATCCGCGAGCCGTCGTCTACAGCGAGGAGCAACTGGAGCGGGGCGCGACCCACGATCCCCTGTGGAACGCGGCTCAGAAGCAGATGGTTCTGACCGGATGGATGCATAACTATCTGCGTATGTATTGGGCGAAGAAAATTCTGGAGTGGAGTCCGTCGGTATCCGCGGCCTACCAGCGCGCAGTTCGCCTCAATGACCGCTACGAACTGGATGGGCGCGACCCCAACGGGTATGCGGGAATTGCGTGGGCCATCGTGGGAAAACACGACCGGGCGTGGTCGGATCGGCCGGTCTACGGCAAGATTCGCTACATGTCACTGGCCAGCACCGGGCGCAAGTTCGATTCCAAGCGGTATATCGAGCAGATTGCAAAGCTGGAAGGCTGAGTTATTGACCGGCGCGCATGAACCCAACCTGGGCCAGCGCTTTGGCGGCAAGCTCAAGCCGCTGCAAGTCATCGAGTGTGAAATCTGGTCCGGCGGAAAACAGGTCGAAACCTTTGTGGGAGACCTGGATCACACCCAGGACTTTGTCCGCCCGGTCCAGCACTGGCGCTGACATGAGCTTATGGATGGTAGCGGGACGAAGGGTTTCTTCGTCCTGCTTGTCCCCGCTGGGCTTAATGGTCTCGAAGATGCTGGCGTGCTTCACTCGGGTGAAGTTGTTGAACAACTCAACTTTTTTGGTGGTGGCAGTGTGAGCCGCGACCGCCGTCGAACTGGAAATAGGGATCGATCCCGCGCTGGCGAGTTCGGTGGGAAACAGAAACTTCAGTAATCCGTTCTCCAGGCGTAACAAAGCGATTTCATCGGATCTGACGCCGAAAATCCGGGACAACTCAGCGCTGCACTGCTCGGGACTTCCAGCGTTGATGAGTTGACGTTCCAGCGCTGACCGGTCCAGAGCGGGTGCTGCCGCTGCTCCGGATGTGCCTTGGCCCGAAAGTTGGTTGTCTCGCGGCATAATCTGAGCGCAGAACACCTTGCGCCTTCCCTCTATGCTGGCCCCCTACGGAATCTCGATCAAGTTACCGAGGTACTTTGGAAGTCGTGAACGATGGGGCGGCGGTTGCTATCCCCGGGTGAGCGGAAGATTCTTTTCGCGCCAGCCGCGGATTCCGCCGTCCATGGAGAGCACGTTGGTGTAACCCATTTTTTGCAGATTATCGGCGGCCAATGCCGAGCGATATCCCCCGCCGCAATAGAGCACGACTGGCGAATCCAGTTGGGGTACGCGCTGCTCAATGTCACGTTCGATGACGCCTTTGCCGAGATGAATGGCTCCGGGTAGATGGTCTTGGGCGTACTCGCTCTCCTCTCGCACGTCAACCAGGAGAAATTGTTCGCGACGATCGATTTTGGCTTGGACGTCGTCGATGCTGACTTCCCGAATGTGCTTTTTGGCGTCCTCGACAATTTGCAGAAAACGAGGGGAATGCTTAGGGGCCATGAGACTCTCCTGAAAATGAAAGGTGGCTGGAGATTATTCTAGCGAAAAACATTCGTAGAGACGTGGCTTGCTACGTCTCCTTTGCGGCGTTTCCGGATGCGCCCGCAAGACGTTGCAAGCAACGTCTCTACGAACCTTGTGGGAAGATTTGCTGGTCTGGACTTACTGGTCTGAACCTGCGGCGGCTTCCGAAGCCTGTTCTGAGGACTGCAGTTCGGCGCCGGCGGAACTCAAGAGTTGTTGCAGGTCGATCTCAAGCTTGCGGCGGTCTTCTTCTGCCAGGTCTGCAAATTCAAAAGGCTGCAAACACCCCTGCGTGGCCCACATGGGAAACAGCATGGCGGCTTTGCCGCGGATGGTGTTGCCGCCAACGTGAAACATCACCTCTGCCTTGATTCCTTCATCCAGAGGCTTGTCCAGGTGGAGTAGTCCGCCGGTAAAGGACAATTGGTGCAAGCGGGCTCTCACCTGGCGTCCACTCTCCAACCGGACCAAAGCCAGAATCGTTCCACCCAGTTTGACCCGGGGGGCGCGTCTCGCGTTATCCGTATGCTTCGATTGGGGCATGAGTCTATCCCACTATGACATTCGTCGCCCAAAGAGGGCAGATTACGAAAGAGTGCGGCCTTATTCGAGGGATCTTCGCTTTAAATTCGCTATCAGTAACGACTGAGGTAAGCGGCAAGCGATTACCGGGGTTACTTTACCTCCCTCCGGCGGGGACGTAAGCTGCGACCTTATGGCATTCAATGCCCTGCTGATGTGCCGCGAGCAACCGGCTCTCCGGGCGCTGGGGACAGCCCTGGACGAGGTCGAAATGGAGCGGGAGGTTTGTCTCTCCGCCCCCGAGGCTTTGGATCTGACGGTACTGAAGCAGTATTCGGCCCTGGTGCTGGACTTCGATTTGCCCGGCGCCGCCACGGTGGCTCGTATGGCGCGGCTGGCTCCGTCTCACCGCCGGCCGGTGATCTTTGGGATGATTGGAGCCTTCACCGAAATCGCCGAAACCTTTCAGGCTGGGGTCAACTTCATAATTTACAAGCCTTTGTCCTTCGACCAGATTGTCCGCTGCCTGCGCGCAGGACGCGGCTTTATGCGGCCGGACCGCAGGCAAACGCAACGCCAGCAACTGGAGTCGCTGGTTTATTTGCAGTTCGGCATCGCCGCGCTTCCAGCCATGGTGCTGGATCTCAACCAGAACGGAATGGCGCTGCAGGCGCCGGAACCGTTGCCGCCCGTCCAGCAGGTGCCGTTGCGTTTCGTTTTACCCGGAACAAGCAACATGGTGGAGGGCATGGGCGAGGTGATTTGGGCGGATGATGGCGGTCGCGCCGGCATGCTCTTTTCTCGTCTCACGCCGGCTTCACGAAAGTATCTGAAGCAGTGGTTCGTCAAACGAGGCGAGAAGAAGAAAGCCGCAGCACGCTCTGTTCGGGGCCAGAAAGCCCGGCGCGCTGCCGCAGGCTCGCACTAAACTGTTCGTTCCTTTCTGCCGCTCGCTCAGGGCGGCCTTTCCAATCGCGTGCTAGACTCAAGTTTCTTCCTGTATTGCAGTCTGTTTGGCTGAGATCGTCTGACTGAATCGCATGCGCGAATTGAATTTCCTTTCTGCTATTTCCATGGCTGAGCGGATCCGGAAAAGGAAATTGTCGCCAGTCGAGTTGGTGGAATCCCATCTTGCCCAAATTGAAGCACTCAATCCAAAACTAAATGCTTTTGTGCAGGTTGATGCCGAGGGGGCGCTGAAGCAGGCGCGGGCGGCGGAAGCAGCGGTCCGCAGCATGGGTGAAAAGCTCGGGCCGCTGCACGGAGTTCCGCTCAGCATCAAGAGCTCAATCGACGTCGAGGGTTTGCATTGCGAATCGGGATCGAAGCTGCGGGCCGGAATTGTGGCCAAGCGAGATGCTCCGCTGGTGAGCCGGTTACGCGAGGCGGGCGCAATCATTCTGGGCATGACCAACGCGCCGGAACTGCTGATGGCCTGGGAGACGGACAATCTTCTCTACGGACGAACCAACAATCCGTGGGACCTCTCGCGCACGGCCGGCGGATCGAGTGGCGGAGAGGCGGCCGCGATCGCCGCTGGCATGTCAGCCGGCGGAGTGGGCAGCGACGGTGGCGGGTCAATTCGGGTGCCGGCGCACTTCAGCGGAATTTGCGGGTTGAAGCCCACTCCCGGCCGCATCCCGGCCACCGGACACTTTCCGGTGTCCGCCGGGCCATTTGCGTTGTTGGGAGTCGTTGGACCCATGGCGCGGACTGCTGCAGACTTGAGGGTGTTATTCGAAGTCATGCAGGGCCCCGACGACGGCGATCCCTCGGCGTCTCCAGTCCCGGTGCGTTGGCCAGAAGAAGCTGATCTGAAACGAATCCGCATCGGCTACTTCGAAGATGATGGCCGCACGCCAGTGACCGCGGAAACGCGCGCTGCTGTTCGGACCGCTGCGGAGGCGCTTCGTTGCGCCGGATTTCAGGTAGAACCCTTTCGTCCGGAGGGGCTGGAGCGTGCGCGCCAGCTTTGGTGGAAAATATTCGGCGTTGCAGGAGGGATGCTGCTCGGGCCCATGATGAAGGGCCACGAAACCGAGATCAGTCCGCTGCTGAAGCAATTCTCCGACTGGGTGGCCCGAGAGCCGTCGCATTCCGGAGAATCTCTGCTCGATACCTGGGTGCAACGCGACCTGGTACGCATGAAAATATTTGCCCAGATGCGGGATTATCCGGTGCTGCTTTGCCCCGCGGCTGCGATTCCCGCGTTTCGCCACGGCGAGCGCAGTTGGCATATTGAGGGCAAGCCTGTCCAGTATCTTGACGCATGGAGTTATACCGAGTGGTTCAATCTTCTGGGAACTCCCGCCGTGGTTGTGCCTATGGGAAAGTCCGCGGAGGGTTTACCGATCGGCGTGCAGATTGTGGCGCGTCCGTGGGAGGAAGAAATTGTTCTCTCGGTAGCGGCGGCTCTGGAAGAGCAGCGTGGCGCTTGGGCGCCGCCTCCAATCTAGCCCCGATCTGGCGCCCTCAATCTAGCACCCTCAATCTAGTAAGATTGCGTCCTGGGATTCCCTATGCATCGAAGAACCCTGATCGCGGCCATCGGACTGGCAGCGTTCGGCCTGCTTGCCGCGACCACGCAAAAACAAGCGCCCTCGCCGGCCAATTCTGTGGAGGCTGCGCGCCTCAATAATCTCGGCGCCGCTTACATGAACCAGCAGCTTTTCGAAAAAGGTCTGAAAAATTTTCAAGAGGCAGCCGCTCTCGATCCACAGTTGCAGGTTGCTTCGCTGAATCAGGGCGTGGCATTGCTTAACATGACCCGCATCGATCAGGCGCGCGCGCTGCTCGAAGCCGCGGTCAAGAAGAATCCCGGCGATCCCCATGCCTGGTTCAACCTGGGATTGCTGTACAAGAATTCCGATAATCCCCAGGGCTCGGTGGACGCTTTCCGTCATGTGACTGAAATTGATCCCAATGACGCCGATACCTGGTATTTTCTGGGCGCTGCTTCGGCGCAGCTCAAAAAATATCCGCAAGCTATCGACGCCTTTCAGCATGCGCTCAAGTTGAATCCGCTGCACGCTTCGGCCGAATTCGGCATCGCACGCGCCTACCAGCAGTCGGGAGACACGGCACAGGCGAGAGAACACCTGGTGCGCTTCCAGCACATCACCCAGAACAAGTTAGGCTCGCCCATCGGCCTGGCTTACGGAGACCAGGGAAAATATTCGCTGGTAGAGGAATCGCCGGGGGCCTTGGAAAAAGCGCTGCCGCAGATTCCCGTGCGCTTCGTCCTCGCGACCGAGATGGCTGGCCTGGTCTCGAAGCCTTCGGCGACTACTGGCAATGACCTGGCGGCATTTCTTGGACCAGGCGCCTGCTTTCTCGACTACGACGGTGACGGCAAGCCCGACATTTTTCTGCCCGACAACGGACCGCTTGGTGGGATGGCGCTTTATCACAATCTGGGCGCGGGCAAGTTTGAGGATGTGACGAAGAAGGCGGGATTGGATCCGACAGTCCATGCCGTCGGATGCACCGCCGGTGATTACGACAATGACGGCGCAACTGACATTGCCGTGGGCCTCAACGGACGCGTTCTGCTGTTACACAACGAGAAAAACGGAACTTTTAAAGACACCACCGACGCGTCTGGAATAAGGAGTCCTGGCTCAAACTTAGGACTCGCATTCATAGACTACGACCATGATGGTGATCTCGACCTCTACGTGATGCACTATGCCGCCGGGCCGTACGATTCTGGTTCGCGGGGCGCTTTCAGTGCTGGGAAAATGCCGCAAGGATCCAGCAGCATGTGGCGCAACAATGGGAACGGAACGTTCACGGAGGTCACGGATGACACCGGCCTCGCGGGATCCTCACCCGGCGTGAGCGCTTTAGGAACGGACTACAACAATGACCGGGCAATCGACATAGTTCTGACAGGTTGGGGCAAGACCCCCACTGTCTTTGAGAATCCGCGCGAAGGGAAGTTTTTGGTGCGTGATCTGTGGCCAAGCCCTTTTGCCGGGCCTAGCGCGGGGGTTGCGGTTCTGGACTTCGATCACGATGGTTGGATGGATCTCGCGATTACTCAGGCGGGAGGATCTGGAATTACTCTTTGGCGCAACAATCACGGAAAGAGCTTCGAACCGGTAACCCTTCCCACTCCGAACTGGGCTCGCGGTTGGGGCGTAGCGGCATTCGACTACGACAACGACGGCTGGATTGATCTGGTGGCTGTCGGAGAAACCGCCGACGGCAAGGGCGAGATTCGTCTCTTCCGCAATCTTGGCCCTGACGGCTTCAAGGATGTCAGTGCCGACGTCGGCCTCGACAAAATTCAGTTGAAAGATCCTCGCGCAGTAATCACTGGCGACTACGACGGCGACGGCGCGACTGATTTGCTTATCACGCAAAACCACGGTCCGGCCGTGCTGTTGCGAAACGAAGGCGGTAACAAGAACAACTGGCTGCGGCTTTCGTTCAAGGGCCTGGCAGACAACAAGAGCGCGATCGGCACGAAGGTTGAAGTTTTCGCCGGGGCCAATCGCCAGAAATTTGAAATTGCCGGGTCATCCGGCTATCTGGGACAGAACTCGACCGACTTTGTCGTCGGACTGGGCCAGTCGAAGGAAGCCGACGTAGTGCGCATGCTCTGGCCTTCGGGAGTCCTGCAGGATGAAATTCAGGTCGCCGGATTGAAAGATCACGATTTCCTGGAAATGGATCGCCGGGGTAGCTCCTGTCCCACGCTCTTCGCCTGGGATGGCACCCACTACCAACTGATTGGCGACATGCTGGGCGCGGGCGTGGTCGGCCATTGGATTGGTCCCAATCAGCGCGACATTCCGCGCCCCACGGAATACATCAAAGTTCCTCGCACTGCGATTCGCGAGAAGAACGGCAAACTCAGCTTCCGCTTCATGGAGCCGCTTGAAGAAGCCGTCTACCTCGATCAGGTAAAGCTGCTGGCGGTGGACCATCCGGGCGCGCTTGAAGTTTTCCCCAACGAATATTTCGCCAGTAACCCGCCGTACCCGCCCTTCAAAGTCGTCTATAGCCGCGATGCGCGACCACCGGCCGGGGCGCGGGACGAGCATGGCCACGACGTGCTGCCAGACTTACTGGCACATCGCTACTTCGGCGACTTCGAGTTGGAACACTTCCAGGGCTTCGCCAAAACCCACACTCTTGAACTCGATCTCGGTGAACCCTATGCAGGCGGTCCGCTCTGGTTGCTGATGCATGGCGAGATTGAATACTTCTCCGCCACCAGCATGTTTGCCGCCTACCAGGCCGGCATCGAGGCGGTCGCTCCCTACGTCGAAGCTCAGGACGCGAATGGGAAATGGGTTCGCGTGATGGACGACATGGGTTTTCCCGCCGGTGGGGCTCGCACCATGACCGCCGATTTGACGGAGAAACTGCCGCGGGGAACGCAGCGTATCCGCATCACCACCAACCTGCAGATTTACTGGGACAACATCCTGGTGAATCGCACGGGCCAGGATCAGGATTCGCGCCTCACCCCGGTTCCGTTGGCGCGCGCCGACCTGCGCTTCCACGGCTTTCCCTTGAAGATTGAAAATCAGCCGCCGGGCAATGTGTTGTATGTCTACGAGAAAACCAGCCCGACCGGCCCCTATACGCGTCCGGCAGGAGCCTACACGCGCTACGGCGATGTGCTTCCTCTACTCACCGGCTACGACGATCGCCTCGCAGTGTTTCGGGTCAGGTGATGAAGTGGTTCTGGATTTCGATCCTGCGAAGCTTCCGGCCTTGCCCAAAGGCTGGACGCGAGATTACTTTTTCGTGGCCAACGGCTACGAGAAAGACATGGATTTTTACGCCGCCGAGGCCAACACCGTACAACCGCTGCCTTTCCGCAGCATGGGCACGTATCCATATCCCAAGGGCAAAGCATTCCCGCTGGACGATGCGCACGTCGACTATTTCTTGAACTACAACACCCGGCATCTTTCAGGAAACGAACCTAAGGCTTTCCGTTTCGACTATTCACACTAATCCCCTGTCATCCTGAGCGAAGTGGCTGCTTCGCGAAGCGACGCAGCTACGAAGTCGAAGGACCCCTATAGTTCAATCGCCGTCTGGAATCGTGTGAATTTTCACTGCCTGGCGAGAAAAAATGCTTCGGTGCCGAGGGTTCGTTTAGCGATAGGGGTCCTTCGACTGCATTGAGTCATTCGCATTGCGAATGACTCACCTCCGCTCAGGATGACAATCATTCCGCAATTCGATGCGCTCAGACAACGTCGTTTGTGACGTAAAACTGGTACAGAATCGTTTTAATCGTTGACATCGCCTAGCTCCACATAATCCAATACGCGGGAATGGCAACCACTCCAACCGGGACTACCTCTTCCCCTGCCCTGCGTCTTCGAAGAACGCTCACGCTTTGGGACCTGATTCTTTACGGCATCATTGTGATCCAACCGACGGCGCCCATGCCCGCTTACGGCGTTTTCAGCAATGCCGGCGGCGGCCATGTGGTGACCTCGATTCTGATCGCCATGATCGCTATGGTCTTCACGGCCATGAGTTACGGGCGGATGGCGCGAGTTTATCCCAGCGCCGGTTCGGCTTATACCTACGTGGGCCGCGAGCTGCATCCTTCGCTCGGATATGTCACCGGCTGGAGCATGACCATGGATTACATTCTTAATCCTTTGATCTGCACCATCTGGTCGGCCAAGGCGATGGCTGATCTGTTGAGCGGCACCCGCTATCAGATTCCGTACCCGGGCCTGCTGTGGCCGATATTTTTCGCCGTGCTATTTACCGCGCTGAACCTGCGCGGTGTGCAAACCTCAGCCCGCATCAATCAAATACTCTGCGCCATCATGGGCGCCGTGATCGTTGCCTATTTCTGGTACACCATCCGCTACATCTTCCACTTACCGCAATATCCGGAAGCCTATTTTCTACGGCCGTTCTACAATCCTGAAACTTTTACGATCAGCCGGGTATTTCACGGCACCTCGGTTGCGGTGCTGACCTACATTGGTTTTGACGGCATTTCGACCCTGTCGGAAGAGGTTGACAACCCCAAGCGCAATATTTTCCTGGCGACGGTTCTGGTGTGCGTGATCACGGGATTTCTGGCGGCTGCCGAAGTCTATGGGGCGCAACTGTTGAGCTCCCAATATATGTTCTCGGCGGCCGAGGTGGAGAACGCCTTCAGCCACGTGGCGGCGATCGCGGGTGGGCCACTGCTCACCAAGGTCATCAGCCTCACGCTCCTGATAGCGACTGTCGGTTCGGGCATGGGATCGCAACTGGGCGCGGCCCGTCTGCTTTACGGCATGGGGCGCAGCGGTGCGATTCCCGAAGAAATTCTTTGGGGCGATCCATCCAAGAACACGGATCCCCGCCAACAACGTGATGTTCGTGGGAGTGATTGCGCTGATTGGCGCTTTTCTTATCACCTACGATGCTGGAGCGGAGTTGCTCAACTTCGGCGCCCTGATCGCATTCATGGGCGTGAACATCGCCTCGCTCACGCATTACTACATCCGTGGCGAAGACCGTAGCCTGGGGCAACTGATTCCGCCGGTGCTGGGCTTCCTGATTTGTTTGTTTATCTGGATACATCTTTCGAAGATGGCAATGATCGTTGGTTCGATCTGGATGATTGCCGGCATTGCCTACGGAGCCTGGAAGACGCGAGGGTTCCAGGCTGACCTGGTGAATTTTGATGTGCCCGCGGACGAAAGCTGACAGGCGCGTGAAAGCTGGGCCGTCCGAAGCTCGCGCGGCCTCACTCGGAATTGCCGAATTAGCATCAGCGATGAAGCCGAAATTCTTTCCTTCCCCGCCCGATTGGCATGCCTGGCTTGAGGAACATCACCAGACTCATGATGAACTCTGGGTTGGTTTCTACAAGCGTAGCTCCAAAAAACCCAGCATCACCTGGCCCGAGTCGGTGGACGGGGCCCTTTGTTTCGGCTGGATTGATGGCGTGCGAAAGTCGCTGGATGAAGTCAGTTATGTCATTCGCTTTACGCCGCGACGTCCGCGGAGCGTCTGGAGCGCGATCAACATCCGGCGGGTGGCGGAGCTGACCAGCCAGGGTCTGATGCGGCCTACCGGCCTTGAGGCCTTCGAGAAGCGTACCGGAAACCGGTCGGAGATCTATGCCTACGAGCAAAGACAGGGCGCGAAGCTGAGCGGCGTCTACGCGAAAGAATTTCGGGCGCACAAAAAAGCCTGGAAATTCTTTCTAGCGCAGCCACCGTGGTATCAGAGGACTGCAAGCTGGTGGGTGATCAGCGCGAAGAAAGAAGAAACGCGAATGAAGCGGCTCGGTCAGCTCATCGATGACTCTGAGCACGAACGAACTATACGCGAGTTACGCCGGCCGGCACGCAAGAAATGACGCCCGCGGCGCTTTCTCTTCCTGGCGCCTTATCTTCCGATTGAGCTATTGAGAAGCCACATTCCACCCGCTGATTTCGACCGAAGGGTGTGCGGTTCCCAGTTCCTGCGCGCGATAGGTCGCGGTCAACTCCCGCTTCTCGCCCGGAAGCAGCGAAATATAGTTGTCCTGCCAGAGCACGGGGAGAATCTCGTCTCCGCCTTTGCCCTTGTTGACTTTCAAGCGCACAAAGAACGCCAGGCTCTTGCTGGGATTTTCCACGATGACGTGCGTGATCGCTTCTTCGCTGTTACCGCTGCCCTTGCGCTCGGTGTGATGCGCCAGGTTCAACTGAACCTTGGGCAACTGGGCCAGCGCGGTGTAGTCAGCGTAGGAGGCCGTCGGCGTCGTGTACCAGTTCGACTTCTCCCAGTCCAGCGTCTCCGGCTTGGTGGAGAGCCAGTAGAAATTTGAGCCGACGACCTTTCCGCCGGCATCTTCCACTCGCAAATCCAGAAAGTAGGTCGGGCTCAGGCCGTCAATATCGGGGAGGGTTAGAACCTTATTGGTGCTGTCGGCCGCAGCATCAAGCGTGGTCTGCTGTGAGAACTTCTCGGTCATGTCGAGATTGAGAACCTTGGTTGTAAGCTTCAACCCTTTGGCATCCACATACTGACTGCTCACCAGCCAGATCGAGCGGTCGTCATAGCCATACACCGGATGCAAGGATTCCATTGACTTCTTGGCGCCAAAGTAGCCGCCACCGGGGCGCAGATAGAAGTCATACAGGTGCCAGATCATGGAAGGCCACGCGTTGTTTAGCATCCACTGGATGACGCCCGTAGCAACGTATTTGTTGCGACTGTAACCTTCATACATCGCACGCACGCCCTCGTAGGTCTGGAGTTGCGCCTTCAAGGCGTAATCGTCGACGCCGGTCGCCTCACCGAAGCGGGCATTCAGCGCGTCAGTGAAGACGTGGATATCTTTGAACGCTCCACCGCCGGCGTGGTAGTTCCAGGTGTCATCGATCGGCCACTGATGATCCTTCCCCACCATGGCGCGGATGCTCTCGACCGGAGGCACCGCCGGTCCCATGCTGGTTTCGGTGTTGAAGCCATACGCTCCGCCGCAACCACCCGAGTTGCACTGGCGGACGGTGGAGTCGGTTTTGTCGGTCTGCCAATACGACGGCGCGACGTACTCATAAGGTCCAGTCATCTTCACGCCGCTCTCGCCGGAGTAGCCCGCAAGTTTTGCGGTGGCGGAGGAGATGACGGGATTCGGCCACAGCAGATCTTTTTCCACCTTCAAATATGTTTGCTCCACGTCGGGCGGCGGGGGATTGTCGCTGCCATTCATCCATCCCACCAGGCTGGGATGACTGCGCAGCCGGTAAATCTGATCGCGCAAGGATTGTTCCGCGATGGTGAAATCCTGTGGCTTCCAGTTCGGCCAGTGCTCCCAGTGATCGCAGCAGCACCAGCCGGCGAGTATCAGAATGCCGCGCTCGTCCGCCAGGTCGAAGAATTCTTTGGTCTCGAGTTTGCCTTCGAGCCTGATCGTATTCAGGCCCAGGTCTTGTACGTAGCGGAACTGGTCGCGCAAGCGCTGCGAGTTCTCCCGCAGCATCATGTCGGATGACCAGCCGCCGCCGCGAATCAGAATGTTCTTGCCATTGACCGAAAACAGGCGCCGGTTGGCCGAGAGTATTTCGGACTTGATCTCGCGAATCCCGAACCTGGCTTCTGCCTGATCGGAGGCCTTGCCGTCCACATCGAACTCCAGGCTCAGGCCATAGAGTTCCGGCTTACCCATCTGGGCCGGCCACCACAGGCGAGGATGGTCGACATTGAGCTGGGAAAATTGTTCTGGGGCGAAGACCACGTCCTTCGATTCGCCGGCCCCAAGTTCAACCGCCTGAGAAAATTCGATTTTCTCGATGCGGCCTTTCAACGTCCCTTTCACGGAATGGCTGGTTGCATTTTTCAGCAGCGCGGTCACCGTTAAGTGAGCCTTGTCATTTGCCGGCGAATCCACTTTTGAGAGCACGGTGGGATAGCGAATCGCTACCGGCCCGCTGGTCGTGATCTCTACTTCGCGCCACAAGCCCATGTTCTTGTCCGGAGGCGCGGGATTCCAGTCCACGAAAGTGATGGCCAGGTCGTTCTCGGTGGGAGAGAACACTTGCACCGCAAGCACGTTCGTCTTTCCAGGGAGGGCAGCATCGGTGATGTTGAACTCGTAGGTTCGCCAGGCGCCGGCAATATCGTCAGACTTCGCGATCTGCTTGCCATTCAGCCAGATGTTGGCGCGGTAATTGATCCCGCCGAAATTCAGCCAGATGCTCTTTCCCTTAAAGCTCGCGGGCAGGGCAAACTCCTTGCGATACCACCAGGGGACGATGAATGGACTGTCCTGCTGCATCGGGATGTTGGAAAAGTTCGACCCGATGGGATAGGTCACGCCGGGCAAAGAACGGAGATTCGTTCCGAAACCAGGGTCGGGATACACCTTGTGCTCGACCAGTGCGGCGACCACGGTCGTGGGCACAGTTACGGAATACCAGTCTTTGGGCTGGAACGCGGGAGTAGATAGAACGTCGCCCTTCTCATCCACTTTGCCTGAAGCTTGCAGATTCCATCCCTCGCGGAGAGAAATCGCGGATTCGCTGTGGGGACGGGCCGGCTTGGTTTCCTGCGAGAAAACAAAAGTGGAGAATGCCACCAGCGTTGCGCACAACAGACTGGTTCTGCGCATTCGCCGATGTTCCGAACGGAAATTGATTTTCAAGAGCGCTCCATGATGACTTTAGCTTAATAACACGTTGTATTAATACGATTCAATGGCTGAATTTTTAAATGTGGGCGCGGGGCGTCCCGCCCGAGCGGTTTCATCTCTCAAATACATCATCGGTCCGCGAGGACATGGTCGCTGACGCACGAGCGGGACGCTTGCGCCCACATCGAGCCACTCCTTTGTAGTTTATAATCAGTATTCCGCTGCATTTTCTGGGGTGACAATAAAATGATTCGATTTCTGCAAACGCCTGGGCCGGTCAAGAAAATTGTTCTAGGCGGCCTGTTGACGATTATTTGTGCGGCAATGGCAATTACGCTGATTCCGGGCGGCCTGGGCTCAGACGTAGTGGGCCTGGGAGGCCCGGGGCAGGGCGTCGTGGCCAGCGTGGCAGGCGAGCCGGTCACGACTCTCGACGTGCAGCGTGAAGCCCGCCAGATGCTGCGCCAGCAGTTCCCCCGTGGCGGCGAACAGACGGCCATGTTGCTCCCCTATTTTTCCGAGCGGGCAGCCCAAAATCTGATCAGTAAGCAAGTCCTGATCGCGGAAGCGCAGCGCATGGGATTGCGGGCCACTCCAGAGGAAGTACGCGACGAGTTACAACACGGGCGCTACGCCAACACTTTTTTCCCCGGCGGCAATTTCGTCGGACAGATTCAATACGAGAATATGCTTCAGAACGCGGACCTGAGCGTTCCCGTCTTCGAACAAATCGTAAAAAATGACATCCTGCTGGACAAGCTGCGCAACCTGGTAACGGGCAGCACCATGGTGACGGACGCCGAGGTCCGTCAGGAATTTGAGAAGCAAGGCACCAAAGTAAAGTTCGAGTACGCCGTGCTCCGGAAAGACGATCTGCAGAAGCAGATCCAGCCGAGCGATGCCGAGTTGAAGGCCTTCTACGAGCGCAATAAAGCCACCTACAACAATTCGATTCCAGAAAAACGCAAGGTGCAGTACGTCCTGGTGGACACGGCGAAGATTCTGTCGGACATTCCGGTCACGAAAGAAGATTTGCAGGGCTTTTACGATCAGCACCGGGACGATTACCGGGTGCCCGAACAGGTCAGCGTGAGCCACATCCTCATCAAAACGCCGCTGCCCGGTCCGGATGGGAAAGTTGACGCCAAAGGAACAGAGGACGCGCGCAAGAAAGCCGAGGACGTGCTCAAACAATTGAAAGCCGGCGGAAATTTCGCCGACCTGGCCAGGAAATATTCTGAAGATCCTGGCAGCGGAAAGAATGGCGGCTCGCTCGGCTGGATTGGCAGAGGCCGCACCGTCCCGGAGTTCGAAAAAACGGCATTCTCCCTGGCCAAAGGCTCGACCAGCGATCTGGTGCAGAGCAGCTACGGCTTCCATATCATCCGCGTGGATGACAAGCAGGCTGCCCACGTGAAAACCCTCGACGAGGTCAAAGATCAGATCGAGGAGAGCATCAAACAACAAAAAGCGGCGCAAGTCGCTGCCAATCAGGTGAACGCGCTTCTGGGGCAGGCGCGCACGGTGGGACTGGAAAAAGCGGCTGCCGCCAAGGGGCTGCAGGTGATCAGCACCGACTTCGTCAGCCGAACCGACACTCTGCCCGGCATCGGAAATTCGCCGCAGTTCACCAGCGCCGTCTTCGGCCAGGCCGAAAAAGCGCCGCCTGACCAGGTACAGTTGCCGCAGGGCTACGCCGTGTTTGAGGTCCTCGCGATCAAGCCTCCGGCCACGCCGACGTTTGAGGAGATTCGCAGCCGGGTCGAATCCGAATTCAAAAACGAACGAGTGGCCGCGCTGCTCTCCCAGAAAACCCAGGAGCTTGCTGATCGCGCCAAGGCCGCGCATGACCTGAAAAAAGCCGCCAAAGAAGCCGGCGCGGTTATGAAGAGCAGCGATTTCGTGTTGCCTGATGGCCAGGTGCCTGACATCGGTTCCATGACCGGCCCTGCCGCCGCGGCTTTCACCATGAAGCCGGGCGAAATCAGCGGTCCGATCACCAACGGCAATACCGGCGTCGTCCTGGAAATTTCGGACAAGCAGGAACCAACGCCGCAGGATTTTGAAGCCAGGAAAGATCAGATCCGCGATTTGCTGACCCAGAACAAAGAGCAGGAAATGTTCGGGCTTTTCGTTACCAACCTGCGGACCCAGATGGAAAAGTCGGGAAAAATCAAGATCAACAAGGACGAGATGAAGAACTTGACCCGTTCGCAGGCCGGGGAACAGGGAGAGTAAAGCGCGAGGGCGGCCCGATCCCGGATTTACTGGTAGCATCGGTTGTAGTAGACGATGTCATTCCCCCGTGCCTCCGGTATCCTGCTCCATCCGACCTCTCTTCCGTCTCGCGGTGGCATTGGGGATTTTGGTCCTGCTGCGTACGAGTTCGTGGATTTCCTCAGTTCCGCGCGCCAGGGCCTCTGGCAAGTGCTGCCGCTGGGACCGCCGGCCAACGGAAATTCGCCTTATTCTTCGACGTCGGCGTTTGCCGGCAATCCCCTGTTGATCAGTCTGGAGCGACTGGCCGAGCGCGGCTGGATTGAGCCCGTGCGCCTCGCCAAACTTCCGCAGGAGCCGGGCGCAATCGACTATGAGGCGGTCTATCAAAGTAAGCTCCCGCTGATCGTTGAAGCCGCCAAGACTTTTCTCCAGACTTTTCCGCCCAAGGCACGCCAGCGCTTCGAGCGTTTCTGCAGCCAGAACTCGTGGTGGCTGGAAGACTTCGTTCTCTTCGACGTCTTGCGCGAGCGCTATTCCCGGCAGTGCTGGAAGCAGTGGCCGCGTGAACTGGCTCGCCGCGATCCTCCTGCTGTCGAACGAACGCGCCAGGAACTGGCGGCCGAGATAAATCTGCGCCGCGTAATTCAGTTTTTCTTCTACGAACAGTGGCATGCCCTGCGGCTTTACTGCGCACAACGCTCCATCAAGGTGGTGGGGGATATCGCGATATTTGTGGACCACGACAGCGCCGACGTTTGGTCGCACCGCGATCTCTTCCGGCTCCGGAACGACGATCTCGAGCCCGAGGCGGTTGCTGGTGTTCCGCCGGATGCCTTCAGCGCCACCGGCCAGCGATGGGGCAGTCCTCTGTACGACTGGGGCGTCATGAAAGCGCGCGGCTATGGCTGGTGGATCGACCGCCTGCGCTGGGCGACGCAAAATTGCGACTACATCCGGCTGGATCACTTCCGCGGATTCGAGCAGTTCTGGGAGATTCCCGCGAACGAGCTAACCGCCGTGCATGGCCGCTGGGTCGACGGCCCCAAGGACGAGTTGTTCGACAAGCTGCGCGAAGCCCTGGGGGGCTTGCCATTCTTCGCTGAGGATTTGGGATACATCACGCCCGAAGTTCACGCTCTGCGCGAACGGCACCAGATTCCCGGACTCGCCGTGCTGCAGTTTGGTTTTGGCGATGCAGGCGCGCACGTGTACCTGCCGCACTTTCTCACGCCGGATCGTGTGGTCTACACCGGCACGCACGACAATGACACCACCTTGGGATGGTGGACTTCAGGCCTCAAGGAAAGTGAACGACGCGCGATCCAGGCCTATGTTGGCGAGAGCGAAGATGGAATTCACTGGGCCTTTATCCGCCTGGCGCAGACGTCGGTGGCCAGCCTGTCGGTCGTTCCGTTGCAAGACGTGCTCGGGCTGGGTAGCGAGGCGCGCCTGAACACGCCCAGCGTCAGTGAAGGGAACTTTCGCTGGCGCTATCAGCCCGGGGCGCTCACACGGCCGCTGGCTGAAAAATTGGCCGCGCTTGCCTCGGTGACCGACCGTCTGCCCGTGCACGGATTCCCGCCGCCGAGTGAGGATTTCGTCGCGTAAATCCCTGTCATCCTGAGCGGAGTTGAGTCATTCGCAACGCGAATGACTCAACGCAGTCGAAGGACCCCTTGGATCTGCTCGGGCGTGGGTTCTACCTCACAGATGGGGCAAGTTTGTGGCGCGGGCCTAACGACGGCGGCATCAAGCGGGTAGGGGTCCTTCGACTACGCGACTGCGTTCGCAAGCGAACGCCGTTGCTTCGCTCAGGATGACAAAGTGCATAAAAAAGCCAGGGCCTTGCGGCCCCGGCTTTGCAGTTGGTGGTTTGCCCGGATAAATTCTCTTAACCCGATATTGAGGCGAACGCCTTCACCAGTCCAGCCCCAGCACGAGCGGTACGCTCGCGCCTACATCGGTCTACGCGGTGCGCCTTGGCCTCAGAGTCAAATCGCGGACCTGCGCCAGCACGCTGGATAGTTGCATCCCATTTAGCTGCGAGATGAAGGGCAGTAGTTCCGCGATGAACTGATCCTTCATCAGTTCGCCGATTTCTTCCTGGCGATTGCGTTCGCCGCCGGAAAGCAGATCGGGCACGGTGACTTCCAGCGCCCGCGCCAGCCGCTCCAGTGAGGAAAGGGTCGGCGTGGCTTTCTCGTTTTCGATCTTGGACACGTAGGTCCGGGGCACGGACATGCGCGCCGCCAGTTGCCGCTGGCTCAGTCCATTACGCAGGCGCAGGGAACGGATCGACGTTGCCAGGTTCAGGTGTCCGCGGCCGTTGCCGTTCGACGGCATCATTTGCGGCGGCGGCGGAGTCATGACGACTTCCGGCTCTTCCTCGTCTAACGAGGCATGGCAGCGGCGGCAAAGATCATTGGAAGTACGGAATTGGACCAGCAGGCAGTGATCGCAACGAACGACTTCCCTTGAATCTACAGGTGCAAGGGTAGTAGCCATCTAGGTGTGGGAGGGCCAGAGCGGGGCTCTTCCTGGAACGAATAACAAACAAAAAAATTCTTCGTTCCAACCTGCAGCGTAATCTGAGGTACAACACCTGTGGATGTCAAGCAAATTTCAGGGCTAAAAACAAAATGCCCTGCGAGAAAAGCAAAGTTAGACGGAGAAAAACAGGAGAAAACAGGTAAGAAACCATGAGCGATCGAGAACAGGCGTGGGGGTTACTAACTGAGTTCACCCAATCGGAAAGTTTGCGCAAACATGGACTCGCGGTCGAGGCCTGCATGCGCGCTTATGCGCGCAAGTTTCACCCCGGCTCGGCCTCCGCGGAAGAGTTGTGGGGCGTGGTCGGACTGCTGCATGACTTCGATTACGAGAAGTATCCCAGCCTGGACGACCATCCCTATAAGGGCAACGAAATATTGAAAGAACGCGGCTACTCGGATGAAATCCGCCGGGCCATCATGTCGCATGCCGAATATTCCGGCGTGACCCGGGACTCGGCCATGGAAAAAGCCCTCTTCGCCTGCGACGAACTGGCAGGATTCATTACCGCGTGCGCGCTGGTCAAGCCGGGAAAGTCGCTGGCGGAGGTCGAGCCAAAGTCCGTGCGAAAAAAGATGAAAGACAAAGCCTTCGCCCGCAGCGTGAAACGGGAGGACATCATCAACGGCGCCGCCGATCTGGGAGTGGACCTGGAAGAACACATCGCCTTCTGCATCGAAGCGCTGCAGGGCATTGCGGACAAGTTGGGACTGGATGGGAGTGCCGCTAAGGTCGGTTGATGGGGGCTCGCGTGCGCTCATGCGGCCAGGCCTCTTCGTTCGGGGGCGTCATCACTTGTGCTTTGTTATGTAGTGCTCGATCTAGAAGGTGAGCCACGAAAAATGCCCAACACCCCAACGTTGTTGCTATCCAACCTGACCACTACACGTCTAGCAACGAGGTAGTCTGAGAATTCCATACCTACCTCGATCTTATTGGGCCCCGAAAGCACGGGCGAGAGCGCCCGCGCCTACACAGATTTAAAAGGAGAATTCCCATGCGCTCAACCTATGTACCGCGTTTCGCCTTAGGTGCAATTCTTGCAGTCACCGTTGCGGCGGGGATTGCCTGCGACAGCGCCAAAACTGGGTCAACTTCTCCCACCGCCAACGACGGCAAAGTCCCCCTGACCACTAAATCCGAAGACGCGCGGAAGGAATATCTGCAGGGACGCGACCTCTCTGAAAAGCTGCTGGCGCAGGATTCGCTGCAGCATTTCGATAAAGCCATCGCCCTCGATCCCGACTTTGCTACCGCGGAACTGGCGCGCGCCAACAATTCCCCTACTGCCAAGGAATTCTTCGAGCATCTGAATAAAGCCGTTGCCCTGGCGGATAAGGCGTCCGATGGCGAGAAGCTTTTTATCCTGGCGAATCAGGCAGGAGCCAACGGCGATGTGCCCAAACAGAAGGACTACCTCGACAAGCTGATCGCGGCCTATCCCAACGACGAACGGGCGCAATTCACCGTGGGCAACTACTATTTTGGCCAGCAGGACTACGGCCCCGCCATCGAGCACTACAAAAAGGCGACGGAACTGGCTCCCAACTATTCGCCCGCCTACAACATTCTGGGTTACGCCTACCGGCAACAGGATGACTACTCTAATGCCGAGCAGGCCTTCAAGAAATACGTGGAACTGATCCCGAACGATCCCAATCCATACGACTCCTACGGGGAGTTGCTGTTGAAGATGGGAAAGTTTGACGACTCCATCGTCCAATATCGCAAGGCGTTATCCATCGATCCCCACTTCGTGCCTTCGCACTTCGGAATTTCCGCCGACCTGACCTATATGGGCAAGCCGCAAGATGCCGAGGCCGAGTTGAGCAAGATGCTGGAGCAGGCACGCAACGACGGCGAACTCCGGACGGCATACTTCGGCCTGGCAGTCGTAGCGACCGACAGCGGCAAACTCGACAAGGCACTGCAACAGATGGACAAAGAATACGCAATCGCGGAAAAGAAGAACGACATGGCGTCCATGTCCGCCGACCTTCAAGCCAAGGGCAACATTCTGGCCGAGATGCAGAAGTATGACGACGCCAATCAGCAGTTCGAGCGCTCTCTCAAGCTTGTCGAGGATTCGGATCTGTCACCGGAGATCAAAGACAACGCGAAGCTGCTGCATCACTACAACTTGACCGCGCTGGCGATCGGTAAAAAGGACTACACCGCAGCAAAAGCGCATGCGGAAGAATTTCGTCAGGGCGCGGAGGCGTCGAAGAATCCGGCGCAGGTGAAGCTGGCGCACGAACTGGCGGGAAGAATTGCTCTCGCCCAGAAAGATTACGGAAAAGCGACTGCGGAGCTCGAACAGTCCAACCTGCAGGACCCGCGTAATCTCTATCGCCTGGGACAGGCGTATGACGGCAAAGGTGACCACGCGAAAGCGCAGGAGTTCTACAGCAACGCGGCCAAATTCAATTCGCTGCCCGCGCTGAATTATGCATTCGTCCGCACCAAGGCCGAAAAGCTGGCAAAAAAAGCCTGAACCAAAACACAAGCCGGGCGGGTGTCCTCACCCGCCCAGGGAAAATCGAATACGGCAATGCCGGCCGTGGAAAAAGGTAACCCCAGCGGCTAAAGCCGCGTTGTTTTGCACTCCTGATGGCACAGCTGAAGCCGTGCCCTTCCCATTGTCGCCGATCCACCGATCATTTCAGCGCCGCCGCTACCTTGCCGCTGGCAATCAACTCCGCGATGCGCGCGAAATCCTGATACATTACGCGGTCTTTATCCATGGTTGCGCACACCGAGCGGATGGCGGCGTGCGCTGCCTGTCCCCGCTTTGATGTTTTCAGCGGGGCCAGAAAATCCAGCGCCTGGGCCGCCGCCATGGCTTCAATCGCCATCGCGTTGCGCGTGTTCTCGACAATCTTCTTCAGCTTCAGCGCGGCGGTCATTCCCATGGAAACGTAATCTTCCTTGTTTCCGGAAGTCGTAATCGAATCCACCGATGCCGGGTGAGCCAGCACTTTGTTTTCACTGACCAGCGAAGCCGCCACCACCTGCGGCATCATGAATCCAGAATTCAATCCGGCACTGGGAGCCAGGAATGGCGGCAGGCCTTCATTCAATGCCGGATTCACCATCCGCTCCAGCCTACGCTCGGAAATTCCTGCCAGGGCGCTGAGAGCGATTCCAAGAAAATCCAGAGCGAATGCCACGGGCTGACCGTGAAAGTTTCCGCCAGAGATGACATCGGCCTCAGGTTTTGCGAAACCTCGCTCCGCCCGCACCGATGTATCGGTCGCAGTAGTTTTCAGAAACACCAGTGGATTGTCCACTGCCGAGTTAACCTCGATCTCCATGACCTCGCGGCAGTATGACAAAGTGTCGCGCACCGCTCCGTGCACCTGCGGCATGCACCGCAGCGAATACGCGTCCTGCACCCGATCGCAGTCGCGATGTGATTCGCGCAGTTCACTGCCTTCGAGCATCTTGCGCAGATTGGCGGCGGCCTTGAGTTGGCCCAGGTGAGGGCGGGCCTTGTGGATACGCTCGTCGAAGGCAACATCGGTGCCACGCAGAGCGTCGAGCGCGAGCGCGCCAATCACATCTGCCGTATCCGCCAGCGTCTCAGCTGCAAGCAAAGCCAAGACCCCAACCGCAAGCATGCCCTGCGTACCGTTGATCAGCGAAACCGCTTCTTTGGCTTCCAGCACCAGCGGTTTTACTTGCGCGCGCCGCATCGCCTCGGCGGCAGGAATGTGCGGGCCCTTGTCGGGATTGAGGCATTCGCCCTCGCCGATCAGCGCCAGCGCCAGATGCCCCAGCGGCGCCAGATCGCCACTCGCTCCCACGCTGCCTTGCGACGGCACCATCGGCGTGACGCCGCGATTCAGCATCCCGCAAATGGTGTCGATCACCGCGCCGCGAACACCCGAGTGCCCTTTGGAGAGGGAATTCGCACGCAGCAACATCATGGCACGAGTCTCAGCAGCGGAGAGCGGCTCGCCCACTCCCACGGCGTGCGATCGCACCAGATTGAGCTGAAGTTCGCGAATCTGATCGCCCGCAATGCGGACGTCGCTCAACTTACCCACGCCGGTGGTGATCGCGTAAGACACGCGATTTTCCGCGACCAGCGCATCCACCACTGCGCGTGCCTGATCTACCGCTTCGCGGGCGTCGGGAGCCAGCAGCACCGGCCGGCGCTCGACCGCGACTTCGCGAACTTCTTCGAGCGTTAGATCGTTGCCGTTAATGTGCAGAGCGTTCATATAAAAAAAGCGGGAAGGGCACGACTTCAGTCGTGCCACGAATCTATTTCTTTACTGCCTCACGAAACGCTTTCAAAATGTCGGGCGGCAGAGGCGTGACCTTCATCTTCGTGTCCATGATCATGTGCATGGTTTCGCCCTCCGCCAGCAGTTCTCCGTCGCCGGCCCGCACCAGTTCATAGGCGAATTGAATCACCGACTCGCGAACGTTTTTCAACCGCGTCCGTACGATAATCTCATCGTCATATCTGGCGGGAGCTTTGTAGCGGCAGCGCGCGTCCACCACGGGAATAAAGCACCCGTGGTCACGCTCCATGTCGCGATAGGTGAATCCGAACTGACGCATCAGTTCCACGCGGCCGATTTCAAACCAGACGAAGTGATTGGCATGATAGACCACGCCCATCTGATCGGTCTCGGCATAGCGCACCCGCAAACGGCTCTCGCCGACGATGCCCGGCTGGTTACCCGCGGCGCTCACTTGCCACTCCAGCGCGGTTTGCGCTTTTCGAGAAATGAAGTGACGCCTTCTGCGAAGTCGGCGGTGGTGCGAATGCGCGCGTTATCTTGCACCGCTTGGCTGATCTGATGATCGAGTTGCCCGGCAATGAATCCGTTGATCAGGCGCTTGGTCGCTCGCACCGACGATGGACTATTCTCCATGAGCTGTGCAGCCAGTTCGCGCGCCCGCGTCATCAACTGTGCCGGTTCTACGACTTCGTTGACCAGACCCAGGCGATGCGCCTCAGCGGCGTCGAACAGGCGTCCGGTCATCAGCAGGTCGCGGGCAATTTTGTGTCCCACCTGCCAGACCAACATGGAAGAAACGATGGCGGGAACAAATCCGATGCGCACCTCGGTGTAGCCAAACTTGGCGTCGGGCACGGCCAGGGTGAAATCGCACATAGTGGCAAATCCAGTGCCGCCCGCGATGGCCGCGCCGTTTACCGCAGCAATGGTCGGCAGCGGAAAATCGTATAGGCGCCGAAAGATGCGCGCCATCCGCGACGAGTCCTGCACGTTTTCCTCGTGCGTCTTCCCCAGCAGATTTTTCAATTCATCGAGATCGAGACCGGCACAAAATGCCTTGCCCGCGCCGGTGAGTATTACGACTTGAGCGGACGATTGTTCGATTTCATCGAGAGCCCGCAACAATTCCTCGACCAGCGCAAAACTGACCGCGTTTCGTTTTTCTGGACGGTTGAGCGTGATGGTAGCAACAGCCGGAATCGAAGGCAAGCTGAACGGTTTTATATTCCATCGGTTTTATATTCCGTGGTTCGCCACTGCTCTGGAGTCGACTTAGTCCGCAGCCGAGGACGCGGTATACCGGGCCCCGATTTCTGCCGTGATGCGCAGTAAAACGTCCAGTGGTTTGAGCGCCGGCAACTCCGCGCCTCTCAGCTTCAGCGCCTCCACGACTTTCTCGGTTGCGATATTTCCCACCAGCGCGTCCTGGGCAAAAGGGCATCCGCCCAATCCCCCGAGAGCAGAATCAAATCGTCGGCAGCCCGCGTCGTATGCCGCCAATACCTTTTCCACGGCTTGCTCGGGGCGACTGTGCAAATGCAATCCGATCTCGAGATAGTCGTACTTCGAATGTACTGCGTCGAAGAGTTCGCGAATCTGCGCCGGCCCTGCCAGTCCAACCGTGTCCGCTAGCGAGATGGTGCGAACGCCTTCGGCTTCGAGAAGTTCCACCGCATCCACGACTTCGCCAATATTCCACGGATCGCCGTAAGGGTTGCCGAACGCCATCGACACATAAACCACGAGATCGAGTCCAGCCTCTTCACCCTTATTGTTGATCTTCTCCAGTTCGTCGATGGCGTCTTCCAGAGTCTGGCGCTGGTTGTTTTGCAGAAACGTCGGCGAGACTGAATAAGGGAAGCCCAGGGTCCTGACCGCCCCGGTCGCGATTGCCCGCTGCGCCCCTTTTTCGTTGACCACGATTCCGATGATCTCGACGTCGTCTGGCGGATCAAGCTCTTTCAGTACTTCTTCCGAGTCCGCCATCTGCGGCACAGCTTTGGGCGAGACAAAGGAAACCGCGTCAATATGCTTGAAACCAGCGCCGATCAAAGCTTTCAGGTAGTCGGTCTTGATGTAGGCAGGGATCTGTCCCTGCAACCCTTGCCAAGCATCGCGGGGACACTCGATAAGTTTTACGGAATCGGCCATATTCAGAACTGAAACGCTGACGAATCAAGTTTGCAGCACGCCAACTTTAAACTCGGGCACATCGGGATTCAGTGCCGCCGCCTCGAGGGCTTGCGTGATGGCATCCCGAGTCTCCACCGGATCGATAATTTTGTCGATCCACAAGCGGGCGGCGCCGTAGCGCGGATCGGTCTGCTCGTCGTAAGTTCTCTTCGTCGACTCGAACAGTTCCTTGCGTTCTTCGTCGCTCAACTGTTTGCCGCTTCGCTCCAGTTGCTTGATCTTGATTTCCACCAGCGTGCCCGCCGCCGCGTCGCCGCTCATCACCGCGTAACGTGCGGTGGGCCAGGCGAAAACAAATCGCGGATCGTACGCCTTGCCGCACATCGCATAGTGCCCGGCGCCAAAGGATCCACCAACGATGACAGTAATTTTCGGCACGACCGAGTTCGAAACTGCGTTCACCATCTTGGCGCCTGCCTTGATGATGCCGCTCCACTCCGCGTCGCGTCCCACCATGAAGCCGTTTACGTCGTGGAAGAACACTAGCGGAATCAGATTCTGGTTGCAGTCCATTATGAAGCGCGCGGCCTTTTCGGCTGACTCGGTATAGATCACTCCGCCGAATTCGATTCTTTTATGGCCTTCATGGTCAGTTTGTTGTGCATGCAGTTTCTGGTTGGCGACAATCCCGACGGCAAAGCCGCCGATGCGCGCATAACCACAGACGATAGTCTTGCCATATTCCGGCTTGTATTCGTCAAAGCGGCTGCCATCCACAATGCGCGCCAGAATTTCCTTCATGTCGTAAGGACGCGCCGGCGACGAATCGTAAATACCGTAAATTTCCTCGGCCGCCAGCGCCGGAGGCTGCGGCTTCTTGCGATCCCACGGCGATTGCCGGCGGTAGCCCCACTTCTCGATGATGGCGCGGATGCGCGCCAGGCAAGCTTCATCGTTGGGCTCACGGAAATCCACCGTGCCGCTGATGGCGGAGTGCATCGCGGCCCCGCCCAGTTCTTCGGCGGAAACTTTCTGCCCGATCGCTGCCTGCACCAGCGCCGGGCCCGCCAGGAAAAGTCCGCTGCCGTCGGTCATGAGCACGTGATCGCACATCACCGGCAGGTATCCGCCGCCGGCCACGCACATGCCCATGATGGCGGCAACCTGCGAGATGCCCGCCGCCGACATCACGGCGTTGTTGCGAAACACGCGGCCAAAATCGTCGGTGTCCGGAAAAACATCTTCCTGCAAGGGCAGGAACACACCCGCCGAGTCGACCAGGTAAACCGTCGGAATGCGATTTTCAATCGAGATGTTTTGAGCGCGAATCACTTTCTTCGCGGTCATGGGGAAAAATGCGCCCGCCTTAACCGTGGCATCATTGGCGATGATCATCACCAGGCGCGTCTGTATGCGCCCCAGTCCGGTGATCACTCCTCCGGCCGGCGCGCCGCCCCACTCTTCGTACATGCCGTGCGCGACGAAGGCGCCCAGTTCAAAAAATGTTCCGGGATCGACCAGCAGGTTGATCCGCTCGCGCGCCGTCAGGCGTCCCTTGTTGTGCTGGCTCTCAATGGCTTTCGGGCCGCCGCCCTCGCGAATCTTTTCTTCCTCGTTGCGCACCTGCGAAACCAGATCGGCCAGGAAGCGCATGTTGGCTTCAAAGCGCGCCGAGGTAGCGTCCACACGCGACTCCAGTACGGTCGAACTCGAGGGCATGCCGGAATCGACGCGTTCGTTCATAAAAGAATCTGAAAGCGATTACGGTATAACAGCCGGAGCGCGTGCGCAAACTCTGGCCAAATCAGAGAAGACGTCATCTTGAGCGGCCTTCAGGCCACGAAGGACTTACAGCCGGGGTGTCCCATTTTTCGCCTCTTTTGCGAAAAGTGGGGATTCGGTAAAACGCTTTAGCTCTTTCTGCGACATCGACTCTCACTGAATATTCTTCTCGATCCAGCGCTCCAGCCGGCATCCGTCTTCTTCGAGCAAAAAACTGCCCGCCCCGAAGCACTCGCCAAAAATCCGGTGCGACTCCGGATCGCGCGCTGCCCGCGTGATCCATTGCTTTCCCACCTGATACTGGCTGGCGGTGAACCACTTCTGCGGCAGCACCTCAACCAGTCCCGCTTGCAGATAGACGACGTAAAGCGCAAAAGCCGGATCGTCGGGGCTCTTCGCCGGGTAACTGGTGGGAACGATCAGTTCGTCCACCGCACTGCAGTTCGGACGGCACATCGACCTTGTGCAGGCCCGCGCCCAGGCCGAGCGGGACTTCGAAATCGGCAAGCGGTTCCGTGGCCGCATAGATGCGCTCGCTGGATGCCTTGAACCAGCCCGCAATTTCCGCAAGGTCGAAAACCTTGAGCTGGTCGGGATCGAAACATACAAAACGAATGCTGCGGCCCTCCGGGCACCAGATGCCCAGTCGCGAGGGCGGCACGAAGAACGGCCGGCAGTATGTATTCAGCGCCAGTCGCGGTTTTTCCGGTTCCTTCTCCAGGCTGAGCGAGATCAAATAAGCCAGCGGGCCCTGATCGCCGTGATGGGTCCAGACGAAGCGCTGGCCAGATGCGCCTTTGAGCCCAGGAAAAGTTTTCCAATACCAGGGGGTTGGTCCAATGGTGTGCTGCAGGGAATCTTTTAAACGTGAGGTGCTGATTTCGGCCATCAAGATCAACTGGCCGTGGGCACGCCGCGCGGCTTCACGTTGGCGCGAATGAATTGGACGATGTCATCCATCGCCGTGCCCGGCTGGAAAATGGCGGCCACGCCGGCTTTCTTGAGACTGTCCACGTCCTGATTCGGAATGATGCCGCCGAGCACGATGAGCACGTCATCCATTTTGTTCTGCTTGAGCAGTTCCATCACTCGAGGAACGATGGCATTGTGCGCGCCGGAAAGAATCGAAAGCCCGATGACGTGGACGTCTTCCTGCAGGGCCGCGTTCACGATCATCTCCGGAGTCTGCCGCAGGCCGGTGTAGATCACTTCCATGCCGGCATCGCGCAATGCCCGGGCAATGACTTTAGCGCCACGATCATGTCCGTCAAGGCCGGGCTTGGCCACCAGCACGCGGATTTTCTGCTCTGCCACAGCCTCCATTTAACCACAGAGGACACAGAGGAGCACTGAGAAGGGGCGTTTTTATTGTCTCCCAGTGATCCTCAGTGTCCTCTGTGGTTAAACAGTTTTGATGTCCAGACTTCGCCACAGATACCAGCACGCGACGGAGCGGTAGGGTTCCCACGCCTTGGCGATTTTTTCCATCTGCTCCGGCTTGGGCATCTTGCGTTTCTTGTAGTGTTTCTTGATCGCCGCCTGTATGCCGTAGTCGCCCGTAGGCAGAACGTTGGGACGCTGCAGCGTGAACATGAGAAACATTTGGGCCGTCCACACGCCAACGCCCTTGACCTGGGTCAGGTGCTTGATCACCTCATCATCCGTCATCTCGGGAAGGCGGGAAAAGTCGAGTTCTCCGCGGGTGGCGCGCTGGGCCATATCTTTCAGGTAAGAAGACTTCTGCTTCGACAATCCCACCGAGCGCAGTTGGGCGTCGGTCAGTTTGAGGATGCCTTCCGGCGTGACCGGATCACCCGCCAAGGCAGCAAAACGCTTGAAGATGGTCACCGCAGCCTTTCCATTCAGTTGTTGGTAGACGATGGCCTCGGCCAGGCTGTGAAATTCGGGCGGACCAAACTCCATGCGGTACGCGCCCACACTCTCGATGATGGCGGAGAGTATCGGGTCTGCTTTCTTTAGATGATTAATCGCTTTGCGCATGCCAATATTTGAGGTTAATAACTTTGACGATCATTTGACGACGCTCAGGTCCAAGAGGATAGCAGAGTGCAGAAAAGGTGCACGTGGGACGGCCGCCCTCAGCCTTCCGGCCGTTCAATGCTCGTCTGTTTTCAATCTACGAAAGATACTGCAGCGTCGTCTTGATCAGCGCCGTCGTCCCCTGATAGGGATCGCCCGCATCGTCCCACTCCATGGAACAGTAGCCCTTATAGCCGTGCTGTTTCATAAAGCCGAATGTCTTTGCCATATCCACATGCACTGTTATTCCCTTGTGGTTGGTTTCGGACGACTTCACGTGCGCGATGCAGTAGGCAAGGCCGAACATGGCGTCAATGGCGCGGTAGGCGTAATCGGGATTCGCCGCGGCGAGCGTGTTGCCGAAATCCGGCAGCGCGCGCAGCCAGGAGCTGTTCACTTTTTCGATCAGCTTCACCAGAAAGAATGGATCTTCACTCACCGGATTGTCGTTCTCGAGGTTGACGACGATTCCCTTTGCCGACGCGTACTCTGTGACTCGCGACAGGCTGTCGGCTGTCACTTCGAGGTTCGGAGTTACGCCCTGGGCTCGCGGTATATTGGTGCGAATGCTCGGCGATCCAAGAGTCACGGCTGCGTCGATCCACTGCCTGCTGAACGCAATGGCCTGCTCGCGTTCGGAGCGATCCGTGGAATAAGGGCTGTGCTCGCCATCCACCGCGACGTTCGCGATCGCCGCCTTGGCCTTCTCGACCGACGCGCGAAATTGTTCCAGATATTTCGTGTCGGTTGCGGGGAAATGCCCGGTCCAAGGTTCGATCTTGTTGACGTTAAATTTTTCGACAACGTGGGCCGCGAAGTCTTTGAGTTCGATGGCCGGATTTCCTAGCTTATGCTCGGGTCCCGCGATGAACTCGCGAAAGGGATAAGTAGCCACGGCAATTCGCTGCCGCGGGTCGGAAGGGAAGCGCAGGTTGGGTGCGGAATTCGCGCCGGCCCACTTTGGAGTAAGGCACAAGCCCGCCGCTGTGGCCGCACATTGTCCCAGGAAATGTCTTCGAGTGGTTGCCGGCACGCCGGTCAGTCTAGCACGATGACCTGGCATCGCTTCCTGGTTGATGCCACGCGGGCCGGTCGCCTGCGTCCACACGGACGCTTCTGCGTTTACTATTGAGGTTTTGCGAAAGGCGATCATGATCACAATTGTTTCCGGCCTGCCCCGTTCGGGCACTTCCTCTGATGATGCAGATGCTGGCCGCGGGTGGCGTGCCCATTCTTTCCGACGGCGAGCGCCGGGCTGATGTCGACAATCCACGCGGCTATCTGGAGTGGGAGCGCATCAAGCAGCTTCCCAAGAATCCGGGGTGCATTGCCGAGGCCGAGGGCAAGGCGGTGAAGGTCATCTCGCAGCTTCTGCTTTCGCTCCCATCAGGCCATGAATATCGAGTGATTTTTATGCAGCGTCCGCTGCCCGAGGTGATGGCGTCGCAGGACGAGATGCTGCGGCGGCGCGGAACATTCGATCCTGGAGAGGACAACTCGGTGGTGGCGCGGGCATTTCAGGATCACCTGTCCGACGTTTACGCCTGGTTGAACAGCAAGCCTTACGTGAAGGTGAACCGGGTGCAGTATCACGCTGTGCTGAACGAACCGAAGGCAGTGGCAGAAACCGTGGCGAAATTTCTGGAGCTTCCCCTGGATGTCGCAGCCATGACGCAGCAGGTGGACGGTACGCTCTACCGTCAGAGGCGCAAGTAGGCGTCGAGGGGGAAACCCGGGGAATCGAGAAGTGTTCCACGTGGAACATTTTGTATGTATCAGACGGTACGTACATAATTATACTTAATTGCGGTAAAGCATTATTCGTCCGCTGTTTGGGAGGGTCCTTGACGAGGAGCGGCAAAAGCGAACCACAGGCGCTAAAGCGCGAGTGGCTTGACGCTGTGGCGGCACGACTAAAGTCGTGCCCTTCCCGGACCTCGCGAGGTGTGACTGAGGTCGCGCCCTTTTCCCGGCGCACACGAGGCGGGAGATCCTGTGGCGTCAGGCTTGCCGGCCGGAAGCTGGAATCCGATCTTTCGTTTCGACGCTTCACCGGGGACCATCAATTCCTTTATGGCGTCGATCAGGTCCTGAATGGCGGTGTCGTGAGTTTCGAGGCGGCGATCCAACTCGTTGATTTTGGCGGCAAGTTGGCGGTTCTTGACCAGCATCTCGCGCATGCGCACAAAGGCGCGAACCACGAAGACGCTCATTTCGATAGCGCGCTTCGAATTGAGGACGGTTGCGGCCATGATGGCGCCGTGCTCGGTGAAGGCATAGGGCGGGTAGCGGCGGCCGCCGCGGCCTTTCTTTGAGGTCGCAATTTGCGACCTCAAAGCTTTGTGCTCGTTGGCGGTCAGCTGGAACATGAAATCAGACGGAAATCGCTCCCGGTTGCGTTGTATCTGTTCGTTGAGCCGCTTGACTGTGACGCCATAGAGTTCGGCGAGATCGGTATCCAAGATGACCCTCTGCCGGCGGAGGATGAGTATCCGCGATTCGACTGGAACGGCGAGTTTTGGCGAGGTCTTGGGCATGAGTCTCTTTTGAGGTCGCAATTTGCGATCTCAAGTTTTAGGTGGCGCCGAAGTTGAGGTCACAATTTGTGCACCTCAAATCATAGCGCGATATTGGCACTAAAGCGGTTTGGTTATTGCCACTGGCGCACGAGCGAGGACGCTCGCGCCTACATTTTGGCCGCTCGGCAGGTTTGCTGGCGGGAGAGAAGCGGGTTCCTCCACTGCGCTTGCTTCGCTTCGCTCCGGTCGGGATGACAGACTCTTTCTTAGCCTTTGGGATTGCGGGGGCGAGTCGCCCGCGACCACATGGCCACATACTCATGGCCAGATAGCTAGGTGATGCTTACTTCTGTGTAGGTGCCGAAGACTTCGCGGAGGGCTTCGCAGATTTCGCCTACCGTCGCGTAGGCGCGGACGGCGTCGACGATGTAGGGCATGGTGTTGGCTGGAGAAATGTCTGCGGCGGCGGTCGATTTTGGTTCCTGCGCCGCGGCTTTCTTTAACGCTTCCAGGCGGCGCTGAACTTCTTCATTCGAGCGGCGGGCGCGCAGCGCTTTCAGTTTGGCGGTCTGCTGGCGGGCTACGCTTTCGTCGATGTAGAGGGTGTGAGGCGGTTCTTCTTCGATCACGAACTCGTTTGCTCCGACGATGATTTTCTCTTTGGCTTCGGCGGCGCGCTGATATTGGTACGACGCTTCGGCGACTTCTTTTTGGGGATAACCGCGCTCGATGGCTTTGACCATGCCGCCCATGGCATCGAGTTTCGAGAAATAGTCGAATGCGCCTTTTTCCATTTCGAGGGTCAAGGTTTCCAGAAAATATGACCCGCCCAGGGGATCGACGGTCTGCGTCACTCCCGATTCGTAAGCGATGATCTGCTGGGTGCGCAGGGCGATGCGGGCGGCTTCTTCGGTCGGCAGGGCCAGAGCTTCGTCGTAGGAATCGGTGTGCAGCGATTGGGTTCCGCCCAGGACCGCGGCCATGGCTTGCAGGGCGACTCGCGCGATGTTGTTCATGGGTTGCTGCGCCGGCAGCGAGACGCCCGCGGTCTGGGTGTGAAAGCGAAGCAGCGAACTGCGCTGGTTTTTCGCCTTGAACCGGTCTTTCATTACCTGGTACCAGATTTTGCGAGCGGCGCGGTACTTGGCGATTTCTTCGAAGAAGTCGTTGTGGGCATTGAAAAAGAAACTGAGGCGGGGGCCGAAGTCGTCCACATCGAGGCCGCGTTTTATCGCCCACTCTACGTACTCGACGCCGTCATACAGGGTAAAAGCCAACTCCTGAAGCGCGGTGGAGCCGGCTTCGCGGATGTGATATCCGCTGATCGAAATGGTGTTGAACTTCGGAGTGAACTTCGAACCGAACTCGAAGGTGTCCACCACCAGGCGCATCGACGGCGCCGGCGGATAGATGTATTCCTTTTGCGCGATGTATTCCTTGAGAATGTCGTTTTGCAGAGTGCCGGAGATTTTCTTCCAGTCCGCGCCCTGCTTTTCGGCGACGACCAGATACATGGCCCACAGAACTGACGCGGGCGAGTTAATGGTCATGGAAACCGTGGTCTTCTCGAGATCGATTCCACCGAAGAGGATTTCCATGTCCTCGAGCGAGTCGATAGCGACGCCGCATTTGCCGACTTCACCTTCGCTGGCGGGATGATCGGAGTCATAGCCCATGAGCGTGGGCAGATCGAAGGCGACCGAGAGTCCGCTGCCGCCGCTTTCCAGCAAATATTTGTAGCGCTGGTTGGTTTCTTCCGGCGAAGCGAAGCCGGAAAACTGGCGCATGGTGAAAAGTTTGCCGCGATAGCCGCTGGCATGAATGCCGCGGGTAAACGGCGGCTGGCCGGGATAGCCCAGATATTTTTCCGCGCTCCAGTCTTCGGGTAGATCGGCTTGGGTATAGAGGCGGCGCACCGGGGTGCCGGAGATGGTGGTGAAACGGGCGTGGCCGTGTTCGTCCAGATTTGTGCCGGTGGGAGCCCCGATTGGTTTTTCCGGGGATTTTTCAAGAGTCGGGAGGAGAGTCTTTTCCGCCCAATCTTTTTCGTTTTGCGAGGGATGGCGTCCCTCGAACACGTCTGCGATTGGGTTTTCCGCGAGTTGCTTGGGAGACTTCTTTTCGGGCATATGAATCCCTATTCTATCGATCATAGAAGAGGGTGGGTGCGGGGGCAAGGTACGGACGTACTGTGAGATCTGCGCTCAGGTTGGGAACTCCCGAGTGGGACGGGGTCCTGGAATCCCACACTTCAAGATCGAAGGTGGGGCACCCGAGTACAGGGGCTCAGATAGGGAAATCCTTAGCGGGAAGGGCCTGTGGAATCCCACCCTTCAAAATCGAAGGGTGGGGCACCCATCAACTAGTAATTCGACTTCTAGTGCCTGGCTAAGGGCCTACGACTGGCGGGGTGGATGGGCCTCCGCCTTTTTTGCCTTTGTCGAGATCCGGGTCGGGCTTGATAGGAGCGGGGGGGCGCAAGATGAGCTTTTCGGTCTCGGGCGCTGCTGGCGCCTGGCCGCTGTCGCCCAGGGCTCGAGTGGTCACGGTTACGCCGGAGGCGTTTCGCAGTTCGCGCAGAATCTCCTGGCGGTCGTGGCCGGCGTACTCGCGGGCGAAGCGGGTGAGGGCTTCGGTGAGGATGTCGTGGTGATGGAGAGTTTCGAGACCTTCCTCATGGGTGATGTTGAGCCAGAGGCGATGAACCAGGTGGACGTCCTCGGTTTTCAACGAAGGGGTGTGCGGACCGATGTGGAAAGTGTCCACTTTGCGGTCAGGGCGCACGACCTGGAAGATGAATTGCCGCTTGGGTTCGGGCATGGCCTCCCAGGCCTGTCCGAGGTAGAAGGCTTGCTCCTGCGAGGTCATCTTGCTGGAGAGTCCGGAGACGACCGCGGAAGCTTCAAGATTGTTCGCGGTCTGCACGATGGCCGACCAGGGGTCGCGGGCGGGCACCACCAGCAGGGAAACGTGTTTGCCGAAACTCTCCGCGACTGATACCGCGCGGGTAAAGAGTTGCTGCTCGTAGTCGCTGAAAATCTGCTCGGTGGAAAGATCGTAAGCGGCGGTGCCGAACTGGCTGACGCGCGCGGACATCACGACAATGTCCTGCTCTTTGGTGTCGATGCGTTCCAGCGCCCACTTCAGGTGGCTCAAGGTGTTGTAGTCGCGGACCGTCACCATCACGTTGCCGGGGCGAATTCCCAGGCCGGAGCGTTCGACCGTGTCGCTCTGCAGCAACTGGAAGTGCTCCTTCATGTGCTGTTCGGCGAGGGCGTGTTTGCTCCGGTTTACGCGTTCGGAAACGGTGAAGATCAGGAAAAACGCCGCGGCAAAGGAAACGCCGGCGACAGTCGCGATCGACTTGGTGAAGAGATTCACGATCGCGGTACAGAACAACACCAGGAAGACGGAAGCCAGTCCGAGTGGAATTTCGTGGCCGCCGATCGTGATGTTAGGCGGGACCTTCCAGCCCCGTTCGCCTTTGTATTTGACCCGCAGCACCAGCATGGCCAGGCTGTTGAAGGTGAAACTCCAGATCACTCCGAAGGCGTACGCTTCGCCCAGCAGATAGACGTTGCCGTGGCTCACCAGAATGGTGAAAAGCTGCAGGAAGACGACCAGGTTCACGATCCGGTAGGTGGTGCCGAAGCGGGGATGCGGCTGGCGGAACCAGTCGGTGAGGACGCCGTCTTCGGAGATGCGGTTGAGGACGCCGTTGGAGCCAATGATCGCGGTATTGACCGCGCCGGAGAGAATGAGGAAGCCCACGACCACGACGAAGGCGCGGAAGACCAGTTTCAGCAGCACCGGGCCGTACTGATACATGGCCAGCCCGGCGATCAGGTTGTCCTTGTAGACCGGGATGCGAACCGAATCCGGGATGATCATCACGAACAGCAGGGCGGTGAGCCCGGTGAAGACGAAGCTGTAAACCGCGATGATGATGGCGGCGCGCTTCAGGTTCTTGAGTTTGGGATGGGCAAGCTCGCGATTGACCTGGGCCAGCGATTCCTCGCCGCTCATGGCCAGCACGGAGTGGCCGAAGGCGATCAGGATGCCGAGGATGCCGAACTTTCTGGCCAGATCCTGGGCCAGATCGGTGTGCTTCATGAAGCCCAGCGCTTCCGAACTGAACTTCAGGTTGTCGGCGGTGGGCAGCGGGACCATCTGGAAGCCCTGTTTCAGCAGGGTGAAGGCGGACCAGGCGAGCAGCATCACGACCATGACGGTCGTGATCTGCATGACCCGCAGGGCCTTCTCGCTCGATTCCTGAATTCCCTTGGTGTTCTGCCACCAGAAATAGAGCGTCACCAGTACGGCGAAGATGACGGACGTCCAATTGACATCTACGTGAGGCGTGCCGTGGAACATGAGGTGCATGGCACGCGGAATCCAGCCGTGGGAGTCGGCGGTGGCGAAGGTGTCATTGATCAGCCCTGCGATGTATTGGCCGGCGGAAACGCCCGAGATGGGGCCGGTGAGGATGTAGTCGAACATCAGGGCGGAGACGCTGATCTTGGCCAGGGTTCCGCCCAGAGCTTCCTTGACCACGCGGTAGACGCCGCCGCGGACGAACATGGAGCAGCTCTCCACGTAGACGGCTCGCACCGCGAAGGAGAACAGCATGACTCCCAGGATGAACCACGGGGCCGATTTCCCGACGGCCTGCTCGGCGATGCCGGCGGCATAGAACGCCGAGGAGCCGAGGTCGTTCAGGACGATGGCGGCGGCTCGCCAGTAGGAGATGAAGGTGAGCATCACCGACGTGGCGACCACGATGCGGACGCGGTTCGCGGTTGAGCCGGCGGGTTGGAGGGGTGATCCCATGCAAGGCGGGCTAGCTGATCAGGGGACCAGAATCGTCGAAGCCCAGAGGCGCAGCGACATCTTGAGTCCCGCTCAGGATCAGCCTGGTTGCCGAGCCAAGTGCTCCTACGGTGAACAAGAACTGTAGCAGAAGAATTCTATCCCTGAGGCGAGACCCCATACGCGTCAGTAATGTTAGCCCATCGGCGGGGAAACAGCATAGGCGGAAAAGCCGATATGGCTGATCGGCGGCTGTGGCGAGAAGATTTTAACCGCAAAGATCGCAAAGAGCGCAAAGAGACGCAAAGGGAATTGACCTTGCCCGTTTTGTTATGCTGGCGACGTGTCGCGAATGCCCCTTTGGCGGATGGACTTTTGGCGGATGGAAAGGAGCGCCTGGCTGTTGATGTTGCTGTCGGCGGGCCTGCAGATTGTGATTTTTCCTCTGCCCGATCTGTATTTCCTGGGATGGGCCGCGGTGGCTCCGCTTTTGATTGCGCTGTTGCGCGCGCGCAAACCGGATACGCTGCAACTGCTGGCCGGGGTCAAGTTGCTGCCGGCCAAGCCGGGTCAGGCGTTTCTTCTGGCTTACTGTTGCGGCATCCTGTGGTATGCCGGGACCTGCTACTGGATTTACAACACCATGCGTCAGTATGGCGGGGTGGGCACACTGGCTGCCCTTGGCCTGCTGTTCCTTTTCTGCCTCTATCTTGCCCTGTATCACGGTTTCTTCGGTTTGCTGATCAGCCTGCTGGCGAATCCTGTCTGGGGTTCTGGAGTCCAGTCGGACCGCGCTGATGGGACGGGAGCCAATTCCTTCACCCGCCGGGTACTTCTTCTGGCGCCGTTTGTTTGGGTGGCCGTCGAACTGGCTCGGACTCGCATCACTGGATTTCCCTGGGATTTGCTGGGCATCACGCAGGTGGACAATATTCCCATGTCCCGCATCGCGACCGTGACTGGCGTGTATGGCTTGTCGTTCGAAATCATGGTGGTGAACACGGCGCTGGCTGCGGCGTTTGTCATTCGCGGCGAACGAGGTCAAAGCAGGCAACGCAAGCCGTTGCTGCTGGCGACGATTGCGGCAGTGGTCGCCCTGCAGGCCGGGAGGTGGATCAGCCCTCCGGCTTCGGCTGTGGATCAAAGCGCCCGCCTGGTACAGGCCAATGTCCCGATTTTGCAGGGCGGAGACTGGACCAAGGAATACTTCGAGGGCACGCTGCGGGATTTGAGTCTGGTTAGCTTGAACGGTTCGGTTTCAAATACTGCTGGGCAATCGACCTCGCCGCCAGTTTCAACTCTGAAACCTGATTTGATTGTTTGGCCGGAGTCTCCCGCGCCGTTCTATACCACCGATCCCGCGTTTCGTGACGCCATCAGCAATATCGCCCGCGAAGCGCAGAGCTGGATGCTGGTTGGCAGTCTGGGGGTTCGCAATGCGAGCGAGACCCCGGAACGCGCCACCCAGCTTTACAACTCGGCCAGCCTGGTCAGCCCCGGGGGCGAGTGGATGGGGCGCTATGACAAAATTCATTTAGTGCCGTTTGGCGAATACGTTCCCTTTAAAAGGATCTTTAGTTTCGCTGGAGGATTGACCAAGGAAGTCGGCGATTTTTCGTCGGGCGCTTCGCGGGCGCCGCTGCAGGCCGGAAGCAGCAAGCTCGGGGTTTTCATCTGCTATGAATCCATCTTTCCGGATGAAATCCGGCAGCTGGCGGCGAACGGAGCCGAGGTTCTGGTGAATGTCTCCAACGACGGTTGGTACGGCGACAGTGGCGCCTACGCGCAGCATCTGAAGCAGGCGCGCATGCGCGCGGTGGAGAATAACCGGTGGCTGCTGCGCGATACCAACACCGGAGTGACCGCCGCGATCGATCCCTACGGGCGGGTGGTGTCGACCATTCCGCGCAAGATCCGGGCCGCTCTCGAGGCCCGCTATGCCCTCACCAACGTAACCACGTTCTACACCCGTCACGGGGACTGGTTCGCTTACCTCTGTGCGATAATTTCCATAGCGGGACTGCTTCTACATTTTCGATTCCGCGCCAGGACAGAACCATAATCATGCATGAAGAACTCGAACAGGAATACTCGAAATTGAAGGACAAGGTTCGTGATCTTCGGGAGTACCTTTGACGCAGGCAAGCTGCGCGAACAGCTAGCCGAAATCGAGAAGCAGGCGGCTGACCCTGGTCTTTGGTCGAATCCACAAAAGTCCCAACAGGTGATGCGGCAGAAAAAGCGCCTGGAAAATGTGCTGGCAACCGAGACTGATCTGGTGCGCCGGAGCGAGGATATTTCCGCCTATTTCGACCTGGGACGCGAGGGCGAGAACGTCGAAGCCGACTTGCGGCGCGAGATTGATGGGTTGCAAGGCCTGGTCGATCGGCTGGAAACAGAGAGCCTGCTCTCGGGTGAAAACGACGCCCGTAACGCGATTGTGACGATCCACCCCGGAGCCGGTGGCACCGAATCGCAGGACTGGGCCGACATGCTGCTGCGGATGTATCTTCGCTGGGCGGAGCGGCGCGGTTTCCAGACCACTCTCTATGACTACCAGCCGGGCGAAGAAGCAGGGCTCAAGTCGGCAACCTTCGCGGTGAATGGCGAGTATGCGTTCGGCCTGCTGACCAGCGAAATTGGGGTTCACCGCCTGGTGCGCATTTCGCCTTTCGATCAGGCCAAGCGCCGGCACACATCATTTGCCAGCGTGTACGTCTCGCCGGAAATCGATGACAGTATTGAGATCGTGATCAAGCCGGAAGACCTGCGAGTGGATACCTACCGCTCAGGCGGGAAGGGTGGACAGCACGTAAATACTACCGACTCCGCCGTCCGCATGACCCACATTCCCACCGGCCTGGTGGCCAGTTGCCAGAACGAACGTTCGCAGCACAAGAACCGGGAGCGGGCGATGAGCATGCTCCGCTCGAAGCTTTACGAATATGAATTGGAGAAGCAGCGGGCAGCGACCAAGAAGATCGAGGATTCCAAGCTCGACATCGACTTCGGATCGCAGATTCGTTCTTACGTCCTGCAGCCTTACCGCTTGATTAAGGATCATCGCACCAAGATGGAAGTGGGCGATGTCGACCGGGTGCTCGATGGCGACCTCGATCCTTTCATCCGGGCCTATTTGCGCATGCGACGAGGGGAGAAGCAGAACTAGAGTTGTCAGGACCAGTTATTTGAGACCAGGAACAGTCAGGAGTTCGACATTATGTCCCGCATGATCGATCTCATTCGCGCGTCGGCTGTGCCTTCGAACGTAATGCAATCAGCTTCCAAGGGGTCGCTGGCGGTGCCGGCTCCGGAGATGATCGAAATTCTGGTGTATCTGGCCGTCAACAACAAGATCTTTGGCCAGCAAGCACAGCTTACGCTCGCCGGCTGGGACGAAGCCGCATCGCGAGCCGCGGCCGGCGATCCCAAAACGCCCAAGGACGTTCTGAATTATTTGGTTTCCCCAACCAATCTTCGACCGGCGCTGCTGCCAGCCTTGTTGGCGAATCCAGCGGTGTCCGTCGAAGCGCTGCTCGAGTTGGCGCCGAGCGTGGACCGCGAAGCTGTCGACGTAATGCTGAAGAATGAGCGAGTCAGCCACTCTCCCACAATTCTGAATGCGCTCCTCTCCAATCCCAACCTGTCGGGAATTCAGAGTGAGAGTATCAGGAACTTGATCCAGCCTCCTGAAGCGGCGCCGAGCGCGCCCGTCGCGGAACCGGAGCGCGCCGTCGCGGCACCAGTGTCGGAGGTGGTTCCGGCGGAACTGGTTCCGGAAGAAGCGCAGGTTGGGCTGGATGAGGTTTTTCAGTTGGCGCCGGCCGATCCGTCGGAGGAAGCTGACGGTGTGCTGGATGAAGGTGTGCTCGCCTATCTTTCCGCGCATGCGAATGAGATTGCGGCTGAGGGCGATCATTCCTACCAGCCAATCGGTGGCTTCTACGATGAATTAGTGCCCGGCGCTGAGGAACCGCTGGCAGAACCAGCGGCTGCAAGCCACGAATCGAACGCGACCCCGACTGCCGGGGCGGGGGCGGCGGTCAAAAAGGCGCCTTCGAAGAAGACGCAGCTAACACCGGGAGAAGAGCGGGGCAGCGCGTTGCAGAAAATCGCCAAGCTGGACATCAAGGGGCGCATCCAGCTGGCCATGAAAGGCTCGAAGGAAGAGCGGTCACTTCTGATCCGTGACGGCACCAAGATTGTGGCGCTGGCGGTGCTGGAATCACCTAAAGTCAGCGACGGCGAAGTGGAAAGATTCGCCAGCCAGAAAAATGTGCTCGAAGCCGTGCTCCGCGGCATCCCGATGAAGCGGCGGTTCGCCAAGAATTATTTGATCATACGCAATCTGGTTTTCAATCCGCGCACGCCGCTTGATCTTTCGTTGGGGCTGATGAAGAACATGCTGGTCGGCGATCTGCGAAATTTGTCAGGCAACAAGGAAGTTTCGGATACGGTCCGCAAGCTGGCGACCAAGATGTTCAAGCAGAAGCAGGACAATAACAAGCGCTGAACCGCGTGGGACAGCCGCCCCCGGCTGTCCGGCGGAGTGAAGCTCCGCTTGGACTCTGCTCAAAAAATCTGTCGAGCGTTGCTCGACTGGACAGCCGGGGGCGGCTGTCCCCACGTGGTTCCTGGTGGGGCTGGCTTTCCCGGTAAAGGGCGCACTACAATCCCCTGCATGGCTTCGCTGGCTGAACCGGATCCTATCGCTGACTTGCTCAAGCGATCGCGCACCATTGCGGTGGTGGGGCTTTCGAACAGCCCTCTGCGGCCCAGCCATGGGGTGTCGGCGTACATGCAGACGCATCACTACCGCATCGTCCCGGTTAATCCCAAGATTCGCGGTTCGTTGGGAGAGAAGGCCTACGCGTCCTTACTCGAGGTTCCGGAAAAGGTCGACATCGTCAACATTTTTCGCCGGCCGGAATTCGTGGAGGAGATCGTCGATCAGGCGATCCGGCTGAAGGTGCCGGCGATCTGGATGCAAGAGGGTGTGGTCCATGAGGCGGCAGCGCAGAAGGCTCGCCAGGCGGGCATCTTCGTGATCATGGATCGCTGCATTCTGAAAGAACACCGCGCGCGTTTTGGGTGATTTCAGGAAGAGCGGATTAACCACCAAGGACACGAAGTTTCACAAAGGACGCCTAGAAGATTTCCTTCGTGAAACTTCGTGTCCTTGGTGGTCGATTGTTTTCGTTTATGCCTTCACGAAAATCACGGTGGCATCGTCATGCAGACCTTCGCCGTTCGCGAAGCAGCGCACATCGGCCAGAAGGCTGTCGGCGGAGGATTCCGGGTCCAGAATATGATCGCGCATGCGATCGGCGCCATACTCTTCGTCCGACCCCCGGTCCGACCCGCCAGTGGCTTCCGTAATGCCGTCACTGTAGAAAACCATGCGTGAACCTTTCGGCAAGTGCACCTGGCTTTCGGAGAATTCTCCGTGTCCAAGGCCGAGGGGCATGCCGCGCTCGCTGTCCAGAAAACGCGCGCCTTGCTCATCCAGCAGCAGCGGCCGCAGGTGGCCGGCGCTGGAGAACGTCAGAGTGCGGGTGGACGGATTCAGCACCGCGAACAGCATGGTCACAAATCTGCCCGAAGGAAAGTCTTCGACCAGCAATCGATTCAGGCGAGTCAGGACTTCCCCCGGACCGCTGCAGGTCTGCGCCAGGGAGCGCATCATGCCACGAGTGGCGGACATCAGCAGCGCGGCCGCCGTGCCTTTTCCGGAAACGTCGGCCAGCACCAGTCCCCAGCAACCATCGTCAAAGGAAATGAAGTCGTACCAGTCTCCGCCCACGGCGCCCGCAGGGATCGATAATCCTGTAATCGCGAAGCCCGGGATGTAGGGCGAGCACTTCGGCAACAGCGCCTGCTGAATGACACGCGCTTCGCGCTCTTCATGACTCATCCTTTGCCGCTCGTCGACGCTCCTGCTGGAAGCGGGCGTGCATTGTGCACTGCCACGGCTAGGTGTTCGCACAGGCTCTGCAACGATCGCAGGTGCTCACGGCTGAAGGCATCGAGTTCATGATGCGAAGCCGCGAACACGCCCACTAGCTTACCGTCCACCATCAGCGGGATGGCGACCTCGGAAAGCGTGGATTCTTCGCAGACCAAGTAGTACGGGTCCAGACGCACGTCGGGCGCATAGCGCATTTGCCCGGTGGCCGCGACGTATCCCACCAAACCTTCCTTGCCGATCTTTAATCGCGAGCCCTTCTCGTGGAGAGTACAGCCATGGACACCGGCCATCTCCAGTTCACCGCGATCCTCGTCGTGCAGGTAAATGGTGGTCTCCACACACTGGAACGCGCTCGCCACTTCGTTCACAATTTTGTCGATCAGTTCATCGAGATCGAGGATTGACGTGATCTTCCGCGGACCATTTCTGAAATTTGAGCAGATGTTCAATCTCGGCTCGCAACGGACTGACGGCGGCCGGGTCGGCACGATAGTTCTTGGACTTGTCGCCATAAGGAATCCAGCCTCCTTGCAGCAATTGTCTGAAAACAGCCATGAAACGGGTTCTACCCAATACTCACGTAGCTAGTAGATGCCCAACTCTAGTCGCCGGATTCTGTTTTCGGCGCTGAGGATGCGCCCTTTGCGGCCTGGGATCGCCGCCGTTTGAGCTCTTCCAGACGCTCCCGAATGCGCTTTTCCACGCCTTCGCTGGTGGGGTGGTAATAGATGCGATCTTTCAGATTGTCAGGTAGACACTTCATGTCAGCCACTTTGTCTTCCATGTCATGCGCGTACTGGTAGCCCTGGCCGTATCCCATGCCCTTCATCAATCCTGTGGGAGCATTGCGCAGGTGTAGCGGAACGGGTTCAGCGGCAGTGCGTTCGACGTCGGCCTGAATCTCGCTGTAAGCGGTGTACAAGGAATTAGATTTCGGGGCCACCGACAGATAGACCACCGCCTGTGCCAGCGCCAGGTTTCCCTCCGGCATGCCAAGAAAATCCACAGCGTCGCGCGCCGCCATGCACTGGGAGAGCGCGTTGGGATCGGCCAGGCCGATGTCCTCCACCGCCATTCGCACCACGCGCCGCGCGATGTAAAGAGGATCCTCACCCGCTTCGAGCATTCGGCCCAGCCAATAGAGGGCCGCGTCGGGATCGCTGTTGCGCACGGATTTGTGGAGCGCCGAAATCAGGTTGTAGTGTTCCTCGCCGGCTTTGTCGTAGAGCAGCACGCGCTTTTGCAGCGCGTCGGTAACGATTTCGTCGGAAATTTTCGCGCCAACTTCTTTGCCGTCCCGACCCCTGGCCAGCGAGGCGGCCACTTCCAGCACGTTGTAGGCGCTGCGGGCGTCGCCGCTGGAATAGGCTGCTATCTTTTTCAGGACGTCATCATCTGCATCCAGCTTCATGGCTCCCAATCCGCGCACGTCATCGGTGAGGGCCCGCCTCAGCAGGGCGACGATCTGTTCTTCTGTCAGTGGTTTGAGCACGTACACCCGGCTACGGGAGAGCAACGCCGAGATGATTTCAAACGACGGATTTTCGGTGGTGGCGCCGATCAGGCGGATGTTGCCCTTTTCCACGTGAGGCAGGAAGGCATCCTGCTGCGCTTTGTTGAAGCGATGAATTTCGTCGATAAAAACGATCGTCCGCGTGCCGTATTGCCGGGCGCGCTCGGCGTCGGCCATGACCTGCTTGATTTCCTTGATGCCGGTCAGAACGGCGGAGAATTCGACGAACTCGGCCTTGGTCATGTGGGCGATGATTTGCGCGAGCGTCGTCTTACCCGTGCCCGGCGGCCCCCAGAAGATGAGAGAGCCGATATCGTCGCGCTCGATCTGGGTGCGCAGGGGTTTGCCGGGCCCGACCAGGTGCTCCTGGCCGATGAATTCATCGAGAGTGCGCGGACGCATGCGGTCAGCCAGCGGACGGGTGCGGTCGCCGGGGTTGTCGCCGCTCGGGATGGTTTGGAACAAGCTCATGTTAAAAGCACTAACCACCAAGGACACGAAGTTTCACGAAGGAAACCTTACCGCAATCCGGATTGTCTTCCTTCGTGCACCTTCGTGTCCTTGGTGGTTAAAGCCTTTTGCCGGGCGATCTCATATAGCACGATACTGGTGGCCACGCCCACGTTCAGCGAATCGACCTGCGGCGCTTGCGGGATGGCCACGACTTCATCCATAGCTTTGATGAGATCACGGGCCACTCCCGCGCCCTCGCTTCCAATAAAAATTGCAAGTGGCCCCGAAAGGCCGGCCTGATCGAGGGGCGTGCCTTTGTGCGACGCCGTGGCTACGAGCCGCAGGCCAATCGGCTTCATATCGCCTAGAGCGTCGGACAGCTGCGCACGAGCAATGGGCAGGCGGAACACGGAGCCAGCCGAGGCACGCACAACTTTAGGATTGAAAGGACTGACCGTGCCTTCGCCCAGAACAACCCCGCCGGCACCGAAGGCTTCCGCGGAGCGCAGAATCGTGCCCAGATTTCCTGGGTCCTGCACACCGGCAATGACCAGCAGCGGTCCAGTTTGAGACCTGGCGAGTACCTCTTTCAGGGAGAATTCCTTCCATCGGACGAGCGCGGCCACCCCCTGGGGAGTTTCGCTGGGGACGATACTTGCGAAAAGCTTATCGGGCAGCAACAGGGTCTCAACCTGGGCGCCGAGTTGCGACAGGAGGCGGCCGGCGCGGGCCGCGCCAGTCTCGCTGAAAAAGACCGCCCGGAACCGCAAGCCGCTGCGAATGGCTTCTTCCAGAATTCTCAGACCTTCAATGGCGCAATACCCGTCAGGAGTGAGTTCCCCGTGATCGAAGGCCCGGCGCAGCTCTTTGACCAGGGCATTGTGGCGTCCCTCGATGCGGCGCAAGCGGGAATCGACGCCCCGCGCTTTGGCTGTACTGTCCTTCACGTTTCACGCGTCCGCTGAGAATCATACCTGTTCCCCTCGGCTTGTAGCGCTTCCCATGTTATGTTAGCTTTCGCGACTTCAACACAGGGGTTCGAAGGGACGAGCATTGCACGCGGAAATCCTCAAGATAAACAGCGAAAATCCGGAAGTGTCACTGATCAGATATGCGGCGGATCAGATTCGCGCGGGCGAAGTTCTGGGCATGCCCACCGACACTTTTTATGGGCTGGCCGCCGATCCCTTCAACCTGCGGGCTGTGGACCGGGTGTATGACATCAAATCACGCTCCCGGCACAAGCCGCTGTCGCTGCTGATCGCCGATGTGGATCAGGCCGAACAACTGGCCCAGCCGCTTCCGGAAGAGTTCTACGCGCTCGCGCAACGATTCTGGCCGGGGCCGCTGACCCTCATCGTGAAGGCCTCTTCGCGCCTGCCGTTGAAAGTCACGGCCAACACCGGCAACGTGGCTCTGCGAGTGCCCAAGGCACCGATTCCGCTGGCAGTGGTGCAGGCGGCGCAGATTCCCATCACCGCCACCTCCGCCAACCTGAGCGGCGAGACCGAGTGTACGACTGCGTTGGCGGTGCGGGACCAATTGCAGGACCGCATCTCGATCATCGTGGATGGCGGCACCTCGCCACGGGAAGTGGCTTCGACCATCGTCGATCTCACCGACGAAGAGGCGCGCTGGCGCATCATGCGGGAAGGCGCAATCCCCGCCCAAGAAATCTCCGAATTTTTTGCGCAAGGGTGAACCCAGCACACGATGAACCCAGCAGCAGAGCGGCCGCGGAGCAGCCCCTGGCCCTTGTGGGTGGCGGCGCTGGCTGCGGCGGCAGTCGCGATCTTTCTCGCAATCAGTTGTGCGCGGGTCGTGCACGAAGCGGGGTTGCAGGAAGTTCATCCCGCCGACGCGATCGTCGTCTTCGGTGCGGCTGAATATGCGGGACGCCCATCTCCCGTCTTTCGCGCTCGACTCGATCACGCTTTCGATCTGTATCAGCGCGACATCGCTCCGGTTGTCATCACCACAGGTGGATCGGCGGCGGATCCCACATTTAGCGAAGGCGGAGTTGGCCACGACTACCTGATGCACCGCGGCATCCCCGAAGCAAAGCTAATCGCCGAGACCCAGGGATCGGATACGGCGTCTTCGGCTGAACGGGTGGCGGTCATCATGCGCACCAACGGAATGCATAGTTGCGTGGCGGTGAGCGATGCGTATCATGTCTTCCGGATTCGCAAGTTGCTGGAGCATGAGGGTGTGCAGGTGTTCGTGGCGCCTCGTCCCGATTCCAGACCACGCCCGCTTACCCAACGAGCTTTGGCAGTCTTGCGGGAAGCTGCCAGTTATGTAGCATGGCGGCTGAATATTCCGGCCTAGCTGCGTGAATCTGTCATCCTGAGCGGAGCGGGAAGTTCGCTTCGCGAACTTCCTGCGAAGTCGAAGGACCTCTACTTTACAACGCCGCGGAACGCGTGGAAGTTGCTTCAACTCGACAACTCGTAGGTTCCGGGGCGCCGCGGCTGCCGTAAAGATGCTAGGGGTCCTTCGACTGCGCAACCGCTTCGCTTCGCGAAGCTGTTTCTTCGCTCAGGATGACAATTTTCACCAGCCCATCTTCTTCCTCAACTCCGTGATGTGGGCCACGTGATGCCTGCCGTGCCAGGAATATAGGGCCAGGCTTTTTTCCAGCGACACGCTGCCCATCTCGGGATGTGTGAAAGTGCGCTTCCAGTCTTGCGCTTGGAGGGAGCGCAACAGGTGGACCCAGCGCTGGTGCAGCGAGTCGAGCAACGTCAAAGAAACCTCCATCGGTGTGGACTCCACATCCGCCAGCCTCGCCCAGCGGTCTTCCATGTAAGGCTTGATGGTCGGTGAATCTTCAGTCAGCGCCAGCTTGAAGCGGATGTAGGCATTCATGTGGCTCTCGGGCACGTGGTGCGTCACCTGACGCACCGTCCATCCGCCGTCGCGGTAGGGCGTTTCGATCTGCTGCGGCGAGAGCCCCTTCACCGCGGCACGCAGGGCGTCGGGAGCATGTGCGATATCGTCGATCAATTTCGTTCGCTGTTCCGGGCTAAGAGGGCCGTCGTAGGCATACTTTCCGATGGGATAACGCGGGTCGCTCATCGTTCTTTTATCCTCCTCGAACCTCAATGCTTCACGCACGAACAGGAAACTCGAAAAGTGCGGGAAAAGCAATCGAGAACGGCGATTGAAGAGAGAATTCAGAGACAGTAATTGTCCAGAGATGTGCTGATTATCGTTATGGCCCGCCAGCGAGGATCTCGAAACCAGAAATCAGCCAGTAGGACTGGCTTCACTACCTTACCAGCGCCAGAATGCGCACCGGGGCCGCCGCTCCGCCGGTCACTTTCATGGGTGCAACCATGGCGACGGCGCCGTTAGCGGGCATGCGGTCGAGGTTAGCGACATTGGTCAGCGCGTAGAGTCCATGGCGAAGGGTGTACTGATCCACCGTAAACTGCTTTGACGAACCGCGATCCAGATTGGCGGTGTCGATACCCAGGCCCGAGAGCGTTGCGTCCTTCAGCCAGGAAGCGAGCGGCGTCTTCGGAATATCCGGGAAAATGCATGACGCCTTTGCCATCGACGTTGCGGTAACCCTTCGCCGAGGTCCAGCGCGATCCCCATCCCGTGCGCGCCATGACCACCGCACCGAGTGGAATCTGGCCGTTGGTCTGCTCCCAGCGCGCGATGTCTTCTACCGAGATTTCATAATCCGGATTGTTCTTGGCGCTGGCGCTGGCATCGATTACGACCAGCGGCGCGATCAGGCGGCCAGCCGGAATCTGGTCCACGGTCCACATGCCACGCACCAGGCGGGCCGGGGCGTCGATTCGGGTGGCAAACTGGGCCGAAGGTGAGACTCCGGGAACGGACGAAAGAGTCTTTTCCTCCATAGCCACGGTCTGCAAACGATACGAGGACTTGTTCGCGGACTCGGGAGTCGGGCGTGGGCAACGAATGAGTCAGGTCCACAACTTCGCGGAAACCACCCGGTTGGGTCGATTCGGGACGCTGTTGCGCGAATAAGAATAGTGCCAGCGCCAGCACGTAGCCGATTACAAAGGTCTGAATCTTCATTACTGCTAATCGTCTTTCGTTGCCTGGAGGTTCCCGCTCAGGATTCTGGAAAACCCAACCAAAGCAGTGAGATGCGAGCATCCTTGAGCCAAGATGCTCTCTCATTTTCGCCCGCGAGGTAACCTCCGGCAAGGACCGCAAGTACATGACCTACCGGGGCAAAAGGCGGAATTAGCCTCTGTCGGACCGGCAAAAGCCGAAATTATTCTTGGAGCCGGGATCGAAGGGAAGGGGGTTTTGCCCTCGTAGAGACGTAGCTTGCCAAGTCTGGGTTCGTTGCGGAGACGTAGCAAGCTACGTCTCTACAGAACACCCGGCAGACTACACGGCGTTAGATTTGGGGTTACTTTGGTGGTTCAGGTGAGTGAAGCGGCCGTCACCGCCGCTACCAAAGTACTGAGAAAGTTCACGGAGTCATTGTTGAGAAGTCGCCGGCGCTCCAGCCACGCTCCCAGGAAACTGTCCACCACCATGCCCAGTATGGCCGCGCCAACCGAAATTCGCCAGCCATTGCTCGGGGAAGCAGCCCGCTCAGAAAGCAGACTGAGCCCACGACTCGCGGCGGCCATGACGCCGGCCAGCGTTCCGATCAAGCTGACTGCGCCGTTTGTGCCTGCGGGAACGGAATCCCAGGTTGTGATCAGACGGGCGTTCTCGCCATAAGCTTGTCCGACCTCGCTGGACACGGTATCGGCTGCCGCTTCGGAGAGTGCCGCGGCCAATGCCACCCAAAACGCTGGATTCTTATGGACTAGATAGAGCGCGGCGCAGGCGGTGGCCACGCCCAGATTTGCCAATACCTGCGATGCGTTGCGGCCCTCGCGCTTTTCGGCGATGCCTAACTTCTGCTTGCGCTGGTAGCCCGAGCCTGGTGGTAATCCAGGCCAGACCGAAGACGGTGATCAGCGCGGCAAAGGCACCGGGGCCCCCGCCCAGGTAGAGAACAAAGCAGCTTATGGCACCGGCCAACGCGCCCGCATTAGTTACACCGCGCAGCCACCGGGCGAGGCCAGTGAAGGCCAGCGTCAGAAAAGCGCCGACAGCCCAGCGTTCTCCGAAGACGGTGAGGTCACTCAACCCGGCGAGGAAGTGCACATCCGCCACGATAAGGTCGAGAACACAGTTTCGCAAACCCATGGACTCGAAAACGGAGGCAACCGGCGGGCTCCGGTAATCCACAAGATATGGGATAACCCTGGGAACCATCCCATTGGTGGTGCTTGCTCTTTCGGTTACCCCTCGCGCTGGACTGCATCAAAGTCCCCTGCGTAGACTAAAATTCACTACGCTGGCGCGGCTTTCGCGCTTTTTTGCTTACGGGGGAACTATGGCGGCGTCCGTCTGGTCCGGATATCTGACATTTGGGTTGATCTCCATGCCGGTGCGTCTTTTTTCCGGCGCGCGCAGCAGTGGCATCTCCTTCAACATGTTGCACCGCGACGACCTGCAGCGGGTTAAGCAGCAATATTATTGTCCCGCGGACAATCGCGTGGTGGAGCGCAGCGAAATCGTAAAGGGCTACGAATTTCGCAAGGGCGAATACGTGGTGATCGAGCCCGACGAGATCAAGAAGATCGAGCCCCAAACCGCCAAGACCATGGAGATTCTGGAATTTGTGAAGTCGAGCGAGGTCGATCCGGTGTTTTTCGAATCTTCGTATTACATGATCCCGGAGGAAGCCGGACGTCGGCCGTATGCCTTGCTGACCAAGGCTCTTGAAGAGAGTGAATACGTCGCCATCGCCAAGCTGACCATGCACAATCGCGAGTACACGGTATTTCTGCGTCCCCATGAAGGCGGCTTGATGCTGCACACCATGTATTACGCGGAGGAAGTTCGGTCAGTCGAAGACTTTGGCGCGCCTGACGTCGAACTGAAAGACGCAGAAGTTAAAGTCGCCCACCAGTTGATCGAAGCGCTGGCTGCGGAATGGGACCCGGAAAAGTATCACGACTCGTTTCAGGACAATCTGAAGAAGCTGATCGAGACGAAACTGGAAGGCGGCACCGTCGCCGAGGTCGAAAAGCCGAAGAAACTTGCCCCTGTGGTCGATTTGATGGCGGCTCTCAAACAAAGCCTGGCAGATATGGAAGGAAAAAAGAAGCCGGCAGCTCCCGCGCGGGAAGCGGCGTCCGGGAGGAAGTCGCGGGGGAAGGCGTAGGGGAGCTTGTCGGAAGCGGCAATCAGCAGTAGCACTTAGCACTTGGCATTTGGCAATTAGCCCCTCATCCCAACCGGTCTGCTTTCAGGCGTTTTGCGGCTGCAGTGCTCCATCCTTCCCGGCTTTTCCTATAAACATTATTGTTTTTGAAACCGCATTTTTTCGACAATTGCGCATCGAACCTTGAGAGCGATGAGTTGAGGGCTGATAGCTGAGAGCTGATGGCTAATTGTGCCAATTGCTAATTGCTGAATGCTGATTGCCGCCTCGCCCGCTGGCGCATATTTCACCCAGCCATTAAAATGGAAACTCTTCCGAACATTGTGAATTCATGGACAGTTGTGCTGGTATGGGGATAAATTTTCGGCGCTGGGCCAGGGTGATGGGGGTTCTGGCGCTTGGTCTGATTGGCGTCAGTTGTGGGGATCAATTCCGCCCGGTCGCCGTCCCCATTGTTCCGCAGCCACCCAATCCTGCCGCGCTCCACTTTGTTCTCGTGCTTAGCGACAACGGGACGAATAACCCAGGTGCCGGCAGCCAACTGGACGTTTCCGGCGACAGCAATATTGCCGTGGCTCAACTCGGACTGGGCCCATCTCACGCCGCTTTGACCGCCAATGGTGGCCGGGTTTATGTGGCGAATAGCCTGGAAGACACGGTTTCTTCTTACGCGCCGGGAACCACGGGGCCGGTTTTCACCACATCCTTGGCGACGGGCTCGAATCCGGTCTTTGTGCATACGACCGAGAACGCCACGGTTTACGTCGCGAATTTTGGAAACAAGGTGCCACGGTGGCTGCGATCTCGACTTCAAACAGCGTGGTGATGAGTCCGTTGATTGCGGTGGGCAATAATCCCGTAGCCCTGGCGGAGACTCCTGATCAGAAGAAACTTTATGCCGTGAATGAGGGCGACGGCACCGTCAGCAGTATCGACCTGGTGGATCGGACCGTGGTCCAGACAATTGCAACCGGGGCCACTCCAGTGTGGGCTGTGGCGCGCTCGGACAGCGCCCGAGTTTACGTGCTCAACAGCGGCAGCGGCACGTTGTCGGCGATCGATACCGCATCGGATGCGGTGTTGAGCAATGTGCCGGTGGGCGCGGGCGCGAATTTCATGACCTACGACGGAAAGCTGAACCGGCTTTACGTCACCAATCCCAGCTGCCAACACCATGACCGGCCTGAGCATCGCGGCGGATCCGCCAACAGTTCTGTTCACCGTGCCGGTGGCTGCCAGCCCGATTACCGTGGCGGTGCTGCCGGATGGTACGCGGGCCTACGTAGCGAGTGTTTCGTCGGTTGGCGGGACCGCGACTTCGCAGGTCACAGTGGTGAACACGTCGGACGGAAGCGTGCGAACCGTCATCCCGCTGAATTCGGTGCCGGCAGCTTGCGGCGCGGTGCGCTTCGAGCTATTTATTGGCGCGGCCGCCGACAGCTCGAAAGTGTACGTGGGCAATTGTGACGCGCGAAATACCAGCATTATCCGGACATCAGACGAAACCAAGGTGCTCGACATGCCGGCGCCGCTCAGCGTGATCACGCCGCCCAACGGCGGAAATCCGTTGCCGCAAAATCCTGTATTCGTCCTGCCTGGGCCGTGAGGCCGACATCGGAAGTCCGACATCAGGTGTCCAACATGAAAACGTCCAACTGCGGATGTGATGCCTCGGCGAAGAAAAAGACTGTGCTTGATGTTGAGATTACGGTCTGAACTCCGCAGTTACTCGCCCGCCGCTGCCGCCATCTCGCCTGCCCGCTGGACGTTGTAACGCAGAGCGATGTTCATAAAGACGTTACCGATACCGGTTTCGAAGCAGATGACTAAGGCTTCGGTATCTTCAGTACTGGTGGGACCGTGCTCGGAGGTGTGCACGATCGGCGGGTGTACGCGGAAATGGAAGCCCTGGTCATTCAACGAGGTGACGGCATTTCCCGTTACCTGATTGGCCAGCTCGCAAACGGTTTCGCGCACCAGGTCATCGGACTCGGGAAGTTCGGTTCCGGCAAAGCGGCTGGCGACACGCACCGCGGCCTCCGGTTCGAGATCGAAGACAATCCTGCCTTCGATGTCACCGGTCAACGCGACCAGCGCGGCTACACCTTTGCGCCGGTAGGCTTCCTGCTCCATGCTGAGGTTCCCAATGGACATGGGAGACTGCAAACCCTGGGCGAGGACAGCATCCGCCGCATTGATGAACGGCTGGATCAGCTCCATCTTCATCGTTAGGCTCCCGCGCCTGCTGCGTTGGCTACCGCCCCGTCGTCGCCCAATACGTACTTGATCACCTCGTACAGAACTTCCGGTTTGACCGGCTTCTGCACAAAGTGACGGGCTCCGCGCTGCAGCGCCGCTACGATGTTTTCCTGATATCCGACGGAAGACACCATGACGATGCGGGCCTCAGGATGCTGGCCCACGATCTTCTCGGCCGCCTCGATCCCTTCCATCTGCGGCATGGTGATGTCCATAAGCACAATGTCGGGATTGGTGCGTTCGTATTCGGTGATGGCGGTCATGCCGTCGCCGGCTTCGCCCGCTACCTGGCCGCCAAAAGTTTCGACGATGCGGGCCAGATTCTTGCGGGCGAAGACGGAATCGTCCACCACCAGGTAGCGAACCGGTTGACCGTCCTTGCTGCGCTTTAAAGATGCAAACTGCTCCATAACCCCTCCTGCCTTTGCTACAAAAATTGTTTGACTGCGCTTCGCCTGCCCTGACTGGCCAGGCTCAGCATCTCTCGAACCGGACAACTCTCCACCAATCTCGTCGCTACTATCGTCGTACTAATCTTCCGATCTTCCGGCTAATCCTGTCCCGCCCCCTTGCCCTTACCGATTTCCCCGGGCTCGTTGGCAGATCCGTTTCTCCGGTCGGAGGTGCACTGTGCCTGCAAGGTATTCGCCAGTACGTCCAATCCCACCACCCGAACGGCGAAGCCGCGATCGATGGCGGCTTTGGGCATGCCGTAGACCACGCAGGATTCCTCGTTTTGAGCGATGGTCATTCCGCCCGCGGCTTTGACCAGGCCCAGACCTTGTGCGCCATCGTCGCCCATACCCGTCATCAGCACCGCCAAACCCTTGGAGCCGAATTCTTCGGCAAGACTCTTGAACAGCACATCGGCCGAGGGGCGGTGTCCGTTGACCCGAGGCTCATCGCTCAATACTGCTACATCTCCGAGCGGCAGACGTTTAACCTTAAGGTGCCGGCTGCCGGGGCAGATCAGTGCCCGTCCGGCCATCAGTACGTCGCCCGACTGGGCCTCTTTGACCCGGATGGAGCAGATTTCATCCAGACGCCGGGCGAACATTTCGGTGAACCCTTCGGGCATGTGTTGCACGACCACGATGGTGCCGGGAAAATCCGCCGGCAACTGTGAGAATACGTACTGCAAAGCCTGCGGTCCTCCGGTTGAGACGCCGATGGCGATGACTTTGGCCGGAGCCATCTTGGCGTCGAGCAAGGCTTTCTTGGCTGAGCGCGGAGCCTCACCCACGGGCCGGACTTTTATCCCGCGACTCTGGGCCGCAGCTTTGATCTTGCTGATGAGTTCAGCCGCAATCTCAGGCATGCGAGCGGAGACGTCAACCGGCTTGGCCACAAAATCGAATGCTCCCAGCGACAAGGCCTGCAACGTCACGGAGGCGCCCTGGGTGCTGTGGGAACTCACGACGATGACTGGAAGGCGATGGCGTCGCATGATTTCCTTCAGCATGTCGAGTCCACCCATGCCGGGCATTTCCAGATCAACGGTCACAACCTGCGGCTTCAGCTCCTCGATTTTCCGGAGCCCGAAATTGCCGTCCATCGCGGTGCCGACGACTTCGATCGAACTGTCGGTTTGCAGAATCTGTGGAATCAGCTTCCGCATGAGCGCGGAATCGTCCACCACCAGCACGCGCACCGGGCTCATGGGCGCACCTCAGCCAGACTCTGGTCCGCACTCTTCCGGTCGGCATGAGAGAGCAACATTCCGGAGAGAATGCCGTCGGCCTGTTGCGATCGGGACTTGCTGTAACGCTCCACAATGGCGGGAAGATTCACGATGAGCACGACCCGGCCATCGCCCAGGATGGAAGCCCCACTGATCAAGTCCGTAGCCACGGTCTGGTCGTCCAGCGCCTTGATGACGAGCTCTTCTTCTCCGTCCAGACTGTCGACGATGAGGCCCAGCTTGCGCTCGCCCAGGGAAATGACCAGCACAAAGATCTTCCTGGAATCGTCGGTACCGACCTCAGGCGCTCGCCCCAGGCGAATGAGGGGAAGAACCTGGTTGCGCATCTGTAAGACTTCGTAGTGGTGTACCTGGTGCACATCGGATTCCCGGGCGCGCGCAATTTCCGCCACGGCATTCAGCGGGACGGCGTACAACCTCTGCTCGACGCGGAACAGGAGAGCCTTGATAATGGCCAGCGTCAGCGGCAACTTCAGCCGAAAGGTTGTGCTTTGGCCGGCGCGGGTTTCGATGTCGACCGAGCCCTTCAGGCGATGCAACACGGTTTGCACCACATCGAGGCCAACGCCCCGGCCGGAAACTTCCGTGATTTCATCGGCGGTGCTGAATCCAGGCCGGAAGACGAGTGCGAGGATTTCATGTTCGCCCAAGCGATCCGATTCTTCCTCGGTGATGAGCGCCTTTTCCACAGCCTTGTTCTTGACTCTTTGCGAATCGATGCCGCGACCGTCGTCGCTGATCTCGACGATCACCTGATTGCCTTGGTGGTACGACAGTGAGACGAATGGTTCCACGAGCTGCTTTCCCGGCGCGGCGACGCTCCTCGGGACTCTCGATGCCGTGACTGACCGCATTGCGAACCAGATGGGTCAAGGGCTCGGCGATGACATCCAGAAGGCTCTTGTCCAGGTCGGTGTCCTGGCCGCTTATGATCAGTTCCACGTCCTTGCCGCATTGCTTGGCAACGTCGCGCACCACCCGGGGAAAGCGGCGGAAAAGCTGCTCGACCGGAACCATGCGGATCTTCATCACCGAGCGCTGCAGATCACTCAGCACGCGTGACTGAAACGACATGGCGTCAGAGAAGCGGCCACGCAGGGTCTCCTTGGGAACGTGCCGGGCAAATTCAGTGAATGCCTGCTGCAACATGGACCTGCCGATGATCAACTCCCCCACCAGGTTGAGCACGTTGTCGATGCGTTCGGCATCGACACGCAGAATGTTTTCCACCAGAGCAGGGGTGTGATTGGCCTTGCCTGCCGCATGCGGTTCGGACTCGGCAGCCGCCGGATTGGCGGAGAAGAAGCCTGCAGCTTTTTCCGTGTCCTCTGCGGGAGCGGCTTTCGTCGGTTTGGGCGCCGCTTGATTGAATCAGCTCGACGCTGACTCTCGCGATGACCGTTGGGATGCGGCATTGTGCGGCCAGTTGTTCCTTCGGCTTTTCGCTGGCCACCAGCAGCTCCAAACGCCTGGTGCTCTCGGGCGAACCGGCCTCGGGTCGGGTGGCCAAAATTTCACTCGAGGCGTTCAACGCATTCATGAACCAGTTGCCGGGCCGCGACGGGCATCACGCATTTCGGATCGATGCCGGCGGTGACGTGGTACACGTTCCTGCCCTGCGAGACTGCATTCTGGATCGACAGCTTTTCGTACTCGGTCCAGACGGCGGGAACGAAGGCGACCGCAGCCGTCTTCTTGGAGCGCTTGCCGGGCTTGCTTTGCTTCGAGAGCTCACTGACCATTTTCGCCAAAGGCGCGGCTGAGGGCAGCTTGCCTTTGCGGCGATAGGCAGCGAGCATCGCTCCGAAGGTGTCCGCAGCTGTAAACGCTACTTCCGCCAGACCGCCATGCGAGGCCGCGGACTCCAGGGCCAGGGCGTCTTCCAGTGCGTGCGCTGTATTGCTCAATTCGCGAAAGCCGCAAGCTGCGGCGTCACCTTTCAGGGTGTGGACGATGCGGCGGATGCTGCGCACCAGTTCGACATCGGCGGGGTTCTTTTCCAGTTTCAGCGCCTCGTCGTTCAGCGACTGCAGCAGTTCCTGGGAGGTCTCGAAGAAGAGTTCCCGCATCTCCGCGCCGCGCTCATCGGAAGAGTGAGTCATCGCTGTCACCTCAGTCTTCTGGTACGCGGTTCCGCTGTTGCGGTGCACCATGACGAATTTGTCGGTCAGCGCCAGCAGGCTCTCGGCGTGCCCTACGAACAGATAGCCCGGGAGGTTAAGACAGCGCGCGAACTTTTCCAGCAGACGTTTCTGCTCCGGCTTCGTCGAAATACATCATCACGTTGCGGCAGAAGATCACGTCGTTGCGCTGCGGCAGGTACTCGGTTTTCAGGTTGTGAAAATCGAAGTGGACGACTTCCTTGAGGGCCTTCTTGATGGCGTAGCGGTCGCCGGTTTTATCGAAATAGCGAAGCCGGTAGCTGTAATCCACGCTCGCCATCTGGGTCTCGGAGTAAATGCCTTCCTGAGCCGCGCGCAACACCGAGTAGCTGATGTCGCTGGCGATGATCTCGACCTTCCAGGGCGGAGGAATCAGCGGTTTGGGCGACGGCACGGTTGCGTACCGAGACCGGATTGCGCAGGTAGAAGTACGCCAGGCTGTCGGCGACCAGCATGGCCAGGGTATAAGGCTCCTGCCCGGTGGAGCAGCCCGCGCTCCAGATGCGCAGAGAGTAGTCCCGCTGCGCCTGCTTGCGGCGAATGAGTTCGTCGAGGATGTGCTTATGGAACAGGTCCAGCTGAGCTTTGTTGCGGAAGAAGCTGGTCTCGTTGACGGTCAGGTTTTCCAGCAGCCGGGCCAGTTCGTTCTTGCCCTCTTTGCTGATCAGCAGGCGGTAGTAGCTGTAGAAAGAGTCGAGGTGGCATTCCTTAAGCCGCCGCTGCAGACGGTCCTGCAGGAAATGCGTGCGGCGGTCGTCGAAGTGCATGCCGCACTCCTGGTAGACGAGGGCCTGCAAGAGCTTGAGCTCTGCCTCGGTAATCTGCGCCGCAATCGTGGATGTGCCCATCGCTTCCAGTTCGTTCTCGAATCTTAACCCGAAATTCTTTCGTCGAAATCTCGTAGACCGGAAATCTATCGAATCGTCGCTATCCGTTGCGCCGGCGCATCACCGGTTCCTCGTTCGATTGCTCGCTGTCGATTCCTCTTTATTGTTGCGCTGCTTTCCAGCAGCTTGGCCATGTCCAGCAGCACGATCAGGCGGCCTTTGTACTTGCCCAGTCCGGTCACGCAGTTGAGTCCGCCGTCCTGCAGGCGGTACGGAGAAGGCTCGACGTCGGCTGGCTGGAATCTTGATCACTTCGGAAGCCGAGTCAACGATCAATCCGGAGAGCCGTCCACCGTGTTCGACCACCAGAATTCGATTGCGCCGGTTGAGCGTCTTCTTCGGTTCACCGAAGCGCTTGCGCAGGTCGAGCACCGAAACAATCTTGCCGCGCAGGTTAATCACTCCTTCCATGTAGTCGGGAGCGTCGGGCACGGCGGTGATTTCGGGCACGCGCACGATCTCGTGCAGGGAGGTGATGGGAACGCCGTAGGTTTCGCGTCCCACCTGAAAGCCGACGATGTGAAAGTCATGATTCATGTCCGAGTCCTGACTTAAACGCGAGCGCCGGCAGCGGCGCGCCGAGCGTTGGCGGCCGCATGCTCTTCGTAACGGGTGGCGACACGCTCCTGCTCTGTTGCTCCAGGGCGAAACGGTGCATGCTGTCCAGCAACTCGCGCGACATCTTCGACATTTGCTCTGCCGAGGCTGCCAGTTCGGTGGAACCTGATGTGGTCTGTTGCACCAGTTCGCGCATGCGCTCCATGGCTTTCACCACGGCCTGCGCTCCGGAAGCCTGCTCCTCGACCGCGGAGTTGATCTCGTGCGTGATTTCGTTCAGGCGGGTGGTGGCGCGCGCGATCTGCGACGAGCCGTGCGACTGCTCGTTGGTGGCGGCGCCGATTTCCTGCGCGAATTTGTAGACCTCGGTCACCACGTTGGAGATCTTGCGCAGGGCGCCATTCAGTTCCTGGCCCAGGCCGAGACCATCGTTCACTATGCCGGTGCTGCGGTCCATGTTCTCGACCGCCTTGCGCGCTTCTTTCTGAATGCTCTGGATCAGTTCGGAAATTTCCTTGGTGGACTGGGCGGATTTTTCCGCCAGCTTGCGAACTTCGTCGGCGACTACCGCGAAACCCAGCCCGTGCTCACCGGCGCGCGCCGCTTCGATGGCGGCGTTCAGTGCCAGCAGGTTGGTTTGCTCGGCCAGGTCGTCAATGACCTCGATGATTTTTCCGATGTCATCGGCGCGCTGTCCCAGGACGTCGATGATTTCGCCCGAGGAGCGGATGGTGATGTTGATCTTGTTCAGACCGTCCGTGGCCTTTTCCATGGTGGAAATGCCGCTGTGGACTTCTTCACGCGACCGGTTGGAGATATCCAGCAGGACCTTGGCGGTGTCAGCCACGCGCTGTATCGAGGCCACCATCTGATCGATCGAAGCCGAGGTCTCGCTCACGCTCGAGGCCTGGGTCTGGGTGTTCTTCACCATGTTCTGCACGTTGACGCTCATCTCGTGCATGGTGCTGGTTACTTCGTCGATGGCGGAGGCGGTCTGCAGGCTGACCTTGGCGGAATCGTCGGACGCGCCCGCCACCTGGCTGGACGCGCTGGCTACCTGGGATGCGGCATCGCGAACGTTTCGCACCAGGTTTCTGCAGTCCGTCCACCATACGCACGAAGGCGTTGCCCAGGGTGTCGTCCTTCGAACGGGGCTTCACTTCTACGGAAAGATTGCCGCCAGCGATGGCTTCGGAGACCGACGCCATCTCCCGGAGATAGGCGACCATGCCGTTGAACGTCCGACCCAGTTCGCCGATTTCGTCCTTACGCTTGATGTCGATTTCGTGATCGAGATCACCCGCGGTGCCGATCTGCTTCGTGACCTTCATCAGATCGGCTAAGCGGTTCGGTGATGGAGGCGGCAGTGCGGAAGGCGATGACTGCCGCCCAAAACCAAGGCAGCCAGCGTGCTGAACAGCGCGATTCCGATGGTCCAGTTGCTGGCGCCATCGTCGTCGTTTCGCCGCTCTTCCAGCACCTTCTTGCTTTCCTGGTCAGCCATGTCCAGATATTCGGTCGAGGACTTGACCCAGCTGCCGGCATCCTTCTGCAGGTAGAAGATTTGCAATTCGGCTACGGTGGAGTTTCCCTGATCCACTTCTTTGCGCTTTTGCATCAACGGTTCGGCGAAGTCCCGAGCCCAGTTTTGTTCGGTCTGCTGCACTTTGGCCAGGGCGGTTCGCTGTTGTTCCGAAGTTGAAAGGGCGGTCGCGGCATGCATCCGGTCCGAGAAGGTGCGAATTCCGTCGCTTACGTGGTCGGATTCCCGGCTGTCGCCGCTGAGAAGGTAGTTGGTCAGATACAGTCGGTTTTGCATCATCTGAAATCTGATCTTGTCGGTGGCGTCTGCCAGTTCCAGGGCCTGGGATGCGGAGGCTTTGGCGCTGTGTTCGCGGTGCACCGACCACAGGTTCACGGCAAGCAGCACCACAACCATGAAAAGGACGGCCCCGAAGCTTAGATAAAGTTTCTTGCCGATCGTCATTTGTTCCTCCGCTATCCACTCTCTGCTGCGCGCTTCCTGGGGCGCGGGGCGCACTCCCCGCTGGTTAGTCCCTCGCTCTACTCCTGCGGCTGAAACTTGAATTCCACGATTCCGCTGCTCTCGGCCACGGCGGGCTCAAATCGCCACTGCCGCATCGCGTCCTGGGCCGCATTGACCAGCATGGGATGGCCGCCTACCGCCTTTGAACTCTTCACCGTGCCGTTGGGAGCCACGACCACCGCCAAACGCACCGTTCCGGTAATGCTCATGCGCCGGGCAATTTCGGGATAGACAGGCGACACCTTGATTTTTGGCTTCCGGGTCAGTTCATCGCTCTTTGTTTCGTCATGCTTTGTTTCCTCATGAACCGCGGCTTCATGAGCAACGGCGTCGTGAGCCCCGCTGTCCTGAGCCGCGACTGCATAGGGGCCAACCATCGCCGGTCCCAACGTAAGCGCCAGCAATCCCAGAATCAGATTCATCGTCCACTGCTGCATCTTTGCCAAGGACACAAGTTGCTCCGAGCAGGGGGATTCCCCGTCGGCTCAAGTGCAATGCCGATGCCAGCCCGGTCCCGCGCCAGAAAATATGGCCCTTCATCTGTGTAAAATATTTGTTTTCTTAGGCTTAGCTAGTTACCATGCGTAGGACCAAGGCGTGGAATCTGAGCTTAGAATTGTCTCACCAACCCCATTCAATCTCAGGGTGAGACAAGGGTCGGACCCTCGTCGCCACGGGCGTTTACAACTCGGCACCTGACCCCTTTTGTCCTTGACTCAAATTGAGAATGCGGTCTAATTTGTTTTATATTCAACTACTTGTAAAGTCTATTCACCTTGGAGTAATGGCACTCTGACCATGTCAGCCGGAGACGCGACCGTGGTGCGAGTCGGCAATCCGCGGTCGGACGACGCCTTTCAACGACTACTCCTTAAGTTCTCCGCCGCAGCCGTCGAAGGAACCTCGGCGCCCGCGATGATCCGTTTGTTTTGTGAGGCAACGCGCCAGTTCTTTCAGGTGGACGGAGCATATTTCTGGCAGTGCGTATCCGGCGACGAGGTGGTGGGAGCCGAAGCGGATGGGTTGATGGCCGATCGTTTCCGGGGCACGAGGCTCAAGGCCACTCAAAATTCGGTGGCTATCGCGATCGAAGCCATCCGGAAGCGCAAAACCCTGTACGAAAATCGTCTGGATCCGTCCACCTATCGAATGGCTGCGGAATTTCGCGCCCTGTCGATTATGGCTGCGCCCCTGGTGGTCGGAAACGAAGTGCTCGGGGCGACAACATTTCTGCACTCCTCGGATCCGGATTTCTTCAATGAAGACCTGGCAGCCAAGGCGACGATTCTGGCTGGACAACTGGGGAGTCTGCTGGAAGCCCGCCGTCTTACTCAGGTTTCCCGCGAGGAGCATCGACGCACCGAGATTCTGGCCGAAGTGGCGCAGGCTCTGCGCTCCGCACCTGAATCCGCCGCTGTGGTCGAGGCAGTCGCCGACCGGCTGCGGGTGCTTCTGCGCACCCGTCTGGTTTGTGTGCTGCTGCGAGAGGGCGCTGGTTTCAGCCTGCGCGCGGTTGCCGCCGAATCTCCCCAGCTGGCAGCCTCGGTGCGCTCCCGCCACGATCGACGAGGGTTGCAGTTCGCCGCGGATCTGGCAAGCCGGGCGGTAGCGGCCGGCGAACCCATAAGCGTAGCCATCGATCCCGCAACTCACGCACTGGGTGACCTGGTGCCTCCCGGAATGCTGATCGCAGCGCCGTTCCGGACTTCCTTCGCCCAGGGTGCAGTGCTGGTCTATCCGCGTCAGGAAGGAATCTTTACCACGGAAGAGAAGTCGCTCGTCTCTGTGGTCACCGGGTTCGGGGCGGTGGCGATTGCCAATGCCGAGTTGTGCAATACCGCTCGGGCTCAGGCTCACGAACTTCACCAACTGCTGGATATCTCAGCCGAACTCGGCTCCATCGGACATCTCGACGAATTCCTGCTGCGGTTCGCCCTGCGCGCAGCGGACTTTCTGGGTTTCGGACGCGGCTTTATCGGTCTTCTGGAAGACGGCATCTTCCGAGTACGCTGGGGCGCGGAAAATGGCAAGCCCGAGGCGGTGGACTTCGAGCTTCCCGACGGACCGGCCAGCCGCGCGTTGCTCAACCACGAAGTCTTCTGGTCCGACGATCCCAGTAAAGTTCCCGGAGCTCATCTGGAGATTCTCGCCAGCTTCAACGTACGGCAATTGTTGACCGTTCCGCTGTTGGACACTCGCGGCGAAGTTCTGGGCATGTTTGGGGTGCTGGATCGGTTGGATGGAGCCGGCATCTCGCAGGAAGACATTCGTCGCGCGCGGGCGCTCGCGGCCCAGGTTGCCGTCGCCCTGGAAGTGACTCGAAACCTGCACCAATCCGAAGTGCACCGGAGAAAAGCCGAGTCTCTGATGGGCCTGGCTCTGGAACTCAATTCCCACCTGAGACTTCCCGAGTTCGCCCGGAATTTTGTCAGCCGTGCTGCAACCATTGTGGGCGCGAGTCAGGGAGCGCTTGCCATCAAGCAGGAAAGCGGCATGGAAACCCTGGTTCTGCAGAGGGCTGACGGACAGGAAATACAAGAGCCGTCGCTGCTGCGGCGCTTCGGTCATGCCATTGAAGACGCTCTGGCCCAACATAAAGGAGCGATCGTCTCTGCCGCGACGGCGGAATTGTTAGGCCCAGCCTTGGCTTCGGAGATCGGCGGCGATAATTACATCCTGGTGCGGCTGCTGGGGGCTTCGGGAGAACTGGTTGGGGTGCTGTGTCTGGGGGGCGTCGCCCGGATTCTGGCGGGCGCGAATGAAGACGAACAGATCCTGCAAGCCATTGCGGGACATGCCGCGGTGGCGCTGGAAAATGCCCGCCTGTTTACCCGCATGGACCAGGCCAACCGGCACTGGATCGAAATATTCGACGCGATCAGCGATTTCATCGTGGCCCACGACGAGGCCGGCAACGTCTTGCGGGTAAACCGCTCGCTGGCCGATTTCATTGGAGCCACTCCGCAAGGTCTGATCGGGGTCAACATGTCCGCCCTGCTAGCCATGGGCAATGCTCCTGCCATGCGCTCCTGCCCGTTCTGCCGCGGCACCGAAGGCGAAGACGAATACGTTCATCCCCTGTTGGAGCGCACCTACCTGGTTTCCACTTCGCGAGTGCACGGGGCCAGCAACGAGGGAATGCAAACCATCCACGTGCTCAAGGACATCAGCGATCGCCGGGAGGTGGAACAGCGTTATCGGGAACTGTTCGACAACATTCAGGAAGGGCTCTTTTTTTCCACGCCCGATGGCCGCTTCATCGAGGTGAACGACGCGCTGGTCCGCATGCTGGGCTATGGCAGCCGGGAAGATTTGCTGCAGGCGGACATCCGCAGCCAGGTTTATTTCTCGGCCGAACGGCACGAGGAGCTTGCCCGGCAAATGCAGGAACACGGAGTGGTGCGAAATCACGAAGAGACGTTACGCCGCCGTGATGGATCAGTGGTTTACGTCCTGATCAACGCCTTCGCGGTGCGCGACAGCCAGGGGCGGGTGGCGCAGTACCGCGGTCTGATGCTCGATATCAGCGGACTGAAAAATTTCCAGTCGGAATTGCAGCGCGAGCGCGACTTCTCCGGAAAAATCCTGAACAACACCCAGAGTTTGATTCTGGTGGCGGATACGGCCGGACTCATCAGCTACGCCAACCGGCGCTGGCACGACATGGGCTACGAGCAGAAACAGTTGCTGGGGCGGCCGCTGGAAGACCTGGTGTCGCCGGCTCGGCGCTCGATTCTCAGCGAAGCTTTCAGCGCCACTCTGGCCGGACGCCAGGTGGACAATCTGGAACTCCAGATCCTGCGCGGGGATGGGAGGATCGGACATTTCTCGGTCAACCTGAGCCCCATGCGCGATGAGCAATCCCAGGTCGCCAGCCTGGTGGTGGTGATGACCGACGTTACCGATGCCGCCAGCCTGCAATCCAAACTGATGCACGCGGAGAAGATGGCAGCGGTGGGCCAACTGGTTTCAGGCGTTGCCCATGAGGTGAACAATCCCCTCACCGCAATCCTCGGCTTCGCCGATCTCTTGATGGAAAATCCCGAGGTTCCGGAGAGCGCGCGCAAGGATCTGCGAGTCATCCTGCAGGAAGCGCAGCGCACCAAGCAGATCGTGCAGAATCTGCTGAGCTTTGCCCGGCAGATGCCGCCGCAGCGAAAAGCGCTGCAGTTGAATCCGATTCTGCGGCGCACTGTTCAGCTGCGCTCTTATGACTTCCAGAGTCACGGGGTAGAAGTGGTCGAACATCTGGATCAGGAACTGCCCAGTGTGATTGGGGATTCCCACCAATTGCAGCAGGTGTTCCTGAATATTCTGAACAACGCCTATGACGCGGTTAGCGAAGCTGGCCGCTCGGCGCGGATCGAGATTGCGACTACGCGCAAGGGCAACTCGGTTGAGATCTCGTTTCGCGACAATGGGCCTGGAATCTCGCACCCTGACCGCATCTTCGATCCCTTCTTCACCACAAAAGAAGTAGGGAAAGGAACCGGCCTGGGATTAAGCATCTGTTACGGCATTGTGCACGAGCATGGCGGCGAGATTCTTTGCCACAACAACACCGTCGGGCGGGGCGCGACTTTCGTCGTGAGCCTTCCCGCCACGTCAGAAGCGGCCTCGGTCGGGGCTGCTGTCGGAGTCATACAAAGATGAGCACACAACCTGTCACCAAACCCGCAATCCTGCCGGTACTGCTGATCGAGGATGAAGCCGGGGTGATGGCCTACGTCCGAGCCACGCTGGAGCGCAACGGCTACGCCGTGGTATGCGCCGAATCCGGAGCCGAAGGTGTACGGCTGCTGGAGTCGGGAGAATTTCTCGGCGTAGTTTCCGACATGCGCACGCCGGGAGGAGTAAACGGCGCCGACGTGCATGCCTGGGTAGCGCAGCACCGCCCCGAACTGACGGCACGCATCGTCTTCATTACCGGCGATATCGCCAATGAGGAAACCGTGGCCACGCTGCGCGAGACCGGGGCGCCCTGCGTGGAGAAGCCATTCCGTGTACAGCAATTCATCTCAGTCGTTGAAAAAATTATGGGGAAAGCACAGTGACCGAAGATCTGCGAATCCGCCTCCTGATCGTCGATGATGAGCAGAGCATCCGCCAGCTCTGCATGACCGTGGGCGAGGCCCTCGGGTTTGTGTGCATGGAAGCCGATGGCGGAGAGTCGGCTCTGGCGCTGCTCGAAGAGCAACCCGCGCACCTGGTTCTGACTGACATGGTGATGCCCAACATGTCCGGGCTGACGTTTCTCGAACGGGTGAAGAAGATGCTTCCCCGTACCGAAGTCGCAGTCATGACCGGGCACGGATCGGTGGAAACCGCGGTCCAGGCCATGAAGCTCGGCGCCTACGATTACATCAGCAAACCGTTCTCCCCCCTGGAAGAACTTCGCCTGTTTCTGCGCCGGATGGCGGAAAAGGTGCGCCTGGTCGAAGAAAATGAATTTCTTCGCGAGCGCGTGGATACCGAGACCGAACTCCATGGAATCGTCGGCGCGTCCACCAAAATCCAGGACGTGCTGCGCATGATCTCGCGCCTGAAGGACACGCACACTCCCGTCCTGATTACCGGGGAGAGCGGTACCGGCAAGGAACTGGTGGCGCGCGCCATCCACTTCCGTGGATCCTTCGCCAAGCGCCCGTTCGTGGCCGTTGATTGCGGATCGCTTGTGCCCACATTGATCGAGAGCGAATTGTTTGGCTACGAGAAGGGAGCTTTTACCGGCGCCATCAAATCGCGTACCGGATTGTTTCAATCCGCCAATGGAGGAACGATCTTCCTGGACGAGATCGGCGAACTGCCGCCGGAGATGCAGGCCAAGCTGTTGCGGGTTCTGCAGGAAAAAGAAGTCCGTCCCGTGGGTAGCAATCAGAAAGTAAAGGTGGATGTGCGCGTGATTGCCGCCACCAATCGCGATCTGGAAACGGAATACCGCAATGGAACGTTCCGCAAGGATCTTTACTTCCGGCTGAACGTCGTAACCGTGCGGCTGCCTTCGCTGCGCGAACGCCGCTCCGATATTCCCATGCTGGCGCACTGGTTCCTGGAGCGCTACGCTCGCGGCGGATCGATTCAAATCACGACTGCCGCCATGAAATCACTGCTGCAGTATGACTGGCCGGGAAACGTCCGCGAACTGGAGAATTGCGTTGAACGCGCGGTCGCTCTGGGCGATCAGCGAACCATCGATTTCAACGATCTGCCGCCCGCGATCACTTCTGGTCTTCCGGGGACTGAGCTGGAATCAGGTTCGCCTTCCTCTTCCGGCCTGAGCAGCACCGATCTCGAGGACATCGAACGCGCTACCATCCAGCGGGTGTTCGAGCAGGTAAAAGGCGACAAGGCGCTGGCCGGCAAAATGCTCGGGATCAGTCGGGCCACGCTTTATCGCAAACTCAAGCGCTACAATATCGGACCTCGGGAAGTGGTGGCGACGAGCCAGGCTCTGCAATAGTTGCCACAACCGTGAGACGGCGTTTCATTGTGAGACGAAGGCTTGACATTGGCCTGAAACTGTTACTGTCGTCCTTCCACTTTTCTCTATATTAATCAATCACTTACTTAAATTATTGCCTACCTTCGACTTTGGTGGCGCTCGTGCATCCTTTCCCTCCGATGCGGTCCGGGTGCCCACGCCATGCTAACCGGCAGGCCGGGGGACCCAGGCCGCGTCGACCCTGGACAACACGAGGTACGGCGGTGCCCACACAGGCTACAGGCAAAGCTCGAGTCCGGCAGGAAAGCTGCGCGGCCAAGTTGGCAAAGTTCTTTCCGGAGGCGAGTCCGGTGCGAATTCCGGTACGCCTCACTCGAGTGGTTGGGGAGGGAAACGCCGCCAGCGAAAGTACCGTGATTGAATTCGGCACCACTCGTGAAGTGCTGTTTTCTTCGACCTTGCCCCTGGAATTTGCGGACATGCTGCGAGTGCAGAATTCCGATGGCACATTGGACGCGGAAGTTTCCGTAGTGGCCTTGCAATACACCAGCGGACGAACTGCCGTTGCCGCCCGTTTTACTCAGGAAGTTTCCAACTGGATCGTGAAACCATGACTGTGACACCGAAGAAGAAGGATCTGGCAGCGGAGTGGCGCGAAGCGCGCCTGCTCCATCCTCTGTATAGCGCATTGGCACGCGAGTTCGTCATTGACCTGCCCGCTTGTGACGACCTCGAGTCTGGCATGGAAAATCCGCCAGAGGAGTCGGTCGAGCAGGCGCGCCTGTGGTTCCTGGAGATGGATCAGAAGATCCAGGTCCATCAATTGCGCCAGTTCCTGCAAACCACAAACCTGACCAGCGAAGAAGGGCTGCAGACTTTGCTCGAGCACCATCTGCACCGCGCAACCCGTCTGGACGCGGATCGTGACAAGATTGATTTTCTGCTGGTCCAGTACTTTTCTCACTGCGCTCCGTCGCGTCTGGAAGATGCCGACGTGGATCTGGCTTATGTCGCCCAGACCCTGGAGCCGGTTCTGGGAAGTGTCGACCTGTTTCTTCCCTCCTGGCTGCAGCCGCTCGATGATTTCATCCAGGCCGCCGACGGATGCCGAAGTCTGAATGAACTGCTCACCAGCGGAACCCTGGAAAAGGGCAGAAAGCTCAAGAGCTCCACCGAAGAAAACTACTTCGAGCCGGTCGCGATGGTGGCATTTACCCGTTTCAGCTTCCTGATGCGGCGGGTTTTCTTCCGCCTCATGCACAACGATTTGAACACCATTCTTGACGGATTGCGCGAGCTTGAAGCACGCGGCGTGAACACGCTGGATTGCCGGTCGGCGCAATTTTCAGCCGACGAACCGGTGAACCGGCTGCGCATGATCTGCCAGTCCTGGAAGGTGATGTTCCACGCCGAGTATTCTTCGGGCCAGCCGTTGCGCATGCTGGTAGATCTTCGCAACGTGATGGATGCGGCGCTGGCACGGACCGGAAAGAAAGCGAGCAGTCGTCCGGTCAAGCCAGCCGGGCGGGCCAAGGCGGCGGCCGCCAGCGCGCACTTTGCGACGGCCGATTCCGATGCCGCGGAATTCGAGGTCAAGAGCGTTCCTGCGTGGGATGAAGAGGCGTCTGCCACTCCACAAGATCCAGATGACGGCGACAAAGCCTAGGCGCTGACTTTCGTCGGACAAGGAATTTTCGGGCAGACGATCTTTGAGGCGGACGACCAGGGAACGGAGCAAGAATTTGGATCAGGCTACGGCATTGATAATTTCCGACGACGCGGATTTTTCACGCGCCGTAATCGATCGTTGGCAGGGAGAGCGGAACGCGCCGGCGTTTACCCTGATGAGCGGGGACATCTGCCGCGATCTCGAGGCCGACGCCTTCGATCTGGCCATCGTTGGAGCCGTTCGGCCGGAAATTCTCCCGGCTGTATTCCGAGCGCTCGATCCGGCAGGCCAGCCGGTATTGTTTGTGCGCGAGGGAAAGCGATCCGCCGAGCAGGCTCGCGAGATCCACGCTGGAATCCGAGTGCTACAGCAGCAGGAAGGCTGGCTGGACGCTTTGGTTCTGGTCGCGACCGAAATATTGCTGCTGGGTCAAGCCACGGCACGCGCTCAACGAGCGGAGCACGCCAGAAAATCGTTGGAGCAACAGGCTGCGTTGGGCCGTTACATGCTAGAAGTGCGGCATACCCTGAACAATTCGCTGACCTCGGTTCTGGGCAACTCCGAGCTTCTCTTGCTCGAGCCCGGAGCACTTTCCGCGGGCGCGCGCTCGCAAATTGAAACCGTCCGCAACATGGCCGTGCGCATGCACGAAATCCTGCGCCGCTTCTCATCGATCGAAAAGGAACTCAATGCGGTAGAGAAGCAGGCGGAGAATGAAGCCAGAACCAAGTCTCGGGCGGCGACGGCGAGCCTCTGAATCGCTCCATATCTTTCATACATAACTAGGGCAGCGCGCGAAACGTCGGCGGAAGTCTTTCGAGCCACCCCAGTTCCTAGTAGACAAATTGACTATTTCAAACATTTTGTCTAATATGGATGTATGCGTATCGTATCGGCCACGGAAGCGAAGCAACGCCTTGCGGCGCTGCTGGACGCGGCTCAACGCGAACCAATCCTGATTCGCCGTCAGAAGCGCGATGTCGCTGTCATTATGTCCGCCGAGGAATATGAGAGGATGCGAGACGCGAATGCTGCGGAGTTTCAACGCTTTTGTGATCGGGTAGCCGGGCGGGCAGCAGCTCGCGGTCTGAACGAAGAGGCCCTGAACGATCTACTACGAAACTGATGCGGCAACGCATTGTCGTCGATACCAACGCATTAGTTAGCCGCCTTCTATTGCCATCTTCCGTTCCCGGACAAGCTGTTCGCAGAGCTGTGGACAATGGGATTCTGCTGGTTTCCGAAGCCACAATGGACGAACTGGCCGACGTTCTGGCTCGCGCCAAATTCGACCGCTACATCAGCCTTGAAGATCGCCAACAATTCCTGCGCCTCCTCGGTCGACTAGCCGAGTTCATCGCAATCGGGTATAAGGTTCGCGCCTGCCGCGACCCCAGCGATGACAAATTTCTGGAAGTTGCGCTAAACGGCAGGGCTGACCTCATTCTTACCGGAGATGCCGACCTGCTGGTGCTCAACCCGTGGCGGGACGTTGCTATTCTGTCACCAATGGAATATTTGAATCGCTGACCGGCGGGAGGGTGGGTCAAAGATGTCGGGCGCTCTGATCGCTTTTCGTTCCAACGCCTACGCGATCAGAAATTCCTTCGTCCGCAACTCTTTGATCATGTCTCTTAGCTTGGCTGCCTTCTCAAACTCAAAGCGCTTGGCGGCTTCGCGCATATCGCTTTCCAGCTTCGCGATGTAGGCGTCCAGCTCTTCCTGCGATTTGAATTCGGGTACGCCTTCCGCTTCGACATCGGTGAGATCGGCGTAGTCGGCTTCGATGATTCGGGCTAGGGTCATGTCGAGCGGTCGAATGATGGACTCGGGTGTGATCCCGTTGGCTTCGTTGTAGGCCACCTGGATGGCACGCCGGCGATCGGTTTCGCCCATGGCTTTCTTCATCGAGTCGGTCATGCGATCAGCGTAGAGCAGGGCACGGCCATTCAGGTTGCGGGCGCAGCGACCGATGGTTTGGATGAGCGATCCACTCGACCGCAAAAAGCCCTCTTTATCAGCATCAAGAATCGCGACTAACGACACCTCGGGCAAGTCGAGGCCTTCGCGCAGCAGGTTGATGCCGATGAGCACATCGAACTCGCCCTTGCGCAGATCGCGCAGAATCTTGACCCGCTCCAGAGTCTCAATCTCGGAGTGCATGTAGCGGCACTTCACGCCCACTTCGCTGTAATACTCGGCCAGGTCTTCGGACATACGCTTGGTGAGCGTGGTCACCAGAACTCTCTCGCCTCGCGCCACCCGCGCGCGAATCTCGTGCAGCAAGTCGTCGATCTGTCCTTTGACCGGACGGATTTCCACCGGCGGATCGACCAGTCCGGTCGGCCGGATAATCTGTTCCACCACCACTCCCGCAGACTTGGTCAGCTCGTAAGGCCCCGGGGTGGCCGAAACGTAAACCATCTGGTTCATCCGATGTTCAAATTCTTCGAACGTCAAGTGGACGGTTGTCCAGCGCCGATGGCAGGCGGAAACCATATTCGACCAATGTCTCCTTGCGCGAGCGGTCGCCGTGATACATGCCATGCAACTGCGGCACCGTCTGATGCGACTCGTCAATAAACATCATGAAATCGCGAGGGAAGTAGTCCAGCAGAGTCGGAGGCGGTTCTCCCGGCAGCCGGCCGGTGAAGTGGCGGGAATAATTTTCGATTCCATGGCAGTATCCCATGGCCTTAATCATCTCCAGGTCATACATGGTGCGCTGGTGCACGCGCTGCGCCTCCACCAGCCGGCCTTGCTTCTCCAGTTCCGCTTCCCACCACAACAGTTCTTCGCGGATCGACTGCGCGGCCTTGTCGCGAGTCTCCGGCTTCATCACATAGTGAGTCTTGGGATAGATCGGCAGGCGAACGTATTTCTGCTTGACCGTGCCGAAGAGGGGGTCGATCTGCGAGAGCGACTCCACCTCGTCTCCCCATAACTCGACTCGATAGGCCATATCGTCGTAGGTGGGGAAGATTTCGATTACATCGCCGCGCACCCGGAAAGTGCCGCGCCGGAAGTCGCCATCGGTGCGCTCGTAGAGAATCTCCACCAGCTTGCGGGTAATGTCCTCGCGCTTGATCTTCTGCCCCTTTTCCAGAAACAACAGCATGCCGTAGTACGCTTCGGGCGAGCCCAAGCCATAGATACAGCTCACCGAAGACACGATCAGACAGTCGCGCCGCTCAAATAGCGACCGGGTCGCCGACAGCCGGAGCTTGTCGAGTTCGTCGTTGATCGTGGATTCTTTCTCGATATACAGGTCGGCCGCGGGAACATAGGCCTCGGGCTGGTAGTAGTCGTAGTAGGAGACGAAATATTCCACCGCGTTATTGGGAAAGAAGCTCTTGAATTCGTGATAGAGCTGGGCCGCCAGGGTCTTGTTGTGCGCCATCACAATGGTGGGGCGGTTGGCCTGCTCGATCACCTTGGCCATGGTGTAGGTCTTGCCCGAGCCGGTGACTCCGAGCAAAACCTGGTGCTGCTCGCGGTCGAAAACGCCGCGAACCAGGGATTCGATGGCAGTAGCCTGGTCGCCGCGCGGCTTGTAGTCGCTGACTAATTTGAAGTCCATAAAGTCGACGCCCGCTTACAGATGGGAATTCTGACGTCCGGGCATCTCTTGATTATAACGCGGACGGAAAAGGGCGCTACGGGGCAGAAACGGGCAAGAAAAAGGCGCGAGATTGAGGTCTCGCGCCGAAATGCTTAGCAGGTTGAACCCTGACTACGGCAGTTTGAAGTTCACCGTAATCTGAGTTTCAACTTCCACTGGCTCATTATTCAGATAGTAGGGCTTGTATTTCCATTGCCGCACCGCGTCCGCGGCGGCGCGCCCAAGAACCGCGTCGCCACTCAACTGTTTGACCCCGGTGATGCTGCCGGTCTTGGAGATGTTCGCCTGCAGTTCGACTTTCCCTTCCAGGCGCATCTGCATTGCCTGCGGCGGATATATGGGCTGAACTTTCTTGAGTATCAGTCCCTGTGAAACGCCCTGCGAGATTCTCAGCGTCTGCTGCGGCGCTCTTGCCACATTGACGGCAGTGGTGTTGACCACACCGTTCAGCGCCGAGCTGTTTGTGTTGCCGGCGATGCTTGTCGCAGTGGGTGCTTGCTCTGGCTCCTCGACTGGCGCCTCCATCTTGGGCTGAGTTGAGGAACCATTCCTCACCACCAGAGGCTGAGATTGTTCGACCTTTGCGGCCACGGGCGGTTTGACCACTGTCTCGTCATTTTCACTTGCTGGTGCTTTGATCGGAGCAGGATTCTTGCTCCCCGGAATCTCCGCTACCACGGCGGCAGAAGGTTTGGAGGGAAGCGGGTTGGCGCTGGGCGCTTCCGAAGTCGGGGTCTGAGTCGTAATATCGCCTGCCGGAGTCTGAGAGTCAGCAGCGGAACTCACCGGTTCGGCGGGGATTGAAGCGGTCCCGGTTGTCGCGGGCGCGATTGCCTGCGGCGCCGGCGTGGGATGTGCGGACTGCATCCTTGTCCACCCAAAATAACCAGCCGCGGCGATGCCAAGGAGGACTACTGCAACCAGCAGAGTTTTCTTGCTGCCCCCGGAGCCGGCGGCTTGCGCTTCCTGATCTTCTCCCAGCGATGATCCGAGACCTGACCCAAGAGAAGAAAAACTGGGAGAAGAAAAGCTGGGCGCCTCAACTACAGCCGCAGAGTCCGATTCCCAACCCAGTGTGGCATCCGACTGGACGTCCTGACTCTCCGGTTTGTGCTGTGCCGCGACCGCTGATTTAGGTTGGATTGCCGGCGCGCTCGACAGCGGAATTTCTCTAGCTCGAGCGGGTGCTGCTGCGGCGCCCCCCTTGCCCTGAGTCGCTTGAGCTTGAGGAAGAGCGGCGGCGTGGCTCGCTGCCGGTTTGTCGTACTCAACTTTCCCCGCAGCTTCCGCGGCGCGGCGCAGGGCCGAGGCCATCGGCTCCGCCATGGGCTTGGAGCGTGGCTGCCAGGCGTACTGCTTGGACGAACCGGAATCAGCCGCAGATTGCGATTGCTGACCCGCTGGAGCAGAGTCCGGCATGTATTCAAGCAGCGCTGCGTCGACGGTATCAGGCTGCGGAGAAGGTTCCGCGTCAAGTTCGAAGGCGGAAGCGCTGGCACTCGGCGGTGGAGTGGCTGCGTGGGACGGAAATGGTGCTGACACCGAAGACGACGAAGTCGCAGAGGACGGTGTCTCATACATCGAAGGTAAAGACGACGGCTGTTGTTTCGCCGCAACCGGTGTCGCAGGAGTTGAAACGGTGCCCGCCGGTTTCGCTGCCTGCCCCTTGCGCAATAAACCACGAGCCACACGCAACGTGCCTTTGGACTGTTCTACGTGAATGGGTTTGGTCAGCACCAGATTGGCTCCCAGGCGGAAAGCCTTGGCCACGCCCGCTTGCCCTTCAACCACCGCGACTGCCAGCGAAGCCTGGTTCGAATCGGAGTTGCGCGCGCTCTTGAACAGCAGAGCTGCATTCTGCTCGTTATCGCAATCCACCACGATCGCGTCGAAATGCTGCCCCATCAATTTCTTGACCGCGGCAAAAGGCTCGTTGCAGGGCTCGACACTGAATTCGAGATCGCTTAATACCTGGCTGACTACGCGAGCCGTTTTCTCATCCGGGCAGAATAATAGCGCTTGGTAACTCATAGTATTCAATCGTAGGTAGAGGGTTCGGGAGCAGCAAGTTACTGTGGTAATTGGCGGTTACAATGGCGGCCATGCGGGTGCCGCTGTGGCTCAAAATCTCGTGGACGATCTGGGTGGCAGTGTGGGCGCCGGTGTACTGGAAGCACTACGGGGCGCAGAATCTCCTCTATTTTTGCGACTTGGGGAATGTTTTTATCGCGATCGCGCTCTGGCTGGAAAGCCCGCTGCTTTTTTCCTGCCAAGCCGCCGGATTGCTTCTATTCCAAAGTCTCTACACCATCGATTTGCTGGGCGCCCTGCTGAGTGGCAGGCATCTGATCGGCGGCACCGAGTACATGTTCGACAGCGGCGTTCCAATGTTTGTCCGCCTCCTGAGCCTGTTTCACCTGGTCACGCCGCCGCTGTTGCTCTGGGCGATCTGGCGGCTGGGCTATGACCAGCGTGGATGGAAGCTGCAAACTTTGATCGCGTGGGTAGTGGTGCCGATCAATTATTTCTGGCGGCCGGAATTCGACATCAACTGGGCCCGCGGACCATTTTTTCGAGAACAACACCTGGTTCCAGGATGGCTCTACCTGCTGGGATATCTGATTCTCGTGCCGCTGGTGGTGTACTGGCCGACTCACCTGGCACTGCAAGCGTGGGTGACTCGGCGAAAACTCACTCACGCTTCCTGAGCGGAATCGGCGCGCCGTGGAAAAACGGCCGGACGCGCAGAGCCTTCACTCTCGCTTTCCCAACGCTGAGCCCGGCTGCGGATAAGGCAGCGAATTGCTGAACTCGGAGATGTCAGCGGGTGGAAAGTCGGGGAACGGCAACTCGTTGCCCTCTCGCCATTTCTCGACCAGGCGAGCAACCTGCGCCGCTTTCTCTTTGTCGATACCCGTATCCCGGCCCAGATAGACAGTCTGCGAGGGGAATGCAAGGCCAGTGCCGGCTGCCGCGAGGATGTCCATGATCCGGAGCAGCAGGTCTTCGCGGATGGCCAGGAACTCGTTGAAGTCACGAGTCAGCACATAACAGAATATTTCCATGGTCAGCGAGCTCTCATCGAATGCGATGAAGCGGTTGCGCGCGCCCTCGGTTTCTACCTTGGGATGTTCGTAAAGCAGACGACGGATTTGCACCAGCACGTAACGCATCTGGTCGGGCGAAGTCTCGCAACGCAGTCCCAGCTTGGTATTGAACAGGATCTTGTCGCGGCGGCTCAGGTTCTCCACGTTCATCGTCGCCAGCGAACCGTTGGGGATGAAGAGTTCAGTTCGGTCGGGAGTACGAATCCGGGTGGAGCGCAGACTGATGTCCTCGACCGTTCCTGTGCGATCTCCGAAGCGGCAGACATCTCCAATGCTGATCACTTCGTCGCCGAGAATCGAAACCCCGCCGAACAGATTTTCCAGAGTCTTCTGGGCCGCGAATGCGACCGCGATACCGCCAATGCCTAATCCAGCGAGCGGTGTGGTGAGGTTGAAGCCAAGAGTGCCCAGCACTAGAAAAATGGCCAGCACAAAAATCGCGGCCTTGAGCACGCGCTCGCCCAGAAGCATGAGCGATCCGGTGCCCGTGCGCCCGGAGAGCAGCGCCCGCTGGCGCACGCTGCGCATCACCTCTCGCAGAAATCGCCACAACAGCCAACTGAATGCGATGACCGCAACCACTCCCGCCACCTGCTGGTAGTGGTGCCGGGGCAGGACTGGAATGCGGATATAAGCCACCAGAATTTCGTGGATCAACACACCCAGCAGCAGCCAGAGCGGACGAACAAAAGAACTCCAGGCCGAAGCTACGGCGTGCTGCCGGTAGCGCGCCCAGCTGTACCAGGGCAATCGCAGAAGCTGAACCGCCAGCCATGCCAGAAGCGCGGCCACCGGAATCGCCAGCAGGATTGCCAGCCATTGCCACAACGGCAGCCCCAGAAAATCGTGACGCACCAGCGCTTGCGGCAGATGAGTTTCCACCTGATGTACCGCGGCCTGCTCGTACAACTCAGGCACCTTGGCCAGAGTGTCGGACGAGATGAGCCAGATTTGTCCAGCGTTGGCGTCGGCGGTGCGGACAAGAATGAGATCGGCGTCAACGTCGCCGGCGTTGAGCGTGCCGACGCGTTGCCGGTCAAAAGGCATTCCTTCCTGCGGTGTTCCCTCCGGCTGGTTGCTGATTCGCCGCAGGTCGCCGGTGAAGGCACGATCAATTACGAGTTTCAGTTTCGAAGCAAGATCTTCGCCCTGGGTAAGACGCTTGGCGGCGGACAGTTGCAGATACTGCGCCGCAATCGAATAATTACCGGATTGCGCGGCCTGAAGAAATCCGTAGAGAGTGCCGCTGGGGGTGTTGCGGCCGAGCGGGTCGGCAGGAGTCCCCTTGGACGAGGTGGTGCCGCTCGCGCTCGTAGACTGCTGTCCTGGCAATAGCTGATAGGCCGAGATCGGCAGAATCGTTGCCAGACAGGTGGCCACACAAATTGCCAGCCACTGCGTTCGTCTCAGTAACGCAAGCATGATTTCTCTCTAGCAGATTGTAATGTAGGCGCGAGCGTCCCGCTCGTGCGGCAGCGCCTCAGACCCAGCAGGAATGTCCCGCTCACACCCAGCACGAGCGAGGACGCTCGCGCCCACATTGAATCGGAAGATCGCTCCCCAGGATTAGCTCTTCTTCGGCCGGTAAATGTCGGTGCTGGTTCCGAAGAAGACTTCCGCCGATTGCATGATTGTTTCCGAGAGCGTGGGGTGCGGATGGATGGTCATAGCAATATCCTTGGCGACCGCTGCCATCTCGACTGCCAGCACGCCTTCGGCGATGAGCTCTCCCGCGCCAGCACCGACAATGCCTACACCCAGCACGCGCTCAGTCTGGGGATCGAGGATGAGCTTGGTCATGCCCTCGGTGCGATCCACAGTCATGGCTCTGCCGGACGCAGCCCAGGGAAATTTTGCCACTTTAATGTCGCGATTTTCTTTCTGCGCCTGGGTTTCGGTAAGACCGCACCACGCGATCTCAGGATCGGTGAAAACTACGGCGGGAATAGCGGCCGGCTCAAATGCGACTTTGTGGCCGGCGATAGCTTCGACAGCAGTCCGTCCCTCATGCGAAGCCTTGTGCGCCAGCATGGGCTCGCCCACCAGATCGCCAATTGCGTAAATCGCGGGATCGCCCGTCTGCAATTGCTTGTTGACCTGGATAAACCCGCGCTGTCCGACCTGAACCTGCGTCTTGTTCAGGCCTTCGATTTCAGAATTCGGCTTGCGGCCCACCGAGACCAGAACCTTGTCGAAGATTTTCTCAGTCTCTTTCACATCAGCTCCGCCGAAAGTTACGCGAATTCCGTTCGCTTCTTCTTTCATGGACGCTACGGTGGTGTTGAGCAGAATCGAATCGAAAATCTTTTCCACGCGCTTATGCAACGGCAACACAAGGTCGCGATCCGCTCCTGGAAGCAATCCCGGCAGCATTTCTACAACTGAAACTTTCGACCCCAGGGCCGCGTACACGGTGCCCAATTCCAGTCCGATGTATCCGCCACCCACTACCAGCAACGTTCCTGGCACCTCGCTTAGATCGAGCGCGGAGGTGGAATCCATTATGCGCGGGCTGTCCAGCTTAAGACTGGGAATGATGGCCGGACGGGAGCCAGTCGCGAGGATGATGCGATCAAAACTTAGAGTCTGATCGCCGCCGCCGGTTGTTGAAATACGGAGCGTGGTCGAATTCTCGAAAGCTGCGCGTCCCTGGATGTATTCCACCTTGCGCTGCTTCGAGAGCGCGCCCAGCCCGCCGGTCAGTTTCTTAACGACGCCTTCCTTCCACGACCGCAGGCGAGCCAAATCAATCTTGGGTTCGCCGTACTCGATTCCCCAATTCTTGGCGTGACGGGCCTCATCGACCAGCTTGGCCACGTGCAGCAGAGCTTTCGAGGGAATACAGCCGCGATACAGGCAGACTCCGCCGGGATTCGCTTCCGGGTCGATGAGAGTGACTTTCATTCCGAGGTCGGCCGCCAGAAACGCAGCCGCATAGCCGCCCGGGCCGCCGCCCACTACCGCAATGTGCAAGTTTGAAGTTTCAGTCATTCGAAGAAAGGCATCAACCACAGAGGACACGAAGGTACACGAAGGAAATTCGTGAGGGTTCCTTCGTGTTACTTCGTGTCCTTCGTGGTTTATAGATTTTCATTCGGCTCTATCCCTGCACCGACAGAAGGAAGGGTTGTTCAAACGCTTCCGCGATCCAGCGCAGGAATCGGGCGGCATCGGCGCCATCAATCAGCCGATGATCGTAGGAAAGAGATAGCGGCAGCACTTGCCGCGGTTCGAATTTGCCATTCATCCAGATCGGCTCCATGCTGGAGCGCGACAGTCCGAGAATCGCAACTTCGGGATAATTCACGATCGGCGAAAATCCGGTCCCGCCGATTCCGCCGAGATTGGTAATGGTGAATGTCCCGCCTTCCATCTCCGCGGGCGTGAGTTTCTTGTCTTTTGCTCGACGGGAAATCTGGGTCAGTTCGGCGGCCAGTTCAACGATATTTTTCTTGTCCACATCGCGAATCACCGGGACCAGGAGGCCGCGATCGGTGTCCACGGCGACGCCCACGTTGATGTATTGCTTGTAGACAATTTCTTCTTTCGCCATGTCGATGCTGGCGTTGAATTGCGGAAAAACCTTCAGGGCGGAGGCGACGACCTTCAGGGCGATCGCCGTCACCGTCATCTTGCCGCCGGCTTCTTCCGCCTTGGGCGCGAAGCGGGCGCGAAGCTGCTCAAGTTCGGTGATATCGGCTTTGTCCTGCTGGGTGACGTGCGGAATTGTCGTCCAGGCCTCCCAAAGATGCTGGGCAGTCTTGCGCCGCACGCCACGCATGGAGACGCGTTCCACTTTTCCAAACCTGGTGAAATCGGGAAGCGGCGGCTGCGCGAAAGTGACTGCCCTGCGCTGATCGAGCCGAAGCCGAAGTGAGCAACGACTTGGCGTAAACCTTGACGTCATCTTCGCTGATGCGTCCACCCGGGCCGCTGCCTTTGACTTCGTAAATATCGACGCCGATCTCTCGTGCCAACCGACGCACGTGAGGCGCTGCGGGCGCGGGCGAGCGATGCTCTGTCCCGGCAACCTTGCCCAACTGCTCGGGCATGGCAAAACTTTTGGGTGCCTGAACCTGCGGTTGATCGGGCAGAAATACCTGTGCCTCGGTCTTGCCCTCGGCCTGTATCGCCGCCTGAACCGACAAGCGAGCCTCGTGCTGCTCGGAAATATGTTCGACCGGAGCGTGCTTCGGTTTCTGCGCCTGCGCGGTTCCGCCGCCTTCGAGGGTGAAGATCACCTGGCCAACTTTGACCTTGGTGCCTTCCTTGACCTTGATTTCCTTGACCGTGCCCGTCACCGATGACGGAACTTCCACCACCGCCTTGTCAGTTTCCAGTTCCATCACCGGCTGGCCTTCGGAAACCTTCGCGCCCGGAGAAATCATCAGGCGCACCAGATCGCCCTGATCGATGTTCTCTCCCAGTTCCGGCAGCCTGAATTCAGTCGCGCCACCAGTTGCGGCCGGGGATGGCGGAGCGGCGGGAGCCGCCGTCGGTGGAGCTTCGGCTGGCAGCGCGGCTTTGGCAGCTGGGGCAGGCGCCTTTTCTGCCGCTTTCGTCGGAGCCTTGGACTCGACGGCTTTCACTTTGGTCCCAGCGCCGTTTTCAACGGTGAAGATGACCTGGCCGACTTTGATCTTCTGTCCTTCTTTAACGCGAATTTCCGTTACCGTGCCGGTCACGGAGGAAGGCACTTCGACCACCGCCTTGTCGGTTTCCAATTCCATCACCGGCTGGCCTTCGGTCACGTTCGCGCCCGGAGAAATCAGCAGGCGGACCAGGTCGCCCTGATCAATGTTCTCGCCGAGTTCCGGCAGCTTGAATTCTGTCACTGAATATTTACTCCTGGCGATTCGATGTAGGCGCGAGCGTCCCGCTCGTGCGGGCCCCACGGACTCTGATCCATAGTGTGGAGCACTCCCGCACGAGCGAGGACGCTCGCGCCCACATTACGTCTTACGTATTTGCCGGATTCGCTTTTTCCGGATTGATTCCAAGTTCCTTGACCGCTTTCTGCAGCACGTCGAGCTTGATCTGCTTCTCGCGCGCCAATGCAGTCAGCGTGGCCAGCACGATATGCTTCGCGTCAACTTCGAAGAAATCGCGCAGTGATACCCGGCTTTCGCTGCGCCCGAAGCCATCGGTGCCTAAAGCCACCAGGGGCCGGGGCAGCCACTGCGCGATCGATTCAGGCAGCACTTTCATATAATCCGATGCCGCCACCAGCACCCCAGGCGCATCTTTCAGCGACTGCGTAACGAATGGCACGCGCGGAGTCGCACCGGGATGCAGCATGTTCCAGCGATCGCAGTCGTTGCCGTCGCGATAAAGCTGCTTGTAGCTGGTCACACTCCAAACGTCCGCGGCGACGCCGTATTTTTCCTCAAGAATCTGCTGCGCCTTGAGCACTTCGTACATGATGGTCCCGCTGCCGAATAGTTGCGCGCGCAGCTTGGAATCTTTTTTGGTCGAAGTCCGGAAACGATAGAGCCCCTTCAGAATGCCATCTTTGACATCTTTTCCTTCAGGCATTCCCGGCATCGCCAGCGGCTCGTTGGTGACCGTCAGATAATAGAAGATGGATTCCTGGTCCACGTACATGCGCTTGATGCCGTCCTGAATAATGACGGCGATTTCGTACGCGAATGCCGGATCATAGGCCAGAAGATTGGGCACTGACAGCGCCAGCACGTGGCTGTGGCCGTCCTGATGTTGCAAGCCCTCGCCCGCAAGCGTGGTCCGTCCGGCTGTGCCGCCCACCAGGAAACCGCGAGTGCGGAGATCGGCCGCCGCCCAGATGAAATCTCCGATGCGCTGGAATCCGAACATCGAGTAGTAAATAAAAAACGGGATCGTGTTGATCCCGTGATTGGCGTAGGCGGTTCCGGCTGCGATAAACGAGCAGATGGAGCCGGCCTCGGTGATGCCTTCCTCCAGAATCTGGCCGTCCTTGGCCTCCTTGTAATAAAGGAGGGTGTCCATGTCGACGGGTTCGTAGAGCTGGCCCACGCTGGAGTAAATTCCCACCTGTCGGAAGAGCGCTTCCATGCCGAAGGTCCGGGCTTCGTCAGGGATGATGGGCACGATCAGCTTGCCGATCTCGGGATCGCGCAACAATTTCGAAAGCAGCCGCACAAAAACCATCGTGGTCGAAACTTCGCGGCCGTCCGGTGCCCTTAAAGAATTCCTGGAAGTGCGCCTCCGCCACCGGAGCGATCGGCTTGGAACGAACTTTGCGCTCCGGCAAATAGCCGCCCAGTTGCTTGCGGCGCTCCTGCATGTAGAGGAGTTCCGGACTGTCATCCGCGGGACGATAAAACGGCGCGTCGTGCAGTTCCTCGTCCGGGATGGGAATTCCAAAGCGCGAACGGAAAATGCGCAGCTCGTCTTCGTTGAGTTTCTTCTGCTGGTGAGTAATGTTCTTGCCCTCGCCAGCCTCGCCCAGCCCATAACCCTTGATGGTCTTCGCCAGGATGATCGTGGGCGCGCCCTTGTGTTCGATCGCCGCTTTGTAAGCCGCGTGCACCTTGATGGGGTCATGGCCGCCCAATCGCATGCGGGAAAGCTGTTCGTCGGAAAGATGTTCCACCATCTTCAGCAGCCGGGGATCGCTGCCAAAAAGATTGTGACGGAAGTAAGCGCCGCTCTCGACGAAATATTTCTGATACTGGCCGTCAGTGATCTCGCCCATGCGCTTGACCAGAATTCCATCCCGATCGTTCGTGATGAGATTGTCCCAGTCACTGCCCCAGACGACCTTGATTACATTCCATCCGGCACCGCGGAAAATCGCTTCCAGTTCCTGAATGATCTTGCCGTTGCCGCGCACCGGCCCATCCAGACGCTGCAAGTTGCAGTTCACCACGAAAATCAGGTTGTCGAGCTTTTCGCGCGAAGCCAGAGTAATTGAGCCCAGCGATTCCGGCTCGTCCATCTCGCCATCGCCCATGAAGGCCCAGACTCGTCCACCGGTCGCCGTCTTCAATCCGCGATTTTCCAGGTAGCGGATAAACCGCGCCTGGTAAATTGCCTGGATCGGCCCCAGTCCCATACTGACGGTTGGGAACTCCCAGAAATCGGGCATGAGCCAGGGATGGGGATACGACGAGAGGCCGCCGCCTTCTTTCAGTTCACGACGAAAATTCTGCAGCTTTTCCTTGGGGATGCGGCCTTCGAGATAGGCGCGGGCGTACATGCCGGGAGCGGCGTGGCCCTGAAAATAAACCAGGTCGCGATCGCCAGATTCCGTCCTCGCCTGCAGAAAATGATTGAAGGCCACTTCATAAAGAGTTGCGGCTGAAGCGAAAGTCGAAATATGCCCGCCAATGCCCTCCTGAATCTTGTTGGCACGCACCACCATGGCCAAGGCGTTCCAGCGCACCAGGCTCTTGATGCGCCGCTCCATTTCCTGGCTGCCGGGGAAGGGAGGCTGTTGCTTCGAAGCGATGGTGTTCTGATAGGGAGTGGTGGCGGTGAAGGGAAGGTTGACGCCGGCGGCGCGCCGCGCGTGCAGCGAGAGCTGCTGCAGCAACCGTCCGGCTCGCTCCGGGCCGCCCTGGGACAACACATAGTCCAGCGAATCCAGCCACTCGCGAGTCTCTAAAACTTCCACTCCATTCGTTTGCGTCTCAGCCACGTCTGGTTTTCTCCATCAATGAATGCGGAACCTTCCATGATAGTCAATTATGCGGAATTTTGCTGGCCCGGCACCTTGAGTCTGTCAGGACGCACCAAACCTCCAGCGGCCCGGACAGGTCTATAATGAGTGTTCGCCCTGCTCACTGAGATCAATTCTTAGCGGCAACCTATGCAAACCAACATCCATCACAAGCACTCTGTCATTTGAAGATTTTGAATCGTGTTGTCTGAGGAAACCAATCCAAAGGAAGTAAATCAGGAACTACAGAATTAGAATTGAAGAGGAGAATTCCGATGCCGAAGAAATCAGTTTCCGGTAACAACGGCGGAGTCACCGCCCAGCCGCATTTTCACCAGTCAGCTCCAGAAATCCAGAAGTACGGCACCGTGAGCCATGCGCTGCCGCTGGAACTCGAAGAACCAGTCCGCCTGGAAATGACCGAGCACCTTAACCAGCTTCTAGCCGACACCATGACCCTGCGCGATCTATACAAGAAATCGCACTGGCAAGTCGCCGGTCCGACGTTTTATCAGCTTCATCTTCTATTCGACAAGCATTATGGCGAGCAGTTGGAGTTGGTCGATACCATCGCCGAGCGCATTCAGTTGCTCGGTGGCGTCAGCCTTGCCATGGCGCCGGACATTGCCGAGACCACGCGGATCGAGCGTCCGCCACGCGGACGGGAAGAGGTTCCGGTTCAGCTCTCGCGTCTGCTCGATGCTCACAAGATCATCATCGGTGAGTGCCGCGAACTCGCGGAACGCGCCGACAAGCTCGGCGATGACGGAACCAACGATCTGGCCGTCAGCGACGTTCTGCGAACCAACGAATTGCAGGTATGGTTCTTGAGCGAGCATCTGGTGAACATGCCGTTATCCGATGTCCGCGACTAGGAAACACGCCGGGTAAAGCCGATCTTAAGGGCTGACTTCGAGTCAGCCCTGATTTTTTGCTTGGATTAAAGATAAGAATGCGCCGTCGTTACATGGTCAATTTTGACCAGATCACCCCTGCTGCCAATGCTAGGGTTTCTTTGCATCAACTACCGCAATTCGCAAAAAAGGGGATGACACCCTACCCGTGTCGTCCTTTTTTGTGCGCGCTATTGCTCAGACACAGGTTTTGCTTCGGAGTAGCTTGGTTGCAGTGGAAAGGGGACTGTGGTTATGGCCCTGCACCAACCGAGTGATTGGCATCACCTTGCCGAACAAGCCAGCAAAGAACGCGACCCGGAAAAGCTGATGAGTCTGATTAGCGAACTGAACCGCGCCCTGGATCAAAACCAGCGAACTTCTCAGCGACACACGCAAGAACGTTAGTTCGTACGATTGGGTCTTTGGTTTTCGGAAAATGGAGTGGAGGCGCGGGTCGGAATCGAACCGACGTATAAAGGTTTTGCAGACCTCTCCCTTACCACTTGGGTACCGCGCCCTATTGCCGGGTGGAAAAAGCTTCGAGGCCGTGAGGCTTTTCCGTGAAAATTGGAGCGGGAGACGGGGGTCGAACCCGCGACATCGACCTTGGCAAGGTCGCGCTCTACCACTGAGCTACTCCCGCTTGCCGAATCTGATTATAAACAACAGTACAACTTTGCAGCAATGAACCTTCAACGCTAGTACTTCGGGCCGATACCATTCTTTTGCATGGCTTCGTTGGCCCGCGCCGTGATCCGGTTCCGTACATCCCAAAGTTCCTTATAGAACAGGTGCTCCATGCGCTGATGCAGGACTTCGACCGGAGTTCCCATCGTGCCTACCACGCCGCCGCCGATGATGCGTTGAGCCAGTTTCAGATGATGAAAGCGGAACAGGTGGACGCGTTCGTCAAAATCAAGCAGGCGCTCCGCCACATCATGCAGTCCGAAAAATTCCGCGTGACGGCGATAAAGGTCGTCTACGGTGAGACTTGCTTTTTCCAGTTGAGCGTTGAAAGCCTCACCCAGTCGAGGGCCAATATGGAGCAGGCCCAAAAAACCGGGCGAATCCAGGCCGCTGCCGTGCCCCAGGCCGGCGCGGATCAAGTGATAGTCGTGGGGAGTGATGGTCTCCAGTTCGTGCAGCATGGAGATTGGGTATTCCAGCATGTGATTGCCGCGGCGCAGCAGTTGGGCAGAGTTGAAGAAATCGCCATCGGCGATCAACGCTCGAGCCCGATCTAGTTCCCAAACAATCCCTTTCAGCAGCAGCTCGGATGCCTGATGCACAACCTGAAAGGTCATCTCATCCGGATGCAAAAATTCTTCGGCGGTCTTCTGCAGGGACAGCAGTTCGTCGGTGCGCAGGTAGCGCTCGTAGTCCGAGGCGCCCTTGCCGGGCAGAATCGGTTTTCGCAGATCATCCATTTAATGGCTATTCAATCGACACAACTTTGAACTTGGTCTATTGGAGATGATAGTTAACCGTCAGAATTGTTTCGAGATCTATGGCGACACCATCGCACGTTGCCGGCTCATAGTGCCACAGTCTGGTTGCCTCGAGGCTCGCATTGTTGAACCCCGAAGTCGTGCCAGAGACGACGCGAAGGTTGTGGGTATTTCCGTCTTTTCCGATCGTGGTATCGATCGCGACGGTCCCCTCGAGATGGGATTGTCGCTCAGGTTCTGGATATCGTGGTTGCACTTTCCTGACCAGCCGAGGCGGATTGGGGTTCATGCAACCCGGTTTTGAAACCGCCCCGCGGGGTGGGTCGAAAGAGGCCGATGGCAACGGCTCCGTGGCCCTGAGATCCGTAATGTGAACTTCCGCAATAGACTTTCCTTCCTCCATATAACTTAGGAAATGTGGAAACAACTTTGTACTGACCGGCGTCACTTCCCGATCGACAAATGGGTTCTGGCGGACCAATGCGCCGGTTGCGATGTCGACGCATATTTCCCTGGTGTGATTTTCCGGGCCCGCAACTTCAACGCAGTCCGCTTTCACAGCGTTAATTTTTCGGCTGTGAATTTTCTTAACCGTCTCGTCGGGGCCCCTTATGAGGTGGCTGAAAGAGCCAGGCGGCAAAATTCCAGATCCGTATCCTAATGCCGAATGAAGCTGATAAATGGCGAGAGGAATGAAATCTGTGGTTCGCTGGATAAAAACAATGCCTTTGCCACCGACCTGAACCTCGCTATAACCCGGAAACCTAATCTCCTCCCGCCACTGTTCGGGGCCATTCCAAAGGAGCAAGTACGATCCTTCAAGCGCGCTACCCTTGTTGTCAATCCGGACACTCGCTGCCATTTGGAAGGATGGCAGGCCGAAGATATTCGCCCTTGCCTCCGCCCCCTCAATCAAGCTTTTACCGTCCCTTGCCCCGTCTGACGCCATCAGGAAAACTGGAGGAATAAAAACCAGGAGCAGCAGCGGCAGGCAACGCGTCATCACTGACAATCTTAGACGAGGGCAGGTCAAAATGGAAATCGCATCTAGGCCGAGTGGCCGGCCCATTGCGGATCTTTGTCTGGAGTCACGATTTCACCGTCCCGCATGTGAATCATGCGATCACCGTAGCTGGCGGCTTCCGGGTTGTGCGTGATCATGAGCACGGTCTGGCCGAGTTCCTGATTAGAATGCCGCAGCATGGCCAGCACGATGTCGGAATTCTTCGAATCCAGGTTGCCGGTAGGTTCGTCCGCCAGAACAATCGCCGGCTTGTTGATCAGCGCCCGCGCCAGCGCCACTCGCTGTTGCTCGCCCCCGGAAAGTTCTGAAGGCCGGTGCCGCAGGCGCTTGTCCAGGCCCAGCAGACCCACAATCTTGTCGAAGTAAGCGGCATCGCGAGCTTCAGTCGTGCCGGCGATATCGATCGCAATATCGATGTTGGATCGCGCGTCCAGCGTGGGCAGCAGATTGAATTTCTGGAAAACAAATCCAATCTTGCGCTTGCGCAACCGGGTGCGCTCGGCGTCGGAGAGTCGCGCAAAGTCGTCACCGTCAATGACCACGTGACCGGAGTCAGCCCTGGTCAGTCCGCCCAGAAGATAAAAAAGCGTGGATTTGCCGCTGCCCGAAGGGCCCACCACGCTTACAAATTCGCCCTTCTGCACGCTGAAAGAGATTCCGCGGAGGGCGGGAACGTCGATCTTCCCTACCCGGTAGGTCTTGCGCAACTCCACGGCTTCAATAAAGGCAGGCATCCAACTGATCGATATTACACGAAGCGCGTGGAGAGCGGCGGGCGGCCGGCGAAGCGCCTAAACCACCGAAACCTATAAACCACCAAGGACACGAAGTATCACGAAGGAAAACCCTTCAAAGGTTTCCTTCGTGATACTTCGTGTCCTTGGTGGTTTACGATTTTCTCAGGAAGCGGAACGCACTCGCTACGCCGCACCCAGTCGCCCGGAGCCCTGGGTCTTCGATTGGGCGCGCTTGGGGCCGCGCTTGCGTACCAGCAACATGCGGATGCGTTCCAGCAATTCCACGGGCGCGTACATGCCCTTGGGCAGGAAAACATCTGCCCGGGTGTCGCGATCGTAAATCCGCACTTTGCCGGAAAAAAGAATGGCGGGAGTTTCAGGCGAAAGAGTTTTGATGGAGTCGATGAGCTTGCCTCCATCCACCCCGGGCATGATGAGATCGGTAAGCACCAGATCGATGCCGCCCTTTTTAAAGCGCTCGAGCGCCTCCTGGCCGTTGTTGCAAGTGATCACGCGATAACCGCGGGTCTCGAGCATGACTTTGCGGATGGAAAGGGACTGTTCGTTGTCGTCGACACAAAGAATGGTTCGTTTCGGCTTCATTCCTGCTTCCGAAGTGGCTGCCTGAAAACGTGCAGGCGCCGGGCGCTTTCAAAAAAATCTTTTGCTAATATTTGGGAGAACTCGGGGCGAGACAAAATCCTAAGGCCAGCGGAGCCAGATGTAAAGTGCCGCCGATGCTAATGGTAAATTCGCACCATTGAAAAAAATTCCGGCTTGTGCATGGCCGCGTGCTTGCGCCCCAATCCGACGTCGATGCCTCAGAAAAAAACTTCTCCGCGCAGGACTTCCACAGCATTTCCGCCCACCCGAACGTTAACCACTCTGTCATCCTGGCGCGACGCGCGCACAAAAATACGGCTCGGGCGCAGCATCTCCACGCCCTGTTCGATGAGCACGCGCTCGTCGGGTTTTGCCACGCCGTGGGCCACCATCCACGCGGCGGCGCAGCCGGCGGCTGAGCCCGTGGCTGGATCTTCTCCGTTGTAGAACAGCATGCGGGCGTGCAAGCGCGCCGTCGGATCGACGGTCTCCCGGGTCACGAAGTAGAAAAACTTGCCTCCTTGCGAGCGTTCCAGATATTCGCTGGCGCTCTTGAGATCGAGTTGCAGCCGGCGGATCACGTCCAGCCCGCGGAGCGGAACCACGGTGAACACGAGTCCGGTCGAAACCGTCTGGATCGGCAAGGACGGGTCGATATCTCCGTCGCGCAGGCCGCTGGCGCGCACCACGGTTTCGCGATCGTGCGTCAGCCCGAACTTGGGATCTACCTGCGTCATTTCGCCGAACGGGGGCTGACCGGCGCTTTCTTCGAAGCGAACCGGGACCTTGCCGACCTTCAGGTCGAGGGCGACTTCAGCTGCGCCTGTAGAACCCCGCAACTGGAATGCCGTGCCCAGAGTCGGATGACCGGCAAACGGCAATTCTTCCTGGACGGTGAAAATCCGGACTCGCACTCCGCGCTCGCGCTCGGTCGCCGCATCGCGAGGCAGAATAAAGGTGGTCTCGGACAAATTCATCTCGCGGGCGATGGCTTGCATTTGCTGATCACTAAGCCCGCGGGCGTCGGGAAACACGGCCAGGGAATTTCCCTCGAACGGCTGGGAAGAAAAAACGTCGAATTGTGCGAATGGAAAACGGCGAAGGTCCTTTGTCATGACCGAAGTATTTTACTCGCCACGCCGCAATGTCAGGTTGAGCGATTTTCGGCGATAGACGCTTTCCGTGTACACAACTGTACATCCTGTATTTAACTGTCCTGAGCGGAGTGGCGGCTTCGCATGGCGAAGCCAACGCGCGGTCGCGGGATCCCTACCCGTTCGTTGCGCAACCTGGAAGGTGTGCCCAAACGAAGATGTTTCCAAACCCGACGGCGCGATAAGCTCCAAGGGGTCCTTCGACTGCATCAGGCCATTCGCAAGCGAATGGCCTGCCTTCGCTCAGGATGACAATGGGTTGTTACTTCAATCCATCCACAACGTAGAGGAATGAAAGCGTGCGGCCGACACCGTACAGGTAGAAGTTTCCGTCCGGCGTGATGCGTCCCGGACTGATAAAGGCGACGCCGGAGAGGTCGCCGGGTGCGTGCTGATGATGCAGCCGTCGCTGGCCGGTCTTGATATTCATGATGTCAACTTTGACCGAAGCTGAGGAGTTCTGGGCGACATAGACCGATTCGCTGTCAGCGGTCCATTCCATCACCACCTCGCCGGCATGAATGGAAGGCAAAGCTTGCGGAGTTTGGTCGCCTGCGAACGGGAGGAACACGTAGGCGTCATTCATCTTCCCCAAGACATACTTGCCATCAGGTGAGACCAGCGTGCCTTGAAAGGCCTCTGGTCCGAAAGCCCTGGGCGCCGAGCCATCGCGCATCAGCACGTAAGTACGTGGCGCCTTTCCGGTTTCCGTTGCCACCATGATCACGCCTTTGCCGTCGGGCAGGAAGCGCAGATTGTTGCTGTGAAATAGCTGGCCATCGGCCAGGGGCATGGGTTGTCCGGCGCCGGTGGGCAAGAGCACTGTGGGGGACGGTTGATTCACGGCGCTCGACGCCACCCACTTTCCATCGGGAGAAATATCGAGCCCTAAGCCTGGCCCCAGGCGGATTGCTGGAGAGCCATCGGTCTTGCGCAGGAAAACTGTGTACTGTGCTCCGCCGCCTTCGCCGTCTTCCTCGAGTACCGCCCACTGCCCGTCTCGCGAGATACTGCGCCCCAGGGTCCAATCGAACCAGGACAGATCCTGGTCCCTTTCCTGTCCCATGTGCCGGCCATAGAGTTCCTGACGGGTGGCCTCGTTGGTGATCAGGACCTGGCCGTCTTTGCTGATATCGAAAAGGTGCAGCCGCCCAGGGATATGAAGCAAATCCCGTAGCTGGCCATTCAGGTTGACGGCGTAGAGCGCGCTGTTGATCCCGGCATCGCTGCCGGTGAACCAAATCTCATCTCCGGAGCGCGACCATGCCAGGCCGGTAAGGTCACTCCACTCCTTGGTCAAACGCTTGGCTTTGCCGGAAGCGTCCACCACTGCGATGTAACCGCGCGTGTCGCCGGCGTTAGGGTGATCGAAAAAAGCCACGCGTTTGCCGTCCGGAGAAACCGCAACGTTCCTGAAGTTGCCCGTGTTGGTGGAGTGAATGACTTTTCCAATGGGATACTCCAGCCGGTTTTCTCCGTTGACCACGTGGACCGCTGCCAGAGATTCTCCGTCCGGGCTCCACGAAGCGTCGAGCACATCTCCCAAAAGCTCGCGCGGAGCACCCCCCGTCAGCGGCACCACCGAGAGCATGCCACTGGGAAACGCATCGTTATTCGCTCTCTGCTGAATCGCCACTTCTCCCTTGGTGGAGATGCTCAAGAGCTGGCTATCCGTCAGATCGATCGGGCGGGACATCAGCGCGTCGGTTCGGGTGGTGTAGACCTGTTGCTTTTCTGCCCCGTTCCAGGCGGCGCTGTAAAGGATGCTCTGTCCGTCCGGAGCGAACTTGGCTCCGTAGATCGAACCGCGTTGGAAAGTGAGCTGGTGAAAATGCGGCGACAGGCTCCGAGGGGCAGAATTTCGCGCCCAATAATAGGTCCCGGCTAACGCCAGCAGCACGGCCAGGGCTCCAACCCCATACTTCCAGTAGGACCGCCGTTCGTCCCTTACGGCTTGCAGCCGGGAGCCGCCTCCCGACTGGCTGGAAATTGTCTCCAGGTCGAACGCGATATCACCCGCTGACTGAAAACGCTGTACCGGATTCTTCTCCAGGCAGTGCCGCACCACGCGATCCAGACCGGGCGCCAGGTTCGGACTTATCTCCTGCAACTCTTCCGGTTCTTCCTTGAGGATGGCATTCATGGTCTCGACGCTGGAATCGCGCTTGAATGCCCGTTTGCCGCTCAGCATTTCGTACAGGATGGCACCCAGGGCAAAAATGTCGGTGCGATGGTCGGTGGTTTGCCCGCGTACTTGCTCGGGCGACATGTAGCCCACGGTTCCGACGACCTGGCCCGGCGTGGTGTTGTTGGTTTGGGGATGGTCTACAGTCTGGGATTCGTTAAGCTGATTTTCATACACCAGCTTCGCCAGGCCGAAGTCCAGAATCTTGATGCGCCCGTCGTGCAGCACGAAAATGTTGTCGGGCTTGAGGTCGCGATGGACTACGCCTTTTTCATGGGCTGCGGCCAGTCCGCGCGCGATTTGCATGCCGTAGTCGACAGCTTTGCGCTGCGGCAGAGCCGATCCGTCCATGTGCTGGCGCAGATTCTTGCCTTCGAGCAGTTCGGAGACGAGATAGGGCGAGCCGTCGTGGCTGCCGACGTCGTAGATGCCCAGAATGTTGGGGTGGTTCAGCGTGCCCACGGCGCGCGCTTCCTGCTCGAAGCGGCGCAACCGCTCCGCATCCTGGGCGAAGGATGCCGGCAGAACTTTCACCGCCACTTCGCGTCGCAGGCGCGCGTCTCGCGCTCGATAGACCTCGCCCATTCCGCCCGCACCCACCAGGGCGACGATTTCGTAAGGCCCGAGTTTCGTGCCAGGAGGTAGCGGCATTTTGGGACAGCCGGGATTATAACCTGCGCGGTCAAGGCGGATGCAAAACCATCCTCTGTCATCCGACCGAGCAAAGCAGCGGAGCGAAGCGAGCGGAGTGAGGGACCTGCTTTCTGCGCGGCACTGCAACGCCGCGCGGTTTGACTGAATCTCCACCCGCGGGTATTCTGAACAGGATGAAAAAGCGCTCCACGCTGGCCGTTCTGTGTTGTTGTACGCGGACGCCGGGGTGTGGGTAGCGCAGCAGGTTTTCGACACCCACCCGGCGCAAATCGGGTGGGTTTCTTTTTTTGATACGGTTCTTACCCGCATTTGAAAGCCGCGGCGGGATCCTGACCACAACCCCGGCATTTGCCGGATGATCTAATTTTTCGAGGAGAGCAACCATGAGCACTGCAACCGTTCCTCCAGTCACGAACACAGTTCCTCGTATTAACGACGTCGCTCCCGATTTCACTGCTGAAACTACACAAGGCACGATCAACTTTCACGAATGGATCGGCGACGGTTGGGCGATCCTGTTCTCGCACCCCAAGGACTTTACCCCTGTCTGCACCACCGAACTCGGATACATGGCAGGGCTCCAGCCGGAATTTGCCAAGCGCAATACCAAGATTATCGGGCTGAGCGTCGATCCGGTCAGCAGCCACGGAAAGTGGGCGGCGGATATCGAAGAGACCCAGGGCCACAAAGTGAATTACCCCATGATCGGCGATCCGCAACTCAAGATTGCCAAGCTCTACGGCATGTTGCCCGCGGAAAGCGGCAATACGTCCGAAGGCCGCACCGCGGCGGACAACGCCACAGTGCGCACGGTGTTTGTGGTTGGTCCCGACAAGAAGATCAAGCTCCAACTCAGCTATCCGATGAGCACCGGCCGCAACTTCGATGAGGTGCTGCGCGTGCTCGATTCCATCCAGCTCACTGCGAAACACAAAGTAGCAACGCCGGTGAACTGGAAGCAGGGCGGCGATGTCATCATCCTGCCGTCGGTATCGAACGAAGAGGCGCAGCAGAAGTACCCGGCCGGCTGGAAGTCGCCCAAGCCGTATCTGCGCATCGTCCCACAACCCAAGTAGCTCCGGTTAACGGCTGTTGGTGTTGGATACCTGATACCGGGTACTTGGTAGTGAAAACTGGAAACTGGAAACTGGGTGCCCCATTTCTCGCGTATTTTGCGAGAAGTGGGGATTTCTTTCTTAGTTGAAGACTCTGTGGCTGAATTCCTATCCCCTAGCTCTTCGCCCGCAAATACTGATCCGGCCATTTCTGCTCCTGATGCAGCTCTGACGCGGCATGCAGCGGAAGATAAGGATCGCGCAACGATTGCCGCGCGACCAGCACGAGATCAGCCGCTCCGTTCCGCAAAATCTGATCCGCCTGCATGGTCTCAGTAATCATGCCGACAGCCGCAGTCGGTATACCGGCCTCATTCCGAATCCTGGCAGCGAACGGAACCTGATAACCGGCGCCCGCCGGAATTGTGATCCGCGGCGCTATGCCGCCCGAAGAGCAATCGATCAGATCCACGCCCAGCGTCTTGAGCCCGCGTGCAAGCTCCACACTGTCGTCGATGGTCCATCCGCCGTCGGCCCAGTCGGTGGTCGACAGGCGCACGGACAGGGGCAGCGAATCGGGCCAGACCTTGCGCACCGCGGTGACTACTTCTTTCAAAAGCCGGCTGCGGTTCTCGAATGTGCCGCCGTACTTGTCGGTGCGTTGGTTGGTGAGCGGAGACAGAAATGAATGGATCAGGTAGCCGTGGGCGGAGTGTATCTCGATGACTTTTGCCCCTGCCTGCAGGGCGCGCTGGCTGGCGTCGGCAAAGGCCTGGACCACGGACGCGATCTCGCTCGCGTTCAGCGCCTTCGGCGTCTGCCACCCGGCGTCAAAGGCTATCGGACTGGGCGCGAAGATCGGCGTCCAGCCGCCTGATGCGGGATCGACCGGCGCGCCGCCCTTCCACGGCACAGCCGTGCTAGCTTTGCGTCCGGCGTGTGCGAGCTGAATTCCCGGAACTGCCCCTTGCTGCGCGACAAAGCGGAAGATGCGCGACAGCATCTCGATGTGTTCGTCCTTATATATGCCGAGATCCCCAGAAGTGATGCGTCCATCGGCAATGACTGCGCTGGCTTCCGCCATCACCAGCCCGGCGCCTCCGACGGCGCGGCTGCCCAGGTGGACCAGGTGCCAGTCGTTGGCAAATCCGTCTTCGGAGCTGTATTGGCACATCGGCGATATCCCGATGCGGTTCTTGAGGGTGACACCACGCAGCGTGAGCGGCTCAAAGAGATGTGGCATGCACATTCGATTCCGCAAGACGCAGTTTGGTCGCGGGAGGCTTCCATGCGGAACGTCGACACGCCGGCAGGCCTATGCAGAAAGCACGCACTGCCGCTAACATGGAAACCCGGCATTACTGACAGCAAGGAAGCGCATGGGTTCCGGTGATCCTCCCGGTCTTCAAAACCGGCGGTCGTCGTCTTTCGGCGGCGACGGTGGGTTCGACTCCCACTCGCTTCCGCCAAGTTTTCAACGCACTTGTCTCTCTGGAGGACTGATGATCCGCTTTTTCGCGACTTTGTTCTTCTGTCTTTTCGGTGCCGTCTCTCTGCTCATTTCCGCGCCCGATTCCATCTCCGATCAGGCCCGCCGGCTGCACTTCTCGTCCATCGTCATTGACACTCATGACGACACCACCCAGCGCTTCTTCTCCAGCGACTTCGATCTCGGCAAGCGTAATTCCACTGGACACATCGACATCCCTCGCATGCGCGAAGGCGGGCTGAGCGCCATTTTCTTTTCCATCTGGATTGATGGTCGCACGATGGGCCCGCTCGCGATTCAAAAAGCTCTCGACCAGATCGACGCCGTCCAGCAGAATGTGCGGAAAAACTCTAAAGATCTCGCCTCCGCCCGTACTGCCGATGACGTCCGACGCGCGCACCAACAAGGGAAAATTGCTGTCCTGATGGGCATTGAGGGCGGCCACATGCTGGGCAACGACATCCGCATGGTCCGTATCTACAGCGATCTCGGCGTTCGCTACATGACCCTCTCACACTTCTACAACGACGAATGGGCCGATTCCTCAACCGATAAGCCCGCCCACAACGGTCTCACGGACTACGGCAAAGAGATTGTTCGCGAGATGAACCGGCAGGGAATGCTGGTCGATATCTCTCACGTTTCCGACAAAACGTTTTACGACGCACTCGCGGTCAGTAAGGCTCCGTTGATTGCCTCACATTCCTCCTGTCGCGCCCTGTGCAATCATGTCCGCAATATGACCGACGACATGATCAAGGCGCTGGCGGCGAAAGGTGGCGTCATCCAGATCAATTACGAAAAGAGCTTTATCGATCAAGCTTACAAAGATGCTATGGACCAACAGTCAGGTGGGGTCGTAGCGCTGATGGATCAACTCAAGAAGCAATGTGGTGACGACGAGGCCTGCGTGGGAAAGAAGATGGCCGAGCAGGAGAAACAAGCCACCGCGGAAGGCAAATTGCCACATGTTTCCTGGGAACGAATCGTCGACCACATCGACCACGCCGTCAAACTCGTTGGCGCTGATCACGTCGGTCTCGGCTCCGACTTCGATGGCGCCTCCATGCCAGACGGAATGGATGACGTGACCCACCTGCCGCAGATAACGGACGCCCTGCTCAAGAAGGGGTACTCCGAAGCCGACATCCGCAAAATCCTGGGCGAAAATACGCTTCGCGTGCTGGCTGCGGCCGAACAGGTCAGCCGCGAAATGCAATCAGCGCCTTAACTCTGTTGAGTTGGTGGCAGGATGGAATATTTCAACACGCCCGCAGGGCTTTATTCCCGCGGCTATACTAGGACAGGAGGCCAACAATGGCGGCGAACCCAACTGTTCCCATCCCGGAGTTGCAAATTAATACAGAAAAGAAAGCTGAGGAAACCATAGTCCACGGGTCGGGCAGGATCACATCGACAAGTTCTGATCTATTGCAGAAAACAATCCGCGGACTCATCCCGGGAGCGAAACGCATTGTGCTGGATCTGGCGGAGGTCGACTACATCGACAGTTCTGGCCTCGGTGCGCTAGTCAGCGTCTACCTGGCCGCGAGCAAGGCGCAGTGTGTTCTGGAGCTGGCGAATCCGAAGCCTCGAATTAGAGATCTGTTCGAATTGAGCAGACTGCAGGCAGTGTTCGAGAGTCGCGGAGGATATCGGGGCTTGACTCCGGAGTAGCCATAAGCCATCAGAACACTCCCGAGTCTTCACTTCGGGTATTTCAAGCCAAGCTCGCCATCGTACTGTCGGATAACTCCATAGCACTCGCAGGCGGAGTCTTCGAGTTTCTTGCGGTTGACGATCCTCACTGAGCCTCGGGCGTACTCGATGAGCTTCTTCCTCTGCAAAACAGCCAGCTGCGAGGCTCACGCTAGGTCTATCTGTCCCCAGCATGGTTGCGAGAAAATCATGAGTGATGGCCAGCGACCCTGAATCCACCCTATCCTGAGTCATTAACAACCACCGCGCAAGGCGCTGCTCAATTTCGTGCAGGCGATTACACGCGGCTGTTTGTGCAACCTGGATACTCCGAACTGCGGCATAGCGGCCCAGGATCAATTGAAGGCGTGGAGCAGATTCCAAAGTGTTTTGCAAAGCTCCGACCTCTACTCGAAAACCATCCCCCGTGATTTGTACCACCGCTTGAAGCGAGCTCCGGTTCAGGCCAACAGCCGCCGGTGTTCCGGTGAAGCCCTCATTCCCAACTATGCCAGCTTCGACGGTCTTTCCATCTTTCATTACGACTACAAGAGAAATCAAACCTCGATTCGGAAAATACGCAAATTCCAGTTTTCCACCAGCCTCGTGAAGGATGAGATGGTTGGGCAAGCTGACGTATTCGAGATGAGGACGAAGTGCGCGGTATTCGTTATCGGAGAGCGACAGAAGTATTAGGTTGCTGACTGGCTTTCCAGCGGCGTTCGTCCGCTCGCCGGACTGCACGATTTGGAGGTCTTTGCGCGCCACAAGCCCAGAACCGAAAAACCATCCCAGACACGGGACGGAACTAGCCCTCGTGGTCTGTGGAACACGAACCCTGCTTACCCGTGTCAGGCGGGAGATTATAAAGTGTTTGTCGGGCGTGCGAACGAACAAAAAACTCTTCTGCATATGTGCGATGCCCAACAGACCATCAAAATTCGCATGTGATATTACTGCAACGGCAGAATACTGATGGGACCCCGTGCAGCGGCTAAGAAGAGACGCGATTTTGACCCTCATGCGTTCCTCGCCACCATCGGCGAGGGCAGGAAGATTGTGACTTTTCCAGCGAAGCAAACAATCTTTGCTCAAGGGGATCCCACTGACGCAGTGTTTTATGTCCAGACCGGCAAGGTAAGACTCACGGTCGTGTCCAATGATGGCAAAGAAGCAACCATTGGCATATTAGGGGAGGGCGAGTTCTTCGGTGAAGGTGCGCTGGCCGGTCAGCCTCTTCGCATGGGGTCTGCGGCCGCAATGACGGATTGCGCTATTCTGCGAATCGATAAGAAGGCCATGATGCAAGCGCTCCATCGGGAACACGAATTGTCCGACTTGTTCGTGGCCCACTTGTTGGCGCGGAACATCCGATACGAAGAAGATCTGGTCGATCATCTATTTAATTCCAGCGAAAAAAGGCTGGCCCGGACCCTTTTGCTGCTGGCTCATTTTGGCAAAGAAGGGACGCCCGAGACGGTCGTTCCCAAGATCAGCCAGGAGACCCTCGCAGAGATGATAGGCACAACCCGCTCCCGGGTAAGCTTCTTCATGAACCGGTTCAGAAAATTGGGATTTATTCACTACAACGGTGGGCTGCAAGTCCACAGCTCGCTGCTTAATGTTGTTCTCCACGACTAGCTTCCGCAATCCATTTCCGTTCTCCAAGGGTCTTTCTGCCTCGATGGTCGATAACAGGCAATTCGACCAATGACCAAATCGCTGCCGACTTTGCGTCGTCATTCGTTCGCTTTGCGACTCCCCGCTGGTTCTTCCGCCTGCCTGAATTGATATAAACTCTTCTTGTCTGCGATCAGGTGCAAATTACGCGGTTTGGGGCGATGGGTTAGCTAAGGTGCATTCCGGTTTGGACCTCCGAGACAAGGGCCTGTGAACAAACAAGTGTCGCGACGGACAAGAATGCAACTGGCGTTCGGCTCAGCAGTGGTATTACTGCTGCTTTGCGGACTGGCGACCTACGATGCAGTGGTCCGGCTTCGTGACGCACAGGAATGGGTGAGTCACACCCGCGACGTTCAGTCCACCCTCTCCGACCTGAACAACGTGAGCTCGAGGGCGGGACGAGCCCGCACCCGGTACGTCGATACCGGAGAGGATTCGTTTCTCCAGGACTATCAATCCGCAGCCGGAGACGTTTCCACGAAATTGCAGCGACTCCGGCAACTCACCACCGACAATCCCACGCGGCAAGAAGACTGGAAGCATCTGGAAGACGTTACCAATCGCAGGTTGGGCCTGTTGAACCAATCGATTCAGTTGAAACAAGGCGGAGCCATCGACGTTCGCGAGCAGGCACGATTGCGGGAGGAAATCATCAACGCTTCGGCGGAGGCGGATTTGCTGTTGCAGAAGATGCAGGATGAAGAACAACAGCTTTTGGATCAGCGACAGCAGCACTCGGAGCGGTTATTCCATCTGACCGCGTACATCCTGTGCACCGCTTTCCTGGTGGTGCTTGCTCTTTTCTTTTTCCACTACCAGCTGCTCAACACCGAATTGCGAGCGCGAGAGCAAGCCGAGGTTTCGCTGCGCTCGCTCAGCGTGCGTTTGCTGGAGCTGCAGGATCAGGAACGCCGGAAATTTTCCCGTGAGCTGCACGACAGCCTGGGTCAATATCTGGTGGGCGTAAAGATGAATTTGACCATGCTGAGCAACTCGGTGGCGCCCAACTCGCTCATTTCGGAGTCCATGAAGCTGCTGGACGAGGCGATGACCGAGACTCGCACCATCTCTCATCTGCTGCATCCCCCGCTGCTGGACGAAACCGGTTTTGCCTCGGCGGCGCGATGGTATGTGGAAGGCTTCGCCAAACGCAGCGGCATTTCCACCCGCCTGGACATCCCGGAAGATTTCGGACGGCTGCCTGGAACTCTCGAGCTGGCATTATTTCGGGTGCTGCAGGAAAGCCTGACCAACGTTCATCGTCATTCCAAAAGCGCGAAGGCGGATGTTTCCTTGCGTTTGTATCGCGACGAAGTAGTTCTGCGGATAAGGGATTACGGCAAGGGTATCCCGGCAGAAGTCCTCGATCGTTTTCACCGCAATCAGGCGGGCGGGGGCGTGGGTTTGGCGGGAATGCGCGAACGAATACACGAACTTGGCGGCCAGTTGGAAATGGATTGCGATGGCCAGGGAACCCAGGTTCTGGCCAAAATGCCGCGTTCGGAGCGACGGACAATCCTCGAAGTGTCCGCTGACTAAAGAGCCGTCAGCAAGCGCGGATTGCGGTGATACTCCCGACGTATCTCACGTGCTGAAGCTCTACACTTTCTTGCGCAGGTTGCTGGACGTGCCGCCGGCTGCCGGCACATAGCATTTCAGAACATAATCCATCACCATGCGATTGGCGTTGAAGCGCCAGCCCAAGGTGCGGATGGTGCGCTTCATGCGTTTGATCCAGCCTCGTGGCAAGCCGTCCCGGTCGCGATCGAAGTAGAGCGGAATCACTTCTTCGCGCAGAACCCGGTATAGATCCTCTCCGTCGCGGGTGTCGTGAATGCTCATGTTGGAGTGCGTTCTGCCGGTGCCGATGGCGAACCCGTTCAGCCCGTCATAGGCTTCCGCCCACCAGCCATCCAGCACCGAAAGGTTGAGGCCACCGTTCAGAACCACTTTTTGTCCGCTGGTGCCGGAGGCTTCCAGCGGGCGCCGGGGATTATTGAGCCATACATCCACGCCCTGTACGAAATGGCGTCCGACGTTGATGTCGTAGTCCTCGACAAAGACGAACTTGTCGGCAAACTCCATGTGGCGCATCAGCTTGGCGATCTGTTGCAGCATCTTCTTGCCGGGTTCGTCGCGGGGATGCGCCTTGCCGGCGAAGATGAACTGCACTGGTCGCTTGGCGTCGTTCACCATGGATGTGAGTTTTTCGATGTCGGCCAGGATCAGATCGGCTCGCTTGTAGGTGGCAAAGCGGCGGGCGAAGCCGATGGTCAGCGCGTCCGGGCTGAGGACGCGGCCCAGTCGTTGCAGCATTTCCGCGCGATTCGCCGCGCCGCTCCGCCTGCTCCACCACCCGGTGTCGCACAAAGTCGAGCAGCCGCGATTTCAGGTGGAGATGGGTTTCCCAGAGTTCGCCGTCGTCCACATTCTCGATGCCTTCCCAGATTTCGGGATCGGCGCTGTTCTCCTGCCATCCGGTTCCGAAATGACGGTCGTACAGACGAAACATTTGCGGCGCCAGCCAGGACGGAACGTGTACGCCGTTGGTGATATGCCCGATGGGAACTTCGTCCTCGGGCTTGCCGGGATAGAGGCCGGTCCACATGGCGCGAGAAACCTCGCCGTGCAGCGCGGAGACCGCGTTGGCGCGCCGCGACAGTTTCAGGCCGAGCACGGTCATGCAGAAATCCTCATTGCGGTTGCCGGGATTTTCCCGACCCAGTTCCATCAGGCGGTCTGCGGAAATACCCAGGGCTTCGCGCAGAGGTCCCAGATGTTCTTCCATCAGTTCGGCGTAGAAGCGATCATGGCCGGCGGGCACTGGAGTGTGAGTGGTAAAGACCACTTCGCGGGAAACCCGGGGCATGGCCTGATCAAAGCTGATTCCCTCATCCTGCATGCGACTGCGAATGGCCTCCAGCACCGCGAAGCCGCTGTGGCCTTCGTTCAGGTGCAGAACGCCCGGCGTGATGCCCATAGGCTCGGAGGGCGCGGAAACCTCCGACGCCAAGCAGCAATTCCTGGCGGACCCGGATGCGCGAATCTCCGCCATACAGCCGTGAGGTTAGTTCGCGATCCTCGGGGTGGTTGCCCTCGATGTTGGAGTCCAGCAGAAGCAGATCGCAGCGTCCCACTTTCATGCGCCAGACTTTGGCGCGAATGGGGCCGCCGCGGGTCTCCACCTGTAGCGACCACCGGTTCGCCGTTAATTCCAATCGCCGCTTCCATGGGCAATTGGTTGACATCGGTCTGGATGTATTCCTCCTGCTGCCAGCCGGTGCGATCGAGGCGCTGGCGAAAATAGCCCTGGCCATAGAACAAGCCGATGCCGATCAGAGGAATGCCCAGATCAGAGGCGCTCTTGATGTGATCGCCGGCGAGCACACCCAAGTCCGCCGGAGTATTCGGGGATGGAGACGTGCAAACCAAATTCAGCCGAGAAGTACGCCACCGGGCGAGGCCGCAGTACGCCCGCGTGCCGGGCTCCCCAGGTGCGATCGGCATCGAGATACTCGCGCTGCCGGCGATAGGCGTAATTGATGCGGCCGTGCAGCACCAATTCGCGGGCGCGGCGTTCCATTACGGCGAGAGGAATTTCCGAGAGCAGCGCGATCGGATTGTGGTTGACCTGCCTCCAGCGCATCGGATCGATGTCGCGGAACAGGCTGCTGGTGTCGTGATCCCAGCACCACCATAAATTGCGAGCCAGCGCCCAAAGCCGTTCCTGGGCGGGAGCGATGAAGCGATCCAGGGTGCGGGCTTCGCTGACCGCGGGTGCCACCTGGGCGGCAGCCTGGGTCAGCATGCGGACTTCATCCTCGCGAAAAACCCGGGCCGAGATGGTTTGAACCACCAACACTCCCTGCAAGACTCCGCGATCGATCAGGGGAACTCCCAGGAAAGACTGGTAATCGTCTTCGCCGGCTTCGCTGAAATATTTGAAGCGGGGGTGCTTGTTGGCGTGTTCCTCGGAGACCGGACGCACCTGCTCGGCAACCAGGCCGGCCAGGCCCTCGTGGATGGCCATGCGAAGGGTGCCAATGCACTGCGGGCGAAGGCCGACGGTCGCGGCCAGCACCAGGTTGGCCCGGTCCGGTTCCAGCAGGTACACCGAACAGACGTCGGTCTGAAAGCGCTTGGCAATCAAGGCCACGACATTCATCAGAGTCTCGGCAGGCTTGCCGCCTTCGGCTGCCAGGTTGCCGATCTCTTCCAAAGTCAGGACATAACTGTCATCTTGCGCAGGGGCAGGATGGATCATGTTTTGAATTCTTTCGTCAGGGCTCGAATTAGGATCAGGGCGCGATCATCCGCGCCCTATTCAGTGTAAATGCTGAGCTTGGGTGCGACTAGGTTACGACTGGGCTTCCTGGCGAGGACTCTACCCGCCAATTGCAAATCAAGTCCAATCGAAATTGTGTATCCGATTGATAAAAGCCGCGGTTCGCACGTTTGAATTTCAGCAACGCGGCGTAGGAACGAATTTCCCGATTGACGCCATTATTTGCCGAACCTACGGCTGGCAGATATCCATAAACCGCACAAAATACACAGGCTGCCACTTTGGCAGAGGAACTGCAATGACGGAGGCGGGCCCAAACCTTCCCAGGAGGTTGCGTATGCCGGTCCGTGACGATTGGAGAAAACTGGCACAAGCGGCTCGCGATGAACAGGATCCCGAGAAGCTGATGAAGCTGATCGAGAGACTCAACCGCGAATTGGAGAGGCGATCCAGGGACCTTTATCCGGATTCGCTGCAGGCTGTGGACTGAGCGCTTTATCGTGTTGGGTCGGACCTTCGTTTGTGATTCCGTTTGTGAAAAATCCTACCGCTGTCGCTTCGGCGACCTCCGCGTCGTCCATCTGAGTTGTGCGTTTCGTCAGGCTGCGCCGAGGTCCTGAAGTTCGCGTATAGTCGTCTCTTCTGGATTGGCTCCTTGAATAATCTTTCCTTCAATTTCGGAGCCGGAGATGGCAATGTCTGAATTCACCGGGAAAGTGGCTTTGGTCACAGGTGGAACTTCGGGTATCGGACGCGAAACCTCGGTGCTCTTCGCGAAACGGGGCGCGAAAGTGGTGGTCGCCGGTCGGCGGGAAGTTGAAGGCAAAGCCACGATCGATCTGATCCGGAGCGCCGGGGGCGAAGGGCTGTTCGTTAAAACGGACGTGTCGCGGGCGTCAGATGTCGAGAGTCTCATCGAAAAGACAGTCGCAGCTTTTGGCGGACTGGATTGCGCATTCAACAATGCAGGTATTGAAGGTAACTGGGCTCCCATCACTGAACAGACTGAAGAGGATTGGGATCGAACCGTTGACATCAATCTCAAAGGCACATGGCTTTGCGTGAAATTTGAGATTCGGCAGATGCTGAAGCAAGGCCGGGCGGGCGCGATCGTCAACAACTCTTCGGTTGCGGGCTTCATCGGAGGCCGTGGAACCACGACCTATTCGGCCACGAAGCATGGCGTCATCGGGCTGACGAAGGCCGCCGCTATCGAGGTCGCAGGAAACGGCATCAGAGTCAACGTGGTCTGCCCCGCAGTCATCGAGACCCCGATGGCTGATCGCTTGTTTGGCGCACCCGAGGCCCAGAAGGTGTCGCTTGGACTTCACCCCATCGGCCGATTTGGGAAGCCCATCGAGGTGGCCGAGGCGGTTTTGTGGATGTGTTCGAGCGCGGCCGGGTTCATGACCGGGCAAAGTCTGGTTCTGGATGGCGGCTTTCTTGCCGGTCCGAATGTCGTATTAGAAGAACACGCGTAGCTGCGTTTTTGGCGTAAGTCTATGGCACGACAAACCTTAATGCCTACGGCGGCATCTATTGTCCGGGCTGGGCACCGCTTCTCTTCGCCAACAACGCGAAAACCCTAGGGCAGTCCGCTCTTGGCGGTTCGCTTAGACCATCCGGACCTTGAATTGGTGCTTTTGGGAATGACTTCAAGAAACTCCCGAAGTTGTTTAGGATTCATGCATGGCGGAACAACGAGGGTTCTGGAGTAGTTGGCAGGAGCGGCTGGCCGCGCTCCGGAACACGCCGCCTGTTTTAAAGATCGTGTGGCAATCTGGACCCGGGGTGGTGATTTTCGGCCTGGTTGCCCGTCTCTTCGCTTCTCTACTTCCCCTTGCGCTGCTGTGGATTCCAAAGCTGATTGTGGACACGATCGTCCACAGCCGCACTGCCGGTCAGGCGGTGCCGCCACGACTGTGGTGGCTGGTCGCGGCGGAGTTTTCCCTCGCGGTGTTAAGTGGCATTCTGGCCCGGACGATCGACTATTCGGACTCCCTGCTGGCCGACAAGTACACCCGGCTACGTCAGCATTCAGGTGATGAAACACGCGGCGGAACTGGACCTGATCGCTTATGAAGACCCGGTATTTTACGACCGGCTGGAACGGGCGCGGGTGCAGGCGACTGACCGCCTGGGGATGATTCAGCAAATCGGGCGGCTGATCCAACTGGTGATCACGACCGTTACTCTGTCGGTCACCATCATTGTTTATTCGCCGTGGTTGATGTTGTTGCTGATTGCGGGAGTGTTGCCGGCGTTCCTGGGCGAGAGTCACTTCGCGTTTCTGGGCTATGCCAAGAATTTTCGCCAGACGCCGGTCCGCGGCAGCTGGATTATCTGCGCTTGGTCGGAGGCAGCAAAGAGGCCGCTAAGGAACTCAAGTTATTTGGACTCAGCAAGTTTCTGACCCAGCGCTTTACCAGGCTGTCGGACGGGATCTACGAAGAAAATGTAGCTTTGTCGCGGCGGAAGTTAATCGCCGGCGCGTTCCTCTCGTTGATTGCATACGTCGGCTACTACTCGGCTTATGTGTTTGTTATCTGGCGGACCGTAACCGGCGTTTACAGCATCGGACTGTGGTATCTGCTCTCCGGGGCGATTTTGCAGGCCAGCAATAACCTGCAGCAGATTTTCTCCACTCTTTCGGGCATCGCGGACCAGGCGCTTTTCCTCACCGACCTGCTGGCATTCTTCGATATGCAGCCGACCATCCGGTCGAAACCCGATGCGCTCCCTGCGCCCCGGCCGATTGTTCAGCGGATTCGAATTCCGCAATGTTTCGTTTCGCTATCCCGGAAGCTCGCGGCTGGTGCTGAATGGATTGAACTTCCATCTTCATCCCAGGAGAACGGGTGGCGCTGATCGGAGAGAACGGCGAGGGCAAGACGACGATCGTGAAGCTGATTACGCGCCTTTACGATCCCACCGAAGGCCAGGTCCTGCTCGACGGCGTGGACCTTAGGGAGTATCGTCTGGAAGACCTGTATCGCGAGATTGGCGTTATCTTTCAAGACTTTATGCGTTACGAGATGACGGCGCGGGAGAATATCGCGGTGGGCCGCATTGAGGAAATCGACGACTTGAAAATGCTGGATGCGGCCGCCCAGAAGAGCCTGGCGGATGCGGTGATCGCGAAGCTGCCGGGCGGTTACGACCAAATGCTGGGCCGCCGGTTCGAGACTGGCGTGGATCTTTCCGGCGGCGAGTGGCAGAAAGTTGCCCTGGCCCGCGCTTATCTGCGCGATGCGCAGCTTCTGATTCTGGATGAGCCCACGGCGGCGCTCGATGCGCGCAGCGAGTTCGAAGTTTTCCAGCGCTTCGCCGAACTGACCGCCGGCAAGATGGCGCTTTTTATTTCGCATCGATTCTCAACCGTGCGCATGGCCGACCGCATCGTAGTTCTGGAAAATGGCAGGATCGCGGAAGAGGGAAGTCACGATGAGCTGGCCAGCCTGGGCGGACGCTACAAGGAAATGTTTGAAATGCAGGCTGCCAGTTATCGTTGACAGTCGCGTACTCGATTCGGAAGCAATAAAATATTTACAAGCAATGCCGCAAGACACCCATATCGAGATGTTGAATGCCGAAGCCGAACGGCTGCCGGAACCGCCCCAGGAGGCTGAGCCGGACCTGGACGCGCTTGGCTGTCGCCGCGGCCGATCTCGGGCGCAGGCTGGTCTGGCTGCCGGGAACGCACTCGAGCTCGATATTTCTCGGAGCGCAACAACGCCCTGCGTCGCGCGCTCAAGCCGGTTCTGGCGACCTTTCGCGGGCCGTTGCCGAAAAAACCCGTCGGGGACGACTTTCGCTGGGTGTTCGACAATCTCCGGCTCTTGCATTCCGACCTGCGCGGCATGAAAGAAGGGTTTCAAGCTAGTTCGAAAGATTCCGCATGTTCGCACTCCCGATGGAGCAATTACCCCGCGCGTTGTGGCCCTTGCGGCGGGATATCTGGCGGCAACCGGCTACGACTTCAGCGAAAAATCGCTGAACGCTTATGTGCAGGCTTTTCAGCAGAGCACAGCGCTAAGGCTGCATGAACTTTGGGCGCTGGTTCCGGCGCTGAAACTGGTTTTGCTGGAAGAGATTGCGGCGCGCGGATCCAAAGTGACGGCGGATCCCGAAGGCTCGTACGGAGTCGGGGTTTGTGTGCGCAGCCTGCGGGATATCAGCCAGACTGGCTGGAAGGATGTTCTGGAGCCGCTCATCCTTTTCGATCGCATCCTGCGCGAAGATCCCGCCGGCGCGTACCCACGCATGGATTTTGAAAGTCGCGATCTGTACCGGACCGAACTGGCCGACATCGCTCAATACTCGGATTTGACGGAAATGGAGATTGCCGCCAAAGCAGTCGCGCTGGCGCAGGCGGCAAAGCAGGAGAAGCACTGCCAACCCGCGCCTGGAGGCCCGTCTCGGGCATGTTGGCTACTACCTGGTCGGGGACGGAGCGGCTGCGCTGCAAGAGATGGTGGGCTTTCAACCCCCACTGGGACAGCGGATTGCGTCCTTTCTGCGACGGCATCCCAACGAGTTTTATCTTCCCGGCACTGAAGTGCTCACGCTGGCGGTGATGTCGGCGATTGTGCTGCTTCTGACCAACATTTATACCTCTCCGGAACTGATTCTTGTTTTCGATGGTGATGTTGCTGCTGCCGTGTTCGCAGAGTGCGATCCAGTTGGTGAACTACCTGGTTACGTCGCTGCTGGAACCGCAGATTCTTCCCAAGCTCGATTTCTCAGCCGGAGTTCCCTACAACTGCACCACGCTGGTGGCCATTCCCAGCCTGCTGTTCAACAGGGAACAGGTTTCCCGCCTGGTGGACGATCTGGAAGTCCGATTTCTGGGCAATCACGATCCCAATATTCACTTCGCGCTGCTCACCGATCTGCCGGATTCCCGCGAACCCTCGAGCGAGGATGATCCGCTGGTCGACTACTGCGCGCAGTTGATTCGCGAACTCAACGAAAAGTACGCCGGGACAGGCGGAAGGATCGTTTCTGCTCTTCCATCGCCACCGGGTCTACAATCCGCGCGAAAGAGTGTGGATGGGTTGGGAGCGCAAACGCGGCAAGCTGATGGATTTGAACAAGCTGCTGCGGAACGAGCACGACAGTTTCCCGGTGAAGGTAGGAGATCTTTCCATATTGCCGCGGATTCGATTCGTGATCACGCTGGATGCGGACACGGAACTGCCTCGCGGCTCGGCTGATCGCATGATCGGAGCGATGGCCCATCCCTTGAATCAGGCGATCATCGATCCGGATCCGGAAAAGAATATCGTCGTTGCCGGCTACGGCATTCTGCAGCCGCGCGTCGGAGTGAGCGTGCAGAGCGCCTCCCGCTCCCGGCTGGCCAGCCTGTACTCGGGTGAGACCGGTTTCGATATCTACACTCGCGCCATCTCCGACGTCTATCAGGATCTTTACGGCGAAGGCATTTTTGCCGGGAAGGGTATTTATGAAGTGGACACGGTGCAGCAGGTACTGGAGCGCCGCTTCCCGCGCAATGCACTGCTCAGTCATGACCTGATCGAAGGCGCTTATGCACGCGCCGGCCTGGCCACCGACATCGAAATCATCGAAGACTATCCTTCGCACTACAGCGCCTACAACCGCCGCAAACATCGCTGGCTGCGAGGCGACTGGCAGATCACGGGATGGCTGTTGTCGACGCGTGCCGGACGAATCGGGCCGCAAGGTTCCGAATCCAATCTCGCTGGTTTCGCAGTGGAAGATTCTGGATAATCTGCGCCGCAGCCTGGTAGAGCCTGCAACGTTCCTGTTGCTGGTGTTCGGATGGCTCGTGCTCCCGGGAAATCCGGTGTACTGGACTTTGGCGACGATCGCCATCCTGTTCGCGCCGGCATGGTTTCAGTTCGTGTTCAACCTGGTGAAAGCCGCGGTCGAGCGCAAGCCGGAGATGATCAAGGATGCCCGGTCCGCCCTGATCACGTCCAACGCCGGCATATTTTTCACTCTGTGTTTCCTGCCGCACCAGATGTTGCTTTCGCTCGACGCCGTGGTGCGGACGCTGGTGCGGCGGCTGGTGACGCGCCGGCGGCTGCTCGAATGGGAAACCGCGGCGGAAACGGAATTGAGTGCGCGCAAGCGCACTCCGGTTGATATCTATCTCGACTGGATGCCGGTGCTGGCCCTGGGATTGGGCGTTCTGGTGTTCTTCGCCCGCCATCACGCCTTTTACGCCGCCCTCCCCATCTTGCTGCTCTGGGCTTGCAGTAAATGGATTTCGATGTGGCTGAACCTGCCTTCGCACCCGACGGACAACGAGACCTCCGACAAGGACGAGTTATTTCTCAGCGGCGCCGCGCTTCGTACCTGGAGATATTTCGCTGAGTTCAGCACCGCCGAGCACAACTGGCTGATTCCTGACAATGTGCAGGAAGAGCCGCCCGCGATCGCGGCTCGGATTTCCCCCACCAATCTCGGCTTCCTTCTGAACGCCCGCCAGGTGGCTTGTGAGTTTGGATTTCTGACCGTGCCCGAATTTGCCGAGCAGACTTTGCGGACGTTGGCCACCATGGCGAAGCTCCCGCAATCTCACGGGCACTTGTTCAACTGGTATGACACGCGGACTCTCGAACCGCTTAAGCCCCGGTTCGCTTCTGCGGTGGACAGCGGCAACCTGGTGGCATCGCTCTGGACTCTGCAGCAGGGTTGTCTGGATCTTTTGCATCGTCCGCTTGCTCGAACCACAACTGGCGAATGGCCTGGCCGATCATCTCAGGATCCTGGTGGAGCGTCATGCCTTCTCCCCGAAGCGCTTCAGAATATTCCAGGCGCAGATGAAGAAAAAAAGCTGGCTGCAGCGACTGCTGGCTCCATCCGAAGAGGGATTGCTGGAAATCGATTCCGCCGACGTGGATCCGAAACATGAGGCTGAGGTGCGATGGTTCGCGGCTGAGTCTCTCTCACGGCTTACGGAATCTCCGGAAAGCGGTGCAGGTGTATGCGCCGTGGATGCTGCCCGAGTTCGTTCCGCTGTGGAATGATTCCACGCTGAATTTCAAGTTCGATTCACAGAGCTTGACGCTGGAAAGATTGCCGGAGGTTGTGGACACCCTGACCTCCCGTCTGCAGTTTGCCCTCGATCATGCCAACGGCTCGGGGGACCGCAAGGCGCTTGTATCAGCGGCTGCAAGCCATGTTGCCGGAAGCGCGCTCGCGGGCGCTGGATCTGATCAAGCAGCTCAAGCAAGTCGCGAGTACAGCAGGAAAGTTCGCCGACGACATGGATTTCCGCTTCATGCTCGACCCGCGGCGCAAGTTGCTGTCGCTCGGTTTCGATGTCGAGGCCGGCAAACTGGCAGCGGCTTGTTACGATTTGCTGGCGTCAGAGGCTCGCATCGCGGTATTTATCGCGATCGCCAAGGACGATATCCCGCAGGACGTCTGGTTTCTTCTGGGCAGGTCGCACACCCGCGAGCACGGGCTTCCGGTTCTACTCTCCTGGACCGGAACCATGTTCGAGTATCTGATGCCGGTGCTGTGGATGCGCACCTACCCCAACACGTTGCTGGACAATTCGCGCACGGCAGCGGTGCGGCTGCAGCAGATTTATGCCGGGGAGAAGGGCGTGCCTTGGGGAATTTCCGAATCGGCGTACGCCAAGAGAGATGAAGCAGGAAATTATCAATACCAGGCGTTCGGTCTTCCTCGCCTTGCCCTGCGCAATGAAGAGGCGGAGTGGCTGGTTATCTCGCCGTATTCCACCTTCCTCGCGCTGCACGTAGATGCGCCGGCGGCGTTGCGCAATCTGCGGCGTATGGCGGCCGACGGATGGCTGGGCGCTTACGGATTCTACGAAGCCGCCGATTATTCGTCTTCCGGCCGCCACTCCTGGCGTCATCGCCACGAATTGGTGCGCTGCTGGATGGCCCACCATCAGGGGATGAGCCTGCTGGCCATGGCGAATTTCCTCCATGAGGGCGTGGTGCAACGCTGGTTCCACAACGACCGGCGGGTTCAGGCGACTGAACTTCTGTTGCACGAAAAACCCGCAACCAGTGTGTTGTCGATGGGTGAACTCTATGGAAGCGCCGCGTAAATCGGCATCGGCGCAACGCCGATGGGAGCCAGTTGGTTAGGAACCAGTCGAGTTTTGGCATTCATCCGACATTTCTGAATCGGGGAATCCTGATCCGTCGGTGTCGAGCGTCCGGCGCTTTTCTGCAAACCAAGCCCCCAGTGCGGATTCGCCTGACGCCACTTCACAAAGAGTTGACGCTCCGAATCAATCACTGACAATTTCCGTCAAAGGGATATTCTCATCGCGGATAAAGACGTCAACGGAGCAGTCATCCCCGTCTATGGCAGCGAAGTCTGAAACCCCGGCGCAAGCGTTCGTGCTAGCTGGGCTTCAGGGCGAAGCAAATTTATATCCTCAACATGAGCCCGCAGAATTTCAGCGACGCTCCAGGCCTGGGCGATGCAGCCTCCGGGGCGGTGGGGGGCATCGCCATCGAAGACCTCCGAGATCTGTCCCAGCCCCGCATCGGAAAGGTGACCTTGCATGGGCAAAAGCCACGCGGATGCTTGTTTGCGGGCGGCAGCGCTGGCTCCATTCACTTTCACGTAAGCCTTAATGAACGGTCCCAGAAGCCAGGGCCATACCGTCCCCTGATGATAGGCGCCGTCCCGTTCCCACTGGCTACCGGTATAGCGCCCGCGATATTGCGGATCTCCCGGCGCCAGGGTGCGCAATCCGAACGGGGTGAGCAAGTGTTCGCGAACTTTATCTACCACGGCTCCGGCTCGCTCGGGTGAAAGCATTGTGTAAGGTAGGCTGACGGCGAAAATCTGATTTGGCCGGATGGAGGCGTCGGGTAGTCCGTCATCGACGACGTCATACAGGCAGTTTTCCTTTTCATTCCAGAACAGGCGGTTGAACGACTCGTTGGCCAGCGCGGCCATGTTTCGATAGCGCTCTTGGCCGGCGTCATCGCCGAATCTGCGGGCCAATTCTTCCATGATGCAGAGCGCGTTGTACCAAAGCGCCTGGATCTCAACCGGCTTGCCGCGGCGCGGAGTTACCACCCAGTCGTCCACTTTGGCATCCATCCAGGTGAGTTGCACTCCGGATTCGCCCGACGCCAACAGTCCGCTCGGCTCAACCTTGATTCCGTAGCGAGTGCCGCGTGCGTGCCAGGCAACGATGTCGGCGAAAACAGGGTAGAGTTCTTCGCCGACGAACTTCTCATCGCCGGTATAAGCGAGGAAAGCTCGAGCGGCCTCAAAGAACCACAGTGTCGCATCAACGGTGTTGTATTCCGGAGTCTCGCCTGCATCCGGAAATCGGTTGGGCAGCAACCCCTGGTCCACATGCTCAGCGAAGGTGCGAAGGATGCTTCGAGCTACATCGTGCTTGCCGCTAGGAAGCGTGAGACCAGGCAGGGAAATCATAGTGTCGCGTCCCCAGTCGCTGAACCAGTGATAGCCGGCGATAACGGTCTTCGTGTCGCCACGAGAAACGATGTACTGCTCGGTGGCGGCGGTCAGGCTTTGCGTAAACTCGTCGTCGAGCGGGGAAGTCCGGATCGCGGATCTACGGCGCTTGATCTCGGCCTGGCGATACTCGTCCGCTCCTGCGACGTCACGGGGTGCAGTGGACGCGATAACCACAGCGCGAAAATTCGAAGACAGATCGAACCGCAGGACGAAAGGGTTGAACAGGTCTTCTACAAAATCCAATCCTCGCTCGCGCTCGGCATCGTATTCGAAATTTCTGTACCAGTCGCCAGTCCTTTGCAATTCCATGGCGTTGTGAGCGAGATAAAGGGTGGGCAGCTCGTGATAAGGGGTCATGGCCGCCAAGCCCGGCTTCTCATCGACACTTGCGTTCAAGGCAGTGTTGGCGTGAGTGAGGCTGTGATAGTCGCGGAATGCGATCAGGGGACGAAGCTCAAGCCACAAGCTCTTGCACGCCAGCTTGCCTTCGTCGGTCTTGAGTTCGTACTGGACGACAGTGCTGTTTTCGCCATAAATCATGAAAGCTGATTTCTCCATCACGACGCCATCGATCTCGTAAGTAAAGATGGGGAACGGATCCAGGCGAAACTGATTTAGATAACGAAAGCCCTGGGGGTGGACGACACCCGGATAGCGGTTGGCCGACAATTCCACCGGCTTGCCATCGATCAACAGCGTCTCCTCGAGCTTGGAAAGAAGAACCTGTCGCCCCACCGGCGGTTTGGTTGCCGCAACCAGAAGGCCGTGATAGCGGCGAGTGTTCAGACCAACGATGGTCGAGGAGGCGAATCCGCCGATGCCGTTGGTTTCAAGCCACTCACGTCTGAGCCCGGCATCGAGGTCGCCGCAGATTTCTCTTGTGAACTGAATCATCGCCACTCGCCTATCCGCCTCCCGTGGAGTAGGGACAACTGCTGGACGATCAACCCGGGCCTAACATTATTGTTTTCTACGCTTCAGTCTGCGGCAACTTCTTCCGCGTCGGGCTTCACCCGCTTGCGGCCATGGGTTTCCCCGCTCTGCTGCATCAGCTTGGTGACGACACCCGTCCAACCGGTCTGGTGACTGGCTCCGATTCCGGCGCCCGAGTCTCCGTGGAAGTACTCGTGGAAGAGCATCAGGTCGCGCCAGTGAGGATCGGTCTGAAACTTCTCCAGGTTTCCGAAAACCGGCCGCCGGCCTTGTCCGTCTTGCGCGAAGATGCTGGACAGGCGGCGCGACAGTTCGCCCGCCACCTCCCACAGAGTCATCATTTTTCCCGACCCGGTCGGGAACTCAACTTTGAAGTCCCGTCCCAGATAGTGGTGGAACTTCTGCAGAGATTCCACCAGAAGGAAGTTCACCGGAAACCAAATGGGACCGCGCCAATTGGAGTTGCCACCGAACAGCCCGGTCGTAGATTCTCCAGGCTCGTAGTCCACGCGATGTTCTGTGCCGTCGACACTCAGGGTGTAAGGGCGGTCGCGGTGGAATTGCGAAAGGGCGCGAACGCCGTAGGGTGACAAGAACTCTCGCTCATCCAGCATGTATTTCAGAATGCAGCGAAGCTTGTCCTGGCCTACGATGGAGAGCAAGCGCCGTTCGCCCGTACCTTGCGTGCTCATGCAGGCCACATCTGCAGTGAGGTCGGGGCGATTGTCGATGAACCACTGCAAACGCCGCTTGAAGCCGGGCAGCTTATCGAGCACTTCAGGCTCCAGAGTTTCCACCGCGAACAACGGGATCAGTCCCACCATGGAGCGAATCTTCATGGGAAATTGTGCTCCATCGGGCAAGCGGAGCACGTCGTAGAAAAACCCGTCCTCTTCATTCCACAATCCCATGTGTTCGTCCCCGCGATGGCTCATGGCGTGGGCGATGTAGATGAAGTGCTCCCAGAATTTACTGGCTACGTCTTCGTAGGCGGAATCCTCGGTCGCCAATTCCAGAGCGATGGCCAGCAGGTTCAACGTGTACATCGCCATCCAGCTGGTTCCGTCGGATTGTTCGATGTAGCCGCCGGTCGGCAGGGGAGCGCTGCGGTCAAAGACTCCGATGTTGTCCAGACCGAGGAATCCGCCCTGAAAAATGTTCATTCCATCGGCGTCCTTGCGGTTCACCCACCAGGTGAAATTCAGCATCAGCTTGTGGAATACGCGCTTGAGGAACTGGAGGTCACCTTTGCCATTGCGTTTTTTGTCGATCTTATAGACTCGCCACGCCGACCAGGCGTGCACCGGAGGGTTGACGTCACCGAAAGCCCACTCATAGGCGGGAATTTGCCCGTTCGGGTGCATGTACCACTCGCGCAGCATGAGCGTGAGCTGTTCCTTGGCGAAATCGGAATCCACCAGCGCCAGCGGGATGCAGTGAAACGCCAGATCCCACGCCGCATACCACGGGTATTCCCATTTATCGGGCATCGAAATTACATCAGCGTTGTACAAGTGGTTCCACTCGTGATTACGGCCCTTGCGGCGTTCCGGTGGCGGCGGAGGATTGCCTGGATCGCCTTGCAGCCAGTCCTTGATCACGTAGTGATAGAACTGCTTGGACCACAGCATGCCGGCAAAGCCCTGGCGCATCACATTGCGCGCGTCCGGCGAAAGATCTTGCGGAATGACTGTCGCATAAAACTCGTCGGCCTCCTGGAGTCGCTGCGCGAATATCTTGTCGAAAGTTTCAAACGCATCCATTCCTCTGAAGTCCGAGTTTGCGAGACGCAGCCGGACTGTGGCAGTTTCTCCGGCGCCGACGATAAGCCTGTAGTGGGTTGCCGCCTTGGTGCCTGAACGTTCCGGATTTACCGCTTCGGTTGTTCCGTGAATGATGTAGTCGTTGATGCCGTCTTTGACGTAGGGTGTTCGGTTTTCGCCGCCAAACAGTCGCCGGGCGTTGGTCTCGTTTTCCGTGAACAAGAGTTCGGGCGAGCCTTCGCAGTACAACCAGCGGTTGCCAAGCCGCTGATCATTCAGTTCGATCACAGGATTTGGCGCAGAGCGGACCTGATGCAGTTCGGGACGCGGCTCACCGCCTCCCCAAGACCACGTGTTCCGGAACCACACAGTTGGCAACAGCCGCAACGCGGCAATGTCCGGACCACGATTCGCTACCGTGATCTTGATCAGAATATCTTCCGTATCAGCCTTGGCGTACTCCACGAACACGTCGAAATAACGGTTGTCATCGAAGACTCCGGTGTCCAGCAATTCGTATTCTGCCTGGTGTTTGCCTCGGCCCCGGTTCTCTTCGACCAGCCTGGCATAAGGAAACTCCGCCTGCGGATACTTGTACAAATACTTCATGTAGGAATGCGTAGGTGTACTGTCGAGATAGAAGTAGTACTCTTTCACGTCCTCGCCATGGTTGCCTTCGTTGCCGGTGAGGCCGAAAATTCTTTCTTTAAGAATTGGATCCCGCTCGTTCCACAAAGCCAGGGCAAAGCAGATCACTTGCCGGCGGTCGCAGATCCCCGCCAGTCCGTCCTCGTTCCAGCGATAGGCCCGAGAACGGGCATGGTCATGGGGCAGACTCTCCCAGGCATTGCCGTAAGGACTGTAGTCCTCGCGGACCGTGCCCCACGCGCGTTCGCTGAGGTAAGGGCCCCAGCGCTTCCAATGTTTATTGCGCGCTCCGGACTCTGCCAACCGGATCTCTTCCTGTGTCATGGAACAACAATACCGGAAAAAACGAATGGAATTGTTTCCGCGGCCAGACTAAAAAAATGCGAAGCGGGGGTGGAGAGGGAAGATCTACGGCTGTATGAGCTTGTCCGGGAAAATAAAGACAGCCCTCGCCAATTCCGAGGCGAGCGTCTCCTCGCGATAATATCGACTTAGAGGCCGATTCTCCCAGGCCAACAGATCGGCATTGCTCCGGGAAAATTCATCCCAGGTCGGTTGGGTCTCAGACCGCGCCATGCGCTCCCGGATCAGGAACATGAGCGCCCAGGTTATGGTCTCGTGGTAGAGCTGTGGCTTTCCGTGCGCCGTCGCAAACCGTTGCAGGGCTCGGGAAAACAATTGAATCGCCTCGAGCGCCGGATAGAGCGAGAGGTACAGAAAAGCCACCCGCACGTGCTCCCTATGATGAAAGCATTCGTTGGGAAGCGTCCCTCGCTCGAATTGATCCATCAGTTCCTGATCCGTCATTAAATTGAACCGAGAGTGCAGGATTAGGAGCCTCGCTTGCCCGAAGTCTGCCCGCCAGTCTTTTCCTTCAGGCGATGGCTGGCGCGCGAGTCCAACTCCAGGCCGTAAAACTTCTTCAGATCCTTGATCCGTTTGAGCGACTCCCGGCTGAAGGGCGCCTTGCCGTCAAACGCATGGAGGACGATGCCTTCCAGCAGATCACCCAGGGTGAGGTCGCGATACTCGGCGAACGCCTTGAGCACTTTGAGCAGGCGTTTCTCAATCCGCACCCCGGTTTGCACGCGCTCGATGGAGAGTTGCACATCTTCGTTCATGGTACCAATGTACCAAGATAACAACGTGAAGTGCAAGCAGCGTTTCGGCCACCAACTTTCTACCTGCGGGTCCCAAACTGGGCACAGGAGCGGCCGCGCGGGCTATGCTCTTGCTCCTGTTTGTTGGGCAAAATGCTCCCGCGTGCTCGCGGGATAGATTTCTCTTATCCCCTTCATAAAGTGAAGCTTTTTAAAAGTATTTGTGATAGAAGCGAAAAGAATTATGCATTGGACTCTCAATGGGAGCGGGCGCTACTGTGCAACTCTCGGGTAGTGCGCCATACGATCTACTGGAAAATCGGCTAGGGGTCAGGGCCCCCGCCAGGCGTGAGCTGCGATACCCACATAATGATATTGAGTGCATGGTCGAAATCTCTTACAAATCAGGTAACGGAGCGATCCTATGACGGTTGACTCAAAAAGGGGTCGGAGGTTGTCCTTGACCCAAAAGTTGTCGCGGCTATCGGTTCGATTGCGGGACCCGGAGTGGCGCCGCTATGGCAGGCTTCTGCTGGCCGGCAAAGCCTTGGGCGTCGGTCTGGTTTTGCTCATTATTACTGTCGTCTCGGGTGTTCTGTTTAGTCATGTCCTCGCTGCCGACGCCGAGGTCAAAGCTGCCGACGTAGTCAATCCGGTAAACACCGCCTGGACGCTGATCGCCGCCTTCCTGGTTTTCGGCATGCAGGTCGGGTTCACCATGCTGGAAGCCGGTTTTTGCCGTTCCCGCGAGACGGTCAATGTGCTGATGGAATGCGTGGTCGACACCTGCCTTTGCGGTCTTATCTTCTACGCATTCGGTTTCGCTTTCATGTTCAGCCATGGCAACGGCTTCATCGGATATCACTGGTTCTTCCTGCAAGGAGTCCCGTCAACTTATGAAAGTTCCGGAGTTGCCTTCCTTGCATTCTGGCTCTTCCAGTTCGCATTCGCCGATACCTGCTCGACGATCACTTCGGGAGCGATGATCGGCCGAACCGGGTTCGTCGGCGACCTCATCTATAGCTTCGCGGTTTCCGGATTTATTTATCCCATCATTGGTCACTGGGCCTGGGGACCGGACGGATGGCTGGCGACGATGGGTAGTGAAGGCCACTTTTTCGCTTCGTCGGGAATGTCATTCCATGATTTCGCCGGATCGACCGTCGTGCACACGATCGGTGGATGCGTCGCATTGGCCGGTTCCATCGTTCTGGGTCCACGCCTGGGGCGCAAATTCAAACGGGACGGCGGCGCTCCGATGCTGCCGCATGATTTGACCATTGCCGTTACCGGCGGTCTGATCCTGTGGTTTGGCTGGTACGGCTTCAATCCGGGGAGCACGCTTTCCGCGATGGACTTCGAAGGTGTCGGACGCGTGGCCGCGAACACCACTCTGGCTGCCTGTGCGGCAGGCCTGACCGCTATGTTCTGGGCGTTCAAATCCAGCAAGAAGTGGGATGCAGGCTTCACGACGAACGGATTTCTTGCCGGCCTGGTTGCCATCACCTGTCCTTGTTACTGGGTCAGCCCGACTGGCGCCATCCTGCTGGGAGGAGTCGCGGGAGTGCTGGTAGTTCTCGGGGTCGAACTGCTGGAATGGATGCGAATTGACGATCCCATTGGCGCGGTTCCGGTTCACGGCCTTTGCGGTATCTGGGGAACGCTGTCGCTGGGACTGTTCGCCTGTGGCAAGTATGGTTTAACCGGACCGATCGCCCCCGACAACTCCGCCGCGCTTACGGGTCTGTTCTATGGCGGCGGAACGCGGGTGCTTGTAGCCCAAGCCATCGGCAGCGCCTCCATCGCGATTACGACGTTTGCGGTTTCCATGGTGGTCATGCTGGCGGTGAATGCTACCGGCTTGCTGCGGGTGTCAGAAGAAGGCGAGACTTACGGACTCGATCTGCACGAGCACGGAATTTCCGCCTATCCCGAATACGTCATTTCGGCCCTTGGAGCGCCTGGTGGCATGAGCCAGGAACTGCCGCACGGTGCGCCCAAGGCTCACATGACGATGCAACCTCTAACCCGCACAGGTACGATGTAACTTGCTGAGGGGTGTCCGGGCAGGGAGGGAACGCCTCCGTCCTTGCCCCGGACAAAAAACTTGTGATTTGAGAGGACCAGATGACCAAACTCGAAGCCATTATTCAGCCATCCAGATTTGAAGCGGTGAAAGAGGTCTTGACTGAGTTGGGAGTGGAAGGCATGACCATATCCGATGTGCGCGGCCATGGAAGGCAGAAGGGTCACACGGAAACCTACCGCGGCCGGGAATACAGCGTGGATCTTCTGCCCAAAATCAAGATCGAACTGGTCCTGCCCGATAACCTCGTTGATTCGGTGATAGACGCTATCGTAAAAACAGCATCCACTGGCAAAATCGGAGACGGTAAAATCTTCGTTTCACGGATCGATGAAGTGATCCGGATTCGAAATCAAGAGCGTGGAGTGGCAGCACTCTAGCGCGCCGCCGCTTCCGGCCACCGGAGTCTCATGGCAGTGCTGGCGAACAGCTCGATATCACAAGACGCGTATCAGACAGAGTCTGACAACATACGTGAGAGATTCGAGCAGTCCCACAACGGCCGGGCCGCCGTCCGCGAGCGTTCGGACCTCATCGATTCGCTCATCTGCGAGCTGTGGAGCCGATATTCCGCAGGCGCGCCGGGCTTGGATAAGATTTGTGTTGCGGCGCTCGGCGGTTACGGCCGCAGGGCCCTCTTCCCCTGTTCCGATGTGGATGTGCTTTTCCTGCACGAAGACGGCCTGAGCGAAATCACGCAAAAGCAGGCGATTTCACGCGTGAGTCAGGCGCTGTGGGACCGGCACTTGCGCGTAAGCCCGACCACCCGGTCTCTGACAGAGTGCAGCAAACTCCATCGCGATAACCTGGAATTCAATATCTCCCTGCTTGATTGCCGCTATCTGTGCGGCGATGCCGATCTGTTTGAACAACTGCGGTCTCGTGTGATCCCGAAGATGGTGGCTCGCGAGGCTCTCGAGTTGCAGCAGAGACTGACGGATCTGACTTCTGCCCGCCACGAGAAATACGGCCACACCATCTTTCATCTTGAACCCAACATAAAAGACTACCCCGGCGGCCTTCGTGACTATCAGGTTGCCTGTTGGCTTAGCTTGATTTCAGAACTGGAGAAGACCGGTGTTTGGCCCGCGCCGGTGAATTTGCTGCCGGCAGCATTTCGGCAGGAGTGCGATGCAGCCCTCGATTTTCTTTCGGCGGTTCGATGTTTCCTGCACTATCGCCAGGGCCGCGACTTGAATGGGCTGACTTACGAATTGCAATCCGAGGCCGCGGCTGCAGGCATCGGGCTTGCGGATGCGATTCCGGTCGCGCCTGCCGCCTGGATGCGAACCTACTTCCGTCACGTGCGCTCGATTTACCGGCTCACCGTGCTGTTCGATGAAGTGCCTCCGGCACGCTCAGGCCTGTACAAATTGTTCGAAAATCGCAAGTCGCGCTTGTCCAATGCGGATTTTTCTGTGGTGGAAGGCCGGGTCTTTCTTCGTCAGCTGGCTTCGGTTCAGGATCCGGCTGTGCTGTTCGGCCTTTTTGAGTTTGTCGGCCGTCACGGCCTGAAGCTGACGTCGGAAACCGAAAGATGCGTCGAAGCGGCGCTGCCTGGCCTGCAGTCCTGGGTGGAGCACGCGCCGGATATTTGGTCGCAGTTCCGGAGCATATTGATATCGCCTCATGCGGGAGCGGCTTTGCGTGCTATGCACCGGCTGGGCGTGTTGGTCGTGCTGTTTCCGGAATTCAAGGTCGTCGATTCGCTGGTGATTCGTGACTACTACCACCGCTATACCGTCGACGAGCATTCGCTGGTTGCGATCGAAAACGTGCACGCTCTGCGCACACCGGACAGCGAACTGGAGCGGCGATTCCGCGAGATCCTGGAAGGAATTGAGCGTCCCGATCTGCTCTTGCTGGCGATTCTGTTGCACGACGTGGGCAAGGGTATGCAGTTGGATGATCACGTGGCAGGAAGCCTTCAAGCCGCAGTCGCCGTGCTGGAGCGGCTGCGCCTCGAACCGGCTGAGCGCGAAACGGTGACCTTCCTTATCGCCAACCACCTGCGCATGTCGGATACGACACGGCGGCAGGATATCTTCGACCCAAAGGTGGTGGCGGAGTTTAGCGAGGCTGCGGGAACCACGGAACGGCTGAAGATGCTGACCCTGCTGACTTACACTGACGTCAAATCCGTGAACCCGGAGGCGCTCACGCCCTGGAAGGCGGAGCTCCTGTGGCAACTCTATGCGGCTGCATTCAATCACCTCAGCCGAACCGTGGACGACCAGCGCCTGACTGCGAACACGGCAAACAGCGAGCGCATCAAGGAAGTGGTTGCTGCGGCGGGGGAGATCGACCCAAAGCACATTACTTCGTTCTTGGAAGGCTTTCCTAAACGCTATCTGTTGATGCACACTCCCGCCGAGATTGTTACGCACTGCCAGATGTACGACCGGCTCAAGCTCAAGGATGACGAACCTCAGATCGACATAATCCGTCGCGAGGGCTACTTCGAGCTGGTATTGTTAACGCTTGATTGCCCGGGTCTTTTTTCCCACGTCGTTGGAACGCTTTCATCGTGGGGAATGAATATTCTGAAGGCCGAAGCGTTTTCCAACCGCGCCGGCGTAGTGCTGGACATGTTCCGATTTTCCGACCGCTTCCGCACCCTCGAGCTCAACCCATCCGAAGTAAACCGCCTGAAGCGAAATCTTTCCGAAGCGGTTTCCGGCGAAATCAACGTGGCTGAACTCATGGAGGCGAAATTCAAGCCTGGAACTCAAAGCGCGAAAGTGAAAACGGAACCCAGCGTTCAAACCGACAACGAATGCTCGCAACACAGCACCTTGATTGAGATCGTCGCCCAGGACCGCCCCGGCTTGCTTTACGACATCAGTTCCACCATGGCGGAACTTGGCTGCAATATTGAAGTCGCAATCATCGAAACCCAGGGCCAAACCGCCAGCGACGTTTTCCACGTGACCTGCGCCGGCGCCAAGCTGGATCGCGAGCACCAAAAGAAGATGACGGCTACCCTGCTGCAGCAACTCTAGACGCCGCCCGCGGACCCTATCCGAAACACTCTCTCTGCTTACCCTCTTCTTGATTTATCCTAGCTAGTTTTCAGGAGAGAACGTGAATCCCTTTCGCCGTGTTTCGCTTTCGTGTTGCATGTTTGTAGTGAGCCTGTCCTCCGTCGCATCAGCTCAAGGGTTCGATCCAAAGTTGTTTCAGGAACTGAGCTGGCGGATGATCGGCCCGTTCCGTGCTGGTCGCACAGTATCGATCTCTGGCATACCCGGGCAGCAGAATGTCTTCTACATGGCGCCGAATAATGGCGGCGTCTGGAAGAGCACCGACTTCGGCCGCACCTGGAATCCGATTTTCGATGACCAATCGACAGGCTCGGTGGGCGCGCTGGCGGTTGCACCCTCTAATCCCGACATTATTTATGTGGGCAGTGGTGAAGGGCTGCGCCGTCCCGATCTTTCCGTCGGTGACGGGATCTACAAGTCGACCGACGCCGGCCGCACCTGGCAGCATCTTGGCCTGCGCGACGGACAACAGATCAGCGTCATTCTGGTCGACCCTCATGACCCCAACCGGGTATTTGTTGCAGTGGTAGGCCATCCCTATGGCCCGAATGCGGAGAGAGGTGTGTTTCGCTCGCTCGATGGCGGCATGACCTGGAAGAAGATCCTCTACAAAGACGACGACACCGGCGCAATGGATCTCGCATTCGATCCTTCGAACCCGCAAATTCTGTACGCCGATATGTGGGCGTCGCGCCGGCCGCCGTGGACCGTCGGCAACGCCTACGACGGCCCCAACAGCGGGCTGTACAAGTCCGCCGACGGCGGCGAGACCTGGCGCCAGCTTACCAAGGGCTTGCCGACGTGGTCCGATCGCCTGGGTCGCATCGGACTGGGAGTTGCTCCTTCCGATTCGAACGTAATATATGCGCTGGTCGATTCACCCAAGCTGGGCGGCCTGTATCGCTCGAAGGATGCGGGAGAAAGCTGGGAGCGAATCAATTCGGACGAGCGCTTGTGGGGGCGTGGTTCCGATTTTGCCTGTGTACGGGTTGATCCCAAAGACAAAAATACGGTTTACATCGCGAACATTTCCACCTACCGCTCGACCGACGGTGGTGTGAGTTTCACCGCCATCAAGGGAGCGCCGGGCGGGGACGACTATCACACGGTGTGGATCAATCCGGAGAATCCGCAGATCATCGCGTTGGCCGTGGATCAGGGCGCAACCATCAGCGTGAATGGCGGACAGACGTGGAGTTCCTGGTACAACCAGCCGACGGCGCAGTTTTATCACGTCATCACCGACAACCAGTTTCCTTACTGGGTCTATGGCGGGCAGCAGGAGAGCGGAAGCGTGGGCACGTCCAGCCGCAGCGACACTGGCGAAATCACTTTTCGGGACTGGTACCCGGTTGGCGTCGAGGAGTACGGGTACGTGGCTCCGGACCCGCTCGATCCCAACATCATTTATGGCGGCAAGGTCACCAAGTTCAACCGGACGACGATGCAGACGCAGGATGTGTCGCCGGTTGTGCTCCGCACCGGCAAGTATCGGTTCAACCGCACCCAGCCGCTGATCTTCTCGCCAGTCGATCCTCGGATCTTGTACTTCGGGTCAAACGTATTGTTCAAGACCACCGACGGCGGCAACAGCTGGCAGATCATCAGCCCTGATCTGACTCGCGAAGATCCAGGCGTGCCGCCAAACCTGGGCGTATTCGTCGAGTCGGATGAAGCCAAGGGGAAGCATCGTGGCGTTATCTATTCGATTGCCCCTTCACCCAAGGATGTAAATCTCATCTGGGCAGGAACCGACGATGGCCAGGTGCAGGTGACACGGGATGGCGGAAAGACCTGGAAGAACGTCACGCCGCCGGAGTTGACACCCTGGAGCAAGCTGGCCCAGATGGACGCCTCGCACTTCGATACGTCCACAGCCTATGCAGCAGTCAACCGGTTTCGCCTTGACGATCTCCGTCCTTATATTTACCGCACACATGATGGCGGCCAAAGCTGGCAGAAAATTGTTAACGGCATTCCAGCCGACGAGCCGGTGAACACAGTGCGCGAAGATCCCGAACGCAAAGGGCTGCTTTTCGCCGGCACCGAGCACACGGTGTATGTCTCGTTTGACGACGGCGATCACTGGCAATCGCTGCGCAACAATCTGCCGGTCACTTCGATTCGCGATTTGGTGATTCACCAGGACGACGTCGTCGTCGGTACCCATGGCCGTTCCTTCTGGATCCTCGATAACATCACCCCGCTTCGGCAGTGGACTCCGCAGGTCGCAGAAACCGATGCTTCTCTCTTCGCTCCGCAGTTAACTTACCGCGTTCGCCGTAACAATAACCCGGACACTCCGCTGCCGCCGGAGGAGCCTGCCGGCAAGAATCCTCCGGATGGCGCCATGATCGATTTCGTTCTGAAATCCGCACCCTCCGGCCCAGCCGTCATTGAAATTACCGATCAGGCGGGCAAGCTGGTGAGGCGCTTCTCCAGCGCAGACAAGCCGGAAACGGTGGACGCGGACCGAATCAACATTCCGACTTACTGGATTCGCCCGGCGAAGGTTTTGCCGGCGCAAGCCGGAATGCATCGTTTCATATGGAACCTGCATTATCCTGCGCCCGAATCGCTTGAGACTCAATTTCCGATCTCGGCGATTTATCACGACACCCCGCGTTATCCGCTCGGCCCGTCAGTCTTGCCCGGAAAGTACACCATTACCTTGATGGTGAATGGCAAGAGCTATACGCAGTCCCTGACCATAAAAATGGATCCTCGCGTAAAGAGCTCGATGGAGGATCTGCGCCGGCAATTCGAGCTGGAGATGAATATCACTGCCGCCATTCACCGTGACTATCAGACGCTGCAGCAAGTCCGCGGCCTGCGCCAACAGCTAAAAACTCTAACCGGCCGCGTGCCCGCTGGATCGCTGCTCGACGCAGTCACCGCGCTGGACAAAAAGCTGGACGAATTGGAAGGTGAGGGAGAAGGCAGAACGTTTTTCAGCACACCGCAGGGGAGAAGTCTGGCACGCTTGAATATGGGGTTGACGACATTGCTGGAAAGAGTGGATGACGCCGATGCCGCGCCGACCAGTCCGCAGTTGAGTACGTTTGCCGATGCCAGAAGCGTGCTCGATCAACAGGTGGCAACGTGGGAAAGAGTAAAGAAAGACGACGTTCCCGCGCTGAATTCGCAACTCAAGCGGTCGGGGCAGCAGCCGCTCAATGCCGAGTCGGCGGCCGTCATCGATAAGGAGTGGGGTGACACCGAGAAAGCGGCCGGGGAAGACTGAGCCGGCTAGAGTCGTGGTCCTGAGAGGTTCTTGGTTTACGATTTCCGCTCGGCCAGGTATCTCCGCAGCGCGTCCTGCCACTCCGGCATGGTAACGCCATATTTCTGCAGACTCACGGGCGAGAGCACGGAATACTTAGGACGTTCGGCGGGGCGCACGAACTTGTCGCTGGTGGTCTCGCGCACAACCGTGTCCAATCCTTCGCTTGAAATAATTTCCCGGGCAAACTCGAACCACGAACAGTCGCCTCGATTTGTCGCGTGCACAATTCCGTGGGCTGCCTTGCGGCAAAGCTGAACGATGGCGCGTGCGAGATCAACTACGTAGGTGGGAGAGCCGCGCTGATCGCCGACCACCTCCAACTGCGGACGGCTCGCCGCCAATTTAAGAATGGTGTCGGGAAAGCATTTTCCTCCCACCCCAAACAGCCAGGAAGTCCGGACGATGCAGCAATCCGGCAGGATCTCGCTCAGCCGCTCTTCCGCTTCCGCTTTCGATCTGCCATAGACGCTGCGGGGCGCACGGTGATCGTCGGTCGTGTAGGGAGTCGCCTTGGTTCCATCGAAGACGTAATCTGTACTGAGAAAAAGCAGGCGAGCGCCCTGCTGCCTGGCGGCTTGCGCGACGTTCACGGCGCCGCGGCAGTTCACATCGAAGGCCAGATCGCGGTTGGTCTCGCAGCCATCTACATCGGTGTAAGCTGCCGCCAGGACGATCCAGTCAGGCTGGCTGCGACTGACCAGATTGAGAACGCTTTGGGCATCACGGATGTTGCCATCGGCCGAACTGAACCCTGTCACATTGTCGTCCGTCCATTCGGACATCAGGGCTTTGCCGAGGAGTCCAGTGGCGCCGAAGATTGTGATTCGCATGCGGCAGATTCTCTTCGCAGTCCGGACTTCAGATCCTTCTAGGAATACTGCGCGGCGATCCACTCCCGATAGCTGCCGCTGGTCACGTCTTGTACCCACTGCTCGTTCTGCAAATACCACTGCACAGTTTTGCGGATACCGCTTTCGAAGCTTTCACGCGGCTTCCAGCCCAGTTCGAGCTCGATCTTGCGCGCGTCGATGGCGTAGCGACGGTCGTGTCCTGGACGATCGGTCACGAAGGTGATCAATTGCCGATGCGGCACGCGGGGATCATTCGGACAAGCGTCGTCGAGAATGGAGCATATTGCCTCAACGATTTCCAGGTTTCGCTTCTCACTGCGCCCGCCGATGTTATATGTCTCCCCAACCTCGCCTTTTGCCAGAACCGTGCGGACCGCAGCGCAGTGATCTTCTACGAAAAGCCAGTCGCGTACGTTCTGCCCATCTCCGTACACTGGCAGCGGCTTGCCGGCGCGGGCGTTCAGGATCACAAGCGGAATTAATTTTTCAGGAAACTGATAAGGGCCGTAGTTGTTCGAGCAATTCGTCGTCAGCGTGGGAAGGCCGTAAGTATGGTGATAGGCGCGTACCAGGTGATCGGCAGCCGCCTTGGAGGCCGAATACGGACTGTTGGGAGCGTACGCCGTGGTCTCGCAAAACGGCGAATCGCTGGGATCAAGCGATCCGTACACTTCGTCCGTAGACACATGGAGAAGTCTGAAAGATTCGCGCTCTTCGACCGATAGCTCCGCACAGTAGGCACGAGCCTCTTCCAGGACACAGAATGTTCCGTGGACATTGGTGCGGATAAAGTCGTCGGTCCCCGGATGGAGCGATCGACGTGGCTTTCTGCCGCAAAATGGACTACGGCGCGGGGCTGTGAGTTGGAGCAAACTGCGCAGCAGTTCACGATCGCACACGTCTCCGTGCGTGAAGCCATATCGTGGATCGGAAGAGACGGACAGCAGATTGCGCGGATTGCCGGCATAGGTCAGCTTATCCAGGTTGACCACCGGAGTTCCTTCCTGTTCGATCCATTGCAGGATGAAGTTGGAACCGATGAAGCCCGATCCTCCGGTCACCAGAATCGTCTTTTCCATGAGGCGGGCTACGCCGAGTCGAGTTTCCCGATCCGGCGGCAGCCCACTGAGATTGTAAACGACAGGAATGCCAAGGGAGTAACAATGCAGGCCGGCACTCGTTGTCGCCGGGACTTCACGCGGCCCGATGACGAAAGCCCGCTTCCCGCGCTGGGCCTGGTTTCGGGAGAATATTCCCGCCTGCCAATTTCAGATAGACGCCTTCAATCTCCCTGGCAACCCGGCTCCACAAGTAGTGCTCCCATACCCGCTCTCTTGCCCTGCTGGCGGCGGCTTTCCTGACCTCAGGTTCGGAAATCAGCAGGCGCAGCATGCGTTCCAGATCGTCCAGGTCGCCGTGCCGAAAACTAAAGCCTGAGCCCTCAACTAGTTCGCAGTTCTCCGGAACGTCGCTGGCCAGCACGCAGACCCCTGCGCCCATGGCGTCCAGCAACGCCAGCGAGAGACCTTCCAGGTCGGAGGGCAAAACAAACAGCATGGCGTTGGTGAGCAACTCATCTAAAGCTTTGCCGGATACCCAGTCCAGGACGAGAACCCGGTCGCTCTGGCGCCGGCGGAGCCGCTTTACATATGCATCGGAGTGGCTCGATCCGCCTGCCAGTACCAGTTTGATGGGTGTATCGATCCGTTCGAAGGCCTGCATCAGCAAATCGCAGTTCTTTTCCACGGAGAATCGCCCCAGGAACAGGACGTACGAGTCTGGCTCCAGACCCCACTCATAAAGCCGCCCGCTCGCGCGCCGCTGCCGCAAGGTTGTGCCGTTCGGAACGTAAATGGGCTCGATTCCGTAGTGCGCCCGGTAGTATTGCTGCAAGGTTCGCGACACGACTGTGGTCGCGTCCGGCAGCTCGATGGAAGCTCGCTCCCCCAGGCGAAGAATGGCGGATGCGATTCGTCCCCACTTTCGCCGCTGCCAGTCCAGACCCTGGACCGTGACCACTGTTTTCTTTCCGAACAGACGCGGCAGGAACGAAAACAGGGCTGGTCCCAGGCAGTGATAGTGAACGATATCGAAATCATCGAAGATGGCGTGAATCGTACTCAGGAAGGTATGCACCAGAGTGTCGAGGTGCTTCGAGCGAATGGTGGGCAACCGGACCAGGCGCATACCGTTGTGTTCCGGCTTGCCGCGGGCTGAAATAGGTCCGGCAGTACACGGTGACGTCGTGTCCCATTTCCGCCAGCCTCTTTCCGATTTCTTCATAACAAGTTTCGATTCCGCTGTACTTGGAAATGACTCCACGCCCGCCAATCAACGCCACGCGCAAAGCGGTCTTTGAGGGCGCCCTGATCTTTATGCCATCTGCCTTTTCCGGCGAGGGCGCCAGTTGCTCGTACAGTCTGGAGAGTGCAATGTAGTGGTTCTCTGGCGAATGTTGTTCGGCCACCAGTGCGCGTCCGGCCGCGCCCATCGTCGCAGCCAGCTCGGGCCGTTCGATCAGAAACGAGATTGCGCCGGCCAGTTGCGCCACGTCGCCGGCGCGGATACAAAACGCCAGTCTCGCCCTCATGAACTAATTCCCTTCGCGAGCCCAGATCGGAGGCCACCACGGCTCGCCCTTGCGCATAGGATTCGAGAATGCTCTTGCCCAGCGTTTCGTACGCCTGGGTGGGCAGCACGGTAAAGCGCGAGGATTGAATGAGGCGGTCCAGCTGGGTTCCCGTAACCTGGCCGACAAATTCAACATTATTCAAATCCAGCTCTCTGGTCAGGTTTTCCAGTTCCGCTTGCTGCGGTCCCTTGCCCGCAATCTTTAAGGACACGTAAGGCAGAGATCGCATGGCACGCACGAGATCGGAAAGGCCCTTTTCCGGCGAGAGCCGGCCAAAATACAGGATGGGAGCGTCCTCGGCCGGACCGGGCGTTCTGTCCGCGGGTAATTTCTGGAAGTGCGGAAGCACATCGATTTTCTGAGCGTCCCACCCGTTCTCAATTAACTTGTCTTTCACGAAGCGGCTGGGCGCAAGAAAGCGAGCAATACAATGTTCGTAAGTGCGCAGCCATTTGTGGAGGTAGGCCTCCGCCGCCAGTACGAGGGTGGCGCCAAAAGGTCCGGAATAGCAGCCTTCCGTAACCACGTTCCAGAACTTCCCGCCGCGGCAACGCTCGCACGCGCGTCCGTGCGCCACCATGTTGTAACTGGGGCACAGCAGCTTGAAGTCGTTCAAGTGGTACACGACGGGAATACCCAGTTCCTTAAATTCCCAAAGAATCGAAGGCGAAAGATGGTGGTAAATATTCCGAACGTGAGCCACGTCCGGACGAAACGCTTTCACCATGGCTCGCAGCTTCCGCCGGGCCTCGCGGGAGTAGAGCGCACGGGCCGCTCTGGCGGCCGTACTCGTCAGACCGAAACCTCCGCCCTTGAAGTCAATCGCCGGCACAAAATGCTGGTCGTATTTCGTTGCATCGCCGCGGGAATCCGCCATGGAGAACAAGGCGACCTCGTGCCCGTGGGCGCGCATCAAGTCCATCAGTTCGAAGAGGTAGACCTCGGTGCCACTGAATGCGAAGTTATATTTGTTGCAGTACAGGATTCTCATGAGGGTCACGTCCTGGATGATTGCGGATACGAGAAACAAAAAGGTCGGCAAGGGCGGCCAGGTTCTTTTCCCGGTCAAAGTGCTCCTGCACGTGCTCGCGGGCGGCCCGCTGCAGCCGGGACAGCGCGGGCGGCGATGCACAAATCATTCGTATTTTGCTGACGAAACTATCGAGCGACCCTGCGCGGTAGAGGAATCCGGTCTCGCCGTCCTTGACCAGTTCCGGAATCCCCGTAATGGCGGGAGCCAGGACCGTCTTGCCGTGAGCCATGGCTTCCATCAGGACCAGGGGGATACCCTCGCTGCGGCTGGTAAGCACTACGACGTCACACATCGCGTACCAGGAGTCGAGTTGCTGCCGGGAAAGATGGCCCAGCAGTTTCACTTGCTCTTCGAGTCCGAGATTGCGGATCAGGTGTTCGAGCCAGGGGCGCTCCGGACCTTCTCCCGCGATCAGGCACAGAAAATCTGTTCCGGTGGCTTTTAGTTCGTAACAGGCGCCGAGCAGAAAAGCGTGATCTTTCACCGGATGGAGCCTGCCCACGGCCAGCATCATCAGCGGCTTCGGAGCAGGGTTGCTCGAGGAGAGCGGAACCAGAGCTTCCGGCAAGTTCACACCGATTCGCCGCACCATGATTTTGCCGGGCTCGATCTCCGGGTAGTGCTCCAGGACGAAACGCCGGTTAAATTCCGAGACGGTTACGCAGAAGGCACAATTCTTCAGCTTGATATCCAGGAAAGAGCCATGCAGCAGGAGATCGGAGCCATGCAGCGTCAGGCTGAACGGAATCCCCAGCAATCGCGCCGCAACCATTCCGATCCACGAAGAGAAATAACCGTGGTGCACGTGGATGTGCTCCACACCGCTACCCTTGAGCTTCAAGGCGTAGCAGGCGCCCAGGACGGTATGCAGCAGTGCGCGCACCCGCCGCGTGCCGGGTTCGCTCCCCTGGGCCAGAACCCGCCAGCAAAAGTCGGCCAGGGACGTACATCGACGGAAGGAGAGCCAGACCGCGCGTATCAGCAATCCCAGGCGCAGCGGTTGCAGGTAGAGAGTTTCAGAGGCCAAGGATTTCAGCGTCTGTTCCGGCTTGGCCCTTTCAAATACGGCTTCATCTGGACGACGCGCGCTGCATGGGACCACTGCGAGCCCCCGCCGCCGCAGTTCCCGGATTTCGTCGAAGACATAGGGCTCGACCGGTGAAGGAAATTGATTGGCCAGATAGGCGACGGTGGGCATTGGAACGGAGCGGGAGTGCGGGGAAACTTGGTCTGGTTAGCGGCTTAGTTCGAGAGAAGCTTGCGAGGACTTAGTGGCGGCGGCAGCGGCCCGTTGTGCACCAGCCTTGCGACGCGCGCTGATGCGATTGGAATAAGCGCTCGACAATAACAGGACCGGTTTGGCGCCGATCGATATTGTGCTCCCTCTCACCATGCGGCGTACTGTGAGCCAGATCCAGGTATGAGTCGTAGCCCGGTGGCAACGTGTAGGTGGAGTGACCACAGAGGCCGCCGACGCAAATCATGGCTGCGTCCCACACCGCGAGAGTCCTGGATCCGTCAGGCCTCGTGAGTTCACAGGAATAAACCGATCCTGCAGCAGTGCAGGGTTTGGTCATGGTGTTGCCGACCATCCATGAGTAAACCTCGGCGTAGGCTCGCGCGGCTGGACTGGTGCACCCCGCACCTGATCCCTGATCGCTGCAGCCGTTGACCCCACTCTGGCTCCACAAACGCCCCCACGAGTTGCCCCAGGCGTACCAGTACATGCGTTTGTAGCCGAGTGACCAGCCAAGGAGATAGGCGCGCGCCACGTAGGCGGACTGCATGTCCGGGTCGGGCTCTTTGGTGACGGTGTCGCCCCAACTTCCTTCGGTGCTCCACACCGGAAGTCCGGCAGAAGATGGCGGCAAGACCGCCTGCAAGGCGCTCCATTGAGCGATAAGTCCTTCCGGTAACGCGCAGCAGATCCTGCCGTAAGTGTAGTTGTGGGTGGCGATGACGTCGGCGGCGATGCTTACACCTGGGCCGGGCGAACTGAATGTCGCGCCGAATTGGGAGAGATACTCGCCCAAGACGACCACATCAGGGCCGGAAGCCTGTGCGCTCGGACTCACGACTATGACTCGAGGCGAAATGCCTACGGCGGCGTGAAAGGTTTGAGCTGCACAGTTCTCGCCAGTCGCGGCGATCGTTCCCGAGCCTTTGAGGATGCAGTATGCATCCTGTGCCATTCGCATCATTTGTGCCTGGGACCCGGTCCAGGATTCAGCGCTACGGCTGAATTCGTTCCACATTTCGTAGCTCGTAACCGGAGAATAAATACGCTTGTTCAGCCCTGCGACGTGCGACGCCAGTTGGTAGATGAAGCTGCGCCAGGCTTGATCGCTGCCGGTGCCGTCAGTGTTTAGGTCTGAAGGCGGCGCACAACTTCCAGTTGCCGTGCTGGCGTAGTCGCAAACTGCATTGAACGGATCACTCGAGATCCAGTTCGGCGTGCCTCCCAGAACCAGAACAACATCGGATAGTCCGTGCGCATGAGCCAGCGCGAGGTATGCGTCGAGAGTTGAAAAATCGTACACGCCGCTGGCTGGATTCATCTGCTGCCAGCGGGTGTCGGTGTCCCACAGACGCAAGCTGCCAAAGGGGATCGTCGGCCAGGGCTGCCCCTTGACGTAATGCATGCCGAAATATTGCGGTGGCACGACGGTTTGCGACCAAGCGCAGGTGGTTACCGACAGAATAGCGATCAACATCGCGATCATTCTTCTATTTATCGTGCTTATATTCATCGTGGTTTGCGGCGAAAAACCCTCACCTCCAGACGTCACAACCTCCGCCGGCGCGGACGACGTGCACGTTGCATTTCCTGTCGGCAAGGAAGGGTTAGATCGGGATGGCATGCGATTGAACATCAGCACGGCGATTCTGTGCTGCCAGTATTCCGGCGAGAGTGAACAGCAATCCATTGACGAACTGATAGTTCATCACCACGAAGCTGCCGTTCAGCAGATACACTCCGACCAGAACTGGCCAGAGCGAGCGGAAGTGTTCATCGAGAAAGTTGCCATCCGGGGCGGCGTCGGACCTGCGCCTGGAGCCTAGGCGAAACAGATCAATTCCGACCCACAGATAGAAAGCGAGCCCGATCAAGCCGTGTTGCACGGCGATCTCGAGATAGCTGTTGTGAAAAAAGAAGGCCTCCTGGTGGAACTCGTGGATTCGTTTCGCCAGTTCGGATTGCAAGTCGTCACCCGCCCATCCCATGAAGGGCTTTTCAAGAAACATTTCCAGTCCAGTGCGATACATCACCACGCGAAATTCCACCGGGCTGCGCTCTTCCAGGCGAGAGGACAACGACTGGTTCACCTCGTCGAAGCTGAGCGCCGCCAACAGCCCTAGTGCTCCCGCCAGAATCAAACAAAGACAGGCTTTACGTATGCGCGAACTGGAAGAAACAAAGAGCAAAACCAGGATGCTGCCGGCGAACGAGAGCCATACCGCTCGAGTTTCAGTAGCCAGAATCGCGAGAGGCACGGCGGCCAGCAGCAACAGAGCTCGCAATCCCTTCAGACGTTTGCGCCGAAATGAATCCAGAGCGACCAGTCCAAGCATATTCAAGGTCACGCCGTTGGCCACCGCCTGCAGGAAGGGTCCGCGCGCCCGGTCGGCATGGATGCCGAGACCTTCATCGAGGATATAGCGCGGGAAGATGAGTCCCTTCGCTCCCACCAGGAAGAAAATGGCAATCAAGGACAAATATCCCAGCACCACCAGCGCGAAGGTCTCAAGCCGGTGCAACGAGCCAGCATCGTCAAAAACGGAACCGGCCACGTGATAAAGCGCGAACGGTATGACCCACTTCGCGGCAAAGACGCTCCAGTTTTGGGCGTCATAAGGCTGGATCAGAACCGCGCTCAAGCCAAGCAAAAGCAGAGCTGCCATCGGCCACATTGCCGGCCGGGCAAGTCTTATCGGCCGGCGCAGTGCCAGACCCCGCAGCACCACTACAAACAACAGCAGGAAAAAGGCAACACGATCCAGCCCGCAGGACTGCACGTCCGGAGGGCGGAAGAGCATCACCGTCAGCATGGCCAGGAACAGTAGCGACGGCGCCGCTATCAGTGCATGCAGCGGGCGGACTGCGGCAATAATCGCGCGGTCCGCCACACCTTGCAGGGAAGGCCGTATGCTTATTTGTCCGGTCGTTATTTGCCCTGTCGAGCCCATATCAGGCGCCGCTCCCCCGAAAAACGACGAACACTGTCTTCCACAAAATTCGCAAGTCCATCCCTAAATTCCAGTGCTCGATGTATTCGAGATCCAGCGCCATGTTTCGCTGAAACGAAGGATCTCGCCTGGCCGTGATTTGCCACAGCCCCGTAATTCCCGGAGTGACGTCGAGCCGCCGGAAGTGTTCCAGTCGATATTGCTCGAAGTCATCGAGAGGATGCGGCCGCGGACCCACCAGGCTCATCTCACCGCGCAAGACGTTCCACAACTGCGGCAGTTCGTCCAGGCTGTAGCGGCGGAGAAAGCGTCCCAGCCAAGTAATGCGCGGATCGTCGGCAATCTTGAAGCACGGACCCTGGCGCTCGTTGCAGTCGCGCAGACCGTCTTTCAGCCGGTCCGCATTCTGCACCATGGTGCGAAATTTGTGGCAATCGAATCTCTTTCCCTTCAAACCCACTCGCTTGGCCCGATAGAGCACGGGTCCGGGCGATGCGGCTTTGACGGCCAGCGCGATGGCGACCAGCAAAGGCGCAGTTACAAGCAGCGCTGTCGCAGACAGCGCAATGTCGAGCACACGCTTCAAAAATAGTCCGGTGGCCGCACTTCGTTCCTCGTGCAGCCTGAGCACTGGCAAGCCCCCAAGATATTCGACCACCAGGGAGGCACGCCCACTTGCCTGCTCATAGCCGTAGAGATCAGGAATAACCCGGATGTTCAGCCGGTTATGCCGCGCTTCTCGAATCACACGTCGCGCTACCTCGCACTGATCTGGAATTGCCAGGATCACCTCATCCACAAACTGCCGCCCGCGCGATACGGGCTAGGTCTTCTACTCGGCCGAGCACATCGCCCGCGACCAGCGCGCTTGCGTCGAGAAACCCCACCACAGTGCGCCCCGCGCCACCCTCGCGTTTCAAGATTGCAGCCAATTCACGTCCCAGCCGGCCCGCTCCCACGATGAGGACGTTTCGCCCACCATCGCGTACCATGCGGCGCGCCGCGACTCGCTGCCACCAGTTCCAGCCAGACGGGGCGGGACGTTCAAGGTTTGCTGTCCCTCGATCGGCGACGGACTGAACCTTCTTCCGGGGAACGCCATCTGGCATGTTGAGCGGAATCAGGCCCGGCGATGCGGGCTGGCGAAACTCGGGATTCAGTGCGCGACCAGACATGTCAGGCCAGCTCCAGTTCGTATCCTTCAATGCTGACGGCAAGAGATCGCTGGATGCACTCAATCGAGATGACCAGCGCCTTCTGACTGCTTTGCCCCAGAATGCCCTCCAGCCCGTCCAGACATCCTCCGCGAATTTTCACGCGTTGTCCCACTTTCAAAAATGGGTGCAGAGCGCACGGAACTTTCTGCGCGAGCAGCCGTCTCAGGTCGTCGATCTGTCGGGCAGGAACTGGGCTGGCTTCACCGTTGACGCTCACAAACCCGATTACCCCTTCGGTACGTAGAACCTCGATGCGTAACGCGCCGGCGGGATGAAGCTGCACGAAGACGTATCCGGAAAACAGCGGGACCGATATGTTTTTTTGCCGGTCACTCCAGCGGTGGGTTTCATTCAGGAGAGGGAGAAATGTTTCAACACCTTTGCTTATTAGCTGGCCGGCTATCTTGTTTTCGAAACGGTAGCGGGTTTGAATGGCGAACCATGGATCAGACGGGCATGGGTAAAGCAGATGTGCGTCGGACGAGATAATTTTGTCGGACAAGGGGCCGACATGGGTGTCGGCGTCAGGGAGTGGTCTCCGGGAGATAGCTCTTCTATGGGGTTTTCCGGCATCAACCGGTCGGAGTGGGTTGTCATGGGACTGTCAGTGTGTAGCGGGCAAAGCTCTGCTAATTGAGTCCCATTCGGATTTGCCGCCTGTTTTCCACGAAAAACGAGTTCCAAGATCAGTGGCCCCAGAACAGTGAACGATCAATGGCGCCCGGAACAGTGAACGCGTAATAGCCTTTGTTCCCAGCCCCGGAGGGGCGGCTGACAATAGCCCAGCGATTCATCGCTGGGTGCGATTCGTAGATGGCCTTCGTCCCGGAGGGACGACTGAAACGCGATCTGACCCCAATTGCGTTTCAGGCGTGCCTACGGCACGCGCGTTTTCTTCCTGGCCACCCGCCACTAAAGTGGCGGGCTACTATCACGGGTCCCGCCGGGACCTCATCCCGGAATTTATTTCAGCCCTCGTCACAGTCGGCGATAAATTCCTTCCGGGATGGGAAATGTTCGTCCGCTCAAGACCGATCCCAGGAGGCGCGCGTTCGTAGCGTGCAGCATCTGCACCGTTCTTTGCGCGGCCGCTCGCCGGGTCGAGTTCGCTTCCAGGACCAGAATGACGCCGTCGCTCAAATAACCCAGCAAGGCCGCATCGCTGCACGACGCAGCCGGCGGACCATGCAGCACGGTGTAATCAAATTCAAGCCGCAATTCGCGCAATCGTCCGGGTATCCATTCCGCCGAAAGGCCGGATTCGTTTTCCCCCAGGAAGGCGTGGTGAGGCACGCGCCACAGATGTCCGGAGATTCTCCGCGCGGCGTCGCGCATCGGGCTGAACCCGGCCGGACGGAGGACCGGCGTTGGCGTGCCGTATTCTTCTTCGTCCCAACTCGATGTTGGATGTGTCTCCACCAGGGCCACGTTTCCGGGAATCTGGGCGGCCAGAACCTGGCCGACGCGCAGACAGATTTCGCCGACATCGCCGCTCTCGACCGCGCAGAAGACGACCTGGCGCGCCGGTTTGGGCCATCCGGGAAGAAATATCTGGCGCACCAGACTGCGGATCTGTTCTTCACCGAAGCGATCGGGGTTCCAATGGGCCGGCGATTGCGCCGTGGCTGCCTGCGGTTCCGTCACTTCGTATTCGAAGATGTCTCCTGCCAGTGCCTGTTCCAACAAATCCGGCCGCGCGCTCATAAGAATCTCCCTCGCAGAATCAGAAATCCCATCGCAATCGCCAACTGAAAAATGTGGGCGCGAGCGTCCGCTCGTGCACGTCCGAATGCATCCCAAACCTCGAATGCGTCCCAAATCTCACGGCAGCGACGCCAAAACCGGCGTCCCCAGATATGCGATCACCTCATCCGGTGTCCGGAAGCCTGAGTTGAGATAGTCGGCGGTGAAGGCGAGTCCAGTGCTTACCGCTCCCCCGAACATGGCGCCGACCACTACGAAAACCCAAACTGCCTGCGCCGGCAGCGCCGGCGTTCTCGGCTCCTCGGCAACCGTTACATTCAGAATGCCGCCCTGGTCCATCGCGTCTTCAATCCTGGCTTCCTCTCGCTTGTTCACATACAGCAGATATTTTTCTTCGGCCACCTTCAACTCCCCGAGAAGCTCTCCCTGGCGGATTGCATTGCTGCCCAGCCGTTGTGCGGCATCCCGATAACCTGCCACCTGGATGCCTGTAGCTTGTCCGTGGGCCTCAAGAGTGCCCAATTCAACCTGCGCTTTGAGCAACTCGGACTTTGCCCATTCATGATTGGCGTCCTGGTTTGAAGTCTGGTCGCGCAGCGGCGCCTTTTCCTCGCCTGCGATGCTGTCCCTGGTTTCCGCAATTTGCTGATCGACTTCCTGCACCAGGCGGTAGGAAGGCTGAAATTTGGTCAGCAACTCCGTCCGTTTGAGCTGCAGTTCCAGGAGTTTCGACTTCATCTTCTCCGCCAGCTGGGGATTATCGGAGTTGCGAATGGTGGTGATAACCCGCTCCGGCAGCGATTGCAGCTTGGCCTCCAGGCCCTGGATTCGCCGCCGGGTCTCGGCGATCGACACCTGCGTCTGGCGATTGTTGGCCTCGGCGTCGCTCAGTTTTTGCAAGGCCAGGTCGCGTTCCTGCGCAGCCGATACCACACCTTGATCGCTGCTGAAATCCATCAGATGAAACTCTGCATCCAGCAATCCGCGCCGCGACAGAACTACCTGCTGGTCGAAAAATTCGACCTCACCAGAAGGGCGGCGTACGTGCTCCTGTCGTTCGAGGAAGGCATGCGCCAGAGAATGAAGTACGCTGGCGGCTTGTGCGGGATCGGATGAAGAGTAGGTGACGTCAATCAGGTTCGACTTTCGCACCGGCTCCACTTTCAACCTCCGCGTCATCCGGCGAACGGCGCGGGCCAGCCTGACCTCGTCGTTTCCGCCGAGAAGGTTGTCAATCCATGAGGTTCGGCTGGTTAAATCGGTCGCCTGCACCACCTTAGCCAGAATTTCGTCGTCTTTAAGTAACTCGACCTGCGAATTCAATTCTTCTTCCGTGATTTCTTCCCGCTGAAACATTGGTGATGGCGACGGCGTAGGAGTGACCGGCGCGTCTACCCGTCCCCGCCGCACCATTACCTTCATGTGAGACTCGTACGAGGGCGCGAACACGCCGTAAAGGATTGCGGCCAGGAAGATTGTCAAAAAAGAAATGAGCCCGATGCGCCGTTGCCGGAACAGCACCGCGAACAGATCCCGCATGGTCGGTGCAGACGCCGCCACCGGTTTGCGGATGATCGTGAGCTCTTCTCCCATAAGGAGTTTCTCTCCCGGCGCCATCGCCGTCGGTCCATTAATTTTTGTGGTATCGGGCAGCGGCTGTATCCGCTTGAGGGCACCGTAAGCCCGAGAGGCTTATTGCAAATCGATCTTCGGAGGGGTTACTTCCGCCCTTTCCCTAAAACTGGGTTGGGTTTACGTATGTGCTCAGGCTGGAAGTTGGCAGGTAGCGCCGGATCTTGGAGATCCAGTTCTGCGGGACGTATACGAGGTCGCCCGCCCTGAGATGGAAATCTTCCGCCAGGTTTCGCGAGTTCAGCATTTGTTTCACGTTCAAGATCCGGGCCTCTGTCCGTTCTTCCGAGATCCGCCGGAACAGCACCACTTGCGAGTGCTTGGCCTGCTCGGTGAATCCTCCAGCCATCGCCACTCCTTCGGTTACCGTGGCGTCGCCGCGCAATTCGTACTTGCCCGGACGTGCCACCGCTCCGCCGGCGATGAAATAAGGCTTCTCAAACTCCTTGAGACCGATTGTGACTTCCGGATCGTGCAGCGTCGGAGCGTAGGCCTCGCGCAGGTTATTCCGCAGCTCCGCTACGGTCAACCCTTTCGCGTACAGTTGGTCCAATCCCTTGAGCGCGATGAACCCATCCGGTTGCACGCTGGTCGTCTGGTCAAATTCGGGGACAAAGGTGAATTTGATTTCGATCACGTCGCTTTTTTGTAACCGGTAGAGCGGGCGGCGGTTCCCCATCTCGTCTGGACTCGATGCACCGTCCGCTATACCGGGTTTCGTAGGCTCCGAAGCCCCTGCGCTTGCCTTTGCCGCTTCCGTCGTCTCCTGGGCCACGGCCGCCACCGAACCTGCCTGGGCTGCGCAGCCAAGCACCAGCACCGCGCAGCTCAGAAATCTTTTCATTTTTCTCTCTTGACGCTGTCCTTCTTTGGTTACTGCCTCTCTTGTTCCCGCCGCGGATGCGACGGAATCTCTTAGTTCGCAAATTATCCTGACGCAGCCAAGTCGACAAGACATGGGAAGTGGCGTCTACGAAGGTAGGCGAGTGGGGTCGGGCATTATCGTCACAAGGGAAGCGGCTTCGGAAAGCAAGTACCGAGTCAACACGGGCCGGCCTGCCCGCGTGCGGACTTCAATTTTCACGTGTTATTTCTGGCAATATTTCTCGCAACTCTGACTGCTACTTGTCTTGTGCTTTCCGCGTAGCAATGCTTCAGTGGCCATGGTCCTTGTTCTCGTCTTCTTTGGTAGTACCCCCGAAAGTAGACTAGCCAACCGTTCGAGTTCTGCGCGCAGAATGCACCATGCTCGCGACTGCTGCCTATCTGCATGCGCCGCAAGCGGTTGGGAGTGCAGAGAAGGCGCTCACCGAATCGCATTGCAGCTCTTGACCTGTTTTCCCACAGGTCATTCAACCATCTGCAATGTTGATACGTCACAGAAATGCCCGTCCGCAATCGATTAGGCTGGCGCCAATTAGTGCTCATGTTGGATTGGACCGGAGGATTTAATTGCGTGCCACAAGGAGTTATGGACTCAACATTAGCTACGCCTTCGAATTCAATTGGAGTGTTGATCGCCGACTCCAATCAAATGCAGTGCCAGCTTCTGGCCGGTGCGCTTCGCCGCCGGCCAGAATTCCATGTGACCTCCTGCATTCTTGACCCGGAGGCCATCCTGCGAGTGATCGGCTCGGTTCCGGTGGAGGTGGCCATCCTCAACGCCGATAATCCCAGCGATGGCTGGCCGGATATGACGGTCGTGCGCCGCCTGCATCTCGCTCACCCCGAGGTAGCCAAAATCATCCTGCTCGACACCTACGACCGCGACATTGTAGTGAACGCTTTCCGCTCCGGCGCGCGAGGGCTGTTTTGCTTTTCTCAGTACCCCTTTCGCCTGCTATGCAAGTGCATTCACAGCGTGCATCGCGGCCAGGTGTGGGCCAACAGCGAACAAATGCAGTATGTGATCGAGTCGTTAAGCCAGGTGCCGTCTCTCCATATGGTGAACTCGCGTGGCATCCGGCTGCTCACGCCGCGCGAAGAACAGGTAGTCGCCCTCGTCGCCGATGGCCTGAGCAACCGCGAAGTCGCGCAGGAACTTTGCCTGAGCGAGCACACCATCAAGAAGTATCTCTTCCGCATTTTCGACAAACTGGGGATATCAAGTCGCGTCGAGTTAGTGCTCTACGCCTTAAGCCACGGTGGTTCGCGCCAGGCGGAGTGGGTAGCCGGGGCCAGCGCCTAGCCACAGCCGGCGTTTGAGAATCGCCCTTATTTTTCTGTCGGCATCTTCTTGCAGACGATGACTGTGTGACCGGTCTTGGAATCGATCCTGGTCGTGACCGGCTCGCAGCGGCAGGAAACCGTGTTCGCGTTTTCCTGTTTGCTTATCACGCAATGCTCGATGACCTCAGCCGATGGCGGCGGCATCTGGCTGCGGATCGGAGCCGCAGCCGCCGGGGCCGGTGGTGGAGGCGGCGCGACCGGCTTCTGCTTGGCTGCACAGCCGGCCAGCAGCAGAATCAAGAATACAAAGAAAATTAGGCGCAATTTCCTCATCAGGATAAAAAGCACACTACCCGCACAAATATAGCTCTGCCTGTATGGCGCGACCTATAGCTTCGAGGGTGCCGGATCGTGTGGGGCGATGGTTTGATCGAATGAATAGAGCGAGACAAAAGAGGAGTTACGTGTCGCTATTCGGAGAGAAAAGATCAGTGAGCTGCCGACGCTACCCACCCTTTCGCAAAATGCGCGAAGAGGGTCGGGCACCCGGTTCACGACAGATTTACATCAGCGCGTACAGAAACCCGTCTGTGCTGCCCACATAAATGACGTCGTTCACTATCACCGGCGAGGAAAGAATCGCTCCAACACTCATCATCTTGCTGACACCGATCACCATGTTCTCGTAGAAATTGTCGACGAAAGCGGCTTCGTAGTTGGGAGTTCCATCTGGCTTGGTGACGGCAGGCCCGTTCTGCCGCGATGCTTCGGTCTCGAAAGTCCATGCGAGTTTCTGAGTGGCAAGATCGACGGCGACGAGTTTCCCCTGATGGGTGCCGACGTAGAGCATATTGGCGGCGATGGCCGGAGAGGAAAATATGGGCCAGCCTTTGAAGTTCAGTGAGAACAGCGGAGTTCCAGTTTTGCCATCCACGCCGTAGAGCAAAGAAGAGTCCGAAGTTGCGAAATAGACTTTGCCATCGCGCACCGCGGGCGAGGTGATGACCCACGAACCTTTGTTGTTGAAGGCCCACTTTTTCTGTCCGGTGCGGGCGTCAAGCGCGTAGAAATTCGAATCGCGGCAACCGAAGTAGACTGTGCCGTCCGCGACCGCCGCCGAAGACTGAATGCCGACCTGGTTGTATATCTTGTGGTCTTCTCCGGTTTTGAAGCGCCACTTTTCTTTTCCGCTGGCGGCATCGAGCGCGTAGAAGTAACTGTCCCAACTGCCGATATATAAAGCTCCGTCCGAAATGGCCGGTGAAGCGTGAACCACATCACCAGTGTGAAACTTCCACCTTAGCGCACCTGTGGCCGCGTCGAGAGCGTAGACGTTGCCGTCACCGCTGCCGAAGTAGACGGCATCGTTCCACACCGCCGGCGACGAAAGATAAAAATCGAAGGGGTCGGGCATGCTCTCCCCGGCAGGCTCGGAGCCGTGCAGATGCTTGCCTGCAAACCGTCGTTCTCCCTCGGTTTGAAACTTCCACTTCAGTTTTCCCGTGGCCGCATCCACCGCGTAGAAGCGGCCGCTATAGGTCCCGAGATAAACGGTTCCATGATCGACCGCCGGTGAGGCCGTTGCCCGCACGCCCAACTCGAGCTTCCATTTCTGCGCGCCGGATTCGATGTCAACAGCATAGAGATTTCCGTCCGTGCTGGCGACGTAGGCCGTGCCGCTCGCCACTGCCGGCGACGAAATTACCTGGCCGGCGGTTTGAAACTTCCATTTGACCTTGCTGAACCTGGGAACGCCAGGTGCGTCGTAGACGCCGGTACGCGCCAGATTTGCGTGGAACATGGCAGCGTCCTGCGCGCCGGCCGGGAGGCAAAGACACAACACGCCTAACAGCAAGAAGCGAACGATTTGCATGGGGGATAGACGAGGAAGGTGGAAGAAAGTCATCCCGTGACCATGACGAGGGTGCCCCGTCCAAGCTCCGCTTGGGCGGGTAAGTTCTGCCGCCGAGGGATGAATTCTCTCGAATTGCGTTTATCAAAGAAGAACCCGCCCAAGCGGAGCTTGGACGGGGCACCCTCGAGTTTAAATGTCAGTTTTCTGTGGGCACGGGGACTTTTGGCGGGGCCGGTGGGCGCGGCGGCTTCGGGGGCGTTGCCGACTCGGCCATCGACGATCCTTTTCGCAATTCGATTCCGCCGTGCTCGTTGTTGATCACGAGATGCGGACCGCCGTTTCCGATCGAGCCGGTGGCGGTGGCCTGATCGTCGCCATTGGCGATTTTCAGAGCGTCAAAGTCCGATTCGATTTCGCCGCCACGAGCGCGAGCATCAACCTGGAAAGCAGCCTTGTCAGGTAGGAAGATCTGAATGTCACTGTTGCGGTTGCTGACCTGCATGCTTCCCAGTTTGTTGGTGTGAATCTCGATAGCGCCATTTTCATTTTCCAGGCGCACATCTCCGTTCATTCCGGCCAGCCGGACGTCTTTCGACCTTGTGAGCAGGCGGAAGGGTCCTGTCAGGTCGCTGGCCCGCATGTCGCCAGAGTCCATATCGAGGTCGCCGTCGAGCCTGGAGAACTCCATGTCAGTACGGGCGGACTTGAAGCTGACTGCACTGGCGATCTTCTCCAGTTTGATGGTGTCGAACTCGCCGTTTAACCGAGCCGCTCCTTTGACGTCTTCCAGAGAAACATCGTCTGCCCGTCCCTGCACGGAAACGTCGGAGGAGATCTTCGAAACCCGAGCCGAGCCGTGGCTGAGATTAAGACTCACTTTTCCGTTGATGTCGGACGCGGCGACGTCGCCCTGGCTGGAAATTTCCACGTCGCCATCGCGGCCCAACACGCTGACGTCACCGTGGTGCGAAGAAATTACTGCAGGCGCATTTCGGGGAAGGCGGATATCCAGATCCATGGTGACTGAATGATCGCCGCCGCCTTGCGTACTGCCGGTCAGAGTGACGGTATGGTCATTGATGGTAATTTGAGGCTTGGCGCCAGGGTTGATCTTGTCGGCTTCTTCCTGACTGTCGGCGTTGATCCGTTTACGAACGTCGACGTGGATCTGATTGTCGGTCGAGGCGGTCAGATTTACCGCTCCGCGATCATTTACGACGTGAAGGCTCGCGCCCGCCGGAAAGTCCTGCTGCAGCTGATCGTCGTAGTTGTAGGTGTGACCGAAAATCTGGAAGTCTTCATCGCCGATATTGATGTGGTCGCGGATCTCGTCCCAGTTAAAGCGCGAGGCCTGAGTCGCTGACATCCCGAAGAGGATCAGAAAGACCAGCAGCAAGACTCCGCCGGCTCCGATGCCCGACGGTCGCACCCCTTCCCTTTGTGCCTGCTGATACTCAACCAATTTGATTATGCCCCAAAGAATAATCAGGGCCGGCCAGTATGTCCCGAACCAGCGCAGCAGAGGCTGCGGGTGCAGCACATGCATGGTCGTCAGCAGCAGCACTACGCCCAGCAGAATCAGGACGACCGGACCCGCCACGGACCGCCGCTGACGCCGTATAGGGGGCATGGGCGGAGGCATCAGAGGAGGAGTTTGTACCGGGCTAGCCATTCTTCACCTCCGGCTTTACTTCCGGATACGGTGGCGGAACTTCGCCAGTCACGACTCCGGACGGCGGTATTCCACTCGGGGTTGGTCCATTGAGCGGACCCGGCCCGCCTGTGCTTTGGTAAATCTTTACCAATCCAATCACGATCAGCAGCAGGGGCAGGGTCCGCCCGAACCGCATGACGCCCATGCTTTCCAGCAAAAACTGGAAGCCGAGGGTCAGCAGGATAGCGGGGCCCATCAAGCCGCGTTTAACGCTTCGCACGCGATCGAATCCGGCAGGCACTTCGCCAATCAACCCCAGGCGGCGAAGCAGAAGAAAAGCGCCGATGCCAATCAGTATCAGCGGCCACACCCGATGCGCGCTGAAATCCCATATGTCGAGGGTGTGCAACAGGAAGACCACGCCCAGTCCGATCAGGACCAGGGCTCCGACCGGCACCTTGCTCGCATCCATCCGGTCACCGGCGCTGAAAGTTGTCGCCAATCCAAACGGGTCGGGCGCGGGCTGTCCCAGTTGCACGGCCCAGGCGGAGCGCACGGCATCGATAATCTGGTAAACATAGAACGCCGCGATGCCAATTCCGCAGACCACGCCCATGGTCTCGCTCCCGCTGCTGGCGCCGAGGACGAGTAAGGTGAAGACCACCAGGTGCGCCAAGCCTTTGGCGTACTGGCCGGTGTAAACCGCGCCCACTCCGAAGGGGAAGAGCCCGGCAAGAATACCCGCCAGAGCCGGATTGGGAGCCCCTGCGGGAGGGGCGGCGGTAGCCTGGGCAACATAACCGGCGGCTGGCGGCGGCGGAAAACCCGCGACCGGCGGCGGCACGGTCGGTTGCACTCCTTCAAGGCGCGCTGCCAGGCAGCTTTCGCAATAAATGACTCCGTGCACCGAGCGGGTGCAATTGGCGCACAGCGGTTTTCCGCAAGTGCGGCAAAAGGCCACCGACTGAACGTCGGGATGGTTGGCGCAGTTCATGAAAGCCTCCTGTAAGTGGTCGCGGTTCCTACAGGCGGATGGTTCGGGTAGGAGGCCAGCACGGGCTGGTTCTCTCCCTGGCTGTAGTTGCGTTCCTGGTTCTGCTCAGGTTCTCCACTGGTATTGTTATTTTTCTGTTCCTTGTTTTGGTTTTGTTGTTTGGGACTTGGTTCGGCCGGCGCGGTGACTCGCTTGAATTCCCGCACCCGCGATTCGATTTCGTACACGAAGCGAATGTTCTCGTAGTACTTCACCACGCGGCCCGAGGTCTCGTAGTACGTGCGCTTGATGGCGCTGGGCCGCAGGTCCACCTGGCGAACGTCGCTCACCTTCACCCCGGCCAGGCTGAGAGAAATCGACAGGGAGAAGAACGCCATTCCGAATGACATGGCGAAGCGCGGCTGGCGGCTCATGGCAAGGACAGGAGCAAACACCGGCCGCAGCCAGGCGGTGACTTTGTCCTTCCATGAAGCTTCCGACTGGGCGCTGACCAGGGTTCGCTTGCTTTCGTGCCCGGTGGTCGCCACCAGAATGTTGTGGACCAGGTTGGCCGGCGGTTCCGCCTCGACTAACGACTTCAGCCAGCGCCGTCCGGCATCGGCCTCAGAAAGCAGAGGCCCGCAGACCGCGCAAATCCGGGCGTGAGCCTGGAAACTCTCCAGCTTTGGCCCGGTTAGGGTCCCGTCCAGGGCATCATTCAGCAGGGCGTCGAACTCGCCGCACTGCATTCCGTTTTTTGATTCGCCTGGCATCAGATCACCTGCCTATATGTACGTTGAAGCAGGCGCGCAAGTTCCGCTCGCCCGCGATTTATCCTCGATTTCACTGTGCCCTCCGGAACCTTTAGTACCGTGGCAATGTCCTTGTAATCCATGTCTTGCAGGTCGCGCAGGATGACCGCTTCGCGCAGTTCGGGAGACAGTTTCTGCAGCCCGCGATGCACCATGTCCCGAGTCTCTCGCCCTTGCACGCTGGTATCCGCCGATGGACCCTTGTCCTCGATCTTCTCGCTCAGGGGCATCGCATCTTCGTGCTCGGAAGGGGTGGCGTCCAGCGAGTCGGTCACCCGATCCTGCTTGCTCTTGCGGAAGTGGTCTACCAGCAGATTGCGGGTGATGGTGGTGACCCAGGTCATGAACGCGCCCCGCTCCACGTCGTAGGAACTGAGAGTGCGGAACATCTTGATGAAGACTTCCTGGGTAAGATCCTGGGCGTCGTCGCTCGAACCGGCGAAGCGGTAGCAAATGTTGTAGATGCGCCGGTTGTAGCGCTGCACGATTTCCTCCCAGGCCACCACGTCGCCGGCGATGCAGCGACGGACCAGCATGGCAACGGCCTGGGCGTCTTCCAACCCGCACTCCCCGGAACTCCTGGTCAGTTACCCGGACTTGGCTCATTCCGGGTCTTAACACCACAATACAGGTACGTTTTTGTGGGCCCAAAAGTTCTGCACTTCTATAAGGCAAGGCATTGTAGCAGGCAGGGCAAATAACAGGCGAATACAAGGCGAAAGCACAGGCCAAAGCTAAGAACCGAGAACTTGAAACTAAGAACTGGTGTTAAAAAACAAAGCCAGAAACAAAGCCAGAAGCGATACCAGAAACTCAGGACCGCCCCGCCGACAACTCTTCAGCCTCCTGGCGGATATTCCTGCGGGAGTGCAACTAGATGACACAAGTGGCGAAAAAGCCTGAGAAAGGAGCTGAAGGGCTGGAAACTATTCGCTGGTGAAGTAATCCACCGTCACTGGATTCTCGAAGAGAGAGTAGTCGCGGGTCACCACCGTGATGCCGCTTTCGGTGACGAAATAGCGCTGGCGATCGGCTTCGCTGTCGTATCCGATGGTAGTGCCTTCGGGAATGTGGACGTCGCGGTCGATGATGGCTTTGCGGATGCGGCAATGGCGTCCTACGTTCACGTGAGAGAAAAGAATGCTGCTGTCCACTTCGCTGTAGGAATTGACGCGTACGTCGGGCGAGAGCACGCTGCCTTTCACCATGCTGCCGGAAACGATGCAGCCGGCGGAAACAATGGAATCCACCGCGGTTCCGGTTCGGCCCGATTCGGCAAAAACAAATTTCGCCGGCGGATATTGGCGCTGGTGAGTGCGGATCGGCCAGTCCGAATCGTATAGATTGAACACCGGCGAGACCGCCACGATGTCCATATTGGCTTCGTAATACGCTTCCAGCGTTCCCACGTCCCGCCAGTAGAGAGCCTCTTTTTTGTTTTCGTCCACGAAATCGTAGGTGTAAACCCGGTAGTCGTCGGCCATCTTGGGCAGGATGTCTTTACCGAAATCGTGGCTCGAGGTCGGATCTTCCGCGTCTTTGAGCAATACCGGGATGAGCACGTCGGTATTGAAAAGATAAATGCCCATCGAGGCGCACACTTTATCGGGGTTCGACGGCGAGCGCAGCTTGGTGTTCTTTGGCTTCTCCTCGAATCCCAACACCCGGTGATCGCGATCCACGTCCACCACCCCGAAACGTGAAACCTCATTGGGATCAATCTGGATCGTGGCCAGGGTCACATCGGCTCCTGAGTCGTTGTGCCGCTGCAGCATCAGGCCATAATTCATTTTGTAAATGTGATCGCCCGACAAGATGAGCACATGCTTGGGCTGCTCCGAGCCGATGGAATAAATATTCTGGTACACCGCGTCAGCGGTACCTTGATACCACTGGTCGCTCACCCGCTTCATGGGCGGCAGCACTTCGACGAACTCGCCCAGTTCCACCCCCATAATGTTCCAGCCTTCGCGGATATGCCGGTTCAGGGAAAGGGCCTTGTACTGGGTGAGGATATAGACCCGCCGCAGGTCGGAGTTGATGCAATTCGAAAGAGTGACGTCAATAATTCGGTAAATGCCGCCGAAGGTTACGGCAGGTTTGGCGCGGTCGCGAGTCAGGGGATAAAGTCGCTCACCGGCGCCGCCGGCTAACAAGACTCCCAGTGTGTCTTTCATAGCGTTTCGGCTTTGATGTAGCCTGCAGACCCAGGGAAGCTCCGCGGCCCGTTATTTTAGGGGGCTTCCGGAACGCGACAGTGTAACAGATAGGGGGTCGGGCGTCAGGGGTTGGTCGGTTTCAGGCCGCGTCGTTTTCGATCTTGATGCGCAACGACTTCAGGAACTTGAGATCCTGATCGCTTATCTTGAATTCGGGATTGGTGGTAAGCGTAGTGACCATGGAGGTTTTGTCGTCGGATTTCTCACCCGGCTTGCTCACTCCGATTGTGGCTTCCAGCACCAGGAAAATGTCGTATCCCCCGTCTTTGATTCTGGAAACGACTTCGGCAATCTGCTCGCTATCAGCCAGCGATTCGTTGATTGCCTCGCCCAGTTCCTTCATCAGTTGCTTCAGTTGCTGGTCCACGTTGCCCCCTGGGAGAACATCGGCTGGTTGCCGACCCTATACCACCTTTAGATGCCGGAACCGGTTACCCGGTTCGTCGGACAACCGGCACGCCCGTCATTGTAAACCCGAACACTGCTAAAATCGATGCTGATGACAAAGCTTTCCAGCTTCCGAAAATTAACCATTCTGACGCGGGTTATTGGTCAGTCGGCCAGCCGGAATCGTACTCTCAGCGCCATCTTTAAAGGAGCGCGCACCACAGCCGCACATTTCGGACGCGTCCTCCACCAGCTTTGGCTGGAGGTCACGGGCTTTGTTTTCCTGGCTTTAGCATTCATCGGCGCGGCCGCTTTTTTTCGCGAATATACCCGCTACCTGGCGAGACAAACCACCACCGGTCGCCTGGTCGTTGCAATTATTTTCACACTGACATTCGTCTGGTTTGGCGTGACCTCGTTCTGGCGGGTGTGGAAGAAAAGCTGAAACGCATGGTCGCGCGACAGCGTCGGGACCACTCGCCGTGATTTCCGACAACTGAACCCTGTTGACCGGCAACTGGTTTTCAATGACGGACGATCTCAAAACCAAAGCTTCCGGCGATCCCGAAACCTCCTCACATATTCCGATTCGTCCGCTGTATGCGACCGCCGATCTCAGCGGCCGCGACCTGGAACGTGATCTTTCCTATCCCGGCGAATATCCCTTCACGCGCGGCGTGCAAGCCACCATGTACCGCGGCCGCCTTTGGACCATGCGGCAATACGCCGGCATGGGCGATGCCGAGGAATCCAACAAGCGCTACAAGTATCTGCTGGCCAACGGCACCACGGGTCTCTCGGTCGCCTTTGACCTGCCCACGCAGATTGGCCTTGATTCCGACCATCCCCTGGCCGTCGGCGAAGTCGGAAAAGTCGGGGTGGCGATCGATTCGATTGAAGACATGCAGCGTCTTTTCGACGGCATCGACCTGACCAGGATTTCTACCTCGATGACCATCAACGCTACCGCCTCAATCCTGCTGGCACTCTACGTCGCGGTGGCCCGCCGCGAAGGCGCGGATATTCGAAAGCTTTCCGGGACGGTGCAGAACGACGTGCTCAAGGAATACATCGCCAGGGGAACGTACATTTATCCGCCGCAGCAGGCCATGCGCATCGTCACCGACCTGTTTGCCTGGAGCAATCAGAACGTCCCCGAGTGGAACACCATTTCCATCTCCGGTTATCACATGCGCGAGGCGGGATCGACCGCGGTTCAGGAAGTCGCATTCACGCTGGGCAACGGCATCGCTTACGTGCAGGCGGCGGTCGACGCTGGACTCGATATCGATCAGTTTGCCCCCAGAATCTCTTTCTTCTTCAATGCGCACAACAATTTTCTTGAAGAAGTTTCCAAGTTCCGGGCCGCTCGCCGCATGTGGGCGCGCATCATGCGGGATCATTTCAAGGCAAAGAACCCACGCTCCTGGATGCTGCGCTTTCACACTCAGACTGCCGGGTCCACTCTTACCGCGCAGCAGCCGGAGAACAACATTGTCCGCACCGCGCTGCAGGCGCTGGCCGCGGTGCTGGGCGGAACCCAATCGTTGCATACCAATTCTTACGATGAAGCTCTGGCTTTGCCCACTGAGCAGGCCGCTCGCATCGCGCTGCGCACCCAGCAGATCGTCGCCTACGAATCCGGCGTCCCGCAAACCATCGACCCGCTGGCGGGCTCGTATTACATCGAAACCCTGACCAACGAAATCGAAACTCGCGCGAACGGTTATCTGGAAAAAATCGAAGCGCTTGGCGGCATGATCAGGGCTCTGGAGCGCGGCTACGTGCAGCAGGAAATCCAGAACGCAGCGTATGAGTATCAGCAGCAGATCGACCGCGATCAGGCTGTGGTGGTTGGGGTAAACCGCTTCGCCGTGGATGAAGAAAAACCCATTCCCATCCAGCGCATCGACGAAGCCCTGGAGCGCAAGCAGGTGGATCGTCTGCGCGCTCTCCGCGCGCGGCGGGATTCGGCCCCCTGGAAGGCCTCTCTCGCGCAAATCGAATCCGCCGCTCGCTCGGGAGCGAATCTCATGCCGCACATCCTGACTGCCGTGGAAGCTTACGCGACTGTCGGAGAAATTTCCGACACCATGCGCAAAGTGTTTGGCGAGTACAAAGAGGCAGTAGTCATCTGACTGATCAGCGGCCACATCTTGTGCCCAGGATGTCCCCGTACCAATCTTCTGCTAACATGACGCGACTTCCCGTCTACAATGAACTTTCGCATTTGAGGTGAAGGTGAGTGAGTCCGGCTACAACTCGCGCCGCTGGACGGTAATCGCCTCCGGGCTGCTGTGCGGGGCGCTTGCCCTGGTCGTGCTGTTTACCAATCGCGGCGCATTCTTCAGTCCATTGGCGGTAGTGGTGATGGGCGCAGTCGGATTGGCTGCGGTCCTGCTTCAGCTCCGCTTGCAGCATCGCGATCAGGCACAAACCTCCAGCTCGCCGGCGTGGCTTAACGTGCTCGGAATTCTTTTTGCGCTGGCGGCGTTCTTCTCGGACTTGCTGCACTACAACCCACAACTGGTCAAAACTCTGGCTCTCGGAGCCGTCGCCAGCTTTGGCGTCAGCGGTGTGATTATCCTGCGCGGCTTCCGCAAACGCGTCGCTTCCAAATGAGTTTGGGCGCGCCCATTCTGCTTCCCGACCAGTTCAACGCCGCTACCTACTTCATCGATCGCCATATAAACGAAGGCCGCGGAGAAAAGATCGCCATCGAGTCGGAAGGCGCGCGGCTCACCTACCGCCAGCTTTGGCAGAGCGTAAACCGCTTCGGAAACGGTCTGCGCAAATTGGGCGTCCGCATCGAGGAGCGCGTATTTCTGCTCCTGCTTGACGGCCCCGAGTTCGCCATCAGTTTCTTTGGCGCCATCAAGATCGGCGCGGTTCCGGTGCCGGTCAACACTTTGCTCAGGTCGTCCGACTACCAATACATGCTGAACAATGCGCGGGCACGCGTCGCCGTGGTCAGCGAATCACTGTATCCGCAGATTGCGGCGATCCCCAGGGAAGAACTCCGCTACCTGAAGCATGTGGTAGTTGTGGGGGCGAATCCGCCCGCGGGAGCGGTGCGCTTCGATGATTTGCTCGAGCAAAATCCGCCGGAACTCGAGGCTGAGCCTACCAGTAAAGATGATGCAGCCTTCTGGCTCTACTCGTCGGGTTCCACTGGATTTCCCAAAGCATGCGTCCACCTGCAGCATGACATGGTGGTGTGCGCCGAGCGCTATGCCAAGGGCATTTTGGGCATGACGGAAAATGACCGCTGCTTCAGTGCCGCCAAATTGTTTTTCGCCTACGGACTGGGCAACGCTCTCTACTTCCCGCTGGCGGTAGGCGGGACCAGCATTCTGTGGCCTGGTCCGCCCAAACCTCAGCAGGTTTTCGAAATTATCAAGCGTCATCGGCCGACGCTGCTTTTCTCCGTGCCCTCGAACTATGCAGCGCTATTAGCCCATGCGTCCGAAAACGCCGACGTGGGGGCAGCCACCCCCGCCTGTCCGGGCGCGCCGGATTTCGATCTGTCCTCCATCCGCTATGGTGTTTCCGCCGGCGAGGCCTTGCCCGCCGCCCTCTTCCATCGCTTCAAGGAACGCTTCGGAGTTGAAATCCTCGACGCCATCGGTTCCACGGAAATTCTGCACGTGTTCATCGCCAATCGCCCAGGCGCGATTCGCCCCGGTTCCAGCGGACAGATCATTCCCGGCTACGAAGCGAAGATCGTGGATGAAAATAATCAGCCAGTCAGCCTCGGTAAAATCGGCAACCTGCTGGTCAACGCGGACTCGACCTGCTCCCACTACTGGAACCAGCACCAGAAATCCAAGAGCACCATTGAAGGCGAATGGATCCGCACCGGCGACAAGTATTACCAGGATGCCGACGGATATTTCTGGTACGTAGGCCGCTCCGATGACATGCTCAAATGCAGCGGCGTGTGGGTGAGCCCGATCGAAATCGAGAACGTGCTGATGGAGCATCCCGCGGTGCTGGAAGCGGCGGTGGTTGGTCACGAGGACAACGACCAGCTATTGAAGCCGGCAGCTTGCGTCGTTCTGAAAACCGGCGTGGCGGGAACGCCCGACCTGGCTCGCGAACTCCAGGAGTTTGTGGTGAGCCGATTGCCGGTTTTCAAACGTCCGCGCTGGGTAGAGTTTTTCGACGAATTGCCGAAGACGGCCACCGGCAAGCTGCAGCGGTTTAAGCTCAGAAAGCAGGAAAAATAAGCCACCGGGACGGGCTTATTTCTTCACCTGAATTCCCAGTTCTTTCAACTGCGCTTCGCTCACCGGCGTGGGCGCGTCGACCATCAAATCAACCGCGCGGGCGGTCTTGGGGAAGGGAATTACTTCGCGCAGGCTGTCGGCGCCGGCCAGAATCATCACAATGCGATCCAGTCCAAGGGCCATGCCGCCGTGTGGAGGCGTGCCGTACTCCAGGGCCTCCAGGAAAAAGCCGAAGCGGGATCGCGCTTCTTCTTCGGTCAAACCCAGAGCGCGAAAAATCTTGCTCTGAATATCCTGGCGATGAATACGGATTGAGCCCGACCCCAGCTCGGTGCCATTCAGCACGACGTCATAGGCCAACGCGCGGATTTCGCCCAGCGGAGACTTTGGATCACCGGTTGAATCGAAGCTAGTTTCGAGCTTCGCCATGTCCTCGTCATGCAGCGAAGTGAACGGATGATGGGCTGCGTTCCAGCGCTTGCTTTCCGCGTCCCACTCGAACATGGGGAAGTCCGTCACCCAGAGAAAGCGGAAGTCTTTCGCGGGATCGCCGGTCCTGATGAAGGCTCCATGCTTGGCCGCGTATTTCTGAGCCAGGTCGAGACGGAGTTGGCCGCAAGTCTGAAAAAACTGATGCAGAGTTTGCTTCGAGTCGGCCTTGCGCACCGCCAGCAACCATAAATCCCCGGGCTCGACTCCAGCGAACTTGAGAAGTTTTCTCGAGCGAGTTGGGATATTCCTTGGCAAAACGATTCGGATCGGTCATCAAGCTGACAAATGACGTCCCCTGAGAGTGTGCGAACGCTCCGTAGGTGCCTATAGTTCGCCGTTCCGTGCCCGACATCTCTCCCGCCTTCGGGATTCGGATAAGCAGCGGAGCAACATCCGGTCCGACCTTAAATGTCGCCTGGAATTTTTCCAGATCTTCCGGCGTGAATGCCTCCCGCACATCCAGCATCGCCGGCAAACGCATATCCGGCTTGTCGCTGCCGTACAATCGCATCGCCTCGTCATAACTCATGCGCGGAAATGGCGTCTTGATTTCGCTTCCGGCAGCTTTGAACGCGGCGGTCAGAAAACCCTCGACCACTTCCCACACCCGCTCCGGCTGCGGATAGGACATTTCCAGATCGATCTGGGTAAATTCCGGCTGGCGGTCGGCGCGCAGATCTTCATCGCGGAAGCAGCGGACAATCTGGAAATACTTGTCGAATCCCGAGATCATCAGAATCTGCTTGAACAGTTGCGGCGACTGCGGCAGCGCGTAGAAACTCCCCGGCTGCACCCGGCTGGGAACCAGGTAGTCGCGCGCGCCCTTCGGGCGTGGAGCGCGTCATGAAAGGAGTTTCAATCTCGAAAAATCCCTGCGCCGAAAGATAGTCGCGAATCGCCAGCGCAACCTTGTGACGCAGTTCAATGTTGTACTGCATGGCGTCGCGGCGCAGATCGATATAGCGATACTTGAGCCGCATCTCCTCGTTGGGCAGCACGGTTTCGCCGGGCAGAAACGGCGGCTGCTTCGATTCGTTGAGGATGCGCAGCTCTTCCGCGATCAGTTCCACCTCGCCGGTGGCGATGTTCTTGTTCACCGTGTCGGCAGTGCGTTGCTTGGCCGTGCCCACGACGGCGATGACGTACTCGTTGCGCAGCGCCTCAGCCTTCTGGTGAATCGCGGGATCGCGCTCTTTATTGAATACAACCTGAGTCACGCCGCTGCGGTCGCGAATATCGATAAAGATCAGATTGCCGAGATCGCGCCGCCGGTTTACCCAGCCCATGAGCACGGCCTTTTTGCCGGAATCCGCCGGACGCAGAGCGCCGCACATATGTGTACGTCGTAGATCGCCTAGAAAATCGAGCAATTTGTACCCTTCGGTGGAAAATGCGGCTGTGAGCCGGATCAAAGATTATAAACGGTAGAGTTGAGTCGCAGTGGATTCAGCGAGACTACTGTGGCGCGGAAGCGCAAGCGCCCCGCCTGCCCGATCGGGCAGGACCGGCGGGCGCCCGCGCCGGTGGTTCGGAACGGAGTTATTTCGTCTTCACAGCTTTTCCGTCCATGACCGTTACCCAGCTACTTCCGTCGGGCGACATTTCGTATTTATAGTTGTACGCGGACGGAGAAACGATTTTCATCGTGAATCGTCCCTTCATCTTCTGCCCGCCCATGTTTTCATCCGCCAACCAGGTCCAGGTATCGCCCTCGAGCGTGCCCCGGGACGATTCGTGTTGACCCATGCTGTTGAAGGCGTCGTAGGTGTACACCTTTTGGTCGGCGTCATAGCCCATGAAAGCTTGTTCGACGCCTTTACCCATGACCCCGCCATAGGTTCCGTGCGAAGCTAAGAAGAATTTTCCATCCATCCACTCATTGCGTTCGGTGCCGGTGGCTTTACCTCCCGGACCCATAGGTCCAGGTTTGAGGTCGCCATCCATCGACCAGTTCCCCACGAAGTAGTCCAGCTTTTGGAGTTCGGGTGCAGGCGTTGGCATCGGCATTTGTGCTTGCGCCAGCAAGGTCGCAAACAGGAAGGACAGAAGAGCGATGGTCGAAATTCGCTTCATGGGAAATTGACTCCTTTTTCGGTGATCGATCAGCCTGCGCGCCAGAATGCTAGCCGCGAGACCCTGCCAAGTCAATATGGCAACCTGACGCCTTAGTCAATCGGCCGCGCCGCTGTCGCCTGCTGGAACCTCAATCTCCACTGGTCGTTCTGCTTTACCCACAGGTCGGAAATGTGCTGGTAGCGCGGCGCCATGCCGGGCGCGTCGCCCTCGGGCATGTGAATCACGCAGTCGTAGGTGACGATGGCGGCCTCCTCGTTGACCGGCACAACGCGCAGGTTGTAGGCGTAATAATCTTTCAATTCGCCGCCGCGCGCATTTTCCATAACTTCCTCTTTGTCATGCAGCTTGCCTTCGCTGCCCACCGCGAGAAAGTCATCGGTCAAGGTGCGCTTGAGGAAGGCTACATTCTTATCCTTTTGAGCTTCCGGAATCGCCCTGGTATTGGCGATCAGGGTCTGTTCCAGCGCGGAGAGAGGTTTGGTCTGGCCGGTCGCCGCTTGTCCTAAGGCTGCTATCGAAAAGCACAAGAAGAATATGATCCCAATAGTCTTTCTCATGATCCTCCCTGAATCGTCGTTGCCAGATTAGCTCGCGGAACCGAAACCTGTTCGCCGGTTGCCAGATTCTTGAGCGCGAAAGACCCTGACTTGGCCTCGTTTTCGCCGACGATCAGCGCAAAACGCGCTCCAATCTTGCTGGCGGTTTCAAGCGACTTTTTCAGCCGGAAGGTTTCGTCCCCGAGTTCGACCACAACATCGTGACGGCGCAACTCGCGCGCCAGCCTCGCCGCTTCTAGATCCATGCCGGTCCCCAAAGGTGCGATATAGACATCCGGCTTACGCTGCACCGCTTCGGATGACTCCTGCAACGCCAGCACCAGCCGGTCTTCGCCAATGGCAAAGCCGATGCCGGGAGCCTGCGGGCCGCCCAGCGACTCCGACAATCCGTCATAGCGGCCGCCGCCGAGGATCGCGTTCTGCGCGCCCAAAGCGCCGTGAGTAAATTCGAACGCGGTGCGCGTGTAATAGTCGAGCCCGCGAACCAGGCGGTCATTGAGGGTGAAAGGAACGCCGACGGCCTTCAGGATCGCCTGTACCTGCTCAAAATGTTTGCGGCAGCCCTCGTCCAGAAACTGGCTGATGCGCGGCAGTTTGTCGATGATGGGCTGGTCTTCAGGAACTTTGCAATCAAACACGCGCAGGGGATTAGTGACAGCGCGCCGCTGGCAGTCGTCACACATACTGGAAACGACGGGCTCGAGCGCCTTGCGCAGAGCTTCGTTGTAGGCCGCGCGGTCGTTGGCGCAGCCCACCGAATTCAGCTCCAGAGTCCAATCTTTTATGCCCAACCGGTCAAGCAAGGTTGCCAGAAGCTCCAGCACTTCCGCATCGCGCGCCGGAGACTCGCTGCCCGCGCTGGCCGGACCGATGACTTCCGCCCCAATCTGATAGAACTGGCGATAGCGTCCCTTCTGCGGCCGCTCCCGCCGGAACTGCGGACCGATGTAGTAGAGCTTGTTGCAGGCCGCGTTCCCAGAGTTTGTGTTCGATGTACGCACGTACGACGCTGGCGGTGTTTTCCGGGCGAAGGGTAAGGGATTGTCCCTTGTCGCTCTGCGCTCGTCCGCGGTCTTCCCAGGTGTACATCTCCTTGGCGACGACGTCGGTTTCTTCGCCCACCGCGCGCGAAAAAGTCGGTCCTCGAAAATCGGAGTGCGATTTCCGAGAACTCAAAGAGTCGAAACACGTCGCGCACAGTCGCCTCCACGAAATTCCAAAGGTCGTCTCCGGCGGAAGAAATCGCGTGTTCCGACTATGGCCTGAATAGTGCCTTGCCTTTCCAGTTGTGGTCCTTCGAAATACTGCCGAATGGTGGGTTCGTCTCGGAAGAACTAGCAAGTCGAACCCACTCAAAGCCCTCCGCAAACCACGTCGCAAGATAGTTTCGAGCTATCGTAGAGATTTAATCTCTCGGGGATTCCGTGGTTTCTGGCGCCCATCTCTCGGTCCTAGTCTTGTCATCCTGAGCGTAGCAGGCCGATTCGCACGCGACTCGCCGCTGCGGAGTCGAAGGACCCTACACTTCCACGGACCTAGAGCGTTGTGCTGAACGCGTGCGAGAAAACCGGCCATGCCGTCGCAGAATGAGGTCCTTCGACTACGCGGCTGCTTCGCGAAGCGAAGCAGCTACTCCGCTCAGGATGACATTCCGGGGCGGCACGTACGTCACCTCGCCAGGTGACATCCGCTTCTGGCTGACTAGCGACTGGCTACTGACTACTGGTTTTCTATTTCTTCTCCCGCAAATACGAATCCTTGTATCCCAGATAATTATTCGCATACCGCATGATGGTCTCCTGATCCCTCTCATCCAGTTTGCGGCGAAACTTTCCTGGCGATCCCATCCACAGCGACCCTGGCTCGACGATCGTCTTCTCCGGAATCAGCGTACCGGCGGCGATGATCGAGCCTGCACCAATGCGCGCGCCATTCAAAATGATCGACCCCATGCCGATCAGGCAGCGGTCTTCAATCACGCATCCATGCAGCGTCACCGAATGACCCACCGTCACATACTCGCCCAGGGAAACGTCATACTGCTCCTTCATGCCGTGCAGCACGCTGCAATCCTGAACATTTGAATGCGCGCCCACGCGGATCGAATGCACGTCGCCGCGCAGCACCGCGTTCATCCAGACGCTGGCGTGCTCGCCCAGAACCACGTCGCCGATGATCTGCGCCGATTCGTCCACGTAACAGGACTCGGGAATCACCGGCGTTTTCCCCTGGTAAGAACGAATCATGGTCGAAGCGGAATCGCGTCCAAATTCGAAGGAAATTGAACATAACACGGGCGCGGCTTGGCGCGTAAGGGGTGACGGCCGCCCGGCTAAGTTCCGGCGACGAGACTTCGGCGTTCCAGCAGCACCACGTCGCGCCAACGTCCATCCATGCAACCGAGCCGCGATCGTGTTCCCACGACCCGGAATCCCGCCTTGGTGTGGAGGGCGATGCTCGAAGTGTTTTCCGGAAAGATTCCCGCCTGCAGAGTCCAGATCCCTTCCGCTTCTGAATCGGCGATCAGTCGAGCCATGAGCGTGGTTCCAATCCCGCGGCCTCTGGCTGATTCCGCTACGTAGATGCTGACTTCCGCCACGCCGCGATATACCGGCCGCCGGGATACTGAACTAAGCGCGGCCCAGCCCACGATTTGTTGCCCCGAGCGTGCGACCATCCTGCACGCCCGCAGGTGTCCGGCACCCCATTCTTCCCAATCGGGAGCTGTTTGCTGGAAGGTGGCGTTTCCGGTGGCGATTCCCTCGAGGTAGATGGAACGTACTGCTTCCCAATGATCGGCAGTGAGAGGCTCGATGAATATGGGGTGCTCCATCCTTCAATTGTAGAAAAAAGGCGCAGAAAAAGGCGGGAAGCTGAAGCTCCCCGCCTGAATGATTCGATCGAACCTGCCTGGTTTTTTCCGAACGGCGGTTTCTAGAGAGCCGCGCACACCGACTTCACTTCGGTGTAAAGCTCCAACACGTCGTGTCCCATTTCGCGGCCCCAGCCAGACTGCTTGTAGCCGCCAAAGGGCAGAGCGGCGTCGAACACGTTGTAGCAGTTGATCCACACCGTCCCGGCACGGAGTTGCGACGCCAGGCGATGCGCTTTCCCGATATCACGCGTCCAGATGCCCGCGGCCAGGCCGTACACGGTGTTATTGGCTTGCCTGACCACATCGTCGTAATCGGTGAAGGGAATTGCGGAAACTACCGGGCCGAAAATCTCCTCGCGCACCACTTTCATATTCTCGGTGGTGTCGACCAGCACGGTAGGTTTGACGAAATAGCCTTTGTCGCCGTGCCGCTCGCCTCCGACCGTGGCCTTTGCCCCCTCGGAGAGCCCGGATTCAAGAAAGCCGCAAACCCGGTTGAGCTGTTCTTCCGAGACCAGAGGCCCCATGTCGCTGGACGCCTCCCATCCCGGGCCGACGTTGATCTTCTTGGCTTTCGCGGACACGCCTTCGACCACTTCGTCGAAGATGCTCTTCTCGATGTACAGCCGGGAGCCCGCGCAGCAGCACTGTCCGTGATTAAAGAAGATGGCGCTGGCAGAGCCGGAGATTGCGGTCTTCAAATCGCCGTCGCCAAAAACGACGTTGGGCGACTTGCCACCCAATTCCAGCGACACTTTCTTGAGATTTCCGGCAGCCGCCTGCAGAATCAGTTTGCCGACTTCCGTCGAACCGGTGAAGGCAATCTTGTCGACGTCAGGATGAGCGGCCAGGGCAGCGCCTGCGGTTTCGCCATATCCCGGGACGATATTCACCACGCCATCGGGAATGCCCGCTTCCTGAACCAGTTCGCCCAGCCGCAGGCAGGACAGCGGCGTTTGCTCGGCAGGCTTGATCACTACTGTGCAACCCGTGGCCAGACGCCGGTCCCAGCTTCCAGGCGGCCATCAGCAAGGGAAAGTTCCAGGGAATAATCTGACCGACAACCCCAACCGGTTGGCGCAGCGTGTACGCAAGAAACTTGTTGCCCGCGGAAATCGGAATGGTGTTGCCTTCAATTTTGGTCGCCCAGCCCGCCATGTATCGGAACAAGTCAACGGCCAGGGGAACATCGGCGACCCGCGCTACCTTCAGAGGTTTTCCGTTGTCGAGCATCTCAAGCTCGGCAAATTCTTCCAGATTCTGCTCCAGCAGATCTCCCAGCTTCCAGATGGCGCGGCCTCGTTCCGAGGGCGTCATTTTGGACCAGGGCCCAGTTTCAAATGCAGCTCGGGCTGCTTTGACCGCGCGGTCGATATCCTCACGGTCTCCCTCGGCCACGCGAGCCAGAATTTCTCCGGTAGCCGGATTGTAAGTGGGGAAGGTCTTGCCGGAAGCGGCTTCCACCCACTTGCCGTTGATAAGCATCTTGCGATTCTTGGAAACGAAGTTTGTGGCCTTCTCGCCGGCCGGAACGCTCGAAACTGCGGTCGCCATAATTCTCCTCCTTGTGACCCTTGAGAATTGTAGTCCTTTCGGCTGCAACCGGAGTGGTGCAAATAATAGAGGTGAACAGACGAAATAGAAGGGATCAAGAATCTGAGGACGGGACGTCGCTAACTAGTCGGAGACTTTATAGCCGCACGCCTGCCGGCACGGCGGGCAGTAATACAGACCATCGCTGCACAGGCGAATGTCGATCTGTCCCTGGCAGGAGCAGCAATACTTCTCGCAATCGCACTTGTCTTCGGTCATGTCGCACTGCATGCAGCGATACTTGGTCTTAGTGACGGTTGCCATGCGCCCACTGTAGCGCCGGTCTGCGAGGGTGGAAAGTTCCGTTGGTAACCATCAGTTGAAGCCGCCGCCAAGCGCGTGTTAGGGTAAACAGTCTCACCATTTCGGCAGCCTAAACACTGCCTTTTTCGAGGTTTCATTGCCCGCAGTTGAGGCGACTACGCCAGCCATCCGCAAGACCGCGCTCAACCCCATTCATCGCCAGATGGGCGCCAAAATGGTCGAATTCAATGGCTGGGAGATGCCCGTCGAATACCCCTCCGCGGGCGGCATTATCGCCGAGCACAATGCGGTGCGGACCGGCGTGGGCATTTTCGACGTCAGCCACATGGGCGACATCCTTCTCTCCGGCCCCCAGGCATTAGCTGCGGTGCAGCACATCTCCATGAACGACGCCTCTCGCCTTGCCATTGGGCAGGCCCAGTACTCGGCGTTGCTCTATCCCCAGGGGACATTCGTCGATGACGTGGTTGTTCACCGCCTGGGCGAAGACGAATATTTGCTGGTGATCAATGCCGGCACCCGCGAGAAGGATGTTCAGCTGGGTGCGCGACAACACCCGACAGTTTGATTGCAAGGTAGAGAATCTCTCCGACGACTTTACTCAGATTGCGATCCAAGGCCCCAAGGCCGTGAACCTGCTGCAAAAGCTGACCGACGCAGACCTCTCGGCGGTGAAATTCTATTGGGTAACCCGCGGGACGGTCTGCGGTCTGAAAAATACTCTGATTGCTCGCACCGGCTACACTGGTGAAGACGGATTCGAGATCTACGTTCCCAGTGACGAGGAAACCAGCGCGCGGGTGTGGAACGAGATTCTTGCAGCCGGCAAAGAGTTCGGCGTCGTACCCTGCGGTCTGGGTGCGCGCAACACCCTGCGTCTCGAGGCCAAATTGCCGCTCTACGGCCACGAGATTTCCGACACAATCAACGTTTGGGAAGCCGGACTCGATCGCTTCTGCAAGATGGAGAAGCCGGAATTCATCGGCCGGGCCGGCTCTCGAAAAAGCCAAAGCCGAGGGCGTCAAACGCACCCTGGTCGGGCTGGAGATGGTTGACCGCGGCATCGCTCGCGATGGTTACCGGGTCCTCGACAATGCCGGCGGCAGAAATCGGCTACGTAACCAGCGGCTCGCCGGCACCGTTTCTGAAGAAAAATATTGCACTGGCTTACGTGCCGGCAGGATTTGAAGCTCTGGGCACCGAATTGAAAGTGGAGATCCGCGGACAGGGAGTGAAAGCCATGGTTGTGCCGACACCCTTTTACAAAAAGCCGAAACCGTTGAAGAGCTAGAAGCCAGAAGCCAGGAGCTAGAAGCCAGGAGCTAGAAGCCGACCATGCCCTACCCAACCGATTACAAGTACACCAAAGAGCACGAATGGATCAAAGCCGATGGCAAGACCGCAACCATCGGCATCACGAACCATGCCCAGGAATCGTTGGGCGACATCGTATTCGTTGAACTGCCCAAAGTTGGCTCCGAGATCGCTTCCGGCAAGGCTTTTGGTTCAGTCGAATCGGTGAAAGCGGTCTCGGATTTGTACGCGCCCGTCTCCGGCACCGTGACCGAAGTCAACCCAGACCTGGCGACCGCTCCGGAAAAGATCAACAAGGACGCGCACAGCGCGTGGATGATCAAGATCACGCTGAAGGATCCGGCCGAGCTGAATTCGTTGCTCTCCCCCGCCGACTACGAAAAATTTGTCGCCGAGGAGGGCTGATTTTCGTGGGAAAACGGCCCCTGGAACTTCCACAATCAAACTGACCCCGAGATACATCTAAAGAAAGTTCTATGCGCTATTTACCCAAATCGCCGGCCGACCGGAAAGCCATGCTTCAGGCTATCGGCGCCCGTTCGATCGATGACTTGTTCGCACCGATTCCGGCGGAATACCGGCTGGAGCGGGATCTCAAAGTACCGCGTCAGATGGCGGAGTCCGAGATCGTGGACTGGTTTCGCGAGCGTGCCCGCGAAAATGGCGACAGCTACTCGACCTTCCTCGGCGCCGGTGCCTACTATCACTACCGCCCAGTCATCATCGATTCGCTCATTTCCCGCGGCGAGTTTCTGACCGCCTACACTCCCTACCAGGCGGAGATTTCGCAGGGCACTCTGCAGGCCATCTTTGAGTTCCAGAGCATGATCTGCGAACTCACCGGCATGGAAGTCGCCAACGCGTCGATGTATGACGGATCGACTGCCGCTGCTGAAGCGGTGATGATGGCGGTGCGGGTTACTGGTAGAAGTTCGGTGGTCATCGCCCGCAGCGTGCATCCCGAGTATCGCGAAGTTCTGACCACGTATGCTCATCATCAGAACCTTCCGCTATCCACTTGCGCGTTTGACGACAATGGCCGCCTGAATTTGCAGGAGCTCGAAAAGGCGATCACGCCCGATACGGCTTGCGTCCTGATTCAATCCCCCAATTTCTTCGGCACCATTGAAGACACTACCGCCGTCGCGGAGATCGCGCACAAGAAAGGCGCCATGCTGGTGGTGTCGATTGCTGAAGCGGTCTCGCTCGGAATCGTCGAGCCGCCGCGCCAGGCAGACGTGATCGCCATGGAGGCGCAATCCTTCGGCGTGCCGCTCGGCTTCGGAGGTCCCTACTGCGGCGTGATTGCGACGCGCGAGAAATTTGTGCGCCAGATGCCCGGCCGCCTGGCTGGCCAGACCACTGATCGCAACGGCAAACGCGGCTTCGTGCTGACTCTGGCCACGCGCGAACAGCACATCCGCCGCGAAAAGGCGACGTCAAATATCTGCACCAACCAGGCCCTGGTGGCGCTGATGGTCAACATCTTCATGACCATCTACGGCAAAGTCGGACTGAAGGAACTGGCCAAGCAAAATCTGGCCAAGACCGCTTACGCCGCTGCGCAATTCAGCAAGCATGCCAAAGTGCTCTTCTCCGGCGCGCCGCGTTTCAACGAATTCGTGGTGCAGACCACGGAAGATCCTCTATGCCATCAACAGCCGCATCCTGGGGCATAAGATAATCGGCGGCCTTCCGCTGCAGAAGTTTTATCCCGAACTCGGCAACGCCGCGCTGTGGTGCTGCACCGAACTTACCACTCGCAGCGCCATCGACACCGCCGTCGGCATGGTCGCGGAGAGCGAGCGCTCGAAGCTGGCCAGGGAAGAAACCGATCTGCCGACCGATGTGCAGAGAAACGTGCAGGAGGTGACCCGGTGACGCACATCCCACGCAAGGCCACCCGGCACGTCAACCAGAACGAAGGCCTGATCTTTGAAAAGTCGTCGCCGGGAAAAGCGGCCTGGAAGCTTCCCCCGCTCGACGTTCCGGAAGTCGATACCGCGGAACTCCTGGGTTCGTCGGAAAGAAAAGACCTGGGCAATATGCCCGAAGTGAGCGAAATCGAAATCATTCGCCACTTCACGCGCATGTCCACCTGGAACTACGCCATCGATCTGGGCATGTATCCGCTGGGCTCCTGCACCATGAAGTACAACCCGCGGGTGAATGAACTGGTGGTTCGCCTGGAGGGCTTGGCCAACGGTCATCCCTATCAGCCGCAGAAGATTTCTCAAGGAGCGCTGCGCATTATCAAGACGCTCAGCGACTGCCTGCTCGAGATCACTGGGATGGACGCGATCACGCTGCAGCCCGCGGCCGGCGCCCACGGAGAACTTACCGGCCTGCTCATGGTTCGCGCTTACCACCAGTCGAAGGGCGCGCCGCGGAAGAAGATTTTGATTCCTGACTCCGCCCACGGCACCAACCCCGCCACAGCGGCGATGGTCGGCTATGCGGTGGAAAATCTGAAATCCAACGCCCAGGGCATGGTCGATGTGGCCGCGCTGACGGCGCAGATGAACGAAGACGTGGCTGCGCTCATGCTCACCAACCCCAACACGTTGGGAGTTTTCGAGCAGGAGATTCACAAGATCGCGGAAGTGATGCACGCCAAAGGCGGCCTGCTCTACATGGACGGCGCCAACATGAATGCCCTGGTCGGAAAAGTTCGCCCGGGCGATTTCGGCGTTGACGTCATGCACCTCAACCTGCACAAGACGTTCTCCACTCCTCACGGGGGCGGCGGACCCGGCTCAGGCCCGGTGGCCGTGCGCCAAAGCCTCGAACCATTCCTGCCCAGGCCGGTGCTGGTGACCAAGCCCGATGGCACGCTCGCCTTCGACTACGATCGCCCGCAATCGGTGGGCCGTGTGCGCGCTTTCTACGGAAACTTCGGAATGTTCGTCCGTGCCCTGGCTTACATTCTGGCCAACGGTCCCGACGGCCTGCGCCAGACCACCGAAGACGCCGTGCTGAATGCCAACTACATTCGCAAGGGCCTGGAAGGAGTTTACGATCTGCCGTACTCCACGCCCAGCATGCACGAGGTTGTTTTCAGCGACAAACTGCAGGCCAAAAAAGGCGTGAAGACGATGGACCTTGCCAAGCGCCTGATCGACTATGGCTTCCATCCTTATACGACGGCCTTCCCGCTGATCGTTCCCGGCGCTCTGATGATTGAACCGACGGAGAGCGAATCAGTGGAAGAAATGGATTTGTTCGTCGAGGCCATGAAATCGATCGCGGAAGAGGTCGAAGAAGATCCCCAGTTCGTGCTGGACGCGCCACACTCCACCCGCGTCTCACGCTTGGACGAAACTGCCGCCGCCCGCAAGCCCGTGCTCCGCTGGAAACCAGGCGCGTAATCGCCAGGGCAACCTTCGGAGTGATATGACCAAGCAGGTGCACATTCGAAGACCCCTGTGTGATCCTCTGTGTCCTCTGTGGTTAAATCTTTTTGTTGCCCGCTAAAAAGCCGACAGTCGCACCCGAGCAGCCGCCCAGTCTTTTCTCCTCCCCTGAAAAGCGCAACGTCATTCTGTGCCTGCTTCTGGTCGTGGCCACCCTGGCGCTGTACAACCCGGTCAACCGCAATCCTTTCGTCAACTACGACGATGACCGTTACGTCGTCGACAATCCGCACGTCCACAACGGTCTGGGCGTGGACACCATTACGTGGGCTCTCACTTCCACCGAGCAAGCCAACTGGCATCCTGTGACCTGGCTGGCGCACGCGGTCGATTACAGCCTGTTTCATCAAAATCCCGCGGGATATCACTTCACCAGCCTGGTGATTCACGCCGCGAACGCGGTCCTCCTGTTTCTGCTGCTGGCCTATGCGACCGGACGCATCGGACCGAGCCTGTTCGTGGCGCTGCTGTTCGCCGTTCATCCCATCAACGTCGAGTCGGTGGCCTGGGTCGCCGAGCTTAAGAATGTGCTCAGCACTTTTTTCTTTCTGGCGGGAATAGGCGCCTATGGATGGTATGCGCGAAAGCCGCACTGGACGCGGTATCTCGCCGTCGCAGGCATTTTTATCCTCGGGCTGATGTCCAAGCCCATGGTCATTACATTCCCCTTCGCGCTTTTGTTGCTGGACTACTGGCCCCTCGGCCGGATCGAGGGCAGCCCTCTGAATAGTTTGCGAGTGCCGCAATTTTCGCGATCCCGCCTGCTGGCGGAAAAAATTCCGCTGCTCGCTCTTTCCGCTGCCAGCGCCGTCATCACCATGCAGGCACAGCAAACCGGAGGGGCGGTGCGTTCTACGGCGCAATTCTCGTTCGGCGTACGCCTGGAAAATGCGGCCGTGGCATATGCCATGTATTTGTGGAAGATGATCTGGCCGTCGCATCTTGCTCCCATATATCCGCATCCGGGCAATTCGCTGGCGGCCTGGCAAGTGGCAGTGTCGTTTCTGATATTGCTGGCGGTGAGCGGAGTCGTGCTGAAGTTCCGCGCCCGGCGCTATCTGCTTACTGGCTGGTTGTGGTTCCTGGGAACCCTGGTTCCTGTGATCGGACTCGTCCAGGTCGGCGACCAGGCTATGGCCGACCGCTACGCCTACATTCCGCTGATTGGAATCTTTGTCATGATCGCGTGGAGCTGCATCAGACTTCGCCGCGTCGCGAAAGCTTGGGATAGCGATGCGCGTAATTCCGGCAGCCTGCATTTTGCTTGCGCTCTCGGTCGCGACTCGCCGCCAGTTGGACTACTGGTCGAACAACCACGATCTCTGGACGCACGCTGTGGCTGTAACCAACAGAAACTTTATCGCGCAAGATAATCTGGGTGGCGCACTCTTGCTGCTGGGCAAACCTGATGAAGCCTATGCGCACTTCCAGGCGGCCGCCGATATCAATCCACTCGATCCGATGAGCCGGTCCAACCTGGGCGCCTATCTCCAGGAGCACGGACGCTTGCCGGAAGCGATCGAGCAGGACAAGCGCGTCATCGAACTTACTTCCGATCCGGGATTGCTGGCTGCGACCTACGCCAATCTAGGCACGGCGTATCGTAGTCTCGGAGCCGACCAACAGGCCCGCGAAAGCTATGACCAGGCGCTGCGCCTCAATCCCGGGCAGGCCAATGCTTATCTTGGTCTGGGTCAACTGCTGGAAAAGCAGAACAAACTGGATGAAGCGATCACCAACTATTCGCGCTCGGTAGAGCTGCGCCCGACGGATCGAGGGTTTTTCCTTCTAGGGCATGCGCTGGAGAGCACCGGCCGTCCTGCCGAAGCACTCGCCGCCTACCAGCAGGCTTTGAAACTCTCGCCTGATATGGCCGAAGCCCAGCATGCGGTGGATGCGCTGGCCGCCAGGCCGCGCTGAATCTCCACCGCACGCTGCATGTCGCGGGACGCTATTTGTTTTCGCTGATGTCCACGGTGGCGCGGGTTGTTTCCCAATCCACGTGCATGGCGCAGGCCGAGCCGGTCTGGTCGAAGCCGATGGTGAAATTCTCCACCGATGAGGGCAGTTGAGCAACTCTCATGTCGGTGCGAACAAAATCTTCTCCCTGGCCGGGATAAGGAATGCCCCACTCGCCGGTTTTCTTGCTGATGATCAGCGTCCACTTGTCGGCGTTCGGGACGGTGAAGATGGTATAGCTGCCGGCCGGAACGTCTTTGTCCCCGACCTTTATGTTCGTGTCGGTTACCAGCGTGGTGGCTTCATTGGCCCCGGTGCGCCAAACCTGGCCGTAGGGCACCAGACCGCCAAAAATCTTACGGCCTTTCACGCGCGGGCTCGAGTAATCGGTCTTGACGCTCTTGCCGTCAGAAAACTTGCATTGCGCCTGGGCCGAGGGGCTGGGACGCTTCTGGTCCTGAGCGCAGGCGAATAGCGTGAGTACGGGCAATAATAGAGCAGCGAAGAAAATACGTTTTGGCATGAATCTCTCCTTGGAGCTTCTAGCTCCTCGCTTCTGGCTTCTGGCTAGAAGCTAGGAGCCAAGAAGCTAGCAGCCTTTTTGTTGCTAAATTCTTTGACGCAATCCTGCAAACTTGGACAGCACGCGCGCCCGCAATTATGCGCCACGTCACACCCTCGATACAATCAAGCCATGCCGGTATTCGATGAAAAGCACGAGGAACTGGAGCACTACGAAACCATGATGGGGGTTCCGCGAGGCCGTCTTGCGGTGACCATGGACATGATCACCGACGCGATGGCCCTGGTCGGACAGCACGGCGTCTATTGCCAGAGCCAGCGCTGGCCGGGCAAGCCGGTGCTGGACATCCAGATCGTGATGAAGAGTCTGACCGACGCCAAGGAACTTATCCAGAGCGTGATGGCGGAACTCAGCAAGGCGTAGATTGTCGCTGTAGGATTGGTCGCGCCAAGGGAATGTTTCCGATCCCCACGAGCGTTCGGAATGGCACGACCGCAAAGAGCACGACCGGGAAGGGCACGACTTCAGTCGTGCCGACAAATCGCCAGAATGCCTGCGGCTTCAGCCGCTGAGGTTTGCCTTCTAAGCCCGCGGAATTGACCTCACCACGTTCTAACGCGCAAGCTTCTGATCAAAAAACCTTGCCATCAAGTCGAGGCACTCCTTGGTTTCGGGCAACTGGAAGTGATACCAGAACGCATGCGGCAAGGCCTCAAAGACCACCAACTGCGCGTCGTTCCCGGCGCCCAGCAGCGCCCGATGAAACAGAGCGGTATCGCTCAGCAGCAAATCGCGCGTACTGGTGACCAGCAGGGTCGGAGGCATTCCGCTGAGGTCCGCGAACAAAGGAGACAGCACTGGATCCTTCCGATCGGCGCTTCCAGGATAAGGATCATCGGGCGGCCGTTTGGGATCCATGGGTTGCAACTCGCCGGGGAATCCCTCCAGGGCGAAAATTTGCCGCGAGTCGCTGGGACGGCTGAAATCAGTGAGCACCGAAAAAGCGCCAAGCGCCGCCGGCAGCGGAATGCCCAACTGTTTGAGGCGGACAGTGACCTCGCAGGTCAGAATCGCCCCCGCCGACGTGCCGAAAATTCCGATGGCGCGGGGATTGTAGGTTTTCAACAATTCCTTGTAGACCGCGACTACGTCATCCACCGCCGCCGGGAACGGATTCTCCGGCGCCAGCCGGTAATACACCGACACAACCTTGATCTTGGTCAGGTTCGAGATCGGAATACCCTCGACCAGCGATCCGGAGTCGGAAACAAATCCTCCGCCGTGCAGGTTGATCAGCACACGGCCGCGATTGGCCTCCGGCATCGTCAGCGGGGTAATGACGTCGGTTCGAACCCCTGCAATTTTGGTCTCTTCAACGTTCACCGGGTAAAGCTTGCGCGCCTCGGCGGAACCTCTGGCGCGCCATGCATCGGTGGAGATGCGCCTTTCGGCAAGCGTCTGCGGCGAGGATTTCCTCTCCGCCAGCGAGGCCAACCACTTCTGCGCCTCCGGGCTGATGGTAGAGGGCATGGGAACCACACGGATGACGTGGGCCGTACCGTCGGAGTCAAAGGTAGCGGAGTCCGGTTGCGGAACCGAGCCAGACTGCGCTGACGCCCGCAAGCAAATTGCGAGCCCAACCATCGCGACGTGACAAAAACAAGGGAACCTCATGGCGACATTTGTAACAGACGCCAGAGAATAACGAAACGGAGGCTGCAGGAAACGCCACAGCTCGGAAAGATCAAAGCTCGGAAAGGGCACGGAGTTAGGGAAGGCGCCATGGCGGGTCACCGGGGAAAGGCATGGCTAGAAAAAGGGCACGAACGGGAAGGTAAGGACAGGAAGGGGCACGAACGGGAAAGCGCATGGCGGAAAAGAACGCGGAAGGACAAGGGAAGGGCACGAACGGGAAGGGCACGACTTCAGTCGTGCCATCAAGACGATAGAGACCTGCGGCTTCAGCCGCTGAGGTTCGCTCTTCGGCCAGCGACTGCCAGGATCGTAATGGCCCAGCCGCTCTACGCCAGCGTGTACTTTCCTCTCTCAATTACCTTCTGCGCGATCTGCTGACCCAATTCAATCGTGTTGAACGGCTCGTGCTTCGCCAGGCGCCGCAAAATCGCCAACTGGGTGCGCAGCATATCGCCCTCGGCCACCGCCGCGATCACTTTCTTCGCAGCCGATTCGATCTTGTCCATCGCCTGCGTGAGATAGATGCGGGTCATGGCAATCGGAAGCGCCGCCGCAGCTTCACCTTTACTTTCCACCATCTTCTGCGCACGCAGCACCGCGGACTCCATGGCGTAAGTCTCGATGACGATATCGGCGATTGCGCCCATGACCTCCTGCTGATCCTGAATCGTCTGCATGTATTTTTGCGTGGCCGATCCGGCGACAAACAGGCCCAGCTTCTTGGCTTGCGCCACCAGTTTGCGCTCGTCCACCAACGGACCATCCAGTTCTTCGCCCACGCTCGGTCCGGCGAGAACTTCGTCCATCAACTTCTTGATCGCCGGCATGAGCGCCAACTGTCCCGACATGGCCCGCTTCAGAAGAAAGCCGGTAATGATCAGGCGGTTGATTTCATTGGTGCCTTCGAAGATGCGATTGATACGGGCATCGCGGTAAGCGCGTTCGGCAGGATATTCTTCGACGAAGCCATAGCCGCCGTAGATCTGCATGGTCTCGTCGACGACGTAGTCGATCATCTCCGAGCCCCAGACTTTAATGATCGAGCACTCCACCGCATACTCTTCGATGGCTTTGCGAGTTTCTTTGGCGGCGTCGGCGCTCGATTTGTCGACTTCGGCAAGTGCCACATCCATCATGCCTACCGTGCGATAGACCAGCGCCTCGCCCACGTAAATCAGCGTGGCCATGTTGGCCAGCTTCTCGCGGACCAGGCCGAAGTCAGCAATCACCTTGCTGAAGGCTTTGCGCTGCTTGGCATAGCCGATGGAATTTTCGAGAGCCACCCGTGCTCCGCCGACGCACATCGCCCCCAGCTTGAAGCGTCCGACATTCAGGATGTTGAAGGCGATGACATGTCCCTTGCCGATTTCGCCCAGCACGTTCTCCGCGGGAACTTTGCAGTCATTCAGGATCAACGGGCAGGTTGAAGATCCGCGGATACCCATCTTGTGTTCTTCGGCACCGACGGAAAAACCGGGAAAAGTCCTCTCCACCAGGAATGCAGTGAACTTTTCGCCGTCGACTTTGGCGAAGACTGTGAACAGGTCGGCGAAGCCGGCATTCGTGATCCACATCTTCTCGCCGTTCAGAATGTAGGTCTTGCCGTCGGGCGAGAGTTGCGCTTTGGCGCGGCAGTTGAGCGCGTCCGATCCGGAAGACGCTTCCGATAGAGCATAGGCGCCGACAATCTCCCCCGCCGCCAGCCGGGGCAGATACTTCTTCTTTTGCTCCTCGGTGCCAAAATAAACGATGGGCAGCGTCCCGATCCCAGTGTGTCCGCCCCAGGTCGTCGCAAACCCGGCGTACTTGGCGATGTGGTCGGCAATCACCGCGGCGGTGACCTTGTCCATCTCCAGGCCACCGTAGGCTTCGGGAATTTCAGACGAGCTCAGCCCCAGGTCGCCGGCTTTCTTCAGCAGATCGCGGGTGACGGAGAAATCTTTGTGCTCCATCTTCTCCGCGTTAGGCAGAATTTCGTTGACCGCGAACTCCTCCGCCGTTTGCCCGATGAGTTGGTGCTGCTCGGTAAAATCTTCGGGAGTGAAGACTTCTTCGGGCTTTCGCTCCCCCAGAAGAAAACTGCCGCCTGAGATTTTAGTGGTGGGAATTGCTGTTGTCGTGGCCATCGAGAAACCCCTTCTAACCACCAAGGACACTAAGTAGCACGAAGGAATGCATTTTGGTTTCCTTCGTGTTACTTCGTGCCCTTCGTGGTTGATGCCTTTACTTCCAACCCGTACCGTTAACGAAGCGCTTCAGTCCATCTTTCAGATGTGCAACATTGAAGTTTATAAGCAGCCCAATGGATTTACCACTGAGTTTAAGGTACGAAAGGATTTGGGCCTGATGGACGGGTGATATCGCGTCGACGGACTTCACCTCGACAACTACGGAGTTTTCTACCACCAGGTCCATCCGATATCCCAGATCGAGCTTGACCCCACGATAGACGACCGGAAGACCAACCTGCGCCGACGACCGGAACCCTGCGTCCAAGAGTTCATATTGCAGGCAAGCGACGTACGTGCTCTCCAATAGCCCAGGTCCAAGGACAGAGTGAACCTTCATCGCTGCCGTAATAACAGCATGACTGACATCTTGGGGAGTGAAAGCGCGATTTGCGGTCGCCGCCATTGCTGGGCGAAATCCTCCAAGAAGGGAAGTCTTCGCTGAGAGGAGTTCGACGGCAAGGTCATCCGTCACACGATCCTGTGATTTCCTTCGTGGTACTTCGTGTCCTTGGTGGTTAACCGATTTTGGAGCCGCATGCTACGCCAAATTCTCGAATATCCCCGCAGCACCCATGCCCCCGCCCACGCACATAGTCACCATCCCATAACGTGACCCGCGGCGCTTCATCTCGCGAATAATCGACGCCGTCAGCTTGGCGCCGGTGCAGCCCAGGGGATGTCCCAACGCGATCGCTCCGCCGTTCGGATTCACCCGCCCAGGGTCGAGGCCGGCCTCTTTGATTACGCCCAAGGCCTGCGCAGCGAAAGCTTCGTTCAACTCGATCACGTCAATGTCGGAGAGCTTCAGGCCGGCAAGTTTGAGGGCTTTGGGAATTGCATAGACCGGGCCCAGTCCCATTTCCTCGGGCTTATATCCGGCGGTGGCGAAAGAGACGTAACGTACCAGAGGCGTAATGCCCAGCGCCTTGGCGCGCTCGGCGGACATGACCACCGCCGCGGCCGCGCCATCGGATGTCTGCGAGGAATTGCCCGCGGTCACAGTCCCCTTGGCGTGAAAGACCGGCTTCAGCGCCAGCAGAGCTTCGAGCGAAGTGTCGGCGCGCGGGCCTTCGTCCACTTTGAAAACGATTTCCTGACGCTTGGGTTTGGACCCATTCGGAGTCGTGAAGCTGACCGGCACGGGCACGGTTTCGTCTTCGAACTTGCCGGCTTGAATCGCCGCCAGTGCCTTCTGGTGGCTGCGCAGCGAGAATTCGTCCGCGACCTGCCGCGTAATTCCCAACCGCTGCGCCACTCGCTCGGCGGTAAGGCCCATGGTGAGATAGGCATCGGGGTAATGATCGATCAGCCACGGATTAGGCGAAATCTTGTGCCCACCCATAGGAATCATCGACATCGATTCGGTGCCGCCGGCGACGATGATTTCGGCGCCGCCGCTCATAATGCGCTCCGCCGCCATGGCAATCGCCTGCAATCCCGAGGAACAGAAGCGATTGATGGTAATTGCCGACACTTCGACCGGCAGCCCGGCTCGCAGTGCGGCGATGCGGGCAACGTTCGTGCCCTGCTCGGCTTCAGGCGTAGCGCAGCCGAGGATGACATCTTCGATCTCTTTGAGGTCGACCTGGGGCACGCGCTCAAGTGCGCCTTTGATGGCAATTGCGGCCAATTCATCCGGGCGGGTGGCGCGCAGCGTGCCTTTGAAGGCGCGGCCCACAGGTGTGCGAACAGAAGAGGCAATGAAGACTTCTCTCATATCAGGTTCCAGTGGCTGTACTGAACAAGTCTAGCACTCAGCCATTGCGCCAGACGCACGCTCAGGAGCGACAGCCAAACTCTTGAGCAACAGGATATTAGATGCTTCCGGTTCCGATTCGCTTCTAGCCCGGCTCTTAGCAAGTTCGGCCTCGGTTCCACGGCTTAATCCCTCAAGCCAGACTGGCTAACCGGGCGCATTTGTGAATTTGACATTACGTATACCGTATCGTTACACTATACGAAGTGATTAAGAGTTTCCGGCATCGCGGCTTGGAGAAGTTTTTCCGTGCCGGATCGAAGGCTGGGATTCAACCGAAGCACGCGGCCAGGCTTCGCTTACAACTGTTTGCCCTCGACAACGCCAAACGGCCGGGCGATATGAATGCTCCAGGATGGAGGCTGCATCCGCTGGCAGGGCAACTGAAGGAGCACTGGGGCGTCTGGGTCAGTGGGAACTGGCGCTTGACCTTCAGGTTTGAAGGCGAAGATGCGATCCTCGTCGATTATCAGGACTATCACTAGGATTATCTATCAGGAGTTGGAGTTATTTATGCCGATGCACAATCCGCCACATCCCGGGCTGGTCCTCCGCGAGTATCTCGGAGATATGGCCGTGTCCGCGGCCGCTGCACATCTGCGAGTCACGCGCGTGACCCTTTCGCGAGTGCTCAACGGTAAAGCGGGAATTTCCGCCAAGATGGCTCTTCGCCTGGGTGCCGCACTGGGAACGTCTCCCGATCTTTGGATCAACATGCAGGCCCAATACGACTCTGTGGCGGGCCCGGCGGGGCCGGCAGCCTGCTGTACGCCGCTTCCCGCATCTGACTGAGTCGGTCCAATCAGAACGAAATCTAAACGCCTAGTCTCGCGCCGGGCGGCGCCTACTCCAGCGTCACCGACTTCACCAGATTCCGGGGATGATCCACATCCAGACCCTTTTTTACCGTCATGTAGTAGGCGAACAGCTGCAAGGGCACAATTTCCAGAAGCGGCAGCAGAAGCTCGGGCGCTCGCGGAACAAAGATCGTGTGATCGGCGAGTTCGCGCAGCTCTTCATCGCCCTCGGATGCAATCGCAATCACGCGCGCCGATTGCTGCTTGAATCCCCGGATGTTGGCCAGATTCTTTTCGTGGCGAAGCACCGATCCGGAATCGTCGCGGTCGCAGGTCGCGATAATCACTACCGGCAGGTTCTCGTCGATCATGGCGTTGGGCCCGTGCTTGGTTTCGCCCGTGGGATAGCCTTCGGCGTGAATGTAGGAAACTTCCTTGAGCTTGAGCGCTCCGTCCATGGCGACGGGATAGTGAATGGCGCGGCCCATGAACAGAAAGTCTTCGACTTTGTAAAACTTGTCGGCCAGACCGCTCGCAGGCTGACGGGGCGGACTGCAGCAAGGTCTCCACTTTTCCCGGCAGATCGAGCAATTCGCGGATATATTGCCGCCGTTGCTCCTTGGAAAACTTGCCCCGAATCTGTCCGAGATACAGCGCAAACAGATATAGCACTGCCATCTGCGCCGTGAAGGCTTTGGTCGAAGCGATGCTGATCTCCGGCCCGGCGTAGGTATAGAGGACCCCGTCTGCTTCGCGGGCAATGGTTGAATCCACGACGTTCGAGATGGCGATAGTGCGCGAGCCTTTGGCTTTGGCTTCGCGCTGGGCGGCCGTGGTGTCGGCGGTTTCGCCCGACTGGGTAATCACGATGGTGAGTTCGCCGGGCCCAATCAGCGGATTGCGATATTCGAACTCGCTGGCGTAGTCCACATCCACCGGGATGTTGACCAGGTCCTGGATCATGTACTGGCCGGCCATGCCGGCGTGGCGACTGGTCCCGGAGGCGACGATGTTGATGCGGCGCAGAGAGCGAAGTTCATCGGTGCTGATGCGGACGTCGTCCAGACGCACCACGCCCTCTTCGAGCGACACGCGGGGCGCGATGGTATCCCGCAAGCCCTGCGGCTGATCGAAGATTTCCTTCAGCATGTAATGGGGAAATCCCCCCTTGTCAGGCATTCCAGTCTCCTAGGATTGTGTCGTCTCGATCAGATTCCCGCTCCACCAATGATCGTCCTTCTGACTTCGCCCGCCGGACTCAGCACCAGAATATCCGCCCGCCCACCCGGTTTCAGCGAACCAATCTGATTCTGGCTGCTGCTCGTTCATGCGGACCACCCGCGCCGGATTCAAAGTCGCAATTCGCACCGCGTTCTGCAAATCCCATTGGGCAAACTTCATTACGTTGCGCACTGCCACGTCCAGGGTGAGGACGCTGCCCGCCAGGTTTCCTCCACTCGTGCACCTGCCGTCTTTCACTTCTACTTCGAGCGAGCCCAGGTGATAGCGGCCGTCAGGCATGCCAGTGGCGGCGGTGGCGTCGGTGATCAGCACCGCAGCCTCCGGCCCTTTCGCCTTCAGGAACAGCTCAACGATTAAGGGGTCCACATGAACTCCGTCGGCGATGATGTCGGCGGATAGCCGCGGATCGGTCAACACTTCGCCCAGAATTCCTGGATCGCGATGGCCCAGCGGCCGCATGGCGTTGAAAGTGTGCGTGGCATGCCGCCCGCCCGCGGCCATTCCGGCGCGAGCTGCATCCAGGGATGCGTCCGAGTGGCCCAGGCTTACGCTGACTCCCCGCTTGGCCGCCTCCTTGATGACTTCTATAGCGCCTGGCAATTCCGGCGCAATCGTCATGACCCGAATGTGGCCGCGCGCCGCGTCCCAGAATCGCTCAAACGCGACCAGGGAAGGCGTCAACAAATCAGCGGGAGGATGCACCCCTCGGCGACACGGACTGATGAATGGGCCTTCGAGATGAATCCCCAGCGGTCGTGCTCGCATCCGTAGATGATCCGCGTTGTGCCGCTTCGATCGCATCGGCCAAGCGCGCCAGAGCGGACAAGGTTGCATCCAGCGGAGCCGTGACGGTAGTGGGGAAATAGCTGCTTACACCGTGGGATGCGAGCTGCCGCTCCACCTCCGGCAACGCCTCGGGTGAGGCGTCCATGACATCCCGGCCGGCGCCGCCGTGAATGTGTATGTCGATGTAACCGGGCGCCAGGATGCCGTCGGAAAAATCCAGCACGCGGCTGCCCGCCGGTGTCTCCCGGCGCGCCCGCGACGTGACCTCCACCACGGAACCATCTTCCACCAGCAGCAACGGCTGCTCGATGCGCTCCAAAGGCGTGAATAAAGTTGCGGCAGTGATCGCGATCATGGCTCGGCAATGCTATATAGCAAAGCATCATACTATAGGAAATTAAGATTGGAACTCTTGCCTATAAAAGGCTGCTGAACGCGATGCCTGTATCCGGCAGGTTCACGGGATTTTGCAGGAAGGCGGCGTCCAGTTTCCCAACCGACGTCGGGTGCTATACTTTTAGCGGTATCGCGCCCCAGGCCAGTCTTTCTTCTCCTTCGGCCAGCGCGGTTCCGGTGATCGCGTCCGTCGATCTTGTCGGGGAGTGGCTCAGCCTGGTAGAGCACCTGGTTCGGGACCAGGGGGTCGGAGGTTCAAATCCTCTCTCCCCGACCACTACATTTCAAATCGCGGCACACAATGTTCCCTTGCCTGCGATGTTCTTGCGCGGATCCCGAAGGCTATTGTTTTAGACTCTACGGTGCCTTGCCCGAAAGACTGAGGAAACCGGATATGAAAACGGCAGTCATCTCCGTATTTTTTGCCCTTTCCGCCCTCATGCTTGCGGGATGCGGAATGCCGGCAAAAAACACAACCCTAAATAGCAACGTCGACAACAGCAAGACGACCGCGGCGGCGCCGACTGGTGACGCCCTGCTCGCACTCGAGAGGCAGGCTAATGAAGCCTATCTCCAGAGTGATTCGAAGTTCTTCGAGCGAATGCTTAGCGACAAGTTCGTTATGCGCGAAGGCGGCCAGCAAATGGACAAGACGGCGGTTATCAGGATGATCGCCGGCAATAAGTGCGATGTCAAAGACTGGAAGCTTGAAGACCCGCAGATGGGCAAGATCGATGCGGACACCTACGTGCTTAGCTATAAAGGAACGTTTGACGGAAGCTGCACCGCCCCGGACGGGAAGTCGATGAAGGTCCCAAGCCCGATCCGTGCTGCGACTGTTTGGGCTCGAACCGGCGACACGTGGCGGGCGGTGTTCCACGGCGAAAATCTGATTTTCGATCCTAAGAACCCACCGCCCGCAAAAGCGGGGGGCAACAAGGAGAAGCCGACGAAGGACAAAGCACCGACAAAGCCAGCCGCCGATCCAAGCACCGCCGCTATGATGGCGATTGAAAAGAGCGTCTGGGAAGCCTGGAAAGCAAAGGACGCCGCGAAGCTCGAAGACCTGACGGCAAAGGACCTTTCGTTCCAAAACATATTCGGCACATATTTTGCCAACAAGGCGGACACGATAAGAGACTGGACCTCGGCAGAATGCGAAATCAAAAGCGTCAGCGTAACCGACGGTGTAGGCACATTGCTCTCGCCGACCGTTGGCATCCTCAGCCGTACGGGAACCGCCGAGGGAACGTGCGACGGTCAAAAGATCACGTCGCTGCCGGTGTATGGCACGTCGGTCTATGTAAGAGAGGGCGACTCGTGGAAACTGGCGTTCAGCCTGAATCGTCTTGATTAGATAACGCAAGAGAGGAGCGGAGCGACCGTACCCGTCAGCGGCCCCGTGGCGGGTGGCCCACTCAAGCCTTCTTTTGGCTTGAGTGGGGCAATGTCGCGCCGCCGAGGCCTCTGATCCGTAGATAGATGGTAATGCCCGACCATGTCTTTACGTCTTTACGCAGAGGCAGATTTCGAAACTGCGGCGGACGCGCTTCCACCTGGCCTAGAACGTCGGCTTGCTTGCGGTAACGAATATCGGAAGAAGATGGTGGCAGCTGAAGGTCACGAAGTGAATCTGTCCGAATTGTTGAATTCGTTTCATCCCCCCAAGGCACAAGGCTCGGCTGGGCCGTGCCAACGGCCCCACTCAAGCCAAATGACGGCTTGAATGGGCCACCCGCCAAGATGCTGCGATAGAATCGGTCGGCGCAGACGGCGCAGGAGACGACGATGGCATCAGTGCTGATTACAGGGACGAGCAAGGGAATCGGTTTCGAGGCGGCACTGGCTTTTGGCCGTGCCGGCCACAAAGTCCACGCCACCATGCGCAACCCGTCGCAGTCTCCGGCGCTGGCTGAAACGGCGGCGCGGGAAAAACTGCCAATCACAGTTTCGATCATGGATGTGGACTCCGACCAGTCTGTGAATCGCGCCATCGCGGCAATTCTTAAAGACGATGGTCCGATTGATGTGCTCGTCAACAACGCCGGTATCGAGGGGTCGGGATCGGTGGAAGAGCTTCCGATGGCCGCCTTCCGCGCAGTCATGGAGACCAATTATTTCGGGTCGCTGCGTTGTATTCAGGCTTTGGCGCCGCACATGCGGCAGCGTCGCAGCGGATGCATCATCAACGTGAGCTCGGTGGCCGGGCGCATTGCCAGTGCGCCGCTTACGTCCTACATGGCTTCGAAGTGGGCCCTGGAAGCGTTGAGCGAGGGACTGGCGGGCGAGATGAAGACGTTCAATGTCCGGGTCGCGATTGTCGAACCCGGCATCATCGATACCGCCATGGCGCGGCGCATTGGAGACCCACCGGACCATTCGCCATACCGGCAGAGCAGGCGCTTCGCTTTGCTTTTTGAGGCTTCCCTGAAAAATCCGGCGCCTCCTTCATTGGTGGCGCAGAAGATTTTGGAAATCGCGGAAAGTGGAACCTGGCAACTCCGGCATCCGGTAGGACCGGACGCCGCTCCCTTCCTGCAATGGCGCGGTGGAATGACGGATGAGCAATGGGTGGATCTGAACGCCAGCGACGACGAAACCTGGTACCGCCGCATCCAGAGCGACTTCGGCATGGATACTCGTCCGAAGAAGTAGGGAAAGCCAGAAAATCGCGGGTGGCCCACTCAAGCCTTCCTTTGGCTTGAGTGGGGCAATGGCGCTGCGGAACACAGTCTTCCTGCTGCCCACTCTCGCTTTCTCGCGGAACACTCGCGTTCCATCGCTATCCGTCCTTCACAGCCGGTTGCATACTGCAGAGGTCGCGAAGTAAGTCTGGCGCCGGATTATTGAATTTGTTTCAGTCCCCAAGGGCACAAGGCTCAGCCGTGCCGTGCCAACAGCCCCACTCAAGCCAAATGACGGCTTGAGTGGGCCACCCGCCCACAGCCATGGCTTCCAGTGCGCACCTGGCTTTGGCGAAGACGAGGTCGTACTTCGGCAGAATACTTTCGGGCCGTGAAGCCGCATTACCGTATTCCAGTCCGATCACATCGCAGGGAATGTTCAGACGGTTGCACGCGGCCTGAATCGCGGGCACCTGTGTCCATCGCGACGCGTAGTTGCTGAAAATCACGGCCCGCCGCGGGTGTTCGGGCAAGGGTGGACGCGGGGTAAAGCGCGACAAATCGACAGCGTTCAGGACCAGCCTGACATCCTCGGGTCGAACTCTGAGGCTTGCGATCAAAGCGCCGCTTGCAGCGATTGTCCACAGCCACGTAGCGAAGCACGCGCGGAAACACTAACGGATCGTCATGCCAGGCGACGGCGTCGTGACAAACGAAGATGGCGGGCGTATTCGGGAAAACGCAACAGGCTTATGAGAGTCTGGGGATGGTGATGGCCATGGATTACATCCGGAATGCAGTCGATCTCTCGAACGTCGCTGTAAACAGCGATGCCATCATGGCGAATTTCTTCGGCAGATGGTCCCAACAGTGGAGAGTAAACCATGGGATTGTGGCCGCGTTTCTTCAACGCTGAAGACAGATCTCTCACCACCACCTCGGTGCCGCTGCGACCGGCAAGTATTCGGTTGGTGATGAGAATGTTCAATACGGATGTCCCTTGGGTACAGGTATGCCACAGTTGCGGCGATATTGAAAGCAAAGGGAAAGGACCCCGCTCCGAAACGGGAAGGGTGGCGCAGGCGAATCACTTCCGGTTTGCCCGTCACTCGGGCACAATACCGACGTGTTGCTCCCACAATTGGATCATCGCACGGTCGCAGCCATCAGCATTGCCGGTTGCTGTCTGGACGTTCTGGGTAGTCTCTATCTGGCTTACGACCTGCTGGGCGGACAACACGGGCCCTTGCGGCTGGTCACGCGCGCGGTGACTTACTCTCTGGTGTTCGGCATCGGCTACGGCGTTGGCCTCGGACTTTTTTTCGGCGTGGTCTCGGGCCTTGCCACTGGCATCACCATTTCGATTGAAATGAATCGTGCAGCTCGCGGCCTTGATCACTATTCCCTGGCCTGGGAAGGATTGTTCAGCGCCATCCGCGGGTTGGCATTCGGCGCTGCGCTGTACAGGACTGTGGGTCTCGAATTCGCTATAGCCTTTGCCCTTCTGATCACGGTCGGCACCACCCTCACATACTCCCGGGGCATGCGTCCCTCTATCGATTATGTAGCGGCTCGGCGTTCACGCGTGACGCGCCGCCAGTTCCAGGGAACCGTCATCCGGACAGTGGGGTACACGGCCGCGGCACTTGTCTGCAGTGCTCTGGTGCATCAGGTGGGCCGCGAGTGGCTGTTTGCGATCCGGGTAGGGGTTGTGACCGGTTTTGCCACCGGCATCGGGGCGATGGTGAATCCCTACATTGAGTACTATGCTGACAACCTGCCAGAACGACGGCTTGGAGCCTTTGGCCTGGGGCTCATTCTTTGCGGCTTTGTTCTGCAATCATTTCAGTATTGGCTGGCATTGCTGAATGTCCATCTAACTTAGCCGGCCGTACGATTCAATCGTAGTTGCACTCTCGTCAGCTTCTGCCTTCAACTTTGTGTCTCAGAAAAAATCGTAGTACAAACGGAACCACGGACTCTTGCGATGTTCCCAATCGTGCTTTCGGTTTGTCTCCAGCAGGATCTCTTGCTCCGTCCTCTCCCAGGTTGCACTAGCCGCTTCGGGTGAGATTGAAGCAAAGTCCACGCCTGACAGGCGCTCTACGACGTCCTTGTGCGCCCGGTTGAATGCCCGAATTAATGCCGATGGTTCTTGTGCTTCCACGGTAGTAAATACCGAGACTTTCAAAATGTTTAAAGTGCACCCCACCCCTGCCCGAAGGATTGGGCCCGGTAGGATGCTTCGACTATACATGTCCCCGCCCGCGGTCTGCATCTCCAGTTTCCGGACGGCTCCTTTTTGTCCACTATGCTTGTTTCGGGTGTACAGTCACCGGGCTCCGCGACAGGGATCAGCCTTACAAAGAATCTTCTCGATCCCGTGTGTAATCTGGTATGGCAGGGTGTTTAAGGAGAAACAGGAATGTTTCTGACTCTGGTTGCCATCGGCGCCGCGGCGTTGTGTGTATTGATCGTAATCCGGATCAAACGTGCAAGAGACAGGAATGAAATCGAGCAGCACAGCATCGCACCCGAGGTCCTGCATACATTGTTGGCCTCAAATCCGGACGTCCTGGTTTTTGATGTTCGCCAACCGCTCGACCTGTTAGCGGACCCTGAAATCATCGCCGGCGCCACCAGGATTCCCCCCAAAGACCTGCTGGAGAATCCAACGCTCATCCCGAAAGAGAAAGAGTCGGTCGTCTACTGCACCTGCCCCGATGATAAAACCAGCCGAGTCATCTCGCGCCGAGCTCGGGCGCTGCATTTTTCGCGGATACGATTCCTCAAAGGTGGACTGGCAGGCTGGAAGGCGAAGGGCTATCCGGTTGTTCCTTACGACAAGCCGTTCCACCTCGACAGTCGAACCTAGCGCCCGTGCCCGACAAACCGCTTCTGTCATATGCTTCTGCGAAGCGACCGGCAAATACGCCGTGAGCACATGCTGAAGCTGCGGCGATTACCTTGGCCCTGAGGGCTCCACGCGAATCAAACCCATCATTCCGTTGTCTTCGTGTTCGAGCAGATGACAGTGATAGAGGAAGGTGCCGGCCAGTTTTGGATCGCGAAAATCCATTCTCAACTTAACCGCTGGATATTGGGCGGTCTTGCCGTCGTAGAAAGGGACATTGATGGTGTCACGCAGGAAGGGTTCGTTCACCGGAATTCCAAACCACTCCATCATCAGGAAATGAACCTGATGGATGTGGAAGGCGTGAAGTTCGTTGGAGCGGTTTTCGATGATCCAGTCCTCAACATCGCCCTGCTTTACGACGATGTTTGGAATATCCGAAGACGGGTCGAACGGTACGGGCGTCTGGCCGTCGACGGTGATGTAAAACGTTATGGGACCATTTGGGTTGTTCGGATCTTCGAGCTTTTCCGAAAAATATAACTTCCTGGTGCGCGCCGGGGTTATGTCTCCCAACCATGGGAGCGCGGACTGGGGCGCGGATTCCGGCGCAGGGGCCAACAGCGAAGCCGGTTCGGGGGCATCGTCGGAGGTGACGATGTTCGCCAATGGCCGATTGGGATCGTTCTCGCCGCCCGGTCCTGTGTTTACCGTCCGCGTAATAAAGGTAGCGGAAACGCCCGCCGGAGGCGCCTTCATGACGAATTCGACTCGTCCGCCAGGCGGTATTCCAAGATGATTCCGCAGCGCGAGCGAACTGTTTGAATTACCGTTCTGATTAACCGGCACGCCGTCGAGAGCCACAACTTGCAGCATCTGCGCTTCGCGGCCGAATAAAACCTGCAAATTCAGATAGGTAATCGCGCAGGCGTTCAAGACCCGCCAAACCTGGCGTTCATCGGGTTTCATTTTGATTACCGCAGGCGGATAGTCGGGATAAGGTACGGGTACAAAATTGAGAGACAAGTCCTTGGCGGGTTTTCCGAAACCGGTGGCCGTGTTGACCGTGTCCCCATCGTGATCCACTCGCAATTTTGGAATCACCGGTTCCGACTTTGATGGAGGAGCATCGGGATTTTGCAAGTCCTGATCGCGAATGATCAATACCCGCTCGTGCAGTCCCGCAACTTCCTTTTCGATTCGCTCGATACCTTCAACGATGATCGCTCCCGAGGCCCCTCCCAACACCTGAACTTTGGTAAAGCCGTGGATGTGGGGATGGTACCAATACAAGCCCGGCGGTTGATCGACTGGTATTCGAATCCGGTATTCGAAGGGTATTGGTCCCGGCTGAATAGAAGTCTTCAACACTTCGTCCTGATGACATACGGGAGGAATCATCAAGCCGTGAAAATGCAGGTTGGTTGCGGTCGCCGTCATCTGACCGCTCAAACAGGGATCGCTCGCGGCTTCTGTTGGACTGCTGGAATGGTGATGTGCAGGCGGCTGCGCCGGTTCGATCAGGTTGTTTCTCAGACGCAATATCAGCAAGTCTCCCGGTTTGACTCTGATGTTAGGAGCCTGGCTTCCGTCGGCGGCGATGTAACAATAAAGGCCGGCACCATTCGTACCCGCGTCTTCCGAAAAAGTAAGGTCCACCTGGAGGACGCCATTCTCGCTGCGCAGGTCTTCGGGATCTTCGACGACGCTTCCTGCGCGCGGCCGATGGCAAACTCCCGGAGTTGGAATTTGCGCGTTCGCGGCCGCTGAGAAAAGCGCCAGGCACAGCACGACGGATCCTAATGAAATGTTCCACATCTACGGGCCAACTTCGTTTAAACAACTTCGTCCAAACCAGCTTCGTCCAATCGGCTGCGCTGAAATCGAGAAAGGGTGGAGCTGTCTCCACCCTCTGCTAGCCGTCTGTTTGCTGAGAATCTTTGGGACAAGCCGGAACCAGCTCAAAGGATCGAGCTGTGCCGGAGCTACACCAGCGGTTGTTTACTCACCGTCGTTGAGACCGGCGAACAAGTCGACAATGGCCTTCACATGTGAGTCGCAGGCGTGATTAAGACACGGCAGGCCGAACGCACCTTCCACCGTCTTGAGCAGTGAAAAGTGGTCGTAAAACCTGTCGCTTTGCAGGCCGTGAAAACCGTAGTCAGTATCGACCACGAGCACGACCTTGTTGATCGTCGGCGCCACGCTGTAATCGTCCTCGTCCCACAGCAGAACAATCGCGTTGCGCTGACTTTGGTTGTTTCCAGACCGGCGATTTGCGGATTGCGGAAACGATCCGTTGCACCGAAACGTCCCCACGATAGATCAATGCGGGATTCAAGCCGTCCTGCATCCCGTCATCGTTGGGATCAAACTGGCAGAAAGCCCCGGCGTTGGCTCTTCCGTGTTCGTCGTTGCATTGATTGGGCGCGATAAAGGCATAGTTTGGGACTTCGCCAGAAGCCAGATCGGCAAAGAGCCCGTGCTTGCCCTCGAAGCCCACGACGTTCTTCAAGCTGTTCTTGGCGTTCTCGCCTTCCTGTACGCTGCGAAAGTAAACGAACGGATTGTGCTTCACTGCGTACAGCGCAACCAGATCATCTTGCGAGAGCGGCGGAGTCAGAGTTGGAAGTATTTTGGTGAAATCGGTGCTGTCGGTGTAGTAGCCGTCGCTGGTATTCACCAGGTCGGGGCCAGACAGAGGCAAGCTTTCCTGATAGCTTTTCCAGGACAGACCGGCTGTGACTAACTGATCGGCAATCGTTTTCCCGACAATGTGCGTGTCGGCCGGAATCGACTTCACTCCGTCGATATTGTTTTCCCCGTCATTGCTTCCTGCAGGGCACTGAGTCTCGTTCGTGCAATCGATGGCAGGGGTGGCCGCGTCTGTACCGGTGCCAGAGATCGGGCAAATATTCGGGCTCGCCGGATTATCCGTGGCTACGGTGCCCAATTCCAGGTTGGTCGAGCAAGTGGCGTTGTGCCAGTCCGGCGGGTTGTCCGCATGTACGCCAAAATTGGAACCACCTACGACTTCCAGGTAATTCGTCAAGCTGGGGTGAGCGATGGCAAAGTAGTTGGTCGCTAGATTCGCCGACTTTGCATACTTGTCGATGAACGGGGCGTTTGGATTGTTGATCAACTGATTGTAGCCGTGGTTCTCCATCATGATGATGAAGACGTGATCGAGGTGCGGGACCCCTTTGGGAACGGGACCCTCTTGGGCAAACGAAGCGCCCACCAGTGTGGCAACTAACAGACCCATGATTGCGGTCTTTTTCGTCATGTCAGTCCTTTCGTCTCCGAGAGCTGATGAGCCGCCCCCTAACACGCAAGAAGGCGTGCTCCAAGAGCATCAGCCTCTCGACACATCTCCGACCCCCCGGTGAGGCGATCTTAGGGCGGCTTTGTTACAGGAGTGTTCAGGGAAAGTTACAAAGCTGTGAATTCGTGCGCGATGAAGAACACAAAATTAAAAAAGAAAAAAAATTATTGGAAATCTTGAAGAGCGCTCTTGTATTTCTCTCCGAGGATAGAAGACGTGAATGCAGACACCGGCACTACGGCGCGTTCACAAACGATTAATTTGGTCGGCAGAGGAAAACGCAGGCGGCGGATCGGAACCTTATCCCATCAATGGAAGCAATGCGGGAAGCAACGCGCGCAAGGATCTCGGGACCGAGTTCGCTTCAGAAAAGAATCAGCGACCGCCTAGATGCCGTAGTTCACGCCGCGGAGCGCGTCCTGGTAGGCTTCACGGGCTTCGGTGGCTTTTGTGTGCGCGTCGTGCTCGGTAAAGTGAGCGCTGTCCCACTTTTCCATGGCAGTCATCGAATGGTCGGGAGTGGCTAACGCCTCTTCCGCCCGAATGGTGTTGACCCATTCGTCGACCGCCTTCTTGTAGGCGATGCGCAATTGATCAAGATCGGATGTGCTCATGCCACCGCAGGTTAGTGCCATTCCGCAGGCTGGTCAATCGAACCGGCGGAATTTAACCGAAAATTAACCTTGAGTAGTGAGTGCTCGGCCGGCGGACCTTGCCAAATACGATGGGCGTACACTGTCCCGGATATGAAATGCCGCGCCGCGCTGCCAGTCCTGCTTGGTTGCTTTAGCATGTTGTGTTGTGCCTCATTCGCTCAATCGGCGTCCCCGGTTCGTGTCAACGGACAGCGGATCAACGATCACCTGCAGGCACTTTCAAAGTTCGGTGCGAATCCACAAGGTGGGGTGAGCCGGGTTGCCTACTCCGAGGCTGATCTGCAGGGCCGCAAATACGCCGTCGGCCTGATGAAAGATGCCGGGCTCGAAGTCCACATCGATGCGGCGGGGAACATTGTCGGCACTCGGCCGGGCAGCGATTCGACGCTTAAGCCGATTCTGGCCGGCTCTCACATCGATTCCGTTCCCATGGGCGGGAACTATGACGGCGACGTGGGCTCGCTTTCCGCGATTGAAGTTGCGCAGATTCTGAAAGAAAAGCAGATTACGCTGCGCCATCCGCTCGAAGTCATCATCTTCGCGGATGAAGAAGGTGGCACTGTCGGCAGCCAGGCCCTGGGAGAAGGCCTGGAGAGAGGCAAGCTCGATCGGGTATCGCAAAGCGGCAAGACAATTGGCGACGGCACACGCTTTATCGGCGGCAATCTCGATCAGCTTTCCGCGGCGCGGCGCCAGCCGGGCAGCATCGCGGGATATTTCGAACTGCACATCGAGCAGGGCGGCCGGCTGGAGCAGGAGAAAATCGATATCGGCGTGGTGGAAGGGATCGTGGGCATTCTTGAAAGTGAGGTCACCATCGAGGGTTTTGCCAACCATGCCGGCACCACGCCCATGGACCAGCGGCACGATGCCCTGCTTACGGCCGCGCGCTTCATTGAGAAGGTGAATCAGGTGGTCACGAGCACACCCGGCAGGCAGGTCGGCACCGTGGGATGGATCAGGGCCGAACCCGGCGCCTACAACGTGGTCCCGGGAAAAGTTGTGCTGGGGCTGGAAGTGCGTGACCTGGACGAAAAGAAGTTTGTCCGTCTGTTCGATCAGCTTCGCGCCGAAGCCGACTCCTTGGGCAAACTCAATCAGACTCGTTTCAGCTTCGCCCAGCCCGTCATCATTCATCCTGCCCTGACCGACAACACCCTGAGAAAGCTGATCGAGGACTCGGCCAGGTCGCTCGGCTTCTCCACCAGATCAATGCCCAGCGGCGCCGGACATGATGCTCAGGAAATCTCGCACATTGGTCCCGTGGGCATGATCTTCATCCCCAGTGTGGGCGGAATCAGCCATTCTCCGAAAGAGTTTTCGCGTCCGCAGGACATCGAGAACGGAGCGAACGTTTTATTGCAGAGCGTCCTCGCCTTTGACGCGCGCTAGACCGGTGTCAGCAGGGCTGTACATTATAAAGACTCGATGAAAGGCGGCCGCTCTGAGTAAAATACGTAGATTGCTGGCGTCGTGGAGGTGTGTATGCGCCGGACTGCCTCGCGGTTTTTCCTACTGGTCGTTTGGTTTTTCGTCCTTCCCCTGCATCCCCAGGTCGGAGCGCCGCTAGGCCGCTGCGGACCGCGGCCGCCCGATCCGGATTGGCCGCAGAACCAATTGCCCGCCGGCCAGGTGTCGTTAGACAAGCAGAACAGACCAGCGATAGACCCAGTAAGCCTCGAACGCGATGCCCGGGAACTTGCCGAGCTTTCCGCTTCCATTCCCGCCGACCTGGAACGCGTGAACCGCGGCCTGCTGCCTAAAGACGTTCTGGAAAAACTGAAGCGGGTGGAAAAGCTCTCCAAGCATCTGCGAAGCGAACTGACGCGCCAGTAGAAAGTTGGCGACACCTCGTCATCAGACCTAAGGATGCCGGCTACTGATTTTCGTCGATCAGGGACATTTCCGGGGCGATGGGCGGGCTAGCCTGGATGCGCGGACTTGCCTCCACTCGTTCATCAGAATTTTCCTGAACGCGGGCAGGAGACGCCGCCAGGGGTTGGGACTCGGGAAGGAATTCGTCGGGATCTTCGAAAACAGAGGGGACATAGTCGAACCCGTATCGGTACCTCGGCGTATGGATCCTAAGCAAGGATGGCGGCTGGGCGATTTTCGCGGTTCTGAAAGTTACCGTTTGAGCAGGCTTCGCGCCCGATTTAGGCTCGGCACTCTCTTGAGCGGTCGCGAGAGTCGGCGATTGAATCAGAACACCGGTCACAATCAGCCCGGCCACCAAAGCCTTAAACGTCCGCATGACGTTTCCTCCGCGGCAAATCCGTCTGTTTCTTATAAACCCTGGCGAGAGGAAAAGTCTTCGTTACCTTAAGGTTACGAAAGGGTCAGGCGGGACGCTTTTCGGTCTGGGACGGAACCCCTTCCACTGGTTTCCTGGGAGCGCTAGCTCTTTCCTGATACCTGATGGCGGGCAGAAACACGGGCCGGTAGTGGCGTCGCTTGCAGTTATGACATCTCATAAACCGGAGCAGGAACAATGTAGGAATTCTTTCCCACAATGTTTTGGGGGAGGAAATGTAAACCTCCAAACCACCGCAATACGGACAATTCTCTACGCCGATTCGGCGCATGTTCAACACCCCCCGGGACTTGTTCGGACCTAGATGCTTGGATGTCTTATCGCGTGCTTGCGACTCAATCGGTGTCTGTTTTTCTTGCGGCACCTCACGATTTACCACCCAGGACTCGAGGGCGAGGGTCGTAAGCTACAGGCTCGGGAAAGACGAACAAACCCGCCTGAACCTTTGGAAACACGCCTACCACGGAAAAGTTGCCCAGATATTTCTTTGACGGTCAATAAATTCGTCCTGAAAATACATCGGGGCCTTTTGGGCTAACCAACCGTCATTAATCGCAGGGATAACGAACTTGCTGAGTCCTCGTCTAAGGGTGAGATATGACGGTGTTTAGAGCTCGCCGATTTTCGGGTGTAATCGCGCTGGCGTTTTGCCTCAGCGCCATCGCTCAAGGTCAGGCCGCGAACCATGACTGGGCCAAGGCAGCGCCCACCGATAATGGCCTCTCGGAAGCGAAACTCCGCGCCCTGAGTGCCGCCGTCCGCTCCGACGAGTTCAAGAAAATTGGAAGCATTCTGATCGCCCGCCACGGCAAACTGGTCTATGAAGAGTACGTGGAAGGCGATGCCAACAGTCTGCGCGATACCCGCTCGGCGACCAAAAGCATTACCGACATACTTACGGGCATCGCCATCCAGGAAGGAAAGTTGAGCGGGGTCGATGCCAAAGTATTTGCGCTACTGCCCGAGCGTGCTGCCCGGGTTCAGAACCCAGACGCCCGCAAAGCCGCGATTACGGTCGAGGATTTTCTCACCATGAGCTCGCCGCTGGAGTGCGACGATTGGAATGACGCTTCCCGCGGCAATGAAGAGCGCATGTATCTGGTGGAAGACTGGACACAATTCATTCTGGATCTGCCGATTCGTGGGCGCATGCACAATGGTGAACAGGTTGAGCCCCCGCCCTATGGCCGCTACTTCAGCTATTGCACCGGCGGAGTCTTCACCCTCAGCGAGATTCTGGGAAAGTCGACGGGAATGAGGGTGGACCATTACGCTCAACAGAAATTATTCGCCCCGCTCGGAATCACGAACGTGCAATGGGTCTATTCCCCGCTAAACATCCCGCAGACTGGAGGAGGGCTCCGGCTGAATAGCCGCGACCTGTTGAAGATCGGCCAACTCTATCTGGACGGCGGCCGCTGGCAGGGCCGCCAGATCGTGAACGAAGAATGGGTGCGGAATTCAACCCGTCCACACGCGCGCATCGATGACACCACCGAGTACGGATACCTGTGGTGGCTCAAGTCATTCAAGAGCGGAGAAAAGAGTTATCCGGCTTTCTTCATGACCGGGAATGGCGGCAACAAGGTCGTCGCGATCCCGCAACTGGATATGACGGTGGTGATTACCAGCACGAACTACAATACGCGCGGCATGCACGAACAGACAGAAAAGCTCTTGACGGACTACGTCCTGGCTGCGGTCAACTAAAATGTAAGGGCTCGAAGTTGGAGCCGCAAATGGCCACGAACATCCAGGCAACTCACCCACCGGAAGGAAGAGGCATTCAATCGCTTCCGGGAAGGCCGGTTTCTCCACTCTGGTTGCGGGTCGCCTTCTGGATTTGCATCGTCATTTCTGTCGCGGTGGTGATACGTCGTGTCTATGCGTTCATGTTCCCGCCGCGGACTGCTCCGCCGCAACTCGCGGCGCTCGATGCCCTCTTCGCGTCGCATATGACGCTGACGCTGGCGCACATTCTGCCTGCATTGGCGTTTGTGCTGGTTGCGCCTTTTGTGGTTTTCCGGAAGTCTGCCCAGACAGTTTGGCCTGAGCGCCTGCTGTTCCCGCTCGGCTTCATAGTCGGACTGACCGCCTATGCCATGAGCGTGTATTCGGTCGGCGGATGGGTAGAGCGGTCCGCCGTGCTGTTCTTCAACAGCCTTTTTCTGTTCTCGTTGTTTCGTGCCTACAGGTTCAGGAGTCGCGGCCAGGACCTCCTCCAGCGGCGATGGCTGCTTCGGGCGATCGTGATTCTTCTGGGCATCGCCACCACCCGGCCGGTTATGGGCGTATTTTTCGCCACCAGCCGTCTTACCCATCTTGAGCCCAGGCAATTCTTTGGCTGGGCCTTCTGGATCGGCTTTTCGATCAACACTCTGGTCGTTGAGCTCTGGCTGCGTAAAGAGCGCGTACCGCACTAACCGAAGTCGATCCGTCTCCATCGATACTGTCCTAAATTTCATGAACCACGAAGGACACGAAGTTGCACGAAGGCGCGATTCTTATGGGTTCTCGTCGTGTACCTTCGTGTCCTTGGTGGTTAAATTAGGAAACTACCCATCCATCCCCAGACTTGCTTGTCCACCGAATCGAACCAATCGCAGGCAACAGAGGCGACAATTACAGGTCATCTCAGTGCCGACAGGCTGGCGACCGAAAATACCGCCGACCGCCCGGCTGGCAACATGGTTCACTGGTCGATAACGGGCGGGAGAGCAAACAAGGTGTAGAATTTTCTCGTTTTTCAAATCAAAAAGAAAAAATCTCGGGGCGGATTTTTCTTTGGAGACAGCATGAAAAGAATAGTTGGAATTCTTGTGATCCTGCTGTTATTTTCCGCCGCGGCGTTGGCGCAAAAGGGCGGCGGTGAACATGGTGGAAATCCAGGCGGCGGTCATGGCGTAGGGGGTGGAAGCATTCCCAAACACGGACCTCCTCCTTCGCGGGGCGCTGCTCCTTCTCACGCGGCTCCTCGCCCGGCACCCGGCGTCCAGGAGAATCGGAACTTTGCCGACAAGAACGGGCACCCGAACGCTCCTCACGTTCATTCCAACGGCAAATGGATTGGGCATGATACTGGCCGCGATGACGTCCACTATCATCTCGATCATCCCTGGGAACACGGACGCTTCACGGGTGGCTTCGGCCGCGGCCATGTTTGGCGGCTTGCGGGAGGCGGGCCTGAGCGCTTCTGGTTCGGCGGCTACTACTTTGGCGTGGCTCCTTACGATCTTGCCTTCTGCAATGACTGGCTTTGGGACTCCGACCAGATCGTGATCTATGAGGACCCCGACCACGAGGGCTGGTACCTTGCGTACAACCCGAGGCTGGGGACTTACGTCCACGTCCAATATTTCGGAAACAGTTAGAACCTAGATGTCTACCGACCCGGACAGTTCCCCGGTTCCCAAAACCGGGGACTCCGTGGTTCGGTCCAGTGTGGATTGCCTGCTTTGTTGGCCACGATGTTGTCGACGACGCTGCGCCCTCGCTTGCGCACTTTCGCTCAAACTTCGGTAACTTTCGCCGGAGTTTTACCGGTCTAGAATCTCTTCTGTGGCGAGAGAGCGACCGGTTGCATGAAGCAGCGCAAAACTCCAACGGCTAAGTCAGCGAAACCAATTCAGGGATGGCAGATCGAGGGTCGCGAGTGGTGGCTATGGAGTTTGGCCGTCGTCGTCACTGTGGTTCTGACCTTCGGAATCGTCTCCCTGACATTCTTCCAGCTGCATCCACCCACCGAGGGCAGCTACTGGCTTCAACTCAAGGAGTGGGTCCGAGGGTTAGCTTGTGTCGTCTTGTTGTTCGATATTTACACGCTGTATCAGCACATGCAGCTGCAGCGAATTCGGCGCCGCCTGGCGGAACGCGACCAGTTGTTTCAGCTGATCACCGAAAATGCAGCGGACATGATTGCGGTGGTGGATGGCGCCGGGCAGAGAATCTATAACAGTCCGGCATATGAACACGTCCTCGGCTATTCGTCGGAGGAGTTAAGAACCACTTCCTCCATCGACCAGGTTCATCCCGATGATCGCGCGCGCGTATTGGAAGCCGCGCACAAGGCGCGTTCCACCGGCCAGGGGCAGCGGCTGGAATACCGGATTCGCCACAAAGACGGCACCTGGCGCATCCTGGAATCCACGGCCAGCGCGGTGCGCGACCCCAAGGGCAAGACGGAAAAGCTGGTGATCGTGAACCGCGACATCAGCGAGCGGAAGCGCGCGGAGGAGATGCTGGCCCACAACGCCTTCCACGATGGGCTCACCAACCTTCCCAACCGGGCTCTCTTCCTCGATCGATTGCAGAGGGCGTTCGCACTCTCCAAACGGCATGCGGATTATGTATTTGCTGTCCTGTTTGTCGACATCGACGAATTCAAAGTTTTTAACGACAGCCTGGGACATACTGTCGGCGATGAAGTCTTGATTCAAATCGGCCAGAGACTGACGGCTTCGCTGCGGGAAGTGGACACGATTTCGCGGCCGCACCTGACCGAATCCGCAAAAGATGACACGCTGGCTCGCGTTGGCGGCGACGAATACACCGTGCTGCTCGAAGATATCCGCAACCCAAGCGATGCCATACGGGTGGCGGAGCGCCTGCAAAGCAGACTGTCTGCACCGTTCGCGGTCCACGGATACGAAATTGTGATCACTGCGAGTGTCGGCATCGCTTTAAGCTCCGCCGCCTGCGCTCATGCCGAAGACCTGCTTCGGGATGCCAATATCGCCATGTACCGGGCCAAACGCACCGGCAAAGCTCGGTGCGAGGTCTTTGATACCGCCATGCATGCCGGCGCTCTCAGGCGTCTGGATCTGGAGACGGAACTTCGCAAAGCCCTGGAACTGGGAGAATTCAGAACTCACTATCAACCCATCATTTCCCTTAAAACCGGCAGGATTACCGGGTTCGAAGCCCTGACGCGATGGCAACATGGAGGCCGATTGCTGGCTCCAGTCGAATTTATCGCGGTGGCTGATGAGACCGGCCTGATCATTCCGATGAACCGGCTGCTGCTGCGGGAGGCTTGTGAACAGTTACGAACCTGGCATGCTCAATTTCCCACCGAGACGCCGTTAACCATGAGCGTGAACATTACTTCCAAGGAGTTTGCCTATCCCAACCTGGCGAAGGGGATCGGCGAGACGCTGAAACAGACCGGGGTCGATCCCGGCAACGTGCAGTTGGAGATTACGGAAACCATCGCCATGGGCGACCCCGAAAAGGCAGCGTCGGTGTTCTCCGAACTCAAGGCGCTGGGAGTGCGGTTGAGTGTGGATGACTTCGGCACAGGCTATTCGTCTCTGAGCCGCTTGCAGCAGTTTCCGGTGGACTCGCTGAAGATCGACCGCGCCTTCATTTCGCAGATGGACAGCGATCCTGAAAGTCGCAAGATCGTCCAGATCATCATCATGCTGGCCCAGAACCTGGGACTGGTGACGGTTGCAGAGGGGACCGAGACGGAAGAACAGGTCAATCAACTGAAGGCGCTGGATTGCGGCTTCGCGCAGGGATACTTCTTCTCCAAGCCAGCCGATCACGTGGCCATCTCGGACTTGCTGCTCAAGGTGAATACTTCCGGCAAGAAGCCCACGGCGATTCAGGCGCTCCAGGCCACGGCTGGAGTGTGAACGCTGGAAGGCCGGTGTGAGCGACCCTAGTGGATCGTCATTGAGATCTGGTCGGAGGGTGGGCCGACACGGCCCTGGCTGTCAATCGCCCTGACGAAATAACTGTAGGTTTTCCCACCGCGTAACCCGTTATCGACATAGGTGGGAGTGACGAGTCCAGAAGCCACCCGCTCGAAAGAGCCATCGCCCTGGCGGCGAAACACCTCATAACTGGCGACGGTCGCGCCCGGCTTGGTTGCCGTTGACGGATTCCATTTCAAGAGCACGCTGTGAGGTGTCTGGTCGGCCATGACCTTGAAAATGACTGCGCCGACGATGGCAGAAAATACCAGTGCCGCAACGGCAATTGGGAAAAATACCGCTCTTTTCAAATCTTGATTCCCCAGTCTTGATACCCGAGTCTTGATACCCCAGTCTGGATAACCGGCCTAGCTTCGCCGGTCTCTAGGACGATAGGCAATGCGGCCGCACGAATGCGCCCTTGCTCGCGAGACGGTACTCGCGAGTCACAGTCGCGCCAAGAAGTATAGACCGGGGTTCTGAAGATTGCCTGTCTACTGGTGATTCTGCTGATTCACCACCGAGCCGGCCTCGGTGATGCTGCCCTTGACCAGATCGGTCTTAATCTTAAGCTTCTGGTGCGGGCGCAAGTCGACCACGGTGTCGAACGGAAGGTAGCCGGGAAGTGCGACCCGGACTGTGTGCCGTCCAGGAGTGAGCAGCATGGCTTTGCCTACGCCGTCGAACTCATCCACGTGTCCCGCGAATTGATTGTCCACAAAAACTGCCGCCCGGGTGGGCGTGGCGGCGATTTTCAGCTCTCCCGTGGCTTCCTTGGTCGAGGGGTGTGCCGCCCTTACCAGCGCGACATTGACCAGGCTGACTTGTCCAGGCTCGAGGATGACCTGCTCGGTGTAGTCCTGATACCAGGCCTGGCGCACCATGATGTCGTGCTTTCCCGGCAACAAGACAATTTTCTTATCGCCCGTTAATTCTTTTACGGAGCCAACATACTGTCCATCCACCCAGACGCCTGCGGTCTTATCCGCCTTGGTGCGACCGGAGAAACGTAGTTCAGATTGCACGCGATCCTCGGCGTGCGCCATGCCAACCACAGCCATGATTGCCAAAAGTGCTGGCAGAATTCTACGACTAAGCATTTCCACCTCCGAAACAGACTATGAACCAGTATAAGCATGATTCCATCTGGTGCCGGTGACTAGTAGTCACTAGGATTCCCTCGGAAGACAGGGGGTTTTCCCGGAACAGCGGGGCGAGTGAGAACACTTTGCGTCTTTGGCGCGCCTTGCGGTTAAACACTTTGACCGCTAAGGACGCAAAGAACGCAAAGGACAACACAAAGCGAGCTGACGGCGGATTTTCAGCGGTTAAGGTATTGGCGCAAGCAGCGAACGCAAGGCACGTACCCTGCGCGGATGGCGTCCGCGGCCGCAATCAGGCGGACGTTCGAGTTCTCGTGTTTGTGCAGAAATCGGCATCCGGGGACGTGGAAAGTCTTGCCGTCATCGGAAACCTCTACCATCATTCCGGCCGGAACGCCGGTTCCTGGTTCAGCCATATAGGAACGCATGGCCGACCCCGATCCTGCATCCAGTTTGGCCAGGGCGAAGCTACCGGAAATCAACGCTACGGCTGCGGCCGCCAGCATCCATCCATACATTGTGCCTCGAGGTCTTGGCATAAGTTCGACCAGCTTGCTTTGCCACCTTGCACTGAAACCGGGGGGCAATTCTATCAAGCGCTCGTCCGCATACAGGTGGACGATATTCCTGGTTCCGTCCAGCACCGCGGTGCAATGGCGGCATTCGCGAAAATGCGCCTCCATCGCGGCCCGAAGGTCAGGGCTGATGTCGCCCTCGAGATAGTTCGAGATCTCCTGCCACACGTGCTCGCAATTGACTACCATGGTTTACTCCCTTTCCCGAACGGCGCGCGGCTGAACCAGCCGTCCGCGAGGCTGGGCGTAAGAATGTCGCGTAGCATCAGACGGGCCCTGAGCAGGCGGGTCTTGACGCTGGCGACCGAAATACTCAATAGGCGCGCGGTTTCTTCGATGCTCATGTGCTCGACGTCCCGCAGCACAAATACCTCGCGGTATTTTTGCCCCAGGCTGGCCAGCGCCTTGGCCAGCAGACTCCGCAACTCGCTTCTTTCGAGAGCTTCGGAAGGAATTTCGCGCCAGTCGGCAAAGTCCCGCGGGGTGTAGTTGCCCTCGTCGCTCGAGTCCTTCGAGCCGTCAATAGGCTCGAACAGTTCTGCGTGCTGTTTTCGCCGCCGCATGCGCGCTTCATTCACCGTGATCTGAATCAGCCAGGTGCTGAAAAGCGACTCGCCGCGAAACTGATTCAGGTGGGTGAAGGCCTTCAGGATGGCGTCCTGCGCCACATCCTGTGCGTCGGCCTCGTTATGCAGGAGGGCCAGCGCGGTGGCGTAGACGCGGCGCTCGTAGGGCTTGACCAGCGCCGAAAACAGGGAAGACTCCCCGGTGCGAATGCGGGCAATGAGGCCTTGCTCCCGCTCATCGGTGGAGTCGGCTGGTTTCTCTACGACGTTGATTCGTTGCAGCATGTCTTTCAACAGTGTTGCAATTGCGGAGTTCGGCTAGCGTGGCAGATATTCCGGATTCTTCTTCCATCCTGTGAGCATGGACGCGAAGTTATTCCAGCCATGCAGAACGACCATGACCAGGTGTCCCAGAAGAAAGAACAGAATCGCCCACATCACGGCAAAGTGCCAGATTCGGGCCCAGTGGAAGCCGCCCATCATCCACGCCAGCCAGGAAAACTGCACTGGCTTCCAGACTGCAATTCCAGTCGCAACCGACAGAAATCCCAGGCCCAGCGCCGACGTGTAAGCCAGTTTCTGCAGCGGGTTATAAACCTCGCGCGCCAACGGCTTCGGCCCGAAAAAGAAGTAGTAATGCACCATCGGCCAAACGCCCCGTATGTCGCGAGGAGTGAAAAGCACCTGACGATAATTCCCACTAAAGATTTGATAGCCCAGGTAGAACAGTCCGGTGCCGATATAAATCCACACAAAAGTCAGGTGCCATTGCAAGCCGCCGCCGAGCCAGCCTCCCAGAGCGAAAGCCTGGGGCCAGTGCAGCAGATCTTTTTGAGGGATTTTGGCGCCGAAGCTGGGAAAGGCGCGAAATATCTGAAATCCGCTGGCCACCATGACGAATAGGGAAACTGCGTTCAGCCAGTGACAGAAGCGCACCGCCCAGGGATGTTCATAGACCGCCAGCGCTACTTCTCCGGTCTTGGGGGTCTCGATTTCAATTACGGCTTGGTGCATTCGTGTCTTCCGGTCTAAGGCCTACAGTCCGTAAAACCTAAATCCCGTAAAATGAAGAATAGCCTTGGTCTTCCCAGTATCCGACCCTGTCCAGGACGTTCGTCACCTTCAGATCGGTCAAATATTTGGCCTGTTTGTATCCGATTTTCGTGGGAATCTGCAGGCGCAGCGGCGCGCCATGCTCGCGGGTCAGCGGGCGGTCGTACATCTCATAACAGAGCAGGGTTTGCGGGTGCAGGGCGGTCGCCATATCCAGCGACTCGTAATAATCATCCGCGCATTCGACTGAGATGAAGCGGGCGCTGGTGTCAGCCCCGATCATTCGCAGGAAATCCGAAAGCCGCGCCCCGCCGAAGCGCCCGATTACATCCCAACCTTCCACGCATATGTGCCGGGTATTCTGCCGGATAGGGGGCAGCGACTGGATTTGCGCCAGCTTGTATTCTCCCGGCTTCTGCACCGCTCCGCTCACCGTCAGAGTCCACTTTTCGAGGTCAACGCCGGGGTCGGCCACGTCATAGCCGTTGATGGGAAATTTTTCGAACGGAGCAACTTTGGAGTCGGGGAAGGTGGTGGCCAGATGCCCGGAGCGAAACAGTCGTGCCGACATCCAATCGCTGAAACCGAGGCCAGTCTTGAGCAGCGGCTCCTGAAGTTTTGGAATGGCGAAGGCTCCGATCGCCAGAACCGGCGCAAGCTTGAGCAATTCGCGGCGGCTAACCCGCTTGAACTTCCGGTTGTCGATTCGTGATTCCATACGGTGCCAGGGAAGCGGACAGTGTACTCCGCCAATGTGATTCCCGGAGTGCGGAAAAGTTACGGCGAAAGAACGTGGCTCGAACTAGCTCTTCACGGTTTCCGCCACAAACTTGGCGAACTGGGTTACATCCTGCTCGGTGGTATCGAAAGAGCACATCCAACGGACGACGGACTGCTCCTCATCCCAGACGTAAAAGAAGTATCGTCTTAGCAGCTTGGCAATCGCCCGTCGCGGAACCTTTACGAAGACGCCGTTTGCCTCCACCTTGTAGACAATCTTTACCTGGGGAATCTCCCTCAGTTTCTTCTGCAGCAGGTGCGCCATTCGGTTGGCATGTTTCGCACTCTTCAGCCAGAGATCACCAGCAAACAGGGCGTCGAATTGGACGGAGATGAAGCGCATCTTCGAGGCCAGCTGCATGCCCTGCTTGCGCAGGTAGAGAAAGTCCTGCGCCAGTTTTTTGTCGAAGAACACCACGGCTTCGGCGCCCATCGCCCCATTCTTGGTTCCACCGAACGAGAGCACGTCGACTCCGAGATCGCGGCTGGCTTGCCGCAGGGTTTGTCCCAGACTGGCGGCAGCGTTTGCGATGCGGGCGCCGTCCACGTGCAGGAACATCCCGCGCTCGTGGGCAAAGCGGGCCAGGGCCTTGATCTCATCGGGTTTATAAACTGTACCCACTTCGGTGGCCTGCGTAATCGAGATGACGCGGGGTTGCACGTGGTGCTGGTCCCCGATGGCGTGGTAGGCGTGGCTTACGGATTCGACGGTGAGTTTACCGTCACGGGTGGGAAGAGAAATGAGCTTGCAGCCGGTGAACTTTTCAGGCGCTCCGCATTCGTCGGTATAGATATGAGCACTTTCGCTGCAAATTACAGCGTGATAAGAGTTGGTCAGCGCTTTGAGGCTGAGGCAATTTGCCGCGGTGCCGTTGAAGACCATGAAAACTTCAATGTCCGAGCCAAAGTGCTGCTTGAATTTGCGGATGGCGGAATCCGTGTAGGTATCGTTTCCGTACGCGATGGTGTGGCCCTGGTTGGCGGCGGCCATCGCGCGCAGAACCTCGGGATGCACCGACGCATTGTTATCGCTGGCAAAACTGCGGACGGGTTTCATATTCCGAACAATGTAGCAGACGAGCGTTGGGCTTCGGGAGTCGGGCGGGCAGCCACGCCTGATGTGCGCAATGTCGGGCGCGAAAGCCGGTAATCTTGCTCGTTTCCGACAGTGGAATCGCGGCCATCCGTCCGAGTCTGAACCCGACGTCGGGTCTGGCGACGACGGCCCTTATGGCACGACAGTGGTGTTACCTGCAGGGTACGTCAGTGATCTTGGCAGGGTGGATGGATGTAAATACATTGAGCCCATGGCACTCGTACTACTGATGGTCGTCCTGGCGTTCGGTCTGCTCTACGTGGCGGTTGTTGCGGAAGAGCGGCAGATGCAGGAAGCAACCAAACCTCGAAAACGCTAAGAGTCCTCGCAATCGCGGCGTCTTTTCGAGACGCCCTCTGCTGCCGAGAATTTTCTGGCCGTTTGTTTCTATCCTGATTAATCTAGCGTCTCTAATCTCTATGCCGTAGTTTTCGAGTCAAAGCCCTGACTAGGAGTTATTAGGTGTGTCTCAGACGGGTCGGGTCGCCCAGGGAAGGTGCTAGCCTTAAAACAACCTCTCATATAAGGTATTCGTCACATGAAAGTAGTCAGCGCAAGGTAGCAAAGATGGATTTGCGTACTCACAAACAGCGTAAGCGACCGGCTAGTCCGGCGGGGCTGAGGACAAAGTTGGCAGGGGTTCTGGCGCTGGCAACTTTAGGCGCCGGTTGTGGCGGAGGTTCCGCTCGCGGCGCCGCGCCCCAGGGACCCGCCGGCATACCGGTGAAAGTCCAAGCCGCGCAACTGGTTTCGATAAAAGATACGACGGAATATGTTGCCACGCTGAAGTCCCGCGATTCGGCCGTGATCATGCCCCAGGTCGAAGGCCAGATTACCGACATTTTTGTGCATTCCGGAGCCCGGGTCGCCCCCGGAACGCCGTTGATGCAGATTGATCCCCTCAAGCAGCAGGCCACCTTGAAGTCGCAAGAGGACACGCTGGCTGCCAAGCAGGCCGAACTGGAGTGGGACCGGCAGGAGTATGCACGCAACAGCGGCTTGTATGAGGCGAGAGTGATCAGCAAGCAGGCCCTTGATCAGTCAAAAACCGCAATGGATCAGGCACAGGCCCAGTTGCAGTCACTGCACGCCCAGGTGCGCCAGGAAACCGTGCAATTGCACTACTATCGCGTGACCGCTCCCAGCAGCGGAATCGTGGGAGATATTCCGGTGCGCGTCGGCGACCGGGTGACCACTACCACGGTCTTGACCACCGTCGACAAGCCCGGCAGCCTCGAAGCCTACATCTATGTGCCCATCGAACGAGTCGCGCAGCTCAAGTCGAACCTGCCCGTGCAGATCATCGACCAGTCCGGCGAGGTGCTGGCGGAGAGCCATGTCTACTTTATTTCTCCCCAGGTAGACCCCGCCACTCAAACCGTGCTGGCCAAGGCTCCGATCGCGAACAACAACGACAAGCTCCGCAATGCGCAGTTCATTCGCGCCCGGATCATCTGGGGCACGCAGGATCACCCGGTCGTCCCGATACTCGCGGTCTCGCGTATCGGGGGCCAATACTTCGCGTTCGTCGCCGAGCAGCAGGACGGGAAGACTGTGGCCCATCAGAAGCCATTGCGGGTCGGCCAGATGACGGGAAACAACTACGTCGTGCTGGACGGAATCAAGCCCGGCGACAAAGTCATCGTTTCAGGAACACAATTTCTCATCGATGGAGCGCCGGTGCTTCCGCAAGGCTGAACCGGACCTTGGACCTCAGGGGTCAGACCTCGGACCTGGCCGTCTGAAGTCTGGAGTCCGAAGTCTGATGTTCGGGTCCGACTCTTAAATGTTCGTCGATTTCTTCATAAAACGGCCGGTGTTCGCCACCGTCAGCGCGCTGCTGATCATCCTGGCCGGTGCAGCCGTTATACCCACGCTTCCGATCGCGCAGTTTCCCACGCTTGCGCCTCCGCAGGTCAACGTGGCCAGCGCCTACGTCGGCGCCAGCGCCCAGACCGTGGAAACGGCGGTCACCATCCCGCTGGAACAGCAGATCAACGGCGCGGAGGGCATGAAGTACGTCACCTCGACCAGCAGCAGCAACGGGGTGAGCTCGATTACAGCGACCTTTGACCTGAATCGCGATCCCGATCTGGCGGCGGTTGACATTCAGAATCGCGTCAACACGGCCCAGGGCCGGCTGCCGAACACGGTCAAGGCCACCGGAATTACCATCACCAAGGCTTCCAACAACTTTGTTCTGGGCGCTGCCGTGTTCTCGCCCCAGGGACGGTACACCCCGCTCTTCATGAGCAACTACCTGGATGTTTACGTAAAAGACTCATTGAAGCGCGTGCCGGGAGTTGCCGACGTCATCATCTTCGGCGAACGAAAATATTCCATGCGCATGTGGCTGGATCCGGTGCGCATGGCCAGTCGCGGGTTGACCGCTTCGGACGCGGTCAGCGCCCTGCAGGAGCAAAACGTAGACGTCGCCGCCGGCCAGGTGGGACAGCCTCCCATCAAAGCCGGGCAGGAATTTCAGATCAGCGTGCGTGCCGTCGGCCGGCTCACCGAGGCGTCGCAGTTCGAAAACATCATTCTCAAGACCAACGCCGATGGAACCCTGGTTCGGCTGCATGATGTGGGCCGCGCCGAACTGGGAGCGGAAGATTACAGTTCAGACCTGATGTTCGACGGGTATGAAGCGGTTGGACTCGGCATCACCCAACTCTCGACCGCGAACGCGCTGGAAGTGGATCGCCTGGTCATTGCCGAACTGGATCGGCTGTCCCAGCGTTTTCCGCCCGGCATGAAGTATCAAAACGCCTTCGATACCACCGAAGCTGTCGGCGAATCGATCAGGGATGTGCTGAGTACTTTGATTGAAGCCATCGTGCTGGTCATCCTGGTGATCTTCATCTTCCTGCAGGACTGGCGCAGCACCATCATTCCCGCCGTGACTATTCCGGTTTCGCTGATTGGAACCTTTGCCTTCGTTAAGCTGCTGGGATTTTCCGTCAATACACTCACGCTGTTTGGCATCACCCTGGCGACCGGGTCTGGTGGTGGACGACGCGATTGTGGTGATCGAAAACATTGAACGGCACGTGCAGGAGGGCGAGAGAGATACTCATAAGGCGGCGTCGGTTGCCATGTCGGAAGTGGCGGGCGCGGTCATTGCCACCTCGCTGGTGCTGGTCGCGGTGTTTGTCCCGGTGGCATTTTTTCCCGGCACTACCGGCATTCTGTTTCGCCAGTTCGCTCTGACTATCGCATTTTCGATTGCCATCTCGGCGTTCAACGCCCTGACGCTCACGCCCGCCCTCTCCGCCATCCTGCTGGGCCGCGAGCACGGGGAAAAGAACTGGTTCTTCAGGAAAGTGGACCAGGTCATCGGCGGCATTACCGAAGGATATCGACGGGCGTTGCGCGGCTTCTTGCGTTTCCGGCTGATTGCGGCGGTGTTGTTCTTCGCCGCCCTGGGGCTCACCGCCCTGATTTTTCAGCGCGTGCCCAGGGGTTTCGTGCCCAACGAAGACCAGGGATATTTCATCATCGCGGTGCAGGCGCCCTCGGGAGCGTCGCTCGAATATACCAAGGCAATCGGGAAACAGATCCAGCGCATTCTTCAGGATGTGCCCGAGGTGGAGGGCATCTTCGCCATTTCCGGATTCAGCTTTAGCGGCAGCGCTCCTAACCAGGCTCTCATCTTTGCTCCGCTAAAACCCTACTCCCAGCGCAAGGGCGACGAACACGCGGCGGAAGCCGTGGTGAACCGCATTCGCGGACGTTTGTTCGGCATTTCGGGCGCGATCGTACTTCCTTTCCTGCCTCCGGCGGTGCAGGGCCTGGGCCAGTTTGGCGGCTTCGCCTATGAACTTCAGGATCAGGGCAGCCACACCCTGCAGGAATTGGCGGATGTAACCCAGAATATGATTCGCCAGGGCAGCGCTCGCAAAGATTTGACTGGACTGTTCAGCACATACACCGCGAACGATCCCCAATTTCTGGTCACCATTGATCGTGAAAAGGCGAAGAGCCTGCACATCCCCCTGCAGCAGATTACAGACACTTTGGGCATCTATATGGGCTCGGCGTACGTCAACGATTTTGATTTCAACAATCGTTCGTACCGGGTTTACGTGCAGGCGGACCAGCAGTTCCGCGCCCAACCCAACGACATCAAAGAGTTTTACGTTCGCTCGGATAGCGGCGCCATGATTCCGTTGGACAACCTGGTGGTCATCACTCAGACCACGACTCCACAGGTGATCAGTCACTACAACCTGTTCCGCTCGGCGGAGATCGATGGCTCGGCCGCCCCCGGCTTCAGTTCCGGGCAAGGCCTGGATGCCATGGCTGACCTGAGCAAGAAGGTTTTGCCCCAAGGCTACAGCTTCCAATGGACAGGCCTTTCGCTGGAAGAACTGAGTTCGGGCAGCACCACGGTAATTCTGTTCGGATTGGGCACGCTGGTGGTGTACCTCACGCTTTCTGCCCAGTATGAAAGCTTCGTGCTGCCCTTCATCGTGCTGCTGGCCGTACCCACGGCGATGTTGGGAGCGCTCGGTGCCCAGTCACTGCGCGGATTGCAGAATGATGTCTACTGCCAGATTGGCCTGGTGATGCTGGTGGGACTCTCGAGCAAGAACGCTATTCTGATCGTGGAATTCGCCGAGCAGTTGCGGCACGGCGGCATGCCGCTGCTGGACGCTGCAGTAGAAGCGGCAAGAATCAGGCTACGTCCGATTCTGATGACCTCATTCGCTTTCATCCTCGGTGTCGTGCCGCTGGTGTTGGCGTCAGGCGCTGGCGAACACGGGCGTCATTCGGTAGGGACCACGGTGTTCGGTGGAATGATCGTGTCAACGATTCTGAATCTGTTTTTTATTCCGGTGTTGTATCTGATCATCGAAGGATGGCGCGAACGCGGAAAGAAGACCGTTGCGCCGGCTCCGGCAGAGTAGCGCTCGCCCCTTTAATTTACTTCGTGATCTTTTCCAGGGCCGCGCCCAGCACCTGGCGCTGCCCAGTCTGCTGCACGAAGGCGATCACCCGGAGATTGCTCAAGTCAGTCTTGGAATCGAGTTTGACCTGCACGTCCTGTGCGAAGCTCCTGCCGATCTCGACGTTCCCAACTTTGGTGAGGCTCTGTACGACGCCTACGTGGGTCAGGTGGCGGCCACCGTTTTCACCACGCAGCACCTGCGACTCCGCGTGATCCAGTGCGACCACAAAACAAACGTCTGCCTTGCGGACCTTTGAACTTTCCGGCAAAGCATCGGCCTCGAGGTGGGCCCGCAACGCGTGCGGAGTGTCCAGCGAAATGGCGGATATGCGGACTGGAACCTTTGCCTGCGCCTCCGCCTTTTGGATCGCCTGGTTAGCCAGGTTCGGGTTGTTGCCGACGAACTCGGTGGTTCCATCAACCACCATTTGCGGGGTGTAAACGCTTTTTAACCCGAAGCGATCTGAGTAGGCGGTCTGGCGGTCGCTGAAAAAATGCGAAGAGTACGGGTCAATCCAGCCGATGTGATTCCAATAATCAACATGCTCGCTGAGCACGATCAGCTGCGCGCCGCCGGTCTGCGACTGATCCATCTTCTGCAGCAACGCGTCCGCGGGTGGACAGTCGGAGCAGCCTTCGGAGGTGAAGAGTTCGACCAAAACCGGTGAGGAAACATTGCGGCTCGGAGCATCTGACGCAGCCACCGACATCCAGGCTGCGAAGAAAGCAGCCATCAGCAAGGCTGAGAGTTTAACCATTTCACACCCATCCGGCGCTGCCAGAAGTATCGCACGCCGCCTAAGTGGATGTACGGGCAGACAAAAAAGTTACAAACCCCTGTCAAAGGCCACGCTCCACTGTTGTGGCGCTGCGCGCTGGATCCGTCGCGCCTGAAGGCCGCTCAGGTTAACGCAGTTTGTCTTGAGCTGGCATCTTCTAGCCTATAATCCGGAATTATCGCCATCATGCGTTTATTCCTCTTTCTGGGTCTGCTTCTTCCACTTCTAGGGTCTGCCCAGACGGCCGCTCCGAAAAAGGCGCCGGCGCTTTCGTTCTCCCCAGTGCCCAGGTTCAAGGATGTAGCCAGGGAAGCGGGCCTGACCGTTTCGCACATTTCGACCCCAGAAAAGAAATACATCGTCGAATCCATGAGCGGCGGCGCGGGTTTGATCGACTGCGATAACGACGGCAAACTCGACATCATCACGGTGAACGGCTCGACCATCGATCGCTACCGCCAGGGCGGCGATCCCATGATCACGCTCTATCACCAGGATGCGGATTTCAAGTTCACGGATATCACCAGCGCGGCGGGTCTCACGCGCAAAGGTTGGGGCATGGGCGTGGCCGTCGCCGACTACGATAATGACGGCCTGCCGGACATTTATGTGACCGGCTTCGGCGGAAATGCGCTCTATCGCAACTTGGGCAACTGCAAATTTGAAGATGTCACCGACAAAGCTGGTGTGGCCGCGGGTGGCTTCAGCACGGGCGCAGCCTGGGCGGATTACGATCGCGATGGATTCGTGGACCTGTACGTCTCCCGCTACGTTCATTTCGACATGGATCACCTGCCCACCTTCGGCAGCGACGAGAAGAATTGCCGCTTCAAGGGAATCCTGGTGCAGTGCGGGCCTTGGGGGATGATTGGCGAATCGGACCTGCTCTTTCACAATCGCGGTGACGGCACCTTCGAGGAAGTTTCCAAAAAAGCCGGCATGGAAGATACCAACCGCTACTACGGCCTGGGAGTGGTCTGGGGCGACTATGACAACGACGGCTGGCCTGATTTGTACGTTGCCAATGATGCCGGCCCGAATTACCTGTATCACAACAAACATGATGGGACCTTTGAAGAAGTTGGGATGCTTTCAGGCATCGCTCTTGGCGGCGACGGCCAGGCGCAAGGCTCGATGGGCGTGGATTGGGGCGACTATCTGCACGACGGCCGGTTGTCGATGTTCGTGACCAATTTTCATGAACAGCCCGACACCTTGTATCGCAACCTGGGGAAGGACGGGTTCTCAGATGTGAGCTGGCCGGCGAAGATTGCGCATCCCACGTTCCTGATGGTGGGGTGGGGCACTGCCTTTTTTGATATGGACAACGATGGCTGGCTGGATATTTTTGTCGCCAACGGCCACGTTTACCCGCAGGTGGATACCGTTCCCGGCGGCATCACCTACCGTCAGCCCATCCAGTTGTTTCGCAACCACCGCGATGGCACCTTCGACGATGTCTCGAGCGTGCTGGCCGAAATGCCCGCTGAAAGCCGGCGCGGGGCAGCTTTCGGCGATCTTAATAATGACGGAAATATCGACGTGGTGATGGTGAACGTGGGAGCGCCTCCCACGCTGCTGTTAAACCAGGGCGGAAATCACAATCATCGGGTGTTGTTCAAGCTGGTCGGGAGCGGAAACAAGAGCAATAAGTCGGCAATCGGTGCGCGAGTCACGGTGAAAGCGGGCAAGTTGACGCAATTGGGCGAAGTTCGAGCCGGCGGCAGCTACATTTCACAGAACGATCCCCGGCTGCATTTTGGTCTGGGCGCAGAAAGCAGAATGACGGAAGTTGAGATCAGGTGGCCGAGCGGGAAGGTGGAAATACTCCGCGACCTCGCGGCGGATTTTATCTACACGGTCGTGGAGGGGAAGGGAATAGAGAGCAAGACGCCGTTACCGCCGCCTTAGGCCATTCGGCATCGCTTAGTTTTCTTCGAGAAGTGTCCCCAGCGTGGGCTTGTGTTTATCTGCTTTCTTTTTTCTTGTATCAGGCACGACTCGCGATCCCGGAGTAACACCGAGTTGGGCTCGCGCCATCGCCTTAACCGCCTTGACCGCGCTGAATTTCTTTGGCTTGCGCTTCTTGTTCGCCATCGGACACATCTTGCCATAGCTTGGCTGCGGCAAAGCTGTAATAATTAGACCGACAGGAAATAATCATGGAAGAACGAGAATTTTTCGATGAGCGGCCGGAAAAAAAGATGGCCACTCTGAACTGCCCCCACTGCCATCAGCCTGGGGAGTACGAAGTCACCTGGATTGTTCGCACCAAGAAGAGGCAATTGGCAGGACGCGCCGACGAACGCGATCGCGCTCGTTTCGCCAAGGCCCGCTCGTACATGCTCCGCAAGGACGACCTGATGGCCTGCAAGAATATGCGCTGCCGCAAACGCTTCGAAATATCCGGCGTACAGTCCGTGGTCTTTACCGACTAGCATTCAGCACTCAGCAGTCAGAAATCATTGCCTTGTAAACGGCTGCGTTTCTTGCGGACTAATGTTGGGTGCCTGAATGCTGGCTGCTCGTCTATACTCAACTGTTTCCCTCAGGAGAGTGCATGAAGATTCTGGTCTGCATGAAACAGGTGCCGCAGAAGGATGCACCGCTCAAACTCAACGAATCCGGCACCTGGATCCGCGAAGACGTCTCCTACGAGGTCAATGAGCCCGACGCCTTCGCGCTCGAAGAGGCGCTCCGCCAGAAAGAGAAGCACGGCGGCGAGGTAGTGGTAATTACCGCAGGCCCCGCGCGGGCGCAGCAGGTTTTGCGCGAAGCGCTGGCCAAAGGCGCGGACCGCGCCATTCATCTGGAAGACAACGCATTCGTCGGCCTGGACGCTTCCAACACCGCACGCGCCTTTGCCGCGGCGATCAAAGAAGAAAAATTCGACCTCATCTTCACCGGCCTGCAATCTGACGACTACGGCTACGCCCAAACTGGTGTGATCTTGGCTGAGTTACTGGGCTGGCCGCATGCGACCATCATCATGCAGATCGAAAAAACGGACACCGGAATCAAGGTCAAGCGCGAACTCGAGGCGGGATTTTTCCAGTTCGTGAACATGCCCCTGCCGGCCGTGCTCACCATCCAGTCCGGCATCAACAAGCTGCGCTACGCCACGCTGATCGGAATCAAGCAGGCGAAAAACAAGCCGCTGCGAAAAGTGGCTCTGGCGGAGGTACAGTCGGCGATCAGCGGCAATATGCAGAAGATCGAGCGGCTTTACATCCCGCAGAAAACCAAGAACACGGAATTTCTGGAAGGTCCACCCGGCGAAGTGGCAAAGAAGCTGGTGGAAAAACTACGCAACGAAGTGCGAGTGCTTTAACCGAGAACCGAGAACTTGAATCCGGGAACTGGTTTTATGAAATCGTTGTTCGAAAACGTAGTCGTTCGAAGAGTAAAAACTCGAGAAGTTAAATCATGGCCGATTCGATCCTGGTAATTGTCGAACAACGCGAAGGCAAACTGAACCGCGTCTCCTGGGAAACCCTCACCGCCGGGCAAGCTCTCGCTGCTGAAACTGGCTGGACACTTGAGGCTGCGGTCGTCGGCAATAACGTCGCCAGCTTCGCCAACGAAATTGCGGGCAAGAAAGTGGCAAAGGTTTATGCCATCGAGTCGCCCAAGCTGGAACCCTATACCCCGGATGCTTTTGCCGACGGCTTGAAGCAGTTCATCGCGTCCAGGCAGCCCAGGCTCGTGCTCATGCCGCACACCTATCAGGTGCGCGATTTTGCTCCGAAGTTGGCCACGGCGATCGGGTCGCACCGCGATCAGCGACTGCATCGGCTACAAGAAAGAAGGCGACAAGCTGCTTTTCACCCGCCAGATGTTTCAAGGCAAACTGGCCGCGGACGTGAGCTTTGCCTGCGAGGCTCCGTGGTTTGTGACCTTCCAGAACGGAGCGTTTCGCGGGGACAAAGTTGAAGCCGGCGCCAGCGCCGCCCCGATCGAAACTGTCAAGATTGAAATCGCAGATGGTGTCATCCGCAACCAGCCGCAGGAAGTCTTCAAGGAAGCCAAGCAGGCCGTGGATCTGACTCAAGCCGAAATCATTGTGTCGGTCGGGCGAGGAATCAAGGAGCAAAAGAATATCGAACTGGCTAAGCAGTTGGCGGAGGCCCTGGGCGGCGAACTCGCTGCGTCGCGGCCCATCTGCGACTCGGGTTGGCTCCCCATGGATCGCCAGATAGGATCTTCCGGACAAACCGTTGCGCCCAAGCTTTATCTTGCGCTCGGCATCAGCGGCGCCATTCAGCACATTGTCGGAATGAAAGGCGCGCGCACCATCATTGCGATCAATAAAGATTCCGAGGCGCCGATTTTCGAGATCGCAGACTATGCGGTGGTGGGAAATCTGTTCGATATCGTGCCGTCGCTGATTGAGGAAGTGAAGAAGGCCAAAGCGGGGACGTAACAGCCGCGGATCAACACGGCTTTACGAAGATCTCCGAATTGCTCTATCGATAGAATTCGTTTTGGCTCGGTTTTTTGCTTATGTTAGTTTTCCGCAAACCTCTTCCAAACATCACCCGCCCCCAGATGCCCGCCGATGTCGTCATCGTCGGCGGTGGACCCGCGGGAATGGCGTGTGCCCTGCGCCTGTCGCAGCTCATCGATCAATACAACGCCAAGAACCCGGATTCCCAACTCAGCAAGGAAAATATCTACGTACTCGAGAAAGCCCGCGAGGTCGGGCAGCATTGTCTGTCGGGCGCGCTGCTCGATCCGCGCTCCATGCGCGAACTTCTTCCCGGATTCGAGAAGGAGGCGCCGATCGAGGCCGAGGTCGCGAAAGAAGCCGTTTACTTCCTGACCGAGAAAGGCAAATTTAAATTTCCCATTACGCCGCCTCCACTGCGCGATCACGGCAACTACGTGATTTCGCTGAACCGGTTCGTAAAGTGGCTGGGCGGCAAAGTGGAAGAAACCGGCATCACGATCTTCACCGGGTTTGCCGGATCGGAGCTTCTGTTCGATGGCGAACGCGTAACCGGTGTTCAGACCGACGACAAGGGTATCGACAAGCAGAACCAGCCCAAATCCAATTTCGAGCCTGGCTACGATCTCCAGGCAAAAGTCACAATCCTTGCGGAAGGAACTCGAGGCTCTCTTACCAAGCAGCTCATCGCGCGCTTTGCGCTTGATCGGGACCGCAACCCGCAGACCTATGGCCAGGGCATAAAGGAACTGTGGGAAGTTCCCGCCGGCCGCATCGCTCCCGGCGAAGTGATTTACACCATGGGATGGCCGCTCACCACGAAAGAATATGGCGGAGCCTGGATTTATGGCGGTAAGGACAATGTTGTCTCACTCGGTTTTGTTACCGGCCTTGACTATCCCGATCCGCGTCTCGATCCGCAGCGGGTGTTGCAGCAATTCAAGCGGCACCCGCTGGTTACCAGCCTGCTCGAGGGCGGCAAGATGATTCGCTACGGTGCGAAATCTCTGCCTTACGGCGGCTGGTGGTCGATTCCCCCAGTGGCCGGTGACGGCTGGATGATCCTCGGCGACTCCGCCGGTTTTCTGAACTCGCAGCGGCTGAAAGGGATTCACCTGGCGATCAAGAGCGGCATGCTGGCCGCCGAGACTGCGTTTGCGGCGTTAAAGAAAAATGATTTCTCGGCCGCGAGCCTGGGCGATTTTCAGAAGCAAGTGGAATCGAGCTGGATCAAAGACGAACTCTGGAAAGTCCGCAATTTTCATCAGGGTTTCGAGCATGGATTCTGGCGAGGAATGATCAACGCAGGTCTGCAACAGATCACCGGCGGGCGCGGCCTTCGCGATCGCTATCCATCCACCGCCGGGTATCAGCACATGAAGAAGCTCGCCGAACTTCCCGCCGACGGCGGAGATGAAGCCGGTCTGATCGGCCCCGCCAAAGGCGATGGCAAGTTGACCTTCGATAAGCTTACCGACCTTTATCACTCCGGCACCAAACACGAAGAAGACCAGCCCGCCCACTTGATCATTCATGACACCGACGTGTGCAACACGCGCTGTATAAAGGAATTCGGCAGCCCGTGTCAGAATTTCTGCCCCGCCAACGTATACGAGATGGTCGACGACGCCAGTGAGCCGAACGGAAAACGCATCAGTCTGAATCCGTCAAACTGCGTGCATTGCAAGACCTGCGACATCGCCGACCCGTATCAAATTATTACCTGGGTGCCTCCGGAAGGCGGCGGTGGCCCGAACTACGACGGAATGTGAATTGGAGAAAGAAGACTATGGCACAAAAAGTGAGTTCCAGGTTGTTCTTGCAAGTTGCGATGATGTGCTCGCTCTGCTGCGGCGCCTTCGCGCAACAGGTGACTCTGCCTTCGACAGGCAGTCCGGGCCTCGACAAATATCGAGCCTCGCGCGTGGCTATCTTTGCCAATGACTTCGGCGAACTCGCCCGCTATCGGGACGCGAATGCCAGCGTGAAGCCTCCCGCGGCCGGTGAAAGCCGGGTCGTATTTTTCGGCGATTCCATCACCGATATGTGGAAGCTGGAGGATTATTTTCCCGGCAAGCCGTATGTGAACCGTGGCATCAGTGGTCAGACCACGCCCCAAATGCTGGTCCGCTTCCATGAGGACGTGATTGATCTGCAACCGAAGGCGGTGGTCATCCTCGCCGGAACAAATGACATTGCCGGGAACACCGGGCCCATGTCGTTGCCGGAGATCGAGGCCAACTATTCTTCCCTGGCCGAGTTGGCCCGCGCTCATCATATCCGCGTGGTTTTCTCTTCGATTCTTCCGGTACACAATTACACGCCGCGGTCGCAGGATCTGTTTGCGCAACGGTCGCCGGAGAAAATTCTGGAACTGAATCGCTGGTTGAAAGACTATTGCGCGGCGTCAGGTTGCATTTATCTCGACTACTTCAGCTCCATGGTGGACGACAAAGGCCTGTTGAAACAAGATCTCGCCGAAGACGGATTGCACCCTAACCCGGCCGGTTACAAGATCATGGCTCCCCTGGCCGACGCCGCCATACAAAAGGCTTTGGCCGCCAATCCTTAATTAAGCCACGAACTGCCTCCGGGCATTTATAATGAGTTGAGTTTCCGACCGCATCGGCCTCCCGGATAACCAGGGCTGCTGCGGCGAGGAGCGGTTTTCTGTGCGGCGCAGAGTCGCAAAGCAAAATCGACTCCGAGGGTGCAGGTGGAAACGCCGGCGCCTCCCGGCTTCGCAGGAAGCCATTGGAAAGGAAACGGTCGCCGCACCGTTGCGCCTGCCGGTTTCTCCTTCCCAAGCTCTCAGCATTCAGCACTCAGCCTTCAGCCAGGGATACCTCTAGCTGGGGACCGGAAAGAATCCGCCAGCTGAGCGCTGAATGCCGAGTGCTGCATGCTGCTTTCCGACAAATTCGGTCGTGCCATCACCGACCTGCGAATCTCCGTCACCGATCGCTGCAACTATAAGTGTGTTTACTGTCGCACCGGAAATGAGGGCGCTCTCTACGGTGACCTGCCGTTTGCAGACTACCTGCGTATGGCGCGTGTTCTCACTACGCTCGGCATCCAGAAGGTGCGCATTACCGGCGGCGAACCGCTGTTGCGCAAGGGAGTGGTGGATTTCGTGCGCGAGCTGGCCCGCCTGCGCACGACCAGCGGTGAAGATCTCGACATCGCGCTGACCACCAACGGCCATCTGCTGGCTGACTTGGCGCGGCCGCTGAAAGACGCCGGCTTACGCCGTGTTACGGTCAGTATGGACGCGGTCGATCCCGATCGCTTCGCCCGCATCACCCGCGTGCCGGATGGATATGACAATGTCCTTGCCGGCATCCGCGCTTCGCGCCGCATGGGTTTGTGGCCAGTGAAAGTGAATTGCGTGCTGATGCGGGGTTTCAACGAAGATCAGATCATCCCGTTCGGCATGTTTGCCCGCGAGGAAGGCGTGGTTGTGCGCTTTATCGAATTCATGCCTCTGGAAGAAGACCGGGTGTGGGCTCCCAACACCGTGGTCCCGCTTGACGAGATTCTGCGGCGCATGGGCGAATACCGCCCGCTGGTGGAAATCCCGCACGCCCGCAGTGAAACCGCGCGGCGCTACCGCTTCGAAGACGGCCTGGGAGAGATCGGAATCATCGCGCCGGTTTCTCACCCCTTCTGCGGACACTGCAGCCGCATTCGCATTACTTCCGATGGGAAAATCCGCACCTGCCTGTTTTCCGTTTGGGATCACGATCTTTACGGCCAGATGCGCCGGGGCGCCTCGGATGAAGAACTGGCGGAGTTCATTCGCGAAGTGATCCAGAGAAAAGAAGCACGGCATCACATTGGCGAACCGGACTTCGTGCCCGCGTCGCGAACCATGGTGCATATCGGAGGGTAGTAGTTTCAGTTGTCAGACATCAGTTGTCAGTCGTCAGTTGTACATCGCTAATCGTCTTTTTCAGCGACCACACCGGAATCATCGGCGTTAAACAGGCTCCGCATGAGGCGAATCGCTCGGATTATTATTGTCGCCACGGTCGCCATCCTTTCTCAGCATGCCGGAGTGAGAGCTCAAGGTAAGCCCCCCGCAACCCCCGCCTATCTTGGCTTCGACCGCAACGACTATCCTGGGGACGAAAATCTGGCGCGCCTCCGTCAAACATTTTCCTACACCGGCTTCTGGCTCAACCCTCCTCCGGGTGAAAAGACCAATACCTGGGCCGGCAAACGGCAGACGGTGGAAGCGGCGGGCTTGGGGTTTCTCGTTCTCTACAATGGGAGGCTTTTCGCTGTCCTCAAAACGGTGTCGAACGCGGGCAGACTAGGCAAGTCTGACGCCCAGTCCGCCATTGCAGACGCTCAACGAGAGGGTTTTCCCAGCCGGCACTCTGATCTTTCTCGATCAAGAGGAAGGCGGCCGGATGCTGCCGGAGCAGAAAGCATATCTCTATGCCTGGGTGGACGAAATCATAGCGGGAGGTTTTCGCGCGGGGATCTACTGCTCCGGCATCGCCGCCAGGGAAGATGGCGGCGGGAGTGTCATCACGGCTGAGGATATCCAGCAAACCGCGGCTGCAAGGAAAATCGCATATTGGGTAACAAACGATACCTGCCCGCCTTCCCCGGGATGCGCTTTCCCGCGACATCCGCCCAGCCCCGCCGAGAGTGGCGTCAATTTCGCGGAGGTCTGGCAATTTGCGCAATCTCCAAAGAGAAGGGACTTCGCGTCGGGATGTCCGAAGAATTACGATCGCGACGGAAGTTGTTATCCGCCCGGGAATCGATCCCGCTATGCGCTTGCACATCGATGTGAACACTGCGGCCAGCGCTGATCCGTCAAAGGGAAGAGCCAGGTGATTTACGTCAATTCGGCACTGACTTCCATCCGCCGGATGCATTAGAATGAATACACACCGACATGGCCGAACGCAGTTTTACTCTCGAAGAAGCCCAAAGCCTTCTGCCCGTTCTGGAATCGCTATTACGCACCGCCATCGACGGCAAGAAGTTGATCGAGTCCGTCGATGCCGAACTCCAGGAACTTGCTCACCGTGTTTTCCTCAGCGGTGGTCTGCGCGTGAACATCGTGCACATGGCGCGTCGCAAGGCGGAGCGCGAAAAGACTATCCAGCGCGTCAAGGACGCTCTCGCCGAAATCGATGCCACCGGAGTTCAGGTGAAAGATCTGGAGATGGGCTTGCTCGATTTTCCCTGCCAGGTCGAAGGTCGCACCCTACTGCTCTGCTGGAAGCTGGGCGAAAAGGGAATTACCCACTGGCACAGTGCCAGTGAAGGCTTCGCCGGCCGCAAACCCATCGACGAAAAGATCGCGAAAGCAAAAAGAATGAATTAGTCCATAGCCCTCGGGCTCAGTCGTCGCCAGTCTTGGCGGCCGAGCTGCGTTGTCGACGACTTAAGGACTCGACTCCCGCCTTACGGCCTTCCTCCCTCATTCCAGTTCGGTGTGAACGACGAGTTCACCAGCCAGGTTACGGGTTGCAATAGCGATTGGATGGCTGCGTCCATGTGCTTGAAATCGATGTGGGCCAGATCGTCGCTGGGCTGGTGGTAGTCCTTGTGTAATCCGTAACTGGACACCGTCTGCGCCACCACACCCGTCTTGGCCAGGCCATAATTGTCAGAGCGGGCAAAAAAATTCTGTTCAGGGTGAGGATCGCCGACCAGATTGGCTCCGTGAGCCGCCAGCGTGGGTCCCAGGTTTGAGCGTTCCCATCCGGTGAGCCACATCGTGTCACTTTTCACCAACGGATCGGCGCGCCCCAGCATTTCGAATTCAAGGTTGACCGCGATTTGTTTCAGCGGAACCGGCGGATGCAGGCGAAAATATTGCGATCCCAGAGCGCCCGTCTCCTCGCTGCCGAACAGCGCGAAAATTACCGTGCGCTTCGGTTTAGGGCCCTTTCCCAACACCCGTGCCAGTTCAAGGACGGCCGTCGTTCCCGAAGCGTCGTCATCGGCGCCGTTGTAGATGTCGTCTCCATTTACCGGTTGGCCCACTCCCAGATGATCGAGATGGGCAGAAAGCAATACCGCCGAGTGTTGCAGGTTCGGATCTCTGCCATGCAAGATGCCTAGCGCATTCCACGTATATTTTGTTTCGCTGGTCGCAGTTCCTTCGAAGCTGACTGTGCTCCCCTCGGGAAGCGCTTCCAGAGTCTTGGCGGCATCAGGACTAACTTCCAGAACGTTCAAGTTATAGGGTACCTCCGCATCCTGGCCGTCGACTTTCGTCGGCAGCTCCGGCAGGTCTCTGGACTTTTGCGCGAACTTTGCGCTGCGCTCCGCGCTCGCGGTGAAAATTGCGGCCACTGCTCCCTCTGAGCCTAGCGAGAGCGCTTTGGCCCGCAACTTGTTCCGGTCGTTTCCCAGAATTAGAACCACAGAGCCTGACGCCTGGGGATCGCCTTCGCCGACTCTTATCACGTGGAACGGGCCGGAAAAGTGAGCCTGCATAAGCCCGAGGACGATGAAATCCTTACCGTAAACCAACGCAGAAGCATCCCCGGAAGAGCCAGGCTTCGCAATCGTCAATTTCGGAGGGGCATTCAGTTTGGACTCCTGCAGCACCGCCCGCTGTATATAACCACCGTCGTCGCCGGCGGGAGCGATTCCGTACGCTCGCAGTTCGGAGGCTACATAGGTAGCCGCGACCAGTTCGTCTGCAGTGCCGCTGCCCCGCCCACGCAATGCGTCGGCAGCCAGAAATTCCATGTGTGCCCGCACGCAGGCGACACATACCTTGGCCGCGGCGGATGGAGCTACCGCATCAGTGGTGGTTGGTCGTGACTTGTTGCTCGCGGAAGGTTGAGCCTGACCCGCACCGGTGGGACACGAAAATACCCACGCCAGGCCGAAAACAGCAACAAAAACAAAAAGCCTTTTCATCAACAGTCTCGAATAGAAGATTAGCAGAAAGATGGGACTAGCATTCCGCCCTCAGACCACTTCAAACTCACGCCTAATTGATACACACGGAGGTACACGCCTGCGCTTTCCGTAAAACCTTCTCTGCTACAATTCCCTTACGCCACTTGCGGACGACATTCAAAAAAAGCACGTCTGCCGGGACTCTTTGAACATGCCTGGTTTTCATCCGAAGCTCCGACTTTTGGCTGCATTTACAGCTCTTTTCATGCTTTCCCTGGCCGCCAGTTGCCGCGGCTTCTTCGTGAATCCCACCCTGACTTCGCTGGCGGTTGCTCCGACCTCGGCCTCGATGGTGCAAGGGACTACTCTGCAGATATCCGCGACCGGGACTTTCGATGACGGCAGCACCAAGGATTTAACCGGAGGCGCTTCCTGGACGACTTCCGATTCTTCGGTAGCCACGGTCAAGGCCGGACTGGTCCAGGCGGCGGCTACTATTTCTAACCCTCCCGGAACCGCCACCATCACGGCTACCTCCGGGACCCTGAGTGCGACCTCGACCATTACGGTAAATACTGGGCCACTGACCGCGATCGTGATCAGCACTACGACTCCGAATCCGGCCGCGGGTCAGACCGTAACCTTCACCGCGCTCGGAACCTATAGCGGCAGCTCGCAGCAACAGGACATCACCGACCTCGTGGTCTGGACCAGCACCAACTCAGCCGTAATCACAACCATCACCAACGGCAGCGGAGCAGTGCTTTCAACCGCGACCTCGGGTGCGACGACCAGCGTCAGCGCCAGCCTTGACGGCATTACCAGCGGCGCTTTAACCATCACAGTGCAATGACGGATATCCGCTGCATCGGAATCTGCACCGGCGGCGGCGATGCGCCCGGCCTCAATGCAGTCATTCGTGCCGTGGTTAAGTCGTCTTTCCTGAAACATAAGTGGAAGGTCATCGGCATACCGGATGGCTTCGACGGCCTGATCTGGCCGGAGAAATCGTACGAGCTCACACTCAAGGATGTCGGCGATATTCTGCCTCGGGGCGGCACGATCCTGGGCACCACCAATCGCGGCAATCCTTTCAAATACTGCACCATCGAAAATGGCAAAGAGGTTATTCGGGATATTTCCGATGAAGTCATCGCCAACTCACGCAAGCTGGGCATTGATGCGGTGATCAGCATTGGCGGCGAGGGCTCGCAGACCATCGCACTCGAACTCTTCCACAAGGGAATGCAGATCGTCGGCGTCCCCAAAACCATCGACAACGATCTCTCGGCCACCGAAGTCACTTTCGGTTTTGACACTGCCGTCAATACCGCTACCGACGCCGTGGACAAAATCCATACCACCGCCGAATCGCATCACCGCATCATGCTGGTGGAGGTCATGGGACGCGACGCGGGCTGGATCGCCCTCAAAGCCGGTATCGCCGGCGGCGCTCACGTCATCCTGATCCCGGAAATTCCGTTCACCATCGAAAATATCTGCAACTTCGTGCGCGAGCGCGAAAGCTATGGCAAGCGCTTCACGATCGTGGTGATTGCGGAGGGGGTCAAACTTCCCCTCAGTTTCAAGGAGAATCGCCGCGTCGGCTCGGTGGGAAACCTGATCGGCAGCGCCATCGCCGCCAGCTCCAACAAGGAAGTGCGGGTCAGCGTGCTGGGACACCTTCAGCGGGGAGGGTCACCCACACCCTTCGATCGCATTCTGGCCACACGCTTTGGCGTGGCTGCGGTTGACCTGATCGCAGAGGGCCGGTTCGGCAAGATGGTGTGTCTGCGCAACGAGCACATCGAGGCTGTGGACATCGCGGAGGCGATTGGCCGGCTGAAAACGGTCGATCCTAATGGACAAATGGTTCACACCGCGAAAGCGATTGGCATTTCGTTCGGAGATTGAGTTGAACCCTCAGCACGAGCGACCGAAAACCTGCCGCCACTGACTGCTATATTGTCCTCGTGAGACTTAGCTTGAGATCTTGTTTGCCGTTGTTGCTCGTGGCCAGTCTATTGTCTGGTTGCAGCCGTACACGCGCTCAACAGGAGATCGCGTACGTCTCCGCCCCGCAGGCCTTTCTGCGCGATCAGGTGGCTGCGGTCTACAACAAGACTGGGAGCGTCAAGAACGGCGAAGCCGTGCAAGTGCTCGGACGCGATCGCCGTTTCGCTCACGTACGCACGTCGACTGGAACCGAAGGATGGCTGGAACAGCGTTTTCTGGTGAGTAAGGAAACCTACGACGCGTTCCAGAAGCTGGCGGAAGATGTTCACAACGATCCGATCCAGGCCACTGCGATCGCGCACAACCAGACCAACATTCACCTGCAGCCGGAACGTGACGCCGAGCACCTTTACCAGGTCGACCAGGGAGCAAAGCTGTCGCTGATGAAGCGCGCCAGCACCGAGAAGCCGCTGCCCAGCGGGCAAGCCCAGGCGGTCGGCACGTTAAAGCCAGGACAAACCCCGCCCGCTCCGCCCACCGAAGACTGGTGGCTTATCCGTGACGAAAGCGGACACGTGGGCTGGGTACTTGGGCGCATGTTGGATGTGGACATCCCGCTCGAGATTGCCCAGTACGCCGAGGGCCAGCGTACCGTCGCTTCATTTGTGCTGGACCAGGTCACCGACGGCGACAAGAAAGTCCCGCAGTACCTGGTGCTGCTCACGGAAAACAAAGATGGCATGCCCTTCGACTACAACCAGATTCGTGTCTTTACCTGGAACGTCAAACGGCATCGTTACGAAACCGCCTACCGGGAGCGAAATCTGAATGGCGTGTTGCCGGTGACGCTCTCCCACGAGAGTTTCGAGAAAGAAGGCGACCTCCCGACATTTGTGATCCGCGTCAAGGACGATGCGGGCAACGTCGTCGAACGCAAGTACAAGCTGAATACCCCGATCGTGCGTCGCGTGCTGGCGCCGGGAGAAGAGAAGACACCAGTCGCGACTCATCAGTCATCGGGCACAAGAAAGAAAAAGAGACGCTGACAACCGTTGACTAAATTGCTCGCAGGGACCGTCCCGAAGCTGCCGACCAACGACTAAGGGCCAACGACCACCGACCGTCGTTCGCTAACGCCGAGTTATTTTCGGCAACGGAGGCACCGCCGTCCTTCCGTCCATGGCGCGTAGCCAGTCTGAAGTCGCATGCAAGAAGTGAGACAGGTAGATCCCGCCAAAACCCTCCGGGTAGCGGGAGAGATTTCGGATCGCGCGCCTCAACACCGAGCGTGCCCCCACTGAATTGCCGTTTCCGTGATGGTAGAGCGCAACCGCGACCTGAATCAGTCCCTGCAGGAACTTCTTCTCCGCCGAAGGAGCGGCTCGCCATACATCCTCAAGGACCTCGTGGGCGTCAAAAAAGGCGGCCCGATTGAATAGTTCGATACCCCTCTGGTAGTGATCCAAATCCACAACGCATTGTGGCACACGCGGAGTTCCGAGCTTGCGCACGCGAGTCGCCTGCGCACGTGAATATTTGGCGTCCATACTTAAACAGCGATAGACAGTGGCAATCTACAAATTTTTGTATTTCAGCGATCTATGTCTCCATAGAATGACCTAAGTACCGGTGTATTTTCGGGTTCTCCCATACATTTAAGTCTTTTAAAATAAGTCACTTCACATAGACACTCGGACTGGCCGACCAATTGCCAGTGCTGTAGACAATTCCTGTTGTAAAGTACCCGTCATTAAGGGGCCTGCACGAATTTCCAATGCCTGGAATCTTGTTCGCAGAAAAGGGGCAGTCTCAGGCCGCGATAGATGTCTAAATTGGGAGGAAGTATGCAGAGACTGAGATTCTTAGCGGTAGGCGTCGTTTTGGTGCTGATTTGCGCCGCACAATTGTTTGGTCAAGCCACGCTCGGCGTCATCTCGGGGACCGTAACTGACAGCTCCGGTGCAGTAGTGGTGGGAGCAACGGTCAATGCCCAGCGCACTGGCGGCGGCGACCATCGGACTACCACGACGGGTTCCAACGGTGAGTATCGCATTGACGCATTGACGCCAGGCGTCTACTCGATCACTGCGACCGCCCCCAATTTCTCGGCGACCGAACTGGCCAACGTGGTCGTCGGCGCTTCGATTACCACCCCGGCGAATGTAAGGCTGGAAGTAGGAAAGGCCACGGAAACGATTACCGTGGAAAGCGGTGCGCCGCAGGTGCAGACCGAAAGTGGACAGATCGATGCTGTGATTCCAGCTGTTCAGATCAAGGATTTGCCAATCGCCAGCGGCAACCCTTATGCGCTAGCCGTCACTCTTCCAGGTGTCTCGCAGCCCGACCAGCGCGACAATTTCACTAACGGCTTCGGCTTCTCAGTGAACGGTCTGCGTCCGCGCGACAACAATTTCTTGATCGATGGTTTTGACAACAATGACTATGGAATCACCGGTCAAGCTCTTCAGCCTACCAACCAGGAAGCGGTGGCGAGCGTCACCGTTCTGCAGAATGCGTATAGCGCAGAATATGGCCGTGGCGGCGGTTCGGTTTCAAATCTGGTTTTCAAGTCGGGAACCAATGCATTCCATGGTTCTGCCTTCGAGCAATATAGCGGGGCCGCTCTGAACGCGGTTACCGCAGAGCAGCAAGCGAGCGGATTAACTTCGCCGCCCCACTCAGTGAATAATCTCTTCGGCTTCACGTTTGGTGGCCCAGTTGTAAAGAATAAGCTGTTCTTCTTCGCCGAAAGTCAATGGACCCGCATCATTGGTGTGCCGAGCCCCGCACCGGGAACCCTGACGATACCAACCGCCAATGGTGTTGCCACGCTTCAAAAGCTTCTTCCCAATAACAACGTCCAAATCCTGCTCAATTCTCTGGGCGGATTGGTCGCGCCGACGGCAAGCCAAACAGTGCCTATCGCCGATGAACCGGGATGCACTGGCTGCAGTGTGGAGTTCGGTAACTTTACGCGTAGCGATTCGACACGGGGGTTAAGCCACGAATGGACTGCGCGTGTGGACTATACGGCCACGGCATCCGACAATGTGTTCGCACGGTACACAGATACCTACTCCTCTACGATTCCCGACTTGTTTGCAAATCCCACCGCGCTGCCGTCCCAGGATACGCAACAAGGCGGGCCAGCCCGCAACTTCGGAGTAATGTGGGCGCACACGTTCAGCCCTAGAGTTCTGAACGAATTCCGTTTTTCGGCACAGAGCATTGCTTTCCATTTCGACGCGACGCCAGCGACCTTGGCAAATCCTCTGGCTCATGTTCCAGGTATAGTGTTTACCAGTTCGTTTGGCGCTGGGGTGACGGCTTTGGGCGGTTTTGAGCAGGAAGTATTTCCGCAAGGTCGTCAGCACCAGACCTACCAATTCCAGGACGCGGTTTCAATCGTCAGAGGAACTCACAGCATTAAGGTAGGTACCGATCTGGCCGTGATTTTGGTGCAGGATCAGATCCCGTTTAATGCCGACGGCTTTGCGACATTCGCCCCCGGTGGGAACTGCACCATCAATGGCGTCCTGGGTAATAACAATTGTACAGATCTCGCCAATTACATCGATGACTTCACCGGCGTGGGTACCTCCCAACTTTCAAGGTCATTTGGGAACCCGAGACTCAGCATCCCTACCAGCCAGCAGGCGTACTACTTCCAGGATTCGTGGAAGTTGCGGCCTAATTTCACGCTCGAGTATGGCGTGCGCTATGAATACCAGCCGCCAGATGCCGAAAACGGGTTGCCCTTCCCGGCCATTACCCGCGCCACTGCACTCACAACGCCGTTCGAGACTCGAATTCCGGTTAAGCCTTACCGCAACGCTTGGGGACCCAGACTGGGCTTCTCCTATGCTCCAAAGTTCTGGGAGGGTTTGTTCGGCCAGGACAAAACAGTCATTCGCGGAGGAGGGGGTGTCTTCTACGATACCTTCTTCACCAACATTAGCGACAATACGGCTGCGTCGGTTCCTAACACGTTAGGAGGAAATCTATTTGGTGCCCCCGTGGGCGGCAGAGGGATTGCTAATGCACTGGACACAATCGCGACTATTGCCGCGGTCGCCGATCCTACTAGCACACAAGAGCCGGTTGTTGACAATCTTCGTAACCCGCGGACCTACCAGTGGAACTTGAATGTGCAGCGCGAGTTGCCTGGCAAGTTCATAGCTCAGGTCGCTTACGTCGGTACCCGTGGTACGGCTTTGTTTGACAACGAGCAGTTCAATCCGCGTGTTTATGCCGGATCACCGTTTTTGGGTGGCGATCGTGTGAACCCGAACCTCGGATCGATCGTTGTGCGCGCGAACCGCGGCGATTCCGTCTACCACGGATTACAGACTGAACTAACCCGTAACGTCGGCAGTCTGAGCATGCGTGCATCCTACACCTGGTCGCGCGCGATTGATAACGCTTCTGAGATATTCACCAGCACCGGCGGCAGTAGCTTCTGGCAGAATGTGAATGACCCGCGTAGTGATCGTGGGCCTTCAGCATTTAACCATACCAACGTGGCATCCTTCACGTGGGTTTACGCCTTGCCGGGTCCGTCCCATGGGTTCCTGAACCAAGTATTTGGTGGGTGGCTCACCAGCGGTAGCATCGTCTTGCAATCGGGAGCCCCTGAGACGCTCTATTTCGGAGGCCTCGATGTGAACGGAGATGGCCAAGGGAATGATCGTCCGTCCCTGCTAACGCGTGGCGCCCCAATAAACGTTAGCTCCTCTTGCTTAAGCAATCCCACCTGCGTCACGGGAATTGCAATCAATGATGCTGCAGATCTGGGCCCGGGATTGTTCGATTTAGAACAACTATTCTTCGGGGGAGGCGGAGCGGGCGTCCTCTTGCCTGTTACTCCCAGTCAGGTCCGCTATGTTGCGAATGCGGGTCAGAACGGCAATGTCGGCCGAAATTCAATCGATTTGCCCGGACTTGAACAATACAACCTTTCGGTGATTAAGCGATTCAAGATCCGTGAAGCACACCAGTTGGAACTCCGCGCCGACTTCCTGAACGCGTTTAATCACTTTAACGCCGGTCAGAACAATATCGTAGGATACGGGAATTTGCTCAACCCCGGTTTCGGTGTACTTGGCCCGATCAGCAATACGCTGGATGGGGGCCGTTCAATCCTGATTTGGATGAAGTACTCCTTCTAAGGGATCTTGCGGCGCGGGAGTCTAAATCGGGCTCTCCGCGCCGCAATATACCGCTTGAAATAGCCTTTCTGCTAGGGGTCTGGTGAACGCGAAAACGTACAACCATGATCCGTATGTCACCATCCCGTCGTCTTTATCGCAGAACGATTCCAAGCGGCCGGCTTTGAATTGCACCGGGTTGGCAATCGGATCTCTACACGACGAGCTGCCAGCTGCTTTATTTCCCCAGGATGATGTAGTGCGAGCTTGCGGCCATGAAAAATATCATGGGCACCGACAGGAAGAAATTCATCCGCGACGCCAGAAATGCCTGACGCGCCAGCACCGCCGCGTTCGCCGGCGGGGTGCCCGCCAGAGTTCCGCGAATGATCATCTTGTTATTGCGCCAGATAATCCCCCAAACGTTAAACAGCATGATGAAGCCTATCCCGCCTCCAATGCCGACGGAAAGCACGTGGTTGTCGTCCTGTCCGACCGGGGTGTAGTTCACGAACAGCCAGGCGGCGGCGCAAACCAGCACCGCCGTGATGGCGCCTAATACATACCCGCTTGGCGTCTTCGAGATCACAAAATACAGGATCATCGACGTCGCCACCCAGATCAGCAGAAACAGGCCGATCGTGCTTCCGGCGCCCAACGCCCATGCGGTGGGCGGCGGCGGCGACGTAGATCTGGGACCAGTACCAGAAGCCCACAAATACCGTGAGCATGGCGCTCCAGCGAAACAGTTGCAGCGCCGGCATGGTCAGGTACTGGAATATCTTGGGCTTGATGCCGGCATCCACTTGCTTCATGAAGGGGACGTTCACCAGATTGAAAAAGTAGAGCAGTCCCACCCAGGTGATGCCCGCCAGCAGGTGAATCCAGCGCAGAATAAAGGCCAACGCTTCCGTGCCGGTGTGGGTGGGCATGACCCAGGCTGCCACCGAGGCACTCGCCCACGCAATCAATGAATGGTGCATAGAGGTGTTCTCCTTCACTCTGAGAGTCCGGCGCGAGAGCGCTGCTGAGACCGGAAAGTTGCGACTGCCTCTTTCACTGGGTCCGCTCTCTGAAGCCGAGAATGGTTGCACTTTGTGCGCAGCCATGTCAATCAAGTGGTTTTCCTACGTCTGTCCTCATTGCGGAGCGCGACGACTACGGGTTGCGCGGAGTAGAATCCAGCAGACGCTTTCGATTACCTGGATGTACTTCCGAGCGAGTCCGCACGGTTTCGGGAATGCTGTGCGCTTGAAATGTGGGGAGCAACGCCGTATCGTACAACCATTGCAGGGTGCAGCATTGTGCGCTAGCGTACAGGCTTTCACGCGTACGCATGAGAGCGACGTTCCGCCGTCTCGTGATCGAGTACCGAGGATCGAATATGGAGTAACGACGGTTGCAGGAGCGCCAGCGCAGTGTACAGCCCGCGTGGTCAGGACTAAGCAGCGGGAACACGTAGTCGGGACCAAGGAGATCGGCAATGGAAAATAAGCCGGCGCAAAATATCCAGGAATCCTTCCTTAACACAGCACGCAAGGAGCGATCCAATATCACAATCTACCTGTTGAGCGGAGTTAAGCTCACGGGTCGTATCCGCTCTTTTGACAAGTATTCTGTCGTGCTGGAAACCAACAACCAGGAACAACTGATTTTCAAGCATGCCATCTCGACCGTGGCTACGGGACGGCCTCTGCACGGTCATGGGGACAGGCCGGCCGTCATGGCGGCCGCTACAGGCGCTTCGTCAGGCACTTCGGTGGAAGCCGTAATACCGCGGGCATCCGGCACCGAGGGGTAGACGCTGCGCGAGACTGAGTGACTTCTGCGCCGGGAATCCAACGAATTGAGCGGGCGGCAATCCAGGTCTTCCAGCAAGACGGGCGATAAAACCGCCGGCGGCCGTGCGCCCCGGGAACGCGCTTTCCTGGTCGGCATTGAGACCCGTACTCGCTCCCGCGGTGCGGCCGCGCCCCGGGCGAGTAACGGCCCGCTTACCGCCGCTGCCCAGGCTGCGCGCGATAGTTCCACCAGTTCGCCTGCGACGAAAGCTCCTGCGATTCCCGAGTTCAGCGCGGAGGAATCACTCGACGAATTGCGTTCTCTGGCCGGCAGCGCCGGTGCGGAGATCGTAGGAGAATTTCTTCAGCGCCGCGATCGCCCTGACCCGGCCACGTTGATCGGCAGTGGAAAGCTCGAGGAAATTGCCGGCGCCACCGCTTCGGTCTCGGCCGATCTGCTCCTGTTCGATCACGACCTCACCGCATCGCAGCAGCGCAACATCGAAAAGCTGGTCAACATACGGGTGATTGACCGTACTCAGCTTATCCTCGACATCTTCGCCAAACATGCCCGCACTCGTGAAGGGCAGCTACAGGTGGAGTTGGCGCAACTGGAATACATGCTGCCCCGATTGGGGGGACGCGGAATCGAGATGTCGCAACTGGGCGGCGGCATTGGCACTCGAGGCCCGGGCGAAACCCAGCTCGAAACCGACCGCCGCAAAATTCACCGCCGCATCCGGCATGTGAAAGAGCAAATCGAAAATGTACGGCGAGTGCGGGCGCAACAACGGGCGCGGCGGGAGTCGGTGCCAGTAGCGACGATTGCGCTGGTCGGCTATACCAACGCCGGGAAGTCCACGCTGTTCAATACTCTGACACGAGCCGCGGTGCTGGAATCATCGAGAATGTTTGCCACCCTGGACCCCACCATCCGTTCGGTCGCGCTGCCCTCGCGAAGGCAGGCGCTGCTTTCGGACACGGTCGGATTCATCCGCAATTTGCCGCACACGCTGGTTTCCGCGTTTCGAGCGACCCTGGAAGAAGTGCAGCGAGCGTCACTGATCCTGCAGGTTTCAGACGCCAGCAGCCCGCTGTCGGCGGAACAGGACGCGCAGGTGGATAAAGTGCTCAAGGAACTGGAAGCCGACGGCAAACCTCGCCTGCGGGTGATGAACAAGATCGACCTGTTGCTGCCGAAGCAGCGCGAGTCGTTGCGCGACGACGCCATGAGAGTTCACGTCTCGGCGGTCAAGGGTATCGGAATAAGCACGTTGCTGGATCGAATTGACGAAATGCTGTCTGAGGATCCATTGAGCCGGGTACATCTGCGCGTGCCACAGAAAGAAGGGAAGCTGCTGGCGTTGCTGGAGGCGCGGTCGCGGATTTTTTCGCGCGCATACAAAGATGGACTGGTTGAGATGGAGGCCGAGGCGCCGGAATCGGTGGTGAGAAAAGTGAAGGGGTTTGTTGTGGTTAAAGAGGACTAGCTGCGCTCGGTTCGGGCTTTCCGGCTCAAGCGAAGGACCCACCGCACGGCGGTGACGGCAAACAGCAAGAGCAGTAATACCCAGGCGAGAAAGGTGATCATCAAAAGGATAGTTGCTGCAAAGTCCAATGAGGACGACCGGCTGCTTCCGAAGCTTGCTGCAGCCGCTACGCTTCCAGAGATTGTGATGGTTGCAACCAGGACGATCCGGACCAGAACCATCCGGCGCATCGCGGGATTGCGGCGCTCGCGAAGACGGTCGATCCAGCGCCCAAATAGCCACCACTGCCCCGCAATTCCAATAATTAAAAAACAGTCCAGAAACACGATCCGGGTCTTCAGGCGCATCCAGTTCTTGAGCTTTTCTAATAGCGGCCGCAGCAGAGTTGGATTGCATCCGTATGCGCCGTGGGGCGGGAAGAGTATCCCGGCCGGAAATTCCGCAAGGGCAATGAATTTATCTGCGATGGAAGGTCGATATTCATAGCATGGAATCCACTCGACCATTGCACCCGCGTGGGGGATCGGCGGTGGTGCAGTCTTCTCGAAATCTTCCTCGAACTGGATTCGAGGAACGTAGCGCCAAATTGAGGCTTCTTCGTGATAGATGACTGGCAGCGAAATCGCCAGGTGAATAAGCGGCAACAGCACGCAGTAGCGCAACGCCTTCACATTAACCTTAGACACCGGCAGCGATAGGAGCGGCGAACAGAATGGTGTTGCGTATCAGGGCAAGGCTGAAAGCTGATGGCTGAGAGCTGAAAGCTTAAATGGGCCGTCAACCAAGAAGCGGTGACATTCCTTGGCTAGCGGCCCATTCGATCCGGATTGGATCGGAGGTGATACATCCATGCTAGACCCGTTATGCCGGATGTCAAGCGCCTTTCGTTATTTTTGCGAAATAGTCTTCCCGGGGCAGGATTCAATGTGGAAAATAGCCGAGCGCACCCTCGATCGCGTTGACACTCAGTCCGTAACATGTTACTTTCAATGGTCTTAAGCCTCCTTACGCTCTAGACCTGATCAACACACAATGGACGAGATATTAGGACAACTAGGCGGATTACTGCTCGGGTCCGTGCCCACCATCATCTTCGTTGTGCTGTTGTATGGCATTTACAAGGTGGTCGTGCACCAGCCGTTGCTCAAGGTGCTGGAAGATCGACGGAGCCGGACCGAAGGAGCGATTGAAAAGGCGCGCGCCGACATTGCCCGAGCCGAAGCCCGCACTGCGGAATACGAGCAGCGTCTGCGCGAGGCACGCATGACCCTGTTCAAGAGCCAGGAAGCGCGGCGGCAACTTGCCTTGCAGGCTCGGGCGGCCGCAGTGGCTGAAGCACGCACCAAAGCCCAAGCCCAGGTAGAGCAAGCGCGGAAAGCGATCGAGCAGGATAAATCTGCAGCTCAATCCGGCCTGGAAGCTGAGAGTGGAAGGCTGGCGGCCGAGATCATTCGCACAGTTCTGCAACCGGCGAGCCACGCCCCGGCAGGCGGGCAGTGATGCGAGCCTCCCGCGTGACCGGTTGGAGTCGCCCGGTTCTGACTTCCCTCGTTCTTGCATGCTTGCTCATGCTGAGCAGCACTAACCTCCACGCCCAGGCTGCAAGTTCGTCCGCGAGTGCGAACCATTCTGCCGAGACTGGATTAGTTAAGCAGTCCAGCGAAGCCGCAAATGATGACGAGCAGGCGCAGTTCAGGCGTTCGTGGATGGTGCAATGGGTGGCTCAGATCACCGGTCTGAGTGTGGACAGGGCGTACTGGTTGTGTGTCGTGCTGAATTTTGCCGTGATTGCAGGCACAATTTTTTATTTCTGGAAGAAGAATTTGCCCGGAGTATTTCGCAGCCGCACCGCTTCCATTCAACAGGCGATGGTGGAAGCGCGAAAAGCCAGCGAAGAAGCCAATCGGCGGCTGGCTGAAATCGAAAGCCGGCTTTCCCGGCTGGGTTCGGAGATTGCCGGCATGCGCGATGCGGCGGAGAAAGAAGCAGCCGCCGAGGAAGCGCGAATCAAAGCCGCTGCGTTGGAAGATGCGCGCAAGATCGTTGAGTCGGCCGAGCAGGAAATCGCGGCTGCTGCGAAGTTGGCGCGTCGCGAACTCACCGCCCACGCCGCGAATTTGGCGGTAAACCTGGCGGCCAGGCAGATTAAAGTGGACGCGTCCACGGATCAGGCGCTGGTGCGGGAGTTTGCCCGCGAGCTTTTGCCGAAGGCCGGCAAGGACGGGAACTAGCGCAATGGCTTCCGTGACCAGCACTTACGCGCGCGCTCTGGCCGACGTGGTCTTCGATCAGCATCTGGATCCGGCGAAGACCCTGAGCGAGGCTCAGTCAGTTGCGCAGTTAGTGGCTGGCAGCCGGGAACTGCGGGAAGTTTGGGAGGCGCCTTCGATCCCGGCGGAACAGAAGCGTGCATTGCTGGACGCGATTGTCGCCCGCGAGGGTATCTCCCGTCCGGTGCGAAATTTCATGGCGGTCCTCATGGACCATCGCCGCCTCAAGTTTCTCGAGCCGATCGTGAAAGAGTTTGAGCAGGAACTCGATCGCCGGATGGGCTTTGTCGAGGCCCAGATCGTGAGCACACGGGAATTAGAACAATCGGAGCGGGCTGCGCTCGAAGCTCAGGTGGGAAAATTGACCGGGCACAAGGTGCGGGCGCGCTACACCCAGGATGGTTCAATTCTGGGAGGCGCCATCGTCAGAGTTGGAAGCACGATTTATGACGGTTCGGTGAAGGGCCAGTTGGAGAAAATTCGAGAAGCGATCAGCTCTTGAGATTTTGAGCACTGACCGCAAAGATCGCAAAGGACGCAAAGAAAAGCTAGAAGCTAGGAGCTAGAAGCCAGGCCTGGAAGCCAAGAGCTGACCTTATGGCACAAATCAAAGCAGACGAGATCACGCAGTTGATCCGGCAGCAGATCGAAAATTACGAGTCCAAGATCGCCGTCGACGAAGTAGGGACGGTCATCACTCTGGGCGACGGCATCGCCCGGGTTCACGGTTTGGACAAAGTCATGGCCGGAGAACTGCTCGAGTTTCCGCACAACGTAGCCGGCATCGCCATGAACCTGGAAGAAGATCAGGTGGGCGTGGTGCTGCTCGGCGAGTACACGGAAATCAGCGAAGGCGACGAAGTAAAACGCACCGGCCGCATCATGAGCGTTCCGGTAGGCGAAGCTCTGGTGGGACGAGTGGTGAACTCGCTGGGGCAGCCCATCGACGATAAAGGTCCAATCGCGACCGATCAGTTCATCGCGCTGGAGCGCCTGGCGCCGGGCGTCATCGACCGGCAACCGGTGCGCGAGCCCATGGCGACCGGACTGAAAGCCATCGACAGCATGATTCCGATTGGCCGCGGACAGCGCGAGCTGATCATCGGCGACCGGCAAACCGGCAAGACTGCGGTCGCGCTGGACACGATCATCAACAACAAGGGCAACAACCTTATTTGCATTTACAACGCTATCGGACAGAAGCGGTCGTCGATTGCGCAGGTGGTCAAGATTCTCAGCGATGCCGGCGCCATGGAGTACACCATTGTGGTGGCGGCTTCCGCATCCGAGCCCGCACCCATGCAGTACATCTCGCCTTACGCGGCTTGCGCCATGGGCGAGTATTTCCGTGACACCAAGCGGCACGCGCTGGTGATTTACGATGACCTTTCCAAGCACGCGGCATCGTATCGCGAAATTTCGCTGCTGCTGCGGCGTCCACCGGGCCGCGAGGCGTATCCCGGCGACGTTTTCTACCTCCACTCGCGTCTGCTGGAGCGCGCCGCCAAGTTGAGCGACAAGATGGGCGGAGGTTCGTTAACCGCGCTGCCCATCATTGAGACCCAGGCAGGCGACGTTTCAGCCTACATTCCGACCAACGTGATTTCGATCACCGACGGTCAGATATTTCTCGAAACCGACTTATTCAACAGCGGCGTGCGTCCCGCGGTGAACGTAGGAATCTCGGTGAGCCGCGTCGGCGGCAGCGCCCAGATCAAAGCCATGCGACAGGTGGCAGGAAGCCTGAAGCTGGAACTGGCGCAGTACCGCGAACTGGCGGCTTTCGCGCAGTTCGGCAGCGACCTCGACAAAGCGACGCAGGCGCAGCTCAATCGCGGCCAGCGGCTGGTCGAAGTCTTAAAGCAAAAGCAGTTTTCGCCGCTGCCCTTCTCCAAGCAGATTTTGATCATCTATGCCGGCACCAGCGGTTTCTTTGACGACCTGCCGGTCAATCAGGTGCGGGACTTCGAGGCCGAGCTCTACCGCTTCGTCGATGCCACCGATCCCGGTCTTCTGCGCACCATCATGGAGAAAAAAGTTTTGGATGATGCGCTGAAAGCTGAGATGACCAGAATCATCAAGCAAAGCAAAGAAGCTTTCGTAGCCGAGAGGCAAGCAGTGACGAAGTAATAACCGAGAACTGAGAACTACGAACTGCGAAACTGGTTCTTAAGGTTCGTCAACGCTCATCACGGCAATAACCAGCGACGAATCGCTGAAGACGAACGACTGAAGACTGACGACTGATTCATGCCTAACATTCTCGACATCCGCCGGCGCATTCGCAGTGTGACCAACACGCGCCAGATCACCAAGGCCATGAAGATGGTTTCGGCGGCGAAACTGCGCCGGACGCAGGAACGGGCCCTGGCGGCGCGCCCTTACGCTCAGATGTTGACCAACGTGCTCAAGTCCCTGGTCTCGCGCGCGGAAATCTATGATCCGGAGACCGGAGAACCCCGGCATCCTTTGCTGGCGCGCCGTCCGGAAAAGAATGTTCTGCTCATCGTTGTCACCGGCGACAAGGGGCTGGCGGGCGCTTTCAATACCAACATTTTGAAAGCAGCCATGCGTTTTATCGCTACGAAAGCGGATAAGAATCTCGAGCTCGAAACCATCGGACGCAAAGGGCGCGATTTTCTGCGGCGGCGATATCGAACCGCTGATCCGCGAACCGCCGAATCCCAGGAGTCGCGCAAACCACCATTGTGGGCGAGCAGATCGGCATCTTTAACAAGGTCGATTACGCCTTGGCGTCGGAATTGGCGGAGCACGTGATCGAGCGTTACGCCAAAGAGGAAATCGACGCCGTTTATCTTCTCTATAACGAGTTCAAATCGGTGATCGCGCAGCGCCTGGTGGTGGAGCAGATACTGCCGATCGAACAGATCGGTGTGCCCGAAGTGCGCATGGCGGAAGCCATGACGACCGAAGAACGGGATCGTGCGATCGAGGCCGCCAAGGGTGCCGATGTGCGGCTTCGTCCTGCGGATACGCGCGACATCGATGCCGCCGCTGCGAAATTCGCCACCGCGCCGGTCGACTACATTTACGAACAGTCTCCGGAAGAACTGTTCCGCTCGCTTCTCCCGAAATATGTTGCCATTCAGGTCTTTCGCAGTTTGCAGGAATCGGTCGCCGCGGAACACGCCGCCCGGATGACCGCAATGGACGCAGCCACCAACAATGCTACAGACATGATCGACTCCCTGACCTTGGCCATGAACCGGGCCCGCCAGGCGAAGATCACGAAAGAGATTATCGAGATTGTGAGCGGTGCAGCAGCGCAGTAAAGCAGCAATTGGCAATTAGCAATTGGTCTTTGGCTAAGTGCCAATTGCTAATTGCCAAATGCTGAGAGTTGAGAGACTGAGAGCTACAACCTATGCCAGAGAGAATTGGACGCGTAGTTCAGATTTCCGGCCCCGCGGTGGACGTGCAGTTCGTCGAGGGCGCCATGCCTCCTATTTATGAGGCGCTCAAAGTTGTGAGCGACGGTTTTGACGTGCCTAATCCGGTCAACGTGATTCTGGAAGTGCAGCAGCACCTGGGAGAAGGCCGCGTGCGCTGCGTCGCCATGGAAGCCACAGAAGGCATGGTGCGTGGCATGAAAGCCATCGATCAGGGCGGGCCGATTTCCGTGCCCGTCGGCCGCGGGACGCTGGGCCGTGTGATGAACGTGATCGGAGCGCCAGTGGATCAACTGGGCCCGATTCAGCACACCAAGACCATGCCGATTCATCGCCCCGCGCCGCTCTTTGAAGATCAGGCAACCACGGCGGAGATGTTCGAAACCGGCGTCAAAGTAGTAGACCTTATTCAGCCCTTTCTGAAGGGCGGGAAAATTGGATTGTTCGGCGGCGCCGGTGTCGGTAAAACGGTTTTCATTCAGGAACTGATTAATAACGTGGCCAAACAGCACGGCGGATTCTCGCCGTGCCCGCCGACGTGAGCAGACAGGAGTCGGTGAAAGCTCTTTACGCGCGCGTGGGTGAGGCGTTCGGGCGTCTGGACGTTCTGTTCAATAACGCCGGGACCAGCGGGCGCGCGATGCCGCTCGAAGACCTGACTCTGGAGCAGTGGAACAAGGTGATCGCGGTCAACCTGACCGGTGCGTTCCTGTGCGCACAGGAGGCCATCAAACTGATGAAGGCGCAGCAGCCGCGGGGCGGGCGGATCATCAACAACGGCTCGCTTTCGGCGCATTCCCCGCGGCCGAATTCGGCGCCCTACACCTCGACGAAACACGCCATGACGGGGCTCACCAAATGCATCTCGCTCGACGGCCGCAAGTATGACATCGCCTGCAGCCAGATCGATATCGGTAACGCAAGAACGGAGATGACCGAACGGATGTCGGCCGGGATCGTACAGGCGAATGGCACGGAGATGGCGGAACCGCGCATGGACGTCCGCCACGTCGCGGATGCGGTGGTCTACATGGCGAACCTGCCGCTCGACGCCAACGTTCAGTTCATGACGCTGATGGCCACCACGATGCCGTTTATCGGGCGCGGTTGAACGTGAGTGCAGGGCTTCCCTGCTCGGCATATACTGAGAACTGCTGGAGAGTCCTCTGAAGGAACCGATAGTCAACGGGAGTTTGAAGCGCTGCGCGGTACTCATGCACCCAAGGCATGAGACCGCGATCTCTGGCGGATGCCGATTTCAACCATGGGATCGCTGTTGGCCTTCGCCGGAGGGAACCATCGGTCGATTTCCTGAGCGCCCATGATGGCGGTGTTGTTGGTCTGCCCGACCCCGACGTAATCGACTGGGAGATGCGGCTATCAGCCGCGTCCCTTATCCGCCGAACAAACGCGGCTGGTAGCCGCATCTCCCTCCGAGCACGAACTCCAGCGCGATCGGTATTGGGTCCTATCCGCAAACGGCAACGACGTCTTGTTTAGCAGGTGACGAAGAACCGCTGAGGCGGCGTAATCCATATCCCCACGTTGGGCGTGCGTCAAAGTGGCGCAGACCAACTTCCGGATGGTGGGTCACACGACCGCAATGGATAGTCAAGCGCCGAGTTAACCTGAGCGTCAGGACTCGCTAAATGGCCGAACGACCCACATCCTTTGCTCAGCAAGAGATCCTCGCGCCGCTGGGGCTTACGAAAGGAGAGCTTATCTATGTCGCAAAAAAAGATTTCTAGCGGTGTGGTACACGAAGTGCCCGCAGATTTAAAAAAAGCACTTACATCCGACCCGCAAGCGTTAACAGCATGGGAGGATATTACACCGCTCGCACGCAACGAGTGGATATGTTGGATTGAGTCAGCTAAAAAAGCAGAAACTAGAAGCCGCCGGATCGAGTGGGGCTGTTCAAGCCTTAAGGATGGAAAACGACGCCCCTGTTGTTGGCCCGGATGCGCCCACCGCTAATTCCAAGATGGTCAAACTGGACATTGCGACCGCGGATGGAGTCGGGCAGGCTGCCCCGATGTGGCGCCCGGCCAGCGCTCGGCAGCTGCAGCGCCTTGTCAGGCCGCAGAGAGCGCACTGATCGTAACGTAATATCCGTCCGGATCCCGGAGCGAGAACTCCTTGGTTTGAGTGTTCGGATTCACGTGTGGCTCCTCTTCGAGCCGAGTGACGAGAGAGCGTGCCCTTTGAAGCGCCAGGTCGAAATCATCGACACGGAAGAACAACAGGAGCCCGTTGCCGGGTGTCCCGTGATCGGGGCTCATCAATGAGGGATGCTCGTGGGCGCCCCACTCGTGGAGGCAGAGCAAGACAGTTCCATCTGAATCGAGGATTTGCCCAAAGTAATCATGGGCAGGAAGGGTAGCCGGCTGACCGAACAGCGCCTGGTACCATTTCAAGCTGCCCGGCACGTCGCCTACCCCTATGATCGTCCACGTGCGCTTCATCGGGTAACCCCTCTGCGGACTAATTCCTGTTTACACCGACCTGGCCGCGGTCCTAGATCGCGGCACCGGGGATGGGCACGGTTCATGGGACGAGTGGTGCGTGATCCAGGACGAATAAGGACGTGTCGGCGTGTTCACGTCAGCCTCGCCGCGCTGCCTCGATGGCGGCGATGTCGATCTTCTTCATCGTCATCATCGCCTCGAAGGCACGCTTTGCCTCACCGCCACCAGCCGCAAGCGCATCGGTTAGCGCGCGCGGGGTGATCTGCCAGGAGAGGCCCCAGCGGTCCTTGCACCAACCGCACTGGCTTTCCGTGCCGCCATTGCCGACGATCGCGTTCCAGTAACGGTCCGTCTCTTCCTGATTCTCCGTCGCGATCTGGAAGGAAAAGGCCTCGGTGTGCCTGAACGCCGGGCCGCCGTTGAGACCGAGACAGGGAATGCCCAGGACGGTGAACTCCACCGTCAGCACATCGCCCTTCTTGCCGCCCGGATAGTCACCGGGAGCCTCGTGAACAGCGGTTACTTTACTATCCGGAAAGGTGACGGCGTAGAAGCGCGCCGCCTCATGCGCGTCTTTGTCGAACCAGAGGCAGATCGTGTTCTTTGGCTTCATGTTCGTGTGCTCCTTGTGCTCGATCAGGGCGAACGCCGCGGTCTTTGCGTCGGTCCGTATCAGTGACCCACCAGTTCATCTGCTGATCTGCTGCGGCCGACGTCTCAAATTGGTCGCCACCCGTCCTGCCCTTCTGAATCATATCGCTGGCAGGGATCGACTTCGAGATTCTGTTGTTCAGCGGGCGCGGGCGAGGGCGATCGACCGGTTGAACCGTTCCGCCAGACAGCGCACGCGGTCGATCAGCTCCGGAGGCTCCAGCACTTCGAAATCGAAACCGATCAGCGCCAGATAGACCGAAAGCGTGTCGAGCGAGGTTGCTCCCGTGTACAGCAGGCAGGTACGATCGTTCACCGCCTCGAACGTTCCCGCCTGGGGCGGCAGCCGTTCGGCAGCGGCTTCCACCGAAGCATGCAGCACAACCTTGGCAGTATAAGTGTATGGCGCGTAGGATACGCTCTGCGACACGTAGGCGGCGAAATCGCCTTCGGGCGGCTCGCGCGCGTGAAAGCGCGCGCCGGTCGTGAGGCGCGGCTCGATGCGGTCCACGCGGAAGGTTCGCCAGTCGTTGCGATTCATATCCCAGGCAACCAGGTACCATCGCCGGCCGGTGTGCACCAGGCGGTGCGGTTCCACTTCGCGGTCGGCTCGCCTCGCCGTCGCGGCTCTGGTAGCCGAATCGCAGCTTCTCGCAATCGCGGCAGGCGCCCGCAATCGACGACAGCGTTTCCGCATCCACCGGACGGCCTTGCCGGCCAGCGGCACAATGAAGGTGCAGCGCGGTGACGTGTCTCGCTGCAAACGCTCCGGCAACACCTGCTGCAGCTTCGACAGAGCCCGTACCGACGCCTCCTCGATTCCCGTCACCGTGCCGCTGGCCGCCGTTCGCAGACCGACCGCCACTGCCACCGCCTCATCGTCGTCGAGTAGCAGCGGGGGCAGGGTCGCGCCCGCCCCGAGCTGGTAACCGCCCGCCGTGCCCGAGGTGGAATTCACCGGATAGCCGAGACTGCGCAGCCGGTCCACGTCGCGCCGCAGTGTGCGCGCCGTCACCTCCAGCCGTTCGCAAGTCGGCGCCGGACCAATAGCGGTGCGCCTGAAACAGCGACAGCAGTTGCAGCAACCGGGCCGAGGTCTCCAGCACTTTCTTTCAGTGTCCCATTGTTGAGGACCGAAACTGTCCGCAACCGGTGTTATCGTTCCAACATGCCATTCAGCCAAATGCTGCTACCCGAATTCGACGAAGAAATGAAGAACACGCGCAAGCTGCTGGAGTGCGTCCCCGACGGCAAATTCGACTACCAGCCGCACCCGAAATCGATGACCCTGCAGCAGCTGGCCACGCATGTGGCGGACCTGCCTTCCTGGGTGATGTGGACGCTTGACCACGAGGTTCTCGACATGCAGCCCGATTTCAAGCCCTACAGCGCCGAGTCACGGGGCGAACTGCTCGAAGTCTTCGACAAGAACGTAATCGCCGCGCGCGCGAAGATCGTGGCCGCGACCGACGATGACTGGGCGAAGACGTGGACGTTCAAATATGCCGGACAAGAGGTCATGTCGCTGCCGCGCACGGCGGTGATGCGTGGCTTTGTCATGAATCACCTGATCCACCACCGTGCGCAGCTGGGTGTTTTCCTGCGCCTCAACGATGTGGAAATTCCTGGCATGTACGGTCCCTCGGCGGACGAAAGGACACTCTCGCAGTCCCAGGCTGCTTAGACGCTAAGCCGTGATCTGAACCGATCGTCCTCGTACCCAACCCCTCCGGCAAGTCGTAGCGCATCACGACTTCCATCCGCGACCCTGTCTTCCGCGCTTCGGTCGCGGCTGCCGCGATTTCCTGCTCGGCGTCGGGGCCCTTATACAGAAGCATCCGGGCTCCCGACTTCAGAGCCGGGCGAAAAAGGGAAAGAACGCGGGGGATCGGGGCAAGAGCCCGCGCCGTGATGACGTCGATCCCGCTCAACTCTTCGGCGCGCCGCGCAGCGATCCCGGCATTCGGCAGTTTCAATTCGCTCAAAGCCGACTCGACGAAACGCGCCTTCTTCCGGATCGATTCGGCCAGAGTGAAGCGCGTCTCGGGCAACACCAGCGCCAGGGGAATGCCGGGGAATCCCGCGCCGGTTCCGGCATCGAGAACGTGCCGGGCTCCCAGGAACAGTCGCCAGGGCATCACGGAATCGAGGACGTGCTTGATGGCCGCTTCCCTCGGCGCGACGATGCGAGTCAGGTTGAGAATGCCTGGTTCGCTTCGACAATCAGCGCGAGGTGCCGGGCAGTTCCCTGCGATAACGGTTTCACGATGCGGAAGATCGGCGGGCAATACGCCGTTCAGTTCGTCCTCAAACTCCGCGGTCATTCGTCTCGTGGCTCAAGCTCGGCCTGTTCGTCGTCCATCCGTTTCTGTTCGTCAAGGACCAGCATCCATCGGCGGTAAGTTTTTGCGGATCGCCGGCGAGGTCGACAGGTTCCTGCCCGATCTCCTCCGTACCGCGCAGAAACACGGCGGCAACACCCTTCGGCCCCGGCCGCAGTTCGAGGCGATGGCCGCGCGCTTCCAGTCGGAGCGTCGTGCCGATCCACATCAGATTCACCTTGATCCGGCGCTCGACGGCCCGCGAGCGTCGCCTGCTGCATCAGCGTTTGCGCGAACGGCTCGCGCTTCAGACGCTCGGCCCAGGGAGCGGCGGCGAGGGCGAGTTCCCGCTCCCGTGTCGCGCGCGCCGGCTTTCGTCGAGACCGCCTTCGTCGCGCGATTCGAGCGCCTTCAGGTTATTTTCGAGGTTGTCGAGAAAGCTCATCTCGTTACATTCTGACAGGGGCCCGTTCCGGAGCAAATGCTGCGCATCCTGCGCGCCGCATCGCGACTAGTGTCGGAACGCCTCCTTAGCCGGTTACAGATGGATAGAATATATTCTTATCGACTTTTTCGCCGGTGCGTGCGTCTTGTCACAAGGAGCCAGAGTTTGATCTTTCGGGCCGTCGAAGACGCGGACCTGATTTCACGCGTTCGCCGTGGCGATGTCGAGGCCTTCAACCTCCTCGTGTCGCGCTGGGAGAAGCGTGTCTTCAATTACCTTCTTCGTCTCACGGCCAGTCCGGACGACGCTCTGGACCTGAGCCAGGACGTTTTTTTGAAGGCCTATCAGAACATCCGCAAGCTCGACGACCCGGCGCGATTCGGCCCCTGGCTGTACCGGATTGCGCACAACGAGGCATATTCGCTCTTCCGCAAGCGCCGTCCCGAAACGGCGCTCGGAGGATGTCGGCCATGCCTCGAGCGCAATCCCGCGCCGGGTTTCCCGATGGACCTCTCGCTCGCCGTCACCGCCGCGCTCGACCGGCTTAACCCGGAACAGCGCGAAGCGGTCGTGCTGAAGGTCTACGAGGGATTCAAATTCGACGAGATGGCGGAGGTTCTGGGATGTCCGGTCTCGACCGTCAAGTCGCGGCTCTACACCGCGCTCGACCTTCTGAAGACAGAACTGGCTCCCGTGAAGTACAAGAGGTAATTGATGTGAGTACCGATTCATCTTCCCCCTGCGGCAGCGCGGAAGCTCTGCGCGATTACGCATTCGACGAACTGCCGGCCGATGAGCGCCGGACCATGGAGCAGCACCTCGCCGTCTGCGGCGATTGCGCGCTGGAACTCGATCAGTTGCGGCTGACCACCGCGGCGCTGCGCACGCTGCCGGATCGCGAAATTCCGCAGCGCATTGCGTTCGTCTCGGACAAGGTGTTCGAGCCGTCGCCGGTGGCGCGTTTCTGCCGATTCTGGAATTCCGCCGCGCGACTCGGCTTCGCGTCGGCCTGCGTGCTGGCCGTCGCCCTGGTTGTGTCGGCGTGGCATCGCTCGCCGCTGTTCGATCGAGCGCCGGCACCGGAGGTTCAACGGTTGTCCAGACGGCCGCTGTCTCAGCAGGTAAATCGACGCCGTCGCCAAGGCGGTGGCGCAGGCTCGAAGCCGAAGATGCGCGCGATGATCGAAGGCCGCCTCGAGACGCCGAACGGAAGCACGACGCAGGAATATCGCAAGCAGATGATGGCGATGGAGGAGAGATATGGAAGTGCTGCAGAAAGCGGCTCGGCACAGTCTATTGAGTTAGCGTCGATCGACATCGCCGCGCAACGGAGCACGGCCAGTGAGACTCTGCTGGCCTGATTGCCGTCGCAACGCTCTGCTTCGCGGCCACCGAATCGCGGGTTTCGACGAGCGTCATCCTGGCGCGTCGAAGGCAGTCGATCAAGACAAGCTCAGAGCGCCCGTCGGCCGATCCTTACGATCTGCTGGGCACCGCACGCGGCACTTACCTCGAGGGTTATGGCGCGCTGTTCACGTGTTGAACTGGATCTGGTCAGCACTGGCGGACGCCTCACATGAGCCCGTTCAAGCCGACCATTACCGCCAGGACGAGAAGGCGCACATGCACGACCGGAAATTGAAAAAGCTCGGTCGATCTGAAGGAACACGATGCGCGAGCCTCATGGCTGGATGCAGTCCGATCGCTGGAGGGATTGCCTCCCAATGAGCACATCGCAATGGAAGCCATCCTGTTTCAATTACCGTGGGAAAATACCAGGGGATTCCCGCACCGCATTGTTCATGAGCGCGCGAAAAGCAGAAAGTTGCTGGACGCGAGAGCAAACCACGCCACGCCTGCGGAACTCGCGGCCATCATCGAAGAACAGGAACGCTAGTCGTAATATCCTCCGGACCGGAGACGTAGGGACCGTCGATTGACCGCCGCCACGCCACTCGGACAGCTTCTCATCGACCGCGGCCTGATCGCCGCCGAAGATCTGGATCGCGCGCTCGAACTCCAGCGCGAACGCGGCGACAAGCTCGGCAAGATCCTCGTGGATATGGGCTACCTCGCCCAGCGCGATCTGCTCTCCGCGCTCTCCGAACAGCTGGGACTGCCCATCGCCACAACTCGCCGCGCCTCCCGCCGGCGCCTGAACTCGAAGGGCTTTCGCCGCGCTTCCTGCGCCAGTCCTGCATCTTTCCCGTGGCCATCGAAGAGGGCACGCTCACGCTGGCGATGGCCGATCCGCTCGATTTCGAAACCATCAATGCGGTGCAGAGCTTTTTCCGAGCTCGAAGTCACGTCCGCAGCTCGCCACCGAGCAGGATATTCTCGACGCGATCGACCGCTATTACAGCGAAGGCGACCGCCAGACCGCCGCAGCCGATTTCGCCGGCGGCGACGAAGACGATCTCGAACACCTGCGCGACATGGCGAGCGAAGCGCCCGTCATCCGGCTGGTCAACGCCATGATCGCGCAGGCCATCGAGAAGCGCGCCAGCGACATTCACATCGAGCCGTTCGAGAAGGAATTCCGCATCCGCTTCCGCGTGGATGGCGTGCTCTTCAATCAGGAGCAGCCGCCGCGCGAACTGAAAGCCGCCATCATCTCGCGCCTGAAGCTGATGGCGAAGCTCAACATCGCCGAACGCCGCCTGCCGCAGGACGGCCGCATCAAGATCCGCATTCTCGGCCGCGAGGTCGATCTCCGCGTTTCCACGCTGCCGACGCTGTTCGGCGAAAGCGTCGTCATGCGTCTGCTCGACCGTTCGGCCGGCGATTTCTACGATCTGCGCCGCCTCGGTTTCGACGACCACATGCTCGAGCCGCATGGAGCATTTCACGTCGCTGCCGCACGGCATTTTTCTGGTGACCGGACCGACCGGCAGCGGCAAATCGACGACGCTCTATTCCGCGCTGAAACGCATCAATCTGCCCGACAAGAAGATCATCACGATCGAAGATCCGGTGGAATACCAGATGGACGGGATCAACCAGATCCACGTCAATCCGCAGATCGGGCTGACCTTCGCCGCCGGGCTGCGGCACATCGTGCGGCAGGATCCGGACGTGATCATGGTCGGCGAAATCCGCGACCGCGAGACGGCGGATATCGCCATCCGCTCCGCGCTCACCGGCCACTTCGTTTTCTCCACGCTGCACACCAACGACGCTCCCAGCGCGGTCACGCGGCTCATGGATATGGGCGTCGAGAATTACCTGATCACTTCGTCGGTGGTCGCCGTTCTCGCGCAGCGCCTGGTGCGTCTCATCTGCGCCGACTGCAGGGAGAGCGCGGGGACGTCCTGACGCCTTCGGCGAGAAGATCGAAACGTTCCACGGACGCGGCTGCGAGACGTGCAACGGTTCCGGCTACAAAGGCCGCGCCGGCATCTTCGAACTGATGGAACTGAACGACGAACTGCGCCATCTGATCATGGCCAACGCCGATGCCAGCCGCCTCACGGAAGCCGCGCGCCGCAACGGCATGCACAATCTCCGCGAAGACGGCTGGATGAAAGTGCGGCAGGGCGTGACGACTGCCGAAGAGGTGACCGTGTCACGCAGGAGTTCTGAATGGCTCAGAGCCGCGCCGAGCTGTCAACTGATGGCTCGCACTTCCACTACCGCGCCGTCGCCGCCGATGGAAAACTGCGCACCGGCGTCATCACCGCCGAAAGCAGCAAGACTGTCGCGCGCGAACTGATCCGCCAGGGCCTGACGCCGGTCTACGTCGGCTCCGAAGAGAAGAAGTCCGCTCGCGCTCAAGCTGCCGTCGTTCGGCAGCGGCCGCCGGCGCGACGTTCTCTTTTTCACCCAGGAACTCTCGACGCTGCTCAACTCCGGCGTGCCGCTCGATCGCGCGCTCTCGATTACCAGCGAACTCACCACGCGGCCGCAGTTCCGCACCATCGTGCTCGATATTCTGCGCTCCATCAAAGGGCGGCAAGTCGCTGGCCGATTCGCTCGCGCTGCATCCCGCGTACTTCTCCGATCTGTTCATCAACATGGTGCGGGCCGGCGAAGCGTCGGGCAGCCTCGGGCAGATCTTCGAGCGGCTTTCGGAATTCGAACGCTCGCGCGACGAACTGCGCAGCTACATCGTTTCGTCGATGATCTATCCCGGCGCTGCTGGCGCTGGTCGGCGTCGGGTCGCATCTTCGTCATTCTCAATTTCGTGGTTCCCCGCTTCGCCAGCATCTTCGACGACAGCCGCATGAAGATTCCCGTGCCGACGCTGATCATGCTGCAGGCCAGCCACGTCGTGCAGGACTGGTGGTGGCTGGTGGCGCTTGATTCTGGTCGGCGCGATCGCCGGCTTTCCGTCTCTACATCGGCACGCCGAACGGGCAGATTCTGGTGGGACACGCACGCGCCTGAAAATTCCGATTCTGGGCGACGCCCTGCGGAAAGCCGAGACTTCCCGTTTCGCGCGCGCCATGTCGACGCTGGTCGGCAACAGCGTGCCGCTGGTGCAGTCCCTGCATATTTCCGCGGGCATTCTTTTCAACACGCCGCATGGCGAATTCGCTGAAGGATGTGGCGCAGGGCGTCAAGCGCGGCGAGGGCATTTCGCAGCCGCTGGCGCGCACGAAGATGTTTCCGCCGCTGGCGTCGCACCTGCTGACGGTGGGCGAGGAAACGGGCAAACTGGATCTGATGTTCGCCCGCATGGCGGATATTTACGAAGAAGAGACGCGCGCGTCGATCAAGCGGTTCACGGCTATTTTCGAACCCGTGGTGATCCTGGTGATGGGCATCATCGTGGGCGCGCTGGTTTTGAGTATGCTGATCGCGATTACGAGCATTAACGATGTCGCAATTTAGGAGCAGGCAGACGACTGAATGCGCTATGAAGCAGCGAAATCGATGAATGCCCGCGCCGGCGTCACGCTGATCGAAATGCTCGTGGTGGTGGTGATCATCGCGGTGTTCGCCGCGGTCGTCGGCCCCCGGCTGCTGAACCAGGGGGACAAGGCCCGCGTGGTCGCGGCGAAGCAGCAGACTCGAGAATTTTCAGCTCGCGCTCGGCCAGTATCATCTCGATACCGGCGTGTATCCCGAGCACGGAACAGGGTCTCGGCGCGCTCCGCGTAGCAACCGAGCGGCGTCGATCAGTGGCACGGTCCTTATCTGCAAAAGGACGTCGCGCACGATCCGTGGGGGCACGCGTACGTGTACAAATTCCCCGGCGACCATGGCGATGAACCGGACATCATTTGCTACGGCGCGGACGGCCAGCCGGGCGGCACGGATCTGAACGCCGATATCGTTAGCTGGAAATAAGACAGCTGGAACCGTGACGATGACGATCAGACAGCCAATCCGGCGTCACGCTGATCGAGATGCTGATCGTGGTGACGATCATCGGCGATCATCGCGGGCATGTCGTTCCCCGCCCTGACGTCCGGACTGGCCGGCGTGCGGCTGTCGTCCGCATCGGGCTCGGCGGCCAGCTTTCTGACCGCCGCGATGAACCGCGTCGAGCGCCGCGAACAGGCCGCCGCAATCGTGATTACGCCGAAGGAAAATCGGCTGGCCGTCTACACGGCGGCTTCCGGCGACAAGCCGGACAGACACGCTCGAGATGCCGCAGGGAATCACGATCGAAGGCGACGAGCCGCGCCGCTTCCTGCTCCAGCCGGGCGGGACGTTTCCGCGAATTACGCTCGTGCTGCGCAATGAAAAAGGCGCGCGGCGATCGGTCCGGATCGATCCCGCGACCGGCGTACCCGAAAATCAGCGCATCGAAGGAGACAGCCAGATGAGAGCCGAGCGCGCGGCTTCACGCTGCTCGAGGTCCTGGTGGCCACCGTCATCATGGGCATCGCGGTCGCGGGCCTGATCGCCGGCCTGTCGCAATCGGTGAAGAACGCGTCGCGCCTGACCGATTACGACCGCGCGGCGATGCTGGCGCACACCAAAATGAACGACCTGCTGCTCGATGTGAATCTTCCGTTCGACGGGTCGGTGCAAGGGCACGTTCGACGCCGATCAGACCGGCGGCGTTCCCGGCGGCTGGCGGGCCTCGCTGCAGCCGTTCGACGTGCCTCCCAATGCGGGCCCGGGCACGATGATTCTGCAGCGGATCGCGCTCGAACTCTGGTGGCAGCCGGCCAGCGGAACGCGCCGCACCATTCAGCTGGAAAGCTATCGCCGGACGCGCATTCCCATCCCGGCCGGTCCATGAAGAAACGAAGCCCGAATCCGGCGTCACGCTGATCGAGATTCTGATCGCGGTTTCGCTGCTGAGCCTGCTCTCGGTGGGCATGCTGATGGCGATGCGGCTCGGCTTCAACACGATGGACAAGACCGATACGCACCTGGTGCGGAACCGGCGCGTGTCGAATTCGCGCGCGATCATCGAGAACGAGATCGACGGCTTCATCTTCACTCGGCCGCTGACTACCGTCCGAAGCCGGATGAAGTCCGATCGTGCCGTTTCTCGCAGATCGGAGCCGCAGAGCATGCGCTTCGTGACTTCGTACTCGCTGCGAGGACGCCTGGCGCGGGACGCCCGCAGATTGCGGCGATGCAGGTGATTCCCGGCGAGCGACGAATGCAGGGCGTGCGGCTGATCGTGAATGAAACGCCGTATACGGGCCCGGAACAGGCCGGCCAGCGAAATTCTCGGTATCGAACAGGACCCGGCGGGCCGCCAGATCGTCCGGTTCGCGCCCATTCTGCCCGGGCCCGCAGTCGTTCGTGCTGGCGGACCGGCTGGCGTTCTGCCGTTTCTCGTATCTGGAACCGCGGCCCGAAGCCCCGTTTCAGGTATGGCGGCCGGACTGGGTGCATGCCGCAGCTGCTGCCGCTCGGCCGTCCGGATCGAGATGGCGCCGCTCGACGCCGGAACGCCGTCCGAATTGCACGTCGGTACCGTGACGGTGCCGTTCAACGTGAACCGCGTCTCCAGGAGCGGTCTATGCCGACCACGGCCAGTAAGTCGCAGAGCATGGCAATCCGCGCCGAGCGCGCCCGTCACCGGCGCGGGTCGGCGCTGCTGATGGTCCTCTGGCTCACGGCGGCGCTGTCCGCCATCGGGCTGGCCGTCGCGAACAATGTGCGCGGCGGAAACCGAGCGGACGGAAACCAACGTGGACGATGCGCGGTCGTATTTCGTCGCGCGCGGCGCCATCGAGCGGGCCGCGCTCCACATGCTCTGGGGCCGGCAATATCTCGACGGACGGCCGCCCCATTTACTACGTCAACGGCAGTCCGTCCATGGATCTGACGTTCCCCGCGCGCCGAGGTCCACGTCGACGTGATTCCGGAAACGTCGAAGCTGAGTCTGAACGGATCGCGCCCGAAGATATCCTGCGGCTGCTGCTGGCCCTGGGAACGCCCGAAGACCAGGCGACGGAGATCACCGCCGCCATCGTCGACTGGCGCACACCCGCTCGACCCGCTGCACGCCCAGTCCGTTCGATGCGTTTTATTTGAGCCAGTCTCCGTCTTTTCTGCCGCGTCACGCGTCTTTTCAGGAGAACGAGGAATTGCTGCTGGTCAAAGGGATGACTGCCGAACTCTATTACGGATCGTCGCTCGACAGCACGCAGCGCCGGCCTGCGCGATTGCGTGTCCGTTTACGGCAGCGCGCGGCGCGGTGGATATCAATACCGCGCAGCCGGCCACGCTGCAGGCCGTCGGGCTCGCGCCGGCGGATGCCGCGACGATCGTCAGAAGCCGCGCCCAGCATCCGATGCTCGACTACAGGGAGCTGGCGGAAATCGCGCAGTCGCTCGGACCCGCCGGAGCCCGTCTGCGGATCGGCGGCCAGACGATGTTCACGCTGCGCGCCACCGCGCGGCTGCGGCAACCGGATGGAAAACTGTCCGATCTGCGCCGCACCGTGGGCGCGCTCGTGAAGTTCTATTTCCCGGGCAACAAGCGGAAGAAGCCGCCCGGATTCGAAGTGGTTCGCTGGTTCGACCGGATATGAGTCGACAGCCGGCATCCGAGGCGACCGAGCTCGAGCCGCAACCGCGCATGCGCGCGCTGGCACGGTCCGCAGACGCCGCGGCGCTGCCCTTCTGGCGGCGCGCGCTGGCGTTCGGGACCGGATTCGGAATCGCGATCGGCGAGCGCAATCTCGAAGCGGCGATCGTGCGGGCGCCGGCCGTCCGGTGCAACGCTGGTCGCGACGACGACGATCCACGACTTCCGCAATCGTCCCGCGGCGGAGTGGGGCGCGGAGCTGCTGAGGTTCGTCACGGCGGCGGGCGAGACCCGCCTCGCGGCCACGGTGCTGCTGCCCCGCGACGAAGTGATCGTGCGCACGCGTGAGCTGCCGGGAGTGGCCGACAAGGACGCCGCCAGCGCGATCGAACTGCAGATCGACACGCTTGCATCCCTGGGGCGATGCGGAGAGTTGCCTGGGGATGGTCGCGCGCCGGGTCGGCGCTCTGAAGGGCGATGTGATTGTCGGTTTGGCGCGGAAAGAACTGCTCGATTCTTACGAGACGCTTTTCGCCGAAGCGGGCATTTCGATGGCGGCCGCCACCTTCTCCTCGGCCGTGATTCATGCCGCGCTACGCATCTGGAGCGCCGCGCCCGCTTCTCTTCTCTGCTTCCAACGGACGAACGCGGCCGCACCGAAATATACGGCGAGAGCGAATCGCGCGCCGTATTTTCGGCGGAATTCTCCGCTGCCGCGGGAACGCGCGCTCGCGCTCGCGCGGGCAGAGCTGCGGATGGCGCCGGATTACCCGGCGAGACCGCTTTCCGAAGTATTGCCGCTGGCTCCGGGCGGCGCAGGCCAGCTCCCGATCGGCGCCTTCGCGTATGCGGCGGCGATCGCGGGATCCGCGCCGCGCGTCGCGAACTTCGCCAATCTGCTGCCGCCGGAACGCCGCGCGTCCCACGATCGCATGCAGTATCTGGTTCCCGGCGATCCTCGGAGTCCTGCTGGCGCTGGCGCTGCTGACGGTGTTCGTCATTTTCCCGGCCGTCGAACAGAAGCGCTATCGCGGCGGATCTCGATCGTGCGGCGCGGCAGCTTGGAGCCCGCGGCGTCTGCGCGCGCAGGCGCTCGAACAGAAGATCAACGAAGACGCGGAACAGGATTCAGCTGCTGGATGAGATCCGGCGCCGTCCGCAGGCGGATCTGGAGGTCCTGAACGAGCTGACGCGGCTGCTGCCGCCGCCGGTCTGGACCAACGCGGTCGAGATCTATCCGGATTCGGTGGTGATCTCGGGAGAAGCCGATCAGGCCGCGCCGCTGCTCAAGGTTCTCGATTCGTCGCCGCTGTTCCAGAATTCCGAGTTCGCGTTATCGGTGACGCGAAACGCACAGACCGAGCAGTTTCGCATCAAGACCATCACGGCGCGGCCGAGCGGGAAGGACCACGCCATGACGGCATCTCGCCGCAAGGGATCGCCGCGCGCTCGTGGTTCTGGCGTGCGGGTCTCGTCGCAGCGGCCGTTCTGTACTTCGTCTTCCCGAACAATTCCGGGACCAGCAGTGTAGCCGCCGCGTTAATCGGAGTAGCGTGAATCAGGACAATGCGGCGCTCGCACAGCAGCGTCTGGCGCGCCTGCGGCAGATCGCCGCAACCGTGCCCGCGCGCGAGGCGGTGCTGAAGCAGACGTCGTCCGATCTGGCCGACCGCGAACGCGGGATCATCCAGGCCGATACGGCTCCGCAGGCCCAGGCCGCGCTGCTCGAGATCGCGCGCCGCATCGGCAAGAACGAACAGATCGACGTTCGCGGCGGCGATTTCGGCGCGCCCAAAGCGTTCGGCGACTATGGGCTGGTCTATGCCACGGTCACGTTCGAATGCCACGTCGAACAGCTGGTCAACTTTCTGGCCGATCTGTCGCGGGAGCCGGAACTGGTGGTGCCGTCCGAAGAGCGCATCACGTCCGGCAATCCGAAAGAAAAGACGATGGGCGTGCGGATGGTGCTGGCCGGTGTGGTCGCGAAGAAACTCGTGCCCGAAAAGAAAGGGCTGGCGGCGTTTTGAAACCGAAGCTCATTGCGTTGAATATGCTGCTGGTGCTGGCCCTGGGCGCCATCGTCTGGCAGGGCGCGGGTCCGCTGGAATGAAGCGCAGGCGAAGCGCCGGAACAATCTCAACGTGAAGGTGAAACCGCTCCCGCCGCCGCCATTGACGCCCGCGCCAAAGCCGGATGCCGCGCCGCGCGACGAAATACGCCGACGTGGCGACGAAGGATCTGTTCTCGAAGGACCGGAATCCGACCGTCGTCATCGAGCCGCCGAAGGTCGAGGCGCCGAAACCGATGCCGCCGCTGCCGGTCGTTTACGGCGTGCTTGGGCTGCCCAGCGGCACCAAAGCGATCATGTCCGAGAAGCCCGGCGTCGCCGGCAGGTCGGTACATGCCGGGGACACGATCGGCGAGTTCAAGATCGCCGCGCTCGATCCGCAGAACGTGGTCTTCGACTGGGATGGCAAACAGATCTCCCGCAAGATCGAAGATCTGATCGACCGGTCGAATGCGGAGCCCGGAGGTGCGCAAGCGGCAGCCGGGCAGCCGGAGCGGCGCTGCGCCTGTCGCCGCAGCAACAGAACAACGGACAGCCGGTTCCCGCGGCTCCCGGGAAAGAAATGCCCGCGACGGTTCCCGGACAACAGCCAGCGCGCCTGCGTCCCGGGCGACAACTCGCCCGCCGGAACCGTGGTTGGCGGATTCAGAAAAGAACTCAGTGCCAACCCCGTTTGGCGCGGCGATTTGCAGTTGGATAGCCGGTTCAGTAAATGGAGACAGCAAAAATCAAATGAAGATCATAATCACCGTAGTCATCCTGTGCGCCGCGGCAATCTGCGCGCCGGCGGCCGAAAAACCGAAGAAGAAGGAAGAAGGCTCGCCCCAGCCCCGCAGGCGCGTGACGATTCCGAAGGATGCCGTACCGAATGCCGATGGCGTCAGTTACATCTACACGGACAAACAGGGGAAGAAATGGACCTATACCAAAACGCCATTTGGCGTCATGAAGACACCCGGTCTACGGACGGCGCAGTCCAGCCTGGCGCGCACAGGACTGGAGTTCGACAAAGGCAATCGACAAGGGCGACACCGTAAGGTTTGAACGTCCCGGCCCGTTTGGAACCATGAGTTGGGAAAAGAAGAAGTCGGACTTGACGGACGACGAACGCCACATCCTCGATGCGACAGACCGCGAAGACGGAACAAAAATGACTGACCGCGACTCACGGCGATACCAGTCAGCTGCATGATGCGTCCTGGCCGCATGTTTCAGCGCAGGCGCAACAGCCGCCGCCTCGCGGCGCAGCCGCAGCCTGCCGCCGGCCCAGCCCCGGCCCCGACCGCCCACCACGGTTCCCGGCGGACTGAATCTCAACAATGCGTCGCTGATTGAGGTGATCAATCTGCTCGCGCAGGATCTCCACATCAACTACATCCTCGATGCGAGCGTCAAAGGCGGGACGGTCACGATCAATACCTACGGCGCGGTGCGCGACGTCGACCTCCGCCCGCTGCTCGAAACCATTCTGCGCATGAACGGTCTGGCGATGGTCCAGGTCGGCAATATCTTTCGCATCATTCCCGCCGCCAACATCGCCCGGCAACCGGTCAGCCCCATCTCGGAAACCGACGGCATCGAAGCTTTCCGACGACGAGCGGCTGGTCCTGAATCTGGTATTCCTGCGCTATGTCACGTCCGGCGAGATGCAGAAGGTTCTGCTGCCGTTTATCGGCGACGGCGCGCAGCTGACGAACTACGATCCGGCGAATCTGCTGATCATCCTCGACAACAGCCGGAACATGCGGCGTACGCTCGAACTGATTTCGATGTTCGACAGCGATACGTTCGCCGGCCAGCGTGTGCGGCCGTTCGAAATCGAAGAATGGCCGGCCCAGCGATATCGCGAAGGAGCTGGAAGATATTTTCAAGGCCTATTCGTTCTCCGGCGACAAGGGTAATGCCGCGGTTCGTTTTCTGCCCATCGACCGCCTCAACATGATTCTCGCGGTGGCTCCGAACCCGGGGACTTTCGCGGAAGTGGAGAAGTGGATTCAGAAGCTCGATATCCCGGCGAAGGTGACCGCCGGATCGATCGATAACTACGTCTACAAACTGAAATACGGCAGGGCCGAGATCCTGGGAGGCGTGATCAATCAGCTCTATGGCGGCTGCGGCTTTACAAGCGGCGGCGCGTATGGGGGAATGCCAGGAAATTCCACCTATCCCGCGACGGGCTACGCGGGATTGGCGCCAGCGTCGGATACGGCGGCGGCAGACCAGGGTTATGGCTTCGGCGCAGGCGCGAACCCTTACGGGGGCGCGTCGCAGTATGGCGCAGGCGGTTATGGCGCGGCGGCGGTTATGGCGCGGGCGGCGGAGGCTATCCCGGCGGCGGTGGATTCAGCGTGCCCTGCGTCAGTCAATCGGCGGCGTTCGGCGTTAGCCCCGGTCACGCCGCTTCACTGCAACGGCAGCCGCGCCGGCCGCGGGGACAGCTGCCGGAACGGCCGCACCGGCTGCCGGAACGGCCGCGGACGTACGGACCAGACCGGCTCTTATCTCAGCCCACGCCGCACCCTATGGCCGGGCCTCGGGACCGCGCATTATCCCGAATCCTTTCGACAACACGCTTCTCGTGCAGGGCACGTCCGCAGGAGTGGGAACAGATCAGACACCTGCTCGAGCAACTCGATGTCCCGCCGCGCCAGGTGCTGATCGACGCCAAGATTTACGAAGTCGATCTGACCGGGGACGTTCTCGCTCGGAGTCGAGTCGTTCCTGCAGAAAGCGCGGCGCCACAAACGCGCCGGAATCGCGTCCCGCCAGCTTCACAGGCTCCAGGAACCTGGCGGGACCGGCCAGCTTGCTGTTATCGGCGGGCACACTCGTCGGGCCAGAGCCGGCAGCTGCTGGCGTTGCTCCAAGCGAGCGAAAGCACCAGTCAAAGACCAAGGTGCTGTCGGCTCCCAGCGTGATCGCCACCGACAGCATCCCGGCGTCGATCACGGTCGGCGATTCGGTGCCGACCCTGAGTTCCGATCGCCGCCTCCAACGTGCAGCAGAACGGCAACTCGCTGTTCACCAATTCCATCTCGAACACCAGTACGGGCATCGGACTCAACATTCTGGCGCGCGTCAATCCGAGCGGAGTGGTGACGATGGTGATCAACCAGAATGTGACGGCTCCGATTCCGAATCCGCTGCCGTCAGCGACCGCGGCAGCAACATCGACTCGCCGTCTTTCTCGCAGCGCAACGTCAGCACGCAGGTCACGGTGGAAGACGGCGATACGGTCGCGATCGGCGGCATCATCGACCGAGAGTCCACCACGGACAGTTCGTCCGGCATTCCGTTCCTGCACCGGATCCCTTATGTCGGCGCCGCCTTCGGCGCAAAAGACCACCAGCAAAACGCGGACCGAATTGATCATTTTCCTGACGCCGCGCGTCATCTACGACACGACGCAAATGACGGACGCCACCGACGAGCTGAAACAGAAAGTGCGCGGTCTGAGAAAGTTAATCAAGAACGAATAGCGTCGAATCCGAGCTAGAATAGGCCCGGCGTGTCTTCCAACTCGGAATCAGCCTCCACGGACCAGTGGACGCTGGTCCGCAACGCCCGGCAGCTGTTGACGCTGCACGGGCCAGCGGACCCCGCCGCGGGCCCGCCATGACCGAACTGAATATCGTTCCGCAGGGCGCGCTGCTGATCCGCAACGGGATCATCGAGGACGTCGGACCGGCCCGCCGCGTGGAGAATCTTGCCGGCGCCCGCCAGGCGCGCGAGATCGACGCGACGGGCCGGGTCGTCATGCCGGTCTTCGTCGACGCCGATGTGGCGCTCGTCGTGCCCGTCCCGCTGGGGCGACCGGCAAAGGCGAAGCACGCGACGATTCGGCGGCGCTGCGGCTGATGTCGCGGAAAAGAGTTCTGGCACGAGCGGCCGCGATGTCCGCCGAATGCGCCCGGTACGGCTGCCTCTCGGCCGGAGCGCACACCCGCTGCGCGACGGACCTCCAGAACATCGGCAAAGCTGCTGCGCGTGCACCAGGCTCTGCAGTGGAAACCGCTGCGTATCCGCTCGATTTTTTCCCCGCGGTTCCCGCCCGGCGACGCCAGAACTCCGGCTCAAATGCTGGAGGCGCTCACCTCCAGATGGCTGCCCGCGATCAAGAGCAAGAAGCTCTCGTCCGTTGTCGAACTCACCGTCGCGGGGCCGGACGCCGCGCTCGATACCCCGATGCTTCGGGCAGCGGCGGTCGTCAGTTCAGAAATTCGTTCGAAAGAATCGGCCGCCCACTGGTGTTCAAGTAATCGGGCAGCCACGTGACAAAGAAATACCAGCCGTAGCTCAGGCAGAAATACTGGACCCACAACAGCCACATGCTGGGAAGAAGTCGCCAGCTTGCGCCACGGGACGTCGCCGTGGCCGGCGACGTTGTGCTGGTTCTCCTTGAGCAGTTCGAGTTCGGCAGCGTTGACGCCCGGGTGGTCGCGCGGGTTGTCCCGGTACCACCGCCAAAAGACAATCGCCCATGCCACGCCGAAAACGCAAAGACGAGGAACGCGGTCCGCCAGTTCACGAACGCGATCACAATGACGACGAGCAGCGGCGCCGCCGCGCCGCCCCAGCGGGCACCCATCCACATCAGCGCCTGCGCCCGGGTGCGGTCGCGCACCGGCAGCCAGGTGCTGAGCGCCTTGGTCAGGTTGGGAAAACAGCCCGCTTCGCCGGCGCCAAACAGAAAACGCGTCACGAGCATGGAGACGTAGTTCCACGCCCAGCCGGTCGCCGCGGTGAAAAACGACCACCATAGCACCACGCGCAGCAGCACGCTGCGCGCGCCGATTTTGTCGCCCAGCCAGCCGGTGGGGATTTCGAACAAGGCATAGGCGAGGGCGAGACGAAGGAAAATCGAGCCCATCTGGCCGTGTCGACTCCCATCTCCTTCGCGATGTCGCGCTTCGCCTGCGAGACTGCGACACGGTCGACGTATTGGATGACGGCGAGGGTGATCGCGAATACGATCACCCAATAACGCGCGCGCGATGGTCGCGCGCTGCTGGAAGACGGCGAAGGATTCAAGGGCATGGGCAAAGGAAGGCAGGCAAGTTCAGTGCCGAGGGGAACGGCGCGATGACGCGAATACTTATTTGCGACCGTGCTCGCCGAGGTAACGCTACAAAAACCTTCAACACCGCCGCGGTGCTCCGCAACCCCTCTTCCTAGACATTAGTAATAGTCGCGCACCTTGCGCTTGTCGTGCTCCACGTCAGCTGCACTGAATTCTATCCCTATTTGAGTCGGCCGATTCGGCCCAACGATTCCCCCCCTTCTCGCCCCACGAAATCCTTCAAACATATCCTCGCGATCGCGTTTCTCGCGGTGGTGTCAGTCGTCCGCTTGAGCGCTGCATCCATTGAAGTGAAGCTCGACACAACGAAGACCGGCGCGCCGATCAGCCCGATATTTACGGGCAGTTCGTCGAGCATCTGGGTCGCTGTATCTACGGCGGCATCTGGGCGGAGATGTTGGAGGACCGGAAGTTTTATTTTCCGATCACGACGGACTACTCGCCCTACAAGGATCTCAAGGACACCGCGTTTCCCGTCGTGGGCACTTCACCGTGGCAGATCATCGGCGACAGCCGCGGGGTCACGATGGTGAACAAAGACGCGTTCGTCGGCGAGCCAGTCGCCGCGTATCAACGCCGGCGCGGGCATCCGCCAACACGATCTCGGAGTGGTCGCCGGGGAAAGCCTACGAAGGCTATGTCTGGGCCAACCCACTCGACGGCAGCGCGGAGATCGAAGTCACGCTCGTCTGGGGCGAAGGCGATGCTGACCGCACCAGCACCAAGAATGGAATTCACGGCGCGGGCTACTCGAAAAAGCTATTCTCGTTCACCTCCAGCCGCGCACGGAAAAGGCTATGTTGGAGATCCGCGCGGTCGCCCGGCACCGGCGAAGTGCTGCTCGGCCCGCCCTCGCTCATGCCGGCCGACAACGTGCACGGCATGCGGGCCGACACGCTCGCGCTGCTCAAGCAACTCGACGCGGCCGTCTATCGCTGGCCGGGCGGCAACTTCGTGAGCGGCTACGACTGGCGCGACGGCATCGGCGACCGCGACCGCCGCCCGCCGCGCAAGAATCCCGCCTGGACCGGCGTCGAGCACAACGACTTCGGCACCGACGAGATTCATCGCGTTCTGCCGCGAGATCAACGCCGAGCCGCTCGTCGCGGTCAACACCGGCTTCGGCGACGCCTACTCCGCCGCGCAGTGGGTCGAGTATTGCAACGCCGCCACCACGACCCTCGCCGGCGGCTGGCGGGCGAAAAACGGCCACGCGCGCCCTACGGCGTGAAGTTCTGGTGCGTGGGCAACGAGATGTTCGGCGCACTGGCAGCTCGGCTTCATGCAGATGCGCCACTACACGCTGAAGCACAACATCGTCGCCGAGGCCATGTGGAAGGTGGACCCGACGCTCAACTCATCGCCGTCGGCGACCTCGACCAGGTCAACACGGAATACGACCCGAGCAAGGCGAAGCCCGGCAAGACCTGTACGCGCATCATGCTCGAGGATTGCGCCGACCACATGAGCATCCTGTCCGAACATTTCTACGACGGCCGCGTGCCGTGGACGAAGGAAGGCGCGACGACCTGCTGCTCACGCACGTCGGCATGATGAAGCGAGAACATCCGCCACAAGGCCGAGGCCCATCGCCAGCTGCAGGCAACCTCGCGCAATCTCAAGGGCCGCATCATTCCCATCGCGATGGACGAGTGGAACTACTGGCACCGCGACTACGTCTACGGCGAGCTCGGCTGCGTCTACGGACTCGCAGGACGGCCTCGGCATCGCCGCGCGGCTTGCACGAGTATTTCCGCCAGAGCGATCTCATCCACATGGCCCACTACGCGCAGACGGTCAACGTCATCGGCGCCATCAAGACCACCAAGACGGCGGCCGACATGGAGACGACCGGACTCGTGCTGCAAGCTGTACCGCGCGCACTACGGCCAGATCCCGCTCGCGTCGAAAAGGGCTTCGCGCCGTACGACGTCGCCGCCGCTCTCACGAAAGACGGCAAGGCGCTCACGTCGCCGTCGTGAACCCGACAAAGTCGGAGATCGAAGTTCGCCTCGGGCTCGCGGGCGCAAAGTCGCCGGCAACGGCACTCGCTGGCACATCACCGGCGCGGACGAGTTCGCGCACAACTTCCCGGCAAGCCGCGCGCCGTGGACATTCAGCAGACCGACGGCATCGGTCGCCACCCCGCTCGCCGTGCCCGCGTTGAGCGCGACGGTGTTCGTGCTGCCGTTGAAATGAAATCCGAGAATTACGCGTTGGCACCGTTTCGACCGGCGATTCGAGCCACTGCTCACCGAGAATGGGTGAGAAACTTGGCGGTAAGATTGGCGTCCCTTAAGCACTCGTCCCGTTGGTTTGCATCATGAAGGCATGCACACTCCTGAACCGACATCTCGTGTCCGACTGGCCATACGCCTGACGACCGCGACGCTTGCGGCCAGTGCCGTCTGCGCGCTTCCCATGCTGTGGTTCGCGTGCTCGTCGCCATCGACCCCGCCACCGGTCTCGGTCGCTGCGAAAGGTGCTGATGGTCGGATCCTCGATGCGGGGTTTCACTCCGTGGTTCATCCGTTCGTCGAATCCT
>CAVTGN010000011.1:0-140779 GCA_963734265.1 Terriglobia bacterium
TGGCGCGTCGCTCGTACAGTTGCAGAACGAATTACAGACGATCTCGCCGTCTTCGGCAGCCAGTGAAATCGCGGTGCGCGGTTCGGTTAACGCGACCGCCGACGCGACTTGGGGCAAGTCAATGCAAGACTTGCTGGCTCGCGGTGACGCGACTCTGCAAGCCAGCGCACAACCTGCGAAAGGCGGCACAACAACTCCGATCAATGGTGTCATCCATACCCGCTATGCCGGCAGAAGCGGTCAACTCTCCTTCGACCAGAGCTACCTCCATAGTCAACAAACTTCGGTCACGCTGAACGGCACAGTCGGCGACAACGCTGCACTTCAGATTCGAGTGAACAGTAATGACTTGCACGAGCTCGAAACCATTGCCGCTGCATTTCGGGCGCCAGGCTCTGAACCCGTTGGTCTCTATGGCCGCGCGGCGTTGAATGCTACGGTCAGCGGATCGACCCGCGCTCCACAGATCTCCGGACAATTAACTGCCGACAGTTTGCGCGTCCGAGGCACAGAATGGAAGCTGCTGCGGGCCAATATCTCAGCCAGCCCGTCACAGGTTCGCGTAGAAAATGGCGAGCTCGATTCGGCGAGTCGTGGACGGGTGACGTTCAAACTAGCCGCTACGCTACAACAGTGGGCGCCCACGAAGATGAGCCCCTTCCAGTTACAATTCTCCGCCTCTCAAATCAGTGCGGCTGATCTGACAAGAGCGGCCGGTTCAACCGCCGCAGTGGACGGAACGATCTCGGCCGACATTGTCGCCCACGGCACTCAACTCGCTCCAACCGGCCACGGGACGATCAGTTTGGCCTCAGCGCGCATCTCGGGTGAGCCGGTTCGGGCAGTGGACGTGACTTTTCAGGGTACGGGAAATCAGATCAACGCGAATCTGAAGATCGATCTTCCCGCCGGGTCAGCAAATGGCACTGCGCAATACGAGCCCGCCAGCCAGTCGTACAACGTGGAACTTCATGCGCCCGGCATCAAGCTCGACCAACTGGAGACCGTGAAGGCACGCAACCTGCAGCTTCAGGGAGTGTTGAATATAAACGCCAGCGGACGCGGCACCGTACAGGACCCACAGCTGCAGGCTGTGATTGAAGTCCCGCAGCTCCAGGTTCGCGATCAGATGATCCACGGAGTGAAGTTGCAAACCTACGTCGCGAATCACGTTGCTAATTTCACTCTCGACTCTGACGTACTCAATACTCACGCCGGCGGACAAGGCACAATCCAGTTGAGCGGCGACTACATCGCGGACGTAGGCCTCGACAGTCAGTCAATTCCTCTCGCTCCTCTATTTGCAATATATGCTCCATCGCAGGCCGATGGCATGAGCGGGCAAACGGAAATCCACGCCACTCTGCGTGGGCCGCTGAAAGATAAGGCGCGGCTGGAAGCGCATCTGGTGGTCCCAAACCTGACTGTGAACTATAAGAACAGCATTCAGATGGCAGCTGAGGCGCCAATTCGCGCAGACTATGTAAACGGAATTCTGAATCTGCAGCGCACCACGATTCGCGGAACGGGCACAGAAGTTACCGCCCAGGCCAATGTACCAATTGCGAATGATGCGCCGGTGTCGATGCTGGTACGGGGGAGCGTCGACCTCCGCCTTGCGCAACTGGTGAGTCCGGACATCACTAGCGCGGGTGAGGTGCGCTTCGACATCGACTCTTACGGCCGCCGCTCCGATCCAAATGTGCAGGGCCAAATTAAGATCGTCAACGCCAGTTTCGCGACCGCGGGCGCGCCTCTCGGTCTGCAAAACGGTAACGGCGTGCTCACTTTGACTCGCGACCGCGTCAACGTCACCCAGTTTCAAGGAAACGTTGGAGGGGGAGTTGTGACTGCCAGCGGCGGCATCGTATATCGGCCTCAGTTGCGGTTCGATCTGGCAATGGCGGGCAAGGGAGTCCGTGTTCTTTATGATCAGAGCACACGCACCACGCTCAACTCGAACCTGGCGCTGAGCGGAAGTCTTGAGAACGCGTCCTTGACCGGACAGGTCGCCATCGACCAGCTCTCCTTCACTTCGGATTTCGATATCTCCGATCTGATGAGTCAGTTCGGCGGAGACGCTCCGCCGCCCCCGACTCAGGGTTTCACTCAGGACTTGAATCTGGATGTCGGCATCCAGACCCCGGGCGGTCTCAACCTGACCAGCCGCACATTGAGTCTCGCCGGCTCGGCGAATCTGCATGTTCGCGGTACCGCAGCGCAACCGGTTCTGCTCGGCCGCCTGAATCTAAGCAGTGGAGACCTGATCTTTTCCGGGAACCGCTACAAACTGCAAGGCGGGACGGTCGACTTCACCAACACTTCGCGGACCCAGCCGGTGGTAGATATGTCGGTCAACACAACCATCAGTCAATACGACATCCAAATGCATTTCTGGGGACCGGCCGACCACCTGCACACTAACTACACCTCCGACCCATCACTGCCGCCCTCGGACATCATTAACTTGATCGCATTCGGCAAGACATCGGAAGCGTCTGCGGCAAATCCTACTCCTCCCGGTACTCTGGGGGCAGAATCTCTGGTGGCATCGCAAGTGAGCAGCCAGATTACGAGCCGGGTAGAAAAGCTGGCGGGCATCTCACAGTTGTCAATCGACCCAGAGCTGGGAAGCGGTCAACAGAGCCCAGGGGCGCGGGTCGCTGTCCAGCAACGAGTCACCGGCAAGATTTTCGTGACCTTCGCAACCGATGTAACTTCGACCGACAGCCAGGTGATCCAGCTCGAGTACCAGGCGAACCGGAAGACGTCATTCACCGCCGTCCGCGATCAGAATGGCGGATTCTCTTTCCAGACTACGTTCCGCAAGCAATGGTGAGCTGGAAGAAACAGACACAAGGGAGACTGACTAAGCCACAACCGTGTACGACCATGTGTCGTCGGACACTCGAACACTCGGCACATTGAGGCGGTACCAAATCCCTAACGGACACAATCTGCACTCGTTGAAATGAGTTCCTTCGACATGTGTCACATGCTGGATTAAAGCATCGGGCGGATTTCTCATCATATTTTGTAAACAAGGAAAATACCTTTGCCTAGGCAACTATAGAGGTCTATCCCGACCAGAAAGTCGTGTCGTAGGGCCTCTACGCACTCGTGCGCCACCCGATGTTCATGTTCGTCGGCACGGCTCTCTCGCTCGGCTCGTGGTGGGGACTCTTCGCGTTCCTCCTCATGATGCCCGCGTTTATATGGAGAATCCTCGAGGAGGAAGGACTCTGTTAAAGAATTCGCCGAGCTATGCGGAGTATGAAAATAGCCGTCACTGTTCAACCCAGCGGTCTGGAGTCAAGGACATCCGGCAGCAGCCAAAAATGAGGGCGCCATTCGGCATCCCCATAAGGCGAGAAGCCATCCAAGAGTCCGGGTGATTGCCTGCCACTTGCAAAGTGTCGAATCGGATTGGCGTTTACGTGAAATCCAGTTTAAACATTCCGACCGCACCACCAGTTTTGGACGAAGAAACGTTCCAACAACTCTTGGCCGCGGCTCACATACTGCAAGAGTGCAGTAATCGCCGCATTGGGGAATCAAATACCACTCTCCTCGCCGCCGCAGTCACTATCCGTGGTGAGCCCATTCAGGATAGATCGCTCGCGCTGGTGTCCAGGGGAGATCCTCCCACCGATTTGGCAGTGGACTCAACGTCGGTCGACCGAACCGACGTTGAACCAATATTGCCGCAAAGTGATTCGGTAATTCCTCCTGAAGTCGCCCATCAGCTTTCTGCCCTGGCATCTCAGCTGAATGCTTTTTTGGAAAGTGCGGTTCAACCTGACTCCGAATCGAGCCAAATAACGGTCCTGACGGTATCGGAAGAAGCCAGCACAGAGCGGCAGATTGTTGCAAGTCCCGTGAGAGTAGAGGCGCATTTGGAGGGGCCAGTCTCGGAGCCATCGCGGTTTACGTCTCTGTTTCAGTTCCCAGGCCTGAGCCGAACGTGGGGATTCGTCTCATGGAATCATCGCGCGAATTTTACGGAGCAACGAACTGTTCCGGAGAACCGCCACGATGTTCGCACTCGCCGCGGTTCTGGCTCTGCTCCTGGGGGCATCGTGGCTTCGCCTCTCACACTTACCTGGCAGGCTAGTGCAATCTTCTGAAGACGTCCAGGAGAAGTCCTTGCAAAGAACAAGAACCTTGGATACGACAGAAACGACGAAGCTCGCGCCACTGGGCGTTACCGACCGAACACCCCCAAGCGCGACAAGACCGCCCTCGGTGCAGAATGCAGTTGCGAAACCAGCTAGCGTTCATTCAACGTACGCCCGCGACACAGATCTCAATACAGAGCAAAATATAAAGCTCGCTTCGGAAGTACAAAACAGCATTCGTGCCGACCGCAGGCTGCAGATGACGCAGGTCCGCGTGCGGGCGAGCCAGGGCATAGTGACCCTCTCTGGTGACGTCGCGAGCGACGCCGAGCGAGTGGCTGCCGCTCAAGATGCCGCCCACATCGCAGGTGTCGAGGCCCTGGTAAATGCTCTGCATGTACCCACTGCCAACCCTCAGGGTCTCAATGGAGCCTCCCAGAAGGCATCAGCCACTATCCCCTCGGTAGCAAGATCTCTGAGTGATGGGTCTCATGCGACGGGCTCCACGATCCCAAGCTTGAGTTCCGCCCCTTCGGCCATCTCACTTTCCGAAACGAACCCGTCGCCGCAGGCGTCGGAGCAAATCATCGTACCCCGTGGCACGGTCATAGTCGTGCGCTTGGCAGAAACCTTAAGTTCGGCCGCGAACAAGCCGGGAGATACTTTTCTTACTAGACTAGCCTCCCCCATTGTCATCGGTGACCGCGTGGTAGTCCCGGAGGGAGCGGTCGCAAAGGGAAAGATCGTTGACGCACGCAATGCCGGCCGCCTCAGCGGCGTGTCCACACTGGCCGTCGAATTGACGCACCTCGTCTACAACGGCAGGACCTATGAGTTGAGTAGTAGCCAATATTCACGGCTGGGTGCACCACGAAACGCCTATGCAGCGGCTGCGACTACGGGCGGAAATGGCGTGGGTGCGGTTTTGGGCATCGTAATTGGCAGACGCAGGGGAGCCGCCATCGGAACCTTTCTCGGCGGGGCCGCCGGATCAGGCGTCCAAGCGCTGACCAAACCAGCGGCGGCCGAGCTTCCGGCCGAGTCTACGCTCAGCCTACAGCTTGAAAGGCCACTTAAAGTCATACCCTCGTTCACCACGCCGCAAGTCCAAAACGCAGGTCAGGGTCTCTCACAGGATCAGCCACACGATCGGCCCATTTTAAAGGAACGTCTCGGTTCCACACCGGCAGAAAATACCTCCAGCTCAAGTCAAAATTCAGCGAATCACTCTGAGGAAAGTTCGTCGTCGCGACCCAAATTACCACACGATTAACAAATCGCAGGCGATCAATGAATTTCTGCGCAAGGAAGCCGGTTCAGAACGAGTCCCATCTTATGACTCCGTTCCGCTCCGCGCCTTACAAAGTCAGCTAAAGTGTCGAAGGATGGTGATGAAGAAGAAGGAGTCCGAAGAGTCGCTGAAGGGTTGGCCGGCTATCGCCAAGTTCCTGAGCCAACCGGTTTCAACCGCTCAACGCTGGGCAAGCGAAGGCATGCCTGTGATTCGTATTGGTCGCTACGTGGCTGCCTCACCTGCTGAGTTGGAGCGTTGGTTAACACGGGTGGCGGGCACGAGAGAAACCGTTCATATTCCATCCCCAAACACCGACCTGCTGGCAGACCTGAAACGCGGTTTGTCGCAGGCTCGCAAATCCCATCGCAAGAATTCCCGTTCCTGATCGCCTTCGAGGCACCGCGACTGATAGCCCGGTCTGCGATAATCCTTCCATGTGCGGGCGCTACCGACTGTCGCGACGAAAGCAGCTGGTCGAGGAATACTTCGGTACCGATTTGGGAGAATACGACTGGAATCCGCGCTACAACATCGCCCCGACTCAGCATGTTCCTGTTATTCGGCAGCATCCGACAGCACCCACCCGCAAGTTGTCCATGCTTCGCTGGGGGCTCATTCCTTCATGGGCAAAGGATGCCTCGGTTGGCGCCGGAATGATCAATGCAAGATCGGAGACCGTTGCCGTCAAGCCCGCATTCCGAGAGGCCCTGAATGTCGCGCCGGTGCCTCATTCCGGCTGACGGTTTCTACGAGTGGCAAAGGAACGGCCAGACCAAGCAGCCCTACTGTCTTGAGGTTGGCGACGGAGAGTTGTTCGCGTTCGCGGGACTCTGGGATAGGTGGACGAATCCGCAACGAGAGGTGATCGAGAGTTGCTCGATCCTGACGACGACTCCAAATACTCTGTTAGCCGACATTCACGACCGGATGCCAGTGATTCTCAATCCAGACAACTACGACCTCTGGTTGGACCCGGCCTTCGAAAACACGGCTTCCTTGTCGGAGGTGCTAAAGCCATTTGACGCGGGGCTCATGCGACGCTATCGCGTGAGCACAAGGGTCAACCAATCACAGATTGACGACGCGGATTGTGCGAAGCCCGTAGAACCTAATGCATCGCCAGTTCAGACATATCTGTTTTAACCGAGTGGGATCACATGGAGAAACGTAATCTTCGAGTCGTGAAATGGCTTGGCACGATCCCGGCAGTCGGGGCCTGTACTTTTTGTGATCGGCTATTTAATGTTCCCATGACCGCGCTGAAAAGAGTCTCCGACGCGCAAGAAAGTCTCCGGTTTCAATTCGCTCAACACAAGTGCCAGCCGAAGGCTGCTGGCTAGGCCGCTGATCGTGTGAATAGAGCGTCCGCCTGGGCAATCAAGTGGGTCGCAGCCTTGCTCTTCGGGACCACGGCGTGTATCCCCACCTCTCGCAATAGCCGGTGCACCTCCGGGATTTCGTGGGTCGTCAAAAGTATGATCCAAACGTTGGGCAAAATCTTGATCAGCAACGGTGCGGCTTCCAGTCCGTTCATCACAGGCATGGATAGGTCTAAGACAACCAGGTCAGGCAACAGGCCCGGTGCTTTGTCAACGGCCTCCCGGCCGTGTTCAGCTTCTCCAACAACCTCAAACCTGGGATGGGAGTCGAACAAGCGATGCACTGCCCGGCGTACCGTCGCATTGTCATCAACCAGTAGAACCCTCTTCTTCGACATATTCGCTTTCGAGTGTCGAAGGCTTTGGATGCGGAAGGCCGCGAAGAGTTTTACGTCTCTCAGTCGGGATATTTGAATTTTTCTACTCGGATAGTCCAAAGGTTCGCATGGCGTTCTTCGGTGAACGACGCCGGACCATCCCACAGCCACCCCAGGGAGGTATGGCAGAAAATCGCAGATCAGAGTTTCCTAAGCGTCCTGCGAATTTCGAGACGCCTGATTTGGTGGTTGTATACCACCCAGATTCTGGCGTTCGAGCCACGAAGCTGCGTCCATTTGCAGAACTCTGAGACTATTCAGGGCATTAGCGATGGCCTGCCTCTCTTCAGGTGTGCCACCGTGATCTAGAGAAAACTCGTGCTGCCGTTCGGCTATCGCGGACTTCGCTGCCCGAATGCGTTCCTCCATTTTCTGCCAATCAGTTTCCAGCACCGCGGCTTTATAAGTCTCGTACCATTTGAATGTTGCATTCATGGTTCACCCCTTAAACGGAATCTACGGCGTTGGGCCTATTCCGACTTGGCTTTTTTCCAAACGTAGAAGTTTTTCTCGTCGGCCAGTGTCTCAATTTCCAGCCCTTGAGAAGTCGAAGCGCGATGAACAGCCGACCGGAGGTTTGCCAGTCCTATCCCACCGACATCAGCGAGCGGAATTTCCATCGCCGATCCGGGCGACAGCGTTGTCAATTCTCCAAGAATGCCCTGCACGAGGTCGTGGTGTTTTCCGCGTCTGCCTCTATCCAGCGCAGCCACCTCTACGCGCCGGTATTTCAAATCAGGCGTTGTGCCCTTTGGCTTGCCCATTATTTCCTCCATCGGTACGAACAATAGCACATCGTCACGTATACGACAAGTATAGTTTTGTAACTCCATTTGTATATCAATAAATACTTTAGTTTCTGAAATATACGGGCGGTTGCGAGGCCTAGTAGTACGCCGCCGCTATTTGCGATCTGCTAAATCCGGACGTTTCTCGGAGGCTCGCTAGAGGAACCGACTATTCCCACCTTTCTTTAGTAGATGGCCTATGCTCGGAATATGGAAAAGAACTTGGTTGCGTCCAGATGTATGACGCGTATGTGCCGGTGTCGGCGAAGACGACAGATGTCTTGGCAGGAAGTTTTTCCGCACGTCAGAATCGTCACGGATCCAAAGAAAATGGCGCAGTTGAATGCTGAGAACGAGAAACGCAAACAGAGAAGCGTCACAGTGATCAACGCTCGCATTCGGGAGAGTATGAAAACATGCAGAAAAATGTAGAGCCATGGATGGAAATCTGTGAACTCGCAGCCAAGGAACAAGACCCGAAGAAATTGATGGAATTGACGAACGAAATAGTACGCCTACTGGATGAAAGGCAGAAACGCCCTCGTCATGTTGTTGAATGTTCCAACGGGTGAAAAAGTGACGGTCTGGATTGCAGCACGCCGATTGTACCGCCCTAAGAGACTCGTTCGGATAACACTCGCGAAACTCAGACCGGAGTTCGGTGTGGGCATCGGAAAGGTGGCAGGCAGTGCCACAGGATCTGACGTGGACGTCTCAAAGCAATGACAAAAATCAATGTACTACCGCTTGGAATCAGCCCTATCAGCTTAGTCTGCCCCCTATGCAGCGCTCCGCCGGGAAAAGCTTGCGGAACGACTGCTGGTCTCAAACTCAAAGTTGTGCACGTCTCACGAATCAAAGAAGCCGCAGCAAAAGATGCGGCGCGAGCCAAGTCAGAATAGTCGCTGGCGTCTTTGCCCGCGACCGCGCCCTGAACGTTTAGAGCCAGGCTCCCGGCACCACTGGAGATCGAAAAATGGGAAACCGGATGGTCGATCTGCGCCAATTGCCTGTGTATTGAACCTTTGCCGGTAAAAGCTGGCTCGCCGAGCAAGCGCTGGTCGAGGACAGTGTTAAGCGCGATGCGGGCGAACACCCAACCGGAAGTGCAAGCCTGATGAAGCGCCTGCCAGCAGTATTCGCTCTTGTGCCGGACGCCTACGGGGGCAGGGCGGCATTTTGCAATATAACCGGATTCTTGAACTTTTCTTTATCTTTTCCTTATCCCGCCTCCATATCTTATATATAGGTCCCGGAAAAGCTCAGATTACGCAGTCTGTCGCGTCATACGCCTGCCATAGGTCTTCGCAATGATCGCGACCACGACCCACAACGTAATTCCATAAAGACCGTACCAGAACGCTTCTTGCGCGGCGCTCACCCGGGGGGCGCTGAAAATGATCAGGGAACCTGTGGAACTCACGTGCATGAACTGGGCCATAAGCACGCTTTCGGTGTTGGTGTAGATCCAGCAGATCAGCACGCGCATGGCAATCATAGCTACCGTAAATGCCAGGAAGAAAGCGTACCAATACCCACCGTGCGGAGTCGCGGTCCCTAAATAGTTGATGACGGGCAAATGCCACACGGCCCACAAGAGTCCCAGCAGGATACTTGCGTCAAGCGCACCCTTTTGCGAACGCATTTTGGGGAACGCATAGCCCATCCAGCCAATTTCCTCCAACAGACCGGCGGGAACACCAAAAAAAATACCCGCGAGAAAACGATTGGGGGCATACACCGGAGAGACAAATGTTTCCAACAAAAAGAGAACGGACAAAACCAGAATGGGAGGAATGAGAAGCGCGGCGTACCACCGTGCGGGAAGCCGCCACCGAGACATGCGGGAGAAAAGATCCCATATGCCATCTTCTCCATCTACGATCCTCGTCAGGGTGATGCCGGCAAGACATGGCCCGAGCAGCATAGCCGGAAACATCAGGATACCGGTCAACTTTGGCAAAGGCTCGCGGCGCATGAGGTGCGGTGCGGCTACGGCAAGCGCGCCTATCCAGGAGATCGCGAGCGTCAACACAAAGTAGCTGGCGACTGGATGGCGTCCGATGAAGGTTTCACGGGTCCGCACCGTGGAACTATAGCTCAGACGAGGGTAATTTCGGGTCAGCAGCCCGGCTTCCCGCAACCAGTTAGGAATTTCTGCACTGCGGGTCGGTAAGGAATCGCCCACGCTCTTTACTGCAGCTTTGCGTACTCCGCTTTGGGCTTCTTTCAGGATGGGGATGTCCGGGCCGGCGTCTTTCCAGAGGGTAAAGAAACCGTGGTACGCACCGCGCGGTTGTCGCCAAGAGCGCCTAACGACATAGTCGGTCTGATGTTCCTCCGTGTGGCTTGAGGGTCCGTTCGGCACGGCTGGCCCTCTTCTCTTGTCTCGGGTTATTGGAGAACGATCCCAATTGCGCCTAACTCTTACGGTAAGGATCGCGTCTTCCGTAATCTGTGATGAAGGAGATCGAATCGAGTACTCTCGCGGTAACGGGGGGTGCTTAATCATGAAATCATGGGTTGTTCTACGCACGTCAACACTTGCTTTGGTGTTGGGTACAGCGGCGCTTGCCGCTGCGCAACACGACCAACACGACCAAAGAGGTCAGGAAGGTGATTCCCACAGGCATGACGGTAACGTTCACCAACAGGAACACGGGCGCAAATCCTCGCCGCAAGAGGGCAGACACCAGGGAAATGGGCCGGAACAGCGGCACGAGTACCGTCGTGAACCCCGGGAAGCAGTGCAAAGCGGGCCCGAGCATCAACCCCACGGCGGGTACGCCCCCGGACATCTGCACGAGGCTAGAAGGGACGAACCCGAATCACGTTATAGACGGGAGGACATCTGGCAACGCCAGCGTGCGCACGATTGGCAACGCGAGCATCATCCCTGGCACGAACGCGGCGGCTACCATGGATACCGCATCCCGGAAGATCGCTTTCGTGCGCATTTTGGCCGTGGGCACTGGTTTCGCGTCCACGAGGTCCCAGTCATCGTGGTCGAACGGTCTCCGCGTTTCCAGATCGGGGGCTTCTGGTTCAGTGTGGTTGATCCGTGCCCGGAAACCTGGTCGCCTGTTTGGTACAGGACCGATGACGTCTACATTGACTACGTCGATGACGGATATTACATGTACAACCGGCAGCATCCTGGAATTGCCATTGCTGTCAACGTCTCGTTGTAACCGAGACACACACTCGAAATGGCGAACTAATAACCAGGTTCTGGGCGAATTGTCGGCGACTCGGAACCTGGCACCCAACCCAGTTGGCGTAGCATCACCATTTCACTTATCAAGCGGGTTCTGAGTGTAATCGCCTTCCATGAGAAGGCCGGTCGGAGTAGTCTCCAGACTGGAACATCGATGGAGAAAGTGCCGGGACTATTCCACGCTGGGGTCCTTCTGATTGTTTCGTTCATCGCCGCTACCCTGGCAGCAGTTGCGGGTTTCGGAGGAGCAGCAATACTATTGCCTGTTCTCGTTGCTACATTCGGAGTACGTGAGGCGATTCCCATTCTCACAGTAGCTCAGCTTGTGGGCAACGGTAGTCGCGTGTGGTTCAATCGCCAGGAACTGGACAGGCGGGTTGTAGCGTGGTTTGCAGTGGGCGGAGTGCCGATGGCCTTAATCGGCGGTTTCCTGTTCGCCAAAGCCCCTTTAACGCCTCTGACCCGAATCCTCGGAGTTTTTCTAATCCTGATAGTGGTGTGGCGCCACAGCCGCCTGAAAACAAGGTGGCGTCCAACCATCTACTCGTTTGCGGGAATAGGAGCGGGAGCAAGCTTTCTCTCGGCACTGCTGGGTAGTGTAGGCCCGCTGATGGCCCCATTCTTTCTTGCGTATGGGCTGGTGAAAGGAGCCTACATCGGGACGGAGGCTCTCTCCACTGTGGTGATGCACATCACCAAGCTGATTGCCTACCGCAGTGCAGCAGTTCTCCCCTTGCATGCGGTTGTGGTTGGTCTGATACTCGGGCCAATAATGATATTGGGGTCGTTCACCGGAAAACGCATTGTGGACCGGCTATCAGAAACAGCATTCATCTGGATGGTCGAGGCCGCTCTTGTAGCTGCTGGCGTGCTTTTCCTTTGGAAGGCATGACTCCACTTCTGGGTTACTGTCGAAAAATCGCGATTACACTCACAACCAGTAAAAAGCCGCCGGGGGAGGTTCTCCGGGGGGCGTAGTTGGTGTAAACGCCTGATTTCGTCAACTGAGGGGCTGTAGGAGCAGTCCCCCTGAATAGAGTCCGTTCGGGCTGTGGCTTACGACACTCACGTCACTTGAAGTTCACCGGGCCTTCGATAATATCGAATAATGAAGTTTGGAACGTCTTCTTCGCGAAGCGCCGACAGGATTATACGAGTCATAGCTGTCGTAGGAGGAATATGGCTTGTATTGCTCCTGCTCGACCTCGGATTCAGGATAATCACAGGCAATTGGTGCCCCTAGTTTGGCGGAAGACAGTTCACTCTCTCTCAATAAGTGTAATCGCCTGATTACGACAGTTATGCTGTATCTGCTTCCGCCCTTCGCTAAACTGACCTGTCATAGTGTGAGGTGAAGGGTGAAGGCCCTGCTTTTACGTTCTCTGCTAGTTGCAGTCCTTGTTGGTCCTGCAATCAATATCGTGAGTACAATTGTTCTGTTCCACCGCGCAACGAAATACGACCCGCCCATTAGCGAAGCCGAGTTTCATCAAATGGGAAATATGACAGTAAACGAGATGGATGCTGCGCTCGCCAAAAGGCGCATCAAAATGACTCGGTGGGATTGGCTGAGAGAATCAGTTCCCTATTCGTATTTCTGGAAACAGGTCGCGCGTGATGCCATCGTACCTACGTGCGGCGTGTTCTTAGCATGCGCATGGGTCGGTTGGATGGAAAAAGACGCACGCCAAAAGGAACTTGAATGGGCATACGCTGGCTTCATGCCGTGCTGACTGTACTGGTTTTCTCGTGCTGTCTCCGACTCCCGGCCCAAGAGACAATTCCTGAGAGATGCTACCCACCTCATGCCCCCTTTGACAATCAACCGATGCCAGAGCAGTTCAAAATTCCCGACGCTCCGAAAACGGCGAGGCGGGTTAGTTGCTTTGCGTCCTTCAAGAAAAACTCCACGATGCTGGATGTTGTAAGGAAGTGCGGAATACCGGACAAACACGCCGGAAGCGGCATTTACATTTTCGTCTACTACATGAATGACTGTTCGACTGTGACAGTCGGCACCCCCGACTTAAAGCGGTTAGGGATCAGGCACGTGAAACAGAAAAAGACCACCGTCCTATTTAACAATTGGTGAAAAATCGCCATTACACTCATTGTGTGAGCGGCAGCCCTGTTCGGGTCAATGAGCGTAATCGCCTGTTTTCGACAATCATGTTCATCCCTTAGAATCGGCGTCAATGTCCACCACTACCGACCAGCTAATGGACTCCTTCGCCGCGATGGTGAAGAGCCGCGGCGTGCCGATCCGAGCGGAAGACAATGCATCGCGGCTCAGGAGGTTCGAGGAGAAACTGCCGAAACGGATGCCACAGTCGTTCGAGTCTTTTCTAACAAGGTACTCGTTCCCAGCATTTGACGTGCTCGGCATCACCCTATTTGGGTGGGATTCTGACTCAAACAAATACATCGTGGAAGCAGCAGCGCCCAAGAACAGCTTGTCTGAATTGCTGATTCAAACGGGATACGTGCAGATAGGCCGTCCCGATACTGGCGACTTTGACGCGATTTGCTTCGATCTCAATCGTCAGGCTCAAAACCGTGAGTATCGAGTGGTGCAGGTGGATCACGAAGACATTTTGTGCAATTGGAAGGTGCGGGTGACGGGGGAACTCTGGCCGTCATTCATCAAGCTTGTCGAGTCCGCTCTAAGCAGAGACGATCCGCAGGTGTATTACGAGGAACCGATTGAATAGTCGGTGAAAAATCGCCATTACACTCATTGACCCGGATCGGCCAAATTGTTCAATGAGTGTAATCGCCTGATTACAACAGTTGATTGGGCCACAGTTCGCGTGGCACACTCAGAACCGTGAAACTCCTAAGGTACGTCGAGCTTAAGAGCGGCCATTCCGATAACGGCCCCGCTTGGATTGGCTACGTGACTTCATCGAAGACCGGTCGAACGCTGTACTTCAACGGCAGAGGGTTGATGAAGCTTAAGGGGCAGCGGCGCGGCGAATCGGGCGGCAATTACGTTGATATGGAATCCGGTGAAGCATTTTGGGTGTCCGGTGTAAAAAAGAATGCGGAAGACCGCCATTGGGCGGGGTCGGGAAAGGTTCTGATTGAAGCCGCAGCCTTAGCTGATTATCTGAAGGCAATCGGTGCCAAGACCCTGAACACCTCGCGTTGTGAGGTGACAAAATCCATCCAGCAGACTGACATCGAGAGACTCTCTCTACTAGCGAATTCATCCGGCAAAGGGTGGCCTGACGATCCAGAAGCGCAAAGTCCTTACTCTTTCATCCGCAATGTGACCTCACCAAGTGATGAAAGCCAAGATTGATGGGAACTGATGCCCCTGATCGTCGGCAATGATTGGCGTAAAATCGCATTACACTCATTGACCGTGTTGCAGGAGAAGCCGTCGAACGCGGGCAAGCAGTTGTTCAGGAAGACAATCGAAATTCTCAGCGATTTTTGGTGTTCGCACCGTATTATGCAATGCTTGGCCCATCAGCGCCAGCACATCGTGAAAATCATCCGGTAGCTGCTGTTCAGTCCAATCCCGTTCCCAGCCTTCGGACAAACAGAAGAACATGTCAACCGCCCAGCAGTTCGCGTTCGTTCGACCTTGGCCGCTCAGGTATTCAAGCAGGGCCGTAAGACTTTCCTTCAATACGGTCAGGTCGGCTGGGGCTGTCAGAACCTCGGAATAAACTCGTCGAAGCAGTAACCGCAACTCTGTGGAAACAGGCTCCCCGTCTCGTGGCTGATCTACAGCCGCCCAAGCGTCGTCAAAACCCGCCATTCGACTGAACCTCAGCGCAGAATTGTAGCTGAGCGATGATCGTTGGCGAAAAATCGCCATTACACTCATTGACCTAATTGTGAGCATCCGACGGGGTTTTGAGTGTAATCGCCTGATTTCAACAGTTGATTTCAACAGTTGAGCCTCAGGCCTGCCGTATTTGATAGAGTCACAAGAATGCGCTGGATTGCCATCACGTTGGTTTTCGTCACGTCTGTGTGCTACGCAAATCATTGTCCAGACCCAAGGTTGCAGCAGGCGGTAATCGGCGGGGACACAATCGACGGCAGCGTACGCCTACACCATAAGCCCCTAAAGTTTGCCCAATTGCAGCTCTTTTTTTCAAATGGCAAGCACGCTTGGGTCGGGACGACAGACAAGGATGGCAGATTCCACATCAGACAGCTTCGGCCCGACACCTATCGTCTCGACCTACGAGGATGGGGAAGTACGACGATCCGCATCAGCCGAGATTTGAACAAATTATCCAACGGACAAACGGTTTTCTACTCAGTGCAACTCATGGAGGGCGAGTGCATTGGTACCACAACAGTCACAAACTGACCGATTGTTTGTTGCGCAATCGCCCTTACACTCATTGACCATCGGGAGGAGTTTTGAGTGTAATCGCCTGATTACATCAAGAATTTTAGCTTGCTCAGGAACGGGCTGCTCAAAAGGTCGTAAAATCAGACGCACCGGAGGCTTTATGTTGCTGCGCCTTCTTCCTTTGCTCTATCTGCTTTTTCTACCGCAAGCGTCTCTCACTGAGCAAGTAGGAGCCACATTGCCGCACGATGTTCCTGACACCTGTCCGGTTACGGTGCCATACCAGACCAGCCTTTTTGTTCCGCCCTCGCCGTATCCGGCGAAAGCGTCAACCGGTATGTTCTGGTTTGGTACGGACCGCTTGTGGACATCACTTAAAGAAAATCCTATATGGAAATTGGGTCGCGCCGCGCCAAATGACCCGACGCTCAGAGAAAAACTGTTTTACTGGCGACAAGGCTATAGTGTCGATCCAGAACCGCAGCCGAAGCTGACAGTTACGGGCAGACGGCTGGATTCTCCGGCTCAGCCCCTTCTCGCAGACAAAGCAAGCAATGGTTGGGTCAACAGAAACCAACCATTCATGGTGACAGCTGTCAACTTCCCGACGGTCGGATGTTGGGAGGTCACCGCACGTTACAGGGCTGATGACCTAACCTTCGTCGTCTGGATTTCAAAGTAGTTGTTTCTTTCCGTCGATTGCTGTTGAAACATCGCCATTACACTCATTGACCTGGTTGTTGGTATAAACGCCCTATTACATCAGTTATCACGATCGGAATGGGGCAAGAGTGGGTAAACGCCTCAGCTGCTTGCTTGATGAAAGTGGAATCGGTGGTCGCTGCGCACCGGAGGGTAGCCAACGCCCTGAGGAGCGAACGAATTTCTGGAAATCTCCTGCAGCGGCGTCTCAGTGTCGCGCGACGACAACGATCATGAAGGTTCCAGGCTTGGCTACCGGACGACCGGTTGCTCCCGGTTTCTGTTCCTCGAACTCGGCTGTGGCCAGATACACTTTATGCATCTCCGGGTCAACATCCATTGTTCTGGCGCCGACTGGAGTTGTCACTGTTTGCTGGACCTCGACTTTGCCTGGCGCGGTCTCGCCCGCCACTTCAAGCTGGCCGTCTCGGCAGCTCGCGAACGCCTGACGACCGTCGAATTTCGTAGCATCCACGCCGGCACCGATCGGCAGGTCCGCGAGCACCTTGCCGTCGTCAGTACTCATCACAATCAGCTTCTGCGGATTTCGACATCCTATAAACAATCGCCGTTTCTCTGTGTCGATTGATAGCCCCACCGGTGCGCCGCCGGGAGCGACAGGCCAGTGCGCTAATACTTTCCTTGCTTTGATGTCGACCACTACGACTTGGTTCTTGTCCTCCAAGTTCACATAAACCTTACCGGCGCCGTCGGAGGCAAGAAACTCAGGTTTGCCGCCCAAGTCAATGGGCGGATCCATGGATGCTGTCTTTGGATCGGCGTCGGGCTTGAGCGTCATCAGCACTCCGTTGTCGCCTGAAACGACCAGTACGAGCCCGCTGGCTTTGTCGAAAATGATGCCGTCAGCGTCGGGTTGCGCTGCGACCGTTCCCAGGACAGCATTCGTCTTGAGATCGAAAATCACGATTGCGCCGCTCCCGTCACTGATGAATCCTCGTCCGACCTCGGGAACCAAGGCAACCCCATGGTTGTGCTTCTGGCCGGGAATGTCCGCGAGCGTCTTCCCCGAATCGGCATCGATCACCATCGTGTGCGTGCTTCTGGGGACGTACAGGCGGTGATTCTTGGCGTCCATTGTGACGTAGTCCCAGCCGCCGTCACCACCAACAGGAAAGGTCTTTTCGACCGCCCAGGTGCCCTGCGCGGCAACGCGGCCGCTAAGCGTGCACAAGACCGCTGCAATCAGAAAACCAGCAAGTACATTCCGAGAGCACATGAGATCCTCCCGTTAGACGTGCGGAATCAACTTCCATCGCGCATTATTCCCCGTGGTCTAAAGCCTTCTCGTCCGGCTGACCTGAACTTCTGACGTCTTCCATCGCCCAGAAGAGACTCCGTCGTGTTCCTTATATCCATTCCCGGAAACCGCCCTGGAATAACGAATCAGGATGGAGTCTTAGTGATGTAAGACTATACTATCAAGTGGGAGCGTTTTAAGTCCTGCCGTTTTCGTTCCGGGCTGTTCGTGAAGGAAGGCATCGAGACACGCTGGTGAAGTGGGCCCACGCGATACAACATGCGCGCCGGCGGAGGCACCGTTCTAGTACTGAACGTCAGGTTCTCTAACCGGCCCGCCTGTTCGCTCGAAAGCAGGCCCAACCATGAGTGACCTGTCTGGGAGAAACTTTAATGCCGGTTCGACGCATGCTTTGGGCAGTGTTGTTCGCTGTTGGATATCTGGGCTCGATGGAAGCTCAAGAGGCTCCGATTCCTCACCTTTCCCCAGGCTCCGCGCGTAAGCCGCTGTTGGCGCCTAGTCTTCCGACTGCGCCCTCTTCTCCTCAGTCCATTGCGCTCTCTGTTCCCAGGGGCACACCACTGCAAGTAGCATTAGATCAGGAGATCCGTGTGAAAAGAGTGGGTCAGCCGGTTCATGCGCGCATCGTAGAGCCGGTATATGCGTTTGACCGCCTTGTCGTCCCCGTGGGATCGCCGGTAACCGGCCAGGTCACCAAGATCGGAACGATCTCCGGCGGCAAGCGTACGATCGCTGCGCTGGATGCAGACTTTAGCCCTGAACGGGAGGTGGAAGTGAGTTTCAACGACCTGGCGCTGCCGGACGGAAGGCACTTCCAACTGCAGACGAGCGTAAGCCCTGGTTCGGGCCAGGTGATCCGGTTCGTCGCGTCTGCGGAGAGCAAGGAGAGGAAAGGTATCAAGGATGCCGCTTCCGAAAAGACCAGACAGGCCAAGGAACAAGCAAAGCAGGAGTGGGACAATGCGATGAAGCAGCTCAAGACGCCGGGCCGCGTGCATCGGGTGAAACGATATGTCGAGGCGCAGCTGCCGGTCCATGCGCAATACATTCCCGTGGGAACGGTTTACTTCGCGGAGCTCAATGCGCCGTTGGATTTCGGCAGTGAGATGATGACGCCGCAAATGGCTTCGTCGATCGGCGGCCCCCTACCACCGGGCAGCGTTGTACACGCGCGGCTGATTACGCCCTTAACATCTGCAACGTCGCAGAAAGGCGAAGCGGTGGAGGCAGTTATAGCCCAGCCGCTCCTGGATGGAGATCGCCACCTTATTCTTCCTCAAGGCAGCCGGCTCACGGGCACGGTGAGCCAAGTCCAGCCCGCTCATCGCTTCAAGAAAAACGGACAGCTGCGCATTAGATTCCAGGAACTGACCCAACCGGATGGCATTCAGGAGAAAGTAGAAGCGACCCTGGAAGGCGTCCAGTCCGGCAAAGATGCCAACGTGAAGCTCGATTCCGAGGGTGGCGCCGAGGCCACAACACCGAAGACCCGCTACCTGGCGACAGCCTTGTCGCTCACCTTGGCGGCTGCCTCCGTGAGCAATGGTGACAGGGACGTAGACAACGGCGTGGCTCACACTCGAGCCAGCACCGGTGCCCAGGTTGCAGGCGGCGTGAACGGCTTCAAGCTGGTTGGGATGGCGCTCGGTCTGGCCGTTCACTCGCGCGCGCTCGGCTACACGATGGGCGCGTATGGCGCTGGGATGTCGGTATATTCGAACTTCATCGCTCGAGGACACGAAGTGGTGTTCCCGAAGAATACGGCGATGGAGATTGGGATCGGGCGGCGGCAGGGGCCGACTGCTGGCGCGGCTCCCTGAATCATCTACGCCCGGCTGCTCGCACAGGCAAACCATATTGTGCATCTGATGTACCGGACTCCGCCGCCATGCCCCTGAGCCTGGTTGTCGATGGACAAATCGGAAATCACGTTCCGCGTTGAAGAGATCAGGCGGGAACTCGCCGCGATTAGAGAGGCTAATCGAATTTACAAGACGCGCAGCTCACATAACCGTCTCGAAATGGACAAACACGAGAAGCGGCGGCAACGACTGCAGGAGATCGTGCTGGAGCTGGCGACTCTGAGAGGAGAGTAAACCTATGCCAGATCTTGAGGCGTACGATAAGCCAGATGTGATAGAGGTTGGGGACGCCAAGTGGGTAGTTGTCGGTGTGCGGAACATTAGCACCAAACAACTTCGCCTTATAGACGTGAGGCGGCTACCGCAGCGGAGCGGGTTAGGCGATCTCTCTTCGCGTTTCGGAGTCGTTTACCTTACCTGCTGCACGGCGAACTTTTCCGCTTCCTGTTGAAATCCTGCGTATCTTGTATGAACACTGCCAAACGCTGCGAAACTCGACGTTACCTGCCTTCTTGTTTCAAACAGGCGATTACACCAACAGTCCGGGTCAATGAATGTAATGACGATGTTACGCCAACAGTCTCACCGTTGAGCCAACAGCCATCCTCACTGTGGCACCGCCTTCCATGCGGCACTCCACTCGGCGCGTCGCGTATAGAAATACGCCGCCATGGAGAAGTCGAAGGCTGCACAAAAGAATCCGTAGGCGAGCGGGATCGCGGTCAGCTTGCCTGGCTCGAACGCGGAGTAGGCTCCATGCGCCTGAAGTTCGTGCAGCAAGTCCCATAGCCCGTGCAGGGAATATCCGACGATCAGGGCGAAGGGCAGGCGCACGCCCAACAGCCCTATCACGACAAACGCCATCACGACAGCCGTTTCCACCCGCCACGCCGACGCCACTCCGAAGTAGGCCGCGAAGGCCAGGTAGAACGCTGCGATCATGATGAGGAACATCGCGTAGAAGATTTGCTCTGTCTTGGGGGCGAGGAGTTTCCGGGTGATGGAGATAGTGCCCGCCGCCGCCATGAGCCCGATCACCGCGTAGAGGATCATGATCACGACAAATCCAAGCATGCTATATCCGTGGCCCATCAGTCTGCCTCCGCTTCATGAGGTGTCTTCTCCGGGCTTCGAGTGTCCGCGACCGGACTCCCCGACCCGCGTGCGGAGACTACTCGCAGAAGGGTGCATCGATCAAGCGGGTGAAAAGGCCTCTGGGGTACGATTGTGAGTGTAATCGCGATGTTTCGCCAACAATCCCAGATAAGCGTTCACGTACTCCTCGCCGCGAGTAGCGAATTGATTGCAACGTCCATGCCCGCTTTATTTTGTGGCCGGACTTCAAGCCTAGTATTCTTACTGGTCTCCTTCAGATGAGGTGGCGAGGGACGCCGAAAGTGATACACAAGCCCGCCCGAAGGTGGACGAAGCTTGGGAGCTTCCATCAGGCAAGCTGATTTCTGTACTCGCAAGGAGTTCGCATGAGCAGGCATCTTATCCCAACTTTTGCTTCACGTGGCCTGTGGCTGTTGGGTTTGGTGTTAGCCTACGTCCTCAGTCTGGCAGCGCAACAGCCCGCTGGCGCCAACACCCAAAGTAGCCCGGATTCCTCGCAACCCCGGCAGCAAGGCACACCAAGTTCAACCAAGGGAACAACCTCTACGTTCATTGGCTATGCGACGAACCGATCATTCTTCTTTCCCGACATCGCCACCAGCCCTGGCCCTCTCACCGCTGGGGGGAGACTCAAACTATTCGTGGATCAGAGTATTTCTCCGCCTTACGTTCTCACAGCTGCCCTCAGTGCCGCGTTCAACCAGGCTAGAAATGTCCCCGAAGGCTATGGCCAGGGCTGGAATGCGTATGGCAGTCGCTTCGGAGCGAACATGGCCAGGGCCTCCACCAGCAGCTTCTTTGGGACTTTTCTATTCGCCTCTCTGCTCCATCTGGATCCCCGCTTCTTCCCTCAGAGCAAGCCTTCTCTCTGGCGCAGCGTGAAATATTCGGCACAGCGGATCGTCATCACCCGAAACGATTCGGGAGAAGATGTATTCAATACTTCAGGCCTGTTGGGCCCGCTGGTCTCGGAGGGACTTGCCAATGTGTATTTGCCGTCGTCCGAACAAACGGTCGGGAAGACGGTAACGCGCTTCGCCGCAGATCTGGCTTGGCGAGTTGGTGGAAATATGTTCAAGGACTACTGGCCGACATTCTTTCGCAATATGGGTTTAAATCGGCTGAAAGTGATTCCCGATCCTGGAAACCCGGGGCTCAAGCAAAACTAAATGAATCGCAACTCTTGTTTCGCGCCTTCCGGCACCCACAAACTCTCCATTTTGAGTCGGCCATTGATAGCCATCTGGTGAACTGCTAAGGTTGTGACAAAATTGTTCTTTTTCCAATGAGGAACGAGGGTGACTTGTCCAGACAGATTGTGATACCCACTACCGCGGAATTCCGCCTCCTTGAGATTCTCTGGGTCCTTGAGGAAGGGACAATCGAGGATCTTTTGCTGGCCTCCGAAAAGAAGAGCTCGCTAAATTACAAAACTGTCCAAACCGTTTTGCGAATCATGGAAAACAAAAAGCTGGTCAGTCACTCGACACGCGGTCGCGCCTTTGTGTATCGACCACGGGTGAAGCGTCATGAGGTTAGCCGCCTTTCCTTGCGGTCATTGCTCCAACGATATTTTCGCGGTTCACGCACTGAACTGTTGGTGAACATGCTGGAGGATGAGCGGATCGGTAATCGCGAGTTGCAAGAACTGGAAGGATTGATTCGCAACTATCGCAAGGCAAACCTTGCTGAACGCAAGAAGAATCGCTAAGAAAACGGCGCTATGATGCAGTTCGACGGGTCAATCGCGAGCTTAGGCGTTGGGGTCACATATTTTGTTCAGGTTGCCGTCGCCTACCTAGCCACTCTGTCGATCTGTGCCATCATGCACAATGCTCGTGCGCGCGTCCGAATCTGGGGCGGCTTTTTGGTGTGGGCGATTGCAACCTGGGCTTTGTTGTGGATTCCCGCTGAGGAAATCCGACTGGTTCGTTCCGTATTTCGCTCAGTGCCGCCGACGACGACGCCCGAACTACATGTAACCATGCCAGTTGCGGACCAATGGGCATCGTACTTTGCCAGAGTCGCCCCTGCCGTCGGCTTCTTTTATTTTTCCCTGGTACTGATCTTGGTGTTGTCTTTATTTCTCGAGTCAAGGCGACTCAAAGCTGCTCTTCGACGAACCCACCCGCCGTCATCCCGATTGCGGATGCGCTTTGAACGGCTCTGCCAAGACTTACACGTCACACGCTGCGAGCTACACTTGGCTGCTGACCTACGCTCGCCGGCCACCTGTTACTGGTGGCGCAGTCATGTCTTGCTGCCCCTGGAACTGCTCCCTCACCTCGAAAGCGAGCAACTCGAGGATGTTCTGCGACACGAACTGTTCCACGTCAAACAACATGATTATTTGTGGGATCGGCTGGCGGCACTGGGATGCCGGGTGGTTTTCTTTCATCCCTTAGTGTGGTTAGCCTATCGACATCTGCGATGGGAGCGAGAGTTGGCGTGCGACTACGCAGTCGTAAGGGAATCCAACGAAGCGCGCCTGCGGTATGCACAGTGTCTTACCAACCTCGCCCGTTGGTTCATGGCAAGAAGAACGTCTTCATCAGGAATAACTTTTCTTTCTTTTGAATCCTTACTTAAAGTCAGAGTTCGGGCCGTTCTCAGCGAACCCTCACTCTATTCCCCTCCCGGTGAAGCTGCCCGGGCAGGACTTGCCTTGATGGCAGCAAGTATTGTGTTGTTCTTCCTGCCAAGTCTGGGATTATCTCTCTACTCACCGATTCGTCTGCCTAGCCGGTTAGCACAACCTGGCAATGCCCTTTCCTCCCCCGCACGAAGAAAACGGGCAGTCGCCAAAGCTGCGTATACGTCCGCTCCGAAGACATTGGCAATCGCAATGGAAACACTGCAAATGACGTCTCAATCCGGGGCGGAAGGATCGATCAAAGCGCTTCTAGATGTCCCTCCGGCCGCATTGCCTTCGCTAAATTTATCGACCGTGAGCGAGGATACCGCTCCTACAACTTCCACGAGGGTTAAAGAGAATGTCGGATTGCCGAGTCGACACGCTGTCTGGGACGAAACTCCCATGCCACTCGCCAACCCCCCGAAATGGCGAGGCCTTGCGACTCGCGCCATCACAGGGGCAATAGGAATGGCTACGGGGCAAATTGATCCAGATGATATAGACGGACCACGCAAGCGAAGCCGCTAGCCACGCGATCCGATTCAGGCATTCTGTGCTGTTTCCGGTAGGCCTCCGTCAGGCATTTGCATTCCTCACCTACCTCTTAGGCTCCGAGTAGCCACCTCAGGCTTGGCTCACTGTGTACAGCTTTTGCTGAGCAACTTTAGCGTGCGTACTTGAAAGTCGGCGCTTTCGCGTTTGCCGTTTCTATTTTCCTTATGCACTTCTTCGCGCGGCTCGTCTTTAGCCTCTGGCAGCACGTACCCCGTCACAATAACTTTGTGACCAAGGTGCGCGTTCAGGGCAATTTCTCCGCTCTCAAGTCCGTATATTTCCCCACCTTTTTGCACGAGCCACACTTCGCCGGGCTCATCGCCCCTCACGAGGCAACCCGTTTTTCGCACAACCTTGTACGGCCCTGAGCCGCACTGGCTGTGTGCAAGGCTCGTCTCGAAAAACAGGGTCGGCGCGAGTATTACGGTGATGAATAACACAATCGCGTGACTTTTCGTCTTACTCTCCCCAAACATAAATAGTCGGGACAGCCGACCGACTGCCATCCGGTCATGTGTCCCAAAATCTACTGACCACTTCCTCTAGCGCTTGGGCGTCTCACTGGGAAGGCTCAGCCTCGTAGCAAATCTAGAAAGCAGCCAATGCAGCAACAACCTTTAACGAGACCCTTGTTGGAGAAAAGCTGATAGCGAAATGAGGCAGGACTCGTTTGGCACTTGTCGCAGAACGTTTGTGATTCGGCCTCAATCACATCGAGGCTTGGCGAGGCGTAAGCCTTATCCACTCTCTCCTGCGTTGCCTTTCCCGGTCGCACTACCTAGTTCTTAATCTCATAAGACTTGTTTGTCAAGCATCAAACAGCCACGGAAGTCTGCCTTCGACTGGTTCAACCCGTTCGGCGAAGGGTTGCTGGCTGTCTCCCATTCATCCCTGCCAATCCTCCGTGGGTTCTGCCTCGCAGAGACATTCGATTAGTCCGGGAGGTGCTTCGGCACAAAGATGGCGGGTCTTATGTAGTTAAGACAAGTTCGTGGTAAACTTCCCGCAAAACCATTGGGGCGGTGGTGCAACGGAGCACAGCGACTCCATCTTCTCCGAGACGCGCAGATGCAGGTTCAAATCCTGCCCGCTCCACCAGTTCAGGTGTGGCTTGTTTAGCTTTCCTCTTTGAACTGACATGCCACACCCACGGAGTTGCAAATGAAATCCAAATCTCTGGCCGAGCTAACTATCGCTACCCTATTCACTACGGCCCTCGTGGGATGCGAAGGAATGGCCATCCCAAAAGCCCACGGTCAATCAACGCTCACGCTCTCCGCCACCTACCAGTTCCGGTCGCAGGGTTTTCTTTCATCAGGACAACCCTTTTTCGAGTGCGGCTTTGCATACTTTTTTCCTGACGGCACAAAATGCGTGGAGTCGACCATGCACGCCCTCAACCAGCCTGCCAGAAGCATCAATACGTGCCAAGCCGGGAACAAGGGCACCTATTCGTGCGCAGGAAACGTGTGCACCGGAACGTCCAACGACGTTGATTCGTCAGTAATGTACATTTCGAGCGACCAAGCCGTGATCGAGATTGTCGGCACCGACGGCAATGGAACAACCTGGCAAGCGGAACTGCACAAACAATGAATGGAGACAAACCAAATTGACTTTGTTGGCCGAGCAGGTTGCACGGGTAATGCTCTGGGGCTACGTCTCCCTTGGGCTGAAGGGATAGCCTTCCACAGTATTTTCAGCTCTTCCGCTTTGCCCTGACCTGTTTTGCAACGCGAACTCCCTATTCTGTTATTGAATCGCCTGAGCTATATTTGTTTAATTCCCCGTGGATATTTATCGCATTCGTGCTGGTTAAAAGCTTCCTTCACTTCTGAGGAGGGGTTCTCAGAAGACGTAAAGCGGGGACCACTCATGATCCAACCGCACGCCTCGCATCCCCATGCCGAAAATGTGCCGTCTTCAAGCCACACCAGTTCTCTTGCCATTCAGAGGAGTCTCCCGCCCGCACTTTACGCTCTAGGTATCAGCCTTATCCTTCATGAGTTTTGCAAACGATTCTGGGCATCGCTTAACCCTTTCGCGATAATCACTCTAACAATCCTTTCATTTATCGCCTCCACCTCGCTCGCGGTTTGAGGGAGCGAACTGCTCTCAAGCGGAGCGACTTTCAGCTCCGATTCTTCTGGAGACGCGTCTGAGACTTCTTTCGCAAACCCTGGTGCGTGGGATATCTCTCCGTCGTACAAATGATCGGCCGGTAATGGCGGCGCATACAGCCGTGGCACCTGACCAGTCGCAGCAAGAACACGAGCGGCACCGTTTCCCACAACGTCTAGGGCTCGAGGCGTAAACCTCTGGGCTTCCCACAATAGGAGCAGATTGTCAGACCGATCCTACGCATATGAATGCACCGGGCAAGTTTTGGAACGACCGCCGAATACGTCAATATTGTTGTGTTCGGATGTCGGTCCTCATGGCGGCGCGGTTCAGACGAGGGAGTCTGCACATAGACCATCATCCAATGAGTTGTTCGTGGATGAGTCCAAAATGTGTTCAGCCCAGTATTGGACCCTCGGCCCTGAATGCCAACCGGCGGGAGCAATAGGAACTGAGACCATATACATAGCCTCCCCATTTTCCTTATAGGCTTCAATTACTCTACCGTCCAGGTTCGCGCTGATGTTGCGTACCAGATCGCCAGGGGCAAATTTCATGACACTTCTCTCAGGTCTGTTCTCTTGTTCCGACTTCGAGTATTTACAGTGTAGTCTTATACTATTAAGACTACAATACCAATTTCGTTGGAGGGGCGACAACTTTGGGGCAACGAAAATGGGAACAGGGAGGGCGATCAGGATGCTACTGCCAACCGCCGCTCCTTCGCACCCAGTGTTAAGCCACTGGAAAGCCTGATCTTTGTCTCCCAAGTCGGCATACATGGTAGCAATCTCGTACGCAGACGAGTAGCCGGTCTTGCGTTGCGCTTGCCGGGCTTCAATGCCTTTGGCGAGAGCGCCCTTCCAGCCCGCTGAACGAAATCCAGTTCTGGCCTCGGTGCTTTGGTCAGTGTCTATCTGGCGGCGAGCAGAGCACAGTGTGTTCTGGAGCTGGCGAATCCTACGCCACGGATTAGAGATCTGTTCGAACTGAGCAGGCTACAGGCGGTGTTCGAGAGTCACCGAAAATAATCGGCGCTTGACTCCTGATTAACCGGCTCTGGCATCCGAAACGCCCGCTCGACGGTCATCGCGCGGGCTACTGAGCAAGGTATCCGCCGTCGATCACGAGTTCGGCGCCGGTCATGAAGCTCGACTCGTCGGAGGCAAGGAAAAGACAACCGTTCGCGATTTCGAGCGGGGTGCCTGCGCGCTTCATAGGCGTCAGGGCGATGACGTTGGCGTTGATCGCCGGGTCCTGAGCCTGGGTCAGCGGTGTGTCGATAAAACCGGGATGGATAGAATTCACGCGGATCCCGTCACCGACATAGGTGATGGCCGCGTTCTTCGACATCATGACCAACGCGCCTTTGGTCGCGTGATAGGCGTGCGCACCCGGCACCGCAGCGGTCCCCCAGATCGAGGACACGTTGATGATCGAGCCGGACTTATGCGCCTTCATGTGCGGGATCACTTCTCTCATCCCGAAGAAGCAACCGTCCTGGTTCACACCCAGAACCTTGCGCCAGTTCTCGGTGCTGCAGTCGTGCACGGCGTCATAGACGGCGATGCCGGCGTTGTTCACGAGAACATCCACCCTCCTGTGCGCCGCCACGATGTCTGCCACCACTCGTTTCCAGTGCTCTTCCTTCGAGACGTCCAACTCTACCCCGGTCACGCCGGCCGGAAAGATGCCAGACGGGTTGCTTGAACTGCCGGCATAGACAATCGCGCCCTCCCGGGCGAACAACTCGGCCACCGTGAAACCGATGCCGCGTGATGCGCCGGTCACCAGAGCCACTTTTCCTTTGAGCCTCATTTCCTTCCCTCCTATTTCTCAACTACGGATTTCACCATCTTGGCATCAGTGATGGGAATGGCTCGGAATTCCGCTTCCACGCCTCGCGCATCAATCCGAATCAACGGATTCTGGAGCAGGTCCTTGTAATCACTGCGTGTCGGAGCCCCGTACGGGCAACAGAGAGAGCTTTTCGCCCTTCCAGCACGACCAGGCCGGAATCGAGATTGGTTTTCCGGACTTCCTGCCGATGAACGCTGATCTTGATCTGGCGGTAGCGGGGAGGAGTTCTTTCAGATCGGTTGTTTGGAGTTTGCATACCGCCCTGGGCAAAAAGAGAGCGGGAGCAGGGCCCGCTCTCGAATGGAACAGACCAAACCAAATCTAGCGTTTTAACTCTATAGCGATGACCTCGAATGGCGTCTTGCTGAGGTTTTCCGGCAGGTGCGTAAAGGCGTCCATGTGCTGCACCGTCCCGGCATTCGCCTTGATGTCTTCGGTCCGCCCATCTGGGTAGCTGAACTTGTGATGGGCGTCTGTCAGGAACACAGCAATGGACTCTGGGTGGCTGTGCATTATCGATTTCTCTCCCGGCCCATACTTGATGCGCAGCACGCGGACACGCTCGTTCTCGAACTCGACTTTGTAATGCCGAGGATCAACTTTCACTGGGTCTTCGGCGGTTGGTTGGGGAATTCTTGCGGTTGCCATCTGTCCTCCTTAGATTTGATGAGGTGGGCGCAAGTGTAGTTCAGAGTGGCGGACTGGTCAATTTTGAACAGGTTTGACTGCACGAAGGGATAACTGTTGAAAAATCGCCATATCACTCATTGACTCCTAACGGTCCTAACGGTGAGGGCAACCGGGCCAGCAACAAGGCCTACGCATTCCTTCTTTTAATTCCGTGCACACCCTCTCGACGTGCTGCCTTCTTGTTTCCGGCTTCTTAACGGAGGTAACCCAGCAGATCCATTCATTGCGCGCGAGCGGGGTAATATCCTCCCACTTTTTCCACGCCGCCGGGTCGGAAACGAGGGTTTTTCGTAAATCCGCTGGCACGCTATGGACCACGCCAGCGGAGAGCTTTCTTGTCATGGCATCACTTTACACTTGGTCTCTAACTGCCGCGCAGAGAAGCAGACAGACCAAGGCTCCCTCAACGTGGCGCATTTCACGACTATGGTAGTCCCCGATCCGCCACGGGCCGTCTCTGTTTTCAATCATGACGGCATGAAAGCCAAGGACCAACAGGTGTCTTTCTACCGCATCGCCTGATCCCTAGGAGTGGCGAAATAGCCCTTGCGCGCGTAGACTTTGCAGCCTTGCTCCTGGGAAATGATCTGGATTTTTCGGAATTTTCCATCCCAATTCTGGTTCTCGGGGTAGTACCCAAGGCTGTACTGGTGATGGAGTTCGTCTGAGATTTCGTCCAGCGATGTCTTCAATTTATCCATGCCTTTGACTTCGAGCATGCGGCCACCAGTGGCTTCTGCCAGCTTCTTCAGCACTTCTTCTCCATGCTCATCCCTTTCGTAGGTGTGAATCACATCGCAGTGATCAAAGCGCGAACGTTCTCGCGGAGGATCATAGATTTGCAGGACGTAAGCAATCACGTCATTCTGCAGCAGAACCTCTAAGGCATCTTCCAGCGTGGATTCGCTCTGGGAATCTCCGGACATGGCCACAATCACTATCGCTTTTCGTCCAACCTCGTGCTTGAGGTAGCGGAGTGTAGAAACGCGAATGGCATCATAAAGATGTGCCTCCCGGTGCTGGTTGAAGGGTTGTCCCGTAGGCCCAATGGGTGGAATTGGTCCGGGAAAAGGGCGCGGCGCAGGGGCCTGATCAGGAGTACCAACCATCGTCCCGCCACTGCGGATCTCATCAACTTTTTCTTTCAACAGGGTAGTGTCGGACGTCGGAACCTGGAGTGTGTCCACACGCGCGTGGTAGCTCATGATAAAGCCGAGATCGGTGGGCCGGACTACATGTTCCATGAACAAGCTGGTGGCCGCGGCCTCCTCGTTAAGAATCCAGGCCATACTTGTGCCGGTATCGAGAAGCACGCCAACGTCGAGCACCACGTCGCTGTGGTGGGCAAAGAATCTAATGGGCTGCTCCTTCCCATCTTCGAGCACCCGAAATTCTCCCCGGTCAAGCTGGCTCGCGAGCTGCTTCTTGTTATCGCGCACGGTGAAGTATACGGAAACCAGGTCGACGTTCCGCTTGATCGCGTTAATCGCGTTGTCCTGCCCGGTTGCTTCCTGTGCATAACCGCTCGCAGATAAGCCAATGTTGAGAAGTGAGAAGGTCAGGACCAGGAGATACATGTCAATCGCCCGCAGCACGGGACACCTCATTAAACAGGGAGATGCAGCCATTCCACCGCGAGTTGTAACCTTGACATCGGAGCTCCGTGGGTATCGACTTTCGCGACTTGCTTGTTCGGTTGAAGAATGTTGTACCGAGCAATGTCCGCCATTCGGTCAAGGCGCTCACCGATGGCAGAGCCATTATTGTCGACTATCCGCAGAGGCGTGATATCGAGCAGACGCGGTCGTAGCGGCGAGCACAAATCAGACAACCCTAGAGTGAAACCCGCCCGTCAAACTGTCAAGGCCGCACTTCCCCCGGTGTCGGCAGGATGGCTGCCAAATCGGGCAAATCATGAGTGTGTTGCTTCGATTGTGGCGCACGTACCGGAAAGTGTCCAACAGGGTTGTAGAAAACAAGGCATCGAACGGAATCAGAGAAGGACTCGTTCCGTTCGCCCGCTTCATCACGTCCCTGCAGCTTGATCAAGAACCTGAAGAGACAGAACTGGCACCGTGTTTTTTGGCGTACCCCATCTGGCTCAATGCCTTTGCGATCTCGATCAGGGCACTCGAATCGTCGATCGTGGCGGGCATTTTGTAATCGTTCCCGTCGGCAATTTTCTGCATCGTGCCACGCAGAATCTTCCCGGAACGAGTCTTGGGAAGAGCCGGCACAACCATCGCCGTCCTAAACGCCGCCACCGGGCCGATCTTCTGCCGTACCATCTGCACGACCTCTGTGACGATCTCTTGCGGATTTCGATCAACTCCTTTTTTTAGCACCAGGAAACCCACAGGAATCTGTCCTTTCAGTTCGTCGTGTACGCCTACCACCGCGCACTCAGCGACATCTGGATGAGAGGCAAGAACTTCCTCCATGCCCCCAGTGGATAAACGGTGCCCTGCCACGTTGATTATGTCGTCCGTTCTCGACATAACATATACATAACCGTCCTCGTCCACATAACCCGCGTCTGCTGTCGTGTAGTAGCCGGGAAATTGTGAAAGGTAGGAAGCAACGAAGCGCTCATCGGCGTTCCACAGGGTCAGGAGCGTTCCTGGCGGCAGTGGCAGCTTGACCACCAACGCACCAATCTCGCCCGGCTTCATCTCCCGTTTGTGGGGATCCACAACGCGAACGTCCATGCCAGGGACCGCTTTACTCGGCGACCCAGCTTTTACCGGCAAAGGTTCAATACCCAGACAATTGGCGCAGATCGGCCATCCGGTTTCGGTTTGCCACCAGTGGTCGATCACAGGGACCTGAAGATGGTTTTCTGCCCAGTGCAACGTATCTGGATCGCATCGCTCGCCTGCCAAGAACAGCGCTTTGAAATTTGAGAGATCGTAGTTCCTGATCAGAGCACCAGCTGGGTCCTCCTTCTTAATGGCACGGAACGCGGTAGGCGCAGTGAACATAACTTTCACTCCGTGCTGCGAGATTATGCGCCAGAATGCGCCCGCGTCGGGCGTGCCGACCGGTTTGCCTTCGTACAGAACCGTCGTATTCCCCTGGAATAGCGGTCCGTAAACGATATACGAGTGGCCCACAACCCACCCAACATCTGAAGCCGCCCAGTAGACATCACCGGGGCCGACACCATAGACATTCTTCATCGTCCACTTCAAGGCCACAAGGTGGCCGCCGTTGTCGCGAACCACGCCTTTTGGCTGTCCGGTGGTGCCGGAGGTATAGAGAATGTACAGGGGATCCGTTGCGGCCACCGGAACGCAGTCGTGTGGCTTTGCCCCAGCCATGAGTTCATTCCACTCGCAATCACGGCCTGCCACGAGCTCGGCGCATTCCATCTCGCGCTGAAAAATCACGCACCTCTCTGGTTTGTGACCGGCGATTCGAAGCGCTTCGTCGAGGAGTGGTTTGTAAGGAATTATTCTCTTCCCCTCAACGCCGCACGAGGCGGAAACGACTACTTTGGGCTTGGCATCGTCGATGCGTGTAGCCAGTTCGCTCGCAGCAAAGCCGCCGAATACCACTGAGTGCACCGCCCCCAGGCGGGCGCAGGCGAGCATGGCTATGGCCGCCTCGGGGACCATCGGCATATAAATGATTACACGATCGCCTTTGCCAACACCTAAGCGCGCGAGTGCTCCGGCAAAAACGGCTACCTTGTCGCGCAACTCGCGATAGGTGAACCTGGTGATCGTGTTGGTCACTGGGCTATCGTAGATCAGTGCCGGTTGGTTACTACGGCCCTCTTCGACGTGCCGATCCAGGGCGTTGTAGCAGGTGTTCACCTCTCCACCGACAAACCAGCGATAAAACGGCCGGCGGCTGTCGTCGAGAACCTTGTCCCACTTCTTGTACCAGTGGACGGAATCCGCTGCTTCGCCCCAGAAACCGGCAGGATCTTTCAACGATCGATTGAACGCCTCTTGAAGAGCTCCGGTTACCATATGATTCTCCGGGAGGATTATAGCGTTCGCAGCCGAGCACGACTTTGTGGCTTCTCCGGTTTCGAGTGTAATTGCCGGTTAACGCCATTTACTAGGATGCAGAGCAGAATCTTGCCGAGGTCGCATTCTTGTATCAGCGGTTCGCGGATGCGCAAGCGCATGGCGATCACCGCTTTATGAGGCGAAGACGACTGACGAATGAAACTGCCCGAACTGTTTGGGGCGACCCTAACAAATGATAGGTAGGCCGACCACAGCCCAACCCACGACCGAGCGTAGCGAACATAGGCTAGCGACACTTCCCCCGAGCTGATGCGGTGGGGAGGGTCCGACCGAGGTTGTCGGTGACTGTCCTCGACACAATTGAGAATTCCGGATTACTCTCAAGTGCGACTCGGTTGGAATCGATGAATGCTCCAGTATCATCAGGCAGGGATTGCCATGATGGGGGACGATCTGGATGAAGACGAAAGTTGTAGTGTGCTTGCTCTGGCTCGCTGCCCCTCTGGCTGCCGCTCAGAAAAGCATCACCGCGAGTGCGTGTGTCACCATCACAGCGATCATGATAAGGACGACGTCAGCCCGATCCGTCCTGATACCGACGATTTCCGCGGGGCACAGAGTGCTATCCCCCCAAGAAGCGAGCTACCCTGCTTGAGAGCCGCGGCGCAGTGATCCCATCCCCGAGCGTCATGCAATCTATATTTGACTCTCGTTGTGAGTGTCCGCAAACTATGAGGCATGGGAGTCTGGGGTACAGCCGTCTTCTCCGACGACAATGCTGCGGATTTACGAGCCGACTATCGAATGATGATCGGTGACGGGCTGAGCGGACCCGAAGCGACCGATCGCTTACTTAAAGAGTGGATGCCGTCATCGGAAAAGGATCCCGATGCGGCCACGATATTCTGGCTGGCCTTAGCTGTCACGCAATGGAAGTGTGGACGCCTGGAGGACCGTGTCAAGAGGGAGGCGATACGGGTTATTGATGACGGGTCGGCTCTGCGCCCATGGCGAGGCAGCTCCCTAGAGCACAAACGTGCGTTAGTCGTGGAGGCTACCAGGAAACAACTTGAGTCCCCGCCGCCACCGCCTCGTAAGATCGCGAAGGTCTTTCGCTCTACTTGCGAATGGGAACCCGGCGAACTGATCGCCTATCGTCTGCTATCCGGTTCGTTCATTGTCTTTCAGGTCATCGACCATCACAAAGATGCCGGGGGAGTCGCACCGAATTGCGAGATCTTCGATTGGGAGGGCCGGGAACTCCCGCCGCTGAGCACGTTCGAAGGCCTGCCGATGCGAGCGCAGATTCCCTTCATGCCTATGAAGTCGACGGCGACAGCACAAGCGCGGCCGCTTGGACCACCTCGCTACCGCCTCATGATTGGCCAAGCCAGCAAGCGCGAGTTTGCCACGGAGCGCGTGATTCGGATGAATGCCAAGGTCACCATTCAGCATCCTCCTAAATCGCGGAACGTCCCCAACCCAACATTGGTGTCCCTTTGGCGATGGCTCGATCGAGACCTAGAACGGCACTACGGATTTCGTTGAATACGAAACAGTGAAGCGTGACGCTCACACCCGAGTCTTATAAAGTATGTCCCTAATGAACACCGCCAAGCGCGCCGTCGCGCAACTACTGCTCATGTTCCCGGCGGTTTTCTTTATGGGCGCACTCGCCCTGCGGAAGCTGCAGCCTCTGCAAAACGAACCGGCGCAGACCGCTCAGCGGATCGTTATGTGGTACGCGGCACGGCAGTGGACTCTCTGGGTGCTGCTTATCGCTTTGCCCTTTGCCGTGCTGGTCATCGGCTTCATCACTTTGGCGCGCAACTGGCGGGATGACATGGAACTGCCTCAGGCCGCGCTGCAGACATTTGCCGCGATTCGCACGGACTGGACGATGCTAGTCGTCGCTGCGATGACCTTGACGGCCGGAGTCGTCCTCGCGATTGTCGTCATGCATATGCTCGCGAACTGACGCCCACAGCGCTTCCGGTGTACTCTGCTTAAATGTCGCCAATCGCCAGTGCACGCATCACCGGGCTGTGAGTGTAATCGTCTGATCGCAACAGTCGCGTGGAACCAACGTCGACGATAGTGCAAAGAAAAGCCGCCCAGAGATCGGGCGGCTATGTATTGCCTTGACCTTCGTTGTTACTTCCACTCCCAGCCTTTGGTGTGGGTGTTCCCCTCAGCGTCGACCTCGAATTCGAAAACCTGGACGACAGTATTGAGCCGGGCGAACTTCGGGGCAGCAGAACTGTAGTAAACTGCGCCCCGATAACTCACCGCGCCGCCTCCCACGAATTTTCCCACGCCCGCGCCTTTCCAGGTCGCCGCAGTCCCATCCTGCGCGAGGACGACCCCCTGGCCTTCTCCGTATAAGCTCCCATCTGGCCGTGATTCCGACCAGTACGTCCCGATTTCATTCACCTCGACGCCGACCAGTTTGCCAGTGCCTTCAAAAGACACTTCCACCTTGAAACCGCCGTCTACTGAAAGTACTCTTCTTCCCGTTCGCTTACCGCGCGCCTCGTAGATCTGTTCTCCGAGCATAGTTCTCCTCTTTTCCGAACGCTTTATGGTCCGGAGTTCGAACCGGAATTTCCTTTTTGACTTCAAAAACAGCAGCGAATGGTAGCACGTTCTGAAACTCTCGGTCAGCAGTTCGGCAGCACCAGCGGGGTGATGACTAGCCGATTTGTCTGCGCAGAAGATCTTGGCAGGTCAACGCCCGGGAGCAGAGCCCCAATTGAACTAGTATTCTTTTTTATCCACTTTCTGCGCCGCTACACAAACTTGAAACTGAGTGGGCTAGGAACTGCGAGGGCTCCGACTTCCCCATCACGCCCGAAATCAGCCGGCCTTAAGGTTCGCTTAAGCTAACGCGTTTGTTTCCATAACAATTCAGGCATTGTGGATTCGTTTCGTACTCCGTTTGTGCATCACACTTATTGACTTCTCGCCCTTCGTCGGGAGAAATAGAAATGCGCAAAAGTGTGATTTTGGTGTCCATTATTTTGTTCTTACCCTCAATGCTCATTGCCCAAATTGGTAGCGGCGCGAGGCCAGCCGGCAGCGAGATCGAAACACGCGCGACCATCTTCGGTGGCTATTCCTATCTTCGCAACAGCAGCAATGGGTTTGGTGGGTGGGAAGGACAGGGTACTTTCAATTTCAACCGTTACCTCGGCGTCACCGCCGACGTAAGTGGCACTAGCGTTACTCCATTTGGTTTTTCGGCGTTGGGCTTTTCGGCGGGTACCTATCAGCGCCTGAACAATTATCTGTTTGGGCCGACCATAACCGCCAACCTGGGCAGGTCCGCTGTCTTCGCACATGCATTGTTCGGCGAGGCACACTCAAGCTTAGGAGCGGGAGTAAGCGTGCCAATCATTGGGGGGATCTCCACCGGCCTAACCAGCGCGAATGCCTTCGCCATGGCGTTTGGCGGCGGTATTGATATCGGCTTGACTCGACATCTAGCGATCCGAGCGGTCCAGGTGGACTATCTGCGCACGCAGTTCAACGCGACCGATGCGTTAACCACCGGACTCTCCAGCAGCCTCGGCAATCGCCAGAACAGCTTCCGCTATTCAAGTGGTATTGTGTTCCGATTCTGAGCAGATGCTTGATCGCGGATAACAATGAACTCAGAGCATTGAAGTTATTGATCCGATAGTTGTGTTCACGCGTTCGCTATTGATCCTTAATCGGTGCGTAAAAGTCGACAAGATTTCCGTCCGGGTCGCGGAAGTAAATCGACCGAGTACCCCAGGGCTGGGTGGTGGGTGCCTTAACCCAGCTTTTCACAAGACTCTGTAGTCTTCGGTATTCTTGATCCACATCGCTGACGCGAAATTGCAGCACCACGCTCCTGTTCTTCGCCGCCTCTGCCGAACCAGGAATGTACTTTTCTTGAGCGTCCTTGGAGAAAATTGCCAGCACTCCCACGCCCGTCGGAAACTCTGCATACTCTTCACCCGTCTTCTTTGCTTTGAGCGCTAGGACGGGCTCGTAAAACTCCACAAGTCGCTTCACGTCGTTAGTTATCAAACAAGTGTTCACCAGTCTTGGGCTGTTGCTGTCGCCGGCCGGCACAAGGTACACGGTCCATCCGCTTGCGAACACGGCTAGCGCAACTATAGAGAGACCACACGCGAGGCGTCGTCATCACGATTTGCTGCTGGCGTTACGTCAGGCGCAGCAAGACCACACTCGCTGCCAACCACAGGCCAAATCCGGTTAGGTTCAGTACGATCCGCCACTTCATACTGTCAATGATGTTGTTATATTTTGCATCCATAATTTCACTCTCCTTACTCTATTGGACGGGGGCGCCATCGGAGGGTTAGCTCACTTGCCTCGTCATCACATAGGCAGATACGAAGCCGGAGCATGTAAGGTTCCCGAAAATGATGTGAAAAACGACAGAAACAGGAGGAGTCTCTCAGCGATCAAGCGTAAAGCAATTGCAAAAGAATCGACAAAAGGTCGCTCAATTCAGGCCGACACAGCGGTTGCGGAATCAACGAAGTGTTCATCCTACTCAACCGACAAGCACTGCCGACTCCACGCCTTTCGTTGACTTGCCTACGCTACCGCCATAGCATGATTTCGCATGATAGGCCAGACCATCTCGCATTACCGGGTTCTAGAGAAGCTCGGCGGCGGTGGCATGGGAGTGGTTTACAAAGCTGAGGACGTAAAACTGAGTCGGTTTGTTGCTCTCAAGTTCCTGCCCGATAACGTAGCCAAAGACCCCCAGGCACTCAGCCGTTTTCAGCGCGAAGCCAAGGCTGCCTCTGCACTGAATCATCCGAACATCTGCACCATCCACGAGATTGACGAAGCCGAGGGTCGAACCTTCATCGCCATGGAATTGCTGGAGGGGCAGACGCTCCGGCGCCGGATCGGCGGCAAGCCTCTGGAAATCGAGACGTTGCTCGATCTGGGAATCCAGATCGCCGATGCTCTGGACGCTTCGCACTCAGAGGGCATCGTCCACCGCGACATCAAGTCTGCCAATATTTTTGTCACCACGCGCGGGCGCGCCAAGATTCTGGATTTCGGGCTGGCAAAGGTCTCTATCAGGCCTGAAAACATCGCCATGAGAGCCGCGACCATCGAGTCCGAAGAACATCTCACCAGCCCGGGGATGGCTGTGGGAACCGCGGCCTACATGTCTCCAGAGCAAGTGCGGGCCAAAGAGTTGGACGCTCGCACGGATCTGTTCTCTTTCGGCATCGTTCTCTACCAAATGGCTACAGGGCAGTTGCCCTTTCAAGGAGCCAGTACGGGTCTCATCACGGAGGCCATCCTCAACCGCGATCCGGTGGCTCCCATGCGAGTCAATCCCGACATCCCGCCGCACCTCCAAGAGGTAATCCAGAGGGCCTTGGAGAAGGACAGAAACCTGCGCTTTCAGCACGCTGCCGACATGCGGGCTGAGCTGCAACGGCTAAAGCGAGATGTGGAATCAGGCCGGAGGGCTTCAGAAGAAGCAGAACCGGTCCTGACACCAACCACAAGTCGTTTGTCCTCGAGCGGCAAGCAGAGGGGACGGAGTTCCTCCGCGCAAACAGGTGCCCTCCGCCCCCCGCGAGTCTCCAAGATCATCGACTCCCTTGCCGTTTTGCCCTTCGAAAATGCGAGCGGCGATCCTGAGCACGAATACCTCAGTGACGGGATTACGGGCAGTCTCATCAATATTCTGGCGACGCTACCGAAACTGCGAGTGATGGCGCAGAGTGCAGTTTTTAGGTACAAGGGCGGGGAAATTGACCCTCAAGCCATTGGTCGAGAGCTTAATGTGCGCGCCGTTCTCGTCGGAAAAATGATGCAAAGCGGTGGCTCTCTGCGCATTGGGACCGAATTAGTCGATGTCGCCACAGGCTCTCTACTGTGGGGCGCGCAATACGATCGCAAGCCTGGCGACATCTTTGTGGTCCAAGACGAAATTTCCAACGAGATATCAGGGAAATTGCGGTTACGGTTGACCCGAGCAGAAAAGAAGCAATTAACAAAACGCCACACGGAAAATGCAGAGGCGTACCGGCTTTACCTAAAGGGTCGTCACCACTGGAACCGATGGACCGAAGAAGGTTTCTACAAGGCGATCGAGTACTTTCGGCAGGCGGTCGAGAAAGATCCCAGCTACGCCCTCGCCTACGCTGGTTTGGCCGATTGCTACGTGCTGCTGGGATGGAACAGCTATCTGCCGCCGCAGCAAGCATTCCCGAAAGGCAAAGCGGCCGCGAACACCGCCCTGCAGCTCGACCAGGATCTCGCCGAAGCCCACACGCCTTTGGCGGCCCTGTTGTGGCTTCACGATTGGCAGTGGGAAGAGGCTCAGACAGAGTTCAATCGCAGCCTCGAACTGGGTCCCACCTACGCAACTGCCAACCACTGGTACGCCGAGTATGCGATGACTATGGGGCGACACAGAGAAGCGATGACCAGGATGAAAAAGGGTCTGGATCTCGATCCGTTGTCGCTCATTATCAACGTCGCCGTCGGATGGGCCCTCTATTTTGCCCGCCGATACGACGAAGCTATTGAACAACTCCGGCGAACTGTCGATCTGGACCCGAACTACCCCGTCACCTACTGGATCCTCGGCCTGTTGCTCAGGAAAACCGGATCCTACGACCTGGCCATCACTGAGGGTGAGAAGGGCGTGAAGCTGTCGGACGGTAGCCCTCTGATGCGCGCGGCACTTGCGCACACTCTCGGCACGGCTGGTAGGACAAAGGAAGCATTAGGAATGCTCGATGATCTGACAGAATTAGCGAAGCAAAAGTATGTCGCGCCCTATTTCTTCGCCGGAATCTATATCGGCTTGGGAGAAAACGACCGCGCGATTGAATACTTGGAGAAATGCTATGAAGAGCACTCGCACTGGCTTATCTATCTTCATATAGATCCGAGCATGGACGGCTTGCGGGACAACCAAGGCTTCCAAGGCTTGTTGCGGCGGATTGGCCTTCCCGCGCCGACGACCGCGAACCCCATCTGAACTAAGCCAAGGCGGAGTACTCAAACTGATGCCTACATCGTTGCAATGCTGTACCTCCGCCGTCTCTGAGTAACCATCTCCGACCATGGCTCCAGAGTCGTCCGTATCGGTGCAATGGCAGACGCCGTATGGGGCCGAGGAAATTCTGAAGGAGATCGACAATCGTCGCAGGCACACGCTTTCCGCCAGCAAACTGAGCCAACTTTCGTGCGCCCAGGATTGAGGCCGCAGGCCGGATCACGACACTCGCGTCTTTCGTCCACGGAAGGCAGTTTATTCATCTTCGTTTAAGAGTTTAAGATCAGGTCCTATGAAATCTATCTTGAATAACATCGTTGACGAGCTAGAGAGGTTGGCCGTCAGTCTAGATGCACTTGAACTTGCCCTGATTTCAAAGGGGCCTCTTCGGAATGGCGACATCGTTGCAAACTCCGCAATTCCCGAATCAATTGTGCGTCAAAGACTATCCGATTTGCGCATGGCCATCGACTCCCTGCCAACCGAAGGCGCAGCGGAGCCAGGGACAACCTCATCCTCTTAGCCGAGGAAATATGCCTATCCTTCCGCCATCCGTTGCGTGGAATCTTTATTTGGCTCTGGGCACTGGCCATCGTCTACCAGGTGGTTTTCCACAGTTTTCGCTAATTCTGATTAGATCGGCATTGTCGAACGCTGTTATTCTAACCGGGGCTCACCCATGAAAAATGTTTACGAAGTTTTGAGACAGAAAGAGCTTGAGGTGTCGAGGCTGGAAATCGAAATTGAGGCGTTGCGTGTAGCCGCCCCTCTTCTTTTGGAAGACGGGGAATTCCAAGATGATCAGCAGCCGACATTACAGCGTGCGGTAAATGACAAATCGCAACCTGACCACAGTGGATGGCGAGACAGACCTAAAAAGCACTGGCCGTAGGCTGATGGCATGGCGTCCGCGTGAATCCGTTCTGCCAAAAGGACTCGTCGGAAAACACTTCTCCCTCGGCAACTCAGTCGCAAACATAGCGCTCATGGGCAAGCAGGTGGCTGGCAATATTCCGGCGCAGCGCAATTGCATCGGCAGGGTCGTAATTGGCAAAGCTTCGCAAAACTGACATGTTCCGTCGCAAAGCATCGCCTTCGAGGCAGGCTCCCAAAACATTCCGGCAGGAGATCTCGACTCGATCCATCGCTTCACGCAGGAAAACGGCGCACATATCCGCAGCAGTCTTGCCTCTTCCGGAAGCAGCGAGTTTGCGACTGCGAAGCGAGCTCGATTCCATCGCCAGGGCCTCCATGATGATGTCGGAAATGCTCATCAGGACTTCCTGCTGCTTTTGCACCTCCGCCCCGTATTTCTGATTTGCAATCCCGATGGCTAGCAGTGCAATAGTTTTCGCGTTGCGCACCAGCCGCATCTCTTCATCGCCGTCCGTGGAATCGTGTGTCTTCGTGGATTTCCCGCTCAGGACCGCCTGAATAGCCGGGAGCAAGGCCAGTTGCCCACGGGCTGCACGTTTCAGCAGCATCCCCGGTATGAGCAAGCGGTTGATCTCGTTCGTGCCCTCGAAGAGACGGTTGACGCGCGAATCGCGATAGGCTCGTTCGACCAGATAGTCTTGATGGTAGCCATAGCCACCGTGGATCTGCACTCCTTCATCCACCACGTAGTCCAGCATCTCAGACGCATAGACTTTAATCATTGAGCATTCCGCGGCGTACTCTTCAACCGCCTTGAGTTCCGTTCGTGAGGCATCGGATTTGTCCTGAGGGGCCGCTCTTAGCTGACTTTCGATTAGCCCCACCACCCGCCATACCATCGATTCCACGGCATAAATACGAATGGCCATCTCCGCCAGCTTGTGCTGGATGGCGCCGAATTCCGCGATTGGGGAACCGAATGCCTTGCGTTCTTTGGCATATTTCAGGCTGACAGCAAGCACGTTCTTGGCTGCACCGAGTGCGCCCGGGCCAAGCTTCAGCCGCCCCAGGTTCAGTATGTTAAAGGCGATGATGTGCCCCCGCCCAACTTCGCCGAGCACATTCTCGACCGGCACCTGAACGTTGTCGAAATACACGGCCGTGGTCGAGCTTCCTTTCATACCCATCTTGTGTTCTTCAGCTCCACTACTAACACCGGGAAAACTACGCTCCACCAGGAATGCGGTGAAGAGTTCTCCTCCCACCTTCGCGAATACGGTAAAGAGATCCGCCGCACCTCCATTGGTGATCCACATCTTCTGTCCGTTCAGGACGTAGTACTTGCCGTCCGGAGCTTAGATCAGCCCGGGTACGTGTAGCAAGCGCATCCGAACCCGCCAACGGCTCGGTCAAAGCATAGGCTGCCAGGATCTCGGCCGTCGCCAGCCGTGGCAGATATCTCTGTTTCTGTTCCTCAGTTCCAAAGAAGAGGACGGGCAGCGTGCCGATGCCGGTGTGCGCTGAGTGCCAGGACCCATAGGAAGCATCTCGTCCCAGGTGTTCGCCCACGATCATGACCGAAGCCAGATCCATTTCCATTCCGCCGAATCTTTCAGGAATCGCCACGGCGGTGAGTCCCAGGCCGGCTGATTTGCGTAATACGTTGAGTGCGATGCCGGGCTGCTGCTGGCGGATAGCCTCGAGATGGGGCTCGACCTCGTTCGCCCAGAAGTCATCGACTGTCCGGGCGATGGCAAGGTGCTCCTGGCTCAGGTCCTCTGCGGTGAAAACCTCGCCGGGCGAGAACTCTTCGATAAGAAATGCACCGCCGCTGATCTTGGGAGAAGCTGCTGCCGCTGTTGTCATCATCCACCCCGGTTACGGATCGGTCGGTTCCGCGTGCAGGAGTTTCGGATGCCTGGAAGAGCACCCCTGAACTCACTGAAACATGCCACATGCCGTCTCCGCAAATTGTGTTAGTCTATATCATCTGTTAGTAGATAACGTCAAGTCCAACGTGGCAGGGAACGGCGGGCCTCAAGCAGCGCTTTGGTTCAGTTTGTGACGATTCCTAGCATGATGTTAGAGTGACGGTCCATGGTGCTGTGCGCAATCCAGCGTCACCCGATGTCTTAAGGAGGAGGTAGAAATGACGGCCCTTGTTGATGCTGCCAGATCGCGGCGAAGCGCGCACGCTCGACGGAGCTTGAGGAGACGAAAGACGTCAACCCCAATTGACCAGCCCCTTGGCCTGCGCGAACGCAAGAAGGCACGATTGCAGCAGCAGATTATCGAGACCGCTCTTAGGCTGTTCCGCAAACGTGGCTACGAGAACACCCGCATTGACGATATTGTCAAGATTCTCGAGATCAGCCAGCCCACCTTCTTCCGATATTTTCCCAGCAAAGATGCAGTTCTGCGGGATGTCGGCAGGCGCGGCTTCGCATGTATAGTCGAACATCTCAAGTCGGAACTCTCCAGCGAAGCTGATACGGCAGCGCGTTTGCGCCACTTATACCGCGCCATGGCGCGCGAGGTGGAAGCCGATCGTCCGCTCTGGCAGGCAGTAGTTCTGTCGGGCGCAATGGATCCCGTGCGTTCTCCGGAGATGCGTGGGCCGGAGTGCATCGCGGTCGGCCTGCTGCGGGAGATTCTCGCCCAGGGCCAGCGGCGCGGTGAGATCACGCGCATCTTCCCAGTCCTTCATCTCTCTGAATTCATGGAGGGACTCTATCGCACCGTGGTTCGGCAATGGGCGGTGGATCTCACTGGGCCCCACAAACTGGGGGAACGCGTCGATAGCGCCGTGGAGTTTTTCTTGCGCGGCGTCCAGCCCTGACGATCTCGACCTCACCCATTTTTGCCCTTTAGGAACGAGAGGCCCAGTGCATGAAGGCTGCCGTCCTGCGCGAATTCAAGAAGCCGCTCACGATAGAGGAAGTCAGCCAGCCACGGCCCGAGGCCGGTGAGGTCCTGATACGGGATTGAAGCCTGTGGTGTTTGCCATTCCGATTTGCACGTTGCCGATGGAGACTGGGCGCAGTTCGCAAAAATCGTCAAAACACCATTGATCCTCGGCCACGAAATCGCCGGGATCGTGGCCGAAAAGGGCGCGGCGGTGCAGGATCTGCAAATCGGCGATCGGGTCGGCGTACCCTGGGTTCACTGGACCTGCGGCGAATGCGAGTTCTGCCAGGAAGGAAATGAAAACCTCTGCCGCCGGCAAAAAATTACCGGCGTCACCGTCGATGGTGGCTATGCCGAATTCGTGAAAGCGCCGGCGAGTCATGTGGCCAGAATTCCCGACAATCTTTCTTTCATCCAGGCTGCTCCCCTCCTGTGTGCAGGCGTTACCGTCTATCGTGCACTCAAACACGCCAACATTTTGCCCGGGCAGCGCCTGGCGATCTTCGGTATTGGCGGTCTGGGACATCTGGCTGTTCAGTTCGGGCAAGCGCTGGGAGCGGAGGTGGTGGCGATCGATATCTCCGAGGAGAAGCTGGCGCTTGCAAGATCGTTCGGCGCCTCTGCCACGCTCAATGCTGCTACCACGAATGTGATCAAGGAAATGCGCAATATGGGCGGGGCTCACGTTTCGCTGGTGACATCGGCGGCGCGAGCATCCTATGACACGGCGTTCTCTTGCGTGCGGCCCACGGGCACGCTCCTGGTCGTGGGCCTGCCGGCTGATCCGATCTGCTTTCCCCCTATCTTGATGGCTGCAGGAGAAATCCGTATCCATGCTTCCACTGTCGGAACCCGACAAGATTTGCGGGAGGTTTTGGCAATGACTGCCGCCGGCAAAGTGCATTGTCAAGTAGCTGCTCGCCCACTTGCGGAAGTAAATGAAGCATTGGATCAACTCCGCCGTGGCCAAGTTTCTGGCCGCCTTGTTCTTGCTCCCGCGTGAGGGGCTGCGTCTGAAGTCCGGCCACAGGAAAGCCTGCTTCCCGTTGATTTTCTTAGCGATCTTTGCGCGCTTTTGTCTTTGCGCCCTTTGCGGTTAAGCCTTTGATTTGCTTCCATAAATTCAAACGCGATAAAGCGCAAAGAACGCAAAGAATTTCCGCAAAGTTCGCGAAGAAAATCATTCCTTCTTGACGTTAGTAACTAATATGTGATACTCACTCTCGTAATCTGGGAAGGATGGCCCGCCCTGAAGAATGGCCATTCTAAAAAACAAGCGCCGATTCAGAGTTCTGTCTGAAAAACATCGGCCTGCCGGATCGTAGTTCTTTGGACGTCGTAATGCCTGCTTGATCGCAAAGAAAGAGGCCGCTCAATCGTTCCGTGGCGGCGCGAGGTTGTGATGCAAACCAGGCGTGGCGGAAGAACAGGCTGGCAGATGAGCTTGCCCGGAATCACATCAGCGATGCCCGCCCTATCCAGAAGGAGAATCCCAATGAAGTCACTGGCATGCGGTTTTGTGTGCTTCCTGCTCGCAATCTCTATGGTTCATGCGCAGGGCGTGGGTACGTCGGGAGAGATCACTGGAACTGTAACGGACGCTTCCGGTGCGGTATTGCTGAAGGCAACTGTCAATGTGATCGATACGCAGACGGGCCTGAAGCGCACGGCAGTGACGAATAGTACGGGTCAGTTCCGGGCGGCAGGGCTGTCGCCGGCCACTTACGACGTCAGTGCGGAGCTGACCGGGCTTTGCGACGGGGATTCGGAGAGGCGTCACGGTCGCGGTAGGGCAAACGGTCATCTCCGATTTCCAGATGAAACCGTCGCAGGTCGCGACCGTTATCGAGGTAACGGATCAGCCGCCCGTGGTGGAAATTGAACGAGGGAGCCAAGCCAACAGAATCACACAACAGTACATCACGGACCTCCCCATTGACCGGCGCGATTACCTCACATTCACGTTGCTCGCGCCTGGTGTCTCGGATTCCACCAGGCTGGCGGGGGACCAGGATTTTAGAGTCAAGCAAACACCGCAAAGCGGGCTGTCGTTTTACGGCAGCAATGGCAGAGGAAACAGCATCACGGTGGACGGGGGTGAGACCTCCGGCGATAGCGGAGGCCAGCGCCTTACGTTAAGCCAGGATGCGGTGCAGGAGTTTCAGATCAATCGCAGCAACTACGCCGCCGACTTGGGGTCAGCCACAGGTGCTTCAATCAATATTGTGACCAAGTCCGGCACCAACAACGTGCACGGCAGCCTCTACGGTTTTTTCCGCAACGATGCCATGGACGCCCAAAATCCGTTTTCGTTCAACCAGGCATTGCAACCTGGCCAGACCTTCGATCCGGCCAATCCTGACTCTCTGGGTTCTCCGGTCAAGGATACTTTGAGTCGTCAGCAATTCGGGGGAAGGCTGGGTTTCCCGGTCAAGAAAGACAAGACATTTCTGTTTGTGGCTTTCGAAGGCTTGCGGCAGGATGCGCAGAACGCGGTTCCTCTGCTGACGAATACCAATATTTTTCGTCCGACGGCCGCCCAGAATGCCATTATTGCGGGGCTGGCGTCTTCGGCGGCGCCCGTGACTTGCTTCACCGGCGTTACCCTGCCGGGACCGACTTGCGCATTTGCTCTCCAGAGCATTCTGACGCTGAACCCAAATCCCGGTCCGAACCCATTTGTATCGCCCACACAGGCCGCGTTGAATGGCTTCCTGCTAAACCAGTTTGAAACTGAGGGTGGTCTGTTTCCTTTCAACACCCGCCAATACCAGGCGTCGGGCCGCCTGGATCATCACTTTAATGTGAACAACGGGCTTTCTCTGACCTACAGGTATGGGCATGATTTGGAGGAATCGCCGGACGTAAATTCCCTGACCGCTTTTTCGGCGGGAAGTTCGATCCACACCTATGACAATAATTTCCAGGCTACCTGGTACCGCCAGTTCAATCCCAACACGCAGAATGAGTTCCGGGCGCAGTGGGACTATAACAGCTTCAACGTGATCCCCAACGTGCCGGCACAGGTGGGGCTGCAGATTCCCAGTTTCATCAACAATATTGGATCGAACATCTTCCTGCCCAACCTCACAATATTGCGGCGCTACGAATTCGCCGACAATTTCACCAAGATCCATGGCAACCACACTCTGAAGTTCGGCGCTTACGAGTTGCTCCGCGGCAATCACACCGAGTCGCACACCTTCATGCCCGGTCGCTTTGTGTTCGGGTCGCTGCCCGGATTTCTGGTAAGTCCACAGCTTGCCAGCACCACCATCAACCCACTGCAATCGGCAACGTTGGGGCTGCCCCAGGTTTACCAGCAGGGTTTCGGAGATCCGACGTACCCGTATTACGCGCGGCCGCTGACGGCGTTTTACGCGCAGGACTCCTGGAAAGTAATACCAAGCTTGACCCTGAACTTCGGGCTGCGCTACGACCTGGACACGCAATTCGCCCCGTTGAGCACGTATAAGAAGGATTTTGGCCCCAGGGTTTCCTTCGCGTGGGATCCCTCCAAGAATCACAAGACAGTGATTCGGGGTGGATACGGAATCTTTTACGGACCGGTGGACGTTCAGATTCCCGACGTCGATTACAGCCTGGGAGTGCGGAATGCCAATAATTCTTCGGTCGGGAACAGTGTAGCTGGTAACCAGGCCGCAAATGTTACCGCGATCTGCGGAGTCTCTCAGTTCGGGGTGCCGATAATCCCCGGTAGCGGCGGCAGCCCTTGTAACCGTGAGATTTCCATTTATGCAGATCCGATCGGCGGGGTTTCGGCCTTGGGCATACAAGGGGCGGCGACGATCTTTCAGACACTCTTTGCCAATGGAGCGCCAGGCAACTTGATCGGTTGCACAACGGCATCGGCAGGAAACAGGGCTTGCATCACGCCGGCTGCAGTGGCTCCGTTAGGGGTCGACGTCACCAATAACGGGCCCCTTTCTCCGTTGCAGGTACTTTTCGTAGACCAGCCTGGTTATCGCCCACCCATCGCGCAGCAGGCCTCCTTTGGAATTGAGCGTGAGTTCGGACCCGGGATGTCAATTTCTCTCAGCGCTATCTATTCGCACACCCAGCACCTCCCGATTGCAATCGATACCAATCTGTTGCCGGCCCCGTTCACCACGGTAACTCTGGCCAATGGCCAGAAGGTTTCGTATCGCAACTGGAATACGACGGCCGCTGGAGCCGACCCGCTTGGTGGCGTTGAGGGCCTGCCCTGCGACACTGTCCAATGCTTTGTGAATCCATTGATCGTGCAGAACAACCAATATAGCTCCGAGTCGTATGCGATCTACTGGGGCGGCATCCTGGAAGTCACGAAACGCTTCAGCAATCACTTCTCGGTCTTTGGGAACTACACCTGGAGTAAAGGTTTCGACACATCCACGGATTACAACACGGACTACGGCCCACAGGACCCGACCAACCTCAATCTAGATCGCAGTCTCTCCGAGTTTGATGAGCGGCACAAAGTAGTGATCGCGGGAGTGTTGCGAGAGCCCCTGGAAGCAGAGTGTCCTTTCGGGTTTTGAGCTGGCTCCAATTTTCTCGTACCACAGCGGACATCCTTTCAACCTGCTGGCGGGAGGAGAGGTGAACGGCAACAATCACACCACCAATGAACGTCCCATCGGAGCCCCGCGCGACACGGGTTTGGGCCCCAACTACTACGACTTCGACATGCGTTTAAGCTGGCGGCATAAACTTGGCGAGAGGGCTAATGTGCAATTCACGGCGGAAGGATTTAATCTCGCAAACCGAACAAATTTTGCCAGCGTAAACAATGAGGTAGGCCCTCTTTTCGGCCTTACTCCGGGGTTCACGACGTTCAATGTGAGTGGCATTCGACCGGGCACTCCCGTTGCGGGTGGCGGGACGGCTACGCCCAGCACGCCGCTGGCTTTCACGTCCGCTTTGCCAAAACGCCAGATTCAACTCGGCGTGCGCTTCTCGTTCTGAGTGGGACCACTAGATGGCGTTCGTTGACAATCAGGGAGCCAGGATTTATTGGGATGAGCAAGGCCAAGGCGAGCCGGTTCTGCTCATCATGGGACTGGGCTATCCATCTGCAATGTGGTACCGCATCCGTCCCGCATTGGCAGCACGCTATCGCACGATTGCCCTCGATAACCGCGGCGCTGGACTAAGCGATACGCCTCCGGGTCCCTATCCGATAACGCAGATGGCCTCCGACGCGGCGGCGGTCCTGGATGCTGCAGGCGTCGAAAGCGCGCATGTATTTGGCGTGTCGATGGGCGGAATGATCGCGCAGGAGTTTGCCCTGCAATATTCGCAGCGAGTCTTGTCGCTGATTCTGGGCTGCACTGCGGCGGGCGGGCCCACCGCGGTGCGCGCCGAGCCGGCAGCTATCCAGATGCTGATGACGCGCGGCAAGATGAGCGCCGAAGAAGCTGCGGAAGCCGCTGTGCCGTTTATCTACGATCGGACGACCCCGCGTGAATGGATTGATGAAGACCTGGCGGTTCGCAGGCCATGGTTCCCGAGCCCGGAAGGATACGCAGCGCAGTTGCAGGGAATCCTCGCCTGGGAGGCATACAGCCGCCTTGGCCAGATCGTCGCTCCGACGCTGGTGATCCATGGCGAGTCTGACCTGCTGGTGCCGCCGGGAAACGCTAATCTGATTGCAGAGCGAATCCCGGGTGCGAAACTGGTCATGATTCCGCGCGCCAGCCATCTCTTCCTCACTGATCAGCCAGAAGCTGCCCAGCGCGCGATTTTGGATTTTCTGGCGGCTCAGTCCGCAGGGATGGCAGCTGGTAAGGGTCGAGGGCGCGGCGATGGACAACCTCTGGACGATTCCTTGTCTCAGAACCTCAGCAAACAGGACAAAGCTTCATGATGAAGGAGGTCGCCGACACTAAGCAGCCCCCCAACAGGAATGTGAGGGATCTTTTCAATCTCACAGGCCGCGTCGCCATAGTCACCGGGCGGCTCCATCGGGCTAGGACGTCAAATTGCGGAAGGGCTAGCGGAAATGGGCGCCAACCTGGTGCTCTGCGCCCGCAAGAAAGAGCGCTGCCAGCAAGCTGCGGAAGACTTACAGCAACTGGGAGTAAAAGCCATCGCTTTAGGCTGTGACGTCAAGGACCCGGCCGAGCGTTCAGCAGGTTGTCGATGCCGCTTTTTCACAATTCGGACGGATTGATGTTCTGGTGAATAATGCGGGGATTTCCTGGGGCGCCCCCGTTGAAGAGATGCGCCTCGAAGATTGGAATAAAGTAATCGAGACGAACCTGACCGGGACGTTTCTGTGCGCCCAAGCCGTGGGTAAGGTCATGATCAAGCAAGGTCGCGGAAAGATCATCAATATCGCCTCGGTCGCTGGATTGGGCGGCGCTCCTCCTGCACTTCCAGCCATTGGGTATCACGCCAGCAAAGGCGGCGTCATCAGCTTCACCAAAGACCTCGCCTGCAAATGGGCAATGCACAACATCCAGGTGAATGCGATTGCTCCCGGCTGGTTTCCCACCCACATGTCGAGCCGGGTGTTGGAACACAACCGTGAACTCTTCCTCTCCCAGATTCCTCTGCGCCGCTTTGGCAATGAACATGACCTGAAAGGATCTGCTGTCTTTCTCGCTTCTGACGCTTCCGATTTCGTTACCGGCCACGTTTTGGTGGTGGATGGAGGTCAGTCCGCCTGGTAGCAGTTCGGAGACGTCTCGCAGCACATCTCATGCGATTGGAACATCGGGTTCATCCGCAATCGGTGCCAGATCTGTATATTTCAGACCAGAGTGCCCCTGCTATGAGCGATCTAGTTCAACTGACGAAGGACGTTCGGTGACGCATGGGTCGACTTCTCTTGATTCGGCATGCACAAGCGTCTTTTCTCGATCAAAATTACGACAAGCTTTCCGCGATCGGTGAAGCGCAGGCTCTCCGACTGGGGCAATATTGGGTGCGACAAAAGATGGTGTTTGACCGGGTCTGCTCGGGGCCATGTGTCCGGCAAAAAGACACCGCGAGGATCGTGGCCGAGGTCTATCGCGATGCCGCCTTCCCTTTCCCCGAGCCGCTGATGATGCAGGAGTTCGACGAATACCAGGCCGAAGCGGTATTGCAGCAAGGTCTTCCTCGGCTGCTCGAAAACAACAACGAGGTTCGAGAACTTCACCGGGCGTTTCAGGACTCGACCAGTCCTGCCCGACGATTGGCGAATTTCGAGAAGATGTTCGAGATGCTGATTACCAAGTGGGTCGAGGGAGAGGTCGTGCTCCCCGCGGTGGAGTCGTGGCCCGAATTCTGTGCCCGAGTCGACCGCGGTCTATCGCAATGTATGTCAGCAAATGGTCGAGGCCAACAACTGGCGATTTTCTGTTCGGCTGGAGTCATCGGGGTAGCCATGCGGCGCGCTTTCCACCTCTCATCGCAAGACACGCTCCGAGCAGCCTGGATGGTCCGGAATTGTTCCTGGAGCGAGTTCCTGTTTTCCCAGGATCGCTTTACTCTGAGTACGTTCAATGCCTTTCCGCACCTGGAAGATGTCTCGTTGCTGACTTACAGATAGCATTCGTGCCCACACGCAAGTGAGGCGCAGTTCTAGAAAATTCACGAGTCTGACATGGGCGACCTTCGCGACCATCCAACTTCCGTACGATCCGGGGAAGAACTCGACCTGTCCAGGCTCGAACCGTTCTTGCGTAGTCATTTTCCCGACGCCACCGGCACTCTTAGCGTCGCACAATTCCCCAGCGGCCATTCCAACTTGACTTATCTGGTGTGTCTGGGCAACCGCCAGATGGTGCTGCGCCGTCCTCCGTTCGGCAGCAAGGTCAAAACCGCGCATGATATGAGTCGGGAGTACCGCGTACTCTCGAAACTGCACCTCGTTTACCCGCAAGCTCCGAAGGCGCTCCTGTACTGTGAAGACCCGTCGGTGCTCGGTTGTCCCTTCTACGTGATGGAGCGGGTACAAGGAATCATCCTGCGAAGAGATCCCCCTGAAGGGCTGGTAGCTAACGCTGAGACGGCTCGCCAGTTGAGCGAAGTGTTTATCGACAATCTCGCCCGACTCCATGGCCTGGACTACGCGGCCATCGGTTTGGCGGATCTGGGGAAGCCACAAGGCTACCTGGGTCGTCAAGTCGAGGGCTGGATCGCCCGCTACGACGGTTCCCGGACACACGATTTGCCCGAAGTGGAAAGGATTTCTGTCTGGCTGAACGAACGCAGACCCCTGGAGACCTCCTACGCGCTGATTCACAATGATTACAAGTACGACAATGTCGTGCTTGATCCAACCGATGTCACCAGGATTGTGGGCGTGCTCGATTGGGAGATGTGCACCATCGGTGATCCACTCACTGATCTCGGCACAGCCCTGGCCTACTGGGTCGATCCAGAAGATCCCGAAGAACTGCAGCACATCCGCTGGGGGCCTACAACATTGCCTGGAACTTTGACGCGGGCGGAACTTGTCCGCCGCTACGCTCAGACCACCGGGCGTGACATCAGCAACATAATTTTCTACCGCGTTCTCGCTCTCTTCAAGGTGGCGGTCATTATTCAGCAGATTTATTATCGCTATCAAAAGGGCCTGACCAAAGACGCCCGCTTCGCCTCTCTGCCAGAGGTAGTCAAGGTTCTCTTGCGTGCAGCTTTGCGTTCAGTTGAGGACGGTTCGCTCTGATCAATCTATAGATCGAAGTCACCAGGACCACCGGACTAAAAGCGGATCAGCGTGGCGGCGATTGCGGCTTACTTCCCTTTTCGAGTTCCAGCTTGGCAATGGCTTCCGTGTGGACTTCATCCGGGCCATCGGCTAGTCGCAGGGTGCGAACATTGGCCCACGCGCTGGCGAGAAAAGTATCTTGCGAAACGCCGGCGCCCCCGTGCGCCTGAATACTCCTGTCCAGAACTCGTAACGCCATATTGGGCGCAACAACTTTGATCATGGCGATCTCGGCCCGCGCTGCTTTGTTGCCGGCCGTGTCCATCATGTAAGCAGCCTTCAACGTCAAGAGGCGAACCTGCTCGATTTCCATGCGCGAGGCAGCAATGTTGGCGCGCAGGGTTCCCTGTTCGGCCAGCGGTTTGCCGAATGCCACGCGAGATTGCACACGTTCGCACATGATTTCGAGCGCGCGCTCGGCCGCCCCGATGCACCGCATGCAGTGATGAATGCGGCCAGGTCCCAGCCGTCCCTGCGCGATTTCAAAGCCCCGCCCTTCGCCCAGCAACATATTCGAGACCGGCACCCGGACATTCTCAAAAACGACTTCGCCATGTCCGTGCGGCGCGTGATCGTACCCAAACACCGTCAGCAGTCGTTCGACCTTCACTCCCGGCGCCGACATCGGCACCAGGACCATCGACTGCTGTTGGTAGCGCGGAGCCGAAGGGTCCGTCTTGCCCATGAAGATCGCGACCTTGCAGCGCGGATCACCCGCTCCCGAAGTCCACCACTTACGGCCGTTGAGGACATACTCGTTGCCGTCCCGAACGATGCTCGCCTGGATGTTGGTCGCGTCCGACGAAGCTACCGCAGGTTCAGTCATCGCAAAGCACGAGCGGATCTCACCGGCGAGCAGGGGTTTCAACCAACGCTCCTGCTGCTCCGGCGTGCCATAACGCGCGAGCACCTCCATGTTCCCAGTGTCGGGCGCCGAGCAGTTGAATACTTCAGGAGCCATCATGCTGCGGCCCATGATCTCGCATAACGGCGCGTATTCGAGATTGGTGAGTCCAGCGCCGTGCCTCTCATCGGGCAGGAAGAGGTTCCAGAGACCCGCCGCGCGAGCTTTCGGCTTAAGCTCTTCTACCACCGCCGTTGGCGACCACCGGTTGCGCTCAATCTCATCCTGGAAGCGCTGTTCGTTGGGATAGATGTATTCGTCCATGAAGGCCCGCAAACGGCGTTGCAGGTCTTCTACTTTCTTGCTGAGTGCGAAATCCATGTGCCTTGCCTATGTTCCGGTTGTTCGTGACTTTTTCAACCCCCACGCCTGATGACAACAATCAAGAATTTCTAGTGTGTGGGAACAGAGTGATGGGGGAGCGGACGACCCCTGCTATTGCAACTTCGCATACTCCGCTTTGGCTTCCTTCAGGATCGGGATGTCGAGGTCGGCGTCTTTCCAGACATTGAAGAAATCCTGATAGGCGCTGCGAGCTTTAGCCGTATTGCCGGACAATACGTAGGCCCGGCCAAGTTGCAGATGCGCCAGCGCGCCCAGAGGCAGATTGAGTACGATGCTCCGGTGATCGATAATCTTCTGGAATTCACCTGCAGCGGCAGCTCCGTTGCGAGCCGTCAGGAACGCCAGGCCGCGGATGTAAACCGGGTATAAGCCGCTTATGGGTACCGGCCCGCCGAGTTCGTACGGGGCGGGCGCTTCAAGCTCAATCAGAGCCTGAGATGAATTGTTGCTGTTGAGTTCGATGGCTGCCTTGATCGTCGGCAGCCAGTAAATCTTCAGCATGGTATTGGTAGCTTCGGTTTTTTCTAACTGATCGACGATTACCTTTGCTCGGGCCGGGTCACCGGCTCGTGCCATGGTCAAGGCGGCGAGCACTTTTACGTCTCGTCCCGGCGCCCGGGCCAAAGCCCCAGCGACTTGCTGTTTGGCGGCTGCGGCGTTGCCGAATTCAGCCTCTCGCAAAGCCGCGTTGGCCTGCCAGATGGCGGCAGTTTCCTTGGAATCGGCCCGTACTGCGGCGTCCACCGCACGGCGCGAGAAGTCGCGAGCTCGAGCCAATCTACCGAAATAGGCTTCGGTATCGGACTGGGTAGAGAGCATGGCATCTTCTTCTCCGGGGCGCCCCGCCGCCCAGGCTGCCTCCCGATCCATCCCAGCCGTATCACCGCTCAGAAATGCCAGACCGTACCAAGTGACGCGAATCACCAAGCCATCGAGTTTGTGAGCCTTCGCCTGTTCCAGTACCGACCGCGCGTCGTCTAGGCGGTTCAGGTTCATGTAAATGCCGGCCAGATTACCGTACCCGGTCAAACTAGGCTCAATGCTCTGTGACAGTTCAGTTTCGGCCGCTGCCTTGTCGTATTGTCCGAGGCTACTGTAGGTGTAACCCAAGTTGGTGTGCGGGACGAGATCCCGAGGGTAAGTTTTGGCCCAGAGTTCGTACGCTTCCGTTGCCTTTTCCACTTCGCCGGTGACGTACTGATAGTAAAACGCCGAGATGCGGTACTTCTCGCGGTCACTCACGCGATCGCGCAGGTCATAAGCTCTCTTGGCGTAGCTGGCCGCCAGGCTGGCTTGGCCGAGGTTTGCGTACTCGACGCCCAGGCCGACATAGGCCATGGCAAAATTGGGGTCCAGTTCAATGGCGCGTTTCATGAACGGAATTGCTTCGGCATCACCCTTGGTGCGCCCCGTGGTAATGCCCATGCTATAAGCTTTCAAAGCTTCCAGCGAAGGGGTGGTTGCCTCTACCGGGACATCGAACTTCTGGATGGTGGCTAGGGATTCGCCGAGTTTCCCTCGCAGCGAGGAAGCCGCCGCACTCAACGCCTTCAACACGTCCTGCTTAGCCGACGCCTGCTCCTGTTCGGTGGCTAGCGTGTCTCCGCTGCTGCATCCGACGGTGTTCAGGCCAATCACGTACTGGCCTCCCAGATTGGAAATCGATCCGAGGACGATCGCCTTGCTCCCGGTTCGAATACAAAGTTCCCGCGCTACATCACGGGTGATCCGCTCGGTCGAGGGACGTCCCATCAGGTGCAGGGTTTCTTCGACTTTGCGGTCGGAGAGGATATTAAGGAACGGTGACTGTCCGAGCTGTACCGCTAACGCCTGCTTCAGTGCCTCATCGAAGACGGTGTCACCGGTCTTATTGTCGAAATCCGCGAGTACCACAGTGTCTTTCTCAGTGAGCCGCTCGGTCTTCGCCGAGCCGGTTGCAGCCCGCGAGCGCAGGTAGAAGCCAATAGCAGCGAGCGCGACGATAAGTACGAGAGCCGCCGGGACATGCACTTTCCAGAGTTTGCTTCCCGTAGCCGTTGTGGCCGCCGGCGGTTGAGCGGTTCCCGACGAAGATGCCGCATTCACTGCCGGAGTCGAACTCGAAGAGGGAATCGCCGACACCGCCGCCTGAGAACTACTATCCGACACCACCGGCATCGCGCCGGAAGTGGCCGCGCCTGCGCGTCCCGTGTCAGTGTCCCGCTTCAGCCTCTGCAAGTCGGCTCGCATATCGGCCGCGTGCTGGTAACGCAGGTTCTTGTCCTTCTCTAACGCCTTGTTGATGATGTCTTCCAGTTTGGCAGGCAGGCCCGGATTCAACCGTACCGGTGCCGCGGGAACGCGATTGAGAATGGCGTCGAAAATTTCCGCGGTACTGTCCCCGCGGAAAGGAACCTGGCCGGTAGCCATCTCGTAAAGCACCACTCCGAACGAGAACAAGTCTGTTCGGGCATCCAGTTCTTTTGCACGTGCCTGCTCCGGCGACATATAGGCAACTGTCCCCACCGCGGACCCCGGACTCGTGAGATTGGGATCGGCCGTATGGGTCGCGGTAGCTTCGTTGACCGGTTTCGCGGCAGTAATTTTTGCCAGACCGAAGTCCAGAATCTTGGCGTGTCCACGTTTAGTCACGAAGAGGTTGGCGGGCTTGATATCACGGTGAACGATTCCCTCAGAGTGCGCTGCATCAAGCGCGTCCGCTGTCTCGATGGCGATAGACAACAGGGTGTCGAGATCCATCGGACGATCCCGAATTAGATGCTTCAGGGTGTTGCCATCCAAAAACTCCATGGCAATGAAAGCCTGGCCGTTCTCTTCGCCAATGTCGTAAATCGTGCAGATGTTGGGATGGTTGAGTGCAGATGCAGCTTGGGCTTCACGTTGGAAGCGGCTGAGCGCTTGCGGATCGCGGGCCACTTCGTCGGGCAGGAATTTCAAACCCACAAAACGATGCAGGCGAGTGTCCTCGGCCTTGTAAACCACCCCCATCCCGCCGCCACCGAGCTTTTCGACAATGCGGTAGTGCGAAATTGTCTGGTCGATCACCGCCGCGAATCTTACTTGGGGGAAACGGGCAAGTCAATTAGTGCAGAGAGGCCGGGCGGCCCCTGAACGGGTGGTTGACTTAACATCGCCATTTCACTTACGACTCCGGGTGGGGCGTGTAGCTGGCGCAATCTGATTACAACACTTACTTTTCGTTTGCCCGTTCATTCGTAAACCGAAGGCTGCGCGACAAGGCGATCATGGCTTACCGAGACGCTTCCTGCCCTTATCCGACAGCGATGCGTGCTGCTAGCCCGGATAGTGCATAAAGCCAGACCACGAGCGTGATGACGGAAGCTAGAGTTGTCATCGAAACCGTCGACGCTACCATCATTTCCTCGCAGTGATACTCTCCCGCAAGAATGTAGGCTGTTTTGGCCGTGGGCACTGCGGCGCAGATTACGGCCGCAATGGTGTAGAGGGGGTCGAGCCCCAGGGACAGGCTCAATCCGTACACGATCAGAGGCATGAGCACGAGCTTGACGGCCGAGAGCAGCGAAGCTCGCCCAATATTGGCGCGCAATCCTTCGATCGACAATCCCAGTCCGATGGCGAACAGAGCACAAGGCGTTAGCGCATTGGCCAAGATGCCAAAATAAGCGGTGACCGGCCCGGGCATGCGGAGATCGAGGACCGACAAAAGCATGCCGATCAGGGTTGATAGGACCATTGGGTTAAGCACGACATGCTTAACTGTGAGCATTGGGGACGTGCGTGAGCCATGACTATCCCGCTGATCAAGTTCGAGCAAGATTACCGCTGTTGGAAACATCACAACGGCCACGAATACCGTGGCGATCGCCGCCGGCAACACGGCGCGCGGACCATAGATCGCCTGCAGAACGGGTAAGGCGACGAAGCCGGTATTGGTCATTGATGCCGCCATGCCATACATCGTTCGGCTTGCCAGGGTTTCGGGAACCATGAATGCTCATCAAGCCGAACACGAGGATGAAGCAGAGGATGGAGCCACCCCCAAAGGCGACAAGAAAGCGCCAATTGATCAGCGAATGACTTGGTTCCTGTGCAATTGTGACGATCAGCAATGCCGGCATTGCGATGTTATAGGCGAAGTGGATCAGTGCGTCAGACAACGCCCGCGACACATAGCCCGTGTAGCCAACGATCCAGCCAGTCAGGATTACTGCAAATACAGGTAGGATAAGGTCAGCGATCTGCACGAAGGATGTCCCAGATTGAGTCCCTAACAGTTTCACGGAGAATAAGGTGCAGTCAATTGGTGCCGACAGGCCGAGTCACTCGTTGAGCGGCACCTCAAAAATCGCCGCTGGCGCCTCCGCCTCCCGAATGTCCCCCACCGAAGCGGAAATCCGGACTGTTCGTTTGCGGGCTCGGCGCTGTTGCGTGGGGCGATAGCGTGCCGAATACGGTCGACCCGACGTTAATCCAGCGCTGGTCCTTTCCCGATAGGCGCGCAGCGGTAAAGCCGTGACGAATTCCGCCCGGGCCACGGGCAAGCCAGCGTCGGATGAAGACGGCGACACTGGTTAACAATATGCCCATAAGCATCGGGTCCCAGGTATGCCGCTGCCAGCCGAGATAAGGTTTATTGGAGACGAAAGTCAGGATGGCGACGATCGCGCCCACCGCGATGACGAAGCGGTCCTTCTGGCGAATGCCGCGCGCGAGTACGATTGGCGGCAGGCACCAGATCAGCACCCACGTGGCCCAGTAGAACGGCCTTGCGAATTCAGCGGCGACCCGAGTGCCGATCCACCAATGCGCGGGCAGGTCCAACGACGAAAGCTGGAGATTGATGGCGAGGTAGATGCCGAGCCAGAGGAACGCTTCGACCAGCGAATAAGCCTCGTCGAGGTAGTCGAGGCGGTGGCGGGAGCGTACCGCGGCTACAGCTATCAGCCCGATTGCATAGAACGCGGCGACGATCAGATGCTGCGCCGAGTGGGACGAGGTCCAGTAGCCTGGCAGAAAGAGGACGAAGATCATCGCGGCGAGAAATGCATAGGAGAACCCGAAGCGGCGCCATATCCAGAGCGAAAATACGACACCGGCGGCGGGAACCAGGAACTGGGCTACGTTCGGCCTCGAAGAATAAGGGCTGCCGCTGAAAAGAGCGGCCTGCATTCCCGCGCAGAGAAAACCAACCGAGCAAACCGCCAGCGCTTCCTCGATGCCGTAGCGATAGAGCCGGGCTTGGGAAACCGCGACTTCGGCAGCCGCGTAGCAGACCGCAGCGAAAATCAGGAAGAAAACGCCGATGGTTTGATCCGATGGCCGCGAAAGAAAAACCACGACGAACAGCCCGGCGGCGGCGGCCACGATGATTACAGTGAAAAAGAACAAAACCAGCCGCAGAAAAATGTTGGTGGTACGAAGATCAGAGACCGTTTCCTGTTCCAGAAGCTGGTACTGCGCCTTGGTGAGGAAGCCCTCGCCGGCCCAGTCCTTCAGGAGTTTGCGGGCGCGCAGAGTCTCTTCGCTGGATGCACTGTAGAGTCTCAGGCTGGCCTCCCGAAGCGGCGTCCGATCTGGACCAGCACCACGAGCATAGCCACTCCGCTAACCACGAAATAGGCCAGTAACGCGGCGTTGCCATTGATTGCTCGGACGAACAGCGAGCTGATGCCCACGTAGCCGTAGACGGCGGCATAAGCAACGAAGGCAAACTGCCGGCGCGCCAGTCCCCAGGTGAGAGAAGCGCCACAGGCGATAAGCAGCGCGAGAAACCACACCCCGAAGCCCTGCTGATCGAACACGCCGGAGAGCAGTGTCCAAAATAGAACGTTGGCCACGATGTTCAGATAAGTGCCGAAGAAATGCGGTTTCAGTCCGCGGCGCTGAAGAAGGGCCCCGCCGACGCCGACCAGCAGGCAGTAGAGAAGGGCATATTGGCGATACGCGGCGTCCTGATGGGCCGACCAGTGCGAGATGGTGAGCCCGAACCACCCGGCGAGTGAGGACAAAGCGAGCGACAGCACGAAGCGATTGTCGAAACGATAAGCGAGGAAGAAGTAGAGGCCGGCAGTCGCCAAGAGATAGAGATCCAATTGTCCGGAGAGCACGTGGAAACGGTTCTCCAGGTAAGCGAGTTCTAATGACCAGACAAGGCTGCCGAGGTAAAGCACATAGTCGAAGATCGGACTCGGTGCCGGCGTTTCGGCGGGAGACCAGGCGGGCGCGCGGGAAAAGCAGTACCAAAAACAGGCGGCCAGGATTGTGGAGAGAACGGTCAGGACGAGGACGTCACCGAGTTGCTTCGACCAGGTGCTGACAGTCCAGCCGAGTCCGGCAACGAACGACAGCACGCCGGCGTAGAGGAGAACGTTCAGCTCGAGAAATAGGGAGAAGGGTTCTCCACGGGAGAGGCCTGCCAAATGAGCGTACTGCTCCGGCGATATTTTGCCCTGCTCCTTCCATCGCTCTAATCGGGTGAGGATGGTCATGAAGCCTTCGTTCTCCGGAACCGGGACACCATGTCCATAGCCTGGCATTGAATCCCGTTGCCACCTGTTCGGCCCATGAGTTTCCTCATCGTACTTCCAATAGGCTTATCGCGCCGCAAAAACGTGAGTAGATGTACCAAGATCGACGCGATCGATAAGTCAGCTTATCGGAAGCTATGGGGAATCTGTTCATCTTCCGTGGCACGTTAAATCTGCCCGGACAGGCAGCCTCAGAGTTTTACTGGCGCGGAATCAACAGGATTTATGGCAGAAACCCGAATGACGCAGAGGCAGAAGAAGCGTTTCGTCGCTCCGTCGATCTCGACCCGACGGCCTACTTCGTTCACATTCAGCTCGGAAATCTCTACCTGAAGAGCCGATCTCGCGAGAAGTGTGTGCACGCATATTCCGAAGCACTCAAGTACGCGCCGGAAGACCGCACGATTCGTTCTGCACTTCAGAATCAGATAGAGCGCGTATCCCGCGACGATTTGGCGGAGGTTAGTCCACTGCGAGACCCTTACATGGAATGATGTCTCGGGAAGAGACCCAGTCGCCTTGGCCCAAGGACTTCGAGCATTGGCTTCTGTTTGTCTTGCATCAGAGGGGCCGCTGTGTGAGCAGGGAGGAAGTGTCCCTCAGTTCCCAGGAGAATCGGCGATTTTCAAAGTCAAACGCCACCTTCCCGAACTGAAGTCCCCCGACTCCGAGAACGCCGTCAAAATCGTCTCCCTCATCTTTCCGGTCATCCACCAAGAATGCGGTTTGCGCTCCCACCGTCTCTTTTCCTATGTGAAGTTCAGGAATCCGCACTTTCGTGCGCTGAAATGTTCCGCCCGCATCGGCGACAGTTTCTGTCCCCATCGCCTGCAAACCGGTCGGCTCCGAGACTCTGCTTCGAAATAGCGTCAGATCGAGACCGCCCGAATCCACTACCATGCGCAACCGTCGATCTTGAAATCCCATTCGAACGGTAATGACTGGAGTATCGGTCTCGAACGGGACGGAGTAAGCCAGGTTCTCGGGGACTCCAAAGAGGATTTCCTTCGCCTTATAGTTGATCGTGAAGCTGCTTTTCCTCAGAACGTCCATTCCGACAATCGCATGCACCTTGAAGCCGAGGGCCTTCTGCAAGAACGAGAGGTCTTCCGCCAGGACGGGAATCGACTCGACGCGAACCGGGCCAAGACTTAAAGAAGGTATGACGACCTGTCGTGCCTGAACACTCTTGTTCCACAGGTTCACTCTTTCGGGTTGTTCCGCCAGCTTCAGGTCATGCGCGATTTTCTGGTCAACGACGCTTGGGGAAGCGCCCGTATCCACCAGGAAATTCAGGTTGTGGAGGTTGCCGATTGCCCCTTCAGCAATAACGAGGTATCCCGCGAACAGCCGGACAGGTAGTTTCACCGAGTGAGAGGAGGCCTCAGCTTCTTGCTTCCCAGCGTTGTTCGAGGCACTGGGCGTTCGTGCCCAACCAATCTCGACCAGTAACGTGGTGGTCAGCAGCAGACAACTACAAAACACTAAACGGATCACTGGCGTTCACCCCATCCGCTGTTGCGGTGACGCCAACGTGGATTACGGCGGCCGGTAGCTCAATGCACGGCGCCTACATTGCTGATCTATTGGTCCGCTACTCCCAAGTCACTGCTACTAAGCCGGTTGAGAGTGCGTGTACACAACTCGGAGTTGGAGAAGCTGACTAACAGTGCTAGAGTTCGAGCCAACGGCTTGGGGTGCCACATGCAGAATGGGCAGCGCTCTGCTCAGACTGTTCGTTTCGGACTGTTTGAAGCGGACTTGCAGACTGGAGAACTTCGCAAAAACGGGGTAAGGGTGCCTTTGCAGGGCCAGCCGTTTCAGGTCTGCGCCATACTGCTGTCTCGCTCGGGCGAACTGGTCAGCCGGGAAGAACTCCGCCAGCAGGTATGGCCCGAAGACACGTTCGTCGATTTTGACCACGCGCTCAATACAGCCATAACCAAGATTCGACTCGCGTTGGGGGATCAAGCCGACAACCCGCGCTTTGTCGAAACACTCCCTCGTCGCGGATATCGCTTCATCGCTCCCGTGGAAAAGCCGATTTCGCAAGCGCCCTCAGCCCGCGCTCCTGTTGGACGGGTTGGTGGCCAATCGGCGAGAGCACGGTGGGCGTTCGCTGGAGCCGCATTATTAGCTTTGGTCTTGGGGCTTGGAATCTGGCGGTTTTCGCGACACCGCGCTGAGGCGTCGCTGCCCCCGATTGAAGTGGGGCCACTAACGAATCTGCCCGGCGGTGAGGGGAGCCCGGCATTTTCGCCCGACGGCAACCAGGTTGCCTTTAGCCTGGGGGGGACAGAGAATTGCGGGATTTACACGACCCTGGTTGGGGGCGAGAAGTCGTTGAGATTGACCAGCGATTGCGATGACTCCTATCCAACCTGGTCACCGGACGGCCGGCGAGTCGCCTTTTACCGTTATGGCCATGGAACTGAAATCTATGTGGTTCCTGCCCTCGGGGGTAGCGAGCACAGGTTGCACTTGGAACCCTACAACGACTGGACGTGTGGCCTGAGTTGGTCGCCCGATGGCAATGTCCTGGCCTTTTCGGAGGGGAAGGCGGACAAGAAGGGCACTTCGATTTCGTTGCTTTCCCTCGCAGATTCCACGACACGACGGCTCACGTCCCCCGCAGGTCCGGAGACCGATTATGGTCCCGCTTTCTCGCCCGATGGGGCGACCGTGGCTTTCGTCAGAGGAACCCTTGCGGGTGCGGTGGCGGACATCTATGTCGTGCCCGCCGCAGGTGGAGTACCCCGGCGTCTGACCTTCGACAAGACCTGGATAATGGGGTTTCCCGCCTGGACCCCAGACGGCCGGGATATCGTGTTCTCTTCAACGCGCGGAGGTCCCCCCAGTCTGTGGCGCATGTCCGCCTCCGGTGGGACACCTCGGGCGGTTGAAGGTGTCGGCGTGATCGCTACAAGCCCTTCCATTTCCCCCAAAGGTCATCAACTGGTCTACACCCTGAGCTTCAACAAAGAAAACATTGTGCGGTTGAACCTGAAGGACGAAACACATCTGCAAGGTCAGGGCACGGTTCTCAGTTTGAAGAAGGGTCGCAATTGGCGTCCGCACTTTTCTCCCGACGGCAAAAGGTTCGCGTTCGAATCGAACGGTGGGGAGTTTGCGGAGATTTGGGCTTGTGACATTGACGGCTCCAGTTGCGGGCAGTTGACGTCGCTACACGGTACGGCTGGAGCTCCACGTTGGTCGCCGGACGGCCACTATATTGCCTTCGAGTTTCGTCCCAATGAACGCTCCGAAATATATCTTCTCGAGCTGGGCGGAGGTACGCCACGGCTACTGCCCACTCTACCGGGAGCAGATAACGGAGGACCCAGTTGGTCGCGAGACGGCAAGTCGCTCTATTTCTATTCCGACCAGGGAGGCAAAGGTTTTCAACTCTGGAAAGTGCCACTCAAGGGAGGAGCTCCAGAGCAGGTGACCAAAAATGGCGGCGTATTTGGCGCCGAATCTGCAGACGGACGCTTCCTTTATTACTCCAAGTTTGAAGAGTGGGGCATATGGAGGATGCCTGTGGGAGGCGGGGAAGAGAAACGCATTTTGGATCGGGCCGGGGAGCACGACTGGTTTAATTGGGCACTCGCCCGAAATGGTATTTACTTCCTCGATCATCGCGGTAACGGTGCGGTCCTCGAGTTCTTTGATTTCGCGACGGGCAAGACGACTACTGTTTTGACCTCAAACAGGCCGCAAAGTGTGGGACTAGCCGTAACGGCGGACGGCAGATCAATTCTCTACGTGGAAAGTGAGTTGGAGGAATCCAGCATCATGCTGGTGAAAAACTTCCGCTAAAGCTCGCCGCCAGAAAGTGGTCATGAGGCGCGAATGACTGTAAGTTTCGCAGTACGGGCCCTCCCTTCCATGCAGGGACCCTTTGCCCTTGCGCTATTCGCCATGTGCCTTGGAGGCGCACTTCCGGCCTGGAGCCAGGAAGTAACGGCCTCGGTCACGGGCAGCGTCGCGGATCCTACTGGCGCAAGCATTGTCGGCGCGACCATTTCAGCGAAAGATACAGAACGAGGGACCGTCTACACGGTGAAAACGAATAGCGTGGGTGTTTATAACATCCCGCGCATGCCCGTCGGCACCTATGAGCTCGAGTCTGGAGCGCCGGGCTTTCAGACCGCCATCTACCGATCGATCACTTTAGTTCTGAACCAGATTGCCCGCGTCGATTTCCAATTGAAAATCGGACAGGCTACTGAGACCGTCGACGTTACCTCGTCTCCTCCCTTGCTCCACACCGACACAACCCAACTCAGCACCGTGATCGACTCACGTACCAACGTCGATCTCCCCCTGCTCTCCCGCAACTACATTCAGTTGGCCCTGCTCGCACCCGGCAGCGTGCATCCTGATCCTCAAACGCTGACGAGCGGAGATGGCCCGTGGGGCGCCGGCAGGCCGTATATCAACGGAAACCGCGAGCAGGCAAACAATTTCCTGCTCGATGGCATGGATAACAACCAGGTGTCGGACAACCTGGTCGGATTTAGTCCGAGTGTGGACGCGATTCAGGAATTTAGCCTGGTCACCCAGAACGCTTCCGCCGAGTTCGGCAACTTCCAGGGTGGCGTCGTCAGTGCATCGATCAAGTCCGGCACCAACAGCTACCATGGCGACATCTTTGAGTTCTTCCGCAACGATGTTCTGAACGCCAACAACTGGGCGAACAATTTCCAGGGACTCCCGAAGCCCGCGCTTCGCTGGAACATGTTTGGTGCCACGTTCGGCGGTCCCATCGTGAAAAACAAATTGTTCGTTTTCGTCGACTATCAGGGACAGCGTTTCGACCACCCGTCTACGAGCACCCCCGTCACGCTCTTCACCGCAGCGGAAAGGCAGGGCGACTTCTCTCAGTTGCTGACAGAGCAAGGCATCCAGCTGTACAACCCGTTCCAGCTTGACGCGAACGGCAACCGGACACCATTTCAGAACAATCAGATTCCCGTGAGCATGATCGATCCGGTGGCCGGAAACCTGTTTTCCTCGGGTCTCTATCCTCAGCCGCTGAATGGCAATTTGCTAGACAACTTCGTCAACACCACTCGAAGTTACAACAACGTGGACCAGGGAGATGTGAGGGTCGACTACACGATCGCGCCGAGCGACCGAATGTATCTCCGGATATCGGAGGGCTCCCAGGACAGCCCCGTCTTTAACTCCTTTCGACTACTTTTCGATACCTTCAGCCAGGCTCGCTTGGAAAATGGCGTGATCAACTGGACCCACAACTTCAGTCCGAACGTACTGAACGAGGCAAGTGTAGGCGCGAACTATGTTCGTGTGGCTCGGGGTGGGGGTGACATCGGCCTCGGAAACCTCGGCGAGAAACTCGGTATCGCAAACGCCAATGATCACGGCCCGGGCCTCTTGGCTCTCTACATCTTTGGCGGTGCGGTCGGCTCTTTCGGCAGTCAGAATGTTGGCACGGCAGAGCTCTTTGCGGACACGGTGTTTCAGTACAAGGATGACGTCGTCATCACCCACCGTCGCCACCTATTCCACGCCGGTTTTCAGTATTGGCGGCAACGCGTCAATACCTATGAAGCCGGCAGCAGCGGCCGAACAGGTTTCATGACCTTCAGCGGTCGCTTTACCGCCGGTCCTGAGCAGTTGGCGGTATCGGGCGGTGGAACTGGCGCGGGAGAAGCGGATTTCTTTTTAGGGCTGCCTGACTCCTTTGGCCGAGGAATCAACAGTACCGGACGTTGGGGCCAGCGCGCCAATGTATTCGGCGTCTATTTCCAGGACGACTGGCATGCGACCGACACGCTCACATTGAATCTGGGATTGCGTTACGAAAATCACACTCCCTGGGTAGAAGTGCAGAACCGCCAGGTTAACTTTGCGCCTGTTACCGGGCAAATCCAGTTCGCCGGTCAGCCTTGTATCTACAGCAATTGCCGCGCGCTTTACAACTCATACAACGGTGCCCTGAATTTTCAGCCGAGAATCGGCGTGGCGTGGACACCGTCGTTCCTCGACAGAAAAACCGTGCTGCGCGGAGCCTATGGGGTTTCTTCGTACCTGGAGGGTACGGGCAACAATCTCAGGCTCCCGATGAATCCTCCATTTTCCAGTCCTGAGTTTGAGACGGACTATTTCACCAGCAATCTGCCGGCCACGACAACCGGACAAGGGTTGCTGCCGCCGACTAATCCATTTCAGAACGCGATCATTCGCTTGTGGGATGCGAACATTCGACCTGCTATTTCGCAGCAGTGGAATCTGGCGGTTGAGCACCAGTTCACTGATTCGACCACGCTGCAGGTCGGCTATGTCGGACAGCACGCAACGCACTTGATGGTCGCCCTTCCGTACCTTCAGAAGCAGTTGCATGCGGACGGGTCGATTACACCAAGTCCCTTCCTGTCCGGAAACCCCACTCTCCAGTCCGAGGTATCACAGATCTCTGGCACCGCCTCCATCGGCAACATGCGTTACGACGCACTCCAGACAACCTTGCAGAAACGCTTTAGCGGCGGATTGCAGGGACAGATCGCATACACCTACTCGAAGTGCATGACGGATTCCATCGGCTATTTCGGCGCGGGTGGCCAGGCGGCGCCGACTTCGGCTTACTGGCAGAACCTCTATGATCGGCGTGCCGAATGGGGCCCCTGCTACTACGACGTTGCGCACGTACTCAGCAGCTACGTGATCTATGAACTTCCCCTCGGTCGCAATAAGAGATGGGGTAGAAATTTGAATCCGCTAGTCAATGCGGTGATCGGAAACTGGCAACTGGGCAGTATCGTCCAGTTCCATGGCGGCTTTCCCCTCACAATTTTCGGCGGCGACGCTTCCGGCACGAATTCCCGCGGGGCGCGCGCCAACTGCGATGCACCTCCTCACGTGTTCGGAAGAAAGCCCGCTTTTGGTTCACCCGGGCAATTCATTGGCTTCCAGTGGTTCGATCCTGCATCCTATAGTCCGGCCGCTCCGGGGACGTTCGGAACATGCGGCGTCGGCACAGTGCGGGGTCCGGGCTTGCGCACTGCAAATCTAAGTCTTCAGAAGGAATTCCCTTTAAGTGACTTCAGGAGGTTGGAGTTTCGGGCTGAATTCTTCAACGTCACCAATACTGCCATTTTGAATGCCCCCAGCACCTGGATCTACTCCAATCTCGGACTGATCAACAGTTCGCAAGGTGAGCGCAACATACAGTTCGCGTTGAAGTTCTACTTTTGAGCCGCGTGTTTCTGGCAGGACCGTCGGCTAATCCGAAATTAATCCCAGATGGAACATCGAGCCGATCAGTACCGAGAAGGGAGTCGGCTTAACGGGAAAACCATGGCGAACCTCTGCCCAACGGAGCGATTATTCCACGATTGGGTCGTGTTTCGGGAGGCCTAAAAGATCAGCTCGGTGGCCGTGAGTCTCCCGAGCAAACGTCGGACCGCAAACTCGGAGCCCCCTGCCGTGTGCCTTCTTGCATGTCGGATCAAAACCCAGCTAACATGATGGTTTCATGCTGCTAGCGGCCCTGTCTCGTTCGACTCTTCCGGGCACGTTCGCCCCTTTTGCACATCAGCAATTCACGATTGCACCAGGTTGGCTGCTGACGATTGCGACCGACGGACTACTGTCCCGAATCGAGGTGTCAGATGAAGAGATCGTTGGCGCCGAATCGTTATTGTGGCCGCTAAACGTCGGATCGGACGTGAAATTTATCACTGCGCGCTTTTCGCGCAAGCTGCGAAGGCTGGAAATACTGAAAGCAACCATTTCCGGCAGGCCCGTCTATTATCACATCGGGTCGAACGGCGAGTTTCTTGTGTCTACGCATATTCGCCTGTTGCGTCAGGCTGGCGTGGTGATCCAGGAAAATGCTGAGGTAATTCCTGAGCTGCTGATTTATCGGACTGTGGCTCCTCCGCGCACTCTTTACCGCGGGATCGAACAGCTTCCCGCCGCGGGCCGAATTCTCGCGCAGGTCGAAGAGCACGGCTGTTCACTGACCGTCAGTGCCGGATATTCCTTGCCTGACGGAACGGGCAAGGATCACGACGAAGAAGATATTTCGAAACGTGTGACCTGGTTGTACGCGCCTCTCGAAGTCGGTTGTGCGTTGGTCAGGGATCCGAAGGCATTGCACGACACCTTCAGCTATCTCCCCCCGTACTATCACCTGGTTGAGGATCCCGCGGAAAAGGCAATCAACTACTTCGAATATGGCCTGCAGAATGCCCGCGGATTTCGCGCCCTTAAAGTATGGCTTTGCTTGCGTCAGGCGGGCCGCGAAGGTTATCAGCAGATGATCGGCGAAAATATTCGGTTGGCCGACACGCTTTACAAACTGGTAGCCGCGGATGCCGAACTGGAAGCACTGAGCACCAGCCTGAGCATCACGACTTTCCGATACGTTCCGCGAGATCTCAGAGGCCGTCAAGACGCCGAGTCGTACCTGAACCGGCTCAACAGCAACCTGCTGACCAGGCTGCAGGCCAGCGGAGAAGCCTTTCTGTCGAACGCGGTGATTCGCGGTAAATTTGCGCTGCGTGTCTGCATTGTGAATTTCCGCACTTCACTTCAGGATATCGAAGCCTTGCCGAAGCTGGTCACCCGTCTTGGTACCGACGTCGACGCAGAAATGCGGGCGCAAGAGGTTCAAAGCTAAATTAAGGATTGGGATCGGGAGAGGCTGTCAGTTTGCGAGCATGTGCAGGACAACAATCGTGAGGATGGCTCCGGCCGTCAACGTCATGACCGCAACGATCAGCATCGCGCGGTTTGCATGAATCGCAGCGAGCATCTGCTGCGCGGCCTCCGGCAGGCGAATGTCTTTGCTCCAACTGCGCGCTAACATGATGCAGCCCGTAACCAACACGCCTAATGGTAAAGCGATAAGAAGTGCCCAGAGAGTCCACATCCGTCCCGCATACCATGTGACGATCTGCTGAGCCGTGTGTGCCGGTTCATTTTGCAGCAGGGATAGGTTCCGCACGACCAGCGCCCCCATGAAGAGAACGGCGGGGCAGATAAGCAGTAATTGCGAGGCGGCGACCAGACGCTCGTTTGCTCTCATGGGGCGTACTTTAGCAGTTGTGACTGCCCCTGCCTCTCAATTCTTATGACTTTCGCCGCCCGCTTGCGTCGCCTTCGCTTCACCGGTGGCCGGCGCCAAATAGATCGCGGGGACATCCTTCTTCATCATGTCATTCAGCGCCACGACGTCGCTCGATCGGATGTCTTTCCACCGTGCGATTAGGGGCGTCGCTTGCTGGCTGAGCGCATCGAAGGCGGCGTATTGTTGCTGCGTGGGCACGCCGTCGTACTCCACGCTGGAAACCAATCCATGCAGTTGCTCGTCGATCAGCACTGGATAATTCAAGGTTGACTCCGAGCTTTTCGCGTTCACCTGCAATAGTTGATCCTCGATCGGCGTCATCTTTTTTTCCAGAGCGCTCGCGCTATCGTTGATGGATTTGTAGCGCGCGTCCTCCAGCCGACTGCGCATACCTCGGATTTGCGCCCGCGTCTCGCGAATCTCGCGCACCGTGTCGTGCAAGTCGCTCAGGACCGCGCGAATTTTGAGTTCCAGCTCGAATTCTTTCTGCACGTCAGCTACGGAGACGTTCACGCGTGGATCCATCTTGAGTTCGAGAGGAACGGTCAGACTCTTCCCTTCCGCGTTGAGCCGAAGCTGATAGCTCCCGGGAGGCGCGATCGGCCCGCGCGAGCGGAACTCGGCCAGGATTTCACCGGGTAACTTGTGCGGGCCATCGTAGCGGAGGTCCCAAGCAAATCGGTTCATGCCCGCCTCGATGGGAATCTTTTCCTCCGGCGGCACCAACTCCGGCCACTCGGGCAATGTCTCAGGTTCTTTCTTATCAATGCTGGAGAATTCGCGGACAACCGCGCCGCCGGAGTCAAGGATTTGCAGCGTCACTTCACCCTTGGGCGCAGATTTCAGGTAGTAGGAGATAACCGCTCCGAGAGGCGGGTTCGCACCTACCGGCTGCCGGCGATCGAAGAACTCCGCAAAATAGGTGCGGTAGATCACCGGGGGCTTGTAGAGATACATATCGGCCTTTGCCACCTGCTCGCTCAGTTGGCGCAGTGGCGTGACGTCGTCAAGGATCCAGAAGGCGCGCCCATGCGTAGCCACGACAAGGTCATCATTCTTTATGACCAGATCGTGAATGGGCGTCTGCGGCAGGTTCAACTGCAAAGGCTGCCAGTCGGCGCCGCTATCGAAAGAGACGAAGATTCCGGTCTCCGTGCCGACATAGAGTAATTCCTTTTGCTCAGGATCTTCGCGGACCGCATGGACGTATGCACCATCGGGAATGCCGCTGATGATCTTCGTCCAGCTCTTGCCATAGTCGGTCGTCTTGTAAATGTAGGGCTTGAGATCATCCAGCTTATGGCAGTCCAGCGCTAAGTACGCTGTGCCCGGGTCGTGCGGAGAAGCTTCGATCAAACTGACCAGGCTCCATTCGGGCATGCCTTTGGGAGTGACATTCGTCCAGTTTTTTCCACCATCTCGCGTGATGTGTACCAGCCCATCGTCGCTGCCGGCCCATAGCAAGTCCTTTTGCACGGGCGATTCGGCGATGGTGAATACCGTGTCGTAATATTCCACGCTGGTATTGTCCTTCGTGATCGGGCCACCGGAGGGCTCCTGCTTGCTCTTGTCGTTGCGGGTCAGGTCGGGACTAATCACGCTCCAGCTCATGCCGTGATCAGTGCTCTTGAATACGACTTCGCCAGCCGTATAAAGGACGTTCGGGTCATGGGGAGAAGTAACGATAGGTTCGGTCCACCCCTGGCGGTATTTTGTGTCTTTGTCGCCATGCCCCGAGTAGTCGAGGGGCCACACGGAGATGTCTTGCACCTGCATCGTCCGCTTGTCCCAGCGGGTCACCACACCGCCGCCCGAACCCGCATATACAACATTGGCATCGCGCGGATCCGGTACCACATAACCGCTTTCGCCCCCGCCCACGTCGTGCCAGTGCTGGCGGCCGATGTAGCCATCATCGGCACGGCTGGCAATCGCCACCGTGGAGTTGTCCTGCTGCGCACCATAAACGTAATAGAGGAACTGGTTGTCGGTGGCCACGTGGTAAAACTGTGCCGTAGGCTGGTTGTACTGCGTTGTCCAGCTTGTGCCCCCATCGACGCTAATGGTGGCGCCGCCGTCGTTGCCGTTGATCATGCGTTGCGGATTTGTAGGATCGATCCAAAGCCCATGATGATCGCCATGCGGCGCAGGCAGGAGTTCCAAACTCTTGCCCCCATCTCTCGAGCGGAACAACCCGGTGTTCAGCACGTAGACCGTATCGACGCTCTTGGGATCGGCGAAAATATGAGTAAAATACCAGGCGCGCTGCGTGAGCCGCTGGTCATTGTTGATCTTCGTCCAATTGTCGCCGCCGTCATCGGAACGGTAGAGCCCGCTGGCGTCCTGGGCCTCGATCAGTGCGTACACTCGATTGGAATCACCCCCGGATACGGAAACACCAATTCGTCCCATGATTCCGCTCGGCAGCCCGTGCCCTTCGAGATGTTTCCAGGTGGCACCGCCATCCACTGACCTGTAAAGACCGCTACCCGGGCCGCCACTGCTCAAACTCCAGGGAGTTCGTTGTACTTCGTACAGCGCCGCAAATAGCACGTTGGGGTTGTTCGGATCGAAAACCACGTCGATCGCGCCGGTCTTTTCGTCTCGGTAAAGAACCTTGTCCCAGGTCTTGCCGCCGTCGGTGGTGCGGAAGACACCGCGCTCTGCATTCGGTCCATAGGCATGTCCAAGCGCCGCGACCAGGACGATGTCGGGATTTCGAGGATGGATAATGACACTGCCAATATGTTGCGTCTCCCTGAGGCCCACGTTCGTCCAGCTTCTTCCTCCGTCCGTAGACTTGTAAACGCCATTGCCATAGGAAATGTTGCCGCGAATGCAGGCCTCACCCGTGCCCACGTAAATCACGTTGTGATTGGAATCGGCGACGGCGACGGCGCCTATCGATGAGACCGCCTCTTTGTCGAACAGTGGCCGCCAGTTCGAACCGCCGTCCGTGGTGCGCCAGACCCCTCCCGCAACGCTGCCAAAGTAAAACGTGTATGGGTCGCCGGGAACGCCGGTGACAGCCAGCACCCGGCCGCCGCGATACGGACCAATGGAGCGCCACTTCATGCCTTTGAAGAGGCTCTCGTCATACTTGCTCGAGGCAAGGGCAATCTGGCTGAACCAGGACGAGACAATGAATATCCAAAAGATGAAGGCCACGTGCTTGCAAATGTGTTTCATGAGAAATTCTCCAGAAAACCGCACGAGCGGAGTTTATCTCATTTCGGTGCATTCCTCGGCCCGTAAAGCCCTAATCAAGCGCCTGCCGGTACACCAACTATGGCGATTTATCGTCACCCCTCAGCCATGCCGTCAGCAATTCTGTCATGCCGCACTGGTATATTACGATTGATCCGCGACACGAGGCTCCACGCTTATGACACGACCAACGACGCAGGCGATTTCACCATTCTTCATCGTCAGCAACGTCGATCAAACCATCGCCTTTTACCGCGACAAGCTTGGCTTTGAGACGAGATTCCAGCAGCCAGATCGGAGCCCTTTTTTCGCCATCGTCGGCCGTGATGGAGCGCAGCTCTTCGTCAAGTCCGATAAGGGCACACCGCCGCTGCCGAACCCCAAGCGTAATTCCTCCATGAGGTGGGATGCCTACGTCTATGCACCAGACCCCGATGCACTCGCCGTCGAATTTGCCGATCATGGAGCAGCATTCAGCGTACCGCTTAAGGATACCCACGACGGTCTGCGTGGCTTCGAGATTTGCGACCCTGACGGCTACGTGTTGTTCTTCGGCCGACCAAAGTAACGGCAGCGTAGCGGTCCGTGATGCTTCATGTAGTTACGCAAAATATTGGCTTAATTCCGCCAACCGTTGTAATTAGGCGAGTAATTAGCCGCAAAATAATGGCGAGCTTGCAGCGGGCAATCGATTGAGGTACGCGAAAAGATGAAATCGCCTCCTGCCTACAGCGCGGAGACGTAGACACCCAGTCATCCGGAGGCACTCCCCGAGGCCGCTTTTCGCTTCGCTAGCTTCGACGGGAACCTCTTCCCGCCGTAACTCGATCCTGCAGCGATTCCAAGACCATCTGAAGGCTGTTTCTGGCTTCGTCTTCGAGGGCTATGAACCGAAACGGTTGCAGACATCCTGAGCTCGCCTTCACTTTTGGCTCGAGGATCTCCGCCATACTCTGAACAGCACCATTGTTCGTTGGGAACGCGAGTTCCACAAACTCGCCCTGGTTGAGCGGCTTTGCCAGGGCTAGCAGCCCTCCTGTAGCAGAGAGTTCGTGCAATTTGCCTCGAACCGAGGTCGTACCGGCTACACGAATTGCTACGGGAATTGCGTCATCGAGCTTCAAACGAGGAGCCGGTTGCGCTGGATTTGGTTGGGGAAAGTATGTCATGGCTGATAACTATGGCAGCAGGGCCCTGACCCCGCGAGATTACTCGAGGGCGTTGGTCGAACGCTTGCCGGCCCATGAACGAATGCGGACGCCACACAATGTGCTGGACTTACGTGATGCAGCGGTCGATGACCGCTCGTCGGTAATCATGGCAAGTTACGAGCGTGAACCCGAGACTCGGACCAAAACGCGCGATATATTGCTTAGGCTGTAATAGTTGAAAAAAGCGGATGCCCGGGGTCACAAAATCGTATAGCTCATGAGCGCAAAGCGCGCGGTCCCACCCGAGACGTTCACGCCGTGGCCAAAAAAACAACCGCCGCCGAAAGTCATCCCGATGTTGCCCAGGTTGCGGAGGGCATCCTGGAATCCGGCAAGTGCGGCAGCACTATAGTTTCCCGACTTGCCATATACGCTCGACCACTGGTCCGGGGTAAGCGCTACGGTCAGGGTGACGTCTCCGGGCGTCGGTTGTAGCTCGTAACTAGTGGGGTTAGCCCACCAGCGATAAAACTCCTCTGAAAGGTCATCATTCTTTCGCTCAAAGAAAAGGCGGACGGTTGCCGGCGTGACGCACTGATTGTCCGATTCCATAATGTAGTTGAAGTACGGGGCTCCAGTGGTCAGGATCTGGAACGTCATGGTCACACTCTGCGTCGCTGGTCCACTATATGGAGTGGTGACATAGTTCAAGGACTCGCAGTTCTCTTGCGGAATGCAAGCTGGATAGTTCGGGTCGGTGGGCAAATCGAGATACCAGGTTCCGGGGCCACCGAGGGTCGGATCTTGAGGCATGCCGGGACTATATTGAATCTTCCAACCTGAGGCAGGGTTTGACTTTTGGGCCGCTGACGAAGGACCGTGCACAGAGCCACACCCCACCGCGAAGAGTACGAGTAAGACCACAGCAAGCCACGACGGTTTCGTATGCCGATGTGCGCGCGCCCTCACCGAGTACTCCTCTGTTTGGGGGAGTTATCGGCAGTCATCGCCATGGGCTTTAACCTCCGGGTCAAGCTTTTGAATCGGCCGGATTAATTTCTCCACATCCGGCAGTCGCCGGAAACATCTTCTGAAGTTCGTTCCTTCGCCCTTGATCGTCTGCCTTGCCCATCGGACATTCTCAAACCCTTTGGAACCACGGCCGGTACTTACTGTCCCTGAGTGTTTGTGTTGCTCTTAAGGCGAGTGTGAATTGATGGAGTTCTTGCGGAGGATGCGGTGAACAAGCTCTCCTGGAAGCGTCAACTGACGAGCATCATTCTGATGACTTCATTTTCCTGCGCCGCCTTGGGCGCGGACAGTCCCAGTGCGTCGGGGGCGGTGTTGCATAGTAGCGGTGCAGTGCAGGTGAACGGAGCCAGCAGCCGCGAAACTACCGCTCTGTTCCCCGGCGATTCGATCCAGACCTCCGCGGACTCGGTGGCCAACATTACCGCCCTCGGATCGTCTGTACTTGTCGTTCCCAATTCATTGATCAAATTCGTTGGCCCCGGGGTTGAGCTTATACAAGGGGGCGTATCCGTTACCACTTCCCAGGAGATCGCGATTAGTTCGTACGGCCTGACCTTTTCACCGGCTGAGGGCAAGCCAACGAAGTTTGAAGTTGTCGAGTACGAAGACTCGGTGATCGTCGACGCGCGGCAAGGCAATGTGATCGTAGCTGACGGGCGACAGACCTCGATGGTTCCAGAGGGCCAGGAATCAAGTCACAAGAAGAAGAAAGCCGGAGCCAGCCCAGCCGCGGAGGGCACTCACTCGATTTCGGGAAAGACCTGGGCGATCGTGGGCGGAGCGTCGGGCGCGACTGTGGCCGGTATTCTGATCGCTGAAAGCAACAAGAAGAAAAAATGTGTAAGTGCTTCCAACAATAAGAAATGCAAATGCACGAAGGACAAGAACGGTAACGAAGATTGCGAAGAAGACGACTAGCCCGTTATCCCAGCCGGGTATGAGCTTCAGCACCACACGCTGACTGTAAGAAGCCTTGAAGGCTGCTCACTGTCAGCGCATTCTCGAGTTCTTCTACTGACCGCTACTCAGCTGGTGCATCGTGCGGACATTCAGAACCGCGGCCAAACCGTGGCCCGCAGTCGCGATAATCGGTGGTACCATCCACAACTTCGAATTCGGATTCTTCCGGCGCATCCACGCGCTCGCCAGCAGTTGACCGCCTAACATCGAGAAGCTGACCCCATAGAGCTTCGCGGTTGAGGGATGCGAACCGAGCAACGGGTTTCCCTCCTGGCAATCCGCGTACGTGGACATGCAGTGCGAGGTTGTCGCGATGTCCAACATCGTGGCGGCAGTTGCTATTCCTGCCAGGACGATGAACTTGCGATCGAACACTCTGGGCTTCACTTCTTTCGCGGGCGTGAAAGCGACCACGCGCGGTGAGTGAGACGCAATGGCGGTTTGAGTGTCGAATACGCTTGACGCTGAAGTGTTTTGCGCCGCAGCTTGCAGACCCAGGACTAAAATCAGAGCGATTAATCTAACGCGCATAAAATAGTGACCTCCAAAGTTGATCGTATGTTCGCGATCAGGGGAGGAAACTACGGTCGGCAACTAAATCGACCGCGCGAGTTCGCAAAGGGGAAAAGTGCCAAAAATGGGAGAGATTGCTAGCCTCGCTGCCAGTACTTAAGGCAGTCATGGTTCCAAAGTGAAACCATGCATAATCATATACTTACAAGTAATATGTAAAGTTTATGTGCAAACTTGTGCGCAGGCCCGGTGATGGCAACTGGGGAACTGCGGCTCGACATCGATTACGGGCTTAAAACCAGGCGTTTTACATTCACGATCCGGTTAATGAGGGCTATTCCTTTTTACCGTCGAATCTGGCTTTATAAGTTCTCTTTTCAGGTTGAAACATTATCGAATTCCCTGGAGAGCGATAACAGAGTGGAGTGTCGCCTTCGCGCAATGAGCGAGCGGACTATGCCGCCGATGCCGAGCGAGCCGCGATGCCCGACCACACCATTTGATGATAGAGATTGTCCATTTCTTCGGCGGATGCGAGCGCACCATGATCGAGCCACCACGACATCAGTGACAGTAACGATCCCGCGAGGGCATGCGCAATGGCGGCGCGGTGCGCAGGTGCGATCTTGCGTGAGGACAACTCGGCCATACGCTGCGCTATGGCGCGAGCGAAGTATTCCTGTCCCAACTCCAGAAAGGCTTGCAGCTTGTCTGAGGCGATCAATGCCGCGTACAGTTGCCGCATCTCGGCAACGTGCGCAAACATTTCGCGAACCGGGGCCACGCGATCTGAATTCTCCCGGCGGCGTAACAGCAGGGTGGACATACCTTCGAGAAAGTCCTCCCAGTCGCTGAGCAAGAGATCGTTCTTGTCGCGATAGTGAGTGTAGAAAGTGGACCGACCTACGCCCGCTCGGTCAAGGACCTGCTGGACCGTGATGGTCTCGAATCGCTTTTCCTGCATCAGGGTAACGAGCGCGTCACCGAGTGCATCGCGCGTGTTGCGGACGCGGCGATCGATCTTCGGAGTCGTAGTGACAGATTTTCGGGACAGAAGACACCTCTTTGTTCAGGATCTCGATATCCGGCGCGGTTATGGATTGACGACCTTTAGCTTGCACTCTACAGTTCGACGCATGACAGATGATCATTTGAGCGGCTGGGCGCTGATCGCGGGATCCATCGGCATGATTATAACCATGAGCCTGCACCCCAGCGGGCAGATCGCGATAGGCCAGGTTGAGCCGATGATTCGCAGGTTGATCGCTGTACACGGACTCGCTCTGGCGTGTGTACCTCTGCTGTTTCTCGGCGCATGGGGACTCACGGGGCGGGTTGCCTCTCACGATCGCTTGGCAGTCGCTGGAATCGTAATCTATGCGTTCGCTCTCATGGCCGTGACGAACGCCGCGGTAGCGGATGGTCTGGTCACGCCAGGCGTACTCCGGCAGATCGTTGCATCGGCAGGATCGCCGACTGCCGTCGATGGCTGGCGGATGATGGCGCGGTATAACTTCTACGTGAACCAGGCGTATGCGGAGGTATTCGTGGCCGCGTCCTCGGCAGCGATCCTGCTGTGGTCGGCTGCGATATGGCGCTCCAGGCATCTGGCTCGTGCCTTGGGCGTTTACGGTTGCGTCCTGGGACTGGTCACTTTGCTGGCATTGTTCTCCGGCCATCTGAATCTCGACGCCCACGGGTTTGGCATCATCATCTTCGGCCAGGCGGCATGGTTCATAGCGGCAGGGGCGCTTCTTTTGCGACGTGAGGACCAATTGGTTGCGGCGAAGGTGTGAGATAGCATCAGCTCGGAGTACACACCTAACAATGTCACGGAACAGCTATTCTTTTGTGCGACCCGAAACCTGGCTGGCCGCTTAGTTCCGAAAGTGGACAAAATTCTCCTTCGAGATAGAGTCGAACACAAAACTGAATTTTTTTAAGAAGGCGGCAATGTCCTGCGAACGTGATTCACGGAAAGATTTTGGAACCGACTGATTGTCGACCCGAACAAGTTGGGAAAAGTAAAAGCACAGTATTCCCCACCCTAAGAAGAACCCGAAGAAAACCATCTTGTTGCCTCCGCTGGCCTGAGTAAGCAAGCACAGGTCACATACCAAAACCTGTGACGTATTTTTGGATGCAAAGCCTGGCCGAAGTTTTGGCAACAATACCCGACAAAATCCTCCTTACGGAAAAGGCTGTAGAACCGCACGGCGACTCATGGAATGGCGTGATCGCGCTGGACCGGCTATCCTCTGACGGCCCGCGACGGCATATCAGTTTCTTCCTGTTCAACCTTTACGTCAGCCAACCTTTCAGCTAGACTCGCCGCGTCAATTCACGGAGGTGAATGGTATGAAACAAGCTATTCGGTTCGCAGTTGCGGCACTCTGTCTCTCCTTGATCTCGGCCGCTTCGGCGGTTGCACAAGACCAATACACCGAGGGAGGAGTCACCCGCGTCACCCTGGTCCAGATTCTGCCCGGACATTTCAACGCGTTCATGGAGGACCTGAAAAACAACCTCAAACCCATCTGGGAGGCACAAAAAAAGGCGGGGCTGATCCAAGACTATGGCCTCTTCCTGAACGTGACGAAGGCCAACGCAGACGACTGGGATATTGGCTTCAGTATCAGCTACAAGAACTTCGCGGCGCTCGACGGCCTGGCACAAAAGGTTCTTGATCTTCGTATGAAACAGTACGGCGACAAGAGCAAAGAGCAGCAGGTGATCGACAAGCGGATTCAAAACGCGCGAGTCGTCACTAGTGTCTTGACTCGGGAAATCACGCTGAAGTAACTGCAGAGCGATCCGGCGGCGTTTCTGTTCGCGAAGAAACGCCGCACGACGCCAGGCTTCGTGGTGTCGATGCCGAAATGCGGGCTCGAATCTTTAGTTGAATACTCTGTCTTCCGTTGCCGGTCGTCTATCACCTTAATAAGAGGTTGGGTCTCTCCACGGGCACTTCGTGTTCGCTGCTCTCCCCTTGATAAAGGCCTGGTAAAACCACAGCCAGAAATCCCCCATCGTCTTATTCCGCCTGCCACGATATCCGCTTTCCGCTGCAAACAACTGTTTATAAAGCGAATAGCTCATAGGCTTAACAGGCGCTTGGAGAAAGCAAGAAATAAAGCTTGCATGTGAAGTAGTGTTATAGTTAACTATATCACTATGGTTGCTAAGAGTGACCCCTCGCTATAGGCGAGGTAAGAGCCGGCCCAAAGTAAAAAAGCTTAAGGAGAATGAACATGAAAACCCTCCGTCTTATCCTTCCGGTTGTTCTGACATTGCTCTCGACTGTGGCTTTCGCCCAGTCCGACGCGCAAAGGTCTTTCGACAAACTAAAAACTCTGGCGGGTTCGTGGGAAGGCCACGTGACCACCGTCCCACCGCAAGCCGACATAGAAGGCAAGCCCATGCAGGTCTCGCTTCGCCCGACGTCCATGGGCAACGCGCTCATGCATGAGATGACGGGAGCGGGAAGACCCGACGATCCGATCACCATGGTGTATCTGGACCAGGACCGCCTGCTCCTGACGCATTATTGTGACGCCGGAAACCGGCCTCGCATGACGGGCAAGATTTCGCCGGACGGAAAAACGGTTGAATTCGAATTTCTCGACGTCGCCGGCAGCACGCAGTACGGACACATGCACCACGCCGTCTTCACTTTCCTGGATGCGAACCATCACACCGAGGACTGGACGTACATGGAACCAGGGGATAAGCCGGTCCAGGCGCACTTCGATCTGCAGCGAACAAAATAACGGAGAGTATCTCTCGTAAGGGTATCTGGAACCCATGATGGACCGTGAGTGGAACGACAGTCAGCCGATTTACCGCCAGCTTCGCGACCGTGTGGTCGCGATGATCCTCGACGGCGTGCTCAAAGAAGGCGATCCGCTGCCTTCGGTGCGCAATGTGGCGGCCGAATATCGGGTCAATCCGCTCACGGTTCTGAAGGGCTATCAGCAACTGGTCGACGAGCAACTGGTCGAGAGCAGGCGAGGTCGCGGCATGTTCATCAATGCGGGCGCGCGCAATCTGCTGCTGCAGGGCGAACGCCAGAAGTTTCTTGCCGAAGAATGGCCACGGGTCTCAGCCACCATTCAGCGGCTGGGGTTGACAGCGGAGGAACTGCTGAATGGGGGTGCTGCGCCCCGCGAGTCGACGCCGGATGACGCAGAGGAGGAACCGAAGCCATGACAGTCGTAGAGGCACACGGCCTGCGCAAGGCCTTCGGCAAAACCATCGCGCTGGACGGCATCGATTTGCGGGTCGACGAGGGCCACATCCTCGGACTGATCGGTCCCAACGGCGCGGGCAAGAGCACCGCACTCAACGCCATCCTTGGCCTCACCCAATATCAGGGGCAACTGAAAGTACTCGGACGCGACCCCTGGACAGAGCGCGATCAGCTTATGCGCGATGTCTGCTTCATTGCCGACGTCGCCGTGCTGCCGCGCTGGATGCGGGTTTCGCAGGCACTCGACTACGTGGCCGGCGTGCATCCCGCGATTCGATCGGACGAAGGCGGAAGGTTTTCTGGCGAAGACCGACATCCTGCACGCCAGCAAGATCAGGGAATTATCGAAGGGCATGGTGACCCAGTTGCACCTGGCTCTGGTCATGGCCATTGACGCGAAACTGCTGGTGCTGGACGAGCCGACGCTTGGCCTCGACATCCTGTATCGCAAGCAGTTCTACGATTCGCTGCTGAACGACTACTTCGATCGCAGCCGCACCATCGTGGTGACCACACATCAGGTCGAAGACGTACAGCACGTCCTCACCGATCTCATGTTCATCAATCGCGGGCGCATCCTGCTGGATTGCACCATGGAAGAATTCGAGTCGCGCTATCTGGAAGTCATGGTGCATCCCGAAAAACTCGCCGCAGCAAGAGCGCTCAAGCCGATGCACGAGCGCCAGATGATCGGCCGCAGCATCCTGCTGTTTGATCTAAAGAATCGTGCCGACCGTCAGCAACTCGCCGCGCTGGGCGAGGTGCGCACGCCCAGCATTGCCGACTTGTTCGTTGCCGTCATGGGAAATCACGCCGGCCAGGCACAAGGAGCAGCTCGATGAGTACTCCGTCGAACCCCGTGGCCCAATCCCTCGACTCGCAGGCAAGCGCGCCCGCGGCCATGGCGCACACTCGGCCCTTGTTCTGGTCGGTGCGCCGCGAGTTGTGGGAGAACCGCTCCATCTACATTGCGCCGCTGGCGGTCGCCGGCGTCTACCTGTTGGGCTTCCTGATCAGCTTGTTTTGGCTACCACGCAGCCTGCGCAGCATCGCGGCGAACCATTCAATGCCTCCGCTCATCGAGCTCGCCATGCCCTACAGCCACGCTGCCATGCTGCTGATGGCGACCGGGTTCGTCGTCGGGTTCTTCTACTCGCTCGAGGCGCTGTACGGCGAACGCCGCGAGCGCACCATCCTGTTCTGGAAGTCGCTGCCGGTTTCCGATCTTACGACGGTGCTCTCGAAGGCGATTATTCCCCTCGTAGTTCTGCCGTTGGTCGTCTTCGCAATCACCGTTGCCCTGCAACTCATCATGCGGCTGCTGAGCCTTGTGGCGCTGTTCGTGACTGGACAGGATGCTGCGACAGCGTGGACGCGCTTGCCGTTGTTCCAGATGGAACTTGTGTCGCTCTACACTCTGGCCGTGCTTGCGCTCTGGCATGCGCCCATCTATGGCTGGCTGCTGCTGGTCTCAGGCTGGGCGCGGCGCGCGACATTTCTATGGGCGGTGTTGCCGCCGCTGGCAATTGCCGCCGTCGAGACCATCGCGTTCCGCACTTCGTATGTCGGCAGCCTGTTGCGAGACCGCTTGATCGGATTCGCCACGCTTGCCTTCGACCTCAAGGACAAGAATGGTGTCCCGATCGATGCGCATTTCATCCCGCTGGCACAACTCGCGCCGGGAAGATTCCTGAGCAACCCGGGTCTGTGGGTCGGGCTGATCGTCGCGGCCGCATTGCTCGCAGGAGCGGTCCGACTGCGACGTTATCGGGAACCGCTGTGATTGGCATGCACGCTTGATTCATGGCGTCGCATGAAGAAAGCGCATGAAGAAAGAGTATGGGCACAATTCGAAATTCAGGAGGCCGCATGGAAACCCTTATTGGTCTTAACTGCTCGACGGTTGAATGTAATTCTCTCTCACCCAGTGCTCCGATTTGGCAGGACGTTCTGGCCCAGGCAATGACCGGCGAACTGATCGCCGCGATGAACTATACGTCCTTATCGGAGATTTGTGACGATCCCGAAGAAGTTGCAGATGCCCTGGAGCATGCACAGATTGAACGCGGGCATGCCGCTCGGTTCGCTGCCGAGGGCCGCAAGATTGGAGTGGACGTCATCAACAACGTCGACGCCAAGCATTGGAAGCGGCTACGCGAGGCATTCATGGGCTGCGTCACGGAGCGCGATTTTATTGGCTGCCTGATCGTCCAGGAGATCATGCTGGAATCATTCGCGGTCGCAAGCTACGCCCGCGTCGGGCAAGGTGGCACCAGGAAGTCTTGGCCAGACCTTTGCCTCCATCGCAGCCGAGGAAGAAGAGCATGTCGATCACGCCATGTCGATTCTCAGAGCAGAGCGAGCTTTGGACGTGCAGCGCTTCGACGACAAGGTGTACCGGCTGCATCTGGATGTGATGACCACGCTGGCGAAGATGCTGGCGAAGGAATGCAAGGATGGACATTGCGAAGTGTGCCACGCGAGCTGCGTGAAGCCGTCGCTGTTCGATGTCAGCTTGAGTGCAGCCGAGCTCCGCGGAGCGTCGCTGCAACAGTATTTGAAGACGCTTGACTTGCTTGGGATACCCGGGGAGGTAACACTTACATGGGTGGCTCAATTGCCAGTGTAGCTAGGCCGGCGCAGACTATCGCACGGCAGACCAGCGAGGTCGATTTTGCGCTGATCGGGCATCAGGAGAGTTGGAGAGCGGCTGCGGACGTACTCGCTGTCCTGCGCGGGCCGGAGCATGCGCCTCTGCCGGACGATGAGATCAGGGACATCCTTCCATGGATTCCGCCCCGGGCGGTCTGCCATGTCGAGGTCGGCTCGATTGCTCGAGCAAAGGCGCATGGCCTCTACATCGACTCCTTCATTCCTCCCGACCGTCTGGAAGCTGCCTACGTGCATGAGAACATCGCCCGGGTTCGAGGCGCAGCGGCCTGCGCGATCAAGGCAGGAGCGAAGATCGTGAGTCTTGGCGGATTCAGCTCCATTCTGATCGAGGGCAACTTCGATCAGCTTCCCGAAAGACACGATACGGTTTTCACCACGGGCAATAGCTTGACGGTTGGGTTCATCGTTCGGGGCATCAAGAAGATGTGCGCGCTGGAGGGCCGCGATCTCCGTAGATCGACGCTGCTCATCGTTGGAGCAACTGGAGATGTGGGTTCCGGCTGCGCCCGTTGTTTAGCGCCTCTGGTGAAGCGAGTGCTGCTCAGCGCACGCAACCTGGAGCGATTGCGCAGGCTCGCAGAGGAGTTGCACGCTGACGGAGTTGAGGTAGAGATCGCGACTGATCTCGTGGAAAAGGGTCGACAGCAATTCTCCGCCGAGGCGGATCTCGTGATCTGTGCGGCGAGTCTGGCGTCTCCTTCACTTTTGTTGGGTCGCATCGCGCCCGACGCGATCGTTTGCGATGCAGGCTATCCGAAGAATCTCTCACCAAGCGCGCAGATGCCTGGCGCCAAAGTGTTCTTTGGAGGTCTGGGACAGATCACTGGCGGATTGAGATTCGCGCCCGACTTTCATGGAATTCTGAATCGCCATCCCTTCCCCGATGTCGTCCACGGATGTCTGCTCGAAGGCATGGCTCTTGCTCTGGAGCGCCGCTTTGAACCTTTCTCTCAGGGAAGAGGATTCATCACTCCGGGGCGGGTCGCGGAGATTGAGACCATCGCTGCCCGGCATGGGATCTATCTCGCACCGCTGTACAACGCCAGTGGACCAGTGGAGAACGTACTTCATCGCCGGCCCAATGGTCGAGAGGATGAGTGCATGAGTGAAAGACCTCGGCGAGGTGCCGTGTCTTCTTTTTGAGAGAGGTCCGGCGTTGGGTGCCGCGGAAACTGTTCGACGCCGCCACCTGAGACGTTAGCCACCCTACAATATCCGCACCCCTCATTCGTCTACAACCCTAGAGGAAGGACGCAGTGGGCCTGGAGCAGATGGCACTCGAACAGGACCAGCGGATCTCCGAAGTGGTCAAGCGGGAGCAGTCCCGGCTGCGCAACTTCATTCGCCGGCGCGTGCCCGACCCGCGCGACGCGGAAGACATTCTGCAGGACGTCTTCTACGAGCTGGTGGAAGCGAATCGCCTGCTGATGCCGATCGATCACGTCACCGGCTGGTTGTTTCGCGTGGCGCGCAATCGCATCACCGATCTCTTCCGCAAGAAGAGGCCGGAGAGCTTCAGCGATACGCCCGTCGCGTGGGGCGATGACGCTGACGACAGCGAACTGCTGCAGTTCGAAGACCTGCTGCCATCGCCCGATGCCGGGCCGGAGGCGCTGTACTTCCGCAACGTGCTTCTGGATGAGCTGGAACTTGCGGTCGACGAGCTGCCGGAGGAGCAGCGCGAGGTGTTTGTTGCGCACGAGTTGGAAGGGCGCAGCTTCAAGGAGATGGCCGCCGAGACCGGCGTGAGCGTGAATACGCTGCTCTCGCGCAAACGCTATGCGGTGCTGCATCTGCGCGAGCGATTGCAAAGCATTTACGACGAATTTACGAAAGCACGAGGGACTGAACATGAGTAGAGGATGGAAAATCGTTTTCATGGTTCCGCTGGCGATTCTGGGGATGCTGCTGTTTGTCGTCATCGGCGGCGAACTTGTGCTGCACCTGTGGAATTGGCTGCTGCCGCCGCTCTTCGGATGGCGCCAGATTACTTTCTGGCAAGCGCTTGGCATCCTGATACTGTGCCGCATCCTTTTCGGCGGACTTGGATCGCACGGTTCCGGGCGCTCCAACTTCCGCCGGCGCATGGGAGAGCGCTGTGAGCACAGGACCCCTGAGGAGCGAGAAAGATTCCGGCAACGGATGCGTGAACGCTTCGGCTTCGGCCCATCCACCGGCGAGAGCAAGGTCTAGAGTTGCCAATGATGAGGCACGGACTGATCTCGTTGAATGGCGCCTCAGCGTCCGGCTCGAATCCATCGCGAAGTAATTACGGAGTCGCGGCACGCGGAATAACCTGAAGTGAATCGCGCCGCACCAGACGCAGGAGAATCTCTGCGCATTGGAAACCCTTTTCTAGAACGGTCCCTTTTTTGAACGGTCCCTGGAATCGTAAACAAGCAATCCGAAAAAGTGGATATCTCAGTAAAACTGGCAAATTTTGTCACAGGTCGGTGACAAATTGTGTCAAACCAACCAGGGGCAAAATCTCCGAGAAACGATCCCGAGACATCTGCACCTGTGAGGTCAATCATTTGGGGGCTTCCAGTGGTTGGCCAGAAGAATGCCATCAAATTCCCAGATTGGGGCTAATGAAGACCAAAATTTCAAATCGGGTATGAGGGAAAAACGAGATGCGGAAACAGAAGGGCTTTTCACTTATTGAGTTGCTGATCGTGGTCGCGATCATTCTGATCATCGCTGCGATCGCCATTCCGAACTTGCTGCGTGCACGTATCGCGGCCAACGAATCATCTGCGGTTAGTGCAATTCGTACCATCAACACCGCTGAAGTTTCCTATCAGTCGGCGTTCCCGACTGTTGGGTATTCCACCAACCTGCCTCAGCTTGGGCCTGGTGGTCCGGGTTCGACCTGCCCTGCAGGCGGACCGGTTCAGGCGAACGCTTGCTTGATCGACAGCGTGTTATCGAATGCCGGCGCTCCGGGTACTGCGAAGAGCGGTTTCTACTACACCGAAGCCGGCGTAGTGGGCGCGGGTGGCACCTTGATCCTGACCTACGGCGTGGGCGCGGCACCGTCTGCTTTCAACCAGACCGGTGTGCGCAACTTCTGCTCGGCTGAAGATGGAGTGATTCACTTCGCTCCTGGTGCGGCTGGTGCAGCTCCGCAGGCTGGTGGCGCGGCGGTTTGCGTGGCCCCTGCGTACCAAGTACTGCAGTAGGCAACTGAGCAGTTTAGCGTTACACGGGGAGCATCGGATGGCGACATCCGATGCTCTTTTTTATTTTGCACTTTTGCAGCGGGCGGTGGTGACCTGGGTCCCGAGGGGCTACGCCAAGGCCTCGACAAACCTGAACGCTTTTGTCAATGGCCCGCCAGTGGCCCGCTTTGGTAGGGCCGTAGGGCCATTCCCGTGTGCGGCGGAGGGCGATAGAGTAATTCGGTGACCCACTAGGGATCTTGGGTCACTGGAGGGGGGCGCCCCTGCGGCATCGGAGGAGGTGTTACAGGGAGAGGTACGCTCCCTTTCCATAACGTGCTCCCCCGAATAAGGCTATTCAAGTCAAAACCCCTTGGCAGCCTGGTTTCTGGTGACTTCCGCGGAGCGTTACCTCTGTCACGCTTTAGGCTCAGATCATCTTTACATGCGATCTCGAATGAATGACGATCCTCTTACCGTTGCGGCGAATGCTGTTCCCACGAGTAGGAGGAAATTGTGTCGGTTGTGGTGATTTTGCTCATGTTCCTCGCTGTGGTCTTGATGGTCAACAATGTGGATGACACTTCCGAGCCGCAGTTGTTTCCTCTCGCGTCCGATTCCAGGCCAGAAGAAAGTCCGGATCGCGCCGTACGTAATTAACCTAAATTAGCCAGTGACAATCAGAGAGCGGCCCGGATCCGAACCGCGCCGGTTCGATCAAACCAGGTGTTCGAGAAGAGCAGCGCGCGCTAATCGCCCTTAGCGCGTAGCGTGCGAGAGCGCGAGCAGGATAAAAGTGTTCCAGCAGACCACGCCGAAGTAGAAGAGGTTGGCGAACCACATCAGTTTTCGCACTCGAAGCACGATGAGTACGGCGACTATCTTGCTGAATACGACACCGCCGGCGGGACCGAAAAGCGCGGTGAGCCGGCCCACCAGAGGGTTCATTTCAAAGGCGCCGAAGTGAAACGCCACCAGGGTGGTGATCAGGTCCAGCGCTTGCAGAGCGACAAAGCTGGATCGAGCGTCAAGGACGTTCGAGATTATCCCTCTGCGGCCTGCAAGCTGAAGCGCACTACTTTGCGGTATTTCCACCAAGTCATACTCGCAGAGTAGAAGTGTCGCGCCTAGTATCGTTAGGACGTACCGCCTGATGGATTTTAGTTTGAGAAGGAGAACGTTAATTGCAGTGGCAAGAAATCGATCTCAGTTCGCTTTAGCCAGATATTCGCCAACTCTCTGCTGAAAGACGGAGTAGTCCATGCCTGTACTCTGTCGCAATGCCAGTTCGGGCTCCACGCCGGAAGCTATGTTCCGCAACATTCTGATAATTTCAGCCATTCCGTAGCGCTCGCGCAAGTACTCCACTCCGGACAGAGACTCGGCGTAGGCGACCTGCGCCTCCAAATCAGAAAAGCGGTTGAAGGGATGTTCCAGCACGGAAAATGGAATTTCCTTTTGCTGCTGGAAGAGAGCAGCCAGAGGCTTGGCAAATGTATCCGAGCTGCGCGGCTCCATCAGCTCCGCCATACCCTCGTTGAGCCAGGTCGGGCAGCGGCCGCCGGCCAGGGAACGCAGGAACGAATGGGTGAGCTCGTGCTTCAGAATGCGCTGCAGTTGCGGAGTCATGACGTTAACTCCGCCGATGGGGATACGCAGCTTGCCGTCATTGATCGCGCCCGCCCAGGACGGCGCTTCCGTGATGTCAACGAATTCCTTTTGGGTGTAGAGAATGACGATGATGTTCTCGGCAGGCTGATGACTGAGCTGACTGGCCAGGTCGCGATACGATTCCTCCAACGTCGCCAGGAGTTGCTGCTGCAGCTCGGCAGAGGTCGCGTCACCCTGATAGTGCAGAGTGAAATGAGCGCTCTGCCGGCTGCGCGATCGCTCCTCGACTTCGAGTTCACGCTCGGCCTTGTGCAGCAGTTTCTCGGTGTAGGGATCGGGCGCCAGTTCGACGGCCTGCTTCCAGGCGGTCACCGCTTCACTGGTGCGATCGGCATCGTATCGCGCCAGCCCTAATAGCTGCAAAAGATGCGGCGAGCCGGGCTCGAGCGCAGTCGCGCGCTCAAGTTCATGGACCGCCTCGGCGTAGTTCCCCTGGGCGGATAGCGCGACGGCGTGCCACTCCAGCAAGTTTGCCTGTTCCGGCGTCGCGCGCAGAGCGTTTTCAAAATAGACGCTGGCTTTGGCGGAGTTGCCGCTTTGCATTTCGGTTACCCCGGCAAGAAAGTAGGCGTTGGAGGTGGTGCGGGCATCGTTGTCCAGTTCGATTTCCGCCAGCCTGGTATCGTTGACGCGATCCCCCTGCGTGATGCGAGTGCGTAGAGCTGACCAATAAGGTTCCTGCTGCTTTGGTCCGCCAGGAGCGGGAAGCTGCAGCTTCTCGCGGTGGCTTACAGGTCCCGAGCTCGCAGCACCATCCCGCCGCGTGAGATCCTGCACGGCGGAGGCGCCATTCATTGGAGCTGCGGAGCGGTTGCTCGGGGAGCGGTTACCAGATTCGATCTTCGCGACCAGTTCCTTGGAGATCGTATACTTCGTGCTTCCCACCCAGTATTCGACCTCGCCACCTTTGTCCACCGCTTTGGTGACGACGATGTACATCCCATTTTTCAAATAGATAGTGTCGGCGGAGGCGAGAGTGGAGACCAGCAGAAAAATGCCGACGCAAAGAAGGGGCTGAGTTTTAAGCGGGATTTTCATCTTGCCCCCGAACTCGTCGCATTATACCGGCGATCGTATCGCCAGCGCCCACGTTGGGACTGCGTCCCTCAGTACGCCATCTCTTGCGCCTTCTGCAATTCGCTTGGTGAGTCGCATAACAGGCAAGAGCAAAGCACGAGTGCCAAGATGCGAGCGGGACTCTTGTCCTTCTACGGTCAAGTAATCTGCGTCATTCTCACTGAACGACCAAAGTTAATTTCATGCTGTGGGTCAGCTTGCTGGAGTTTGCGGTAATCGTAATGGTGTAGTTGCCCGCCGGAGTGCCAGCAGTGGGCGGTGGGGACGACTGTCCCCCGCCGCACGAAACCAACAAGCCGGCCAATGTGAGAGCGAGCAGCAAAAGCAGAGATCGCAGCGAAGTTCGAACACGGGACCGAGCCGATTTCGGATGAGCGTATATGAGCATTCCGGCAAAAACAGAGAATCCGAACCACGAGATAGCTGCAGGATTATTCAACATAGAAGACTGGCGAGCCGTGGTGCTGACCGAGACTGTCACGGCTTGGGGAGAAGTGCCGATAAGTGTGGCAAAGCCCAGCGGGAATTTGTTGGGGTTGAGCGTGCAAGTAGAGCCTGGCGGAAATCCCGCACAAGTCACAGTGACGTTATCGTTAAAACCGGCCCCACCCACTGCCAGGAGATTGTACGTAGCCGCTTGACCTGCCGTGATGGTGGCGGAAGTGGACGAATTCGAGGCAGCCTGCAGAACAAAATCTCCGGTGTTCACCGCAATTCCAATTCCGCTAAATTGCACTACATGAGGACTTCCAGCCGCGTCATCAGTAATGACTAACTGTCCCGTTCTGAGTCCAGCCGCGCTCGGAGTGAACGATACCCTTAGCGGCGGTGCGCTCGCGCCGGGAGGCAAAATCGATAGGAATCCGCCGAACATGTCGCCGGTGAAATCTCCCGAGAATGAATAGCCCAGGTTAAGCACTCCGGTGCCAACATTCGATATCCCCATATCCACGGTGTCGAACGTGCCCACTCCGACGGAACCGAAATCGATCGAAAGACCGGGAGTGATCTGGATGATCGGGAAGCCCGCCTGGCCGAACAGCGCCACCGATTGTGATGGTACGGATCCCCCGAAGACGAAGCTGAGCGCGGCGCTCCTGGCTCCGACATCGACAGTTGGCGTGAAGGTAATTTCTATGGTGCAGTTCGTGCCGGCCGGCAACGTAACCCCGCAGTTGTTTGTCTGGGCGAAATCGCTGGCATTCTCGCCTGACACCGAGATGCCGGTAATCGAAATATCGGCGTCGCCATAGTTGCCGAGTATGACTGGAAATGGAGGACTGGTTTTGCCCTTCTGCCAGATGGAAGGAATCGTCACTTGCCGGGGCACTGGAATTGCGACGCCCATGCCTAGGGAGTCCGCAATTTTCAGCACAAATCCCCCAGAGGTCGGTCCTCCCCCCTGGGCCACACTTTGGAACGCAAGTGCAGTGGTGGGAACGTTGGTGAAATTTCCCCCCGCGAGAAATGCATTGTGATTGGAGTCGAGCGCGATTCCCACCAGTCGCGGCACGGAATTAATAACGAAAGTGGAGTAGGCCAGCGCGGAGCCGGCGGGGTTCAGCTTGGTCACGAAAACAGCGCCAGGAGGAATGGAAGGGTCCATCGGAAATGGCTGAATAGAACCCACCGCGGGATAGCTCGAAGAAACCGTGGCGCCACTCACGTAAGCGTCGCCGAGACTATCCACCGCAATCGCCTCAGCTCGGTCGGTCTCCGCCGCCGCCATTCCGTAACCTATAAATGTGGAGTAAGACAAATTCCCGGCCGGATTGAATTTCGAAACAAAGTTGTAGGGCCAGAAGTCGCCATTTATTAGAACTGGTGGAGGGACGGTGGTTTTAAACGCTCCGGCGGTAGTTGGGAACCCTGGGCCCGATGCCTCTCCAGTCAGATAAGCGGCATTACTCCCATCCATGGCTATTCCCGTGGCCTTGGCAGTAACTCCGGCGGCTCCCAGAAAGGTTGAATACAGCAAGCTTGTTCCATCAGCACTCAGCTTGCCGAAGAATGCGCTCTTCCCCGAGCTTGTCTGCTGAAACGCTCCTGCGGTGGTGGGAAAGTCTGACGATGCAGTACCCCCGTCGACATAGGCGATGCCGCTTGTGTCCACGGCAATCCCTCCCAGACTCTCGCTGGTGCTGCCTCCGAGGTAAGTGGCGTAATCGACCTTCGATCCGTCGGGATGCAATTTCAGTACAAAGGCCGACGAATCATTTTTTCTCGCGGTCTGAAATGCTCCGGCAGTGGTGGTCAGCGTGGGCGTCAAGGGCAATGGCGGAGTCACTCCAGCGCTGGCGGGACCCGTGGTCGTTCCAGCGACATACAGGGCTCCGTTACTATCGACCGCAACCGATAGCGGTAATGGACCGGCAGTGTCGGAAGCAGGGCCTTGCACCAAGAACGTCGCATAGGTGAGCTTCCCGGAAGCATCCAGCTTGGCTGCGAAGGGTTCGTCGCAGCTCCAGGAATCGCCGGTGCCTCCAGGACAGATGGGCGCTGCGCTGTAAGTTGCTTGTGTGACAGGGAAGTCGGGAGCCAGCGTGTCACCAGCGATGTAAGCGTTCCCCAGGTTATCGACCGCGATCGCCCGGCCTCGGCTCGACGAAGTGCTGCTCGACGCTTGGCTACCCAGGTAGGCGCTATATTCCAGGTTGGAGCCAGTGGGATCGAGTTTAACGACAAATGCACGACTGAAGTACAAAGTGGGTTGAGGCTGCAGCGCCTGACTCGGATCCGGCAGCGCCGCTTCCCCAGTGATGTAGGTTGCGCCGTTACTGTCAGCGGCGATGCCGTAAGTCGAATCGAATTCGAAATTCTGACCTGCCGGATATTGTCCCGCAAAAATGGTTGACTGCATCAACTCTTGCAGAAGAGTCGAGTATACGAGGGCAGGATCAATGGTAAGCGGCAACGCCCGGTCATAGTCGGTGGCCACAAAAGCAACTTGTTGACTGTTGTTTATGGAATACCCACCCCGCACAGGGCAGCGCTTGCCGGCGCGAATCTGATACAGATTTGGGCTTTTCAGAATCGCCATGTTGCCGCGGGGCGTAACCAGTTCAAGATCTCCTCCAGTTTTTTGGACAGTCGCCCCGTCTACTTTGAGCACGATCCGGGACACATCTGCTCCCGGGCCCGCTTCGAAATCAAACTCCAACTGCCGTCGATCACCGTAAAAAATCAGATCGATGCCCGGGTAGACGTATCGGTAACGAACTCTTCGCGAGTGTTTGACATCAGTGATCCAGGCTCTCGGGTCACTGCCGATGTAGTAGTGTGTCACTCCCGGTAGAGGGTCTATTCCTTCAGGTGCGACATTCAGATTTGCCCCGGCCAGCGTGACATGGACGGACTCGCCGAGTGCCGGATTGTGGGGATCCGCGATTTCAATGGTGAACTCGCCGTTCCCCAGATAGAGAGAGTATCCGTCAGCGCGTGCCAGGAAACCAATCGTTGGATTGGCCTGACCCAGGTTCTGCTCAAACCCAAGCGGCAAGGACGAAAGCTTTTGTGATGTCTGAATGGGCTGCCGAAAGTCGTATTGAAGAGGAAACGCTGCAGCCGAACACATCACTGAGGTTAAGAAGGCAACAGATGAGAGGACTAAGTAGGGAACCCGAAGGCGTCCGAGGAGACGTGGCAGTATCCGCATGGGACTACCCTCCCTACCTCACGCATCGTTCTGAATCACGCTGTTTGGCCGGAGCTTCCTCCGAACTCGAAAACGGCAGCGATTTTACACCCGTTTTGCCCGTTCCCGCGGTGTATCGTACCGACTTCGTTATCCTTTACCTCTCACTTCGGTCAAGCTAGTCGGCGCCACTTGGATTTGAGGTAATCAACCGAGGTTGGTCTGGACTGCTCGAACCGTCGTATGCACCCGCAGGAGAGCCCCTGCAAGTGCCGCTATCGATGCAGCCCAGATGGCAAATGTGACATTCACGATCCACCCTGGTGCGGCCCCGACGCGTCGCAGCAAGAACGGCAGGAAGTTCCAGGTCGTGATATGGACGTAATCCCAGTTGTCCTGGGTCATGGCCTCGTTGTTCAAACCCCAGGACTCCATTTTGCCCAGGGTAAAGGCGATGATGTTCTTCAATCGAAGAGCGATCACAAAGGTGGGGTGGCCGAGCGTTTCCATCTGGTAGATTTCCAACGGTAGCCAGAAGGCCAGAGACGCTACCTGGATGATTAAACTAACTGCGATGATTACCACCCCAGCGCGCCACGCTAAACTTCCCAGGTCGGCGCGATAGCGCAGCAGCAGGGGTACCGCGCACAAGGCTACCAGTTCGACCGCAGTCGAAACATAACGGTCGCCCCAGGCGAAGTCGCCGCTCCAGTCAGCGTATTTTGCATAGAACATGATGTAACCCAGCAACAGAAGAAGAGATGTCGCCCCATACGCGCGAATTTCCGGAGGCAGGCGCTTCCACAGCAGGATCATGAGGACGATTGCCAGCACCAGCAGAGGATCGAAAAGAAAAATAGACTTTTCTGGTTTAAATAGAGCGCCGAAGAAGCCCGTGTGAAATGGGTTGGTCCAGGGGAAACTCGGTGGCAGCGAGGGGTCCTGACGACGCTGTTCCTGGGCAAAAAGCGCAAAGTACGTATTCGATAGCGATCCGAAACGATAGAACTGATAGACGCGGTCGATCAGCAGAAAGAAAGCATAGACGGGTGCCGTGACTTTGCTGTACGCGACGAATCGCTCCCACAGCGTGCGTGGCGGCGTCTTCTCGAACAACAATACCAATAGCAGAAACAAACCTCCGGCCATGAGATCGAGGCCGGTCGTAAGTCGAGTCAATAGGTTAAGACCCAGCGCGAAAGAGCCTATAAAAAGCGCGCGCCAACTCCCAGTGCGCAGCCACTCGTATTGGAATGAAAATCCGATCAAGGTTAGGAGCATGATGTAGTTGTTCTCCATCATGTTCTGGGTGTAGTGCAGATGAGTGGTGCAGAAGAGGAGGGCCAGCACCCCGTAAACTGAATCTTGTGTCGTAAAGCGCAGTTGGCGCAACAAGCGAAACGAGATCAACGCGGTCAGCACGTTCACCAGAATGTTTGTGATGTAACTGACCACAATGCTGCGAACAGACCGATCATCATCGTAGCCCGCAATCATGGAGAGACGAGCAAGCCCCGTTCCTAACACGTCGGCGGGCAGCATGAGTAGCGACTGCCCGATGCCGTACCATCCGTAGAGCTGGCCTCCCCTTCCGTGAAGGCCGAACTCGGGATATTCGTCGGGCAGCACCTGCGGCTCTGAAGTCCAAATCCAGTGAGTGGCCTGTAGTCGGTGCATTGTGTCGGCGGTGCCCAGCTCGCCCGATTGCACAACAAAAGCGAGCAAGCCCGCCGTCAGGCATAATAAAATCAGGGGATCGCGAAGCCAGCGTCCGAGGCGTGAGTCCATCGACTAGATGGTAATACAAGACCACAGCCGACTACTTCCACGCAAACTTCCACAAAGGCACAAGGAGTCACGCGCACTCCCAAGTGTTCATGAAGGACGCTCGTTTGTGGGAGCAGTAGACGGTGGGGAGAAGGATATGTCAAGAATCAGGTTGCCTCGGCCTTGCGCCAGGTTCGGAGGTTGACGGCATAGAGCACAATACAAAACAGGTTTGCCGGAATGAACCCCAACTGGGCCGTTCTTAACCCGATTACGCAAATGATCAGGCTATTCGCGGCCGCCAGTATCCAGCCTTCCCAGCATCTTCTCCCAACCAGGATCGTCGAAATAACAGTAAGCACACAAGATAAGCAGTCAAGCCGCAACACGAGCGAGAGCACTTCTAGTTTCATATCCGCTATTTTCCCGCGGATAGGGCGGCTGGGGCGGCGATCGAGACCGCGAAGACATAACCTTGGTAACCCGAGGTTTTCCGTATTCGCTATGGCTAGGCTATTCTCCTCATCCTGCACCAATCACGTCACTCTCAGGTTTCTTGCTCGCAGCAGGCGCAAAATGTACAGGGCCCGAGTGATAGCTTCCTGCTCTTTGCCACTGTTAGCCAGCGCCTTTGATAAACTTCGCGATCGCTCGAGAATCGCGGCTTCTGCGTCGCAGATTGCCCTTGTCGCAGATGGCCGTAAGGATGACGGGAACAATTTTGACGGAGTTTTAGGGTTTAGGGGGCCTCAGTTCTGGAAGATTGCGTTTGATTTTGAGCGACGCAGGTTCTGGTGGGAACGGTTAGTACCGCAGGCTGATTCGGATGACCAGTACCGGGCAATTCAGAATGTATAGTCCGGCCTTCCGATCAAGAACGTCACCCGCCAACACCCGCTGACGGCGTAGGACTTTTGTAATCTCGTGCACATGTCAGGAAGTTACTCTGGGGCTCACTGATTTCCGATCCAAATGATGAGTTCGCTCACACGGATCCCTTCGTGGATCGCCATAAACTGGAAGAGTGGCGCAGTAGTCGCTGGTGTTGTCGGTGTCGTTGCCGCGTGCGGGGCATGCGGGGTGTGTGCTGGCGCGTGTGCGGGGCAGGTGTGAATTCGGGCCAAATAAGAAGGCGGCCGATATGACTCGGCCGCGGGTGATGTGCATTGATGTTGTCGAGGGGTGCTGTCTGGCTGGTTGACCGCGACGCCCCTCAGGACTCTTTCGCGCAGGCATTCTCCGCCCGCGGGCAGATGTAGGCAATGGCACGAAAGTGCCTGTTCTTTGTGCAATGGGAAGTATCTAGGTTTACGGATGTGATTGGGGCCGTTCTATATATAGAAGAGTCAGACGCTGCTTGGGTGAAGCCTTGTAGGAGCTCCCTTCGTTGCGTTGCGACTCATGGACTGCACGCACCGTAGTCTCGGGAAACGTGGTCCACCCGAAAGGTATGCCCGGAAGCTGCGGTGATTTTGTGGCCGCGCAGTGAAAAACGTTCACCCGCCTTAACCTGGCTCGGCGCATTCACCAACTGATAGTTGGTGCCATCCTTCGCAGTCGCACTGAGACCGCTGTCGGTCTCGCGGACACAGCCGGTTAGCGAGGTGTGGCTACGGTGGATGAAGTAGATGCCCGTGCCGATTCCGGCGCCAATGCCAACTGCGGCTCCGATTACTCCCGCTTCGCAGCCAGGGCAATAAGACGAGGCTTCGGAGCGAGGAAACGGCAGCAAAACCACCGCAATGGAGCCGAGGACACAGATACGAAACCCAAGTCCCTTCATTGGTCGCCCCCTTGGATTTAGCGAACTTCTCTCTGGCGGTGTATTGTAGCCCTAATTGCATCCGGGGCTAGGAATTGTGCGGTGTGGTTCCTTAGTAGTGCTGAGGGCGGGGTTCTGCGTGAACGGGATATGAGTTTTCGGTAATGCTTCTATGTATAGAAGCGACACCTGCCTTTGGCCTGCCTTATGGTTGGACACATCCTTATCCACACAGCGGTGCTCCACCATCCCGCTGCCTTTCTTGTGTTCCTGCTTGCTGTAACTTTGCTGATCGCCTACCTTCGGCGGCCCTTGGCCAACGCGTGAGGCCGCCGAACCCGTGCACCTAATTAAAGGAGGCTGTCGCGGATAGCCACCACCGATACAGCACAGGACGCAGGACGAACAGCTTGAGAAGCTCAGGGCAGAAGGTGTCGCTTGCTAGGGTCGATCAGGCGATTAGACCAACAATCCGGTAGTTGGTGCAATGGCGATGTCATAACAGTTCCGTAGCGCTATTTGACGAACTCAAAGGAGTGAAGGGCTTCTTTCAGTTTGGTATCAACGTCTTGTGCGTCCTGCTTTGTGAACCTTTTCATGACTTCGTCGTCATACCCTCCGCGTGCCATTGCAGTCTGCAACCCCAATTCGTAGCACTTGCCGCCGTGAAATGTTCTATAGATCGGCCCCCACTGGCCACCATCTGTCCAGTTGTCCCCGATCTCGAAGATTCCGAAGTGAACGCCTTTGATCGTGGCTGTTCGGGTTCCTGATGAAGCCATCGCCTTTGGCGTCGTTAAACCACTTTACTGTTCCGTTCCATTGATATTCCTATTTCTGTTTTGGATTTCGGCTGAGAAGGATTACTGCTGATGAGTAGGGATGACGCTGGTTGCCGGTAACGACTGCAACTGCGGGATAGTCAAACTCGGCTCATAGCATTTCGATGTATGCTGCCGGGCAACGACTCAGAATGTTGCATCATAGACCAAGTTGCTAGGCCAGCCTAAAATCCAGGATCATTCTAAAATGAGGAGATCACCCGCGGCCCAAGTCTTCGTTCTAGAGCGCAGCATGTGAGCGCCATCCAATGCTATTTCAGCTCCTTCGCTTCTTTTATGATCTGGTCGGGTCGCGCTCGTACGCGGTAGTCCTCCGTGAGGTTTACCCAGCGAATCACACCGGATGAATCTAGCAGGAATTCCGCAGGTCGTGAGATGTCTTGTCCATTGATCCCGGCACCCGCATGCAAGAGATCGTAACGTCGAATGACCTCGGCTTTCGGATCCGAGAGAAAAATATACGTATAGCCAGCCTTGCGACACAAATTGCGAGACATCTCGGGCGTATCGACGCTGATAGCTACCGGGCGGACACCCAGGCCCTCAATTTCTGTGAGGCTTTTCTCGATACTCCGTAACTCGGAGTTGCAGAACGGTCACCAGTACCCCCGATAGAAAACAAGAAGCACTCCCTTTGGAAGCGATTGCGGGTTCGAGAGTGGTGTGGAAAGTAGGCTGGACAGTGAAACTGGATTGTTGTTCGTATCCGGCAGCACAAATTCGGGGGCCTTCTGGCCCACGTGAGGCGCTCCAGTCGACGCCGGCAATTGCCTCGTCATATAAAAGACGATGTAACAGAAAAACCCCAGAGCGACGAGGCTGAGAGAGGTCAGAATTGGCCCCGCGATTTTCCCGCGATATAGCTGCGGTTGTCCAAAGGCTCGCCTCAAGCCGACGACGCAGACCGCCACGCCTGTAGCAAATAGCAAGAAGTTTGCCCATGGGATGTCGCGCGTGACGGGAAACTTGGCAAAGAAAGGGAAGCTGGCGAACCCCACGAGGCAGAGCAGAAATCCTGCCCACAGGTGCCAGTTCCATCGGCGCTGGCTCATTTGAGACGCCTCCAGATGATTCGTTAGCGGGCAAGCTGCGTGGCGCGTCGCGGTCACTGAGTTGCGTGGTCACGCACCACCCAAAGGGGTTAGGCATGCTGCTGGTGCTTTCGGATCTTCCGAATTCCCATCCACTGCACAATAGCAAATGCCAACACAAGTTCAGCCACTAGTGCCACGATCCATTTTCCGCCAGCACTAAACGGTACTACAAAAATCAGCGTGTAGCTTCCCACCACCCAGGCAGAATCCATGATCACCGCAACCCAGGCGTCGCTGATTTTGATTCTTGGACGGCGAGCGTTGACCCACAGAAGTCCGGCGAATACGATCAAGCTGATTCCCAGGGTCGCCAAACTGACTTTTTCCGGAAGACCGAGAAACTTTACCAACCAGCGATTGGCAAAGAGAATCGCCACGCCGGAAACAATCGAGAACACTGCGTTGCCGGTCAGCGCCTTTTTTAAGAGGCCCTGCCGTTCTTCGACGGATTGGTTCATACATAGCTCCTTATCGTTTGGATTTGTTGAGAAAGTGCTCGCCTGACGCGATAGCGATTCGATCAGCAATCGCCTGCCGGGCAAGCAGGAAAGCCGATTTGTCGTTGAACAGTTTGAAGGCCCAGTTGGCCTCCTGAACGTATGCGTGGAGCTCGAATGCGAGTTGGACAGGTTTTACCGACGCCTGTATCTCTTTTTTTGATTGTGCAAACGCTATCTCTTCCTGCAGCCCGACCATCCAAGCCTTGGTCAATGCAGCGATCTGATCACGTACATCGCCGGGCCGGCTGTCGAACTCGGCCGATGCCGCAGCGAAGAAACAACCTCCGCGAAACACAATTCTTTCCACATACCCGAGCCAGCTTTCCAGCATGGCTTTGAGACGGGGTAGGCCTCGAGGACTCCGCAGGGCAGGTCGTACCACTTGCTCCATGAAGATCTGCTTGGCTGCCTCGACCGTCGCAAGCTGAAGCCGATGCTTGGAGCCAAAGTGGGAAAAGATTCCAGTCTTGCTCATCTTCAGTTCGTCGGCCAGACGGCCGATGGACACGCCCTCCAGGCCTTCGGCGGACGCAATGTCAACGGCAACGGCCAAGATCTCGCGGCGAGTCGTAATGGCCTGATCGGTGCGGTAAAGAACAGTGGTTTGCATAGAACGCACGTAATATATAGTACGATCGTTCTATTGTAAACCCGGTTTCGGATTAATCCTGTGAACTTCCGAATTAGTCAGGTCACCGTTAATACTGGTAGCCGGTTCTCATGCCTGGAAGTCAGGTCCCCGCTCACAGCCTTCAACTTATAGCCGATATATTTTGCCGGAATGCAGCGCGGTAGGCCTTTTGCCCTATTTCGCGATAACTAGCGAGTGCGTAAGGGCGTGAATGTCTTGGCTCAACGTGAAATGGAGAACCGACGTTCTCCGTTAGTGTAGGTTCCGCCCTTCGGGGCGGGGATTTTCAAGGCATTGGGGGTCTATCGTCCGATGCTTATTTTGCGATTCGGTGTACACAGCGCGAGAGGACTAAGCTCCCGCGCTGCGGAAGATCGGCTCGATGAGCCCCGCAGGCTATCCCTCAGCATGGTTGCATCCCTGCAGTGCCCGCTTCTGTTTCACCTGGCAAAGGTATTGTAACTCCTGTAGAAGCAAACTACTTTTGCCTGGAGAGGGAAATATACAACGGCAAGCCGAAATGCGGCAGATCGCCTGTCGATTCCGTCCGTGCCGTGCCGACCAAGCGGTTGCCGTCAACCCATAGGAGTTGCAACTGCAACTTGGAGGGTTGGTTGCCGGTTTCCGGCAAACTGAGGCGGGTGGCAGCTTCCCCTGACAGAAAGCCGTCCTCGATCCCCAGATCTTCCACCGGAACCATGGCGCCGTGCTCGAAACCAATCTGCATATGATCATCACCGGTAATTTGCATCCGGGCGGGCAACTTTCCTTTCGGAGTGTCCACGGTTCCGACCCAGGTGCCAAGTTGGGATGGGTCCGCGTGGAAGGGTCGAGAGGTCCTGCCCCCAGGGGCTAGAAAGTCCCAAATCTCGTGCCAAACCGAGCCAAATGCTAAGTCTTTTCTGGGCAATCGGATGTAAGACGGGGTCGACCGAAGTACGGGCGTTTTCCCAGATCCTTACTAACCACATTCAGAAAGAGGAAACGCACTGCCTAAGAGAGCGACGGAGGCAGCAAGTTCACAGCGCGTCTCGTAGCGCTGTGAAGGTCGTGGCTACCTTAATTTGTGGAAAGAGCCCGACCTCGACATCCCCTAAGTGCGCCCAATTGGCCGCCCGGAGCGACTTTGCAGGCCCTTGCACGATGTGGCAAGATTGTTGCACTTCTCGAAATTCCGCGTTTTTCATGGATTTCCTCGTTGACATGACCAACCTGTGAGCGCAAGCTTTCTAAGCTTGGACCGGAGCAGCCAGTGAGGGGGCGGTCGACGTTGGCCTCCGGGTGTAAGCGTTTATAGTTCACTCAAGAGTCTTGTTTCTCTCCCCCTCGGTTCTCAGATAGGAGGTAGCATGAAGCTCACGCCTCCGATCATCTACTTCACTGCGCCGGCTGCATTCATTGCCGCGACCGCGTTCTCACAGTCCCTTGACCTGGGGGAAACTGCGATATGGAGACTCACCATGAACAAGATAGGATTCACGCTTTTCGGCTGCGCTCTGCTTATACTTTTGGCCGACCCGGTCTGGGCTCAATGTGGGGAAGAATCTCCACCCAATTGTGTCGCTCAGCAAACGTTTACTCTAGAGCCGGGGGTCACTGTTTCTTTACCGGTTGGTAACAACTTGTACAAGTTTAAGCCACTTGACAATGCCGGCGGCGAGTTGCTGACGATTACTGCAATTTCGATTCTTGAATCAGACTTTGACAATGTGGACCCCCTTCCCAAGAGTTGCGTTCCAGTCAAGGATCTCACTGACGCCGCGAGTGGTGCGCACACGTGCGTCGAGTTCCAGCACGATTGTGCGCAGGGCGCCTCATTGACAGATGATTGCGCCACGTTCCATTACCAACTGGTATTCAACTACGACCTGCCTTCGGATCTTCCCGCGATCGGCGGCCCTGATTGGGAGATAAAACACCACGTTGATTGTCCATTGCTCACTGGCGAGTTTGACGAGAGCATCTTCGTGTCGTACTCAGTGAATAAGTTCGACCCCCGACACGCGGGCGGCGACACTGGACCATCGTGCAATGCGCCAGAGTGGACTCCCGGCGCGCCGGTGATTACCACGGCCACGGGCTTTGCGGGGTTTGATCCACCCGTGTCCAATACTGGGTTGAACACAATTAAAGCGGGAAGGACCTTGCCGTTGAAATGGCTGCAGTTAGACAGGTTCGGCACTCCGGTCACAGATCTCACTTTGTGCACAGACCCAACTGGCGTGACTTGCGGCATACCTTGGGTCATGATCCAATCGACTCCGATCGTTTGTCCAGGTAACAACGCTAGCGTAACTGGAGGCCTCACACCACTCACCGGTGCTTTCAACAACCAGGGAAAGGGGCGTTACCATTTCAATTGGAATACGGACCCAGGTTCAACGGGCTGTGTCGCCGTCGTGCTCATTTTCGACTTGGCGGGCGGGCCGGACCGCGTGGTAGCATCCCCCGCAAACTTCATGTTCAAATGATCTGTTACGCTTCACTGCAAACGGTGCACGCTGGCGGCCTGCACCGTTTCTTTTTGGGTCCTCGGCATGTCGCAGAGCTTCCGACGATATCAACGGAGACGTCCTCGGCCATTTACTCCGCGGTCGTATTTGGATAAGGCAGCAGCGGGCGTGCTCAGTCGGTCAGCTCTTGGCGGCCTGTGACCAGCGGGTGGTTTCCTCGTACATGGTCTTGAAGTCCGACCGTTGCAGGATTTTTCCCGCTCCTGGATCGCTGCGCATGCCGTCGATCAGCTGCAGTGTATCGCGATAGTGTTGCTGAGCCTCGGCCTGGTTGCCGTTTGCGCGGAGGATAGTTGCCAGCAGGTAATGCGCTTTGGCGCTCAGGGGCTTCAACCCAAGTTTATCGGACCGCAGCAGGGCGCGCTCGAGTTCGTGTTGGGCATGTGCGTTATCACGGCTCTCCATCATGGCTTCCGCCATGGAAACCGAGCACTCCACGGCCAGGTACTTGAATCCCAGGCTTTCCATTTGTGGCGCCAACGGACGCAGGCTGATAATCGCTTGCTGCCCGTGCCCTTCCTGGATGGCGACCTTGGCGAGATTGATCTTCGCGATCACGATTTTGTCAGGTTCTTTGCTGTGGGCGGCCGCCTGCAATGCCTGCAGATACAAAGCGCGCGAGGATTTCGAGTCGCCGCGGTAATAGGCGGCGTCACCCTGAAAGGCAAGAGTCTGCGACACCATGCCCTCATTCCTCAGCTTCCGTGAGACGCTGAGCGCGTCATTCAAGTAATTCTTCGCTTCATCGCCCCGACCGGCGAGGATGAGCGTCTCCCCATAGCCGCCCAGAATCTCAGCCATCCAGTACGTTTTGTCTTTCAGCTCCTGGAAGGTTTTCAGTGCGTCCTGCTGGGAGCTGATGGCGGCGCCGAACTTTCCCTGATGATCAGACATCACGCCGAGAGTGTACGACTCTACAGCGGCGCCACGCTTGTCATCCATGCTGCGCCGCAATTCCAGCGCCCGCATATACTGAGAGACGGCCTGGTCGTACTCGCCCATCCTGACTGCAGTCTCGGCCAGGTTGTGGATGGTTTCGACGATGTCCTGCGGCACGTTGGACTTTTCGCGCAATTGCAAGGCCCGCTGATAATAGGTACGAGCATCTTCGTATTGTGCCCTTGCGAAATAAACGGCTCCAATGTTGTTCAAGCAGGCTGCCTGCAAACCTTCATTACCGATATCGTGCTCCAGTTGCAGCGCTTGTTTGTACATCTTCAATGCTTGGTCGTGGTCGCCACCGTCATCATAGAAATTGCCTAGATCGATCAGGGTGTCGCCGAGGCCACGTTGGTCCCCCATGTTGCGCCGAATCTGCAGCGCCTCCTGGAAGTGGGCCAGTGCGTCCTGATTCTTACCCAATGAAGCTTCAATCGTCGCGATCCCGTTCAGGCTGGACGAAATCAAGTGTTTCTGTCCGATTTGGCGCCGGATGGCTAGCGCTTCTTGGTAGTCGCGCAGTGCCTCTTCGGGTTTGTTCAACATCCGATAGGCCGACCCCAGTAAGTGGAAACTGGTCGACTTTTGCTCTTGATTCTCCAGTTGAACCGAGAGACTCAAAGCCCGGCTCAACGGGTCAAGACTGGCTTGGGGGTTGCCGCTGTCGATGGCAAGACGCCCCACCGCAAGCGTAGCGGTAATGTCCTTCGGATCTGCCGCCAGGATCTTCTGGTAGTATTCGCTGGCCTTCGTAAGGTCTCCAGAATCCTTGTAGAGACTGGCCAGCGCCGATTGCACGTCAGAGTTATCGGGTGAAGCTTTGGCAAGGTTTTCGTAGGCCTTGATGGCCTGGGGATAGTTCTTGGTCACCTGGGAACGCACGGCAGAGATCAAATACTTCTCCGCCTCAGGGAGGTCCAGGCTCAATACTTCAGCCTTTTTTGCTGATTGCTCCGCTTCGGGGTCGTAACCCAAACTGCTGTAAGTCTGCGCCAGCTTGGAGAAGGCCAACGCAAACGAGGGGTCCTCCTTGGTCGCCTCCTCGAATTGCTTCTGCGCTTCACCGTTATTCCCGCCTCGCTGTAACCCAATTCCCAGGTTGTAGGCCCGCAACGCAGCGACAGATTGTGAAACTGGCTGGAAGGAACTGGCCTTCAATTCCTTGAGCACATCCTCAGGTAGAGCAAGTTTCTGACGGAGGGACTCGGCCAGGCGGTCGATGGCGCCGGGAATCTCTTTCTCACTGGGCACGTCTATTTTCAGCGGAACCGTACGGTCGTTCTTGATGTCCTGCAGTGTGGCATCAATACGTATCTGGTCGCCGAACCTGGCGTACTGCCCCCAAACCACGCGGTCGGCAGTGCTGGAATTAGCCACACGGCGAATTGCCGGCGGATCAAGGACCGTCGAGGAGGAAATGCGCAGGTCGGTGAATATCTGGTGCAGAACGTTGGGACTGATGGTGCGTAACTGCGATGATTGACCGACGCCCGTGCTCAGCATTTCGGCGATGCTCGGGCCCAGCCAGTCCAGACTGGAATCGTCGGAGGCGTTGCGGAAGGGCAGGATGGCCAGGGAAGCGATCGGACCGGATGGCGTCTTCGGATTCGGGGCAAACAGCTTGTCTCGGAACAGGAATCCGACGATCGCCAGCACCAGCACGGCGGCCGACGCTCCATACCAATGCCAGGGGTAGCTTCGTCCCCAGGGCCTTACGCCGCTCGGGAAGTGCAAGGTGGCGGCGGCATGCCCGCCCTGCCACGCGTCCAGATCAGCCAGAATCTCAGCCGCGTTCTGGTACCGCAGCTTGAGGTCTGGTTCCATGCAATGGCTGACAATGTCGCTGAGCGCCTTCGGTATGGTTCCGTCGTGGCTGGAGACCGGGGCGGCGCGTTCCTGGGTGCGCTTGAGCAGGCTGGCCACTACGCTGTCTGCCTTGTAAGGCATCTTGCCGGTCAGCAGTTCGTAGAAGATCAAGCCCAGCGCGAACAGGTCCGAGCGTTGGTCCAGATCCTTGCCCAGAGCCTGCTCCGGGGACCAGTAGTCCACGGTGCCGACCACGGCGCCGGTCTGGGTCATGCCGTTACCTTCCAGCGTGCGGGCCAGTCCGAAGTCCATCACCAGAATGCGGCCGCTCTTGTCGCGCATGACATTCTGCGGCTTCAGGTCCCGGTGAATGATGCCGGCGCTGTGTGCGGCCTCGAGCGCCCGGCAGACCTGCTGCATGATTTCTACCGTTTCCTGCGGCGTAAGTTTTCTTTGCTTCATGAGGGCGCGCAAGTCCTCGCCCTCTAGGTACTCCATGGTGATGAACTTCATGCCATCCGCGTCGCTCAGATCGTAGATACGGATGACGTTCTTGTGAGTGACCTGAGTGGCCAGCAGCAGTTCCTGCTTGAAGCGGTCAATGATGGCTTGGCTGCCGGCCAAATCCGGCCGGATCACTTTCAAGGCGACCATGCGATTCAATTCGCGGTCGCGAGCCTTATAAACGGCGCCCATACCGCCCTCGCCGAGGATTTGCAGAATCTGGTAACGCTCGCCCAGGACATCGCCCGATTGCAGCATGGACGAGCTCTGGGTTCTAGGAATGGGCGGCAGAAGCCTTCCGGGAACGGGGCTACTGTCAACTCTGGTGGGCGAATCCGGGCCGAGTTCGGCGTCATAGTCCACGACAGTGGGTGAGTCGGAGGGATCGCTCGGATTAGTACGTCTGGGAGGAGGCTCCGGAGGCAGAATGGAACCCGAAGAAGAGCTGCCACCCTGGAAAGGCGTGCGTACAGCCGCCCCGCCTTCGCCTGGGTCTGAAGGCTTCTCTTCCGGGCGGCCTCGGGAGAACTCTTCCATCGATCACCTCGGCCGTGACGGAGAAAGGAAAAACTGTTGGGCTGGCACAAGAGCCCGGGGCGCGGAACGAGAGGGGGCAGCAGCCCAACAAGTTTAAAGTATACATCGTGGTTCCAGCAGTGTCAGCTGAGGCCGCACGTAGCACAGAAACGGATTGAGTTCTTACTTGCGGGTCTTTTGCAACATCTTCAGGCAGGAATTTCAGAGCGACAAAACGACCGAGTTCGGTGTCCTCAGCTTTATAGACCACACCCATGCCACCACCACCGAGCTTCTCGACGATGCGGTAATGCGATACGGTTTGGCCGATAAGTTGTGAGCGGGTAACCATTGGCGGGAATGTTAGGTCGGATGCTTGGCAAAGGTCAACCGCAACACTTAGACAGAAAAGGGCTATTGCAACTTCGCGTACTCTGCCTTGGCTTCCTTCAGGATGGGGACGTCGGGGTCGGCGTCTTTCCAGAGGGCGAAAAAGTCCTGATACTCAGCTCTTGCCTTTGCAGCATCCCCGGTCATCACATAGGCGCGTCCCAGCCCCAGTTTTGCCAATGAATGCTCGGCAAATGTCGGGCGGATGCCAGGATGATCCACGATTTTCTGAAATTCCGCTGTGGCTGCGCTGCCTTGGTGCGCAGCCAAATAAGCTTCGCCTTTCAGATAAATGGGGTACAACGTTACCCCACCGATCGACCCGAGTTCATAGGGCGCAGCCGGGGCGAGCGCTTCGAGTGCCTTGGTGGCGCTGCCGCTTTGGAGAGCAACAGCCGCACGGATCATCGGCAGGTATTCAAATTGCACGATCGTGTCTTCGGGGAACCGTTTGGCCAGATCTGCGGCTAGCCGGGTGGCTTGAGGGGCGTCACCCGCCAGGCCCAGCGCGATGGCCGATCCAGCCTCAACATTTCTGCCATCCGACATAGCGAGAGCGGCTTGTGCTTGCTGCCTGGCTGGCTCCATGTTGCCGACCAGCGCTTCGCGGGCTGCACCTTCGGCCTCATAGGCCGCCGCCGTTTCTTTTTCATCTGCACGCTGCGCCGAGTCGGCCGCACGCCGCAATAACTCCCGTGCTTTGGCAAACTGCCCGCCATAGGCGGCGGTGTTCGATTCGGTGTCCAGCATAAGGTCTTCGAATCCCGGCTTTCCCATCAGCGCGGCGGCTTCACGCTCCATTCCTGCCGGGTCGTGTTGTAGGAAATCAATGCCGTAAAGGTTAAAGTGAATCAATGGATTGTCCAGATTGTGGGCTTGCGCCTCCTGTGCCGTGGCTCTGGCCTCGTCCAGACGATTTACCTGTACGTAGGAGCTGACGAGATTCGAGTAGGACAGCCCACCTCCGGGGTCGGCCTTCATCATGTCCAGCATGGCAGCCAAGGCCTTGTCGTAGTCGCCCAGATAAATGTAGATGATTCCTAGGTTGCCAATCGGAACATCGTCGCGTGGGTAGGTCTGCGCCCACAACTCATAGGTCTTCCGCGCTGCTTCCAGGTTCCCGGTGACGAAATTGTCATAGTGCGAGAGGATGTAAAACTTTTCACGCTCGCTTACCCGTTCGCGCAGTTCGTAGGCCTTGCGCGTAAATTCGGCGGCACGAGCGCTTTGGCGCAGGTTGTTGTAGTTGGTTCCCAGGCGCGCGTAGGCCATGGCAAAGTTGGGATCGAGGCTGATGGCCCGCTGGAACAATGAAATGGCACTCAAGGAGTCGTTCTTCGCCATCTGCGCTTGGTAACCCAGACTGTAGGCTTGCAGCGCCTCGAGCGATTGCGTAGTTACGCTCTCCGCCGGTGCGTCATACTTTTGTACTGAGGCCAGCGATTCGCCGAGCCTCTCGCGTATTTTCGTCGCCGCCTCGCCCAGCGCCTTCAGTACCTGCTCTTTGCCGCTGGCGGTGGACTGCTCGTCCGCCAGGACATCGCCGTTGCGGCAGTTCACAGCCTTTAGCCCCACGACATACTGGCTGCCCAGGCTGGAAATCGAGCCTTCGATGGTCGCGGTACTGGCGGTGCGCTGGCAGACTTCGCGGGCCAACTCGCGCGTGAGCCTGGCATCTTTAGGCTGGGCCATCAGAGCCAGCGTCTGCGCCACACGCTGGTCAGAAAGCAAGCGCAGAAATGGCGATTGCTCCAGTTGCGACGACAGCCCCTGCCGCAGCGTGCCATCGAAGACTGGATCGCCGGTGGTGTTGGTGAACTCGGCGAGGACAACGCTGTCCTTCTCGGTCAGGTGGGTCGCGGCTTGCCGCGAACGGAAGTAGAGACCTCCCACAATTGCAGCGGCAACCAGGACCACGGTGGCGGGAACCAGAATCTTCCACAGTTTCCTGCCCTCCACAGGAGCTTCAGCCACTCTCGTTCGGCTCGATGACTTCGATGAAGTAAGCGCAGGGGAGGAACCGGATGCCGCCGGCACCCGTTGGGAGACCTGAGAACCGCTTTCCTGCGCGACCGCCGCCGACCCCGAACTAGCTTGTACACCGTGTCGCGATTCTGTTTCCCGCTTCAGTCGCTTCAAGTCGGTTCGCATGTCAGCGGCGTGCTGGTAGCGCATGTCTCGATCTTTTTCTAAAGCCTTGTTGATAATATCTTCCAGCTTGGGCGGAAGGTCAGGGTTCAGCCGGACCGCGGGAACCGGATCACGATCCAGAATCTCGCGGAAGATGACCGCAGAACTCTCGCCACGAAAAGGCAATGTGCCCGTTGCCATCTCGTACAGCACCGCGCCGAAGGAAAACAAATCGCTGCGCGCATCCAGTTCTTTCGCCCGCGCCTGCTCGGGCGACATATAAGCGACGGTGCCGAGCGTGGAACCGGGACTGGTCAGGTGCTCTTCACCCATTGCAGTCTCTTGAACCGTTGCTCCCCCTCCATCAATCACTCGGTTGCCCGGCAGCGTCACTTTCGCCAGTCCGAAGTCCAGAATCTTGGCGTGTCCACGTTTGGTCACGAGAATATTGGCGGGCTTGATGTCGCGGTGGACGATGCCTTCCGCGTGGGCGGCATCGAGCGCGTCGGCAATCTCAATCGCCAGAGCGAGTAATACATCCGTCTCCAAAGGCTTTCCCGCGATTCGATGCTTCAGCGTCACGCCGTCCAGGAACTCCATGACCAGGAACGGATGGCCGTCCTGTTGCCCGATCTCGTGGATCGTGCAGATATTGGGATGGTTGAGAGCGGAGGCGGCCTGCGCCTCCCGCTGGAAACGGGCCAAAGCTTGGGGGTCCTTCGCGACATCATCGGGAAGAAACTTCAGAGCGACGAACCGGTGCAGGGTTACGTCTTCGGCCTTGTACACCACTCCCATCCCGCCGCCGCCCAGCTTCTCGATGATGCGGTAGTGCGAGATGGTTTGGCCGATCATGGACGCGGCAATGTTAGGCGGGATGTGGAGTCAAGTCAACGTAGTGGCTCCCGTTGCGTCACATGAGCCTGATTATCACCGACTAGAGATGGAGTAAGATCTTGGCGTGGTGGTTGCCGTGACCGACTGAGACCAGTGAGTAGAACTCACGAACACTACATTCGCCGAGGTTCGAGCCGTGCAAAATCGTATTCGATTCATCAATCACGGGGGGAAAAAGATTCTCCTGGTTGACTTCTCAAACTGCCCGGCCAACGAAGTCGAAGAGATTGCTCGCGCAGTTCCCGATTATGTCACCGTGAACCCGCATGGTTCGGTCCTGGTGCTTACAGATTTCACTGGAGCAGCGTTTGATCGGGATGCCCTTCGGGCCATGAAGGAAACCGCAGTCTTCGACAAGCCCTATGTTAAGAAATCGGCTTTGATAGGGACAGAGAGCTTGCCTAGGGATTTCTATGAGGACATGACGCGATTTTCCCGGCGGGAACTGCCGATTTTCAAGACTCGCGAGGAAGCTTTGGACTGGCTGGTGACAGGTTCGGTGGACGCTTGAACGACTCCGCCTGAACGACTCCGTTGAGGAGGGAGGAAGGCTATTCCATGAAGAGCGCGACGATATTCATCGCCTTCGGCCTACTAGCCGGAATAATTCAAAGAATCACCAATACCCTTGCCGGCCTAGAGACTTCCAAAGGACTGAAGGGTATCCTTTACAATTTCCCCGCGTACGCCCTAGGAGGTTGTTCAAGAACCACTGCCCTTCCACAAGAGAGCTGTGGTAAGAAGCAGGCATGCGTGGAGACGATCAGCAACGGGCGCAGAGCGCGTGAAACAGCTGGCCAAACCCTCGGCTGCCAGGTAAAGCGGTGGAGCAGCAGACAAAACAACAAAAACAGGCTAAGCACGCGGTCACAAAATGATCCGCTCGCCGCACGAAGGGTAATTTCAACAAGCTCCTAGGCGTTCTCGTCGGCTATTACGTTTTGAGGCACTGAATCCGTGCCGCCCAGGCCGCTGGTCCAGGAGTTACTACGATGTCGAACTTCATCCAGGTCACGCCATTCTTGCACGTGGATAACCTTGAGCGAGCAGTTGCCTTCTTCACTGAAATACTGGGCTTTGAAACGCGCTTTCGCGGTGACAATTATGCCTATGTGCATCGCGAGACAACGGGCTTCCGAATCCTCGAACAAAGGGGCGTCGACGGTGCCCCACCAGGCAACCGCCGCTTCGCGTACTATATCGACGTTCGTGACGTCGATGGGCTATATGCGGAACTCAGGGCCAAGCTCGACACTCTGCCAAAGGGCGATGTCTATGGACCTGTTGATCAGACCTATGGCCAGCGCGAGCTGCTGGTGCTGGCGCCGGACGGAAATTTGCTCGCGTTTGGGCAAGCCATTGATGGCCGATAAGAGGTCGCTAATGTCGTATCTCAGGCCAACCCGCCGCGTCGGGATTGTTTGTGTAAACGTTTACAACAACCTCCGTTTCGTAAGCTACCAGTCGGAGACGAGAAAAAGGAGCTGAGTAGTCCGTCTTCTTGCGAACCTCCTGCCGGGTCCGTTCAAGCGTCCGTCGCAAGCAAATCGCCACAATCAGAATACCCCCGCCGAGCAGAGCGATGTCGCCGATGCTAAACAGTCCGAGCCGTGCTTGATCTGCCAGTAATAGCATCCGCGTTTGAAACGTCGCACTCTGCCACATCGGGCTTGCTGGACGCGGTGTCACGTATAGCTTTGTGTGCGGCTATCCCATCTATTTGCGCGGGGAGGCCTATCTGGCCGGACGTCGGGGCAACGAAGCCGCCGCCGAGTTCCAGAAAATCCTCGACCATTCTGGCGTTGTGCTGAACGAACCGATCGGCGTGCTGGCGCATCTCGGCCTCGCTCACGCCTACGCGCTTGAAGCGCAGTCCTCGCAAGGCGCGGACGCCAACGGCGCTCATATGAAAGCTCGCACAGCCTATAAAGATTTCTTCACGCTCTGGAAAGACGCCGACCCCGACATCCCCATCCTGAAGGAAGCCAAGGCGGAGTATGCAAAACTCCAGTAGCGTGCTCCGCACTGATTGACTTGCAACGGTGCACGCCATAGCATTCCCGCAATGATCGGGCAAACCATCTCGCATTACCGCATTGTCGAGAAACTGGGCAGTGGTGGGATGGGTGTGGTCTACAAGGCCGAGGATGTGAAGCTGGGTCGCTTTGTCGCCCTCAAGTTCCTGCCCGACGAGGTCGCGCAAGACCCTCAGGCTCTCAGCCGCTTCGAGCGCGAGGCCAAAGCTGCCTCGGCTCTCAATCACCCGAACATTTGCACCATCTACGAAATCGACGATCAGCGCGGACAGGCGTTCATTGCCATGGAGCTGCTGGAAGGTCAGACGCTCCGCCATCGGATCGCAGGCAAGCCACTGGAGATCGAAACAGTGCTCGATCTGGGCGTGCAGATCGCGGATGCCTTAGACACCGCCCATTCCAAGGGCATCATCCATCGTGACATCAAGTCAGCAAACATCTTCGTGACGACTCGCGGGCAGGCGAAGATTCTGGACTTTGGGTTGGCAAAGGTCAATCTCAAGGCGGAGAGCATTGCCATGAGCGCCCCGACCATCGAGTCAGAGCAGCATCTCACGAGTCCCGGCAGCGTGTTGGGCACTGTCGCCTATATGTCGCCGGAGCAGGTGCGAGGGAAGGAACTCGATGCTCGCACCGACCTGTTCTCGTTCGGTGCTGTGCTGTACGAGATGGCCACTGGACAGCTCCCGTTTCGCGGCGATACTTCGGGAGTTATATTCAAAGCCATTCTCGATGCGACGCCAACACCGGCGGTGCGCCTTAATCCTGACCTGCCCATGGAGTTGGAGCGCATCATCAATAAGGCCTTAGAAAAGGATCGCGAAGTCCGGTTTCAGAGCGCGGCCGAGTTGCGCGGCGATCTGAAACGCCTCAAGCGGGACACTACTTCCGGGAAGATCGAAGCTGTGGCGGGTCAGCCACATGCTCGCAAGTTAACCCGGCAATGGGCAGCCGCAGTCGTACTGGTGCTCCTTGTCGTTGCCGGTGCTTTTGCCTGGCTCAGTTCTTCGCCCCCTCCCCCCAGAGTGACGGCCACCACCCAACTCACTCGCGACGGCCTTCCCAAGTTCGCGTTGGTGACCGATGGCGCCCGCCTCTACTTCAGTGAGCAACGTACGACCTCGCGGATTGTTCAGGTTTCCACCAGTGGTGGCGAGACCTCGTCGATTGTCACTCCATTTACCAACGCGCATGTCCTCGACATCTCGCCCGATCACACCCAACTCCTGGTGGGCACTCAGGTGGGGACAGAGACTGAAACACCGTATTGGAGTTTGCCCCTTCCCTCCGGGGCTCCGCGCCGTCTTGCTGACGTCGTCGGCAACCATGGCGGGGGCACCTGGTCACCGGACGGAAAACATCTGGTGTTCACCAGAGGCTCTGATCTCTACCAAGCGAACGCCGATGGCACGGAACCGCACAAACTGGCAACCGCTTCGGGCTTCGCCTCGGCGCCTCGCTTTTCATCGGACGGCGCCCGTATTCGCTTCACCCTCTTAAAATCCGTCTACTCTCTGTGGGAGATTCTACCGGATGGCAGCGATCTTCACGCCCTATTTCCGCCAAGACACGGACCCACACATGGGTGCTGTGGCCAGTGGACTACGGATGGCCGTTACTTCCTTTTCTTGAGCGCGACCGGATCGACATCTAACGTTTGGGCGATGCGCGAACCAGCGGGGCTGTTTCGCTGGCGTTCCTCTGCGCCCGTGGAGTTGACCACCGGACCGTTGTCCTTCCACGCCCTGACCGTCAGCCCCGATGGCAAAAAGCTCTTTGTGGAAGCGTCCCAGGACCGCGCAGAACTCGTACGCTTCGACCCCAAGGCCCAACAGTTTGTGCCCTTTCTCTCGGGAATGTCGGCGGGAGAACTGGACTATTCGCGTGACGGCAAATGGTTGACCTACGTTACCTATCCGGAGGGCACTCTCTGGCGCACGCGTGCGGACGGCAGCGACCGCCTTCAGCTCACCTACCCGCCGGTCTCGGCGGGGCTGCCCCGATGGTCTCCCGACGCTACTCAGATCGCCTACATCGGGAGGCGACCAGGCCAACCCTGGAAGGTCTTCGTCATTCCTGCCCAGGGTGGAGCGGCGCAGGAAGTACTTCCGCAAGATGAGGGCGAGCAGGATCCGGCATGGTCTCCGGATGGCAAGAAGCTGGCCTTCGGGCGGGGGAGCGTGAGCGGGGGGTCGTTAGGAATCTACGTCGTGGACCTTGCCACTCAACAGGTCTCTACCATACCGGGAGCGGAGAAACTTTTCAGTCCACGCTGGTCGCCCGACGGCAGCCATATGGCCGCGCTGAATGCGGACTCCACAAAAATGCTCCTCTTCGACTTCAAAACCCAGAAGTGGTCGGACTGGATCAATGAGCCCGCGATCGTTGGTTTTCCTAACTGGTCGCAAGATGGAAGATACGTTTATTACGACACTACGAACACGGACCATCCTACTTTTCGGCGAGTCAAGGTGGGCGAGACCCACTCGGAGCTTGTCGTCGATTTGAAAGGGCTGCTCAGATACGCGAATCCCCCGGCCTATGAGTGGAGCAACATCGCTCCCGACGGTTCCGACCTCTTTGTCCGTAGCCTGAGCACCGACGAGATTTACGCGCTCGACTTGGAGTTGCCTTAGCTTGACGTTGGCTCGGACGTCAGATCGCTCTCACGCACAAGCTCAACCGCGACGCCGGTAGGATGGTTGACGTAAACAGATGGGATGAGAAGGCCGGTCTCCGGACGGGATCCTGTACGCTCCCAAGTTATCTTTCATCCTGGAGATGAAACCGAGGTCGATAATCAGGTGGCAGCATCGGCTGAAACGAGAACACCCAACTTGCACCGAGCGAAGCAAAGCGCTCCTCAACGAGTGCATGCCGCAGTGTGCTTAGAAACGTGCTTGACACCGTCGACATTGTTAGAGATGGCGATTTTTCAACAATTGTGCATGTCTTTACTTTTTGCTCCGGTTTCGTTTCATCACCTTCTTTACTTTCCCGATGGCAACAAGGTCTGGTGAGAACTTGGCTGTAGGCTTGAAAAACTGAAACAGTCTGATATAAATTACCGGTCGCCGGGAGGTCAAAATGGAAATCTCGGACTATTGTCTCGCTGTTTTCAGAGTTTCGAATGATGACGTGATTAGCCAATCACAGCTTGGAGCATGAGAGATGAAGATCATGGGACATCGAGTGCCTTCGCTGTTGTACGTGGCGGTGATGGTCGGCATCTACGCCGTCGCGTCGACCGTGTTTGGTCAGGCGCCCGCCAAGAGCAAGTATGATGGTTCGTATCATGGGAAGTACGATGGGTCGTTTGCGGGCGACCCCGCGACGGGATCCGTCGCATTTTCCGTGGCGAATGGTGTCATTACCGTGACAGATCCCGGTCAGGGCGCGGGAACCGTGGATTCTTCCGGCTCGGCGACTTTCGGCGGTTCACTCGGGGTGGCGAATGTCACCTGCAAGTTTATTGGCGCCTTCCAGTTGTCAAGCGGTGCACAGGAGAGCGCTCGCGCTTCGGGTTCGTGGTCGTGTGCTGGGTCCGGGCAAACCGGAAAGGGCACGTGGAGTGCGGATCGACAGTAAGTGAGTTCGGTGCTCTTCATATTCGCAACCGAAGGTGGTATACGCTCTGTTACGGGTCGCGGCACAACGATGATCTTCTGCAGCACGGAGTGTAAGGCTTGGAGTGGTACGCTGTCTGTTCGGACGTAACACCTATTCATAGTCGGGTTGTAGCGTTAGACCTGCTCTTCAGGGAGTGCGGAACCTAACGCATGTCTGCAAGAATTTTCTCGCCACCTCGTGTGCGATCGTTTCTGCAATCTGTACGTCTGTTCAGCAGTCGGCGGGACGAACCTCTGCATCTTCGGCCTCTCCTGAGGCTTTGGTTCGGGCGTCGGTTCAGGCGTCTTTCTGCACCCGCAGAACCAGAGCACAAGACCTAACGTTAGTGCGATTGTCATTCTCATGACACGCGATGCATGCCTACTGCCGCAAATTTCCAACCAATGACTGGCCCGGGATTGTAGCACGGGGTCAGCTGTCACGCTGCGGTCGGGTCGAAACCAAGATTTTTGATTGCTTCGTCGCTTTCTAGAGTCAGAGGAAAACTGATTTCTTCGCCCCTCTCATACGCGGCACGACGCTCATGTAGTTGTTCGTGTGTAACTCCCGCTTCACGTTTGAGCAGTACTGCAACGTCACGGAACTCACCAAAATAATGTGGAAGGCCGTATTCTTTCCCCTGTTTGTTGAGTACCGACAGAGAGGCGTGATAAGCCTTTTCGTTCGGCTTCTTAGGGTCAACCTTGGTTTCTTTTCTGACTACGGCGGTCGCTTGGATGCTCATAACGGACGGACCGGGAATTCTAGTTACGCAAATCTGCCACTGCGGCTATTCCCACTGCTAACGCAGGAATGTCAGCCCAGTCGCCGTTTTTGTCAGGCAACCTTCTTTCCAGGATGCTTTCGCAGGACACCCTCGATGTGCGCCTGAAGCGCAGCTTCCATTTTGGTTTTAGCGTCCTCAAAACTGCTTCCGCGTACCGTGAGCGATAGCTCCTCGCAAAATCCATTCCAGCCATCATCTTCAAGCCAGAAACTGCAATCTTTCGGAACGCTGGCGAATACTTTCAGCTTAACTGCGCGAGCAGTCATAGCTGACTCCCTTCTTCGATTCTCACTGATTAGCTAGAAAACTGGCCCTTCAACAGTGTCATTTTAGCTCTAAATGCATCCGGCGTTGACTTGGCAGTGTGTCCACCCTAAGATTCGTCCCGAGGAGTGAAGTTTTCGATTGATCGGCCAAACCATCTCGCACTACCGCATCATTGAGAAGCTCGGGGGCGGTGGCATGGGTGTGGTGTATAAGGCCGAGGATACCGAACTCGGTCGATCTGTCGCTCTGAAATTCCTGCCTGAGGATGTTGCAAAAGACCCGCAAGTACTGGAGCGTTTCCGGCGGGAGGCGCGTGCTGCGTCCGCTCTGAACCATCCCAACATCTGCACCATTTATGAGATTGGGAAACATGGTGACCGGTCCTTTATTGCCATGGAGTATCTCGATGGTGTGACACTGAAGAATCTGATCGCGGGAAGGCCACTAGAGAACGAAACTCTGCTCTCGCTTGCCATTGAGATGGCCGATGGCTTGGACGCCGCGCATTCGCAGGGTATCGTTCACCGCGACATCAAGCCTGCCAACATATTTGTCACCAAGCGCGGACACGCCAAGATTCTGGATTTTGGGCTGGCAAAAGTGACGCCCACTGCCCGTTCCTACAGCCAAATTGCATCAGCGAACATGGTGACAGGCACGATCGACGAACAGCATCTCACCAGCCCCGGTTCTACGCTCGGCACCGTTGCGTATATGTCACCGGAGCAAGTCCGAGCCAAGGAATTGGACGCACGCACCGACTTGTTCTCCTTCGGCGCGGTGCTCTACGAGATGGCAACCGGGACGTTACCGTTCCGTGGGGAAAGCTCGGGAGTCATTTTCAAGGCCATCCTGGACGGGAGTCCAACCTCTGCAGTGCGGCTGAATCCCGATGTGCCAGCCAAGCTTGAGGACATCATCCACAAGGCCCTAGAGAAGGATCGCAATCTGCGATACCAGCACGCCTCCGAGATGCGAACCGACCTGCAACGGCTGAAGCGGGATACAGAGACCGGCCAGGCCATCGCTGCGAGTTCAGGCACAGTGGCGGTCGCACAGGAACGCGGCGTTCAGGTCGCCCAACCGCCGTCGCCTGCACCTGGTTCATCCCCCGCCATTGCTCCATCGAGCGGCGCGGGAAGGAGATTCTGGAAGGTTCTGGTTCCCACCGCCGTGATACTTGTCGCGATGGCAATCGCAGGAGCATTCTACCTTCACACGCGCCAGACTACGCACTACCTGACCGAGAACGACACCATTGTTCTCGCAGATTTTACGAACACCACCGGGGACACGGTTTTTGACGGCGCGCTGCGGCAGGGACTGGCAGTACAACTGGAACAATCACCATTCCTGCGCATTATCTCTGACCAGCGAATTCAGCAGACCTTACAAATGATGGGCCAGCCATCCGACGTGCGGCTCACGCCGGAAATCGCCCGCGATGTGTGCCAGCGCTCCGGAAGTAAGGCTTACTTGAGCGGTTCGATTGCGACCTTGGGAACCCAGTTTGTCCTAGGCCTCAAAGCGGTGAACTGTGTCACTGGTGAGACGCTGGCCGAGGAGCAGGAACGGGCTTCGGGCAAAGAGCAGGTGCTTTCGGCGATGGACAAGGCAGCTCCGAAATTACGTACCAAGCTCGGAGAATCGCTGAATACGGTTCAGAAGTTCGATGCCCCCCTGGAGCAGGCCACCACGCCTTCTCTTGAAGCGCTTCAAGCATATAGCTTGGCAAGAAAAATCCTGTTGGGCAAAGGCGACTCGGCTGCTGCCATCCCTTTATTCCAGCGTGCGATCCAGCTCGATCCGAACTTCGCCATGGCCTATGCCTCGCTCGGGGTGTGCTATCTAAATCTGGGAGAACTCAGCCTGGCAGCCGAGAACACACGGAAGTCTTACGAATTGCGGGAGCGGGTAAGCGAAGTCGAGAAGTTCTACATCGAATCTCATTACTATCAGCATGTCACCGGCGACCTGGAAAAGGCGCGGCAGGTTTACGAACTCTGGGCGCAGAGCTATCCCAGAGATGATATACCACCGAACCAGCTGGGTATGGTTTACCGCTACATGGGGCAGAATGACAAAACGCTTGCGGCGAAACTCGAAGCTGCTCGCCTGGAACCCGCCAATCGAGCTTACCTCGTCTTGTCCTATCTCCTTCTGAACCGCACGGAAGAAGCTCGGGCAGTGGTGAAGCAGGCGCAGGCGAAAGATCTCGAATCTCCAACATTGCGAACCCGGATGTATCTGCTGGCGTTTTTGCAGAATGATACAGAAGGGATGGCGCAGCAGGTAGCCTGGTCGAGAGGCAAGCGTGGAGTCGAAAATGTGCTGCTGGCCTATGAGGCTGATACGTCGGCCTATTCTGGACGGCTAGGAAACGCTCGAGAGCTTTCTCGCCGGGCCGTAGCGTTAGCCGAGCGATCCGACGAGAGAGAGACTGCAGCAACTTACGAAGCAGCAGCAGCACTACGAGAGGCGCTGCTTGGGAATGCGTCTGAAGCTCGCCAGCGGGCGGCGGCGGCGTTGGGGCTTTCGACGGACCGCGACGTGCAGTATGGGGCGGCACTGGCGCTGAGTTTAGCGGGCGACACTTCCCGGTCTCAGGAGCTTGCCGATGATTTGGGCAGGCGCTTCCCGGAGGACACCATCGCACAAGTCAACTTTCTGCCAACGCTTAGCGCGCAACTAGCGCTCAGTCGTAGTGGGACAGCGAAATCATCTGGGACAGGTTCGTCGAAAGCGATCGAGGTACTGCAGGGTGCCGCGCCTTACGAGTTGGGTACATTCGGTGTCACGTATAGCTTTGTGTGCGGCTATCCCATCTATTTGCGCGGGGAAGCATATCTGGCCGGACGTCGGGGCAACGAAGCCGCCGCCGAGTTCCAGAAAATCCTCGACCATCCTGGCGTTGTGCTGAACGAACCGATCGGCGTGCTGGCGCATCTCGGTCTCGCTCACGCCTACGCGCTTGAAGCGCAGTCCTCGCAAGGCGCGGACGCCGACGGCGCTCATATGAAAGCTCGCACAGCCTATAAAGATTTCTTCACGCTCTGGAAAGACGCCGACCCCGACATCCCCATCCTGAAGGAAGCCAAAGCGGAGTACGCGAAGCTGCAGTAGCCCTTTTCTGTCTAACCGTTGCAATTGACCTTTGGCAACATACGACCTAACATTCCCGTCAATGGGCACACCTACCGAACTCATCGGCCAAACCATCTCGCATTACCGCATCGTCGAAAAGCTGGGCGGCGGCGGGATGGGTGTGGTTTACAAGGCCGAGGACTTAACTCTGCACCGGTTTGTCGCTCTGAAATTTCTGCCTGATGACGTCGCCAAAGACCCCCAAGCCTTGACCCGTTTCCAGCGGGAGGCACAGGCGGCCTCCGCTCTCAATCATCCCAATATCTGCACGATCCATGAGATCGGGCAACAGGACGGCCATCCGTTCCTGGTCATGGAGTTTCTGGACGGGGTGACGCTGAAGAATCTGATCGCGGGAAGGCCATTAGAGAACGAAACTCTGCTCTCGCTTGCCATTGAGATAGCCGATGGCTTGGACGCCGCGCATTCGCAGGGTATCGTTCACCGCGACATCAAGCCTGCGAACATATTTGTCACCAAGCGCGGACACGCCAAGATTCTGGACTTTGGGCTGGCCAAGGTCGCACCCGCTATTTCTTCTAGCGAGGTAACCTCGGCGAACACAATGACCGCCGTGATCGATGAACAGCATCTGACCAGTCCTGGTTCAACGCTGGGCACCATCGCATACATGTCGCCGGAGCAGGCTCGGGGTAAAGAACTGGACGCCCGCAGCGATTTGTTCTCTTTCGGCGCGGCGCTGTACGAGATGGCGACCGGCGCGCTCCCGTTTCATGCGGGCAGTTCTGCGGAGGTATTCAAAGCCATCCTGGATACAGTGCCAGCACCCGTCGTGCGACTAAATCCGGCTGTGCCAGCCGAACTGGAACGGATTATCAACAAGGCTTTGGAGAAAGACCGCAACCTCCGCTATCAGAGTGCGGCGGATGTGCGAGCTGATCTGCAACGGCTGAAGCGGGACACGGATTCGGGACGGGCCGCCGCCACAGTCTCAACGGGGAGTAGCGGAATTTCGTCAGCGACCGGGACAGACAGTGCTTCGCGGGCGGCGTTAGTTTCCAAACCCAGTCGCCTTCGATGGAAAACCTGGGCGGCCACTGGCTGCGGCTTGGCTCTTGCCGTCATCGCGTTGCTCATCTATCTTCAATCCCGCCCTCTTCCTGTGCCCACAGTGTCGGGCTACGTCCCTGTCACTCACGACAGCAATCCAAAGTATCTCGTTGGGACTGATGGTGCACGTCTTTACTTTGACGACTTTACTTCCCAGGGACCGGTCATCGCGCAGGTATCCGCCTCTGGTGGAGAGGTGGCGCACGTCCAAGTTCCCGCCCCCACCATGTTCTTGCTTGCGGTTTCTCCCGACGGGGCGAGCCTGCTCGTTGCCGACGAAGTGGGCCAGACAGCATTCCGTGGGCCGCTCTGGGCTCTGCCGGTGCTCGGCGGGTCACCTCGCCGATTGGGAGCGACCGCTGGACAGGCCGCCGCCTACTCTCCAGACGGTCGAATGATTGCTTACTCCGACGGAAAAGACCTATTCACGGCAAAGAGTGATGGCGCCGAGTCTCACAAGCTGATCTCTTTGCCCGATCTAGTTTATGACCCTGCGTGGTCGCCGGACGGGGCGGTGATTCGATTCAAAGTCGGGGGCCTCACCAATACACAAGGCTCGCTTTGGCAGATTTCGGTGGACGGCACGAACCTGCATTCCTTGTTGCCCGGTTGGCACACTCCTCCGGTGGAATGTTGCGGCAACTGGACCACAGACGGGAGATATTTTGTTTTCGGTTCAGGAGGCAACGTCTGGGCACTTGCCGAAAAGGGAAAGTGGTCGGTAAAATCCAGCACCCAGCCCGTGCGGCTGACCTCGGGGCCAATGAGCTATTTCTCGCCTCTGCCCAGCAAAGATGGCAAGAAACTGTTCGTGGTGGGAGCGCTGGCGCGAGGGGAGCTCTCGCGCTACGATACTAAGTCCGCAGAGTTCTTTCCGTTTCTTTCCGGAATTTCCGCTGATAGCGTCAGCTTCTCCAAAGATGGGCAGTGGGTCGCCTATGTCAATTTTCCGGAGGGGACACTCTGGAAGAGCAAGTTAGATGGCAGCCAGCGAATTCAGTTGAGCTACCCGCCACTTATTGCTGTGTTGCCGAGCTGGTCCCCCGATGGCAAGCAGCTCGTTTTCTATGGATTCATGCCAGGCGGGGATGCAAGGTTGTACACCGTCTCGACCGATGGAGGGACGCCGAGCGAGCAGATTCCAGAAGATTCCGAGAAGAAACTGGATCCCGATTGGTCAGCCGATGGAAGGAAAATTGTCTTCGGCAACGGGCCAGCAAACAGCAACAGCAGCATACGGATTCTCGACATCAACACTCACCAACTTTCGACACTGCCAGGTTCCACGGGCCTTTACGCACCCCGCTGGTCGCCCGACGGGCGCTATATCGTCGCTATGACTTTCGACTCGCGCAGCCTAATGCTTTTCGATTTTGAAACCCAAAAGTGGGAGGAGATCGCCAAGATCACCCTCGGATTCCCTAATTGGTCGAAAAGCGGCGAATATGTGTACTTTCTACATGAAGAGAATCAGCCGTCGGTGATGCGAGTGCGTATTCGAGACCGCAAGCTGGAGCGGGTGGCCGATCTGAAGAACTTTCGGCAAGCAGGCTTTTGGAATGTCTGGCTAGGCATGGCCCCCGATGATTCGCCCCTTCTCCTACGTGACATTGGCACACAGGAAATCTACGCTCTCGATTGGCAAGCCCAGTAAATCGCGCCGCTACTCCAGCAACTCATGCACCAAAGAAATATCCATCGGGAACAGAGGCGAATGCGAATTACACCTCTGGTTTTCGGGCAAGGGAGTGCTTGTGTTTGAAAACAGGGAGTACTTTGTTGGCTTTGTTTTGCAAAATGGGGCTCGAAAACGGTTAGTCCCCGCCAGTAACCCCCGTCTCGAATGGCGGCGTTGTTATGTCCTCCGATGTTTGTTCCACGAGTCCGACGCTGTGAGGGCCCTTGCGCAATCCCTCGTCGTCGGAAACAGTTGGCTTCGTTTCGCAAAATTCTGTGTTCTGAGGGCTTTCAGCATCGCTGTTCCTTCCGGAATTTATCTTGGCATTTTCCCTTGGCCGTGCTTGCAGCTGTTCGAGCCTCTTCTCCACCCGATAACGGTGGCGAACGTTGCTGGTTTCGTACCGATGAATTCGGTCCAGCACTTCCTTCGACGGGATTGCTGAACGCTCTCGCTGATCGTTTCTCCATTCAGACTCCGCCCTTTCAACCAGGCCTTTTCTGGCCGTTAGTTCTTCGGTTTCTTTTTCCAATGCCGCAAGAAGAGGCTCGCCCGAGTACGCGATTTGGGCCCAATTTTGTTCGGGAGCAAGCCACTGGAGCAAATCCGCTGAGACAGAATTGGAGATCTTTACTTCGTCTCGCGCTTGCTCGGCCTTGCGAAGCAGGAATCTAATACCGCGAGAACTCCGAAGCAGCGAATGGTAGGCCTCGGCAGCCGGCTGCAGCGTTAGGATGGTTACTTCCATTTCGCTGAGTTCTGATTGCTCTGGCGCCGCCGTGCCGGCACATGTTACGTCTGCTCTTTCACACCGGAGCGCACGAGCGCTCCTCCAATAGGAGACCGCCATTTCCCGACAAGGCGCGCGTCGGACTGCCGGAGATCAAGGTCGGGCTCTTTCCCGGCGGAGGCGGCACGCAGCGCGTGGCGCGGCTGATGCCAACGCCGATGTACTCCAGATGCTGCTCAAGGGCGATCAGATCCGCCCGGCAGCTGCAAAGAAGATGGCTCGCGCACTAGGTGGCGCCGGCCGATCAGATCGTCGCGCTCGCCAAAGCCTGGGTGAAGGCGAATCCGAACGCTCACGCGCCATGGGACGATCCGAAGTTCAAGCTTCCTTCCGGCAAGGTTTTTTCACCTCAAGGCATGATGATCTGGCCGCCGGCTAACGCCATCTATCGCCGGGAGACCTATGACAACTATCCGGCAGCCAAGGCGGTTCTGACCAGCGTGTTCGAAGGCCTGCAACTGCCGATGGACTTGGCGCTTGTCATCGAAGACAAACATTTCGCCGACACTTTCTTTCGTCGAAGGAAGCCGCGGCGATGATCCGTTCGCTCTTCCTGTCGATGGGGGAAGAGTCGAAACAAGGGCGCGCGCCGCCCAGCCAACACTCCGCCGACTAATTTGCGCAAGGTCGGCGTGCTCGGCGCCTGGTTCAGCGGCCGCTGGAATCGCCGACGTCTCGGCGAACGCAGGACTTGATGTCGTGCTGATCGATCGCGATCAGCAATCGGCCGACAAGGGCAAGGCCTATTCGGACAAGCTCATCAGCTCCCAGATCGCCAAAGGTCGGGCCAAGACCGCAGACAGGGAGGCGCTGCTCGCGCGCATCACGCCAACCGCGGACTATGGCGAGCTCAAGGGCTGCGACCTCATCGTCGAGGCGGTGTTCGAGGATCGCGCCGTCAAGGAGGAGGCGACTAAGAAGGCGCAAGCTGTCGTCGGACCCGACGTGGTGTTCGCCAGCAACACCTCGACGCTGCCGATCAGCTCGCTCGCCGGAACGTCACTTAAGCCGGAGCATTTTATCGGAGTGCATTTCTTCTCACCCGTGGAGAAGATGATGCTGACCGAGATCATCATGGGCGAGAAGACCGATGCGAAGGCTCAGCGTCGCGATGGATTTCGTCCGCGCGATCAAGAAGACGCCGATCGTTGTCAACGACTGCCGAAGGGTTCGATGTCAATCGCTGCGTCGGCAATTACATGGTGGAAGCCCACGCGATGGTGATGGAAGGCGTACCGCCGGCCATGATAGAGAACGCCGCCAAGATGGCTGGCATGCCGGTCGGCCCGCTCGCGCTCAACGACGAAGTCGGCATCGATCTGAGTTGGAGGATCATCCAGGCAGCGAAGACCGATCTGGGCCCCAAACCCCTACTCGTCAATCCTGCGCAAGAGAAGCTCATCGAGGCGATGGCGGCCAAGGAAGGCCGCTTCGGCCGCAAGAACGGCAAGGGCTTCTACGACTACCCGGCGAACGGGTCGAAGAGCCTTTGGCCTGGGCTTGCCAAGATCGTGGGCAAGCGCTCCGAATCCGAGAGACTTCCTCACACGGCACGCCGCACCGGAGTATCGGGCTATCCGGGCGACGGCACCCAACGCTGGCCCGCCGTGCACGCGCTTGACGCGGCCGTCCTGTTCCGGCTCGTCCTGGAGACGGCGCCTGCCGGGACCGCGTGGCACGCCGTGAGTGACCAGGGCGACGCCGTGCGCGACATCGCCACGGCCATCGGCAGACGCCGGGGGCTCCCGGTCGAAGCGATACCGCAGGAGACCTTCGGCCCGCTCGGCCCGATCTTCGCGACCACGTCTCCATCGAGCGCCCACACCCGGCAGGCACTCGGCTGGGAGCCAAGTCACCCAAGTCTGCTGGAGGACCTGGAAGAACATCCAGCCCTGACGCGCCTCGACCAAGCCGAATGGGATACCAGAGCCCGGCACCTGCTCCAGGTCGTCCGACCGCCTGCGCCAGCCCGCCCACGACCGGTAGCGGCTGGGAAATTCAATTGCGGGCAGCACGCGGCCCTGGGTAGTTTCCGCGCATGCTGCCCGCTGTGCGTACGGACGCAGGAGTGGCAGGCCGTCGTCTTCGACGAGAGCCTCGTCCGGCCCGCCGCGGAAGATCTCGCGGCCCGCCTCGGTCTGGCGGGCGCCGGGCTCCGCCGTTACCCGGGCGGCTCCCGTCCCGTGTACGCGGTCGGCGACCGCCGCGTTCTCAAGCTCTATCCCACGGTGTCCGCGCCGGAGAGCGTCACCGAGGCCCGGGTGCTGGAGTACCTCAACGGCAGGCTGCCCGTCGCCACGCCTGAGCTTCTTGCCCACGGCGAGTACGAGAACGGCTGGCGTTACGTGCTCATGTCGCAGCTCCCGGCAGCCGAGCTGGCCGCGGCCTGGCCCGCCATCCCGCGACGGCACCAGGACCGGGTTGCCAGCCAGGCCGGCGAGATGCTCGCCGCGCTGCACGCCCTGGACCCGGAACCACTGCACGGTGCCCGGCCCGGCCGACTGGGCCGGCTTCCTCGCCGGCCAGCGCGCGACGGCACCGGAGCGCCAGCGCCAGGCGAAGCTCCCGGATCCGTGGCTCAGCCAGATCGAGGGCTTCCTGGAGTCGGTGCCGCTCACGCCCGGGCGGGAGCGGGTGCTGCTGCACACCGAGGTGATCCGCGAGCACCTGTGGTAAACCCCGGTACGTGGACGCTGAGCGGGCTGCTGGACTTCGAGACCGCGATGACCGGTGACCGTGCCTACGAGTTCGCCGCGGCCGGCCTGTTCGTCTCGCGCGGCGACCCGCGCCTGCTCGGCCGCATCCTGGCCGCTTACGGCCGCAGCTTCGACCCGCGGGAACTGCTCGCGTACACGCTCCTGCACCTGCACAGCAACCTGCCCGAATGCCTCGGAGAGCTCCCGGCCCCGCCCGAGCCCACTCTGGACTCCCTGGCCCTGACCTGGTTCGGCACCGCCTAGACCTGTCCTCGATCCATCTGGCCAGCCCTAAGGCTGGCGGCCCTGGAGACAGGAAGTCGCCCATCTCATTCGCGTCGGCTGGTCCACATCGAGACGTGGGCGGGTTCCAGGACCCGCCGCGGTGCGGAAAGACGCTGGTCACGTCGGTCTTTCCCGGCCTGGACATGGGCGCGGAGCGAGCAATCCTATCTCAGTGGCCCGCAGGTTCGATTTCTCTGTGGCAGTTACAACGATGATCTATCGTTGCAAAACAGCACGAAGCACCGCCGGTTGCTGCTCACGCCTTGGTATCACAAGCGCTGGGGTAAGCGGTTCAAGATAACGTTGGACCAGAACACCAAGACGCAATTCGACACGTCTGCCGGCGGCTCTCGCATTTCCACCTCTGCGCGTGGCTCTCTGCTTGGAATTGGCGGCGATATCGTCCTCATTGACGATCCGCACAACACGAACTCGGTGGAGAGTGACGCCGAACGCCTGACTGCGCGGACCTGGTGGCGGGAGATCAGCACGACCCGGCTGAATGATCCGAAGCAGTCTGCCATCGTGGTGATCATGCAGCGGTTGCACGAGGACGATGTCAGCGGAGTGATTCTGTCGAGTGAGTCGTCACCGGAATGGACCCACCTTTGCATTCCAGCCGAATATGTGTGGCGACGGCACTGCGTTACGGGCATTGGCTGGGAGGACCCGCGTGGGCTGGATGAGCAGGAGCAGCCGCTGATTTCGGTTCTCCCGAGCGGCGAGCGCGTGCCGCGGGACAATGCAGCGGCCTATGAGCTAGATAGAGGTGAAGGCGCCCTCATGTGGCCAGAGCGGTTCGGAGCCTGTGAGATTAAGGCGATAAAAGCCGAGCTTGGGCCGTATATGGCCAGCGGCCGACTGCAACAGAGCCCGATGCCCGCCAAGGGTGGCATTTTTGATCGTAGCTGGTGGCAACCCTACGAATCCCATGACGGCAAGTTTCCGCCGTTCTCGCACGTCGTCGCCTCACTGGACAGCGCCTTCACCGAGAAGGAGCAGAACGATCCGAGCGGGCTGACGATATGGGGCGTGTTCCAGACACCGGAGAAGAAGCGGCGCATTATGCTGGTGCATGCCTGGCGCAAGCATCTCGCCTCAGGACCGCGCGTTGACAAGGAGACCTACGAAACCAAGGCGATGTACAAGCAGCGCACGCAATCGACCTGGGGCCTGATGGAGTGGGTCGAAGATACCTGCACCCGGTTCAAGGTGGACAGCTGTTGATCGAGGCCAAGGCATCGGGCATCAGCGCCGCGCAGGAGCTGCGCAATCGGTATCGGTCGCTGCCATTCGCGATTCAAACTTGCCCCGTCAAAGGTGACAAGGTTGCGCGCGCACTTTCCGTCCAGCCGATATTTTCGCAGGGCATGATCTACGCCCCAGCGCGGGACTGGGCAGACCTGGTCATCACCGAGATGTCGATGTTTCCCATGGGCGGTTACAAGGACCTGACTGACAGCGCTACGCAGGCCCTTAAGTACTTGCGCGGATTCGGGCTGGCCCAGACCGACGAGGAAGAGCACCACGCCGAGATCGAGACCGTGATGCACCGGTCGCGGCGACTGCCTCGATTGTATCCGTGCTAGCTCAATTGAAGTGTTCGCTACCCAGCGCCTGATGAGTTCCTGCGCTGCCGCATGGCTCGCTTAGATTAGCAAGTTCGCGGCAACAATCACGATCCCAGTAACGAAAGCCCCCATGCAGCAAAACAGGACGGTGTCTATAACGACTCTGATCATGCGCACGCTCCCTTTTTTGCCTTTTGCGGCACAGCCGATAGTCCAGTCTCAGAGGGTGGCCGAAAGGTGACGAGCGGTTGTCTTATTTTTTGAGAGAGTCCATTCCTTAATAGGGAGTGGCAGTTTCGCAACAAGCTTGCCGCTTACGGCCACGCGGACGCGTATCCGTCAGACCAGTTGCCGGGCGCGCAATATCAAATGAAGAGGCCCCGGCGGAGATTTGTACCGGGGCCGCAGCCCCCTCTTTAGGTGTCAAGGCCTCCGAAAGCTGCTCCCCCAAAGTATACGATTGGTCTTACATCAGGCAAAGGTCGAAGGTGTATCTGAGGTTGCCGGGCGCATGGGGTGGGAAATCGTCATGGTCTATAAGGATCACGGCGTCAGCGGCGCCAAGGGCAGGGAGAAGCGTCCTGCGTTCGATGCACTCTGCCGGGATGCTACCAAGCGCATGTTTGATGTCGTCATGGCGTGGTCGGTCGATCGGCTCGGCCAAAGCCTTCAGGACTTGGTTGGGTTCCTCTCCGAACTGCACGCGCTACGCATAGACCTGTTCCTGCATCAACAGGGGTTGGACACGACCACACCAGCCGGCAAGGCCCTCTTCCAAATGTTAGGCGTATTTGCCGAGTTCGAGCGCTCCATAATCCAGGAACGAGTCCGCGCCGGGCTTGCGCGTGCCAAGAGCGAGGGCAAGCGGCTTGGCCGACCTCGGGTAGCCCCGGAGCTGGAAAGCCGCATCCCTGCGGCCCTGAACAAGCCTGGACGCACCGAGGGTGTGCGGAAGATCGCTGCTCAGTTCGGCGTTGATCCCGGCACTGTTCAGCGGATCAGCCGCCCTTTCGAAGGCGCACGCGCGGACGCGTGAAGCGGACACGGCGCAGAGCGAAATCCTGAAAATACCCCCAGAGGGAATGTTAGCTGGCATGACTGATGACCAACCCATGGAAGCAACAAGGTAGGCGACGGCCATATGCCCGTCTATAGCGCCCAGGTCGCCAGGACGATCTGCGACCGGCTTGTCGACGGGCAAAGCCTTCGCGCCATCTGCAGCGATGCCGGGATGCCCGGCAGGGCGACAGTTTTCCGCTGGATCGCCCGTCACAAGGAATTTCGCGACTAGGTCAGCGTTTCCTTGGTTCGAATCATATCACGCAGCCTCGGCGAGCTTGTATGACCATGTGTGAATGACCGGATAGCGATTAACGTCCTCGATACCGGCCATGACGCGCTCCTTGAGCTCCTGCTTTGAAGCCACCCTGATGTGGCGCAGCACGGAACGGGCGAACTTGGAGAAGAAGCCTTCGATGAGGTTGAGCCAGGAGCCATGCTTGGGTGTGAAGGTGAACTCGAAGCGGCCAGCTGGTCGAGTGGCGAGCCAAGTTTTGGTTTCTCTGGAGATGTGCGCAGAGTGATTGTCGAGAACCAACTTGATCGCCGTGTGGGCCGGATATGCGGCATCAAGAAGCTTGAGGAATTCGATGAACTCTCGGCTGCGGTGGCGGTCTCTGACGAGGGCATGGACTTTCCCAGTGAGCAGATCAATCCCGGCCAACAGGCTCAGCGTACCATGCCGTTTGTACTCATGATCACGCGCGAAGGTCGCGTGGACGCGGGGCACGGGCGGCAAATCGGGCGCGGTGGTTGCAATGGCCTGGATTCCCGGTTTTTCATCGTAGGAGACGATCGTCACCGGCTTGCCAATTTCTTTAGAGTCTGTCCGGAAACATTAGATTGGATTACAGAGTTTTCGTAGCATGAGGCGGATTGAAGCGAGGCGCAAGAACGCGAGGCCCTTGCGATTGAAGTTCTCCCAATCCTTGGCGAGCCTGCGGCAACGATTGAGCCACGCGATGGTGCGCTCGACGATCCAGCGCTTGGGGAGGACCGTGAATCCTTTCACCTGATCGGAGCGCCTGATGATTTCGGTTTCGACGTGGGGCAGGACGCGCGCCAAGCCGCTGTGAAATGCCGGCCCCTGATAGGCCGCGTCGGCAAAGAGCTTCTTCAAGAAAGGATGCGTTCCAAACATGGTGGCGAGCAACATGATGCCGCCGTCGCGGTCCTGGATGTCAGCGCCATGGACGATCGCGTGGAGCAGCAGACCCAGCGTATCTACGAGAATGTGGCGCTTCTTGCCCTTGATCTTCTTGCCCGCATCATAGCCATGCGGATCGATCCAGGCCCCCCTTTTTCTGCGCTTTTCACGCTTTGGCTGTCGATGATGGCGGCGGTGGGACTGGCTTCGCGTTCGCCTTGTTCCCGGCACTCCAAATATAGCGCGTGATGGATGCGATCGAGCGTTCCGTCGCAGCTCCACAAATTGAGATAGTCGAACAGCGTGCTGCGCGGCGGCACGTCCTTCGGGACTGCTCGCCACTGGCATCCCGTGCTCAGAACATACATGATCCCGTTCATCACTTCGCGTACGTCGACCGAGCGCTTGTTGCCGCCGGGCTTCGCCGACGGGATCAACAGGGCGACGTGCGACCACTCGTCGTCGGTCAGGTCACTCGGGTAGCGCAATTGGCTGCGGTCGTAACGCCTGCGGTTCTGTGTCGTCCACATCGGTGACCCCTCCTCGAATCAGGTCACCACCCTTGAATCACAAACGATTCAGGAGATTCAATATGTTTCCGGACAGACACTTAGACTTGGCGGTTTCAGGAGCTGGACCTCCCGATAAACGCACAGAACCTCCGCCATCTTCTGCTCGAACTCGGCATCGCGACATTCAAGATAGTACCGCACCTTGTGCGGCTTGACTTCCTCTTGGCCGAGAATCTTGCACACCGTGCCCTGCGCCAGGTTGGCGAGAGATCCGTGCCCCGCGGCCGGTGCGTTCTCGCGGGCATGGCGTGCCAGCAGCCGCGTCGTCCACAACTCGTGGGGATAGCCGTGTTCCTTGGCCTTCTCGCACGCAAGAGACACCAACCAAGCCTTGGCTTCTGGCGTAATCGTCGGCTCCTTGCCCGGTCGGGGTCGGTCATCGAGTGCTGCCAGCGGACCATAGGCCATCGCCCGCTCAACGCAGCGTTGGACCGTCTGATGATGGATGCCAAGTCTTTGCCCCACTGCAAAGAAATTCTCGTGGTAATTGAGCAGTATTTGCGCTCGCTGCACCCAACGCGCAGCCTCACTTCGCGAGCGTGCAATGGCGGCCAACCTTCCAATCTCTTCGTCGGTCATCGCCAACTCGACTGCATACCGCCATCTTGCCATGATGCCACTCCTCGCTGAATCAAACACAAACGAGGAATCCACGAACAAGTCACCGGTTCCACGACTGCGACTGCCCGTTTCATGGAATCGGTCGTCTAGTACACACTCGCACGCGAGTTTCAGGCACAAGATTTAGCCGACGAAATCATCGAGATCGCCGACGATACCAGCGGTGATTGGGTGGAAAATCGAGGCGGATGGCAAGGCAGTTATGGTCGTGGATCACGAGAACATTGCCCGCGCTCGCCTCAGGACGGCAAGCCGCCCGCTTGCGCCTAGAAAATACGCGTCCTGGCGTTCGGTCGATATCAGCGTCCACGGCGAGAGCTTCCTGCGAGAGACCGCGACGAACTCTCAGACGACGAAGATTTCGCGCTACCAGCGCCCGGGCCTCGCCAACGGCCGCCAACGTCCATTCGGTCGTATCGCTTCACGAGCAAATAGGTTCGTTTGCCGGCTTGGCCGGTGGTGACGTCCGGCGTCGGTATTCTCATTCGCCTCGCCAACGTCAAGCAGAATGCCTCATTCTGAACGCCGCCCCACGGGCGCGGCGCGCCCGGCTTGAGAATGTTCTCCATTTCAAAGCATCGATAATTCAGCGCCATACAGACGATACCAAATCGGTACCTGGGCGACGGCTGCGAAGTAGGAAGGCGAGCCGAATGCGCTGTCGGGCGATCGGCATTAAGGTTAACCCCTGACAGAGCCAGTCTGGTGCCGCTTTAAATCAATTCGTAACCAGATTTTCTCAGCATTCCGGCACGCAGAAACCGAGGATCTTAAATTCGCGCGTGAGGATCGCAACAGGTGGTGAAGCAAGGATCGATTTATCGGCCCATCAACCGAGCGGGTTTCTGCTCTTCAGATGTCTATCAACATAATCAGCTTGGCCCAACTGTCCGGACAGTTGGTAACTTTCTAGCTCTTTTGTGCTTAGTCTTCGCGACCGCGCTCGCCTCGTATCTACCGGCATCACTTGAGCAACGAATCGGAAGTTTATTTTTCTGTGGCTTGATACCCGCGGCTGTATTCCACGCCGGTGGTCATATTTTGGATTATCTGTTAGTCGTCGGCAGGAAGTTGTGTGCACTGATTGCGGCACGCTGCTTTCAATGCTTGCTCGTGGTTCACTGGAAACTGTCCGCCCTAAGTCACAAAACATGCCGCTCGATCTTTCACCGTTATTCACTGGCCCATACGGCATTCATCAATTCCTCATGCCTCCTGATCCGGGGTGCGGCAAGATTTGCTATCAGGATGCCCGCTTCTCAGACTCGCCTGGTCGCAGATGTCCCCCGCGGCGGTTGGAGGCTTTGGCTTCTGATCAGAACGGGCATGCTGTTGGCGGCGGTCGGTTTGGGCTGGCGTGGTGGTTACTATATTTGGCTTCTCGACTTCAAAGGAGAAGACCCGGCTGGCGGAGCGGCTATCGACACAATAGCCGAGCGGATCATTGGAATTGAAGCTGTCAACGTTGCTATCGAGCGAGTAGTCGAGCAGATCATTGGAATCGAGTTCTGACGGCAATCCAAATGCGAGGAACAAGCGCTCTAGCGCAACGGGACTCGGTCAGTTTCTCGACGAAACTTGGCTCGACTTGATCCGGGCCCACCGGCCCGATCTGGCTAGGGGGCACAGCAAAGAGGAAATCCTTGAGTTGCGGCGGGATGCCAAACTCGCTCGTGAGATCACCAAGCGATTTACTGAGCAGAACGCCGAGACGCTGAGGAAAAGGGGCTTCCCTGTAACCCCTGGGGCGCTTTATTTGGCGCACTTTTCTGGTGGCGCGGGAGCTGTGGCGATTTTGACAGCACTGGATGATGCCGACGCCGCCTCGGTTATGGCTAGCGCCGATGCAACGGGTAGTACCAAGCGAGAGAAGATCGTCAAGGCCAACTCATTCCTCGAACGCTTTACGGTCGTCGATCTTAGAAGTTGGGCCGATCGCAAGATGCGCCTTCCGGGTTCATAGTCGCCGTGCGGCACCGACACCGATGAGACAGATAAAACTCACCAGCGCCCGCCGCTGAGCCTCAATCTTGCACGACGGAAATTGTTGGCGGCGCTTGGCGGCGCGGTGGTTGCACGGCCGCTCGCGGCTCGTGCGCAGCAGCGCGACCGTGCGAGACAGCGCCCAGAACCGCACGGTAAGAGTTGTTGGCGAGAGGTACCCGTCCGGTAGAGCTTTCAATTACCCACAACACCGACCTTTTTGGGAGCGGCAGCCCATTGGCTAAATCTTGAATTGGAAGAATTGCTTGTGATTTATTGCTGAGCACCTGATTCGCGACCGGGGGGTGCTCCATGGGTTTGGTATTGAAGGATCGAGCCGCGAGGAACACTCCTCAGCCTGTCCCCAACGCCCAAAGCTGGGTTGATCGAGAAATTGTCGGATGCGAATTTAAGGATGCGCGGCTTGGCGACAGATTCCGCAAGCTGCTGGCGCAGATCGGGAGCGCCATGGGGCAAAGCATTCCGCTGGTCTGCCAAGATTGGGCGAACACCAAAGCGGCCTATCGCTTTTTCTCCAATGACCGGGTCAGCGAGGCGGACATTCTGGCTGGCCACTTTCAATCGACACGCGATCGTACGCTCGCCACCGACGGTCTTGTTCTTGTGCTCCATGATACGACCGAGTTTACCTATCAAAGAGAGAAGTCAGAGGCGATCGGCATAACGAAGAGCATAAACAGTGGACGGGACAAGACGGGTCGCCTGAGATCGCATACGGTTTGCGGCATCCTGATGCATTCGAGCCTCGCGGTAACGACCGAGGGGCTGCCGCTCGGACTGACGGCCGTAAAATTCTGGACCCGAAAGAAATTCAAAGGGACCGCCGCGCTCAAGAAGAAGATCAACCCGACGCGAATTCCCATCGAGAAGAAGGAAAGCATCCGATGGTTGGAAAATCTGAAGCAATCCACGGAGCTACTGGATGATCCAAGACGATGCGTACATATCGGTGATCGCGAGAGCGACATCTACGAGCTTTTCTGCGCGGCACAGCAGGTCGGAACGCATTTCTTGGTTAGGACCTGTGTCGACCGCTTGGCTGGAGACGGGGATCACACGATTGTCGACGAGATGAGTGAGGTCGCGGTCAAGGGGCTGCATCGCGTCGAAGTCAGAGACAGCAACGGCGATCCAGACGAGGCCATTCTCGAAATCAGATATCGTAAGATTCGAGTCCTGCCGCCGATCGGAAAACAGAAGCGGTATCCCGCGCTGACTTTAACGGTGATCCATGCCGAGGAGCGCGGGACACCGAAGAACAGAAAGAAAATCGACTGGCGGCTGATCACAGACCTGCCCGTTCAGTCCCGCAAGGACGCCATTGAGAAGCTCGAATGGTATGGCTTGAGATGGAAAATCGAGGTGTTCCACAAGATCCTCAAATCGGGCTGCAGAGCCGAGGAATTGAAGCTCAGGACCGCCCAGCGCCTGGCCAATCTGCTCTCGGTCTTTTGCATCCTGAGTTGGCGGGTTTTCTGGATGACGATGCTCAACCGATCAGCCTCAGATGCTTCACCAGACCTCGCACTAACTGAGGTCGAAGTTGGCCTACTTGATCATCTCATGAGCGATAGGGACCAAAAGCCTCTCCGACGAAAAACGCTATCCCACTACCTGACCAAGATCGCCCGGCTCGGCGGTTATCTCGCCCGCGCCAACGATCCTCCGCCCGGCAACACGGTCATGTGGCGCGGACTGTCGCGCCTCACGGACATCGAATTGGGCGCCATCATCGGGGCGAAAAGTGTGGGTAATTGAAAGCCGTTAGCGGCCGTCTTGTGGATCGTCGAGAGGCGTGAGTCATGTGACTATTCACAGGAATAGTCACATGAGCAAGGCTGCGGTCGAGGTCATCACCTCGGTTGAGCGGCGGCGGCGCTGGAGTGCGGCGGAGAAGCAGCAGCTGGTGTCGGCGTCGCTGGAGCCTGGAGCCAGCGTATCGGCGGTAGCGCGCGAAGCTGGGATTCATCCCGGCCAGCTGTATGGCTGGCGGCGGCAGTTGGGCGTCCGACCGCGGGATCGGCTTTGCGCCGGTGCGGATCGCGCCGGAGCTTGCGCCCGCCGGCATGGCCGAGCGCGGGACGATCGAGATCGAGTTTGCCACGGGAGCGCGGATGCGGATCACCGGCGCGGTGGACGCAGCGGCGCTGACGGCGGCGGTTGCGGTGCTGGCCGCAGGGCGGCGGCGATGATCCCGATGGCGTCAGGGGGTGCGGGTGTGGATCGCGACCGGCCACACCGACATGCGCCGCGGCATGAACTAGGCTGGCGCTGCTGGTGCAGGAGGCGCTCAAGCGTGATCCGCACGGCGGCGATCTCTTCGTGTTCCGCGGCAAGCGCGGCAAGCTGATCAAGGTTTTGTGGCACGACGGTCAGGGCATGTGCCTATTCGCCAAGCGGCTGGAGCGTGGCCGCTTCGTCTGGCCGTCGACGCTCCGGCGAGGTGCGGATCGCACGGTGACGATCACGCCGGCGCAGCTCGGCTATTTGCTCGAAGGCATCGACTGGCGCAATCCGCAGCACAGCTTGGCGACCATCGGCGGCGGGTTGAGTGCGACGTGCGAGTGCGATCGCGCTGACTCACGCTGCGAATTCATCCGCGAATCACATCGATTTGTGATTCAATTGCGCGTGGCGACGACACCTGATCAGCTTCCGGACGACGATGATGCGCTGAAGGCAGCGTTGATCGAGACGCGCGCCAAGCTGTCCGGCGCGCGAGGCGCTGATCGAGCACCTGCAATTGGTGATCGCCAAGATGAAGCGCGAGATGTTCGGCCCGCGCTCCGAGCGCAGCCAGCGCCTGCTCGATCAGCTGGAACTGCAGCTCGAGGAACTGGCCGCGGCAGCGGGCGAGGATGAGGCCAAGGCCGAGACGGCGCGCATCCGGTGCAGGGCTTCACGCGGCGCCAGGCGACGCGGCGCAACTTTCCCGACCACCTGCCACGCCGGCGCATCGTGCATCCCGCGCCGACCTGCTGCCCGTGCTGCGGCGGCACCAAGCTCTCGAAGATCGGCGAGGACGTCACCGAGACGCTCGATGTGGTGCCGCGGCAATTGTTCGTGACCGAGCATGTGCGGGAGAAGTTCAGCTGCCGATCCTGCGAGAAGATCAGCGCAGCCGCCGGCGCCGTTCCATGCGATCGCCCGCGGCTTCGCCGGGCCGAGCCTGCTGGCGATGATCCTGGTCGACAAATACGCCAATCATCAGCCGCTCAACCGGCAGAGCGAGCAATTTGCGCGCGAGGGCGATCGAGCTCTCGGTCTCGACCATGGCCGATCATGTCGGCGCCTGCGCGGCCGCGCTGATGCCGCTCTACGAACTGATCAAGGCTCACGTGTTCGCCGCCGAGCGGATCCATGGCGATGACACCACCGTGCCGGTGCTGGCCAAGGTGAAGACCCGGACCGGGCGGCTGTGGACCTATGTGCGTGACGACCGGCCGTTCGGCGGCGCCGCGCCGCCCGCCGCAGTGTTCTTCTACTCGCCCGATCGCGCCGGCGTCCATCCCGAGCAGCATCTCGCCGGATATAGCGGGATTCTTCAGGCCGACGCCTATGGCGGCTTCAACACGCTCTACGAGGCGGATCGAAAGCCAGGACCGATCACGGAAGCCGGATGCTGGGCGCATGCGCGACGCAAGCTGTTCGAGCTTGCCGACGTCGCCTCGAAGGCGCGCAACAAGAAGCCGACGACGATCTCGCCGATCGCTTTCGCGGCGGTGCAGAAGTTCGATGCCATCTTCGCGCTGGAACGCGCGATCAACGGCCTATCACCCGAAGCAGCGCCTGGCCGTGCGCCGCAGAGACATCGCGCCGCTGGTCAACGAGTTCATCGAGTGGATGAAGCGGGAGCGGGCGAAGCTCTCGCGCCACAACGACGTCGCCAAGGCCATCGACTACATGCTCAAGCGCGTCGACGTCTTCACCCGCTTCCTCGACGATGGCCGCATCTGCCTCAGCAACAATGCCGCCGAGCGCGCGCTGCGCGGGATCGCGCTCGGCCGCAAGTCATGGCTGTTCGCCGGTTCCGATCGCGGCGGCGAACGCGCCGCGGTCATGCTGACGCTGATTCAAACGGCCAAGCTCAACGACGTCGATCCGCAAGCCTGGCTCGCCGACGTGCTGGCCCGGATCGCCGATCACAAGATCACCGATCTGGCCGCGCTGCTGCCCTGGAACTGGCGCCACGCGATCCCTGTCGACCGCGCCGCCTGACAATGGCGGCGCCAGCTTCACGCAATCACCATCCGCCGCGCTGCCGAAATCCTCGGCGAGGACGAGGAGCTGCTGTGGGACATGGCCGACGGATATGGAGCCGGAGGACGGCTGCCTCTGGATCTACGACACCGACGACCAGCAGACCGTCGCCTTCACGCCCGACGGAATGGAATATCTGCGGGAGCTGCTCGCGGAGTACAAACGTAACCGGTCATCCCCGCGGCCTTGAGCGGATGGTTACGGCGAGAGTGCAGAAGCCGCAGGAGCTGTGGCGCTCTATGGAGGGATATCACCAACACGGCTTAGGGCGGCTTACCCGATCTCGGCATCGCCATAGGTTGTCACGCCGCGTCGCGAGACCGCAAAGGTGGAGAGGGCGCCTGACACCCGGCTGGCCCGGGGCTGCATAGGTGTCCCAAAGAGACCTCTCCCCCCAGGATGGGGCCATTCAAGTGACGCTCGTGACGGGGGCAAGGGGTCGCCATAGATGTCCCGTCACGCCGTTGGTCCCCCGCGAACTCGGCATAGATGGCCGACGGATTGGCCAGGCGCCATACCCCCTGCTTAAATCGAGGCCGCGTGAAGCGGCGGGGGCGTCTCAGATGAATTTTTTGACCATGCGGCATCTAGAATTGCTCGCAGTAGCTCTGCGAATGACTAAAGGTTTAAACGTGCCGAAAGTCTTCGGTTGACCATCAGAAAGCAATTTCCCTGAGACGGGGAACTCGCTTAGAAAGTTTGGTCCAGTCTGGGTTCACTAAGAATGACCAAGCGTCAAAGCGGACCGACACGTTCGAACAGCGTTTCCCGCCTGACCAGGTGCCAATGCCGCCAGGTGGGGAGCAAGGTCCAAGGCAGGCCCCCATTCCACGAGCTTCCGACGCAGCCTCCCGCCGATCAATTCCGCGCAAGACCAAAGCCTCGTCAAGAGACGGAGCAAAACTCGACTGCGGGACGACAGCAAACCAAGAAGCTCGCTACGGCTACTAGTCTGCCTGGCATCCCCAGCGCGAAACGCTCCCGCTCGCGTGTAGTGGTCGCACCGCGATCGTTCTTGGACGCTGGCACGGAGGTGCTACCAGGCGAGCGCAAGTTCCTCGATTACGCATTGCCTCCGTTGCACACTCCCACCGACGTGGTTACCAACACGGGGGGACGCGTAGGATGGCACAGATCGCCACTGCCAGGTCCCTTTTTCCCCGGCAGCGCTCCTTGGTAAAGTTCTATGCTGGTGCGTTGTGGTATATCGCACCGCTTGAACCCGAACGAGCGCAGCGAGCCAGCGTTGGCCCGCCACGCCAATAAGAAGTACGACTACTATCGCGCCTCAACGTCTGGACAGGGCAGCAACTGCCGCGCAGGGCAACAATCGCCGGCAGCAGCGAGGCACTGGTCCTGTTAGGGCTTACCTTTGCGGCGTCCGCGCTTCACGTGCCCACGCTTGCGTGCTCGAAAGGGGCGGCTGATCCGCTGAACGGTGCCCGGGTCAACGCCGAACCGAGCAGCGATCTTGCGCACGCCGGGCCGTCCAGGCTCGTCCAGGGCCTGAGTAGTCACGATGTCTGACGCGGGCCGTCTTTGACCTCGCCGAACAAAGCGCATAGCTCGCCTGGAGACCGCATAGCGCGCACTGCCCGAAGGCGCGGCGTGGTGAGCTTCATCGAGAATGAAAAGGGCGCACGAGCGAAACTCCCCGAGCACGTCTCGCAGCCCCGCAACGTAGACTTCGTCGGTGAGAAGGCTATGCGAGGGAAGGAAACGCGAGTGATGCCGAAACGCGCATTTACTCCGGCCTCGAGCTTCTGCGCTTCCACGAGCGCCGCGACATAATTGCCCGCGGCATAGAGTTCACTGAATCGCCTCAAGATCGCGTCGAGGTCGCCCTGCTGCGCGGCCGGCGCAATAGCGATCTTTCAAATTGGATGAAGCGTCCGACTAGCTTAGTAAGTTGGCATGGGAAAGAGGAAGAGGGCAGGTGGAATATGTGGCCGCCTATTCCGAGTTGACCTCAGAAGCTTGTAAGCGCGTTCAGTATTAGGATGCCGGCGAATATCAGGCCAAGAGCCAATCCAAGAATGTGGGCTGTTCGTCGCTCATCCATGAGCGCCGATTGTTAGCGGTTTCGCCTTTCGTTGGATGTAATAAAGTCCCTACATTTCGAGTTATTTGATAAACAGTCCAGCACAGCCAGCATCGGTCAATTGCAATCATTCGGCGATCATGTTCTGATTCGCTGCTGACCGCGAGCCGAAGGACCGAGTTTTCGGAAACGACATCTCTTCCATGGCGAGCTGCTCAAACTGGGCATCGAGATCGCCCAGTCCACGGTTTCGATCTACATGGTGCCGCGGCAGGATCGACCATTGCAAACCTGGAAAACCTTCCTTCGCAATCATGCGGAGGGGATTGCGTCGATTGATCTCTTTGTGGTTCCGACGAGTGCCTTTGAGCAACTATTCGCATTCCTTGTTCTCGGCCACGGTCGGCGGCGGCTGTTGTGGTTTGCGGTGACCCGAAATCCCACGGCCGAGTGGCCGGCAGGCCAAATCACCGAAGCGTTTCCGTGGGAGAGGGCACCGAAATATCTCATCCGCGACAATGACCGAGCATTCGGCGTAGCGTTCAAGGCTCGCGTGCGAGCAATGGGCATCCGAGACCGGCCAACCTCTTTCCGCTCGCCCTGGCAGAACGGATATGTTGAACGCTTGATCGGGTCGATTCGGCGCGAGTGCACGGATCATTTGATTGTCTTTAACGCCGAGCACCTTCGGCGAATTCTTGCGAAATACACTACCTATTATAATGAAGTGCGTACTCACGTTTTGCTAGGAAAGGACGCGCCCTACACCCGTCCAATCGAGCGCTTCGGAGACATTATTGCGCATCCAATCCTTGGCGGGCTGCACCATCGATACGCACGAATTTAGATTTCGGAAGCGACAGGGGCAGGCGCTGTACGTCGAGGACCCCATCTTCTTTGCTCATCGAACGACCCTTCTCAAGCTGGCATCGACGGCGCGGCTGCCCACAATCCATCCGGAAGGACCGCTAGCACTACTTTGGCAGATTTACTCATGCCGCCGCTCGCTGCAAATCCATTTTCGGCAGTGCGGGCATCGTTGCGGTGGTGGTCGAGCGATGAGTTCGAGGATGGCTTGGCGCACGGCTGGCAAGGTCGGTTGAGGCGGCGGCCCGTTGATTCTTTTTTTTCCGCTTTGCTGTCGCGAGCCGGCGATGCTGGAGGAAAGCGTCGGCGATCATTGTCATTAGCGCATGACGATGCAGGCCGTGCCAGGATCGGCCCTCGAAGTGATCGAGACCCAGTTCTTCTTTCAGTTGCTGGTGACCCTGCTCGCAAATCCATCGCGCCTTGATGGTGGCTGCCAAAGTGCGCAGGTCAGTTTTTGCCGGCAGGTTGGCGAGATAGCATTTCTTCTCACCCGAATCTCTATGTTCACCGATGAGCCAAGCCTCATCCCCGGGCAGATGTTGCTGGCCTTTGTCCCTGATCCGCTGCCTTGATCCGTCGGCGACCCGCACGCGGACAACAGCAAAACGAGCCTTGAGCTTTCCTTTCGTGCCGGTGCGCCAACTGATGGTGTGCCATTTGGCTTTGGCCAGCATGTTTTCGGCCGGTGTCGATAGAATATTTGGGACCTGCCGCCGCCGGCGACGACCGCGCTTGGCAACCGGCCAGATCATCCGCACATCGGCAGGGTAAACCTTGAGGCGGCGTGGAATTCCGACCGCCCAGGTCAATTTGCGAGCCGTGAGCCCCTGCCGGAACAGCGCGCTCATCCCATACCCGGCGTCCGCCAGCACACAGCCGAAGCGCACACCGGCGGCGATGATACGATCGATCTCCGCCAGAGCTATCTCCAGTTTTGTCCGCGCCATTCGGTACTCGGCCGGAACGCCCGCTCGCTCCAACCGAGCCCTTTGCTCGTCCAACTCTCAGGAAGAAACAACCGCAAAGCCAGCATGACCGGTACTTCGCTGCCGGCAAGCGTCAGCGACACCAGTGTCTGGCAGTTGGCGGTCTTGCCGAGCGCCGAAGCATATTGCGCGGCGACACCTACCGAATGCGTGCCCTTCTTGGGTATCGCGGTGTCGTCAACCACCAGCACTGCATCGCTGCCGCCGACGAGCCTATCCGCTTGGACGAGCAGCTCTGTTTCCACAGGCGTTGCATCCCAGACCCCGGCCGCAATGAAATGGTGCAATTGATCGCATTCGCCGAGCGCAAGCGCCTCGCCATCGGCTGAATGCTCTTGCGATCGCCAGGGCCGATCAGCCCCGATACGTAGAGCGGACACATCTGGCGCCGCGCCTTGTGCCCCAGCCAATTTAGAAATGGTTTGAGCCAGCGGGCAAGCTCGTTCTCCCAGTCCCACGTCCTGCTAATCATGGTCGGCCCCTCCAAAAGCCGACCACCCATGAGTTACAGAAAAAGTGATTTGGGAATCCCGTGCCCGCTAATAATCTGCCAAAGTAGTGCTAGTACCTTGTCGCGGCTCAGAGCGGTAACCGTAGGACAAACCGGCGACGTGGCCGCCGCGGGCTGCCTTTGCCGATAGAGTCCGGTGCACCTTGCACGGGTCGGATCGAGCATGTTCTAACAAGGTTTGCCGCGCGTCGCGACGATTGTACCAAGTACAAGTCCGGCGCGCCCCTTGTAGGTGATCGGGGCGTTGGCCTAGAGTCGAACATCGATGTTTCCTCGAGTGATCCCTGATCGCGCAGGGCATAGACTGGAATCGCTCGATTGCGTCAACGCAGTCGTGACACTGCCTACGCTTTTCTGGAGGATCGATGGAGTGCGTCTACCTCGATAGTCCTCTCCTGGGCAAACCCCCATCCCGGGCTGCGCCGGGTGTCAAGGTTTCCGGTGGGCGCTTCATCCTGGTTTCGGGCGCCGTGGCGTGGGACG
>CAVTGN010000012.1:0-451915 GCA_963734265.1 Terriglobia bacterium
ACTACTTTGGCATATTTTAGCGGACGGCATTCGAATCAGTTTTTCAATGATCTTCATGGGTGGTCGGCTTTGGAGGGCGAGACCATGGAGGCACTACGTCGAATTGGGGAGACGCTTCGAGGATGGCTCAAGCCGTCTGGATTGCCGGTGCCATAATCGTGGTGGTGACGTGTCCTGCTCCACGTGGCAGGGCTCATCGGACCCGGCCATCGCAGAAGCAGGTTTGAGCCAATGGCCAGCGGCTTGCGCCTGGCGATGGTCACCAGCTTGGCATCACTTTGTTCGCGCGGTCTGGGATGCGGCGCCATTGGAGTCTTAGCTGCCATTCAAAGCGGATCGCCGTCGGTGGCAGCGACGCCGTGTTGGTAATCGACGATACGGCGGCGCGAAGAGGCACGCACCGGGCGTCGGCGTCGCTGCGGGATGCTTCAGCGTGCAAGGCAAGACCGCCAACTGCCAGACTTGTGTCACTGACGCTCGCCCGCGGCGGAGTTCGTGATGGGTGGTATTGCGGCTTCCTTCGGGACAGTTGGGTCGAACGATCGGCGGTGGCTGAGCTGAGCCCGTGTTCCGGCCGAATATCGAACTTCACGGACAAAGCCCGAGATCGCACTGGCGGAGATTGATCGCTTGATATCGATCGGCGTGCGCTTCCGCGGTGCTGCTAGGTTCAGTGCGCCTTTCCGTCAAGGGCTGACGGCCCGCAAGCTTGCCTGGGCGGTTGGCATCCCTCGTCACCTCAAGGTGTACCCTGTTGGGGTACAGCTCATTTGGCCAGTTACCAAAGTTCGAGGCCGGCCACGTAAACGGCACGTGCCGGATAGTCTATCGACAGCAGCTGAAGACATGTTGGCCAGTGCGCAGTGGAGAACTGTGAGTTGGCGCAGCGGTACCAAGGGTCCCGAGATCCATGCTGCTCGGGATTCCTACGATCAACCGGCAGAAGGCTGAGCCGCATGAGGGGTCTACAGGCCGTCGAGGAGGCGCCTGATCGTCGCGGTGTAGGTGTTGAGCGCCGCGCGCCCGCGGAGGGTCAGCGCCACGGAGGCTTGTGAGCCCGTTGCCGCTCTTCTCGGAGGCGAGATAGCCGGCGTCCTCCAGCTTGCGCAGATGGGTGATGAGGTCGCCAGGCCCATGTCCTGCAGGCGTGGGAAGGACAGGGCGTCACCCTCCGGCAGGGCCGCCAGCGTGGCGACGATCTGCAACCGGGCGGGGACATGGATCAGCGGGTCAAGCGTGTCGAGCGTCACCGGCGTCGCAGCTACGCTGAGCGGCGCCGATCCGAGAACCACGACACACAGAGCCACCGCGTCGACCAGCCACACCCCGCGCGGCCCCGCGAACGCTCCCCCGGCGCCGACGACCATCACCGCCATCGCAACGCCGAAGCCGACCCAGTCCTCCCGGATCGGCCTGCACCCCGGCGGCAACCCCGCCCATGACGATCAGCTGTGCCGTCAGCGGATAGGTGCCGTACACGATCCCGTTGCTCACACCGTCGTGGTGCAGAACGCCCTGGAACACCGACACGGCGACCAGGGCCGTGCAGACGATCGCCGCTCCGAACGCCCGCGGCCGCTGACGTACCGAGCGGCCGCTGACCCCGGACAGCGCGCGCCGCTGGAACGTCACGACCAGGGCGATCCAACAAGCCACGCGGTAGATCACCGCCAAGCCGGTCGCGGTCGGCCCCTTGAACGGGCGCTTCGGACGTTTACTCAATCACGGGGACTTTACGGTCTTGCGGGGTCGAAAAGAAACTTCCGCTTGAAGTTGGGTACCCATTGCATGGGAATTAGAATGCTGGCGCTACATGAAACAAGATTCCAAAACGTCGCGCCGCTTTCCCCGTCACCCGCTTGATGTCCGCGTTTCGGTACATGCCTTTCGATCGGGCGAGAGCATTTCATTTTCGGGACGTTCGAGTGAGATTGGAGAAGACGGCGTTGGGGCGACCTTAACCGGCGAACTGGAGGCCGGGGAAGTCGTATCCATGGAACTGTCGTTGCCGATGTCGCCCTTTCCCATCAAGTTTGGGCGCTGGTGCGATATCGCGACTGGCTGCGGGCTGGTTTTGAGTTTCTGACCATGAGCGCGGCCCAGCGCGACGAGATTCGTCGGGTCTGCGAAGCCTCTCCGCCGGGACCCTAGGCGGGTGGCGGCGACGAACATCGTTTCGGCGGCCGGAATAAGTACCTGGAAGGAGTGGACTTTGGTGTGTTGCGGCATGTGGATTCCATGCAACTTTTTACGGCTAAATGCGTCTTATTTGACAGAGAATAGAGGGAGCAATCCAGCTCTGCCGGTTTGTGCGTAAACCTCTCAGGAGCTTCCCTACATGCTGATCAAGAAGGCCGCCGACATTCCATCTTCCGAGATCACCGCGAAAAGCCTGTACCTGAACCGGCGCAAGTTTCTGGCCGGCACGCGCTGGCCGGCGCAGCGGCGGTGGCGGCGGGAGTGGGCTTTCGTGACATCGCGTCGCCTTCGTCGGCGGCGCAGGCCAACACCAAGATTGACGGCTTGCAGAAGAGTCCGTTCTCGACCAGCGAAACCATCACGCCCTACAAAGACGTCACCAACTACAACAACTACTACGAATTTTCCACCGACAAGTACGAGCCCGCCGGCCTGGCCAAGAATTTCAAGACGCGGCCCTGGACCGTCACCATTGACGGCGCCGTCAAGAAAAAGCAGGTGCTCGATGTGGACACCATCATCAAGATGGCCGCGCCGGAAGAACGCATCTATCGCCATCGTTGCGTGGAAGGCTGGTCCATCGTCGTGCCGTGGATCGGATTCTCGCTCAGCGAATTGATCAAACGCGCCGACCCTCTGCCGAAAGCGAAGTTTGTGGAATTCACTACTCTCTTTCGATTTGCAGCAGATGCCGGGCCAGCGCGGCCGGGTGCTGCAGTGGCCTTATGTCGAAGGCTTGCGGATGGACGAAGCCATGCATCCACTGGCGCTTCTGTGCTTCGGCATGTACGGCGAAGTGTTGCCGAACCAGGACGGCGCACCGTTGCGCATCGTCATTCCGTGGAAGTACGGATTCAAGAGCATCAAGGCTATCGTGCGAGTGCGCTTTACCGAGAGCCAGCCCGTCAACACCTGGAATATCTCCGCGCCTAGCGAGTATGGCTTCTACTCGAATGTGAATCCGCATGTGGATCATCCGCGCTGGAGCCAGGCTACGGAACGGCGCCTGGGAGAATTTCGGAAGCGTCCGACCCTGATGTTCAATGGCTACGATCAGGTAGCGTCGCTCTATTCGGGCATGGATCTGAAAAAGAATTTCTAGCTTGCGATGTGGGCTGTGTGGTCGCGGGCGACTCGCCCGCGAAGGCCTGGAGTCGAATTCAAAAACTGGGAGTCTAAGTCAAAAGCCGCGGGCGAGTCGCCCGCGACCACACGATCGACCACACGAGACCGTCCTAGTTCATGGTGAAATGGTTTAAACCTTTCGTGTTTCTTGCCTGCCTCGGGCCGCTGGCGCGGCTCGGGTTGAAGGCGTACACGGGCCGCCTGGGGGCCAACCCCATCGAAGTCATTACCCATTCGACCGGCGACTGGATCTTGATTTTCCTGCTGGTCACGCTTTCCATCACGCCGGTGCGCAAACTTACCGGACAGCTGTGGCTGATTCGCTATCGCCGCATGTTTGGTCTGTTTGCGTTCTTCTACGCGGTCCTGCATTTTCTGACTTACATCTGGCTGGACAAGTTCTTTGATATGCACGAGGTGTGGGCCGATGTCAGCAAGCGCCGTTTCATCACGGTCGGTTTCACCGGATTCGTCCTGATGATCCCGCTGGCAATCACTTCCACTACCGGTTGGATACGCCGCCTGGGAGGCAACCGCTGGCGTGCATTGCACCGTCTCATCTACGTCAGCGCGATTGCTGGCGTGGTCCACTATTGGTGGCTGGTAAAGGCTGATATCAGCAAGCCGGCGCAGTACGCCTTTGTGCTGTCTTTGTTGCTGGGATACCGGGTGGTGGCATGGCTGGTGCAGAAAAGGAAGGCAGCTTCCGTGTCGCGCGGAGCGGAGGTTGCCAGAGAGTAGGGTTCTTCGAATTTGCGGCATAGGTCGGATGACCATCCAGTGACAACTTTTCTTGGCTGGCTGGGTTAGAGTTGTTGAGCTGGACAATTCTCTTATGAAGCTTTCATATCTGTGCCTGGGCCTGGTTACTCTTTTGTTTTGTGCCGGTTGTGGATCTAGTAGTGGCGGGGTCCCCGGATTCATTCCGAAGGGGTCTTTCTCTAATGCCAGCCTCAACGGACAGTATGTCTACCAGATTGAAGGCTTTGATTTCAGCAATCCTAACAACGTAGTCCCCTACCGCGAAGCCGGCGTATTTACCGCCAACGGCAACAAAGTCATCACCAGCGCGACCGACGATTTTTCCGAGGGCACGGGTATCGTTCCCACTTTGAGTACCGGCTCCTACTCGATCAATAACGACGGAACCGGCACCATCACTTTCAGCAATGCCCTGCTGGGGCCCATCACGCTGGAAGTGACGATGGTCAGTGCTTCCAAGGTCTACCTGGTGGAGGCAGACTCCGAGGTGAACGCGGGTGGGATCGCGGAGCTACAGAGCTCGGCGGCGATGACCGCCGTCCCCAACGGGACGTTTGTCTTCCGCGAACACGACATAAATTGAACACACAGCAATCCTCGGGCAGCGTGGGCGCATTCACGCTCACGGGCGGCATCGCCAGTGGTGGGAACAGGGATGTCAATGTGGGCGGAACGCTCAGTGCTCTGACCTTCACCGGTTCGTTCAATGCTCCCGACCCCGCCACCGGCCGGGGTAGCGGAACCTTCACTGACAGCGCGCTCGTCACCTCCAGCTTCAATTACTACATCGTGGACGCCAATAACATACGCCTGCTTGCAGGCGATACAAATATCGTTGGAGCAGGCCGGGCGGAGCTTCAGAGTGCAACACCCACCCTCTCGGGCAGCTACGCCTTCGGGAGCAAGGGTGACACCGGCGCCTTGAGCGGGGTCAATATGGCCGGCCGCTTCACAGCCAGTGGCGGGAACATCACGGCCGGCGCGCGCGACTTGGTGCAGGACGGCAACCCCGCGACCAACGTCAGCTTTACCGGCACCTACACCCAGACCCCCAACGGACGGGCCCTGCTTAACCTCACGACCGCCGCGAACAGCAGTTACGTGGTGTGGATGGTCAGTCCGACACGCGGGCTTTTCGTGGTCGATGACCCCAACACCGTCCAGGAGGGCAGCCTCGATCTGCAGCTGGTATCGTCATTTTCGAATTCCACGATGAACGGGCAATTCGGGTTCATCATGGACGGATTCGACGTCCAAAGCACAGCCAAAGACCGTGTGGGGACCTTGCAATGGAATGGGTCCGGCAAACTGACCCTGAATGAATTTACCAACACGGATGGTGTCCCCAGCACCGCCACTCTCTCAGGTAATTACGCGGTGTCGGCGAACGGGCGGACGGGAGCCTCGATCAGCAATCTTTCCAGCAACCTGATTTTTTACCTGATCTCGGGGAACGACGGTTATGTGGCGCAAACCGACCCGAACGTAGAACTGAACGGCACCATCGGCAAGCAGCAATAAATGTAGGCGCGAGCGCCCTCGCTCGTGCGGTAGTGGCACAGCATTTGGAGATATGACGGGTCAAGAGCTGACAGGCCTGGAGGCCTGGGGCCCTGCCGCACGAGCGGGGCGCTCCCGCCTACATAAGTCAGCCTCTTTCGTAGGCGTGCTTCTGCTCCAGTTCGGCCAGGGCGGCGCGCATGTCGGCCTCAAACTTCTCGGCTTGCGCCATCAGCGATGCATTGGCTGATGCCCATTCGCCTTCCAGAGTGATCAATTCCTGGTCCCGGAGTTTCTGCGCGACTTCGATCAGATGAGCAGGTGTAGTTTCGAGAAACAGCGCTTCGGTGGGATCGCCAATCCAGACTGGCCCTCCGGCGACCTTGGTCTGCCAGTAAACTTTGCGGGCCACCAGGAGTGCGACATTCTCATCCGTGGCTTTGCCAAAGACCCACTTGCTGCGTTTGAAATCATAGTAGCGGCTGGAGAACTGCACCGGTACTCTCTTCCCTGATTTCAAAAATTCAATTTGCCGGCGATCGACTTCCTTGCGCAGAGCGTTGATCACCGGGGCCTCGATGTCTTTCGGCTCCAACGACGGCATCACTTCATAGACAGTTGCCGAAAGATTGACTGACACGGGCGCGCGCAGCCCTGCAGAATTTTCCAGAGCGATGTCAGCATGCAGCACATAGAAATCCGCCCCGGAGGTGGACTTGTGAAACGGCCACTCCAGGTGGAAGGAGAGGGGCAAGCCGCTGAGACAAACGTAGATCTTCTTTTCCTGCGGTTGGTCACCTGGTTTGGGGCTGTTCATAATGAGATTTTTTCCATTCTAACGTTCGGCACTCCACTTTGGCCTTGAGACAGGCAAGAAACCGGATTCGGCCTAGGTTGAAAATGGAATGGCTGGCATAATTTTTACCACGGATTAACTTTTTTGGTTCTTATTGATTGTGATCCAGACAGAGCAAGGTCTTCGTTGGGCGTTTGTTCGCTCACGAGCAGGCTGAGAGAGTCCTTGTGCGGCCTTTTGCCAACCGGTCAAATGCTAATTGTAGCAGGCCCGTCCGAAGGCTGTTCACAATGAGACTTATGCGGAAATTCCTCTATTAATCAACCGGCGCTCCACTTTACATCATGGGCTCAGCCTATAAATTGGATCGACCGCGAGGAAAATGAGATTTTGTGCCACGTATTAACTCCGTTGGTTCGTGCCGATTGTGATGCAGCCTGAGCCGAGCCTTTGCTCGGCCGAAATGGGTCGTAGAACCGTCCCTACCTCGGGACCGGATTGAAATTCCACTTAACAATTGAAGTTGGCATGAAAAGCCTTGGAAACAAGCTGTGATCTCGTGGACTTCCCACTTGTTGACAAGCCGGTTTCATGTCGAAGAGTGTTCCAGTTTTGTCTCAAAATGAAAAAAGCGGCCAGACTAGGCCGCCTTTTGGTTCGAATCAAAAGCACGCGGGCGAGTCGCCCGCGACCACACAACGCACCTACACCTGGCTATCTGCCCGAGGCTGCACCTGCTGCCTGAGGTTGGAACGTGGCGATCAGTTCCAGGAGGGCATTCATGCTTCGGCCCGTCTCGAGGGTGGCATCGACTGCGGGATGACCTTCGCCGTCGGTGTGGGTGACCAGAAGACGCGTCTCCGGCTGCGCCTTCTTGACCATGTAGGCCAGGTGGTGCCGGTCGTTTTTGGTCAAGGTGGGGCCCAGGATGACCAGGTCAAATTTCTCCTGGCGCAGGATATCCTGTACCTGCTTGCGGCCCTCTGCCTGAGTGACGCCGTAACCCGCTTTTTCAATCGTAACTGACTGTGATGCAAGGACTTCTGAATCGCCTTCGGCGTACAGAATCCTCAGCTTTGACGATGATTGCGAGATGTTTGCCATAGTGGAGTTGGGCCGGCCTTTCCCTTCCCGGCTGAGCTGCCACGTTAGCAATCCGGCGGCGACGTGGAAACGTCACCTAAGACCAGTATGAAATGCTCCGAAGACCACGCCCGATTGGGGATGAAGCCAGTCGGCCGCAATCCCTTGCGGGTATCCCGGGTCTGCCCGATCATGCGCGATGTCGTATTGTAAGTAATCGGAATCGCGGAAAAAGTACGCTTTGGTCAGCGGCAGCGGCGCAATCAGCACGGCGGAGATTTTCATAGCATGTCACTTTATACCAATAGCCATCCGCGTGCGGAGCGAACTTTTTCCTCATTGCGCCGGTCGATCGACCTTCTCGTTCGTATCCCAAGAGAGCGGTCGGGCTGGGCGACAGTTGTGCTGCTCCTGCTGTTCTGCAAGACGCCGGCGATCGCACAACCGCCGGCTTCCACAGCTGTTGCGCAAACCTCGCGCGCGACGATGGACCACGATCTGCTCGAGGTCACAATCCCCCGGCTGGAGCGCTACTACCGCACCGGCAAGTACACCGTGACCCAGGTGGTGAACTGGTACTTCAGCCGCATTCGCAGGTACAACGGCATCTATGGCGCGGTTGAATATCTCAACGTGAAAGGGGCGCTGGAAACGGCTGCCCGCGAAGATGCCGCCGCGGCGGCCGGGGGAGCGAATTTCCATCGCGGACCGATGTGGGGCGTGCCCATCGTCATCAAGGAGAACACCAGCGTCGCAGGGCCTGGTCACGAGCGATGGCTGGAAAGGGTATGTCATTCCCGGCCACGAGTTGATCGCGCCGCGCGATGCCACCATCGTGGCCAAATTGCGCGCCGCCGGCGCGGTGATTCTGGGCAAGACCAACATGCCCGACTTCGCGGCCAGCGACACCAACCGCAGCACCGCCTACGGCCGCACCGGCAATGCCTACGATGTTCGCTTCAGCCCCGGCGGCTCTTCGGGCGGAACCGTCACCGCGGTTACCGCGAACCTGGCCGTGCTCGGCAACGGCACGGATACCGGCAACTCCATCCGCATGCCGGCGGCAACGAGCGCTGTGGTGGGGGTGTTTCCGACGCGCGGACTGGTCAGCATCGCGGGCATTGCGCCGCTTGACTGGCTGCTCGACAACACCGGGCCGATCGCGCGCAATGTCACCGACGCGGCCATTGCGCTCACGGTGATGGCGGGAGAAGACCCGATGGACCAGGCGACGGCGGGGTCATCCGCGAGCGCGCAACCCGGCCCTTACACCAGGTACCTGAGAGCCGATGCACTCAAGGGCAAACGATTCGGGGTTCCGGCGTTCATCCTCGACGGTGCGGGCATTCCGTTTCAGGGCATACCGGCCGGCGAACCTCCGGATCGCGCCGCCGCGGCCCGGGAGGGATCGCGGCTGCCGCTGCAACCCGAGACGCGCCAGGCTTTCATGAAAGCGGTGGATGCGCTGCGGGCCGCGGGCGCGACGGTCGTGTTCGACGATTCGATCCTGCCCGACAGTTTTGCGGAAGCGGCTTCGCGGATCGGCACCATGCCCTACATCCGCGAGGGGACGGAGAACTTTCTGGCGCACTATGGCCCGGCCCAGTACCACTCCGCGCGCGAATACGAGCAGGCGGTTGGATCGCCGCTGCCGGCGACGATCATCGGCGGCGGGAAGCCGCGATCCCCAGGATCCTCGCGACGTGGTTGCGCAGGTCAATTTCGAAAACAATCCCCAGGCGGACGCCGATGTGCGGATTCCCGAGAAAGCGGGTGCTCGATCAATACAACGAAACGCTCGACCGCATGCACCTCGACGGGTATGTCTACCCGGCGATCCAGATGCCGCCGCCGGACGAGACGATGGCGCAGGATGGAGGGCTCAGCACCGGTCCGCACAGCGAGACCGGCTGGGTCAACATGATCGGCGTGCCGGCGGTCGTGGTGCCGGCCGGGTTCTACAGCAGCGGGCTGCCCTTTGGGCTGGAGATCTCAACCCGGCGATGGAAGGACGGCGATCTGCTGGGCTGGGCGTATGCGTTCGAACAGGCGACCCACTTGCGAAGACCGCCGGTGCTGGTGGAAAAGGGTCTGCTCAAGATTGAACGGTAGTGGGTTGCGTTTGAGTTCGATGGTGATGCCAACCCGTGGGGATGAAAGCGGTTGGTTGGGTTTAGCGAGTCAGCGCCGCTGCGCGGCGATTGCAAGTCAGCGAGTCAGCGGCGTCTCGTTCGATGTGACCTCGCGCAGTTCTGTCTTGGCTCCGGCGTGGCGTTCGACGATCACGCGTCTTCAACTCCCACGGCCGGAGCGTTACCTGCTGATCGAGGCCGAGAGCGGTGCTGCGAAGGGCCGCTCTGTGTTGCGGTACCGGAGCGTTCCTGGAGCCGGATGATGGTGCCTTCGCGTGCGTTCTCCGCATGCTTGATGGCGAGGACCTGGACATTTTCCGGCATGACTTCCAGAAAAGACTGCTGCCATGGCAAATGGCCGGGGTGGGCCGAATCCATCACGTGCTGGGCGGGTGTCTGGAGTTCCTCGGCACGGCGGTCCAATGCCAATTGCGTATACGCTCCCTTTGCGCCCATGAGCCAGAACGTGCGCTCCTGGCGGCCCTGGTCCTGCCAGGCGTTGTCGTCGTCGCGCGGGACCTGATTCGGATTGTGGCGCGCAAACGGCGCGGAGCGGATGAGCACTGTCCGCAACAGCCCGTCGAGGCAGTCGTAGCTGTAGGTCGAGTTGTTGATCAGCGCGACGGTGTGATCGCCGGAGCCGAGCGAGCCCTGGACTGCGATCCAGTCCTGGCACGGCTCCTCTTCGCCATTGGTGCGGCGCTCGAGCACGGCGCCCGGGACTTTGGCGAAGATCGTCGCGTGTTCGAGCGCGGTGGGAATCTCCAGCATGAGCATCTGTTCCCGTTGGCGCCAGTCGATGATGAAGTGAAGCTCGACCACATCCCATCCCGCGATCTGGCGGATGTTGAGCACGATCTCGGAATCCTGCCAGCGCGCGCGCTGCCGCGTGATGCGCGTGAGCGGGCCGTCCTCAACCACGCGCGAAGACTCGAACGTGGGCCGGCCGATCTCCTCCCGAAAACTCGCGACACCATGCGCCCAGGTGTCGCTCGTATCGCTGATGGCGACCAGGCCGATTGGTCCGGACAAGAGCTCGGCGCCATCCGGCGCTTTCAATGACGAGATGCCGAAGGCCGCATCGGATATCTTGCAAAAGTCGCCATACGTTTCGGTGACCGGCGCTTCTCCGTGAGACAGCTCAAACACCTGGTAGCCGCAGGGAGGAAGCTCCACCATGCCTGAGAGGCGCGGGAAGAAGTCCGTCATGCTGGGCGAGGGCCGCCACTGCAACGGGAAGCGCCGGCCGTCTTTCGACGGCCAGATGCATGGGGCCTGTCTTCTTCAGATCCGATCCTACGATGACTTCGGCCAGCGCCTTGCGCCGCCAGGGCAGCGGATTGAAGAGGAACAGGGCGTTCTCCTTCACTCCGCTGGTGTCTACCTGCATCGCGATCGCCTGCAGCGCTTCCACCTTCGAGGTCTGCGCGATTTCGCAGGCGTATCCCAGGCTGTCGCGGAGTTGGGCGTAGTCGCTGTAGAGGGCCGTGCCGGCCATGAGGTCATGGAACTGGCAGAACGCGACCTTCCACCAGGAGTCGGCGAACTCCTTCTGCGGATAGGGATGCTCGACGGCGAGGCCGGCCGCGACGGAGATCGCCTCCGCTTCTCCGAGCGAACGCTCCGCGCGCCGGTTCAGATACTTTCCTTCGCCGTAGGCGGAATAACAGCCGCGCGCATGATGCTGCAGTTCTGTTTTCACCACGGGCAGGTTGGGGAAGCCGGGATCTTTTTCAACGTCCGCAAAGAAGCCGGCGAGCGTGCTCCAGCGAAGCTCGGGCAGATCGGAGTCGTATTGCATCTCCGTGACTTTGCGAATCTGTTCCCGCGTCACCGCGCCGCCGTGGTCGCCCACACCCAGAAACATGGCGGCGTGATTCAGGCCGGAAGTAAACAGCTGCTTTGGCGCGGCGCGAATCATATCCGCTGCTTCATTCCCCGGGTCATAGTTCTTCCAGATGCGCATGGTCAGGACGCGCGAGCCATCCGGGCCTTCCCACCAGAACAGGAGCGGCAACTGCATCTCGTGTTCCTGGGGGCGCATGAATGCGTAGTATCCGTAGCCGGCGCTCTTGAGGATGGTGGGCAGGCCCGCGGCGTGTCCAAACGAATCGGGATTCATGGCGATCTTGACGTCGACGCCGAGCGCGCGCTTGCAGTACTCCTTGCCGTAGAGCGAGTGGCGCACATAGCTTTCGGTGGATGGAAGGTTGCAGTCGGGCTCGACCGGCCAGCCGCCCGCCACTTCCCAGCGTCCCTCGCGGATACGCTGCTTGATTTGAGCGAACATGGCGGGATCGGCGCGCTCGGTCCAGCGGTAATGGGCCGCCGATGTGTGGGTGTAGCAGAATCCCGGCGTCTCGTTGATGCGATTCAGGGCGCTGCGGAAGGTGTCGAGGACGGCGTCGGCGCCGTCGCTCCAGGGCCAGAGCCAGGCGGCATCGATGTGCGAGTAGCCGATGATGTGCAGCACTTTTCTGGTGCTGCCATCCGTGCTCTGCCGGGTTTCACTCAAAGAAGAACGCGCCGCCAACAATCCTGCTGTGGCGGCGCTGCCAATGAGAAAATCTCTACGAGAAAAATCCCGCCTGCCCATACGCTTCTCCGAAACCCTCAACACTGTAACAAGCCAGGCGTTGGGCTGGTCAGGCGGTTTCGAATGCCAAGCGACCGGCTGGGTTAACGAGCGCGTAACATGGAGGATCAATCGGCAACTCCGATGGCCGGGAAGCATCTCCAATGTATTGATATTCGCGACCGGCCGGATTTTGGAGGCAAGGCGTTCCGGAAAGCTATCCTGTTAGGAACTCGGGTGAGAGGAGTACCCAATGGCGACAAGCGTGCTGAAGAAGGCAAAGAGTCCAGCCGTTCGTAAATTGACCAGGCGTGCGGCATGGAAGGCGCTGCAATCCCATTACAAGGCAATACGCGACACCCACCTGCGAACGCTGTTCGCTGAAGATCCGGGGCGCGGCGAACGCCTGACGGTGGAGGGCGCCGGACTGTTTCTCGATTACTCCAAGAACCGCGTCACCGATGAAACCATCAAGCTGCTGCTGCAGCTGGCTGAAGAATCAGGGCTGAAGCGACGGATCGAAGCCATGTTCAGCGGCGAGAAGATCAACATCACGGAAAATCGGGCGGTTCTGCACGTGGCGCTGCGCGCGCCGAAGGATCAGACCATCCTGGTGGATGGCAAGAATGTGGTGCCCGAGGTTCACGCGGTGCTCGACAAGATGAGCGACTTTGCAAATCGCGTGCGCAGCGGCGAATGGAAAGGGCACACCGGCAAGCGCATTCGCAACGTGGTGAACATCGGGATCGGCGGCTCCGACCTGGGGCCGGTGATGGCGTACGAGGCGCTGAAGCACTACAGCGAACGGTCCATGACGTTCCGCTTTGTCTCCAACGTCGACGGCAACGATTTTGCCGAAGCGGTGCTGGACCTCGATCCCGCCGAGACGCTGTTTATCGTCTCGTCGAAGACCTTCACAACGCTCGAAACCATGACCAACGCCCACTCGGCGCGCAGCTGGTTCCTGGAACGGCATGGGCGGAGATGAATCGGCGGTCGCGAAGCATTTCGTCGCGGTTTCGACCAATGCCGGAGAGGTGTCGAGGTTCGGCATCGATACGGCCAACATGTTCGGTTTCTGGGATTGGGTCGGCGGCCGTTATTCGATGGACTCGGCCATCGGTCTGTCCACCATGCTGGCCATCGGACCGGATAACTACCGGGCCATGCTGGACGGCTTTCACCAGATGGACGAGCACTTCCGCACTACGCCGTTCGAGCGGAATCTTCCCGTGCTGATGGCGCTGCTGGGGATCTGGTACGACGATTTCTTCGGGGCGCAGACGGTGGCCGTGCTGCCCTACGAGCAATACCTCAAGCGCTTTCCGGCCTATCTGCAGCAGTTGACCATGGAGAGCAATGGCAAGCATGTCACGCTGGCCGGAACCGTAGTTGACTATGCGACGGGCCCGGTCTACTGGGGCGAGCCGGGCACCAACGGGCAGCATTCGTTTTACCAGTTGATTCACCAGGGGACCAGCCTGATTCCCTGCGACTTCATCGCCTTTTCGCAGGCGCTGAACAATGTCGGGCGGCATCACGACATCCTGATCGCCAATGTCTTTGCCCAGGCCGAAGCGCTGGCGTTCGGAAAGACCGCCGAACAGGTGAAGGCCGACGGGACGCCCGACTGGCTCGTGCCGCACCGGGTCTTCGAGGGCAACCGGCCGTCGAACATGATTCTCATCGATCGGCTGACCCCGGCGGTTCTCGGCAAGCTGGTGGCGCTCTACGAGCACAGCGTCTTCACCCAGGGAACGATCTGGCAGATCAATTCGTTTGACCAGTGGGGCGTCGAACTCGGAAAGGCGCTGGCGCAGCGCATCATTCCCGAACTCGAAAGCCCGACCGATCCGGAGCTGAACCACGACAGCTCGACCAACCATCTGATCCGGCGGTACAGAAGCTCGAAATAGGACGACCGGCGTTCGTCAACGTTCCCCGGCCGATACAATGGACGCATGGAACTGGTCCAGATTTCTCCCCTCCGGCAGGCGCCGGCGCCCAAACCCGAATGGCTCAAGGCGCGCGCCCCGGTGGGCGAGAACTACCACAACCTGAAGCGGCTGGCCCGTTCGCTGGGGCTGCACACGGTGTGCGAGAGCGCCCACTGCCCCAACATCGGCGAGTGCTGGCACCACAAGACCGCGACCTTCATGATGCTGGGCAACCTGTGCACGCGGCGCTGCGGGTTTTGCGCGGTGCCCAAGGGGCGGCCCGAGCCGATCGACTTTGACGAGCCGCGCCGCGTGGCTGAGGCGATCGCTACGCTTGGCCTGCAGCACGCCGTGATCACCAGCGTGAATCGCGATGACGACCTGGTGGGCGGGGCGCGGGCGTTCGCGATGGTGATCGACGAGATTCGCCGCCAGGCGCCCGGCTGCCGCGTCGAGGTGCTCATCCCCGACTTCCAGGGCAGCGAAGAGGCCATCCGGATCGTGGTGGAGGCCGCGCCCGGAAGTGCTGAATCACAATATCGAATCGGTGCCGCGGCTCTACCGCGTGGTGCGCTCCGGGGCGCGGTACGAGCGGACGCTGCGGCTGCTGCGAGTACGCAAAAGAGCTGAACCCGGCCGGGGTCACCAAGTCTGGCGTGATGGTCGGGCTCGGCGAGGAAACCGTCGAGTTGCTGCAGGTCTTCCGCGACCTGGCGGCGGTCGGTTGCGACATCCTCACCATCGGGCAGTATCTGCGCCCTTCGCGCGATCATCTGCCCATGGCGCGGCTGTACACGCCGCGAGAGTTTGCGGAGCTGAAAACGGAAGCGCTGAAGATGGGATTCCGCCACGTGGAGTCGGGGCCGCTGGTGCGGTCGAGCTATCACGCGCATGAGCAGGCGGCGGCAGTGGCTGCTGCTGCTGTTGTTTCGTAGCGAAGAACCGCCGATTTCTTCAGGGAAGTTTTGCGGTCAGCTTCGTCCGCTCTTCAGCGAGTAAGAGTACCCAGCCACGGTTGTATCTTGGCCAGCAATTCAGCAGCTTCTTTGCGGCCTTCTTTCCTGGCCTTGTTGTCAGCGGACGGTCTTGTGTAGTTGTGGCTTGAATAGACCAGGTAATGCCCTGCATGGTTCGCCCAGTCATAATGCTCGTCGAATTGTACGACCCACTTGTCGTCAATCTGGAACGGCTTATCGGGAGTTGCCTTCAACGCCTGCCCGCTGAATGCGTCGTCCAGTTGCCTTATCAGTTCTTCAAAGAAATATTGCCGGAAAGTCGGACCACCTTTCAGATCGGCCAGTTCCTTTGAACCGTCAAGTCGCTTCTTGACTTCGGCAAGCGCATCCCGATTGACCAGGTATCGTGGAACCACAACCAGATACGTACTGAGGTGCGGCAAGCTGGTGTAATTGGACGCAACCGCCGCGAGAATCTTGGGGTAGTAACTAACAAATTCCTGTATGGCGGCGTTGAGTGCAGGACTCTTCTCGGCGATCGTTTGGAGGTCAGTCCACAAGATGCCCCTGGCCTTCTTTTCCTTGCCCAGGCCGAAGACGATCCCACCGGACTTCAGCGCCAGGTCGGAAATTACTTTTTCCCCTTGCGATTCCGCCCAGCGCTCAAAGCTATCCGCCTGGGCGAGCTTTCCGACGAATTCGAGTGTTTTCCCGGTCCAGCGAATCCAACCCATTAGGCCACCTCGGCGCTGCGATGTGCGAAGCGAGCGTAAGTATGTCACATGGATTGTCCCGCTGTCTTCCGGCCGCCTCCTGCGCTCTTGGAGGTATACAAATTCCGCCCGGCTGACGTTCACCCATCTTTTGAAAAGGGCCGTTCAACGAAGAAAGCGGTGCCTGTGCTTGATGTCTCTCGCGAAAGTCCGCGAGGTATAACTGCGCGTGCCGGGCGGTTTTAGTAGAATAGCCGTTGGCAATTGGCTCTCTAGCGAGGAAGATACGATGGCAGTCTCGACGATGGCCGGTATTCCGGCACTCAAAGAATTGAACGGCGACCTTCGGCGGCGCATGGACCAGGCGGTCGCCACGTTCCAGTCCAGTCTTGCTTCCACACGCACCGGCCGGGCCAGCGCGCACATGCTCGACCAGGTGAAGGTGGACTACTACGGCACGCTCACGCCCATCACGCAGCTGGCGCAGGTGTCCACGCCCGAGGCGCAGACGATCATGATCTCGCCCTGGGATCCGACCGTGCTCAAGGAGATGGAAAAGGCCATCCAGGCGTCCGATCTGGGCTTCAACCCGATTTCGGACGGCAAGATTCTCCGCGTCCCCGTGCCCGCCCATGACCGAGGAGCGGCGCCGCGATGTGGTCAAGCACCTGAACAAGGTGCTCGAGGAGCACCGCACCGCGGTCCGCAATGTACGCCGCGACGGCAACGACGCGCTCAAGAAACTCGCCAAGGACAAGAAGATCAGCGAGGACGAAGAGAAGCGCGCCATGGAAGAAGTGCAGAAGATGACCGACGAAGAGATTCGCAAGATGGAAGAGATGTCGCGGCGCAAGGAAGTGGAAGTGATGCAGGTGTGATGCGAGTGCGCGAACACCCCAAAATGCTGTCACCGATTATGTGGCAATTGGAAAGCGAATCAGCTCTTTCTTCGGCCGCTTGTAGAACGGCAGCGGCACCTGCTTCGCGCGCACCTGGTTGGCGCGAACCTGCACCAGCACGTCGCTGTCCGCTGGCCGCCACTTCTGCGGGCACCAGCGCCATGGCGATGTTGGTCTTGAGGAACGGCGCGGGCGAGCCGGAGGTGATCGCGCCGATCTCGTGGCCTCCAGATCGAGCACCGGATAGCCGTCGCGGGCGATGCCGCGGTCGACCATTTCCAGGCCGACGATCTTGCGCTTCGGGCCGCCGGATTCCTGCACTGCCAGCAAGGCGTCGCGGCCGATGAAATCGCCCTTGTCGAGCTTGAGCCAGCGGTCGAGGCCGGCCTCGAGGACGTTGATCTCTTCTGAGATTTCGTGGCCGTAGAGGCTCATGCCGGCTTCGAGGCGCAGCGTGTTGCGCGCGCCCAGGCCGCAGGGCCGGATGCCGAACTCCGCGCCCGCCTCCATCAGCGCGTTCCACATCTTCACGGTGGTGGCTTCGTCGGAGGGGATGTAGACCTCGAAGCCGTCTTCGCCGGAGTAGCCGGTGCGCGCGATCAGCACGTTGGGAATGCCCGCCACCGTGCCCCAGGTGAACCAGTAGTTCTTGATCGCCGCCAGATCGACCTTGGTCAGCTTTTGCAGCGTCTCCAGCGCGCGCGGGCCCTGCAGCGCCAGTTGCGAGTAGTAGCGGGAGTAGTCGCTGATGTGAATGCCGGGCATGCGCGCCCACCTGCTTCCGGATCCAGGCATAGTCCTTGTCCTTGGTGCCGGCGTTCACCACCAGCAGATAGTCGTTTTCGCTCAGCCGGTGGACCAGGATGTCGTCGACAAAGGTGCCCTGCGGGCGTGAGCAGCGCGGAGTAGTGCGCCTGCCCGTCCTTGAGGCGCGAGGCGTCGTTCATGGTGATGTGCTGCACGGCGGCCAGCGCGCCGGGCCCGCGGAACTGGATTTCGCCCATGTGGCTCACGTCGAACAGGCCCACGCCGGTGCGCACGGCCATGTGCTCGGCGATCAGGCCGCCGCCGGGGCCGGGTACTCGACCGGCATGTCCCAGCCGCCGAAGTCGACCATTTTGGCCTTGAGGGCGCGGTGCGTGGCGTTGAGGGCGGTCTTTTTCAGTGCGGGCGCAACGGGAGCGGCGGGGGTGGACATGGGCATTCCTCTCAGGGGCCGTACCCAACCACGATAGGATTCGGCGGCGGCGGGGGTCAAACCCGCCCGCAGATGGCGAACCCTGCGCAGGCGGCGTTAGGATGGAAAGCAGTGCGCTTCTCCCAGGGGATACCGGCATGGACAAGGTTCGCGGCATCCTGATGTTGTTTGTCGGCGCCTTTGCGCTCTATCGCGGAATCATCATGCACACCCGGCAGAGTGCCTGGCTGGCGATCTCGCCTGGGCCTGGTGGCGATTGGCAGCTCGGCGTGTACCGGCTGTACCCGCAAGCCGCCGCGGCGGCTGGTGTGAGCGGGCGGCCCGGACGCCGGGGTCCGGTAACCGCTTCGCATCCTAGCTGTGGCAGGCCATCAACCTGGAGGAACCGAACCGGGCCGCTCCTCGTATCAAACAGCGGGATTCTTCGCCCGGGGCACCGCATACGCCGGATGGCTGCCGCTGCGGCCTGAAGGGAGGTCGTGCGTCCATACAATACCGGGGCAAACTCAACCGTCAGGGACCTTCGGGACCGGCCTTCGGCTCCGGAACGGGGCTTGGAAAGCCGAACTTTGCGTACACTGGAATGGCCGGGTCGGGGCGAATCGCGGTAACCCAGAATTCAGCGTCGACGGGATAAGGATCCCGTCCGGGTGGACGACCGGCGTCTGACCATTCAGGAACAGAAAGCAGAATCATGCAACTGATTGAGGCCTTTCAAACTCGCGCTGCAGTCGCTGTGGGGCAACAAGCTGCGCTCCATTCTCACGCTGATCGGCGTGGTGATGGGCGTGGCCTCGGTGATCATGGTCATCACCCTGGTGAACGGCGCCAACACGCTACGTGAGCACCAAGCTCTCAGGCTATGGCGCCGATGTGTTCACGGTGACCCGGATGTCGAGCGTGATCTTCACGCCGGAGGAGTACTTCAAGTATCCAGAAGCGCAAGATCATGCGCATCGAGGACTACGAGGCGATCCGCGACGGCTGCACCGAGTGCAGCGAAGTGGGCGCGCTGCTGAACAAGTCGACCAACGTGGTCTACAACGGCCACTCCAGCAACAACACCGGCGTGCGCGGCTACACCTGGACGATGCTGTCGCTGAACAACATCGACATCGCGCTCGGGCGCGGCTTTACGCCCGCCGACGAGGACCACGCCACCAAGAACGTGATCGTGGGCTACGACATTGTGGACAACCTGCTCGGCGACGGCGATCCCATCGGCAAGGAGATTCGCGTGGACGGCATTCCCTACACCATCATCGGCGTGGGCGACCGCCAGGGCAAGACGCTGGGCCAGTCGCAGGACAACTGGGTGGCCGTTCCCATCACCACCTACCAGCAGATCTACGGCTACAACGATTCGGTGGACATCTATGCGCGCGCCAACGGCGACGCCGAGGTGATGGAGCGCGCCAAGGACGAGGTGCGCGTGCTGATGCGCACGCGCCGCCACGACGCGCCCGGCACAGCCGGACGATTTCGAAATCGAGACCAACGACACGTTCCTCGACATCTGGAAGCAGATCAGTTCGCTGTTCGCGTCGGTCGTGCTGGGCCTGGCATCGATCGCGCTGGTGGTGGGCGGCGTGGTGATCATGAACATCATGCTGGTCAGCGTGACGGAGCGGACGCGCGAGATCGGCGTGCGCAAGGCGCTGGGCGCCAAGCAGCGCGACGTGCTGCTGCAGTTCCTGATCGAGAGCGCGTCGCTGGCGCTGATCGGCGGAGCGATCGGCGTGCTGGGCGGCGTTCTGGTGGGCAAGCTGATCACGATCGTCGTGGGATTCCCGACCGCGTGCCCATCTGGGCCATTTTTCTGGGACTGTTCCTGGCCACCGCGGTGGGCATCTTCTTCGGCGTCTATCCGGCCAGCAAAGCCGCCAAGCTGGATCCGGTGGTGGCGTTGCGGGCGGAAATGTGAAACGCGTTCGCAGCGCGTATTCACAGTCTCTCAGTTGTCAGTTCCAGTAGCTCAGCTGGCAAGTCACTGAGAACGCGAAGGCTTATCCATGAAGTGGAAGATGATCTACGCACTCGAGTCGTGAGACTGGCTGAGAACTGAAACTGAACTGACAACTGTTGCGGAGCAACCTATGGCGCAAGGACAAACACGGGAATCGGTCAAGATGGCGCTCGACACGCTGCGGACGAACAAGCTGCGTTCGGGACTGACGATTCTGGGCATCGTGATCGGCGTGACCACCGTCATCACCATCTCGTCGGTCATCAGCGGACTGAACAACCGGGTCACCGACTGGGTCAGTTCGCTGGGCTCGAACGTGTTCTGGGTGTTCCATATGCCGGTGATCGGCGTGCGGCCCACGACGGAGATGCTGGCGCGCAAGAAGCTGAACCTCGACGACGTGCTGGCACTGCGCAACCTGCCGCACGTGGTGGCCGCCGATGGCGGATTTCAGCACGTGGGCCAGTTCCGCGTGGGCGACGTGAGCGTGAAGTACAACGGCAAGAAAGTCGCCGGCACGCATCTGCAGGGCTCGACCGTCGCAGATCGCCCAGGTGACGGACCTGACTTTTCTGCGAGGGCCGCCTGTTCACCGACGAGGAAGACCAGCGCGCGTCGCACGTGTGCGTGCTGGGCCACGACACCTGGGAGGAGCTCTTCGGCGACCAGAACGCGATCGGCAAGGAGGTCAACGTCGAGACCGGCCTGTACACCGTGATCGGCGTGCTCGACAAGCGGAAGCAGCCCTTCGGCGGCGGCAAGAACCCCGACGACAACAAGGTCTATCTTCCCGCTGGGCACGTTCCACAACCTGCACCCCGAAGACAAGGACATGTGGGTCAGCGTGAAGTACGACGACCCGAAGAACAAATCGCTGGTGGAGGAAGAGATTCGCGAACTGCTGCGCATCCGGCGCAAGGTGCGGGTGGATAAGCCGGACGACTTCGAGATCTTCGGGCCGGACTCGCTCTCCAAGCTGTGGGGTCAGCTGACCGGCGGGCTGGTGCTCTTCATGATCGCCGTCTCGAGCGTCGGCCTGATGGTGGGCGGCGTGGGCGTGATGAACATCATGCTGGTTTCGCGTGACCGAGCGCACCCGCGAGATCGGCGTGCGCAAGGCCATCGGCGCCACCAAGCGAACGATCCTGACGCAGTTCACCACCGAGGCGGTGACGCTGTGCGCGGTGGGCGGCGTTATCGGGATTCTTGTGGGCGCGGTGCTCACGTGGATCGTCTACTTCCTGCCCATCGGGCTGCCGGCGACGCTTTCGACGATGTGGGTGCTGATCGGCTTTGGCGTGTCGTGCGCGATCGGGCTGCTGTTCGGGATCTATCCGGCGTGGAAAGCCGCGAACCTGGATCCGATCGAGGCGCTGCGGTACGAGTGAAAGCAGGGGAACAGGAACAGGGGATCAGGAATCACGCCTGATCCAGCTTTTGCTGTGTCGTGGCGTCACAGACAAGAACAGCTGGAAGCTAGCAGCCAGAAGCTGCTCTTATGGCACGAGGGCAAACGCGCGAATCGGTCAAGCTGGCGCTCGACACGCTGCAGAACAACAAGCTGCGCTCGGGGTTGACCATTCTCGGCATCGTTATCGGCGTCACCACGGTCATCACCATCTCCTCGGTGATCAACGGGCTCAACAAGCGCGTGTCCGACTGCGTCACCTCGATGGGCTCGAACGTCTTCTGGATCTTCCACATGCCGATGATCGGGGTGCGGCCGACGACGGAGATGCTGACGCGCAAGAAGCTTACAGTCGAGGACGCGCTGGCCCTGCGCAGCCTTCCCCACGTGGTCGCGTCCGACGCCGAGGTCCGTCACGTCAACGAGCGGTTCCGCGTGGGCGATGTGAGCGTAAAGTACAACGGCAAGAAGGTGTCGGGGGCATTTCTGCTCGGGTCCACCGACCAGCTCGAGACAGTATCGGATCTGACCATTGGCTCCGGACGCATCTGGAACGACGCCGAGGATGCGCACCGGACGCATGTCTGCATGCTGGGCCACGACACGTCGGAGATGCTCTTTGGAAACCAGGACCCCCTCGGCAAGGATGTCAACGTGGCGTCAGGCCTCTACACGGTGATTGGCGTGGTGGACAAGCGCAAGCAGCCGTTCGGCACGGGCAAGAATCCCGCCGACAACGGCGTTTTTCCGCTGGGCACATTCCAGAATCTCTACCCGGAGATCAAAGACGTGTACATAGCGGTCCGCTACGACGACCCGCAGAACAAGTCGCTGGTCGAAGAGGAGATTCGCGAGATGCTGCGCATCCGGCGCAAGGTGAAGGTGCAGGCCGACGATAACTTCGAGATCATGGGCCCGGACTCGCTGACCAAGCTGTGGTGGCAGCTCACCGGCGGGCTGGTCCTGTTCATGATCGCCGTCTCCAGCGTGGGCCTGATGGTGGGCGGCGTGGGCGTGATGAACATCATGCTGGTCTCGGTGACCGAGCGCACCCGCGAGATCGGCGTGCGCAAGGCCATTGGCGCCACCAAGCGCACCATCATGACGCAGTTCACCATGGAGGCGGTGACGCTGTGCGCCGTCGGCGGCGTCATCGGCATTCTGGTGGGAGCGGTGATCACGTGTATCGTCTATTTCCTGCCGATCGGCTTGCCGGCGTTCCTTTCCACCGTCTGGGTGCTGGCTGCTTTTTGCGTGTCGTGCGCCATCGGGCTGGTGTTCGGAATTTACCCGGCGTGGAAGGCCGCCAACCTCGATCCGATCGAGGCGCTGCGATATGAGTGAAAGGCGAGGGACTAGGGACTAGGGACTAGGGACGTAGGGACTTGGGGACGTACGGTACCGAGAACCAGTGCTGGGTTTATGACCGCATGAATCTGTATTTCTCCAAACTCCGTGGTATCCCAGGTTAGGCGCAAAAACAAAGACGCGCCGAACCTGGGGCACCTGTGATCTTTCAAGAGGTTGTCCATTCGATCGGGACCGGAGAAGCTGATTGTGACGAGCAATCAAGTTTCCCAGGAGATCGAATGGACTATCACAAGAATGCCCGACTGACGGCCGTCAGTCGAGAGCGACTGGCTCGGATCGTTGTGATGGAGGGCGTATCCGTGGCTTCCGCAGCGGCCCGGTTCAGCGTCACCCCCAAAACCGCCGCCAAGTGGGTAGGCCGGTATCCGGCAGTTGGGGGCTGCCGGCATGGCCGATCGCAGTTCGCGACCGCACCGCAGCCCGCGCCAGACATGTTCTTCCTTGGTGGAAAAGGTCGTTGCTCTTCGCCGGCTGAGCTACATCCGGCTAGCGGATCGGCCGCGCAACTGGGCTTGAGTCCGGCCACCGTCAGCCGCATCCTGCGCCGCGTCCGTCTCAGCCGCTGGCGCGATCTGAATCCGCTGCCGCCGGTGCAGCGATACGAACACCCGCTTCCCGGCGATCTGCTGCATCTCGACATCAAGGGCCTTACCCGTTTCAGGAGGTCTCTGTGCGCGGCGACGGCCGCCGCCGCGGCCAACAGGAGCATCCCGGCTTCAGGCTCTGCACGTGGCCATCGACGATCACTCGCGCCTCGCCTTCACCCAGATGCTGCCCGATCAGAAGACCGAAACCACCATCGGCTTTCTGCACGATGCCCTCGACTTTTTCGCCGCCACGGCATCAGCGTCCGCGCCCTGCTCACCGACAATGGCAGCACCTACCGCTCACACCAGTTTCGACAGGCCTGCCAGACTTCGCACATCAAACACCGACGCACCCGACCTTACACGCCCCGAACCAACGGCAAAGCCGAACGATTCATCCAGACCGCCCTGCGCGAATGGGCTTACGCCAAACACTGGAAAAACTCCGAGGAAAGAGACTCACACCTCGCAGCCTTGGACCCACTACTACAACTTCGAAAGACCCCATGGTAGCCTCAACTACAAGCCGCCCATCAGCCGCTCCGACTCGGGTACAACGTCTTGATCATCTACAGGCACCCATAATTGGTACAAAACCATGCGGTCAAAGACCTGGTCCCTACGTCCCTGGTCCCTCGTCCCTGTCTTTCCTCCACCCATCGATGGATGCGGCTCCCGCGTGCCGCTGCGTACGATGGCCGAACGATGCAGACTGCCTCGCAGCCAGATCCCCAAGCGGCCCGGCAAATGGGAGTGTGGGCGGCCACGGCGGTTGTCACCGGCGAGGCCATCTCGCTCGGCATCTTTCTCACTCCCGCCGCGATGGCGAAGTCGCTGGGCTCCCCGGCGCTCCTCGCTGCCGTCTGGTGCGGCATGGCCGTCATGACGCTGGCCGGAGCGCTTGTGCTTCACCGAACTGGCGGTGCGCAACCCGCAGGACGGCGGCGAATATCTCTACCTCCGCCGCGGCTTCGGGCGCCGGGTCGCGTTTCTTTATGGATGGATGGCTGCCGTCGTCATGTATCCCGGCGTGGCCGCGGCCCTCTGTGTCGGTACGGTTCCTTATCTGCAGGCGCTCGTCCCCATGCCCGCGCAACTGGCAGCCGCCCTTCCGGCGCTCCTTCTGCTCATCCTCGGCGCGCTCAACTATTTCGGAACCCGCCTCAGCAGCGGCGTCATGACCATCCTCAACTGGCTCAAGGTGCCGGTGCTGGTCGGGCTGGTGGGGTGGGCGCTCGCCTCCGGCCATGCGTCGCTGGCCAATCTCACCCCTCTCGCCGACGCGCCGCCCCGGCTCCGATCCGCTCATCGGCGCCATCGCCGGAGCCGCCATCAGCGCCTTCTTCTGCTTTGGCGGCTGGTGGGAGGCGGGCAAGATCGCCGGCCAGGTCCGCAACCCCGCGCGCAACGCTCCCCATCGCGTTTTGCCGGCGGAGTCCTGTCGTCACCGCGCTCTATCTGCTGGTCAGCCTGGCGTTCGTCTCGGTCGTGCCCATGCAGCAGATCCAGAGCAACACCGCCTTTGTGGCCCAGTTCGGCCAGGCGCTTTTCGGCTCGTCCGGCGGCCGCGTGCTGTCGGCGTGCGTTGTCCTCAGCGTTCTCGGCGGACTCATGGTGCTCAGCATGGCCGTTCCCCGGGTTACCTATGCGCTCGCCCGCGGAGAATCCGGCGACAGCCCGTCCGGCGCGCTGGCCGTTTTCGCCCGTCTCCATCCGCGCTTTGGCACTCCGGCCAACGGAGTCCTGCTGCAGACCGGCATGGCTCTGCTGGTGCTCAGCCTCGGGCGCCTTCGACCGCATCCTGGCCTTCATCATCTTTTCCGCGGTTGTCTTCCTGGCGCTCACCGCGGCCACGCTCTTTCGCACCATCACTCCGGTGGACCGCTGGTGGTATCCGCTGGCCCCCATCGTCTTCATTGCCGGCAGCGGCTTGCTGGCGCTGATGCTTCTTCTGCATGCCCTCGGCCCGTCGCTGCTCGGCGCAGCCGTGGTGCTCGCCGGCCTTCCGGTCCGCTGGCTGCTCGTCCGCAAAACCAACCTCACCCCAGCCGTAGCCGCCGAGTCCCCTGAGTCACACTAGAACTCTGACCACTAATCACCTGACAACTGGAGAATCCCATGCCCCACATCTCGCTTCCTCCCGACCTTCCCGGCATTCGCGGCGCCATGGCCTTCCGGCCGGAGACCGCGCGTCCGCTCAACGCACTGGTTGAGATACTGCTGCAAGGCCCCAGCACGCTCAGCCGCGGCGAACGCGAGCTGATCGCCACCTACGTGTCGAGCCGCAACTGCACCCACTATTGCCACAGCATCCACGGCGCCATCGCCGCCGCGCATCTGGGCGGCAACGAAGCCCTCGTCAAGCAAGTGAAGACGGACTTCACGCAGGCCGACATCTCGCCCAAGCTGAAAGCGCTTCTGGTGATCGCGGGCCTGGTGCAGAAGGATGGCAAGCTCGTGACCGCCGCCGACGTCGAAGCCGCCCGCCGCGAAGGCGCGACCGACCTCGAGATTCACGACACGGTGCTGATCGCCGCGGCGTTCTGCATGTACAACCGCTACGTCGACGGCCTCGGCACGTACCAGCCCGAAGATGAAGCGTTCTATCGCGAACGCGGCCCGCGCGTGGCCCGCGACGGATACGTGAAGGTGAGCGAAGAGTACCTTGCGGCCCACGTTACTGCCGCCCGTTAAGGCGATAGTGATCAGTTCTCAGTTGTCAGTTGTCAGTCACCGATCGGGCAATCAAGTCTGTACTGCGCTTCGGAGGCGAGTTGAAGCTGATCTCGGACGGCTGATGACCATGACCCGACAACTGAGAACTGAGAACCGACAACTGTGAACTGGAGAACCCCATGCCCCACATCGATCTTCCCGAAGGCCTGCCCGGCATCAGCGCGGGCTTTGCATACCGCCCTGAAACTGCCAAGCCCATGCGCGAACTGGCGCACATCCTGCTCCACGAGCCCGGCACGCTCACGCCCGGCGAGCGCGAGCTCATCGCCTGCTTTGTCTCTTCGCGCAACCAGACGTATTTCTGCGAGGCCAGTCACGGCGCGGCCGCAACGCCCACCTGGGCGATGCGTCGATTGTCGAGCAGATCAAGAAGGACTTTTATGCAGCGCCGGTCAGCCCCAAGCTCAGGGCTCTGCTGGTGATCGCCGGCAAGGTGCAGCAGGACGGCAAGCTGGTCACGAAAGCCGACGTCGAAGCCGCGCGCAACCTGGGCGCCACCGATCTCGAGATTCACGACACGGTTCTGATCGCCGCGGCGTTCTGCATGTACAACCGCTACGTCGATGGCCTCGGCACCTGGCAGCCTCGCAACCCCGACATGTACGCGCAGATGGGAAAGCATCTGGCCGAAGAAGGCTACACGACGCCGTCGATCCGCCAGCCGGTGGCCGCATCCTGAGCGGGCCGATTTTGTATGGGCGAAGCCACGGCCGGGTATGACCGCGATTCCCTCCATCGGCCCGAGTTGCAGGTCGACATTTGGCAAACGCATTCGCCAAAGGATTCGCCGCTTGTTCGTGTGGCCTTATGCGTCCAGGTCGCTGACCGATTTCAGCCCTGCTGGGTCGCCCACCACGACCGATTCTCTGCCCGGCGTGATGAAGCCCTTCTCTGCCCACTTCGACAAAACACGGCTGATGGTGAACAGGGTGGTGCCGGTCATCTGGGCCAGCTCTTCGCGGCTCAGCGAGATCTGGATGCCTTCGTCGGTCGGCTTCCCGATCTGCTTCAGGAGCCTGAGGATGGTAAGCGCCAGGCGGGTGGCCACTTTTTCCGTGGCGACCTCGCGGAATCGTTCTTCGAGTTCTCGCAGGCGTCCGGAAAGGATCCTGCTGATGTTCTCGCGGATCCTCGGATGCTGGGCCAACAGCGTCTGCAGCCGGCTGTATTCCCACACCAGGGCCTTGCATTGCTCCATGGCCCGGGCGGAGCAGGTGTGGCTGCAAGTGGCTGAATCAGCTTGCAGGTTGATAGCGTCGCCCGATCCGCTCATCCACATGAGCACTTCATTGCCATCGGAGCTGAGCTGGGTGTGTTTGACGCTCCCGGATTGAATCAACATCAGGTTGCGAACCGGCTGCCCCTGGATAAACAGGAGTTCATCGCGAGCAAAGGTGCGAGCGCGAGCGCATGAGGCGATTTCCATGCAATCCCGTTGGGTTAGACCGGTGAAGAGCGCAGAAGCACACATCATTACAAGGTGCTCTGCGAGGTTGGAATTAACTGGTGACAAACTCCCCGGAGCGGACGCACTGCTGGGTCCGCCTAAGCGTGCCGTTGCCATACTGGCCTTCACCTCGACAACTCAATCGAACAACCAAAGAACTGCAAATTTGGAAAACTTAGACTGTGAGACCATTGTGCTTCGGGCGTCCGTGACACAAATCACACGTTGGCAGTTTGATCTACATCTTTTGGGGTGAGAATTGCTGCACGCTGCGAATGATCGAAGCGATTCATGGACAGCCACACATGTATGGGCGTGGAGTTCGCAGCACCGGGACGCTTCGCCGCTATCCCTCACTATTTCTTATTCTTGCAGGACGCTGGCTTGCGGTTCGGACGGGGCCTGGAGATGTCTTCTTACCCTCTTCGGTGATCAGCAACCAATACAATTCAATGGTGTCCGGAGTTGCATCCACCGGGGTGAAATAGGGGGGATCCGCGTGAATCAGATAGGCTCCCAACAGATCGTCCGCCAAAAGTGCCAGCAAAAGCGCCTTGACTTCGTCGGAACCAACCTCGGGATTGGCCTTAGAGAGTTTGGCGACGATCGATTCGAACGATTCGAAATCGCGGAGAACGATTTCCAGAATCATTCGATTGAGGTCAGCGTGCGTTTCGCTGGAGTTATTGTGGCCCATGCTGATGTTTCCGTGGCCCTCAGGTTCTATCGAATTCTTATGTGCGCCACGAAGGCTGGTCGGCGCAAAATTGCGGCCTGTTTGCGAACGGCAAAGGATCTTTTGCCTGATCGGCCCGCAATGAGACTCAAGATCCGCCTATGAAGTGCCGCCCGCGACGGCACAAATCTATAGATACCCAGACACCCGCTGTGAGGAGCGGGAAAATCGCGAAACGGCTGACATCAAGCTGACGCAGGGGTGTGGAGAGACCAGCAGGATCGAAATTCAGAACTTTCTTTAGAGCGAACCAATCCTAAAAGAATCAATGCGTCAACGAGATATATCGCACCGCAACTCCGCAGATGATGGCTCGATTCTCGCAAGCGGGAAACGGGCATGTCAACGAAGATACAAATGAATATTTGTTCATCTTCGACGATGAACAAATGAGTTCCGTCATTGAAGACGGTTGAAGCCGGTATGGGAAGCCGCGGCGCAGGCTGCAGGTCTCTTTTCACCACCAACGTTCCTTTACCAGATAACCAGTCGTCCGTGTCGCAGCATCTCTTCCAACGAGCGTCAGGACGCTCTCAAGGAGAAGTTCTCGTATGGCGGAGCAGAACGGATCGCGGCTGTTGAGCGGAATTGCGGCAGGCGTGGCAGGCGGCCTGTTTGCGTCATGGGTGATGAATGCTTTCATGGCGGGAGCGAACGGCCACCGCGACGAAGACCAGCATCAAGCTGCGCATGGCCAGGAGCCCAAGGAGGACGCCACCATGAAGACGGCCGACGCCATCGTGTCGACCGTCACAGGCGGCCGCCATCTGTCGTTTGAGCAGAGGCAGAAGGGCGGCCCCATTGTTCACTACGCTTTTGGCGCCATTATGGGCGGCGTTTACGGGGCTCTCGCCGAGTGCTCGCCGGCAGTCACGGCCGGCTTTGGCACTGCCTTTGCCGGAGCGCTCTTCGCGGGAGCGGACCTGGTTGCGGTGCCGGCACTGAAGTTGTCCGGCTCCGCCGCGGAGGCCCCCGCCAGCACTCTGGTCACGCCTTTCGCGGCTCATCTTGTTTACGGAGTGGCAACAGAAGGAGTGCGGAGGTTGGTGCGCGCGGTGCTGTAAGCGCTGCCGGGAACGGTCGGCTGAACGACAGATAAACCGATTTCCATGGAGAAATTTGCACCATTATCTGTGCAAAAGCTGCCTTTACAACTGTTTACAACTTTTGAGGGAGAGCAGCGACGCTTGCTTTTGGCTACTCTACGTCTACCACCTCTCACTACCTTGGACGGGCCCCTGGAGGGCACGGATTGAGCCGGCGCAAAGCCGACCGGCTCACGGGAATCCGATGCCATAACGGCAGGCCTATCCCAAGCCACCAATCTCTACAGCGGAAACAGACTGCCTGAGTCCGGTGAAACTGAGAGCAACCGCGCACGTGGCCGCGGAGGACGTGGCTGGTGGTTCGAGAGCAAGGAGAGAATCTCTCTCAGCTCGGAGCGGACATTAGCCGACCGTTGCTGCGAACGAATCGGACCGCCGGGCGGCCTGATTCGAAGCCGGGCTCGACTCCGACGCGGCAGCGGGCCTGGTTTCCACTCGACGGTGATTTACCTCCAGCGCCTGTCGGGCGCCCGAGAGCGTGTATCCCTCTCCGTGAACGAGGCGCTTGATTTCGAGCGCTAGTTCGACCTCGCGGCGCCGATAGAGGCGCTGGCCGGTTCCGCTCTTGTTGGGCTTGAGCTGGGGAAACTGGGTTTCCCAGAAACGAAGGACGTATGGTTCGACAGCACACGATCGGCGTCGCGGTCGCGATCCTCAATCTGCTCTGGGTGCCGGTGGTGGCCTTCGCGGGCATCGCCATTCCCGACAAGATCTTGACCATTCCCATCCTCGCCGCCTTCGTGGTGGCGTTCAGTCACTTCGTCGCGCTCTATCGGCTTCGGGTCGCGATCCCGTTGAGCCAGATGGCGGGCGCCACCTTCGCTGCAATGTCGGTGCAGTGGACGGTCGCGCGCGCGGTCGGTTTCGGCATTTTGACCGAGAGCCTGCCGTTCACTCGCACGGCCAAGGGCGGCACCACCGCCAAAGGCCCGGATTTCCCCGCCTTCTGGGAGGCCGTGCTGGCGGCGCTCCTGCTGCTCGGCGCCGCGGTCCTGGTGATGACGAACTACAAGCAGATCCACGAGATCAACATCTTCGCGCTGGTACTCGTGGTGCAGAGCCTGCCGTTCCTGGCCGCAGTCGCGCTCGGCGCGATCGAGGGCTCGCGGTTCAACGAGTTCGCGTTCTGGCGGGCAGTCGAGGCGAAGGTGCTGGGAAGGCTGCCGCGGCCGACGCCGGCCGCCGACGCGCCGGTACAGGTGCCGACCGAGAACCGGGTCGAGACGGCGCAGTAATCCTGCGGCCCCCGGAACGGTGGATCGGGCGCCGCGCTCAATGCATTGATCATCCGCGGGTGACCCAGCCAGTGGCAATTGCGAACCTTTTTCGGAGGCCCCGCCCCGCGGCGAAAGCTCTCAGTGGCACCAACAATGGGAACGATTGTTTGGATGATGGGCGCGCGCCCTCGTCGCAGCGATAGAAGTCAAAATCATTCATCGGTCGAGATTGGGCTAAGGAATTCGATATTCGGAGGGCAGTGATGAGAATGATACTGCCAGACTATGCAACCCGTTTTGAGGGCCTTTCGCATACAGTTTGTTTCCTTGATTTGAAGGGTGTCGGAGATGAACCGCGCCAAGCAACCGGCTTCTTTTGGCGTCGGGATCACGAAATTTTTCTAATTACGAACTGGCACGTCGTAACAAGCATAAACACAACGACCGGAGTGCCGCTAGCAAAAGGCTGGTGTCCTGAAAGGCTACTGGTCGAATTCTTTACCCAACCAACCTCGGTCAAGTGGGACGGGGCAATTATGGGGCCAGATACGAAAATCTTGGAAGCGCCCACGATGGAAATTCCATTGTACGAGAACTTTCATCAACCGTTCTGGCTCCAACATTCAATGACATTTGATTGGGGAATAGATATTGTTGCTCTTCGAGTTGACAAGGCATTGAATGGCCGAAAGGTAAAATGCATCAATGACTATCGATTTCCACGCTTATATCAATTTATTGGAAGCGATGTCTTTGTGGTCGGTCATCCTATCGTAAGAAAGGACAGCACATATCCTGTGATGTTTCCGGTGTGGAAGCGGGGCAGTATAGCCAGCGAACTTTTGATTTCATGGAACATGCGGCCAGCCTTTCTGATTGATAGCCGGACTTCGGCGGGAATGTCAGGCTCGCCTGTATTTTCCAGAGTATTCGGTCCGGCAGCCCATGGCGATGGCACGATTAAGACTGAAAATATACTGACATCGGAATTTATGGGTGTGTATTCTGGTCGTCTATTTGATGACGACAATAATGCGAGTATCGGGTTGGTATGGCATCGAAACTTAATAGATCAAATTCTTGATGCCCCCGCTGCCGGATCGCGCGATTGGCGTCCGGCCTCTTCTACAAACACTACTTTTACCGTTTCGATGCCAGTTTAGCTGAGCGCGGTCTCGACCAGCTTCACCCAATACGACGTACCGACGGGGATCACCTCGTCGTTGAAGTCATACGCCGGGTGATGCAGCCCCGCGGTGTCGCCGTTGCCGATGAAGATGAAGGCGCCCGGGCGCGCTTCCAGCATAAACGGAAAATCCTCCGCGCCCATCACCGGTGCCATGTCGGTATCGACGCGATCCTGACCCACCACCTGCGACGCCACTGGCCGCAAACTTCGTCTCCCGCTCGTGGTTCCGGGTGATGGGATAGTCGCGCTTGTAGGTGAGCTTCGCGTGCGCGCCGTAGAGATGCGCGGTGCCCTCGACGACCTCGTGCAGCCGCGTCTCCAGGAGGTCGCGCACCTCGGGCGTGAGGCTGCGCGCGGTGCCGCGCAGATGCGCGGTGTGCGGAATGACGTTGTCGGTCGTGCCGGCGTGGAACATGCAGATCGAAACCACCGCCGCCTGCAGCGGGTCGACGTTGCGCGAGACGATCGACTGGATCGGGTTGATGATCTGCGCGCCGACGAGCACGGTGTCGATGGCGAGATGCGGCCGCGCGGCGTGGCCGCCGCGCCTTCGATCTCGATCGTGAGCCGGTCGGCCGCCGCCATCATCGGGCCGGGGCGGATCGCGAACTCGCCGACCGGCAGGCCCGGATAGTTGTGCATGCCGTAGACCTCCTCGATGCGGAAGCGGTCCATCAGGCCGTCCTCGACCATGGCCTTGCCGCCGGCGCCGCCTTCCTCGGCCGGCTGGAAGATCACGACGGCGGTGCCGGCGAAGTTGCGCGTCTCGGCGAGGTAGCGCGCCGCGCCGAGCAGCATGGCGGTGTGCCCGTCATGGCCGCAGGCGTGCATCTTGCCGGGCACGGTCGACTTGTAGGGCAGGTCGTTCGCCTCCTCGATCGGCAGCGCGTCCATGTCGGCGCGCAGTCCGATCACCTTGGTCGCGTCCGCCCCGCCCTTCGCTGCCCTTGATGACGCCGACCACGCCGGTGCGGCCGATGCCCGGTCACCACCTCGTCGCAGCCGAACGCCTTGAGCTTCTCGGCGACCGACGCGGCGGTGCGATGCACGTCGTACATCAGTTCCGGATGGGCATGCAGGTCCTGCCGCCAGGCGGTGATGTCGCGCATGCAGGTCGGCGATGCGGTTGACGATCGGCATCGGGGGTATCCTCGGGCTTGCCTCCAAACAGGGGCGTTGTCCCAGCCGGCTTCGACATTAGGTCGGCCGGCGAAGAATGCACAGGTCAATTCTGCGGCAGGCAGAGCATGCGGCGGGCGGCCGCGTTCGGACGATGAACGCGCACCCGCAAGGCGAGCCAGCCGGGGACTGAGTGGTGTGCAAAAAGGAAAACGCCGCTGCCACGCGGCAACGGCGTTATCCACTTCAACTCTCCGCCACGCGGCTGGCGTTAGGCCAAGCCGCGGGCCGCAAGCGACCGACGCGCCCTAGTGGGTGGCGACGATCGGCGTGCCGTCGGTCTTCTTGGTGTCTTTCGGATTCCAGGCACCGCCCGGGGCGCCTGAGCGCAGCGGGTTGATCTTCATCTCGAGTTCGTCGCCGGCTTTCAGCGTCTTCGAATTCCAGCCGTCACGAACCAGCGCGCTCGGGCTGCCGCCTTCGAGATTCCAGACCACGCCCTGGCCGTCGGCGCCCTTCACTTCAAGCAGGATGAAGGTGTGCGGGCTGGTGAACTTGAAGTCGGTGACCTTGCCCTTGAACGTGAGTGGGTTGTCGCTGTCGAACATCGCGAACGAGTGATGCGCGATCGCCGCGCTGCCAGCCAGCATGAACGCGCCGCTCACCAGTAAAGCAGCCAATTGCCGTTGCATCTGCGTCTTCTCCCTTGCTGCAATAGAAACTTCGCCGACTCAGCAGGTCTTGCCCCTAGAGCGGAAGTGTCAATTTATCACATCTTTTTGCCCGTTGCCATGGGCATTTGCGTCAAACCGGGAAGATCGTGATATCCCGGCATCACCGCGCCAATTCCTAGATAGTTCAAAATGTTAACGCCGGTCAACCAGTCCCGGGCAGTCGGGAGAGTCGAGGCGTCGAGCACAACCGCCCGTAATTTTTTAGTCTGTTTGAAGGAGCCCAGTCGGGCGCGGCCGGATCCTTGTTGGACGGCATCAGTGCGCCTTGCGTTGAGGAGGGAGCGCGCGTCGCGATCTCCGCGTGAGTGTTGTCGCGAACGATTGTCCGCGCGCGTGGCATTCTTCACGCGCAAAAATACGTCTTGCGCACCGTCCAAGGCGCCATGGGCGAACTCACAGAGCGCGCATCCGCAGGCGCCTTCGCGCAAGTTACGACCGACCGACCGCAGCCGTAGAGGATCAATCTTTCCGACCCCCAACACCAGGGAAGGAAAGTGAGGAACGCGCCTTTCCACAACGCTGGCCCTGGCGTGGCAATTCTGATATCCGACCGTCCTTCGCGCGTTCGCGCGCGATTTGCCGCCAAATCGATCGCTTGTGGAGACCATCGCTTTACGCTGTTCCATTCTTTTGCGGAGCCCGTAGCTCAGTCGGTAGAGCACGTGACTTTTAATCATGGGGTCGCCGGTTCGAGTCCGGCCGGGCTCGCCAAACCTCCGCAAACCCACGATGGCCGTGGCCTTTCGCTCCATTTCGCCCCCTTGTGCCCGCACCCGGGAACAACCCGGAGCCGTGCTTGTGGATGGTCACGACCATTTCATTAGGCTGTCGCATCATGGCCACTACCGCGGTTTAAGGAATGACGCACGGAACGAAAGCGGGCTTGGGCGGTTTGAGCGTTAGGAGGAGGAGTCACCGATGCGTCTGCAAGCCGCCACTGCGAAAGCCATCGGGCATCGATTCGCCGATGCCGACCTGCCCGCGCTGCGGAGATTGGCTCGTCGCCCCCGCCAAAGCCGCCTTCGCCGGCTCCGGCTGGGTTCGGCATATGTGGTCCTGCGAGGACTGCGGTTATGCGTTCCGCACGTCGGTCAAATACGGCCCCCGCCCGACCCAGGGCGGTGCCAGTCCCTCTCCGGAGGGGACGGTTTCAAGTTGAGTGCGTTAGCCGCGAACCGGATCGGTTGCGTCTGTTGTGTTGGGTGAGTTGTCGCGTCGTTGCGTTCAGTTGCGTAGTGGCCGGATTCATCGCGGCAGAGTTCTGAGTGACAGGTCGACGAGTTCCTGTTCCCGGCTCATGGGACGCGGGCGGCAATCCCGCGTCCCAGATCTTTTTGGGGCGGAAATTGATCCCTGCGTGAAAGCCGCTAAAACCTCGGATGCCACGGTTAGCGCGTCTGTGTTCCGGGGAAACAGGATGACTTCCAGCAATGGCGAGGCGTTACCGATCCTGATTGCCGGCGGCGGCATCGGCGGGCTAGAACACATAAGCCGCTGACCACTTGACCCGGGATTGGCTGCGTCGCCCGGCACTGTTCGCACGCGTCTGAGATGTTCTCCCTTGATCTGAGTCGGCATCGTCTGCGCAGCCCGTCGTGTGGCTCGAAGTGAGATGCTAATGTGACCACACATAACGTTAGATTCAGATACATTGTCGGTAGGCCGGAAGGTCAGGTCTAGCGACTTTATGCGAGGAAACAATATGCTCCAAACGGGACTGCGCAAGCCAGAACGTCTAAGCGTTCTGCGCTGTCTGATGAGCTGCGCATTATTTTTCGCCGTGGCTCCTCCTCCTGCGGCGGCCCAGTTTAAGGCCTGGGTCATGGTTAAACTCCCTGACACGCCTGAAGGTCTGGGAGTCGATTTACACGGCAACCTCTACGCGACGCTGATGCATATTGGAGAAGTCGTCATGCTGAAGGATGACGGCAGCTACAATCACATCGCATGGGTGCCGTCGAAGGAAGAGAGCGGAAAGGGGGACCTGATCGGACTCGATCTCGACCCGTCCGGCAACATCTACGTCGCATACACGGGCCATTCGAAACGCGACTTCAGAAAAGATCTAGAGAACCCGTTCCATCCCGCTTGCCGGGATGCGACGGTGATCAGCTCCGGGGTATATAAGATCGATGCCAAGACCCGCAAAGTGACGCCCCTCGCGACAAAAGCGGAGGGTTGGCCATTTTGCTATCCCGACGATGTTGCGATCGACTCGAGCGGCAACGTGTACATGACGGACCTCACGTACTCCGGAATTTGGAAAATCTCTCCGGACGGGAAAAAGGTAGACCTGTGGTCGGCACATCCTCTGCTCAATTGGTCTCCCAAACCTTATTCGGGATTCCCCCTGGGCGTAAATGATCTCGTGCTCGACAAGCAACAGAAGAACATCTATGCCGTTACCGACGGCGACCCCATGGTACTCCGGATTCCGATTAAGGAGGATGGGACGGCTGGTGAGCCCGTGGCGCTGCCATATGGGTTCTCTGCATTCGATGGGATCGAGTTGGACGGCAAAGGCAACATCTACGTGTCAGAAATTCTGCTTAACCAGATATGGGTTCTTTCGCCCGATGGTTCGCAGCGCATCCTGATCGCCAACAAGGAGAACGCACCGCTCGACAACAACACTAGTCTGGTTTTGAAAGGAGATGTTCTTTGTACAGCGAACCTCGGCTTCACTCACGCGAAACCCGAGGAAGCGGACCGCACGGTGGTCTGCATGAAGGGTTTTCCCCTTCCGAAATAGCTGGATTGTGGAAGAGTAGCCGACGATCCGGGGCTTTTGCCTCCGTTGTTGCCAGCCCCAACTCGGTCTACACTTCGCACGCGACACTATGGCTCAGGGGGCAACGATGAAGCGATACCAGCGTTTTTCGGCTGCTGGAATACTGCTAGCAGCCGTGATGTTCTCGAGTCGGCAAGTTGCTGCGCAGATCTTGAGGATCGGCGAGATGAACACGCAGCAAGTCCGGACCCTAAATCTTCAAAAGACAGTAGTCTTGATTCCGGGCGGCATTCTGGAAGAACACGGTCCCTACCTCCCGTCCTATACGGACGGCTATGCCGATGATGCCTATACACGCGAACTGGCGAAGGCCATCGTCGCCCGACCCGGCTGGACAGTCGTCTTGTTTCCGCAGATTCCGCTGGGCAACGATCCCGCTAACACAATTGGCGGAAAGACGGTATTTTCCGGAAGTTATCCGGTCCGAATGGCGACGCTGCGGGCGATCTACATGGACTTGGCCAATGAGCTCGGAGACCAGGGTTTCCGATGGATATTCCTCGTTCATAACCACGGCGCGCCAAATAATCACAAGGCGCTCAATCAAGCTTCGGATTATTTTCACGATGTCTATGGCGGGACCATGGTGCATCTGTTCGGGCTGAAACCGGTGTTCTTGTGCTGTGGAAGCAAGGAGAAGGTGCTGTCTGCGGAGCAACTCGCGGAGGAAGGTTTCTCGGTGCACGCTGGTGTGGATGAGCAGAGTCAGCTTCTGTTCCTGAGACCTGAGTTCGTGCCAGCGGGCTACCGATCGGCTCCATCGCTGACAGGAGCGAATTTCGCAGACCTGGTACGGATCGCAAAGACCGAAGGATGGCCGGGCTACTTCGGCGCGCCACGACTCGCCACTGCGGCTATGGGTGCGCAGGAATTCGCGCTTTCCTCGCAAAACGTAAATACAATGGCGCTGCAGATTCTGGACGGTCTGGATTACAGGAAAATTCCCAGGTACGCGGACGAGATGGATCCTCTTGACGTGGTCGGGGAAAATGCGGAGTTGCAACATGAGCAGGCCGTGGAGAAGCGGGAATTCGACTGGCTGAAAACTAACAAAATCCAGTAGGCAAGTGCATCCTCCCAGATAGTGATCGAAACTGTTTTGGATTGCCACGTCTGCGAACGTGATAGATTGCGGATCGTTGACGGCAAATCGGAAGTTATTGACTCATCCCTTGAATGCACCCTTGCGATCAGTGACAGGACCAATCTCGAGTTGTTGGCAACTCTTGAGTCGCCACTAGGGAAGGTTTGGTCACGATTCTGGACAGTCGCGAGAACCGTCGATCACAGGTCACGACGGGTAGCGCTCCGGGCTGATGCACAGATCGACGAGTATCTCTTCTCTAAACGCTTGGTCGTCGCCTCTACTGCAGCTTCGCGTACTCCGCCTTGGCTTGCTTCATGATTGGGATGTCGGGGTCGGCGTCTTGCCGTCGCGGCGATCAAGTTGAGCGGGCGTCCTAGCGCACCCTGACTACGGTGCTCCGAACCCGCGTCCAGCTTGACTTCCAGCTCCAATGGTAGCAAGATCTTCCCACTTCGGCCCAGCTCGCTAAAACCAGATTCGACCACCTTTGGAGGAATTTATGAAGTGGCTCGCTGTCTCAATTGGAGTAGCGCTGCTGTCCAATTGTCTTGCACAGGGCAACGCACAAATTCAGAAGAAAACAGCTACGACGACCACGACGACCATCAAGATGTGGGACGCTTGTGACCCCGATAGTTTTAACGCGGCGCTTGGAACGGGGACGTGCATTCCTGGCCACCACGGGCAGACTGTCCTAGGTGATTTCATTGGGGAATTGCAAACCGACCACATCGCTGGTGGCTGGCGATTCGATCCGTTGTTGGATGTTTCGCCTGGAACCTTCAAGTTGGTCAAGGTGGAACTTGCTCCTGGAGACCAAACTGTCCTAGTGAATAACGGCGGCGAAACTCACACCTTCACCCGAGTCGACAAATTCGCGGGTGGGTTCATTGCTCTGCTTAACGGCCTGACGGGTAATCCGGTACCGGCTCCGGAGTGTGCCAAAGTTCTCGGCGATGGATCGCTAGTGCCCCAACCAGAAACCGATAGCAACATCTTCGTCGAGGCGGGGACAACCGAGCCAGGGCCCACTGCGGGCAGCTCTGTTTTGCCGAGTGGGGTTTCCCGATGGGAGTGCTGCGTCCACCCATGGATGCGGATGACAGTCGTTGTAAAACACGGGCACGAGCACGAAGACTGAATGAGTTTCAGAGGCATGAGTTGGCCACTTGTAAACCTGCGAAGTTCACAAGTGGCCGCTTTTAGTTCCCAGCGTCCTGGACTACGAATCGTGCAAATGCCGCAACTGGTCCAACAACCTCGCGCACGCTGCAGCATTAGTGCGCCTGCGCTTGGTCATTTCCAGATCGTGCCGGCCGTGAAGGCTATCCGCACGATCCATGCTCTGCCGCTCGTTGAAGAGGACGAGGATCTCCCTCCGAAGTCCGGCCCGAAGCGGTGACGAACTCAAAGCGTCTCGTCGTTGATGCTAGAGCCATGACCTTACGGCTGTAAATCATTGAACACAAGGCGATGTTATCGACATTCGCGCCCCCTGCCTGCATCCGGGCGGGGTGCAGCCTAGCTAGGCTCACGCCCCCTCTTTTCCGCCAAACGGTTCCGCTAAAGATGTTGTAGTGATCTTGAATCTCCATAACTGTGGTCGGTGCCGCGCCCATTTGCCCCAACCCCTGCCACCCGACCGCCTTTTTTGTTTGTGTCCAGAATTGATCAGTCTCCAACGGAAAAAAAGATCATAGTGTTTTTGTCGCTTCGCGACGGTGTCTATGCTCAATTCTTTGACCGATATTCTGTCGCAGGTTTTGGGCTGGCTGTCCATCGTTTGCGTCGCGGGATTGGCAGTCATGTTTTCCTTGCTTGTCCTCTTTTTCAAACTCAACAACGAAGATCCTGAACATGGTGCAAAGATACTCAGGTTCATACCTTGAGTGGATCGCGCCATTGAACTTCACCGCAGCTTCTCGTACTCCGCCTTGGCTTGCCTCAGGATGGGGATGTTTTGGATTGGGGCTACGGCAATTCCACTTCAAGTGAATATATCTCGTCGCTACTCCCATCGCCGACGAAGAGAGCAGAACCGTCGGGAGCCAGGCCGCACCAGGCACCGAATCGGTCCTCGTCGAGCTCATATTTCCTCCTATTTGATTTTGTGCCGGTGGCGACACCGCCCTTGCCCAAAAGAGGAGTCGCCGGTGTGCTCAGTGCTGAGGCTCCGTGCAACGTGCAAAGCGGATGCCCCTCAGTGTTCTTTCGGTATCAGCACATAGGGGGCAGAGGACCCATCGTCAGGGTCCTGTGTTAAAACCACGATCTGCCCCAACCGATTGACGTTGCCGATGTCGGTCAGATCGGGAAAACCCGCAGGGACCACCGTCTGTAGATCTGTTACTTTGCCGTTCTGCCACAGCACCACAGCTTGGGTGTCGTTGCCGTTCTCGTCCACTCCTGTGTTAAAACCGGTGATCTGGCCAAGGTCATTGATCGCTTGTGCAAATCCGTCGGTATCGCCGGGAAGCAACGGCAGAGAGTGCGGGCCATGCCAGTCCCAGATGGCGGCTAAGCCGTTAAGGTCGCCAGCATTTGTAGAGGAGCCGACCGCTTGTCCCCAGTTATTGACGCCGGATGCCTGGCTGTAATTTCCGCCCAGGCTTCCCAAGGCGACGGCCGTGTAGCCGCTGCCATTCCAGTGCCACAAGCATGCGGTTTCACTTACGTCACCTGCCTGTATTTGGTACCCGGAGATCACCCCGAAATCGTTGATCCCGAAGGCGATGCCATCGCTCTCCCCCACTAGCAGCGGTAGCGCATGGATCTTTCCGCCGTACCACACTACCGGTGTGTCGTGGCCATCGACTCTGTTTTGGTCACGTCCCACCACCGACCCCCAGTAATTGATGGCGAAAGGCTGTGTGTTCGAGTCCGCATCGAGTGCGCCAAGAACAACCACTTTCCCATGGTCCACTAAAAACGCCCGCCGGACGCGCAACCCGTTGCTATCGACCTCGTTAGTCTCTGCAATAACTTGATCCCGGTCGTTGACACCGGTTGCGAACCCCGCAGACGCGCCCGTCGGCAAGGGCAACGCCTGGAGTTTGCCGCTCTTCCAAAGGAAGGGCTGAGCTGTCCCATACGGATTCTCTGCAACGAACGAGAACCCGGCCACATGACCGAGGTTGTTGATGATGTTCACCTCTTCCGCTATAGCTGAGTTGGACTTGCCGGGCAACACTCCGATCGGCACCGTTTTGTACTTCACGTTGCTGCTGTCGGCAGAGATGTTGCTTGCCGAACGTTGCATCGACCTCGCAGTTGAAATTGCGCGTGTTCTCGGGCCGTCATCCCCTAACAAGTGCGACTTGCCCTGGCGCATCGGGCTCTGCTGCGCATTCGCTGTCGTAGCGACGATTGCGAGGAACACGGCAAGCGTCACGAGAACCTTGGGGATACTGCGCGTCCATCTGCGGGAATACATAGCTTGCTCCTTTTGCGAGCTTGTGTGAGATCCGGAGAATCGTTCTCAAGTGTGCGCCGCACTTTGCGACAGTAGCTGTACTTCGCGCAATGGCGAACGGGTGAAAATATGGTGACCGTGTGGTGACCAGGTGCAAGTCGTTTATTCTGCTTGGCTTGCGTCGTGGCATTAAATTGGCATTACGCCCATCGTGCTAGAATTCCTCCAACTCTGGGGGCGACAGGATGGTTACTCCTTCGCGAGGCTCTCAACGGGTGCGTTTCGGCGAGTTCGAGTTGGACTTGTCCACCCGGGAACTGTGGACCAACGGCGCGAAGCAGACGCTCGCCCCCCAACCCTTCCAGGTACTGCAGCTTCTCATCGAGAACCGAGGCCAGCTTGTGAGCCATGATGTCCTCGTCAGGCATCTCTGGCCGTCCGATACATTTGTCGATTACGAGCAAGGCTTGAAGAAAGCCGTGAACCGACTGCGGGAAGCGCTACACGATTCGGCCGAGCAGCCGCACTTCATCGAGACCCTCCCCCGGCAAGGGTATCGATTCATTGCGAACCTGGAATTCGACACGGCGGTTCGTAGTCGATCTGCAAAGCCCATCGTTCTAATGTCGAAGCCCGCTCGAGACGAGCCTGGCGCCGGCACTACCCGCCGCAAGTCCATCCCTTCCCAATTTCTCTGGGTGTCGGCCGTCGTCATCCTCGGCGTAGCGGGCATTTTGTCTTGGCGTAGCCAAGTGTCTCGCTACGTGCCGTCAGCCGTTGCAGAGCCGAAAACAATCCAACTCATTGCGAACTCCTTCGAGAATCCCGTGACAAGCAGTGCCATCTCCCCCAATGGTAAATACCTCGCGTTGATCGATAACGCGAGGAGAATCCGGGTGAGGCTCTTGGAAACCGGGGAGATGCAAACCATTCCCGAGCCGGACTCACTCAATGGTAATTCGGTGGACTGGGCGATCGCCGCGTGGTTTCCCGACAGCACGAGATTTATTGCCAATGCAAGGCCACCTGGCAGTTTCGCCTGGTTCCCAATCCGTTTTCGGTTTGCAGCTAACTCTAGGCCAACTGCTTCGACCGAGACTCGAGTCAGCGAGGCGGCAAGCATTTGGATCGTCTCCGTATTAGGAAAGGCGCCTCAGAAGCTTCGCGACGATGCTGATGCGTTCTCGGTGTCTCCTGACGGATCGTTGATTGCGTTCGGGACTAACCCAGGCCCACTCGGCGATCGTGAAATCTGGCTGATGGATGCCAAAGGATTGCAAGCGCGAAAACTCTACGACGCGCCGGAGAAAACTGCGCTTGGAGACCTCCAATGGTCGGGGGACGGACAGCGAACGATCTATCTCGAGGTCGGGACCGAAAACGGGGAACTCGTGAGCCGCGATCTCCACGGCGGGCCTGCGGTTCCGCTCGTCCAATATTCGGGTTGGTGGACCGTGACCGATTTCGTTTCGTTACCCGATGGACGATTGATCTATGCCCGCGACGGTAACTTCTGGGAGCTGCGAATGGACCCACGCAATGGCGCCCCAACTGGGCAGACGCGGCCGCTCACAAATTGGTCCGGACTTTGGCTTGGGTACACGAGCGTGACCTCTGACGGAAAGCGCCTTGCGTTCCAACGATCCGCCCCCCAGACAACGGTGAATGTTGCTGACATCGAAGCTAACGGCACTCATCTATCCCCTGTCAGACACCTCACACTCAACGAGTATTCCAACGCTGGTGAAACTTGGACACCGGACAGCAAGGCGCTCGTCTTTCGCTCTTCGCGCAACGGTCACATGAGGCTCTTCCGCCAGGCTCTCCACTCTGACACAGAGGAACCGCTTGTCATGGGGGCCGATAACATCGGGGGCTCCGCGATCAGTCCGGATGGTTCGTGGTTGTTCTACCTGGATTGTGGGCCACAGGAGAAGCCGGGTTGTGACGCGATCGTCCCTGTAATGTCAATTCCCATCCACGGAGGGGAGCCACGCCAGGTGCTGACATCGAACACGTACGGCCGCCCGCGATGCGCTGTCTCTCCCTCAAACCTGTGTGCCATCGCCGAGCAAAGTGCGGATGGCAAGCCGCTCATCTTCACGGCGTTTGATGCCGTGAATGGCCGGGTCGCGGAAATCGCCAGGTTTGAGACTGACGCAGCCGCGGATTATCATTGGTCTCTCTCTCCAGATGGTACTCGTGTCGCGATCCTCAAGTCCGGGGACAACCGAATCCACCTTGTTTCCTTCAACGGCCAGGCAGAGCAGGAGCTTGCCGTCAAGCAGTGGACTGATTTAGCGGGGGTCTTTTGGGCGGCGGATGGCAAGGGCTGGTTCACGTCAAGCGGGAGCGAGGTGGGCGCCGTCCTGTTGCATGTGGATTTACAAGGCGAGGCGCGCCTTCTATGGAGCTTGAACGGAGGAGGCTCAAAAGTGTATGGCCTGCCATCTCCCGATGGACGTCACCTTGCGATTGTGGCCACAGCCAGGAACAACAATGTCTGGCTGATGGAGAACTTTTAGCAGGTCCTTGTAGAAACGATAATCTACCCAGTTTCCGGTGCCGCCATAGAAGTTAGGGCCAAAGCTGACCCGGGTAGATAGCGTGAACTGGGCGTCAGATGGAAAGGGATTTTATGTCCTCAGCCCTGCTTCTAAGCGATGACGACCTGTGGTGGCTCTTCCTTCGTCATCGGGAGGAGTGTTCACCTGGGTTCTGGGAAGAATTGGAAACTCGAAAAGCTGCCGGTACCTTATCCAAAGACAGTCCATTTTGGGCGATGGATGTACTCACAAGATGCCCTCCCCCGCGAAGTTCCGGCGACAATTCCAACCTGATTAAACTCACCGCCGAGCAGTGGGAAGCGCGAAGACGCCGGAAGATGTTTCGCGTGAATTCAGCTTGATGGTGATCGGCAGTTTTTCTGTTCAGTCCGAAACCCGCATCAGCCGCCAACCTTGCGCCCCCCTTCGCTTGACAAGCGGAATGCAGCGAGCGCAGAATCCATGCATTCAGGGGGCGAGCGCCAGCCAATTCGCTCACATTACTTTCGATCCGCACTCAAGCTGTCACCCATCCTTCTGATCTTCCTCATTGTTTCCGCACTTAGGGTGCCGGGAGGTGGAGCATGATCGCACTGTCACGCAGGCTCTGGACGGAGGAGAAAGGGCAAGACATCGCCGAATACGCAGTGATGCTCGCGGTCATTCTGGTCCTTATGGTTGGCACCGTCCGACTCGTCGGCTCGAACGCCAATAACGCCTTCCCTTCAGTGGCGAGTTCCATCCAATAGGGAACGCGGAGGGCGGCATAGCTGCCGGAGCGGGCGCCGACTGCTTCCCGTTCGCCTACTTCAACTTCGCATACTCCGCCTTGGCTTCCTTCAGTATGGGGATGTCGGGGTCGGCGTCTTTCCGTCGCGGCAATCAAGTTGAGCGCCGCTGGGTCCTAGCGCACTTAGTAATGTTCAAGGAGCCACGCGTTGTTATTCGAGACTTGCTGGCCGAAAGCCATCCTTCGTCCGTCAGGGGATGCGACAGGGTTGGAGTAGTTTTGGTTCCGGCCTCCGTACAGCAGGATGGTAGGCTTCGCGTCTAAGTCAACGCGGGCAAGAAAACATTCGTCCGAGCATATCGAAACGACCAAAGTTTTGCTGTCCGATGTCCAACCAATACCCTGGAGCGAGCCTTTCGGAAGAGAAAGACTGTTTTGTCTCCCTGTCCGCATCTCAAGGATTCGGACCTGCCCCGGCGAAAAATCCTCGCTAGCCAGCACGATTCGGGCGCCGTCCTGCGAAATGCTCCACGTTAAAAACTTAGGCGACTGCAAATGAGTCTTTGCGAGCACTTTGCCCTGCCCGTTCAAGGCATCGAAAGCATAAAATGTTAGCTGATCGCTTTCCATCCGGCTAAGAACGCAAGAACTTTCGGGTCGTGAAGGGCAATGTATGTACGTAGTGTTGTCAGGAGGAAATTGCAGAATCTCCTGTGGACTTCCCCCCGCTGCAGGCACTCTCATTACTCTAAGTGTGGCGGCCTTAGTGTCGGACGCAGACCAGTAGATAATCCACGCACCATCAGGACTAATTTCGGGAGCAACCTGGGTGTCTGAGCCCGGAGCAATGGCGGCGGTGATCACGGGTTCCAATTGCAGCCGTGAAATTTGTCCTCTTCCAGTGCGATCCGATGTGAAAAGGATGGCACGACTATCGCCGAACCAGCCGTCTGGAGATTGATTGGTATCACCTTGCGTAAGGTTCCTGGGAACATCCAGGCCCGCATTGTCTTTCTTCCACTCAGCCACGAACACATCAGATGCCGTGTGGGCTCTAAGCACCAATAAACGCTGACCACTGCTGCTGGCTGTGGGAACCAAAGGAAACGAGCGTTGCCAGTTGGTAATCCGAATAGGCTTGCCCGACGCTGCTCCGGTTTCCGGATTCGTCGCAACGGCCCACAGGTTGACTGATCCGTCGTTCGCTGGCTCAAGAAAAGGAAACAAGAGACGTCCATCCGGCAACCACAGCAATGCGGACCCATATAGGGGAACCGTAGCGATGTTGGGATCCGAAATAATGTCCGATGGTTTTCCTCCGGTGAGCGAGATGGTGCGGATGCTTTCGCTGTTCTGGCTTTCCACGAGATAGGCAAGCCGATGGCCTTCGGGAGACCAAGCCAGAGTAAGAACCTCGCCCGCCATCTCTTCGAGAACCATGTGGGCGTTGTCTCCGTTCGCATCCATCACCCAGAGCCGGTGACGGGTGTTGTCCACATAAGCGATCGATGTTCCTTGTGGGGAAATGGCCGGTATCCAGATTTGCGATTTCACCAGACGCGGGGCTCCGCCAAAAACGGATGCTGTCCATATGGAACGTCCCTCAGGGCTTTGCACGCCAAGCAGTAAATTATTTCCATCGGGGAACCAAAGGATAGCTGCAATCTGACGCTGCAGATCTGGTGGCAAGGGAAAGTCGTGCGACTCTCCCGAATCAATGGAACTGAAGTGAAGCCCCCGGCTGTCTGTGTAGGCAAGATTTTTGCCATCGGGCGAAATAACACTCCACAAAATTCGATTTTCCGAGGAGTTAAACGTCAATTGACGCTCAGTTGTGGGCTTCTTGCCAGGGTTCTTCAGGATCCTGAGTCCTCGGTAACCGACAGCGATAAGTAGAATGATGGCAAGAACTGCGTAGGCGACATTGCGAGGAAACCGATCAGCAGTGGACGTGGCCGATGCGGTCTCTGTACCTGTCCTGCCCGATTCCGTCTCACGCTTTAGGCGCTTTAGGTCGGCACGCATCTCGGACGCATGCTGATAGCGCAAATCCCGATCCTTCTCCAGGGCCTTGTGAATGATCCGTTCGAGCTCGAGTGGAAGGTCTGGATTCAGCCGCACTGCAGAGGTTGGACTCCCGTCCAGGATGGCCTTGAAAATGACTCCCGAGCTTTCACCTCGGAACGGCAACGCGCCTGTCACCATCTCGTAGAGCACTGCCCCGAATGAAAACAGGTCAGTGCGTGCGTCTAAGTCCTTGGCTCGGACTTGCTCCGGCGACATATACGCAACTGTGCCCAACGTTGCACCCGGACTAGTCAGGTGTTGCTGGTCAACCGTCAACGTCTGCGTGTTAGCCGATGTGTTCTCGCTGGACGAACTGGCTGAGGTAGTGACCTTGGCCAGCCCGAAATCGAGAATCTTGGCGTGTCCGCGCTTGGTGACAAAGATATTGGCAGGCTTGATGTCACGGTGGACGATTCGCTCGGAGTGAGCGCCATCTAATGCATCGGCAATCTCAATCGCCAGACCGAGTAATACATTTGTCTCCATAGGCTTTCCGGCGATACGGTGCTTCAGCGTCATGCCGTCCAGAAATTCCATGACGATGAACGGCTGACCATCTTGCTGTCCGATCTCATAGATCGTGCAGATATTGGGATGGTTGAGAGCGGAGGCCGCCTGCGCCTCTCGCTGGAAACGGGCCAAGGCTTGGGGGTCCTTCGCGACGTCATCGGGAAGAAACTTCAGGGCGACGAACCGGTGCAGGGTTACGTCTTCGGCCTTGTAGACCACCCCCATTCCACCGCCACCCAGCTTCTCAATGACGCGGTAATGCGAGATGGTCTGGCCAATGAGTTGTGAGGGGGTAACCATTGGCGGGAATGTTAGGTCGGATGCTTGGCAAAGGTCAATCGCAATGCTTAGACAGAAAAGGGCTATTGCAACTTCGCGTACTCCGCCTTGGCCAGCGGGGATGTCGGGGTCGGCGTCTCTCCCGAGCACGAAAGGCAACTACTGCGGAAAGCCCATGCGTTTGAGCAAGTCAATGTAACGCGGATCAGAGTGAAAGGGCATAAACTCCTCTTGCATCTTTAGGTATACCATCCGCCCCGAGCGCTCCGCGTAAGCCTTTTCCAGCAACTCGAAGGTATGGTCCCGGTCTCCCATCAACGCGTAGTAAACCGCTATGCCGTAGGGGGAGACGTATTCCTTTTGCGACCTGTTTTTCAGCACCTCAATCAGAGCTAGGCACGCCCCCTTCAGTTTTGCCTTGCCATATCCAGTAGTGAATGCCTCCGCATCTTCCGGGCGCCCGGCCTTCTTCAAACCCATGACCCAGTCCGCCACGAACGCATCCTGATTTCCCATACGCCAGTATGTGCCGGCGCGGAACTGATAGAAGACCGGAAATTCCGGATTGATGAGGATAAGCCTGTTCAGCTCGGCGATAGCCTCATCATAACGATGCAAATCGCTCGAAATCGACGCATGGTTCGCATTAATCTGGGGAGAAGCTGGATCGAGTGCCAGAGCCTTCTCATTCTCAGTAAGCGCCTCGTTTGATCGTCCAAGGTTTTGCAGCAGACTGGAATACCAATGGTGGGATAGGACATCGTTTGGGCTCAGTCCAATCGCCGTACGATATTCGGCTTCGGCTCCAGCCCAGTCCCAATCTATCTCCTTAAGGACTGCCAGTGCAGCATGCGGCTCGGCGAGCGTGGGATCGAGTTCAATTGCCCGTTGTGCGGCACTACGGATCTTGGGCGCGGCTTCGTCATGGGAAACTATTGAGCGATCTAGTAGAAGGACGTAGACTTCCGCCAACCCGGTATAGGCCTGCGCGTAACCTGGATCTTTGGCCACTGCCTGGTTGAATTGATCTAAGGCTCTGTAAAGGCCATCGCGAGTCCGCTGCTCCATGTAGAAACGGCCCTTTACATAGAGCTGGTAAGCATCACTGTTCTCGGTTGTGTGCCCTGAAAGTTGCTTCTTCTCATCCCCCGTCAGCTTCAGGCGCAACTGGCCGGAAATGTCGGAGGCAATGTCATCCTGCACGGTAGCGATGTCGGAGGCCTTGCGCCGGTACTGCTCACCCCAGATCTGCGAGCCGTTGCTGACGTTCACCATCTCAGTTTCGACATTGACCGTGTCCCCGTGTTGCGATAACCGCCCCACGACAACAGCTCCCACCTTCAGGTCGCGCCCGATCTGTATTGGATCCTGCTGTGCTTGTCGGTATCGGAAAACCGTGCTTCGTGCCATCACTCGCAGTCGCGGGAGCCGCGAGAGATGATTAATCACTCCTTCCGTAATGCCGTCCGCTAGGTAGTCCATCTCCGGGTTCGAGGTAGCATTGGCCAGCGGCAATACGGCCACCGAATCAATGGCACTCGACGCCCGGTGGAGGAAATAGTATCCGCCCGCTGCCATCGCCGCCAGCACAAGCACAACAGCTAACCCGATCAAAGTCCATGGCTTCCTGGGTGGCTCAGTCGCTGCCACACTGGAAGCCGACGGTCCAGCGGCAACCATTCCACTTGCTGACGTCGCTGGCATAGTTGCTGCGACGGACAGCCCACTGCTACTCACAGGAATGCCAGGTTCTGCAGCCGCCATGATCGCGCTCCGGCCGGAAGAAGTGTCTCTCTTCATCCGCTGCAGATCTGCTCTCATATCCGAGGCGTGCTGATAGCGCAGGTTGCGGTCTTTTTCCAGAGCCTTGTTGATAATCTCCTCCAGCTTGACCGGAACCTCAGTGTTCAGCCGGACCGGCGTAACCGGTGCTTTGTGGAGGATCGCGTCAAAGATAGCCGCCGAGGTATCGCCTTTGAACGGCACCGTGCCGGTGGCCATCTCGTACAATACGGCTCCGAAAGAGAACAGGTCGGTTCTGGGATCCAGCGTCTTGCCTAGCGCTTGTTCCGGCGACATGTACGCCACCGTGCCCAGCGCCGTACCCGGACTGGTGAGATGTTGTTCCGCCACTGTGGCAGCACTTTGCGCCACCGCGATCTCGCTCGAAGAACTTCCGCCCGTCACCTTCGCCAACCCGAAGTCAAGAATCTTAGCGTGTCCACGCTCGGTTACGAAAATATTTGCCGGTTTTATGTCGCGATGCACGATGCCCTTGCCGTGAGCTACATCCAGGGCATCCGCAACCTCGATCCCTATCTCCAACAGCTGCTCCATCTCCAGGGGCCGAGCGCTGACCAGGTGTTTCAGGGTCTGCCCCTCCATGTACTCCATCACGATGAAAGCATTCCCGTTCAGCTCGTCAATTTCGTGGATGGTACAGATGTTGGGATGATTCAGCGCCGACGCAGCTTTTGCCTCGAGCCGAAAACGACTGAGTGCCTGCGCATCTTTTGCAACATCATCGGGCAGGAATTTCAAGGCGACGAAGCGTCCTAACTTTAGGTCCTCAGCCTTGTAGACAACACCCATTCCGCCACCGCCCAACTTCTCGACGATGCGGTAGTGCGATACGGTTTGGCCGATCATGTGCAAGAATGCTATGGCGGAAGTCTAAGCAAGTCAATGAAAGCGGTGGGGCTGGCGGTATCTCAAGAGATTGTTGACGAAAATCGCGATAGCACTCAAAACCCCCTTTTCTCGGGGTAGGCCGGTCAATGAGTGCTAACGCTCGTTTACGACAGTTGAGGCTACGCAGAACCGAGGCATCTCATCCTGTTAAACTCCTACGCGGCATCTTGTTCTGGGAAGCAAAGCGAGGGCTGTAGGTCGAGTCTGTCTGCTGCCGGCTTCACATTAATGTGGAATGAGGCTCGGTCTCGTGCGAGCTTCGGGCCAATCACACTGGTCAATCTCTCAACGGTGGTGCTCAAGTCTTTGGCATGCATCTGCAGCAATTCAATCGTAATTGTGATGTCGAACAACCCACTTTCCCATTCTTGTTGTGCCCTGTGCGCGAGCAAACTACCCCCGAGCATCCGAGCTAGGCTCACGAGTGAGCGGCTTTTGCATACGGCGCATTCGTCACCTCGACTGCTGGTGACGACCTCGCAATCCAGGCAGAAGACCGCATTCGAGAGAGGGAGAACTCCTGCGTCCAGATGGTTCCTTGTTCCGGCGCACATATACACCAACCTGTGTTCTGAGATGTGGGCAGCTGTATCCAATAGAAATGCAGCGAATCGACCTTAAAGAGTCAGACTGGCGCAGTTCGATTGCCAAAGCGAAAGCAATGGACTGGCTTATTCGTCATAGAGTTGCGGGAAAATCGTCAGTCGAGGTTGATAACTACGTGGAAAAACTTTGCACGCTCTCTTGCGAGGTGGAGAGGCATCGCGGCCCCACATTGTGTCAAAAATTCGAGTTTCAGCGTCGATCCCGATTACTGGTGTAATCGCCGGTGGGTGTTGAAAAAGTCACGTCGATTAGCAGGATCAGATTCAGCAGAAGCATGTTAGAAGGAAGCATTCACACATGCTCTGTTTGATTCCGATCTTCGGAGGCCTGCTGATCATGATGGGGCAACACGACCGCTCTGAAGCCTTGTTCTACTATTTCCGCCTGGAAGATCAGGTTCCTGAGACCCACCTGCTGCGGCTTATCGACAAGCACATCAGTTTTGAGTTTGTGCGGGAGCGGCTGAAAGCGAGTTACAGCGATACCGGCCGTCCTTCCATTGATCCCGAACTGCTGCTGCGCATTCTGTTGATCGGCTATCTGTATGGCATCTGCAGCGAGCGCAAACTGGTGGAGGAGTTGCGCATGCATCTGGCGTGGCGCTGGTTCACCGGCCTGGGCTTCGATCAGGAGATTCCGCATCACTCCACGTTTTCGAAAAACCGGCATGGACGATTTCAGGAATCGAAGTTATTCGAGCAGTTGTTCGAACAGATCGTGAAGCAGTGTGTGGAAGTGGGCCTGGTGCAGGGAAAAGACCTGTCAGTGGATGGCAGCTTCGTGGAGGCGAATGCGTGCAAGGAAAGCCGCATTCCCCGCGAGCAGCTTGCGGAAGCGGCACAAGTCAACCAGACGGTGCGCCAGTACCTGGTGGATCTGGAACAGCAGAATCCGGTGGAAGAACCGGTCCACCAGCAAGAGCAGGTGTCGACCACCGATCCCGATTCGACCTACGCCACCAAAGGCGGGACGCCGGCTCGGTTGGGATACTACGACAACTATCTGGTCGACAACCAAAGTTGCGTGATCGTGGGAGTGCAAGCGACCGCAGCACGCATGAGCCAGGAAACGGTAGCCGCCCAAGACATGCTCACTCGTTTCGCGCGATGGCAAGGACGAGCACCAGAATCGGTCGCCGCCGACACGACCTACGGGAACGGCGAGTTTCTGCAATGGTTGGCGGATCGGAACGTCATCGCCTACATGCGAACCCGCGACAGTGCTCTGAGAAAGAACAATCCCGGCTATGGCCCGGAGCGATTTACTTATCAGCCCGAGAGCAACAGCTACCGTTGTCCTGCAGGAGAGCAGCTGAACTATGTGGGGCTAAACGTTCGCAATCGAGCGCATGCCTACATCGGCAGCGCGAAACGCTGCGGAGCATGCTCACAAAAAGCACAATGCACGAGTGGGCGATACAAGTATCTCGCCATTCACATGCATGAGTCGGTACGACAACGCGCACGGGAGTTGGCGCAAACGCCCGAGTTCGCGAAGGCACAACGACAGCGAAAGAAGGTGGAAGCGCTGTTCGCGGAACTCAAGAACCAGATCGGGCTGCGCCGCCTGCGGCTACGACGCATGAAGTTCGTGCGGGAGCAGTTCTGGCTTGCGGCAACGGTTCAGAACATCAAGCGACTGGTGCGCTTCCTGAGTCAGCCAGCGTTACCGCTGCCGGTTAGCAACTAGAAACCAGAGAGGAACCCGCAGTCCGAGCCGTACGATCAAAGACTTTTTCAACACCCACGCCGGTTTACAACAACCATCCGTTTCGTAAGCTACCAGTCGGGTGACGAGAAATCCTAAAGGCGGAAAGGGCCTGAGTAGTCCCGTCTTCTTGCGAACCTCCTGCCGGGTCCGTTCACGCGTCGGTCGCAAGCAAATCGCCACAATCAGAATCCCCCCGCCGAGCAGAGCAATGTCGCCGATGCTAAACATTCCGAGCCGTGCTTGATCTGCCAGTAGTGGCATCCGCGTTTGAAACGTCGCACTCTGCCACATCGGGCTTGCTGGAACCACTGTGGATGGCATTCCGACTACGGGCATCGACCCTGCATTGGTGTCCGTTACTAAGGCATTCATCCCTAGTCCGCAGAGCATTAGCAGAACGCCGGTCCGAACCAACGGAGATCGAACCACACGCAACACGAGCCACAGGATTCCGCAGGATTCACACAGCCAGATCGCTGGATGCTCCATCCACGCTAACTGATGAGCCATTGTGACGAAATGCACGGTCTTCTCCTAATGCCCAATGACAAATTGAAATAATCTATGACCGAACTGAGGGAAGGACTCGATTTCTCGGTTAGAGCGATTACACCTCAGTTCAAGGCAGCATCAAATGGCACAACGGGGTAGGTGCATGGCACGAGAGTGCAATATCGACAATTAGGAGTCACAGCCATTCGGAAAGCTACGGGATTGTTGGCGTAACGTCCACATTAAACTCATTGACCGGGTTGTGCGATCGCCTGTTTACGTCGAATGATCTCTCGATGCGAAAGAGACTGCCTTGGGGCGCAGGTGTTGGCATCCACGAATCTGTCTGCCGTATCTTCATCATGTGAGTTGCATTTGATGTGGCCAAGTTCGTGCTTCAGGACACGTTGCGGCGTGAGTCGGCCGTACCCATCTAAGCTGAGGCCAGCCCTGTATATCATGCCGTTCACGAAGGTAGACTTTCGTGATTGCGACGTGAAGGCCGCGTTCGTTAAGGGGTTGTCGTAGAACTGTCTCACGGATGCCCACGTTGCAGACGTGCAGACAACGTACACCGTCCAGTCATCAGGGAAGTGAACGACGCTCAGGTCTGCAATGACCTGGGCCAGCATATTGCATTGGTTGGGCTGCGCACCCACGGTGACAATGTTCAGGGAGTGCGCTTGCGGCAGCGCAAATGACAGCAATAGAATCAGAACAGCTAAGGGACTTTTCACAGGGTTCTCCTTGGTCAGGAAGTCAGCGGGATTGGCGTCCCACTGGCTTCCGTTACCTCTTCCAAATGTTCTTTGTTATGTATTCCGGTGGAATGTCACTCATTGACACCGCCCCGAAGTTCGGCTCAATCCCCATCCAACTTGTGGATTTAGACGGAGGCAAAATCGCCCAAGATGTAAAACGTTTGTAAAACTGCTATTCCGTCCGAGTGTCTCGTGCTAGCGGAAGGAGCGCCATGGTTACGATTCGTGCGAGATTTTTAATTTGCTTGGCATCTCGGCAGGTCCTAACAGCTACTCACACTAGCTGTAGTGATTAGGTGTGTTGCCTTTTTTATGGAGTGAATTTTAGTATTCATGACACCACCGTCACTTATGTAAATCAATCTTGACAGCGGCGGTGTCCCGTTTAACTCTTTTGGCCATAGAACTGAGCTTTCTCGTCTCGAGATGGGAAGTTTCCGCCGTTTCCAGTCAAAGAGTAGACACAGCAGTAGAGATAGATGGTAATAAGCGGTAGCGGACACAGGAACACATCGATCTAACGAGGGGGATACCGAATGGGCGTTTGATGCTTCTGCTTTCACGTTTCTGGCGCTCGGATCTCCGCCGGATGTGAGGCCGACGTCGTTATGACATCAGTTCCTTTCGCGCAGCCGGTGACTCGGGAGGCATACAGTTTTGATTGGTTCGTTCTCGCGAGCGCTTCGGTATTCAGATAATATCGGCAGTGGTTTTTGGATAGGCCGTTTGTTCCAGAGAGGTTCGATTCAGTCTGCGCCGGGAAAGCGCATGCGCCTGAGCATGGCGTGGAAGCGAGGATCGGTGCGCAAGCCGTCGTAAAGTGGATCTGAGGTGATCTGGACTAAGAAGCTGGAATGCTCGGCGAACGCCAGGTCAAGCCAGTGCAATGCGTTCTCATTGTCCTTGATCCGCAGGTACTGCTCGACAAAGGCACGAGGAGACACATAGGTCGTCTTGGATTTTGTTGTTAGGCGCTCGATGACAGTCTCGGTCACGGCCCGCTTAGCGCGCTGCAGATCGGATTTGCGCAAGGTCTCGTCGAAGAGAGTGACGAGTGGTGCATCGCCATCAAGCTGGAGTGCGGTGCGAAATTCCAAAGCGGCTTCCGACGTATGTCCTTCTTTTTGCAGTAAGTCAGTTAGCACATAATGGGGAGCACTGTCGGACGGATTTAGCTCCATGGCTCGACGAATTAGCGAGCTGTACCGGGCATCGTCATGTTTTCGAGCGTAGCCTGCTGCAACGCCAAGGGTTTTGATCTCCGACAATGGGTCCAACTCGCGCGCGCGCTCATTTTCTGCGAGCGCCTCATCGAAACGACCGACCGAACGTAAGTAGTAGGCATACCATTGGTGTGCCAACGAGTATCCCGGACTGAGCTCGACGGCTAGGCGGCTTTCCTTCTCGGCATCAGCCCAATCCCAATCATAATGGAGCTTGAGGTAGGAGAGAGCGACGTGCGCCTCGGCCGATGAAGGATCGAGCCTGAGGGCCTTCTCGGTGGCCGCACGAGCCTGGGGCACGGCTTCGTCGGCTTTCATGAAACCGAGATACCACAGGAGGTTGTAACTGTTGGCCACGCCTGCATAAGCGGGTGGAAAGCCGGGATCGCGCGAAATAGCTAGCTTGAAATTGTCGATCGCGCGGTGGAGGTCTGCTTCCGTGCGCTTGTCCCAGAAGAAGAGCCCGCGGAGGTACGCCTCATTAAGTTCGGGATCGTGCGAAGACTGCAGGGCAAAGTAAGCTTGCTGCTCCGGGTTCAGATTCAAGGCGATCTGGTGCGCGATTGTACGAGCAATCTCCCGCTGCAGATCGATGAGATCCCCCACTTCGCGCTCGTAGTCCTCGGCCCACAAGTGCTGATCGTTAGCGGCACGAAGGAGTTGCACTGTCACGCGCACCTTACTACCGGAGCGTGCAACCGAGCCTTCGACGATCCCGTCCACATCAAGCGCGCGAGCTATCTCCGGGAGCGATTTATTTGTCGATTTGTACTGCATCACTGAGGTGCGCGAAATCACTTTCAGCGAGCCTAGTTTGGCCAGGTGCGTAATGAGCTCGTCGGTCAAGCCGTCGGCAAGATACTCCTGACTGGGATCACCGGAGAGGTTCTCGAGGGGCAGCACAGCAATAGAGTGAATTGTTAGAGCTTGGTTCAAAAGTCGATGTCGAAGACCAAAAATATTGGTTTTCAACATCAAGGCGGCCAGGATTGCAAGCACGCTGACAGCGATTAGAAAAATTGGGAGACGGAATGTAGGGGGAGGGGAAGAAGAAAGGACGGTGACAGGTCCTGGAAGGGGCGGGCCGGATTCGCTTGGCGCCTGAGCGCTGCTGCCCCTCTTGTCTGAGGTAACGGTAATTTGACCGATAAAGCGGTAGCCCTTTCCAACCACTGTCTGCAGGTAGCGGGGTTGCTCGGCGTCGTCTCTCAGAGCCAGCCGGATCTTGCGAACAGCGGTATTGATCCCCTGCTCGGTATCCAGGAAGACGTCTCGGCCCCAAATTCTCTCGATGATCTCTTCTCGGCTGACGAGCCGATCTTTGTGCTCCACAAGAAAGATCAGCAGTTCCATGGGTATCTTCTCGAGCCTAAGCACAGTGTCGCCACGCCGAAGCTCGTAGCGCTTCAAATCGAGTTCCAGCTGGTCAGATTTCTGGAGATCGGCGGGCATACAGGTCCTGCATTCTATCCCAAATTGATCGCCGCAAAAGCCACAATCCCAGTGGGGAGAGCAGCTTACGGGTCTAGAGAAAGTTGAGACGAACTCCATTCGCTCTCTATTGACCTGCCCGCGCCACCTCGGCTAAATGGCTCCGATCGACACAACTCTAAGGTGGAGTCACCTACTCCCCGGTAAAGGAACGGATTCATGACGCAACTTCGGAACTCTCTGATCCTTGTAGGCCTCACCATCGCCAGCTTCGGACCGCTGGTTGCACAGACCAAAATCATCCCCGTAACGGAAGACCAAAACGTGCTTGAATTCGTGGGCCAGTTCAACAATACGCCGACTACATCTCAACAGTTCGGGTACGTCTCCAGAATCCAAGGCCTCGACGACACCTTTAGCGGTACTCCGCAGAACGAAGCGAGCGCCCTGTTCACCTTCGTGACCAATGCCACAACGGACCGCGTGATCGCAAACGGTCCGCTAAGGATCGTCAATCGGACCGGCACCACAACCATTTACCTCAACACTCCACCTTCCGATTTCAGCAACCCTGCTTCCTTCAGCCAAGGCACGCCCATCCAGGTTTCCAACTACAGGCAGCAGGTCGTGCTAAACACGCTCACCAATGCATTCGTCACGACCCATATGAACACCGTCACCGAAACCCACGTGTTTTGGCTTAACGGCACAAGTTATCGTCTGGGACGCGTGGGAGAGACGTTCCGCACGAGCTATTCCGGGCAAAGCAATACGCCGGGTGCCGCCCCATCAGGCTGGTTTGGTGGAAATGCAATCGGCGCGGACAACCCGCAACACTGTAGTCAGTGAATACGGAGGCCGGACCCCCGCGGCGCCTCGCCGGAAGAACGCTGATCATTGCGCGCCTGCCGCAACAATGGCTGACGCTTAAGTGGTGAAATATCGCCATCTCTAACAATGTCGGCGGTGTCAAGCACGTTTCTAAGCACACTGCGGCATGCACTCAGAGAGGAGCGCCATCGTTCTCGTTGAGATTGCCAGGCCAACCTTGGGCTCGCTTCTAATCGTTCGGGTCAGGAACTCAGTCCGACCAACCATCTCTTCGAATCGAGCAGGACGGAGAAGTGCCCCGAGGCGGGGCGATTGATGACGCATCCCCGGGGCACCGTCGCGAAGCGGTCGGCAACAGTACCCGACCTACATCTCAATCGCTTGCGAATTACTTGAGTTGATCTGAACTGCTACTTACCTGGCAGGTAGCTCAAGTCGGGACGAAATTGAACGATCTCGCTGGTCTCTTTCTCCACTGAATGGTCGAGTCGATCAAGAATTGAATCTGCCTCTGCCTGTCCAAAGGCTTCTTTGAGCATTTCACGGAAGGGCTTCACATCAGGTTTATCCTCGAAGTCTGCCCAACTTTTACGCGGGAGCGCCAGCACGAAGACTCCCGTCGACCCGCCGCTCGACAACTCGTACCATTCGAAATTGGGAGACCACTTCGTCTTTTGCGCCCCCTCATAGACCCGGCCGATGGCGGACCGGAAATCCGATTCTTTCCCGTAGCGCACCTGGAAGGTGAGGATTTCCGAAAACTTGTCAGGCATCTTGGCGCCGGTGGGGTTACTGATCTTCGGCATGAACTCATAGTAGCGAGTGATGACAGAGTCCACGTAGTTCCCGACCACCTTCTGGAATTCCGCCAGATCGGTCTCGTCCGGAATGGCCGGTTTGTCTAAATCCGCCCAGTGTTGGCCGAACCGGCCGACCACGTAGGTTCCTGTATTGTCGCCGCTGAGTATTTCCCATACCAGCAATGGTTGAGGGTCGTTCTGTTGCTTATGCCATGCCGCCTTCTCCTTCCGTCCAGCCTGGTACTGCGGGAGCATCCCGTTCTTCGGTTTCTGGAACTCTAGAGCGGCGATGGTTCCGGGTTTTTCCTGGGCGGCCAGCGAACATGCTACAAACAACATGATCCCAAGAAATGACAACATCTGCTTGCGTTTCATTGTGTCCTCTCTCTGTCGGTAGGTTGTTTGGTTTTCCACACTGCAGCACCATAGTCGCTTGCTCGTCTGACCAAGTTCTAAGCTTCTAATTTGGTGGCGGAGTGTAGATGGAAGAAAACACGCTCACGCTACACCATTTCGTGCAGAGATGGCAAAATATGAATTTCGCCAATTCCAACCTTGTGGACGCATGGCTGCCAGCGGCTGTGGGACCTTCGTTAGCGAACATCGCCTCTCTGACAGTGTCGGCGGTGTCAAGACTTTTGGAGCGTACGAATCCGTGCACTCGAAAGAGCGCGCCATTTCGTTCTAGTTGAAGAACTGCCATACCAACCAAGGCTCGCTTGTAATCCACTCAGGTCAGGAACTCGGTCCGACCCATGCATCTCTTCGGTCTCGAACTGCGATCATGATTACTACTTCGAACTCCTCGTGTAGAGGAGCGGGACGCCCGATCAATTTCTCGGTGTTCTACTGCACACCATGGCGATGTCCGGGCTGTCCCACGTGCGAACCGAACTTTTTCAGCTGCTCGTAATCCCATCTCTTGCGCATCATCCAGTACATCTGAATCGCTAGCCTGCGAGCCATGGCGACCTTGGCGATCTTCCGTCCCCGCCTCATCGCCAGGTGAAAATACTTGCTGCGCCATGCTTGGTCGCTGCGCACCGTCACCTGCGCCGCCTCCACCAGCAAGAAGCGCAACAGTGAGCTGCCTTGTTTCGTGATGCGGCCCAGCCGTCGCTTCTCTCCGCTCGAATCTTCCAACGGCACCAGCCCCAAGTAGCACGCGATCTGCTTGCCACACTGAAACCGCTCTGTTCTGCCCAGGATCAGCACAAACGCCAGTGCGGTCAGTGAACCCACTCCGGGATGCGTCATCAAGCGCTGCGCCTCGGGGCACTTCTCGGCTTCCTGCTCAATGGCTCGCGTCAGCTCGGCAATCGTAGGGTTCAGTCGGTCCAGCAACTCCAGCAGGTCGCGGCGGCGCCGGCTCGCCCACGGGGCTAGCCGGAACGACTCCAGTTGCTCCCGTCCCCGCTCCCGCCATAACCTCTTCTTGCAACGCAACCCTTCATTGAGAGCGACGGCTTGCAGTTGGTTCATGATCCGGGTACGGGCTTGCACCATGCGGTGACGGTGCCAGAGCAGTTGACGCAGATCCCGATTCTCCCCGCTCGGCACCCAGATCTGCGGAAAGCGATCCTCCACCAGTAAGCGCAAAATATGCTGTGCATCCTGGCGATCGGTCTTCTGCTTGCGTACTCGCTTGGCTCGGATCGCGGCGGCATCGCCAATCCACAGCTCGAAGTTCAGTTCCACCAGCAGTCGCTCGAACCAGCGTGCATGCCAGTGATGAGTGCAATCATGATTTGCAATACTAGCTTCCCGAACACGTTACATCCGCTACGTGCGCCGGATTGTTAACGCGGCCGGCCCCACTCGCAACCTACGCAGTGCCAGGTTTGTCAGAAACGAGGGGGACACCAGCCAGCTTCCTAAGCAGCGGGATAGGCCAATCGGATTATAAAAAAAGTCAGCCCTGCAGCCGCTGCGGAAGCAGGAATTGTAATGATCCAGGCCCAGACAATGCGTCGTGCCACTCCCCATCGCACGGCCGACAACCGATGGATCGTGCCAACCCCGATAATCGCTCCGGTGATCGTATGTGTCGTACTAACCGGAATACCAGCCAGAGCGGTTCCGAAGAGAGTTATAGCCCCGGCGCTTTCCGCGCAGAATCCACCCAATGGTCTGAGCTTGGTGATTTTCGATCCCATGGTGTGAACAATGCGCCAGCCCCCGAAATATGTGCCCAGCGCGATGGCAGTGTGTGCGGATAGGATGATGAACCATTTGTAGCGGCCCCATTCGTGGTTAATCTCATCCGCGGTCATATATCCGGCGGTAAACAACGCTCCCGCGATAATGCCCATCGTCTTCTGGGCGTCGTTTCCTCCATGGCCCAGGCTATAGGCTGCCGCGGACAGCAGTTGCAGCTTCCGAAACCATTTATCGACTTGCCCGGGAGTTCGGTTGCGCAAAATCCAATAACTTGCCGATGAAAACAACAGCGCGAGGATCAGTCCCATGATGGGAGCGATCACGATAAAAATCAGAGTCAGAGTCCAGCCATGAGGCAGTATCACGGAATAAGCGTGCGCAACTCCGTGGTTCAACGCCGCTCGGGTCATGGCTGCGCCCGCGTAGCCTCCAATCAGGGCGTGCGACGAAGAGGTCGGCAGACCCCACCACCAGGTCAGCAAGTCCCACACAATCGCCCCGGCCAGGCCCGCGATGACCACGTACTGAGTCACATCTTCCAGCCGGATCATGCCTTTGCCAATGGTTTTGGCTACCGCTGTCCCCAGAAGGAAAGCAGCCACGAAGTTAAAGAACGCTGCCCAGATCACAGCCAGCTTGGGTGACAAAACGCGGGTGGAGACCACGGTCGCAATGCTGTTGGCGGCATCATGGAAGCCGTTTAAGAAATCAAAGGCCAGGGCAACGGTTACTGTGATGATCAGCAGCAGCCCGGTATTCACCGGCGGGGTCCCCCTGTTGGGATAGTGGTTTCGAAACAGAAGACCATCAGGCGCTCTTCAAGGCCACTGCTTCCAGCACATTGGCGGCATCTTCCGCCTTGTCCGTCGCCGATTCAAGCACTTCGTATAACTCTTTCATCTTGATGAGTCGGATGGGGTCTTTCTCCTCATCGAACAGCTCTGCAATTGCGTTGCGGCTTATGCGATCGGCTTCGTTTTCCAGTCGATGGACCTCGACGCAATGCTCCAACACGCGCTGATTCTGCTCCAGCAGCGATACTCCTTCGGCCAGCTCCTCCGACTGCTGCACTATCAATCCCGCCAACTCTGCAGCTACCGGTGGCGGAGCATTGATCCGGTAGAGCCTGAGCCGCACTCCAGCGGAATTGACAAAGTCCAGCACGTCATCCAGCGAAGACGTCAAGCGATGGATGTCTTCGCGATCGAACGGTGTGATAAATGTCTGATTCAGTGTCGTAATAATAGAGTGCGTCAGGTCGTCCCCGCGATGCTCGATCTCCTGCAATCTATCGAGCCTGTCTCCCATGTTGGCCGGGCTTTTCAGAATGTCCTGCAGGAGACGAGTGCCCTCGGTAAGGTTCTGCGACACTTCCGCGAACATACGGAAGAATTTGGGCTCTCGCGGAATCAGACGAAACATGAAACTTCGGGCTCCTTGATGCGTTTCTCTTGCCGGGCCCATCTCCCACCGGAAACAGAAGCGCACAACTATCTCACGGGGGTGGTATGGGGTCAAACCTCAATGGCCATTTTTCTTGAAGGAGTTCGGGGCATTTCCGTCAACAACGAAACTCAGCGCCGGTTCGAGTGGAATGATCTCTTTGAGAAATCGGGATCTCAAACCGAACCGCCCTGGCACTGTGCGCGCACTCGCATTATCAAATCTGCGGGACTAAAGGGTTTCGTAATGTAGTCGTTTGCGCCACTCTTTATAGCGAGTCTGCGATCTTCCTCGCCGGTTTTCGCTGTAAGAATTATTATTGGTAGTCCTCGCAGAAGCTCGTTTTTCCGTATGCTCTGGCAAAGTTCAAAACCATCAATTCCTGGAAGCATCAAGTCCAATAAAAATAGGGCAGGCGGCTGATTCTCGGTTTCACGTATCACATTCGTCGCTGTCTGAAACCAGCGGCAAGCAAAACCGGCCTTTTGTAGATGGTATTCAACCAGACGTCCTATGTCCGCATCGTCCTCTACCAGCACGACCGTCCCTGCAAGTGTGCGTGCCTCAGATTGCGGTAGCTGTGACATTTTCGAATCGCGCGACTGTTCATGCATCATATGAGTTCCTGTACACCATTATGCTGCTGGAGCGGGTTGGACGCGCGTTGTATCTTTGAATGTTGTATATGCATTCCGAGCAGCGCGCCCGGCGGAGTGTTATCCTCGTCGGGAGCGGCTTTGAATTACAACGACCTAAGGTCAATCGTCAGTTCGAAGAAACCTTCACAATGTCGGCTCCAACCACGTCCTTTTACGTCGTTCCTAAAGAAGAACGTGCTTACATCGAGCCCTCTGTCGGCATCCCGAGCTTTTGTCGTTCGCGTTCTGGATGAGCCGAGATACGGCGTTCTGGGAGATCGCTCCTCCCTTGTCGCGAAGGGTAAAGTTATCCTCGCCGTTTGTGGGGGATCACGGGCAACCCTTCCCTAATCCGGTTATGGAAGGCTGGTCGACAATCGGCTCAGAATCCATCCACACGGAGGGTCGCACGCGGGTGGAGACCAAATCGAGTGCCCGACTATAAACAAAACCCTGAATGTCTAGTCGTCCGTCGAGGCTTCGCGAAAAAGCCCGGCCCCTAGATCGGAAAATAAGCGCCGAAACGCGCCGTCTTTCTTGTCAGGGAGTCGGGCTCGGGTGCCTAGCAGGCGACCTTAACGTTTGGCCGATTATGCCGGGTGCCGGCTTTCTTGCATTGCGGGTGCTGGCTGATGTTGCAGAAGAATCCGGAAACCGAGTCCGTGCGTAATTAGGAGCAGAGGCACGATCAGAGTTGGAAGAAAGAATGTGGCTCCCAACTGCCCGGCCAAAAGTCCGGACTGATTGCCCTGGTAGAAAACGTTTAGGAGTTCGGCTGCACCCCAGAGGTTGAAAATCCATGCGGTGGCAACGCCGGCCGCGCTGGGCAGTAATAGCAGCGAAAACAACGCAAGTATCGCCGCAATGATGTCCCCATAGGCCACGAAATGCGCGAAAGTAGGCGGCAGATCGGGTGACACGACGCCCGGAACCAGCACTGCCAACCCGATGAAGCGGAAGCTATGCAGGACGAGCAGGGGGCGCAACGCTTCGACCCGTGATCGGAGACGGAGTTCCGGCCAGATATATCGAGCGGTAACGATTCCCCACGCGATGAAGCTGAATGCGATGCTCACGAAAAACCAGATCATTTGTTGTGGCATGATTAATCTCTCCTTTTTAGAATTCCAGCGATTAACCGCGGCTGGTGGCCGCGACAGGGGCCTTCCCGTGGCCGAGGACCGCGGGACTAAAGTTGTCGGCGATGGCGTGCTCGCGCCGCCACACCTTCGAGTCGGTCACGAACTGAGGCACCGACGGGAACGGACGCCGCAGTTCGCGGTCATAGCGGTCCAGATCGAACCCAGGCCCGAGTGGGGCGAGCATGAACTGCACAAACTCGCGAAGCCAATTGCCGAAGGTCCGCTGGTTGCGGGGCTGCGCCGTATAACGACGCGCGATCGTCTCGAAGTCTTCAGCGGGGCGGCCAGTCACATCGAAGACGTCCGTCGTTGGCGCCCCGACCTCGAACGCGCCGCGCTTGTGATCTTCGATGTAGTAGCGAATGCCACTGAACACATCGATCGGGTAGCCGCTCATCCGTGCGGCTTTCATGAACAGCCAGGCAGGGGTTGGCACGACCTTAACTGATCGTCCGACGGCTCGGCCGATGGCCTTGGCCATGTCCTCCGCGCCGAGAAGCTCCGGTCCGGTGGGGCGGTAGCTTTTTCCTGCGTGCCCCGCAGGATCCATCAGCGCCGCGACGGCAACTCGCGCGATATCTTCGTTGGAAGGTGGCGCGTTGCGGCTATTGCCGAACATCCAGGGAAAGATGCCGAGCTGCGCGGACGCCCCAATCGTCACCAGGTAGTCGTCAGCGAAGAAGCCTGGTTTGATGATCGTATGCGCGACTCCGGGAATCGCCGAAAACAGCCGATCGACGAGCCAGTGCTGACGGGTCATGAGCGAGGGATGCGAAGGGCTCGCCAGCCATTGCGTCATGCCGACAATGTGCTCGAGCCGAGCTTCCTTGGCGGCGACTGCGAACGCGGCCGCGCCCTGAATCATGTATGGATCGATAGGCGGACAATAATAGGCGCGCTGAACATCCTTTAGCGCGTTGGCCACGCGTTCAACATCGCTCATGTCGGCGACCGCGATCTCGGCCCCCTGCGCCTTCAGTCGCGCGCTGCGGCCATCTTCTCGGTGCACGAGAGCGCGAACGGGATAGCCCGCCTTCAGCAGTTCCGTAACAACGACGCTCCCCGTCTTTCCGGTCGCACCGGTCACGATAATTCTTGGCTTGATCATGTTCATCTCCTTCTAAGCGCTCACTTCGTACAGCACCGCTGTCGAGACGTGACTCACTGAAACGCCCCTGGGTTCAGTGCCCTCAGCGGCATCAACGGTCCGACCGGAATGTATTGGTGATCCATCAAATGTTCCTTTGCGAGCGGCAGTGTTTCCACAATCGCGCGCGCCTCGTCCTCGGTCTTAGCATCGATCACGAAAACAACGCCTTTGCCATCGCCGCGCGAATACCACTGGCGGATTTTCCCGTCGAGGTAAAGCTTTACCGTCGCCTTAATCTCTTCCGGTATAACCGCCATGACTTGTTGGGGGGTTACGCCCTGCCGGGGAGTCTCGATGACGATGACTTCTGTAGTTTTCGGTATAGCGATGCTGGGCACGCCTGAGCCGCCCCCGGACTGGGATTGCGCGAGACCCGCCGCGGGAAGCACTGCTGCCATAAGAAACGGGATCATGAATTTCATCTCCTTATCCTTTCGATTCATTCAGTCTGTCTATTTGGCCTATTTCCCCGTAAAGAGTACTGTCGTACTCTTTACGGGCAAAAAAATTTTAGTCTTCGACGAAAAGCTTTATGAAAAAATTCCTCGCCTCCATCAACATTTGGTCACGCTTTTCAGGCGACAAAGTCATGCGGATACTCGTCAACACACCGGCCATGCAGGGGAATAACAATTGAAACTTCGTCAGCTTTTCTTCTCGCGTCCGGCCGGGCACAAACGGCAGTAGACGCTCACGATACGCTTCCCGGACTGCCTCGATCCGTTTTCGCACGGACAACGGTTTTCGCGTGAGCTCTGGCCCGAGGGCGGCCAGCACACAACCCATTCCCGGCGAATTCGCGTGGCCTGTGCTCAGATAACGTTCGATGATCGCCCGCAGAGCCTGGCCTTCGGGTGCTGACTTTGCAGCCTCCAGCATGCCCGTTCCCATCTCATCGAACGCTCGCGCTACCGCTTCAACGAAAAGATCATCCTTGCTTGCAAAATGCCGGTAGAAGCCCCCTTTTGTCAGGCCTACCTTCTTCATCACCGTACCGATGCCACTCGTGTCCCCGCCGTGCTCCCGGATCGAGCGGGCAGCCATGGCAAGAATCTTCTCGCGGTTCCGCGCTTTGTGTTCCAGCGAATATCGCATGCCATAAGAGTACGCTCGTACTCTATTGCCTGTCAAGTTCACAATTATTCCTCTAACACCGGCCGTGGCAGGTCAAAATACCCTTAAGCAGCGCGAATACAATCCAGACACAAGCCTGCCTCCGTTGGCAGCCCGGGCTTTTACTCCTTCAGTAAGCGTACGGCGAATCAGCAAGAACCGCTGCCGAAAGCTTCGGGCGTATGACGGGCAACCCGGAGTGCGCCGGGATAAACCGGCATGTTGTAGGGGATGAAAGAGCCCTACAGGAAAGGAGACAGCGACTCCATCCTGGCCTCGAGTCTTGCAGGTGAGATCGCGAGGTCTCGCTTGAAGCGTAGATAGAGGTACCGGTGGGCCGGGCTATTGAGCTTCGAAAAGCCCGTTTTGGATCAGGACGCCGACTCCGTTCCGGTAAGGGAGGAAGGCAACACGACAACCACGATAATCGCGAGTGGATTTGTCAGGTCCTGCGTAGTCTGAGAACCCGCGCACGCTGAGAAACAACATGCACGAGAACCGGGAGATCTCCTGCACGTCTTGCTCGAAAGAACAAGACCGGTCCGCAAAGGCCATAAACCGAACGGCGGACATGCACGTACAGGAGAAGTCGGACTGTGCCGTAGTACCGGTGAACCTGTCGAACAAAGAAGCGCAAGCTTCCGCGGAGTCAGGGGAGGGAAGGGCACAGACTAAGGAGAACATCGTTCAATCACACAAGCTCCCGACACAGAGCGGGAAAGGCTTCCCGGTTTCCGACGGTGAATTCTAAAGATGCTGACCTGATCCCCTTTGACTATTCTCCCCAAGCCGAAGCGCAGACAAGCGGGTTCTGGTGACAGGAGGCACCAGGGGAATGGGAGAGGCAATCGTCCGCCGCTTCACCCTAAGCGGTGCGGCTGTCGCAACGACGGCACGTTCTCCATTACCCAGGGAACAAGTCCATCAATATTCGTGCAGACCGACGTCGGAACAGCCGAAGGCGTTCAGAAGGTTGTGAGCCGAATCCAGCAGGAGTGGGACACGCTGGATATCCTTGTCAATTGTCTCGGTGGATCGGAGGCTCCGAATGGTGGCTTCCGGGCGCTAACGGACGAGGATTGGCAAAGAGCTTTCAATCTAAATCTGTTGACGGCGGTTCGCTTAAATCGTGCGTTTGTTCCGGGAATGATCGAACGCAAGTCCGGCGTCGTTGTTCACATCTCGTCTATTCAGCATCGACTTCCCCTTTACGATGCGACTCTGGCCTACGCTGCGGCAAAAGGCGCACTCAGCACGTACAACAAAGGACTCGCTAACGAGGTCGGCTCGAAGGGCGTTCGGGTGAACATGATCTCTCCAGGATTTGTCGAGACTTCGGGCGCACACGGAATGATTCTGCACCTCGCAGAAAGCCGGGGCATCAACGAGAACGCGGCACGCCAGGAAATCATGAACTGATCGGCGGTATTCCCATTGGACGGCCCGCTGTGGCAGAAGAGGTCGCGGAACTCGTCGCTTTTCTTGCCTCTGATCGGGCAGCTTCCATACACGGGGCAGACTGCATCATTGACGGTGGCAGAATGCCTACCGTCTAAGGCAAGGCGTAACGCACTTCACTCGGTTACGACACAACTTCGGGGTTTGCCCGTCGGCCAATCAGACGGTAAGTATCTCAGCGTTTTGTTGCCGTGCCCGTAATTGTCGAAAGGCCCGCAGTCGTCTCAGTTACCGAATTGAGAGTGAATGTGCCAACGGATGGGAAACTGAGGGTAAACCTTTCCGTACATTTCTTACCTGCGCTCATGTAAACCAGCGGCTCGAACACGATCATCTCGCCCTTCCATTTCCCTTTGTGGTCGTGGTATTCACCGGTCGAGGAAATCTCCATCCAGTGCACAATCTGCTCGTCAGGGTCATAGCCGACAATGGTTGCCGCCTCTATCGGACCTGAGTTGGCTACGTTGCCCCTCAGGGTACAGGTGACGGCTGCACCAAGGACCGCAAGCCGGCAGTCGATCTCCATGGAAACATTTAGCGGCTCTTTAAGGTCGGGCTCGGCATCGCTCCCCTTAAAACTCCAATGTCCGATCAAGGCGTCCACTGTCCTTTTCACCTCCGATGGCTGAGTATGGGATTCGCCCTGGCTTTGCGCATACGACGCCATAGCCATGATGCTAATGCAAATTATTGACAGCATTGCACGCATGCTCGAACACCCCCGTCTGCTACTTGAATTCATTGAGTCGGGAACAAGTGGAACGATCAGGAAAGTGACTCTAACACGATTCGGATCTCACGCTGGATAACCATCATTTGAAAAAACAGCAGTTTTTGTCAGAAACGAAGCCTGTGGACATGTTGAAAGTGCGAAGTCACTGCGGAAATTAGCATTCAAACAATCCGATCGGTATCATACGGCTAGATTGGCGGATGGCGGTCATGCGTCAACTTGACCGCTGCACGCATGGCGTGTGTACATCGAAGCCGGTAGGTGGTGAAGACGACCTTGCCGAATGGGCGGCCCGTCGACAAGGCTTATCCTCGAAGCTCGCACTCTCGCTTTCCATCAACTCCGGGCGTTTTTCGAGCGATGCCCACGGATGACTTGTCCGACCAATTCTTCGCCGAACCCTCTGGTAAACGGGCCCAAGCCCAATAAGAAGCGATAATAGATCGCGCCAAAGATCGCGTCATTTAGCAGGTCAGGTTCTGTATCTGACCGCAATTCGCCTGCATTCTTGCCCCGCTGCAGATCGGCGATGGTAGCGGTCCGCCGAGGACTAACCCATCGGTCGAAGAACGCCTGACGTATAGCTGGCTCGCTCTGGCCCTCGGCGATCAGTCCCGCCACGATCTTGCCAAACGGCCCGCTAAAGGCGTCGATCAAGCGCCGTACCCGAAGGCGCAGAGACTCTTCCGCGGTCAGGACCGTCGGCTTCTCCAGGTTGGGAGCCATCCGCTCGCATAGCATGGCCAACACCAAGGTTGCTTTGGTCGGCCACCATTTATAAAGGGTGGGTTTGCCGACCCTGGCCCGCTTGGCGACCTCTTCTATGGTCAAGTCTCGGACTGACTTTTTCTGAAGCAGGGTATAAACCGCATCCATGATGGCGACATGCGATGCCGCCATCTCGCTTGGTGGCCGGCCTTTGCGCGCAGTGGGGAGCACGTTCTTCTTCATGGAATTAAGTTTAACGGAACATAGCGTAAATTCAATTGACATCGAATTGCTTCTTTATTATAAAACGAAACGTAAAGTAAATTACATAATTTGGGCGGATAGATGGCTGAAGCCAGTATCACCGCAAAAGGAGAATGCAATGAATAATCAAGTGCGTCCTTACGAACCGCTGACTTCCCAAAATGCGGCTCTCGTTCTCGTCGATCATCAGGTCGGTCTCATGACGGGCGTCCGGGATATTTCCACAGGCGAACTCAAACACAACGTGGTGGCTCTGGCCAAATCTGCGAAAGCACTGAAACTCCCAATCGTGGTTACCACGACTGCGCGTGACAGCATGTGGGGGCCGACATTCCCCGAACTTGTGGAAGCACTGCCAGGCATCGAGATCATCGACCGTTCATCAGTCAACGCATTCGACGATGCGCGCGTGACTCGCGCCATCGAGACGACTGGCCGCAAAAAGCTCATCTTCGCCGGGATCTCGCTCGAAGTCTGCGCGGCTTTTCCGGCCATCACTGCCGTGGGAAGGGGGCTCGACGCCTATGTGGCGGTTGATGCCTCTGGAACATTCAGCGAGACCAAACGGCAAGCTGGGCTCCTACGCATGCTACAGGCGGGCGTCATCGTTTCGGACTACACGACCTTGATAGTGGAAATCCTCAAAGACAATGCGCGACCGGAGGCCGGCGAGGTCTACACGGCCATGGATATGGGCTGGGCTAAGCTCGTCGGCCAGATCGCCCAGGCCTACGGAAAGTAAGGGGGACTGTTCTCGGGGTTGCGGGCTCCCGCTGACGGGCTCACGGCAGCGGCCCGCTGCAACCGCTGCCGTCCTTCACGAGGGACGCGGCGGACGCAGCTGGCTGCTGCTCTTGTAATCGGTGCAGCCGTACCGATTTGGGCGCAGCCTCGCTAGTCAGCAACGCCGATGGCCCGCAAGCGACTGCGGGCGGCTCAGGCATGCCGGATTATCAACTGGATCGCAGTGAGCAGGACTGGAGCGGTTTGTGTCGCCAGGCGAACGGGCGTGACCACTTTTGGGACCCACTCAAGTGAATTGAAGGCTTTGCGTGGATCTCGCTAAAGGCACCTGCAAACCATGATTCGCAGCTGCTGCCCGGACACGAATGGCTTTACTGTGCCCAAGCCAAGTAGGGTGGGCGGGTGCACGAACTGCTGACCCAAAAGTCGAGCTGTTGAGAAAGATAGAAGTGGCCGCCGGTGCTGGCTTCGGCCCTCGAACTGTTCCCATCGAAGCGACTCTGTCGCAGATTGGCGTTACAAGCCTGGTATTCGCAAAGCAGATGACAAATCCTCCGGCCTCGTGCGGCCTGCCAAGCAAATCGAAAATAGACAAGTCGGAAACGACGCAATACGTTCAAGATGACGCGAACAAGGGTGAAACTCCAAAATAGTCAGGTTTGAGGAAGCGACACATCTTTGGCATCTTTGTCATCCAGCAGACCCAGAAAAACGGGATGCCGGAGCTTGCCGTCTTTCGTTAATTCCGTATAGGAAATCTGAGCGACGAGTTTCGGAGACAGAAATGTTCCACGAGGCAAATTCTCGATAGCGGCATTTTTGCGTTTCAGCGGCTGAAATTTCCGGTAGAGCGAAGTCAGATTCTTGCGATCGAATCCCGTGCCAACTTTCCCCACATATTGCAGCGTCCGGCCCTTGTAGGCGCCGAGGAGCAAAGCGCCGAAGTGTTCTCGTGATCCGGCGGGTTCGGTGTAGCCGACAATGATGAATTCGTCTTCCTGATTCACCTTCACCTTGGACCAATCGCGGCTTCGTGCTTCGACGTACACCGATTCCAGTCGTTTCGCGACCAAGCCTTCAAATCCTCTTTTTTTCGCGATTTGAAATGCCTCGAATCCGTTGGCGGCGAGGCGGCGTGACAATATCAGCGCATGACTCTCAGAGATTTCCTTCTCCAATGCGGCGCGGCGCGTGGTTAGAGTCTCGCGCCGCAGATCCTTTCCGTTGAGAAACAAGCAGTCAAACACGGCATAGCGAGCATGACCACCTCTCTGCAACACTTGAAAACGGGAAATCTTGTCCTGATCGAGCGCAACGACCTCGCCATCAAGCAGCAGCGTGGACGCGGACAGGGAACGAATGGTGGCAACGATGCCTGGAAAACTTCCGGTGCGGTCCTTATCATTTCGACTGAGCAACGTGACTTTCGCCCCTTCTTTGTAGGCAAGGATCCGGATGCCGTCATATTTCTCTTCGTAGACCCATCCGGATTCGTCGAAAGGTTCAGAGACAAGCGTGGCCAACATGGGTCGAACCCGAAACGGAATGATGTTCTTCACTCCACGTGAGATGCGATCGATGGCTGGCACGCACTGTTTATAATCACCAAAAGAGGGATTGAAAAGTGATGAGTCCAGGCCCGGTTTCCGAAGATTATCCAATACGGCCGGTTGAAGAGTCTCCGACGCGGGTATTTCTACTTTCTCCAGCGAATACTTCCGCCCTGCGCGGACAGCTACTGTTGAACAAGGATTCTCAATTCGAACTGGCTCAGCGGATACAGCGACAGGGCGCGCCCCTCGGTGAAATTTTCAGTTTCATCAGCAGCCTGTATTTTCGCGGCAAACTCGCCTACGCCAAAGCCTTTGGAAATTCGCCGCCGGGTATGCCTCCAATTCTGGCGCTGACCACGTCGCGGGGACTTCTGTCGCCAGAGACCATTATCACCCTGAATGAACTGATAGAAATGTCCCGAGTCCCCATCGATCTGAGAGATAGCAGATACCGCGAACCGCTTGTCCGTGACGCGCGCGCATTGGCTGACCAGCTTCCGGCGGGTTCCAGGGTTGTTCTGCTCGGCAGTATCTCAACGCAAAAATATGTTGACCCGCTGCTTGAAGTTTTCGGACAGCAGCTTGTGTTTCCCGAAAAATTCGTAGGCCGGGGTGATATGAGCCGCGGTGGACTGATGCTGCGATGTGCTGCGTCACGCCTCGAATTGGATTATGTGCCGGTGGCGTCGGCGATCCGCCGAGGAAGCAGGCCTCCCAAACTCTCTCCTCTCAAAGCGCGAGCGTAAACGGACTATTTGGCTTGAATTGGTCGTCATCACGCATAATTCGCACCTGAGCAACGAGTGAGAGGCGAACGTAGCCAAGGGATCGTTGGGATGATGTCGATAATTGACGATCCTTGTACATGATATAGAAGGATACTCTCGGGATCGTTACGGGAATAGTCTCGGTAAGAGGATGGATCGATCTCGGTCACTGGGGATGGTCTAGCTTACGAGATGCTGGCATTGTGGGCCGCGTTTGGCTGATCTCACCGTGGCCGCGTTACGGATGCAGAGCATAGTCTCGGACTGTGGGCTACTTGCTGGACTGCGAACTCCTTAGATGTAGTAGCTTGAACTCGACCTTGCGGACAACCTTGGCGAGACCACGTATCGGACACAGACTAGTATCCGAGTCGTATTTTGAGTGTAATGGCGATTATTACGTCAATTGACCTGCGCTGCTATGACTGCCGCTAGAATTTCGGTGTCTATACGTTTATGAGAACAATCGCTGTGACCGCGTGTCTCGTTGCGATGTTGCTTCCGCCTCAGGCCCAAACTCGAATGCCTTGGACCTTCCCCGGCGACTTCCGTGACCGCTTGCGTACTTCTGATCTCGTTGTGTCAGGCACTATCGAGCATACATCTGCGACTGGAGTTCAAACCGTCGATCACGTCGAGCTTGTCGGCAATGTTGCTCGTGTTCGAGTAGACCGTGTGTTTCAGGGCAGTGCCAGCGGAGATGTACCGTTTGTGTGGTACAGACTTTACGTCCCTCCGACAGGCGGTGGTGTCGTCGGCTCCCTCCCGCCCACTGCAAATTTTCGACCTCACGAGCGCTATCTGATATTCCTCAAGCAAAGGACAACTGGATGGGTTGTTGCGATGCCACTGTACGCGATTGAGGTGAAGTTGGCACCGACGCTGCCGTCGAGGGCAGTTGGCGATCTTTCACAAGCCCCGACTGATAGAAAATACGAAAGCGCTGGCCCAAGAACTGGAGACAGCCGCGCTGCTCGTACCCGCTCCACAACCCGGTGTTACCGGCGAGGCAGCAACCTATTTCCCCGCGGTCTTTGATCTACTCGGTGGATGTGCGGAGCCGTTTTACCGTCGATTCTTTTCTTCGTCCAGCCCCGAACTTCGCCGTGCCGCCCTCAACTGGCTACAACTTATCCAGTCGCGCCACATGCCGTGCAAGAGCAGCGCAGGCAAGATCAACTGACGAAATCAGGCGATTACACTCATTGAACAATTTGGCCGATCCGGGTCAATGAGTGTAATGGCGATTTTTCACCGACTATTCAATCGGTTCCTCGTAATACACCTGCGGATCGTCTCTGCTTAGAGCAGACTCGACAAGCTTGATGAATGACGGCCAGAGTTCCCCCGTCACCCGCACCTTCCAATTGCACAAAATGTCTTCGTGATCCACCTGCACCACTCGATACTCACGGTTTTGAGCCTGACGATTGAGATCGAAGCAAATCGCGTCAAAGTCGCCAGTATCGGGACGGCCTATCTGCACGTATCCCGTTTGAATCATCAATTCAGACAAGCTGTTCTTGGGCGCTGCTGCTTCCACGATGTATTTGTTTGAGTCAGAATCCCACCCAAATAGGGTGATGCCGAGCACGTCAAATGCTGGGAACGAGTACCTTGTTAGAAAAGACTCGAACGACTGTGGCATCCGTTTCGGCAGTTTCTCCTCGAACATCCTGAGCCGCGATGCATTGTCTTCCGCTCGGATCGGCACGCCGCGGCCCTTCACCATCGCGGCGAAGGAGTCCATTAGCTGGTCGGTAGTGGTGGACATTGACGCCGATTCTAAGGGATGAACATGATTGTCGAAAACAGGCGATTAAACCAACTACACTGATTCGTTGCAACTGTCTACATTTAGCTGCTGACCGTCTTGCCGCAGCGGTACGCCCGCCTCTTTGGGAATGAGGATCACAATTTTCTCGACCCTGACCGCAGTGTGCTCTTGAGCAGAACCAGTGGGCCATACAAATTCCAAGATTTCGACTAGCTTTGCTAAGAGTGCGTTAGCATCCTCCTGCGACCTTGCGTGCTGAGCACCACGAGCAAGCAGGTGCAGCATCATGTGTGCTCCATCTGGCACCGCTCGGTACATCTTGTGCTTTTCCCAGTTCTCTCGTATGGCTTGCACGTCGAGGAGTTGCCCTCGGTCACCGATACTGCGGAGAGTCCGATCCCCGCTGTTGCTGTTCACATATTTTTCCCGCGCCCATTGCCAGCCGGTAATGCTGGTGTCGATCTCCGCACGCTTGGGGTCAGACTCGTCGATAGGTCTTTGCTGTCGCAGCTTTTCTATTTCTGCATCGATCTGTGAAAGTGGGTCGGCGTGGTTGTCCATTTGGGGAACCACTATACACGCCGATTCTCTGCGCACCAGTGACCAAAGTAACATCGGCCAGTTTGTGGTTTAACAAGCTGGAAAGGATAGTTGATGTAATCAGGCGATTACACTCAGAACAGCAGGGTGGGGCTACCGCAGATCACGGGCTCCAAGAAGGTATTCCTTTTGAGATGGCAACGGGGAGAGAATCCTCCCTTTCCAGATGAATGACTTACTGAGGTTGGAAAGCGAACCCTTTCTTGAGGGGGTTCGGAATCAAGAAAGACTGGGACTGATCTGGTAAACAGCCACCCAGAATTACAGGTTTCCGAATATCTTCTCGCTCGGCCAGGATGGACACCGAATTGTAGTTTGACTTGCGTACGATACGGGGCCTACGATGCTGCCACTGCTCGGGGTCTGTCCAGATGATTGGTCAAATCATTTCCCACTACCGGGTATTGAACAAGCTCGGTGCTGGAGGCATGGGGGTGGTATACGAGGCTGAGGATTTGAACCTCGGCCGCCGTGTTGCCTTAAAATTCCTTCCCTCAGATCTGGCCCAAAACCCTCAAGCACTCGAGCGCTTCAAGCAGGAGGCCCGGGCGGCATCATCCCTTAACCACCCCAACATCTGCATCATTCATGAAATTGGTGAAGCTGCAGGCGACTATTTCATTGCCATGGAAATGCTGGATGGTAAGTCGCTGGACAAATACATCGCCCGTTCACCGCTCGAACCGCAGGAGTTCTTGGCCCTGGCAATTCAGATTGCGGATGCGCTCGATGCGGCGCATCGCAAAGGCATTATCCACCGCGACATAAAGCCGGCCAACATTTTCGTGACGGCGCGCGACCAGATAAAAGTTCTCGATTTTGGTCTAGCCAAGCTCGCAGATGAAAACAAGCTGGTGTCCCAGGATGCAGGTGCAACCGCAACACCGACTGTCAATCTTTTGACCAGTCCTGGGACCGTGGTAGGAACGGTAGCCTACATGTCTCCCGAGCAGGCGCGAGGCAAGGAACTGGACGCACGCACTGATTTGTTTTCCTTCGGCGCAGTTTTATACGAGATGGCAACCGGCCGTTGTGCGTTTGAGGGCGAAACCTCGGCGGTGATTTTCGATGCGATTCTCAATCGCGAACCGGTTTCGGCTCGTCAGGTTAACCTGGAGTTGCCCCCGAAGGTAGAAGAGATCATTGGCACGGCGATGGAAAAAGACCGCGATCTGCGGTACCAGAGCGCTGCCGAGATAGGCGCCGAGTTGAAGCGATTGAAGCGCAGGACGCAGTCGGGGCGTGCTGCTCCGACCACGGGCAGTGCGGTAGCAGTATCGCCCATTCCAATCGTGCGGCGAGCAGGCCGCGACTCTTTGGTGTCTAACCGATGGTTGTTGGCGGTATCTGTCCTATGTCTGGTTGCCCTTGCGGGTGTGCTTACCTGGATCATGAGGAGTCGCAGCTCGGTGGTGCCTTCCGAACTGAAGCAGAAGCAGCTCACCAGCAATTCGGTTGGCAACGCAGTGGCAAACGGGGCCATTTCTCCCGACGGCAAATACCTGGCTTATGTGGACCAATCGGGAGTGCATGTGCAATTGATTGCCAACGGAGATACGCAAACCGTTTCCCAGCCGGAGTCGCTGGATGCAAACACCGCGTGGTCGATTGCTTTCTGGTTTCCTGACAGTACGAGCTTTGTGGCAAATGCAATGGTCCCCGGCGGAAGTAGCAGCATCTGGATGGTTTCCCTATTAGGACGAGCTCCCAGAAAAATCCGTGAGGACGCAACCGCATGGTCGGTATCGCCGGACGGCTCACAAATTGCATTTACCTCTGTTCCGGGTCTGTTTGGATCGCGAGAGATCTGGTTGATGACAAAGGAAGGAGAACAGGCACGGAGACTCTATGCCGTAACCGACGAGAACAGCGGCGTCGCCCGTGTTGCATGGTCGCCAGATGGTAAGCGTATTGGGCATCTCAGGTTTCGTCAGATAGGTGACAGGTATGAGGTGTCGATAGAAACGCGGGACCTCGCTGGCGGGCAACCTAGCGTGCTCATCAGCAGTCCTCTGTTGCACGATTTTTATTGGTTGCCGGATGGCCGTCTGGTTTACTCCCTCGGCAACGGGAGAGCGACAGCTTCAGATAACTGCAACCTGTGGGAGGTCCGACTCAATGCAGCAACCGGGGCGCCTGTTGAACCGCCTCGCCGGCTGACAAATTGGGCGGGATTTAATCTAGATCATCTAAGCGCAACATCCGACGGAAAGCAACTTGTCTTTCAAAAGTGGTTGTATCACATCAACGTTTACATCGGCGAACTGCAAAACGGGAATACAAAACTAACTCCTCCGCGAAAGCTGACTTTCAGCGAGGGGTACAATACTCCTACAGATTGGACCTCGGACAGCAAGGCTGTTATCTTCGATTCGGATCGCAATGGCCATTGGGGGATCTACAAGCAAGAGTTGAATCGGGACTCCGCAGAGACCCTCGTGACCTCGGAAGCCCGCCTGAGCGGCCGTACCAGCCCAGATGGCAAATGGATTTTGTATTTCTCTCCGTCGATCGTTACCGCAAATTTCCCGAGCAGCAGTAGTGTCAGTCCAAAGCGGCTCATGCGCATTCCGGTCACCGGCGGCCCTCCGGAGCTGATTCTGACCGACCGGATGAACAATTTCTGGTGCGCCCGCTCTCCTTCAACGCTATGCGCTTTTGCCGACCAGACGCCTGATCGCAAGGAGATTGTGTTCACGGCATTCGATCCTATTCGTGGGAAAGGGCGCGAATTAGCCAGGTTTGCTACTGACCCGAATGCGGATTACCTCGGCTGGAGTTTATCGCCGGATGGCACGCGAATCGCGATCATCAAGACCGGGGGAAATCATGTGTATGTGCTTCCGCTGGACGGATCCCCGGTACGCGATCTGGCCGTCGCTGGCTGGAGCGGCTTTAATACTTTCTCTTGGTCTCTCGACGGCAAGGGCTTTATTATCGGCAATACAAGAGGAGAAGGACTAGATTCAAATTTGCTGTTCGTGGATCTTAATGGCAAGCCACACCTGTTATGGCAACAAAAATCCGCCCCCTACACTTGGGGCGTTCCTTCTCCGGACGGGCGGCATCTGGCTGTTTTTGGGTCAGAGTTCAATGGCAACATGTGGATGGTCGAGAATTTCTAAACCTGTCGAAGAGGTTAGACGATCCGCGATTCCCCGGCTCAGAGATTCCCCGGCTCAGAACACAAATTTCAAGAGGAACGGAGGCAGCCGAGGAAATTGTTAACCGTACTATTCACAGCGCTAAAGCTTCCCGATTGTAGAGGGAATCTTTTCAACCGGATCAACAGTTTAGAATACAAATTTCAGAGCGAACTGAACCAGCCGAGGATTGTTGACCGTATAGTTTATGCTTCCAAAGGTTGCGTCCGGAAGGCCTGTATCGGGCGCGCCAAACTGCGGATGGTTGAAGAGGTTGAAGAACTCAGTTCGGAACTCGAGGCCCATCCTTTCAGACGGCCCGAAGGTGGTTCTCTTGAATACCGCGAAATCGAAATTAACGAGACCTTCCTGGCGCAAGCTGGAATCCACCCGCGGTTCGTTGCCAAAGACAAAAGCATTAGGTTGAGAGAAACAGGAGGTGTTGAACCATTCATGCAGCCTGGATTTAGCACTGCCCGAGAGTTCTGCCTTGCATCCGGGGACGCGATTTGGGCGCGCGCCCGCGCCAAATGCCTGAGTTGCATTCGAGGTACCGAACTTCAAGGGGAAACCCCTTTGTAGCGTAGTGATTCCGTCCAGACCCCACCCGGACACGATCTTGCCGATCGGCCCACTGACACCGGCGAGAAATTTCTTGCCCCGGCCGAACGGCAGATCAAGGACATAGCTGACCACCAAACGTTGCGGTACGTCCTGGGAGGAGAGCGAGCGTTCCCCTCGAAGGTTGTAGTTGTCCTGAATTAGCCCTACGCCTCCGAAACCGCCTTCCAGCCAGGAAGTGAGGGTGTCGGTATTACTGATAAGTTTGGCGTTCGTGTATGCCACCAGCAACGTGCCTCCGCCCGCAAAACGCTTCTGCGCCGAGACCTGGAGCGAGTGGTAGATGCTGTCGTAAGCTCCCTGGCCATCGAAATTGACGCCGCTGTACTGGGGATAGGGCAAGAGCAGCTGGCCCTGAGGGACGGTGGGCCCTCCGAGCGCGGTTCCGTTGCCGCTCATGGCGGTAAAGGGATTCGGCACCTGCTGGAAGAGATTTAATGTCCCGGCAGCGGCCTGCGCAAAATACTGGTCGGGCAACTGATCAACCTGGGTAGCCCCGGCACTCAGGTGGGTTCCCTTAGAGCCCGCGTATGCGACATCGACGAAGAAACCCGCCGGCAGTTCCCGCTGAAGGTCCAAATTCCACTGCTGCACGTAGCCAGTACGATGGCCGAAATAATTGCTCGCAAAAACCCCGTTGCCAGCGGTAAATGTCTGAACGCTGTGACCGGGCGGAAAATTACGCCCCGGTGGCGGAATAATCCCAGTCGCCGGGAAGGGGTTGCTGATCTTGTTGATAAAAGTTGTGCCCCCATCGATCGAACCCGTATAGACGGTGATACCGAGATTGACGGTGTCATTGCCGGGATTGATATTGAAAGTTACAAGATTAGGAATCCAGAAGATTCCGTATCCCGAGCGAATGACGGTCTTGGGATTGAGGCTGTAAGCCAGGCCCACGCGAGGTGCGAAGTTGGTCTTGTCCAGCGGTATGTTGTTCCGGCTGTCGTTCCTTCCGGTCTTTACCAGGAACACCTCTCCCCTGTCGGAACGTCCAGACGCCTGGGAGGCCAGATTAATCGCGCTCGGATCGAAGTAGCTCAGCCTGTCGAAGCGCTCGGACCACGGCCCTTGCTGTTCGTAGCGGAGGCCGAGGTTCAGGGTCAGTCTGCTGGTGACGTGCCAGGTATCGCCAAAATACACGGCGCGATAGATCTGTTGTCCTGCCGTGAGGGCTGGAACCAGAGCTATGCCGGAGGGTGATCCACCCAAGGCGCCGGGCGGAAGGGCGTATCCGATCAAGAAACTTGCAAACCCGAACCCGGTATTTGACGCAGGATTCAGCGCGGCGTTGGCGGTGTAGGTATGATCGAAGGCGAAAAATCCACTGGCGATGTTGGCCTGCGCGTAATTGTCCCGGTCGACTTCGATTTGGCCGCCAAAAACCAGCGTGTGCCGTCCTCTGATCATGTTGATGCTGGGAGAGAAGTTCCACTGGGTATTGTGATCGGTGATGAAGCTTTGTCCTTGCGAACATGTGATGTTCGTGGTCACGTTCTCTATGCACGGCGTGGGCGGCGTCCGCATGATGGCGGGTATTACACTGTTAAAGGATGCCGGCCAGCCGATCGTGGTCAGATCAAATCCCGCATTCTTCGGCGAGCGATCATAAGTGAAGCGGCCGACGCTGAAGTTCAGATCGGCGATCGTAGTGGGGCTGAAGTTCACATTGTAGTCAAAAACGCCCGCCTTGGTGTGGATTGCCTCGGTGCATTGGCCGAGGCACAGGCCAGTCCCCAGAGGATCGATGGCAAGATTGAGCAGGTTCCAGTAGCTGAAGCGGAAAAACAGGCGCTGGTTCTGGGTAACATTCTGGTCGATGCGGAAAACCGCCTGGTTGTGATTTCCGCCAGCACTGGTAGCTACAACGTAATTGTTGTATATACCAGGTCCGGTGGGCTGGGGGTAGAAACTCAAGAGCGCTCGAGATGTAGGGTCTTGTTCGCTGAGCGGAATAATGTTATGGGTGGGAAATTCCTGCCGGATCCCGGTCGTGGGGTCCGTTGTTGCCGGGTCGTAGATAGTAATTGGATTCCCGGCCTGGTCGGTAAGCGCGGTAAAGTCCCCGTTCCTCTCTGCGGCAGTCGGAACGTTGGTGGTGAACACCTGTCCCTGGCGGAGCCGAAAACTCTCCCAGCTGACGAACCAGAATGTCTTGTCCTTGATCAGGCCCCCGCCGACTGAGGCGCCAAACTGGTTCTGCGTAAACGGAGGAGGCTGGTTCGGGGTGCCTCCTGCGATTTGAGAAGCCTTAAGAAAATACTCATTCGAATTGAAAACCTTGTTGCGGAGGTATTCGTGAAGTTCGCCGTGGATCCGGTTAGTCCCGGACTTCGTGCTCAGGTTGATCACCCCGCCGGAGAACTTGCCCCATTCCGGCCCTAAGCTATTCGTCTGAACTTTGAATTCCTGGATTGAATCCTGAGTCGGTACAACAGTCGGCAAGTTAATGTAAGCGGTGTTCAGAGGCTGGCCGTCGAGATACTCCGCGCTCTGATTCGCGAATGAACCGCCGATCTGATAATTGGCCCAGGCGAATATGTTCTTGCCGACGGGGGTATCGTTCGACTGACCTTGAGGAACAACCCCTGGGGAGAGCGCAGCTAAGTTGAAAATGTTGCGTCCGTTCAGGGGCAGCTCGTTGGCTTTCCGCTGCTCGACGACCTGACCCAGTGACGAAGTTTCAGACTGCAGCAGCGGGGTTGCGGCGGTCACGGTCAATACTTCGCTAACCATCCCTACCTGCATAGCGACGTCAATACGGATGCTTTGCTGCACCTCCACTACAACGGGCTCGCGAGTTACGCGTTTGAAACCCTGCTTCTCAACCTCGATGCGATATTGGCCCGGAATCACGGTCACAAATGAGTAGAGTCCGTCAGCAACTGTCGATTGTGTGCGCTGTTCCGATGTGCCCAGGTTGGTTAACATCACTTGGGCATCGACTAACGCGGCGCCAGAGGGGTCCGTAACGAACCCGGCGACCGAACCATACGTGCTTTGGCACTGCACGAATGGGCACGAAAGAAGGACTATCGCTACAAAGAGGATTAACGTCCAGAAGCTATGAGGCCGCGGCACTGGTGAGCCGCGAGTTCCCTGCGTTTCCACCAGCGGGTTACGCTCCGCCCGTCGCAGCCCGATCTTCAGGCCGTTTTCACAAAATTCCCCAGCTCGAGGAGGGAACTCGAGCACGACAAAACGGAGGGTCGGCGGAACTAACCCTGAACACTTCACAGGCACCCCAAGTGAAGAGAGTGTAACACTGTTGCGTCTGGTCCCAGTCGGATGAATTTGCCCAGGGCACCAACCACACCGATCGGTGAACATAAGTCGCCATTGAGTCAAGGTGGGAATATGCCAAAGAATGAAGTCGAATCGTCCAAGTTGTCCGTAGCAATCGAAAGGCTGAGAGAGCTAGGGGTAAGGGTTATCGCTCTATTACAGACGCGGGGTAATTCAGGCGCCTGTACCTCCGGATCGCATAGAGATCGGCGATCTGCGATAGTTGGGCTGTATGCGGAAGCTACAGGCTGACTCGATCACGACGATAGATCGCCTCCAGGATGATACCTCAACAGGGTAGCAGTCTTTCCGACTGATGCCTGGGCTTGCGAAGCGGAAAAAATGCGTGAGGGGTCTTGTGTCGCGATCGCATGGAGTCGGACCGAGAATCGTCAGCGGTAACCTAAACTTTCATACTGCTGGCGTCACTTCAATCCCATTACCGATATGATCTCATCGAATTGTGGGTCTTTGCGCAATCGTGCGAACTCTGGCATGTGTTTCGCGGAAATCATTATGGGATCGCGCCGCTGGTGAGCTTCTTGTGCATACCGAATTGCTGCTTCCCGATCATTCACGGCGGACGCCGCCCAGGCCAATACGGCAAGTTGGACGTATTCTCGTTTTGCGCGCCACCGCAGTTCCATGTAGAGAGCTTCCGCATCCGCGAGTCGTCCCCAATCGCAATAGGTAAGAGCAAGCTCCGCCATCATCCAGGGATGTCGTCCGGATATGGCAAGAGTTAACTCTCCGCCAGCGACCGCCTCCTCGAATTCTCCGAGTTGGTGGCGGATGGTATGCAGCAACCACCGCGCGGTGAAGAATTCGGGGTCCAGACGCAGGGCCGCCTGGACTGCCTGCACCGCCTCCTCGAGTTTTCCGGCGGTCACATAAGCCGCCGCCAGCATGGCATGCGCGTACCCTGATAGGGGATCAGACTGAGCCGCCAGTTTTGTTTGCTGCAAGCCTTCTTCCAGCCGTCCTTCCGCCCATTGGAGGTAGAACAGACCGTACCAGATTCGCGCCTGGAGATAACGCGGATTCAACTCCATGGCGCGGAGGAACTCGGACCCAGCCTGCGATTGGTCCGTGTGGGAATACAAATAGACATGTGCCAGAGCACAGTGTGTCTCTGCCAGCGACGAGTCGAGGGTCACCGATCGTTGCGCGGCATCTCTGGCTTGTGGAAGGCAAGCTTCCGGTTCTGCTAAGCCATAAAAGCCAATCATGTTATAGGCATCAGCCAGCCCCGCCCATGCCAGGGCGTAGTTGGGATCGACTACGACCGCTCGCTGGAAGCACTCCAAAGAACGGCGCAGCCGCTGCCCTCGTTGAAAGAACAGTGTTCGCCCTTTGACGTAAAGTTGATAGGCCTCCAGGTTGTCCGTGCCCGCCCTCACCAGAGGACGGTCTTCATCCAGGGTTACTTTCAGCCGCTCTGCTATGGATCGTGCGATTTCCTCCTGTATCTGAAAGATATCCTTCATCTCCCGGTCGTAGCTCTCAGACCAGAGATGGTAGCCATCCACCACATTCACCAACTGTGCGGTAATCCGAACTTGATTCGCGGCTCGGCGAACGCTGCCCTCGAGCACGGTTCGGACATTGAGACGCTCACCCACGACACGAAGATCTACGTGTTTTCCCTTAAACGAAAAAGAAGAGGTGCGCGCGGCAACATGCAGCTTCTTGATTTGGGTCAGAGCATTGATGATTTCTTCAGTCATGCCGTCAGAAAAAAATTCATTTTCCGGATCAGCGCTGAGATTCAAGAATGGCAAAACGGCCACGGATGCATCCGGCGCACTGCTGGCCCAGTCCGTGTTCAGGCCGAAGCGGAACTCTTGACGCTGTTGGCTCAGGGCGCCGAAGAGTTCGCGTGCGGAGGCAAACCGCTGGCTTACATCTTTTGCCATACAACGTTCCACAATTCTCTGTAAAGATATGGGCAGATCGCTTCGCAACTCCATAGCCGGCGTCGGGGTATCACGCAATATCGAGGACATGAGTTCCGCGGATGTCTCAGCGCTGAACGGCCGTTTTCCGGTGGCCATCTGATAGAGAACAACACCGACGGAGAAAATGTCGCTCCGCTGGTCCAGTTTCTTTCCCTGCAGTTGTTCAGGAGACATATAGGGGATCGTGCCCATCACCATCCCGGCTTCGCTTTGGGAACTTGCGGGCGGCGGGACGCCTGTAGCCTGTGGAGCGGCAAGCTCGGTTATTCTCGCGAGTCCAAAATCCAGAATCTTTACAATTCCACGCCTATCAACCATGACGTTGGTGGGCTTCAAATCACGATGGATAATGCCCTTCTCGTGGGCGGCCGCGACCGCATCGACAAGAGCAACAGCAAAATCAAAAAAATTCTCCAGCGGCAAGCCACCCTCGGGAATCATCCGATCTAGCGTTTTCCCTTCGATCAGTTCCATGGTCAGGAAGTGAACGCCGCGAGCTTTCTCAATCGAGTGAATAGTGACGATGTGCGGGTGGTTCAGGCTGGCTGCGGCACGCGCTTCTTGCTCGAAACGCCGCAAGCGATCAGGGTCGGAAGAGAGAAACGAAGGAAGTATCTTGACGGCGACATCACGGTGCAATCGAATATCGGATGCGCGATAGACTTCGCTCATGCCTCCCGATCCGAGCAACGAAACGACTTCGTAGTCTCCCAGCCTCGTGCCCTTAGGGAGTGTTGGGCGCTGTAGGTAAGCGGCGCGCACGGGAACAGAAGCAGCCTTAAAGACATGCGTGGTGGCAGCGCCATCTCCCGCAGCCGCCGTGAGCAGGGACTCGACTTCTATCCGCAATACTCGGTCCCGTCCGCACTCTTGCAACAAAAATGCGCTTCGCTCGGCCGGTTCACGTTCGAGGGCGAGGGCGAAGACTTCCTTAATTCGCTGCCAGAGCTCGGGTGAGATGGGTGTTCCGGAAGCTTGGCTGCTTCCTGGGTCGGGCGGCGATTTGTCAGGTTCGCGGCGGCGCATAAACAATCCGACCCGAGACCCAAGCTAAGGATACGCAGCAGGAGTTTTCACCTGCTAAATGATGCTGGCCGCCCCATTGAGTGGAGGAAGTATATACCGGCAGACCGGGCACTCAAAGACAGCAGAATCAGTCCTTTCTCGGCCATCCCTCCGCTACCGGGGGCATGACTGATTCGACTCATGGCCGAGTCCGCGAATATGGGCAAAGTAGGCGGTGATCCCTTTTTTCCGCCTTTTGCACGTTTATGTAGATAGAAGGTCGCGTTCAAGGGAGTAGGCGGCCAAATTGGGCGGTCGCGGCTCCTGGAGGTGGCGCTGCACCCGGCGTACCGGGGTATATTTGCGGTGTTTTTTGGGCTCCCTGATCCCGCCGGGCGGATACAAACGGTGGGAGTCTTTTGGGAAACCGGAACCAGGACTTTTTCCGATCCATGGATTCCGGCCAAACGGTTCCAGGTTGGGGGGTGCTCGATGCAGAAGTCGCCCATTGATGTAACTCTGCTGCTGAATCAGGTCAGCAGCGGGAATCAGGACGCGCTAGCCGAACTTGTGCCTCTGGTCTACGACGAGCTGCGCCGACTTGCCGCCTTTCATCTTCGAAAAGAGCGCGTTGACCACACGCTGCAAGCTACAGCTCTCGTCCACGAAGCCTATCTGCAGTTAGTCGGACAGCGGGCCGACTGGAAGAATCGCAATCATTTTTTGGGCGTCGCTGCGCAATTGATGCGGCGGATTCTGTTGATGTACGCCCGCAGCCACCGAGCGGCCAAGCGGGGCGGTTCAGCGCCAAAAATCTCTTTAGATGACGCTCTGGTCTTCTCCAAGGAACAAGCCGAGGAGTTGGTCGCGCTTGATGAGTTGCTGACCCGGATGGCAGCCATTGACCCGCAGCAAGGACGAATTGTCGAGCTGCGCTTTTTCGGCGGGTTATCCGTGGAGGAAACTGCCGGACTGATGGGGGTCTCCACTGCAACGGTCAAGCGTGACTGGGCCATGGCCAAGGCGTGGTTGGCAAGAGAAATGGGTGGCGCCAAGGGCCGGAAGGTCGAGGGGAGCGTGGGGCGACTCATTCCATGATTCACGGTGGGAGGGGAAACTTATGAACCACAACAGCTGTGCTCCGCTCCGGCTGCGCGGTTGTCCTAATCGTGGTAGTGATCGCCTGTGGCATCAGGTTCCGTTGTGCGCTGTAGGCCCGTCTGTGCGTCCACCACGATTACTGTGGCCTTGGGCAAACAGCGCCAGAGGATCCGTTACCGTTTCCCCGGATTTCGCCCGAGGTGCCCCGAGCCGTTGCGGTTGCACTCTCCCATCTGACTTGCCTGCAACGCAGCGCATCGCTACCGTATGCGATGCACACTCGCAACCAGATGTAAATCGAGGCGGCTAAACCCAGCTTGTCACCCCGCTAATTTAAACACTGCCCGACAGCCAAATCCCCTTCTCACTTCCGCTCGCATCGGACCGGCAGACCGCACTCCTTTTGATCCTTTTTCTTCCCGCTTTGCACGTTATCAGCTAGTGAGAAAAACGTACTGGGAGTCACAAAGATGTCGGGCTGCAATCGAGCAGAATGCATGACAAGCGAACACAGAAATCAACGAGGAGAACGACTATGAAACGGAACGTTGGGTCAACAACAATTGTCCTTGCGGTCACTTTGGTCTTGGGCGCAGCAGGGAGTGCCCAAGCGAACGATAGTGGACACTGCTCTCGAGCCTCTGTAGCAGGTAAGTGGGCATTTACCACCACTGGATCCATTCCGGCCATCGGGGCGGTGGCAGCTGTAGGCAGCTACACCGCCGACACGTCGGGGAATCTCAAAGGCAGTCAGACCCGCAGCTTAGATGGCGACGTCGCGGACGAGACATTTACGGGAACGGCCATCGTGAATCCCGACTGCACAGGCACCGACACAATCCAAGTCTTCGAATCAGGAGTCCTGGTTCGCACCTCAACCCTAAGCGTCGTGTATGACGAGAATGGGCGGGAAGTCCGCGCGATCTTCACATCGCTCGTTTTGCCTGATGGCACCACCCTCCCAACCATTCTCACCATTGAAGCCAAACGCGTTTTCCCGACGGACTAGCCCTAGCCTGAACAGTGATTGGCCTCACCCGCCAGGGGCAAATTGGATGTCCGATTGGACTTGGAATGAGAGGAGTCACACATTATGTTCGCGCAAGAGAAATATCTGGCGGCCACAGTGCTCATGTGTCTTGTCTTTTCGTCACTTGGTCCCCTGGCCATCGCCCAGGTCAGCTTCTCGAATCCAGCGAGTTACCCAGTGGGCACATCGCCCACTGCCACAGCTGTGGGCGACCTCAACGGAGACGGCAAGCCCGACCTGGTTGTCGCCAACAGCGGAGATCCAAACACGAGCGATGATGGGAATGTCAGCATCCTTCTCGGTAACGGCGACGGAACTTTTCAAGATTCCACCAGCTTCAACGCCGGGAAAAATCCCTGGTCGATTGCCGTGGGTGATTTCAAGCACGATGGCAAAAAAGATTTGGCGGTGGTGGACGGAGGAGAAGCCAGCGTGGGCATCCTCTTTGGCAAGGGGAACGGTTCGTTTCAGCCACCGGTGAAATACGGCATCTCATCAAGCGGGTATCCGGCGGCGATCATGGCAGCGGATCTTGATGGCGATGGCAATCTTGACTTGGCGGTAGCGAGCGGCGGCGATGGAATGACGATTCTGCTGGGCAATAGCGACGGCACCTTTCAGCCCGCCGTGAACTACAGCATCAGCGCCACCGTGGGACTGAATGTGTTCGACACATCGTCTCTCACGATCGGCGACTTTAACGGGGACAAGAAGCCGGACATTGCGGTTGTCAGTCAGACATTTGCTGGCAGCGAAGAATACAGGGGATTCCTCTCGGTGTTCCCGGGTAACGGCGACGGCAGCTTCCAGTCCCCTGTCGAAACTGACATTGGCGGACGATCCTTCTCGATTGCCGCCGGAGATTTCAACGGCGATGGGAAATTGGATGTGGTCGTGACGCCACAATCGGGGATTGTCGCACCCATTCCGGTTGTACTTTTGCTCGGCAATGGTGACGGTACATTTCAAGCTCCTCAGAATTTAGACCCTGCGCAGCCGAACTTTCCTCTCTATCGCCATTTCGCAACTGTGGCGGGAGACTTCAACAACGATGGCAAACTCGATGTGGCCGTACTCGTGGCTTTTCTCGTTGGCAGCGGAGCTCCGCCTCCGTCTGTGTTGCGCCTGCTGTTGGGAAATGGAGATGGAACATTTCAAACTCCACTGGATTCCGATCTTTCGACTCTTCCTTACTCTTTGTCAGCCGGAGACTTTAATCTCAACGGATCCCTAGACGCTGCTGTAGCAAACTCTGAGAACAACAACATCAGTGTGCTGCTCAACAATGGTGGTCTCCGCTCGTTGCCCGACTTTTCCTTGTCAGCATCCCCGTTGTCTCCAGGCACGGTCGCGGCCGGACAGTCTGCGACCGGCACTGTGAGCGTCGCCCTCACAGGTGGTTTTAACAGCTCGGTTTCGTTTACATGTTCTGTGCAACCTGCGCCAGCACACGCTCCGACATGTTCGTGTAACCCCAATTCATCAACCTCTGGCACCGCTCTTACCGTGAACACCACAGCACCTACGTCTGCACGACTTTCTTTCAGCGCAATGACTCGATTGGCTTACGCACTGTGGCTACCTATGATTGGGCTGATGGTGGCGAAAGCAACGGCGGGCCCCACGCAAGAGGCCAAAAGAAGGGTCCTGGGATCTCTACTATGTATTCTGCTGCTGGCGGAATTGACTTCACAATCGGCCTGCGGCGGAACGAGCAACCCCTTCAGTGGCACCACGGGGAGCTCTGGCAGCGGTGGCACTCCAGCAGGGTTGTACACCGTTACCGTGACGGGCACATCGGACTCTACTCATCATCCCGCCGCGGTAACGCTGACAGTGCAATGAGGCCGAAATGCTCGATTGACAAGGTTCGCAAGGGAGGCAGTTTCCGGAGCTCGGGCCCCGGACAGTGCTCGTTAATGCGCGCGCGATCACACAACGAACCCTGTGCGGAAGGGACATCCCAAGCTATACTTTTCGCCGAAATAAGCGCTCGCAGTGGAGCCAATCCATGAAGCTAATGGGTGTTTCACTTGCCACTATGTCGATCCTGTTTTGCTGCGTGTTGTTTGTAGTCCAAACACCATACGCCGAGACACGCCAAGGACCATCCCGTCCCGCTGGATTGGCGCGAAAGGTTCAACCGGCTCGTGCTCACGCGAGTCCAGCGCAAACGACACAAACACTGCAATTCATGGTCGCGCCTGAATACCCTGTTGGCCTGAATCCCTGGGCTGCCGCCGTAGGCGATTTCAACGGGGACGGGAAAGCCGACCTGGCAACCAGCAACTCAAATGGCTTCACCGTCAGCATTCTGTTGGGCAACGGGGACGGCACGTTTCAGCCCAAGGTGGACTACCCCATCGGACAGTTTGCCAGGTCCTTGGTTGTCGGCGATTTCAACGGCGATCAAAAGGCTGACATCGCAGTTAGCAGTTTCAGCGACAACGTCGTAAGTATCCTCATTGGCAAGGGCGACGGCACCTTCATGAGCCGGGTGGATTACCCGACCGGGGCAGGCTCTGACTCGCTGGCGGTGGGGGATTTCAATCATGATGGCAAGCCGGATTTGGCCAGTGCAAACCAGACTGCCGGCACCGTAAGCATCCTGCTGAATGCGGGCGATGGTACTTTCCAGCCCGAGGTCGACTACGTTGTAGGTGGAGAGCCTTACTCAGTAGCCGTCGGTGATTTTAACGGGGACGCAAAACCTGACCTTGCGGTGGCAGACTCCATCTCCAATAATGTGAGCATATTGTTAGGCCAAGGGGACGGAACCTTCCAGGCTGCGGTGAACTACCCCACGGAGAATTTTCCCTTTTCGATTGCGATCGGGGACTTCAACGGAGACGGCAAACAGGATCTCGCGGTTTCCACATCCTTCGGCGTCGACGTGCTTCTGGGAAACGGAAATGGCGTGTTCCAGACGCCAGGCACCAACGTAGATCCGGAAGCCGGCGGCGCGGTTACGGTAGGGGACTTCGATGGTGACGGTCGCCTGGACTTGGCGCTGATCGGACCCAATGACCAGGTGATCATCCTGTTAGGTCGCGGCGACGGCACGTTTTCTCCAGGGACGGGGTTCGGCACCGGCAATGGTCCGTCTGCTGCAGTGGTCGGAGACTTCAACGGCGATGGCAAGCCCGACCTGGCGACGGCCAATCTGGGCGCAAATAGTGTCAGCATCCTGAAAGGCAACGGTGACGGAACATTCGTCGCGCGGCTGGTTTTCAAGATACAGGTTGGTGTTGGAGCTGGGCCCCTGGCGCCCCTGGCGATTGGAGATCTCAATGGCGATGGCAAGTTCGACCTCGTTGAGCCGTTCTTTTCTTGTGTATCCCATTGCCCCGGCGATTCGGCAGCAGTGCTACTTGGCAATGGCGACGGTACATTTCAGCCGGCGGTGAACTATTTTCTGGGTGGAGGATCGAACCCGGTTGCCGTGGCGCTCGAAGATTTCAACCACGACGGTTTCTTGGACATGGTGGCTGCTAACGCGTTCAGTAACGTTGTCGGAGTGTTGTTGGGCAATGGCGACGGAACCTTCCAGACTGCGGTGACATATACAGTGGGCGGAGGTCCGCAATCGCTGGGCGTGGCTGACTTCAACGGAGACGGTAACAGTGATCTGGCGGTGGCAAACTCCGACGACAACACTGTGAGCATTCTGTTGGGAAACGGAAATGGCACTTTTCAGCCCGCAATTAACCATGCCTTCAGCACGAGCCCAGAGGCTGTAAAGGCTGGTGACTTCGACGGTGACGGTAAGGTCGACTTGGCAGTGGCAACGGCTTGCACCAATATCAACCAGTGCACGGACGGCTCGGTGATTGTGCTTCCAGGCAATGGCGATGGCACGTTCGGTACGCCCGTTGTCTACCTTCAAGGCGCTACCCCCGTTTCCCTGGCAGTCGGCGACATTAACAAAGACGGCAAACTGGATCTCGTAGCCGCGATTCCTTGCGCCGATTTCATGTGTTCCACAGGAACAATCAATGTTCTGTTAGGCAAAGGCGATGGCACCTTTCAGACGCCGTTGAGCCAGGTTGTCGCCTCTGGCGTCAAGTCTCCTGTGCTCGCAGACCTAAACGGGGACGGGACATTAGACCTGATGGTGTTGGATGGCATCAACTTCGCCGCCCTTCTCCCCGGCAACGGTGACGGCACTTTCCAGTCACCGCAGTATTACAGCGCCGGGGCTGATTTAGGGTCAGTAGCGGTCGCGGATTTCAACGGCGACGGCAAGCCTGACGCGGTAACGGCAGGAGGCGTCTTGCTGAATATTGGGACTCCGGATTTCTCTCTGTATGCGCCCTCAGTTACGCCGAATCCTCTACCCAGCGGTCAATCCGCCAAAGGGACGGTAACGATCGGATCCGATAACGGATTCACCGGCTCCATTTCTCTTACATGTTCCGTGCAGCCGGCAACACCACAGGCACCTACCTGCTCACTAAGTCCGACATTGGCGCAGGTCTCCACCGGCCAATCAATCGATTCGACACTGACAATCAGTACGTCATCGTCGAGAGGTTCCCTTACCGCCCCGGCCGCCCCACCCGGAGCCTGGCAGCGTTATTTGATCGGCTTGCCTGTTGGTGGGCTGGCGCTAATAGGAATGGGTATCATTCCTCGCCGCTCAAAAAAGAACCGCATTCGGGCTATCGCCCTGGCGAGCATGATCTTTTCGGGGTTGACGTTCCAGATGGCGTGCGGAGGAGATACGAGTCAAAGCGTGACGAGTACTCCGCCCGTTTCATACACCATAACTATCAACGGTTCTTCAGGCTCGACCCAACACGCAACTGCCATGAGCATCACTGTCCAATAGTGGAAAAGAAGAAGAGTAAAGACCCAATCTGAAAATGCTCATACTCAAGAAGATGGTAAGCGATGGACTCAAACAATCGACTAGTGCCTTAAAAAAGAGTTGCTGCGCTAAGAATTTAACCCCAGGATGAGTGGCACGTCGGAACTTCGAGAGAAGAGGACAATTCTTTTGAGGAACCGCCTTGCGCGAACAGTGGAATCCCTGGCTGCGCGTCTAAGTGAAGGTTAGGACCCAAGCCGAACCTACGAGGTTGTTGAAGAACCACTGCGCTTCCAGATTGCGCGTCGCCTTAAAAGCGCGTCTACGCATAAGTTTTCATGGCACCTATTGGCGGTCCTCTAGGACAGTTGAGCCATTCACCCATTGCACATATCGCGATACGGTAGTCCGGGTGGCTGGGTATCGCCACCCAAAGAGGGTGAGGGGCGTGCCTGCCGGGCTGGAGGAGGCCTGGCAGGAGGGGCGCGCCCTCTCTCTTTAGGGCACTCTCGGCTAAACCTCCCTCCGGGTCCTTGGGAGGTGGTTTTGTGCGTCGTGAAGACTTACTGAAGCCTGATTTAATGAGCGAAGCAATACTCCTGGGTTTCGGTGCGTTGATATTCGGGATCTTGTTGCTGATCCTTGTCGCAGCATGGACGCAAGCCCCGGCGCTAGTCTGAACTAGAAGCCTACATTCCGGGCCCATCGGAGCACCCAGAGTGAGGTGGACGAATTGTTCGAGCGAGCCTAAGAGCTGACGTGACCATATCGCGGTGAAGTTAACGAAACCGCCGGTTCGCCAGCAGGTGCCGCCCATGCAGGTAGAGGCCCAGACAGTACATGACCGCTTGACCGTTGGTAGTATAGAAAAGCTGGCTAATTCGGAGCAGTGGGTTCCCGTGCGGAACGGCCAGCAGCTTCGCTGTTCTCACATCCGCTGGTACAGCATCAATTTCTTCGTCTGCATAGGCAAGTTCAACCCCGTATTCATGCTTCAACGTCGCAAACAGCGAACTGCGTTCAAGCGGAGCCTGCACCAACCCGGCGAACTCTTTGGCTGAAAGAAAACAGCTTTCCAGCGAGAATGGTTCATCCGCTACCAGTCGGACGCGCTCTATCTGAACCAATGGGCACGTAGAAGGCAGAGAAAGACGTGTGGCAATCCCATATTCGTCATTGCGAACGCCTGAGTAAACCACCTTTGAGCGCGCCGACAAACCGCGGCTGGCCATCAGCTCCATGTAACCCATCAGCTTATTGAATTGAATCTTGGGAGCGGAAATATAAGTTCCGACACCCCGGCGGCGTTCGACGACGCCTTCACGCTGCAGGGAATCGAGGGCATGGCGAGCGGTCATCAAGCTAACCTGATGAATCCTGGCAAGCTCCCGCTCTGAGCTGACAACATCTCCCGGCCGCAAGTCACCAGATTCGATGCGTTTGCGAATTGCAACTTGAATCTTCTGATAGGCAGGCACGCTGCCATTCCCAGTCTTCGCCCGCATGATTTGTCCCCCAAGCTGGTATTCAGCCCGGCTCCCAAAATCGCAATCGCAGACTTGGAGTCCACCAAGCCTCAGGTGAGACTCTATACTTCTTGGCGACCTTTCGGGCGATGCCAAGGTCGGCACGAAGATCATGAGCTGAACACGGCATGCGCGGTGCTGCGATGAAAAAGTGGTGCTTGGCCGTAACGCTGCTTGTTTCCTATGCTGTGGCCCAGAAGGCTCCTCCGGTGCTGCGAGGGAGCTGGATCGCAACGGCGGGATCAAACCGGACTTTCCAAGGCATGTGGTCCTCCCAGGTTCTCCCGCCCAGCAAAAACGTAGCTCTTGGTTCCTGGACGCTCCTCGGCGAGAACAACCAGATCGTTCTGGAAGGCACCTGGTCAGCCCGGAAATTAGCGAGCGGCTGGCAAGGCACTTGGACAGCCCGAATTGAGGGCAGGACAGTCTCCGGCACGTGGAATGCTGCGATGGCAGACTTCAACGGCAAGACGTTTGAAGACATGCTCAAACGGACCGCTGAAAAGCAAATTGGCGGCTCCTGGCAAAGCGGTCGTACTCAAGGGAATTGGTGGCTTCAGCGTTGAGTCCTCAGGCGTGTGGGAAGGACGATCTTCAAACCATGGCCGCGCACGCGCTCTTTTCGTGCCGAGCAGATCCAGGAAAGGAAGCAGTAAAGACATAGTGCTTTTGGATATGGTTCTTCAGATGACGCCATCTCGAATATTGAAAGGTTGGGGCCACCAGACCAGGCGACAATTCAAGCCATTGAAGTTGTCACAAAGGACTGGTATTCCGGTGGCTGCCAACGTATTTCTTAACAAAAGGACAGATCGCTACGACATTCAAGTCGTTCTTGCGCGCATATTCCAATGCCGCATGAGCTAGCTTCGTACCCAGGCCCTGGTGCCGAAGAGCCGGCGGAACTTCGGTGTGGGTCAGAAATAGTCGGTGATTCTTGAACGTATATTCGAGCACGGAAAGCTGGCCGTCTACATCCATTTCGAAACGCTGGTGGGCTGCGTTGTGTACTACCGCTACGCTCTTTGCATTACGGTAGTCGGGGTCGGCCATGGCGTTTGTTCCCTATCTGTGCTCTACAGACAAACAGAACTAGGAACTCACGCTGCGTGGGAATATCGAACTGCACTCTGCGGACGTTTCGGAAGTTGTACCGGCGCTTTGCAGTTTGGATAGTTCGGGCACGCCAGGTAGCTAGTGAGCCGTGACCACCTGAGCAGGAGCCGCGCAAAGCATCGTGGGCAACGCGGTATCGGTTTCATGACCCAATTCAAAGCTTTTGTGGCGTCGCCGATCAATACGGGAATTACTGTATAGCCGGGGCCGAGATCAACGCGTCGAACCGGCCTAGCCGATGCCTGGCGGTTGGCAGCCACGGGCCAGCCGGGGACAGGCTCTTTGGGAGGCGAATTGGAGGCAGCGACGCAGATGATGCCTGATGGACGAAGGCCGCAAACGTGTGATCGGAATTATGGCGGCCATTCTGGCTAGCCGCCACAAGCGAACGGCGGACGATTTGTTCGGCGGGCCGGAGGGGCAGTCTTCGCACGGATAAGCTGATCGCCGCCAGTATTCAGTGGGCGGAGCGAATAATGGATCAGATTGATAGCAACTTTGGGGCGAAATGAAGTAGCCCTGGGGTGGAAGGGTGTAGGGAATTTCGGGTGCGGGAAGGGCGTCCGAAGTTTACTGCCGCGAGTTGATTTGAGCCTGTATGTATATTACTGACCAGACTTCGCTCTGGGTGAGGTGTGTTTCATGGGCCGTCGATTACTCCGGCTGCTTTATCACATCTTTATGGCACTTTCTGCGGCTGCGTTCCTTACTGGGATCTGCATCCTTTTCGCCAGAACGTGGCGACCGCATCTTTACAACCTGCTCTCCCGAACATGGCTTAATTTCCTGCATTATCTTGGGACAACTGGCGCTGGCTTCATCACCCCAATTCTGGTAGCACTCGGCACGGTCGTCGGCACGCTTGCTGTCATCGGCTATCTCCACGGCAGGCAAGCTATGCTGAAGCACTGGTGGGAGAATGCCGCGATCACGGCGGTTGTGACTATTGCGGTGTTGCTAATCGTCTATGGCCCGATCTTCGGTAATGAGCTTACAGAAACTGTCTATCAAGACCACGAGAATTTTGTACACGCCAATGGAATGCTGCGACAGGACAACACGATCTTAGCAGCTCAGCGGGTTCCAGTAAACAAACCACCCGCGCAATCATCTCCGCCCCAGAAGCCGTCAATGTCGGTGCTCGATCCAAGGTCTACCGCTAGGTTCATGATTGAATATCAGAAGCAAATAGAGAAATCGCAATCACCATTGAAGAAAGACCTCTTTGATTTGTCGAAGCGACTAATGCGATTCGCAGCGGAACGGGAAAAGGTGCAGCCTCAGAGACCACCGGGACTACATGGACCTCCACAGCGTTTTAGAAATAGTCCTGAATGGCAGAAATATCAGGCTGACCAAACGCAATTTGTTACGGAGAGCCGTGATCAATTCACCAAGAAATTCGAATCTCGGCTTGCTTCCGTCGTTTCCCAACTTAAAGATCAGGAGATTGATGTCGATGGTGTGTGCCCTCTATGTGCAGCACCAACAATGCGGCTAACCCAGATGCTATTCGACAATGCGGAGCACGAGTGCTCGTATTCATTAACGACGTGGAGTGACGCTGATTTACTGTAGGGAAACAAGGGCGAGACGTGGCAGATCTTGTCATTTTCCTTCCTGATTTTCGCCCACCTTGCCCGCTGTGCAGCCGCGATCTTCCTCCGGCCCGATGCGGACAGAGTGCGCTTGGGAATCGTCGCGCCGGCTCCCGGCGATACTCTCTTTGCCCATCGAGCTTTCTGCGCCAGGCTAATCTTTCTACGAGCGGAAGCCGAAAGAGTCCGCCGCCCGCCACTGGGTCTGGGACTAGAACCGCTAACGGCGGTTAGAGCTTTGATTGCGGCGCCTATGCGATTGCGTTCGTCTTGAAGTTCTTTGACGATTTGGTCGATTGACATGGGCGGAAATTGTAGCACGGTGTGGTTCCGGACATAGCTTTCGGTGACCTCCCTTAGTACTCATTGCGGAGTCCAGGCGGAGCCAGGGCGGGCGAATCCTACCCGAGGCGCGTAAGTGGGTAGCCTGTTTTATCAGGAACGGGGTCACTGCACTCGGGTAGTCGGCTGGACATCCGGCATCGCGGCCAAGCGCGTTCCAGGGTCTTGTCCAGTCGGTCCCGGCGCCTGGTGTGATATTTCACACCTGTTATTCACACCTGTAATTACACCGGCTTACACGTATTTACACGTACTTAGGCAGTTCCCGACAGCGTGTAAGTAGTTGTATGTAGTGGTAACGCCGCCCCTGAAAAGGTTGCGCTCTACCGCTGAGCAAAGCAGAATTCCGCCGCTAACTGCCCCAGCCCTTACACGTCACACATGGTACACACGGCTCCTCATCACTCTCCAACGGTTTAAAGTTGTCCTGTCGGGGACGCCAAACTCTTGGAACTGCGTGCCCAACCTTAACCTTGAGCGGTTAGAACTTAGAACGTCAGCTCCAGCACGACGACACTCAAAGTCAGGTCTTTACCTGATCGTAATCAGGCGCGCTGGCTGAGACAATTGTGTACATGATCTCAGGCGCCAGACGGTTGTGGAGAAGACCCGGGTACTTGTTGCTGATCGCGGGGCTGGCTGCGGGAAACTTTGTGAGCTGTTCCAGCACACCGACCCGACCGCTTAGCACATTGCAACGTGAGCGCACCGCGGAAGGGATTGCTGGAACGCGCGTACAGGACCAGCCGGGAACGCCCGGCAACAAACCGTCGGCATGCATTAAGTTCGAAAAAAATTCCGGGCGAGCGGTCAAGTCGCCGCGAAGGATCGCAAAGGGCCAGGCCATTTCTCGAGAAGTCCCGACAGGTCGCGAGAAACAACTTCAGGCCGAAAACGAAATTCAAGCACGCTAGGAATTTGACCGCCCGAAAGTCGAATGTACTGCTTTATGGTTTTGTACCGAAATACACTGACGCCAGCTACTTGGGAGTCTCGCCTCGGGCTGCGTCGTCCTTTACAGATTTAGTCGTGGCCGACTTATCGATCGTCGACTGGCTCGGCAGACCACATGAAACCGGCGGGTTCGTCATTTGCTTGACGAACACACGATAGCTCGGCGTGCCCGGTTGCAGCGTCGACCAGTATGCGGACCTCGTCAGCAGCGGCTTGTGCCGCACAATTATCTGGTTGACGAGAATTTTCACTCCACATTCGAGATTGTTTTTCGGCTGAAGGATGGTTTTAGCCGGATCTTTTGCCTTTCGCGCCCGATCCGCTTGCCAGTCGAAATCGCATCCGTAGCGCTTTTGATCCGCGTAAGCCACCTGCAACAATCCCTCGCTGCGCATGGCCACTCCTGTAACCTCGTCCAGGTTGACGATTTCCGGCTGAGTATGACGGACACTGGCGTTCGGATTGAGACCAGCCTCAGCCCCGGCAAGCGCCTGGAAGAAGTAGGCCCAGAATGCGCGTTTGTCTGTGTTCCCCATTTCGTAAAATCGCGGGCAGAATCGCCCGACATCCCGAGGGATCTGAGGTGAGAGAATCTCGGGCGGCAGCGCTTTTTCGATGATCTCATCCCAGTCTGGATTCCACGGCGTCCCACCCAGCTCGACTTTCTTCTCGTCGATAGGCGTCGGCGGAGCCGGTTTGGTGTCCTGTGCGCACGAAGATAGGGCCATCCCGGCGCAGCACACGGAAACTATGAGCGCTGATTTCATCGTTGTGCTCATGGCGTGATCATACTGCGGTCATCATACTGCGGTCATGGAGCACAAGGTTGACCCTCAAGCGATTTAGGTAATGGCATACAGTGAAATGCCTAGACGCTCTTTACGGCATATTCCGGATTTCCGCGGTACTACAATATTGCGAGCGGCAATTTACGGGGACCGCCCGATACACGTTCGATTCAACGGACGCTATTTTGGAATCCTAAAACTCAAGGGACGGCACCCCCACCTCGCATCCCCAACGCTCTTCGTGCCGTCCCTTTATGCCGGATCAAAGGCAAAGGGCAGGGACACAATTCTTAGTACATCAGAAGCAGTCCACCGGCAGTGAAAAGCAGAGTGTTAACATACGGTGATTTTGGCGATACGTTCCGCATCACAGCCGATGTCCGGAGGAGACTTGAAAACCAGATCGAAATGCAGATTCCACAATCTCTTCATACTAGGAATTCTTACCGCGGGGCTGTCGATTGCTGCCTACTCAGAAAACACCGGAACTGTTTTTCTGGTACGTCATGCCGAGAAGACGTCGACGGCCAGGGATGCGATCCTCAGCCCGCAGGGTCGCAAGCGAGCGGAATGTCTGGCCAATACTTTAGGCGACGCGGGCATCCAGGTGATTTTCGCCACCGGATTTGTCCGCACCCAACAGACCGCCAAACCGATCACCAAGAAGCTGGGCCTGAAAGCGGTGACCGTCGAGTACCGGGACACGGCAGCGCTGGTTGATAAGCTGCGCACAATGTCCGACAAGACGGTGCTGGTTGTGGCGCACTCCGACACGCTGCCCGCGATCATTGAAAAACTGGGAGCGGGCACGGTCGATCCGATTAAAGAAGATGAGTTTGATCGCCTGTTTGTTTTCCACTTTACCGGGCCAAGCAGCGGTTCGGTTGTGACCTTGCGGTATTGCGATTGCCCGTAAGTTGGCAGTGGAAAAAGTTCCAACAGACAATCGAGCGTACCGCCGATCCCGCTTCACGAAGCCCGTTTGGCTTTCAGACAGACTCGGTACTAGCTAGTGTGATCCAGCCCTCTCGGCGCCAAGGCCGGTGTTGGAGCGCACCAGCAGTTCGTTGAACTTGTGCTCCGAGCTGGGTTCATGGCTGAGCAGCGTCCCGATGATTGCAGCCAGGAATCCAAGCGGGATGCTGAGGATGCCGGGGTTCTCAAGTGGAAACCACGCTTTGGCCTGAATCAGGTGGCGCGCGGTGCCGGTAACCGTGGGTGGATCGACAGCCATAAGGCTGGGACCAATCAGGATCAGTCCGATGGAAGCGAGCAGCCCGACAGCAAGGCCAGTTACCGCCCCCGTGGTATTGAATCTGCGCCAGAAGAGAGAGAGTACAATCACCGGCAGGTTCGCTGAGGCTGCCACCGCAAACGCCAAAGCCACCAGGAAGGCGACGTTGGCGGTTGGACCCAGCACGATCGCGATGGTGATGGCAACCGCGCCCACAACGAAGGCTGAAATTCGCGCCACCATCACTTCCTCGCCTGGCTTGCGCTCAACGCCCCTGTGGATGACGTTGGTCCAGAGGTCATGGGCGAAGGAAGTCGAGGCGCTGATGGTGAGGCCCGCGACCACGGCCAGGATGGTCGCGAAGGCGATGGCGGAGATAAACGCGAAGAAAATATTCCCAGCCAGCGCCTGAGCAAGCAGAGGGGCGCTCATGTTGGTGCCACCGTGGGTTGAGATGAAGTCGCGGCCCACGATGGTGGCCGCGCCAAAGCCTAGGAATGTGGTCATGATGTAAAAGCTGCCGATCAAAACCATCGCCCAAACGACGCTCTGGCGGGCGGTCCTGGCATCGGGCACGGTATAGAAACGAACCAGGATGTGGGGGAGGCCGGCGGTGCCAAAGATCAGCGCAAGCCCCAGGGAGATCAACTCCAAGGCTCCGTATGGCGGCTTATAGCGTAGGCCAGGTTGGAGAAAGTCTTTGACCACAACTTGCCCTTTGTCGTGATAGGTGACGTGGCCGATAGCGTTGAAAAAGTCGCCCAGGCTGAAATGGAAGTGAGCCATGACCAGGATGCTGAGCAAGATGGTTCCACCCATCAGCAGAATGGCTTTGATGATCTGCACCCAGGTGGTCGCAAGCATGCCGCCAAAGACCACGTAGGCGATCATCAGAACGCCGACGCCGATGACGGCAGTGCGGTAGCTGATACCGGAATCTTTCAGCAGGAGCGTGACCAGAGCGCCCGCTCCGACCATCTGCGCGATCATGTAGAAAGTGCTGACGGTCAGGGTGCTGATGGAAGCCATGGCGCGCACCGGACGCGGGTTCAGGCGGTAGGCGAGGACGTCGGCCATGGTGTAGCGGCCGGCATTGCGTAGCGGTTCAGCGACGACCAGCAAAACCGTGAGATAAGCGACCAGCCATCCCACCGAGAACATGAAACCGTCGTATCCCTGAAAGGCGATGATCCCGGCGATGCCGAGGAAGGACGCGGCGCTCATGTAGTCGCCCGCGACGGCAATGCCATTCTGCCAGCCCGTGACCCGCCGGCTCGCCGCGAAGTAGGCGCTGCTGCCGGTGGAGCGTTTTGAAGCCCAATACGTAATCCCGATAGTGATGGCGATGAAAATCAGGAACATCACGAGTGGGGTGGACATTTACCTGGCCTCCGGCCGGTTCCTGGGCTGCTCTTCTGCCTCATGGATTATGTCCTTCGCGAGTTTGTCGAAGTTGTTGGCCGCCCTGACATACAACCAGGCAACGGTCCAGGCCATGAAGAATTGAGAGAGCGCGAACAGGTAGGCCAGGTTGACTACGCCAATGACTTTGGTCGACATGAAGCCGGGGGCGTATCCCACCAGGATCGGCAGCAGAAAGTAGTAGACGAGGAAGAATACAAAAGCTGGAACGATGAATGTCTTCTTGACCGCGATAAGGTCTTTGAATTCCGGCGTCTCGGCAATGCGGTCCCACTCGGTTTTGTCGGCCTCATAACGCTTGTCGGGTTCGCTCACGCCATTTCCTCCCCTGAGGGCGCAGCCATTGCGCGGCCTCCTGTTCACTTAACTGAGAGTCGGCTGCCTCGAGAAGTCGGACTGAAATTTCCGAGAGACTACGATACGGATGCTCGAGGCCGGACAGTGCGGACAGAGCCTACACACCAAGCCGCCATAAAGCAATCGTTCTGGACCGTTCTGCCAGGTCAATGCTACGGGTTCGGCTACGGTGATGAACAGGGCAATAATGTTCCGCTAACGAAACGTGTCGACTCGATGCGGTGGCCGGTCGTTCGTCTCTGCATTACGCGGGTTGCCGGAGTGTGCCCCGCGCGGCTGCAAGTCTTCGCGGAGATCCTTCATGTGTTTAACGATGTTGCCCAGTCTCCGGGCAACGAAAGTTAAAGTCTTCGGATCATCCTCTATTTTTTCGAGCTGCTTGATGGTGTTGCCCAGCAGTTCGAAGAGCGAGGTTTCCATGGGTTGGGTTTGCATAGCCTTTTTCGTACGTCCTTGTACGTTACAGGTTGGGACTCAGATCGCCGGTTCGAGCGCAACGAAGAAGTTTCCGGCGTGGGGCTTAGGCCACGCCGGAAAACACTGAACCACAAAAGCTAAACAGCGATCTACGGCAAGTAATAGCGGAGCGAGGTCCACACCATATTGTCTACGGCCTTGGGCGAAATGCTGATTGCTGTGCCATTATTCCCAGACCAGCCGCTGCGGGTTAAGTATGAATACTGAAGCCCCCAGCGAAACCCGCCTTTGGGTCCTTGGTAAACCCTATGCCAGAACCCAACGGTTCCCTCCATGATGAGGCGAGTGTCACCCGCACAGGTGCCACCAGCGGATGGAGTGAGCTGATTGGACGGCGGATTTTCCGTGCTGCAACCCGTATTATTAGCGAATGGTGAACCGTATCCGCCGATCTGATTGAGCTTGAACGCCGTCAGTGTCGTGGCGGGGATGGCGGGACTCGTGGCGGTGGCCGGGATCGCAGGCGTTTTGGTGATCGTAATGCTGTCGTACCCCTTATACGCCGTGCGCCATCCGTACTCTCCACCGTAGTAAGCGTAGACTTGCAGCTTCGGGTTTGGGGTGAACTCGAATCCCCCGTAGCCGTGAGCCGAGCGGATCAACGCTTGGGTACCGTCGGGGCGGAGGGTTAGATCAGCAATCTGTGCTGAACCGTAACGACCGATGCCATCTCCCGCGGCTCCCTGGAGACCGAACTCCAACTTCTTCGTAAACACAGGAACGCGCAGGCTTGCTCCGAGACCACCACCCACCCGTGTATCTTCAAATGCTCCGATTGCACTCGGCGCAGTCGAACCGTTCACCGGGCAAGGAAGTGTCGTGGGGGTCGCAGGAGGAGCAGTATCCTTGGCATTCGTGCCCACTACGCCGCAGGGATAAACTCTATTACGAAACGTACTGAGAATGCCGAACACTTCGTAGTGGCCGAACCCGGGATCCGCGGCCGCCTTGACGATGATGTCGGGCGTTTTGTTGAAGGAGTATCCGGTCGTGTCGACGAAGTTATATAGACCGCCGCCGCTCCCCGGACCGAAGACGAAGGCATTTCCGGTGGTGGCAACTGAAGCACTCCCCACGGTCGTTGTTGTAGCCAGAGAAAATCCCCTTCCACCGATGGTTGCCTGTGGTCCTTCCACGGAAAGGCCAAGAGCAAACTTGCCGCCGAAGTCTTTTACCACTCGGACGCCATACTGCCGCTCCCAAGTGAAGCCCACCTGATATTGCGAGTCAATGGTGTAGGGAAGCACTTCCTGGCGGTTTGTAATTCCTTTTCTGGTTTCCGTCGCCAAAGACCACTGCTCACCTGCCGTCACGATCCAGCCACTCTGAAATGCGGCTTGCCCGTAAAGAATCCGTTGGCGAAGTACGTAGCTGTTGCTCTGCCGGTTGTTGGAAGTTACACCGGTGCCAAGAAAATCAGCTTCCCAGTATCCGGTCAATTTGGTGTTGCCGACTTTGCTCTCCGCAAGCAGGCCAAGCCGGGACTGACGCGCCGTGAAAGCATTCTCGCCGATATGGGCCAGTGCGTTCCCCGGGTACGGAATGCTATTAAACGGGGTGTTGATGTCCGCTTCATTGGCCCGTTGGCGGGTCACCGTTTCTGCGGCTACGAATCCTACCGGGGTGATACTGACTCCCTTGTAGCGGATCGCCACCGGGCTCTCAGAGATGGACTTCTGCGTCTCCTGGAGCGCTTGCGCAGTGTTGGTAACTGTGTCCTTCAGGTCAGTGACATCAGTGTGGGTGGTCGCGACTATCTGCTGCTGTGCCGCAGTTTGCGAAAGCGCAGTGTCCGCCTTCTGCTCAGCCTGACCAGCGGTGCTTTGGGTCTGGCTCGACTGCTGCTGGAGTTGTTGAATTACAGCATCACGCGATTGCAATTCCTGCATGAGTTGCTGGATCTGCTGTTGTTGTGCGCCAATCGCTTGCTGCATTTCATCGAGGCGGCGTGATACTTGAGCGTTCGAGGTGCTGGCGGTCTTTTTCTTTACAGGTGTCGGGCTGGCCGCAGAACTTTGTGGGGCCGGGGCCGCGAATGCACCGGTGGCGAGCGCAAGAGACAGGGCCAAAGCCATGCCTTTCTTCATTTTTCCTCCGTAGAGACATCAAGATGCACTCATTTTTCGGGAGCCCCAACGGGAACTGCTCCTGAACGAGAGTGAGGACAGGACCCAGACTTTAGTCACTTATTGTTAACAACAGATGAAAATCTCTTGAATATCGAGTGAATTGGAACATTCCGGGGCGTTTCAGGATGGTGGGGAGGGGCGCACTTGGCGCTTATAATAAGAACATGCCAATCTCAGCTAGAAATAAACTGCGCGGAAAAATTGAAGAAATTCTGTTGGGCGATGTCATGGCCCACGTGGTGGTGCGAGTAGGCGACAATCTGATCGAGAGTACGATCACCCGCCGCAGCGCCGACGAACTGAAGCTCAAGAAGGGCGACATGGTCAGCGCTGTAATCAAGTCCACCGAAGTCATGATTCAAAAGGACTGACCGCGTCAAGGTACGTCCACGATTTTTAATAAGGTGACCTGTTTTGTCCAGCGGGCCATCTTTTTTTCGTCTGGTATCACGACGCGATACGGGCCTTCCTTTTCGTCCAGCGGTTTCCCGTTGCGCAGGAAGACGAGCAGAATTCGCTTGTCAGTAAAGGCTGGGTCCAATTCAGGCAACGCGATGACCACGCGATAACCGTCCGCAGCCTGGACCATCAGACAAAAACCGAGCCGCTTACCTTTCAGCGATTCTCCAAAACTGACTCCAGCCTTCTCTAATGCGCTCTTAAGCGTAACCCCTTCGTAGGTAATGGGATCGGAGGGTGTGCCGGCAGTTGCCTGGACATGGGGAAGGCCTTCAATATCGCTCCGGCTCAATGCGATCTGTTTCCCGGACTCGTTCTGAACGGTCAGTTTCTGACCTTGAACAGAGCGGACATTCAGTACCAGGGCAAAGAGCAGAGCTAGGAGCGAGAAGTGTCTTTTCATGTCACCCGTCATGTCACACGCGGAGACTTATCATCGCCTGGTTTGGAATTCCGAGTTTTGCATTGCTGGCCATTTCGAGCGGAATCGTACAATCGCGCCCTGCTTCCGTCAATCAAATCGCAGCACTTCAACCGCGTCCCGGCAGGTGCAATTCGGATTGGAATTGATTTGGTGGGAATCCCTTTTCTGGCTACGAGAATTGATTCACTCACATTCCGAAAAGGTTAGGCCGAAGTTTGGCATAATCGTGCTCTTGCGCCCAGAGATCAAGCGGGACGGACGCGAGTTCGTCGACCAGGGGGTCGGCCAATCCGTTCTTGGTGAGATCCGTAGACTTGATATAGGTATGGCAAGTGTCACAGGACTCCACGCGAATGTGGGGAAATTGAGCAGCGGTGTAGATCGGAAGCTTGGCTTGGTCTTCCTCTCCGCACGCCGGACACACGACGCGCCGGAATTCCCACTCACAGAGACAGAAACCGCAAAGCAGGTTGCGGCGGCCGCCGTCGCCCTGCTGGCGCAGAACACCGAAGGCGGGCTTGCGATTGCAGAACGGGCACAGCGGATGGGTATAGCCTTCGAGTTGCAATCGAGCGTTGGAGCGGACCGATTCCGCGTAAGGCTGGAGAAATGAGATGGAGAGGAATTCGTCGGAGATGTCAGGCGCGTCGTGGTTACCCCAGGAGTGGTTCAGCAGCTCCGACCATGAACTGGACGGGGAGTCGCGGACAGCTTTAGCAATTTGCGCGAATTGAGCGGGTGCCTTTTCTTCGACTAAACGCAGGAATGTCGGGAAACTGGCGAGAAGTTCGGCAAATTCCGGCGAGTCAGACAGGCGCGCGGAAGAGCCCGCGGAAACCAGCTCGAACTTCTGGCCGAGTCCTTGCTGGAAACCGGCAACGTCGACGTAGAACCCAAGTATCTCAGCCGCGAAGGGGTGCTGCGCGGCCAGGTGTTCGGCACGCCGGATGCGTTGCTGCCACGGATTCTTGGCCACCGGGCGATTATCGGGCTTCAATTCGCGGGGCGCAAGTCTCATGGCTCTGGCGCCACATGCGGTCCTACAACCTTCCTCGGATTGACCACCGACCCGCTGCGAGACTATATTCTCCTGCAAGTTTGGGGCGCGGTCCGGCCGCGTTGTTTTGGCGGTCGTCACCAATTGCGAACGTAGTGATTGGAGGACACGATGGAACTCTCCCGCAGAACCTTCCTCAAAGGTGCGCTGACTGGTGGCGCGGCTGTCTCTCTCCTGGGATTTGATCTGACTCCCGCGGTTGCACAATTGAAAGAACTCAAGATTGCGCGCGCCACCGAGACGCGATCCACGTGTCCCTATTGTTCGGTGAGTTGTGGCGTCCTCATTTATACGATCGGCGACAAAGCGAAGAACGTGACGCCGCAGGTGATCCACGTCGAGGGCGACCCCGATCATCCCATCAATCGCGGAACGCTGTGTCCCAAGGGAGCATCGCTCGAGCAGGACATCCTCAATCCGCGGCGGCTGCTCAAGCCGCAGGTGCGCCGGCCCGGTTCGGATCATTGGGAAGATATCCAGTGGCCGCAAGCTCTCGATGAGATCGCACGCTGGACGAAGAAGACGCGCGACGCCTCATTCGTCGAGAAAGACGCGCAGGGACACACGGTGAACCGCTGCGAAGGCATCGCGTGGACCGGTGGATGCACCGATACCAATGAGTTCAACTACCTGGTCGTGAAGACCATGCGCAGCCTGGGGCTTACTTATATAGAAAACCAGGCCAGAGTTTGACACGGCCCCACGGTCTCAAGTTTGGGACCAACATTTGGACGAGGGGCCATGACGAATGGCTGGATCGACATCAAGAACACCGACATGATGTTGATCATGGGCGGAAACCCTGCCGAGAATCATCCCTGTGGCTTCAAGTGGGCCATGGAAGCCAAGAAGACGCGTAATGCTAAGTTGATCGTGGTCGATCCGCGCTACACGCGCACCGCGTCGACTTCTGATCTTTTTCTGCAGATTCGCGCCGGATCTGATATTGCATTCCTGGGCGGGCTGATCAACTACGTTATCCAGAATAACCGGATAGCCAAGGATTACCTGCTTAATTACACCAGCGCTCCGCTCATGGTGGCTGAGGGCTTCAAACTGCCGGAGGACGGGTTCTATTCTGGATTTGATCCCGCCACGCAAACCTACGACAGAACTACGTGGAACTACGCAGTAGGTGGCGATATGAGCGGCAAGGCTGCCAACGTGGCTGCTCAGAAGGCCCCGGTCGATACCGCCAAGCCTCCCTTCCCGATCCCACTCATGCCGGAGAAGGTTGCCTACGATCTCACTCTCCAGCATCCGCTCTGCATCTATCAACTCCTCAAGCAGCAGTACTCACGCTATACGCCGGAGATGGTGGAGCGCATCACCGGAATTCCTAAAGATCAATTCTTAAAGGCTGCGGACATGTTTACCTCCGTTCGCAAAGACGGCGACATGAAGAAGGTCGCTACGGTGATTTATGCCGTGGGATGGACGCAGCATAGTTTCGGCACGCAGATTATTCGCACCGCGGCCATGTTGCAGCTGCTTCTGGGCAACGTGGGACGCTCCGGAGGCGGCGTGAATGCTCTGCGCGGCCACTCCAACATTCAGGGCGCCACCGACATGGCGGGAGTCTTCGACAGCCTGCCCGGATACCTGAAGATGCCGGCTCCCGCCGACACCGATTTCAAGGCGTACATTGATCGCATTACTCCGTTGACGGTTAAACCGGCAGGATGGGATTCGTTCAACTACTACTCCAATACTCCCAAGTTCGCGGTGTCATTTCTGAAGGCGATGTACGGGCCGGCCGCGACCAAGGAAAACGACTGGGCCTTCCATTACCTTCCGAAGGTGGACCGCAATTATTCCTGGACCCAGATCTGGGACAACATGTACCGCGGCTCGGTGAAAGGGATGTTTGCGTTCGGCATGAATGGCGTTGCAATCGGGCCGGACTCGCAGAAAAACATCGACGCACTCAAGAAAGCTGATTGGCTGGTGGTTGGCGAAATTTATCCGGACGAGACCAGCGAATTCTGGAAGTCGCCAGGTATTACGCCCGAGGAGATGAAGACCATCAACACTACGGTCTATCGGCTACCCTGCGCGGGCTTCGCCGAAAAAGATGGATCGATGACCAACTCGGCTCGCTGGCTGCAATGGAAGAACGTCGCTGTTCCTCCGCCGGGCGAGGCTCGGCTGGACCAGGACATTGTGGCTCAGATCTTTCTCAAAGTGCGCGAACTGTACAAGAAGGAAGGCGGCAAGTTTCCTGATCCGATTCTCAATGCCTGGTGGCCATACACCACACCGAACAATCCCTCACTGGCCGACCTGGCAAAAGAGATTAACGGTAAGGCGCTCGCCGATTTGACCGATCCCAAGACCGCGCAGGTCATCAAGGCGGGCCAGCAACTGCCGGGTTTTGCCTGGCTGAAGGATGACGGCACCACCCTCTGCGGAAATTGGCTGTATTCCGGCTCCTGGACGGAAGCTGGCGCAATGACCCAGCGACGCGGAACTGACGATCCATCGGGTCTCGGTTTTTATCTCAATTGGGCGTGGTCTTGGCCGGCGAACCGCCGCGGCATGTACAACCGCGCCTCCTGCGATCTGGAAGGCAAGCCGTGGGATCCTTCGCGGCGGCAAATATGGTGGGATGAAGGCAAGCAGTTGTGGGTTGGCAATGACGTGCCGGACTTCAAGGCTGACTCTCCGCCCAAAGACCACATGGGCCCGTTCATCATGAATCAGGAGGGCTTGGGCCGCCTCTTCGTTTGGCTCAACGATGGGCCCTTTCCGGAGCACTACGAACCGATCGAGAGTCCGGTGCAAAATGTGCTGCATCCGAATCAATCCACTAGTCCAGTGGTCAAGAAGCTGAAGACGCCGGCGGACAAGTACGCCACGCCGGGCGACGGCCTGAACATTATCTGCACTACCTACCGGCTCACCGAACACTACCACTACTGGACCAAGAACAATCGGATGAACGTGCAGCTCATTCCCGAACCGTTCGTCGAGATTCCAGTGGAACTGGCGGCGGAGCTGGGCATCAAGGGCAACGACAAAGTGAAGGTCACCAGTGCGCGGAGCTTTTACGTCGCCAAGGCGTTCGTGACCAAACGCATCAAGCCGATGACGATTGACGGCAAGAAGGTCTACCAGATCGGCATTCCGATTCATCAGGGCTACCGCGGCATTCAGGAAGACGAAGACAAGGATGCGAGGACAATTTTGAACCGGCTTTCGCCGACGGTTGTGGATCCCAACGCATTCACTCCCGAGTTCAAGGGCTTTCTGGTCAAGCTGGAGAAAGCGTGAAGAGATTGAGTAATTGAGAAATTTGGTAATTGTGTAATTTGAACAATCGCTACGCTCAGCCATGAGATTTCAAATTACTCAATTACCCGATTACTCAATTGCCCAATGGGGTGGCTCATGAGTCAGGCGACGTTGGCAATCCGCAGAATATCCGGCCACGCTGGAGTCGCTCCAGGCGACGGCGTGGAGCGCGACTATCAGGTCTGCAAACTGGTGGACACCACCACCTGCATTGGCTGCAAAGCCTGTGAAGTCGCCTGCCTGGAGTGGAACGGGTACGAGTTCTCCGATACCAGGTTCGACAACAGCTACCAGACCATGCCGGAGACGACGTGGAAATACTGGAACCTGATCAAGTTCAACGAGCACGAGAACTCCGACGGCACGGTCAGCCTGCTGATGCGCAAAGATCAGTGCATGCACTGCGCCGATCCCGGCTGCCTCGCGGCCTGCCCCGCCGACGGCGCCATCGTGCAATACACCAATGGAATCGTCGATTTTCAGCAGCAGAATTGCATTGGCTGCGGATACTGCGTCAGCGGGTGCCCGTTCGATATTCCCAAGTTCAATCCGGCAACCAAGAAGATGTTCAAGTGCACGCTTTGCGTTGACCGGGTGAGCGAAGGACTGGAGCCGGCATGCATCAAGTCCTGTCCTACGGGCTGTCTGCATTTTGGCACCAAGGAGGACATGACGTATCTGGCGGAGAGTCGCGCCACCCAACTGCGCGATAACTTCGGCTTCGAAAAGGCCGGGGTCTACGATCCGCCGGGCGTGGGCGGTACAGGCGTCATCTATGTGTTGCACGATGCCAGCAATCCCGAGGCATATGGCGGGCTGCCGAAAGATCCTCATATTCCGTGGGTGGTGCGCTTCTGGAAAGGGCCCGCGAAGTGGATCGGAAACCTTGCCATGCTGGGCGGCATCGTTGGCGTGACTTTACATTACCTGCGCTTCGGTCCCAAGGAAGTGGACGCCACGAAGCACGATGATTCGACGGATGAGAAGGGAGGAAGGCCGTGAGCACCTCTCAGGTCATTTCCTCCCGACGAACCGCTGGCGAAACCGGCGGCCACATTCTTCGCTACACGTTTAGCGAGCGTATTCATCACTGGCTCGCCGCCTTCACTTACATCTATTGCCTGATTACCGGCCTAGCCTTCTGGTCTCCTTACATGTATTGGCTGGCCACTCTGGTTGGCGGCGGCCCAACGGCTCGCTTCTGGCATCCCTGGTTTGGCCTGGGCTTCGCGCTGTCCGTGTTCTGGATGTACAAGATGTGGCATCGCGACATGCAGACCACCGACGCAGACCGGCGCTGGTCGAAAGTGATCAAATATTACATCGAAAACCAGGATGAGAATCTGCCGCCCATCGGCCGCTTCAACTATGGCCAGAAATTATTCTTCTGGCTGATGTTTTATGGCGTGATCCTGCTGGTACTTTCTGGCCTGGGGCTGTGGTTTGTGGAATCCATTCCGTGGAGTCTGCGCTGGCTCAGGTATCTGGCGGTCACGGTTCACGTAGTCGCGGCACTGGCGACAATCGGCGCCTTCATCATTCATGTTTACATGGGCACGGCCATGGTCCGTGGCGGCTTCACCTCCATCATTCGAGGAGAAGTTACCACCACTTGGGCGAGAACCCATCACCGCCTCTGGTACGAGCAGGTCACCAAAGGGACGTCGCCGCAGAAATAAAAACGCCGAGCCGGCGCCGGAGCGACGCCAAGCGCCTCATGTCTAAACATTCCGACACGCGGCACCAACCTGTCCACAATTGTTTCCCGCCAGCGAATGTCGAAAATAGCAAGGAGATGTCCGTGACGTCCGGCAAAAGCAACGGCATCATCGACAAACGCAGCATTCACTCCGTGGGTGAAACGGTCGAGAAGCTCAAAGGGATTCTGCAGGCGAAAGGTGTGAGCTTGTTCGCACTGGTCGATCACAGCGGAGAGGCCGAAAAGGCAGGATTGAAAATGCGCCCGACCAAACTGCTGATCTTTGGCAGCCCCAAAGCGGGTACACCTTTAATGCTGGCAGCACCGAGCGTTGCTATCGATCTCCCTCTAAAGATTTTGATCTGGGAAGACGGTCAGGGAGCGGTCTGGCTTTCGTACAATAGCCCGGCCTACCTGCAGGAGCGTCACGGCTTTCCGCCGGATCTGTTGCCGAACATCTCGGGAGTGGAGCAATTAGCGGCCGCGGCGGCGCAGTAAAGTCACTCGACTCGCCGACTTTCAATCAGATTCTGGAAGCTCAGCCACCCCGGCTGATCCAGTTCGCATTGAAATTCACCTTCTAAGCGGGCGGGGGCGCACCCGGTTGTGCCCCCTCAACCTGCATCTCGCTGGAATGTGCGCCCGCGCCAGACTGCCTGACGCGTGGGCCGCCCTGCCTCCCTCCGGCAAAGTTCGCATCGCTCGCCCTCCTGGTTCATCTAATACCTTGTCATGCAAAACGGTTTAGCGGTTTCCGTACTGGATCTGGTGGGCATGCGAGCGGGCGAGACTGCGGGCAGTGCAATCGCACGCTCAGTCGATCTCGCACGCAACGTGGAGCGCTGGGGTTACACGCGCTACTGGCTGGCGGAACATCACTCGATTTCTGGACTGGCTTGTTCGGCGACGCCGGTTCTCATTGGGCACGTGGCCGCGGCGACTACTTCGATTCGAGTGGGCAGCGGCGGAGTAATGCTGCCGAACCACGCGCCGCTTGTGGTCGCGGAGCAATTTGGGACGCTGGACGCGTTGTATCCCGGGCGAATCGATTTGGGATTGGGCCGCGCTCCGGGCAGTGACTCTCAGACGATGCGGGCGCTGCGCAGAAGTTTGGGGCAGACCGGGGAAGAATTTCCCGAGTTGCTGGACGAGCTGCGAAGCTATCTGGGACCGGAGAAGTCTGGGCAGATCGTGAAGGCAATTCCGGGGCAGGGAAGCAACGTGCCCATCACTTTGCTGGGGTCAAGCGACTTTAGCGCGCGCCTGGCAGCCAAGCTCGGCTTGCCCTTTGCCTTCGCGGCGCACTTCGCTCCCGAGCTTCTGCAAGCCGCTTCGCGACTGTACCGGGAGCAGTTCCGGCCGAGTGAGACGCTGCGGAATCCGTATCTTATGGTGGCGGTGCAGGTCATTGCTTCGGGGACGGACGCGGAGGCTCGCCGGCTGTTTACCACACCACAGCAGCGTTTCTTGCGCTTGATCCGAAACCAGCCGGTTGAGTTGTTGCCCCCCGTGGATTCTCTGGAGCCGATATGGAGTGACTGGGAGCGGGCGGCCGTGGAGAGCAGGCTGGGCGCGGCAATCGTGGGATCGGAGGCGACGGTAAAGGCCGGACTGGAGAAGCTGATCGGTGAAACCGGCGCCGATGAGGTGATCGTCGTGACCGACACTTACGAGCATGAAGACAGACTGCAGTCCTATCGCAGAGTCGCTGAGGTGGCCGCAAAGATTGAACTGAAGGTGACCGCAAATATCGGAGGCTGAGGGGAAGCTGAAGGTATTCTGACTTAGCACGCAGCGAATCGTAATCCGGCCAGCCAACCGCTGACGGTCTGATGTCATCCCAACCCGTGTCCTGACATGGCGGCGTGAAGCGTCCAGTAGTCTGCACCGTGGCGCCGGTGATCGTCGTGGAATCATGTCTATTACAAACGTATGCTCATGCGTACTCGTATTGCGTTTCTCGTGTCTGCGCTCGCGGTTGCATTGCTGGTTGTGGTCTGGCATTCCCGGGCAACCAGGCGCGCTGCCGGCCCCTGAACCTTCAACTCCGGCAAGTTCAACGCCTGGCGCCATGTCGGGCGCGCTGGCGGCTACAGTCCCATCCGCCGACCACTCCGAGTCGGCCCCTATCACGGTATACGCGCACAATCTGATGCTCCGAAAAGGCCCGGATTTCCGAATCTATGTCCGCTGGTTGCGGGGACAGATGGTCCGTTCCAGCCGCGAGGTCAACCCCTCCTTTGACGATCCCGAGTCATTTTCTCTCGACGTCAAAACTGGCGTGATTCGCGCCAACATGGGCGATCTCAACAAGTTCCTCAATTCGACTGCAATCGTTGACTCTCCCTTGAAGAACATCAGCCTCACGGGCGACGGAGATCAGGTCAAAGTCCACGGCGATCTGCACAAGCTTGTGCCTCTGCCGATCGAGCTGATCGGAACCATCAGCGCTGTTCCGGGAAACCGGATCCAGCTTCATGTCACCAAACTGAGTGTTCTGAAAATTCCGCTCAAGGCAGTCCTCGGCGGCTTTCATGTTGATGTTTCTGACCTCTTTCATCCCACGGTTAATTCAGGGATGCAAGTCTCCGGCGACGATATCTTTTTCGATACGCAAAAGCTGATTCCACCGCCCCACATTCATGGGGAATTAACTAAGGTGCACATCGTCAATCCCGATCTGGAGGAAATTTACGGAAATGCGCGAGAGGACGCGACCCGGGTTGAGCAATGGCGCAATTTCTTGCGGCTCAGCGATGGCACGCTTGATTTTGGAAAACTCACCATGCGTCATGTCGATCTGATCATGGTCGATCTCTCCGATGATGCGTGGTTCGATCTCGATCTCAACAACTATCAGGAACAACTGGTAAACGGCTATACGCGGATGACACCTCAGGCCGGGCTGCAGATTTTCATGCCGGATCTCGACGAACTACGTAAACGAAACCAGGGAAAGCAGAGCGTCAGTCTGGAGTGGCTCAAAAATCGCAACCTCCCGCCCCCAGCCGATGTCACCGCGAAGTAGTTTCGGACCCGCCTCACGAGCCCAAACATCACCATCCTCCAAACACCGTTATTTTGGACGAACAATCTTTAGATGAACAATGTTTCCGGCCAGCTTGGATTGGACAAGCGGTGGCGATCTACGATTAAATGCGGTTGCGTCTGTGATTCCTGACAAGTAACTTAAGGAAAGTAAATCCTTGCGGACGGGCGGAGAGTCCCCTCGATGGCGGAGTCTGTAATTGATCTAAGCAAAGTCTATGATGCGGTCGTGGTGGGATCGGGCGCCGCGGGCGGCATGGCGGCGCATGTTCTAACCACACACGGCTTGCAGGTCCTGATGCTCGAGGCGGGCAAGAACCTGCCGATCGAGGAGGAATTGCGGTCGATGCAATGGCCCTACGATAATGCTTATCGAGGACAGCTCCCGCCCGACCAACATTCCCTGACCTTCAACGAATACACCATCCGCAAACCACCTTACGGCCCCGGATTTGAAAAGGCGAAACACCTACGCAGCTATGTCGGGAACAGCGATTATATGAAGAATATCGTTGTCGATGAGCGCGAGAATCCCTTCACCGGCACCAACTATGCGTGGGTTCGGGCGCGTTGCCTGGGTGGGAAGACCAACATTTGGGGCCGCCTGGCCCTGCGGCTTTCGGATTACGATTTCAAGGCCAAGAGCCGAGATGGTTTTGGCGAAGACTGGCCGATCAGCTACAGCGATCTCGCGCCTTACTACGACAAGGTGGACTTATACCTTGGCATCACGGGCGTGAAGGAAAATCTCCCTTATCTTCCTGACAGCATCTTTCAGCGTCCCACCAAACTGAATTGCGCCGAAGTGACGCTCAAGGAAGGCCTTCAGAAGATGGGGCGGGTGCTCACCCAGTACCGGGCGGGAGTCACCAGCGATGGGTTGAAGCACAACCAGTACCGGAGCCGCTGTTTCGGTCGCGGCGCCTGCGAACGCAAGGGCGGCTGCGACATCCATGCCGCTTTCGACTCCCCAACCGGCCTGATTTATCCGGCCATGGATACAGGCAAGCTGACGCTCCGCACCAACGCGGTGGTTCGCGAAGTTACGGTTGACCCGCAGACGGGCAAGGCCAGTGGGGTGCACTTCGTTGATTCGGAGACGATGAAGGACTACACCGTCCGCGCCAAGGTGGTCATCGTGGCGGCCTCGACGCTGGAATCCGCTCGCCTGCTGCTGCTTTCAAAATCGCGGCTTTATCCCAACGGACTAGCCAATTCGAGCGGCCATGTGGGCCACAATTTCTGCGAACACATTATGGGCCCCGGCGTGCTTGGACAGGCGAAGGATCTTGTCGGCAAGCCGCCTACACTCGACGACGGGCGGCCGGGCGGTTTTTATCTGACCAGGTTTCGTAATCTTACGGACAAGAACCCGAACTTTATCCGCGGCTATGGATTTGAGGGTGGAAGCGGCGCCCGGATGTTTCCGGAGGGCACAGGCGCACGCGGGTTCGGGGCGTCGTTCAAAGAAGAGGTGCGCAAGAATCAGGGTTCGTACATCAGCATGGGCGCATTCGGCGAAGTGCTGGCGCGCTATGAGAACTACGTCGATCTTGATCCTGTGGTGAAAGACAAGTGGGGCATTCCTGCTTTACGTTTTCACTACAAATTTGGCGACAACGAGCACCGCATGGCCGAGGACATGAAGGAAACAGCTCAGGAGATGTTCGAGGCGTCAGGCTTCAAGATTGTCCATGTGAGCGAGCGCATCCTTACTGAAGGCTGGTCGATCCATGAGTTGGGTACGGCGCGCATGGGTAGCGACCCGAAGACCTCGGTGCTGAACCAGTTTCAGCAGTCGCATGACGTGAAGAATCTGTTCGTGGTGGACGGCAGCGCTTTCGTCAATGCTAGTTGCCAGAATCCCACCTGGACCATTATGTCTTTGTGCTGGCGCTCCTGCGACTACCTCGCGGATGAGCTTGGCAAAGGAAATCTGTAAGGAGAGTTCATGTCCACAAACGGCCCCATCAATCTGAAACAGGATCGGCGCCAATGGCTGAAGACTTCAGCGACGGTTCTGGGGGCATCGCTATTGCCGTCGATGCCTCTGGAAATAGCTCAGGCGGAAACCAAACCAGCCACAGCGCAAGCGAAGCCGGGCGAAGCGCAAATCCACCGCGCGTTTCTTCTCTCCCACGCAGCACACGTTGGTGGAAGAATTGTCGGAGACGATTATTCCTGCTGACAGTCACTCCGGCGGCGCCAAAGCCGCCAGGGTCGCCGACTACATCGATCAGGTCCTGCGCGATAGTCCGGATGACAATCTAAAATCGGACTGGCACGAAGGGCTTCGCCTCATCGATCTCATGAGCCAGCACTACAGCGGCAAATCTTTTGTTGATTCCAGCTCAGAAGAAAGAATTGCGATTCTCACGGTCCTGTCTGACAACGATCACATGACTGATCTGCCTGAAGTGAGATTTTTCCTCGATCTGAAACACTTGACCGTTCGAGGTTATTACACGTCGAAGATCGGGATTCACGACGAGTTGGAATATAAGGGCAATCGGATGCTGGCACAATATGTCGGCTGCGACGATCCCGCGCCAAAGTCCACATAATCGCGCGAAAAGGCAGGCGAGGTGCACATGAAACCGGCGATCTTGTGCTCGTTCATATGCTCGATCCTTATATTTGTGGTCTGTCTGCTGTCCAGTATTCCCGCGTCCGCTGCCTCCGGCTCGAAGCCTGAAAATGATGGCTGGGTCTCCCTTTTCAACGGGAAGGACTTAGACGGCTGGTATACCTACCTGGAATCGAACGGCAAGAATAAGGATCCTAAGGGCGTTTTCAAAGTTGAAAATGGGATGATTCACATTCTGGACGTTCCCATGTCCAGTGGAAAACCCGACAACGGCTACCTGGCGACCACTCGGGATTTCTCCAACGTCCGCATCCATGCGGAGTACAAGTGGGGCGTCAAGCGTTCCTCCGAAGGAAAAAGAAACAGCGGCCTGCTGTATCTTGCGGTAGGTCCGGATGCGATCTACCCGACATCGCTGGAATGTCAGATCGAGGAGACCGACGTTGGAGATTTATGGATTGTGAACGGGGCCTCGGTGACGGCTTTCTTTATTGCTCCCTCTGTACCGATATTTGACGACGATATGCAGACGGGCACGACAGTCCGCAGCCTGCCGGGCCATTCCAGCCGTGTGCTGAAATCCGGCGACTTCGAAAACCGCGACGGATGGAACACCGTGGAGGTCATTCTCCAGGGAGATCAAAGCACCCAGCTGGTAAATGGCCGGATCGTGAATCACGCGAAGGACATTCAGCGGCCTGACCCGAACGATCCCTCACGGATGATTCCGCTGACGAGCGGACGGATTCTGCTCGAAGCGGAAGGCTTCGAGATCTGGTTCCGTGATATCAGGGTTAAGCCGCTGGGGCCGTCCGAAAAGCCCTGAATATTGAAAGCCCAACATATTTCAAGGAGCGCAGGAGCGCATGGCGAGCAACGGCAGAGTAAGAGTTGGAATCATCGGATCGCAATTTCAAGCGGATATTCACGCCGCGTCGCTTCAAATCATGCCGGACGAAGCGGAGGTCGTTGCTGTGGCGTCTCCCACGCCGGGTAATGCCGCCGCATTCGCCAAGCGATTTGGCATTCCCCGCGTATTCACCGACTATCGCGAAATGCTCAAAGAAAAAGACATTGAGATGGTGACAATTGCGGCGCCGAACAGCCTGCATTCGCAAATGACCAAGGACTGCGCGGCTGCGGGTAAACATATTGTTTGCGAAAAGCCGCTGGCCATGACCATTGCGGAGGGCGAGGAGATGATCGCCGCCGCGAAGCGTCATGGAGTTCTGTTGATGTATGGTGAGGAGCTTCTGTTCACGCCAAAATATCTGAAGGCGAAAGAAATGGCTGATGCCGGCGCCTTCGGGAAAATCTATCTGGTGAAGCAGAGCGAAAAGCATTTCGGTCCGCATAGCGAGTGGTTCTGGGATGTGAATCGCTCGGGTGGCGGAGCGTTCATGGACCTGGGCTGCCACGGCATCGCGTTCTGCTACTGGTTTCTCGGCCGCTCTGCGATCAAATCGGTTTACTGCCAGATGGGCACTTACGTTCACGCCGACAAGACTCAAGCTGAAGACGATTCGCTTTGCATTCTTGAGTTCGCCAACGGCGCGACGGCATTGATCGAGAACAGTTGGGCGCGCCGCGGCGGCATGGACGATCGCATCGAGGTCTATGGCGACGCGGGCGTCACTTACGCCAACCTGCATATGGGCAACGCGCTGCCCACCTACAGTGAAAACGGTTACGGCTACGCCGTGGAGAAGGCTCCAACTACCAAGGGCTGGACTTATCCCGTCTTCGAGGAACTTTGGAACTACGGTACGCCGCAGGAACTGACCCACTTCGCGCGCTGTGTGCGTGGAAAAGAAACTCCAAAAGTTACGGGAGAAGACGGCCTGGCGGTGATGCATGTTCTCTACGCGGGATACGCTTCCGCCGGCGAAGGACGGAAAATCGCGCTGCCATTTCAGGCGCCCGCCGTGAAGAAACCAATCGATCTGTGGCTAAACGGTCCAGCACGGCAGCGAGCCAAGTGAAGAAAATAAACCAGTGACGTAAATTCTCTAACGGGTACGGACTAAAAATGCCCATCGCAGACAGAATTCGCCTCAGCCTGATGATGTTCCTCAACTACGTGATCTGGGGATCGTGGTATGTCACTCTTGGCGCGTATCTTACGATCAACCTGAAGTTCACCGGAACCCAGGCAGGAGCGGTGTTCGGCACGACTGCGCTGGCTTGCATGATCTCGCCGTTCTTCGTGGGTTTGATCGCGGACCGGTTCTTTGCTTCGGAGCGGGTTCTCGCCGCGTTGCATCTTCTGGGCGCGGTGCTGCTCTTTTTTGTCACCAAGGCGACCAGCTTCGGTCCGGTCTATGCCCTGATGTTCGCTTACTGTCTGTGTTACTTCCCAACCATCGCACTTACGAACTCGCTCACCCTGCAACATCTGAAAGACCCAGGCCGCGACTTCCCATTGATTCGAGTTTTCGGAACGCTGGGATGGATTGCGATTGGGGTAACGATCGGACGGCTCGGAGTCGAAACATCTACTGTGCCTTTCATGCTGGCCGCAGGAGCCTCGGTGGTGATGAGCATTTTCAGTCTCACGCTTCCGCACACTCCGCCGCCCAGCAAAGGTCAGACGGTTACGCTGCGGAGGATTCTTGGACTTGATGCGTTGGTGATGCTCAAGCGCCCTTCGTTCGCAGTTTTCGCGGTCGCTTCGATCCTGGCGTGTATTCCTCTTACTTTCTATTTCTCGTTCACCAATGCTTACCTGAATGAGTTGCACGTCGAAAACGCAGCGGGCAAGATGGCACTCGGACAAGCCTCCGAAGTAATAATGATGCTGCTGATGCCTTTTATTCTTCGGCGGGTCACCGTCCGGAGCATTCTGATCATGGGGCTTCTGGCCTGGTCGGTGCGTTACATGCTGCTGGCCTACGGCAATCCGTACGGGGGCATCTGGATGTTTTACGTCGCGATCCTGCTTCACGGCATCTGCTACGACTTCTTTTTCATGACAGGACAGCTTTATACTGATCAGGAGGCTCCTCCCAACCTGCGAAGTGCGGCGCAGGGATTGATTACCTTCCTCACTTATGGCGTCGGAATGCTGATCGGTTCCCTGATTGCGGGCCGGACGGTCGACTACTTCACTCACACCGCCGGAGACGTGGTAACCCGCAACTGGCAATCCTTCTGGATATCTTCATCATTGAGCGCCTTTGTCATCCTGCTGCTCATCGCAATCTTCTTCCGCAGTCACAGCAAGATCGTTACGACCAATCCGGCCGCCGTAGAGTCTACGGCATAGGTGTTGGTGCGTCGATCCTGGGCGGGAGAGGTTGAGCGGGCAGTTGCACAGTTGCTCTACCAGGTATTAACCGATTGACTAAGTTTCTCCGCCGGAGATACATCAGATTCGCTCACTCGTCAGAGGATCAGGTTTGCCGGCGAAATACTTTTGCAGGGCATCTTTGAAGACTTTGTTTTCTGATGTGACTTCGGCAAACAATGTCATGGAAGAGCGGAACTTCAGATCATCCGGGTATCCGAAAATCTGTTGAATCGAGCGCCCCTCCACAAGGTTTACAAGCCGAGCACACTCCCTCAGGCGAGGACCCAGAACCGGGTGCTTCAAATACATCTCGGCTTCCTCGCGGCCAGAGATAGCGAAGTGAGCCGCCATGTGACTGCTTCCCAGTCCTTTTAGTTGCGGGAAAATGAACCACATCCAATGGCTTCGCTTCTGGCCTTGCCGTAATTCTTGGCAGACCTGCTCGAACACTGGATTTTGGGCATCCATGAAACGTTGCAGGTTGTAATGGTCAATCGTACTCATCATGAACCGCCATCTTAAGTATTCCCAAATCGTCGCGCAAACGATTTGGGTGAAGCGGGCGCCGGTTCATACGTTCATCAGGCTTCACGCTTTTGTATAATCCTTGCGCTTCAGCCGTATGGTGATCAAGATATTTCCGGAGAAGAAGTCGCTGGGCCACGCAGCCGCGAAACAGGCCGCGATCGCGATTCGATGCGCGATTCAGGATCGCGGGAGCGCCCGCGTGGTTGCCGCCACGGGGGCATCGCAATTCGAATTTCTCGATGCCCTGGTGATCGAGCCCGATATCGACTGGGCGCGGGTCGAGTTGTTCCATCTTGATGAATACATCGGATTGCCGATCACGCATCCTGCCAGCTTCCGGAACTATCTGCTACAACGACTGGTGCATAAGACCGGAATCAATAGGTTCTATTCATTGGATGGCAATGCAAATCCTACCGAGATCGTGGACCGGGTAGGCCGGGCGTTAGCTTCTGCGCCGATCGATATCGAGTTTCTCGGAATCGGCGAGAATGGTCATCTCGCATTCAACGATCCGCCCGCAGATTTTGAGACTGAAGAGCCGTATCTGATCGTCAATCTGGACGAAGCATGCCGGCGCCAGCAAGTGGGCGAGGCTTGGTTTGCCGACATCGCGCAGGTTCCGAGGCAGGCAATATCAATGTCAGTGAAGCAGATTCTCAAGGCGAAGGAGATCGTCGTGGTGGTGCCGGACACGCGCAAGGCGCAGGCGGTAAAGGCTTGCTTCGAAGGTGAGATCAGCCCGATGGCGCCGGCGTCGATCTTGCGCAATCATCCCAACGCCACGGTCTATCTTGACGAAAACTCTTCAGCGCTGCTGAGTTCCGCCTTGAGGACGTACGCCTAGGAAGCTGAACAGAGCCAGGTTTTTCTTGTTGTGGCCCCCCGAATCAAATCCAGCTACTTCACCTGGGGTTTGATCCCCGCCCCGTCCAGGCCTGCCTGAATCGCCTTCCACACATCGGCTTCGGATTTATTGCCATCGACCGAGACGATGTTGGCGTTGGGGAAGTAGAGGGAAATCGCGTCCATTTCGCGATGATAATCCTTGATCCGCTGTTCCAGAATCTGGGAGCGATCGCTTTCCCGTCCAGTCTTTTTAGCGCGCTCGCGGATGACGTCGTCGGGTATTGCAAGCTGGAACGCAATCGGTTTGACCTTCATGCCGGCCAGCATCTTGGAGAGATCTTCCGCCTGCACCAGGGTCGCAGGATAGCCGTCGAGCGCGATTCCGTGGCTGAGATCCGCAGTTTTCAGCCGCTCCCGCACGTAGCGGCTCATGGCCGGGTCGTAGCGCATCTCAGCCATGGACATACCCTGGCCGCGCAGGCGCTCGAGTTCCTCCGCATTGTCCTTGATCAGGTCCTCAACCGAAATGTTTGGAACGTTGTAGGTCCGGGTGATGGAGTCGACAAGCGTGGTCTTCCCGCTGAGCGGCGGCCCAATCAGGATAATGACGGGCGGCAAAGGCGTCGGCTGCACCGGCGGGCTCGCTGTTTGAGTCCACAGGACATTGCCCAGCAATAGAGGCAGGATGACAAGAAGACGTCGTAACATGATGCGTTCCGGAAAGTCAGGATTTACGAACCGCTTAGTATGCCACGGTTGAGCGTCACGTAGTGAAAAGCGTCAATGCCGATTGCCTACCGCGCCGAGGCCGGGAGCGCGCTTGTTGAACCATCTCCACTAGAACCTTGCGAGCTTCTGCCGGGTTGCTTACTTCGCGCAGAAATCCGATGCGCACGCCGCGCATCCCATCCTGCGTTTTCAATCGTGTATGAAAACCGAGGCGATCGACGGCGATCATGGTTGCTTCCTCGGCCTCGACACTTGCAAATGCCCGGGCCAGCAGGATGAGCGCATCCTTGTGGTCGGTGTTCATGTGACGGATGATTTCGGCCATCGAGTCAGCCAGCGGGTCGGGCCGGCTGCGACCATATTCCGCGGCGGATACCCAGCCCATCACTCCGAAGCCGCCGACGTAATACACATCCACGACCTCCATGCGATAAAAGGAAAAATCCTCAAAATCCACCCAGTACTTGCTGTTGGCATGTCGTGCCAGGTAGAGGGCGCGAGCCTCAGCCAAATCCGGCGATGGTAACGGCAGAGCACTTCCTATCAGCGTGACCCGGGAGGTTCCGAGCGGATCGTTGCCGGCGTCCTCCTGGGTAACAAGCAAGCTCGCGCGAGGGTCGGCTTGCAGGTTCTGGGTATGCATAGCCATAGTGCTGATCAGAAAGATGGGACGCCCGGGATCATCCAATCCGTAGGGCATGACCGACCCGAAGGGGAAACCGGCTTGTTTCCGCGACAGAGTCGAGAGGCTGCCGGTGCGGCCCATGTGCAACAGAGTACGCGCGCGCTCAGCGAACGAAGGCTCCGGGACGGCCGGCTGGTCACTCGCGCCGCCGGGGCCCGCGTGTTTTCTGGTGGGTGAAGTCATTGCCCTCTCCTGCACCTTACACCATCACATTGTGCCCGGCGAATGAGTCTATCGGTGATGATTGAACCCTCACCTGGAAGCATATCTATTCCCTGCATATAATGATGCCTCGGCTATACCGTTCCTGGATTGAGCCTTCATAGACCGAATAGGGTGTGAGGAAGGCGAAATTCGACCCGACGATTTTCCCCGGGCTGCTGACGCTGTGTTTCCCTACGACTGCGAGCCCTGGCTCGTAGGTCATCCATCGGCCAGTGTCTGGTTTCTGTCGCTATTTTCTTCCAAATCCAACTTCCACGAGATCGTGATCGGCGACGAAGTCGAGCTTCGAGCGCAGACGGCTTACAATACCCTGCATCGGAATGCGATCCGCACAACCCAAAACGAAAAGGCCGCATGCGGTAGCGCAGGCTCTGCTGACCTTGTTCTGGCTGTCTCGCATTTGCTTTGGAAAGCCAACCGCCTTCTCAAGTCCGACAAATATTTTTGCGCCTGCTTCCACTCCCGCGGATTCGATCTTCCGACTGTCTCTTTTTGTGCTGGGAATTACCGCAGCCATCTTTGTTGTCGTATTTGGATTGTTGTTCTATGCCGTCTTAAAATTCAGGAGGAGAGCAGATGACAACGGCCGGGAGCCAGCCCAGGTATATGGAAGTATTCAGGTAGAAGTCGCATGGACGGTGATTCCAATCCTGATCGTAGTGGTCATGTTTATGGCGGCCGCGCGCGTGATTGGCGAAGTCCAGAAACCCATACTTGAAAATGCGGTACAAGTCATCGCGGTGGGCCATCAATTCTGGTGGGAATATCGTTACCCGGGCTTGAATGTGGTGACCGCGAACGAACTGCATGTGCCGGTGAGCGATCCGGCGCATCCCACGCCGACTCTCATTAAATTACTCTCTGCCGACACTGATCACAGCTTCTGGGTGCCGCGGCTCGCCGGCAAGACTGATCTGATACCCAACCGCACAAACCTTACCTGGATTGATCCGCAACAGACCGGGCTCTTTCTCGGCCAGTGTGCGCAGTATTGCGGGACACAACACGCCAAGATGCTGCTGCGCGTGTATGTGCAATCACGCGCGGATTTCGAGCGCTGGATAAAAGATCAAAGCCAGCCTGCGCGAGTGAGTGATGCAGTTTCCGAGGGCCGCCGAATCTTCGAGACCACTGCCTGCATGAATTGCCACGTTGTGGCGGGCACATCCGCGGAAGGACGCTTTGGTCCGGATCTGACACATTTAATGAGCCGCGACACGATTGGTTCGGGCGTGGCTTCCAATACTCACGAGAATTTGCGCCTGTGGATTCAGAATCCGGGCGCGCTCAAACCCGGTGCGCTCATGCCGGCGATGGGATTGAGTGACGATGAGTTGGACGCCGTGACCGCCTATCTGGAAACGCTGCGCTGAGACTTCTGAGGAGAATGCCCGATGTCGACTGATTCGATTGCGTGGCCCGGGTCGCACGAAGCCGATCGTCCGCTGGTGGACAGGCTGCACGAGTGGGTCACGACTGTCGACCACAAGCGGTTGGGCATCCTGTACATCGGATATGCGCTGATCTTTCTCGTGATCGGTGGAATCGAAGCGTCGATCATGCGGGTCCAGCTCAGCTCGGCGCACAACAACTTTGTTTCGCCACAGGTTTTCAACCAGATGTTCACCATGCACGGTACCACCATGATTTTCTTCGTGGCTATGCCGCTGGTGTTCGGTTTTGCCAACTATTTGCTTCCGCTAATGATTGGAGCGCGGGATATGGCGTTTCCGCGCCTCAACGCTTTCAGTTTCTGGCTGACTGCTTTCGGAGGGATTCTTCTTTACTTTAGTTTTGTCGGAGGCGACGGGCTGTATGGGGCCGGGGGCGCGCCCAACGTGGGATGGTTCGCCTACGCACCGTTGACCTCGCGGACATTCTCGCCGGGTCACAGCACTGATTTCTGGACCCTGGGTCTGTTGGTCTCCGGATTCGGCAGCATCGGGACAGCGATCAATATTGTGGCCACGATCCTGTGCATGCGCTGTCCGGGCATGGATCTTCGCAGAATGCCTCTTTTTGCCTGGATGAATCTGGTGATGGCCGGCATGGTGATCCTGGCCGTGAGTCCGCTGACCGCGGCGCAGATCATGTTGCTGATCGACCGCTATCTAGGAGGACATTTCTTCGATACGCAGGCGGGAGGCTCGGCGGTGATCTGGATGCACTTCTTCTGGATATTCGGGCATCCCGAAGTCTATGTATTGGTTATTCCGGCGTTCGCCATTGTTTCGGAAGTCATTCCGGTATTTTCCCGCAAGCCCATCTTCGGCTATCCCGTGATGGTGGCGGCAACGGTGTGTATCGGATTCATCGCGATGAGCGTCTGGGCGCACCACATGTTCACCGTCGGTATGAGTTCCAATGCCAACACCTTTTTCGTGCTGTCGACCATGGCAATCGCGGTTCCCACCGGGATCAAGATTTTCAACTGGCTGGCGACGATGTGGGGAGGAAAGATTGAGCTCAAAGCGCCCATGCTGTTTGTCATCGGATTTCTTTTTCAGTTCCTCATTGCAGGCCTGACCGGAATCATGTTGAGTGTCGCGCCCTTCGACTGGCAGCTTGCGAATTCCTACTTCGTGGTCGCACATTTTCACTATGTGATCGTGGGTGGAATCCTGTTCGCGATCTTCGGAGGTTTTTATTACTGGTTCCCTAAGATGTCGGGAAGGATGTACAGCGAGGCCCTTGCGCAACTCCACTTTTGGTTGTTCTTCATCGGCTTCCATCTGACTTTCGATTTCATGCACATTCCTGGACTGCTGGGCATGCCCCGTCGCATCTACACCTATGAGCCAGGCCGCGGCTGGGACACGTGGAATTTGACAGTGACCGTCGGAGTGTTCTTTCAGGGGCTCGGCGTGCTGTTTTTTGTGACCAATCTGCTGTGGTCTTACGCAAAAGGAAAAATTGCGGGAAACGACCCCTGGGATGCGTGGACACTGGAATGGTCTACGAACTCTCCACCGCCCGCGTATAACTTTGCTTCGATTCCGACGGTTAAGAGCCGGCGACCGCTTTGGGACCTTAAACATCCTGAAGATCCGGACTGGAAATATGAATAGAGGCCGATCGCAGTGAGCGCAGTGCCAGTTCCGGCGCACGCAGCCGAATTCGGCTGGAGTCCGTCTGATCGCGGGCGGGTGGGAATGTACTGCCTGATTGCGGCGGAGGCTGCGATCTTCACTATCTTTGTCGTTGCCTACCTGTTCTATGTGGGGAAAAGTCTAGCTGGGCCGACGCCGAAAGACGTTCTTCATTTTCCTTTGGCGCTGACCATTTGTCTGCTTTCCAGCAGCATAAGCATTCACCTGGCCATTCGATCCCTTCGAAGCGGAAGGCCGGGAGCCTTTGCTCGATGGTGGTTTGTGACACTGGCTCTCGGGACAGTCTTCTTGTTCGGCACGGGGATGGAATGGCGGCACCTGATTTACGACGAGGGCCTGACGATTCAAACCAACCTGTTTGGAACTACCTATTACTCTCTCGTCGGACTGCACGCTTTTCACGTGGCGGCCGGGCTGATCGGTCTGTCGACGGTATGGCTGCTCTCGCTGCTCGGACATGTCAAGCCTGAGCATACGGAGCGAATCGATGTTCTGGCCCTCTACTGGCATTTTGTGGATTCGGTCTGGATTGTGGTGGTCATGGTGGTCTACGTCATCGGACGCTGAAAGGCATAGCTCGTGGAAGCCAATTCAACCGCGACGAAGGCAGCAAACAATCTCGGCAGTGTGCAATTGCCGGCGCCCACCGCGTCGCCTATTGTCTTCGCGCTGGGGATCATGTTGCTGTGTGCCGGCCTGGTTACGAGCGAATCTGTAAGTTTTCTTGGCGCTATTTTGGGGATCGTTGGCGCGGTCGGCTGGTTTCGTGACGTTCTGCCTCACGAGGCACTCGAAACAGTGCCAATTCTGCAGGAGGATCCTGTGATTGCTACGCTCCGGCCTGAAGTTGGCCGGCTTGACGCGGCGCACGAGGTGAAACGGGCGTGGCTGCCGCTCGAGATTTATCCGGTTTCCGCGGGCATCAAAGGAGGGCTGGCGGGAAGCGTTGTCATGGCTGGTCTGGCGACGCTTTTCGGCCTTGTGAGCCAGAAGAGCATCTGGTATCCGGTCAACCTGTTGGTTGCCGGATTTTTCCCCGAGGCGGTGCGAGCGACTACCGCTCAGATCGCCCTCTTTCATCCAGTCGCACTAATCATCGCGATTCCGCTCCATTTGATAACGTCGCTTCTGGTTGGATTACTCTACGGTGTTTTGCTTCCGATGTTCCCTCGTCGCCCTATATTGCTGGGTGGCCTGTTCGCGCCCATTGTGTGGACCGGGCTGATTTTCGGCGCGCTCGACATCATTAACCCGGTCATGAATCACCGCATCAACTGGCTGTGGTTTGTTCTATCGCAACTTGGATTCGGAATCGTGGCCGGTATTGTGGTGTCGCGCCAGGAACGGATTCGCACATGGCAGCGCCTGCCGTTTGCCCTGCGCGCCGGGATGGAATCACCGGGCGTGGTTGCGGACAAGCCCGAGGAGCACTAAGGCAATGCGACACCCGAAGCTATTGCTCCTCGTCTGGGCGGTGATTCTAACGATCTCAATTGGCTGCACGAGTGCGCCCGGACGCCCGGCGCTCGAGTCTGAAGTGCTTCCGCCGGATCGAGTCCTGAGCTTCGACCGCCTCTATCAGCAGAACTGCGCGGGATGCCACGGTTCCGGGGGCGCGGGCGGGGCTGCGATCAGCTTGAGCAGCGAGGTTTATCTGGCGATTGCCGGTGATGACACAATTCGCCGAGTGACCGCGGAGGGCGTGCCGGGAACGGTCATGCCGGCGTTTGCCCAAAGTTCGGGCGGCATGCTGACCGACGAGCAAATCAATGCAATCGTTGCCGGGATTCGCACGCGCTGGGGGAAAGCTCATTTTTCGGACATCGCACTGCCATCGTACGCCGCACCGACTCCGGGCGACTCACAACGCGGAGTCGATGTTTACCGCACTTATTGCTCCTCGTGTCATGGCGATGGCGGACGAGGTGGAGCGCGGGCGGGATCCATCGTTGACGGATCGTATCTGACCCTGGTCAGCGATCAATACCTTCGCACGATCGTGATCGTCGGACGGCCTGAGATGGGTGCTCCTGACTGGCGGGACGATGTGCCGGGCAAGCCCATGTCGCAACAGGAAATTTCGGATGTGGTTGCCTGGCTGGCGGCGCAGCGCCCGAAAATTCTAAACCAGGCATATTCAGATAAGGATCCTGTAACAGGAGGCGTTCGATGAACTCTCCCGGTGAATCCACACGGCGCGGATTCCTGATGAAGGTCGGGCTGCTTTTGAATGGAGTGGTTGGTCTGGCGCTTTCTATTCCGATTCTCCGTTACGTTTTGTCTCCGGTCAGCCGCGAGCGCAAGTCGGGATATGACTCATGGCTCTCACTCGGTTCGTCCGCTCGGTTTCCCGCAGGTCAGACGCGGTTGGCGACTTTTCACAATCCGGTTGTGGATTCCTGGGATGGAGAAACCGCGGACATTCCTTGCTGGGTGCGCAACATCGATGGCAAGACATTCCAGGTGTTTGCCATCAACTGCGCTCATCTGGGATGCCCAGTGCGTTGGTTTCCGCAGTCGGGCCTGTTCATGTGTCCCTGCCATGGAGGTGCTTACTATCAGGATGGCGCCCGTGCGTCGGGCCCTCCGGAGCGCGGACTATTTGAATATCCCTACAAGATTGAAGATGGCAACCTGCTGATTCGAGCCGGCGAAATGCCCACACCCGGACGTGCCGCAAATCCTTCGAAACGGAGCGCGGAATGCGTCTAGTTCGCAGGGTCGGCAGAATGGTTAGATCAACGGCTTCAAGTCGGAAGAACGATCCGGGATGTGATGGAGCATCCGGTCCCGCGACAAACCGCGAGCTGGTGGTACGTGTTTGGCAGTGCCGCGCTGACAATATTTCTTTTTCAGGTGGTCACAGGAATTCTTCTGGCGCTCATCTACGTACCGTCAGCAGGAGAGGCGTGGAATAGCCTGCAAACCCTGAATCACCAGGTCGCGTTAGGGTGGTTTATTCGAGCCTTGCATGGTTGGGGCTCGAATTTCATGCTCGCGATTGTTCTGATTCACATGGCCCAAGTCTTCCTTTTTGGCGCCTACAAGTTCCCTCGAGAACTCACGTGGATTCTGGGGGTGTTTCTTCTCTTGTTTACCTTGGGCATGGCATTCACTGGCCAGGTGCTTCGGTTCGATCAGGACGCTTATTGGGGGTTGGGCATCGGAGCCTCGATTGCAAGCCGCGTTCCGGTGTTTGGTTCGGCGCTGGTTCAGCTCTTGCTGGGAGGACCGATCATTGCCGGCGCGACTCTTTCGCGCTTCTTCGCGCTGCACGTTTTTGTTATTCCGGGACTCCTGATCGGGTTTGTCGGTTTGCATGTTCTGATGGTCCTGAAACTGGGGATCAACGAATGGCCGATGCCGGGCAGAATCGTTCAGCGCTCAACTTATCTGCAGGAGTATCACGCGCTGATCGAAAAAGACGGCATACCGTTTGTCCCCGAAGCGGTTTGGAAGGATGTTCTCTTCTCCGGCTTTATTCTGTTGGCCATCGCTGCCTGCGCGATCCTCCTGGGCCCGTTCGGGCCCAGCGGCCAACCCGACCCGACAATAATTCAGACCGCACCTCGTCCCGATCCATTCTTTCTCTGGATCTATGCATTGCTTTCCTTTCTGCCGCCCGCTGCGGAAACGCCAATATTGTTGATCGGACCGGTGGTCGCCATCATCATTCTGCTGGCGCTGCCTTTTGTGGCCGGGGAAGGCGAGAAGAGTTGGAAGCGTCGGCCGATTGCCGTTCTCGCAGTTCTGGTAATTGCAGTCGCTCTGGGTACCTTGACCAACCTCGGAGTACACACGCCCTGGAGCCCGGTCATGGACGCGTGGAGCAGCGAACCCATCCCCATGGCGTATTTGAAAGGCCGTACGCCGCTTGAGTATCAGGGCGCGCTGGTTTTTCAGGCCAAGCAGTGCCATAACTGCCATTCGCTGGGCGGAGACGGGGGAAAGCGTGGACCGGCGCTGGATCGGGTTGCGCTCCGTCTGACGCCGAATCAACTTGTTCGCCAGGTGATTCAGGGAGGCGGAAATATGCCGGCCTATGGTAAGAACCTGAGTCCGGCGGAGACAACCGCGCTGGTTAAGTTTCTCGAAACACTCTATCCGCCCGGGAACACACCGGCTCGCGACGCGTCGCGTAGTGTCGTGGGCGAGAGCGGCAGTCCTTAGCGTTGGATTGGATTGCACGATCGTCAGGAGAGGTCGGATTGAATTATTGGTCTTTGCCCATGTCGCTCGCTGTGGTTCTCGTGCTTGTGACATTGTTCTATGTCCGAGGATGGCTTCGTCTGCGGAGTGAGCGCCCGGATACCACATCGCCTTGGAGGATCGCAGTCTTCGGCGGCGGGCTCCTGGTGTTATTGATCGCAACCGGCTCTCCGTTGGCTGTCCTGGATCACCAACTGCTGTCGATTCACATGGTGCAGCACATCCTTCTGATGTCAGTCGCACCTGCTTTGCTTCTGCTGGGAGCGCCGGTTTTGACGCTGGCGCACGGACTGCCAACACGCTTTGTTCGAGGTGTCGCTGGGTTTTTCTTGAGATGGGCTCCGGTGCGTGCGGTCGGAAGAGTTGTTTTTCATCCTATCTTTTGCTGGTCGATCGCGTCGGCTGCGGTAACTGGATGGCATGTTCCGGCGCTTTTTGAGTTGGTCGCACGCTCACACGGCTGGCATGAAATCCAGCAAGTGACCTTCTTCGTAGCTGGAATTCTGTTCTGGTGGCCAGTGATCCAGCCCTGGCCGAGCGTTTCGGGGCGAGCAGAATGGTCAGTGCCACTGTATCTTTTTCTCGCGACTCTGCCTTGCGATGCGCTGTCGGCGTTTCTGGCATTCGCCGATCGAGTGGTTTACCGGCCCTATATCCTGGCGCCCCATTCTTGTTGGAATTTCGCCGCTCGAAGATCAGCAGTGGGCTGGTGTGCTGATGTGGGTGTGCATTACCTTTATTTATATGGTGCCCGCGATGATCATTACGGTCAGGATTCTGTCGCCAGCGGAGGCAAGGATTCCCGAATCCGGAATCATCCGCCCGGCCGTGGACATGCATCCAACAGCGATAGCCGACTCATCGTCTGGCTGAGAGCAAGAGGCACTCGTGGCGAGAAGCAGTGACTTTTACAGGAGGCCGCGTGAGCGAATACCGGTTCGTGATTCTCGGTGGCGGAATGGTCGCAGGGTATGCAGCCAAGCAGTTGGTTGAGTCGGGCTTAAAGCCGGGAGAACTGGCAATCCTGTCGGCGGATACATCGATTCCCTACGAACGGCCCCCGCTATCGAAGGGCTTTCTGGCCGGGAAAGATTCGGAAGACTCGATCCGCATCAATCCGGAAGACTTTTACCGTAAGAACAAAATCGATGTGAAGCTGGGATGTGAGATTTCGGGATTGGACGCCAAGGGAAAACGGCTGGCCTTGAAATCAGGTGGCGACGTTGGATTCGATAAATTGATCATAGCGACGGGAGCCACTCCGCGAACCCTGGAAATTCCGGGCGCAAAGCTGGGAAATCTGCACTATCTGCGTTCGCTCGACGACTCGAAACTCATTCGACGCTCCGCGGAACGGGTGAAACGCGCGGTGATGATTGGCGGCGGATTCATCGGAATGGAAGTCGGGGCGGTACTGGCGCAAAAGGGCATTGAGGTCACGATGGTTCTGACGGAGGACCGGATCTCCAAGCGGCTTTTTACGCCGCAGATGTCCGAGTTCTTCGAGACTTACTATGCGGCGCATAACGTGGGAATCATCAAATCCGCGACTGTAACCGAATTGCGCGGCGAGGGCACCGTTAACGCGGTTGTGCTCGGTGGCGGCCAGGCTATTGCATGCGAGATGGTTGTCGCCGGTATCGGAGTTCGGCCGGTCACGGACGTCATCGCCAACAGTGGAATCGAAGTGGGCGACGGCGTGATGGTGAATGAACATCTCGAGAGCAGCCAGCCCGATATATATGCCGCCGGAGATGTCGCGAACTACCAGGACGTGCTTTTCGCCAAGCGCCGGCGTGTTGAACACTGGGATAACGCAGTCTCACAGGGTCAGTACGTCGCTCGCGCCCTGATGGGTGAGCGGACTCCCTTCAAACACGTGCCCTATTTCTTTTCCGACGTGTTTGATCTCTCTTATGAATATTGGGGCGATTCCTCGGGCGCGGATCAGATCGTCCATCGCGGTGATTTGTCCGGCAAGAGTTTCAGCGTGTGGTGGTTGCGCCAAAAGCGGCTTGTGGCCGCGTTCGTGATGAGCCGTCCGGATGAAGAGCGCGATGCTGCACCCAAGTGGATTGAGGCCAGGCAGACGCTATCTGGCTCAAAACTCGAAGAGGTTTCTCGTCCGATTTCAGCGGCGCTGGAATAGCGGCAACATGCTGCACTTCGCATTATCGTAGAATGCAAATCATGCCCGAGCTGGAATTGTGCGCGACGAATTCTGAATCCTACCTCAGTTTTCCCGAAAAGTTTTTGTGGGGCGTGTCCACGGCGGCGCATCAGGTTGAAGGCAATAACTGTAATCAATGGTCGGACTGGGAGAAGGCGGGCCGGATCAAGTCTGGCGACGAATGCGGCAAGGCCTGCGACTGGTGGAACAACGCGGAACGAGACTTCGACATCGCTCATGACCTGGGGCTGAAGGCCTTACGGCTGTCGCTCGAATGGAGCCGAATCGAACCGGAAGAGGGCCGCTTTGACTCTTCAGGCCTTGCAGCGTTACCGCGAGATGCTGGAAGGGCTGCACCAGCGAGGCATTGAGCCCATCGTTTGTCTGCATCACTTCACCAATCCGCGCTGGTTCGAAAAAAAAGGAGCATTTCTTCAGCCGGATGCTCCCCGGTTGTTTGAGCGCTTCACCCGAGAGGTGGCGAATGCGGTTGGCGACCTTTGCCGCTTCTGGGTGACCTTCAACGAGCCCAACGTATATGCCGCGTGCGGTTATGTGCTGGGCGAGTTCCCTCCGGGCCGGCGGGGAGAAATATTCAAGGCATTGCGAGTGAACAGCGTTCAGGCGCGCGCTCACGTGCTGGCCTACCGTGCGATCCACGAATTAGTTCCAGATGCGCAAGTTGGTTGGGCCCAGCACTACGTGGTGTTTGAGCCCGAAAATGGAATTATGGATCGCTGGGTCGCGCGCCTGCTGGACCGGCTCTTCAACCGCGCTTTTTTCGAGCTGATCGAGAATGGCCGCTTTGCCTTTCCGTTTGGGATGCTCAGCGGTCCTGATAACGACGCGAAAGGTTGTTGCGATTTCGTCGGGCTGAACGTATACAGCCGGTTTCACGTGGCGTTTGATCCCTGGAGTGCGAGCATGTTTTTCACCAGGCTGCTTGTGCCCCAGCATGTTCCGCAGGGAGATCGGGGAGTGGAGAATCCTTACGGCGAAGCTTATCCCCAGGCAATCACGCAGGCGGTGAAATGGGCTGCACGGCTGGGCAAGCCGATTTACATTATGGAAAATGGAGTGCCCGACGCCGAAGACCGCATCCGGCCCTGGCTCATTGTGAATGCGTTGCGCGAACTGCACGGGCTAATTGAAAGCGGACACGACATCCGTGGTTACCTGCACTGGACGCTCACTGACAATTTCGAATGGAATGAGGGGTGGAAACTTCGCTTCGGTCTGGTTGCGCTGGATCCCGAAACTCAAGCTCGCACCCTGCGCAGCAGCGCCAGGTTGTTCAGCGAGATCGTGCGCGGCAACCGGCTCGCTATTCCAACGTCGAACGAGTTCCAGCTTCTGGAGAAAACAACCCCGTAAAGCTCGCAAGTGACCGGTAACTTCAGTAACCTGTTTGTTTTGTGTTTTGTCTCTCGCTTCCTCCCGAATTATTCACACAAAATTAATCAAACCTTGATCTCCCTTTAAGGCCGGCTTGACATGCTGGTAATGCGAAGCGCTTTGCAGGCAGGCCGGGGAGGTTGATCATGCGTTCTCTTACCATCGTTTTTCACGACGCGGGTGGCGGACATCGCAACGCCGCGGGGGCGTTGAAGACGATTCTGGAAGCTCAGGAGCATCCCTGGACGGTGCAACTGTTGAATCTGCAAGAGCTCCTGGATCCGATCGATCTGGTACAGAGGGCGACGGGCCATCGGCTGCAGGACGGATACAACCTGCTCCTGCGAAAGGGCTGGACGCGCCTGACTCCGCAACTGCTGGTGCTCCTGCAATGCACGATTCGCCTGCATCACTCGCGGATTGTCCGCATTCTTCGGAATTTCTGGCGGCACCATCCCACCGACCTGGTACTTTCGGTCATTCCGCATTTCAATCGTTGCCTGGCCGAAAGCGTTCGCCAGGAAATGCCAAATGCGGCCTTTGTAACCGTGCTCACCGATCTCGCTGACTATCCGCCGAACTTCTGGATCGAGCGCGAGTCAGAATACATTGTCTGCGGAAGCGAATATGCCAGGAAGCAGGCGCGGGCGATGGGCCACGCGCCGGAGAGAATTTTCGGGACCTCCGGAATGATCGTGAAACCTTCGTTTTACCGAAAGCCGATCATCGATCGAGAACAGGAGCGGATCAAACTCGGCTTGAAACCAGACTTGCCGACCGGCATTGTCATGTTCGGAGGCCACGGTTCGGCTGCGATGCTCGAGATCGCGAAAAGAATGGACCAAACCGCAAATCCTGTTCAACTGATTTTTCTTTGCGGCCACAATCGCGACCTGGCGGAAAAGCTCGGCAACCTGGGGCTGAGCATGCCGGTGGTCATTGAGGGCTTCAGCAGCAAGGTCGATTACTTCATGTCCCTGGCTGATTTCTTTATCGGCAAGGCCGGACCGGGCAGTATCAGTGAAGCGTTGCAGTTCGGCCTCCCCGTCATCGTGGAACAGAATGCACGCACGCTGCCCCAGGAGCGATACAACGGGACCTGGCTGACCGAAAAGCGTTTGGGAATTGTCGTGCCAGATTTCCACCATATCGGGTCGGTGGTTGACCAGTTATTGAACGACTCCCGGCTTCAGGAACTCCGTGACAGTGTCAGCCAGTATGAAAACTACGCGGTCTTCGAAATCCCGTTGATTCTCGATCAAGTGATTGCCAGCAAAGCGATGGAGGCGCGGCAAGCTCCGTCGACTTTCCCGTCGGTCGATTCTTTTGCCGGCCTGGCCTGGGCCGGTCTGACATAGAGAAGTCTGAGAGGATATCTTTGCGACCTTTGCGTCCTTTACGGTTAAAAGCATTTGACCGCAAAGAACGCAAAGGACGCAAAGTAGATCGAGCGTTGCGGATCCAAAATTCTGACGGGCCGACCCCGATGATAGAATTCCTCACGGGATGAGCACGAATGCACTCTGCCTTCTCCCTCCTACGCTGCCGCCGGACGGTCTGAGAATTCCATGAAACGGGCATCTCCGAAACATGCGGAGTCCATCAGGAAAATGACGGACTTAATCCGGCAAGCCTGTCTGGTTGCCAAGGACTCCGCTTTCAACGTCGGGGAATACACGCGGGACGCGTCGAAGATGGCATTTCTCGCGGTCAAGGACTGCGAAAAGGAACTAGACCGCATCGAACGCAAGGTCGATGAAAGCATCACCGGCGCCATCACTGCCGTAAATGAAGCGGAGGCGCGGGAACTGCTAGCCTGTCTCAAATTTATTATCGATCTGGAGCGTATTGGAGACCTGCTATGGTCTGCGGCAAAACGGCTTCAAATCCTGGGTGCGCAGCTGTCAAAGGATGACAGCCGGGAAGTGGCGGAAATGGCCGGAATTCTGGAAAGCATGCTGGAGCGAATTCACCAGGGCTTCCTGAATCGCGACGTCAAAGCCGCTGGCTGGGTGCTGCAGACTGATGCCCGCATCGATGAAGCCTGTCGCGCAATTTTCCGCCGCCATCTGGAAAAGGCCGACCGCCATGAACGGGAATACAGCACCAACTTGCTGTTCATCGCACAGGCGTTTGAGCGCGCCGGGGACCATTCCAAAAACCTGGCGGAAGAAATCTTTCAGTTGGTGGAAGGCCGCAGTCTGAGACATGAACTGAAGCGTCGGTCGCCGGGGAGTTGATAGGAACGAACGCTTGGCAGGCAACTACGCCGCGGACACGACCGGTTCCTGTATCTCCGCTTCTCGCATTTTGTTGTGGAGACGGAGCTTGAGTTTTTCCAGCTGCAATTCCTCGGACCGGCGCTCCTGGCTTATCGAGGCCGCCTTGGCTTCGTAGGCAAACCACTCGGTACGGCTATCAGTCCGATCAATCATTGTTCGCTCCAGGCAGGAAGGGTGATGAACAGGCAGTGTACAGGGTAAAGGCCTTTGGTTCAAGCAGCGGCAAAGGAGCGCATCCCGGTGGGTCAGGCGAAAATATGACTGTAAGTCATTGATTACAGGTTCATTAGCGGGTTAGCAAAATACTGCCATTCGATTAAAATCAGACACGATGAAAGTGGCAACCCCGGGGAAACGCGAATTCGATCCAGCCAAGTTTCTGGCGACCATCGGTAAAGGAAGGACGAGTTTGACGATTCCGAAAAAGCGAACCATATTCGCACAAGGGGACCGCGCTGACGCCGTCTTTTACGTTCAAAAGGGCAGAGTAAAGCTTACCGTCGTATCCAAAGGCGGCAAAGAAGCGACTCTGGGCATACTGAATCAGGGGAATTTCTTTGGCGAAGGCTCGCTCGCCGGGCAGACCCTGCGCATGGGATTCGCGGTCACCATGACCGAGTGCCAACTACTCCGCATTGAAAAAAAGGCCATGATGCTTGCTCTCCATCGGGAGCATGCTTTCTCGGATATGTTTGTGGCCTACCTGCTGTCGCGCAATATCCGTTACGAAGAGGATCTGGTCGATCAGTTGTTCAATTCCAGCGAAAAGAGGCTGGCGCGGATCCTTCTTATGCTCGCCCATTTTGGCAAGGATGGTGTGCCCGAAAACGTGGTCCCCAAGATCAGTCAGGAAACCCTGGCTGAAATGGTGGGCACGACACGGTCGAGGGTCAGCTTCTTTATGAACCGTTTCCGAAAGCTGGGCTTCATTCACTACAACGGCGGACTGCAGGTTCACAGCTCTCTGCTGAATATCGTGCTGCACGATTAGAATCACCTTCATAGAGACGTAGCATGCTACATCTCCGGAACGAACCAGACGTAGGAAGCTACGTCTCTACGCCGAACGGCATTTAGGCCGCACTTTCCTGTTATCGGTTTCCCGCAACGGCGTTACCTGTCCGCTGGGATGGGGTGGCGGATGTAATCTGATAGTCCCCGTAGTCGATGGTGAACAGGGCGCGGCCTCCAAGCCGAACCGTAGTGGTGCTGCGATTAGATCGCGGGAGCCAGAAATCGCCGACTTTGCCGTAGACCTGTTCGATCTGCGTCTCTTTGGTCCAGAATGAGGGATTCTTGGAAGGCTCGCCTTGCATACGCATTACCGCAAAATCTCTGGCGTCGACCCAGATACGCCCGCGATATAAGAGCTTGTTTTGTGTCCGCGGCTCGACTGAGAGGATGTAGACGAAGCCGTCAGAGGTTTTCTCCTGCCCCACCATGGTAAAGCGGTAGTTCTCCGGGTTCAGGGCTACGCCGCGCTGGTTCTCCTCGGTATTGGCCTCTTTCTCGCTTTGCAGCATCCTCTTGAATACCCGCTCGATCAGCAGCTTGGAGCCATTTTCAGAGCGGATGTTGAATTCCTTCGTTCCCGGCGCCGTGTAGGTTACATCTACGACCATTTCAGCGGTACGGGAACTGGGAAAGCCGTGATATTCCAAACGATAAGTTCGCGTGCCCTGGTAAGCCCGCAGAGCTCGGGATCGTTCCAGGTTCTTGCGCACCAGATTGTTGACCACTTCTTCGGTGCTTAAAACGGGTAGAGTGGCGATGTCTGAGGGTTGCGCCCCCGCCATTTGCAACACCCCGATGCAGATCAGGATGGGCAAGCCGAGCGAAGCGGAACGGAAGTACATTTTCGTGGCCTTAACCGCAGAATAGCGCCGCCTGTCTCCGGGAAGTGGTCAATATTGACCAGTTTTCCCCTCGACCAAAATATAACAATTCCCGTATCAGCGCCATTTGGGGCGACGAACGGCAGAATGATTTCACAATCAGAACTCTGTCGTCACGAAATTTGTAATCCAGGAAATGTGAAGAACGCAGTTCCGGGCGCTTTCCCTCGCCCTGCTTAGCAAGACCGCCTAAGGAGGGCGCAATTGAGTGCGCGTTCATCTCATCAATCCGAGCGAAGTTTCCTTCGGCACGGCCGTAATCACCCCCCGTTGGCTATATGTTCTGGCTGCAGCAACTCCCTCAAGCTTTGGCGATCCCTGCCTGGTGGATGAAACCCTGGATGCGGTGGACCCGCTCGATATTCAAGCCGGGGACGTTGTCGGTATCGGCATCCACACCGCCAATGCGCTGCGCGGATACGAAATTGGAAAAACGGCTCGTGAACGCGGCGCCTACGTGGTGTTCGGCGGCATTCACGCGACTCTTTATCCCGCCGAAGCCCACGAACTGGGCGGCGCGCATGCTGTGGTCAAAGGCGACGGAGATGTAGCCTGGGCCAAAGTATTGGCGGATTGCGAGCACGGAACGCCTCAGCTGGTTTACGAAGGAGGCCGCATCGAGGCTTCGGAATTCCTGCCCGCACGCTGGGATCTGGTGCCGCGGCAGAGCTATATGTGGGCCTCGGTGCAGACGGTTCGCGGCTGCCCCAAACATTGCTCCTTCTGCTCGGTTTGGCGGACCGACGGACAGCGCCCGCGGCAGCGCGCCTCGGACGTTGTAGTCGAGGAAATCATCCAACTTCGCCGCCTGGGATTTCGCTTCATTGCCCTCGCTGACGATAATTTCTATCCCGTAACTCTCACCGATCTTCGTCTTGCCGCGGAGCAGCACAATACCCATCGCCTCAACGAACTCAAGGCCATCCGGGCGGAGCGTTTTGAGCTTATGGCGCGCCTGGCGCAGCTTCCGTCCGACATGATTTTCTTCACCCAGATCACGATGGAGGCGGCAGAAGATACCGAATTCCTCGATGCCATGCGTACCGCCAATATCAAAGGCGCGCTGGTGGGAGTGGAGTCGGTCACTCCTGAAGGACTGAAGGACGTTTACAAGGAGTTCAATGCGGCCGGAGAGGACCTGGTCGAGCACCTGAGAACCTTCCGCCGGCACGGAGTCTATGTTCTGGGTTCGTTCATCTTCGGATTGCCCAGCGATCGTCCGGAAACGTTCGATGCCACTGCCCTGGCCGCAGCTCGCGCTGAAGTTGCGTTTGCCCAGTTTGTCATGCTGACTCCATATCCCGGCACCGTGGATTTCAACCGCTGGGAGAAAAACATGGAGGCCGCCCCGCAATACATCGCCGGCATTCCCATCACCCGTCGCTGGCTCATACCACGAGCGCTTCGGCCCAAGCTCTACTGGCCGCATCCGACCATGTCGGCGGAAGAGATTCGCCGGCGCACGCAATCCGTCTGGGACACTTTTTACAGTCTCAAATACATTTGGACGCGTTCCGGGTTCATCAAGTCCATGCGCGCGCGGTTGGCTTTTGTTCTGATCTCGAAGATTTACCGGCAGATGTACGCTGACACCGGAATCGCCACCGACAGCGCGCGTGTTTCGCGGTCTTCGCGCTGGGCTCGCTGGCTGGCCAAACCGTGTCAACGCTTGTTTGCAGCCCCTCCCATGCCCGAACTCACGTTGCCCGAAAGGTGGGTCGCGCCCGCGCCGGTGGAGCAGGCAAGCCCAGTGGGCTAAGGCAGCAAACTGAAAGCTTGAGTTTTTCTCACTTCCATTGAATGATTCCGGCCTCCCTGCAGGCTTCGAGATAGTCACTGACCAGTTCGACGGGGAGTGGACCATACTCCGCTGAGACCGCGTCCCGAATTTCTCCCACGCTGCGCTTGCCATCGACGAAGTTCACAATCTCGTAGGCGTACAGGTCGGAGAGACTCTGCAGGTTGAGCAGGTGTGTGGCTTCACTATCAAGCAGCTTGATTTTCGCTACTCGTTCGGCTCCCAGCCGCGCCCGGAGAACATTGTCATTCTGATAAACGAGGGGTCCGAAGTCGCCGATGCGAATGGGAATCTTGTTGGCAGCGTCTCCCGACCAGGGTGCCTTCGGCTCCTGACCCTGTGCCCCGCGGGCTTTGGCCTGGGTGTCGATCCAGGCGTAAAACGTCGCAACCTGATCGGCGAGAATCTTCTCGTTCGCAGCCGCGCCGGCGCTGGAGCCGGTGAATTCCAGCAGTGAATTCAGGGTCGCAAGCTCGCGGCGCAAGCCCTGCTTCATGACGTTTCGCGCCTCATACCAGCCGGCGCCAGGATCGGATTTCGGGTCGTCCAGCAACTGATGCGCGCGTTCGAATAGTTGTGCGAGGCGCATTTCAGATTGAGCGGTATAGAAGGGAATCAGGGCTTCGGCTCGTCTGGCATCAAGAGTGGCGTAAACATAACCGGCCGCGGCGCCCAGCAGAGCTACCCGACGCAGCTTGGTGGGATCGATTTGTTGCAAGGTGTCATGGTCGGTATGAATGTAAATATCCGGCCAGTCGCACAGATAGAGCGACGGCACGGCGATGGTGGAGGAATCGTAGTCGTCGTGATCGCTGCCCTCAGAGTAGGGATTGACGATCGCCAGAAATTCGTTGCGCGTGCCCAGTTCGCCGGCGCGAGTCTCGACCACTGCGGCTTCCGGCGAATCACCGCTTTCGGCATAGTGAGCCGCGCCGGTCCGGATTACCTCTGCGACGGTAGCTCCAACGTCGGTGACAAAGCTCGGCAATGACCAGGGCGTCGCGGTCACGTGCAGGATGGACTTGTTCTTGAAGGGATCGCCGCCGACCATGTCCATGTGGATGTCGGCGCGCAGCCGCTTCCGGATTTCCGGGTGGCGGCTGAGATAGGCCATTGTGCCTTCCACCTCAGGTCCCCAGACGAATCGCAAAGTTCGCTTGGGGCGCGGCAGCGCTCCGGTGCTGATCAATCTTGCGATGATGCGGGCGGACTCGAGGATGGTGACGCAGCCGCTGCCGTTGTCATTGGCTCCGGGGCGCTGGTGATCAAGATGGCAGCTATAGACAATTTCGCCGTCGGCCGGATCGGTTCCGGCGATTACGCCGCTTACCACCGTCCAGTGTCCGGGGCCAACCTCGGCCTTCACTTTCGCCGACAGAATAACCGGCTCTGCCATCGCCAAACGCGCTCGCAGCGACTCGGCTGTCTCCCGCGAAACCATGAAGGCGAATCCGGTGGATGCTCGCGCCTCCAGGTGACCCCAACGCACCAGAGTGCGATCCAGGCCGGACCATGCTGTGGTTTGGTTGGGCATATCGCTTACGATGCCGGCGGCGCCGTGCTTGATTACCGCCAGCTCCTGCACCCGCGAGAGCACGCCATCGGCCAGGACAATCTTGCCGCGCACGTCTTTGCCGCTGTAGTCAGCTTCGTGCGATCCGTCGCCGACGTCCACCAGTGCGGCTTCCACGTCGGCGCTGTGGCTGTAGTCGGCAAGCCGGATGGGGTCGGTTGCCCAGTCTCCCAGCAGGAGATGCTGCGGCCGTACCTCCCACAGTTGGCCGGCTTCGACGCTCCAGCCAAGGTACGAACGCATCAGGCCGTACTGAGTTTTTCCGTCGGCGGGGAACTGCTCGCTTTGAACTTCAGAGAGGCCGTATTCCTGGGCTCGCTCGAAGATGAATTGCGCCGCCTGATCAAATTCCGCGGTGGCGGGCACGCGATGCAGGCGGGTGAGGTATCGCAGATTCTCGTACGGAGCAGCGCCATTCGCCTCATCGCGCAGCTTGACCCACTGCTCGGAGGGAAGGAAGGGTTGCTGCGCCAGCGCCAGAGTGGTCAAAAACAGCAGAACGAAGCCGAGGAGAAATAAACGAAAGGTTCGGACCATGGCAGGAGAGCATACCGGTGCTCCGCGCTCTTGCGCAAACCCCCGTTGCTACGTCTCTACACAAGGCGCTCTGGCGCACTATGCGCTCAGGGCGGTCCTGTCGGCTTCATTCAACGCGGGGCGGCTTATGAAAGCGACCTTGGGCGACGAGTGCCGGTCGTAGACGCGATTCGCGATACTCCAGACACTTTCAAACTCGTCGTTACCGGTGACAATCGCGGCGGCGATTTCGGAGATGAATTGGCTGAGGTGTTGCAAGCGAATTAACTGTTTTGCGTATCTGGGATCTTCATGAACATTAATTGGAGTCATGGCGCAAGCTCCTGAAAAATTACTTCTTATAAATCTATAGATGTTTTATCGCAGCGAAGAGAGCCATACCATCCGCGAAATGCCCGATTACTTTAGTACTAGACCTTGCGGGTAATCGGCCACTGACCTACTGGCCGTTTGCCGTTTGCGGGCGGGATTCGACTTTCACGGAAGGCAAGCTGGCGGAAGTCCATCCGCCGCCGAGAGCCTTGATCAGGGTGACGCTGGTGGTCATGCGGCGGCGCAGGATGTCGACAGCGGCGCGTTCGTCGGCCAAAGCTGTGCTTTGCGCCGTGGTCACTTCGAGGTAGCTGACGACACCGCCTTTGTAGCGATTGAAGGAGAGATCGAGGGAGTGTTCGGCTGCGGCCACGGCGGCTTGCTGGGCCCTGGCTTCGTCGTCGAGAATTCGTAGCGCCGCCAGGTTGTCTTCCACTTCCTGAAAAGCGGTGAGGACGGTCTGCCGATAATTCGCCAGGGACTCGTCGTAAGCCGCCCGGGCTTGCTCGGATACGGCACGGCGGCGGCCTCCGTCAAAGGCCGTCACAGCCGCAGCAGCGCCGGCGGTCAGAAACCCGCTGGGCCCTTGAATCAGGGTTGTGATCGCGGTGCTTTCAAACCCGCCCGAGCCAGACAAGGTAAAGATTGGAAAGTATGCGGCCCGTGCCACGCCGACTTGAGCGTTGGCTGCGGCGATGCGCCGTTCCGCGGCCGCAACGTCGGGGCGGCGTTCCAACAGTTCTGAGGGAAGTCCCGGCGGAATCGGCGGCGGTGGTGTGTTCCAGGCTGCGACCGGAACAGTGAAAGTGGACGCCGGCTGACCGGTGAGAGCGGCGATCGCGTGTTCGTTCTGCGCTCTCTGGATCAGTACGTCGATCGCCTGGGCACGAGTAGTTTCAAGCTCAGTCTGGGCCTGGGCGACATCGACGCCGGAAGATACACCGCCTTTGTACCGGCTCTGGGTCAAATCCAGCGCTTTTTCAAAAGAGGTCACGTTCGACAGCAGCAATTGCTCTTCCGCATCGAGCGTGCGCATCTCAAAGTAGTCAAATGCCAATTCGGCATGCAGACTCAGGCTCAGCGACTCCAGATCGCCGGCGCTGGCCTGGGCATTCGCACGCGCCGCTTCTACCGTGTGACGCACCCGTCCAAACACGTCTGCTTCGTAGGACACATCGACCGCAGGGATTGACAGGTCGGTTATGTTCGTCGGGGTCGTGCCGGTAACCAAGGGCCGGTTCTGCGAAAGGTGCTCGCGGTCCGCCGAAGCTCCGGCGGTGATCGTGGGATAATAATTCGAGCGGTTGAATCGCACCAGCGCTCGCGCCTGGCGAAACTGAGCTTCTGCCGCCTTCAGATTCTGATTGGAAACATTGACTTGCTCTTCCAACGCGTTCAATTGCGGATCCTGAAAAATCTCCCACCACTTGCCACGCGCAATTTGATCGCTGGGCTGAGCCGCTTTCCAGTCGGGCGGAACTTCTTTGTAGGCGGGAGGCGCGGGAGTCGTGGGTTTGGAATAGCGTGGCCCGACCGCGCAACCGCTCAATAGGAGTAGACCAATAGCCAGACCTGACACCGAGCACCGGGCGCCAGGTGTCCGACGTCGAACTCTGACGTCCGACATCCGATTCCTCACTGCGCCCCCTGCGGCGAATTCTGGGCGACGCGAACCGTTTCACCGGCCACGACTGAGTCCGGCGGGTTTACGATGACGTTCTCGTTTCCGTTCAAGCCGGCAACCACTTCAACTTCGCTTCCGAAATCGTGTCCCAGCGTGATCTGCTTTAACTCGACCCGCTGGCCATCACCCACCGTCGCTACCCGCAAACCTTCGGCGCGGAAGAGGAGTGTGTTGACGGGCAAGATCAGAGACGAAGTAGGCGTCGGCAGCTTGAGATGCACTTCGGCGTAAGAGCCGGTGAACAGTTGGCCGGTAGGATTATTAACCGCAATTTCGACCAGAAGAGTGCGCGAAGTTGGGTCGATAGCGTTAGCGGTTCGCACCAGTTTCCCCTCAAAACGGCGTCCCGGAAATTCCGATAATGTGAGGTCGGCGGTCAGGCCGGGTTTGGCGGCTTGCGAGTACACCTGGGGCACGCTGACATAGACCCGCAGTTTGTCGGGCTGCACGATATGAAAGAGTTCAGTTCGGGTCCCACCGCTGCTGCCCGAATCGATCAGGGCGCCGATATCGGTGTTTCGTGCCGTGATCACGCCGGCGAACGGAGCATAGATCTTTTGAAACGACAGCAACTCCTCGAGCCGCCTCACGTTGGCCTGTGAGGACTGCAATAAGGCCTGCTTGGCTTCGTAGTCCCCGGTCGCGTTGTCGGATTCCTGTTTGGAAACGGAATCGGTCGCCAACAGGCCAGCGTACCGACCTGCTGTGATCTTGGAAAGATTCAGGTTCGCCTGGGCGGTGGCTAAATCGGCGCGCGCCTGCCGCAATTGCTGATTGACTTCCGGAGTGTCGATGTCGGCGAGCAGTTGACCGGCCTGAACCCGGGTTCCGATATCCACATACCACCGCTTCAGGTAGCCGTTGGTGCGGGCGTAAATTGGAGCATCCGCGAAGGCCTGGACGCTCGCCGGAAGAATGATTTCGTGGGCAGGATCAGAGCGCTTGGGCTGCACGACGGCGACCGTGGGCACCGCCATCTGGTCGGTTTCCTGGCGCAGCGCCGTCCGCGCCTGAATGCGAGGCAAAATGCCAAAGACTACCAGCAGCACCGCGCAAACCACGGCAAGCAGGAGGATCCACCACGAGGAGCGACTTTGCCGCCGTCCAGATGGGCTCGGAATTTCGGTGTGAGTTTCCGTGCTGGTTTCCCTATAGATGCCGGTGTCGTTTTCAACCTTCATTCTTGCTCCCGAACCATATGAAAATATTGATGATCCCAGTTAGACGCCGGATTCAGCTTTCGCCGGCTGGTTGGCCTGGCCGCGTCGTCCATGCAGCAGGCTAAAGAAAACCGGGACGAAGAACAAGGTAGCTGCGGTGGCAAAGATCAGCCCCCCGATCACAGCCCGCCCCAGCGGCGCGTTCTGCTCTCCGCCCTCGCCTAACCCAATCGCCATAGGCACCATACCGATGATCATGGCCAGCGCGGTCATTAAGACCGGGCGGAAGCGGGTGAATCCCGCCGCCAGCGCGGCCGTGAGGGCATCCTTGCCCTCATCCATCTGCTCCTTGGCAAAGCTGACCACCAGAATACTATTCGCCGTGGCCACGCCCATACACATGATCGACCCGGTCAGCGCCGGAACGCTGATGTTGGTGTTGGTGATGAACAGGAACCACACGATTCCAGCCAGCGCCGCCGGTAACGCTGCGATGATGATGAACGGATCCAGCCAGGATTGGAAGTTCACCACGATCAGCAAATACACCAGCAGGATGGCAAATGCCAATCCGGAAATCAATCCGGAATACGACGACTTCATCGTCTGAACCTGCCCACGCACTACCAGCTCCGAACCGCGGGGCAGCTCCTTGCGGCTGTTGTTGATGATCTTCTGGATGTCGTCCGCAACGCCGCCGAGATCGCGCCTTTGAACAGAGCCGTAAATGTCAACCACGGGCTGAATGTCGTAGTGCGAGACCAGAGACATTCCGGGCGCCCGCTGGATGGACGCCAGCGATCCCAAAATCGCTGGAGGAGTTCCGCTGGTTCCCGTGATCGGGATGTTTTCCAGGTCCTGCAGCGAATCCAGACGGTACTGCGGAGTTTGAGTGGCGATGGAATAGCTCACTCCATTCTTCGGGTTGAGCCAGTAGGTCGGTGAAGTCTGGAAACTTCCACTGAGCGACACCAGCAGGTTGGTTGCGATGTCGCGCTGGGTGAAGCCCGCTAGCTGGGCTTTGGTTCGGTCCACGTCAACGTGCAGATGTGGTTCATCGAAGGGTTGCTGGATGCGCAGATCGGCGGTTCCTGAAACCAGCTTGATTTGCCGCAGCAGTTTGTTGGCAAACAGCCGATTGGCCTGAAGGTCATACCCGGTGACTTGGATATCGATCGGAGAAGGCAGACCAAAATTCAGAATCTGACTCACGATGTCCGCCGGCAGGAACGAAAAATCCACGCCGGGAAACTGTTGCGCGAGTTTTATGCGCAAGTCGTGTACGTATTCTTCCGTCGGACGATGCTTGGGCGTAAGCGTGACCAGAACGTCGGCGTCGGCAGGGCCGGTGGGCGCTGAGTTGCTGTAGGACAGGTTGATGCTGCTGTAGGGCAACCCGATGTTGTCGATGACGCTGGAGATTTCATGAGGCGGAATCTGCTGGCGGATGTAGCTCTCAACCTGGTCGCAAAGATTGGCGGTCTCCTCAATTCGCGTTCCTGCTCGCGCCCTGAGGTGCAGCTTGAATTGTCCGGCGTCCACCCTGGGAAAGAAATCCCTTCCCAGCCAGGGGACGATGAGCACGAACGAAGCCACGCACACCACGGCAAAGCCCCACAGGAAAGCGCTGCGGTGATGCAGGGAACGCTCCAGCATTTCGTGATAGCGGTCCCGGAATCTTTCGAAAGCCAGCTCAAACCGGACCTGCAACCGCACCAGAGGATTCCGGCTGGTGGTATTCAAGTGTCCGGCTTCCTGCTCATGGCCGCGAAGCAGATATTTGGCCATGGTCGGGACCAGAGTTCGAGACAGCAGATAGGAGGCCAACATGGCGAACACCACCGCCTCCGCCAGCGGAACGAACAGGTACCGTGCCACGCCCGTCAGAAAGAACATCGGCAGGAACACAATGCAGATGGCGAGGGTGGAAACGAAGGCCGGTACAGCGATCTGCTGCGCGCCATCCAGAATCGCTTTCTGAATTTCCTTACCTTCGGCGATATTCCGGTTGATGTTTTCAATTTCCACGGTGGCGTCGTCCACCAGAATGCCGACGGCGAGCGCCAGCCCGCCGAGAGTCATGATGTTGATGGTCTCGCCCAGCGCGCTCATGACGATGATGGAAGTAAGAATCGACAGCGGGATCGATACCGCAATAATTACCGTGCTGCGCCAGCTCCCCAGGAAGATAAGGATCATCACGCCAGTGAGACAGGCTGCGATCAGGCCTTCGCGCACCACCCCGTCAATCGATGCACGCACAAAAATCGACTGGTCGGCCAAAGGTTTGATTTGCAGCTCAGGCGGTAACTGGGCTTGAATTCGCGGCAGCAGGGTTTTGATTCCGGCAATGATGTCAAGCGTTGAGGCATTTCCGGTTTTCTGAATGGTAAGCAGGGAAGCCCTCTGTCCATCGACTCGCACAATGTTGGTCTGGGGCGGAAATCCGTCGCGCACGAAGGCCACATCGCGAATATAGATCGTGGTATTCCCCACACGCTTGATGGGGAGATCGTTCAATTCCGCCACGGTTCGGGGACTGCCGTTCAGATCTACGTCGTACTCGAACTGCCCGATTTTCGAGGTTCCGGCGGGAAGAATCAGGTTCTGAGCGCTGATGGCGTTGACCACGTCGTTCGGCGACAGGCCTTTGGCCTGCAGAGCGTTGGTGTCGAGATCAACCTGCACCTGCCGCTGCTTGCCGCCATAGGGATACGGAATGGCAGCGCCGGGAATCGTCACCAGGCGGGTGCGGATAAAGTTCACTCCATAGTCAAACAGTTGCTGCTCGGAGAGTTTCTGGCCTGACAGGGCCAGCTGCAGAATGGGCACTGTGGATGCGTTGTAAGTGATGATCAAAGGCGGCGTGGTTCCCGGCGGCAACTGCCGCAATTGCGTCTGGGAAATTGCCGTGATCTGTGCGATCGCCCTTTCGATGTTGGCGTTGGGCTGGAAAAATACTTTTACTACAGCGATCCCATTGAGCGACTGCGATTCGCTGTGCTCGATGTTATCCACCGTCGTGGTCAGCGTCCGCTCAGTGAGGGTGACAATGCGGTTGGCCATCTCTTCGGAGTTCAGGCCGCTGTAGTTCCACAGGATGCTGACCACCGGAATGTTGATATTAGGAAAAATGTCGGTGGGCGTGCGGAAGATGACAATGGGACCGAGTATCAGCAGCAGCAGAGCGAGAACAACGAAGGTGTAGGGCCGGCGCAGGGCCAGCGCAACAATCCACATGAAAGCCTCTTAAGTGATGAAGCCCGAAAACTATTGGATGAACCAAAGTGTACGCCGGGTCTAAATTTTGAGGGGCTGCAACGGTGATCTAAGAGGTTCAAAAAAAGGGCCAGCCCGAGAGCCGGCCCTGCGTGAAATAGTTTACAAAACTTTACTGATTTGGCTGATTTGGTCCCGACTGGTCTGGTCCTGATTGATCAGGTCCGGGCTGACTCGAGTCTGGAGGCGGCATCGAATCCGGCGAATTGGAGTCGGACGGATTCGAATTGGGCCGATGCATCCTGTGGCGGCCCTCGTTCGGTCCCTTGTTGCTTGCGATCACGGTCACTGGAGCCTGCAGCGTAAAGTTAAGGACAGTTTCCGAGGGCAGCTTGATTTGCTGGCCCTTGGTGGCTGCCTGAACTCCACCACCCAGGCCGCCGCCGGCCGCCGCGCCGATCGCTGCTCCCTTGCCGCCGCCGGCGATGGCTCCGATGATGGCTCCGATGCCAGCGCCGGTGCCGACTTTCGCAGCGGTATTCTTGCCGCGGGAAGAACCCTTTCTCGAGTATTGATCGGTCTGGATGTTGTAGGTCTTGCCTCCGCCAGAAATGCGATCAAGCTGCAGCACCAACAGAGACTGTCCCGCGAACTTGCCCGCGCTCTGAACGCTTACGATGTGGCCCTCCACGTCGGCCCCGGCAGGCAAAGCGGTTTCACCCTCCACCGCCAGCGGTGAATCGAGCGTGGCGTGAAAGGTTTGACCCTGCTGACTGGCTTCGGAATCGATAGTGTCGACTAGCCGCACTGCCAGGCTTGTGCCTGAAGGAATTGTGACCTTCTTGGGCGGAGGCGGTGGCGGCGGTGTCGAAGGCACCACGGGTGCTGCTGGCGGCGGCGTCATTGCTGCTACCGGCGCCGAGGGGGCGTTGTTACCCGACGAAGAGGACGAGGGTAAATTGCGCGCACGCGGCTCCCGATGACGAGGCTTCGGGGGCGGAGCCGGCGATGGCTTGCTTTCCTCTACCGGCGGCGGAGTAGTCTGCGCCGTTTCGGGCGGCGGCGGAGCGGTCACCTGCAGGTTATTGATCACCTGCTTGACGCCCGCCTCAGAAGAAGCATAACGAGCTGCCGCCTCACGTTGCGTATCGTTGTCGACGGTGCCGGTCAGAGTCACGATTCCGTTCTCTGATTTCACTCCAAGCTGCTTGCCTGCCAGACCGGAATCGGCGGCCAGTTTGCTTGAAATGTCACTGGTCAGTTCGGCGTCGTTCGGGGCCTTGGTGCAGCCCACGCCAACCGCCAGCAATGCCAGCAGCATGACTGTGGTGACGTACACAGAAAATTTCGCCTTCATGGGCACACTCCTGAAGCGTTGCAAATCGATGATCACTAGTTTAGATGCAGAAGCGGGCGCAGGTCCTGGGCAAAATTATATCCCAGAGGCGAGATGGTGTCAGATGCGTAACTGGTGAGCAAAGAACTACTTAGGCTGTTCTGGCGGAGCTGCTTCCAGAGTGGAAACCTGCCGGTCAATTCTGGCGCAAGAACTTGTAGTCCAGGATCGATGCTGCCAGACCGACCGATTCGGGATCGCGCTGATCCTTGCGGCGGGTGATCCGGCCCTGGCAAAGAACCGTGCTGTTCTTCTGTCCGGAGATTTCCTCTGGCATCTCGAAGACCATTTCGACCAGGGTATTTACCGGCAATTGTTGCGGTCCCACCAGCAGGACGCCGGACTGGCTCAGGTTTTCGACGGTGCCTTCATGCCAGGTTCCCAAGCCTTTGGGACGATACCGAACCGGAGCCTGCAGGCTCAACCGCCGGGCGCGCGGCACCCAGGTTGGTTTCTTCTCTTTCCGTCCGCGTGGCGTCTCAGAGGTCATTTCAGGCTCGTTATCCTCGCGCTTAATGCGCTTCATGGTTTTCCAGTCGTACTTGTACTCCGCAGCGCAGAGCAGGCACACCTGGTAGTAGTGGCCGTCGGCGGCGCGCCGGGGCCAGGAAAATTCGTGAGAGCAGCGGCCTAGCATCAGGACTTCCAATAACTTCTGTGGCATGGTTGTCTACCGGAGGGGAGCACCGGGAAGAACCATCATCCAACGGCGGTTGGCAGTTGGGCTAGGTTACTTTCGGGTAATGAAAATATGGTCCTGGATTGGGCTGGTAAACTCCGCTTTCTTGTGATTCACGCAACCCCTTCCCAAGCGGATCACAGAGCATGCGGAGTAGCCCTGAAGTAGGCCTTACAAGAGCCTAAGCAGCAATCACTTGCACGTGTATTATCACGGCGTGGACCCGGTGACCGCTTTCGTCCTGGCCGGCGGCAAGAGTTCCCGGATGGGGGAGGATAAGGCCTTTCTGAAGCTGGGCGGACAGACACTGCTTGACCGAGCTCTGGAGCTGGCAAAGACCGTGGCGAGCAGCCCATTAATTGTGGGCAGTGAGGCAAAGTTTGCAGCCTTCGGTACAGTAGTCGAAGATGTGTATACGGAACGCGGCCCGCTGGGCGGGATCCACGCCGCCCTGACAAGAACATGCACGGAGCTGAATCTGATGGTCGCCGTGGATTTGCCCTTCCTGCAGCCGAGTTTCCTGAACTACCTGGTGTCGCGAAGCCGCGAGACCAAAGCGGTTGTGACCGTGCCCATGGTCGAAGGAACCTTGCAGCCTCTTTGCGCGGTGTACCGTCGCGGGTTTGCCGATGTCGCAGAACGCTCCCTGCTGGCGGGAAGGAACAAGATTAATCCATTGTTCGCCGAAGTCGAGACCGCGATAATCGAGCCGGAGGAATGGAAGCGAAACGGTTTCGCGGAAGAGATGTTCCGTAACCTGAATACGCAACAGGACTGGGAAGAGGCCAGGCGAGTTGCCGGGCGTGATGTTGGCCGGCGATTATAAGCTGCAGGAAAAAGACAGGTCCCTCCACTGCGCTCGCTGCGCTTCGCTCCGGTCGGGATGACATAGGTTTGTACGGGATTGGCTCAGTACACTAGGGTCAGTCCAACGGCCGGAGACCTCGGTACCACAACAAAGGCCAACGACGAACGACCAACGACCGACGACCGAAAACGAACTATGGCCACGAACGGCAACGCCGGACCCTATATTGAATTCAAGGATGTCTCTAAGGCTTTTGGCGACAATCGGGTGCTGGACCACGTCAGCTTCAGCGTGATGGACGGAGAGACCGTCTGCATCCTGGGCCGCAGCGGCGTGGGCAAATCCGTGTCGTTGATGAACATCATGGGATTCCTTAAGCCGGACTCGGGCCGGGTAATCGTTGCTCACGAGGACATCACCGACTACGGCGAGGAAGATCTGGAACGCATCCGCAAGAAAGTCACAATCGTATTTCAGAATGGAGCTTTGTTCGATTCGCTTACGGTGGGAGAGAACGTCGCGTTCCCTCTGCGAGAGCGGCGTCAACTTTCCGAAGAGCAGATTTATCAGATCGTCGATGGCTTGCTGGACATGGTGGGCGTGAAAGAAATGCGCGATCAGCTACCTTCGGACTTATCTACCGGGATGAAGCGCTCGGTAGCGATCGCGCGCGCTCTGGCGGCCCAGCCCGAGTGCGTTCTCTACGACGAGCCCACCACGATGGTCGATCCGCTGATGGCGCAACTGCTGGGGGACCTGATCAAGCGGCTGAAAATCCAGTTGCACCTGACCAGCGTGGTTGTAACTCACGACATGCGTCTGGCCAAGAAGCTGGCCGACCGAGTGGTGTTTCTCCACGAAGCCAGGGCGATTTTCTTTGGGACCTATGCAGAGATGGAAAAATGCGAGGAGCCGATCGTGCAGGAATTTCTGAAGCTGGACGAACCGGGAATCAACGCATCAATTGACGTTAGCCGTGACCCGACCGTGCTCTAGGACCAATTCACTTTAGAATCCCGTGCCCTAAAATCCCTCGCTCACCAATCTTTTCACCGTGATCTTTGGGTTCGCGGATTCACCCTTCATCATTTTTTCGACGTACTTGGCCACCATGTCTACTTCCAGGTTTATGGGATCGCCTGGCTTAAGCGATTTCAGATTGGTCATCTTCACGGTGTGCGGGATGATTGCCGCGGTCACCTTGTTTCCTTCGATCTTCGCTACAGTCAGGCTGATGCCTTCGATGGAAAGCGAGCCTTTGAAGATTACGTAGCGCGCAAGTTCCCGGGGGATTTCAATGCGCAGCCAGTAGTCGTCGGCGCCGGGAATGCGATCCAGCGCGATGAACTTTCCGGTGCCGTCGACGTGGCCCTGGACGATGTGTCCGCCAAAGCGTCCGTCTGCGCGCATGGGGAGTTCCAGATTTACCAGCGCGCCCTCCTTGATTCGGGAGAAAGATGTGCGCTTCCAGGTTTCTTCGGCCAGATCCGCGGCGAAGGACTGGGGCGTGATTTCAACCGCAGTGAGACAGACGCCGCTCACGGCGATGCTGTCGCCTTGCTTCAGTTCTCGGTTCAGTTGCGACGCGGTAACAGTCAGACGGCGGTTGCCGTTTTGCTTCGCGATGCCTGCGATGCGTCCGACTTCCTCGATGATGCCGGTGAACATGGTATCTCCAGAAAGCACTTAGCAATTAGCAATTGGCACTTAGCAATTAAGCCCTCAACTCCAGACGACTTGCTAAGCCAATTGCTAATTGCTAATTGCTAATTGCCAATTGCTAATTGCTAATTGCTGCCTTCACTCCCCATACGGGTCCCGCAAATATCCTTCTACCGCGAAATCTTCTCCAAAGCGGTGCAGCTTGATGGACTTTACCCGCGCGGCGTCGCTCATGCGCTCGAATCCTACTCCGCTGGCAAATGGCACGGAACCGGTTCCGGCAAGAATCTTGGGGGCATAGTAAAGGAAAACTTTATCGACGATGCCCGAAGCGAGCGCGGCTCCATTGATCATGGCTCCGCCTTCGATCAGCAAGCTGGTGATTTCCATGCTACCGAGGCGGCGGGCGATTCCTTTCATGTCGGGACGGCCGTCCCCCACCCCGACCGGGACCTGTTCGATGCGGATTCCCTGATCCTGCAGCTCGCGCTTTCTTTTTTCTTCCGCAAACGAGCAGAGCACAAGCACATCTTCCTCTGCGGTTTTGACTATGCGCGACTCCAGAGGGAGGCGCAGCCGGGAATCGACGATCACACGCAGGAGCGGGCGGCGGCGAGGCAGGCCACTGCGGTCGGTGAGCAAGGGATCGTCGGCGATGATCGTTCCGACTCCGACCATGATGGCATCATTCTGGTGCCGCAACTCCTGCACGTGGGCGCGCGCGATTTCGCTGGTGACCCAACCTCCGGTAGAACCCCCGCCGCCCAGAGCCGTTGGCCGGTGTGATTCGCTGGGAGGAGGAGCGATTTTTCCGTCCAGGGTCATAGCCGCCTTCAGCGTGATGAGCGGCGTACGCTGACGAATATATTTGGCGAAAGCCTCGTTCAGCGTCTTGGCTTCTTCTTCTAAAATCCCTGACGCAACCGAGATTCCGGCCTTGCGCAAGCGGTCGAAACCCTTTCCGGCGACCAGCGGATTGGGATCTTGCATGCAGGCGACCACGCGGCGAACTCCGGCTGCAATGACGGCGTCAGCGCATGGTCCGGTACGACCCTGATGCGAGCAGGGTTCGAGATTGACGTACAGAACTCCACCCCGAGCTTTTTCTCCCGCCTGCTCCAGAGCCAGGACCTCAGCGTGTTTGATCCCGGCAAAGGTATGGGAGCCAGTGCCAACGATCTTTCCCGTGCCGTCCACGATCACCGTGCCAACACAGGGGTTGGGCGAGGTCAAACCGATTCCTGCCCGCGCCAGTTGAAGTGACTGGCGAAGAAACGCTTCGTCATTTTCGCGGCTGCGGTTTAAGTTCTGGTTCTCGGAAGGCTCCGAAGCTTTTCGGGGCTGTTTCCGGTCTCCGCGTTTGCTGGTTTTCCTGGAGGGCATCTTTCGTAGTTACTGGCCACGTTATTGGCCCGAAGTTATTGGCCGGCCGAATCCCAAGCCATCGAGTCCCAAGCCATGCAGGGGACTTCAAGTATCAAAGTACTCGGATGCGCGAAGCAGACTAAGCGAATAGCGAGTCTACGAAATCCTTGGGATTGAAGGGCAAGAGGTCTCCGACTTTTTCTCCCACGCCCACGTAACGCACCGGAACTCCCATCTCGCGCGAGATGGCGACCACCACCCCACCCTTGGCTGTGCCGTCGAGCTTGGTCAGCACAATGCCGGTAACGCCGGCGGATTGGGTGAACTGCCGCGCCTGCTGCAAACCATTCTGCCCGGTGGTGGCGTCCATCACTAAAAGGGTTTCGTGAGGCGCGCCCGGAATAATTCGTTGCGCCGTCCTCCGCATTTTTTCCAGCTCCGCCATCAGGTTGGTCTTGGTGTGAAGGCGTCCCGCGGTATCAACAATCACGTAATCGGTATGCCGGGCCGAAGCCGCCTGAAGCGCATCGTAGAGCACCGCCGACGGATCTCCTCCGGCTTTGGTGCGAATCACCTCGGTGCCGGTGCGCTGGCCCCAGACTTCAAGTTGCTCAATGGCCGCAGCACGGAAGGTATCGGCGGCGCACAGCAAAACGGTTTTGCCTTCGGAACGCAGAACCTGTGCCAGCTTGCCGATGGTCGTGGTCTTGCCCGTGCCGTTCACGCCGACGACCAGAATTACTTCCGGCGTGTCCTCTACCCTCGACACTGGTTGCGAATCGACGGCTGCCAGAATCGCGAGGATTTCTTCCTTGAGCAAGCGCTTGAGCTCGTCCACATTCTTGATCTGCTTGTAGTTGGCCTTTTCGCGAAGCTTTTCCAGGATTTCCTGGGTCGTGCTGGTGCCCAAATCCGCACTGAGAAGGATGGCCTCAAGATCGTCGAGCGTATTCTGGTCGATCTCTTTGCCGAAAGAGACTACTTCCTCGATGCGCTCGCTCAGGTTTTCCCGCGTGCGGGTTACCGCTTCCTTCATGCGATCGAGGAAGCTGGGCTTCTGCTGTTCGTCCAGGCTGCCAAAAAGAGTTTGAATCATGAAATTTCAGGACGTGGAAGTCCAGAAGTCAATTATAGCGGTCAGGGAGCGAAGTTATCGGGCTGAAGCTTCGGCTGCGGTGGCGATATCGGCGCGAGCCTCGGGAGCGGATGAAGGCGTGACCGGAGACTTACCCGGAGAGGGCGGCGCGCTTTGAACGCTCGGCTGTTGGATGTGAATTTCGCCGCGCTCGTAGATTGCAGTCAAGGCTGCAACTGCCGTGGGGTCCAGCCGCTTGCCGGAAAGATTGTGAATGATGCGCAGAGCGGATTCGGGGTCGTGGGCCTGCTGATAAGGACGGTTCGTGGTCAGGGCGTCGAAGGTGTCGGCGACGGCGATGATGCGCGGGAGCAGAGGAATCTCGGTATCCTGCAGGCCCCGTGGATAACCCCGCCCGTCGAGCGATTCGTGGTGCAGCTCGATGCCCGGGATCATGTCTTTCAACTGGGCCACCGGACGCAGAATGTTGGCGCCTTTGGTGGTGTGGGTTTTCATGATCTCGAATTCTTCAGGGGTCAGGGCGCCCGGCTTTTTCAGGATGCGGTCTTCGATTCCAATTTTGCCCACGTCGTGCAACTGGGCGGACACGCGAACGATTTCGAGAAATTCCTCGGGATGCCCCATCTCTCGCGCAATCATCAGTGAGTAGCGCGTGACCCGGTCGGAGTGGCCACGAGTGTAAGGGTCTTTTTCGTCGACCGCTCCGGCCAGCATCTGGATGGAGCTCATGAACAACTCCCGATTTTCGGTGGCGGCGCGTTTTAGGTCGAGCACGAATTGCTCGAGCTCTTCGGACATGGTGTTGAAGGTCGCGGCCAGTTCACCGATCTCGGTGCGGCTTGCGAGCTGCACTCGCTGCGAGAAATCTCCGCGCGCGATGGCCCGGCTGGAGGCGGTGAGAACTTCCAGCGGATTGGTGATGCGGCGCGCCGCGAAAATACTGATGCCGATACTGAGCAGGATGGCGAGTAACGCCAGAAGTCGGGCGGTGCGTTGCATCTCGTACACGCCACGGTATGCTTCGTCTCGCGGTTTCTGCACGATCACGGCCCAGTCCAGGTTGCCGACCGGGCTGTAGGTTCCCAACATCTTTGTGCTCTTCTTGCCCTCGGTAACGCTGAATTCGCGGGTGGCGGCTACCAACTGCGCCTGCCCGCCCTGCTCGAGGAAGTTGCGCACAATTTCGGAGTTGGTCATGTCCTGCCCGGTAGCGTAGTCAGGAGTGGCGCCGGCAACCAGGCGTCCCTCGCTATCGACCACATAAGGCGTCAGTCCGCCGCGGTTGACTTCTTGCAGACGCCGGATCAGAAACTGCAAATCTTCTACGGCTCCAATCATGCCCAGGAAGCGTCCGCCGTACATCACCGGAGTGCTGACCAGCATGACGGTACGAGCCGCCTTGCCGTTGCCCACGACCAGCGCCTGGCCGCTGTAGGCACGGCCTTCACGGGCAGCGTCATAGGCGCGTACCAGGTCGCGCTGCAGAAAAGCGTCGGGAGCGATACGTCCAGCCGAAATCCCCTTGGACTCCGAGTTCAAAAGCGTGGCATAGGCCAGATCCGGAGAAGAGGACACGAAATGTTCCAGCAGGGCGCGCAGTTCGGGCGCCTCCACGTGCTCGGAAGTTAGATCTCCGCCGCTTGCTACCTGCAGCGCCGAAGACAGATTGGCCAGCATCATGCGCAGCGATTCCTGGCGCTGCGCGATGTCATCCGCCAGGGAGCGAGTCACCGCATTCTGCAGCAGGCGTTCATTGGTGATCAGGCGCTCGCGGTTGATGGACTCCACCTGCGTCGAATAGAAATACATCGGAATTACGCTGATCACCATCAGGACGCTGAGGATGACGTACAGAATGGAAATGCGGGATGGAAGAGGCAATTTCAAGGACAAGTGGCTCTGGCCGCGGCTTTTGCCGCGGTTCGCAATTCAGACTTCCTTGAAATTCTACGTGGGAGGAGAGGTTGACAGGTAAAGACCGAAGGCCATTGTCTATTACCAAAGTACCTGGAAAGTTCCGGCGAGGCGAACAGTAGGCCGCAGAGTTAACTGTTGCAAGTTAGTTGTTGTAGACGATAAAGATGTTTCCGCCGGTCAGGTTGCACTGCCCGTCCACGGTGTTGTCCGGATTGATCTTGAGCTTGCATTCGGCGCCGGCCGTGCCGCTGACGGTTGTGCTGGGATTGTCAGGCGTGGCCAGACCGGTTTTGGTCTCGGTGCCGGTGGGCACGGACAGCAAGGCCAGGACGATTTTCCGATAACTGCGGGTGTGCTGCGGGCCTACCACCGGGATGCTCTCAACCAGAAAGCCGGACTTGTTCACATCGGCATGGCTGACCGAGGTCCGGGCAACCAGGCAGTTCACGCTAGTGACCATCTGCTTCGTGGTCGCAGCTGGGGTCGTGTATGCAACTTTCGGGCAAGATTGCGCGACAGCCGCTGCAGAGAAGCCAAGCAGAGAAAAAGAGAAAGAGAGGGCAAGGAATAGTGCTCGGAAACGGTTCATAACCGCATTGTCCCAGAAGCTAAGGAGGCAGGTAACGTTTCGAAAGACCTAGGTCTTAAGTTTTGAGCAGGATTCGTTGCTCCGAAGGATGGAAGCCAGAAGCTAGCAGCTAGAAGCTAAGAGCTAGAAGCTAGGAGCTAAGCGCAATCTCACTCTTGCCACTGCGAGCCATCAGATCGCGGATCGCGTCAGCCGGTGCCTTCGAACGGTGCAGGATAGCGTCCATCTGCTCTGTGATGGGCATTTCAACACCGCGGGCACGAGCCAGTCCGATCGCGGCCTGCGTGGTGAAGACTCCTTCGGCGACGGCGCCGTGCATGCCGGCAATGATGTCAGGCAATTTGCGCCCGCGGCCCAATTCCACGCCGACGCTGCGGTTACGGGAGAGGCCGCCAGTGCAGGTAAGCACCAGGTCGCCAAGACCGGCGAGTCCGGCCAGGGTTTCGCGCCGGCCGCCGCAGGCGACGGCCAGCCGTGTGATCTCGGCCAGGCCGCGGGTGATGAGCGCGGCAATCGAATTGTGGCCGAGTCCCAGCCCATCGCATACGCCGGCGGCGATGGCGATGACGTTTTTCAGCGCGCCGCCAAGCTCGACTCCAGCTACATCGTCGTTGGTATAAACGCGGAAGCGGGGATCGCCGAATTCCCGCTGAATAGTTTCGGCCAGGGCTGCGTCCTGGGAGGCGATCGTAATCGCGGTTGGATCGCCTCGAGCAACTTCCTTGGCGAATGACGGTCCGCTCAGCGCGCCGATGCGAGGCCGAAAATCCTGCGCGCTACCGATCTTCTGAGAGATGACCTGGGCGATCACCTCGGTCATCCGCAGCAGGCTTTTTTCTTCCAGGCCTTTGGTAGCGCTTACGAATAGCATGTCCGGGGTCAGGTGTGGCCGCATCTGCTCAAACAATTGGCGGCAGTGCTGCGAGGGCATAACGCTGACCACAATCTCGGCCTGGTTCAGAGCATCCGCGAGACTGCCCGTGGGTGAGACGCTTTCCGGAATTAGTTCTCCGGGAAGGAATAAATCATTAACCCGCCTGGTTGAAATCGACTCGCGCACCGCTTTTTCGTGCGCCCAGAGGCGGACCTGATGGCTGCCTCGACGCCCGAGGACGATCGACAGACCAGTCCCCCAGGCGCCGGCGCCGATCACTGCGATCCGGCTCATAGCTTCACCGTCATCGTCACCGTGAACACTTGGGCCTCGAACTTCATCCTTTACTCCTCTGTAATCGCGATTCCGTCCCGGCCAGAAGGCGGCGAATATTCTGGTGATGCCGAGCGACAATAAAGACCGAGGCAGTGGCCATCAATACAAGAATTTGAGGCGAACTATCGTAATCGTGCAGCAGCCATGCGAGAAAAGGAAAGAGCGCAACCGCGACAATCGATCCCAGGGATACGCGACGGAACACCAGCACCACGGCCACAAAGACGCCGACCATAACCAGAATGGTCTTGGGCGCCAGGATGGCGAACGAACCCAATCCGGTGGCGACACCTTTGCCTCCGCGGAATTTCAGCCACACGGGAAACATGTGACCAAGAATAGCGAATAGCGCAGCCACGCCGGCAAGCACGTTGCGGCCGGGAAAAAAAGCGCGAGCCAGTTCGACTGCGGCCACTCCCTTGAGGGCATCAAGAATCAGCGTCACCAGGCCCAGCGTCGGGGATGAACGGGCAACGTTGGTAGCGCCGATGTTACCGCTGCCAGTGCGCCTCACATCCTGTCCGCGAAAAATTCGGAGAAGAATGAAGCCAAAGGGAATGGAGCCCAGCAGGTAACTGAAGACGGCGGTGAGAAGCACGCTCATTGTTTATGAATGTAGGCGCGAGCGTCCCGCTCGTGCGTCCCCTGTATTTTCGGTCGAGTGATTCACATACGATCCCCACGAGCGGGACACTCGCGGCCACACGAGATCTGCTTCAATCCGAAGCGTGCGATCTTGGTATAACGCGAACCACCGCGCATGAGCTGACTCTCATACAGAAAGAACTCTTGGGCGGTCATCGTACCAAAGTCGGGAGCAGGCGCCGCGGCCAATCTCTCCTGCAGGCGCTGAAACGACTGGTTGAGAGTGTCGCCCTTACGCCAGCGGGGAGTGCCCGAGCCTCCTTTGCGAGCCAGGGTGAGATGCGGACTAAAAGCATGTTCCTCCTTCGGGATATTCAGAACAGCCATCGCCTCGTCAACCGACTTCGCCAGTGCGGCAAGCGGCGGACCGGCTTCGATGCCAATCCAGAAAACCCGCGGCGCTTTGGAAGTAGGGAAGAACCCATAGCCGCGAAATGAGATTTCAAAAGGAGCACTCTGGATCGCAGCGAGGGCCCGCTTGATCTCCGTGACTGCCTCGGCCGATTTTTCCCCGATGAATTTCAGGGTCACATGCATCGACTGAGCGCGCACCCAGCGCACGTCAGGGGCGAAGCCGCTCACGCCCTCTACGAAACGCTGAATGCGTTCGCGGATCGCGTCATCGATATCGAGGGCGATGAAGATGCGCATGGAAATGGTCGTTGGTCATTGGCCGACCGTCGTTGGCCGCCCAGTTTTTGAGCAACTACCTGTGCCTGCGGACCAAACGCCGGAGGGCGAGGGGCCAACGACCGAAGACCAACGACCAACGACCAAGGGCCAACGGCCGACGACCAACGACCGCCTTACATCAGCTTTCTTCTTACCATGTCCAGCGCCTGCTGAGTGGCGTACCAGCGGATGCGTTTGCGATCGCCGGGGAATTTTCGTTCCTCAACCTGGGTTCCTTTTTCGGATGCCAGCGCATGGAAGACCAGGCCCACCGGCTTCTCCGGCGTACCGCCGTTGGGGCCGGCTACGCCTGTGATTCCGATCCCGAAGGTGGCGCTGCAACGTTTACGAATACCTTCGGCAAGTGCGGCAGCTACTTCGCTGCTGACGGCGCCGTGCTTTTCGATCAGACTTTCCGGGACATCAGCAAACGCCGTTTTCAAAGCGTTGGAGTAAACCACCGCCCCGCCCAGGAAATAACGAGAGCTGCCGCTTACGTTGGTGATGCGTTCGGCCAGCAATCCTCCGGTACAGGACTCGGCTACTGCCAGGGAGGCGTTCCGCATTTGTAAGTAGTAACCCACGATCTGTTCCAGCGAATCTCCATTGTCGGAGAAAACCGCGTCGCTAAGTTCTTCTTCGATTTCCTCGGCGAGCTGGTCGACGCGGGCCTGCGCGGCTTCCAGCGATTCACCACGGGTTTTCAGGTGTAGCTGGATTTCTCCGGCTCCCGCCAGGATGGTGGTTTGAACGTCGGTATAACGCTTATAGATGGGCGCCACCCGGGCGTCGGCTAGCGACTCGGCCATCATTCCGATCTTCAAGACCCGGGTCGCCATGAATTGCTGCGGCAGCTTGGCCCGCAGACGGTCCATGCATTGCTCGTCGAACAGGGCTTTCATTTCGTTCGGCGGACCAGGCAGCAATATGATGATTTTTTCCTGGCCTTCGTATTTCCCGCTGATCCATTGCCCAGGGGCGCTTCCGTTGGCGTTAGTTAGCACTACCGCGCCGGCGATCACGTCGGCTTGCTTAAGATTGTTGGACGACATTTTCCAGCCTCGCCCGGCGAAGCGGCGCTCCAGCCCGGCAATAATTTCAGGATCGCGGTGCAGCTCCAGTCCCAGAGCATCGGCGACTGCTTCGCGGGTGAGATCGTCTTCGGTCGGTCCCAGGCCTCCCATGAAGATCACAATATCGGCGCGCGACAGCGCCAGCGCTGCAACCCCGGTGAGGTGCTCCCGGCTGTCGCCTACGATGGTCTTGAAGATTACTTCGACGCCGAGCTGGTTGAGCTTCTCGGTGAGATAGAGGGAATTCGTGTCCTGGCGATAGGGTGTAAGCAGTTCCGACCCAATCGCGATGATCTCCGCATTCACGATTAAGAGTGTAAATGAAACCACAGGCTAGGCGACAAAGGCGATGGCAAATCCAGCGCGCTCAATGGTTAGAAGTTAGAAGCTAGAGCAGAACTCAAGCTGGTAAATCGGGCACCAGCGCCGCTCCTTGAATGCCCCAGGAGAGATGATGCACCGCGCCCGTGGTGGCCAGAACGGCGGATCGTCCGGGGGCGAAGGCGAGGCCGACCAGTCCCTGGCCCGCGACTTCAAGCGACGCCTTGGCGTCAGGCGAGATCTTGACGATGCCACGCTTTCCGGAGAGTGAGGCCGCGACGTAGAGATTACCTTGCACATCGAAGGCCAGGCCCTGGGGACGTCCCAGGCCTCGGAAAAATGTTGAAACGCTGCCGTGAGCGTCAATTTTGTACACAGAATCGAAGCTCGAGGTCGTAGGCCCGGTCACAAACAGATCTCCGCTCGGACCAAACGCCAGGTGATAGGCGGACACGCTGGGTTCGATGGTGGCGAAGACGAAAATCTGGCGGTCCTTGGCGATCTTGAAGATGGTGCCGCTGCGATCGCCGACATAAAGATTTTCCGCGGCGTCGAAGGCGATTCCGGTGGCCACCCCCATGCCTTCGGCATACGTGGACATGGTTCCGTTCGGGGCCACGCGGTAGACCGCTCCATCGAAACGTGAAGAGACATACATTTGCCCGTCACGGTCGAAGGTGATGGCCGTAGCGTTGGTCATCTCCGCCAGGAATGGCTTGACGTTGTAGTTGGTGTCGATTTTGTAGATCGCTACCGGAACCTTTTGCCCCCGCGATCCGGAGAAAGTGACGAAAATATTTCCCTCGGCATCCAGGGCGGGATTGGTCACGGGGTGCAGATTTTCCGCGATTGGCGCGGCGACTTTGATTTCGTGCGGATTGCTGGCGACATCATTCGCCGAAACGATTACCGGCCCGGAAGAGGCGCCCGGCGGTACGCGGGCAATCAGAAAGTTGTCGGAACTGATGACTACGGCGCCTTCAACCTCGCCAAAGCGAACGTGCGGGCGGCGTAATTCCGAGGGCCTCAGGCTGCTGCCGACGATCCGCACCTCGCCTCCCGGCAGGGCGGCGCCGGGGTGGACGTCCGCGATGTGCGGGTGGCCATTAACGTTCTTCTTACCCAGCAGGCGGTCGGAAATTCCCATGAGCTTCAGCTTCCCAGCATTAGCCTCGATTATCGCGGTAGCAAGCCGAAGTGCAGGACGATCTGCATCACGGCGAGAGCATAGAGGCCGGCTCCCACATCATCGATCACGATGCCCACGCCTTCGGGCAATCGTTCGAGCAGGCGGACCGGAGGCGGCTTGACGATATCGAACCCTCGAAAAAGTATAAAGGCCAGAAGCAGAGATTGCCACGTTATCGGCGCCGCAATCAGAGTAATGAGTTGGCCGGCAACTTCGTCAATCACCACAAACTGCGGATCCTTCAGACGACTGGCACGCGCGACGCGTGTAGCGGCGGGAATTCCGATGAGCACGGCGACCGCAGCTAGTAAGATCGCGGTCCAGGGCTGCCAAGCGGGAGCAATCCAGCGCGCCAGGACCCACCACAGCAGTACGGTCGCGGCGGATCCCCAAGTGCCCGGCCCAGGGCGCAAACGCCCGATGCCGAAGAATGTGGCAACGAGATTCGCCCAGGAATAAGTGCCGAGGCGGGAGGACTCGGCGGAAGCGTTGATGGTGGTCACCTGACAGGCCCCGCTTTTCGTAGCGCCGGCGTCTCGCCGGCTGTCGAGTGGGCGTCCCGCCCGTCTTCAGGTTTCGTCATCTGAATCCCGAGTAAAGTCTTCACTCCCATCGCCCGTGTCTTGCACCGGAGATGATATTACGTATCCGCCGCTTGCCCATTTGCCGAGATCAATCAGGCGGCAGCGGTCGCTGCAAAAGGGAAACTCCGGGTCCTGGCTCTTTACCGGCTTCTTGCAGATGGGGCAATGCAGTTTGAGTGTGCGCTTGCGAGCCATTGACTCCTGCTTAGACGATTCTGGCTACGAGATCGTAGTCGTGGGCTTCGGTGACCTGGCAGCGATAGAACTCGCCGGTCTTCGGTTCCACACCTTCAGGTACGTCGTTGACAAATACTTTTCCGTCGATTTCAGGGGCGTGCATCGCGGTTCTGCCCTCGAGCAGCAGGTCGGTTTCCTCCGATGTCCCTTCGAGCACGAGATCGAACTCCTCACCCACCAGGGCTTTCTTTTTGCGCTTGCTGATCTTTCGCTGAATCTGCATCAGGTGCTTGCGGCGGCTCTCGATTTCGCGTTCCGACAATTTCTTTTCTTCGGAGAAGGCGCCAGCGCCCTCCTGATCGGAGTAGCCAAACGCGCCCATCCAGTCGAACTCGGAGTCTCTGACAAACTGGCAGAGTTCTTCAAATTCCTGTTCCGTCTCGCCCGGAAAACCGACGATGAAGGAAGTGCGAAGCGTGACCCCGGGAATGGTTCGTCGCGCCTTCTCCAGCGAGCGCAGGAAAATATCCGCTCCCCCGCCACGCTTCATGCGTTTTAGAACACCCGGTGACGCGTGCTGCAGCGGAACATCGATGTAAGAGCAGATCTTGTCGTGGGCGGCAATTGTTTCCAGCAACCGCGACGTGATTTTGTTGGGATAGGCGTAAAGAAAACGGACCCAGCGCAGTTCGTCAATCCCAGCCAATTTTTCAAGCAGAAGCGCCAGGCCGTCTCTCAGGCCAAAATCCTCGCCGTAGCAAGTCGTGTCCTGACCGATGAGCGTGATTTCGCGAACCCCGGAACGTGCAAGGCGCTCGGCCTCGGCGATGACCGACTCAAATCGCCGCGACCGGAATTTGCCTCGCAACTGGGGGATGATGCAGAAGCTGCAAGGATGATCACAGCCTTCAGCAATCTTGATGTAAGCGGTGTGGCCCGGCGTAGCCAGCAGGCGTGGCGTGGCGTCGTCGTAGAGATAGTTGGGTAAGTCAGCAATAGCGCCGTCCCAGGTTTCGCGCGAAAACCTGCCCTGGGCTGCACGGGCATCGCCCTCGGGCCGGGACTGCAGGATATTGAACAAGGAATTCGACGTGGCTGCGGGAGCTACGCCTGTGGCCGCGAGAATGGCCTGCAGCTCTCCGGTTCCCACCACCGCGTCAACTTCCGGGATGCTCTGCTGAATTTCGTTGCGGAAGCGCTCCACCAGGCAGCCTGCGACCACCAACTTACGGGCGCGGCCATCGCTCTTGTGCTTGGCCATCTCCAGGATCGTATTGACCGACTCCTGCTGGGCGCTGGCGATGAACGAACAGGTGTTGACCACGATAACGTCCGCGTCCTCAGCCCCGGAGACCATCTGGGCTCCGGCCTGCGCCAGCATGCCCATCATGACCTCGCTATCCACAAGGTTTTTGGGACAGCCCAGGCTGACAAAACCGACTTTCGTGGGCGAAGCGGAGTCCGCGTTTTTGCTGGTGGAGCGCAACGGCACGGGTGGCGTTTTCGTTGGCATGCAATCTACTGATTTTAACACTCTTGCCACATTGGGACTGGCGGCCGCGAACGCACCAAATCAGCTATCGCTTTCGCGATTCCGGTTCGGGCTCCGCATGCTAACCTACAACCACATCGTCAAAACAGTTTTGCAGGGAGATGAGATGACGCGCACATTATTTTCGATCGCGCTTCTGGCATCGTTGGTGCTCCTCATATCGGGTGCCAGCGCGCAGAAAAACGAGTTGACCGGCATCCTGGGGCGTACCTTCATCAGCGATCAGGGAGTGACCGGCGTAATCGCACCGGATACCAATCTCCACTCGGGCAACGGGCTGACTTTTGAAGTGAACTATGGAAGGCGGCTGATGAATCTTGGCATCGCTGGTCTGACCTTCGAAGTGCCAGTGGTGCTCAATCTGGCAGAGGACATTCATTTCGACCTGAACCTCGTACCGAAAAACTACCAGTCATATTTCATTACACCTGCGATTCGCGCCAACCTGTTCCCCGGAGCCGGGATTTCGCCGTGGGTAAGCGTGGGCGGCGGCGTCGGCCATTTCAGGGAGAATTCCACGCTTGAGTTCGGCGGGGATAACCCGGGCAAAACCGGAACCACAAGCGGAGTATTTCAGGCCGGCTTAGGGCTCGATGTGCGACTGTTTTCGCGGTTCAGCATACGAGGAGAGGTGCGGGATTTTTACTCGGGCGTGCCCCAACTGAATGTGGATACGGGGAAGACCCGGCAGCACAATTATTTTGTCGGCGGCGGAGTGGTCTGGCACTTCTGAAATCGTCAGCGACGCCGGGTCGCTGAAATCTCTTCATACAATTCTGGTAAGCGCCGCGCGTCTTCGACGGAATCGTCGAAACGGGCGCTTTCATAGTGCCGGGTAAACTCCGCGACTCTCGTCCGGATCGCCGCATCGTCAATCTGGCGGACGAATTCTCCAGGAGTCTGGGTGGGCGATTTACGCCAGCCGCGCCGGGCGGCGATTTCCGTCATCCGTTCATACCAGATCGTGGCCGCCCGGCGAGGAGACCGTTCCGGCCGCGCCGCCAGTCTTCTCTGAGCCAGCGCACGCCACAGGCTCCGGGCATTCACCATGAGCCAGAGCAGCACCGCAACCGCAATTCCCGCAACACTCCAGCGCAGAGGCGAACCTGCCATAGTCTTTTCTGTGCTGCGTGTTGCTGTCAGCAAAGCCTGATATCGCTGATGCCACCACTGCCGCAGTGCCAGGAACAGTCGGCGGCTACGGCTCGTCGCCCCCACGGCCAGGCTCTGCTGATGTCCCGCATCGTAGTTCACCACCCACTCACGCCAGAACGAGGCCATGGCGTCCGCGTACAGCATCACCCGGCCCCAACCGGTGCGTACTGGCATGGCCGCGTCCGGAGTGGGATCAAAAGCAATCCAGCCGTGGCCGGGGAAGTACGCTTCCACCCAGGAGTGGGCATTGCTGGCTCGGACCAGATATTGCGAAGTCACATCGTTGAACTCTCCGGTGCGGAAGCCATTCACCATCCGCGAGGGAATGCCCAGAGTTCTCAGCATGATGGCCATCGAGGAAGCGAAGTATTCACAGTGTCCCTGTTTGCGCTCGAAAAGAAAATTGGCCAGGGGATCGTGCGGCACCGTGCGCCCTAGCTGCAGGCTGTACGTGAAGTGAGTGCGAAGATAGGACTCCAGCGCCGCGGCTTTATCGTAGTTGTTGCCCGCCGACGCCGTAATTTGTTCCGCCAGTCGCGGAATTCGAGGATCGAGCACAGGCAACTTTACGTATCTTGCGTCCACATAAGGCGGGTAATTGGTTCCTGCCTGGCGAAGTTCGCTCGGCCCCGGCTGGGCAATATCCGAAGTCGCCTGGTAGCGGCTTACGGGATGCTCAATATCGAGATTGAAGACAGCGCCGCCGCCGTCCACGCTCACATTCCTGTAGTTGCCCTCCAGGCTCTCTGGCGTCGCCGCCAGGAAAAAGATGTTCATTCCCAGCGGTTCCATCAGCACCTGATAGTGAACCGGATGGGAGGTCGTACCCCGAGGATCGTGGGGGCGCGCCGGCAAAACAAAGAATCCGTCGGGCTGAGGCGACAGCACCCGCTGGCCGCGATTATTCGACCAGGTACGACCGTCGAAGTTGCTGAGCGCGACTCCGCGCCATTTCAGGTCGAAGCTGCCGCGTTCGTCTCCATCAATCTGGATGTGCATCACCACCGAGCTGGACTGCTGGATCTCACCAATGCGTCCCAGTTCTACGTCGTCACTGAACCCAGTCGTGATTTCGCCGCTGGGAGAATACGCGCTCATGTATCCCGCGGAGACACGGGGCAAGAGGAAGAAAATGCCGGTTGCTGCCACCAGAATGCAGAGCACAAGGACTGGCGACGCAAACGCCAGCGAAGTCGCCATGTTTCGATTTGCTGGTCCGCTCAATTCCCGCGAATGCACCGAGGTCCTGGCGGAGTTGTGTCGCATCTCCATCAGGATGAACGCCACCACCGCCGTCAGCATGAAGACGGCGAACGCCAGCAGGAAAATGCTGTCCACAGTGAGCAGCGCGGCTGACAGCACCATAAGAAACGCGATGACCGACAGAAAATAGAAATCGCGATCGCGCTGGGCGGAAAATAAGCGCAACACCATCACGAACAGCACCAGATGGACGGTAGCGTTCAGGAATCCGCGCGAAATCAGGAAAAAGTCCGCCAGATAAAAAGCTATGTAGCCCAAGGTCAGAAAGCCCGTCCAACGCTCCGCAATCAGCCAGGTACGGCGTCGAAGCAGAAGGTATCCACGGAACAGAAGCGCTGCGCCGACCAGCAATACCGTCATCAAACCCAACCCGCCTGTCGCAACCAGCGTTCCAAAGCCAGTTAATACAAGAAGGTAGAGTGCAATCTCAAAGTAACGCTGAAGCGCTCCCTGGAGCGGAGTCCCGTCAGCCCGCACTGTTTCGGCCGAAGACATGGATAGTGATAGTTACATTGTTAGCCATGCGCGCGAGGAAAGAAAGGGTACTGAGGGCACTTTTTGGTTGGGCGTCAGCATTTAGCACTTAGCATTTAGCAATTGGCAATTAGCAACGGAACGGGCCTCTGGACTGCCGCGTTTTGACGACAAATGAGTCGAGGACCGAAGACCTCGCGACCGGCGGTCGAAAACTGCAATGTTAGAATCAAAGTGAGTCAGGCATCGGTCCCGCGCGACGCCTTCCCGCCAACCCCGCCAGGTCCGGAAGGAAGCAACGGTAACGGGCTCTTGCGTGTGCAGTGGGTCTCCGGTGCCTGACTTTTTGGTTTGTCCTGCCTGGTCCTCTTCTTGGCACGTAACGCAACTCACGAATCTTGCTCAGGAATTCTGGACGACCGTTCCCTGATGAAACACGATCTTCCAGCCGGTCGGGGTGTTCTGCCAAATGGTTGATCGCCGGGTTTTACGTTCACCCTGGAGAAGGGTGTAAGTCAGCAGGTAGACGTCTTCAGCTAGCCTTCGGCAGTGGAAATCCCGCGCTTCCCATCTGGTCTACATATTCCCCGGCGTAGCGTCTTTGCAGTTCGGCCAACACCGTTTCTCGGCTGTATCGTCGACCGGAGGCGCCAATTTCCCAGAAGTCGGCCACCATCATGTTTTCGAAATCCGCCCGGGTCGTGCCCAGTTCGGGGTGATGGAAGATGGGCTCGCGAGCTTGCAACTCCGCGAGAACGCCAGTCAGGGCGGGGTCAGTAACCAGAGAGGGTTCAGAATCAGGGATCATCGCCTGATTGTAAAACTTCCGGTGATGCCCTCAGAATCCTTCTGTCTCCGCCGCCGTCCGCTACCCTAAAAACGTTGGTAGCGGAGTCGTGAAGTTTGCCAGGTTTGGGAAGATGGTCGGCAGATCCGCCGTGGGCACTCCGAACCAATTCGCCAGAGTTGCGGCGTACTGGTCGAGTGAAGTGGTCGGAATCCAGCGGCCTTCGTTGGTGGCATCGTCCGGTCCGCCGAGCGCGAGCGTTGGAAAAGTGCCGAAGAAGTCTCCGCCGTGGACTCCTCCGCCCATGATCAGGTGATGTCCGCCCCAGGCATGGTCGGTTCCGGATGTGCTGTCCGGTTGGTAGGTGCGGTTGAAGTCCGACAATGTAAAGCTGGTGACTTGCGAGGCCGCGCCGATTTCCACCGTCGCCTGGTAGAAAGCGTTCATGGCCTGGCTGAGCTGGGTGTACAACCCGGTCTGAGCGTTGAGTTGATCGCTGTGCGTGTCGAATCCGCCCAGCGAAACGAAAAAGATTTGTCGTTGTAAGCCCAGCGTCGCGCGCACCGAAATGATCTGCGCCACCTGTTTGAGCTGGTTGGCGAGACCGTTGTTGGGGAACACGGTCGCCAGGGCTGGAGCTCCGGCGATGGCGTCGGCCAATGCCTTGCTGTCCTGGAGAGCGTTGGACGTGGTATTGCTCGCGGCTTGAATCAACGACACGCCGGTGTCGAAGGTCAGCAGGCTCTGCAGTGCTGACATCCGGCTCTGCGATTCCGCGGAGCTGCTGAAGCCCGAAAGCAGTTTCGTGGGATTGCCGCTCGATTCGATAGAACGGGCGACCAGGCCTTCGCAAAAGATGTTCGTTCCCGCCAGCGAGATAATCACGGGGAAAGTTCCGCCGTAGATGGATTGAATCTTGTCCGCCGTTCTTCCTGCCCATCCGGTCTGTCCGTTGCCGTCGAGCGCCGCCGTCTGCATCTGCGCCTGCTGGTCGGAGTGCGAGAAGAGATTCTGGGGGACGGTTACCTGACCCCCGCGAAATTGGGTGCGGGTCGTGGGGCGCACCAGAGTGCCGACATTGGCAAGCACCGCAAGGTGTTTCTGGTTGAAGAGTGCCTGCATTTCCGGAAACTTCGGATGAAATCCAAACGCGCCTGCGCTGGGCGCGTTAATGGGAAGCAGGCTTGCCTGCGGCAATGCCAGAACGGAGCGGAGCTGCTGGTAAGAGGCGTATCCAGTGCTGCTGAGCGGGACAACCATGTTGTTGCTGTCATTGCCGCCAAACAGGAAGACGCAAACCAGCGCTTTGTAATCCTGGGCGCTCTGCGCCAATGCGTTCACCAGTCCGAAGCGGTTGAAGCTGGCGGCGGCGAAACCGGCGGCCGCGGTGCAGCAGGTTCTCTTCAGAAAATCGCGTCTTGAAAATGCCATGGCTGGTTCTCCCTTTTTAGTGCTCAGCTTTAGTGCTCAACCTGGAACTGCGATGAGCTTCCAATCAGATAAAAAGCGGCCTGAGTGCGCCGGGTATTGTCAGAAATGCCGGTAAGGGTTGTGACCAGAGTGCCCTTCGTGCTGTCAGACACCTGGCCGTGCAGCATCACCGCCGCGACCGCATCGACCAACTGGCTGGGATTTGCAGCCAGAGGCACGTAGCCGGCGATACTTGCGGTGGTGCCACTGTTCACCGACCCATAGACCAGGTCGTTGACGAAATTGGTGCGGGATATGGTCGTGCTGGTATTGAAAATCGCGAATTCGGGACCCAGCAGGTTGGTGCCCTGGATTACGAAATTCGGCGGAAAGAAGTTGAACACGCTGGGGGAGAAGAACGGCGATTGCTTCATGTCGGAAGCGCGGTCCGAGAGTCCGGCCCCATCGGACGTTGCGTTCATGGCACGCAACAGGTTGGTGATGAACAGCAGCGGTTCCTTGAGATGGCCGTCGTTCGGCTGGGCCTGAGCGGGATCGTCGCCACGACGAGCCTCCGGGTCCAGCAGGATTGCCTGAACCACAGCTTTCAGGTCCCCACGGACGCCGCTGCCGTTGTCATTGAACACGGCGGCAGCCCGGCCCACATACTCAGGGCTCGGATTGCTGGTGACCAGGTGTTGTATGAGCCGCGAGCAAATGAACGGACCCACGTTGGGATGACTGAAGACGTTCTGCAGAGCCGCAGTCAAGTCGGATTGCGCGGTTCCGCCTGCGGGAATAGTCATTCCGTTCAGCAATACTTTGGGATCGGTGTCGTGGTGGCTGTCGATGGCGATCATCGGACCACCGTAAAACTCCGGATTGCCGAAACGAGCTGTCGCCCCGGGCTTGGTGGGATAGGTCCACCCGGTATACACGCGAGCGAAATTGGTAATCGTGTCCTGAGTATAGGTGGGAATCGGATTTCCCGAGCCGTCGAGCTGGGGCGTGCCGTCCGGGTTCAACAGGTCCAGACCCACAGTAAATAGCTGCATTGATTCCCTAGCGTAATTTTCATTGGCGCGGGAGTCCGTGCTCGGGTTGGGTTTGTCGTTGTTGACCATGTCCAGGTAGTTGCCCATGACCGGGCTCAGGGTGACGTCATTCAGCAGCGTGGAGAAATTGCCGAAGGCGTCATTCTGGAACATGTTGGCCCACAACACGAAGGCGCTGGGATTGTTCACCTTTGCGGCAGACGCCACCATGATCTGCGAAAGCGCGAAAGCGACGCGCTGCCGCAGCTGGTCCTGTCCCACGAGAGCGTTGGTGAAAAAGCGTTTCTGCACCACGGTTATATCGTCGGTCGAGGCGGGCGCGGGATAAGTCGAAATCGGCGCCGCGAATTGCTCATTCAAAAACGCCTGCATGCCTACCGCCTGCAGGTGAGAGAGCGATTGCGGATTCACTCCCCAGGTCGACTGTTCAAGCAGGCGCCCGGCTGCCGAGGCAGTGAGTTCGTTGGCCGGAGTTCCTACTTCCAGCGCAAACTGGTTTGAAGTCAGCGAGCCGGGATCGGGATTGATCACGGTGACTTCGACTGTCCCGGTTTGCGCGGCTGTGGCCGTGCCCGTCGCGGTCAACTCCGTGGCCGATATAAATTTGGTGGGAAGGAAAGAGCCTCCGAACGAGACCACAGCACCGCTCACAAAGCCTTGACCCGTAACCACCAGGGTGAAATCGCCCACAGGAATGCTGGTGGGCAGAACCGCCGTCACTACCGGCGCAGGATTGCTTAAGGTGATCATCCCGGTTGCGGTCGCCGTGGTATCGAAGAGGCTTGTTGCCATCACCGTGATAGTTGGCGGGTTGGGGAGAGCTGCCGGGGCGGTGTAGACGCCGTCCGCATTAATCTTGCCCACGGTCGCGTTGCCGTTAGCGATGCCATTGACCGACCACTTCACAGCAGTCATGCCGCCAGTGCCGGTGATGGCGACCCTGAAATTAAGCGTATCGCCGAGATGCAATTGGGCAGTGGCTGGAATCACGGTCACTTTTGCCTGACCTGCCGCGGCCACCATGACGTTCAACGAGGCGCTGGACTCGACCTTGCCGGGATCCGGATTCTCGACCGTGAGTTTCACCGTGCCGGTTTGTGCGGTCGTGGAAGTCCCGGTTGCCGTAAGTTGGGTGGGGGAGACGAAAGTTGTGGTCAGGGGAGCGCCGCCAAAAATTACCTGGGAACCGCTCACAAACTTCGCGCCAACAACTGTCAGAGAAAAGCTACCCACCGGAACCGAACCGGGAGTCACGCTCTGCGGCACCGGAATCGGATTCTGCAGCGTCAGCGAGACGCTGCCGGAAAGAGTGGTGTCGGCGACGCTGGCCGCTTTGACTGTCACCGAATTCGGTTTGGGGAGGGTCTGCGGGGCGTGATAAAGGCCAGTCGCGTCAATGGTGCCGACCGTCGCGTTGCCCGACACCACTCCGTTCACCGACCAGGTGACTGCCTGGTTCGTATTTCCGGTGACGGTGGCCGAGAACTGCGCCGTGTCTCCGGCGCGAACGGCATTGCTGGAAGCGGTGACCTTGACGCCATTCGACGATGACGATGAGGTTGAGGTGGAACCTCCGACATTCATGCCGCCGCCGCAGCCTGACCATAGGGAAACCGCAAAAGACAAGACCACCACGCCGAGGAACTGCACACGGGAAGAACTTTTCATCCCAAGCATCTCTGATCCCCTTTCCTGAAGATCCGAGTTCGGAGCAAATTTTCGTTTGACGCGTCGAGCTGCGCGCCGCAAGTGCGAGTGGCTGGTGAAGCGTAGTGAAATGCGGTGTGCAAGCGAAGATCACGGGAGTCCCATAACGGGACTAGTGCCAATCCGGTTCGCGAACGGTTTTTCGGAGACGCAGCCGAGCAGCCATCGTCGCTCCAATCCCTTCCGCAGGTACATGTACCCAGGTAACCGGCGCGGCTTTATGGTTTTTTGAATTCGCGGCGAGGAATTTCAGCAAAGCGTTGCGCTACATCGAGTTGGACATTTGCCGCACGGCTGCGTCAAAATAGCCGGTTGCTTTCAGATCAGGAGAACTCATCGAGTGACCCAACTGGTGCGCGCCAAGATCACTGCCCTGGGCACCTACGTTCCGCCCCGCCTGCTGACCAATGACGACCTGGAAAAAATGGTGGAAACGTCCAATGACTGGATCGTTGAACGCACCGGCATCCGTGAGCGACATATCGTGGACAAGGGTGTCGCCACCAGCGATCTCGCAACCGAGGCCGCCCGGCGCGCCCTGGCGGAACGCGGCCTGGAGCCCTCCGATCTTGACGCCATAATTGTGGCCACGGTCACGCCCGACATGTTTTTCCCCTCGACCGCCTGTCTGGTGCAGAACAAACTGGGCGCAAAAGGAGTTTGGGGGTTTGATCTGTCAGCGGCCTGCTCGGCCTTTGTCTATGGCCTGCAGACCGGGGCGCAGTTTATTGCCACGGGCACACACAAACGCGTCATGGTGATTGGGGCGGACGTAATGTCTTCAATCATCGACTACACCGATCGCGCGACCTGCGTGATCTTTGGCGATGGCGCGGGCGCGGTCATCCTGGAGGCCGCCGAAGACGACTCAGAGGGACTGATCGATTTCATTCACGAAGTCGATGGCTCGGGCGGTTGTTCGCTCTACATGCCGGGAGGCGGAAGTCTTCACCCGGCCACGCACGAGACCGTGGAAAAGCGCATGCACTATGTTCATCAGGACGGCCAGGCGGTATTCAAGTTCGCGGTCCGCAAGCAGGCTGAGCTGTGTGAAAAAATCCTCTCGCGCAACGGACTGAAGGGAAGCGATATCGATACCTTCATTCCCCATCAGGCCAACCGGCGGATCATTACAGCCACGGCGGACCGCCTGGGACTGAAGCCGGAGAGTGTGATCATCAACATCGATAATCACGGCAACACCACCGCCGGAACTATCCCCCTGGCGATGGAGAGCGCCCGGCAGCAAGGAAAACTCAAAAAGGGCAACCTGGTGCTGCTGGCGTCGGTAGGCGCGGGATTCACCGTGGGCACGACGCTGCTGCGCTGGGCGTATTAGTACTCTGATCCCCCATGAATGAACACCTACATGGATGAACTGCAACAAAGCCGCGTCCGCTCTATCTTCGACAACGCCAATTTCGTTATCGACCTGGGAATGCGGCTGACCCAGATCGAGGACGACTACTGCGAAACCGTCTTGATTCCGGGCGAGCGTCACCGTCAGCAGCACGGATTGATTCACGCCGGCGTACTCGCGACCATGGCCGATCACACCTCCGGCTGTGCGGCGCGCGGCGCGGTAGGATTGGAGAACGATGTGATCAGCGTTGAGTTTAAAATCAATTTTCTCCGTCCCGCCATCGCCGACCGCTTGCGTTGCCGCGGACGGGTGCTCCGTGCCGGCAAAATGCTGGTCGTGTGCGAAGCAGAAGTGTTCGCGGAAAAGGATTCCGAGGAGAAGCTGGTTTCCAAGGCGATGGTGACTCTGGCCGTGAAGCAACTCAGCGGCCCGTCATCCTGATTTAATACCACCTGTCATCCTGAGCGGAGCGAGCCGATTCGGAACGAATCGGCTCGCGTAGTCGAAGGACCCCTGCAATCTGCAGGAACGTTGCGAGGCTGATCACCGAGACGAGATCACCGCGGAGATTACAGCGATCAAGAAAATAGCTTCATGCGGCATATCAGAGGGTAGGGGTCCTTCGACTTCGCAATCCATTCGCCAGCGAATGGATTGACTCCGCTCAGGATGACACTATCCGTTGCTCTTCTGCTGTTCGAAGGCTTTCTGCAAATATTTTCGTGCTTCGTCGAGCGCGCCCTGGGTGTTGTCGTTGGTCTGCAAGGCTTGGCGGTATTCGTTGGTGGCGCGCTCGCGCTGTCCGGTGACGTCGAAGATCTTGCCCAGTTGAATGTGGCTCCAGACCTCGGTCCATCGCGGTTCGCCGTCGCCATTGAGGCACTCGCGATAGGCGTTCGCCGCCGCCTGATAGTTACGCTGCAGGAAGAACACCTCGGCGATGCGGTAGTGCGCCAGGGAGCTGTTCTTGTTCACGTCGAGCGCTTTGTTGAACTCGAGCAGCGCTCCGGCCAGGTCGCCTTGCTGGGTGAGTCCCTGGCCGCGCTGAATTGACGCCCGCAGCCTGATCTCGGTGGAGTTCTTCAGCACGCGGTCTTCGGGGTCGACAACGATGCGGCGAGGCTTGCCGTAGGTCTCTACGCTGAAGGGTGAATTGGTGCCCACGACTTCGATGCGCTTGGCTTCGGTTTTGCCGTCGGTATCGATTTTGAGCTGTACCGGCATGCGGAAGAGATCGAGGTCTTGCGAAATCTGGCCCACCACTCGAAATCCCTTGTTGTTGCCCAGGCGGTAAATCGTGTACTTGGTCTTGAATTCGGGGGCGCCGGTGGAATCGAGCCACTGGGAGAAGAACCAGGTGAGCTTGTCGCCATAGTTCTGTTCCGCCAGCGCGCGGAAGTCATCCAGTGACGCAGACTTTCCTGCATATTTTGCCGCGAAGGTGCGCATGGTCTGATCGTATTTCTGATCGCCCAGCACCCAGCGCAGCATGTGCAGGATCATGGCTCCCTTGTCGGTGACCAGCGACTGGAATTCGGGAGAGAACAGGTCGAGCTTGCCGGCGCTGGAGAGCGGGACGGTGTCGTAGGCAAGCGCGCCGACTGACATGTCTTTGACCGTCTCTTCCAGACCCGCTTGCCCGGCGGCCTGCTCCACATAGCGCGCTTCGGAATAACGGGCAAAGCCGTCGCTCAGCCACCAGTCGTCGCGCGACGCAGGACTGACCGAGACGCCCCACCATTGGTGCGCGATGGTATTGGCCAGCAGCCGGTAGTTAACTTTGTCGGTCACGGCTCGGCTGGAGATGGCTGCGATCTCGGGCGCCCAGGCTGACGGCACAGTGTCATCCGGAATCTCAACCACTTTCAGGGTGGTGGAGGGCGCGGGGCCGTAGAGCGTCACGTAATAGGTGAACTCTTTAACCGCGGTGGTGGCGTAGGTTGCGCCCAGATTCTGATGCGCCGGTTTGAAAAATACGTGGAGGTCCAGCCCCGCCTCGTCGCTTTTGAACTCCTGAAAAGTGCCGGCGACAATCGTGCCAGGAAAACTGGGCTTCTCCCAGGAAAAGACGTAAGTCTTGGTCGGCAGGCCGCCGGTGGCAGGCCGTTTGGCGGAAGGAGCACTCCCCGCGGTCTCTTTTCCACTGCCAATGACGATCATGTGCGCCGGCACCGTAATGTTCATGGTGGCGGTGAAGCGGTTGATGCCGTATGCATTCACCGGAAACCAGCGCCCCGCGTAAAGCAGGTAGCTGGTGTCGTCACCGACATAAGCCAGCTTAAGGCCTTGTACCGGACTGTCGTCGGCGGAATCGAGCGACCCTTCGTAGTCGAAGGTGAGCGTGGTTGAACTATCTTTAGCGAGCGGCGTGGCGAGTTGCACCCGCACGGTCGAATCCTGGGTGACGCGCTCGGCGCTCAGCGGCTTGTTGGCGGCGTCGACCACTTTAGTGATGCGCAAGGCATTGTGCAGTTCAAAGGTGGCGACGCTGGTATCTTCAAGCGCAGTAAATCTCACCTTGGCGCGAGCGACGATTTTATGGATATGGGGAGTGAGTTCGGCCTCGATCTGGTAGTCGTCCACCCGCAGGCGCATCTTGTCGGCGGCCCACGTCGGTAACGACATCAAAACAAATAAACAAGCGAAGAAAACCAGGGCCCGACGCGAACGCCGAGGTTGAGAAGGCATCAAAAAGGCTCTCCTGAAACAAGTACGCTAAACCCTAAGATGAAGATTGTGACCCAAAAGATGCTGGCAGGACAAGGTTTAGGCTGTTTTTGATAAGTAGCTGACTCATGTCAAGCTCGGCCTCGATGCCGGGCGGGCCGTTGGTCAACATGGACATCACTATCTCCGCTGCCCGATCCGCTGGCCGCACTGCCTCGCTATCTGGACCTTTCAACCGGGCCTTTACCTGAGCCAAACGTCCGATCATTTTGCGCCGGGCGTTCACCTTCAGGGAGGATCTTGTTCAATTCTAATCCTATGTTCTGCGCGGTGAACTTGTACTGGACCAGTTCGGGTACGATCTCTTTTTCCGCAATCAAATTCACCATGGCAAAGTATGGGACCTTCACACGCGGTCTTCCCAACAGATAAGTCAGGTCGGAAACCCTGTACACCATCACGAAAGGTGTTCCCATGATTGCAGCTTCGACCGTCGCTGTGCCGCTGGCAATAATTCCGGCTCGCGAGTGCGCCAACGCGGGCAGGGCTTCTGAAACCAGGTGAATGTTGAAGCCTGCAATCTGTTTCTCCAGGATATGGCGGTCGAGGGTCGAGGCTACGGGAAGAAGAAATTCATAACTCGATCCAAGCAATATGCTGGAAATCTTCAACTCCGGCAAATTCCTGCGCACTTCCTTTACGCGGCTCCCCGGCATGAGTGTGATCCAGGGCTTCTCCGGATCCAGCTTGTACTGCGCGGCATAAGTTGCGCGATCGATCTCAGGGCGGGGAAGATCGGCGAGCGGGTGTCCGACGAAAGTCGCGTCCACGCCGCGGTCGCGGTAGAACTTTTCTTCGAAAGGAAAGATCACCAGCGCTTTGTCCACATATTTTCGCAGCAGGCGTACGCGGCCCTGGCGCCAGGCCCAAAACTGAGGACAAACGTAATAGACCACGGGAATGCCGCGTTTCTTCATCTGGCGAGCCACGCGCCAGTTGAATGCAGGGGAGTCGATGACGATGGCCAGGTCGGGCTTGCGCCGATCGGCTTCCGCAATCAGCCGATGAAAAAGACCCCAGATTTTCGGCAGGTGGCTGAGAATCTCGGTAATTCCGACGACCGCAAGCTGCTTCGAGTCGACAACTGTGTCGCAGCCCGCGGCGCGCATGCGATCTCCCCCCGCCCCAAAGAATTCCAGGCGTTGGTTTAGTGTGGTCGCGGGCGACTCGCCCGCGAGACGCCGCAAAGCTTCAATCAGAAGCGCCCCATACATGTCGCCGGAAGCCTCCCGGCGGAGATCAAGATTCGCACGGAGGACATTGTAACGAACAAGGTCCTTTGTAGCGCCGGCGTCCCGCCGGCTGTCGAGGCGGCGTCTCGCCGCCTCAGTGGCATAACGGTCGTAGCTTACTTAGGGGATTGCTTCACGAAACGCGGAGGGCGAGACGCCCTCCGGACAGCCGGCGGGACGCCGGCGCTACCGCTTCGGCATGGCCAACATTGCCGTCAGGTTTCGCTTCCGGAAGGAGCAGCGCAAAAAGGGGTGTGGGGGGTGATCGCCAGTTAGTCGTCGGCCCCGGCGGTGACCTGAGAATTGCTTCCGACGGGAATCTCCTGGTCTTTGTATTGCAGTTGGTAGAGCTTGTAGTAAATGCCGCGTTCGGCCAGCAGTTGCTGGTGCGTCCCCATCTCGCGCACCTGGCCCTTGTGCATAACGATAATCTTGTCGGCGCGCTGGATCGTCGAAAGCCGGTGAGCGATGACTACCGACGTCCTGCCCTCGACCATGCGATTCAGCGCATCGCGGACCCGAACCTCGGTTTCTGTGTCCACGCTCGAGGTGGCCTCATCCAGAATCAGGATTTTCGGGTTGTGAGCCAGAGCGCGGGCGAATGAGATCAATTGTTTTTGGCCGGTCGAGAGAGTCGAACCGCGTTCGCGTACCTCTTCCTTGAATCCCTGGGGAAGAGCGCGGATGAAGTCGGCGAGATTCACGTCTTCCGCGGCTTTTTCGACGTCCGCATCGGTGATCCAATCGGTGCCCAGCCGAATATTGCCTTCGACGGTCCCAGTGAACAGGAACGGGTCCTGCAAGACGACACCGAAGCGGCGGCGAAGATCGGCCAGGTCCATGTCCTTCACGTCTACGCCGTCGATTCTGACTGCGCCTTTTTGCACGTCGTAGAAGCGCATCAACAGCGAGATGATGGTCGTCTTGCCGGCGCCGGTGTGGCCGACGATGGCCACAGTCTCACCCGGTTCGATGGCGAAGGAAACGTCGCGGAGAATCCAGTCCGGGTCGCCAGGCGCGGTCCGTGTGGTCGCGGGCGGCTCGCCCGCTTTTTTGGCGCCTTCTGCAGGCATATTTCTGTAGGCAAACCACACGTGATCGAACTCGATTCGCCCGGGCCCGGTCGGCTTTTTCGTGACTGCCGGTGAGGTGATTTCGGTGGGCGTGTCCAGCAACTTGAAAACCCGCTCGCTGGCTGCCATTGCTGACTGCAGGATGTTGTACTTTTCGCTGAAGTCCTGAATGGGCCGAAAGAAACGCTGCGCATACTGAATGAAAGCGGTAAGAACGCCGATGCTCACCACCGTGCGAACCACGTGGAAGGAGAGAAGGTGCTGCCGGCTGAATTCTGCCGTGAGGCTGTTCACCGTCAGGCGGCGAATAATGTCATTGCCTCCGAACCAGATCACGCAGGCAATCGCGATCGAGGACAGAATTTCGACCACCGGGTAGTAAACGGCGTGCGCCATGATCGCATCTTTGAACGCTTCCATATGGATGGCATTCACGTCGGAAAACTTCTCAAAGGCGCGCTGCTCGCGGTTGAAGAGCTGCAGCACCACCATGCCGCTGACGTGCTCCTGCATATACGCGTTGATGCGGGCGATGGCGGTGCGAATCCGCCGGTAGGAATCGCGCACCTTGTCACGAAAAACTTTTGTGGCGATGGCAATCAGCGGCAGAACCGCCAGCGTGATCAGCGCCAGCTTCCAGTTCATGCACAGCATGATGGCAGTGATGCCGGCCAGCACGAACACGTCTTCGAAGATGGAGACCACACCGGAAGTGAACATTTCATTCAAGGCGTCCACGTCTGAGGTGACGCGGGTGACCAGGCGTCCGACCGGGTTCTTGTCGTAAAACCCGATGTGCATATGCTGCAGATGGCGAAAAATCTGTTTGCGCAGATCGAACATCACCATCTGGCCTGCCCACTGCATGAAATAGGTCTGCAGATAGTCGAGCAGAAAACTGAGCACGATGAGCCCAACGTACATGGCCGCAATCTGGGCAATTCCGACGTAAGGATTGTTGCTGAGAAAAGAATCAAACGGTGTGTGCCTGGGCACCGGCACCAGGTAGCGGTCAATCTCGATGGCGACGAGGTATGGACCGAGAACGTCAGCTCCGGCCTTGATCAGGATGGAAGCCAGCGAAATGCCGACCGGCCACTTGTAGGGACGTAAATACTGCAGCAGCCGCTTCATCAGGCGGCTGTCATACGCCTTACCTAAAACCTCTTCTTCTTGAGCCATCGCGTAGCTTTAAAGATACCTTAAATAGATTAGGAAATGAAGACGGCAGGATGGAAAAGCTTTGGCCGAGGCTTTGCAGCGCTAGGCAGGTGAGGACCCCTGCCCCTACGCGATCTTCTTCAGCACCAATGCCGAATTCTTCGATCCAAAGCCTACGCAATTGCAAATCGCATGTTCGATCTCGGCTTTGCGGCCGATGTCGGGAACGTAGTCCAGATCGCAGTCGGGATCGGGACGGTCCAAATTAATCGTGGGCGGAATCTTGCCGTGCTCCATCGCGATCAGCGTGGCCGCCAGGCTGGCGGAACCGCAGGCGCCCTGAGCGTGTCCGATCTGCGATTTCAGCCCCGACATGGGAATCTTTCTGGCGTGTTCTCCGAGGGCCAGTTTCAGCGCCCGGGTTTCCACCCGGTCATTCATTTCGGTAGAAGTGCCGTGCAGATTCACGTACTGAACATCTTCAGGCTGAAGTCCGGCTTCTTCCATGGCCAGCGTAATTGCGCGGGCAGGCTCTTCCGGCGATTCGCTCATGCGCACCCGATGAAACGCTTCGCAGGTGGACCCATAGCCGGCAATCTCGGCGTAAATTCGAGCGCCGCGCGCACGCGCATGATCGTAATCTTCGAGAATAAACATCCAGGACCCCTCGGCCATGACAAAGCCGTCACGGTCGGCGGAAAACGGCCGCGAGGCGCTCTCCGGCGCGTGGTTCCACGACTGCGTCAACGCACGCAACATGGAATAGCCCTTGATGATCCCCGGAGTGATCGCCGAATCCACGCCCCCCACCAGGAACAGAGGTTGCACGCCGGCTTGAATGTGCTGGTAGGCGTATCCGATGGCGTCGGTCGAAGATGTGCAACCCGCAGTGACAACGTGACTGTAGCCGCGAAATCCGAAGCGCATGCTGATTTCGCTGGGAATCGTGCCCATAGTTCCGCTGGGGATGCAGAACAGGCTGACTTGTTTTACGTGTCCGCTGTGCCAGAGGCGGTATTGCTCTTCGGAAAATTCCTGTGCGCCACCGCCCGTGCCCAGGATGACGCCAATCTCGCGTTTTTCGTCCATGGACATCGCCGCCGGATCAAGGTTTGCATCCTTGATCGCTTCCGTGGAGGCGGCGACCGCCAGCGGGACCACGCGAGAAACGTGTTTGCGTTCCCGCGCATCCACCCAGGCGAGTTCGTCAAACTCGGGGATTTCTCCGGCAATGTGGACTGGAAGGGAAGAGGGATCGAATCGAGAAATGCGTTTCACGCCCGACTTTCCGGCGAGAAGAGCGAGGCAAAAGGCTTCTTTGCCGATGCCATTGGGGCTGACGACGCCCAGTCCGGTGATGACGACCCGAGGAACCATGCGTTTTCTGAGAGGAGCCCGACTGCCTAGTTCATCTTCCCGAGCGGATTGAGATGCCTTTACAACAGTCCACGTTACGCGAAGTGGGATAATTAGTCACGATGTCACTTGGCCTCTACGTCTCGGTGCCGTTTTGCCGCACTAAATGCAGCTACTGCAACTTCGCCTCAGACGTCTTTTCCCGCGCCGTGTTCGAGCGCTACGTGGAACGGGTAGTTGAAGACATCAGTCGCTGCCGACGAAACAGCAAAAGAGATGGGCGGCATTTTCGAAAGCTCGGTCGACTCCATTTTCCTCGGCGGCGGCACTCCTACGATACTTGATATATCCCAGCTGGAACGGATATTTGTCACGATTTCGCAAAAGTTTGTGTTGGCGGACAATGCTGAAGTCACCGTCGAATGCGCGCCAGGCACGCTATCTGCGGCGATGGTGCATGCTCTGCAACGCTGTGGAGCGAACCGCGTAAGCCTGGGCGTGCAGTCGTTCGTGGATGCAGAAGCCGCCGCCGTAGGGCGTCTGCACCAGCGAGCAACCGTGCTTGAGGATATAGCGCATTTGCGCGCAGCCGGATTTGAGGACATCAATATTGACCTGATCGCCGGTTTACCCCACCAGACGACCGAGAGCTGGGAGTTTTCCCTGACCGAAGCTATTGCTTCTGGCGTGCCTCACGTCAGCGTTTACATGCTGGAGGTGGACGACGATTCCCGACTGGGCCGCGAAGTGATGGCAGGCGGAACGAAATACCATGCGCACTTCGTGCCCGACGACGATCTTACGGCGGATATGTACGAGACTGCCTGCAAACGCCTGAACGCCGCAGGAGTTCGGCAATATGAGATCTCCAACTTCGCTCGGGACGGACATGAATCGCGACACAACCTCAAATACTGGACGCGCCAGCCTTATATGGGCTTTGGCGTGGACGCGCACTCCATGTTTCAGTGCTCCGGGCAAACAGGGGAAGCCGTGAGGTTTGCGTCGCCAGATTCGCTGGAAGAGTACGTCGCCGGGGCGCCGCTCAAGCGAACCGCAGTGTCCGCGCAGGCCGCGTTGGAAGAAGAGTTCTTTCTGGGATTGCGCCTGACCCGAGGGGTTGATCTGAAAGAGATCGCGAGGAAATTCGGTGAAGCTGCAGTCGAAGCGTTTGCGGGCACGATTTCAGGAGTGTGCCGACTTGAAGTTGCTCGAACGGGAGGGCAAGGTGATCCGGCTGACAGGGCGGGGAAGGCTGCTGTCCAACGAAGTATTCGAGCGATTTATTGGGACGGCGGATTCCGTCCTGGTGCTTCCCCAGGCGCAATCATGAACCACCAAGGACACGAAGTTTCACGAAGGAAAACGCACAGATAAAACTTCGTGTAACTTCGTGTCCTTGGTGGTCAACGCTCTTCCCGGCGGTAACTTTCCCTGCTGAAATGGCTGTGTTCTAATCGGACTTCGGCCAGGCGAAACGGGAGAGAGCATCTTGGATTTCCAACTTAACGACGAACAGCTACAGCTGAAGAAAAGCGTGCGCGAATTCGCCGAGCGCGAAATTGCGCCCAACGTAATGAAGTGGGATGAGGCTGGTGATTTCCCGCTGGCCACGGTCAAGGAGCTGGGAAAGCTCGGGCTGCTGGGCATCATTTTTCCGCCCGAGTACGGCGGCGCCGGGATGGGCTACGTCGAGTACGTGACCGCCATCGAGGAACTTTCACGCGTCGACGGTTCAGTCGGCATCATCGTGGCGGCGCATACCTCTTTGTGCTCGAATCATATTTTTGTTGCCGGCAACGAGGCCCAGAAAAAGAAATATGTCACGCCGCTGGCTTCCGGCGAATATATCGGCGCCTGGGGATTGACCGAGCCTTCGTCCGGATCGGACGCCGGGAGCGCGCGCATGACTGCAGTACGAAAAGGAAACACCTGGGTGCTGAACGGCACCAAGACTTTCTGCACCAACGGCCACTATGCCGACGTTCTGGTGGTGATTGCGGTCACCGACCGAGCGGCCCACACCCACGGGCTTTCCGCATTCATCGTGGAAAAGGGAACCAAGGGTTTTCGCCCGGGAAAAAAAGAAAACAAGCTTGGTCTGCGTGCCAGCGACACCGCCGAATTGATCTTTGAAGATTGCGTCATTCCTGCCGAGAACTTGTGCGGTAAGGAAGGTGACGGATTCATCGACGCCATGCAAGTGCTCGACGGCGGCCGCATCTCGATCGCGGCTCTGTCTCTGGGCATGGCCGAAGGCGCTTACGAGGCCGCCCTTAGATATTCGCGGCAACGCAAGCAGTTCGGCAAGGCGATCAGTGACTTTCAGGCCATTCAGTGGAAACTAGCCGACATGGCTACCGAAATCGAAGCAGCGAAAATGTTGACCTTGCGCGCAGCGTCCATGAAAGATGCCGGAATGAAAACCACCCTCGAATCGTCCATGGCCAAGCTCTACGCCAGCGAGGTCGCCGTCCGGTGCGCCAACGAAGGGGTGCAGATCCACGGCGGGTACGGGTTTATCAAGGACTATCCCGCGGAAAAATTTTATCGCGACGTGAAGCTGTGCACCATCGGCGAGGGGACGAGCGAGATTCAGCGTCTGGTGATTGCGCGGCAATTGCTGAAGGACTAGCCCGTCTTCGGGAAGCCGGGAATATTCGCGGCTCCTCACCATCGCGCCGCATCGCCTCAAAAGAATGGCCGAAGCAATGCAATCCGGCGCGATCGAGCCCACCACCCCAGACGAGCGCACCTTCGCTCTGCTGGCCCACATGTTGCAGATCATGCTTTGCTGGATTGCTCCGCTGGCCATATTTCTGATCAAAAGGCAATCGAAGTTTGTGTCCTTCCATGCGCTTCAGGCGCTGTTGCTTCAGGTCGCTTGCATGCTTCTTTCGCTGGCAGGGGTGATCCTGTGGTTCGGTATTTTCTTCATGGTCATCGCCCTCGCTCCGGCCACCAGAAACGCGCCCCCGCCGCCCGAGTTTTTTGTTTTGATGCTCATGCTCTGGCTATGCTGGATGGGGATGTGGATCATCATTATGCTGGCCGCGATCATCTATGGCATCAAGGCAGGGCGGGGCGAATGGGCCGAGTACCCGTTTTTCGGGCAACTTTCTCTGCGCATCCTTAAGCTTGGACCCGGAGGAGTGCCGGCATAGCTCTCCAGTTTCTGAACGCTAAATTCTTGTTTGTCCCTTCTCTGCTTTACACTGAACAGCTTGAGTCAGAACATGCAAAGTTTGGTGGAGCAGGTTCGCACCGGCGATCTCCGCTCCCTTTCCCGCGCCATCAGCGCGGTGGAAAATCGTACGCCAGGTTGGGCGGAGTTGCTGAAAGCGCTATTTCCCTTGAGCGGACATGCGCGAATCCTTGGGCTCACCGGGCCGCCGGGGGCTGGGAAGAGCACGCTGGTCGATCAACTGGCGCGGCACTACCGCAAGGAAAATCGAACAGTAGGCGTCATCGCTGTCGATCCGACCAGTCCGTACACGGGCGGTGCGATCCTGGGCGACCGCATCCGCATGCAGGAGCATTTTTCCGACCCGGGAATCTACATTCGGAGCATGGCAACGCGGGGTTCGCTGGGCGGGCTGGCACGAACCACGGCCGACGTTGCAACAGTAATCGACGCCGCCGGACGCGATCTCATCATGATCGAGACCGTCGGAGTCGGGCAGGACGAAGTGGACATCGTGCGCCTGGCGGACATCACGGTGGTGATTCTGGTGCCGGGAATGGGCGATGATGTACAGACTATCAAAGCCGGGATTATGGAGATTGCCGATATTTTCGTCATCAATAAAAGCGATCGCGAAGGCGCCGAGCGGGTGGAGCGGGAAATCCGGGCGCTGCAGTCGCTGGCGGTGCGCAGCGACAACTGGACTCCGCCGATTGTAAAAACCGTGGCCAGCGAAGGGTTTGGAATCGCAGAACTGGCGGCTGCGATTCGCGACTACGAGGCCTATCTGAAGAATGAGAACCTGATTCAGCAGAAGAAGGTCCAGAACTGGCAGGATAGGCTGGTCGAGATGTTGCGCGATGCCTTGCTGGAAAGGGCTCGTGCGCATTTGGGAGATGGCGCATTGTCTAAATACGCTGCGGAAGTGGCCGAGCACAAGCGCGATCCGTATTCGCTGGTCGACGAAATCGTGGGCAGCCTGGAAAAGAAGTGAGAGGAATTTGCGGAAGGATGGTCGCGACACAAACTCGTCCTCGCCACGTCATTCTGAAACACAGCCCGAGCGGGACGCTCGCGCCCACATTTGAGACGGAGATTATTTGATGTTCAGCATTGACCATATTGGCGTCGCCGTGAAGTCGTTGAGTGCGGCCAAAGGTATTTACGAGAAACTCGGACTGAGCGTCTCTCCGGAAGAAGTGGTCGAAGGCGAGCAGGTGCGCGTGGTGATGGTGCCGGTTGGTGACACCCGGTTCGAGCTACTGGAGCCCACGTCGAACGATTCGGTTATTGCAAAATTCATCGCCAAGCGAGGCGAAGGAATTCACCACGTCTCGGTGCGGGTGCCGAACCTTGAGGCGGCGGTCGACAAGTTGAAGAAAGGTGGTATACGCCTTGTCTCCGACGAAATTAAAGTGGGCGCCGGCGGACATCGATATGTCTTCGTGCATCCCTCCAGCGCGGGGGGAGTGCTGCTGGAACTGGTGGAAGCGAACTAGCCCCACAAGCCACAATCATGCTTCTTCTCGCAGCCGACACTTCGGGCAAACACGGGAGTATCGCGCTGGCGCGTTGCGATGCTGGAGCCCATTGCGAAGTGATTGAAGTCGTGCCTCTTGATGGGGGCACGTTCTCCGCCCAACTGGTCCCCCAAATTGCAGCGCTGCTTGCGAAACATAGTTTCACGAAACAGGATGTCGGCGGCTTCGCGGTGGTTACCGGCCCCGGCTCATTTACCGGCCTGCGAATTGGGCTGGCCGTGATCAAGGCGTTGGCCGAGGTTCTGGCCAAGCCCATAGCAGCGGTGTCACTGCTTGAAGCGATCGCAGTCGCCGGCGCTCCACACGGCAGAGTAACCGCGGTGCTCGACGCGGGTCGAGGCGACGTTTACGCCGGCGAATACGAAGTCACGAGCTCCGGGGCGCGTTTGAACGGGGAAAGACTGCTCAGCCGGTCCGAATTGATTGAGTCCGCGGCGGATTCGATTGTCCTAACCAACGATAAACGCCTGATCGAGGCCGGCCGCAGTGCGGGATTACAGGTGAAAGAGATCGAGCTTCCGCGCAGCGATGTGATTGCGCGGCTGGGATGGAAGAAAATCTTGGCTGGAGAAATTGTCTCGCCTGGGGAACTTGACGCCAACTATATCCGGCGGTCGGCCGAGATTTTTTCTAAAGGCAGTTCTTAGTTCTGAGTTTTCAGTTCTCAGCTCAGTAAACTAGAGGCGTGAAACTGTCCGTTCGTCCGGCGATCTCGACTGACCTTTCCGCAATGATGGCTCTGGAGAAGCATGCAGCCACCGCCGCGCACTGGTCCGTCGCACAGTATCAAACCCTTTTCCACGCCCCAAGCGCGGGTCGGGTGGCTCTAGTGATTCAGGAGGAAACGCAGCCAGAAGAATCGAAGATTCAGGGATTCGTGATCGCGCGAGTGGTTGGAGCGGAGTGGGAGATCGAGAACATCGCCATCGCCGGTCCAGCCCGGCGGCGCGGTCTGGGGACCCGTCTGCTCGGCGAGTTGCTCGATATGGCAAGAGCAAAAGGCGCCCGGGCTGTGTTTCTCGAAGTGCGTGCTTCGAACCGGGCGGCACGGGCTCTCTATGAGAAATGGTCGTTCACGGAAAGCGGGCATCGCAAGGGCTATTACAAAGATCCGGTAGAAGACGCAATTTTGTGTCACCTCGTATTTGTCTGATTTGCATCATGCCCGGTGCAAAGTTATACACGGGAAAAAGAGCCTCACAGAGGGAATTTGGGATTGAAGCGGCCAGAGTCGTGTGTTAGGTTAAGGCCGTATAAACGCTCAGGAGGGTCTACTGGATGACTCCAAAGGACCAGCTCTTGGCTAGCCACGAGGAATTCCGCAAGCTGGCTCAGGAGCACACGCAGTACGCGCAACGTCTTGAATCTCTCACCCTAAAACGCTACCTAACCGAAGACGAAAAGCTGGAAGAAGTGCGGCTGAAGAAGCTGAAGCTGCGGCTCAAGGATCAGATGGAATCCATTGAGCGGCAATTTCGCGTAGTTGTGCAACAGGGTCAGGTAGCCTAGTTTCAACCTCCAATCGTATGCGGCGACAGCCGCTGATGGGTTGTTATGCTCAGAACGTAACCTTGAAATGGCGCTGCTAAGCGCCTTTTTTATTACCATTTAACTTCAAAGAGCGACCGGCCAGCCCCGCCTGCACTATAATTCTCACTACTCCCGATGGTTCCTGACGGCTACTATTACGCGCTCGCGCTGGCTGGCGTTGCTGTGCTTATGGGCTGGCTGGCTGGAGCAGTCTGGGCCCTTCCGGCGTGCCTGCTGGCGCTGTTTTTCCTCTGGTTTTTCCGCGATCCGGAGCGGGCGATTCCAGATTCTGCAGGGGCTATCGTTTCCCCGGCTGACGGCAAAGTCACCGACGTGTCTTCCATCCCAGTGAATGGTGTGGCCCACACCCGCATCAGCATTTTTCTCAGCGTGTTTGACGTGCATGTGAATCGCTCGCCGGTGGCGGGGGTTATCCGCGAAGTGCACTATCAAAAGGGAAAGTTTCTGAACGCCATGAACCCGGCCTCAGCCGACCACAACGAACAGAATGCGGTAACGGTCGAGGGTGACGGGCAGACGGTGGTGTTCAAACAGATCGCGGGACTGCTGGCCCGGCGGATAGTTTTCAATAAGAAAGTCGGCGATCGCGTCGGACGCGGAGAACGTGTAGGTTTGATCAAATTTGGTTCGCGAGTTGATGTCTTGCTGGATGCCTCCGCCAGAATGGAAATCAAGGTGGGAGACCGGGTGAAGGGCGGGGCCAGTGTTCTGGCGTATTTGCGGGGTGACAGGCCCGCTACGACTGCCGCAGTTGGAGCCGGGACCACTCGTCAAGGAGCACTTTAATGGCTTCAGGCGTGCCCGAAATCCAGAAGCCGCGCGGTGAAGGCCGCCGTCCCAGACGGTTGAGCAAGGGCCTGTACATTCTTCCCTCGCTGTTCACCACCGCGAATATTGCGTTCGGGTACTACGCGATTCTGCAGATCACTCACGGCACGACGGTCGACGCCTGGCACTACGACAACGCCGCCAAAGCCATCGGGTTTGCCGTGCTGTTTGATGGGTTGGACGGGCGCATCGCTCGCATGACCGGCACCAGCAGCGATTTCGGCAAGGAGCTCGACTCGCTTGCAGACGTCATTACCTTCGGTGTGGCGCCGGCGCTCCTGGCCTGGATGTGGGGGTTTCGCCAGCTCCCGACAAATTTGGGCGAGCTATACAACAAACTTCTGCAGTTCGGGGCCATTGCCAGCTTCCTGTTTCTGATGGCCGGCGCCAGCCGCCTGGCTCGTTTCAATATCACCAGCAACCCGCAACCTTCGAATCCAGGACGCCCCGGCAAAAAATATTTCGTCGGCATGCCCATTCCGGCGGGCGCGGGAGTCATTGCCGCCGTGGTCCATTTCTCCGTCGGTGATCCAATCACTTCCTGGTGGACCGCGATCACCTGGATGCTGATGGTTGTTGCCGTTGGCTATCTGATGGTGAGCACCTGGCGCTTTTACAGCTTCAAGGACATTGATTTCCGTTCGCGGCAGCCTTTTCAGCTGGTGATCCTGTTTGGATTGTTATTTGCCGCGATTCGTTTCTATTCGCAGTGGGTGCTGTTTCTCATCGCATTGCTCTACGTATTCTCGGGAGTGTTCTGGCGTTTAAAGTGGATCTTCCGGCGCAAGGGAAGTCCGCCCTCACCTCCGGCCTACACTGAAGCGTCACAGCCTTCATGAGTTCAAATTTCAAAACCGTTCCCACCACCCATCCTGATCCGGTGCGGGCAGGCGATCTCTATCGCCTCGCCATCGTGGGTGCGGGTACGTTGAAAGGCAAAGAAGTCGCCGAGGTTCTGACCGACCGCAATTTTCCTTCATCCGACATCAAGCTCCTCGACGACAACGAATCGCTGGGCCAGTTGGAGGCGGTCGGCGATGAAGTTTCGTTTATCCAGAGCGTGCGGGTGGAGCAATTCGACAAAGTCGATTTCACATTCTTCGCCTGCGACCAGGAATGTACCCGCCAGAATTGGAAAAAAGCTCAAAAAGCAGGCAGCTCTATTATCGATCTCTCCTATGCCCTGGAAGATGAGCCGGAAGCGGAGGTGAAAGCGCCGTGGATTCAGCGGCAACTGGGCCAGATGCTCACTCCGGAACTGCAGCCCGGGCCGGCGGTGATCGCTCATCCCGCCGCCGTGGTGCTGGCGCTGCTGCTGCTGAGGATCCAGAAAGCCGGTGCGGTAAAGCGAGTGGTGGCGACAGTGTTCGAACCAGCATCCGAGCACGGCCAGAAGGGAATGGACGAGCTGCACGAGCAGACGGTGAATCTGCTTTCCTTCCAGCAGCTGCCCAAGAAAGTTTTCGATACGCAGGTGGCGTTTAACATGGTGGCGCGCTACGGGGAGCAGTCGGTTCCGGCGCTAACCGCCATCGAACGCCGCGTGCTTCGGCACTACCAGCGAATCGTCGGCCAGGATGCACTGATGCCGTCACTCCTGCTGCTGCAAGCGCCTATCTTTCACGGACACGCCTTCACTCTGCACATTGAAATGGAAAATCCGGTGGAGATTGAAAACGTATCGAAAGCGCTGGCGGGGGAACATGTGACTATTACCGGCCTGGCGGAAGAGTCGCCAAGCAACGTTAACGCAGCCGGACAGGCCGATATTTTGCTGTCGATTCAACCCGACCCGAATCTGGCCAGCGGCCTGTGGCTCTGGGCGGCGTCGGATAATCTAAGAATCGCCGCTTCGACCGCCGTAGAGTGCGCGGAAAACATGGCCGCGTCCCGCCCCAAAGGGAAAATCCAATGACCCGCGCAGCAAGCACGGGCCATGTGGCTGCGGGCGACTCGCCCGCGAGAAGCGGAAGCCAAAATCAACTCTCGAGTCCAAGAAGTTGGCGGCCGCTCCTCGGGTTGTTAACATCGATCTTCTTGACTGCCTGCCTGCGGCTACCACACCGCCGGCCACGCCGTCACGTTGCCCGCGGACGTCCAAACCATTGCGATTCCCGCCTTCGTCAATCAGACTCAAACCTACAAAATCGAGCAGAGGCTGACCGCCGCTGTGGTGCAGGAGATGGTTACCCGCACCCACTACCACATCCTGAACGAAGTCAGCGACTCCGCGGACGCCACGCTTCGTGGCACCGTGATTACCACTTCAACTTCGCCGTTGACCTACGACTCTCAGACTGGGCGAGCCTCGAGCGCGTTAGTGGTCGTGACTGCGAGGGTTACGCTCACTGACCGCCACGGCAAGGTTCTCTACCAGAATCCTTCCTACCTGTTTCGCGAGGAGTATCAGGTCTCGCGTGAGCTTTCCAGTTTCTTCGAAGAAGATTCGCCGGCGCTGGAGAGACTGTCCCGCGAATTTGCCCGGACTCTGGTTAGCAATGTGCTGGAGGGTTTCTAAGTATGGAGGGCTTCTGATGCGAGCTTTCGCCCAGGCCGACCGGTTCGTTTCCGAAGTCGAAGCCCGCAAGCTGCGTCCGGTCTACGTGTTTGTGGGCGACGAGGTTTTCTTCCGCAAACGCTGCCGTGAGGCCATTCTCCAGCACCTGGTGCCGGCCGAACTCCGCGACTTCAGCCTGTTTGATTTTGATTTGTCGGAGACCGACCTCGCCGAAGTTCTCGATCGCGTGCGCACCCCGTCGCTGATGGCGCCCTTCCAGGTTTTCTTCATCCGCGGCGTCAAAAACCTGTTTGGCCGCGGATCGAACGACGAAAAACTGGCCGCCATCGAGGCCTACAGCAAAGATCCTAATCCCGATGCAGTCCTGATTTTTGTGGCTGACCACATCAGCATCCCGGCCGATGCCCGTCGCATGGACATGACCGACAAAGACCGCTACGAGCGCATCCGCGAAACCATGGGCCAGTATTGCGCCATTGTCGAACTGGCGCGGGTGGAAGAGAGCGAGGCAGTGCGCTGGATCGCCGAATACGGCGCTACCCGCGACGTGAAGATTGACGCCGATGCCGCGCGAGAACTGGTCGATGCCCTCGGCGGCGACATGATGATGGTTTCCAACGAACTGGAAAAGCTCATCCTCTACGTCGGGGAGAAAAAGAGAATCACGCTGGGCGACGTGGAAACCATGGTGCTGGCGGCGAAGCAGCGTTCGTTATATGAGCTGACCGACGCGATTTCGGCCAAGGACCGGGTTCGGGCTTTGCAAATGCTGGATGCGATTCTCAGCACCGGCGACGGCGACGAAGCTGCCATCGGGCACATTTACATGCTGGCCAAGACCTTCCGCCAGATGCTGGTAATTCTGGAGCGTAATGTACGCGACCAGCGCATGCTCTGGGCCGCGCTCTGGCAGGGATTTCGCGTTCCTCCCTTTGCTGCCGATGACATCATCCGTCAGGCCCGCCGCTACAAGTCGAAACGCGAACTCACCCGAGCCCTTCGGTTGGTTGCGAAAACCGACCTCGCCCTGCGCTCGAATCCGCCAACCAAGCGCTTCGTGCTGGAAAAGCTGATCCTGGATCTTGACCGCCGAGGCCAAGCCTGAAATCCCCGGATGGTCGCAGGAAGAACTGCCGGTCTAAGAACTACCAGAGGACGACACACAGGATGACGACGAGAGAAGTTTTTCGCTTGTTGGTCGAACTTCCCTGGATCGTATTCGTTGTCTACTGGATCATCGCCGGAATCAAGACTCGCCCTACCCGCTCTCAAGAGTCGTTCACTTCCCGGTACACCATCCTTCTGATTGAAGTCGTCGGCTACGCGCTGATATTTATCCGCTCAACCGGAATTGGCGTCCTGGAAACCCGGTTCATGCCTCGCAGTTTGGCCGGCGCCACTTTGGGCGTGATCCTTACCTGGTCAGGTATTGGGTTGGCAATCTGGGCTCGTTATCACCTGGCGGAAAATTGGAGCGCCAGGATCACGATCAAGGAAGACCATCAGCTTATCCGTACGGGTCCGTACTCTCGCTTGCGGCACCCCATCTACTCCGGCCTCATTCTCGCGACCATCGGATCGGCGATCGTGATTGACCAATGGCGATGCGTTCTGGGCTTGTGCCTGGTTGTATTCGGATACTGCCTGAAAGCCAGGAAGGAAGAAGCCATGCTCATACAGCAGTTCGGGGACGCATTCCGCGACCACCAGAAGCAAACCGGCTTCCTGTTCCCACGTTTTCGCCGGGAAGTAACGAGAGCAGCAGCGAGAAGCTAGCAGCCAGAAGCTATTTCAACGCATTCACCCGCGCGCTCAAGCGGGACTTGTAGCGCGACGAGGTGTTCTCGTGGATTACGCCCTTCTGGACGGCCTTATCCAGGGCGGAAACAGTCTGGCGGAATACCAAATCAGCTCCAGCCTTGTCGCCTTTAGCCAGGGACTCACGCAGTTGACGCAGGGCTCCGCGCAGCCGGGAGGTGTTGGCGCGGTTGCGGGTGCTGCGCTTTTCAGTCTGACGGGCGCGCTTCAGCGCCGAAAAATGGTTTGCCATGTATGGTTCGTTACCTTCGTTTCTATGGAGAAGTGTTCCGATTGCTCTCGAATACGCTATTTTACGGGAGTAAGTCGCTGATGGTCAAACCCTTATGGCGGACGCGCTCGAGCGCCTGAAAATCCTGCTCAATTCTTCCACGCCCATTGTCGTCATGGAAACGGTGGAAGAGATGCGCGCGGTGCGCCTGGTGCGCGCCGCCTGCTCCGCGCTGAACCTGGCCACTTTCGAGTGGAGCATTGCCAGCGGACTGGTTCGCTGCGGCACTGACGTGGGAGAACTGGTCCCGGAACCGAGCCATCCTTACGGCAGCGGAACCGGTCATGATTCGCATGATGCCGGCGCCCAGGCCCTCTACAACAGCAAAGAGCCCGGCCAGGCGCTCAGCAATCTGGAGGCGATGTCGCTCGAAGCCGCGTTCGTGCTCAAAGACTTTCATCGCCACATGGACGACCCGGTCGTAGTCCGGCGGCTGCGCGATGTAGGGCAGAAGTTCTCCGCCAACCGGCGCACCGTGATCATCACCGCGCCTTCGATCACGATTCCGCCGGAGCTGGGCAGCCTGGTGGAGTTTCTGGAGCTTCCCCTGCCGGACAAGCAGCGCTTGCGCCAGATCATCGACGAGATGAGCGTAAGAGTAGGGAAGACGCGCACCCTGAAACGGACATTGGATCCGGCGGGCCTCGACTCTATGGCCAACAACCTGCGCGGTCTGACCGAAGAAGAAGCCGAACGTGCGACTTCGCAGGCAATTGTGACCCGTTATGGGCTCACCGCCGAAACTGTTACCGATGTTCTGGAGGCGAAAAAGGAACTGCTGCGGCACTCTGGAATGCTGGAATTTGTTTCCACCTCGGAGAACGGCGCGTGCGAGAACCTGGCGGCGGTTGGCGGTCTGGATAATCTGAAGCACTGGCTGGCGCTGCGGCGCGGCACATGGGAAGATGCGGCCCGCGAGTTTGGCCTGGAGCCGCCGCGGGGAGTGATCATTCTTGGAGTCCAGGGCTGCGGCAAGAGCATGTGCGCCCGCGCCATTGCTGGAGAGTGGCAACTGCCGCTGGTGAAGTTTGACCCCGCCGCTATTTTCGACAAGTACATCGGCGAGACGGAAAAGCGAATCCAGAAGGTCTTTCGCGTGGCAGAAGGGCTTGCGCCCTGCGTGTTCTGGATTGACGAACTGGAAAAGATTTTCGCCGGAAGCGGTCCGGATTCGGCTTCTGTCGACGCCGGCGTTTCTTCCCGCATCCTGGCCGCCTTTCTTTCCTGGATGCAGGACCGCAAAGCCCCGGTGTTCGTGGCCGCCACCTGCAACAACGTTTCGGTGCTGCCTCCGGAACTGATCCGCAAGGGACGGTTCGACGAATTGTTTTTCGTCGACCTGCCAAACCCGTTCGAGCGCAAGCAGATCTTCGCGATACATCTGGCTCGGCGAAAACGCAATCCGGCGGAGTTCGATCTGGACCAAGTAGCCGTTGGCCGCAAAAGGATATTCCGGCGCTGAGATTGACGCCGCGGTGCAGACGGCACTGTACGCTGCATTCTCAACCAAAGAAGCGCTGAACACGCAAGGCCTGCTCGACGCGCTGAAAGCGACAGTGCCGCTTTCTACTACCCGGTCTGAGGAAGTCCAAACCCTTCGGGCCTGGGCGAATCAACGGGCTGTACCCGCGTCTGCGGCGGTTGCCCAGGGAAAAGGGATCTAAGCTTCTTTGGCAGCGGCCGTCTGCGACTTCTCGCCACTGTCATCCTGAGCGGAGTCGCAGCTTCGCGAGCGAAGCAGCGCGGAGTCGAAGGACCCCTCGGAGCGGCAAGAACTCTGTCGCGTTTGGATTTACAGCAATTGCCAGGCTATCCGTGCGAGGCGAGTTCAGTGGTCCTGTAGCGGTCCTTCGACTCCGCCATCCGATTCGCACGCGAATCGGATGGCTGCGCTCAGGATGACAGGGTTGTCATTTAACCGCGCCCCTTAGCGTCCGGACGAGATCGACTTCCGCAGATCATCCGCCGATCCATTCAGCAGATTACGCAGCACCGCGACCTCGGCAGCGATTCCCGTGTGCAGGGTCGGGTCCACATCGGGAGCGAACAGGGAAGAGTGATTCGAGGGCAGACTTACTCCTGCTGATTTGGCCTCCGCATATTTTTCAGGATTCGCTCCACCCAGGCTGAAGTAGAAAGACGGAACACCCTGCGCGGTGAGGAAAGAAAAATCCTCCGAGGCCAATCCTGGTTCTTCGACGATCACATTCTCTTTGCCCAGGGCCGAGTCCAGAACACCTTCCATTCGCTGAGCCAGGGCGGGATCGTTATAGACCGCATCGGTGGCCTCGTAGTGCTCGATCTTCGGTTCACGGGGCGCACCTGCTGCACTGGCTTCCGCCTTCGCGATGCGGTCGATGGCTGCGAGCAGGCGAGCGCGAACTTCGGGCTTATAACTGCGGACAGTGATCCCGAGCTCGGCGTGGTCTGGGATGACATTGTTTTTCGTGCCTGCCTGGAAGTATCCGACGGTGATCACCGCCACGTCCCCGGGCTTCACTTCGCGGGAGACGATTGTTTGCAGAGCGACCACGGTGCGGGCGCCAATTACGATCGGATCGACGGTGGTGTCGGGTTCGGAGCCGTGGCCGCCTTTTCCGTAAATCGTAATGCGCAGGGAATCGGCATTTGAAAAGCGGTAACCGGGGCCGACCCCAACCTGTCCCGCCGGAAGCTCGTTGCCCACATGCAGAGCCAAGGCGACATCAGGCTTGGGGAATCGCGTCATCAGGCCGTCCTCGATCATCCGCTTGGCGCCGACGATAGTTTCCTCGGCGGGTTGGCCGATCAAGATCAGAGTTCCGTGCCAGGTGTCTTTGCTGTGGGCCATGATGGCGGCAGTCCCGAACAACGATGCCATGTGGACGTCATGTCCGCAGGCGTGCATGACGCCGACATCGCGTCCGGAATCATCTTTGGCGCGGACTTTGCTGGCGTAGGGAAGAGCCGTCTTTTCCTCTACGGGAAGCCCATCGAGTTCGGCGCGAAACATTACCGTCGGGCCCGCGCCGTTTTTCAGGACGGCGACCACTCCGGTACCGCCCACATTTTCCGTGACCGTATAGCCTAGATCGCGAAGACGGCCAGCTAGCTTTGCGGCAGTTTGAGTTTCATGGGAAGAGAGTTCCGGGTTCTGGTGCAGATCAACATACAAACTATGGGCGGCGGGGTAGACGCTTTCAACTTCGCTCGAACGAGCCGGAGTCTGGGCGCAGGCAAAGGCAGTCAACATTACAAGCAGGAAACCGTATGTCAATCTCATGGTGGCGTGGATGATAGCCGGAGTCTGACGGCGCGGTGCAACGCAGGGTGCAGGTGATGGCCGACGGTGTCGTGGTGACTTTCGTATTTCCCTCGAATTCAAACTCATTGACTCTCATCTGCCGGCAGGGGTACCCTTTAGCGTAATGGTAGTTGCTTGCACTTCGGGGCGAGCACCCTCGGCTGGTTCCACCTCCAGACAGAACAATAGTTTGTCCGAACGCTGGCGGGAGTGTTTCTACCGGGCCGCATCCCGGCCTGGACGGATCGCACCGTGTCCCCAAAATAAGCATCTAATGCGCGGGAAGTTGGCAAACACATAATGAAGAAGAGTATTGAGATCAGTCCCAACATCGAGACTCTATTCGGCACGCGCGACGAGAATTTGCGCCTGCTGGAAGACGGCCTGAACATCAACATCGACCTGCGATCAGACTCGGTTGACCTGGAAGGCGCGGCGCGAGACGTCGCCCGGGCCGAGCAAGTCTTTGCCGATTACGACCACCTGCAGCGATCCGGACACGTTTTCAACAACGGCGATCTGGGCAGCATGCTGCGCGTCCTGTTAGCCGACCCCAAGACTTCGCTGCGAGGCCTGGCCGAGGCTGGACGACAGCGCTCGTTTGGTCGCCGCACGGTGCAGCCCAAGAGTGTCAACCAGCGTCGCTATCTGGAAGCCATCGAGAGTCATGACATGGTATTCGGGATCGGGCCCGCCGGAACCGGCAAGACCTACCTGGCGGTTGCCATGGCGATCTCGGCGCTGCTGGCCAAGCGCGTCAACCGCATCATTCTGGCGCGTCCGGCGGTCGAAGCGGGCGAACGCCTGGGCTTTCTGCCCGGAACCTTGCAGGACAAGATCGATCCTTATCTGCGCCCGCTATACGACGCGCTGTACGACATGCTCGAACCGGAGAAGGTAGACCGATATCTGGAAAAGAATGTAATCGAGATCGCGCCCATCGCGTTCATGCGTGGCCGGACTTTGAACGACTCGTTCGTGATCCTGGATGAGGCGCAAAACACGACCTCCGAACAGATGAAGATGTTTGTCACCCGCCTGGGCTTCAACTCCAAGGCGGTCATCACCGGCGACGTCACCCAGATTGATTTGCCTAACGCCAAGCGCAGCGGGCTGCTCGAGGCAGCCGATGTGCTTAAACATGTTGAAGGGCTGACGTTTGCTTATTTCGACGACACCGATGTGGTCCGGCACCACCTGGTGCAGCGCATCATCCGCGCCTATGACGAGCACAAAGCTCGAGTGGCGGACGGCGAAAAGTCGCTGCCTGAATCCAAGGTCAACGGCAAATCGAACGGAACCGAAATTGCGCCTCCGGCCAGGGAGGATGTGTCGGCTACAGAAGTAGAAACCGGCGAGTAGAGCGGGTAAGATTAAGCGGGAGGGCGCCTGGATTTGGCCCTCCCGTTTGTTTTGGGTCGGAGCCGAAAACAGGTTTACCACAAAGTACACAGAGTGAAACTTGGTTATCCTTAGAAAACCGGTGGCGGGACTGACTGATACTGCTTTGGCCAAGTTTGTCTCTCGCGCCAGCAGGGCGGTCGGGTTGCGCGGGGTGGTGAACGTGCTGGTGACCGGCAATCGCGAACTGCGCGCCCTGAATCGGCGTTTTCGAGGGAAGGACAAGCCCACCGACGTGCTCTCATTTGCTCCCGAGCCATTTATTTCTGAATCGGCCCTGATGAACCGATTAGCCGGCGATATCGCCATTTCCGCGGAAATAGCCAAGCAAAACGCGCGCCGGCTGGATCATTCGGCGGCACAGGAAATCAAGGTTTTGGCTTTGCACGGCGTGCTTCATCTCGCCGGCTACGATCATGATCGCGATGAGGGAGCGATGGCGCGCAAGGAAACTGCCCTGCGGCAGTCGTTAGGCTTGCCGGTTGGACTGATCGAGAGAAATGGGCGCATTTCGAAAGGTACAACGAGAGAAGGCGCGCGCAGTGCCGCAGCCGAAAAGCGCTCGGCTCGAAAAGGTCCGCTTCAACTCCGTGCATGCCAGGCTCCGGGTCGGCTCGACACCGTCAGCTAAACAGATACGGACACGATGAACTACGCCATCGCAGCTACGCTGCTTCTAATGTTTTGCCTGCTGACCCTGGTGTCCTATGTCGATCGCGTGTATACGGAGATTGGCAAATTTCTCTCGCGCGAGTTTCAGGCGAACATTGCCACCTTCGAACAGAAGATCGAACCCAAACTGGGTGTCGGCCGGGCGCGGGCAGCGCTTTCCATGGCGGTGCTGACGCAGATCATGACGGCGGCGATCGCCATGGTGGTCGGCTTTGCGGTGTTTCGTGATCGCGCCTGGAGCGTGTACGAGATCTTGCAGGCTACGCTCAGCCTGGTCCTCATTGTCATTCTGTTTAATCGCTTTCTGCCGTTTCTCTTTTTTTCGCGAACCAACGGCGAGTGGCTTACGCGCTGGGTGCGGCTGCTGAAAATCCTGATCTACGTTGCCCTGCCGGTCACTCTGGTGCTGGGATTCCTGCAGTCGGTGACGGCACTGACCAAGGAACACTCGGACGAGGCGCCCGAGACTCAGGCGGAAGCCGTGGACGCGCTCATCGAAGCCGGCCAGGAAGAAGGCATTCTGCACGAGAGCAATCGCGACCTGATCCAGTCGGTGGTCGAGTTTGGCGAAAAGACGGTGCGCGAGGCCATGAAGCCGCGGCCCGAAATCGTGGCCGTTCCCACCAACACAACCGTGGAGAAGTTCATCGAACTGCTTCGCCACAAGCCTTTCTCGAGGGTGCCGGTTTTTGAGGATATCGATCCATAACATTGTCGGCATCGTCTACGCCCAGGACGTGCTGCAAGTGCCCGACACCGAAGCCCGCACCCGCACCGTGGACACGCTGATGCGGCGCGATGTGTATTTTGTCCCGGAGAGCAAGTTGGGCAGCGACTTGTTGCGTGAAATGCAGAAAAACAATGTTCGCATGGCGATTGTGGTGGACGAATATGGCGGGGTCGCAGGCCTGGTCACGATCGAAGATCTGGTGGAAGAGATCGTCGGAGAAATCCGCGACGAGCACGAAAAGATGGAAGTCATCCGCGAGACCGATCACTCCTACATTGTGCCCGGCAATATGGATGTGGACCGCCTCGGCGAGATGTTTGGCATCAGGCCGGAAGGTAAAGAGTCAGCCACAGTGGCAGGCCTGGTGAGCGAACTGGCGGGGCGAATCCCGCACCGCGGGGAAGTGGTAGAAGAAGATGGCCTGCGCTTCGAAGTCCTGGAGGCAACCGAGCGGCGAGTCGAGCGGGTGAGAATTTCCGTCGCCAAACCGACGCAGATGAAGCTGATATAGTCTAGATAGTGCGTGCGCCTCCGTCCGCGCTGTAAGCGGAACACCCAATATAAATGGCCTTTCATTCCGGATTCGTGTGTATTCTGGGCCGTCCCAACGCCGGCAAATCTACGCTGCTGAATGCGCTGGTGGGCGAGAAGGTCGCGATCATCAGCCCCAAGCCACAGACCACCCGCAACCGCATCCTGGGCATCATTCACGTCCCCAGGCAAAAGGGCAGGCCCGGCGGCCAGATCGTGCTCCTCGATACGCCGGGAGTTCACCGTCCCGACACTTCTCTCGGGCGGAAAATGATGGCGGAGGTGCGGGAAGCGCTGGATGGCTGCGAACTGGTTCTGCTGATCGTGGACGTTACCCGCAAGTTTGCGCAGGCCGACCAACTGGTACTTGACCTGGCAAAGCAATCTGGCACGCCCGTTTTTTTGCTGCTGAACAAGATCGATTTGCTCCGTGGTACCAAGGAGAAGTTGTTGCCCATTATCGATGACTATCGGAAGCTTCACAATTTCCGGGAGATCATTCCGCTCTCGGCCCGAAAAAGCGAAGGCCTCGATGTATTGCTGGAAAAAGTGATCCGATTTCTGCCCGAAGGTCCGCATTACTTTCCTGAAGACCAGATCACCGACCAGCCAGTTCGCTTCATGGTGGCGGAAATCATTCGGGAACAGGTTCTGGTGGAAACCAGCGAAGAGGTTCCTTACGCGACCACGGTGGTGATCGAAGAGTTTGAAGAGAAACCGAGAGTGACGCGAATCGCGGCGGCGATCTTTTGCGAACGCGATGGACAAAAGGGAATTCTGGTGGGCAAGGGTGGCCAGATGCTCAAGAAGATTGGCACCGCGGCCCGGCTGCAGATCGAGAAGATGTTGGGCAAGCGGGTGTTTCTCGAGCTCTTCGTAAAAGTGCGCGACAATTGGCGGGAGTCTCACGAGTTCGTTGAAGAACTTGATTGGCGCCGTCAACTGGAGCGTTTGGCCGGTAGCGCAAAAGTATGATCCGGTGTTACTTTGCTCGAAAGAGGCGATCCTTGTAGAATCCCGGAGCGCGTCCAGACCGGAGAAAAATCCAGGTTATGACCGATAATTCCGAAATTCACAACTTTGAAACGGGCCACACAAGCCTGAAGCTGAACGTCAAGCTTGCAGCCGACCGCGATGCTGTGGATCCGGTGGTTCAAAGCGTGATGGAAGTGGTGAGGCAGATCCATGGCGATGCCGAAAAGCACGACGCCATTGAGCTGGCATTGACCGAGGCATTGGCCAATGCCGTGGTACACGGCGCGAAGGCTGACCCGTCCAAAATTGTCGAATGTGACGTCGTTTCTAACGAAGACCAGAGCATCCTGATCGTGGTCCGCGATCCCGGCAACGGGTTTGACCCCGGAGAGATCCCCAATCCCTTGCGAGGCGAAAGCGTGTATTCCGATCACGGCCGCGGAATCTTCCTGATCAATCAGCTTATGGATGAAGTGAAGTTCCTCAAGAACGGCACCGAAATTCACATGATCAAGCGCTGATAATCTGTCATCCTGAGCGGAATATCTGCTTCGCTGCGCGAAGCAGACATGAAGTCGAAGGACCCCTACCGTAAATCCCAGTTCGAGTATCGAATAGTTTGCTGTAACTACAGCACGCCAACGAAAGTTGGGGACATAGAGATCCTTCGACTTCGCAGCTGCTTCGCGATGCGAAGCAGCCACTCCGCTCAGGATGACAGGCGATTTGCTGCACGATGACGAACAGCGGCGTACCCTACTCCTTCACAGCAATTCCCAGCGTTTTCATCTTCCGGTACAAATGACTTCGTTCCAGTCCCAGAACTTCTGCGGTGCGACTGATGTTCCCGTGATTGTCATCGAGCTTCTTCAAAATGTAGTCGCGTTCGTAAGCCGCCCGAGCCTGGTGCAGGGTGGAAAACTCGCTCCCGATGGAACGCCGGCTGCCGTCGCGGTGGACTAAAGGCGGCAGATGCTTGCGGTCGAAGCGTGTGGTAGTGGGATTCATAATCACGATGCGCTCGATTACGTTGCGCAGCTCGCGCACGTTGCCCGGCCAGGAATAGCGCATCAGGGTTTCGATCGCATCGTCAGTGATTTCCCGCGGCCTGCGCCCATAGGTTGCGGAAAGCTCTTTCAAAAAGTGCCTGGCCAGCAGGGGGACATCTTCCTGGCGCTCGCGAAGAGGTGGGACGGAGAAGGGAATCACGTTAAGACGATAAAACAAGTCCTCACGAAAATTGCCCCGCGAAATTTCTTCATCCAGATCCTTATTGGTTGACGCAATCAGCCGGGCATCGACCGTAACTGGCTCATCGCTACCTACCGGGGTGAAGCGCTGTTCATCAAGCGTGCGCAGAACCTTGGACTGGGTCTTCAGGCTCATGTCGCCGATCTCGTCCAGAAAGAGCGTGCCGCCGTTGGCGCGGTGAAACTTTCCTTCCTTCTCGCTGGTTGCGGCGGGAAACGATCCTTTGCGATGCCCGAATAGTTCGCTCTCGATCAGATCCTCGGGGATGGCGGCGCAGTTGAGTTCCACGAACATCTCATTCTTGCGCAGACTTTGAGCGTGGATGGCATGAGCCACCAGCTCCTTTGCCCGTGCCCGATTCGCCGTAAATCAGCACACGGCCGTTGGTCGGCGCCATGAGTTGAATCTGCTGGCGCAGGGCCTTCATGGGGATGCTTTCCCCGACAATCACGCTGCGTGGCGTGAGCTGTTTCTTCAGCTCGCGGTTTTCCAGCCGCATCTGGTTGGCATCGATTGCGTGCTTTAACAGGCTGAGGGTTTTGTCGATGGAAAGCGGCTTCTCCAGAAAATCGTAGGCGCCGAGTTTAGTGGCGCGCACAGCGGTCTCGATGGTGCCGTGGCCGGAGATCATGATGACCTCGGGAGCATTCTCCAGCTCCCTGATCTTTTGCAGAGTTTCGAGACCGTCCATGCCCGGCAGCCAGACGTCGAGCAGCACCACGTCAAAAGCACGTTTGCGCAAAGCCTCGAGGCAGGCCTCGCCACTGTCTGCGACCGAGGCTTTGTAGCCTTCGTCCTCCAGCACACCCTTGAGCGATTGCCGGATGCCGGATTCATCGTCCACGATGAGGATGTTATGCATGCTGACGGATGGCGGGGCTGGGAATGGCTTCCGCGGCGACCGGCAACTCCACCACAAACCTGGCGCCCACCGGCGAATTCTCCTCTACTCTTATAGACCCATGATGGTCTTCGATGATGCGGCTTACGATGGCCAGGCCCAATCCAGTGCCGCGTTTCTTGGTGGAGAAGTAAGGCAGAAATAGCCTCTCTTTCAGTTCCTGAGTCACTCCGTGGCCGGTGTCTGCCACGGTGATCTCGATGGCGTCCCGGCTGGCCACCAGGGAGGTGGAGATCTGAATTTCGCGCACCAGCGCGCCCTGCATGGCCTCGGCGGCATTGTCCACCAGGTTGGCCAGAGCACGCTTGATGGCTTCGGAATCGGCCATGACCTTGGGAAGATCGGCGGCGAGAAACGTTTGTACCTCAATGCTGTCCAGGCGCCCGTTGAACATGGCCAAAGTATTTTCCACGATGGAGTTGATGTTCGAGGGAGCGGGTTGCGCCGTGGGAAAGCGAGCCAGGGTGGAGAATTCATCCACCAGACTGTGCAATGTTTCCACCGCGCTGCCGATGGTTTCGGCGCAACTGTGAAGAACCGCGAGCGAAGCTGCATCGGGGGGCGACCCGCGATCGAGGTGTCGCCGGATGCGCTCGGCAGACAGCGCGATCGGAGTCAGCGGATTCTTGATTTCGTGCGCCACACGCCGGGCCACTTCGCGCCACGCGGTCTGCTTTTGGGCCTTGAGCAGGTCCGACAAGTCTTCGAAGACCAGAACGTAACCCAGCCCCTGGCCTCCGTGCTGCAGGGTCGCGACAGTGACCGCGGCGTTAAATGAAGAGGGATGCAGGGCCATTTCGAGTTGCGTGGTGGTCGTGCCCATGCGGTCGGCGCGCCGCAGCAGGGGCTCCAGGTCTTCGAGAACCTCAGCGGGGAACACGTCGCGCAAAGAGGCCCCGATAGCCACATTCGGCCTTGCCGACTCGCCGCCGGAGGCATTGAACATGCGCAGCAAAGCGTGGTTCACGTGCGTAATTCGACGTCCAGCATCGAGTGAAAGCACGCCGGTGGGAATGCTCTCCAAAATGGTTTCAATGTGCCGGCGGCGCCGTTCGAGCGCGGTGTTGGCCGCACTCAGGTCGAGGCTGGAAGCTTCAATCTGGTGGCGGCTGGTTTCGAGTTCTTCGGCCATGCGGTTGAAAGACCGCACCAGGTCGCCGATTTCATCGGCGGCGCTGACTTCCACGCGGTAGTCCAGGCGTCCCCGCGAAATCTCCTGCGTCGCCTCGGCTAGCGCCACCACGGGCCGGGTCACCAGTTTGGAGAGATAAAGCGCAAGCCAGGTCGTTGAAAACAGCACCAGCACGGTAAGGAGCAGCAAAAGTCCCATGTAGGTGCGGCGCACCAACTTGCGCTCGCGGCTGAGTTCGAGATAGCGGCGCTGACTGGCCTCCAGCGCCTTTACAGTTTCGGAGAGTTTCTGCGGCAAGGGCATGGCCACCAGGATCAGACCTCGATCATTCACCTTGGCGCTGCCCACGATGTAGTCGATCTGATCCCAATTCAAATGCAGGATGCTATCGGTGGTCAGGCGATCCAGCGGAATCCTGGCTTTCAGCAGTGGCCAGGAAGCGGGCGCGGCGAAGCTTGCCTGGGCGTTTCCATCTTCGATCGCCACCGCGAATCCGCCTTGCAACGTGGGCTCATGGCGGCGGAATTCGCTCATCACTGTCGAGAAACTGTGGCCGGCGAAGGCCCGCTGGGTTTCGGGCAAAGTAGCGATAGATTCAGCCTCGGCGCGCGCGTTCTGGGCCAGGTATTTGGAAAGCAGGGAGGCCATGGCCGCAGTGTCTTCCCGCACTTCCTCCACCGGGCGGGAGAACCATTTATCAATCGAACGATTCATCAACCCATACGCAAACCAGAACATCATGATCACCGGCAGGAACGAGAGCAGCAATCCGCCCACGACTAACCGCGTGCGGAACTTCGACCCCAGAACTCCCAACCTGCGCTCGGCAAATAGCTTGAGAAGATTGCGCGCCAGCACGAAGGTAAGCGCGACGAACAGCAGGAAAATCACGGCGGAGAGCGCCGCGAAGAAGAGCAACTGCTGGTTGGTATCTGGATTCAGAAAAGGAAGATCAAAGGACGATTGCGAAAGCAGAATGCCGAAGAGCAGGAAGATCCCGACCGTCAGCAGGATGATTGCTTTCTTCCGGCTGGTCTTTTCCTTGTTGCGGGTTGGATTGGTAGTAGCCAAGTTCGGGTCAGGCCAATCGCCGCTCACACCCATAGATGAATAAATGGGTGTAAGTGGTTCATTATAAGCCTGAAGGAAGTCACCCGGCCGTGGGAGCAGGGCACAGAAATGCCCGCCAGTCACTCATCCGGCAACAAGCTCGGGACCAGAGTAACTGGCCGACGCCACGAACGGCCTGTTTGCGCTGGGTAAAAGCCGGGTGCCCATTCATTCGCGCTTTCTGCGAATGAGTGGGGTTCTCTACAATCGGCGCGTTTCAAGGTCACAATCAAGTCGGACCTGGGTGAGCACACTGATCCGGCGGCGGCGCGATTCAATCTGGAGACAAGAGAGGGACCAGTCACCCACTCATTCGCAAAAGCGCGAATGAATGGGGCACCCGGCCTGAGGACGCTGGTCCGAAAAACTAAAGTACTCTGTTCGTTCCCTGCGGATTTTCCTACTGTTGTCCTGCGCCCTGGTGAATCGCCTTGTTTATAGCGGGTCCTGCGGCGGCCGAACCCATAAGTTACTGATGATACACACCGGTCTTACGTACTAAAGTTACTGGTGCCGTAACCCATAAGCGGTGACAATTTGTGTCAACGCGATTGGCTGCAACTTCTCCCCTCGAAAAAGCAGCTTGCCGTTCGCGCAGCATTCATCATCCGTTTTTATCTGAGAGCAGATAGGAGATCGAGGTATGTCTCAACGGCTGGGTGATCTTCTGGTCAAAGAGAAGGTCATAACCGCGGAGCAGTTGGTGCAGGCGACGAAGGTTCAGAAAGAGAGCAACTGTCGCCTGGGCTCGGCTTTGGTCAAGCTGGGCTTCCTCACCGATGAGGACGTCACCAATTTTCTCTCCAGGCAATACGGTGTTCCAGCCATCAATCTCTCCTATTTTGAGATCGATCCTTCCGTTGTAAAACTGATTCCATTCGAAACCGCAAAGCGCTACCAGATTCTGCCTCTGAGCCGTGTCGGAGCCTCCCTGACGATCGCGATGGTGGATCCCACCAACGTATTCGCTATGGACGATATCAAGTTCATGACCGGCTTCAATATTGAGCCGGTGGTGGCCTCCGAAAGTTCGATTCTGGAGAGCATCGAAAAAGCCTACGGCACTACCCAGCAGGAAGACCTCGAGCAGGTCATGCAGTCCATGACCGAGGTCAACGATGCCGACGTCGAATTGCAATCGGAAGAAACCGAGATGGAACTGGCCGACCTGGAGCGGGCGGCCGATGAAGCTCCAATCGTAAAGTTGGTCAACCTGGTATTGACCGACGCAGTGAAGCGGGGAGCCAGCGACATTCACATGGAGCCGTACGAAAAAGAATTTCGCGTGCGCTTCCGCATAGACGGCGTTCTGCAGAGCATCATGTCGCCGCCACTGAAACTGAAAGATGCCATCACTTCGCGCGTAAAGATCATGGCGAAGCTGGATATCAGCGAAAAGCGCCTGCCGCAAGACGGCCGCATCATGCTGAAGATGAGTCTGGGCGGACGCAAGAAGCAGCTCGACTTCCGCGTCAGCACCTTGCCCACGCTGTGGGGCGAAAAGATCGTGATGCGGTTGCTGGACAAGGAGAACCTGCGGCTCGACATGACCAAGCTCGGATTCGAGCAGGAGTCGCTGACCAAGTTCGAGAAAGCCATTCTGAAGCCTTACGGGATGGTGCTGGTCACCGGTCCCACGGGGTCGGGTAAGACCAACACACTGTACTCGTCGATTGCACGCCTGAACACGCCTGACACCAACATCATGACCGCCGAGGATCCGGTCGAATTCCAGTTGGCTGGCGTCAACCAGGTGCAGATGAAGGAGCAGATCGGCTTGAACTTTGCGGCTGCGCTGCGCGCTTTCCTGCGGCAGGATCCCAACATCATCCTGGTCGGCGAAATCCGCGACTTCGAAACCGCGGAAATCGCCATCAAAGCCGCCCTTACCGGCCACCTGGTGCTCTCCACGCTGCATACCAATGGCGCGCCGGAGACGATTACCCGATTGATGAACATGGGCATTGAACCATTCCTGGTAGCTACCTCCGTCCACCTGATCTGCGCGCAGAGACTGGTACGGCGCATTTGTCGCGAGTGTGCCGAGGTAATTGAAATGCCGGTGCAGGCGCTGATCGAAGAAGGGTACACGCCGGAAGAAGCCAAGACAGTCAAGATTCAAAAAGGCAAAGGCTGCGGCACCTGCAACAACACCGGATACAAGGGCCGAACCGGTTTGTACGAAGTCATGGAAGTGGACGACGAGATCAAAGAGTTGGTCCTGGTGGGAGCTTCGGCACTGGAATTGAAGAAAAAAGCAATTGAGCGGGGCATGATCACGCTCCGTCGCAGCGGGCTTATCAAAGTTGCGGCGGGCCAGACCACGCTGGAAGAAGTGGCACGCGAAACCATTCACTGAGGTTAGGAAGGAAAGGAAAAACTTATGTCGCTTTCGTTAAGTGATCTGTTGAAGAGGCTGCTGGAGATGGGGGGAAGCGACCTCCACATCACGACCAATTCACCGCCACAGATTCGCGTCCACGGACACCTGGTGCCGCTCGATCTGCCGCAGATGACGCCGGCGGAGACCAAGCAGCTCGCCTACAGCGTGATGACCGATTCGCAGAAGCACCGCTTCGAGGAAAACCTCGAGCTCGACTTCTCCTTCGGTCTGAAAGGGCTGGCCCGCTTCCGCGCCAACACCTTCAATCAGCGCGGCGCGACTTCGGCCGTCTTCCGTCTGATTCCGTTTGAGATCAAGTCATTCAACCAGCTCGGGCTTCCCGCGATTGTCAGCAAGCTGTGCGACAAGCCCCGTGGCCTGGTGCTGGTGACAGGTCCGACCGGTTCGGGCAAGTCCACGACGCTCGCGGCCATGATCGACAAGATCAACACCGAGCGCCACGACCACATTCTCACCATCGAGGACCCGATCGAATTCGTGCACATGAACAAGAACTGCGTGGTCAACCAGCGCGAGTTGCACGCTGACACCAAGAGTTTTGCCGACGCCTTGCGCGCCGCCCTCCGTGAAGACCCGGACGTGGTGCTGATCGGCGAAATGCGCGATCTGGAAACCATTGAATCGGCACTGCGTATCGCTGAAACCGGCCACTTGACGTTCGGCACGCTGCACACCAACTCAGCGTCTTCGACCATCAACCGAATCATCGACGTGTTTCCAGCTCACCAGCAGCCCCAGATCCGGGCCCAGCTGTCGCTGGTGCTGGAAGGCATCATGTGCCAAAGCCTGCTGCCCACGGCCGACGGCAAGGGCCGCGCCATGTGCATGGAAATCATGGTTCCGAATGCGGCTATCCGCAACCTGATCCGCGAAGACAAGATTCATCAGATTTATTCGTCCATGCAATCCGGTCAGGACAAGTTCGGAATGCAGACCTTTAACCAGGCGCTGGCCACGGCCTATTTCAACAAGAAGATCTCGCTGGAAGTTGCGATGGCCCGTTCCAGCAACACCGACGAATTGCAGGAGATGATCAACCGTGGCGCGGGCTTGAATCGCAACCAGCCTGCCGCCATGGCGAAAGGCGCGGCTCCCAGCAAACGCTGAGCGGCGCAGTGAAAAACGAATTGCAGCGAGGAGAGGTTTACCATGCCAGTTTTTACATTTTCAGGGAAGAATGAGTCCGGTCAAAAAATCAGCGGCGAGCGCACCGCGGCCAACAAACAAGCACTGAGCAGCCAGTTGCGGCGCGAGCGCATTACGCCAGGACCCATCCGGGAAAAAGGCAAAGAATTTGCCATGCCCAGCCTGGGCATGAACAAGGTCAAGACCAAGGACATCGCCATTTTCTTCCGGCAGTTCTCGGTCATGATTGACGCCGGTCTCCCGCTGGTGCAGTGCCTGGAGATTCTGGCCGCCAATCAGGAGAACCCGGCTTTCCAGAAAACCTTGACCGGCGTGCGAACCACGGTGGAAGGCGGCGCCACGCTGGCCAACGCCATGAAGCTTTATCCCAAGATCTTCGACGATCTGACGACCAACATGATCGAGGCCGGCGAAACCGGCGGTATTCTCGACATCATTCTGCAACGCCTGGCCCTCTACATCGAAAAAGCGGTCAAGTTGCGGGCGGCTGTCAAATCGGCTCTGATCTACCCCGTTTCGGTGGTCAGTTTGGCCTTCCTGATCGTGGGCGCCCTGCTCAAGTGGGTGGTTCCGATCTTCTCCAACCTGTTCATCGGCCTGGGTGTCGCACTGCCGCTGCCCACCCGCATCGTGATGGGTTTGAGCGCATTCGTGGGCCAGTTCTGGTGGTTCTTCATCATCGGTATCGTTGGCCTGATTTTCGGTACCAAGCAGATTCGGAAACATCCGCAGGGCCGCTACTACTTTGATTACGGATTGCTCAAGTTGCCGATCCTGGGTGTACTGCTGCGCAAGATCGCGGTAGCGCGCTTTACCCGGACCCTGGGAACCCTGATCACTTCAGGCGTGCCGATTCTGGAAGGCTTGAGCATCACCGCCAAGACCTCGGGCAACGCCGTGCTGGAAGAGGCACTGATGAAGGTGCGCAAGGCCATCGAAGAAGGCCGCACCATCGTCGATCCGTTGCGGGAGTCGGGAGTGTTCCCCAACATGGTGACCCAGATGATCGGCGTCGGCGAAGCTACGGGCGCTATGGATGCCATGCTGCAGAAGATCGCCGACTTCTACGAAGACGAAGTCGACAACGCCACCAAGGACATGCTGGCCATGCTGGAACCGGTCATCATCGGTCTCTTGGGTGTCATGATCGGCGGCATCGTCATTTCGCTGTACATGCCGCTGTTCTCGATGATCGCCAAACTGGCGGGCTAACTACAAGGGCAGTCGTCAGTCGTCGGTCCGCAGTCGTCAGCAAGAGCTGAAGACTGATGACCGACGACTGACCTAGTATTCGGGAATCTGGGTCTCGCATGCAATCCATGTTCGATGAGCGGCTTTGGCTGGCCTGGCTGTCCAAGGTTCGAATCATCATCCTGACATTATTGTTTGGAATCGAGCTGGCCATCGCCCGGCTCACCCCCAACCCGTTTCCCTTACGGCTGTTTATCCATGTCATCCTGCTGTGGTACACGATTTCCATCTTCTACCTGCTCCTGCTGTCTTTCTGGGAGGAGCGCCGCATTCAGGCGCTGTTGCAGGTTGTTACCGACCTGGTGCTGGTCACCCTGGTGGTGTATGCCACAGGCGGCGTCGATAGTTCGCTGAACTTCCTGTACCCGCTGGTCATTATTGTCGCCTGCATCCTGCTGCCGCGGGCCTGGGCTTATCTGACCGGAGCGCTGGCGTTCATCCTGTATGTAGCCGTTTTAGAGCTGACCTATTTCGAGGTCATTCCCTCTTATTCGACGACCCACCCTGGGATGGGCGCGCTGCAGGCAATCATTTTCGTCAATCTTTTCGGATACCTGGCGGTCGCCTACCTGGCGGGATTGCTGGCTGCGAAGCTGCGGCAGGTGGACGTAAAGCTGAAACATACCAAGGGCGCGCTCGAAGATCTCCAGGCCCTGCACGAAAATATTATTCAGTCCATCAGCGGCGGTCTGATCACGACCGGGCTGGACGGATACATCACGCTGGTGAACACCGCTGCTCAAAAACTATTCGAGCGCGCAGAAGACGATTTACTGGGTCGGCCAGTCGGCCAGCTCTTCCTCGATCCTTTGCCCAGCATTGGCGAAGAACGGGCACACGGGGAAGTGCGATTTGTAGCGACCAACGGTTTTTGCAAAACCTTTCGGGTGATGGCGACCGCCCTCGCCGTTCCTGGCCGGCCTACTATGGGCTACGTTTACACCTTTGATGATTTGACCGGAATCCGGCGTCTGGAGCGGGATTTGCGCATACAGGACCGCCTGGCTGCCGTGGGCCGGCTGGCTGCGGCCATCGCTCATGAAATCCGCAATCCACTGACTTCAATTGCCGGCTCGGTGAGCATGCTTTCCGGGATTGCCGATCTCAGCGATGAGCACCGCCAGTTGCTGCAGATCGTGATGCGGGAGTCTGAGCGCCTGAACGGGATCATTACAGATTTTCTGGCTTACTCCCGCGGCAAGCAATACCAGTTCTCCAACGTTGATCTACTGCCGTTGCTCGAAGACACGCTCACCCTGCTCGATCATCGCCTGGTGGCGCAGAACACGGGCATCCGCATCGAGCGGGCGTACGGCGTTCCGCACGCCTTCACCATGGCTGACGGGGACAAGATCAAGCAGGTTTTCTGGAATTTTTGTGAGAACGCCGTCCGCGCCATGCAGTCAGGAGGCGTTCTCAAAGTCTCGCTGGAGCAGGTCGGTGACGACTGGCAAATCAACTTCGCTGACACCGGCCCGGGCATGAGCCGTCAGTTGGTGGAAAAGATTTTTGAGCCGTTTCAATCGCAATTCGAAGGTGGTACCGGTCTTGGTTTAGCCATCGTCTATCAGATTGTGCAGGCGCACGAAGGCAAGGTTTGGGCTCGTTCAAAACTAGGCGAGGGCAGCGTATTTGTTCTCCGCCTGCGCCGGGCGGCCGTTCTCGAGAAGCTTGAAACCGTGCAGCCTGCGGTGGTGCCACAAATTATTTCGGAAGCTGGCGAGAGCATCGCAGCCGCGGCCGGAGCAGGAGTTCGCGCGCATGGGTAACATTCTGGTTTGCGATGACGAACGCTCCATCTGCGAAATGCTGGACATCGCCCTGCGCCGCGATGGCCACAAAGTCGAGACTGTAAATTCCGGCGAGAACGCAAAAAAGAAACTCGACAGCGCCCTGTTCGACGTGGTGGTCACCGACATCAAGATGCCGCATACCGATGGCATCGAAGTGCTGCGCTACGCCCATCAGGTCTCGCCCGATTCCGCCGTAATTCTTATCACCGCAGTCGACGACTACGAGGCTGCAGTCCAAGCGGTAAAGGCGGGAGGCGCCACCGACTACATTCGCAAGTCGCCCGGACTGGTGGATGAGATCAAGCTGGCCATCAACCGCGCGCTGGAAAAGATGACGTTGAGCCGGCAGAACTTTGCCTTCAAGCGCGACGCCGCGACCCGGAACTCTCTGGACAACATCGTCGGCGTAAGCCCCGCGATGGAAAAGTTGAAGCAGACCATTCGCACCGTGGCGTCCACGCAGAGCACGATCCTGATTTACGGCGAGAGCGGCACGGGGAAAGAGCTGGTTGCGCGCGCGGTTCACGTTTGTTCGCCCCGCGCCGGCGAGCCTTTTGTTTCCATCAATTGCGGAGCGTTCCCGGAAACTCTGCTGGAAAGCGAACTCTTTGGATACGTAAAAGGCGCCTTCACGGGCGCGAACCAGAACAAGCGCGGCCTGTTTGAAGTAGCAAACCAGGGAACTATTTTTCTCGACGAGATCAGCGAGATGACGTTGACCATGCAGGTCAAACTGCTGCGCGTGCTGCAGGAGCGTAGCGTCCGACCCGTGGGAGGCACGACCGAAATTCCCATCGACGTGCGGGTTATTGCCGCCACCAACCGCGATCTCGACAAGCAGGTGGCGGAAAATACCTTTCGTGAAGACCTTTATTACCGGCTGAGCGTGATCCCGGTGTCGGTGCCGCCGCTGCGGGAGCGCCGCGAGGACGTTCCTCTCCTGGTCAACCACTTCCTCAAGAAATACGCTCCGGCCGCCGGCAAGAGCATCGTCAGGGTGAACGGAGAATCACTGGGCGCCCTGTGCGGCTACGACTGGCCCGGCAATGTGCGGCAACTGGAAAACACCATCGAGCGGGCGGTGGCGCTCGAAACTGAGGAAGAACTCCACGTCGAACTGCCGGTCGAACGGTCGAAAGCGCGGGCCGCAGCTGCTGGAGTAGGACTGTCCGGCGGAGCAGTCGCGTCAGGCTCCGTACTGCCCGAGGGCGTCGACATGGAGAAGTACGTTGCCGACATCGAGCGCTCGCTGCTGCTGGCGGCGCTGGCTCAATCGAACGGAGTGCAGACCCGGGCAGCGGACGTGCTGAAAATCTCTTACCGGTCGTTCCGCCATTTGGTGAAGAAGTATGGGTTGTAAGCTGTCAGCTTTCAGCTAAACCAAATTCGCCGTCGCCGCCACCGACTCTCTGGGTTTTAAGCTGATAGCTGAGAGCTGATAGCTAGGTTTTCTTCAACTGCTGCTTCCATCCCAGAATTCTGGCCTTGTTGGCCTCGGCTTCCGCCTCGGGAATCATGCCTTTTTTCTGGTATAGGACCGACAGGCTGGTGTAGGCCAGCACGTCTTCAGGGTCGAGTTCGGCAATGCGCTTTGCCACGGCGATCGCTTCATCCAGGCGGCCTAAGATCCTGCAAGGTCCTGGCCATGCCGTGCATGGCTTCGGTAAAAACAGGATCGGCGGCCAGGGCCAGCTGATATTCGGCCAGGGCACGCTCCTGTTCGCCTTCTGCCACCAGATCGAGGGCGGCATAATAGTGGTCTTCCGCCATCTGGCGGGCGTTTTCGTCGGCCATGAACCAGGAATCCTCGGGGAACACGGATTCTAGCAGGTCGAAAGCCGGGCGTCTGTCGTCGGCCTTCAGTCGTAAGCCCTTGGGCAGGGCCGGAGTCTCGCAGATTTAGCCAACGGCCAACGACCAACGACCAACGCATGTTGTCGTAAAAGTGTGACAGGGCGTTTTTGTGGATCTCGACCATGCTCCAGGTTCTGTCGGCGGCGTGGCAGGATCAAGGTACCAACGGCCAATGACGGGCTTGCCGTTATACTTGGAAGCAATCATGCGCTACATGCTTCGATTCTTATGGAATGCAACTCGGGGACATCGTCTCACCCCCTGGCGTAGTCCATACCTTCTCTGGCGGGTTGAGACCTACTGCGGTGTAAAGATGCAGCAGATCGGTTTTCTGGAATTTTGGGAATTTATGTGGCGGGAGCGCAGTAATCTCTGGCGATTTCTGAAATGGACTGCGGAGATCGAACGCTACGTCCACCCCAACGCGGGACGATCCTGAAGCTATCCGTGAAAGTGGGGTTCTCTAGTTCCCGCTGCTGGCGGCCGAGCTGCCTTGCAGTGAAATCAATACCTCGGTGCCCTTGCCGGTCCCGACAATCTTGGCCGCTGAACCCCGATCGGCTGCGATCTCCAGAAAGCCCATGCTGCCGAGGATTCCGAACACCTCGCCCGGCGCGCCCTCGGAGTAATTCGAATGGATCTCGGTAATCTCGTGCTTGCCGACTGAAATTCTGAAGGGAGCTGGATCGGCGCCAAAGAGCATGGGGACGTCCTGGGGAGTGATATTGGTTACAAGGTTGCCAAAGCGGTCCACTTTCAGCACCACGCCGCGCAGCGTGTTTCCACCTACGGCTTTCGGTTTTGGCGCATTGAAACGCACAAAATCGGTGATCTCATCGCCGAATTTTTCCGGATCCACGCCTTTTGCCAGCCATGCGGCTACCGGAGAGAAAATATCGCGGGCATGAAAGGTATTGCTGACCGGTTGCAGGTTGTAGTGCTCTGCGGTCACGTGGCGGATATGCAGCCGCTCCTCTTTGGCATAAACCAGGGAAAGCACGCCGTTATCGGGTGCCACAAAATGATGCCGGTCGCTGGTGACCAGAATCGGCCGCCGCGCCGTCCCGACTCCAGGATCGACCACCACCAGATGAACGGTTCCGCTGGGGAAGTAGGAATAGGATTGGGCAATGGTCAGCGCTCCATCCAGCACATCGAAAGCCTGTACGGAATGGCAAATGTCCACGATTTCAACATCAGGAATGATATTGAGGATGACGCCCTTGATGGTCCCCACGAAGTGATCGTTGAGCCCAAAGTCGGTGGTCAGCGTAATGATAGGCCGATGCGCCAATTGTCCCTCACACGAAGGCAGGTTTTCGCCTGGAATGCCGAAAGTAACGTGTGACTGAGGGTCGAGTCAAGACACCGAGGTAATGGAAAGTAGCTCAGATGTTGAAGGACGATGTAAGACATGGAACGGCAGTCGTCAGTTGCCAGTTCTCAGTTGTCAGCGTATTTCAATCGAAGACTGACACTACTGGATTTGAATATCTCCCGAACCCGTTTGCACTTCGACCGGTACGCCTCCACCGCCAACCTTGCCGCGTATCTCTTTGCGCCCCACCGAGCCCTGGACGCTGTGCGGCTGGTCTACGGAGATGGAGCCGGAGCTGGTGTGGGCTTCAAGGTCGAAAGACGCGTCGGATGGGAGTTTCAGCTGAACCGTGCCTGAACCGGTGTGCAGGTTCCAGGCCCCGGTAGGGCTGCCCTCGGCTTCAATGGTACCGCTGCCAGCCTTGGCATCCAGCGAGCCGCGTACACCTCGCAAATCCATGCCCCCGGAACCGGTGTCCACGCGTACCGAGCCGGGCGCGGTTTGCTTCAAGGTGATGTGTCCGCTGCCGGTATCGGCTTCAAAGCCGCCTGCAATCTCGTTTGCCTGAATCGACCCGCTACCGGTCTTGGCGTGCACGTTGCCCTTCACCCGATCAATGTCGATGTCGCCGGAACCAGTTTCCGCGTGCACTCGGTCGCCGATACCGGAAAGCTTCACATCTCCGGAGCCAGCGCTGATTTCAAGCGGACCTCGAATACCCTCCACCTTCTGATTTCCCGAACCACTCTCGGCTCGCAACTCGGTCTCCGCCGGGACAATTACCTCGTAGCTGATGGAGATATTGTGGCGCAGCTCGGGGTCATCGACGTGGCCGATGCGGATGGTATTGCCACTTTGCTGAATCGGAGGGTTCCCCTCCAGCCGCTTGATCTTGTCCCTGACATCGTTGCTGTCGCCATCAAACCACTTTTCCGTGGCACGGATGTGTCCCGTCACCCGCACCTGACCGGAGCTGCCGGTGTGCACGTCGACGTCGCCCGAGCCCGTGGTTAAGTCCATAGTCACCGGTCCGGTTACCTGCAAGGTGCGCTGGAACGAGCCCTCGGCAGCAGCTACTGCGGGCAGGGAATTAAGACAAATCAGTGCGGCGATGGCGAAAGCACCCAGGGTCGAGGGAAAAATGTTTCCAAGTTTCATGATTTCTCCAGAAAGCTCTTTGGCTATATTCCGGAATGCCGTCCCGCTCTACTGCAGCACGACCTGGTCGCCTTCCTTCAGTCCGCTAAGCAGCTCGGTCTTGGCGCCGTTGGAGATGCCGATATTGACCGCGATCTTCTTCTTGCCGTCCTTGGCGCTGGTGTCGGGTATTTCGACCGAGGCCTTCTTGTCCTTGTCGTAGATGATCGCTCCCTCAGGAATCTGCAGCACGTTCTTGTGCTCTTCCAGAATGATTTCAGCGTTGGCGGTCATCTCCGCCTTCAATTCACCGCCCGGATTGTTGATGGAGACACGAACTTCGAAGGTAGTGACGTTGTCCTTCTCGACGCCCATGGGCGAGATCTTGGTGACCACGCCATTGAAGGTCTTGTCCTTGAACGACTCTACCTTGATCCGCGCCGGCTGGCCGAGATAGACACGGCCAATGTCGCTCTCGTCAACTTTGCCCTTTACGTAAACCGAGCTGGTATCTCCCAGAGTCATGACCAGAGTGGCCGAGGAGCCCAGGACCAGAATCGAGCTCACCGCATCTCCCATCTCCACGTCGCGGGAGAGGACGACGCCGTCAATCGGCGACTCAATGTCGGTGTAGCTCAACTGTTCTTCGAGCTGCTTGAGGTTGGCACGGTCCTGGGCAAGCTGTCCCTGGGACTGGGCAATCTTCGCCTTCAGAACGGTGACCTGAGCTTTCGACACGTTTTGCTTGTTCAGTGCCAGTTCGTAATTCTTCTGGGCATCTTCCAGCGCGGAGGTGGACACCACGCCTTCCTTGGCCATTCCGATAGCACGCTCGTAGGCTCGTTTCAGGAGAGGAACGTCCGGTCCTTCGGCGTCAACCTTGGCGCGCTCGAAGTCGGCCTCGGAACTGCTCAGGCTGGCTTCAGCAGCTTGCACGGCGGCGCGGGATTGCTCCACCTGTGCTTCAATCTCTTCTTTGTCTAACTGGGCTAACAGCTGACCCTTCTTGACTTTATCCCCGGAGTCCACCAGCAGCTTCTTCACGATGCCGCTGGCCTTGGATTTCACTTCAACTTTGGTGATGGGGGTGACTTTCCCGGTCGCAACCACGCTTTTGGCGAGATCGCCCTTTTCGACCTTCTGCAGCTTGGAGGCCTCGATCTTGGTGCCTCCGCGCGTGGCGGCAATCAACCCGCCGGCGATCAGCAGGACAAGACAAAGTGCGATACCGCCATAGATCAAACGCTTCTTTCGCTTCTTGCTGCTGCCGTTGCCGTTCACATCTGCCTCCTGGAAGGATAGAACCCGCATCGATTGTAGTTACGAACCAAACTTGTAGTTTGTTCCAACAATCCTGTCGCTTGACCGACCGGTTGTCCGGATTGATATACGCATCGGCTGCCAGCCTCGTGAATTAGACCCGCAAACTTACGAAATGGAAGCAGGAAAATCCCACGGATCAAGCCTTCGATGATCGAGGATGATCCTGATTCTACAGCAGGTTAGCGCCTGGAGCAGGCTGTACTTCTTTGGAATGTTAGAATTAGCGTTCCATGATTGCCTATGTGCTGCTGCGGGTGTTCCTGCTCCTGCTCCTGGTAGCAGCCAACGCTTTCTTCGCGGCCGCCGAATTCTCCCTGGTGAGCGTACGTGACACGCGCATCCAGCAACTGATCGATGCCCGCCGCATCGGCGCCCGGATCGTCCAGAAACTACATCGGAATCTCGACGAAGTAGTCAACGGGGTTCAACTGGGCGTCACCATTGTCAGCCTGACCCTGGGCTGGGTCGGAGAGCCGCTGCTTGCCCACATGATGCTGGGACCCGTGCAGGACCTTCCACATGCCTCGGTCTACGCTCACGGCATTGCGATTGTCGTTTCCTTCGTTCTGATTACCTGCCTGCACGTCATCCTGGGCGAACTGGTGCCTAAATCGCTGGCCTTGCAGCGCGCCGAGCAGGTGGCCCTTGCGGTGGCCGCGCCCATGGACGTCTTCCTGACTCTGACTCGTCCTCTGCTTTTCGTGATGAGCCGCGCTGCCGGTTGGGTCTTGCGTATCTTCGGGTCGCGGCGCATCCGGCAAGGCCCGGTACACTCACCCGACGAACTCAAACTGATCGTGACCGCCAGTCGCCAATTCGGCGAAATCCCTCCTTTTCAGGAAGAGATGATCCACAAGGCGTTGGAACTGGATAACGTCACTGTGCGCGAGGTCATGGTGCCGCGCCCGAATATCTTCTCCCTGCCTGGCGATCTGACGCTCTCGGACGCTTTGGGCCGCGTCGTTGAAGAGCAGCACTCCCGCGTTCCGGTATACGATCCGCAGCGCGGCCCGGAGCACATTATTGGAGTGCTATATGCCAAAGACTTGATGCGATGGACTCGTCTCCGGCTCACTACCGCGCCTGATCAGCTTGTCGCCGCTCGGGTCTCGGCCATGAGAATCAGTCAAATCATGCACGATGTGCTGGTGGTGCCGGAGACTAAGGTGCTCACCGAACTGCTGGAAGAATTCAAGGAACGCAAACGCCATCTGGCAGTGGTGGTGGATGAGTTCGGCTCAACCGCCGGCGTGATTACCGTCGAAGATGTTCTGGAACAGATCGTCGGTGAAATCGAAGACGAGTTCGATGTGGCTCCTCCCCAACAAGCCTTGGCAGAAGGAAAGATCGCGGTTGTTCTGGAAGGGTCAGTCGGCATTCGCGATCTCGAGTCCCAGTACCAGCTTCTACTGCCGCACGATTCGGGATTCGAGACTCTGGCCGGCTTCATCCTGGCACGCCTGCAGAGGATTCCAAGGCAGGGTGATAGCTTCGACTATGAGGGCCATCGCTACACCGTGCAGGAGATCGAAGGCCACCGCATCGCCAAAGTAAAGATCGAGAAACTGGAAAACAAAGCCGTCGCCCAAACAGCAGACTAAGAACTAAGAACCAGAAACCGAGAACTGAAATATTAATAGCTAAAGACAGGAATGCATCGCTAAGCTTCTAAACATAATGAAACCTGAGATGCAGGGAACAACACTACTCCAAGCTCTCTTAGATCAGGTACCGTCCCGGCTGGCGAAACTTGCACCGAGCCAGGTCGAAGCCAAGCCTGCCGCTTCGCAATGGTCCCCCAAGAAAGAACTCGGACATTTACTCGATTCCGCCGCCAACAATCACCAGCGCATTGTCCGGACGCAACTCGAAAACAAACCCGCCATGCCGGAATACGACGGAGATCGATGGGTGGAATTACATGATTACCAGGAGCGCGACTGGCGCGAATTAATTGAACTCTGGAAGGCGCTGAACCAGCAACTGCTGGCTGCCGCGAAGGCGGTGTCCGTTCCGGACTGGTCTCGTACCTGCACCATCGGCGATTCGGAACCGCTCACACTCGAATTCGTATTTGAGGACTATCTCGAGCATATGATGCACCATCTGAAGCACATCGGAATTCAACTGGAGGATTTGAAAGCGGCACAGTGAAGCGGGAAACGTCCCCTGTCCTAGTCAAGACTGAACGACCAACGACCAAAACCAACCACCGATGCTCCGCTATCTCTCCCTACGCATCCTTTACACACTGCCGGTCATCTGGCTGGTCGTCTCGCTGGTGTTCCTGCTGATCCACCTGGTCCCCGGCGATCCCATCTTGCAAATGCTTGGAGAAGGCGCTCCGGTAACCGACGTACAAGCCGCCCGTCACGCCTACGGGCTCGACCTTTCGCTCGGCCGGCAATATCTGAACTATTGGGAAGGCGTTCTGCGCGGCGACCTGGGGCCGTCCTTGCGATTCAACCAAAGCGTAACCCACTTGATCGCGCAGCGCTATCCGTACACCCTGCAACTGACTCTGGCGGCCCTTCTGGTTGCGGTGCTGCTCTCGGTTCCTGCCGGAGTGCGCTCGGCGCAAAGGCGCAACCGATGGGATGACCGCCTGCTCAGCGTAGTCAGCCTGTTCGGCCTGTCTTTCCCCAACTTCGCGCTCGGCCCCATTCTCATCCTGTTTTTTTCTATTTACCTGGGATGGCTGCCAGTCTCGGGCTCGGGAAGCGTAGCCCATCTGGTGCTTCCGGCGATCACAATGGGCGGCGCTTTAGCCGCGATCCTCACCCGCATGGTCCGCACCTCGATGCTCGAAGAATTAGGCCAGGACTACATTCGCACCGCTCGCGCCAAAGGGCTCCCGGAGCGCACCGTGGTCTATCGGCACGCTCTGCGCAATGCCATGATTCCGGTGATTACGGTATTGGGCTTGCAATTCGGCGCGCTGCTGGCCGGCGCGATCGTGACCGAAACCATTTTTTCCTGGCCCGGAATCGGACGACTCACCATCCAGGCGATTTCCAATCGCGATTATTACCTGGTGCAAGGCTGCATCCTGGCGATTGGACTGACGTATCTCGCGGTGAATTTCCTGACGGACCTGCTCTATTCGGTGGTGAACCCGAGGATAAGACAGTGAGATTGGCTAGTTACGGAACAAAGGAAGATCGATCTCAAGACCGATATAATCTCGAACTCTTAAAGCAGTCAGTTTTATTTTGCGCTCTTTGCAGTTGAAGGCTTTTGATCTTGTCCACGCTCTCCATCTCGCTCCCGCGCGCCGCTCGCCACAACCCGCTTGCGACCACAGGCGCGGTGTTGGTCGTCATCTTTGTTATCTTCGCTCTCTTCGCTCCCTGGATCGCGCCGCAAGATCCCGCTCACATCGATTTGCCCACTCGACTCTCTCCTCCATCGTCAGCGCATTGGTGCGGAACGGATGAGCTGGGTCGAGACATACTCTCCCGTCTCATCTTTGGCGCGCGCATTTCGATGCTGGTCGGCAGCTCTGTGGTCGCACTCTCGCTTGCGCTCGGCCTCATCGTGGGATCAGCTGCCGGCTACTATGGCGGAAATCTTGATCGCTTCGTGAACGTGGTGGTGATGAATGCATTTCTCAGCTTCCCGGGAATTCTTCTGGCCATCGCCTTCGTAGCTTTCCGCGGACCGGGAATCTTTAATCTGGTGCTGGCGCTCTCGCTTGGAGGATGGGTGGGCTACGCGCGTCTGGTCAGAGCCCAGGTGCTGGCGGCGCGCGAACGCGAGTTTGTCGAAGCGGCACGAGCCCTGGGCGCCAGCGACTTGCGCGTGATTGTTCGCCACATTCTTCCCAACATTATTCAGCCTGTGATCGTGCAGGCTGCCATCGGTATGGCCGGCGCCATTCTCGCCGAGGCCACCATGAGTTTCCTGGGGCTAGGGGTTGCGCCACCGACAGCCAGTTGGGGCGCGATGCTCAACGATGGACGCGCTCATCTCTTCGATGCTCCGCATCTCGTACTTTTCCCGGCCCTGGCGGTGATGCTCGCCGTACTGTCGTTTAATTTTATCGGCGACGCATTGCGTGACTTCCTCGATCCGCGTTCTCGAATCGAAGTTGGACTATAGATTCGCACGAACGCACTCACCTCGAATGCCAAAGCCAGGGCCGGTTTCAAGCGACGTTGAGCCATGGTTCATCGACTTTGGTAACCGGAAAAAGTGCGTTCCCCGGTTGTTATTGTTCCCAATCCAGCGCAACATTCTCCCATGCCCAGTGTTCAAGGAAGTGGCCCGGAAAACGGGCTGGCAGTCAATCAAGGGAGCAAGGGGAGTCCACATGAAATTGCACAATAAAGGCTTTATTTTGACCGCTGTACTGGCTGGCCTGATGCTGCCGGCAGTGGCGCAGACGACGCCTACCATCAATGAGCGCAAAGAAAACCAGCAGGATCGCATCGCCAACGGCATACAGGACGGCCAACTGACACCGGGCGAAACCAAGAGTTTGGAGAAGAAAGAATCCAACCTGAATCAGGAAGAGCGCGATATGCGCAAACTCGACAACGGCCACCTGACCTCAGCCGACCGCACCACCCTGAACCAGCAGCAGAACAAGCTCTCTCAGGACATTTACAAGGACAAGCACAATTCACGCGTGCAGAATGTCGATCCCAAGAGTGAAGTGGGACAGCGAGAGCGTCTGCAACAGGAACGGATTGCGCAAGGTGTGAGGAGTGGTCAGTTGACCTCCGGCGAAGCAGCGCACCTCGAAGGCCGTGAACAGCATATCAATCGGGAAATCCACAACGACCGCATGGCGAACGGCGGTACTTTGACTCCGGCCGAACGGCGTCAGGTGAACCACCAGGAAAACCGCACCTCGAAAGCTATCTATCAGAAGAAGCACAACGGGCGCGTCCAGTAGTCGTCAACGGCTAAGGTCGTAAATCAGCGCCTCCGGAAACGGAGGCGCTTTTCTTGTGCTTCAATGTACCCGGGAGAGGCGCGGTGGATAGCAAGCTCTATCGAACGACGACTGTACTGCTCTGGCTTGCCCTGCCTTTGATTGGGTTCCAGTATTGGTCGGTCTGGAACCAGCTACCGGCGAGAATGGCGACGCATTTCGCCGCGTCGGGCCAACCGAATGGCTGGATGCCGCGCGAGGCTTCGCTCAAATTCTTTATCGGTTTGACGACGATGCTGCTCGTAGCTTTTACTTGGGCGCTCACCCGCGTCCGCAAGCCGGACGCCCTTGCCTGGTCGCTGCTGGCGATGCTGTACGTCGTGATGGGCGTGCTTTTGAGCATTAATGCCTCGGTGCTGGATTACAACATTCATGGCCGTCCACTGAACATTGTCCCCGCTCTCGTCGTTGTATTTCTTGCGACATTTGCCGTGTTAGCCGTTGCCCTGATGGCAAATCGCGGACCCAAATTGCCCCAGTATCCCGAAGGCGTGCAAGCCCAGGTCGTGCATCTCGAAGCTGTGAAAAGCGACGTCGTGCAAAGCGAAGTCGTGCACAATTCACCGCTCTGGGCTTCGGTCTTCGCCCTTCTTATGGCGGTTGAGTTGGGCATAGCGGTCATGGTTCCGCTGCCCGGCCTACGTTTCGTCCTGGCCTTGCCCGCATTGATCCTGCTGGCGGTGGCGGCATTGGCGTGGAGCGGCTTTCACTATCGTTTCTCCGCTCACGGCGTGGAGATCAGCACGCTTGGTTTTCGTCTGCGCTCCATTCCGCTGCAAAACATCCGGACCTACGCCGTTGCGCCGTGGAATCCTATGGGTGGTTACGGAATTCGCGGTATCGGAGAGCGGCGCGCCTACGTCTGGTGCAACACGGGCGTTCGTATCATGCTCACCGACGGAGAAGTATTTCTCGGCCATCCCGAGCCGGAGAGAATCATGAACGCATTGAATCTGATCAAGGGAATTCAAAAGACAGTAGTTGTGCTCGTCTGACTGGAGGTTCTACGCGCTGGCTTTGTCGGCCAAGGGCAGAGTAGGTTCGTCGTCCTCTTTCGCCGACGCTGCGTCCAGCTCCAGCTGCTCCTGCCCGCTGAGCGCGGTCACTCGGCCGCGGTAGGTTTTCAGATGACGTTGCGCGGTGTCGAAAGCCTCCTGCGCCTTACTCAAATTCTTGCCTACGTTTTCAAACTGGTTCTGGAAGTGATCGAAAGATTTCTGCGCCTTCGCAAGTTCGAGGCGGCTCTTCTCGAAACGACTGGCTACCTCGTACCACTTGTGCACCAGCGCGATCGTCTGCAACGTCATGAGCAGGGTATTCGGGGATACAGGAAATACGTGCTGCTGGTTAAGCCAGTCGGCCAGCTCACGGTTGCGGACGGCCTCCATGTAGAGCGTTTCACTGGGCAGGTACATCAAGGCGATGTCGGTAGTGCCGTGCTCCGGTTGGATATAAGCCTTGATTCGCTTGGCTTCGGTCTTCATCACCCGCACAAATTCGTGCCGCGCATCTTCAATCTCAGACTGAACGTTGCTTTCAAACAGCGCCAGGACCTGTTCGCGGGGAAACTTGGCGTCGATGGGAAGGCGCCGGTCGGGGAACTGGATGACCGCATCGGCGCGTCCGTTGCCGTCGCCCGCCGATGATTGAATTTCGAACATGTGGGCCGGGAGAAAATCCGCCAGCAACCGTTCCAGACTGGCCTCGCCAAACTGGCCGCGCAGGTGCGGCAGCTTCAGCATGTTGTTAAGGTCGTTGATCGAATGTCCCAATGCGCCGACTTCGCGCAGCTGCTCTTCCGCCGCTTTTAGATGCTGTTGCACCTTTTCAAAGTGCGCAAATCCCTCCTTGATGTTCTGGTCGAGTTTTTGCTGCACCTGATCGGTAATCGCCAGCAGCTTGGCGTCAACCCGATCGCGGATGGAATCGAGGCTCTGTGCGGTTTTCTGATTGAGATTTTCAAACTCGACCTTGAGCTGGGAAGTTGTCAAAGCTAGCGAGTTCGTGAGTTCTTCCCGCGCCTGGCGCAGATCTTGGGTCTGCTCCTGGCGTCCGCCGGTTAACTGGGCCTCTACCGTGTTGCGAATTTCCGTAAATCCCTGGTTCAGGCGGTCGGTCACTCCCTGGCGCAGGTCGCCTTTGGTGCTTTCCAGGCGGGCTGCCATGTCGGTGGTAGCGTTCGAAAAACTTTGCGACAGGGATTCCCGCAGGGAAGCGGACTCGCGCGCCAACTGGGCCAATTCCGCGGCATGCGATGATGCCGCACCGCCGCGCCAGAGCGCAATTAACAGACCCAAGAGGGCCAGATTCAGGCCGACGACTACTACCAGGAGAAAAGTTGCCATAAGGATTTACTCAATTCTAGAGTCTGACGTGAGAGAAGAAAAGGAGAAAGTTTTATAACCGGCCAGCGTCCGCTGCGAATCACCCTATGCTAACCTGCCAGCAGGGAATTCTTAGTAGCTTTGATGGGCTCGCCTCCGCAAATCCGTGTCGGCACTGCCGGGTGGTCTTACAAAGATTGGGAGGGAATCTTCTATCCGCCGGGGATGCAGCACCGCAAACAGCATCCGTTGGACATTCTTGCGCGATGCTTTGACACCGTGGAGATCAACACTTCGTTTTACGGACACATCAAGCCTCACCTGGCCAAGCTTTGGGTTCGTACCGCCAAGGCGGTGAACCCGAATTTCATGTTTACCGCAAAGCTTCACCGCTCCTTCACCCACAATCCCATGGCGGTCATGGAACCAACTTCAGCGGCCTCGATCCGACCCAACGATGAAGACGAGGCTCTGGCGCGCGAAGGTCTGGAGGCGCTGGCGGGAGAAGGGAAGCTGGGCGCGTTGTTGATCCAGTTTCCGGTGTCATTCAAGAACACTTCGCTCAACCGCGAGTATCTGGAAAAGCTGCTGCGCCAGTTCATCGAGTATCCGCGTGTGGTCGAGGTGCGTCACGATAGCTGGGACGATCCTGACACTATCGATTTCTTCATGCAGAAGAACGTGGCTTTTTGCAATATCGACCAACCGCTGATCGGCCGCTCGCTGGTGCCGACCGCGCACGTTACATCTCCGGTGGGCTATGTGCGTCTGCACGGGCGAAATTACGATCAGTGGTTTCAAGCCGAAACCGGCGCCGATCGCTACAACTATCTGTACAGCGAAGCGGAGCTGGAGGGATGGAAAATCAGGATCGAGAAAATCGCGCAGAAGGCAGAAGTCACATACGTCGTGACCAACAACCATTTCCTGGGAAAGGCCGGTGTGAACGCCCTGCAGCTTAAAAATATGGTGACCGGAGAAAGGGTAAAGGCCCCGGAGACGCTGCTGGAGCACTATCCTGAACTGAAGAAGATTGCCGATCCGTTGTACGACGACCTGGCAAATCCAAATTTGCCGCTATTGGCGTGATCACAGACCATGTGGGGACAGCCGCCCTCGGCTGTCCGGTCGAGCGAAGCTCGACAATGTTTTTTCCTAACCAAAACTCAGCGGAGCGTTGCTCCGCCGGACAGCCGAGGGCGGCTGTCCCCACGTGGTTCGTTAAGTTCTCGCGGCTAGTTCTTCTTTTGCGGCGTAGTGCGATTCCACGTAGTCATCCAATATCTGGATGAATTCCGCGACAATCTTGTCGCCCTTCAGCGTGGTGAACAGGCGACCATCCACATAAACCGGCGCCTTCGGCTCTTCGAAGGTTCCCGGCAAGGAAATTCCGAGGCTGGCGTGCTTTGACTCGCCGGGCCCGTTTACAATGCAGCCCATTACCGCGACTTTCATTTCTTCGACGCCCGTGTAACGGCCCTTCCAGACCGGCATCTGATCGCGCAGGTAGGATTGAATCTGTTGCGCCATCTCCTGAAAGAATGTGCTGGTGGTGCGGCCGCATCCCGGACAGGCCGTGACCTGAGGAGTGAAGCTGCGGATTCCCAGGGATTGCAGAATCTGCTGGCCTACGCGGACTTCCTCCGTCCGGTCTCCGCCAGGAGCGGGAGTAAGCGAAACTCGAATGGTGTCGCCAATGCCTTCCTGCAAAAGCACGCCCATGGCTGCGCTTGAGGCGACGACACCTTTCGCGCCCATGCCAGCTTCGGTGAGTCCGAGGTGCAGCGGATAATTGCACCGCGCTGCCAGCGAACGGTAGACGTCAATCAAATCCTGCACGCCGCTCACTTTCGCGCTCAGGATAATCTGGTCCGGCCGCAACCCGTATTTTTCGGCCAGGGCGGCGGAGTTCAGCGCGCTGACGACCATAGCTTCCATCGTCACTTCGCGCGCGTCTTTCGGTTCCGCCAACAGCGAATTCTCGTCCATCATGCGCGTCAGCAGCGCCTGATCGAGCGATCCCCAGTTCACTCCGATGCGCACCGGCTTCTGGTTCTCGACCGCAACCTCGATCATGGTGCGGAAATTGTTGTCGTCCTTGCGTCCGATGCCGACGTTGCCGGGATTGATGCGGTATTTGGCCAGCGCCCGCGCACACTCGGGATACTTCTTGAGCAAAATGTGGCCGTTGTAGTGGAAGTCGCCGATGATGGGCACGCTCACGCCCTGCTGTTCGAGCTGCTCGACGATGCGGGCGACGGCAGCGGCCGCTTCTTCGTTGTTTACCGTGACCCGGACCAGTTCCGATCCGGCGCGGGCCAAGGCCGCGACTTGCTTAACGGTAGAGGGGATGTCAGCGGTGTCGGTATTGGTCATCGACTGCACCACAACTGGTGCATCGCTACCCACCCGCACTCCGCCGATCGAAGCCGTAACGGTTTTTCTGCGTCGAATGTCAGCCATGGGGAATGCTTATTTTAACAGGAAAGGCGAGCGGTCAGTTGGGCGCCTTCAGCGATCAGGATTTAAATGATGCAGAATGAATGGGTTAGGTGAAGTATCGTGCTTGATGCCGTGGGTCCGGTTCCCGCAAGGGTCCTGTTCGCAGTCAAACACAAGGTCCCTCCACTGCGCTCGCTTCGCTGCGCTCCGGTCGGGATGACAGGATCTTTGGGTTCCAAAGCTAGAAGCCGGTAGCTAGAAGCTGATAGCGCACGGCTGATAGCTGCCTTAAGGTCTCCCCATTATGCTGGGCAGCATCTTGGCTACGTCGTTATAGATCACCATCACAGCGAACAAGACCAGAAATACAAACGCCGCCTGGTAAATGCGTTCCTTGATCCGCAGGCTGATGTCTCGGCGGATGATGCTCTCTACAAACAGCAACAGGATTACGCCGCCATCCATGATCGGAATCGGCAGCAGGTTGAAGATTCCCAGATTCAAGCTGATTCCGGCGGTCAATTCCAGCAGCGGCGTCCAACCCTTTTTGCTGGCTGCCTGTCCGGCGGCACGACCGATGCCGATCGGGCCTTCGATGGAACGGATCGAAATCTTGCGCTCCACCATCTTTTCGACCAGCTCAAGGATCAGCAGCGAGCCTTGCTTGTTCTGCTCCACCGAGCGACGGAAAGCAGCAGCGAAAGGAAGGGAAGAAACCTTCATGGGCGCGCTGCCAATGCCTACGCGGTAACGCTGATCCCCCTTGATGTCCGATAAAACCGGGGTCACGGTAAATGTGAGAGGTTTGCCGTCCCGCTGAACCACGATTTGTATAGGCCTATCCTTGGTCTGTTTCAAGCTTTCGATCATTGCCTCGAGGCCGGCGATGGGTTGCCCATCCACGCTAACGATCTGATCTCCCAGCTTCATCCCAGCCTTCTCGGCGGGCATATCCGGCTCCAGATCGGTGATGGGGAAACTCGGTTCCTTCGGCGCCCATCCTGCCGAACCCATCTGATTCGGACCATACGCTTCGGGCACGATGGTCTTGGTCAGTAATTTTCCGCCGCGTTCGAAGGTGACATCGAGGGGCTGATTGGGATTTAGCGCTTCCCGGGGAATGACCTGCTCCCAGGTAGGATTCTGTATGCCGTCGATGCGAACAATGCGATCGCCCGCCTGGATTCCAGCTTTCGCCGCGGGCGTATCCTGCAACACCCATCCAATCACGGCGGGTTCGTCCAGCACCGCGGGGTATTCGTAGCGGACCATGTAGACGCAGGTAAGCAGGCCCACCGCGAACAGAATGTTCATGGCCGGTCCGGCGATGGCAATGATGAAACGGTGCCAGCGCGGATGCGACATGAACTCCCCGGGATCGCCGCTGCGCTCATCCATGGGGTTTTCGCCGCTCATCTTTACGTATCCACCCAGCGGGATGGCGGCAATGCGGTAGTCGGTGTCGCCTCGGCGGAAGCCGAACAACCGCTTCCCGAATCCGATGGAGAAGACCTCAACCCGAACTCCCAGCAATTTGGCGGCGGCGTAGTGGCCGAATTCGTGAATCAGGATCATGAATCCCAGAATCACGCCGACAGCGAGTACTGCAGTCAGAAATCCAGACATAGAAATTTATTACTCCACTCGCATTGCAGTTGAAACCGGCCGTAGGGCCCCGGGCCCGAATCCCCAACTTTCGAATCGCGCGTGCGCTGCCTCGCGCGCTTCGGAATCCACCTTCAGCACCTGACTAATAGATTCCAACTTGCCCACTTCCGTTGCAGAGAGAACTTCCCGGATGATTTTAGGGATGCTGTCAAAATCGATGCGGCCTTGTAGAAACGCCGCGACCGCCACTTCGTCGGCGGCGTTGAGTGCAACCGTTTTCGCACCCCCAGCCTCCGCCGCGTCATAGGCCAGAGCCAGACAAGGGAATTTTTCCATATCCGGTGGCAGGAACTCGAGGTGTCGTAAGTCCATGACCGGGAAGTGCATGGCTGACGGAACCCGTTCTGGAAAGGTCAACGCGTAGAGGATGGGCAAACGCATGTCGGTGACAGAAAACTGAGCAAGTATGCTGCCATCCACAAACTCGACCATGGAATGAATTGTGGATTGCGGATGCACTATCACCTGTACCCGGCTGGGCGGCAAGTTGAACAAACGGCAAGCCTCAATCACTTCGAATCCCTTGTTCATCAGGGTGGCCGAGTCGATAGTGATGCGCTGGCCCATTTTCCACGTGGGATGATTCAAAGCCTGCTCTACGGTGATTGCAGAAAATTGGGACTTAGGTGTGTAAAGAAATGGCCCGCCGGAGGCCGTCAGCCACACCCGCTCGACTTCCTCCATGCGCCCGGCGCGCAGGCACTGGTGGACCGCGTTGTGTTCGCTATCGATCGGCAGGAGCGGCTTGCCCTGCCGTCGTGCCTCGGCGGTGATTAATTCGCCGGCTGCAACCAGGCATTCTTTATTGGCCAGGCCCACGGTCTTGCCGGCCTTGACCGCTTCATAGGTGGCCTCCAACCCGGCCACACCGACAATGGCGCTGACCACAAAATCCGCGTCTGGATGAGTCGCCACCCGCACCGTTCCAGCCCGCCCGTGGACGACTTCTATCCCTTTGACCCCGGCAGTTTGAAGGTGAGATCGCAGAATTTCCGCATCCACCGCGGTGGAAATCGAGACCACCTTCGGTTTCCAGCGTCGGGCCTGCTCGAAAGCGGCGTCTACATTTCCACCGGCCGCCAGGGAAACTATCTGAAAACGCTCGGGGTAGGATTCAACCACACTCAATGTGCTGCGCCCGATAGAGCCCGTCGAACCCAGGATGGCAATCCGTTTCATGAGCAGAAAATTGGATGGGGCGCTGACCGGGGGGATGGCCTACTGCATTACGCGCCAAGCCGCATAGTACCACAGCACGGGCGCAGCAAAGAGGAGGGCATCAATCCTGTCAAGGACCCCGCCGTGGCCGGGCAGAAGCGTCCCGGAGTCTTTTACTCCAGCGCCGCGTTTGATCAGCGATTCCACCAGATCTCCCAACTGGGCCGCGATATTGATGACGCCGGAAAGCAGCAAAATCGGCCACACTGGAGCTTTTTCCAGAGCAAAGAGCCCATCCTTCCTTTCGATAAGATGGGCGTTCAGCAGCGCCGAGCTGATGGGCAGCGCGTACTTATAAAGCAACATTCCGACTGCCAGGCTGGCGATCAGCGATGCCAGCGCGCCTTCCCAGGTTTTTCGCGGGCTGATGCGCGGCGACATCAGGTGACGTCCCAGCGAGCGCCCCACAAAATAGGCGAAAATGTCTCCCGCCCACACCAGCAGGAGCAGGTACAAGATCAGAAATGCCCCCGAAGCCTGCTCCCGTAATTGCACCAGGAATCCCAGCGGCAGAGCCACGTAGGCGAAGGCGAAGGCCGAAGTCATGGCGGCGGGAAATGCACTGCTCAGATCAACCCGCCTCATGCCGATCACCAGAAAGACGAACGGCGCCAGGGCCGCCACAAACCCGACGCTGCCGGCAAACATGGCCGTCGAAAGCAACGGCGTGGCTTGTCCGGAATTGACCGCCAGGAACAGGAAGAACAATCCAACAAAAATATAAGTGGGCCAGTGAAACGGCCTGACTTTATACGCTTCCGAAATCTTCAGCAGCTCCTGGACCGCCAGCAGCGCCACCAGGGCGGCCACCAGCGCCACCGCCGGCACCGGAGCTCGCAGCACCAGCACCAGCACGATCGGAATCAGAACGACCGCGGTGAGGATTCGTTTCAGTAGCTGCAAGCCGTCTAGCTCCGGCCCGTCTTGGATGGGTGCAAGTGAGGGTGTCCGTGAACGGCATCGCCGGCCAATCCGCCATAGCGCCGTTCCCGTTTCTGGTATTCGGCGATGCCTTCGAGAAGATGCACTCCGCGAAACTCAGGCCACAAAGTCGGAGTGACGTAGATTTCCGAGTACGCCAGTTGCCACAGCAGGAAATTGCTCAGCCGCATCTCACCGCTGGTTCGAATCACCAGATCGGGATCGGGCAAATGACGGGTGTAAAGATGCCGCGAAACCGCATCCTCGTCAATCTGCAGATGGTCCAGGCCGCCATTGCGGGCGGCTGCGTCGACGATCGACCGAAACGCGTCCACCAGTTCCGTTCGCGCGCTGTAGTTAAGCGCCAGGGTTAAAACCATGCCGCCGTTGTGTGCGGTGGCCTGGCGCGCCCACTCCATTTTCTCCTGCACCGTGGGCGGAAGCTCGTGCTGGCGTCCGATGTACTCAAGCCTGATGTTGTTCTTGTTCAGGGTGGGGACTTCCGCTTTCAGAAAGCGGCACAGCAGGCCCATCAGGAAATCCACTTCGCTTCGCGGACGCTTCTTCCAGTTCTCTTCCGAAAAAGCGTACAGGGTCAGCGAGGGAATTCCGATGCGCGCCGCCGTTTCCACGGTAGAACGAACTGACGCCACTCCAGCCCTGTGTCCGGCCACGCGCGGCAGATGCCGGCGGCGTGCCCAGCGGCCGTTGCCGTCCATGATGATGGCGATGTGTCTTGGGAGTCGCGCCGGATCAAGCCGATGATAAACTTCCGCTTCCTTGCGATCCAACCCGACAGGAATTGTCGCTTGCAAGCTAACCTCTGCTGTTTGTTGACGCTAACATAGGGGGGCGGAGGTTGCAATAATAAGGGATGCCCTCGTGGATCCGCCGTAACTTACAGATTGAACATCCGCAGGAATCGCCAGCGCACCGTGCCGTCTGCAGTTGATGCTGTAGTTGGCCCACCTTTCGCTGTCGGTCCTGCTATTTTTGCCAGCGATTGGAAACGATGAACTGTCAAATCGAATGTGTCCAGTGACAACGACGTAGGTGCACCTATGAACAGCAGTTTCCAGACTGGCGACATTGCGCTGGCATATCCCATGGATGTCAAAGCGGGCGGGCCGTCGTAATCTACGTCAACCAATCACCTTCAACGGCAGGGTGAGTGATAGGAACCTTGCCTGTCAGTCGCAGCTCCTTGGCTTCGAGCATGAAGTTGATCTCTAAGATCAGCGCGGCTAGTTTCTTGGGATCTTGTTCATCGGCAGCTTGTTCGCAGAGTTCCATCCACTTCTTTTTCTTATTTTCTTGCATGGCCATTACCCTCTCGGCCTGTGCCTGCTTCTGAATCGAGATGACATCTAGCACGAACCGTGCCATCGCCGTATTTTGAGTGTTTAGCTCGTGATCGAAAACCAATGATAAGAAAATAATGCTAGAGACGAGAAAATTAGTGATACAGGGAATACCTTACTTGGCGTTGCTCTACCTTTTTGGTTTTTAGCTTCTCGATTTTGCTATCTATCGGGATTCCGCCACAGGCGCGGGACTCAGGCAACCTGCTAGACGATACGAGCGTCTCAGATCGTGTGAAATGGGCTACTCAGGGGGAGAGCCTAACGAAAATGCCCCACGACTTAACCGGGTCTGGGGCATTTTCGCGTGCTGGGCTATTCATGTGGAACAACGCGGTCGCTGCTACCGCATCAAACCCCAACGATCATGCCTGTTCCCATGCTCAAGTGTCCCAATTGTGGGCGACAGACCTCTGTGTTTGGTGCTTCCAAGTTTGCCAAAGTAGATTTTGGTCGAGCTAGGTGTGAGCACTGCCAGCAGGAATTTATGATCGTGAATAACATTCCGATGACCGAGCAGGAGTACCGACAGAGAAAGCCAAACTAGGCTGGCGACTCGTGAGCCAATTCTGTTTCGCTCAATTCCTTGGCCAGACGTAGCAGCCGACGATTCCTTCCGATGTGTTCGTCAATCTCTTCGTCACCGATTTCGGCAAGCTTGGGCCGGCTGTTCAGCCAACTGCGCTGTTCGTCGAGAAGTCGGAACATCTCGGCGCTTATCCGTCGCACCTGATCACTCACTCGTGCATGATCTAGATTTCCGAGTAGGCAAAGCTGGTCAAAAGTGAACAGTCTTTGAAAATTACGGCCCGCGAACTGGCTAAAAACTGGTCAATCTTGACCAGCTCTTGCACATATTGGGCGCATTATCTCCCGATGAAAACAAAACTCAGCCCAAAACAGGTGCTTACTGTGCGTTGTCCGACTTGTGATCTCAACTGAGGGGCGTCGAAACATTCGTCCCGAAATTGGGTCTCTGCACTAGACACCTGACACCGGTTACGATTATCCTCCCGCCCATGAACCGACGAACTTTCCTCCAAGCGACAGCAGCGGGCGCCGCCAGTCTCGCTTTCTCCCGGAATTCATTTGCCGCCGATAACCCCGACCTGGCCGCCATTCAGAAAGAAATTGAAAAACGCCACGACGAATCCGTGCAGCGGCTGCAGCAGTGGATTCGCCAGCCCTCGATTGCCGCCGAGAAGCGCGGCATGGACGAGGGCTGCGACCTCACCATGCGTATGTTGCGCGACGCCGGATTCGGCGAAGTCACGAAAGTTCCCACTGACGGTCAGCCCGGCATTTTTGCCACGCTCGACGCCGGCGCTCCGCGCACCATCGGTCTTTACTTCATGTATGACGTGAAACAGGCCGATCCCGCAGAATGGTCGTCACCGCCGTTCGAGGCTGCACTTATCGATAAGCCCGGAGTGGGCAAGTGCGTGGTTGGCCGCGGCGCTGTGAACCAGAAGGGTCCCGAAGCTACTTTTCTAGCCGCCCTGCACGCCATCCGCGGATCCGGCCGCAAGATTCCGGTGAACTTTGTTTTCGTGGCGGAAGGTGAAGAAGAAATTGGCTCGCCTCACTTCCCCCAGGTTGTGCGCCGGCCCGAGGTTCTGGCTGCGCTGCGAAAGTGCAGCGGAGTTTTCATGCCATCCGCCGAGCAGGAACTGGATGGCAAAGTCACGATGACTCTGGGCGCCAAGGGCGTGATCGAGCTCGAACTGGTCTCCAGCGGAGAAAAATGGGGCCGCGGTCCGCGGAGGGATGTCCACTCCAGCACCAAAGCCATGATCGACAGCCCGGCGTGGCATCTTGTCGAAGCCCTGGTCACCCTGGTCTCGCCCGACGGCAACACGCCTGCGATCGAAGGCTACTTTGATAAGGTCCGCCCGATGTCTGATGCGGAAAAGAAAATGATTGCGGAGGCCGCGCGACGCCTGGATGAAAATGTCGCCAAGAAGCAGCTCAGCGTCGATCACTGGGTGCACGACGTGACCTACGAGCAGGCGCTCGAAATGCTGCAGTCGCGTCCAACGGTGAATATCGAAGGCCTGGTAGGTGGATACACCGGACCCGGCGGCAAAACCATCCTGCCGCACCGCGCCGTGGCGAAGATGGACCTCCGCCTGGTGCCAGATATGAAAGCCGACGAGACGCTCGCGCTGCTCAAGGCCCACCTGGCAAAGCACGGCTTTGGCGACATCGAAGTGAACATGACGGGCGGCTACGACCCCACCAGCACGTCTGCTGACACCCCACTGATCCGCGCCCAGATAGCCTGCTACAAGAGCAACGGAATCGATCCCATCATCCTGCCGCGCAGCGCAGGCTCCTGGCCGGGCTACGTCTTTACCGGCGATCCGCTGCGCCTGCCCGCGGGCCATTTCGGAATGGGTCACGGCAACGGCGCCCACGCGCCCGACGAGTACTACGTGATCGAGTCAACGAATCCGAATGTGCAGGGAATTGACGGTGCCGTACGGTCGCACGTGGAATATCTCTACCAATTGGCGACGATCTAGCCCGTGCGGCGTCTGGTCGTTTGCAGTGTCGTCGGAGCTGAGCATCCTTCTGCCTTCATAGCGGAAAGAGAGCAGTTTGCAATCTCGTCTCTGTTTACGACGCTTCCATTGACTTGTCCTTGGTCCCTCCCTAAGATTCTTCGCACGTTAGGTTCAGTGCGTGCCCTGGCTCCGGCAGGCTTACATGGTCGGCGAAACCATCTCCCATTATCGTGTGGTCGAAAGGCTGGGCGGTGGTGGAATGGGTGTCGTCTACAAGGCCGAAGACATTACTCTCGGCCGCTTTGTCGCGCTCAAGTTTCTTCCTCCCGGCACGGCTGCAGATCCTCAATCTCTCGAGCGCTTCCGGCGCGAGGCGCGGGCTGCGTCGTCGCTCAACCATCCCAACATCTGCACTATTTACGAAGTCGGTGAACACGAAGGCCAGCGCTTCATCGCCATGGAGTATCTGGATGGCATGACCCTGCGCAACCTGATAGCAGGTCGACCGCTCGAATTGGACACGCTGCTTTCTCTAGGTATCGAGTTGGCCGACGCGCTCGATGCTGCTCACGCCGAAGGCATCATCCATCGCGATATCAAACCTGCCAACATTTTCGTCACCAAGCGAGGACACGCTAAGATATTGGATTTCGGTTTGGCCAAAATCACTGACGTCCCGGTAACTGCCAGCCAGGTGGCCGCGCAGAACACCGCCTCTGTACCCGCCGACGAGCCCCATCTGACCAGTCCGGGCTCGACGCTGGGAACAGTTGCTTATATGTCGCCTGAGCAGGCGCGTGGCAAGCCGCTGGATGCGCGTAGCGACCTGTTTTCCTTTGGAGCGGTTCTATACGAAATGGCTACTGGTACGCTTCCGTTTCGCGGTGACACTTCCGCGGTGATCTTCCACGCCATTCTTGAGCGCGACCCGGTGCCTCCGGTGAGGTTGAATCCCAGTCTGCCCGCGCGCCTTGAGGACACGATCACCAAGGCTCTAGAGAAGGACCGTAACCTGCGCTATCAGCACGCTTCCGAAATGAGGTCTGATCTACAGCGACTGAAGCGGGATAGTGACACCGGGCGCAGGCCCGCCCAGGCCGGGGAGACGGAAATCGCGGTGCAGGCTCTGGCTTCCTCTTCGCAGTCCACAATAGCCAGCTCCATGGCCTCTTCGTCGGGTTCCTCGGCACCGAGCCTGAACGTTCCTCCGGGACCTGTCTCGCCTTCGCGGATCAAGAGGGCATTGCTGGTGGCAGGAGCCGTTTGCCTGCTGGCACTTTCAATCATCGTCCTCTACCCCTTCCTGCATCGCGCCGCGCCCACCATCGACACCCGCAACCTCAACATCCAGCAACTCACAGAGCATGGCGGTGTGGTCAGTGCCGCTGCCATCTCGGGTGACGGTAAGTGGATCGCCTACCCCATGCGCGAAGGCAAGCGGCGCGTCCATGTGAAGCAGATTGCAACCGGCAGCGATGTCGCCGTCACCCCGCCGGAGGCCTTTCTTTTCGGCCCAGGTCTCAGCTTCACACCCGATAGCAATTACCTTTACTTCACCCGTTTTGGCAATGAATCCGATGTGATCAATATGTATGCTGTGCCGTCGCTCGGGGGACCGATCCGAAAGGTTGTCGGCGACGTGTACAGCGGAATAAGTTTTTCGCCCGATGGAAAGCAGATGACCTACCTGCGGGCGGTGTCTGATTCATCGGAATGGCAGGTTCTCGTGGCGAACGTTGACGGAAGCGCGGAGCACGTCATTTTTCGCGGCGCCAGCGGAGCCGCCGGAATAATATCCGATCCCTCGTGGGCAAGTGCTGGAATCGCATTCTCCAAGGCTGAAGTCGGAACAAACGCCTCGGCCATCGTCGTAATCACACCCGAAGGCAAGCCGATCCAGAAAGTATTTCTACGCCTGCTCGCCACGACGGTTGCCTGGCTGCCTGACTCGTCAGGCTTTTTCCTCGTGGGCGGTGAACGTAAGGCTGCCTTTCGCCAGCAAGTATGGTTTCAGCCCTATCCCTCCGGTGAAGTCTTGCGGGTGAGCAACGATCTGAATGTGTATCATTCGCTCAGTGTGACCGCCGATGGAAAGTCGTTCGTCACCGCTCAGGAACGGCCCTCCGCTGGTGTCTTTGTAGCCGAACTGCCCACTGACCTTAGCGTGCACGCCAATTTAGCCTTCCACCCCATCACTACTGAGCAAGCCACGGGCTATTCTTTGTCCTGGATGGGCGACGGCAGGCTCTTGCAGGTTGATCTGCAGGCTCACGCTTACGTATCAGCATCCGACGGAAGCAACCGCGTTCCCTTGCTCGGCAAGGACGACTTGAACAATACCGTGGCTGCCTGTGGCTCTGGCGATGTCGCGATCCTGGCGCGATATCTCCCTGACAATACGCAGAATCTGTGGCGCCTTAATCTTGATTCGGGTGAACTGAAACAAATCACCGACGGACAAGATGACGACTTTCCTTCCTGCACTCCAGACGGAAAACAGGTCGTCTTCACGCGCTTTGGTCAGGGAATAGCCCGGGTGATGAAGGTGTCCAGCGACGGCGGCGCCGCCACCGAGCTGGCTCGCGGGAATATCCATCAGGCTTCGGTTTCGCCAGATGGCAAATCAATTCTATTTGACAAGCGGGTAGGGCAAGGCTCCGCGGCAACTCTGGGCCTGGTGATAACGACCCTCGATGGCAATCCGCTGAAGGAGATAAGCATTCCACAGCAGTCCGAAGTCTACGGCTGGGCGCCGGACGGGCGCTCTGCCAGCTATCTTTTATTCGATCCTGGCGGGAACGTGCGTCACCTCTATATCCAGCCGCTGAAGGGTGGACCGCCGGTGCAATTGACCCACTTCGATACCGAACCCTCCCAGATCCTGGCATACTCCTGGTCGCAGGATGGCAAAAAGCTCGGTCTTACCCGCGCCCGCTTCGCCGATACCGACGTTGTCATGTTCAGCGGCTTCCGCTAATCGGCCGAAAGCACTCCGCGGGCGAGTCGCCCGCGACCACACAGTGACATCCTACTGCGCCTCTTCCGGCACCACTGGCAACTCCAGCTTCTCGGTCCAGCGCAGCACGGTCAGCGAACTGCTGACGCCCACACGCGCATCGGTCAGCAAGCGGTGTAGATCATCCACGCCTGCAACTGATTTCCCATCCAGCGCGACAATCACATCGCCTTCGCGCAATCCCGCTCTCTGTGCCGGACTGCCGGTCGTTACCGAACTTACCACCACGCCAGTTTCCTGCGGAAGGTTGTAGAAACGCACCAGTCGCCGATGCAGCGGAACCGTTTGCGCCTCGACGCCGATGTAGCTGCGCCGGATTCGGCCATCCTGGAGCAACCGTCCGGCTACAAATTTGGCGGTGTTGATTCCGATGGCGAAGCATAGTCCCTGCGCGCCCATGATGGTTGCGGTATTCACTCCAACGACGTGACCGTCGGAGGTCACCAGCGGTCCTCCCGAATTGCCTGGATTGAGTGACGCGTCGGTTTGAATGACGTCATCGATCATCCGTCCAGAGTAGGAACGCAGCGAGCGGCCCAGAGCGCTGACCACGCCCGCGGTGACCGTGTATTGGAAGCCGTAAGGATTGCCGATGGCAATTGCTAATTGGCCGACGCGCAGTTTCTGCGAATCTCCCAGCGGAGCGGCGACCAGGCTGGGCGCGTCATTGTTGGGCACATCGACTCGCACCACTGCCAGATCAGTGGCCGGATCATCGCCGATGGTTTGAGCAGGGAAGCGACGTCCGTCCGCGAAGGACACATGAATCCGTGTGGCCTCGTGCACTACGTGACTGTTGGTGAGAATCAGCCCGTCCGGAGTGAATACGAAGCCCGAACCTCCGCCCTGCCGTTCACGGGGTTCGCCGGAGCGGCTCTTGCCGGCCTGGACAACATCGATTTTGACCACCGAAGGACTAAGCTTTTCGGCGGCGCCAACCACGGCGCTCGAGTAAGCGTCGAGCAGCGCCGAATCATCGACGGGGCGGGCCGGGGGTGCGTCCGCCACTGGTTCTGAATAGTTTGCCAAGGGATAGGAAATTACTTCTTGGTCCATGTCAGCTAGATGAGGGAAGTGATGTCTCGGATTCAGCCCGCGCGGTCGAGGGATCTACGGGGTCAGGATAACCGGGATTATTGCTTGGGCCGCAACTTTGTTGCCGCATTGGGCAGGATGCACGCGTGGGAAGCGTCCGTCAGTGATTTCTGCAAAGCCGCTCCGACAGTCGAGAGTTCTTCGGGCTTCATCAGCTTCTGCATGCCTTCAAATAGTTCCCGCTCTTCCTTGCGAATGTGGGAGGCCAGCTTTTCCACCAGGGCCTGTAAGCCGGCAACGTGCAGTGAGCGAGAGGCCGCTCGCGAAAAGAAATTACGCAGCAGAACGTGACCGGTGAGAAGTTCCTGGACCAGGGGCTGCAGTTCGGGAAATCGCGCCGCAACCGGGAACAACTCTTTTTCTTCCGCGGCAAAATGAAAGCAGATTTCCTGCTCGAACATTTGCTGAGCTTCCGCCTGCCAGGCTTCGAGGTCGACATCGCCGGCCTGGATGGCGCGATCCAGGCGCACGCACAGCGCCAGGCAATGCTGATGCTGGTGCGATAGAGGAATAAGGTTCTTGTCACGAAGCATGCGTAGGCTATTGTGGGCGCAATCCAGGCAATTGCGCAACCAGTCTCTCCTCGATCTGATAACCGTGGTTACCGGCGATGGTTGAAGGGTACGAGCGTCCTGGCTCGCGTTGTTCGGGGCACGAGCGAGGACGCTCGCGCTCACACAAGGAACTGATCAGACCACGGCCGCTACCGACTGGGACGCCTCTTTGACCGCCGGCCGCAGGGTCAGCCAGTCGGTGCGTACGCTATCCCATTCCTGAATCAAAATGCCGTACGATTCGAAGAACTGACGAATACGGACTCGCTCCCATCCCACGGTCTCTTCCAGGATCGGCCCCAGCACTGCCAGCGCGTTGGTGCTCAGAACCGTGCGCTTCGCTACTTGAGAAACGTGCTTGGCCTCCGACACGGCGATGGTGAATCCGTCGCGCATTTTCACGTGCAACATCACGTTGATGTCCGAGCTGCCGTCTCCGGTGTAGATGATGTGGTCCGGCCCAATCTGCAGTTCAGCCTGCAACTTGTCGAGCGCAGCCACCTTGCCGTAACCGGCCGTAGCCCGGACCAAGGTCTCGATCTCACCCTTGGCGCTGTAGACGAACTCGGTGCCGTAAATGTGATCCCGGGGCACGATGCCTTCGAGCGCCGACTGAATCACCTCAACCGGGGATGCGGAAATGACATAAAAGTCGAAGTGGTAACCGTCAACCCCATTTTTAAGGATCTGATAAAGCAGCTCGATATTTTCTTTCAGACGAATGCTCTTGCCCACTTCGTACAGATGCTCTTTGCGCACCTTGGCGCGAAACTCAGGATCGTGCAACAACAGGTACGCCAGTTCCGCGCCCTGCTGCACCAGGTTGAGTTTTGCCATGCCTTGCGCTTTACGCTCAAATTCCGCGGTTGGAATGCCCACCAGCTCACTCAACACGTACCCGGAATCATCAAACGTAAGCGTCTGATCGAAGTCACTGGCAAAAAGGTAATGCTTCAAAGGTTTGTCGCTCATGGATATTAGATTCACTGGAGACTCAGAAGACGGATAAATAACATTGATAGGGGCTATTACTAAAGTGATGATCTTATTTGACTTCCAAAGGAGAAACAGGTCGGGGATGCTCGTATTCTCAGGAGTTTGCACTGGCAGGTGCGTCGGCCGAAAAAGCCGGCCGGGTATCCAAAATGGTAATGGCAAAAATCCTTGAAGGTGTGGCGGCTCTGCCTGGTCTTACTGCCTGACGAAGCGGGTTGATCACCAACGTGCCTTTACTAAACACTCTCCACGGTTGAGAATGGATACATCGACTCATCGGCAGGCAAAAATGTGTAGTCGCCCGGACAGCGGGCAACAGGAGCAGGTTTAACTATGGCAGCTACCGGAGAACTCATCCGTCTCATTAACTACATCGACGACATCAATACCACGCTCCGCCGTATCAGCGCCTCCATCCCCCTGATGGACGCCGATGAGCGCAAGCGCCTTGCCGAGAACATACGCACAGCCAGTACCAATCTCAACGGTGTGTTGGCACAACTGGACAAGGGGTAGTCGTGGGCCAGGCTCCTCTCACGGTCCAGACCATCGCCGTGATTGGCGCTGGCGGGGCGGGCCGCGGGATCGCCCTGGCGGCCGCGATCGCGGGCTATCGCACGATTCTGGAAGATCTCCTGCCGAACGCTCTGCGCCGCGCCGAGAGCGAATTTCGCACCTATCTGGACGCGGCCGGGAAACAAGGCAAAATTCCCCGAGACAGGGCCGACACCGCACTCTCCAGCCTGGAATTTGCCGACAGCGTCGAAGATGCCGCGCGTGCCGCCGATCTGGTGATCGAGGCCGTTCCCGAAGAAATGGAATCCAAGATTGAGATATTTACCCTGCTCGACAAGATCTGCCGCCCGGGCACGATCCTGGTTTCGACCACGGTGTCCTTCAGCATCACCGAGATTGCCCGAGTGACCTATCGCGCCCGGAACTGTTTGGGCATGCGCTTTGCGGAACCGGTGGGCGAGGGGAGGCGTATAGAAGTTGTCCGCGGTCTGGAGACCGGCGATGACACGCTCGCCGCGGGAGTCGAGGTGGGCAGGCGCATGGGCAAGGAAGTGATTGTAGTTAAGGACCCGGTGGCGGCACTGATGTAGCGCCCGCATTTGGCGGGCGCGGCATCGTGTCAAACCCTTAACTATTTGTTGATATCTTCTTTCGCTTCCAAACGCTTTGCCAAAGCCACCAAGGTCTGTTTCTGCCCGTCCGGCGCCCCTGCCATGGCCGTATTCATCTCCTTAGCCGCATTAGGGTAGTCGCCTTGCGCCGAGTACATCCGGGACAACCCGACGTGCACAATCCACTGGTCGGGGTTTTTCTTGGCATTGTCGCGGAAGATGGCAAAGGCCTCATCTTGCTTGCCGTTGATTTGCAACTGGCGCGCGTAAGAGTGGAGTTGAACCGCGTTGGCCATGGTCAACGCTTTGTTGCGCGCGGTCGTGGCTTCTTCTTTTCGGTTCAGGGCGTCGAGGACCTGCGACCTGGTCATGAAATTGTCATAGCGTGCTTCGCTCAGAATCGACTTGTCCGTATACTTGAGCGCCTCTTCCAGATCGATCTTCTCCTGCAGCAGATAGTTGGCGGCGTCGTCCCAGCTCTGCCAGGTGTACTGTGCCAGACCCCGCAGTTGATGATGCAGGTTCTGTTCGACAATCTCATGGGTATTCACCCCGACTTTGAAGGGAACGGCAACCTTCTCCCAACGCAACGTGACCACAGAAGAGTCTGGCTTCACGTCGTCGAAGTCGTAGGTAAGCGCTTCATGGAAGTCCGACGTCTGAGGCTTCACTGTGACCCGCAGCGCGTCTTCGGCCTGGTCGTAGGTAAAACTGCCCCAGGAGGTCGAATTGTTAGAGAAAATGATGGTCCATTCGTTTTCGCCGGGGATCATGTGCAGCCCGTACGTTCCCTTGGCCAGCGGCTTACCCTCGATGGTCACCGGATCGGTGAACTCGATAATGGTATTTTCGTTGGCTCCGGCGCGCCAGACCTGTCCGTAGGGAACGACGCCGCCCCAGATTTTTCGTTTATTGACCACCGGCCGATGGTAGTTGACAGTGACATCGGTGATTCCGACGCGCTGCGTTATCACAGCGTGCTGGCTGGGCCGCGGCAGATCGAGAACGAACGACTGCGCATGGACCATTGACCCAAACAGCAGCAACCCTTCGATCACGAGCAAAGTGCGCACAAAAGGTTTGTACACGGCACAAGCCTCCATATTTGAGTTGTAATGCTGCGGACTATCCTGGGGCCGGGTGAAGCAGAACGGTGGATTAGACGCTGTACCTCCGTTCCGGATAGCAAATCGCCGGGCCCCGCCCGCACCCCGGAAATCGCTATCCTTTTGCTTTCAATACGGTCTAACGCGTGAGGACGAAATTGCGGGAACCTGGCGCCATCCCGCGACGTAATAGACAACAGAGGTTATGGCGGGGTGACAAACGCGCCTCCCAAGCATTGCTCCCTTTCTCTGCGGCCCGTAAGGCGTTAAGCTTATGCACGTGCTTTTCGAGATTGTTCGGCAATCCCTGGCCACGCTGTGGGCGCACAAACTGCGCTCATTCCTGACCATGTTCGGCATTGCCTGGGGAGTGGGATCGCTGCTCCTGCTGGTCGGACTGGGAGAGGGTTTCCGCAGCGGCCAGGCGCGGAATCTGGCGACCCTCGGCCAGGACATCATGTTTGTTTTCCCGGGCAGAATTCCCGCGGTGCCAGGCAGCTTGCAATCCGGTCAGACTTATCGCTTTACCTACGACGACTACGTCACCATCCGTAACGAGGCTCGTACCTTGCGCGCCTTGTCGCCGGTAATCAACCGCGAAGACATCCGCGCGGTCAGCGAATACGGCTCCACGAATGGCCAGGTATTCGGGGTGGCTCCGGAATATAACCAGATCCGTACGGTGCCGCTTGGAACCGGCCGCTGGTTCAATGATGAGGACAACACCGAGCGTCGCCGGGTTGCGGTAGTGGGATGGGAGTTGCTGAAAAATGTCTTTCCCGGACGTCCTGCCGTGGGCGCAACCATGCTGCTAAACGGCATTCGTTTCGACATTATCGGAGTGCTGGCCAAGGTTGGTAAGGACGGAAACAATGGCACCAATGCCCGCATCTTCGTTCCAGTAGAAACTATGCGTAACCTGTTTCCACTAAAAGAGCAGAACTCCGAGAGCGCGCTGTCTTTCATCAACTACCGCCCGTTGAACAAAGCCGAACATCTGCGCTCCAAAGAGGAAATTCATCAGATCATCGCCCGCCGCCACGGTTTCGATCCCAAGCTGGAAGATGCTTTTGAGGATTGGGACACCATTGAAAACTCGCTGCGTGTCGACAAAATATTCGACGCCATGGACTATTTTCTTGGTGTTGTCGGATTCGTAACTCTGGCCCTGGGGGCGATTGGAATCGTCAACATCATGCTGGTTTCGGTGGCGGAGCGCACCCGCGAGATTGGTCTGCGTAAGGCTCTGGGGGCGACGTACAGAAATATCCTCACCCAGTTTTTCATCGAGGGCGCGTTTCTCACCGTCTTTAGCGGTGGAATCGGGCTCTTGATCGCGACAGCGTTCGTGACCGCGTTGGCAATGTTGCCGGCTCCGCAGGGATTTGACACTCCACGGATCGTGCCAACCTCCGCCGCCGCTGCTATTCTCTCCCTGGCCGTCGCCGGCGTCGTGGCTGGAATCTATCCCGCGCGTAAGGCGGCTTTGCTGGCGCCGGTCGAAGCCATGAGGCAGGAGTAGCCGTGATTCGGGAGCTCGGCTCACAGGCCTACGGCGCGCTGCGCCATAACCGGCGACGCAGCATCCTCACCATGCTGGGGATGGCCTGGGGGATCGCAACAGTCGTCCTTTTGCTGGCCTATGGCTCGGGCTTTGAACGGGGCCTATGGGTGGCCTTCCGCTCCTTTGGAACCAACCTGGTATTCCTGTTTCCTGGCCGCACTTCGTTGCAAGCGGGCGGAACCAAGGCGGGAAGCGAAATCCGGCTCACGGTCAACGATCTCGATTACATCCGCGCCGAGGTACCTCTTCTCAAACGCATCTCTCCGGAAGCCTTCAAACAATGTAATGTGACCTGGGGAACACGAAGCGCGAGCTACGCCGTGAGCGGCGTGTATGCCATCTATCCCCGCATGCGACGTATGGAATTCGCGGAAGGCTCTCCTTTCGGCGAGGCCGAGGATTTCACCCACACCCGGGTCGCGTTCATCGGCGCAGACGCCAAGAAAAAGCTCTTTTCGGGTCAAAACGCCATTGGCGAAAATATTCGGGTGGACGGTATCCCCTACCAGATCGTCGGCGTTTTGAGACGAGTGATCAACAATAGCGACGACAATCTGAACGAGCACATCTACGTGCCTTTCAGCGCCATGAGCGATCTCAAAGACACGTTCTATTTGAATTCAATTGTCATGGAATATGAGGGGGACAACGCCAAGGTGGTAAAGGCTCTGCGCAACTCCATGGCTTTCCATCACAGCTTCGACCCCAAGGACGAGCGGGCAGTATTTGTGTTCGACGTGTTTGCCGATCTGCTCGATCTGCGGATGATTACCACCGGAATCAAGATTCTCCTCGGCTTTATCGGCCTGCTCACGCTCGGAATCGGCGGAGTGGGACTGATGAACATCATGCTGGTTTCGGTTACTCAGCGGACCCGCGAAATCGGCGTGGAAAAGGCGCTGGGCGCGCATCGCTGGCACATTCTGTTCCAGTTCCTGGCGGAAGCGATGGTCATCACCGCGCTAGGGGGACTGCTGGGCGTGGCCTTTGCTTACCTCGTCTCCTGGTCGGTGCCGTCGCTCACCCTGTGGAGTGCGTTTCAGGAAGGGGCAGACGAAGGCGATATTCACCTGAAAATCGACGCGGCCACGCTCATCTGGTCGACTGGAATTCTGAGCTTCGTGGGCATCGTGAGCGGCATGTTGCCCGCCATCAAAGCAGCAAAGCTCGATCCCATAGAAGCCCTCCGATACGAATAACCGCTGAGAACCGCCAACTAAAATCTGGCAACTGGGTTCATGAACTTCGTTCTTCCAGCCAGCATGTAAGAAGTCTGCCCGGCGCAAGCGACGTCACTCCCGCTAGAATCGTTCCATGACCGATGACACCATGACCGACGATCCCAATCCGCGGCTCGAACGCGTTCTCGGGCAACTGAAACTTTACGAGCATCCCCTGCTCGATTTCTCCGCCCGCGCCAAGAGCGAGGGAGTGGAAGTCCTCATAAACTTCAGAAACCCTCCGGTTCCCGTACACACCTATAATTTCGAACTCCATCCCCGGGATCTCGATCACGCGCAGTTCGAATGGACCTTCCAGCGGCAGCTTTACGACTGCCTGCACGACTATATGGTCGAAATGTTCATCCGCACCCCGCAGGATCGCGCCGAGCGGCAGCGGAGAGATTTGTGAGTCTGCGCAAGATTATCGAGCGGGAGATTCGGGAGGGCGGCCCTATTCCGTTTTCGCGCTACATGGAGCTGTGTCTCTATCATCCCCAGTTCGGTTACTACTCGCGAAACGCGGAGCAGTTCGGCAAGGCCGGCGATTTTTACACGTCAAGCGATGTTCACGCCGTCTTTGGACGGCTTCTAGCCCGCCAGTTCGAAGAAATCTGGCGTGCGCTGGGATCACCGGCAAAGATCGAAATTCTGGAGCCAGGCCCGGGCCGCGGGCTATTCGCGCAAGATGTGCTGGACTGGTCGGAGAAAAAGTTTCCCGAGTTTTTCCGCGCTCTGCACTATTCGCTGTCGGAACGCTCGCCTGCGCTGCAGGGACGGCTCAAACAGACCCTGGCCAGGTCTTTGGAGAGCGGCCACGCGTCCCTGGTCTCTGAGAATGCCTCGGAGGGTGTACAGAGGGCATTGGCGCCCGAGATTCCAATCATTATTTTTGCCAACGAATTCTTTGACGCGCTGCCGGTCGAGATCGTCAGTACGCAAGGGGCACTTCGCATCTCGACCGAGAATAACCGCCTCACCGAAACCTGGGTTCCGCCTTCCGCCGAGGAACTCGAATTCCTCGATCAATATGGCGTTCATCCCGAGCCAGGAGAACGGATCGAAGTTCCAATGCTTGCGCTTGACGTCATGTCTCGCCTGGCGGCGTCAGTGCGCAATGGCTTTATTATCGCCATCGACTACGGCTACACGCGCCAGGAGCAGCTTGCCGGGCGCCATCGAGGGACCCTGATGGCTTACCGTCAGCACGCGGCCACGCCGAACCCGTACGAAGCGCCGGGTGAACAGGACCTCACCGCGCACGTCAACTTTACGGCGCTGGCAGCGGCCGCGAAAGGGCATGGCATGCAAGTGCAGCCGCTGCTGACCCAATCGCAGTTCCTGATGGGAATCGGAGAGACCAATCAGTTTGCCGACGTTTTCGAGGATTGCCGACTGCCACAGGAGCGGGCCAAAGTCGCGTTGCAGCTCAAGCATCTGGTGACCCCAGCCGGTATGGGAGAAAGTTTCCACGTACTGATCGCGGCCCGGGGCGTCGATGAGGACCGTGTAGCCGGGCTGAGCGGATTGTCGTTTTCCAGGAGCAGACTGGCGAGCACCCATGACTAGGAGTTCTTCACTCGATAAGAATCTTTCATAGGCTGAATCCGGTTCCGAAGCGCTTGCGTCGCCATCTATAAGAACGGAACAGCAACGCCGCGATCCAGAGGGTATCCAGATGGAAACTGAAGCCCGTCCCGCTACCTGGAAAATCCTGCTGGCGTTCGCCATGATTTACTTCGTCTGGGGATCGACGTTTCTGGCGATCCGCGTTGGGGTTCACGAAGTACCTCCATTTCTGCTGGCGGCCGTACGCTTTTTTACTGCGGGGCTTGTGATGTACGCGTGGCTGCGCCTTCGGGGCACGCCGTCCCCAAGCCCGCGACAATGGGTTGCGGCTTCGCTACTCGGCACTCTGATTTTCGTGGTCGACTATGGCTGCCTGTTTTGGGCAGAACAGCGCGTGCCTTCGGGGATTGCGGCGGTGGTGCTGGCGACCATCCCCGTTTTCATCACGTTGATGGAAATCATCTTCCTGCGTACCCAACGCCTGACCATAAGGCTTGGTGCGGCCCTCATTGTCGGCTTGTGCGGCGTGGCGGTGCTGATGAACCATTCGTTTTCCCTGGGCGAAGTTCCGGTCAATCGTGCCGGCGCGACCGCGCTTTTGATTGCGGCAGTCACCTGGTCAATCGCGACCATCTTCACTCGCCGCCTTCCCCTTCCAGCGTCGAAACCGATGAGCGCAGCGGCCCAGATGCTTACCGGCGGAGCTCAATTGTTCGTGGTGACCGCGCTCGCAGGCGAGTTCGCCGGATTTCGAGTGCAGGCAGTCTCACCCCGGGCATGGTTCGCGCTGATTTACCTGATCGTCGCCGGTTCAATTATTGGCTTCACCGCTTACGTTTGGCTGCTGCATTACGAATCGCCTACGAAGGTGGGAACTTATGCGTACGTAAATCCGGTGGTCGCGGTGGCTCTGGGATATTTTTTGGGCGGGGAAGCGGTGGGTCCGCGAACCCTGCTTGGAACGCTGCTGATTCTGGTCAGCGTCGTTACGATCACTACAACGCCGAAGGTTGTGTCGACTACAAAGAGTGAAACTGTTCCCGAGCTTACTCCTGCCAAAGCAGATTGACGTCAAAGCAGGCGCTACGGGCGCGTCATTCTCTCCGGACGCATCAGCAGGTCAAATTCTTCTTCCGTGAGATAGCCCAGCTTCAGCGCCGCCTCGCGCAAGCTCGACTTTTCGACGTGAGCGGTGTGGGCGATCTTCGCTGCTTTGTCGTATCCCACCTTTGGGGTGAGCGCCGTCACCAGCATCAGCGAATTGTTCACGTGAGTCGCGACCTTGGCTCGGTCGACTTCAATGCCCTTGATCATGTACTCGACGTATCCGTAGCACGCGTCCGAGATCAGTGTCACCGAATGCAGGAAGTTGTAAATGATCACCGGCTTATAAACGTTGAGCTGAAAGTTTCCCTGCGATCCGGCGAAACCCACTGCAGCGGTCGCGCCGTGAACCTGCACGCAGACCATAGTCATGGCTTCACACTGCGTGGGATTCACTTTGCCAGGCATGATCGAAGAGCCGGGCTCGTTCTCCGGGATGGAAAGCTCTCCCAGACCGGAGCGCGGACCCGACGCCAGCCAGCGAATGTCATTCGAAATCTTCATCAGTGAAGCGGCCAATGTTTCCAGAGCGCCCTGCGCAAAAACAATTTCGTCGTGCGCCGAAAGCGCGGCGAATTTATTGGGATGCGAGCGGAAGGGAAGTCCGGTGAGCTCGGCAATCTTGGCGGCCGCGCGCTCCCCAAATTCCGGATGCGCATTCAGGCCAGTCCCGACGGCGGTGCCGCCGATGGCCAGATCGTAGAGACCGTCGAGCGAAAGCTCGAGGCGCTGGATATCGCGTTGCAGCAGGCTGGCCCAGCCGCCAAACTCCTGCCCGAAAGTGAGAGGCACGGCATCCTGCAGATGGGTGCGGCCAATTTTTACGATGTCCTTGAACTCGGTCGCCTTGGCCGCGATCGCGTCATGAACGCTCTGGACGGCGGGAATCAGCGTGTTTTTTACGCGGTCCGCGGCCGCGATGTGCATAGCGGCAGGGAACGTATCGTTGGAAGACTGCGACATGTTGACGTCATCATTGGGATGAATTGGCTTCTTCGATCCCAGCGCGCCGCCCGCCAGTTCAATGGCGCGGTTCGCAATCACCTCATTGACGTTCATGTTGGTCTGGGTGCCGCTGCCGGTCTGCCAGATGCGCAAGGGAAACTGGTCGTCAAGTTTGCCGGCAATCACTTCGTCGGCGGCCTGCGCGATGAGCTTGGCTTTGTCGGCCGGAAGCTTGCCCAAGTCCTGATTCACCAGCGCGCAGGCTTTTTTGAGGATGCCAAAGGCGCGGATCATCTCCGGCGGCATGATGTCGCGGCCAATGTTGAAATGAAGGAGCGAGCGCTGGGTTTGCGCGCCCCAGTAAACGTGCGCCGGGACCTCAATTTGTCCCATGCTGTCGGATTCAATGCGGGTTTTCGGTTTCGCGGGCACAGCCATCGTCCTGAATATCTCCTGAGGATGAGAGCAACCGGAGATTATAGCGCGGGCAGCTTCGCCGATGCCGCGAGAGGTGAGATGTCCTTTGCGTCCACCGGAAAACCACTAACCACGAAGGACACGAAGTATCACGAAGGCCTAGTCTTGAAGCTTCTTGAAGCCTTCCTTCGTGTACCTTCGTGTCCTTCGTGGTTAATGGTTTGGAAGCTGGCTCACCACTAAATGCCCGGCTCTGCGGCGTGCTAGAATTCTTAGCTTCGAGAGACCACGTCCGTCCCGGGTGTGCGCACGCGCATACTGCCAATTTCCCCAGCTGAGATAATTATTTGGTGACCAAACAGATCTCCGGCGTGACCCAGCAGATTCCCGACACACTTCCCCGCGCCCAGGTTACCGGTGAGCCCGACACACGCGCGGATGTTGTCGTCATCGGCGCCGGCCCAACGGGTCTGGCCTGCGCCATTGAGGCTCAGCACGCCGGCTTCAAGACGATGGCGATCGACAAGGGCTGCGTCGTCAATTCCATCTACAACTATCCGGCCAACATGTCATTTTTCACCACGCCGGAGCTTCTGGAAATCGGCGACATCCCGTTCAGCACAGCCCGGCAGAAACCCACGCGGGAAGAAGCGCTCGAATACTATCGCAAAGTCGCCGAGCACTATGATCTCGACGTAAGGCAGTACCAGTGGGTGAAGACAGTAACCGGCAGCGACGGCGATTTCCAGATTACGGCGACCGACAGCGTTGGCCGCATTTACGACTACCGCACCCGCAAGCTGATTGTGTCCACGGGATATTACGATCTGTCGAATCCGTTGAACATTCCCGGCGAGGATCTAGCCAAAGTCTTTCACTACTATCGCGAACCGCATCCCTTTTTCGATATGGACGTGCTGGTGATCGGGGGCAAGAATTCGGCAGCCATCGCCGCTCTCGACCTCTGGCGGCATGGCACGCGCGTCACCCTGGTCCATCGCGGCGCGAAATTGCACAATCACGTCAAATACTGGATCCTGCCGGACATCGAGAATCGAATCAAGAACGGCGAAATTGCCGCCTACTTCCGCAGCACGGTTTCGGAGATCGAGACTGACTGCGTCAATCTCGACACCCCCGATGGTCCAGTCCGCCTGAAGAACGATTTCGTCTTCGCCATGACCGGCTACCATCCCGACTATGATTTTCTGCGCTCGATGGGCATCGAGCTTTCGACAGAGCAATGTCGTCCGGTATGCGATCCGCTCACCCTGGAGAGTAATGTGCCGGGGATCTACGTTGCGGGAGTGATTGTGGCGGGATCGAGGACCAACGAAATCTTCATCGAGAACGGAAGGTTTCACGGCCGGCAGATCGCTGCCGACCTGAAGCAGAAATTGTCGAGTTAGCGCCGACTACGCCAGCGTCACCAGCTCTTCTCCCAGTTGCTGATTAATCAGCCGCGCCACCAGCACTTTAAGTTTTTCTCCGGTCTTGGACAGGACAAAGTCCTGTTCGGTATCCGACCAGTCCAGCTTGAAACTCGTAGCCAGCGCCGAAATCCAGATCTGGCGCACGGGCGCGTTGGGAGAGATGACGAACTTGCTGTTGTCCTCGAAAGACACGTGCAGCGCGCCCGACTGGTCTTCCACCTCGAATTCGGCCGACTCTTCGGCGTTCATCAGCGACTTCTTGAGCGAGTCAAGCGCAGCGTCCGCCCGCTTGCGAAAATCCTGTTCATCCATCATGCAGAGATTATAGACGGTCGGTATTGATCAGTCACCACAAACCATGTGGGGACAGCCGCCCTCGGCTGTCCGGCCGAGTTCGGCAGATTCAGCTCCATCAGAAAACAACCGCTGGGCTTCGCCCAGCCGGACAGCCGAGGGCGGCTGTCCCCACGTGGGTCGTGCAAATTCCGTTCTGTGACTGCTATTGTGTATTACTTCCATGGATCCGCAACCAGAGCGCGCCGCAACTTCGATATCCCTGTCCGCATATCTGCGCCTGGTGCGTTACAACCGCAACTTTCGCCGACTCTGGCTGGCGCAGATCGTGAGCGAGATTGGCGACTGGTTCTATACCCTGGCCATCTACAGCCTGCTCCTGCAACTGACCGGACGGGCGAGTTCGGTTGCGCTGGCGCTGGTGCTGCAAGTGCTTCCCCAGACTTTCATCGGTCCCGCCGCCGGAGTCATCAACGATCGCGTCCGCCGCAAACGCGTAATGATCACGGCCGACCTGGCGCAGGATGGTCATCGTTTTCGCCATGCTGCTGGTGCGATCTCGTTCCACAGTCTGGCTGGTTTACCCGCTCCTGCTGATGGAGACCTTGATGGCGGCGTTTTTCGAGCCGGCACGCACTTCCGTGATTCCCAACATAACTCCCCGCGAAGACGTGCTCCTGGCGAACACGCTGTCTTCTGCGACGTGGTCAGTCAATCTGCTGGTCGGTGCGTCGGTTGGAGGAGTCGTCGCGGCCCTGCTGGGACGCGACGCTGTGTTCGTGCTCAACGCTCTTTCGTTTCTGGTATCGGCCATCCTCATTGGCCGCATGAGATTTGCGGAGCCGCATGCGCAATCGGCAGCCCCGCTGCGTCTCGCCGACGCCGTGGACTTTTCCCCGGTTGCGGAAGGCATGCGCTACGTGCGTAAAGACCGCCGCTTACTGACGACCGTCTTCGCCAAGGCTGGCGAACTCATGATCGGGCCCAGCTGGGTACTGTTCACGGTTATGGGACGCCAGTATTTTCACGTGCACTGGCGCGGCATCGATCCGCAACGAGGCGCCATGCTGGGCATGAGCCTGCTGATGGGAGCGCGCGGAATCGGAGCTGTCGTGGGCCCGCTATTTTCCGCTCGCTGGGCAGGCCGCTCGGATCGCCGCCTTCGGCTGGGCATTCTGCTGGGCTATCTCACCATCGGGGTGGGCTATCTGGGTCTGGGTATGTCGCCGAATGTATGGGTGGCTTGCCTGTGGATCGCTTTGGCTCATTGCGGAGGATCGACGGTCTGGGTTTTTTCTACCACCATACTGCAGCTCAACACTGACGATCGCTTCCGCGGACGCGTTTTCTCCGCCGACCTCGGCTTCTCCATGCTGACCATCGCGATCGGCGCTTATGTGTGCGGACTGTTTCTCGACCGGGGCGTGTCGGCTCGAGCCGTGGCCTCGGCAACCGGGGTGATCATGATCGTGCCCGCAATTCTGTGGGCCTGGGGAATGAGAGTGGGAAGAGCGGCCTCAACGTCGGCAACCAGTAAACGCCGACTAAGACGAAAAATTACGCCGATGCGACCTTGTCGATCTTGGCCGCCATGATGAAGTCGCTCTGGGTCAGACCGTCGATCTTGTGCGTCCACAGGGTAATTCCCGCTTTTCCCCAGGCGAGCAGAATGTCGGGATGATGCCCTTGCTGCTCCGCGATCTCTCCCACGCGGTTCACGAAGTCGAGCGCCTGCTTGAAATCCGGGAAAGTGAAAGTCCGCGTGATGTGGTGTTCGTCAATCGCCTTCCATTGGGGGACCTGTTGCAGGATTTGTTGCAGCTCTTTCCCTTTCATCGGAGGCACACCTCCGCGGCAGGGAACACAAGTTAGACTGGCAAGATCTTCTGGCATGGCTGTTTCCTTTTCTATTGTGGCGGCCGCATGTCCACCTGGTGAACCGGGCATTCGTGCACACTTTCTGTACAACTCCGATACTGAAGATTTTTATCCACGCACACTTCCAGGCTGACCAACTCCCCGGCATAACACGAAACCCGGAAGGCCTCGGGCGGAGCGCTATTGGCCTCGGCAAAACTCTTTTCCACCTCCGATACATCGACCTGCCGCTCCTGGTTCAGGCTTCGATACTGCTGTGGTACTTGTACGTGTGTGTAAGCGTTCTCGGCCTGGGCGAAATAATCCTGTGCCGAAAGCCCGGTGCAGGTCCCATGCTTCTGCCATTCGTGCTGGATCAGGCTGCGAGTGGGCATGAAGTTGAGCATGTGATCAACCGTGTCGGCCGCCACCGGGCTTGCGTTCGAGCAGGACATAGGCGGCGGCCCGCTGCTGGCCTGTGGCCAAAGCCCATGCAGGACGAAGGTATGGTGTCCGCCAATTCTGCACTCGCTGGAGCGGTCATTTGGATGTTCTGCACAGTAGTTTGGTGCCCAGGAAAGCGAAAGCAGGTAGTAGTCGAATTGCCCCGCGCCGGAGTCTTTGTGGCGATGATGATGTTTGGCGAAGGCAGAGGTGGCAAGCGAAAGAAGGAGACAATAGTGCTGCCGATGTATAGGAACGTTTCATTGATTATTTGCCGTCGAAAGACCGCTCCCACCTTTGCGCAAAAAAAACGCGCAAAGATGGGGCACCCGGTCTTAAGCTGATGGCTGAAAGCTGAGAGCTGACAGCTGTCTTAGAACGGAATATCTTCGTCGCTGATTGGGCTGGAGGCGGTTGCCGGTTCCGCCTCGGGCGTGCGCTGGTCGAAATTATTTCCTCCGGCCGATGCGCCGCGCGAGCTGCCCGCGTAGTCCCCACCGCCGCCGCCCTCGCCGCGTCCGCCCAGCAGAACCAGGTCACTGGCCACGACTTCCGTCATGTACTTTTTCTGATTGGTCTGCTTGTCTTCCCAGGAGCGAGTCTGCAGACGGCCTTCGATGTAGACCTTGCCGCCCTTCTTCAAGTACTCGCCGGCAATTTCCGCCAGCCGCTGCCACAGCACCACGTTGTGCCATTCGGTACGGTCCTGCCATTCGCCGTTCTTATCTTTGAAACGTTCGTTGGTGGCCAGAGCGATCTTGGCCACGGGTGTGCCGCTGGGAGTGAATTTTACTTCTGGATCTTTGCCAAGATTGCCGATCAGAATGACTTTGTTGACGCTTTTACCTGCCATGAGTGCTGCTCCTTCCGCCCCTTCGCGTGGGCATTGAACATTGAACCGGGGAGCCGGGAAAATGAAACGGATTTCAAGGGGCTGGAACGCCACTATACCAGAATCCCGGCAGAGCGATGTGATGGATGAACAATCCAGCGTCAGGCGCCGGGCATCGGGCTGCAGCCCTTCAGTTTTTCCGCCTCAGCTATGAACTCTGAGCGCCGGGCCTCAGGTCTGCCGCCCTCTGACCGCCCTGAGTTATAATGAATTCGATGCCTGCCGAACCCTTCAGGGGAATTGTCGGGATGGTACCCGACGAGTTTAAACACGAGCCCAGGTCCAAGGGCTTGCTCACCGCGCGCAAGAAGAAACCCAAAGAGCTGGCCGTAATTACCGAGTGCTGCACCGGCTGCGCCGGTTCTCCTGCCTGTGTGGAATATTGTCCGGTGGAAGACTGCATGTTCTGGGTGCCGGACGAGGACCATCCGCCTTTCGGCCGCATTCAGGTCGACCCGATTCTCTGTATCGGCTGCAACAAGTGCACCAGCAAAGGCCCCGAGGGCTCGTTTCTCGACGGCTGCCCCTGGGACGCGATTGTGATGGTGGACACGGCAGAAGTGGAAAAAGAAGTCGGAGTAATGCCGTTTTGAGAAAGTCGCTGCTAGCTACTGGCTGCTAGCCTCTAGCTAAACCCTGCCTTTACCCCACGGCCTCCACGACCAATTTATCGAGACGAGGTTCGATTCCGAATCGCCTGTTCCGTTTCCAGCGCCTGTTTCCGCACGTGGTCAGGGATCTCTGGCAGCTCTCGCTCGTAGGGCTGTATCGCGGGGATGTCTTCGGGTTGGCCGACCAGGTACAGTGCGCGCAGTGCTTCCCATACCTGTTCTGTTCCCGGATCCAGGGTTGCGATCTCGTCGCCGGCGGCGACGGTTTGTCCGATCTTCACCGACACATTCTCGCAATCGGCCGCTGATGGGCGAGCGCGCTTCGGTGGTCTGGCCGCCCGACTCAATCTTGGCGATGATTCCGCCCTGATGGATGATTCGTGCCCACCGTGCTGGCGTCCGTGATCTTGCCCGCCTGGGGCGCAGTCACTTTCGCCGGCTGTAGCAATGCCACGATCTGCGGCCTTCCGGTGGCATCGCCAAAGCGCACCAGCGACAGGGCTGCATTCCCGCGCACCATGACCGAAGAGTCGTTCAGCATTTTCAAAAGCGCCTCGTGGAATCCGGCGCTGGAAGCGTCTTTGCTGGTGGTGTCCTGGCCCATGACCCAGGCATCGGTGTTGCGGACTTCCTCGATCGGATAAGACGCCAGCCGCACGACGTCTGGATACCAGCGCGTAACGCCGCTGTCGTGGCGCGTTACCCGCTCGCCGATCTGCACCAGGGCATGCTGGATGTGACGCGGTTTCTTGTCATCCTGCAAATATTCCGCGAGTTGCTTGTCCGAGAGCTGACGGCCAAACCAGGTGTTCCACCAGAACAGAAAAGGCATCAGGACGATCAGCCACGCGGTGAAGAAAAACAGCAGCCGGTTGCGGGTGGACATCCGGGGCTTAGCGGGTTTACTGCCTGGTTCAGCGCCCGGCGCCGAAATTTCCTGAGGAGAATCGGGAAGAGCCGACATGGGTTCGATCCACCGAGACTATACCAGAAGCCGCGAGGATCACGAGCTGTACGAAGCCGAGGCAGACGGTGTTGGGCGCGGCGTCTCCGCGGTGCTCCCTTTGGTCGGCTGCAAGTGCACATTCTTTTAAGCGGGAAGGCGGCGGCTGCAGGATTATTCCACCACGTCCGCGTCCAGCACGCGATCCTGTTCCAGGTAGTGCGAGACCGCGTACTGCGCCAGAAGCGGCGTTTCCAGCTTGATCTCCGCGCCGATCCATTCGCCTTTGGCATGGGGCTGGTTGGCGGGATGTTTGCAAACTCCACTCGAACCGAATTTCGGCCCGAAAGCGGCGCTCTGGATCTCGTCAAACTGCTTCAAATTGCGCCAGGCCTCGTCTCCCACAGTCCCGGAGACATCGATCTTCAATTTCACAATCGTCATGGAGTTATCCGCTGAAAACTCGAAGCCGTTAAGCCGCGAACAGGTGGTACAGCATCACATAAATCACCACGCCGGTCACCGACACGTACAGCCACAGTGGGAATGTCCAGCGGGCGATCTTGCGATGGCTATCAAATCTTTCCCGCAAGGCGCGGCTGAGGGTGATGATCACCAAGGGCACAATTGCGATGGCCAGTATGGTATGTGAAATCAGAATACTGAAGTACACCGGACGGGACCAACCCTGTCCCTGAAAGTGTACCGAGCCGACGTGGGCGTGATAGTACAAATAAGAAGTCAGGAAAAGAGCAGAGGAAATCAGGGCGGTGATCATGACTGCCCGGTGCGCGGCCACGCGCCCGCGTTTGATGTAACTCCGTCCGACCAGAAGCAGCACCGCGCTGGTGCCGTTGAGGACCGCGTCGATGACAGGATAGATGGCGTATTGTGCGGCAACCTGCATCATGCGGCGGGCTTGGTGGTGCGTCGGTTGACCATGACAAACGAAAGGGCAAACATCAGAGCCGAGAACAGCACCAGCGTGGCCAAAGACGAGGACAGCGGAAAGAACTCAGTGGTGCCGGGATAGAGTAGATCGCGCAGCGCTTCCACTCCGTAGGTGAGAGGATTGATGCGGATCAGGAATCGAATCCAGCCCGAAGCCCCCGCCAGCGGAAATAACGCTCCTGAGAGCAGCCACAGCGGGATCAGAAACAGGTTGATGATGGCATGGAACGCCTGCGTGGAGTCCATCGACCAGGCGATAGTAAATCCCAGCGCGGTCAGCGCGAAGGACACCAGAAACACCGTAAGCACCACCAGCAGGAAACTGGTCACTCCCAGATGAATGCCGACGAATGGAGCGAAAGCCAGAAATACCAGGCCCTGAATCGCCGAGAGCGTCGTTCCACCCAGCACTTTTCCCAGCACGATCGCCGAGCGTGGAACCGGAGCCACCAGCACCGAAAGCAGAAAGCCTTCCTTGCGATCTTCAATCACCGACATCATGGTGAAAATCGAGGTAAACAGCACGATCATGATCAGCGCGCCGGGATAAAAGTAATCCAGGTAGTGCTGCTGTCCAGCGGCGTCGCCCGAGCGGAAAGAACTGCCAAAGCCGGAGCCGATGACCACCCAGAACAGCAGGGGTGAGGCGATCACTCCAACTACCCGCGCCCGCTGCCGGTAGAAACGGACCAATTCCCGCCACCACAGCGTAAACGCCGGCAGGACGATTCCTACAGAAGGTGCGGCGGGGAGCGGCAGGGTAGCGCTTTGGGTGACCACGTTAACTCGTTTTCTGCGCCTGCGGCGCCTTCTTGGGGGCCAATTTCTTGCGCGCTTCCAGATATGCGTTCAGGAAAAGTATGCCGGAAAGGGCAAGCATGATGATGCTCATGAAAAGGCCATCCACGGTCGTGATCGTTCCGTTCATCGCGATGCGGGCGATACCCGCAAGAGGCACTAACGCCAGAAGAATGGAAAGCACGAGCATCATCGATCAGCTCCTCGTAGCGCCGCTATCCTGCCGGCTGTGCGTCGGGCATCGCGCCCGCCTTGCCGAAGTCCTCGACTATTCAGCATCTTCTTCATCCTTCTCCGTCCAGAATTTATGTCCGGTGCGACGGATGAAAACATCCTCCAGAGAAGGCTTGCTCACGGAAATGGATTCAACCTCGCCGGGGAAGGCTTCGACCACGTCAGTAATGAAACGGTGGCCATTCTCCCGCTCCAGGCGAACCTGGCCCCCGAGCACCTGCGGATCCAGATCGAAGCGGGCGCGAATTCGCGCCGCAAGCGACTCCGCGTCTTTGGTATCGAGCAGAATCACATCGCCACCGATTTCCTGTTTGAGTTTGGTGGGCGTGCCGAGCGCAACCAGCTTGCCCTCATTCAGTATGGCGAGGCGGTCGCAGCGTTCTGCCTCTTCCATCAGGTGCGTGGTCACAATCACCGTCACTTTTTCTTCGTCGCGTAAAATCTGCAGATACTGCCAGAGATCACGGCGCGCGCCGGGATCAAGGCCGGTCGTAGGTTCGTCTAGCAGTAATACGGCGGGATGGTGAAGCAGACCTTTGGCCAGCTCGAGACGGCGCTGCATCCCCCCGGAAAATGTTTCCGCTTTTTCCCGGGCGCGATCCGTAAGCCCCACCCGAGCCAGCATTTCTGAAATGCGCGCTTTGAGCGCCTCGCCACGCAATCCATAAAGATGACCCTGGTGCCACAGATTTTCCGCTGCGGTCAGCTTCACATCAATGCTCTGAGCCTGAAAAACCACGCCGATCTCACGGCGTAATTTGGTAGGCTCTTTGGCCACATCGAACCCCCTAATGACGGCGCGGCCCGCGCCCGGCACCATCAGGGTCGAAAGAATGCGGAACATCGTAGTCTTGCCGCTGCCGTTGGGCCCCAGCAGTCCAAACAACTCGGCGTGACGAACCTCGAACGAAACTCCGTCGAGGGCGGTGCGGTTGTCGTAGCGGTGCACCAGATTCTGAACCGAAATTACCGCCGGAATAGAGGGTACTGCGCTATTGCGGGAGTCGAGCGCGACGTAATCGGGGGCTTTGGAGACCACAAAGTATTCTAACTGGAACTACCCGTCCATGCTCGTTTTCGGCGGTTCCTGCGAGTTTGCGCGCGCGCTAAAATTCAAACCCCGTCAGAGGCGGCGTTACAGATGGGGGTTTAGCATCATTAGGGCGAACAGTAGCGGCAAATAGAAAACGGTTGTCTGCAGCAGTTGACGCGCCCGCTGCTTGGAGCGCGGTGTGTCGGGCGCCATCTTGAACGTTGCCAGCCGTGCGCCAACGTAAAACAGGGCGACACCGAGCAGCAGCGCCCCAGCGAAATAGAGCCGTCCGGACATGCCCAGAAACGTGGGCAACAAGCTGACCGGAATCAGCGCCAGCGAATAGAACACGATCTGCCGCCCCGTGGATTTCCCATCCTTTTCCACCACCGGCAGCATGCGAATCCCGCCATCCTCATAGTCCTGACGATAAAGCCACGCGATGGAGAAAAAATGCGGGAACTGCCAGAAGAAGACGATGGCAAACATCACCAGCGCGCCCCATTCCAGACGGCCGCGTGCCGCGGTCCAGCCCAGCACGCCCGGCATGGCTCCCGGGAAGGCGCCGACAAAAGTGCAGATGGGGTGTATTTTCTTTAACGGAGTGTAGGCCGCGAGATAGACCGCGGAAGTGCCCAGCGCGAGCAGGGCAGTCAATGGATTCAGCGCCAGGCCGAGATAAAGCGCGCCACCGAACATCATCAGGCCGCCAACCACGGCCGCGTGCATCAAGCTGAAGCGTCCCGCAGGAATCGGGCGTTGCGCGGTGCGGCGCATGCGACCGTCGGTTTCCCACTCCATCACTTCGTTAAGCGCCGCCGTTCCCGCTGAAACCAGGCCGATGCCGAGCAGAGCGTGGAACAAGCCCCATGAAAGGGAAGAGACTCCCGACTTCAACGCGCCAAAGTAATAGCCGCACCACGCGGTCATGATAATCAGCGTGGTCACCCGCAGCTTGGTCAGTTCGGCGTAATCACGAAGCAGCGCGAGAGCGGCGTTACGCGGGACCGCCAGAGGTTGTGTCGCAGTGCTCATGCAGCCACCGGCTTCCCTTCTTGACTCCGAACTCGTTCCGCAAATGCCATCGGGACATGGCGCCAGACCTGAACCGCAAGAATTACTGTCGTTGCCAGAAGCAGGGCTCCCACGGCAACGTGCGCTACAGTTGAGACTACCATCGGCAGCTCGGGTTGGATCGCGTCGCGCCCCCAGGCCACTCGCGTGAGAAACGCGACGAAACCAAGGCAGAGTTGGGTGATCAGAAGAGAGAGCATCACAATCGCGGGGCGCCGGACTGCGTCAATTCTGGAGTACTGCGACAGCGCGCGTATGGCCGTCCAGGAAAGCACGATGGCCACCGTTCCAGCGTTCACCACGTGCGGCCACCAGCTTAATCCGTGATGGCGAAACAGCGCGCCCAGGATGAGCTGGACGTAAAGCACGAAGATCGACAGCAAGGTCAAAGTGAAAAGACTCGGGCGTTGCTCGTCGACTTCCACGCGTGGGACTTCTTCCACCCAGCGACGGCCCGTGAACATGGCGATCAGCACTGCCACACAGAAGAATGTCTGCGCCAGGGCAGCGTGCGCCGATGAAATCGCGGGAGGCAGGTAAAACAGCACCGTGAGCCCGCCCAGAATTCCTTGCGCAATCACCAGGCCGAGCGCCGTTATGCCCAGATATTTCATCCAACGGCGGCGGTCGGCACGCCAGGTCCAAACCGCAAGGATGATGCTTAGAAATCCTACAAACTGGGCGATCATGCGATGCGTGTGCTCGAACCGCACGCCGCCGACCAAGTGAGGAATCTTGTAGAGCGAGCCGAACGAAGTGGGCCAATCAGGGACGGAAAGGCCGGCATCATTGCTGGTCACCAAGGCTCCGGCAATGATCAGAACAAAAGTCACGCCCGCAGTGAACACGGCAAACCTGTGATGCGCGCGATTGTAAGGTAGGGCAACGGCCTTCAGAAGCTGCTCCTCGGAGAGATTTATGTAGCGCCGGCATCCTGCCAGCTGTCTCGGGGGCATCTTGCCCCGGCGGGCGAGACGCCCGCCGGACAGCCGCCAAGACGGCGGCGCTACGAAAGCGACTACGGTTTGAAACCCTGGTCGACGGTCTTGCTGTCTTTCGCGGCCAGTGTAACCTTCTGGGTTTGTTCGCCCAATTTTTCCTGGACGAAAGCCAGCGTGTACTCTCCCGGCGGCAAACCCTTGATTTCGTATTTGCCGTCGGCGCCGGTAACCGCGAAGAACGGCGTCTTCACCACATTCACATACATCTTCATCCAGGGATGCTGATTACACTTCACCGGCAGCATGATCTCTTCGCGGGCGAAGTTCTTTTCAATCGCGGCAGCCTTCGGCGGCTGGGACTCGTTCCATTCGCGATTGTCTTTGGGAGTGGGATGAATGTTGTGAGTGGTTTCGTCGTCGTTGCGAATCTCGATATTCTGCCCCGCCATCACGCCCAGCACGTGGGGATGATACTGGCAGCCCTTCTGATCAATAGTGGTTGAGTCCTTGGGAGCCTCGAAGGTGCGATCGCCTAAACCGTCCTTGACATAAACGAAAACATTGGCCAGCTTGCCGTCGGTGGCAACAATGGTTTCGGCCATGTTGTTGCCCTTGCAGGCGGCATCCTGACTCATATCAATTTTCTGTCCCTTGGGGGCTGTGCCGCCGTAGGTCACGGTGCCGCTCACGGTGGAAGTCGTAGAAGGATCGATTGGCGCCGCCGTTGCCGTCGGCTTTACATCCGAGCTCGGCGAGGTGCCTTGCTCCTCATTGGTGTTTTCTTTCTTGCTACAGCCCGCCAGCAAACCCAGCAGGCAGAGCAAGAACATCGCTGCACATAGTTTCCTATTCATTATGTCGCCCTTTCGTCAGGTGTAAGTCTCTAAATAGAATCTCTGCTAGCAGAGCGTCGTTGGCCGTTGGCGCCTGGTCGTTGGCTAAAATCAAAATCCGTCGCTAGAGGCCAACGACCAAGGGCCAAAGACCAACGACGGAATTTCAAAGCAAATCATTCTACCGCGAACCGCCGCCACTTGCCCCGGAACTCGTGCCGACGCCTTGCTTCTTCTTGTTATCCCGCGGCTGAATTGCAGCCTGGGCGTGCCCCATGGACGCCGCCACCCGCCGCTGCTCTTCCGGAGTCAATTGGAATATGTAGTCCACCAGCAGCTTGCTGTGATCCTTGTCATATCCATTGAAGGACGATGGAGTCGGACCGGAGAAAACCCAGTGGTCGTTCTGACGCTTGAATAATCCCGAAGGCATGGCTGTGCCCGGACTGATGGCCTGGGGATCGAGAATCCAGCGCTCCACCCAATCCGGTTTGAGACGCTCTTTCGCCAGCAGGAAGTTGGGTGCGGTAGCGATCCGGTCATGCTGGGGATCCCCGGTGGCGTGACACTTCAGGCAAGGCGCCGCCGTGCTCGAGAACAGGCTGCGTGCCATGTCGGTTTCCTTGGTGGAAAGAACCGGCACCTGCTCCGGAATGTAAGGCATCGGCTGCTGAGAAAGTGCCTGGAAGAAGCGCACCAGTTTTCTCAATTCGTTGTCGGAGAACGAGAAAGTTGGCATGCGCACCTGCAAGTACGGCCGCACGCCATTGCGATTCGTGTCCGTGCGTGCTCAGTGCGGGATTGGAAAGGAATTTCCGCAGCCATTCAGGATCGACGCGCGCGCCTTCGGTCAGGAGTTTGGGCGGCAACTGCTCCTGCGCATCCTGATAATGCTTCATGCCCATCAGGATTGTGGTCTGATCGGGCGTGAGCTGGTGGCAGCCCATACAGTTGTACTTGGTGATCACCCACCAGCCCTCCTGGATGTCACGCTTGGCATCTCCGGGCTTGTACTGGTAGGCGGGGGGCAGGGAACTTTCCTCGCTTCCCAACAGGAAGGTGGTGAGGTCCTGAATCTCCGTTTTGGAGAGGTGCAGGTTAGGCATCCGAAGCACTTCAGTTTCGGACTTGACCTTGCCCTTGTCGTAAACATTGGGCTCAGCAAGTTTGTGCTCGAAGAAGCCCTTGTGGTCGTACCACGGTTCCTTCGCGGGGCCTTCGGGCAGCCGCGCCAGGTCCTCCGGATCGGTTATTGGTTCGGATTTCTTGCCCCCACGCTGCGCGATTTCGGTAAACAGCGCGAAATCGAGACGCTCGATCGGCTTGCTGCCTTCGTAGGTCAGTTCGGTGCCGATGCGGCCTTCATCTTCGAAGCCGGAAATCTCGTGACAGCCGGCGCAGCCGTAGTGCCGAATCCACTTTTTCCCCTCGTCTTTCAGCTCGGCGTCCTCCATGTACGAAGCTTGAGCGTAGGAAGAAGGGTCCTGTTTCTTCTGCGTCATCAGATAGGAGGCGATGTCCTGGGCGTCCTCGGGACTCAGGCGCAGGCTCGGCATCACGGTCATGTTCTGCACTTGCAGTTCGTGGCCATCGTTGGGGCACTGGCTGTGCTGCAGAGTCGAATTGATACGGCAGACCCTTTTTGGCGTAGTCTTCGGGACCGATGTCCTTCTTCTCGTAGGGGCAGTAGGGACGGGTTCGTTCGCGCGCGTTGTGAATCCATCGGACCAGGTAATCGTAGTTGGCTTTTTCACCCACGCGGGTCAGGTTGGCGGCAAAGGTTCCGCCCTGAACCTGGTCGCCTTCACCGATCGAGTGGCAAGCCAGGCAACCGCGGGTTTCGAATAATTCCTTGCCGTGATCGGCGTTTCCCGGTTTTTGCTTCGGCAGGGCGTCGGTGAATCCTGACTGCCACAGATAGGCCGAAATCGTCTGGATCTGATGATCGGTCAGCCGGAAATTCGGCATCTTGGTCGTCGGCCGGAACTCGCTCGGCTTTTTCAGCCATACCGGAATCCAGTTCCGATTCAGTTTCAAGCGAACGTCTTTCAGGTTGGGGCCGATCTTCTTCTCGTCCTGCATCAGGTTGTGGGTCTGGAAATCAAGCTGCTGGACGCGGCCGTCAATCTTGCTGTTAGCGACTTTGAGTGCCACCGCTTTCTGGTTTAGCAGGTTGGCTTCTTCGTTGCTGGTTGCCGCGTCAGCCTGCTTCATCATGTCGGCCGATATCTTGGCGTTGTCGATCTTCTGCTGCTCGAACAGCTTGAGCTGCTGCGTGATCGAAGTCAGTTCCTCAGGTTCCCGGTCATAACCTTCATAGCGGTGGCAGCCCATGCAACCGCGCTGGCGGTAGAGAAACTTCCCATCGGAAATGTGGGTGCCGACGTCGCCGGCGGCCAGATGCATATCTGCCGCGTGACAGGTCTGGCAGCCCGCTTCGGCGTTTTGCTTGGGAAACAGCGGCCATAGCCAGTGCTCGTAATTGCCGTGTGCCTTCTCGACGCTGGTGGTTGCGCGGCCGTTGCCCTGGTGACATGGGGAGCAGCCGAATTTGTCGGGATCGTGCAAACCCAACAACTCCGGTTCAGGATGGCTGGCGAAAGCCTTGGCATATTCGTCGGGCTTCTTTTCGCCCTTGGCTTCCATCGCCGTGGGAGTGATGCGGAGCGGTTCTCTGGCGTTCATGTGGCAGGATTCGCAGCGGTCGACAATGTTTGCGTCCGCCACGTTGATCTGCACAATCTTCGGATCCCACTCCTCGGTCTTCTTTCTCAAGCCGTCAATCTGGGCCGGCGTCAGGTCTACCATGTGGTCCGTCACAAAGGCAGACATTTTGTTGCTAGCCTCGGTGACCGGCTTGAGCACATCGCCGAGTTCGGCGCTCACCTTGGTTCGCTGATCCTTGAGCGAGTTATAGGTTTCTTCCAGTTCCTGGAAGTTGTACTGCTGCTTGTGCCCGTCGGGAAACTTGACCGTGGCCTTCTTCTTCTTATATTCGTCGATGTCCTGCTGCTTGCTCTTCTTGGCCGATGCGCTGGTTTCAGTTTCAAGCTGATAAGTGAGGGCATTGACGTAAGCGCGCCGGTCAGTGAATACGTTCTGCACCGCCAGAATCTGGGCGCTCAGATCCGTGATCTGTTTTTGCAGTTCATCCCGACGGGCCCTGGCGGTTTCGGATGCGTCTTTGTAGGACTGTTCAAGTTGCTGGTACTGCGGATTCTGCTGAACGTCTTTTTGTGACTCTGAAGACTTGGAACGCGCGCTCTTCAGAAAGGCACTGTAGCGGCCCTTCCATTGCTGCTGAAAAGTGATCCACGGCCGCTGCCCGAACTGCTCGTCCCATAGCGCCCAGAACAGCGTCGCCATGAGGATCAGCATGGCAATGACGTAATGCGCCGCGTAAGACTTGCTTACAATCGGATCATTCTCAGGGACGCGTTGCTCGGGCACCAGATCCTCCAGGATCAGTCGTTGGTCGTTGGCCCTTGGTCGTTGGCCTCAAGCCGTAGGCTATTGGTTTTTGGCCAATGACCAACGACGAACGGCCAACGACGGCGTTACACGTTAAACCAGGGCGTTATCCACACGTACTTGATATTCAGAGCCAGGCGCAAGGCCATTTTTAGCGGCAGCGCGACCATGGAGAGCACGAAAAATACCATGATGGAATACTGCAAAAGGCTCATGCGCTTGTAATCTTTCGGATTGTAGCGGCGAAACAGAGCGTGAACGATAAAGCCGCCCACCGCATAGAAGCCGCCCACCACGACAGCGCCGAAGATGGCTTTCCCCAGGTTGGACGTGATCCCGAAAAGATCGGGTAAGTCACGGTTCACCTCATAAATGAGGCGATTGTGATCCCAGGTTTGCCCCGGCCAGAACCACTGCCAGCCGGGACCGCGAATGAAGGTGCCAATAATGATCATCGCGATCCACAAGATGATGAAGCCGAACAGGAACGTGCCAATGGAAAACTTGCGCTGCTTCCAGGTGTAGTATCCGCTGCCCAGCGGATTGGTGTCGATGTAAGGAATTACCATCAAGCCGACGATGATCAGCGTCGGCATCACTACGCCGGCGATCCATGGATCGAAATAAACCAGCATCTCCTGCAGTCCCAGGAAATACCAGGGCGCCTTGGCCGGATTCATGGTCAGATTGGGATTCGCCGGTTCTTCCAGCGGGGCGCTCAACGTAATCGACCAGACCATCAGGATTATGGTCACGATCATGGCCGCGAGAAACTCGATGCGCAGCAGAAAAGGCCACACATGGATTTCTTTCTGCCAACCCGGACGGAATGGCCACGACTTGCGATGGTGGGTCTTGGCCATCGCTGGATTGGTCTCCAGTTCGCCAATCAGATCGTCATTGGCCTTGGCCTGCTTCCACGCCAGATAAATGTAGAAAATGAGCAGAGGAATCAGCCCCACGATGGGCACGTTGTCAGGCGCCGAACAGATCTCCCAAAGCTGTCGCCAATCCATAATCGCTCCCCAGGCTGCGTGGGAACAGCCGCCCTCGGCTGTTCAGTCGAGCGAAGCTCGACAGTTCCCGAAAACTTTGCCGAGCTTTGCTCGACCCGACAGCCGAGGGCGGCTGTCGCCACGTGGTTCGTCTTACTTCTTCGGTTCCTTCACTTCCGAAGCCAGCATGACCGGCGCCGGACCAGAAATCCCGCCATCTTTTCTTACCCGCCAGAAGTGGACAATCATCAGCACCGAAGCCACAATCGGAATTCCGATGCAGTGCCAGATGTACGATCGCAGCAGCGCATTCGCATCCACGATCGAGCCTCCCAGCAGTCCAAAGCGGACGTCGTTGTATGGCGTCATTCCCAGCATTTTTCCGAATGGACCTTCGTTCCCCAGGCCGGGCGTGGCGCGCGCCATGTTCGTTCCCACCGTGACAGCCCAGAATCCCAGTTGATCATCCGGAAGCAGGTAGCCGGTAAAGGAAAGCAGCAAGGTGAACACCAGAAGAAGAACGCCGATGTTCCAATTGAACTCGCGCGGCTTTTTATACGATCCCGTGAGAAAGACACGGAACATATGCAGCCAGACCGCAATTACCATCAAGTGCGCCGCCCAGCGGTGCATGTTGCGCAGCAGTTTGCCGAAAGGCACGTCATGCTCGAGATAAAGAACATCCCGAAAAGCCTGCACCTTGCTGGGGTGGTAGTAAAACATCAGCATCACCCCGGTCAACGTGAGCACGATGAACAGATAGAAGGTGATTCCGCCCATGCCCCAGGTGTAGCTGTAGCGCACGGCGTCGCGGTTGATCTTGGCCGGGTGCAGGTGAAGGAACACGTTCGACAGCACGCCCAGAGCGCGATTGCGAGGAGTGTCGTCGTGCTTGTGACGGAAGATCGAAGTGTAGACCTGGGTCTTGGTTGGATCTTTCAGACCTTCGACCTGATCTTTCGCTTTCGCGGGTAAATCGGTCTTGATTGACTGAACGTCTTCTTTGACGCCAGCCTTCACCCGTTCAAGCAATCCGACCCGGTTCCCGTTCTTCCCGTTTCCATTCTCTTCAGGCATTTGAACCTCTTCCGATTTCGTGTAGAGCCGAGCACGGTTCGGCGGTTTTTTACGTCGGCAAAAATGCGCCGGCGTCGTTGAACTGGCTGGGCTGTCCCTTAGGCCACTGGTAGAGCTTGGAAACATCCACCAGAATCTGACCGTCAGGCGCGATTTCGACCTTGGCCCGGTCCATCGGACGCGGCGCAGGTCCTTCGAAGTTGACTCCTTCGCTGTCGTACCCGCTGCCATGGCAGGGGCACTTGAACTTGTTCTCGGCGGGCTTCCAGTCGGGAGTGCAGCCGAGATGAGTGCAGCGCGCGTAAATCACGAAAATCCGGTCCGGCGTGCGGTCTACCCAGATACGAAATTTCTGCTGGAACTTGGTATCAACTCCCAGCCCGAAGTCCGCCGGATAGCCGATCTTGAATGAGGTTGCAGGTTCGAACAAAGTCCGCGGCAGGAAGAATCGGAAGAAGGCGATGAACCACGCCGTCATGAATGCAGCAAACGCGGCCCAGGCGAATCTACGCCGTCCTTGATTGATATCGTTATCTTCCGGTCCGACGGAGGCCAGGCCGGCGGAGGCGGCTGCTCTGGAAGTCCCCACGGCGGGACTGCCGACATAAGTGGTTGACTCGCCGCTGCGCGAGACGGATGTAGCAGCCGAGGGCGGACCGGCAGTAGGGCGAGGCGCAGCCGCCGCTGGCTTGGCCACTGCGGCGGCGACTGGAGCGGCAACCGCAGGCGTCTCCGCCGCTGCAGGCTCACCCAGGAGCGCAGCTACTTCTGAAGCCGTCAGAGCAGGCAGGCTCTTGCGTCCGCGACGCGCCTGTTCGGCGGCGATGGTCGACTTGCTCCATTTCTTTCCTTCGGCGACCCATTTGGCAACTTCCGCGCTGATGGGCCCGCTGGGAACGGGAGCAGAAGCAGGTGGCGCAGCAACGGCCGCAGCCACAGGTGCCGCGGCAGCGGGTGCGCTCGCCTCCACGGGCTCGCCCAGCAGCGCAGACATTTCCGCGTTATTCAGGGCAGGCAGACCCTTGCGTCCGCGACGAGCCTGTTCGGCGGCAATCGTGGACTTGCTCCATTTCCTTCCTTCGGCGACCCATTTGGCAACTTCCTCGCTGATGCCTTCGGCCGCCGATGCTGCTACCGGCGCTGCTGCCGTCGGAGTCGCTGCCACCGGTGCCGCCGGCGCCGCAGCAGCCGGAGGGCTGGGCGGTGCTGCGGAGACACCGGCCCCCCCAACTTCCCACGGCATGGGCTGACCCGCCTTGAGGGCCTCAATATCGGCATCGGTCAGCAGGGTCAAACCCTTGCGTTGCCGATATGCCTGCTCCATGCCAATGACGGAGTTGTTGAGTGCCGGTCGTGGCAAGGGCGGTAGATGCCCGAGAATTCCCGTCTTTGACTCGTCTGCCATCGGTTCCTTCACTCCTCTGAGAGCTCAGTCACCACGGTCTTGCCTAATCCGCCGCGACCAGGCGGTCGGGAACAACTTGCCGACCCGAATTCACGCCTAGCGCACTCTCCACCAAGTCCGCCAGCGCCGCGATGAACGTCGGCGAATCGTTCAGGCCCGACGTCATCTCAAACTGTCTGATTCCGAGCGCCGCCGCTTCCTCGCGTGCCTCGTGATCAATTTCGCCCAGAGTTTCCACGTGGTCTGAGACGAACGCTATCGGCACAACACAAACTTCGCCCACACGTTCGGACGCCAGGTCTCGAATCGTCCGGTGCAGGGAAGGCTGCAGCCACTTACTGGCGCCAACCTTGCTTTGGTAGCACAAGCGATGCCGGTTGGGCCATCCTCCCCGGTCCATCAGCAGTTCTACCGTTTCTTCTATGTGACGCTGATAGGGATCGCCTTTTTCGATCACTGCCACTGGAACGCTATGCGCGCTGAAGACAATCTCAGCTCGAGCCGGCTCAGGGAAGCGGAACAGGGCCTCATCTACCTTCTCCACCAACGCGTCCAGGTAAAGTGGATGGCGGTAAAACGAGTCGACGCAGTACACGGGAACGTCATCATGAAACAGGCGCCGCCATTCGTTCAAACTGCTTCCGGTGGTCGTAGCTCGAATATTGAGGATAAAGAGGAAGCAGCACGATCTCGTCACAACCTGCCGCCCGCACCTGCTCAATCGCCTGCGCCGTGAAGGGGTGCCAGTAACGCATGGCCACAAAACAATTTGCCTCTATTCCGTCAGATGCCAGCTTTTCCTGCAGCGCAGCCGCCTGCTGCTCGGTAAAGCGCCGGATCGGTGACGCCCCGCCGATTGCAGAATAGTGGTGCTCGACCTTCTTGGCTCGCGTGACCGAGATGAGTTTGGCCAGGGGTTTCCGCCCAATCCGGGCGAAGGGAAAATCAATGATGTCGGGATCGGAGAAAAGATTGAAAAGAAAGGGCTGGATCGCTTCCGGCGTGTCGGGGCCGCCGAGCTGGAAGAGTATTACACCTACTCGCCGTGTTGGGTTATCCATCCCCCGGGTGTCCTTGCAGAAGGAGGATGTTACTCAAAATCTGTAGGCCGCGTCAACGAAGAGTTTCCTTCTGTCATCCTGAGCGGAGCGATCGCTTGGCTTCGCGAAGCAATCGCGGAGTCGAAGGACCCCTACTGCTCTGCCGGCGTTTCCAGGGAATCTCCACGGACGATGCTCAAGGCGCAAAGACCCCGGCAGTCATCCGCTTATAGGGGTCCTTCGACTCCGCAACTGGTTCGCCAGGCGAACCAGTTGCTGCGCTCAGGATGACAGGAGAACTTACGTGCCGTCAGGATGGCAATCTAGGCGTGAGATGATTCGGCCTGCTTGGGGACGTCGGTGCTGGTTTCCATGAACTGGATGATGGCGTCGGCGAACTCCGAAGTGCTGGCTTTCCCGCCCACATCGCGCGTGAGTTTGTCCTTGGTGCGATAAACCTTTTCCAGCCCGTCATGGATTTTGTCCGCTGCCGCGTGTTCGCCCAGATGACGCAGCATGAGTTGAGAAGATCGGATCACCGCAGTGGGGTTGGCAATGTCCTTGCCGGCAATGTCGGGAGCGGAACCGTGGACAGCCTCGAAGATCGCGCAGCTGTCGCCAAGATTGGCGCTGGGCACGAACCCCAGGCCGCCAACAAAAGCGGCGCACAGGTCGGAAATGATGTCGCCGTAGAGGTTCTCCATGACCAGCACGTCGTACTGGTAAGGATTCATCACCAGCTGCATGCAGGTGTTGTCCACGATGTGCTCGCCGTAGGTGATCTCGGGATATTCCTTGGCGACGGTGCGCGAACAGCGCAGGAACAGACCATCCGACAGCTTCATGATGTTCGCCTTGTGGATGGCGTGGACCTTCTTGCGGTGATACTTGCGCGCGTACTCGAAGGCGAAGCGGGCAATGCGGGTTGAAGCCTTCTCAGTAATGATCTTCAGGCTCTCAACCACTCCCGGAACCACTTCGTGCTCCAGCCCGGAATACAGGCTCTCCGTATTTTCCCGCACGATGATGAGGTCGACATTGGGATAGCGGGTCGGAATATGAGGCAGGTTGCGAATGGGGCGGAAGTTGGCGTAGAGCTCGAACTTCTTGCGCAAGGCAACGTTGATACTGGGAAAGCCCTCACCGACGGGCGTGGTTACCGGCCCTTTCAGGCCAATGCGGGTGCGTTCGATCGACTCGATCAGTTCTTTGGGAATGTATTCGTGATACTTCTCGAACGCCTCGGCGCCTACCTGAAACGTTTCCCACTCAAACTTGAGGCCGGTAGCTTCGAGGATGCGCACGGCGGCGTGCATGACTTCTGGCCCGATGCCGTCGCCGGGGATGAGCGTGATCTTGTAAGCCATGCTAACTCTTTCGCCGCGCCTTTGCTGCGAATCTCAGGCGGCTCCTTGCTCTTCAGCAAATCCTTCAACTCGGTCATGAACTCCTGCACGTCCTTGAAGTCCAGATAAACCGAAGCAAAGCGGACGTACGCCACTTTGTCATAGCGGCGAAGGCGATTCATGATCAACTCGCCCACTTCGCTGGTCTTGCGCTCCCGCTCCGCCGAGTCAATTACGAACCCTTCGGCCTCGTTCACGATCTGTTCCAGGCGGCTGATGGGTACAGGGCGTTTCTCGCAGGCCCGAAGCAGCCCGTTCAAAACCTTCTGGCGGTCAAATTTTTCGCGGCGGCCGTCCTTCTTGACCACCATGTAGGGGATTTCGTCGATCCGCTCGTAGGTGGTAAAGCGCTTGCCGCACTTCAGACACTCGCGGCGGCGGCGGATGGAATCTGCTTCCTTGCTTTCCCGCGAGTCCACCACTTTGTCATTTTCAAAACCGCAGAAGGGACACTTCATGTCGCATGAGTCATGCTTCGCTTGCATTGTAACAGGCAAAATAAAAGGGGGAGTGAGGCAGGTACCTTCGTAAGCTGCGCCGGTCAGCGTTGAAACTGCAACCGGGCGCCTTGCTGATCGGATCCAGATTCCGCGATACGATCTTAGACCCGGGGAGGCGAAGGGGAGAGCGACTCGGCTTCCTCTTCCTGCTGGCTCTCCTGCGACAGCTTTCGCAAGGATAACTGCTCGCGGTGTGCGAGCAGAAGGCCCAGCGGTATTACTGCCACAAACGTCACCATCCACAACATGATGCCGCAGCTTGCGGCCAATTCCTTGGGGACATCGAAGATGTGCTCCAGCGCGGCGATGGTAGCCAGCTGCGACCCTCCACCCACTCCTGGCAGTTGCAGCACCGATCCCAGCATGCTCGAGCCCATGAGCAGCAGCACCTGCACCAGGCGAATGTCGAGCGGATCTTCGCCAAACAGATGCGCGGTCTGGTGGTAGGCGATCGTGACTTCGTGATAGGCAACGGCGATAATCCACCACATTCCAATCGAAACCACGATCAACAGAATCAGGGAGACCGGTCCGTGAATCGTATTCAGACCCTGACCGAATTCGCGGATCTTCTGCGCCAACCGGTGACTCAGCTTGGCTCCCCAGTGAGAGAAACGATGCTCCACCCAGTTCGCCAGCGCCTCCCCCTTGCGGCTGACAACCACCGCACCCAGCGCGAGGCCAATGACCAACCCAAAGAAGAGAAGTCCGCCATCGCGAAAACGGCTGAAATACTCAGGATGCGGCAGCGACCGTCTCGAGCTGGGCAGAAATATGCCCACCGCCATGAGGACGGCAAAAGCCCCGATGTCGAATATCCGCTCCACCGCCCACACCGCCACCTGGGAGGAAACCGGCAGGTTCTGCCGCCGGGCGATCAGATAGGGGCGTATGAATTCCCCGGGGCGTCCCAGGAGAGCCAATCCCGCGAAACCAATCAGAGTGGGAGGTAGCAGTTCCAGCCATGACGCATTAGGACGGACGGGACGAAGAAAAATCTTCCAGCGAATCGCTCGAAAGACGTAGGCAATATAAATAAGACCAACGGCGTGTGCGATATGCCAGGGCCTGACTTGCTCGGTCTCGGCCCAAAACGTGGCCCAGTCGAAGCTTCGCCAGTGACGGAATTGCAGATATACCAATACGGCGAGAACGATCAGAACTCCGCCGGTTAAGAAAATGCGCTTTCTGTCCATGTGTTAGGGGAGGACCCGAGCAACTCTGTGGCGCCGAGCGCGGCAAACATCCTGGGTAATAGGACCCAGGTTAGCTGATCCCAAGGTAAATGACCCGGAGGCGGGGGTCAACGCGTCCGATTCGATCAACGCGGGACTGCGGCTGCGAGAGGGGGGAGGGAAGGCTGCTTAGCCGGTGTGTTCGTCTGGGCAATTTTCTTACTATTGGCTTTGGCCGCGACCGCTGCCGCTTTGCGCTCCGCCAGTTTCTTCCGGTTATAATCGCGAACGATTTTCGCGACGTAGACGCGGGTCTCGTAGTAAGGCGGCACTCCGCGATATTGTTCGACGCGGCCGGGCCCGGCGTTGTAGGCGGCGAGAGCTTTCACCACGTCGAAGTTATATCGTTCCAGCAACTCGCTCAGGTACCGGGTGCCTCCTTCCACGTTGGCCTGCGGATCGAAGGAATTGGAAACACCCAGCTTCGAAGCGGTTTGCGGCATTAGTTGCATCAGGCCGCGCGCTCCCTTGGGGGAAACGGCGTGGGCATTGAATCCGCTCTCGGCATGGATCACGCTGCTGATGAAATCGGGGTCGATGTGGTGCCGGTCGCTGATGGTATTGATGACCTCGTTCAGGTTCTGTTTCGTCGGCTTGGCGGATACTGCAACGGAGGCGGGCCTGACTGGTGCAGTACTGACTGCAGCGGGAACGACCGGGGCCGCAGCGGGAGCTGCCGGCGACATATCCTTCTCAAAGCGCACGATCTGGTCGGTCGCAATGTCGACATAGCTGGAATTGTCGGCGCTAAGGTAAAGACGAGTGACAGCGCCCAGATTCTCGCGCCGCTCGTGTCGAACCGAGAAACCGTTTTGCAGGATGGCAAGGTCGGTGGCGAATGCGGGGAGGGCGAGAAGCCACAATCCCGCCGCCAGACCGATTTTGTTCAGATTGCGCATCGCGCTTACTTTTTGCCGTTCCGATAGCAGTCGATTGGGCGGCCGCTACGGAGTTGCCACACCTAATACCAGCTCAATCGCCGCCGCAACGCCGTTCTGCTCGTTCGTCAGGGTCACTGCCCAGCCGTTGCCGCGTAACTCTTCCGACGCATTCCCCATGATAAATGGCACTCCCGCGAAGGCAAGCATTTCTATGTCATTGTAATTGTCACCAATGGCCATGACCTGTTCGCGGGGGATGCCTCGGAAATTGGCCCAGCGCTCCAGCGCGTGACCCTTCGAACATCCCTGATTGAGCACATCCACGATGGAAAGGTCGCGCACCGGATATTCGGTCCGGAGGACGGTGATATCCAAACCGCTGGCCGCCAGCGCGGCCTGTGCCAGTTTCATCGGTTCGATGCGCCCACAGAACATGGCTTGGACGGGGTCGGTGGTCAGGGAGTCTTCGATGGGTATGACGAAATCGATGTATTGCAGATTCTTTTCCAGCCAGCGCTGGATGCTCACATTCAACTCCCTCATGTGTTCCAGCACGATCGCACCTTTGGCCTCAATATCGAAGGTCAGCACCGTATTTCCGCGAAATTCCCGCATCTTGGTGCATAGCTGAAGGCAGGTTGCAGCTGGCAGCAGATCGCGATGGAAGGTTTCGCCGGCCAGCGAGCGCGTTACCGCGCCATTCGAGCTGATAACCCATAAATCGAAGCCCAGTTGCTGCACAATCGGAAGGGCAAAAGCGTGGCGCCGCCCAGTGACTACCACCACCTCAATCCCTTGCGTCCGGACCCGTCGCAAGGCCGCCATATCAACCGGTGAGATCTGAAACTCGGGATTCAGCAGCGTGCCATCAATATCGATAGCCAGCAGGCGAATGGAAGGCTTCACTGAGACAATTTTAGCATCCGCCAGAACGACCGACCGGCCACCTAGGAACAGTCACAAGCGGCCACCGGGGAAGGCACAACTGGCCATGTTGGAGAGCACCACGGGCCATGTGGGGACAGCCGCCCCCGGCTGTCCTGGCGGAGCGAAGCTCCGCGGTCTACGCCATAAGCCACCACGGCCATTCTCATGACCGCCTCGGGCCGCGTACTATACTGCTGCATCGACGCATGGGATCGTTACTATTCTTCGCATTTTCGTGGTGGGGCATTCTGCTGCAGGCGTTTGCGATTATTCATTTCATCCGCCGCCGCCCCGACACCTTCTGGTTGTGGATCATTCTCATTGGCGGCTGGCTCGGCGCGCTGGTTTACATCGTCGTCGAAGCCCTTCCAGACGCCGGGTTGCTGCGCCAATCCTTCAAAGCTTTCCCGCGACGCAAGCGTATCCGAGAACTGGAAGCGGCGGTTCTCGACAATCCTTCAGCCGGAAATTACGAAGAACTGGCCGACCTGTACCTCGAGGAAGGTCAGTTTTCCAGGGCGCGGCAAAATTACGATAAGGCGATTTCCTCGCGCACTGACTCGCCCGACCCCTTCTACCGCCGCGCAGTGGCTGCCATCCGCATGGGCGATTTCGCGGCCGCAGTTCCAGACCTGGAGCGGGTGGTGTCGGCCGATCCCACGTATGACTTTCACGGCGCCGCCGGGCTGCTGGCTCACGCTTACGCCAACACCGGTCAGCCGGATCGAGCTGCGGCCCTATTCCAGGAAGTCACCAAAATCTCTACTTCTTCCGAAACCTACTACAACTACGCCTGTTTTCTCGCGTCCCAACAACGCAACGCGGAGGCGAGAGATTGGGCGCGCCAGATCCTGGCCAAAAAACCCACCATGCCGGGATACTTGCGCCGCCGCGAGCGACCCTGGTTCCGAAAGGCGAATGCGCTGCTGAACCGGCTGCCGGCCTGATTTCCGCAGCATCCGTTACTTCTAGGACACCGCACCTCTTAGGTGGAGGTCATCCTGAGCGGCCTTCAGGCCGCGAAGGATCCAGCGCGGAGCGCCACAAACCTGGCTTACCCAACCGAGCCTCGCCACCGCACCTGCTAAACTTCCCCTGAAATGTCCCGCATCGCCTATCTTGAGTGCACCAAATGTGGTGCACATCTCAGCGCCGACCAGCCACAAACCATCTGCCCAAAAGACGGCGGCATTCTCTATGTTCGCTATGACCTGGAAAACATAAAGCAGAACTTTAAGCGAACCTCACTGGCAAACCGTCCCGCGACCATGTGGCGATATGCCGAAGTACTGCCCGATGCCCAGCCAGTATCGCTCGGCGAGGGCTTCACTCCTATGTTGCCCAGCCGGGAGTTTCCCAACGTCTATATCAAGGATGAAGGCCTGAATCCGACCGGCTCTTTCAAGGCGCGCGGGATGTCCGCCGCAGTCACCATGGCCAAAGCATACGGCCTGAAAAAGCTGGCGGCACCGTCCGCCGGAAACGCCGCCAGCGCCCTGGCCGCTTACGCCGCCGCAGCCGGCATCGAGGCGCACATCTTCATGCCCAGAGATGTGCCCTTGGCTAATCGCGTGGAGTGCGAAAGCTATGGGGCCCACATGACTCTGGTTGACGGGTTGATCGGCGATTGTGCCCGCATGGTTGCCGAGCGGAAGGATAAAGAAGGATGGTTTGACGTTTCTACTCTCAAGGAACCGTTCCGGGTCGAAGGCAAAAAGACCATGGGCTACGAGGTGGCGGAACAGCTCAACTGGAAGATACCGCAGGGCATTATTTATCCCACGGGAGGCGGGGTGGGACTGCTCGGCATGTGGAAAGCCTTCGACGAAATGGAAGAACTAGGATGGATTGGGTCCGAGCGGCCAAAGATGATTGCCGTTCAATCCACTGGTTGTGCGCCAATTGTTAAAGCGTGGGACGAAGGCAGGCCCAGCTCCGAATTCTGGCCCAATGCCTCGACTTTGGCCGCCGGCCTGCGCGTCCCCAAGCCCTACGGCGACTACCTTATTCTAGACATCCTGAAAAAGAGTGCGGGCGTCGCCCTGGCAGTGACCGATGGCGAGATTATGGATGCCTTTCGGCACTGGGCCGAGGTCGAAGGCGTCTTTGCCGCACCCGAGGGAGCGGCATCGCTGGCAGCCTATCGCAAGCTGCGCGGCAGGGGATTTTTCTCCGCCGACGATAAAGTTGTTCTGTTCAATACCGGATCAGGCTTGAAATATCTGGATGTAATCGAAGCACAAAAGAGGCAGGCGGGAAGACGGCCGGCCACGCGCCAGATTGGAGGCATCATCGGCCCGTATTGAGTCGCGCCGGCGTCTCGCCCTCCGCTAGCTCTCGCATAGGTCGAAGCTCGCAACACTGGCGGGCGTTGCCCGCCCACGGGCCGGCGGAACGCCGGCGCTACGAAAAACCATGACCGAACGTCTCTACTATCGCGATTCTTTCCTCTACGAATTCGACGCCGAGGTCGTGGACACAGTCTCCACTTCGGACTCCGACCCGCGAACTGCAATCATTCTCGACCGCACCGCTTTCTATCCCACCAGCGGCGGGCAGGTTTTCGATACGGGGGAGATTCTTCTGACTGCAACGAATTCTCACCTGCGCATAGCCGAAGTAGCGGAACGCGATGACGGAACCATCCTCCACATTCTGCAAGACCCTGCTCCGGTCCCGAAAGCAATCCGCGTCCGTGGCCTGATTGACCCCGAGCGCCGCCGTGACCACATGCAGCAGCACTCCGGCCAGCACGTTCTTTCCGCCGCTTTCGTTCGATTATTCGAGATGCCCACAGTTTCCTTTCACATGGGCGCCGACTACTGTTCGATTGACCTGGACGCAAAGAGCCTGAATCTCAAGCAGGTCGAAGCCGCCGAAGCGCTGGCCAATGAGGTCGTACAGGAGAATCGTCCGGTGGAGATTCGCTTCGTCACCCAGGAAGAAGCCCGCGGATTGGGACTGCGCAAACTTCCACCGGTTCAGAAAGACGAATTGCGGCTGATCGACATTCGCGATTTCGACCTTACGGCCTGCGGCGGAACGCACGTTCAGGGCACGGCGCAAATTGGCAGTATTCTGCTCCGGAAAACCGAAAAAGTCCGACAGGGATGGCGAGTGGAGTTCGTCTGCGGAAAGCGAGCGGTCTCGACCGCTCGCCGGGATTACACGACCCTGGCGAACGCTGCGGGTGTCCTCTCCACCCAACTTGGGGACGTTCCCCAGCAGATCCAGAAGTTGCAGGAGGAGACGCGGGCTTCGCGAAAATCGCGCGAACAGTTGCACGAAGAGCTGGCCAGCCTCTACGCCGAGCGCATACTCTCCGAAATAAAGGAGACCGGCGGACGAAAGATCATCATGCGTACGTTTCCGGATCGCGATCTGAGTTTCATCAAACTGCTGGCCCAAAAAATCACTCGCCCAGAGTCCCTCCGCAGTCGCACTCCTGAGCGCGACTTCGGCCCCGGCGGCGCTGGTGTTCGCTCAATCCCCCGGCGAACCATTCGATATGGGAGCATTGATGAAAGAAGCACTCGCCAAACTAGGCGGACGCGGCGGCGGAACCAAAGATATGGCACAGGGTGGACCATCGCAAGTGGACGCGATCGAAGCCACCCTGGACGAGCTGGCGAAACGCCTGCGCACTTTGTCATCCTGAACCCTTAACTCATGTCATTCTGAGCGCAGCATCTGCTTCGCATCGCGAAGCAGACGCGGAGTCGAAGGACCCCTACTACTGGAAATAGCTTGGGTCATGGGGATTTTTTGCGACGCCAGAATGCATTGCCCTGACCCACGCCGTCAGAGCTTATTAGGGGTCCTTCGACTGCATGGTTGCTTCGCGAAGCGAAGCAACCACTTCGCTCAGGATGACAACCGACGATTGACCCTTCGTGCTACATTTCCTTCAGCGGCTGGCATTTATCGAAATCGGTTCAACCGAATCATGGAACAGCGCCTCATTCTCATTAATCTGCTGATCAAGCTGGGCGTAGCCGCAGCTGTGTCCAGCGCGCTGGTCCGTTCCGTGGAGTTCAAGTCGCTGCTTTTCCGCGACGAGCGCAATTGGAAACAGAGAGTTTATCTGGTGCTGTGGATCGGCATTCCCCTGACTCTAGGCGTCTGGATACGGTTCGGTGCGACCAGCTTTGTGGCCGGCGATTTGTCCTTCGAGACCACGATTCTGCTGGGCGTAATTGGCGGACGCTTCACCGGTATCCTCGGCGGCACCCTGCTCGCGCTTCCGGCGTTCTGGCACGGCGAATGGGCAACCCTGCCATTCAACGTGCTCTGCGGCTTCGTGGCAGGACAGTTGCGCAACTTCGCTCCGAATCGCGAAGACATCTGGTCATTTTCCCCGGGCGTCGATCTGAGCATCTATCGCTGGATCAGGCGCAATCTGCCCAAGCCTCATCCCTTCGAGTGGCAGACCATGTTTTTCGTGACCATCGTGGGCTTACGTTTTGTGCAGACTGAGCTGTCACGCTTCGTGCCTCACGCCATATTCAGCGTGGAAAGTCCCACCTGGTGGGTGGAAGTTCTGATCTATGCCACCTCCGTCATCGTCATCGGAACGGAACTAAAGATATGGAACAGCGTCCGCATTCAAATCAAACTGGAAGAACAGGAGCGGCTGTTGCTGCACTCCCGCATGGAGGCGCTGCAGAACCAGATCAATCCCCACTTCCTTTTTAATACGCTGAACTCGGTCTCCTCGCTGGTTCGATTCGACCCTGATACCGCCCGCCAACTGATCATCAAGCTGGCCAACATCCTGCGCCGTCTGCTGAACAGCAGCGATGCCTTTGTGCCGCTGCGAGAAGAGGTGGAGTTCATCGACAACTATCTCGACATCGAAGTCGTGCGCTTCGGCCGTGACAAATTGCGTGTCGTGAAGGAGCTTGAAACCTCGTCCCTGGACACTATGGTGCCGAGCATGCTGCTGCAGCCGCTGGTGGAAAACTCCATCAAACATGGATTGTCGTCAAAGATTGACGGAGGCAGCATCTACCTGCGCAGCCGCCTCACCGACTCGCATCTCATCATTGAAGTTGAGGACGACGGCGTCGGGATGGGCTCGGCCAGCTTGCTGGAGCGCCCGACCGGCCTCGGCGGAAACGGCATCGGGATGGCCAACGTGGCGGAGCGGCTGAAGGTTCTCTACGGCGATACGGCGCGGATGACGATTGACAGCCACGAAGGGAAGGGAACTCTGGTCAGGCTGCGCTTGCCCGTCCTGCAAGGCTCGGGCGCAATTCCGGAAGCCTTCTACGAAGCGCGCTCCAGCACGCGGCGGTAAAAATCCTCGTATTGCGGAATAATTCTGCTGGAACAAAAACGAGATTGCGCCACCGCCCGGCTGGCTTTGGCCATTGTCCGCAACGCTTTTTCGTCACTTAGCAATTCAATGGCGTAGCGTGACATCGTGTCTACGTCGCCGACCTCTGCCAGGTAGCCGCTCTTGCCGTGCTCGATCAGTTCCGGAATACCGCCCACGCGAGTCGCAATAGGGACGACCTCGCAGGCCATGCCTTCAAGAGCAGCGAGTCCGAACGATTCCAGTTCGCTCGGCAACAGTAAGATATCGGAAATCGCCAGTTTCTCCTGCACCAGCTCCTGCTTGCCCAGGAAGATCACGTCGTTGTGAATGCCCTTTTGTACCGCCAGCCATTCGGCGCGCGAGCGGTCGGGGCCGTCGCCGATCATCAGCAGTTTGGACGGAATCTGCTTGCGCACGCGGTCGAAGATCTCCACGCAATCGGTCACACGCTTGACCGGGCGAAAATTGGAAAGATGCACCAGCAGCCGCTCACCATTCGGCGCGTATTCCAGCCTTGACTCCGGCACCTTCTCGCCTCTGCAATACACATCGCAATTGACGAAGTTGTAAATGATCTGAATGTTGTTCTTTATGTCAAATTCACGCAGCGTGCGCTCTTGCAGATATTGCGAAATAGCAGTTACCCCGTCGCTCTGCTCGATGGAAAAACGGGTGATGGGAAGATAGGACCGGTCCAGCCCCACCAGGGTGATGTCGGTTCCGTGGAGCGTGGTCACGAAAGGAAGTTTGCGTCCGCGCGGCTTGGCCGCCATCATCTGGCGGGCCAGCAGCGCGCTCACCGAATGCGGAATCGCGTAGTGCACATGCAGCAGATCGAGGTCGTACAGTTCGGCTACCTCCGCCATGCGCGAAGCCAGCGCCAGATCGTAGGGCGGATACTCGAACAGCGGATAGCGAGAGACTTCTACTTCATGGTAGTGAATGTTCGGATGGGGGCCGCTCAGCCGAATCGGCTGGGCGTAAGAAATGAAGTGGATTTCGTGACCGCGCTCCGCCAACTCCAGCCCCAACTCGGTTGCGACCACGCCACTGCCGCCGTAGGTCGGATAGCAGGTGATGCCGATTTTCATGTACGTCCCTTCCGCTGCACGCTACGGCTCTTCAGATTCGATGGCGGTCGCAGGGCAGGGATTCACATTTTGCCGCACATTCACAGTGGGGAGCCCATATCGGGGAAAGAGTAAAGAGGAAGTAGGACGTTACCCTGCACCCTGGCTGTTCTTCGAAGGCTCGGACTCCGCAGCCATGGCCTCGACGTGCTGTTGCAGCCGATTCTGGGTTTGTTCATCCAGGCCGGTGAACTCGATGCCCATGCCCACTCCGCCATCACAGGTCCTGACAATCGCCGTAGTGTTGATTTTCTCCGAGTCCAGCCAGATCGAGATGCTCAAAGTCTTTCCCACCGGAAGGGGCAGCATGGTTTCGATATAGCAACCCGTGCCGTTCATGTCCGCCGTCTTTGTTCTCATGTGCGAGCCGACGCCCTCTGCATCTCGAATTTCCAGGGGAAAGGCAACCCGTTGGCGAGCAAATTTTCTCTTGTCCTCCTTGGCCGCCGCGGCTGGCGCAGGGGGAGTTACGTCAGGGGGTGCTTCCATTTCATCCTGCCAGGGGCATGGTTGCCCCTCCACCATCTTTACTCCCACTTTAATCTTTTGAGCCTGTCCGCCATCGACTACCCATATCACTTTGCAACGCGCTTTCTTGTCGCGCAATTGCACTCCAATGACGTCTCCGGGCTTCACCCGCTGTTCCAGGCCAGCCAGCTTGGCTCCGTGGTAGCTGATATTTATGGCGTGAGCTTTTTGGGAAAAAGGACGCCCGTCCGCGTCCATTCCAAAGACCCGGACAGGGAGGTTGACATCAACTCGAGGCTCTGGCTTGTCGGGCATTCAATGGGTAGCTTTCCTGCCTGTGAACCCTAAGCATTAAATCACAGTCCACCGATTTCAGCCCCATTGGTTCGGAAGGGAGTGGCTCAATTCGAGTTTTGCGCGCTCTGATAGGGTCATCCTGAGCTTGCGAAGAGCCTTCCTGGCCGAAGTCGAAGAGATCTCGCGCGTGGCGGATATGCACCTTCCGGCCAAATTAGCGGGGCCAAATCAGAAAACGAGATGACCTCAACTCCCCTCGCCGCCAGCAAATGTCTTGTGGATTGGGAGGTCAGAACCCGCAACTCCTCCTCGCGAGATTCCCGAAGCCGGGTATGAATATGCTGCAGGTCGGCGTCGTTGTATCCGGGATGACATACTAGTTCCCAGGCTCCATCGGGAAGGCGTTCTACCAGGAGACGCAGTTGGCGCTCATCGAGTGCGCCTGTAGCCACAATGGCAAATGTTCCATCGGGCGTGACCATTCCGGCTTGCCGTACCGCTTCACGAAATTGTTTTGCCAGAGTGCCCAATATGCCGACCTCGGCCCATCGTCGCCACAAGCCCGGGCGCGCAGCCAGTTGCGAAGCCCGAACCCGCTCAAACGGATTCCGTATCGCCTTTACGCCGCACCCTTTCGCCGCACGCAACAGCGCCCGGAAAACTTGCGGGAACATGTGCGTGTGTTTATGCGAATCGAGATGAGTGACGGCGATTCCGGCTGACTGTAGCCTGTGGATCTGAGCCGTAGCTTCCGCTTCGATTTCGTCCGAATTCAGGCGGCCAAGCAGGGCGAGCGCGGCAAATTTTCCGATTCCTTCCCGAAAGCGAGGAGTTCTCTCTTTTCTGCTGTCGGGATCAAGCAGAGCGTGCGATTCACTTTGGAGCAAAGGCGTGCCGTCAACCAGCAGGATGTGACAGCCGACTCCGAGGCGGGGTCGGGATCGTGCCAGCCGGACAGCATCGTCAAACGCCGGTCCGTTGGCCATCAGTGTGGCGGAACTCACCACTCCGCCATCGTGTGCTTCGGCGATGGCGCGATTTACGCCGGCAGTCAAGCCAAAGTCGTCAGCATTGATGATGAGGCGGCGCACCGGCCAGTCTAGCAGGGAAAAAAGCACCGCGAACGTGGCCAAAGTTTGACCGCTTTTTCCGCGCTCGCATATACTCGAAGCTCAGTCATTGCGGAACGCCGGCGCCCCAACTCTCCGCCGCCATTGCATCCTGGCGATCAAAGGGGCGGTTAGCTCAGCTGGTTAGAGCGCCTGCCTTACAAGCAGGAGGTCGCAGGTTCGAGTCCTGCACTGCCCACCACTTTCCTTATCCTATTCATACGGTTAGCAGCGGCTGCCCTGCTTTTTTCTGTCCCTGGCGGTCAAATTCGATTTATATAGCACCAGCGTAACCTGCCCGGTTTCGCTGGACGGCATCAAAATACTGACTATGCGCCTCAAGGCTAAACGCGTGATCGCCGCGCTGATTGTGTGTGGGGCCCCGTACCTGGTGTCGGCCCAACGGGAGGTTCGGGAATCCGAAACCTCAGGCGCCATTCAGCGGGTATCGGATGAGACTGGCAGGGACGGTCAAACCCCTGTTGCCTCTCGCACTTTGACCTCGGACGACGGCCTGGCTGTGATTGCCGCTGCGCTCGACGCCCGCATCCATCTTGCACGCAGGCCAGACTGTTCGCACCTGGTGCACGCGATCTATGATCTCGCCGGGTTCCCCTACAGCTACGCGAAGTCGTCGGATCTATATGCCGGAATCGATGAATTTCAACGAGTGACCCACCCTCAGCCCGGAGACCTGGCCGTTTGGCGGGGACACGTAGGAATTGTGGTGAATCCAACTGAGCACGTCTTCTTCAGTGCCCTGCGTTCAGGTCTGGGGATCGATACCTACGATGCGCCGTATTGGAAAGAGCGGGGACAAGTCCGATTTTATCGCTACCTCAAGCACGACCCACGGCCAGCCGCTGCCAAAGCTACTACCAGAGCCCGAGATCATTTCGTATCAACACCCGCCAGATGAGCTGATTCACGCTCAGGTACGCCATCGAGAATGCGCGAGGGTTGAAGCCCGGCGCCTCGGCGTCTGGGGGTTTATGTCGCATTCAGGCTAAACGGGTCGATGCGTACGGTCCTGGTTGGTCCGGGTCAGAGGAAGCCTTCGGATGGCCTTCGGTGTTTGGCGGAGCGCCAAAAGCACCACCGACATTGCAACGAGAACAAAGGCGACAGAAATCTGATAGGCGTACATACGTTTGTGGCCTCTACCGCCGGGTCAGTTCAAAATTCGAGCGACGCGTTGAGCGTCTGCCCGAGATCAAAATGCGAATGCCTACATGTTCGAAATGTGAATGTAGCGCACGATGTCTCTGATGTTGATGAGAATTCCAAGAGCCATTACTCCAAGCACTACCAACGCCGCTATCTCCAAGGTGCTCATTCGCGCCTCCCTTAGTTTCTGCGCCTGAAAGTTTGCGACTCCTGCCTCTGGATGGCAATACAGGCTTTTCCTTAAAGGTAGTCAATATTCGCCGTACTTCGCCGCTTTCGCGCTACGGTGTCTGAGAAGGTGAGAGCATTTCCAGGTGGGATACTTATACAACTAGTCAGCAGGCGGTGTCAGGTTAAGTTTAGAAAGAGCAGGAAGTAGCAGGCCGAGTCCTCCCCGGCCCACCATTCCCGCCATTCCGTCGAGCGACCCTCTGGTTACCGGCCAACCTGAAAATCGGCACGGCAGCCGTGATCGACCCAAATGCCGCGCTGATCGTAGCCCCAGCTGCTGCCTTGCCGGCAGGCTGAGTCGCTGCGTTGCTTGATCAACTGAACGCCGCCGCGAGTATTGGCCTCGCAGTAGTGGCGGCGCATGTCATCCGAGGAGCACGAAATGACCTGTCCTCCTTGATAACCGGGCCCGCCGCGATATCCATCATTGTGATCTCTGTCATAGCCGCGGCCTTCTTCGACCACGAAATCAGCCCGGCAGCCGTGATCCACCCACACGCCGCGCCTGTCCGAGCCCCAGCTGTAGCCTTCCCGGCACGGAGATTCGCTACGCTGCTGCGCCAGCCGAACCCGGCCGCGTGCATTGGCGGAGCAATAATGGCGTTTGCCGTCGTCTGATGAGCAGGAAAAAGTTTGCGCTTCACTGCGTGGGACAAAAACCGCGAGTGCGGCCACGATCAATCCCAGGTAAACCAAATTCTTTATGCTGAACATTTTTGTGCTGAACATTCGCGCCTCCAGAAGATGAACGAGACTGGCCCGGATAGTGCTTTTCAGACGCCATTCGGCGGCGCTGAATGTCCTACGTTGAAATTATATCCAGCGGTAGTCCTCGCCCCGCGGTCAAGGATGCGCCGGGGATCGCCGCCATTGGCCTCCACATTCTAAATGTCCCTGACCTCTTCAGGAGGCCTTTTTCATCGGGACCTTGGCGCCCTTCTTCCGGGCTTCGGAAAGACCGATGGCAATGGCCTGTTTACGGCTGGTGACCTTGCCACCCTTTCCACCCTTGCCGGAGCGGAGGGTGCCGCGTTTCTCGCGGCGCATGGCGCTGGCCACCGCCTTGCCCGCAGACTTGCCGTATTTGCGGCCACCCGAACTCTTGCGTGAACTGGAGCTTTTCTTCGCTGGCATCCGATTTCTCCTGCCCCTTAGAGGGAAGACTCAAGCGGCAGGTTGCTCATCCAGTCAGCAGACTCGACTCTAACCGCGAGCTCTACGGCACCAGCAGCAATTTACCGGTCGTCTTGCGCCCCTCAAGATCGCGATGCGCCTGCTGCGCCCCCGTCAGCGGATAAACATGTTCGACGCGCAGCTTGAGCTTTTTCGTCGCGATCATATCAAACAGCGCGTGGGAACGGCTTTCGAGTTCCTCGCGGCTGGCGGTGTACTGGACCAGAGTGGGGCGCGTAAGGAACAACGATCCCTTCGCGGCGAGGATTAGCGGGTCAAACGGCGGCACCGGGCCGCTGGAGCCTCCAAACAGAACCATCATTCCGCGTGGACGCAGGACGTTCAGGCCCTTTTCAAACGTGGTCTTGCCCACCGAGTCGTAAACCACGTCGACGCCTTTACCGCCCGTCAGACGTTTGGTCTCGGTTTCAAAGTCCACCTGGGTGTAAAAGATGATGTCGTCGGCGCCCGCCTCCCGCGCCAGCTTGGCTTTTTCCTCGGTCGAAACCGTGCCGATTACCCGGGCTCCGAGGTTGTGGGCCATCTGCACCAGCAACAGCCCCACACCGCCGGCTGCGGCATGCACAAGAGCAGTATCGCCGCGCTTTAACGGAAAGGTGCTATAGGCGAGGTAGTGTGCAGTCATACCTTGCAGCATGACAGCGGCAGCCTCGCGATCAGTCACCCCGGCGGGAATCAAAACCAGGCGGTTGGCTGGCACCGCGATGTATTCCGCATAACTACCCTGAACTCCACTCCAGGCCACGCGGTCACCCGGCTTGACGGACTTCACCTCAGTGCCCACCGACGTAACTGTCCCGGCGCCTTCCTGTCCGGCTACAAAGGGTAGTGGCACCTTGTAGCGGCCCTCGCGCTGATAGGTGTCGATGAAGTTCACGCCTGCGGCTGCGACCTTGACCACAGCTTCGTTGGGCTTTGGTTGTGGCACCGGAATATCCACCAGCTCGAGCGCTTCCGGGCCGCCGGGTTGTTTTACCTGGATGGCTTTCATGCGGACTTGGATCACTCCTGAAGTGTGAAGGATTCGAGACACGAGCTTATCATCGGTGGCGCATTGGCCGTCCGGTCGAGTGTAGAAATGGCGCAATGCCAATAAGAAAATGAACGGCTGTCCTAAAATGGAGCCAACCGACGAAGACATCGCGGAGACGAATAAATTCGCAGTCGCATTTCTCTTTGCGATCTTTGCGGTCTTTGGGTCCTTTGCGGTTAAAAGAGCAGTATCGAAATGGAGAACAAGGAATGAAAACCGTGGGCATGATTGGCGGCATCGGGCCGGAATCGACGATCGAGTATTACCGCCTGTTGATTGCTGCCTACCGCAGGCGAATTCCCGACGGCAGCTATCCGCCAATCATCGTCAACAGTATCGATCTGAATAAAGTCGTCGGGCTGATGGAAGCGAACGAACTGGATAAAGTCACGAAGCTTCTCGTGGCCGAAATCCAAAAGCTGGCGAAGGCCGGAGCGCAATGTGGGTTCTTGGCCGCCAATACTCCGCACATTGTGTTTGATGAAATCAGCCGCCAGTCGCCGATTCCGCTGGTCAGCATCGTGGAGGCAACTTGTCAGGCGGCCAGGGCACTCGGGTTGAAGAGAGTCGGACTGCTGGGCACGCGTTTCACCATGCGAGGCCAGTTCTTCCCCAAAGTTTTTTCCAGAGCTGGCATCGTTTTGGTTGTACCCGATCTCGACCGACAGACCTATGTTCACGACAAGTACATGAACGAACTGGTGAAGGGAATTATCTTGCCGGCCACACGCGCCGGATTGCTCGAGATCGTGGATCACTTAAAAGAACAGGAGCGCATTGATGGCTTGATTCTGGGAGGTACCGAACTGCCCCTGATCCTGGGCGATGTGACTGACCAAGGCATCCCGTTTCTGGACACGACGCGGATTCACGCGGAGGCCGTAGCCGCGCAGGCATGGGCTTGACCAGAACATATTGAATGGACCGGAACAACAGAAGAATCGAGCATCAGCTATTCTCCGCTCTTCTTTTTTTCTCCCTCTCTTCTCTCCCTGTCTATATACGAGTCGACCTGCTTCTCCAGGACCGTGAGCGGTAGCGGACCCTCAAGCAGAAGCGAATCGTGGAACGCGCGGACATCGAACTCGGGTCCTAATTCGCTTTGAGCGCGCTGTCGAAGTTCTTTGATCTTGAGCTCGCCAATCTTGTAAGAAAGGGCCTGGCCGGGCCACGAGATATAACGATCGACCTCGCTGGTGGCGTTGTATTCGGTGGTGGCGACGTGGGCAAGGAAATAGTCGATGGCCTGCTGCCGGGTCCAGTGCTTGTAGTGCATTCCCGTGTCCACTACCAGTCGCACGGCGCGCCACATTTCATTGCTCAGCCTTCCGAAGCGCACGTAAGGATCGCCGTAAAGGCCCAGCTCGTCCCCAAGCGACTCGCAGTACAAGGCCCAGCCCTCCTGATAAGCGCTATAGCCGCCGTAGCGCCGAAATTTCGGAAGGTCCTTCAGCTCAATGGCAATGCCGCCCTGAAACGTGTGGCCGGGCACGGCCTCATGCAAGATCAGAGAAGTGATCTCGTATTCCGGACGCGTCTCCGGCTTGTAGGTGTTGATATAGAAGTATCCGGAGCGGGAGCCATCGGGTGCAGCTTCGTCGGCGTAGGCTGCCGGCATTCCCGGAGCAATCTCCGGCGGCACCGGTTCCACGCCATAAGGCAAACGCGGAAAGGTGCGGAACAGTTTTATCAGCAGCGGATCAATTTCCTTGGCGCGGGCGCGGGTGAATTCCAGCAGATCATCAGCGTTCCGGGCGTAAAAGCGCGGATCGGTGCGCAGGAAATGGAAGAAATCCTCGGTGGTTCCCTTGAATCCCGATTGCTCTCTTGCCTTATCCATTTCTGCGCCAATGCGTTTCACCTCCTGCAATCCGATCTCGTGAATCTGTTCGGGTGTGAGGGTCGTGGTTGTTCTCGATCGAGCCAGGTACGCGTAGGTGGCGTCACCGTCAGGAACCTGCCAGGCCCCGACCTGTTCAAACGAGGCCGGGATATATTCCTTCTGCATGAAGTCCCGAAAACGCTGGAACGCAGGCAGCACTTCCGTTGCAATGGTACGCAGCGCGGCTTCGATGAGGCGTTGCTGGTCGGCGGCAGGGAAAGACAGTGGGATGTTCTTGAAGGGCTTGTAAAAACCGTGCTTGGTCGGATCTTGCCAGTCCATGGCATTGAGCTGAACCAGGACCTTGTCGCCGATCACTTTGGGTAACACGATGTGGTTCTTGATCCCTTGCCGCATCAGTTCGATGTTCTGATCCATGTAGGCCGGGAAGTTGTGCATGCGACCGAGCCAGTCGTCGTAGTCCCGAACGGTTTCGAAGCGCAGCGAATTGACGATGCCTTCGACCGTCTGGATGCCCTCGAAAGTATTCGTCCGAACCAGATACCACCTGTACGGCTCACTCTCCAGATAGTCGTTGTTGTTGTACTCGAAGACGTCGTAACTCACCTGGTCTTGCGGGGAAAGCTGGGCGCGATCGATAGCGCGCAACTGGGCGATAACCTCGCGGGCGTGCTGAAAGGTTTCCCTTACGCCGTTCGGGCTAAGATCCTCCCACTTGTCATTCCAGCGGCGGTCGCCCAGTGCGGAAGCCGACACTGGATCATGGGCCATCTGGTACTCCCATTCGCGATCGAGCAACTGACGGAGCGCCTGGGCCGAGGTATTCTCCGCAGCGCTGGAGATTCCAAGGAGCGCCAAGAGTGCAGCGATCACACAGGCAGTCAGACGCGCACTCATACCAAAGATCACGGCTCGGCGGGTGAAACGCATGCAGGAGTTTCTCCGGATCGGAAGGAAGGGGAAAAGTTAGCAGAGCGGTGCCAGAGGCGCAAGTTGGAGGCGGCCGAGCTAGAGTCGTTCTAAGGAGTCACTAGAGGGAGAGGACGCTTGAGGGTCAGCTTCTCGCGTACCGCCGAGTTGGCCAGGCCGTTGGCCTCAGCGTTGCGTTCGCGCGGCACGTGGGTGATCGAAAACTTCAGCGAGCGGGTTAACTTGCAGCAGATCCAGTGCAGGGAATAAAGGCGTGGACTGCGGCAGGCATACTCGCCGCGCATTTGCCGGACTACTACCTGGGAGTCTGAATACACGTGCAACGCCTTGGCTTTCAACGCCAGGGCGCATTGCAGGGCTTCGAGCAGGGCAACATATTCTGCGACATTATTGTCCTGGCGTCCGATCCATCGGGCGATCCGGATGGTGCCGCCAGAACAACCCTCGATGACCACTCCAATACCCGACGGCCCCGGATTTCCCAGGGAACCGCCATCCACGTAGGCCACGAGGTCCGACATCCGGCTATTCCGCTGTCTTCAACATGCTTCAGAAATGATTCCCCAGTCAAGCGGTTTATTGCGAGCGCTTGCAACATCCGCTCGAAACGAGAACGAAGCGCTGTGGAATAGTCTGTGGAAATCAAGAAAATCGAGATCTTCGAATCGGGTAAGGGCAGGCTGTGCAATCAACTACGATTTTTATTTTGCACAGGATTGAAATCCGCTGTTGCACCGAAAAACGGCGTTGACATTTCTGGTCAGTGCATTTAACTTCGCCAACGTCGACGGCCGAAAAGGTTGGCCCAAATTAAAACTTGGCCAGTCTGAAGTAGGCCGGGTGATCCGGCCCGGTGGGGCAACCCGGCGGGCAACCGAACCCGAAAAAACCGACGGCTCTGCGAGGGGCAGTTGGGGTTAGGGACTGCGAAAGCAGTGATCACATCAAGGGCCGTGATGGTGCATGTCTCCACGCTGTTCAGCTCCCTCGCAAGAGCTGGCAGCTAGAGCATAACCAATGTCACGGCCTTTACCTTTTGTACCTCACCCCTAGCAATGCAGGCGCGAGCGTCCCGCTCGTGCTGGCCCACTCCAATCGCTGCTTTTGTAGATTGTATTTAGAATCACAGCCATGCCTGAAACCCTGCGCACCCGTTGCTGCATTACTGGAGGAGGCCCCGCCGGCATCATGCTCGGTTTCCTCCTGGCGCGCATGGCTGTCGATGTAGTCGTGCTGGAGAAGCATGCCGACTTCCTCCGCGACTTCCGCGGCGACACGATTCATCCCTCCACTCTCGAAATCATGTACGAGCTAGGCATTCTGGATGAATTCCTCAAACGACCCCACCAGGAAGTTCGACATCTGGCCGGCCAGATCGGCAGCGAGACCGTCACCATCGCGGATTTCAGCCATCTGCCCACACACTGCAAATTTGTTGGATTGATGCCGCAGTGGGATTTTTTGAATTTCATCGTCGAGCAGGCAAAAGCTTATCCGGGTTTTCACCTGAAGATGCAGGCGGAGGCCACCGATCTTCTGCAAGAAAATGGAAGAGTCGTGGGCGTGCTGGCAAAGACTCCAAGCGGAACATTGGAAGTCCGCGCCGATCTGACAATTGGAGCCGACGGGAGGCATTCGCTGGTCCGCGATCGGGCCGGCCTCGAGGTACTTAACCTGGGAGCTCCCATGGATGTGTTGTGGATGCGCCTAAGCCGCAAACCCACTGATCCCGGACAAACCTTGGGGCGATTCGATACCGGCAGAATTCTCGTTTTGCTTAATCGCGAAGATTACTGGCAGGTGGCCTACGTGATTCCGAAAGGGACAGCCGACGAACTTAAGCAGCGAGGCCTGCCGGCATTTCGCGAAGAGCTGGCGCGGCTGGCTCCGTTCTTACGAGACAGTGTGGGCGAACTGACCGACTGGGACGGCCAAATCAAGCTGCTCACGGTCGCCGTGGATCGCCTCAAGCAGTGGTCGCGTCCCGGACTGTTATGCATCGGCGATGCAGCCCACGCCATGTCGCCCATCGGCGGCGTGGGAATCAACCTCGCGATCCAGGATGCGGTTGCCACGGCGAATATCCTGGGGGAGAAACTTCGGCAAGGTACGGTGAATCAGGACGCCTTGCAGGCCGTGCAGCGACGCAGAACCTTCCCTACGCGCGCCACCCAGCGGCTTCAACTCATCGTGCAGAATAATGCAATCAAGAGAGTATTAAGCAGCAGCAAACCGCTGTCGCCTCCGTGGCCGGTGAAACTCATAGGACGTTGGCCGGTACTCCAAAGAATTCCGGCGCGCCTGCTCGGACTCGGATTCCGGCCGGAGCATGTGAAGACGCCCGAGATTCGCGGCGCATCTGTTTGATCGGCCGCTCGTCGTCAGGTCATGCCTTAACCGGACGAGTCGAACGCTTTTCCATGCGCACTATCGGCAGGCTTTCCCCGTTTGCCAGTGGGACTTCCAGATTTTCCAGACAGACATAGCCGCGTGCCTGGTAGAACGGAACGCCAGTCAGAGTGGCGCCCATTTCAAAGCGTGTAAATCCTTCAGCCAGAGCCGCATTTTCGCAGGCCTCAAGGATCATGCTGCCGATGCCGCGTCGCGCCCAGGTGGGGTGTACGAAGAACGCTCGAATCTTGGCGGCATCTTGCCTGGGATCGAGCAGGGCGGCCTCGCGGCCGGTCCACTGATCGCCGCCGTAGAGCGTCTTGCGTTTGCTCCAACCGCCGCAACCTACGATGGAAGGCGCCAAAATGGCCTCAGAATCATCGCTTCCGGCTTCCGCCACAAAATAGGTGCCATCCCGTATCAGTTGCGTGTCCACGCCGTAGACGGTGGCCAGCCCGCTGTCAATCTGCGAAGGAGTGTAGTCCCCGGTCTGCAACCCGCGGACCGAGGCGTCGATAAGATTACGAAGTACGGGAACATCTGCAAGGGCGGCTTGCCGAATCTGGATCTTCATGGCGATATCTGCTCTGGTCGTATAAAAGACTACGACTTCTGGCAAGATATTCGCAGCCGTACCCAACTCGAAGCGCACAACTGCATCTAGAAAGCGTATTGTTGCGAGGTGAAGACGAATTAGATCAACCGGAATCAGACCGACCGGAGATGAACAGCGTCAGGGATGTTTACAGGGGCTGTAAGACTTGGAAGCCGATCTTTTTGCTGTTTCGATTGGTGGAGTCGACGCTTGATTCTGCGCCCTGCGAAATCGAGTCAGTCATGTAACGTCACGGTCTAGCAGGGAGTGACGACCTCGGTGCGACAGAACAGAGAGGCCGTCACTCCTTCTTTAGTTTTCCTGCTCGTGCAAAGCACACTTCAGTTCATTGCTGTGGTTTATCGGACGGCGGCGTGGCGGCGGCGCGCCCCCATCTGGTCCCGGTCCTCCGTCACGCGGACCCATGCCGCGCATCGGTCCGTGCATGGGCGGGCGCTCTGCCTTGAGCTTCAGCCACTGGTCGTGCGTCAACTGGCGTCGAATGCCCAGAAGCATGCGGGCGTTCGCCTTTTCCAGTTCGGCGCGGGCTTGTGCCACGCGGTCGATTTGAGCGAGCAGTTTGTTCTCGTCAGGTGGATCGGCGGCGACCAGAGGCTCCATGATGGCTTCCTCCTTTTGCACGGTGGCGAAGAGGTCGATCAGCTTGAGCCGGTTGGTATTGAAAATGTCGTCCATCTTCTTCTGCTGATCTTCCGACAAGCTCAGTTTCTTGACGAACTCGGGATCGTCCCACCAGCGTCCGGGGGGACCCAGGCGCATGGGTCCCCCTGGACCTCCCGGACCTCCGAAACCGCCAGGACCTCGACGGCCCGGACCTCCGGGGCCTTGTTGCGGAGCACCGTCAGGACCGCCAGGGGAGGGCTGCTGTCCAAAACAGATAGCTCCGAGCAAGATGGTTACTGCCAACAGCGTTATGAAATTTCTGCTACGTCGAAATGAATGCATCGGTTGATTCCTTTTCCTGATTTACTTGGTTACGGACGCACTTGCCGCCGTCGACTCCGCCAGGCGCAAGGGCTGCATCGGCGCCGGTACTGCCTCTGTCAGCTCAGTATCCACTTCAGATAACAACTGGTTGTCCTTTTCAATCTGCGACTGCGGGCTCTCGACGGTGATTACGGGAGATGCGGTCGAGGCTGTATTTGCCTGGTTTTCTCCGCGACCGCGAATATAAAAAGTCAGACTCGCGACCAGCGCAATCATGGCTGCCGCCAGCACCCATCTGAGAGTGGGCGATGATCTCCTCGAAAACGCCTGCTCTTTTGGCGCCTTTGCCAGCGCGTTTTCGCTCCACGCATTGGCCGCGCCGCGAAACCCGGCGATCGTACTCTTCATGTGACTAAGTTCATTCGCGCAGGCCGGACAGTTAAGCAAATGAGCGTTCACAGTGAACGATGAGACGCCCAGCAGGTTGTCGGTCAATTCTTCATGCGTAAGATGTGCGCTCATAAGGTTGCTCCCAGCCGTTCGCGTACTGCCCCGACCGCCCGATAAAGGTGGGTTTTCACCGTGGCCAGGGACATTCCGGTTGCCATAGCGATATCAGCCAATTCCATTTCTTCGACGAAGCGCATCACGAACACGCTGCGCTGCCGGTCAGAAAGCTTCTGCAGCGTCTGGTGCACTATTTCCACGCGCTCCCTCGCTATCACTTGCGCCTCTGCCGAACTGGCGCCGCTTGCCAGATGCTGGCTGACGTCCTGGGCATCGATGGCGGTCGCCGCCGCATTCTTCCAAAAGCGAAATTTCTGGCTCTTGGTGTGATCGCGAACCAGGTTGAATGCGATGCGCATCAACCAGGTACTTATGCTGCAATCGCCGCGAAACTGATGGCGCGTGAGATGAGCCTTGAGGAAGCAATCCTGGGTAATGGAATCGGCGGCATCACGGTCGGCGACGGAGAACGCCACGAACCGGAACACCTTCGCCTTGTATAGCCGGATCAGGGCGTCAATATTTTCCAGCTCTGAGATACGTTGCTCTCCAGAGAGTGCGATGAGTTCGACCGGGATCGTCGTCTGTGTCATCACTCATATAGACGACCGGTCTGGGGATTAGATTACAAGTACCCTTAGATCTGTACTTTAAAGAGTTTTACGCGGCCGGTTTGGTTCCTGGCGGTTCGATGGCGAGGAAGTCTTTGACGAACCGTGCCGTGTAGGCTTGCAGGAGCGACTGCACTTTTCCAGAATCTGGGGAACGCAGGACCAGCCCGGCGTGGTGGCGCTTCTTCAGGCGCAACGCGATTTCAGGATCGTTATAAGCCGACGTGTCCGGTTCTTCCTGCCGGGCCAGCGAGAGAATGATTCCGGCATAGTCGCTGCGCGTGGGCGGCAGATGATAGGGTTCCTTGCCGCCTGCGATCTCGATGCGGGCCCACTCCCGCCACAAGTTAATGCCGGTGGCGGTTTCCACCATTTCGCAAATGTATGCGCCGCCCACCCTGGCCGCGCATTCCAGAAAGTAAAAGTGTCCATCGCTGCGGGCGCCAATAAACTCGGCGTGCGACACTCCCCGAACCAATCCCAGAGCCTTGATCAGTTCGAGGTTAAGCTGGCGCAGTTTGATCGCTTCCTCCGATTCGCCCGGTAAAAGGTAAGTCGTAAAGATGCCGCCCTGCTGCGCCACCGCCATGGGCGGAGCGCCGTATCGGCTGACGCTCGAGAAGACCACTTCCTTCTCCGAAACTACCGAGTCCACGTGATAGACGTCCCCGGGAACGAATTTCTCCAGTACGAAAGAAGACTGCTGATCGCCGAGCGATTCCAGGACCGGCCACAGCGCCTCCGCCGAATCGATCTTTCTGATCCCGATGGCGGACGCTTCCTGGCGCGGCTTCAAAACCCACGGGCCGGGGACGTGATCAAGGTAGTAGCGAATGTCGTGGTGATTCAGAACGGGGATGAAGTCAGGCACGCGAATTCCGCTTTCCATCGCCTTCATTCGCATGGCCAGCTTGTCGCGGAAGTAGCGCATGGTGGTAAGACCCATGCCGGGGATGCGCATGTGCTCTCGCAGGGTCGCGGCGGTCTCCATGTCAAATTCGTCGAGAGCTACGATGCGGTCTATCTTCTTCTCACGCGCCAGGTAGGTTACGGCTTTGACGACTTCGGGCACCGGCAGATCGGCGGGCATGTAGAAGACTTCGTCGAGGCTCTCCCGCGGCCAGTCAGCATTCCGCAACGTTTCTGCGGTGAGCAGGAACACCCGGCAACCCTGGCGCTTGCACTCGCGCATGAATTCCTGTCCCTTTTCGTAAGTGGTGATACACAGAAAGGTGAGCGGAGCCGCTTCCGCCATGGGGCCTCCCGATAGGCCAAAGAATATATCACCGGGAATTCGACAGCCGGCAAACCGAGTTCGCTGAAGTATTGACCCCAAAACGAACCACCCTCCGCCGTGGAGGCGAAGGGTGGGGCAACGCGGCGGGAGCCGCATCAGTTCAGTTGAAACTTCTTACCGGCGCCATGGGCGGCGTTCGACGAATTCGCGGTGTTCGAATCTACGCGGACCCCAGTAACCTGACCGGAATTCTGGCCGATAGTAGTAGCCCGGATAATCCCAGTGCGGGCGAACATACACCGGTCCGTAGGCGTAAGGACCCGGTCCGTAAGCCAGATAGGGCGCCGGCGCTACATAAGGGTACGGACGAACATAAACCGGACGCGGATAGGTCGGCCCCAGCGCAATGACCACACCAGCGTGGGCTTGCGGGGGATTGATACAGATCAGCATGACCACCAATCCAAACAGTGAAAGTGCAGTTTTCTTAAGCATTTCAGCCCCCTCCATTCCTCGTATTGATTAAACCCCCTCCCGGCGAAAAAGTTGCTACCTGAAGCGAACCTTAAATGCTGATTCGGCAGGACTAAGTGGCTGTAAAGGCTCGAAATCCGGCATCTCTTTAGCCGTCCGGCAAATCTCAGAAAATCGACCCTCCATCTATAATGCGTGCTCCATGAAACCATCTCCTACGAAATCAATCTCAGAGCGATCGCCGATACGCCGCGCCCAGGTTCTGATGAGCTTTCTGCTCCTGCTCGTTGCGCCGCTCGCCGCCCAGGACCGCTCTTACGGCCGTTCCATGGTCATTACAGACGGCGGCATCGTGGCGACCAGTCATACGCTGGCTTCCCAAGCCGGTGCGCAAATTCTGGCCCGCGGCGGTTCCGCCATGGACGCCGCGATCGCCGCCAACGCCGTGCTCGGCGTTACCGAACCCATGATGAACGGAATCGGCGGAGATCTCTTCCTGCTTTATTGGGACGCCAAGACCGGAAAGTTGTATGGCTTGAATTCCAGCGGCTGGGCGCCGCGCGGCCTCTCGATTGACTACCTGAAGCAGAAAGGCGATATGCAGATGCCCCAGGCCGGCATCGACAGCGTGACCGTGCCCGGCGCCGTCGAGGGTTGGGACAAAGCCCATGCCCGCTTCGGACGCTTGCCCTGGAAGGATTTATTCACTCCCGCGATTTACTACGCTGAGCACGGATATCCCGTGCCCGAACTGATCCACGATTTCTGGGAAGGGGACGCGCAGACTCTGAAACAGACGCCGGAAGCCGAGCGGGTTTTTCTGCCAGAGGGAAAAGCACCCGAGATCGGACAGATGTTTGCCAATCCAGATCTCGGAAAAAGCTTGCGGCTGATTGCCGAACAGGGCCGCGATGTTTTCTATCGCGGCGAGATTGCTCAGTCCATCCTTAGCACTTCGGCGTCTCTGGGCGGAACCATGCAGGCGGACGACCTGGCGGATTTCTCAGCCGAGTGGGTCGAGCCAATTTCGATCAACTACCGTGGCTGGAAGATTTACGAGTTACCGCCCAACGGGCAGGGTATGGCGGCTCTCGAAATGCTGAACATCATGAGCACATTGGCAGCGGATAAGGCGGGTCCGGTATCGCCGATGGAACTGCACAGCCGGATCGAGGCAATGAAGCTGGCTTATGCAGATCTTTATCGGTATGACGCCGACCCGCGTTTCGCGAAAGTGCCGGTGCAAGGCTTGCTCGCGGATGATTACGCCCGGCAGCGCGCGTCGTTGATCGATCCGGAGAAGGCCAATTGCACGACGGCCAGCGGAAGCCCGGCCAGAAGCGATACCACTTACCTCGCTGCCGTCGATAAAGATGGAAACATCGTTTCCTTGATTCAAAGCCTGTATGACGCCTTTGGCTCCGGCGTTGCGGTGAAAGGCCGGGGTTTTATTTTGCAGGACCGTGGGGGCTTGTTCGTGCTCGATCCCAGCCACCCCAATGCGCTCGCGCCTCGCAAGCGACCGTTTCACACCATCATCCCGGCGTTCATGGAACAAGGCGATATCCACATCGGATTCGGCATTATGGGCGGCGCCAATCAACCGCTGGCCCACGCGCAATTTGTTTCGAATGTTGTGGACTACGGAATGAACATTCAGGCCGCGCTCTCCGAGCCGCGTTTTACCGTGCGTCCCACGGATCAGGAGATCGGCTGCGACATATTGATCGAGTCGCGTGTGGACCCGGGCACGCTGCAGCAACTTCGGCAGAAGGGCCACAAGCTTAAAGTAAGAAAAGAATATTCGACGGCGATGGGCCGCGGGCAAGCCGTGCTTCGCAATTCGAAAACCAATGTGAACTTTGCTGCGTCAGATCCGCGCGCCGACGGCTCTGCCGAGCCAGAGCCGATTCCGGAGCATTAAACCGGGGCGAGCTAGGAGCGAGAGGACTAAGACTAATCGCGCTGGGTGCGCCACCAGCGATCAATTTCCTCTAACGTTCGTCCCTTGGTTTCTGGCACGAAGCGCCACACAAAAACAAATGCGGCAATTGAGATGGCCGCGTACATCAGGAAAGTCCCCGGCGCCGTGAAAGCCTTCACCAGCGACAGGAATGTCAGGGTTACCAGCAGCGTTCCGCACCACAGGAAGATAGTTGCGACCGACATCGCTCGTCCCCGAATGCGGGTCGGGCATATTTCCGACATCACGACCCACGTGCCGGTTCCGACCCCTACCGCAAAAGATGCCACGTAGGTCAGGACGAAAATCAGCACGGCGATAGCCGGGCCCTGGAAATGAATGGCTGCGGAAACGCCGATCAGGGAGAGGGCCATCCCCGCAAACGCCGACATCAGCAGCGGCTTGCGTCCGGCGCGATCGATCAGCGACATGCCCAGAATGGTGGCGACGAAATTGATGGCGCCAATGACGACGTTTGCCCAAAGCGCTGTGGTAGCGGTCTGGTGCGGCACGTGTTCAAGGAAAACCAGCGATCCGTAATAGATAATGGTGTTGATGCCGGTGAACTGACTGAACAGGGCGATGACGATCGCCACCACTAGCGGTTTCCGGAAGGCCGGGTCCAGCAGATCGCCGCTCTCTTCCGCGATGGCCGCGCGGATGGATTTAATCTCCTCCCGGGCTTCATTCGACCCCACCATTTGCGCCAGGAAGTGTTCCGCATCGTGCTCCCGGCCGTTTTGTACCAGCCAGCGCGGACTCTCCGAAATGAATAGCAGCGCAATCAGGAAGCAAATAGATGGAACCGCGGCCGAGGCAAACATCCATCGCCAGTTCGCAGGTCCCGCGCCGGTGAGCAGGTAATTGACGCTGTAGGAAAGCAAAATGCCGATGACAATGGCGAGCTGATTCAGGCTGACCATGAGCCCGCGACTTTTTGCCGGGGAAATCTCGGCAATATAAAGAGGCGAGAGAGTCGACGCGATTCCGATGGCCAGCCCGCCAATGACGCGCGCGATCACAAACTGCGTCAGGTCGCGCGGCAGGGCCGATCCCAATGATGAAACCGCGAACAAAGCTGCTGCCGCAAGCAGCACTCGTTTTCTTCCAAAGCGGTCGCTGGTGAAAGCAGCCACGCTGGCCCCGACCACGCATCCCAGAAGGAGGCTGCTGGCCGCAATTTCGGTTTGCCCGTCACTCAAGCTGAACTGATTCTTCAGGAAAACAATCGCGCCGTTAATGACCGCGGTATCGAAGCCGAAGAGCAGGCCGCCGATGGCAGCCACGGCGGCGGGAAGATAGAGATAGCGGGAGGACCCGCGTTGGTCTTCGACTCTGGTTTGGGCATCATCCATGGGAAGTGAACCAGCACTCTAAATTGTTAATAGTTCCTGTTGCAAAAAGACCAGACCCGCGGCGCCGGCCACACCACCGTAGCCGATGACGCTCTGAAATACGATGGGGATATCCCGCCCGAGCAAAATGCGGGTGCGGCGCGCTACCTGCTCTCGAATCGGATCGAGCAATTGCGGGCCTGCCTCGGCTATGTTGCCCCCGATAATCAAAACCTCAGGATCGAACATGTGCAGAAAGCTAACCATCGCGGCCGTCAGATATTCCAGCGCGTGATCGATTACATAGCGGGCGCTTTCGTCTCCTTCGGCAGCGGCTCGAAAAATGGCCTCGGTGCTGGGCGGTTCACCCGCGTGATCGAATGATAGTTTTGCCGACGCAGCCCGGTGAAGATGAGCCATGTAGTCAGACTCGATGGCGCGTGACGAGAAGCGGGTTTCGACGCAGCCGTAGTTTCCGCAAATACACAAACCGCCGTGCAGATCGAGGGTGACGTGCCCGAGATGTCCCGCCGCCCCCGAAGCGCCACGCAGGATTGCGCCATCCACCAGCACCGCGCCTCCGACGCCAGTGCCAAGAGTCAGCAGCACCACATTGCGTTTTCCCCGGGCGGCTCCCCATAGGACTTCCGCAACCAGAGCGGTGCGCGCGTCGTTATCGGCGCGGACTGGCAAATCACCGGCCGCGATCACATCCGACAAGAGGCGTCCTTCCAGAAAACGCAGATCGCCGGGCAGACTCTTCACCCGGGACGTCGCCGTGTCGATCACACCTTTGCAGCCGATGCCGATCCCGCAAACCGGCGTCTGCGCCCGTTTCAAAACCGAATGGACAAAGTCATGCAATGCGGCTGGCGTTCGCGGCGAAGATGCGCGGAAGCTTTCAAGCAATTTTCCGTCAACTCCGACAAGCGCGGCTTTAATGGCGGTGGCGCCGATGTCGACGCCAATTGCGGTCTTCAGATCAGAACGAGGACGTAGCCGTTTTTTGCTCACAATCGTTGTGCATTATACGCACTCTATGCCATCCTAGTGGGCCGGCATGAACATCTTCCGCGGATAATCAAGCATGGACAATCAAGTCGCTGCCAGCAAGGAAAGCGGTGCGAGTCTGACGTTCTTCGAACGTGCGATGAGCCTGTTGCTGGAGCTGAAGCGCACCCAGGCCGATGTAATTCAAAAGGCGGCTGAGCTATGCGCCGACAGAATTTCGCGCGGGGGCCTAGTCTTTCTTTTCGGCAACGGTCATTCACGCATGATGTGCGAGGAGATGACTCCGCGCCAGGGATGCTTCGTCGGCTTCGTCGCTCTGGTCGAACTGGCGCTCTCCAATCATGCCGCGATTGTCGGAGCCAACGGTTTACGTCCGCCCTTATATCTTGAAAATTACGAAGGCTACGCCGAACAGATTCTCCACGGCTTTCATTTCGGACCGGATGACGCCTTCATCGTGATTTCAACCAGCGGCATCCGTCCGGTGATCGTGGAAGCGGCCATGGGAGCGCAACGGCGAGGCTTGCCGGTGATTGCCATCGTATCGAAGGCGCACTGCGAGCAGGCCAAGGCGGCGCATTCTTCGGGAAAAAAGCTGATCGATTGCGCCGATCTGGTGATCGACAATCAATGTCCACCTGGAGATTGCGTGGTTGAACTCGACGGCCTGGAGTGGCGGACTGGACCGGTCTCTACGATCACCGGAGCCATGATCATCAATATGATTCGCTGTGCGACTGCGGAAGCGCTGCTGGCTCGGGGAGTGAAACCTGTGGTCCTGCCCAGCCATCAGTTTGTTGGTAACACCAGCGCCGCTACGCAACTGGAAGCGTTTTACGAAGCCTACCGCAAGAGCCTCAAGCATCTGTTCGAATAAACATGTGGACGAAGTACTTTTAATCACGGGTTCGTCGGGAATCGCGGCGGCAGTGGCTCGCATGTGGGCCGCGGAAACCCCCGTATTTATTTTTGGCATGAACGAAAAAGAATGCCGCGCTCTGACTGACGAGCTGCCGAACACGGGATTCGCCGTCGGTGACGTGCGTGACGAAGCTGCGGTCGAACGCGCGGTGTCGTCATCCTTGGAAAAGTTTGGCCGGATCGATGCACTGATGAATGTTGCCGGCGTCAGCGCCCGGTCCTTGGGGGATGGACCGTTGCATCAATGCACTCCGGAAGCCTGGGACACGGTGATGGACGTGAATGCCAAGGGGACATTTCTCATGTGCCGCGCGGTGCTAGCTTCGTGGACTAGAGATCGCAAGCCGGGAGTCATCCTTAATACGGGAAGCGTATTGGCCAGACATCCGCAGCGCGATCATTTCGCTACCGCCGGCTATGCCGCGAGCAAAGGCGCGATTGAAGCCATGAGCCTAGCCGCCGCGGCCTACTACGCGCCGCAGGGGATTCGCATTAATGTGATCGCACCCGGACTCGTGCACACTCCCATGACGTCGCGCGCGCAAAGCAATACCGAAATCGTGGAATACATGACTCACAAGCAACCCCTGCGGAAGGGAATGCTCACCGCGGAAGACATTGCTAAAACCGCGTGCTTCCTGCTGCGGCGCGATTCAAGCCCGATTACCGGGCAGGTAATCACCGTGGACGCGGGATGGACGGTGAGCGAATGAGTCCCCAAAAAGCGGCGAAGAATAAATCCGTCGGAAAGACATATGCAGATCAGCGAGAGGCGCCGTCTGCTGTGCGGGCGCTGCGAACTACTGTGGTCGGCAGCTACCCGTTTCCGGGCTGGCTCGAGTTTGCCTCGGCCCACCTCGATCAATTCGGCGAAGCCGATGTCGAGGAGATGCGCAATGATGCAGTCATCGCCGCGGTCCACGACCAACTGGCCGCCGGTCTTGACGTGATCACCGACGGCGAACAGACGCGCTACGATTTCAACCTTTCGTTCTACGGGCGGCTGGAGGGCATCGATGCTACTCCTCATTCGCCGCGCCGTTTCGGGCCGCCGGCTCACGATCAGCGGGGTAAATATGAGGTTACGGGCAAGATAAATTCCGCGCACGGGTTGGGAGCAGTCGAAGAATTCAATCGCCTGCTCAAGATCGCGCCCTCCGGCCAAGCGTTGAAGGCCAGTGTCCCTGGCCCCTACACGCTGAGCGGCCGCATCAATCCTGGGGGAGCTTACAAAAGCCGGTGGGATGTCACTGATGCTCTGATCCCGATCGTTCGTGCAGAGCTTGAACAGTTGGTGGAAAGTGGTTGCCCGGAAATCACTGTCGATGAACCTTCGATGAGCTGTTACGGATACCGCGAAGATCCTCGGCGCTTCGTCGAAATATTTGCCGAAACGGTAAAGCCCGTGATCGGCCGCTGCCGGCTTTCTACTCATCTTTGTTTCGGCAACTACAAAGGCCGCGCCGTGGGTTTGCGCCGCTACGCGCCGCTGTTTCCCGCCTTCTTCGATCTGCCGGTGCAGGAAATGCATCTGGAAATGGCGAGCCGGGAATTCGCCGAGATCGAAATTATCCACGAGATTGCCGCTCGCGGGATTGACGTGGCGGTCGGGATTATCGACGTGAAGAGTTATTACATCGAGACCCCGGCCGATGTCGCCGAACGGGTTCGCTTGTGTCTGAAGCACGCACCCGCGAAGCAACTCTCCTTCGCGCCCGATTGCGGGCTCAGCCAGACTGCCCGTTGGGCGGCGCGGCAGAAATTAGCCAACATGGTGAGCGGCGTCGGAATCGTGCGAAGGGAACTGGGATTGCCGTGATCCGTCCAGTCCGGTCAGGTGACGCGCTGCTCGAAGAGATTCGTTCGTCGGATAAGCGCGACGGCAATTTCCGTTTGTGGTGGCTGGGACAAAGCGGCTTCCTGTTGCAGTGGCAAGGCGTACACGTATTGCTGGATCCGTATCTTTCGAATTCGCTCACCAAAAAATACAGCCAGACCGATAAACCTCACGTCCGGATGACGGAATTGGTCGTCGATCCAGCCCGGCTTTCATTCGTTGACATTGCCACGTCTTCCCACAATCACACCGATCACCTTGATGGGGAAACTTTAGGACCGATCGTACTCCGCAACCCAAAACTGAAGCTGGTGATACCCGAAGCAAATCGCGCCTTCGTCGCGGAGCGACTGGCCATCGACAGTGCGATTCCTATCGGCGTGGATGACGGAACGGCCGTCGAAGTTTCGGGTATTCGATTTTCTGGGGTCGCATCGGCTCACGAAACCGTGGAGCGCGATGATCAGGGCCGGGCCAAATTTCTCGGCTACGTGCTCGAGTTTGGCGGCTGGACGATTTACCACAGCGGAGACACGATTCGCTATCCGGGAATGGCCGAGCGATTGGGGACATTCGGAATCGATGTTGCGCTGCTCCCGATCAACGGCCGCAGTCCGGAAAGACGTGTGCCGGGCAATTTGTTTGGAGCCGAGGCAGCGCAGCTGGCAAAAGACATCGGCGCCGGCGTTGTGATCCCTTGCCACTTCGACATGTTCGAATTCAATACCGCGACTCCGGACGAATTTGTGCGCGAGTGCAAGCGTCTGGAACAGCCGTACAAAGTTTTGCAATGCGGCGAACGCTGGGAGAGTGAAGTCTTATAGGACCGAGGGCGAGACGCCCTCGGGACAGCCGGCAGGATGCCGGCGCTACTAAGCTTGGGCTTGCGGCTGGAGTTGTAGAATGTCCACGAGCATGTTCCTGGCATCGCGAGTCCAACAGAACAAAAACAAATATGAATAGCAAAAACGGCACTCCTCTGCGTTCGACCCGCTGGTTTGGTTTGCAGGACAAAGACGGATTCATTCACCGTTCGTGGATGAAGAACCAGGGATTTCCTTCCAACTTGTTCGACGGCAGGCCGGTCATCGGCATTTGCAATACCTGGTCGGAACTGGTTCCCTGCAACGCGCATTTCCGGGTGATCGCGGATCGGGTCAAGCGCGGCATTTACGAGGCTGGCGGCTTTCCGCTGGAGTTTCCCGTGATGTCTCTGGGCGAGACCAATCTGCGACCGACTGCCATGCTCTTCCGCAACCTGGTGAGTATGGACGTGGAAGAATCGATTCGCGGCAATCCGCTGGACGGAGTTGTTCTCCTGTGTGGATGCGACAAGACCACGCCGTCGCTCATGATGGGAGCGGCCAGTTGCGATCTGCCGGCGCTCGTGGTCTCAGGCGGCGCCATGCTCAACGGCAACTTCCGCGGCCAGCCGATCGGCTCGGGCACGAATGTTTGGACCGATGAGTGAAGACGTGCGCGCGGGGAAGATGAGCTGCGCCGATTTTATGGACGCCGAATCCTGCATGTCGCGCTCGGCCGGCCATTGCATGACTATGGGAACGGCGTCCACTATGGCTTGTATGGTGGAGGCTCTGGGTATGGGGATGCCGCAGAACGCGGCGATCCCCGCCGTGGATTCGCGGCGTTACGTGTTGGCGCAGGAAGCGGGCAGGCGAATTGTCGATATGGTTCGCGAAGATGTGAAGATGTCGCAAATTCTGACTCGCAAGGCATTTGAAAACGCTATCCGGGTGAATGCGGCGATTGGCGGCTCTACCAACGCCGTTCTGCATTTGCTGGCGCTTGCCGGAAGAGTGGGCGTGAAACTGGAACTCGACGATTTCGATCGCCTGGGTCACGAGCTGCCGCTCTTGGTCGATCTCATGCCTTCGGGCCGCTTCCTGATGGAGGATTTCTACTACGCGGGCGGCGTTCCCGCAGTCGTGCGCGCACTCGGCGATCTGATCCACAAGGATGCATTGACGGTGAATGGCAAAACGATGGGCGAGAACACCGCTGACGCGCCTTGCTGGAATGCGGAAGTGATCCGCAGCCGGGAGAATCCGATCCGCGAGCACGCGGGGATCGCTGTGCTGCGCGGTAATCTGGCGCCAGGTGGAGCGTTGATCAAACCTTCGGCCGCGACGCCGAGCTTGCTTAAGCACCGCGGGCCGGGCGGTGGTGTTCAGCGACATCGAAGATTTCAAAAAGCGAATCGATGATCCCGCGCTGGAGATCGACGAAAACTCGGTGATGGTGCTGCAAGGCGCCGGCCCGAAAGGTTACCCGGGCATGCCGGAGGTGGGTAACATGCCCATGCCGAAGAAATTGCTGCAGCGTGGAATCACCGATCTGGTGCGGGTTTCGGACGCGCGGATGAGCGGCACCGCTTACGGGACGGTGGTTTTGCATGTCACTCCTGAATCCACCGCCGGAGGGACGCTGGCACTCGTCCACAACGGTGATGAGATCGAATTGAACGTCGAAGCGCGCAAGCTTGAACTCTGCGTGCCGGAAGACGAACTCGGCCGCAGACGCAAAGCCTGGACGCCGCCGCCACCCGTAGCCAACGGCGGATATCAACGGCTCTATGTCGAGCACGTTCTGCAGGCCGACAAGGGCGCCGACCTCGACTTTCTGGTCGGCTGCCGCGGCGCGGCTGTGCCCAGGGAGAGTCATTAGCCGCGACACATTTGCTGTAGAGACGTAGCTTGCTACGTCTCTCGCCACGAACCAGCAACGCAGACGTAGCAAGCTACGTCTCTACGAAAGTTTCTGCAAGCGGATCAGGAGCCGCATCCATGAAAGAGTTCGAGGGTAAAGTTGCGATCGTGACCGGCACCACTGGCATTGGCCGCGCGATTGCCAAGCGCCTTGCGGCGGGCGGGGCGAATGTGCTGGCCTGCGGCATCGAAGCGGCCGCCAACCAGGAACTCGCGCAACGACGCCAAAACCAGCGGCCTGAGTCTGCGGGTCGAGCAATGTGACGTCACTCAAGCTGACGCTGTCCGCGCCGTGGTGGCAAAAGCCGTGAAAGAATTCGGCGGCCTGGATGTGATCGTCAACGCCGCCGCGTTCCATCCTTTCGGCAACGTGGTCGAGACCACTCCCGAAACCTGGAACCGGTGCATGATGGTCAATGTCGGAAGCATTTATCTCTTAGGACACTTTGGAATTCCAGAGATGAAGAAGCGCGGCGGCGGTTCCATAATCAACCTGGCGTCGGTGCAGGGATACGCATGCCAGCGCGGCGTCGCAGCGTATGCAGCGTCCAAGGGAGCCGTCCACAGCCTCACCCGCGCCCTGGCACTCGATCATGCCGGCGACAATATTCGCGTGAACTCCATCAGCCCGGGCTCGATCCGCACTCCAATGCTGGAGCGTTCAGCAGGAAACTTCGCGCCGGGTGTGCCCCTCGACGAAGTATTCAAACGCTGGGGCGCGGCTCATCCGCTGGGACGGATTGGGACGCCGGAAGAGGTGGCGGAGCTGGCTGCGTTCCTGATATCGGACAAAGCAGGGTTCTGCACCGGCGGCGACTACCTGGTGGATGGCGGCCTGCTGGCCGGCATTGGGGTGCAGTGAGGTCCGCGCCCATCACATCGCGAACCGGTTTGCGTCGCGCCCACCGGAGACACATGTGGCGAAGGCGCAGTCTGGCACGCCGCCCACGCGGCACTCTACTGGACGGACATTAACCGTTTTTTGATTCATCGTTTCAACCCCGCAGATGGTTGCGTCCGAACATGGTTTTTCGACGAGCCCGTAACCGCGCTCATTCTCACCGACCGCGATGACGTGCTGACCGTTGTGCTTGGCTCCGGGGTGATTTTGTGGGAGCCGGCTTCCGATCTTCGGCATCCTGCAATCTACAGCCTCGAAGGATGGCCTGTCGGTTCGGCTCAACGACGCGCGCGCCGATCCGCGGGGCGCTTTGTGGGTCGGCTCGATGCGCAACAATGTGAACCCGGATGGATCATCCGGAGAAGCCGGCGGGAGGGACGGCATTCTTTATCGCGTGAATCCGGACGGCGGCGTGACCGTGCATCGTCAAGACATTGGCATCTCCAACACGCTGGCGTGGAGCCCTGATCGCCAACGCTTTTATTTTGGAGACAGCCTGGCGAACGTCATTTGGGCCTACGACTTCGATCCCGTCACCAGCACCCTGACAAATGAAGTCCCGTTCTTTAAGGATTTCGAACGTGGCTTGCCGGACGGCTCGACCGTCGACGCCGAAGGCTATCTGTGGAACTGCCGCTATGGCGGCGGTTGTGTTGTTCGCGTCGCGCCGGATGGGAAGATTGATCGTGTGGTCGAGATGCCGGTGAACAATATTACGACCTGTACTTTTGGCGGTTCCGAGCTGAAGACTTTGTACGTGACCACCGCAGCGGCACAGGCTGCCCCCGGCGAACGGTTGGCAGGTGGACTATTCACCGTCGAGTGCGAGGTTCGGGGTCAGCCGGAAAATAGATTTCGGAGATTCGGTCGCTAGAAGTACTCAGGGCTGAAGCCACCTCGTGCCGCCCCTGCGCCAGTGAGCCGCGTCGCGCTCTAGGCCGGATGCAGGGTGCGAAATGTCTGCAGGCATTTCTTTGCGGTATCGAACTCTGAGAACCTGCTGCCTTCCTGCTCGACCAGGTAATACTCGACACCGCCAACACTTTCTGCTGCAGCGAAAATATTCTTCCAGTCCGCTGCGCCTTCACCAAACAAGACCTTATAACCCTTATCCGGCCCGGGCGCCCAGTCCTTGCAATGAATCGAGCGGATTCGACCGGGATTGGCGCGAATCCACGCCACTGGATCCGATCCGGCTTCAATGCACGTCCCGACATCGAGCTGCAACATGACAGAGGGCTTGGTGTTCTTCGCCAGGATTTCGATAGGACGTTTGCCGTCGATCGGAGTGAACTCCAACTCGTGATTGTGATAGCCGGGTTTCAATCCCATGGGCTGGAGCTGGTCGGCGGCAGAATTTAGCGTGTCGGCAACCTCTTTCCATCCATCCAGACCGGGTTTGGGCTCGGAACTGGACATCACCACATACTTGCTTCCGAGAATCAGGTTCATGTCGGCCGCGCGCTTGAGCTTCTCCGCGGTGAAATACGAACTGCTGTTATGCGTGGAGTAGCAACGCACGCCGAGATCGTCCAGCAGCTTCTTCATGTCCTTGGTCTGAGCTTCGGTCCAGTCGAAGTAAGGCGCGTAAAACTCAACGCACTGGTATCCCATCTGCGCCACGGTGCGAACCGTGCCCGTGAGATCGTCCTTCAGCGCATTGCGCACGGAGTAAAGCTCGAGGCCCACGGGAATCGACGTCGAGGCATAGGCGCGGAGAGACCAGGGAAGCATTGCGGATAAAGCCAGAAAAGCGCGGCGGGAGAGAGTGTGTGAAGCCATAGACGAGCATCCTACCCGAGAATGCATAGAACTTCATCAATTTTGAGAACAGCCGGGATCGTGCAATTCCCAAAGCTTTAACGTTAACCTTGTGATAGGGTAATGTTCTTGTCCTAACCGGTTCGCCTGGTTGCTGGTTATGTCTACTGCCATGACGCAGGGTCACCCAGAAGGCCATTTGATTATCGGTGTCGATATCGGAGGCACAAAGATCGCCACTGGCCTGGTGGACTCCGAAGGCGAAATCAAAAAACAGGCTCGCACCCCAATGGTTTCCGATCTGGGCCCGGCGGCAGGGCTGGCTGCGGTGGTCGCTGCCATTGATCACCTATACGCTGGCGACTCCGAAAAACAAAACCTCATTCGCGGAATCGGAATCTGTGCGCCCGGTCCGCTCGATCCCAAAACCGGCGTCATCGTCAATCCTCCAAACGTTCCTTGCTGGCGCAATTTTCCGTTGGCGGCGGAAGTCGGAAAAGTATATGGAGTGCCAGTCAGGATTGACAACGACGCCAATGCCGCTGCCCTGGCCGAGGTGCAGTGGGGCGCAGGCCGAGGCTACGGCAACGTTTTCTACGCCACGATTGGAACCGGAATCGGCACCGGCATCATATTTGGCGGGCGAATTTATCATGGCCGCACGGGCGCCGCGGGCGAGGGCGGCCACATGAGCATCGATTATCGCGGACCTCGCTGCGGATGCGGGAAGCCCGGCTGCATCGAAGCCCTGGCGGCTGGCCCGGCGATCGCGAAACGAGCGCAAGCCATGCTGGCTGCGTCGGGACGCCATTCATTAATTCTGGACCTGGCGAACGGCAAAATTCCGGACGTGACCAGCGAGATGGTCGGGCGCGCCTATTTGGACGGCGACGCGCTCGCCAAAGAACTACTGCTGGAAACCGTCGACCTGTTGTCGGTGTGGCTGAGCAACGTTGTAGATATGCTGGATCCTGATGTTCTGATCATTGGCGGGGGCGTGGCTGCGATGCTGTGTCCGCTGTTCGATGAAATCCGTAACCGCCTGCCCAGGTACTGCATCAATTCGCGTTGTCAGGAAATTCCGCTGCTGCGGGCGCGTTACGGCGCCGACGCCGGAATTGCAGGCGGAGCTGCCTTGTGTTCGGAAGAGCTGGCACAATCCGTCCCGGCGTAATTCGTCAGGCGATTCCCATCTTCTTCTGCATCTCTTCCAACGACAGACCTTTGGTCTCCGGATAGAACAGCCAGACCACGAAGAACTGCACCACCATCATCACCGAGAAAAACACGAACGGGTAAGCGCCCGAAGTTGCCGCCATCAGAGGAAAAATCAGAGAGATGCCGGCGTTCATAAACCAGTGCGCGAAACTGCCCAGGCTTTGACCCTTGGCTCTCACCGAGTTGGGGAAAACTTCCGAGAGGTAAACCCAGATGACGGCGCCCTGGGAGAAAGCGAAAAACGCGATGTATCCGACCAGCAGCCAAACCAGAAGGCTCTGATGCCGGCCGGTGAAGAAAATCGTTGCGACTCCGGCCAGGCATGCCGCCGTGCCAACCGAACCGACCAAAAGCAGGGTCTTGCGGCCGAGGCGATCAATCACCGACATCGCGATCATGGTGAACAGCAGGTTGGTGGCCCCGATGGCGACGGCCTGCAGGTTGCCGGAAACTTTGCTGAAGCCGGCGTGGGCAAAAATGTCGTTCAGGTAGTAGAGAATCGCGTTGATGCCGGAGAGCTGGTTGAAAACGCCGATGCTGACCGCGAGAAAAATCGGAAAGGCATATTTTCGAGTAAACAGCTTCTCCTTAGCCTGACTCTGCTCCTCGCCAATCGAGGCCACGATTTCCTGCAGATCGTGCTCGTAATCTTCGTCGCCCGTTTTCTGCAATACGGTTCGCGCTTCTTCGACGCGGCCTTTCTTGACCAGCCAGCGTGGACTCCGAGGAATGGTAAACAGCATCACGAAGAACAAAGCGGCGGGAAGGGCAGTGACGCCCAGTTCCCAACGCCATTCGGTGGCGCCGAAGTGCTGGAGCCCGATCACGTAATTCGAGAAGTAAGCGAGCAGGATGCCGAATACGACGTTAAATTGAAAAACTCCCACCAGCCGGCCGCGTAACTTCGCTGGCGCAATTTCCGCGATATACATTGGCCCCAGAACCGAGGAGCCGCCCACGCCCAATCCGCCGATGAACCGAAAGATCACCAGGGCATACCAATTCCATGCAAACGCGCAACCCAGACCGGAGATCAGGTACAAGACCGCCATCACCCGCAGGCTGTCGCGGCGGCCGAAACGTTCGCCCGGGAACCCGGCCAGCATCGCGCCCAGAACTGTTCCAAAGAGCGCGCTGAAAACCGTTACTCCCAGCAGGAACGGCGTGAGCTGGTAGGTTTGGGTCAGAGCACTGGTGGTGCCGGAGATGACTGCCGTGTCGAAGCCAAACAGCAGACCGCCCAAAGCCGCAACGACCGTGCTCTTCGCTAAATATCCATTCAGCTTCATGCCCGCTCCCGCCGTTTCAGATTTGAGCCCGACGAATTATTCGCGTCAGGCGTAAAAGCCGCCCACAAGTTATCACAGAGCGAATATCAATTCATTGGACTGAATATGAGCGGCCGGGAGAATATGGAAGTGGAGGCGCAATGGATCGCTCGAAGACGGTAAACATCAAGGCGGTGATTCTCGATTACGGCGAAGTTCTGTGCTACATGCCGACGGCGGAGAACTGGGGCCGCATGGCGAACCTGTTCAAGATCGATCCGGTTTTGTTCCGCCAACTCTGGGGAAGGAACCGGCTGCTTTACGACCGCGGCGATCTCTCCTACGAAGCCTATTGGTCGGAGGTTGCGGACGCTGCCAAGTTCAAGCTTGAGCCCGAACATCTCAAAGTCCTCAGCGTTTGGGATGTCGAGATGTGGGCCCGGATCAACCCCGCGATGGTGGCTTGGTTGAAGCGACTGCATTCGTCCGGAATAAAAACTGGGCTGCTGTCGAATATGCCCCACGACATGATCCGTTACGCGCGAAAAAACTTCGCCTGGCTGAGCGATTTTGACAATCAGACATTCTCAGCCGAAGTGCGGCTCACCAAGCCTGATGCGGCCATCTACCGGCACAGTCTCGACGCCCTCGGAGCGGCGTCGTCGGAGACTTTGTTCGTGGACGATCGCGAGATCAATGTCGAAGGCGCACGCGCGGTGGGAATTCACGCCATTCGTTTTCAAACCGTTGGACAGTTTAACGACGAGCTGGCAGCGCTGGGTTTTTCCGTTTTGCCGGTCGACACAGAATCGTCCTCTGCAGTCCCAATATTAGCGGCGCTGCAGCACAATGAGCTCGAGGCCAGGGGGCGGCAACGGGTGCGAAATTTTGATCTGCTGCCCCGTAGCTGTCGTTTCTTCGACCTGAGTGAAGTCCTCCTCCTTCGTCAGGCGATACCGCTTGACTGTGAAAGAGTCCTTTTCTCCCCAAGGAAGATTATTGATCGCAAGTGCGTAGCCCTGATTGTTCTGGTAATGGATGTCCGTTCTGGGGGGCAAGAACTTCAGCTTGGAAAAATCAGGCAGCGGCACGCCTTCGGGAGCCGAGCCTGCCGGAGGCTCCATGGGAGGAGGCTGGTAGTTTGACGGGATTTCGTAATTACTGATCAGAACCTGCACTGTCTTGCCGTCGCGCGAGCGCCCGGCCATCGCCGCAAATCCGAAAGTATCCGCCCCACTCAGATTGAGGCGTTCCGGAGTCTTCAGCATGGCGCCGGTGGCACGGAAAGTATATGCCGGCTTGAAATATTCGCCGTGCAGACCGAACAGGCCCATCCATGCGGCATCGCCGCGGTAGAAGTGCGCCAGGTCAATCGCCGAATCCTGCATGTAGATCAACGAGTCGCCAACGAAGGCGGCATTCTCTATTCCTTGCAATCGGGCGCGCTCGCGCTCGGTGAAGTCCGGAGTGAGATTCCATTCGCTCAAAATACTCTCGGTCTCGCGAAATCCATTCGCGTCCAGTAGTTTCCTGATGTCATCGCCGATCCGAACTACGTCGTAGGGATCAGCGGAGGTCAGGGCATAGGAGTGCCAGGAATAAAAGTCCAGAGGGACTTTGTGGCTGGCGCAATACGCGATCAACCCCTCTCGATAAGGCCCGCCGCTGAACGGCAGAGCCAACGCATCGGCGCCCACTTTCATCGCAGGGTCCACGGACTTCAAAGCGCGAGCTGTTTTTTCGTACAGGGTGTAAAAGCGCTCCGGCGTTTCGGTCCAGAAAAATGGCAGGTCCTCTTCGTTCCAGAACTCCCAATAACGAATATTGTCGTGAAAGCCATTCGCCCAGCCCTGGTTGTAGTGCATGGCAATGTGCTTTACCACCGAGGCAAACTTGTCGAAGTCGGGGAGAGCGGTGTAGTCCGCGCCAAAGCTGCGGCCGATGCGATAGTAAACTTCCGCATGCGCCTCGCGGATTGACTGAATGAATTTATCGGACGGGCCGAAGTGATAGCTCTCCGGCTTCTCTGGATCGGCATTCCAGTCGGGGAAAATCGCGCCCTCGTTGGCGGCGTTCACCAGGCGAGTGCGTTGCTGTAGGTCAGGCACGAGCCAGATCAGCAGCGGCCGGTCGGTCGAATAGTGCGCTGCAACATCCGTCGGCCCCATAATGTCGTGAGTGCGGATGCTGTCGATGCGAAGATCTCTATATTGTTGGACCAGATCCGGAAGCCCTTCCATGATGGGGTGCGGCGGTCCGTTGAGCCCTTGAAAGGAGCGGATCGTGCCCGTCACTTTGCCGGCATCAACCTGAATGACCCGGAACGAAGTGCGGGCCTCACTCTGGGGCGCGTTCGGCGTCTGCGCAGTTACGAACGTGCAGGCGACGACAAGAAGGAAAACGAACGAAGAAAAAAAAGAAATTCGCCTCATATGGTTTACTCGCCCGCGTTTGCCGCGGAAAGTGATTTGCGTGCGGTCCAAAACCTGGTGATATCTTCCAGCGTCCGTCCCTTGGTCTCCGGCACTAGCCACAGCACGCATACCAGGTTCAGAAATGCGGCGGCGCTGAAGCACCAGAACGTGCCGTCGCTGCCCAGATGTTTCTGCATCAGCGGAAAGCTCTGATTGCCCAGATATCCAACTACCCACAGCGCCGTGGTCGCAATGGACATGGCGCGTCCGCGAACCTTGGTGGGGTAAATTTCCGAAATGATGACCCAGCAGGCGACGCCATTACCGAAGGCGTGCCCGGCTACAAACGTCATCACAAAAATGAGGACGGCCAACCCGCTGCCGTGAACATGATAAAACCAGCCGACCAGGGCAAAGGAAATAGACTGCAAGAGCGTGCCGGCCAGAATCAGCTTCTTGCGTCCGGACAAGTCCACCAGCCAAAGAGCGAAAAGGGTGAAGACCAGATTCACGAGGCTGACTAATACGGACTGGAAGAATGCGTCGCTGGTGGCGGTTCCAGCCGATCTGAAAATTTCGGGCAGAAAAGAGAAAAGCGGCGTGATGCCACTCAGTTGGGAGAACCCTGCCAGCATGATCCCGATCAGTAACGGTCTGCGAAACGTGGTGAACAATTCCGAGATGTGGCCTTCTTCGATGTTCAGGGAGTCCTGTATCTGGGCCGCCTCGGTCACTGCCGTGACCCTGTCGTTTACTTTCGACAGGACGGCGAGCGCATCCTCGCGGCGGCCCATTTTCATGAGCCAACGCGGACTCTCGACCGCGGGAATGATCGTCATGCCAAACAGAACGGCGGGAATTACGCCCACCAGAAACATCCAGCGCCAGCCGACGGAAGTGTTCCAGGCTTCGTCTCCCATGCGCTGAATCAGCATATTGACGAAGACCGCGGCGAGAATGCCCAGCACGATTCCAAGCTGATAGAGAGTGACGAGCCTGCCGCGCAGCCGGGCAGGCGCAATCTCAGCGATGTACATCGGCGCAATAATCGAAGCCGCGCCAATTCCCAGGCCGCCAATCAATCGCCAGATTACAAATTGGGTAAGGCTGGCGGCAAACCACATGCCCAAGGACGACAAAGCAAAACACGCGGCACAAATTGTCAGGCCTTTTTTCAGACCGATGCGGTCGACCACCGCGCCTGCGCCGGCAGCCCCGACAGTGCATCCGATCAGCGCACATCCGGCAGCCCAGCCGACGCCGGCGGCATCGAGCTTGAAACAAATCGCCAGATAGTGGATCGCACCGCTGATGACAATGTTGTCGTAACCAAACAGCAGGCCGCCAAGGGCTGAAACCGACGCGGCTGTGATAAGAGGTAGAAGGCCGGGAGAAATCTTGCGGGGATGTACTGAAGCGCTCGACGCCGACGTCAAGAGTTTTTGCCTTCGGGAGAATCTTTGAGCATGGCTTGAGCGGCCAATATAAATCCGATGGTGTGTGCCATGCCGGCATGCCACGGCGCCGAGCAGGTCATTTGCGGAGTGTGGTCGGGAATGACTACGCCGTCGAATCGGTTTCGCGCCAAAATCGACAGGATGCGGATCATATCCACATCACCTTCGTCGATAAATGTTTCGCGATAGCGCGGAACTTTTCCCACCACGTTGCGCAGGTGGATATAGGCGATTTTTCCCTGACGGCTGTAGCGATCCACAGCGTCGTAGACATTGCCCTCGGTCATTTCGGCGATCGTCCCCACACAGAGTTCGAGAGCGTTGCTCGGACTCGGCGCAACATCGATCAAGCGTTGATACATCTGGGGCTGGTAGACCAGCCGAGGCTGACGTCGCATCGTCGGCATCGGAGGATCGTCGGGATGCGCAGCTAATCGCACACCCGATTGCTCGGCCACCGGCACCACATCTTCCAGAAATCGCTCGAGCCGGCGCCAGAGTTCTTCGTGAGAAATTGAAGGCAGAGTGCCGGCAGGAGCCTTCGGGTCGTAAATCATGTTCCAAACCATGCCCTTCGGAATGGGCACATCTTCGGCTTGTCCATCCATTCCGAGAGTGACCGCGTGTCCTCGTCCCAGCGGGGCGGTGACGCGACCGCACACTCCGGCCAGGCTGAAGTTGTAGCCGAGCACGGGAATCCCGGCCTCTCCCATGCGGCGGATTATGGTTTTAACCTTTTCGATTTGTTGCGGGCGCTGCGGGCCGTCCAAAAGAATGTCGTGCCAATGCGCGGGGTCGAGATTTTCGATCGCGGCCAAAATCAGCCCGGCATCTTCAATGTCGCGCCGGATTTGTTTCAGTTCCGTGACTGTCCATAGCTTTTCGGGATCGCCGGCCACTCCCCACGGCTCGTACTTCGCGCCGGTGGGTTGATTGTTGCGCGGGTTGGTGGCGCCGTTATTGAAATAGTCAACCAGGTGGACCACGACGTGGGTGCATCCCGCCTGCCGCGCGAAGTCGTAGTAGTCGCGGGTCAGCATATGGCGATAGAGACCCAGCCCAATTTTCATAGGCGGTTGCCGATTCCGGCCCCGTAGTCCGGACTTAAAATCTGGCCGTTGATTTCATTGGCTAAAGGCGAGCAGAGAAAGACGAACGCGTCGGCGATCGATTCCGGACTGTTTCTTCTGCCCAGGGAAACGCGCAGCACAAATTCTCTGTAGGCCGGATCCTCGTCGAACACTTTCAGCGAACTGCCGGCGGCCACATTGCCTGGTGAGACAACATTCACGCGAATTCCGGTGGGGGCATACTCAAGCGCCATGCAGCGGGCGAAGTTTTCCAGTCCGGCCTTTGCCGATGCATAAGCGGGAATCTGGGTGTGGGGCATGCGAGCAACGTAGGAAGAGGTGAAGATGAGATGACCGGCGATTTTCCGCTCCATCCATTGCGAGAAGACGGCACGCGCCAGGTTAACCTGGGCGAAATAGTTGAAACGAAAAATGCGATCGTATTCGTCTTCCGAAGTTGTGGCGAAGGGATGCAATCCGCAGCCGCCGGCGTGGCCGAGAACAATGTCCAGGGCAGGGAAGCGGCCGAAAGGATTCGTCGACGACCCGTCCCAGGGCCGCGGAGTCTGTGATGTCAGTGGAGAAGTAGACGTATGACGACGAGGGAATCTGCCACTCTTGCAAAGTTTGTAGGGCTGCCTCCTCGGGCTTGATGTCGACCAGGATCAGAGTCGCGCCTGCGGCGGTGAGCTTTTGCGCCATGGGCCGGGCGATGGCACCCATCGCGCCAGTGAGCAGGATCGATTTGCCGGAGAGATCGATGTTTATCATTCAATGTGTACCGTTATCGACTGTTGTTGTTTTTTTGAGAACCAGTTCTCGGTTCCCAGTTTTTAGTTTTTCTACATGATGCCGTGTTTTTCGAATGCCGCTGCTGCGCTGCTTCCTTCTTCCAGAGCTTTTCTGACTAACTTTTCGCCGCGAACTTTTTCCAGAGCCTTGGCGAAAACCTCATCGGCGGCTGCGCTTGGAATCAGGCACACTCCGTCGATATCGCCGAAGAGAATGTCGCCCGGACGCAGACGCACTGCGCCGATCTCCAGGGGCACTCGAAAATCCACTACTTTGTAGCGCGGGGAGGAATCCTGGCCGTAAGGTCCCCAGGAAAATGTGGGAAAGTTTAAATCGAGAATGGCCTTGGTATCGCGCGAATAGCCATTCAATACCGCGCCGCAGGCACCCAACTTGCGGGCGCGAATACTCATCAATTCTCCCCAGAGCGCGTTGCGCGGGGATGATCCAGTGGTGACATACACTTCGTTGGCACGAAGGTCGTCGAGGGCTTCAAGCATCAAGCCGAACGGTTTTTCCATCAGCTTATTGGCGGTTCCTGCAACTTTCTCCGCAAACACGTCCACTGCCAGCACGGGCAGGGCGCGGCCTACGACTACCATATCCGCCCGCAGCGGGCGAATCTGTGGAGGCAGAAACTGGTGCTGCAGGTCCAGTTTGTCCATGACATCGCCCACCACGCAGGTGAAAAGTTCCCGCTTCACGATGGAGAAGAGTTCGTCGTCATTTTTCCAGTGCTTCATATTGGTTCGAGAACTTCTTTGTTGCAGAACTCGCGGTCAGCACTACTTCGCACGCGCGAGTCGGATCTTTTCGACAAACTGCCTGGCGGTATCGGTGACCAGCTGGAGGTTGCCTTTTTCCGCGCCTGCGGTAAGGCCTCCGCCCACGCCGACCGCGACCGCGCCCGCTTTGATCCAGTCGCCCACGTTATCGACGCTTACGCCACCGGTCGGCATCAGGGAAGCCTGGGGTAAAGGCCCTTTCACCGCCTTCACGAACGCGGGGCCCAAAGTTTCTCCGGGAAATAGCTTCACGATGTCGGCGCCGCATTCCATCGCGTTCACGATTTCACGCATGGTGCCGGCACCCGGCATGTAAGGAATCTGGTAGCGATTGCACAAGCGGGCGGTGTCAGCGCTTACCGACGGGCTTACGATATATTGCGCACCAGCCAGGATCGCAATCCGGGCGGTCTCCGGGTCGAGGACGGTTCCGGCTCCGATCAGGATTCCGCCCGAAGCATATTCCTTGGCCAGGTCCGCAATGACCGCGGCCGCTCCGGGAACGGTGAAGGTAATTTCAATCGCCGCCGCGCCACCGCGGGCACACGCTTCGGCGATGCGCAACGCCTGCTCCGAGCTGTGGGTTCGGACAATCGCGACCAGTCCCGATTCAATAACTTTTCCCAGAACTTTCAGTTTCAGCATAGTGATTTTGCAAACGTCATTCTTGTGGACTTACTTCTGCAGACTCTCTGGTTGAGTCGCCGGATTCTGCAGTTTCTGGAACTCCTGGGTTTCGCGCTCTGCCTCGGCGGTTTTTCCCTGCTTGCGGTAGAGACCGGCCAGAGCGAAGTGCGTCTGCGCCGCCAACGAGCTCTGCTTTTCGATCGAAAGCAGCCTCGTCCACGCTTTTTCGGCGGCGGCGGAGTCCCCAGCGAGCGCCGCAGCCTTGCCCAAAGAATATAGCGTTTCGGGCATATCCGGCAGCAAGCGGTTGGAGCGCTCCAGTTCTGTCCTGGCCTCTGCGGCTTTCCCCTGCTGCAAAAGCGCGGAGCCCAACCGGTAGGCGGCTTCGGCATTGCCCGGCTGCATCCTGGTTTGGGCGCGAAATTCTTCCTCGGCCTTCGCCCATTGCGAAGAGCCGGCATACACCAGCCCGAGTTCAAGGTGCAACTCGGGAGTGTCGGGACGCAATCGCAGAGCTTCGCGAAATTCTTTTTCCGCCTGGGGCATTTGCCGCAGAACAAAATAGTTTTCGGCAAGCGCCTGGTGAGCACGCGCCGAGTCGGGGTACTCGGCCAGCAGAGTGTCAATCGACTGCTTCGACATCAGACCGCTGGCGCGGCCCAGATAATAGAGCAAGTCAGCGTCGTTGGGGTGTTTGGCCAGCGCGGCCTGCAAATTTGCCACCGCCTGCGGCAACTGCCCGGTGCCGATCTGCGCAATTCCCAGTGCCGTTTGCTCGTTGATCTTTTCCAAATGCGGAATCGCCTCAGCGGGATATCCCTGCGCCAGCAGCGCGTACCCCAGCAACTGGTGCGCACCCGCCAGGTCCGGAGCCAGTTCCACCGCATGCTTAAGCGGCGCGATGGCGGCGCCGTAGTCGCGATTTTCCATGTAGGCCTGGCCGAGGTTTACAAACCCGTCGGGCAGCTTGGGCGCGAGCTCGGTGACTTTCTTGTACTCCTCAATCGCCACATCGAAATGCCGCTGCTTATCGGCTTCTGCGCCCGCCTGCAGATGCTGCAGCGCTTCGGGAGAAACGGTCTGCCACGCCAGCCAAATTGCCAGAAGAATGCGAATCACGGTTTCTCCGGTTCGACGACTTCCAGAAACTGGTCGGCGGGCACATCTTTAATAGTCTGGTGCGCGCCCGACGGCCAGGAGACTTCTATCTTGGCAGTTTTTGCCTCACCCAGTCCGAAGTGGAGGCGCTTGTCGCTCGAAGACTCGTAACTCCCGGCCGAGGTAGCGAATCGAGTTTGTCCGTTGACTTGCACGCGGGCCCCGAAGCCGTCCCGGTTGCTCCGCGTTCCGCGCAGCGAAACGACCAGCCAGTGCTGTTTGCCTCCGCGGTTGTAGAAGATCTGCGGAGGGCCGCCCAGCGAAGTCATCACCACGTCCTGCCAGCCATCATTGTTAAGATCGCCAAAAGCGGCTCCGCGTCCGGCGACTGGCGTCGAGCTGCCGGAGTCCGCGCGCTCGAAGCGGCCATTGTGATTCATGGCCAGCAAGGGCAGCTCCCAATAGTGAAGCGAAGGATCGATCTGCTCGACGTTATCGAGAACGTGGCCTTGGGCGACGAACAAATCTTTCCAGCCATCATTGTCAAAATCTTCCAGGCCAACTCCCCAGCCTGAGCTGCCGCTTGAGAGCACGCCGAGCCCAGTCTCAAGGCTGCCGTAGCTGAAGGTTCCATTGCCTTCGTTGTGATAGACGCCGTAAATCTCTCGTGGAAGCTCGGTCACGATCACGTCGGGGCGACCGTCATTGTCGTAATCCTGAAAGACCACGCCCATGCCGGAGAGTCGACGTCCGTCCTCGGATAGTGCGGCGCCGGCTTCCAGGCCGCGTTCGGTGAAAGTACCGTTGCCGTTGTTGTGGTAGAGATATTGCTGCATGCCGTCGTTGGCGACGAATATATCAGTGAAGCCGTCGCCATCGTAGTCCGCAAAAGCCACCCCCAGCGCTCGCCCTTTCTTGGCGGCAATGCCTGATTTCTGACTGACATCGGTGAAGGTGCCGTCGCCGTTGTTGTGATAGAGAATGCTGGTAGTAGCAGGAAATTCTTCCGGCGGACAATAGGTATGCCACTCCCCGCCGCAGGTCTTGCTGTGCTTCGTGTCCCATTCCATGTAGCGGGTGACGAACAGGTCCAGTTTGCCGTCGTTGTCGTAGTCGAAAAAGCCGGCTGAGACCGACCAGCCTCCAGCAGCCACGCCCGCCTTGGCGGTTACGTCCGTAAAGGTGCCGTCGCCGTTGTTGTGGTAGAGGATATTTTTTCCGTAGCTGGTGACGTACAGATCAGGAAAGCCGTCATTGTCGTAATCCCCCACAGCAACTCCCATGCCGTAGTTGCCGTCTCCGGCGTTCGACAAGCCGGCCTTTTCGGTCACATCGGTGAAGCTGCCGTCTTTGTTCTGCCGATACAGCCGATTCCAATAACGCGGATTCTTGCGGTCGAAATTCTCCGGCGTTTGCATCGGGCTGGTAACGCGTCCGCCATTTACCAGAAAGATGTCGAGCAATCCGTCGTGGTTGTAATCGAGCAGCGCAACTCCGCCGGGCATGGTTTCGATCAGATACTTCTGCGGCGTAGGAGAGTTCTGCAGAACGAAATCCACCCCGCGAGGCAATTTGGTCTCGAACAACGATACCGGCGCCGCCACGAGACCCAGCGCGAGGCAAAAAAGCAGAATCGGGATGGAGGCTATTCGCGGAATGAGTGTTGGCAACTTTGGTCCCTGGCCCTCAGCATGACGCGCCCGCAATGGCGCCTGTACCGATGATACAAAAACGGCTGGCTTGGGGTGGTTGGCGGCCCACAATTTTGCTCAGGACGGACCACAGATAAAAGAAGATGACATGGTTACGTTTCTAATCCTGCCTGCTCGAATTTCCGCGGACCTGGGCGGCAGGCTTGGCTGTAGATTTGCGAACGATGAGTTCGGGCTCGATCAAAAGTTCCGGCAGATAGCTCTCCGGATTATCAATTCGACCTAACAAGGTCCGCGCGGCAATTTCTCCCATCTTCAGCAGAGGCTGGCGAATGGTGGTGAGAGGCGGGTTGCTGTAGGCTGCCGACTGTATATCGTCGAATCCAACCACAGAAATATCTTCGGGAACGCGCAAGCCGGCTTCGTTGATCGCTCGAATCGCGCCGATCGCCGAGCTGTCATTGAAAGCCAGCAATGCAGTGAAGCTGCGGTTCTCCGCCAGCAATTGTTTGGTGAAGGGATAGCCGAGTCCGGGCATGCCTGCTTCTCCCTCGATCTGAATCGTCAGGCCCGGGCGCACCCGAACCCCAAGCTCGCGGGATACGTCGCAGACGGAGTTCCACCGCTCCACCGAATCGGAACTATCAGGCGGTCCTTTCATCACCGCAATCTCGCTGTGACCAAGCTCCACCAGGTGTCTCAGCGCCAGGTGCGCTGCACGCCGATGGTCGAGAACAATGTTGGTGACACCTTCGAGGCGGCGATGTCCCGCAACCGCGACAACGGGAAGCGGCACTGGTCGCGATATGGGCGCATCGACGGTGATGAAGCCCTCGACGCCCCTTTCCAGAAGCAGGTGCGAGTAAGTATCCAAAAGTTCTTCGTCGTGGGGATGAGCCACCGTGAGGAAAAAGAATCCGTGTTGGCGAAGGTGCTGTTCGATTCCGCTAATGACCATCGCTCCGTAGGGATCGCCAATTTGCGCGATGACTCCGACTGTGAAGGTTCGCTTGACGCGAAGCGAGCGGGCAAAAAAATTCGGGCGGTAATTCAGCTTGCGAGCCGCATCCAGAATTCGAGTCTTGGTGCGTTGAGGGACTGACGAAGCAGCCGGGGAATTATTAAGGACCGCTGATACCGTTCCGGGAGTAAGGCCAACGTGTTCGGCCACGGCTTTGAGCGTGACTCGGTGGTGCTTTCTGACGACGCCTGGATTTTCACCGGCTTTGATTCGGCTGTCCATAAATCGCGGCGTATGAGAATACCTCCGCCCGGCCGGGTAAGCCAGAGCCGACGCCGGCAGCTAGGGTAACCGATTAACTTCCCTACAATATCGATATTTTTCTTCTTGACAACGACTTAGGGGGTGTGACAAAACTCCTCAGCTACAGTCATGCCAGTAGCCGGCCCAGGATGGCCGGTTCACCACAGGGTCGTAATGCTGTGCACTTCGTGTGGGGGTGGGTGATGATTTCTCGCAGATTGCTGCCGTTGCTTCTCTCGTTGGGCGTTCTCCTTTCAACCTGCATGTTCGTACAGGGCCAGTCCACCTATGGCTCAATTACCGGATCGGTGACTGATCCCTCGGGCGCAGCCATCTCCGATGCCCGGGTCACGTTGACCAATTTGGGAACCGCAGAAAAGCGCACCCAGCCAACCGGATCTGACGGCCTTTACGGGTTTGTGAACCTGATTCCTGGGAACTACCGCGTCGAAGCGGAGAAGCCGGGTTTCAAGCGTGTCACCCAGGAACCCGTGGTGGTGCAGGTACAACAGAACTCCAAGATCGACATGGCGTTGCCGATTGGTCAAGCAACAGAGACCGTCGAAGTGACTTCGGAGACGCCGCTTCTGCAATCCGAGAGTTCGTCTCTCGGACAAGTTGTTGATGCGCGCAAAGCGACCGAACTGCCGCTAAATGGACGCAACATCTATAACCTTGCTGCGGTTGCCCCCTCCGTGGTTCCGCAAGGAAACACCCAGGGTTCGCCGGTCGGCAAGAATCCATTCGACTTCGCCAACTATCAGATCGGCGGATCGTTCGCCAATGAAAGCGCAGAGTACCTCGATGGCCAGCCGCTGAACATCGGCTACATCAACCTCCCGGCGCTGGTCCCGACCGCCGACTCGATCGGTGAATTTAAAGTGCAATACAACAACCTGGGACCTGAGTGGGGCAAGTTCTCCGGTGGCGTCATCAACCTCAGCACGAAGTCGGGAACCAACACTTGGCACGGCTCGGCCTACGACTATCTCCGGAACAAGCTTTTCAACTCGAACGAATACTTCAATAAGGGAACGCAAATCGCGTCGGGCGAAACCAATGAGCCGCCGCCGTTCACCCAGAACCAGTTCGGAGCAACGATTGGCGGAGCGGTGTTCAAGAACAGGACCTTCGTATTCGGCAGTTATGAAGGGTTCCGTCTGAGGACGGGCACGGTATTCAACACGACGGTTCCCACCCTGGCCGAACGCACCGGCGACTTCAGTGATCAGTGCCTTTCAGGTTTCACCGGTCCCGGCGGGATCTGCGGTGACAAGGATTCCAGCGGAAACTTTATTCACCAGCTTTACGACCCGCTCAGCGTGAACCTGACCACCGGCGTACGCACCCCGATCGCGGGCAACAACCTAAATAACCTTCCCTACCCGATGAACCCGACCGCTCTCTTTCTGCTCAATAGCCTCATTCCCGATCCGTTGAGCAGTTCGATCAGCAACAACTTCATCAAGGCGGCCAGCACCGGCGGAGACGTGGATGAGTATGTGGCCCGTGTGGACCAGAACATCACCACCAACCAGCGCGTCTTCGGCCGATTCAGCTACTGGAAGCTGTTGAGTTTGGCGCAAGACCCGTTCGGCACCGGACTCTGCAAAGACCGCTGCCAGGAAAATACTCGCAGCAAGAGCGTCGCGGTTGGTTACAACTGGGTTATCAGTCCCACCACGATCGCGAACTTTAATATCAGCGCCAGCCGATTCCACTACTTGCGTCTGCCGATCAATTCAGCCTTCGACATGACGCAGGAAGGCTGGCCAGCATCGTACAACAGCTTTATTCCGAACACGGAGCGCACACCGCTCACGCCTTGCTTTGGCAACAGTGACGCTTTGGTTGGCTGCAGTCAGGGGCAAAGCTCGATCGATGACCACAATACCCAATTCAACTTCTCTCCGCAGATCACTATGATCCGCGGTCGACATACCTTTACCTGGGGCGCACAGCTTGAAGAAGGGTATGACAACTACCTGCAGACCAACACTGGCGGCGGACTGATCTCGTTCGTGGGATCGTGGACGACCGACAAAGTCGGCAGCAACCTGCAGAACGGAAAAGATTTTGCAGATTTCCTGTTAGGGTTTGGCCAAGGGCAGGGTTCAGCCTTCGGCAACCAGACCACGGGCTCGCTCGTGATTTCCGGTCCAGTGTCAGGCAAGCAAACCTACCGCGCTTTCTACCTGGGGGATAACTGGCACGTGACCCAGAAATTAACCCTCAACCTAGGCCTCCGATACGAACTTCAGGGACCGTGGTCGGAACGCTACGACAAGATGACTTATTTCAACCCTAGCGTGGCCAACTCCTCGGTGACGGGATGCAGCGGAGTTGCGGGCAGCCCTTGTCCTGGCGATTTGTTCCTGGTTAAGACCGGTGTGAACAGTGGCCGCAATAACCTGCCGCTGTCGTATACACAGGTCATGCCGAGGTTAGGATTTGCCTACGGGCTGGACCAGAAGACGGTGATCCGCGGCGGATACGGGATGTTCTTCATTCCGAATTATGTTTCCTTCGGAACCAATCCCTACATCGATCCGGTCAGCAGCGCCACTTCGAACTTCATTGCCAGCGCCAACAGCGGATTTACCCCGGCGAGCACGCTGACCAACAGCAACTGTACCTTGGCTGGCCCAGAGAATCTGGTGTGCGATCCCACCACGGGCCCGTTCTTCCCGGGCGCGAACCTCACCCCAGTGGCCGGGCGCAACCCGATACCGAATGTCTCGCAATATGCGATCAACCAGAGCAACTTCTCGGCCACCGGTTATACGGTCCAGAAGTACGGATACGTCCAACAGTGGAACTTCGGTATCCAACGCGAACTGCCCTACGGCTTCTTTGCTGACGTGGCGTATGCCGGATCGCACGGCGTACACCTTCCTCAGTTCAATACCAACATCAACCAGATACCCGACCGTTTCATCTCTCAAGCGGCCCAGCAGGAAGCGGCAGGACAGCCGATCTCTATTGCACAGATCGTTCCGAATCCCTTTACCTGCCCGCTTTGCAATACCCCCAACAGCCTTCCGGGCGCGTTGTCCCCTGGCAACCTCCGAGCGGGACAGCTTGACCGGCCGTATCCGGAGTACACCGGGCTGAACCTCAACGGGCAAGGTTGCTGCAGCAGCAACTACAACTCGTTGCAAGCGACGGTCAACAAGCGTTTCGGCGGCGGCGGGACCCTGCTGGTTGCCTACACCAATTCCAAACTGATGTCGAACACCGATACTCTGACCTCCTGGCTGGAAGGCGGAGTGACTGGTGGCGTGGGTGGCATCCAGGATTGGAACAATCTGGCGGGTGAACGCTCACTGTCATCGCAGGATGTCTCCCAACGCCTGGCGATCAGCTATGTGCTCGACCTGCCGTTTGGCCGGGGCAAGAGGTACATGGGTGGAGTGAGCGGCTTCTCCGACAAACTGGTCTCCGGATGGGGACTCGACGGCGTCACCGTATTCCAACGTGGTTTCCCGGTGAAGATCAGCTACGGACAGGGAACCCCACTTTCATCCCTTGGACTGGGTATCGGAGGATTGCGTCCGAACTACGTCCAGGGCTGCGATAAGAGCACCTCTGGCGGCACGGCCGCCAGGCTCGCCGAGTGGTTCAACACTTCCTGCTTCACTCCGCCCGGTGACTACGCTTTCGGTAACGAGCCGCGAGTGGACGCCTCCCTGCGCCAGGATGGCGCGAAGAACTTCGATTTCGCCATCTTCAAGAAGACGACCATCGCCGAAAGAGCGGCGATCGAATTCCGCACGGAGTTCTTTAACCTCTTCAACCATCCGCAGTTTGGACCGCCGAACGGGACCTGCTGCCTGGCGCCTCCCAACGGAAACTTTGGACAGGTGACCAACACCATCGGCAACCCACGCCTGATTCAGTTCGCACTGAAGTTCGAGTTCTAGGCGGGGTTGATAACTTCCGGACCAGGGTTTCTACCCTGGTCCGTTTTTTTGTTTAGAAACGCTTCGGCCTACGCGGACGCGGGTCTCGTCTAAATTCCGCATTCCGCTGTATCGGTTCCAGTCGCTTGATTTACAATCCTGTGCGCCCATGCGCTCGTCCAAATCCAGCTCCCAACGAAGCTACTCATGAGGACCACACAGAGTCTGGACTACTCCGAGGCCAGGAAAATCATCGACCTTATCGTTGAAAAGGCTCTGCAGATGCGGAAAGCAGCGGTCATCGCCGTGGCCGACCCGCACGGTGAGTTGATTGCCTTTGCCCGCATGGACGGCGCGCCGGTATCTTCGATTCGCATCGCCGCCAACAAGGCCTGGACCGCGGCGCGGGAGCGAAAGCCGACGAAAGATATCGGAGAGAAAGTACGTCATCCTGAAAAGGGCCACGATATCGCCTATTACGGCGATCCCAAGTTCGTGGGATGGGGCGGTGGCCTGCCGGTATGGAAAGATGGCCAAGTGGTCGGAGCTATCGCCGTAAGCGGCCTTTCGTCGAGCGAAGACATTGCTCTGGCGACTCTCGGCGTAGAACTGATCGCAGCCCAGGAAGGCCAGCGTCCTTAAAGCAATCAATCCCGAGGCTCGGCGGGGCTCGGAACGAAGAATATGGCAAAGACGACCGTCAGCTTCGGCGAAATCATGTTGCGGCTGGCGCCGCCGGGCGTTGAGAAGATCCTGCAGACACCGCAATTTGTCGCGACCTTCGGAGGCGGCGAGGCCAACGTCGCGGTCGCCATTGCGCAATTCGGCCTGCCCGCTGCTTTCGTGACCGTCTTGCCGGAGAAGAACCCGGTGGCCGATGCAGTTATCGGCGAACTGCGGCGGTTCGGCGTGGATACTTCCAGCATCGTGCGCGGCAAGGGCCGCGTTGGCATCTACTATCTCGAAGCCGGCGCAAACCAACGGCCTTCAAAGGTCGTGTATGACCGGGATAACAGTGCCATCGCCTTAGCCAAGGTGGGCGATATTAACTGGGACATCGTTCTGAAGAACGCCGGCTGGTTCCATGTTACCGGGATCACGCCGGCCATCAGCAGTTCGGCCTCCGATCTGGCGCTTCAGGCGGTGAAGAAAGCGCGGGAAAATGGCATTACCGTTTCCTGCGATCTTAACTACCGCAAGAATCTCTGGAAGTGGGGAAAGCCGGTCGCCGAAGTGATGCGCGAGTTGGTGAAGCACATCGACATTGCCATCGCCAATGAAGAGGATGTGCAAATGGCGCTCGGTATTCTGGCGGAAGTGGATGTCCACTCCGGCAAACTCGATCGCGGGCAATACGAAAAGCTGACGGCAAAGGTTTTGAACGAGTATCCGAATTTAAAGGCCATTGCAATTACATTGCGGGAATCGAAAAGCGCGTCACACAACGGCTGGTCGGCCTGCCTGAATGACAGGAAGAGTTTCATGGTCAGCCGTTCCTATGAAATCACCCATATCGTTGATCGGGTGGGCGCGGGGGATTGCTTCGCCGCGGGACTGATCTACGGCTTTCAAGTGCTGCCTGGTCACCAGGACGCGCTCGAGTTCGCGGTGGCCGCCAGTTGCCTGAAGCACTCGATCCCCGGCGACTTCAGCCGGTCCACGGTCGATGAGGTGAATGCCCTGCTCAAAGACGGCGGATCGGGAAGAGTACAGCGGTGAGCTCGGTGCAGACGAGTTCGGTTCAGAAAAGAGAAAATTGTCGCGGAGATTTCAGCATGATTGGCAAGATCAGCCGATTCGCAATATTCGATTTATAGCTGCGAGGGTGTCCATTTACACGTTTACCCAGGTGCGAGAAGCGGCCGATCGCTCGATGGCGTCCAGCACTCGTTGCACCGCGACCGCGGCGTCGAGATCATTGGGCAGTGGCTCCTTGCGGCCCAGCGCTCCGAGGAAATCCCCAAGCATCGCAATAAAGGGATGCTCGTAGCCAATGATGTGTCCGGGCTTCCAGAAATTTTCAGAGTAGGGATGATCCGGTCCCGTCACGCTAATGTTGCGCATCCCTTGCTGGCTCGGAGTTTCTGTAATGTCGATAAATTCCAGTTGATTCATCTCTTCCAGATTGAAACTCAGCATGCCCTTCGAACCATTGATTTCGAAGGTCTTGCGATTACGGCAGCCTACGCCGTACCGGGTCGCCTCAAACGTGCCGATACTGCCGTTGGCGAAGCGCGCGAGCACGAGAGTGGCATCGTCCACATCACGGCCCGGCGCGAAAGTGTGGGTCATCGCCGTCAATTCGGCGATCGGCCCGTTGAGGTAGAGCGCGGAATCGATCGAGTGGGACAGCAGATCTCCCGCCGCTCCCATGCCGGCCTCCGACCGTTTGTAGCGCCAGGTGGTCGCTTTGGCGGGATCGTTTCCCGACTGATTGAGGTAGGTAGCGCGGTAGTGATAAATCTGGCCGATTCGGCTTGCTTCGATCAGTCGCTTGGCGAGAACTACGGCCGGAATGCGGCGATAATTGAACCAGACCAGGGTGGGGACATGACGCAGTGCCTTTGCCATCGTCTCAGCTTCCGCCAGGGAAGTGGCTAAAGGCTTCTCGCAAAGGACGATCTTTCCAGCCTGGGCCGCGGCAATCGCAATCGGCGCGTGCAGCGCGTTAGGGACGGCGATATCGACGATATCAATGTCCGGTCGCGCAACCACGCTTTGCCAGTCGGTGGCGACTTCTTCCCATCCCCATTGCGCAGCGACGGTCTCCAGCTTGGCTTGATTGCGCCCGCACACGACTTTCAACCCCAGCTCGTAGGGGATATTAAAGAAATGGCCCACTTGCCGGAAAGCATTGGAATGGGCCTTGGCAATGAAACCGGTGCCGATCATCGCGATATTCAGCTTCTGCTTGGGCATAGTTTTCCTGTAACACGGAGCGGTAGAAATACAAATGAAGATCGTAGAAATAAAATAATAGAAGATCGCCGAAAGGCGATCGCTGAAAAACGATCCGGCGAAGTTTATCACTTAGCGGCTGGGGACAGTTCTGAGGATGTTGGAGCGAAAAAAGAAAGCCCCACTCTTCGCAAGTCACACGAAGAATGGGGCGCCTTCGGCCGTGTAAATTCGATCTCGAAATCGGTCAGCCGATCACGCGATCATGTCGCGCTTCGGCGCTGCTCAATTGCTCCAGACGACTTCGGCCTTCTTCGCCGCCTCGTGCTCCTGTTTCAGGAGGCGCGCGGAATCGCCAAGCGGCGTGACCGGCGCGGGTACGGCGACTTCCCACAGTGGGCGTTCGCCGTGCGCTTGAACGTTTACCGATTTTTCGAGCAGATCTTGTGACTGCAACATGCCTGCCTGCGAGGCATGTCCGGGGTGGCTGGTGAATTGAGTGACGACTGGTTCATTGCTCAAAGATCCCCCGCCCCCGGAGGCCTGTCCGAATGCCACAGTCGCACAGAAAAAGCACAACACGAATAACGTAACTTTCATCGAAATTTATCTCCGGCTCCGGAGGATCCCTGAATCACGATTCTGGGACCTGCTTGAGTTCCTCCTGCGTTTTGACTTCACTCTGGCTATGTGCAAGCCCCGTACCAAACCGGGCATAGCTGAATCTCGACTTGCAAGGCCGTTGGCTTGGCCAGGGCGCAACTATTTGCACATTCTCGGCTGGAAAGGGCTCTGGACGCGGCTTATGGCCGATCTACCCATCGTTTCCAGTCATGTTCAGGTCAATCATGTTCCGGTCCATCAAGGATTTACAGGTACATGCGAGTGGCGCTGTTTTCGGTAGCGCTCCGGATCACCCAAAAGTTCGAATGCCGCTACAATAGCGGGCAGTCCCAAGTCCGAATGGAGGATGTATGTCGATCGGCAAATTGCTGGTGTCCGAGTTCGATGCAGAGATGAAGAAGACGCGCACCACGCTGGAACGCGTACCCGCCGACAAGCCCGATTTCAAACCCCATCCCAAGTCTATGGCGCTGGGAAAGCTCGCACCCCACGTGGCGCAGTTGGCCGGATTCGGCCTGGCCGTGTTAACCACCCCGGAGCTGGACTTTTCAAAAGGAAGCTATAAACCGATACCGATGGAATCGGCGGCCCAGTTGGTGAGCGTTTTGGATGAAGGCGCAGCCAAGGTCCGCAGCGCTCTGGTGAGCATGCCAGACGAGGCATGGACGCAGAGCTGGAAGCTGTCTTTCGGCGGCAAGCCGATTTTCGAAGGATCGCGTTTTCTCGCCTACCGCCAGATGTTTCTCAACCACATCGTGCATCACCGCGCCCAACTCGGCGTGTACCTGCGCCTAAACGACGCGCCGGTGCCGGCGACATATGGTCCGTCTGCGGATGACACTCTGGGCTTTTAACTCGGATCAAAAAAGAGCGCTGTCCCGGTCTTACAAATCGCGCGGGCCCGAACCGATGTGTTCTGCGACCGAAGCTTCCTTGAGCAACTCGGTCAGATCGAGGCTGCGGGTATACATGGCCAGCTTACCGTCCGCTGTGCGCGGCCACTGGTCTTTGGGCTTGTCCCAATACAATTCCACTCCATTGTCGTCCGGATCGCGCAGGTAAATGGATTGACTGACTCCGTGGTCGGAGGCACCCTCCAGCGGAATGTGCGCCCGTAGCACCCGATGCAAGGCGTCGGCCAGCGCGGAGCGGCTGGGATACACGATTGCGGTGTGATAAAGACCGGTGGTGCCCGGTGGCGGCGGGGAGCCATTCAGACTCTCCCATGTGTTCAGTGCGATGTGGTGGTGATAACCTCCCGCTGACAGAAACGCAGCACTGTCTCCCATCCGCTGTGTCACCTCCAAACCCAACACGCCTGAATAGAAAGCCAGCGCGCGATCGAGATTCGCGACCTTCAGATGCACGTGGCCAATGTGGACACGAGGATCGGCCGTGTAGGGTGGATCCATATCGTGGGATTTAGGTGACACTTATAAACCTCGAAGATCCTTACGGACAGGGCGCTCCCGCAGCCCGCCATTGCCTGACCTTCGCGGCAAACTCTTCGTGCGGCATGGGGGCCGGTGTTCGACCTTCTCCCGGGTTCCAGGCCCACATCACCAGTTTGTCTTCGGTTAGGTGCTCGACCAGTTGATCGAGATTTCGGTTCCGGTTCTGCTTTGGGTCCTTGATGGATCGGCAAATCTGGGAATCCGTCAAGCCCTGCCAGATCATGGGAGTGCTGGCGGGCGGCAAGCCCCAGTTCGGCGCTCCCGGTGGCAGATGCAGGCCCGCGAGATTGTGATCCTGATGACAGGTGCTGCACTTCTCCGCCGTTACTCCATGACCCTCGGCACCGCGCCGGACGTTCATGGCATGAGGATGCCCGTCATCGCCCTGTCGCGGGAAGTCGCCTTGCGAGTGGCAGTTCATACATCGCGGGTGTTTCAGCACGGGCGCGAACGCAGTGAAAAGCGTCCCGTCGCCAGACGATGGCGTTGGGTTTGCCGTGGCAGGCTCGGCGGCGATGACGGAGTGCGAGAGCCACAGCGCGCTTGCGGCGAAAAGAATCGCAATCACAAATATGCTCAATTTGAGGCAGCGTTTCATACGGCCTCCGTCAGACGAATGGGCAAACGCCGGATTCGCTTTCCGGTTACTGCGAACAGAGCGTTGGCAATCGCGGGCGCGGCGCAGGGCACACCAGGTTCGCCGATTCCGCCAGACTTCTCGTTGCTTTCCACGATGTAGGTTTCGATCTCCGGACTCTCGTTCATCCGCATCACCGGGAAACTGTTGAAATTGGTCTGCTGCAGTCGCCCATTCTCAAAGGTGAGTTCCTGAAAGAGTGCGGCCGAGGCGCCAAAAATCGCCCCACCCTCGATTTGCGCGGCAATAATTCCAGGGTTCACGTATTGGCCGCAATCAACGGCGCACACCATGCGGTGAACTCTGACCTTTCCATCCGTAACCGAAACTTCAGCCACGTGGGCCAGGTAACTGCCAAAAGCAAAGTGCACCGCGATGCCCCGGCCCATGCCGGCGGGCAGGGGCGTGCCCCATCCCGATTTCTGCGCCGCGAGATCCAGGACGCCGAGATAGCGCGGCTGTTTCACCAGTAACCCGCGCCGGAACTCGTACGGATCTTTTCCGGCGAGAGCGGCCAGTTCATCGATGAAGCACTCGACCGCGAACGCAGTGTGGGAGTGTCCCACAGAGCGCAGCCATTGAACCGGAATTTTGATATCTACCTGGTGCGATTCGACCGCCAGGTTGGGTATGGCATAAGGCAGATCCTCGATTCCTTCGACCGATGAGGGATCATATTGCTTGCCTTTCATAAACATGCCCTCAAACAGTGTTCCGGCCATGATCGACTGGCCCACCGAGCGCGACCTCCACGCCGCGGCATTGCCCTCCGCGTCAATGGACCCCTCGATCGCATGCAAAAATGCGGGCCGGTACCAACCACCCTGCATATCATCTTCGCGTGTCCACACCACCTTAACTTTGGTTGGAGCTCCGATCGATTTGGCGACGTGAACCGCTTCCACCACAAAGTCGGACTGCGGATTGGCGCGACGGCCGAAACCGCCACCGAGAAAAGTAGTGTGCAACTGCACCTTCTCATTGGGGAGACCAGCGATTTTTGCGGCGTTGGCGCGGTCGATGGTCTGAAATTGCGAACCGGTCCAGACCTCACAGGAATCCTGGCGCAGGTCCACCACGCAATTCAGGGGCTCCATCATCAGGTGCGAAAGATAAGGAGCCTCGTACACCGCCTCAATTTTCTTGGTCGCACCGGCCAACGCCGCGGGCGCGTCTCCTTCTTTTCTGACGCTTACCCCGGGCGACTTTGCCCGTTCGCGGAAATCCTGCATCATCTGCGTGGTGCTGAAGGTGCGCATGGCGCCGTCGTCCCAGTCCAGACGAAGCGCATCGCGCGCCACTTTCGCTTGCCAGAAAGTATCCGCAACGACGGCAACTCCCGAGGGAACTTGCGCGATCTTGCGAACCCCTGGCATGGAGCGCGCCTTGGAATCGTCAACGCTCTTCAGCGTCGCCCCAAAGATCGGAGGCCGCGCCACCACGGCCGTCAGCATTCCCGGCAGCTTCACGTCGAGTCCAAAGACCGCCTGGCCGTTCAATTTCCATGGTGTGTCGAGGCGCTTGATGGGTTTGCCGATCAAGTTGAAGTTCTTTGGATCTTTGAGTTGGACTTTCGCGGGCGGAGTCAACTTGGCTGCATCCGCCACCAGTTGGCCGTAAGTCAGTTTCCGGTTGGTTCCATCGAACACCGCGCCCGACTCAGTTCGGCACGATGCCGGGTCAACATTCCAACGTTGGGCGGCTGCGCCGACCAGCATGGCACGCGCCGCAGCGCCGGCCTGCCGGAACTGGTCCAGGCCAGACCACACGCTGGAACTTCCTCCAGTCATCTGCATGCCGAAGGCGGGGTGGTTGTATTTCACATCGACCGGCGCCGACTCAAAGCCCACCTTGGACCAGTCGGCGTCTAGTTCGTCGGCCAGTAACATGGGCAACGAGGTGTAGACGCCTTGGCCCATCTCCGAGTGGTTCACGATGACGGTCACTCGCTCGTCGGTGCCGATGCGGACAAAGGCGTTCGGCATGAATGAATTTGCTGACTCCTGCGCCGACGCCGATGCGCTGACTCCAGGAAAGTAGAATCCAATCAGCAAGCCGCTGCATGCGGCCACGGAGAATTTCAGGAAATCGCGGCGTTGTATTCCTGGGCTGACGTTTCGGGTGCTCACCGGGCACCTCCGTTCGCCACCATGCCAGCGGCACGATGAATGGCTCTGCGGATGCGTGGATAGGTTCCGCATCGGCAGATGTTGCCGGTCATAGCCTGATCGATGTCCTCGTCGGTAGGCTTCGGTTTTTCGCGAAGCAGCACCGCCGCGCTCATCAGTTGTCCGGACTGGCAATAGCCGCACTGCGGCACATCTTCTTCCAGCCAGGCAATTTGCAAAGGGTTGCTCAGGTCGGATGACAACCCTTCGATGGTGGTTACGGCCTTGCCGTTGGCTCGCGATACGGGCGCGACACATGAGCGCACCGCCTCGCCGTCAATGTGCACGGTGCAAGCGCCACATTGCGCCATGCCGCACCCATACTTGGTGCCGGTAAGTCCCAGGTTATCGCGTATGACCCAGAGCAGCGGAGTGGAAGGATCTACGTCAAGATCGACGTGTTTGCCGTTCACGGAGAAGCCAATCATAGTTGTCTCCTGTTCCGTCTTCAGTGTCGGATTGGGCCGGGATGCCTAGTATTCTAATGACGGAAAAGCCTTGCGTGATAGCGCCACAGTATATTCCATATTGTTTTATTGGCCGATGCCCTCATCTCCTCAGAAGCAACAATATGACGCACTGGTGTTAGGGGCGGGCGCCGCTGGTCTGATGTGTGCCATCGAAGCAGGGAAGCGCGGACGCCGCGTAGCCGTGCTGGAACTTGCCGAGCGTCCGGGCAAGAAAATCCTCATCTCAGGCGGCGGGCGATGCAATTTCACCAACCTGTATTGCGTTCCCGAAAACTTCATATCGTCCAATCCGCATTTTGCGAAATCAGCGCTGGCGCGTTACACACCGGCAGATTTCATTGCCATGGTCGAAAAGCACCGCATTCCTTATCACGAAAAAACTTTGGGACAACTATTCTGCGATCGCTCGGCGCAGGACATTCTGGGGATGCTCGAACAGGAATCCTCGGCCGCGGGAGTTGATCTGATCATGAAGGCTGCGGTACGGGAAGTGCTCCACAGCGATGGGTTTGTGGTTCGAGCCGGCGAAAGGGAATTTCGCGCTCCGGTTCTGGTCGTGGCCACCGGCGGGCTATCCATCCCAAAGATCGGAGCTACCGATCTGGGCTACAGGCTGGCGCGGCAATTCGGATTGGCGATCCGCGAAACCCGGCCAGGGCTGGTCCCTGTCACCTTCAACGAAGCTGATCGAAGGCGGTACGCGGATTTGGCGGGAGTCTCCACCGAAGTTATCGCCGCATACGATGGCCAGCGCTTCCGGGAAAAGATGCTGATCACCCATCGTGGACTCAGCGGCCCCGCCATCTTGCAGATTTCGTCATACTGGAAAAAGGAGCAGGCCATCCTGCTGGACCTGGTCCCGGAAGCAGAGGTTACGGCGTCGCTTCTGCAATCAACTTCGCCGCGAACGGTGGCCGCGCTACGGGCGGCATTGCAGACGTTTCTCCCCAACCGCCTGGCCAATCGTTGGGTCGATACATATACCCCCGGCACATGGACCAATACCGCCCTGAAGGACTTGGAGCGTCAGATACACGAGTGGGCCGTGATCCCCGCCGGTACCGAAGGCTACGCCAAGGCCGAAGTCACCGTCGGAGGTGTGGACACCGACGAGCTATCGGCAAAAACCATGGAAAGCCGAAAAGTACCCGGCCTGTTTTTTATCGGGGAAGTCGTGGATGTGACCGGACACCTGGGCGGGTTCAATTTTCAGTGGGCGTGGGCGTCGGGAGCTAGTGCGGGGCGGGCGTTGTAGCCCACGTTTCGAAAACCGCGAAACGCGGGCACCCGCCGAATTCCAACCACCAAGAGCCCCCTTTCAGACTAAAATGGCTCGCCATGTCGACTGAAGCCACTGCCGCTCTTTCCCGACCAACTGCACCATCGCGACCAATCACCGGGCCCCGCCGTCACGTTCTGTTGGAAAACTACTTCTACTTCTTCATGACGCTCCTGATCTTCGGGATCGTGGTGTACGGCTTCAGCCACACCGTGGACCAGAACCTCATCCATCCCGCCGTGCCCCGCCCCTTCATTCTTTATGCGCACGCGGCCGTTTTCTCCGGATGGCTGGTCTTGTTCGTGCTCCAGTCCACGCTAGTCCGCAGCCACCACGTGCGCTGGCACCGCCGCGTCGGATGGTTCGGCGCGGGCCTCGGCGCTTTAATCCCCGTGCTGGGCGTCGCCACCGCGATCACCATGGGACGTTTCAACCTTTTCCAACTTCACCAACCCGGCGCCGCAGCCTTCCTCATCATTCCCTTGTGGGATATGGCCACCTTTACCCCGGCCTTTGCGCTCGCCGTGTACTGGCGCAAAAAGCCGGAGTTCCATCGCCGCCTGATTTTGATTGCCAGCTGCGCCCTTACCGCCGCGTCCTTCGGCCGCTTTCCCCCGAATATTCTTCCCCGGATAGTGTTTTACGCCGGAGTGGACTCCCTGATTCTTCTCGGAGTGGTCCGCGACTTGATCGTGAACCGGAGCATTCACCAGGTCTACCGCTATGCGCTCCCCGCGATCATGGTTGGGCAAGTCGTGGTGATGTACACGGCGATAGCGCAGCCCGCGTTGTGGATGCGGATAGCACACGCGATGCTGGGCTGAGCAAAGCGCTTGGGTCAGGGGGGTGGCCCATTCAAGCCCGGTTTTGGCTTGAGTGGGGATGTCCAGATCTCCTCAATTCTGTCATCCCGACCGGAGCAGATCATCGCGAGAGCGATGGTCTGCGGAGTGGAGGGACCTTGTATCTGGTCTCTGCATCAGACGCATGAAGAGACGGAATAGACGACAAGAAAATACAAGCGAGCATGGGCACTTATCCGGGTGTCAAACATCCCCACTCAAGCCAAAAGCAGGCTTGAATGGGCCACCCGCCACTCAAGCCAAAAGCAAGCGACTCGTCGGCAAGCTTGCGCCGGGATTCAATTCATTGCTTCGCTGGAAACGCAATTGTTGTGAGCGCAGAACCCACGTTTTCGAAAACCGCGAAACATGGAAACCCGGCCTAGGAAGCCTCGCTTGGCGGAACAATCGGCAGACCCATTGCCTTACACGCCTGAAATCCACCAATCATGTCGGTCGCGCGGTGGAGTCCAATATCCTGCAGAGCTATCGCCGCGAGGCTTGAGCTGTAGCCTTCAGAACAGAATACGATCACCTGGATGTCATGATCGCTCGCGACCGACAGCCGCGCGCTGGAGGCTGGGTCCAACCGCCACTCGAGCACGTTACGTTCAACCACCAACGCGCCCGCGATACTACCCTCAATCGCACGCTGGCCTTCGGGACGAATATCGACAAGCGTCGCCTCTGTTTTGACCATCGCCTCATAGGCCTTATCTGGAGATAGCCGTCGCAGCCGGGCGCGTGCCGCTGCAAGCACCTGCTCAATGCTCAAAGCACCGGCCCGGTCTAAGGGTTTCCGCTTCTGCACTCGCCACTTAGAATAACTTCACGCCCGACGGTGTTCAAGATGGCGACATGGGGCGGGTGCCCCATTCAAGCCCGGTTTTGGCTTGAGTGGGGAGGTTTACTGCCGGACAGCGTCCTGTACTGTTTCGTGTTCTCAAAAACGCAGGGACAGGGCACCCTCAAGCCCAACCTCCGGCCGCCATTCGAGCACATCAGGCACCACTGATTCCTCTGACGACGCTAAGAAAATAGAGTAGCTGTCGATTCTCGGTCTCCCAGAACGACGATCTGATAACAGAACGATGAGCTGCGGTTCTAGGTCACAGGAAACAAGGAGTCAGAGGAAAACGCGGAGGAACCGATGAAATACATCTGTTTGGGATACCTCGAGCCAGGAAAATTCGAAGGGATGACGGAGGACGAGCGAAACGCAGTGCTCGACGAATGCTTTGAGTACAACGACCATCTGCGCACCAACGGACATCTTGTCGCCGAAGTAGCTCTTCAGCCTCCGGAGACCGCCGTGACCCTGCACTGGAAAAAGGGCAAAGTCGCGACGACCGACGGCCCCTATGCGGAAACCAAGGAACTGATCGGCGGCATTCAGATCATTGAGGCGCGCGACCTCAATCATGCCGTTCAGCTTGTCTCACAGCTTCCAGGCTTTAAGTATGGACTGGGACCGGTTGAGATACGGCCGGTTGCGGATTTGAACGAAATGATAAAAGAGAGCGAGCAGCGACGGCGAAAGGCTACCTCGCGGTGAGCGCGACCACGAGAATGGGTGGCCCATTCAAAGCCTGCCCTGAGCCCGTCAAAGGGCCCGGTTTTGGCTTGAGTGGGGATGTTCGCGCGTCGCGGACTTGGGGACCGAATGACAAACTTCACCGTGCATGGAGTAAAAATTTTTGTGGAACTGCCCCATTCAAGCCAAAGGATGGCTTGAATGGGCCACCGCTCGATGTGATGGTCGTTAAGGTCTGACGGTCCGAAGTCCGAAGTATTGGTGGAGGCGGCGGGAGTTGAACCCGCGTCCGAAAATGTTACAGGTCAAGAGACTACATGCTTGTTCGCGTTCATGCCCTCGGCATTACCCGAAGACGTTCGCGGCTGCTGCTCAGAACGGACAAGAAACAGCAGACGCTAGCCTGAAATCTTAGCCTCCCTGCCCAGACGTAGCAGAGAAGAGCAGCCCTCTGTGTGACGCTCGCTCACAGCCCGAAGGCAAAGCTGTGGAGAGCGGCTGCCTAATTAATTAGGCTGCGTATGCCATTTGTTGATTGGCAATTATCATTTTCCACGCGATTACGGGTGTGTGGACCCCGGCATGCCTCTTGGCCGAAAGCATCTCCGTCGAAGCCGTGACGCCCCCACTGGTGGGTTGGCCATTCAAAGAACAAAGCCCTTCGAAGCAACGCTCAAAGAGCCACTTCCAATCTAAGTTTAGTAGGGATGGAAGTCAATCTACCTGCATTAGATGCGGAAATGTTACCGAAGTTGCTGCACCGCATGGGTTCGGGTGATGGCCTATAGACAGGCGAAAAACCCTGAAAAATGGGCTTAAATGGGGCGCAGGAGTAAGTCATGAAGACCTTGTCCCGGATCGCCTTCTTGCCTGTACTTTGTCTGATCTTGCTCATCGGCCCCGGATTGGCCGAGAACAGATCCGCCAGCCCGGAGCGGCAACTGTTTGACGCCACCAATCGGGAGCGGGTGGCGCATGGTTTGCCTGCCCTGCAGTGGAATGATGCTCTTGCCGTGGCTGCCCGCAAGCATGCCAGCGAGATGGCTCAAAAAGGTGAGCTTTCTCACCAGTTTCCCGGCGAGCCCAGCCTTCCCAGCCGGGTGAGGCAGGCAGGGGCGCATTTCGTGTGGCTATCCGAGAATGTCGCTGAGGGAACCAATGCGTCGCTCATTCACACCGAGTTCGTGAAATCCCCCAGGCATCGAGCCAATATCCTCGACAGCGATATGAACGTCATGGGTATCGGGATCGTCGAGCGCAATGGCGAAATGTTTGCGGTGGAGGACTTCTCGCAAGCAAAGTAGGAATGGGCTCGGGCACCCTCGCCGCGTAGTCCGGTGGCGCTATTTTGCTGATGTTGCGTATCGATAAAGTTGGAGCCATGAGTGCTAACTCCATTGTCCTGCGAGTTTAGCGGGACGCTTTGGCGGGAAACCCGAAAACTGGCTACAACTCTATTGCCTAGCCGGAATCGCTCACCTTATACTTCGCCATGGGTTTGGCGGAAATCAGCCGCTTCGACCACCCGGTTGTGCAGAATTATCTCGTCGACGAAGCTTACGACGAGACGTTTGAGCGTCCGGGCAAACCGCGCCCGCATTACGCCCCCCTGCTGGAAATGTTTTCGTCCTTGCCTGCCGACGAGATCCGGCGGCGCAAGCATTCTGCTGACCTCTCTTTCCTGAACCAGGGAATCACTTTCACGGTTTATGGGCGCGAGGAGGGAACGGAGCGAATTTTTCCTTACGATCTGCTGCCTCGCCTCATTACCAGCACGGAATGGAACCACATTGAACGTGGACTCACCCAACGGGTAACTGCGCTCAATTTGTTCTTGCGCGATATCTACCACGAGGGCCGAATTCTCTCGGAGGGAGTGGTTCCGCGCGAAGTGGTGTATAGCTGCAGGCATTTTCGCCGGCAGATGCGCGGGCTGCAGGTGCCGCGCAACGTTTACATCGCCGTGGTCGGCTCCGATCTGATCCGGCTGCCCAGTGGCGAGTTCGTAGTGCTGGAAGATAATCTGCGCGTGCCCAGCGGGGTTTCGTACATGCTCACCAACCGCCGGGTGATGAAGCGAATTTTCCCCAACCTCTTCCGCCTGCAGGGAGTGCGGCCGATTGAGCACTACACGCAGGCCTTGTTGAGCACGCTGCGGTCGCTTGCGCCGGAAGGCCGGCCGGAACCCACCATCGTGCTGCTCAGTCCGGGCGTCTTTAACTCGGCGTATTTTGAGCATGCCTATCTCGCGCGCCAGATGGGAATTGAACTGGTGGAAGGCCGCGATCTGGTCACCCACGACAACATTGTCTATATGCGGACGACCACCGGGTTGCGGCGCGTCGATGTCATTTACCGCCGCGTGGACGATGACTTCATCGATCCGCTGGCCTTTCGTTCTGATTCGGTGCTGGGCGTGGCTGGATTGTTCAACGCTTACCGGGCCGGCAATGTGACTCTGTCCAACGCATTTGGCACCGGCGTGGCAGACGATAAAGCCCTGTACTCGTATGTGCCCAAGATCATCAAGTATTACCTCAACGAAGATCCGGTGCTGAATAATCTGGAGACTTTTTTGCTTACCGATCCCACGCAGCGTGAACTATGTTTTGCAAAATCTCGACAAGCTGGTGGTCAAGGAAGTGGGTGAGTCGGGCGGTTACGGCATGCTGATCGGGCCGCATAGCACCCGGGAGCAGCAGCAGGAGTTTCGCGAACGCATCCTCGCCGACCCGAGAAACTATATTGCTCAGCCCACGATTCAGTTTTCACGCGCGCCATGCTTTATCGATGACCTGCTGCAGCCCCGGCACGTGGATTTGCGCCCCTATGTCCTGTTCGGAGACAAAGTCACAATCGTTCCCGGCGGCCTTACGCGAGTGGCGCTGCGTCGCGGATCGCTGGTGGTGAACTCGTCGCAAGGCGGCGGAAGTAAGGATACCTGGGTTCTGAACCAGTAAAGCGAACCAACCAAACCATGCTCTCTCGAGTCGCTGACAACCTGTACTGGATGAGCCGCTACCTGGAGCGGGCTGAGCATGCGGCCCGGTTGCTGGACATCAATCTGAACCTGATGCTGGACGAGTCGGCTTCCAGCGCGGATCGCCGTTGGAAGCGGGTTTTGGCGGCGCTGGGCAATCCGCCGAATCTGGCGTGGAGCGGAGATGCCTACCAGGTAGCTCAAATTTTGACTTTCGATCCCGGCAACCGCTCATCGATCACCGCCTGCGTCACCGCGGCCCGGGAGAATGCACGCCAGGTGCGTGAAGAGATCAGCACCGAGCAATGGCAGAGGCTCAACCACCTGTTTCACCAGGTCACGCGTCACAAACCGAATGAGACCGCCGACGTTTTACCCTCGGATTTTCTGCTGGCAGTGATCGAGGGCGTCCACTTGTTTCAGGGAGTGACGGACTCAACCATGAGTCATGGTGAAGGCTGGCATTTCATACGCGTGGGAAGGTATATCGAGCGAGCCTGCGCCACCGCCACACTGCTGGACTTGTATCACCGTGAGTTCTGGGGACCTTCGGATCAAACTCCTGAAGCCGCCGAATATCTGGAATGGATCGGCCTGCTGCGTTGTTGTACCGCGTTCGAGGCTTTCTGCAAGGTTTATACCGCGGATTTCAGTCCGGACCGGATCATTGAATTTCTCCTGCTGAACCAGGAATTCCCTCACTCCCTGCGCTATTCCATCGACAGCCTGCACAATGCTCTGGAATCGATCCACGGAGAAGGCGGAAAACGGCGGGCAGATCAGTTGAGCCGGCTGGCTGGCCGGTTACAGGCGTCGCTAAGCTTTGGACAAATTTCGGAGATTCTGTCCCAGGACGTCGGTTCCTATTTGCAAGGTATTCTGCGGCAGTGCAGGGAAATTCACGAAACCATCTATGAGCTTTACGTGAATTATTCGATACACACGGCATTGGCGGGCTAGAGAAGAAAAGAATGTTCTATTCGATCAAGCATCTGACGAAGTTCCACTACGCGTCTCCGGTCAGCGAGAGCGTGATGGAAGCGCGCATGCACCCCCGCAGCGAAGGTAATCAGCGCTGTCTCACCTTCCATCTGGCGGTGAGCCCGCGTTGCCGGGTATTCGCCTATCGCGATCACGTGGGCAATAACATCCATCATTTTGATATTCCGGGACAGCACTCCTACCTGGTCATCGTGGCTGAGTCACTGCTCGATGTGCAGCCGGCTCCCGATATCCCGCCTTCTTTGCCGGCGGACGCCTGGGCAGAGGCCGATGCGATGGTGCAAATGGGGGATTACTGGGAGATGCTTTTGCCCAGCGAATTCGCCGAGCCCACGCCGCGATTGCTGGAGCTGGCCAGTCAGCTTGAAGTCCGCAGGCGGGACGATCCTCTCAGTTTGTTGCGGGAGCTCAATCACAGGCTCTACGAATATTTTGACTACGTGCCCAAGAGCACCAAGGTGGATTCGCCGATTGATGAGGCCATCCAAAACCGTCAAGGGGTGTGCCAGGACTTTGCTCACATCATGATCGCACTGGTGCGCAGCTTGCGAATCCCTTGCCGCTACGTCAGCGGATACCTCTATCGCCGCTCTCAGGATCACGACCGCTCGGTAGCCGACGCAACTCACGCCTGGGTGGAGGCACTGCTGCCGCCTCTGGGCTGGGTGGGATTCGACCCGACCAATTGTCTGCTGGCTGGCGACCGCCATATTCGCACCGCAATCGGTCGCGACTATGCCGATGTGCCGCCGACGCGGGGAATCTTCCGCGGTCATACCGCCAGCGATCTCTCCGTGGCCGTACGCGTGACCGCGTCAGCCGATGCCCCAGAGCTGGATCAGGAGCTTCCGGTCCCGGAAGAGTGGTCGGTGCTGGTCGAAAAGGCGCAGGAACCGCCGCCAGCGCCGGTCAAGACCATGGTCCAGGAGCAGCAGCAACAGCAATAGCATACGTCCATGCCTCTGGAGTACGAGCGGGACGCTCGCGCCCACATTTTGAACCAAAGACCTTTTGCATCCTGCTACGGTTTCGTACATCTCAAGTACGACAGTACGGCGCCCGTCTGTACAATCGGGTGTTGACCAAGCTATGACTGCCTACGTCCAACCAGCTATGAAGAGGCGCTGTCCGGGGAGCAGCCGGTGAAGTCGCAGTGTTTGCCATTCCGCCAGATCCCGCACACCACCAAGCTTTTCACCGACTTTCTTTCCTGGTCCTCTTCCATCCAGCCTTTTTATTCTCGTTCCCCACACTTTTCAGAATGGATGAAAGACGAAACATCTGCAATACGTTATGACTCTGCGCGACGGGAACGAGTCGCGAGCATTCTGGAGCGGCAGAATAAAGCCTGGGGTGCATCGCCAAAGACTCTGGAAAACATTGCCCGCCTTCGCAGCGGTGCTTGCGCGGTGGTCACCGGCCAGCAGGTGGGACTCTTCGGTGGACCTCTATTTTCCATTTTCAAAGCCCTGACCACGGTCAAGTTGGCCGATGAAGCGACGGCCGCAGGCCTCAATAGCGTGCCCGTGTTCTGGCTTGCCACGACCGACCACGACATCGACGAAATCCGCCACGTTTCGATCCTGGGAGCGGATGGATCATTGCAGAGTTTGAGCGCTCCAACGCAAGGTGTGCAGGACGCGCCCGTGGGCACGGTAACTTTTGGCCCGGAAATCGAGCCGGTGGTTGAAGCTCTGGTCGGCATCTCTGGGGGACACCGAAACTACCCGCCTTCTGAAGGAGTCATACCGCCCGGGCGAGAACTTTGGCAGCGCGTTCGCCCGCCTGTTTTCACGCCTCTTTGGAGATTGGGGCGTGATCCTGCTGGATGCCTCTGACCCGGAGTTGCACCAGGTTGCTGAACCCATTTACCAGGCAGCGATTGAGCGGGCGGCTGAACTCGACGACTCGCTGCTCGCCCGGGGCAAGGAACTGGAGGCCGCGGGCTATCACCAACAGGTCAAGGTCACTCCGTCTTCCACTCTTCTGTTCATGCTGCGCGACGGCGCGCGTATCCCGGTACACCGGCGATCCAATGGCGGCGCGGAGCCAGACTTTGTTGTGGCGGACGAGAAGATTCCTCTTGGCGAGATGCACCGCCAGATCAAATCGGAACCACATCAGTTCAGTGCCAACGTTCTGTTGCGGCCCGTGGTGCAGGACTATTTGCTGCCCACTCTTGCCTACGTCGGCGGGGCCGCGGAAATCGCCTACTTCGGACAGGGCGCTGTGGTCTACAAGGCGTTGCTGGGACGCGCAACGCCTATTCTGCCCAGGTTCTCCGCCACCCTGGTGGAAGCAAAACCTCAAATGCTACTTGAGCGATATGGATTAACGGTGCCGGACACATTCCACGCTCCGGAAGAGCTGCGGGAAAAGTTGGCAACACATACTCTGCCGCCCGACCTGCAATCCGCTTTCGATCGGGCGGACTCCTCTTTGAAGCAATCTCTGGCGGCGATTCAGCAATCCCTGGAGCGTCTGGACAAGACGTTGGTGGAAGCAGCCGCCAACGCCGCATCCAAGATGCAACATCAACTGGAGCAACTGCGTTCCCGTGCAGCGCGCGCCGAATTGCGGCAGAGCGAAGTGCTGGGTCGTAAGGCCGAGTTTCTAAGCAATGCGCTCTATCCCAACAAAGTCCTGCAAGAGCGAGAGATTGGCGGAGCCTATTTCATCTCGCGACACGGAGCCGAGTTGTTGCGCGGCCTCTACGACATGATCCATACCGATTGCCTGGATCATCAGATCATTTCCCTGTAATCATTTCCGTGTAATCCTCATCGGAAGCAAGGTATTTCCAGCGTTCAGGCGAATCTGGCGGATGCCGCTGACTTCGGGCTCAGAAAAGGGTAATATCTTCTCCTTTGCAAGCCGTCTATTCGTTTCTGCCGGCACCCAGACACTTCGCCCATGCTCCCGACTCCGACCGCGCTGCTGGCTGCTCTCCCCCTACCCGCATCCTGGCTCAATTCCGCTTTTCGAGTGCAGCTACTGGCATTGATGCTTCTCCAGGACTCCAACAAAAAGGGTGACGTCTATAGCATCTTGTGGGCCCTGGTATTCGGCTTCGCCACCCTTAATATTCTTGGACTGATCGCCCGGCGCTTTGAGCCCTCGCGGAACCGTTTGAATTTCGGGGAAACCATCGCCATCCTCGTGGTGGTGGTCTCGATCATTCTCCTGGGCTGGGAAATGCTGAACCTGTTCAAGATCTTTCCTATCCGGCTGCATCCTCATGACTAGCAGTTTTGGGGTATGATTCGGTCATGGCGAAGAACGTCCCACCGTTCGAAGTCACCTGCCCTTGCTGCAATGCGGTCCTGAAGGTGGACGCTGAAAGCAAGGCAGTTATCGCTCATACCGCCGCTGTGAAACCCAAGATGTTTGCCGACATGGAAGAAGCTGTCCGCGCCATGAAGGAGCAGGACAGCCGCCGCGATTCAATCTTCCGGCAGTCTGTCGAGGCCCAGAAGCATGCTTCCGACCTGCTGGAGAAGAAATTCCAGGAGGCGGTGAAGAAAGCCAAAGAGTCGCCTGACACCGGTAAACCCATCCGCGATTTCGATTTGGACTAATTTTTCCACAATAAACTTTTACGAATCTTTCACGGATTTGCGGGCTTAGAATGCGCCATGGCCAAACCTCCCCTCCTCCTGGGCCATCGGGGAGCCCGTGCTTCCAAAAGCGTTGCGGAAAATACCTACCCTTCTTTCGATCTAGCGCTGGAACACGGCTGCCAGGGCTTTGAGTTTGACGTTCGGCTCGCTGCCTGCGGGACGGCAGTTGTCTGCCATGACGCGGAGGTCGGTAAACTCACGGTAGCGCGCGCTCAGGCGAGCAAGTTGCCGCAACTACCCAGGCTGGACGAAGTCCTGCGGCGCTACTGCGAACAGGCATTTCTCGATATCGAACTAAAAGTAAAAGACCTGGAATCGAAGGTGCTCGCTGCCCTGCACGAACATCCACCGCAACGGGGCTACGTGGTTTCTTCGTTCATTCCGGACGTTGTCATGGATCTGGAAGCGCGCAGCGCGACGGTTGCTATCGGAATTATCTGTGAGACGCCGGCGCAACTTGCGCGCTGGCCAAAACTTCCAGTCGATTACGTGATCGCTCACCACTCCCTGGTCGACAGGACGCTGGTACAGGATGTCCAGAACGCCGGACTGAAAATCTTCGTGTGGACCGTGAACGATGCGCAGACCATGCTGCGCCTTGCCGATTGGGCCGTGGACGGGGTCATCGCCGATAACACCGAACTGCTGGTGCGCACGCTGAGATAGACCGACCGCCGAAACCTCAGTCTGCCGCGGCTTCCAGCGGCGCGCGAACCTGGGCCGGCTTGCGCAGAAAAGCCGCCCGCTCGATCTCGAATGCTTCCAGCTCTACAGCGGCCTGCTTGTCGGTCCAGCCCATGGCAGCGCCGATGCGGACAGCGGCTTCCCGACCGCATGCCGGCGACCAGCAGCCGCCCAACGCTACCGGCACCCGCCGCAGCAGCACATCGGCAAGCGTGACTGCGCACTCACCGGCAATCGCGTCCACGGCCTCGGCAACGATGTGTTCGTTGTGGGAGCAAAGCGGGGCCCGAAGTTCGGCGCTGCGTTGGGCCATGCGGGCGATATCCAGCGCGCGTTTGCCGTGCCATTCGACCAGCCCGCGGGCCGTGTCTTCGCTCACTCCACCGGCGTTGCCGATCTCGATCATCCAGCGGTCCAACAGCAGCCCGCCACTCTCCGCGGAAGCGATAGCGACCGCCTGCGACGACTTTCGCATTGGGCCAATCCGGGCAGCGCACTGCCGCGCCAGTTCGGCGGCCGTAGTCAGTTTTCCGCCGATCACGGAAATCATGTGCTCCGCGCCATCCTGCGCGTGATCATGCAGGAAATGTTTGCGGCTCACCGAAGCGGCTTTTTCCTTGGGTGAAAAGGGAAGTGGCCTGACGCCGGCAAAGCTGTAGCGTATATCGGCCGCCGACAGTTTGACGTGCGGGAAAAGGTGAAGCAGGGAGCGCATCAGATAGTCAATCTCTTCCGGCGAAGGCTGGACTTTGGAGGGATCGGCCTGATCGGCAACCTCCGTAGTTCCCACCAATATTTGTTCATTCCAGGGGATGACAAAAATTGGACGCCTGTCGACCGCCTCGGTGTAGACGGCCGCATTGGGTGCACCGGCGAATCGCGGCAGGACGATGTGCGATCCGCGGACTCCGCCCACCATGGGATGGCCGGTCTCGATGCGGGAACGCTGGCACAACCGGTCCGCCCACGGCCCTGTGGCGTTGATGATCCATGTGCCTTCGACGCGCTCTTCTTTTCCGGTGAGGAGATCCCGCAACAGCACGCCGACGCACCCGCCGGTGACGGACATCCACGGCCAGGACCTGGGTGTGATTGCGGGCTACCGCGCCCGCCTCGATGGCCTCAACCAGCCACTCCGCCACCAGCCGTTCCGGAAACTCGCATTGCGCGTCCTCGTAACTGAAGATGGACCACCGGCGTCCCGAATCCAGCAGACGTTCCAGCTTGCGCTGATCTTCCTGGCTGGAATCAGCTCGAAGTTTGCCGCCCAGGTTGCGATATAACCAAAGCCCGGTGCGTACGGCGAGAGCGCTGCGGCCGCTATCCTGATCGAGCGCGAGCAGGAAGTGAACCGGGTGTACCAGGTGGGGTCGCTGTTCCAGCAAACGTCGCCGCTCGAGCAGCGACTCGCGCACCAGTCCGATCTCCGCATGCTCCAGGTAACGCAGACCGCCGTGGATGATGCGTGTAGCACGACTGGTTGTGCCGGCGGCGAAATCATGCTGCTCCAAGAGAAGTGTGCGCCGCCCGGCCCGGGCGCACTCCCGCGCAATGGCGACGCCATTGATACCGCCGCCAATCACGATCACCTGGAAGCGTTCGTTCTCGAGAGGCCGCCGGATTGTCGGAGCAAAGATCATGCGCGATCGCAGATTCTCAGAACCCCAAGCATAATATTGCCCCGCTTCGTGGACGGAGAAAAGATAACTCGGGTGAAGAGAGTAACCTCAGGGCTGACGCACAATTTCAGCGATACATCTACAGATGCGGGTTAACTTATTGTTGGATATAGAGTTATGGAACCATGCCGAGGTCATCCTGAGTGGCCTTGAGGGCGCGAAGGATCAGCATGGGGTTCCCATACTATCCCTGTAATGACCTCCGTCACTATGTCCACCTGACGACGGTAAAGATGCGCGCAAAATCTCTCAACCGGGCTCGAGGTCCGGTTTCGGGATGACGCCGGTGGCAGCGAGGGTCAACGATCCGGATCGCCTTCGCAACGGGTTCATTGCCCGTACGCGCGCCTCTCGTTTAAAGTGTTTGTTTCCATGCCAAGCACTGGGGAGCGTTTCGAACGCGCGGTTTCCATCATGGCTCGCCTGCGCGGTCCGGGCGGGTGTCCCTGGGACCAAGAGCAGACCTTCGATTCCATCAAACCTTACACGCTGGAAGAAACTTACGAGGTTCTGGAAGCTATCGACAATCGCGATTGGGATGAACTTCCTGGGGAACTCGGCGATCTGCTCCTGCAGGTTCTCTTCTATGCGCAGATGGCGAAGGACCAGGGCACGTTTTCGATTGACGAAGTTTTGGATCGGCTTGCCAACAAGCTCGTCGACCGGCATCCTCACGTTTTTGGGGACGTGAAGGCGGAAACATCGTCTGAGGTGTTGCGCAACTGGCAGGTGCTCAAGGCACAAGAGAAAGAAAAGAAGAAACGGCAGCACGGCGAGGCTGCGACGGATGCGAAACCGACCGAGTCCGTGCTGGGCGGCGTTTCCACCGCGATGCCTGCGATGATGGAAGCCTACAAGCTCAGTTCGCGCGCGGCGCAGGTGGGTTTTGACTGGCCCGACATGGATGGCCTGTTTGAGAAATTGCAGGAAGAAACGCGAGAATTGCAGGAACGTCTAAAAGAATTTCCCGAGCCCGGACCGCGACCGCACTCCCAGGGCGTGGCCGGAGCTGGTAAACCGCAGGTTTCCGAAGAACTTCGTCAGGCTATGGAAGACGAAGTCGGCGACCTTTTCTTTGTGCTGGTGAATATCGCGCGTTATCTCGCGCTCGACCCCGAGTCCGCGCTCAGAAAAACGAATCGAAAATTCAAGCGTCGCTTTCAGTGGATGGAAGAACAGTTGCGCGCCTCGGGCCGCAACCCGCAGCAGGCCTCAATGACCGAGCTGGAATCTCTGTGGCAACAGGCAAAACGCGAACCGCGTGAGGCGGCTTTGGAAACCAAGAGCGAGTCCCGATGAGTACGGGAACAGTCGGCGTTGGAGCGGTGGCTGTCGGGACGATTCAGATTCGCAAGTGCCACAATCTGGATGAAATGTCGGCCTGCGTTTCTCTGCAAAGAGAAATATGGAATTTTGCCGACGCGGAACTGTTGCCCTTGCGCCTTTTCGTGGTGGCGGAAAAAATCGGAGGGCAGGTGATCGGCGCCTTCGACAAGGGAAAGATGGTGGGGTTTGCCCTGGCCCTACCCGGCGCGCGAGGCGGACACTCTTACCTGCATTCCCAGATGCTGGCGGTCAGCGCCTCATATCGCGACGCGGGACTGGGCCGCAAGATCAAGCTTTTCCAGCGCGAGGATGCCCTGGCCCGCGGATTTGAGCTCGTCGAGTGGACATTCGATCCATTGGAAATCAAAAACGCGTATCTCAACATCGAACGCCTGGGAGCCATCACCCGCCGCTATCATGTCAACCAGTATGGCATCACCTCTTCGCCTCTCCAGGGCGGCTTGCCCTCTGACCGGCTGGTTGCGGAGTGGTGGTTGAAGTCGAAACGCGTCGAAGCCGCGCTGCGTTCTTCGCCCAAGCCTGCGTTTGAGACAGTTAAGACAATTTCAGTTCCCGCGGGAATTTATGAGTGGAAAGCCTCACCGGCGACGCGGGAGCGCGCCATGGAGGTGCAGGAATGCAACCGTCGAGACTTCCTGCAGGCATTTTCAGATGGATTAACGGTTCTAGGATATGAACGAGATGCTGCACGGAACGGTAAATTCCTGCTGGGCCGTTGGGATGAAAATTGGGAGTACTCATTTTAAATTCGCATGAAGACTGAATCGATTACCCTGCACGAAATCCGGATGCCACTTGTCCACTTTTTTGAAACCAGCTTCGGCCGAGTATATGGCCGCCGCATTCTTTTGCTCTCCGTCCAATGTGAAGACGTGGTTGGCTGGGGGGAGTGCGTCGCCGCCGAAGACCCGTTTTACAGTTCGGAGTGGATTGAGACCGCATGGTCCACCATCAAGCATTACCTGGCGCCCGTCGTCCTCGGGCGTTCGCTGGTCGCTGCGCACGAAAGCGCCGGAGCCATGGCTAAAATACGCGGTCACCGCATGGCCAAGGCTGCGATCGAGAACGCGCTCTGGGATGCTGAGTCTCAGCAGAAGCGGCAGCCTTTGTGGAAGCTGCTTGGCGGCACGACGCGAGAAATTCAGTGTGGGGTCTCGATCGGTATTCAGGATTCGGTCGAGCAGTTGCTCGAGAAGATTGAATACGAACTGGCGGCAGGTTACCGGCGCATCAAGGTGAAGGTGAAGCCGGGATGGGACATAAACGTGCTGGAGCGGATTCGCTCGCGCTGGCCTGCAATTGTCCTGAGCTGTGATGCCAACTCCGCCTACCGGCTTGACGAAGTTGAACACTTGCGCAAATTCGATCGCTTCAAGCTGTTGATGATCGAGCAACCGCTGTGGAACGACGATATCTACTACCACGCCCGGCTGCAGCGCGAATTGAGCACAGCGATCTGTCTGGACGAGTCGATCCGCCACGCCCGCGACGCCGCGGCTGCGGTTGAAACCGGCGCTTGCCGCATCGTGAATATTAAAGTCGGCCGCGTGGGCGGATTCAGCGAAGCCAGGAAAGTCCATGACGTGTGCCGGGACAATGATGTCCCCGTCTGGTGTGGCGGGATGCTGGAATCAGGCATCGGCCGCGCCCACAACATTGCGCTCTCCACGCTGCCGAATTTCCGTCTGCCGGGAGATGTTTCTGCCTCGAAACGCTATTGGAAAGAAGACATCATCGAACCCGAAGTCGAGGTCAGCCCCCAGGGAACAATCGCCGTCAGCGACCAACCTGGCACTGGATATCGCATTCGCGAGGATCTGATCGAGAGACTGACGGTACGCAAGGAAACGATCACTTCGTAAGCCGAGTCCGTTCCATTTACAGGAACAATTCTACGGTTTCTTCTGCCGCTGCTTCTCGGTCTCTTCAATCGCCTTGCGAAACTGCTCGACTGCGGGGACTTCGGGGCCTTTCAACGCGTTCTTAGCGCTATATCGCCAAATGGCTGGGGCATCCAGTGGATGCTCGGGGCCTGCCCGGTAAACTTCAAAGAGATCGTCGGACGTACCAATCTCACCGCCGATGCCCGGCCCTCGATTCTCGGTTCCAATTCCAGGATTGGTCAAATCTGGAGAACGGCCTTGCTGGCCACCGATGCGAACGCCCCCGTCATTCGGCTGAAAGATGACCGTACGGTTATCTATCGGGGAATTACCGATGACCGGGCCGCCGGCCTGTCCCTTGCGAACTGCGATGATCAAGTCCGCGGCTTGCGCATCCATGACCAGAGTGAAGCGGCCCCACTTCGAAATCGCGCTCTCCACCATCTCTTCAGCATTTCGATTGGCGGTCGGGTTGGTCACAGGCTCGCCAGCGTCGGGGCGAATGACCACCAGCACCCGATGGGCTTCAAGCACATAGTTAGGCAGTTGTTGCTTCTTGTTGTTTTTTCCCTCCGCTGAATAAATCGTCGAGAGCGAGAGGAAGAGAACGAGGAGGACGACCGAAGTGCGAATCGACATAACACCCCCCAAAGCTGCCGTTCACGTCGGAGATCATAAGCCCTGGTCGGGCGAGGACCAACAGATTACTTACCGCTGCTGTTCCTGGCCTGGTTTTCCCCCACCATGGCAAGCTGTTTCTTCAACAAGTCCACTCCCTGAGCAAAGGACAAATTTGCCGGCACGGACTGAAAGTCGCTATAGATGGCGGTGGACTTGATATTGAGGTTCTTGAGCATAAGAATCTTGCCGGTGAAAGCCAGCACCATCCGGCTGATGGACCAATGGTTGGCATCGACATCGGTCTGGTCGACCTGGAAATGTCCCCCGCGATCGAGATGGCCGAGGATGCCCCAACCGAAGGCTACGTCTTTAAACAGGGTGCCGTCGATTCTGGCGATGTGCAGTTTTTGAGCGTCCACCAAAACGACACCCTCCATGCCGGTGAGCACCTGCTCGACGCGGGTCGGAGGATCGTATTTCGGATTGGGACGAAACTTGAGTCGCAAGAGTTCGTCGCCCGGTTTTCCCACGCCCGGCCTGCTGGTTTCCGTCCCGTCATATTCGTAAAGGAAGGCGTCGGGCAATGCCTTCAGAATGCTCTGCACTCGGTCAGAGTCTTCCTTTTCTTTTTGGCGCTTCCGATCTAATTCCGCAGGGTTGTCGATGAATCGCTGAATGCGTCCATATTCTCCCTGGCGCTGTTCCGGATTCAGCGGGCGATCGTTGTAGGCGATCACCATTCCGGCCATGGCCTCGCGGGTTTCCACCAGAAGTCTGGTCTGCGAACCTTCAGGCGTCTCCTTGCGTTGGCGGAACATGTACTTGGCAGGCTCGTCGTTGCTTTTGATCTCGTTCTCAACCGCGCGCCGGATTAGTTCGACGGGCTGTACTCCGGGAGGCGCCTCCGCAGCGCTGCCTGACGTGGACGTGAGGGCGAGCGAGATGAACAGCGTTTGTGAAACTGTCCGGAATGGGAATAGTTTCATAATGGAGGCACGCCCTAAGTAGATTAGACGACAAACCTTGAAGCAGTGTTGTCTAAATAACTGCGGCCAAGGGTTACGGAAGTCGTGCCCGGAACCGCAAAGCTAAACGGTCTGCACTGGATTCGAGCTTTGTGCGGTTGCCCCGGTGGTCGCTGTGGGATATAGTTCGATGAAGCAGGATGGCGTTCGCGAAGGTTTACGGGGTTTCCTTTCAATTGGTTATTCCTGGCCCTGGCAAGTGCCGGGTGAACGAGGATTCCCGCGCCGGGTCATCTGGTAAATCCGCCCGAGGAGGCCGCATCTATGGAAACGCCGAAGACGACAGAGTTTGCGCATATCGGCAAGTCCGTCATCATCAAGGGAGAGCTTTCCGGCAGCGAGGATCTCTACGTGGATGGCCAGGTCGAGGGTAGCATCGAATTATCGGGCAACCGGTTGATTATCGGGCCGCACGGGCAGGTGCGTGCCAAGGTGAACGCCAAGGGAGTAATCGTGCAGGGCAAGCTGGACGGCAACATCCTCGCCGGCGAGCGCGTGGAACTGACCAAATCGGCAATCGTCGTGGGCGACATTGCCACCCAGCGGGTCGCGATCGAAGAGGGCGCATACTTCAAGGGCAAGGTGGATATCCAGCGCGAGGGAGTAAAGGCCGATGGTGCCAGGCCGGCAGCGGCCAGCGCAGCCGCTGGGTCGAGTTCCGCTGGCAGTTCTGTTATGGCGGCGAAGACCGCGATCAACGACGGAAAGTAGTCAGCCAACGGCGCAGTGACACAAAGCTTCATGAAAATTTTCCGCAGCTCATCCGATAGCGCCGCGCAGGCCACTGCATCAGCCCGGGAATCGAATCGGCTGACGCGCCGCTCCAGCAGTCTGGGCCAGCTGGTCAAAACACTCGACTCGGACGAAGCACTTTGCATTCTCGATCTGGGCTCGACCTCTCCGGCCAATATCCGTTATTGCACTGAGCGTGGCCACAAAATCTACAGCGACGATCTGTTGCTGTCTTCCACGGACCCGACCTTGGCCACGAAGGACGAAGCTGGCAACCCGGCGCTGGACAGCAAGCGCTTCCTGGAGGAAAACCTGGTGTTTCCGGCCGCGCAGTTTGACGTGGTGTTTTGCTGGAACCTGGCGGACTATCTGGATGAAAGCCTGGTCAAGCCGGTGGTCGGGCGCCTGTGGTCCCTGCTCAAACCGGGAGGCACGCTGCTGGCGTTCTTTCACACCCAGGAGGCGGGACCGGACGCGCCTTGCTATCGCTATCACATCGTGGGCACAGATACTCTGGAGATGCAGCTAATCGATACGCGCGGCGACGCGAAAAAAGGGGCGCAGCGCGCCGCCTCCAATGGTTTTCGCCTGCAGCGGGTGTTCAACAATCGGAATATCGAAAATCTTTTCCGCGACTTCGCGAACATCAAGTTCTTTCTCGCGCGAGACAATGTTCGTGAAGTGCTGGTCGTCCGCTAGAAATTCTCTGATTCAAACTCTTTGATCCAAACTCCCTTAAGAATGCGTCATCCTGAGCGGCCTGAAGGCCCCCTCAGGACAACGTCAAGTCCCCGTACTACCGGGTCTTCCTGACCGCGTAGCGTGTGAGTGCTGGAGCGCTTTCCAGAATGAAGAGCAGCGGCTTGCGCACGCCGCGCGGCAACTTCAGCATTTGCCGGATTGTTGAAGAGGCGCGAAACACGGGCAGCAGCGATTGGGTGTAGAGTTCGGCATACCGGGATACGGCGTCGGGCAGGGAGATCTTTCCCGCAAAAAACGGTGCGAGGCATTTTGCAGCCAACGCTCCGCTGCGCATGGCCAGCGAAATGCCGTCACCCACGAAGGGATCTACGAAGCCTGCAGCATCACCCACCCGGAGCACGTTATTCCGGTCAGGCTGGGGATCGCGGAAGATCAGCGGTGAGGTGCTTACGGGATCACTGAGGCGGGTCCAGCTCCGGCTGCGTTTGAGTAAGGCTGGCTGCAGCGCAAAGACTTCCGGCAACGTACTGGCCACATCGGCTCTTACCATGGCGGAAGCATTCACCCGTCCAGCACTCGAGCCCTCGCCGCTGAGCAGCACCGGCTCTACTCCACAATAGCCGCCATCGAAGAAATACAGGTCCACCGACGGCTCTGGAAATGATTCGGCGAAGTGAGCTTTGAGGCCGAGCCATTTATGCCGGCTTTCGTCGGGCGTGAGATTCAGATTCGACCACCGCCCTGACGCGTTGACCAGCGTTCGCGCTTCAAACTCGCCCTCCGTAGTCAGGAGACGAAACGGCCCGGTGCCGCCAATGCTTTGTACTGTGACTTGCTGGCGGGCTTCGACACCCGCGCCTTCCGCCGAATGCCAAAGCGCTGCGTCGAGATCCAGCCGCGCAATGCTGGCAGCGGGGGGATCTACCACGGTTTGCACGACTCGGCCGTCGAGAAAGACGCGGGCTTGCGGAATGCGTATTGCATTTCCCAATAGGGCCGCGTGGTGGTCGTCAAGAAGATCGGTGAGCAGGCCGAGAGATTCGGCGGAGACAAATTCGCCGCAGACTTTATGCCGTGGAAAGCGTCCGCGCTCCAATAGCAAGACGCTGGCGCCGTTGCGCGCCGCGGAGATTGCGGCGGAGGTCCCTGCAGGGCCGCCGCCGATGATGATCAAGTCGTATCGAAGCATTCAACGCTCAGCTGTCAGCTATCAGCTTTCAGCTCTCAGTAAGTCCCCACAATACTTGTCATCCTGAGCGCAGCGAAAGGACCTATGCATTTTGCATCTCAACAAAAGTCAGATGCATAGGTCCTTCGCTGCGCTCAGGATGACATTTCCTTAGATTCGGCGTACTGCTGCTTCCACGCTATCACTCCCATACGAAACAGGTAGTGGCGGAGAATCTCCACTCTTGCCGCTGCGGTTTGCTTCAGCAGGGTGCCCATTTCTTCCGGCGTGTAGGCCTGCCGAACCGACGCGGGAGCGTCGAATCTTGTGATGCGACTGCGATAGAGCAGCAGACCCGCGTACACCAGCGACAGATGCAGCGGGTGCCGCACCAGGTCGTTAATCAGCACTGCAACCCGGCAGACCCGCAAGCCTTCGTCAACAAATCGTGGGAGCTCTTCTGCGGTCAGATGATGTGCGAATAAGGTGCAGCTCACCAGGTCGAAACTCGCATCCTGAAAAGGGAGCGCGAGGGCATCGCCGGCCAACGCACGGTTGCCGTTAGTCAGGTGCGAAGGTGCCCGATCCAGCAGGGTAACTTGCAGGTTCAGCCCGTGGCGTTGCAGGCGTTGGCGGGCCGTCTCGGGGACATATCCAGATCCTGCGGCCACCTCTAGCAGAGAGAGCGACGAAGCACGGAGCTTCGTGGCTACCCGTCTGATCATCTCTTGGGTAGTAGAGACTCCGCCGAACCAGCGATTGATTCGCTGCAAATCACCTAGCGAGGAGGCCACTTCGGCAGCCGTGCCAGAGTCCGTGTCCAGCAATTCGGCGATGACGACACGTTTCATAGAAATGGCTTTAGCTCAGAGGATACCGGGGATCGCGGAGGGGACTCAGAAACTTGCTTTCCTTGGCCATCCGCTATGCGGCCGAGGTTTAGACTTCTGCCAGTTCCTCTTCCAACAATTGCTTGTTGTACAGGTCGCTGTAGTAGCCGTTCCGCGCCAGGAGTTCGTCGTGTGTGCCCAGTTCTACGATCCGGCCGGCGTGCAACACCGCGATCTTGTCAGCATTGCGTACAGTGGACACGCGATGCGAGATGAAAATCGTGGTGCGGTCCTGCATGATTTCGCGAAGATGGTTGAGGATTTTATCTTCGGTGTGAGTATCCACGCTGGACAACGCGTCGTCCAGAATCAGGATGCGGGGGTTTCGGATGATGGCCCGAGCGATGGCCGTCCGCTGCTTCTGTCCGCCCGAGAGCGTTATGCCGCGTTCTCCAACCATGGTGAGATAGCGTTCGGGAAACTCTTCGATGTCGGTGGCAATATTGGCGGCTTCCGCAGCCGAACGAACTTCCTCATCGCTGGCATCCGCCCTGCCGAAGGCGATGTTCTCGCGCACGGTTTCGCTGAAGAGAAAAGTCTCCTGGGGCACGAACCCGATCTGGTGGCGAAGCGATTCCAGCGGATATTCCCGGACCGGCCGGCCATCGATCCACACAGTTCCTGGTTCGGCATCGTAAATACGCGGGATCAGGCTGACCAACGTGGTTTTTCCCGAGCCCGTCGGCCCCACGATGGCCAGGCTGCTGCCGGCGGGAATGCGCAGGTTGATATCGTGTAAAACGGGCACCCCGTTGTAGGCGAAGTTCAGCCCGCGAAACTCGATCTCACCCTGAATCTGGATCTCGCCAAGTGCTTTCACCGCCGGACTGTCTTCGATCTCCGGTTTTTCTGTCAGAATCTCATTGATCCGCCCCATGGACGCGGTGCCGCGCTGGAAAATATTGATGACCCAGCCCAGAGCAATTACCGGCCAGGTCAACTGCACCATGTAGGTATTGAAGGCAACGAACCCACCCGGAGTGATGCGTCCGCTCAGGACTTCGCGACCGCCCAGCCAGAGCACCAGCACGATGGCGAGACCAAGCATGGTTTCGAGCGTGGGCCAAAGCATACCCATCAGCCGCACCAGTTTCAGACTGCGGTTGATGTACTCCCGGTTTGAAGTTTCGAAAGCGGCAATCTCCGGCTCTTCCTGTACGTACGCCCGGATCACGCGCGCCCCTGAAAAATTCTCCTGAGCCCGGGCAGAGATGTCCGAGAACATCGCCTGAATCTTCTCAAAGCGTTCGTGAATCAGTTTGCCAAAATATTGCACCACGATGCTGACCGCGGGCAGGGGCAGGAAGGCATAGATGGTCAGCTTGGGGCTGATCGAGAGCATGAAAACCAACGCGCCGGCGGTAAACACGATCGTGTTCGCCGAATACATGATGGCCGGGCCCAGCAGCATGCGGACGGCATTCAGGTCATTGGTTGCCCGCGCCATGATGTCGCCGGTACGGGTGCGCTGATAGTAGGAGTACGACAGGCTTTCCAGGTGCTGGAACAGATCATTGCGCAGGTCAAACTCGATCTCTCGCGAGATGCCGATCACGATCCAGCGGGTGAGAAACTGGAAGATGCTCTTGATCGCGGCCACGCCGAACAGAAGCAGGGAGTAAATCAGGAGCTTGTGCTGGGTGACGCCGTGGTTCAGGTCGTCGATCGCCCGCCGAAGTACGAGCGGGAACAGGATCCAGACGCCGTTGTTACAAAAAACGCAAATGGTTCCGATGATGTAGCTGTGGCGGTACTTTTTCAGGTAGGGAAACAGTGGCCGCAGGCTTTTGGGCAGCATGTGCTTCTAATAGATGTGATTCTATCAGCACAGGCTTCAGATTTGCCTATCGAGCGGTGCGCTCAGCAATACTCGCGCTACGCGGAATCGCCCTGAAACGCCAGCGCATAAGCCACCAGAAGCAGTACCACCCATCCCAGGAGGAAGAACCAGCTTGAGGCGATGAGGTAAACGTACATTGCGTTCATGCTAAATGCCTTTCAAAAGTGGAGCGTTCAGGCGCGGCGGCAATCGATTTGAACCTTGCCGGTCAGATGCTTGTAGTTCTCCACCACTTCCCGAACCGCTTGCAACCTGCCCACGGTGGAGAGACTTGTATCGGCGAGCGCAAGTTCGATCTGGGTCATCCAACACTCGACGGCAGTCTCCACGCCGTATGCCATCTCCTCGGCAATCACTCTGACCAATTCCCGGTTCACGGCCGTAGTCGCCACGGGTATTTCCTTTCTCGCTGCTGATGTGGTCGCGGGAGGCCGCCGCCGGAGCGGCAATTGGAAAGACGCGGGCGAGTCGCCCGCGACCACACGTGATTACTGATTCGGGGTCTGCGTTTGTCCCTGTCCTTGCAGGTGATTCATCATGCGTTGCGAGTGCTCGGTCATCATCGTAGACAGCTTGGTTTTCTGATCCGGAGTAAGAACTTGCAGCATCTCCGACTGAACCCGGGCTCTTTGCACCATAAGTTCGGTCATGGTTTGAGTTTGCGCCGCCGCCAGTTCGCGAACCTTGGCTTCGTCGAAGCCGCTGCTCATCAACAACTGCTGTAGCTGCTGATGGCTTTGTGCCATTTGCAGCATCAGGGGTTGGAACGTTGGCTTCTCCTTCGCCATGATGCTCTTCACCTGTGCGCGCTGCGCATCCGTGAGGTTCAAGGCGCGACCAAAATGACCCATCATGGGGCCGCCCTCGCCGAACATACCTGCACCCTGCATGTGAGCGTGCCTTACAGTTTGCGAAACGGCGATTGCTCCCATCACGGCCAATAACAATCCGACCGCAACAATTCTGAAATATTTTGATTTAGCCATTCTGATTTCCTCCCACCGGCGCCTTCACACGCCGTGACCCTTTACACCATCTTTAACTATTAGAAGCCGTTTTCCGGAGGGCACGCAGTAAAGAGTCGGTCAAACCGAGTAAAGTTTTGTAAAGAGTAAACCGCTGATTTGACAATTCTTTACCGCAAGACAACTGATGCTGATGTAGAAGTACAATAAGACTGTGGACCGAATTCTGGTTATTGACGACGACGTCGAACTCTGTGGCCTGGTCGGCGAATATCTGGCGCCGGAGGGCTTTCACGTTGAATCCGCAGCAGACGGCAATCACGGGCTGGAGCAAGCCCTGAACGGGGATTATTTGCTGGTGGTACTGGACGTAATGTTGCCGGGTTTGAACGGTTTTGAAGTGTTGCGGCGTCTGCGCGATAGATCAAGAATTCCCGTGCTCCTGCTTACCGCGCGCGGCGAAGATGTGGATCGTATTGTCGGGCTTGAGATCGGCGCCGACGACTACCTTCCCAAGCCTTTTAATCCTCGTGAACTCGTGGCCCGCATTCGCGCGATTTTGCGGCGGACACATGCCTCGGAAAGATCGGGCAGCGGCCAGCCCACGGAAATCCTGCGCGTGGGAGAAGTCGAGCTTGATCCCGGTACGCGGACCGTACTTCAGAAGGGCAAGCCGGTCGAGTTGACTTCTGTCGAGTTCAACCTGCTGCACGTTTTGCTGCGCGAAGCTGGGCGGGTGGTGCCTCGCGAGCGCCTGGTCGACATCGTGCTCAGCCGCAAGTTCTCTCCCTTTGACCGCAGCATCGATATGCACGTCAGCAAGATTCGCAAAAAGCTGGGCGATTCTGATTCAGGAGTGGATCACATCAAGACGGTTCGCGGAGTGGGCTACATCTTTACCCGGCCGCAGGAGCCGGTTGCTGAGAAAGTGGCTGTAGCGCAGGTCGGTCCGGACAAGTCCGCTCGGGACAAAGGCAGGAGCAGCTTGTCATGAGAAGCCTGTTTCTCAAGATTTTTCTTTCCTATTGGGTAGCGCAGGCTTTGTTCCTGGTCCTGGCCATATTGATCACGATGGCGGTACGGGAGCGCGGGGAGACGGCGGCCTGGGATGCGCAGCAAGCCAACGTGCTGGGCAAGGCGATCCAGCTTTATGAGCAGGGCGGCGGCGCGGACCTGCGGCATTATTTCGACGAAATCCGCGAGTCGCAACACGTACGTGCCTTCCTGCTGGACGATCACGGGAAAGACGTCTCCGGGCGCGAGTTGCCTTACTGGGCGGAATCCCTCGGGAAAGGCGTTGCACCGCCGCGACGCGATTTTTGGCAGAGTGTGACGCCGAGTCCGTTCCGGCACCAGGCGATGGTCGCAGGTAGCGGACGCCGTTACATGCTGGTTGCGTTTTTGCCTCCGGGCGGACCCTTTGGTCCGGGCGGGGTTCCCGGACTCAGCATTCTTATCGGAATTATTTCTTCTGGGCTGGTGTGCTATCTGCTGGCGCGATATCTCACTGCACCGGTGGTTCGACTGAGGGCGGCTACTCGGCGTCTGGCCGCAGGCGATCTGACGGCAAGAGCCGGTGGCTCTGCCCATCGCCGTGACGAAATGGCGCAACTGGTGCGTGATTTCGACACTATGGCCGAGCGCTTGGAAGAATCGGTGAACGCCCAGGCCCGGCTGCTCAACGACATCTCCCACGAATTGCGATCGCCTCTGGCACGCCTTAACGTGGCCTCTGCCCTCGCCCATCAGCGAGCGGGTGCGGAAGCCTACAGCGCGCTCGAGCGCATCGACCTGGAAGCTGATCGGCTCAACGATTTGATCGGAGGACTGCTGACCATCGCCCGCCTGGAAAACGGCAATGACTCGCGCCAGAAGTCACCCATTTTTCTTGGCGAGATGATCGAGGAAATCGTCGCCGACGCCGATTTCGAAGGGCAAAGCCGCAATTGTGGCGCCAAGAGCCTGATCAAGGACGATTGCCTGGTGAGGGGCGTCCCTGCTTTATTGCACAGTGCAATCGAAAACGTGGTGCGTAATGCTACCCGCTACACCCAGGAAGGCACCAGTGCGATGGTTTCTCTGGAGCGCGGCCAGGGAGAAAGCGGTCCGGAAGCCGTGATTCGAATCGTCGACTCGGGTCCTGGGGTTCCGGAGGACTCGCTCGACAAACTCTTCCGGCCGTTCTATCGCATCGACGATGCGCGCGGCCGTAAGACCGGCGGCGCCGGACTAGGTCTCGCTATCACCGAGCGCGCGGTCCGTCTTCACGGCGGAACGGTGAAGGCTTCGAATCGGCCGGAGGGCGGCCTGCAGGTCGAGATTCGTCTGCCGCTGGCTGCGAGCGATCCCGGCCAGAATCCAAACCTCAATATCGATTCGCGGCCGGAGTCGCGTTCTTTTTCGCAGTCTGACCCGGTAGGGACGACTTCCAACCCGATAAAGTGAGATGACAGCGGGCAACTTTCTTCCCTGCAACAGGTTCCAACCACCCAGCGCTGGTTGCTCTTCCCAGATATTCCTGATACACAAATGAAGGTACTTTTGAATCCTGATCTCCCGGTCTGAGAACTGTCGGGCGATTCAGGAACTTGAGAGAGGACAGGGACAAAGAATGGGGACGAGGTTTCGTTTCCTGCCAGGTGGGCTGGTTTTATTGGTGTCAGTGGTGTCCGCATTCTTGCTGCTCGGTTTGAACGGTTGTTCGTCGTCGAGTTCGACAGTTGGCTCGGGTACCGGCGCTCTTTTTGTCGCAACCCAGGGAAACTCCACCATTTCCTCTTTCACCATCGATCTGGGAACCGGACTGCTCACTGCGGTCGGCACGGGAGTCCCAAGCGGGACCGTGCCCTCGGCGATGATTGCGATGCCGTCCGGGAATACGTTGTTCGTGGCCAACAGCAATCCCGCGATTCCGGCTGGCAACCAGGCGTGCGCGCTGCCGAGCCCAGGTACCATTACCGCCTATACCGTGAAATCAGACGGCACGCTGACCGCAGGCAGCGGGAGTACGGCGACGGGATTAATTCCTTTAGCGATGACCACCGACTCGGGCGGACATTTCCTGTTTGTGGCAAATCAGGGCCTGCAGTGCGATCCGACCTCGGGAACCATTTCGGTATTCTCGGTTCAAGACTCGACTCTCACTGAAGTACCGGGTTCGCCTTTCAGCGCGGCGGCGCCGCTCGCGCCCAACGGACCCGGCCCTGCTGGTCTAGCGGTTACGCCCGATGGGAAATTCCTATATGTTGCCAACCAGTTTGACGGAACGGTGACAACGTTCGCGGTGAATACCACTTCCGGGGCGCTGACTCGAGGAACCACAATCCTGGCCGGCACCGCTCCCTCGGGCATCGGCATTACTCCGGACGGCGGCGTTCTTTACGTCGCCAACTCCGGATCGAGCAATGTTTCGGCTTTTACCGTGTGCAATCAAGTTGTGACCAATTGCAGCGATCCCACGAATCCTGACGGCAGTCTGACCGTGGTTGCCGGATCCCCGTTTTCCGCGGGCCTGGGGCCAACCTTCGTGATTGCCGCGCCTTCGGGGAAATTTCTGTTCGTGGTCGATCGCCTGTCTAACCAGATTTCGCAATATAAAATTGCCACGGGAACCGGTGTCTTAACCCCTAACACCCAGGCTACGATTTCAAGCGGGCTGAATCCGGTTTTCGCTACGGCACGCACCGGAACTACCATCGTGCAGGCAACGTTAGGCACGACCGACTTCCTGTACGTAGCCAACTTTGGTGGGTCCACGGTTTCGGTTTACGGCTACGACTCCACAGTCGGCCTGCTGGGTTTGCTCGGCGCGCCAGTGACCACCGGCGGCCAGCCCTCGGCAGTGGCGGCAAAATAGGGCTGGATTATTTCGCCTGCAGGCTGCCGAAGAACTTCGATTTCAACTGCCAGTGCGAAGACGATTCGGTTATCAAGCCTAAGGATGGTGGCCTGCTACCGCGGCATCCTCTGCTGCATAATCGAACTGCGTAGGTGACGCGTCGGCTGGCGGATTCTCCCGCTCCCAACGTATCGTCTCTCGGAGCGCATCTTCAATCGCTACCGGCTCCTCGTACCCAAGCTCGTGGCGAATACGCACCGAACTTGCTGTCCAATGCTGCGCAGCGTTGCCGGGTCTTAGCAGGTGACGCGGCGTGCGTTCCACCGGCAGGACGACGAACTCCCCTTTCCACCGCATCTCGCTGGCGATTTTTCGCGCCCATTCCAGTTCGCTGAACGATGGTTCCTCGCACACGTTATAGATACGTCGCTCGGCGCGATCATCTGTGGCAGCCAGCGCAATGGCTGCCGCTACGTTCTCCACGTAGCCCCGCGGCGAGCGCCAGGCGGCCAGCGCGTCGGCAAAAATGATGTGGTCCCGCCCGTCGGCGATGCGCTTCACCACAGAATAAAAACGATGCAGCGGATCGCCGGGTCCATACACCATGGGCAGCCGAAGCACCGTGCCCGAAAGTTCAGGGTCGTTCATCACGATGCGTTCCGCCGGGATTTTGTCGTAATCGTCGGTCACCCAAGGGAAAATCTTGCGCAGGAGCTGCATGCTCTCTGCTGGGTAGGGATGCAGGCTGCGCCGCAGCTCCGACTCTTCCGTAAGCGGTACCTCCTGCAACGGACCACTTTCCGTGCCGTGCAAAACGCCTGTCGCGCGGTACACGTCGATGCTGCTCAACATGACCACGCGTCGAGCCACCCCACGGAAGATGTCCATCAGCTCTTTCGCTTGCGGGCCCGAACTGATGACCAGGTCGATCACGACATCGGGAGCAAAGTGCCGCAATTGCTGAGCGCTGGCGTTGAGTTGATGACGGTCGCCCCGAATCTCGTCCACGCCAGAGGGCGCGGCCGTCGTGCCGCGGTGAAACACGGCCATCGTGTGCCCTTGCTGCTTCAGTGCGGCCAAGGCGAACCGCCCGATGAAGCCATCACCGCCAATCAGAAGAATGCGCATAGGACGATCAAATAATCACAAGAAAACACTCTCTGTGCCAGAACATTCTCTGTTTTCCACAGCCCCAGCCGGCAGGAAGAAGATATGCGTGGACAAGACGCAGCTACACACTTTTAGAGTTGTGGCCGCAGGAAAATGGCTGAGGTCGGGACTCTCTTAAGTCGGAACTTTCAGGATCAGGTAGCCGCCGGCCAATCCGAAAATCACATCTGGAGCCCAGGCCGCCATCACCGGCGGCAGCTGACTCACGTTGCCCATCGACTCCGAGAGGCGCGAGATCATGATGTAGAGCAGCCCGATTCCCACGGCCGTCGCCACTCCCGCGACCGCTCCACGCTTCCCGGCGGCCAGTGCGAAAGGAATGGCCAGTACGGCCATGATCAGGCTATTCAGCGGAAAGGCGAATTTCTCCTGCAGCTGAACCCGTAAGCGTACGACGTCGAAGCCGCTCTGCTGCAAGTCGCGGATGTAGCGGCGCAGTTCCTCGTAGTTCATCTCGGACGACTGCCTGACCTCTTTCTTGAAATAACTGGGCGGCTCGCTGACCGCGGCGAAAGTCGCAACGTCAAACGTCCGATAGTCGGCGATGGCCGAGCCGTGTACGCTGCGCTCCCATCCCTGGGTGCAAACCCAACGTTGCAGCCGCTCCTCCCAGTGAGCCTGGTCGGCGTAAATCCGGTTGGTCAGTTGGAAAGTCGCCGGGTCGAATTGGAAAACTGAAAGATTGCCGAACTGGTTCCGGTCCGGATCGAAGAACTGGTAGTAATAAATCGTGTTGTGCTGCCCGAAAATCCACTTGCGGTCGGGGTTGAGATAGGTCTGTGCCGGCTTGCCCTTGATCAGGTTGCGCAACGCGTCCTGGCGCTTGTTGGCGTGCGGAAGATAGAACTGGTCGAAAAAGAAAAGGCCGCACGCGAGCAGGGTCGAGACCACCAGGATGGGGACGATCACGCGATAAATGCTGATGCCGGTAGCCTTGATCGCGGTGATTTCGTTCGACCGCTGCATCAGGCCAAGGGTCACGAGCACGGCCAGCAGAACGCTCAAGTGCAAGATGTTGTAAAGGAAAAAAGGCGCGACGTTCACCAGGTATTCACCTACCACCAGCGGCGAAATCCGGTTGCGCAGAATGTCTCCCAGCAACTCGAACAGGGTGAAGACCTGCAACAACATGAGGAATGACGCCACGATCATGGTGAGGTAAAGGAAAAAATCTCGAAGCACGTAGTCATCGAGAATCATGGGAAAGCTGGCGCTGAGCACGCGCCGCCGGCTGACGGCACGCTGGAAAGCGTCTTCGGAGCGGTTGAAGCGCACCAGATTTTTTCCCCCTGCGCCAGCCTGGTTTTCAGAGGGTTCCACCAGGCGCGAAATGATGCCAGCTCAAAAGGCCGACGCTCCGCCCGCCACAACAGAAATGCACCGCAGAGAAAAAAGATGATGTTGGCCAGCCACGCGCCAAATGCCGGCGGCACTTTACCCTGGCGGGCGAGTGAAACCCCGATCAGGGTTACCGAGTAATACGCAAACACCAGCGCAATGGTGAGAACAAATCCCGCCGACTTCCCACCTTTTTTTGACGATAGGCCCAGCGGAATTCCCACCAGGGCCAAAACCAGGCACGAGGTCGGCAAAGCGAAACGGCGATGGAACTCGATCAGGTACCACGGCGCCGCATACTTTTTGACCCTGGCCGCCTGGGCGCGCAATTCCGTCGTAGGCAGCTCCGAAGCCGGCGCCGGTTCCTGGTCTTTGTTATCGGTCTGCGGCACCGGAATTGGTATGTCGGTTTGATCGAAGGTCGAGACCTGATAGTGATCGGGCGACGCCTGATCGGTTTCATGCGTGGCCCCGCTGGTCAAATGAAGGTGCAGCATTTGCGGCCCCTCGCTGACCAGAATCCCCTGCCGGGCCAAAGTGATGCGAGGCGAAGCCGGAGTGCTGATGTCGGCGATGAAAACGCCCTTCCAGATGGCAGCACCCTGCGCCGTCTTCACGTCCTGAACATAAAGCACAAGCTTGGGAAAACCCTCGTAGAAAACCCGTGGCTGGACTTCGAAAGACGCCTGCGAAGTCTTCAGCCGGTCTTCGAGCCGGCCCAGCGCCGCTTGCGATGCCGGCGCCAGATAGACTCCGTTGAACAGCGCCAGCACCCAGGCCGACACCGCAAAAATAGAAACCACCCGCAGGAAGGTCCACACTCCAATGCCGCTGGCGCGCATGGCAGTGATCTCGCTGTCGGCTGCCAGGCGACTCAGTCCGATCAGAATGCCGACAAGCACGCCCATGGGAATCGTGTAAGTGAAGGCAATCGGCAGGGTGAAGATGAAAATTTCAAGCACGCTGGGCAAAGGCGCGCTGTTGCGGACGACGAGATCGAGAATGTGACCCAGGTCACGGGTGAAGATCACAAACGTGAACACCGCGACACCGATGGCGGCGTGGGAAACCACTTCACCCAGAATGTAGCGGGTCAGAATGCGCATTGCGTGACGCCGAGTCTCTATCTAAAGGGAGGATAGCACGGGTAATCGCCGGGTCGCCGCCGAGGCGAGCGATGCCATTTCCTGCAAAGGCACCTGGTTTGAACGATATGCGAAATAACAATCGTAGAGACGTGGCTTGCTACGTCTCTACGGTGGGTTGGGATGTTTTTATTCGGGTCTTAGAAAGAGGGCCGACAGTGGCGGCAGGGTTAGGTTCAGCGAGTAGGGTCGGCCGTGAACCGACAGTGGTTCAGCGTGAACGCCTCCCAGATTTCCCATCCCGCTTCCGCCGTATTCCTGGGCATCGCTGTTTAGCAACTCCCGCCAGAATCCGCCGGACGGCACTCCAACCCGATATCCCAGGCGCGGAACCGGGGTGAAGTTGCACACGATCACGATTTCGTCTTCCGGCGATCTGCCTTTGCGCAGCAGGGAAATGACGCTGGCGGCGGTGTCATTGCAGTCGATCCATTCAAAACCGGCAGGATCGCTGTCCAGTTGATGCAGGGCGCGTTGTTCGCGGTACACGCGGTTTAATTGCTCCACCCAGTTCTGTACGCCGCGATGGATGGGATATTGCAACACATGCCACTCCAGGCTGGTGTCGTGGTCCCACTCCCGGACCTGGCCGAATTCGCAGCCCATGAACAGCATTTTCTTGCCGGGCTGAGCGTACATGTATCCGAACAGCAGCCGCAGATTGGCGAATTTCTGCCATTCGTCTCCGGGCATCTTGCCGACCAGAGAGCCCTTGCCGTGAACTACTTCATCATGGGAGAGCGGCAGCACGAAATTCTCGGTGAAGCCGTACAGCATGCGGAAGGTCAACTGGTTGTGATGGTAGCGCCGATGGATGGGATCCTGGGAGAAGTAGGCCAGCGTGTCATGCATCCAGCCCATGTCCCACTTCAAGCCAAAGCCCAGTCCGCCCACGTAGGTCGGCCGAGAAACCATCGGCCACGCGGTAGATTCTTCCGCGATGGTCTGGATGCCGGGAAATTCCTTGTAAGCATCGGTGTTGAACTGGCGTAGAAAGTCGATGGCTTCCAGATTTTCGCGGCCGCCAAATTTGTTCGGGATCCACTCGCCCTGTTTTCGTGAGTAGTCGAGATAGAGCATGGATGCAACCGCGTCCACTCTCAGCCCGTCGATGTGATATTTGTCCAGCCAGAACATGCCGCTCGCGATCAGAAACGTGCGCACTTCGTTGCGGCCGTAATTGAAGATGAATGTCTTCCAGTCAGGATGGAAACCTTTGCGGGCGTCGGCGTGTTCGAAAAGATGTGTGCCGTCGAAGTAAGCCAGGCCATGCGCGTCCGAAGGGAAGTGCGACGGCACCCAGTCCAGAATCACGCCAATCCCTTGCTGGTGCAGATAGTCCACCAGGTACATGAAATCCTGGGGCGTGCCGTAGCGCGAGGTGGGAGCGAAATATCCTGTGGTCTGGTATCCCCACGAACCGTAGAACGGATGCTCCATGATGGGCAGCAATTCTACGTGGGTAAAGTTCATGCGCTTCACGTATTCGGCCAGGCGCAACGCGGCTTCACGATAGGTCAGCGGCCGGTTGTTTTCTTCTGGAACCCGCATCCAGGAGCCCAGGTGAACTTCATAAACCGAGATCGGGGCCTGCAATGAATCTCGTTGGGCGCGCGTTTCCATCCAGGTGCGGTCGTTCCATTTGTACTCGAGATCCCACACCACCGAGGCGGTGCGAGGCGGCTCTTCGTGAAGAATGCCGAAGGGATCGGCTTTTTCGCCGACGTGTCCCTGATTGTGAGAAACGATGTGGAACTTGTACAGCGTGCCTTTGCCGGCTCCGGGGATAAATCCTTCCCAGATGCCGGAGCTCCCGCGCGCCTGCAAGGGATGGGATTTGGGATCCCAACTGTTGAAGCTGCCGACGACGGAAACGTCGCTCGCGTTCGGCGCCCAGACCGCAAAATACGTTCCCGGCTGTCCGGCGACCGTGGTCAGGTGCGCTCCAAGTTTGTTGTAAATCTGGTAGTGCGTGCCTTCGTTGAATAAATGGAGGTCCTGGTCAGTCAGCAGGCTGGCCTGGGTGCGAACGGGCTGCGGCGGAGTTAGCGTGGTTTCTTTGGCCATCACTTAAGCGGTGCTGACCCTAGTGTACCGGAGTTTGCTGTCGTGGCGGATATTGCGGATGGAGTTGAGTATAAAAAACCCGTCAATTCCGGCTCATTGAGCGCACTATCACGTCTGGCGGAAGGCGGCTAAACGACTCCCGGTGAGGCTCCGCTGAACGAAGCGATGCCGGCGGCCTCATTGTGTTCAATCTGAAAAACAGCGTTCAGCCGGGTCATTTGCAACAGGCCTTGCACTCTCGCGCTGGGGTTTACCAGCCTCACCTCTCCGCCCTGGCCGCGAATGGCGGAGCACAACCTGACCAATTCTCCCATTCCCGAGCTGTCGACGTAGTGAACCTCGCCCAGATTCAGCAGAATCTGCTTGTTACCTTTGCCGAGCAAGTCGAGCACAATCTCGCGCAGCCGGACGTTGCCTTCGCCGAGAGTTATCCTGCCGCTGATATCGACCACTACAATGTTGCCGACTTGGCGCGTGGCGGCCTTCATCTTGTCCGGCGAGAGCGGCCGCAATCCCAGGCCAAGGCAATCCAGTTCGCGGCTCGCGATTTTTGCTACCTCGGGCGAATCGGTGCGGACCACGATCAAAGATCGTCCCTGCTTCAAGACTTCGCGAAAGAAAACCACGTCGTCAGGGCATTTCTCTTCGGGTGTGGGTTGGGCCGGCCCGCGTGAGACGCGTGGTCCAACGGCAGCGCCGGACCCTCCTCCCAGCAATCCGAGAAGTCCGGCCGCGCGGGCGCCCAGCGCGAACACTCGCCCGACTCCCGGAACTACCATGGAAGCGGAGGATGTAATGCCGGCGGCAAGCTCCCTGCCCACGCCCGGAACCGCTGCAACCTCTTGACCACTGCTAGTTGTCGTGGCGTCGCCTTCAGCACGGGTCAGGAAAACAATGGCCGGCTCCGGCACACCATGACGTAACAAATCCTTTACGGCCGCTTCAGCGTGATCGCGAGACGCGAACACTCCAATTGCAGTTTCCACGCGATTCTCCCCAGAAGGTATGCTATGCGACCCCGCTTGGGGGCACCTCTGCAACTCGCTGCCAGCCAAGCCCAAGCGCGCTGAAAATCTGCACCTTTGTCACCTATTTGTCAAGGAAGGTGCAAGCTCAGGATGACCCCATCAAAGCGAAGAATTTTCGCATCAGTCGGTTAAGGCAGAAGGTTTAATCCCCCGCACGCCAGGTCCTGTCCCACGGGGTTCTTTACACATACTTTTTGTGCCAGCTGCACATGCTAGACTGCTGATTCTCTTGCGTTTGACTTAGGAAACTCACCCTCATGCCCGCTCTGCGCGTGGTTGTTCTCTGGCACCAACACCAGCCTTATTACAAGGATCTGGTTTCCGGAGAGTACCGCCTGCCCTGGGTGCGTCTGCATGCGCTGAAAGACTATTACGGAATGGTCAAGCTGCTGGATGAGTTCCCCAATGTCCATCAGACTTTTAATCTGGTGCCGTCCCTCATCAAGCAGATTCAGGACTATGTGAGCGGAACCGCCCGGGACCCTTTTCTGGATGTGGCCGCCAAGCCGGCCAGGGATTTGACCGAGGGCGAACGGCGCTTCGCCTTGCAGTACCTGTTCCAGGCGAATCCGGCCAATATGATTGGACGCTATCCCAGGTACCGCGAGCTTTGGGAGCATTATCGCAACACCGGGGACTCGCCGGAAAAGGCCGAGAAATACTTTCAGCCTCAGGACTTCACCGACCTGCAAGTCCTTTCGCAAATCGCCTGGTTCGACGAATTTTTCCTCGACGATCCAGACATCGCCGGGCTCATTCAGAAGGGGCGGGGCTACTCCCTGGAAGATCAGAACTTTGTGATGGCACGCGAGCAGGCCCTGTTGGGAAGGGTTCTGCCCGCACACGCTGAAGCGGTGCGAAACGGACGAATTGAGATTTCGACCTCAGCCTTTTATCACCCGATTCTGCCCTTAGTCTGCGATACGAATGTGGGGGCGGTGTCCACGCCCGGCCTGCCTTTGCCGCAAAACCGTTTTCGCCATCCCGAGGACGCTCGCGAACAACTGCGGCGCGGACTCGATCTGCACCAGCAGGTTTTGGGGGTTCGTCCGCAAGGAGTTTGGCCCTCCGAGGGCAGCGTTTCAGAAGAAGTCTTCGCCATCGCGCAGAAACTGGGCGTGCAGTGGATGGCCACCGACGAAGAGGTATTGGGCCGGAGCCTGGGCATATCTTTTTCACGCGACGGCAGCGGTCACCTGCCTCGCGAATCTGGCGGAAAAGCTGTATACCGTCTATCGCTACGAAAGCAATCAGACGCGAAATGAATCTGATCTTCCGCGATCACACCATCTCGGACTTGATCGGCTTTGTGTATTCCGGCATGCCGCCCCAGGAGGCCGCCAACCATCTCATGCACAACATCAGGCAGTCCGCGCAACCGGTTCTTGACGCGGGACATGACGCTGTAATCCCTATCATCCTGGATGGCGAGAATGCCTGGGAATACTATCCCCAGTCGGGAAGGGAATTCCTGCGCCGATTCTATGACGCGCTTCAGCGTGAGCCCGGCGTCGAGGCGGTAACAGTTTCCGAAGCCATTGCCCGCCACCAGAACTTTGGCAAGCTCACCTCGCTGGTCCCAGGTTCCTGGATTCACGCCAACTTCAACGTCTGGATTGGCGCTCCGGAAGACAACCGCGCCTGGGACTATCTCTACGAAGCTCGCAATTTTTATACTCAAGCAGCTCCGGGAGCCGCGGAGTCGCAGCGCCAGTTAGCTTTTGAAGAAATTCTGATCGCCGAAGGCAGCGACTGGAACTGGTGGTATGGCCCGGAGCACCACTCGGCCAACGACCGGGAATTCGACGAACTCTATCGCAAGCATCTTTCGAACGTCTATCAGGCGCTGGGCGCGCGTCCGCCGGACTATCTGGCGCAGCCCATCCTGGTCGGCGCGACGCGGCCATCCGTGCTCCCGCAGACCGCTTACATTCATCCCCGGATTACGGGCGACATGGTGCGCTATTTCGAGTGGATGGGAGCGGCGATATACACCGCCGATCGCCGCGCCGGCGCCATGCACGGCAAGCAGTTTCTGCTGGACGCGGTTCATGCCGGAATCGACGAGAGCTTTCTCTACGGTCGTCTGGATTTTACGGAGAACGTGGTTCCGATTGGAGATTTCGAACTGGTGGTCAATGTCGAGTCCTGGGCTGCGGAAGGACCGCGCCCCCGTCGCGCGATTCGCCTCGACGTGGGAGTGGAATCGGGCAGAATCCAAAAATGGAAGGCCGGATTTCCCGACGCGGCTACATCCCTGGCTAGTTTGAGTCAACCGACCGGCCAGGTTGCGATCGCCCTGGTGCGAAATTTTGAGTTCAAGCTGCCGCTGGAGTGGTTGCTGGCCATCCCGGTCTCATCGACAGATGAAAATATCAGCAGTAATGCGGCCAACAGGCTGCGATTGCGCATCAGCCTGTGGCAGAACGGCCTTCCGGCAGACGCGCTGCCTGTCGAGGGATGGATGGAACTTCCGCTGCTGAAGCGGGAAGATTTGATGAGGAACTGGTAGCGAGCCGGCGCTAGACCTAGACTTCGCACATCAGACCTCAGACTTCAAATACGATCTCTCTACACCAGAATTCGTAACCCGGCCTGAAGTCTGAGGTCCGAAGTTTTCTACTGCCCTGCAGTCTCCGGCGTCATGGCCAGTGGGCGGCTCAATTCCATCATCAACTCGGTGCCCGATGGCAGGGCCGCAGAACGCCGCTTTCCGAGCCAGTGCGCGACCGTGAGTGTTGCTCCCACGCCGCCGCCGATCAGCAAGCCCTTGCCTCCGCCGGCCAGTCCGCCTACCAGCATGCCGCCGCCGGTGCCCATGCCAATCTCGGTCAGATTTTTGCCGTCAATCCCGTCGCCCTTGAACTGGCCCTCTGTATTGACGTCGGTTCCGTTGCGCAGACTGGTATCCACCATCACTGCATTGAGGGTGTAGCGCTCGCCATTGGGCAGCACCACGGTCTCGGGGAAAATTCCGATGGTTGGTTTGCCCGCGATCCGGCGCGGTTCATTCACCTTGGTGACTCGCCCCTGAACCGTCGCGCCGATTGGGATGACAGTCTTTCCGTCGAGGGTTACGTCCTGCGTGACTCGCCCGGAAAAGGGATCGCCTTCCTTGCTTGAAAAAGTGGATAGTGTGTTTTCCAGTTTGACTTTGAACGCCGTGCCCGCGGGCAGCGACAGGTTGGTCTGCGCGCCGGCCACGGCCGCCAACAACAACACGCCAAGCAGTGCGACTGTTTTCTTCATGAAGCCTCCTGTTTCGTACGACAGAATTTCGTCCGGCCTAAACTTTTTCTAAAGCGATCTATTTCACGTTCTCAACCGAACTCGACAACTTGGCTACGAACTCAAGCGCCTGATCGAACGGCGCTCGATCAGTCTGGCTGTCACCGCGATAGATGTATGCGACCTTACGGTCGCGGCCGATCACGATCGTGGCTGGGTGCGCGATGTTGAGCGCGTCCAGCGCGACCCGGTTGTATAGCCCGTAGCTCTTGGTCACGGAGCGGTCCTCGTCCAGGAGAAACGGATAGGAAACGGGATGCGACTGCAGGAACTTGACCGGTTTCCAAACTCCGGTGGCCTTCTCGGCCGCGATGTACACCAGTTCCGCTCCCGCATCCTGAATCTCGTTTTTCCTCGGCTCCAACTGAGCCATGCGTTTCACGCAGTTCGGTCACCAGGTGCCGCGTAGAAACTCGACAATCAAAGGGCCTCGCGACAGGAAGCCCGAAAGCGAAAGAATGCCGTCGCGGTTGGCGGCCGATAACAAGAACTCCGGCGCCCTCGATCCCACTGTGAGAGTTTCCGTGCGATCCTGCATCCTCTTCCGACTCTAGGGCACAAGCGGCTGCGCCGAGCCTGTGAAAAACTCGAGGAACCAGCGGAGATACGGGCCTACGCCAGATTCTTCGCGATCTTTGCGGTCATGCCCTTTTCAACTCGAAGATTGCAATCTCCTCGCGAAATCACCAATGAAGATTAGAGTGCAAGCCATCGGCTTGCTTCAGGCATCCGCTATAATCTGGCTGCGCAATCAACCAACGAAAGAGGCACGATGGACGTAAATACCGAAATGAAGGAAATTCGCGCGAGAGAGATTCTGGATTCTCGCGGCAACCCTACGGTGGAAGCGGAAGTCATCCTGGCCAGCGGCACCAAAGGCCGGGCCGCGGTCCCGAGTGGCGCATCCACCGGCGAGCACGAGGCGGTCGAACTACGGGACGGTGACAAGAAGCGATATCTGGGGAAGGGCGTGCTCAAGGCGGTTGAAAATGTGAATGGGGAAATCGCCAAGGCTTTGGCCGGCCTGGACGCCGCCGAGCAGCGCGTCCTCGACCGGAAAATGATCGAACTCGATGGCACCGAGAACAAGAGCCGCTTGGGCGCCAACGCCATCCTGGCGGTTTCCATGGCGGCGGCTCGGGCATCGGCGGCTGCCTTCGGTCTTCCGCTGTATCGCTATCTCGGAGGAGCCGGAGCTAACGTGCTGCCCACGCCGATGATGAACATCCTCAATGGCGGCGCTCACGCCGACAACAATGTGGACTTTCAGGAATTCATGGTGATGCCGGTGGGGGCGACATCTTTCTCCGAGGCGCTGCGCTGGGGGGTTGAGATATTTCACACTCTCAAAGGTGTACTGAAAAAGCGCGGATATAACACGGCGGTCGGCGACGAAGGCGGCTTTGCTCCCTCGGTCAAATCAAACGTCGAAGCCATTGAAGTGGTACTCGAAGCGATCCAGCAGGCGGGATACAAACCCGGCAAACAAGTCGCCATTGCGCTTGATCCTGCGGCCAGCGAGTTCTATCAGGACGGAAAATACGTGTTCAAGAAGTCCGACAAGTCGGCGAAAAGCTCCGACGAGATGGTGAAGTTCTGGGCAAACTGGGTGAAAGATTATCCGATTGTTTCGTTGGAAGATGGCTTGTCCGAAGAAGACTGGGATGGCTGGCGAAATCTTACCAAGGAACTCGGAAGCAGGATTCAACTGGTCGGCGATGATTTATTCGTGACCAATGTCACATTCCTGCAAGAGGGAATCGACAAGCACGTGGCTAATTCGATTCTGATCAAAGTCAACCAGATCGGGACCGTCAGCGAAACGCTCGACGCCATCGACCTGGCTCGCCGCAACGGTTATACCTCGATCATCTCGCATCGCTCGGGCGAGACGGAAGACACTTTCATTGCCGATCTGGCAGTCGCAACTGGCGCCGGACAGATCAAGACCGGTTCGGCATCGCGCACCGACCGCATCGCGAAATACAACCAGTTGTTGCGGATTGAGGAAGAGTTGGGAGACACGGCGAAGTTTTTGGGATTGAAGGCATTGAACTGCATCAGCGCAGGATAATCGCCAACTAGGCCACTACGGAGGTCATCGCTGAAAGCTGACCGGCTCGCACTCGGCATGACGAGCTCGAACGCAGGCCAGGAGCTAGAAGCTGAGATGACCCGTCCTAAACCACTCGTCCTCGTCATCCTCGACGGCTGGGGATACCGTGCCGACACCAAGGCCAATGCCATCGCTCTTGCCCGCAAGCCCACCTATGACCGGCTATTGCGCGAATATCCCAACACGCTGATTCAGACCAGCGGGCACTCGGTCGGCCTGCCCGACGGACAAATGGGCAATAGCGAAGTCGGCCACCTGAATATTGGAGCAGGCCGCATTGTGCACATGGACAGCACCCGAATCGAACTGATGATTCAGAATGGAGATTTCTTTTCCAATCCCACACTGCTCGCCGCCATGAAAAATGCGCGCTCGGGCGGGCGGCGGCTGCATCTTTTCGGACTGGTCTCCGACGGCGGGGTGCATTCCTATCAGACACACCTCTACGCGCTTCTGAAGATGGCCAAGCAAAATGGGGTTGACCGGGTTTTCGTTCACGCCTTCATGGACGGTCGCGACACCCTGCCCACGAACGGCGCCGGATATCTGGAACAACTGCAGCAGAAGATACGTGAGTACAACACGGGAAAAATCGCGTCGGTGAACGGCCGCTACTACGCCATGGATCGCGACCGCCGCTGGGAACGGATCGCGAAAACCTTCAACGCGATGGTGGCGGGCGACGGCGAAGGCGGCAAATACGTCGACCCGGTACAGGGCGCAAAAGATTCTTACAACAAGGGTGTGACCGATGAATTCATCGTGCCCTTTGTTTGTGTCGACAATCGCGGGGAACCGTTGGCCACGATCCGGGACGAGGATTCCTGTATCTGCTTCAATTTTCGCGCTGATCGCGTCCGCGAGATCACGCGAGCTCTGGCCCGCGAAAGCGGACTCAACGCCGAGGCGGGACGCGATCTGCCGGGAGCTGCCGATCTCGACGCCACCATTCCGCGGGAGCGGGTTCCTAAGAACCTGCACTACGTCTGCATGACCCAGTACGACAAAAAATTCTCTCTGCCGGTAGTCATTCCGCCGGAGTCGCTCGACAATATTCTTGCCAACGTCATGGGGCAGGCGAACCTCCGCAACCTGCGCGTGGCCGAGACTGAGAAGTACGCTCACGTAACTTACTTTTTCAACGGAGGCATCGAGCAGCCATTCCCAGGGGAAGATCGAGTTCTGGTGCCATCGCAGAAGGTCGCGACCTACGATCTCAAGCCGGAGATGAGCGCCGGCGGCATTGCGGATGCGGTGATCAAAGCGGTGGAAGAGGGAACATTCGACGTCATCATCGTCAATTTTGCGAACGCCGACATGGTCGGTCATTCCGGAAAACTCGAGCCCACGATCAAAGCCGTCGAAACTGTGGACGCCTGCCTGGGCCGTATCGAGCCGGCGGTTCGTGCCAAAGGTGGCGCATTGCTGATTACGGCCGATCACGGCAACGCGGAAATGATGATTGACCCCGCGACCGGCGGCCCGCATACCGCTCACACCACCAATCCAGTGCCATTTATTGTCATCGCGGAAGATAGCAAAAAATTCACTCTGAAGCCGGGTGGCTCTCTACGCGATATCTCCCCGACAGTGCTGGCCATGCTTGGATTACCGCAACCCAAAGAAATGACTGGACACGACCTGCGTGTCCCGCTGAAGAGTGCCTGAACCGCAAGGCAAATGTGCAGTGAGAGTAGTCTGTGACCTGTACTGCTTCGGATCATGAAACTGCTGATTGTCCTCCGCCATCCTTTCGAACTCTGGAACGCGCCCCCCTGGCTCTCCGAGCGGTTGAATCGCGATTTTCACGGCATCGAAGCGGTTCAGCGATCGAGTTACGACGGGATCGAAAATGACCTTCGCGCCGCCGAAGTCGTCGTTACCTGGTCGCTGCGCCCTGAGCAATTCAAGGCCGCATCTCACTTACGCTGGATTCATTCTCCGGCCGCGGCAGTTCACCAGCTCATGTTTCCGGAGTTGGTCAATAGCGATGTGGTCCTGACCAACGCCCGCGAAGTTCACGGTCCGGTGGTCGCCGAGCATGTCATGGCGCTGATCTTTGCCTTGGCCAAATGCTTGCCGCAAGCGGTGCGCGCCCAGCAGAAGCACGTATGGGCGCAGGAGGCCATATGGCACGGACGCCCCCGTGAATTGGCGGGGGCTACCTTGGGACTGGTCGGCCTAGGCAGTATCGGACGGGAAGTCGCAAGGCATGCCTCCAACCTGGGCATGCGCGTTATCGCTGTCCGCGAGAATACCGCGAAGCCGACTCCCCAGGGCGTGCAGGAAGTCTTTGCTTCGTCCCAGCTGGACGCGTTGCTCGCTCAATCCGACTACGTAGTCCTGGCCGCGCCGGTCACCTTGGGTACACGCGGATTGATCAACGCGGCGCGTTTCGGAAAAATGAAACCGGAAGCCTGCCTGATTAACGTCGGCCGTGGCTCGCTGGTCGATGAAGCGTCGCTGATCGAGGCGCTGCGCGAGAAGAGAATTGGAGGCGCAGCATTGGATGTTTTTGAAGAAGAGCCACTGCCGGCTGACTCACCATTGTGGGACCTTGAAAATCTCATGATCACGCCCCACACTGCCGGGCTCACCGAAAAGCTCTGGGAGCGCCACTACCAGCTGATTTCTGAAAACCTGCGGCGTTACATCGCGGGCCAACCCCTGCTCTCGATTGTGGACAAGAAGCTGGGCTACTGACCGGGTTTTCACGCCAGCGTTTCGCCGAATCGATGTTCACCCTCAAGCTGCCGCCGCAATCCTTCGAATCAGATCTTCCTGCTCGGGTTTGCTTTCCGCGCCAATGGTGAAGGCATCGAGCACGCCCAGCGACAACGCATATTTCAAGGCTTCGTCCTGGCGACCGCGCAGGTCTCCCTGACCCAGAATCTTCATGCCGACTATGCCTTTGCCAGCCGCCTTCATTTCGCGAAGCACGCCCACTACCGTGTCGGGGTCGGCATCCATGTGCGAACCGATGGGATTGATCCTCACCAGATCGACTTCAACCCACGGCGATTTGGCAGCGGCGCGCAGGGCTTCGATGCTGTGGCAGGAGCAGCCATGCGCACGAATGATTCCTTTCTCCTTCGCTTCGGAAAAAACGTCCATCACTCCTTTGTACCGTTCCGTCCAGTCGCCTTCGGTGAGGCAGTGCATGAGGCAAATATCCAGATAGTCGGTCCCCAGTTCGCGCCGGAAGCGATCGAGATCGGCGCGAGCTTCCCAGGGATCGCGTGCCCAGGTTTTGGTCAATATGGTGACCTTATCGCGAGACACATGCTTGAGCGCTTCGGCGACGTGTGGATGGCTTCCGTAGGCATCGGCAGTGTCGAAGAATCGCAGGCCATTATCATGTCCGTTGAGCAGCAGGTCGGAGAGGCCCTTCACGCCCAGAGCTGTCTGATGGGAGTGGTGTCCACTGCCCACCGTGCCTGTGCCCATTGCGAGCCGGCTGGTGGTAATGCCGGTTTTGCCCAGCACGACGGTGTCTGAGGCCGCGAATTTTTGCGGCAGCGGAGGCAGCGCTGTTGCCATGGTGGCCGAACCCTGCCAGCCGATCCATGCCGCTCCCACTCCATAGGCTGCTCCGACAATGAATTCTCTGCGCTTCATTGTTTCCCCTTTCCGCCCGCTACTCGGCCAGCGAGTTCGCCCCACATGTCTTTACTCCTATACATCGTTGGACGCAACCGCTCCAGTTTCGGATATCAAGCTTCCGGGACATCGGGTGATATCAAAAACAAATTGGCTCCATTCGTTCCGCCTCCCCTCCGTCGGGCGCATTCAAATCGCAGCCCATAAGCGGAATACCGATGATTCTCCCCGCGTTTCTACAGTGTTCCCCTGACATACGGGACGCCAATTGCACCGTATCGTTACGCCTGCGAGAGGTTGAAACAACTCCTGAGCCGGAATCTGGATCAGAGGGTTGTCGTTAAGGCTCAGTTCACTCTCACTAACGAGGTGACTTAAATGCTTTGGACAATTTTTGTGATTCTGTTGGTGCTGTGGCTGCTCGGATTGGTGAGTTCGTACACGCTGGGCGGGTACATTCACATCCTGCTGGTCATCGCTGTCGTAGTGCTGGTGATTAATCTGATCACCGGACGTCGGCCAGCCCTGTAAGTGGGAGCGGCGTCGATGGAGAGGTCAGTAGCAAATATCGGTCTTGATTAAAAAATCCAAGTTTGGGAGGAAACGTTGAAAAAATCTCTATTCGCAGTTTTGCTTAGTTTGGTTACATTGCTTGGCAATCTGGCTTGGGCCACTGCCAAGGAGGACTCGGTCGAGCGACTGCAAAACGCCGGTTCTGTCCTTAGAGAAATCATGGACGCGCCTGACAAGGGCATCCCCGAAGAGGTGCTCGACGGTGCAAAGTGCATCGTGGTGGTTCCTCACCTGATCAAAGCGGGCTTCATTGTGGGCGGAAAGCACGGCCGCGGTGTGGCCTCTTGCCGCACTGCCAACGGCTGGAGTGCTCCCGCCTTCGTTTCCGTCGGCGGCGGAAGCTGGGGATTACAAATCGGGGCTGAAGGTGTCGACCTGGTCATGTTGGTGATGAACGACAAAGGCCTGCAGCATCTGCTTTCCAGCAAATTCCAGCTTAGCGGTGAAGCATCGGCTGCTGCTGGACCTGTGGGACGTCACGCCTCCGCCGGCACTGACTGGAAAATGAATGCCGAACTGCTGACCTACTCCCGCTCCAAGGGCGCATTTGCCGGCCTGACGCTGGAGGGAGCCGTGGTGGAGCAGGACGTTGATTCGACCGAGGCCATCTACGGTAAGGACGTACCTTTCCGTAAAGTGCTGCTGGGGAATGTTACCCCGCCAGCCGCGGCTGCTCCCTTCATGTCGGCCGTAGGAATGGCTAGCCATAAGGCGACTGCCCATGAAACCAAGGAAGAAATGCAAGACAACAAGAAATAAGACGCCTGATTGATTCGGAAACGTGCATACTACTCAGCCCCGCATTCGCGGGGCTTTTTTGTTTCCGACAAGTTTCGCGAATCTGCCCCCTGACACTGCTGCGTTCTATGGTTGAATATAAGGTCATGAACGCCGTTGACCACTTCAGCCGGCTCTTCACGTATGACGCATGGGCGAATGAGGAGGTGCTCAGCAGCGTGCGAGGGCTGCAGGCGCCTCCTGCGCGTCCGCTAAAGCTTCTGGCCCACATTCTCGCCGCGGAGCGGCTTTGGCTGGAGCGCCTGGAAGGGCAGGAGCAGACGCTTCCGGTGTGGCCGCAATTTGGCATTGAAGAGTGCGAGCGCCAGGCGGCCGAGATGTCACGGCTGTGGAAGGCCTATTTGGCAGCACGCGGTGAGGCAGAGTTGGCAACGTCAGTCAGCTATAAAAATAGCAAGGGCGAAAAGTGGAGCAGCCGCAAAGATGACATCCTGATGCACGTGATCACGCACTCGGCATATCATCGGGGACAGATTGCGGCGGACATGCGCCTCGCGGGATTGACTCCGGCGTACACCGATTTTATTCATAGCGTCCGACAGGGCTTCGTAAAATAGGGGGTTGCAAAAATAGCGTACATGCCGAACGCCGAGCCAACCATCGAGTCTGCTGCTTCGAAGATCACGCCGCTTTTTATTCTGCAGTTCTGTGTCGTGATCATTGTGATTCTGGTAGTAGTGTTTCGTCCAGGAGAGTGGACGTCTGCGCGGTGGGTTGGACTATGCATTGCCATTCCCTCTGCGGTATTGCTGTTTACAGCGCGTTGGCAGTTGGGGAGGTCCTTTTCCGTGACCCCGCAAGCGCGCAAACTCGTAACCCACGGGGTGTATTCGAAAATCAGGAATCCGATTTACGTGTTCAGCGGCCTGCTGGTAACGGGCGTGCTGATTGCGTTGCAATATCGTTATGCCTTTCTTTTGCTTCTGGTGCTGATTCCGGCACAGATCGTTCGCGCCCGCCAGGAGGGGAAGGTTCTCGAAGCCAAGTTCGGCGACGAATATAGAAAATATCGGGAAGGAACCTGGTTTTGATACAGCGCATCTTACTTACCGGCCACCGGGTTACCAGCCACTCGGGAAGGATGAAGCTGGGGAGAGTGACATGATTAGAAGCCTGGTTTTATATTCCGCAACGTTTCTTTTGGCCGCAGTCTCGGGAGCGCAGGTTGCGCCGCAACCGGCGCCGGCCCCAGCCTCCACGCCGGCGACAGCGGCCGCCAATCAACTGGCTTCGGGAACCGTCATTCCGGTCGAATTGGCGAAGTCGCTTGACGCCAGGAAAATCAAAGCCAACGACAAAATCGAGGCCAAAACCGTGATGGACATGCTGTCGCATGGCCAGATTGTGATTCCGCGAAATACGAAAATTATCGGGCACGTAACCGAAGCCAAGGCTCACAGCAAACAATCCCCGGACTCGATGGTGGGAATCACCTTCGACCACGTGCTGATGAAAGATGGCCGCGAACTGCCGCTGCAAGCCTCGGTGCAGGCGGTCGCGCGCCCGCTGCAGACCGCGTCCACGATCAACCCGCAGGATCCGATGAACGGGAGTCCCGGCGACCTGCCGACAGCCGGAACCGGCCAGCGAGGAAGCATGGGAGGATCATCCAACACCAGCCCAACGTATCCGACCGGCTATCCGCCGCACGCCGCCGCCGGATCGCCCTCGGATCCGGTCACGCAGGTAGGGTCAACCGTCGCTCCGCTCGGTTCGACCAGCCAGGGAGTGGTCGGGATAAAGGGCCTTTCCCTGAACTCCTCAGGTTCGACTTCCGTGTTGAGTTCGAACACTGACAACGTGCATCTGGACACCGGGGCCCAGTTGATTCTCCGAGTCCAGTAACGCTGGAAGTGCGGGCTGCCCGCGAAAATTCCGAATGATCGAGATCTCCGCCGCCGAAGGACGTTTTCTCGCCGATCTGCACCTTGCATTGCCTCGACTTCTTCCGGACTTCCTTATTGGTCGTCGCTGGTTTGGCGGCAAGGCTCGCGTAATCTCCTCAGTGGAGATTTTGGACATCGTGCCGGTTTACAGGCAGGCCCTCAGCTGGTATCTGGTTCTTGCCAGGGTTACATATGCGAGCGGCCCAGCCGAAACATATGATGTTCCTGTGGTCCGCTTGCCGGAAGAAGCTTCACCGATGAATCGTGAGTCCGCCTCGGTGATGCGGATTCGTGGGCAGGACTCCCAGGAAGAGATTGTGTTGGCTGACGCCCTGTCAGACCAACGGTTTCTTGCAACCTTGCTGGATACGATCGCTGAAGGCGGGTACTTTCGCGGAGCCGGAGGGGAAGTGCGAGCTGTTTCCACCCCAGCGCTTGCCACCCTTTGGCAGCCGTCGCGGGGATCACTCTCGCCGTCCCTGATGAATGCGGAACAGAGCAACAGTTCGGTGGTCTATGGCCAATGCCTGGTGCTGAAAATATTCCGTCGCGTGGAAGAAGGGCTCAATCCGGATTTGGAGATTGGTACCTTCCTGACCGAAAAAACCTCGTTTCGAAATGCGCCTGCGGCAGCTGGCTATCTTGAGTATGTGAATCGAGATGGGAAAAGAACTTCGCTGGGAGTGCTTCAGGGGTACGTCGCAAATCAAGGGGATGCCTGGAAATTCACTCTGGAGAACCTGGCCGAATATTACAAAACAGCGCTCGAGGCAGGCGGTTTAGCGCTCAGTGAAATTCCATCTGATCCGATTCTTGCGTTATCCAGCCAGGCGATTCCGGATCAAGCCAGGCAGAGAATCGGTCGTTACCTCGCCGCCGCCGAGCTCCTGGGTAGAAGAACCGCGGAGCTTCACCTGGCTCTCGCCTCGGAACAAAACGATTCGGAATTTACCCCGATCCCGTTTTCCCAAGACGAGCGACAAACCTTGGTGAATTCTTCCGTTGCTCTACTGACTTCGAATTTCGACCTGCTCCGCCGTCGAAAAGATGCCATGCCCGTCTTGCTTCGTGAGGAGGCAGACAGGATTCTCCGCCTCGAAGGAAAAGCTCGACAACGCTTTCAAACTCTTGGCGGGAGCCAGCTTTCGGCAATGCTCACCCGCATCCATGGCGACTACCATCTCGGCCAGGTCCTTTTTACCGGAAGCGACTTCGTGATTATCGATTTTGAAGGCGAGCCCGCTCGCCCTTTGCACGAGCGCCGCAAAAAGCGCTCACCGCTTCAGGATGTCGCTGGGATGCTGCGGTCGTTTCACTACGCGGCCTATGCTCCGCTTCTCCGGACGACCGCCATCCAAAATCTTGACCGTAATTCGCAGGCTCTGGAAAACTGGGCCTGCTACTGGCAAAAGTGGGTATCGGCCGTTTTCCTGAAAACGTATCTCGAGGTTTCCCGAGGCTCGTTATTTATTCCCGAGAGCAGGGAAGAACTGGCACTCCTGCTGGATGCTTATCTTCTGGATAAGGCAGTGTACGAACTGGGATACGAGCTGAATAACCGCCCATCATGGGTTGGCATTCCCCTGGGCGGCATATCCCAACTGCTACTCCCGGGCTGACTCACGTCGTAGAGGACGTAGCTTGCCACGTCTCCCGCCGGGAAATCAGATGCACTACACCTTCGAGGCTCGACTGCTCTTGCCGAACGCCTTCTGCACCAGGGTATAGCGCGCCGCGCCCATGATTCCGCAATCGTCGTTCAGCACTACCTTGACGGGCATGTCCTGCAGCAATTCCCGCATGCGTCCCTTGCTCAGGAATGACTCCATAAAAACGGGATCCTTCATCTTGGCCAGATTTCTGGCGGCGATGATGCCACAGACAAAAATGCCCCCGGTGGCCATGAAGTTCAGAGCGTAATCCCCCGCCTTCGCACCGTATGCGCTGACAAAGACCGACATGGTCTGGTCACAGATGGGAGCCTTTTTTTCGAGGGCCATTTTCGATATCAGCGCTGGAGCGTCGTGGGATTTCTCCATCTCCTCTTTCAGCCACGCCGGTTCCTCAGCCTTTTTGCTGTCGCGAAGAAAGTCATAGATGGTCTTGATTCCCGGTCCGGAAAGAATGCGCTCGCTGCTGGCGTGCCCGTGCTTTTTCAGAACATATCGAAGCAACTCGATTTCCAGGTCATTCCTGGGGGCGAAATCGTTGTGCCCGCCTTCGCAGGCGAAAGGATGGTGGCGAAACCCATCCCAGTAAAGACCCGCCACGCCGAGGCCAGTGCGGGCCGAGATGACCGCGCGATTTCCTTCGGCATGTTCCGATCCTTCGCTTAGGGTGACCAGGTCCTTGGACTCGAGCGCGTCGACACCGTACGCGTAGGCCTCGAGATCGTTTATCAGCCCCACTGATTCGAGCTTTAGCTGCTGGGCTAACTCGCGCGAGTCGATGGTCCAGGGAAGATTCGAAATCTTGCTGCGGCCGCTGCGCACAGGTCCGGCCACGCCGAAGCAGGCGCTGTGTACCGGAATTCCCTCGGTCTTGACAAAGTCAGTAATGATCTCCGCCAGGCCGCCGTGCTCCTGGCTGGGGTACGTTTTTTCGATTACACATTTCAGCTTGCTGCCTTCAGTTTCGAAAGCGGCCAGCCGGGTGCGAGTTCCGCCGATATCGCCTGCGAGAATCATGGTTCGATTTTCCTCCACTGCCGGCCGTCGCGGGCCAGCAAGTCGTCAGATTCCGCCGGTCCCCACGCGCCTGACGCGTAATTAGGAAATTTGCGCGGGGGCAAGGCTTGCCACACATCCAGAACCGGATCCACGATGCTCCATCCGGCCTCCACCATGTCCGCGCGCTGGAATAGAGTTGCATCTCCGATCATGCAGTCGTAAAGCAGGACTTCATAACCGGTGTAAGCGTCCGCCCCGAAATACTTGGAGTATTCAAAGCTCATGTTCACCGCGCCCACGCGCAACACCGGGCCGGGAACCTTGGCGCCAAAGCTCAGCGAGATGCCTTCGACCGGCTGAATCTGCATGATCAACTGGTTGCTATGTTTGTGAACTGGAGCGTTGCGGAAGATCTCGAATGGGGTGCGCCGGAATTGAATCGTAATCTCGGTATGACGCTGCGCCAGGCGTTTGCCGGTACGGACATAGAACGGAACTCCCGCCCAGCGCCAGTTGTCGATGTTGAGTTTCAAGGCCACAAAAGTTTCGGTTTTGGATTCGGGAGCGACGCCGCCTTCAGCGCGGTAAGCCACTACTCTTTCCCCCGCGATCACCCCTTCGCCGTATTGACCGCGCACGGTGGATTGCAGAACGTCTTCGGAATCCAGAGGCTGCACCGCTCGCAGAATCTTGGCCTGTTCATTGCGCACCGCATCCGCCTGAAACGACACCGGAGGTTCCATGGCAGTCAGGCTGAGAAGTTGCATGATGTGGTTGGGAACCATGTCGCGCAGCGTTCCCGCGGTATCAAAGTATCCGCCCCGTTGCTCGACGCCGACGGTCTCAGCGTTTGTGATCTGCACGTGATCGATGTAGCGCCGGTTCCAGATGGGCTCGAAGATGGCGTTGTCAAAACGAAACACCATGATGTTCTGTACCGTCTCTTTACCCAGGTAGTGATCGATGCGATAAATCTGGTTTTCCGACAGTACGGATTTGACATCTCGATTCAAGGTCTTGGCGGATTCGAGATCGTGCCCAAAAGGCTTCTCAATGACCACCCGCCGCCAATGCCCATTTTCCTGGTTGGAAAGACCGGCTTTGCCTAGTTGCTGCACAATCTGTGCGAAAAACTTAGGCGCAGTCGCCAGATAGAACAAATAGTTGGCTTCCGTCTTGTGCTCGCGATCTACAGTGGCGAGTTGGGTTGCCAGGGTGGAATAGGTGGCTGGATCGGCGAAATCGCCGCGTTGATAGTAGAGCCGCTGTGTGAACCATTCCCAGGCTTCGGTGCCGCGGTCCGCCGGTTGCAAAAAGCTGGTGACCTGATCGCGAAAATGTTCGAGGGTCAAATCGTCGAATGACACTCCTACGACCGCAAAATTCGTCGGCAGCAGTTTCGCCTTAGCCAGGTTAAAGAGCGCCGGCACCAGCTTGCGCTTGGTTAAGTCGCCCGATGCCCCGAAGAGGACCATTGCGCACGGTCCCGCAGCCTTACCGGCTATCTCGTGCTCTTCCTGCTGATTGACTGGCGCTGTGGTGACCATATGGCTTACGAGTCCCGGATGTGCCTTTGAGGACACTACAGGATACTGCAAGTTTCGAGATCGTAAATCCTGGACTTTAATAAGCCGCGCCGGGGTGTACGCAAGAAAGACTCCGGCACGCGCACATATTTTATTATCCCGTCGGGAACATAACCTTGGCCAAGCTTCGTCGTCCGAGGTGCCTTTGTCCGGTATAATCCCCAATTCGCCTGACTGCGATGTTTTGTAAAGAGGTGGAATGAAAGTTCGGCCCGGAATAGAGCTGGCGGGCCTCAGCGATGTCGGCTGCCAGCGAGAAAATAATGAAGACCGCTATGCCTATTGGGAGCCGGCTGACGATCAAACGTTCTTGTTAAAGGGCCGGCTGGCGATCGTAGCCGACGGGATGGGCGGATACGAAGGCGGCCAGGAAGCCAGCCGCATCGCGACTGAGGCGATTGAAGAAGTGTATGCCGACACGGTGGTCGGCGACCCCCGGTCTTGGCTGCTGGCGGGCTTTCAGACCGCGCACACCCGCATCCAGCAGTTCGGCGCCAAATATACCGATCTCCAGGGGATGGGTACCACCTGCACCGCAGTTGCTCTTCTCGACCACCAGCTCTACTACGCGCACATCGGGGACAGCCGCTTGTACCTGGTGCGCAATTCTTCCGTCTCACGGCTCACCCACGATCACTCTTATGTTACGCGGCTGGTCGAAAACGGCATCATTCGGGCCGAAGAGGCTGAATCTCATCCCCAAAGGCATATCCTGACCGCGGCTTTGGGGGCGGGCGCAAGCGTTACTCCAGATTGTCCCCCTGAGCCGATCTCCCTGCAGTCGGGGGACGTGTTGGTGCTTTGCACCGACGGTTTGTGGGGGCTGCTGAGCGACCAGGAGATTCAAGAGACGGTGACTGGAAAGACCGCCGAAGAGAGCTGTCACGCTCTGGTGGAAACGGCAAAACAACGAGGCGGTCCAGACAACATTACCGTACAGGTCCTACGGGTCGACTGAGTCCCACCCTCCCGGACATCTCACCATTGTTCGCGGATCATCGAATACTTTCCGAATAATTGACGAAAAGGGCGGACATGCAAATAAACTCTACTGAACAGATAGGGTTATCTGGCATGATGTTCAGGTCATGAAAATCTCCCAAAAGGGGCTCTATGCGCTGCAGGCCATGATGATGCTGGCCCGCCACTACAATCAGGGAGCCATCCGCATCCGCGATATCGCCTATGAGGAAGTCCTTCCCGAGAAATTTCTGGAACTGATTCTGCTGGAGTTGAAAAACGCCCGCATCGTGGAAAGCGTACGCGGCGCCAAGGGCGGATACCAGTTGCGCCGCGCGCCCTCTGAAATTCGTCTCAGCGAGATCATTCGGCTGATTGACGGTCCCCTGGCTCCTTTTGGCGATGCCGAGCAGCTCCGCAGTCTGATCGATCGTGATTTGGAGCATCGAGCCCTATATCAGGTGTTTCTCGAAGTTCGCAATGCGGCGGCGAAAATTCTGGAGCACACCAGTCTTGCTGACATTGTCGGAGGGAATCTGGCGAAGCCCCGAAAGCGCCTGCGACCGAAAAAGAGTGACGGCGCGAGCGTGCTGCCCATGGTTATTTCGGGTGGCGGCCGCAAGGGCAAGGAATAACGAAATAGCCAGCAAAGATTTAGATCTTGATCCATCCATCTCCAGAAATCCAACAAGTAGACTTGCGCGCCCAGTCCTCCCTGTGTTAAATACCACTTAGTCTATTATTTTAGTAGACATCACATTAGAGATAGACGATACCCGGAGAAGAAGCGAACCCTTGCCGCCGCATTTTGAGTTCCGTCGTTTCCGTTTGCAGCCGCGGCAATCGCACGCATTCCAGGTTCTCCATATCTCGCTTGACAGCGGTTTTCGAGATGCGATACACGAAGAGTTTCGAAGAAGAGTAGATAAGGGCTCACGGCGGGCCTGTTCATGCACAGCCCCCTGCCGATCTCGATCCCTGCCAGAGCCTTCCACAGGCTGTTGTCGTTTCCACAACTAGCTGGCTGACGGCTTCAATTCGCCAAATCCATAGGAGACTGTCCAATGAGATCCCGAAATCTGTGTATCGCTGTTTTTGTACTTTTGCTTACCGCTCGTTTGGGCGCGGCACAGGAGATCACGGTCGCGGCGGCCGCCGATCTTCAGTTCGCCTTCCAGGACGTTGCGGCGCGCTTCGAGAAAGGTACCGGCAAGCAAGTTAAGCTGATCTTCGGATCCTCGGGAACTTTCTTCGCGCAAATACAAAATGGCGCCCCGTTCGACCTGTTTTTCTCCGCGGACATTGACTATCCCAAACGGCTGGAAGCTGCCGGCCTGACCGAACCGGGGACTTTCTATCCCTATGCCACGGGAAAGATCGTGCTGTGGGCGCCCCATGGGTCGAAACTTGATTTGAACCGCGGCCTGCAGGTATTGCTCGACCCCAGGGTGCGCAAGATCGCCATTGCGAATCCGGAGCATGCGCCCTATGGACGCGCTGCCGTTGCCGCGCTGCGCCACGAAAACCTGTACGACAAAGTGTCCCCGAAATTCGTACTGGGAGAAAACATCTCGCAGGCGGCTTCCTTTGTCGTCTCCGGCAATGCGGACGCCGGCATCATTGCTCTTTCGCTGGCCCTGGCTCCATCTGCGAAAGCAAAGGGAACCTATTTCGAGATTCCGGCCGATGACTATCCCGCCATTCAGCAGGCGGCGGTGGTCTTAAAGTCATCGCCGAATAAAGAAATTGCCCGGCAGTTTTTGACATTCCTGAAGACCCCGGCAATTCAAGACCTTTTGCGAGGTTACGGCTTCGCTGTTCCGGGTGCCGCGGCGGCGGGAAATTGAAGGTGCTCAAAAGACGTTGTGCAGAATTCTGAAAGCGAATTCCAAAACGAAAGAGGAATACGACCAATGAAACGGCTTCTGTGGTTTGGTGGATTCATCCTGTTGATGAGCGGGGCAATGGCGCAGACCGATCCGAGTTCCAAAGCTCCGCCAAAAAAACCAGCCACTCAAACGCGTGTCAGCGCCAAAGAAGTGCAGGAGCTTCGCGACGCGCTCGCTGCACAGCAGCAGCAGATGGAGGAGCAACGGCGGCAGATGGATCAGCTGAAGTCCCAGCTCCAGCAACTGCTGGATGCGACCCAACAGGCCAACGCAACTGCGCAAAAAGTACAGGGCAGCGCCGAGCAGGCCCAGGCCACCGCCGCTCAAGCGCAGCAATCAGCCTCCGAGGCCCAGCGTGTGGCGGATCAAGCCTCGACCAATGCGACCGATGTCAAAACTGCGCTTTCGGTTGTAGATAGCAAGACCAAAGACGACGACAAGAGGCTGAGCGCCCTGCAAGATATCCTGGGACGCTTCCGCTTCGTGGGCGACGTTCGGCTGCGCGGCGAAGACCTTTTTCAGGATTGCCCCACCTGCATCACCCGCAATCGCGCCCGCCTTCGACTGCGCTTCGGCGTAGACGGCAAACTGAACGAGGACTTTACCGGAGGCTTCGTTCTGGCTTCAGGTTCCCTGGGTGACTCCAACAGCACCAACGAAACCCTCACCAACTTCTTCACCCGCAAAACGATTGGAATCGATCGCGCTTACGTGACCTATCAGCCGATCGCGCACAACTGGCTCAGCCTGACCGGCGGCAAGTTTGCTTTCACCTGGCAGCGTACCTCGATGACCTTCGATCCAGATTTGAATCCCGAGGGTTTCAACGAGAAATTCTCATTCGATCTGCCCGGTCCGGTACTGAAAAACTTCGCCATTCAGGGAATTCAGTTGCTCTACAACGAAAACGCCAAGGGCGACGACTCCTTCACCGTGGGGGGCCAGATCTCCGGCAGGCTGGACTTCGGCTTCCTGACCAGCACTCCGTCGTTTACGCTTCTTGACTGGAGATTCCCTGACTCTATCCTTGCCGCCCCGGGCTTTGCCGTACAGACGCCGGGTGAAGGGCCAGGTTGCGCCGCGGGCTCTGGTTTGCCTACCGTGGCCCCTTGCGTCTACGGTCCTCAGGGTTTCACCAACGCGACCTACACGGACGCTTCCGGCAAACTCCATTTCCTGTCCGGATTCACCTACGCCGACTTCATTCTGAACAACCAGTTCAAGACTGGTTGGAACCGTTTTCCGATCAATCTCATGTTGGAATATGAGGACAATCTAGACGCGGCCCCCCATCCTTTGGATTCCAAGGGAAATGTGTTGACCGATCTCGGGAGCCAGGGAAAGGCCTATCAGGTTGATTTCAGCGTGGGGCAGGTGAAGAACAGGAATGACATTCAGCTGGGATATGCCTGGTGGCGTCAGGAGCAGGATTCCGCGATCTCGTCCTTCCTCGAAAGCGAAACCCGGGCTCCTTCCAACATCCTTCAAAACCGTATCTATGCCTTGTGGAAGATACGGTCCAATACCGTGGCCAGTTACAACCTTTGGATCGGGCGTACCTTGAACAGCGATCTGCAACACGCAATTCTGGCGCCGGGAGTCAAGCCTGGCGAGCAGGAGCCCTATCTCAAGCGCATGCAGTTCGACCTGATTTATTCGTTCTGAGCTCGCTTGGAGCGACGTTCTACAATAAGACCGCCGGCTGGTTGTTGTGTGCCGGCGGTCGCACGGGATGATTGGTTTGAGTGTGTTTCTCCGCAACTACCCAACATGATTTCACGAAGAGAGTTTATGGCAAGGACTTCCGCGGGCGCAGTCGCGGCGATGCTTCCGTGGCCCTCGTGGGCCGCAGAAGCCTCTAGTATAGAAATTCCGGGTAAGGCGGGCATGATCGTTCGCTCGGACCGTTTTCTGGATCTGGAAATGCCCGCGGAGTTTTTCGATTCGTGGATCACTCCCGAGCCGCACTTCTTCGTTCGCAACCACATGCATGAGCCCGACGCGCTGAATGCTGGCGAGTGGAGACTCAATATCGGCGGAGAGCTCGAAAACCCGCTCACTCTGAGCCTAACCGACTTGGCGAAGATGGAGCAACACACCGTTACCAATACGCTGGAGTGTGCTGGAAACGGCCGCAGCTTTCAGCAACCCCGCGTTCCCGGCGTGCAATGGCAGCGTGGGGCTGTGGGCACCGCACGTTTCACCGGTCCCCGCCTGCATGATCTGCTTCAACGCGCGGGAATGAAGGCTGCCGGCAAGCACGTAATGTTTCGCGGTCTTGGATGAAATCCCGGGCAAGGTGCCGGCGTTTATTCGCAGCATCCCTATCGAGAAGGCGATGGATGCGGATACGCTGATTGCTACCCACATGAACGGTGCACCTCTCACCCGGCATCACGGATTTCCCGCACGCGCCCTGGTCCCCGGCTGGATCGGAGCTGCCTCTTGTAAATGGATCACGGAAATCAAGGTTCTGGAAAAAGAGTTTGAAGGCAACTTCATGAAGCCGGGATACCGCATGCCCAATCAGCCGGTTTCTCCCGGCGGTGATGTAAATCCTGACGACACTCATCCGATCACAGCTCTCGGCGTGAAGTCGATCATCGCGCGGCCAGGCGACGGTTCCGCTTCCAAATCCGGTCGGGTGCGAATCGAAGGAGCGGCATGGGCCGGTGAAGCCAACATAGTGCGAGTGGAAATCTCCACCGACTTGGGCGCGACCTGGCATCCGGCCCGTCTGGGCCACCAGCAAGCTCGCTATACCTGGCGGCTATGGAACTTTGATTGGAGTGCACCCAAGGCGGGCGAATATACGATCATGTCGCGCGCCACCGACGATCAGGGACGCACGCAACCACAAACCGCTGCCTGGAATCCCAGCGGATATCTTTACAACGCCATCGATCAGGTGAAGATTCATGTCCTTGCTTAATTGTTTCAAGCAATCCGCATGGGCGATTCTTCTGGCGGCGCTGGCCAGTTCAATTCTGTTGGAAGCGCAATCCTTCGATCTCCCCGCCGGAGCCCTTCAAGCCAAGGTACGTACCGCCTGTACCGAATGCCACGATTCGCGCATCATCGTGCAACAACGTTTGAGCAGCAAAGCCTGGACCAAGGAAGTCGACAAAATGATTAAGTGGGGAGCGCTCGTGGATCCCAGTGATCGCAACGCATTCATCGATTATCTGAGCCTCAACTTTCCTCCGGACAAAGCCACCGAACCAGCCGAGAGAGTCGGGTCGGGCAACAGGAAATAGCCAACTCTTCCTTTCTCGCGGTCGGTCTCAAGATTGAGCCTTCGATTGCTTCTGCTAAACTGCCAGATAAATCGGATTCATTTCTGTTCCGGAAATCGAATAAAAATACTGATCCGAGCGAGGCGCGATGGCCGTTCTAGTGGTTGGAGGTGCAGGATATATTGGCAGTCACACCGCGCACGCGCTCAAGCGTCGCGGCCACGAAGTGATCATCTACGACAATCTGGTGGCCGGCCATGAGGCGCTGGCGCGGGGTTTTGAACTGATCGTTGGAGACGTTGCCGACACCGCCAAGCTGTCGCAGGCTTTGCGCCGGGTGGACGCGGTCATGCACTTTGCCGCCCATGCCTACGTTGGCGAATCCGTAACCAATCCCAGAAAATATTTTCAGAATAATGTGCTCGGCGGAATTTCGCTGTTAAACGCCGTGCTCGACTCCAAGGTCCGCAAATTCATTTTTTCTTCGAGTTGCGCCATCTACGGCACGCCTGCGAAATTGCCCATCACCGAGGACATGCCGCGTTTTCCGGTGAACCCCTACGGCGTTACCAAGCTGATTTTTGAGCAGGCGCTGGAGTCTTACGGACCGGCCTACGGCTTGGGCTACGTGAGCCTGCGTTACTTCAATGCCGCCGGGGCGGATGAAAGCGGCATGATCGGCGAGATCCACAAACCTGAAACTCACCTCATCCCCTCAGCGTTTGAGGCCATCCATGGTGAGCGTCCGGCGCTCGAAATTTTCGGCGATAAATATCCCACGCCCGACGGCACTTGCGTTCGCGACTACATCCACGTGAGCGACCTGGCGGAGGCGCACGTGCTCGGCTTGGAGTACCTCGGTGGCGGCGGTGGTTCGGTGGCCATCAACCTGGGGACGGGCCGCGGCCATTCCATTCGTGAAGTGCTTTCGACCATCAAGTCCGTCACTGGTCGCGAAGTGCCCAGCCGCATGGCGCCGGCTCGTCCGGGGGATCCGCCGGAACTGGTGGCTGACCCCAAACGCGCGGAAAAAGTGCTGAACTGGAAGGCGAAACGTTCGCTTGAACAGATTGTTGCAACCGCATGGAAGTGGGCAGAAGATCCGCACCCGAAGACGAAGTGAAAAAGCAAAGCGCTATCGACCCAGCGTCCAGGAGGCAGAGGGGACGCTACGATAGCGCTGCCTATAATTGGCCCGAACTGTGGAAAAGCTTAGGCTGAAGACTGCACCAATTCTAGTGCATTGTCGGATACCTATGAACGGGATGTCCGAAAGAAGAGTCTCGAAGCTGATGCTTAAGCTTTGGCTTTAACATCAGCTTTATTAGTCAATGTATTAGCGGCTTTTGTTAAAGCATTTTGTAAGTCCTGCAAATGCCGCTCGTCGGTCAGGTAGCTGATCACCATCATCCGCAGGACGCTCTGGCCCTTGACCAAGGTCTCCGAGATCCAACGACGGCCATCGCACGTGACCTCGTTAACAATATGATCGTGGGCGGCGGCTCGCTGTTGCGGAGAAATGTCGGCCGACTTGATCCGGAACGTCACAATCGGAAGTGTCTGGGGCAGCGCCAGCTCGAAATCGTCCGAGCCTTTTATCCAGTCGGCAAAACTCGTGGCCAGTTTAAGTTGGCGATCGATCAGCTCTTCATAGGCTTTTCGGCCGTGCACTCGCAGGGTTAACCACAATTTGAGCGAGTTCATGCGCCGCGTCCATTGCGTGCTGATGCGCGAATTGTCCGGCAGTTGTGCGCCAGCGGCTTTGGGCATGTAGGGCGCGGCAACGGAGAATGCCCGCTCCAAAATCTCGGGATGGCTGGTCAGGATCACGCCCGCAGCAAAAGGCATGGCCAGCCACTTATGGGGATCGATGGTGAGCGAATCGGCCAATTCGATGCCTCGCACCAGGTTGCGATGCTGATCCGAAAAAATCGCCGCTCCTCCGTACGCGCCGTCCACGTGCAACCAGAGTTGATTGCGCCTGCAGATTTCTGATATCGCGGTTAGATCGTCCACGGTCCCGGAATTCGTGGTGCCGGCGGTGGCCACCACACAGAACGGTTTTCTGCCCGCAGCCTGATCTTCGGCAATAGCCTTCTCCAACTTTTGCGGATCAAGCTGCGCCGCTTCATTCACTGCAATACGCCGCAGAGCTTTGCGTCCAATCCCAAGCAGGCCAGCCGATTTATCCAGCGAATGATGTGCCTCGGCCGAAGCGTAGAGGACAGGCTGCGCGCCAATCGAAGCCACGCCCTCTTCCACCGAATCAGGAAAGCGCGACGCCAGTGCCAGGGCAAGGCCGCTGAAGTTGGCTTCGTTGCCGCCACTGGTGAATGTTCCACCGAATGCGCCTGCGCCCGGCCAGCCCACGCGCTCACCGATCCAGCGAACGGTTTCAAGTTCAATCTTCGACGCCAACTGCGATCGCGCCAATGTAGCAAGCTGAGGATTGAGCCCCGCCACCAGCGCTTCGGCTAGCACTCCGATGTAAGTGGGCGTTGGGTTCATCAGCCCGAAATAGTTGGCGCTGGGGACGTGAAAGCCCTGATCCATCATCTCGCGGCAGATGTCGTCCAGCACCTTGCCGGCATCTTCGCCGAGCTCCGGAAGTGCATTGTGAATCGGTCCATAACTTCGTTGTTCGATCGGAAGTTGCACGTTGCGATCAGACAGGGAAGAGAAATAAGCGTCGAGCTGATCAATCAAACGATAGCCCAGACGTCGCCGGGTTTCGGAATCGAAATCGAAGCGCATAAGCATTCGATTTTAGATGGATCGGTAAGTCGGTGGAATATTTAAGACAGAAGAGGGACAAGCACAGAGTAGACAATTGTTATCTCTCGAGCACCGGATGCGAGATGACAGCACACTATTTTGATTCCTCGATGTTCTCTGTGCCCTCTGTGGTTAAAGCTTTTTCCGCCCGCAGCTGCGGAAACAGAATCACGTCGCGGATGGTATGCGAATCGGTCAGCAGCATGGCCAGCCGGTCCACTCCCACGCCAACGCCACCGGCAGGAGGCATGCCATACGACAGCGCCCGGATGTAGTCTTCATCCATCTGGTGGGCCTCGTCATCGCCGCGCTCGCGTTCTTTCAATTGCCCCTCAAAGCGGCGGCGCTGGTCTTCGGGATCGTTCAATTCGCTGAAGCCGTTGGCAATTTCCATCTTCCCCGCGAAGATTTCCCAGCGTTCAGTCCAGTCCGGCTCGTCCGGCTTTTGTTTCGACAACGGAGAAACCGCGGTAGGGAACTCGTAAATGATCGTGGGCTGCGTCAAATGCTCTTCAGCCGCCGCCTCGAATAGCGCCGCGATGGTTTTCCCGGCCGGCTCTTTAGGATCGTAGGCCACGTGAGCATGCGCCGAGTTAAACCGTCGCACCAGGCTTTCCACGCCTTCCGGCGATCCGAAATCGGACATCTGGGGTTTCGCGCCGGCCGCCTCCGGCCAGTACTCGATGATCGCCTCGCGCATGGTCATGCGACGCCAGTTCGCACCCGCCCAATCGATCTCGTCCTCGCCCCACTTAGTCCTGGTTCCACCGGTTACATCTTTTGCTGCCTGCTCGATCAATTCCTGGGTCAGATCCATCACGCCGCGATAGTCGGTGTACGCCTGATAAAACTCAAGCATGGTGAATTCGGGATTCCAGCGCCAGCCCAGACCCTCATTGCGGAAGTTTCGGTTCAGCTCATATACGCGGTCGAAGCCGCCCACGGTCAGCCGCTTCAGATACAACTCCGGCGCGATGCGGAGAAACAGATTCATATCGAGCGTGTTGTGATGAGTGACAAACGGACGCGCCACCGCTCCGCCCGCGATGGGCTGCATCATTGGAGTTTCGACTTCGACGAATCCGCGGGCGTCCATGAAGCGTCGCAAGGACTGCACTAGCTTGCTGCGCTTGAGAAAAACCTCACGAACTTCCGGATTCATCACCAGGTCGACGTAGCGTTGCCGGTAGCGCAATTCGACGTCGGTGAGTCCATGCCACTTTTCCGGCAGAGGCAGAAGATCTTTTGAAAGAAACGTGATCTCTTCAACGTGGACAGAAAGCTCGCCGGTTCGAGTGCGAAACAAATATCCGCTGACTCCAATGTGGTCGCCGAGGTCGAGCAGTTTGTACAGCTCGAATCCTTTTTCCCCCACCGCATCTTTTTTGACGTAAATCTGCAATCGCTGGCCGCCCTGCTGGAGGTGGGCAAAACCAGCCTTCCCCATCAACCGGATCGCCATCAGCCGGCCGGGAACGCGTACGTTGACCCGCGGATTCTCCAGTTGCTCGGCAGTCTTGTCCGAGTACTCCGTAAGAATTTCCGGAATGGTGTGACTAAAATCGTACTTGCGCGGATACGCCGGCTGACCGAGCGCTTCGATCTGTTTCAACTTCTCGCGCCGTAGTTCGTAAATTTTCTCGTCGAGAGCCAAATTGTTCCTTTGTATTCGCTAAGGACGGATGAGCGTTTGAAACGTGAACAGCGATTATAAACAAGCTGGAGAAGAGGACAGGTTCGGATCGTCAGATTTTCAGCAGTTGAAGATAGATTGCCATTCCCACCACGGCATCCACGCCCATGGCATGCAGGCGATCAACTTCGTCTCTTGTCTTAATGCCCCCGGCCACAATCAGTTGTTTCTTCGTCAGGTTGCGAAGTTGCGCGACCACGTCGAGAGGCATGCCCAACATCAAGCCTTCGGTTTCAATATTGGTGTAGAGGAAGGCTCCGCACCAGGATTCGAGAGCCTGAATCATCTGCGCGGCGGAAATGTCGGTGAGGTGCCGCCATCCCCGGATGGCAACTTTCCCCCCTCTTGAGTCAGCCGCAAAAACCAGTTTGTCCGCGCCAACTTTGTCCGCGAGACGCTCGGCGAACGCAATGTCGATATTCCCATCCTTTATCAGTGACGATCCAAACACTACTCGCCGCGCGCCCTCTGCCAGCATCTCTTGTGCCGTCTCCGCAGTGCGAATGCCGCCGCCCACCTGGCAGGGCAGCCGCCGCAACAACGAACGCAAAACCTGCCGGTTGTCTCCCTGCCCTTTGGCGGCGTCCAGGTCAATCAGTTGAATCAGCGGATATCTGGAGAAGCGTTCCAGCCACGGTTCGAAGTCGTCAAACTCGAGCGCCTTCTTTTCTCCCTGCACCAGCTGAACAATCTTGCCTCCCATAAGATCAATCGAAGGAATCAGCATGGCCACCTCATCGGAATTCCTGCCGCCTGCAATTCCTGTTTGAGTACTCCGATTGGCGTGATGCCTTGATGAAAAATCGAGGCGGCCAAAGCCGCGTCCGCTCGCCCTTCCCGAAAAACTTCCACAAAATGTTCCGCCGTTCCGGCTCCTCCCGACGCGATTACCGGGATGTTGACTGCGCTTACCACCGCTCGAGTCAACTCGCAGTCGAAGCCGCCGCGGGTTCCGTCCCGGTCGATCGAGGTCAACAATATTTCGCCGGCTCCGCACTGTTCGGCCTCACGAGCCCATTCCACGGCATCGCGCCCGGTCGAGTGGCGTCCTCCCGTGGCCTTGACTCCGAAAGAGTTCCCCTTGCCATCGCCGTTGCTCACACGCAGGGCATCGATGGCCAGAATGACAGCCTGAGAACCGTAGCGCCGCGCAATCTGTGTGATCAAAGCGGGATCGGCCAAGGCCGCGGAATTGACTGTGACTTTGTCGGCTCCGGCGTCAAACACAGCCGCGGCATCGTCCAGCGATCGAATACCACCACCCACGGTAAAAGGGATAAACAATTGCCGGGCGGCGCGCTTGACCACATCAAGCAAGGTGGAGCGATGTTCGTAAGTCGCGGAAATATCCAGCAACACAACTTCGTCAGCTCCGGCACGACCATGAGCCAGTGCAAGTTCGGCCGGATCTCCAGCATCGCGCAAGTCCGAGAACTTAACGCCCTTGACCACACGTCCGCCGTCTACATCGAGGCACGCGATGATGCGTTTGGTCAGCATGAGTTCAGTTCACAACTTTAGAGCTCAGAAAAGTTGCGCAGCAGGTGAAGCCCTGCCTCTCCCGATTTCTCGGGATGAAATTGCACTCCAAAAACTTGCCCGCGTTCCACCGCCGCGGAAAACGATCCACCGTATGCGCAATCACCAACCGTCTCATGGACCAACGGAGCGCGATAGGAGTGTGTGAAATAAACGAACGCATCTTGTGGAAGCCCTCGCAGTAGACGCGAGTCGCCGCGAACGCTCAGCCGGTTCCAACCCACGTGCGGCGACTTCACAGCGGCAGGGAAATCTCTCGCATTCTCCCGTGAACAGCCCCAGACCGCGCAGTTTGGGTGCTTCCTGGCTGGCTTGAAACATCCACTGCATCCCCAGGCAAATGCCGAGCAGCGGAACTTGTCGATCGATAACTTTGACGATCGCTTCCCGCAAAGCGCCTGAGAGGGCCGTCGTAGCCTCGAAATTCCCGACTCCAGGCAGAACGACCTTGCTGGCCCCAGCGATCACCGCGGGATCGCAGCTAATGACCGACTCGTAGCCTAGATAGTCAAATGCCTTTCGCACCGATGCAAGATTGCCGGCTTGGTAGTCGACGATAGCGATCACAGCAATCCCTTTGTACTCGGCAGCAGGCGAGCCATTCGCCGGTCGCGCCAGCACGCGGCACGTAACGCTCGCGAAAATGCTTTGAACAGTGCTTCAATCTTGTGGTGATTGGATCGGCCATAGAGCACCCGGGCGTGCACGTTCGCTCTCGCGCCCCGGGCAAAGCCCTCGAAGAAATCGTGCACCAGTTCGGCCTGCAGATCGCCCACCAGTCGTTGCTTTACTTTCGTGTCCACGATTGCTGAGGCCCGTCCACCAAAATCAACCGCGGCCAGTCCCAGAGTTTCATCCATGGGCATGACGAAATATCCGGCGCGAAGAATCCCTCGCTTCGAACCGAGCGCTTTGTGAAAAGCTTCTCCCAGAACGATGCCGACGTCTTCCACCGTGTGGTGCTGATCCACGTCGAGATCTCCCTGGGCTTGCAATTCGAGATCGAAGCCGCCGTGCCGGGCAAACAATTCCAGCATGTGATCGAAGAAGCGGATGCCGGTGGACACTTTGTATTTCCCCCGCCCATCAATCTGGAGAACGGCGCAGATGCGCGTCTCGTTGGTTTTGCGCTCAATGCGGGCTCGTCTCATGCTGACGTGGACGTCCTTTCTGCCCAGCCAATTTCTTTCAAGACCTCGGGCAACGCCGCCAGCAGGCGGTCGGTATGCGCCGCCCAACCTGCCGTGATCCGCACGCAGCCGTCGCACCCCCAATCGGAAGATCGGTCGCGAACCAGAATTCCACGTGCCTTCATGTTCTGAACAAACTCCGCATGAAGGGCGCCGATTCGGGCCAGCACGAAATTTGCCTGGCTGGGCCAGAAGGGAATTCCGAGACTGCCGAAACAGTCCTGCAATCGGGTTCGGCTCGAACGTACTTCTTCCACATAACGTTGAACATATTCCTGATCTCCAAGCGCCGCCGGCAGGCAAGCCAGCGCAGGCCCATTCACGTTGTACGGAGAACACGAGCGCCGCAGATCCTGCATCTGTGCCGCCGACCCCATCAGCGCCCCGACGCGGAATCCAGCCATGCCATACGCCTTGGAGAAACGTTCGCGCGATAAACAGGTTTCGCACCTGACCAACGTGTTCCAAAAGCGACTCTCCGTAAAACTCGAAGTACGCCTCATCCACCAGAACGGCAGCCTGGGGGGCGCTGCGAGCGATCAGCAGCAAGTCCTCCGCCGACGCAGCCGCACCTGTGGGATTGTTCGGATTCGCAATGGCAATCAGCCGGGTGCTGGGCGTGGTTGTGTGGGCCATTACTTTTGCGGTGGGAAACTTGAAGTCGTCGTCCGCGGAAACTGAAATGATTTTCGCGCCGGTCGCAGCAGCGCAGATTTCGTACATGGCGAATGTGGGGACAACGATCACCGCCTCATCTTCGGGCTCCAGATAGGCCTCGCAGACCAGGTGGATGGCTTCGTCCACTCCGTTGGTCAGCAGCACCTGCTCCGGTTGAACGCCGAGAAAAGATGCGACCTCGCGTTCCACCGGGGCGCGTTCCGGATAGCAAGCCAGTTGGTCGGGTTGCAATTGCCGCAGTCGTTCCAGAACCCGAGGTGAACACCCGCCGGTGTTTTCATTGAAGTCCAGCCGCAGTCCGGAGCGATCGCCGAGCGGAGGCCGGTACTGTTTCAACTTTCGGACTGCCGGGCGTGTTTCAAGCATGGCCGCACCTAACTTGTATCGACTGCGCGTGTCCCCGAAGTCCTTCGGCCTCTGCCAATGCGACCAGCGAAGGCGCAATCTTTCTCAAACCCGCGGCCGACACTTCCTGCACTGTTATGACTTTGACGAAATCTAGGACACTGAGCCCTCCGCGAAAGCGGGCCGCGCCCCCGGTGGGCAGGACGTGATTCGGTCCCGACCCGTAGTCGCCCGCGGCTTGCGCCGAATAGTCCCCCAGGAAAATCGAACCGGCGCTTGTGATGTCGGGCAAGTTCTTTCGCGTGGTTGTCACATGTTCGGATGCGATGCGGTTGGTCCAGTCGATCGCTTGTTCCGAAGATGCAGCCAGCAGCACAGCGCCATGTTTCCGCAGCGCCTGCTGCGCAATCACATTTCCCTGGGCCAGGAAGGCAACAGAACGGGCGACAGCAGCCGCTAATTTCCGCGATTGCGTAATCACCAGAACCAAAGCCTCGGGATCGTGTTCGGCTTGCGCGACCAGATCAGAGGCAACGAACTCGGGCTTACCGTCGTCGCAAAGGATGAGCGCTTCAGTGGGACCGGCCAGAAAATCGATAGCACAATCGAAAGCAACCAGCTTCTTGGCGGTGGTCACGTAGTGGTTCCCGGGGCCGACGATCTTGTCCACTCGAGGAATCGCTTTCGTGCCGTACGCCAGGGCCGCAATCGCCTGCGCCCCGCCGACGCGATAGAACTCGCGCACGCCCAGAAGCGCCGCGGCCGCCAGCGTCGCCTGCGCCGGCCGGGGAGAAACAACGCGAATGTTCTTTACGCCGGCGACTTGTGCCGGAATCACCGTCATCAGCAGAGTTGAAGGCAGCGGATAGCGGCCTCCCGGAACGTAGCATCCGACCGAGCCCAGAGGTCGTATCACTTGTTCCAGAGAACGGCCTTGGGTCAGGCGTTTCCACTGCGCCGGTTTTTGCCACCGGCAAAAGTTTCGGATGCTGGTTGCTGCCTCTGTCAAAGCGGCTCTCAACTCTGGCGGTGACCTCCGCAAAGCGGTTTCCATCTCGCTTTCCGGAACACGAAGCGCCTCACTTGGCGCCAATCCATCCCACCGCTCGGCATACCGGCGCAACGCGCGATCGCCATCCCGTTGCACGCTTTGAACAATGCGCCGCACCTGCGGTTCCAGCGCATCCAGCCTCTGCCCGCGCTGCTCAAGTTTGCGAACGTACTCGCGCGGCGGTCGGTCCTTCGAGGATCCGCATCACATCACCACCTTGTTCAGCGGATACTCCACAATGCCCTCCGCATTCGCCGCTTTGAGCCGGGGAATAATTTCCCAGGCGGCCGCCTCTTCAATGATGGTATTCACCGCCACCCACGCGTCATCGCTCAACGTAGCAACCGTGGGCTTCTGCAACGCCGGTAAGACCCCGAGCACAGCCGCCAGATCCCGCTTGCGGACGTTCAGCATCAGGCCGACTCGCCCTTGCGCTTCCATTGCTCCTCGCAGCATCACTGCGAGGTTTTCGATCTTGCGGCGCTTGTCGATATCTTTCCAGGAAGCAAGGTTGGCGATGATCTGCGTGTTCGATTCCAGCAGGGTGTCGATAATCCGCAGATGATTGGCTCGCAGCGAACTGCCAGTCTCCGTGACCTCCACGATCGCGTCGGCCAGCATCGGAGGCTTCACCTCGGTAGCTCCCCAGGAAAACTCAACTCGCACCGTGACGCCTTTGCCGGCGAAATAATTCCGCGTCACGTTCACCAGTTCGGTGGCCACAATGCAACCGCCAAGATCTTCCGCGCGCTGGTAATTCGAACTCTCGGGTACCGCCAGAACCCATCGCACCTTGCCGCGGCTCTGCTTGGCGTAGATGAGATCGGCAACGGTTACGACCTCCAGCCCGCTTTCCATAACCCAGTCCAGACCGGTCAGGCCAGCGTCCAGCACGCCATGTTCGACGTATCGCGCCATTTCCTGCGCCCGAATCAACATGCACTCCACATCAGGATCGGCCGTGGTCGCCGAGTACGACCGGCCGTTGGTGTACACGTTGAGTCCGGCGCGCGAGAACAGTTGCAGCGTGGCCTCTTGCAAACTGCCTTTCGGGATGCCGATGCGCAGCTTCATGGCCGTGAACCTTCATCGAGAATTGCGTCGGCGCGGAGCGGCAGATTCCTGGTGAAGCAGGAGCGGGTTCCCTCATGGCACACCACGCCTTCGCCCAGCACGCGCACTTGCAACAAAACTGTGTCGCGATCGCAGTCGGTCGAAGCCGAGACCACCTCCAGCCGATTGCCGGAGGTCTCGCCCTTGGTCCAGAGCTGGTTGCGGGTGCGGCTGAAAAAGGTAACGTATCCGGCGCGCAGCGTTTGCTCGAACGCCTTGCGGTTCATAAAGCCCAGCATCAGCACCTCGCCGCTGGCGGCGTCTTGCACGATCGCCGGAAGCAACCCTTGCATCTTGTCGAAATCGATCTCGTCTTGATTCATGCGCCCTCTCCGAATTTGTGGCCACAAACAAAAAGCCCGCTGTCGCGAATCGCGTCAGCGGGCCGAATCTCTGTGAGAACTTCTAACCTATCTCAAGACACCCCCGCCAACACGTTGTGCACATGATGGTGACGGTGAAGATGGGTAGAAAAACTCATCGATAAAAAGATAGCCGAAGCCCCGCTGCTTGTCAAAAACATTCTTCGAAACACACTTCCCACTCTGTCCAGGCGTTATCCCGAGCTCGCACGGGCTCCGACGTGCAGCAGGCCAGAACTACTCCTATCGCGGGTACGGCGCGACTATTCGCAACGTCCGATTTATTGACATTTTTTCCTTGGCGGAGTAGTTTCCGGGCGCAACCACCCAGGGAAAAATTAAAAACAGCACCGGATTCCGGGGAGGAAACCGGTGACTCTTTGAGGGAAGGAACAAGCAGATGAACAAGCAGCGATGGGGGATTTTTGCAGGGTTTGTATGCTTGCCATGACCGCCGCATGGGCGCTACCTGCTCTGCGCAGGACGAACCGAAGGAAAAACCGCCGATGTACAGTTACGTTTCTTTTTGGAGTATTCCCCGCCCGCAATGGGCCGACATGGACAAGGCCACCGTTGCCGATCAGAAAATTCTGGACAAGGCGATGGCCGATGGAGCCATCGTAGGCTATGGCTCTGACCTGAACCTGGTACACGACGCCGATGGGATCACCCACGACGATTGGTGGTCAGGGATGTCGATGGCCGCCATACTGAACGTACTGGACAAGTTCTACAAATCCGGTACGCCCACCTCACCCGTTCTGGCCAGTGCCACCAAGCACTCGGACGGCGTATTTGTCTCCCATTACTACAACTGGCGCCCAGGCTCATATAAGGGCGCTTACACCCGTGTTGCCTATTACAAACTGAAGCCGGAAGCGCCCGATCACGCCATTGACGCCATCAGCAGGCATCTGATCGTGCCGGTGTTGGAGAAGCTGTTGGCCGATGGCGCGATTGTCGAATACGAAATCGATACGGAAGCCATCCATACCAGCGCTCCCGGAGGTTTCTGGGTTGATGTGATCTCACCAAACGCCGACGGCCTGGACAAACTCAACGCCGCGTTGCGAGACGCAGCCAAGATGAATCCGCTGAATGGTTCGGCCCTCGACTCGATGGTGGAATCGGCAGCGCACCGTGACAATCTCGCGACGTCAACCGTAACTTACAAATAGCTTCGAAAAATACGCCCGATCCAGGTGCGGCGACTGCTTTCTCCAACGTCAGTCGCCGCATTTTTTGTCACCTCTTGACGGCGTCATCCTGGTTTTCCGAACCGAACTGCTTCCTGATCGATACCTGCCTTGAAGCGAAAGGAAGTCAGGGGTAATATTGTTGGTTCACGCTTCAGCAGCGGAATTATTCCGAGGCCCGATGCCCCAAAATTACGTCCCCATATTTATTTTTATCGCGTTTGTCGGCATTCTGCTTCCAGTAACGCTGCTTGCGGCCAAGCTGGTACGTCCTGACAATCCCAGCAAGACCAAATTGATGCCCTACGAGTGCGGCATCGATCCGATTGACAGTTCCCGGGGACGCTACACCGTTCGCTATTACATTGTTGCCATCCTTTTCGTGGTCTTCGACGTGGAGACCATCTTCCTGTTCCCCTGGGCGGTGCAATTCAAAGCATTGGGCGTGTTCGGACTGATCGAGATGCTGATTTTCCTGCTTATCCTGATTGTCGGCTTCATCTGGATCTGGGGAAAAGGCGCGCTGGAGTGGATCTAGTAAGAAACAACGCGGCGCTTAGCAGTCCGTGGACAGGCAGCGTGCGCCGATCGTCAATTTCAGCGAAGAACGAAGCGGCGACGTGCACCTCCGCGATTGACACTTAGTTTGCAAGCTGTTAAAAGTTAACGTTCTTATAAACGCCCACGGCGCCGGAGGTTTGCACCTTCCGTAGCTATGCCCGAGGACACCAAATCCCCCACACCGCCGCCCAGTGGTGAGCCGAAAGCCCCGGCAGGAGAACCCATTCCCGGCAGCGTTCAATCGTCCCCGGAAAAACCAGCTCCTCCTGGCTCTGCTCCGAAGGCCGCGGAACATACGGCGCCTCCGAAACCAACCGGTCCAGCTCCCCTTCCCTGGGATTCACCGATGATCTCCAGGCTCCGGGCCCAGCACGGCTCCGGACTTCGCGAGACCGTTACCTATCTCGGGCAGAAATATATCGTTGCGGACACCGTCGCTTATCCCCGAAATGTTGCAGGTTCTGCGCGATCAGGAGCAATACGACTACTGCGTGGATATCACAGCCGTACACTACCCCGACCGGGAGAAGCAGTTTGAAGTGGTTTGGATACTTTATTCGTTCCCGCACAACGAGCGCATTCGAGTGAAAGCCGCGTACGCCGACGGGGAACCCGTGCCGAGCGCAGTTCCCATCTGGCCCGCAGCCAACTGGCTGGAGCGCGAAGTCTTCGACATGTTCGGCATCCGCTTCGAGGGACATCCTGACCTGAAGCGCATTCTGCTCCCTGACGGTTGGAAAGGCCACCCGCTGCGCAAGGACTACGGCATCATTCAACAGGATCAGGAGTGGGTGCAGATCAACCTGGGGATCGAGAGCGGGCAATGAGCGACCGGACCACGCTCGACCCAAAAACGCTCGACCCGAAAACGAACGACCGGACAACGATCGACCGGACCTCCCATCTGGAACTGGAACACCACGACAAGACCTTCCTCGACTCCAACGAGCTCATCATCAACATGGGCCCGCAGCATCCGGCTACGCACGGCGTTCTGCGTGTCATTCTGAAGCTGGACGGCGAAAAGGTTCTGGGCACCGAGTGCGTCATCGGCTACCTGCATCGCGGAGTGGAGAAAATCGCCGAGCATCGCACCTACACCATGTTCAATCCTTACGTGGATCGTATGGACTATGTGGCAGCGGTGTCGAACGGCCTGGGCTACTGCGAGGCGGTAGAAAAGCTGCTGAATGTGGAAGCCCCGCGCCGCGCCCAATACATTCGCGTGATCCTGACCGAACTCAACCGGCTGGCCAGCCACATGCTGTGGCTCGGCACTCATGCTCTCGATATCGGCGCCATCACACCGCTGTTCTACACCTTTCGCGACCGCGAAGAAATCCTCAAGATTTTTGAAAAGTACTGTGGCGCTCGCCTGACCACTCATGCCTTCCGCATCGGCGGGTGTTCCTACGAAACCTACGAAGGCTTTGAGCGCGAGGTAAAAAAGTTTCTCGATTTCGTCGCTCCCAAGATTGACGAATACGAGGAACTCCTCACCACCAATCGCATCTGGGTGGAGCGCACCAAGAATGTGGGCAAGATTTCCGCCAGGGAATGCATTGCGCTGGGCGTGACCGGACCAGTGCTGCGCGCCAGCGGGGTGAAATGGGATCTCCGCAAGGCGCAGCCCTACGCGGCTTACTCCGATTTCGATTTCGAAATTCCGGTTGGCGAAAACGGTGACACCTTCGACCGGTACATGGTGCGCATGCAGGAGATGCGCCAGTCGCTGCGGATCATCGACCAGGCCATCGGCAAAATTCCCGATGGTCCGATCATGGCCAAGGTGGCGAAGGTGATGAAGCCGCCGGTGGGCGAAATCTATCATTCGATTGAAGCGCCTAAAGGCGAACTGGGTTACTTCATCGTCAGCGACGGTTCCACCCAGCCCTACCGCGTGCGGGTGCGCCCTCCGTCCTTCGTAAATCTTCAGGCTTTGGACATGATGGTACGGGGCGCGCTGGTGGCGGATGTCATCGCCGTCATCGGAACTCTGGACATCGTGCTGGGCGAGGTGGATCGCTGATGCTCGACTACATTACCTCGTATCTCAAGAGCGATACCACGCCGGGATCAGCCGGTAATCTGTTCTGGGCATTTGTTTATATCGTCCTGATCTTCCTGGGACTCTCCGTCGCCGTGATCGCCATGAACTGGCTGGAGAGAAAGATTCTGGCGCACATGCAGGTTCGTCTGGGACCGATGCGGGTCGGCCCTCACGGGCTGTTGCAGCCCATCGCGGATGCGCTCAAACTTCTGATCAAGGAAGACATCATGCCGGCCGAGGCCGACCCGTTCGTCTTCTGGATGGCGCCGCTGATCGTCGTGATCACCGCCTTCACCGTCTTTATTGTTGTTCCGTTCGGGCCGACGCACGCCGTCACCGACATGAACATTGGCGTGTTGTTTATGTTGGGCGTTTCGTCGCTAAGTGTTCTCGGCGTGGTCATGGCAGGATGGGCGTCGAATTCCCACTATCCGCTCATGGGTGCGCTTCGCTCCAGCGCGCAGATGGTTTCTTACGAGATCGCGATGGGGCTGGCGGTGGTTTCCGCAGTTCTGATGACCAGCCTTAATAAGGAGGGCACAGGAACGCTGAGCATGATCGGAATTGTTCAGGCGCAGCAGGCCCAACATGTCTGGTTTGCCTTCAAGTTCTTCCCGCTGGGGCTGATCGCGTTCTTCATTTTTGCGATAGCGATGGTGGCTGAAACCAATCGCGCGCCCTTCGACCTGCCGGAAGCCGAATCCGAGTTGACCGCCGGTTTTCACACCGAGTACAGCGGTTTCCGCTGGTCGCTCTTTTTCCTCGCCGAATATTCCGCCATGATCGCTGTTTCCTCGATCGCAGTGACCCTATGGCTGGGCGGCTGGATGCGGCCGTTTCCCAATGCCCTGGACGGAGATACCTGGGACATGGTGTTCTCCCTGATTCCGGGACTCACGTTCCTGTTTCTCGCGGGCATCACGTTCTATAGCACCTCGCGCATGCCGAAGCATCCATACTTTAAAGTGCAGACCATCGGACTGGGCGGTTTCGGCGCGGTGCTGGCGTTTATCGGGATCGTGCTGTTCATCCCGCCGGTTCGCGATCGCATCCAGGATATTTTCTGGTTCAGCGCCAAGGTAGCATTTTCGATGTATATGTACATCTGGTATCGCGGCACTTTCCCGCGTTACCGCTTCGATCAATTGATGAAAGTGGGATGGAAGATTCTGCTGCCGCTGGGGATTGGCGTGTTAATCCTCACGGCGATTGCAGGGATACTGTTCTAGGCGGCTCTGAAAACAAATTATGGCTCCGGTAGCCACAACATTTTTCTTTTATTTTCTGTCGGCGCTCACTGTGATCAGCGGCGTGCTGGTGATCACGCGCAAGAATCCCGTGCATTCCGCGCTGGCGTTGATCATGTCCCTGCTGGGGCAGGCAGCGCTGTACCTGATGCTGTACGCGCCCTTTGTCGCCGGCGTGCAGATCATTCTTTATGCGGGCGGCATCATGGTGCTGTTCCTGTTCGTCATCATGCTGGTGAATATCGAGAAATCGCAGAAAGAAGATCAGTTCAACAAGCAATGGCTGGTCGGATTGGCAGCCGCCATTGCTCTCGGCACGTTGTTCGTATTCGTATATGTCAAGGGCAGGGGCTTGTTTCCTGACCGCGCCATTCAAATGCCGGAACAGTCCAACACCCAACAGGTGGCGGTCTTGTTGTACGGCAATTATATGTTCGCGTTTGAAATCGCCTCTTTATTATTGCTTGTGGCAGTGATTGGGGCGGTAGTGATGGCCAAGAAGAGGATTTGAAAGGCGGCAATTGGCAATTAGCACTTGGCATTTGGCAATACACCGGTTCTCGCGGAATCGGTACCGACCGAAGCCTGGCTAAATGCCAATTGCTAATTGCTGATTGCTGACTTCAGGGTCGCTGACAATGTCTCCCATAACGACGCTGCACTATCTCGTGGTCGCCGCCGCGCTCTTTGTTCTGGGCGTGATTGGCGTATTGACTCGCCGGAACGTGGTGATCGTGCTGATGTCCATCGAGCTGATTCTGAATGCGGTGAACCTGAATCTGGTAGCGTTCTCGCGAATATGGGGCTTGCACGGACAGGTATTTGCGATCTTCGTGATCACCGACGCGGCAGCCGAAGCGGCCGTCGGGTTGGGAATCTTGATTGCCTTCTTCCGAAATAAGGAGACGGTCAACGTGGATGAAATCGATTTGCTGAAATGGTGAGAAAAGCAGCAATTAGCAATTGGCACTTAGCATTTGGTACCGGACCTCGGCAGCGCCCGCGCGGGAAGGCTAATTGCTAATTGCCAATTGCTAAGTGCCAGTAGCTAAAGACCGACGAATACTATGTTTCTCGACCACATCTGGCTCATCCCGCTCTTTCCTGCCTTCGGCGCGGCGATCATGTTCTTTTTCGGCCGCAAGCTGCAGAAGACGACGGTGAATGCGGTCTGTGTCGGCGCCGTGGTTGTGGCTTTTCTGTTTTCGTGTGTCGCGGTGTGGCAATACACCAGCTATGCCCACGACAATCCGGGCAAGCCCTTTGAGAAAATTGTCTATACCTGGCTGGGCACCGACACCGGCCACATGAACTATGTCAAGCGCGACGGCACGCTCGCGCCTTTCCAGGCCGATGCCGGCTTCCTGCTCGATCCGCTCTCCAGCATCTGGCTACTGTTTGTGACCGGCGTCGGAACGCTGATTCATATCTACTCCACCGGATATATGGCGCACGAGGGCGGCTACTACCGATTCTTCGGATATCTGAATCTGTTCATGTTCTCCATGCTGACGCTGATCCTGGGGAACAACTACGTGCTCATGTTCGTGGGGTGGGAAGGCGTGGGGCTTTGTTCGTATCTGTTGATCGGGTTCTATTTCCATCGTAAGTCGGCGAGCACGGCCGCCGCCAAAGCATTCATCGTGAACCGTATCGGCGACGCCGGGTTCCTGCTGGGGATGTTTACCATCGCCTGGTACTTCGGTTCGTTGCGTTTCACCGAGGTCACTAGCCTCGCGCGCACCGGCCACTTCGCGATTGGCGACTCCGTAATCACCGCGGCGACGCTGCTTCTATTCGTCGGTGCCTGCGGCAAGTCAGCCCAGATCCCACTTTATGTCTGGCTCCCCGACGCCATGGAAGGCCCCACCCCAGTCTCCGCCCTGATCCATGCCGCGACGATGGTCACCGCCGGCGTGTATATGGTGGCGCGGTCGAATGCGCTATTTGTGCTGGCCCCCACCTCGATGAAGACGGTGGCGATTGTCGGAGCTCTGACCGCGATTTTTGCCGCTTCAATTGGCCTGGTTCAGAATGACATCAAGCGGGTGCTGGCATATTCCACGGTTTCGCAGTTGGGATACATGTTCCTGGCTCTCGGCGTCGGTGCGTTTGGCGCCGGCGTATTCCATGTCTTCACCCACGCATTTTTCAAGGCTCTGCTCTTCCTGGGCTCCGGATCGGTGATTCACGCTATGAGCGGGGAACAGGATTTGCGGAACATGGGCGATTTGCATCGGCGGATCCCGATTACGCATTGGACGATGTTTATTGCGACCTTCGCCATTGCGGGGATTCCGCCATTCGCCGGATTTTTCTCGAAAGACGAGATCCTGTGGCAGGCCTGGTCGTCGGAGGGCGGCGCCTACCGCCTGCTGTGGCTGGTCGGTTATGCCACGGCGCTGATGACGGCTTTCTATATGTTTCGTCTGATGTTCCTCACATTTCATGGCCAGCCACGCATGAGCCATGAGGTGGAACACCACATTCATGAATCTCCCAAATCGATGACCGTGCCTTTGATTATTCTCGCGCTCTGCGCCATCAGCGCCGGGTGGTTGGGATGGCCGCACAGTCTGGGTGGTTCGAATCGCTTTGAAAAGTTTCTAGACCCGGTTTTTGCCCATGAAGCCACGGTATTCAGGGCGGAGGGCGAAGCCTCGCAATTGGCCGCAGCAACGAAGGAAGAGGAACATACCAGTCCCATGGAATACGGACTGATGTTTCTCTCGATCGGCGCGGCTGTGGTTGGTTTTGGAATGGCGTGGAAAGCCTATCGCGACGCCGGCAAGGGTTATACCGAACCGATCGCCGAAAAGGCTCCAATGGTTTATTCCGTCCTGCTGAACAAGTATTACGTTGACGAAGCCTATGACTATGCCTTTACCGGCCGGCGCAAAGTGGGAGACGTTCGCCTGGGCGTGATGGGATTGGGCGAAGCCTCATCATGGTTCGATTCGCACGTGATTGACGGCACGGTCAACGGAGCTGGATGGATTACGCGGCTCAGTGGAAGATTTTCCAGTTGGTGGGACAAATGGATTATTGACGGAGTTTTTGTAAACGGGCCGGCGATTTTATCGCGAATGATTTCCTATCCCACACGTCTGCTGCAGTGGGGCCTGGTGCAATGGTATGCGCTGGTGATGGTGATTGGCCTTGTGGGATTTGTTTTCTACTATGCGGTGCGGTAGCAGCAGGTTTGCCGACGACGCACGACTGACGACCGACGACTGCTTTTATGCATAATCACATTCTCTCGATCATTCTTTTCACGCCGCTGGTAGGCGCGATTCTGCTCATCTTTGTTCCCAAAGAGCAAAAAGATGCCATCCGCTGGATCGCAAATATCTTTGCTCTGGCCGGGCTTCTGGTTTCCATACCGCTGGTGCCGTGGTTCTGGGCTGAGCGCTTTGAGCCCGGCTTCAAGTTCATGGAGGGAACGCCCAACAACTGGATTCCCTCGATCGGCGCAGGCTACGTACTGGGCATCGACGGTATTTCCTTCCTGCTGATCATGCTGACCACTCTGCTGGGCTGGATTTCGATTCTTTCATCGTGGACGGCGATCGAAAATCGGGTCAAGGAATACTACATCTGGTTCCTGGTGCTGCAGACCGGTATGCTGGGCGTCTTCATGGCGCTCGATTTCTTTCTCTTCTTTGTGTTCTGGGAAGCGATGCTGGTTCCCATGTACCTGCTGATCGGCATCTGGGGCGGTCCGCGTAAACTTTACGCCGCCATCAAGTTCTTCCTCTACACTTTGTTTGGTTCGGTGCTGATGCTGCTTTCTGTCCTGTTTCTTTATTTCTACAACTTCCATCAGACCGGGCAGTACACCTTCAGCATTCAGGCTCTGTACAAGACCGCGCCGCTGATCTTCCACGATCCCGGCGTACGGATCTACCTTCGCCATCCTTTTGTTCGTGGCATTTTTCCTGGCATTCGCCATCAAAGTGCCGATGTTTCCATTTCACACCTGGCTGCCCGACGCCCACGTGGAGGCGCCGACCGCAGGTTCGGTCATCCTGGCCGGCGTTCTGCTGAAGATGGGGACTTACGGTTTCGTCCGCTTTGCTTTGCCCTTTTTCCCGGATGTGGTGATGCATCCCAAGGTGCGGGCCTGGATGATTTTCTTGTCGATCGTCGGAATCATATATGGCGCGCTGGTTTCGCTGATGCAGAAGGATATGAAGAAGCTGGTGGCATACTCCTCGGTCAGCCACCTTGGTTTCTGCACTCTGGGCATCTTCGCGCTGAATTCCGCGGGACTGAGCGGATCAGTGTTGCAGCAGATCAATCATGGCATCTCCACCGGCGCGCTGTTCTTGATTGTCGGCATCTTGTACGAGCGGCGGCACACCCGGGAAATATCCGAGTATGGCGGGATTTCCAATGTCATGCCGGTCTACGCCACCATCACGATGATCATGTTTCTTTCTTCCATGGGGCTGCCGCTGCTGAACGGATTCGTCGGCGAATTCACTATCCTGCAGGGCACGTTCATGGAGAACTGGAAGTGGGCGGCGTGGGCCGTGCCGGGCGTGATTCTGGCTGCGGCTTATCTGTTGTGGCTCTACCAGCGCGTATTCTTCGGTACGGTGACCAATCCCAAGAATGAAAAGCTGCATGACCTGACGCCGCGGGAGTTACTGACTTTTGCGCCCTTAGTCATTATCGCTTTCTGGATCGGGCTCTATCCCAAGCCATTCTTCCAGATTCTGGAACAGCCCGTGAACCAGCTGGTTTACACCGTGCGAGGAAAAGATTATCCCGGCGTGCGCGCGGTGAATGCTTCGAGCCGGCCGGCAGATCCTCCCGTGCCTTCTCCGGCGGTGGTGCAGGTGGCGAAAAATCTGCCGAAGGGGACGAAATAAGTGTTGGGTAACATGGCACAAAATTTCGGCCGAGTCGACTATCTGATGGCGCTGCCCGTCATCTTGCTCACGCTGTTTGCGCTGGGCATCTTGCTGGTGGACCTGATGTTGCCCGCGGACTGGAAGTGGACCAACGCGCTCACGGCCCTGGTGGGGATACTGTTCTCCGCCGCCGGAGTGGTAAAGATTCAGATCGCGTTGAATGCGGCAGGAATACCGGGAGAGTCGGCCTTTCTCAACTCCATGGTGGTCGATCGCTTCACCATCTACTTCTGGTATCTGTTCCTGGCGGCAGCCGCGATTTCCATTCTGATGTCGGTCCGCTACATGGAGATCGAACACGAAAACCACGGAGAGTTCTATTCGCTGATCCTGTTTTCCGTGGTGGGCATGATGTGCATGGCGGCCGGTTTCGATGTCGTCCTGATTTTTATCGGTCTCGAGCTGATGGCCATTTCCACCTACGTGCTGGTCGGGTTTTTGCGTAAAGACCGCAGGTCGAATGAAGCCGCCATGAAGTATTTCCTGCTGGGAGCATTTTCCTCCGGCATATTTGCGTATGGTTTGTCCTTGTTTTACGGGCTGACGGGCAGCACCAGCCTGCTGGGAATCAGAAGCGGCCTGGTCAGAATGGCATCGGGCCATCCGAATCAGGTCGATCCGATCGCAGTGATCGCCTTGCTGACGACATCCACCGGATTATTCTTCAAAATTGCGGCGATTCCATTCCACCAGTGGTTGCCAGACGCGTACGAGGGCGCCCCTACCACCGTGACGGGGTTTATGTCGGTTGCGGTAAAGGCGGCGGCCTGGGCGATGCTGCTTCGCATTTTCCTGTGGGGTCTTTATCCGCTGCGGTCTGTCTACGTCCCCTTGCTGATTTTTGTTTCGGTCGCCACCATGACCGGCGCCAACCTGGCGGCGCTGACCCAGACCAATCTGAAGCGGCTGCTGGCGTACTCTTCGATCGCGCATGTCGGCTACATGCTGCTGGGCCTGGTGGCTCTGGCCTCGGTGACATATCCAGCGCCGGCGTTTTTCGACGGATTGAAGGGAATTCTTCTGTACCTGCTGGTGTATACCTTCATGAACCTGGGGGCCTTTGCGGTGATCGCGTCGCTGCGCCAGCGCAAGGTGATTGGCGACGAACTCGACGATATTGCGGGACTGTATTTCCGCGCGCCGACGGAATCGGTGCTGATGCTTATTTTCCTGCTCTCGCTGGCGGGTATTCCGCCGCTGGCCGGGTTTTACGGAAAATACTTTATCTTCCTGAGCCTGATCGAGAGCGGTCACTACGTGCTCGCGTCTTTGGCTGTGCTCTACTCCATGTTTGGGTTCTATTACTACATGCGCATCGCCAACCAGATGTTCATGCGCGAGGCCCTGGACAAGACCCCGCTGCCGATCAGCGCCGGAATGCGAGTTGCGCTCGGCGTAACTGCGTTCGCGACCGTCTATATCGGAATTTTCCCCGAGCAGTTTATCCGGATCGTGAACTGGTCTTTAGGCATTGCCCAGGTCACGCCCATCGCCGGCCTGATACGGTAAGAACGGGAAGATTATGAGCATTTTTTCATAGAGACGTGGCAAGCTACGTCTCTACGATGCTGTCGCCACTCTGCCATGTCTCCCAAAGACGAAAATCCCGAGAAGAAAAACGCCTGGGTTCAACTGGCCAGGTATAGCCAGCTGGCATTTGTGTTTCCCGCAGCCACGATCGCGGGATGGTTGATCGGCGCCGCCCTGGATCGCTGGCTGCACACTACCTGGCTGTACCTCGCAGGCTTGATACTCGGAATCGCAGCCGGATTTACCGAGTTGATCCGTGCTGCCATTTCGTCGGACTCCAAATGACAACCGTCGAGCCCATGACCACGGACGCCAACAGCGAGGCTTTCTACTCCGGCGCCCTCGAGCGTATCTCCCGTATCATGATCGTGCTGGCAGTGGTTTTGAGCGCAACTGCCTGGTGGCGCTACGGGTGGCGTATCGCTCTCGGTTTCGCCTGCGGATGCGCCGTGGCTTATCTGAATTTTCACTGGCTGAAGCGGGTGGTTGCGAGTCCTGGCTGATCGAGCTACCCAGTCCGGGCAGCCGCAATCGAGCACTGGGATGGTGTTGCGCTTCCTGCTTCGCTACATTTTGATGGCCCTCGGAGCGTATGTTATATTCACTGTTTCTCCCGCGAGTCTTTACGGGCTTTTTGCCGGCCTGTTCCTGCCCGTAGCGGCCATCGCGTGCGAAGCCGCCTACGAGGCGTGGGTTGCGGTGGCGCGCGGCATCTGATGCGATCAAATTGAAGCAAGAAGTTACGGTACAAGCTAAGAGCCAGGAGCTAATAGCCAGAAGCTTGAGTTATGCCTGAACAACTGTGGTTTACCGAGATCCTGAATCATCTCTTCGCGAGCCCGGTCACGGGGCTGATGCGGGCGCTGCATATCGATCCCAAATATCCTCAAGCGCCGATCAGCAACGCCGTCGCCATGCAGCTTTTGGTGTTCCTGTTTCTGGTTGTGATTTTCCTTCTGGTCCGTTCGGTGCTTTCGGTGGATAAGCCCGGTGGCCTGCAGCACATCTTCGAGGGGGCTCACGGGTTCGTCGAGGGTCAGAGCAACGAGATTATTGGACACGGAAGCGAGCGCTTCACGCCCTTCCTGATGACCCTGGCTTTTTTTATCCTGTTCTGCAATCTGATCGGGCTGATTCCGGGTTTTGAGTCTCCGACCGCCGTGCCGGCGGTTCCTCTGGGCTGCGCCATCTGCGCTTTCATCTACTACAACGCCCAGGGAATCCGCAAAAAGGGACTGACTCACTACGCCGCTCATTTCCTGGGACCGTCGGATCCCAGCATGTCTCTGTTCATTCGTATTCCTCTGGCGATTCTGATGTTGCCCATCGAGATCGTGAGCCATCTGGCCCGCGTGCTGTCGCTGACCATTCGCTTGTGGGCGAACATGTTTGCCGGAGATCTGGTCACTATGGCTTTCTTTTCCATGATTTCGGTTGGCGTGCCGGTATTATTCCTGGCGCTGCACCTTGGCGTGTCGTTCCTGCAGACTTATATTTTTGTCCTGCTGACCATGGTCTATCTGGCCGGGGCGGCAGCGGAAGAACACTAGGGCAGAGTTTCGAGTTTCTGGTTTCCGGAGTAGATCGACAAGCTGGAAACCAGAAACTGGGAACTTGAAAGCAGCCGTTCAGCGTGAGGGCGTCTTCCATTAGAGAATGGCGTCAACCACCCACTGGCGGCAATTCATAGTACGAGGAGAAACAAAATGCGTAAGTTGAGTTACCTGTTCATGGCACTTTCATTGCTGTGCTTCGCCGTGCCCGCGTTTGCTCAGGGCGCCGAAGCCGCCGGCACCAACTGGGTAGCAATTACCGCGGGCTTTTCCATGGCGATCGCTTCCGGCCTGTGCGCGTTGGGCCAGGCAAAGGCCACGGCGTCGGCCGCAGAAGCCCTGGGACGCAATCCCGCTGCCCGGCCCGGTATTCAGCTGGCGCTGATCCTTGGGTTGGCTCTGATCGAGTCACTCGCGCTCTACACTCTGGCTATCATCATCGTCAAAGTGAAGTAGAAGCTATCGACAAAAAACTAAAGCCTCTGCGGGTGCAGAGGCTTTTTCTTTTTCCTGCGTGATTCGGTAGGTTGCCTAGCTTCGGCGCTGGCCGTTCCAATCGCCATCCTTGGTTGCCGAGGCTTGTTCCAGGGAGTCCATCAATATGCGCCGCAGGCGGTAACGGCTCTCGAGATCGGTATTGACGATTTCGAAGCCAACTTCATTGACCCGGGCGCGCCGCAACAGCACTTGACCGCGCACTCGGCGGACACCGGCATTGATATCGATGTTAGCTTCCGAGCCGACGCGAAGATTATCCTCTTTCGTTCCCATGCCGCCGCCCAGACTCAGTTCGCGAATCAGAATACTGGATTTGCCCCAGGAACTGCTGATGGTTGCGGACAGCGTCCGACGCAACACAATGCGCTCGTAGCGCCGCTGACGCACCCAGGGGCAGGCGGGGGCCGCGTCCAGTGGAGCGATGGCCAGTTCGCCCGGTTCCAGTCCGCTTTCAGCCATCACCTGGCTGCCATAGCGAGGATCGATCTTGACCAGGGCTTGCGCGGCTGCGATGCGCAACTCACGGTGGTTGCTGAAGCGCCACATCTTTTTCGCTTCCAGAAGGCCACGTAGCACAGGTATGGCGTCGTTTTCGCGCAGCCGGCCTAGCGACTCTACCGCTTTCAACTGCAGCAGCGGAGAGCGTCCCTGAGCTTCACCGGCTTCGGCCATCACCACCAACGGCGGAACCGCGCTGCGATCGCCGCTCATGCCAATCTCGTCGATCGCCTGGGGCAGAACAAGCGGGTCAAGGATTTCCAGCAACTCCAGGAGCGAACGTCCTCGATCGTGGGCTGCGCCGTAGGCGACCTGGCGAACCACCACGTCATGATAAAAGCGATTCCACTCCGGCAGACGGATGGGCAGAAGCTCCAGCAGCGTGGGCACATCGAGACGGCTTAAGAGGCCCACAACCGCGGCGGCCTGACGGGCTTGGCCGGTACGCATCATCTCCCGAATCTGTGCCTGGGCGGGCGAGCCCAGCTCTTTCACGATGTCCACGATCCGATCGCACTCTTCACGCCGCATGCAACGGAAAAATCTTTCGGAGAGGTGCTCGACCGAAGCTTGCGAGGTGCGCCGCAGAACCTGAAGCAAATCAGGCGGGAGTTGCGGCAGGTGCATGGCTTCTTCGATGAACTCGGGCAGACGGTTTTCCACGCCAATGCGGGGGCGTAAATCGGTCGCCAGCACCGGCCGTTGCCGCGCGATGTTCTCCATTGCGATGCAGAGTTCGTTCAAGGCGCCATACTGCTTGTGCTCGCTGGCTTCCGTGCTCAATCGTACAAAAGCCGCGCCCAGCAAGCTTTGCAGCTCGGGGTCAGACTCCTGCCCAATCGCATCGCCCAACTTCCGAATCGAGAGCGCCAGCAAATCTCCGCCGGATGCCACAAATAAATCCGAGAGCTGGCTTATGCCGGTCGCGATCTTGCTCCGGGGGTCGCTCTCCTTCGAATCCAGGCAGCTCAAATAGTTTTGCAAAATGGCGGTCGCGGTTTCCTTATCGCCACGGTCGAGCAATATCTCCACAAATTGCCGGACGTTGCGCGGCGGTACGCAGGCCGCCTCGTGAGAGAGCAGCACGCTCTTCTTTCCTGCTTCCGGGACTTCCGCCCAGAACATGCGATCCAGGATGTCGGCATGCGATTCCACCAGAATGCCGGCCTTGCTCATTTTGTCTTCCTGGAGCTTCAGGATCTGGCGCAAGGTGTCCATCTGGCGGCTCATGTGCTCCATCATCTGGTGCACCGCGTTGACCTTCACTTCGCCTTTCTGGAATCGCTCCAGAGCAAAGCGTATGGCCATGTGCTCGGCCGCTTTCATCAGCAGGGGAGTGTTGTCCGACTGTTCTGCTGTGGCCTGAGCCGCGAGACTACCCAGCAACTGCTGCAGGTTGACCTTGGTATTGGGATCAACCGTGCTGAGTTCTTTTTGTAACGCTGTGGTGTCGGCGTTAGCGTCTCCGCCAACCTCTCCAAATCTGGTCAGCAGGCGGATGGTCTGGATGACCTCCTCTTCCTGCAGAGGCACGACGCCGCCCGCCCAGCTGCCGCCGGTTGCAACTCCGGCACCTTCGGCGGAAGTGTTGCCAACATTGGGAACGCTGCCCACCGGCGCCGTTCCCGGACCGCCGGGCCCGCCTCCGCTTTTGGCGCCCTCAGCCGCGGCGATGAGTTGCAGCAGCTTCTGCGGATCGTTGAGCCATTGCTTGAATTCCGGGCCGAGCGTCTGGGCTGCGATCTGGGCCGCCATGCTTACCTCGCCAGTGGAGGGATCAGCGGCGACAAACCTGACTTCGTTAATGCGAATCGACGCGCTCTTGCTGTCTCCGAACGTACTCTTGATCTCTTTGACCACATCCTGGGCCCGGGCTCCGCCCATGGCGAAGGCTCGCACCAGCTGGACAAACTCTTCCTTGGTGACCTGATTGGAGAAGTGGATGCTGGCCAGGCCGGCAGTGGTCAACAATTGCGCGAAGCTGCGTTCGGCTTGGCCGGTCTCGAGCGGAGTGCCATCGAGCAGAAGTTTATTCTCCGAGACACCGAGCAGGAAGGCGCCGTCCGGTCCCTTGGGCAAGCCCTCTTGCAACTCGTTCCATGTCGTTGCAAACTGTCCCTCGGTGCGCTTGTGCTCGAGGCCGTACAAGCGAACGTACTTCACCAGTATGTTCAAACTGTGGACGAACGCTCGGGCCGAGGCTACCCTGCTGCCGTTGTTTGTGTCTGCCGTTATGATGGCGCGGCTCCTGGAGAATCCGGTTTACCCCGTAAGGGTAATGCGGAAGCATGAGAAGATGCACATTACGGAGGTAATAATGCTGTTTGGCATTCGGCGAGGCTCTGTCCTCATACCTTCAGGCAAATCAATAAAGTGAGCTGAAAATCAAAGCTGGAGAGGTTTCTTGCCCGTCTCAAACAAAGTAAAAAAGCCGGTTCAGAACAAAGTCGGCCTGGCTTTCTGGATGCAGCGCGTGCTCGAGGAATGCGACCGGGCAGGCGCCGCGTTTGCGCCCGACCCGGTTCACGATCTGCGGGTCGCGCTTCGCCGCTGTTGCTCGCTGGCCGCTGGGATTGCCGTCCTTGATCCCGATCCGTCGTGGAAGGCAATGAAGAAGGCAGGAAAGCGGCTGTTTCGCCGGCTGGGCGAATTGCGCGACGTTCACGTGATGCAGGAATGGGTACACCGGCTGGACAGCCCCGGAGATCCAGTTACGGGTCCGCTGCTGCAACTGGTCGGTGCGCGCGAGACTCAACTGCAACAGGAGGCTTTGCAGGCTCTGCAGGAATTCGACCGCAAGCAGTGGCAGCGCTGGAGCCGATCCTTGCCCCGCAGGATGGCCCGGTTCCGGCCGGGAAGCCTGATATTCAGGCATCTTGCCCTGGAGCGCTGGACCGAGGCCCACAAACTGCATCAGAGCGCGATGCGGAACCGCTCGCAGGTGGGATTTCACCGGCTTGCGCATCGGGCTTAAACGGTTCCGCTACATTGTCGAGAATTTCCTTCCCGATCAGCACGCCGCCTGGAGTGACGATCTCAAGCATTTGCAGGACGTGCTGGGCGAAGTTCACGATCTCGATGTGCTTTGGTCGGCTGGCGGCTCAGTCCAGCGTTTTTCCGGACCCGGAAGCTCGTTTACGTTGGCAGGGCAGAATCCAGGAGGAACGCGCCAGGAGAATTGAGATCTACCGGGAAAAAATGTTGGGTCCGGGCTCGCTGTGGAGGATTTGGCGAAAGGAGTTGCCCAATCCGGAAGAGATCGCAACCGCGGCCCTGCTTCGGCTAAAACTCTGGGCCTCACTCCTCGATCCTGACTTCAAGCATTCGGTTCACGTTTCACGGCTGGCGTTGCAGCTTTATGACGGACTAGGGGCGAACGGGAAACCTGCACCGTCCCCGGCACAGGATCGCGCTGTCCTGCAGGTGGCTGCGCTCTTGCATGACGTAGGCCGGTCGAAAGATGAAAAGGGAGCGCACAAGACCTCATACAAGATGATTCGCCGCCTTTCTGCTCCCCTGGGATGGAGCGAGCAGGATTTGCTCACCGCCGGCATTGTCGCCCGCTATCATCGCGGAGCCCTGCCTCGCGCCGGGCAGAAGACGCTGCGGGGCCTGTCCCCGAGCCGGAAGCGCGACGTCGCGCGGCTCGGCGGCATCCTGCGCCTGGCGAATGCATTCGACGCGGCGAGAGACGGACATATTCAGCGGGTGCAAGTACAAAGCCGGAACGGATCGCTCACGATTGCCGCTCAGGGCTTTTCTCCCCGCGACCGCACCGCGGAAGCCGTATCCGCCGCCCGTTACCTGCTGGAGACGGTCTATCGCCGTCCGGTGATGGTCAAGCCGATGAATACACTGGAGGCCAAGACCAAACAGGGAGGTGAAAAATGAGCGGGCAAGTGTTGGCATGTTCGCTTATATTGCTGCTTCCGCTGACGGCTGCGACTTCAGCCGCTCAGCGGAATGTGAAGATTCTGGTCGTCAGCACGTATTCGGGAAGAGGAAACCTGACCCGCGCATCCGGCTCTGGATCTGTCATGTCTGTACCTTGCGCAGGGCCTGTTCCCGCGGACTCCGATCCACCTGTTCGCGAGCCCGGACAAGCAGTTCCTTTTTGCACCTCCACTAGTTCAGAGGTTACGAGTTCTTCGTTCCGCTTCACTCGGACCGATGCCATCCTGACCACGGAAGACGGTCAAAGGTATGGGGTCATCCTTTACTGCCATCGGCAGCTTAGTGATTGTCCCAAACTTGCTGACCAGGGCACATACACGGGACGGATGAATAAAAAAGGGTTCTTCCAGATCTCCCGCTCTGGGCCTCTTCGGAGCCCTCCAAAAGTTGATCTCCGTCCCGACGGCCGGCATAAGGTCTCGTACGCGATTTTTTCACCGCGAAAGTTGTAGCTGAATATCCGCCACCGCTGACGGCCAGAAGCTATTCAGTCACTACCATCCTTCTGCTCCAGCAAGTACAGATACTCCATGACTCACGCTCAACTGGTGCAGCGCGCGGTGGCCTGGCTGCGAGGGTATCGCTGCGGGGTAGTTTTGTCTGAACAGGCGTGTATCAGCGGAGAGATGCCCGACGCTATCGGATGGAAGCGTGCCTGCCATTCAGTCCTGGTCGAGTGCAAGATTTCGCGTGCCGACTTTCTGGCGGATCGCGACAAACCATTCCGGCAAAAGTCCGAGCTCGGACTCGGTTGCGAACGCTTCTATCTCACCCCGCCGCGATTGCTTCGCGCGGAGGATCTGCAGCCCGGCTGGGGACTGCTCGAAGTGCGCGAGCGCAAGGTAGAGGTGGTGCGCCGATCGGCGCGAAACCTGCGCACGGCGGCGGGGCAGGCCTATGAGATGAATCTATTGCTGGCCAGTCTGCGGCGCGTGGAAATCCGCATCGAACCGCAGACCATCACTGAATTTCTCAAGTGGAAGAATCGTATGGTGGAATACAACGGCGGCGCGTGGCCGGTTGGCATGGAGCCAACCGAGGAAGAGCGTAATTATTTTCTGGAGCATGATGCCGTCGAATTGGATAGTTCCGAGGTCTAGGCAAGTTCTTTTGCCCTTTCAGGGCTGTGTCGGGCCGATTCTTCACCCAGGGCTTGCGCCCTGGGCTTTATTCTGGCGCCGCTTCGCGGCTTCACACCTGCCCGGCCTGTTCAAAGTTCCCGAAGGCGAGTGACAATCCGTCGGAAGCCAGCCCCCGGGGTTCACCATTTAAAGGCAAAAGAAAAACCGGGCTGGTTGGCCCGGTTTCTGGTGGCGTCGGTTGAGATGCGGTTACATCACGACGCGGCGCGTGCTGGCGACAAGGTTCTCCGGCCAGTTTGACCGGGGATATCACCGCTTACCTCATGCCAGCTAAAAATCATCGGAGACGGGAAGAACATGCCTTACCTAGTGCAAGCGCTCTGCCAATGGCGTGGTTCATCTATGGCTTTGTAAATAACACCCAACTCATTGTGGGGCAAGCATTTGCGCCGTATCATGATTTGCGTGGCGAAGCCAGAGTCCCAGGTGTAATCACAGAAGGGAAAAGATTTGCCTCGCGGGGGAAAGTCCAGGGTACGCTGGGCTAGAGTTCGCGGCGGCCTTCCATGGCCTTCAGCATGGTGATTTCGTCGGCGTATTCGATATCGCTGCCGACCGGGATTCCCATGGCAATGCGGGTCACTCTAAGTCCCGTGCGGCGCAGTTGGCCGGAAAGATAGGTAGCGGTGGCCTCGCCTTCGACGGTTGGATTGGTGGCTAGGATCACCTCGTCCACCTGTCCGTCGTCAACACGCCGCATCAGGTTGGAGATGCGCAACTGGTCCGGCCCGATTCCGTGCAGGGGAGAAATCAATCCGTGCAGCACGTGATAGACGCCGTTGAAGTGCTTGGTCTTTTCGATGGAGGCAATGTTGGTAGGCTCTTCGACCACGCACACCAGACGCAGGTTGCGGGTCGGGCTGCTGCAATAGACGCAGGGATCGACGTCAGTGATGTTGTTGCAAATCGAACAGAGGCGCAGGTTGGCTTTGACGTCGCGGACCGCCAGCGCCAGGGCTTCCGCGTCATTGTCGCTGGAGCGGAGGATGTGAAAGGCGAGGCGCTGCGCCGTCTTACTGCCGACGCCCGGCAGCTTCTTGAGTTCTTCGATGAGGCGCGCCATCGGCTCGGCAAATTTAGACATAGGGAGTAAAGATTGAGTAATTGAGAAATTTGAAAATTGTGTAATTGAAGAATTCGGCAATTCGGAAATTGTTTTCAAATTACTCAATTACTCAATTTCCCAATTACTAAATTCCTAGAGCCCTGGAATGCCCATTCCTCCCAGCATGCCGCCCATGGTGGACTGCATGGCCTCGTCTACTTTCCTGACCGCGCCGTTGACTGCGGCCGTGATCAAATCCTGCAGCATCTCCAGGTCGCCGGTTTTCACCGCCTCGGGATCAATCTTGATGCTCAGCACCTGCTTGCGGCCATCCATCTTGACGGTCACGGTGCCGCCGCCGGAGGAGCCTTCGACTACGGTCTCCTCCATTTTCTTTTGCAGCGTCTCGTACTGCCGCTTGGCCTGCGACATTAATTCCTGCAGGTTGAATCCACCCATTCTCTGTCCCTGGCTTTCCCGGCGCTGGCTTCGCGTCTGAACCTACCGCTTTTCCTTGTAGTCGATAATCGTACGAATCTCGGCGCCGAATTTTTCTTTCATGCGGCGGACGACGGCGTCCTGTTCGGCGCGCCCTCGGCCTCCGCCATTGCCGGGCGATGGATTGCGCGGTGCATTCTGGGGTACGCCGCCTGAAATCACTTTCAGTTTCACCGGCCGTCCCAGGACTCCGCTGGCGGTGGCGATGACCAGCCGTTTCGCATCCGCTCCCAGAGACATTTCGATCACGGTGGCGGACGAGCCCACTTTGATGACCAGTTCGCTGCCTTCGACCTGCCACTCGCCAGTCTCCAGCATCGCGCTCAACATGCGTTGTCCGGCATTGTTTAACGCGTTCAAGCACCGCGCTCCGCAAGTCAGGCGCGGGCTCTGCCAAAACCGGCTGAGATTCGCGGAGCAGCCTCCAGGACAGGTTCAGCGACCATGGCCGGAGCCGCCGAGCCCATGACAACGTTCGCGGCGGTGCCTACAGCGACTTCGCGTGATCCTGAGAGCGGGCCGCTTACGGCGGAGAGCTCTGGCTTGGAGCCGCTCTTCCGCGCCGAATCAGCGGCAAACGGCGAGACCGTCGCAGATCGCGATAGCGCTGGCGCTTCCGGCCGCTTGAGTTGAGGTACGACTGCGGGCTGACCCGCCGGGCGGGCCGAAGGTTACAACGCGCTGCATCGCTGAGCAGTTGCTCGATGGGCAGCAGACGCTGCGCGTGCGCCATCTTCAACAGGCCCAGTTCCAGATGAAAGCGTTGCTCCTGCCGGTAACCCAGTTCGCCGTGAGTGCGCAGCATGATTTGCAGATGCCGCGCCAGATCCTCCTCGGAGAACAATTCCGCCACGCGAACCACACGCTGGCGTTCGTCGCTCGAAATCTGCAGCAGGGAAGAGTCGCCACCGGCAACTTTGGCCACTACCGCGTTGCGCAGAAACCGGACCATCTGGCGGGCGAAGTGGGTGGGGCTGTGTCCTTCACCGATCAGGCGATCGACCAAGCGCAGCACTTCTTCGCTTGATCCCCGAGCCACGCCCTGCATCACTTCTTCCAGGACTCCGGAAGGCGCGGCGCCCGACCAGATTCCGCACCTGCTCCGCAGTCAGGCGTCCAGTGGCCGAGGCAATCGCCTGGTCAAGGATGGAAAGCGCGTCGCGCATCGAACCATCTCCGGCTTCGGCCAGCAAAGCCAGCGCGTCTTCATCGGCTTCGATCTTTTCTCTTCCGCAAAGATCCTTGAGTTGATTGAGAATTTCCTCGAAGCGCACGGCGCGAAAGCTGAAGTGCTGGCAGCGCGAGCGGATGGTCTGCGGAATATCTTCCGGCTGAGTCGTGGCCAGCATGAACACAACGTGGCTGGGAGGTTCCTCCAGAGTTTTCAGCAGGGCGTTGAAAGCGGCATCGGTGATCTGGTGGGCTTCATCGAGGATATAGATTTTGAAGCGGTCGCGCGCGGGGCGATATCTGGTGGCCTCGCGCAATTCGCGAATCTCATCGATACCGCGGTTGGTGGCGGCGTCGATCTCAATTACGTCCACGGAATTTCCAGCCCGAATTTCGGTGCAAGACTCACAGACCCCGCAGGGCTCGGTCACCGGCTTGTCCGAAGACCGGCAATTGAGCGCCATGGCAAGAATGCGAGCTACGGTGGTTTTGCCAATCCCGCGGTGGCCGCTGAAGATATATCCATGCGCCGTCCGGCCCTGTTCCAGGGCGTTCTTCAGGGTCTGGGTGACGTGCTCCTGCCCAATGACCTCGGAGAACTTCTGAGGCCGATATTTACGCGCCAGGACCTGATAGCTCATGTGAGGAAAGATCAATTATACGTGATGCTTGCAGGAGGAGTTTCCCTGCAAAGAATTGCACCTTCGCGTCCTCGGCGTACTTTGCGGTTAAGCCCTTTTTACCGCAAAGAACGCTAAGGTTTCCGCAAAGGACGCAAAGGAAGCCTGATCGCCCGGCAGTTAAAAGCGCCGTTTGGCCAAATGTCCTCTTGCGAAGAATGGGGCTAAGGAATAGGCTTTTGGGCTGGGCTGGCCCAAGCCAGTTCCCCCGGAGATCCTAAATGCAATTGAAACTTGAGACTCGGAATGTCGGCGGTGTGACGGTTGTGGATTGCAATGGCCGCATTGTGTTTGGAGAAGAATCTGCCCTGCTTCGCGACACCTTGAAGAAGCTGATCAGCGAGAACAACCAGATTGTGCTGAACCTGGCCGGCATCAATTACATCGATAGCGGCGGGCTGGGAACGCTGGTAGCGCTCTACACCTCGGCGCAAAGCGCGGGTGGCTCAGTGAAGTTGGCCAATCTTACACAGCGTGTGGGCGATCTACTGCAGGTAACCAAGCTGCTGACCGTGTTTGAGGTGTACGACAGCGTGGAGGAAGCGATCAAGTCGTTCGGGAAGGGCGCTGCCGCGTAGCCACCGTTTCGTGTCGCCATACACGCTCCCGGTCGCATGATATCGAAAGTTGTTTTCCTGCTCGGCCTTGCAGTCGCCGCCAGCGGCCTGGTTTCGCCACCCGTGGCCCTGGCTTTGGGGCTGGTGTTTGGCTTTGTTTTTCCCCACCCGTTTGATCAAAGTGCGAAGAAGCTTTCGCGTTACCTGCTTCAGGCTTCAGTAGTCGGACTCGGCTTCGGCATGAACCTGCATGACGTTATCCGTGCAGGCCGCAACGGCTTCGTCTATACCTTGCTCAGCATCAGCTTTGCGATGGTGGCGGGCATGGTCCTGGGCGCTTTGCTCGGAATGCAGAGGACGCCGGCCTTTCTGATCTCAACCGGGACCGCTATCTGCGGTGGCAGTGCCATCGCCGCAGTCGGTCCCATCTGCGGCGCCAGCGATGAGCAGATGGCGGTTTCGCTGGGCACGATTTTTGTGCTTAACTCAGTTGCCCTGTTGATTTTTCCTGGAATCGGGGCGGCGTTGAAGTTGACGCAGACCCAGTTCGGCCTGTGGTCGGCGCTCGCTATTCATGACACGAGTTCCGTGGTGGGCGCAGCGGCCAAATATGGCGCGGTCGCCCTGGCCGTTGGCACGACGGTAAAACTTGCTCGAGCTTTGTGGATCGTGCCCATGTCGATTGCCACCGCGGTGGTCAAGCATGCCCAGGCGAGAATCCAGTGGCCGTGGTTTATTGCGCTATTCTGCCTGGCGGCGGTGTGCAATACCTATTTACCCGCCGGCGCCGCAGCTTACAGCTTGCTATCGAGGATTGCTAAAATCGGACTAACCGCGACTCTATACCTGATCGGCACGGGAATTTCACTGGCGACGTTGAAAAAAGTTGGACACCGGCCGCTACTGCAGGGCGTAATCCTATGGCTACTAATTTCAGCAGGGTCACTGTGGCTGATCCGGGTGGGATGGATCGCGTTGTAAGGAAGATGCGGCTAACGCGACGAGGGCATGGTTTATGAAAGTCGGGCCTTTACCGAAGTCCAATATTCGGGAGAAAATTGTTGCTGCCATCCGGCGCATTCCGCGTGGGAAGGTCTCAACTTACGGTGCCGTGGCGAAGGCCGCCGGATTTCCTGGGGCTGCCCGGCAGGTGGTGGCGGCGTTGCGCAGCGCGGTCGGAGCGCCCTGGCAGCGCGTTCTGGGCGCAGGAGGCGAGATCAAGCTTCGCGGGGATAATGCTTTCGAACAACGCTTCCGGCTCGAAGCCGAAGGAGTGACATTTCGCGGGCGCAAGGTCGATATGAAACTTCACGAACACAAGTTTCCCACTGTCAGGAAACGACCGCGCTGATTTCCCTAACGCTGACTAGCGTCCTTATTCGCAACTATTCGATTGACCTCCTCTGACTTACCGCGAGGGATGCTGAGTGATTTCCATTGCTGATGTTGAAAATGCTTGGCCAGAAATACGATCTGTCCACAGTGATAGGAGTAATGTGCGATCTGTCGATTGATCGCCTGCATTACAGAATGCGGCTCTCCCCGAATCGTGACTGTGCGGTTGAGGTCGGCGTCCGATAAAGGTTCGAGGCTGTCGAAAACGTACTTCCATCCCTCCGCCCACATCTTCAGAAGAGCTTCTCTGGTGGCTGGTGGCTGCTCGAACTCGGTATCACGCATGCGGTCGGCTTTTTCGCCATCCGTGGTCAGGAAATTGGTCCAGCGTGACCGCATATTGCCTACCATATGCTTGACAATAAGCGCGATGGAGTTCATCTCCTCATCCAGGACGGCAACAAGCTGTTCGTCGGTGACTTGTTCCATCGCACGCTCCGCCAGCTTCTTGTAGCGGCGGAAGAGCTCGATCGAATCCCGCAGATACGACGTGGTCAATTCATGTGCCATGTGCCCTCCTAAACCTTGAACTGATCATCGATCGCAACCTGATATCCCGCGACCAGGCGATTGGTTTCGTTCGCCATGCCCACCACGGCCATCAATTCCTTGAATATCGCATCGGTCATGCCTTTGTTCTTCGCCCCGGCGGTGTGGGACGCGATGCAGTACCCACACTGATTGCTGACGCTCACCGCCAGATAAACCAACTCCTTGGTCAGGGGATCGAGCGCGCCGGGAGCCCATGATCTGCTTGATGTCTTCCCAGGTGCGTTTCAGTGTGGCGGGGTCATGGGCGATGGCCTTCCAGAAATTATTAATCCAGTCGGTCTTGCGGGTTGCCATGATGTCGTCATAGACCGCCCGCACTTCGGGGCTTGCGTCTTTGTATTCAATAAGGCCAAGGGTCGCCATTTTCACTCCCAAAAGATCAAAACAAAAGATGACCGCAAAGTTCGCAAAGGACGCAAAGCAATGCGATACGCCTGCAGGACTCCTTTGCGCGCTTTGCGAACTTTGCGGTTAAACGTTGTTCCCGGGCGCCGGCAGCGACCCGCTGAGAAGGTCGCTCAATTCTGCCGCCGGGACCCGCACTCCCAGATAAAAAGTCCCAAAAAGCGCATAGACCGCGCTCACCTCATCGAAACGCATTTCGTAGATGAGCTTCTTGAACACCAGAGGATCATCTGCGAAAAGGTCTACGCCCCACTCCCAGTCGTCAAAGCCGATCGAGCCGGTGATGATCTGCCTGACTTCACCGGCGTAGCGACGGCCGACCAGTCCATGCTCATTCATTTGCCGGGCCCGTTCTTCGATGGGCAGCGTGTACCAGTTCCGGGCTTCACCGCGCCGCCGGTCCATGGGATAGAAAGAGATGTACCGGTGCTTTGGCAGCTCAGGGAACAGCCGCGGATGCATCGCTTCTTTTTGCCGCGCCAGGACCTGGGCGATCTCACTCTTCCATTCTTCCGAATGCGGTTCGACTCCGCGCTGCTGCAAATCCCGATAGGCCTTGATGGTGGACTCATAAAGCCCCAGTTCGATGATTGAAAGGTAGGACGTCGTCGACTCCAGGTATTCACTCAACGCAAGTTGCGCCAATTGCAACTCCGTCTGGTTGAGCTCATCAAACGATCTTCGAAAATGGACGAACATCAGATCACCCTTGTGTCCCAGCAGAGAGAAGAGCCCGGACTGTCCCGTCGGACTCTGCTCCATTTTGGATAGAACCCCGGAAGCCTCTTCGGCAATGGCAGTCTTCTCAGAGGCCGGTAGTTTACGCCAGGCCGCCCAGCGAACTCGCATCATCTGATGGAGCACGCTGTATCCCTCGATAGTCAGCGGAACCGGAGGAATCTCCTCAGACCCGGATTTCGGCCCGCCTGTGCGCGAAGATGACATGAACCATCCTTGTGTCTGATTGACGATTACTCGACCGACTATTGTAACCGGGGAAGGGCCGTAACCAAGGGACCGGGACGAGGACGGTGAGTTCGCTTGATCTGCTTCAGTGGTTGGTGGCTCGTCGTTGCTCGTTTGTCGTTTGTCTTGCGACTAACGCCTCGTGATCAACGACTGACCCCAGCAACTGGCGACGGTCGTCCACGATCTGGCACACCCGCAGGTCTCCGCTGCGGTATGGACAAACTACGTCGCTAATGGGAGCGGAATTCTCCAGAACCACCCAATTCACGCCGTAGCGCTCTCGAAGGTTCTGCAATCGTTCCTCGGAAACGTGGGCCCAGTCGGATTGCGCCCCGCTCTGCTCTTTCCATTCATCAGCCAGCTCGGGAAATACGGAAGCGGCTCCGCTATCTTTTTCCTGATCCGCCAGCACGCTGCGCTCCGCGATCGCCCGGAAACCGTGAAGATCCACGCCTGGCTTCAGCAGATACTCTGGATCCAGTGCGAACAGCGCATCTTTCGGGGTGTTATCGCGAATCCATAGAAAAGTGGAAAGCCACTCGCCTTCGTAACGAACTCCGGGCCGCTCGATATGCGGACTTGCGGGATAGGTGACCATGTCCAGCGCGAACATTCCAGTGGAGAGAGCGCCGAAGCAAAGAATCCAGCGCCAGACGCGCGCGCGCAGTACATACTCTCCGAGCAAGCCGCCTAGCAGGATAAAGAACACGACGTAGATAAGATGAAAGCTTCGCATCGGCTGCAACCGCAGCAGATAAGCGAAGTCAGTGTCGCTGGCAAGCCCAAGCGCCGCAACCGTCGAGATCAGACCCAAGCCGATCAGCGTCTTCGACAAGCGAGGGAAGGCCGGCAAAACGGATTTGAGCGGCAGGTACGCACAGATCAACAGGATCGCAAGAGGTGCGATCACGCCCAACCACTCCCACCACTGCCAGGTGGAAACCGTGAAGTACGCTCGGGATGTGAGCACTTCCCGGTAGGCGCCCTGGGCGGGTTGCAGATGTACAAAAAACGGCAGCACCAGAGCGGGCAGTACGGGCGCGGCTTCGACAAAGCGAACACGCTCGCGTGAGCGCGACTCCAAGGCAAACAGCATTCCGAATCCTGCGCCGTAAATCGCCATTTGCGGATGTATCAGGAAAGCGCTCAGCACCCAGAAGCAGGCGGCGCGCGTTCGTCCGCTAAGAAAACAGACCGTCGACAGCAGAACTAACGGCGTGGACAGCGACCTCGCCGTCAGATACGAGTCTGCGATGATCAGGGCCGTCCCGGCTACGGGAACGTTGAGCACGGCGGCCAGCAATCCGACACCGGCCCACCGCGCCTGCTCGCTACGGAAGCATTGTTCAGCGAGTTTGTAGGCGGCGTAAAGCAAAAGGAATTGCGCGAAAGCGAACCACAGCAGCATGCTCCACTCAATGGGCAGCCGGATGAGCCGCGTAACCGCAGCCACCATGTGCGGGAATAAAGAAAGCCCCGCGTGATGCATAAAGAATTCGGATCCGGAGGGGTAGAGCGAAGGATCGGCCGCTTTCTTGATGCCGGGCACATAGATGGCGGCGTCGTCGGTGCCCATGTGATAGCCGTGGACAAGAATCGAGAAAAGCGTGATCACGACCAGGAGTGATATCTGCTGAGTTCGTGCCAGAGACGCGCCCCGCCAGCGATCGAGCCACGACTTCGCACGGTCAACGCCTGGGTTACGCGATGATTTTTCCTCCTGTCCTGGCAAACCTTGAAGGCCTGCCATCAATATTTCCCTCGAGGCATCTTGGGTTCCACAGTCACATCAAACATTGGCTGAATTCCGTTATCCTGGTAAAGATTTTGTAAAATTGCTATGCCAACCCCTGTATTCATGGGTCTCACAGCACCTGTATGGTCAGATGCGGACGCACTAAAGTAGGATGGTTCTGAGAGCAACCACTTCAATGAGCGATCTCATTCAATTTACAAAAAATGACAATATCGTCATCATCACCATCAACAACCCGCCGGTGAACGCGTTGAGCCCGGGCGTGCCGGAGGGAATTTCCGAAGCGATTGATCGAATCGACAAAGACGACAGTGTGATCGCCGCGGTGGTCATCGGAGGCGGTCGTACTTTTGTTGCCGGCGCGGATATCAAGGAGTTCACCAAAATGACCGCCGGCAAAGGAAAGCTTGGGCCCGGTCTTCTGCCGCTGTTGCGGAAGATCGAGAACTGTTCCAAGCCGGTGGTGATGGCGATTCACGGCACTGCTTTTGGCGGCGGCCTGGAGTTGGCCATGGCTGGCCATTACCGCGTGGCCGCGCCGAGCGCGCAAGTCGGACAGCCGGAAGTGAAGTTGGGACTCATTCCTGGAGCGGCGGGAACGCAGCGCTTGCCTCGACTGGCCGGTGTCGCGAAAGCAGTTGAGATGTGTACCGGAGGAAATCCGGTCAAGGCGCAGGAAGCGCTCAATGCCGGAATTCTGGATCGTCTGATCGAGGGCGACCTGCTGACTGGCGCAGTGGCCTTTGCGCGTGACATCGCCGCCAAGCCGGCCCCGAAAACTCGCGAGCGCAACCAGAAGCTGGGATCTGCGGAACAGAACGCGCCGATTTTTGCCGCTGCCCGGGATAACGCGCGCAAGAAGCAGCGCAACCTGATCGCTCCGCTGGCCGCGATCGATGCGATCGAAGCGGCCACCAGGCTGCCTTTTGAGGAAGGCTGTGAGGCTGAGGCCAAGTTGTTTATCGATTGCCTCTATTCGGATCAATCCAAGGCCCTCATTCACGTTTTCTTCGGCGAGCGCGAGGTGTCGAAGATTCCCGACATCCCGAAAGAGACTCCGGTGCTTCCCATCAATTCCGCCGCGGTGGTTGGAGCAGGAACCATGGGCGGGGGTATTGCCATGACCTTCGCCAACGCCGGTCTTCCGGTTCTGCTGAAAGAAGCGGACCAGGCTGCGCTCGGCCGCGGACTGGCCAACATCCGGAAAAACTATGCGACGTCAGTGAAGCGTGGACGCTTTACCGAACAGTTCGTGAATGAGCGCTTGAAACTGATTCAGCCGACTCTAAGCTATGACGATTTCGGCAAGGCCGACATTGTCATAGAGGCCGTCTTCGAAGGCATGGCGCTGAAGAAGGAAGTCTTTGGCGAGCTGGATCGTGTTTGCAAGGCGGGAGCAATCCTGGCCAGCAACACTTCCACTTTAAATATCGACGAGATCGCATCGGTCACCTCACGGCCCTCGTCCGTGATTGGTACGCATTTTTTCAGCCCAGCCAATGTAATGCGGCTGCTCGAAATTGTCCGCGGCAAGGCCACCGGCAAAGAAGTGATTGCCACCTGCATGCAGCTCTCGAAGAAACTGGGCAAGGTGGGCGTGTTGGTGGGCAACTGCCGCAGTTTTGTCGGTAACCGGATGTTCCATCCCTACGTGCGCGAAGCAACTTTCCTGGTCGAAGAAGGCGCCAGCGTAGAAGCGGTCGATCGAGCGCTCTACGATTTCGGCATGGCCATGGGCCCGCTTTCCACGATGGATTTGGCTGGACTCGACGTGGGTTGGCGGATTCGGAAGGAATATCGTCATCTGGAAAAGCCGGGCATACGGCAGCCGTTTGCGGGCGATCGTCTCTGCGAAAAAGGCCGGTTTGGACAGAAGACCGGGGCGGGCTGGTACAAATACGACGAGAATCGAACGGCTGTGCCTGATCCGGAAGTGGCCGCGTGGATCAAGGAATGGTCGGCTCAGGGTGGTATCCCGCAGCGCGAGATTCCGGCCGCAGAGATTGTCGATCGATGCATTTACGCGCTGGTCAATGAAGGTGCACGCATACTCGAGGAGGGATATGCCCTGCGCGCGGTCGATATCGACATCATCTATCTCAACGGCTACGGCTTTCCCGCCTATCGCGGCGGCCCCATGTGGTACGCCGACAGCGTCGGTCTGAAAAAAGTCTACGACCGCGTCAGCGAATTTCATCGGGTGCATGGCGAGCTTTGGGAACCGGCCCCGCTGCTGAAGCAACTGGCGGCCGATGGGAAAACCTTCGCGGATTTTGACAAGCAGAAGGGATCGTAACCTGATAACGACCATCCAACGATCAGCAATGAGAGAAGCAGTAGTGGTTGCCAGTTCGAGGACCGGGCTTGCGAAGGCGTTTCGCGGCTCCTTCAACATGACGCGTCCGGAAGAACTGGCCGCGCATTGCATTCGCGACATTCTGAAGAAAACACCGCAGCTCGATCCCAACGAAATAGAAGACGTCGTGCTCGGTTGCGGGCAGCCGCATGGCGTGCAAGGACACAACATCGCTCGCGTTTCCGCGTTGCTCGCGGGGTTGCCGGCTTCGGTGGCGGCAATCACCGTCAACCGGTTCTGCTCGTCGGGACTGCAGGCGATTGCGATGATGGCTCACCAGATCGTCAACGAAGGCGCGGAGGCGGCAATCGGCGGAGGCGTAGAAAGCATCAGCCTGATCGTTCGCGATAACGATCCCAGCCCGACGCTGAAGCAGAAATATCCGGGCATTTACATGGCGATGGGCGAGACCGCGGAAGTTGTCGCCAAGCGCTACCAGATCGGGCGGCAGGCCCAGGATGAATATTCGCTGATCAGCCAGCAGCGCACCGCCCGCGCCCAGCAGGACGGCTTCTTCAGTGGCGAAATCGCTCCGATAAAAGTTACCAGAGCTATGCTCGATAAGAAGACCGGCGAAAAAATCGGCACCGAGGAAGTTTGTTGTGATCGCGACGAGTGCAATCGTCCGGACACCACACTCGAGGGACTGCTCGCCCTGAAGCCGCACTTCGATCCGCACAGCGGGCAGGGCACAGTCACAGCGGGAAATTCTTCCCAGCTTTCGGATGGCGCTTCTGCGACCCTGCTCATGTCGCGCCAGCGCGCCGACCAGCTCGGCATTCCCTACAAACTGATCTTTCGCGGCTTCCAGGTGGCGGGTTGCGAACCGGACGAAATGGGTATCGGCCCGGTATTTGCGGTGCCCAAGTTGCTTAAGCGCCAGGGCCTCAAAGTGGAAGACATCGACCTGTGGGAACTGAACGAGGCTTTCGCGGTGCAGGTTATTTACTGTCGCGATCGTCTCGGTATTCCGATGGACAAGCTGAACGTGAACGGCGGATCCATCTCGATCGGCCATCCCTTCGGCATGACCGGGTCGCGCATGGTCGGCACTCTGGCCAATGAGATGCAACGCCGCAAGGCACGCTACGGAGTCGTGACCATGTGCGTGGGCGGCGGCCAGGGCGCTGCGGGTCTGTTTGAACGCGCCGACTAAGTCGTCACTGTTTTCAAAGCATGAAAACTTCTTCGCCATGAAACATCCCAAACTCACCGCTCGCCAGATTCGCAATTTCCTGCCGAAAATTCCGTTCAACACACTGCTCGGGGTGAAGCTCACCCGCGTGCATCGCGACGGCGTCACCATCGAGTGCGCGTTGCGACACGAATTGAAAAACAGCGCCGGCGTAGCTCACGGAGGAGTCGCTGCTGCCATGGCCGATGTGGCGGTTGGGATGGCGATTAATCGTCACTTCGGCGGCAAGCGCAGGATTACGACGGTTGAAATGAAGATCAACTATTTCCGGCCTGCCAGCGACGGAACCATATTTGCGCGCTCGCGCCTACTTCGCATCGGTTCCACCTTGAGCATCGGGAGTGTCGACTTGACCGATGACAAGGGCAACCTGCTGGGCACGGCTCTAGCGACTTACATGTTCCTGGATGCGCGGGGATGAACGCGCCGGCTTAGCCGCATTGTTGTCGAAAGGTATTGACCATGCCGCCGCTGGTTGTCGAAAACCTGGATGCTCTGAAAGATTTCATGGGCCGCGAGATCGCGATCACTGATTGGGTGCCGATCACGCAGGACCGCATCCAGCAATTTGCCGAGGCCACCGAGGATCGTCAGTGGATTCACCTTGACGGCGAGCGGGCGCGACGGGAATCACCCTACGCCACCACCATCGCTCACGGTTTCTTGACGCTCTCTTTGCTCAGTCATTTAGCGGGGCAGGCGCTGCAAATTAAAAATGGTATTCGCATGGCAGTGAACTATGGATTGAATCGGGTCCGTTTCCCCGCGCCGGTTCGCGCCGACTCTAAAGTTCGTGGGCGGTTCACGCTGCAATCCGTGGCGGAGGTAGGTAACGCCTACGAAGCTGTATTTTCGGTGGTGGTTGAAGACGAGAGCCAGGGAAAGCCTTGCTGTGTGGCGGAGTGGGTTGTGCGTTATTACCCGAATAAAGTGCGGAAGAGCGAATGAAGTCGTGGCTGCAAAGCTCGTGGTAACGGCGCTTTCGCCCCGTTGGGGCTTGAATTCACGCCTGCGTTGTACCCACGGCTTGCGCCGTGGGCTACATTCTGGCGCGCTTTGCGGCTCAACAGTGGCGTCCCTTTTCTTCGATCCGGGCTGATTGCGGGCGTTGTGCGGCGGGGCTATAGTTGTCCGGTAATTGCGTGATTTATTTTCGGATTCACCAGTTTCCTGATCGATGGAGGCGTCCATGGCTGTGGCTACGCAGAACCCCCTCAACTTACCTGCACCTCCGAAGTTCGGCACTTTGGCCGAAGAGCGCCTGCATCGCAAGCAGCGCCTGGCCGGCGCGTTCCGCCTTTTTTCGCGCTTCGGATTCGACGAAGGAGTGGCCGGCCACATCACGGCCCGCGACCCGGAACGGCTCGATCATTTTTGGGTCAATCCCTTCGGCATGCATTTCGGCCAGATTCGCGTCTCCGATCTGATTCTGGTGAATGACCGAGGCGAGGTGGTGGAAGGAAAGTATCCGGTGAATGGAGCGGCATTCGCGATTCACTCGCAGGTCCACGCCGCACGCCCGGATATCGTGGCCGCCGCTCATGCGCACTCGCTCTATGGAAAGACCTGGGCATCGCTTGGCCGTTTGCTCGATCCCATTACTCAGGATGTGTGCGCCTTCTACGAAGACCATTCCGTTGTTTGCCGACTTCACGGGCGTGGTTTACGAGACTTCGGAAGGCGAGCGCATCGCCGAGTCGCTGGGGGAGAGGAAGGCGGTAATCCTGCGCAATCACGGATTGCTCACGGTCGGCCATACTGTCGATGAAGCGGCCTGGTGGTTCATCACCATGGAACGAAGTTGCCAGGCCCAGTTGATGGCGGAGGCGGTTGGCACTCCGGTAAAGATCGATCCGCCCGACGCGGCGATCACGCGACAGCAGGTTGGATCGCACGCGGCCGGCTGGTTCCAGTTCCAGCCGCTGTGGGCGCGCATTGTTCGCGAACAACCCGACTTGCTGGAGTAAGTGTGGGCGCGGGCGTCCCGCCAGTGCTGGGAAACAGCGAACCTCAGCGGCTAAAGCCGCGGACCTTTTTCGCCGCTGACGGCACGACTGAAGTCGTGCCCTTCCCGGAAACCTTGCATCCCCGCGCCGACGGCACGGCCAACGTTGTGCTCTTCCCATGCAACCGGATGGCTTGTCCGAAGAACCCTCGTTCTCCTTCACGAGCTGATAAAAAGATCCGAACGAAGGGGCTGACCCTTGGCCACGGCGTAGCGCGATAGATCTGTAATCCCGGCGGCGGCCAGCACTTCGTCGTCAATAAAGAAGTTGCCGGTTGTGCTGCGGCTGCTGCGTGCCAGGATGTGCCAGGCCGCGTCGGCCACGATCTCGGGCGTTCGGCCTCGCTCGGGCTCAGCCCCGGGAATGACCTGCAGCGCCGCGGTTGCGATGATGGTGCGAGGCCACAGCGCATTTACCGCAATCCCAGCTTCTCGAAACTCTTCTGCCATTCCCAGCACGCACATGCTCATCCCGTACTTCGAGATGGTATAGGCCGCATGCGGAGCAAACCATTGCGGTCGCATGTCGAGAGGAGGTGAAAGCGTGAGAATGTGCGGGTTGGCTGATTGTTTCAGATGCGGCAGACAGGCTTGCGAGCATAGAAACGTTCCGCGCACGTTCACACCCATCATCAGGTCGAAGCGCTTCATCGGCGTTTCCAGGGTGCCGGTCAGGCCGATCGCACTGGCATTGTTCACCAGAATATCGATGCCGCCGAAACGGGCCACCGCCTGCTCGACGGCCCGGTAGACCTGCTCTTCGAAACGGATGTCGACGATCAGGGGCAGCGCTTTCCCGCCGGCGGCTTCGACTTCTGCGGCAGCGGTGTGAATGGTTCCCGGTAGTTTGGGATGCGGCGTCCCGGTCTTGGCGGCGATCACGATGTTGGCGCCGTCGCGCGCCGCACGCACGGCGATTGCCAGGCCAATGCCTCGACTCGCTCCCGTTATAAACAGAGTCTTGCCGGCGAGAGTGGCAGCTTTAACTTCGTTGTTCTCGTTCAATGCGGGCCTCCGAGTTACAGTTGAGACATCCAAACGTCTGCATTCTGTCGTGTATCATGCCGAGCGGGGTTTGGAGAAGATTCTCTACGAAGGGTCCGAACGCTCAAACATGAATGTGCCGCTAACACCAATTCGATGTCTCTACCGGGCCGTTGACCTCTATGGGAAGAAGAAAGGGGTCGTCTCCGGCTCCAGTTCTTTCACCTACTCACAATTCGGAGAGCGCTGCGAACGCCTTGCTGCGGGGCTTCTTGCGGAAGGCGTCCGTCCCGGCGACCGAGTGGCCTATCTCAGCTTCAACAACCACCAGCTTCTGGAAGGCTATTACGGGCCGCCACTGATTCGAGCCATTTCCATGCCGCTCAATGTGCGGCTGCAGCCCGCTGAGCTGATCACGATTCTCAATCATGCGGGCGCCAGCATGCTGGTTTTCGAAAATGACTTTGTCCCATTGATCCAGGCTCTGCGAAGCGCCTGTCCATCCATTAAGCGATATGTCGCGATTGACCAGCCGGTTTCACAGGCGGATGTGTTTTTGGAGGATATGCTTGCCCGGGACCGCATTGAGCGGCCCGACATTTTTTCCTTCGACGAAAATGAGATCGCCGAGGTCTTCTACACCAGCGGCAGCACCGGTACTCCCAAAGGGGTGATGCTGTCGCATCGCACGCTGTACCTGCACGCCTTGGGTGTGATCGGATCCTTTGCTTCCAAGGATACCCAGGTAGAACTGCACACCATCCCGTTGTTTCATGCCAACGGCTGGGGACGTCCTCAGAGCATCACCATGAGCGGGGCCAAGCACGTGATGGTTCGCCGCTTTGAACCCTCGTATGTGCTGCGACTCATCCAGGAAGAGAAAGCCACCGGAATGACCCTGGTTCCTACCATGGCCAATGCGCTGCTTAACTGCCCGGACCTGGGGAAGTTCGACACTTCCAGCATGAAAGTAATCACCACCGGCGGAGCAGCTTCCTCACCCGAACTGATCGCACGGTTGGAACAGGCGTTCCACTGCGATGTGTGTTCCGGGTACGGGCTCACTGAAACTGCTCCGGTGCTTACCACGGCTCAGACGAAGGGAACCGTGACCTACGCGAACGAAGACGACCGTCTCAATCACCTTTCAGCGGCGGGCTGGCCAATGATGGGCTCTGAAGTTCGTGTGGTCGATTCGCAGATGCGAGACGTTCCCCGCGACCGCCAAGCTGTGGGTGAAGTCGTGGCCCGGGGCGACATCGTGATGGACGGCTATTACAACGAGCCGGAGGCAACCAAAGCGGTGCTCACCGACGGCTGGCTGCACACCGGAGACATGGCGGTTTGGGACGAGGAGAACTACGTCTACATCGTCGATCGCAAGAAGGACATCATCATCAGTGGGGGCGAGAATATTTCATCGATTGAAGTGGAAAAGGCCATCTTCGCCCACCCGGCGGTTTTGGAGTGCGCCGTGGTTTCGGCTCCGGACGAGCAGTGGGGGGAGATTCCGGTGGCCATCATTGTTCTTAAGCCGAATCAACAACTTAGTTGCGATGAATTAATGTCTTTTCTGAAGCCACGAATCGCCAAGTTCAAAATGCCGCGTTTGGTGAAGTTCGTGGAAGGACCTTTGCCCAAGACAGGTACGGGAAAAATGTTGAAACGCGAACTGCGCGAGGCGTTCTGGGGTGGCAAAGCGACCCGGGTGCAAGGTTGAGGTTCGACGAACGGATGTTAGCTGCCCACGTACCTCGCGTACAGGCTCCTGGCTACTGCCGTGTCGGTCGTGCCCTTGATGATCGCCCGGCCATCTGGAAATAATGTCATCTCATAAGGCTCGGGCCAGAACTTCAGCACGAAATCGTTGTGTCGAACTGCTCCGTGCGGCTTCAGCCGCAGACTCACTTCTGAAAAATCCACCGGCCGATGACGCTCATGGATCTGCACTGAATTGCGACCGCAAAGCGTGATATGCGGTCGGCCTTCACCGGCAAGATGCGTAAAATCCCGCATACCGCACGCGCGGCAACCCGGCCGCGGATTTTCCGCTCTGACCTCAGCGTGTTCGTTGGTCCAGACGTCAAACGAAAGCAGGGTGCGCCGCACTCGTTCGTTCGCGCCCACGAGCATCTTAATCGCTTCGGTGGCCGCAATCGAAGCCGCCAGATTCACAGCGGAATTCAGAATTCCTGCGGTCTCGCAGGTCTCGAAGGCTCCGTGTGGAGGGTCGGGAAATAAACAAGCGAGACAAGCCGTTTTCCCCGGCAGCACATTTAACGTAACCCCGTAGCTCCCGATTGCTGCTGTGTATATCCAGGGGAGGGAAGCTCTGACCGCAAAATCATTCAGCAGATAGCGCGTCTCGAAGTTGTCGGTTCCGTCGAGAATCAAGTGCATGTCATCGAGCAGCGACTCGGCGTTTGCCGGGACCAGGTCGGCTACCTGTGGTTCAACCACAATCTGGGAGTTGAAAGCCGCAATCTTGCGAGCGGCCGCGATCGCCTTGGGCAGCGATTGCGCTGCGTCCGATTCGTCGAAAAGCGATTGCCGTTGCAAATTACTGGGCTCAACGTAGTCGCGATCGATGATCCGTATGCTGCCCACGCCAGAGCGAGCCAGCAAAGAGGCTAGAGCCGAGCCGGTGGCTCCGCAGCCAACCAGTCCGACACGGGCAGCCGCCAGCTTGCGCTGGCCCTCGTTGCCGATTCCAGGGAACAGCACCTGGCGCGAATATCTTTCTTCCATTTCCAAACAGATCACCGGTTTATAGCGTCCGAACCATTATTATAGGTGCCGCCCGGTTTCCCGAGCTAAATACAACACTGCCTGATGCCAATTCATCGAACTATCGTGGCCTGCATTCGCGAGGAGCTGGTTTGCGTGTAAAGGGATTGTTGCGGAAAGCCCTGGCAGGACTCGCCTTCGCGGCCGCTCTCTGTCCGTCGGGATGGGGACAATCGGCGCCGACGGAGGAATCTCCGGTCGCTGCATCCGGCACAGGAGGCTCCGGCTCCTCCCACAATGGGCGGGATAGCGTCGTACGAGGGTCTGGTCGTCCAGAGGATCGATTTCCCGGATCTCCCCGCCGATAGCGTGGAAAGGCTGCGCAACCTGATCCCGCAAAAGGTTGGCGCCCCTCTGCGACGGGACGATGTGCGGCAGAGTATTCAGGACCTACACTCCACAGGCCGCTTTGCCGATATCCAGGTAGAGGCTGAACACACTTCGGATCAGCAGGTGGCGTTGACATTTCGCACCCGGCTTAATTTCTTCGTAGGTGAAATCCTGGTGGAAGGAGCGCCCGATCCGCCCGCGGCTAACCAGATTGTGAATGCGTCGAAGCTGCAACTGGGGGAACTGTTCACCCGGGAAAAGCTTGACCGTGCACTGGTCAATATAAAGCAACTTATGGAGCAGAACGGCTACTACCAGTCGAGCGCAAGCGACGAAGAACAGGCGCATCCTGAGACCCAACAGATGAATGCCTTGTTCCACATCGTGCCCGGACCGCACGCGAAAATTGGCCAGGTAACCGTCACCGGGCCGGCCGGATTTTCCCAGGGGCAAATCCAGGACATCGCCAAGATGCATCCCGGGGAGTATGTCACGGTACAACGCGTAAGCCGCGCCCTCGACCGTTTGCGGAAAAAATATCAGAAGCAGGACCGCCTTCTTTCACAGGTGACGATTACCAACCGCGCCTATCGCCCCGAAACCAATACTGTGGACTACGCCTTCGATATCCAACCCGGTCCCAAGGTTCAGATCATTGCCGAGGGCTTCAAGATCAGCCACTCCCAGCTCAAGAAAAACGTTCCGGTCTATGAAGAAAACGCGCTTGACGATGACCTGCTGAATGAAGGCAGACGCAATTTGATCAACTACATGCAGGGCCGCGGTTACTTCGATGCCAAAGTCAGCCAGCAAAAGACCTCGGTTTCGGCCGACGAACTGCGGGTCACCTACACCATCGATGCGGACGGGCGTCATAAGCTGGCCCAGCTGTCGATCACCGGGAACAAGAGTTTCAGCGTGGAGCAGATTCGCTCCCGGATGCAAATTCAACCTGCCGGACGCTTCCTGTCAAACGGCCGCTACAGCCAGGCTTTGCTGAGTGCGGACGTCCGCACCATCGTGGCCAACCCGTACCACGCCAATGGTTTCCTGGACGTAAAGGTCACACCGAAGGTGGAAGACAATTATCGCGGCAACAAAAATGAGCTGGCCGTGACCCTGCAGATTGACGAAGGCCCGCTGACCAAGGTGGGCGCTTTGCAGATTGTGGGCAACGAAAGACCTCTCAAGAGCCCATTTCCCGAGCTCAACATATCTCCCGGACAGGGATTCGCCTACTCCAAGATGAATGAAGATCGCGAAATCGTGCTGAACTATTACTTCAACAACGGTTTTCCCAATGCCACATTCGATGCCTCGTCCAAGCGTTCGGCGAACGATCCCAACCTGATGGACGTCACCTACACCGTCCACACCGGCGACCAGGTCATCGTCGATCATGTGTATGTTGCCGGCATGGTTCACACCCGTGATTCGATCGTGCAGCGCGAAATCCAGATCAAGCCGGGGGATCCGCTAAGCCAGATCGACATGCTGAACACGCAAAAAAGCCTGTATGATCTCGGGATCTTCAGCCAGGTGGATACGGCGGTGCAGAATCCGGGAAGCAGCGAGCCGGAAAAGAATGTGCTGGTCAATGTGCAAGAGGCCAAGCGCTACACCTTGAATTATGGCGTGGGATTGGAATTCCAGACTGGCCAGCCGACGGTCAACGGAACCAACCCTCTGGGAGAAACCGGCGTCAGCCCGCGAGTTTCGTTCGGGGTCACCCGGCTCAACCTCCGCGGGTTGAATCATACGATTACGTTCAAGGCCAACGTAGGACGCTTGCAGCAACGTGGTCTGATCTCTTACGACGCTCCCCGCCTGCTCAACAATCCCAACTGGCGCCTCACCTTCACCACGTTCTATGACAACACAGTCGACGTCACCACCTTCACCTCGCAGCGTCTGGAGGGATCGATTGCGGCGGAACAGACGATCAGCAAGACCACCATCATGACCTACCGTCTGACCTACCGCCGGGTCAAAGCCAGCGACATCACCAATACCATCAGCCCGGACCAGATTCCTTTACTCTCCCAGCCGACCCGCGTCGGTATTCCCAACTTCAGCTACATCCGCAACAAGCGGGATAACGATCTGGAGAGCACCAAGGGAAACTACACCACCATCGATGGCGGCGTGGCCAGCACCTACTTTGCCTCGGAGACCGATTTCGGCCGCCTCCTGATTCAAAACTCTTCGTATTACTCACTGGGCAAGAATCGCGAGAGGAAATTTGTTCTGGCTCGATCCACCCGCATCGGGGTTGAAATCCCTTACGGAACGACTTTCATGCCGCAACCCGGAGAGGAATGCGAAACTCCTCAGGGTGGACAAGCCGCGTGTCTTCCCCTGGCGGAACGTTTCTTCTCGGGTGGTGGAAACACGCATCGCGGATTTGGCTTAAACCAGGCCGGCCCACGTGACCCGGCCACGGGCTTCCCGCTGGGTGGAACGGCATTGTTCATCAACAACCTCGAACTGCGCACGCCCCCGCCGACCCTGCCCTTTTTCCAGGACAACCTCAGCTTCGCCATTTTCCACGACGCCGGCAACGTCTTTACCACCGGACATGACATGTTTCACAACCTGCTGCAGTGGAGCCAGAAAAGCCCGCAACTCTGTTTGCAGCAGGCCACGGCGAAACTGTGCGACTATAACTACATTTCGCACGCCATCGGCGTGGGGGTGCGTTACAAGACCCCGGTGGGCCCGGTGCGCTTCGATTTCGGGTACAATCTGAATCCGCCCGCGTTTCCGAGCCAAACGACGACCACGGTCAACGGCGTGCCTGTGACCGTCTTTGATCCTCAGCATGCGAGCCATTTCAACGTATTCTTCAGTATTGGACAGACTTTCTGATGGGTAACAAGCTCTACATCTTCGTTTGCACCCTGGCTTTTCTTGCGCTCGTCCCGCTGGCGGGCAGCGCGGAAGTGATCGACCGCATTGTGGCCACGGTGAACGGCCACATCATTTTGCAGAGCGACTGGGAAGATGCCCTGCGCTTCGAGGCTTTCAGCAGCGGCCGTCCCCTGGATCAACTGACCCCGCCCGAACACAAAGCCGTGCTTGACCGTCTGATCGATCAGGAATTGCTCCGTGAGCAGATGCGGGCTCCTGATTCTCCTCACGCCTCCGCGGAAGAAGTGGAGAAACGCGTCTCCGAGATTCGCAAGCAGTATCCCAAAGCTGAAAGCGACACAGGCTGGCATGCTCTGCTGGAAAGTTATGGCCTTACCGAAGAGAGCGTGAAAAACCGGGTCGCGGGCGAACTTGACCTGATGGGTCTGGTGGACTCCCGCTTGCGTCCTGCAGTCAGCATCGACTCCAAGAGCATCGAGAGTTACTACCAGCAGGAACTCCTGCCTCAACTTCGCCAGTCGGGCGGGCAAAATGTTCCGCTGGCTGAAGTCACGTCGAAAATCAGGGAGCTTCTTACCCAGAAGAAGATTACCCAGTTGCTCACCGCGTGGCTGCACGATCTGCGGGCGGGCAGCGAAATTCGCGCGGAGGCACTGACCGCGCAACCGGGGAGCCGGGGCCAATGAGTGAACCCGGGGCTAAGCCGGCCCGGCGCAAGATCTGGAAGTACCTGTTGTGGTTAATGCTCGGCGGGGTATTGGTGATCGTGGCCCTGGCCTGGTACAGCACCACAGATTCGTTTCGTGCCCTGGTGCGGCAGCGCCTTATCGCCACCCTGGAGCAAATTACCGGTGGCCGGGTGGAACTGGGCAGCATCCACAGCGTCCCTTTTCACTTCCAGGTGGAAGTACGCGACCTGACGATTCATGGCCGCGAGCAACCGGGCGAAGTTCCATACGCTCATGTGAACAGTCTGATGGCGCAGGTCAAGATCTGGTCAATCCTGCGCACTGAAATCGGACTGAACTACATCATTCTCGACCATCCTGTCGTCCATATCATTCTCTATCCCGACGGAACCACCAACCAGCCCGAACCGAAGGTGAAGCAGGCCTCAAAAGAGAAGCCGCTCGAGCGGCTGTTCGCGCTCTCCATCACTCGACTGGAAGTTCGCTCCGGTGAAGTGATCTGGGGAGACCGGAAGCTCCCACTCGACTTTTCTGCGAATAACGTTTCCGCCGACATGAGCTACGCGCTATTCCGCAGGAGTTACGACGGCAATCTGCTGATTGGAAAAGCCGACACCAGCTACAAGAACTATCGCCCTTTCTCCTGGAACGCGGAAGTGCACTTCACCCTGAGCCGAAGCCGGGTTCTGCTGCGGGAGTTTAAGTTAAGCACCGGGCGCTCGGTGGTGGAGGCCAAGGGGCAAATACAGGACTTCAACCGGCCGGATTTCAGCAATACGAAGATAGAAGTCGATTACGACACTACGGTCGATATTGCCGAGGCTGCGGCGATCGCACGGCAACCAGAGTTTCGCCGGGGCAGCGTGCGGTTAACTGGGCACGGCGTCTGGTCGCCTCGAGACTTTTCGTCGATTGGCAAAGTGCTGCTATCGAATCTGGACTGGCGCGATTCGCCGGTAGGACTCCACAATGCGAATCTCAGCGCTCAATACGCGTTGAACCCGACGCGGGTCACGCTTTCCCAAGTCCAGGGCCGTATTTTTGGTGGAAGCGTTAGCGGTGACGCGGAAGTAAATCAATGGCTCAATCTTCAAACGGCAAATAGCATCTCGAAAGGAAGCGGAAAGGAAGCGGAAAAGCAGATCGGAACGGTGCGTCTCCGGTTCAGGGACCTGTCGGCTGCTGAAATGGCGGCAGTCTTTTCCACTCCGGCGCGACCGTTTCATCGTGTCAAACTGGCGGGTTTGGCCAGCGGCACTCTGGATGCCCGATGGCGAGGCTCGCCCCGATACGCGGAGGCGCAATTCGTAGCCGACGTAGTGCCTCCTCCTGCGGTCTCCCGGGCGCAGTTGCCCATTACCGCACACGCGCAGGGAACCTATCGAGCCGGCCCCGGCGAGTTGCAGCTCGATCAATTGAACGCTGCCACCCGAGCCACCCAGATTCGCGCCTCGGGCACGCTTTCCTCCGCGGCCGCTATCCAGCTTTCTGTAACCACCACCGATCTCAGCGAGTGGGAACCGGTTTTCAGCGCAGCGGGCTATGGAGGCCCGGTCCCGGTCACGCTCAAGGGTCACGCTTCGTTCAACGGTACTGCCACCGGAAAGCTTACCGAGATCGCCATCGCCGGCAATCTGCAGTCGCAAGACTTCGAGACGTTGATTCCAGCCACCTCCAAGACTCCCGAAAAGTTAGTCAACTGGAATGCTTTGCATGCTGACGTTCAGCTCTCGCCTTCGGTTTTTGCCGTGCGCAGCGGCACTCTAAGCCGCGACCCCGACTCGCTGAAATTCAGTTTCCACGTGCACCTCGTCAACAGACAATTCACTCCTGCCAGCGAGTTCCGAGCCCGTCTTGACACTCAGAATGCCGACTTGCCTGGCATTCTCGCGCTCGTTGGATATACATATCCTGTGACCGGAACCGTGGATGTCCACCTACATGTGGAAGGAACCCGGGCCGACCCACAAGCGGACGGCCACATTCTGCTGCGGAATGGGAGTTTTTACGGCGAACCGATTGAGTTGCTCACTTCCGGTCTGGCTTTCTCCAACGGAGAGATTCAGCTTAAGACCATGGAGTTGACGCACTACGAGGCCAAGGTCGCCGGCGACGCAAACTATAACCCTGAGAGCCAGGCGTTTCGCTTTAATTTGACAGGCACAAATTTTGACCTGGCCAGAATTCCCAAGTTGCAAGAGGGCCGAGTGGCGGTGAGCGGACACGCGGACTTCACCGCCTCCGGTTCCGGCTCTCTGGACCAGCCGGCCATCAATGCGGCGGTCCATATCCATGATCTGGGCTTCGATCAGGAGCGCGCAGGGGACTTTACCTTCAACGCGACCTCGCAGGGATCCGAGATCAAAATCACCGGGCAATCCCAGTTCGAACAAGCTGAGTTGAAAATCGAAGGCGGAGTTCAAAGCAGCGCGGACTGGCCTGCTGATATCTACTTTCACTTCCACCAGCTGGATGTGGATTCGTTGCTGCGCGTCTACATGCGTGGCGGGGTGACCGGTCACGCGAAAGTGGACGGAGAACTACATCTGGTTGGTCCTCTCCGCCGACCTCGTGAATTGCAGATTACGACCAATATCGACACCCTGACCGCTGCCGTCGAGGACATGCAGGTTAAAAACCAGGGCCCGATTCGTTTCTCCATCGCGAATCAGGCGCTCAAGATCGATCAGTTTCATCTGATCGGAGAGGACACCGATATCTCCGCGACCGGCACCCTTCAGTTGACCGGTCAGCGCGACCTCGATGTGCACGCTCAGGGCCAGGTTAATTTGAAGTTGATCGAAAGCTTCAGTCCGGACTTTACGTCTTCCGGAGTGGTCACGGTTGATGTGGCGCTGTCCGGGCCATTGGATAAGCCCGTGACCCAGGGACGAGTGCGTATCGAACACGGCGCCATTGCCTACATCGACCTGCCCAGCGCCTTGAGCGATATCAATGGCTCGCTCGTCTTCAACCAGGATCGCTTACAGGTTGAGACTCTCACCGCCCACACCGGCGGCGGCCTGGTTACGTTTGGAGGTTACGCCACTGCCCGCAACGGCAAATTCAACTTCGATCTTTCCGTGCAAGGCCAGGATGTCCGCCTGCGCTATCCGCCTGGAGTGAGTGCCACGGCCAACGCCGACTTGCACTTTGTGGGGAGTTCCTCGGCCTCGACGCTGAATGGTGACATCACCATCACCAAGCTAGCGATGACCCCCGGCTTTGACTTTGCCATTTATCTGGATCGCTCACAGGCTTCGGGCCTCTCGCCGACCAACCGCCTGTTGAACCGGATCCGGCTTGATGTCCACATCGTCACCACCCCCGAGTTGCAGATGCAGACCGCCAGCGTGCGGCTTTCCGGAGATGCGGATTTACACCTCCAGGGCAGCGCGGGAAAGCCTGTCATCCTGGGACGGGCGGACGTGATCGAAGGCGAGGTTTACTTTCAGGGCACCAAGTACAGTTTGGAGCGCGGCGATGTCACCTTCATCAACCCGGTGACCACTACGCCGGTTCTTGATTTGCAGGCCACCACGCGAGTGCGCGACTATGATATCACCCTGAATCTCAACGGCCAGATCGACCGGCCCAGTGTGACTTACCGGTCCGAGCCACCTCTTCCCAGTTCGGACATCATCGGTCTTTTGGCGTTTGGCTCGACCACGGAAGAGTCGGCTCAGCTTAATCAGTCGCAGTCGGCGTTTAACTCCGAAACCTCCAGTGCGATTCTCAGCGCCGCGCTCAATGCGACAGTAAGCAACCGGGTGCAGAAACTCTTCGGCGTCAGCCGTATCAAGGTCGATCCGCAAGGTCTCACCACTGAGACCTCGCCCACCCAGACTGGTCCCGCGGTCACGATCGAACAGCAGGTCCAGAACAACCTGACTCTTACCTACACCACTAACGTCGCACAGGCGTCGCAGCAGATTATCCAGGTGGTGTATAACCTGACGCGTAACGTTTCGATCGTAGCGATTCGCGACCAGAACGGAGTGGTCAGCTTCGACGTCAGAATGCGCCAGAGGAAGAAGTGATCCGGTGCGCCAGAAACCCCATCATCCACGAAGGACACGAAGTTGCACGAAGGAAGCCTTAAGTTAGAACTGAATTCACTCTCACTCCGGGTGGCCCCAACCATGCTGATTGCGAGACGAACTACGATTCTGTGCCTTTCCTTGTCATTGAGCTTGGCCGCAGCAGCCCAGCAGAAGCCTTCTCCGCTTTCACCCTATGTGAAGGAAGACGCACCGGTGCTGGTGCTGGAGCATGTGCGTCTGATCGACGGCACGGGCTCTGCACCGCAGGAAGACATGCGCATCGACATCGCCGGCGGCAAAATCACCGCTGTCCAAGCTGCCGGTGCGCACAGCCCTTATCCGCCCAATGCCAAGGTGCTGGAGATGACGGGAAAGACCGTGATCCCCGGCCTGGTCGGCATGCACGAACATCTGTTTTATCCCACGCCGCAGCAACCGCAGGGTGGCGTGGCGCTCTATGGCGAGGCGCCGGACAGCGCTCCGCGTCTCTACCTGGCAGGCGGCGTGACCACGGCGCGGACGGGGGGCAGCCTGGAACCGTACACCGACCTGGAACTGAGGAGAGAGATCGACGCGGGGCTGCTGTCCCGGACCCAAGCTCGACGTTACAGGCCCGTACCTTGAGGGCAAAGGCAGCTTCGCCATCCAGATGCACACGCTGGCGGATGCTGAAGACGCTGCTCGCACAGTCGATTATTGGGCCGCCGAGGGCGTGACCTCGTTCAAGGCGTACAACTACCTCACCGCGGATGAGCTGAAGGCGGCTATCGACCACGCTCACGCCCACGGGCTCAAAATCACCGGGCATCTTTGCTCCGTCGGATTCCGGCAGGCAGCCGCGCTGGGCATTGACAACCTGGAACATGGCCTGACGGTGGATACCGAGTTCTTCCCGGGGAAGAAGCCGGATGAGTGTCCCGGTCTTCTGCCGAATTTGACATATGTCGAGAAAAACGTGGATGTGAAGGGGCCTGAGGTGCGGGACACGATCCGCGACCTGGTGGCGCACCATGTGGCCATCACGTCGACGCTGGCGGTGATTGAGACCTTCGGCTCGAATCGCCCACCGATGGAGCGGGAGAGCGCGGCTCTCAAGACGCTCTCGCCGCAAGCCGCGAAGGACTATCTGACAGGCCGCTCTTATGCGTCGGAGCACGACATGGGCGGGCCGATGCTGGCAAAAGAGATGAGCTTTGAGCGGGAGTTTGTGGCCGCGGGCGGACTGCTGATGGCGGGCTGCGATCCCACCGGCTACGGCGGCGTGGTGCCGGGCTTCGGCGACCAGCGCAACATTGAATTGCTGGTCGAGGCCGGCTTCTCACCGGTCGAGGCGATCCGCATCGCCACACTGAATGGGGCAATCTACATGGGCAGAGACGCGAGCATCGGATCGATTGCGCCGGGCAAGGCCGCCGATTTGGTGGTGTTGGGCGGCAACCCGGCGGAGAAGATTGAAAACATAGAGAAGGTTGAGCTGGTCTTCAAAGATGGCGTGGGTTTCGATTCTGCGAAGCTGATTCAATCTGTCACCGAACTGGTGGGTCTGCGGTAAATCGGTCGGGAGTGATGGACCAGCTGAAGATGCAAATGCCGCCGGCTTAAACCCATCGACGCCTGACTCATTTTCGTTCGGTCGGCCGTCTGACCGCGGAGTATGCTTTTGCCCGTGGTTTCCCAAACCCAACCCGATCATTTTGCAGTCGCGCGTCAGAACATGGTGGAAACCCAATTGCGCGCCCGTGGAATCCGGGATGAGCGATTGTTGAGTGCGATGAGCGAGGTTCCGCGTCACTGATTTCGTGGAGGCGCAATATCGTAATCAGGCTTACGAAGACCATCCTCTGCCCATTGGCGCGGGCCAGACCGTTTCGCAACCCTACATTGTTGGGCTGATGCTGGAGCTTTTGCGTCTCGAGCCTTCATCGAAGATTCTGGAGATTGGAACCGGTTCCGGCTATCAGACCGCGATCCTTGCCAAGCTGGCTGCTCATGTCTATACGGTGGAACGCCACGCGGAGCTGGCGCGCGAGGCGGAAAAAAATCTCTCCTGGCTCGGCCTCGCCAATGTAACCGTGGTGGTGGGCGACGGCGCTCAGGGTCTGCCCGAATTCGCTCCCTTCGATGCAATTGTTGTTTCCGCCGCTGCCGGAGAAATCCCCGGTCCACTCTTCACTCAGTTGCGCGAGGGTGGACGCATGATTATTCCGATCGGGCCGCCCGAGGTGCAGGAACTGCAATTGGTTCGCAAGCGGGAAGGGAAGCCGTTGATCACGTTGCTGGACGGCTGCCGTTTCGTTCCGCTGGTCAGCGGCGGGGCATCACCCGGATCCGTGTAGGGACGGGTCTTCGACCCGTCCAGGCCGAGCGCAGCTCGGCGGCTTTTCGTCATTACCCAGGCCGATCTCTCGGAGAACCAATCTGCCGACGTTGCTTTACAATCGATTCGTGCCCCTGCTTCACAACCTGCGCGTGACGTTGGAGATGATCAAGTGGGAGCACTCCATCTTCGCGCTTCCTTTTGCCCTGTGCGGAGCCATGCTGGCAGCTAACGGCTTGCCTGCTGGACAGCAGCTAGTGTGGATCGTCGTGGCCATGGTCGCGGCGCGTTCGGCCGCGATGGCCTTTAATCGCCTGGCCGACGCCTCCATCGACGCAGCTAACCCGCGCACCCAGACGCGGGCTTTGCCCGCAGGCACCCTCACACCCGCGTTTGTTGCCACCTTCGTGATTGTTTCCTGCGGAGTGTTTGTGCTGGCAGCATCTCGGCTGAATCGTCTGGCGCTCGAACTTTCTCCCGTCGCCCTGGCAGTAGTACTGGTCTACTCCTACACCAAGCGTTTTACCCGCTGGTCGCACCTCTTTCTGGGATTGGCGCTGGGCATCGCTCCGTCGGCGGCCTGGATCGGCGTGCGCGGATCCTTCGATCCCCGCATTTTGCTGCTCACCGCAGCCGTTACTTTCTGGGTAGGCGGTTTCGACGTACTCTACGCCTGTCAGGATTATGAATTTGATCAGCAGGCGGGCCTGCACTCCGTCCCTCGCTACTTCGGGATCAGACGCGCGCTCTGGATTGCCCGATTCTTTCACGTCCTCATGCTGATCCTGTTGATGGGGGTGGTGGTAGTTTTCGGGCTGGGCAAGCTGGCGGTGGTGGGTGTGATCGTGGTCACACTGCTCCTGGCGTATGAGCATTCCCTGGTTTCCGCCACCAACCTTTCCAGGCTGAACGCGGCGTTCTTCACCATGAATGGTGTCATTTCGGTTGTGTTCTTCGTCTTCATCGCCGGAGATCTTCTCCTGCGGCGATAGGTCCTAGCGGCCGGTACTGGTAGGGAACTGCGTTCGGTGACTTCCGCCATTCCCTGCGGTATCATCAATGCTGATGTCCACGGCTCATCTTCATCGATTCCAGACCGACGATGCCCGGCTTCACCCCATTCACACCAAGGTGGCCGGCGGTGAACGCCTTACTCCGGAAGATGCTCTCGCGCTCTATCGCAGCGGTGACATTCTGGCGGTGGGCTGGCTGGCGAATAATGTCCGCGAACGCATGCACGGCGACAAGACGTACTTCAACGTCAATCGCCACATGAATCCGACCAACGTTTGTGTGGCCGCTTGCCGACTTTGCGCGTTTGGACGCAAGAAAGATTCGGCCGGCGCCTACACCATGGCGCTCGAAGAAGCCTTTGAGACCGCGGCCTCCGGTTACAGCGAGGCGGTAACAGAATTCCATATCGTGGGCGGACTTCATCCGGACTTGCCCTTCCAGTATTTCCTCGACCTTATTTCCGGACTCAAGCAGCGCTTTCCGCAAGTCCATCTGAAGGCGTTCACCATGGTCGAGGTGGCATATCTTTCCAAGCGCGCCAAGCTTTCGATTCGCGAGACCCTGGAACAACTGAAGGCGGCGGGCGTGGATTCACTGCCGGGCGGAGGCGCGGAAATCTTTGCGGACCGCGTGCGCCACATCATCTGCGATCACAAGATCGACGGCGATCAGTGGCTCGACACCGCCAAACTGGCCCATCAGATCGGCCTGAAGTCCAATGCGACGATGCTCTACGGCCACGTAGAGAATGACGAAGACCGGGTCGACCACCTGCTGAAGCTGCGTGCATTGCAGGACGAGACTCACGGTTTTCAGACATTTATTCCACTGGCGTTCCATCCCGACAACACCGCGTTGCAGCATCTGCCCAAGACC